>NZ_FOUS01000010.1 GCF_900114915.1 Bradyrhizobium sp. Rc3b
CGGTTGAAAGCGGAAGGCAAAAAGCCCCGCATCGCGTTCCGTCCCAACAGACATCATCCGGAACTGCCGCCAAGGCTCAAACGCTACAACCGCCTCATCGCACGCCGGCGAGCCCAGGTCGAGACCACCTTCGCCACTCTCAAACGCCGCATGCGACTGACTTGCATCCGCTACGTCGGTCTGATGAAGGCAAGCGGGCAGGTCCTGCTCGCCTCGATCGCCTTCAACATGAGGCGGTGGGCCACGATCGCGGCCTGAACCGCCCGCCGAGGGCGAACACTACAGACCTCGCTGGCAATTGCCGTAACCACGCCCCTCTCTCCTCATGTCCTCAGCCTCCAAGACCGATAACGCAACAGGCCCCTTGTGGGAGAAGGTGGATCGCTGACGCGAAGCGGCAGCGAGACGGATGAGGGGTCTGTCTCCGCGGATAAAGCCCCCTCATCCGCCTTCCCTTCGGGAAGGCACCTTCTCCCACAAGGGGAGAAGGAAGGTCACCGCGTCCTGCGAAACGTCAGATTGATCCGCTTCCGCCCCAGCAGCGCATGCTCACCTTCCGCGAGCGGCGCGACGCCGTGATAGGCAAGCCGGCTAGGTCCGCCCCAGACCACGACATCGCCATGCACCAGGCGGAAGCGGCACGGCTTGTCGGCGCGCGCCAGGCCGCCGAACAGGAAGGTCGCCGGCAATCCGAGCGAGACCGAGACGATCGGCGCCGAATAATCCAGCTCGTCCTTGTCCTGATGCAGCGACAGCCGCGTGCCGGGCTCGTAGCGGTTAACGAGGCAGGCATCGGGCGCGAAGTTTTGAAAGCCGCCCTGCTCCGCCGCGCGGCGGGCGAGATCGCGGAGCACCGGCGGCATTTCGGGCCATGGCGCGCTGGTGCGCGGATCGATGGGGTCGTAGCGATAGCCGGTATGATCGGTGATCCAGCCACGCTCGCCGCAATTGGTCATCGCCACCGACATCAGATGACCACCGGGCGTGGTCATGCGACGGAACGGCGACTGCGCCACGATCGCGCGCACGGCGGCGATCAGCTCGGTCTCGATCGGCTTGACGAAGCCGCGCAGCAGCACGGCACCGTCGGCGATCTCCTCGCGCGACGGCTGCGCCTCGGCAACACTGTCGAACAGATCAGCCGTCAATCGCAGCACTCATTTGGCATCGTGGAAAATTACACCCAACGTGTGGCGCTGGCCGGACCTGATGCGGCTGACGCCATGGCGCAGATTAACGCGGTAAGTGCCGCGTGTCCCCTGTACCGGGCGGTGATGCACAGCGAAGGCGACGGCGTCGCCCTGCGCCAGCGGCACCACCTCGGCCCGCGACTGCATGCGCGGCCGTTGCTCGGTCAGCACGAATTCGCCGCCGCTGAAGTCGCGGCCCGGCTCGGAGAGCAGGATCGCGACCTGCAGCGGGAACACGTGCTCGCCATAGAGGTCCTGGTGTAGGCAATTGTAGTCGCCCGCCTCATATTGCAGCAGCAGCGGCGTCGGCCGCGCCTGCCCCGCCTCGTGGCAGCGTTTCAGGAACGCCGCATGCGCGGCGGGATAGCGAATGTCGATCCCCATCGCCTCGTTCCAGCGATTGGCGACGCCTTGCAAATGCGTGTAGAGCGCCGGGCGCAGCTGCGCGATCAGATCGGGCAGCGGATAGGAGAAATATTTGTACTCGCCGCGGCCGAAGCCGTGGCGGCCCATGACGATGCGGCTGCGAAACTGCGTGTCGTCCGGGTAGAGCGCGGCAACGGCGCGGCACTGGTCCGGCGTCAACAGGCCCTTCAGGACGGCGCAGCCCTGGGCCTCCAGTTCGGCCGTGATCTGAGGCCAGTCGAGGGCGTCGACGTGGGCGGTGAGATCGGGAGCGGATCGTTGGTCTGATTTTCGTGCGGTCATTGTCATAACAATCACCTTCGCAGCCGGACGTTCACTCCGCCACCCGATTTCCGATAGCTCTCTCCGCGTCATTGCGAGGAGCCCTTGCGACGAAGCAATCCAGACCGGTTCCGCAGAGAGATTCTGGATTGCTTCGCCTCGCTCGCAATGAAGCGGAGAGAGCGACGCTGCAACGACGGAGGAGAGTTAGGCGCGACGGCGGAGGTCAAGCAGACCAGTTTCGTAGGGTGGGCAAAGGCGCTCTTGCGCCGTGCCCGCGTCTTGGCAAGACGTGGGCACGCTTCCGCCGTCGCTCTTCGAGCTATGGCGGACAAGTCGCTTTGCCCACCCTACGGGACCATCGCTTGTGGAGCTAGCCTCTCACCGGCAACGTCGCCACGTCATAGCCATGCCTGATCGTCCGCTTCAGCACGGGGTCTTCCAGCTCGAAATCGAAGCGCTCCGCCGGGCGGACGCCGCCCTTGGCTGCAAACGTGCCGCCGAACATGGCGCAACCGTCGGGGAATTTTCCTCCTTCGAAGCCGCGTGCGATCAGGTCGTTCACCGGCAGCATCGCGTCCAGCGTGCCCTCCTGGTAGAGCACGCGCTCGCCCTTGATCGTGGCATAGGAGCGCAGGATCATCTTGTCCCAATGGCCGATGACGTCTTCGAGCTCCCACAGCGTGGAGGCGATCGGTTTGTCGCACATCTGCTTGGACACGGTGACGTTGTAGGCCTCGACCTTGCGGTCGGTGTGGTCGGAGCCGCAACCGACGAAGATGCGGCCCTGCCAGCCGATCAGCACGAACTCGACCTCGCCCGAGGAATCCCCGCCGGTGCATTCGATGCTGTCTTCCTGGGTCAGCCGCCGCGCCGAGGCGCGGTAGTAGATCGGCGTCGAGGCCGGCGGCGCGATGCCCATCTCCTGCAGCTCTTTGATGTGCTTGTCGCGCGCGACGGGGTCGCGGCCGGTCCAGCCGGCGATGACCATCTGGTCGATCGCGAGTGTCAGCGGCGTGGTGGTATCCTGGGCATCGACGGTGAAAGTCAGGTCAAACACGAATGACGGCCTCCATGCCGGCAGCAAGTTCGAAAATACGATGGTCCGTTCCGCCAGCGCCCGCCAGCATCAGGCCGACCGGGACGTCGCCCTGGCGATGCGCCGGCAGCGAGATGGCGCAGCCGTCGATCATGTTGATCAGGGTGCAGTTGCGCAGTGCGCGGATGTTCTCGCGCGTGAACGCCTTGTCATCGGCAAGGTCGGCGATCTTCGGCGGCGTGTTGGGCGTGGTCGGTAGCACCAGCGCATCATAGGGCGCAATGCGCGCGTTGACGCGGGCGATCAGCGAGCGACGCTCGTTGAGGAGATCGATGTAGTCGGCCGCGCTCTGCGCCTCGCCGCGCATGATGCGGACCGAGACAAGGGGGTCGTAGACGTCGCCCTTGGCCGTGATGAGATAGCGGTGCCAGGCGTAGCTCTCGGACGCGGCAAAGCCCCCCTTGGCATTCATCGGGCCGATGTCATGAAACTCCGCCATCTCGATGCGCTCGATGATGGCGCCGTGATCGGAAAGCGTTTTCAGGGCGCGTTCGAACGTCTCGGCCACCTCAGCGTCGAGATCGTCGAGCGCGATTGTGGTCGGCACCGCCAGTCGCATGCCCTGGATCGGACGCGGCTTCAGCGGGGCGATCGGCTCGTTCGCGAGCACGGCGTCGAGTATGGCACAGCAACTGACCGATCGTGCCAGCGGCCCGATGCTGTCGAGCGAGAACGACAGCGGCACGGAGCCATCGAGCGGCACGCGCCGCTGCGTCGGCTTGTAGCCGACGATGCCGTTGAAGGCGGCCGGAATCCGGCAGGAGCCGCCGGTGTCGGTGCCGAGCGCGCCGTGTGCCATGCCGTCGAGCACGGACACCGCCGCGCCCGCGGAGGAGCCGCCCGGCACGTGGCCTTCGGCCCTGTTCCAGGCCCCCTTCGGCGTGCCGTAATGCGGATTGATGCCGATGCCGGAATAGGCGAACTCGGTCATGTTGGTGCGCCCGATCACGACGAAGCCGGCCCTGCGCAGCCGCGCCACCGTCGCCGCATCCTGCTCGGCCGGCGGCGAATCGTCGAGCGCGCGCGAGCCGGCGCGCGTCACCTGGCCCTTGATGTCGAACAGATCCTTGATCGAGATCGGGATGCCGGCATAGCGCGATGGCGCCGCCTTGGCCTTGCGCAAGCCGTCCATCGCGTCGGCCGCGGCGAGCGCGGCGTCCTTATCGACATGGAGGAAGGTGCGCTGCCCCTCCCCGGCGGGATCGGCGATCCTGGCGATGCAGGCTTCGACCAGCTTGCGGGCGGTGGTGCGGCCGCTTTCGAGGTCTTCGGCGAGCTTCGCCAGCGTCGGAAATTCGGGCATGTCTGTCTCACGGAATATTGTCGCGCGCAATCTATAGCGCTGCCTCAGTTCGACACAAGCATTGTGCGCATGATGGCATGCATGCGTATTGCTGGACCGTTGACGCCCCATGGTCGATTGTCGCATCAAGATCGAAACGGGCGGGCGTGAAGCCTGCCCTATCAAGATTTGCTTTCTGGGAGGGCGTTCCGACATGGCCGAACCGCAGCGCGCGCGACCAAAACCGACGCCGGAGACCCAGCATTTCTGGGACGGCACGAAGGCGGGCGAATTGCGCCTGCAGCGCTGCGACGCCTGCGCGCATGTCTACTTCCCGCCGCGCCCGTTCTGCCCGTCCTGCGCCTCGCGCAAGGTCAGCATCTTCAAGGCGAGCGGCAAGGGCTTCCTCTACAGCTACGTGATCAACCACCGTCCGGCCGCGCCAGGCTTCACGCCACCTTATGCGATCGCGGTGGTGGAGCTTGCCGAGGGACCGCGGATGATGAGCAACATCATCGATTGCCCGCAGACGCCCGAGGCGCTCGAGCTCGACATGAAGCTCGAGGTCGCCTTCCAGGCACTCGACGACAAGATCACCCTCCCCGTGTTTCGTCCGGCGAAGGGGTAGACCATGCGCAGAAACCAGGTTGCCGTCGTCGGCGCGGCCGAGACCACCGAACTTGGCGTCGTCCCGAACGCCTCGCAGCTCCAGCTGCACGCGGATGCGGCGCTCAACGCCATCGCCGATGCCGGACTGAAGCTCTCCGACATCGACGGCTTTGCCACCGCGGTCGAGACGCCGCAGCAGGTCTGCCACTATCTCGGCATCAAGCCGACCTGGGTCGACGGCACCTCGGTCGGCGGCTGCTCCTTCATGCTGCACGTTCGGCATGCCGCGGCGGCGATCGAGGCGGGCCTGTGCAAGACCGTGCTGATCACGCACGCCGAGAGCGGCAAGTCGATGATCGGCAAGGCGCCGCGCTCGATCCCCGCCGACAGCCTGCAAGGCCAGTTCGAGGCGCCGTTCGGGGTCTACGGGCCGCCGAGCATGTTCCCGATTCCCGTGCTGCGTTTCATGAAGACCTACGGCATCACGCATGAGCAGCTCGCCGCGGTCGCGGTGGTGCAGCGGGAATGGGCCGCGAAGAATCCGCGCGCGATGATGAAGGATCCGATCACGGTCGCCGACGTGCTCAATTCGCGCATGATCGCCTATCCGTTCCGCCTGCTGCAATGCTGCCTCGTCACCGACGGCGGCGGCGCGCTGATCCTGACCTCGGCCGATCGCGCCAGGGATTTTCCGCGCAAGCCCGTCTACATCATGGGCACCGGCGAGAGCGTGGAGACGCCGATGGTCAGCCAGATGGAGACCTTCAACTCCTCGCGCGCGTTCAAGACCGCAGGCCCCCTCGCGTTCAAGGAAGCCGGCATCGCCCACAAGGACGTCGACCACCTCATGATCTACGATGCGTTCGCGCATCTGCCGCTGTTCGGCCTCGGCGACCTCGGCTTCATGCCGCATGAGGAGACCGGCAAGTTCATTGCCGACGGCAACACCCGGCCCGGCGGGAAGCTGCCGCTCAACACCAATGGCGGCGGATTGAGCTACATGCATTCGGGCATGTACGGCATGTACGCGCTGCAGGAGAGCGTGCGCCAGATGCGCGGCATCGCGCCGGCGCAGGTGCCGAACGCGAAGATTTCGGTGTGCCACGGCGTCGGCGGCATGTTCGCGGCAAGTGGCACGATCGTGTTTACGAACGAGAGGTAAGGCACCGTCATTCCGGGCGCGCGCAGCGCGACCCGGAATCTCGAGATTCCGGGTCTGGTGCTTCGCACCATCCCGGAATGACGGGCACAACAGGAGGCATCCCATGACTAAATCACTGCAGGACAAGGTCATCATCGTCACCGGCGCTGGCCGCGGCATCGGTCGCGAGATCGCGCTGCTTTGTGCGGCGGAAGGCGCCAAGGTCGTGGTCAACGATCCCGGTGGAGCCTCGGATGGCGCCGGTTCGAACGCGGCGCCCGCCGAGGAGGTGGTCGAGGAGATCAAGAAGCGCGGCGGCACCGCGGTTGCCAATTTCGAGTCGGTCGCCGAAGCCATCCCCGCCAGCAAGATCGTGAAGACCGCGACCGATCATTTCGGCCGGCTCGACGGCGTCGTCAACAATGCCGGCATCTTGCGCGACATGATCTTCCACAAGATGAGCGTGGAGGCGTTCGAGGCCGTCATCAAGGTGCATCTGATGGGCTCGTTCTACGTCAGCCACGCCGCCGCGCGAATCTTCCGCGAGCAGGAGTCGGGCTCCTTCGTGCACTTCACCTCGACCTCCGGCCTGATCGGCAATTTCGGCCAGGCCAACTACGCCGCCGCCAAGCTCGGCATCGTCGGGCTGTCGAAGTCGATCGCGCTCGACATGGGCCGCTTCAACGTCCGCTCCAACTGCGTCTCGCCGTTCGCCTGGACCCGCATGATCGGCACCATTCCGACCGAGACTGAGGCCGAGAAGGCGCGGGTCGAGAAGATCAAGCAGATGGGTCCGGAGAAAATCGCCCCGCTCTGCGGCTATCTGATCTCCGATGCCGCCAAGGACGTTACCGGGCAGATCTTTGGCGTGCGCATGAACGAGATCTTCCTGTTCAGCCAGAACCGTCCGATCCGCTCGGTGCAGCGGAGCGAAGGCTGGACGCCGCAGTCGATCGCGGAACATGGCATGCCGGCGCTGAAGGGCTCGTTCTACGAGCTGGACCGCTCCGCCGACATCTTCACCTGGGATCCCGTCTAGCCGCATTTCCGGCATCCCAGCCCTGCGATCTCCGGTTGTCTCGGCCGGAGATCGCCCCGGTTTACGCCCGATTGCGGGCGAATGGTGTCCTCCCAACGAAACTTTGGGAGGAAACCATGACAAGAACACTGACCAACTCCGACGACACCTCTGTAACGGGCGGCCTCGGCCGCCGCACGCTGCTCAAAGGCACGGCGGCTCTCGCCGCATCCACTGTCCTCGCCTCGCGAGCCGACGCCCGCGACTTCGGCGCCAATGCCGAGCCGCAGCGCTATCCCGACCCCGACATCATCGCCATCGACCCCAAGCGCTTCAAGGCCAAGGTCGGCAACACCGCGATCAAGCGGCTCTACACCGGCTGCCTGTGGGCGGAGGGGCCGGCGTGGAATGCGCAGGGACAATATCTCGTCTGGAGCGATATCCCCGCCAACCGGCAGCTGCGCTACCTCGACGACGATGGCCACATCTCCGAGCAGTTCCACAAGCCGTCGAACGAGGCCAATGGCAATTCGTTCGACACCGAGGGACGCCAGCTCAGCGCCGAGCGCACGCGCCTCGTCCGCTACGAGCACGACGGCTCGGTGACGGCGCTGGCCGAGCAGGCCGGCGGCAAGCCGCTCAACGGCCCGAACGACATGGTGGTGCATCCCAACGACAAGTCGATCTGGTTCACCGATCCCGGCTACGGCGCGATCAGCATCTACGAGGGCAAGCTGGCCAATACCGGTTCGCTACAGCCGCACCAGAAGGAAGCCGTCTATCGCATAGACGCCCAGACCGGACAGGTGGCGAAGGTCGCAGACGAGCCGTTCAAGCCGAACGGCATCGCCTTCAGCCACGACTACAAGAAGCTCTATGTCTGCGACACCGGCATCACGCATTACCCTGAGGCCAAGAACGTGGTGTGGTCCTACGACATCGACGGCGCCAAACTGTCGAACCCGAAGAAGCTGATCGACATGACGCTCGACGGCAAGTCGGGCTTCCCCGACGGATTGCGCGTCGACACCGAGGGCAACATCTGGGTCGGCGCCGGCTGGGTCGGTCCCGGCTATGACGGCGTGCAGGTGTTCGCGCCGAACGACGGCGCGCGCATCGGACAGATCCTGCTGCCCGAGACCTGCGCCAATGTCTGCTTCGGCGGCAAGAAGCGCAACCGCCTGTTCATGACCGCGAGCCAGTCGCTGTACGCGGTCTATGTGGAGACGCAGGGCGCGCATTTCTGTTGAGATAGGCGAATGGTGGGTGGCGAATGGCGAATAGAATCCATTCGCTACTCCCTATTCGCCATTCGCATTTACCCCGTATTCCGCAGCCCCGCCGAAATCCCGTTGATCGTCAGTTGAATCCCGCGCAGCACCTGCTCGTCCGGGTTCTGCGCGCGGTGCTCCTTCAACAGCTCGACCTGCACGTGGTTGAGCGGATCGAGATAGGGGAAGCGGTGGCGCACGGAGCGCTCCAGCAGCGGATTGCCCTGCAGCAAGCGGTCCTGCCCCATGATGTCGAGCAGCGTCTCGATGCAGGAATGCCATTCGCGGCGGATGCGGCCGAATATCTTCTCGCGCAGGGCTTCGTCCGGCACCAGCTCGGCATAGCGCGAGGCGATTGCGATCGAGCTTTTCGCGAGCACCATGTCCATGTTCGACAGCAGCATGCGGAAGAACGGCCATTCCCTGTAGAGCTCCTTCAGGAACGGCATGCCCTGTTGCGGATGCTCCGCGATCCACTGCTCGACCGCGCTGCCAAAGCCGTACCAGCCGGGCAGCATCAGGCGGCATTGCGCCCAGGAGAACACCCAGGGAATCGCGCGCAGGTCTTCGATCGCGCGCGTCTTCTTGCGCGAGGCCGGACGGCTGCCGATGTTCAGCGTCGCGATCTCGTTGATGACGGTGGAGGCCCAGAAATAGTCGACGAAACCGTCGGTCTCATAGACGAGGCCGCGATAAGCTCTAAACGCGAGGTTCGACAATTCGTCCATCGCGGTCAGATATTCGCGGCGCGGCGCGCTCTGGCGCGGATTGAGCAGGCTCGCCTCCAGCGTTGCGGCGGCGAGGATCTCCAGATTGTTGCGGCCGACCTCGGCGTTGGAATATTTCGACGAGATGATCTCGCCCTGCTCGGTGATACGGATCTGGCCGTTCACCGCGCCGCCGGGCTGCGCGATGATGGCGTCATAGCTCGGCCCGCCGCCGCGGCCGACCGAGCCGCCGCGGCCGTGAAACAGGCGCAGCCGCACGTGATGCCGCTCGAACACGTCGACGAGACCGATCTCGGCCTTGTAGAGCTCCCAGCCCGAGGTGACGAAGCCGCCGTCCTTGTTGCTGTCGGAATAGCCGAGCATGACCTCCTGCACGCTGCCGCGGCTGTCGACGAGGCGGCGGTAATCGTGCAGCGACAGCATGCGGTCCATGATGCCGCTGGAGGCCTGCAGATCCTCGATGGTTTCGAACAGCGGCACGATGTTGATGGCGCTGCGCCCGGAGGGATGGACGAGGCCGACCTCTTTCAGCAGCACCGCGACCTCGAGCATGTCGGACATGCCCTTGCACATCGAGATGATGCATTGGGGAATGGCGTCCGAACCGAACATCGCATGCGCTTCAGCGGCGGCATGGAAGACGTTGAGCTCGCCCATGGTCTCGTCGCTGTACTTGACGAAGGGCGAGACCAGCGCGCGCGTCGAGCGCAATTCATTGGTGAGCAGCGAGATGCGCGCCTCTTCGCCGAGCGCGAGATAGGACATGCCGGGATTGGCGGCGTCCATCAGCTCGGCGATGGTGCGTTCGTGTACCGCCGAGTTCTGGCGGATGTCGAGGCGGGCGAGATGGAAGCCGAAGCAGTCCACCGCGCGCCTCAGCAGCCGCAGCCGGCCGCGGGCGATGACGCGGGCATTGTTGGAGATCAGCGAGCGGTGCAGCACATCGAGATCGGCCTGCAGCTCCTTCACGCTCGCATATGGCGCGCCCTTGCCGACCGGCCGGCGCGTGATCTCGACCGCGAGCTTTTCGGCCGTCGCGGTCAGGCGCGCGTAGATGCCGGAGACCGCCAGACGATAAGGCTCGCCACTCCGGTGCGGCGAGGTATCCGGCGAGCGCTCCGCCAGGTTGCGCAGCTCTTCCGAGACGTCGGCAAGATGCGCCGCGATCGACAATTCCGAGCCGAGCACGTGCAGCTCGTTCAGATAAAACTGCATCACCCGGCTCGACTGCAGACGCAGCGTGCCGCGCATCACGTCGGCAGTGACGAAGGGATTGCCGTCGCGGTCGCCGCCGATCCAGCTGCCCATCCGCAGGAACGAGGCGAGCTCGGAGGCGGCCTGCTCGCCGCCCTCCTCCAGCCGGTCCTCCAGCGCGTTGACCAGCCGCGGCACCTCGCGCAGGAAGGTGTAATCATAGAACGACAGGCCGTTGGCGACCTCGTCGAGCACGTTGAGCTTGGTCCGGCGCAGCAGATTGGTCTGCCACAGCGTCAGCACCTCGCGGCGAAGCTGCTCGTCGCTGGCATCGGCCTCCTCCGCGGTCAGCGCGACGCGCTCGCGGCGGTCGAGCAGGCCTGCGACCTCCATCTCGCGGTCCATCGTGCTTTTGCGGCGCACCTCGGTCGGATGCGCGGTCAGCACCGGGCTCACCAGCGCGGACTTGAAGAAGCTGCGGAGTTGATCGGGCTTGATGCCGGCGTCTCGGGCATGGGCGAGCGTTTCCGCCAGCACGCCGGAGCCGCCGTTCTTCGCGGCGCTGCGGGCGCGCATCTGGCGGATGTTGTTCTGATCCTCGGCGATATTGGCGAGGTGGGAGAAATAGCTGAAGGCGCGGACGATCCGCACCGTCTCGGAGGTCGACATGCTGTCGAGGATCTGCTCGAGCTCGCGGCGGGCGAGCCGGTCCTCGTCGCGGTGGAACCGGATCGAGGTCTGCCGGATGCGCTCGACCAGATCGAACACATCGGCGCCCTCCTGATCGCGCACGGTGTCGCCGAGGATGCGCCCGAGCAGGCGGATATCATCCCGCAGGCGGGCTTCCGCTTCCGTCACCTGAACGTCCTCGGGACGGTTGGGGCGAGGCTCAGTGGCGTCGGACGGTATGGTCTGGAGGGACATGGCTCGCTCCTCTTCAAGAGCTCCCTTGAAGAGCTTCCTGGGCTCCTCGGCCCAGCGGAGTGTGCGATATTTTTCTACCGCAGTGCAAGACGAAGTTGGAGGCGGTGCAAACTGGCGGCCACGCTCGTGTCCCGGACGCGCCTGCAACGCTTAAGCGGTGCTGCGCAGAGCCGGGACCCCAAAAGCCACACCGTCCCTGCCGCCTTCCGGGCCCCGGCTCAGCAGCGCACCACGCCGCGAAGACGCGTCGCGCTCGCTGCGTCCGGGGCACGAGGCTTTCTCTTTGTACCGATAAGCACGCCTTCGCCTTCTCGCGGCGTATTCCGCCCGAGCTTTGCTGTCCGTTTCGCCCTCATCGAGAACAAAGGGCGCAGGGAAGGCCGGGCGCCGGCTGGCACCCGATGGTCCGCACGCGACAAGACGCACGCGGGGTGACCACAGGTGACGCCGGGACATCCCGGCCTTCCCTGCGCAATGGTTTTACGGCTTATGGCGCGCTCTCCCCGGGGAGCGATGCACTATTGCCCCCGTCGTCTTGCGGATGACTGATGTGCGCGCCCGGTTGGGCCGCTGCATCACCGCAAGCCTTGACGCACAGACCCCGGGCGTCAGGACCACACGCTTTTGCCGTCCGCGGACGTCCTTCCCCGGACAGCCGGAAGCTCGCGCGTGCTCGCCCCCGACGCCGAAAAGAAACGCTGTGACCGCGCCGTGTCGTGCCGCGGATCGCAACGGCTCACGGGATTTTGCCCGCCCTGCCATCACCTCGCGCGCCGGCGCTGCCGCGTCCATCGCATCCCGGCCTACGTATCGTGACGATCGCGAAACGCCCCTTTGACGGGCCAGGATGAAATGCGGTTTAGCCGAAACAACGAATTCGGTCAATCAGAATATTTTGCGGCGCCGCTCCTTGACCTGCATGTGGTGTGTTTTGCCCGATGGGTAGCGCGAGGGATTGAGGTGGAGACCTCAGCGCTAGGATGGGTAGAGCCCTTGCGAAACCCATCCCCGTGCTGAGGGGCAAGCCGAATGTCGCGCAAGTCTCGCTTGGGTCCCGACGAGCTAAAGCCGCTCAAGGCCTACGGCCTCAAGCCTTACGTGCGATCAGTTCGCAGGGGGCAATGATGCCGTTGGAGATACACGTGATCATGTTGCGTATTTGATCTTGCCGTTTCTCGCCCATCAGCGTGTGCAAGCCCAGCGATCCAGCAACGCCGCCGGCAAGCGAACGGGCTTTCAATTCGGCGAAATAGGCAAGCGCGAAGTCCTTTCGGTTGCGTTCCGACAGGATTTCGAAGCCTGCTCGCTCCAATGCACGCTTGTAGCGCTCCGGACCGCTGACCATGTTCGAATCGCTTGTCGTGGCCCATGGCACAGGAAACAGCAATTCGCCCTCGGCTGTCCGCATGACGTCATAGACTGCGAAAAGCGCTCCCGGTTGCAAGACACGCGCGATTTCAAGACAGAGATTTTCCTTGTCTTCGATATTCATGCCGACATGAAGCATGTATGCCTTGTTGAAGGTCGCCTCCTGAAACGGCATCGCAAGCGCGCTGGATTGATGGAGAGTAACGCGATCATCGAGCCCCAGCCATTGGCATAGTCGGAGTCCAGTCTCGACGTAGTCCGGCGTCAGATCGACTCCGCTGACCCGGCACTTATAGCGGTCGGCGAGAAAGCGGGCTGGACCTCCCAGACCGGAGCCGACATCCAGGACATGGTCCGCGGCCGTAATCCCGAGCTGCGCCATCAGTTCCTCGGTCGCTTTCCGGCCGCCGATATGGAATTCGTCCACCGCGGAGAGATCGTCGATCGTGACCGTATCTGTCGTTTTCCCCATCTGAGCGAGACCGCTTTCGATGACCTCGATCAGTCCGCCGCGAGCATAATGATGCGCAACCGTGTGTTCGGCGGACGTTCTCGACGGATGGATCGTCATGAGGCCTTGATCCCGGCATCGCGAATGACTTTTCCCCATTTCCGGTATTCAGACGCCAGGTATGCGGCGCATTCGTCGGAAGAGTTGGCGACCGGCAGGTATCCGAGACCGGCGAGCCGATCCTTGACTTCAGCTCGATCGATCAGCTTGGCAATTTCGCGCCGGAGGATGCCGATATATTCCTTCGGCGTTCCTGCCGGGACGAGAACGGCCGTCCAGATGTCCGCCGCGATGTCGGGATACCCGGCCTCGGCAATGCTCGGAACGCCCGGCAGCGCCTCGGAATGGGTTTTGCTGGTCAGCGCGAGCGCCCGCAACTTGTTCTCCCTGACGTGCTGTATGGCGGGTGGCAGCGCGCCGAACGACACGGGCGTATGGCCCGCGAGGGTCGATCCAATGGCCGCACCGCCGCCATTGAAAGGAACGTGCACGATGTCGAGTTCAAGTGAAAGCCGAAAGAGTTCTCCCAACAGATGAGGCGGTGTGCCCGCTCCCGGCGAAGCGTAGCTGAATTTGCCCGGGCTGGCCTTGATCAGTTCTACGAGGTCCTTGACCGACTTTGCCTGAATGGACGGATGGACCGTAAGCAAAGTAGGAGCGGTCGCCGCCAGCGTGACGGCATCAAAGCTCTTTTGGACGTCGTAGGGAACAGTTTCGAAGAGCGTGGGATTCGCGACATAACTCGGTGAAGCCACAAAGATCGTATGACCGTCGGGCTGGGCCCTGGCAGCTTGCCCTGCACCGATATTGCCTCCGGCCCCACCAATATTCTCGACGAAGAATTGCTTGCCGAGCTGGTCGGAGAGTCCTTGCGCAATGACACGCGCCGCCACATCGTTTGGACCTCCGGCAGCAAACGGCACTATGACGCGCACCGGTCGGACTGGATATTGCTCCGCGAGCGCCGGCCGTGACAAGGCGGCTGCCGCGAGGGTCGTGCATGAGGCTGTCAGGAAGCGGCGGCGGTTCAATCGCATGTGGGCCTCCATGAATGGTCGCCCCAACGATAAGCTTCCAGAGGCATACAAGCTATAATATGCTGCCATCAACTTCCATATTTAATGGATATGGCAAATGGAGCTGAGGCATCTACGCTATTTCATCGCTGTAGCGGAGGAAAAACATATCACGCGAGCCGCTGAACGCCTCGGAATGCAGCAGCCGCCGCTGAGCCAGCAGATCAAGGCCATCGAGCGGGAACTCGACGTGCAGCTTTTTCTACGCAAAGCCCGGGGCGTGGAGCTGACTGACGCGGGCCGTGCTTTTCTGGAGGAGGCGCGCGCGACATTGATGCATCTCGATCGGGCTTTCGACTCGACCCGGCGCGCGTCGCGGGGTGAACAGGGGCGCCTGTGCGTCGGGGTCACCTCCACGACGCCGTTTCATCCGGTCGTGCCGCGCGCCATTCGCGCATTTCGCGAAGCCTGTCCCATGGTGGCTCTGACTTTGGAGGAATGTCTGAGCAACGAATCCGTCGATCGCGTAAGGAACGAACAAATGGACGTAGCTTTCGTTCGCGCTGCGATGGGCAATGGACAAGGGCTGGCCGTCACGTCGCTGCTTGACGAACCAATGGTCGTGGCGCTGCCAAGCAGCCACGTGCTAGCTCAAACCAAAACCGAGGCGCCGGTTTCGCTTGATCGACTGTCCCGCGAGACTTTCATCCTGTACGGACCGCCGGGGACGGGAATGTACGATTCCACCATTGCCGCATGCCGGGCAGCCGGCTTCAGCCCGCGGATCGGTAACCTCGGGGCGTCCACGCAATTGGCGCCCCGCATCACGTCGACGCTGAGTCTGGTCGGCGCTGGCCTTGGCATCACGTTTGTCCCGGCCTCGCTTCAACGTATGAACATGGAAGGCGTGATCTACCGCTCGATCAAGGGATCCAACCGACCTATGGCTACGCTCAAGCTTGCCTCCCGCCGCGATGACAAGTCCGCAGTCGTGAAACAGTTCATCAATTTCGTCAGGAAGGAAGCAAAGGACTACGCCGTCGGCACCTAGGATGGGTTGAGCACTTGCGAAGCCGTGATGGGTTTCGCTTTTGCTGTGGCCATCCTACGAGCAGCTAAATACTGCATGGGATGGGACTATCGGTCGACCTCACGATGAGCATGCAAAGCGTAGATCCGTCATTCCTGTCATCCTGGTTAATGCGCTTAGTTTGGGGTGGACTGCTTCACGCCCTCAGCGGAGCGGTCATCGCCTTATACGAACGAGGATATGGGGCGGCGTAGCGCCATCTTCTTGTATGTGGTGCCGTCGGCGGTTGCACTGCCTGTCTTCGTGCTTGTGCCAAGCCTTCTGTGCTATCTTGGCAAACGAGAGGAAGCCCGCTTTCTTGCGCGGGCTTCAATCCCTGGTCCTCTAATTCTTGGCGGTGGTCATCCCTTCGGCGGCCATTTAAGCGGTGAAGAAGGACGGTTCTCGCCTGTCGGCAGGCGGAGAGGGCAATAATGTTTGCGGCAGTCGTAGTTGTCGTTCTGCTGGTCGTCTTGTTGGCACCTTCATGGGGCGTGCTTTATTTTGAACGGGCGACGTTTGGGCAAGCGATGGAAGCAGCGTGGCGCGTCTGGATCGCGCAAGTGATTGCATCGATCACCCTCACCGTCCTTGCCGATCATCTGGGTTTCATGAATCCAGCGGGCTATACGGTTGGGATATGCCTCTTGGTTGGACTTGCAGGCGCTCTCTTCCTCCGGTCCAGAGCACGCAGGATGGGTTGAGCACTTACGAAAGCCATCCTGCTTCGTCACAGGCGGAGTGATTGATGGATTTCGCTGGCGCTCTACCTATCCTACGGGCTGAGTCCGTCTGCATTGCGCAATGTCGCGACGATACCCTCTTGATCACAAGAAACACTGTGCGGCCGAAAGGCCGCCCGTTGCCATCGACCGCCAGGAATTCCGGTCAGCAACTGCCTGGACGTTGAGCTGGGCCTGGATAGGGTTGTCAGCTCTGGCAATCTGTTCGCCGTCTCAATGGCCCTTGGTACAGCCGAATTTTGCAATCTTGGTACTGGTCTCATGACCAAGCGTGACGCATCTAACTGCTAGTACCACGAACGAAGCGATCCCGATCGGCAGTCTCAGTGGGAGCCCCGGTCAATGCAGACCGCGGACACTTTCACACTGTCTGGCAGTTTGTGGATAGCCGTCGCGGCTCACACTGACTGCAACCATTGGGTCAAGAGACAATGACTGAGGAGACAATCCAATGAAGGCGATCGTTGTAACGGAACAGGCCGCGGGAACGGCGGGGATGAAGCTGGTGGACCGGCCCGAGCCGCAGGCTGCGATAAACGACGTCGTGGTTCAGGTTCATGCGTCGGGATTCGTCCCGACTGAGCTGACGTGGCCTTCGACCTGGACTGATCGCCTCGATCGCGACCGAACACCATCGATCCCTGGACACGAGCTGGCCGGAGTGGTCACTGCTCTTGGCTATGGAACGACAGGGCTGGTGTTGGGACAGCGGGTGTTCGGCCTGGCGGACTGGTATCGCGACGGCACGCTGGCCGAGTATGTGGCGATCGAGGCGCGCAATCTTGCGCCGCTGCCGGGCGACGTCGAGTTCACAGTGGGGGCGAGCCTGCCGATCTCGGGGCTGACCGCATGGCAAGGGCTGTTCCAGCATGGCCGTCTCAAATCGGGGCAGAGCATCCTGGCACACGGCGCGGCCGGCGCAGTCGGGTCGATGGTGACGCAACTCGCACGAGAGGCCGGCGCCTACGTCATCGGCACCGGACGCGCCGCTGACCGTCAGATGGTGCTCGATTTGGGCGCAAACGAGTTCGTCGACCTCGACAAAGACTCCCTGCAAGACGTCGGCAAGGTCGATCTGGTGTTCGATGTCATCGGCGGTGACATACAGAAGCGGTCGGTAGAACGCATTCGAGCCGGAGGAACATTGGTGACCATCGTCGGGCCGGCCGAGGCGCGGCCCTCCGATGGATTGGCGGTCGACTTCGTCGTCGAGGCGGACCGCGCCCAACTCAGTGAGATCGTCCAGCGGGCGCGGGACGGACGACTGCGGACGAACATCGGCAAGGTCTCGACCTTCGACGATGCGGTCGCCGCCTTAAATCCGACCGGGCGACGCAAGGGAAATACGATCATTCGCGTTCGTCCCTGAGGGAGCATGCTCATTGATGTCCGCAGCGCGCAGGATGGGGTGCACTTGCGAAACCCATCCTACGAGCCACGCCTCAGGCCGGCACGATCACCTTGCCGATCGGCCACAGCGCGATGCCTGCGAGCTTGAGATGGGCCCAGGCGAAGGGGATGCCGATGATGGTGATCGCGAGCGCCAGTGCGGTCAATAAGTGGCCGAGCGCCAGCCACCAGCCGGCGAGCACGAACCAGATGATGTTGCCGATCACGCCGAGCGGCCCGGTGCCGATATCCTCGACACCGGTCACGTCGTAGCGGCTGACCGCCCGCGAGCCGAACGGCAACAGCGTGTAGACGGCGATGTTGAACGCTGCCCGCGCCCAGGGCAGGCCGATGATGGTGATCGCCATGATGACCGCGGCGATCACCCAGCCGAACGCCATCCAGGCGCCGCCGAAGAGGATCCAGAGGATGTTGAGCAGCATGGAAACGGGGGTCATGGGATGATCCGGAGGTGGATGATCCCGTGCATATAGGCATGAAATCTGTCTCTGCTAAGATGGCCCCGATGTCCGATCCCCTCCAAGCTCATAATCCGTGACGCCGGCTGCGTTCGGCGCGCAGCGATGTGCCGACAAACCCAACATCCTCGATCCCGCGCGAGATCTCCTTTGAGCAGAGCCAAAGCGTCAGCGCGGCGGCGCCGATCGCGGCCAGCCCCGAGATGACAACAGGACTAGGGCAGAATGTGGCGAGTAAGTTGTCGAGCGGGACAGACCCGGTGGGCCAGCGCGGGCTGCAAGACGATGCCAGGGCCCAACCGGACAGCATCACGGCGGCCGCGTTCACACCGGCCAAAATCGCCACGACGATCGCAAGGCCCTTCTTGACGGAGAGTGCGAGATCAATCGTCTTCACGACGGCGCAATACGCGACCACGGCGACGAGAGCCGGGACCCATCCAGAACCCCCGGCTGCGATCGCCTGGGCCTGACCGCTCCAGGCCCACAGCGCAACGACGCACCCGAGCAGTGTCAGATTGACCTTCACGGCTTCGGGAAATTTGCAGCGAAGCACCCACACATTCGCTTTCTCGATCAGGTCCAGCACTGCGCAGGCGATCAGCCCGGCCGCAAAACCACCGAGATGCACGCCCCAGTCGATCCGCGAATTGCCGAGCGCAAACGCGATGTTCAATCCGATATTGATCGCGAAGAAGTCGAACCTGACGTCGAGCTTACCGAGGATCCACAGGCAGAGCAGCGCTCCGAGGATGCCTGAGGTGGCGCCGGACGCGCCGACCGTCAAATACGGCGTCGAATGGATGCCATTGCCGATGACGGCGCCGAACACCATCGCGCACAGGTAGATGACAAGGAAATAGGCCGGCCCGACCCGCCGCTCGAGATGTGCGCCCCACAGCACCAGGCACAGCATGTTCATGGTGAGGTGGACGAAATTGACGTGCAAGAAGCCATAGGCGACGAGGCGCCAGTATTCGTGCCGCGCGATCGCGGTCGCATACATGCCGCCGTAGCGATACAGCAACTCCGCCGGCGCCGCCGGACCGCCCGCCTGGATGAAACAGAACCCCGATGCGAGGACCGTCACCGTCATCAGCACGTAGACGGCGGCATGGGGGACTTCGAAGAAACCGGCACGGTATGAGGGCATGGATGATCGCAGGGGATTGGCGTGGGAACGCCAACCTAGCCGAGCCGCTCGATGATTGCTACTCCAACGCGTACCAGACGCCCCCGGCTACCGCCCCTCGAATTTCGGCTCGCGCTTCTCCATGAACGCCTTCATGCCCTCGGCCATGTCCTGGGTTTTGAACAGCGGCAGGAGCTGGAGATAGACGTGGTGGACGTGGTCGTGGAAATTCTCGTTCAGACCCATCCGCATCATGCGCTTGGAGGCCTGCACCGCCAGCGGCGCGTTGGAGGCGATCTCACGGGCGATGGCCGTGGCGCGGGTCATCAGCTCGGCATCCGGCACGACCTCATTCGCAAGGCCCCATTCCAGGCACTCGCGCGCGCTCAGCGTGCGACCGGTGAAGATCAGCTCGGCCGCCTTGGCCCAGCCGAGCATGCGCGGCAGCAGCCATGTGCCGCCGGATTCCGGCACCACGCCGCGCTTGACGAAGGCGGCCGCGAGCTTCGAGGACTCCGCCATGATGCGGATGTCGCAGCCGAGCGCGGTGTCCATGCCATAGCCGGCCGCGCCGCCGTTGACGGCGCAGATGGTCGGCTTGTCCATCGCCTGCAACACCGTCGGCGGCGTGTTGCGCAGGTTGATCGTGGTCGGCGAGGACGCCGCGCTGAGGCCGTTGCCGTCGCGCTCCTTGCGCAGGTCGAGCCCGGCGCAGAACGCCCTGCCCTTGCCAGTGAGGATGACGACGCGGACATTCTTGTCCTCGTTGGCCTCGGTCAAAAGGCGCGCGAGGTCGTTCAGCATCGGACCGGAGATGGTGTTCATGCGCTCCGGCGCGTTCAGGGTGATGGTCGCGATGTGGTCGGCGACGGTGTAGAGGACTTCGTTGGTGGCGTCGGTCATGACAGGTGTTTCCTTGTCCCTGATCTCATAGGGTGAGCAAAGGCGCGTTTGCGCCGTGCCCACCAATCTTTCCGGATCACATTCAGAACGTGGGCACGCTTCCGCCTTCGCTCTTCGAGCTACGGCGGACCAGTCGCTTTGCCCACCCTACGGCACCGCCTCAGATCTTCCGCCCCGCCTGCTCCCAATAGGGATCGCGGAGGCGGCGCTTGAAGATCTTGCCGGAATCTTCGCGCGGCAGGCCGCTGCGGATCTCGATGTGTTTTGGAACCTTGTAATCGGCCAGATGCGCCTTCAGCGCGGCGCGGACGTCGGCGGCTGCGAGCGCGACGCCGGCTTGCGGCTCCACCACGGCCATCAGCGCCTCGCCGAATTCGGCGTCAGGGATGCCGAACACCGCGCAATCATGCACGCCGGGGACAGCGTGCAGCACCGATTCGATCTCGGCCGGGTAGATGTTGACGCCGCCCGAGATCACCATGTCGCGCTTGCGGTCGCAGATGAAGACGTAGCCGTCCTCGTCGATGTAACCGACGTCGCCTGAGGTGATGAAGCCGTCGCGGTCGATCTCCGCGCGCTTCTCCGGCTTGTTGTGATAGGTGAAATCGGCAAGCGCGGCCATGCGGGAATAGATCTCGCCGATCTCGCCGACGCCGAGCACGCGGCCGTCCTCACCGAGGAAGCGCAGCTCGGCACCGGGCGAGATTTTGCCGACCGTGCCGGGCTTCTTCAGCGCGTCCTCGGAGGTCGCGAACGTCACCGCGCTGGACTCGGTCGAGCCGTAGAATTCGTAGATCACCGGCCCCCACCATTCGATCATGGCGCGCTTGACGTCGGCCGGACATGGCGCGGCGGCGTGGATGACGTGGCGCAGCGAGGAGACGTCGTACTTCCTCCGCACCGCCTCCGGCAGCTTCATCAGGCGGATGAACATGGTCGGCACCATGAAGATGGTGTCGATCTTGTACCGCTCGATCAGCTCGAGGAACTCTTCCGCCTCGAAGCGCGGCATCAGCACCAGCGCGCCGCCGAGCTTGCCGGCGCGGATGCCGAACGAATTCGGCGCGGAATGATACAGCGGGCCCGGCAGGATCGCGCGGGCGCCGGGCTTGAGCCCATAAATCATCGCGCGCATGCGTTCGCCCGCCGCCTGCTGCTCCGGCGTCGGAGCGTTGCGGCGTACGCCCTTGGGGTGGCCTGTCGTTCCCGAGGTATAGATCATGTTCATCGGCTGCGGCACGACCGGGCCGTCATAGGGCTGGAATTGCGCGAGCCAGGATTCGAAATCAATGGCGAAATCCGGCGTCTTCAGATGATCGGGATTGATCCTGTAGCTGGACAGGATCTCCGGCGGCGTCGGCACGCTGAGCACGGTGACGCCCTCAGGGATCGCATCGCGCAGGGCATGCAGCATGTCGGCGTGCCCGATCAGCACGGACGTGCCGGTGTCGTTCAGGATGTAGGTGATCTCTTCCGGCTTGAAGTGCCAGTTGATCGGAACGCCATAGGCCCCGAGGCGCATCGCGGCGTAGGCGGCCTCCAGGAAGGCGATGTCGTTGCGCATCAGCATGCAGACGCAATCGCCTTGGCGGACACCGATCCTGGCGAGGCCGGAGGCGATGCGGTCTGCGCGGGCTCCGACCTCAGTGTGGCTGCGGCGGCGGTCGCCGGAGACGATGCCGAGGAAGTGGGACGTTTCGCTCATTGTTGTTTTTCTTCTTGCTGGAGTTGCCCCTCATGGTGAGGAGGCGCGAAGCGCCGTCTCGAACCATGAGAGCCCGTGGCCATCCCTCGAGACGCCGCTGCGCGGCTCCTCGGGATGAGGACCGAGCTAATCCGCATACTTCGCCGCGCGCTTCTCCAGATTGGAGCGCACCGCTTCGGTCTGGTTGGCGCTGCCGATCAGCTTCTGCTGCTCGACCGACTCCGCCAGCAGTGCCGGACCTGGATCGACCGAGAGATTGTTCAGCAGCCGCTTGGCCGCGCGGATCGCATCGGGGCTTTTTCCCGCGATCTCGCGCGCGACTTCGAGCGCCGCCGCGCGCGGGTCGTCGCAGATGCGCGTGGCGAGGCCGTAGGTCATCGCCTCCTGCGCGGAGAAGATGCGGCCGGTGTAAGTGAGGTCGCGCAGGATGTCGTCGCGCACGAGGCTCGCAAGGATCGGCGTGCCCGCCATGTCAGGGACGAGCCCCCATTTGATCTCCATGATCGACATCCGCGCGTCCGCGGAGAGGAAGCGCATGTCGGCGCCGAGTGACAGCTGGAAGCCGCCGCCGAAGGCGACGCCATGCACGGCCGCAATCACGGGAACCGGAAGCTGACGCCAGCCCCACACCGCCTGCTGCGGGAAGTTCGCCTGGCCGTGGGTCCGCTTGGTGAGATCGCGATTTTCGCCACCCGGAATTCCATTGCCGCCCTTCTCCTTCATGGCGGCAAAACGCCCCATGTCGAGACCGGCACAGAAGGCGCGGCCCTCGCCGGAAAGGACCACAGCGCGCACGCTCTTGTCCTTCGAAAGCCGGTCGGTTGCGGCGACAAGGGCCTCGAACATCGCCTGATCCAGCGCATTCATCTTGTCGGCGCGCACCAGGCGCACGTCGGCGACGCCTTCCGAGATCGAGATCGAGACGCGCTCTTCCATGGATCAATTCTCCTCTGGTTCTTGCCTGTTCTTGTTCAGTGCCGCTTTACAGGACGCCGGCGGCCGGATTTAGTCAATCGACCAATTAACTGACATTCCGTACGGGAGAAACAGCCATGTTCAAGGAAAATCTTCTGGCCGGACGGCGCATTCTCGTGACCGGCGGCGGCACTGGACTCGGCAAGTCGATGGCGGCCCGCTTCCTCCAGCTCGGCGCCGAGGTGCATATCTGCGGCCGGCGCAAGATCGTATGCAACGAGACCGCGACCGAGCTGATGGATCTGTATGGCGGCCGCGTCACCAGCCACGGCGTCGACATCCGCAACGCACTCGCGGTCGAGGAGATGGTGGAGACCATCTTCCGCGACGCGCCGTTGACCGACCTCATCAACAACGCCGCCGGCAATTTCATCTCGCGCAGCGAGGAGCTGTCGCCGCGCGGCTTCGACGCCGTCGCCAACATCGTCATGCACGGTACGTTCTACGTGACGCAGGCGATCGGCAAGCGCTGGATCGCGGCCAAGCAGCCCGGCAACGTGGTGTCGATTACCACGACCTGGGTGCGCAACGGCTCGCCCTACGTGGTGCCGTCGGCGATGAGCAAGTCGGCGATCCATGCCATGACGATGTCGCTCGCGGCCGAATGGGGCCGCTACGGCATCCGCCTCAACACCATCGCGCCCGGCGAGATCCCGACCGAGGGCATGAGCAAGCGCATCAAGCCGGGTGACGAGGCCGGCGCACGCACCAAGGCGATGAACCCGATGGGCCGCGTCGGCACCATGGAGGAACTGCAGAACGTCGCGGTGTTCCTGATCTCCGGCGGCTGCGACTGGATCAACGGCGAGACCATCGCCATGGATGGCGCGCAAGCGCTCGCCATGGGCGGCAATTTCTACCAGCTCCGCGACTGGAGCGACGACGACTGGAAAACCGCGCGGGAGAGCATCATGGCGCAGAACGAGAAGGACCGGGCGAAGCGGGGGTAGTTGTCTGGCGCGAATGCGGGGCATGTAAGGGGCTGACGTCTTCGCCCCACCCTCACCTGTCGTCCCCGCGAAGGCGGGGACCCATAACCACAGGGAGGAGTGTGGCGCGAGACGGTAACTCCGAGTTATCGTAAAACTTCTCCCTGTGGCTATGGATCCCGGATCTGCGCGCTTGAAGCGCGCTTGTCCGGGACGACAGCCGGGCCCCATCTTGTCTTCACCCGCGGATGACGCCAAACTCCGCGGCATAAAAACAAGACTCCACGGGAGAAACATGTCCACACAGCCATTGGCAACTCTCGCCGACATGGTGCGCGAGCGCGCCAAAAGCCGCGGCAACGCCATCGCCTATGAGTTCGAGGGCCGCACCACCAGCTTTGCCGAATTCGATGCGAGGACCAACAAGGTCGCCAACGCGCTGATTGCGATGGGCGTCAACAAGGGCGACCGCATCGCCTATCTCGGCAAGAACAGCGACCTCTATTTCGAGCTGCTGATGGGCGCGATGAAGGCCGGCGTGGTGATGGCGCCAGTGAACTGGCGGCTCGCGGGACCCGAGGTCGCCTTCATCGTCGACGATTGCAAGGCCGCGGTGCTGTTCGTCGGGCCGGAGTTCATCACTCAGGTCCGCCAGATCAGGGACCAGCTACCGGGCGTGCGCACTGTCATCACCACCGAAGGCGGCGCGCCGGAATGGCAGGATTTTCCGGCCTGGCGCGATGCGCAGAGCGGTGACGATCCCGGGGTGCCGATCGCGACGCGCGACATCGCGATCCAGCTCTACACCTCGGGCACCACGGGCAAGCCGAAGGGCGCGATGCTGAGCCACGCCAACTTCCTCAACCTGGTGCAATCAGGCAATGCCGAGGACAAGCCGGAGTGGAACCGGTGGTCGACCGACGACGTCTCGCTGGTGGCGATGCCGGTCTTCCACATCGGCGGTTCCGGCTGGGGTGTGATGGGCCTATATCACGGCGCCCGCGGCGTGATCGCGCGCGAATTCGATCCGACCAAGATTCTGGATTTCTTCGAGCAGTCGGGCATCACAAAGCTGTTCATGGTGCCGGCGGCGATGCAGTTCGTGGTGCGGCAGCCACGCGCCAGGACGGTGGACTTTTCACGATTGAAATACATGCTCTATGGCGCCTCGCCCATACCGGCGGCGCTGCTGAAGGAGTGCATCGAGGTTTTCAAATGCGGCTTCGTGCAGCTGTATGGGATGACCGAGACCACGGGCACCATCGTCGCGCTGCCGCCAGAGGATCACGTCGAGGGGCTGGAGCGGATGCGCTCGGCGGGCAAGGCGCTGCCGGGTATCGAAATCGCAATCCTCGACCTCGACGGCAAGCCGTTGCCGCCACGAGAGGTCGGCGAGATCGCGACGCGCTCGGGCTCCAACATGGCGGGCTACTGGAATTTACCGGAGGCGACCGCCGCGACGCTTCGTTCCGACGGCTGGCTGCGCACCGGCGATGCCGGCTACATGGACGAGGACGGCTATCTCTACATCCACGACCGCATCAAGGACATGATCATCTCGGGCGGCGAGAACATCTATCCCGCCGAGGTCGAGAGCGCGCTGTGCGATCATCCTGATGTCGCCGAGGCCGCGGTGATCGGCGTGCCCGACGACAAATGGGGCGAGGCGGTGAAGGCCGTCGTGGTGATGAAGCCGGGCAAAGAGGCGAGCGTCACCGACATCATCAACTTCACCCGGACGCGCATCGCCGGTTACAAGACGCCGAAGAGCGTGGAGTTCCTGCCGGCGCTGCCGCGGAATCCGAGCGGCAAGATCCTGCGGCGGCAGTTGCGCGAGCCGTATTGGGCGGGGAAGGATCGACGGGTGAATTGATCCGCGGTGCCGTAGGGTGGGCAAAGGCGCAAAGCGCCGTGCCCACCATCTCGCTCCGTATTCAAGGTGTGGTGGGCACGCTTCCGCCTACGCTCTTCGAGCTACGGCGCGACAAGTCGCTTTGCCCACCCTACGATTGCAGTGCAAGCCTCAGTGCTTCCCCGGCCCCATATAGCCGAACAGGAACCCCGCCACCTTCCGCATCTGGATCTCCTCGCTCCCCTCGGTGATGCGATACCTGCGGTGATGGCGGTAGATGTGCTCGAACGGCTTGTGGCGTGAGTAGCCCATGCCGCCATGGACCTGCATGGCGCGGTCGGCGGATTCGCAAGCGAGGCGGTTTGCCCAGTAGTTGCACATCGAGACGCGATCCGAGAGCGTGCGCTCGATCTGCTCCTCGGTGAGCTGGTCCATCTCCCAGGCGGTCTTGCGGATCAGAAGGCGCAGCATCTCGGCCTGCGTCGCAAGCTCGACCAGCGGGAACTGGATCGCCTGGTTCTCGGCGAGCGCCCGTCCGAACGGCTTGCGCTCGCGCGCGTATTTCACACTCTCGTTGATGCAATAGACGGCCGCGCCGAGCGAGCTCGCAGCTTGGCGGATACGGTTCTGATGCACGAAACACTGCGCCAGCGACAGGCCGCGGCCGACCTCGCCGAACAGCGCGTCCTCCGGTACGAACACGTCGGTAAAGCTGACGCGGGGGTGGTCGGTCGGCATGTTGAAGGTCCACATATATTCCTCGACCTTGACGCCAGGGCTCTTGGCCGGCACCAGGAAGCAGGTGATGCCGCGGGCATCGCCGTCATTACCGCCAGTGCGCGCAAACAGCGCGCAGTGGGTGGCGACGTGCATGCCCGTGGTCCACATCTTCTCGCCGTTGATGATCCAGCCCTTGACGTTGTCGCGGATCGCCGGCACCGCGCGCGTCTCCATGTGGGTGGCGTCGGAGCCGTGATGCGGCTCGGTGAGGCCGAAGGTGATGCGGTACTTGCCCCTGATCGAGCCGTCGATCATCGCCTTCTGATCGTCGCGGCCATAGCGATCGAGCATGGTGACGACGGGGAAGTTGCCGACGATGGAATGCTCGTTCTGCAGATCGTTGTGCAGGCCGAGACCTTTTGCGGCAAAATGCTCGCGGATCACCGCCATCCAGAGATTGGAGCCATCCTTGCCGCCATATTGCCTCGGCACGGGAAAGCGCAGATGGCCGGCGGCATCCGCGAGATCTTTCGCCTTGCGCAGCAAAGCCTCCCATTCATGCCGCGGCAGGCCGCCATTCTCGAAATCGGTGCGCGCCCATTCACGGCGATGATCGAAGAAGCGGATGTTGTCGTCGGCCTCTTCCAGCGGCTTGATCTCGCGTTCGATGAAACGGTCGAGCTCTCCGAGATAGGCGACGAGATCGGCTGGCAATGAGAAATCCACAGGTTCTCTCCCGGATTGATTTTATCGTTTTGCGTTAAGGCGCTAGGCGCATTTCCGCTTCGTGCGATTAAGCTGAGAAGAGCGCGTGCAAGTCAAGCAAAGCGAGGCGTGTGACGCGCGCAAGGCGCACCAGCGCAATTCGATGGTGCCCCGGCGCCGACGCGCGGTAATATGCCGGCAATATTCCTTCGGAAGAAAATGCGGGAGCGCGCGATGGAGCTGAAATTCTCAAAGGTGGAACGCAAGGGGCCGATCACGATCGTCACGCTGTCGCGTCCCGAGGTCTACAACGCGCTGCACACCGATGCGCATTTCGAGCTGCAGAAGGTGTTCGACGATTTCTCCGCGGATGCCGAGCAGTGGGTCGCGATCGTCACCGGCGCCGGCGACAAGGCGTTCTGCGCCGGCAACGATCTGAAATGGCAGGCAGCGGGAGGAAAACGCGGCTGGGACAAGGGCGGCTTTGCCGGCCTCACCGCGCGCTTCGACTGCGACAAGCCGATCATCGCCGCGGTGAACGGCGTCGCGATGGGCGGCGGCTTCGAGATCGCGCTCGCGTGCGACCTCATCATCGCCTCGGAGAATGCGACTTTCGCCCTGCCCGAGCCGCGCGTCGGCCTTGCCGCGCTCGCCGGCGGCCTGCACCGGCTGCCGCGGCAGATCGGGCTGAAGCGCGCCATGGGCATGATCCTCACCGCACGCCATGTCAGCGCCAAGGAAGGTTTTGAGCTCGGCTTCGTCAACGAGGTGGTGCCGCAGGGCGAGGCGCTGTCGGGCGCGCTGCGCTGGGCGGACATGATCACCAAGAACTCGCCGATGTCGATCCGGGCCTCCAAGCAGGCGATCCAGAAGGGGCTCGGCGTCTCGCTGGAGCAGGCGATCGAGGAGCAGCGGGACTATCCGGCGGTGAAGGCGATGGCGGCCTCGCAGGATTACATCGAGGGCCCGAAGGCGTTCTCGGAGAAGCGGCCGCCGAAATGGGTGGGGAAGTAGGACCGTCCCTCCCGTCACGACAACGGATTTCGCCAACATAACCGCTGTCATGCCCCGGCTTGACCGGGGCATCCAGCACGCCGCGGCCTCTCAGTATATCGCTGCCCTCTCTGGAATACTGGATCGCCCGGTCAAGCCGGGCGATGACAGCGGAGAATGTGGCGCTGCCTACCCGCCTCGCCCCAGCTCCCGCTTGTACGAGGCGTAGTTCGGCTGATCGACCGCCAGCTTGTCCATCGTGGTCGCCCACAGGTGCTCGGCGAGGCCCGGTGTTGCGAGGTCGAGCTCGCTCTTGGCGATGCGCTCGGCGAGCGCGTGGTTGAGATCGGCGACCGAGCCGTCGATGCCGAGCAGCGAGCGCAGGCGCTCGACCTCCGCAGCATCACTCCCCTCCTCCCGCGTCAATTGCCGCGTGACGAGATCGAGAATGTTGATAGCGACGCGCAGCTTGAAGGCCTGGTGGCCGGAGATCAGCGGGGTGATGTCGTTGCGCAAGAAATCGGCGACTGACTTGGTCAGCTCGATCGGGGTCGGTTCGTCCTGCATCGCTCAGCTCCCGCGCGGCGCCAAGAGCCGCAACAGATCGATCTCGGTCTCGCTCGCGCGGCGGCCGATCATCGCGCGTTCCATGGAATGGTCAGGCCCCTCGCGAAAGCGCTGCATCATGCCGCCGCACATGATGCCCCAGCGCAGCGTGCCCATCACTTCCCAGAATTTCACGCGCGCGGGATCGACCTGGCGGCCCGCGGCCTCATAGCCCGCGAACAGCTCCTCGCGCGAGCCAAAGCCGCCGACGGGCTTGTCGATCTCGCCGAAACGCCAGGAGTTGACGCAGACCCAGCCGAGATCCTCCATGGGATCGCCGAGATGGGCGAGCTCCCAGTCGAGCACGGCGCGGACGCCATCGCGGCCGATGATGAGATTGCCGTTGCGGAAATCGCCGTGCACCAGCGTCTCCTCGGCCGACGGACCCGGATCGTTGTCGCGCAGCCAGCGCAGCGCCAGCTCGAACACCGGCTTCGGCCAGTTCAGGCTGCGATAATCGCGCTCGAACTCGGAAATCTCCTGGGTCGCCGACCTGCTGCGCAGCTCGGGCAGCTTGTCCTTTGGCAGCCTATGAAGGCCAGCAAGAATGCCGCCGATCTGCCGCGCGAGATGCGGCCGCGCCGCCGCATATTCGTCATCGCGAAGAATCTTGCGCGCGATGGTCTCGCCCTCGACCCTTTGCATGATGAAGCCGGTGCCGAGATCATCCTCCGGCACGAGCACATGCATCACGCGCGGCGACGGCACGCCGGCCTCATAAGCGAGCTGCATCAGCTGCGCTTCAGCCGCAAGACCCGCTGCGCGCGTCGGCGCTGCGCCATAACCCTTCGGCGAGCGGCGCAGGATCGCGCCGATCCCGCCATCGGGATGCGTGATGTCGAAGCGCCAGGTTTCCTGACTGGCGCCGCCCGACAATCTGGCCGCGCCGGTGATGCCGGTCGCGCCCTTGCACCAGCGCCGGACGCTGCGTGAAAGCTCGGCTTCGATCATTTGCCTTTGAACTGCGCGGGACGCTTCTCCAGGAACGCGCCGACGCCCTCGCGGAAATCCTGGGTATCGCCGGCGCGGAGCTGGCACTGGAATTCGAGGTTGAGCTGATCCTCGAAGGAATTTTCGGGGCTGTCCCAATAGAGCTTGCGGATCAGCGACAGCGCCACCGTCGGGCCGCTGGCAAGATCGCGCGCGAGCTTCATGGCCTCCTCCATCAGCACGCCGTCGTCATAGACGCGGTTGACGAGGCCCCATTCCAGCGCCTTCTCGGCCGGCAGCCGCTCGCCCATCAACGACAATTCGATCGAGCGCGCGCGGCCGACGAGGCGCGGCAACAGCCAGGTCGAGCCGCAATCCGGCACGAGGCCGATGCGGCGGAAAGCCTGCAGGAAGTAGGACGAACGCGCGCATAAAATCATGTCGCCGAGCAGCGCGAAGCTCATGCCGGCGCCCGCCGCCGGGCCGTTGACCGCGGTCACGATCGGGCAGTGCAGATTGCGGATGCGGCGCAGGAACGGATGAAAGCCGGTCTCCAGCGTCAGGCCGGCCTTGGTCTTCTTCGACTGGTTGTTGCGCCCTTGCAGATTGGCGCCGGTGCAGAACGCCCGGCCCGCGCCGGTCAGCACCACGCAGCGCACCTCGTCCTTCTTCTCCTCGATCGCATCGAGCGCCTCGGCGAGACCACCCAGCATGTCCACGGAGACCGCGTTCATCACCTCCTGATGGTCGAGCCTGAGGACTGCGACCGAGCCATCGAAATCGAGCGTGACGTGTTTGAACTGCATGGTTTCCTCGTCAGTTGCGGCCTGCGTCAGTTTCGCAGACCGGAATTCGTTTTGTCGGGGCGCATATTTGATTTTTGGCGCGGTCTTGTCCATGGTGATCAGAGCATAGCAAGCAATCTTGCGCGCAGCGGCTGATGCGCCGATACCCAAAAACAGGAAACGCGCCATGAACCTTTTCGACCTCTCCGGCCGCGTCGCCGTGATCACCGGCGGCAATGGCGGCATCGGCCTCGGCATCGCACAGGGGCTCGCCGGCCAGGGTTGCAACGTCTCGATCTGGGGCCGCAATGCCGACAAGAACAAGGCTGCTGCCGCGAGCATGGCGGGGCTATCAGGCAAGGTCGATACCCGGGTCTGCGACGTTACCGATCCGGCTTCGGTCAACGCCGCGATGAAAGCGACGCTCGACACCTTCGGCCGGGTCGACGGCTGTTTCGCCAATGCCGGCATCGGCGGCGGCGGCCGGCGCTCCTTCATCGAGCGCACCGAGGAAGAATGGCGCACGATGTTTGCGACCAATCTCGACGGCGTGTTCCACGCCTTCCAGGCCGCGGCAAGACACATGACCGACCGCGCCAATGCCGGTGATCCCTTCGGCCGGCTGGTGGCAACTTCCAGCCTCGCCTCGATCTTCGGCACCGCGCGCAACGAGCATTATGCCGCGACCAAGGCCGCGATCAACGCGCTGGTGCGCGCGCTCGGCGTCGAACTGGCGCGCCATGGCGTCACCGCGAACGCGATCCTGCCGGGCTGGATCAAGAGCGACATGACGTCGGGTCTCATGACCAACGAAAAATTCGTCGCCAACGTCATGCCCCGCATTCCGGTGCGCCGCTTCGGTGAGGCATCCGATTTCGGCGGCATCGCGGTGTATCTGATGAGCAAAGCGTCGTCGTATCATACGGCCGATACGTTCGTGATTGACGGCGGCTATACCGCGTTTTGATTTTCGTAGCCCGGATGGAGCGCAGCGCAATCCGGGACAGCCAAAAGCAAGCAAGACCCGGATTTCGCTGCGCTCCATCCGGGCTACAACATTGAGGGAATGGGCAAATGTTCTCACACATCATGATCGGCACCAACGACCTCGACAAGGCCAAGTCGTTCTACGACGACCTGCTGAGCACGCTCGAAGTGCGGCCGGCCAGGGTCGACGGCCACCGCATCTTCTACATCACCAAGACCGGCGTGTTCTCGGTGTCGAAGCCGATCAACGGCGAGCCGGCGACCTGCGCGAATGGCGGCACCATCGGCTTTGCCTGCAATTCGCCGGAGCAGGTCGATGCGTGGCACGCGGCTGGCGTCGCAGCCGGCGCAAAATCGATCGAGGATCCGCCGGGCATCCGCCAGGGCCCGGGCGGCAAACTGTATCTCGCCTATTTACGTGACCTCGACGGCAACAAGATCTGCGCGATGCATCGGATGCCGGCGTGATCTAGCCACATCCTCGATGTCATTCCCCGCGAAAGCGGGGAATCCAGTACGCCGCGGCTTCTCGATTCAATCACTGCCGCCTCTGGGATACTGGATCGCCCGATCAAGTCGGGCGATGACAACGGAGAGTGAGGCTCGCGCCTGCCGCCTCACTCCACCCCATTCAAACAACATTTCAAACGCCCTCGCGATATTCCATCGCGTGGCATGGCTCCGCGTGAAAAATACGCGCTCGCGCTTTGGCGGCGCTGCGACTATTCTTGCGCCCAGAACGATCTCAGCGTCCCCGGGAGGAACAATGACAAAACACACCTATATTCCCCGCACCACCAACTATACCCTCAATCCCGGCGACGAGCTCAACGACCTCCGGATGTCGGACCAGGTCCGGCCGCTCTACGATCACGTCAAGAAGTTCATCCGCGATACCGTCGAGCCGATGTCGATCGAGTTCGCCAAGGCCGGCGAAGGCAAGGAGGACCGCTGGAGCTTCACGCCGAAGCAGCTCGAGGTGCTGGAGAAGGCCAAGAACAAGGCCAAGCAGGAAGGCCTCTGGAACTTCTTCCTGCCCGACGACGAGACCGGCCAGGGCCTGAAGAATCTCGACTACGCCTATATCGCCTCCGAGCTCGGCAAGAGCCCGCTGGCGTCCGAGAGCATGAACTGCTCGGCGCCGGACACCGGCAACATGGAGGTGCTGGAGCGCGTCGGCACCAAGGAGCAGAAGGAGAAGTGGCTGAAGCCGCTGCTCAACGGCGAGATCCGCTCGGCCTATGTCATGACCGAGCCGAACGTCGCCTCCTCCGATGCCAAGAACATCTCGACGACGGCAAAGCTCGTCGGCGACGAATGGGTGATCAACGGCGAGAAGTACTACATCTCCGGCGTCGGCGATCCCCGCTGCAAGATCCTGATCGTGATGGTGAAGACCAATCCGGACGCGGCGCCGAGCAAGCAGCAGTCGCAGATCCTGGTGCCGCGCGACACGCCCGGTGTCGAGGTGCTCGGGCCCATGTATGTGTTCGGCCAGGACCACGCCCCGCGCGGCCACATGCACATGCGCTTCAACAATGTGCGGGTGCCGAAGGAGAACATGCTGCTCGGCGAAGGCCGCGGCTTCGAGATCTCGCAGCTCCGCCTTGGCCCCGGCCGCATCCATCACTGCATGCGCACCATCGGCAAGGCCGAGAAGGCGCTCGATCTGATGGTGCAGCGTGGCCTCACCCGCGAAGCCTTCGGCAAGAAGATCGCCCATCTCGGCGGCAACATGCAGATCATCGCCCAGGCGCGCTGCGAGATCGAGGCGATGCGGCTGATGGTGCTAAAGGCTGCCAAGGCGATGGACGTGCTCGGCAACAAGGAGGCCCGCGTCTGGGTCTCCATGGTCAAGGCCATGGTGCCGGAGCGCGCCTGCAAGATCATCGACCAGGCGATCCAGATGCACGGCGCCACCGGCATCTCGCACTGGACCCCGCTCGCAGAGATGTACCAGGACGTGCGCCATCTGCGCTTTGCGGACGGCCCGGACGAGGTGCACTGGATGGTGGTCGGACGCCACGAGCTGAGCATGGCGTAAAAGGTCCTCCTCTTCCCGCTCGGGAAGAGCCGTAGGGTGAGCAAAGGCGCGCACTTCGCGCGCCGTGCCCACCATTGTGGCCTACGCGTGAGGTGGTGGGCACGCTTCGCTTTGCCCACCCTACGGGAATCTTTTCCGCCAGGAGCCATCATGGATTACGCCGCCAGCGACCTTACGCCACGCGAGCGCTACAAGGTGCTGACCTCCTTCATTCTGCCGCGGCCGATCGCGTGGGTGACCTCGATCGGGCCGACCGGCGTGGTCAACGCCGCGCCGTTCAGCTTCTTCAACGCATTTTGCGAGGATCCGCCGCTCTGCATGTTCGCCGCAAACCGCAAGCCGAACGGTCAGGACAAGGACACGTTCCTGAACATCCAGCGCACCGGCGAGTTCGTCGTCAACATCGCCGACGAGCCGCTGGCGAAGGCGATGCACGAGAGCAGCGGCGACTTTCCGCCCGAGATCGGCGAGCCCGACCATCTCGGCCTGAAGCTTGCGCCCTCGACCAGCATTGCCGTGCCGCGGCTGGCCGACACGCCCTGGGCGATGGAGTGCAAGCTCTGGAAGCTGATCGACGTCAACGACGATCGCCGCCTGATCATGGGCGAAGGCATCCACTTCCACATCCGCGACGAGCTCTGGGACGACGAGGCAATGCGAGTGCACATGGACCGCTATCACCCGATCGGCCGCATGTTCGCCGACCGCTACTGCCGCACCGACGATCGCGTGGTGTTTCCGGCGGCGGAAGGCGTGAAGAAAGCGTAGGGCGGATTGGCCCGCGGCTGCGCGAAGCGCAGTCCGCTGGCGTAATCCGCCGAACTTTCGCGTGACGAAGATGGCGGATTACGCCTGCGGCTAATCCGCCCTACGCGCCTGGATCAGCCTTCGTAGGGTGGGCAAAGGAGCGTCAGCGACGTGCCCACCATCCCTCCATGTTGCGCTGGAAACCGTGGGCGCGCTTCGCTTTGCCCACCCTACGGCATCGGTGAGCGACGTTACGCAGTCTTCGCCGCTTCGACCTTGTCCTGCGTCTTCGTCTCGAAATCGCTCGCATCGTGCCGCTCGTGCAGCTGGCTGGCGGGATCGCCGGAGACGCGGTTGACCATGCGCCCGCGTTTCACGGCGGGGCGCTGCGCGATCTGGTCGGTCCAGCGCTGCACGTTCTTGTAGTCCTGCACCGAGAGGAATTCGCCGGCGCCATAGACCAGCCCCTTGGCGAGCGCGCCGTACCAGGGCCACACCGCCATGTCGGCGATGGTATACTCCTTGCCGCCGAGATATTCGTTGTCGGCAAGGCGCCGGTCGAGCACGTCGAGCTGGCGCTTGGTCTCCATCGCGAAACGGTCGATGGCGTATTCGATCTTGAACGGCGCATAGGCGTAGAAATGGCCAAAGCCGCCGCCGAGATAGGGCGCGCTGCCCATCTGCCAGAACAGCCAGGACATCGCCTCGGTGCGGCTCTTGATGTCCTTCGGCAGGAAGGCGCCGAACTTCTCGGCGAGATAAAGCAGGATCGAGCCGGACTCGAACACCCGGATCGGCTCCGGACCGGAGCGGTCCATCAGCGCGGGGATCTTGGAGTTCGGGTTGATGTCGACGAAGCCGCTGCCGAACTGGTCGCCGTTGCCAATTCTGATCAGCCAGGCGTCGTATTCGGCCCCCTTATGGCCGAGCGCCAGAAGCTCCTCCAGCATCACCGTGACCTTCACCCCGTTCGGCGTCGCCAGCGAATAGAGCTGGAAGGGATGCTTGCCTACCGGCAGCTCCTTGTCGTGGGTCGGACCGGCGATCGGGCGGTTGATGCTGGCGAACTGCCCGCCATTTTCCTTGTTCCAGGTCCAGACTTTGGGCGGCACGTAGGCGGGGGTATCGGTCATGCGAGGAGCTCCGGCGGAAAGATGCGCCTGCATTAATTAGCCCGCGAATGGCCGATGACAAGCCCTCCGAGTTGCATTGCCGGGCGGGGCATCTCACCGTTTCGTCATGGCAGGCTCCTCCCGTCATCCGGCCGCCCGCAGGGCGAGCTCGGAATGACGGCGTCAACTGGGACGCAGCGGCCTTCGGGTAGAGCGCGACGCCTACACACAAGATGCCTCGCCGAATCCGGCCTGTCATCGCCAGTGACGATCGGCTAGCGTCACCTTGCTTCGCGCGCGAAAGCAACGAGAACGCGAAGACCGCCGGGAGAGAGAGCCATGAAATCGCCGATCTGCGACATGCTGGGCATCGAGTTCCCGCTGCTGGCCTTCAGCCATTGCCGCGACGTCGTCGCTGCCGTCAGCCGCGCCGGCGGCTTCGGTGTGCTCGGTGCCACCGTGCACACGCCCGATACGCTCGAACGCGAGCTGAAATGGATCGACGATCACGTCGACGGCAAGCCCTACGGCATCGACGTGCTGATCCCCGAAAACATCTCGACCTCGGGCGAAAAGGACGTCACCTGGAAGAGCCTGGAGGCGCGCGTGCCGCAGGAGCACCGCGCCTACACGCGCGAGCTCCTGAAGAAGTACGACATCGAGCTGACGACCACGGAGGTCGCAGCCGATCAGCCGCAGCCGTTCGACGGAAAGACGGCGCTGCAATTGCTCGAGGTGTCCTTCAATCATCCGATCCGCCTGATCGCCAATGCGCTGGGCGTGCCGCCGAAGGCGATGATCGAGATGGGCAAGAAACACGGCGTGCCGGTCGCAGCGCTGGTCGGCGCCAAGGAGCACGCGCTGCGCCAGGTCGCGGCCGGCGTCGACATCCTCGTCGTGCAGGGCACCGAGGCTGGCGGGCATTGCGGCGAGGTCTCGACCATGGTGCTGGTGCCCGAGGTGATCAAGGCGATCAAGCCCATCCGCGACGTGCCGGTGCTGGCGGCCGGCGGCATCATGACGGGACGGCAGATGGCGGCGTGCATGGCGATGGGCGCGGCCGGCGCCTGGACCGGCTCGGTGTGGCTTGCGACGGTGGAAGCCGAGACCACGGAGATCTTTCGCGAGAAGATGATCGCGGCCTCTTCCCGTGATGCAGTCCGCTCGAAAGGCCGCACCGGCAAGCCGGCGCGGCAGCTCCGCTCGGTCTGGACCGATGCCTGGGACCGCGCGCCGGACAGCCCCGGCGCACTGCCGATGCCGCTGCAGAGCATCGTCAGCCGCGATGCCTTCAATTCGATCGACCGCGCGGCGGCGAGCGGCAACGCCAAGGCGCGCGATCTCGTCAGCTATTTCGTCGGCCAGGGCGTCGGGCTCATCGACAGCGTGAAGTCGGCGGGCGCGGTGGTGCAGGAGTTCAAGGAAGATTTCGCCGAAGCCGTCGAGCACATGAATGCGCTGGTGGCGGAGTGATTGCCGGTGGCCGGCATCGCGCCCGTGGCCCATCCTTCGAGGCTCCACCGACGGCGCGTTGCGCCGCCGGCCTCGCACCTCAGGATGACGCTTCCTCCGTAGCCGTCACCCTGAGGTGCGAGCCGCGTGGTGCGAAGCGCCGCGCAGCGAGCCTCGAAGGGCGACGGCGTGCCCGAGATCTGAAACGTAAAGCAAGAAGACATGACCAATATTCCCGAAGACCGCATCCCCGTCATCGTCGGCATCGGCGAGATTGTCGATCGCCCGAAAGACATCACTGACGGCCTCGAGCCGCTCGACCTGCTGGAGCAGGCACTGCGGCGCGCGGAAACAGATGCCGGCGCAAAGTTGCTCGGCGAGGTGCAGTCGCTCGACGTCGTCAACTTCCTGAGCTGGCGCTACCGCGATCCGGAGCAGCTGTTGGCGCAGCGCCTCGGCATCACGCCCGCGCATTGCTATTACGGCCCGGTCGGCGGCGAGAGCCCGATCCGCTACATCCACGAAGCCGCCAAGCGCATCGCACGCGGCGAATGCAGCGTGGCGGCGGTGTGCGGCGCGGAAGCGCAATCGACCGCGACCAAAGCGGAACGCACTGGGGCAAAGCTGCCGTGGACACCGTTTGCCCATGATGTCGAGGAGCCCAAGCGCGGCGCGGCGTTCCAGAAGCCGCTGGCGGTGAAGCTCGGCGTGTTTCGTCCCGTCACCGTCTATCCGTTCTACGAGGCCGCCTCAGCCGCGCATTGGGGCCAGACGCCGCACGAGGCGATGGCGGAATCCGGCACGCTGTGGTCGCGCTATTCGGAAGCCGCCGCGCAAAATCCCAATGCCTGGCTGAAGCGGCGTTATGCGCCCGAGGAGATCACGACGCCGACCGCGGACAACCGGCTGATCGCCTGGCCCTACAACAAGCTCATGGTCGCCAACCCCAGCGTCAACATGGGCGGTGCGCTGCTGCTCACCAGCCTCGCCAAGGCGCGTGCGCTCGGCATCGCGGAGGACAGGCTGGTCTATCCGCTCGGCGGCGCCTCGGCGGAGGAGCCGCGCGACTATCTGTTGCGCGACCAGTTCTACGAGAGCCATCCGCAGAACGCGGTGCTGAAAGCGGTGATGGACCTTGCCGGCGGCGACGGCAAGAACTTCGACGCCATCGAGCTCTATAGCTGCTTCCCCTGCGTGCCCAAGATGGCGCGGCGAACGCTCGGCCTTGGCGCCGACGTGCAACCGACCGTGACCGGCGGCCTCACCTTCTTCGGCGCCCCGCTCAACACCTACATGACGCATGCGGCCTGCGCGATGGTGCGGCGTGTGCGCGAGGGCGCAAAACTTGGCCTTCTCTACGGCCAGGGCGGCTTCGTTACCAAGCATCACGCGCTGGTGGTGGCGAAGGCGGGGCCGCGCGAGGCGTTGGCGCAGGAGACGAGTGTGCAGGGCGAGGCCGACCGCAACAAGCGCGCGGTGCCGGAGTTCGTGACTGAGGCAAGCGGCAAGGGCAAGGTCGAGAGCTTCACGGTGCTCTACGGCCGCGGCGGCGAGGTCGAGCATGGCGTGGTGATGCTGCGGACGGAAGATGACAGGCGCACGCTGGCGCGGATTCCGGCGGGCGATAGCGCCACGCTGGCGCATCTACTCGACATGGATCGCACGCCGGTGGGATCGCTCGGCGAGATCGCAATGGCGGCGGATGGCGCGCCGGAGTGGAAGGTTTCGTAGGGTGGGCAAAGCGGAGCGTGCCCACCGTCTTCATGTGATCAGGAAAGATTGGTGGGCACGGCGCAAGAGCGCCTTTGCCCACCCTACGAGAGCTGCGTCCGGGGCACGAGGCCGCCCTACCCCTTCGGCGCCTGCTTCTCCGACGCGGTCGTCGGCTTGCCCTTCGCACCCGCACCGACGACGCGGACCTGATCGCCGTCCGACAACCCGTCCGGCGGCGCCGTGATGACGCGGTCGTCCGCGGTGATCCCCGAGGCCAGCTCGATCTCGCGGCCGAGGTCGCGGGCGATGGTCACTGGCTTGAACAGAACCTTGTCATCCGCACCGACGGTGGCAACGCGCAGGCCGCTGCTGTTGAAGATCAGCGCGCTGGCGGGGATGCTGAGCGGCGCGGTATCGCGCTGGAGGTTGAGCTTGACGCTGGCATAGCCGCCGGGCATCAGCTCGCCTGAGGAATTGTCGAGCCCGAGCTGCATGCGCGTGGTGCCGGAGGCGATATCGACGGCCTGCGAGGACGCCTCCACCGTCGCCTGGAAAGTCCGGTTCGGATACTCGGGCAGTGTGATCGTCGCCTTGGCGCCGATCTTGATCGCCGGCACGTAATTCTGGGGCACGTTGACATAGACGCGCAGCTTGGTGATGTCGGAGATCACGAACATCGCCGGGCCCGAGCCGCCACCGGCATTGATCAACGCGCCGACATCGGTGTCGCGCGCGGTGACGACGCCGTCGAACGGCGCGGTGATCTTCTTGTAGCCAGCCAACGCTTCCAGCCGCTCGACATTGGCCTTGCCCGAATTGACGGCGGCATTCTTGTTGGAGAGATCGGCGGTGCGCTCGTCGATCTCCTGCGCCGAGACGAAGTTGGAGGCGACCAGCGTCTTGCGCCGGTTCAGCGTTGCTTCCGACAGCCTGGCGCTGGCCTGCTGGCTGGCGAGGTCGGCTCTAGCCTGAAGCAGTTGCTGATCGAGGTCCGGCGCCTCGATCTCGGCGATCACCTGCCCGGCCTTGACGCGGGCGCCGATATCGGCGCTCCAGCTCTTCAGATAGCCCGACACGCGCGCGAAGATCGGCGCGCGATAATAGGCTTCCAGCCGGCCCGGCAGATCGATGGTGGCGTTGAGCGCCTTGGCGCTGGGCTGGGTCACCGCGACGCTGGGAACGGCCTGATCGTCGGTCCATTCCTTCAGCCTGGAGCCCTGCTCCTCGCGCGCGCGGATGCCGGTGCCGACGACGAGGCCGGCCGCGATCAGCGCCACCACGCCGAAGATGCCCAGTTTCCGGTGCGAAACCGGGGAGCGGGGGTCAGTGGGCGACATGCGGGGTCTCCAATGGGGCGGCGGCTTTGGCGCCTTGCTTTTTGTGGACCATACTGAACACCACGGGAACGAACATCAGCGTGGCGAAGGTTGCAAAGATCAGGCCGCCGATCACGGCGCGGCCGAGCGGCGCGTTCTGCTCGCCGCCCTCGCCCAGCCCCAGCGCCATCGGCGCCATGCCGATGATCATGGCAAGCGCGGTCATCAGCACGGGGCGGAACCGGACGAAGCCGGCTTCGAGCGCCGCGGCGACGGGATCGCCAAGCTCCTCGTAGCGCTCGCGTGCAAAGGAGATCACCAGCACGCTGTTGGCGGTCGCAACGCCCATGCACATGATGGCGCCGGTGAGCGCGGGGACCGACAGCGTGGTCCCGGTCGCGAACAGCATCCAGACGATGCCGGCGAGCGCGGCCGGCAGCGCCGTGATGATCACGAACGGATCGGACCAGGACTGGAAGTTCACCACGATCAGGAAATAGATCAGCACGACGGCGCCGAGCAGGCCGAACAACAGGCCGGTGAAGGCGCTGTTCATGGTCTGCACCTGTCCGAGCAGCACCACGGAGGAACCCTTCGGCACCTCCTTGGCGGTCTCGGCAACCACCTTGCGGATATCGGCGGAGACCGCGCCGAGATCGCGGCCCGAGGTCGTCGCAAAGATCTGCACCATCGACTGGATGTCGTATTGCGAGACAACCGCGCTCGAGCTCGAACGCTTGATGTCGGCGATGCCGCCGAGGATTGGTGACTGCGCATTGCCGGCCGCGGTGATCGGCAGCGTCTGCAGCGCGCTCAGCGAATCGATCTGGTACTGCGGCGTCTGCATCACGATCGAGTAGGACACGCCGTTCTCGGGGTTGAGATAGTAGGTCGGCGCCACCTGCGAGGAGCCGGCGAGATTGACCACGAGGCTGTTGGTGACGTCGCGCTCGGTCAGGCCGACATATTGCGCGCGGGTGCGGTCGACATCGATGTTGAAGGTCGGAGCGTTCGGCGATTGCTGGATCCGCGCATCTGCAACGCCGGGGATCCTGCGGACTTTTGCCAGCAGATTGTTGGCGTAAGCGAAATTGGCACTGAGATTGGCGCCGCGGATCTGGAGATCGATCGGCGCCGGCGCGCCGAAATTCAGGATCTGGCTGACGATGTCTGCAGGGAGGAACGCGAAGCTGACGCCGGGGAACAGCCGCGGCAATTGCTCGCGCAGCACGCGCACGTGTTCCTCGGTCGGCTTGTGGCCCTCCCTCAGCTTGATCTGGATGTCGCCGTCCTGCGGGCCGATCACGCCGGTGTTGTTGTAGGTCATGTTGATGCCGGAGATCGGCATGCCGATGTTGTCGGTCATGGTCTCGATCTCGCCGGGGATCAGCTTGCGGACCGCCTTCTGCACGTCGGCGAGCTGGTTGGCGGTCTCCTCGACACGGGTGCCGACCTGGGTGCGGACATGCATCAGGATGTTGCCGGCGTCGACCGCGGGAAAGAAATTGCGGCCGAGGAACGGCACCAGCGCGAAGGAGGCGCCGACCACACAGAGGAAGCCGATCACGAACACCGCGCGGTGCGCCAGCGCCAGCCCGAGGAAGCCATGGTAGCCGCCGCGGATGCGCTCGAACCGTGCCTCGAAGCCACGCTGGAACCAGACAAAAGGATTGCGCGATTTCGGCGGCCCGCCTTCGTGATGGACATGCGCCTGCAGCAGATAGTTCGCCATGGTCGGCACCAGCGTGCGCGACAGGATGAACGACCAGATCATCGCGAACATCACGGCTTCCGCCATCGGCACGAACAGGAAGCGCGCGACGCCCGAGAGGAAGAACATCGGCACGAACACGATGCAGATGCAGAGCAGCGACACGAAGGCCGGCGTCACGATCTGGTTGGCGCCGTCGAGGATCGACTGCTCGACCGGCTTGCCCTGCTCCAGATGGTAATTGATGTTCTCGATCGTGACGGTGGCGTCGTCGACGAGGATGCCGACTGCGAGCGCAAGGCCGCCGAGTGTCATGATGTTGAGCGTCTCGCCGATCGCCGACAGCATGATGATGGCGCCCAGCACCGACAGCGGAATCGACACCGCGATGATGATGGTCGAGCGCCAGCTGCCGAGGAACAACAGGATCATGACGCTGGTGAGCAGCGCCGCGATCACGCCCTCGACCGCGACGCCTTGAATCGCGCCGCGCACGAACACCGACTGGTCGCCGATGAAGCCGATCTTGAGCGCGTCCGGGAGCTGGTCCTTGACCTCGATCACCTTCTGCTTGATGCCGGCGATGATATCGAGCGTCGAGGTCGCGCCCGCCTTCAGCACCATCATCAGCACCGAGCGGTTGCCGTCGACATGGACGATGTTGGTCTGGGGCGGATTGCCGTCGCGCACGGTGGCGACGTCGCGCACATAGACCATCGCGCCGTTCACCGTCTTGATCGGAAGGTTGCCGAGCTCGTCGATCCTGAGCGGCGAGTTGTTGAGCTGGATGTTGTACTCGAACTGGCCGATCTTCTGGGTGCCGACCGGCGTGATCAGGTTCTGCGCGGCGAGCGCATTGGCGACGTCCTGGCCGGACAGGCCGCGGGCCTGCAGCGCGGTGGGATCGAGGTCGATCTGGATCTGGCGCTGCTTGCCGCCGAACGGGTACGGGATCGCCGCGCCGGGCACGGTGACCAGCGGCGTGCGGAGCTGATTGATGCCGATGTCGGCGAGGTTCTGCTCGGTGAGCCCGTCGCCCGACAGCGCCACCTGGATGATCGGGACGGTGGAGGCCGAGTAGTTCAGGATCAAGGGCGGCGTCGCGCCCGGCGGCATCTGCTTGATCAGCGTCTGCGAGATCGCGGTGACTTGCGCGTTGGCGGTACGGATGTCGACGTTGGGCTGGAAGAAGATCTTGATGATACCAAAGCCGTTATAGGAATTGGCGGTGATGTGCTCGATGTCGTTGACCGTGGTCGTCAGCGCACGCTGGAACGGCGTCGTGATGCGGCCGGACATCTGGTCGGGCGGCAGGCCGGTGTACTGCCAGACCACGCCGATCACGGGAATGCGGATGTCCGGAAAGATGTCGGTCGGGGTCCGGAGCGCCGCGAGCGGTCCGATGATCAGCAGCAGGAGTGCCAGCACGACGAACGTATAGGGCCGGCTCAGGGCAATACGGACCAGAGCAATCATGCGCCAGGCAAATCCGGGTCAAGCGAGGATACGGAATCTGCCCCCACGGCGATCCCCATTTCCCTTTACCCGAGCACCGCCGGAAACGCTAATAACCAGAACTATCCTGCATTCACTTCCCTGCTACCGCACTGCGAAATCGACATCGCAGCTATGCGGCGGCCTGTCTCAGGCGGCGCGGACGGAGTTCAGGAACTTGCCGACCTCGAACTTGAGACGGTTGGAATCGCGGGACAGCATCTGCGCCGCCGACAGCACTTGCGAGGATGCCGAGCCGGTTTCGGAGGCGCCGCGCTGGACGTCGCCGACATTGGACGAGACCTGCTGGGTGCCCTGGGCGGCCTGCTGAACGTTGCGGGCGATCTCCTGTGTGGCCGCGCCCTGTTGCTCCACGGCCGCGGCGATCGCCGCAGCAATCTCCGACAGGCGCGCGATGGTGCCGCTGATCTCGCCGATGGCACTGACCGAATCCTGCGTCGCCGCCTGAATGCCGCCGACCTGCTGGCCGATCTCGCCGGTGGCCTTGGCCGTCTGCTCGGCGAGCGCCTTGACCTCGGAGGCCACGACGGCGAAGCCGCGACCCGCCTCGCCGGCCCGCGCCGCCTCGATCGTGGCATTGAGCGCCAGCAGATTGGTTTGGCCGGCGATCGCATTGATGAGCTCGACGACGTCGCCGATCCGCGATGCGGCCCGCGACAATTCGCTGACACGTTCGGTGGTGGCATGCGCCTGGCTGACCGCCTCGCTCGCGATCCGGGAGGAGTCCTGCACCTGGCGGCCGATCTCGCGCACCGAGGACGACATCTCCTCGGCCGCCGAGGCGACCGAATGAACGTTGCTGGAGGCGGCTTCCGAGCCGGATGCGACCACTGTCGCCAACTCCTGCGCGCGGGCCGCGGTCGAGGACAGCGTCGAGGCGGCCGCCTCGAGCTCGGTTGCGGCCGACGACACGGTCTCGACGATCTCGCCGATCGCGGCCTCGAAGCCGTCGGCGAGCTGGGTCATGTCGGCCTTGCGCTGCGTCTCGGCACGGCGCTGCACCGCCTGCACCTCGTCGCGGCTGAAGCGGATGATGGTCTGCACGGTCTGGAGGTTGCGCAGCGCCTCGCCGATCTCGTCGTCGCGCTCGATCACGATGCGGTTGTCGAGCTTGTCCTGCACGAGGTTGACCAGAGTGCCGTTGAGCTGCTGCATCGGCCCCTGGATCGCGCGCATGGTTGCAAGTCCCGCGAAACCGACGACGAGGGCGCCAACGACGGCCAGCGCGGACAGCATCAGGCTGGCCGAACCGCCGGAGGCGAGCGCGCCGCCGATGCCGAGCGCGAGCATGAACAACGTCTGGAGCGCCATCGTCGTGACGAGGCGCGCCCTCAGCGTGCCGGTGAAGACGCTGAAGCGGTCGAGCCACGAGCGGCGACGGATGATGCCGGCGTCGACGCGATAACCGTGCGGCTTCTTCTCGCGGATCGCGCCGTAGACCTCCTCGGCGAGCTTGCGCTGATCGGCCGGCAGTTTTGTGCGGATCGAGGTGTAACCCTTGACCTGGCCATTCTCCCGGATCGGCGAGGCAGTCGCCAGCACCCAATAGAAGTCACCGTTCTTGCGGCGGTTCTTCACCGCGCCAAGCCACGGCTTGCCGGCCTTCAGCGTGTCCCAGAGATTGTCGAACGCCTCCGGCGGCATGTCGGGGTGGCGTACGATATTGTGCGGCTGGCCCATTAGCTCGGCCGATGTGAAGCCGGCGGCCGCGATGAAGTCCTCGTTGAAGTAGCTGAGCTTGCCCTTGAGATCGGTGCGCGAAACGATCAGCGTCTCGTCGCTGACCGGATATTCGACATCGGTGACGGGAAAATTCTTGCGCATCGGAGCCCCAAATGAATTGATTATTTGTTCATTCCAATTCGGACGGCCGCTGTTCGAGTCGTCTTTGCGTTATTCTCATAAAGCGAATTTAACCAACCATGAAAGGGGAACCCCGTGCGCCTACGGGTGCTTCCCCATGATGCTACCTTTAGGCGAGATCATGCTACCGGCAGAAAAAGAAAACGAGCGGCGCTTTTGGCGCCGCTCGTTCCTGGAGGGATAGCTGTGTGCGAGAACTTACGCCGCGCGGACGTTGGTCAGGAACTTGCTGACCTCATTCTTCAGCCGCCCCGAATCGTTCGACAGCATTTGCGCCGCCGACAGCACCTGCGAGGAGGCCGTGCCGGTCTCGGTCGCGCCGCGCTGCACGTCGGTGATGTTGGAGGAGACCTGCTGGGTGCCCTGCGCGGCCTGCTGCACATTGCGGGCGATCTCCTGCGTCGCTGCGCCCTGCTCTTCCACCGCCGCTGCAATCGCCGACGAGATCTCCGAGAGGCGCTCGATGGTCGAGGAGATTTCCTTGATAGCGCCGACGGAGTCGTTGGTCGCCGCCTGGATGCCGGAGATCTGCTGACCGATCTCGCCGGTCGCCTTGGCGGTCTGCTCGGCGAGCGCCTTCACCTCGGAGGCCACCACGGCGAAACCGCGGCCAGCTTCACCGGCACGTGCTGCTTCGATGGTCGCGTTCAGCGCCAGCAGATTGGTCTGGCCGGCGATGGTGTTGATCAGCTCGACGACATCGCCGATGCGGGACGCCGCCTTGGACAACTCGCTGACGCGCTCGGTGGTGGCGCGCGCCTGGCCGACGGCATCGCCCGCCATCCGAGCCGATTCCTGCACCTGACGGCTGATCTCGCCGACCGACGAAGCCATCTCCTCGGTCGCCGAAGCCACCGACTGCACGTTGGTCGAGGCTTCCTCCGAAGCGCCGGCAACGGTGGTCGCCAGCCGCTGCGAACGGTCGGCGGTCGAAGTCAGCGTCGAGGCGGAGGCCTCTAACTGGGTCGAGGCCGACGACACGGTCTGGACGATCTCGCCGATCATGGTTTCGAATTCGCGGGTGATGTTGTCGACGCGGCGGCCGCGCTCGATCTTGGCTTCGGCATCCGCGGCCGCAGCCTCGTCGGCGGCCTTCTTGGCGATCAGCGCCTCCTTGAAGATCTGAAGCACGTCGGCCATGGCGCCGATCTCGGTCTTATCGCCCCGGTGCGGGACTTCGGCGGACAAGTCGCCCCTGCCCAGCGCCTGCATCGGCTCGATGATCGAGTTGATGCCCTTCGAGACGTCCTGGACGAGATAGAAGCCGACGCCGATGCCGATAATGACGGCGGCGCCGAGAATGACCGAGACCAGCATGAAAGCATAGGAGTAGCTGTCCGCAGCATCCTGAGCCGCCTGATCGCCCCCCTTGGTGTTGAGCTCGATGTCCTTCATCAGGACCTCATCCGACGCAAGACCGATCTTGTTGACGGTCTTGGTATTCAGCTCCTGCGCTTCGTGCGGGACCTTGCCGGCCTCCTTGCGCGAGAGCGCCATCACCTCCTCGGTGCCCTTCTTGTAGTCGTCCCAGAGTTTTGACCACTGGTTGTAGAGCGCCCGCTCCTCCGGCGAGGTGATCATTGCCTCATACCGGCCGCGGATCTTGGCCAGCGCTTCGATCACCGTCACACCCGTCTTCTCGTTGGCGAACTTCTCGTCCAGCGTTTCAGACAGCATGTGCTGGCGGACCACGTTGCGATAGGTAATGACGCTCGCCCGAAGTTCGCCGAGCACCCGCACACTGGGCATCCAGTTCGTGGTGATGTCGGTGGTGTTGGCGTTCATCGACCGCATTTTCATGACGGCCAGGAGACCCATGCCGGCCATTGCGACAAGCAGGAACGCCACGACACTGATGATCTTGGCGCGGATGGAAATGGTGGCGAGCATAATCGGGTCTCTTTGTGCTGGCGCGGTGCGCGTCCGGAAGTTTTACGAATCAACCAAAGGGAGCGGCACCAACATCCAACACCAGAGCACCTGCGCAGATGTTAACTACGACTCCGTACGAGTACGGAGCCTCAAAGAGATGAACACGTCGCTAAAAATGCTCTGCGCTCAGCGCATGAGCCTAAGCGCATCGGAGAAAAATTCAGCGCCGCCGAAGTTTCCGGACTTCAGAGCGAGCAGCATGTCGGCTTGCGCGCCCACCGCATGCAGCACCGGGACACCTGCCGCGATTTCTACTCCCACGAGAAATCCGGGAATCTTCAACCGATCGACCACGGCACCGGAGGTCTCGCCGCCGGCAACGATCAGTCGCCGCACCCCTGATTTTACAAGGCTCTCCGCGATGTCGGCCATGGTCTGCTCGATCGCATGGCCGGCTGCGTCGCGGCCGTGCCGCGCCTGCAGCGCGGCGACCTGATCGGGCGTCGCGCTCGAGACGATCAGCACCGGACCTTCCGCAAGCCGCGGCCTCGCCCAGTCCAACGCACGCTGTGCTTCGCCGGCCCCCGTAATGATACGGTCAGGATCGAGATGAAGCACCGGCATGACGCGCTCGGCGTTGGCGATCTGCTGAAGCGTCGCCTGAGAGCAGCTTCCGGCGAGGCAGGCCGCCGGTCCACCGACGGCAGCGCCGGTCTCGCCGTTCGCCCTGGCCGATTTGACTTTACCCGTCGACACCAGCGCACGCGCGAGCCCGAGGCCGATGCCGGAGGCGCCGACCGACAGCCGGTGTTCGGCGGCAACGAGGCCGATGGTCTCGAGGTCGCGGTCGAAGACCGCGTCGATGATGGCAGCGCCGATGCCCTTGTCCGCCAGCTCGGCCAGCCGTGCCCGCACGGCGTCTGCGCCGCGGGTGACGGTGGCGAGGTCGACGAGACCGATCTGCGTCCCGCTCTGGCGCGCCAGCACGCGCACCAGGTTGGAATCGTGCATCGGGTTGAGCGGATGGTCCTTCAGCGGGCTCTCGTTGAGCGGCACGGCGCCGACGAAAAGGTTGCCCTGGTAGACGGTGCGGCCGGTCTCCGGGAAGGCTGGCGTCACCAGCACGGCACCTTCGCCGCTATCGGCACGCAGCGCGTCCATCACCGGACCGATATTGCCTGAAACGGTGGAATCGAAGGTCGAGCAGATCTTGAACAGCACGTGGCCGGCGCCGCGGCCGCGCAGCCACTGATCCGCCGCACGCGAACGCGACACGGCAAGGCCGGCCTCGATCGAGCGGCTCTTCAGCGACACCACGACGGCATCGACCTCGGGCAGCGCGAGATCGTCCGCGGGCACGCCGATGGTCTGCACGGTGCGCAGGCCCGCGCGTGTCAGAGTGTTGGCGAGATCGGAAGCGCCGGTGTAGTCGTCGGCGATGCAGCCCAACGCAAGTGTCACGGCTTCACTCCTGCATAAGGCTTGAACCAGGCAAGGCCATCGGTGGTCTTGCCGCGCGGATTGTACTCGCAGCCGACGAAGCCGGCATAGCCGAGCCGGTCGAGCTCTTCGAACAGGAACGGGTAGTTCAACTCCTCCCCGTCAGGCTCGTTACGCGAGGGGATGCTGGCGATCTGGATATGGCCGATGATCGGCATCATCTCGCGCAACCGCATCGTGACGTCGCCATGGATGATCTGGCAGTGATAGATGTCGAACTGGAGCTTGAGGTTCGGAAGCCTCAGCTCCTGGATCAGATCGCGCGCGAAGCCGAAATCGTTGAGAAAGTAGCCGGGTACGTTGCGCGCATTGATCGGCTCGAGCACGATGTCGATGCCGTGCGGGGCGAAGAACTCCGCAGCCCATGCCACCGATTTGTAGAACGCCTCGATCGCGACGCGCTCGCCGCGGTTGGCGATGCCGGCCATCAGGTGCAGGCGCTTGACGCCGGTCGCCTTGGCGTAAGGCAGCGCCGTCTCCAGGCCCGCCTTGAGATCGGAGAAGCGCGAGGGGAGCGCCGCAAAGCCCTTCTCGCCGGCGTTCCAGTCGCCCGGCGGCAGGTTGAACAGCGCCTGGGTCAGGCCGTTGCGCTTGAGGCGCTCGCCGACCGCCTCGGCGGGATGCTCATAGGGAAAGAGAAACTCGACCGCAGTGAAGCCGGCTGAAGCGGCGGCATCGAAGCGATCGAGGAACGGCACCTCGGTGAACATCATCGAGAGATTGGCGGCGAAACGGGGCATTGGAGTCCTCTTCGTTACTTGTCGCCGGGCAGCTTGACGCCGGTGACCTGCGCATACATCCGCGCCACCGAGGCGTCGTCGTCCCGGCCCATGCCGGCGGCTGATGTCATCAGAAACATCTGGAGTGCGGCAGCGGAGACCGGCACCGGGAACCTGGCACTGCGCGCCATGTCCTGGATGATGCCGAGATCCTTGACGAAAATTTCGACCGCGCTGCGCGGCGTGTAGTCGCCGTCCAGCACGTGCGGCATGCGGTTCTCGAACATCCAGGAATTGCCGGCCGAGGCCGTGATCACCTCGTAGACCTTGCGGATGTCGAGGCCCTGCTTGGCGGCGAATGCCATCGCCTCCGAGGCGGCGGCGATGTGCACGCCGGCGAGCAGCTGGTTGATCATCTTGAAGGCAGCGCCCTGGCCAGCGGCATCGCCGAGCTCGTAGAGCTTCGCGGCCATGGCATCGAGCGCGGGCCGTGCCTTCGCGAACGCTGTGGGGCTGCCGGAGGCGAGGATCGTCAGCTCGCCTTGCGCGGCGCGCTGCGCTCCGCCGGAAATCGGAGCATCCAGATAATGCCGGCCGGTTGCCTCCAGCTGCTTGGCAAGACGTCGCGCCACGTCCGGGTCCATCGTGGCGGAGGATACGAAGACGCTGCCTTCGGGCATGGTCTCGGCGGCCCCATCCTTGCCGAACAGGACGGCTTCCGTCTGCGCGGCATTGACGACGACGCTGACGACGATGTCCGCGCCCTTGGCCGCCTCGGCCGGCGTTTTGGCACCCGCACCGCCATCCTTCACGAAACGCGCCACCGCCTCGGCCGAAACGTCGTAGCCGGTGACGGCGTGACCGGCGCGCTTCAGCGAGGTCGCCATGCCAAACCCCATCGAGCCGAGCCCGATGACCGCGATGCGCTGATTTTGTGACGTGGAGGCGGACATGCAACTAACCCTTGCGAACGTTTCCCGGACGGCCGGCTTTTGCGGCGGCTCGGCGAACCGATATCACGGCTTGGCCGCGCTGCCAAAGCGTGAGACAAGCGGACATGACGGCCATGAGAACCGACACGAGCAACGAGACGAGGCTGCGCGAGGATATCTGCCGGTTCGGCCGGTCCCTGTTCGAGCGTGGTCTGACGCCGGGCTCCTCCGGCAATATCAGCGTCAGGCTCGATGGCGGCGGCTGGCTGGTGACGCCGACCAACGCCTCGCTCGGCTTTCTCGATCCCGCAAAACTGTCACGGCTGGACGACCAGGGACGGTTGGTATCGGGCGATGCGCCGACCAAGGAGGTTCCGCTCCATACCGCGCTCTACGACACGCGCGGCAGTGCGCGCGCGATCGTGCATCTGCACTCCACCCATTCGGTCGCGCTCTCGATGCTGCCCGAGATCGACCCGCGCGCCGCGCTGCCGCCGATGACGGCCTATTATCTGATGAAATGCGGCGCCACCGCGCTCGTCCCGTACTACCGCCCCGGCGATCCCGCGGTCGCCGACGCGATCAAGGGACTGGCGGGGAAATATTCATCGGTGCTGCTCGCCAATCACGGCCCGGTGGTTGCCGGCGACACGCTGGAAGCGGCGGTGTTCGCCACGGAGGAGCTGGAGGAGACGGCGAAGCTGTACCTGCTGCTGCGCGGGATGAACCCGCGCTATCTGTCGCCGGAACAGGTGGCCGATCTGGTGAAGGTGTTCGGGGTGACGCTGCCGGAGCATGGGCACGGCGATTGAGCCCCGCTCTAACCTCGTCATAACGCAGCGAGGCAAGAATCCCTCCGCGGAAAGACTCTGGATTGCTTTGCTACGCTCGCAATGACGCGGGGTGTGGCGACGGAGTAGCCCACATGAGCGGAGCGATATGCGGGACCTGCGGACCGGAATTGATTTGCATTGCCGGGATCGCGAGCACATGATCCCCCTGTAATTGACTGAAGGAGTTGTTTCATCGATCGCTGGGAGAATTGTCATGGATTTCAAAGTATCCTGCGCCTTCCTCTCTGCCGCCTGCTTTATTGTCTTGTCACTTTCCGCAAACGCCCAGACGTCCGGGCGCGGCGGCGTCCCCGATCTCAAGGTCGAGGCCAACTGCAAGGCAACTCAGGAGATCGACAAGTCGCTGACCGAGCCGCAGTCCTACGAGGCCTGCATGAGCGACGAGCAGACCGCACAGCAACAGCTCGGGTCCATCTGGACGACAACGCCGGAGACAATTCGCATCCAATGCTACACCGAGGCCTCCGCCGGTGGCATCGAAAGCTATGTCGACCTGCTCTCATGCATTCAGATGAATGGCTTCGGGCAACCTTCGGCACCAGCGCCGACGCTGCGTGGCGCAAGCAAGAACCGGAACAAGAAACAATCAGGATAGGGATCGTAGCGAGCGGCTACAATCCGAGATACGCCTTCCTCACGTCGGGATTGCCCCTGATCTCAGCCGCGGGGCCCTGCATCAGCACGCGGCCGGTTTGCAGGATGTAGGCGCGGTCGGCGATCTCCAGGCACTCGGCCATGCGCTGCTCGACGATCAGAACGGTCATGCCGGCATCGCGGATGCGCTTTACGGCCTGAAAAATCTCGTCGACCAATTTCGGCATGATGCCCTGCGAGGGCTCGTCCAGCATCAACAGGCGCGGGCGCGTCATCAGCGCGCGGCCGATCGCCAGCATCTGCTGCTCGCCGCCGCTGAGCGTTTCGGCGCGCTGCTCCAGGCGTTCAGCCAGGCGTGGAAACAGCTGGAAGACGAGATCGAGCGGTCCTTCGCGGTTCGCCTCGCCACGGTAGAGATAGCTGCCGAGACGCAGATTGTCGCGCACCGACAGGCGCGGGAACAGGCGGCGATTCTCCGGCACATAGGCAATGCCGGTCGCCGTGATGTGGTGCTGCGCCATGCCGTCGAGGCGCTTGCCGTCGAACGTCACGGTGCCTGAGCGCGGACGCTCGGCACCGGCGATGGATTTGAGCAGCGTCGACTTGCCCGCGCCATTGGCGCCGGCGACGCAGACGATCTCGCCCTTCTGAACCTCGATCGAGATCGAGGAGATCGCGACTAGGCCTTGATAGGCGGTCGTGACTTCACGCACCGACAGCATGACGATCTCCCAGATATGCGCTGATCACCTTGGGATCGCGAACGACATCGGCGGGCTTGCCCTCGACCAGCACCTTGCCGAGATCGAGCACGATGGCGCGGTCGACCAACGGCATCACGATTTCCATGACATGCTCGACCATCAACACGGTGATGCCGGCATCGCGCACCTTGCGCACCAGCGCGACACCGGTCTGCGCCTCGGTCGGCGTCAGCCCGGTGAGGACTTCGTCGAGCAGCAGCAGTTTCGGCTCGGTCGCGAGCGCACGGGCGACTTCGAGCCGGCGTTTCTCGGCGGGCACGAGGTCGCTGGCAAGCACGTCGGCGCGCGCAGCGAGGCCGGTGAACTCCAAGACCTCATGCGCCTTGCGACGGGCTTCGCGCATCACGGTGTTGCGCACCAGCGCACCGACGATGACGTTGTCGATGACAGTCATGGTCTCGAAGCTCTTGACCACCTGGAAGGTGCGCCCTACCCCGCGCTGGCAGCGTTCGGCCGCCGGCATGTGGGTGACATCCTCGCCGTCGAATAGAATCGAGCCTTGCGTCGGCGGCAGAACGCCGGCGATGAGATTGAACAGCGTCGACTTGCCGGCGCCGTTCGGGCCGATCAGGCCGACGATCTCACCGCGGCCGACCGAGATCGAGACGTCGCTGTTGGCGACGAGGCCGCCGAACCGCTGCCAGACGCCGCGGGTTTCAAGAAGCGCGGTCATCGTGCGGCCCCCGTCTTCTTCGGGCGTGAGAACAGGCTGAGCAGTCCCCGCGGCAAGGCCAGCGAGATCAGGACGATCAGCGTGCCATAGACGATGAGGTCGACGCCGCGCCCGGAGCCCCCGAACTTGAAGCGGGTCAGCTCCGTCAGCGGGATCAGAATGGCGGCGCCGAGCACCGGGCCCCACAGGGTGCCGATGCCGCCGAGCACGGCGGGCAGCGCCATTAAGAGCGAAAACTGGAAGCCCATGACGCTTTCAGGATCGATGTAGGAGACGAACTGGGCATAGAAGCTGCCACCCACCGCGACCAGGAAGGCGGAGACGGCGGCCGCGCCCATCTTGGAATTGAAGACGTCGACACCGAGGCTTTCGGCCGCCTCCGGATTGTCCTTCACCGCCCGCCACCAAAATCCCCATTTGGAGTTCTCCAGCCACCAGGTGACGAACCAGGCGAGGCAGCACAGCGCCAGCGCGAAATAGAAGTACGGCAGCTTGGTGCGCAGAAACTGGAATTTCAGCCAGCTGTCGCCGCGGATCGGGATGGTGATGCCCATCGCGGCGCCGGCCCATTCCCAGTTGTGGAACAGAAGCAAGCCGATCTCGGCGATGACGATGGTGGCGATCACGAAGTAATGGCCGCGCAGGCGGAAGAAAGGATAACCGAGCCCCATCGCGATCAGCGCCGACACCACGCCGCCCGCCAGCATGCCGAACCAGGGCAGCACGCCGAACTTCGTGAACAGCAGCTCGGTGGTGTAGGCACCCAGGCCGAAATACAGCGCGTGCCCGAGCGAGATCTGCCCGCAATAGCCGGACAGGATGTTCCAGCTCTGCGACAGTCCCGCATACATCAGGGTCAGGATCAGGATGTTCTGGACGACGACGTCCTTCACGAACAATGGCGTCAGCGCGGCAATCACGGCGAGCACCGCGGCGATGATGAGGTCGCGGCGGCGCCGCGCAGCAAAATCCTTGTCCATCAGATCGATCCGAACAGGCCGCGCGGCCGGATGAAGACGACCAGCAGGTAAACCGCGTAGATGCCGACCGATTTCAGCGACGGCGGCAGCACCAGCGCGGTGACCGCTTCGACGAGGCCGACGATGATGCCGCCGGCAAAGGCGCCGAACACGCTGCCGAAGCCGCCGAGCGCCACCGTGACATAGGCGATCAGCGCAAAGGACGCGCCGACATCGGGATAGATATAGAAGAAGCTTGCCATGATCGCTCCGGCGAGACCGACCAGCGCGGCACCGAGGCCCCAGCCGAACGCGAACACGCGGTTCTTGTCGATGCCGACCAGCGCGACCGCACCGGGATCTTCACGGGTGGCTTCCAGCGCGCGGCCGAAATCGGTGCGATGGATGAAGAAGTAGAGGCCGGCAAAGGCGAGAATCGAGACCAGCGCGCCGACCAGCTGCGGCTCCGGCAGGAAGATGCCGGCGACCGAGATGGTTTTGCCGCCGAGCCAGGATTGCGGAATGCTGCGATAATCCGGCGTGAAGAAGAACTGCGCCAGGCCCCGCATCACGATGGCAAGGCCGAAGGTGGTGAAGATCTGCACCATGCCGGCGTTGGCCTTGGCCCGCATGGCAAAGCGTACAATGAGCAGGTAGATCACCGCTCCGAAGATAAAGAGCGCCGCGGCGACCAACGGCGCCGACAGCAAGGGGTCGATCGCGAAGAACGCGAACAGGAAGAAGGACAGGTACATCGCGATCATCAGGAACTCGCCATGGGCGAAGTTCGTGACGTCCATCAGGCCGAAGATCAGCGCGAGGCCGACCGCGATCAGTCCGTACAGCAGGCCCATCAGAAGGCCGCTGGCAAGACTCTGAATAATGGCTTGGGCTGTCAAAAGTCTGTCCCCCGAAATAGATCCTCATCCCGAGGAGCGCGCACAAGCGCGCGTCTCGAAGGATGGCCCAGCCCTCGTCCTTCGAGACGCGGGCTACGCCCGCTTCTCAGGATGAGGGCGGGAGCTGCATCTGAGCTCCCGCGTCCCAGTCTTACTTCATCGGCCAGACCGCTTCCGCGATCGCGGCCTGCGGCGGGAAGATGGTGACGAACTTGCCGCCGATATACTGCAGCAGAACCGGGTCGGCGTCGTTGTTCTGGCCCATCTCGTCGAACTTGACGCGCTTCCAGGGCATGATGGTCTGCTCGCCCGGGATGTCGGTCGCGGCCAGCGCATCACGGATCTTCTCGCCGTCGGTCGACTTGGCGCGGCTGATGGCGTCGGCAAGGATGATCAGGCCCATGAACTGGCGCGAGGTGAGGTCGTTGAAGTCCTTGCCCGACCGCGTCTTGAACATCTCGTTGATCTTGCCGACCATCGGGCGCTTCTGCGCGAGGTCGAGCGAGAACGTGCCGCGCGAAATCACGCCTTCGAGCTTGTCGCCGACGGCATCGTACAGCGCCTTCTCGGAGAAGCCGGCGTCCTGCGCCACGATCGCGTTCGGCTTGTAGCCGAGCTCGGCCATGGTCTTGACCAGGAGGATGCCGTCGGTGGTGTAGCTCGAGGGCATCAGCACGTCGGCATTCGCGGACTTGAGCTGCTGCACCTCGGCCGAGAGCGAGGGCGAGTTGGCGCGATACTTGATGTCGGTGACGATCTTGTAGGCGCGCTCGCCGGCGATCTTGGCCTGGGCGTTGCCGGAATCGGTGCCGAAGATCGTGTCCTCGTGGAACAGCGACAGCGTCTCGATCTTGGTGCCCTTCTTCTTCATGGCGTCGAAGAAGTCGAACATCGCGGCCGAATACATCTCGTCATGCGGCGCGGCGCGGAAATAATACTTCAGGCCGCGGCGATGCAGGCTCGGCGAGGAGTTGTCGGCGGACACGAACGGGACCTGGTAGCGCTCGCAGATCTGGCTGACGGTGACGGCGACGGCGCTCTGATAGGTGCCGATGATGGCGGAGACCTTCTCCTGCGTGATCAGGCGCTCGGCTTCGGCTCGGCCCTTCTGCGGATCGGCCTGGTGATCGGCGAACACGAGGCGGACTTTTGCGCCGCCGAGGCCCGGCAGGCCCTCGCCCTTCGCCAGCGGCAGGTCGAAATCGGTGTCCTTGTTGATGACCTCGAGCGAGGTCTCATAGGCTTTCTGCGCGTCGACGCCCTGCTGCGCGCTGCCGCCGGAGAACGGATAGATGACGCCGATCACGACTTCCGAAGTCTGTGCGCGCGCCGCCAGCGGCACAAGTGCAGCGGTCGCGGTGGCTCCCAACAACACGTCGCGGCGAGTGATCGTCATGGCAAAGTCCCCTGTTACTGAATTTCGTCTGATCGGATGAAGCGATTGATGGATGCGGTAAAGCCCGAAGAAGCAGCAAACGCTGCCCCCTAAATCACGGCCATGGTCCTGTTCTTGAGATCCGTCACCAGCATCAGGCCGGGCGAATGCGTGATCGCGAACGGAAGCTTGGCGGCGTTGATCACCGATTGCGGCGTCACGCCGCAGGCCCAGAACACCGGAATCTCGTCGTCGGCGACCGGCACCGGATCGCCGTAGTCCGGCTTGGCAATGTCCTTGATGCCGATCAGATGCGGATGGCCGAGATGGACCGGCGCGCCGTGCACGGCGGGATAGCGCGAGGTGATCTGCACCGCGCGGATCGCATCCGCCGGCTTGAAGGGACGCATCGAGACCACCATGGGACCAGCGAACGGACCGGCCTCGCCGCAGGCGATGTTGGTACGATACATCGGCACGCGCACATTGCGCTCGATGTGCCGGATCGGCATGCCCTCGTCGAGCAAGGCTTCTTCGAACGAGAAGGAGCAGCCGAGCACGAAGGTCACGAGATCATCGCGCCAATGCTTCGTCACATCGGTCGGCTCGTCGACGACCTCGCCGTCGCGCCAGACGCGGTAGCGCGGCACGTCGGTGCGGATGTCGAGATCGGCGCCGAGCGAAGGGATGTGCGGACTGCCGACATCGGACATGCCGATGATCGGGCACGGCTTCGGATTGAGCTGGCAGAAGCGATGAAAGGCGCTGGCATATTCCGCCGGCAGGATCGCCAGATTGCCCTGGACGAAGCCGGGGGCGACGCCGGCGGTGGAGGCGACCAGCCCTTGCCGATAGGCAAGCCGCGCCTTGCGGCTCGGAAGGGCGTCGGGCGTTTCAGTTTGCTGCACTGCCACCAAAACAGTCATGTAATCGACCTGCCTATAAACTCGACAAAGACAGCCAACACCAAGCGTGCTATAAAGTCTAATCGTCCTTTCTAATCGATATCGATAAATTCATTTTATCGACGAGGAAAATCCTTCCAATGCTGGACTTCAGGTCGATCGAGACTTTTCTCTGGGTCGTAAAGCTCGGCAGCTTCCGTGGCGCTGCAGCACGGCTCAATACGACCCAGCCGGCGATCTCCCAGCGCATTGCCCAGCTCGAGCGCGAGATGGGCGTGAAGCTCCTCAACCGCGACCACCGCGTCGCCTCGCCGACACCGAGCGGCCGGCAGATGATGGTCTATGCGGAGAAGCTGATCGGCCTGCGCGCCCAGATGATGGCGGAGATCGGCGATCGTTCGGCGATGCGGGGCGTGATGCGGCTCGGCGTCGCCGAGACCATCGTGCACACCTGGCTGCCGCGCCTGGTGAAGAGCGTGAACCAGGTCTATCCGAACCTGTCGCTGGAGATCGAGGTCGACATCACGCCCAACCTCACCGCGCGCCTGCTCGCGCAGGAGATCGAGCTTGCCTTCGTGGTCGGACCGCTGTCGGCGTCCGGCGTGCATAATCGCGTGCTCGCCGATTACCCGATCGGCTTCCTCGCAAGCCCTTCGCTCGGCCTCGGCAAAGGCCGGGTGACACCGGCGGAGCTTGCTCGGTTTCCGATCATCACCTTCCCGCGCAAGACCAAGCCTTACGAGGTCGTGCGCGAGGTGTTCGACCGGCCGGAGCTGCCGCCGATCCGGCTGCACGCGTCCGCATCGCTCGCGACCGTCATCCACATGGCGGTCGAAGGCCTCGGCGTCGCCGTGATCCCCGACGCGATCGTCGAGAGCGAGCTCGCCGACGGCCGGCTGCAGCTGCTCGACACCGATCTTGCGATCGCACCGCTGACGTTCACCGCAAGCTGGCTCGCCTCGCCCGACGTCGTCGCCGTGGAGCGCGTCGCCGAGCTTGCACGGCAGATTGCGCAGAGCAGCCTCGCAGTTGACGCGCCCGCGCTGGCGCGTCATTGAAAAAGGCGCCGGACAATCGAGAGACCCCACCGCATGAGCCGAGCCGCCACCAATCTGCAAATCGATTCCGCCCGCCTCTGGGGCTCCATCCACGAGACCGCGCAATTCGGCGCGACGGCCAAAGGCGGCGTGCGGCGGCTGACACTGAGCAGCGAAGACAAGCTGGTGCGCGACTGGTTCCGCAAGGCATGCGAGGACGCCGGGCTCGAAGTGCACACCGACGCACTCGGCTCGCAATTCGGCCTGCGCAAGGGCCGCGACATGTCGAAGCCGCCTGTCGGCATCGGCTCGCATCTCGACACCCAGCCGACCGGCGGCAAGTATGACGGCATTCTGGGCACGCTCGGCGCACTTGAAGTGATCCGCACGCTGAACGATGCCGGCATCGAGACCGAAGCGCCGATCTGCGTCGTCAACTGGACCAACGAGGAAGGCTCGCGCTTCGCACCCGCGATGATGGCCTCCGCCGCCTATGTCGGCGACTTCACCACCGACGATATTTTGTCGCGCAAGGACGCCGAGGGCACGACCGTCGGCCAGGCGCTGGACAGCATCGGCTATCGCGGCGACAAGCCGGTCGGCTTCCAGAAGCTCGGCTGTTTCGTCGAGCTGCATATCGAGCAGGGCCCGATTTTGGAGGCCGAAGGCAAGACCATCGGCGTGGTCGATTCCGGCCAGGGCGTGCTGTGGTACGACGGCAAGATCTCCGGTTTCGAGAGCCATGCCGGATCGACGCCGATGCCGCTGCGGCGCGACGCGCTGGCGACGTTGTCGGAGATCGTGCTGGCGATGGAATCCATCGCGAAGAAGCACGGCCCGAACGCGGTCGGCACCATCGGCGAAGCCGTGATCGCAAATCCCTCGCGCAACGTCATTCCCGGCGAGATCGCCTTCACCATGGATTGCCGCAGCGCGGACGGCGCCATCATGGACGCGCTCGATCGCGATCTGCGCGCCGCGATTGCGGAGATCGCCGCACGCCGCAAGGTCGAGGTCAAGATCGACCTGGTCTGGCGCAAGCCGCCGACGCATTTCGATCCCAAGCTGATCTCGGCAGTCGAGAACGCGGCAAAGACGCTCGGTTATTCCTCGCGCCGCATCACCTCCGGCGCCGGCCACGACGCCTGCAACCTCAACACGATCATGCCGGCGGCGATGGTGTTCGTGCCCTGCAAGGACGGCATCAGCCACAACGAGCTGGAGGATGCCACGCAGGGCGACTGCACTGCCGGCACCAACGTTCTCATGCATACCGTGCTGGCGATCGCCGGCGTCGCGTCCTGACCGGAGAGAGCCATGCGCGGAGTTTTCATCGACGCCAATGAAGCGCTTGCCGTGATCATGGAACGGCTGGAGAAGCCCGGGGATCCCAAGGTGCGGATCCACAGGGATCCAGATATCAAGCCCGAGCAATACCCTGAAATCCTCGACGGCGCCGAGATCGCCATCGTCGATCACACCGCACTGCCGACCGAGGTGGCGAAGAAATGTGCGGGGCTGAAGCACGTCGTGTTCCTCGGCACCGGCGCGCGCAGCTACATGAATCCGGAGGAGCTGGCAGAACTCGGCATCTCCGTGCACCTGATCAAGGGCTATGGCGACACCGCGGTCGCTGAATCCGCAATCGCGCTGATGTGGGCCTCGGCCCGCGTCATCGCGATGATGGATCGCGAGATGCGCGGCGGCAACTGGCTGCGCGAAGACGGTATGCAGCTCACCGGCAAGACGCTCGGCCTAATCGGCTTCGGCGGCATCGCCGCCGAGGTCGCGCGCATTGCGTCCGGCAGCGGCATGAAGGTGATCGCCTGGAATCGCTCTCCGAAGAGCCATCCGGGCGTGGAATTCACCGATCTCGACAGCCTGCTGGCAAGGAGCGACGTCGTGTCGCTGCACCTGCTGCTCAACGACGAGACGCGCGGCATGATCACGCGCGAGAAGATCGCAAAGATGAAGCCGGGCGTCATCTTCGTGAACACCGCCCGCGCCGCGATCGTCGACGAGCAGGCGATGATCGACGCGCTGAAATCGGGCCACATGCGCCATGCCGGCCTCGACGTCTTCAACACCGAGCCTCTGCCCGGCGATCATCCGCTGACAAAAATTCCGAACGTGACGCTGTCGGCGCATTCCGCCTTCCGCACGCCGGAGGCGAGCGAGAACCTAATTGAAGCCGCATTGGTTCATTGCCGCCGCATCGTGAATTCGTAAGATGGGTTAGCCTTGCAGGTGCGTGAAGCGCATCTGCGAGGCGTAACCCACCTCTTTAGTTTCCGCGGAGACAGAAGTGGTGGGTTACGCCTTCGGCTAACCCACCCTACGCTCCCCGCCAAATTGTGAAAGGATAAGAGCAATAACAATGGCCGACTATCGCACCATCAAGGCAGAGCCGCTCACCAACGCCATTCGTGCCATCGTCAAGGCCGGCGGGTCTTCGGACCGCGAAGCCGAGCTCGTGGCCACCAATCTGGTCGAGGCCAACCTCAAGGGCCATGACTCCCACGGCGTCGGCATGATCCCGCGCTATGTCCAGAGCGTCACCAATGGTGGCCTCGCCGTGAACGCGCACGTCAAGATCGTGCTAGACACGGGGCCGCTCCTCACCCTCGACGGCCTCACCGGCTACGGCCAGGTGATCGGTCATGAAGCCATGGAGCTGGCAGCCGAACGCGCCAAGCGAAACGGCGTGTGCCTCGTCGGCCTCTCCAATTCGCATCACATCGGTCGCATCGGCCACTGGGCTGAGCAGTGCATCGACCACGGATTGGTCTCGATCCACTTCGTCAACGTCATTTCCCGCCCGATCGTGGCGCCCTGGGGCGGCAGCGATGCGCGCCACGGCACCAACCCGTTCTGCGTCGGCATCCCGCGCGCCGGCAAGGACCCGATCGTGCTCGACTTCGCCACCAGCCGGATCGCGCAGGGCAAAACCCGCGTCGCCCACAACAAGGGCGTCGCGCTGGAGCCAGGCACCATCATCGACAATGAAGGCAAGCCCACCACCAACCCGCGCTACACCGTGATCCCGCCGCATGGCGCGATCCTGCCGTTCGGCGAGCACAAGGGCTCGGGGCTCGCGCTCGTGTGCGAAATCCTCGGCGGCGCGCTCTCCGGCGGGCAGGTGGTCAAGGGCCCCTCCGACGGCAAGTACAACGTCCTCAACGGCATGCTCTCGATCGTCATCGATCCCGGCAAGCTCGGCACCGGCGAAAACCTCGCGCGCGAAGTCGAGAGTTTTGTTGCCTGGCAAACCGGCTCGCCGCCTGCCCCCGGCGTCGACAAGGTCAGAATCGCCGGCGAGCCCGAGCGCGAGACCAAGGAGAAGCGCCTTGCCGAAGGCATTCCGGTCGATCCGACCACCTGGCAGGAGATCATCGAGGCCGGGAAGAAGTTCGGGCTGGATCAGGCCGCGATCGAGAACATCGCTGGCTGAAAGGCGCGGGGCACGCCTCTCTTCCCTTCTCCCCTTGTTGTGGGAGAAGGTGGCGCGAAGCGCCGGATGAGGGGTTCGTGCCGCGAAAAATTTTTGAGAGGTTTAACTCCGCGGAGAGATACCCCTCACCCGTCTCGCCGCTACGCGGCGAGCCACCCTCTCCCACAAGGGAGAGGGTAGAGAGCCTCAATCCACCATATCCGCGACAGCCTTGCCGCAGGCCGTGGTGTCGGCGTTGCCGCCGAGGTCCTTGGTGCGGAGCGTGCGTTCGGCCAGCGTGCGCTCGATCGCCTCGACGATCGATTGGCCGGCTTCCTTCTCGCCGAGATGCTCGAGCATCATGGCGCCCGACCAGATCGCGCCGATCGGGTTGGCGACGCCTTGGCCGGCGATATCAGGCGCCGAGCCGTGCACCGGCTCGAACACCGAGGGGAAATCGCCCTCGGGGTTGATATTGCCTGACGGCGCGATGCCGATCGTCCCGGTGCAGGCCGGGCCGAGGTCGGAGAGGATGTCGCCGAACAAATTGGAGCCGACCACGACGTCGAACCAATCCGGATGCAGCACGAAGTTCGCGGTGAGAATGTCGATGTGGTACTTGTCCCACTTCACGCCCGGAAACTTCTTCGCCATCGCCTCCACGCGCTCGTCCCAATAGGGCATGGTGATGGAGATGCCGTTGGACTTGGTCGCCGAGGTCAAATGCTTCTTCGGCCGCGACTGCGCGAGCTCGAAGGCGAACTTCAGGATGCGGTCGACGCCGGTGCGGGTCATCACCGTCTGCTGGGTGACGAACTCGCGGTCGGTGTCGGGGAACATGCGGCCACCAACGGAGGAATATTCACCTTCGGTGTTCTCGCGCACCACCCAGAAATCGATGTCGCCGGGCTTGCGGCCCGCCAGCGGCGACGGCACGCCGGGCATCAGCCGCACCGGGCGCAAATTCACATACTGGTCGAACTCCCTGCGGAACTTGATCAGCGAGCCCCACAGCGAGACGTGGTCCGGAATCTTGGCCGGCCAGCCGACCGCACCGAAATAGATCGCATCGTGCTTGCCGATCTTCTCCTTCCAGTCATCGGGCATCATCTGGCCGTGCTTCTCGTAATAGTCCCAGGACGAGAAGTCGAAATGGTCGAAATGCAGGGAGACCCCATGCTTCTTCGCCGCGGCCTCCACGACGCGCAGGCCCTCGGGCATCACTTCCTTGCCGATGCCGTCGCCGGGAATGACCGCGATCCGGTATTGTTTCTTGCTCATCGAGAACGTCCTTGGTTGGTCCGGCAGTCGCCGCCTTTTGACCGCATTGCAATGGACCAAACGCAGCGGCAGTGCAACGCTGCACTGCAATGTTGACCATGGCGCGGCCAAGCGCCTACTGATTTCATCCTGTTCCTATCCTGCGAGTACCCTCATGGATCTGCATCTGCGCGGCAAGCGCGTCCTGATCACCGGCGCGTCCAAGGGCATTGGCGCCGCCGCCGCCGAAGCGTTTGCCGAGGAAGGCGCGCACCTCCTGCTCGCCGCCCGCAACGGCGACCAGCTCAAGGCGCTGGCCGAGCGCCTGCGTTCCGCCCACCAGATCGATGCCGCAACGAGCATCGTCGATCTTCGCAAGGCCGAGGATCTGGCGCGGCTTGCGAAGGAAGCCGCCGACATCGACGTGCTCGTGAACAATGCGGGCGACATCCCCGGCGGCTCGATCGACAAGATCGACGAAGCGACCTGGCGTCACGCCTGGGAATTGAAAGTGTTCGGCTATATCAACCTGACGCGGCAGATCTACGCGCAGATGAAGGCGAAGGGTGGCGGCGTCATCGTCAACGATATCGGCGCAGCCGGCGAAAAGTTCGACGCCAATTACATCTGCGGCAGCGCCGGCAATGCCGCGTTGATGGCCTTCACCCGCGCGCTCGGCGGAAAAAGTCTCGCCGACAACATCCGCGTGGTCGGCATCAATCCCGGCCCCGTCGGCACCGATCGCCACGTCACCCTGCTCAAGACGCGGGCCAAGCACCAGTTCGGCGACGAGAACCGCTACAAGGAATTCCAGAAGAGCCTGCCGCTCGGCCGTCCCGCGCATGCGCGCGAGATCGGCGATCTCATGGCGTTCCTGGCGTCGGACCGCGCCGGCTATACGTCGGGCGTGATCTACACGGTGGACGGCGGCATCAGCGCTGGCTGGGGCTAACTCTATCCGCATCATTGCGAGCGAAGCGAAGCAATCCAGATTGTTGCCGCGGACGGACTCTGGATTGCATCGTCGCTTCGCTCCTCGCAATGACGAACAGAATAAGCACAGGAGTAAAGTAATTGTCTCAAGACCTGATCCGTGAAACCGCCTGCGCCGTCGTCGACAAGCTGCGGTCCGGCGATGTCTCGCCGCTCGAGCTGCTCGATGTCGTGGAGAAGCGCATCAGTGAGGTCGACGGCAAGGTGAACGCGCTGCCGATCCTGTGTTTCGAGCGCGCGCGGGACAGCGCCAAGGCCCTGATGCGGAAACCCGCCGGCGCGCGGGGGCTGCTCGCGGGCCTGCCGGTGCCGATCAAGGACCTGACCGACGTTGCGGGCGTGTTGAACACGCAGGGCTCGCCGATCTTCAAGGACAATATCCCCGCCAAGTCCGACCTCATGGTCGAGAACCTCGAGGCCAACGGCGCGGTGGTCTACGCCAAATCCAACACGCCGGAATTCGGCGCCGGCGCCAACACTTTCAATGAAGTGTTCGGCGCAACCCTCAATCCCTGGGATACTTCAAAATCCGCGGCGGGCTCTTCCGGCGGCGCGGCCGTGGCGCTGGCCACCGGCATGGCCTGGCTGGCGCAAGGCTCCGACATGGGCGGCAGCTTGCGCAGCCCCGCGGCTTTCTGCGGCGTCGTCGGCATGCGCCCGAGCATCGGCCGCGTCGCACATACTCCCAAATCCGGCATCGATCGCAATCTCGGCGTGGTCGGCCCGATGGCGCGCAGCGTCGAGGATCTCGCGCTGCTGCTGGATGCGATGAGCGGCGATTACGCGGACGATCCGCTGTCACTGCCGGCGCCCACGACCTCGTTCCTGTCGGCGGCTCAGTCCGGCAAGAAGCCGAAGCGCATCGCCTATTCGCCCGATCTCGGCATCACGCCTGTCGATCCCGAGGTGAAGGCGATCACGCGCAAGGCGGCGGAACGCTTTGCCGAGGCTGGCGCCATCGTCGAGGAGGCGCATCCGGACTGGCGCGAGGCGCATGAATGCTTCCACGTTCTGCGCGCCTTCGATTTCGCGATCACCAAAGCCAATCTGCTGCGCACCAAGCGCGACCTGCTCAAGCCCGAGGTGATCTGGAACATCGAGGAAGGCCTCAAGCTGACGGTCGAGCAGCTCGAACGCGCCGAGGCCCAGCGCGTCGGCATGACGGCGCGGGCGGTCGAGTTCTTCAAGACCTATAATTTGCTGCTGACGCCGACCACGATCGTGCCGCCCTTCCCGATCGAACACCGCTATGTCGCCGAATGCGCCGGCAAAAGGTTCGACAATTACGTCGAGTGGCTCGGCATCGTCTACGCCATCACGCTCGCCTGCTGCCCCTCGCTGTCGCTGCCATGCGGCTTCACGGCGTCGGGCCTGCCGGTCGGGGTGCAGGTGGTCGGTGCACCAAGGGGCGATGCGCAGGTGCTCGCGGGCGCGAAGGTGCTGGAGGATATTTTGGGTCTGCGCGGCACCACGCCAATCGATCCGAAGGTGAGGAAGTAATTCCACTCTACACCGCGCGCTCCGTAGCACCCTCTCCCTTGTGGGAGAGGGTGGCTCGCCGCATAGCGGCGAGACCGGTGAGGGGTATCTCTCCACAAGGGACTCCCTCGCCGTCTGAATTCGACGATAGAACCCCTCATCCGGCGCTTCGCGCCACCTTCTCCCACAAGGGGAGAAGGAAGATCACCTCCCGCCCGTCGCTTCCAGGCTACGGCTGTACCGCGACATGGCGAAGCAGAACACAAAGTAGATCGCAGCGACGAAGATATAGACCTCGACCGAAAACTGTTGCCACGCAGGATCGATGATCGCCGTCTTCGCCGTCGTGAGCAGATCGAAAATGCCGATGATGAGGACGAGGCTGGTGTCCTTGAAGAAAGCGATGAAGGTGTTGACTAGCGGCGGGATGACATGGCGGATCGCCTGCGGCAGGACGATCAGCCGGTTCTTGCGCCAGTAGGACAGCCCGAGCGCATCGGCAGCCTCGTATTGCCCGCGCGGCACGGCCTGAAGGCCGCCGCGGATGACTTCGGCGAGATAGGCGCCCGCGAACAGGATGATCGCGATTTGCGCGCGGAGCAGCTTGTCGATGTTGAATCCGCTGGGCATGAACAGCGGAAACATCACGCTCGCCATGAACAATAGGCTCACCAGCGGCACGCCACGGATCAGCTCGACATAGAGCACGCTGAGCGAGCGGATCGCCGGCAGCTTCGAACGCCGGCCGAGCGCGACGAGAATGCCGAGCGGGAAGCCGAAGGCCAATCCAAACGTCGCCAGTATCAGCGTCACCGGCAGACCACCCCAGCGATCCTGCGAGACGAAGGAAAGGCCGAGCACGCCGCCCCACATCAGCACGCTGATAAGCGCGAGCGCGCCGATCCAGAGATAGATGAGTTCGCGCCGCCACAAAACGCGACGGGTCGAGAGAAAGTACAGTGCGATGAACAGTACGACCGACAGCGCCGGCCGCCACTGCTCGTCGAACGGATAGGTGCCGAACAGGATGAAGCGGTACTTTTCGGGAATGATCGCCCAGCAGGCGCCGAGGCCGCGCACCGCGCGGCAGCCGCTGGAATCGTTTGCCGGGGTCAGCCACACGGCATTGGCGATGCCCCACTGGACGAAACTGAAGATGCCCTTGGCGAGGATCGCCAGCAGCACGACGGTGAGGATGCCGTTCGGGATCGACGAGAACAGATTGGTGCGCAGCCAGCGCAACGCCGGATTCCCCATCTGCGGGCGGCGGGCGGCGCGCGGCACTTCCGGCATGTCGGTGATCGCGGTCATGCTCAGCGCTCCACCAGCGCAATGCGCGCATTGTACCAGTTCATGAAGAAGCTGATGGAAAGGCTGATGGTCAGGAACACCGCCATGATCAGCGCGATCGCCTCGATCGCCTGCCCGGTCTGGTTCAACGTGGTGTTGGCGATCGAGACCACGTCCTGGTAGCCGATCGCGACCGCCAGCGAGGAATTCTTGGTCAAATTGAGATACTGGCTCGTCATCGGCGGCACGATGACGCGCAGCGCCTGGGGCAGGATGATCTGCCGCAGCATGAAGCTGCGGCGCAGGCCAAGCGCGTTGGCGGCATCCCACTGCCCGCGCGGCACCGACTGGATGCCGCTGCGCACGATCTCGGCAATGAAGGCCGACGTGTAGGTGACGAGCGCGATCAGCAGCGCGAAATATTCTGGGGCGAGCGTCAGCCCACCGACGAAATTGAAGCCGCGCAGCTCCGGCCATTCGATCTTCCAGGACACGCGAAGCAGTACGGACACCAGCACGGGCAAAGCGATGATGAAGCTCACCGCAAAGGGCCATACCGGCCGCGGCTTGCCGTCGCGCATCTGCTGCGCGATCAGCCATCGCCGGATGAGATAGACCACGGCAAGGCCGAACACCGCCGTGCCGAGCACCCAAAGCTGGGGCGGGCCAAGCGGAATGGCCGGCAGGATCAAGCCGCGATTGGACAGGAACACGCCCTCGACCGGCCGCCATGCCGCGCGCGCGGCCGGCAGCGCCTGCATCAGCACATACCAGAACAGGAGTTGAAGCAGCAGCGGGATGTCGCGGAGCGTTTCGACATAGACGGCGGCAAGTCGTGACAGCAGCCAGTTGGCCGACAGTCGCGAGATGCCGATCAGGGTGCCCAGGATGGTCGCGAGCACGATGCCGATCACGGCGACGCGCAAGGTGTTGCCGATGCCGACGACGAAGGCCCAGAGATACGTGTCTCTCGGATTATAGGCGAGCAAGCTGTCGGCGATGGGCATGCCGGCCTCGCGTCCGAGGAAGGCAAAACCGGTCGTGATGCGGCGCGCCGAAAGGTTGGTGACGGTGTTGGACCAGAGAAAGCCGATGACCGCGAGCGCGATCCCGACCACCAGCACCTGCCAGAACAGGCCCTGCAGCTCGCGGCGTCCCCATGCGCCGAACAGGCGGCGGCGCGGTGGCGGTCTCGGCGTGTCCGATGTCACGGCACAAAAACCCTTCTCGAGAGGCAGCGATTTCCGGCGGCGCACGTCAACTGTTGCACCAATCTATATTTCGTGCAACAAATGTTTCATGGCCGAGCCCGCGAAATCCTCGCCGCTGAGCGAACTGCGCATTGCATTGCCATCGCTGCCGATGCGGCTGCAGGAAGTCGGGCGCTTCGTCGCCGCCAACGATTATGACGCCACCACCCGTTCGATGCGCGACCTCGCGGCGGAAGCCGGCGCCGATCCCGCCGCGTTCACGCGGCTCGCCAAGGCGATCGGCTATTCGGGCTGGGACGAATTGCGCGCGGCGCTGACCGAGGCGCGGCGGCCATCGCAGACCTCGCCCTTCTCCGGCCGCGCCAGAAGCCGCCGGCCCGGCCCGAATGCCGATGTCGCGCTCGTCACCGACAAGCTCGAGGCCGAGGCCGCCGGCCTTCCGCGCATTCCCGCGCAACCGATCGCGGAGGCCGCGCGCTCCCTGCATGAGGCCAAGCGGATCTGGATTGCCGGCTATCGCAGCTGCCGCAGCGTTGCCGAGCTCCTGAACTACGAGCTTCGGCTGTTCCGCCCCGAGCAGGTGCAACTCGTCGGCGTGTCCGGCCCCGACGATCTCGACCTCGGCGCCTTCCGGCCGGGCGAAGCCGTCATCGTCATCGGCTTCCTGCCGTACACCCATGCGAGCGTCCGCGTCGCGCAAGCCGCTCATCACAGCGGCGCGACGCTGATTGCCATCGCGGACAGCCTCTCGGCACCGATGGCCGAGGGCGCCGACCACGTGCTGCTGTTCGAGGCGGCCTCCTCTCCCGGCTTCTTCCCGAGTCTCACCGGCGCGATCGCGATCGCGCAGTCGCTGGCTGCCGTGACGTTCTCGCTCGGCGGCGCCGCCGCGAAGAAGCGCCTGGAGACTACCGAGGCGCGGCTCACCGCTGCCTCCATCTACGTCTCAGAGAAAGGTTGACCCATGGCCGCTCGCACCAGCCGTGTGCTGCACCGCTCACTCCGCGAGACGCCGCCCAAGGCGATCGGCGGCGAAGGCATCTATCTCTTTGCCGAGGACGGGCGGCGCATCATCGACGCCTCCGGCGGTGCGGCAGTCTCCTGCCTCGGCCATCAGCATCCACGCGTGATCGCGGCGATGGCAAAGCAGGCCTCGACGCTGGCCTACGCGCATACCGCTTTCTTCTCCTCCGAGCCCGCCGAGGCTCTCGCCGAGACGCTGGTCGGCCATGAGCCGGGCGGTCTTGCCTACGCCTATTTCGTCAGCGGCGGGTCCGAGGCGATCGAAGCGAGCATCAAGCTCGCGCGGCAATATTTCATCGAGCGCGGCGAGCCGCAGCGGCAACATTTCATCGCGCGGCGACAGAGCTACCACGGCAACACGCTGGGCGCCCTCGCCGCCGGCGGCAACGCCTGGCGGCGCGCGCCCTATGCGCCGCTGCTCTCGGCCGCCTTCAGCCACGTGACGCCGGCCTTCAACTATCACGAGAAGCGCGACGGCGAATCCGATGCGCAGTTCGTGGCGCGGCTGGCGGCGGAGCTCGAAGCGGAATTTCAGCGGCTCGGTCCCAACACGGTCGCGGCGTTCCTCGCCGAGCCGGTCGTCGGCGCCACCGCCGGCGCGGTGACGGCACCGGACGGCTACTTCAGGGCGGTGCGTGAGATCTGCGACCGGCACGGTGCACTGCTCATCCTCGACGAGGTCATGTGCGGCATGGGCCGCACCGGCACCACGCATGCCTGGGAGCAGGAAGGCGTCGCGCCGGACATCCAGGCGATCGCAAAAGGGCTCGGCGGCGGCTACCAGCCGATTGGGGCGATGCTCGCGAGCGGCAAGATCATCGACACCATCCGCGCCGGCTCGGGCGCCTTTCAGCACGGCCACACTTATCTGGCACATCCCCTCGCCTGCGCCGCCGCACTGGCGGTGCAGGAGGTGATCCGCGAGGACGGCCTGCTCGACCGCGTCAAGGAGCGCGGCAAGCAGCTCGAACAGCGCCTGACCGAGCGCTTCGGCAATCACCGCCATGTCGGCGACATCAGGGGCCGTGGCCTGTTCTGGGCGATCGAGCTGGTCGCTGATCGCGCCAGCCGCACCTCGTTCGATCCTGCGCTCAAGCTCAATCAGAAGATCAAGGCGGAGGCCTTCGCCAATGGGCTCGGCTGCTATCCCGGCGGCGGCACCGTGGATGGCGTTCGCGGCGACCACGTGTTGCTGGCGCCGCCCTATATCGCCTCCGCAGAGGAGATCGACCTGATCGTCGACAAGCTCGGCACGGCCGTCGACAACGTGTTGCGTAGTGTCAATCACTGAGGGGAGTAGCATGATGAGGAAAGTGGTTATCGCAGCGAGCGTGCTCGCTGCATCGACAATTGTCGCATCCGCCGCGACGCTCGACACGGTGAAGAGCCGCGGCACGCTGGTGTGCGGCGTCAGCGCCGGCTTTGCCGGTTTCTCCGCGCCCGACTCGCAGGGCAATTACAAAGGTCTCGACGTCGATTATTGCCGCGCGCTCGCGGCCGGCGTGCTGGGCGATGCCAGCAAGGTGCGCTACGTCTCTCTGACCGCGCAGAACCGCTTCACCGCCCTGCAGTCGGGCGAGATCGACGTGCTCTACCGCAACTCGACGCAGACCTATCTGCGCGGCGTGACGCTGGGCTTGCGGCAAGGCCCGATCAACTTCTACGACGGCCAGGGCTTTGTCGTGAAGAAGGATCTGGGCGTCAAGGACATCAAGGACCTCAAGGGCGCCACCGTCTGCGTCGCGCAGGGCACCACGCATGAGGTGACGCTCGGCGATTACGGCCGCGCCAACGGCATCGACTGGAAGCCGCTGGTGTTCGACCGCGTCGACACCATGTACCAGACATTCTTCGGCGGCCGCTGCGATGCCATGACCCAGGACGCCTCCGCACTCGCCGGCGCCGTGACCACCGCCGCGCCGAACCCGGCCGATTACGTCGTGCTGCCGCAGACCATCAGCAAGGAGCCGCTCGGGCCCTTCACCCGCAACGGCGACGAGGTCTGGAGCGACATCATCACCTGGCTGCATTACGGCCTGATCGAGGCCGAGGAGCTCGGCGTCACACAAGGCAATGTCGAGGAGATGGCGAAGTCGCAGACGCCCGCGATCCAGCGGCTGCTCGGCGCATCCGGCGATCTCGGCTCCCGGCTTGGGCTCGACAACAAATGGCTGGTCACCGCGATCAAGGCCACCGGCAATTACGGCGAGATCTACGAGCGCAATGTCGGCAAGGCGAGCCCGCTCAAGCTCGATCGCGGCCTCAACGGCCTCTGGAGCAAGGGCGGCTTGATGTACGCGGTGCCGTTCAAGTAAACCGTGATCGTGTCCCGGACGCGCTGCGGCGTGCAACGCCGCTGCGCAGAGCCGGGACCCAGCGGCCACAATGGGCCCCGGCTCTGCAGCGCAATACTGCGCATTGCGCTGCGTCCGAGGCACGAGACCCATGGATAAGCCACTTTAGATGACGACGTCCCCTCGCATCGCCCTGATCCACGCCCTCAAGCATTCCATCGCCCCGATCGAGGCGGCGTTCGCCAAGGCTTGGCCAGAGGCGCGGCTGATGAACCTTCTCGACGACAGCCTGTCGGCGGATCTGGCCCGCGACGGCGCGCTCAACGATGCCATGACCGAGCGCTTCCTCGCGCTCGGCGACTATGCGGCGGCGACCGGAGCGAACGGGATCCTGTTCACCTGCTCGGCCTTCGGCCCCTGTATCGAGGCGGTCGCGCGCGCGCATGCGCCGATGCCGGTGCTCAAGCCCAACGAAGCCATGATCGAACGGGCGGTGACGATGGGCAAGCGGATCGGCCTGCTGTCCACCTTCCCGCCGACCCTGGCCTCGATGCCGCCGGAGTTTCCGGCCTCCGTCCAAATCGTGCCGAAGCTTGCCGAGGGCGCGCTGGCGGCGCTCGACCGCGGCGACCGCGCCACCCACGACCGGCTGATCGTCGAAGCGTCAAAGGATCTGCGCGATTGCGACGTCATCGCGCTGGCGCAGTTCAGCATCGCCGCGACGGCGCCTCTGGTGACGGAAGCCACCGGCCATCCCGTCGTGACCACGCCTGAGAGCGCGGTCGACAAGCTGATGAAGCTGCTGAAAGCGAAGGCTTAGGTACCTGTCGCTTTTCGACGCCGCGCGCCCTTGATGGCAGCGGCGAGCGCGGCCTTCGTTTCGCTGACGAAATCCTCGACCAGCTCCTCGCGCGTGGCGTGCGCGGCCTCGCCGGTGAACAGGCCCTGCTCGGCCAGCATCACCACGCCGTGCAACGCCGCCCAGATCTTGAGCGCCTGACGTTCGCGCAAATAGCCGACGGCGGGCGCTTCCAGGGCTTCGATCACGAGCGAGAAGGTCTCGCGCGTGGCCTCGTGCAGCTCGCTGCCCTTGTCGGCGCATGCCACGGTGCGGGACGCGAACATCAAGCGGTAGATGCCGTTGCGCCGCAGGCCGAACTCGAGCGTCGCCTGCGCCAGCCGCGACAGCTTTGATTGCTTCGACGTCCCAGCCATGGCCTCTCGCAAGATCGCGCTGAGCTGCCTGAACGCCTCCGCCGTCACCGCTGCAAGCAGCGCCTCGCGGTCGGCGAAATGCCGGTACGGCGCCGGCTGCGACACGCCGAGCTGCTTTGCCAGCGCCTTGATGCTGATGGCCTCGGCACCGCCCTGCTCCGCCTCGCGCAAAGCGGCCTTGACCAAGGCATCGCGAAGATCGCCATGATGGTAGGTGTTCGCGGGCTTGCGGGCGAGTTGTGAGCGCATGGTGTGGCGAACCTATAAGTTTGCGCTTGACAGGGAAAGCCTGTCGCGAATGTAATAGCATATAACTTAAAGCCGGCGGCGAATGCCGCGGATAAAATTGACATGAGGAACGCGCCGCCATCGGGCCACGCGCGGATACGACCGAGGATGCCGCCATGACAGAGCGACTGAGGGTTCACGTCGATCCCGACAAATGCCAGGGCCACGCGCGCTGCAAGGCCCTCGCGCCGGAACTTTTCGAGCTGGACGAATACGGCAACGCCCACGAAGCCGGCGACGGCACGGTCCCGCCGGGGCTCGAGGACAAGGCGTGGCTTGCCAAATCCAACTGCCCGGAAATCGCGATCGATGTGATCGAGGAGTAGCGCGGCCGCCCCCGCGTCCTTCCAGCGAACACGAGCCAAGGGATTCCCTGCCATGTCCGACGCCAGTCCGCCTGCCGCCCATCCGCCCGTCACCGACTGGGTCCATGATTTCGACCATACCGATCCGCAATGGACGGAGGATCCTTTCCCGATCTGGGACGAGCTGCGCGCAGCGAGCCCGGTCGTGCACACCGAGCGTTTCCTCGGCTGCTACATGCCGACGACCTATGAAGCGGTGCGCGAGATCGCCAACGACACCGAGCATTTTTCCTCGCGCCGCATCATCGTGCGCGACGTCCGTCCCGAGATCGCGAGGAACGCCGCACCGCCGATCACCTCAGATCCGCCCGTGCACAAGCCGGCCAAGCAGCTGTTGCTGCCGCCCTTCACGCCGGACGCGATGAAGAAGCTGGAACCGCGGATGCGCGCGATCTGCAACGAGCTGATCGACGGCTTCATCGCCGATGGCAAGGTCGACGCCGCCGCACGCTACGCCAAATATATCCCGGTTCGGGCCATCGCCCACATGCTCGGCATCCCCGAGAGCGACAGCGATCTCTTCATTAACTGGATCCACATGATCCTCGAGCTCGGCATCAAGGACGAGAGCAAGCTGCTGCAGGCCGTGCAGGAGATGAGCGCCTATTTCAGCGCGCATATCGAGGCGCGCAAGGACAAGCCGACCGACGATCTCATCTCCTACCTGATGAACGCCAAGGACAAGGAGGGCAACCCGCTCGAAGACTCGCACGTTCTTGGCTCGCTGCGCCTGCTCCTGATCGCCGGCATCGACACCACCTGGAGCGCGATCGGCTCCTCGCTCTGGCACCTCGCGAAGACGCCGGGGGACCGCGAGCGACTGATCGCCGAGCCAGGACTGATCCCGACCGCAGTTGAGGAACTGCTGCGCGCCTATTCTCCGGTAACGATGGCCCGCGAGGTGGTCAAGGAGACCACGATCTCGGGCTGCCCGGTCAAGGCGGGCAACATGGTGCTGCTGTCGTTCCCGGCCGCCAACCGCGATCCAAAGATGTTTCCGGACGCTGACAAAGTCGTGATCGACCGCCGCGAAAACCGGCACGCCGCCTTCGGCCTCGGCATTCACCGGTGTGTCGGTTCCAACCTGGCACGCATGGAGATGCAGGTTGCGCTGGAGGAATGGCTGAAACGCATTCCAGATTTCCGGCTCGATCCGGCAGGCGCGGTGACCTGGTCACAGGGCACGGTGCGCGGCCCCCGCCAGTTGCCATTCTTGCTCGGAAAGGCGATGTAGGCCTTTCCAGACAAGGGAGAGGCCGGACGTGACTGAACAAGCAATCAAGCCGGCCTCCGACCACATCGATATCGCCGACGCCAAGCGGCGGATCAAGGCGATCTTCATCGGCTCCATCGGCAATCTGGTCGAGTGGTACGATTTCTACGCCTACACCGCGTTCGCACTCTATTTCGCTCCCGCCTTCTTCCCGGGCAACGACCCCGTCGTGCAGCAATTGAACGTCGCCGTCGTCTTCGCGGCGACGTTCCTGATGCGGCCCCTGGGCGGCTGGTTCTTCGGCTATCTCGCCGACCATTTCGGACGGCGCATCTCGCTCACGCTCTCGGTGGTCTTCATGTGCTTTGGTTCGCTGATCATCGCGCTGACGCCGACCTATGCCACGATCGGGTTCGCCGCGCCGGTGATCCTGGCGCTCGCACGCGTCATCGAGGGCCTGAGCCTCGGCGGCGAATATGGCGCCAGTGCCACCTATCTCAGCGAGGTCGCCGACCCCAAGCACCGCGGCTTCTATTCGAGCTTTCAATACGTCACCCTGATCGGTGGCCAGCTCACCGCGATCATCGTGCTGCTGCTCCTGCAAAAGGTCTTCCTCACCCCACAGGAGCTGAAGGACTGGGGGTGGCGTATCCCCTTCGCGATCGGTGCAGCGCTCGCGGTCTTCGCCGCGGTGATGCGGCGCGGCCTGCACGAGACGGAGGCGTTCGAGGAAGCCAAGAAGGTGGTGAAGCCGACCGGCTCGATCACAAATTTGCTGCGTTATCCGCGCGAGCTGTTGCTGGTGGTCGGCCTCACCGCCGGCGGCACCGCGGCGTTCTACACCTTCACCACCTACATGCAGACCTTCGTCAAGCTTTCGGTCGGGCTGACCGAGGACCAGACCACTTTCGTGATCTTCGGCACGTTGGTTTTCGCGACCATCCTCCAGCCGATCTACGGCGCAATCTCCGACAAGATCGGACGCAAGCCGCTCTTGATCTTCTTCGGTGTCGCCGGCACGCTCGCGACCGTGCCGCTGTTGATGACGCTGAAGGAGACCAAGTCGCCCTTCGTCGCGTTCGTCCTGATCTGCTGTGCCTGGCTGTTCGTCGCCGGTTACACCTCGATCAACGCGGTGGTGAAGGCCGAACTGTTCCCGACCAATGTCCGCGCGCTCGGCGTCGGCCTGCCCTATGCCATCACGGTGTCGGTCTTCGGTGGCACCGCGCCGGCGATCGCGCTCTATTTCAAGAGCATCGGGCACGAGGAATGGTTCTACTTCTACCTCAGCGGCATCATCTGCCTGTCCCTGGTGATCTATGCTACCATGCGCGACACCAAGCACACTTCGGCAATGCATCGGCACGAGTAGACCATGGCTGACGAGACGCCATCCGACAGCAAGCTGACGCGCACCAAGGAGAAATGGGCGCGCGAGGGCCGCTTTCTCACGGGGAAGATCACGCGGCCGGAAGACCAACGGCTGCCGCCCGGCCAGCACCTCACCAAGGACTGGCCTGTGCTCGATCTCGGAGTCGTGCCGCCGGTGTCACGCGAGCGCTGGCGGCTCGACGTCTATGGCGCGATCGAGAGCCCCGTGTTCTGGACATTCGCCGAATTCATCGCGCAGAAGCAGGCCCGGTTCACCTCCGACATCCATTGCGTCACCACCTGGTCGCGCTACGACAATGAGTGGGAAGGGCTTGCCACGCGCGAGCTGCTCGCGGCCTGCCAGCCGCGCGAGGACGCACGCTTTGTGACGCTGCATTCCCATGACGGCTACACCACCAACCTCGCGCTGGAGGACTTTGCCGCCGAGGATGCGCTGCTCGCCCATAGCTGGTCCGGCCAGCCGCTGACGGAGGAGCATGGTGGCCCGGTACGGTTGGTCGTGCCGCATCTCTATTTCTGGAAGAGCGCGAAATGGCTCCAGGCCATCGAATTCCTGACCGAGGACGCACCGGGCTTCTGGGAAGTCCGCGGCTATCATAACCGCGGCGACCCCTGGGCCGAGCAACGCTATTCCGACGATTAGAATTCAAGCAGGAACGAGGGGAAGCCCATGCCGACGGAACGCTTTCAATTCACGGGCGAAGGCGGACATCAGCTTGCGGCCGCACTGGAGTTGCCGGACGGCGAGCCCGCGGCCTACGCGCTGTTTGCGCACTGCTTCACTTGCGACAAGGACACGCTCGCCGCCAAGCGCATCTCGGTCGCGCTGGCAGCCAAGGGCATCGCGGTCCTGCGCTTCGACTTCACCGGGCTCGGTTCGAGCGAAGGCGATTTCGCCAATTCGACGTTTTCTTCCAACGTCGCCGATCTGGTCCGCGCGGCCGACCATCTGCGCAGTGCCCGCAAGGCGCCGTCGATCCTGATTGGCCACAGCCTCGGCGGCGCGGCGATCCTCGCGGCAGCCGGACGTATCCCAGAAGCCAGGGCAGTTGTGACCATCGCGGCGCCATCCGATCCGGCGCACGTGACCGGCCTCTTCAGGGAGCATCTCGACAACATCCGCGCGCAGGGCGAGGTCGAGGTCTCGCTCGCAGGACGCCCGTTCCGGATCAAGCGCGAGTTCCTCGAGGACATCGCCGAGCACGAGCTGATGAAGGACATCACAGGGCTGCACAAGGCGCTGCTGGTGATGCACTCGCCGGTCGACGACACCGTCGGCATCGACAATGCGACCAAGATCTTCGTTGCGGCCAGGCACCCCAAGAGCTTCGTCTCGCTCGACCATGCCGACCATCTGCTTGCCAAGCCCGCCGACGCCCTCTACGCAGCCGACGTGATTACGGCCTGGGCCAGCCGCTACATCGACAGCGCAAAGCCCGCGAAGGCGATGGATCTTCCCGAGGCGCCGCGTCAGGTCGTGGTGCAGGAGACGCGCAAGAGCAAGTTCAACCAGCTCGTCACGGTCGGACCACATCGTCTGGTGGCGGACGAACCCGTCGCCGCCGGCGGCGAGGATGCCGGTCCTGGGCCCTATGATTTCCTACTCGCTGGCTTAGGGGCCTGCACCTCCATGACCATGCGTCTTTATGCCGACCGCAAATCGCTGCCGCTCGACCGCGTCACCGTCAGATTGAAGCATTCCAAGATCTACGCCAAAGACTGCGCGGAGTGCGAGACACGCGAAGGCATGCTCGACCAGATCGAACGAGACATTGCGATGGATGGCGCGCTCGATGCCGAGCAGCGCAAGAAATTGATGGAGATCGCCGACAAGTGCCCGGTACACCGGACATTGACGTCGGAGATCCGCATCGTGACGAAGGCCGTGGACTAGCTCGACTGCACTAGAAGCACGATGCCATCGTCCGCAATGCCGCACTGATCTCGTTCTCGCGCCAGGCCGCAAAGCCGAGCAGCAGGCCGTGATCCCGCGGCCGGTCCAGCGCCAGGCTGGACAGCGCCCGCGTTTCAACGCCCGCGGCAGCCAGTCGCTTGACCGCCGCCCGATCGGCGCTACCGTGTTTGAGGCGAGCGACGAGCTGGATGCCGCCCGCCGGCACTTCGACCGAGAGCATCTCGCCCAGATGGCGCTCCAGTCCTGCAACGATGTGGTCGCGGCGCGCGTGATAGAGCCGGCGCATCCGGCGCAGATGCGCAAGGAAATGCCCGTCGGCAATGAACTCGGCCAGCGCTTCCTGGATGTGGCTGGATGCGATCAGCCCGATGTGCCGCTGTGCGATCTCGAAGGTGCTGACCAGCGCCGGCGGCACAACGAGATAGCCGAGCCGGATGTCCGACGTCATCACCTTCGAGAAGGTACCGACATAGAACACGCGGCCATGGGCATCGAGCCCTTGCAAGGCCGGCACCGGCCGGCTGTCATAGTGGAATTCGCCGTCGTAATCGTCCTCCACGATCCAGCTCTTGCCGGGCCTGCACACACCAAGAAATTCGGTGCGACGCGTCAGCGACATCAGCCGTCCGGTGGGATGCTGGTGCGATGGCGTCATGAAGATCAATTTCGGGGCCGCGAGACCCGGCATCCGCTGCATGCCCTGCGTGTCAAGCCTCATGCCGGTCACGCGCGCGCCGGAGGCACAGAAAGCGGCGGCCGCGCCGGGATAGCCGGGGTCCTCGACCCAGACCTCGTCGCCGGGGGAGATGAGAACAGCCGCGATCAAGGTCAGCGCGGCCTGCGCGCTCGGCAGGATCATGATCTGCTCTGGCGTGGCGCGAACGCCTCTGCTCGCGGCCAGGTAATGCGCGAGCGCCTCGCGCAGGCGCGCTCGGTTGACCGGTCCGAGCTCGCGTTTGGCCGCATGCACGGCGCTACGGCGCAGGCAGCGAGCCCAGATCTCGTTCGGAAACTCCCGCGCATCTCCAAGCCCTGGCCGCAACGGTCTGAGCGGCACCTGATAGGACATCGGCCAGTCGGTCTGCTTGAGCTGCGAGGCCCAGGGTGAAAGCCGCGGCTTGCCGGAGCGCACGCGCGCCGCAACTGCATCTGCTCCTTGACGTCGTTCGCCGCCGTCGACGGTGACCACCGGACGGCGGCCGTGCGAGGCCTTGAGGTATCCTTTCGCGGCGAGCTGCTCGAACGCATAGGTGACGGTGTTGCGGGAAACGCCGAGATCGCTCGCGAGCCGGCGGCTCGACGGCAGCGCGCGACCTTTGCCGAGGCGGCCGGTCGCGATCAAGCCACGGAGCTGACTCGTCAGTTGAGCCACCAGCCCGTCGTCGCCGGCCCGCTTCAGGTCGATCATAGACGAGATCATATCCGAAACTGGCACCTTGTTCCTTTCTGATCTGGCGCTTTTGTGGGTACCAGAGCGGATGCTATCTGTCGGGCCGGACTGGTTCAAGGATCTTGCGATGAACTCCCTGTCACCCCGCGCGGCCGTCGGCCTGTTCCTCATCGTCGTGCTGGCCTGGGGCGTGAACTGATCGGTGACGAAGCAATTGGTGCAGCTCGTCCCGCCGCTGTGGAGCTCGGCGATCCGGAGCTGGATCGCGCTGGCAGGATTGTTTGTGATCCTCGGGCTGAGCAACAATCTCGTGATTCCGGAGCGGCGCGACGTGCCGGTGGTCCTCAGCGTCGCGCTGCTGCACATGACGCTCTTCTCCATTCTGGTCGCGGCCGGCCTGCGCTTCCTGCCCGCGAGCAAGGGCATCGTGCTCGGCTACACCACGCCGCTCTGGGTCGCGATTGCGGCACCCCTGCTCGGAAAGGACACCCTGACCGCACCCAAGCTTGCCGGCGCCCTGCTCGGACTGATCGGCCTTGCCGTGATCCTGAATCCGTCATCAATCGACTGGGGCAATGCAAACGTCGTGCTCGGCGCCGGCATGGTCATCCTGGCCGCGATCTCCTGGGCTGCGAACATCATCTATATCCGCGCGCATCGCTGGATCGCCTCTCCGCTCCAGCTCCTGTTCTGACAGCTGCTCGTGGCCACGGGCGTGCTCTCGACCCTTGCGATGGTCATCGACGGGCTGCCGCACGTGGAATGGTCGTGGCGGCTGGCTATGCTGTTCCTGTACTCTGGCCTGATCGGAAGCGCGCTGGCCTATTGGGCGATGTCGATGGTCAACAAAAGCATCTCGGCGCTGACGACGTCGCTTGGCACCACGGAACACCGCTCGTCGGTATCGCCAGTGCTGCGATCCTGCTGGACGAGCCCCTCGACTTGAGCCTCGCTGTCGCCGCCGGATTGATCGTCACCGGCATCGGACTTGCGACGCTCGGCGACCGGCTGTTGCGCGGTCAGGCCACCGCGAGCGGTTGAACCCGCAGCACGCCACGCAAACCTGCGGTCGTGCCGAGCAGGATGCCGGCGAGTGCAACGAACGAGCCCAGCGCCAGTGTCGACACGCCCGTGAGCCCCTGCCCGATCGAGCAGCCGAACGCCATCACGCCGCCGATGCCCATCAGCGCGGCGCCGCTGCCCGATCGCAGCATGTGGCGCGGCGAGGAATAGCCTTCGAGCTTGAAGCGGCCTGTGGCGAGTGCGGTGATCAGGCTGCCGGCGAAGACGCCAGCGACCGTCGCAATACCGAAATTGAGCGTCAGGCCGGTCGAGAGCATGGCGTATTGCAGCGCGTCCGCGATCGGCGCGATGAAGGTGAGCGAGGTCACCGGCACCGGATTGAAGTCGTCGGCACCGAGATAGCCGGTGACAAGCCAGCCGGCGGCGACGAGCAGGCCGACGACGACGCCCGCCGCGATCTGGCCCGGTGAGCGCCGGAACATCGGATGCGCGAAGGCAAACAGGATCAGCGCGACGACGATCACGGCCGCCGCCAGCGCACGCGAGAGCACTTCACCGGGGCCAAGCGATGCCAGCAACGAAGGCAGCGAATTGACATTGACGGTGGTTTGCGAGGCCTGAACCAGCGCGATGCGAGCCGGCGCTACCAGCCCCTTGAGCGTCATCTGCGCAGCGATGGCGAGCACGATCACGACGACGAAGGAGCGGAGATTGCCGCGGCCGAGCAGCACCAGGGCGCGCGAGCCGCAGCCGTTCGACAGCACCATGCCGTAACCAAACAGCACTCCGCCGAGGAACAGCACCGGCACCGAGAACGTCTGCTGCAGGTAGATCGACTTGCTCAAATCAGCAATGCCGTTGCCGGCAAGGAACTGGCTGGCGGCGATCGCGACGGCGATCGCCAGCGCATAGGTCCGCACCAGCCGTCCGTCTCCCTCCGCAAGCCAGCCGCGCATGCTGCTCATCAGGCAGAAGCCGCTGAGCAGACCGACGGCGCCGTAGACAAGGCCGATGGCGAGGCCGGCGAAGATGACGATTGCTGCGGACGAGTCCATGATTACGGTTTCAGGACCACGCGATCCCGCGAGGAGCCGGCAACCGCGACATACGCCTCCTTGGCGCGCTCCAGCGGATAGACGGCATTCGCCTTGATCGAGAACGGCTTCAGCTGGCCGCTCGCAAAGCCCGGGCCGAGATCGCGCAGCACTGCGCCTGTCGCGGCCGACGACAGGCCGAGTGTATCGATGCCGACATAGGTGTGCTGGCCCCGGTAGAATTCGAGGATGTTGAACTGCACGATGCGGTCGATCGCGGCGATCAGGATCTGACGGCCACGCAATGCGAGCGACTTGTGCGCGGCCTGGAAATAGGGATCGCCGACCGTGTTGAAGACGACATCGACCCCCTTGCCGCCGGTCAATTCGCGCGCGCGCGTGGCAACGTCGGTCGCGGAGGCGTCGACCACCTCGATGGGGGCGTTGGTGTGGCCTTCGTAAGCTTCCGCTTTGCGCACCACGCCGATGACGCGCGCGCCCTGCCATGTCGCGATCTGCACCGCGGCCTGGCCGACCTTGCCATTGACGCCGAACACCAAAACGGTCTCCCCGCTCTTCGGCACGCCGGCGCGGCGAAAGCCTTCCATCGCGGTGACGAAGGGCACGCCGATGCCCGCTGCCTCCTCCCACGACACCGTGCTCGGCTTCTCCACCACCGCATCAGCCTCGACGACGAGATGGGTTGCGTGGGTACCGTCGCGGCGGATGCCGAGATCGCCGGAGGATCCGAACACCTCGCGGCCGACCGTGCCGGCCGGCCCGTCGGTCACCACGCCGGAATAGTCGCGGCCCGGCGTGCGCGGGAACACAGCATAGGGCATCAAGCCGGTCGCGGCCTTGACGTCGGAGGGATTGACGGCGGCGGCCTTGACCTCGATCAGGAGATCGTTCGGACCGCGCGCCAGCTTGTGATGCTCGACCACGGGCGCAACCGCGGCAGCATTCTCGGCCTTGGCATTGAGGCGCACGCAGCGCGCTTCGACGGTTTTGGTATCGGCTGGCAACATGAAAGACCCGCGATTTCTCGCGGGCCTTGTCGCCTCTGGGGCCGGTCAAGTCAATCCGTCAAGTCAATCCGTAAAGTCAAGCCTTGGGCCGCTTGTCGTAGAGCCGCTTGGCCTTGCCGAGCGAGCGCTCCAGCGTGGCGGGCGCGACCACCTGAACCCTGGAGCTAATGCCGATGGTGTTCTTGATGTGGGTCGCAATCCGGTCGGCATGGTCGAGGAGACCGCGGCCGTCCCAGCTTTCGGACCGCGCCTCCGCGATGATTGTCAGCTCGTCCATACGGCCTTCGCGGGTCAGTTCCAGGATGAAGTGGCCGCCGCACCAGTCGGTCGCGAGCAGCACCTCCTCGATCTGGGTCGGGAACAGGTTGACACCGCGCAGGATGATCATGTCGTCCGAGCGGCCCGTCACTTTCTCCATCCGCCGCATGCCCGGCCGCGCCGTGCCCGGCAACAGCCGCGTCAGGTCGCGGGTGCGATAGCGGATCACGGGAAAAGCTTCCTTGGTGAGCGAGGTGAAGACCAGTTCGCCCTTCTCACCGTCCGGCAGCACCGCACCCGTTTCAGGATCGATCACTTCGGGATAAAAATGATCCTCCCAGATGTGCAGGCCATCCTTGGTCTCGATGCATTCCTGGGCGACGCCGGGGCCGATCACCTCGGACAGACCATAGATGTCGGTCGCATCCATATCGAAGGCGTCCTCGATCTCGCCGCGCATCGCATTGGTCCAGGGCTCGGCGCCGAAGATGCCGACCTTGAGCGAGCACTGGCGCGGGTCGAGCTTCTGACGCTTGAACTCGTCGAGGATTGCCAGCATGTAGCTCGGCGTCACCGTGATGATGTCGGGCCGGAAGTCGTTGATCAGCTGCACCTGCCGCTCGGTCATGCCGCCCGAGATCGGCACCACGGTGCAGCCGAGCTTTTCGGCGCCGTAGTGCACGCCGAGGCCGCCGGTGAAGAGGCCATAGCCATAGGCATTGTGGATGATCATGCCCGTACGCCCGCCGGCGGCGCGGATCGAGCGCGCCATCACGTCCGACCAGGTGTCGATGTCTCCTTGCGTATACCCCACCACGATCGGCTTGCCGGTCGTGCCGGAGGACGCATGCACGCGCACCAGCTTTTCGCGCGGCACGGCGAACATGTTGAAGGGATAATTGTCGCGCAGATCCGTTTTCACCGTGAACGGGAATTTCGCGAGATCGGAGAGCTCGCGAAAATCGGACGGATGCACGCCGGCCCCGTCGAAGGCCTTGCGATAATGCGCGACGTTGTCATAGGCGTGCTTCAGCGACCAGGCCAGCCGCTGCTTCTGCAGCGCCATGATCTCGTCGCGCGAGGCACGCTCATGCGCGTCCATCTCGGCGCTATAGGCGCTGCCGCCTTCCTTCAGCTTCGTCGAAGCCATCCTCGTTTCCCCACATTGATTGGTTCTTTTATTTGTCTTGCGTCGGCAGCCACGTGCCGGGAATGACGCGCGAATGCCCGCGGAATTCGGCGACGACGACGTCACCGGCGGTAACTCGCACGTCATAGATGCCGGAGCGGCCGCCGCGGGTGATCTCGCGCGCCTTTGCAACGAGGCGGTCGCCGAGCCTGCCCGGCTTGATGAAGGTGATCTGCCCCTGCGCTGCGACCACGCGTTCGTTGTGCGAGTTGCAGGCAAAGGCGAAGGCGGAATCGGCGAGCGTGAAGATGAAGCCGCCATGGGCAATGCGCTGGCCATTGACCATGTCCGGCCGCACCGTCATTGCGAGCGTCGCGAAGCCGGGGCCAATCTCGACGATCTCCATGCCGAGCCCTTTGGAGGCATCGTCCTCCGTCCACATCGCCTCAGCGCAGGCGCGGGCAATATCCTCAGGCGACAGGGCGGCTTTGACGTTCACGCGCTTCTCCCGGCCAGATGTTTGCCCATGATGTTCTGCTGGTTGGCCAAAACTGTCAAATAATGCGACGCATTTGCATCGTCAGCGTCTGAAGCACCGGCTCAGACATGGTCATAATCGACCACGACCCGCTCTGACGACGGCTTGGCCTGGCAGGTCAGGACGAACCCAGCCTTCAGCTCCCAGGGCTCCAGCGAATAGTTGATGTCCATCGGCGCGTCGCCCTCGACCAGCTTGGCGCGGCAGGTCGAGCACATGCCGCCCTTGCAGGCGAAGGGTAGATCGACGCCGGCGCGCAGCGCGGCATCGAGGATCGCCTCGTCCTCCGCGACCGGCACGTCGCGGCGCTTGCCGTCGATGATCAGCGAGGCGATCGCCTTCGGCGGCGCGTCGGGCGCGACCACCTTCTTCGGCCGCGGCTTGCCGCCGAACTCGGAGACGAAGCGCTCGACGTGGATACGCTCTTCGGCGATGCCGAGCTCGCGGCAGGTCGCCTCGATATCCTCGCTCATGCCAAGGGGCCCGCAAATGTAGACGTGATCGACGCTGGCCGCAGGCACCAGCGAGCGCAGCAGCACCCTCACCTTGTCGCCGTCGAGCCGGCCGTGCAGGATCGGGATGTCCTGCTCCTCGCCGGAGATGACGTGGAAGATGGACAGGCGATCGATGAAGCGGTCCTTCAGTTCCTCGAGCGCTTCAAGGAACATGATGTTGTCGGTGGTGCGGTTGCCGTAGAACAGGAAGAAGCGGCTGTCCGGCTCACGCGCGAGCGTGCCCTTGACGATCGACAGGATCGGCGTGATGCCGGAGCCTGCGGCGAACCCGACATGGATGCGCCCGGCATCCGCTTGAGGAATCGCACCGAAGCGGCCCGTCGGCGTCATCACATCGAGTTCGTCGCCGCATTTGAGATCTTCGGCTGCCCAGTTCGAAAACGCACCGCCGTCGACCTTCTTCACGGCGATACGAATCTCGCCATCATCAGGGCCGGAACAGATCGAATAGGAGCGCCGTACCTCCTCTCCGTCCAGCGTGGTGCGGAGCGTGAGGTATTGGCCAGGCGTGAAAGCGTAATCGCCGGCGAGTTCGCCGGGGATGGTGAAGGTCATCGAGATGGCGTCGGACGCCTCGCGGCGGAGATCGTTGACGGCCAGGCGATGGAAGCGCGGTGCGGTGGCTGACATGGTCAATGACACTTGAAGTAATCGAACGGTTCGCGGCAGGACTTGCAGCGCCACAGCGCTTTGCAGGAGGTCGAGCCGAATTCAGACAGCACCTCGGTGTTTTCCGAGCCACATTGCGGGCAGGCCACCGCCTGTTCACCGAACAGTGCCCGGCGCGAGCTTGAAGCCTGCGGCGGCGCGATGCCGTAGGCGCGCAGCTTGTGGCGACCCTCCTCGCTCATCCAGTCGGTGGTCCAGGCCGGCGACAGCACGGTGCGGACTTTCGACCGGCGAAAACCGGCGCGCTCCAGCGCGACCTCGATTTCCAGCGCGATCATGTTCATCGCCGGACAGCCGGAATAGGTCGGGGTGATCGCCACCTCGACGTGATCGCCGTCGAGCGCAACCTCGCGCAGCACGCCGAGGTCGGCGATGGTCAGCACTGGAATTTCGGGATCGACCACGCTCGCCGCAGCGTCCCAGGCGCGCCGGCGCAGTTCGCTGTCACGGTCGAGCACGCTCACCATGTCAGCCCCGGAAAGGTGCGCTGCATCGATTGCAGCTCGGACAGGAGATGGCCGAGATGTTCGCTGTGCCGGCCCACGCGGCCGCCCTGCTGCATCCAGTCGTTCTGCGGCAAGACCAGCGTGGCTTCACTGGCGACATCGGAAAGCGTTTGCAACCAGCGACCACGCAACGTGCCGGGATCAATCGCGATACCGGCGTGGATCAGCGCGCGCTCGCCATCATCGACGGCAAACATCTCGCCGGTGAAGGCCCAGAGCTGGTCGATCGCGGCCTGCGCGCGGGCGTGGCTCTCATCGGTGCCGTCGCCGAGCCGGATGAGCCACTCCGAGGCGTGGCGCAAATGATAGGCGCTCTCCTTCTCAGATTTGGCGGCAATCGCGGCCAGCGTCGTGTCGCGCGAATTCATCATCGCGCGCCAGTAGAGGTCGGCGAACGCGGAATAGAAGAACTGTCGCACCAGCGTCTGGGCAAAATCGCCGTTCGGCTGCTCGACCAGCAGCAGGTTGCGATACTGCCTGACGTCGCGCAGATAAGCGAGCTTGTCCTCGTCGTTGTCCTTGCCTTCGGCCTTGGCTGCGTAGCTGTAGAGCTCGCGCGCCTGACCGATGAGATCGAGCGCGATGTTGGAGAGCGCCATGTCCTCTTCCAGCATCGGTGCGTGCCCGCACCATTCCGACAGCCGATGGCCGAGGATCAGCGCATCGTCGGCGCGGCGCAGCGCGTAGAGCACCAGCGGCGTTTCGGAGACCTCGATGTTGGCGACGGACATCACATATGCCCTACTTCTTCCGGAACCTCGTAGAACGTCGGATGCCGGTAGATCTTCGATTCCGCCGGCTCGAACATCATGCCTTTTTTGGCGGGATCGCTCGCGGTGATCGCGGTCGACGGCACGACCCAGATCGACAGGCCTTCACCGCGGCGGGTGTAGATGTCGCGGGCGGCCTGCAGAGCCATCGTCGCGTCGCTCGCATGCAGCGATCCCACATGCTTGTGCGCGAGCCCGTTGCGGCTGCGAATGAAGACTTCCCACAGCGGTGTGTTCGGCGTGGCCATATTGGTCTCCCTATTCCGCGGCTTGCGCGGTCTGGCGATGCGCACGTTTGGCCGCATAGGCGGCGGCGGCTTCGCGCACCCAGGCGCCGTCTTCGTGCGCCTTGCGGCGCGCAGCCATGCGATCGCGATTGCACGGGCCGTTGCCGGCAAGGACCTGCTTGAACTCGGTCCAGTCGATCTCGCTGTAACGCCAGTGCCCGTCGGCATCCTGAATCATGCCGGGATCGGGAATGGTGAGGCCGAGATATTGCGCCTGCGGCACGGTGGCATCGACGAACTTCTGGCGCAGCTCGTCGTTGGAGAAACGCTTGATCTTCCACTTCGTCGAAGTGTCGCTGTGCTGGCTCGTGCTATCTGGCGGGCCGAACATCATCAGCACCGGCCACCACCAGCGGTTCAGCGCATCCTGCGCCATCGCTTTCTGCTCGTCCGAGCCGCGGCACAGCGTCAGCATGATCTCGTAGCCCTGGCGCTGATGGAAGGATTCTTCCTTGCAGACGCGGATCATCGCGCGCGCATAGGGTCCATAGGAGCAGCGGCACAGAGGGATCTGGTTCATGATCGCGGCGCCGTCGACCAGCCAACCAATGGTGCCGATGTCGGCCCAGGTCAGCGTCGGATAGTTGAAGATCGAGGAATACTTGGCTTTGCCCGCGAGCATGGCGTCGACCAGCTCTTCGCGCGAGGTGCCGAGCGTCTCGGCCGCGGCGTAGAGATAGAGGCCGTGGCCGCACTCGTCCTGCACCTTGGCGAGGAGCGCGGCCTTGCGGCGCAGGGTCGGCGCGCGGGTGATCCAGTTGCCTTCGGGCAGCATGCCGACGATTTCGGAATGGGCGTGCTGGGAAATCTGGCGTGTGAGCGTCTTGCGATAGGCCGCTGGCATCCAGTCGTTCGGCTCGATGCGCTCCTCGGCATCGATGCGGGCCTGGAACTGCGCAGCTTGGCCTGCGTCCTCAAGACTGCGGTCGTTGGTCTCGGCCGTATTCAGCGCCTGGGTATACATGCGCATCCTCCCGATTTATTGGGAGGGAATATATAACAATAATTACGTCATGCAAGATATTTCTGTAACATAAAACTCAGGCCTCGAACCTCCTTTCCAGCAGCTTCCGCGCTGGCGGCAATGGTCCCTTTTCGTTGGTTCCATGTCCATCAAGCCATTGTTCGGAGGGGGCAAGCAGCGCACGATAGATTTCGCCGCACAGGTCCCGTGCGGCCCTGCCCGGCCAGTTCGTCGGCAGCAGGCTTTCGGGCAACAGCGGATCGCGCAGCACGACGCGGCGGTAGTGGTGGATCAAGAGGATGCGCGCGGTGAAGGCGTCGGCCTCGGACAGATCCGTGCCGCGGCCGATCGCGGCGCGCAGCGGCTCGAACGTCTTCATGAATTTCAGATAGGCATCCGCGGTGCGATCCAGCGGCCAACTTGCGCTGAGCAGTCGACGCCCGCTGTCGTCCTCCGCCGAGACCTCGAGACGGATCGCGCCCGAAGCTTCATCCGGGACTGGCACCCCCGACGGCGCGACCCAGACGCCCGGCAGCGGACTGCCGAAGCCGGCATTGCGCAGCGCGTCGCGCGAGGCGTCGCGGTCCTCACCATTGCCGATCAGCAGCAGCTCGAAGCGTCCGGTCCAGTCGGATGGCGGCGGATCGTAGATGTGGCGCGTCGCGGCCTCGAACGTCTGGCGCCCCTTGTCGGCCAGCCGATAGAAGCTGTTGCGGCCAACCTTCTCGCGCGTCAGCCAGCCGTCAGCGGCGAGCCGCGACATCGCGGTGCGCACCACGCCGCTGTCGATGTCGAGCCCTTGAAAGAATTCCAGCAGCGTGCCGAGCCACACTGAGCTGCCGCGCGGCACGATGGCATCGCCGAACACGGTGATGACGATGGAGCCGGTGCGCGACGGTTCACGCTTGAGCTGGTCGATGATGCGGGACAACGGATGCGCCATGCCCGAGGCATAGCGCGTTTGATGCGGGCGCGACAATGGAGGGGAGCGACGCCACTTCTCCTTCTCCCCGCTTGCGGGGAGAAGGTCGGGATGAGGGGGAGCCTCCGCCCATTCGGTGAGAGTGGGAGTCGCGGAGACTCCCCCTCACCCGGATCGCATCTCCGATGCGATCCGACCTCTCCCCGCAAGCGGGGCGAGGTGAAGAAGCGCACTACCGATGCGGATCGGGATAGGCCAGGCTACGCCAGCCGCTACGATCGAACGGCCGCCACTGGCCTTCCTTCTGCGCGAGCCGGTCGGCCACCGCATAGACCACGGCGGGATGATGGCCCATGCCGCAATGGCTGCTCTCGACCTCGATGCTCTCGGTCTGGGTGCCCGTCTTTTCCATGCAGCCCTGCCAGGCGCAGACGCCGTCGGTGCGGCTGAAGATGGCGGTGGTCGGCACCGGCGGCGGAGCGGCAAGCTCGCCGCCGAACCGCGGATCGACCTCGTCGGACTTCCGACCGCTCGCCCATTCATAGACGCGCCAGGCATTGGTCGAACGGGGATTGCCGGCGAAGGGACTGCCGAGCGTGATCACCTGGCGCACGCGGTCGGGCATCATCTTGGCGAGCTGGCGGGCATAGAGGCCGCCGAGGCTCCAGCCGACCAGGCTGATCTTGCGGCCATGGGTGTCGCTGAGCTCCTCGACCAGATCTACCATGGCATGCTGCACGCCCTCGCGCAGACCATAGTTGCGGCCCTGGCGCCAACCGCTCACCGCATAACCCTTGCTGGTCAGAAACGTCCGCAACGCACGCGTGGATGCATCCGAGGCCACGAGGCCCGGCAGCACCAGCACCGGATGCCCATCGCCGCGCGGCGCAAGGCTCAGCAGCGGCAGCGCGCCGAGGAACGCGCCGAACTCGTGGATCGCGCGCCCTTCCAGAAACATCAGTGTTCTCGACGGCGGACGCAGCGTCTGGGCAGTAGCGGTCATCAATGTTTCCCCTGAGAAGACGCCGGGCGCGATGCCGGCAAATGGGCATGAATTCCAATACGCCGGCTTCTTGATCGTTCCGCAGTGCAGCATGAATCAGCTAGGCGGCCGGTTCCCGACATTCAAGCGGGAGAGTCGCGGGGCGACAATAGGCCCGCGCGTTAATGCTAACGTCCGTGACGCAAAAGTCACAGCAATCGGAGCAGGTATTCTACGGAGTAGAGCACCAGCCCGGCGAGCCCACCGATCAGCGAACCGTTGAAGCGGATGTATTGCAGGTCGCGCCCGATGTTGATTTCGATCAGCGAAATCAACTGCGCCATGTCCCACGCCTTGACCTGGTCGGAGATGAAGATGGAGACGCCGCTTTTCTGGTCGGCGACGAAGCTGCGCAGCACCGTTACCAGCCCCTTGTTGATCTCGCCGCGCAGCTCGGCATCGCCCGCGAGCGCTTCTCCTGCGGCGACGAACATGCCGGCGAGATGATGCTGCAGCACCTGCGTCTCGCCGCTCGCGCTGCGCTCGATGAAAGAGCGCGTGTTGGCCCAGACGGTGCGGGCGAGATCGGCAAGCTCGGGCCGCGCAAGCAGATCGCGCTTCAGCCCGTCGATCCGGTCGATATAGGCCTGATCGGTGCCGAGCCGGTCGACGAAGCTCAGCACCATGCGATCGAACTCGCCGCGGAACGGATGTTTGGGATCGCTGCGCACTTCATTGAAGAAGGCGGTGGCGGACGCCACGATCTTGTTCACCAGAAACTTGTCCGCGCGATAGAGCCGCAGCAGGGTTGGCAATTCCGCGCGCACTTTCTCCCGGATCATCCCCATCGTCTCTTTCTGGTTCAGCGTCTCGTGCATCACGCGCAGGAGATCGTCGAACAGGATCTGATGGCGTCCCTCCGCCACGAAGCCGCGCAACGTGCCGGCCGCGAGCGGGGCGAGGTCGATGGCCTGGAGCTGCGAAGACATGCGGCGGATGATGAAGGTCATCAGGCCCGAGCTCTCCGTCGCCGAGACGGCTTCCGGCAACAGGCGGAGCGCGAAGCGCGCGAGATCGTCGCTGCGCTTGCGGTCGCGCAGCCAGTCGGCGACGAAGGAGCCGAAATCGATCTCCTTCAGCTTGGCCTCGACCGGACCGGCCTCGAGGAAATGCACCTGGATGAATTCGCCGAGCTTGTCGGCGATCCGGGCCTGGTTGCTCTGGATGATCGCGGTATGCGGGATCGGCAGGCCGAGCGGCCGCTTGAACAGCGCGACCACGGCATACCAGTCGGCAAGCCCGCCGATGGTCGCGGCTTCCGCGAAGGCGGCGATGAAGCCGAACACGGGATGCACCGGCAGCAGCCATTTCGCGACGATGAAGAGCAGAAGCGTCGCGGCCAAGACCAGCGTCGCCAGCGCCTTCACGCGGCGCAGCTCGGCCGCGCGTTCGGCATCGCCGGGAGTGTCGAAGGAGAAGGTGGCGGGTGCATTCATGACGGATGGGAGATTACGTCATTCCGGGGCGATGCGAAGCATCGAACTATGGTGCGCTCTTGCGCACCTGAGAAGCTCGAGATTCTCTGGTGCGCAATTGCGCACCAGAGTTCGCCCTTCGGGCGCCCCGGAATGACGGTCAGTCACAATGACGACAGCGCAGAAACAAAAGGCCCGCCGAAGCGGGCCTCAAATTTCAGTTTTCACTCAGGGCGCCGGATCAGGCGGTCTTGTTGTAGACCTTGGCAAAATTGTCCTGAGCGGACTTCGCACCGTTGGCGGCGAGCTGGCCGAAATAGTCGGCGGTCGCCTTGGCACGCGAGACGAACACTTCGCCGCGGGCGCGGAGCAGGCTCGACTGGATCTCGACGGCTTCGCTGACCGACTTGGCGGAAGCAAGCTTGTCGATGCCGGCGAAGAACGCCTGGGCGTCGTCATAGATCGCCTGCTGGATGTTGCGGCTGATCTTGCCGGCCTCAGCGACGGATTCGGTCACCGCGTTCTCGACGGCGGCGGTCACGCGCTCGGAGCCTGCGAAGGCCTCGGCAGCACGATCCTTGGCGGTGTTGGCGGTCTTCTTGACGAACTCGCGGGCGGCCTCGGGAACTTCCAGATTCTGGATGTTCTTGAAAGCGTCCTTGAAGCCCTCGAAAGCGGTGTTGGTTTCAGTGGTCATGGGGTTCTCTCCATCCTCATTGGTTTGAGCTATGGGCTCACCCCGTCCGCATTGGCCCGGGGCACGGCTTATATGGCATAGTTAATTGTGCGATGCAATATTCATATTGCACTGCGATATCACGAAACTGTGAACAGCCTTAACGGGCGGCAATCTGATGCCTCCCTGGCCAAGCGGGTTCCCTAGAGTGGTCGGACCGCGGTGGCTGGACGGCGGTCCTAGTGCTGGACGGCGCCTGGCAGCCCGTAGGCCTCCATCTGGGCCTGGACCTGCGCGATGTTGTGGCCGAGCACGACGATGTCGTGGGTCTTGCCGTTGACGTCCCGGACATGGTCGCGCAGCAGCGCTTCGGCCTTGAAACCGAGGCTCTCGAACACGGCGATCGCAGCCTGCTGGTCGACCGTCATCTGAACCGAAAGTTTCTCCAGGCCCGCGCCGAGCGCGAGCGCGAAGGTCTCCTGCGACAGCGCCCGCCCTACCCCCTTCCCGCGAACGTCGAGCGAGACGACCATGCGGATCTCGCCGACATGGGGTGACCAGGAGTGCGGATCGCGCACCAGCGTGCCGCAGCCGACGACCTTACCGTCCCTAACCGCAAGCAGGCTCGTAATCGCGCCACGCTCGATCTCCTTGACCCAGGCCGACAGCACCTTCGGTTCGCTGATATTGCGCGGCAAAAACAGCAAATCGTGGGTCGGCAGGCCTTTGCCGAAGGCGAGCACCGCGGCTTCATCCGCGGGCGACATCAGGCGAATCTCGATATCGCCGGCGTCGGTCTTGACGTGGCGCGGATACGAACGCTGCTCGCTCATGTCGATCTCTTCCCTAGCCAGGAATCCAGTTTCGGCCATAGCCGCTTGACGGCGTTGGCTCCTGCGACGAGCGAGACGTGACCGCCCTTCAGCATCACCTCTTCCTTGTCCGCAGAACCAATCTTCGCGATCAGGTGCTTGGCGGCCTCATACGGCACGATGTGATCGTGCTCGGCCACCGCATGCAGGATCGGCACCTTGATATTGTCGAGCTTCGCAGGCCGGCCGCCGACCGACATGGTGTCGTTGAACAGCTTGTTGTCCCACATCAGGTCCTTGGTGATGGCGCGGAAATACTCGCCAGCCAGCGGCAGTGTGTCGGTCGCCCAGCGGTCGAACATGCGGTACGACTTGACGAATTCGTCGTTCCAGATGTTTTCCCAGAGCTGGATCTGGCTGACCGTGCGCGAGGCCGGACGCAACATCTCGAACGAGGACAGGATCATCTCCGGCGGCACGTTGCCGACACTGTCGACGAGATGGTCGACGTCGAAATAGCGACGGTCGGAGAAGTTCGAGAACAGCTTCATCTCTCGGAAGTCGATCGGCGTGGTGAAGCAGATCAAATTCTTCATCGGCCCGTCCTTGTGGATCGCGCCGTAGAGCAGCGACAGCACGCCGCCGAAGCAATAGCCGATGACCGAGACGTCCTGCTCGCCGGAATCGGCTTGCACCCGGCGGACGCAATCCGGGATGAAGTCGAGGACATAGTCCTCCATCCGCAGGCTCTTCTCCTCCGGCCGTGGCGCGCTCCAGTCGAGCATATAGACGTCGTAACCGCGCTTGAGCAGGAATTCGATAAAGCTCTGGCCGGGCACGAGGTCGAGGATGTAGCCGCGGTTGGTGGTCGCCATCACGATCAGCACCGGCACACGGTAGATCTCGTCCGACATCGGCCGATAGTGATAGAGGCTCATCGTGCCGCGCGAATGCAGCACATCCTTAGGCGTCGATCCAAGTGACGGCCCCGAGGTCGAGAAATATTCGACGCCCTTGATGCTGCGCTGGATGGCGCGCTGCACCTCGGATTGGATGCGTTCCGGGATAGATGCGAAATCAAGTCCGGGAGCTGCATTCATGCCTGCTCTCCGCCCTCAGACGGCGGACGCTTGGTGCGTGGCGGCCGCAATGCGGAATCGGCCCCCTGAGACACGCCGGCACTTGCAGCCATCTGACTCAGCAGCGACTTGATCTCACCGATCTGGCCTTCGATAGCTTGCAGCCTTTCGGCAAGGCCTGTGACCTGCTCCCGGCTCGGCAGGTTCATGGAGACCAGATACTTCTCCATGAGTTCGCCGAGTTGCTTCTGAGCACCTGCAGCAACTCCCCCCGCACGGTTCATCGCCTGCGAAAACTCGGGTGACGACATGGCCTGGTTGGCGAAGGAGTTGAACCCCTTCTCCATCTCACCGACCATCTTTTGCCACATGGCGACCGGGTCATTGGTCTTGTCGGTCATCGGCGTCCTCCAGATGTCGAGAGCTTCGATGCCCTTCTTTTTCCGCCATACCACACCGTTGCGCCGTGCCGGTCAACCGGCAAGCAGCGGCTCGGTGCCGCGTGCGGCTTTCATTGCAACGGGAAACCGTGCGATACAGCATCAGTCAAACGCTTGAGGGAACGCCTGTGACGACCCATCAGCCGCCCCAGACCGTCCGCGCCAACGGCATCGACATCTGCTACGAGATTTTTGGCAACGACAATGCCGAGCCGCTGCTGCTGATCATGGGATTAGGCGCCCAGATGATCCATTGGGACGATGCGTTCTGCGAGCAGCTTGCCGCACGCGGCTTCCGCGTGATCCGCTTCGACAATCGCGACATCGGCAAGTCGAGCCATCTGACGGGCGGCAAGCGGTTGACGCCACTCGAGCTGCTCAAGCTACGCTTCTTCAGGATTCCCGTCGCCGCGACTTACAAGCTGATCGACATGGCGAAAGACACGGTCGGGCTGATGGACGCGCTCGGCATCAAGTCGGCGCATCTTGTCGGTGCGTCCATGGGCGGAATGATCGCGCAGGAGGTGACGCTGTCGTTCCCGCAGCGCGTGCGCTCGCTGACCTCGATCATGTCGACGACAGGCAATCCGCGCGTGCCGCCGCCGACGCGCGAGGCCGCCGCAATGCTGATGGCTCCGCCGCCGCGCAGCAAGGAAGAGTTCATCGTCCGCTACGGCCAAACCTGGAAGGTGCTGCGCGCCGGACATTTTCCGGAGGAGGAAGCGCTCGATCCTGAACGCGCCGAGCGCGTGTTCGCGCGCGGGCTCAATCCAGCCGGCGTCGGCCGCCAGCTCCGCGCCGTGCTGGCGTCCGGCAGTCGCAAGGAAAGGCTGCACGCCGTGCAGGCGCCGACGCTGGTCATTCACGGCACCGTCGACCCGCTGGTGCGGCCCGAGGGCGGCAAGGACACGGCGGCGTCAATCCCGAACGCAAAACTGTTGATGATCGAGGGCATGGGCCACGCGCTGCCGATGCGGTTCTGGCCCGAGATCATTGGCGCCATCGACAAGCACGCGCATGGCGCGGCCGCGCAGGCGGCTTAACTCTTCCTCGCCATCCAGATTACGTGGCGCGCGCCGCCGCCTCTGCCGGTGGCGCGGACGGCGACTTCATTGACGTCGAAGCCCGCGCGCTTAAGGCGCTTGGTGAAGGCGGGATTGGGTCCCGACGACCAGACGGCGAGCACGCCGCCCGGCCGCAGTGCTGTCTTCGCCGCCGCCAGCCCGCTTGCGCTGTAGAGCGCATCATTGCCTTTGCGGGTCAGCCCCTCGGGGCCGTTGTCGACGTCAAGCAGGATAGCGTCGAAGGCCGCGCTCTTGGCACGGATGACTTCGCCGACATCGGTTTCCCGGATGCTGACCCTGGCATCATCGAGGCTATCGCCGAAGACCTCCGCCATCGGTCCACGTGCCCAGGTGACCACCGCAGGCACGAGCTCGGAGACCACGATTTTCGCCTTGGCGCCAAGCACCGCCAGCGCTGCACGCAGCGTAAAGCCCATGCCGAGGCCGCCGATCAGGACGACGGGTTTTGCGACCGTCTCGATCTGCTTCGCCGCGAGCGTTGCGAGCGCGGCCTCCGAGCCCGACAGGCGGTTGTTCATCAGCTCGTTGGTGCCGAGCTTGATGGAAAACTCCTTGCCCCGCCGCATCAAGCGGAGCTCCTCGTCGGAGCCGGGGATCTTGGCGGTATCGATTTTTTCCCAAGGAATCATGAGGGACGTTTAGCATGATCGGGCGAACAATCACCCACCCGCCCAGACGTCCAGCACATACCGGTTCTTCGTCCCCATCTCCTCGATCCAGCGCGCAGCTGCGGCCGCGTCGCTGCCGCTGTTCTCGCGATGGATCGCGACCAGTGCCGCCTTCACGTCCGGCTCCATCTTGCCGCCGTCGCCGCAGACATAGATGATCGCGCCCTGCCCGATCAGCGGCCAGACCTTGTCCTTCTGCGCGGCGAGCAGGTGCTGCACATAGGTCTTCGGTCCGTCCGCGCGCGAGAACGCCGTGAAGAGTTCCGTGATGCCGCTCGCCGCCAGCGCCTTCAGCTCGTCCGCGTAGAGAAAATCCTGATCGGGATGGCGGCAGCCGAAAAACAGCATCGCGGGTCCGAGGGTGGCGCCTTTCGCCTTGCGCGCCGCCCGCTCCTGAAGGAAGCCGCGGAACGGCGCGAGGCCCGTGCCGGGGCCGATCATGATGATGGGCACCGAGGGATCGTCGGGAAGCCGGAAGCCGGCCTTGGTCTCGCGTACGGTGGCGTAGATCGCATCGCCCGCGCGACGGTTGGCGAGGTAGTTCGAGCAGATGCCCTTGTAGGTGCCGCGGCCGGAGGCGGCCGGCCCTTCGACGACGCCGACCGTGACGCTGCAGCGCGCCGGGTCGACCGACGGCGAGGACGAGATCGAGTAATAACGCGGCGCCAGCAGCGAAAGCATTTCCAGATAGACATGGAACGGCAATTCGCAGGCGGGATATTCGAGCAGCAGATCGAACACCGATTTGCGACTGGTTAGAATCTCGCTGCGGTAACGCTCGAGCGGCTCAGGCTCCTCGCCGACGAAGGCGAGCAGCTTCGGCTTGGTGACCGGGCACCGGGTGTGCTCGGCCATGATCTGGATCTGCTTGCGCGTCGCGACCTGCTGCAGCTCGACGAACTCGCTGAGCAGGCGGCCGACCGACACGGCATCCCCTACCGGCAATTGCGCACGGCGGCCCTCGGCGACCTGAAGCCTGATCTGGTCGGCGGGCAGAAAGCCGAAGCGGCGGGCGACCGAATCCACCAGGGTCGGATCGTTGCGTGGCACGACACTCAAATGATCGCCGACGCGGTAGGCGACGTTGGACGGCAGCTGCACCTCGATGTGGCGCGTCGAACGCTCGGATGGATTGGATCCGCCCTTGTTCTGAAGCTCGTCGTTGGCGAGCACCTTCATTGCGACAGCACCGCCCTGGGCGACGATGGTGTTGACGGCTGTGACCGCTACCGGCTCGATCGCATAGAGCGGATCATCTTCGGCAGTGCGGGTGAAATTCCAGTCGATGCCGAACTCCTTCGTCGCGACCTGGGCCGCCGCCGGGAACCATTTCTGGAACTGGCCGTCGAGATCGCTGCGCGCATCGCCCTCGCCGCGCGGATAAACCGCGCGCGCACCATGCGACGACAATTGCTCGTCAATCAGGCGCGGCACCGATTGATAGGTCGCAGCCCAGTCGCTGTTGCCGCAGCCGAACACGGCGTAGCGCACGCCGGCGAAGGCATCTTTCGGCAGATCGCCGCCGAGCCATTTGACGAACTGCGTCGCGTTGTCAGGCGGCGCGCCGTTGTAGGACGCGCAGATGATCAGAACGCCGCCCTCCTGCGGCAGCTTTCCGACGTAATCGTCGAGCGGGCCGAGATGCACGGCAAAGCCGTTGATCTCGGCGAGATCAGCCATGCGCGTCGCGAGTTCCTCGGCGGTGCCGAGATTGGAGCCGTAAAGCACCAGCATCGGCGTGTTATGGCCGGGCCGGGCCGTCGGCTGGCGCGCCGCCTTCGGCGCCGAGGACATAGCCGCGATGGGCCCGCCATAGGCGCCACGCTCGCGATCGGCGCGCGGACGCACCTTGATCTTGAAGCCTTCCGGCTTCATCGTCAGAGTTTCCTTCAGATGCATCTGATAGCGCTGGTGATCGATCAGCTTGAAGCGCTGCAGGATCATGCCGAGCGCGAGCGCGGCCTCGTGCATGGCAAAGCCGCGGCCGATGCAGGCGCGCTGGCCGTTGCCGAACGGTTTCCAGGCATTGACCGGCCGCTTGGCCTCCGCCTCACGGCTGAAATTCTCGGGATCGAAGGCGTCCGGATTCGGTCCCCAGACGCTGGGATCGCGATGCAGCGCCGTCACCAGGATGGTGGTGAAGGTGCCCTTCCGGAGCTTGTACTTGCCGCCGCCGAGCGTCTCGTCCTTCAGCGGCGAGATGCCATAGGCCGGCGCCGGCGGCCACAGCCGCAGCGCCTCTTTCAGAATCTGCGTGATGTAGGTGAGCTGCGTCACCTGCTGGTAGGTCGGCTTCGCGTTGACGTCGGGGCCGAAGACACGATCGACCTCGTCATAGGCCTTCTTGAGGATGTCCGCGTGCTTGAGCAGCGCATAGAGCGTGTAGGACAACAGGCCGCTGGTGGTCTCATGGCCCGCGATCAGGAACGTGTTGATCTGGTAGCGGATGTTGACATCGTCGAGCTGCTCGCCGGTCGAACGGTCGACGCCAGTCATCATCGCGGCGAGCATGTCCTTCTTGTCGTCGATCCCCTCCGCGCTCTTGCGCCGCTCGGCGATGATCTCGTCGACCATCTTGTTCATGAAGGCGACGTCTTCGGCGAGCGTCTTGCGCCGCTTCTGCATCCAGAGCTGCTCGAACGGCAGGCCGCGGGTCATCATGATGGTTTCGAGCGAGCGCACCAGCGACTCGACGAAGGGATGGTAGTCGCGCCGGTAGAACGAATTGAAGCGATACTCGAAACCGCACAGGCCGATGGTGTCCAGCGTCAGCGCCGTCATGTCGTGGACGACGTCGATCTCGTCGTCGGCATTCAGCCGCTCCCACTTCTGGACAAGCTGCTCCGCGATATCGACCATGCTCGGGTGGTAGGACTGCATGGCGCGGTTGCCGAACGGCTGGAGCAGGATGTTGTGCGCCTTGCTCCAGTTCGGCTCGCGGGTGTCGGCCGTGAACAGGCCGTCGCCGCCAACCGCGCGCACGCGCCGCAGCGCGCCGCGCACCGTCTTGTCGAAACGCTTCTCATCAGACAGTTCATCGACGAGATCGTGGCCTGAGACGACCACGATCGGCGAGCCCATCATGTCGAGCCAGAAGATCGGACCGAGTTCCTTGGCGAGCCGCGTCAAATGCTGCACGGGGGCGGCCGAGTCCAGCGACAGCATGTTGCCGACCACAGGCTTGGTCGGCGGATGCGGGATTGGGTCCAGACGGTTGTTGGATGACATTGACGTGCGTTTCCCCCTGCCTTGCGTCATTCCGGGATGGTCCGAAGGACCAGACCCGGAATCTCGAGATCCCGGGTTCGATGCTATGCATCGCCCCGGGATGACGTCTGCGTCCTCACCCAAACCGCCTTCTACGCCATTCGATCAGCTTGGCGCTGACCTCTTCCGGCTTCTCCTGCTGCGTCCAATGGCCGCTGTCCTTCACCAGATACTTCTCGAGATCGGAAATCAGCTTGTCCATGCCATCGGCGGAGGACGGCGGCAGCACCGCGTCGTTCTCGGCCATGATCATCAGCGACGGCACCCGCACCGTATGATCGAGCCCTTCGGCACGCGTCCAGTTGCGCGACATGTTGCGGTACCAGTTGATGCCGCCGGTAAAGCCGGTCCGGGTGAAATTGTCGACGAACACCTTCTTCTCTTCCGGTGACAGGATGGGCGTGCGCGGATCGTGCTTCGCATCATAGGCAGCAATCATTTGCGGAAACGCCAGATTGACCCGCGGCGAAGCGCCGACGCCGGCAACCACCTCCTCTGCCGGCGCGTCGGGCGGGCGCGGCACCGGCTTGCGCATGAAAGCATCGAAGGTTTGCTCGACGCGACTGCCAAAGATCTTGTCGGGCTCACGCGCCGGATCCTGGAACTGCACGATGTACATCTTGTCGCCGAAGCGCGCGCGCAGGAGCTCAATCGGATCGGCCCAGGCGCGGTTGGTATGAGGCGTGTTGATGCCGACCACCCCCGCAACCCGCTCAATGTGGCGCAACGGCATCTGCCAGACAATGAAGCCACCCCAGTCGTGACCGACGAAGATTGCCTTGTCGATATTCAAATGATCGAGGAGCCCGACGAGGTCGCCGGTCAGGTGCTCGATGTCGTAAGCCTCGACCGGCTCGGGCCGGTCGGTCGCGCCATAACCGCGTTGGTCGGGCGCGATCACGCGGATGCCGGCCTCGCTCAGCGCCTTGATCTGGTGACGCCAGGAGAAGGCGAGCTCGGGCCAGCCGTGGCACAGCACCATCGGCGGCATGTCGGTGTTCGGGCCAGCTTCGTAATAGCCCATGCGGATTCCGTTCGTCTGCACGAACTTGAGCGGTGGCATTTCAATCATCGAACCATTCCTACTCAGCGGCACCCTTGATGTCGGTCGCCGGCGGCGCGTAGGCCGCCTCCAGCGCGGCGAACTCCTCCGGCAGCATGTCGCACATCACCTGCACATGCGGAATGATGTTGGCGCCGACGATGAAGCCGAAATCGAGCTGGTCGCGATAGCTCTGCACGGTGATGTTGAGCGCCTGCCCGTGCGTCGAGATCGACACCGGGAAAATGTGCAACAGCTCCGCGCCGGCAGCGTAGAGCGTCTGCCGCGGCCCCGGCACGTTGGACACCGTGATGTTCGCGGCCGGCGGCAGCACGTCCGACAGGTTCGAGCGGCTGTAGAGCAGCGCCAGGATCTGCACCATGATCGGCGCGCCGAGCATCGAGATGTTGGAGACCTGGGGCATCAGCGCGCGCAAGGGGTGCGACATCTCCTTGGACTTGCTCGATTGCGCGATGATGGCTTCGAGCCGCGCCTTGGGATCGTCGATGTTGGTCGCGATCGCGCAGATCATGCCGAACACCTGGTTGTTGGCCTCGGTGTTGCCCTCCTCGCGCAGCGAGATCGGCACCGCCGCGGTCAGCGATTTCGCCGGCAGCGTGCTGTACTCCTTCAGGTAACGCCGGACCACGCCGGAGGCGAGCGCCAACACGACGTCGTTGAGCTTGCCGCCGGCCTGCTTGGCCAGCGCCTTTGCCCGCGACAGCGGGATCGAGACGCCGGCGAAGCTTCGCTCCGAGGAGATGGTCTTGTTGAGCATGGTCGGCGGCGACACCATGCTGGCGAGACTCTCGCGCGACTTCGGATCGGCGACCTTGCCAAGCACCTCGGAGACGCTCTTGACCATGGTCGGGATATTGCCGGCAAAGCGCACCGCGCTCTCGATCTGGTACATCGCATTGTCGAACAGGATCGAGCCGATGTCGCTCTTGCCGGTGCGCGGCAATTGCAGATTCTGGGCGGCCTTGCCCGCGTCGAGTGGCTGGTTGAACAGCTGCTGATAGGAATCGAGCAGGTTGGCGGCGATGTCACGCGGCTCCTGTCCAGGCTTGGATCCCGCGGCCGGCGGATCGACCTTCCGCGGGATCGGCGAGATGTCGTAGATCATGTTGGTCAGGGCGGCACCGGCACCGCCGTCGATCGCGGCATGGTGCATCTTCGAATAGAGCCCGACCTCGTTGTCCTTCATGCCCTCGAACACGTAGAACTCCCAGAGCGGGCGAGCCCGGTTCAAGAGCTTGGCGTGCATCCAGCCGACGATGCGCTCCAGCGTGGCGCGGTCGCGCGGCTGCGGCAGGCTGGCGCGGAAGATGTGGCGGTCGATGTCGAACTGATCGTCCTCGACCCAGGAGGGATGATCGATGTCGAGCGGCGCCTTTTCCAGCCGCGCCTTGAGGATCGGCGCGATGTGCAGGCGCGACACGATCATCGCCTTGAAGTCTTCGAAGAAGTCGCCCTTGTAGTCGTCGGGCAGGCGAAAGATCGCCATGCTCCCGACATGCATCGGCATCTCCGGCGTTTCCAGATAGAGAAACGACGCGTCCAGCGACGACAGCTTCTTACCGTCAGCCATAGTTCCCTCCCGCAAGATTTGACGGGCGCCTTGGCCGGCGCTTCTCGTCAGGCCGATACTGCCTGTTCCGGCGGGGCATATGCAATGGCAAACGGCCCGGCCCGGTCAAATGGCGAGAATTCCCCTTCCGGCTGCGCCAGGCGGTCGGCCACGGCCCACAGCGCCGCAGGGTTCACCCCGAGCCCGATATGGCTCGCCAGATGCACCTCGATGTTCTCGGCACGGTCGGAGGGACGCAGCAAGCAGGTTCGCCAGTTCACGACACCGTCGGCCCGCGAATAGATCGACGTCGCCGGCACCGGAAGATCGCCGGCGATCGCCTCGCGCAATTCGGCGAAATCCTCGACCCGCTCGCCTGACAGCGCCTCGTAGAGCCGCGTGGCGTTGGTCGCCCGCACGTCATTGGCAAAAGGGCTACCGAGCGTCACGACATAGCGGACCATGTCGGGCGCCTGGAGCGCGAGATCGCGAGCATAGACGCCGCCGAGGCTCCATCCGACCAGGCTGACCTTGCGTCCGCTCGCAGCATGGATTTCGGCCAGACGGGTGCGCAGCGACTGGCGCATCCGCCCCAGCCCGCCGAGATTGCGGCCCATCCGCCAGGCATGTGCCTCATAGCCGAGCTCGGCGAGATAGCGCCGCATCGGGGCCATCGAGAGGTCGCTGGCCAGAAAGCCCGGCAGCGCCAGCACCGGATGACCGTCACCCCTGGGCGCGCGCATCAGGACTGGCGACAGCAGCAGGCTCGCATTGAATTCGAACAGGCCGCGCGCTTCTGCAAGCAGCAGGGCAAGGCCCGGCGGACGGAGCCCGCCCGGCGCCTGCCGCCCGTCCGGCCCGGACGGCATTATTTCTTCTTGTCGCTGCTGCGCGTGCCGCCGAGGCCCGCCATCGTGACGAACATGTCCTGAAACCGCTCGGCGATCTTGGGATCGAAGGTGAACCAGCTCTGGATCAGCGATTCCGGCGAGACCTTCTCGATGTTGCTGAGCACCTGCTGCTGCAGCTTGTCCATCACCGCCGTCTGCATCGGCCCCACGTCAGGCAAACCGAAGAACTGGCGGGCCTCGAGGGGGGTGCAGTCGATTTCGATATTAACTTTCATGTCCCCTCCGGATGAGATTCGAGCGGCCTGTCGGCAGTATCGCCGCGAGTTGTGGTGCGACGCAAGCGACCTGATGCAGGCGCGACATGCCCCGTCCCGCAATCGGCCGATATAGTCAACCAAAGTCGAAAGACGCGGTCCTCCATGCCAGGCGGCACGGTCAGCATTGCTGCACAGCGGTGCAACTTGGCGCGTTCCTTGCTGGAATGGCGCTTGCACCGGTCGAGAACTCTGGGCAACATGGATCAATCAGCCCTGCCGAACAATCAAAAATCATCGGCACGGTAGAGTGGAGAGGGTCAAGAATGTCAGTCGGTCGAAGTCTGTTTGCGGCGACGCTCGCCGGTACGCTTGCGTTGACGGTCGCGCCGGCGTCGAGCCAGACGCTGCGTTATGCCAACCAGGGTGACCTGAAATCCCTTGATCCCTATACGCTCAACGAAAGCACCACCCACGCCCATCTCGGTCACGTCTATCAAGGCCTCACCGCGCGCGACAAGGACCTCAAGATCATTCCGGCGCTGGCGGAAAGCTGGGAAACCCCGGAGCCGACCCGCTGGCGCTTCCATTTGCGCAAAGGCGTGAAATTCCACAACGGTGACCCCTTCACCGCCGACGACGTGGTGTTCTCCGCCGATCGCGTCCGCAAGAAAGGGTCCAATATGCAGACCCGCCTTGCGCCCGACGTCAAGGTCGTCAAGGTCGACGACTACACCGTCGACTTCGTGCTGCCATCGCCCAATCCCATCCTGCATAATTCGTGGGATGTCTGGTACATCATGGACAAGAAATGGGCCGAGGAGAACAACGTCGTCGATCCGACGCCGGTGGCGGCGACCACGCCGAGCTATGCCTCTCTCCACGAGAACGGCACCGGTCCGTTCACCATCGAAAGCCATCAGCCCGGCGTGAAGACGGTTTTCAAGGCCAACCCCAATTACTGGGGCAAGGTCGAGGGTAACCTGAAGGAGATCGTCTTCACCCCGATCGCTTCGGACGCAACCCGCGTCGCTGCGCTGCTCTCAGGCGAAGTCGACGTCATCGAGCCGGTGCCGATCCAGGACATCTCCCGCGTCGATTCCAGCCCGAACGCCCAGGTGCTGAAGGGGCCAGAGCTGCGCACCATCTTCATCGGCTTCGATCAGATGCGCGATGAGCTGCTCTACTCCAACATCAAGGGCAAGAACCCGTTCAAGGACGTCCGCGTCCGCGAGGCCTTCTACAAGGCGATCGACATCGAGCTGATCAAGAAGCGCGTGATGCGCGAGCTGTCGACGCCGTCGGCGCTGATGATCGCTCCGGAGTTGTTCGCACTGTCCAAGGAGTTCACGCGGCCGAAATTCGACCCTGATGGAGCCAAGAAGCTCCTGACCGAAGCCGGCTATCCCGATGGCTTCGAGGTCACGATGGATTGTCCGAACGACCGTTACGTCAACGATGCCGCGATCTGCCAGGCCGTCGTCGGCATGCTGGCCCGCATCGGCGTCAAGATCAACCTGCTGGCGCAGCCGAAGGCGCAGTACTTCGCCAAGGTGTTGAAGCAGGGCGGCTACCAGACCTCGTTCTACCTCCTGGGCTGGACCCCGAGCACGATGGACTCCCACAACGTGCTCTACGACATCATGGGCTGCCGCGACGATGCGAAATCCTCACGCGGCGAGGCCAATCTCGGCGGCTACTGCAACAAGGAGTTCGACGCCATCACCGACAAGGTGCTGGTCGAAACCGATACTGCCAAGCGCAACCAGCTGATCAAGCAGGCCTACGAAATCGGCAACAAGGACTGGTCCTACATCCCGCTGCACCAGCAGGCGCTGGCCTGGGGCGTGTCGAAGAAGGTCAACCTGCCGCAGCGCGCCGACAATCTGGTCATGTTCCATTGGGCGACCAAGAAGGAATAGCGCCAGTTGAACACGAGGTCCCGGCGGCGTCAGGCATCCGGGACCTTTCCTTTTCCGGCTGACAAAGACGTCGACCGCACGCACACCCAAGGATAGTGGAAGGCATGCTCGCTTTCACTCTTCGCCGCGCCGTTCAGGCCATCGGCGTCATGTTCGCCGTCGGCATCATCGCCTTCTCGATGTTCCGTTTCGCAGGCGACCCCGTCAACCAGATCGTCTCGATCGACACGTCGGCGGCCGAACGCGAAGCCGTGCGCAAGTCGCTCGGGCTGGACGATCCCGTGCCCGTGCAGTTCGTGCGTTATTTCGCCGACGCCGCGCAATTCAAGTTCGGCGTCTCCTACCAGTTCCGCCAGCCGGTCTCGACCCTGTTGATGGAACGTATGCCGGCCACGCTGGAACTTGCGATCTGCGCCACCGTGTTTGCAATGGTGTTCGGCATTCTGATGGGCGTCTATTCGGCGCTGAGGCGCGACACCATGCTCGCCAAATTATTCCAGGCGGTTTCGCTGATCGGCATCTCATTGCCGACTTTCCTGATCGGAATTCTCCTGATCTATCTGTTCGCGGTGACATTGGGCTGGTTGCCCTCGTTCGGCCGCGGCGAGGTGGTCAAGCTCGGCTGGTGGAGCACGGGTCTGCTCACGCTGTCGGGATTGAAGGCATTGATCATGCCCTCGATCACGCTCGGCCTGTTCCAGATGACCCTGATCATGCGGCTGGTGCGTGCGGAAATGCTTGAAGTGCTGCGAACCGACTATATCCGTTTCGCCCGCGCCCGCGGGCTGACTACCCGCGCCATCCATTTCGGCCACGCGCTGAAGAACACGCTCATCCCCGTCATCACCGTCGCCGGCCTTCAGTTTGGCTCGGTTATTGCATTTTCGATCATCACCGAAACCGTGTTCCAATGGCCGGGCATGGGACTCCTGTTCGTGCAGGCCGTGCAAAACGTCGATATCCCGATCATGGCCGCCTACCTGCTGATGGTCTCGCTGATCTTCGTCACCATCAATCTGGTGGTTGACATTCTCTACACCGTGGTCGATCCGCGCCTGCGCGCGACCGTCGGCCGCGCTACATAAGGCCCCTGCATGTCCGACGCCGTCGCCTCCAATTCCGACAAGCAGAGCGCGCCGCCCGCGCATGCCGGTCGCAGCTGGCTCAGCCGCGCCCTCGACAGCGACATCTTCTATTCGTTCCGCCGCTCCAAGCTGACCATGGTGGCAGCGGCCATTACCGTGCTGCTTTTCCTGCTCGCGATCTTTGCATCCGCGCTCGCGGTGCAGAACCCGTTCGATCCTGCGCAGCTCCAGTTGATGAACTCGCGCATCTCGCCGCTCTGGACCGCCGATGGCCAAAGCCCGTTCCTGCTCGGGACCGACGAGCAGGGTCGCGACGTGTTCTCCGCCATTCTCTACGGGATGCGCATCTCGCTCGCCGTCGGCGTGGCCGGTGTGATCTTCGCCGGCGCGCTCGGCATCGCACTCGGCCTGATCGCCGGCTATTTCGGCGGCGCGGTCGATGGCGTGATCATGCGGATCGCCGACGTGCAACTGACCTTTCCCGCCATTCTGATCGCGCTGCTGGTCAATGGCATCGCGAAATCCATCCTCGGCAACCGCCTGGATGCCACCAGCATGCTGGTGGTGCTGGTGATCTCGATCGGCCTGAGTTTCTGGGTCGGGTATGCAAGGACGGTGCGCGGCTCCGTGATGGTCGAGAAAAACAAGGATTACGTGGCCGCCGCGCAGCTGATCGGCCTGCCCGCGCCCAAGATCATGCTGCGGCACGTGCTGCCGAACACGATGGGCCCGATCCTGGTCATCGCCACCATCAACCTCGCGCTGGCCATCATCACCGAGGCGACGCTGTCCTTCCTCGGTGTCGGCCTGCCCGACACCATGCCCTCGCTGGGCACGCTGATCCGCATCGGCAACAATTATCTGTTCGCGGGCGAATGGTGGATCGTTGCATTCCCCGGCCTCGCCCTGGCCGGGCTGATCCTGTCGATCAACCTGCTCGGCGACTGGCTGCGCGATGCGCTCAACCCGAAGCTCCGATGAGCAAAACCTCGACAAGAGCGCCTCACTCATGACCGAGCCCATCCTCTCCGTCCGCAACCTTCAGGTGGAGTTCGCCTCCCGCCGCGGCACGCTGCGCGCCATCGACGGCGTCTCCTTCGACATCGCCAAGGGCGAAGTGCTGGGCGTTGTCGGCGAATCCGGCGCCGGCAAATCCGTCACCGGCCTCGCCGTGATCGGCCTGATCGACCCGCCGGGCCGCATCGCCGGCGGCGAGATTCATCTCGCCGGCCTGCGCATCGACAATCTGCCGCCCGAGGAGATGCGCCGCATCCGTGGCAAACGGATCGGCATGATTTTCCAGGACCCCCTCACCTCGCTCAATCCGCTCTATCGGGTCGGCGACCAGATCATCGAGACGATCCGAACCCACCTGAATCTCTCCGAGACGGCCGCCCGCCGCCGCGCCATCGACCTGCTTGCCGAGGTCGGCATTCCCGCGCCGGAAAAGCGCATCGACGGCTACCCGCACGAATTCTCCGGCGGCATGCGCCAGCGCGTCGTGATTGCGCTCGCAATCTGCGCCGAGCCCGAGCTGATCATCGCGGACGAGCCGACCACCGCGCTCGACGTTTCCGTGCAGGCGCAGATCATCTCGCTGATCAAGCGGCTCGGCCGCGACCACGGCACCGCCGTGATGCTGGTGACGCACGACATGGGCGTGATCGCGGAGACCTCCGACCGCGTCGCCGTGATGTATGCCGGCCGTGTCGCCGAGATCGGTCCGGTGCAGGATGTCGTGAAGAATCCGCTGCATCCCTATGCCAAGGGCTTGATGGGCGCGATCCCGACGCTGGCCGGCGACGACAAGCGTCTCATGCAGATTCCTGGCTCGATGCCGCGGCTGTCGGCGATCCCGCGCGGCTGCTCGTTCAACCCGCGCTGCGCGTTCGTGTTCGATCGCTGTCGTGTCGATCGACCCGAGCCGCTGCCGCGCGGTGCGCAATCGGTCGCCTGCCATCTCTATGACAGCGTGCCGGCGGAGAGCGCGGCATGAGCGCTTCCTTCGTCCAGGCTACAAATCTGCGCCGGGTGTTCGACGTCTCGAAACCCTGGCTCAACCGCGTGCTCGAAGGCGGCCATCTCGAATATCTCAAGGCGGTCGATCACGTCACCTTCGATATCAGGAAGGGCGAGACCTTTGCGCTGGTCGGCGAGTCCGGCTCGGGCAAGACCACGGTGGCGCGGATGGTCGTCGGCCTGCTGCCGCCGAGCTCCGGCGATGTCTTGATCGACGGCGTCTCGATGACCGATCCGCGGCAGGCGCCGGCGCGCCGAAAGCTGCGCCGCCGCATCCAGATGATCTTCCAGGATCCCTATGCGAGCCTGAACCCGCGCTTCCGCGTCGATGCCATCATCTCCGAGCCGATCCGCGCCTTCGACCTGATCCAGGGTGAGCGCGACATCCAGGCGCGCGTCGGCGAGCTGCTCAGCCTGGTCGGCCTGCATCCCGACGATCGGTTGAAATTTCCGCACGAATTCTCCGGCGGCCAGCGCCAGCGCATCGCGATCGCCCGGGCGCTCGCATCGGATGCCGAGTTCATCGTCTGCGACGAGCCGACTTCGGCGCTCGACGTCTCCGTGCAGGCGCAGATCCTGAACCTGATGCGCGACCTGCAGGACAAGTTCGGTCTGACCTACATGTTCATCAGCCACAACCTTGCCGTGGTCCGCCACATGGCGAGCCGCGTCGGCGTGATGTATCTCGGCCGCATCGTCGAGATCGCGGAAGGACGCGAGCTGTTCGCCCGTCCGCGTATGCCCTACACCAAGATGCTGCTGGGTGCCGTGCCCGACCTCGCCATGAGCGGCCGCCAACGCATTCCGGTGAAGGGCGAGATCCCGAACCCGATCAATCCGCCGCCCGGCTGCACCTTCAATCCGCGCTGCCCGCTGGCGTTCGATCTCTGCCGCAAGGAGACGCCGGAACTGATTGACGGCGTCGCCTGCCACGCCGTCAACACCGCGCCGGTCCCGGCGTGACGCGCGCGTGCCATGCTGGCAGCGCATTGGCGGCGCGGCATCGCCTGTGATCAATTGCGCGCGCCGCAAATGAGGTAATCCATGGCCAGCAATGTCAATCCCGATCCCTTCACGACCCGCCCCGAGATCGAGGGCACGTTCGGGGTCGTCGCCACAACCCACTGGATCGCGACCGCCGTCGGCATGGCCATCCTGGAAAAGGGCGGCAATGCCTTCGACGCCGGCGTTGCCACCGCCTTCACGCTGCAGGTGGTCGAGCCGCATCTCAACGGCCCCGGCGGCGACGTGCCTGTCATCGTGCACGACGTGAAGCGCGGCCGCACCGAGGTGATCTGCGGCCAGGGCCCCGCCCCGGCGCGCGCCACCATCGCGCATTACAAGAGCGAAGGCCTCGACATGGTGCCCGGCACCGGCCTGCTCGCGGCCTGCGTCCCCGGCACGTTCGAATCCTGGATGATGCTGCTGCGCGACTACGGTACGATGCGCGTGCGCGACGTGCTGGAGCCCGCAATCTCCTATGCGCGCGACGGCTACCCGCTGGTGGAGCGCGCCTGCGCCACGATCCAGACCGTCGAACAATTATTCCGCAAGCATTGGCCAACGTCGGCCGCCGTCTACCTGCCGAACGGCGAGGTGCCGAAGCCCGGCACGCTCTTTACCAACAAAACGCTGGCCGCGACCTACGCACGAATTCTCAGCGAAGCCGAGAGCGGCGGCGGTGGCCGTGATGCCGAAATCGAGCGCGCGCGCAAAGCCTGGTCGCAAGGCTTCGTCGCGGAAGCCATCGACAAATTCTGCCGGACGCAAGAGGTGATGGATGTCAGCGGTTCGCCGCATCGCGGCGTGCTCTCTGCCGACGACATGGCGCGCTGGCAACCGACGATCGAAGCGCCGCTCACCTACGACTATGGCCGCTATACCGTCTGCAAGGCCGGAGTCTGGAGCCAGGGTCCGGTGACGCTGCAACAGCTCGCGCTGCTGAAGGGCTTTGCCCTCGACGGGCTCGATCCCACCGGGCCGGAGTTCATCCATCTCCAGATCGAATGCGCAAAACTTGCCTTTGCCGATCGCGAAAAATTCTACGGCGACCCCAAGTTCAGCGAGATCCCGATCGCGACGCTGCTATCGGACGCCTATAACGACGAACGCCGCAAGCTGGTTACCGAGAAGGCTTCGCTCGATCTCCGGCCCGGCGCAATCGAGGGCTTTGGCGGCGTCGTCAAGCTGCGCCGCGCTGAAGGCCAACGCGAGGCCGTTGGCGCGCTCGGCGCCGGTGAACCAACCGTGGGGCGCTTCGGCGAGGTGCACGGCGACACCGTGCATTTCGACATCATCGACAAAGCCGGCAACATGGTATCCTCGACGCCTTCAGGGGGCTGGCTGCAATCCTCGCCTGTCATTCCCGAGCTGGGTTTCTGCCTCGGCAGCCGCGCGCAGATGTTCGATTTGGAGGAGAACCAACCGGGTTCGCTCGCGCCGGGCAAGCGGCCGCGCACGACACTGTCGCCGACCATGGCACTGCGCGACGGCGAGCCGTACCTCGCCTGGGGTTCGCCCGGCGGCGACCAGCAGGACCAGTGGATCACGCAGTTCTTCCTGCGCCATGTCCATTGCAATCTCAATCTCCAGGAGGCGATCGACGCGCCGGCTTGGCACTCCGAGCATTTCCCGATCTCGTTCTGGCCGCGTACAGCCCGCCCCGGCGTGCTCGTGGTCGAGAACCGCGTGTCCAAGGCGACGATCGAGAACCTTCGTGAGCGCGGACACATCGTGGAAGTTGGTCCCGACTGGTCCGAAGGCCGCCTCACCGCGGCCTCGCGCGTCGGCGTGCGGCGGCGCGCCGCCGCCAATCCGCGCGGCATGCAAGGTTACGCCGCGGGACGCTGAAGGCAGCACATGACCTGGTCGATCATCGCGCGAGACCCTGCTACCGGCCAGCTCGGCATCGCGGTTGCCACCCGGTTCTTCGCCGTCGGCGCGCGCGTGCCCTATATCGCGGCTGGCCTCGGCGCGATCGCGACGCAGGCCTTCGTCAACCCCTATTACGGCATCGACGGCCTCAAGCTGCTGCGGCAGGGCCTCAATGCGCACGACGTGCTGGCCGCGCTGCTCGCGACCGACGATGGCCGCGAGAGCCGTCAGATCCACATCATGGATGCGAGCGGCGAGATCGCCGCCCATACCGGGCGCGACTGCGTCGACTGGTGCGGGCACATCGCAGGCAGCGGGTTCTCCATCGCCGGCAACATGCTGGCTGGCGCCGACGTGCTCGACGAGACCGCGAAGACCTATATCGCCAACGACAGCCTGTCCTTCCCGCGCCGCCTGCTCGCCGCGATGCGAGCAGGGGAAGCTGCCGGCGGCGACAAGCGCGGCAAGCAGTCCGCCGCGCTCTTGATCCATGGCGAGGAGGAATGGCCGGCACTGGACATTCGCGCCGACGACCATCCCGATCCGATCAGTGAGCTCGAACGGCTCGAGCAGGTCAGCCACGAGCTATGGGTGCATTTTCGCACATCCATGCCGACGCGGCAGAACCCGGCCGGCAATACCGATCGCAGCGTCATCGACGCCAGCATCCAAGCAGCGCGTGCAAGGCAATCATGAGCGCGAGCCCCCTCATCGAGATCAGGGACCTCCGCATCCGTTTCCACGGCGACGACGGCCGCATCACCCACGCGGTCGACAGTGTCGACCTCAGTGTCGCCAACGGCGCGACGCTCGGCCTCGTCGGCGAATCCGGTTGCGGCAAGAGCGTGACGTCGCTGGCGATCATGGGCCTGTTGCCGAAGCAAAGTGCGGAGATATCGGGCGCGATCCGCTTCGACGGCCTCGACCTCCTGCGGACGCCGGACCAGACCCTGCGCAATCTGCGCGGCAACCGGCTCGCGATGATCTTCCAGGAGCCGATGACCTCGCTCAATCCGAGCTTCACCATCGGCGACCAGATCATCGAGACCATTTTGCGCCACCGCGGCGGCTCGCGGAAAAGCGCGCGCGAGCGGGCGATCGAGCTGCTGCGCCGCGTCCACATCCCCTCGCCCGAGCGGCGGATCGACGAATATCCGCACAAGCTCTCCGGCGGCATGCGCCAGCGCGTGATGATCGCGATGGCGCTGGCCTGCGATCCGCGCCTGCTGATCGCGGACGAGCCGACGACCGCGCTCGACGTCACCTTGCAGGCGCAAATCCTGGAGCTGATGCGGGAGTTGAAAGCGGCAAGCGGCGCCGCGATCATCCTGATCACGCACGATCTCGGCGTGGTCGCCGAGGTCTGCGACGAGGTCGCTGTGATGTATGCCGGCGAGATCGTCGAGCGCGCGCCGGTGGACGACTTGTTCTCGGCGCCGCAGCATCCCTACACCGTCGGCCTGCTCGGCTCGATCCCGCGGCTCGACCATCGCGCCGAACAGCTTGCGACGATCGAGGGCATGGTGCCGAACATGGCGCAGCCGCCGGCAGGCTGCCGCTTCGCCGCGCGCTGCCCGTTCGTGCTGGACGCCTGCACCAAGGCACCGCCGCCATTGATCGAAGTCAGCCCCGGCCACCTCTCGCGCTGCATCCGCGCGCCGCTCGAACGTCTGGTGTCGTGATGGCGCTGCTCGAGGTCACGGGCCTGGTCAAGCATTTCGTCGCCGAGCGCTCGCTGTTCGGCCGGGCGCTGGCGCACGTCAAGGCGGTCGATGGCGTCTCCTTCTCGCTCGAAGCCGGCAAGACGCTGGCGCTCGTCGGCGAATCCGGTTGCGGCAAATCCACCGTAAGCCGCCTGGTGCTGCGGCTGATCGAGCCGGACGCGGGTATGGTCCGGTTCGACGGCCGCGATCTCCTCTCGCTTGATCCCAATGCGCTGCGCGCCTTCCGCCGCGAAGCGCAGATCATCTTTCAGGACCCCTACGCCTCGCTCAATCCGCGCATGACCGTCGGGCAGATCCTGACCGAGCCGCTGGCGCTGCACGATCTCGTGCCGCCGGCAGAGCGGCGCGCGCGCGTCGCGGAAATCTTGCGGCTGGTCGGGCTGGAGCCGAGGCTGGCACGGCGCTATCCGCACGAATTCTCCGGCGGCCAGCGCCAGCGCATCGCCATCGCCCGCGCGCTCGCGGTCGAGCCGAAGCTGATCATCTGCGACGAGCCGGTCTCGGCGCTCGACGTCTCGATCCGCTCGCAGATCCTCAATCTGCTGCGCGAGCTGCAGGACCGGCTCGGCCTCGCCTACATTTTCGTCTCGCACGACCTCGCCGTGGTCAAGCACATCGCCGACCACGTCGCGGTGATGAATCTCGGCCAGATCGTCGAGACGGCGGAGGCGGATGCGCTGTTCGCCTCACCCCGACATCCCTATAGCCGAGCGCTGCTGTCCGCGATCCCGCTGCCACAGCCGAAGGCGAAGCGCGCGACCGTCCTGCTGGAGGGCGAGATCCCGAGCGCGCTCAATCCGCCCGCTGGCTGCCGCTTCCACACCCGCTGCCCGTTCGTGATCGAGCGCTGCCGCAACGAGGCGCCGGCGCTTCTAGCTGACGGCTCGGGCCACGCCACCGCCTGTCACCGCACGGCGGAGCTGCCGTCTGCCGACGCCATCCTGCCGGCAGCCGGCGGGTTTTCGCCGGCGCTTGCTAAATTGGTCGCGGCCTTCAGCCGAAAGACGGAAGGCGGGAGCCCTGCCGGGGTTGGTATACAAGGCGCCGCGCCCACAACGACGTAGCCGAAGCAATGGGGATTGTCCGATGAAGATGTTTCGCCTGGCCGCAACGGCCGCCGCTGTCCTGCTGTCGCTTGGAGCCGCGCAGGCCCAGACCACGCTGCGCATCGGCCTCGCCGAGGATCCTGATATCCTCGATCCCACGATGGCGCGCACCTATGTCGGCCGCATCGTGTTCTCCGCCTTCTGCGACAAGCTGTTCGACATCGACGAGAAGCTCAACATCGTGCCGCAGCTCGCCCTGTCGAGCGAGACCGCCGACGACGGCAAGGCGCTGGTCATCAAGCTCCGGCCGGGCGTGAAATTCCACGACGGCGAGCCATTCGACGCCGAAGCCGCAAAGTTCTCGCTGGAGCGGCATCTGACGTTCCCCGGCTCGTTCCGCAAGCCCGAGCTCGCCTCGGTCGATCATATCGAAATCGTCGATCCCCTCACGGTCAAGCTGGTGCTGAAGTCGCCGTTCTCGCCGCTGCTGGCCCAGCTCACCGACCGCGCCGGGATGATGGTGTCGCCGAAGGCGGCGAAAGAAGCCGGCGACAAGTTCGGCCTGCGTCCGGTCTGCGCCGGCCCTTATAAATTCGTCGAGCGCGTGCAGCAGGACCGCATCGTGTTCGAGAAATTCGCGGACTATTGGAACAAGGACAACGTCTTCATCGACAAGATCGTGTTCCAGCCGATCGTCGATGCCACGGTGCGGCTTGCGAACTTGAAATCCGGCGGCCTCGATTTGATCGAGCGCGTGCTCGCCACCGACCTGAAGGAAGTCCGCGCGGATTCACGGCTGAAGGTCGCGACCGCGATCGAGCTTGGCTATCAGGGCGTCACGCTCAACATCGGCAAGGACAAGGCCAAGGGGCCGCTCAGCCAGTCCGCCAAGGTGCGGCAGGCGCTCGACCTCGCGATCGACCGCGAGGCGATTAATCAGGTCGTGTTCAATGGCGAGTTTCAGGTCGGCAATCAATGGGTCAATCCTGATCATCCCTACTATCAGAAATCCCTTCCGGTCCGTCCCCGCAACGTCGAGAAGGCCAAGGCATTGCTGAAGGAGGCCGGCGTGACACCGCCGGTCAGCGTCGATTTCCTGGTGCCGAAGGGCGCGGAGACCGAGACGCCGGCGCAGGTCATCCAGTCGATGGCGGCCGAGGCCGGGTTCGACATGAAGATCCGCCTCACCGAATTCGCGACCGGGCTGAAGCAGGCGGAGTCTGGCGATTACCAGGCCTATATGCTGGCCTGGAGCGGGCGCGTCGATCCCGACGGCAACACCTTTGTATTCCTGCACAGCGGTGCGCCGCAGAATTACGGCGCGTGGAACAACCCGCAGGCCGACAAGGCACTGGAGGACGCCCGATCGGTCACCGATCCCGCCAAGCGCAAGGCCAGCTATGAGACCCTGGCCAAGCTGGTCCAGGACGAGGAGCCGCTGCTGTACCTCTACCACCGCCGCATCATCATCGCGCACACGACCAAGCTCGAAGGCTACAAGCAGATGCCCGACGGCCTCGTGCGCGTGATCGGGCTCAAGCTGAAGTGACGCCGCCAGAATGCTGAACTTCCTCGCCCGCCGCCTCGCGCAGATCGTGCCGACGCTGTTCTTCGTCTCAGTACTGATCTTCTCGCTGCAGCAATTGCTGCCGGGCGATCCCGCGCTGGTGATGGCGGGCGAAGAGCGCGACCCGGCCGTGATCGAACAGATCCGCCACCAGTACCGGCTCGATCAGCCGGTCCCGGTGCAGTACGCCTACTGGATCAAGGGCGTACTCTCTGGCGATTTCGGCGAGTCGCTGCGCAACAAGATGCCGGTGCGCGAGCTAATCGCTCAGAAGCTACCGGTGACGCTGCAGCTTGGCGCGATGGCGATCGTGATCGCGTTCCTGATCGGCATCCCCGCCGGCATCGTCGCAGCCGTGAAGAAAGGCTCGGCCTGGGATTACGGCGCGAACCTGTTTGCGCTATGGGGCATCTCCACGCCGAACTTCTGGCTCGGGATCATGCTGATCTTCCTGTTCTCGATCGAGCTCGGCTGGCTGCCGGCTTCCGGCTACGTGCCGCTCACCGAGAACTGGCGCGCGAGCCTGGCGGCCACCATCATGCCGGCTTTCGTGCTCGGCAACGCGATTGCCGCGGTCCTGATGCGGCATACCCGCAGCGCCATGCTGCAGGTGCTGGAAAGCGACTACGTCCGAACTGCCCGGGCCAAGGGACTGTTGGAGCGCTCGGTGATCCTGAAGCACGCGATGCGCAATGCGCTGACGCCCGTCATCACGCTCGGCGCACTCGAGCTCGGCACGCTATTGTCAGGCGCAGTCCTGACCGAGCAGATCTTCTCCATCCCCGGCTTCGGTAAGCTGATCGTGGACGCCGTCTTCAACCGCGACTACGCCGTCGTGCAAGGCGTCGTGCTGGTGACGGCCACGATCTACATCACGCTGAATCTCGTTGCCGACATCGCCTATATCCTCGTCAATCCGCGGCTGCGGGGCTAGAGCATGACCGACGCCGCGCTGCCGGGCCCTCTCACGCAAGCCGACGAGCTGGATAGCCCGGCCCACCGCGCGCGCCGGCGGCTGTTCAAGCGCAAGGCGGCGATATTCGGGCTCACCGTGCTCACGATGTTCATCGTGCTCGCCGTGCTGGCCCCGCTCATCGTGCCCTATGATCCCATCGCGACGAGCTGGAGCCTGGTGCGCAAGCCGCCCACCGCGGCGCATTGGTTCGGCACCGACGAGCTCGGCCGCGACATCTTCAGCCGGATCGTCTACGGCGCGCGCGCCTCGCTGCTCGCGGGCCTCATCTCGGTTGCGATTGCGCTCGGCATCGGCGTGCCGCTCGGCCTGCTCGCCGGCTATCGCGGCGGCTTCGTCGACGCGCTGATCAGCCGGATCACGGATGCGATGCTGGCCTGCCCGTTCCTGATCCTGGCGATCGCGCTGGCGGCGTTCCTCGGGCCGAGCCTCGGCAATGCCATGATCGCGATCGGCATCTCCGCAACCCCGATCTTCATCCGCCTGACCCGCGGCCAGGTGCTCGTCGTCAAGGCCGAGGACTATGTCGAGGCCGCGCGCGCGCTCGGCAACCCGCCGTGGCGGATCGCGCTGTCGCATATCCTGCCGAACATCCTGCCCGCGCTGCTGGTGCAGGCGACGCTCTCGATCGCCGCCGCCATCATCGCCGAAGCCGCGCTATCGTTTCTCGGCCTCGGCCAGCAGCCGCCGGCGCCGTCCTGGGGCAGCATGCTCAATGCCGCGCAACGCTTCCTGACCCAGGCGCCGTGGATGGCGATCTGGCCGGGCCTTGCGATCTTTCTCGTGGTGCTGTCGCTGAACCTGCTCGGCGACGGCCTGCGCGACGCGCTCGATCCGCGGCAGCGCTGAGGTCCGATCAGAGGAAACTCAGCTAGCACCTCCAGCGGAGGTGCGTTCCCTCCCCCCTTGTGGGGGAGGGCTAGGGAGAGGGGTAACCAGGAAAAGGTGCCGGTTGATTGCGCGCGGAGAACGGCTGCGCCACGGAGGGAATCCCCGTGTGGCCCCCCTCCCTGCCCCTCCCCCACAAGGGGGGAGGGAACGGAGAGAGCGTTGCCGTCAGAAACTCTAGATCACCACTTCCCGCAATACCCGACGGCAATCCATCTCGTATTCGAGATCGACTACCGGAGGGCGGGCGAAATACCAGGTCAGGCCGGAGCGCAGCGCGCCGCGGCGGACCAGTTCGTCGGCGAGTGCGTGGTGGAAGTCGTGCACGGAGTAGGCCTGCACCGCGGTGGTGTCGCTCCAGCCGAAGCCGAAGGCCGCCATGCGGTTTTCCATCTGCGACGTCGTCGTGAAGCGCACCTTCTCCCGCAGCCCCTCCGGGCTGAGGTCGCGATAGCGCACGGTGCGCTCGACATAGGTGCCGCTGCCCTCGCGCGCCTCAGCGCCGCCTGATATCACGAAGGACGGCGCTTTCGAGCGGGTCGGACGCGTGAACGAGAACGCGTAGAACGACGGCTCTGACGGCGGATCGATCTCGGGACAGACATTGCTGCGCGCCACCGGATTGGTGGTGCCGTCGAAGATGCTCCATTCGGACAGCGTCTTCACATAGTGCAGGTTGAACGCGCGAAAGCCCTCTTCGCTGAAGGCTGCCGGTGAACGCAGCTCGCAGGCGCAGAATGCCGTCAGCGGCCGTCCTGCCTCCTGAATGAATCTTGCCGCCAGTGCAAACCCTTCCGCGAGCGGGACCAGACGATCGAAGCGGACGCGTTCGATTTCATAGCCGTCGTCCGCGGCGACCCCCGCCGAATACTGGAACACGGACGGAATGAAGCGGTAATTGCCGGCAGAGAACTCACGAACCATGGCGAACTCCTATTCCAGTTGCATGCGAATGCCCTTGGCGCCGTTGAGCAGGCGCCTCAGGTGAAAGCCGGCCAGGGAATCGTCGGCGTGCATGCCGACCAGCGCGGCAAAGGCCGGCATGGCCGCGGCATCACCGGCCTCCATCTTGGCGAAAGCCTCCGAATACAGCGCCGTTTCCGGCGCTTCGAACTTGCCCGGTGGCAGCGGCTCGAACGCGCGCAACGGCTCGCTGCGTCCGCGCAGCATCAGCTCCCCCACGGGGCGGCCTTGAAAATTCTCCGCCGCCTCGGCGACGCTGGCGCTGACGCAAATGCGGGTGCCCAGATGCTTGTTGGCGGCCTCCAGCCGCGCCGCGATGTTGATGGAGTCCCCATACGCGGTGTAATCGAAGAAGCGGTTGCCGCCGAAATTGCCGACCAGCGCGGGACCGGCGTGAATGCCGATGCGGGTGGCACCGAAGGTCACGCCCATGGCGCTCTGGCGCGCGCGAAAGTCCTGCGCCCAGGCATCGAGCTCATGGGCGCAGGCGACCGCACGCGTGGCATAATCCGGCTGATCGCCGGGCGCGTTGAAGAGCACCTGGATCGCATCGCCGATGATCTTTGCGACCGTGCCCTCATGGGCGAAGACGATTTCGGTCATGCCGCCGACATACTCGTTAAGCAACTTGCCCAACGTCTCGGGCGGCGCGCTCTCGACCAATGAGGTGAAGCCGGTAATATCGGTGAAGATGGTGGCGACATCGCGCCACTGCACTTCGATGCCCTCGCCGTCGCCGCTGGCGGCCAGACGCTTGGCAAGCTCGGGCGAGAAATGACGCGATAGCGCGGCATGGGCGCGCTCGGCTTCCATCTGGCGCCGCCGCACCTCGCGCAGCATCTCGATATGGCGGATGGTCTTCTCGATGGTGGCTTCCAGATCGGCGAAGTCGATCGGCTTGGTCAGGAAGTCGAACGCGCCGCGGTTCATTGCGGTGCGGATATTGCTCATGTCGCCATAGGCCGAGACGATGATGGTCGACTTCTTGTCCTCGGCCTCCTGGAGTTTCGCGAGCAGCGAGAGGCCATCCATCCTGGGCATGTTGATATCGGAGACCACCATGTCGACCTGCGGGTTCTGCTCGAGCGAGGCCAGCGCCTCGATACCGTCGCGGGCGAATATGATGGCGACCTGTCCGTCGCGGATCTGCCTGCGAAACTTTTGCAGGACCAGCGCTTCGAGATCCGGCTCGTCGTCGACGAAGAGGATGGTCGCGCTCATGCGGCTTGCTCGAGCCTCGTGTCGATCTCCTGTCGCAGCAAGGCAAAGTCGATCGGCTTGGTGAGAAGCCCGACGGCGCCGCGCTCGATCGCCTTTCGCCGCGTCTCGGCGTCGCCATAGGCCGTGATCATGATGACGGGGACGTCCGGATGCGCGGCACGCACCTTCGGCAGCATGTCGAGCCCGCTCATGCCGGGCATGTTGATGTCGGACAGGATCAGGATCAGCGAGGGATCGCGAACCTCGGCGGCCCGCTTGAGCGCATCGGGCGCCGAGGAGGCGAACTCCATCTGGAAGCGGCCGGCGCGCAGCTCGCGCCGGAATTGCTGCCGGAACAGCGCCTCGACGTCGGGCTCGTCGTCGACGACCAGGATGTAAACGTTCACGACTTGCCTCCGGAAGTGCCGTCCGCCGCCATCGTGCGCGGCAGGGTGATGATGAACTCGGTGAATACACCTTGTGTGGTGTTCACGTCGATGGTGCCACCGTGCTGCTTCACGACGATGTCATGGCTCATGGAGAGGCCGAGCCCAGTGCCCTCGCCGGCCGGCTTGGTGGTGAAGAAGGGATTGAACATCTTCTCCTTCACCTCGGGCGGAATTCCCGTGCCATTGTCACGAATCCGGATCTCGACCCTGCCACCAAGGTCTTTTGTTGCTGCGCTCAAACTCGGCTCGAAGGTCTCACCCGCGCTCTCCTTGCGCTTGGCCGTGGCATAGAAGCCGTTCGAGATCAGGTTGAGCAAGACGCGCGTGATCTCCTGCGGATAGATGTCGACCATACCGGCAGCGGGATCGAACGTGCGCTGGAGCGTAACGTTGAAGGACGGCCGTTCGGCGCGCGCGCCATGATAGGCGAGATTGAGGCTCTCCTCGACGATCGCATTGATGTCGACGGCCCGATGCTCGCCGGAACCCTCGCGCGAATGCAGCAGCATGTTCCTGACGATGGAATCGGCGCGCTTGCCGTGCTGCACCACCTTCTCGAGATTGCTCCTCAGCATGCGGGTCAGCTCGTCGACCTCCTCCCTGGTCTTGCCGTCGAGCGCAGCCGATTGCAGCGCCTCGTTGAGCTCATCGATCAGCTCCGTCGAGAGAGCGGAGAAATTGTTGACGAAGTTGAGCGGGTTCTTGATCTCGTGGGCGATGCCGGCGGTGAGCTGGCCGAGCGAGGCAAGCTTCTCGGTCTGGATCAGGCGATCCTGGGCGGCGCGCAGCTCGCTCAGGGATTGGGACAGTGCCTCGGTGCGCTCACGCAACTCTCGAAGCAGCCGCGTGTTCTCGATGGCGATGACCGCTTGCCTGGTGAAGTTTTCGACCAGCGCGATCTGCTTGTCCGTGAAGAGCCGTACCTCCTTTCGAAAGATCGTAATCGCGCCGATCAATTGATCTTCCTTAAGCATGGGAACGACCATGAGCGTGCGGGCTCCGGCAACCTCCACCATCGGAATGACATTGGGAACGCGAGCCAGGTAAGCCGGGCTCTCCCTAAGATCGGGAACCTGCGAAGACTTGCGTGTCTTGACGACAGTTTCAAGCGAGGTGCCGGGATAAGGACGCATCGGTGTGCGTCGCCTGAAATCAGAGAACTCGGATGGAAGGTTGTAGTCCGCAGCCAGATTGAACTCTTCGCCGTCCCAAAAATTCATCGTTCCAAAGGATGCGCCGCACACGCGCGTGGCATTCTCCAGCATTTTGCGAAACACCGGCTCCAGCTCGCCCGGCGAGGAGCTGATCACTTCCAACACTTCGGACGTTGCGGTCTGCTGTTCCAGCGATTCCCGCAGTTCCGCAGTGCGCTGCTCGACCTTGTTTTCGAGGTCGGCATAGGATTCCTGCAAGCGCGCGCCCATGTCGTTGAACTGGTCGGCGAGCCCTTCGAGCTCGTCGCCCGTCCGGATCGAGATGCGCTGGGAGAAGTCGCCACCGCCGATCCGTTCCGCACCGCTGCGCAGGGCCTGGATCGGCCCGACCATGCGGCGCGCAAGGAATACCCCCGCAAGCACCGCGAAGATCGACGCCCCGAGCAGCACGATCGCAAGCCGCTGCAGCGAGGCGTAGAGCGACGCATAGGCCTCCTCGACCGGCAGCTCGACGAACATGGTCCAGTGCAACGGCTCGATTGGTGCCGATGCGGTCAGGACCTTCTGGCCCTGGATGTTGCGCGCTTCCTCGAGCGCGTCCGGCATGGTGCCGCCGGCCGCCTGCGCGGCGCGCACCTGTGCGAGGCCGGACATGTCGGTGTTGCGCAGCACGAGACTGATATCGGGGTGCGCGATCAGGCGCCCTTCCGGGCCGACGACATAGGCATGCCCGTGCTGGCCGACCTTGATCTGCGAGACCACGTCCCAGATCAGCTTGAGATTGACCTCGGCAATACTGACACCTGCATCCCTGCGCGCGCCGGCCAGCGCCAGCGTCATGTAGGGCTCAGACTCCCGGCGGAAATAGACCGGACCGTAATAGACCTTGTGCGCTACCGCCTCGGTGAACTTCGGATCATTGGACAGGTCGATCCCGCTCTCGATCGCATCCATCGCCAGCCGCGAGACCCGCAACCGTTCCTTGCCGGTCGAATCCACCTGGGCAAGCTCGGTGATCCCGGGCACCTGGCGCAGCAGCCGCAGCGCGTCGAACCGGCGCTGCTCGGTCGAGCCCGCCGACCACGGCAGTTGCGTCGTCCATCCGAGCTGGTTCTCGATTTCCTTGACGAATTGGCCGATCTTGGCTGCGGCCGCCTCGGCCTGCTCATGCTGGACCCGGATCAGCGAAGCCTTGTGCTCGCGATAATAGAAGAAGACCTCGAACAGGCCGTTGGCCAGCAGCGCGATGGCGACGACAGCCACGAACAGCGCGACATATTTGGTGAACAGCCGGGTCCTGATCCCCCGCCCCGCACCCGCGCCGGCAGCGACGCCATCCGAGGCCGCGCTCGGCAGCGTCCTGGCTTGCGGGGTGTCGGGATGGAGAGAAAGGCTCATCACCCGGAACCTAGCAAGAAGACGGGACCTTGTCTTTCGCAAGCGCGGGATAAGGCCCCATCCAGTGAGCCCGGCGCCCGGACGCAACAAAAAGGGTGGCAGCGGACCCGCCGCTGCCGCCCTCGTTCGCTTGCTAGCTTGCGGCGTCAGGTCGGCCGCAGGGCCTTGGAGCCAAGGTCGAGCTCATTGACCTGCTTGTTCCGCTCGGAATCGGCGGCCGCGCGATGGTCGGTTGCCAGCACCACATAGACCGCGGGCAGCACGAACAGCGTGAACAGCGTGCCGATCGACATGCCGGCCACGACGACCAGGCCGATCGAGAAGCGGCTGGCCGCGCCCGCGCCGGTCGCAGTCAGGAGCGGGATCAGTCCGGTCACCATCGCGGCCGTCGTCATCAGGATCGGCCGCAGGCGGATGCGGGCCGACATTTCGATGGCCGAGCGGCGGTCGAGCCGCTCGTTGACCTGGAGCTCGTTGGCGAACTCCACCATCAGGATGCCGTGCTTGGTGATCAGGCCGACCAAGGTGAGCAGACCGACCTGGGTGTAGATGTTCATGGTCGCCACGCCGAAGAACAGCGGAATCAGCGCACCGACGATCGCCATCGGCACCGAGATCATGATCACCAACGGGTCACGCAAGCTCTCGAACTGCGCGGCCAGCACCAGGAAGATGATGATGAGCGCGAAGCCGAAGGTGATCGCAAGCTGATTGCCTTCCTGCACGTACTGCCTGGAGTCCGCGAGATAGTCGTGGCTGAAGCCTTGCGGCAGCTTCTTGGCCTCGCTTTCGAGGAAGTCGACCGCCGCACCGACGGTCACGCCGGGCATCGGCACGGCCGAGAACGTCGCCGAATTGAGCTGATTGTAGTGCGTCAGCGAGTTTGGATCGGTCTTGGTCTCGATCGACACCACCGTCGACAGCGGAAGCTGCTGGCCGGTGTTGGTCGTCACATAGAAGCCACCGAGCGATTCCGGCGACAGCCGCTTGGCGCGCGGAACCTGCGGGATCACCTGGTAGGACCGGCCCTCCAGATTGAAGCGATTGACGTAGTTGCCACCCAGCAGGACCGCGAGCGTGGCGCCGAGGTTCTGCATATTGACGCCGAGATCCTGCGCCTTGGTGCGGTCGATCGTGACCTTCACGTTCGGCTGGTTGTAGGCAAGATCGCTGTCGGAGACGATGAACATGCCGCTCTTGCGCGCAGCGTCCTTCAGCTTCTCCATCTGCTCATAGACCGTCTGGAACCCGGCGGTGGAATTGATCACCATCTGCACCGGAAGACCGCCCGGCCCGCCCGGCAGCGGCGGCAGGTTGAATGCGAAGGCCTGCACGCCCTCGATCTTGGAGAGCTCGGCCTGCACCAGCGGCTTCAACTGGATCGACGAGCGCTTGCGCTCCTCCCAGGGCTTGAGCAGCATGCCGGCGATGCCGCCCTGCGGGCCGTTGATGCCGTTCAGCACGAAACGCAGATCGGTCTCGGGGAATTTCGAAAATTCGTGGTCGAGCTTGTCGCCGTAGAAATCGACATAGTCGATGTTGGCGTATTTCGGCGCTTTGGTCACCGCGAACACGATGCCCTGGTCTTCCTCAGGCGCCAGCTCCTTCGACGTGTGCATGTAGAGGAAGCCGACGAGTCCGAGGATCGTCACCGCGAACAGGCCCGTGATCGCCTTGTAGTCGAGCGAGCGGTCGAGCCTGCGGCCGTACCAGCGCGTCAGCGCACCGAACACCTTGTTGACGGCCTTGGCGAAGCGGCCCTCTTCGGTGTTCTTCAGCAGCACCGAGCACATCATCGGCGACAATGTCAGCGCGATCACGCCCGACACGATCACCGAGCCCGCCAGCGTGAAGGCGAATTCGCGGAACAGCGATCCGGTGAGGCCGCCAAGGAAGCCGATCGGCGCGTACACCGCGGCGAGCGTGATGGTCATCGAGATGACCGGGCCGACGATTTCACGCGCGCCTTGCAGCGAGGCCTGGACCGGCGTCTTGCCCTCCTCCAGATGGCGATGGATGTTCTCCACCACGACGATAGCGTCGTCGACCACGAGGCCGATCGCCAGCACCATCGCGAGCAGCGTCAGAAGGTTGAAGCTGAATCCCAGCGCCAGCATCAGGGTGCAGACGCCGATCATCGACAAGGGAATCGTGACGACGGGAATGATGACCGACCGCAGCGACGCCAGGAACAGGAAGATCACCACGATCACGATGATCACGGCTTCGCCGAGCGTCTTCTCCACCTCGTCGATCGAGGATTGGATGAACTTGGTCGAGTCGTAGGCGACCTTCATCTTCATCGATGGCGGCAGATTGCGCTCGAGCTCGGGGAACAGCGCGCGCACGCCCTTGACCAGCGTCAGCGGGTTGCCCTGCGGGGTTGCCTGCACGCCGATGAAGATCGCGTGCTCGCCGTTGAAGGCGACGCTTGCATCCGTGCTTTGGGCGGCAAGCTCGACGGTGCCGATGTCCTCCATCCGCACGAAGCCGCCGTCCTTGGCCTTGACGATCATCTTCTTGAACTGGTTGACGTCGGTCAGGCCCGTGTTCGTCGAGACGTTCGAGACGATGAGATAGCCCTTGGTCTGGCCCGCCGCGGACTGAAAGTTGTTGGCGGTGATCGCCGCAGCGACGTCAGCCGGCGACACGTTGCGGCCGGCCATCTTCTCGGGATCGAGCCACAGCCGCATCGCGAAGGTCTGGCCGCCGAGAATGTCGGCGGAAGCCACGCCGTCGACGGTCGACAGCACCGGCTGCACCACGCGCGTCAGATAATCCGAGATCGCCGAGCCCGAGAGCTCCTCGGACGAGAAGCCGAGATACATCACGGCCGTAGTCTGGCCCGTGGTCTTGGTGACGATCGGGTCGTTGGATTCCTTCGGGATCAGGTATTTGACCGAATTCGTCTTCGCCAGCACCTCGGTGAGAGCCTGGTTCGGATCGAAGTTCAGCTTGATGTAGACCTGGATCGTCGAGGTGCCGAGCACCGAGGACGAGGTGATGTAGTCGACGCCCTCGGCGGACGCGACCGCCTGCTCGATCGGCGTGGTGATGAAACCCTGGATCAGATCCGCGGACGCGCCCGGATAGACGGTCGTGATGTTGATGACCGTGTTCGACAGCTTCGGATATTGCCGGATCGGCAGCACCATCGCCGCGCGCAGCCCGATCAGCAGGATCAGCAGACTGACAACGACCGACAGAACCGGGCGTTTGATGAAAATATCGGTAAAGCGCATCGCGGCGATCTCGATTTATATGTCTCAAGAAAAGTGATCCGGCCGAGCCGGATCACTTGAATGCAGAGGGTCAGTAGCGCGGCGGCTGCGCCGGGATCTGCGGAGCCGGGTCGGTCGAAATCGACACCGCCGCGCCCGATTGCAGCTTGAGCTGGCCGACGGCAACGACCTTGTCGCCCGCCTTCACGCCCTTGATGATTTCGACGCGACCTTCGACCCGGTTGCCGGTCTGCACAAAGGTGCGCACCGCGGACAGGCTGGTCTTGCCGTCTTCTTCCTTCTTCTCGGTGATCACGAACACCGAGTCGCCGTACAGCGTGTAGTCGACCGCCGTCTCCGGAACGGTGATCACGGCCGGCTTGTCCGGCAGCACCACCGTGGTGGTCACGAACATGCCGGGCTTCAGGATCTTCTCCGGATTGGCGATCGTCGCCTGCACGCGGATGTTGCGGGTGTCGGTCGAGATTTGCGGTTCGATCGTGGTGATCTTGCCTTCGAAGATACGGCCCGGATAGGCATCGACCTTCAACTTGACAGTCTGGCCGACCTTGAGGCTGCCGGAATCCTTTTCCGTCACGGTGAAGTTGGCCCACAGCTCCGACAGATCGGTCAACGACACGATCGCCGTACCCGCCGTCAGATACTGACCGACCTCGACCTTGCGGACGCCGAGATCGCCGGAGAACGGTGCGCGCACCAGCTTCTGCGAGATCAGCGCCTCGGTCTTGGCGATGCCGGCCTGCGCCTGGTCGTAGGCGGCCTGCGCGGTATCGACGGTCGCCTGCGGACCGAACTGGCGCGCGGCCAGCTGCTTGGCACGATCAAGCGACAGCTGCGCGACGGTCGCCTGGGCCTTGTAATTGGCAAGGTCGCCCTGCTCCGGCGCGTCGAACAGCTGGACCAGCGGCGTGCCGGCTTCGACGCGCGTGCCCGGCGCGAACTTGATCTCGGTGACGCGGCCGTTGACGTCGGCACTGACGTCGACCTGGTGCACGGCGACGAGGCCGCCGACCGCGGTGAGCAGGTTCGGCACCACCTCGGACTTGGCCTCCGCCGCGCTGACCGCGGTCGGCGGCGGCTTGTTGTTGGCGAAGAACTGCTTGATCATCTGGCCGCGGAAATAATTGAACCAGACGAGGCCGCCGACCAGCACCGCCAGGAGCGTGCCGACGATGATGAACCAGAGCACCGGCCGGACCGGACGCTTGGGAGCCTTGCTGTCGATCGGTTCGCCCGAAATCTTGTGTTCGGTTACGATGTTCATGTCATGCACTCTCTGCAATCGCCGCCTTGCCGGCATCCGCGGCCTGATTGTGGCCCAGATGCGAAGCAATTGCGGCGTCGTTAAGTCCGATACCCCTCAGGAGAAACTCACACAGCTGCCGCTCGAGGTCTTCAGCCTTGCCGTAAGCGAGGCAAGGCGTGGCCGGCAGCCTGGTCAGCGCCGCAGTCATCACCGAGTGATGCGCAAACCAGAACAGGTTGAGTGGATTGCCGCTGCATGGCCGTGCGTCCCCGGCGGCAACGGCACGTTCGAGCGAGGAGACGAAGATCGCCCCGATCAGCGTCTCGATCTTGGCATACAGCAAACGGGCGAATTCGCCATCATCCAAATGGCTCGTGGCCATCAGTCGCAGGCGCTGGGCCTCTTCCTGATCGGGACCATCAGCGATGTGCAGGAAATGCTCGACCATGCCGCGGATCACTTCGACCAGCGTGGCGGTCGAAGGCTCCCGCTCGAGAAGCTCGGTGAGCGCCGGGTCGGCCTCGCATTCGTCGCTGAGGATTTCGGCGTAGAGCGCCGCCTTGGACGGGAAATGCTTGAACAGCAACGCCTCGGAAATGGCAGCGGCGGCCGCCACGCTCTTGGTCGTGGTGCCGGTATAACCATGTCGGGCAAAGCAGCGTTTCGCGGCTCCGAGGATCAATTGACGCCTCAGGTCGCTCGTCATACGCAATGAGCTCATGCTAGTGAGTAAGCACTCACCCACGCAAAAAGTCAAGCACTATGTTGCATCGCAACCTGAGTGCGTCGTTAATTCAGTGGAAATTGGCCCTGCCTGCACGGCTTCCGTGCAGGACCTGGGCGCCGGTGGGAATGGACAGGCCCGCCCTAGATTGGCTGGAAGCCGAGGTCGCCGCGGATCCGGTTGAGGATGTAAGTCCCGTCCCGGCTTGGCAAAATCCGCTCAAGGCTGGCGCTGTCGATCTTCATATTGGCAAAGCGCGGCCCCGCAGAGACGTCGTGGACGGCTTTGGCAAAGGCCTCGACCTCGGCCATGGTCGTGATGGCCCGGCTATCCCCGATGCCGCAGGCCTTGGCGACGCCAACGAGATCGGCGGCAGCGGAGGTGTGGCTGGTCTGGCCGCCCGTTTCGCCATAGGCCTCGTTGTCGAGCACTGCGATCGAGAGGTTGGACGGCTTCTGCAGCCCGATGGTGGCCAGGCTGCCCATGCCCATCAGCATCTCGCCGTCGCCGGTGATGACCAATACCGGCAGTTTTGGCTGCGCCAGGGCGAGCCCCAGCCCGATCATCGCGGCGCCGCCCATGCCGCCCCAGAGGTAGAAATTGCGGGGGTGGTCGCCGGCCGCGCACATGTCGTTGGTGGAGGCCCCAAGGCCGCCGATCGCGACGACGTCCTTGCGGTCCGCGAGCAGCGTGGACACCACCTGGCGGCGATCGAGGAGATTAGCCTTGCTCATTTGGTGAAAACCTTGGCGCCGATCAGGCGCTGCGACAGAAGGACAGCGGTGGGGGTGAGCGCGTTGTAGGCTTGCGACGCAGCGGCTTCGAGCACGGCCGGCACCTCGGCCGCGCTGGAGGCCCGCAGCACCTGGACACCCGACAGCTCGAACACGCCCTGCGTGGTCGAGCCCATCGGCACCTGCCACGGATTGAACTCGCCCCACTCGCCGCGCATGGTCACCAGCGTCAGGAACGGGAAGCGCAGGATCGGGATCAGCGACAGCATGTTGATGCAATTGCCGACGCCGCTCGACTGCATCAGCAGGACGCCGCGCTGTCCGCCGGCCCAGGCGCCGGCGAGAAGCGCCACGCCCTCCTCTTCCGTCGTGAGCGGAATGCCGCGCATCGTGGACGATGCCAGCACGCGCTGGATCAACTTGGAATGGCCGGCATCCGGCACGTAAGGTACCTGCCTGACATCGAAGCGTTGCAAGGTCGCGAAAATATCATCGGGCCAATTCGGCGCCGTGTCGGCAGCGTCAGCGCGTGCGTGCATTTTCCTGTCCGGTCGGCTAGCAAGGTGGGCAGACTGTAGACGCATGCGTGCGCCGACCAGAACAACAAAAACGGCATAACGGCTTTAACCGGCGAGTATAACGGGATGAACGCAGATGCGAAGGCGCTGGCGGCAAGCTTCGACCTCGAGAAGCTGACGCCGGAATTCTACGACGACCCCTACCCGACCTATCGTGCACTGCGGGAGAACGAGCCGGTCAAGCGCCTGCGCAGCGGCACCGTGTTCCTGACCCGCTATGACGATCTCGTCACCACCTACAAGAACACCAAGTCGTTCAGCTCGGACAAGAAGCGCGAGTTCGCGCCGAAATACGGCGACACCCCGCTCTACGAGCATCACACCACCAGCCTCGTCTTCAACGATCCGCCCGCGCATACCCGCGTGCGTCGCCTGATCATGGGCGCGTTGTCGCCGCGGGCGATCGCCGGCATGGAGCCTGACATCGTCAAGCTGGTGGACGGTCTGCTCGATGCCATCGCGGCCAAAGGGGCTTGCGAGCTGATCGAGGATTTCGCCGCGTCCATCCCGATCGAGGTGATTGGCAATCTGCTCGACGTGCCTCACGAGGAACGCGGGCCACTGCGCGACTGGTCGCTGGCGATCCTGGGTGCGCTCGAACCCGTGGTGTTGCCCGAGGTCGCCGCGCGCGGCAACAAGGCGGTGACGGATTTTCTCAGCTATCTCCAGACGCTGGTGGCACGCCGGCGCGACAAGCCGGGCAATCCCGAGCGCGATGTGCTGACACGCCTGATCCAGGGTGAGGAGAATGGCGAGCGGCTGACCGAGAAGGAGCTGCTGCACAATTGCATCTTCCTGCTCAATGCCGGGCACGAGACCACCACCAATTTGATCGGCAACGGCCTCGTCGCGCTGGATCGCAATCGCGACCAGAAGCAGCGGCTGATCGGCAATCCCGACATGATCAAGACCGCCGTCGAGGAGATGCTGCGCTATGAGAGCTCGAACCAGCTCGGCAACCGCATGACCACGGAAAAGATCGAACTCGGCGGCGTCATGCTCGATGCCGGCACGTCGGTGACGCTGTGCATTGGCGCCGCCAACCGCGATCCCGCACAGTTTCCGGACCCCGAGAGCTTCGACATCGCGCGCACACCGAACCGGCATCTCGCCTTCGCCACCGGCGCGCATCAATGCGCCGGCATGGCGCTGGCGCGGCTGGAGGGCGCGATTGCGATCTCGCGGTTCCTGGCGCGCTTCCCGAACTATGCCGTCAGTGGCCAGCCGGTGCGGGGCGGACGGGTGCGGTTTCGCGGCTTTTTGAGCGTGCCCTGTACGATCGGCTGAGGGCTCGACACCAAAAACTGCGAAAACAACCCCATGCACAGTAGAGAACCCTCTGATACTTTTGGCAAATCAGATCGGGCTACGCCACCGGAGGGATGAAGACTTCCAAGGCGGCAAGTTGATACCCAGATCAAGCTGAGGGCCGGCGGTGCAGTCGGTTGGCACCGCCGCGCGCAGCCATGGAGTGACGACAGATGAGCGCGTCGGTCATTGATTTCGTCGCAACGGAAGCACGCTTTGGGGCCCATAATTACGAGCCGATCGGGGTCGTCTTGTCCCGCGGCGAAGGTGTCTGGGTCTGGGATACCGAGGGCAACCGCTATCTCGATTGCCTCTCGGCCTATTCGGCGGTCAGCCAGGGCCACTGCCACCCCAAGATCCTGGCGGCGATGGTGGAACAGGCGCACAGGCTGACGCTCACTTCGCGCGCCTTCCACAACGACCAGCTCGCCCCCTTCTACGAAGAGATCGCGGCACTGACCGGCTCCCACAAGGTGCTGCCGATGAACAGCGGCGCCGAGGCGGTCGAAAGCGCGATCAAGTCGGTGCGCAAATGGGGCTATGAGGTGAAGGGCGTGCCGGACGGCCAGGCCGAGATTATCGTCTGCGCCAATAATTTCCACGGACGCACGCTGGGCATCGTCGGCTTTTCAACCGACCCCGACACTCGCACACATTTCGGCCCGTTCGCGCCGGGCTTCAAGATCATCCCGTTCGGCGACGCCACGGCGCTGGCGGAGGCAATCACCCCAAACACGGTCGCCTTTCTGGTCGAGCCGATCCAGGGCGAAGCCGGTGTCATCCTTCCTCCAGCCGGTTATTTCGCTGAGGTGCGGGAGCTCTGCACCACCAACAACGTGATGCTGGTACTCGACGAGATCCAGACCGGGCTCGGCCGCACCGGCAAGCTTCTCGCCGAACAGCACGAGGGAATCGAGGCGGACGTGACGCTGCTCGGCAAGGCCTTGTCCGGCGGCTTCTATCCGGTATCGGCCGTGCTCTCGAACAACGACGTGCTCGGGACATTGAGGCCCGGCCAGCATGGTTCGACGTTTGGGGGCAATCCGCTTGCCTGCGCGGTGGCGCGCGCGGCGCTGCGCGTGCTGACCGAGGAAGGCATGATCGAGAACGCGGCCAGGCAGGGCGCGCGCTTTCTGGAAGGCTTGAAAGACATTCGCGCCAACACGATCCGCGAGGTGCGCGGGCGCGGCTTGATGCTGGCGGTTGAGCTGCATCCCGAGGCCGGCCGCGCCCGCCGCTACTGCGAGGCGCTTCAGAGCAAGGGCATCTTGGCCAAGGATACCCACGAGCAGACGATCCGCATCGCTCCGCCGCTGGTAATCACAAGCGACCAGGTCGACTGGGCGTTAGAGCGGCTCGCCACCACCCTGACGCAGGATTTCTCTTGAGGCGGCCTGCGTCGGAAGATCGCAATGCCGGCCGCGGCCGGCAACGAACGATTCCGCCAGCTGCGCGTTGAACGTCGTGGGCGATTACGAGCTGGGAGCGACAATCATGCTTCCGCATGGCGCTTGCCTTACGGCTGCTTTCATTGGTGTCTCGATGCTGGCGACGAGCGTCGGCGCGCTCGCCCAAGGACCCGGCCAGGGACATGGAAGGGGCGGACCTGCCGGTCCGGCCGCAGCGCCGGCAGCACGGCCAGCAGCACCGCCGGCCATGGCCCGTCCGGCGGCGCCGCCAGCGATGGCACGTCCCGCCGCCCCGGCGTTCCATCCACCGGCCATGCCGCAGCGACCGGCCATGGCGCCGCGCCCGGCGCCCCACATCGCCGCACCGCCGCCGCGTCCGGGCCCCCGTTTTGCAGCACCGCCGCCGCGTCCGGGCCCCCGTTTTGCAGCACCACCGCCGCGAGCCGCCCCGCACGTGGCAGCGCCGCGACCTGAAATCCACCGGGCGCAGGCAGCACCACAACGTCCGGCCATGGCCCCGCGGCCGACGCCGCATATCGCCGCCCCCTCGCGTCCAAGCGGGCCATCGGCTGTGACCGCGCGGCCGCCGCGACAGGAGGGGATGGAGCAGCGCGCGCAGCAGCATCAGCAGCAGATCCAGCAGCGACAGCAAATCGTGCAGCAGCGGCAGCGCGAGATGCTCACGCGTCAGAGCTCGGAACGGCAGAGCCGCATCGATCGGATGCAACAGCGCGTGCAGCAATTGCAGTCGCAGAAGCCGGAAGGCGTGCGGGCGCAACGTGCACAGGAGCGGACGCTGCAGACGCAGAACCGCCTGCTCCAGCGCGAACAGAGCATGCAGCAGCGCGATCAGGCGCGCCTGCAGCGGTTGGGCCCCGAGCCCGCCACAGTTGGGCGAGCCGCCGCTGCCGTCGCCGCCGTGCAGGCGGCCGAGCGCGGGCGATTTGCCGAGCGCTTCCGCGAGCAGGCCCCTGCGCAAGCCCAGGCGGCGCTCACCACCCGCCAGAGCGGCTGGGCTCCCCGGCAGGCCTGGCGACACCGCCATCCCGCGGTGTTCGTGGCGTGGCTTGGGCCGGTGTTCTGGCCTTACGCTTATTCCGACATTTTCAACTACACGTTCTGGTCCTATGGCTACGAGCCCGGTTATTGGGCATATGCCTATGACGACTTCGTCGACACCGTGTTCTGGGGTGGTGACGGCCCCTACTCCGCCTATGCCAGCACCAACCCGTATGATTATCCGCAAGCCGGCGGCAGCAGTCGCGCCCGTCCGCGCGCGAGCGTGAGCCCGCAAACGCTACAGCAACTGTGCGGCACACCGGACAAGGGCGTCACCGCCTGGCCGCTTGCCGATATCGCGAAAGCGGTGCGGCCGACGCCGGAGCAACGCGCGCTGCTCGATGAATTGAAGACCGCGGCGGCCAACGCTGCCGGCGTGTTCAAGGACTCCTGCGCGGAGACCTATGCACTAACTCCCCCCGGCCGCCTGCGCGCGATGATGAACCGCATCAGCGCGACGCTGGAAGCCGTCAAGATCGTTCGACCGGCCCTGGAGAATTTCTACAACTCGCTCAGTGACGAGCAGAAGGCCAGCTTCAATGCGCTCGGCCCGAATGTCGGCGAGCGCTCGCCGCAGCAACAAGCCAACGTCGAGGGCTGCGGCGATCCGAAATCCAGCCTGACCCAGCTGCCGATCCAAAGGATCGAGGCTGTGCTCCACCCAGCCGGCAAGCAGAAGGAGGCGCTCGACCGCCTCAGCGAAGCGACAGCCAAAGGCGTTGAAGGCCTGCAAGCGGCTTGCCCGAACGATGTGCCGCTGACGCCGGTCGGACGGCTGGAGGCGATGCAGCACCGGCTCGAGGCGATGCTGACGGCCGCCAAGCTGGTAGAGCCTGCGCTGGACGAGTTCTATGCCACGCTGAGCAGCGAGCAGAAGGCGCGCTTCAACACGCTGCAACAGGTCGCGGGGCCGTGAGGACGGCATCGCGTTCTCTCGTTGCAATTTGCGTCGCGGTCGAACGAAGCGGGGTCACGTAATCGTCCTGCTTCAAAGCTCGACGAGACCATGTATGTCGCTGCCGCGCACTCTCTGTGAGGGTGCGGCGGCACGTAACGCAAGCGACAGCCTCGTTTCCGACCTCACGAGGACTGCCCAGCCTCATTCGTGTTTGTGATCGCGTTGCATTGCTGGAAGTGAGAAGACAACTCGAGATTAGCCAGATGATCCCAGTATTCCGCTTCTGCGAGCAGCTTCCATTTGTTCATGCTGTTGTACGCGGCCTGTTGGCGGCATAGTGAGCTCATCGCACGCAAACGCTGCACCTTATCCACTGCGAACCTCTCTTCACGCTTGCTTGTTTGCAAGCGCATTCTGTTGTCACAGCTTCGCAGATCGAATTGACAGGTGATAGTCCGGTGTTTGACGGTGAATCAATGATAGCGCAATCGTCCGACTTTTCGGCGAACGGCCGTGGCCGACAAATTCGATCGCAAAACCAGTTTGGCACGGCGCATTGAATTGCAGATCGTCCTTGGCGGTCCTTCGCCGCGCCAAAGCACGCCAGTGCCTTCGGCAAAGCTCGCCAGCCATGTCACGCCGGACACGGCAATGGCCCCGACGGTTGCACGTCGGGGCCATTCAAGGTCAACAGGCATGGGTACATCCGCCGTCCCTGCTGATCGTTGATGCCACTGATTACCGCATCCGATCTGGCACAGACTGTGGCGAGGCTGCGGCATCGGCATGATGACATTCTGCCTGAAAGCTGATGGCAGTCCACCACATCTTTGGTGGTACTCCGACCAGCTCGCCGCCTCGCCAGCGGGGCGAACTTGCGCTGGACCAGTTCTATCGACGCCGAACAGCGGGCAGAACGTCCGCTTCAACACGCTGCAACAGCTCGCCAGCCCGTAGGGGCCGCCACTCGTGGTAACTTTACACCGCCGCCTTATGCCGCGCGATGCAGGTCCGCAGCACCTCCTCCATCGGCTTGCCCCACCAATCGTGGGAGAAGATCTCGATCTCGGAATAGCCTTCAAAGCCCTCCGCTTCGACCGCCGCCCGCACGGATTTGATGTCGATGACGCCGTCGCCCATCATGCCGCGGTCGTTGAGGATGTCCTTTGTCGGCACCAGCCAGTCGCAGACATGGAACGCGAGCAGGCGATCCTTGCCGGCGCGCGCGATCTGGCTCATCAGCTCCGGATCCCACCAGATGTGATAGACGTCGAGCGCGACGCCGAGCATGCCGCTGCGAGCAGGATCGAGCCGGTCGCAGATGTCGAGCGCCTGCTTCGTCGTATTCACGCAGGCGCGGTCGGCCGCGTAAGCCGGATGCAGGGGCTCGATCGCCAGCGGCAGTTTGGCCTGCCTCGCGTAGTCGAGCATGTCGGCGAGAGCCTCCTCGACCTGCCCGCGTGCCGTCACGATGTCCTTCGAGGCCTCGCTGCCCGGCCGCGAATATTGCGGCAGGCCGCCGACGACCAGGACGATGCAGGGCGCGCCCAGCGCTTTGGCCTCGTCGACGCAGCGCCTGTTGTCGTCGCGCACTTCACTCCGGCGCGATGCGTCCGAGGTGAACATGCCGCCGCGGCAATAGCCTGAGAGCTCGAGGCCGGCATCGCGCACTGCGCGCGCGGCGCGGTCGAGGCCGACGGATGCCACCTGGTCGCGCCAGGGATCGATGGCGCGGATGCCTTGCTTTGCACAGGCATTGATGATCTCGACCAGGTCACCCTGCTTGCGGACGGTTGCCGTGTTCAGCGACAACCAGCGATGGTCGGACGAAAATTCGCGCATCAGGATTCGATACCGTGGGTGGCGAGCACGGTCTTCATCCGCTGCGTCGCGAGTTCAGGGTTGGCGAGCAGGCCGGCCTTGTCGGCCAGACGGAACAGCTCGGCCAGATGCAACGTAGAGCGCGTGCTCTCCTGTCCCCCGACCATGGTGAAATGGTCCTGGTGGCCGTTGAGATACGCCATGAACACCACGCCGGTCTTGTAGAACCGCGTCGGCGCCTTGAAGATGTGACGCGACAGCGGCACCGTCGGCCCCAGCACGTCGTGGAATCCGGCTTCGTCGCCGGCCGCCAGCCGCGACAGTGCGTAGGATGCCGCCGGCGCAATGGCGTCAAAAATACCAAGCAGCGCATGCGAAAAGCCCTGCTCGTCGCCGGCGATCAGCTCCGCGTAATTGAAGTCATCGCCGGTGTACATCTTGATGCGCTTGTCGAGGCGCCGGCGCATGTCGATCTCGCGCTGCTTGTCGAGCAGAGAGACTTTTACGCCATCGACCTTGGCGGCGTTGCCGTTGATGATGGCCACGGCCGTGTCCATCGCCTTGTCGAGATCCCCGGTGCCCCAATATCCCGCCAGCGCCGGATCGAACATGTCGCCGAGCCAGTGAATGATCACGGGCTCACGGACCTGCGACAGCACGCGGTCATAGACCTTGGCGTAATCGTCAGCGTTGCGACCAAGCTTGGCCAGCGCGCGCGATGCCATGAGGATGATGCGGCCACCGACCTTCTCCACCGCCGAGATCTGCTCCTCATAGGCGCGGATCACGTCGTCGAGGCTCCTGGCATCCTCGACCACGAGATGGTCCGTGCCGGCGCCGGAGAACACCAGCGCGTTGCGGCGCTTGGCGGCGGCGACCGAGCGCGTGATCAGCTCCAGCGAGGTCGGCCAGTCCAGCCCCATACCGCGCTGAGCGGTGTCCATGGCTTCGGCAACGCCAAGACCGAGGTCCCAGACGTGCTCGCGGAAGGCGATGGTCTTGTCCCAGTCGACGGCAGCCGACAGCCAGGGATCGTTGTCCGCGAAGGGATCGACGACCGTGTGCACGGCCGAGAAGGCTATGCGGTTCAGCGGTCCTTCGAGCTTTGCGGGAAACGTACGGGAGGCTGCGAGCCGGTAGGTCTCGATCGACCGGTCGGCCTTGGGCAGCTTGAGCGACAATGACGACATCGGCAGAACGGGCTTGTTCATGACTTCAGACCTCTCCCCGTCATTGCGAGGAGCGAAGCGACGAAGCAATCCAGACTGCCTCTGCAGAAAGACTCTGGAATGCTTCGCTTCGCTCGCAGTGACGGCTTAACAGACATCGAGACTTATCCAATCGATCTCACGCCTTGATCGGCGCGACGTCGATCCAGCGCCGCTCCTTCCAGCTCTTGAGCGCGCATTCGGCGAGCTGCACGCCCTTGACGCCTTCGAGCAGCGTGAACTTGTAGGGCGCATCCTCGTAGACGTGACGGATGAACATCTCCCACTGCTCCTTAAAACCGTTGTCGTAGCTGACGTTGTCAGGCAGCTTCTGCCAGTCGCCGTAGAAATCGTGCAGCCGCTTCTCGTCGGGATTCCACACTGGCCTCGGGGTGGCCTGCCGCGCCTGGATCATGCAGTCGCTGAGCCCCGCGACCGCCGAGCCATGGGTGCCGTCGACCTGGAAGGTGACGAGGTCGTCGCGATAGACGCGCGTCACCCAAGACATATTGATGTGGGCGATGACGCCGCCTTCGAGCTGGAACGTCGCATAGGCGGAATCATCCGCGGTCGCCTTGTACTTCTTGCCCTGCTCGTCGAAACGCTCGGGGATGTCGGTGTTGCCGATGCAGCTCACGCTCTGGACATTGCCGAAGAGGTTGTCGAGCACGTAGCGCCAGTGGCAAACCATGTCCAGAATGATGCCGCCGCCGTCTTCGTCGCGATAGTTCCAGGACGGCCGCTGCGCTTCCTGCCAACCACCTTCAAAGACCCAATAGCCGAACTCGCCGCGCACCGAGAGGATGCGGCCGAAGAAGCCGCTATCGCGCAGGAACGCGATCTTCTTCAGGCCGGGCAGGAACAGCTTGTCCTGCACCGTGCCGTGCTTGACGCCCTTGGCATTGGCGAGCTTGACGACTTCAAGCGCCTCCTCAAAATTCGTCGCGATCGGCTTCTCGCAATAGACGTGCTTGCCGGCATTGATCGCCTGGGTCAGCAAACCCGGGCGCGCCTGCGTGGTCGCGGCATCAAAGAACATGGTGTCGTTCTTGTCGGCGAGCGCCGCATCGAGATCGGTGGTCCAGCGTGTGATGTTGTAGCGCTTGGCGAGCGCCTCGACCTTCTCGGCGCTGCGGCCGACCAGGATCGGATCGGGCATCACGCGGTCGCCGTTCTTCAGCCGTACACCGCCCTGCTCGCGGATCGCGACGATCGAGCGGATCAGATGCTGGTTGAGCCCCATGCGGCCGGTGACGCCGTTCATGATGAGGCCGAGGCGTTGGGTGGTCATGTCAAATGCTCCTGAAGTGATCTCGGCTGTTCGAGCGGGCGGAGCGCCGACCAGTCCGGATGAACCGACGTCGCAAAGCCCGTTGCGTGGAGCGATCCCGTCAGGAGATCGCCGTTGTGAATGGAGAGGCGAATGCCCTGCCCGGTATCGGCATAGAGATCGGGATGCGCGGCGGCGAACGCCCGCGCTTCGGCGAGAGGCGTGTCGCCAAAGCCGTCGACATAGTGATGGCCGTTGCGTTCGGCATGGGTGACGCCGATGAAGGCGCCGAGCGCGAGGTCCTGCTGCACGGCGAGGCCGGCCTGGCAGGTCAGATCCTCGCCTGTGATGAAAAACGTTTCAGCGCCGGTAGTCCATTGCGCGGCGCGGACCGCGTTAAGGATCGATTTGTAGAGACCCTTGCAGGATTTCGAGGAGATGCCGCGATAGCCGAGCGGCCTCATCGCCAGAAACGTTCCGTAGGAATCATCGGCTTCGTCGATGATGAAGTCACGCGTGGCGAGCGACCCGAGAGCAGTCTGGAATGTAATATCGCGCGGCATTGGCTGCTCGATGTAAAGAAGCCGGGTCGAGATTCCGTGCAGGGCTGCGTCGCCATCAAGGCGATCGATCAATGCACGCAATGCAGCAAGGTCGGCGTATTGTTCGTTGGCGTCGAGGGAGACCTTGTAGTCACGATCCAGGTTTCCGAGTTCTTTGCCGATGCGCGCCAGCCGTGCCACATCTGCTTCCGGATCGCCCGACAATTTGAGCTTGAAATAGCGAGCGCCAGCGTTTTCGCGTACGTCCGCTACCCCACCCTCGCCCTCGATCTTGTCATCGAGGCCAACCGTGTGCCGTATAGCAACCCGCGGCAGAGGCGTTCGGCCCTTCAGAAACCCTGCGATCTCGGCGCCGGTCAGATCGAGTGACATCCGCCCGTCGATCCCCGCGATGTTGTCAGCCATTCCCTCGAAAAAGCTCGCACCGACCGCGCGCAGGAGCGCGTCGAGGATCGCCTTGTCGATTTCCGCCGGACCATAGCCCGCTGCAAGCGGCGGAATATCCTCTTCCGCACACGCCTTGACTTGGGCGGCAATACACGACGCATGCAATCCAAACGCTGGACGAAACCCGGTCTCCGCAAGATAAAGCCCGCGCGCAATCTCGAGCGACCGCCGCAAGCCATCCACCGTCTGCGCCGGGGACAGCTCCGGCCGCTTGTCGAACCATTTTGGCACGAGCAGCTCGGCACTGGCGCCGACCGCGCTCCCCCTGCCCTCCACCTCGATCTCGACTCGCACGAACAATTGCGGCGTCGCGTTGATCGTGATCGCACCGAAGCGGAATGGCCGCGCGAACTGCACGGGACGTTCGAAGAAGGCGATGTCTCGCAGCTTCAGGCGGGGTGACATAGTGCTAGTTGGTCCCGACGATTTCGCCACGGCGGCGGTGCACCTCTCCCGCTTGCGGGAGAGGTCGGCGCAACGCGCCGGGTGAGGGTTTTCTCCTCTTAGGGGTCCTCGCGAGCGGAGACACCCCCTCCCCGACCCTCCCCCGCAAGCGGGAGAGGGAGCGCATCGCCGTCGTGGTTGCAGCCGAGATTAGTCGCATTGCCTTAGTCCAATGCCCCTTGCGAGAAGAAATGCTTGCGGATGCGCTGCACAAGCTCGGTGAAAACCGGGTCGGCCATGACGTCGAGCGAGCGCGGGCGCGGCAGCGGTACGTCGTAGATCGCGGCGATTGCGCCGGGGCGCTCGGTCATGACCAGCACGCGGTCGGCCAGGAACACGGCCTCCGGAATCGAATGCGTGATCAGCAGCACCGTCTTCCTGGTCTCGCGCTGGATCCGCATCAGCTCGACATTCATGCGCTCCCGCGTCAGCGCATCGAGCGCGCCAAACGGCTCGTCCATCAGCATGATTTTTGGATCGTGCACCAGTGCGCGACAGATCGAGGCGCGCTGCTGCATGCCGCCGGAGAGCTGCCACGGCAGCTTCTTCTCGAAGCCTTCGAGGCCGACCAGCTTCAGCAGCGCCTTGGCGCGGGGAAGATATTTGTCCCGCGGCAGCCGCTTCATGTCGATCGGCAGCATGACGTTGGACAGAATGTTGCGCCAGGGCAGCAGTAACGCGTTCTGGAAGACGATGCCGACATTGCCGTGCGGCGTCGTCACCTTCTCGCCCTCGACCAGAATCTCGCCTGATGTCGGCGGCAGCAAGCCGGAGATCAGCTTGAGCAGCGTGGACTTGCCGCAGCCGGATGGCCCGACCACGACGAAGAACTCGCCGTCGTTGATGTGGAAGTCGAGCGGACGCAGCGACGGCACATCGCCGTCGCGCGTCCGGTAGGTCTTCGACACGCCGGACAGTTTGATGCCCGAGGCATCGCCCGCGGCCCGGTCGCTCACCAGTCTCAGATGGGCGGCCGGCTGGACATCGATTGGTTTGGTCGCAGGGTTCATCGCAGCGCCCTCCCCCCGTCGTCCCTGCGAATGCAGGGACCCATACGCCGTGCCGGTACGTTCAGGCACGCGGGGAAAGACCTTCCGCAACAATCAAGGCCGGTGGTTATGGGTCCCTGCGTTCGCAGGGACGACGGCGGATATTGATCGCTCACGAGCCACTCTTCGGCAGATAGTCGTTGGTGTAGAAGGCTTTCGGGTTGTCCTTGGCCTTGGCATCCAGTCCGCCATATTCGACCATCAGGTTGACGGAGTCCGTCATGTTCTGGTCCGTGACCTGGAACGGCCGCTTGCTCTTGGTCTCCGCGGTCCGGTACAGCGGAATGGTCAGCTCAAAACCCTGCGTCAGCGTGTCGATCTTGCCGCCCTTGGGGTTGGCATCGAGGATCGACTGCGCGGCGGCCTTCGGCTCCTTCTCGGCGGCTTCCACCGCCTTGGTCGTCGCCGACATGAAGCGGCGGACGAGATCGGCATTGGCCTTCACATAGTCGGCATTGGCGATGATGCCGGAGGAGACCATGTTGATGCCGTAGTCGGCAAACTTGATCGGGTAGACGTCCTTGCCGGTGGCGTCCTTGATCTTCATCGACTGGTCCATGACATAGCCGAGCAGCAGATCAGCCTGGCCGTTGATGACCGCATTGAGCTTGGTCTGGCCATCGCCGGCAACGGTCTGGAAGTCGCTCTCCTTCAGGCCCGTCTTCTTCAGGAACAGCGGCCAGATCTGGGTCATGGAATCGGCCGGCGTGATCGCCACCGTCTTGCCCTTGATGTCTTCGGGCTTCCTGATGTTCTTGTCGGCGAAGCCCATGGCGGACATCGGTGAGGTCTGGAGCAGCACGCCGGTCGCGACCACGGGCGCGCCCTTGATCGCGGCGCGCATCATGGTGGGGACGTCGACATAGCCGAAATCGGCAGTCTTGGCGGCGACGGCCTGCGTGGTCGCAGCCGAGCCGCGGCCTTCCTGGATCTCGAGCTCGATGCCCTCGGCGGCATAGATGCCCTTGGCCTTGCCGTAATAAAACGGCGCGTGCTCGCCATAGACGTACCAGTTCAGCATCAGCACGACCTTGTCGGCCGCCTGCGCCGGCATGGCCGCAAACACCATCAGCACCGCTGAGACAGCCCCAATCAACCGCTTCATCGTCACTCTCCCTTGCCGTTGTTGTTTCGGCCGTTGGTGGCCGTTTGTGTTCTAGTTAAGAAGCGAAAATCACGTCCTCGCGCTGGCTGACATGCCAGGGAATGACCAGCTTCTCGATCCGGTCGACGATCCAGAACAGGATCACGCCGAGCAGCGCGAGGATCACCAGGGCTGCGAACATCGTCGGCAGGTCGAACGTGCCGATCGAGCGCTGCATCACGTAGCCGATGCCGGAATTGGACCCCACGAACTCGCCGACGACGGCGCCGACCACGGCGAGCGTCACCGACACTTTGAGACCCGAGAAGATCGCCGGCAGCGCGTGCGGCAGATTCACCGCACAAAACACCTGGAAGCGGCTGCCCTGCATGGCGCGGGCGAGATCGACCATGTCAGGATCGACCGATTTGAAGCCCTGCACCGCCGAGACCACCACCGGAAAGAAGCCGAGCAGGAACGCCGAGATCACCTTTGGAATGATGCCGAAGCCGAACCAGACCACGAACAGCGGCGCGATCGCGATCTTGGGCACGGATTGCGAGAACACCAGCAGCGGATAGATGTAGCTCTCCACCGTCTTCGAGCCCGCGATCAGCATGGCGACGGGAATGCCGAACAGAGCGGACAGCGCGAAACCGCAGACCGTCGCATAGGTCGTCGGCCAGGACTGGCGCAGCAATTCCGGCCAGTCGGTACGCAGCACCGCGACGACGTCGAGGGGCGACGGGATCTGGTAGGCGGGGATCCTGAACAGCCGGATGGCGAGATCCCAGGCGACGACGATGAAGACGAGGAACAAGAACGGCCGAACCCAGGCCGCATTCAGCAGCTTGGAGATCGCATTCTGCGGCTTCAGCTCGGCCAATTTTCACTCCCGGCTGTCTTCTTCGTTGTGGGGAGAAATTAACCCGTTGGATAAATACTGTCCAGACCTTTCCCTGTGACGTTTTGCGGCGGCGGTTCCGCGGTGCTTTGGAAATGGGACGTTGCTGCGCTGCGTCCGGGGCATGAGACCGCCCCACTCTCGGTGCCATTCTCCGCGAAAGCAGGGAATCCAGTACGCGGCGCCCTCTCCGCATCCCTTCGCTGTCTCTGGAATACTGGATCGCCCGGGCGAGGACAGCGGAGAAACTTGGCATCAGCAGCCGATCGTCGACCAGCGACGAGCGAGCACTACACCGTCTGCGCCACCACGCTGCGCGACTTCGGCGCTTTCGCGATCTCGAACAAGGCCACGGACTGCCCCGTCAGCGCCGCCAGCACCAGGCCGACCATATGGGCCAACCGCTCATCCTTGGCCTTTTTGTCCAGGAGATCGCGGCCGAAGATCACGCTGAGCGTCGCCGAGTTCGAGAGGTAGAAGAAGCAGAGGCCTGCGATCGAGATGTAGAGCTGCACCGGATCGACCGCGACCTGGAAGTCGCCGCTGTCGACGCCGCGTCGCACCACGGTGCGGATCATCTCGACGAAGGGCGAATGCATCGACTTGACCTTGGTCGATTTCTTCAGGTGCTTGGCGCGCGCGAGGTTCTCGGTCTGCAGCAGCGACAGGAATTCGGGATTGCGCAGGAAGTAGTTCCAGGTGAACTCGATCAGGCGCCGGATGGCCTCGGGCGGATCGAGATGCTCGAGATCGAGCCCCCGCTCCTCGCTGCGAATCTTGTCATAGGCGCCTTCGAGCACCGCGAGGTAGAGCTCGTCCTTGTTGCCGACGTGGTAGTAGAGCATGCGCTTGTTGGCGCCGGCCTTGGCCGCGATACGGTCGACGCGTGCGCCGGCGAGCCCGTGAGCGGAAAACTCCTGCTTGGCGGCTTCGAGAATGCGCAGCCGCATGCCCTCGGGATCACGCTGCCATTTCAGAGTTCGCTTTGCCTTCGCCAAGTGGAGTGCTCGCTGGGTGCTGTCGGTACGCATGTAACACGCGGGCAGCCCGCCGCATAGTTTCGCGACAGTGAAAGCCAAGCAAGCCGGTGTCGTAGGGTGGGCAAAGGCGCCCTTGCGCCTTGCCCACGTCTTCTCATCGAGCAGCCAAGACGTGGGCACGCTGCGCTTTGCCCACCCTACGAGAGTCTTCGAGTGGAAAGACCGCTTTCACCCCACCGGCTTGGGCGAGCGCTCCAGCAGAACGGTCTGAATGCCGCACGTCCCGTTCCGCACCGTCATGATTCGCGTGCCGGGCTTGCGGCCGTTGCGGACCTCGGTGACGTCGAGGCCGGCGGCGATCAGGCGGGCGCGCGTGGCGTCAATGTCGGCGACCCGCCAGCTCAGGCCCCAGAGCCGGTCACGCGCGTGGTCACCGCCGGCGACCGGCCGGCGGACCACCTCGACGATGAGATCGCCGCAGCGGAAGAACATCAGCTGGCCCCAATCCTGGTGCGAGCGATCGAGCGCCAAATCGAGCCCGAGCCGTGCGCCATAGAGCGCGGCGGCGCGTTCGGAATCCTCGGTGGTGACGACGACATGGTCGAGTGCGTCGATCGGCGCGACGTCGGTCGCCGGGGAGAGCGGACGCTCGTCGGCCAGTTCGAGGAAGAACATGCGCACGCCGCGCGTGAGTTCCGTGGCGGCGCGCGTGCGCTTCCAGTGCAGGACGGCGCCCGACTCGTCGTCGCTGCTTTCGACCTCGGCGACCGGATCCGGGCTCAGGGCCACCCGCTGCAGCCGCCGGTGCATCCTGCTCATGTCTGCGACACGAAAGCACAGGCTGGCGAGCACGCCCTCCTGGTCGTCGAGCAGCGCACGCATCCGATCGGCCGTCACGCTGAAACCGCTCGGCGCCATCAATTCGATCGTCATGTTCTCGAGGGTGAACAGCACGCGGTCGGCGCCCTCGCCGGAGTTCTGCCAGGCCGGCGCGCGGGCGAGCAGCGTCTGGTAGGCCGCCTTGGCTGCACCGATATCCCTGACCAGAGCGACGACGTGATCGAGGCCGGTGATCATATGTCCCCCTTTTGATCGACCCTTTTATTGACCTGGAACCAATGCGCAGAAAACACGGCGTTTGTCCGGGCTTGGCATTGCCCGGTGATGGTCGTATTCCGGCCTCATGCTGACCTCAAGCGCTTGGGGCGGCAGATTTGCGAATAATTTCAGCGATCCCTGAGCGGAACCGGTGCTACAGTAAGCGCGCCGGCCTGGACCACAAAGCGCATGACGGACAAGCAATGCAGGCTCTCTTCATCGGACAGACCTATATCGACGTCGTCTTCATTACCGACCACATGCCGACCGGAGACGAAAAGCACGTGGCCTCGGACTACGCGGTCTCCTTCGGCGGCAACGCGGTGACGGCGGCGTTCTGCTGCGCCAAGCTCGGTATCGTGCCTGACCTGATCGCCACCGCGGCCAATGACTGGCTGGGACGCATGTTCCAGGACATGTGCGCGAAATACGCGATCTCGCTGCACGGGCGGAAGGTCAACCAGTCCTCGCTCTCCTTCATCATGCCCAAGGACGGCAAGCGCGCCATCGTCCGCTGCCGCGACGACGAGCACATCCACCCCTTTCCGATGCTCAATCTCGGCGGCTGCCGCGCGCTGCACGTGGATGGTCATCAGCCCGATGCCGCGATTCACTACGCCAAGGTCTGCCGCGAGGCCGGCATTCTGACCTCACTCGACGGCGGCGGCCTGCGCACCAACACCCATGAGCTGCTGGAATATATCGACGTCGCCATCGTCGCCGAACGCCTGTGCGAGCAGATGGACCTGACGCCGGAGAAGATGCTCGACTATCTCAAGAGCCGCGGCTGCAAGATCGGCGGCATCACCATGGGCGAGAAGGGCCTGCTCTGGTACGACGAAACAGGGACGGTGCAGGTGATGCCGGCGATGCCGATTCCGCGCGAGCGCGTGATCGACACCAACGGCGCCGGCGACGTGTTCCACGGCGCCTATGTCTATTCCTACCTCGCCCATCCCGGCAAAAGCTGGCGCGAGCACTTTGATTTTGCCCGAGCCGCCTCGACCTTCAAGATCCAGCGCCTCGGCAACGAGGCCGGCTTGCCGACGCTCGTCGACATCGCCAAGGTCAGGCACGAGTTCGAGGTCAGGGTCTAGATCCAGATGGGGCGCGTTTTCGTCGCCGGCAGCATCAACATGGATGTGGTGGCGACCGCCGATCGCCACCCGCGCGTCGGCGAGACCGTCGCCGGCCGCGAGGTGCTGTATTTTCCAGGCGGCAAGGGCGCGAACCAGGCGGTGGCGGCGTCACGGCTCGGCGCGAAGACCATGCTGATCGGGCGACTGGGGAAGGATTCGTTCGGGGCTGAGCTGAAGACGTTCCTCGGCGCGCAAGGCATCGATCTCGGCTCGGTGCGCGACGCCGACACCCACACCGGCACTGCGATCATCACGGTCGCGGCCTCCGATAACACCATCGTCGTCATTCCCGGCAGCAATGCGCAGGTCGGCGCGGATGATGTCGCGGACGTGCCGCTGGCGAAGGGCGATGTCGCCGTCAGCCAGTTCGAGATCCCGCTGACGACGATTGCCGCGTTCTTTGGGCGCGCACGCGAGGCCGGGGCCGTAACCTTGCTGAACCCGGCGCCAGCGCAAAAGATGTCCGGTGAACTGCTCGCGCTCGTCGACATCCTCGTGCTGAACGAGACCGAGCTCGGCTTCCTCGCCGGTGAGGAATTATCCGACGGCGACGAGGCCGCGAAGATCTTCGATGTTGCGCGAATACTTCAGGCGCGCGCGGACCAGACCATCTGCATCACGCTCGGCAAGCGCGGCGTGCTTGCGCTTGCGGGGCGCGAAGAGGCCGCCGTGCCCGGGCGTGCCGTGAAGGCGGTCGATACCACCGGCGCCGGTGATTGTTTTGTCGGCGCGCTCGCCGCGCAACTGGCTGACGGTGTGCCCTTGCGCGCCGCCCTCGCCTTCGCCAACGCGGCCGCCTCGATCAGCGTGCAGCGCATGGGCGCGGGGCCGTCGATGCCGACGGCCGCGGAAGTGGCGGCTGTGCTCCGCGCTGGTTGATCACGCCAGCGCGCTTTTCAGATCGAAGCTTTCATCCGCGGCCTGCGCCGGCGTGATCGAGCGATTCATGCCCTGCAACCGTCGGCCGAACATGTGATCGCCGGCGCGGTTGATCGATTCGATGCCGAGCAGCGTCTCACCCTTGTAGCAGAACGCGGAAAACGCCTTGTTCGCGGCGCTGCCACGCAGCACGACGCGGTCGTAGCCGGTGGTGAGGCCGGAGATCTGGAGCTTATCGTCGCCCTGGTCGCTCCAGAACCAGGGATGGCTGTCGTAAGGTTTGCGGTCGCCGGTCAGTCGCGCGGCGAGGCAGCGGGCGTGGTCGGTGGCGTTCTGCACCGATTCCAGCCGCAGCGATCCGCCGAAGCGCGGGCTTGCGAACAGCGCGCAATCGCCGATCGCGGAGATGTCAGGGTCAGCCGTCGAAAGATATTCGTCGACAATGATCCCGGCGGCGACCGGCAGCCCGGCTTCCGCGGCAAGCTCGATGTTGGGCAGCACACCGACGCCGACCACGACGAGGTCGGCGGGCAGATGCCGACCGTCGCTCAGGGAGACCCCGGTGACCTTGCCGCCTTCTGCCTCGATCGAGGTCGCCTGCACGCCGAGATGGACGCGGATACCGGCCTCGCGATGGCGTTCCTGAAAATACTCCGACACCTCCGCCGTCACCGCCCGCGCCATCACGCGCGGGGCGAGCTCGAGCACGTCGACCTCGAGGCCCTTGATCCGCGCGGTGGCGGCGAATTCCAGGCCGATGAAGCCGGCGCCGATCACCACGACCCGTGACTTCGAGGGCATGATCGCACGCAGCGCCTCGCTCTCGTCGAGGATGCGCAAATACTTCACGTCGGGCAGATTCGCATTCGGCAGATCAAGCAGCCGGTTGCGCGCGCCCGTCGCCAGCACGAGATGACCGTAGGCCAGCGTCTCGCCCGAGGCGAGCAGCACCTTGTGGCCGGCGCGGTCGATCGACACTGCACGGCCCGCGATCAGCTCGATCTTCTGGTCCTGATAAAATTTCTCCGGCCGGAACATCAGGCTCTCCGGCCCGGCCGAGCCCTTGATATAGGCCTTGGACAAAGGCGGCCGCTGATAGGGCAGATGCGCCTCGTCATTGATCAGGCAAATGCGCTGCGAAAAGCCCGCCTGGCGCAGCGATGCCGCGACCTGATAGCCGCCATGGCCGGCACCGACGATGATCACCGGACCGTCGCTCATTGGACAGCCCATTTCCGGAAGACACGAGCGTGACCCATGCCGTCTCCTCTCTCGCTGATTTTGGTTGCTGGCCTTACGAGGAGCCGGCGCTCGTGTCCGTCCCTTGGCAAAGGCAGCCCCATTTGAGCCTATCGTTTCGCCCCGCGCAAGGGCGGCGGTCGGGGATTGTCACCCCTGCCCTTCTGCGATTTAGTTGCAGCAACCACCTCCTGCCGGAGACTCTCTCAGATGCCAGCTCCCATCTCCCAGCCCGATGATCCCGCCCTGCTGCGGATCGACGGCCCGATCGCGACCATCACGCTCAACCGTCCCGCCGCGTTCAACTCCATCAATCTCGCCATCGCGCAGAAGCTAGAGCAGCTTGCGGCCTATCTCGAAGGCGACGACGACCTCAAGGTCGTCGTGCTCGAAGGCGAAGGCCGTGCGTTCTCGGCCGGCGGCGATCTGCAGACGATTGGTGCCGCCGCCGAAGCGGGCACGGTGACGCCTGTTGTCGGCGAGCTCTTGAAGTACTATCACGCCTTCATCGAAATCATCCGGCGCATGCCGAAAATCTCGTTGTCCAGCGTTCACGGCTCGGCCGCCGGTGCCGGCATGGGCCTCGCCTTCGTCACCGATCTCTGCATCGCCGCGGACGACGCCAAATTCACGCCGGCTTATGCCAAGATCGGGGTGTCGCCGGACGGCGGCTCGACGGTCGGCATCGTCGGCACGGTCGGCTCCCGCCGGGCGCTGCAGATCTTTCTCGCCGAGGACAATTTTACCGCGCAGCAGGCCTATGAATGGGGCCTCGTCGCCAAGACGGTTCCGGCCGCCGAACTGAAAGCGGCCACCCGAAAACTCGCGGAGCGTCTGGCGCAGAACCCGCCGGCGGCGATATCAGGCACCAAATCGCTGGTCTATCAGGCCGCCACCACGCCGGTGAAGCAGCAGCTCGATGCCGAGGAGCACAAGATCATCATGGCGATGAACACGGAGGAATTTCGCAGCGCCGTGAAAAAATTCACGAGCAAGTCGAAGTGACGACACCAGCGCGTACGTTCTACGGCCTTCGTCACGGCGCGACCGACTGGAATCGCGAGGGACGATTCCAGGGGCGGACCGACAATCCGCTGAACGAGGACGGTCTGCGGCAGGCGCACGAGGCCGTGGACATGCTGCGCGGCGCAGGCATCAGCCGCATCGTCGCAAGTCCCTTGGCCCGCGCGGCGCGAACGGCCGAGATCATCGCGGCCGCGATCTCGGTGCCGCTGGCGATTGACGACGGCATCATCGAATTCGACTTCGGGAGCTTTGAAGGCCTGCCAGTTCGCGACCTCATGATCAAGCACGGGGTCAAGTCGGCGACGGGCCTCGTCTCGATCCTGCCAGCCGACGGCGAGAGCTGGGACACCATGACGAAACGGTCGCTGGCTTGCGTCTCGGCGTGGCTCGACCGTCATCCCGGCGACGATCTCCTGTTCGTCTGCCATGACGCGGTGATGCAGGGGATGGCCAACGCGCTGTGCGGCAGCTACTTCAAGAATAGCCATGGCACGCCGTTCCGTTACGTGCGCGAGCAGGCGCAATGGCGCGTCGAGCAAGTCGTTACTTCGGACAGATATAGCCCGTCCCCGCCGGCGACTTGAAGCAGCCGACCGATTCCGGCAGCACTTTCTGCGGCAGCCACAGCACCACGCTCGGGAAGTAGATCGCGAATGCGATCGTCCCCAGGAACACCAGATAGATCGGCAACGCAGCGCGTAGCGCTTTCGCGAAACTTATGCCGACGAATTTCGAGGCCATCAGCAGCACCAGCCCGTAAGGCGGCGTGATCAGGCCGAAGGCCAGCGTGGCGATCAGCACCACGCCCATATGGACGCTATTGATGTCACCCGCCTCCGTCAGTGTGTTGACCAGCGGCATGAAGATGATGATGGTCGGCACCGGTTCGATGAAATCGCCGACCACGGTGAAGAGCAGCACCATCAGCAGCATGATCAGATGCGGATCGTTACCTGCCATCGAGGTGATGATTTCGGCGATGTAGCTCGCCCCACGCAGATAAGCGAGCATCCAGCCGAAGGCATTGGCCGCGCCGATGGTGACCAGCGGCAGCGAGAAGATCAGTCCGGCAATGCAAAAATCGTAAGGGATACTCTTGATGTGCCCGCGATTGAGCGCGGGGATCACGACCAGCACGATCCAGACCACGGCGACCACGCCGGCTTCCGTCGGTGTGAACCAGCCGGTCAGGATGCCACCGAGCAGGATCACCGGGATCATCAGCGGCAGCGCCGCATCGCCGGCAGCGAACACCACCTGCCGAAGCGGCGCGCGCGGCTTGCGCAGGCCGGAGGGGCCGAAGAAGTAGCAATAAAGCATCAGACCGAAGCCGATCATCAGGCCGGGCACCACGCCCGCCATGAACAGGCCCGCGATCGAGACGTTGCCGACCGCGCCATAGACCACGGCGGTGATGCTCGGCGGCACCAGCGCGGCGATTGTGGAGGCCGAGGCAATGATGGCGGCGATGAAGGCCGGCTCGTAACCCTCTCGCTTCATCGGCCCGCCAAGCGCGCGGCTCATCACGGCGACGTCGGCGGTGGTCGAGCCCGACATCTCCGAGAAGAACATGCTGAAGACGACGACGACCTGCGACAGCCCGCCCCTGATATGCCCGACCAGCGACACCGAGAGGTTCGCGATCCGCACCACCACATTCGCCGAGCTCATGAGCTCGCCGACCAGCAGAAAGAACGGGATCGCCAGCAGCGCCTCGGAATCGACGCCGTCAAAGATCTTCTGGATGATGGCCGCGAGCGAAACGTCGGAGAGGATCGCGCCGATGAAAACGCCGGCCATCAGCGAGAACGGCACGGGCACGCCGAGATAGCCGAACGACAGGAAGCAGATCGTCATCAACGCCAGAACAACAGGTGCGCTCATAGCTGCGCCCTCGCCTGCGCGTCGGTGACGATGGGCGTTCCATCCTCCTCGGGCGGCTCGGGATGGTCGAAGCCGTTGCGCAGGCCGTTGACCAGCTGCTCGATGGTGAACAGGCCGATCAGCACGCCCGACAGCGGGATAATCGCATAGAGCGAGGCGATCGGCGTACCCGACGGCAGGCGAAAGCTGCCGAAGCCGCGCAGATAATTCTGGTAGCCGTACCAGATCAGGCAGAAGGCGACACCGAGCACGACGAGACGGATGATCAGCTCGACGATCAGCCGCGAGGTGCCGTGCAAGGCCTCGGAGATCGCGGTGAGATAGAGGTGGTCGTTGCGGCGCGTCGCAGCGGCCGTGCCGATGAAGATCGCGTAGATGAACAGCGTCGAGGTGACCTCCTGCAGCCACAGCCAGGGATGACCGATGGTCCGGGTGACGATGTCCGCGGTGACCGACAGCGAGAAGCCGAAGCAGAGCACGCCGCAGAGGATCATCAGCGCGAGCTCAAGCCAGTCGAGCCAGCGCCATTTCAGGTGGCGTTGGCGATGCACGAGCAGTTTATCGGCGATGGCCATTAGTCCCCGTCCCAAAGCTATCGGATGTGACAGCTGGGAAGCTGCCGATCACACTCGGCCTGCATGGTTCGAGACGCCCGCTTCACGGGCTCCTCACCATGAGGGTCTAAAATCTCGCCGCGAAACTAGACCTCATCCTGAGAGCCCGCCGCAAGGCGGGCGTCTCGAAGGATGGCCGCAAGCGACCTAATTGATTGACCGGATCAAGTCCTTGATCTTCTCGGCGTGCGGCCCGAGCTCCTTGGCGAGCTTGTCGAGATAGGGATCGGCGACCGCAACAAAGCTCTTCTTGTCGACGTTATCGACGACCTTCACGCCCATCTTCTTCAGCTTTTCGGCGGCGGTGCGCTCCAGCTCGAACGCCTTCGCCGGCTCCTTGGTGCTGATCTCGTTGGCCGCCGTCTGTACCCAGCCCTTCTGCTCGGCCGACAGGCTCTGCCAGAGCTTGTCGGAGATGAACACCAGCGCGTTGTTGGCCTCGTGCTCGGTGATGTTGAGGACCGGCGCCACCTCGTAATGCTTGTTGACGAGGTAGACGTTGATGCTGTTCTCGGCGACGTCGACGACCCCGGTCTGCAAGCTGGTGTAAACGCTGCCGAACGGCATGTGCACGGTCTGGGCGCCATAGGCCGGGAACATGGTGTCCTCGGTCGCGGTCGCCTGCACGCGGACCTTTGCGCCCTTGATGTCGCCGACGTTGTGGATCTCCTTCCTGGCGTACATGTGGCGCACGCCCTGCGATCCGGTCGCGATCACGTGCAGCCCCTGCGTGGTCTCGTCGATCATCGTCTTGAGCGCTTCAAACACGCGGGGATCGGCCAGCCCCTTGACCACGTGCTTCTCGTCACGGAACAAATAGTGCAGCGACATCACGCCGGCCTGCGGCGAGATCGTCGCGGTGTTGGCGGAGGAGATGATCGAGAATTCGACGTCTCCGGCTTTCACGAGCTGGAGCACCTGCGGCTCCTGCCCGAGCTGCGCGCCCGGATACTGGTCGATGATCATGGTGCCTTTGCTCAACTCCTTGAGCTTTTCGGCAAAGATGTCGCCCGCGATGGAATAGCCGGTGTTGCGCGGCTGGTCATAGGCGAAGCGATAATGCTTCACCTCCTGCGCCCCCGCCCCGGTCACGAACAGCACGGCGGCCGCAGCCGCCAACCCATGTAAGAATCCTGGCATGGATCGTGCAATCATCGTTTCCCCCTATGTTATCGCCCGCCGCTTGTGCGGTCTGAGCGCTCGTCGTTCGTCAGCTTGTCTCGGTCTTCCCAGTCCTCTGCATGAAGTCGAAGTCGCAGCCCTCGTCGGCCTGCATGATGGTTTCGTTGAACAGCCAGGCATAGCCGCGCCGCGCCTCATCGGGCGCAGCCGCCGGCTTCAAGGCAGCGCGCCGGCGCTCCAGCTCGGCCGCATCGACCAAGAGCTCGATGCTGCGCTTGGCTACATCCAGGCTGATCTTGTCGCCGTTCTTCACCAGCGCCAGCGGCCCGCCGACGGCGGATTCCGGGGTGATGTGCAGAACGATGGTGCCGAACGCGGTGCCGCTCATGCGCGCATCCGAAATGCGCACCATGTCCTTGGTGCCGCCGCGCGCGAGCTTCTTCGGAATCGGAAGATAGCCGGCCTCCGGCATGCCCGGCGCGCCTTTCGGGCCGGCATTGCGCAGCACCAGCACGTCGTCGGCGGTCACGTCGAGATCGGGATCGTCGACGCGCAAGGTCATGTCCTCGACGGATTCGAACACCACCGCGCGCCCAGTGTGCTTCAACAGCTTCGGACTTGCCGCGGATTGCTTGATGACCGCGCCGCGGGGCGCAAGATTGCCGTGCAACACGGCAAGGCCGCCCTCTTTCTTAATCGGATTGTCACGCGAGCGAATGGCGTCCTGACCGGGCACGTCCTCGGCATTGGCGACGACATTGCGCAGGGTCTGGCCCGAGATGGTCTTGGCGTCGAGATCGACGAGGTCGCCGAGTTGCGCCAGCAGCTTCGGCACGCCGCCGGCGTGATGGAAATGCTCCATATAGTGCTCGCCCGACGGCTTGAGGTCGACCAGCACCGGCACCTCCCGGCCGATCTGGTCGAACACTTCGAGATCGAGCCGATGCGGCGAGCGATGCGCCATCGCGGTCAGATGGATCAGGCCGTTGGTGGAGCCGCCAATCGCCTGGAGCACGACCTGCGCGTTCTTGAAAGACGCGGGTGTCAAAAGCTCGCTCGGCTTCGGCCCCTTGGTCTTGGCCATCTCGGCGGCGACCTTGCCGCTCGCCTCGGCAAGGCGGAATCGTTCGGCATGCGGCGCCGGGATCGTCGCGCTCATCGGCAGCGACAGGCCCATGGCTTCGATCATACAGGCCATGGTCGAGGCCGTACCCATCACCATGCAGGTGCCGACCGACGGCGCGAGACGGCCGTTCACTGCTTCGATTTCGACATCGTCGATTTCGCCGGCGCGATACTTGCCCCATAGACGGCGGCAATCGGTGCAGGCGCCCAGCACCTCGCCCTTGTGATGGCCGACCACCATGGGACCGACCGGAATGACCACGGTCGGCAAATCGGCGCTGATCGCCGCCATCACCTGCGCCGGAAGGGTCTTGTCGCAGCCGCCGATCACGATCACCGAATCCATCGGCTGGGCCCGGATCATCTCCTCGGTATCCATCGCCATCAGGTTGCGCAGATACATCGAGGTCGGATGGGCAAAGCTCTCGGCGATCGAGATGGTCGGGAACACGAACGGCATCGCGCCCGACAGCATCACGCCGCGCTTGGCGGCTTCGATGATCTGCGGAACGTTGCCGTGGCAGGGATTGTAGTCGCTATAGGTATTGGTGATCCCGACGATCGGACGCTCCAGCGCGTCGTCGGAATAGCCCATGGCCTTGATGAATGCCTTGCGCAGGAACAGCGAGAAGCCGGCATCGCCATAGCTCGTCAGACCCTTGCGCAACCCACTCGTCATCATGCCACTCCTTCAGTTGCCATTGTGGTACAGCCCGCACCTCGATTGTCAATAAGCTTGGCCCATATTGTCGCATTTTCCGCCCAAAGGCTCGATCTTCGGCACGAATTATTGACAATCTGTCCCTTCCCTGCTCCACAGGGCGAGCCGGCCAGACGCCGGGAGGCCGAGGGCATGTCCGACATTCGCACCGCAGATAGCATGCCGATCCGGCACGACGATCCGGACGACGTCGTCGCGCGGCTGGAGGAGGACATCATCTTCGGCCGCCTGCCGCCCGGCGCGCGCCTCACCGAGGACGCGCTGATGTCGCGCTACGGCACCTCGCGCCACTTCGTGCGCCAAGCCTTGGTGGATGCCGAGCGCCGCGGCATCGTCCGCCGCGAGAAGAACGTCGGCGCCACCGTCCGGTTCTACTCGGCCGAGGAGGTCCGGCAGATCTACGAGGTCCGGGAGATGCTGACGCGGCAGGCGGCACTGATGATCCCTCTGCCCGCGCCGCAAGCCCTGATCGACGAGCTCTCCGCGCTGCAACGACAATATTGCGCGAGAGCCGATGCGCAGGATCTGCGCGGCATCCACGAAGCCAACGACGCTTTCCACCTCGCGCTGTTCTCGGCCTGCGGCAATCCCTACCTGGTGGGCTCGCTCCAGGACTACATGAACCTGACCCTGCCGATGCGCGCCAAGAACCTCGCCGACCGCGACGGCCTCGCGCAATCGCGGCGGCAGCATGAGATGATGATCGAGCTACTCAGGGGACGCGACAGCTGGGCGCTGGCGCAGCTGTGTGTCGATCATATGCAGTTCAGCAAGAGGGATTATCTGGCGAGGATTGCGGACGAGGCCAGGCGCTAATCGGCAAACTTCTGCTGCAGGCATCCATCACGGAACGGCGCTGCCCCGGGCGCGTTGGAAGGCCAAGCATAAGGCTCGGTCTTGGTTCGGAGGCCGCGGGTGGCAGTTTCTCGCAGCATGTCGCGCCCAAGGGAGGACTGACCGAGCAGGTTGAATAATGAGGGTCTGCGGAGCGATGCGGACCGGTTTGTTCATCGCATTGATTGCGGCGGCCTGGCTCGGCGGACAGGTCCAGGATTCTTTCGCGCAAAAGCGGCCGTCGGCTTCTCCGAGCGAATCCACGAAGGTGTCTCCGAGAAAGGAAGGCACCCCGAAGAAGGAAACGGGACGACCTGCGGACCCGTTTACGGTGGGATTTGTAACCGGTTCGCCGCAATGCACTGAATTCGCGATCGCTCAGGACATTGCGACCACGCTCGCCGGCGGTCAGGAGACCGGTCCTCATGGCCAAGTCGCATTGCGGGTCCTGCCCATCGTGGGAGACGGCGGTGTCCGCAACGTCCTTGATGTGCTCACCCTCGCAGGTGCCGACGTGGCGATTTCGCCCGTCGTCCTCGTCGACCGGCTCCGGGAGACAAGGACCTTCGGGGATATTTCTGACAGGCTGACCTACATTGCCCCGCTCTATATCGAAGAGTTCCATCTTCTCGCACGGGCGGAAATCGGAAGCCTGACGGAGCTTTCGGGAAAGAGGGTCAATCTCGGGGACGACGGCAGTGCCGGCGCCATTCTCGGCCGCGAAGTGTTGAACCGTCTGGGCGTCGAGATCATGGAGTCGAACCTGGGACCGGAGGCCGCGCTGGATGGTCTGAGGAAGGGAGATCTCTCCGCCGCTCTGCTGGTCTCAGGAAAACCGCTCAGCTTCCTGACGCAGGTCTCGCAACTCGATGGTATTCACCTCCTGCCGATCCCCTACTTCAACGAGCTGCTGCAACAAGATTATCTGCCATCGACGTTCCGCCACAAGGATTACCCGAATCTGATCGCCGCCGAAGCGAGCGTTGACACGATCGCGATCAAATCCGCCCTCTTCGCCTACAACTGGCCGAGCGGCAACGAGCGATTTCGGTTGCTGGAGTTCTTCGTCCAGACATTGTTCACGCGCTTTCCCGAATTTCTCGGGGACGCCCATCATCCTAAGTGGCGCGAAGTAAACCTGGCCGCACAACTCCCTGGATGGCGACGATTCCGACCGGCAGAGCGCTGGCTCCAGCAGCAATCGGGAGGGGAAGCCGCGCTTCGCAAGGCGTTCGGCCGGTTCATCGAGGGAAAGCCAACTGCCGATCTACCTGATCGCGAAGAACTGTTTCGGGATTTCCTGCGCTGGAGAGAACGCAATCCGGCCAAGTGAGCAGACTTGGGCAAACAAACCTCGGGAGGTATCGATGCGCAAAACCGTGGTGGGCGCAGCCCTTGTTGCGTTGCTCGCCTTGATCGCCGATGTGAGGCGCCCCGCCGCCCAATTTGCTCCCTTCTGGCCACAAGCTCCGCAGCTGCTCCCGGGCACAGCGCCACCGGCCGACGAGGTCGACAAAACCAGGACAGCCCCTCACCGAAAGAAGGCACATAGAAAGCACAAAGTCGTTCGTCCACCACCAAACCAGCGGGAGGTCGCGGAAAAAAACGGATACCAGCGGGTCAGCGATCTCGTGAACTTTCCGAAGTTCTTTCCGGGCCTCGGCACTATATTCGTCAAGCCCGACACCTTGCCGCTGGGGCCGTTCCTGACCTTCGATCGCAGGGACCGTCTGGTCGCGACCGTCTACATGGTCCCGAACAAGGACATCGACGATCACAAAACGTTGGAGGGGGCGGGGTCAGCAGGACCAGTTGACCACGTCAGCTTCTACTTCAACCCAGGTCACCCCGGCGTGGATGTGCCGCATTACCATGTGGTGCTCTGGCACGTGACCAAGAAACAGGAAGCGCGCGTTGCCAAATGACGTACGACAGGTCATGCGATCACGTCACTAACGATGTCAGTACCGCCTCAGCAGGCCACGCTCCACGCTGGTCTCGCCATAATCGGCGCAGGCCCTTTTCGGGTTTTGGATCAGGTCCGTTCGGACCCGTCTGAACGTTTTGCGGGCCGCGTCGGACACCTCGGGACGGAATTTGCGGGGATCGTAGCTCTCGCCGTCGCGGGCCTTGATGGCCGCAGCATAGGCGTCGATCATGGCCATCGCGACGTCGGGACTGCCGAGCAGCCGGGCGCCGAGCTGAACGCTGCCGCTGCCATCGACCTCGTAACCGTCGCATCGCTGTTCGAGCACCACGGATGCCGTGACGAGCTGGTCCAGGAATGCCGCCTCGGCCTCGGTGAGAGGTACGGCTAGCGCCGGTCCGGAAACGATCATCGCGAATATCGCGACTGACAATTTGATTTTCATTGTCGTGGCTTTCGCTGCAGCTTTTGCGGCGTCATCAACGCAACCGTTGCTGAATTCCGATCGCACAGATCGAAAGCCGAAACGCTGGAGCACCGTTGATCCACATCAAGGGGCGAGAAACCAAAGCATTTGGCGGCACCGGCTGACCCGAACGAAAAATCACGTGCCGCTTGACAAGACAGGGTAGGTATCGCGGACGATCGCTAGGCAGCGCGTCCCGTCGCACGCATATCGGCCCCGCGTCGCAAAGCCGCACACTCAGCCTCGAACTTCCGCGAGCCCAATTCGCCAGCCACGAGCTGCGCCGCATGAATTTCCGCCGAGGCGCCTCGAACGTCATCATGCGCCAATTGCAGCTTCGCGATCCGCAGCCTCAACCCGACGGCCTGCACTCGTCCGTCGATGCTCGACCACAATTGCCGGGCCAGATGCAGATGTCGCAGCGCTGCCTCATAGTCGTCGCGCGCATGCGCGAGGACCGACTGCGCTTCGTTCGTCAATGCGCGGATCGACGGCATCGGCCACCGGTCCGGACTTCCGGAGAGCTCCTCGATCAGTTCAAGCGCCTGCTCACGACGGCCCGTGTACGCGGCCGCGAGTGCCAGATGTGCGAACAGGATCCCACGCCGCTGCAGGGTCCACCAGGACTTTCCGATCAGACTGCGCTCGAGGCTGGCGTAAGCCGCCTCCGCTTCGCCTCGCTCCAGCAACAGCATGGCGCGACCGGGTTCCGGGCACCAGCCGAGCGCGTAGGCCTTTTCATAGGCTTCGAGCGCGTCGTCTTCATTGCCGATCGCTGCGTAAACGTCGCCAAGCACGCGATTGGCATCGCCGATCGCCCAAGGCGCGTCACCGGTAAGCCGTGCCAACGAGTCCTGAATTCGGAGCAAAGCTTCGCCGAGCGAGCCCCTGACACCGAGAACTTCTGACCGATGAAGCTGGCAGGAGCCGGACAATTCCATCCCGCTCTCGGTGCAATATTTCTGATAACCCAGCGTCCACTGGTCGGCCCTGGCCCAATCTCCGAACATCCGCGCCGCCCACAGAATGTTGCAGTAGAGGATGCCTCCGACGATCGGATCGATATCGCCGCTGGAGAGCGCCATCGCAGCGGCGAGGTCCTGATCCGCTAGGCCAGCGCGTGTATCGCCCAGACACAGCCGGTAGAACCCGCGATAAGCAAGACTCAGCGCCTCGATGCCAACAGCGTTCTTGTGCCGGACCATGCTGTACGCGATATCGGCAAGCGAAAGCGCCTGTTCAGGCTCGCCGTCGAACGCGGCGACCTTCGACTTCATCCAGAGAATGAGCGCAGTCGTGGCGGGATCCTCGACTTCGGAGGCCCAGTCCTCCGCCTGTGCCAGCCAGCCCTTGGCAATCGCCGCCTGGCCGCGCTCGAAGTGCAAGCCGGCGAGTGTGACGGCATCGATGACGGCCAGCGGCACGTTGCTCGCCTTGGTATGGGCAGCAACCGCACGAGCCAAAAGAGGCAGGGCCGCATCGGCCTTGCCGGTGCACTGCAAGGCCAGCGCCCATCGGTGCAAGTCGGCGCCATCGAGCGGTCCGACGGTATCGGCCGCCTCGAACAACGCTGCGGCTTCGTCCCAGGCTTGCACGTCAGCGGCGCGCTGAGCTTGCGCCCGCACGTCCGGAACTTGCCCGCCCGTCGTCTGGGGAGCGGCGAGCTGCATCTCCGATACGCCGTCGATGCAGAAACGATATCCCCTGCCCGGCATGTTCCGGATGGCACTATCCATGCCACCCTTGCGCAGCACGCCACGCAGCATGCTCACCGCCCGCTGCAACGAATTGTCGGTGACGGTTACATCAGGCCAGAGGGTATCGAGCAGTTCTTCCTTGGTGACGACCCGATCCCGGTTGCGCGTCAGGTAGACCAGCAGATCGAACACACGTGGTTGCAACGCGACTTCCCGCTGCGCGTGGATGAGCGCACGGCCCTCTTCATCGAGCTCGAAGGGTCCAAACCTGAGGGTCATATCGTTAAGTCCAGGCAATGCGGAAAAGGTTCAGACAAGGATCAGGCAATGATCAGCCCGCGGTAAGGACGGTCAGCACCGGTCGCCCCTATAGCTCCTCACGGCCCGGGTCGCTTCCGACCGCCGGCAACAACCCCCGAGGAGATGTCTGATGGAACTCTATGTCATCCGCCGCCCGAGCGCCTGGGCAAATTTGAGCGAACTGGAAGCCGCCGGCGCGAAGTCCGCTCGGATCGGCAACGAGCAGATGTCCGACCGCGTCCGTTGGATCCGCAGCTATGTGGTCCATGAGGCCGACGGCCGCATCGGTACCTTCTGCATCTATGAAGCGCGCGATGGGGAGTCGATCCGCGAGCATGCACGGCGCGTCGGCATGCCGGGCGAGGAGTTCTACAAGGTCGCCACGACAGTGGTCGTCCGCGGCGATCCCACACCGCAGACGGTCGCCGCCGAATAGCAAATCAGCGCGGGCGCCGTCATCGACTCGGGATTCCATGAAAGGATAAGAAAATGTCCGTTCAGTCTCAGGCGCCGCCCGCACCGAGCCCCTCGCAGCGATATCTCGCCGGCATCCTGTTGCGGCTTCGCCGGCTCATCAACCAGTCCGTCGCCAGCATGCTGGCGAACCGCGAGAAGGCCGCAATGCAGTTCGCGAAGGGTTGCGGCGGCACCACGGCCAGCGGTGATGGCACGGTTCGAGACACGCTTCATCATGAGAGGATTTGCATTTCCAGCAACAGCTTCAATTCGAGGAAATTGTCATGAGTTCTTTCATCCAATCCGACGCTTCCGAAGCCAAGATCTCCTGTTTCAAGAATTTCAAATCCAGAATCGTCGCGGTGGCGATCGGGACGTTCGGGGCCGTCCTGATGTCGCTTGCTCTGGCTTCGGCTGCAACGACGTTCGGCGACCATCGCACCGAAGGCGTGAGCGGCGGCGCAGTGGTCCAGAAAAGCCCTGGCAAGTGCGCAAGGGCGCGACGGTTCCGACAGCCTTTTCAACCTGACGAAGGCGGCGGTGACACCGCCCGCTGAAACAGCCGTTCAAGCCCTCACCACTGAACTGGAAACTCCATCATGTCCATCACCATGCAAAACGGACCTACTCAGACCGCAAGCTCGCTCTTGGCACGAAGCTTCGTGCTCAGCTATGGCCTCCTTGCCTATCTCATCTTCTTCGGGACCTTTCTCTACGCCGTCGGCTTCATTTCGCAATTCATCATGCCCAAGACGATCGACAGCGGCGTGGCGGGTTCGACCGCACAGGCCCTCTTGATTGATCTCGCGCTGATGTCCCTGTTTGCCGTCCAGCACAGCGGCATGGCTCGCCAGGGCTTCAAGAAGCTGTTCGCCGCCTTCGCCTCACCCGCGCTCGAGCGCAGCACCTATGTGCTGCTGGCAAGCCTGAGCCTGATCCGGCTGTTCTGGCAATGGCGTCCCATCACCGCCGCGGTTTGGGAGATAGAGACGCCGATGGCAGCCTACGCCGCGGTCGCCGGCAGCTTCGCCGGCTGGCTCATCGTGCTGTACAGCACGTTTCTGATCAGCCATTTCGAATTGTTCGGACTGACGCAAGTCGTCAGCCACTTTGCGGGGCGGCTCGCCGAGCCGATGAAGTTCAGGACGCCGGGCCTCTACCGCCTGATCCGGCATCCTATCTATCTCGGCTTCATTATCGCGTTCTGGTCGACGCCTACCATGACGCTCGGGCACATGCTGTTCGCGATGGTGACGACGGCCTACATCTTCGTCGGCATCTGGTTGGAGGAGCGCGACCTGATCACTCTTTTCGGAGATCAGTACCGACACTACAGGGAGAAGGTGGCGATGTTGATCCCGGGCCTGTTCTGATCCGGCGAACCTACGATTTGAGCGGCCAAGCAGAACTCGGCCGCTCTCACGATGTCGAGCGCGCTCCCTAGCGCTTCTTCCAGTCGATGATCCGGTCCGGATCCGCATCGAACTCCATGCTGCAGAACGTGCCGCCCTGGAAATAATCGCCGACCGGATCCGGCTTCAGCTTGGCCTGCTCGGCCATCGCGTGCTCGCGGAAATCCTCGGCGCGCCCCGTGGGGCGGTAGCCGAATTCGTAGGCGCGGCTGTTGTCCCACCAGGCGCGCTCGTTGAGGGATGCACCGTAGAAGATTTCGAAATGGATGTCGGGATGCTCGAGCCCGATGCGGCAGAGCTGCACGAGGTCGTCGGGCTTGAGCCAGATCGAGAGCCGGCGCTGATCGAGCGGCATGTCGCCGAAATTGCCGATGCGCAGGCACGTCACCTTCAGCCCGTGCTTGTCGGCATAGAGCGCGCCGACGGCTTCGCCGAACACCTTGCTGACGCCATAGCGACCGTCTGGGCGCGGGGTCACGTCGGTGCCGATCTTGTGGTGGCGCGGATAGAAGCCGACGGCGTGGTTCGACGAGGCGAACACCACGCGCTTGACGCCCTTGCGGTAGGCCGCCTCGAACAGATTATAGCCGCCGATGATGTTGGCCTGGAGGATCTGATCCCAGTTACCTTCGACCGAATAGCCGCCGAAATGAATGATGCCGTCGACGCCCTCGCAGATCGCCTCGCACTGCGCGAGATCGGCGAGGTCCGCTGCCTTGAACTTCTCGTTCGCGCCGAGATCGGCCGGCGGCTTGATGTCGGACAGCAGGAGATCCGAATAGATCGGCGGCAGCAGTCTTCGCAGGCTCGTGCCGATTCCGCCCGAAGCTCCCGTCATCAAAATACGCGGCATGTCTTCCCTCGCCGTTGGTGACCGATTTGCGGTCACGTGTCTCTAATGATAGCAGCATTGTCCAGAGGGAACGAAACGAGAGAACCGACATGAATGAGGCATCGTCCCACACCCAGGAGCGGCCAGGCTGGCGGCCGGCGACGTATTACCCCGACCCGGCCATTCGTGCACTCGATCCCCGTTTCGAAAAATACTGGCTGAAATTGTCCGCAGTGGAGCGGCTGGCGACCGGCCTGCGCTGGGCCGAGGGTCCCGTGTGGTTCGGCGACGGGCGCTATCTCTTGTGCAGCGACATCCCGAACCAGCGCATCGTCAAATGGGAGGAGGAGACCGGCGCGGTCTCCGTGTTCCGCAAGCCCTCGAACTTCGCCAACGGCAACACGCGCGACCGGCAGGGCCGGCTCGTCACCTGCGAGCATGGCGGGCGGCGCGTGACGCGCACTGAGTATGACGGCAGCGTCGCCGTGCTGATGGATCAATTCAACGGCAAGCGGTTGAACTCGCCGAACGATGTCGTTGTTAAATCGGACGGCTCGATCTGGTTCACCGATCCGACCTTCGGCCTGCTCGGCAATTACGAGGGCTACAAGGCCGAGCCCGAGATCGAGCCGAATGTCTACCGGCTCGATCCCGAGACGCGCAAGGCGACCATTGTCGCCGAGGGGGTGCTCGGGCCGAACGGGCTGTGCTTCTCGCCGGATGAAAAGATCCTCTATGTCGTGGAATCCCGCGGCGTGCCAAACCGAAAAATCCTCGCCTATGACGTCTCGGCTGACGGCACCGAGATTTCCAACAAGCGCGTCCACATCGATGCAGGTCCTGGCACGCCGGACGGCATGCGCTGCGACATCGACGGCAATCTCTGGTGCGGCTGGGGCATGGGAGATCCCGAGCTCGACGGCGTCGTGGTGTTCGCGCCCGACGGCGTCATGATCGGCCGCATTGCCCTGCCCGAGCGCTGCGCGAACGTCTGCTTCGGCGGCGTCAAGCGCAACCGCCTGTTCATGGCAGCGAGCCAGTCGATCTACGCGCTGTATGTGAACACGCAGGGGGCGATGGGGGGATAGGCGCTCCACAAATGACGGTCTCGTAGGGTGGGCAAAGGAGCGTAAGCGACGTGCCCACCACCGCGCCGTCGCGGGCGCGAAGACGTGGGCACGCTTCGCTTTGCCCACCCTACGGCACCTCGCCTTCGCGACACGCCGCCCAAAACAAAAACGCCGGAGCGGTTGCCCGCTCCGGCGTCATTCGTTCACGCGCTAAAACTTACGCCGCGTTGAAACCGGCGACGGCCTTCACTTCGAGGAAGTCCTCGAGGCCGTACTTGCCCCACTCGCGTCCGTTGCCCGACTGCTTGTAGCCGCCGAACGGCGCGGTGCGGTCGTTGGGCACGCCCTGGAGGTTGACGTTGCCGGCGCGGATCTGGCGGCCGACGCGCTTGGCGTCTTCGACCGAGGCACCCGTGACGTAGCCGGCAAGGCCATACGGCGTGTCGTTGGCGATCTGCACGGCTTCGGCTTCGTCCTTGGCGCCGATGATGGTCAGCACCGGCCCGAAGATTTCTTCGCGAGCGATCGTCATGTCAGGAGTGACGTCGGCGAAGATGGTGGGGCGGACATAGAAGCCCTTGTTGACGCCTTCGGGCAAGCCCGGGCCGCCGGCGACGAGCGTTGCGCCCTCGTCGATGCCCTTCTTGATCAGGCCCTGGATCTTGTCCCACTGGCCGCGGTTGACGACGGGGCCGATGGTGGTGCCTTCAGCGCGGGGATCGCCGGCCTTGGTCTTGTCGGCGACGGCCTTCGCGATCGCGGCGACGTCCTTCATCTTGGACAGCGGCACGATCATGCGCGAGGGCGCGTTGCAGGACTGGCCGGAGTTGTTGAACATGTGCATCACGCCGCCGGTCACCGCCTTCATGAGGTCGGCGCCTTCGAGGATGACGTTCGGCGACTTGCCGCCGAGCTCCTGGCTGACGCGCTTCACGGTCGGCGCGGCGCGCTTGGCCACGTCGATGCCGGCGCGGGTCGAGCCGGTGAAGGAGATCATGTCGATATCGGGGTGCTCGCTCATGGCGGCGCCGACCTCGGGGCCGAGGCCGTTGACGAGGTTGAACACGCCCTTGGGCACGCCAGCTTCATGGAGGATTTCCGCGAAGATCAGCGCCGAGGTCGGCGTGAACTCCGACGGCTTCAGGATCATGGTGCAGCCGGCGGCGAGCGCGGGCGCGACCTTGCAGGCGATCTGATTGAGCGGCCAGTTCCAGGGCGTGATCATGCCGACCACACCGATCGGCTCGCGCAGCACCATGGCGGTGCCGACCGGCTCTTCGAAATGGTAGTTCTTGAGCACGTCGAGCGTGGTCATAAGATGGCCGAGGCCGGCACCGGCCTGGAGCTTCTCCGCCATCGGCAGCGGCGCGCCCATCTCGTCGGAGACGGCGGCGCCGATCTCCTTGAGGCGGCCCTTGTAGACCTCGATGACCTTGGTGAGCAGCGCGACGCGCTCCTCGCGGCTGGTCTGGGAGAAGGTTGCGAAGGCGCGCTTGGCGGCGGCAACCGCCTTGTCCACGTCGGCCTTGGAGCCCAGCGCAACCTCGTACATCGCCTCTTCCGTCGCGGGATTGACCACGGCGGTGGACTTCTTGACGGCGGGATCGACCCAGGCGCCGTCGATGTAGAATTGCATGCGATTGACCATCGTTAACCTCTTCTTGGGGGCATGTGGGGGCGTTTCGGCAGGCATCCTTGCACGAAAGCGCCGGCAATTGAACCCGCCATATGCGGGGCCAGCGTTGCGGCGGACGGAGGTTATATGAGCCGATGGCGGGAACGTGGCAAGGTTCTCTCAGCCGTCATTCCGGGGCGATGCGAAGCATCGAACCCGGAATCTCGAGATTCCGGGTTCGGCTCTTCGAGCCGCCCCGGAATGACACCTCGATTACTTCCACTACACCGCCATCTTCCGATGCAGCACCGGCGCGCCGGTGGTGAGGCTTTCGGCCGCATCGATGATGGCGTTGGCATCAATGCCGTAGTGCCGATAGAGGTCGGCGATCGTGCCGGTCTGGCCGAACTGCTCGACACCGAGCGCCTCGACGCGGTGGCCGCGGACGCTGCCGAGCCAGCCGAGCGCGGAGGGATGGCCGTCGATCACGGTCACGATGCCGCAGTCGCGCGGCAGCGGCGCCAGCAGCTTTTCGATGTGGCTGAGATGCTGCACGCCGCGGCGATCCCGCCGCAATTTCCGCGCGGCGGTCCAGCCCGCATGGAGGCGGTCCGCCGAGGTGATCGCGAGCAGGCCGATGTCGCGCCGGCTCTCGCCGATGAAGCCGGTCGCCTCGATCGCCTCAGGTGCCACCGCGCCGGTATAGGCGATCACGACTTCGGCATTCGGGCCCGGCTTGCGCAGCCAATAAGCGCCGTCGGTGATGCCCTGCTGCAGCTCCGGCGTCATGATCCGCTGCGCCTGCTCGATGCTGCGCGTCGACAGCCGCAGGTACACCGAGCCGCCCTCGCCCGCTTCGCGCTGCATGTGCTCAAACCCGAAGGCCATGATCACGGCGAGCTCGTCGACGAAGGCCGGCTCGAACGAGGCGAGCCCATCCTGCGCCATGCCGATCAGGGGCGTTGCGATCGACTGGTGCGCGCCGCCCTCGGGCGCGAGCGTGATGCCTGATGGCGTCGCCGCCACCATGAAGCGCGCGTCCTGGTAGCAGGCGTAGTTCAGCGCATCGAGCCCGCGCTCGATGAAGGGATCATAGAGCGTGCCGACCGGCAGCAGCCGCTCGCCGTTGATCTGGTGCGACAGCCCAAGCGCCGAGAGCATGATGAACAGGTTCATCTCGGCAATTCCAAGCTCGAGATGCTGGCCCTTGGGCGAAAAGTCCCAGTTGAACGTGGAGGGAATTTTCTCGCTGCGGAATAAGTCCGCCTTCTCGGCGCGCGCGAACAGGCCGCGCCGGTTGACCCACGGACCGAGATTGGTCGACACCGTGACGTCGGGCGAGGTCGTGACGATGCGCCTTGCCAGCTCACTGTCGCTGCGCGCGATCTCGTTCAACACGAGGCCAAAGCCCTGCTGGGTCGACATCTGCGGTGACGGCTTGAACGCGAGCTGCTGGGGCACCTCGACGACGGGCGCGGTCAGCCGGCGGCCATCCTGGTTGAACGGCACGCGCGCGAGGAACGCGTCGAGTTCGGCGGCGGATTGCGCGAGCCCTTCGTACTTCTCCCATTCGTGACCGGGCCGGATGTTCTGGCTGTCGCGATATTTCTCCATCTGCGCGACCGTCATCAGGCCGGCGTGATTGTCCTTGTGACCCTGGAACGGCAAGCCGACACCCTTGATGGTGTAGGCGATGAAGCAGACCGGACGGTCGTGATCGATGGACTCGAACGCCTCCAGCATGCTCGCCATGTCGTGGCCGCCGAGATTCGACATCAGCGCCAGCAATTCGTCGTCGCTGCGCTTGTCGATCAATCTGGTGACCGGGCCCTGGTCGCCGATCTCGTCATGCAGATGCTTGCGGAACGCGGCGCCGCCCTGGAAGCAGAGCGCGGCGTAGAGCGCATTCGGGCAATTGTCGATCCAAGCTTTAAGCGCCTCGCCGCCGGGCTCGGCGAAGGCCTCGCGCATCAGGCGGCCGTATTTCACGATGACGACGTCCCAGCCGAAATTGCGGAACATGGTCTCGAACTTTTCCCAGAGCCCTTCGCGCACGACGGCATCGAGCGACTGGCGGTTATAGTCGACCACCCACCAGGTGTTGCGCAGGCCGTGCTTCCAGCCCTCGGCGAGCGCCTCGAAAATGTTGCCTTCGTCCATCTCGGCATCGCCGACGAGCGCAATCATCCGCCCTTCGCGGCGATCCTTCATCCAGCCATGCGCCTTGACGTAGTCCTGCACCACCGAAGCGAACAGCGTCTGCGCAACGCCGAGGCCGACCGAACCGGTGGAGAAATCGACGTCGTCGACGTCCTTGGTCCGCGAGGGATAGGACTGCGCGCCCTTGAAGCCGCGAAAGTTCTCCAGCTTCTCGCGGCTCTGCCGGCCGAACAGATACTGGATGGCGTGGAACACCGGGCTCGCATGCGGCTTCACCGCGACGCGGTCCTCAGGCCGCAGCACGTGGAAATACAGCGCCGACATGATGGTGGCGAGCGAGGCGGACGAGGCCTGATGTCCCCCGACCTTCAAGCCGTCGGCATTGGGGCGGATGTGGTTGGCATGGTGGATGGTCCAGGACGACAGCCACAGCGCCTTGCGGCTCAGCGCGGTCAAGGTGTCGAGGCGGGCGGTATCGACGGGCATGGCAAGGCTCCCGGGAACAGGTGCCACGATGATACGCCCGTGGGAGGCGCCAAACTTCTCAATTTTTCGCGCAATACCACCCGATATTGGGATACCATACTAATGATTACCCCGAATATACAGGTTTCATCCCAATGCCAGAGCTCGACGCCATCGACCGCAAAATCCTCGCGTTGCTTCAGGCCGACAGCCGGCTGACCATGCAGGAACTCGCCGACAAGGTCGGGCTCTCGGTCTCGCCCTGCCATCGCCGGGTCAAGCTGCTGGAGGAGCGCGGCGTCATCAGCCGCTACGTTGCGACCGTGGACCAGAAGGCGCTCGGCCTGCATGTCAGCGTCTTCATCTCGATCAAGCTGGCGCGGCAGAAGGAGGAGGATCTCAACCGCTTCGCGCGCGCGATCTCGAAATGGGATGAGGTGCTGGAGTGCTATCTGATGACCGGCAACCGCGACTACCTCCTGCGCGTCGTCGCGGCCGACCTCGCCTCCTACGAGACGTTTCTCAAGACCAAGCTGACCCGGCTCGACGGCATCGCCTCGATCGAGTCGAGCTTTGCGCTGAGCCAGGTGAAATATTCGATCGCGCTGCCGGTGTGACCTGCCTCAGCGTGACAGAGCGGCTGTCACATGGACGCAACAAACCCCGCCGATGGTCGTTGGTAACACTGGCACCCTAGCCGAGAGAAGAAGCCCATGACCGCATCCGACCGCACCTTCCAAACCGCCAAGCGCGAGCGCATCATTCAGGAGATGGCCGACGACCTCGACGAGGAGCTGGAGATGGAGCTCGATGACACGAGGCTCGACGAGCTCCTGGACGAAACCGACACACCGGGTCCGACGGTCGATCGCAAGCTCTATTTCCGGGAGCTGCTGCGGCTCCAGGGCGAGCTGGTCAAGCTGCAGGACTGGGTGCAAAGCGAGCGCAAGAAGGTTGTCGTGCTGTTCGAGGGGCGCGACTCCGCCGGCAAGGGCGGCGTCATCAAGCGTATTACCCAGCGCCTCAATCCGCGCATCTGCCGCGTCGCGGCGCTTCCCGCCCCGAGCGAGCGCGAGCGCACGCAATGGTACTTCCAGCGCTACGTGTCGCACCTGCCGGCCGGCGGCGAGATCGTGCTGTTCGACCGCAGCTGGTACAACCGCGCCGGCGTCGAGCGCGTGATGGGCTTCTGCTCGGAGGAGGAGTACCAGGAATTCTTCAAGACGGTGCCCGAGTTCGAGCGCATGCTGATTCGCTCCGGCATCATCCTGGTCAAATACTGGTTCTCGATCACCGACGACGAGCAGCAGTTCCGCTTCACCATGCGCATCAAGGATCCGCTCAAGCAGTGGAAGCTGAGCCCGATGGACGTCGAGGCGCGCAGCCGCTGGGAGGCATACACCAAGGCCAAGGAGACGATGCTCGAGCACACGCACCTGCCGGACTCACCATGGTGGATCGTCGATGCCGTCGACAAGAAGCGCGCGCGGCTCAACTGCATCGCGCATCTCCTCAGCCAGATCCCGTATCAGGAGGTCGCTCGCGCGCCGGTGATGCTGCCGCCGCGCGTCCGCCACCCCGACTATCAGCGCGGCCCGGTTCCGCCGGAGATGTACGTGCCGGCGAAATATTGACGGGGGCGAACGAATTCGGCCTGCATGGGTATGGACTCAGGTCTCGTAGGATGGGCAAAGCGAAGCGTGCCCACCATCTGCGTTTGAATCGGGAAAGATGGTGGGCACGGCGCTTTGCGCCTTTGCCCACCCTACGAGACCGTCACCGCCACGGCTGCACGATGATCTTGGTGTGGGCTTCAGGATTGGCGAGATCGGCGAACGCCTTGGCGACGCCGTCGATGCCGACCTCGGCCGTGACCATCGCCGCCGCATCCACCTGCCCTTCCGCGATCAGGCGCAGTGAGCCTGCGAATTCGTCCGGCGTGTAGCCGAGCACGTATTGGACGTTGAGCTCCTTCATGATGCCGAGCATGGGTTCGCTCTTGTCGGTCTCCATGCAGACACCGACCACCACGATGCGCGCGTCACGCGGTGCACCTTCGAACACCTGCTGCAGCAGGCCTGGCACACCCACGCATTCGAAGATGATCGCGGGCTTCAGCGCCGGCAGCATGGCCTGGAACGGCGGCCTCGCCGCCTTTTCGGCGTCCGACATCTGCGCGTGCTCGGCCCAGGTCGCATAGGGCTGCGACACCCTGGGATCGACGACGACGTCGGCGCCGAGCTTTGCCGCGAGCGTGCGCCGCGCTGGTGAATAGTCGGCGGCGACGATCGGGTGCAGCCCCTTGATCTTCAGCGCCGCGATCACCGCGAGCCCGACAGGGCCGCAACCGATGACGAGCGGCACTTCGCCGCCCCGGATATTGGCCTTTGCCACGGCGTGAATGCCGACTGCGAGCGGCTCGGTCAATGCTGCATGTTCCGGCACAAGACCGTTGGGCACTTCGAGCAGGAGCGGCTCGCTCAAAATCATCTGCTCCGCATAGCCGCCGACGAAGTCGTTGGAGTAGCCGATTCCCTTGATGCCATCCGGCGTCACCAGCGCGGGCAGCGAGCAGACATGCGTCCCCGGTTTGAACTTGCGTTCCGCGCCGGGGCCGTAATCGACGATCTCGCAGCAGAATTCGTGACCGAACACGACGTCACGCGACAGATCCATCGGCGTGCGACCGGTCTTCCTGGCCATCTCCACCATCCGCGACGCATGCTGGCGCGCATGCAGGTCGGAGCCGCAGATGCCGCAGGCGAGCGTCTTGACCAGCACCTGGCCGGGGCCCGGCTTCGGCTCGGCCATCCTGTCGACGACAATCTCACCGTTCCTGAAAATCGCAGCGCGCATCCGGCTCCTCCCGTATTGTTGGAGCCGTTGATAGCACGTAACGGGGCGCGCGAACTTGCGTCAGGGGTTCGGGGAACGCTCTTCCAGCACCAGCAGCTGGGCGCGGCGGATACGCTCGCGATGGGCGATGTAGAGACCGCTTGCGACAATGAAGGCGGCACCGACGACCGTCCAGAGTTCGGGGACCTCGCCGAAGATGAAGAAGCCGAGAATGCTGACCCACAGCAACTGGGTGTAGGAAAACGGCGCCAGCACCGAGGCATCGCCATAGCGATAGGCCAGCACGATGATCCACTGGCCGACGGTCGAGGCGACGCCGATCACGATGCCGAGGCCAATCGCGGTCCACGTCGGCGTGACCCAGACGAACGGCACCATCACGGAAAGGATCGCAACGCCCGTGAGCGCGGAATACGCCATCGTGGTGAGCACGGCTTCACGTCCGCTCATCATGCGCGTCAGGATCAGCGCCGCCGCCCAGCAGAACGCCGAGATGATCGGGAAGAACGCGGCGGCGTGGAACGCGCTGGTGCCCGGCCGCAGGATGATCAGCACGCCCGTCAGGCCGATCCCAGTCGCGATCCAGCGTCGCAGGCCCACCTTCTCGCTCAGGAAGACGATCGACAGCGCAGTGACGAACAGCGGCGAAACGAAGCCGGTGGCGGAAGCTTCCGCGATGGGCAGGAAACTCAGGCCGGTGATGAAGAACAGCGAGGAGCCGAGCAGCGCGGCGCCGCGCATCAGCTGCAGGCCGAGCCGCTCGGTGCGCATCGCATGCAGCGGCGAGCCCGGCAGCATCACCGGCGTGAACATCAGCGCGAACGTGACGAAGCGGATCCAGGTGATCTCGATCGACGGCAGGCTGGTCGAGAGATATTTCGCGGTGGTGTCGGAGCAGCCGAGGAAGATCGTCGACAGCAGCACCAGCGCAATGCCCTTGAAGGGATGGTCGACGCGCGCAGGCGCACGGCGAGCCGTCTGCTTCTTCTCCGGCACGGGCATGGGAATACTGTCGAGCCTTGCGGCTGCGGCGGGCGGCGGTGTCACGGCTGGAACCCGGGAAAATGCGAATCGAGAACGGTTGTAAAAAACGACAAATGCGGCGCGTTCACAACTTCCGAAAACAGGATGCCGATATGCGCGAGCCGCCGCGCGCGTCAATGCTCCGTTAATAATGGCCGTTTGTGCGTTACAGCATGGGCAGGCTGCGCGGCTTCGCCCCGCGCGGAAACGCCGCATCTAACGCCGAAATCTCGTCTTTCGTCAGCACGAGATCACCGGCCGCCGCATTCTCGCCGGCATGTTCGGCGGACGAGGCCTTCGGAATCGCGAACACCGTAGTCGCACGGGTGAGGAAGCTGAGCGCGACCTGACGCGGCGTCACGCGACGAGCCTCTGCGATGCGCGCCAGCACGGCACCGCCCTTGCTGCGTGCATCAGGGAAATCGTCATGACCGAACGGGGAATAGGCGACCACGGCGACACCATGCCGCTCGCACCACGGGATCACCGCGTGCTCGATCGCGCGTTCCTTCAGATGATAGAGCACCTGATTGCAGGCGATACGATCCTCGCTGGCGACATCGAGAATCTCGTCGAGATCGTCGGCGTCGAAATTGGAAACGCCCCAGGATTTGATCTTGCCTGATTTCACCAGTTCCTCGAACGCGGCGACGGTGTCTTCGAGCGGATAGGAACCGCGCCAGTGCAGGAGATAGCAATCGAGACGGTCGGTCTTCAGCCGCTTCAGCGACCGCTCGCAGGCGGTGATGGTTCCGCCGCGCGACGCGTTGCTCGGCAACACCTTGGAGACGAGAAACACTTCATCACGACGACCCGTGATCGCATCGGCAATGACGAGCTCGGCATCGCCATACATCTCGGCGGTGTCGATGTGGGTCATACCGAGATCAAGCCCGCGCTGAAGCGCGGCAATCGCGCGCTTGCGGTCGCCGTGGTCGAGATACCAGGTGCCTTGCCCGATGACGGAGACGTTGGCGCCGGTTTTGCCGAAGAGTTTTGCGTTCATGTTCGTCTCCGCTGTCGCTCCTCCGCTCGGGCAACTGCCACGAAGCTCAGGAGTTCAATCCGCTGATATCAGCAACCAGCACGCTGCCGGTCGATGACTCCGTGATATAGAGACGGTCCTTGCTTTCGCCACCGATCGCGACATTGGTGCAATTCGGCCCCGCACATGACCTGATCCGCGCGATCAGCTCGCCGTTCGGCGCGAACACGAAGACGTGGCCGAGCGAGGCATGACCGACGAACAGGCGGCCCTTGGCGTCAATGGTCAAGCCATCGGGACCGCTGGTGCCGAACAGCGAGCAGAAGCGGCCGACCTTGGACACACTGCCGTCCTTCATGAACGGCAACCGCCACACCGCGTTGTCGCGCGTCATCGCGACGAACAGCACGGTTTCTGTTGGGTCGAGCACCAGGCCATTCGGGCTGATACCGGTGTCGATCAGGCAATCGAGCCGGCCATTCGATGCGAGACGATAGACGCGACCGCTGGGGTCGTGCAGGCCGGTCTGGCCCTGATCGGTGAAATAGATGTCGCCGTTGGAAGCAAGATGCAGATCGTTGCAGCCGCGAAACGATTCCGAATTGCGCGCAGTCAGGATGGGCTTGATGCGGCCAGCCTTGGCGTCGAGCTCCATGATGCCGTGCCTGTAGTCGGCCACCAGGATGCGCCCGTCCGCGGCGATCTTCAGTCCGTTCGGCCAGCCCTCATATTCGACGACCTGCGACCACTCACCGTCAGGCGCGATGCGAAAGATGCGACCGAAGGGAATGTCGACGATGTAGAGATTGCCGTCCCTGTCGAAGGAAGGCCCCTCGATGAAGCTGTCGGTCGGCACATTCGGCCGGTTGGCATCGGCCCAATCGGTCCGCACGCCCTTGCGGCGGAACTTTTCGGGCATGGTGGAGAAGAGCTTGGTTTCGATCAGGCGCGGCGGCGTTTCCAGGTACATCATTGTTGTTTTGGACGTGTTGAGGGGGAGCGCGCAGCATAGGGCACAATCGACGGCGCGTCGATTGAGGCGGAGGCATGGCGCCTCGCCCTCACTGTCATTCCCCGCGAAAGCGGGGAATCCAGTACGCCGCGGCCTCACCGCTTCATCACAGATGTCTCGGCGTACTGGATCGCCCGGTCAAGCCGGGCGATGACAGCCGAGCCTATGCGACGACCTTCGCCTGCTTCACCGGTGCCACGTCCGTCGTTGCAATCAGGCGTTTCAGCTCCGGAATGCAGGAGCCGCAATTGGTGCCGGCCTTGAGCTTGGCGCCGATCTCGGCAGCCGAGCGCGCGCCGGCCGCGATGGTCTCGCAGATGGTGCCGCGGCCGACACCGAAGCAGGCGCAGACGATCGGCCCGGTCGAGGCGGCGCCCTCGCCGGACTTGCCTGACAGCAACATGCGGCGCTGATCGTCGCTGACGTGGTCGGCCACGAACAGGCTCTTCACCACCTCCCAATCGCCGGCGTCATGCGCGGGACCGACGAACAAGCAAGTTTCGATCTGATCACCCGTGAACGAGGCCGCACGATAGACCCCGCCGCCGAAATCGCGATAGTCGGCGACGTCCTCGCCGGCGACGCTCTCGACCCAGGCCGGCCAGCGCGAAAGGTCGGCGTTGTCGGCGAAGAGATAGCCGAAACCGCCGGTGACCGTGACGCGGGTCCACAACAGGTTCGGCGGCAGATCGAGCTGCTTCCGCGACAGCGCAAAGCCACGGAAGACGAATTCGTAAGGCGCGATCGCGGCCGGCGTCGCCTTGGATTCCGGCTGCCCCGAGAACGGATCGGTGAAGGACTGAACCAGTGCTCCGACGCGGCCATGCGAGGCATTCATCGCGCTCCAATGGATCGGCGCGAACAACGTGCCACGCTGAGTGCTGTCGCTGACGACGACCTTCAGGATGCACTGACCGTAATCGGTGGTAACGCGGGCATAGCCGTCGTGAACGATGCCGTATTTGCCGGCATCATCAGGATGGATCTCGACGAAGGGCTCCGGCAGATGCGCGCCCAGCCGCTGGCTGAGACCCGTGCGCGTCATGGTGTGCCACTGGTCGCGGATGCGTCCGGTATTGAGCCTGAGCGGGCGCGAGGCGCCGGTCTCGCCGCGCAGCGACGGCACCTCCGGCGCGACGAAGCGGCCCTTGCCGTCATTGGTGAAGAAGCCGCCCTTTGCAAAGAAGCGCTCGCTGGACGTCTCGCCTTCGCGCACCGGCCACTGCACCGGCTTCAAGGCGTCGAAGGCCTCGTTCGACAGCCCGGTGAGCGCGCCGATGTCGAAATCGCGGCTACCGTCGTTCTCGAACGCCGAGAGCGCAGCATGCTCGCGGAAAATCTCCGCGGCGGATTTGTAGTTGAAGCTGTCGCCGAAGCCGAGACGCTTTGCCGTCTCGCTCAGGATCCACCAGTCCGGCCGCGCCTCTCCCGGAGCCGGCAGGAATGAGCGCTGGCGCGAGATGCGGCGCTCGGAATTGGTCACGGTACCCGACTTCTCGCCCCAGGCGAGCGCCGGCAGCAGCACATGCGGACCGGCATCGACCGTGTCGTTGGAGAGCACGTTCTCGGAGACCACGAACAGCTCGAGCTTCTTCAACGCCTCGCGCACGAAGTCCGCATCGGGCAGCGACACCGCGGGATTGGTGCCCATCACCCAGAGCGCCTTGACCTCGCCGCGATGGATCGCCTCGAACAGCTGCACCGCCTTCAAGCCCTCATGGGTGGCGATGCGCGGCGCCTTCCAGAACCGCCTGACACGATCGATGTCGGGCGGCGTGAAGCCCATATGCGCGGCGAGCATATTGGCGAGACCGCCGACCTCGCGGCCGCCCATCGCGTTGGGCTGGCCGGTGAGCGAGAACGGCGAGGCGCCGGGCTTGCCGATGCGTCCCGTCGCGAGGTGACAGTTCAGGATCGCGTTGACCTTGTCGGTGCCCTGAGCCGACTGGTTGACGCCCTGCGAATACAGCGTGACGACGCGGTCCGTGTCGCGGAACATCTTGAAGAAGGTGGCGACGTCCTGCTCGGAGAGGCCCGTCGCGAGCGCCGTCGCAGTGACGCTGCCGGCGATGCTGCGCGCACGCGCCAGCGCATCGTCGAAACCGCTCGTGTTCTGCGCGATGTAGTCCTGGTCCAGCGCACCATTGTCGGCGAGATGGACGAACAGACCGGAGAACAGCGCGGTATCGGTGCCGGGCTTGAGGCCGAGGAACAGATCGACATCGCTCGCAGTGTCGGTGCGGCGCGGGTCGATCACGATCATGCGCGCACCGCGCTCCCCACGGTTCTTCAGCATGCGCTGGAACAGCACCGGATGGCACCAGGCCGCGTTCGAGCCGACGAAGACCAGCAGATCGGCCTGGTCGAGATCCTCGTAGCAGCCGGGGACTGTGTCGGCGCCAAAGGCGCGGCGATGGCCGGCGACCGAGGACGACATGCAGAGCCGTGAATTGGTGTCGACATTCGCCGTGCCGACAAAGCCCTTCATCAGCTTGTTGGCGACGTAGTAATCCTCGGTGAGGAGCTGACCGGAGAGATAGAACGCGACCGCGTCGGCGCCGTCGCGCGCCACGATGTGCTGCATGCGATGGGCGACATGATCGAGCGCATCGCTCCAGGCGACGCGTTCGAGCGCGCCCTTACAGCGGATCATTGGATAGAGCAGACGGCTTTCGAGGCCAACGGTCTCGCCGAGCGCTGAGCCTTTCGAGCACAGCCGGCCGAAATTGGCGGGATGGTCAGGATCGCCCGCGATCGCCGCACCGCCCTTGCCATCCGGCGTCGCCAGCACGCCGCAGCCGACGCCGCAATAGGGACAGGTCGTCTTGGTGGCACGAAGCGCGGGATCGATCGCCGTCATATCAAGCTGCCTTGTCACGCCGGCTCTATCAAGCCGCCTCGGAAGAACGCGCAAGCGCGCGGCCGAACATCATGTCGGTGCGGATCGCCGCCACCTTTTCGCGATTGCGGATCAGCTCGAGATACCAGAGCGCATCGACGGTATCGCCGATCAGCACCGCGCCGGTGAGCCGGCCGTCGGCGATCACGAGCTTCTTGTAGGTGCCGCGCCTGCGGTCGGTCAGCACCAGGCTCTCGCTGCCCTCCCCGCCCATGAAGTCGCCGGCGGAGAACACGCTGACGCCAGAGACCTTCAAATTGGTCGAGACCACGCTGCCCTGATAGGCGGCGGGCCGGCCGGCCAGATGCCGTGCCAGCACCCGCGCCTGCTCATAGGCGGGCTCGACCAGGCCATAGCAGGTGCCGCGATGCTCGGCACATTCGCCGAGCGCGAAAATGTCGGGCGATGCCGTCTGCATCACATCGTTGACGACGATGCCGCGGTTGACGGCGATGCCGGCGTCCTTGGCAAGCGCCACGTTCGGCTTGATCCCGGCGGCGAAGATCACCGCATCGGCCTCGATGCGGCTGCCATCGGCAAGCTCGACGGCCTCGACATGACCATCGCCATGGATGCGGGCGGTCGAGGCATTGAGCAGGATGCGGATGCCCTTGCGCTCGACCAGCGTCTTGAGCAGGTCGGCGGCCGGCCCATCGAGCTGACGCTCCATCAGCCGGTCCATCAAATGCAGCAGCGTCACCGGCGCACCGGCCTTGGCAAGGCCGTAGGCTGCCTCGAGCCCGAGCAGGCCGCCGCCGACGACGACAACGCGCTTCTTCGCAGCGGCCAGCGTCAGCAAAAGGTCGACGTCGCGCGTATCGCGAAACGTGTGCACACCGGCGAGATCGGCACCCGGCAAATTCAGCCGCAGCGGCGTCGATCCGGTGGCGAGCACGAGCTTGGAATATTCCATGCTCTCCTCGCCTTCGATCTTGAGCTCGCGGCGGCCGGTGTCGATCTCGGTGACGCGATAGCCGTAGCGCACCGTGACGCCGCGATGGCGCCACCAATCGGCCGGGCGGAGCTCGATCTCGTGCGAGCCGGTCTCGCCGGCCAGCACGGATGAAAGCAGCACGCGATTGTAAGCGAGCCGCGGCTCTTCGCCGATCACGGCGACCGCGTAGCGGCCGAGTGCGGACTTGGCGAGCTCGTCGACCAGACGCGCGGCTGCCATACCGTTACCGACGATGACCAGCGGTTCACTCACGAGGCATCTCCTATTCAGCGGCCTGCGCTTGCGCGCCATAGGCCTCGGACATCATGTAGCCGGACAGCACGCCGTAAGCGTCGGTCCAGGCCTTTGCCAATTCCGGCGTCCAGGCGTCGCCAAGGCCCTTCTCAAGGGTCCACAGCAGGGTCTCGCCGACCACGGGGTAGTGCTTGGCGGTGGCGCCATAGGCGACATGACGCTTGGCGAGCGCGGAGGCCGCGGGAAGAATCGTCTCCAGGTTCGAGAGGCCGCTGACGACGGCGGCGAGCATGCCCATCAGCTTCTTGCGCTGCTCGGTCATGTCTTCAGGGAACATCGCACGCACGGACGGCGCCACTTCGAACAGACGATCGTAGAACAGCACGGAGGCAGCTTGCGAAATCGGCGCGACCTTGGCGAAGCTCTGCTGGATGAGGGTGATCTGTTCTGGCGTCATGATGTTCTCCTGCCTGTTGGGTTTGCCTTGGTGCGCGCCATTGCGAACCAGGTTCATGGTCAAACTGTCGGGCAATGCTTCTCCCCGCGTACGGGGAGAAGCGAGATTCGTACCAAGTGTCAGACTCGCGCCTCCGCGAGGCTTGACGCGCCCTCACCCTGCGGGCCGCGACGCAGGTAGAACCACCACGTCAAGCCGAGGCAGCTGGCGTAGAAGCCGAGATAGATCGCGAGCGCGAGCTGGGGGCCGCCGGTCAGGGCGATCGACTTGCCGAAACCGGTCGGGATCAGGTAGCCGCCAACGGCGCCGATCGCGCCGATGAAGCCGACCGCCGCACCACTCTCGATGCTCGCCGTCTTCAGCGCGAGCGCGCGCGCCGCATCGCCCTTGCCGCGCACCTTGAACAGGTTCTCTTCGCGGAAGATCGAGGGGATCATGCGATAGGTCGATCCGTTGCCGATGCCCGTCGTCACGAACAGGATCAGGAACATCGACAGGAAGCCGATGAAATCCTTTTGCCCGACGAAGTAGAGCACGCCGACCGTTGCGCCCGCCATCACGATGAAGTTCCAGAAGGTGATGACCGAGCCACCGATCTTGTCGGCAAGCCAGCCGCCGAGCGGCCGCGACAGCGAGCCGACCAGCGGCCCCAGGAACGCGATCGCAATCGTGATTTGCGGGAACTGGGTCTTGATCAGCAGCGGAAACGCAGCCGAATAGCCGATGAACGAGCCGAACGTGCCGATATAGAGATACGCCATGATCCAGGTGTGCTTGCGCTTGACGATCGCAAGCTGGTTCTTCACCGACGACTTCGCCGTGGTCAGGTTGTTCATGAAGAACACGGCACCGAACACCGCGATCGCGATCGGCAGCACCCACATCAGGCCGGCGTTCTGCAGGAAGATGCCGTCGACCGGCGTCGCCTGGAACAGGTTGAAGACGGCGAGCGTCATCAGGATCGGGGTCAGGAGCTGCACGCTGGAGACGCCGATATTGCCGCCGGCCGCGTTCAGGCCGAGCGCCCAGCCCTTCATCCGGTCGGGGAAGAAGAAGGAGATGTTGGTCATGCTGGAGGCGAAGTTGCCGCCGCCGAGACCCGCGGTCGAGGCGATCAGCAGCATCAGCCAGAACGGCGTATCGGGCTGGCTCACGAAATAGGCAAGCGACAAGGTCGGAATGAACAGGATCGCCGCGCTGAAGATGGTCCAGTTGCGACCGCCGAACGTGGTCACCGCGAAAGTGTAGGGAAAGCGCATCAGGGCACCGATCAGCCCCGGCACCGCGATCAGCTGGAACAGCTGGTCGGTCGAGTAGTGAAAGCCCGCCTGCGGCAGCTTGGTGGTGACGATGCTCCAGATCAGCCAGACCGAGAAGCCGATATGCTCGGCCACGATCGACCAGATCAGGTTGCGTCGCGCGATAGTCTTGCCAGTCGCATTCCAGAACGCCTCATCTTCGGGGCGCCAGTCTGAAATCCAAGTAGGATTCTTCGTCATTGAGTATCCCTTCCAGGCTCACCGCTGCGTCGTTGCAGGCTCTGCCTCACATGGAGGCGCGCTCCGAGGCTTCACCCCGGTGGCGAGTTCACGATGCTGATTGATGATGTTGAGGGACGTCGTCGTTGGCGTCGCGCAAAGACATTTCAATTTCCGTGCCAGTTGCGCGCACGCTGGAAATACAGGGATTTCAGGACGTTATTCGTATTGCCAGAAATTTTTGCAGGGCTTTTTCGCACGCAAAATTTGCGATTCGCTCAATCCTTGTGCGACGCACAAGGATTGAGCGGGATGTCGATTATTTGTGCGCAGGCATCCGCTTGCGTTAACTCTTCGTTACGCGGCCTCGACGAAGCGATGACGCTCATAGAGGAATTCGAGCACGCGCTGGCGGCACTTCAGATAGGTGGTGTTGGTGGCGAGCTCGAGCCGCTTGCGCGGGCGCACCAACGGCACCTCCAGCACCTCGCCGATGCGCGCGCTCGGCCCATTGGTCATCATCACGATGCGGTCGGACAGCAGCACGGCCTCGTCGACGTCGTGAGTGATCATCAAAATGGTGTTGCCGAGCTTCTGATGCAGCGCCATCACCGAGTCCTGCAAGTGAGCACGGGTCAGTGCGTCGAGCGCGCCGAACGGCTCATCCAGCAGCAGCACCTTCGGCTCCATCGCCAGCGCCCGCGCAATGCCGACGCGCTGTTTCATGCCGCCGGAGATTTCGGAAGGACGCTTGTCCTTGGCATGGGCCATCTGCACCAGATTGAGATTGTGCAAGACCCAGGCGTCGCGCTCGGCGCGGGACTTGGTCCTGGCAAAGACCTTGTCGACGCCGAGTCTGACGTTCTCGTACACGGTGAGCCACGGCAACAGGCTGTGGTTCTGGAACACCACGGCGCGGTCGGGCCCCGGCGAGTTGACCTCGCGATTCTCCAGCAGCACGCCGCCGGTGGTGGCGTTGGTCAGCCCCGCGATGATGTTGAGCAGGGTCGACTTGCCGCAGCCGGAATGGCCGATGATCGAGACGTATTCGCCCTTCTCGATCGTGAGATTGATCTCCTTCAGCACCTCCGTGGTGGCGGCGCCGCGGGTGAAGACCTTGTCGATGTGGTCGAGCTTCAGATAGGCGGTCATGTACCCTCTCCTCTCAGTTCAGCGCGGTGCCGCGGGTGACGACCTTGCCGAGGCCCGCGATCACGCGGTCCAGCACGAAGCCGACGATGCCGACATAGAACAGCGCCAGGATGATCTCGCTGATATGCGAGGAGTTCCAGGCGTCCCAGATGAAGAAACCGATGCCAACACCGCCGATCAGCATTTCCGCCGCGACGATCGCCAGCCACGACAGGCCGATGCCGATGCGAAGGCCGGTGAAGATGTAGGGCGCGGCCGCCGGGATCATGATCTTGGCGAAGAATTCCAGCGGATTGAGCTGCACCACCGCGGCGACGTTGCGATAGTCCTGTGGGATGTTGCGGATGCCGACCGCGGTGTTGATGATGATCGGCCAGATCGAAGTGATGAAGATGACGAAGATCGCCGAGGGCTGACCGTCGCGGAAGGCCGCGAGCGACAGCGGCAGCCAGGCCAGCGGCGGAATGGTGCGCAGCACCTGGAACAGCGGATCGAGCCCGCGCATGGCCCAGACCGACTGCCCGACCAGGACGCCGAGCGCGATGCCGGCGATCGCCGAGAGCGAATAGCCCAGGGCAACGCGCTGCAGACTGGCGGACAGATGCCAGAACAGGCCCTTGTCGATGCCGCCATGGTCGAAGAACGGATCGAGGATCAGCTCCTTGGTGTCCTTGAATACTTTCGACGGCGGCGGCAGCGCCGAGCCGGCGCGGCGGCAGACCAGTTCCCAGACCAGCGTCAAAAGCGCGATCACGACCAGCGGTGGGATCACGCGCACGGCAGTTTCCCGCGCCATCCGTGCATAGGCTTCCGTGCGCGGCGGGCGCTTCGGCGTCAGCGCGACGACCGGCGCGGCAACGGCCGCAGGCGACGCGATCTCAAGCTCAATCTTGGTGGCAGGAATGTTCATCGAAAATCCCTCTCCGGCTTCAAAGGACGAAGCGGCCGCCTGACGGCGGCCGCAGGCTCCATCAGACTTCGACGCGCTTGATCGCGAGCGACTTCAGATAGGCTGCCGGATTTTCGGGATCGAACACCTTGCCGTCGAAGAAGGTCTCCTTGCCACGCGAGGTGGAGGTTGGAATTTCCGCGGCGGCGACGCCCAGAGTCTTGGCCGCATCGCGCCACATGTCCTCGCGATTGACCTTGGCGATCAGCGCCTTGGTGTCGAAGCCAGGCTCGTACTTGCCCCAGCGGATATCCTCGGTGAGGAACCAGAGGTCGTGGCTCTGGAACGGGTAAGAAGCGAAGTCGCGCCAGTACTTCATGATGTGCGGCGAGTTTTCGACCACCTTGCCGGGGATGCCGTAGTCGAACTTGCCGGCGCTGCGATCGAGCACGTCCTCGACCGGGCAGTTCATCCACTGCCGTTTGCCCATGATGGCGGCGAGCTCGGCCTTGTTCTCGGCCTTGTCGGCCCATTGCTGGGCTTCCATCACGGCCATCAGCAGCGCCTTGGCAGCCTTCGGATATTTGTCGACGAAGGCGGCGCGCATGCCGAAGGACTTTTCCGGATGCTTGTTCCAGAGCTCGCCGGTGTTGACCGCGGTGTAGCCGATCTTCTGATTGATCAGCTGCAGATTCCAGGGCTCGCCGACGCAGAAGCAGTCCATGGTGCCGACCTTCATGTTGGCCACCATCTGCGGCGGCGGCACCACGATGGTCTCGATGTCCTTGTCGGGATCGATGCCACCCGCGGCGAGCCAATAGCGGATCCAGAGATCATGCGTGCCGCCGGGGAAGGTCATCGCGGCCTTCACGGCCTTGCCGGAGACTTTCTTCTTCTCCAGCGCCGCCTTGAACGGCGATGCGTCGACACCGAGCTTGAGGTCCGCATATTCATTGGCGACCGAGATGCACTGACTGTCGAGATTGAGCCGCGCCAGGATGTACATCGGCGTCGGCTGGTTGTTCTGCGTCACCTTGCCGGCCGAGATCAGGTAAGGCATCGGGGTCAGGATGTGCGCGCCGTCGATGCCGTTGCCTTCGGAGCCGAGCACGAGATTGTCGCGCGTGGTGCCCCAGGAGGCCTGCTTCTGCACGTCGGTGTCGGGCATGCCATATTTGGCGAACAGGCCCTTGTCCTTGGCGACGAAGAGTGGGCCGGCATCGCTCAGCGCGATGAAGCCGAGCTTGGCACCCTTGACCTCGGGGCCTGAATCCTGCGCGAAAGCGCCGGCGGGGAAATTCAGTTTTGCGGCGGCGAGAAGTGCGGCGGTCGAGCCGGTGGCCTTCAACAATTGACGGCGGCTGAGGCCACTCTCCGAGGGCCGGCGGGTGCGCTTGGTCATAGGCAGTGTCGTCCTTTGCATCGTTGCAGAATTGATGGCGTCAGTGCACACGAGCAGCCCGTCCGTCCGGCGGCGCCGCCTTTGGCGCATGCGAACGCACGGCGGGGAGACCCCCGCCTGATGGCGTCGGCAAGTCGGATGAGAAGTCTCGCGGGACGGCTTCAATGGCGTCGGCATGGAACTATTCAAGCTTCATGCCAAGCCCGACACACCGAAAACTTATTATAGATCAGTACATTAAAGAGACTGCGCGCGACTGTCGCAGGTCCAGCCCGCATGCGAAAGTTGCGGCCTGCTTAATTCTTGTGCGGCGCACAAGCCTTGTGCAACCGATCAAGCAACAGGCCGCCAAGTGCTGTGACGCCGGATTGGGCCTAGATCCATGTTATTGATGTGACTATATTTTTCTTGCCGGACGGCGCGGCACGCAACTTGCTTCTCTATGAACGTCAACGAAGACTGCGGCTCGCCGCATTGTGCAGCCTCTGGCGGCTGCATCCGGAAGCTCAACTGCCTCGCGGCCGTTCCTGGCTTTAGTCCTCGTGACGCGATTCCCAAGGCTTCCAGACATTCCATAGCCCTCGTGCGCGGCAGGCCAGCCGGCACGGCCCATGACGTTGCAGCCGCGCTCCCGGGCGCGTCGATCTCTCTTACGAAGCAAAAGGAACCATTGATGTCGTATCTCGCGCCTTCGGAATTCGTCACCAAGATGGTGGATGCGGGCGAGTCCAAGATCTTCATGTCCACCCGGGATACCATCATCCGCGCCTACATGGCCGGCGCCATCCTCACGCTCGCCGCATGGTTCGCCGTCACGATCAACGTCAACACGGGTCAGCCGCTGGTCGGCGCGCTCTTGTTTCCGGTCGGCTTCGTCATGTTGTACCTCCTCGGCTTCGACCTCCTGACCGGCGTGTTCGTGCTCTCGCCGCTTGCCCTGATCGACAAGCGTCCCGGCGTCACGATCGGCGGCGTGCTGCGCAACTGGGGCCTTGTCTTCATCGGTAATTTCGCCGGCGCGTTCACGGTCGCCTTCATGATGGCCTTCGTCACCACCTTCGGCTTCACGCAGCCGCCGGACAAGGTCGGCACCGCCATCGGAATCATCGGCGAGAGCCGGACGCTCGGCTACGCCGCGCACGGTGCAGCCGGCATGGCGACGCTGTTCATGCGCGGCATGCTCTGCAACTGGATGGTCTCGACCGGCGTCGTCGGCGCCATGATCTCGACGTCGGTCCCCGGCAAGGTCATCGCGATGTGGATGCCGATCCTGGTGTTCTTCTACATGGTGTTCGAGCATTCCGTCGTGAACATGTTCCTGTTCCCGTCCGGCCTGCTGCTCGGCGCAAAATTCTCGATCCTGGACTATCTGATCTGGAACGAGATCCCGACTGTGCTCGGCAACCTCGTCGGCGGCCTCGCCTTCACCGGCATGACCCTTTACGCCACGCACGTCATGACCCTGCCCAAGCGGCAGGTCGACAAGGCCGCGAAGCCCCGCGTTGCGGCCTGATCAAACACGTCTCGACAGGGGAGCCTCGCCCAGCCAGGGTGAGGCTCCTCTCTCCTGGTGATGACGATGACCCGCGGACTCCTGATCTCGGTCGGCCAGCACTCCGACAAGGGCCGCAAGCCGGTCAACCAGGATTTCCACGGCGTCCTGATTCCGGAGGAGCCGCTGCTCGGCCTGAAGGGCATCGCGGCGGTCCTCGCCGACGGCATCTCCTCTAGCACGGTGAGCCAGATCGCCAGCGAGTCGGCGGTCAAGAGCTTCCTGATGGACTATTACTGCACGTCGGAATCCTGGACGGTGAAGACGTCCGCCCGCCGCGTGCTGGATGCGACCAATTCCTGGCTGCACGCGCAGACGCGCAAGAGCCAATACGCCTATGACCGCGACAAGGGCTATGTCTGCACGCTGAGCGCCATGGTCATCAAGGCGACCACAGCGCACATCTTCCATGTCGGCGACTGCCGCATCTACCGCGTCGCGGGCAAGGCGCTCGAGCAGCTCACCGACGATCACCGGATCATCGTATCGTCGGAGCAGACCTATCTCGGCCGCGCGCTCGGCATCAATCCGCAGCTCGAGATCGACTACCTGGCGTTCGAGGTCGAGGCCGGCGACACGTTCCTGCTGGCGACCGACGGCGCCTACGAATTCGTCGACGCGCGCTTCATCACAAGCGCGCTGAACGAGCACGCAGGCGAGCTCGACGGAGCGGCCAAGGCGATCGTCGAGGAGGCCTACCGGCGCGGCAGCGACGACAACATCACCGTCCAGATTATCCGCATCGACGCGGTGCCGCAGCGCGAGCCGGCCGGCATCTTCAATCAGACCTCACAATTGCCGCTGCCCCCGCTGCCAGAGCCGCGCGCGATGTTCGACGGCTACCGCATCGTCCGCGAGATCCACGGCAGCAGCCGCAGCCACATCTATCTCGCCGTCGATGTCGAGACCGAGGAGCCGGTCGCGCTCAAGCTGCCGTCGGTCGATTTGCGCGACAATGCCGCCTATCTCAAGCGCTTCCTGATGGAGGAGTGGATCGCGCGCCGGATCGACAGCCCGCACGTGCTGAAGCCGCTGTCACAGTCGCGGCGCCGCAATTATCTCTATGTCGCGACCGAGTTCGTCGAGGGGCAGACCCTGAAACAGTGGATGACCGACAATCCGCGCCCCGATCTCGAGACGGTGCGTGGCATCATTGAGCAGATCGCCGCGGGCCTGCGCGCCTTCCACCGCATGGAGATGCTGCATCAGGATCTCAGGCCCGACAACATCCTGATCGACAAGACCGGCACCGCGAAGATCATCGACTTCGGATCGGTCAGGGTCGCGGGCGTCGCGGAGGCCGCGCCACGGGACGAGGCCGACGAAATCCTGGGCACGGTCCAGTATACGGCGCCGGAGTATTTTCTCGGGCAAGGCGGCTCGCCGCGCTCCGACATGTTTTCGCTGGCGGTGATCTGCTACCAGATGCTGACGGGAAAGCTTCCCTACGGCGCCCAAATTGCCAGGATCCGGCGTAAGGCGGACGTGCGGAAGCTCAAATATCGCTCCGCGGACGACGACCGCAGCGTGCCGGCCTGGATCGACGGCGCGCTCCGCCGCGCGCTTCATCCCGATCCCTACAAGCGGCACGAGGACCTGTCCGAATTCGTCTTCGAGCTTCGTACGCCCAATCCGGCCTATCTGGACACGCGGATCACGCCGCTATTGGAGCGCAGCCCGCTGATGTTCTGGAAGCTGACCTCGGCCGCTCTCGCCTGCGCCGTCGTCGTGCTGCTGGCGCTGCTGCACGCCCGCTAGGGCCGAAGCGTCGACTCTTGACGGTCATGCAGGAACTTTATCGAGGTCTCCCTAGATCAATCTTTTGTCGGACGCGTCCATCGGCGCCGACTATCCGCCAGCGTGATAGCGCCTGCAGCCACTAGGACAATGATGATGACCGTGGCAAGCGCCTCCACCGACGCCAGGGTGTCGTACCAGCTGTTCCAAAGCTCAAGCATGCGCTGGCCTCTATCGAGCGCCGCCCATCAGCGATAGAATACACTTTGTCAAAAGGACGCGCCTTCGCGCGCAAGTACAATGCTGCGTTTCGTCGCGTGCCTTTTGATCGCGCGGCAACGTGACCCATGCCGGAGGCCGGAACGTCGAGCGAACCTAGTTGAGGTCGCCCCGTGGTGAGGTCGCCGGCCCCTATGTCGAAGATGTTGACCAACTGTGAAGTGGTTTACATCCTTGGGTCTTGGCTCGGGCTAAAGTGACGAAAGCTTCTTACTTTGAAGGAGGCATCCAATGCTCGCGGCAATCAAATGGAACTCCCGATATAACGCTCGCGAATGGGTGATGAAGGCCGGGGCGCTCGTCGTCCAACTCCGCGCACCGAATGCAAACCGACAGAGCGGTGAAAGTAAGTCAAGGCGGCCACTCTGGAAACAGTTCGACGACACCCATCATTGGGACTCAACCGCGGAGGAATGGGTCCCAAACCCTGATCGGTGATCGTGCAACGCATCGTGCGCGCACCGGCCGAATTCCGAGACTTCAAGATCCCCGTCGCTGACGGGCCCATCTAGCGGTGAGGCCGCGTCTTGAGTTTTGTTTGCCTGACATCCGTATCACGGACAGACGCGGTCGGCCCTACGGGGCTTGATCGTAGGCCTGCAGGATCCTGACAAAATCAGCCATGCTGGATCGATCCTGGTTTTCAGCGATAGCCGCAATCTGAGTATTGGACGCGGGTCGGCTTCCCTGCCAGAACCGCATCAGGAGATCGGCGATGTTTCTCATGGCGTACTCTCTGCACCAACCATGGCAATCAGCAGCAATTGAGCGGCAAAGCGCCGGTTAGTTCGGGAGAAGGGCCGGCGGGCGCTACGCCGCCGGCCTTGTCCCGCAACTGCCGGCTCGCAGGCCGGTTCCGTTGCTTTTCACTCTGGATGCATCGGTACCACCAAGCACTTGGCCGGCGCCATCGCGCGCAGGTATGAAGTGACCATACCTAGGTAGACTTGGGTGGTGAATCGGGATCAGTCGACCAAGTGGCGACTTAATCGCTGGTAGGTTGACGACTTCCGTGGATGGCCCAACTCCGAACGCTGAGGTCCGTTATTGCGCCGCTATCAGAAACACAGCGGACTTCGTACGCGCCCGGAGTGCCGCGGCATCCCGGCGGGCCATCAGGCCCGCTCCACAGCCTTCACACCAAGCGGCGTCGGCGCCATGCCGCCACCGGGCTTGAGGTGGAATTCATAGCTCATCAAATGCCACTGACCGTCCGCCTTGGAGCCGTCAGGCATCGCGGGATCGTTGCGCGGCTCGACCTTGGCGACGAGATCATCCTTGACCCCGAACACCACGTCGGAATCCAGATATTTGTCGCCGTCCATGAAGACGTGCGTGATCAGCGGCTCGTATCCCTTCGCGTTGACCAGGAAGTGCACATGCGCCGGGCGCATCGGATGACGCTTGGTCTGCATGATCATCTCGCCGACCGGGCCGTCGGTCGGGATCGGATAGCTGCATGGCAAGATGGTACGGAAGAAGAAGCGGCCATCGTCATCGGTGATGAAGCGCGCCCGCGCCGAAGCGCCGACCTCGTCATAATTCGGCTTCTGGGAATCGTAGAAGCCGTCGTCATCGGCATGCCAGACGTCGACGGGGACATTGGCCAGCGGCTTGCCCTTGAGATCGGTAACGCGGCTCTGCACGAACATCCGCTCGCCGGTTTGATTGTTCGGCGAGATGTCGGTGCCGTGCGCGGCCACCTTGTGCTCGCCGACATAGAACGGGCCGAGCACGGTTGTCTGGGTGGCGCCCTCGCGGTCGCGATGGTTGACCGCGTCGACCAGCATGGAGACACCGAGCACGTCGGACAGCAGGATGAACTCCTGGCGGGTGTCGGTGCATTTCTGCCCGGTGCGGGTCAGGAAATCGATGGCGTAGTCCCATTCCTCGAAGGTGAGACCCGTCTTGCTCACGTAATCGTGCAGCGACTTCACCAATTCCTGGAGCAGGAATTTCGCGCGCGGATCGGGCGTGCTGTCGAAGCTTTTGACGACGGCCTGGGTGAGATCAGTCTCGTTGAACTGGGTCATGATGGTTTGCCCTGCGTTTTCTCATTGGCCCCGGGGGGGCCTGGAGGCGTTCCAGGGGCCAGCCTACACCAGCCGGCCCGCTCGCGTTAAGCGCGAGCGGCTTGGAATGGGGCCGTCATTTGGCTATCAACGGACCGACAAAACTGCCCGGAGGAACTGATGCTCGCCCCCACCCCCGCCTCGCCCGAATCCGTCGGCATGTCCAAGGCCGCGCTCGACCGCATCGATGCGCATCTGAAGAACCGGTACATCGATGCCGGCCGCTTCCCGGGCACGCATCTCCTGGTCTACCGCCGCGGCAAGGTCGCGCACAGCTCGGTTCAAGGCTTTGCCGACGTCGAGCGCAAGCTGGCGGTCAAGGACGACACCATCTACCGCATCTATTCCATGACCAAGCCGCTCACCAGCGTCGCCTTCATGATGCTGGTCGAGGAAGGCCTGGTCGCGATCGACGAGCCCGTCGCCAAATTCATTCCGGAATGGAAGGATCTCGGCGTGTTCGTCGCCGGCACTTCGCCTGCCTTCCTGACCCGCCCGCCGTCCCGGCCGATGCTGATCGTCGACCTCCTGCGCCACACCTCCGGCCTCACTTACGGCTTCCAGCAACGCTCCAATGTCGATGCCGCCTACCGCGCCGAGAAAATCGGCGAGGTCGAGAAGTCAGGCACGCTCCAGACCATGATCGAGAGCCTCGCAAAAATCCCGCTGGAGTTCTCGCCGGGCGAGGCCTGGAACTATTCGGTCTCGACCGACGTGCTCGGCTATCTCATCGGCAAGATCTCGGGAATCCCCTTCGAGCAATTCCTGAAGCAACGCATTCTCGACCCGCTCGGCATGACCGACACCGATTTCCACGTGCCTGCTTCCAAGGCCCACCGGTTCGCCGCCTGCTACTCGGCCGACCCCGGTGGCGGCATGACCTTCCATGCCGGCCAGCGGCGCGAGGGCCTGACGCTTCAGGACGACCCCGCAACGAGCTCGTTCCTTACCCCGCCCTCCTTCATATCCGGGGGCGGCGGCCTCTGCTCGACAGTGGCAGACTATCTCACCTTCTGCCGCGCGCTTCTCAACGGCGGCGAGCTCGGCGGCGTCAGGCTGATCGGGCCGAAGACGCTGGCGCTGATGACCAGCAACCACATTCCGGGCGGCGGCGCCCTGCCCGAAGTGTCGCGCTCGCTCTTCTCCGAGGCCACCTATAACGGCATCGGCTTCGGCCTCGGCTTCGCGGTGACCATGCGCCCGTCCGAAACGCTGATCGCCGGCAGCCCCGGCGAATACAATTGGGGCGGCGCAGCCACGACCTCGTTCTGGATCGATCCGGCCGAAGAGCTGATCGCGATCTTCATGACGCAGGTGCTGCCGTCGAGCGCCTACCCGATCCGGCGCGAGCTGCGCAGCATGGTCTACGCCGCGATCACCGAGAGCAATCTGTAACCAATCCAACCGATCCCGCGGCCCACCGCCGCGGGATCGCGCCGTCAGACGCTCATTTAAGCATCTCCGGCACGATCAGACGCGGCAGGAACAGCGACACGCTGGGCCAGACGATGACTGCCGCGAGCACGAGCAGCATCGGAATCAGCATGATGACCGTGTCCTTCAGCGCATAACGCAGCCGCACGCCCGCGATCGAGCAGGCGATCATCAGACACAGGCCGTAGGGCGGCGTCACCAGTCCGAAGGCCAGCGACACGATGGAGATGATCGCGAACTGAACCGGATGGAGATCGACCGACTTGGCGAGCGGCTCCAGCACCGTGCCGACGATGATAATGGCCGGGATGGCGTCGAGAAAGCAGCCGACGACCAGAAAGCAGAAGGAGATGAAGAAGCCGGCCGCAACAGCGCCCATGCCCCATGTCGAGACATTGGCCAGCAGTTCCTGAGGGATCTTGTAGTAGGCGAGCAGCCAGCCAAACGCACTTGCGGTGCCGACGCAGAACAGTGCCACGCCGGCGAGGCGCCCGGTATCGAGCAACGCCTTGTACAATTCGCGTAGACCCGTCTCGCGATAGAAGAATGCTGAGAGCACCACAGAATAGAGCACCGCAACACAGGCGGACTCGGTCGCGGTGAACCAGCCGAGCAGGATGCCGCCAACGATGATGAACGGCGTCATCATGGCCGGTATCGACCGCCAGATGGCGCATCGCATCTCGACCCAGCTTGCCTTCGGATAGGTCGGGTAGCCGCGGCGCACGGCATAGACATGCACCGTCGCCATCTGCGCGCCCGCGATCAGCAGGCCCGGCACGATGCCAGCCAGATACATCGCCGCAATCGAGGTCGAGATCAGCCCGCCCCAGACGATCATCAGGATCGACGGCGGGATGATTACCGCCAGAACCGCCGACACCGCCGTGATGGCAATGGAGAACGAGAGGTCGTAGCCCTCCTTGGTCTGCGCATCGATGAAGATCTTTGACTGGCTCGCCGCGTCGGCGGTCGAGGAGCCGGAGATACCGGCAAAGAACACCGATAGCACGACGTTGATTTGCGCCAGCGACCCCGGCCAGTGACCGACCATCGAGCGCGACAGCGCAACCAGGCGGTCGGTGATGCCGCCGATGCTCATCAGGTTCGCCGTCAGCAGGAAGAACGGCACCGCCAGCAGGATGAATGAATTGTACGCATTGAAGGTCTCCTGCGCGAGCGTCATCAGCGACAGATGCGGCTCGATCAGCAGGATCGGCACGCAGGCAAGGCCGAGCGCGAAGGCCACCGGCACGCGCACGATGAGCAGGCCGATGAAAACCCCGAACAGCACCATCGCGGCCTGTCCGGCAGAGAGTACATTGCCGCTCATCGCCCTGCCCCAACCAGAATGCGCATTTCATCGACGATCTGTTCACCCGCGAAAACGATCCACGTGACTCCGGCAACGGGCCAGGCGACGTGAATCAGCCAAAGCGGCAGATCGGCCAGTTCCGAAGTCCTGTTCCAGGCGAAGCGGGTGAACTCGAGGCCGGCCGATACGAACACCAGCGCCAGCGCCAGTATGCCGAGCCGCGCGAGGATTCGCACCGCGGCCTCCGACCGCCGCGACAAATCGGGCCACACATCGACCTCGAAATGCTGCGCTTCGCGCACGCCGACCATGGCGCCGATCATGATCGTCCAGACGAACAGGAAGCGCGCCATCTCCTCCGTCCAGATGTAGGACGGAATGAAGGGCGTGTAGCGTGAGATGATTTGCAGCGTGACCGGAACGACCAGGACGCCGACGCAGACGGCCAGCAGGAATTCCAGCAGCTTCGCATAGGCCGCCGAGACGCGACGCCACAGCGACGGTGTGGACGGGACGGGCATTTCAGACATTGGGGCTCCGTGCAGCAACTCATCCGCCAGTTCCGGGCAAGAAGCGGGGCTTGCCCGGAGATGCTGTCGGCGGACGCAAAGACCTCAGACGACGTTGATCTTCTCGAAAATGCCCTCCGCACCGATTTCCTTGGCGTAGGTGGCCATCACGGGGTCGGCGAGCTTCTTCATGGCGTCCCGCTCCTCGAAGGGAACGCGCTTGAGCTTGCCGGCCTTCTCGAGCGTGTCGAGCTTGACGACCTCTTCGCTCGACTCGAGCTGACGGCCGTAGTCGCCGGCCTCCTTGCCGGCCTTCATGATCGCGTCCTGCAACTCCTTCGGCAGGGTCTTCAGCGTCTTCACCGAGAAGCAGATCGGCCGGATCGACACGGCGTGCTGGGTCAGGTTGAGATGCGGAGCGACTTCGTAGAACTTCATCGCCTCGACGCCGGCCGCCTCGTTTTCGCCGGCCGATATCACGCCGTTCTGGATCGCGTTGTAGATCTCGTTATAGGCGATCACCGTCGGGCTCATGCCGACCGCCGCAAAGGTCTTCGACCAGATCGGCGCGCCCTGCACGCGAACCTTGAGTCCCTTGAGATCGGCGAGATTCTTGAGCGGCTTGTTGGCGAAGATGTTGCGGATGCCGCCGCCGGCATAACCGATCAGGACGACCTCGGCCTTCGCCGCGACCTCGTCAGCGATCGGCGCCAGGATGTTGGCCTCGACGACCTTGTTCATGTGCTCGATGCCCTTGAACACGAAGGGCGCATCGATGAAGGGGGCCGCCTTGGCGAAGGTCGACATGTGAGCCGGCGAGACGATGCCGTAATCGACCGCCTTGCCCTGCGACATGTACTCGAAATACTGCTTCTCGAGGCCGAGCGAGGAGTTCCTGTGCAGCGTGAAGTTGACGGGCTTGCCGTAATACTTCTTCACCAGCTCCTCGAACCGGAGCAGTGCCCGGTTGAAGGCGTGGTCGTCGTTGAACTGGACCGCGCCGTTCAGCGAGATCGGCGCTTGCGCCCTGAGGATCGACGGCATCCCAATCGTAGCCGCCGCAGTGGTCGCACCGATACCAGCGAGAAATGACCTTCGCTTCATCGTCTCCCCTCCCTTTGATGCTCCGGCCCTGTCGCCGGGCCGTGAGCGCAGCCGGTATCCGGCTTGCGAAGGGGAAGGGTATGAAAAACGTCGGCGGGACGGAAGTCATTTCGCGCGCGCTGGAGGTACTCTTCGTCGCAGGGCTAAGCCCCCACCACCTGTTGCACTGCAACTCGCGCCCCTGCCGGCGCGGGCGGGCTGTATGGGCACAGTCGCACTCCCGGAGGAGGCCGGCCACGAGCGGACCTAATGTGCGGCACGCACGGACCCGCTCGCCCGCTGCTGCAGGCCTAGTGTGTATGCCCGATCAGATAGATGCCGCCGCCGATCACCAGCACGGCCGGCACAGCCCACAAGATCAATACCGGCGTTTGCCGCTCTCAGCTTCGGTCCGCGATTTGTAGATCGTGCCCGACGGGCTGACGACGGTCATCGACGTGTCCGTCGGCTTCTTGTCGACGAGTACACTTCTTCGTCTTGACGTCCTGCACGACGCAGAATTCGTCGGCCGCGCGGCGCTTATTCTCGTGAGGAGGACAAAGATGAAGAAGCTGCTCCTGCTATCCGCCGCGGCGGTTCTGATCTCGACCAGTGCGTTTGCGCAATCCACCGTGGTGACAACCACCGGAACCGGTCACGAGGCAGCTGTTCAGATCGAGCCGCAATACCGGACCAGGATCAAATCCTACGTCACCGAGCATCACCTTCGCCCGATCACGACAAAGGAAAAGATCATCGTCGGCGCGACCGTGCCGGGCGACGTCGAGCTGGAGGCCGTGCCGTCCGATTGGAGCGCGGACATCCCGAACTGCGCTGCAACATCTCGTTTCCGAACCGCTCGCCATCTGCGAAAAACATGGCGCCGCGCAAGTCCCGCACGTATGGTCTGCCCAAAATCATAATCCGGCGCCGCTGCGCCGGAACCGGGACGCCCGCGTTTGTCAAAGCTCACCCTGCCGGTCCGGCTCGCTCTTCTGGTGACAGGAACGATGTTGCCGCTGATCGTCTTTGCGGTTGGCATTGTATTCTACAATTACAAACAGGATCGAAGCGACGCGACCCGCCGGGTGCTGGAGAACGTGCGTAGCATGCGCCTCGTGCTCGACTCCGAGGTGCAGCGGATGACCGGCGGCTTGCAAGTCCTTGCACTGACGAATTCGCTGCGTAACGACGACTTCCAGAACTTCCGCCGCATCGCGCTCGGCTTCGTCGACCAATATGGCAAGGGCGGGTTGGTGCTGATCTCCGATCGCAAGGGCCGGTTGCTGTTCTCCTCCGCAACGGAAGACACCGCAAGCCTGCCGCCACGCGGCCATCTCGAGATCATCGAAAAGGTATTTGCGACCAGGTCGCCGCAATATTCCGACCTGTTCACCGGCGCGATCAACGGGCGGCAGGTGCTCACCGTCGAGGTTCCGGTGTTCCGCGACGGCGAGGTGATCTACGACCTCTGCTTCAGCCCGCCGATCAGTATCTTTCAGGAGCTGGTGGAGAAGCAACGGCCCGACCCGCTCTGGACCGTGACTCTGCTCGACACCAAGGGCATCGTGTTTGCGCGCGCGCCGAACCCCAGCGAGACCTTTGGCAAGCGCGCCTCGCCCTCGCTTTATGCCGAGATGTTTCGCCGCAGCGAGGCATCGCTCCCGACGGTGTCACTCGACGGCGTCGCTCTGGCCGCGGCCTACACACGATCGCGGCTGACGGGCTGGACGATCGCCGCCGGCGTCGACGAAAGCTCGCTGATCGCGCCGCTCTGGCGCAACATCGCGATCACCAGCCTGATCGGCGGCATCCTGCTGCTGACCGGCCTGACCTTCGCGGTCAGGATGGCGACCACGATCGCGCGCGGCGAGATGCTGCACAATCTCCTGATCGATGAGCTCAACCATCGCGTCAAGAACACGCTTGCCTTGATGCAGGCGATCGCCGTGCAGACCTTCCGCAGCGCCAGCCGGGACGAGCGGATGAAATTCGAGGGACGGCTTGGCGCACTGGCCGAAGCGCATAATTTGCTGAGCCAGGAGAAATGGGCGGGCTCCGAGCTGCGGGAGGTGATCGCCCGCGCGCTTCAGCCGTTCCTGATGAACAGTCCCGACCGCATCCGCATGGCCGGACCCGCCGTACCGCTGTCGCCGCGGCTCGCCGTCGTGCTGTCGATGATCGTGCACGAGATCGCCACCAACGCCGCGAAATATGGCGCGCTGTCCAACGAGACCGGCCGGGTGACGCTGGATTGGGAGATCATCGCCGATGCCCCGAAACCGCGGCTGCGCCTGATCTGGACCGAGATCGGCGGACCGCCGGTGACCGCGCCGGTACAGCGCGGCTTCGGCTCGCGCCTGATCGAGCGCAGCGCACGCGACCAGCTCGGCGGCGAGGCCACCGTCGATTTCCTGCCGCGCGGCGTGGTCTGCACGGTGGTCTGTACGCTGGACGAGGCGCGGTGAGCGGGAGAGCAGAACTCCCGCGGCAAGCCTGGCAGACCATCACGAGAGCCGGGGAGCCCCCCTGGGATCGGCCTTCATGGCGGCCTGTACGGCATAAGCGCCGGGTCCATAGCAGGCGATGAGAGCAAGGGCGCCGAGCAGGCCGAGATTCTTCAGGAAGTTGATGGTCTGCATGACGACCGCGGCTTCCGGCACGGCCCAGAAATTGTGGAACATCAGCGTCGCGGCGACGGTGAACGGAATCAGAGCCATCGCCGCCTGGCGCGCGAACAGCCCAAGCAGCAGGGCCATGCCGCCTCCGAGCTCGACCGCAATCGCGCCCGCGGCGAGAACGGCCCCTAACCCATCCGCTCCTCCCGGAAGCCTGCCGGCGGTCACGGCAAATGCCAGCACCTTTCCGACGCCGCTGTAGAGAAACAGCGGCGCGATCGCGACGCGCGCGAACAGGAGCACCCAGGCATCGAACTGGCCTGCGGCGTCAGTGGAACGAGTGGATATCGGCATTCGGGATCTCCTTCTAGTTTTTAGTTTTCGTCGGGGAAAGCGGAGGGATGATCCACATCACCCCCATGGATGGATCAACGCGCCTCGTCACTCCGCGGCGGCGACATCGGCCGTCGGCAGGCGCGTTGCAGCGGCAAGACCAAGCGATCCGATCGCCAGCGCGCCGACGATCGACGCTCCGCCGATCGCCCAGAACACGGCATCCGGACCGCCGGTGGCTTGCTGGAGGAGACCGATGACATAGGGGCCGAGGATCGCTCCGACACGGCCGATGCCGAGCTCCATCCCGACGCCGCTGGCGCGGAAGCAGGTTTCGTACGAGCCGGCGGTGAAATTGTTGAGGACGTGCTGCGCGCCGATGATGCAGAAGCCGGCAATTGCGACGATGGCGAGATTGACGCCGTGGCCGCTGACGAAGACGAGCGCCAGCACCGCGATCCCGCCGCTCAGCCACCATGTCGCCAGATAGCGCGGCGTCAGCGTAAAATTGCGGTCGGCCAGCATGGCCAGCGTGAGACCGCCGATGAAGGACATCGCCTGCATCAGGGCCCCGAAGCCGAACGAGGCGGCAAAGGTCTCGCCGCGCTTCAGCATCACCGTCGGAATCCAGCTGGTGAGACCGAAGATCGCGAACAGGCTGAGGAACGCCGTGACCCAGATGGTCAGCGAGACGCGGCGATAGCGCGGACCGAGCAAGGCACCGATCGTGCTCTGCGGCGTCCCGCCGCCGGCCGCGGCGAATGTCGCAGTCTGGTAGACGGACGCCCGCTCCGGCCGCAATCGCGCAAGCAGCGCGCGCAGCTCCGGGACCCGCGACCTCGAGGCCAGAAATTGCGGGCTTTCGGGCAGGACGGCGTGCGCCACGAAGGTCAGCGGGATCGACAACGCGCCAACATAATAGAGGATCTGCCAGCCGTGTTGCGGCGTCAGGAAAACGCCGACGAGACCGGCGCAGACGCCGCCGAGCGACCAGCCCAGCGTCACGCCCCAGAGCGAGAACGTGTTGCTGACACGCTTCGGCGCAAGCTCGTTGATGAAGGTCGTGCCGAGCGGCAACAGCACGCCGAGGCCGAGCCCGGTGACGAAGCGGAGGGCGCAGTAGCTCCAAAAATCGTTCGCCAGCACGGCAGTCAGCAGCGTGAAGACGTTGACGATCCACAAGCCCGCGAGCAGCGTGCCGCGCCGGCCGAAGCGATCCGCCACGCTACCGTGTCCGATTGCGCCGAACAGGAATCCGACGAGACCCGAGCTTACCAAAAACCCCGCCTGGCTTGGTGCGAGCCCCCAGGGCTGGACCACGTAATGGATGACATAGGCCGGATTGAAGGTGTCATAGCCGTCGAACAGCGTGATGAGCGTGATGAGAATGCCGAGCAGCTTGTGGAACGGGCCGATCGGAGCGGCGGACAATTCCTCATGCACGTCGATTTCGGACGAGATGCTCACGGGGTTCCTCCATGGAAATTGATGAATTGCTCTGCTCTGCGGCAGATTGAATTGAGGCCTTGCCGAGCCCGAACAGGGCGCACGCGTTGTCGCGGCCGATCTTGATGCGGTCGCCTTCGGAGATGGCAGCCGTGTCAAACCAGTCGGCGGCGTGGCCGATGTTCTCGAATGGCCAGTCGGCGGAGAAGAGGATGCGGTCGGCGCCGATTTCGAGCATCGCGTCGATCAGCGCCTGGGTGCGGAAATTGCCCGACGTGGTGATGTAGAAATTTTCCCTGAAGTAGTCGGCGATCTTGCGCCGTGCGGGATAGACGTTCTGCGCCCGCATCCACTTGTTGTGGTTATCGACGCGCCACATCGAATAGGGCAACCCCTCCCCCATGTGGCCGAGGATGATCTGGAGCCGCGGGTGCGCGTCGAACAGGCCGGATCCCATCAGGCGCAACGCATGCACCGCGGTCTCCTGCCCGAACGCCCAGGTTGGGCCGAGCAGCCAGCGATGCCCCTCGTAGATGGCCGCGTCCTTCGGCAACGGATTGCGCGGATGCAGGTAGAAGGGAACGCCGAGACGCTCGACCTCCGACCAGAACGGCCAGAACTCCTTGCGATCGTAATAGATGGCCTGATCGACACCGGCGAGCTCGCTGAAACCGTTGACGAGCGCGCCGCGAAAGCGAAGCGCGCTGACGCAGCGATCGAGTTCGCTTGCCGCCGCCTCGGGATCCTGCATCGGCAGCGCCGCGAGGCCGCGGAAGCGGTCAGGCCGTCTTGCGACCTGCTCCGCCAGAAAGTCGTTAGCGCGGCGCGACAGGTCCAGCGCCCGGTTGCGGTCGGGAATGGCCTGCACGGCGGGCGCGTTCAGCGACAGCAGCATCATCTCGATGCCGTGGGCGTCCATCTCCGCGAGCCGGCGATCGTGGATGTCGAGCAGCCGGGCCTTCAGCTCGACCCAGTCCTCGGTCGGCGCGAAGCCCGCGCTGTCCTGGACGGTCTCGTCCATCGCGAAATGCTCCTCGAGCGCAATCTTTCCCTGCATGGCGTCGTTCCTTCGGCTCCGCTTTCGGCGTTGACAAAGCAAAGCGCCTGATCCAGATACTTGTCAATGAGAAAGTTGTATTTGCAAATGATTGATATGCAAATATTGCACATGCGAAGGTTGACGCTTATTCCGGGCGTAGCTCTCCCGCCAGGACCCAAGCCCGGACCTAAACTCATGTACCGATTTTCGAATTCGCTTCCCTATCTGCTCGCCCGGCTGGGCGTGCGCATGGGCGACCTCTTCGCGCGCGTGATCCGTCACGAGAAGTTGACGCTTCCGATGTACCGCGTGCTGGCCGCTCTATCCGAGCAGGGTCACCCGCTGCGTCTCGGCGAAATCGCCGAGCTGACATCGGCCGACGTGTCTACCTTGTCGCGCATCGTCGCGGAGATGAGCCGTGCGGGCCTGTTGACGCGCGACCGTCCCGAAAACGACCAGCGCAGCCTCCAGGTCGTCCTGACGCCCAAGGGCACCGAGTTGGCGGGAAGGCTGATGCCGCTCGCCGCCTATTATGAAGAAGTCGTCACCGGCAGCATGTCCGCCAAGGAAGCGGCGGAGCTCAAGCGCGTGCTGGTCGAGCTCTACAAGAACATCGACCGGCTCGAGCAGGAAGTCGAAGCCGGATCGATCAAGGTCCCGCCGCCCGCGCGGCCGAAAGAAATCCGCGACGAGCGGCCCGAGGCGAAAGCCAGGACGAGCCAGCCGCGCGGCAGGACATCTAGAAAATAGGGAAACCAAGGAGAGGCCATGCGACAGGATCCCATCATCATTGCAGGCGGCGGCATCGGCGGGCTCGCAGCCGCGATCGCGCTGGCGCAGAAGGGTTTCCAGGTCACGGTCCTCGAGCGCGCGTCGCGCTACCAGGAGATTGGCGCCGGCATTCAGCTCGGTCCCAACGCATTTCACGCCTTCGATCGTCTCGGGCTCGGCGATGCCGCGCGCGCGATTGCCGTCTTCATCGACAAGCTCCGCCTGATGGACGCGATCTCGGCGGAGGAGATCACCCATGTCGATCTCGCCAGCTATTTCCGTAGGCGCTTCGGCAATCCCTACGCGGTGGTCCATCGTGGCGACCTGCACGGCATCTTCGTCCGCGCCTGCGAGGCGCATCCCAATGTCACGCTGCGAACCGACTGCGACGTAGTCGCCTATGAGCAGAACGGCACAGAGGCCTCGGCAGCGCTCAAGTCCAGCGAGCGCGTCACCGGGTGTCTGCTGATCGGCGCGGACGGGCTTCGCTCCCGCATTCGCCAGCAGATGGTCGGCGACGGCGCGCCGCGCATTGCCGGCCACACCACCTATCGCTCGGTCATCCCGACCGAACAGATGCCCGAGGATCTGCGCTGGAACGCGGCGACGCTGTGGGCCGGCGCGAAGTGCCACCTCGTGCACTACCCGCTTTCGGGCTGGAAGGTGTTCAACCTCGCGATCACCTGCCACAACGACCCCGCCGAGGCCTTCGCGGCGAGGCCCGTGACCCACGAAGAAGTCCTCGCAGGTTTTCCGGATGTGCATCCGCGCGCAAAGGCGATCATTCATCACGGAAGGGACTGGAAGGCGTGGGTGACCTGCGACCGCGATCCCACCGAACGCTGGATCGACGGCCGCGTCGTTCTGCTGGGCGATGCCGCGCATCCGATGCTGCAATATTTCGCGCAAGGCGCCTGCATGGCGCTGGAGGACGCGGTTTGTCTCGCTGATGCGCTCGACGAGACGCAGGACGACATCGCGCATGCGCTCGATCGCTACAGGAATGCCCGCCTGCTGCGCACCGCGCGCGTCCAGCTCCAGGCCCGGGAGCTCGGCACTCACGTCTATCACCCGGCCGGCGTCCATGCGCTGCTGCGCAATCAGCTGATGCGCGAGACCAGCCTGGAGCGCTTCTGCGAGAATCTCGCCTGGCTCTATGAGGACCCGTTCTCCGAGCGGCCGTCAGATGCGGCACGGCGAGTCGCGCAGTCCTGAGCCGATGTGGCTTACCCGGCCGGGCTTGGCTCTATCCGAACGTCTGCAGCGCCGGGAACGTCTCCAGCAGCCAGATGCTCACATTCGAGACCGCGCCGGTGAGAAAGCCGATGCCGGTGATCACCATCAGGACGCCCATGGCGCGCTCGACATTGACGAGATGGCCCTTCATGCGCGCGAACAGCGCGGAGAACTGCTCGATCATCAGCGCGGCGATCAGGAAGGGAATGCCGAGACCGGCCGAATAGACCGCAAGCAGGCCCGCGCCCTTCGCCACCGTGGCCTCAGCGGCGGCGATCGACAGGATCGCGGCGAGGATCGGGCCGATGCAGGGCGTCCAGCCGAAGGCGAAGGCGAGCCCCATGATATAGGCGCCCCAGAGGCCGACCGGTTTGGGGATCGGCAGCCGTCCCTCGCGCATCAACAGGCCGATGCGCGTCAGTCCGAGGAAGTGCAGGCCCATGATGATGATGACGATGCCGGCGAGGATCGACAGCTCCGCCGACCAGGCACGGATCAGCCCGCCGATCAGCGAGGCGCTGGCGCCGAGGGCGACGAACACCGTGGAGAAGCCGAGCACGAACAGGAGCGCCGACATCATGATCGCGCGCTTGGAGGCCGAGCCCGGCTCGTCGCTCTCGACATGCTCGATCGTGGCGCCCGTCAGGTAGATCAGATAGGGCGGGACCAGGGGCAGGACGCAGGGCGAGAGGAAGCTGACGAGGCCGGCAATCAGCGCCGCCGGGATCGAAACATTTTGCATGATGCCGTCTGAGCCATCTCAGGCACCGGTGCGGCGCGCCGGGAATGCGCGCGGCCAGGAGCCGAACCGGCTCTGGTGTAACCGATGCCGGAGAATGCGCAACAGAGGCGCACCAAACCAGGGCTCCTCCCGATGCCGCCTGCGATCACAGGTGCGGCATCGGGACGCGCACAAACCTCGCCAAAAAGCGAGATTCGGCGGCGTGGCTACTTCACCACGCGGAGCAGCGGACGCCGGGGCTGGTCCTGCGTCTGCTTGGAAGGGGACGGCGGCTCGCTCGCAGCGCTCCGCAACATTTCGTCGCACAGTGCCTTGAGTTCGGCACTGTCAATTCCTTTGAGTTTCATCCTGACGTCGAGGATGACAATCGACAGCAGCTCGGCCGACTCACGGCTGTCGCACGCGTTGAGAACCCTGCGGCACCCCTCGAGCGTTTCCAGCACCGACTGCAATTGTTCGTCTGAATGCGACACCGGCGTTCTTTCCGTTAATTCGGCCTGCGAGACGTGTTGGTGACGACCCCTTCGGCCCCCATGGAATACGGAGGATAGCACGAGGCCACAGCGCCTCTGAACCTGATTTCAGTGGGTTTCTGCCGCGGAACAGCGGTTCTGGCTATCTTCGCCGCGCTGCGCCGTTGGCCGCGATCGAAGCAGTCCGAGAGCAAACGCCCGGCCTGCTGTGATTGATCCATTGAAGGAGACGGCGCCGGCTTTCGCGCAAGCACATTCATTACGGACAGCGCCTGCAATCCCGCAGCCATTTCACGGCTCGCAACGGAACTCACGCCACACCCCTCATCCGGGCGATGGTCCGCCCGATTCCCAGCCTTGGCAGCATTCAGATACCACCCACGAGGTAGTAAGGATGACGTTCAAAACTCATCATCCCCCAACTCGCAGTAGTTGTGGTTTGCGCCAGATTCTGCCAGTTTAGCCACCCGAAGGAAATTGTATGCACTCCTTGGCGGAAAGGGGCGTTCCTGTGGCGGAACGCCCAAAAACAAATCTCAGCGGCCTCTCTGATTGGGATGCCGCCCGCATATTCCTTGAAGTCGTCCGATCCGGAAGTTTCCGATCGGCGGCCGAGCGCCTGTCGCTGTCGATCAACGCCGTGCGCCGGCGAATCGACGATTTCGAACGCCAGACCGGCACCACACTGTTCACGCGTGACGTCCACGGCACCCATCTGACCGATGAAGGCGCGCTGGTGGTCTCCGCCGTCGAGCGCATGGAGGCCGCCACCTTCGACGTGCTGCGCGCCAGCGATTCGATGGCCAACGCGCTGTCCGGCGAGGTGCGCGTCGCCGTCACCGAGGGGCTCGGCACGTTCTGGCTCGCCCCGCGCCTGGTTGAATTCCAGCAGGCCTATCCGAAGATCCTGGTCGACCTGCATTGCGCGATGCGCTCGGCCGACGTCTCGCGCCACGAGGCCGACGTCGCCATCCATCTGTCGCGTCCCTCCGCGCTCGACATCAAGCTGGTGCGGCTCGGCCGCATGCATCTGATGTTCTGGGCCTCCGAGAAATACATCGAGAAGCATGGCGCGCCGCGCACGGCGGCGGAATTGATCAAGCATCGCCTGGTGCTGCAATTCGCCGACCAGCTTGCCGCCAAGGAATCCTTCGAGAGCTTCTTCCCGGGCGTGTCGGAACGTGACCTTCTGGTCATGAAGACCAACGTCTCGAGCGCCAACTACTGGGCGGTCGCGAACGGCGCCGGCATCGGCGTCTTTCCGAGCTACGCCATTGCGCTTGGCGGGAAGTTGATTCCACTGGAGGTCGAGTTGAACCGACCGCTGGATATCTGGTTGTCCTACCATCCCGGTAGCGGCCGTATTCCGCGCGTGCGGCACATGATTGATTGGCTGATCGAAGCTTTCAGTCCGGCTCGCTTCCCGTGGTTTAAGGAAGAGTTCGTGCATCCGCATGAATTCAAGGACTCGTATATGGGCGAACCCCTGACCCAGCTCTTCGGGGGATTTTCAACCGAAGAACAAAGGTGAAAACGAAGATGAAAGCAGCGGCGAAAAGAATGAAGCAGCGCAGCGCTGGCAAGCCGGACATCGAGCTTGGCAAGCGGATTCGTCTGCGGCGCGTCGAGATGAAGATCTCGCAGGCCGAGCTCGGCGAGAAGCTTGGCGTCAGCTTCCAGCAGGTCCAGAAATACGAGAAGGGCGTCAATCGCGTCGGCGCGGCTCGTCTGCAGCAGATCGCTTCCGCCCTCGACGTGCCCGTGACCTTCTTCTACGACGGTGACAACAAGGCGCGCGAAGTCGAGAGCCTGCTGTTCCTCGATTCGGCCTTCAGCCTCCGCTTGCTGCGCGCCTACAGCAAGATCAAGGACCAGACCGTGCAGCGTCAGCTGGTCTCGCTGATGGAATCGATCGCGGCGAACGAGAGCTGAGACCGGTCGGCGGTCTGGCCTTTACGGCCGATCTTCAATCCGCCGCGTCGCGGGGACGCGGCCGGATTGAACGATCATATTCCGGCTCGCGCGCTTGCGCGCGGCCTTTGCGGGGCGGCACGACCGCCCCTTTTCTTTGCACGCGCGACACTCGGGACGACGCGCCATGCAATCCCGGTACAGGCGGATGCAGACTCGCCCACCCTGCCGCGGTTGACCCCGGAAGCGCCACCGCAGCACATTGCCCCTCGCACATGACGAGCGAGCGCGCGATGTCCGACATATTCAGCACGACCGGTATCCCCTACGCGGGCGGCAAGATTTTCCAGCACACCACCGACGGCGTCGGCGTGATCACCTTCAACAATCCCGACAAGCGCAACGCGATGTCGCTGGAGATGTGGGAGGGATTTGGCGAGGCGCTGACCGCCTTGCGCGACGACGAGACGGTGCGCGTCGTGGTCCTGCGCGGAGCCGGCGGTAAGGCCTTCGTCTCCGGCGCCGACATCAGCCAGTTCGAGAAGACCCGGCACAACGCGGCGGCCTCTGAGGAATATGCCAGGCGCAGCGCCGCCCAGCGCGCACTGCTCGCAGACTATCCCAAGCCGACGATTGCCTGCATCGAGGGTTTTTGCCTCGGCGGCGGCATGCAGGTCGCGATGCTCGCCGACATCCGCATCGCCGCGCACGGCAGCCAGTTCGGCATTCCCGCGGCCAAGCTCGGCATCGCCTATGGCTTTGACGGCCTCCGCCACCTGGTGTCGCTGGTCGGCCCGTCCTGGGCGCGGCTCCTGATGTACACGGGCATGCGCATCGATTCCGCCGAAGCGCTGCGCATTGGCCTTATCGAGCGCGTGTTCCCGGTCGACGAGCTCTGGGGCGAGACCATGACGATTGCCGAGACGATCTCGCAGAACGCCCCGCTCGCGATCAAGGCCGCCAAGATCACCATCGCACAGGTGCTGAAGGATGAGAGCCAGCGCGACATGGACGCGATCAAGGCGATCGGCAACGCCTGCATGGATTCCCGGGATTTTCGCGAGGGCCGGCAGGCCTTCATGGAAAAGCGCAAACCGCAGTTCCAGGGGCGTTGAAGCTGAACCGACGTTCAGGAAGATTAAATTCCTCGTGCAACTCCGGGCGGTTGCAACCAGTTGATCTGACGAAAGTTCTCCCGTCACAACGAGGGAGATCGCGATGACACTGAAATCTGCTGTTCTTGCTCTGGTTGCCATCGGCGGTGTGACGCTCGCGTCGGGCGAGGCGCTCGCGGCCATGCCGAATGGCATCCCGCAGGCGGACAGGATTGCAAGCGGTCCGGCCGCTGACGTCGATCAGGTGCGCTGGGTATGCAACCCCTGGGGCCGCTGTTTCTGGCGTCCGAACTATTACGGCGCCTACGGCTATTACGGCGGCCCGCGACGCTTCTACGGCCCGCGTCCGTGGGGCTGGGGCCATCGCCACCATCATTGGCGCCGCTGGTGAACGACAAAGGGGCCGCGAGGCCCCTTTTTCTTTTGTGATGAACTGGCGCCGCGACTCGGCTGCTTCTCAGAGCGCCCCTAGCACCGCCTTCGTGATATCGGCGGTGCCGTTGTTGCCGCCGAACTCCATCGGCTTGATGCCGCCGGCATAGATCTGATCCACTGCACGCTCGATTGTCTCGCCGGCTTCCGCCGCGCTCTCGACGCCGTGCTTGTCGGCGAGCCAGTCCAGCATCATCGCCGCCGACAGGATCATGCCGGTGGGATTGGCCTTGCCCTGCCCCATGATGTCGGGCGCGGTGCCGTGGCAGGGCTGGAACACGGCGTATTTGTCGCCGATGTCGGCCGACGGCGCCATGCCGAGGCCGCCGATCAAGCTCGCGGTGATGTCGGAGACGATGTCGCCGAACATGTTCTCCATCACCATCACGTCGAAATCCCAGGGACGCTTCACCAGCATCGCCGAGCAGGCGTCGACATAGAGCCGGTCGGTCTTCACCTCGGGATGCTTCTTGGCGATCTCGTCGAAAATGCCGCGAAAGAACGCGAACGCCTTGAACACGTTCGCCTTGTCGACGCAGGCAAGCGCGCCGGGCTTGCCGCGCGCCTTGCGCCGCTCGGCGAGGCGGAACGAGAAGTCGAACAGGCGCTCTGATGTCCTGCGCGTGATCACCATGGTCTCGCGCGCGTCCTCATGGGTGACGACACCCTTGCCCATCGAGGCGAACAGGCCTTCGGTGGATTCGCGGATCACGACGAGATCGATGCCGCGCGCATCAGCGCCGATGATCGGGCTCGGCACGCCCGGAATGAGGCGCGCCGGCCGCACGCCGGCATAGAGATCGAAGATGAAGCGCAGCTCGATCTGCGGCGCGATCTCGGTATTGTCGGGGTAGCGCACCGACGGCAGGCCGCAGGCGCCGAGCAGGATTGCGTCCGCCTCCTCGCACAGCTTGATGGTCGAGTCAGGCATCGACTTGCCGGTGGCACGATAATTGTTGGCGCCGGCGGGTGCCTCGGTGAAGCGAAAGCGCAAATCCGATTTCTGCTCGATCTTGCGCAGCACCTCGAGGGCCGGCGCCATGACTTCGGGACCGATGCCGTCACCGGCGAGCACGGCAATGTGGAAGGCGTTGTTTGCGGACATTTAGGGCCTCAAGGAAAGGAGCTAGCCAAGTCGTCACTGCGAGCGAAGCGAAGCAATCCAGAAATCCATCCGCAGAGGCAGTCTGGATTGCTTCGTCGCTTCGCTCAATGACGGAGGAGAGAGTGTTCACTACGGCGTCAGCACTGTGCGCCCGACCACCGCGCCCTGCTGCAATTGCACCAGCGCGTCGTTGGCCTTGGCGAGCGGTGCCGTCGTCACCGGGATCGGCGGCACCTTCTTGGTGCGGACGAGATCGAGCAATTCCTGCGTCTCGCGCAGGTTTCCGACATAGCTGCCCTGAATCGTCACTGCCTTGATCGGAATCAGGGGCAGCGCCCAGGTCGCCCCGCCGCCGAACAGGCCAACGATCACGAGCTTGCCGCCCTTGGTCAGGCAGTCGAATCCAAGCTGCGTCGTCGCGGCATTGCCGACGAGGTCGATCACGGCGCGGATCGGCCCGCCCGCCTTCTTGGCAAGCTGCTCCAGCGCATCCGGCGCCTTGGGGTCGACGGTGGCGAGCGCGCCGGCCTTCTCCGCCGCCTCGCGCTTCCTGGCATCGATATCGACCATGATCGCGCCCTTGCCGCCCATCGCCTTCAGCAGCGACAGCGCCATCAGGCCAAGCCCGCCCGCGCCGAACATCACGATCGGGGTGTCGAAATGCTGCTCGACCTTCTTGAGCGCGCTGTAGGTGGTGACGCCCGAGCAGGCATAGGGCGCGGTCGTCGCCGGGTCGAGCCCTCTCAGATTGAGCAGGTAGCGCGGATGCGGCACCAGCATGTGATCGGAATAGCCGCCGTCGCAATAGACGCCGAGCGAGCGCGGCGTCAGGCACATGTTCTCGTCACCGGCCAGGCACGTCGCGCATTTGCCGCAGCCGATCCAGGGATAGACCAGGCCGACTTCGCCGAGCTTGAGGTCGCCCTGGTCGGTCGGTTTCACGTCGGGGCCGAAGGCCAGGATTTCGCCGACCGTCTCGTGACCCATGGTCAGCGGCAGGTTGATGCCGCGGTCCTTCAGCGACAGCGGCTTGCGGCCGTGGCCGAGATCGTAGCCGCCCTCCCAGATGTGGAGGTCGCTGTGGCAGACGCCGGCGGCCTTCACCTTGATCAGCACCTGCGTGCCCGACGGCTGCGGCGGCGCCTCGTCGAACTCCTGCAGCGGCGCCTTGAAATCGGCAACCTTGAAACTCTTCATCGGCGTCCTCCCGCATTCTTCTTGTCGCCGCGCCACCATGCCATGGCCGGCAAGGCGAGACAAACCGGTCTTAGTTCAGGCCAGCGGATGATGGCAAGCCGCGAACTGGCCGGGTGCGATTTCGCGCAACTCCGGTATCTCAGCGCTGCATCGCTGGTCGGCCCGCGGGCAACGGGTTCGGAAGCGGCAGCCGGACGGCGGCGCAATCGGCGATGGTGGCTCACCCGCTGCCACACTCCCGGCGGGACGCATATCCGGATCGGGCACCGGGATCGCCTGCAACAAGAGCCCGGTATAGGGATGCGCCGGATTTGCAAACAATTGCTCCGACGGACCGACCTCGCAGAGCCGGCCGAGATACATCACCGCAACGCGGTCGCTGACCGCTTTGACCACCGCGAGATCATGCGCGATGAACAACAGCGTCAGGCCGAAGCGCGCTTTCATCTCCTCCAGCAAATTGAGGATTTGCGCACGGATGGAGACGTCCAGCGCCGAGACCGGCTCGTCGCAGACAATGAACTCGGGGTTGAGCACCAGCGATCGCGCGATACAGATGCGCTGGCACTGCCCGCCGGAGAACTCATGCGGCAGGCGGCCCGCGACGAGATCAGGATCGAGCCCGACCGCAGAGAGCACCTCGTAAACCCTACGCTTGCGCTCGGCGGCATCCCTGACGCCGGCGATGATCAGCGGTTCGGCCACGATGTCGCCGATGCGACGGCGCGGATTGAGCGAGGCGATCGGATCCTGGAAAATCAGTTGCACGCGGCGTCGCATCTTGCGCAGCGCCTCGCCCTCCATCGCGGTCAGGTCCTCGCCGTCGAACAGCACCCGGCCGGATTTGGCGCGACGCAATTGCAGCACGGCGCGCCCCAGCGTCGACTTGCCGCAGCCGGATTCTCCGACCAGCCCGAGCGTCTCGCCGCGCGCGACCTGGAGGCTGACGCCGGAGACGGCGTGCACCGTCTTGTTGCCGAGGCCATATTCGACCACGAGATTGTCGACGTTCAGCAGCGGCTCGACGCGCGCGGCAAGCTGCATCATGCGCCGATTCCTTCCGCCATCTGGATCGGGTGGAAGCAGGCATAGAGATGATCGGGCCTCTCAGCGCTCTTCAGGTCGGGCTTGGCCTCATGACAGCGGCTAGCGGCATAGCGGCAGCGCGGCGCAAAGGAGCAGCCCTTGAGCGGTCGTGTCGGATCGGGCGGACGTCCGGAGATCGCCGGCAGCGGCGTATGCGGCGCGGCATCCAGCTTCGGGATCGCCGCCAGCAGCGCTTCGGTGTAGGGCATGTGCATACGCTTGAACAAGGCTTGCGTCGGCGCGCGCTCCACCACCCTGCCCGCATACATCACGGCGACCTCGTCGGCGCGGCCCGCGACAACGCCGAGATCGTGGGTGATGATGATCATCGCCATGTGGCGGCGGCGCTGCTCGCGCGCGAGCAGATCGAGGATCTGCGCCTGGATGGTGACGTCGAGCGCCGTGGTCGGCTCGTCCGCAATCAAGAGCTTCGGCTCGCAGGACAGCGCGATCGCAATCGCAATGCGCTGGCGCATGCCGCCGGAACATTGATGCGGATATTGCGCGAGCCGCTGCTCCGGCGCCGGAATACCGACAGCCGCCAGCAGCTCGATGCTGCGCTTCCGCGCCGCGGAGACGTCAAGCTCGAGATGCTCCTGGATCGTCTCCATCAGCTGCGTGCCGATGGTCAGCACCGGGTTGAGCGAGGTCATGGGGTCCTGGAACACGACTGCCAGATCGCGCCCGCGCAAGCGACGCAAGCGTTCCGCATCGAGTCGCACCAGGTCCTGGCCGTCGAACATCACGCGTCCCGTGAGCCTTGCTTTTTTCGGCAGCAGTTGAAGCACCGCGCGCGACAGCATGGTCTTGCCGCAGCCGGACTCGCCGACGATGCCGAGCGTGCGGCCCGCCTCCAGCGACAGGTCGACATGATCCACGGCGCGCAGATTACCGCGCGGCGTCGGTAGCTCGACTGCAACGTCCTCGATGGTCAGCAGCGCAGCGCTCACAGCGCCCCCTGACGCGGGTCGGTCAGTGCCCGCAAGGTGTCGCCGACCAGATTGAAGGCCAGCACGGTGAGGAACAATCCGGCCGCGGGCAGGAACGCAAGCCGCGGCGCGACGTCGAGGCTGTCGCGCCCCTCGCCGATCATGCTGCCCCAGCTCGCCATCGGCGGTGGCACGCCGAGACCGAGGAAGGACAGCGCCCCCTCGACCACGATGGTGACGGCGACGCCGAGCAGGAAGAAGGCAAGCAGCGGCAGGATCACGTTCGGCAACAGCTCGCGCAGCAGGATGCGCGCATGGCTGGCACCTAGCGCCTCGGCCGCGATCACGAATTCGCGGCGAGCCAAGCTCAGCGTCGCCGCGCGCGCCACGCGCATAAACGCGGGAATGCCGAGCACACCGAGAATCAAGGTGAGGTTGGGGACGGACTGGCCGAGATAGGCGGTCACCGCGAGCGCGAAGATCAGCGGCGGAAAAGCGAGCAGCACGTCCATGCTGCCCACCACCAATGTCTCGAACCGGCCGCGGAAATAGCCGGCGAGCAGGCCGAGCGCGCCGCCGAGCGTAAGGCCGATCATCGGCGCGATCAGCCCGACAGTCAGCGACACCCGCGCCCCGAAAATCAGGCGGGAGAGTTCGTCGCGGCCGAGCCCATCGGTGCCGAGCCAGTGCTCGGAAGAGAACGCCGCACGGCGCTCCAGCATGTCCATATCTACAGGGTTCTGCAGCGGCAGCACCGGCGCGAGGATCGCGAGCGTCAGGATGATCGCGAGCCAGGCACTCGCGATCCAGAACAACAGGCCGAGCCTGCGCTTGCGGCCGACCGGCACGGGCACCGCCTCGTCCTGCATCGAGAGCTCAAGCGTGGCCATGGCGGATCCTGGGGTCGAGCACGGCGTAGAGCATGTCGACGATGAAATTCACGATGACGAAGCCGCAGGCGACCAGCAGCACCACGCCCTGGAGGATGACGAGATCGCGGGTGTAGATCGCCCCGACTAGAAGCCGGCCGATGCCCGGTAGCGCGAAGATCGATTCCACGATCAGCGTGCCGCCGAGCAGGCGGCCGATATTGATGCCTGTGACCGTCACCAGCGTCAGCGACGAGGGCTTGAGCGCATGCACGAACAGGATACGCGCGGGCTTGAGACCCTTGGCCTTGGCGAGCGCGATATAATCCTCCTGCAGGGTCGCGATCATGTCGGAGCGTAGCACCCGCATGATTCCAGGCCATTCCGCCAGTGCCAGCGTCAGTGCCGGCAGCACGAAGAAGCGTAAATTCGCCAGCGGCGCTTCGGTGAACGGCACATAGCCCGTCGCCGGCAGCCAGTGCAGTTCGACCGCGAACAGATAGATCAAGAGGATCGCCACCAGGAAGGACGGCATCGACAGCATCGCAAACGCACTGCCGGTCATGACGCGGTCGAAGGCGCCGCCGGCGCGCGCGGCGCAGGCGATCGCGACGGGAACGCCGATCAAGAGGCCTATGAACTCAGCCATCAGCATCAATTGAAGTGAAACCGGAATGCGCTCGGCGACCGCCTGAAGCACCGTCTGCCCGGTACGGAACGAGCGGCCGAGATCGCCCTGCAAGACGTGACCGAGCCAGCTCAGGTAACGCCACCACAGCGGCTGGTCGAGCCCCATGTCCCGGCGTAGCGCCGCGACATTCTCCGGCGTCGCCTGATCGCCGAGGATGACGAGAGCGAGATCACCCGGCAGCAGCGAGGCGATCAGGAATGTCAGCAGCGAGACGGCGAGCAGCACCGGCAGCATGGCAAGCAGCCGCCGAACGACGAAGTTCAGCATCGCGCCATCATTCCAGCCAAGTCGTCGAAACGTCGATCACGCCATTGTAGATCTTTGGGAAGCCCTTCAGCTTAGCGCTCGATAGCGCGTAGTAAGTATTCTGGAAGGTCCAGAACCAGATTGCCTCCTTGTTGATCAGGCGGCTGATGGCGCAGTAATCCTCGGTGCGTTGCCCAAGGTCGGCGGTGACGCGCGCGTGGTCCAGCAGCTTGTCGAGCTCCGGGTTCGAGAAACCGGCCAGTGCCAGCGGGCTGCCGCTGCGAAAATTCGCGTACATCTGCGGGTCGGGATCGGCGAGATCGACGATGCGCCATGGCGTCATCTGGAACTGGCGTGTAAAGGCGCGCGAGGGAATGGTGGCCTGATCGACCTGCTCGATCTCCATGTTGGCGCCGACGCGCTTCCAGAATTGCTGGAGCACCTGGCCGATCATGCGGCCGCGCGGCGTCGCGGTCACCAGCATCTTGAACTCGACCGGCTTGCCGTACTCCTTGATCAGCGCCTTGGCCTTCTCGACGTCGAACGGCAGCGCGCCGTCGTCCTTGCATTTGACCCAGGAGCCATCGCCATAGGGATTGGTCGCGGGCCGGCTCAGGCCGTTGCTGATCGCCTGCGACATTTTCGGGCGGTCGAGCGCCATCACCAGCGCCTGACGCACGCGGACATCGTCGAACGGCGCGACCTTGGTGTTGAAGGCGTAGACCTGGGCGCCCGAGCCCTTGTAGGTGTGCACCGTGAGCTTGGAGTCCTTCTGCGCCCTCATGATGTTGTCGGCGTCGTTCTCGTCGTCCCAGATGATGTCGGCCTCGCCCGATTGCAGCGAGGCGAAGCGCGACTGTGCATCGGGCAGCGGCTTCAGGATGATGCGATCGAGATAGGGCCGGCCCTTGTCCCAGTAATTGGGATTCTTCTCCAGCACCATGCGGTCGCCTGCGGTCCACGATTTCAGGATGTAGGGACCAGTGCCGACGGGATTGCGATTGTAGTCGTCACCCTTGGTCTTCCACGCGGTCGGCGAATGAATGACGTTGTTGGAGCTCTGGATTGTGATCACCGCCGGCCAGTTCACCGAGGGATCGGTCAGATTGAAGACAACGGTGGTTTCGTCCGACGCCAGCACCTCCTTGACGTTGGTGATGTAGAAGGCACAGCGGCACTTGTTGGCGGGGTCCTTCTGTCGGTCGAAATTCTCCTTGAAGGCCTGCGCATTGAACGGCGTGCCGTCGTGGAATGTCACGCCCTGGCGCAGCTTGAAGGTCCAGCTCTTGTAATCGTCGGAATGAGTCCAGGACATCGCAAGCTTTGGCGCGGCTTCGCCCTTGTCGTCGAGCGTGGTCAGCGTATCGAAGATCGCGGCGGCCGCGGTGAAGGTGGAGGTATCGTAGACACCGACCTTGAGCGGATCGAAGCCCGCAATCTCCAGCTCCTGGCCGACTGTGATGCTGCCGCCCGGCTTCTGTGCCTGCACCGGCCCGGCCAGCGGAAGGAGGGCAAATGCCGCAACAAGGAAAATCGGCGCGTGCTTGCGCGCTGCGGCAGCGATGTTCGTCATGGTTCCTCCCGGGATCCCTCGTCCGATGTTTCGGATCGTTGAATGACTGAGGACGAGATTGGCGACAAAAGCTCGCCACGGCAAGAGGAACGCGCGACAGATCACACGCCGCACGTGCGGCGTAATGGTGCTCAGCCTGTCGCGGCAGTTTTGCCTGTCGGAATTGATGCATCATCAGCGAGGCTGATCTCCTCGCGCAGCGCATCCGTATGCTCGCCGAGCACGGCCATCGTCTTGGCCGGCGTGATATCGGCACCCGACATCCGGAATGGCAGGTTGAGCACCTGAAAGGAGCCGCCCTCGTCCCGCACCTCGGAGAGCGCCTGCCGGTGCGCGAGCTGCGGATCGGCCAGCGCCTCGGACACGGTGCGATAGGCCGACGCCGGCACGCCGGCAGCCCCTAGCGCTGCGAGACACGCATCGGTCGTGAGTTCCCGCGACCAGGCTTCGACGCCGTCCATCACCTCCGCCCAATTCTCGCGGCGCGCGGCATAGGTCGCAAAGCGCGGATCGGAGATCCATTCGGGGTGACCGATCACGCCCATCAATCCCTGGAACGTCTTCTCGCTGGCGACCGTGATCATGACATAGCCGCTTGCCGTCTCGGTCGGGCCGAACATCGGGCGCGGCGGTGGCTTCACGGCGAATTGTGCGCTCTGCAATTCGGTCAGCGTCAGTGACAGCATCGATTCCAGCATCGACACGTCGATGTGCTGGCCGAGGCCGGTCACGGTCCGCTGATAGAGCGCGGACGCGATCGCGCCGAAGCCATAGGTGCCGGTGACGACGTCGGCGTGATAGATGCCGCAATAATCAGGGCGATTGCGGCCGGGCTGGTAGGCCAGATGCGCCATATCGTAGCCGGAGGCCGCATGGATCACCGGAGCATAAGCCGGCAGCTCGGCCGAGGGGCCGGTCTGCCCGTAGCCTGAGATCGAGCAATAGATCAGCCTCGGATTGACGGTGCGCAGCCTATCGTAGTCGAGCCGCAGTCGGTGCATCACGCCGGGGCGAAAGTTCTCGACCAGGATGTCTGATGTCGCGGCCAGCCGGCGCACCGCCTCCTTGCCGTCCTCGGACTTGAGGTCGAGCACGACGCTCTTCTTGCCGACATTGAGCTGGCCGAACGCGGTGCTGCACCCCTTGCGCAGCGGCGGCCGGGTCCGCATCGTCTCCCCGCCGTCGGTCTCGATCTTGATGACCTCGGCGCCCATGTCGGCAAGCATCCGCGCGCAGTGAGGACCGGCGATGGTGGTCGAAAAATCCAGGACCCTGAGCCCCGCGAAGGCTTTTGTCGTCGTCCCCTCATGCTTATCTGCTAGCTGCATGCCTGCTCACGTCCTTGGGTCTTAGGAACTCTCGAAGTTCTCTGTTGTTGATGCGGCGACCCTAGAGGGCGGCGGCCGAGTAGGAAAGTGTTTACCGAACCGATGCGCCGCGTAGGCGGGCTTTAAGAATTCCCGGACAACTGGACCCGTTCTTGCATAGCAGCGAACGGGATCGACAGAGGGCAGCTGTTCTTGAGGGTCTTGTTCGTCACCACGGAGTTGGACGACTTCGTCCGCGTCGGCGGCCTTGGAGCCGTGTCCGCTGCGCTGCCCCGCGCCCTTCGCTCCTTTGCCGATATCCGGATCATGCTGCCCGGCTATCGCGACATCATCGAGCAACTCACGCATATTCAGATCGTTGGGCGCTGCCCGGCCTTCGCGGAGATGCCGGCCTGCTCGCTCGGACGGGCAGCGACCAAGGACGGCCTGCCGGTCTACGTGCTGCTCTGCTCGCAACTCTACGACAGGCCCGGTAACCCCTATGGCGACGAGTCCGGGCGTGACTGGCCGGACAACGACGTCCGCTTCGCGCGCTTTGCCTCGGCCGCCGCTGAGCTGGCCATGGGCAAGCTGGACAAGAATTGGGCAGCAGACCTGATCCATGCCAATGACTGGCAGGCCTCGCTCGTGCCGGCCTATCTCGCCTGGCGCGGCTCCAAGCTGCCCTCGATCCTGACCATTCACAACCTCGCCTACCAGGGCCTCTTCCCGAAGGACTCGTTGCGGCGGATCGGCGCACCGGAAAGCTCTTTCCACATCGACGGCGTCGAGTTCTACGACCAGCTCTCCTTCCTCAAGGCCGGCCTCGTCTACGCCTCGCACCTCACCACCGTGAGCGGCACCTATGCGCGCGAGATCACCACGGCCGAGTTCGGCTGCGGCCTGGAGGGCCTGCTCCGCCTGCGCTCGGACGCATCCGAGCTCACCGGCATCCTCAACGGCATCGACGAGAGCTGGGACCCGCGCTCCTGCGCCCAGCTCGCCCAGCAGTTCGGCGCCGGCGACTGGGTCGGCAAGAGGGCCAATGCGGATTACGTCCGCAAGCAGTTCGGCTTAGCGGTGTCGCGCGGCCCGATGTTCGGCATCGTCGCGCGTCTCGTGCATCAGAAGGGCATCGACCTCGTGCTGTCGGCGGCCGACGAGATCGTCGATGCCGGCGGGCAGATCGTGGTCACCGGCTCCGGCGAGCCGGCGCTGGAGCAGGCTCTGATCGACGCGCATCGCCGCCGACCAGATGCCATCGGCGTGGTGATCGGCTTTAACGACGCCCAGGCACGCCGCATCTTCGCCGGCAGCGATTTCACCCTGATGCCCTCGCGCTTCGAGCCGTGCGGGCTCAGCCAGATGTACGCCCAGCGCTTCGGCTCGCTGCCGATCGGTCACCAGACCGGCGGCCTTGCCGAAACCATCACCGACGGCGAGACCGGCTTCCTGTTCTCGAGGCCCTCGCGCGAGTCCTTCCTTGGCGGTGTCCGCCGGGCTTTCTCCGCTTTCATGGCCCAGGACCAGCTCGACACCATGCGCCGCAGCGCCATGGGACGGTCGTTCTCCTGGAGCATCTCGGCGGGGAGCTACAGCGCGCTGTACCGGAAGCTGGCTTCGGTGTGAGGCAGAGGCGCTTCCGCACGCTCGGTCATTGCGAGGCTTATCTCTCCCCGTCACCCTGAGGTGGCCGCTTCTTCAGCGGCCCTCGAAGGGCGACGGCCCGGCTGCAGCAGCGGGGCCGTGCATCCTTCGAGGCTCCCGGCGCGATGCTTTTGCATCGCGCCATTCGCACCTCAGGATGACGGGGCTACAGGCGGCGAACCTCACCCTCTCCCGCGCACATCCATTTGCGGCCGCCCGATCCACGCCCTGTTGAGACAGCGCGTCATCCAGTCCGGCTGCGCTTCGCCTCGCAGCCGCGCCTGCGCTTCCTGGTAGGGGCCGACATAGCGCAGCCGGTCCGGCAATGTCGGATAGATGCGCCGGATCCATCGCAGCGCGTTGTCGGCCGATCTGACCTCCCGCTCGCCGAGCTCAAACCCGAAGCCGGCGCGCAATCGTTCCGGCAACAGGCTCGCCGTGAGCGCGCGATACCATCGCGGCGGCCGCAACCACGGACGCGCGCCGTCAAAAATCTGCGCCGCGATCTCGCGCGCCGCCGGGCTCACGGTCAGCGTGTCCGACTGCGCCATCGCCGCGGTGTAGGCCGTAAAACCGGCCCAGTCCGCGGGCAGATCATCCGCCGTCAATCCAAACAACGCACCGAACATCCGGCTCTCGGTCCAGTAGCGCTCGCGCTCCTCCACCGAGAATGGCGGCAGAACCAGCTCGTGCGCCATCAACGCCGTCTCGACCAGCGTCGCATGGACCCAACGCAGCGAGGGGATATCGTTGGCGCAGTAGCGCGAGCCTGCCGCAAAGGGGCCGACCGTATCGGGCATCTCTCCGACGATCATGCCGTGCCGCCGGTGCAGCTGCCGGGACGAGCGCAAGGCACGGTCGAGCGAGCCGAACACCATGGCAAAGACGATATCGAAGGTGCGATGGAAGCGGCCGATCGGATCGGCCAGGGTTTTCGAATGCTCGGCGATGGCGGCGGCGACCCAGGGATGCGCCAGTTGCAGTAACAAGGCGCGGCCGGCGCCGAGAAAGATGACGGCCTCCCGGTCGATCCGCCAGGTCAGCGTCTCAGGACCGAACACGCCCGCCACCGGCCCCGCCGCGTTGGCGCGGACCAGATCGAGCGTTGCCTCGAGATCCTTTTCAGCAACCAATTGCAAGCCTCGCGACCAAGACGGCGCAACAATAGCCCAGACCGCTCCGCCGGGAAATCGTCACTGCGCCAGACAACAACGCGCAAGGCCCTCACTCCGCCGCAATCGGCATCTCCTCCATATGCTCGTGCAGCACCACGCCGGCGAGCGGGTCGAATTCGCCGATCCAAGGCTTGCGCGCAAGCACCGACTTCGTGTGCGCATAACCAGCGTGCCAACGCCGCGTGATTCCCGACGGGCTGAAGTCGATATCCTTGGTATGGGTCTCGCGCTCGAGCTGCGGCGCGAGCAGCCGCACCACGTGCATGCGGGTCGGACAACCGTAGCTCGTCAACTCCCTCACAGCAGGATCGTTGCGCTCGACCTCCGAAAGCCGTGCCGCGAGCTGGTTGATGACATGACGCAGACGATGGGCCTGCTGCTGGCGCGCAATCTGGCTCGAAATGCGGCTGGAATATTGCACGTCCTTGTGCCGGTTCAGCACCTCCGCCATGGTGCTCGGCTCGGCCCCGACGGGATTCCACAAATGCACGGAGAAGATCAGCGAATCCCTGCGCGGGTTGTCATCGAACACCGCTTCCGTCGGCGTGTTCGACAGGATGCCGCCGTCCCAGTAGAGCTCGCCGTCGATGCGCACCGCCGGGAAAGCCGGCGGCAGCGCGCCCGACGCCATTATATGCTTGACCGTCAGTTCGCCGTCGCGGCTGTCGAAATAGCGCATTTCACTGGTCCCGACGTGGGCCGCACCGACCGTCAGGCGCGGCGCGCAGCGATTGGCGAGGTCGAAATCGACCAGCTCGCTCAGAGTCTTCTCCAGCGGTACAGTCGAATAATAGCCCGCATTGTCGGCACCGAGCGGATAGGAATCGCCGGCATGCGCCAGCGGGTTGGGTCGAAAGAAACCTGGAATGCCGTGAGTGACCGTCGACCAATAGGCCAGCTTCTCATTGAAGCCTGGAAACGCGGCGCGCCAGTCCCAGACTGGATTCTGCTCCATCCGCTTCCAGAATTCCCTCAAGCGCGCGACCCGATGCTCCGGTGCGTTGCCTGCGATGAGGCTCGCATTGATGGCACCGATCGAGGTGCCGATGACCCAGTCCGGCTCGATGCCGGCCTCATGCAGCGCCTGGTAGACACCCGCCTGATAGGAGCCAAGCGCACCGCCGCCTTGCAGCACGAGGACGACCTGACCCGGCAGGTCGTGGCTCTCGCCTCGTGCGTTGTCCTGTGTGCCATTCATATCTCGCTCCTGGTGAGCTTGCATTGGCTGAAGATTCGACTTGTTGCGCTGGCTCATGTCAATGGGCGGTCCAGCCGCCGTCGACTGGCAGAGCAACGCCGGTGATCGAAGCCGCCGCATCCGTCGACAGGAACACCGCGAGCGCGCCGAGCTCCTCGACCGTGGCAAAACGCTTGTTCGGCTGCTGCGCCAGCAGCACGTCGCGGATCACCTGATCGCGGGAGATGCCGTGCGCCTTGGCCTGCCCGTCGATCTGCGCTTCGACCAGCGGCGTATAGACGTAGCCGGGACAGACCGCATTGCAGGTGATGCCCTCCTCCGCGGTCTCCAGCGCCGTGACCTTGGTCAGGCCGACGATGCCGTGCTTGGCGGCGACGTAGGCCGCCTTGAACGGTGAGCCAACCAGGCCATGCGCCGAGGCGATGTTGATGATCCGGCCAAAACCGTTCTGGCGCATCGCCGGCAGCGCGAGCCGCGTCGTGTGGAAGGCCGAGCTCAGGTTGATCGCGAGAATCTGGTCCCATTTCTCGACCGGAAACTGGTCCAGCGGCGCGACATGCTGGATGCCGGCATTGTTGACGAGGATGTCGAGCCGACTGGATTGGGCGATCGTCGCAGCGACCATCTCGGCGATCGATTTCGGCCTCGTCATGTCGGCCGGCGAGTAACTCGCTTTGACGCCGAACTCGGCGGCGATCTGCTCACGCGTCCGGCCGATCTCGCTGGCGACACCAAGGCCGTTCAGCACGACATCGGCGCCGGCCGCAGCCAAGGCACGTGCGATGCCGAGTCCGATGCCGCTGGTCGAGCCCGTGACGAGTGCCACCTTGCCGGCTAGCACGCGTGACGAAGCGGGCGCCTGCGTCTTGATGGGGATATTCATGATCCAGACCTCTTCTGGGCGCGATACCGCGCCGTGATTGGAGCGAAATCTGCGGGATCATCCCCTTTCACGGAAATGCCAGTTGGCTTCCGACTCCATACGTCCGCGCTATCGCCGCCGGGATGTCATTTCCCGCTCCGATCGGTTAGATTTGGGGCCGATTTCGCCGGGAGCCGATCCATGGAAATGCATCAGGTCCGCTATTTCCTCGCGGTAGCGCAGCTGCTCAATTTCACGCGCGCGGCGGAGGAGTGCAACGTCACGCAACCCTCGCTCACGCGCGCGATCAAGCAGCTCGAGGCCGAGCTTGGCGGCGACCTGTTCCGCCGCGAGCGGCCGGCCGCGCAACTGACCGAGCTCGGCCAGCGCATGCATCCGCTCCTGAAGCAATGCTTCGACGCCGCCGCCGGCGCGCGCTCACTCGCCTCTTCGTTCAAAAGCGGAGAGGTCGGCGCGCTCCGTATCGCTCTGACCCATTCGATCGATCTGGCATTGCTCATTCCCCACCTCAACGAGATCAGGCGGCAGTTCAACCGGCTCGAACTGCGCTTCCTGCGCGGGACGAGCCGCGAGGTCGGTGAATTCCTGAAGAAGGGCGAGGCCGAGCTCGGCATCGCCGCCGAGATCGACGAGGCCTGGGACCGGCTCGACGCCTGGCCGCTGTTCACTGAGAGCTTCGAGCTCGTCGTTGGCGACGGACATCGGCTGGCCGGACGCAGCAGCATCGAACTGGACGATTTGCGCTCGGAACAACTGCTGAGCCGGACCTTCTGCGAGCACTCGCGCCGCATCTCCGCCAGCCTGCGTGAGCACGGCATCGAGCATGGCCACGAGATTTCGAGCGAGCGCGACGTGATCGAGCTGGTCGAGGCCGACATCGGCGTCGCCATGATTCCGCACACCTCGCCCCTGCCGCAGACGCTGACGCGCGCCACGGTCACCGGGCTCGACGCCCGCCGCACCGTCAGCCTTTACGGGGTCGCCGGGCGGCAGCGCACGGCGGTCGCCAACGCCGTGATGCGCATGCTGCGCGGCGCCGACTGGCGGGAGATTGCGGGATAAGCCCGTGTCGCGAGCGCTCAGTTCTCCCTGTCCGCGCTCTCTAGCGCTGCGAGCAGATCATCGATCTCCATGCGCTTGCGGAAATCGGGATCGACGAAGCGGGCCTTCACGATCCCGTCGCGGCCGACCACGAACACGGCCGGGATCGGCAGCATCCAGCCGTCATTGCCGTGGAATTTCGCCATGTCCTGGTAGGACAACAGGTCCTGGATCTCGGCGCCGAGCCAGATCGCGAGATTGAGCGACAGCGCATAGCCGTTATCGAGATCGGTCAGGATCGGAAACGGCGCGCCGGATTCAGCCTTGAGCTGCCTCGTGTATTCCTGCGTCTCCGGCATCACTGCAACGATCTGCGCACCCATGGCCTCGATGCGATCGAGCGCCTGAACCACCGCGCGGACATTGAGCCGGCAATAGGGACACCAATGGCCGCGGAAGAACATCACGGCGAGCGGACCGCGCTCCAGCAGCGACGGCAACGTGACGAGACGCCCGGACTCGTCCGGCAGCATGAACGGCGGCATCGCATCGCCCGGGCGCGGCGCGGTTTCACCACCGCCGTTCCCGCCCAATCTCGCCACCAGTCGATCGACGGCCTCACCATACGCCGGAAAGACCTCACGGCTGGCATCGGCATAGGCGCGGAGCTGATCGTTCAGCGTACCGTCCATGTCGCGGCAGCGCTGGAAGGCAAGCCTGAGCTGTTCCGCGTCGGCTGGCGAGAGAGCTGTCATCTTTCTGCTCCGGCATTCCCTTCGGCGAATATTAGTTTCCCGGTTCGGCCGCCCGCAAGGGGGCGGCCACGATGCCAGGGCCCGTTCAGTTCACGTAGAAATTGCCGGTCGGATCGAGCCGTCCCGAGGTGGTGTACATCGACCCATTGCTCATGAAGAAGACGGTGTTGTCGGGCACCTTCTTGGCGTTCTTCATCATCGCCTCGTGGTTCTTCTCGGCCGGCGCCATGGCCATCGCCGACATCTTGCCGGGGCCGCCATAGACATAGGCCATCCCGGCCTTGAAGTCCCAGGCGGCCTCCGAAAAAGCCGAGGTGGCGATGACCGCAAACGCGGCGGTGGCGATTAGGGTCTTGGACAATTTCGGCATGGGGTGCTCCTCCAAATTGACGTGAACGCCCGCCAATCGGGCGCCCTGTCATCGAACGCCGGATGCTACGAAAGCGGAAATGCCATTGCCCAATCGGATCGATAGCCGCTGCGCATCGACATAGCGCGCCGCTATCGCATCGAGAGCAAGCCGGCATTTCAGGATGGACGCGATCTCGATGAAGCTCCCGTCATCGCCGGCGACCAGCGGGGTTGCGGCCAACACAGGAGACCTTTCCATGTCCAAGAGCCATGCCTTGTCGCGTCTGATCTGGCCGGGCCTTGCCATCGTCGGCGCGCTGACGCTCTCGGCGCAGCCGGTCGTTGCCGGCGAATGTCCGGCCGGCAAGATCAAGCCGAACGCCCAGCAGATGGTCGACTACAAACCCGTCGGGGTGACCGACGTCACGCTGGGCGCGATCGACCTCGGCAAGCAGCCGGCGCATATCGAGGGCCGCGAGCTGCGCTTCCGCAAGCTGACCATCGAGCCCGGCGGCATCGTGCCCTGGCATAGCCATGACGACCGCCCCGCTCTCATTTTCGTGCAACAGGGCGAGATCGTCGAATACGCCTCCAACTGCGTCGATCCGATCGTGCACAAGGCCGGCGACATCCGCCCCGAGGTTCACGGCACCTCGCATTGGTGGAAGAACCTCGGCAAGGAGACCGTCATTCTCTATGTCGGCGATGTCCGCAAGGATCCCAACGACCACCACATGTAACCGACCGGCCCCATCGCATTTCGTTACGAGAGGTGGCGCCCGGACTTTCCCCGGGCGCCGCATCCCTACAGGACAATCGCCATGACCGATCTTTCCGCGCCGATCAAACCGGCCGCCATGACGATGGAGGCGCAGGCGCCGGGTCTGGCGCTACGCTCGCTCGTGATCGGCCTCACTGCGTTCCTGACCGTCGTCGATCTCTTCGCAACGCAGGCGATCCTGCCCTCGCTCACACGCCATTACGACGTCACGCCCGCGGCGATGAGCTTTGCCGTCAACGCCAGCACGTTCGGCATGGCCGCAGCCAGCCTCGTGATTGGCTTTCTCAGCCCGCATATCGACCGCCGTACCGGCATCCTGCTCAGCCTGATGCTGCTGGCGCTCCCGACCGGCCTGCTGGCGATCGCGCCAAATCTCGCCGTCTTCACCGCCCTGCGCGTCGCGCAGGGCCTGTGCATGGCCTCGGCCTTCGCGCTGACACTGGCTCATCTCGGCGAGCAATGCAGCGCGATGGACGCCGGCGGCGCCTTTGCCGCCTACATCACCGGAAATGTCGCCAGCAACCTCGTCGGCCGGCTGATCTCGGCCGCAATTGCCGACGGCCTGGGCCTCGCCTGGAATTTCTATCTGTTCGCAGCGCTCAATCTGGCCGGCGCAGTGCTGGTCTACTTCACGATCAGGCGCGTGCCGCCGATGCATGCGGCGGCGCCGGCGGCATCGCCGCTGGCCGCCACGATGGCGCATTGGCGCAATCCGCGATTGCGCGCGGCCTTCGGTATCGGATTCTGCATCCTGTTCGCCTTCATCGGCACCTTCACCTTCGTCAATTTCGTTCTGGTCCGGCCGCCGCTGTCGCTCGGGATGATGGATCTCGGCCTCGTCTACCTGGTGTTCCTGCCCTCGGTCGTCACGACATTGCTGGCGGGGCGGGTTGCCTCACGCATCGGAGCACGCCCGACGATCTGGGGCTCGCTCGCCGTTGCCGGCATCGGGCTGCCACTGATGCTGACTGGGCGGCTACCTGAAGTGCTCACCGGGATGGTGCTGGTCGCGGTCGGAACCTTCTTTGCGCAGGCGGCAGCGACCGGCTTCGTCGGACAGACGGCGACCGAGCACCGCGGCGTCGCCAGCGGCACCTATCTAGCGTGCTACTTCTGTGGGGGTCTAGTCGGCACCGCCGTGCTCGGCCGACTGTTCGATGCCTTCGGCTGGCACGCTTGCATGACTGGCGTGGGCATAGCCCTTGCGGCCGCTGGCCTGCTCGCACTGAAACTGAAGCGCTAGCGCTTGGCCGGCACTTCCTGCGGCGGTTCGTCGTCGGCGATGGCGCGCCAGGCGGCGCCGTCGAGATCGTCGTACTGGCCGCTTCTGAGCGACCACAGGAAGGCGACGAGACCAGCGCCGCCGAGCATCAGCGCCAGCGGGACCAGGATGACCAGGATCTCCATCACAAGATCTCCCGCGAGGCGCTACGCGCGCGCAGCGAATTCAGCATCACCAGGATCGAGGATCCGCTCATGGCCGCCGCCGCGATCAGGGGCGTCACGACGCCGCTGATCGCAACCGGCACCGCGAGCACGTTGTAGCCGATCGCAAGCCAGAGATTCTGCCGCATCAGATGCAGCGCCTTGCGCGAGGCGTCGATGGCGGCAACCACCGGTGCCAGCGGCCGGCCGAGGAAGACGAGATCGGCGGTGGCCTGGCTCAAATGCGCCGCCGAAATCGGCGACATCGAAACATGGGCTGCCGCCAGCGAAGGCGCGTCGTTCATGCCGTCGCCAACCATCAGCACCTTGGCGCCGCGCCGCTTCAATTCCTCGATCCGCGCGATCTTGTCGGCCGGCGTGACGCCGGCACGCCATTCCGCGATGCCCAGCGCATGGGCCGCCGCGATCACTGCCGGCTCCCGATCGCCGGAGAGAATCTCAATGCCGATGTTGCGCGCCTTCAGCGCCGCGATCACGGCCTGCGCATCCGGACGCAGGCCCTGGCGGACCGAGAGGATGAACCTTTCGCTGCCCTTGCTGAAAGCGACGATGGAAGCTTCGGGATCGACAACGGCGCTCCCAACCAGCGCCTCGGCACCGCAGAAGGAGGGGCGGCCGAGGCGAAGCTCGACGCCCTCCACGGTCGCACGGACGCCCTGCCCGGCCTCTTCGACCGCACCGACAACAGGCGATCTGGCGCCGGCCGCCTGCGCCACGGCGGCGGCGACCGGATGATGGCTCGACAGCGCGAGCCGGCCGGCGAGTTCGAAGATGTCGGCGGGGATATTGGCGGCATTCATCACTTCGAGATCGGGCAGCGTCAGCGTGCCGGTCTTGTCGAAGATGACATGGTCGGCTTCGGCCAGCCGCTCGATCGCATCGCCGGAATTCAGCAGCACCCCGGACTTGAACATCGCGCCGGAGGCGACCGTCTGCACGGTCGGAATGGCGAGCCCCAGCGCGCAGGGACAGGTGATGATCAGCACGGCAACGCCCGTCACGATCGCATCATGCCAGGACGCGCCGGCGATGACCCAACCGAGGATGGTCAGAAGCGCGGTCGCATGCACCACCGGCGCGTAGAGACGCGAAGCACGGTCGGCAAGCCGCATGTAGCGCGAGCGCGCCTGCAGCGCGTTGTCGAGCAGCCGCGTGATCTCGGCGAGCAGCGTCGCCTCGGACGCCGCCGAGACCCGCACCCGCAACGTGCCGGAGATGTTCATCGAGCCCGCATAGACCGGCGCGCCCTGCCCGGCCGTGACATAGAGCGTCTCGCCGGTGATCAGGCTCTGGTCGATCTCCGAACGGCCCTCGATCACGGTGCCGTCGACCGCACAGCGCTCGCCGGGCCTGAGCAGCACGATGTCGCCCGGATGGATCGCGGCCACCGGCACCTGCGAGATCTCGTCGGAGCCGACGAACTTCGCGGCCGTCTCCGCCTTCAGCGCCGCGAGATTGCCGGCGACCGCGCGGGTCCGCCGCCGCATGTTCTGGTCGAGGAAGCGGCCGACGAGCAGGAAGGTCAGCAGCATGATCGCCGCGTCGAAATAGGCGTGCTCGGCGTGGTGGATGGTCTCGACTACAGACATGCCGAGCGCGAGGATCACGCCGATCGAGATCGGCACGTCCATGTTGGTCGTCTTCGCCGACAGCGCACGCCAGGCCGAGCGAAAGAACGGCTGGCCGGCATAGGCCGCCGCCGGCAATGCGATCAGCGCCGACAGCCAGTGGAAGAAGTCGCGCTGCTCGGGCAGCATGTCCGAGACGTTGCCCGACCACACCGGGATCGACAGCATCATCACGTTCATGGTGGCAAAGGCGGCGACGCCGAGGCAGCGTAGCAGGAAACGTGATTCGGCGACCTCGGACGCTTCCGCGCTCTCGGTCTCGAACGGATAGGCCTTGTAGCCGAGCTCCTCGAGGCGATCGATGAACCGACCTGGGTCGAGCGTGCCAGCCTTCCATTCCAGCGCGACGCGGCGGTCGGTGAGGTTGACGCGCGCCAGCGTGACGTCAGGAACGGCGGACAGGCCGCGTTCGATCTTGGCCATGCATCCGGCGCAATGAACGCCTTCCACCGCGAGATCGATGTGCTGGACGCCCTCGGCCGCAGCCCGGACGTAGTGCGAAAAATCCCGCGTGACGTGCATGTCGAAGTCCTTCAGTTCAGGATCACGCGATTACGCGACAGGAACACGCGCGTCCCCCGCGCCTCGCCCTCGATCACCAGATCCCATTGGCCCGGCGCGACGGAGGCGGCATTGCCGCGATAGAGGCCGATGCCGGCTTCGGTGAGCTCGACGGCGAGATCGGCGCGCTTGTCGGTCGGCCGCTCCAGCCGGCCGCCGAATTTAAGTCCGGCGATCGGCTGGCCGCCGGCATCGCGTGCTTCGACCTGAAGCAAGGCACCGCCGTCGCTGCGGCGCTCGATATGGGCGTTGACCTTCCATTTGCGCGCGGTCTGGTCCTGCGCTGCCGAGATCTCGCGATCATAGGTCAGTCCCGCGGCATAGGGGCTGTCGACCTCGGTGCCGGGCAGCGTCGCGATCGCGAGCTTCATCATGGTGACGTTGACGCCGATCACGAGGCCGAAAAAGGCGACCAGCATCAGGAAGACCTTGGTTCCGGTCAGCGGCTTGGATGCCATGATAGTCTCCTGGATCTACGGCGCGACGAAATTGTCGACGGCGCTCGCGGCGACGCCGAGGCCAATGTCCATGACGTGAAAGCGGACGGGAATCGACTTCTCCGGATTGTTCTCGGCCGGCGCGGTGACGAGCAGCCGCAGCTCACTGGTGGAGTCGCGCGGAATCACGATGATCGGCCTATCAGGCGTCACCGAATCGACGCCGACGACATGCATCGTGGGGTTGGCTGGCCCCTCCACGTCGATGGCGATAGCGCGGTCGTAGCCGCTCTTGTTCAGCAGGCGCACCGTGTAGGCGTTGCGGATCGAGCCGTCGCTGAGCTTGACCGCAACCGGATTGCGATCGTGCAGCACGTTGACGTCGAGCAGGCGGCGCGTCGCCAGCGTGTAGACCATGAAGCCGCCGATGGCCGCGATGATCGCGCTGTAGACGATGGTGCGGGGCCGGACGATCCGGTAGATCGGCGCCTTGCCCTCCTGGCGGCGATGGATGTTGATGTCGTTGTCGTAACCGATCAGTCGCTTCGGCCGGCCGATCTTGGTCATGACGTTGTCGCAAGCGTCGATGCACAGGCCGCACTGGATGCATTCCATCTGCGGTCCGTTGCGGATATCGATGCCGGTCGGGCAAACCGCGACGCATTGGTAGCAATCGACGCAATCGCCAACCTGCTCGCCGAGCGCGCGCAGTTCGGCGGCCTTCTTGACCGAGGTGCGCTTCTCGCCGCGATCGTAGCGGTAGGTGACGTTCAGCGCCCATTCGTCGGTGAGCGCGGCCTGGATGCGCGGCCACGGGCACATATAGGTACAGACCTGCTCGCGCATGTAGCCGGCGAGCAGATAGGTCGTCGCCGTGAGGATTCCGATCCAGACATAGGCAATCATCGGGCCCTGGAAGGTGACGAGCTCCTTCACCAGGGTTGGCGCGTCGTTGAAGTAGAGCACCCAGGCGCCGCCGGTCCACCAGGCGATCATGAGCCAGATCGAATGCTTGAGCACGATCTCGGAGATCCGCTCGAGCTTCAACGGGTCGGACGATTTGTCCTTCTTCATCCGCTCGCGCCGGTCACCCTCGACCAGGCGTTCGACGGCATAGAACAGGTCGGTCCAGACCGTCTGCGGGCAGAGATAGCCGCACCAGATGCGACCACCGACCGAGTTCATCAGGAACAGCGCTACCGCGGCCACGATCAACAGGCCGGTGAAGTAGTAGACCTCCTGCGGCCACAGCTCGATGAAGAAGAAGTAGAAGCGGCCATTGGGAAGATCGATCAGCACCGCCTGGCTGGGGGCGCCGAGTCCGCGGTTCCAGCGCACGAACGGCAGGAAATAATAGACGCCGAGGCAGATCGCCATCAGGCTCCATTTGATCCGGCGGAACGTGCCGGAGACGCTCTGGGGATAGACCTTCTTGTGGGCTGCGTAGAGCGGCCCGTTGTCATCGTCCAATGTGAGGTCTTTGGGGTTCACGGTCTTGTTCATCGCCTGGTGCTTCTCGAAAAGGTGCGATTGAACCTAGACCCGACACCGCCGCGTCAGTTGATCCAGCGCAAACGGGGGCACTTTTGTTCACCCCCGTCTGCAGCGAGATCTGCTATTTTCCACCGCCCAGCGAATGGACGTAGACCGCCATTGCCTTGATGGTGGCGGGATCGAGCCGCCCTTCCCAGGCCGGCATCACGCCGGCGCGGCCCTGGCTGATGGTCTCGATCAGAGCCGCTTCGTCGGAGCCGTAGAGCCAGATCTTGTCGGTGAGGTTCGGGGCGCCCATTTCCAAATTGCCCTTGCCGCCGTCGCCGTGGCAGGCGACGCAATTCTCCGCAAAGATCTTCTCGCCCTTGGCGGCATCAAAGCCGTTGCGGGTCGAAAGGCCCGACAGCGACCGCACGTAGTTGGCGACCGTGACGATCTCGTCGGCCTTCAGCACGCCGTCCTTGCCGAAGGCGAGCATCTGGCCCTCATGGGTCTTGGCATGACCGGAGCGCGCGCCGAACTGGATGGTCTGCATGATCTGGTCGAGCGTGCCGCCCCACAGCCAGTCGTCGTCGTTCAGGTTCGGATAGCCCTTGGCGCCGGCGGCACCCGAGCCGTGGCAAGGCGCGCAATTGTCGCCGAACACGGTCTTGCCCTTGGCGCGGGCGAGCGCCAGCAAGGCTGGGTCCTTCTCGATGTCGGCGAGCGAGGCGACGCCCAGCGCCGCCATCTTGTCACCTCGGATCTTCTCGAGGTTGGCGAGCTCGACCGCGACGTCGGCGCGCGAGGAGTAGCCGAACATGCCCGTGGTATTGCTGGAGATCAGCGGCCAGGCCGGATAGACGATCCAGTAGCCGATCGACCAGATGATGGTGAGGTAGAACGAGATCACCCACCAGCGCGGCAGCGGTGTGTTGAGCTCCTTGATACCGTCCCACTCGTGTCCAGTCGTGGACTTGCCGGAGACGGAATCGATGTCGCTATGATGATCGGTCATGGTCTCTCACTCCTCCCGCAACGGCAGGTGCGCTGCTTCGTCGAAGACAGCCTTGTTACGGGGCCAAAATGCGTAGGCGATGATCGCGAGAAAGATCGCGACGAACACCGGGGTCCAGATCGTCGTCACGAGCTCGGACGCTAGATTATGGACTGACAGGATAGCTTTCATCGTTCATGCCTTCTCAGCGAAGATTGGCTTTCTCGTTGTAGATCTTGAAGTCGACCAGCGTGCCGAGCATCTGCAGGTACGCGACCAGCGCGTCCATCTCGGTCGGCGTGCCGGCCTTGCCGTCGAAATTGCGCACGACGGCTTTGGCGTAGCGCTTGTTGAAGGCGTCGCCGCCGGAATTGTCCGGGTCGGCCTGGGCCTTCATGTCGGCGCCCGCGTTGGCGATCTGGTCGTCCGTATAAGGCGTGCCGACGGCCTTCAGCGTGCGCATGTGGTCGGCGATCGTATCCGGATCGACCTCGATCTGGCTGAGGAACGGATAGCCCGGCATCACCGACTGCGGCACGATCGCGCGCGGGTTGGTCAGATGGGTGACGTGCCAGTCGTCGGAATACTTTGCGCCGACTCGGGCAAGGTCGGGACCGGTGCGCTTCGAGCCCCACTGGAACGGATGGTCGTACATGCTCTCCGCGGCGAGCGAGAAGTGGCCGTAGCGCTCGACCTCGTCGCGCAGCGGGCGGACCATCTGCGAGTGGCAGAGATAGCAGCCCTCGCGGACATAGACGTTGCGGCCCGCCAGCTCCAGCGGCGTGTAGGGCCTGACCCCGTCGACCTTCTCGATCGTGCTCTTGAGGTAGAACAGCGGGGTGATCTCGACGAGCCCGCCGATCGCGATCACCAGCAGGATGCCGACGATCAGGATGATCGAGTTCTTTTCGAAGATTTGGTGGCGTGTCCAGAACGACATGGTGGAGCTCCTCATTCCGCCGGCTGAAGAGCGACGGGCATCTGGACTTCCGCCTCGCCGACGCGAACGGTCATCCAGAGGTTATAGGCCATGATCAACGAGCCGATCAGGAACAGCCCGCCGCCGGCGGCGCGGATGATGTAGAAGGGATGCATCGCCTCGACGGTCTCGATGAAGGAATATTCGAGGAAGCCGAGCGAGGTGTAGGCGCGCCACATCAGGCCCTGGAGGATGCCGGACACCCACATCGCCGAGATGTAGAGGACGATGCCGAGGGTCGCGACCCAGAAGTGCCAGTTGACGAGCTTCAGGCTGTAGAGCCCCTTGCGATTCCAGGCCCACGGCACCAGGCAGTAGAGCGCGCCGAAGGACACGAAGCCGACCCAGCCGAGCGCGCCGGAGTGCACGTGGCCGATGGTCCAGTCGGTGTAGTGGCTGAGCGAGTTGACCACCTTGATCGACATCATCGGGCCTTCGAAGGTCGACATGCCGTAGAAGGCGACGGAGACCACGAGCATGCGCAGCACGGGATCGGTGCGCAGCTTGTCCCAGGCACCCGACAGCGTCATCAGGCCGTTGATCATGCCGCCCCAGGAGGGCATCCACAGCATGATCGAGAAGGTCATGCCCAACGTCTGCGTCCAGTCCGGCAGCGCCGTGTAGTGCAGATGGTGGGGACCTGCCCAGATGTAGAGGAAGATCAGCGCCCAGAAGTGGATGATCGACAGCCGGTAGGAATAGATCGGCCGCTCGGCGCGCTTCGGGATGAAGTAGTACATGATGGCGAGGAAGCCGGCGGTCAGGAAGAAGCCGACCGCGTTGTGGCCGTACCACCACTGGAACATGGCGTCCTGGATGCCGCCCCAGGCGACGTAGGACTTCGAGCCGAACACCGAGACGGGAAGCGCCGGGTTGTTGCCGAGATGCAGCACCGCGATCGTCACGATGAAGGCGAGATAGAACCAGTTCGCGACGAAGATGTGCGGCTCCTTGCGCTTGATGACGGTGGCAAGGAAGACGAGCAGATAGACGACCCAGACGATGGTCAGCCACAGGTCGGCATACCATTCCGGCTCGGCATATTCCTTCGATTGAGTGACGCCGAGCAGATAGCCGGTGCCGGCGATCAGAATGAAGAAATTGTAGCCCACCACGACGAACCAGGGCGCGAGGTCGCCGGCGAGGCGCGCGCGGCAGGACTTCTGCACCACGTAGAAGGAGGTCGCGATCAGCACGTTGCCGCCGAAGGCGAAGATCACGGCGGAGGTGTGCAGCGGCCGCAGGCGGCCGAAGCTGGTCCAGGGCAGGTCGAAGTTCAGCGCAGGCCATGCCAGCTGCGAGGCGATGATGAGGCCGACGAGGAAGCCAGCAATGCCCCAGAACATCGCCATGAAGGAGGAGAATTTGATCGGGCCCATGTTGTAGTTCGGGCGCCCGTTGATCTCCTGTGGCGGCAGCGCCACCGGACGGTCGAGGTAGCGGTTGACGATGACGAACACCGCAGCAAGGCTCGCCGCCGCGCTGAGCGCGGCGTGGAAGGCGAACGGCGCATCGAGCGCCTTGGCCGAAGCGACCACGCAGAGGAAAGCGGTGACTGCGAACACGACAGCCAGGCCGCTTTCACCGATGGTCATGGATTTGGAAATGGAGGGCTGGCTCATGCGGATTCTCTCTGAAAGAACACAGCGCCAGAAACCACATTCACCCTCACTCGGAATTGATTGAAATCAAGAGCGGCACTTAAGTTCTTTCGGAGCAGGCGATGATCTTGCTGGTTCCCTTGAAATCTCGACACACGAGCACGCCGCCCGGCGTGACGCGCAAGCGGGAATAGCCTCCGTATGATCACGGAGGCGACAATGAAATCGATCAGGGATAGTGCGTCAGTCGCGCGCCGTCGCCTTCAGCGCCGCGATGACATCCTCACGGGCGATGATTCCGACCAGCTTCTGCGCACCATCGAGCACGATGATGCTCCTGATGCGGTGCTCCACCATGATCTGGAGCACGCGCGTCAGCCGCGTGTCGGGGCTGACATAGATGAACTCGGGCGTCATGACGTCGCCGATCTTGCGGCTCATCAGGTCGTGATAGCGCGGCAGCATCTGGCTCGGCGTGAAGGCGAAGCACTTCAGGATGTCGAATTTGGTGACGATGCCGACCACCTGCCCGTCGTCCTCGACCGGATAGGAGTTGAAATCGTCGGTCTCGAACATCTGGCTGAGCTCGAGCAGGTCACGGTCGCGCTGCACCGCCTTGACGTTGCGCGTCATGTAGCCGTCGACGGTCTGTTCAAGAAATCTGTACACGGCGCGTCCTCCTCGATTCGATTCTGGCCGGCCGTCAGTGCGACAGCAGCACGCTGCGGGCGGTCTGCGTGACCAGATATTGGGTGACGCCTCCCAGGATCAGTTCACGAAACCTCGAATGACCATAGGCACCCGCAACGATCAGTCCGGCATCGACGTCGCCGGCGACCTTCTCCAATTGCGCGGCGGCGGTTTCGTTCCGGGCGCCTTCGCAGATCCGCGCGGCCGCGGTGACGCCGTGGCGGGCGAGCCAGGCGGCAACGTCGGTGACGCCGGCCATCACGACCGAACGGTCGTCGTCGCGCTCCGGAATTGTGGCGATGGTGACGTCTCCTGCCTTGCGCAGCATCGGAAGCGCATCGGCCACCGCCCGCCGCGCCTCCGGCGTGTCCTTCCACGCCACCAGCACATTCCGCAGATCGAGCCAGTTGATTCGATCAGGCACCACCAGCAACGGTCGGCCGACCTGCATCACCAAGTCCCTGGGGCTTGCGAGCGAAAAGGCATCGGAGAAGGCCGGACTCTGCCCGCCGCTGACGATGATGTCGGCGCAGCGCGCCTGAGCCAGGACGAACCGCGTGGGAAAATCCGTGGCGCAGCGCCATTCCACGCGCCCGCCGCGAGTCCGGGTCGCGGCGCGGAATTCCGCCTCCAGATCGCCCAGACACCGCTTGACTGAGGCCTCCTCCTGATCGATCAGGCGCTGGGCCTCCGCACCGTCGGTGAAATAAAGCGGCGGCGTAAACCGGGCTGCAGCAACCCCGACGAGCGTGGCCTCGAATCGTTCGGCGAGTTCGCCCGCGACCTGAAGACGCGCTTCGTTGGACTGGTCGAGCGCCAGGCTGACCATCACCGTCGCGTATGTCATCGGTATTCTCCAGTGCAAAGACTTTGGGAAAATTTACGCCTGCCTCCGCACATCGGGATGAGATAGATCAAGGAGGGCGCCGGCGCCCGACTTGCCGTCAATCGGCAAGCCGACAGAACTTGCCTCCGGCCCGGCCTTAGGCGACATTAGGGGAGCGGTAACCGCGTCCGGAGCCGCCGCATCAGGATGAGGAACATCATTTGTCGCCGACCCGCGTAACGCACTCGCAGGACGACGGTGGGGGCGAACGTTTTCGCGTTCGGATCGAAGGGTTTGGCGTCGGCACCTGGGATCTCGACCTCGCGACACGGGAATTGGATTGGTCCGATACCGCCAGAGCCCTGCTCGGCGTCGAGCCGGGTCAGCCGGCGAGCTACGATCTCTTCCTGTCGCGGCTTCAACCGACGGACAGGGAGCGGGTCGAGAGCGCAATCAAGCGCGTTTCCGAGCGTGGCGGCAGCTTCGACGTGTCTTTCAAGGTCGCGAACACCTCAGGCAACGGGCAATGGATCCGCGCCCGGGCCGGACTCATTCGGGACGAAGCCGGCACGGCGCGTCATCTCAGCGGCATCTTTCTCGACATCGACGAGGAAAAGCAGGTCGAGGAGGCGCTACGCACGCGCGAGACCCACCTCCGCTCGATTCTCCATACTATTCCCGACGCCATGATCGTCATCGACGGCCACGGCATCATGCAGCTGTTCAGCACGGCCGCGGAGCGCCTGTTCGGCTGGTCCGAGCACGAGGCGATCGGTCAGAACGTCAGCATTCTGATGCCGGAGCCCGATCGCACCCGCCATGACGGCTACATCGCCCGCTACCGCTCCACGAACGATCCGCACATCATCGGCATCGGCCGCATCGTGACCGGGAAGCGCCGCGACGGCACGACCTTTCCGATGCACCTGTCGATCGGCGAGATGGAATCCGCCGGCGAGCCCTATTTCACCGGATTCGTCCGCGACCTCACCGAGCACCAGCAGACCCAGGCCCGGCTCCAGGAATTGCAATCCGAGCTGGTCCACGTCTCGCGACTGACCGCGATGGGCGAAATGGCCTCCGCGCTCGCCCACGAGCTCAACCAGCCGCTGGCCGCGATCAGCAATTACATGAAGGGATCGCGGCGGCTGCTCGCCGGCAGCACCGACGCGAACACGCCGAAGATCGAAAGCGCGCTGGATCGCGCGGCGGAGCAGGCCTTGCGCGCCGGTCAGATCATCCGGCGTCTGCGCGACTTCGTCTCGCGCGGCGAGTCGGAGAAGCGGGTCGAGAGCCTGTCCAAGCTGATCGAGGAGGCCGGCGCGCTCGGGCTCGCCGGCGCGCGCGAGCAGAACGTGCAGCTCCGCTTCAGCCTCGATCCCGACGCCGATCTCGTCCTCGCCGACCGGGTGCAGATCCAGCAGGTGCTGGTCAATCTGTTCCGCAACGCGCTGGAGGCGATGGCGCAGTCGTCGCGCCGCGAGCTCGTCGTGGCCAACACCCGCGTCGCCGACGACATGATCGAGGTGGAGGTCTCCGACACCGGCTCCGGCTTCCAGGGCGACGTCATTCCAAACCTGTTTCAGACCTTCTTCACCACCAAGGAAACCGGCATGGGCGTGGGACTGTCCATCAGCCGCTCGATCATCGAGGCTCACGGCGGCCGCATGTGGGCCGAGAGCAATGCATCGGGCGGCGCGACATTCCGCTTTACCTTGCCGGCGACCGCCGAGAACTGACTGACGAGAACCAATTCATGACCACCAAGGGACATATCTACGTCATCGACGACGATGCGGCGATGCGGGATTCGCTGAACTTCCTGCTGGATTCGGCCGGCTTCGGCGTCACGCTGTTCGACAATGCGCAGAGCTTCATCGATGCCCTGCCCGGCCTCGCCTTCGGCTGCGTCGTCTCCGACGTGCGCATGCCGGGACTCGACGGGATCGAGCTGCTCAAGCGGATGAAGGCGCAGCAGAGCCCGTTTCCGATCCTGATCATGACCGGTCATGGCGACGTGCCGCTCGCGGTCGAGGCGATGAAGCTGGGGGCGGTCGACTTCCTGGAAAAGCCGTTCGAGGACGACCGCCTCACCACCATGATCGAATCGGCGATCCGCCAGGCCGAGCCCGCCGCCAAGAGCGACGCCGTCACGCAGGACATCGCCGCCCGCGTCGCCTCCTTGAGCCCCCGGGAGCGCCAGGTCATGGAGGGGCTGATCGCGGGCCTGTCCAACAAGCTGATCGCCCGCGAATACGACATCAGCCCGCGCACCATCGAGGTCTACCGCGCCAACGTCATGACCAAGATGCAAGCCAACAGCCTGTCGGAGCTGGTCCGCCTCGCAATGCGCGCCGGCATGCTCAACGATTGAGGCATGTCGGATAGAGGCAAACGGGATTGAGCCAAGTCAAGGCCCCTTCCCGGCGCCGTGCTAGCCAAGCAGCATGATCGAGGTCGGTTCACATCACGAGCGGCCGTCGTCCTCAGCGCTCCCCACCGTCTACGTGGTCGATGATGATGCCGCCGTCCTGGGCTCTCTGCGGTTCCTGCTGGAAACCGACGGCTTTGCCGTGCGGACCTTCAGGAGCGGCACCGCGCTGCTCAACGCCGGCGGCGCGCCCGGGGCGGACTGCTACGTGATCGACTACAAGATGCCCGACATCAACGGCATCGAGCTTGCGGGCCGCCTGCGCGAGGCCGACCGCGGCGCCCCCGTGATCCTGATCACCGGCTATCCGGACGAGAACATCTCGACCCGTGCGGCTGCGGCGGGCGTCAAAGACGTGGTTTTGAAGCCGCTTCTCGACGAAACCCTGATCAAGCGCATTCGCCGCGCGATTCAGGACCGCTCCCGCGCGTGACCTACGGGATTCTACGTAGGTAGACCCCCTTAAGATATCGCTCGAAATTTTCGAAGCCCCCGATACCGCGTACCAAAGCGTCATCACAACGGAGATGGCGCAGATGCTCACCCAGACCCTCAACACCCAGGCGATCAACACCCAGATTGTTGGCAAGATCGCCCCCGGCCATCCCGTTACCGACCAGTTCGGCGCCATCACCGGCCATGTCGGCCTCGTCGCCACCGAGTTCTCCTACCGCAAGGACGAGGAGATCTATGGCGAGGACGAGCCGGCCGAATATGTCTACCAGGTCGTGTCCGGCGCAGTGAGCAGCTACAAGCTCCTGTCCGACGGCCGCCGCCAGATCGGCGCCTTCCATCTTCCCGGCGACGTGTTCGGCCTCGAATCCGGTCCCGCTCACCGCCTTGCTGCCGAAGCCATCATCGACACCACCGTGCGTCTCGTGAAGCGCGCCAGCCTCGAGAAGGCCGCAGGCACCGACGTCCAGGTCGCCCGCAAGCTCTGGGCCATGACCGCCTCCGAGCTGCGCCATGCCGAGGACCACATGCTGCTGCTGGGGCGCAAGACCGCGATGGAGCGCGTTGCGACCTTCCTGCTCGAAATGGACCGCCGCCTCGCCGTTGCCGGCATGATGGCGCTGCCGATGTGCCGCCGCGACATCGGCGACTATCTCGGCCTCACCCTCGAAACCGTGTCGCGCGCGCTGTCGCAGCTCCACGCCCAGGGCATTCTGGGCTTCTCCGGCGCCCGCCAGATCGTGTTGCGCAACCGCCAGCGCCTGCAACATCTCGACGCTTGAGCTTCGCCTGATCTTCCTCCTCCTACCCACTTGGCCGGCCGAACGCGTTTCGGCCGGCCTTTTTCTTTGGGCCGCGAATCATGCCGTGCGCCGCGTCTCCGGCATCACGAAGAGAATCAGCAAGAGCCCGGTCGCGGCCACACCCGACAGCCCGATGAAGGCGGTCGCATTGCCGAACTTGTCGCTGACATAGCCTCCGAGCACCGTGCTCAGCGACGCGCCGATGCCGGTCGCGGTGCCGACGATGCCCTGCGCCAGGTTGAAATGGCCGCTGCCAAAGGCGACGTCGGCCACGATCAGCGGAATCATCACCGCGAACACCGCCGCGGTGATGCCGTCAAACACCTGCACGGCGACCAGCAGATACGGATCGCGCACGGTCGCAAACAACAGGCCGCGAATCGCCAGCGCACCGAACCCGATCAGCAGCAGCGGCCGCCTGCCCCACGCTTGCGCCTTGCGGCCGACCGTCGGTGACAGCAGCGCCACGATCGCTTGCGGAACGACGATGCAAAAGGCGACGAGCACTGTCGCCCATTGGGCGGACCGCGCCGTCACTGCACTCGCCATCAGTGGCATCATCGCGGCATTCGCGAGTTGCAGCAGCAGCACGCTGAGCGCGAAGACGATGAGCGGACGCTGCCGGATCAGGTGCCAGATGTTGGTGTCGCCGCGATCCGCCGATTCGCGCGGCATCTCGCCATGACAGCGGGCGATGTCGACCTCATTCTCACGGATGCGCGAGAGCGCGATCAGGGTGGGGATCGCGAGCAGGAAGGTGACCAGGAAGACCGAGCGGCTCGACAACAGATAGCCCGCGGTACCCATCACCGCCGCGGCAACGCCATTGCCGAGGGAGGCAAAGCGCGCGTTGCGGCCGAGCCGCTCGCTGATCGCGAACGGGCCGACCAGACCAAGGCTGATCGCCGCAATCGCCGGCCCCAGCACGCAGCTCGCCGCCGCGTGCAAGGTGGCCGCGGCCACCACCACAGGAAAGATCGGCATCGCCGCATAGGCCAGCGCGCAAGCGCCGATGGTCGCGATCGCGAGGGCGGCGACCAGTCGCTCCGATTTCGCGGCATCGATGATCGCCCCGCCCGGCATCTGCCCGATCAACGCGACGATACCACCGATTGACAGCACGAGGCCGATCTCGACCTGGGTCCATTTCTGGGTCGTCAGATAGACCGCGATGAAGGGACCGAATCCGGTCTGCACGTCGGCGAGGAAGAAGATGAACCAGTCGAGGCCGCGCAGGCTCTGGCGCGACGGCGCAGGAATGCCCGCGGCCGATGGCGCGGCGACGTTGTCCTGCTCGGCGCGGCCGTCACGATCTGCATGGTTCGGCTTCCTCGACAACAGCACAGGCGGTCAGCCCTCCCGGCACCTCACTGGATCGCTTGCAGCGGTTGAAGGCTGCCGGATGCGCCGAGCACGACGATCGGCGTGTCTTCCTTGTATTCGGGCGCGGCCGCGACCTGCGCTTTGGTCAGTTCCAGCGTGATGCTGTCTTTCTTGTTGGCAATCTTGCCGAAGCGCAATGCGTTCCAATCCACCACGATCTTGCGGCTGCCGACGCCGAGAAATCCGCCGAAATCGATGGCTGCGGCGCGGACATGGCCGCCACGGTCGACGATGACGTCGACGATGCGGCCCATGTCTTCATCCGCGGCGCTACGCACGTCGCGGCCGAGCACGCCATGGGCCTCGCTCGCACCGATGATGGTCACCGACGGCGGCGGCGCTGCGTCCTTCGGCGTGACAGGGACGGCCGAGGTCGGCGACGGTACCGTCGGCGCTTTCGCCTCGCTCTGCCCTGCAGGCGGCTCCTCTGCGGCGCGCGACGTGGCCGCCGCCAGGCCCGCGACGATGGCTATGCCAAGGAACAACGCTCCGACCGCACGCATGACACTCTCCCCGCGCGCCGCTAGCGCGCCAGCACGATCGACACCTGGATCTGGCCTCGCGTGCGCAATACTTCCAGCGCCACGTCGTCGCCGTGGCGGCTGACGCGAAGATCGACGCTGGATTCGCCGAGTCTGAGATCGCGCAGGATCACCTCGTTGAGGAACGCCGGCAGATGCGGGTTGCGCAGGCGAATCTCGCTGCGCGCCACGTCGAACTCGATGCCGAGCGCCGCCTCCAGCAGCGTGAACGGCGTCGCGCTGGCCCAGGCCTGCGGCGCGCAGGCGACCGGATAGAGCGTCGGGCCGCGCCGCTTCTCGCGCCGGAAACCGCAGAACAATTCGGGCAACCGGCGCAAGTCCATATAGGTGGCGGCGTCGAACAGCCCCTTGAAGACATGAGCGACCGAATGCTTGAGGCCGTAGCGCGCGAGCCCGAGCGCGATCAGCGCGTTGTCGTGCGGCCAGATCGACCCGTCATGATATGACATCGGGTTGTAGCGCACTTCGCCCTGCGCGACGGTGCGGATACCCCAGCCCGAGAAGAAATGCGGCCGCATCAGATCGGCGGCGACGAGGCGGGCACGGTCCTCGCGGATCATGCCGCTGAACAGCACCTGGCCGGCGTTCGAAGTCCGCACCTTGCAGGGCCGCTTCCTGCCGTCGAGGGCGAGCGCGTAGGTGCCGAGCTCCTCGCACCAGAATGCCTTCTCGAAACGCTCGGCCAGCGTCCTGGCTTCGGCCTCGAGCTTGCGCACGCGGTCCGGCTTGCCGAGCCGCAGCGCGCAACGCGCGGCGAGCAGCTTGGCGGCGTAGACGTAGCCCTGGACTTCGGCGAGCGCGATGTTGCCTTCCGCAAGCTGGCCGTCGGCATGGAAGATCGCGTCGTAGGAATCCTTCCAACCCTGGTTGGCGAGTCCCTTCTCGGTGGCGCGCTGGTATTCGACGAAGCCGTCCTGGTCGGGATCGCCGGGACCGTTGATCCAGGCCAGCCCCGCCTCGATCGCCGGCCATAATTCGATCAAGGTCTTCTCGTCGCCGGTCCGTTCGAAATAGCTCCCGGCGAGCAGGACGAACAGCGCGGTCGAATCGACACTGCCGTAATATTGCGCGAACGGCACCTCGCGCAGCGCCGCCATCTCGCCGCCGCGCATCTCATGCAGGATCTTGCCCGGCGCGGCATCGGCGAGCGGATCTGTCGCCTTGGCCTGGAAATGCGCGAGCCGGCGCAAGACGCCCTTGGCGACGCGCGGATCGACCCACAGCATCTGGAGCGCGGTGATCAGGCCGTCGCGGCCGAACGTCGTCGAGTACCAGGGAATGCCGGCATAGGGATAACGCCCCTGCGGCGTCTCCGTCATCAGCATGTTGAGGTCGGCCATGGCCTGGCACAGCACCTCGTTGAAGATGTTATTAGAGGTCTCGATGCTGGCGGCGCCCATCGTGGACCGGCGCATCTCGCGGCGATGGGCGAGCAAGCCCCTGAAGAAGCGTGCGGGCTTCTCGGCGACCGGACGGTTGCAGGATACGGCTACGAACAGCGATTTCGATTCATGAGGGTCAAGCTCGAGCTGCCAGGTCGCGGCATTCACCGACAGCCGCGTCGGACGCGGGTCGAAATGCAGGCCCGTAGTGCGCTCGGTGTCGTCGAGGCCGCGATATTCGAACAGCACGTCGGTCGGCCCGAGCAATTTGCTCGTGCCGGTCCCGCGGCGCGGACGGCGCTCGCCGCGGACCTCGAACAGATCGGCAAAGTCGTTGTCGAACAGCAGCGTCAGCTCGAAACTGGCGCGGCCGTCGCCGTGGTTTTGCACGCCGATGCGCTGATAGGCCGTGCCGCGCCACAGGAAAATCGTGCGCACGATGTGCAGCAGGTCCTTCTGGAAGACGAGGCGGCCCTGCCGGTAGATGTCGGGATTGGTGAGATCGACGGTGAGCGCCGAATTGTCGTCGCGCAGGTTGGAGCCGAGCAACAGCGGCTGGAGATCGTCGAGCACGAGCTCCAGCCGCGCCAGATAGCGGGTGTCGTAGTGAAACAAGCCGTCCGGCCCGCCGGCCGACGCGCCGATGTCGCCATGGCTGTCGAGCACGATAAAGGTGTCGTCATGTTTCAGGGACCGCCGCGGCCGCGCGGCGGGCCCCGTCATCGGAATGTAGAACGTCTGCTCCGCGACGGCCTCCACCGTCTGCGATACGGAGATGATCTTGGTTACGGCTTCGGCTGCCATGAGCTGCTCCCCTGCGCCTTGTTTCGAAACGCAACCAACGCGAACGCGACTGTTGGGTTTACGCGGCGAACTTCGCGAGCCGGCTCATCTCCTGCGTCACCAGCTCACGGTAGGGACCGTGACCCTGCATCAGTCGGTCGGGCGCGCCGTCCTCGATGATCTTGCCGGCCCTCAGCACCACCACGCGGTCGAAATTGCGCAGCGTCGCCAGCCGATGCGCGATCGCGATCACCGTGCGGCCGCGCATCAGGCGGGACAACGCCTCGCGGATGGCCTCCTCCGATTCGCTGTCGAGCGCGGCGGTCGCCTCGTCCAGCAGCAGGATCGGCGCATCCTTCAAAAACGCGCGCGCGATGGCGATGCGCTGGCGCTGGCCGCCGGACATCTTGACGCCGCGGTCGCCGACCATGGTGTCGAGGCCATCAGGCAGGCTCTCGACGAAATCGCAGCGCGCCGCGATCGCCGCGCGCAGTACCTCGTCATCGGTCGCGTTCGGCCTACCATAGCGGATGTTCTCGCGGATGGAACGGTGGAACAGGGAAATATCCTGGGGCACCACGGAGATCGCCTCGCGCAGGCTGAGCTGCGTGACCTTCGAAATGTCCTGTCCGTCGATCGTGATGCTGCCTTCATCGGTGTCGTAGAAGCGCTGCAGCAGCGTGAACAACGTAGACTTGCCGCCGCCGGATTGACCAACCAGGCCGACGCGCTGGCCGGGCTGGAGCCGCAGGCTGAAGCGCTCGAAGATCTTCTCGCCGCCGGGATAGCCGAAGGTAACGTTATTGTACGCGATCGCCGCACCGCTCTTCACCAGCGGCTCGGCGTCGGGGTGATCGCGCAGATCGTGCGGCACCAGCAGCGTGGCGATCGCCTCGGTCAGTCGCGCAACGTGCTGGGTGACGTCGACCAGCGCCACCGCAAGGTCGCGCGTCGCGCTCAGGATGGAAATACCGAGCGTACAGACCAGCACCACGTCGCCGGTCGTCGCCTCGCCATGCTGCCAGAGCGTGACTGCCCAGGCCATCAGCGCGATCGTCAGAAGCACGGTCACTGCGGCATGCAGCAGCCGCAGCTTTTCCAGATAACGCAGGCTGCGGCTCCGCGCGGTCAGTTCCCGGTTCACCGTCGCGTCGAACCGCTCGTGCTCGTGGCCGATACCGCAGAAGGCACGGACCAGCGGCATGTTGCTGATGACGTCGATCATCTCGCCGTCGACCACGGCGGCCTTGTCGGCGAAGTCGTCGTGCAGCGGCTTGCCCGCGGCGGCGAGACGGAACATCGCAACCACCATGCCGCCGGCAATCACGATCAGGCCAAGTGCCATGTAAGGACTGACGGTTCCAATCAGGGCGATTGCCGCAATTGTGGCAATGCAGGGCGGCAACACGTTCCAGACGAACATGTTCTCGACCGTGAACACCGCGTTCGACGTCGCGGTGATGCGGCTCGTCAGCATGCCGGGCATCCGGTCCGAGAAGTAGCTGGGCGCGTGTCCGGTCAGATGACGAAATATGTCACGCCGTAAATCACCCGTGACACGAACGAAGGTGAAACTCGCCGTCCAGCTCGCGATCCGCCACAGGAAGTTGTCGGCGGCGATCAGCGACATGAGTAAAATGAATGCCAGCCATACGCCGCCGCCTTGCGAAGGACCCGCTGACAAGGCGTCGACGAGGGATTTGACCCCGTATTGGGTGCCTACGGAGCAGGCAACCGCTGCAACGACCGCGGCCAGGATCACCAGATGCGATGCGATTCGCATCCGAAGATAGCGCAAGACAAAGGCAAATGGCCTGCGCGCGTATCCAGAAAGATGATCCATATGGCTATCGCCCCGTTATGCTGATTTTCGTTTTGTTACTGATCGACTGAACATCGACCTCGTCGCCTCGGTTCCCGGGCCGGGCGATCACGACATGCGGATGCGGACGATCTGAGAAGATGTCGTGGCAGCATCGAGACACCCGCGGACGTGTCGAAGATGTAACGTTCGGAGGAAGGAACTTCGCAAGTGCGGGAACGTTCCCTTGTCTGGCATGCCGGTGCCGTACTGGCGGGGGGTTTCAACCTTTATGATCGCAAGGAGATGGTGAGATGCGCATCGCGCAGGTAGCTCCGTTGACGGAGGCTGTTCCACCCAAGCTGTATGGCGGCACCGAGCGGGTGGTGCATTGGTTGACGGAAGAGTTGGTGGCCCTTGGGCACGACGTGACTTTGTTCGCCAGCGGCGATTCACAGACCTCGGCCAAGCTGGATGCACTGTGGCCGAAGGCACTCCGTCTCGACGGTTCCGTGCGCGATCCAAACGCCCTGCACATGGTGCTGCTGGAGCGCGTGCGGCAAAAATGTGACGACGAGGAGTTCGACTTCCTCCACTTCCATCTCGACTATTATCCGTGGTCGTTGTTCCACCGCCAGCCGACGCCGTTCCTGACCACGCTGCACGGCCGGCTCGACCTGCCGGAGCATCAGCCGGTGTTCAACACCTTCTCCAAGATGCCCGTCATTTCGATCTCCAATGCGCAGCGACGGCCGGTGCCGCAGGCGAACTGGGTGACGACGATTCATCACGGTCTTCCGGAGAATTTGCTGACGCCGAAGCCGGCGAAACAGGAATATCTCGCCGTGCTCGGCCGCATCGCGCCCGAGAAGGGCGTCGACCGCGCCATCAAGATCGCGACCCATTGCGGCATTCCGCTGAAGATCGCGGCCAAGGTCGATCGTGCCGACCAGGATTACTACGACGAGTTGATCCGGCCGATGATCGAGAACAATCCGCTGGTGGAGTTCATCGGCGAGATCAGCGATCACGAGAAGTCGGACTTTTTGAGCGGCGCGCTCGGCCTTCTGCTGCCGATCGACTGGCCGGAGCCGTTCGGCCTCGTGATGATCGAAGCCATGGCCTGCGGAACGCCGGTGGTCGCCTTCAACCGCGGCTCGGTGCCGGAGATCATCGACGAGGGGCTGACCGGCTTCGTCGTCGAGGACATCCTCAGCGCAGCCGGCGTCGTCAATCGCCTTCCGCAACTCGACCGCACCGCGATCCGCAAACAGTTCGAGACACGTTTCACGGCGCGGCGAATGGCGCTGGATTACCTCGCCGCCTACCGCAGCCTCGCCGAGGAACAGTCGCCGCGGATCAAGCTGGTGAGCAGCGCGGAGTAAGCTAGCCAACCAACGGCGTCGCAGACCGACCAACAGTGTCGTCCCCGCGTTCGCGGGGACGACAGCGGAGTGTGACGTCCTCAGCGCGTCAACACGGCCTTCCCTACCTCACCACCGCCCGCTTCGGCTCCACGATCTCGAACATCCTGGGAAACTCGTCCATCAGGCCCATCAGCTCGGCGAGTTTCATCGGGTTGCCCGACAGCTTGACCCTCCCTGCAGCGACGGCTTCCGGAAAGCTCGTCAGCTTGGCGATCACCCCGTCGAGCGTTGCGCGCGTCAGCGTGAAGCTGGCATCGGCGCCCTCCACCTGCACGCCCTCGGTGTAGGTCAGCGCGCAGTTCTCCAGATTGAGCACGAAGGTCTCGCCGGTATCGGAAAAACTCCAGTTCAGCACGATGTGCTTGCCCTCGGCCTTGGGGCCGTTGAGGCGGATGCCGAGCACGTCCCAGAGCTGCGAGGTGCGCAGCGCCGCCAGCGTCTCGCGCGGCATCGGCGGGCGCGCCGGCACCTTCGGCATGCCCTGGCGCAATTCCTGCGCACCGAACAGATAGGCGTTGCGCCAGGTCGCGCTTTCGGCGACGTAGCCGAGCTGCTCCAGCGTGTCGGCGAGCAACGCGCGCGCCGCCACATGATCAGGCTCGGCGAAGACGAGATGGCCGAGCACTTGGGCGACGAAGCGGAATTCACCCTTGTCGAAATCCGCACGTGCCCGCGCCAGGATCGCATCCGCCCCGCCCATATACTCGACGTATTTCCTGCCTGACTCCACCGGCGGCAGCGGATCGAGATTGACCGGGTTGGCATCGTACCAGCCGAGATATTTCTGGTAGATCGCCTTCACATTGTGCCGGATGTGGCCGTAATAGCCGCGGCCGTGCCAGGCGCCCTCCAGGCTCTTCGGCAGCTGGATCGTCTCGGCGATCTCCGCCGCGGTGAGGCCGTGATTCATCAGGCGGATGGTCTGGTCGTGCGCGAATTTGTAGAGGTCACGCTGCTGCCGGATCATCGTGCCGATGCGCTCAGCTCCCCACACCGGCCAATGATGCTGGCCGCACATCGCCTCCGCCTTGCCGTCCCAGAGCTGCAAGGCCTCGCCCAGATATTTTGACCAGGCCAGCGCGTCGCGCACGTCGGCACCGCGGAACGGCAGCAGATTGTGGAAATTGTGCGTGCAGTTCTCGGCGAGGTTCAACAGCTTGTAGCGCGGGATGAAGAAATGCATCTCCGCCGGCGCTTCGCTGTTCGGCGCCATCTGGAATTCGAATTCGACGCCGTCGATGACGCGCCTGTCGCCGGTCGCCATGATCAAATCGGTCGGGCGCAGCAGCGCGACGGAGCCTGCCGCCATCGACTTGCCGAGCCCGCAATCGACCTGCCCCCGCGTCCCCTTGGCGAGCAGCGGCCCGAACTGGTACTGCGCCCGGCGCAGCATCGCGGGGCCCGCGATGATGTTCTCGGAGACGGCGTGCTCCATGAACAGGTTCGGCGCGATGATCGGCACGCGGCTAGTAGCGAGCGCGTCTTCCTCCAGCACGCCGCGCGCGCCGCCCCAATGATCGGTGTGGGTGTGGGTAAAGATGACGGCCGCGACGGGCTTCAGGCCGCGATGCCTAAAATAGAGATCGAGCGCGGCGCGGGCACCTTCGATCGAGGTCAGCGTGTCGACGACGATGACGCCGCTGTCGCCCTCGATCAGCGTCATGTTGGCGATGTCGAGCCCGCGCACCTGGTAGACACCGGGCACGACCTCGAACAGGCCGTGCTGCATGTTGAGACGCGACTGCCGCCACAGGCTCGGATTGACCGTGGGTGGCGCCTCTTCGGTGGACAGGAAGCCGTAAAGCGCGAGACTCCAGACCGTCCGCCCTTGCGGGTTCGTGATCGTCGCTTTCTCGATCGTGCCGAGGAAGCCGCGCGCGGCATCGTCGAAATCCCGCGTGTCGGAAAACGGCAGCGCCTTCAGCATCGCCGTTTGCTGGGCGATGACGGACGGCGTCGCGTCCTTTGGCTCGCCGCTGATGTCTGTCATGCTTGCTCCTCCCCGCCGGTTGCGCGGCATCTAACCGCATCTGGCGGGTGATTACTATCGGCGGCAGCAACACGGATGCTGTCCCCTTTTCCCCCTGTGGGAGAAGGTGGCGCGAAGCGCCGGATGAGGGGCATCTCTCCGCTCGCGAGAGCGTCCGCGAGGATAGATACCCCTCACCCGTCTCGCCGCTGCGCGACGAGCCACCCTCTCCCACAAGAAGGGGAGAGGGATTCAGAACTCGTCGCTACATCCCCAGCAGCCGCGGCAGCCACAACGACAGGCCCGGCCAGTACGTCACCACCACCAGGAATCCCAGCATCGTCAGCAGCCATGGCCACACCGCGACCGTGAGCTCGGTGATGCCCATCTTGGCGATGCCGGAGGCGACGTAAAGGTTGAGGCCGACAGGCGGATGGCAGAGGCCAACCTCCATGTTGACTGTCATCAGGATGCCGAAATGGATCGGGTCGATGCCGAGCTTGATCGCGACCGGGAACAGGATCGGAGCCATGATGAGGATGATCGAGGACGGCTCCATCACGTTACCCGCCAGCAGCAGCAGCAGGTTGACGAGGAGCAGGAAGCCGATCCACCCCAGGCCCTGGTCGATCATCCATTGCGCCAGCGCTTGCGGCACGTTCTCGTAGGTCATCAGGAACGAGAACAGGACGGCGTTGGTGATGATGTAGAGCAGCATCGCCGAGAGATTCGCCGACGACAGCAGCACCCGCGGCACGTCGCTCAGCTTCAGGTCTTTATAGATGAACACGGCCACGATGAAGGCGTAGACCGCACTGACGGCGGCAGCTTCGGTCGGCGTGAACAGGCCGCTGTAGATGCCGCCGATCACGATCACGATCAGCAGGATGCCCCAGATCGACTTGCGAAAGGCATCGAAGCGCTCGCGCAGCGTTGCCTTCGGCATCCGGGGATAGTCGTTGCGCCAGGCCCGATAGAATGTCGTGGCGCCGAGAAGCGTGGCCAGGACCAATCCCGGCACGATGCCGGCAATGAACAGCTTGCCGACCGAGCTGTTGGTGGAGACGGCGTAGAGAACCATCGGGATCGACGGCGGAATCAGAATTCCGAGCGAGCCCGACGTCGTGATCACGCCCGCGCCGAACCGCTTTGGGAAGCCCTGCGCGACCATCGCCGGCAGGATCACCGAGCCGATCGCCACCACGGTCGCCGGCGACGAGCCGGAAATCGCGGCAAACAGCGCACAGGCGACCACCCCCGACAGCGCGAGACCGCCGTACCAATGGCCGACCAGCGAGGTCGCGAAGGTGATCATCCGCCGCGCCACCCCGCCGTGGGTCAGGAAGTTGCCGGCGAGGATGAAGAACGGGATCGCCATGATCTCGAAGTTCTCGATGCCGGTGAACAGCTTCAGCGCCACCGATTCCGTTCGCACGTCGGTCAGTGTGAACATGAAGCTGAGCACGGTGAGACCGAGCGCGATCGAGATCGGCATGCCCGTCAGCATCAAGGAGAGCAGAAGCGCGAACACGATGAGGACGCGCAAGCCCTGCGGCAGCGTGATGACGTGACCCGCATGCGCGAAGCACAGCGCGACGATCAAGACCGGCAGCAGCATCAGGATCCAGCCGAGCGGGCTGCGCTCGTCCCGGACGACCTGACTATGCGTGACCGGCGCCGGATGCACCGGATCCGCCTCAACACCCTCGACGCCCGCCATGTCGTGATGCGGCAGCTCGCCGGTGCGGTGGAACGACCAGGCGACCTGCAGGAAGCGGAAGCACATCAGGCCGGAGCCGAGCGGGATGGTGAGATACACCATCCACATCGGTGCTTCCAGATCATTGGACTGCTGGCCGGTCTGCCACATCTGGCCGACGAACGCGGCCCCGAAATAGGCGACAATGGCGGTGAACAGCGCACCGCACAACAGACCGAAGGTGATGACGCGCCGGCGGGATCCGCCCGGAAGGATGTTGACGAGCACGTCGACGCCGACATGGATGCCGGTCCGCACGCCATAGGCGGCGCCGAACTTGGCCATCCAGATGAACATGTAGATGCAGAGCTCCTGCGCCCAGGACAAGTCGAGCGCAGCAAGCCAGGTGAACGTCGCCCGCGCCGGAACGGCCAGGAAGGTCAGGTTTCGGGCTTCCGCCCATTTGGCGATATCGATCGACAGCCCGGCGCCGTAACGGTGCAGCACGGCGACGAAGATGAGCGACGTCGCAGCCGCGATCATCGTCGCGATCAGCCATTCCTCGAGATGGTCGAGAAAACGATTCAGCACACGCAACAACTTGGTCCCCCAGCATCAGGTCGTCATTCAAGAGCGAAACGGCCGGGAGTGCGATCACCCCCGACCGTTGGTGTTGTTCTTATTGGGCCGCAGCCGTCAGTTCATCTTGACGTCGAGTTCCTTGGCGATGAGATCGAGCACCTCCTGCCCGACCCGTCCCTTTGCCCATTTATAAGTCGGCTGCATCGCCTCCTGCCAGGCCTTGCGATCAGCATCGGTGAGGTAATGCAGATTGGTCTTTCCCGTTTTCTTGATCTCGGCCAGCGCGTCCTCGTTCTCCTGGCGGGCGATCGAGTTGGTGTAGTCAGTCGCCTCCGCCATCGCCTTGTCGAGCTGGGTGCGGATATCGGGCGGGAGGCCCGACCAGAACTTCGAGTTGACGATCACAGCATACTGCAGGTGTGCATGATAGGAGACGGTGATGTCTTTCTGCACCTCGTAGAACTTCTGCGTCAGATAGTTGGATGGGGTGTTCTCGCAGCCGTCGACCACGCCGGTCTGCAGCGCCTGGTAAACTTCGGAGAACGCCATGATCTGCGGGATCGAGCCGACGAGGCGGAAATATTGGTCGGCAACCTTCGATCCGGAGATGCGGAACTTCAGTCCCTGGAAGTCAGTCGGCTTCATCAGCGGGCGATTCGAAGAGACCATGTGGAAACCATTGTCCCAATAGGCAAGCCCGGTGATGCCCTTGGTCTCGAGCTTCTGGAACAGCCACTTGCCGACCGTGCCCTTCATCGCGTTGGAATAGGTCTGGTCGTCCTTGAACAGCCAGGGCAGGTCGAGCGCCTCGAACTCCTTGATGCCCAGCGGCGCGAATTTCGCGGTCGAGGGCGCGAGCATCTGCACGGAGCCGAGCTGCAGCGCCTCGATCTCTTCCTTGTCCTTGTAGAGCGTGGAGTTCGGGTAGATTTCGACCTTGACCTTGCCGTCAGTGTATTTTTCGGCGAGCTCCTTGAACTTCAGCGCCCCCTTCCCCTTCGGGGTGTCGTTGGCGACGACGTGGCTGAATTTGATGACGATCGGAGTTTGGGCCAGCGCAGCGGCAGGGGCCAGAATCAGCGCGGCCGCCGCGACCGCAAGAAGCAGTTTGCGCATGAAGACCTCCCAACAACCTCGACAAACCGGGTGCTTTTTTGTTTTCCGGTTTGAGTAGTGGCAGCAATCCGCAGGCCGAACAACTAGACCTAAGCCCAATTTGCCGCAGCCAAGCTATCTTGACGAGCGCTGTCTACGCAACCCGGCACCTGCTTCTGTCCAGGGGAACGAGCGCTTATGTCGCATTGCGGCAGAGCATCAGCTCTTGCGCTGCGCAACCATGAAAAGGCGGCGGAACGGGAACAGGGTCTGCCCCGCAGCATTCTTCGGATAGGCCTTCGCAACCCGCGCGCCATAAGCGGCTTCGAATGCGATCTTCTCCTCGCCTGCGAGCACGTCGAGATAGCGCGTCAGCCAGGTCCCCTTGGTCCATTCCTTGACGGGGTTCTCGCCTTCGAGCACCTGCAGATATTCGGTCTCCCAGATGTCGATGTCGGCCGACATCGGCGCAAGAAGATCGTAATAGAAGGCCGGCCCCTCGACCGGCGTCGGCGTCACGAGATGCTCGAGCTTGGATCGCCACGGACCATCGAGCGCGGTCTCGCCGATCAGCACATGCGACGGCGCCAGAAAGTTGCGCGGCATCTGCACCGCAAGCATGCCGCTAGGCTTCACCTTCTCCATGACCGATGGAAACAGCGCCGCATGATTGGGCAGCCAGTGCAGTGCGGCATTGGAATAGATCAAGTCGTATTGCCTGGCGGGGCGCCATTGGCCGAGGTCCTCGTGGGACCATTCGACATCGGGTGCAGCCTTGCGGCCGGCGGCAACCATCTCGGCGGAGCCCTCGAGGCCGGTCACGCTCGCCTCCGGCCAGCGCTCCTTGATGAGTTTTGTCACGTTGCCGGCGCCGGCGCCGAGATCGGCAATCTCGCGCGGGCCAAAATCCGGAATCCGCATCAAGAGGTCCACGGCGGGCCGGAGCCGATGGCCGGAGAATTTTAAGTATTGCTGCGGATCCCAGGCCATCGCTCAACGCCTTTTCTTTTTCGTGTTTCCTTCAAGGTCGCTCTTGGTTACCACTGCTCGTCCCGCTCAGGCAATTCGCAAGGCCCGCGGGACGGGCAGGAAGCGGACAGCAATAAGCAAAAACCAGCAAGAGAGCGTGTCACCATGGACCTCGGGCTCAAATCGAAAACCGCTGTTGTCACCGGCGCGAGCATCGGCATCGGTCGCGCCATCGCCAAGGGCCTCGCCGCCGAAGGCGTGCGTGTGGTCGGCGTGGCGCGGCGCACCGATCTGCTCGCCGAGCTGGTGAAGGAGGAAGGCTCCGGGCTGATCACGCCGCTCGAGCAGGACGTGATGGCGAAGGACGCGGCAGAGCGGATCGCGGCGTTCGCGGTGAAGGAGCTTGGACATGTCGACATCCTCATCAACAATGCAGGCGGCAGCCGCCCCCTGCCGGTCGATGCGCCCGACAGCAAATGGGACGAGGCGATCGCGCTGAACTTCACCAGCTACCGCCGCATCGCGCATGCGCTGCTGCCGCAGATGATCGAACGCAAATGGGGCCGCATCGTCAACATCACCGGCAAGTCCGAGCCCGAAGGGCTCAACGCCGCGTTCGCAGCGAAAGCCGCCGTGCACGCCTGGGCCAAGGGCCTGTCGCGCGAGATCGGCGAGCACGGCATCACCATCAACTGCATCCCTCCCGGCCGCATCATGAGCGAACAGATCCGCCGCAACTATCCGCCGGATTATCGGGAGCGTTTTGCCGAGGAGGAAATCCCGGTCGGTTATTGGGGCGAGCCGGAAGATCTGGCCGCACTCGCGGTGTTTCTGGCGTCACCGGTGGCGCGGTACATCACCGGGACGGTGATCCCGGTGGATGGCGGGTTGCGGCGGTATCAGTTCTAGGGCTGGGCTCCTGTATCCACGACCCGCGAACGCACGCGATGTCCCAGGGCTATCGCATTTGGGAGTGATTTCGCCTGTGGCCATCCTTCGAGACGCCCGCCGTTGGCGGGCCCTCAGGATGAAGATCGAGTGCGCGGCTGCAGTTTCAACGAGCACCGATGCTGCTTAGCCTCATCCTGAGGAGACCGCGAAGCGGTCGCCTCGAAGGACGAGGCGCGCGCTCAGCTCGCGCTAAGCGCCAAATGCGATTGACCTGGGTTTGCCGCCAGACCTCACGGTTTGACGTAGCTCCAGCCCTGCTCCTGCAGCTCCATGACGCGGACGACGCCGGATTTCACGACCGTTGCCTGTGGGATCAGGTTGATGTCCTTGTTCTCCGCCTTGCGCATGTTTTCCTGCGTGTTGCCGCAGGCTTTGAACGAGATTTCGGGATGGCTCATCGCGAGCACCTCGATGCGCGGCTTTACCGGCGAGGTGTCGTCGCGCAGCATGTGAAGGCCGGGACCAAAGGTGACGACCTCGATCGACACTGGTTCACCGAGATCGCGATAATATTGCGCGACGTTGCTCGCATTGTTGAGCGTGAGGTTCATCATCGCAGGTTCGTTGGAATTGACCTGCAGCACCAGCCGGTGCGACTTTTTCGCGCTCTCGGTTTTTGTAGCCTGAGCCATCTTCGTGTTGTTCGGAGGATCCTGCCTGATCGCGTGAGTCTGCCGCGGCTTGCTCACCTGCTTCTGTCCACCCGGATGCTTCGCGTTGCTCGCTTGGCTCTTCTCGCGCGCCTGCGGGAACCACTGGTTGTCCTGCTGCGCCTGCGCGCTTGGTCCGACCAGAAGCCCTATCGTCAAGCCGCCGATGACTGCCATCGCCAATTTTGGATTGATCATCTCGTGTCTCCCATATCCTGACCATCACCTACCCGGCCTGGTGACGGCATGTGGCCATTTGCATGCGGCCGCCATTTTCTTGCGCACGTTTTCGAATCCGCTGAGCAGGAATTGTCCGTCTTGCGCCGGGCCAGTGCGGGTGAAAAGGCTCACGACGATGTGACCGTCGTCCGGTAGTGAGCTCAACAATTTTACGACGTCGCCGCCGAAAGCGACGCCGGAGCCGAATGACGGCGACGCTGCTGCGAGTTGCATTGGCGTATCCGCATTCAGCCGAAAGGAGATCACGTATTCGTTGGCGCTGCGTGACAGCGCCGGTCCGGCGACGATGACTTCCGTGCGGCCTCTGCGGCAGTGGATTGCGAGCTGCATCGCGGCACCGTCCGAGCGGCCGACAGAAGTGGCCGTGGCAGTGACGACCGGCAGATAATCGACTGGCGAAGTCGTCTCGCTGACGATCCAGCCGGCATCCCGGCTACTCCGGCTGGACGGGGGAATCTTGCGCGATAGGCCTTGCAGACATTCCAGCCGGGCTTGTCCCTCCATCGCCGAACAAGCCCTAAGTGTCTCCATGGGATCGCTCGTACTTTGCGCGTAGGCGATACCGCAGGCGACGTTGAAGGCGACAGCGAGCGGCGGAGCGGCAGTCTTCATGGCCTCGCCTGTACGCTGCGCGCTTTGCGATCCAGCCATTCCTGCGCGGCCTGGAAGCGGGTGAGACCCGGGACGGATGCCGCAAGATTGATCGACTGCCATTTCGGATCGAAGCCTGGTGCCTGCAGCCGGTCGATCCGCGAGAACAGGTACTCGACAAGGCGAGCCACGCGTTGGTAGCGATTGGAGCCTGGCGGCCAGTTGAAAGCGACCAGCGCTGTCGGGACCGCGATGGTCGAGACCCGCTCACCCTGCTTGATCAGATTGGGATACTCATTGGCGTCCAAGGTCGCGGGCAGATAATAGTCCTCGAATTTCTGGTCGTAACGGATCGGGAGGAACTTGAATCCAGCCTCCCAGCGGCCCTTTACGAAGGCGTCGACGGGTTTCGACGTGATGAACACAACGGCCGACATTTCGCCTTTGCGCATCTGCTCCAGGGCAACCTGATGTGGGATGAATGTCTTTTCGACATCGATCCCGAGGCGGCTGAAGATCAGTGGCCCTGAATAGGCGGCCGCGGTGCCCAGGGTGTTGAAGTTCACCCTCTTGCCGACAAGATCCTGCAGGCTTGTGATCTCAGGCCGCACAAAGATGTGCAGCTCGGATGGGAAGAGATTGAGCAGATAGGTGATGCGGCTCCGGATCTGCGGTACCTGAATCTTATACTCCTCGAGCGCGTCGGAGTTGATGATGGCAGTATCGACGCCGCGCAAATAGAGCAGCGCGTTCAGATTGTCGGTGGCCCCCCGGGTGACGATCGGCAGGAGATGCAGGTCTGCTCCGTCGTCGACGACGCGAGCCATTTCTGCGGCGAGGCGGATCGGCGCGCCCTCGAGCAGGCCCCCGGCGAGCCCGACCGTCCAGGCATTCATCCGGTCCTTTTCGTTCTCTTTCGGAAGCGGCCGTCGGTCGAGCTGTGCATCGGCCTTGGCATTTCTCGCCGTTTGCGCTTCCAGGCAGGCCGTTTGAAGCATCATAGCGACCGGCACCAACCAAGCGAGCAGGAGCAACGAGCGTGACTTTGGCGCATTGTTCATGTCGTTCCCTTCTGGCTCAGCCGCCGCAAGCTTTTGTCTCTCGGACACCAAGAATCCCATTCTCAGGGTCGGAGCGCATCCAGCCGTTCCTTGGCTTCGCGAATACCGCCCCTGTGTGCCTTCGCGTAGAATTCGCGCGCCTTGGCCGCTTCGCCGCGAGTTCCATAAGTACCCCAGGCGGAAAGAACCGCCGGATCATAGGTCTCGGCGAGCATGAAACTTGCCTGCGCAATGTCTTTCTCAGCTGCGAGCTCGAGTACAATGCGTGCTGCACCAATATTTCCCTGATCGAGCAGCGCCCTGGCACGCGGGAGCAAACGGGCCTCCGCCTCGTTCTGGACTGCGGCGGTCGGTGGCTCCGCTACTTCCACGCTCCGCGTCGCCGGCAGGACCGGCGCGTCATTTGCTTGCTCGGCGAGAGCGCGCTCACGGGTGGAGCGCCACCCCGATGCAAGATCTCTCTCCCTGGCCTCGGTTTTGCTCAGCTCCCGTTTCAGCGACTGTTGCAGCTCACTGATCTCTCGTTTCGCTGCCTGTCTCTGCTGCAAGGTCGCATTTTCGGCATCGCGCAATTGCGCGTTGCGGGCTTCGAGCTCCCGGCGCACTTCGGCAAGTTCGCTCTCCAGCGCGGCGGCGTGCGCCTGAGCCGCTTCGAGAGCGCGGCGTTGTTGATCGGCATCGGCAGCTGCTGCCTGCGCTGCTTTGGCTTCCGTGACCAGAATGGCGTTCTTTTCCTGCTCTTGCTGCAGGGACTGCCGCAGTTCCGCAATCTCCAGCCCCTCCGCCGGGCTTTCCTCCGCAGTCGCAGCTTCCGTCACAGGCAAGCGGCGAGGCATTCCGGCGAGTTCGCTCGCGAGCGCGGCGGCGCGCGACTGCGCCTCGTGGCGTTCCTGCTCAGCGCTCGCCGCCGCTGCCTGTGCGGCGTTCACCTGCCTTGCGCGGGCGGTGCTAGTTTCCCGCTCGCGCTGCAGAGACTGCTCTAGTTCTGCGATCTGCCGTTGCGCCGCTTCTCTCTGTTGCGCGGCCACATCCTCCGCCTTCCGCGATTCTGCGTCGCGGGCATCGACCTGCCGGCGGAATTCGGCAACTTCGTTCGCAAGCGCAGCGTTGCGCGCCTGCTCCTGTTGCAGCGACTGCCGCAACTCGTCCGCCGCAATTTTTGCCGCGTGCGCCTGCTGAACCGCCTCCTCAAGTTCCCTGCGCGCCCCGTCCGGTTCACTGGCGCGCGCATGACTGTGCAAAGCATCTCGATCGGGCCATGGCTCAGGCTGCACCATGCCCGCCGGCACCGTGTACGTCAGGGCTCCGCTCGCTTCGCGCTGAAGGAGCGCTTGCGACCCCGCCCCTATTTCCGGCCGTCGGTCGAAGCGGAGGGCATTCTCGCCGCCGATTTGCGCCATTTCCGGCATCGTTCGTGCGCTGAAAGCGTCGAACACACCCAGCAAGGCCGCTCCAACCAGGATCGCGGGAAGCAAAATGACAGCCGCTGCCAGCGGATTGCCCGATGGTTCGCCCTCTGGGTCAATGTCCTCAGTTTCGGGATACCAATGGGTCGGCTCGGCGTTGATTGGAGCACCGTCTTTGGAGACCCATTTGCCTGCTTGAGGCGACCAGCGAGCGACGTCAACGACCCCGGTCGCATCTTCCACCCAGATGTCTTCTCCGTCCCTGGGTGCAGTATCAATCGGTCGGCGCATCGATCACGCCTCTTTAGATAAAGGCTAGAGCGGAGCGATTGCTCCGCCTGTTTCGCGGTTCGGCATGGAAGAAAATCCCGAGATCGAAAGGACTTGGCAGGCACCAGCCTCACAATTAAATAATTAAATAAATTATATATTTTGAACCAAATGCGGAGTCAAATTAAATCAGCCGGGTCCGGCCTGAAAGGGGCGTCAAATCAGGCACGTCTGCTTCCTGTTGGCATCGTCTTCATTGCGCGGTCGGGTACGTTGTCGTCCACGGCAAACCAACCCTCGTACATCGTATGGAATATGGGCAGTGCACGGCGAACATGCGAAGCTGACGGCGTTTTCGCGTCTCGGAGCTGAGGAGTGACCGATGCGCCTTGCATTGCCCTATTTGGGAATTGGCGTCTGTTTGTCTCTTGCGACCTGGTTGGCGTTGGGGCTTGCGTTCGAGTGACGGTTTTCCACCCCGAGCGTTGACCTCCACGTCGCTTATTCCGCCGATTTCTTACCAGCCGTCTTGTCGCGACCTAGCGCAATTCATCATTCGGAACTACCCGATCTCCCGGCCCCCTAGTCGTCAGCCTGGGCGAGCCTGCTAAGGCAATACAGTGCGGGGGTGCGTGCAGGAGGCACCGACAACAATGTCGGCGACAGCGCGCCGAGCATCTTCCTTGCCTTCAAAAGCGGCCGATGATGCTCGTGAGAGGCGCGCGCACGATCACTGATCCGCCGCCGGCTTCTTCAACCACCACCTGCGGATCAACAGCCACTGCATGGCGCAAATCGTCACTCCCATGGCAGCAACCACTCCGTGGACGATGAAGAGCGAAACGAAATTGAACGGATGGCTCTCATGAGCTGCCATCTGATGACGTGATCCGTGCAGCGGAAATAAGTGAGCAGTGCGCCTGTCGTGCGCCAGCGCCACAGCTCGGAAAGTCCGAGCTACGCCATCAATGCGCAGCGACACCGATCGACGAACGTTCAGCACTCAGCACGATGAGTTTCGCAAGCGCTCTACCATTCTGCGCGTTCGAAGGCACTACTAGGTTCCCCGCAAATCTGCTCTGTTCTAATGCCGGAACGCCAAGTCCACCAACGCGTTATCGCCTGTATGGAAGGAGAAGATCATGAGCGTTGAAGGCAAGATCAAGGAAGGCGCCGGTTACATCAAGGAAGAGATGAACGAGCACGGCAAGGATCCCGAGAGCCAGCGCAAGGCTCAAGAGGGACGCGATCTTCGCAATGAGGGCCGCATGGAAGACGGCAAGCCCCCGAAGACCACCAAGCCTGGCACCGGCCACTGATCCGATTCAATTCGAAACCGCCTCCGACTGATGTCGGGGGCGGTTTTGCGTTTCCAACGAGTAGAACGCGAGGAACGCGTAGCCTCATCCCGCCGTTGCTCCAGCCCCGCTGGAGGAAAATTCATGTCCAAGACATCGCTCGCCGAGATCGCGAAGGAAATGGCCGACATCGACATCGCCATTCTTTCGACCCACACCGAGAACGGCGAAATCGCCAACCGCCCCATGAGCAACAACGGCGATGTCACCTACGACGGCACGTCTTACTACTTTGCCCATGACCGGACCCGCACCGTCTCGGACATCAGGCGAAATCCGAAAGTCGCGCTCGGCTTTTCGTCGGAAGCGGGCCTGTTCTCGAAGGGGATCTATGTCGCCGTCGAGGGGACGGCCGAACTGATCCGGGACAAGGCGGCATTCCAACAGCATTGGACGAGCGATCTCGACAAATGGTTCGACCACGGCATTGATACGCCGGGCATCGTGCTGATCAAGGTCAAAGCCAACCGCATCACTTATTGGAAGGGCCGTGAAGAGGGTGAGGTTGCACTCTGATTGGCTCGGTACGGCGATTCGCTGATTGGTTCTTCCGGAGCCGCGAAACAGGTGCCATCACCATCGCGCAGTGGCCGAATCTTCTTCTTTGGATCGTCCTCGTTGCCGGCGTTCTGCTTTGGATCTGGCCCGCCGCAGGCAAGGTCAGCGTCGGCTTGACGATCGTCATGAAGGGCGGACTCGTCGTCTGGGGCGCCGACGAGGTCTTCCGCGGCGTGAATCCCTGGCGGCGCTGTCTCGGCGCTGCCGTAGTCGTCTATGAGTTCATGACGCTTCTGCCGTGAACCCAACTACTTCAGTCCATCACCTGATCGGCACCGGTCAGAAAACTTTCGGAGATCACGAGGTCAAGAGCCTTGCCGGGCCGGCCCGGGCAGCGGCACCGCGATCGGCGCGCGATATCGTAGGTCAGCACTTGCCAAGCCGATACGTGGCCCGCCTTGATAGGCGGCGTCGCACGTTCACCGGCGTCGCTGGCACGTTAGCATCCTGCCAGTGTTTTGCCCGACGGGTCAACTTGATCGCAGCCGCGACTGCCGTCGCAAGGCGTTTCGAAAATCCCTTATCAATCAAGGCGACTTCTACTGTGCATGGGGTTGTTTTTCGACTTTTTGTCTTGGGCCCCGAGGAAAGTGTGCAAGCACCGCTCACTTTGCCTGCAGAATCTCCGCAATCGCCGCCCCTGCCGCGATCGTGCCGAGCTTGCCGCCGATGTCCCGCGTCGCCCTGCCCTCGCCAATCGCCTTCGCCACCGCCGCCTCGATCGCGTGCCTGGCCTCTTCATAGCGGACCGCACCAGTCTTCTCGCCGTGCCAGGCCAGCAGCAGCGCGGTCGACAGGATCAACGAGACGGGATTGGCGACGTCCTGTCCGGCAATGTCGGGCGCCGAGCCGTGCGCGGCCTGCGCCATCGCGTAGCGCCCGCCGACATTCAGCGAGCCGCCGAGGCCGAGGCTCCCCGAAAGTTCGGCGGTAAGATCGGACAGAATGTCGCCGAACATGTTGGTGGACACGATGACGTCGAAACGATCGGGACTGCGCACCACATGCGCCATCATGGCATCGACCAGGATGTCGTCGACGCTCAGTCCTGGATAGGCCTTCGCCGCCGCGCGGCAGATCTCGAGAAACATGCCGTCACCGATCTTGAGCACATTGGCCTTGTGCACGATGGTGAGGTGCCTGCGCCGCTTGATCGCGAGGCGGCATGCGGCATGCGCGATGCGCTCACAGCAGAGGCGTGTGATCCTTCGCAGCGAGATCACCACGTCGGGCGTGACCAGCATCTCGCCGTTGCCCTGCTCCAGGTTGCGGTCGGCGTAGAACCCCTCGGTGTTCTCGCGGACCACGACGAGGTCGAAATCACCGAGGCGGCCGGGCAGCCCCGCATAGGTGCGCGCGGGCCTGATATTGGCGTAGAGGTCGAGGTTCTTGCGGAAATACCTCGACGGATTGATCTCGCCATGCGCCTCGTCCTTGAAGTCGAAGGTCGCGGTCGGACCCAGGATCAGGCCGTCGGCGGCGCGGACGATGTCGAGCAGCTCGGGGCGCACGGTCGTGCCTGATAGCTTCAGGCTCGCATGCCCGACCGCGTGCTCCTCCAGACGCAAATTGAGCTGGAAGCGCTCTGAGGCCGCGCGCAGCACGCCCGATGTCGCGGTCGTGATCTCGGGTCCGATGCCGTCACCGGGCAGAACGACGATTTGCATGGCGATCCCCTGACTCTTGCAGCCGCGGCGCGATCATACGCCAGCGCGAGCCGTCATCGCCCTACCTTCGCGCATACACAGCATGCAAGCATATGCCTGTGGAAGGCGGCCCCGCCGTAGTACATGCGAAATGACCGATTTGAGCCGCGCCGCGGGAGCCACGCGCCAACGCAATGACGATCACGTTACCTGCCGCCGCGCGCGAGCCCGACCACACCATCTCTGATGGCCTCCCCGCCGCGCAGCGGCGCTGGGCGATCGCCGCGATCTTCACCGCGCTGGCGATGGCCTCGCTCGACACCGCGATCGCCAACATCGCCCTGCCCGCCATTGCTGCCGATCTGCATGTCTCGCCGGAGCAGTCGGTCTGGGTGGTCAACGTCTACCAGATCGCGCTGGTGGCGACGCTCTTGCCGCTGGGTGCGCTCGGCGAGATCGTCGGACACCAGCGCATCTATCTCGGCGGCCTCATCCTGTTCACCATCGCCTCGCTCCTCTGCGCGGTGGCGTGGTCGCTGGAGAGCCTGCTGGTCGCGCGCATGCTGCAGGGGCTGGGTGCCAGCGGCATCATGAGCGTCAACACCGCGCTGGTGCGCTTCGTCTATCCCGGCCGGATGCTGGGCCGCGGTTTTGGCCACAACGCGCTTGTGGTCGCGACCGCCTTCACCTTCGGGCCAACGATCGCCTCCGCCATCCTGGCCATCGGCCCGTGGCCGTGGCTGTTCGCCGTCAACATCCCGTTCGGCCTCGTCGCGATCGGCATCGGCGTTGCGATGCTGCCGAAGACGCCGCGCGCCGATCACGGGTTCGACTTTCTCGGCGCAATCCTGGCGTCGGCCTGCCTCGGCCTGTTCATCACCGGCATCGGCAGTGCCGCGCATAATCTGTCGCCGGTGATCGTGATCATCGAGCTGGTCACGGCCCTCGCGCTCGGCTTTATCCTGACGCGCCGGCACGCCGACCATCCGGCGCCGATGCTGCCGATCGACCTGTTCAGCCGGCCGATGTTCGCGTTGTCGGCCGCGACTGCGGTGTGCTCCTTCGCCGTGCAGGGCCTCGCCTTCGTCTCGCTACCGTTCTATTTCGAGGACGTGCTCGGCCGCTCGCAGGTCGAGACCGGCTTCTTCATGACACCGTGGCCGCTGGTGGTCGGCATCATGGCGCCGATCGCGGGACGCCTGTCCGACCGGCACGCGGTCGGCCTGCTCGGCGGCGTCGGCCTGGTGCTGCTCGGCCTCGGCATGGCGCTGCTTGCGACGCTTCCGGCCAACCCCGCCATTGCCGACATCATCTGGCGGATGGTGATCTGCGGCATGGGCTTCGGCTTCTTCCAGGCGCCGAACATGAAGGCGGTGATGTCAAGCGCGCCGCCGCATCGCAGCGGCAGCGCCTCGGGCATCGTCGCGACCGCGCGCCTGACGGGACAGACGACGGGGGCGGCCCTCGCGGCGCTCTGCTTCGCGCTCGCCGGTCACGACGGCGCAACCGTCGCGCTGGCGCTCGGCGCCGGCTTTGCCGCACTCGGCAGCGTGATGAGCTTCCTGCGGCTGGCGGTGAAGTAGACCGAACGCGTTGGCGCGCCTCATTGGCCGGCCCGCCTTCACGGAGCCTTCTGCGCGATGGGACGGCTCACGATTGCCGTGGCATCGAGCGGCTCGCATTTGATCGTCCGTGTCAGCTTTGGCGGGCCTTTCCAGCCCGCGGTCTCGCTCAGGGGCGCAAACGTGCCTCCTTGCGGCGTCAGGATGATCGGCTCCGACTTCAGGCAGAGATCGGGAAATGCGAGGCCATGGCCGCCGCCTTGGCTGAACCGCCCAACCAGCGTCTGGGAGGCCTGCATCCGCGTCGCTGGCGAGGCTCGCATCGCGCGGTCGGGGTCGAAGGCGCGATAGCACGGCCAATCGGTGTGGTTCGCTTCGAACTCATAGACGACCCGGCAAGCAGCTCCGGCCGATTTCACGAACGGCGCATCCGACGGCGCGGCGGCATCGCGTTCGAAAACCAGGGTCTGCAGCGTCAGCACTTCGGTCGTCGCGCGGGACACGTCGGGCTTGCCCGGTTCGATCGCTATTTTCCCACGGGAGAACACCAGCTTGGTCCTCGGTCGCTCCTCCCTGGTCTCCAGCACCAGCATGGGTCTCTCCGCCCACGAGCGATCCAGGTCCACGTCCCCGTCGCCCATCGTCAGCCGCGCATTGCCAACGGAAGGGTTGTCCTTGGCGAAATCGATCGTGCGAAGGTGCACACTCGACTTCGACGCCTCGAGGCTCAGGAATCGCAAATCGTCCACCTTGCGCGTGATCGGCATCATCGGATCGAAACGATCGTCGATGTTGAACCGGACGATCTTCTTCAGCTTGGCCGAGAGAGGCCCTTTGGCGGCGAGCGGCGGTGCAACGTCGATCACAAGCAGGGCACCGTCGGGCGAGAAGCTGTTGCCGAAGGCCCGCTGCCAGGCGGCGGTCAACAGCGAATCCGTCCGCTGATCGATGTCCCGCGCGAAATAGATCTGCTGTCCGGCGCGAACCAGCGGAAAGTTCTGGAATGCACCGAGCGCCGCGCCCTTGCGAACCTCCGGTTCGGGGAAGGTGACGCATTTGGACCGGTCGTCGCCTCCGGACTCCTCGACCTTCCTGGATGCAGAGCGGGAACAGAAGCTCAGATGCTGCTCCTTTGTCTTCTGTGTGCTGATCGACGTCGCGTAGACGAGATCCGGACTTCCGGGCACTTCCATCGGAAGCGGAGAGGTCGCGAACATGTCGACCTCAACCCTGCTGAGCGACGGGCCCGCATCGACGGAGCAGAGATCCCGGGCCGGCAGGGTATTGGTGAGGAGGCGCGCCGGATCGGCGCCGACGATACAGGACATGCTGTCCTGCGGGTTGTTCCGGCTCATCCAGATCAGATGGTCCTTGCCCGCTCCGTCGACGAGGAGATGCGGCGCCGCGTGTCGACGGCGCGGCGGCAGCCAGACCGGCATGGTTTCGGACAGCATGGGCTCGCGCTTGAGCAGCGCTTCCGGCAACCGCGTCACGCCGACCGAGCGCAACTCGGCGCTGACGGCGTTGGGATCGGTCGTCCACTCGAGAACGGGAACACTCGCGCAGGTGATGCAGGTCACCGCAAGATTGGAGCGGACGTTCTCGAACATGAGAATGACCTGATCGGGGTCGCTGCCGTATTTGGCCGGCGCGGCCGCCTTGAACGGATGATCCACCACACGGCTGACCAGAAATCCGTTCGACCGCGACGGGTCCGAATCGAACTCGAAATAGGTCGATCGGTCCCAGCCGCGATAGGCGTCGTATCCGCCTATGCTCACGCCGGCCAGAACCATCTTGGAGTCGGTCTGACAGCGCGCCGCGCTGCTCTCCTGGCTGCCGTTTCGTATGTAGAGACAGAGTCGAAAAGCTGCGTTCTGCAGAATGCGGTCGCAATCGTTCTGGTTATAGCCATAGGTCGCAAGGCCGTGGCGATAGCAAAGGTCGTGAAAGACGCACGCCTGCCTGAAGCGCTGCAGGACGAGATGGCGCTTCTGGTTGGAATCCCTGCCGCCGTCGAAGAATATGTTGGCCCAAGGCGGCAGGCTGCAGTTCAGGCCCTCGCCACTGCCACCGATGGTACTGACGACGTCCGGCCCCGATTGAAAGGCCGTGACGGTGGCGGGCATCTCGCCATCGGTGATGTCGTCGACATTCTTGTAGATGGAATCGGCGATGAAGGAAGGCAGATATGCGAAGACCAGCACCGCCACGACAATCAGCGCAACCGACCAGCGGATCACCTTCCTGAACATGGCCCAACCCCGCTAGAGCTTTTCCGGCAATGACGTCGGTCGCAATGGCAGACGAGCACTGAGCCTCGCGGGCCAACTCAAAATGCCCGCGCGGAACGTCCAGACGCCGAAATCGCGGCGGGCCCGGTGTCGTCCTGACGACGATCAGCTTGAGGTTGTCCTGCTGTCAAGCCGGGATCTCACACATGACAGCCAGTTTGATTGCCGACGGCACGCCGGGCAGCACATCAAAGCGTCGTGGGCGGTTCCATCGCTCTCCGGATGTCAGGCCAGATGTCGAGCCTCGGTCGCGCCCACAGCCACGGCCGGACTCGGGATTTGCTCGTCCAGCGCCGCCAGGCGCGCGTCAATGGCGGCGATGACCTTGCGCGAGAACGGTCCGAGATGGGCATAGGCTGCGATCATCTGCACGGCAATGCGCGCGGATGTCGTGTCGCGCTTGGCGCAGTTCATGAAAGTTTGCCACAACGGTCCACGCGCCTCGGGAAGGGCGGTGACCACCTTGTGCACCGTCTCCATCGCACCGAGCTTGGCGCGGATATCGCCTTCGGCGAGCTCGTGGCGCTGCCGGGACCGGTCGAGCAGCGTCATGAGGCGGTCGACGCGTCCTGAATAGGCAGCCGGGCTGTAGACGTGCTCCAGCACCCGCTTGTAGTCCGTCAGGATGTCGCGGAGCGGGCGCACCGGATCGAAATTGATTCCAGCCGTGCACTGATCAGCGCCGATGGTCGGCGCCACATCGTGGCCCGCGTGGAGCCGGCCTTCGCGCTCCAGGCGGCGCGTCAGCTGCGTGTTCGGCAAGGCATAGAGCAGCCCGACCATGCTGACGGGAATCGCCGCTTCCTCGATGAAATCGATCATGGCGTCCGCCATGGAGACCTTCTCATTGTCGAAACCGACGATGAAGCCAGCGGTGACGAGCATGCCGGCGGCGTAGATCTTGTGGATGCTCTCGGCGATGTTGCGCCGCGTATTCTGCTTCTTCCGCATCGCGACCAGCGTTGCCGGATCCGGACTCTCGATACCGACGAAGATGGCGAAGAAATTCGCCGCCCCCATCAACTCCAACAGCTCGGGATCATCGGCCAGGTTGACCGAGGCTTCGGTCGACAATTCGAACGGATAGCCGTGGGTCCGCTGCCATTCGGCGAGCTTAGGCAGGAATTGCCGCAGCGACTTCTTGTTGCCGATGAAATTATCGTCGACGAAGTCGAGATGGCCGCGGTAGCCCATCTGATAGAGCCTATCGAGCTCGACGAACATCTGCTCGATCGTCTTGGTCCGCGGCACGCGGCCGTAGAGCTCGATGATGTCGCAGAACTCGCAGGTGAACGGACAACCGCGCGAATACTGCACACCGAGATAGAGATAGTCCTCGAACTTGAGCAAGTCGAAACGCGGCACCGGCGTCTTGGTCACGTCCGCCTGGAATTTCGGTGCGGTGAAGGTGCCGCTCCGCGCGCCCCCCTCCCAGGCCGCAATGAATTCGTCGATGACGCTCTCGGCCTCACCGAGCACCCGGAAGTCGGCCCGCTCATAGATGTGCGGGCTCGAAGTCGGGTCGGGGCCGCCCACGACCACGGGCTTGCCGGCCGCGCGGCAGAGCTCGATCAGGCGCAGCGTGTCGGCCTGCTGCGGCATCATCCCGCCGGTGAAGACGACATCGGCCCAGGCGAGATCCTCGTCGTTGAAGGGCGCCGTGTTGCAATCGATCAGCCGGACCGTCCAGCTTTCGGGCAGCATCGCGGCAACGGTGATCAGGCCCAAAGGAGCGGCCGGGCGCTTTACGCCCAATACCTTGCAGGATTCGCCAAAGGTCCAGAAGGACTCTGCCGAGAACAGCGGGTACAGCATCAGTACGTTGGGACTCGGCACGTTCATGGAACTCCTTCTGGCGTCGGCGCAGTGTACCAAAGCGCCCGCCTCTTGCACCCCGGCAAAAGGGACAAACTGTCGCCGTGGCCTCGACCGGGCCTGGAACCGACGTTCACAGCTGGCGTCGCCTCAGACCCATGGATTGGCGCCCGCGGAAGGACGACCGAATCAACCATGATGAAGGGCGAGACAAAACACCACCCTCCCCACAATCTTCCCTCAGCGGCGTAATTCTTCGCATTTCACCCTCGGACTGTTGATTTGAACAGTTCCAGTTTGCCGGACACATTGCGCCCCTGAGTTCAATCGGTGGATTGGGCCAATCAGGGGACTTGCGATGGCAAACCTAACAATCAACGGAAAAACCTTCACTCTCGACGTCGAGCCGGATACGCCGCTGCTCTGGGCGATTCGCGAGAATGCCGGCCTGACGGGCACCAAATACGGTTGCGGCATTGCACAATGCGGCGCCTGCACGGTTCACATCGAAGGCGTCGCCACCCGCTCCTGCGGCGTCTCGGTCAGCGAAGCCGAGGGCAAGAAGATCACCACCATCGAGGGGCTCGCCTCCGGCGATGCGCTGCACAAAGTGCAGGAGGCCTGGATCGCCCAGGACGTGCCGCAATGCGGCTATTGCCAGAGCGGCATGATCATGGCGGTGGCGGCGCTGCTGAGCGAGAAGCCGAAGCCCACCGACGCCGATATCGACGAGGCCATCACCAATATCTGCCGCTGCGGCACCTTCCAGCAGGTGCGCGAAGCGATCCACACGATCGCAAGCGCGTAAGGAAATCCCCACATGAATAAGCATATCTCGCCGCGGCTCAACCGCCGCGCCTTCGTCATCGGCACGGCCGCGGTCGGTGCCGGCCTCGCCATCGGCCTCGACCTCCCCTTCGGCGGGCCCGCCGTGGTCCGTGCCGCCGACGGCTCGCCGGAGATCGGCGCCTGGGTCGTGGTCAGGCCCGACGACACCGTCGTGATCCGCATCGCCCGCTCCGAGATGGGTCAGGGCTCGCTGACCGGCCTTGCCCAACTCGTCGCCGAGGAGCTCGAATGCGACTGGACCAAGGTCACGACCGAATATCCGACACCCGGCCAGAGCGTCGCTCGCAAGCGCGTCTGGGGTGATTTTTCGACCGGCGGCAGCCGCGGCATCCGCTCCTCGCAGGACTATGTCCGCAAGGGCGGCGCCACCGCGCGCGTGATGCTGATCCAGGCCGCCGCCGATGCATGGAAGGTGCCGGCCTCCGAATGCGCGGCCGCGAACAGCGTCATCACCCACACGCCATCGGGCAGGACCACGACCTACGGCAAGGTCGCCGAAGCCGCCGCCAAGCTGACGCCGCCGGCGGACGTCAAGCTGAAGGATCCGAAGGACTGGAAGCTGATCGGCAAGGGCGTGAAGCGGCTCGACACCGTCGACAAGACCAACGGCGCCATGATCTACGGCGCCGACATCAAGCTGCCGGGCATGCTGAATGCGGCGATCAAGGATTGCCCCGTGTTCGGCGGCAAGCTGAAGAGCTTTGACGAAGCCAAGATCGCCAGCATGAAAGGCGTCAAGAAAGTCGTCAAGGTCGGCGATACCGCGGTCGCGGTCGTTGCCGACACCTGGTGGCACGCCAAGACCGCGCTGGAGGCGTTGCCGATCGTCTGGGACGAGGGCGACAACGCAAAAGTCTCCAGCGAGTCGATTGCCAAGTGGCTGGCCGAAGGCCTCAACAACGACCAGCCGGCCTATGTCGGCAACAAGAACGGCGACGCGAAAGCGGCGATTGCGAGCGCGGCGAAGAAGGTCGAGGCCGTCTACTCCTATCCCTATCAGAACCACGCCACCATGGAGCCGATGAACGCCACCGCGCTCTACACCGCGGACAAATGCGAGGTCTGGTGCGGCACGCAGAATGGCGAGGCGGCGTTCGCGGCGGTGCTGGAGGCGTCTGGCCTGCCGGCGGACAAGTGCGACGTGCACAAGGTGATGTTAGGCGGCGGTTTCGGCCGGCGCGGCCAGACCGACTATGTCCGCCAGGCCGTCATGATCGCCAAAGAGATGCGGGGAACGCCGGTCAAGCTGTTGTGGTCGCGCGAAGAGGACATGGCGCACGGCCGGTACCACCCGATCACCCAGTGCAAGATGACCGGCGCGTTCGATGCCAACAACAATCTGGTCGCGCTGCACTACCGCCTGTCCGGCCAATCGATCCTGTTCTCGCTGCGCCCCGAAGCGCTGCAGAATGGCATGGATCCGGCCGCCTTCCAGGGCGTCGCCCAATCCGGCGAAGCCGCGTTCGGCTATTCGGTGCCGAACCTGCTGGTCGAGCATGCGATGCGCAACCCGCACGTTCCGCCGGGCTTCTGGCGCGGCGTCAACGTCAATCACAACGCCATCTACATGGAATGCTTCATGGACGAGCTGGCCCAGGCCGCAGGCCAGGACCCGCTCGAATTCCGTCGCAAGCTGATGGGCAACCATCCCAAGCATCTGGCGGTGCTCAATGCCGTTGCCGAGAAGATCGGCTGGACGACGCCGGCGCCGCAGGGCGTCTATCGCGGCATCGCCCAGGTCATGGGCTATGGCAGCTATGTCGCCGGCGCCGCCGAAATCTCGGTGACTGACGGCAGCAAGATCAAGGTGCATCGCATCGTCGCCTCCACCGATCCCGGCTACGTCGTCAATCCGGCGCAGGTGGAGCGGCAGATCGCGGGGTCCTTCGTCTATGGCCTCTCGGCGCTGTTCTACGGCGGCTGCACCGTCAAGGACGGCAAGATCGAGCAAACCAACTTCGACACCTACAACTCGATGCGCATCAACGAGATGCCGAAGGTTGAATCGGTGATGGTGCCAAGCGGCGGGTTCTGGGGCGGCGTCGGCGAGCCCACCATCGGCGTCGCAGCGCCGGCGGTGCTCAATGCGTACTTCGCCGCGACCGGCAAGCGCATCCGCTCCGTGCCGCTGCGGGACCAGAACATCACCTTCGCCTAAGCACAGCCGCGGCGGCCACGACGGCCGCCGCGGCATTTTGCGGACAAGATTCATGAATGCGCTGGTGACGCGGCGGAATGCCGTTCTCGGCATCACCGCCGCGGCCACATCGTTCGTCGTCCCCTCGATCCTGCGCGCGCAATCCGCAGGCCGCATCGTCGTGGTCGGCGGCGGCTTTGGTGGAGCGGCCTGCGCGCGGGCGCTCAAGCGCGCGCAGGCGGGCTTGCAGGTGACGCTGATCGAGCCGAACAAGACCTTCACTTCGTGCCCCTTCAGCAACGAGGTGATCGCCGGCCTGCGCGAGATGGACGCGCAGCAGTTCGGCTATGACAGGCTCGCCGCCGAGGGCGTCACCGTCGCTGCTCAGGCCGCGACGGCCGTCGACGCGCAAAAGCGCAGCGTGAAGGCCGCCGATGGCGCCACGTTTGCCTATGACCGCCTCGTGCTCTCGCCCGGCATCGACTTCCACTTTGAAGCCCTGCCCGGCTATGACGACGCCGCATCGGAGAAGATGCCGCACGCCTGGAAGGCCGGCGCGCAGACCCTGCTGCTGCGCAGGCAGGTGGAAGCAATGGCTGACGGCGGCACGGTCGCGATCGCAATCCCCGCTAATCCCTTGCGTTGCCCGCCGGCGCCTTACGAGCGTGCCAGCCTGATTGCGCATTACCTGAAGACGAACAAGCCACGCTCGAAAGTTCTGATCCTCGACGCCAAGGACAATTTCTCCCAGCAGCGGCTGTTCGAGAGGGCGTGGAAGGAGCTCTATGGCGACATGATCGAGCGCATCGCGCTGTCACAAGGCGGCCGCGTCACCTCAGTCGATCCGGCGACCATGACCATCGTCACCGAGTTCGGCAACTACACGCCAGATGTCGCCAATGTCATTCCGCCGCAACGCGCGGGACGCATTGCCGAGATCGCTGGCGTGGCGGACCACACCGGCTGGTGTCCGATCGATCCCGTGACCTTCGAGTCGAAGCTCGTCAAGAACATCCACGTCATCGGCGACGCCTGCCTCGGCGGCGGCATTCCCAAATCGGCATCGGCTGCAAGCGGGCAAGGCAAGGCGTGCGCCGCTGCCATCGTCGCTTTGCTCGCGGGCCGAGCACCCGAGACGCCACGGCTGACCGGCGTCTGCTACAACACCGTCGCGCCAGGCTATGGATTTTTGCTTGCAGGCAATTATCAGCCGAAAGGCGACATCTTTGCCGAGGTCGAGGGCGGCGCGACGAGCCCAGTCGATGCCCCGCGCGAATTGCGCGCCCGCGAGGCGACCGAAGCCGAGCGCTGGTTTCAAATCATCACGGCGGACGTCTTTGGTTAGAGCGATGATGGGACCAAGTTGCCGCCACGAGCTAGGTGCGCTCCCTCCCCCGCTTGCGGGGGAGGGTTGGGGAGAGGGTGTCTCCACTCGCGAGACTCCCCAAGAGGAAAAAGCCCTCACCCGCCGCTGCGCGGCGACCTCTCCCGCAAGCGGGAGAGGTAAGCGGAGTTCGCGGCGGCACCGTGCACCCAGTCCGATTTCTGCGGTTGCTGCGTTCATCGCGGCGATCCTCGCCCTGTCCTCGCTTGCCAAGGCAGACGAACTCGCGCCCTACAAGATCGTAGGCGAAGGCATCCCGGCTTCTCTCACGGGCGCGCCAGGCGATGCCGTGCGCGGCCGCGCGCTGGTGCTGGCGCGCACCACGACCTGCATCCTCTGCCATTCCGGCCCTTTCCCGGAAACGCGGTTCCAGGGAGATCTCGCGCCTGACCTCACAGGCGCCGGGAACCGATGGTCGGTGAGTCAGTTGCGGCTTCGGCTGGTCGATGCGGCGCGCTTCAACCCGGACACCATCATGCCGTCCTATTATCGCAACGGCGACCTCGTGCGAGTCGGACGCAATTTCACCGGCAAGCCGATCTTGTCGGCGGCGGAGATCGAGGACATCGTGGCTTTTCTTGCAACGCTTCGCGACTAGGACTGTTCATGCCAACCACGCGACGACAATTTCTGAGCCTCGCCGGAGGCGTGGCGGCCGCCGGGACGATCCCGATCGTCACCCTGCGTCCGCTTCACGCGACGCCCGCGATGCTCAACACCGCAATCCGCAATGTCGTCGGCGAAGCACCAATTCGCACCGGCAGGGTGAAGCTCGACATTCCGCCGCTGGTCGAGAACGGCAACACCGTGCCGATGACGGTGAGCGTTGCAAGCCCGATGACGGCGGACGACCACGTCAAGAGCATCCACGTCTTCAACGAGAAGAACCCGCAGCCGAACATCGGCAATTTCTATTTCGGCCCCTCCACCGGCCGCGCTCAGGTCGCGACACGCATCCGCCTCGCCGACACCCAGAAGGTGGTGGCGATCACCCGCCTGTCCGACGACACGTTCTGGCAGGTCGCCGCCGACGTGGTCGTTACGCTGGCCGCCTGCACCGAGGAGATGAACTGATGGCCGCGCTCATCAACGTTCCCGCGAAGGCGAAGCGCGGCGACGTCATCGAGATCCGCACGCTGACCTCGCACATCATGGAAACAGGCTTCCGCCATACCACAGACGGCAAGCTGGTGCCGCGAGACATCATCACGAGCTTCACCTGCCGCTACAACGGCGCCGAGATCTTCCGCGCCGATCTGTTTCCGGCGATCGCGGCCAATCCTTATCTGTCGTTCTTCACGGTCGCCAGGGAAAGCGGCAAGTTCGAGTTCGAGTGGATCGGCGACAACGGCTATTCCTCCACCGCGTCGGCATCGATCATTGTCGAATGAGCGTTTGGCGCGCGATAGCAGCGGCCGCATTGTTCGCCGCAGCGCCTGCCCTGCTCGCTGGTGAAGTCCCGCACGATGCGCGCCGGTCCGGCTACTCCTTCATGGGCCCGGACACGCGCGCCATGCAGGACGACGACACCTCCAATCCCGGCATGCTGTTCGTGCTCGATGGCGAACAGCTATGGGACAAGAAGACCGGCAGAGCCGAGAAAGCCTGCGCGGATTGCCATGGCGATGCACGCACCAGCATGAAGGGTGTTGCCGCACGCTACCCGGCCTTCGACAAGGCGCTCAGTCGCCCCGTCACGCTCGACCAGCGCATCAATCTCTGCCGCTCCAATCATCAGCAGGCGTCGCCACTGCCCTACGAGAGCCGCGAGCTCCTGGCGCTGTCCGCCTTCGTCGCCCATCAATCGCGCGGTGTCGCGATCACTGCCGGCGACGATCCGCAAGCAAAGCCCTTCGTGGAGCAAGGCCGCGACCTCTTCATGCAGCGGCAGGGCCAGCTCAACCTCGCCTGCACCAATTGCCACGACGACAATTTCGACAAGCGCCTTGCGGGCGCGCCGATCACGCAGGGACAGCCGACCGGCTATCCGCTCTACCGCCTGGAATGGCAAACGCTGGGATCGCTGGAGCGACGGCTGCGCAGCTGCATGAGCGGCGTCCGCGCCCAGGCCTATGATTACGGCTCGCCCGAGCTGGTCGCGCTCGAGCTTTATCTGATGTCGCGGGCGCGCGGCTTGCCGATGGAGACGCCGGCTGTCCGGCCCTGAGACTAGTGCTTTGAGGCTTCCGCTTGCGGCGAGGTGGCTTCGGCCGCAGCCGCGGGTGTCGCGACCGATAGTCCATGGAGCCTCCAGCTACCGCCGACATCCTGAAACATCAGATCGAAATCGATCTGCAACGGCCTCGTCGGAATGGTGCCGCTGAGCCGCAGCATGCCGCGGCCATTGACGTTGGGTGCCGCCGACAATCGCGGGGCGAGAAGTGCGGCTCCAAACAGGTCGAACTTGCGGGCCCGCAGGTCGGAGAACGCAAGCGCGAGATCGGCGGCGCTATTCCTGGCCTGGAATTCAGGTGCGGCAAGGTCGCGCAACACCGAATAATTGCCGGAGCGATTGGCGTCATTCAACGTCAGGAGCGAGGAGCGGATCAGATAGAGTGCCTGCTCGACGGTGACCTGCGGCCCGCCCTGTCGTGTCGGGGCCGCGGCGGGCTGAACCGCCCAACGATCCGCAAAGCCGGAAGGCGGTGATTGCATCTCCGCACGCATGGGTGCGCAGGCTACGATGAGGATCGTGCCTACGATCAATCGTGGCGATACGACCATGCACTCACCAGCCCATGCGCAAGCCGACGCGTCCGCCGGCGACCCGCTGGTCGGGCCCGTAACCTATTCCGCCGTTGAACTGCATGTTCTGATTGAGACGTAGTGCCGCGTTGAACGCGAGACCGTTGGCCCGCTCGAAGGTCCCGTAGTTCATGGTCACGGCAAAACTCTCATTCGGCAGCAGCGTCGGCACGCCGGCCATGGCAAAGGCCATGGCGACGCCGCTGGTCACCTTGCTGGTCCTGCTGCTGAGGTCGTCGAGGCGGCCGTTGATGTTGGCGAGCTGGCCATTGATGGCGCTGAGATCGCTGGCCGAGGCGATGCCGAGATTGGCAAGCGTCGTGGTCGCGAGATTGCCGGCGCCATCGGAGGTGACAAGCTGGGTCGTGCCGCTCTGCGCAGCCTTGCTGGCCGAAGAGGTGATGCCGGCCATAGTGTAGGTGTTGCCGGTCGTCCCGAACGTCTGCTGGTTGGCGCGGGTCACTGTAGCGCCATTGCCGAAGGCGGCGGAATTGGCAAAGCCGGCGCTGGAATTGTTGCCGACAGCGAGGGCATTGGCCCCAGTGACCGAAACGGTGTTGCCGATTGCGATGCCGCCCGCGCCGGTTACGGTCCCCGCGTTCGCCATCACCAGCGCATTGGACGCATTGACGGTGTTGCCGGAGCCGAACACGGAGGATCCGGCAGCGCTCGCCGTGCCGGCCACCGCGTTGTTGGAGCCGACCACATTGACGTTGTCGCCCCGGCCGGTCTGGTTGGTGCCGTTGACGGTGTTGTTGTCGCCGAGCACGAAGCTGCCATTGCCGTTCAGCGTATTGGGGTCGCCGATGGCGTAGCTGCCATTGCCGCGCACGGTTTGACCCGTGCCGAATGCACCGCTGTTGGTGCCGGTGACGGTGTTGAACGCACCGACCGCGGTGCTGTTGACGCCGGTCACCGTGGTGTTGTTGCCGACAGCCGTTCCGCTCGTGCTGCCGGCGTTGACGACCGCCCACGATCCGACCGCCACCGAACTGTCGGCATACGCGTAGCTGTCCGCGCCGTAAGCTGAGCTGGCGAGGCCAGTCGCGGTGCTCCGGCCACCGGTCGCAGTTGCGAAGTCGCCGGACGCCCGGGAGGCGGCACCCACCGCCGTCGAGTACCAGCCGGGTGCACTGCTGTTGGCGCCAACGGCCACGGTTTGATTGCCGGTCGCACTGCTCACATAGCCGTAGGCGGTACTCTCGTAGCCGGTCGCCGCGCTCTGCGCGCCGGCGGCGGAGGCGTGCTGACCGATCGCGAGGGCGCCAAATCCCATCGCGGTGGTCTGCACGTTGGTCGCCTGACTAGAAGCGCCGACGGCGAGAGCATTATAGCCAGAGGCAGTGCTGGAGGCGCCATAGGCCGTGCCGGATGCACCGCCCGCCGTGCTGCTGGCACCGCACGCCGTGCTTCCGGCGGCAACGGCGACAGCGCCGCCGGTGCTGTTGCTGGCGTCGGTACAGACGAACTGTGCCTGCGCGGATGACACGTCGACGACCGCGGCCAGCGCGAGCGCCACCACGACACAGATCGCAGCCGGCCACATTTGCCGCCGCGTCGCTTCCCCCCGCGTTCGTCCCGCTGTCTCGCCGGTCCGCCCTTCGGCCAACCGCACCGCAAGACCCGCCCCTCGCCTATCCATCGCTCACCTTCACGTCATTGCAAATTGCTCGGGCCGGCAAACACTCACGTCTGGCCCGCGCGCGATAATATGAATATTCATGCCCGGAGACTGCGGTTCGACGGCGTGGAAACTTGCCTGATCGTCCCAATTTGCAGACCAACTGCCGGAGGGAGCGGCCTGGCATGACGAAAATTCCGTATCTGCGGTTCGATACAGCGGAGCTACCCGCCGCCGAGCGGCTCGATCGCTACCGCGCGATTCTCACCCATTACGAGGTGTCGGTCCCCGAAGGCACGTCCAGCGACGACTTCGAGGTTCTGGCCGAGGCCTGGCTGCTGGGCGGCCTGGTGACCGCATCCACCAAGATGGGGCCCGTGCGCTTCACCCGCACCGCCGCGCTGGCAAAGGCCGATGGCCGCAACTCATTCGCGCTGCTGTTGCTCCGTCGCGGCGCCTGGAGCGGCGAGGTCGACGGCGAGCCGATCTCGGCCGGCCCCGGCCAGGTGCTAGTGCTCGACCTGACCCGGCGCTTCGACGGCATCGCCACGGCGACCGACACGATCAGCCTCGACGTCGAGCGCGATGCAATCGTCAACGCCGCGCCCGATGGTCTCGACCTGCACGGGCTCGTCCTCGACGGCGCCGCCGGCCGCGTGCTCGCCGATCAGATGGGACTGCTGCGACGACGGCTTCCGGCGATGGACGGGAACGAGGCGCCCGAGGCGATCCAGACGACGCTCGGGCTGCTGCGCGGATGTTTCGGCATGGCCGCGCGGCCGCGCGAGCAAGGGCTCGCCCGGCGCGACATCGCCATCCTTCATCGCGCCAGCCGTTTCATCGATCAGAACCTCGGTCACCCCGATCTCTCGGTGGCAACCATCTGCCGCGAGATCGGCGTGTCGCGCTCGGTGCTCTATCGGGTCTTCACGCCGCTGGCGGGCGTCGCCGATTACATCCGCGGACGGCGGCTCGAGGCGATCCATGTGCTGCTGGATGACGCCGACGAAGACCGCTGGAATGCGGAGATCGCAGCTGAATTCGGCTTCGTGAGCCAGGCCCATTTCAGCCGCAGCTTCCGGCAACGCTTCGGCTACTCGCCGCGCGCAGCGCGCGACTCCCGCGATCTCGCAGCTGCCGTCGACGCTGGCCCGGAGCTATTCCGCGAGTGGATCAACCAGCTCGGTTGACTTGCCTTGTCGTGCGGCTTGAAAGGAAACGGCCGGGCAGCATATCGCCGCCCGGCCGCAATCTCCGCTTCGCTTCTCCTATTCCGCCGGCGCGGCCGACAGCTCCGGATGGGCGGCATAGTGTCCGCCGGCGCCAAGCTTGCTGGCCGCGAACAGGCCGGCGGCCATCGCGGCGTAGGCCAGCGCAACGGCGGGCGTGACACCGAATCCGCCGCCGATGCCGACGGCCTCGCCATGCATGAAGCCGAAATAGGTCAGGACCGCACCGACCAGCGCGAAGCCTGATGCCTTCTCGAAGTCGCGCTCGATGATGAAGACGCCGATCGCGCCCAGGATGAGGCCGCCGAGGATGGAGCCGCCGCCCATCACCTCCAGTCCGTGGTAGAACACGCCCTGCTGCGGCAGCGCGGCGATCGCGGCAGCCTTCACCGCGTCGGCCTTGTCGGCGGCCATGCCGCCGACGGTTGCCGCCGCATTCATGGTCGAGCCCAGCATCGTGTCGATCTGCAGCTTGGCCCAGGCGGCCAGATGCGGCGTCAGCGCCAGCACGATCGCGGGCGCGTGCTTGACCGGCGTGGTCTGGAACGCCTGGGCGCCGATCAGCATGCCGATGTAGAGCAGGATCGGCGAGATCGCGACCACGGGCACGAGGGCCAGCAGCACCGAGATGATGCCGAACCAGGCCAGCACGATCACCATGATGCCGGTTGCGGCGGAGTAACCGATGCGGCCGCCCATCGCCTTCCAGCCGGGATGGCCTATATAGACGGCGTTGATGAAAGGGTTGCCCATCAGGCAGCCGATCAGGCTGACGACGCCGTCCGCCGTGAGGACTCGCGTGGTCGGATATTCGTCGCCCGCTGCCTCCGCGCTCTCGACATTGTCCATGGCTTCGACGAGGTCATAGATGCCGAACGGAATGGCGGTGACCAGGATGATGCCGAGGAATTCGAAGCCGGAGAACACGTAGCCCACGGCGGGAATCGGCACCGAGAAGCCGAAATTGGCGAAGGCATCGCCGACACCTTTGACGCTAAGTCCACCGAGGCCAAGACCGAACAGGTTCGAGCCCCAGGCGATGATCATGCCGGCGGCGATGGCTACGAGGCCCGCGGGAATGCCGCGAGGATATTTCACGCCGCCGAACCAGCTCACCAGGATGATGGCGAAACAGACGAGACCAATCTGCGGCGTCATATACATCTCAAGCGCCGGCCGCATCGAGATGAAGGTGACCGAGACGCCGGCGAGCGTACCGAGCAGCGCCGCGCGCGGCGTGATCTTGCGGATGAATGGCGCTATGAAGCCGCCGATCATGAGAATGAAGCTCTGGAAGAACACCCAGACCAGGCCGGCCGACCAGCCCTTGAGCGGGTCACCGGTCTTCAGCGTGATCGGCAGCATGATGACGAAGGTGACGATGAACATATGCGGCACGCTGACGCCTGAGGGCAGCGCGCAGACGTCGTTGCGGCCGGTCTTCTGCGCCAAACGGTAGGCGAGGTAGGCGTAGTAGAAGGTCGAGAGGCACATCATCAGCCCGAGTGCGGGCAGGATGCGGCCGAACACCAGGCTGTCCGGCATCTTCAAGACGAAGCGCAGGAGCCCCGTGAGCACCAGCATGTTGACGAGGATGTTGGTGCCGAAGCCGAAGAACGCATTCCAGTCGCCCGATGTCCATAGTGCCGGCTTGAACTCGGACTTGTTCAAGTCAGATTTGCCGGCCGTCCCCGTCAACGTGCTCATGACAATACCCCTATGTGGTCGAAACCTTCATTGCCTCCAGGACTGCGGCTGAGGTTGCGACCCAGCCGAAGATGCCGCCCTGGGCCTTGATCATCTTCAGGCCCATCTCGTGAAACTCGGGGAAGTAGGATGCGCAGCCGTCCGACATGACGACGCAGCGATAGCCGCGGTCATTGGCCTCGCGCACTGTGGTGTTGACGCACACTTCGGTGGTGACGCCGCACACCAGCAAATTCTCGATGCCGTATTTCTCCAGCACGTCGCCGAGCTCGGTGGCGTAGAACGCGCCCTTCCCCGGCTTGTCGATCACGATCTCGCTGTCGAGCGGATAGAGCTCGGGAATGATGTCGTGACCGGCCTCGCCGCGAATGAGGATGCGGCCCATCGGACCGGGGTCGCCAATGCGCAAAGACGGCGCGCCGCGTTCGACTTTCGCCGGCGGCGCGTCGGAGAGATCGGGCAGATGGCCCTCGCGGGTGTGGATCACCAGCATGCCGGTGTCGCGCGCCGCCGTCAGCACGGTGCCGATCGGCTTCACCGCGCGCGCAAGCTGGCTGACGTCGTTGCCGAGCGTCTCGCCGAAGCCGCCGGGCTCCATGAAGTCGCGCTGCATGTCGATGATGAGAAGCGCGGTGCTCGGCCAGTCGAGCTTGATCGGCTCGGGCTCGGCGCTGATGACGCCCAATGTCGACTTGCTTGAGTCCAGCATGACGCCCGTCCCTCGCGAGAACTCTCTTTGCCGGAGTTCTGCAAGCGCCGTGCCATTGTGTACAATTGCGGTGGAGCGCCGGACGCGAGGGAATTCGTTGTGTAGTCAGAAGGTTACGCAAGCGATCGGCGCCTGCATATTACCTGTGCGACGGCTTCCCCGCGTGCATCTGCTTAAAGGATGGGCGGCCGATTGGCAGCATTCTTCCCTTCTCCCCTCACAAGGGGAGAGGGTGCAGCCATCGCTCTTACGCCCCATACAGCTGCCGATACTCTTCCTCGTACGGCGCATAGGAGTCCTTCATCGTCGCCATGTTCAGCAGCATGGTGGCCACCATGGTGCCCGCCTTGTCGAACACGCGTGTCCTGACCCAGGCGCTTTCGGTGCGGCGGCTGCCGGAGAGCGCGACCACCTCGCGCTCGACTTCGTACTCCTCGCCCTCGAAGAGCGGGCCCTTGATCAGCCGGATCTCCTGATCGGCGAACAGGCCGACGGCCGGGCCCTTGGCCGGGAGCGGATCGTCCTTCGAGCGATACTGGAACAGCACGCTCAGCATCTCCATCGGGATGATCGGTCTGCCCCAGGGGTTGTCGGCGCCGGAATAGTAAGGCGAATTCTCGGTGATGACGGCGAGCTTCTGCCGCAGCGAGAACGGATAGAGGTCGCCCATGGTCTGATCGAACGCCATGCGGACCGTCTGTCGCTTGCCGGTCTGCGCCACCTTGACGTCGCGCAGGATGACGGGATCGGCGAGCGGCTTGAGCTCGGCGAGGCGCGCCTCCAGCGCAGTCGCTGCGTGCGGTTCACCGACCGAAGCCGTGCCGCGCAGCACCTCGGTGCCGTCGCGCTTGACCATCTGGATCTGGCACTGGCTTGTCCCGGGCAGTGGCTTCGACAGAATCGCCTGCACCTCCTCGCCCTCATAGCAGACGCTGCGATAATGCGCGGACAGGCAGCCGGTTTCGAACCAGGTGTGTCCCCACAGCTGCGCGCAGAGCGGAGCGAACTGGCTGAAATGCGTCGGGCCTTCGATGGTGCCGCCCTTGAAGCCGAGCTTCTGCGCGGTGGCGTCGTCGTGAATGGACGCGTGCGCATCATAGGTTTGCGCTTGCAGCATCTGACGCGGCTGGCGCCACGGTCCAATCAGGGCCTCGGCCGTCGCTGTGATCTCGGTGTCGAATGCGTTTGCAGCCATGATGTTCTCCACTGGAAGCCATGACTAGCAGGAGCGCCACGGATGCGGCCAGCGATATTGACTTCGCCGGCCCATGCTCTTGACTGGCATCTCTCGCTTCGCAAAGCCGCAAGCCTCCCGCGGCGCAAAATCCCTCGCCGGACTACCACACAAGGACTGCCGAAATGACGCTGTTGCAGGTCGAGCTGGACGACAAATACCGGCTCGAATCGAAGCGGATCTTCCTGTCCGGCACACAGGCTCTGGTTCGCTTGCCCATGTTGCAGCGCGAACGCGACCGGCTCCAGGGCCTCAACACCGGCGGCTTCATCTCCGGCTATCGCGGTTCCCCGCTCGGCATGTACGACCACGCGCTGTGGCGCGCGAAGTCGCACCTCCAGCAGCATGACATCGCCTTCGTCCCTGGCCTGAACGAGGATCTGGCGGCGACTGCGGTCTGGGGCAGCCAGCAGGTCGGCTTGTTTCCGGGCGCCAAGGTCGATGGCGTTTTCGGCATCTGGTACGGCAAGGGCCCCGGCGTCGATCGCTCGGTCGATGCCCTCAAGCATGCCAATGCGGCCGGCACCGCGCTCAATGGCGGCGTGCTGGCGCTGGCCGGCGACGACCACGGCTGCCAGTCCTCGACGCTGGCGCATCAGAGCGAGCAGGTGTTTGCAGCTGCGCTGATCCCCGTGATCAATCCGGCGACGCTGCAGGACTATCTCGATCTCGGCCTCTACGGTTTTGCGCTGTCGCGCTTCTCCGGCTGCTGGGTCGGCTTCAAGGCGATCAGCGAAACCGTGGAGAGTTCGGCGTCGATCGACAGCGACCCTGAACGCATCAAGATCGTGCTCCCTGACGATTTCGAGATGCCGCCCGGCGGCCTCAACATCCGCTGGCCCGATCCGCCGCTGGAAGCGGAGCGGCGCCTGTTCGGCCCGAAGATGGCGGCGGTGCAGGCCTTCGCCCGCGCCAACCAGCTCGACCGCATCGTGCTCGATTCGAAGCCTGCGCGGCTCGGCATCGTCGCGACCGGCAAGGCCTATCTCGATCTGCGCCAGGCGCTGGCTGATCTCGGCATCACCGACAAGGACGCGCAGGACCTCGGTCTTCGCATCTACAAGGTTGCCCTGACTTGGCCGCTGGAAGAAAGCGGCGCCAAGCGTTTCGCCGATGGTCTTCAGGACGTGCTCGTGGTCGAGGAGAAGCGCGGCTTCATCGAAGACCAGCTGATGCGCATCCTCTACAACATCGATGCATCGCGGCGCCCGACGATCACGGGCAAGCGCGACGAAAGCGGCACGCCGCTGCTCCCGAGCGAGGGCGAGCTGACGCCGACCATCGTCGCCGGCGCGCTGGTGGCGCGCTTGCGCAAGCTCGGCCATCACAGTCCGGTGCTGGAGCAGCGCCTCGCGCGGCTCGAGGCCTTTGACAATCCGGTCACCACCGGCACGCAGATCAAGCTGGCTCGCACGCCGTTCTTCTGCTCGGGTTGTCCGCACAACACCTCGACCCGCGTGCCTGAAGGCAGCCGCGCCATGGCCGGCATTGGCTGCCACGGCATGGCCCTGAGCATGCCGACCCGCCGCACCGATCTGATCTCGCATATGGGCGCCGAGGGCGTGAACTGGATCGGCCAGTCGCCCTTCACGAGCGAGACGCACATCTTCCAGAATCTCGGCGACGGCACCTACACCCATTCCGGGCTGTTGGCGCTCCGCGCGGCATCGGCCGCCGGAATCAACATCACCTACAAGATCCTTTATAACGACGCCGTCGCGATGACCGGCGGCCAGCCCGCCGAAGGCGCCTTTAACGTCGCGCAGATCGCGCATCAGGTCTGGGCCGAGGGCGTCAAGCGCCTGGCAATCGTCTCGGACGATCCGGACAAGTATCCGCAAGGAAACTACTTCCCGCAAGGCGCGACCATCCATCACCGCCGCGAGCTCGATGCTGTTCAGCGCGAGCTGCGCGACATCAAGGGTCTTACAGTGGTGATCTACGACCAGACTTGTGCCGCGGAAAAGCGCCGACGCCGCAAGCGCGGGCTTTATCCCGATCCCGCCAAGCGCGCCTTCATCAACGAGCTGGTCTGCGAAGGTTGCGGCGACTGCTCGCAGGCCTCCAACTGCGTCTCGGTGCAGCCGCTGGAGACCGAGTTCGGCCGCAAGCGCCAGATCGACCAGTCGAACTGCAACAAGGACTTTTCCTGCGTCGAGGGTTTTTGCCCGAGTTTTGTGACCGTCCATGGCGGTTCGCTCAAGCGCATGAAGACTTCGGCCGTCGATTCCGGCCAGCTGTTCGCCGATTTGCCGCTGCCGCCCGCACGCGAGCTGGACGCGCCCTACAACATCCTCGTCACCGGCATCGGCGGCACCGGCGTCATCACCATCGGCGCCCTGCTCGGCATGGCGGCCCATGTCGACGGCCGCGGCTGCTCGGCGCTCGACTTCACCGGCCTGTCGCAGAAGAACGGCGCCGTGATGAGCCATGTCCGCATCTCACGGAGGCCTGAAGACATCTCCGCGGTCCGCATCACCACGGGCGGCGCCGACGTCATTCTCGGTTGCGACATGATCGTCTCGGCCGGCCCCACCGCGCTCAGCCGCGCCGAACGTGGCGTGACCAAAGCCTACATCAACGCCGATCTGCAGCCGACCGCGAGCTTTGTGCAAAACCCCGATCTCGACTTCGAGATGGGCACGATGCAGACCGTGCTGCGCGACGCCGTCGGCGACAAGAACCTCGACATCATCGACGCCACGGGCATTGCCGCCGCGCTGATGGGCGACAGCATCGCGACCAACCCCTTCATGCTCGGTTTTGCCTTCCAGAAGGGCGCGATCCCGCTGTCGCTGGAAGCGCTGCTGCGCGCCATCGAAATCAACGGCGCCGCGATCGAGATGAACAAGCTCGCCTTCACCTGGGGCCGCCTGGCCGCCCACGACATGTCGCGGGTGCGCAGCGTGCTGCAGTTCAAGAGCCGAGCGTCGGCGCCGACCAAGTCGCTCGACGACATCGTCGCGACGCGCGCGGAATTCCTGACTGGCTATCAGGACAAGACCTATGCCGACCGCTACCTCGCGGGCGTTGCAAAAGTGCGCAAGGCGGAAACGGCCGCCTCGCCCGCATCAACCGAGCTGGCCGAGGCCGTCGCCAAAAATCTGTTCAAGCTGATGTCCTACAAGGACGAGTACGAGGTCGCCCGGCTCTACACCGACGGCAGCTTCGCGAAGAAGGTCTCGGAGAGATTCGACGGCGACTTCACCCTGAAATACCATTTGGCACCACCGATCTTCGCACAGCGCGACAAGTCGACGGGCCGGCTGCAGAAGCAGGAGTTCGGCGGCTGGATGATCCATGCCTTCCGCGTTCTCGCCAAGCTCAAGTTCCTGCGCGGCAGCGCGCTCGATCCGTTCGGCCGCACCGAGGAGCGCCGGACCGAGCGCAAGCTGGTTGAGGATTATCTGGCGATGATCGATCAGCGGATGGCCGGGCTGAAGGCAGAGCAGATCCCGCTGCTGGCACGCCTCGCGCGCGTGCCCGAGACGATCCGAGGCTTCGGCCACGTCAAGGAGACCAACATCAAGCTGGCGGCGGCCGAGACGGTACGGCTGGAGGCGGAGCTGGAGAACAGCCGTTTTGCGGCGGCGGCGGAGTAGCGGCTAAGAACGCAGGTTCTCTCCACGTCATTGCGAGGAGCCCTTGCGACGAAGCAATCCAGAGTCTCGCCACATACTCAGTGTCATCGCCCGGCTTGCCGCCTTCGCTGAAGCTTCGGCGTGCCAAGCGCTCGTGTGGGCCGCGGCGTAGCCTTGGCGGAGCCGGGACCGGGCGATCCAGTACTCCGAGGCGGTTGTGATTGAACCGATGGGCCGCGGCGTACTGGATGCCCCACTTTCGCGGAGCATGGCAGCGGTGGAAATAGCTAAACCGACGCCGACACGCCTGCAGCGGTCTCACGTGTGACGCTTCCCTCCGCCAGATGCCTTCCTGCGATATATCCAAACACCAGTGCCGGCCCCAGCGTGATGCCCGGTCCCGGATAATTCCCGTTCATGATCGAGCCCATGTCATTGCCGCAGGCATAAAGGCCCGCAATCGGCGTGCCGTCCGCGCGCAGCACCCGGGCTTGCGGATCGACCTTCATGCCGACGGCCGTGCCGAGATCGGCCGGATGGATGCGCATCGCGAAGTACGGCGCGCGGAGGATGGGCGCGACGCAGGGATTAGGCTTGCGGCTGATATCGCCGAGGTGGCGCTGATAGATGGTGCTGCCGCGGCCGAATTCGCCATCGCGCCCCTCCTTCGCGCCTTGGTTGTAGCTCGCGATCGTCGCCGCCAGCACCCGCGGCTTGATGCCGATCTTCGCCGCGAGCCCCGCGATATCAGGCGCCTCGACCAACTCGCCGCTCGCCACATAGCGCCGATAGCTCCGCGTGAACGGCCTGATCCGGCCGAGGCCGTAAGCCCACAGGAACCGGCGATCGCAAATCAAATAGAACCGCCGGTCCGGCTCGCCATTGCTGTCGCGCAGCATGGCCAGCACGAATTCGTGGTAAGATAGCGCCTCGTTGACGAAACGTCGGCCCGCTGTGTTGACGGCGATCACGCCGGGCTTGGCGCGGTCGGCCACAAGGTGCGGGAACACGCCACGGCTGCCGTCGGCGCGGCGGAATAGCGAGGCCGGCACCCAATAGGCCGGGCTGGTCGCATCCGCATTGAGCGCGGCACCAGTCGCTGCCGCCAGCCGAAGTCCGTCGCCGGTGCTGGAAGGGCTGGTCGCCGAGACGAATCCAGCCGCCGCCGGGAAAAAGCGCTTGCGCAATACGGCGTCGTGCGAGAACCCGCCGGTTGCCAGCACCACGCCGCGGCGCGCTGCGATCGGCCGGTCGCGCGAGCCGTGACGGATCACCACGCCACTGACGCGGTCGCCCTGCATCGAGAGGTCTTCGACATCGGCGCTGAAGAGAACTTCAACCTGCCGCGCCAGCACCGAAGCATAGAGCTGCGCGGCAAGTGCGTTGCCGAGATACAGCGACGTGCCGCGCGGGCTCCGCAGCCGCTGCAGCGCATATCGAGAGATCAGCCGCGCCGCACGCAGGGTCGAGCGCAGCGATTTTCCAACACTGCGCAAATGCGGAACGTCGCGAGGATCGACCATCATCCCGCCGAACAGCGTGAACTCCGGCAACGGTGGCCGCAATCGCGCAAAAGCGCCGCCGAGCCGCGTGCCGTCGAAACCGACCGGCTCCAACACGCGGCCGCCGGGCGTCGCGCCGAGCCGCTCCGGATAACAATCCGGACAGGCCTTCACTGGCTGGAGGCGTACCTCCGTGTTGGCTTCGAGATAGGCGATCGCCTCGGGCCCGCGCGCGAGGAAGGCGGCGCGCAGACCGGCATTGGCGGGCTCGGGCACCGTGCTCGACAGATATTGGACGGCATCCGCGACGCTGTCGGAGAGCCCGGCCTCCCTCATTCTGGCATTGGCGGGAATCCAGACCATGCCGCCGGACCAGGCGGTGGTGCCGCCGACGAACGCGGTCTTCTCGATCACCAGCACGCGCAGGCCTTGCGCAGCGGCCACGGCCGCCGCCGTCATGCCGCCGACACCGGCGCCGATAACAATGACGTCGTAGGTCTCGTGTGCCGGCATCATGCGGGTTTCCGAAGGCGAGGCATGACACCGTCATACCCCGCCTCGCCCGTCCCACGCTAGCGCTGCGGCTTGCGCTCGATCGGGTCGATATCGATCGCCCGCAGGCGGCCGAGCCGCAGCACGTCCATGGCGAGCCGCCGGCCGATGCGGTCGCGGTCGAGCACGCGGATCAAATCGTCGACGCCGTTCATCTCAACGCCGTCGAGCCTGATGACGACGTCGCCAGGCAACAGGCCCGCCTTCGCCGCCGGACCATCCGGCTCGATCTGCGCGAGCAATGCGCCCATCTTGTTTTCGATGCCGGCCAGCACCGCATGCCGCCGTGGGATCGGCGCGGTCTGTCCGGCGACGCCGATATAGGCGCGACGGACATAGCCGTGACGGATGATCTCCGACAGCACGAATTGCGCGGTGTTGCTGGCAACCGCGAAGCAGATGCCTTGAGCGCCGTTGATGATGGCGGTGTTGATGCCGATCACCTCGGCATTCGACGACAGCAGCGGGCCGCCGGAATTGCCAGGGTTGAGCGCGGCGTCGGTCTGGATCACGTCCTCGATGGTGCGCCCGCTCACCGAGCGGATCGAGCGGCCGAGCGCCGAGACCACGCCGGCGGTCACGGTCGATTCGAAACCGAGCGGATTGCCGATCGCGATCACGAGTTGGCCGCGGCGCAGCGTCTTGGAATTGCCGAGCGCGGCATAGGGCAAATGGCGCACGCCGTTGGCGCGCAGCAGCGCAAGGTCGGTATCGGGATCGACGCCGAGCACCTGGGCGTCGCCGACATGGCCCTCGACGTCGCGCAGCCGGATCTCCTTCGACGTGCCGACCACGTGGCTGTTGGTGAGGACGAGGCCATCAGGCGAGATCACGATGCCCGAGCCGAGCCCGCCGCGCTCACGGCCGTTCGGCACTTTTGGCCCGGTCTCGACACGCACGACCGCGGGGCCGACCCGGTCGGTCACATCGATCACGGCATTGGAATAGGCGTCCAGCAACGCCCGGTCATCGGCCGGCGCAGATGCTGTCGTTCGCGATGACGCGCCGTCATCGACGATATCTGAGGTGAAATCCAGCATGGCAAGAGTCCTTGAAGGCTCACACAGATGGTGGCCTGTGCCCGGCCGCGCAAGGTGCCCGTCGGGCGCGCAGGGCTGGACTGCCCAGATGGCTAGGGCGCCCGCCGCAGCGTGCCTGCCCTCGCCTTCACCGGATCGAGCAGCGACCAGTCCCCATCCGGAAGCACATGGCCCTTCGGGAATGGCGCCCGCAGCTCGATCCCCAGCGAACCCAGCACGCGGTCGTCGCGGTAGTAGCATTGCAGCACGACACGGACGAGCGTCGCGGCGGCGACGCCGCCGTGCTTGCGAAACTCCTGCGCCACCGCATCGCGTCTGGTGGCATCGAGCTCGGCGAGCGGCGCTCCTGCCAGCCGCGCCAGATCATCCAGCGCGGCCGCGACCAATTTGGTATCGCGGCCAAGCGTTGCGAGCATATCTGCCTGGATCGCGGGATCGTCGGCGCCGGGCACCTTGTACTCGTCGCTGGCGGGAACGATCATCGCGGCGATGCTGCGGAGGTCGTCGCGTTGGGTGCGCGTGAGATTGTCTGCGGACATGGCGGCCTTAATCAAACAAATTGGCGAGGCGCTGCTTCATCTGGTCGGCGATGTAGAGCGCGAGGGCCTGGATGGTGGAGGTCGGGTTCACGCCGCCCGACGTGACGAAGATGCTGCCGTCGACGATGAAGAGGTTCTTCACGTCGTGCGTGCGGCCCCATTCATTGACCACGGAGCGCTCTGGGTCGGTGCCCATCCGCGCGGTACCGAGCAGGTGCCAGCCGCCCCAGGGGATCGGCGAATTGATGCAGATATCGGTGGCGCCCGCGGTCTCCAAAATCTCCCGGCCGCGCGCCAGCGCATGCTCCATCATCTTCCGGCTGTTCTCGCTGATGGTGTAGTCGATCTTCGGCGCGGGAATGCCGTGACTGTCCTTGAGCACGGGATCGAGCGTGACGCGATTATGCTCCTCCGGCAGATCCTCGCAGATCGCGGAAAATCCGAGCCGGTGGCCGTTCAGCTTGCGGAAGACGCGGTGATGATCCTCGCCCCAGGGCAGAATGCCCTTCTGCTCGCTGACGACAGCCTCGAACACCGGTCCGGCCCCGCGCACGAACTGAACGCCATAGCCGCGCACGAAACCGCGCGACAGGTCGGTGTCGTACCACTGCTTGCTCCACAGGCAGGTCGGCGGCGCGCGGTTGCTATCGGTCGGCTCCTTCACATAGCCGTAGATCTGCGCATAGGGATGGAACATCAAATTCTTGCCGACGAGGCCCGACGAATTGGCAAGGCCGTTCGGAAAGCGGTTTGACGCCGAGTTCAGCAATAGCCGCGGCGTGCCGACGCCGTTGCAGGCGATGATGACGACATGCGCGGGCTGGAACTGCTCGACGCCGTCCTTGTCGTAATAGACCACGCCGGAGGCCATGCCACTCTCGTCGGTGGTGATCTCGCGTACCCGGCAATGGGTGCGCAGCTCGACGCCGGCGCGGATCGCCTGTGGCCAATAGGTGATGTCGGTGGAGGATTTGGCGCCTTGCGCGCAGGCCGGCGTGCAATGGCCGAGATTGATGCAGCGCGCCCGGCCCTCATAGTCCATCGTCGCGACCGTCGTATCCGACGGCCACCAGTGCCAGCCGAGCTTGTTCATGGCCTTGCCGATGATGGCGCCGGACAATCCGAGCGGCTGTTGCGGCATCGGCGGATGCGTCAGCGGCGAGAGCGGATCGCCTGACAAGCCCGACGTGCCCATGATCCGATCGTTCTCCTCGAAGAACGGGGTCAGCGCGTCGTAATCGATCGGCCAGTCGTCGGCGACGCCGTCCAGCGTCCTCACCTTGAAATCGGAGGGATGCAGCCGCGGCCAGTGCGCGGTGTACATCACCGTGGAGCCGCCGACCGCGTTGTAGTTCACGACCTTGATCGGCGAATTGTCGTCGTTGATCGGATAGTCCTCGGGCCGGCCGCGCACGTTCGGGCTCGACGACCACTCGCCGTAGAACTTGGCCTCCCAGTCCCGGCCCGTGCTGGGATATTCCGCCGGGTTCATCCAGCCGCCCTGCTCCAGGCAGAGAATGTGCATCTTGGTCTCGGCCAGCGACCACGCCACCGCCGCGCCCGAAGCGCCGGCGCCGATGATCAGGACGTCCACGGGGTCTTTCATCGCAACCTTTTCCTCCCGCCCTCGCCGCTTCCCGGGCGATTCAGCCTGCACGGTCCGCAAGGCCTGCGAACGATAGGGTCAGAGCGGGCGGGGAGTAAAGCCGCGGGGCCGGAATGTCGCACTTCGCAGGGTGCAGACCATTGGTATCGCCACATCCGGATGCTAGGAACAGGCGCACGAGCAATCGATAGCGAGACCGCATGTCCTTCCGAAATGTCTTTGCCGCCGCCCGCGCTTTTGCGCTCGTTTTGTTTTTCGCCTTGTCCGGAGTCCTGGCGTCTTCCGAGCCGGCTTCCGCGCTGACCGCCGCCGCGATAGTCCGCGACGGCAACTCCATCCAGCTTGGCGACGTCACCTACCGGCTCGACGGCGTCGACGCGCCCGAGCTCGACCAGGTCTGCATCGACGACCACGCCGATTCCTGGACCTGCGGCATCGAGGCTCGCGACCAGCTGGCGAAGCTGATCAACAAGCGCTCCGTGCGCTGTGACGATGTCGGGCCGGAGAAGAGCTTTGGCAAGCGGCACCGGGCGATCTGCACGGCCGAGGGCGACAAGGCCAGCCTGAACGAACAGCTGGTCAAGCTCGGCTTTGCCGTCGCGCGGGAGCCGATCAAGGCGAACGTCAAGCCGGCCGTGGCCGAGGCCAAGTCGGCCGCCGCCGGGATCTGGAAGGGGTGTTTTGTTGCGCCGCAAGACTTCCGCGCGGGCAAGAAGGACGGCGCACTGCTGGGTGCCGCCTGCCGTCCGGACCGCGACAAGGAAATTCGCGCCGTGCTGTTCCCGGAGGAGCTGACGATGCCGCCGAGTTGCAGCATCAAGGGAAAGCTCGCGGTGCGCGCACGCGTCACCGGCAACATCGGCATCTATCATCTGCGGGGTTGCCCGAGCTACCCGGCGACCACCAAGCCGGACCGCTGGTTCTGCTCGGAGGACGACGCCCAGGCGGCCGGCTTCCGCAAGGCCTACAATTGCCGCCGGCCGAAGTGAAAAATTCCCTCACGCATCCGTGAGTAGTAGTCCATGACCGTATTGATCCGGAATTGAACCCCTTCGCGAGTTGCTGCACTCATAAAGGTACGCAAGCGCTTGCGCGGGCGTTTCCTTGGCAGCAATCCGGCTCCGGCCTGATTGCCCTGCTTGGGCGTTTCCTCCCTAGACTTGGGCCGCTTGTCACAACAAGCGGCTCTTCTTTTTTGGGCGGTGCTATCACTGCATCCGCATGATCTGGTCCATCGGCGGCATGTTCGCATTCAGATGCGCCATGATCCAGACCGTGCCGCCCACCACCAGGAAGACCACCAGCAGGCCGAAGGCCAGCGCCAGCACGTTGTTGGTGTTGTCGGGACCGGTCGTGATGTGCAGGAAGAACACCAGATGCACCCCCATCTGCGCGATCGCCAGCACGATCAACGCAACCGGGATGGAGGGCTGCCAGACCAGATCGGTGCCGGCGATGAAGAACGACGTCGCCGTGAGCAGCAGAGCCAGGACAAGGCCGACGACGTAGCCGAGAATACGGGTGCCGACACTGTGTTGCTCTTCCTCGCCCGGCGCGAGGTCGTGGTCGCTCCGCGCGTGGCTCTGATCGCTCATGCGGCACTCCCAAGCAAATAGACGACGGAGAATACCCCGACCCAGACGATGTCGAGCGCGTGCCAGAACAGCGCAAAGCACATCATCCGGCGCAGGACGTCGGCGCGGAAGCCCTTGGCAAACACCTGGGCCATCATGGTGAGGAGCCACAGCACGCCGGCCGAGACATGCAGGCCGTGGCAGCCGACGAGCGAGAAGAACGCGGTCAGGAAGGCGCTGCGCGACGGGCCATAGCCGCGCGCGACGAGGTCGGCGAATTCGCGGAACTCGATGACGAGGAAGATCAGCCCGAGCACGCAGGTCACGGTCATCCCGAGATAGAACCAGAACCGGTTGCGCACATCGGCCGCGATGCTGGCCATGCCGCAGGTAAAGCTCGACAACAGCAGGCACACGGTCTCGATCGCGACGTTCCTCTGCTCGAAAATCTCCGAGCCCTTCGGGCCGCCGGCCGTCTGCCCGGACAGCACCGCGTAGGCCGCGAAGAAGCAGGAGAACATCACGATGTCGGAGAGCAGGAAAATCCAGAAGCCGTAGGCGGTCACGATCCGCTTCGAAGCGGGTCCGGGGTGCTCGATGACGAGCCCGATGTGATGGGGATCGGCATGCGCGTGGCCGGCGGTCGCAGTCATCGCCATCAGACCGTCCCCGCCATGCTGACGAGGCTGCGTCGTTCCTCGAGATTGATGCGGTCGATCGCTGCGACCTCCTCCGCGGGAATGACGTATTCGTCATGGTCGCGCCAGGCGAAAACGACGAAGGTCGCGAACGCGCCGAGACCGCCCAAAATCACCATCCACCAGATGTGCCAGATCAGTGCAAAGCCCATGACGGTGGCGAAGAACGCGCAGACGAAGCCGGTCGGGGAATTCCGGGGCATCTCGATGTCCTGATATTCCGGCCTGTCGCGTTCGAGCGATTGCTGCTGGGCATGGATTTTCATGTCCCAATAGGCGTCCTCGCCGCGCACATCGGGATTGAAGGCGAAGTTGAACACCGGCGGCGGCGACGAGGTCGCCCATTCCAGCGAGCGGCCGTCCCAGGGATCGCCGGTACGGTCGCGCAGCGCCTCGCGGTTGCGGATGCTGACCACGAGCTGCATGATCTGGCAGATCACCCCGATCGTGAGCACGGCCATGCCAATTGCTGCAACGATCATCCAGGGCCGCCACGCCGCGACGTCATAATGCTGCATGCGCCGGGTCATGCCGAGCATGCCGGCGATGTAGAGCGGGATGAAGGTGATGAAGAAGCCGAGAAAGGTGAACCAGAACGCCAGCTTGCCCCAGCGCTCGTCGAGGCGGAAACCAAACGCCTTGGGAAACCAATATTCGAAGCCGGCGAAGGCGCCGAACAACACGCCGCCGATGATGACGTTGTGGAAGTGCGCCACCAGGAACATGCTGTTGTGAAGCATGAAGTCTGCGGGCGGCACCGCGAGCAGGACGCCGGTCAATCCACCGATGATGAATGTCACCATGAAGCCGACCGCCCACAGCATCGGCGTCGCGAAGCGGATGCGGCCGCCATACATCGTGAACAGCCAATTGTAGATCTTCACACCGGTCGGCACCGCGATGATCATGCTGGCGATGCCGAAGATGGCGTTGACGTCCGGCCCTGCCCCCATCGTGAAGAAATGATGCAGCCAGACCATGAAGGAGATGACGCAGATCGCCATGGTCGCAAGCACCATCGAGCGATAACCGAACAGCGCCTTGCCGGAGAAGGTCGAGACCACCTCGGAGAAGATGCCGAACGCCGGCAGCACCAGGATGTAGACCTCCGGATGTCCCCAGGCCCAGATCAGGTTCATGAACATCATGACGTTGCCGCCGGCCTCGTTGGTGAAGAAGTGGAAGCCGAGGTAGCGGTCGAGCAGCAGCATCGCGAGCGTGGCGGTGAGGATCGGGAAGGCCGCGACGATGAGGAGGTTCGAGGCCAGCGTGGTCCAGCAGAACATCGGCATGCGCAAATAATTCATGCCCCTGGTGCGCAGCTTCAGCACCGTGGTGACAAGGTTGATGCCGGCGACCAGCGTGCCGACGCCGGATATCTGCAGCGACCAGGCGTAATAGTCGACGCCGACGCCCGGCGAATAGGACAGCTCCGACAGCGGCGGAAAGGCGAGCCAGCCGGTGCGCGCGAACTCGCCGATCACGAGCGAGAGATTGACCAGCAGCGCACCGGTCGCGGTCAGCCAGAACCCGACCGAGTTGAGCGTCGGGAAAGCGACGTCGCGCACGCCGAGCTGCAGCGGCACGATCAGGTTCATCAGCCCGATCACGAACGGCATCGCCACGAAGAAGATCATGATGGTGCCGTGCGCCGAGAAGATCTGGTTGTAGTGCTCCGGCGGCAGGTAGCCCTGCGACTGGTAGGCGACGGCCTGCTGGATCCGCATCATGATGGCGTCGCTGCCACCGCGCAGCAGCATCACCGAGGCCAGCAGAATATACATGACGCCGATGCGCTTGTGATCGACGCTGGTGATCCATTCGCTCCAGAGATAGGGCAGATGCCCCTTCACCACGACCCAGGTCAGCACGCCGAGGATCGCGACCAGCACCACTGCGCCCGCGACCAGCGGGATGGGCTGATCGAACGGAATGGCCGACCAATCGAGCTTACCGAGCATCGTGGCCTCCACTGTGCGGACGGCCTGCATCGGAGAGCAGTTCCGGCCCCGGTCCCGGCGGGATGTGCTGGGTCGCGATCAGGTCGAACAGGCGGGGATCTTCCAGGCGATAGATCGGCCTGCCCTTCTCGACGCCCTGCTGCATCAGCTTCTTGTAGCTGTCCTCATTCAGCACGGCATCGGTCTTCGCCGTGGTCGCCACCCATTCAGGAAAGGCGAGCGGCGAGACCACGTTGACGTCGAACATCATGTCGGGAAAGCCGTCGCCGGAGAAATGCGCGGACAACCCCTGCAGCTTGCCTTCGTTGTCGGCGCGCAGGTTCAGCTTCGTCACCATGCCGTTCATGGTGTAGATCATGCTGCCGAGCTGCGGGATGAAGAACGTGTTCATCACGCCCGACGACGTCAGCTGAAAGTTCAGCTCGGCGCCGGCCGGCACGGTCAGCGTGTTGACGGTGGCGATGCGCTGGTCCGGATAGATGAACAGCCATTTCCAGTCGAGCGAAACCGCTTGGATCCGCACCGGGCTTCCGGTCCCCCGCACCGGTGCTGCGGGATCGAGTTGATGCGAGCCGATCCAGGCGACGCCGCCGAGCAGGATGACGGTGAGCGCAGGGATCGCCCACACCACCATCTCGACGCGGCCGGAATAGACGAAGTCGGGCTGGTAGCGCGCTTTTGGGTTCGAGGCGCGAAACCAGAACGCAAAGCCGAGAATCGCGAAAATGGTCGGCACCACGATCACGAGCATGATGAAGACGGAATCGACCAGAATGGTGCTGTTGGCCGCAGCCACGGGCCCTTGTGGGTCGAGCAGATTCATCGGCAAGCCACTGGCGGTTGGGAAGCCCCGGGACAGAGCCTAGCGCGGGAAAGGCTCCGCAACAAACGCGGCGGCCTCAGAACGGTTCCTGAACCGCAAGGGCCAGCCATGCGCGTTGGGCCGGCGCAACATGCAATTCCATGCGATGTCAATGACATGAACGCAAAAGCCGCGCCCTTCTCCCCGGTCGGGCCGATTGCTAATCTGCACGAAAATAATGAGAAATACGGGATCAGGGAGTGAACCGAGATGCGCTTGAAGGACAAGGTCGCCATCGTCGTCGGAGCCGGGCAAAGCCCCGGCGAAGGCATGGGCAATGGCCGCGCCACCGCGCTGACCTTCGCGCGCGAGGGCGCAAAGGTCTTGTGCGTCGATCATCATCTGGAATCGGCGCAGGAAACGGTGGCGATGATCACCGCGAAACATGGCACCGCCGCGGCCTTCAAGGCCGACGTCACGAAGTCGGCCGACATCAAGGCGATGGTCAAGGACGCGCAGTCGCGCTGGGGCCGGATCGACGTGCTGCACAACAATGTCGGCGTCAGCCTGTCCGGCGGCGATGCCGAGCTGCTGCAACTGACCGAGGAAGCGTTCGACCGCGTCGTCGCCATCAATCTGAAAAGCTGCATCCTGGCGGCAAAAGAAGTGATCCCGATCATGCGCGCGCAAGGAAGCGGCGCCATCATCAACATCTCCTCGATGGCGGCGATCACGAACTATCCTTATGTCGCCTACAAGGCGACGAAGTCGGCGATGATCGCCTTCACCGAACAGCTCGCCTACCAGAACGCCGAATACGGCATCCGCGCCAACGTCATCCTGCCCGGCCTGATGAACACGCCGATGGCCGTCGACACCCGCGCCCGCGAATGGCACAAGACCCGCGCCGAGGTCGAGGCCGAACGCGACAGCAAGGTGCCGCTGCGCAAGAAAATGGGCACCGGATGGGACGTCGCGAACGCTGCCCTGTTTTTGGCGTCGGATGAGGCAAACTTCATTACGGGCGTGACGCTGCCGGTGGATGGTGGAGCCAGCGTGAGACGGGGGTAGGTCTTCTCCCTCTCCGTTCTTACGGGGCCGCGACCAGCTTCGCTCGCGCTGAGAGCGCCGGGGTGAGGGGCCACCTCCGCAAACTCAATAGAAGGACTCGCGGAGACTCCCCCTCACCCGCCGCGCTCTGGCGCGCAATTGCGCTGCCGAGCGCGTCGGCCTCCCCCCGCACGCGGGGAGAGGCTTAGAGAGCTCGCTCAGCGCGAATACGTCACCCGCCAGATCGTGCCGTTGCCATCCTCCGAGATCAGCAGCGATCCATCCTTCGCCACCGCGACTCCCACCGGCCGCCCCCACACTTCCGTGTCGCTGACGACAAAACCCGTGACGAAATCCTCGTACTCACCCGTCGGCTTGCCGTCCTTCATCCGGATGCGGATCACCTTGTAGCCGGTGCGCTTCGACCGGTTCCAGGAGCCGTGCTCCGCGGCGAACGCGTCGCTCTGATACTCGGGCGGAAACTGCGTGCCCTGATAGAAAATCATGCCGAGCGAGGCCGAGTGCGGCTGCACCAGCACATCGGGGACCGTCACCTTGTCCTTGATATCCGGCCGCGCACCGGCGTGGCGTGGGTCTTCGTTGGCGCCGATATAGAACCAGGGCCAGCCGTAGAACGCGCCTTCCTTCACGCTGGTCACGTAGTCGGGCACGAGATCGTCGCCGAGGCCATCGCGCTCGTTGGTCGAGCACCAGGGCAGACCGGTCTGCGGCTGGATCGCAAGGCCGACGCAATTGCGGATGCCGGTGGCGTAGATCTTCCGCTCCTTGCCATCGGGATTGAAAGCCAGCACCGCCGCGCGTTCGGTCTCGCTGGCCCAGGCTGCGCCGAGCGGTTGCGTTTTCGCCCACGCCTCCATCCCGCCCGGGGGCGTGCCCATGCCTTCCGCAACGTTGCTGAGCGAACCGACGGAGACCAGCATGCGCTTGTTGTCGGGCGTGAAGACGATGTCGCGGGTGGAATGACCGCCGTCATGCGGCAGGCTCGGCACGATCGTCTCGGCCTTGCCGCGCGCCTTGAGATCGCCGGCCTGATAGGGAAAGCGGACGACGCTATCGGTGTTGGCGACATAGACCCATTGCGGATTGTCCCCGTTCGGGAAGAAGGCGATGCCGAACGGCTGCCTCAGGCCGCTAGCAAACACCTCGTTGGTCGCGAGCTTGTTGCCCTCCCCGGCCCGCAACACACGGATGGTGCCGGCCCGCGTCTCCGCGACGAAGACGTCGCCATTCGGCGCAACCCTGATGATGCGTGGCGCGCGCAGTCCTTCGGCGAACAGCTCGATCTTGAAGCCCGCCGGCACCCGAAGCGCAGCCTCGGCCGGGCGCGGCACCACGCGCGACGAGCTCGCAACCGACCGCGTGGCGCCGGGCCTGACCAGATCCCGCGGCCGGATCAGCCTGACCGTGCCGGGCTTGTCGGCCCGCCAATCGCCATAAGCGTCCTTGCCCTGCAACACCGGCTCGGCCTGCGCACCGGTAGCAATCAGTAGCCCCGCGAATATCGCGACGGACAAAATTCTGCTCTTCAAATTGTCCTCCCGGCCTGCAATCTCGACCATCGATACCACCGCGGCAGGTCGAAGCTCTGCCGCATCCCACGTCAGCTGATGCCCGCACGATGTGCATCAGCTGCGCCCATCGTACTGGAAAACACCGCGGATAGGTGCGACACATTGTATGGGCGGGGGTTGCGGTCATCAAAGCTGCGGCATCGCTGTCGCAATCGACGGGATGATCATGTGGGGATCCATCATATCGGAATGGGCGAGCCTGCTGCTGCGCTGGCTTCACGTGGTGGCGGCGATCGCCTGGATCGGCAGTTCCTTCTATTTCATCGCCCTCGACCTCAGCCTCAGGCCCAAGGGCAACCGAACGAGTGACCTGCCCGACGGCGTCCAGGGCGAAGCCTGGCAGGTCCATGGCGGCGGCTTCTACCGGATCATGAAATATCTGGTGGCTCCAAAGCAAATGCCGGACGAGCTGACCTGGTTCAAATGGGAGGCCTACACCACCTGGCTGTCCGGCTTCGCGCTGATGGTGGTGGTGTATTATCTCGAGGCCGATCTGTTCCTGGTCGACAAGTCGATCCTCGATCTCACGCCGTTCCAGGCCGGCCTGTTCAGCCTCGCGAGCCTGGCTCTGGCGTGGCTGCTCTATGAAGCCGCCTGCCGCACCGGGCTCGCCCAGCGCGAGCTGCCCTTCGCCATCGGCGGCTATCTGTTCCTGGTCGCGCTGACCTATGCCTTCACCCATGTGCTGAGCGGCCGTGGCGCCTTCAACCAGATCGGCGCCATCATCGGCACCATCATGGTGGCCAATGTCTTTGCGCTGATCATCCCCAACCAGAAGAAGATCGTGGCCAGCCTGATCGCGGGACAGGCGCCGGATCCGAAGCTCGGCAAGGCCAGCAAGGAGCGCTCGGTCCACAACAACTATCTGACGCTGCCCGTGGTCGTGCTGATGATCAGCAACCACTATCCCCTGCTCTATGCCACGCGCTTCAACTGGATCATCGTCGCCATCATCCTGGCGCTGGGGCCGGTGATCCGCCACTTCTTCAACGAGCGCCACGCGGGACGGAAATCGCCATGGTGGGTGTGGGGCGTCGCGGCAATCGGCGTGATTGCGATCCTCTTCCTCTCCGCCGCCGGACCGCGCGAGGTCAAGTCCGGCGCACTGCCGACACAGCCGACCCTTGCCGCTGTCGAGGAGATCGTGACGTCCCGTTGCAGCATGTGCCACGCCGCCGAGCCGGTCTGGGCCGGCATCGTGACCGCACCGAAGGGCATCCTGCTCGATGCGCCCGAGCACATCCATCGCAACATCCGCCTGATCGGCCGTGTCGCGGCCTGGTCGAGCGCGATGCCGCCCGGCAACATCACCGAAATGACCGGCGAGGAGCGCGCGATCCTCGCCGCCTATCTTGAGCAGGCCCGCTGATGCTGCCCGCGCGGCGACAGATCATTTCGCGGAATGAAATTCCGCATCTCCTCCTGAATTGAAAATGACTTGACCGCCTATCCGGCGTAGACAGGACCAGCGGCCGCCGACGCGGCCCAAAGTCATTTGCATGCACGGGGAAAGAACAGTGGCCCTCAAGAACGTCATCGGTATCGACCACGCTGTGGTCATGGTTCAGGACCTCGACAAGGCTGCCGAGAACTATCGGCAGCTTGGCTTCACCGTGTCGCCGCGCGGCACCCACAGCGCGCATATGGGCACCGGCAATTACACCATCATGTTCGACCCCGATTATATGGAGCTGCTCGGCGTGCTCGTCGCGACCGAGCACAACGCACCGGCGCGCGCCTTCCTCGACAAGCGCGGCGAAGGCATCGAGCGCATCGCCTTCACCGCGGTCGATTCCGCCGCCGGCGCGGAAGAGATCCGCGCGCGCGGCCTGGCGCCGATCGGCCCGACCGATTTCGAACGGCCGGTGACGCTGCCTGATGGCACCGTCTCGGCGGCCAAATTCCGCACCTTCATGTGGCCGACCGCGGAAGCGCCCGGCGGGGTGCGCATCTTCGCCTGCCAGCACAAGACGCGCGAGACCGTGTGGATTCCCGAATTGATGAGGCACGCCAATGCGGCAAAGCGGATCAGGCAGACGCTGATCGCAACCCCGGAGCCGGCAAAGGACGCCGCGCATCTCGGCCGGCTGATCGACCGCGAACCGGCCGCCGAGGCCGACGGCGCAGTCACGGTGCCCTCCGGCGGCGATCGTGCCGACTTCATCTATCTGACGCTGGACCAGCTCGCCAAACGCTATCCGGGCGTGCCGCTCGCGGGCCTCTCCGAGCGCGGCGGCGCGGCGCTGGTGCTCGTCAGCGGAGATCTGGCTTCGACCGAAAAAGCGCTGGGTTCAGCAGCGATGCGCAGCGGGCCGGCGATCTGTGTGCCGCCGGCCAAGGCGAACGGCACCCTGCTCGCCTTCATTGCCGGCTGATTTGAACTAATTCTTCAACGCGTGTTTACCCGGCGGCTCTAGGATTCCCTGCAATCCAAGCCACCGGGGCCAAACGCATGTTCAAAGAGGGATCGCCGATCGCCTATGACGCGCCGGCCGAACTGAAGAAGTGGCCGTCGCTGAAGGGCGAGAGGCAGAAGGACCGAGGTCCGCCTTATCTCGTCTACAACGGCACGCTCGCCGACTGCGTCCGCGAGCTCATGGGCAAGCCGATCAAGGGCATCTCGCTCTACGACATCATGACGAAGCCGCAAGCGGCCTTCGATCAGACCGTGCTGTCGCCGGGCGATGCCGCCGAGATGGCGATGCGCAAGGATTTCCCCAAGGACTAGCAAGGACTAATTCGCGGCGCGCTTGCCGGCCGTCTTGCCCTTCTGCTTCGACGACGATTCCGTCGGCGCATCGAGGAAGACGACGGGCGTACCGCGCTTGGTGTTTTCGCCGAGCACACGGGCGTCCCAATTCGTGAGCCTGATGCAGCCGTGTGACGCCGACTTGCTGACCCTGTCGGGCTCCGCCGTCCCGTGAATGCCATAACCCTGCGCCGACAGCCCGATCCAGTACGATCCCACCGGATTGTTGGGACCCGGCTTGATGTCGAAGGGTCTTTTGGATTTCACACTCTTGAACTTGTACTCCGGATTGTAGTGATAGGTCGGCTGCTCGTTGGTGCCGGTGACCTTCAGCGTCCCCGTCGGCGTCGGGCGATCCGGACTGCCGATTGATGCCGGGTAGAACGCGACCAGACGACCAGAGCCCTCGTAAGCCTTCAGCGTCGCGCGCGTCTTGTCGATCTCGATCCGAGCGATGCGCGGCAGCTCCCGCCGCGCCGGCACGTTGGCCACGGCAATCGCCTCGCCAGCCTTGTCGAATGACTTGCCCGGATTGAGCGCCTTCAACAGCTCTCCGCTCATGTGGAATTTTTCCGCGAGCCCTTCGAGCGGGCTGGTGTAGCTCAGCGCCTCCAGCGACTTCATGTCATCGAGCTTGGCCGGTAGCTTCTTGAGGAACGGCCCCTTCACGTCCGCGTCGGTGATCTTATAGTCGACAACGACAGGCCCCTCACTCGCTGCGGTCAGCTTGTCCCAGAGTTCAGGGGCAACGACCTTGTCGAAGGCCATTCCGTTCTGCTCAGCGAACGCCTTCATCGCCTTCTGCGCGTTCTCGCCGAACTTGCCGTCGATCTGGCCAGGAGAGAATTGCGCACGATCGAGCAGAATCTGCAGCTTCGTCACCGGCGCGTCGACCTTGTCCGCGGCCGGCTGCTTTTCCGGCCGCGCAGCCTCGTTCACCGCTTTCGCATCGAGATGGCCCGCGAGCACCGGGCAGACGAACCACATCGACATCACCGCGCCAAGCAGCCACCGCCTCATGATCGCTCGTCCCATTCTAAAAATAATGATCCGCAAAAACCGCGGGGAGTTTCTGTTCGGGAACACCGTAGTAACACCGAAGGAACCAACGAGACCGCAGCTTTGCCGCAATCAGACGGTTAAGAACTTCTTATCGCCGGCGCACCGCTGGCCGTTCATCCCACAGTTCGAGGTTGTCTCCGCAAATGCGATTTGTCATCGCGGCTTGCGCCGCGTTCATGATTCTGATGTGCGACCTCGATCCGTCGGCGTCCCGGCAAACATCAACTTTCGACCGCGCCGTTATTCAGAACAATCGGGCCTCCCCACTTGTTCCGGTGGTCGAGCTCTTCCTCGCAAGTGTGCAGGCCATCGAGCTCGCCAACGCGCGCGCCGCCTATGAGCAGGTGATCGAGCCGCCCCGGGCGGACGAGCCAGCCCTACAGGCACCGGTTTCCCCGACCGAGCGATTTTGCCACGCGCTTCGCGAGGCCGCCGAGGCCAGCGGCATTCCCGTGCCATTCTTTGCCCGCCTGCTCTGGCAGGAGAGCCGCTTCAGGTCCAACGAGGTGAGCCAGGCCGGCGCCCAGGGCGTGGCGCAGTTCATGCCCGGGACGGCCGCCGAAGTCGGGCTCGACGATCCCTTCGATCCCATGAAGGCGCTGCCCGCATCGGCAAAATTCCTGCGCAAGCTTCGCGACGATTTCGGCAATCTCGGCCTCGCCGCGGCTGCGTATAATGCCGGTCCCGGCCGCGTTCAGAAGTGGCTCGCCAAGGAGAGCGAGCTGCCGCGTGAGACGCGCGACTATGTCCGCATCATCACCGGTACCAAGGCTGAGGACTGGACCGAGCGGTCCGAGGCGCTCGCGATCAGGATCGACCTGCCGCGCGAGGCGCCATGCGAGGGCATCGGCAGCCTCTCCAAGGCGAAGGATATCGCCTGGGTCCCGGTCAACCTGACACCCTCGGTCGCGACCATCATTCGCAAGGCCGAACAGCTTGCGGCGCGCCTGTCGACAAACCGGGCGCGCAAGCGGTTCGTATCCCTGCTCCACAAGAACGCCTCGGCCCGTGGCAAGGCGAGGGGCATGATTGCAGCGCGCGCGGCGAAGGGCACCAAGGCTCGCGCCATCCGCATCGCGGCGCGCGAACGTTCGGCGATCTGACGCACAAATCGAGAAGCCGCCCGATGGGCGGCTTCCGACGGCTGTGAACTAATCGATCTCCTCGATCACGCGTCGTTCGCGAGGCTCGATGACATAAGTCCGGGTATCGCGATGGATGTAGCGGTACTCCCGCAGGTCGGGCGCATCCCGATAAACCGTGCTCGGAAATTCCTCGACCTCGACGCTATCAGGGACGCGATCGCCGACATGGATCTCGGTGCGAGCTGTGCTTCCGGTGGTCTGCCGTTCGCTCCTGCTCTCGGGACGCGCTTTCGCATGCTTGCGGATCGCATCGCGATCGCGGTCGGAGAACTTGCTTGCGCTGCGCTCGCGGGTGGTCGACGTCGTCGTTGCCGTGGATTTCCCCGAATACGGCAGCACCGTCACGATCTTGTAGGTCGCCGGATCGACCACGACGATCTCATCCTTCACTAGCGCGAAGCTGTAGCCGCGATATTGCGGCACGATCTCGACGACATCAGGCGGAAGAGTCGAGAGGTGCACGTCGCGCGGAACGACCGTGCCGACATTCAGCGAGAAATTGACGCTGGTCAGCGGCCGGACGTTCAGATGCGAGATCGAGGTGCTGATCTTCGTCTCCTGCTGGCGGTTCAGATTGACGTTGGTCTGCGCGGCCGCCTGAGAGTTGGTTCCGGACCGCTCGCCCTGCGCCTGATTGCTGGCTGGCGCCGTCGGCGCCTGCTGAGCCTGGTTGGTCCCGGATGCAGCGGGCTGCGCCTGATTGCTATTGGCCGGTGGCGGATTGGACCGATCCTGCGCCTGGTTCGTGTTTGCCGGCGGCGGGTTGGCGCCCTGCTGGGTGGCGGGCTGGTTACCGGTCGTGTTCGAGCTTGCCGTGCCGCTCTGCGGCCGCGAAGTGTCCGTGCTGTTCGCAGCATTGTTGGATGTGCCGGAATTGGCGGCCCCGGAGGATGGCGCGGTGCTCTGCGTCGTCTGTGCCGAGGTTCCTGTCGACGGTGATTGCTGCGGCTGCGATGTGGTCTGCTGCGTGCCGGCCGCGCCGGATTGCGAGGTCGTCGCAGGCGCTGTGGAATTGGATTGGGATTGCGGCGTCTGCTCGGACTTGGTGGGCGATTGCGCGAAGGCGGCGTTCGCCAGCACCAGCCCTAATGCGGTGGTTGCCAACAGGCGGATCATGGTTCACTCCCTTTTATCAAATGAACGTTGGTGACTAACCTGCGCTAAAACGGCCGGTTCCACTTTTTCCCGAGACAAAGCGGACCGCTTCTGCACGGAACCTGCGATGCCATCGAAGAGTGCGGGGATCATTGCCTATCGCAAACGCCGGGCGATTGAGATCCTCCTCGTTCATCCCGGCGGGCCGTTCTGGCGCAACAAGGATCTCGGCGCGTGGTCGATTCCCAAGGGCGAATATGCGGACGAAGACGATGCGGAGGCCGCCGCGCGACGGGAATTTTCCGAGGAGCTGGGATTGGAGCTGTCCGTGCCGCTGGTCTCGCTTGGCGAGGTCAAGCAGCGCGGCGGCAAGGTCGTCACCGCGTTCGCCGCCGAGCTCGATATCGACGTGCGCAGCATCCGCAGCAACACGTTCGAGATGGAATGGCCGCCGCGCAGCGGCAAACGGCAAGTCTTCCCGGAGGTCGACCGTGCCGAATGGTTCACGCTCGAGGAGGCGCGGGGGAAGATCAACGCAGGACAACGCCCGCTGCTCGATCGGCTGGCGCAGCTGGCCGGCGGCGAATAGCGATGGAAGCAGGTGCGCTCCCTACTCCGCCTTGATGTCCGCGGCTGCGACGACCTCGGCGAGCTCTTTCGTCTCCTTCACGATCTTCGCGGCGTACTCGGCGGGGGTCAGCACGCTGACCACGCCCTGCGAGCCGAGCTTCTCCGCGACCGCCGGATCCTTGGCCGCCGCGGCGATCTCCCGGTGCAGCGTCTCCAGGATCGGCGCCGGGGTCGACTTCGGCATGAAGAAGCCGACCCAGAACGAGATGTCGAAGCCGGGGAAGCCGGCTTCCGCGACGGTCGGCACATCGGGCAGTGACGGCAGCCGCTCGGCCGACGACACCGCGAGCGCGCGCAGCTTGCCGGCCTTGACCAGCGGCACGGCGGAGAGCGGATCGAACACCGCCAGCACCTCCTGCGCGAGGATGCCGACCTCGGCGGCCGAACCGCCGCGATAGGGCACGTGGATCAGCTTGATGCCGGCCTTCTGGCTCAGCAGCTCCATGGCGAGATGGGCAAGATTGCCGTTGCCGCCCGAACCGTAAGCCAGCGCGCCGGGTGCCGCCTTCGCCGCGGCGACGAGATCGGCGACGGTCTTGATACTAGCCGTCTTTGGATTCTCCGGATTGACCACCAGCACCAACGGCGCCGACACGACGGTGGTCAGCGGCGCGAAGTCCTTTTCCGGATCGTAGCGGATATCCTTGAATAGCGTCTTGTTGAGCGTGATGGTGGACGAGTTGCAGGCGAGCATGGTGTAGCCGTCGCCTTCCGCATGGGCGACGCCTTCGGCCGCGATCATGCCGTTGGCCCCGGCGCGGTTCTCGACCACGAAGGGCTGCCCGAGCTTGTTGCCCAGGCGATCGCCGACGATGCGCGCGACGACGTCGACCGGCCCGCCGGCGCTGAAGCCGACCATGACCTTGACCGGCCGCACCGGATATTTCTGCGCCATGGTCTCCGTCGACAGTACAGACGCACACAATCCGGCGACGACGGCGAGCAGGCGGGCGGTTCGTTGCATTGGTTCTCTCCCCAGACATCAGCAGCGCCGCTTGTGCAGGCTTGTTGGTGCGACGCATGTGAAGATCATGAATAGCGGCCATCCCGGATTTCGCAATCGCGTTTGGTCGCCGGCATTCCGCCCCACGGCACGTGTTGCATCGCCTACAGACAAAAAATGCGAAAACAACCCCATGCACAGTAGACGGCCCTTGTCCGAACAACGACTTACGCCAGGCAGAGACCTTCGGATGTTGCGAAATCGATTTTGACTCGTCGGGCAAAACAGGGGCATAATGCCATCATCGCGATCCGCGTGAGCAATCGGCCTCCACAGCCATGTGGGCCTCGCTTCGATCGCGAACAAGCCCAGCATCGACATTTGAATACGCAACCGCCGCACGGCAACTGAGAGGTCTTCTCGCACCAGAGAGGCCTGCTCGCGCGTGCCGTGGGCTCAAGGGAGACATCGACATGACAACAGCCATGACACGCAACAGCACGACGCCAGTCGTCAGGTACGGCAGCAGGCCCGCCCCGCGGGTCAAGCTCACCGGACAACGGATCGCAATTCAACATCCCGACGCGGAGACCGGCGAGCATTTGCTGGGCGAGGCGCTCGGTGCCGTCGATCAAGACGCTCTGCATGGCATCCTCAAGCAATTGATGAAAGCCAGCGTGATCCTGCAGAAGCCCGATGAGGACAATCTCGCCTTCATGATCTCGATGATGAAAAGCATCGCCCCGCGGGATTCCCTCGAAACCATGCTGACGGCGCAGATGGTGTCCGTCCACGTCGCGACCATGCGCTTTGCCTGCCGCCTCGCCTTCGCCGAAGGCATCCCGCAGCAGGAAGGCGTCGCCCGCACATTGACCCGGCTGGCTCGCACGTTCGCAGCCCAGATGGAGGCCCTCAACCGCCATCGCGGCAACGGTGAACGTCCGATCACGGTGCAGAATCTGTCGGTGCAGGACGGCGGCAGCGCGATCGTGGGGAATGTCACGCAACAGGCACATCTGATCGCTGCCGAGCCGGGCACCGCGACAGAGGCAGGGCTGGTCCCGCCCCGCGACGCCGGCGAACGCGACCGGACCGAGGCGTTGCGAGGCACCACCGCATGAGGGCCGGTCACATCCGCAACACGCGCGCGATGGCGGCGAGCCCGCGCTGCGGCGCCCGTACCCGCAGCGGCCTCCCCTGCCGCGCGCCGGCCATGCGCGGCAAGCTCCGCTGCCGTATGCACGGTGCCGCGCCCGGATCGGGCGCGCCACCTGGAAACCGCAATGCGCAGAAGCATGGCGCCTTCACACAGGAGCGGATCGCGGAGCGAAGGGCGATCCGGGAGCTGCTCGATGAGGCGGGAAAGCTGCTGGAGGAGATGGCGTCAGACGATCGGAGGGATCAAACCGCTTAGTCCAAAAGCGTGCCGTCAATGGACAATCATTGCCTGCGGCACTGCATCATGACTTCATGAATTCGTCGCCCATTTGCGACCTGTTCCTGAGGAACGACCGCCGGCGCATTTTGTTGGCGGCCTATCAGCGATGGAGATTTCCATGAGAGTCAGCGATGTTATGACTCCCGACGTGCAGCTTTGCACCCCACAGGACACCATCAAGGACGCAGCCGAGGCGATGGCGGCGCTCAATGTCGGCCTGCTGCCCGTGGCTGAATATGACCACCTTGTCGGTATGATCTCGGACCGCGATATCGCAACGCGAGGGGTCGCGATGGGCCTGGGGCCGGACGCGCCAGTGCGGAACGTCATGACCACAGACGTCAAATACTGCTACGAGGACCAGGACATCGAAGAGGTCACCCGTAACATGGCCGACATTCAGGTGCGGCGCCTGCCGGTGCTCAATCGAGACAAGCGGCTGGTCGGCATCATCGCGCTCGGCGATATCGCCGGGTGCAGGCCCGGCGACGGTGCGGCGAAGGCGCTGCACGGAATTTCGCGAGCAGGCGGACAGCACGCAGGCGCGATCTCCGGCTGAAGCAGGCCGTCGCGCCTTGGAATGCCGGCGCCCCGAGCCGTACGTAGGCCGCAGCAAGATCAACCGCAATCGGACTGTGTCGCAAAGGAACTGCACAGGCCGCCCGGCTGCGCGCCGAGCCAAATCGACGAGCGTAGGAGAACCGACATGACCTGGGTCGGCGATTGGCGAAATCAATTCGGCTCCATCTTACGCATCACCGATGATGCGAACGGCCGCATCGAGGGGAATTTCGAGACCGCGCTCGACGACAGCGGCTTCTACGGCCAAGCAGTGCCCATCACCGGGTTTCATAAAGGCAATTGCATCGCCTTTGTCGCAGTGGGCTCGTCTGTGACGGGCGACCGCGCCGTCTCCTATACCGGATTGCTGCGTCACGGAAAGATGGAGACCGCCTGGTTCGTGATCGCAGACCAAGCGCTGAGCGCGTCCAGAGAGGGCGACCCGGCGAAGCTCAAACCAGTGAACTGGTGGCGCGCCGTGACAACGAACGTCGATACGTTCGAACGGACCTGAAGCACGAGGAAGCGGGTCCCGTTGCCGCCATTGCCGCCCGTCCTTGGGCGCCCGTCCTTGCCGTCGACAACAATTGCGCGAGGCGTTCACCCCGCACATCACCGGTTGCCAGCCGAAAAGCTAGCGCGGCGCGCTTGTCGGATCGACTGGGGAAATCTGCAGCCCTGCCTCATCCAGCGCCTGGGCAATCTGCTTCGCCAGCAGCTTTGCCTCTTCGGTCCCGATCTGCGCGTCGGGATGTCCCTTGAAGAACGCGCAAATGGTCGTGGCGATGATGGTATTCACCTGGTGCAAATCATCCATTTGATGCACGCGAAGTTACCAAATGCTTCACCCAGACAGGGTGGCGCGTCGGCTAGTAGAAAAGAAAGCGGTCAACGCAAGCCAAAGAATGACAGAATGGCCGCGATCACGACGACTAATCCTATGAGGTAAATCAGGCCGTTCATTGCAGTTCTCCTTTTCTATGGAATGACTGAATCTATCCTGGGAACGTGAGGCCACTCTTGGCGCTGCACTGCTCCACCAGTTCGAGCTTTTCGAGCTGAACTTCCTTCTCTATCGCCGTCAGAGAGTTGCCGATCTTTTCGACGATCCTGATCAGGTCGGCATCGGAGATCTTGAGGCGCCTTCGAACGGACTTGACCTGCTTTGCGTCCGCAAGATCAAGCGTCGTGCGAATGACCCGTGGCGGCCTTGAGCACAGCATGAGCAGCTCTCCTTGCTAGAGTAAGAGCGATGATGTCCGTTTTGTTCCGATTCTTCCCGAACAGCGCCGGCACCGAATGATGGAATAAGCGAAACGGCGACGAGAGCGTCACGATCGACAGAAGGATGTGTAGTCGGGGCGGAGAACTTCGACCGCGCCGGAAGCCCATGCACACAAGCAGAAGTTGATCCAGGCGGCTCCTCCCCTCGATCCGTTGGCATTTGCGGGCCGATGCGTCGCACAGATCGACAGCGGCAGCTTCAGAGGGCGCCTCATCCTCGCGGCGCGCTCGCCGCGCCTCGAACGGTTTCGAAATTGGCACGCTGCAGCGCGGCTCGTCTCTCCGCGATGGCGCTGCTCAACAGGCCAAGCACCAGACCGAATGCTGCGAGTTCCTCCTCCTCGATAGCGCCGTCGTCGTAGCATTCGAGCGTTTCAGCTATGATGGCGTCGGCCTCGCGCTGCAGAACCAGAAGCTCCTGGCTCGATCCCGCGGTTCGCGCGCTGGACACCATGGCCAGGATTCTCTTGCGATGGTCGTTGGTTTCCTCTCTTTCGTCGCGATTCAAATAGCGACGCAACCAGGCGGCGGCCGAGCCGATCCCGGAAAGAAGCAGCAGCCCGAACCAGAAGTAATCGCCGTATCGGTCGAGGAAGGTACGTTCGTTGCCGTCGATGACAGCCGCCGCTCCCCGATGCACCGGTAGCTCCGTGTCCTTGTCGACATCAGGCTTGATAATATGCGCAGCACCCGGGACCTGTCTTGCAATCGCCTGGCGAACGGCAAAGAGCTGGCGGAAAAAGGCGGCGACTGTCGTTTCAGGCAGGGACTTTCTCGCGACGATGAGGTGGCTGACGCTGACGGTCTCGACCTTGTCACCCGGCCAGGCCGGATCCGCCTTGAAGACGCTGGGCGGAATTTCCTCCGATTCATACCGCGGATGCTTCAGGGCGATCGCTTCCGATGTCTCGATGGCGAGAAACCTCGGCTCGCCGCGCAGGCGCGCCGTTGCAGCCACGGCATCGGACGTGATTTTGCTGTCGAGCGGCCCGACCGCCATGAAGGCATCGATGGTAAGATCGCGTGCCAGCTCCTCGGTCTGGTCCGTGCCGAAGTGTGTCACGACGACCTTGTCCGCCTCCACTCCGGAGGCGCTCAGGATGACGCGTAGCAATGCGGCATTTGCCGGGGTCCGGCCGATCACGCCGACGCGGCGCCCTGCGAGATCGGCGACCTCCTTGATTCTCGGCGCGGGCTTTCTTTTCGAGCTCTTGCCGGCAGCTCCAGACGGAGTCCACAGCACGACGAAGTTCTTGCGCACGACGGCGACGGTCTGTGCCTCGGCGGGCATGTCCAGATCGCCGCGGCCGACGGCAAGGTCGGCCTTGCCCGCCCCAAGCAGGGCGAGAGACTCCACCGCCCCGTCGGTTTTGACGGGAAGCAGCCTGACAGTACGGCTTTCGCTCGCGAAGGCATCGGCCATCGCCTGAATGACTTTGTCGTCATCGCTGCCGGGCGGTCCAACGGCGATCCGGAGGACGTCCGGCCGCAACGCATAATAGAGCGCGCCCGCTGCGGCGGCAAAAATGAGAAATCCAACCGCGAGGACCAACAGTAAGGAATTGCTTCTTCTCCGCTCGCGGCGGGCCGCCTCACTGGTCGTTTTACTCGGACTCTCGGACGAAGACATGGCCGCCGCCAACCGCAGATCGGGGTTCTCCCTGTTCCGCAGGATACCACGTTTTCCCGGGAACAATCTCTGGCGTCCGGCCTGGTCCGTACGCGCGAACGATGACGAGGAGCGCAATTGCGTTGGTTCGGCCCAGGGTGTCGCTTCAGTTCATGGCGTTGCCTTTCAATCGCGTGAAGTTTCCGTGCCTTTGCGGCTCCCGCAGCGGCGTGCGGGTCGAAAAGCCGGCAGCCCCGGAACTTCCCGAGCCGGCACCACTTTGAATTCAGCAAACGGAAGAATTCGCCATGACCTCCGAAACGGAACTGAAATTCCGCGTTGCGCCGCGAAAATTGTCGTCAGTGTTGCGGACGAGCGGTTTGAGCGGGCGGCGCGGCGACCAGTCCGAGCAGTCGCTCGTGTCGACCTACTACGATACGACCAAGCACAAGCTCAGGCGCCATGGCCTGACGCTGCGCGTCCGCAAGATCGAGGGGCGCTACGTGCAGACCGTGAAAGCCGGCGGCACGGATGGCGTGAAGCGGGGCGAATGGGAGCACGAGGTTTCCGGTGCACGTCCCGACCTGAAGAAGACGGGACACACGCCGCTCCGGGATCTTGCGACGCGAAAGCTTCCTCGCAAGCTGAAGCCGGTCTTCCAGACCGACATTCATCGCCTGGCGCAGGCGCGACGCGTCCGGAAGAGCCAGATCGAACTGGCGGTCGACCGTGGCCGCATCAGCGCCGGTCACCGGTCGCGGCCCGTCGCCGAGTTGGAGCTGGAACTGAAGTCCGGGCATGTCGCGGACCTGTTCCGCCTTGCCCGCGATCTCGAACGCAAAACCGGGGCGGAGCTCGATCTGCGTTCGAAATCCGAGCGCGGCTACCTGCTCGTCGCCGGCAGTGGCGGCGGCGCACAGCACGCCGAGCCAATCGCGCTGGAGGACGGACTCTCACCGCGCGAGGCGTTCCGCGTCATCGCGCATTCGACGTTGCGTCAGGTCACCGCGAATGCCGATCCGGTGCGTGAGATGGACGCCGAAGGGGTTCATCAGATGCGGGTCGGCTTGCGGCGTCTGCGTGCGGCCATCTCGCTGTTCGCTGATATCCTTCCACGGGCGAGCACCGCGCGGATCAAGGCCGAGCTGAAATGGCTCACGAGCGAGCTGGCGCCGGCGCGTGAAATCGACGTATTCCTGAACGAGAGCATCCGGCCGATCACCGAACGGGACGTGCCGCGACGCGGCGCCCGCGCGATCCGCAAGAGGTTCTCCCGGCAACGGGTGGCGGCATTCGAGCGGGCACGCGATGCGGTCATGTCGGCGCCTTACCGCCGCCTGCTGATCGACGTGATCGAGTGGATCGGAAGCGGACGGCCTCACGGCGATGATGACCGTTCGATCGCCGCTTACGCCGCGGCGTTGCTCGACCGGCGCATCAGGAAGGCGCGAAAGGAGGGCAAGCGCCTGCACGACCTGGATCCGATGCAGCGCCACAAGCTGCGGATCAAGGTCAAGAAGATCCGCTACGCCGTCGATTTCTTCGAAAGCCTCTACGCAGATCGCGACCGCAAGGAGCTTGCAGCCCTGTCCGACCGCCTGAAGCAGATTCAATCCGCGCTCGGATCGCTGAACGACTTCATGGCGCACCGCGAGCTGGCAACGGAGGCGGCACTGACGGCGCCACCTGCGCACCGCCGCGCCCAGGCTTTCGCATCGGGCGTCGTCGTCGGCCAGGAACGCGAGGCCGCTGACGGCCTGATGAAGGACGCAACGAAGGAGCTGAGCAGGTTGCGCCGGCTGCGCGCGATGCCGAGTGCGCGAGCGTAGGAGGGCCGGCATGGCAACTGACATCGCTTGGGTCGGCAAGTGGCGAAATCAGTTCGGCTCCATCTTGCCCATCACTGACGATGCGAACCGTCGGCTGCCTGTATCTCGTCCTTCCGCGCGCTGATCCGGAGACGCCACAATCCGGAATGAGGGGGTCGCGCTGCCGCCATTGGCGCCCGCCTCGTCATCATGTACGCCCATCCAAACCTTCCGGGACGGGACGCTCATGGCCACCACCGACGACGCGGGCACCGCCACCCGCACGCTGATCTTTGCACTTCTCGCGCTCGCCTGCGGCCATATGCTCTCGACCTTGTTGCGCACTATTCCCGCCGTCAGCCTCGACCTCATGGCCGCGGATTTCCACATCGAGCCGCAAGCTCTCGCCAGCCTCACCTCGATCTATCCTTTCGCCTTTGCCGCAGCGCAGATCCCCGTCGGCGCGGCGATGGATCGCTTCGGCGTGCGGCCGGTGTCGCTCAGCCTGCTCGCGGGAACCGTACTCGGCGCGGTGGCGTCGGGCTTTGCCACGGGGGCTGCGAGCTTTGCGGTCGGGCAGTTCATGCTGGGCGTTGCCACGTCCGGCATGCTGATGTGCCCGATGACGCTGGCGGCCAAGCAATTGTCGACGGGCCGCTTCGGGCTGTGGTCGGGCGCGATCCTCTCGATCGGCAATATCGGCATGCTGCTGTCGTCGAGCCCGCTCGCCTTCGTGGTCGACGCTTACGGCTGGCGCGCCGGGTTCTGGATATCCGCGGCTGGCGGCGTTGCAGTCGCGCTCGCCGTGTTCGCGCTGGTGCCGCAGCAGCCGGCCGAGCACAAGGACGATTCCTCGCCGTTGTCGCAGATGATCGAGGTGCTCAGGCTCGGCCTCTCACGTCCGTTGCGCGGGCTGATTGCGCTCGCGCTGGTGTCGCTGGCAACCTCGCTGGTGCTGCGCGGCCTGTGGGGCGGACCGTGGCTGATGGACGTCAAGGGCTTGTCGCGGGTCGAGGCCGGCAATCAGCTCGGCGCATTCACTCTGGCGATGATCGCGGGGCCCCTGTGCATCGGCATGATCGATCGCAGGCTCGGCCGCCGCCGCGCGCTGGTGGCAGGCTCGCATATGGCCGGGGCGCTGTTGCTGGCGCTGATGGCGCTCGGGGCGCCGCATTACCCCGTGTCCGTTCTGTTCGGCGTGCCCGTGATGCCGCCGCAATACGACCTCGTTCTGTTTGTGCTGATCGGCCTTGCGACCTCCGCCCAGCCGCTGCTATTCGGCATGTCGCGGCAGCTGGTCGACGCGCAGACTACCGGCAAAGCGCTGGCGGCCGTGAACCTCGCCTTCTTCCTCGGCGCGGCGCTGGTGCAGTCGGTGACCGGCGCGGTGGCGGCGCTCGCGGGATTGCCGGCGGTGCTGCTGTTCATGGCAGCAATGCTGGCAATCGGCGTGCTGGTCTTCCTGGCCTACACGCTGCCGCTTCGCGGGACCGGCTGAGCGCTTCGCTCAACCCCATCCTTGCACGCTCTCAGAGCATCCCCGCGACCAAGCTCAGTACCTGGCGACCACCGGCCCGCCGAAGCGATAATTGACCCTGAGGGTCGCTTGCTCGACGGTCAGCCGCGAGCTTGACGTCCCCGTCGCGAAAACGCCGCCGAACCCATCGGGAACGGTGAAGGCGACGCTGCGGCGACCGAAGTCGGTGTAGCGATATTCGCCGGCCAGGCTCCAGTTCGGGGTGAACGCCCACTCGATGCCTCCGCCGACGGTCCAGCCCCAGCGCGTGGTCGAGCCGTTCGTTGCCGTGAACGTTCCCGCCGGAATGCCGATGCCCGGGCCGTTGACAACGGTGGTCCTGGAACCGCCGATCTCGGCGACGGCGGCGCCGCCGGTGACGTAGAACAGTGCACGGTCCACCGTGACGCCGGCGCGGCCGCGGAAGGTGGCCATCCAGTCGATATGACCGAAATCGACCGTCACGGTCTGCGTCACCGGCGGCGCAAATGTCGGGGCGCCGAAGGTACGCGAAGCGCTGCCGCTGCTTCCGTTCAAGCCGGTGCCGACCGCGTCGGCTTCCACGCCGAGCACGAACTGCTGGACCTGCCAATTGTATCCGATCTGGCCGCCGCCGATGACACCGCTGTGGCGGCCGTCGCCGGGAATGATGCCCCTCTGTTCGGGAACAATCGTCAGCACGGGTGCGACCGGGGGCGGCACGCCGAAAGCGGGAAACAGCGGTCCGAAATCGCTGTCACCGCTGCCGGGAGTCCAGGCGCCGCCGACATTGGCGCCGACATAGAAGCCGGTCCAGCTGAAGATCTGCGCAGCGACCGGCACGGGTCTCGCCTTGACCGCCATATCCGCGGCATTTGCCGCCACGACACCGAACAATAAGGCACTTCCGGCAATGGCCGCGATCCGCATCGTCGTCCCCAACATTTTCGGCAAGTATCGGCGTGCCGCGGCGCCAAGAAACACCCTTAAGTTAGAAGCGAATCGCAGCCGACGCTGTCACCGGACAGCAACATCCGGACACATTGTGTTCGCGCGACGCTGCGGGACCATGCGCGCATGGCAACGCAGCGCCGTCCCTCATGCGTCGAGCCCGCCTTGCACAACGGCGCGCTGCAAGGGATGCTGACAAGCATCGCGCATCAAGGGAATGAACTCATGCCTGTCGACACCAAAGCCGCCACCGACCGCCTCATGCGCTTCCTCGCCGTCGAGGGCGTGACCGGACAGGAGGCGGCGATCGGGCGTGAGATCACCGCCGCATTGAAGGAGAGCGGCGTAGCGGCGAAGGCGATCCGGCTCGACGATGCCAATACCCGCATTCCCGTGCCGACCGAGACCGGCAACCTGATCGTCGACCTGCCCGGCCGTGGCGCGCTGCACAACCAGCCGCGCATCATGTTCATGACCCATATGGACACCGTGCCGCTGTGTGCTGGGGCCAAGCCGAAGAAATCGGGCCGCAAGATCGTCAACTCCGCCAAGACTGCGCTCGGCGGCGACAATCGCTGCGGCTGTGGCGTGCTGGTGACGCTGGCGGCCGAGCTCGAGAAGCACAAGCTCGACCATCCGCCGATCACGCTGTTGTTCTGCGTGCGCGAGGAGAGCGGGCTCTATGGCGCGCGCCACGTCAAGCTGGACGAGCTCGGCTCGCCCGTGATGGCCTTCAACTATGACGGCGGCTCGGCCTCCAACGTCGTGATCGGCGCGGTCGGCGCCGACCGCTGGACCGTCGAGATCATGGGGCGCGCCTCGCATGCCGGCGTCGCGCCGGAGCGCGGCATTTCCTCGACCATGATCATGGCGCTCGCTCTTGCAGATGTGAAGGCCGGCGGCTGGTTCGGCAAGGTGGTGAAGGGCAAGCGGCAAGGCACCAGCAATGTCGGCCCCGTCACCGGCGGCGAGGGCCGCCCCGCGGGCGATGCCACCAATGTCGTCACCGACTACGTGCATGTCCGCGGCGAAAGCCGCAGCCATGACGGAAAGTTCTTCAAGGAGATCACCAAGGCCTACAAGGCCGCGTTCGAGAAGGCGGCCAAGAAGGTGACGAACGCGCAAGGCAAGTCCGGCAAGGTCAAGTTCAAGGCCGAGACCGACTATTATCCGTTCCGCATGAAGGACAGCCAGCCCGTCATCAAGCGCGCGGTCGAGGCCGTATCCGCGGTCGGCGGCACGCCGAACGTCCGCACCGCCAATGGCGGCCTCGATGCCAACTGGATGGTCCGTCACGGCATTCCGACGGTGACCTTTGGCGCCGGCCAGAACGAGGCGCACACCATCGACGAATGGATCAATCTCGACGAATACGACCGTGCGTGTGCGCTGGCCGTGCAGCTTGCGACGATGCGGTGAGTTCGGTCTGTACGGTGGGTTAGCCCTGGGCTGCGCGAAGCGCAGTCCGCTGGCGTAACCCACCCTACGAAACAAGAACAAGAAGGGAGGCCACATGCCGCACATCGCAAATATCGAGACCGGGCTCTACCGGATCCCCCTCCCCGTCACGCTGTCCGACTCCACCCATGGCGAGATCGCGGCGTTCGAGCTGATCACCTGCCGCATCCGCGATGCCGACGGCGCCGAGGGCGTCGGCTACACTTACACGGTCGGGCGCAATGGCGGCGCTGTCGCCGACATCCTCAAGCGCGAGATCCCCGCGCTGATCGAAGGACGCGAGGCCAACGACACCGAGGCGATCTGGCATCACGTCTGGTGGGCGCTGCATTATGGCGGCCGTGGCGGGCCGGTGGTGCTGGCGCTCTCCGCGCTCGACATCGCGCTGTGGGATTTGAAGGCGCGGCGCGCCAAGCTGCCGCTGTACCAATTGCTCGGTGGGTTCGACGCGCGCGTGCCGTGCTATGCCGGCGGCATCGACCTCGATCTCTCCGTGGAGGCGCTGCTCAAGCAGACCGACGGCAATCTCGCCAAGGGCTTTCGCGCCATCAAGATGAAGGTCGGCCGGCCCGATCTCAAATCCGACGTCGCGAAGGTCTCCGCGATGCGCCAGCATCTCGGCGACGGTTTCCCGCTGATGGTGGACGCCAACATGAAATGGACGGTCGAAGAGGCGATCCGCGCCGCCCGGGCGTTCGTTCCTTACGACCTCACCTGGCTCGAGGAGCCGATCATCCCCGACGACGTCGCCGGCCACGCGCGCATCTTACAAGCAGGCGGCGTGCCGATCGCGGCGGGCGAGAATTTGCGCTCGCTGTGGGAGTTCAAGAGCTACATCGCCAGTGGCGCGGTGTCCTATCCCGAGCCTGACGTCACCAATTGCGGCGGCGTTTCCGCCTTCATGAAGATCGCACGGCTGGCGGAAGCGTTCAACCTGCCCGTCACCAGCCACGGCGCGCACGACATCACCGTGCACCTGCTCGCGGCCTGCTCGAACCGATCCTATCTGGAGGCGCACGGCTTCGGGCTCGACAAGTACATCGAGCACCCGCTGGTGCTGCAGGAGGGCAAGGCGCTGGCGCCGGACCGGCCCGGGCACGGCATCAGCTTCGACTGGTCGGGGCTGGCGAAGCTGGCGCCTTAGACTCGGTGTCCTAATCTCTCCCGCTTGCGGGAGAGGTCGCGCCGAAGGGCGCGGGTGAGGGCTTTCTCCTCGTTGGGAATCCCACCGCGGAGGCACCCCCACCCCGACCCTCCCCCGCAAGCGGGAGAGGGGCGCACCTTTCCCCCGGCACCGTCGAACCTGATCTCACGCCGACGAAGCGCGTTGCTGCACGCGAGGCATTCCAACGCGCTTGATGCGGGCCACGGATAATCCGCTATGGTGGCGGCAACCAACACCTTGCGAAAGATCCCCTGCCTTGACACCCGAGCTGCACCAGAAACTGACCGCGTGGCGCCGGCACCTTCACGCGCACCCGGAGCTGTCGCTCCAGGAGAAGGAGACCGCAGCCTTCGTGCAGGACAAGCTCACCGAGCTCGGGATTCCCTTCGAGGCGGGAATCGGTGGCCACGGCATCGTCGCGACCTTGACCCGCGGACATGCGCGCAGCCGCGTCGGCTTGCGCGCCGACATGGATGCACTGCCGATCACCGAAGATACCGGGCTTGCCTACGCCTCCAGGACATCAGGCGTGATGCATGCCTGCGGCCACGACGGGCACACCGCCTCGCTGCTCGGCGCCGCTGCGCTGCTCGCCGCTGATACCAGTTGGAGCGGCACGGTCGATTTCATCTTCCAGCCGGCGGAGGAAGGTTTCGGCGGCTCGCGCGCGATGGTCGCGGCCGGGCTGTTCGACCGCTTTCCGATGGAACGCGTGTTCGGCTTTCATAATTGGCCGGGCCTTGCCGCCGGCACCATCGCCGTGCACGACGGCGTCGTCATGGCCTCCGGCGGACGCATCACCATCACCATCGAGGGCCATGCCGGCCACGCCGGCATGCCGCATCTGACGCGCGATCCGGTGATGGCGGCGGGCCATCTGATCGTGGCGCTGCAATCGGTCGTCTCGCGCGGCGTCGATCCGCTCGACACCGCCGTGCTGTCGCTCTGCACCATCGAGGGCGGCACCGCGCCGAACCAGATCGCCGGACGTGTCACCATCCGCGGCACGCTGCGGTACCATCGCGAGGCGGTCAAGCACGTCATCCTCGACGGCATCGAACGAACCTGCGCCGGCATCGCGACCAGCTTTGGCGTCAAGGTGACACCCGAGATCGTGATGGGCGTCGGCGTCGTGATCAACACGCCTGATGAGGCCGCGCTTGCGCGCATCGCCGCCGAGAAGGTGAAGGCCGAGGTACGGCGCGATCTCGCGCCCAGCATGGCCGGCGAGGATTTTGCTCACTATCTCCAGCAGCGGCCGGGCGCCTTCGTCTGGATCGGCAACGGCGAGTTGCGCGACGGCGCCGAGCTGCACGGCCCGCGCTACGATTTCAACGACGCGATCCTGCCGGTGGCGTCGAGCTGGATGGCGGAAGTCGCCAAGGCGGCGCTGGCGTCGAACTAGTTCACGAGATCTCGCGCGGCAGCTTCCAATCCGACCGCGGCGCGAACGTCTCCTCGACGGGCGCCACATGATATCCGGCAGGGAGAAGCCGGCCGCCCTCCTCGTCTGCGACCGGAACGTCGGTCACGAGGCCTTCGATCAAGGCGGCTTCCCACACCTCCTTTTCGGTCGGAAAGGGATCGCCGATCTGCTTGTTGCCTTCGAACAGCGCGTACATCGGTTCCGGTCCTTGCGTTGGCGGGTTCACCAGCAACGTATCGTCTGCCTGGACGTTCCTCTCCGGCAAAGGGAACGGAGGGCACGGAAACCATGGCGCGCGTTCTGATCGGAACTTCGGGCTGGCATTATGATTCCTGGCGCGGCCCGTTCTTTCCTGAAGGCGTGACGCTGAAGCAGCAGCTTAGCTACTACGCCGGACAGTTCGACACGACGGAGCTGAACGGCGTGTTCTACCGCACGCCGACGCCTGACGCGGTGAAAGGCTGGCGCGAGCAGACCGGCCGCGATTTCGTCTTCGCCTGGAAGGCGTCGAAATTCATCACGCACTGGAAGCGCCTGTCGGAGCGCTCGGTCAACAGCCTCGAGCTGCTGGAGGACCGTATCTCACGGCTTGGCGGCAAGGCCGGCCCGATCCTGTTCCAGCTGCCGCCGCAATTCCAGGCGGATGCGGACCGCCTCGCCTCCTTCTTCAAGCTGCTGTCGCGGAAACGGCGTTACAGCTTCGAATTCCGGCATCCGAGCTGGTATCAGCCGCGCATCCTCAAAATGCTGGCCGACGAGAACATGTCGCTTTGCCTGTCCGACCATCACGATGCGCCCGCGCCCTGGAAGCGCACTGCGGATTTCGTCTATGTGCGCGGGCACGGGCCGGGCGGGCGCTATCACGGGCACTATACCAGGGCGGCACTGGCGCAATGGGCGAAGCGCATCAAGTCGTGGAAGCGGCAGGGCTGCGACGTCTATGTCTACTTCGACAACGACCAGAAGAGCGCGGCACCCGCGGACGCCAAGGCGTTGAAGCAACTGCTCTAGATGACACCGCTTTGCCGAAGCGCCGCGATCGCGGCCGCATCATAGCCGAGTTCGGCGAGAACCAGATCAGTGTGCTCGCCGAGCGTCGGCGGGCGGCTCGCGATCTCGCCCGGCGTTTCCGACAGCCTGACGGCGGCACGCGTCACCGGGGCGGGCTTCGGCAGGCCGGGATAATCGACGTCCTGCATGAAGCCGGCGGCGCAGATGTGCGGGTGATCCAGCGCCTGTTGCGGTGAGAGGACGGGCCCGGTCGGGATCATGGCCTGGCCCAGCGCATCGACGGCTTCCTGCGTGGTGCGCTCGGCGCACCAGCGCGCCATCCGCTCGCTGATGACAGCGCCGTTATTGCCGCGGCTGATGTCGTCGGCAAAGCGCGGATCGTTCAACCACACCTCCTCCTCGCCCATCAGCCTCGCCCAGCGCTTGAACAGCGGATGCCCGGTGACCTGGCACAGCACCCAGCCGTCCCGGGTGCGGTAGATGTCGGCGGGCGCTGCGGTCTGGCCGAGATTGCCCGTCGGCACGCGATTGACGTTGATCACAGCCTGCTCGATCAGCGTCGCGTTGGTGAAGGACAGCGCGGTTGCGAGCAGCGCGCCCTCGACGATCTGCCCGCGCCCGGATTTGCCGCGCTCGATCAGCGCGGCGAGCGTGCCGAACGCGCAGTGCAGGGCGGTGCCGAAATCGACCCAGTTCACCGCGGCCCGGTAAGGCGGATCGCCAGTGCCGGTCATGTAGACCGATCCCGACATCACCTGCCCGACGCCGTCGAAGCCGACCCGGTCGGACCAGGGGCCCGGCCCGCCGAACGCGGTTGCGGTCGTCAGGATGATGTCGGGCTTGATCGCCTTCAGGGACTCGTAGTCGAGCTTCATCGCGCGCAGGGTCTGCGGCGGCAGGTTGGCGACGACGACGTCCGCGGTCGCAACCAGGCGGCGCATCACCTCCTGTCCTTCCGGCTTCATCGGATCGAGCGTGATGCACTTCTTGTTGCGGTTGACCTGGAGGAACAACGCGCCCTCGCCGCCTTCGCCGACCGGCGCGACGAACCGATCCTCGCTGCCCTCGCGCTTCTCCACGCGAATGACCTCGGCGCCGAATTCGGCCAGCAATGTCGCGCAATAGGGCCCTGCGATATAGCGCCCGAAATCGAGCACGCGCACGCCCTCCAGAACACCTCCCATCGATTCCTTCCCTGTTGTTTTCCGCAGATTACAGGGACTGGCTGCCAGGGCAAGTTGGGAAGCGGGATGCACGCGCGACTTTCATCATCGCATCGCGAACAGTTCCTGATGAAACGCTTCTCGACAGGGAAACCGTGCGCGCTGAGGTCTCGTCTGAGCGCTTCCCCGAAACCCCGCCGGACCGCAGCGCAAGGATCATCGCCATGCTCATTCAACCGATCGCCAGGACCAGCCGCAGCAAGACGAGAGCCTAAGGTGCGCCGTAACATCGTGAGGGAAGGACGGCATGCAAAAGCTCAAACGGGCATTTTGGCGCACTCTGGCCACCGATGGAGCTGCGTTGCATTGAGCTGACTCAAGCCTGCTCGTGATGAGCTGCACGGGCTCATCTAAGCAGCCGCCTGACGACTGCCCGATGGCTGGCTCGACGCATCCTGCGTCGCGGGGCCGCAGCTCATTCCGTCCACGACTTTGCTCCAGCGCAAACTCCTGGATGTCGCAATCTCCCACTTGAAGGCAAAGAGCTCTTCGGAGGAAGTCCCGTGATCATCTCAACCAAGTCACTCCTGATGGCAGTCCTCGCGCTCTGTTTCGTGCTGGGGCAGCCTGCTCTCGCCGCCGGACCCCACAGCCATGAAGGACCAACCACGACCGCCCGGCCGGAGCTCGACCACGGCAAAAAGTGGCCGACTGATGATGTCTTGCGCCGCGGCATGGACGACATCGGTCTCGCGATGAGGCAGTCGCTGGCACCCATTCACAGCAACGTGTTTACGCCTGTGCAATACGAGGCTTTGGCGACGCGAATCCAGGCGCAGGTCGATGACGTGGTCGGAAACTGCAAGCTGCCCGAGCAGGCCGATCAGCAGCTTCACCTCGTCCTCGAGCAGATCATCGATGGCGCGGCGACGATGAAGACCGGGACCAGCCGCGATCAGGGAGCCATGAAGATCGTGCGGGCGCTCGCTCAATACGGCAAGTATTTTGACCACGCCGGCTGGCAACCGCTGCAGCATTGAGGTCGATTGCCGCTGCGTCCTATGCCGCCACGGCCTCGTAGATGTCCTCTTCCTGGGCCGTGTGCATGCGCACCAGCGTCTCGATCGCCTCGATCACGCGCTGGGCGTCGCGAATGAGGTAGCGGTCGATCTTCTCTGACGGCAGATCCTCCGCGATCCGGGCGAGCAGCCGCGCGAGATGCAGTATCTCGCGATGCGCACGGCTCATGGCGGAGAGTCCGTGGCGGTCGCGCAGAACCTCCGTGAGCTTCGGATAGACGCTGTCTTCATCCTCGCGTTCGTGCATCACGACGCTGCTTTGGACCAGTCGATGGGCCTCGCCAATCAAGGCAGCGACCGCTTCGGGCACCGCGTCGTCGAGCGCATCGACGATCTGGCGCAAGCCGTCGAGATCCCTGAGCAGGGCCTGATGATCGTGATGCAACGTCAGCCCCTGCTCTGCGGTGAGGCGCGGACCACTCCTGACGAGAGGCGGATTGAGCGCTCGCAGCGCGTTCAGAATGACGGCAACATCGATCACCTCCTGGACGATGGCGGCGGGCACGGGATCGAGCCAGCCAACGGTGGCAGCGACCATGGCTACCAATGACAATCCCATACCGGCGAAGATGCTCTGTAGGGCGATGCGTCGCGCCCGCTGCGCGATGATGATCGCTTCGCCGACCCGATCCAGCCGGTCCGTGAGGATCACCACATCTGCCGCCTCGGAGGAGGCGCTTGCACCACGCGCGCCGAGCGCGATCCCGGTGTCAGCCACGGCCAGCGCCGGGGCGTCATTGATACCGTCGCCGACCATGATGGTCGGATGCAGCCGCTGTTCGCTACGCACCGCTTCGACCTTATCTGCGGGAACGCGGTCGGCCAGCACGGCATCGAGATCGAGCGCAGCTCCGATGGCCTGCGCCGCCGCGGCGCGATCACCCGTGACCATCACCATCCGCGCGATGCCGGCATCGCGCAGCAGCCGGATCGCGCGTGGCGTGTCGGCCCGCAATTCGTCGGCCAGCAGCAGCGCGCCGATCAGACGGCCGTCCACCGCGACAAAGACGATCAGCGCCGAGCGCCACGAGGCACGTCGTATCGCTCGCAACTCCCATGACGACAGATCGGCATGCGAGAGAAGCATTTCCCGCGAGCCCGCCACAACGTGGCGTCCGTCGATCTGGCCGCTGAGGCCGGATCCCATGATCTCTTTGACATGTTCCGGCGGTCTCAGCTCGAGCCCCTGGGCGAGCGCCGCAGCGACGACGGCCTTCGCGAGCACATGATGCGACGCTTGCTCGAGCGACGCTCCGAGCCTGAGGACCTCGTCCGGATCCTCGCCCGGCGCGACCTCTACGGACAGCAGCCGCGCCCCGCCCACCGTCAGGGTACCGGTCTTGTCGAATAGCACGGTGTGCGCGCGGGCCAGCGCCTCCAGCGCCCTTCCGCCCTTGGCCAGGATGCCGCGGCGGGCCGCTTGCGCCACCCCGGCGATGAAGGCGACGGGTGCGGCCAGAATCAGGGGGCAAGGCGTCGCCGCCACCAGCACGGCAAGGCTGCGGGTCAGGTCGCCGGAGATGTGCCATGCCACAAAGGCGATGACGAGTGTGACCGGCAGGAAGATCAGCGCATAGCGGTCGGCCAACCGCACAAAGGGAGCTCTCGCAGTCTGCGCCGCAGTCACCATGCGCACGATGCCCGCGTAAGTACTCTCGCTGGCCATCGCCGTCACGGTCAATTGGAAGGTCTCACCCGCATTCAGAGAACCGGAGAGAACGGCACTTCCGCGTGTCTTGTCCGCCGGAATCGGCTCGCCAGTCACAGCGGACTCGTCGATGGTGGCAGAGGCCGACGCAACCACACCGTCGACCGGCACGATTTCGCCGGCCTTAACCAGAAGCTCCTCGCCGACCGCGACGTCTTCAACCGGAGCATCCTCGATCCGCTCGCCGGATCTGCGATGGACCTGGCGCGGTGCCCGATCAACCAGGGATCGCAGATCATGCTCCGCCCGTGCGACCGCGATCTCCTCCAGCACGTTGCCGCCGGAATACATCAGCGCGACGACAGCGCCTGCGAGCGGCTGTCCGAGCGCTAACGCCGCACTCATCGACAGCAGCGCGATCGCGTCCACGCCGACGCGGCCGCTCAAGAGATCCTTGACGATCGAGACCGCCAATCCCGCAATCACGGGCGCCGTGCCGAGCGCCCAGGCGAAGTTGGCTACATCAGGCCGGCCCGCGGCTCGCGCGAGAATACCTGCGATCAATCCTGCGATTGCGATCGCAACCAGAGCCCATCGCAGGACCCGATCAAACGACATGGCTTGGCGCGCCCGCCCTTCGGCTTCCACTCGCTATTGCTGCGGGACGGCGCTCTTGTTCCCGTGCATGAACGCCATCATCTCGTCCGGAGTGAGCTTCCCGTCCTTGTCGCGATCCATGGCCTTGAAAATTCGTTCGTGCGCGACCTGAAACTCGGGCAACGAGACGGTTCCGTCGCCATCGGCATCCATCAGCGCGAAGATGATGCGAAAGGCGACCGGCGGTCCCATGGCGTCACCGCCTGTCGCACCATGCCCCTTCATTCCCTGTGCCATCATTCCGCGCCCCATCATTCCCATCATATCTCCACCGCGCATCGGGCTCTGCCGCTCGGCGGATGGGTTTGCAGAAAAACTCGACTGCGGCGAGGCCGGCGCCTGCTCCTGTCCGGGATGGTGGCTCTGATGGTCCGCTGGCGATTGAGCCCAAGCCGGCTGGCCCAAAGTGGCGAGCAGCAACGCTGCAGCAATGGTTCGACCTGGCATGGCGCTTCCTCCGTCCTTGGGGTGGGCCTACAAGGTGTCGAACTTCACCGAGTTTACGTTGAGCCAAATCAAAAAGCGGCTTTTGCTCCAGCTTGGCCCCTATGGCTTTTCGACGCTGCCGCCGGTGCGGGCGCAGCCGATCGCCTCCGTGAGCACCTTGCGGTCGCCGATGTGATTGGCGAGCAACAGGATCAGCCGTGCGTTCATCCGCAGCGCCTGCTCCTCGTCGAGATCTCGCTGGCTGTCGATCAGCTCGGCGTAGAAGTCGTCGGGATCGGCGATGTTGGGTGACAAATTGAGCGTCATGCTGCCAGCTCCTTCCGTCCGGCGGTGTCGTGCCCGGAGGCCCGCAACATCGCATCCGCGATCTCAGCCTCGTCGAATCCGGTCCAGCGTGCCGCGACGTATTGATCGGGCCGGAACAGGTAGGTGGTCCCGGCCGAAGCGTCGTAGCGCTCGGCAAGCAGGCCGGAGGGATCGGCGATGTCGCGGCCGACGACAATGAGTTTCGCTTTGAGGGGACCCATCGCGATCTCGGTCTTGTCGGTCTCCTTGCCGAAGGCCACGACCGTGAAGCCATCGCCGAGACAATGGAGGAACCAGGCGGGCTTGCCATCCACCGTGATCGGCGCATCGGCCGCATTGGTGCCGGGCCGCACGCCGCCCATCATCGCGTCGTCATCGGGGGTATTGAGCGCCGACGTCACATAGGGCGTCGGCGTCGAGAGACGGCCGCTGTTGACCAGAGGCCGCGCAAAGGCGTGATGGCGGGCGAGCTCCAGCACCGCGTCACGGAAATAGCGGCTCGCTTTCGTCTTCGGCGTGATGAAGTCGGTGGCGCGCGTCGAGTTCAGGATGTTGTCGTCGGCGGCATAGGCGCGCTCCTCGTGATAGCTGTCGAGCAGTGCTTCCGACGCCTCGCCGCGCAGCACCATCGCGAGCTTCCAGGCGAGATTGTCGATGTCCTGGACGCCGGTATTGGCACCGCGCGCGCCGAACGGCGAGACCTGGTGCGCGGCATCGCCGGCGAACAACACCCGGCCCTGGCGGAAATTGTCGATGCGCCGGCAGGCGAACTGATAGATCGAGACCCATTCGAGCACGAACTCGGTGTCCTCGCCGAGCATGGCACGAATGCGCGGTATCACCCGCTCGGGCCTCTTTTCCTCATCGGGATCAGCTTCCCAGCCGAGCTGGAAGTCGATGCGCCAGATCTTGTCCGCCTGCCGGTGCAGCAGCACGGACTGGCCGCGGTGGAACGGCGGATCGAACCAGAACCAGCGCTCGGTCGGGAAATCCGCCTTCATGGCGACGTCGGCGATCAGGAAGCGGTCCTGGAAGTACTGTCCCGTGAACTCGGCCCCCACCATCTTGCGCACGTCGGAGTTGGCCCCGTCGCAGGCGATCACCCATTGCGCCTCCATGGGGAAGATGCCGTCGGGCGTTTCGACCGCCAGCGTGGCGTGGTCGGCGGCCTGCTTGAGGCTGAGGAGCCGGTGCTTCCAGCGCAGCTCGATCAGCGGATTGGCCCGGCATTTGGCAACCAGCATCTCTTCCAGATGATATTGCTGCAGATTGATCATGGCCGGCCATTGGTGGTCGGCCTCGGGCAACAGATCGAACTGGTAGGACAGCTGGTCCTGGAAGAAGACCCTCCCGACGTTCCAGCTCACGCCGCGCTCGACCATGGGCGCCGCGCAGTCGAGGCGGTCCCAGATTTCGAGCGGTCGCTTGGCGTAGCAGACCGCGCGCGAGCCGATCGAGACGGTGTCGTTGTCGTCGAGCACCACGACCGGCTGGCCGCGCGCCGCGCAATCGAGCGCCGCGGTCAGGCCGATGGGACCTGCGCCGATCACCACGATCGGATGCCGCTTCACGATCCCCTCGGCCTGCTCTTGGGAACGCCGATAGCCGAACTTCGGATAGATGTAGCTCGTCATGTTCGCTTCCTGATGCGCGTGCCGGGATCAATGCGCGTCCGCGAATTCCTTCTCGTGCATCCAGGCGGTGTGGCGCGGCGGGCGCTTGGTGCGCGACCATTCCTCGACCATCTCGTGCGCGACCGACTTCATGCGGTCGATCTGCTCTGGCGTCGCGGTCCAGACCGCGATCTCCAGGCGATGGCCGCTCGGGTCTCGGAAATAGATCGACTTGAAGATGGTGTGGTCGGTAATGCCGACGACGTCGAGGCCGACGGCCTCCGCGCGCGCCTTGGCCTCTTCGAGCTCGGCGAGGTCCTTGACCTGGAAGGCGATGTGCTGGGTCCATTCCGGCGTGTTGGGATCGCGGCCCATAGGCGGCGAGTTCGGCAGCTCGAAGAAGGCGAGGATGTTGCCGTTCCCGGCATCGAGGAAGATGTGCATGTAGGGATCGGGCGCCTTGATCGAAGGCACCCGATCCTCGGCAATGGCGCCGAGAAGATCCATGTTCATGACGGTCTTGTAGAACTCGACAGTCGCCTTGGCATCGACGCAGCGATAGGCGACGTGATGGATCTTCTCGATTTTCATGGCGTTTCGCTCCCTGGATTTGCGGTTGCGAAATTAGTATCAGATGTTACTATTTCCTGAATTTGATCTGGATCAATCCACTCCGAAGAATTTTTCGAGTGGGTCGGCGACGGGAATCGCGTGATGGGACGTTCAAGCGTGGCGCGCGGCGAAGCGGCCAAAGCCGCCACGGCGCAGGATGGCGTCGAGCTGGACCTGCAGCGATATTTTCCGTACCGGCTGGCACGCCTTGCCGAGCAGGTGTCGCTGGCGGTTGCCGAGGTCTATTCCGAACGTTTTGCGCTGACACGGCAGGAATGGCGCGTGCTCGCCATTCTCGGCGTGCGCCCGGAGATTGCGACCAAGGAGATCGGCCCGCGGACGACGCTCGACAAGATGCAGGTCAGCCGCGCCGTGCAGGGCCTGGAGTCGCGCGGCATCGCCGGCCGCAAGCACCATCCCGACGATCGGCGCGAGCTGATCGTCTCGCTGACCCCAGCCGGTCGCGCGCTTTATCGCAAGATCGTGCCCTACGCGCTGGCGCGGGAGACGAAGCTGCTTGGGGCGCTGACCGCCGAGGAAGTGGCGGTGCTCGACCGGGTAATGCGCAAATTGTCGGCCGCGTTGGCGTAGCTTCTCCCCTCAGCCCCACTTCATCTCGCCCTTGGCGACCTTGGAGCCGATATCGAGCGCGACGCCCATGCCGAGATTCGGGAAGCGCGCTTCCATGGCAGCCTTCAGCGCAGCGCTGTCAGCGGCCTTGGCCAGCTCTTCGTCGAACGCGAGCAGATATTTCCTGGTGTGATCGACAGCGGAAAGATCGACGGCGACGCCCGCTGCCATGTGGCCCGGCACGACGAGAGACGGCTTGCGGGCCGCGATCTTGTCGAGGTTGGCGACCCAGGCTGCGCGCTGCTCCTTGGTCGGCGTATCGGCGGTCCAGACATGCACGCCGGAGAAGATCATCACGCCGCCGAACACGGCATTCAAGGACGGAACGAAGAGATAGCGGCGGTTGGCGAGACCTTCGGCGTTGACGATTTCGATCGCCTCGCCGTCAACCGCAAGAGAAGCCCCATCGAACGCGTCCGGCAGCACGACATCGGCGAGCGTCTGCGGACCGTTCTCCTTGAGCTGCGGTCCCCAGACGGCGAGCTTCTTCTCCACATTCGCCTTGATGGCCGCGAGCGTCGCGGACGCCGCCAGCACCTTGGCATTCGGGAACGCCTCGCGCACCGGCTTCAGGCTGAAATAATAGTCCGGATCCGATTGGCTGACATAGATGGTGGTGAGCTTCTTGCCGCTCGCCTTGATCGCCTCGACGAGCGCGCGTCCGTCCGGATAGGAGAAGCCGCCGTCGATCAGCACCGCCTCGGTCGGACCGGAAAGCAGGACGGGCGCACGGAAAAATCCATTGGGGCCTGCGGGAAAATGTTTCCAGCTCAGCTTGCCCTCCGCGGCATGACCGACTTCGGCGGGTGCGAATAATGCGGCGGCACCCGCGGCAAGGCTGGTCTTCATGATCTGTCTCCTCGACAACATGGCTCTCTCCATTGAACTCTGCAGGGAAAATCGGTTTGGATGATCAGGCGGCACGGAGTTGTGCGGCCAGCAGATCGAACCGCCCGAACAGCATGCTGCCGTCCAGCAGCCTCCGCCCGGCGCCCTCGCCGACCACCAGGGCCGGCACGCCACCGGCCCCAAATCGCGTCATGTCGGCGCGCGCGGCCGCGGTCCGCGCCTGGTAAGCCGCGATCAATGCATCGTCAGGCGCCCGCACGCGGCGCGCTGCATCGGTCAGTTGCGCGCCGTCGAGCAAATCGGCGACGATTTGAAGGTTGGAATTGTCGCGGCCATCAACATAGCGGGCGCGCTGCAAGAGCTTGAGCGCCTCGAACTCACGAGCCGGATCAACCAGGCCTACGGCGACGACGCCAAGGGTCGCCGGCGCCGAGTCGAACAGGCTGCCGGTATTGCCGAGAATGCCGGTGCGATAGGCCTCACTGAACGGCTGGCCGGTCAACCGTGCGATGCGCTGGTCGTTCTGCCAGGCATAGGCGGCAAAATGCTGGTCCATGGTCCGCGCCGCGGGGCCCGCAAACAGGCCGGTCGGTGCCAGCACCAGCGTCACATCGCCGTGCGCGGCAAGCTGCTCCAGCACTGGCGATGCGCCGTAGCACCAGCCGCAGAGAGGGTCGAAGAGATAGGTGATTTGCATGATTATCGGGCCGCCAATGTTCGATGCGGAGAACCTAGCGGCCGATCATTATTTGATAAATATCAGATAATGGTACATATTGTTTGTTATTAGCTGACAATGGCGACCGCATGGAAGCGATCAATCTCAACCGCCTCGCCTATTTCGCAGCCGTGGTCGATGCCGGCTCGTTCACACGCGCTGCCGAGCGCCTCGGCATCACCAAGACCGTCGTCAGCCAGCAGGTGGCACGGCTCGAAGCAGAATTGAAAACGGCTTTGCTGCTGCGGACCACCAGGAGGGTCGAGCCGACCGAAGCCGGCCGGTTGCTGCATGCCCGCTGCGTCATGATCCTGCGCACGGCGGAAGATGCCGTGGACGAGCTCGCCCAGACCAATGCCGAGCCGATGGGCATGCTGCGGATCGCCGCGCCGAACGACTATGGCGCAACGATGATCGCGCCGCTGGCAGCGAAGTTTGCGCGCAAATATCCCGCTTGCGGCGTCGAGCTGATCCTGTCGGACACGCGAACGGACCTCCTCGCCAACCAGATCGACCTGTCGATCCGGGTCGGCTGGCTGAACGATTCAAGTCAGCAGGCCAGGCGGATCGGATCGTTTCGGCAATTGCTGGTGGCCGCGCCAGACGTGGCCGCGGCGTTCCGGAGCAAGACGCCCGACGAGCTTGCGGCTCTGCCATTCATCGCCAACGGCGCGCTCGACGAGCCACTGGTCTGGCGCTTCACCAGACGCGATATCGACAGCCGCACGATCCGCATGCGGCAGTCGATCTCGATCAACACGACGCCTGCGGTGCTGGGCGCAGCCCTCGCCGGCGGCGGACTCTGCGTGCTGCCCGACTATTTGGTCGCGGAGCATTTGAAGTCCCGCCGGCTGGTCCATGTCCTGCCGTCCTGGAGCCTGCCGACCGGCGGCATCCATGCCGTGTATCCCGCGGCCCGGTTCCGGCCGCCGAAGATCACGGCGTTCGTGGCCATGCTGGTGCAGGAAGGCCGCACGCTCGCCAGCAAATTTCCGGAATGACAGGTGCCCGCTGGTTCATGCCGCGGATCGATCCGGCAGGCCGCCCCGCAGGGCGTCAAGCAGACGCTGCTCGCGCTCGATCCGGGCGCGATAGAGCTCGCGTTCGCTCTCGCTTCTGGCACCGGCCAGCAACAGGCGGTAGTGCCCGATCACCTTCTCGCTGCCGCTGATGAGGAGGTTGCGGACGTCACTCATCGTTCCGCTCCGGTCGTGGCAATCGCCGATGGTGTATTCGGAACGGTGATTGCGGCCGGGAAGGCATCGGCGGCGAGAGCCTCAAGGGCGGTCTGCTCCTCGGCGAGGCGCCGTTCGATAAACTGGCGCTCAATGTCCGACAGTTCGGTCTTCAGTAGGCGTCGATAACGAGAGAGGTTGTTGCGGTGCGCGCGGATGCGGGCGAAATCCTGATCGAGCATCGTCGTCACTCCTGACGGTCTTTCACGGTCCTTTTCGAATTTGCGGTGCGGGAAGAAACATCTTCCGGCGCAAAAAATATTCAGGCTTGTTTTGCTGTCAAGATCCTCTTTCGCCGCTTGCTTGACACAGTTGGGGGTGCCCGAAAAAAATTTTGCGCATCCCTCTTGCAAGGGCCTTGCGGCGCTCTAAGTCGTTTTTCGCCGCGAGAGCGGTGTGCCGGATGCCCGATCGGGTCCGGCGCGGGCGCCGGGCCGGGGTCTTCGGATCCGTTCCCGATTCCTTAACGGCGCTCCTTCGTATCCTCTTGCTCTTTGGAGGACTTGGTATGAGGACCACCTTTGACTTCGCGCCGCTGTGGCGCTCCACCATCGGCTTCGACCATCTGGCCGACCTCGTCGACAGCACGCTGCGCCAGGCGGGCGAGGACAATTATCCCCCCTACAACATCGAGCGCTCCGGCGAAGACCAATACCGGATCACGCTGGCCGTGGCGGGCTTTGGCGTCAACGACATCAGCGTGACCGCCGAACAGAACGCGCTCACCATCGAGGGCCGGAAGCCGGACAGCGCCACGCGTGAATATCTCTATCAGGGTATCGCCGCGCGTCCGTTCCGCCGCGTGTTCAATCTCGCCGACTACGTCCAGGTCAAGCAGGCCGCTTTCCAGGACGGTCTCCTGGTCATCGATCTGCTGCGCGAGATTCCGGAAGCCATGAAGCCGCGCCGGATCCAGATCGCGGGTGCTGCGTCACCGCAGATCGAGCAGAAGAAAGCGGCTTAGGCCGGTCGAACGCGTTCGACAGCGACCACCCTGGCGGATGGCGACCGGATCGCCATCCGCCGATCGGACCATCCCTTCGAAAGGAGTGTAGAGGGAGACGAGTGATGACCAATGCCAATGCGACCACCGGCGGTCTCGGCGCGCTGTTCCATCCCGCTGCGCATTATGCATCGCCAAGCGCCGTCCTCGACGATGGCAAGCTCTCGACAGCGGAGAAGCGGATCATATTGTCGTCCTGGGCCTCGGACATGTACGCGGTCGAATCCCATCCAGCGCTGCGCGAGATTCCCGGCATGGATCAGCCGATCCGGCTCGCGGACATTCTCGCCGCGCTGCGGAAGCTCGATGATGATGACGACGACCCGCCGCCCGGCGGCGGCGTCCCGATGCGGCTGCGGCGGCCCTGGGCCGCCGCAACGCCGTAACGAGGACCAGCCAAAGGGTCTGAACAAGGCCGGCTTCACCTTCCAGTATCAAACCGACACGAGATCTCCGGTTTCCGCTGCAACGCCTCCGGCCGCGCGAGAATGTGTTCGATGTGTCGCTCGCCGATGAGACCCGCTCCCATCACTGACAGGCGGACGGGTGCACTCATGCGATACTAGCCCTTCTTCTCATCGAGCAGCTTGGCCACGCGACGCAAGCCGAGCAGATAACCTTGCGTGCCGAAGCCCGCGATGATCCCATCAGCTCGTTTGGAGACAAACGAGTGGTGGCGGAATTCCTCGCGTTTGTGCACGTTGGAAATATGCACCTCGATCACTGTCCCCTCGAACGTGTTCAAGGCATCCAGGATGGCGACCGACGTATGGGTGAAGGCCGCGGGATTCATCACGATACCGGCAGCCGTCTCGCGCGCCTCGTGGATCCAGTCGATCAGCTCGTATTCTCTGTTCGATTGGTAAAAGCGCATCTCCAGGCCGAGCTCCGCGGCCAGCGCCCGGCAATCCCGCTCCACGTCCGCAAGCGTCTCGTGACCGTAGATGTGAGGCTGGCGTTTGCCAAGCAAATTGAGATTTGGCCCGTTGAGGACGTAGACAAGACGACTCATGGAAGAACTCCGTTCAGTGATGGGCAAGGATCTCGCCGAGGAACTGCCTGGTGCGGGCGTGCTGTGGATTGCGGAAGAAGACGTCGGGCGCGCCTTCCTCGATGATGTGCCCTTCGGCCATGAAGATGACACGATCGGCAACCTGGCGGGCAAAGCCCATCTCGTGGGTGACGCAAATCATGGTCATGCCGTCGTTGGCGAGGCCAATCATCGTATCGAGCACCTCCTTGACCATTTCAGGATCGAGAGCCGAGGTCGGCTCGTCAAACAGCATCACCTTGGGCTGCATACAGAGAGCACGCGCGATCGCGACACGTTGCTGCTGGCCGCCCGAAAGCTGAGCCGGATATTTGTCGGCCTGGTCACCAATGCGTACCCGCTCCAGGTATTTTCGCGCGGTCGCCTCTGCCTCGGCCTTGCCGATGCGGCGCGCGCGAATGGGGGCGAGCATGCAGTTCTGCAACACCGTCATATGCGGAAAAAGGTTGAAGCTCTGAAAAACCATGCCGACGTCCTGACGTACGACATCGATCGCCTTGATGCTGTCGTCCAGCCGATGACCGTTCACCACGATACTGCCCTGCTGGATCGCCTCCAGGCGGTTGATACAGCGGATCAGCGTCGACTTGCCCGAACCGGACGGACCGCAGAGCACGATCTTCTCGCCCTTGCGCACGGTGAGATCGACATCGCGGAGAGCTTGGTACCCGCCGTACCACTTCTGCACACGCTTCATTTCGATTAGGATCTGGTCCTGCATGCTGGCCTCCGCTGTCGGGCGGCGGCCAACGCGGATCGCGCGTCGGCCGCTCGCAGGGACTACTGAACGGTGAAAGGGACGCCGGGGACCGAGTCGGGGAAAACCGGGACCGGCACCTTCATCCATTTGGCGTAGAAGGCGGCCAGCTTGCCGTTCGACTTGATCTGGTCGATGAACTTGTTGACCGTCTCGTTCCACTCCTTGTCTCCCAGGCGCGTACATGCGCCGTTGTACAGAGCGGAGAAATGAAGCTTCGGTTCGAACCCGAGCTCCGGTTTCGCGGCGTTCAGACGCTGCGGGTAAAACAAGTTCGCACCCACGGCCTGGACTTGGCCAGAGAGCAGTGCCTGTATCGTGGCCGCGTCATCGTCGAATCTGCGGATCTCGGTCCCGGACGGGGCGTTGTTGGTGACCTGCGTATCTTGCGTCGAGGAGCGCGGGACACCGATGACATATTTGCCCATATCGGCATTGCTGCTGATCGGCGTTGCCTGGGCCGCGACGAGCGTGATCTCATTGGCGACGTACGGCTTGGAATACTGCACCGCCTTCGCACGCTCCGGCAGCATAGCCATGGTCGCGAACAGGATGTCCACACGGCCCGTGGTCAATGCCGGGATACGATTGGCCACGGCCAGAGGAGAGAACTCGGCCTTCACGCCGAGGAATTCAGCGAAGGCACGCCCCATGTCGGCATCGATGCCTTCCTGCTTTCCCGAGCTGTCGACAAAGCCCCAAGGCGCATTATCGCCCTGAATGCCGATGACGACGACGCCCTTCTTCTTCACGTCTTCCAACGTAGCGGCCTGCAATTTGCCCGCCGTGGCGACAGCCGCCAGTGCGAGTACCGCGATGCCGAGCTGGCGGCGAGTGATCGAAAATAGCATTTAGTGTTCTCCTCCTGGTGATGGCTGTATTTGATTGGGTAGGTGCGCCGTTCCTACCTTTGATTGGCCAGGGCGAGCCTGGCCTCCATCCGGCTGCCCCACCATGAGAGTGGCCAGCAGAGGATGAAATACATCGCGCCAACCACGCCGAAGACCAGCAACGGCTGGTAGGTCTGGTTCGATACGATTTGGCCGGCGCGGGCGAGTTCGATGAATCCGACAATGGCGGCGAGCGAGGTGCCCTTGATGAGTTGCACGAGATAGCCGATGGTCGCCGGCAGCGAGATGCGGATCGCCTGCGGCAGCACGATGTCGCGCATGCGGGAGGAATAATGCAGGCCGAGCGCCATTGCCGCCTCGGACTGGCCGCGCGGAACGGCCTGGATTGCGCCGCGCCAGATCTCGCCGAGGAAGGCGGAAGCGTTGACGGTGAAACCAATCGCTACCGCGACGAAGGCATCGAGCTTCAGCCCGGTTAGCGCCAATCCGTAATACACGACGAAAAGCTGCAGCAGCAGCGGAGTGCCCTGGAATATCCCGATGTAGACGCTGGTGATCCATTCCACGCCCTTGTGACCACAGGTCCGCATCAATGCGACGGCAAGCCCCGCCGTGCAGCCGCCTGCGAATGCGACCAGCGTCAGCAGCACGGTCCATTGCAGACCACGTAACAGGAAGCCGAACTCCGGAAGGCCAAAATGCGGTGTCATGAACTCTCCTCAGCGTGTCGGATAAGAGAAGAAACGGCGGGAGATGACTGCAAAGCCCAGCATCAGCAGCCAGGAGATCGCGAGATAGAGGAAGGTGACGGAGAAATAGACTTCGAAGCTGCGGAATGTGTCGCTTTCGATGCGCTGCGCAACCGATGTCAGTTCATAGGCGGAGACGGCTGAACAGATCGACGAGGTCAGCGTCAGCATGATGAACTGCCCCGTGAGCGACGGGTAGATCGCGCGAAGCGCGGGCTTGAGTACAATGAAGCGGAACACGTGTCCTTTGTGCAAACCGAGCGCGTAGCCGGCCTCAACCTGTCCTTGGTGAATGGACTGCACGCCGCCACGGATGATCTCGATGGCGTAGGCGCCTCCATTCACGCCGAGTGCGATAATGGCGGTGGCGGTCGGATTGAGCTTCAATCCGATGAGCGGCAGTGCAAAGAACAGAAAGAAGATCTGCACCAGGAAAGGCGTATTGCGCACGATCTCGACGAAGCCGATCACGATGGCACGTAACCAGGCCGCCTTCGAATCGCGTGCCGCGACGCCGGCGACGCCGATGATCATCGCCAGTGTCATGCCGGCAAGCGCCAGCCCCAGCGTCCCCAGGCACCCCCACAACAAGGCTGGGAGCGCCTGCCAGACCACCGAGAAATCGAGCGTATAGCCCATCTTGCGTTTCCTCTCGGGCGTTGTGCGTGCCGCTCGCCCATCGGCCGGGTGTCACCCTCCCAGGGATGCAAAAGTCGCGAAGAAGACGTCCGGATCAGGTGAGATGCCCGTGAACAGGCGGAAAGCTTCGGTGCCCTGGAAGATCGCCATGCCGCCACCGTCGACGGTGCGGCAGCCGAGCGCGCGGGCCTCGCGCAGCAGTGCGGTTTCCAGCGGGAAATAGACGATCTCGGCGACCCATAGATCGGGACGCAGCAAGGCCGTCGGCAGCGGCGTGCCCGGATACTTCTCCATGCCGATCGGCGTTGCGTTGACGATGCCGTCCGCGGCAGCCACGGCCGCTGCGACATCCCGGCCGACCCTGAAGTGCGCTTCTGCAAACCGAGGGGACAACGCGTCGACCACACCCTGTGCCTTGGCCAAATCGAGATCTATGATCGTCAGTTCCTGCACGCCGAGCTTCATGAGCGCGAAAGCAACTGCCGCGCCTGCGCCGCCCGCGCCGAGCTGGACGACCCGACCGAGCGATGCGCCCTGCATGTTGCGGCGGAAGTTCTCGGCGAAGCCGAACCAGTCGGTGTTGTGGCCGGTCATTCGGCCATTCCTGATGACCACGGTGTTCACGGCGCCAAGCGCCTCCGCGTCGGGCGAGAGCTCGTCCAGAAGTGAAATAATCGCCTGCTTGCAGGGATGGGTCACATTCAGCCCGTCAAAGCCCATCCGCCTCGCGGCCATGAGCAATTCCGGCAATGCCTCCGCACCGAGCTTCAAGTCGGACAGATCGATCTTCTTGTAGAGATAGCGGATGCCCGCAGCGTCAGCGGCCGCTTCATGCATGGGCGGGGTGCGGGACGCAGCAATGCCGCTGCCGATCAGGCCGACGAGGAAGCTGGGTTTGGGTTGCATGCTCGGCACCGCCGGTCAGCGCAATGGGACGGTCAGCTCGGCGATGACCTGAGCCGTGCTCGGTCGAACGCCGCGCCACCAGGCAAAAGCTTCGGCCGCCTGTTCCACCAGCATGCCGACGCCGTCGGCGAGCTTGGCGACGCCTTCGGCGCGGGCCGTGTGCAGAAAGGGCGTGAGCCCCTTGCCGTAGGCGAGTTCGTAGGCCAGCTCCGCCCCCCAGAAGACATTGCCTGGAAGCGGCGGCATTTCACCGCGCAGACTGGCAGACGTCGCGTTGACGACGACGTCGTAGCCCTCCGCGAGATCGGCCAGCTCGGCGTAGCCGCTGACGATCAGGGGACCACAGCCGGCAAACTCGTCGGCCAAAGCCACGGCTTTCGACAGCGTTCGGTTGACGAGAACCAGCTCCGAGGGGTCCTGGCGCAGGAACGGCAGCATCGCGCCGCGGGCCGCTCCTCCAGCGCCGAGCATCAGGACGCGGCGGCCGGCCATTTTGACGCCGAGATTGACGGTGATGTCACGGACGAGGCCGATCCCGTCGAAATTCTCGGCAATGATCCGATCGCCGACGAACTTCAGGCAGTTTGCGGCGCCAGCTCGCTCGGCGCTCTCCGAAAGCTCATTTGCGTACTCGAAGGCATCGAGCTTGAACGGGGCGGTGATGTTCAGCCCCTTGGCGCCCTCGGTCCGGAATTGATCAACCCGCTCGTTGAAACCATCGAGGGGTCCCTCGATTGCCTCATAGATAAGGTCCTGTCCCGTCATTCTGGCGAAAGTGCCATGGATAAGGGGTGACTTGCTGAAGCCGATCGGATTGCCAATCACCGCATAACGATCGCTCATCGCTCACTCCTGCACTGCGACTTCGTTGTACAGCACGCCGTCGCGCACCATTGCGTCGACGGTTTCAGGCGACAGCCCCAGTGACGCGGCAATGCGCCGATTGTCCTGACCGAGTAGTGGCGCCGGCATGCGTATCGTGGTGTCGCAGTCGGAGAAGCGGAAAGGCAGGTTCGGCAGTGTCACCTTGCCGAGCACGGGATGCTCCTGCTCGACCAGCATTCCGCGCGCGCGGATCTGCGGGTCTTTCACGACTTCTCCGATGGTCTGCACGGGAGCGGACGGCACACCTGCTTGCTCGAGTGCCGCCAGACACGCATCCCGAGACGGCTGCGACAGCGTCCAGTTACGCACAATCTCCATGGCTTCGGCATAATGGGCGTTGCGTGCGGCAGGTTGGGCGAAGCGCTGGTCGGATGCCAACGCGTTCCCTCCGATCAGCGTCGCCAATCGCCGCCACGCATCATCGACTTGCGCGGCGATGACGAGATTACCGTCCTTGGCAGGGAAGACGCCGTAGACGGTCGAGTCCGGCTGTCCGCTGCCGGTCTGCTTCGGCATGTCGGCGCCGTCGGAGAGGAAGTAACGCTGAACCGCATAGTCGTGCATCGAGACCATGCAGTCGTACAGCGCCAGATCGATGTGTTGGCCACGGCCGGACGATACGCGACCGACCAGCGCCCCGTTGACGGCTGCTACGCCGTGGATGCCGGTATACATGTCTGCCAGCGGCATCCGCAGCAACGGCGGAGCTTCACCGGGAGTGCCCAGTTGCGCCAGGGCGCCCGACATCGCCTCTGCGATCAGGCCGAAGCCCGGACGGTCGGCATAGGGACCGGTGTGGCCATAGGCTGAGACCGAGCAGTAGATAAGTCTGGGATTCCGTGCCGACAGCGCCTTGTAACCGAGCCCGAGGCGCTCGAGTGCGCCGGGGCGGTAGTTCTCGATGAAGACATCGGCCGTGTCGACGAGCTTCATCATCATGTCGAGACCGCGCGTGTCGCGCAGGTCGATGCACAGCCCCTGCTTGCCCATGTTCTGCTGCAGGAAATAGCCGGATTGCCCGTCCTTGAAATATCCGTGGGCGCGTCCCGCATCGCCTTCCCTAGGGCGCTCCACCTTGATGACCTCCGCGCCCATCGCGGCGAGGCAACGGCCCATAAACGGGCCTGCCAGGAAATGGCTGTAGTCGATGACGCGAATGCCTTTGAGCGGCAGATCTTGGAGCGGCAGTTCTTGCGCGGTCATGCCTGCTCTCCTGCGGCGTTGTTCTTCGGGCGCATCGGAATCATCAACCGATGCTCGCCTAGCTGCACCACTTCGCCGCGCTGATTGATCAGCTCCGAGGGCAGCACAACGATGCCCCACCCATCACGCTTCGTGGCGCGCATCGAGCCGACACGGAACTTCACGTGCACGGTGTCGCCGAGCTTGATCGGCAGCTTGAAATCCCACGTCCAGCCCAATGACATTCCCGGAAGAAAACGGTAGTCGGCACGGGTCTTCAAACCGTCGGCCAGCGACAGACCAAACAGCCCGTGCGCGACGCGCGTGCCGAATGGTGTGGTCTTGGCGTATTCCTCGTCGACGTGGACCGGGGTGAAATCACCCGTCAACTCGGCATAGGCATTGACCATCGCCTCGGTGACCGTCACCGAGGGGGTGACGCATTCGTCACCGACCTTGGCATCGTCCCAGTAGCGCTCATCGATCATGTCGCGTTTTCCTCAGGCCCGTGGATTGATCGCCAGGGCGGCTTCCACAGCGCCTGCGCTGGCTTGCAAGATTTCGACGTTGAGCCCGCCCGGCAGTTCGAGCCAGTTCGGCCCCGCGGGCAACGCCCTGACGCCCCAGGCGGCAGCGCGGACCAGCACGCCTTCGTAGTCGTCGACCATGATGCCGAGATGGGCGAGACGCCCCTCCGGTCCGACAAAATTCGGATCTTCGATGAGTTGCACGCTTCCGAGCACCCACACCTGGCGCGGGCGCGCACCATCGGCGGGTTGCTCGTCGCGAATGGCGAGACCAAGCACCTCGCGAAAGAAGTCAACGTGACGATCAATGTCCGGCACACGGATCGCGACGTGCTCGATATAAGCGCGAGGCAACGACATCGTCTCAGCTCTTTCCAGGATAGTCGCTGCGGGCGTATTCGAGCCCTTTGACCAACGCGACGAGGGTAGAATTGACCGGGGTCGGCACGTTGAGCTTTGCGCCCCAACGCACGACGGAGCCGTGAATGTAGTCAACCTCGGTCGGATTGCCGGACTGCAAGCTCTGCAACATCGACGTCTTGAACTCGGGCGGCAGACCGGCGGATGCCATTGTCCAGGCGCGGAGTGGGTCGGTAATCGAGATCTTCACGCCGGCCGCCTGCGCTACCGCGATGCCCTCTGAAATCGATGCCAGCGCACAATCCTTCAGGATGGGGAGCGAATAGAGGCCGCCATAGGTCAGGCCGGTAATGGCAGTAACGCCGCCGCCGGCGACGTTGATAAAAAGCTTGTCCCACATCGTGCCCAGGATGTTGTCGCTGAGCAGCGTGAGAATGCCGGCACGATTGAAAGCCTCGGAGATTCTCTGCGCGCGCTCGGTCAAGCGTCCGTCAAGTTCACCGATGATGGTTTCCTTGCCGACGACCCCGGAGCGTACATGACCGGGGCCAAGCAGCACGCCACCAACGTAGGTCTTGCCCGCCATCACCCGCTCACGACCAACTTCCTCCGAAAGGATGTCCTCGTGACCAAGACCGTTCTGAAGTGACATCACAACCGTCTGCGGCCCGATGATCGGCGCTGCAGCGCGGATCGCATCCCGCGTGTAGTAGGATTTGACAAGGACGATGACGAGGTCGGCCTCTACGCCGACTTGGGCCGCGGAGGTGCAAGCGGCGACCTTCACGATGGTTTCGGCGTCGCCTTCGAGCATCCGAAGGCCCGTGGCATTGATGGCGTCGACATGAGCCTGGAACGGATCGATCAACCACACCTCGGCACCGCCGCGCGCCAGCGTGCCGCCGATGGTCGAGCCCAAGGCTCCCGCTCCAATAAAGCAGATCCTCATCCAACGCTTCCCCGCGCGCCCTTCTTGGCGCTGGAAGTGTGGTAGCAGGCCGATCGATATTAAGATATGATATGATCATTATATCCGATATTGTGAATCGCAATGAAGCACCTGGATAATGTCGAGACCAATCTGCTGGACCCGCGCCTGCTGAGGCTCTTCGACGCGTTATTCGCCACGGGCAGCGTCACCAAGGCCGCAGAAAAGCTCGGTCAAAGTCAGCCGACCATCTCGATCTGGCTGGCGCGACTGCGTAAGGAACTGGACGATCCGCTCTTCATCCGGTCGGCGGAGGGAATGCTGCCAACGCCGCGCGCCGAGGCTCTCATCGGCACGGCGAGGCAGGCGCTGGAAACGCTGCGTCGTCTGGCTGAGCTTCGCACCGACTTCGATCCCTCAACCGCAAAGCGCCGTTTTGCGATCTGCATGACGGATGGAAGCCACGTCACGCTGCTTCCGTCCATCCTCGCTCACATCCGCCGCGTCGCCCCGGGCGTTCGTATCGAGGCGACACAGATCGGCGCGGACACCCCACGGATGCTGCAATCCGGTGAAGCCGATCTGGCCCTCGGCTACATCTCGGGTCTCGACGCCGGACATTTCCAACAGGCACTTTTTCCGCAGGATTGGGTCTGTTTGGCGAACGCCAAACATGCCCGGATCCGCGACCGCATCACCGCAAAGGATTTCAGGCGGGAGGCCCACGTCCTCATTCGCTCCGGCACTGGACATCAGTTGCTCGCGACCGCGCTACAGGAGCAGCGGATAGTCCTTGACGTGGCGCTTGAGCTACCCGGCTTTTTGGGACTGCCCGCAATCGTGGGGACGACCGACCTGATCGCCACCCTGCCAAGGCACATTGGCGAAACGCTGGCTCACTATTACGGACTGCGCGTGCTTGATTGCCCGCTGGCGATCGCCGGCTTTACGGTGAAGCAATATTGGCACGCCCGCTTCCACCACGACCCGGCAAGCCAATGGCTGCGTGGCATCTGCGCGGAACTTTTTCAACAACAGGAGGTGCGGGGTCTGCATCCTTCCAGTCGGCCAAAGAAACGAGGGCCACGCAAAATGCGGTCGCAGTGAAGCGCTTATTGAAGCGGTTTTCGGCTCTTCGTGGCCAAACGATCGAAGCTAACGTCCGCCTTGCGCAAGACAGCAGCCTAAGCTTCTGGCTGGGGCGGGAGGGATCGAACCTCCGAATGGCGGAATCAAAATCCGCTGCCTTACCGCTTGGCTACGCCCCAACAGGCGACCTGGGGGCCGGCGGAAGAACTGGCTACCGCAGATTCCCTTGGTCGCAGCCGGTCTATAGGGAGCGGCGCAGCATTTCAACCGCCTGAAGGGCCAAAATACCACAGCCCCGGGTTCGGCGCCGCTACACTCTCTTTATGGGCCCGCGACGGCCCCGTTCTGACCGCCACCGTCCGGCCCCTCCCGCCCCATTGAGACCTCCCCCATTTCATGGGAATAGGGCGCCAAGACCTGTCCACGGGAGTGAGCCATGACCTACCGCGCGCCGATTTCTGACATGCTGCTGTCGCTCAATCACGGCGCCGGCCTCAAGGCTGCCGTGGAGGCCGGTCATTACGGCGATTTCGACGCCGACATCGCCGCGGCCGTGCTGGAGGAGGCCGGCAAGTTCGCAACCGACGTGCTGGCCCCGCTCAACAAGGTTGGCGACGAGCACGGCATCAAGCTCAGCGACGGCAAGGTGACGACCGCGCCGGGCTGGCCGGACGCCTACAAGCGCTGGACCGAGGGCGGCTGGAACGCGGTGTCCGGCCCCGAAGATTTCGGCGGCCAGGGCCTGCCGATCGCGATCAATGCGGCCTGCACCGAGATCTGGAGCGCCTCGAACCTCGCCTTCGGCCTCTGCCCGCTGCTGACGGCGTCGGCGATGGAGGCGCTGGACGCGCATGGCAGCAGTGAGCTGAAGACAATCTATCTCGAGAAGCTCGTCTCCGGCGAATGGACCGGCACGATGCAGCTGACCGAGCCGCAGGCCGGCTCCGACGTCGGCGCGCTGCGAACCCGCGCCGAGAAGCAGGCCGACGGCACCTATCGCATCAAGGGGACGAAGATCTTCATCACCTATGGCGAGCACGACATGACCGACAACATCGTGCATTTCGTGCTGGCGCGCCTGCCCGATGCGCCCGCCGGCACCAAAGGGATCTCGCTGTTCCTCGTGCCCAAGTTCATGGTCAATGCAGACGGCTCGCTCGGGCAGCGCAACGACATCTATGCGAGCGGCGTCGAGCACAAGCTCGGCATGCACGCTTCCCCGACCTGCACCATGACGATGGGCGATCATGGCGGCGCCATCGGCTTCCTCGTCGGCGAAGAGAACCAGGGCATGCGCTGCATGTTCACGATGATGAATCAGGCCCGTCTCGGCGTCGGCCTCGAGGGCGTCGGCGTCGCCGATCGCGCCTACCAGCAGGCTTTGTCGTATGCGCAGGAGCGCAAGCAGGGCCGCGCCGTCGGCAGCAAGAGCGAAGGCTCGGACGCGATCTTCGTGCATCCCGACGTCAAGCGCATGCTGATGCGGATGCGGGCGCAGACCGCCGCCGCGCGCACCATCTGCTATGCGACCGCGGTCGCGATCGACGTCTCGACGCGCGCCAGGGATCCCAAGGTGCGTGCCGATGCCGCCGCGCGCGCGGCGCTGCTGACGCCGATGGCCAAGGGCTATTCCACCGACATCGGCAACGAGGTCGCCTATCTCGGCGTGCAGGTGCATGGCGGCATGGGCTTCATCGAGGAGACCGGTGCGGCCCAGCATTATCGCGATGCCCGCATCACCGCGATCTACGAGGGCACCAACGGCATCCAGGCGATCGACCTCGTCACGCGCAAGCTCGCGGCCAATGGCGGCGCTGCCGTCTGGGCGCTGCTCGACGAGCTCGCAGCGACGGTCAAGAAAGTCGAAGCGTCGAACGATCCGGCTTTTGGCACCACGGGCGTCAAGCTGCGCGAATCGCTGGAGGCCTTGACCCGCACCAGCAAATGGCTGCTGGAGCGCGTGACGTCCGCGCCGAACGAGGCGCTTGCCGGCGCGACACCCTATCTGCAGCAGTTCGGCTCGACGCTCGGCGGCTGCCTGCTCGCCTCCGAAGCACTCGCCGCCAAGGCCGACGGCCTCACCGATGCGCCACGCTACGTCTCGCTCGCACGCTTCTTCGCCGAGAACATCAGTGTGCAGGCCGGCGCGCTCGAGCGCACCGTGACCGAGAGCGCGGAGTCCGTCGCAGCGGCGGATGCGGTGTTGCTGGGGTAAGGAGGCCTTGTAGCCCGGATGGAGCGCAGCGCAATCCGGGGCCGACGTCGCTCATGGCACGAATCCCGGATTACGCTTCGCTCCATCCGGGCTACGAGGCCACGGCCTTCGCGCTTCTCCCCGGCCGCCACAACACGATGCCCGCCGCCACGAGATCCAGCACGACGCACATCGCAAACGCCATCGTGTAGTTGCCCGTCAAGCTCCGCGCGAGGCCGACGATGCCCGGTCCGAAGGCGCTGACGACGCCGCTGATCGAGGTGCCCAATCCCATTGCGGCGGCGAAGGCGGCGGCGCCGATCTCGCGTTGGATGATCAAGGGCGGGAACGTGATCATGTTGCCGATCGAGAAGCCGTAGACGGCGCAGCACACCAGCAGCACCGTCGGGCTCGTGCTCTGCACGAGAACGAACAGCGCCGCCGCCTGGCTCGTCATCGACGCCGCGCAGGCGAGCCGGGGATCGAGCCGGTCGACGAACAGGCCGAGCGACAGGCGGCCGACCACCGCCATCGCCGCCATGATGGTGACCGCGCCGCCTGCGGCCGAGCGGCCGATCAGCGGCTCGAGAAACGTCACCTGGTGGATGATGAATCCCATCTGCGCCAGCAGCGCGATCGCGATCGGCAAGACCATGGTCCAGAACGCCGCGTTGGCGAGCAGCGCCTTGCGGGAATGGCTTGGTGCGGCCGTGCTCTCACCGGAAGGGCGTCCGCCCGAAGCCGGCGAGGTCCCTGCAGGCCAGCCGATGAAGGTCACGACCACCGGCAGCACCAGCACCATCATCGCGAGCGTGGCCGCCAGCATGGCGGAACGAAAGCCGATGCTGCCGGTCAGCGACAGCAGCAGCGGAACGAGGATGATGCCGCCGCAGGTCGCGCCGTTGAATGCGAGGCTGAGCGCCAGCCCGCGCCGGCGTTCGAACCAGGAGTTCAGCACGGTCGCGATCACCACGGTGCCCATGCCGGTCCAGCCGACCGACATCAGCGCATAGGCGAGATAGAGCTGCCAGGGCGTCTGCATCAGCGCCAGCAGCACCGTCGAGGCGCCGAGCGCCGCCAGGCCGCACAGGATCAGCGACCGCAAGCCGATGCGCGCGAGCAGATCGTCGGTGAAGATGACAAGGACGGAGGTCAGGAGAAACGAGAACGTGCTGGCCGCGGAGACCAGCGTGCCCGGCCAGCCATGGGCGCGCTGCAGCTCGGCGAGATAGACGCCCTGGCCATACAGGCCGAAGCCGAACATGAAGAAGGCCATCAGGAAGCAGGCCAGCACGACGCGCCAGCCGCGGTAGTGCAGCGAGGATTCGTCGACGCGGGTTGCGGCAATCATCAATCGGGCAATCGGGTCACCTGGAACCACGCGGGATCGTGCACCACAACCACTGGTTTTTCAAATGAAACATTGTAGCCAATTGTTGCGATGCGTTGGCTCCGAAAAGGTTGACTCAGCGCATTGGCACGCCTGCGGGATCATGTAGGCTGATGCTCGGCGAGACTCGCGAAGCGGCGAGCATCGCGGCGAGCGCAGGGGGCTCTCATGCCGAATGGCAATATCGTCGTCACCGAAGAGCGCGGAACGCGCGTCATCACCCTGCGCCGCCCGGGCAAGAAGAACGCGATCACCCAGGACATGTACCGGGAGATGAGCCACGCGATCGACACCGCGCAGAACAACCCCGACATCCGCTGCATGATCATCACCGGCGGCTCAGGCGTGTTCACCGCCGGCGACGATATCGACGATTTCATGCACGCCGACACCGCGCGCCCCGAGACGTTGTCGGAAGGCGCCAAGTTTCTCTATTCGCTCGCCCTCAACGTCAAGCCGATCATCGCCGCCGTCGACGGCGCCTCGATCGGCATGGGCACCGTGATGCTGTTTCACTGCGACTACGTGCTGGCCTCGAACGCTGCGACCTTCTCCGCGCCCTACATCCATCTCGGGCTGGTGCCGGTCGGCGCCGCCAGCCTCTTGATGCCGAACACGATGGGATATCAGCGCGCCTTTGCCATGCTGGTGATGGGGCGGACTTTTTCCGCCGCGGAGGCGCACGCAGCAGGCTTCGTCAACACCGTGGTGTCGCCCGGACATACCGAGGTCGAGGCGCGCAAGGTGGCGCGCGACATCTGCCGGCTGCCGGCCGAGGCGGTCGCAACCTCCCGCAAATTGCTGCGCGCGCCGGCGGAAGAGCTCACCCGCCGCATCGACCAGGAAGGCCATCTGTTCGGCGAGCGGCTCAAGTCGGAGGAAGCGGTGGCGGCGTTCAATGCGTTTGCGAACCGGAAGAAGAAGTAGCGGGCTCTCTCCGCGAGTCCAGTATCGTAGGGTGGGCAAAGGCGCACTTGCGCCGTGCCCACGACTTAAGACGTGGGCACGCTTCGCTTTGCCCACCCTACGATACTGAGGTTGGGGAGAAGTCCAGCACGGTTACGATAATGCTTCGTGAAATCTTCGCGTGGACCGACTAATCTTGGTTCCATGCGAAATGCCTTACGATCCATCCTTGCCGCCCTCGCTCTCGCCTCCGCCCTCCCCGCCTCGGCCCAGACCGCCGCGCCGGTCGAGCTGCGCGTGCTCGCCATCAACGATTTTCACGGCAATCTGCGTCCGCCGCCGGGCGGCATTCGCATCAATGATCCCGAGGACGGAGCCCGGACGGTGATGGTGGCGGCCGGCGGCGCCGAATACATGGCGACGCTGGTGAAGCAGCTGCGCGAGGGACACAAGAACACGATCTTCGTCGCCGCCGGCGACCTGATCGGCGCGAGCCCGTTCCTGTCGGCGATGTTTCACGACGAGCCTTCCGTGGAGGCGCTTTCGCTGATGGGGCTTGCGATCAGTTCGGTCGGCAATCACGAGTTCGACGAGGGCAAGACCGAGCTGCTCAGGATGCAGAACGGCGGCTGTCATCCGGTCGACGGCTGCCAGGGGCCGCATCCGTTCACGGGCGCCAAATTCCGTTATCTCGCCGCGTCCACCATCGAGACCGCGACGGGCAACAGCGTGCTGCCGCCCTACGAGATCAGGGAGTTCGACGGCATCCCGATCGCCTTCATCGGGCTGACCTTGAAGGAGACCGCGGGCATCGTCTCGCCTGCTGGCATCGCCGGGCTCGAATTCCGCGACGAAGCCGAGACGGTGAATGCGCAGGTCGCCCAGCTGAAGGCGCGCGGCGTCGAGGCGATCGTGGTGCTGATCCACCAGGGCGGCGAGCCCGCCGGCGACTACAATGAATGCCCTGCCATCACCGGGCCGATCGTGGACATCGTCAAAAAATTCGACCGCGCCGTCGACGTCGTCGTCAGCGGCCACACCCACCGCGCCTATGTCTGCGACATCGACGGACGGCTCGTCACCAGCGGCGACAAATACGGCACGCTGGTCACCGCGATCGATCTCAAGCTCGATCCTGTAACCCGCGACATCGTCAGCGCCAAAGCCGAGAACGTCATCGTCGCCAACGCCTCGCTGGCGAAGGACGCCGAGCAGACCGCGCTGATCGAGGCCTATGACAAGCTCTCGGCGCCGATCGCCAACCGGCCGGCCGGATCGGTGACGCAGACGCTGTCGCGCGTGCCGAACGAGGCCGGCGAAAGCGCGCTCGGCGACATCATCGCGGACGCGCAGCTTGCCGCGACCAGGGACGCCAAGGATGGCAGCGCTGTCATCGCGCTCACCAATCCCGGCGGCATCCGCACCGACATCGTCCCGAAGGAGAACGGCGCGATCTCCTTCGGCGACGTGTTCGCCAGCCAACCGTTCCGCAACCGCCTCGTGACGATGACGCTGACGGGCAGTCAGCTCAAGGACATGCTCGAGCAGCAATGGCTGGACCCGAAGCGGCCGCGGATTCTCCAGGTATCGAACGGGTTCAGCTATGCCTGGGATGCGTCGAAGCCATTCGGCGAGCGCGTGATCGCCGACAAGATGACGCTGGGCGGCAGGCCGATCGAGCAGGCCAGCGGCTACCGCGTCACCCTCAACGATTACCTCGCGGTCGGCGGCGATGGTTTTACCGTCGCCAAACAAGGCACGGCGCCGCAATATGGCGGCTACGACGCGGACGCACTGTTCGCGTTCTTCCGGGCGCACGGTCCGATCGGCCCGCTGCCGCTGAGTCGCATCCTGCGCGTGAATTGATCCGGATCAAATGGGCCTGAACCGGACGCCCCTTTGCCATTCCCGTTCAAACGCATAGATTGGGATTTGCATTGCGTTTTGGCGCCGGATGCGCCAAGCGACGTCGAAAGCCCGGATCCATGAGGCCGACCTGATGAGCACGCTTCTCCTTTCCCACAAGGCCTGCCTCGACCATGTCACGCCGCCGGGACATCCTGAAAGGCCGGATCGCCTGCGTGCGGTGGAGGAAGCGCTGTCGCATGAGCGCTTCCAGTTCCTGGTGCGCGACCAGGCACCGGAGGGCGATCTCGATCTCGTCACGCTGTGCCACAACGAGCACTACGTCACCGAGCTGCGCCACATCGCACCGAGCAGCGGGCAGGTCTATATCGACGGCGACACCTCGATGTCCCCTGGCACGTGGGAAGCGGTGATGCGCGGTGTCGGCGGCGCGGTGGCGGCGACCGAAGCGGTGATGGCGGGCGAGCATCGCAACGCCTTCGTCGCTGTGCGCCCGCCCGGCCATCACGCGGAGATCGGCAAGCCGATGGGCTTCTGCTTCTTCGACAATGTCGCCATCGCCGCGCGCCACGCCCAGCGCAAATACGGCATCAAGCGCGCGGCCATCGTCGATTTCGACGTGCATCACGGCAACGGCACGCAGGACATCTTCTGGTCGGACCCGACCGTGATGTACTGCTCGACGCACCAGATGCCGCTGTTTCCAGGCACCGGCGCGACGGGCGAGCGCGGCGACCACGACACCATCGTCAACGCGCCGCTCGCCTCCGAGGACGGCGGGCCGGAATTCCGCTCCGCGTTCGAGAATTTGATTCTGCCGCAGCTCGAGAAATTCAGCCCCGAGCTGCTCATCATCTCCGCGGGCTTCGACGCGCATTATCGCGATCCGCTGGCCTCGCTGAATTTGCGCGCGGAGGATTATGCCTGGGTGACGCGCAAGCTGATGGATCTCGCCGACAAGTCCGCGGGAGGGCGCGTTGTTTCGGTGCTCGAGGGCGGCTATGACCTGCAGGGACTGAAAGAATCTGTTACGGCGCATGTCGGCGCCCTGATGGGCGCCTGACGACGCCCGCCACATTAAGCCCGCAAAACCTGCCTTCACTGCAAGGAAAGCGAATCGGGCAATCGGAAACGGATATGGCCGAAAATACTCAAGTCGACGTCTCCAGGCTCACCTTCGAGCGCGCGATCGAGGAACTCGAAACGATCGTGAAGCGGCTCGAGGACGGCAAGGTGCCGCTCGAGGAATCCGTGACGATCTACGAGCGCGGCGAGGCGCTGAAGCGCCGCTGCGAGGAATTGCTGCGCCAGGCCGAGGCGCGCGTCGACAAGATCACCACCGATGCCAGCGGCCAGGCCACCGGCACCGCGCCGCTGGACGTGCAGTAGGAAAGCCGAGAGTTCCCGCTCAGCCTTCCGAGGGCAGGCCCCGAAACGTCATCACGGGAGCGTGGCCGCCATGATTTCATGAACGCACGGCGCGATCCCGCCAACCAGCACGGTTCCGTGCAGCCGGATTGATGCCATCCGTCCGGAAATCCGTCCCTCGGGACCAAAAAAAGATCTCATTCAGGCGGAAAAGCCTGCCAGGGGACCCGGCAAGGCTGGAACCCATTGTCCCGGGCCACGGTTAACCACTCTGGCCCGCCGGTTGCATCTGCATACCCCCAATCGGTCCTGCGGGTTGGCTTTGGCCCAAGCTTTGGTGTAAAGCTGCGCGGAGTGTGGCTTTTTGCAAGCCTTGCGTGGGCAGAGAATTCCGACGACAAGCGCTTCAAACTGCTAATGAAATTGGCTGGGACGGACGAAGCCGATCTAAGTGACAGGGATCACAGAGACTGAACCGGAGCGCACTTAAGCTTACCTAAGCTTGAAGACGGGGCCTTGCCCCATGCAGGTGGCTCCGACGGTTTGAGGACTCGCGCTGCGCCGATATTGTGCAAACCCATCGCGCACCGGAATGAACTTCCGGCGCTGACAAATTGGAAATCGCCGTGAACGCATACAGTAAAACGCCGCTTCTCGACACCATCCGGACGCCGGAAGACCTGCGCAAGCTCAAGATCGAGCAGGTTCGCCAGGTTGCCGACGAGCTGCGGCAGGAGACCATCGATGCCGTCTCGGTGACCGGCGGTCACTTCGGCGCGGGCCTCGGCGTGGTCGAGCTCACCACTGCGATCCATTACGTCTTCGACACGCCGCGCGACCGGCTGATCTGGGACGTCGGCCATCAGGCCTATCCGCACAAGATCCTCACCGGCCGGCGCGACCGCATCCGCACGCTGCGCACCGGCGGCGGCCTGTCCGGCTTCACCAAGCGCAGCGAGAGCGATTACGATCCGTTCGGCGCGGCCCATTCCTCGACCTCGATCTCCGCCGGCCTCGGCATGGCGGTGGCGCGCGACCTCTCCGGCGGCAAGAACAACGTTATCGCCGTGATCGGTGACGGCGCGATGTCGGCCGGCATGGCCTATGAGGCCATGAACAACGCCGGCGCGATGAACTCGCGCCTGATCGTCATCCTCAACGACAACGACATGTCGATCGCGCCGCCGGTCGGTGCCATGAGCGCCTATCTGTCGCGGCTCTACTCCGGCAAGACCTATCGCACGCTGCGCGATGCGGCCAAGCAGATCAACAAGCGCCTGCCCAAGATCATCGCCAACCGCGCCAACCGCGTCGAGGAATATTCCCGCGGCTTCATGATGGACGGCGGCACGCTGTTCGAGGAGCTCGGCTTCTACTATGTCGGCCCGATCGACGGCCACAATCTCGACCATCTGCTGCCTGTCCTGAAGAACGTCCGCGACATGGAGACCGGCCCGATCCTGGTCCACGTCGTGACGCAGAAGGGCAAGGGCTACGGCCCGGCGGAAGCGTCCGCCGACAAGTACCACGCCGTCGTCAAGTTCGACGTCGCGACCGGCACCCAGGCCAAGGCCAAGCCGAATGCGCCGGCCTACCAGAACGTGTTCGGCCAGAGCCTCGTCAAGGAAGCGCAGAAGGACGACAAGATCGTCGCCATCACCGCGGCGATGCCGTCCGGCACCGGTGTCGACATCTTCAACAAGGCCTTCCCCGACCGCACTTTCGACGTCGGCATCGCCGAGCAGCACGCGGTGACCTTCGCCGCCGGTCTTGCCAGCGAAGGCTACAAGCCGTTCTGCGCGATCTACTCGACCTTCCTGCAGCGCGGCTACGACCAGATCGTGCATGACGTCGCGATCCAGAACCTGCCCGTCCGCTTCGCCATCGACCGTGCCGGCCTCGTCGGCGCCGACGGCGCCACGCATGCCGGCTCGTTCGACAACGCCTATCTCGGCTGCCTGCCGAACATGGTGATCATGGCCGCGGCCGACGAAGCCGAGCTCGTGCACATGGTGGCGACGCAGGTCGCGATCGACGACCGTCCGAGCTCGCTGCGCTATCCGCGCGGCGAAGGCCGCGGCATCGAGATGCCCGAGGTCGGCATCCCGCTCGAGATCGGCAAGGGCCGCGTGATTCGCCAGGGCAGCAAGATCGCCCTGCTCTCCTTCGGCACGCGCCTCGCCGAATGCGAGAAGGCGGCCGACGAGCTCGCAGCCCACGGCCTGTCGACCACGATCGCCGACGCGCGCTTCATGAAGCCGCTGGACACCGAGCTGGTGCTCAAGCTTGCCCGCGACCACGAGATCCTGATCACGATCGAGGAAGGCTCGGTCGGCGGCTTCGGCTCGCATGTCGCGCAGTACCTGACCGATCAGGGCGTGCTCGACACCGGCATGGTCAAGTTCCGCTCGATGGTGCTGCCCGACGTGTTCCAGGACCACGACACGCCGGCCGCGATGTACGGCCGCGCCGGTCTCGACGCCAAGGGCATCGTCGCCAAGGTGTTCGAGGCGCTCGGCAAGGACGTGAAGGCCGAGACGGTCAAGCTGGCCTGAGGTGGTACACCTCTCCCGCTTGCGGGAGAGGTCGGATCGCGAAGCGATCCGGGTGAGGGTTTTCGCCTCTTGGGGGTTCTCGATTGCCGAGACACCCCCTCCCCAACCCTCCCCCGCAAGCGGGAGAGGGAGCGCAGTTTTCGCCGCGGTTCGCAGCTCGCCTGAATTTCTCCGAAGCAGTCAGCCATGAAAATCTATCTGGCAGGCCCCGACGTGTTCCTGCCGGATGCGATCGAGATCGGCCGGCGCAAGGTCGATATTTGCGCCGCGCACGGGCTCACCGGCCTCTATCCCCTCGACAACGCCATCGATCTCACCGCGCCCGATGCCGCGCGGCAGATCTTCTGCGGCAACGAGGCGATGATGGAGGCGGCCGACGCCATCATTGCCAATCTCACCCCGTTCCGCGGCGCCGGCGCCGATCCCGGCACCGTCTACGAGCTCGGCTACATGGCCGGCCGCCGCAAATTCTGCCTGGCCTATTCCAACGACGGTGCCGCCTATGCCGACCGTGTCGGCCGCTTCATGGAGGTCACCTCCGAGGATGGGCGGCTGGTCGACGCGCAGGGACTGACGGTCGAGGATTTCGGCCTCGTCGACAATCTCATGATGATCCATGCGCTGGAGCTGCACGGCTGTCCGCTGGTGACGCCGGCCGCGATGCCGATCGACGTCTGGCATGATCTCGCCGCGTTCGAGGCTTGCGTCCGGATGGCAGCCGCGCGATTGATCGCTACATAAGCAGATCAATCGTCCCAAGAAGCGTCCCAAGAGCCGTACCAAGAGAGCGTGATGTCCCCTGCCCGCAAGCGCGCAGATGTATTGCTGGTCGAGCGCGGCCTGTTCGAGAGCCGGGCGCGGGCGCGCGCGGCGATCGAGGCCGGGCTCGTCACCGCCGACGACAAGCCGGTCGCCAAACCGTCGGAGACGATTGCCGAGGACGCCGTGATCCAGGCCGAGCCCGCGCACCCCTATGTCTCCCGCGGCGGCGTCAAGCTCGCCGGCGCGCTGGAACGGTATCCGATCGAGATCGAAGATCATGTCTGCCTCGACGTCGGCGCTTCAACGGGCGGGTTCACCGAGGTGCTGCTGGCGAACGGCGCGAGCCTGGTGTTCGCCATCGACGTCGGCACCAGCCAGCTGCATCCTTCGCTGCGCGACCATCCCAAGATCGTGTCGATGGAGGAGACCGACATCCGCAGCTATGAGGGCAAGCGGCTGCCGGCACGGCCCGATGTCGTCGTCATCGACGTCAGCTTCATCTCGCTGAAGACCGTGTTGTCGGTGGCGCTGTCGCTGGCGGCAGCGCCGATGAGCCTGCTGGCGCTGATCAAGCCGCAATTCGAGGCTGACAGGAAGCACAACAAGAAGGGCATCGTCCGCGACGCCGCCGTGCACCGGGAAATCTGCGACGACATCGCCGCCTTTGCCGCTTCGCTCGGCTGCACCGACATCGAGATATTCCCCTCGCCGATCACCGGCGGCGACGGCAATATCGAATTCTTCCTGGGCGCGCGTCGTGGTTGAGCGCATCAGGATCGATCATGTCGGCCATCGCGGCGACGGCGTCAGCCTCGACGCCGGCGAAGCGATCTATGTGCCCTACACGCTTGGCGGCGAGACCATCGAGGTCGATCACGTCGTGGGCCACCATCGCGACCGCCGCAAGCTGCTCGCAGTCGACGTCGCAAGCCCCGAGCGCATCGAGCCGTTCTGTCCGCATTTCGGCGTCTGTGGCGGCTGCGCCATCCAGCATTGGGCGGCTGAGCCATATCACGCCTGGAAGCGCGGCATCGTGGTGGAGACGCTGGCCCAGGCCGGCATCGCATGCGAGGTCGCGCCGCTGGTCGATGCCCATGGCGCCGGACGCCGCCGCGTCACGCTGCATGGCCGCTTCGGCACGCATGATATCCTCAAGGTCGGTTTCTCGGCGACGAGCTCACACGACGTCATCCCGATCCATCGCTGCCCGATCCTCGATCCCGCACTCGACGGCGCGATCGATGCCGCCTGGGCGCTCGCCGAGCCTTTGACGTCCAGGATGCCGGTGACCAAGCCCCTCGACATCCAGGTCACCGCCACCGCCAACGGCCTCGATGTCGACGTGCGCGGCTCCGGCCCGCTGCCGACGCCGCTCGTCACCGCGCTCTCGCGCGTCGCCGAGCAGCATCGCCTGGCGCGGCTGACGCGGCATGGCGAATTGGTGCTGCAACGCCTGGCGCCGACAATAAAGATGGGCCGCGCCGAGGTGACGCTGCCGCCGGGCTCGTTCCTCCAGGCAACGGTCGCGGGCGAAGAGACGCTGGCAGCGCTCGTCGCCGAGCGCATCGGCAAGGCCAAGGAGGTTCTCGACCTTTTCTGCGGTGTCGGTCCGTTCGCTCTGCGGCTCGCAGAGAAGGCCCGCGTCACCGCCTATGACAACGACGCCGGCGCTGTCGCAGCGCTGGCGAAAGCCGCGCGCACGCCGGGCCTGAAGCCGATCAAGGCCGAGCCGCGCGATCTGTTCCGCCGCCCCCTGGTGCCGCCCGAGCTACGTGACTTCGACGCCGTCGTATTCGATCCGCCGCGCCAGGGCGCACAGGCGCAGGCGCTTAAGCTCGCCGCGAGCAAGGTGCCGGTCGTGATCGCGGTGTCCTGCAACGTCGCGACATTTGCCCGCGACGCGCGGCTGCTGATCGACGGCGGCTATCGGCTGGAGGCGGTGGTGCCGGTCGATCAGTTCCGGCACACGCCGCATGTGGAGCTGGTGGCGCGGTTCAGCCGTTGAGGTCAGGCCGCTATGCCGATGGCTCGAATTGCGGCTGCCATCGGAGCAGATAGGACTGCAGCGAGCGCACCGCGATCGCCAGCAGGATGCCGACGAACATCATGACGAAGATGGCCACCATCATCTCGCTGGCATTGGCCCGCGCCTCCGCCTCGATGATGAGCTTGCCGAGGCCGCGCTCGGCGCCGATGAACTCGCCAACGATGACGCCGATCAGCGCAAAAGACACCGCCGGCAATAGCGAAGCGAACACCCAGGCGAGCGCGGACGGGATCACGACCGTACGCAGCACGGTGAACTCGCTGGCGCCGAGCAGACGGGCGGCAGCGATCTGGTCGCGGTCGACCGCACGCGTTCCCTCGAAGGTGTTGAAGAACACCACGAAGAACACGACGAGCCAGGCGGTCGCGATCTTGGAGAGATCGCCAAGGCCGAAGATCAGGATGACGAGCGGTACCAGCGCAATGCGCGGTATCGAGTTGAGCGCCACGATGTAGGGTCCGAACACGCGGGCAAGCAAGTCCGAACGGCCGAGGACCAGGCCAGCCGCGATCCCGCTCGCAGAGCCGAACAGAAAGCCCCACCACGTATTCTTCAACGTGACGAGCGTGGCGAGCCAAAGATTGTTGTCGTTGCCCCTGATGCAGGCGGCAAAGCCGCCAGCGTCAGCGAAGCAGCCGAGCCGCAGAAAGCTCTGCCAGATCAGCGACGGCTTGGCGACAAAATAGGGATCGAGGATTTTGGGCACGTAAGCCCTCGGCAGCAGCGCCTTGCTCCATTCAAAGCCCCACTGCCAGATGACAAGCACGGCTGCGAGAATGGCCAATTGCCAGAACAGAATCACGGCGCGGTTGTTGGACATGGTCAATCGACCCTGGTGCGGCGGAATTCTTCGCCGAGGGAGTGCCAGATGTGAGAATAGAGGCGGCCGAATTCGGCGCTCTCGCGCACGGCCACGGGGTCACGCGGCCGCGGGATAGCGACGTCGAAATCTTCCTTGAGACGCCCGGGCCGGGCCGAGAGCAGGATGATGCGGCTCGCGAGCGTCAGCGCCTCGCCGAGATCGTGCGTCACGAACAGCACCGTCTGCCGCTCGCGTTCCCAGATCTCCAGCAGCGTCTTGTGCATCTCCAGCTTGGTGTGGGTGTCGAGCGCACCGAACGGCTCGTCCATCAGCAGGATCTCGGGCTCCAGGATCAGCGTGCGCATCAAGGCGACGCGCTGGCGCATGCCGCCGGACAGCATGCGTGGAAAGCTCTGACCAAAGCCCGAGAGCCCGGCCTTCTCGACCGCCGAAGCGACGCGGCTGGCGCGCTCGGTCTTCGGCAACCCGGCGATCTCCAGCCCATAGCCAATGTTCTGCTCCACGGTTCGCCAGGGAAATAGCGTATCGCGCTGGAAGACATAACCGACCCTGGGGTTGACCGTGCCGGTCTCGACCGCGTCCTCGTCGATCAGGATGCGTCCACCCGAGCGCGGCAACAACCCCGCGACCATGTTGAGAATAGTGCTCTTGCCGCAGCCGGATGGACCCAGCAGCGCAACGAACTCGCCCTGCTTGACCTCGAATGAGACGTCATCCACCGCCACGAACTCGCGGCCGGACGCGTTGAAGCGCTTGGCAAGCCCCTGCACGGCAATGCGGACGCGCGCTGCCGCTGTGTGATCCTCGTCGCGCGCGAGCGCAAGGCCCTGGCCCGTCGCGGCGATCATTTGTATTTCGCCCTGGCGGCCTGGAGGAAGCTCATGTCGACGACATCCTCGTATTTGGTCTCGGGAATATCCGTGCCCTTGCGGTACCAGGGCTTGGCGCCGCGTTCGAACGCAGTCTTGTCGATGACGCCGTCATAGGCCCAGGTCGACTTGTCGAAGCCGAGTTCGGCATTGACCGCGTCGGGATCGATGCCCGAGAAATATTTCGGCGTGACCAACGCCTGCACCTCCGCGAGTGGCGCCGCCTTCACGAACGCCATCGCGCGGTAGATCGCGTTGACATAGGCCTGCACCAACGCCTTGTCCTGCTCCACCGTGTCCTGGAGCGTGTAGATCACGAGCACGGGCAGCGTGCCGCCGAAATCCTTCTCGAACACGCCCGGCTTGGACGTGTCGTAGATTGTCTTGCCAAAGCCCTTCTTCTCGACCTCGACGATCCAGCTCGGCGGCGCCATGATGGCGTCGAACTGCTTGGTCTGGAGCGAGGGGAACATCGTGTTGGTTCCGCCGCCTGCGACCCAGTTCACCTTGTCGCCGAGCCCGCGCGCTTCGAACACATAGGTGCCGAACACCCAGGTGCCCGAGCCGATCGCGGTGGCGGCAACGATCGGCTTGGCGCCGTCCGGCCGCTTGTAGTCGGCGAGCTTCTCGACCGAATTGATGCCGCTGTCGTGGAGGTCCTGCCGGACCATGATGTTGGCGTAGGAGCACACCATCTCGGTAGCGAGCAGTATCTTGCAGGGCTTGCCGCGCGCGCCGAGCTGGAGCGGGTGACTGGCATCGCCATGGGCGAACAGCGCCTGTCCTGCCGCCAGCGTCTGGCGGCCGAACGTGCCGGCATTGCCGGTGACGAGCTTGGAATCGAGCCCTTCGTCCTTGAAGTACCCCTTCAGCTCGGCGATCATGCCGATGGCGTAGACCGGCGACACCGGTCCGAACGCAAGGGAGACCTGCTTGCTTTGCGCAAGCAATCGCCCCGGCAACAGCGATGCTCCGGCCAATGCGGAGCCCGCGATCAGCGCCTCGCGCCTGGTAATGCTCATGTGCTCCTCCTCCCTCGTTTTTTGTTCGATTACGCCGATCGGTCAGGACGGCGCGAACTTGATCGTCCCTGCTTGTCGCAGCGCCTCGATGTCTTCCGGAGACATGCCGATCTCGCGCAGGATCTCCCCACTGTGCTCACCGATCCCAGGTGGATCGTAGCGGTTGGGCAGCCGCCTTCCGTCCATGGAAATCGGCAACAGCGGTGTCTTGGCCTCACCGCCATCGGGCAGCCGAATATCGGTCAGGCCGCCCGACTGGTTGAGATGCGGATCATCGAAGAGATCGCCGGGCTTGTTGACCGGCGCGTAGGGCAGATCCAGCTGCTCGAGGCGCGCGGCGAGATCGGCCTTGTCCCATTGCTTGAAGATCTTCGCGATTTCCGGGATCAGCCAGCTGCGATGATCGACGCGGTCGTTGCTCGTGGCAAAGCGCGGATCAACGAGCCAGGCGTCACGATCGAAGGCGCGGCAGAACGCCGCCCATTGCTCTTCGCCGACGATGGTGACGAACAGCTTCGAGCCGTCCCTGGTGTCGAAGAGATCGTAGACCGGCCACGGACTGTCCTTGATGGAATACGGGATCGACGGCTGGCCGCTGACCACCTCGCACATCATGGCCTGCGCCATCAGGAACACGTTGTTTTCGTACAGCGCGCTCTGGATGTAACGGCCGCGGCCGGTCCGCTGCCGCTCGGCGAGCGCGGCCTGGATCGCGATCACGCCGAACATGCCGCCCATGACGTCGTTGACCGAGGCCCCGGCGCGCATGGGACGATCGGGCAAGCCGGTCATATAAGCGAGGCCACCCATCATCTGCACCACCTCGTCGAGCGCGAGGCGGTTCTCGTACGGGCCGGGCAGATACCCCTTGAGCGAGCAATAGATCAGGCGGGGCGCAAACGCCGCGACGCTCTCGTAGTCGAGGCCGATCCGTTTCAAGAGGCCCGGCCGGAAATTCTCGATCAGGACATCGCTGTTCTCGATCAGCCTGCGTGCGACGTTCTGGCCGTCCGCGGTCGACGTATCCAGCGCGATGCTGCGCTTGTTGCGGCTGTAGGTGGCGAAGAAGCCGGCGGCTGGCCCCTTGAAAGTGCGGGTGCGGTCGCCCTTGGGCGGCTCGACCTTGATCACGTCGGCGCCGAGATCGGCCAGGATCAAGCCGCAGCTCGGCCCCATCACCATCTGACTGAACTCGATGACGCGAAGCCCGGCGAGCGGGCGAAGCTCCGATACCGTCTCATGTGCAGCCGGGGTCATGCCGCGCTCCGCAGGACTTTGGGAATGCCCGCCTCGTGCAGATGCCCCGTCAGATGCTTCGCCGGGATATGGCGGGCGAGAATCTCGCGCGTCTGCATCAGACGGTCGAGGTCGATGCCGGTGGAGAGCCCCATGCGTTCCAGCATGAACACGAGGTCCTCGGTGACGATGTTGCCGCGCGCACCGGGAGCAAAGGGGCAGCCACCGAGGCCGGACACCGCAGCGTCGAAACGGCGGATGCCGGCTTCGAGACCGGCGACGGCATTGGCAAGGCCCGCACCGAGCGTGTCGTGAAGATGCAGCCGCAGCGTCATTTGCGACCCGACCTCACCCCGCACGGCTTGGATGATCTGCCCGATCAATTTCGGGGTGGCATAGCCGACGGTGTCGGCAAGGCCGATCTCGTCGGCACGGGCCTCGGCAAAAGCGCGCGCCACCCGGCACACGGCTGCCTCACTCACCTCGCCCTCCAGCGAGCAGCCGAAGGCGGTGGCAATCGCGCCCATCAATTGCGGCCGCTGGCCCACGGGCCGGGCGTCGATCGCGGCGCGGACCGCGCGAAATCCCTCGATCTGCTCATCGACCGTACGGCGCACATTGGCGCGATTATGCGTCTCGCTGGCGGAGATCACGAAGTAGACGGCGTTGACACCGGCGGCGATGGCGCGCTCGGCGCCCTTCACGTTCGGCACCAGCGCACCGATGGTCGCCGATTTGTGCGTGAGCGCGTGTGTCATCACCGTATCGACGTCGGCGAATTGCGGCACGACCTTTGGCGACACGAACGAGCCGGCATCGATCTCGCGCACGCCGGCAGCGGCGATCGTGTCGATCAACGCGCATTTGGCTTCGGTCGGAACGAAGATGTCGAGATTCTGCAGACCATCGCGGGGAGCGACCTCGCAAATATGGACATCCGGCGCGCGTGCCATCGGGCTCTCCCTGGGTCGATTGTATATTGTTGCATAAAAGAACAATCCGTGGGACAGTCTGTCAAGCCCTAAATCTCGCGTGCAGTGCAATGAGCTCATCAGACAGTTCCCGACAACGCACCGACAAGAACGGTTCCGAACGCGCTGAACACCTTGCCGGGCTCATCATGGCGCTGGCCCGGCGCGAAGGCATGAAGGCCGGCGACCGCCTGATCGAACAAAGGCTTGCCGACGCGCTGGACCTTTCGCGCGCGCCGATCCGGCTCGGCCTGAAGGCGCTGGAAGCAGCGGGGCTGGCGCGCGGCGAGCCGCATCGCGGCTTTGTGCTGGCGAAGAATCCCACCAGCGGCGCAGCCCAACCGGCGCTCGCGGCAGTGAGGCGCAACGAGCAGGTTTATGCGTCCGTCGCAGGCGACGTGCTCGCGAGCCGGCTGCCGACCGACGTTACCGAGGCGGAGCTGATGCGCCGCTATGACGTCACGCGGGCCGAGCTGCAGCGGCTGCTGGACCGGATCGCTGCCGAGGGCTGGATCGCACGCCTGCCGGGCTATGGCTGGCGTTTCGCAGAGACGGTCTCAAGCCCCGAAGCTCAAGCACAGGCCAAGGCGTTTCGCGCGGTGATCGAGCCGGCGGCGATCGCGCAGCCGGGTTTTACGCTGCCGCAGGAGGTGATCACACGCCTGCGCGAGCGCCAACAGCGCGTGTTCGAAGGCGAGATCGAGAAGATGACGATCGGCGAGATCTTTCACTCCGGCTGCGAATTCCACGAAGACATCATCCGCGGCGCCGGCAATCCCTTTTTTCTCGAAGCGCTCAAGCGCGTGAACTCGATCAGACGCCTGTTCGCCTATCGCAGCTTCGCCGACCGCGACGGCATGCGCCGGCACGTGCGCGAGCATTTGCGCCTGCTCGACGTCCTGGAAACGCGACGTTACACGGAGGCGGCGGAACTGATGGCCAGGCACCTGCAAAGGCCGCTGGTGGCGGGCTTGTCGTGATGCCCAAACCAGAATTGCGTGGACCGGTCATCTGATCTTGATTCCGGTCAATCGTTCTGGGGCCCGTTGCTGCTAGAGGCATGCTGCGCAAGGGCATGGAGCGAGCGTTTGTGGTTCACCGACGGCAGTTCATCGCGGCCGCGCTCGGGTTTCCCGCGGCTGCGATCGGCGGCTTCCCTGCCGCGGGAGCAACGATGACCTATGACGCGGCGGTGACGACGTCGCGGGCTCCGCTGCAGGCCGTTCCACGGGATCGCGAGCTCGTGCGCTTTGCCACCCTCGCCGCCAATAGCCATAACACCCAGCCGTGGGTCTTCTCCGCGCACGGCAACGAAATCACGATCGCGCCGGATTTTTCGCGCCGCTGTCCGGCTGTCGATCCGGACGATCATCACCTCTTCGTCAGCCTCGGCTGCGCCGCCGAAAACCTCATCCTCGCTGCATCCACGCTGGGCTGGCGCGCCGACCCGGTCATCGACGGCGACCGCATCGTGATCACGCTCGAGGAAACACCGCCCGCCGCATCGGCGTTGGCGGCCGCGATTCCGGTACGGCAGTGCACGCGCGCGACGTTCGACGGCAGGCCGGCCCCGCCCGAGACCTTGCGCCGGCTCGAGAACGCCTGTCTCGAACCTGATGTCACGACCATCCTGCTGACCGAGCACGCCGCGATCGCGAAGGTCGCCGACTACGTGCTCGAAGGCAACGCCGCGCAGATGCGCGACGGGGCCTTCATGCGCGAGCTCGTGAACTGGATTCGCTTCAACGAGACGGAGGCGCTCGCGAGCATGGACGGGTTGTTCTCGCTCGCCTCGGGAAACCCGTCCCTGCCGTCGTGGCTGGCGCGGCCGCTTATGAAACTCTTCTTCACGGAGAGCGGCGAAAACAAGAAGTACCGCGAACAGCTCGTCAGCTCCGCGGGCGTCGTCGTGCTCGCGGCCTATCGCAGCGACACACCGCACGGGATTGCAGTGGGGCGCGCCTGCCAGCGCTTCGGCTTGCAGGCGACCGCGCTGGGACTGAAATATGCCTTCGTCAACCAGCCGGTCGAGGTGGCGGCGCTGAGGCCGCAATTCGCGGCCTCACTCGGACTCGGCGAGCGGCGCCCCGATATCGTGATGCGTTTCGGGTACGGCCCGGACCTGCCGAAATCGCTGCGGCGTCCGCCTGAACTGGTGATGCGATCCTAACGCCGAAGGCCACTCAGGGCCGGCGACTCGCCGGGCAGCATGTTCGATCTGATATCGCTGTCCATGCGACCCGAGTCCTGCTGGATGAAACCGGCGCCGAACGATAGGCTGAGGTTGGAGGTCGGTTTGAACTCGACGCCCGCAAATGCGCTGGTGCCGGGCGTCGCACCGGACGTCAGCGGCGCAAGCGAGCTGCCGATGCCGTTGCCATATTTCAGCGTGTCGAAACCGGCAAAAAAGGTGACGGGCATGTCGCCCAAGGTTTTGGTGGTGTAGCCGAACTGGGTGCTGTCATACGAGAGCGCGCTGAAATTGCCGGCAAAACCGCTCTGACCAAATCCACTCTGACCAAGTCCGGTCTGACTGAGCCCGCTCCAATTGAGGTTGCCGCGCCGGCTGCCGACGAAGAAGCCGTTCGCAAAATTGGTGCGCCCGCCTGCGTCACCGGCATTGAAGCTCGGAAAATTGCCGTAAGGATCGGAGCCCTGGCCATCGCTGCCGCCAAAGCCAAACGGTCCGCCCGGTATGACATATCTCAGCGGTGCAACTTGTGCATCAACGGAGGTGCCGCTGAGGCAGAGTACGGCGCCGATAGCTGCAAGACCGCATGAAGTTGCAAGGCGGGACATTCAGGTAACCTTCGAAAACCTCGCAAATCATACCCTCCGGCGATGAGAAATACCAGCGAGGCCGCGCCGGCATCGCCTCAGGGTTCCGGGATACCCATGCCGAAAGTGAGCTGATTGCCGTCGGCATCAACGATGTCGAAATCGCGCATGCCGTAATCGCGATCCTCCGGCTGGTTGATGGGCCTGGCGCCACGGCCGGACAATTCGGCATAGAGCAGGTCGACGTCGCGGACGAAAATGCAGAGGCCGCCCTGCCCGGGCAAGCGTTTCGTCCTGGCCGCTGCCAGCAGATGCAGGGCGACCTCCTCGCGACAGAGGCAGGCGTAGGACAGCGGCTCACCATATTCGAAGGTGACCTCGAACCCGAGCACGTCGCGGTAATAGGCGAGGCTCGCGGCGATGTCGGAGACGACGAAAACGGTGGCCGAGCCGGCCAACATGGGATGTTCGTCGGTCATCTGTCCTCTCCGTCGCGAGCAATCTCCAGAGTGCAGCCTAGCATGCGCCCCCGAGGTCTTGCACGGGCCGCGCCGCAACGTAAGCTGGTCAGGAAGCCGCGCTCTTGCCGCTGACGATCCCGCATCTGGCGGAAGGGGCCGACGATGCCTGGCGGCTGATCGGCGATGGCGCGCTTGAGGCCGCCCGCGAAAGCCTTGCGCAAGGTCGAGCGGCAGTTGAAGGTGCTGTCCCGATCAAGGCATGGAGAACTCGGTGACCTCTGACAATCCCGTCGCGTACGAATGCGTTGGCAACATCGCCCGCATCACGCTGCGCCGCCCGCCTGTCAATGCGCTGAGCCTCGAGATGATCCGCGCAGTTGTGGCCGCCTTCCGCCGCGCTGCGGATGACGACGGCGCACGCGTTGTCGTGCTGGCGAGCGCAATTGCAAAACGTTTTTCGGCGGGCCTCGACCTCGACATCCTGCTTGGCAGATCCGGCGCCGAGATCCGGCAATTCCTCCAAGCGCTCTATATCGACCTTTACGAAGCCCAGTACGGGCTCGGAAAGCCCTCGATCGCCGCGGTCGGCGGTGCGGCGCGCGGCGGCGGCATGACCATGGCGGTGTCCTGCGACGTGGTGCTGGCAGCCGAGAGCGCGACGTTCGGCTATCCCGAGATCGACGTCGGCGTCATTCCCGCGATCCACTACGCGCATCTGCCGCGCATCGTCGGACGCCATCGCGCCTTCGAGCTACTGTTCACCGGCCGGGTCTTCAGCGCCATGGAAGCGCGCGAGCTCGGCGTGGTGAACCGCGTCGTCGGCGATGCCGAACTCGAGGCCGAGGTGGCGAAGCTCGCTGCGCAGTTCTCCGCCAAATCGGCCGCGGTGCTGCGGATGGGCCGCGCCGCCTTCATGCGCCAGATCGATCTGGACTATCGCCGCAGCATTGCGAGCGCCGTGGACGATTTCTGCAACGTCGCGACGTCGGATGAGGCGCAGGAGGGCTTGAGGGCGTTCGTGGAGAAGCGGGCGCCGAAATGGTGAGAACCGCAGGCCCCGCGCGTGTCGGGAGCGCCGCGCGTTCAGGCCGTCCTGTCCACGGAGGACGATGAATCGGCCGGCGGATATTTCGTCACCGGCACCATGAAGGATTTCGTACCGACCTGGTAGATGACCTTGCCGTTCTGCCCGTCATCGGTCGCGATCTGCGTCTGCCCGAACATGATGACGTTCTTGTAGACGTAGCCGGTTCCCTGGCGCGTGATGCCGTCGGTGGTGACGCTGACCTGGGCTTCCTTGCCATTGACCGCGAGCACTTTGAAGCTCGCGCTCTTGCCGTTGGCGCTGGAATAGCCGCCCCAGCTTCCCATGAGACGGCTGTCGGAAGCCGGCGGGGCCTGCTTCTCGAGATTCGCGGTCTGCTTGCCAGCGCCCCCGAAGGAGAACAGCATCACCATGTTCTTGCCGTCCTTGGTGCCGACCGTCACCCCACCAAAGGTGATGAGCGTGCCCTGGACCTCGGCAAAGCCGCGCTCGGTGTGCCCGTTATGGGTGTACTCGACCTGCGCGCGGGCCCCGCGGATGTTCACGACCTTGAAGCCGACGGGCTGGTTGTTGCCCACCCAATTGCCCTTCCAGTCACCAAGCAGCGCGCTCTGGTGATACAGCCGCTCATTGGCGGGAGAAATCTGGCTGGTGCTCGATGAGATGACGGCCATGTGATTGCTCGGAAGACGGGCCCGACCGACCCACTTCGTTTGGCTTCAGCGATATCGGGACGCCGACTGAAACGGACAGAAACCGACCGATTAGGGCCATGCACCGGTTAATGAGCCGTTAAGTTCAACTGCCGGTTGGATGGGCAAAAGGTCTCAGCCGGGGGGCTTCAGCGCCCCCAGCGGTCCGACCAGATCTTCTCGCCGATCAGGCAATTGACGCGCGGCTCCTTGTCGGCGACGCGCATCACGGGGCGCTCCGGCGTGCGGCCGGCGACCTCCATCAGCAGCTTGGTGCGGATCGCCTCCTTGAACTTGTCACGGTCCTTGATCGTGATGACGAAGGAGCCCGGACCGCCGATGACGCAGTCCTCGTAATAGAAATCGAGATTGTCGATATCCATGGTCGAATAGGACGGCTCCTTGACCATGATCGGCAGGCCGTTGATGACGACGCCCTTCTCCAGCGCGGCGTCGCGCGCCACCGTGACGGGGCCGCCATTGTTGTTGGGTCCGTCGCCCGAAATGTCGATCACACGGCGCAGGCCCCGATAGGGATCCTCGTCGAACAGCGGCATCGCGAACGTGATCGCGCCGGAGATCGAGGTACGCGAGGCGCGCCGGATCGGCGTCTTCATGATCTCGGCGGCAACCGCATCGGCCGTCTCCGGTCCGTCGACCAGCCGCCAGGGAATGATGATCTTCTGGTCGCTCGAAGCGGCCCACTCGAAATAGGTCACCGCGATCCGGCCGTTCGGACCGAGCTTCAGCGCCTGAAGAAATTCCTTCGACTGGATCGCCTGCGCATAGCCTTCGCGCTGGATCGCGAGCTCGTCCATGTCCATGGAGTAGGACACATCGACGGCGAGGATCAGCTCGACGTCGACCGTCTGCGCGTCCTTGTCGGCCGCAAGCCGCTGCGGCTCGTTCTTTGGCGGTTCAAATTTTGGTCCTGGTGCCGCGATGCCCGCGACGTCCCCTCCGGCAAACATGCCGGCAACCAGCACAGCCCCGATCGAGAACAGCAAGCGCATCGCAGTCTCCCGTCGTATGACGCGATGGTGACATGCAATCGCCGAGCCGCAAAGGGCGAAGATCGCTTGCGCTTCACATTCAGGTTAGGAAGCTGCGGGTTGGGTATGTGCACGCCCTTGCGCAAAGCTGCCGCCGTGTTGCCGCGCTCGCGCCGCTGGAACGCGCCAGATTGCTCGCATCATCGGGCTCGCGATGCGCAAAGCCGGAACGACGAGCCGCGGGACAGAGCGTCCCGCCTACTTGTCCGGCACGATTTCCATGCTAGGTTGGCCAGACAGATGGGGATGGAGTCCCCCGATAACCGCCCGGCGGCCTTGAACCCGTATCCTGGACCGTAGTGGGCTGATGACTCCTGCTTGAGGAGGGGCAATCATTGGGCCTCTGCCTTCGGCGGGAGCATGGACAAACCCGCCGGTGGCGGGTTTTTTGTTGTCTGGCCTTTGGCCAGGAGAACGCGAAGGAGACGGCGACGACGTGACGACGACGACACCGACTGCTGCACGTAGCGGGTTGCCCAGGGGGATCTGGGTGCTTGGCTTCGTCTCGATGCTGATGGACATCTCCTCCGAGATGATCCACGCGCTCCTGCCGGTCTATCTCGTCACCGTGCTCGGCGCTTCGACGCTCACCGTTGGCTTCATCGAGGGCATCGCGGAGGCGACGGCCTCGATCACGAAGATCTTCTCCGGCGCATTGTCCGACTGGCTCGGCCGCCGCAAACTGCTCGCAGCGCTCGGCTACGGGCTCGCGGCCTTCACCAAACCGTTGTTCCCGCTTGCCCCCAGCGTCGGATGGCTGGTGGCCGCGCGCTTCATCGACCGTGTCGGCAAGGGCATACGCGGCGCGCCGCGCGATGCGCTGATCGCCGATATCGCACCTCGCGGCCTGCGCGGGGCGAGCTTTGGCCTGCGGCAATCGCTCGACACCATCGGCGCCTTCCTCGGGCCGCTCGTGGCGATCGGCCTGATGTGGTGGACGGCAGACAATTTTGCCGCGGTGTTCTGGGTGGCGGTGCTACCGGCCTTCCTGTCGTTCGGCTTGATCGCGTTCGCGGTGGGCGAGCCGGAGCCGGATCCGAGCCGGGAGCCTGCGGGGAATCCGCTCAATCTCGCCGCGATGCGGCAGCTCGGCACGGTCTATTGGCGCGTCGTGGCCGTCGGCGTCGTCTTCACCCTCGCCCGCTTCAGCGAGGCCTTCTTGATCCTGCGGGCACAGAACATCGGGCTCAATGCGATGTGGGTGCCGGCGGTGCTGGTGCTGATGAACATCGCCTACGCGCTGTCGGCCTATCCGGCCGGTGTGCTCTCGGACCGGATCAACCGGACCGGCCTGCTCGCGCTCGGGCTCGTCTTCCTCGCCTGTGCCGATCTCGCGCTGGCGCTGCTGCCGAGCCTTGGCGGCCTCGCACTCGGCGTCGTGCTGTGGGGGCTGCATATGGGACTGACGCAAGGATTGCTCTCGGCCCTCGTCGCCGACGCCGCGCCGCCCAGCCTGCGCGGCACCGCGTTCGGCTATTTCAACCTGTTCACCGGCCTTGCCTTGCTGGCCGCGAGCGTGATCGCCGGCGCGCTGTGGGACGCCTATGGTCCGGCAGGAACCTTCTTTGCGGGACTCGGCTTCGCGCTGGTCTCGCTCGTGGGACTCTTGGCCGCCGGCAACGGTCTGGCAGCGGAGGACAAATGAGGATGGGAGGTCGTTCATCGTGCTGAGCGGAGCAATCGCGATCATGGTCGGTAGCGTGCTCGGCGGCTGCGCGCGCTATTTTATTTCCGGCGTGATCGCGCGGCGGCTGGGCGAGACGTTTCCGTGGGGCACCATGACCATCAACGTCACCGGCGCCTTCCTGATCGGCATTCTCGGCGCGCTGGCGACCCATCCCGGCTCGGCCTTGGCCACGCCCAATCCGTGGCTGTTCGCGGTGACGGGATTTCTCGGCTGCTACACCACGGTGTCCTCGTTCAGCCTGCAAACCCTGACACTCGCGCGTAACGGCGAGGCGATGCATGCGCTCGGCAATGTCGTGTTCTCGGTCGGGCTCTGCCTTGCCGCCGTCAGTTGCGGTTTCCTCCTTGCGGACGGCCTGGGAGGCTAGAGGCCGATGAACGCTCCCACCGAGCGCCGGCGCACTGCGATACTCTATGCCTGGGTTGCCGCCGGCAGCGTCGTCGGTGGCCTGACGCGCTATCTCGTCGGGCTCGCGCTCGACACCGGGCCGGGCTTTCCCTTCGCGACGCTGTTCATCAACGCGACGGGCTCGCTGATCATCGGCTTCTACGCGACGCTGACCGGCCCCGACGGCCGCATGCTGGCGCGGCCCGAGCACCGGCAATTCGTCATGACCGGGTTCTGCGGCGGCTACACTACCTTTTCGACCTTCAGCCTGGAGACCTTCCGCCTGTTCCACGGCGGCATGAAATACACCGCGCTCGCCTATATCGCGGCGTCCGTCATCTGCTGGCTGGTGTCGGTATGGGCAGGGCATATGATGGCGAGCCGCTACAACCGCTTGACGAGGAGCTGACCATGCAAATCCCCAATCAGGCAGTTTCGCTCCGGATCTTCATCGGCGAGAGCGACCATTTCGACGGCAAACCGCTTTATGAAGCGATCGTGATGACCGCGCGCGAGCGACACCTTGCCGGCGCCACCGTGCTGCGCGGCCCCATGGGCTTCGGCAAGTCGAGCCGGCTGCACACCTCGAAGATCCTGCGGCTTTCGGAAGATTTGCCGCTCTTGATCGAGATCGTTGACAGCGAGGACAACATCAACGCATTCCTGCCCATCCTGGATGGCATGATGTCGAGCGGTCTGATCACCTTGGAGAAGGTGCAGGTCCTGCAATATGGTGCGAAGGCCGCAAGCTGATCGCTGCGGCAGGGAACCCGAGCCCGCGTGTCCGGGAGGCGGAATGAACAACACTGTCACCAAGCCGAAGACGCGGACCAAGACCAAGGTCGAGCGGCCGAAGCTGCACAAGGTCATCCTGATCAACGACGACTACACGCCGCGCGAATTCGTCACCATGATCCTGAAGGCCGAATTCCGCATGACCGAGGATCAGGCCTACAAGGTGATGATCACCGCGCACAAGCTCGGCGCCTGCGTCGTTGCCGTGTTCACCAGGGACGTCGCCGAGACCAAGGCCACCCGCGCCACCGATGCCGGCCGCGCCAAGGGCTATCCACTGCTGTTCACGACCGAGCCGGAGGAATAGGGCGTCGTTTGCCCGCTTCCGGTCAATTTTACCGATCCCCGCTACCGCAGGTTCAATCTCCTGTGTCACCACGGTGAGATGACAGCTGCACTGCGCAAACAGCTCGCGCTCAAGCCGGCCCGCCCAGAAACCTCGTTCGGTCCGTTCAAGCTCCTGCACGCCCTGCCCTGGCTGATCCTGGCGGCTGCGATGCGGGTAATCGCGTTCGGCGGCGGCGCCGTGGCGCTGCCGGCCATCATCATTGCCGACATTTCGGTGCTCCTGGCCTTCTTCGCAACGGCGCAACAATCGATCGAGGCGGCGGGTGGCCAGTCCTCGCTCGGCGCGCTGACATTGGGCGAGCAGCTCAATCTGTCCTTCTCGATCCTGTGGCGGATCGCACTCGTGATGACCTCAGCGGCGCTCGGTATCGCAGCGATCGGCCATGAGGCTTTCGCGCCTCATTTGATGGCGGGGCTCGATGGCATGGCGTTCGACCAGTTCACCCATCCCGGGCGCTTCTGGAGTGCATGGATCGCCATCATCGTGCTGCTCATGATCGTCCGTGCCGAGCACGATGACGGCAGGGTCGCCCTGTTCGCCGCCATCGGCGAGTTCGCACGGCGCGGGCTGTGGCTCGGCGCCGCCGTGATCGCGCTCGGTGTCATCAACGTCGCCCTCGCCTACGGACAGGAAGCGGTGCGGAGCGCGATCTGGAATTTCTGGCAGACCTCGTCAGCGAGCCAGTTCAGCAAGAACCTGATCTATTTCGTCTTCATCTTCAGCTTTGCGATGCTGCGGCTGTGGATCACTCTGATGATCCTGACGCTTGGGCTGAGGCAGTCATATGTGCGCGCTGACTAGTTTCGCCGACGGTGCCGTCCGCTAGGCCATCACCACCGGCGTCTCCTCGCCGAGCCCGTACACGCGCTGCGCCTTGGAAAATCCCGCGATCGGAAATTCGCCGAGCTCGCGCCAGTCGTGGTGGCAGACATTGGCAAAACCTTCCGAGGCGACGACGGTCCGCCCCAGGCGGCCCGTGATCTTCTCGAGCCTTGCGGCAAGGTTCACGGCGGGACCTATGCAGGTGAAGTCGAGGCGGTTGCCGCCGCCGATATTGCCGTAGAGGATGTTGCCGACGTGCAGCGCCACGCCGAAGCGGAAGCGCTCGACGGCGTCGCCGACCGGAAAGGCCAGCGCCTCGACGCTGGCGCGGGACTCGCGCGCCGCTTCCAGCACGCGCGTGCAGACATGGGCGGCATCGCCGACATATTCGTCGATCGGAAACACCGCGAGCAGGCCGTCGCCCATGAATTTCAGGACTTCGCCGCCATGACCGCGGATCGCGGTCACCTGACAGTCGAAATAGTGATTGAGGATCTCGACCACCGTCTCGGGTGGCAGCCGGTCCGACAGCGCGGTGAAGCCGCGCAGGTCCGAGAGCCAGATCGCGGCCTGCATGGTGTCGTTGTGGCCGCGGCGGATCTGGCCGCCGAGGATGCGCGCGCCGGCGCGGTTGCCGACATAGGTGTCGAGCAGCATCTCGGCGGTGCGGCGCAGGCTGATGATCTCGCTGACGCGCGCCAGCGGCGTCACGATGGAGCGGATCGCCGCGATGTGGTCGTCGGTGAAGCCGCCGGGATGCCGTGTCACCCAGCTCGTCGCGTGGACCGAGCCGTCGAGAAACGGCATCGGCACAGCGATGTAGTCGGTCGCTCCTTCGGCGCCCATGTCTTTGACGATCGGAAAGCGCGTATTGTCGGGATCGCCGACGCGCCCCCTGACCTCGATCCCCTGTTCGAACACGATGCGGAGCGGGCTCGCGGCGAATTCGGGTGTGTCCAGGATATCGAAATCGACGGTGCCGACCTCGACCTCCTCGCCCTGCCGCCAGATGAAGTTGCGGCCGAAGATTTCGGGATGCAGGGTACGGATGAAGATGCCGAACCGCCAGATTGGCAGGCCGGCTTCGACCAGATGCTCGCAGACGTCCGCAATCATCTCGGCCGGGGTGCCTGACGACCGTGCGCCGTCAATCAGCCAGTTGGTGATGCGCTGGAGCTCGGAGCTTTGCATGTCCGCATTTGCGGACGAAGTTGTGGGAACGTCAAGCTGCGCGGTGGGCTAGTACCGCGACATGAAGACCTTTTGCTAGCGTCCCACCTGCCCGCGATCGCGCAGGAAGTGGTCGGCCAGCACGCAGGCCATCATGGCTTCGCCGACGGGGACGGCGCGGATGCCGACGCAGGGGTCGTGGCGGCCCTTGGTGAAGATCTCGGTGTCCGCACCTTTGCGGTCGACGGTGAGACGCGGCTGCAGGATCGACGAGGTCGGCTTCACCGCGAAACGCACCACCACCGGCTGCCCGGTGGAGATGCCGCCGAGCACGCCGCCGGCATGGTTGGACAAAAAGCGCGTGCCGTCATTGCCGGTGCGCATCTCGTCGGCGTTTTCCTCGCCGGTGAGCTCGGCCGCGCCGAAACCGGCGCCGATCTCGACACCCTTCACTGCGTTGATGGTCATCATCGCGCCCGCCAGATCGGAATCGAGCTTGGCGTAGATCGGCGCGCCAAGGCCGGCCGGCACGCCTTCGGCGACCACCTCGATCACCGCGCCGATCGAGGAGCCGCTCTTGCGGATGCCGTCGAGATAGGTCTCGAAGAACGCGGCCTTGTCCTTGTCCGGGCAGAAGAACGGATTTTTGGCGATCTCGTCCCAGTCCCACTTCGCACGGTCGATCTTGTGCGGGCCGATCTGCACCAGCGCGCCGCGCACCTTCACGTTGGGCAGCACCTTGCGCGCGATGGCACCGGCGGCAACGCGCGTCGCGGTCTCGCGCGCCGAGGAGCGGCCGCCGCCGCGATAATCGCGCAGGCCGTATTTGGCCTCATAGGTGAAGTCGGCGTGACCGGGGCGAAACTTGTCCTTGATCTCGGAATAGTCCTTCGATCGCTGGTCGGTGTTCTCGATCAGGAGCCCGATCGGCGTACCCGTCGTCACCTGCACGCCGGTCTCCGGATGCGCCATCACGCCGGAGAGGATCTTGACCTGATCCGGCTCCTGGCGCTGGGTGGTGAAGCGCGACTGGCCCGGCCGGCGGCGGTCGAGATCGCCCTGGATGTCGGCCTCGGTCAGCGGGATCATGGGCGGACAACCGTCGACCACGCAGCCGATCGCCACCCCATGGCTCTCGCCGAAGGTCGTGACGCGGAACATGTGGCCGAAGGTGTTGAAGGACATCGCTTCTCGCTGGTGCGTAAGTCAGTTCTGACTTGTGGTGGTAACGCGGGGGAACACCGGGGTCAAACACACTCGGTCATTCGGGGCGCCCGAAGGGCGAACTCCGGTGCGCCCTTGCGCACCTGAGAATCTCGAGATTCCGGGTTCGTGCTTCGCACCGCTCCGGAATGACGGCGGATGGGACTAGCTAAACTTCTCCAGCCGCCCGTCGCGGAACACGTAGACGGCGCCCTGCTCGATATAGAGTTCGGCGGCACTGAGGGGGGTCTCCAGGCCGAGTGAAACCATCAGGGCCCGGCAGGTCCCGCCATGGGCGACCGCAACGGTGTCGGTCCGCAGCTGGTCGTACCAGGCCCGTACGCGGACCTGGACATCGGCGTAGGTCTCCCCGCCGGCGGGGCCGACCGACCATTTGTCGGTGAGGCGCCGGGCATACACGTCAGGATCCCTCGCCTCGCTCTCGGCCAGGGTCAGACCTTCCCAAACCCCATAGCCGATCTCACGCAGGCGATCATCGAGCGCATATCCGGCAACTGGCAGCTCCAGCTTGCCGCGCGCAAGTTCCATGGTCTGGCGCGCGCGGCCGAGCGGGCTCGACACATAGGGTAACGCCGCCTTGTCGCGACCCTCGCGCTTGAATAGGTCGGCGAGAATGCTGCCGGCCTGCACGGCCTGACCGCGTCCACGCGCGTTCAGCGGAACGTCCTTGGTGCCCTGAAGCCTCCCGAGCGCATTCCACTCGGTCTCACCATGGCGAAGATAATAGATCGTGGGCACGGGAATTCCGGATTTAAGCTAGTCCTTGCCGCCGAACGAGATGTCCGGCGCGTCCGGGCGCTTCATGCCGAGCACGTGATAACCGGAATCGACGTGATGCACCTCGCCGGTTACACCGCGCGAGAGGTCGGAGAGGAAATACAGCGCACTGCCGCCGACGTCCTCGGTCGACACGTTGCGCCGCATCGGCGCGTTGGCCTCGTTCCACTTCAGGATATAGCGGAAGTCGCCGATGCCGGATGCCGCGAGCGTCTTGATCGGACCTGCCGAGATCGCGTTGACGCGGATGTTCTTCTCGCCGAGATCGGCGGCGAGATAGCGCACGCTGGCCTCCAGCGCCGCCTTGGCAACGCCCATCACGTTGTAATGCGGCATCCACTTCTCGGCGCCGTAATAGCTGAGCGTGATCAGCGAACCGCCATCGGTCATCAGCTTCTCGGCGCGCTGCGCCACCGCCGTGAACGAGTAGCAGGAGATCAGCATCGACTTGGAGAAATTCTCCTGCGTGGTGTCGACGTAGCGGCCGTCGAGCTGCTCGCCATAGGCGATCGCGTGCACCAGGAAGTCGATCTTGCCCCATTTTTCCTTCAGCACCGCGAACGCAGCATCGATGGTCGCAGCATCGGTGACGTCGCAATGGCCGAGCACGAGACCACCGATCTCGGCAGCGAGCGGCTCGACGCGCTTCTTCAGCGCATCGCCCTGATAGGTGAAGGCGAGCTCGGCGCCGGCGGCGTGGCACGCCTTGGCGATGCCCCAGGCGATCGAGCGGTTGTTGGCAACGCCGAGGACCACTCCGCGCTTTCCTTGCATCAGACCCGAATTCTGCGCCATTTTTGAACGTCCCGTCGAACTCTTGGTGAGGTCTGGAGGTACACCAGCCCTCCCCTGCGGTACAGCCCTAATACGCCGCGTTAACGCTGTTTCGAGCGCCGGAATAGCCGTTCCGTTCGGGTGTTATGATCGCTATAGGCGCTCGCGCCTGATACCAGGACGTCAAGACCGCAATGAGTGCGTTTCGCCAGAGTGTGGAAGCCATGATCCCGGCGTTGCGCCGCTACGCCCGCGCGCTCACGCGCGACGCGGATGCGGCCGACGATCTGGTGCAAGACACGCTGGTGCGGGCGCTGCGTTCGGAGCGATTGTTTCTCGGAGGCGACGTCAGGAGCTGGCTCTACACGATCCTGACCAACCTCAACAAGAACCGGCGGCGCTCGCTGGCAAGGCGGCCGCAGTTCACGCAGCTGACGGAGAACAACCCGGATGCCAGCGGCACCGAAGCCGAAGGGCGCGACATCGAGAGGGCGCTGGCGACGCTCGTCGAGGAGCAACGCTCGGTGTTGCTCCTCGTGATGCTGGAAGGCATGAGCTACCGCGAGGTCGCCGACATCCAGGGCGTGCCGATCGGCACCGTGATGTCGCGCCTGGCCCGCGCCCGCGCCCACGTCAAGGCCTCGCTGGAGGGCGAGCGCCCGACGCTCAGGCGGGTGAAATGATGGCAGGGTTGATGCATCGCGTGTCGTCCGCCCGCAGCACGAAGATGAGCTACGCGACGTCGAGCTTTGAACGACATTTAAGGCCACAGAGCCAGAGACGATTGATATGAACGACCGCAATATCCCAGTGACCGAGGACGAGCTGCACGCCTATGTCGATGGCGAGCTGCCGGCCGAGCGCCGCGCCGACGTCGAGGCCTGGCTCGCCGCCCATCCTGAAGAGGCCGAGCGCGTGCAGTCCTGGCGCGCCATGGCTGAGATGCTGCACGCCCGCTACGATTCCGTCGCCCAGGAGCCGGTGCCGGCCCGGCTGGAGCTCGAGCGGCTGGAACGCCGCCCGCGGCAATGGCTCTACGGCGCCGCGGCGGCGGTGCTGGTCGCCTTCGTCGCCGGCGGCGCCGCCGGCTGGGTCGGGCATGGCGCCGCCAATGCCCCCTCCACCTTCCGGAGCTTTGCGGCGGACGCGCTCGACGCCCACCGCCTCTATGTCGTGGAGGTCCGCCACCCCGTCGAGGTCGGCGGCAACGAGCGCGACCACCTGCAGGCCTGGCTGACCCGGCGTTGCGGCTGGACCGTGTTCGCGCCGAACCTGGAGGCGAGCGGGCTGAAGCTCGTCGGCGGCCGGCTGTTGCCGGGTCCGAACGGCCCGGCCTCGTTCCTGATGTATGAGGGCGCCTCTGGCGAGCGCTATACGATCTACACCGCCAAAACCGAGAATGGTGCGACGCAAATGCGCTACGCCAGGACGGACAAGGACGGCGCATTGTTCTGGGCCGAGCGCGGCGTCGGCTACGTCGTCAGCGGTGGCGGTGATCGCGACCGGCTGACCAGGGTGGCGCAGGCGGTCTATGATCAGGCCGAGAAAAACGGCACCTAGACAGCTGCTTGAGGGCGGTGCCTAGATTCCGTCATTGAAAATTTGGAATGAAGACATCGGCGCGTCTCATTATCGCACCGGATGATCACGCGAAAATGAGCAGCGTTCGATCCGCCGATCGACGCGGGCGGCCTCGATTGGGGTTTTTGGTACCGCGCTGGTCCCCCTCTCGAGGCCGCACCTTTTTATCGGCTGCCCCGCCGGGCAACCGACACGTCTCGAACGTCAGCGTCGAAGCGCGAACCGCGCTTCAGGCGCATGTTGAGCATCATCCTTTCGGGAAGAGAATGCTCCGATCGTCGGGATGCCTCGGCTAGCGCCCTAGCCGAGTCCGCTACGTGGATTGTAGGGGTGTTGGTCCCGCCACTTCTCCATCAATGCTTCAAGCTCGGCGTCGTTCCCGTCCGGTAGCATAATCCTGATCGTGACGAAGAGATCCCCGGTTCCGCCAGATTTCGGCAACCCCTTACCTTTGAGGCGGAAGGTCCGGCCGCTGGAAGTGTTTTTTGGAACCGAAAGCTCCACGGCATTGCCGGGGGTGGGCACGCGCACCTTGGCCCCGAGCACGGCCTCGTAGAGCGTCACTGGCAGATCAATCCGCAAGTCGGCGCCCTCGACCTTGAAGTGGGCGTGCGGCGCGATGCTGATGGTGATCAGGAGATCGCCGGGCGGATGGCCCTGCGCGGACTCGCCCTGCCCCCGGAGCCGGATCTGCTGGCCCTCGGTGACGCCGGCCGGAATCTTGACGTTGAGCTCCTTGCCGGTCGGCAGTCGGACGCGCTTCTCGCCGCCCTTGACCGCCTCTTCCAGCGAGACGGACATGGCGACATTCACGTCGAGATCGAGCCCGACGCCGCCGGTGTCGAATTCGAACTGCCCGGCGCCGCCGGCCCCAGGCCGGGCGCCACGCATCCCGCCACCGAACATGCTGTTGAGGATATCCTCGAACGCGCCGCCGCCCTGGCCGGGACCGCCGCCGGAGCGGAACGTATAGCTTTCGAAGCCGCCGGGGCCGGCGCGGCCGCGCGGCCCGCCACCGCCCGGAAAGCCCTGGAAGCGTGGCTTGCCGTCGGCGTCGATCTCGCCGCGGTCGAACTGCTTGCGCTTGTCCTCGTCGCCGATGATCTCGTTCGCCGAGTTGATCTCGGAGAAGCGCTCGGCGGCTTTCGGGTCGTCCTTGTTGCTGTCGGGATGATGCTTCTTGGCAAGCTTGCGATAGGCGCTCTTGATCGCGGCAGCGCTGGCGCTCCGCGGCACCCCCAAGACCTCATAGGGGTCGCGCATCCGTCACGTCTCCTTCAAGAAATCGAATTGTTCAAAGGGCTCCCCGCCCCACCAGGGATTCATGTGGGAAGAGAGTGGCATTTTTGCAACTAGGGGCGCGCGCCGAATCCTAGCTCCGCCACGGCTTTAGCGTATGAATCTCCCAACGGCCACGGGTGCTTTGGCAGCCGGCGCCCTGGAGCCAGCTTTCGGTCGCCCCGTTGACGTAGCTCGCCAGGAAATCGCGGCATCTGCGGCCGTCCTCGGCGGCATAGGACTGCGCGATCGGCGTCACCGAGCCGCGCGCACCGGTCTCCGGATTCTCCCAATGCTGGCTGGAATCCCTGTCGCCCTTGCTGAGGACGTCGGAGGCGGCGTTGCGGGCGAAGGCGAGATCGGTCTCGGTGGGCGGGGCGTCCTTCGCCGGCCGCGCGATCGAACCGGTGAGGTCACTGTCATCGGCCTTGGCGTAGGCACTCTTGTCATTGCGGGAAAAGCTGCATCCTCCGGCACCGAGCCCGATGACAATGATCGTCATGACAACGCCGGACGGCCGGATCGCCGATAGGCCAACGCGTCCCCATGCCCTATATAGGGCGGTAGCGGACAACAACGCGTTTTGGGCCGCGGGACGCAACTCGGACTCCAGACATGACCGACACGACCTCGATGAAACACCAGACACCCTTAACATCCGGTGATTTCACCGCCGCCGACGAGCCATTTGCGCTGTTCGAGGCCTGGCTGAACGAGGCTATCAAGAGCGAGCCGAACGATCCGAACGCCATGGCGCTCGCAACCGTCGACCCCGACGGGCTGCCCGACGTGCGCATGGTGCTGATGAAAGGCTTCGATACCGAGGGTTTTGTCTTCTACAGCCACATCGCCAGCCAGAAGGGCCGCGAACTCGCCGCAAATCCTAAGGCAGCGTTACTTTTTCACTGGAAGTCGCTGCGCCGTCAGGTCCGCATCCGCGGCAACGTGACGCCGGTGACCGAGGCCGAGGCCGACGCCTATTTCGCCACCCGACCCAAGCAGGCCCAGATCGGCGCCTGGGCGAGCAAGCAGTCGCAAGAGCTGGAGAGCCGCTTCGCTTTCGAACAGGCCATCGCGAAAGTCGCGGCCAGATACGTCATCGGCGAAGTGCCGCGGCCGCCGGGCTGGAGCGGCTGGCGCATCACGCCCTCACGCATCGAGTTCTGGCACGACCGCCCGTTCCGCTTGCACGACCGCATCGAATTTCGCCGTGACGCGGCCGGCCAGAAGTGGTCCAAGACGCGGATGTATCCCTAAGCTTTAGGCCGACCTGAAAGATGTCCATGCCGCATTCGTCCAATGCGCCGCGCCGTACACTGCTCCTGACCGGAGCCAGCCGCGGCATCGGCCACGCCACCGTGATCCGCTTCTCCTCGGCGGGCTGGCGCGTCATCACCTGCTCGCGGCATCCGTTTCCGGAGGACTGTCCGTGGGACGCGGGGCCCGAGGACCACATCCAGGTCGACCTCGGCAATCCCGAGGACACCGCGCGCGCGATCAGCGAGATCCGCAGCCGGCTGGAGGGTGGCACGCTGCATGCGCTGGTCAACAACGCCGCGATCTCGCCGAAGGGCGCGGGCGGCTCCAGGCTCGGCTCGGTCGACACCGATCTCGACACCTGGACGCACGTCTTCCACGTCAACTTCTTCGCGCCGATCATGATTGCGCGCGGGCTGATCGAGGAATTGAAGGCGGCCAAGGGCTCGGTCGTGAACGTCACCTCGATCGCGGGCTCGCGCGTGCACCCCTTCGCGGGCGCCGCCTACGCGACGTCGAAGGCCGCGCTCGCGGCGCTGACGCGCGAGATGGCCTCCGATTTCGGCCGCGTCGGCGTGCGCGTCAACGCGATCGCTCCGGGCGAGATCGATACCTCGATCCTGTCGCCGGGCACCGAGAAGATCGTCGAACAGCAGATTCCGATGCACCGGCTCGGCACGCCCGACGAGGTCGCCAAGATCATCTACGTGCTGTGCACGGACACCTCGTCCTATGTCAACGGCGCCGAGATCCACATCAACGGCGGCCAGCACGTGTAGTCCGTTCGCGTCATTGCAGTGACGGAGCAAGGGCGACAACCTCGCTCTCTCGTGTCCCGGACGCGTTGCGGCACGCAGTGACGCTGCACTGCGTCTGGGGCACGAGAGCGGATTGTGGCGCATGTTGTCTCCACATGTCATTGCGATGCTCCAGTGCATATCCCAGCGGCAGTGCCGTAGGGTGGGCAAAGGCGCATAGCGCCGTGCCCACGATCTCCGTCCATGAGCAACAAGGCGTGGGCACGCTGCGCTTTGCCCACCCTACGAGATCGAGCTTGTGGCACGCAGCTCGGCTCGCAGACACGCCTCTTCGGCCTCGCGGCGCATTTCGCCCGAGCTTTGCTTGATCACTCCACCCTCTCATCCAAGAGGGCGCAGGGAAGGCCGGGTGCTGGCTCGCACCCGCGGTCCGCTGCGCGAAAAGCACGCGCAGAAAGAACCGCACAGCAGCATACAGGTGTGGCCGATCACTCGGCCTTCCCTGCGCGATGGCTGGACGGCTTATGCCGTGATCTCCCGGGAGCCGACCATTCCTTCTGGCCTCCCTCGCCCCGCGAATTTGGATGATGCAGTCTGCCCGGTTGGGCTCGCTCGCACCTTCGCAAGGACTTGACCGTGGCAACGACGGCCAGGACCACACGGT
>NZ_FOUS01000023.1 GCF_900114915.1 Bradyrhizobium sp. Rc3b
ACAAGGGCAAGTACTTCACCGGCGACGGCTGCCGCCGCGACGCCGACGGCTATTACTGGATCACCGGCCGCGTCGACGACGTCATCAACGTGTCCGGCCACCGCATGGGCACCGCGGAAGTCGAGAGCGCGCTGGTGGCGCATGAGAAAGTCTCGGAGGCTGCAGTGGTCGGCTTCCCGCACGACATCAAGGGCCAGGGCATCTACGCCTACGTCACCTTGATGGCCGGCGTGCAGCCGACCGAGGACCTGCGCAAGGAGCTCGTCACCTGGGTGCGCAAGGAGATCGGCCCGATCGCATCCCCGGATCAAATCCAGTTCGCGCCGGGTCTGCCCAAGACCCGCTCCGGCAAGATCATGCGCCGCATCCTGCGCAAGATCGCCGAGGACGAACCGGGCAGCCTGGGCGATACCTCGACCCTGGCCGATCCCGCCGTGGTCGATGATCTCGTCAAGAACCGGCAGAACAAGCGATAGGCAGCGTCCATGAATATCGAGGCGATCGCGATCGGTCATCATCATCTGCCTGAGATCACCTGGAAACAGATCGAGCATTTCTTCCTGTACGACAAGGATCGCGAATGGTCGAAGCTCGCTGGATGAAACGTGCATTGAGGCCGCGGTTGCGGCGGGCCGCGTGCACCAAATCCGTTTGACGGAGAAATGAGATGAGAATTGTGCTGTTGGGGCCGCCGGGTGCGGGGAAGGGGACGCAGGCCCGCAAGCTGTCGCGAATCCTCGCGATTCCACAGATGTCGACCGGCGATATGCTGCGCGCGGCCGTATCCGAGGGTACGGCGATTGGGCGGCAAGCCGCGGAGATCATGCAGCGTGGTGCGCTAGTGCCCGATGATCTCGTGGTCGAACTGATCGCCGAGCATATCGCCCAGCCGGACGCAGCCCGTGGATTTATTCTGGACGGATTTCCGCGCACCGTAGCCCAGGCAGAGAGCCTCGACCACGTGCTCGGCGAGCACGAGTTAAGCTGTGTGCTCGAGCTTAAGATCTCCTGGATCGGATCCTCGGGCGGGCCATCCAGGCGCGCGACAGTGGCGAGAAGGTACGGGCGGACGACAATCAAGAAGCTCTCAGCGTGCGCCTGACCGCCTACGCCAATCAAACCAAGCCCCTGATCGACTACTACGGCGCAAGGGGGCTCCTGAGAACTGTCGATGCCTCGCAGCCCGTCGGACAGGTGACGGCAGCGCTTGTCGAAGCCATCGAGCAGCGTGACCAAATGGCTTCGGGCAAGGACGGTGGCCCGGCGATTGCGTAGGTCGGCAGCGAGGTCGTTTGTCCTCGGCACCATTTGGGGAGCGAAAGAACTCTGGCCTTCGTCGACAGCTTGAATTCTCTTGTGGCGACCGTTCCAGCCAAGCTAGGTAGATCTCGCCTGGGGCTCGCGATCAAGGCACCGGCGCTTTCGTCACTTGGTTCATGGATGCCCGAACGCCTTGACAAACGTCAAGCAGCGGCCAATTGTTGCTGTAAAGGCAACGAGTTGTCCCCCTAGGCTCGCTGGGACCTGAACCTCTTTTTGGAAACTAATGGCCGTGGGTGGAGGGCGTGCGCAAGCGCCCTTCATTCGCAACAAATTGGTATTGGTCGGTTAACTTTGAGGCTTCCGCTGATCACAGTGGGAGCGGTTCATCGCCGGGCCGATAGCATGCCGGGTGGATGCAGATAGCGCGATGGCAATGATTAAAAAGACCAGTTTGCTGGCGACACAGAAGCTTGAGAAGGTCGACACAGCAGCCGCGGGTCGCATAGGCGCCCGCTTGCGGGCGAGCCGCCGGCAGAAGAACATGACCCTCGATGAACTGGCTGAGGCAACGGGCCTCAATAAGGGGTTTCTTTCCCGGATTGAGAAGGACGCCAAGGCCCCATCGATCGCGACCGTTATCAAGTTGTCCCGTGCCTTGGACATTCCCGTCGCTCGCCTCTTCGGCGAGCAGATTGGTGATTCGGATATCCATCTTGTTCGAACCGCAAATCATAAGCCCGAGGACGACCCGGTAAACGGGTATTCCTTCATTCCCTTGTCCCCAGCAGGGAGCGACAGGCGAAACGAAACTTTTCTCATGGCGCCGCCACGCCATTTTAGCGAAGCCACACACGCTGAACATGCAGGCGAAGAGATGCTCTACGTCCTTGCGGGTCGGATCGAGGTCAAGTTCGTAGACCGAAGCGTCGCGATGTCGACTGGCGACTACCTCCAGTTTCCCGGCCATCTCGTGCACCATGTGCGACGGATCGGTGCAAACGCCACTGTGCTCATCGTCATAAGTCGCGATTAGAGCCGCCGTTTTTCTGCCCTAACTCGATAAGTCGGTCACTAGCCACTCACCAGTTCCATGGCGGCGGCGCGAATGAACTCTTGTCTCATTCAGCGAGAGGCCATATACGTGCCTGAAGGGCAATATGTTGCCCACCTAAACAAATGTTGCCCAGAGGGAAGGAAGCGCGTGTCGAACAACGCTATTTGTATGTCTGGGTGCGAGCTTGTGAATTCCAGGGCGATCGTCGCTGTAGCGGCGGCCCGAGGCGCGATTGTCGACACCAGGCAGCCCACGCGCTTCATCCGCGGATCGACCGTCTAGGGCATCGCAATGACCATTGGTCCCCGGAAACCTCCGCCGCAACATTTACAACGATTGCAGCGTGCGCTCGGCGGACGAGCAGGGTGGAGCGGATTCGCACTCCAACTTTTGTTCGCAGCCATCCTAGGTTGGCTGGCTTATGAAATCATCGCCAATGTCCGCGCAAACCTGCAGACGCAGCGGATCACCGCCGGCTTCGGTTTCCTGCAGACCAACGCGGGCTTCGACGTCAATCAGACCCTGATCTCCTACTCGGGAGCCGATACCTACGCCCGCGTCTTTCTAGTTGGTCTGCTCAATACTCTTCTGGTCTCTGTCATCGGTATCTTCTTTGCCACGGTGATTGGCTTCGTTGTTGCGCTTGGCCGGCTATCGTCCAACTGGCTGTTGTCGAGAATCGCCGGCGCTTACGTCGAATTCCTCCGCAACTTGCCGCTGCTGTTCCAGATCTTGTTCTGGTATCTGGCGGTACTCGCGGCGCTCCCAAGTCCGCGACAGAGCATTTCGCTCTTCGGCATCGCTTTCCTAAACAATCGCGGCATTATCGTTCCGAGGCCTATCGGTGAATCTGGCTTCGAGCCGTTCGTCGGAGCAATTTTGCTAGCTGTGCTTATCTCGCTTTTACTGTGGCGCTATGCCCGTCAGCAGCTCTATCGACACGGCCGAGTGATCAAGGTGTGGCCCTACGCTCTGGTGGATTTGATCGGTTTGCCGCTGATCGTGGCGCTAGTGTTCGGCGCGCCGGTGACGTTTGAAATCCCTGTGCTGAAGGGATTTAATTTCGCTGGGGGCGCCCGTCTCATTCCCGAGTTGGTGGCACTGACGCTGGCCTTGTCGACCTACACGGCAGCATTTATCGCCGAGATCGTGCGGGCTGGCATACTGTCGGTGAATAAGGGGCAGATGGAAGCCGGTTCCTCGCTTGGGTTGCAGCGTGGCTCCGCGCTGCGGCTGATCGTAATTCCTCAAGCGCTCAGAGTAATTTTGCCACCGCTCACCAGCCAATATCTCAATCTGACTAAGAACTCCTCGCTTGCCGTTGCGATCGGCTATCCGGATCTATTCTCTGTGTTCGCGGGAACGACGCTGAGCCAGACGGGGCAAGCGATCGAGATTATCGGGATCACGATGGGAGTTTATTTGCTGATCTCGCTCGTGACCAGCGCGATCATGAACCTGTACGGCTTGCGGATCAGCAGGAGCACGATCTGATGCGAGACGGTGCAACACTTTCCTTCGTGCGGCAAGACTTGGTCTCTGAGCGGTCCGCGCCGGTGAAGACCACAGGTTTTATCGGCTTTTTGCGCGTACGCTTGTTCAACTCGGTGACCAACATTCTGGTCACGATCGTCTGCGCGCTGTTGCTGTGGGTGTTACTGGTACCTACGATCAAATTCCTGCTCATCAACGCTGTGTGGATTGGGACAGACCGTAGCGCCTGTCTAGCCGAAAATGCTGGGCACGTCGTGGGTGCATGCTGGCCCTTCGTTCATGCTAAATTCGGCCAGTTCGTCTACGGCTTCTATCCCGAGTCCGAACGCTGGCGGGCCAATCTGACTTTCATCATTGCGGCCCTGCTTCTGATTCCATTGCTGATTCCACGGCTGCCGGCCAAGGGGCTCAACGCAAGTCTGCTTTTCCTAGCGTTCCCGATCGTCGCTTTCTTCCTGCTGCATGGCGGTGGGCTAGAGGGGTTTGCCGTGAGTTGGATCTCGGCGCTGCTCTCCGGCTTCAATGATTCCGTCGGAGAAGGAGGACGAAAGCTCGCTGTCGCGGGTGAGGCGGTCGCGGTGATCGGTCCTCTTCTGTGGGCGGCCGGCAAGCTGGTCGTTGGAATCAGCACAGCGATCTCGTGGGTGCTTGCTCCGCTGGAGTGGCTGCGCATTGAGATCCATTCGTCGGGACGTCCGGTGTGGACTGACTTGCTCCTGACGACCGCCATAGTCTCGGCCCTGGTCTTTGTTTTGGGCGGTGGCGCGCGCGCGGGCTGGCGATCGCTCATCGCGAGCCTGGCAACCTTCGCTGGTGTCGGTCTCCTGATCGCCGTCATGGGCCTCGATCGCGGCGGACTACCAGTCGTTGATAGCAGGCTTTGGGGCGGCCTCCTGATAACGCTTGTGGTGTCGGTCACAGGCATTGTCGCGTCGATGCCAATCGGTATCGGTCTGGCGCTCGGGCGCCGGTCCACGATTCCTCTGATCCGAACCTTTTCGATCGTCTTTATCGAGTTCTGGCGGGGCGTGCCGCTCATTACGGTTTTGTTCTTCGCGACCTATATGCTGCCGCTCTTCGTGCCTACCGGCTTCACGATCGACGGATTGATGCGCGCGCTCATCGGAATTTCGCTGTTCGCGGGTGCCTATCAGGCGGAGGTTATTCGCGGTGGGCTGATGGCGATCCCGCGCGGCCAGAGCGAAGCGGCGAGCGCGCTCGGCCTATCCTGGTGGAAGACAACTGCACTGATCGTCATGCCGCAGGCATTGCGCCACGTTATTCCTGGCATAGTCAATAGCTTCATTGGGTTGTTCAAAGATACGTCGCTTGTATCGATTGTAGCCCTGTTCGATCTGCTAGGCTCGCTGCGAGCGTCCTTCAGCGACCCTCTCTGGGCAACACCATCGACCTTGTTCACGGGCTTCGCCCTGACGGGCACGATCTATTTCGCCTTCTGTTTTGGAATGTCCCGTTACTCGCTGTTCGTCGAGCGAAGGCTAAGCGCGCATCAGCGCAATTGAGGCAGCCTATGGCTACTGATCCCATCGTTAGAATTAACGACTTGAATAAATGGTACGGCGACTTCCACGTGCTGCGAGACATCAATCTCGAGGTTGGCAAGGGCGAGCGTATCGTGATCTGCGGCCCCTCAGGCTCCGGCAAATCGACGCTGATTCGCTGCATCAACGCGCTGGAGGAATTCCAGGAAGGCGAGGTCGTCGTTGACGGCATCAAGCTCGGGCCGAATCTGAAACACATCGACCCGGTCCGGCGCGAAGTCGGCATGGTATTCCAAAGCTTCAATCTGTTTCCGCATCTCACCGTGCTGGAAAATTGTACGTTGGCGCCGATCTGGGTACGCAACATCCCGAAGAAGGATGCCGAAGGCGCCGCCATGAAATTTTTGGAGCGGGTAAAGATCCCACACCAGGCCAACAAGTTTCCAGGGCAGATGTCCGGTGGTCAGCAGCAGCGCGTCGCGATCGCGCGGGCGCTCACCATGAACCCCAAGGTAATGCTGTTCGACGAGCCAACCTCAGCGCTCGACCCCGAGATGGTCAAGGAGGTGCTGGACACCATGGTCGACCTTGCGAACGAGGGCATGACTATGCTGGTCGTAACCCACGAGATGGGATTTGCTCGCGAAGTCGCCGACCGCGTGGTTTTCATGGATGCCGGACAGATCATCGAATCCAACGCGCCGCGAGAATTCTTTGCTGACCCGCAGCACGCGCGCTCAAAGTTGTTCCTGAGCCAGATCTTGCGGCACTAGACTGCTTACGCTGAGGCAGCAGAGATGAACCCAGATCTTCACCAGAAACTGACCGAGTGGCGTCGCCATCTTCACGCCAATCCGGAGGTTTCACTGCAGGAGAGGCCGACCTCCGCATTGGCCTCCAGGCGAGGGGGCTAGAGCCTATTCAGCGCTTGCCTCAAGTCGGCCAGGAGGTCAGCTTCGTCTTCGAGCCCAACCGAAAGCCGGACAAGATCTTCGCCAACGCCGCCCTGTAGGTGAGCCTCGGGTCGAACGGTTTGCCGTGCCCGGACAATGCTTGCAGGGTGTGAGATAAGCGTTTCGACATCACCAAGACTAACGGCAAGGGTCATCAGCTCGAGTTTGTCTATCATGCGCCTTGCCGCGTCAAACCCTCCGCGCAAGCCGAACGACATCATTCCAGAGCCACCTGACATCTGCTTTTTTGCGATCGCATGCCGTGGATGCGACTCGAGGAAGGGATAGTTCACCCAGGAAACCGCAGGATGCTCGTCCAGCATATGCGCAATTGCAAGTGCGTTGGAGCCATGTCTTTCCATTCGAAGCGGCAGCGTCTTCAGTCCCCTTAGTACCAGAGATGATGCCATCGGAGAGAGGACCGCACCGGTTATGAAGCGTAAGCCCTGGCTGTGGATCCTGTCGATGAGCTCTGCTCTTCCCAGGAGAGCGCCACCAAGGACGTCTCCGTGGCCATTGATGTATTTGGTCAGCGAATGCAGAACGATATCTGCACCGTGCTCCAGAGGACGCTGCAGAGCCGGGGAGGCGAAGGTCCCGTCGACAAAGACCAAAAGACCTGCGCGATGGGCCCGCGCGGCAATGGCGGCGATATCGAGCACGTCCCCCGTTGGATTAATAGGCGTCTCGAAATAGACAGCCCGGCTGCGAGGCGTGACGACGGCGTCCAGATTGGCCGGGTCGCTGAGGTCGACAGGAACGACCTTCACGCCGAAACGCGGCAAGCCCTGCTCGGACATGGCAGTGGTGTTGGAGTACAACGTGCGGTGGACGATCAGTTCGTCACCTTGCGATAGCAGGGATAGCGTCAAGGCTCCGACAGCGGCCATTCCGGAGGCCAACGCGACTGCGGCCTCGGCTCCTTCCAGGTTGGCGAGCCGGGTCTGTAACAACTCGGTCGTGGGATTGTGCTCCCGAGCGTAGAGCTTGCCTCCGAGTGCAGCCGCCGCGTCGGCGTCCGCCATGCTTTCGAAGCCGTAGGTAGACGTGAGGTAAACCGGTTGAGATACGGCCCGATGGTGGTCGGCCGGATCATATGCGTAGTGAATCGCTCGCGTTGCGAACCCCAGTTCCAAGCCATGAGTCGGCGGTATCTTGCCCGTTTGGGCAGATTTGGAACCTGACATTCGAAAAAATCTCCATTGGCGGGCGGCTCCTCACTTCTTTGCGCAAGGAGCGAAACCGGTTGCATTGCAGTCGATGTTGACTCAACTCTGCCTATAGGGCAACAAGTTGTCCAAATATCCAAAACCGGAGGATTGCGAATGCCTAGGAGGCCCAGCCGCGTGCCCGCGCTTGTTCGATTGGCTTTGATCTTGACGTTCTGTCTCCTATCAGGGGGACATGGGGCGATCGCCCAGACGATCAACACCTTGGAAAAAGTGAAGGCGAGGGGGCACCTGGAGTGCGGTGTCTCCCAAGGGGTCGCAGGCTTTTCATCTCCAGACAGTGCGGGCAATTGGAGTGGCCTCGACGTTGATTTTTGTCGTGCGCTTGCAGCGGCAATCTTCAACGATCCGACCAAGGTCCGTATGTCGCCGCTTTCGGCAACCGACCGCTTCACGGCCCTGCAATCCGGTCTTATTGATGTCCTGGCTCGAAATACGACGTGGACGTTGCAGCGCGATACAGCGCTCGGCTTCAACTTCGGACCTATTACGTATTTTGACGGCCAGGGCTTCATGGTCAAGAAGTCCCTCAACGTAAAGGGGGTGTCGGAACTTACGGATGCCTCAATCTGCATCACGGCCGGGACCACGCATGAGCAAAACGTTGCGGATTATTTTCGTGCTCACAAGATGAAGTTTGAGCCCGTGGTGTTCGGCACGGCTGACGAGACGGTCAAGGCATATGACGGGGGGCGCTGCGACGTTCTGACGGCAGACGCCTCAGGGTTGAGCGCTTACAGGGTCAAGTTACAAAAACCGGACGAGCAGATCATCCTTCCTGAAATCATCTCCAAGGAGCCGCTGGGGCCGGCCGTTCGTCAGGGTGACGACCAATGGCTTGATATCGTGAAGTGGACGCACTTTGCGATGCTAACCGCCGAAGAACTGGACATTACCAAGGCAAACGTGGATGCAATGACGCGCTCTGATCGGCCCGAAGTCCGGCGCGTACTCGGTAATGACAATACGCTCGGCCAGAGCTTAGGCCTGACCGCTGATTGGGTTGTCCGAATCATCCGTCACGTGGGCAACTATGGTGAGGTCTTCGATCGCAATCTGGGGCCGTCCACGCCCATGCGAATTGCGCGAGGCCTGAACGCGCAATGGACTAAGGGCGGTCTGCAGTACGCGCCTCCAATTCGCTGAAGCTCGAAATGAAATGATTCGGGATCCCCGGCGGGTGAAGACCCGCAGGGGATCGTCTGGACGCTGCTGTCTCGGCTAGCTATTTGCAAACGCTTCGGCGGGGTCTGTACCCGACATGGAAAATACCGACCGGCAACTGCGGTACTTCGTGAAGATTGCGGAGCTCGGATCCTTGTCGCGCGCGGCGGATGCTCTCGATCTCACGCAATCGGGCATTAGCCGCCAGCTTGCTTCACTTGAAACATATGTTGGCAAGCCGCTATTTTCGCGCACTGGAAGAGGGGTCGAGCTAACAAGAGCCGGCGAAAAATTGTTCGATGTCGCAAAAGCGGCCTACGTGAGCATAGATGATGCTCTTGAATCAGTGCGTGACAAAGAAGGCGTGACGCAAGGACACATCAGGATCGCTGTCATCCATACCTTAAGCTACTACTTCATGTCCGATGTCGTTGCCGAGTTCATGGTGCAAAGGGAAAGCGTCAATCTTTCACTCATAAGCCGGAGTTCGCCAGAGGTTGTCGCATTGGTCGAAAGCGGGAAGGCTGACATCGGCTTCGTATACGATTCAGCCGTCGATTCCGCAGAATTTCAGGCAACTCCGTTGTTCGAAGACGAGATGTGCATCATCGCTCGCGAGGACAGCGTATGGCCCGATGAAATCGATCTTACAACGTCGCGATGCAGACTCGTGGGATTCCCACTCCACTATGCATTGCGGAAGATGCTGCAAAGTGGTGGCCTTACGCCGGAGTTCGTGGCGGAAGCAGACACGATCGATGCGATGCTCAAGCTGGTCTCCTCAGGTGTCGGTGCCTGTGTGCTGCCGACCCGAATCCGGACAGACTGCTCGTCGATTATGGTCTCAAGAAGCTTAGGATCGTTCGACCGACACTGCGCCGCCGTGTCATCGCAATCGTGCGCGACCACAAGCATTGCCCTCCGTTGGTGCAGGAAGTCGTTAAGATCGCGCTCGCAAAAGTGTTATAGCGCCCCACCGGTCGTGCTGCGAGACCAGCAGAACGGCGATTGAGCCATGTCGATTCAAGGAGACTAATGTGAATTCCTCAGCCAGCAAAAAGCTCCTAACCTCGAGCATCGACGTCGATCCGATCGAGACAGACGACTGGCCGCGATCGCTAAAGTCAGTCGCATGGCGAAATAACGGTCTGAGGGTGAACAATCGACGCATCTCGTCCGTTTCGCGCGTGGCGAACGGGACCGCCAGAGCGGGTGCGAGTTCGATCGGTTGGGGACTCAATGCCGAGCCACTCATCTCAGATATAACGCGCGGTTCATGGCACACGCGCATCTCCCGCGACATGCTGCCTTTTGATGCGGGATCGTCGGGCTTCCCGCGAAATGCAGGAGAAGACAGATGAAGGCGGAGCTGCGGGCAAAGGAATACTTCGACGACCGCGCCACCCGAGAAATGGCTGAGCATCTTAAGGGAGCGAAGCGCAGCGACAAGGAGACGCTGGCGTACGCCTGCCGGATATTGGCCATGACCGGCCAGGAAGCGGGGCTCGCAGGTCAAATCAGCTTTCGCTCCGAACGCCCCAATGCCTATTGGACCTTGCGGTTTGGTCTGGGCTTCGACGAGGCGACCCCCGACGACTTCATCGAAGTCGACAGGGATCTCAATACGCTGACTGGCGAAGGCATGGCGAACCCGGCTACGCGCTTCCATCTATGGGTCTACGACGCAAGGCCCGACGTGAAGTCGTTGGTCCATACACATTCACCGTGGGCCTCGGCGCTGGCTGCGGCGCGTCAGCCGCTCGTGATCGCGCAGATGGACATGACGCCGCTTCACGATGACTGTGCGTTTCTCGGTGAGTGGCCTGGCGTACCGATCGCCGACCAGGAGGGCGTTCTCATCTCGGCAGCACTCGGCGGCAAGCGCGCGATCATCCTGGCTCATCACGGCTACCTCACCGCCGGCGCGTCGATCGAAGAGGCGACATATCTGTCGGTCTACCTCGAGCGTGCCGCCCGGATGCAGATTCGCGCACAGGCGTTCGGCCCGCTGACGCCTGTCGACGATGCCCTCGCGAAGGAAGCGCACGACTATCTTCTGAAGCCGTCCATCGTGAACGCGACCTTCGACTACTGGTGTCGGCAGACTCATTCGGCCGGTGCGGCCGCGACGTAGGTGAGCGGGGAGGCCGTGGCTTTGTGCGGTCCTCGCGTATGAACAGAAGGGGCCCGTCCAGCGGGCCCCTGGCCATCAAAACAAAAATCGGAGGAGGAGAGCGACCATGAAATCCGCGGAGGTGTCGGGGCGCCGTCACTATGTGATTGCCGGACTTGCCAGCATGATGGGGACGACGATCGAGTGGTATGATTTCTTTCTATATGGAACGGCAGCGGCCCTCGTCTTCAACAAGATATTCTTTCCGAGCTTCGATCCCGTTGCGGGGACGATGGCGGCATTCGCGACCTATTCGGTTGGGTTCTTTGCGCGTCCCCTAGGGGGGATCGTCTTTGGTCATTTCGGCGACCGGATCGGACGGAAGTCGATGCTGCTCATCACGTTGGTCTTGATGGGCGTGCCGACGATGGCCATCGGTATCATTCCGTCCTACGAGAGCATCGGTTACTGGGCGGCCGTATTGTTGGTAGCGATGCGGTTTCTTCAAGGTGTGGCGGTCGGCGGCGAGTGGGGGGGCGCGGTCTTGATGGCGGTCGAACACGCTCCCGACGACAAGAAAGGCTTGTTCGGCAGCTTGCCGCAAGCGGGCGTCGCGCCAGGTCTCATTCTGTCGTCCTTGGCGATGAGCATGGTGGCGACGCTTCCCGAAAAGGACATGCTGAGTTGGGGGTGGCGTTTGCCGTTTCTTGCCAGTGTGGTTCTATTGGCTGTCGGCTGGTTCATTCGGGTTAATGTTGCCGAATCTCCCGATTTCGAAAGGGTAAAGGGCCAGGGCGACGACGTTAAGGTCCCGATCGCAGAAGTCTGCCGGAGCTACCCGCGGGCGGTACTGCTGGCGATCGGCGCGCGGTTCGCCGAGGTGACGTGGTTTTATACCGTTTCGAGCTTCTCGCTTGCCTATGCCGTGGGTACGCTGGGCATCCCACGTACAGTGATCTTGGACGCGACAGTCTGGGGCGCCGCGGTTGTACTGTTCACTATGCCGCTGTTCGGGTTGCTCGGCGACCGTATCGGCCACAAGCACGTCTTCATGATAGGGGCGGTGGGTATCGTGATCGCGGCACCTATCTTCTTCAACCTTCTAAGCAGCAAGGAAGTCTTCTGGATTAACGTCGCGATGATCATCGCCATCGGGCTCGTCTACGGTTGCCTGTATGCGCCGGAAGGATCGTTGTTCTCCTCGCAATTTCCACCCGAAGTCCGCTACACCGGCATCTCCCTGGCAGTGCAGGTCTCCGGGGCGTTAGGAGGTGGTCTCGCCCCGATTGTTGCGACTTGGCTCTTGGCGCGCAATGGCGGTGATCCACAGTATGTCGTGTGGTATCTCACGGCTCTTGCAGCTATCGCCCTTCTATGCGCGTGGTGTATGCGTGCCGCAGCGGTTGTTGCTGCACATGAGGCGGCAGGCAAGGCGGGCGTAGCTTCTAACGTTTCGGCGAGCGTGGCATTATGAACGAGATCGATTACTATTTCTGGATGAACTCGGATTGGGCTTATCTCGGTGCCGACCGCCTAGAGCAAATCGCCGCCGAGTATCAGTTGAAGATCCGCTACATGCCGGTGGATCTTCCTGACGTATACCGGCGGACGGGCGGACAATTGCTAGGCAATCGAGCGCCCGAACGACAGGCGTACCGGATCGTCGAACTGAAGCGTTGGTGCAAGAAGCTTGACATCCATGTGAATCCGACGCCGAAGTTCATGTGCCCGAATGCCGATGCGGCTTCGCGGATCGTCATTGCCGCAGATCGCATGGGACTGAACACAGTTTCGCTTTACAAGGCCATTTTGCGTGCCGAGTGGTGTGACGATCGTGATATTTCCGACCGTGAAGAGTTGAAGCGCATCTTGGTCGAGGAGGGACTCGACGCAGATCGGCTGCTGGTGGCGGCCGATGCTCCCGAGATCGAGGCGTTCTATCGACATTTCACGGATACCGCTGTGGAAGCCGGAGTATTTGGCTCGCCATCCTACGTCTTCAACAATGAGCTATTCTGGGGCCAAGACCGACTGGATATGCTTGAGGACGCGATCACAAGCGCCATTGGAGGTGCGCCGCGTCGTAGCAATTCTCGTTTGAACGCTGACGTAAGAGGAGGGCGATAGGCTGCGCGCGCCCCGGCCCTACAAAAGCTTCTGATCTCAGAGTTTCAGTTTCGGCCCCCTCCCTGGGCCGGACCGTGGGCCTTGTCTAAGTGCCCCTATAGACTGCGCCCGGCAATCGAGTGCCGGGCGTTTTTTTGGGCTGTATCCTGAGCATCGCCGCACTTGATTTGCTCGGCCTTGTCTTGAACTGCAATGCGATTGCGCGGGACAAAGGTCTCAGCCCGACAACTCGTCGTTTGGATGATGTCGCCAGGTTTCCGGCGACCTGAAGCGAGCCGGAGTTCAGGAGGTGGCGGCAACCATCTCGATCTCGACCCTCGCTCCCAATGGCAGTGAGGCGACGCCTATTGTTGTGCGTGCCGGATAGGGTTTTGAGAAGTGCTTCGCGTAGACAGCGTTCATGGACGCGAAATCGCCCATGTCCGTCAAGAAGACGTTGCACTTGACGACTTTATCGAACGAAAGACCCGCCCCTTCCAGAGCCGTTAGAAGGTTTCGGAAGCATTGGTGTACCTGGGCCTCTGTGCCACCATCGACCAACCGGCCAGTGACGCTATCGATTGGCGTCTGACCCGAGAGATAGACGAAACCATTCGCTATCACGCCGTGGGAGTAGGGACCGACTGCAGCCGCCCCCGGGGCGTTGATTGCTTCTCTGCCCATTATTGCCAATCTCCTTTGTTGAGTTCATCCCGCGTTATAGGTCAACGAGAGCGCGTTGCTGGAGAGTATGTCGCGACCATCGGCACAGTACCCCCCTCAATGGCCCGCAGCAATCTGAACACCGCGGCGACATTCCGCTATACAGACACCGTATTCAACGTGACACATGGGGCTTGAATTCCGCCGGTACGTCTTGGATTCCATCGAGCCGGCCTAGTAGCCCATGAATATCTCCCAAAACCCACAGGTCATGAACCTTCCCATCGCGGAATTGGAAGATCGGGGTCCCATACCACCAGAGATGCTTCCCGGTGGGCTGGCGCCCAAAGAGCGGCTTTCGATGGATACCGTGAAAGCGAAGCTTTCCTGATATCCGGTCATCCTCCTCGATCAGATCCAGAATGTCCGAGGTATAATCCTCAAGAGCGTCGTGGATCCATTGTACATAATCCCCAAACTGCAAGTGTCCAACCAGAACGGGGCCGAGTGAGCCACGGAACGCGAAATCCGGATGGAAGATCTCGGGAATTAAGCTGACATCTGCGTGGTCCCACATATCCTTGTAGAACTTGAAGACCATCTCCTTTTGTGGGGTAAGGCTGCGGCGATCCAATTCCATCGCGGTCTCAAGCCCTGGTGGTGCGGCAAACATTTGCTTCTCCTGCCCGTTCAACTTGTCTTCCGCGGATCAGTCCTCTTCTACGAAGGCTTCCTCGCGGGTCTTGCGGAAGGACGGAAGAAGCACCAAGAGCAAAGCGAGGAACGCGATGATCAGCATTGTCACGCTGATGGGGTTCTTCACAAAGACCAACGGATCGCCGCGCGACAACGTCAGCGATCTCCGCAGGTTTTCTTCCATCATCGGCCCGAGAATGAAGCCGAGCAGCATGGGGGCGGGTTCACACCTGAGCTTTGCGAACACGTAACCGAGCAGGCCGAAGATGGCCATAAGGTAGACGTCGAAGGAGGTGTTGTTCAGGCTGAACACGCCGATGGCGCAGAACACCATGATACCCGGAAACAGGACGTGGTAGGGGATCGTCAGCATCTTCGCCCACATGCCGACGAGCGGCAGATTAAGAAGGATGAGGAAGAAGTTTCCGATCCACATCGAGGCGATGATACCCCAGAACAAGGCGGGCTGCTGCGTCATGACCGCGGGCCCTGGTTGAATTCCTTGAATGATCAGGGCGCCGATCATCAGCGCCATCACCGGGTTCGAGGGAATTCCGAGCGTGAGCATCGGAATGAAGGAGGTCTGCGCGCCGGCATTGTTGGCTGATTCCGGCGCCGCGACCCCCTCGATCGCGCCCTTGCCGAATTCCGACGGTCGCCGCGATATCTTCTTTTCGACGGAGTAGGCGGCGAAGGAAGAGAGCATGGCCCCGCCGCCAGGCAGAATGCCGAGCGCCGAACCCAGCGCAGTCCCGCGCAAGATCGGCCCGACGATTCGTCGCCAGTCCTCACGGTTCGGCATCAGATTCGTGACCTTGCTGACAAAGACGGAGCGATCACTTTCATTCTCGAGATTGCGGATGATCTCGCCGACGCCGAACATGCCCATGGCGACAGTGACGAAACCGATCCCGTCGGCGAGCTCGGGGATACCGAAGGTAAAGCGCTGCACCGCCGAGTTCGCGTCGGTCCCGACAACACCAAGCAAAAGGCCGAATACGATCATGCCGAATGCCCGCAGCAGCGATCCATGTGCGAGCACGACCGAGGCGCTCAAGCCCAGTACCATCAGGGAGAAGTATTCCGGCGGCCCGAACTTCAGGGCGATCTGTGCCAGCGGCGGAGCGGCGAGCGCAAGGAGCAGGGTAGAAACGGTGCCGGCGAAGAAGGAGCCGATCGCAGCAGTGGCGAGCGCGACACCAGCGCGGCCGTTCCGAGCCATCGCGTAGCCGTCCAGAGCCGTGATAACAGAAGACGATTCTCCGGGCAGGTTGATCAGGATCGCCGTCGTCGATCCGCCATACTGGGCGCCATAGTAAATGCCCGAGAGCATGATGAGTGCCGAGACCGGCGGCAAGCCGAATGTCGCCGGCAGCAACATTGCGATCGTGGCGACCGGTCCAAGCCCCGGTAGCACGCCGATCAAAGTTCCGAGGAATACGCCGACCAGGCAGTAGCCAAGATTGAGAAATGTTCCGGCCGTCTGAAAGCCGAGCAGAAGGTTGGAGAGAGTGTCCATCGTGCCAGCCCCCTAGTCAACAAACCACGATCCGAGTATCGGCATAGGCACGCCGAGACCGTAGACGAACACCAGCGCACAGAAGACCGAAAGGAGGGCGGCCATGATCAGCCCCTGCTTCCACGTAAACTTGACGCTGGCATAGGCACTGACGAGGGTGATCGCGGACACTGCGACAACGATGCCGGCCCGCTCGATGAGTATGCCGAATAGGAGCGATCCAAGGGTGACCAGGAGCAGCCCCTTGACTGTGAATCCTCCGAGCTTGTCACCCTCGACGGCGAAAGACCTCAGAAGCGCGATAAGCCCGACGCCTGCCAAGGCGACCGAAAGTACCACCGGAAAGAAGCTCGGTCCCATGCGCAGGGGCGAGCCGAAGTCATAGTTGCGGGCAATCCAGAGAAAGGCGGAGGCGACCGCGACAAACAGGAGGCCCGACCAGAAGTCTGCCGGATTTCGAATACTCAAACGCATCGGAGCCCCCTTCGTGTTTACTTGTTGACGTCGACGACCGTGCGGCCGCGCACCTGACCACTCATGAGCCGGGCGGCGGAAGCTACGACCTCGTTCAATCCGATATCGAGCGCGGTCTGCTCGAGATCCGACGCAGTCAACAGCGAGGCGAGTCGGTCCCAGGCCTCCACGCGTTCGGCCTTCGGCGGTGTCACGCTGTTGATCCCGAACAACGCAACGCCGCGAAGGATGAATGGTGCGACGCTGGCGTGCAGATCGAGCCCCTGCGCCATGCCGCAGGCCGCCACGGCGCCGTCAGCCTTGGTGCTGGCGCAGACGTTGGCCAATGTATGGCTGCCGACAGAATCGACCGCGGCGATCCACCGCTCCTTCTGCAGCGGCTTGCCAGGCTCCGACAGCGAGGCCCGGTCGATGATTTCAGCTGCTCCGAGAGCCTCAAGATAAGGCCGCTCTTCTGGCCGACCGGTAGATGCGACGACACGGAAGCCGAGCTTCTTGAGCAGCATGATCGCGATGCTGCCAACCCCTCCGCCGGCACCGGTCACCAGCACATCGCCACTGCCGGGGCGGATGCCGTGTCTTTCGAGCGCCATGATGCAAAGCATTGCTGTGTAACCGGCGGTGCCGATGATCATTGCGCGGCGCGACGGCATCGAGGCCGGCAACTTGATCAGCCAGTCGCCCTTCACCTTCGCCTGTTGCGCCAGGCCGCCCCAGTGCTGCTCGCCGACACCCCAGCCGTTCAGAACCACGCGGTCCCCAGGAGCGAATGCGGGATCGGAGCTCGACCTAACCACGCCGGCGAAATCGATGCCTGGTACCATGGGGAAAGACCTTACGACCGGTCCCTTGCCGGTAATAGCAAGGCCGTCCTTGTAGTTCAGCGTGCTGTATTCGACATCAACCACGACATCGCCTTCGGGGAGCCGGCTCTCGGGGAGCTCGGCTACTTTGGCCCGATATCCCTGTTCGTCCTTTTCGATCAGTACAGCTCTAAACACCTGAGATACTCCTCTCTAAGCCTTCTTCCGGCCTGGCCGCGATTGTTCCGGACGCGGCAAGCCGGCCATGAATCCTGCAATGAATGTGTCGAGCGGTGCGCCATTCTTGACGAGGCGTGCGCGCATTACGGCGCCTTCCCAGCCGATCCAGAAGAACTCGGCCAAGGCTTCACAGTCCGCGGACACCTCGATCTCGCCAGCGTCCCGCGCGAGCTCCAGGCAGCGCGCCACCTTGCGCTGCCAGCCCTGCACGATCCCGTTCAGGTCGGCGCGATAGCTATCAGGGAGGGCCCCGACCTCCTGGCTCAGATTTCCGACCAGACAGCCGCGCGTGTATTGGTACTTCGCCATTCCCGCCTTGGCGTCGTCGACGAAGGCACGCATCCGCTCGGACGGCGCCAGTCTGTCATTGGTCAGGGCTCGGTCAAGCTTTCGGCAGAAGAATGCGTCGTAGGCCTTCATGACTTCTCGGCCGAAGTCCGCCTTGCTGGCAAAGTAGTGGTAGAACGAGCCTTTCGGCACCGTCGCCCGGCGCAGCAGCGCATCGAGGCCAGTTGCCGCGAACCCCTGTTCCGTCAGCACTTCCATGCCGCAGCGTATGAGGACGTCGCGCGTTACGGCGAAGCCGAGCTCGCGCCTTTCAGTGCCCGCAATTATCAGGGGAGTGCCTTGGTTCTTCGCCATGTGTCCCTACTAGACCGATCGTCTAGAAACACAGTCGGCTTCGACTGACAACAGAAAAGCCGCGGAAGACACGTTAAAACGTCCTTGCAGTGCAACAATATGTCTAAGATATCGGTGGTTGATGGTCAAATCAGCGGGGATTGCTCCACAATTGTGCGCCGGCCGTGCAGGTGTATCGGCGTGTGCAGACAGGTCATTTCGGTTTCGTACTTGACACAATGTGTCCTTTGCTTCGATTGTGAGGCCGTCCTTTGAGAGGGTGATCCATGATCCAGTTCTCCAGAAAATCTCTGTTGCTTGCTGCCGTCGCTCTGTGCCTCGGCTTCGCCGCCGCGCCGTCAATGGCGGCCGATGCTTATCCATCGAAGCCAATCAAGCTCATCGTCGGCTTTCCGCCCGGTGGGCCCACCGACATCATAGGTCGTGTGATCGGACAGCAGCTATCGAAGGAATTGGGGCAGCCCGTCGTGATCGAGAACAACGGTGGTGCAGCCGGTCTCATTGGTGCGAACAATGTCGCCAAGGCAAGGCCGGACGGATATACGCTGCTGGTGTCGGTGGAATCGTCGAACACACGCGCTCTCGCGCTCAATCCATCCGTTCCTTACGATCAGGAGAAGAGCTTCACCTATATCCGAAAGGTCGCGAAGCAACGCAATCTCGTCGTGGTCAATCCGAGCCTTCCGGTCTCGTCCATTGCGGAGCTCATCGCTTATTTGAAGGCACATCCCGGTGAGGTGAACTTCGGCGGGACCTTTGGCGCGACGTCGCATATTGCCGGCACGCTGTTCGACAAGGCCAACGGCACCAAGATGACCTTCATCAACTATTCCGGCGGCGGCCAACCGATCGTCGACACCATTGCAAACGTCGTTCAGGTCGGGTTCTTCACGGAAGCGACGGTCGCGCAGCACATCAAGGCGAAAACACTCAAGGCGATTGCGGTAGCATCCAGCGAACGGTCGCCGGCTTTCCCGGATCTGCCGACCGTAGAGCAGGGGGGTGCCAAGCCCCTCGACGTTTCGCCGTGGTTCGGCATCGCCGGGCCGGCGAAGCTGCCTCCGGATGTTGTCGCTAAGATTGGCGCCGCGTTGGACAAGACTGCCGACGACAAGGAATTTCTAGCGCAGCTCGAGACCCTTGGCGCGCTTCCGATTCATGGCTCTACAACTGAAAGCGTTACAGCCGATATCGGGCGCGAAGTCGCGTTCTGGAACGAGTGGGCCAAGGAAATGGGCAGCGCGCTTGCGCGCTAACCGCGGGATCTGATCGGAGCGTCGATGCCGGACTTCTATCATCAGTACGACGAGCTTCTCTCCAGCGATGAGCGGCGCCATGTCGATGAAACGCGCGAATTCTGTACGGGCGCGTTCTCCGACGCCGTTCTTGCGGCACACCTTGCAGATGAGGCGCTACCCGCCAGATGGATTGCAGCGTGGGCGGCAACCGGCAAGCTGGGTCTGCAGGCGAAGCGGGACCATGGCGGCTTCGAGACGTCCTACTTGTGTAAGATCCGCGTTGCCCAGGAGATGGCGCGCCATGGGTTTGCGGCAGCGTTCTGCTTGAACCATCACCAGGGCGGGGTCACTCGCCTGTCGCAGACGGGCACGCCGTTGCAGATTGAGCAGTTGCTGCCGTCCGCGTTGCGGGGCGAGATGCTTTTGACCACCGCCATGAGCGAGCCCGGCGGCGGCAGTGACGTGTCCGCCCTGACCGCGACGGCGACGCCGGTCGCGGGTGGCTGGTCGCTGAAAGGGACCAAGGCGTGGCTCACCAATGGCATGATGGTCGGCGGGCTCATTGCGCTCGCGCGCGTGCCGGATGATGCCGGCAATGCCGACATCGCAAGCTTCTATGTGCCGCTGGGCGAGGCGGCGACCTTCCGCCGGCAAGAGATCATCGTTCCCGGCGCGCGTTCGTTCCGTCTTGCCGAGATTACCTTCACTGATCACTTCGTGCCGGCGTGGGGCCTGATCGCCTCGCCTGGCGCAGCACTCAAGGCCTCGATGGCTTCCGTCAACGCCGCCCGCGTGCACGTGGCCGCGATGACCATCGCGACACTTCATGCGGCGCTTTGCGAGGCTGTGTCTTATTGCGAAGGCCGCCATGCGTTCGGAAAGCCGCTCGTCGCGCATCAGGGCCTGCGGTGGGAACTCTCGGAGGTATCCATTCGGCTCGAAGCTGCGAACGCGCTGGTGTTTCGCGCCGCCGAGCAGATCCAGGTAGGTGGAAATCCGGTAACCCTCGCGGCACAGGCCAAGAAATTCGCCGTCGATACCGCCATCTGGGGAGTCGATCAGTGCATCAGGATCGTGGGTGCGACCGGGGCGAGCGCGGCGCATCGCCTCAACATGCACCTCGCGGAGGTTCGCATGGCGGCCTATGCCGACGGCACGAACGAGATGCTGCTCGACCGGATCGGGCGGGGGCTTCCCTCCGACTATCGCGGCTGAATGAAATCGAATTTTCGCGGAAGGAATAGATGCGCAACGTAATTGTCAGGGATGCCGGGGCGGCCGTGGAAGGCATCAAGGACGGGCACACCGTCATGGTTGGCGGCTTCGGCGGCGCGGGTCTGCCGAAAGGCGTGATCACGGCGGTGCTCGACAAGGGCGTTCGTGACCTCGTTGTCATCTCGAACAACGCAGGCTCGTCCGACGACGACCTGTCACTCTGGTTCAGCGCCAAGATCGTCCGCAAGATCATCTGCTCCTATCCGCGGAGTGCGCAGCAATTCGCGGAGCAGTATCGTGCCGGCACGGTGGAGCTCGAGCTCGTTCCACAAGGCACGCTGGTTGAACGCATACGGGCCGGTGGCGCCGGCCTCGGCGGCTTTCTTTCGCCGGTAGGCGTCGGAACGGTGTTCGCCGATGGTAAGGAAAAGGTCACCGTGCAGGGCCACGAGTTCCTCCTCGAGCTGCCGCTGCACGCGGACTTCACATTCATCAAGGGGCATTTGGCCGACAGTCTCGGCAACATCACCTACAACAAGAGCGCACGTAACCATTGCGTGGTGATGGCTACTGCGGGCGATACCGTGGCGGTCGAGGTTGATCGCATCGTCGAAGTCGGCGAACTCGATCCAGAGAACATCGTCACGCCCTGCGTATTCGTTGATCGCGTTTTCACGAGGAACCTATGATGAAGCCGCTTTCCCGCGACGCACTTGCCCGCATGGTGGCGCTGCATCTTCCGAACGAGGGCTTCGTCAATCTCGGCATCGGCGCGCCGACGCAGGTCGCGGACTATCTGCCGTCGGGGTCTGGCGTGATGCTTCATAGCGAGAATGGTGTTCTCAACGTCGGACCCAAGCCGCCAGAGGGGCAGGAGGACTGGGACCTGATCAATGCTGGAAAAATGCCGATCTCGCTCAAGCGGGGTGGATCGTATTTCGATTCCAGCCTCTCGTTTGCAATGATGCGCGGAGGTCATCTCGACGTTGCGGTTCTCGGTGCCTTCCAGGTCTCCCGGGAAGGCGATCTCGCCAATTGGACCACGGGCGATAACGGATCGCCGCCTGGCATCGGGGGCGCCATTGACCTCGCGGTCGGCGCGAAATCGATCTGGGTGATGATGGACCACACGACCAGGGATGGACGTCCGCGGATTGTCGAGCGCTGTGGCTATCCGCTCACCGCGCGAAAGGTCGTTACGCGCATTTTCACCAATCTGGCGATCCTCGACGTCACTGACAATGGCCTTGTGGTAGATGCGTTGCTTGAGGACATGAGGGTCGCGGAGTTGCAGGCTCTCACCGAAGCGCCGCTGCTGGCGCTCGGGAAAGTCCGTACCATCAAGCAGGATGGGGCTGTACTTGCATGACCTATCGTATTGCCGAGCTGATTGCGGATAGCCTCATCGCCCACGATATCGACCGTGCCTTCGGCGTCCCCGGTGAAAGCTTTCTGCCGCTGCTGGACGCGTTGCACGACAGGGGCCAAATCGACCTCGTGACCTGCCGTCACGAAGGTAGTGCGAGCCTAGCTGCCGTTGCCGATGCCAAGCTCACCGGTCGTGCCGGCGTGGTGTTGGCCAGCCGCGGGCCCGGCGCGTTCAATGCCGCGCTGGGCCTGCATGTCGCGGAGCAGGAGGCGATTCCCTTGGTGATGCTGGTCGGTCAGGTTGATCGGCCCAATCTCGATCGCGATGCGGTGCAGGAGATCGACTGTGGCCGCTCGTTTGGTGGACTTCTGAAATGGGCAGTTCGATTGAACTCCGCCGCATTGGTTCCCGAGATGATGGCTCGCGCATTCGCCGCCGCGCAGTCCGGCACGCCCGGGCCGGTCGCCGTCGAACTTCCAGAGGACCTTCTGGCTGATTCTGCGCAGGGCCTCCTCGTCAAAATCCACGGAGCCGTGCTGCCCGAGCCCGGCACGGGGGCAATTGAGAAGGCCAGTGCGATGCTCGCCGCTTCGCAGAGGCCAATTCTACTAGTGGGTGGCGAGTGCCGGACAATGGCATTTCGGCAGGATCTGATTGCGTTGAGCGAAAAATGGAACTTGCCGGTCGTCGTTGCCGCCAAGATGCAGGACCAGTTTCGCAACGATCATGCTCTCTGGGCGGGTCAACTCGGTTTCTTCACGTCGCCCGCGCATGTGAAGCTGTTCGAGCGTGCCGATCTGATCGTCGCGCTCGGCAGTCGCCTCGGGGACCTTTCCTCGCTCGGATTTGCATTCCCTCGACAAGCCGCGCCGCGCCAGCCTCTGGTGCAGGTCTATCCGGACGCCGGCGCGATCGGGACACGCTTTCAAACCGATCTTGCGATCGTCTCCGGCGCGCACGCCTTCCTGCGTGCAATGCTTGCCGTGCCGGCCGTAGCCCAGGAGCGGATCAGTTGGCGCCAGGAGATAGCCGCCGCACGGAGTGCGACGCATGGCTGGCCACGATCAGGCGTACCTGCGACGGACGTTTCGGCCATGCTGTCGCAGCGATTGCTTCCCAGCTTCGGTCGGACGGAGTGGTCACGACGGACTCGGGCAACTTCGCCGCATGGGTCCACCGCATCTTCAGCTTTCAGCCGTCCGCGCGGCTGCTCGGTTCGGCATGCGGCGCAATGGGCAGCGGCGTTCCTTCCGGGCTCGCGGCAAGCTTGCGGTATCCTGATCGCCAGGTCGTCGCGTTCTGCGGAGACGGCGGTTTCCTGATGACAGGTAACGAGCTCGCCACGGCCGTTGCGCGAGGAACTGATCTGAAGATCGTGGTCTCAAACAACAGCTCGTATGGGACCATTCGCTCACATCAGGAGAGAGCGTTTCCGAACCGGCCGTACGGCACTGATTTGTCGAATCCCGATTTTGCGGCTTTGGCGCGCGCCTATGGGGCGGCGGGATACTTTATTTCCGACGCGACGGATGTCGAAGCAATCGTGAAGGAAGCCATGTCGATGAAAGGGCCTGTCCTGATCGGGGTGAAGTCCGAAGTGCATCACTCTCCCGACAAGTCGATCGGGGCAGCCTTGCGCTGACCCGGAGCCGGAACAAATTAAGCGCATGAATACCGAAAGTAGACAAATGGACGGCATCATATCCGAGAGACCGCAGATCGCCACCTCGTGGCAAGGCGTCGTGCGCTTCCTGCACAAGACGCCGCGCGCATTTCTCCCAATGCGTTCGTTCTCCGAGCTCAAACTGATCGCGGGCCGTGGCATCGAGGGTGACCGATACCTGATTGGACAGGAAACCGGCTTCTATTCGCACAAGCCGGAGGAAGGACGGCAGATTACCCTCTTCGAAATGGAGACCATCGAGGCGCTCCGGCGTGATCACGGTATCGAACTCCCGCCGGACGAGCATCGCCGCAATGTCACGGTGGAAGGCGTGCCGGTCAGTCATCTCGTCGGGAGACGCTTTAGGCTCGGCGAGGCAATCGTGGAGGCGACGCGTCTGTCTACGCCATGTCGGCATATCGAGGAAATTCTTGGTAAAGCCGTGTTCGACCCGCTGATCAACCGTTCCGGGTTGAACTGCAAGATCATTGCCGGTGGGACACTGCGCGTGGGCGATATCGTAAGGCCCCTGTAATGGCGAAGCCCATCAAGACTGTCTCGACCGTCGTTTCGCAGGTCGAGGATCTCGGCAATGATACCAAGCGTTTCACGCTGATGGATCAGGACGGCTGGGAGCTGCCGCCCTTTAAGCCGGGCGCGCATATTGACGTGCACCTTGAGCCTGGTCTGGTTCGTACTTACTCGCTTTGCAACGAACCCGCAGACGGCACGCGTTACGTCATCGCGGTGAAGAGAGAAAGAGATGGCCGTGGCGGCTCGAAGTTCTTGCACGATCGCGTGCGGATCGGAGACCGCATTGGCGTCTCCCTGCCGCGCGGCGGCATAGGGTTAAGCACAAACGGAATGAACGTGTTCGTCGCTGGCGGCATCGGTGTGACGCCGTTCATCTCCGCCATCCGACACCTTCAGCGGCAGGGGCAGACGAACTATAGGCTGCATTGGGCCAGTCGTGGCCCACCGGTTCTTGGCGACATGATCGGTCCGGCGATCGAGGCCGGCCATGTCCGACTGTACGATACGACCATGCAGGCGAAGCCAGCGATCGTCGCGCTGGTGGACGAGTTCGCTGCCAGCGGCTTCGCAGCCTGTTGCGGACCTGAGCCGATGCTCGAGGACTTCGAGGCCGCTGTTGAGGCCTGGCCGGCGGAACGCAAGCACGTCGAGATGTTCACTCCGCCGAAGCGGATCGTCCAGAGCGATGTCCCGCCCTATGAGCTCGTTCTGCGGGCCAGCAAGAAGGTGGCAACAGTGGTGCCCGAAGTTGGCTTGCTCGGAACGCTTGAGGCGATGGGCGTCGATGTGCCGGTGTCGTGCGGCGGCGGCATCTGCGGTGCCTGCCGGACTCGGTGGATCGAAGGGCCGCCCATTCACAGGGATCGCGTGCTTTCGCCGGCCGAGCGGCAAAACGAACTCATCCTCTGTGTGGGAGATTGTGCAGGGCCCAAACTGGTGCTGGACCTCTGACCGGCCGGGGAAGGTGATACCGATGCCAACAACAGATGGGGTCGGTGTTGATCTGGGCCTGAATATCACACAGATTGGGGGCGAGCGTACCGCATGCTCTGTTTCGCCGATTAGATCGATATGACCCTTAACCTGAAATTTCTCCGCGTTCAAAGTGGGATGACCCTCGAGCAACTGGCGGCCGATTCGGGGCTGACGAGGAGCTATTTGTCCAAGCTAGAGCGCGGTCTCTCGTCACCGTCAATTGGTTCTGCGCTCAAGATAGCGGAAGCGCTGGGCACTTCACTTGACCGCCTGTACGGAGAACATGACGACAAGGACCCCGTTGCCGTCGTGCGTGCAAAGAACGGTAAGCCAGGGGATACAACCACGTATTTGTCCCTGGTTGCCGGGCTGGCGCCAGATCGCATCATGCGCGCCTTCATTGTTCGGCCCACGAAAACGGCGAAGCGGGGTCGGATCATGAGTCATCATGAAGGTGAGGAAATTCTCTTCATTCTGACCGGAAAGATCGAACTTCTTATCGGAAAGCGAAAGGAGGTTCTTTATCCGGGCGACTGCGTGCAATTCGATTCGACAATTCCTCACAAGCTGACCGCTCTCACGTCGGAGGCCGCGTCCGCATTGGTGGTGATCGCCACAAAGGAGACCTGACTGTCGGGAAGTTTATGTTGTCTGATGACTTCCTACCAAGTAAGTCGACGAGGTGCAGAACGATGAAGCTCTATGATACGCAACGATCGGGGAATGCTTGGAAGGTCCGACTTCTTGCCGGCTTCCTCAATAAGTCTCTCCAGAGGGTCACGTTGTCGATCGATCGGGGCAACCTTGGCGATCCGGAGTTTCTTAAGCGCAGTCCACTCGGCATGGTGCCGACCTTGGAGCTCGATGATGGGCGTACCATCAGCGAATCTATTGCCATCCTGCAGTTTCTAGCTCACGGCACGCCATGGTGGCCGATCGCCGCTCTTGATCAAGCATATGTCTTGATGTGGTTGTCGTTCGAGCAATCGCAGCACATGCATCCATTGGCGAAATTGCGACTACATCTGAGCCTTCATCGCGACCGCGGAGTTGGAGACGAAGACATGGTTCGTTTCAAGGACGAAGCAAAGCGCGCGCTGCACTTGTTAGATGATCAGCTCGCAAGGCAAGGATCTTCGGGCTGGGTGGCCACGCAAGCTCATCCAAGTATCGCCGATGTGGCACTTTATCCGTACACACGCTTAGCGAGTATGGGTGGGATTGATTTGGGGGCGTTCCAGAACCTATCGCCTTGGCTTTCGCGAATGGAAAGTTTGCCCGGCTATCAGCCTCTATTTCCCGGGCGCCCCGAGCTCAATTTTTCGACGGTCGAAATTGAGGACAAGCCGAAATGAAGGGCATTTCGTTCCTGCTGCGGACTCCCAGCAGCTGTGTCTAAACTGAGAAAACATCAACTCGTGCGACGGGCGAACAGCAGAGTTGCTCCCAGCCCGCACATGACGGCGCCCGATACCTGCCGCGTCTTGACGATGAATGACGGCCGCTTTGCGAAGCCCTCCCGTGCTTTCGCCGCCCAATAGGTCACGATCAAGTCTACGCTCGTGTTGAGTGCGACCGAGATCAGCCCCAGCACGATGAACTGTGCGGCGACGTTCGTGGATGGGTCGATGAACTGAGGGATGAACGCGAGAAAGAATGCGGCTGTCTTGGGATTTAGTGCTTCCACGACGATACCCTCGCGAAAGGCCCGGCGAGCCCCAGTGGTGTGAACGTCGGCCGGCTCCAGGACACGTGCTTCGCGCCATGTTTTGATCCCCAGCCAGACGAGATACAAGCCTCCCACCACCTTGAGCAACGTGAAAGCATCTGCGCTTGCCATAAGGAGCGCAGATAGGCCGACCGCGCCAGCTAGCACGTGCACAAGCCCACCGAGACCCAGACCGACGCTCGATGCCAAACCTTCGCTCCTGCCACCCGCAAGCGTACGCGCCACGATATAGAAGATGCCCGGTCCTGGCGTGACAGCCACGAGCAGCGCGGCTGCCAAGAACACGAAGAAAGTCTGATATGCGAACATGGCTTTGCCTTTCGTTTGCGGCCCCGAACGCCTCGGCTTGCCAGCGTTGCAACAAACGACCCCGCTTCCGGATTCCGAGGATGCTTGCTCTCGGCAGGGGCGGTGGGGCTCCGATACGGTTAGCTACGCTCGCCCGCGAGCTTGGGAATACATAAGCCAACGATCCGGTGCAACCGAGCGGGAGATGAAATCCGCATGAGTCTAACTGACGGCTCAGAGCCTGGAGGGCATGGCGACAAGGGTGGGAATTGAAAATCCGCCACCGCTCTCTGGTACCCGAAGACGGCCGGTCAGCCCATTGGGGTGGGTGCCTGCGCCGTCATCTGCTGTTTTTGGTTCGCGGAATCTTAGTGGCGATCTGATATGGGACAACTCCTCTTTCGATTGTACCCACGTCAAGTGGATGTCCGATCGGCGGCAACGCCCGGTGACGACAATCTTTGCGTTCGCAGGCCCTGCAACCCGGGCCAATGGGATCGATCGCATCACGATCGTCCAAGTCCAAGCCTTTCGAGTAGACCATCTCGTTTGCATAGGCAATTTCGCATCCTAGTCCGACTGCGACGGCACGCGGGCGGCTAAGATAGGAGCCCGTCGAGAGACTCACGGTTCGAGCTACGGAGAGATACCTGGTTCCATCAGGCGAGGCGGCCAACTGGACCAGGATGTGGCCGGGATGCGAAAACGATTGATGCACGTTCCAGAGCGGGCAGGGACCTCCGAAGCGGGCGAACTGGAAGCGGGTGGCGCTGCTGCGCTTCAGGACGTTTCCGGCGATGTCGATCTTCAAGAAGTAGAACGGAATGCCTGGCGAGTTCCTACGCTGAAGCGTACTCAGGCGATGGCAGACCTGCTCGAAGCTCGTGCCGAAGCGTCGCTGAAGGCGTTCGATGTCGTACCGAGCTTCGCGCGCGGTGGTGAGGAATGCCTGATACGGCATGACCAATGCGCCGGCGAAGTAATTGGCGAGGGCGACGCGTGCCAGCGATGCAGCTTCCTCGTTGCTCAATCGTGCCTGTTTGATGTGGCGCTCGATGCTGTTTCGCTGTTCCAGGAGGCCGATGACATGAGCAATCCAAAATAGTCGACTCTCTACGGGAGCATCCTCGGACAGGAAGAGTGTCTTGGCGTTGTTATCAAGTCGCCAAATCATGCCTTTGCCAAGGTCCTCCGGCGTTTGCTCCGTTCGGATCCCATACGCATCGCGCAGATACCTGATGAAGTCTTCGCTGCGATTCTCAGGGTGGAATTGTCTTGCTTCAGCAAGTCTTTCGGCGGCGCGGTCGAGTGCATCGAAATAGTTTCGCTTCGATTGCACCCAATCCCTGACCTCATCGTAGGGAAAGCGGCTCGCGGCACCCACATCATTCTGTGCGACGCGCGTTTGTAGGGAACGATGCTCTTCCTCGAGCGCAAGATAACCGCGATAAAGATGGAGGAAGCGCTGCGCGACCTCGGGGGCGACTCGGACGGCCGCGCTCGCCTCATCGGCCGATAGGGCCGATCCGAATAGGGGGTCGCTGGCGGTTTCACGGAGTTCGCTCGCGAGACGCAAGTCATCATCGGCTGCGAAATAATTCGGTTCAATGCCGAGTAGCCGGCTGAGACGCATTAGCAACTTGCGCGTGATCGGCCTCTGGTCTCCCTCCATTTGGCTCAAATAACCTGCCGAAATGCCAAGGGCGTCTGCGAGTTCGGCTTGTGTTGTCCCACGTTGTTCGCGCAGCCGCCGCAGCCGGTCGCCCGCAAAGATCTTTTGATACTTTGTCAATTTACAATCTTTACAAGATGTGGTGCGTTGTCAGCAGTTTTAAGCATTTAATTGGTCCTTCAGCGGCGATCGATTTGCTAAGTTTGCACACAACCGATGAGGTTAAAAGTTTCGAAGCCCCAACCGCTCGGGGAATTGGCTTTGCCACCCCAGTTTGAAAATCGAAAGATTGTGGCAACCGGGGGCCTGTTGGCACTGCCGGCTTGCGAGGCTTTGGAGAAGTGACCGCGAGGGCCGCCGTTCGCTCGTGCGAGCAATGGCGGCGCTGTTCCATAAAGAGCGCTTCTTGGTTCGTACCAAGTCGGACCTGACTGTGAGGATACGCTGTCGTGACTACATTGGCCGAACTCGAAGACCGACGTGCTGGTGCCAGACTTGGCGGCGGGAAAAAGCGCATCGAGGCGCAGCACGCCCGCGGCAAGCTGACCGCGCGCGAGCGCATTGAGCTTTTGCTCGACAAGGGATCGTTCGAGGAGTTCGACATGTTCGTCGAGCACCGCTCCACCGAGTTCGGCATGGAGAAGACCAAGGTGCCCGGCGACGGCGTCGTCACGGGGTGGGGCACCGTCAACGGCCGCAAGACCTTCGTCTTCGCCAAGGATTTTACGGTGTTCGGCGGCTCGCTGTCCGAGACCCACGCGCTGAAGATCACCAAGCTGCAGGACATGGCGATGAAGGCGCGGGCGCCCATCATCGGCCTCTATGACGCGGGCGGCGCGCGCATCCAGGAGGGCGTCGCCGCGCTCGCGGGCTATTCCTACGTGTTCCGCCGCAACGTCATCGCCTCGGGCGTGATCCCGCAGATCTCCGTCATTATGGGCCCCTGCGCGGGCGGCGACGTCTATTCGCCTGCCATGACTGACTTCATCTTCATGGTGAAGAACACCAGCTACATGTTCGTCACCGGTCCCGACGTGGTGAAGACCGTGACCAACGAGGTGGTGACGGCCGAAGAGCTCGGCGGCGCCTCGGTGCACGCGACGCGCTCCTCGATCGCCGACGGCGCCTTCGAGAACGACGTCGATGCGCTGCTGCAGATGCGCCGCCTGATCGACTTCCTGCCCTCGAACAACACCGATGGCGTGCCGGAATGGCCGAGCTTTGATGACATCGGCCGGGTCGACATGTCCCTGGACACGCTGATCCCCGACAATCCGAACAAGCCTTACGACATGAAGGAGCTGATCCTGAAGGTCGTGGACGAGGGCGACTTCTTCGAGATCGCGGACCTGTTTGCCAAGAACATCGTCACCGGCTTCGGCCGCATCGCCGGCCGCACCGTCGGCTTCATCGCCAACCAGCCGATGGTGCTGGCGGGCGTGCTCGACTCGGATGCCTCGCGCAAGGCCGCGCGCTTCGTCCGCTTCTGTGATGCCTTCAACATCCCGATCGTCACTTTTGTCGACGTGCCGGGCTTCCTGCCGGGCATCGCGCAGGAATATGGCGGCCTGATCAAGCACGGCGCCAAGCTCCTGTTCGCCTACTCGCAGTGCACCGTGCCGCTGGTGACCATCATCACCCGCAAGGCCTATGGCGGCGCCTTCGACGTCATGGCCTCCAAGGAGATCGGCGCCGACATGAACTACGCCTGGCCGACCGCCCAGATCGCGGTGATGGGCGCCAAGGGCGCGGTCGAGATCATCTTCCGCAGCGACATCGGCGACGCCGACAAGATCGCCGCCCGCACTAGGGAATACGAAGACCGCTTCCTGTCCCCCTTCATCGCCGCCGAGCGCGGCTACATCGACGACGTCATCATGCCGCACTCGACCCGCAAGCGGATCGCCCGTGCGCTGGCGATGCTGAAGGACAAGAAGGTCGAGATGCCCGCGAAGAAGCACGACAATTTGCCGCTATGACAATGTTCAAGAAAATTCTGATCGCCAATCGCGGCGAAATCGCCTGCCGGGTCATCAAGACCGCCCGCAAGATGGGAATTCAGACGGTCGCCGTCTATTCCGGCGCCGACCGCGACGCCCTTCATGTCGAGATGGCCGACGAGGCCGTCCTGATCGGCCCGCCGGCGGCAGCCGAGAGCTATCTGGTGATCGAGAAGATCGTCGAGGCGTGCAAAAAGACCGGCGCCGAGGCCGTGCATCCCGGCTACGGCTTCCTGTCCGAGCGGGAGGCGTTTCCGCGGGCACTGGAAGCCGCCGGTATCGTCTTCATCGGCCCGAACCCGGGCGCGATCGCCGCGATGGGCGACAAGATCGAGTCGAAGAAGGCGGCCGCCAAGGCCAGGGTCTCGACCGTGCCCGGCTATCTCGGCGTCATCGAGGACGACAAGCACGCGGTCAAGATCGCGGACGAGATCGGCTATCCCGTGATGATCAAGGCCTCCGCCGGCGGCGGCGGCAAGGGCATGCGCATCGCGCATTCGAAAGCCGAGGTCGCCGAGGGCTTCAACCTCGCCAAGGCCGAGGCCAAGGCTTCGTTCGGCGACGATCGCGTCTTCGTCGAAAGGTTCATCGTCGATCCCCGCCACATCGAGATCCAGGTGCTGGGCGACAAGCACGGCAACGTCATCTATCTCGGCGAGCGAGAATGCTCGATCCAGCGCCGCAACCAGAAAGTCATCGAGGAGGCGCCGTCGCCGCTGCTCGACGAAGCCACCCGCCGCAAGATGGGCGAGCAGGCCGTCGCGCTGGCCAAGGCGGTGAACTATGATTCCGCCGGCACGGTCGAGTTCGTCGCCGGCCAGGACAAGAGCTTCTACTTCCTGGAGATGAACACGCGCCTCCAGGTCGAGCATCCCGTGACCGAGCTCGTCACCGGCGTCGACCTCGTCGAGCAGATGCTGCGCGTCGCCGCCGGCGAGAAGCTCGCGATCAGCCAGAAGGACGTCGCGCTCACCGGCTGGGCGGTGGAATCGCGGCTCTACGCCGAAGACCCGTTCCGCAACTTCCTGCCCTCGATCGGGCGGCTGGTGAAGTATCGCCCGCCGGCGGAAGTGAGCAAGGACGGCATCACCGTGCGCAACGATACCGGTGTGCAGGAGAGTGGCGAGATCTCGATCTATTACGATCCGATGATCGCCAAGCTCGTGACGCACGCGCCCTCGCGCGCGGCCGCGATCGAGGCGCAGGCGACCGCGCTGGATTCGTTCTATGTCGACGGCATCCGCCACAACATCCCGTTCCTGTCGGCGCTGATGCATCATCCGCGTTGGCGCGAGGGTAATCTCTCGACCGAGTTCATCGCGGAAGAATTCCCCAAGGGTTTTGCGGTGCGCGTACCGGAAGGCGAGGTCGCGCGGCGGATCGCTGCTGTCGGCGCCGCCATCGATCACGTGCTCGGCGAGCGCAAGCGCCAGATTTCCGGCCAGATGGGCGGCCGCGTCGTGCAGCGCGAGCGGCGCCGCGCGGTCTGGCTCGACCGCCAGGAGATCTTGCTCGAGGTTGCCCGCGAGGGCGACGCGATCGCGGTGCGCTTCGTCGACGCCGAGGGCAAGGCCGGCCAAGCGCATTTGCTGCAGTCGCCTTGGAAGCCGGGCGATCCGGTCTGGCAGGGCACCATCGACGGTCATTTCGTCGCGGTGCAGGCGCGCCCGATCGCGAACGGCATCCGTCTCGCACATCAGGGCGTCGAGGTGCCGGTCTATGTCTGGACCGAAGCGGAAGCGGCCTCCGCCCGGCTGATGCCGGTGACGACGGCCTCCGACACCGGCAAGAAGCTGCTCTGCCCGATGCCGGGCTTGATCGTCTCGATCGCGGTGAGCGAAGGGCAGGAGGTCAAGGCCGGCGAGACGCTGGCCGTGGTCGAAGCCATGAAGATGCAGAACGTGCTGCGCGCCGAGCAGGACGGCACCGTGAAGAAGGTTCACGCCAGCGCCGGTGCGACGCTGGCGGTGGACGCGCTGATTCTGGAATTCAAATGAGTGCGGCCACCGAAGGCATGCGAGATGAGGAAGGACAATGATATTTCCAGATGAGTGGAGGAAGGTCGCAGAGAAGGAACTGAAGGCCGATCCCGATACGCTCTTGCGCGAAACGCCGGAAAATATCGCGATCAAACCCATCTATACGGCATCGGACTTGAACGGCATTGCCCATTTGGACTCTCTGCCCGGCGCTTGGCCGTTCGTTCGTGGTCCGCGAGCGACGATGTACGCTGGGCGGCCTTGGACGATCCGACAATACGCAGGATTCTCGACAGCGGAGGCATCCAACGCATTCTATCGCGCCGCATTGGCGTCCGGACAAAAGGGATTGTCAGTCGCTTTCGATTTGGCGACGCACCGCGGATATGACTCCGATCACCCACGCGTTGTCGGCGATGTAGGCAAGGCTGGTGTTGCCATCGATTCAGTCGAAGACATGAAAATCCTTTTCGACGGGATTCCGCTAGGGGAAACATCCGTCTCGATGACTATGAACGGCGCGGTCATCCCCATTCTGGCGACCTTCATCGTGGCCGGTGAAGAGCAGGGAGTTCCGCGGGAGGCCCTATCCGGAACGATCCAGAACGACATTCTCAAGGAGTTCATGGTTCGAAATACTTACATCTATCCTCCACAGCCGTCGATGCGCATCATCGCAGATATTATTGCGTACACGGCGCAGAACATGCCTCGGTTCAATTCGATATCGATCTCTGGCTATCATATGCAGGAAGCCGGAGCGACGCTCGTTCAGGAACTAGCTTTTACGCTCGCTGACGGACGCGAGTACGTGAGAGCGGCGCTTGCCAAAGGTCTCAACGTCGATGATTTCGCCGGACGACTTTCGTTCTTTTTCGCGATTGGAATGAATTTCTTCATGGAGGCGGCGAAGCTCCGCGCCGCCAGGTTGATCTGGTCTCGCGTGATGGCGGAGTTTCAGCCCAAGAAGCAGTCGTCTTTGATTCTCCGTACCCACTGCCAGACGTCGGGAGTGTCTCTCCAGGAGCAGGATCCATACAACAATATCGTGCGGACCGCCTATGAAGCCTTGGCTGCCGTATTGGGCGGAACCCAATCGCTACATACGAACTCGTTTGATGAGGCGATCGCACTGCCAACGGAATTCTCGGCGCGGATCGCCCGCAATACACAATTGATACTTCAACATGAAACGGGCGTCACCGATGTGGTCGATCCCCTTGCTGGGTCGTACTTTGTAGAGCGCCTGACCGACGATCTCGCCCGGGAAGCTTGGCAGCTCATGGAAGAGATTGAAAAGATGGGCGGAATGGCGCGCGCAATCTCGACTGGCTGGCCGAAGAGGCTCATCGAAGAATCCGCGACGCGAAAGCAGGCCGCCATCGATCGCGGAGATCAGGTGATCGTTGGAGTCAATCGCTATCGGCTCGAGCAGGAAGAATCGATCGATATTCTTGAAATCGACAATTCTACTGTGCGCGCCTCGCAGATCGAACGTCTGGCGCGGATCAAGAAGATGCGCGATCCGAATAAGGTAGGCACTACACTAGCGGAGCTGACGCGCATGGCCCGGACGGGGGAGGGTAACCTACTCGCAGCAGCGACCGAGGCCGCCAGAAGCCGCGCGACAGTTGGTGAGATGTCCGACGCAATGCGATTAGCCTTCGGGGATCATCACGCGATTCCGGCCATCGTTTCCAAGATATACGGGCCCGCTTATGGAGACGATCCCGAGTTCATAAATCTAATAGCGCGCGTCGGCGAAGTCTCGCGAGGTATTGGCCAGCAGCCGAAAATCATGATCGCGAAGCTGGGCCAAGATGGACATGATCGAGGGGCGAAGATTATCGCGTCCGCGTTTGGGGACATTGGCTTCGATGTAGTCGCTGGACCGTTGTTCCAGACTCCCGCGGAAGCTGTGACCTTGGCAGTTCGTGCCGGCGTGCATGTGCTTGGGGTTTCGTCTCTGGCCGCGGGGCACAAGACGCTGATTCCGCAGGTTATCGAGGAGCTGAAGGCGGCTGGACACAGCAATATCATCGTTGTCTGCGGCGGGGTGGTGCCCCGGCAAGATTACAATGATTTATTTCAAAAGGGCGTGGCCGCAATATTCGGGCCCGGCACGAATGTGCTTGAAGCCGCTCGGGCAATTCTCGATCTCATTGAGGGCCGGCGCAGGAATCGTCTGGATTGAGCATGTCCCGGGGCGGAGCGAGCGAAGCACTTTTTCGACGTCGATCTGGTACACCGACCGGCGATGGAGCTGGCGGCCAGTCATACGAGGGACTGCCGCCGCATAGGGCGCTCTACTGCGCGTACGAGAGTTTCTCGTCACGATGCGCGGCGCGACTTGCGCCGCGGCGCCTGCTGCATTCCATTCGTGTCCATCACGTGTCGCAGCCGCAGTACTGCGGCCTCGAGTTCCTGCGGCGCAAATCCGCCGAATCCGAGCATCAGGCCGGCGCGTGGTGCTTGATGGTACATCGGCGAGATCGCGCGCACGACGATGCCGGCATCGAGCGAAGCCTGGGCCAGCCGTACGTCGTCGGCGCCGTCAGGCAGCCACAGCAGCAGATGCATGCCCTGATCGCTCGGCTGCAGCGTGACGCCATCAGGCATGTGGCGTGTGAGCGCCGCGATCAGCGTTGCGCGTCGCGCAGCATAGACGCCGCGGATGCGCCTGATATGGGCTTCGAACAAACCTTCCTGCATGTAGGCGGCAAGCACGTGCTGGTCCGCCGTCGGCGAGTGGCGATCGAGCAGGGCACGCGCGCCGGCGAACGCATCGATCAGTGGTGCAGGTGCGACGACATAGCCGAGCCGCAGCGACGGAAATAGCACCTTGCTCAGTGTGCCCAGATAGACGACGCGCTGCGGGTCGAGGCCTTGCATCGACGGGAAGGGATGGCCGGCATAGCGCAGCTCGCTGTCGTAATCGTCCTCGACGATCCAGGCGCCCTGGCGCGCGGCCCATGCCAGCAGCGCCTTCCGCCTGATCATGCTGATCGGCATGCCTAGCGGATATTGATGCGAAGGCGTGGCGAAAGCTGCGCGCGCATCCGCGCAAATCGCAATGCCGGCGTCGACGTCGATGCCCTGCTCATCCACTGGCACGCGCGTGGTGACAAGGTCGAGATCGTCGAGCACCGCCGTCATGCCGGGATAGGCGGGGTCTTCGGCCCACACCCGATCGCCGCGCGACAGCAGCACGCGGCCGGCGAGATAAAGTCCCTGCTGTGTGCCGGCAGTGATCACCACCTGTTCGGGCTCGCACAGCACCGCGCGCGACTTGCGCACATAGTCGGCGATTGCCCGCCGTAATTCCATCAGCCCGCGCGGATCGCCATAGCTCGCCGGCGCCGCCGCGCGTGAGGCGCGCACGCGGTTGCCAAGGCGCCGCCAATGGTCGTCGGGCGCGACCGCGCCGGCGGGCACGGCGATCGCGAACGGCACCTCCGGCATCGGCGTGAAGGCGCCCACCACCTCCGCCAGTTTCGTGGCACGCGGGGGCAGGTCGATCGGCATGGTCTCCGCTTTCCGGCTGCGCGACGATCGCGCGGGCCGCGGCTGCTCGGCGAGCATCGGTGCCACGCGGGTGCCGGCGCCGACGCGCGAGTCCAGATAACCCTCGGCTTGCAATTGCTCGAAGGCTTCCGTCACTGTGCCGCGCGCGACGCGCAGTGACGTCGATAGCGTCCGTGTCGACGGCAGCAATTCGCCGGGCTTCAGTTCGCCCTTGGCGATCGCGGTGCGCAGTGCATGCGCGATCTGTCGGCCGACCTGGGCTGCGGCGCGGTCGATCACGCCGAGTGAGGGGATGTCTGTGGTGACGCGCCGACGCGGCATAATGGACCAGTCGAAATTGTCGAAAGTGGACCTAACGATAGACCATTCTGGCCTCTAAGATGCGAGTCAATCACGTAAAAGATTTGTCAGGAGGCCTGCCATGTATCTGCCGCCCCACTTCAAGATCGACGAGCGTTGCCAGATCCATGCCGCGATGCTTGCGTCGCGGCTGGCGACACTGGTCACCGCGACCGCCGACGGCCTGATCGGCACCCCGCTACCGCTGACCCTCGATGAGGGCGAAGGCGAGAACGGGACGCTCTATAGCCACGTCGCGCGGCCCAACACGCAATGGAAGACGCCCGCCACCGGCGAAGCGATGGCGATCTTCGCCGGCCCCGACGCTTACGTATCGCCGTCCTGGTACGTGACGAAGGCCGAGCACGGCAAGGTCGTGCCGACCTGGAACTATATCGCCGTGCATGCTTACGGTCCGGTCGAATTCTTCGAAGATGCGGATCGGCTGCTCGACGTCGTGACGCGGCTGACCAATCTGCATGAGCGCGAACGTGCGGAGGCCTGGCGGGTCAGCGACGCGCCCGATGATTTCATCAAGGCACAACTGCGGGGCATCGTCGGCCTGCGCATGCCGATCACGCGGCTCGACGCTAAGCGCAAGATGAGCCAGAACCGCAAGCTCGAGGACCGCGCTGGCGTCATCGCCGGCCTGTCGACGAGCGATCGCGCTGCTGATCGCGAGGTCGCCGCGATGATCCCGACGAGCTGAGAGATCGCAGCCGCACCCGGCCTCGCTTTCTGTTTCATGCAGTGCCGCTATTGTTCATGGCAATGAAGTGGCGGGTGCGGCCTATTTCGTCTGATTCGGTCTTTCTCTGTACTTCCGCAGCGACAGCTCAGCTCCTGCCGGCTGTCTTCCCGACTCCGCTGCAGAAGCACGAGCATCCATGAGTTCTAGTACCGCGCGCCCCGGATCTGGTCGGGATTGCGGTCGAACGCGCGCGCCTGGCGCTTGATGTCGGCATAGAACTCTTGCGTGCTCGCCAACGTCTGGTGCCATGAAGATGGCTTCGGCAAAGGCGCCGAAACCGCTGACGGCCGAGGCCACCTGATCTCGCACCGCCGACGAGGATTGATCACATGAATTCTTGTTTCGCTTTGTTCGCGCGCGGCAGTTCGCCGCGCTCAAGGCCGTGAGGCTGCTGCTCGCCGGCGACTTCGTTCGGCCTCGCGGCTCTCGCCTTTGCCGAGTCGCCGCTCGACAAAACCGAGATTCGTCATCAGGGCTGGGGCCGGGCAGGTGACGTTTATCGAGCTCGCCGATGATCTCGGGTATCTCGCGCCTCTGAAGCTGAAATGGGTCGGCAACACCATTAGCGGCCCGCAGGACATCCAGACGGTGGTGACCGGCGACATCGATATCGGCGGCGCCTTCTATGGCGCGATCCTGAAATTGATCGCCGCACGTGCGCCAATCAAAGCCGTGGTCGGCTATTACGCTTCGGACGCCAACACCTATTACGGTTACTACGGGAAGGACGACAACCCGCTCAAGAACGCGCGACCTGATCGGCAAGAAGGTCGCCGTCAATACGCTAGGTGCGCATCTGGAGTTCGTGCTGCGCGAATATCTCGCCCGCAACGGCCTCTCAGCAAGCGAGGCCAAGCAGGTGACGCTGGTGGCGATCCCGCCGGTAGCGGCGAACAGGCGCTGCGCCAGGGCCAAGTTGAGGTGAGTGCTCTCAGCGGCGTGCTTCGCGACAAGGCGCTCGATCGCGGTGGCATCAACTCGCTGTTTAACGACATTGACCTGTTCGGCCAGTTCACCGGCGGCTCTTACGTGCTGCGGGACAAATTCATCAAGGACAATCCCGAGGCGTCCCGCAGGTTGATCGAAGGCATCTCGCGCGCGATCGCGTGGGCGCAGACGACACAGGCGGAAGAGGTGCGAGCGCGCTTCGACAGGATCATCGCCGAGCGCAAGCGCAACGAGGATGCCTCTTCGATCAAATATTGGAAGAGCACCGGTGTTGCGACCAAGGGCGGCCTGGATCTCGGACGCAGAAATCCGGGTCTGGATTGACTGGCTCGAGAAGGACGGCCTGTTCAAGCTGGGCCAGATCAAAGCGTCCGACGTCTACACCAACGCCTTCAACTGTTTCCGCCCCGGCAAGACCGCGGAGGCGCAATGAGCTCGGTCAAGATCAGCTTCGAGCGCGTGCGCAAGGATTTCCTGACACGCGGCGAGGGGGGCGGTCCGACGGGCCTCTTTACCGCCCTGGAGGACATCACGCTGGATGTTTGCGCTGGCGAGTTTCTGGCTCTGGTCGGCCCGAGCGGCTGCGGGAAGTCGACTTTGCTCGATCTGCTCGGCGGCCTCATGACGCCGACCAGCGGCCGGATCCTGTTCGACGGACGACCGATTAGCGGGCCCGGACGCGATCGTGGCATCGTGTTCCAGCAATACGCGCTGTTTCCCTGGCGCACCGCCGCGGAGAATTTCGAGTTCGGTCGGCGCGGACCATGGGCGCGACGCCGCAGCAACTGTTCCGCAAGGTGATCCTGCCGGCGGCGCTTCCCGCCATCTTCGTCGGTATTCGCCTTGCGAGCGCCTCCGCAATGCTGGTGCTGGTGGCGTCCGAAATGGTCGGCGCCAAGGCTGGACGCGGCTATCTCACCATCAACAGCCAGTACAGCTTCCTGATCCCGCAGATGTATTTCGGCATTCTGGGCATTACGGTGATCGGGCTCGCGTTCAACGCGGTGCTCGAGGCGCTGGAGCGCCGCTTCGGCGCTGGAAGGCGCCCGTCGCGGCGCGAAGCGCGACCGATTACATTTGCTCGAACAGGGAGACCAAATCAAGACTAACCTAGCTAAGCACGCCGAGCGCAAATCCGCTCCGGTCGGATCCGCTGAATATGATGCTGACGTGCTGGTGTTCGGCGGCGGTGCCCGGCGAAGTTAAAAGGGGGTACGGTCTAGATAAGTATCGAATGCGGCAGCAACAGCACGAATGACAAACCGGTGCTCCTGCTTGACCCGGATGAATCCCTCTTCAATGTCCACTATCCCATCTTCGGCAAGCATTTCCAGGCGGTCGGCCGAATCGGCAAAAACAATCGGATCAAATCCGTGAGCAGCACAGATCGCTGGTACGTCGGCCTGCAAATCGCACATCAGGCGCTCGATGATTGCCGCGCGGAGGCGATCTTCGGCGGTGAGACAGTAGCCTTTTGAGGTTGCCAGGCGGCCGGCCCGAATGTGTTGGTGATAGGAACTGGTTGCGGTCTCATTCTGGACGTAACCCTCACCCAAACGGCCGATGGCTGACGGACCGAAGCCGATCACGGTTTGGCAGGTATCAGCCGAATAACCCAGGGAGTTGCGGCGCAGACGACCAGCTTTCTGCGCCAGCGCAAGTTCGTCGTTGGGTAGGGCGAAATGGTCGAGTCCGATCTGGCGGTAGCCCGCCGAGACCAGCGTATCTGCAATGGCCGCGGCTTGCTCAGCGCGGGCGACATTGTCGGCCAGCGCCGTCTCATCGATCTGGCGCTGACGTTTCATATAGGAGGGGACGTGAGCATACCCGAAAACCGCAAGCCGGTCTGGCCGCATGGCCAGAGCCGTCCGCGCGGAGTCCACGCAGGACCCCACTGTCTGATGCGGCAATCCGAAGAGAAGGTCGAAATTGATGCGGCTTATGCCATGCTGGCGTAGCCTTTCGACGACCGAAGCTGTGAGCTCCTCGCTCTGCACGCGGTTGACCGACCTTTGAACCACCGGATCGAAGCTTTGCACGCCGATGCTCGCGCGGCTAATCCCGGCCGCTTGTAAAGTCTCGATCATCTCGGCCGTGACACCGCGCGGATCGATTTCTACGGCCATGGTAGCTGATTTGCTGAATGCAAAGCGGTGGCGCAGGAGTTCCAACAAGGCGAGAAAATCGCCTGGTGCAATGGTCGTCGGTGTCCCGCCGCCGAAATGCACGTCGCTCACCGGCAGAGCGCGCGGCACTTGCTCTGCGACCAAGCCTATCTCGTCCCGCACTGCTGCCAAATAATTGCGGACTGGTCGCTCGCCGCGAGTGCGGCTCGTAGGGAAGCCGCAATACCAACATATAGAGCGACAGAACGGAACGTGGATGTAGAGCGATACGGGCTCCTGGGGCGGTAGCCGCGTCAGCCAGCTCTCACAAGTCGTGGCACCGACCAACGCGGAGAAATCCGGTACGGTTGGATAGATGGTGTACCAAGGCAGGTGAGCATCGCAGTACTTATTTAGAAGGGAGATCTGCAACGTTAACTTTCCCATGCTCAAACAGCATGAAGCTGACCGATGCGCTCTCTGGTGTCTTTGCGTTATGTCAAAACCGGCTAGTGGCTTCTGAGATCTGGTCTCGTTTTCGATGTTACTGCCAACGCGGCGTAGGGGCAGAGCGGAGTGAGAGCCGCCCGTTGGCGATTATCTGAACCTTTAGGTATGAATTTTCTCGTGCAAGCACGGTTGAAGCGGCTAGACGTGCCCGACGAGCCGGCGCGAACGATCAATCGCTCATCCGAGGGCACGTCGGTTCGCATTCGCTGATCGCCAGCTTTTTGCGACGAAAGCAGAGGACTTGTAGGTCTCACTAGGAGCCGCTGAGCTGCTGGATCTTCAAATCGGTTTTCTTACTAGCAAAGCCGACGCACAGAGTTCGGCGGATGTCTCGATCCAGGCCGCCGTGACACGGAATGATAAGTTGCTTGCTAGATGAGCGCGCGAGGAGCGCAATTGCACAACGTGACGCGACGTGCGATTCAAGTCCTTTAGCGCAGCCGACGAAAACAATTCTTAATCCGTAGTATCGATCGCATAAGCCTCAATTCCGCCACGCTGGTTGTCTCATTGCCACAAGCATCATCACGGATGTACTGATGATGTTGGGGCGACCCCAGCGCACTTTCAGCCCCCCGGTAAAGTGCGTCGGGGCGCCTTGATTCGGCGGCGTCTCGTCGCTCTGTGTAATGCAGCCCACCAACTCACCGCGATTTTGGACGTCTTGCTGATGGCAAGCGACTACGGCCAGATGCATCGGACGAGACACCATCTGCAGTAGCTTCTATTCCGCTTCATCAATTGGGTCGTTGTCTTTCTACATCGGCTTTGGAGTTAACGATCCCTGCCACATCCCGCTGAAAATGGCCATTAGCGAGACGAATGCAGTGCCACCAGCCTGGCCAATGCTTGCATAGAGCAGTGAGATGATTGCGAAGAGCAGAGAAGCCATGCTTCACCGACCTTGCGACGATTTTCGCTGTTTTCCACCGAGCCCATCATGATTCGTGTGTTAGGTGCGGTCTAACTGTGTCTCTGCTTGGGGACGGATCTAAGCGCTTAGCCCGGATTGCTGTCCGGAGGTGCAGTGTCCTTCGAGTGCCGTGTTTGGACCGTCCCATCAATTACCGGACTTGGTACTTGACTGGGCTGCATTAGGGCTGCGTTTGGGCCCTAAGCGGGCGGCACTCGAGGCGCCGTCGAGGTGAGCTGCATTTCTTGCTGTAGCTCACCTCGTGGCGCGCCTCGCAATGGTGCTGTCGCCTTTCCTCCGCATGTCACAAATGCTTCGAGGTTCATACGTCGCAACCAACCGTGTACGTTAGAAGCCCTTTCTGCGACGTTTATTTTGGTGAGATCAGCAGTTGGTATGACACTTGCTGGTCTGGCGCGGGTCCTCTCCTTGCTGGAGAAGCGCATGCAAAGTGTCCTCCACATCAAGCAGATCTCGCGGCTACGGGTATCTCTCGTTGCGCCTTTAAGGTGGCCCCTTTTTGTACGTTCGGCACGTTTGCGCCAAGCCTGTCGGACGGGTTCGACGAGACCCCGCACAATGATGCGACGAGGATGGCTTCTGCCTCGACTGTTCCGTGTTGCACATCGATCTCGTCCCCGACGCCGTCGCACAGCGGAGAAGCGGCGAAGGATTAGCGATGGCAATTCGCAAGATTGGGAAAAGCCATGACTCTTGTACTGCATTCGTCTTTAAGCATTGAATGGATGCTGACGGGACGCTCGTCAGGTCCCGTACCGCCCGAGCTTAGCTATATCGCGCAGATCAGAGCCCAGGATCTCGTTCTCGCCATGCAAGCTCAACAGAGGCAAACCTCTAGCCGGTGGAGCTGTCTGCAAGCTCAGTCCAGGGCCCGCGTGGCACTTCATAAGATCAACGAACTGTTGGATCGACTGACCTGTTCCTAGGTGTGTTGGCGGCATCTCGGCCACACGCCATCCAGCCGGTGGATTTATCGCTCAGACGAGCTCGCACCTAGTGCTTCGGAACTGTGTTGGGGGTCGGCAGGGAGAGGAGCAGCTCAGGAAAGAACCCCGACTGCGGGTCGGGGTTCCGATTCACGCAATCGCGTGAAGGTCTCTATTTGGCAAATGGCGAGCCAAACTTGTAATTGAGCCGTGCCGTGATGAGGTCGACGTCCTGGTGGACGCGATCCGTGCCAAGGGCGGCTGGAAAGCTGATGCTGCTGCGCTGCATGAACAGATGGTTATACTCGACGCCAGCTGACCAGTTCGGCGTGAGGCTGACTTCGGCACCGGCGCCCAGCACGCCACCCCAACGCACATCACTGCTCTTTCCAATCTCGGTGCCAGTAACCACCGAGTTGACCTGATAGGTGTTGCTGGTCACCGCAGCACCGCCCTTAGCGTATAGCAGCACGGCATTGATTGCGTAGCCGATATGACCGGTGAGCAGACCGAACGCATCTGTCTTGGTGTCAATGATGTCTGCGGGGAAGGCGGCGCTGACATTGGAGCCGCTGAAGTCGGCCCAGTTGCCCTGGCCTTCGATCCCGTAGACCATGTTGAAGATTTGCCAACGATAGCCAACCTGACCGCCAATGGTACCGCCAATCGAATTATGGCAGCCCTCGGGAGTGACGCCGTTGAAATCCCAGCAATTGTGGCTCGTTCCCCAACCGCCATTGACACCGATATAGTAGCCGGACCAGTCGACAATCGGGGCTGCGACCGGCAGCGGCGGCGCCTTGACCGCGAGGGGCTGCCCGGCCAAGTCCGCGCCGAATGCGGGAGCGGCCGCACTGAGTGCGCCGATGGTTGCGGTCAAAATAAGAAAATTCTTCATTCGAGTTCGTTCCTTTTCGATGCCGCCCCGGCGCCGTGCGTTTAACAACATGATCGCGAATTGCTGTATCTGCCGCACAACATGTCATCGAAAGAAATGGGTTGAATCGCACGCCGCGTCAGATTATGGAGCGCGCATTTCGCCGTGCACTGTCTCGAATGAAAGCTGGGACCATAGTGGTCGCTTCGCGCAGATGCTTCTTCGAACCACGATCCGTTCGTGATGGCCTCTGAAGGGACGCAATGCGAGCTGTTTGGCTTCCTCTATCGCTAGCCGCGACAGAGCCAGGCCGCGCCAGCATGTCTCGCGCACGCTCGCTGTTCAGAGAGTTCGGCAAGTTAAGACCCCTGATCGAGAACCGACCTCAGGCGCTCGATCTCACTCTCCGGCAGGACGGTCGTGCTGCCGCTTACAATCGTGAGCGATGCGGCGATGCGACTACAGGCCTCGATCGCTTTGGCTCATGACTTCGCAAGTGTAGCACAAGTTCCTCAACTTCGACCTCGATCGACGGATGTGGATGCGGCTGTGCTTGACGAGACTCGTGCCTGAAGCGTTGCGCAGCTCGTGCCAAGCAAGGTTGGGAGGGGAAACGGTATGGCTTTTCCTCGCGCCAGCGAATATTAGCGCGTCTGTCCCGTCTCGTCCCGACTTGCACTGGATTCCAGGTGACTGACTGTAGTCGCGAACGTGCTCGTCTTCCGCGGGGCGAAACATGAGTGGAGGAAGGTCAGCGCCACCACGCTCTGCCCCATGTTCTTACGCCGCATATCCCCAAGAGCCTTAACAAGCCAAGCTCATGGGGCAGTACAGGTTCAAGCGCCATATTGCCCGGTCGACCGCGCCAGTTCAGCCCGCAAGCTGCGTATTGCCTCGTTAGCCAAAGTCAAGGAATTCCGTTCGCCCGTCTTTATCGAAGACTCAAGGAAAGTGCATAACCGACTATGGAGGACCGTCTTGCGATTATGCGCCAGCAACGGATCCTTCTCAACAAAGCGCCAGGCCTTATCAAATGCGACGCTCACGATAGCATCTGGCTTCTGCACTTGCTCGGATAAGAACTGATCCATCTCAACTCTCCACGACGCCCTGATACAGGGAAGTACCTTGGCAAAAAGCAAACCGAGAGTCTGTGGGTTGTCTCAGCAAATAGGACATCAGCCGCAGTACGCTCGGACATCGAGGCGCTCTCGATGCTTCAATGAATTTATAGATGTTTGTTGAAGTTCAGATGACCCCGAACGTCGTATTGCCAGGCGCGCTCGGCTAATTATGAAACGGTCGAAACGAGCTCACGTTGTTCGAGCGGCTTCGTTGCCGAAGTGCTCGTGTTGCTCGGTATCGGTCAATCATTGGGCTCTTCTTCCTGCAATCGGAAGATCGTGGCCATGCCAAGTCACGACTAAAGCCGAACATCGATGAAAGTGGATCGTTCCGCTCCTTTCGCAGTCTCTAGCTAAGAAGCGTTTATGGAAACGTGTGGCATTTTCCGGCCACCGCTGGCTTGCTTCTGACATGTGTCCGTGGGGCCCTCTTCCATCTCCACCCTGCGGGACCTGCTGATCTCGCTGCCGGCTCCAGCTTCCGAGCATGGTGGCGAACATTTGTGATATGGAAGCCAGGGGAACCGGCGCGCTTCGTGACGGTGAGCCCATAAACGCTAAGTCGTCAATCCCTCGTGCGTACGGCCGTAGCAGTCGGCCCAACGATGCACGCCATCAACCGAAGAAAAAGCCAAAATGAAATCTCAGTCCGCCGCTGCACGCGACAGAATGAGTTTCGCGATCTTCACTTGATTGGCAGGAGTTCGGAGCACTGCCGGTAAAGCCGCCACGGCCTGATCGAGAAGGCGTCCCAAAACCTGAAGGTCTTCTGGGTAGTAAACGCCACGGTCGGGGGACAGCCGCATCGTTTGCTGGTTGCCGGCGCGGCGCCCCGTTCTCGCATTGCCGAGCTGGCCGAGCTCCAGTTCCGCCGTAATCATTTGGTTTGCCAGGGCGTTTAGCAGTCGGATCGCTTCGAGCTCGTTGCCTTCCTCGCGTATGAGGGCGGCCACGATGTCGAGTTGCAGCTCGATGCGATCCTCGAGGTCCTCTGAGCGTGAATTGGAAGGGTCAAGTTCCACGGTGTTTGCTCCAAAGTAGTTAAAATGCAGGAAGCAGGTTGAGTAACGGTTGTGCCGTGCTTTTCGGTTCGCGAGACGGCAGGCGCGGCCATAGAACGAATGGCTGCCCAACAACGCAAGGTGCGCACGCACGGTCGCCGGAAGGAGAGGGTGTGAGGCGTGTGCCGCGAAAGCACCGCAAAGGCGGGTTCGACTAGAGAACGCTGGCGAACCGTCCTTTGATTCGACCGTCGAGCCGGTCCAACGCGGCGGACAGTGGCAGTGACCCCAGCCAGCGGGACATGGCCGATGGCCGCAAGTCGAGAAGTGCGGCCCGAACTGCTGCGCGATTGCTCGTTGCCTGACATAGTCATCCAGACGTAACCGGAGGCTTCGCCAGGCACAGCGCCATAAAGATCGCTTGGCGCTGGACGAAGCTGTTGCTGAAGGCTCGCCGTCAACTCGTCCAGACCGGTCACCTGATCACGCCAGAAAATTGTGGCCCGGCTCATGGCAGGCAACCCAGAAATAGCCTCCGCTATATACGTCTGCGGTTTTTCCCTGCACTCGTTGACGGGCGATGCCTGGCTCGGTGAAGGTGCGGATTGGCTCCTGGAAGGTGGGCGCGCCAAAAGACAAGGCCGGTAGATCGCGCAGGTCCACCCCTTGTTCCGAAGGTGATATAAGGATTGCTGACAAGGGATAATTGCGCCGGGATATCGTCGAAGAGCGCCGGCGCATAGAATGAGATAGGATGGCGTGAGTCTGTAGGAGGTGGCTGTAGAAGCCGCCCGCCGACGAAGACTGAGGACGCGAGCAGCGTGAGAATCCACGATCAGACCGCGTACAGGGCTGGGCGGTAAGATCGCGAGGCCGGACTCATCACACCGATCGACATCAGTGCCCCGTCCTCGCCGGATAGCGTGGTCAGATAGCCGACCGCACTGCTTTGTTGGAAAGCTGCGGCAGCGTCGGATCGTCGGCGCTGCCCGCTTGGTCAGGGCAAGAAGTCCAGCCCGCACCGGTCGAGAGGACAGTTCGCCTGCCCCAATTCTATGCAGCGCACGCATTTACCTTGGCCAAGCAGTGTGCGTGAGAGTCGATCTTCCTGGAGGGCCTTAGTAACATTGCAAAGGGGGAGGCGCCAGCGCGATAGATTACGCGACGGACGTTGCGATTTGTCGGACCGCATTTGGGCGGGACGTGTGTCGATTCCAAAGATTGATGGCTGCCGTTGGCGATGCAGCCACGAAAGCCTTGAATCGCCCTGCGGCTATGCTGAAAGCAAAATGGGTCCATTGCTCACACGACATTCGTGGAAATGTTCTTTCCGGAAACCGGCGATCGTCTTATGAGTATTTGGCGCAAATTGGTAAAATCGAAAGTGTTGATGGGATGCATCCAGTTCGTGGATCGCGCACGCGCGTAATCTCGTCTCTTACATCGAAAGCTGGTCAGTTAGTTGTTTCCTGCCGACTCGCTGCAGTAATCTTTTGGGCGTTTAGGCGAGCCTGCTGATTCGTCGACGACCGGCCATGAATGAGAAGACAGAAAGGTCGCAGCAGCGAGCGCTGGCGAATACCTCTAAATTGCGCTTCAGGTGTCACGAACGTGCTGGAAAAACTCCTCCATCTCCCATCAGCTGACGAGAAGGCCATGGAGTCTCGTCTGCGACTATCCACCCACTCCGGTCCTCCGCACAAGCATACGATCCCCCAGAGATTATCCGCCAAAGCTATCGAGAATTTCCAGTTTGATTGCGGTTGCGGTGTACCGGGAAACCTCCAGCGGAAGGTTTCCGAATGCAAGTTGGCAAAGCAAGTAGTTGGCACCTGCCTCTTCCATCTGCTGAAGAAGGATTTGTCGCACGGAAGCCGGCGTGCCAACGACGCACAATTCGCTCTCAATTGCTGCCTCGAAGGTCAGCGGAAGGGCGGCCGGTGTCGGAATGGCGTTAAGCTCGTAAAGAAACTTAAAGCTCTGCAGCCATCGACGATATGCAGTTTCGGCGGCCGCATGAGCGTCCTGATCAGACGTCGCAATCACGACCATGCGGGCCAGCCCGAGAAATGGCTCGCGGTCGTGTGCGGCTGAATTGTGGGCTCGATGGGAGCGGTAGGCGTCCGTAACGTTCCGGACGACACAGGCAGGGCCTATGCACGCCAGATTGGCGCCATTTGCAGCGGCCCACTGCGCCGACTCAGCCCGGTTGCTCGCGATCCAGGTGGGCGGATATGGACGTTGATGAGGCCGCAACGTTACGGGTATTTCGCTCAAATCGAAGTGGTGTCCTTGATAAGATAGCGTATGTCCCTTCAGCGCAATATTCAGGATTTCACTGGCCTCAGCATAACGGCTTGGCGCGGCGTCTGCACTGATGCCAAAATAACCCCACTCAATCGGCTGTGAGCCGCGGCCTATCCCGACCTCGAGCCTGCCGCCGCTCAACTGGTCAAGCATGCAGATCTCCTCGAATACCCGCAATGGATGGTAAAGGTTGAGCAACAGGACGAGCGGGCCCATGCGTAATCGCCGGGTGCGCTGCGCGACGCTTGATAGAAACAGGTTCGGCGAGGGCCCTCTGCCATGAGGTGTGCAGTGATGTTCGGCCAGGTGATAAGCGTAGAAGCCCAGCGAGTCGCAGACCTCGAGCAGCTTGAGACGATCCTCATATTGTCGTGCGGCATCTTGGCCGTCGTCATCCAAATGGTCGAAAATTCCGCACCTTAGTCTTGAAGGAAGGCCACTCTTCACTCGATCAATCTCCGATTAGGGTCAGATTGCGGGTCCGATCGCTTCATGCCGTCGCGCCCAAAGAGGGCTCGTTCGTCATTTGACCGCTAAGGCCGTTTCTCTTTGGGTGCGAGGATCTGGGCTTGCACCATGCGAGCGGGTCACGAGAATGCGAAATGTGGTCGGCCGCGCCCTTGATAGACATTCGCGACGCGGCTCCGCGGCGAGCATATGCCTCGACCAGAAGCATCGTTAGCCGCTTCAGAGGTCCTGCGCCTACGATCCAGATCAGCTCGGCACGGCAACTATTGGTCTATCATCGGACGTAGCGTCTCCATCAGGGCGACGTCGGGTAGCTCTGCAAGCGCTGCAACGAACGCAAGAAATGCTCCGCAAGCTGCAAGTATAAGAGAGCTTGCGAGTATCGCTGCTCCAGCGACTTGAGTGTGTCTCATCATGCTTGTCACTTTGGTTTTGGGGAGACGGCGTTGATGCCAATCAGTTCTGCTCGACAGTTTCAACACGGCCATCTCGCCAGCGGTAAACCAAAAAACCGGGAGCCGCATTGTCACCCTTGGTATCAAAGCGGACCGGGCCAATCACGGTACTGGACGGCCGCGAACGAAGTGCGCCGGCGACGCGCACGGCATTGAAGGATCCGGCCCGTTTCACCGCCTCTGCCCATGCTTGCACGGCTGCATAGGCGTAAAGCGTGTAGCCTTCAGCGGAGAGGTTGGAAGCTTTGAGTTCGGCGACCACCCCGCTCGCATTGGCGTTCCTGGCGGGGTCCGGCATGAAGGTAAACAACGTTCCATTTCCCGCGCTGCCAGTAATGGCCCAAAATTCAGAGGTCATCAACGGATCGTTCGCCATGACGATGAGTCCCGCTCCTGCTTCTGACGCCTGGCGTACAAACAAACCGATTTCGGTGTGATAGCCGCCGATATAGGCGACGCGCACCCGATCCTTCTTCATTCTTGAGACCAGTGCTCTGTAATCCTTCTCACCGGCTACATAGCTTTGCCGAATGACGTGTTCACCGAATCCCTGAAGCTGTGCTGCAACCACGTCGGCGATACCCTTGCCTGCGGTGCTCTTGTCGTCGAGCACTGCGATCTTGTCGTTAGGGTAGTTCCGGTGAATGTACTCTGCGGCAACGATGCCCTGCTGGTCGTCGCGGCCGCAGATCCGAAAGACAGTCTTAAGGCCGCGTTCTGTTAGCTGAGGATTTGACGAGCCTGGTGACACCTGGATGATGCCTGCTTCGGAGTAAATCTCGGATGCCGGGATCGACGAAGAAGAACAAAAATGGCCAACGACCAAGCGGACCCGCTCTGTTGTGAGCTTATTCGCGACTGCCACAGCTTGCTTCGGGTCGCAAGCGTCGTCGGCCACACTCAATATCACCTTGGTATCGAGGAGTAGGCCAGCAGCGTTCAGCGCCTCGACCGCTGCGGCCGTACCATTGCGCATTTGGGCGCCGAAGGCAGCGCTGCTTCCGCTCATTGGGCCAACTACGGCAATATTGACGTCGGAGCCGCGCGCAACCGAGGCGAGCGCGCAGAAGAGAACCGCTGCACTCGCGGCAGAAACGTAACGTCCATTTAACATTCTTGAGCTCCCAATGTCACCCAAAGTGAACTGTCAGCAGCTGTGATCAGACGTGCCCGTACGTCGCGCTATCTGCCAATCAAGCTTGCGTTAGGTCGGCCCGATTGCAGCCACGGGAGACCCTACAATCTGACGTAACGTGCGGTTCAAGCCCCCCTTGAAGGGAGCCTCGATCAGTGCGTCAGGGAGCCGCCGATCGACAAGGTCATGACGCCGGTTGAGCACATAAAACTGTCGGCCCGCATCAGAGCCGCCGGTCTACCAAGCGTCATCGCGTTTTCAGATTGCCAGGGCCGATCGGCAATGCTGTGTGGACCCGGCCATCAGGCGTTAGTACGGCTGATCCTCCAAACCGCCAAGGGCGAGATCGAGATATTGCATGAGGCAGGGATCCCAACCGGCCAGGCTACGGGGAGCGCTTAATCGTGCAAGGACCTTCAGGATCATCGAAACGCGTGAATCGGCGCCGGCGATTTCGCTGATCAGCAACCGTGCTGCAACTGCGACGGCCTTTGCCCGCTCGCCGCAAGGATGCTCGCCCCGATCCATACAATCACGCAGCTCGTCGCGGATGCGCCGCCAGCGCTCCTCGCGATCTGCCGCTAACTTGCAGGTGCATCGGGACGTCTGGTTACGCGTCTCGACCCGTGACATGGCATTGAGAGTAGCAGGCAGCTCATCCACACTTACCTGGATATCACTGTCGATGGTCATGTTGCGTAAGCGATCTCGCAGCAAAGTTGCTCGAGCGACTTGAAGCTCTATCCGCTCTAAATGTTTGCGCAAAAGATCGATGAGTGAGGTCGTGCCCTCCATGGCTTTACGGATCTCGACAAGGGAGAAGCCAAGCTCACGTAGCGCACGAATCTGGTTAACCCGTTGCACGCTTTCGCGCTCGTACATTCGGTGGCCGCCGTCGGTACGCTCTGAAGCTGCTAGGAGCCCGGTGTGTTCATAATGATGCAGCGTGCGGACCGTTACACCGGTCGCCTCTGCAAGTTCGCCAATGCGCCATCGACGCCTTCGTGGTGTAGCTTTGCTCATGTTGTTCAATTTCAAAGCCTACAACCTGACGTGACGTGTGATTCAAGCTATTTCAAAGCTCGAGCTGGATCATCTTCCAGCAGCGTGAGAGTGGTGACTATCCTCAGAATGGCGGGCAATCAACCCTGAGGAGAAATGCTGATCAACAAGTTGGTCAGGCATGCCAGTTGAGCCTGGCCGTCCGCTGTACGCTCCAGGATGAGTTTGGCGATTGCTGCGTGATTTTCCGGACTTCGCATCGATGTGGGCAGCGCGGTGACCGCACTATCATAAAGGCTTCCAAGGACGGAAAGTTCTTCCGGATCGAACACGCCGCTGCATTGCTCCAACGTTCAGCTCCTTGTTTGTCATTGCGTCATGGCAGAGCGCACGTCGTCAAGACGTTTGGCTGCGATAGGGCCAAAAGAAGTCAGACCCGCGGCGGGGCGCAGCGAAGACGCGATGTACTCCGGGGTGATGCGACAGGGCAACACGGATGTGCGACGCTTGGTTCAATAGCGTATGAGAGCGTAGTCATGTGCATGCTCGATGACCACTAGGCCCAGTTTGCGTGGTGGTACGACTCCGAAGAAGCCGAACCGTCTCCGCAGCCACTACTGATTCGGGGAGTTGACAACGACGGCGCAGCGCCGCTGTCTCGGGGAAGGTGCATCAGTCAACAACATACGTCCGTGTCGCTAAAGCCAGACAAGAGCCTGAGCCGCCGCTCGCACGCCGGACCTACTGCCAATGTGCGAAAGTTGTACACGATCCGCTGTGACAATCTTTATAGGGCGACGACGATTGCGAGCGAGGTGAGCTAAAATCTGAACGCGCTGAGAAATCGCTGGGATATGAGATTCGCATATCGCGGGAACGTCCTTACGATAACGAGGAGACAGATCGTTCGATATCTCGGCCAGTATCCGCTCGTTCCGAAGTGCAAATGATGGATGGGTCTTGTGCGGTTGCCATGCGGGTGGCCTCTTGCAACAATATCTCTCGCATCCACAGGCTTTCCGGGGCGCTATTGTGAAGCACTGGCCATTGGACCGCCTCAGTGAAGGCGGGGAATGGTTGCGGGAGATCCGCAATGCGAAGGGGTATCGTCCTTTGGAAATGTTTTACGAGCCCTAACGGCATCGTCCCTATGCGGTTCGTGCCCACCAGCAGGGGCGGGATCATGCTGAAGCTCTGCACGAGAATGTCGATGCGTCGATTGAGACCGAGATCGAGCAAAAGGGATTCCTCCGCCGGCGTCTTGCGCGCACCGCCGAGCTTAACCGCCACGTGGCCCATCGACATATACCGATCGAATGTAAGCCGCCGCAGTAGTTGGTTGTTCGTGCAGCAACCTACGCAGACGAGTCTCTCTTCGAATAGGGGCGCCCTGGGGTGCGCCCTGGACATGAATAATTCCGGCAAGACAACAAAATCGAGTTCTCCGCGGCGGAGAAGATCATCGTGCTCACCGGTGAGCGCCACCAGTTCGAAGCTGACTGAGGGTGCTTCTCGCGCGACGCGCTCCACGACATTTCGAAAGAATATCACTGGCATAAAATCAGAAAGCCCGATCCTGAACCGCCGGTCCAATCGAGCTGGGTCGAACACGTCCGGCGCGATAATTGAGAGTTCAATCTGCGTTAGAGCCTCGCGCACAGGGGCTGCGAGTCCTTCCGCGCGTGAGGTCGGGACAAGTTCCCGCCCCCTCATCCCAAACAGCTCATCACGAAAGTAGCAACGCAGCCGAGCAACGGCTGCGCTCATGGCGGGCTGGCTGAGGTTGATCTTGCGTGCCGCTGCGCTGAGGTTGCGCTCAGTCATTAGAGCATCTAGCGCAACGAGAAGATTTAGATCCAGACCTTTGAAACGCATGTCTTCTTATCCGGCATTAACGTGATTGCGGCGCATACCGCGAGCGGTGACGGCTGCATCTGGAGAGGTTCCTGTTCGCTTGCCCGAATGGTATTCATCCTACGATCGCGAAAAGGATGCTCGTGAAATGGCCGCAACAATGGAGAGCAAGGCGGTCGGCCGACCAGGTGGCCGAAAGCCGTCAGTGGGGACGGTCTGGCGCTTCCGGCGAGCCAGGCAGCAGGACCCGGTCGGTTGGTTAATGGCAGATCAACCCAGTGTCCGGCCAGTGCCGTGAGTTCCGCCAAAGCGCCTAGTCGACGGCCCCGTAGCGCAGCGTTAGTCACGGCGGCCAGCCTACAACCTGACGCAGTGTGTGATTCAAGCTATTTTTGTCGGACAAGCCAAAGAATGGGTACTAGAGGAGGCGTATTCTGGCGGGTAGAGCCGGGCGTCGGCTGTTTCCAGCGCAAGCGCATCAAACCCTCACCTGCGATGTCGCCAAGCTCACCACTCGGCAAGTGTCTTCGCAACCGATCGCCGTCTGTGGCAGCGTCGCCTCGGAGACGGCCGAGCAGGTCGAAGGAGTGTTGGCGTTTTTGGACGGCCCAGAGGCTTACGGTTGCCTTAGCAACGCCTGCGAGTTGGAGGCTCGGGATGCCCAGATGCCATGTTGGATGCTTCCTCGAGCAATATCCGCCGCATCCAAATGCTCGCCTGATCGGTATTGTGGAAAGCAGGCCACTGCACAGCCTCCGTGAATGTGGGCAGGGGGAGCGGCGGTTCGACAATCCGCAGGGGCATCCGCTTCTCGAAGTGTTTGGCGAGCCGTAAGGGCATTGTGCCGATACGCCCTGTGTCCAACAATATCGGCGGAATCAGGCTAAAGCCCTGCACAACGACCTCAATGCGTCTCTTGACGCCATGCTCAAGCAAAAACCATTCTTCGAGGTTTGGTCTGAGCGCCCGTCCGAACTTCGCGGTAACGTGCCCCATCGAAATGTATTTCTCGAACGTAAGTTGCCGCAATAGCTGCTTGTTCTCGCGGCAACCCACGCATACGAGGGTCTCGTCGAACAGCGTCGCCTTGGGATGCGCGCTCGACATGAACAGCTCGGGCAGAATGAGAAAGTCGACCTCGCCCCGGCGGAGCAGCTCATCGGGTTCATCGGAAAATGGCAGCAATTCGAACCGCACCGCGGGAGCTTCCTGTGCGATACGGTCTACAATCCTTCGAAAAAAGACGATTGTCATGAAATCGGAGAGAACGATCCTGAAGCGTCGGCTCGACTGAGTAGGGTCGAAGGCGTCGCGCGATATGATCGAGAGTTGGATGTGCAACAGGGCCTCGCGAACCGGACCTGCAAGCGCCTCCGCGCCAGGTGTCGGGACGAGCTCGCGACCCCTCATGGTAAATAGCTCATCGCGGAAATAGGTGCGCAGCCGCGCGATCGCAGCGCTCATAGCGGGCTGGCTCAGGTGAATTTTGCGCGCCGCCGCTGTGAGGTTGCGCTCTGTCATCAGAGCATCGAGCGCAACAAGAAGGTTTAGATCAAGGCCCTTGAACCGCATGTCGTAAGTCTATCCATCGTGTGGATGTGTTCCATCTGAACAATCAATTTTACCAAATTGCGGGATGTTGGATAGCAAACATCAGTTTTAAAAAAGTAATCAGGCATATCACGATGGCTGCTTCTCCTTCGCGCCGGCTCAGAGAAAAAATCCTGGACGCCCGAGCAGTAGGCGCATTCGTTTCGAGGGCGGCTATGGGCGCGCCGTGCGAGCCGCCTCGCTTCGTCTCGGTGCGAAGCTCTCTCGATCGAGGCGCCAGGCGGATCTCGACAAACCTTAGTATGCACGTTTCATCCGTTTCCATATTGGTGGTTTACCCGCGTACACTTGAGAGCGCTTTCAGCCGCGTTCTAGTGTCGCGCAATCGGCAGGCGCTGATTGCGGATGCCAAGTATTCAGGCGAGTCTCTAAATGGCTCGCCGGTCCACCGCATTCAGGGCGCGTCGAAGATGCAGAACCAGTTTGATCTGATGCCACTCGGATGGGCCATAGATGACGCCCGACGCATCGAGGGCCTGCCCTCAGAGGTCAGAACGTCGACAGTGATGCTAGACGGAGGCGGAAAGCTCCGTGGAGCAGACAGGGTGTGGCTAGTCCAATCGCCTCGTCGGCATCTTCCGGGATATCTCGCGCAGGGCATTGGCCGGATGACGGGTGGAACCATGCGAACGCTTCGTCGCGAGCGAAGGCGCACGGCGGGGTGCAGGCGAGGAGTGACACGCTCGGACACGTCATGGCAATTCATCAGTATTGATCAGCAGTTCGGCGACTAGCGAGCTCACGTGACCATCTCCGCTCAGGATTCCATTCGCGCAAGGAAGCTTTCCATGAACATTGCCGTATCCCAGACTGGGGAAACTCCTTCTGCACGCGCTCAAGTGCGGTGGAGTCGTCGCTGGGAAAGCGAATTGCAGCTTGCCGATCATGCCGAACTCGCCGAGTTCTTCCGCAAGAGTTACGGGCCGACCGGTGCGTTCAATGCGCAGCCATTTGAGGGCAACCGAAGTTGGGCCGGTGCAAGACCTGAGGTCCGCGTAATCGGTTATGACGCGCGCGGGATAGCTGCTCACCTCGGGCTACTACGCCGCTTCATCAATGTTGGTGGGGTCGATCTTCTCGTCGGCGAACTGGGGTTATACGCGGTGCGTCCGGATCTTGAAGGCCTGGGAATCAGCCATGCAATGCGCGTGATGTATCCCATGCTGGAGGAGCTGGGGATTCCATTCGGCTTTGGCACGGTTCGGCCCGCGCTTGCGAAACACATGACCCGACTGGTCGGAAGGCAGGGGCTCGCAACCCTCATGTCTGGCATTCGCGTCCGCTCCACGCATCCGGATGTCTATCCCAATTTGCCGCCGATCCGGATCGAAGACGTGATCGTAGTGGTCTTCCCGGTTGGACGCTCGATAAGCGAGTGGCCGGCCGGGACGATCATCGATCGGAACGGGCCTGAGTTGTGAAAGAGCGTTTCCCCCTATCTGCTGTCCGTTGCGACTACGCTGACGTGAGCGGAAGTCGCCCCGTCTATTTGACCTTTGACGATGGGCCAAATCCATTTTGCACGCCAGAGGTGCTCGATGTGCTGGCGCAATATCGGATTCCGGCGACGTTCTTCGTGATCGGCACGTACGCGGCCGAACAACCTGAACTCATTCGACGAATGATCGCGGAAGGGCACGAGGTTGCGAACCACACGATGACGCATCCGGATCTATCCAGGTGCGGACCAGCGGAGGTCCGCGAGGAAGTTCTGGCGGCGAGCGAGGCGATCCGTTCGGCGTGCCCGCAGGCCTCACCCAGGCACATGCGAGCACCTTACGGCATGTGGACACAAGAGGTGCTTGCTGTGTCAGCGGGCGCTGGCCTCACAGCTGTGCACTGGTCGGTCGATCCGAGAGATTGGTCCCGCCCCGGGGTCGATAGAATTGTGAATACAGTACTGGCGACCGTTCGCCCGGGTTCAATTGTGCTCCTGCACGACGGATATCCTCCTGATGAGGAGCGACCGTGCACTGATGCCACGCTGCGTGATCAGACCACGATCGCGCTGTCACATCTGATCCCGGCACTACAACGGCGCGGGTTTGTAATCCGTCCGCTCCCTCAACTTCATTGAAAAAAACACCCTATGGACTTGCTCACTACAACCAGTGCTGTCGCTGTTTCGTCTTATGCGCTGCTCTCGACGATCTACAAGAGCGCGCAAGCGCTTTATGCCCAACCTGCGATTAACCCACCGCTGCAGGACAACCTGGGACGATCGGAGAGCCTTCCCAGTGTAGACGTCATCGTGCCTTGCTTCAACGAGGATCCAATCACGCTCGCCCAATGTCTGGAGTCCCTTGCGGGTCAAGACTATACCGGAAAGCTGCAGGTGTATGTGGTCGACGACGGATCTGCAAATCGCAACGTTGTCGCGCCAGTACACAAACTCTATGCGAGCGATCCGAGGTTCAGCATCATCTTGCTGGCAAACAACGTTGGAAAGCGCAAGGCGCAGATCGCCGCAATACGCAGCTCCTCCGGTGACCTGGTCCTCAACGTCGACTCGGATACGATACTTGCCGCTGACGTTGTCGCGAAGCTTGTATTGAAGATGCACGACCCGCAAGTCGGTGCGGCCATGGGGCAGTTGATAGCGAGCAACCGCAGCCAAACTTGGCTGACCAGGCTGATCGATATGGAATACTGGTTGGCATGCAACGAGGAGCGCGCGGCGCAGGCGCGCTTCGGCGCCGTCATGTGCTGCTGCGGCCCATGTGCCATGTATCGTCGCTCCGCGCTCGCCTTGCTTCTTGATCAGTACGAGGCGCAGTTCTTTCGTGGGAAGCCGAGCGATTTCGGCGAGGATCGCCATCTAACGATCCTCATGCTCAAGGCCGGATTTCGGACCGAATACGTCTCGGACGCGATCGCAGCAACAGTCGTCCCGGACCGCCTTGGGCCATATCTACGTCAGCAACTCCGCTGGGCGCGCAGTACCTTCCGGGACACGTTCCTTGCATTACGCCTGCTGCCAGAGCTCGATGGCTATCTGACGCTAGACGTTATCGGGCAAAATCTCGGCCCGTTGCTTCTCGCCCTGTCATCACTGGCTGCGCTCGCACAGCTCCTAATTGTCGGATCTGTGCCCTGGTGGACGGGATTGACGATTGCGGCAATGACAATAGTCCGGTGCAGTGTGGCAGCCCTTCGTGCTCGCGAACTGCGGTTTCTTGGCTTCTCCCTCCACACACCGATCAATATCTTTCTCTTACTTCCCTTGAAGGCCTATGCGCTTTGTACATTGAGCAACAGCGACTGGCTATCGCGCAAGCTCGCCAATGTGCCGACCGAAGGGGAAAAGCAGTCTGTCATCCTGCACCCGAGCGCCGGACGAAGTGCTGCAAGTAAATGGGGAATGCCTGGAACAGTTCATCAAGCGGGGCTTTCGCACCCGGAATCGAGCCTGACCGCAACGAAGAGTGGTCGCGACCGCTCGAGTGCCTGCAAGTAGGCGATATGCTCATGATCCCGGACGCAAACCATCAGTTATTAGAGCGAGAGTTGACTGCCGACGATCCATGGCGCCTCGACAGTAGCTCTTTCGAGCAGGAGCGATACGCGCAAATGCTCCGGATGTCTCGTTGCAATGGAGATGTTGCGCGTGCCCTCGAAGTGGGGTGTGCGGCCGGTGCATTCACCAACATGTTGGCACCGCTATGCGAGCGACTCACTGTGGTCGATGTCATGCCGCAGGCCATCGATCGAGCGCGACTACGAACCAGAAAGTGGCCGCATATCACCTGGGTGACCTGTGACATTCAGCGGTTCTCGACCACTGAGAAGTTCGATTTGATTGTCGTGGCCGAGGTTCTTTACTACCTCAAGGACATTGTGGAGATGCATGCGGCTATCCGTAACCTGGTGAGTATGCTTGCGCCAAATGGAGCTCTGATTTTCGGGTCCGCGCGTGATGCCACATGTCAACGATGGGGTCATGCTGCTGGTGCCGAAACGGTGATCGCTCTCTTTACCGAGAGCCTGTCGGAGCTCGAGCGTCTGCACTGCCACACCGAGTCAGTCAACGAAGACTGCTTGATCGTCCGGTTCCGGAAGCCGGGTCACTCGTCAGAAAAATCTAACGTCGGTCGCTAGACCAGGGGATCGTATGCGCATCTGCGGCATCAAGTTAACACATGACGGGGCAATTGCTGTCGTCGAGGACGGGCGGCTTGTGTTTTGCACCGAGCAAGAGAAACGCGGCAACAGTCCGCGCTATCAATCCGTCGAGGATCTCGATGCGGTCGTGCACGCCTTGGCGGAGCATGGGTTGGAGCCGCGGGATATCGATCAGTTCGTCATCGACGGCTGGGATGGGGAGATTGAGTCGCAGTTCCAGCTCCTAAGTGGAGCTATGCCGATCGCGCTGAAAGGGGCGCCATATGTCGAGCGCCGTGCTGAGGGCCTTCTTGATTCCGTCGACGGCTTTGGCCTCATCCTCGGAGGCAAGGCCTTCTCATATAAGAGCTACCCGCACGTCACGGGCCACGTCGCGTCAGCATATAGCACCAGTCCTTTTGCCAGCGCGAAGAAACCCGCGTTCTGTCTGGTATGGGACGGCTGCATCTTTCCACGTCTTTACTATGTAGAACCTCGCGGGGCACGGCTTATTGCATCGCTATTTCCGATGATCGGCCATGCCTATGCTGCCGCGGGCCTTCACTTCGGCCCTTACAAGCAGCCGAACCACTCCAGTTGGGATTTGGGCATCGCCGGCAAGCTGATGGCTTACATCGCGCTTGGCTCTGTCGACGAAAGCATCGTGGCAGTTTTTCAGGAGCTCTATGAAAAGCGCTTCGCTGCTGAGACCGAGCTGGCTCGTCAGTACCGCGCTGACATCAACAATGCGGAATCGTCTCTCGCAGCTTTGCACGACTTTTTCGAGGCAAGCGCACTGCGCCTGACGGCCAAGCGAGCGGAGGACGTGCTTGCGTCCTTTCATGTGTTCGTGGAACGTCTACTCGTCAAAGAAATGGCGATGGTCCTGCTGCGACACTCGTCGCTTCCGGGAGCGCGAAATCTATGCATCGCCGGAGGTTGCGGGCTCAATATCAAGTGGAACAGCGCGCTTCGTGCGACGGGATTGTTCGATGATGTCTGGGTGCCGCCGTTTCCGAATGACAGCGGCTCCGCAATCGGCGCCGCTTGCGGTGCGATGGCGGCGCAAAATGGCTTCGGGCCGTTAGAATGGTCAGTCTACAGTGGTCCGCCCCTGCAGGACAGCGAGCTTCCGTCGGACTGGGAGGCCGCGCCGTGCAGTCTACGTGAACTTGCGGCGATTCTCGCCGACAACAAGCCGATCATCTTCCTTTCCGGCCGCGCCGAGCTTGGGCCGCGTGCGTTGGGCGGCAGAAGCATTCTTGCAGCCCCGAGCTCCCCGGCAATGAAAGATCATCTGAACGACATCAAGCGTCGCGAGCACTTTCGACCGGTGGCGCCGATTTGTCTGGAGGATCGGGCGCCGGAGATCTTCAGCCCAGGCACGCCAGATCCTTACATGCTGTTCGATCACCAGACCCGGGCGGAATGGCGCGACAAGATCCCCGCTGTGGTCCATCTTGACGGCTCGGCGCGCCTGCAGACAATCTCCCGCACCTCTCCGCACCAAATCGCCGCGCTTCTCGTCGAGTTTGAGCAACTCACGGACATTCCGCTGCTCTGCAACACGAGCGCCAACCTCCACGGACGCGGATTCTTCCCGGATGCTGCGGCGGCCTGCCAGTGGGGGCGCGTCGAACATGTGTGGTGCGACGGCGTGCTATGGACCAAAATGGCCGTCAAGAAGCTATCGTCTGCGGAACGACTTCTGTCAGCCTAGGATGAACATGTCCACGGTAGCGATAGACCTTGCAGGCGTGAAAAAGTCATTTGGCGACAAGGTCATCGTCAATGAATTGTCGTTCTCGGTTGCGCGCGGAGAATGCTTTGGCCTGCTTGGGCCAAATGGAGCTGGCAAGAGTACGGTTGCGCGTATGCTCCTCGGCATGATTTCGCCGGACGCAGGCAAGATTACGGTCCTCAATGAGCCTGTACCTTCCCGCGCTCGTGTGGCGCGTGTGCGCATCGGCGTGGTGCCACAGTTCGATAACCTTGAACTTGAGTTCACCGTGCGAGAGAATCTGCTTGTGTTTGGCCGCTATTTCGGCATGAGCGCTCGCAAGATCGAGGCGATCGCGCCCTCGCTGCTCGAGTTTGCGCGCCTCGAAAGCAAGGCGGACGTGCGCGTCTCCGAGTTGTCCGGTGGCATGAAGCGGCGGCTGACGCTGGCGCGTGCCCTGATTAATGATCCACATCTACTCGTGATGGACGAGCCGACGACTGGTCTGGATCCGCATGCACGCCACCTGATTTGGGAACGCCTGCGGCTACTGCTTGCACGTGGCAAGACGATTTTCTTGACCACTCACTTCATGGAAGAGGCCGAACGACTGTGCGATCGGCTGTGCGTGCTGGAGAGTGGATGCAAGATCGCCGAAGGCAAGCCCGACGCCTTGATCGACGAGCATATCGGCAGCAACGTCATTGAAATCTATGGGGGGGATCCACATCAGCTCTGCGAGCTGGTCAGGCCGTATGCTCGGCACATCGAAGTGAGTGGAGAGACTCTCTTCTGTTATGCGCCACATCCGGAGCAGGTACGCGTGAAACTGCGAGGGCAAGCGGGCCTTCGTATTCTGCAGCGCCCGCCGAATCTCGAAGACGTGTTTCTGCGGCTCACCGGGCGCGAGATGGAGAAGTGAGCGATGGGTGAAAGCTATGCGGCGATAATGCCCGCTAACGCGTACAACTGGATCGCGGTGTGGCGTCGGAACTTTCTAGCATGGAAGAAAGCCGCACCTGCATCGATTCTCGGCAACCTCGCAGATCCTATAACCAATCTGCTTGGCCTCGGCTTTGGCCTTGGGCTTATTGTAGGGCGCGTTGACGGGACGTCGTACATCGCGTTTCTGGCGGCGGGCATGGTCGCGACCAGCGCCATGACGTCTGCGACCTTTGAAACCATGTATGCAGCCTTTGCGCGCATGGATGCAAAGCGCACCTGGGAAGCGATTCTCTCTACTCAGCTGACGCTTGGCGATATCGTTCTCGGTGAACTGGTGTGGGCAGCCAGTAAGTCCGTTTTGGCGGGAACAGCGATCGGGATCGTCACTGCCACGCTGGGTTATGCATCCTGGCCATCCATTTTGTATGCGATGCCAACGATCGCCCTTACTGGCCTTGTCTTCGCCAGCCTGGCGATGGTCGTCATATCTCTTGCGCCAAGTTACGATTACTTCGTGTTTTACCAGACACTTTTCCTCAGTCCTATGGTGTTTCTGTGTGGCGCGGTCTTTCCGATGAGCCAATTGCCTGGCTCATTTCAGCACTTCGCCGGCTTGTTGCCGCTCGCACATTCGGTCGATCTTATTCGCCCGGCGATGCTTGAGCGTGGCGCCGACAGTGTTGCCCTCCACGTAGGCGCGCTTTGCGTTTACGCGGTATTGCCCTTTTTCGTGTCGACAGCACTGTTTCGGCGCCGCCTGCTGCGTTGACGTGAGTTGAGCGATCACGGAGAAAGTCAAATCGAGGCAGGGTCACGATGCTTTCCGCGGTAGCTCGGGAAGAACTGGTCTGTCACAGGAGTTGCTGAATGCCCTTAGAGCGCCGCGATCGAGCCAGGTTTACGGCCGCCTGTTCAGCCGATTGTTGCGGACGCCAGCACCGTTAATTTCTGAGCGCCTGTCGCTAGCCGCCGAGACGTACTTGAAGATCCTGGTTATGCCATCTGGCCGTGCAGCCGACGGAGCGTGACTGTACAGATAGGGGAACGGCAGTTGACGTTCCCGTCATCACCGAATGGAGAATGAGATGTTGTGCCTGGGACTGAGTGGCGGACTTGACAGAATCTATGAAAGTTCGCCGGAGCTGCCGAATACATTTCTTCACGATGGCGCTGCGGTTCTTGTGAGGGATGGCCGCGTGATTGCTGCTGTCGAAGAGGAACGCCTCAACCGCGTCAAGCACTCCAACAAGTTCCCGAGCAATTCAATCCGATACTGCCTTTCTACCGCAGGAGTTGAGCTCGGCGAGATCGACCGTATCGCGTTCTACGCGACTGAAGGCTACTGCAATACAATGCTCCAGCGTCTTTCTGTTTCTAAGCCCGTTCCGTTAGACGCCAAACTGTTGCTGCGCCAGCTGCTGGCACGGGAGTTCGGCGCTGAGATCGATCCGTCGCGGCTTTCCTTCGTGAATCACCACGAAGCGCATGCCGTGAGCGCGTTTGCCATGTCCGGGTTCGAGCAAAGTCTCGTTTTTGCGATCGACGGCGGTGGCGATTTTCTCTCCGGCTTATTGGCGGTGGGGTCTGGCACCGAAATTGCGCAACTTGCAAGCTTCCCGGAACCTAACTCCCTGGGGCTGTTCTATCTCGAGACGATCCGATATCTCGGCTACGGGTTGTTCGACGAGTACAAAGTGATGGGGCTTGCCCCGTATGGTAATCCCACCACCTATCGCGAGCTCTTCTCGCAGTTATACGAGTTGTTGGAAAACGGTGACTATCGCGTTCACCTGGATCGGATCGGTCCGGCCCTGGTCCGCAACATCGAGGTTCGGCGAAAAGGAATGCCATTCACTCAACAGCATCGAGATGTCAGCGCTTCGCTGCAGGAGGCGCTGGAGCGGATCGTGTTTCACATCCTGCGGCACCATCGTGAAGCGACGGGCATTACACGCTTGTGCTTGGCTGGGGGGGTAGCCCATAATTGCACTCTGAACGGTAAGCTTCTTTATTCCGGGCTATTTGACGACATCTTTGTTCAACCCGCGGCGCACGACGCCGGTTGCGCGCTCGGCGCTGCATTGATGCTGTCAAATGAGCTGGGCAGGCCGGCGCCGCGGGAGCGACTAGCGGAGGTTTATTGGGGGCCCGATCTCGGCAACGAGCAAGCCATTGAGCATGAGCTCAATGCATGGTCAGGCCACCTCGACATTCAACGAAGTGATGACATAGCATCCAGTGCGGCAGACTGGATGGCGAATGGCGCTGTTCTCGGCTGGGTTCAGGGGCGCTCTGAATTCGGCCCACGTGCGCTTGGTAACCGCAGCATTCTTGCGGACCCGCGGCCTACGGCAAACAAGGACCGCATAAACGCGATGGTCAAGAAGCGCGAGGGCTATCGCCCGTTTGCGCCATCTGTACTGGAGGAGGATGCGAGCGAGTTCTTTGAGATCCCGGACGGCACGCGGCAGCTCCCCTTCATGAACTTCGTGGTTCGTGTGCGTGAAGCCAAGCGTAACGTGCTCGGTGCGATCACGCACGTTGATGGGACCGCTCGGCTCCAGACGGTATCGCGCGAGACAAACCCCACCTATTGGGATGTAATTAATGCGTTCAAGAGGCGAACCGGCGTCCCGGTTCTTCTAAATACGTCATTTAACAACAATGCCGAGCCGATCGTGGAGTCCGTTTCAGATGCGATCACCACGTTCTTGACGACTGACCTGGACGGACTGGCTGTTGGGCCTTTCCTCGTCAGGAAGCGGGCAGCATCACTGCAGGATTGGAGTGCACTGGGCGTCTCATTGCCGCCGTATGCATCCCTTCATCGTGTTCGCTCCCACACGGGGCCAGATCGTCAGGAAACGGTCTGCGAGATCCGCACGGCACATTCAGGCCGCGACAGTATGCGTATCTCATATGAGCTTTTCGAGATCTTGATGCGGATCGAGGGCGAGGCATCGCTCGGCTCGCTTCTCGACGCAACCATGCTAGGCCGGGCCAAGCGTGAAGATCTTGTGAAGGAATTGCGGCTCGTGTGGGAGCTGCGGGGCGTTCGCCTGCATCCGCCGCGCGGGGCTTGCGGACGCAATAAACTGCAAAGCGAAACATAGCCGGACTCGGAGCATGGCCATGCTTATGCCTGCATGTGAGGAGGCCTGGCCATCCGACGCAAGGGGGTCATCGGCCATCCGACGGAAATCCGGTACGTCGACGCAACATCGCTGAAGAAATTACGGAAACTTGAAAGAACGCGGCACACCAGGGATAGCGCTGCTATGAAGTTCTACCGACGCAGCTCGCCGGCACCGCGATTTCAGGCCGTGGCGTCGAACGAGATGAGTGAGACGTCTGCAGTGACGTCTTTTCTCCAAACTGGAGGACCGGAAGAGGCAATGCAGATGATTAGCGGTTCAAGGAATGACCGGTTCGTAGTGTCCCGGCGACGTACGGGGTTCGGCGATTGCCTATGGTCACTGGCGGCAGCCTGGCGTTTTGCAAAGCAGACAGGACGGACGCTAGCCATTGATTGGCGGGGATCTTGTTATCTCGATGCGCCATTCACCAATGCCTTTCCAGTCTTCTTCGAACCAGTTCATGACATTGCTGGCGTGCGGGTGATTTGTGACGAGGAGATCAATCAGTGTTCATTTCCGGGACCATTCTTCCCGGCATGGTGGAACAAGCCATCCATCGATTGCATCTATCGCCCGGATGAGCAGATTTTTCGGGAACGCGACGAACTCGATCAACTGTTCCAAAGTCAGAAAGATAGTGACGCTAACACAGTTGTGTGTGACGCCTGCCTGATGTGGCGCTGCGATCAGGAGGCCGAGCGAGAAATCTTTCGGAGCATCAAGCCACGACCTGAAGTTCAGGCCCGGATTGATGCTATCTACCGCGAGCACTTTGAATCGTACAGCGTAATCGGCATCCACATCCGCCATGGCAATGGCGAGGATATTATGGGGCATGCTCCCTACTGGGCGGACCCGGATCGCGCCTTGCGACAGGTCTGTAATGCTATTGATAAGGCCAGGGGGTTATCCCATGCAAAACCCGTGAAGGCGTTCCTGTGCACTGACAGCGCAATCGTTCTCGAGAAGGTTTCGACGATATTTCCTGATGTTTTCACGATCCCAAAACAGTTCCAGGCACCTCAGGCCGGCCCATTGCACAACGCCGCGCTCGGAGCCGAGGGCGGCTTTTCCGCCCTCATTGAGATGTATCTCCTTGCGCGCTGCGACACCGTGATCCGTTTCCCCCCGACGAGCGCCTTCACGCGCTACGCGCGTCTCTTGGCCCCACGCGTTATAGAATTCGACTTGAACGATCCGAGCCGATTGATCCTAATTGAAGAAACGTCGGAAGAGCTCGTGGCTTCATGAAAGTCGTAGCCAGCCTAATCGATCTGATTGCTGCTTTTTGCATCGAGCAATATTGGCAGATTTTTTCGAGACGGAAATTGTCTGCCCAAAGTGGTGCTCTATCGCGAACTTCCACCGGAGAAGAGAACGAGGCGGCAGCCGAATGTCTTCCGCTGAAGCCCGGCGCCGACAACAATGACCTTAACGTGCCGCCGCGTTAAACAGTTGGAGCACGCCTTCATCTTTCCCTCGGGGACCCCGCAAGTCGAGTGCGCAATCAATACCGGTCGATGTGCCAGTGCTGCATACAGCAGAGCAGGGAGCTACGAGGTCGCACCAGTTGCCGACGAATCTAACGTGCCAAGCTTGTACGTTAGCTTTTGAATTGAGGCGGCTCCTGGCCGCGGCCCTATCCTGATCGATCGTTGTCTCGTCGAGAGACGCTGGCCATCTTCTGGCTCTTCCGGCCGTGCGATCGGGAAGAGAGCGCGGCTCGTGACCTTGTCTTTACGAAGGCGAGTGTGCCCGCGACGTTACGTGGCTGATGCGCCATCACTGTCACAAAGCACACGCACCGTGTCTTGAACCTGCCCAGCATTGCGCGTGCGCGACATTAGGACGCAAAACGGCAGCCGATTTACATGCATCGCAGTGGCCCAAATCCTGCTACGCGTGCGCCGCGCAGCAGGAGAGGAGACGGGCGTGGGTCTGGATCTGCCAAATGATGATCTGATCAAAGCTCCGGTGCCCGAAACGAATTTGGGTTGCCCGTTCCAGGCCGACAAAGCCCATGTTCATGACGGTGAACAGAAGGTGATGTTGCTCACCGGAGCATCGCGCGGAATTGGTCATGCCACCGCCAAGCTGTTCTCGGAGGCAGGCTGGCGCATCATTTCGTGCGCGCGTCAACCGTTCGAGGGCGAGCGATGCCCCTGGGAGGCAGGGAACAAAGATCATGTCCAGATCGACCTCAGCAATCATCGAATGCTGCCGCGTGCGATCACTGAGGTCAAGAAACGCTTGGCCGGTGCACCTTTGCACGCGCTAGTGAACAATGCCGGTGTCTCACCGAAAACGCCCGCTGGCGATCGGATGACGTCATTGACGACGTCAACGGAGACCTGGATGAGGGTGTTCCATCTCAATTTGGTGGCCCCAATCTTGTTGGCGCAGGGTTTGTTCGACGAGCTAAGAGCCGCGTCAGGATCGATCGTGAATGTGACTTCGATTGCGGGCTCGCGGGTGCACCCGTTTGCCGGCAGTGCCTATGCGACGTCGAAAGCTGCGCTGGCGAGCCTCACACGCGAAATGGCCCACGATTATGCGCCGCATGGCATTCGCGTGAATGCGATCGCGCCCGGTGAAATCAAGACGGACATGTTATCGCCTGATACAGAAGCGCGTGTTGTGCCAAGTATCCCGCTGCGCCGAGTTGGAACCCCGGATGAAGTGGCCAAGGTCATCTTCTTCCTATGCTCGGATGCGGCGAGCTATGTCACGGGGGCCGAGGTGCCGATCAATGGTGGGCAACATCTGTGAATCGGCCAACCTTGGCGACACAGCTGACTTGAGCTGCCGCAGCGGTACTTATGTTCTCCGCTAACGACGCGCACACAATCCGAAAAATGAATGAAAGCACACCGTAAGTTTACCGTCGTGCCATGAAAAGGTGTCACGGTTTTATGTCATCTCGTCAACACTTGGCGTTAGATCGAGAGTGACATGCAAGACGAAGCTCGCCAACCGGGACAAGGTACCAGGGAGGATGATCAAGACAACGGAGACCGCCTCATGCTGGATATCCCATCCTCACGCGAAAGTTCTGCCTCGCAACCTGAGCCGGAGGATAAGCTCGCGGGGGAGCCCTTGCGTGAGAGCGCGCTGACCGGCATCTTCGAAATATCGCAAATACTCACCGCTCCTTGTCGGCTCGAGGTCACGTTGGCCAACGTTGTTGGTCTTCTGCAATCGTTTGTGCAGATGCGACACGGCATCGTCTCACTGTTCGACGAGGACGGTATCCCGGACATCACAGTGGGCGCCGGCTGGAGCGAAGGCAGCGACGAACGTTACCGGATGCAACTGCCGCGGAAGGCAATCGACCAGATCATCGCAACGGACAACCCTCTTGTCGTCGAGAACGTGGCCGCCGAGCCGGTACTCAGCGCTGCCGACCGGGAAGTGCTCGGCGCCTCTGATGATACGCCAGTGTCGTTCATCGGGGTTCCGATTCGTATTGATTCGAAGGTAGTGGGTACGCTGACGGTTGACCGTATCAGGGACGATTGGTCGAGCCTCCGGCTCGAGTACGATGCGCGACTGCTCGCCATGATCGCCAACCTTGTGGGACAAACAGTGAAGTTACATCGCTTGTTCGCCTGCGATCACGAACGACTGATGGCGGAGAAAGACCGGGTACAAAAGCAAGTACTGGAGGTCAGGCAACCCGCTCGGGAGCGCAAGAAGCTAAACGCCCATGGGATCATTGGCGATAGTCCGGCGCTGCGTGGGCTGCTCGAGAAGATTGCGGTTGTGGCCAGATCTAACAGCACGGTTCTGCTGCGTGGGGAATCAGGTACCGGAAAGGAACTTGTAGCCAAGGCTATTCATGAATCATCGTCCCGCGCCCGGCGCTCGTTCGTTAAGCTGAATTGCGCCGCGCTTCCTGAGACCGTCCTGGAATCCGAATTATTCGGTCATGAGAAAGGCGCCTTTACCGGTGCGTTCAGCTCTCGCAAGGGGCGCTTCGAACTTGCTGATAAAGGAACGCTGTTTCTTGACGAGATCGGCGAGATCTCAGCTCCGTTCCAGGCCAAGTTGCTGCGCGTTTTGCAAGAGCAGGAGTTCGAGCGCGTCGGCAGCAACCACACTATTAAGGTCGATGTTCGAGTGATAGCTGCGACCAACAAGAACCTTGAAGAGGCTGTCGCAAGGAGCGAGTTCCGCGCGGACCTCTACTATCGCATCAGCGTAGTTCCCTTGTTATTGCCACCACTGCGCGAAAGACGCAGTGATATTCCGCTGCTTGCTAAGGAATTCCTGAGAAAATTCAATAACGAGAACGGCCGTAATCTGACGCTGGAGGCGAGTGCGATCGATGTACTGATGAACTGCGGCTTTCCCGGGAATGTCCGTGAACTCGAAAACTGCATCGAGCGGACAGCGACGCTGTGTGCTGGATCATCGATCGTGAGAAGTGACTTTGCATGCTGCCAGGGCCAGTGTCTTTCGGCGATGCTGTGGAAAAGCGTGCCGGAGGAGAGGCCAGACCAGCCCGCACCCATGCCCCCGGTGCCGGCAAAGTCCATCAGCCCGCTAGCTGAAGCGACCCAGCCGATCCAGTCTGCCTGCGGCGAACTGGCCTCGCTGGGGCCGCCTGGCACAGTTCTCGTTAGTGGCGCGAAGGTCGCCGATCGCGAACGGGTCATTGCGGCCATGGAAAAGTCCGGCTGGGTACAGGCAAAAGCAGCCCGCCTACTCGGACTGACGCCGCGCCAGATTGGCTACGCGCTGAGGAAATATGGAATCGAGATAAAGCGGTTCTGAACGACAACATCGCTCGGAACTGCTGGTGCCAAATAGCTATACGAGGACCATCTCTGATAGGCGATCGCAATCCGAAGGGAATGAGTAGGTCCGCCCTCGCGGACGGACGGTGCGCCATGACATTCTGAGCGTCACCTGCGCCCCATCCAATCGCGAACCGCCGGTTGCTCAACATCTAACAAGCTATCTTGCCTGTCCGTCGATCAAACTCGGACTGGTGAGCGGGCATGCTCATTGAGCGTCACCCGTCGGCCGTCCGGTGGTGATTCGCGGCGGTAATCTGTCGCAAGCTGTCCTGGCCTCACTCAAACGAGGTGCCCTGCCAACGGCGCTGGCGCAGCCCTGACGTATGTTGGCATTCATTCGTCGGGAAGTGGGGTTGGGGCGTATCAGCCGGTCTAAGCCTCTGCGATACCGAGATTCCAAGAGGGCGGACGATGGTACAACACTTGCTGTGCCCTTCGCAGCTGTCGCAAATTTTGGAGCAACACCGTGCACAATGTCGTCTGCATCAAACAGGTTCCGGACTCGGCGCAGATCCGCGTGCACCCCGTGACCAATACAATCATGCGTCAGGGAGTGCCGACCATCATCAACCCATACGACCTCTACGCGCTCGAGGCCGCGCTAGAGCTGCGCGATCGGTTCGGCGGAGAAATTACCGTGCTTACAATGGGACCGCCATCGGCGGAAGATTCGTTGCGAAAGGCGCTGACTTATGGCGCCGATCGCGCCGTCCTACTCACCGATCGCTGCTTTGCGGGTTCCGACACCTTGGCCACAACGTATGCACTTGCAACAGCCATCCGAAAAATTGGTAAGGAATATGGTCCGACAAACCTCATCTTTACGGGAAAGCAGACCATTGACGGCGATACGGCGCAGGTTGGGCCCGGCATCGCAAAGCGGCTGGGCGTACTGCAGCTAACCTACGTTGCGAAGGTCCGATCGTTAGATCTCGCTGCCCATACAATTGAAGCGGAACGACGCTCCGAAGGTGGTGTCCAGGTGCTGCACACGAAGTTGCCCTGTCTCATCACCATGCTGGAGGCAACGAATCAGGTTCGGCGCGGCGCGATGGCCGATGCCTTGCGTGCCGCGCGTGCACAAATCGTGAAATGGAGCGCAAACGATGCCGGTATCGAAGACGTCTCCAAATGCGGCCTCAGGGGATCGCCGACCGTCGTCAAGCGAGTATTCGCTCCATCTGCGCGGGCTGAGAAGGCGGCGCTGGTTGAGGCCGGCGAGCAACCGGCGCAGGCGTTGATAGACGCTATTTTCAAACATCAGCCGAAGCTCGAAGCCGACCTTGCGGCACTTGTCCGTGACGCTTGATCTGGAAGAGTGCTGATCGAAACGGTCAAGGATGCGCCAACACCATCAGGCACCCCGACCAGTGAGCGCGCAAGATGTAGCTAGGCATCTCAGCCCACGACTTGCGCGTTCCGGCCCATTGCTTTCTTCGATTGCTCGCGATCCCCGGGACTCGCATGTTCCTAGACCACGTTATGGCCTCGATCGATGCTCGGAGTTGGTTGCGATTGGCAGGCGCATCGCCAAAAGGGCGCGCATGGCGTTCGCATCCCGCTATATGGTCGTGTTCGGCCGAGTTGAGGCGGCTGCTTCGCGGTAGTTGTCACCAGCGACGAAGGAATGCGTCAGCGAGTCACCATGCTAACGCCCAAACGCCAAAAGCGCCGTCGCGCTGTTCAGGGCGCGAAGCTTACCTATGTGGCACCTTTTGACCAATCTCCGCAATTCAGCATCCTATACGCAGTCTGAGTGGCCGCCGGCTGTTCACCGTCTGGTGTCTGACCGCCGTGCAAGCGCTGTCAGGTTCAATACAGTTGCGTTGAGGAGCCGGTCGCAAGCATTTTGCCAATGTATTCAGACTGTGAAGCGAATGCACGGGTTGGCACGGTGATTGCTGTAAGTGCCAAGAAGATAGCGTGGTGGCGCTGGCGAACCCGAAACGTAGCGGCAGTCTCTGTGGAAGCTCGTGCCAGCCAGCAGCCGGCATTTCGCGCAGATTGTGACCGAAGGGCCCAAGAGCCAGGTAGATGCGGATAGTGCTTGCAATGCTGTACGAAGCTCATAGCGGTTCGATCAACTGGCAGGAGCAGCAACCGCGACGGCCTGTGCGGCGCAATATCTCACCATGACTCTGCAAGCGAATGCTGACGGTGCCGGGAATTCGCGGCATCCGACTTTTCGTAGACCAGTATCCGTCTGGATCGCCGCCGGCCGGTTGATCTACGCGCTCCCTTCGATGCGCGTGAGCAGAACTGAGCGTGGCGCTGCCTGCTACCGTGAAGGTCGCCAGCGAGAATGTCGCCTGGATGGTGAATGGCATCACGAGCCCGTCGAAACCAACGGCCTCGCGGTAGCGAATAGTTGGCCCGGACACAAAGTGGCTCCGTCAAGAATCGTTCTCTCCTCATCGCCAGGGGCTAAATGACATCTCAAGTATTCCGATTTACACCCGATCAGCCTCCGCAGATATGCTGCGAGCATTTGACTGAGCGAGCGCGAGCCCTGTTGGGCGCGCACCCGTTCGCTGCGGAGATGTCCGAGGAACAGCTCGCTAGCCTGCTGCCTGAATATTTGGCGATGTCGCAGGCGTTCCCGTACCTCCAGGCGGGATCGCAACGGGATCTCATTTTTGATGCAATGAATCAGAATCGAGACCTCGCGAGAGACATCGAAATGACGAGCGTGGTCGCAAATTTCATCTGTTGGGATGAGACGGGCGGTTATGGCCAAATTCTGCGGGGCGGCAAGGCGGCGCTACCCGATATTCTTGTGACTGACAAGTTCCACTCTAACCTACTTAGAAAGGATGCCTCGCAGCTACTCGGCAGACCAATACGACCCAACTACAGCGCCACAACAAAGCGGTACCTGCATTCTCTCTATGCCGGTTTGTCATCGAAAGATCCCTTAGTGCGTTGCGCTTACATGGTTGCTTTTGAGCTACATGCCGCTGACATGATCCAGTCGCTGTGGACCACTCTGGTCAGAACCTTTAAGGCGCGACCCAACGATCTTGAGTACTTCCGCAGCCATGTCGGCGGAGAAGATCCCGCGGAGAAGTATCACGGAGAAATGACAAGCCGGCTGATTGGGGAGCTTGTCCCGGCTGACCGTAATGATCGCTTTTTGAGCGAATTCGATCGCGCCTATCGGCTCAGCTTACAGTGGTGCCGCGATCTTGTCCCAATTGCCTCAGTTCACGGAGATGATCAGTCGGAGATCGAACACTGTGGCCGTTGTCATTGTGGATCCGTCAAGTTCTACGTCCAAGCACCGCGAGAGCTTTCTGCAGTTCGATGCAATTGCTCAATCTGCCAAATGTCGGGATTTGTGCACTTGCTCGTGCCCGGCAACAAGCTTCGCATAGAGTCCGGCGAAGAATTCCTCACGGAATATCAGTTCAACAAGAACATCGCTCGGCATACGTTTTGCCGGGTTTGTGGCGTAAAGCCATTCTATAGGCCGCGCTCGAACCCTGCCGGATTCAGCGTAAATATCCGATGCCTGGATAACAGGACGATCGAACGCATAACAATGAGCGAGTTCGATGGCAAGCATTGGGAGCAAGCATTCCGCTCGATGCACCAGGACTTGGAGTCCTGCAACGAGCATACAACCCTGGAGTGAATTCGAATGGCACGCGCGACGAATTATAAATCCCGTCTGCTTTCAGAAGAAGCTTTGACAAAATACCGCATAGAGCTGTTGGTGAAGGGGACGGTCGTGATCGGCCCCCAGATATTGTTCACCCAAGATGACTTGGCCAAGATCGATCAGCTGCAGGCTGAGATTCGCGAAGAAGAAGTGAGGGAAGGAGATGCCGGCGACTCGCACAATGTATTCGTTAAGCGCGTGAGGTTAGACCCGCCCGGCCGCGCTCCTAGCGACGTGAGCGGTGCAGGTCCAGGGCAGATCATGGAACTGCTTGAAAGGAAAGACCGCAGCTTTGCGCTAAGAAAGATTTTGGGAGCCACGTCGGATTACGTGATTCGCCGATGCCAAATGCATCGGATGCCTCCGGGTTCGTTTGTTGGCCTTCATCTGGATGCTGCGAGCGACCCGGATTTCGAGTACGCGGTGATTGTGCAGCTGGCGAGGGGCTTCGAGGGGGGTGAGTTCGTGGTCTATCCAAGCGAGTACGAACACCAGGTATTCCGACCTCCATTTGGCGCCGTTCTTGTCACCACATGTAAGCTCCGGCACGAGGTGAGGCCTGTGCTGTCCGGCGAACGCCGCTCGCTGGTCTACTTCTGTTCAAAACGCAGCGGCGCGAACCGCCGGATCATCGAAAGCTCTACCGCTGGCCTATGAGGTGGGTGCGTCGAACCGGGAGGTCGGCGCGCGCAATGGTGTACTCGCGCTGGGCACAAGAAGCCCGGCGTTGTGGTTAGGTTCTCGAAAGCTAGTAGACCGAGCAAACAGCCGAATGCTCGGATTGAGACGGCATATGCGCGCACTGAGGTTTTGCAGGCTCCATCGGCAGTGAAGGCTCTGAAGCCTCTGGGCACGCTTGGTCTTTTGCTCGATTGTCCTACATCAGACGAGCCCTGAGTATTTAAGTGAGAACGGACGGACTTTACCTCAAGCCGCGGGGTTGCAGGAGTCGGGCAGCGGGGCCCGAAGAGAACTTGTCGGTTTCCTCGTCGGCAGATGCAGAGGTTTTCGAACAACAGTTGCGGGAGATCGCCAATGCAGGTGGCGGCGTGCCGATGAAAGTCTCCATTCATCAGGTCGGCCGCATCCTCGAGATCTCAATCAAACCATTCGCAGCAGCCGATCCTCCAGATCGCGGGCCGCGGGCCTATCGCGCGCAATCACAAGGCACTCCACCGTGCCAGCCTCTGCGTCCGAGGCAAGCGGGATCACCCCCTCCTTGCGTGTGCGGTCGAACAGAATTTCGTCCTGGACGAAACGATCATGCGCTGCTTGGAGAGATTGTGATCGAACATTTCTTACAGATAGAATAACGTTGCAACCGGAATAGTCGAAGCCCAGCAACCGGACGGCAATGCTGTGTAACACCGAGCCGCCACCCCAGCGACCGTTCGCTTCGTTAAACAGCAACCGTCCGTCATCCGCGATAATGGCGTCAATGTTGATCATTCCACGATATCCCAGGTTTCGCACAAGCGCCACAAACCGGTAGGCATGCGCCTGAGCAGTCAACCATTGCTCGTCGTCCAGGTCGCTTGGAAGCTCAAGTCCTGTCCAGATCAGAGCTCTTTCGGATCGATCCGCGCTTTTACGCAGTCGTATGTTTCCGCTGTTCATGAAAACGATTGAACCATCATCCTCGATTTCATACTCGAGATAGAAGAAAGACTTGGCCAAGTGGTACGACTCCACCACCAGCGTCTTACAAGATGCAGTTGTCATCTCAGACCAAAGCGCGTCAGAATCAAACGACGGCCATGGAATTTGCCGGGTATCTCTTGCCCCAGGTAGTGGATCGCTTTCATTGCCGGTCAGGATGACATTTCCGACCCCACCGGCTCCATTATCCAGCTTTACAATGACGCTGCCGGTGTCGTCTCTGAGAGAAGTGACGGCTCTGAATAGTTCGTTTGGGTCCGCGGTGACGGATCCATTGGGCAACGGAAGTGCGACGCTTGTCGCCAATTGACGGAAGTGGCTCTTGCGGTTCAGCAGATCAGGCCCTCGCTGCAGAGCGAAGTCGTCGCCGGTCTGCGGTATGCCCAGCCTGGCCGCCAGGCGTGCGACGCCTTCGGTAGAGTAGCAGGGATACAATCGCCAGTTCGATTTCTGACGAATATGTCTGTTGATCCGCTCAACAACAGCTTTGGACAGAAGTGTGCAATCATCAAGGACTGGAGATTGGCGGGCACCTTCCGGTACAAGCAGATAAAGACTCGATACGTCGAAATCGAGCGTCGCGCCAATGAAGGATAGCAGATCCGCCGGGATGACTACCGGGGAGACTATCAGGTCACCTTCATGAGCAAACCACGCTGAACGGTATGCCGAATTTGCGGCGAGCGAACGCTGGGCTCGTGTCAGTTCGGCGCCGGACATCTGAGCTGTACCGGCATTCATGATCAGGATCCGCGGCATCCGTGACCTCCAGACATTTGGGTGCGATCAGACACGGACCGTGATGCCAACATTGGGGAACTTGCCGCCACATGGTGAGCACTGAGCGAAGCTTGATTTGGCACCGTCTTGATCCGAAAGAGGATAGGTCGGTGCTTTCTCATCGACCATTGCAGCTCCAGAGAATTCCACCCGCTGAAGCTGAGGATCGCGATCCGATCTTGCTTCTGGACGCCGAGCTGATTGAAGGCGTGAGCGATCCGCTCATTCTGTCGGTTGAGGCTGACGCAGCTGCGGCTGCCCTTCGAAATGGATTGCCATTTTGTCGGAGCATGCGCAACGGTTCGATCGATCAGGCTGCAGAGATCAAAGTCGTCGTTCATGCGCTTCGGGCCCGCATAATACGCTTGCCGCGAGTTGCCTTCGCAGCAGCCAAAAATTGATTGGCGAGAGCCCGATCACACGCTGCGCCCTTGTGCAGGCTATGATCACACCGCCTCGGAAAGGACACGGTTTTTGGTGGTTCTCATCGGTTGCGAACAATGGATATTGATTGGGGGATCTCAGCGGATTGATCACTCTCTCTGTTCTGCTGGGCGGCGGTCGTGTGCATCTGGCCGTAGTGATAGGCACACCACGAGGAGAGTTTCTTGCCGCGTCTTTGATATACAGGCTCGCCGCACATATAGGCCTCTCTGGCATCTCCATCTTTGAAGCCGATGATGCAGCGGCATTGGCCCTCGATATGATCGATCAACAGGACCTTATTGACGCCGTCTGGCTCTTTCAACTTGCTGCTCCATAATGCCAAGCGATTATCTTATGCCGAGCTAGTCACGCCGAGCGACGGTTGCAGCTCAGGCTTTTTGAAAACTACGCAGGCATTTCGTTTGTCGCACCTTTGCGGGGTGGGATTGACTTGCCACCACGGGAAAAAAGTTCGAACGGAACGGCAAGCCGGTTCGCTGATTTTGGCGCGGTGTCGCGCTGGAGGACGGGCTTGGTTCAGATTTGGGAAGCAGCGTCCCGACGCAGGGGACGGGGAAGGAGGTCTACCTCGGTCAATTCTGATCTGCTCGGCTCTTTAGTGCTCCGCCCCCAAACAGCCACATAGTCTCGCTTCCGGAACGGCGAGCCATTCCCAAAGCGACTTGCGAGCCATAGCGCCGCGATCCGGACGCGCTGCAGAGCCCTTCCAGCCGATCTGCCACCGGGGCTGAGGGGCATGACCGACGTCGGGGCGGGTATCTGACCAGCTGACACATTCGCAATCCTTCACAATCCCGGCGGCAGACCGAATAGGTGCCGATCTGACGACTGTACAACTTAACGTTACGTCCGATTCAAGCCCTTTTAGGGAACGTGCCCAAGCTCCCAAATCGGGCCGCCGGCCGGTCTGGTGTCGCGCGTTCAGCGCTGCGATCTGGGTCTTCAGGGGCGCTGCCCATGGGCCCATGGTCGGAAACGCTCGCTCTTTTGCGACCAAGTGCTGGCTACCCTGTAGCCGATCGCCAGCCTCTCGCCTCCGCTGCGCCGTCATTGAATAGCCCAGTCACTTGTATCCTACGCTGACGCTGCAATGCTAATTGCGGCATCCGGCCGATAGTTTTCGATGAGGTCGGTTTGATGGGGGAGCAGCCTGTGGCCTTTTGGGAAGGCGAGGAACGATCCTTGGAATTTGCCTGCGGCCATTTTCCAAGGCACGTCGCGGTCACTGAATTCGCCTGGTGCCGGGGTTATTGCAGCGTCTGGTAGAGGCGGTGCAGCAGCCGCGCGCGAGGATTCAATCGACGAGATGTAGAGCTGCTCATAATGCGTATGAGGGGCGCGTGCCGTCGATGCCAAGGCGGTCAAGGATCGCGGTATGCCGCGCGGTGAAATTGCCATCCGAGCCACCGCCGCTGAAGGTGTCGAGCAGCTCGAAGCCAGGCTCTCCAGAGCTTTTTGGCACGCGTAAAGCGCGGCACCGACGCTGCTCTTCTCGTATGGCGGACGCTTCAATTCGCCCGATACCTTCATGCTGACGCTGTCGGTCGCTGATGCCGAGAATCTTTCGCGCCAGCTGGTCGGCATGAGCCATGGTCGGGACGCGCGATCTATTGCGCGCGTAATGGAGTACCCGGTGTGGAAATTACGTGACGAGTAGGGTCAGAGTGAGACCGGTATGACTTCGACTTCATCAGGTACAATCATGACCGGACGACGTGCAATATCTCGGCGCGTTACGCCGGATCGGCGGCCGCAGCGGCAGAACTGAGGATTGCCGCCGCCACGTGTTTTCACAGGGCTCTCATCAAACAGGAAGCCGCGCTGAGCAATCCGGCGACGCGCCAGTTCACAAGTAGCCGTGGTCCCGATCCGACAAGGCTGGGCTGGAGCCTCGCTGGGCCCCGCGAGGTCGCGATGATGTCGATTGCAGTACGGCGCGCCTGCCAGGCTTTCGCCGCGTGTAGACGGCATCGGTGCACCTAATGCAAGTTTAGGAGAACACGTTTTTTTGCATCGAGAAGATGCTGATCGAGCGTCGCGTGCAACGCACCGCGCAGCTCGGGCGGGATCGAGCTATCCGTATCGATCAACTCCCGAAACTTCCGAATGATGTGTTCTATCACCGCGATAGACCCGAGTGTATCAATCCTCTGCCAGGACATCATCGATTGCCTCCTTTGGGGCGCAGCGCGCTTCATTGCGGCTCCTCACCTCAGCGACCCGGCCTGCAACAGGCTCTCGTCGACAAAAGTTGGCTCTCGGGCCGCGTGCTCAGCGTGAATTGTTTTCGTGTGGGCGAGCACAGGCGGCCCACGCTCCTTGAAACTCCGCAGAAGTGACGCGCATTCGAGGCTGAAAAACTTTCGTGCCCGTGAGCAGCAGACTTGGTCGCAATACGAGACATTCGGCCAACTCGGCTGTCAGGCGTTCGAAACCGCGATCAGGCGCTTCAGTCGACCGGCCGCGGCGCCGCAATCAAGTGATTCTTTTCCAAGTGCTACGCCCTCCGTCAGTGTCGAGGCCCGCCCGGCCACGATCAACGCCGCCGCCGCGTTCAAAAGCGCGGCGTCGCGAAATCGACTTGGTACGCCGTCAAGTACATTTCGCAGCACGACGGCATTAGCCTCCGCATCCCCGCTCTCCAGCGCGTCGTTGCGGCAGCGGGGCAGCCCGGCTTCTTCCGGCGTCACTTCGAAGGTGCGGACTGTACCCGCCTCAAGCGCAGCAACAAACGTTGGGCCGGTGAGGGTTAGTTCCTCGAGCCCGTCCGAGCCATGAACAACCCATACCGACTCGGCACCAAGGTTCTTCAAGACGTACGCCAGGGGCTGCACCCATTCGGGAGAGAATACCCCAACGATCTGCCGCTTGAGCGCCGCCGGGTTGCACACAGCCTCAGTTAGATTAAAGATCGTATGGGTTCCAACGGCGATCCGGATCTGCCCGATGCGCTGCATCGCGGGATAACGCGCGGGCGCAAACATGAAGCCGATGTCGGCTTCCTGCACGCAACGTGCGATGGCCTCAGGCTTGAGATCGACCTTCACACCGAGGTGCGCCAATACGTCTGCGGCGCTTGAACTCGAAGACGCAGCGCGGCTGGTATGCTTGGCCACAGGAATGCCTGCCCCGGCGACGATGAAGGAAGCACACGTCGATACGTTGGCCGAATACATAAGGGTCTCGCTCGTGCCGGCGAGACCGACGGGGTCGCATGCCGTCTCAACCCGCGGCATTCTATTCCGCATCGCCCAGGCGGCGCCGGTAACTTCTGCGACCGTCTCGCCCCGGACCCGCATCGCCATCAACAAGGCACCGATTTGCGAGGGAGTTGCGTCACCCGACATCATGATGTCGAAGGCTGACGCACTTTCCTCGCGCGTCAGGGTGCCGCCCGTGGCAAGTTTACCGATGATCGATCTAAGCACATCCATCGAACTTTACACACACTCCTTGTCCAAAGCTCGAGCTCTTCCGTTGAGCGAGACATCGTGAAGAGACCGGGCACCGACTGCCTTAATGCAGTGGCCTGCCCCAAGCGGCATAGCCTGATTGACGCTTGAGGCGGCAGCCGGCTGAGTGTGGGCACTGTTGGCGAGGCTACAACCTGACGCTACGTGAGGGTCAAGCTCTCCACTTCCAGCCGCCACATATTCACTTCGAGTTACTGCTCTTGTGGCCAGTGTCTCGCACCGAGATCACGTAGCGACATTGCTGACTGAGGCTCTCTTGCTTGGATCTGAGGCAGGCAGTGATAGCGGTGGGATCTGGTATGTGGCTGCTACAAAGGCGGAACACATCCTCAATGCAAGCCTGTTTCTCTTCTGCGCTCGGCGCCTGATCGCGCGCGATGACCGGCCCGGGGATTACAGCCGTGATTGCGAGGACAAGAGCGATGGCCCAGAGGAAGATTTTGAGGCGCGAAGTCAACCGAGTTCGTTGATTGTGAGCCATGAGATCCCTTCTATTACGTGTAACTGCGTTATTGCTGTTCCTGTGCGAAGCGCCTGCCGACCAGGAAAATAGGCCGGAAGTGCTTAGGTACGGTGCCGGCATGCTCGTTGTTCTCTTTCTGCGGTCCGTACAGTGCTGGTCATCTGCCCGGTATAACAGGCACGACCCCTGCGTAGTGGCGGAGCACCACGAACAATGGAGCAGTGCCGGCTGAGCTGGCCTAGTAGGTGATCATCCCGCAGCTTCCGCTGGTTCAATGTATGCATGGGTGTTGCGTGGCATTGCTTGAACGTGACATCTGCCAGGTACTTTGGCTGAGCCTACCCGCCAGCCGCCGTAGCCCGCGCAACGTCGAGCTGAAAGGGCCAGAGATCAGGTAAAAAGCGCAGCTGCGCTCAAGCGTCTGTTGATGATGCAATCGATCGTTCAGAGCGAACCATGATGGCGCCAAGACCATTTTTGATGTAATCGCACCTATGTTCCGCGTTATGTGAAAACGGTGGGTGGGTTATCCGGAATGGAGCTTCGGTGTCCCGTTCGTTCCGGCGAGGCTACGGTCATGGAAGAGGCTACGGTCATGGAAGCGCCAGCCGTGCAGATCTCAAAACGCGCGATTTCGTCCAGTCGCGACAGGAACAGCTCCGACGAAGCGCGGACGAGAATGCATTCCGAGGAACTTATCTTGCTGATTGCGTCGCGCCACTTGAGTTTAGGTGTCTGAAGCATTCGCAGTTCTCACGACGTGTCCGGGACGTCTGGATTGTCGGACGTGTCCAGGATCGTACAATCTAACGCTACGTGCGATTCAAGCCCTTTCGTGCATCCGATCGTCGGAGGATGTCGGGGCTGTGTATAATACGAGCCTCGGCTCAACGCGCACTGTGATGCTTGAGAATAGCGGCTATGCGGAGCGACCGTCCGATTCGCGAACCGAGGTCACGAGCATTGCTGTTACGTGATTTTACGGAGTGACATTGTCGCATTTCCTTGATCTGCGAATTGCATGCTCTCGGCATGAATCCGAAAAGTAAACTCTACCAACCCGACCACTGGCGAGGCCGTGCGGAAGCAACGCGGAAGAAAGCGGAAGCGCTCGCTGAGGGAACAGCCAAAGACAGGCTGCTTAAAATTGCCGTGGAATACGACGAGCTGGCTCGGCGTGCCCAGGTGTGGCAGATGCATAGAAACGAGGACGATGCGTGGCCTGAGGAAGCGCTGTAAAGCGTCGCTGTGGATCAGCAAAAGGTCCCGGCGTGTTGATCGCTGCCCCACCCCCACCACGCAAATTCCGCTCAATCAAGCAAGTCAGTAGTGGAAGGGACGTTCAGGGCTCCGTAGGGAGGCATCCTGACGGTCCTGTGCAGCGCTCCAGATTGCGACACGTACGTGAAGGCAGAGCAAGCCACCTGCCGAACGCTCCTTCAGGTCTCCTTGTTTGTCAGGTTCTCGAAAGCTAATTATCATATCACGGGAATGTGGAACCCTAGACCTCTATTTGCAGTCAATGCGTCGCGCTTAACCTGCAAGCCCGGATGCCATCCGTGTGCGGATGTGTTGAGCTGTTGCAGGTCGGTGTTTGGCACTTCGTCGCGGCTGCAATGGCAATCAGTTCGCCAATTCGAGGTATCTGCGTCAGGCCTCAATATCTCCTCTGGGTGGGCGCGGTGTCGATTTCTAGGTGGTCGCGCGAAATGTGCACGCGAACCGAGCCCGTGAAAGAGCTCTCCACGTCCGATTCATTCTGCGCATACAATACGGCCGTTGCGTGCGAAAGGCGTCGGAAAGCCCCTCCAGGCTTCATCCGAACAGGTTATTTCAGAAGAACGCTGCGATGATCCAGTAGATACCCGCCCAAAGCAGCGCATTTATGAGGAGTGCGAGCAACGGCCAAAGATTCCACCTCCTTTGCGCCTGCCCGGAGCGACAATCGGCGCCGTAACGCTTGGTCGTCGGGTGCCTTGGTGTGCGCCAGTGCGTCATTTCATCAGACGTTGCGCTGATCCACGGAGAAATGCCGGGCTTTGCATGCCTCGTACCACTCATAAGTTCGCAGTCCTCTTTTATAGGAAGAGTATTAGAATCGTTGCCTGTTGCGCGGCGAGCATCCGGCGATGGAATGCTCGTGTATCGTCGGTACAGTTAAGGCCGCTTCCCGTCACCGCAGCAATCTACGTGCCACGACGGGGAAGTGTCGGGACCGCTTTGATGCAAGCAAAGGCGCCTCTCTCGGGCGTTGGCGACCCAGAGTCGCTGCCCGAGGTCGGATTCGCGACGTTCACGTCGGAAAGACAACACCCGCATTAGCAGCAAAGACGTGAGCGCGTTCGCGAGCACCATACCGTGAGCAATGAGTTGGGACTAGCATCGTAGTGAAGCAGGAAGATCGGCCAACGGTCGCACTCAATGAGATCGACTAATCATTGTTTCTGACCATTAGCTTACGAGGAGACATCGAGTAGGTAGGCAGTCCGCTGGATGTAATAACTCGAAGACAATTCATGCCAGGCGCCGGCGACTCTGGTGTAGGCCAGTTCGAGTTGACCCCGCACAATTCAATCGCATTCAAATAGTGAGCGCATTGGCAGTATCCGGGCTCGACCAGAAAGCCGCGAATGATCAAGTACTATGATCTCACCGAGCATTGATATCGCCGCGAAGCACCAACTGCCACCAGCACTTTGCGAGGCATCATCAGATGTGGATGTCAAACGTCATAAAAGGGGCGTGCCATGATTACGACTAATTCATTGAAGAGTGGGTGGCTGCCAAGAGCCGCCAATTTCTTGTGCTCAGGCAGGTCGCCATCAAACATGAATGGGCGCTAACGCTTGCATGAAGTGCGAGAGAGTGATGGCGGACATTATTGTTGCTGATGGCGCTCTGTTCGGCGATGTGCGACCGATACTGGCTGGTCTCGATGCGTAAGATGCCTTCAGAGAGGCGCGATGACAGAGCTGGATTGTGAGCGGAAAGGTGCAATTCGGCGGACTGAGTTGCATCGCGCGGATCGTGCTACCGGTCATAATCCGGCAATGAGTGGCCCCTGATAGCGTTCGCCGCCCGCAGTGTAAGTGAGAAGAGTATAATAGGAGAACGAGTGATGATGGACATCTGCGCCTTTCTCAGATGGTGCACTGAAGAGTGGTCTAGGAGCGCTGGGCCCAGGATCGAGCTGATCGACGAGTTTGCAGCCTGCGTCGAGCTGAAGGCCACCCGGGAGGCAAAGGAGCGGGCGTGCGCGCGCAGATGATAGAGAAGCTGGAGGCCGGCCGCGTGCAACACGGCCGGTTCGGTACCGCTCCGGGATCGGGACCTTGCGGCGTGTTCCTTGTGCAGGGGCCTTGCGGGTGTGGACTGAAGATAACTGGATTCGTCCGTCCCGGCTGGGAGCATGTTGCTGTCTCGACGCCGCGGCGCTGTCCGAACTGGGAGGAGATGTGCTTTGTCAAAGACCTGTTCTGGGATCAAGAGGAGTGTGTCATGCAACTGCATCCACCACATTCGCAGTACGTGAATAACAGCCGATATTGCCTTCATCTGTGGAGACCAACTCATCGGGAGATCCCGACGCCGCCGCCAAGCTTTGTAGGCGTTGTTGGACTAGGGCCCTCAGACGCAGCAATGTTGTTCGCGCGGATGAGCGCGACAGCATGAGGAGATGAGTTTGGCAATATCCGAGTGGAAGGTGACGCCGAGCGGTTGCAGAAACACCGCTTCGGCCCCCCCCCCGAACTGAGGCGCCATATATGGGTCTAGGTCTCGATCGATCGGCTGTCGCCGTGTGCGGGCGGGCTGAGCCTGAAATTGGCTGCTGTCAGGTAGGAGCCAACAGTGCACCGATCCAGTTTAAGATTACGGAATCGTGCTGAAGGTGGTTCGGCAGCAACAAGGCAGTTACTGGCCGATCCGACGACGCGAATTGCGCAATATTTGGCGCGAGAAGTGTGTACCGGTCGACAGCATAACGCGGTGAGGGTGAGATCAAGGCCAACGCGACGGTCGAAGTTAGTTTGACGAACGCGTTGTCCAGGGTCGCCATCATCCTGACTACATCCGGATTGACCTGCTGTCGCTGAGCGACAGTCATGAGCTCGTCGGCCACTACCCCGCACCCGAGCGGGGCATGTGCAGTGGCGGCGGCGACACAGAGTACGCGCGGGCCAATAGCTTCGGCACTTATCTGGTTGAGAGAAGTTTTGTTCGGTCAGGTCAGATGCGTGAGTTGTTCGAAAGTCTCACTGACCGTTACAGGAACCTGAACAGACATGAAGTATCGACTGACGTCACACCAAGAATGACGTGAGTGTTTCGGAAGTTGCAACAGACCTTGCCGGGCCCCACGGATCGGATTCGATAGATGCCGGAGAGTCGCATCGGGTCCGAAAGTGCAATCACGACAGTCAACATGGATTGTGGCGCCTGAACGTGCACCCGACGGGCGAGCGCAGCTCACCGCGGCCCACCGGTCGTTGGGGGATACGCTCGACGGTAGGTCGCTGGAAGTCGTGCAGGAGAGAAGAATGTTCAGAGAGACGCTTGCCTGTCACTCAGGTTGATGAGCGCGTGACCTCCCGTGCCAGAGCCTGAATGGGCTGCGCTTGCACTCAAGCAGGTTCGTTGGCCGATTGGAGCTTGCCTGAAAGCTGGCCAAGCTCCTGGCGTGGGTTACGACCTTCGCACTTAAAGGCTAAGGGCGGGCATCACGCATCAAAAAGCCGGCAAAACGCCTTTTCGTCTACTTCGGAATCGTTGTCGGCCACTTCCCTACTGAGCTCGCCAGCCAAAGCAGCTGCTGTCAACCACGATGCATATCGCCGCACCAGGGCACGACCGAGTCGACGCTCGCCACGAGCTCCGCAAAAGTCCGGCCGTCCTCGCCACTGCGCTTGCGCTGACGTTCGGCTCTGGTGACGTCGAAAACGGAACCGACGCAGGGATAACACTATGCTGTTCGTTTCAGGCCTGACGGTCAAACCTTGCACCAAGCTGGACTGCAGGGTCAGCGGACAATTTAAATCCCGAGAAATGCGTGTGACACTCTGAATTTACGGCCCGGTGTCCTCTCCGCGGAGTAGACAAGTTGGCTATTAGCTTGATGTGAAAGACGACGCTCGGTGGTTACATATGATCCCGGTCTCACATCGGAAGCAGCGCGGGCGCGGCGCTGGGCAGGTTGGACGGATCAGACGCTGTCCCTGCCACGCCCGCACTGGTTGAAGTTAGCAGAAACGTGACTCGGCGCCCACGGCCCCACGCATACACGGGGCAAGCGCTGTCCCTGCCACGCGCCGCTAACTTCAACATCACTGTACACGGACTAGCTTTCCGAAAGCTGACGAACCCGACGCGATTCAGAAAACGAGAGCGGTGTGAGCGGTTTGCGGTGGTTCGACGAAAGAACCTGTCAACATTAGATCCTAAGAACACGAACCTTGGACCGCTGGTTTGATCTCTGCGCTGCTGATGAGCTGTCGAGTCGCCTTGATCGCCAGTTTCTCGGCGATCGCTGTACCGTACGCCGCTCATGGCCGCTAAACCGACCGTGCGCATAAGCTTCCGGCTGGGGGAGAAGATCGACCGCGGACAAGTGCGGAGCGCGACAATTAACAGCAGCGGGACAGTTTCGTTTTGCAGATGTGGCAATGCATTGATTCACGACCGACTGCCTCGTCAGAGTCTGGAAAGCCTATTCATCATAGGGTCAGCTCAATTGATTTCTTGCACGTGAGGCTAGCGTGGACCCGTACAATTTCGATTCGTCCAATGTAACAGCTTGGTCCCAGGTACAGCACGCCGTGTTGGAAGAGCACCAAGGGGGCGATGCCGGGCAACAGGGTTTTGAGCTGCACTTGGCCGAGGCGCGCCCAGCTGATCCGGGTCCTCTCTCTGTTGGCGGCCGAAACCACCATCCCCATCTCTCTGCAGAAGATCGGGAGATTATCGATAAGGCGATTGCCCACTATGTGGCTCAGAAAAGCCCAAAACCGAACACGGTTAAGCGATATACTCAGCTGCTTCGCCGACTTGGAAATCATCTTGGCGCTCACCGCCAAACGATTGATCTGGGGGACCACCAGTCGCTGGTCCGCTACGTCAAGACTTACTTCCCGAACAACGAAGACATGAAGAAGGGGCTGAGTGTCCTTCGTGCGTATCGTGATCCGAGCTATGTAGTTTCTGGCGGGCGGCCGCGCACGATCCCCTCAGCCGAAGACGCGCCCCTCTCAGAGCGACTCAATGCCAGTGGCATGACGTCGGGCAGCGCTGCTCGTCATGATCGTAGTCTTCGCAGATTTTCTAACGCTCTTAATGTTGAGGGCTACTCGATATCCGGGCTAGACCACGCCGCGCGCATCGAATTTGCTCAGAAGTTGTTCCCAAAGGACGAGCTGTTATTGTTCGCGTTAACCAAAATTCGCGATGCCGAGCACGTTTCCGGCGCGGCTGCCTCTCGGGAGCCCAGCGGCTATGCTGTCCCGTCGCCTACATTACATCTTTATCCCGATGACGCCCGCATCATTGATGGCCTGGAAAAGGCAGAGCTGAGCGTCCTCAAACCCGAGGAGACTAGCCAGCGAGAAGTTGTTCAAGGTCTGGCCCGCAACCAACGAAGATTTGGTGCTTGGCTCGAAAGGCAGGGGCGGGGGAGCATGGTGAGCCGACTCACCGGCACCAGTAAGCAGCAACAGTCGTTGAACGACGATTACATGGTCTTTAAGAAAGGCACTCGAACAGCGGACATGGGCTTCGATCGGCTTCGGAACTACCTATGGCTCGTCGAGGCGAACGCTGCGCTGGGCGTCTCCCCTGAGCAGGCGGGCGGGGAGCCGCGGCGTGGCGAGTCGAACTGGTCGCCGCACGTGCCGTACGATTTTGAGTCGCGGACGTCGGAAGCGGTGCCAGATGGGTCGTCGGCGGTCTACCGAGGTCTCGAGTCTTTCGTGGATCTGCCGTACACGCCCCAGGAGGTGAGAGACGATGCTCGATCAGCGCCGGGGGGTAGGGCTGCCGCCAGAACGTCGCTCTTGACCATACCATCGGACGCGCCAGCTCAGTCGGCAGACACCTTCGGGGGTCTTCAGTCTTTCGTTGATCTGCCGTACACGACGCACCAATTGCGAGATGATGCGCAGTCAGCGCCGGTGGGTAGGGCTGCCGCCAGTCCGCCGCTCTTCACCGTCCCATTGGACGTGCCTGCTCAATCGGCAGACACCTTCGGGGGACTTCAATCTTTCGTTGATTTGCCGTACGCGCCGCAGCAGATGCGAGACGATGCTCAGTCAGCGGCGGTGGGTGTGACTGCCGCCAGACCGCCGGTCTTCACTGAAGCATCAGACGTGCCAGATCAGTCGTCAGACATCTACCGCAGTCTCAACTCTTTCGTTGATCTGCCGCACACGCAGCAGCAGATGCGAGATGATGCTCAGTCAGCGCCGGTGGGTGGGGCTGCCGCTAGACCGCCGGTCTTCACTGAACCATCAGAGGTGCAGGCTCCGTCTTCAGACATCTACCGCGGTCTCAACTCTTTCGTTGATCTGCCGTACACGCCGCAGCAGATGCATGACGATGCTCAGTCAGCGCCGGTGGTCAGCCTTGCCGGTAAACCCACATCCTCCGTCGGGCGGTCGGGCGTACTTCAGGAGCTTCAGAGCGCCGGATACCGAGTGGACGAGGATTGGCAGGATCGCTCCCAGCCGCTGCCTGATTTCTTGCTTGATGTCCTGGACGACATCGCGGTCCTGCCGACCCAGTTCAGCGGCCCAACCCAGGTCTCCATCAACGGTGAGACCTGCCCGATCACACTGGGGCCGGGAGGAGGTGGCGGTGCGCAATTCATCCATCATCCTCGGCCGTCCGCTGGCCAGGGTACTCAGATCGGCCCCTCGGCTACCGTTGCCTCTTCCGGCGACGGCGGCGGACCCCTACTGGGCCCCATGCAGTGGCTGGGCGACGAGCATATCCAACGGGACTATGAGCTCCTGGCGCAGGAGTTGCAGCAGAACAATCCGGGTCTCGCCGCCCGGGCGCTGTTCGTGGATCCCCTGATAGCCCAAATGTTGCGATCCCCCTCCAAGGAGGTCGCCGAACGAGCATTAGGGTGGGTTCGCGATAATACAGCCGACTTCCTGTTCCTGCCGGTAAGCGATGCCAGCGACACGGATAGATATCGGCGCGGCAGTCACTGGTCGCTGCTGCTGGTTGATCGCCGCGATCGGAGCTGGCCGGTCGCCTATCACTATGACTCCATCCAGGGATATAATAATAGGCCCGCAGCGGAACTTGCAGGACGGCTCGACGCTCACCTGCAACAGGCCCCGATAAGACAGCAGCAGAACGGTTATGACTGCGGCGTCTTTGTCGTGGACGGCACCCGGGAACTGGTTAGGCGATTGGCCGAAAGACGGCCGTACCTAAACCTCAACAATCTTGTAGTCAGTCGGCAAGCACTACGGGACCGACTAGGCGCCGGTGCCGGCTACAACTGAACAGAGCGCGCAACGGAGTGAAATGCGCTCCTCGCCGATCGAAGATCCGCAATCGCTGGTTCGGAGAGCATCATAGTGCCTCGTGAGGAGCTGAGTAAGTTAGGCGCTCATAGCGAAGCCTGCCGGAATTTAGAGGTGACAGTGCTCAGAGATGGTTTCCTTTTCCGCAGTTCCATCGTCGCGCGCGGGACCACCAGGTGGAAAGACGTCCGCCTTCCGCCAGATGTCAGACATACTGCACCAGCCTAAGGTAATCGTCTGTGAGGACAGGTGAGCGAATAGAACAAGCCGCGTCTTGAAGGAAGGTGGTCAGAGTCCGACTAGCCCGATTGCGGGCTTCGACAGATTGCCGTGCCGGCGCGCGATTACGGAGACTTGCTAGTTCGGAACTGACCAAGTCAGCAGCTGCTGCGGTGCAATCTGAGGCAGAGAAGCAACCCGCAGACATGACAGCCTTTGCCAATCCCAATGTGGTGAGCCAACCCGCATAGATCAGCACGGCACCGTCTGTCTCGTTGAGCCCAGAGAGCTCATCAATCGCAGCAGCATGGACTGACGCCGCTCCAACTGACCCAAAGAGATCGGCTATTTCGTCACGCGTGGCTTTAGAGAGGAGGCAGCGGCCGAGATGTGATAGGAGCGCCTCAGTCGGACCTTCGAAGATGCGAAGGATGCGAGCGTCTCGATAGATCTTGGCTAAAGGCGCTCCCTCATCGTAACCACGGCCACCTAACAGCTGGACGCATTGATCAGCGACAAGGCCGCACCATTCCGAGGACAGAACCTTCGTTGCCGACGCAAGGTGGACGTTTGGCGCGCCCTGCCCAGAAACAAGTCGGCAGGATGCGGCCAGCATCGTCTTCACAACCTCCCGCCGCAGCACCATCTGCCCAAATAACTGCTCGATGTAGCTGTTCTCGATCATACGCACTTTGCCGAGCCGACGATGGCTTGCATAAAAGGCTGCGACCTGGATAGCGCGCTCAAGGGCTCCAAGACCCATAGCAGCCACACCGACACGGCCGCGGTTCATACTAGATGCTGCCGCGCCCCAGCCGTCTTGATCGCAAGACAGCACGTAAGATCGCGGCACCTCGACATCCTGGAACTCCAGGGTATTCTGAATGATGCCCCGTAGACCGAGTGTGCGATGCTCGTGCGTGACCTTGAGGCCCGGAGCTTGCCTGTCAACGAGTACACCAACGAGCCGACCTTTCGCATCCGGTCCGGACGCGCGCGCAAAGCAAACGATCCAGCGAGCCCAGTCAGCGAGCCCGATCCAGATCTTGCGACCGGAGATACGAACTTTATCTTCGCGCAGGAGAGCCGAAGCCTCTATGTGCCTCGGGGCCGAGCCGGCTCCAGGCTCCGTCAAAGCGAAAGCGCAGAGATCGCCGCGTGTTGCACCCCGGATAATATCTGTTTGTTCGGGAATGTGCGGTGCCGCTTGGATGCAGGGCAAGGCGAGGAAGTTATGGATGACGAGGGTAGAGGCAGCGGAGACATCGAAGGATGCAGTGGCGGAGATGAGGTTGATGGCCTCCTGCAAGGGAAGAGCTAAGCCGCCGTGCTCTCCTGGTGTGGTGAGCCCGAACAGACCATGCCTGGCCAAAATGCTATGCAGTGTCGGAGGGAATGCTCGGCGGTCATCCGCGTCTGCGAAATTCAACTGACTGAGGTCAGCGATCAAACTGGAGTGTAGTGCAGCCGCACGGCCTTCGGCTGTGCGTTCCTGCGCCTCCGTGAATTTGGCGTAAACCTGAGTATATATGGCCATAAGCCCACAATGAACCTGGTCCCGCTTCGTGCCAATTCATCCCCGTGGCTAGCTCAGTTACACATTGGTATAGTGTGGATGCAAGCTCAGTATAAGCACGTTCTCCGGGACTTAGATTTATTGCGGCCGCTGCGGGGCTCTCATCAAGATGCGCCTTTCGATATGAAACCCATGGGAGGCGCACGCTCGCTTATCCGGCGCAACACCGATCCCCGAATAAGAATCCAGCAGGCCGATGCCTGCGCCTTGCCGCTCGAGGGCAATACGTTCGACGCGCCTTGGCGCTCCTGGTGCTCCACTTTGTTCCCGAAGCGGCCAAGTCAGTCGGCGAGATGAGTCGCGTTGTTCGGTCGGGTGGCGTTGTCGCGGCAACCGTGTGGGACCATCTCGGCGGAATGCCCGCCATGCGCATGATGATCGACACGGTGGCGGCACTCAGCGAAGGCGGGCGCCAGCTGCGCAGTTCTATTGCTTCCAACCGATGATGCAGCCGGGCGAAATGAAGCGGACCTTTTTCGATCAGGGTCTTGTGAACATTACGGAAACTCAGTTGATGATCCGCATGGACTACCAAAGCTTTGAGGACTATTGGGCGCCGATTGCTGCGGGCGAAGGGCCGCTAGGCAAGTATGTGGCGACCCTCGGTGCCGCTGAGCGAGCACGCACCGACGCAGCGGTGCGCGATGCCTACGAAGCCGGCCGGCCCGACGGCCCGAGGTCGTTTGCGAACGTCGCGTGGGCCTGCCGGGGCATTGTTCCCTGAAGCCGGCGGCCAGCGTGGCTTTCTTCGACTTCTCTCGGATCGTCCACGCTGTCGCAAATCATAGGAATGGTGATGCGGCGCCGGCTAATCCCCATTCAACGGCCCCCTTAAGGGAGCGTTTAATTTTGCTGTTCTTTGTCGAAACTTACAATTGAAAAGTCAGGACCGCCTTTTATCGGCGGGCTGCAGTACAAGGTCCGCAAGGGTGATGAAGGACGACGTGAGCATAATAGGTCCGCTTTCGGGTTCATAGCGACCAGGTGAGCGTGTTGAGGCTGACAGCCGAACCATTAAGCAAGCAGGTCGAAACCGGGTAGGCGGCACTGGATATACCGCAGACGAAGCGTTCAAACACTCGGCAGGGGCAGCTTCGTGACACACAAATAAACAGGCCCAATTCCATCGTAGTGCTGGGACCGTTTAACCTTGGCCGGGGGGCGGTCGCCGCCGAAGAAGTCACCGGCAATTTAGGTCTGGGCCCTACCGCCGTTCATATGGATATGCCGAGGGGGTGGACCTCTGGCGCGGCTTGCAAGGGCTACGTTGCAAGCTCGCCCGAAACAAAAACCCTGGCATTCGTGCCAGGGTTTTGCATGTCATTGACCCATGACAGACTGGATCAGAAGTCCATACCGCCCATGCCGGCGCCTGGAGGCATTGCTGGACCAGCCGCGGCCTTCTTGGGCAGCTCGGCGACCATGGCTTCCGTGGTGATCAGCAGCGCCGCCACCGAGGAAGCGTTCTGAACCGCGATGCGCACCACCTTGGTCGGGTCAATGATGCCCTTGGAGACAAGGTTGGTATACTCGCCTGTCTGCGCATCGAAGCCATAAGAGTACTGCTCGTTGTCCAGGACTTTGCCGACCACGATCGAGCCGTCTTCACCGGCGTTGATCGCGATCTGGCGGGCCGGCCAGGACAGCGCCTTGCGCACGATCTCGACGCCGGTCTTCTGGTCGTCGTTCTTGGTGCGCAGGCCCTTGAGCTGCTCGGAGGCACGGAGCAGGGCGACGCCGCCGCCCGGCAGGATGCCTTCTTCCACAGCGGCGCGAGTCGCATGCATCGCGTCATCAACGCGATCCTTGCGCTCCTTCACCTCGACCTCGGTCGCGCCGCCGACCCGGATCACCGCAACGCCGCCCGCGAGCTTGGCCAGACGCTCCTGGAGCTTCTCACGGTCGTAGTCCGAGGTGGTCTCCTCGATCTGCGCCTTGATCTGGATCACGCGCGCCTCGATGTCGGCCTTCTTGCCGGCGCCGTCGACGATCGTGGTGTTCTCCTTGTCGATCATCACCTTCTTGGCGCGACCGAGCATGTTGAGCGTGACGTTCTCGAGCTTGATGCCGAGATCTTCCGAGATCGCCTGGCCGCCGGTCAGGATCGCGATGTCCTGCAGCATGGCCTTGCGGCGATCGCCGAAGCCGGGCGCCTTGACGGCCGCGACCTTCAGGCCGCCGCGCAGGCGGTTCACGACCAGGGTGGCGAGCGCTTCACCTTCGACGTCCTCGGCGACGATGACGAGGGGCTTGCCACTCTGCACCACGGCCTCGAGCAGCGGCAGCAGCTCGTTCAGCGAGGAGAGCTTCTTCTCGTTGATGAGAATGTAGGCGTCGTCCATCTCAACGCGCATCTTGTCGGCGTTGGTGACGAAGTAGGGCGAGATGTAGCCGCGGTCGAACTGCATGCCCTCGACGACGTCGAGCTCGGTCTCGAGCGACTTGGCTTCCTCCACGGTGATGACACCCTCGTTGCCGACCTTCTTCACGGCGTCGGCGAGGAACTTGCCGATCTCGACATCGCCGTTGGCCGAAATGGTGCCGACCTGGGCGATCTCGTCGTTCGAGGTGACCTTCTTGGAGTTCTTCTGGAGGTCCGCAACCACGGCTTCGACCGCGAGATCGATACCGCGCTTTAGGTCCATCGGGTTCATGCCGGCGGCAACCGACTTGGCGCCTTCGCGAACAATCGCGGCGGCCAGAACGGTCGCTGTGGTGGTGCCGTCGCCGGCAGCATCCGCCGCCTTCGAAGCGACTTCGCGCACCATCTGCGCGCCCATGTTCTCGAACTTGTCGTCGAGTTCGATGTCCTTGGCCACGGCAACGCCGTCCTTGGTGATGCGGGGAGCGCCGAACGACTTGTCGAGCACGACGTTTCGGCCCTTAGGACCGAGCGTGACCTGCACGGCATTGGCGAGGATGTCGACGCCGCGCAACATGCGGTCTCGCGCGTCCACTCCGAACTTAACTTCCTTGGCTGTCATAAAGAATTCCCTCAGTACTTATTCTCTCATCCTTCAGCGCGTCCAAGCGGGCGCTCGTCAGGGGCGAGCTGTGCGAGCGCCGGGTTAGGCGGCTTTCTTCTTGGAAAACACATCGGTGAGAACGCCCATGATGTCGCTCTCCTTCATGATCAACAGCTCCTGGCCGTCGATCTTGACTTCGGTGCCCGACCATTTGCCGAACAGCACGCGGTCACCGACCTCGACGTCGATCGGAATCAACTTACCGGCTTCGTCGCGGCCGCCGGGGCCAACAGCGACGACTTCGCCTTGGGAGGGCTTTTCCTTGGCGGTGTCGGGAATGATAATGCCACCAGCGGTCTTCTCATCGGCGTCAATGCGCTTGACCACGACGCGGTCGTGAAGCGGACGGAAATTCATGCATGGCTCCTGAGCGTTTGAACAGTTAGAGATAGTCACCTTGTAACAAGCCAAGTTATAGCAAGGGTCAGGCCAAGAATGAGTTGAACGATCCATGCGTGCAGCTTTTGCTCGGCCGTTTCGGGAATGATAACGGCGCTAACGCTCTTCTCTTGGGCGTCGATGCGCTTGACCAAGACGCGGTCGTGAGGCGGACGGAATTTCATCAAGAACTCCTGAGCTCGAGTTGGAGATAGTCACATTGTGACAAGCCGAATTACAACAAGAGTCAGGCCAAAACGGGCTAAACGATCGAGGCCCGCAGTTCTGCTGAACGTAGCTTGGCCTTGCGTGTCGTTGTCCGGAAGCAAACGCCTTCAGGTGCGCAGCCCGCCAAGCTGTTGCGAAAATGACATTGCGCTTCGCAGAAGCACTCGGATTGAGCCCAGGCTTCCTCAAAATTGCACTGGCGGCCGTTGCATCGATCGAAGCGCCGCGTGTTTCAATGACGACGGCGGGGCGCGGTACATGATTGCTTCCTTGACGGCAGCATCTAGCAGCTGACGCCGGCGAATCTGCGGTACACAAGGCTCATAGATGAGCAGCGCTCAATCAGCCTGACGTAGTCGCAATAATAGCCAACTATCTGGAAAATTCAGGCGATGTTTACTGTAAGAAGCGGCGTGCTCCAAGAGAGACGATCATCGAATTGTCGATGTCCAGCCGTGCCACGGTCGCTCAAACCTGTTGAATTTACCCCAATCAATTGATCGAAGATGATCGCCGCGGAGGTTTGCTTGCGCGCGGCAACCCGAGGAAAAGATCGCCCGGAGCTGCTCGCAAACTGCGTCAGGAATACGAGTGGCCGAGCCTTGGTCGGCAGAACACATTTCGCTCGACTGTGATCCAGCTGATTGGCTATTGCTGTGGATGAGAGATCGCTCTGCCCGGGACACGCTCCTCGGAGAGTAGCCGATACGTGATATTCGAGCGAAGCCGATCTTTCGGCCACTCCGAGAAAAGAACCGCCGAGGACGATCTGGAGGCGCGTCTGTCGACGCTCGCTTGGAATTTGCATTGGATGGCAGTCGCTGTAGCTGTCTGTCCGAGAGGTTCTCCTTTGATATTGATGGCATCTAAATAGCCGCCATGGATCAAGGGGACTGAGCGGCATATGAACGATATACGTTGATATACATTGTGCCGGCGCGTCTGGCGTGTGATTGCGGCTTCGAAGTTCGAAACTCACGCGATCTCCGCGCCAAATGGAAAAAGCACCTGTGTCCACTGTAGAAGTACACCAGCACATCGTCTCACTTCTTCAGAAGCCGAATCCCATCATCCTGGATATCGGATGCAATGACGGGACTGATACGCAACAGTTTCTCGACCTCTGCCCCCAAGCGCAGCTCTACTGCTTTGAGCCAGACCCCAGAGCGATCGCGCGCTTCAAGAAGAAGCTGGGCTCCTCCCTCGACAAGGTGAAGCTGCTTGAAATCGCCATCAGTGATCGAAATGGGATGATCGACTTCCATCCAAGCAATGCAGATGGTGATGCGAAGGAATGGGACCTCTCTGGCTCAATACGCCGCCCGAAGAATCATCTTACTGAGTATGATTGGGTTAGGTTCGATCGCCCCGTCTCGGTTGAAACCCGGCGGCTGGACGACTGGTGCAGCGAAGCGGAGCTGAACACGGTCGATTTCATCTGGATGGATGTCCAGGGAGCCGAAGCGGATGTTATTGCCGGCGGGGCGCAGACCTTAAGTAACACGCGCTTCCTCTACACGGAATATAGCGACCGCGAGCTTTACGAAGGGCAGTTGTCCCTGCAAGCCATTCTTGACCTGTTGCCATCATTCGAAGTGGCGGCCCACTATCCACGCTCAGTGGAGGGGGATGTATTGCTCAAAAATACGCGCTTCTAGTGGCCGGCCCTATCCAGCGCCTCATTCAGCGCTGTAAGACGTGACGAGCGCGGTCTGTGCCAGTCAGAGGCTGTACAACTGGTGATCATTAGGTGGGGGGAGTAGCCGAACGAGCACTCCGGTTTCCTACCGCCGTTGCACACCCACGCATCACGTCGGCGTTGGGCGGGGGGTGGGTTTCTGCCATGTATTTAGAGTGCCGGCACGACCGACGACATCGCGGTCAGCAGGCCGAGCCGTTTCGGATTCTTGAATCAACACTGCCAACCGGCGCCAGAAGCGCTGAATTGTCTGACCGGGCTGCCGCACGGTCTGGCCTTCTAGTAAGCTGGTGCACTGCTTCGATCAATGCCAAAACCAATCGCATCCGTTCTCGCAATTCCCGTTTGTCAACGAGAAAGCGAGCTGAAGCATCTGTTCATTCCGAATCAAGATGGCCGTGACGCGTCGAGCATAACTGCAGCAGCCGATTGTCCGGCAAAGTGTTCCGGACGCGGCGCAGGAGAAGGCGACGGTGATCATCACCGGCCGATCTGACGCCGGATCGGATGAAGATGGTCATCGCAATCGGCGTTACTTGCGTGCTGATCTGCCGCAGGTGGAGCTGGTCATCGATCTGCGAGCACGGCTCTGCCGGTGCGGCTGCGGCGCGATGACGAAGATCGCCGAGGACGTCAGTAAACGCCTCGACGTATATCCCGGCCCAATGGCGCGAAGTTTCTCCTAGCCGCGCCGCCCCACTAGCCGCAATTCCAGATCGGCCCAATCGGCGTCCGCGTCCAACACGGCCCGAAACTGCCGCCATTGTAGCGGCCGCCGCGCAAGTCGGGGTGGCCGAAATAGTGCCACTCGCCATCCCAACCGTAATACTCAGGAACCGGGTCAATATACCAGTGGCGTCGGTTGGGGCGCGAGAGCCGGCCCATCGACTCCTTCTGCTTGTAAAGCGGAATGCTGTCGCTCAGCGGCTGGCGATAGCCGGGCAGGAAGCCGTAACCTTGCCAGATCGGCTTGGGCCCCTTTTGAATTGGCGCAGCTCTCGCTACGAGCGGCAGCAGCGACAGGATGATAGTAGCAGTTAGACACACGAGGCGACACATGGATGAAGAATGATCGCTGGTTGCACGGAGGCCATTGAAATTTGGGTGCACAGTTCAACACAATCTGACGCAGAATTAGAGCGCCCGGGATGCTCCACGGATATGAAGTGGTGTTCTTGAGAAGCGCCTGACTGTAAGGGCCTCTCTCTCGTGCCCTTGAAACAAGGCCGGCAGGCCACTGAGTCTTGCAGCTGCAGGCCACACCAAATCGCAGGTCCGGCAAACGTTGCTGAGGCGTGCGGAATGTGGAGAACGACTTCATGGAAATCCCGGCGGCGCTGCACTTCCGAGCAGGATTCGGCCGGCGCTCTGGAGTGTTCCCTCATTTAAAGCTGCGTGCTGGGCAACCACGAAGCTGTCGCACATAGCCCGCGCCAGATTGCTGGTGGTATAGAGCGAGGCGCTTCCAGCGAGACCGCTTGCAATGTTACAGACGTCAGCGCTCTGCCGCGCGGCGTTCGTCGCGGCGAGTCGCATTAGCGTCGTTGTGCTCGGGTTTACCGCACCCTTAAGCGCTTCCTTCCACAGTTCCTCGGTGGCCTCATAGAAAAAGGAACGAGCGGAACGCAGCATAGCTTCGGCTCTGGCCACCTCCAGCTGGATATAGGCGCGCTCTGCCATTACGGGCGCTCCAGTGATGGAGGCGCGGCTTCCGGCCATCGCGATCACCTCATCCAGCGCGGAGCGCGCGATACCGACGCCGACAATCGCATGCGCCTGCGCAGCGAAGGTCACGGACGGATATCGATAGACCGGCGCGTCGACTGTGGGCGGACCGCCGCGGATCAGGGTCCATTCCTCCGGCACAATGACATCGTTGACAACGACGTCGTGGCTGCCCGTGCCTTGCAGGCCGATGACGTCCCAATTGGGGCGGATTGTCACCTTTTCCGCCGGTATCACTGCTACCCGCGCAAGGCCACCGGTCGGATCGTCTTCTACAGTGATGCCAACTCCTATCAGATCCGCCCCCGGTGAGCCGCTGGCGAATGGCCAGACGCCGTTCACGACGAGCCCATTCGTGCTTCGCCTGGCGGGCTGGAGCGGGAAAAGCGCACCTGCCAACACCACGTCAGGTCCATTCGCGTATACCTTGCGAAGCGTGGCGTCCGGAAGAGCAGCGAGGTAGCGAGCCCCATCGCCAAAGCTGGCGACCCAACCGGCGGAGCCGTCGGCTTCGGAAATGCGCTCGATCAGGCGACAAAAGTCGGCCGGCGCTCGCTCATCGCCGCCGAATCGCTTAGCGGCCAAAGCCCGATAGACGCCAACGCGCTTGAAGGCCGCGATGATCTCGTCTGGAATCTTCTGCGCGCGAGCGAACTCGTCTCGACGCGCGCGGATATCGTCCAGTAACGGCGAAAGATTGTCCCAGGTCGAAGCCGTAGCGTCGGTTTCTGCAGTGATCTTCTCTGGTTGAGCGTTCATAACCTGTCCTCCGTGTCTTGAGCCGGCCGACGCCGCGCTTCATTGATCTGGATTACGCGCGCATGGCGGAGCCGTCCGGATTGACACCCACTAGGAAGGGATCGTCGAAGCCGATTGAAACGGTTGCCCCCATACGTATTGGCTCAAAGCAAAGGTCTTGAGGGTCGGCCAGGCAAACAGAGATGCCGCTGTCGAGCTGTCTTTGAGGCTGAAACGGCAAAGCAGCCGATATGCGGCGGCGAGATGGATCCGCCTCTGCTGCACTATGTCTTCGACGGTTGGCGGCAGCTCTCGCTTTGTCATGTCGTCTCCAACGGACGAAGTGTCACAATTAGGACCCGGCCGCCTCGAACCACGTTGTAAAATCCTGACTGGGCGACCGCGAGGTCCCCCAAACCTGCGGCTCTTTTCCAGCTCCCCAGCAATCGACGTGCCATCCAACTTGGTCTGTCGGCCCCCTCTTAATCGAGCGAGATCACGTGGGGCTTGCACACGCCAGCAGGATGCTCGCGCCTCACGTGTCTGGTTTCAGGCACAAGACGTCACCAACCGAACACGGCGCCGACTGGTCCGCGGTCGAGGTCTACTTCAGTCGTTCTCCTTCTGCAGCTGATGCACGAGCGAACTGCGCGTAACTCGATGGAAGCCTGTAGGCGGCGAGCGAGTAATCGGCCGCGCGCAGGAGACAGCGTCAGCTCAGCAAATCGACCCTGCCGGTGTCGAGCCGATAAAGGCCCCCGACGACCTTCAGTCTGTTCTGCTCAACTGCCGCGTTCAGAATCGGCCCCGTCGATTTGAGTTTGTTGACGTTATCGACCACATTTTGTCGGGTTGCTTCGGCGGATGTGTCACCCGTTTGCTGGCGAGAGGCTTTCACTGCCGGCGCAAGCGCAGCGACGAGGGATGAAATGTGACCCGGCGGCGGCTTATCATCGAGGAGCGACTTGATCGTGGCGTCTATCGCACCGCAATGATCATGGCCAAGTACCAGGATCAGCGGCGTGTTCAGCGCGGCCACCGCATATTCCATACTGGCGAGCGTGTCATCGTTGGCGAAGTTGCCGGCGAGACGGCAGACAAACAGATCACCAAGTCCGCTACCGAAGACAAGTTCAGGGGCCACGCGAGAATCGGCGCAGCTCAGAACCGCGGCATATGGATTTTGCCCATAGACCAAAACCGGGCGCTCGCGCTTGAAATTGTCGCCTCGTGATGCGCCCTGGACATAGCGGTTGTTGCCTTCCATCAGCCGCTTCAGGGCAGCATCCGGGGAGAGCAGGTTATCTAGCTTGGGCGGCGCTTCTGCTTCCTTCCCATCGACAATGTTGTTGCCAAGCCGCAGGCAAGCCGCCGAAACAGCTAACAGCAACAGCGAGCGGCGCGAAGACGCGAACTTAGTCAGATAGGACATATTCGGAGAATGGCCTGCTTGCATGCATCTCACCTCATTGCGCGACTTTACGCCACCCGATGGCTTCGGCTTCCGCTTCGCTACAGAGCCAGCGTTCACCGGGCTTCGTCATGTCGATTTGTTCGTAACTGATTTGCCCGGGCAGGTGATAGATGCGCTCGCCATTGCGGCCCACGGTGCCTTTTATCACACACTCCGACGAGGGCGGGTCCGATAGCAGGGCGGATCCGAGGAGGAGTTCCTGAGCGTCGACCGGAACCGAGCTCGCGCCGATGATGATCGTCGCCTTATTGCGGCGACGCCAGTCCCAGGGGGCGATGAACGCCCCCGACCACAGCCCCGCACAGGTTTTGCTCGCCACAACCTCATAGATGACGTACGGACCCGACGAGAGTGCCCAGCCCGAGCGTACCATCCAGGCGTTCACGTCCTCGCCTTCGATGAAGCAACTGCCCCGTGACCTCCAGTACTCATCAACTCCCGTGGTATGACAATCCCACGTTCGTCCGTTCGAATGCTTGATAAGTTCGTCGCGAGCAGCCACGCCGCACGTCCATTTCCGGCCGTGGGCGTCGAGGCAAATCTGATCAGTCTCAGGAGCCTGGATGCCTGAGAGCCGGATCTTGGTTTGCTCAATCTCAATCGTATTGCCGTCGAGGATGCGCGGAGGGCCGCTGAGCTTCGCCGCGCACGCCGGAGATGTGATAACAGCGAACAATGCGACCATCATTACGCGGTGTTTCATCTCGACAATAACCTTTCGATCTTGATCCATGTTCACGCACGATCCGGCGCGGCCACATTCGACTGCTTAAACGCACTATGTCCGTTATTTGGCCTGCAACCTTCGAAGCCGTGGTTTCCAAGCTACGACCTGACGCTGCGTGAGGTTCAAGAAATATATTCCGGCTTACGTGTCGCGGTATCTCGGGGCGCGCACTGCACCCTCTCGACCCGCGGAGGAGAGTCCCATCACTCAGCCGCGAACCCGGTATGCGGGAGAAAGCCGAACCTCGCACCGCTGTTTCTCGCGCGCTTGAAGAACAAAATTCGGCTGTCAATCTCGAGGATCCAGCGGTCGTCGTGTTCGGACGATCGCGAGTGCATCCTGACGGCATTCGATGCGAGGCGTGAACCACACCATCGTTGCCCCATTGCGGCGCTCGGGCAGTTCGCTCTGGTGCGGTTTAGCCGACTCAAGCTACAAATCAATCTCAACGATCTCACTACACGATGGGAATGAAATGGTTGCAGCCCCGCGGGAATTGCCGGTTTCTTCTTACGCGCTTGAAGTGGATGGCCGAGTCAGAGCCGAATTCGCAACTAGAGACGGCGCCAGGGCGGGTGGAGCAGAACTAAAGAAGCGTTTTCCCATGCTTCAAATCCAGATCTATGACGCGCAGACGAACGCGCGTGAGGAAATTTAGCCCCGACTCAGTCGGTCCTCGATCCCTCGCGCAGGGCGCCTGCGCTCCTCGCCAGGGGAACTCGGAAAAGGGCCGGTGTTCGACAGGTATGCCGGCCGGCTAACATTGCCCCTGTAGCTTTTCGTCGCAGCACTCGATCGTGCCGCCTCGGCGTCGGCGTGCTCACCAGTCAGTCGCGCGATGCATGGCGTGCACTCCGGACCTGGCTTGGGCCCGAGGCATCTCCAGGTCTAGTATCTTGAAGAGTAGCATGGAGAGCTGGTTCTCTCGCAGACTGGTGTTCCTCTCACTGCGTCCGTGCAAATTTCGCCATCTGGCACGCGCCGCTGCGGTCGACGTAGAAAGACTCGAGTAATCGTGCTGCCCGACTTTTCCTGACGGGCTGAAGGCTGCGGGAAAGGCTCGCGACTGTTGCCAGGGCGTAAGCACGGACACTTTAGCGCTGATATGTCTTGCAGTTGCTCTGAGGCAGTCGGCGGTAAAGGAGCTGCGGCGCGATCTTGCTCCCCCGCGACCATTCTACCCAAGGCTTTCGCTCCTCTCTTACTCTTCCCGTTCCTTTGACTCCATACGAGCGAACCAGGAGCCAGGAGGATAGGCTGCGATACGCTTGGCAAAGAAGGATTGCGGCTCCCAATCTTGTCCTTCGCTCTTCTCGAAAGTGATGACCCCGTTGTGTGTAAACAAACGGGGCCCTGGGATATTACAGTTCACCAAAAGGAAAACGCGCCACAGATCACCTTTGTCGGCCGGCTTGTCCTTCTGCTTCGGCAAGTAGTCCACTCCAACAGGCTGAATGATGGTGCAGCGGCCCTGCCGCAGAAGATCGCCGAGCCGGCCTTGCGTGGTCGTCACGAAGTTGAAGTTGCTCGGGTCATGCAGAAAGCGAAGATTTGCGTCCCTTTCGCCATCCTTGACTTCACTGGCGATCAACCAGAGTGCCAGGGCCTGCCAGCCCAATTCCATCGGCTTTGCATAGGTCGATGCAAGTTGAAACGTGCCGTCGAGCGCGATCCTCCAGGTGATAACGTACTGTTCGTCTAATGTATCATCCGGGTGCCTAGTCCACGAAACGAAAACATAGTCGTTTTCGTCAAGTTCAGCGACGCCCCACATTCGAGGGACGAAATGTGCCACCTTCGAGACGTTGGAGATGATTTGCTCTATTGTCTCACCGTCTTGCGCTCGCCACGTCGACTTGAATCTTTCGATATGGGGGCTCTCGATGCCGCGAGCACTGTTGCTCGTCGCAGCCAGCCAGGCCAGGCAGATCAGGGATGAACCGAGACAAAGCCACAACGCGCGTCTTCCAGGCACTTTTCTCATGACTCTGGGCCTATCTGGTTTCATCCCCACGTCATTCTAAGCGGGCAACTTCAATCCTGTTTATGCGCGAGCGCAAGAAGTTAGCGGCGACGCGACGGGGAGACCGATGGTGTCCCGTGCGAGCAGGCGCTCCCCTCTATGTCGCGCGCCGCTAACTTCGCTGCCGGCGACAGCGTCAAGTTGCTGTGCTGGGCATGCCCAGCAGGAGGAGACTGGGCATGCCGAAGCCTTGCATTCCTCGTGCCAGGTAATAGACGGCAATTCGCACCGCTTTTATGTCCTCTTTGTCGGCTTTCCGACTTGCGCACGTCGCGATGTTTCCGTTCAGCGTTATCGAGCGCGGCGGCTTATGCATCCTCGTCACTCACCGAATATTCAACGACGCACCTGAACGCCTCGACGTCAAGTTCCTGATGAGAAGCACGTTCGCCGCCACTTTGCGGCCGAGCGGCTAGAGCGCGTTTGGCGCTTCTTTCGCAACATGCAGCACTCGTGAAGTCGAGAGCCGCCTCCGTCAGGTGCGCTTTTTAGTAGGAGGCCAACGACGCAAAGCCGATCGTCACCGCCGAGCATTTGGATTCTGGCTGGCACCGCGAATCAACGTGCTCGCCAAGTATGTGTCTGGCCGTGCCAGGTGTCTTATTCCTCTTGGCCATGGATCCAGCTGGTCGAGAGGGCGATTGGATGGCCGACGCGCTCGAAGAACCGCTAGGAGCCGCGGCACGCATCAAATGCGTTCTGCTCCAGGGAGCAGTCCCGACTGCGGAAGCCGCATTGGTCCCTTCTACCGATCTCGCGCGCGGTCAGGGGCAACTGCGATTGTCATTACAATATGGCTGAGTGGAGAGCGCTTCTACATCGACTCAACGATAAAGATGCTCGGTCATTCGCGTAGCGGATGTCGCACCACCAGCTTGAGACGTAATCTGAGAGGTTGACGTAAGACTTGTCTTGCCGATAATCCAAGGCGTCGAGGTTCTCCGGTTCTCACTTGATCCGGAGCTAAGAGGGAAGCCGGTGAACATGCCGGCGCTGCCCCCGCAACTGTGAGCGACGAGCCGCTGTCCAACGATGTCACTGAAGCCTGCGAGGCTTCGGGAAGGCCGGACAGCAGCGATGACCCGCGAGCCAGGAGACCTGCCCCGACAATATATCGTCCACGGGCGGGGTGTCCCGGTGGTGCGCTAAGCAGCCGTCGCGCCGCGCGACTTCTCCTGCCTGCGTCCGCCATGGCCTTTGCCCCGAACATGGGGTTTCTGCTATGTCTCTTCCCTCCCTTCCGGTTGCCACGCTCGGAACACCACGCGTCGGTCCAAGGCGCGAGCTCAAACTGGCTCTAGAAAGCTACTGGGCTGGAAAAAGCAGCGAACAGCAGTTGCTCGAGGACGCAGCTGGCCTGCGTGCCGCGAACTGGGCTCGTCAGAAATCTATCGGCGTCACGGTCATTCCATCGAACGATTTTTCGCTCTATGATCAGGTGCTCGACACAAGTGTCATGGTTGGCGCGATCCCGGAGATCTACGGCTCGAAAGCGGAATTCGTGTCGCTCAAGACGTACTTCGCCATGGCCCGCGGGTCACAATTCGACCACCAGGATGCGAGTTGCGGTCATCGAGCGTGCGGAATTGGCGCACCCGCCCAGGAGATGACCAAGTGGTTCGACACCAACTACCACTACATGGTCCCCGAGTTTTACGCAGGACAGACTTTTAGGCTATGCTCTCGCAAGCCGATCGAGGAGTATGAGGAAGCCAAGGCCCTCGGCTTTCAGACCCGCCCTGTCCTGATCGGGCCGGTCACATTCCTAAAGCTCGGCAAGAGCTCCGATCCTGCGTTCCAGCCACTCTCGTTACTCGATGAGCTATTACCGGTCTATATCGAGGTTCTGCAGAAATTGGCCGAACGTGGGGCTAACTGGGTTCAGTTCGACGAGCCCTACCTGGTTCTTGATCTGGACGAGCGGGCGCGAAAATCTTTCCGACATGCCTATGACCGGCTCGCCAGGGAGGTGCCGGCCATCAAGATCATGGTTGCCAGCTATTTCGGCGACCTCGGCCAGAATCTGGACACCGCCTTGAGCCTGCCAGTTGCTGGACTGCACCTCGATCTGGTTCGAGCGCCACAGTTGTTGGACCAAATCATCGCTGGCGGCCGAAGTGATCTCGTCGTGTCCCTCGGTATCATCGATGGCCGGAATGTATGGCGATCGAATCTGTCCTCGCTGCGCCAGCGGCTCGAACCCGCGATTGCGAAGCTCGGGAAAGATCGTGTACAGATCGCCCCATCCTGTTCGCTGCTTCATGTGCCGGTCGATGTTGAACTCGAGACCGGGCTCGCTCTCGAGGTCAAGAGCTGGCTTGCTTTTGCGGTCCAGAAGATCCGGGAGCTTGCGATCCTGGCGCGGGCACTCGCAGGCGATCAGAACGTTGCGCTAGCTCTTGCCGAGTCGGAATGTGCCGCGACTATCCGCCGGACCTCGCCGAAAATCCGTGATGAAAATGTTGCTGTCCGGATGAAAGCGATTGATCAGACCATGCTCCGGCGCGGGAGCCCATTTGCCCGTCGTGCCGAGATCCAAAGCAACCGTTTCGGACTGCCGGCGTTTCCTACCACGACGATCGGATCTTTTCCGCAGACCACAGAGGTCCGGAATGCCCGTGCGGCGCATGCGCGAGGCGCGATGAGCGACGAGCGTTACGAAAGGTTTCTCAAGGAGGAGACTGAGCGCGCGGTACGTTGGCAGGAGGATATCGGTCTTGACGTCCTCGTGCACGGCGAGTTCGAACGCAACGACATGGTGCAGTATTTCGGCGAGCAACTTGCCGGCTTCGCATTTACCAGGAATGGGTGGGTGCAGTCGTACGGATCGCGCTGCGTCAGGCCGCCGATCCTGTTTGGCGATGTAGTGCGGCCGAAGCCTATCACCGTAGACTGGTGGCGCTATGCGCAATCACTAACGAGAAAGCCGATGAAGGCGATGTTGACGGGACCGGTGACGATCTTGAACTGGTCATTTGTTCGCGATGATATTCCCAGAAGCGACGTCTGCCGCCAGATTGCGCTCGCGATTCGCGACGAAGTCCACGATCTCGAGAATGCTGGTGCGACCATGATCCAGATCGACGAAGCTGCACTTCGCGAGGGATTGCCGTTGCGCCGATCGGAGTGGGCGGCTTATCTCGACTGGGCCGTGGAGTGCTTCCGCATCTGCTCATCAGGTGTCGCTGATCAAACGCAAATTCATACACATATGTGCTACTCGGAGTTCAATGACATCATCGGCGCGATCGCCGCGATGGACGCGGATGTCATCTCGATCGAAACGTCGCGCTCGAGAATGGAATTACTCGACGCATTCAGTAACTACGAATATCCGAATCAGATCGGGCCGGGCGTGTACGACATCCACTCTCCGCGCATTCCTGAGACGGGCGAAATTAAGGAGCTGATGGCGTTGGCTCGGACGCGGCTGCAGGACTCGCAGCTCTGGGTCAATCCGGACTGCGGCCTGAAGACGCGCAAATGGGAGGAGGTTCGGCCGGCGCTAGCGAACATGGTCGCTGCCGCCCGCGAACTGCGCGCTGCATTCAATCGGCCACGTTGATGGAGGCTTGGGTCTCTTCTCGACAAGGCGGATCCGCGCTTATGGTCATTTGGCGCTTTCGGGATCCTTGGAAACAAAAAATGCCCGGTCCCGCTTAGCGGGCCGGGCCAAAGTCTGGGAGGAGCGACGCTGACGCATCGCGCATCGGCGGAGGGAGGACAGCCGCCGATTCGATAACGGGGAGGACATTCGCCGAAAATCTGAGCCGAGTGTGAGTCAGAAGCTCACCGCAGCTCAATTATGCCGTGGTATGCGACGGTATAGCTTGAGGTTTATAAATCTACACCTAGGTTTGTCGCTCATAAGCACGCCGGCAACGACTAGGACAGCAACGAGGGGCACTGATGCCGGGCGCACACCGCAGTCCGACTCATGAACGGACGCTGATATGTGCGAGAACGACGGATAGCTGGTGTAACGCGGTAGGCGTTGCAGGCCGCACATTTGTGCAAGTCCGGTCGCGTTCGGATGCCTTTCTTGCTTGCTGAACCCGATTATCGGAGTGTCGCTGATGGCTCGGCCGCTCCAAGCCGCATTGGAAGGGCATGCTGCACGCTACATACAGGTATGTTGGATCGCGAATAAAGGGTCACACGTAATGAATGAGCATCCTTTACGATGTGGATCGCCATAGCTCGTTGTAATTCAATGGAACCAGAACTGGTCGTGGCGATCGACGTCCAGCGCCTTCCTGTTACGGATCGGGCACGGCAGTACCTCGCCGTTGGCGTGCAGTGGGTCGAACCGGCTGCAGTCAGCTAATTCAGAGCGTACCGGGCTGACCGCAAACGGAGTGGGAGTGCTTCGCCTCACCCGCGGCCAGCACCCCCATTGTCATTTCGATAGGATGAGCCACGAGGTCCACTTCCTCCTGTGAAAAACAACGATTCCTGCGGCCCGTCTGTCTCGGCGCCGTGTCAGGGGTTGCCGACCTTGGCGGAGGAAAGCGCGACGGAGCTCCGTTCCGCCTCAGCTTCTTGCTCCAATTGCAGAATATGCGCTCTGAGGACATCGGAAGTCGCTGCAGCTGTCTCGTTGAACAGCGGATCTCCGTGATCGGTGAGGGCGGAAGCAATCTCGGTCCAATCCTGAGCCGAGAGAGCCTTCAAGGCTGCCGGAAAGAAATCTCGTTCTTCCCACATCATGTGGTGCCGCTCGCGTACTATAAACTCGCGTATGATATTGCCGACGTCTTGCCGGTAAAGTTCACGATCCGCGAGGATGGCGTCAGTAGCCCGCGCGAAGTGGTGCAAACGGTCGACGACTTCCTCGTGTTCAAGCGCGAGATCGCCGACGACTGCAGCTGCATCCGGATCGCGAGCCTTGAGCTTGGAAAAAATCAAGTCTTCCTGTGGATGATGGTACAACTCGGGGTAAACCTCGAAATAGCTGATAATGGCGCGAATGACCTCATAATCGGGACGGATCCCTTTCTCAAAAATCTCCAATTCGCGTTGGAGAGCGACCAGAAGCAGATCAATGTTGCGATGCTCTCGAAGTAAAAGGCCGATGATCATTGCGGTGCTCCTGGAGGCACAATGTAGGCTCGAAGCGTTTCTGCGGCTTGCAAGATCGCCCAAGCCAAATCTGTGTCCTTCGCTGCGCCGCAATGTGCCCGCGCAATACGACGCGAAAAAGGTAGCGCGCTTCAATTTGAGCTGGCGTAAGCAACCTAGCCGTAGCGTTGAGGTTGGCCCCGCAAGACCCTGGTCTGATGGCGGCTGCTCTCGATAAAACTGACGGACTGGGCGTGCATGGCGGACCTTGTCTTGCGAACGTCGATGGGACGCAGATTGTCTGTTCCCGACGAACTGGAAAATCTGGATGTTTTCCCTAAGTAGAAGCCCCTAAGTATTTACACGTAAGTCCGATGAGGAGAGCGTCTTGATCGGGCTGGCACGGTCCTGTTGCTCAAACATGTTCAAGTAAGATTAGAAAGCTGCATGCTGGCTTCGCCGGCCGCGTCCATGGGAGCAGTCAGAAGCTCACAGCTGCGCCCGTGAAGAGCTCCAGCCAGCCGAAACGTTGTCGTCCCCATTTCGGTTCGCCGTGGCAAGTCTTGTTCGGGCGCCTTGACCCGGATCCTCGACGGGGCGGCCGCGCAGGTGACGAGGCGGATAGTGACACCATCCCGATCGACGTACGCTGGCCAACGTGGTCGACGGACAAGATGATCATGCGATACTGCTGTGGTTGGTCCTCAACGATGTGTGACGATGGTTAGGCCGGCGCGGCTCCGGAACCGCACTCAGCGCGCGGCGCTATGCCGGGGTTCCGTGCGGCAGTGCCATTTGAGGAAAATCGAACCGATCATGGCAGCCCGCATCGGAGCTCTGTTGGGGGTTGGAAGAGGATATGGCCGATGCCGCTCTCCGGGGTACCAGACCTGCTGTCCAACGGAGCACAATTGTGGCCGATTGATTGCTCTGCTTCATCTGCCGTCGTGGTTCAAGAGCCAACAGCGTGTGTTGCATCGGGAGCCGTTATCAAAGAGATGATCTGCTCAGGTGGCGGTGCGCCTGAGAACCCTCGCTTCGTCGTCTGGATTGCAGCTTGAATACGTGAATAAGCCATCTGGGCTGGTGCTAAAGTCCCGCGGTAATGGCGATCCGCATCAACTCGGACATGCTGCGGACATTGATCTTGGCCATGAGGTTGGCACGGTAAACCTCGACTGTTCGCGGACTAATGCCGAGATCATGGGCGATCACCTTGTTAATTTTGCCGGCTAATAGTCCCTGCAGAACGTCACGCTCGCGCGACGAGAGCGCCGCGAGGCGGGCTTCCGCCTGTAGTTTCGATGCGTCATCGGCTGGTTTTGTTGGCCGCAATTCCAAAGCACTATTGATCGCACGCAATAGCACCTCCTCCCCGAACGGCTTCTCGATGAAATCGACCGCACCCGCCTTCATCGCTTCGATTGCGAGCGATACGTCGCCATGACCAGTTATCAAGATGATGGGGCAGTCGACGCGATTGGCCTTCGCTTTGCTGACCAGTTCGAGACCGCTCATACCCGGCATACGGATGTCCGACACGATGCAATCGACTGGTCCGCCCGCGACGTCATCGAGAAATGCGGTCGCCGTCTCGTAGGTTGCTACGTAGAAGCCGTTCACATCAAGCAGAAACGCGAGCGAGTCCCGCATTGCGGCGTCATCGTCGATCACAAGAATGCGTCGTACAATCATTTCTCTTACTAAGCTCCGCAATCGGGCGGTGAACTGAAGGATCGTGCCGTCGCCCGACGATGTGGCCACCATGTGGCTCGAGATCGACCGGTTGATTGATAGCTCCACACCCGCGCCATGCCGTTCAATCGTGACAAAGGGCCGGAACAGTCCGTCGGCGATATCAGCGCTGATGCCTGGGACCTTATCAGCAAGGGATACCTATCGACGTTGGCAGCTTCGCGGCGCGGGCAGGAAGCCATGGCCTTGATTGCATCTTCAAGGCGACCTGCTGAACCTGGATCTTGTCGACAATCATGTCGCGGTCACTGCGGGTCATCACGCCCACGCCTTGCTCCTTGCTGCTGACTAGAACCAGAGCAACAGGTTCTTCAAAGGAGCGTGGGCGGGGTCTGCGGAAGGTGCGCCCCCCTGGCAGCGAATTCCCGCAGACTGCAACCGACGTTTCTGCGCCCGTCTTTCGTGAGTTTCGGATGAAACCGGTGAAGGACTGCTCGGCGCGCGCTTTGGCCTCACCCAAGAAGGTCGAACCGTCGCTCCGTTCGCCGAGTACGATGCGGCCGATGTCGATGATGTGGCGCTCGCCGTTCGTCAAATACCGTTCGATATAGCGATCGTGCTCGGCGCGGTAAAGGTGCGGCATTAACCTCGATACATTTCCGACCGCAGCGTCCGGAGACCAACCAAATGAACGCACCGCCGGGGCGCTGAACGAGCGAAATCCTCTTCTCCTCCATCACGATCATGGCGCTCGCAAACTCCGCGATATCGATCATGTTTGCGAGATCGATAATGAGGCCTTTGACTAGAAAGGCCGCGCGGATGATGAAGCAGAACAGGGGAGCGACGTTCGCCGGGCCGCGGCCGGCACGAAAGCGGCAAGACGAGACTGGAAGGTAGATGTTCGTGAACGTGGGCTCCTGGAGATATGGAGTTTGCGCCGGGCAAAGCACGAGAACCCGCGCGGCGGCGGTCGCGGCAGTGCCATAGCAATACCAGACGCGATCGGAAACCTTCCCTGGCGGACTCTTTCATTCGATTGACTCTACGTTATTTCCCACGACAGGCCAGCGAGGCAGAACGCGCCTCAACTCACACGGATTTATGGTGCAGGATGGTCGCCGCTATCTAGGCCATATGCGCCAGTGCGTAGGCTGCACGGCTACGTGTTCTCCGGTCTTGGCCTTGATCCAACCGCCGAAGGCCCGGCGGCAAGGAAAGACCACCCGGTGAATGGTATTACCCTCGATCACCGCAATCTCCAGATCCCGATCAAAGGGCGGCGCCGTCTCGAGCCGCTCCCAGATCAGGTCGCCAGTAGATATTGAACGATGCTCATCGCTGCTGGCTGACAAATTCAGGCAACCTTTTAAACAGTTCGCACGAGATAGCGTTGCCGCCGCGAGTAGGCTCGGCGCAATATTGGCCAGGCGGCGTGGTCTCAGTTGCGCCAGTCGTGGCCGGGCTTTTATCGGCCGGGGCGCCGTTGAACCTATCCTGGCGGGACATGATCGGCTCGCCAACCGAAAGATTAGGATTGGCGCTGCGAAACAACCCCCGGTTTTCGATCGAATCGATCTGGATCAGCTCAAGACGTCGACGGCTGGTGTTAACCGCTGTTCTGCAGAGGTTGAACTGGATTGCCGCTCCCGCAGTCTGACCCGCGGCGGGACGAATGTCCCTGTAATCTGTCATGTCGAACACCTTCGTTGGCGGGAAATCTTCTTGTCCCACGGCGTCACCTGGGCCATTCGGTTGTGATGAGGTCAGCCGCGCCGTTGTGAGCGCGGCGGCATCCCAGAGAGTCAGAAGATGCCGGAACCCGCTTGACATCATTCGGCTTGACCCCGTTGGGAGAGCCTAGCTGCGCTCGGCGCCGATCATCGCGCCCGTCCGCGGGTCGATGAAGTGGTCGCCTTCGCACGCGGCGCAGGTCATTGCGTGCAGGTCATCGGCACGCGGCTTAGGTACTTCCGGCAGCACTCCTTGAACTCGATCGCCGGTATGTGGACATGAAAAGATGATGGGACACCAAGCCCTTCTGTCTGCCATGTGTGTGACCTTGGACGGAAGCTCGCTTGTATCAGTCGGCAGTCGCCGCAGTATTGATACAGGTCAAAAAGAGCTGAGGCGCGTCCAGAATGGCCGAGCTCGAGCGGCCGCTGCGAGCCGCGCGCTGGCAGGCGACATGTCCCAATTCGGGCGATCCAACGTGGCCTCGCGTTGGTCCGCAACACGAAAGCGTGTAGCCTCGTTCATTTGCGGCGCACCGCTCGCAAATGGGCCGCGACAGCATTGTCCCAGTGCTGGCTAGCCGGCAAGCCGATCGTCAATTGATCGCTCGCCTCGCGTTATCGGTGGCCTTGCCGGGCACATGCCAGAAATAGTCCTGAACCCTGGACTTATCGAAACGTTGGCTGCGGCAAGCGTGGTCATCAGCTTTACTGTGACGACCCACGGATGGACCGTCAGAAGCGAGATCGGGGCGGTTCGCCTCATTTGCACACGATCACGTATGCCAGGTCCCCCAATCGATAGCCCCCGCCGCCGGCACGCGTCAGAAATGGCTTTGCCCGGATGATTGGCGCACTGACTTGGTATTTGCGGCAATGTCTCGTAAGACGACCAAGTATCGCGTGTAAAGTTCGCGGTCTTTCGAGACTCCATACCAGCGGCCGGGTATGGGATCGGTAGAGAACAATAGGCGGCATCTCGGGCGTGACAGCGCATGCTGCCTTCAATTGTCTGTTCAAGGCTTACCCGATTCATCGACAAATCAATTTTGTCCGTCAAGGGCATGAGCAGACCAGAAGGCGTTATACCTCGGCCTAAAATAGAGTGCGATCCGACAAGCTAGATAAGTAGAGATCGCGTGGTCTGCGGAACAACAAAGCGCTCGAGCTGGACAGCCAAAGTCTCGACCTCTCGATGAAGGAGCGGACAGCTTATTGGGGATGCTGCTTGAGGCAGATCAAATACTCTGGTGGGGCGCGGATGGCAGGATGGTGAATGAGCAATCCGCAAGAAGAGGGGGCCATGCCTTCATTTAACGTCCGGTTCATCAAGACCGTTCGTGACGATACCGGCCACGAACATCGTGCCTGTCAGGCAGCGTTCAAGGTCGATGCCGCCTCGCTGAGTGCCGCTGCACAGCAGGCTGAGGCCGATTTCTGCAAGCAAAACAGTGTCCGCGATTGGACGGTCTTCGCCGATGTGATAGAGCTTCGGAGCCCGCCTGGATTGCCACCGGCATGGGCTGGGTAGGTTGACTTTGGCGGGGAAGGTCTGCGAATTGAATCGGATCAATCTGTAATCTGAGCGTGATCCCCGACACGACGTGAACACGTCCACGTCCGGCGGCACGATCGTGCCCGCGACGGTCCTCACGTACAGTGGACCAGCAGTCCCCGAGTCGGACGATTGATCGTGCGATTGGGAATGCTCAGAACAAAGGAAAATTGCCACGGTAGGCAATGTTCAATCAACTCCGTCCGAGCGGCAAGAGATCGTCGCATCATAGATCTGCCCATGTCTACTGAGGGCAATTCGGTTCAACCACCTCGTTATCGATCCCGGGTTACCTGCAAGGCTTATTACCTTATCGAGACCGCCGCCCCGAGGATCTGTTAGCGATAAAAAAGCATCCGAAGGCTTCTGTATTTTCGGCGATGAGGAGCGCGTGAAGGGACAAGGGGATTGCGCCGGGCACGCTCCAGTGGGGGCGAAATCCGGTGAAAACTGGCGTAGAGTCTTTGAGCGCAGGTGTTGCTTCGATGTCACCAAATGGATGAACCGGCGATCTACGCTCGTGCCAAACGAGGGCGACATGTTCGATATTTATTTGAACGGAAGACGCGATCTTTTGGTGGTTCCGCGAGGGTTTGCGATCCCCGCAGGGTTGGACGGCAGTTGGAGGCGAAAGAAGCGGGCGGTGCGCTCAGTGAGCGACGTCATTCGCCAAGATGTGCAACAGCGCGGTTACCACCGACGTAGTTTGATCTCAAATCGGTCGAAGACGGCAGTCGAGACCCCGTCAAACGCGTAGCCAACGCGGCTATCTCCGATGACCCATTCTTCAAGGCACTCTGGGCAGGATGTCGCCGATGCCGTCGAGACCTTGGTTACCGCGTCCACGGCAGGTGGGTATCCTGCTTCATTAGGCTTATAACGCAAGGTTGCTTTTGAAAAGCGGCGCAAGGCGCTGCGGCTTCCCTCAGGATAAGTATTATGGAGCTTTTCCTCGACTCGATGGCGTGCGCGCGTGAGTTTTCAGCTGTCCATACTGAAGATACTTGCAGGCCAGCGGCACGGACGGGCGAGCATCGAAGTCGTTAAACAGCATTTGGCGATCTATTACAGCAGCGGCCCAGAGTGGCCGGCGCGTATGAAGCGAATCGCGAGCCGCGCGCCGCAGCTCGATATTTTCGGCCAAAGGCTGGTCAAGCAAGAGGCCGGGTGGTGGAGTATCACTGACGAGGGAAGGAAGGCTCTTGAGGGGCTCGAACTGCTAGATCAGCGTGCTATGCAGGGGCAGGTTGAGCGGGAGATCTCAAAACAGCCCGAAGATGAGTAGCCGCCCATATAATCTTCGCAGCTACCAACGAGCGGGCACAAAGCGCTCCTCGGCCAGCAATTGAGCTGACGTAGGGGCGCATCAGCGTGACGGCCTGCCGCTCAATCCCTTGCTGATGGCCGAGTACCCCGATTAGATCGCGCAAGTTAAGTCTGGAGATAATGCAGCAGCTATTGGCACTGTGAAGCGGTTCAACGCGACCAAGGATGATCTGGCTTCATCCAAGTGAGGGAGGGGCTGATGTCTTTCGTGCACTCCGACGCGTTGAGCCCAGCCCGGACGACGGACACGAAGACGAGACCGATCTAGTATTCGCGCACGCCCCGAGGATGCTCCGGCACTGAGTTAACGAGCGCGCGCTAAATCGTCATAGGTGATCATAGCAAGAGACCGTCACGGATCTCATAGAGCATCGATGTTTGATCGCTCTAGGCATAACTACAAATGACGGACCTCCGTGACATGCAGCTATTGAGGTTTATCGCGATAGGCTTGCTCATTCCAGAATACGTTAGTCTACGTGCTGAGCTTGGATAGAAGGGGCGTCGCTTGGGGCTGCATTCAACTATAACGAAGCTCCCTCAACACAGCGTCTGTACGAAAGTTAAAGTTCAGCAGCTGCAGTAGTCCAGAGCCTTGTCTTCCGAAGGCATGACCAAGCTAATACCTGGCGCGAGTTCCGATGACTGTGCCTTTTTTTTACGGTCGTCGCTCCGAAAAAACTATGCTACAAGCGCTCCTCTCAGAAGGAGCATTCATCGTGAAAAAAGCAACCAAGATACGCGTTAAGCGGCGCGAGTGGACAAAGGAAGATATCAAAGACCTAAAAGTCCATTCGAAGGTTCGGACCCCGGTAATCAAAATAGCAAAAATGACAAAGCGCAGCGTCGGCGCGCTACGCCAGAAGGCCTTAAATCTCGGAATCGGACTCGGACATCAGCGTTAATTTCAACAACGCTGGCTAATGGCGCGGTAGGGCGGCTCGCGGGCCGCCCTCTTTGATCATAGAAACTTTGTCGCACAAATAGCTTTGCCGCTCCGCGCTGAGAGAGTGTTTCACGCGCGCGTGCTGGATGGCCTTTTGCCGCGGAACGGGATCCAGGGTCTCCTTATCTTTGATCAAGTGTTTTGGAAAGGCGGTTTCGACGGCCGCTTGCGATGTATGATTGCGAGTGAAGACATTGTCTTAGCCGTAGGCCTGTCTCGAAAGATAAAATCCCCAAACGCTCGTTCCCGAAAGCGCATGCGATGGGGCCAAAACGCCCAGCCCTAGGCCCGTTAGCTTTCGAGAAGCTAACCCGTCTCAAACGAGCTCCCGTAGGGCCGAATCTAGCATCCGTTCGGCCAGCAGCTTTTCAGCTTCGCCGAGGCAGTCCTGGCCGCGCGGGGCCGAACTCATCGGCTAATCGCTCATCCTCGAAGCTCATGCCCGGCTAAAGTTTGGGCGTAATCCGACCTTGCCGAGCCTGTTGGCTAGCTCGAGCTCCAAGGCGATATGGCACGCTCAGCAGCAATTGAAAAAGCGCTCTGTTAGCTTGCTAGATGGCGGCGGAGCGGTTACTTCCTGAACCGGTAATCACCTGCGCGGCGTCGGCGTTGTGAACCGACCACAAACCACCTTCGACCGCGCTGCTTCAAGACATATTCGAAGGATGGGAGACTCATGATTAGCGAGCTCATTTCTGACAGTCGTACGTTTGGTCTTCTGGATGGCAGAGCGGGCCCTTTTCCAAGCCATGCCTCATCGCAGCAGCCTTGGCAATGAACGAACGCGCTTGATCGGTCAAGGTCGCGTTCATCAAAGGCGAGCTCATCCTGCGCCGACTGTCGCGCCGCTAGATGCTTGCGTGTTCCGCCGTCAACCACATCATCGCGACCCCGACATCGCTTGCGATGCCGCGGGAGACCGTTTTTCTCTAGCAGCTTTGAGTAGTTTATCACCCAGGAAGGGTCGACGTGCATTATTCGTGACAGCAAGTTGACCGGTGCACCCTTTTCTTTGCCCAAATTGATCGCAACCATCACGGGCGTCCACCGTGGCCGAGTGGTGCCCAGCACGTTCAATTGGCCAGCTCTTCGGCACGCATCGATCGATCTGATTTGCCACATGAGCGGCCGGACAATCTTGTCTCCCTCAGTAGAGATGCGTCCAAGCGCGCTTTCTGGATCGGGTAAATTCGGAGACATCTAAAGTCAGATTCTTACAAGCTTGCTTTAGCGCCGATTAGGGGAGAGGCAACGCTCCAAGAGCAGGTAAGTCAAACCCTTGGTATAGTTTAGACTGAGGGGCTTGCGAACAACCGGCTGCCGGGGCTATGGCTCAGTGTCTTGACGGACCATCGGCATCATTCAGTGGAAAGTTGCGTCGGAGTCTGCTGACAAGATAGCTGCGCCCCGCAAAGTGAGATGTTCGCGATGTGGTCTACTTCTTTGCCGCACTCGCCAAGCTGTCCGCCCTTTTGCCGAGCTTCTTTGCTGTATACCGAGCATAAGCGAGGTGCATGTCCCATTTACGGCTTCCATGGCCCGTCAACAGGCAGCTTGTGACTACACGTAATAAACTTCCATGTGCAGCGGGCGGTCTTCGGCAAACGTACGTATAATCCTTTCCAACCTTTCCATATCCGTAATCAACATTCGTGTCATTGAGCGCCGCTTGAGTTCGTTTACCGTCGAGCAATCCAGGAGGCAAATGCAGTTATCCCTCCGTGATCCCGCCCGATCGATCTAGCTGAACGGCTCTCAAGCCATGAGTGGCAGACAAATACTCGCCGTTTTGACGCTTTGTACGCATGCGGGTGCCCATGTTATCCCGCGGCTGGCTTTGTTTCGCTCAGTCGACAAGGTTCGCTTTTCAAGCACGAGGGTCTGAATGATGAGTGGACGTATTAGCAGCTCGCCTGCGGTGTGCTTTCTCCTCGGTCTTCCGCGATCCGGGACGACACTCCTGGCGCATTTGCTCCAGCACCATCCAGACATTGCGGCTCCGCCTGAGCCCTGGTTGATGCTCGCGCTTGAAGGATTTGGCAGGGTGGACCAGCGCCATCCGGCTGGGAGCTCACTGATTGAGGCGGCGACCTCGGAGTTCCTGGGGCGAATAGATCGCACAATCGTCAGCCGCGCCTTTGCCGATGCAGCATACGACCAGTATCTGGCAGAAGCGGGCAAGCGCATCATCATAGACAAGACACCACGCTATTGGACGGCGCTTGAGTTTCTTGAATCTGTATATCCAGAAGCGCCACACCTCCTTCTGATGCGCAATCCCTATGCCATCGCCGCTTCACTGAAATCAACGTGGGGCATCCCACTGCGGACAGAAAGCTCGTATCCGGTCAGCGTCTCCACTCTCGTCGATCTCATGCTCCGTCTGCCTGACGTCATCATATCTTCACTCGCCGATTTGGTTCTGGGCCTTCCCAAACTCGCTGCGCACCGCACTCGCCCGAAGACACAGTTCGTGCAATACGAACTGCTCGTGGCGCATCCGCACGACGAAATCCGGCGTCTGTTGAGGGGGCTCGGCTGTGATCCAGGGGCCCTCGCATCGGCAGCGATGAGACAAGCAGATTATCTTCGGCCCAGCAGCTTCGGAGACCGAAAAATCCTAGAACGAGACGCGGTCGACGAAAGCTCTGTCAAGTCATGGCAATCTCAATTGAGCGTCGAAGAGATGCAAACCGTGACCGATCTGGTTGGCGCCGAGCTTTTGGTAGAACTCGGATATGAGCAGGAACTGCTCCATGCGCAGCAAGCCGGGGTCCTGGATAGGGGAAGGGAAGTAACTGAGCTCTATCGTCGGACATTCCGAATCTGGTGGGATTTGCGAAGTATCAAAGCGCGAGAATTATCCGTCCCGTCTCACGCCGCAGCGTCGGTCCACACTGTTTCGAACCTTTCGGAGAACCGCGACGCGGCTATCGAGATGTTGCGAGGCGAGGTCGCGCGGCTTGAGCAGATACTCAATATCTCCTAGAGCGATCTGAATGCTTGCGATCAAAACACGCTGGTTGACCTTAAGCCGCACTAGCTGATCTCCCGATCAGGTGTGACGCAGGCGCCGGCCGCACCAACGGCGAAATGCGATATCCTGCCGCGTCTGCAAGTCTGCTGTTCAACGGGGCTTGACCTCGTGGACGAGCCTGCCTCTTGGTTGGCCGTTTCTCGCCGCGGATATTCCCACTCTGGGCTGGGCCATAACGGCCAAGAACAGAAATCCTGCATTGAAAAGAAGATATATGCTGCCGAAACATCTGCGCCGTCTCGAAGCCGAATCGATTGAAATCATGCGTGATGTGGTCGCCGAGTTCAAAAGCCCGGTCATGCTTTACTCGATCGGAAAAGACTCAAGCGTGATGCTGCACATTGCGATCAAGGCGTTCTATCCGGCAAAATTGCCTTTTCCCCTACTTCACGTCGACACGACCTGGAAGTTCCGCGAGATGATCAGCTTTCGAGACGCGACAGCCAAGCGGCTCGGCCTCGACCTGATCGTCCATGTCAATAAGGAGGGCATCGCGCGTGGGATCAATCCGATCGATTCCGGCTCCGCGCTCCACACCCAGGTGATGAAGACAGACGCGCTGAAGCAGGCGCTCGATCACCACGGATTTGATGCTGCCTTTGGCGGAGCCCGGCGCGATGAGGAAAAGAGTCGCGCAAAAGAACGGATACTCTCCTTCCGTTCGGCCGGACACGTATGGGACCCCCGTAACCAGCGGCCAGAGCTTTGGAGCCTGTTCAACACACGGATCCGCCAGGGCGAAACAATGCGCGTGTTTGCGATGTCAAACTGGACCGAGCTCCATGTGTGGGAATACATCATGCTCGAGAAAATTCCGGTCGTTCCGCTCTACTTCGCAAAACAAAGACCGACAGTGCGTCGAAATGGTGCGACCATCATGATCGACGACGAGCGATTGCCGCTTAACTGCGACGAGGCGCCGGAAATGCGGATGATTCGCTTTCGCACGCTTGGATGTTATCCTTTGAGCGGGGCCATTGAATCCGATGCGACGACGATCGAAGAGATCGTCGCGGAGATGCAGACTGCGAGTGTGTCGGAGCGCCAGGGACGGCTGATTGATACCGATGAAGCCGCTTCAATGGAGAAGAAGAAGCGGGAAGGCTACTTTTGATGTTTGTAGAACCGACTACGGAAGTGGTCCCGCCGAGGACAAAGGATCAGCTGCGATTCCTCACATGCGGCTCGGTGGACGACGGCAAATCGACGCTGATCGGCCGATTACTGCACGACAGCAAGATGATCTACCACGATCAGCTCACCTTGCTGAAACGCGACAGCATCAAGCATGGTAGCACCGGGAATGACATCGATTTCGCACTGCTCGTGGACGGGCTGGAGGCCGAACGGGAGCAGGGCATCACGATCGACGTCGCCTACCGCTTCTTCACGACGCCGCGGCGCTCCTTCATGGTGGCCGACACTCCCGGTCACGAGCAGTATACCCGAAACATGGCTACCGGCGCCTCGCATGCTCAGCTCGCCATCATCTTGATTGATGCCCGCAAGGGCATGATGGTTCAGACCCGCCGCCACTCCTTCATCTGTTCGCTGCTCGGTATTCGTCATGTCCTGCTGGCAGTCAACAAGATCGATCTTGTCGCATACAACAAGGAGTGCTTCGATCGGATCGCCCGTGACTATCTCGCCTTTGCCGCCGGTCTCGGCTTCACCTCGATCGTTCCGATCCCGATCTCGGCGCGCTACGGCGACAATGTCGTGGACCGCTCCGGTCATACCAACTGGTATCATGGCCCCTGTCTGCTCGAACATTTGGAGAGCGTTGACATCCCGGCTGGCAGCTCAGGCCAGGCTTTCCGCTTTCCGGTCCAATGGGTGAACCGCCCCAACCCGGATTTTCGGGGCTATGCCGGGACGGTGGCTTCCGGGAAGATCTCGGCAGGAGACGAGATCGTTGTCGCCGGGTCGGGACGGACCACGCGCATCAAGCGGATCGTGACACACGATGGCGACCTTGTCGGCGCCGAAGCCGGCGATGCGGTTACCATTACACTGGAAGATGAAATCGATATCGGCCGTGGCGACATTCTGTCGCGGCCGGACGACCGACCGAAGGTCGCCGACCAGTTCGCCGCTTATGTGATCTGGATGGACAAGGAGCTGCTCGCTCCCGGACGCACTTACGTCCTTCGGATTGGATCCCAGACGATTACCGGCAGCATTACCGCAATTAGGCATCGGATCGACGTCAACACTTGTGAGCATCTGGCCGCCGGGATGCTTTCCCTCAATGAGATCGCCTTCTGCGATGTTGCGACCGCAATACCCGCAGTATTCGATCCTTACGACCTCAATCGAAAAACCGGATCATTTATCTTCATCGATCGTTACACCAATCGTACGGTCGGGGCCGGCATGATCGCCTTTCCGCTACGGGCGGACACCAATATTGCTAGGCAAGCGCTGTCCGTGGACAGGAGGGAGCGCGCCGCGCTCAAGAATCAGAAACCTTGCGTCATCTGGTTCACTGGCCTGTCTGGCGCTGGAAAGACAACGATTGCCAACCTGGTTGATCAAAAGTTGTGTGGCATGTCGCGACATACCATGCTGCTGGATGGCGACAACCTCCGGCACGGATTGAACGCGGACCTCGGCTTTTCCGAGACGGACCGCGTGGAGAACATTCGGCGCGTCGCTGAAGTTGCCAAGTTGATGGCGGACAGCGGCTTGATCGTGATCTGCTCGTTCATCTCGCCCTCTAGAGCCGAACGGGACAGGGTGCGCGGCCTGGTTGGCAAGGAAGAGTTCATAGAAGTCTTTGTCGATACCCCGATAGACGAATGCGCTCGGCGAGACCCAAAAGGCCTGTATTCAAAACTGAAATCTGGCAAGATCAAGAACTTCACCGGGATCGATTCGTGCTACGAAGCACCAACAACACCGGAGATTCATCTCAAGACCATGGAGCAGACCGCAGAGCATTCAGCGGAAGCGGTAGTGGGTGTCTTGATAGCGCGCTCAATTATTGATGTTTAGATGTCCCTCGCATCGCACCATTGATTCGTAGCAACATCCTGCTGGCCCGGCCAAGGCGATTCAGCTCAGGCCCCCTGCGATCGGACTTTCGCTCTAAAGGACCAAAATTGTCGCCCCCAGTCCTCGCGTGCCCGCTTCCGGTTACGTGCTCGAAGTGGATGTCAATTCAAGACCGAGTACGCGATCAAAGATCGAGCTTGGGGGGAGCGGAGGAGCTCAAGAAGCGCCGGCCAGATCAGAATCTACGACGCGATGACAAAGGCCAGAGAAGGAAGTCCGACTCCCGGTAGGTTGAGTTTCGCTTAGCGCTTCTTGCTGCGCGTGCGGCCAGCGACACGCCGAGCTCCCATAAAGCCAAGCCAGGCAGCGTCTCCGCCGGCTTCGTCTTTCGCGCAGCATCACGGTGGGGACTCGGTTTTTCCGAGCCTTGGCGCAACCAGCGAGCGGGCCCGTGCTTCAGTATATTGACCAACCCCGAACTTAGCGGTCGGGCGCCGACTCCCTCCTGTCGCGGCTGTCCCAGCTTTCGGGGGCTTGCTTCCTTTTGGCCCGCCGCTCGTCGACCGATACGGCGCGCCGTACGCCCCGCGCCTTCGCATCGCGAGACAAAGCAGCCACGAACCCTGGCCAGGCGCTGCAGAAGAGCCAACGCGAGCAGAAGGGCTCGGTCGTGCGATTCGTCCATAGCGCCTCACAACCGAGGTACTGCACTCGTTGAGTGCCGCGACGCAATGGAAATCCGGCTCACCTTGGGCCTCACGCGTTGGACCAACCGTCGACCACGGCACGCTCACACACCGATGCTCGATCCCTAAGACGTTCTCGCCGCGAAGCGGCGTACAGAACCGAGCGATGCTACCAGCCTAGGGATTGCTCGCAGAGAGGTGCCACTCATCTGGAATCGGCTCGACGTAACCCTAGAAAAGTAGGGCATATTCTGCTTCAGGCGCGTCGCCGAAAGGTGTCGAATCGATCGTTACTAAACGGCCAGCGAATTGTCTTTAAGCCGGGCTCAACCACAGCCCTGCCAAGGCTGCTCCAACCAAGCGCAACACTTTCCAGACACCACCGTCCAGAAGATCCGCCGGCACGGCGGAGAAGCACGTACGCCCTTTGGGGGGATGGCGAGGATCGTACGTGACGGGAGGAGTGGGCAATTGTTTTGCACGTATCGCGCTTGCAGACGGAATGCCGACGGTCCTGAGCCGAAAACTCTCAAATTATTCTGCCTCGCTGTAAATCTCCGCACTTTGCTGCCTACGTCGGCTTGTCGCCGCCAGATGGGAATACGTCAGGAAAAATTCACGCGAGAAAATCCAGCGAGAGGGTTGAAACGCCCCTAACGTCAAGTTGTACGATCTTGAAATGGACAACGACGGTCATCAGCGTCAGATACCCCCCCCAACGAGCGACGGAGTGCGAATGCATCAAGCCTCAAGCCCACGCATCAGGCTCCCGCTGCCAATCATGATCATCGAGTGTGAGATGCCTTGATCTGCCTCCCGGGCGCGATGACATGCGACTGCACCCTTTCCTAAGGTCAAGTTTGCCTGAATATCGCATGTTCACCGCGCAAGTCGACCGGCCGGCCCGCCGCTTCGGGACGCAACAAGCGACCGCGCTCAAGCTGGCGCATGCGGCTGGATGAGAGCGCGCGTCGGCGCCAGTTTGCGTTCGGGGGTGCAGTCCCAAAGCAAATTTCTAGGAGGTGTGAATGGCATCGATGATGAGCTTTATGAGAGATCGCTCTGTATCTGCGATGAGATAAGGGGATTGGCATCCGGCAGGGTTTTCGGACGCCGACCAGAAACACACCCGCGATTTATCGCGCTTGCGCCGAAGCCTTTGACCGAGGAGGTCGATGCGCGCCACAGGGGCTCCCTGATGGCTGGGCGTTCTCCAGATCAATTGACTGCTACAAGTTGAGGAGGAAAGGTTTGACAAGACAGCGTTCTTTGCTGACCCCTGGTCCATTGTCGTTATCGCTGGCGGTCAGGAGCCAGATGCAGCTTGATCTTGCATCGCGCGATTGCGAATTCAAGGAAGTGACCGCCTCCATGAGGCGGCTGATGCTCAACTTGCTGGGAAATGCTGAAGACCATTCGGTGGTACCTATTCAGGGAGGCGGCTCCTTCGCAATGGAAGCCGCTCTCTCTTCATTTGTGTCCCGTGCCGACAGGCCGCTCGTTTGCATAAACGGCATCTATGGCGAGCGCATTTTACGAATCTTGCGGCTGTGGGGCGTCGAAGCACTGAAGCTCGTCAAGCGAGCGACCGATCCTTTGGATCCCCAAGAAATTGGCGAGCATCTGAGCCGAAATCCTGGCGTTACGCACCTATGCTTCGTCCATTGCGAGACGACAACCGGAATCGTTAACCCGCTGGACGCGATCGTGGAGGAGGCGAGGCGACGTGGCGTAAAAACCATCATCGACGCGATGAGTTCTTTTGGCGCCCTTAATATCGATCTGAGCCAGCGTGGAGCTGACGTCCTAGTCACCTCGAGCAACAAGTGCATAGAAGGCCCGCCGGGAGTAGCGTTTGTCATCGCGTCTCGGGAGCTGCTGGAGAATGCGGTTCAAGAACGGAGGTCGTTTGTGCTCGACGTGAGAGATCAATGGCTCTCGCTCGAGCGCACCGGTGAGTGGCGATCGACCCCTCCCACCCACATCGTTCAGGCAACGACAAAGGCCTTGGAGATTCTGCACCAGGAGGGCATTGATGCCAGGCGCTGCAGGTATGAGAAGATCAGGGACGATCTGGTCAAAGAACTCGAAGGAGTAGTGTCACCGCTGCTGCCCACGGAGTTGCAGTCGCCAGTCTGCGTCGCGTTCGGTGCGCCGTCCGGAATCGTGGACCAGGCAGGATTCGAAGGGCTGTACCGCCACTTGGCGGCCCACAACCTCTACGTCTACTCGAAGCTGCATCTTCCGACGCGGAGTTTCCGCCTCGGCTGCATTGGAGAAATCCAATCCAGCTGGATCGTGCAGTTGGGCTGCGCCTTTCGTAGTTATTTCCGATCCGGTCAGGCTCCAGCGGCGCCGACCTCGGCCCAACAGACATGCAGGGCTCGCGTAAAGATGCCGGCTCGAACGGCTGGAGAACCGCAGCTGCCGTTTTCGGCGGAGACTGCTGTTCTGCATGCGGGCTATCGACGCGACCCAGTGACGAAGGCGGTCGCAGTGCCGATTTACCAGAATACGGCTTATGAACTCGATGGCGATCTAAACCACATTGCTGACGTTTACAACGTCAAGGCCGATGGGTTCACCTACACGAGGATCATAAATCCGACGACCCGCGCGCTGGAAAGGCGCTACGCCGCGGTAGATATGGCGAGCGACTCGCTCGCCGTCGCTTCCGGTCAAGCGGCGACGTTCCTGGCTATCGTCAACCTGTCAAGTGGCGAAGTGGGGGACAATGTCGTCGCCTCTCCGTATCTATATGGCAATACCTGGAACTTGCTCCACAACACGTTAAAGCGTCTTGGGATCAGCGTGAGGACGGCAGATCCTCGAAGGCCCGAGACGTTTGAACGTGCGATTGATGATCGCACGATATGCCTGTTCGGAGAGGTGATTTCGAATCCCTGTCTGATTCCGCTCCCTGTCAAACAGCTGGCCGAGATCGGCCGAAAGTACGGCGTGCCTTTGGTCGTGGACAATACGACAACGCCACTGGTATGCCGGCCGTCAGATCTCGGCGCTGCGATCACGACGTACTCCGCAACAAAATATATATGTGGCCACGGTACGACGCTCGGCGGGCTCATCGTTGACAACGGCGAGTTTAGCTACCGGGGAGACTCTCGCTTTCCCCTATTCAACCGTCCCGACGATGCGCATGGCGGAATTGTCTGGCATAACGCGGTGCGCGATGTCGGCGATCTTGGAAGGAGCGAGTATCTCCTCAAAGCTCGCATGACTTGGTTGCGCGATACCGGTGCGGCGATCGCCCCGTTCGCGAGCTTTCAACTCATCCAGGGTCTTGAAACGCTGCCGCTTCGCATGAAGCAGCATTGCGCGAACGCCAGGATCGTGGCCGACGTTCTCAAGGAGCATCCTAAGGTGCGCCGTGTCTTCTACCCGGGGCTATTTGAAGGCGCCGATCGGGAAACCGTCGAACAGACGCTCAATGCTGCATACGGACACGGAGCGATGGTCATGTTCGAAGTGGAGGACGAACAAGCCGGGCGCAAGTTCATCCAGAACGTCGACCTGATGTATCATGTTTCGAATGTAGGCGATGCCCGCACGCTCGTGACCCATCCTGTCTCGACGACCCACACCACCGTCCCGCGTGAAAAGCGCGAAGCCGCCGGCATATTTGGCGGCTCGATCCGGCTGTGCGTTGGCATCGAAGACGTCAACGACATCTTGCGCGATCTGGACAAGGCGCTTTGCGCAATCTGACAACCTGCAAGGCGATCAGAAGGAGGTTCTCATGAATCAGGCAGACGCTTGGAAGTTGAGGTCATCACGCTATGAGGCCGTTCAATTCAGCCGAGAGATCAATAGGCAGCTCTCCGAGCTGAGACCCGACAACATAACGGGAGCTGCTTATATTGCCAAAGATTACGCTATTGTCACAGCGTGCACGCTCGCGACTGTGTCAGTCTCATGGTGGCTCTACCCGCTGGCCGTCCTTCTAATTGGTGCCTATCAGCGCGGATTGACAACCATCGCTCATGATGCGGCTCACCGTACGCTCGCGAAGAACACGACCTGGAACTACGTCTTGGGCATTCTGTTCGCCTCCTATCCCTTGTTCCAGCGCCACTGGGCCTACCGGATCTCGCACGTCTATTTGCATCATCCCTATCTCGGAGACCCGGACAAGGATCCCGACCTGAAGTTCTTCCTGGCCAGCGGCGTTTACGACGTACAACCTCCGGAGCGGTACGCTTTCAACATGATCTGGAAGCCGATCTTCGGCGGCGCGACGGTGGCGTATCTGAAATATCTTTGGACCAATCGATTTTCGATCACAGATGTCGAGGATCAGAGCCGCTCCGGCATACTTGTCGATAAGTATGGCTTCTATCTCTTTTGGATAAGCATCCTGGGCGGGTCATATGCTGTTGGGCTGCTCCATATCGTCGTCCTGTTTTGGATCGTGCCCTATCTCACCACGTTTCAGGTCCTTGGCTGGTTTATCGAGCTCGCCGAGCACTCACCTATGTGCGAAACCGAGACGCAGAACGTCTATCTCACCCGGAATCGGAAAGGAAATTTCCTCGAGCGGGCGATCCTCGGGCAGAATCTGGATGAGTACCACCTTGAGCATCACCTTTCGCCGGGTATCCCGTTTTGGCTGTTGCGCAAAGCTCAGAAAATCCGAATGCAGGATCCGAACTATGCGGAGGTTGCCGCGACATGGGGCGGGCTCTTTGTCAAAGGACCTCAAGGTCAACCCAGCGTCATAGGCCAATTAAAAGAGCGAAATCGACGCTTGTATGAGCAGTCCGTTGCTGAGGTTCGCACGCGAGGGCAGGTCGCGTGACGTTACTAAGGCCAGAGAGCACCCGAGCCGTGGTCGGCGTCACTTCGAACCGTCTTCTGGGCGATGGTGTGCATCGCGACTGGTTGCGGCGCAAGTACTTGCAGGCACTCCATCGCCATGCGGGAGTGGCTGGCGTTATATTGCCGACAGTCGACGCCGAAGATGCGAGGGAGGAGGTCGCCCCGGCGATCATGCGCCGGCTCGACGGTTTGGTGTTGACGGGTGATGAATCGAACATCGACCCCGCCGTCCTGAGAGCGCCTGCGACCATGATGGACGCTGATCGGCAGGACGTTGAGGTTGGGATCCTCGACCGTCCGCGGGACAGGCTCTCTGCCGTAACTATAGAGAGCGCCATCGCGCTCGGAATGCCTATTCTGGGCATCTGCCGTGGGTTTCAGGAACTCAACGTCTATTTCGGCGGCACGCTCCGCACATCGCTTGCGGAGTGGAGCCCGGAAAGTGGCGCGATGCATGCCGAGAAGCCAGACCGTCCAAGAGACCGCCAGTACGACGCCGCGCACAGCGTCAGGATATGTTCCGATGGCGCGCTCTTTCCGATCGCGCGGACGATCGAAGCGCAAGTCAACTCGCTGCACAATCAAGGTATCGAGGCGCTTGCCCCGGCGCTGAGGCGGGAGGCGTGGGCGCCTGACGGTTTGGTCGAGGCGGCTTCGGTCATAGGTGCCCCAACCCTGCAAATCGGTGTGCAATGGCACCCCGAATGGCACGTCTCAACCGATTTCCTCAGCAAGCAACTGTTCAAGGCATTTGGAGAGGCGTGTGTTGGGTACTACCGGACTAAAAAGAACTAGAGGCGGATTGTGACCTTTCAAACCAAACGTGGTCCGTGCGGGTCAAAAGGATGGTCCCTTGGAGCCGATGCACGCGCCGGGTCCTGCGAGGGCCGCGCGCACCCACGCGGGCACAGGAAGAGGGGGCGATTGACGAGTCCATTCGCTCTAGGAGTGTTCTTTGCGGCGCTTTATGTCGTCGTGAGCGCGGCAGGCGAGGTTTATGCGGCGTCATATTTTCAGCAAGCGGATGTGTTCGTCGCGCTCCTGCTGTCCTTCGCTGTGGTTTGTCTCGTGTTCAATCTGCTGTCTGTCCACGAGGGAGGCAAGGCAACGGTGGCGAACTGGTCGTTGCTGGTCTTCGTCGCACTTAACGCCGTAACAGCGATCAGCTGGATCGGCCTGTTTATCGGACTGAAATACGCTGAACCTGCGATCGTCGTCGCCTTCATGGTGGCTCTGGGGCCCACCGCAACAGTGTGGTTAAACGCGCTAATCAGGCGCCAGGGTGCCCCTCCAGCATCCGATATTGTCGTGAGCGTTACGATCGCAACGATCGGGAGTTACATGATTTGGATCTCCGCCAGCGGCAACTCGGGCATGGAGTGGGGGGCTCGATCGTCCTTTGGCATCGCCTTGGCCATAGTGGCCGGCCTATCGCTGGCCCTTACAAATATACTGGTCAAACTGCTGTTCGACCGTGGGTTTTCTGGCCGACAAGTCCTGGCGCATCGCTTTTATGGAACGATCCTCTTGCTGCTGGGACTGGTCGACCTTTCATCTATCGTGCCTGAGATCTCGCAGCATTGGTTTGCGATCGCAACACTCGGGCTGTCAACGATCATTGTTCCTTTGCTTTTGATCCAACAGGGCATTCGCCGCGTAGAGCCCTTCACCGTCAACATGGTCCTGTCCACCGCCCCTGTCGTCACCTTCCTGTTCCAGTATTTCGATTCTCGCATCGTACCTTCGTCACATACGTTCATTGCAAATGTTCTCATTACGGCTGTCGCTGTCGGCAACATCTACTTGCAGTATCGGAGATCCGCATGAAACAACGGAATTGCGTCATCGTAGACGCATACTCTACCGGCCGCTGCCTACCGGAAGAATTCAAGCGCTATGGAATTGGAACCGTGCATGTGATGTCGGCTGCACAGATTCCGCCCATATTCCAATCGCATTTCAATGCGGATCTGTATGATGAAGTCATTCGCCCCAGCGAGCGCATGGGCTATGACGAAACCGTTGAATATCATGTTCAGGCTCTCCACGGCAGGGAATTTGAGTTCGTAATCGCGGGCTGCGAGACCGGAGTTGAGCTCGCCGATTCATTGTCGGAGCGGCTCGGCTTACCATCAAATGGGACCGCGCTATCCGCTGCTCGGCGTGACAAAGCGCGATTGTCTTGCGCGCTCGCCTCTGCAGGCGTGCGATCGATCAGACAGGTTGTGTCCGACAGTCATGTAGAGATCGCGAGCTGGAAGCGTGAAGCGAAGTTCGATCAGATCGTGATCAAGCCTCTAAACAGTACGGGCACCGAAGATGTATTCTTTTGCTCGACAGAAGATGATATTCAGCGAGCTCTAAGCACAATTGTCGGGAAGACGAACCGTGTCGGAGCGTTGAATCGTTTTGCCCTTGGGCAAGAAAAAATAAATGGCCAGCAATACACCGTAAATGCCGTCTCAATCGGCGGGGAAGCTTTCGTTACGGAGGCCTGGACCTATGACACAGTTCCTGTTGAGGGGGCATCATCAGTCTGCTCACTTGAGAGATTGTTGGACGGCAGCGAACCAATCGTTCAGGACCTGTCCGACTACTTGGTGCGTGCGTTGCAGGCACTACAGATCGTCGACGGACCGGGCCATGCTGAGATCATCGTTGATCATCGGGGACCGGTTCTGGTCGACTTCGGCGCGAGGCTTCAAGGGACCATGTCGGCAAAAGCACGAACGATGGCCTTGGGGCACAACCATATGACCCTAACGGCCTGGCGCTACGCAGATCCCAAGGGCTTTGGTGAATATATGAGGCTGCGCGGGCTGTACAAGCGGCAGGCTCACGCACTGTGCGTCTCGCTGATCTCGGATATGGGCGGTATCGTTACCGGTTACCCGGGACTCGAAGCGATCCGAAAGCTCCCGAGCTTCGCGGATGCCATTGCCTTCGTTCCGATTGGTCAAGAGCTGGTCCCCACGATCGACTTGGCGTCGACACCCGGCATCGTTTATCTCGTGAATAGCGACTTGACTCAGCTTGAGGATGATTATCGCAAGTTGCGAGCAATGCGGATGGACCAGGTGTTCGATTTAGTGACGCAGGATGGCGATTAATGCCAACTGATCCCAGGTTGACCAAAGCGAATCCAGCCCGCGCGGCGATGGTCGGCGTAAGCGACTTCGATGGCGTTCTGCGAGGCAAACACGTCTTAGGTGAAGATCTCTCAGATGGAGATAAAGTTATCAAGTTCTCTGAAGCGGTGCTGGCGTGGGATTGTTCGGATCGGGTCATTCCGGCCAGTTTCACGCAAAAGCCGCTATCAGCGTTCGGAGATGCTGACCTTCGTATTCTGTCAGGCACCGGCCGTTCGGTGTCTCTTCTCGGCGATCAACATCTCTACCTCGCGGAGTTCACCGGCTCACATGAGAACATCTGCCCGCGCGGTATTCTGCGTAGGGTCCTGCGAAGGGCTGCTGAACACGGATACGACTGCACTGCCGGGTTCGAATTTGAATTCATGCTGTTTAAGGAGAACGCAGACACGATTGAAGAAAAGCCGTTTGGCGAGTGGGCTCCTTTAACTCGCGGCCCGTTCGGCTACTCGATTGCGCGCTCTGTCGCGCAACATGGGCTGTTTGATGAGATCTTGGCGCTTTGTGAGAAGGCTAGAATACCTCTCAACGGACTGCACTTTGAAACGGGACCTGGCGTGGTCGAAGCGTCACTTCGTCATTGTGATGCGCTGGAAGCTGCCGATCGAGCAACCATATTCAAGTCGATGATAAAGGCCTGGGCGCAAACGCGAGGCATGATGGCTACATTTATGGCCAAGGTTTCCGAGGAATGGCCCGGCCAGTCCGGGCATATTCACATCTCGATGTCCTCGGATAGTCAGAATGCGTTTTACGACAGTGATGCGTTCGGCAACGTCTCGAAGCTTATGGGGCAATTCATCGCCGGACAACTAGAATTCATGAATGAGTTCTGTGTGCTCGCTGCGCCGAACTTCAACAGCTACAAGAGATTGGTACCTGGGTGCTGGGCACCAATCTGTCCAAGCTGGGGAGTTGACAACCGCTCCTGCGCAATTCGCGCCATTCCGGGAGAGCCATCTGCCCATCGCCTGGAGTATAGGCTGCCTGGCGCAGACCTAAACCCATATCTCGCGCTCGCAAGTGCGATTGGTTCGGGATTATTGGGTGTCGAGACAGGTCCGGCACTGCCGGCTTCGATCGTCGGTGATGCAAGCGCGGAAATGTGTCGGGCGTCCGCGAGACTGCCTCAAAGCCTATCAGAGGCAACTTCTCGGTTCGCAGAGTCTGCGGCGGCAAGTGATGTCTTCGGAGAAAGGTTTGTTGAAGCGTTTTCTTGCTCGCGCCGTTGGGAGTGGGAAGCCGTTCAACATCGGGTCACCGACTTTGAACGTCGGAGATACTTCGAGATCATTTAGCTTGAGCTCTTCGACAGTTCTGAACTTCATTCCTCTGGCTTGCCGGCCACACTATTGCGGCTGCCTGTTCCGCTGATGTTGGACTTCATACAGAGCAAATGTGCGTTACTCGTTAAGTGAGGACCTCGGGAACGTTGAGGAGGTCTGCTGTTATCTGCTCTGTGGCAGCAACCGCGATTGCTCCGTTGGGATGCTAGATTATATCTAACGTCCGGTCCTTCTCGTAAGCTTTACATCGCCAAGCAGATGGTGGAGCTCAAGCATGCGCCCGGTTGGCAGCTATCCCTCGCAAGCCGTCGAGCGTGCGCGCGCTTACCTGGGTTGCTCCCAAAGCGGCAAGACAAACGCTGCGGTCCGTCAGCCAGATACTCACTCCGGCTGAAGTGAACGAGCTGAAGTTCCTCGCCTCTTCATTGCCGACTTAGCTTACCAGACCGGTAAGCGGACTGTAAGCGTAGCTCTGCGGCCCTTTTGATGATTGACGCTTGACATCTATTTGAGCCGCGTGCCGCGACGTCGCGGCTTCCAAATTTTGAACAATGCGCTGGCGCCGGCCTCGAGTATCCTCGGGGCGACGAGGTTGTGATCGAACTGTGCGGGCCCCGGAGGGGCGCATATTTTCATATTCCAGATGAGTAGGGTCGCCGCTGGCGTCGAGGTATTCGGCATAGCCGGGCGCACCGCCGACGTCCTTGAGCAGGAGGGAAGCCCCTCTATCGTCGTGGTGTCGAACCATTTTTCGAGTTTGATCACTTGGCCTCAGCTGTCACGTAAGCGGCAAGCTGCGGCCGTCAGGCGGCGTGGTTCCATGGCATAAGCGCGTCGATTTCGCTGCTCGGCCAGCCGTTGGCGATACGCTGCAGCGTTAGGCTGAGCCAGGCGAACGGATCGACGTTGTTCATTTTCGCCGTCTGCAGCAGTGTTGCGATGGTCGCCCAGGTTCGTCCGCCGCCGTCGCTGCCCGCGAAGAGGCTATTCTTTCTTGTAATTGTCTGTGGTCTGATGGCGCGCTCGACGATGTTGGAGTCGAGCTCAATGCGGCCGTCGGTGAGGAAGCGTTCGAAGAGGGGGCGGCGCGAGACGGCGTAGCGGATTGCCTCGGCCAGTTTTGATTTGCCGGAGATCCGCCGCAAGGTTTGCTGCCAGAGATCGAAGAGATCTGCGACGACCGCTGCGGAGGCTTGTTGGCGCGCGGCAACGCGTGCGTCGGGGCTTTGGCCACGCACGGTCTTCTCGACTTGCCAGAGCTTTGCCATCCGTTCGACCGTCGTCGTTGCCACTTTCGAGCTTCCTGCAACATGCAGCTCGTAGAACTTGCGCCTGCTGTGTGACCAGCAGCCGGCCAACGTGATGCCATCATTGCCGCGATCGGGTCGCGCCAACTTGTTATAGGCGGCGTATCCATCAACCTGCAGGATGCCGCGATAACCATTGAGATGCCGGGCCGCGCATTCGCCGGCGCGGCTATCTTCGAAGCGATACGCCACCATCGGCGGAACGCTGCGGCCAAAGGTTCGGTCATCTCGGGCATAGGCCCATAAGTAGGCCGTCTTCGTCGATCCGGAGCCGGGAGCGAGGGTCGGCAAGGTGGTTTCGTCGGCAAAGATCCGATCCGCCTTCTTGACCTCGCTGAAGATGTAGTCGGCCACGATCTCAAGCTCGAAGCCGAGCTTGCCCATCCATTGCGCCATCAGCTGGCGGTCAAGTTCGACTTGGTCGCGCGCGTAGATGGCTTCCTGCCGGTAGAGCGGCTGGCCATCGGCGTACTTGGAGACGGCGATCTGGGCCAGAAGGGCTTCGGTCGGAATGCCACCCTCGATGATGTGGGCTGGGGCCGGCGCCTGGATCACGCCGTCCTCGTTCTTGAAGGCATACTTGGGACGGCGCGTGACGATGACGCGGAACTTGGCGGGCTCTACATCCAGACGCTCTGACACGTCCTCGCCGATCAGCACCTTCTGCTTGCCGGCATGCTCAGCCAACGCTTCCGGCTCAATGACAATCTCGATCCGTTCCAGATGGGACGCAAAGCCCTTGCGCCGACGAGGTGCGCGTTTGCCATCCGCACGCTCGCGGCCCCTGTTGACCTGTGCCCTGATCGCAGCAATGCCGGTCTCGATCTCCTCGAAGGCAAAGGCCTGCTGTTCGTCATCGATGCTCGCAGAGCCGAGCTTCTCCGATCGTCGGCCGAACCGGGCGCGGTCAAAGGCCTTCAGGATCTGCGTCAGCCGCGCGATGCGCGCGTCGGCATCGGCGTTGCGGGCCTTGAGATCGTCGACCTCGCTCTCCAGAGCATCGACACGGGCCGCCTTCTCGGCCATGGCAAGCACCATGGCCTTCAGCATCTCTACGTCATTTGGGAGGTCAAGATCGGGCGGCGTCATTGACGCGACCAGAGCACATTTTGCTCCGGTTCTCTCGTCCTTTCAGGCGGTTGATTCACTTCGCCGCAGCGCTTTTACCCAACAATCTCCGGCGGCCTGACCGGCACAGCCCGGACCCGCTTCCAATCCATCCCATCCACCAGTGCCATCAACTGCGCGGAGGTGAGCTGCACCCGATGATGCCCGATCCGCGGCCAGCAGAACTTCGCCTTTTCAAGCCGTTTCAAATAGAGGCACACGCCGGAGCCATCCCACCATACGATCTTGATTCTGTCGGCTCTTTTGGCCCGGAACACATAAAGCGCCCCGTCGAACGGATCTGAGCCGGCATCGCGCACAAGCGCAACAAGGCCATCGATGCCCTTGCGGAAGTCGACCGGATGGCTGGCGAGGAACACCTTCACACCAGAGGGAATCATGCCGATCGGACCGCCCGGATCACCCGCTGTAAGTGGGCCTCGTCGATATCCCCGCCGGCGCGCACGACCACCTCGCCAATGTAAATCTCGATCACTGACATGCACGCCACCGCGGCTTCGCGACTCGAAGGCCGCGAGGGGTAAGTTCGTTCGGCCCGAGCATCGCGACGCCAGGCGAAGAGCTGCGACGGGTGAATGCCGATGCGATGGGCGATCCCCGACACACTCGCGCCGGGCTCCAGCGCCTCTGCCACGACTTGTGCCTTGAACTCATCCGACCAGCGTCGGCGAAGTTGTCGCGGGGCCCCCTCAAGTCGCTCGGCGACCGCTTCGATCATATGGAAGGTTCTAGTTTCAGAACTAGGTGCAGACATAGAAGCTCACATCGGCTCACAGACTCCGCAGCCGATAGCCGATCGCTCACCACTCCGCCAGATGGGATCTCTTTGCCGCTTAC
>NZ_FOUS01000024.1 GCF_900114915.1 Bradyrhizobium sp. Rc3b
CCCAGCGCCTCCTCCAGTTCGCGCTCCGAAAGACCGTAGAGCGACTGCAGCAGCACCGCGCGAAACAGCACAAGCACCGGATAGCCTGGACGACCGGGGCTCCCTTCATCCCGCAAATGACCGATCAGCTTCTCGAACCGGTACCACTTGACCAGGCCAGCCAACCGATCCAGCGCCGCATTGGCGCCGGCGCCCTTCGGCATCAGCGCTTCCACAAAGCTCGGCTGTCCTGTCCGCTTCACCGCCATCGTCATTCCCCCAAGGCTTTGCCCTAGGGAATCACAACTGGCGGATTACGCAACAGGCCCCTTGTGGGAGAAGGTGGCGCGAAGCGCCGGATGAGGGGTATCTATCCGCACGGAATACGCTGAGACACACCCCTCACCCAAGTGAGCCTGTGTCTGCCGGCGTCGCTGCCCTCTCCCACAAGGGGCGAGGGCACATTCATGCGCATCGCGCTCGTCGCAAAATCAGAGATCCCGCTCCCAGGTCTCGCCGACCAGATCGGCGCCGAAGCTGTGGTGCTTCTCTTCCTTCACGAGCTTGAATCCCGCACTTTGATAGATGCCGCGTGCGGCAACCAGGATGCTTTGCGTCCACAGCGTCATCCTGCTGTAGCCGCGCTCGCGTGCACCCTGGATGCATTGCTCGACCAGCGCGCGGCCGACACCGAGCCCGCGCGCTTTCTTCTCCACCTGCAACAGGCGCAGCTTGGCGATCTCGTCGGTGGCCTTGACCAGGAAGATCGAGCCGACCGGCTCGCCGCCCACTTCCGCGATCCAGCAGTGTTCGCGCGCGGCATCGTAGTTCTTGATGAACTGTGCGCAGATCTCGGCGACCAGCGCCTCGTAGCTGATGTCCCAGTTGTAGTCCGCGGCATAGGCGGCGGCCTGCTTGGAGATGACCCAGCCCATGTCACCGACGCGGTGGCTGCGCAGCATGAAAGCCGCAGGCTGGGTTCGACGTTGCTCCAGCACGGCCTCGATGGTCGCCATGGCCTGCGTGAGCCGCGTTGCATCGCTGGCCGAAAGCTGGGCCAGCATTGCGGCGACCTCGTTTTGCGAGCTCAGGTTCAGCTTGGCGTAGGTCTGGCGGCCCTTGGCGGTGAGGCTGAGCTGGTATTGCCGGCGATCGGCGGGCAGGGGCCTTCGCGTGATCAGCCCCTTTTCGTCGAAGCTTTGCACGATGCGGCTGAGATAGCCGGGGTCGAGGCCAAGCTCGTTTCCGATCTCCTTTGCCGCCAGCTCGTCGCGATGCGCGAGTTCGTAGAGCACCCGGGCCTCGCTGAGCGAGAACGGGCTCTTTCCGAGATGCTGGTCGAGCACACCGAGCTTGCGAGTATAGAAGCGGTTGAAGGCGCGGACCGCCGCGATGCGATCGTCAGCGACCTGTTCGATCGCAAGGGCTGATGGGGAAGAGCTTGATGGCATGGGGCACCTCGATACTTGCCATTGTCAATTAATTATTTGACTTTGGCAAGTATGCGGTGACTTCAGCCGACCATGACGATCCGGCTGCGCAGCATGGTCCGGGACGAGCGGCCGAGCCGGCGCAGCAGCCGTGCCTCGGAACGGCGGGCCTGCGGCGGGTAACCGCCGATCCGGTCGTAATGATCACGCGCAATCAAAAGACCCTGATCGCCGAGCGGGCCGATCACCCTGCGCACCACGGCCCGGAGGACGTCGCGCAATCCGGTATCGGCGTAAGGCGAGCGCGCATAGCGGAACACGGCAGCACGGTCCCGTCCGCTGGTCGCGACGGCCTGGATGAACTGGGTGGTTTCCTCGATCCAGCCGGTTTCGAGCATGGCGCCTGCGGGCAGGAACATCAGCCACGGCGAGCGGGCCTGGAGCGCGCCGGCCGCGAGCGCGGCGCCTTGCGAAGATCCCTCGAAGCCGACGAAACGGCAGCCTGCGACGTCGGCAACCCGCTCGATGACGCCATTGCGGGTGCCGTCGACCAGAAGCACCTCGCGGATGACGCCGGCGGCGGCCCCGGGGACCAGCGCGGCCAGAGTCGCCACCGCGGTCTGCTCGACGCCTTCGGTCGGAATGATGACGCTCAGCATGATTGAGGCTTCAATGTCTGCACTTCGGGAGAAGCGTAGCTTGTTATGATGTTGTCATAAACACGTGGCGTTGCCGAGTGCAACTTTCCGGCCGCGCTTCGGCGTGCGATGGTAAACTGCAGCCAGTCCTCGCAGCCAAATGTGTCACGCGCGGGTTGGCGATGTTGCCGAATGTTTCGGCACAAGTGCGTCCCGGGGGTATTAACCCGGAGTTTTACGGCGACATTGCGCGGCGCGCGGGTAGCCGGCTCCTGCAGGGAGGGTGCGCCCTGCAAGAAAGGTTCGAACGGGAAATGTGTGACTTTGGTGCCGGCGGAGGCTTCCTGTGAACGCCGATCAACTCGCTGTTGGCACGGCGTCAACGTCGCCGAAGCCGGAGGCTGCGCCGACCTTGCGGATCCGCGCGCTGATGCTGGGCGACCGCATCAACGCCGCCGGTCTCGAGATCGGCACGCTGGTCTCGTCGACGCCCGCCGCCTTCCGCGTCCATGCCGGCCTTGCCGTGATTTTCCGTTACGGCGTCGTGGTGCTGATCGGGCTGCTCCCGTCCGAGGAGAAAGTGCTGATCGACAGCCTGAAGCCGCGGGTGATCGGCGAGCTCAGCCCATATGAGGAAGAGATCGCGCAGGCACAGCTCTGCAAGGATGAGAGCGCCGAGGCCATCCAGCCGGGCGGGCCGATCTGCCTCGCAAAGTTCTCCGACGACCGTCTGCTGCTGGTTGCGGACGCGCTCGCCAAGAGCACGTCGCTGGCGCGCGACGAGCGCCGCGTCGCCGCGGTCTTCGATGTGATCGAGCCGTTTGCACGGGAGCTCGCCGAGCACGGCCGCACGCCGCGCCGTCGCAAGGGCATCCTGCAATTGATCGGCAATGCACTGCTGGTGCAGCAGCGCGTCGCCGGCCGCGTCGCGATCGCCGAGAAGCCCGACGTGCTCTGGGAGAAGCCCGAGCTCGACCGGCTCTATTCCCGCCTCGAGGACGAGTACGAGCTGAAAGAACGCCTCGACACGCTCGAGCGCAAGCTCACCGCGGTGTCGGAGACCGCCAACGCGCTGACCGACATCATCGACACCCAGCGCTCGCTCCGCCTGGAGATCGCGGTCGTGGTGCTGATCGTGATCGAGGTCGCGATCGGGTGTTTTCAGATATGGTCGGGAACGCATTGAGCGTTTTTTTCGCGCGCTGTTGTGCCTCAATCTCCACGAGTCCGGTGTCGTAGGGTGGGCAAAGGCGCTCTTGCGCCGTGCCCACCAGCTGTCGCCGCGGGAGAAAGATCGTGGACACGGCGCTTTTCCGCCTTTGCCCACCCTACGATATTGTCCCTTTAGGTTGCAGCACCGCTGCACAGGTGGCGTGCGATCGTCATCTCCTCATCCGTCGGGATGACGAACACGTCGACGGCGTTTCCGCCCCCGCTGATCCGCTCGCGCGCCGCGTCATTCGCCGTCGCATCGATCCGCACGCCGAGCCAGCCGAGCCGCTCGCCGATCGCGCTGCGGATCTCCTTGGCGTGCTCGCCGATGCCGCCGGTGAAGACCAGGCAATCGAGGCCGCCAAGCGTGGTCGCCATCATCGCGACCTGCTGCGCCGCGCGGAAGGTGAAGAGATCGACCGCCTCCCGTGCGGCAATCTCGCCGCTCGCCAGCAGCGTGCGCATGTCCGCGGAGATGCCGGAGACGCCGAGCAGGCCCGACTGGTGATAGAGCAGGTGCTGGACATCCTCGATCGACATCTTCTCGTGCTGTTGCAGATAGAGCAGCACGCCGGGATCGATCGTGCCGCAGCGCGTGCCCATCACGAGGCCGTCAAGCGGCGTCAGTCCCATGGTGGTGTCGACGCTGCGGCCGTTGCGCAACGCGCACAGGCTGGCGCCGTTGCCCAGATGCGCGATGACGGTGCGCTTGGCGACGACCTCCGGCGCAATCTCGGCGAGGCGTCCCGCGACATATTCGAAGGAGAGGCCGTGAAATCCGTAGCGTCGCACGCCTCGTTCCTCGTAGTGCCTCGGAATCGCGAAGCGGCTCGCGGGCGGCGTCAGGCCGTGATGGAACGCCGTGTCGAAGCAGGCGATCTGCCTCAGCGCTGGCCGGATCGCCGCGAGCGCGCGAATTGGCGCGAGGCACCGCGGCTGGTGCAGTGGCGCCAGCGGCGTCAATGCCTCCAGCTTCGCGGTGACGTCGTCCGTCAGCGCGACCGGGCCTGAATAGTCCGGCCCGCCATGAACGATGCGATGGCCGACGGCGCGCAGATCACGTTCGCCGAACCGGTCCTCGATGAAGGCGAGCACATCGGCGAACAGATGGTCGCCGTCGGCGTCCGGCGCCTCTGTCCGCGTCTCGAACAGGTCTTGGCCCGCGGGGCTCTTCACCACCAGCCGGGGCTTTGCCTCGTGCTCGTCGAGCAGCCCCTTGCAGAGCAGGCTGGGTTCAACAGCAGAGATGTCGAACAGGCCGAACTTGATGCTCGACGATCCCGAGTTGAGGACGAGGACCGTGTCCGGCATGGCTAATCGCCGGCCTCAGTCGGGGTATTGCCGCCGGAGCTGTTGGGCCAGACCCATTCCTGGACATCGGGCATGTCCTCGCCGTGCTCGCGCACGTAGCGCGAATGCTCGATCAGCTTGTCGCGGAATTGCTGCTTCGCCTGCGCAGCTTTGGCCGCCAGCCCGGGCACGCGTTCGATCGCCTCGATCGCGAGGTGGTAGCGGTCGAGCTCGTTGAGCACGACCATGTCGAACGGCGTCGTCGTGGTGCCTTCCTCGGCAAAGCCGCGCACATGCAGGCCGGCATGGTTGGTGCGGCTATAGGTCAGGCGGTGGATCAGATAGGGATAGCCGTGATAGGCGAAGATGACAGGCTTGTCGCGCGTGAACAGGCTGTCGAAATCGCGGTCCGAAAGCCCATGCGGATGCTGATCCCTGGGCTGCAGCGTCATGAGGTCGACGACGTTGACGACGCGGATCTTCAAATCCGGCAGCGCCTTGCGCAACAGATCGACGGCGGCGAGCGTCTCCAGCGTCGGCACATCGCCGGCGCAGGCCATCACCACGTCGGGCTCGCCCGTTGCATCTTCCGTCCCTGCCCAGGTCCAGATGCCGATGCCGGCATCGCAATGCGTGGCCGCTTCCTGCATCGAGAGCCATTGCAGCGCCGGCTGCTTGCCGGCAACGATGACGTTGATGCGGTTATAGGTCCGCAGGCAATGGTCGGCGATCCACAGCAGCGTGTTGGCATCCGGCGGGAAGTAGATGCGAACGATATCGGCCTTCTTGTTGGCGACGAGATCGACGAAGCCGGGATCCTGATGGCTGAAGCCGTTATGGTCCTGCCGCCAGACATGCGAGGTCAGGAGATAGTTGAGCGAGGCGATCGGGCGCCGCCATGGCAGATCGCGCGTGACCTTGAGCCATTTGGCGTGCTGGTTGAACATGGAATCCACGATGTGGATGAAGGCCTCGTAGCAGGAGAAGAAACCGTGGCGTCCGGTGAGCAGATAGCCCTCGAGCCAGCCCTGACAGAGATGCTCGCTCAGCATTTCCATGACGCGGCCGTCCTGCGCGAGGTGCACGTCGTAAGGCTCGATCGGCTCCATCCAGACCCGCTCGGTCGCCTCGAACACCGCATCCAGCCGGTTTGACGCGGTTTCGTCCGGGCCCATGATGCGGAAATTGCGCTCCTTCGCGTTGAGGCGGATGACATCGCGCAGGAATTTGCCGAGCTCGCGCGTCGCTTCGGCTGCGACGCCGCCGGGTTGCGGCACCTCGATTGCGAAGCTGCGGAAGTCCGGCAGCTTCAGCTCCTTCTTGAGCAGGCCGCCATTGGCATGCGGATTGGCGCCCATGCGGCGAATGCCTTCGGGCGCGAGCGCCTGAAGTTCTGGAATGAGCGCCCCGCTCTGGTCGAACAGCTTTTCCGGCTCGTAGCTGCGCATCCAGTTTTCGAGCACTTTGAGGTGCGCCGGGTTCTCGCGACAGCCCGCCACCGGCACCTGATGCGCGCGCCAAAAGCCCTCGACCTTCTTGCCGTCGACCTCTTTCGGGCCGGTCCAGCCTTTCGGGCTGCGCAGCACGATCATCGGCCAGCGCGGCCGCTCGACTGCCTTGCGGCCGTCGCGGGCGTGCTGCTGGATCGAGCGGATGCTGGCGAGCGCAACGTCGAGCGCATCCGCCATGGCCTGATGCATCAATTTGGGATCGTCGCCCGCGACGAACAGCGGCTCGTGGCCGAACCCGCGGAACAGGTCGCGGATCTCGCTGTCCCGCATCCGCCCGAGCACGGTCGGGTTGGCGATCTTGTAGCCGTTCAGATGCAGGATCGGCAGCACCGCGCCGTCATGCGCGGGGTTCAGGAACTTGTTGGAGTGCCAGGAGGCCGCGAGCGGGCCGGTTTCCGCTTCGCCGTCACCGACCACGCAAGCCACGATCAAGTCGGGATTGTCCAGCGCCGCACCGTAGGCGTGCACCAGCGCGTAGCCGAGCTCGCCGCCCTCGTGGATCGAGCCCGGCGTTTCCGGCGCCGCGTGGCTCGGAATGCCGCCGGGAAAGGAGAACTGCCTGAACAGCTTGCGCAATCCGTCCGTGTCGCGCGCGATGTCGGGATAGATCTCGCTGTAGCTGCCTTCCAGATAGGTGTTGGCGACCATGCCCGGCCCGCCATGGCCGGGACCGCAGACATAGAGCACGCTGACATCCAGCGCGCGGATGACGCGGTTGAGATGGGCGTAGATGAAGTTCAGGCCGGGCGTCGTGCCCCAATGGCCGAGCAGACGCGGCTTGATGTGCTCGGCCCGCAAGGGCTCGCGCAGCAGCGGATTGTCGAGCAGGTAGATTTGCCCGACGGAGAGGTAGTTCGCGGCGCGCCAGTAGCGATCGAGGAGGTCGAGGTTGCTGCTTGCCGCGGCCGATTGTTGTTGATTTGTCATGTTCCTGCTGACCTTCACCCGGCGATCGTCACCAACATTGTTCCGCGACGATTGATCCCTGGCCGGCATCAAACGAAATCGTTGCGACGGGTGTGTTGCGTGAGGTCAAAGGACCGCGCCCGAAATTTGAGCGGCTACTTTGCATGGGGTTGTTTTCCCATTTTTTGTTTGTGTTCTTGATTTGTTCCGTTGTCGTGCTATCTTGGCTTCATGAGTCCAGCAGCATCCTCTCATGCTCTCAAACACCCGCCGGTCAAGGCGCCCTCCGAGCCGGCGGGTGTGGACTCTGACTTTCCAGAGCTTGGCGTCGCCATCGACCGCGCACGCAGGCGGGGGCGGGGCGCACAGTCGAATGCCAGCGGCCGCTATGAGGCCGAGGCGCGCGTCGCCTTCGACGACGGCTGGCAGAGCCTGGAAGAGCTGCCGCCGTTCAAGACCAGTGTGGGGGTCGACACCTCGCGCAAGGTGATCACCCGCAACGATTCCCCCGATATCGGCTTCGACCGCTCGATCAATCCCTATCGCGGCTGCGAGCATGGCTGCGTCTACTGCTTCGCGCGGCCGACCCATGCCTATCTCGGCCTGTCGCCCGGGCTCGACTTCGAGTCAAAGCTGTTCGTCAAGCCCGAGGCGCCGGCGCTGCTGGAGAAAGAGCTCGCCGCGACCGGCTATGAGCCCCGGATGATCGCGATCGGCACCAACACCGATCCCTATCAGCCGATCGAGCGCGAGCGCAAAATCATGCGCGGCATCCTCGAGGTTCTCGAGGGTGCCGGCCATCCCGTCGGCATCGTCACCAAGTCGGCGCTGGTGGTGCGCGACATCGATATCCTCGCGCGGATGGCCAAGCGCAACCTCGCCAAGGTCGCGATCTCCGTCACCTCGCTCGATCCGAAGCTCGCGCGCACCATGGAGCCGCGCGCCTCGACGCCGCCGAAGCGGCTGGAGGCGCTGAAGCAGCTCTCGGACGCCGGCATTCCCACCACGGTGATGGTTGCGCCTGTAATCCCCGCGCTGAACGATTCCGAGATCGAGCGCATCCTCGATGCTGCCGCCCATGCCGGCGTCAAGGAAGCCTCCTATGTGCTGCTGCGGCTGCCGCTGGAGGTGCGCGATCTCTTCCGCGAATGGCTAATGGCGAACTATCCCGACCGCTATCGCCACGTTTTCACGCTGATCCGCGACATGCGCGGCGGCCGCGACTACGATGCGAAATGGGGCGAACGGATGAAGGGCACCGGACCAATGGCCTGGACCATCGGCCGCCGCTTCGAGATCGCCTGCGACAGGCTCGGCCTCAACAAACGGCGCTCCAAGCTGACGACCGATCACTTCGCGCGGCCGAAGCGGAACGGCGATCAGCTCAGCCTGTTCTGATCGGGGAAGTGGAAGAGGCGTCGCATGGTCAAGGAACTTCACCCGCCGGTGCCGCGGCTCACTGTCATCACGCTTGGCGTCAGCGATATCCGTGCCAGCATCGCTTTTTACGACGCGCTCGGTTTTGCGCGCCGGCTAAAGGCGACCGGCGAGGCCGTCGCTTTCTACGATACCGGTGGCCCGGTGCTCGCGCTGTATCCCTGGGATCAGCTCTCGGCCGACGCGACGTTGCCGGACCAGCCGAGGCCATCGACCTTCCGCGGCATCACGATCGCCTGGAACTGTCGGACCCGAGAGGAGGTCGATGCGGTGCTGGCCTTTGCTCTCGGCAAGGGGGCAAAGCTGCTGAAGGCCGCGCACGAGACCGATTATGGCGGCTATTCCGGTTATTTTGCCGATCCCGACGGCCATCCCTGGGAGGTCGTGGTCGCGCCCGGCATCGAGGTCGGCGAGGACCGGCGGGTGCATCTGGCGGAATAGGGCGGCCTGAATAACGGGAATTGCGCGGGGTTCCCGGTTGCGCCGGCCGGGCCGCTTGCGCACGATCCCCGCCATGATTCGGGACAAGTCCGCCAAGACATCCGCCACGACACCGGCCAAAGACGCGCCAAAGAAGGACGCAGCGAAGAAGGCAGCGCCCGCCAAGGCCGGCAAAGCGCCTGCGACCAAAACAACGACCGTTCCCGCAGGCAAGAAAGGCATCATCGCGGTCGCACCGCCGAGCTTCCGGCGCGAGCGCGCGCTGATCAAGCGCGGCGTCTGGCCGGTCGCCGGCTGCGACGAAGCCGGCCGCGGGCCGCTCGCCGGCCCCGTGGTAGCCGCGGCCGTGATTCTCGACCCCGACCGGATTCCGCGCGGCATTGATGATTCCAAGCGCCTGACCGCCGAGGAACGCGAAAAACTGTTCGACAAGATCTGCGCCACCGCCCAGGTCTCGGTCGCCGTCGCCTCGCCCTCGCGAATCGACCGCGACAACATATTGCGCGCCTCATTGTGGGCGCTGAAGCGCGCCGTGGTGGCACTGCCGGAGGCGCCGAGGCACGTCTTCGTCGACGGCCGCGACCGGCTCGACACTCCTTGCGATTGCGAAGCCGTGATCGGCGGCGATGGCATCGTGCTGTCGATCGCGGCGGCCTCCATCATCGCCAAGGTGACGCGCGACCGCCTGATGTGCGCGCTGGCGCAGGACTGCCCAGGCTACGGCTTCGAGCAGCACAAGGGCTACGCCGTCCCCGAGCACCTCGACGCGCTCGACCGTCTCGGCCCCTCGGTCCATCACCGCCGCTTCTTCGCCCCGGTTGCGGCGGCGCGTGCCAAGCACATGCCGTGGACCGTCGAGCCGGTGCAGGATCTGTTTACGGTGACCGAGGTCGAGGTGCCGGTGGAAGCCAGCGTCGAGATCGACGCGTCGGCGGGTCTCTAACGGCTCTCTCCGCTGCCCTCTTCGCCTCTCCCGCCTGCGGGGAGAGGCCGCTTCCATCCGAGATGGGATGCGGGTGAGGGGCAGCCTCCGCGAGTCCATCTGTCACAGTGATTACCGACGCAGCCCCCTCACCCTGACCCTCCCAGCGCGAGCGAAGCTCGTCGCGCCCCGTAAGAACGGGGAGAGGGAGCACACCGTCGTTGCCACGACGCGTGACGCCCCTTATCAAAGTGTTTGTGAGCGAATAGGGCCGGCTGGACGGGTTGGCTGCATCTTTCGGACGTTGCATGCGGTTTACCTCCCTGGTCATCGAGCTCATTCGCGCCCGGCCGCGGCTGATCGTCTGGATCGCCGTGCTGCTGCAGGCCGCGATGTGGCTGTTCGTGGCGCTGGTGTTCTACCGCAGCCCGCCCGGCAGCCTCGCGACGCTCCTGGCTTTCGGACGTGAATACCAGGTCGGCACCGATCTCGGTCCGCCCTTGCCGGTCTGGCTCGCCGACATCGCCTATCGCGCCGCCGGCGGCCACATGTTCGGCGTCTATGTGCTGGCCGAGCTCTGCGAGATCGCGACGTTCATTGCGCTCTATCACCTCTCCCGCGCCGTGGTCGGCTCGCAGCAGGCGGTGCTCGCGGTGCTCTTGACCATGACGGTGCTCGCCTTCTCCTCGTCGGCGCTCGACTTCGGCCCGCTTGTCCTGGCCCGGCCGCTCTGGGCGCTGCTGCTGCTGCACTCCTGGCAGATCATCGGCCAGCGCCGCGGCAATGCCTGGTTCGCCTGGTCGATCGAGGCCGGTCTCCTGCTGCTGACGACGCCCGCGGCGATCTTCCTGTTGCTGCTGCTCGTCGTCTTCGCGGTCTCGACCGCTGGCGGCCGCCGGACGCTGCGCGCGCTCGATCCGCTGTTCGCGCTTGTTGTCGTCGCGGTGCTGGCGCTGCCCTATGCGGTCTGGCTGATGCGTGCCGAGACTCTCGTGATGCCGGCCCTGCCGCAAGTTGCGGAACTGAATGCCCGCGCCCTGCATGCGGCCTGGCTGTTCGGCGGCCTCGTGCTCGGGGCCGCTGCGATCCCGGCGCTGACCTTCCTCAACGCCGGCCTGTTCGCCGGCAAGGGCGAGGAGCCGCCGATCATCTTTAGGCCGCCGGTCGAGCCGCTGGGGCGCAACTTCGTCTATTTCTTCGCGCTGGCGCCTGCGCTGGGCGCGGTGCTGATCTCCGGCCTGCTCGGGCTCGAGTCCGTCGTCGGCGGCGCCGGCGTCGTGCTGGTTGTGTCCGGGCTTGCCGTGGTGGTCGCAGCCGGCGATCTCATCGCGATGCGCCGTGCGCGGATGCTGCGGACGGTCTGGGCCGCCGCCGTCGTGGCGCCGGCCGTCGGCGTCGTGCTCGCCGTCCTGCTGCTGCCCTGGACCGGCACGAACGAGATCGCGACCTCGATGCCGGCGCGCGCGATCTCGGACTTCTTCGACGAGAGCTTTGCCCGCCGCACCAACCATCGCCTGCGTGCGGTGGCCGGCGAGACCCAGCTTGCGAGCCTGATCACGCTGCATTCCGGCCGGCCGCATCTCTTCATCGACGCCGACCCTGCGCGCACGCCGTGGCTCAATCAGGCCAAATTCAGCGAGACCGGCGGCGTCGTGGTCTGGCGTGCCTCCGATACCGCCGGCACGCCACCGCCGGACATCCTCAAGCGCTTTCCCGGCATCGTCCCGGAGGTGCCGCGCGCCTTCGAATGGCTGGTGACCGGTCGTCAGCAGCTCCTGCGCGTCGGCTGGGCCATCGTGCGGCCGAAGGGGACGTGAGCCGCGCGCGTTGTTACGGACGCTGAAATCGTAGGGTGGGCAAAGGCGCAACGCGCCGTGCCCACGATAAAGGTGGTGGGCACGCTTCGTTTTGCCCATCCTACGAGAGCTGCGTGCCGCACCGCGTCCGGGACACGAGAGCTCACTAGCCCGCCAGCACCTTGGCGATCGCGCGCAGATCCTGCCAGGCCAGCCGCTTGTAGGACGGCGAGCGGAGCAGATAGGCCGGATGGAACGTCGGCAGCGCGCGGATGGTGCGCCCGCCGGCGTCGTAGTCGAACCAGCGCCCGCGGGTGCGCATGATGCCTTCGCGCGTTCCGAGCAGCGTCTGCGTCGAGGGATTGCCAAGCGTCACCAGCACGTCGGGATTCACGAGCTCGATCTGGCGCTGGATGAAGGGCAGGCAGATCTGCGTCTCCTGCGGCGTCGGCGTGCGGTTGCCGGGCGGCCGCCACGGAATCACGTTGGCGATGTAGGCCGTGCTGCGGTTGAGCCCGATCGCGCCGATCATGAGATCGAGCAGCTTGCCGCTGCGCCCGACGAAGGGCAGCCCCTCGATGTCCTCGTCGCGGCCCGGCGCCTCGCCGACGAACATGATACGCGCCTGCGGATTGCCGTCGGCAAATACCAGCCGCGTCGCAGTGTGTTTCAGCGCGCAGCCCTCGAAGCTCTGCATCAGCTCGCGCAGCGCTTCCAGCGTCGGCGCAGTGCGCGCGGCCTCGCGTGCGGAGGCAATTGCGATGTCCGGCGCCGGTGTGGCCTCGCCGCGCATGGCCGCGGGGGCGGCGACAGGACGAGGTGCCTCGACCGGAGGCGCCACGCGCGGGGCCGGCGGCGGCGCATCCAATTCCGCCAGGCGGTCGATCGGTTCCTCCGCGAGCGCGCAATCGACACCGGCCTCCAGATAGAAGGCGAGAAGCTCGCGGACGGTGGGTGCGGGTTCGGGTATCATGGGAAAGTCTGACTATTATAGCATAGCGTTTTCGAGCGAAGTGGCCACCCGGTTCGCGTGAAGAAAACGCGTCAAAAAAGATGGGACCTCGCCGGTTCTGGCCTACCAGAACCGGGGAGGTCCCGTTTAGGGCGCCTTGCACCCCCCCTTGCACCCCGGCGAAACGCATTTCCGAGGTTGTCCTACCCGGAAAAATCGGAAACAAGAGGGCGCAAATGACCAAGGACCGTCTCAAGGGCTGAGATCAGATGAGCACCGAAGAACTTCCCCCGCGCGAATCCATGGAATTCGACGTCGTCATCGTCGGCGCCGGCCCCTCGGGCCTGTCGGCCGCGATCCGGCTGAAGCAGCTCAAGGCCGATCTCAACGTCGTCGTGGTGGAGAAGGGCTCCGAGGTCGGCGCGCACATTCTCTCCGGCGCCGTGATCGACCCCGCAGGGCTCGACAAGCTGATCCCGGACTGGCGCGATGATGCCGACTGCCCGCTGAAAACGCAGGTGAAGGACGACCGCTTCTACTGGATGACGGGCGGCGGCGCGATCAAGCTGCCGAACTTCATGATGCCGCCGCTGATGGACAATCATCACTGCTACATCGGCTCGCTCGGCAATGTCTGCCGCTGGCTGGCGCGCAAGGCTGAAGCGCTTGGCGTCGAGATCTATCCGGGCTTTGCTGCGGCCGAGGTGCTCTATGACGACGCCGGCAACGTCAAGGGCATTGCCACCGGCGACATGGGTATCGGCCGGGACGGCAAGCCGAAGGACTCCTTCACCCGTGGCATGGAGTTGCTCGGCAAGTACACGCTGTTCGCCGAAGGCGCCCGCGGCAGCCTGACCAAGCAGCTCATCGCCAAGTTCGCGCTCGATTCCAAGAGCGAGCCGGCGAAGTTCGGCATCGGCCTCAAGGAAGTCTGGCAGATCGATCCCGCCAAGCACCAGAAGGGCATGATCCAGCATTCCTTCGGCTGGCCGCTCGACCTGAAGACCGGCGGCGGCTCGTTCCTCTATCATTACGACGACAACCTCGTCGCCGTCGGCTTCGTCGTGCATCTCAACTACGACGATCCGTACCTGTCGCCGTTCGACGAATTCCAGCGCTTCAAGACCCATCCTTCGATCCGCGGCACCTTTGAAGGCGGCAAGCGTCTCGCCTATGGCGCGCGCGCCATTACCGAGGGCGGTTACCAGTCGGTGCCGAAACTCAGCTTCCCCGGCGGCGCGCTGATTGGCTGCGCGGCCGGCTTCGTCAACGTGCCGCGCATCAAGGGCGTGCACAATGCGATGGGCACCGGCATGCTCGCGGCTGAACATGTCGCGGCGGCGCTGGCCGCCGATCGCGCCAATGACGAGCTCGTCGAATACGAAAACGCCTGGCGCTCGTCGTCGGTCGGCAAGGATCTGTTCCTGGTCCGCAACGTCAAGCCGCTGTGGTCGAAGTTCGGCACCGTGCTCGGCGTCGCGCTGGGCGGCTTCGACATGTGGTGCAACACGCTGTTCGGCGCTTCGCTGTTCGGCACCCAGGCGCACGCCAAGCCCGATCGCGCCACGCTCGATCCGGCCAAGAGCCACGCGCCCAAGAACTACCCGAAGCCGGACGGCAAGATCTCGTTCGACAAGCTGTCCTCGGTGTTCCTGTCCAACACCAACCATGAGGAGGACCAGCCGGTCCATCTCAAGGTCACCGACATGAACCTGCAGAAGACTTCCGAGCACGACGTGTTCGCCGGTCCCTCGAATCGCTATTGCCCGGCCGGCGTCTATGAATGGGTCGAGGAAGGCACGAGCCCGCGCTTCCAGATCAACGCCCAGAACTGCGTCCACTGCAAAACCTGCGACGTGAAGGACCCCAACGGTAACATCACCTGGGTTCCCCCCGAGGGCGGCGGCGGTCCGAACTATGAGGCGATGTAAGAGCCGGCCGAGCACAAGGACCTGATCACGAGGGTGATCCGGCGCACGTTCGCGTGAGGACACCGCTGCGGCCACCGGTCGCGGCCACGATAAGGCCATACTGGCAGCGTCTTGGGACCGCTCTTGGCCGATTTAAGGCGTGCGGAAGGGATCGCCCGGCCCGAATCCTTGCGGCGAAGCGCCAAAAGCGGCATTGTCCGCCGGACGGTTCCGGGTCCCGATGCCACCGGCCGCGTTCGCATGCGATACGGCCCTCTGCTGCAAACCCAGGCACTACCAACTCAAGGCGAGCCCTGATGTTCTCAAATCGTTTCAACCGCTGGACTGTTGCCGCCATCGCCCTCATGGGCACAGCGATCGCGACCGTCCCCGGCAGGGTCCTGGCGCAGACGCCGGATCATCCGTCCGACACGGCGGCACAGTTTCCGACCCGAAACGATCTGAAGTCGCTCACCACCGCCGGCAGCTATCTCGCTGCCCGCCACGCCAGCGTCGAGCGCGACGCCGCCTCCGCCGCCGCCTTCTACCGCTCGGCGCTGCGCACCGATCCCAAGAACAACGAGCTGCTCGACCGCGCCTTCATCTCGTCGGTCGCCGACGGCGACATCGACGAAGCCGTCAAGCTCGCCGAGCGCATCCTCACCATCGACAAGACCAACCGCGTCGCGCGTCTCGTCGTCGGCGTGCATGATCTCAAGGTGAAGAAGTACGCGGCCGCGCAGACCAACATCAACCAGTCGATCCGCGGTCCGATCACCGATCTCGTCGCCACGCTGCTGTCGGGGTGGGCTGCCTATGGCGCGGGTGATGCCAAGGGCGGTGTCGCCACCATCGACAAGCTGGCAGGTCCCGAATGGTACCCGCTGTTCAAGGACCTGCACGCCGGCATGATCCTCGAGCTCTCCGGCAAGGAGAAAGACGCCGGCACCCGCTTCGAGCGCGCCTACAAGCTCGACGATTCCATGCTGCGCGTGACCGAGGCCTATGCGCGCTGGCTGTCGCGCAACAAGGATTCGGCCGCCGCGACCACCGTCTACCAGGCCTTCGACAAGAAGCTCGCGCGCCATCCGCTGATCCAGGAAGGCCTGCGCGAGACCAAGGCCGGCAAGAAAATGCCGCCGCTGGTCGATTCCGCCCAGGCCGGCGCCGCCGAAGCGCTCTACGGCATCGGCGCCACGCTGACCCGCCGCGGCGGCGAGGATCTGGCGCTGGTCTATCTCCAGCTCTCGCTCTACCTCCAGCCGACCCATCCGCTGGCGCTGCTCTCGCTGGCCGATCTCTACGAGTCCGTGAAGCGGCCGCAGATGGCGATCAAGGTCTATGAGCGCGTGCCGTCGACCTCGCCGCTCAAGCGCAATGCGCAGATCCAGCTTGCCATCGATCTGGATTCCGCCGACCGCACCGACGAGGCGATCAAGATCCTCAAGGGCGTTACATCGGAGGATGCCAAGGACCTCGAAGCGATCATGGCGCTCGGCAACATCGAGCGCGGCCGCAAGAGGTTCGGCGACTGCGGCGCGACCTATTCGCTAGGCGTCGACGTGCTGCCGCCCGGCAACGACAAGGCCAACAGCGTCTGGTACTATTATCGTGGTATCTGCGAGGAGCGCTCCAAGCAGTGGGCCAAGGCCGAGGCCGACATGAAGAAGGCGCTCGAGCTCCAGCCCGACCAGCCGCATGTTCTCAACTATCTCGGCTATTCCTGGATCGACCAGGGCGTGAACCTCGACGAAGGCATGAAGATGATCAAGCGCGCCGTCGAGCAGCGTCCCGACGACGGCTACATCGTCGACTCCCTCGGCTGGGCCTATTACCGCATCGGCAATTATGAGGAAGCGGTGAAGAACCTCGAGCGCGCGATCGACCTCAAGCCCGAGGATCCCACCATCAACGACCATCTCGGCGATGCCTATTGGCGGGTCGGCCGCACGCTGGAAGCCAAATTCCAGTGGTCGCACGCGCGCGATCTCAAGCCCGAGCCGGAAGAACTGCCGAAGATCGAGGCCAAGATCGCCAATGGCCTCGCCGACGACAATTCGAACTCTTCGGCCGCGCAGGCGGAAAAGAAGAAGGACGACGGCAAGGGCGGCTAGGCTTGCGCATGATCCGGACCCGAAGGGCCGCGCTAGCGCAAAGCGTGTAGCGGTTTTCCGACAAGATCATGCGCGACAAGGAACTGAAGTTGGGGGCGTGTCGCCGATGCCGGCGTTGATTGAAGAAGGACGGGCGAAGGTCAATCTTAGCCTTCGCGTCGTGGGCCGTCGTGCCGATGGCTATCATGATCTCGAAAGTGTGGTCGCGTTTGCCGATTGCGCCGATCGGCTGACATTGGAGCCGGGCGGCGAGCTGAAGCTCACCACCACGGGACCGCTTGCCGCGGCTTGCGGCGATACCGCGGACAATCTCGTCTTCAAGGCGGCCAGGCTGTTGGCCGATGCTGTGCCGAACCTGAAGCTCGGCGCCTTCGCGCTCGACAAGGTGCTGCCGGTTGCCGCCGGCATCGGCGGCGGCTCGGCTGATGCGGCAGCGGCGCTGCGGCTCCTGGCGCGTCTCAACAATCTGTCGCTTGACGATCCGCGCCTGCAGAAGGTCGCGCTCGCGACCGGCGCCGATGTGCCGGTGTGCCTGCTCTCGCGCGCCTGCGACATGACCGGCGTCGGCGAGCAGCTGCTGCCGCTCGCATTGCCGAGCATGCCTTGCGTGATGGTCAATCCGCGCGTGCCTGTGGCGACCAAGGATGTTTTCCAGGAGCTGGGCCTGCGCAACGGCGAGCTTCTGGTCGGCGCCACCTCGGTTCTGGGAGCTCCGGCCTGGCCGGAGGAGGGCGGATCGATTGCCGATTGGGTCGACGTTCTCGAAACCGTTGCCAACGATCTCGAAAAGCCTGCGCTACGTATCGAACCTGTCATCGGCGACGTGCTGGAGGCCTTGCGTGGCTCCGCCGGCGTCAAGCTCGCCCGCATGTCCGGCTCAGGCGCGACGTGCTTTGCGATCTACGGCTCGCCCGCAGATACGCATGCCGCGGCCGAAAAGATCCGGCGCGACCACCCCGGCTGGTGGGTGCATGCGGGGACATTGAGCTGAGTCTCTCTCCGGAGACGGTGCCGTAGGGTGGGCAAAGGCGCTTTTGCGCCGTGCCCACCATCTCTCCGATACGGAGACAGATGCGTGGGCACGCTTCGCTTTGCCCACCCTACGGCAGTGCGGCTAACCCGCGCTTTGCTCGGTCAGCCCGAGAAACTTTCGGATCTCGCTCAGCACCTCGTCCGGCTTGTCGTGCTGCAGCCAGTGTCCCGCCCCGGCAATGGTCTCGACGCGCGCTTGCGGGAAGTAACGCTCCAGGCCTGCGGCCCTGGCACCGGCGAGAAAGCTTTCGCCGGCGTTCAAGAGCAGCGTCGGGCAGGCGATGCGCGACCACAGCGCGACGTGATCGTCCGGCCAGAGCCGGTGCGGCGCGCTAGCGCGCTGATAGGGATCGAACTTCCAGCTATAGGTGCCGTCCTCGTTCTGCCGTGCGCCGTGGGTGGCGAGATGCAGCGCGAGGTCACGGGACAGGCGCTTGTTGTGAAGCACCATCTGTGCGGCCGCGTCTTCGAGGGTCGCATAGCGGCGCGGCATGCGGTCGTGCAGTTTGTCGAGCTGGGCCACCCATTTGCCGATGCGCTCATGTGCCGGCGGCTTCGGCGAGTCCGGCAGCATGGTCACGCCGTCGAGCACGACCAGCTTCGAGACCTGCTCGGGAAACGACCCTGTAAAGATCAGGCTCACCATGCCGCCCATCGAATGTCCGACGAGGGTCACCTGAGGCGCTGCGATGGTGCGGATGAGCTGGGTGAGATCGTAGACATATTCGGTCAGCGCGTAGCTGCTGCCCCTGGTCCAGTCGGAATCGCCGTGGCCGCGCAGGTCGGGCGTCACCACGTGAAAATGCGGCTGCAGCGATCGGGCGATGACGTCCCAGCTGCGGCAATGATCGCGGCCGCCATGGACCAGGATCAGAGGCGGCGCGCCCTCATTGCCCCAATCGGCGTAATGCAGCCGCAGGCCATGGGACTCGTAGAAGCGGCTTTGCGGGGTGAGCATCGGGGCGCTATCCATTCACAGGCCGCCGCACCAATGCCAGCGACAGGCCGAGGCATGCAATGAAGCCGCCGGAGCCCTGCGTGAGACGCCGCATCAGATGCGGTCGTCCAATCAGCTGGTTGCGTGTCGCGGAGGCCATCAGCACGACGACGACGTCGGCGAGGGTGTTCAACGCCACCGAGATCGCGCCGAGCAGGATGAATTGCAGCGTGGGGCTCGACCCCGCGGGATCGAGGAATTGCGGAATGAAAGCGAGGAAGAACGCGGCGGTCTTCGGGTTCAGCGCCTCGACCAGCACGCCGTCGCGGAACGCGCGCTTGTCGCCGAAAGCTTCTCCCTCTAGCGACAGTGTGCGGCCGGCGCTGCGGAAAGTCTTGATGCCGAGCCAGACCAGGTAGAGCGCGCCGACGAATTTGACGGCGGCGAACAATTCGGCGCTGGCGAGAATGATTGCGGAGATGCCGAGGCTGCCCGCGACCACATGAACCAGCCCGCCCAGCGCCGTGCCTGCCGTCGATGCGAAGCCGCTGGCGCGTCCCTCCGACAAGGTCCGTGCCGCGACGTAGAAGATGCCGGGGCCGGGAACGGCGGCAATGAGACAGGCTGCGGCCAGGAACAGCCAGAAATTCGTTTCGATCATCCTGTTTTGGTAACGGAGCGGGCTGCGATTGCAAGTCTTCTGGCGCGGGAGGCTCTCGTTTAGCCCGTGCGGCGGAAGATCACGCTGGCATTGACCCCGCCGAAGCCGAAGCCGTTGGAGATCGCGTGTTGCATCGGCATCGGCCGCGCGCTGCCGGCGACGATGTCGATGCCATCAGCGCCCGCATCGGGGTTTTCGAGATTGAGCGTCGGCGGCGCGATTTGGTCGCGCAAAGCGAGCACGGTGAAGATCGCCTCGAGGCCGCCGGCGGCACCGAGCAGATGGCCGGTGGCCGATTTGGTCGCGCTGACGGCGATGCCGCGGTTGCGGCCGAACAGCGCCGCGATCGCGCCAAGCTCGCTCTCATCGCCGGCGGGCGTCGATGTCGCGTGGGCGTTGAGGTGCTGCAGATCCGCCGGCGCAAGGCTCGCCTGCCGGAGCGCGATCTCCATGGCGCGCCGCGCGCCGTCGCCGTCAGGCGGGCCTGATGTCATGTGGTAGGCGTCCGCCGTCGTGCCGTATCCGATCAACTCTGCGATCGGTGTGGCGCCGCGCGCGAGCGCATGTTCGAGCTCCTCGATGACAAGAATGCCGGCGCCTTCGCCCATGACAAAGCCGTCGCGGTCGCGATCGAACGGGCGTGAGGCGCGCGCCGCCTCCTCGTTGAACCCGCTCGACAACGCGCGAGCCGCCGCAAAGCCGCCGAGGCTGACGATGTCGATGCAGGCCTCCGCGCCGCCGCAGATCGCGATGTCGACTTCGCCTGATCGAATCATGCGCGCGGCATCGCCGATCGCCTGCACGCCGGCGGCGCACGCGGTGACCGGCGTGCCCAGCGCGCCCTTGTAGCCATATTTGATCGAGACGTGGCCGGCGGCGAGATTGGCCAGGAACGAGGGGATCGTGAACGGCGACAGCCGGCGCGCGCCGCGCTGCTCGGTGATGCGCACCGCCTCCGCCATCGCCGGGAAACCGCCGACGCCGGAGGCGATGATCGTCGCGGTGCGCTCCAGCGCGGCAGCGTCCTGCGGCGTCCATTTCGCCTGCGCGATCGCCTCGGCGGCCGCGAGCAGCGCGAACAGGATGAAGCGATCCATCTTGCGCTGGTCTTTTGGCGCGGCGGCCTGCGCGGGATCGAAGCCGCCCTCGGCATCGTCGGCCTTGTCGGGCACGAGTCCGGCAATGCGCGCCGGCAGCGCCTGCGCCCATTCGGGCAGAGGGCGCAGTCCGCTGTGGCCGGCGAGCAGCCGGCGCCATGAGGTTTCGACACCGCAGCCGAGCGGCGATACCGCGCCCATTCCCGTCACGACGATCCGACGCATATTACTCTCCAGCCGGCGCGACGGCCGGGTTCATGGCCTTGAGTGAAGCGATCCGCTTGCGCATGCCGCGGCTCGCGCGGGGACCGGCGACGACGATCGTATTGGCGAGCGTGATCGGCTGCATGTCGGCAGCGTCGACCACGACCGGATTGAACGGGCGAGCGTCGCTCCGGTTCGCCAGCACGATGGATTCGCCTTTGGGCGCGAGATGCTTGTTGCCGAAGGCGAGCAGCGTAGCGATCACCGGGAAGAAATCCCGCGCCTTGTCAGTCAGAACGTATTCGTAACGCGGCGGCCGCTCCTGATAACGGCGGCGCACGAACATGCCTGATGCGGTGAGATGGGCAAGCCGCCGCGACAGGATGTTCGGCGCAATGCCGAGGCTTTGCGAGAACTCGTCGAACTTCGTCGCACCCTGAAACGCATCTCGCAGGATCAGGATGCTCCACCATTCACCGACCGTCTCCACGGCACGGCCGACCGGGCATTCCAGGATCGAGGGGGATTTGGGCTGCATGGCGGGAAAGTAGGAGAGTCACTTGCAAAAAGCAAGTGACCGGGAGGTGGGCCGCACGAGCGCTGACGGAGGCGGGCCGCACATCCGCAAAAAGCTGTCACTGTAATTTGAAATGCGAATTGGCGAATGCCGGCTTCGCGCCATGCTCCGTCATTGCGAGCGCAGCGAAGCAATCCAGGCTCTCTTCGCGGAGGGATTCTTGATTGTTTCGCTGCGCTCGCAATGAAGGTGTTGACGCAGCTGGGACCTATCTCACCGGTGTCGTCCCGGCGAACGCCGGGACCCATAACCACAGGGAGTGGTTTGGCGAAGATTGGTTATTGTGGGTACTCGCACCGACACTGTGTCGATAGATCACGCGGTATGGGTCTCGGCGTTCGCCGGGACGACACCGAGTGTTTCGCTAGCGGTGCGCCGAAACTCAAAAGCCTAATGCGACCGCGCCAGACAGAACGCCACCACCTGCTCCAGCGCGCTCTTCATCGGGGAGGACGGGAACAGCGCCAGCGCGTCCACGGCCATGGCGCCGTAGTGCTGGGCGCGGCTGAGCGTATCTTCCAGCGCGCGGTGCTTGTTCATCAGCCCGATGGCGTGATCGAGATCGCTGTCGCCAATCTCGCCGCGCTCCAGCGCGCGGATCCAGAAGGCGCGCTCGGTGTCGTTGCCGCGGCGGAAGGCGAGCACGACGGGCAGGGTGATCTTGCCCTCGCGGAAATCGTCGCCGGTGTTCTTGCCGAGCTTTGCGCTCTTGCCGCCATAGTCGAGCACGTCGTCGACGAGCTGGAAGGCGATGCCGAGATTCATGCCGACCGAGCGGCAGGCGGTCTGCTCGGCCTTGGGACGGTTGGCGATGACAGGGCCGACCTCACAGGCGGCGGCGAACAGCTCGGCGGTCTTGCCGCGGATCACGGCGAGATATTCGTCCTCGGTGGTCGCGGTGTTCTTGGCGGCGGCCAGCTGCATCACCTCGCCCTCGGCGATGGTGGCGGCGGCCGCGGAGAGGATGTCGAGCGCGCGAAGCGAGCCGACCTCGACCATCATGCGGAAGGCCTGGCCGAGCAGGAAGTCGCCGACCAGCACGCTCGCCTCGTTGCCCCAGAGCATGCGCGCCGACAGCTTGCCGCGGCGCATCTCGCTCTCGTCGACGACGTCGTCGTGCAGCAGCGTGGCGGTATGCATGAACTCGACGGAGGCGGCCAGCTTGATATGGCCGTCGCCGGTATAGCCGGCGAGGTTGGCCATGGCGAGCGTCAGCATCGGCCGCAGCCGCTTGCCGCCGGAGGAGATCAGATGGTTGGCGACCTCCGGGATCATGGTCACGTCCGAACCGGTCCGCGACAGGATCGTGGCGTTGACGCGCTCCATGTCAGGGGCGACAAGGGCAACCAGCTCTTCGATCGACGCGCCGGGAGTTTCGAAAGGTACGATGACGGCCACGCCGGTCTCCAATATTTGCCCCGGAGGGGCTATTCTGACGGAAAGACAATAGAAACTGGCGGCGGATGCGGCAAGGCCCGCGGAACCATTGACATTTGCCGCTTTAGCCCCCTTTCAGGCAAGGAAACCTGCGTTTTGCGTGAACTGGTTCGGACCAACGATATGGTGCTGGTGTCGGCGATCGGCGCGCTGCTCGACGGCGCCAACATCCATCACCTGGTGCTGGACCAGAACATGAGCATCATCGAGGGCTCGCTCGGCATTTTGCCGCGGCGGATCCTGGTTCATGAGGACGACGCCCAGGAGGCGAGGGAGCTCCTCACCGAGGCCGGCCTCAGCCACGAACTGCGCGGCGATGAGTGAGGCCGCAGATATTACCGAGGACGCTTTTCTCGGCGGGCAGTTGCGCCTGAGGCAGAAGCGGAGTGGCCACAGAGCCGGGCACGACGCCATTCTGCTTGCGGCGGCGACGGAGGCCCGTCCCGGGGACCGCGTGGTCGATTTCGGCGCCGGGATCGGCACGGCCGGGCTGGCGCTGGCCCGGCGCGTCGCTGGTATCGGGCTGAGCCTGGTCGAGATCGATCCGGAGCTGGCCGAGCTCGCGCGCGCCAATGCAGCCGCGAATGCGCTTGCCGCCGAGACCATCGTGCTCGATGTCACGGCCGACGCCACCGCCTTTGCGGCAAACGGGCTGTCGCCCGACAGCGTCGACGCGGTGCTGATGAATCCGCCCTTCAACGATCCGGCCCGGCATCGCGGCTCGCCGGACCAGGCGCGTCACACCGCGCATGTGGCGACCGAGGAGACCCTGCATGCCTGGGTGCATGCAGCGCGTCGCATCCTCCGATCGAATGGTGTGCTGACATTGATCTGGCGCGCAGATGGCATCGCCGATGTCCTGGCGGCGCTGTCACGCGGCTTCGGCAGCCTTTCGATCCTGCCGGTTCACGGGGAGGCGGGGCGGCCTGCGATCCGCGTGCTGGTGCGTGCGGTCAAAGGCGGCCGGGCTCCGACGCGATTGCTGCCGGGCCTCATGCTCAACGACGAGTCGGGCGCGTCCAAAAAAGAGGTGACGGAGATTCTGGAGGGGAGAGCGGCCTTGCCGCTGGTGGAACCGTGACGGCTTACTGCGGAAGCGATTCCGGCTGTTGCTCTTGCGGGGACGTCAAGCGGATCGCCATGAACAGCGCACCGACCAGCAGCATCAGCAGATAGATTTTCATGGTGTTCTCCGCTGCCCCATTGCAGCCTCCCGACGGGAAATCTGCAAAACACGTTCCAGGCACTTCCAATGACAGTCGCGTGATAAGAAATGGTTAATCAGAGGTAACGGCATGGCCGAACAATTGAAAGATCGTGAGAGTTCCGGCCTGGCCGACAAGCTCATGCAATATCTGCCGGCGCGTTTCCGCCCGGGCACGGCTGTCGTGCCGGTGGTGCGGCTGTCCGGCGTGATCGGCGCGGTGACGCCGCTGCGCCCGGGCATGACGCTGGCGGGCGTCGCGCGGGTGCTGGAGCGCGCGTTCTCATATCGGCACGCCAAGGCGGTGGCGCTGGTGATCAATTCGCCCGGCGGCTCACCGGTGCAGTCGCGCCAGATCTATCTGCGCATCAAGCAGCTCGCGGCGGAGAAGAAGCTGCCGGTGCTGGTGTTCGTCGAGGACGTTGCGGCCTCCGGCGGCTACATGATCGCCTGCGCCGGCGACGAGATCATCTGCGATCCCTCTTCGATCCTTGGCTCGATCGGCGTGGTCGGCGGCAGCTTCGGTTTCCAGGAGGCGATCAAGCGGCTCGGCATCGAGCGGCGCCTCTACACGGCCGGCGCGCACAAGGCGATGCTCGATCCTTTCCTCCCCGAGAACCCCGACGATGTCGCCAAGCTGAAGGCGCTCCAGCGCGAGATCCATCAGATCTTCATTTCCCTGGTGAAGGAGAGCCGCGGCGCGCGCCTCAAGGGCGCGGACGACGCCCTGTTCACGGGCGAATACTGGGCCGGCGAGAGTTCGATCGCTCTGGGGCTCGCCGACAGCATCGGCGATCTCCGCTCAACTCTTCGTGCCCGCTACGGCGAGAAGGTTCTCACCCCCGTGATCGCGCAGCCGACCGGGCTGCTCTCCGGCATTCTGGGCCGGAAATCGCCCGGCGCGGGGCAGCTTTCGGCCATGGAATCAATGGCCGGCCTGCCGGACGATCTGATCTCGGCGCTTGAGACGCGAGCGATCTGGGCGAAATTCGGGTTCTAGGCGCAGCCCTCCCGCGCCATTTGGCCTCTTGGCGTGCCGATTGCGGCGTAGCCCTGTCTGCGCAACAATATGCGTGGGGGCTGAGCACTAGACGAGGATCGACAGATGCCGCCGTTCGTCGCTTTCGCGGGCGTCCTGGGTGGGCTTGCCGTGGTCCGCTGGGTCTACAAGACCGCTGTCCGGATCAATCAGGAGCTGGAGGAGATGCGCCTGTCGCGTGTCGCCGAGGCCGCCCATATGGGGAACATCCAGACGCTGAAACGTGACCCCGTGACTGGAGCTTACCGGCCGGGGTAGCGCTCTCAACACGTAAGGTGCCGTAGGGTGGGCAAAGCGAAGCGTGCCCACGACAGCACCTCAATCCTGGAAAGATGGTGGGCACGGCGCAAGCGCGCCTTTGCCCACCCTACGGCACCTCCCGGGATGAGGCCTGATTGGCCCGAATCCGCCCCGTTTGCCTTGATTCCCACCCCCGCCGTCGATACGGTCCCGCGCGATTCAAAACCCCCCGCGAGAGCCTGATCTGACGATGGACGCCTCATTGCCCGCCCATATGCGCCCGGAACGCTCGTTCCAGGGCTTCATCCTCGCGCTCCAGCGGTTCTGGGCCGAGCAGGGCTGCGTGATCCTGCAGCCCTACGACATGGAGATGGGCGCGGGTACCTTCCATCCGGCGACCACGCTGCGCGCGCTCGGGCCAAAGCCCTGGAACGCGGCCTATGTGCAGCCCTCGCGCCGTCCCAAGGACGGCCGCTACGGCGAGAACCCGAACCGGATGCAGCACTATTACCAGTTCCAGGTGATCATGAAGCCGTCGCCGCCGAACCTTCAGGAGCTGTACCTGAAGTCGCTCGCCGCAATCGGCATCGATTCCGCCGTGCACGACATCCGATTCGTCGAGGACGATTGGGAGAGCCCGACGCTGGGCGCCTGGGGCCTTGGCTGGGAGTGCTGGTGCGACGGCATGGAAGTCAGCCAGTTCACTTACTTCCAGCAGGTCGCGGGCTTCGAATGCGCCCCGGTCGCGGGCGAGCTCACCTACGGGCTCGAGCGTCTCGCGATGTATGTGCAGGGCGTCGACCGCGTCTACGACCTCAACTTCAACGGCCGCGAGGGCGACGCCAAGGTCACCTATGGCGACGTCTTCCTGCAGGCCGAGCGGGAATATTCGAAGCACAACTTCGAAGTCGCCGACACTGCGATGCTGTTCGAGCAGTTCAAGATGGCGGAAGCGGCCTGCCGGAAATATCTCGACGCCGGCTGGAAGGACGACAAGCGCGAGGCGCATCTGATGGCGCTGCCGGCCTACGACCAGTGCATCAAGGCCAGCCACGTCTTCAACCTCTTGGACGCGCGCGGCGTGATTTCGGTGACGGAGCGGCAGAGCTACATTCTGCGCGTGCGCGAATTGGCAAAAGCCTGCGGCGAGGCCTGGATCCATACTGAAGCGGGCGGAGCGGCCTGATGCCCGAACTTTTGCTTGAACTGTTCTCGGAAGAGATTCCCGCGCGCATGCAGGCTAAGGCGGCCGACGATCTGCGTCGCCTGGTCACCGACAAGCTCGTTGCCGAAGGCCTGGTGTATGAGGGCGCGAAAGCGTTCGCGACGCCGCGCCGCCTTGCGCTCACCGTGCATGGCATCCCCGCGCGCCAGCCTGATCTCAAGACCGAACGCCGCGGGCCCAAAGTCGGCGCGCCCGACGCGGCTGTGCAGGGTTTTCTGAAGGCGACGGGCTTGAAGTCGCTGGATGAAGCAAAAATCCAGCGCGACCCCAAGGGTGATTTCTACATCGGCTTGATCGAGAAACCCGGCCGCGATGCGATCGACGTGCTCGCGGAAATCCTGCCCGTCATCATCCGCACCTTCCCCTGGCCGAAATCGATGCGCTGGGGCGCGCGATCGGGCAAGCCGGGGTCGCTGAGCTGGGTGCGCCCGCTGCACGCGATCACTGCAACCTTCGGGCTTGAGACGGAAGAGCCTGATGTCGTGAAGTTCGAGGTGGACGGCATCGCGACCGGCCAGACCACCTACGGCCATCGCTTCATGGCGCCGGATGCGATTTCCGTGCGCCGTTTTGAAGACTACGAAGCGAAGTTGAAAGCCGCAAAGGTCATCCTCGATCCGCAGGCGCGCAAGGACATCATCTTCGCCGACGCCAAGGAGCTGACCTTCGCGCAGGGCTTCGAGCTGGTTGAGGATCAGGTGCTGCTCGACGAGGTCTCGGGCCTCGTCGAATGGCCCGTTGTCATGATGGGATCGTTCGAAGCGGAATATCTCGCCATCCCGGACGAGGTGATCCGCGCCACCATCCGCAACAACCAGAAGTGCTTTGTGGTCAAGGATACCAAGACCGGGAAGCTGACCAACAAGTTCGTCCTCACCGCCAATATCGAGGCGACCGACGGCGGCAAGGTCATCGTATCAGGCAACGAGCGCGTGATCCGTCCGCGCCTGTCGGATGCGAAGTTTTTCTACGAGACCGATCTGAAGACGAAGCTCGAGGATCGTCTGCCGAAATTCGAGCAGATCGTGTTCCATGAGAAGCTCGGCACCCAGGCCGCGCGCATCGGTCGCATCGAGAGGCTCGCCGCCGAGATCGCGCCGCTGGTCGGTGCCGACGTGGCGAAGGCGACGCGCGCCGCGCATCTGGCCAAGGCGGATCTGCTGACCGAAGTCGTCGGCGAATTCCCTGAAGTGCAGGGGCTGATGGGCAAGTACTACGCGCTGGCGCAGGGCGAGGATGCCTCCGTCGCCGCGGCCTGCGAAGAGCACTACAAGCCGCAAGGGCCCACCGATCGCGTGCCGACCGATCCGGTGAGCGTCGCGGTGGCTTTGGCGGACAAGATCGATACGCTCGTTGGCTTCTGGGCGATCGACGAAAAGCCGACGGGGAGCAAGGACCCCTATGCGCTGCGCCGCGCGGCGCTGGGCGTGATCAGGCTGATCGCCGAGAATGGGCTGCGGCTCTCGCTCACGAAGGTTGCGGCTTCCGCACTTGCTGGCTTGTTGGTGAAGCCTGCCGATGCCACGAGGCTTCCGAGCGATCTGCTCGCCTTCTTCGCCGACCGCCTCAAGGTCCAGCTCCGCGAGCAGGGCGCGCGGCATGATCTTGTCGACGCCGTGTTCGCGCTCGGCGGTCAGGACGATCTCCTGATGATCGTCCGCCGGGTCGAGGCGCTGGGAAAATTCCTGGAGAGCGACGACGGCAAGAACCTGCTCGCCGGCACCAAGCGCGCCAGCAACATCCTCTCGATCGAGGAGAAGAAGGACAAGCGTAGCTTCGACGGTGCGCCCGATGCTGCGCTTTATGGTCTGGCCGAGGAGAAGGCGCTGGCAAAGGCGATCGGCGAAGTGCAGGCGGAGGCCAGCGCCGCCGTTGCCAAGGAGGATTTTGCCGCCGCGATGAGCGCGATGGCAAAGCTGCGCCCGCCGGTCGATGCGTTCTTCGACAAGGTTCGCGTCAACGACGACGATGCGAAGGTGCGCGAGAACCGCCTCAAGCTGCTGAACGAGATCCGCAGCGCCACGCGCGCGGTGGCGGATTTCTCGAAGATCCAGGATTGAGGCCGCGGTCGCGCGGCAAACACCGCTGTCATTCCGGGGCGCGCGTAGCGCGAGCCCGGAATCTCGAGGTTCCGGGTTCGGTCCTCCGGACCGCCCCAGAACGACAGAGAAGAAAAAGCCCCGCCCGGCGGGGGGAAGACCGGGCGGGGCCTGATGTCCGATTTAACACTGCTCGCGCCAGCCTGATGTGACGCGCCGGACATCTAGTGTCAGCCAGTCGATGTCAGTCCAGCACCTCGACGATTCGGCGCGAGCGCGGCTCGACCAGCACGGTTTCGCCGTTCACGACGGTGTAGCGATAGGTGGTGGCACCGAAGCGTTGCGGCACGTCATAATAAGTGACGCCGCTTTCGGGTAGGGTGGCGCCGACCACGATGCGATCCGGAATGCGGAAGGCTGGCACACGTTGCTCGACGACATAGTCGCGGAAGGCGGGCCGCTGGTCGGCCGCAATGGTCGGAGCGCTGTCGACCACGGCGGGCGCGCGTCCGACGGTGACACCGCTTTGCGCCTGCGCCGCAACGGGCGAGCCGATCGCGGCCGCGAGCGCTGCAAGAGCGAGAATCCTGTTCCGCATGGACAACTCCTTCGACGTGATTTTGTTTTCGGGCGCGTCATTGGCGCGACCGGTTGGCCAATGCATGCACCCTTCGCAATGTTCCGGGAAAAGGCCTGCCGCATTCGCGGCAATTTCAGGCAGTTTTCGTGGGTGCCGGAACTCGCATCGCGTCTTGCGCGTCTCTACTCGCGGAACCGGGAGGGCTATGATCCGCCCGCGATTCGCCCCACCTCCACAGAAAGATAGTTCATGCACATCACCGTCGCCCACATTTCGCCGATCCTGTCGTTGATTGCGGGCGTGCTCATCCTGATCATGCCGCGACTCCTCAACCTGATCGTCGCGATCTTCCTCATTGTGAACGGTGCGATCGGGCTCGGGCTCCTGAAATGGCTCCGCTTCTAGGCGTTCATTTTCCGGAACTGTCCGACTTGCGCGGGCCCGCCCAAAATGGTGTAAGGCCCGCGAATTCCCATTCCTCTCGCAGGTTGTGTGCAAGCTATGGCCAAAGCCGCCTCGAAGCCCAATAAAACTCCAGCGAAATCAAAGTCTTCCGCCAAGGCGAAAGCCGCGCCGGCGGCCCGCAAGACGCTTGCCAAGAGCGCACCCAAGCCGGTCGCCAAAACGGCCGCGAAGGCTGCTGCCAAGCCGGCCGCGAAGGCTGTGACCAAGGCGGCTCTGCCGAAGGTCGCCGCGAAGCCTGCACCGAAGAAGACTGTACCGGCCAAGGCCGCGCCAGCCGCGGGCAAGGCCGGCAAATGGGTGTACACGTTCGGTGACGGCAAGGCCGAAGGCCGCACGGAGATGCGCGACCTGCTCGGTGGCAAGGGTGCGAACCTTGCCGAGATGGCCAATCTCGGCCTGCCGGTGCCTCCGGGCTTCACCATCCCGACCTCGGTCTGCACCTACTTCTACGCGCACGACAAATCCTATCCGAAGGAGTTGCAGTCGCAGGTTGAGAAGGCGCTCGACTATGTCGGCAAGTTGACCGGCAAGATCTTCGGCGATGCCAAGAACCCGCTGCTCGTCTCCGTGCGCTCCGGCGCGCGCGCCTCGATGCCGGGCATGATGGATACCGTGCTCAATCTCGGCCTCAACGACCAGACCGTGGAAGCGCTGTCGGAATTGTCGGGCGACCGCCGCTTCGCCTATGACAGCTATCGCCGTTTCATCACCATGTATTCGGACGTGGTGCTCGGCTTCGAGCATCATCACTTCGAGGAAATCCTCGACACCTTCAAGGACGGCCAGGGCTACACGCTCGATACCGACCTCGCCGCCGAGGATTGGGTCGAGCTGGTCGGCAAGTACAAGGACGCCGTCGCACGCGAGACCGGCAAGGACTTCCCGCAAGACCCGCACGATCAGCTCTGGGGCGCGATCGGCGCCGTGTTCTCATCCTGGATGAACGCGCGCGCGGTGACTTACCGCAAGCTGCACGACATTCCGGAATCCTGGGGCACCGCGGTCAACGTGCAGGCCATGGTGTTCGGCAACATGGGCGAGACTTCGGCGACCGGCGTTGCGTTCACCCGCAACCCCTCGACCGGCGAGAGCAAGCTCTACGGCGAGTTCCTGATCAACGCGCAAGGCGAGGACGTGGTGGCGGGCATCCGCACGCCGCAGGACATCACCGAGGAGGCGCGCCAGGAATCGGGCTCCGACAAGGCGTCGATGGAAGCGGCGATGCCGGAGGCCTTCAAGGAGCTGACGCGGATCTACACGCAGCTCGAGAAGCACTACCGCGACATGCAGGACATGGAGTTCACCGTCGAGCGCGGCAAGCTCTGGATGCTGCAGACCCGCGGCGGCAAGCGCACCGCCAAGGCGGCGCTGCGCATCGCCGTCGAGCTCGCCAATGAAGGCCTGATCTCGAAGAAGGAAGCGGTGACGCGCATCGATCCGGCTTCGCTCGATCAGCTGCTGCATCCGACCATCGATCCCAACGCCAAGCGCGACGTGATCGCGACCGGCCTGCCGGCATCCCCGGGTGCGGCCTCCGGCGAGATCGTGTTCTCCTCGGACGAAGCGGCCAAGCTTCAGGGCGACGGGCGCAAGGTGATTCTGGTCCGCATCGAGACCAGCCCGGAAGACATCCACGGCATGCACGCCGCCGAAGGCATTTTGACCACCCGCGGCGGCATGACCTCGCACGCGGCGGTGGTCGCGCGCGGCATGGGCAAGCCCTGCGTCTCCGGCTGCGGCACCATCCGTGTCGATTACGGCCGCGGCACCATGAGCATCGGCTCGCGCACCTTCAAGACCGGCGACGTCATCACCATCGACGGCTCGCTCGGTCAGGTGCTGGCCGGCCGCATGCCGATGATCGAGCCGGAGCTGTCCGGCGAGTTCGGCACGCTGATGGCCTGGGCCGACCAGGTCCGCAAGATCGGCGTCCGCGTCAACGGCGACACCCCCGATGACGCGCGCACCGCGATCAAGTTCGGCGCCGAAGGCATCGGCCTGTGCCGCACCGAGCACATGTTCTTCGAGGAGACGCGCATCCGCACGGTGCGCGAGATGATCCTCTCCGAGGACGAGCAGTCCCGCCGCGCGGCGCTGGCAAAACTGCTGCCGATGCAGCGCGCCGACTTCGTCGAGCTGTTCGAGATCATGAAGGGCCTGCCCGTCACGATCCGTCTGCTCGATCCGCCGCTGCACGAGTTCCTGCCGCACACCCACGCCGAGGTCGAGGAAGTGGCACGCGCCATGAATACCGACCCGCGGCGCCTGGCTGACCGCGCGCGCGAGCTCTCGGAGTTCAATCCGATGCTCGGCTTCCGCGGCTGCCGCATCGCGATCGCCTATCCGGAGATCGCCGAGATGCAGGCGCGTGCGATCTTCGAGGCGGCGGTCGAAGCCGAGAAGCGCACCGGCAAGGCCGTCGGCCTCGAGGTGATGGTGCCGCTGATCGCGACCAAGATGGAGCTCGACCTCGTCAAGGCGCGGATCGATGCGACCGCGCAGGCGGTGATGCGCGACACCAACACCAAGCTAACCTATCAGGTCGGCACCATGATCGAGCTGCCGCGCGCCTGTCTGCTCGCGGCCGAGATCGCAGAGTCGGCGGAGTTCTTCTCGTTCGGCACCAACGACCTGACGCAGACCACCTACGGCATCAGCCGCGACGACGCGGCGAGCTTCCTCGGTCCCTATGTCGCGAAGGGCATCCTGTCGGTCGATCCCTTCGTCGCGCTGGACCAGGAAGGCGTCGGCGAGCTCGTCAAGATCGGCGTCGCGCGCGGCCGCAAGACGCGGGCGAAGCTCAAGGTCGGCATCTGCGGCGAGCACGGCGGCGATCCCGCCTCCGTCGCCTTCTGCCACAACATCGGTCTCGACTACGTCTCCTGCTCGCCCTACCGGGTGCCGATCGCCCGTCTCGCAGCGGCGCAAGCCGCACTCGGCAAGGCGATCGCCAGCCAGGCGTAAGCAGAGCTAAATGCTGGAATGAGAGAGGCGGGGCCAAAACCCCGCCTCTTTTTCGTTTTCGCGATGCTCTCGCCAACCCGTCATTGCGAGCGCAGCGAAGCAATCCTGAATCTCTCCACGGCGGCAGCCTGGATTGCTTCGTCGCAAGAGCTCCTCGCAATGACGAGGTGGAAGCTCGGACAACTAGGAACCACACGCGCGTCCCGTAATGATACGCGCCAGCAAGAGTTCCTTCACCATTCGCGTTGACCTCTTGTTTACCGCTTCGCGTGACGACGCATTTACCACCGTGCGCGATCACCCCGTGAAAACGCCTGCAATCGCTTGAGTGTGCTGCACGCGCAACGCCGATTAACGCCCCGGCAACCTAAATTGGATACTTACGATAAAGATCGAATTGCACGGATGTACTGCGTTTCGATTTTTCTGGCGTAAGCGTAGCGTGAGCGTATCGATGTCTGTGTTGCGTAACCATCCGAAGGGCGCGCGGTTCGCGTCCTTCGGCATCGGTCTCTGCATCTTCGCATTGATGCCGAGAGAGACCGGCTATCAGGATATTGCCTCCCTGCTGGCGCGCCAACCCGGCGTCGCCGAGCGTTGGCAGAAGCAGGTGTTCTCTGCGGCGTCCTCGATCCAGCTCGCCACCTACAGCTTTTCCCGCCCCATCGGCACCTCGGTTCCGCAGAGCGCGATGGTTCGCCTGGCGAGCCTCGATGGCCGCGACGTCACCGGCGCGATCGGCCGCAATCCGGCGCTGCAGGCTGCGCCGCGCTACCAGGCTTCCGACTTTCCCAAGGTCGATCGCTCCATGAAGGGTGATCGCCTCGCCACCGTGACCCCGACCGAGACTCCCGAAGCGCCCGCTGCGGCGCCGGCGCAGCAAGATCCCGCGACGTCGAACAGCTCGGTGTTCGGCGCCAAGACTGCCGCGCTGCCGCAGGCGATGTCGCCGGAATCCGCGGCCGCGCTCGATCCCGAGCTGCAGGAAGCACTCCGCGCGCCGCCGCTGCCGCAGTATTCCAATCCACCGCGCGCCAGTGACGCGGCGCGCGCGCTCGCGACCGCGCCGCTCGAGGCGCTTAAGCGGACCACTGCGCCGACGACGCCGGTGCGGGATCCGTTCAGCGTCAAGACCTCCAACCTGTTCTTTGGCAGTTCCTCGCTCGGCGGCAATCTCGAAAGCATCGAGAGCTGGCAGCCCGGCGCCGAGCCGCTGATCGTGATGCCAGATCCCGACATGAAGGTGACGGCCTCGCTGTCGCCGCCCACAGTGGACATCGCCAAGGATATCGAGAGCGGCGAGAGCGTCGCGCCGAAGGGCGAGGTCAACGCCGACAACCAGCGCGCCAGATCGCCGGCGGAGCGTCTCGCGCTCGACGACAAGTCGCGCGCGAAGTCCGAGAAGTGCCTTGCGGAAGCCGTCTATTTCGAGTCGCGCGGCGAGGCCGTGCGCGGCCAGATGGCCGTCGCGCAAGTCGTGATGAACCGCGTGTTCTCCGGAAAATATCCCGACACCGTGTGCGGAGCAGTCTATCAGAACAAGCACCGCCATCTCGCCTGCCAGTTCACCTTCGCCTGCGACAACAATGCCGACGTGATCCGCGAGCCCGAGATGTGGGAGCGCGCCAAGAAGATCGCGAAGGCGATGCTCGACGGCCAGATCTGGCTGCCCGAGGTGGGCAAGTCCACGCACTATCATGCCTACTGGGTGCGCCCGTCCTGGGTCGCCGAGATGAAGAAGATGTACAAGACCGGCGTGCACACCTTCTATCGCCCGCGCGCCTGGGGCGACGGCAGCGAGGAACCGAGTTGGGGCACGCCAGCCCAGACCGCCGCGCTGTCGGCCGAGCTCGCGCAGGAAGCGAAGAGTTCCGCGGAAATGGGTGCGAGCGAGCGGCGCTGAGGCAATCAATCGTCGCGGCAGTGAAGGTGCGCTCCCTCTCCCGCTCGCGGGGGAGGGTCGGGGAGGGGGTGTTTCCACAGGCGAGAACCCCAGTGTGGAGAGAGCGCCCCCATCCGGCGCTTCGCGCCGACCTCCCCCGCAAGCGGGAGAGGTGCAGCCAGCCCCGGGCTCAGAGCGGTGATCTCACATCTCAATATCCAGCGCGCAATCAAAGTTCGGCGCCGAATGCGTCAGAGCGCCTGCCGAAGCGTAATCGACACCGGTCGCCGCGATGGCCGCGATCGAGTCCAGCGTGACGCCACCGGACGCCTCCAGCTTGAGACGACCCTCGTTGATCCGCACCGCCTCGCGCAGCGTCGCAAGGTCCATGTTGTCGAGCAGCACGGCTTCGGCAAGTCCGGTATCGAGCACCTCGCGCAATTGCGCCAGCGTATCGACCTCGATCTCGATCTTGACGAGATGGCCGGCGTGGGCGCGGGCGCGCTCCAGCACCGCACCGATGCCGCCGGCGACCGCGATGTGGTTGTCCTTGATCAGGATCGCATCGTCGAGGCCGAAGCGGTGGTTGAAGCCGCCGCCGCAGCGCACCGCGTACTTCTCCAGCGCGCGCAGCCCCGGCGTGGTCTTGCGCGTGCAGCAGATGCGCATTTTCGTGCCTTCGGTGCGGGCGACATAGTCGGCCGTGAGCGTCGCGACGCCCGACAGGCGGCCGACGAAATTCAGCGCGGTCCGCTCCGCCGTAAGAATGGCACGCGCCGGCCCCGAGATCGTCAGCACCTGCTGTCCGCGGACAACGCGTGCGGCGTCACGGACGTGCGCGCGCACGTCGATGTCGGGCGAGAGCTTCTGCAACGTCGCCAGCGCCAGCGGCAGGCCTGCGATCACGCCGGACTGGCGCGCGACCAGAATGGCTTGCGCCCTGGTCGCTTCCGGGATCGTCGCCAGCGAGGTGATGTCGCCGGCGCGGCCGAGGTCCTCGTCGAGCGCGCGCTGCACCGCTTCGTCGATCGCAAGCGGCGAGAGAAAGGCGTCGGGATAGAGCAGGGAGGTGGGGGTAATCATGGCAAACTCCGTCAGGCGATCATGGGTTGCGCAACGCGCGGCCGGGAACTCAGGCTCTCCGCGATCTCGCGCACCGCGGCGAGTGTCGTCATCGTTCGCCGCGCCTGCGCAGGGACGTCAGCGGGATGGTCGGAGCGGAAATGCGCGCCGCGACTCTCGCGCCGGCTCCACGCCGAGGCGGCAACGAGCAGGGCGGACGTCGCCATATTGCGCAGCGCGAGGCTGGTTGCCTCGCGTTCGAGCACGGCGAAGTGGTGCACGGCCTCGGTGAGGCCGTCGCCCTTGCGGATCACGCCGAGATGGGCGCTCATCATCGCGCGCAGCCGCTTCCCGGCCAGAGCATCCGGCGTGCCGCCGCGCGGTGTCACCAATGCGTCGGGGAGGCGGGCGGGCGCGGGGATCGAGCGGCCGGCGATGTCGTCGGCGATGCGCGCGGCGTAGACCACCGCCTCCAGCAGCGAGTTCGAGGCGAGCCGGTTGGCGCCGTGCGCGCCGGTCGACGACACTTCGCCGCCGGCCCAGAGTCCGTCGATCGAGCTGCGGCCGCGCGCATCCACGGCGATGCCGCCCATGTGGTAGTGCGCGGCGGGCGCAATCGGGATGGCTTGCGTGGCCGGATCGATGCCGGCGGCGATGCAGCTCGCATGCACGGTCGGAAATTTGTCGGCGAAGCGCGCGCCCAGCGCCTGGCGCGCATCGAGGAAGGCGCCGCGACCGGCCGCGATCTCGGCGAATACGCCGCGGGCCACGATGTCGCGCGGCGCAAGCTCCGCGAGCGGGTGACGCGCCGGCATGAAGCGCTCGCCATTGCCGTTGATCAGCGTTGCCCCTTCACCACGCAGTGCTTCGGTCGCGAGTGGTGCGGGATCGCGGCCGACCATGATGGCGGTCGGGTGGAATTGCACGAATTCCGGATCGGCGATCACGGCACCGGCACGCGCGGCGATGGCGAGGCCGGAGCCGCTGGCTTCCATTGGATTGGTCGTCACGGCGTAGAGATGTCCGATGCCGCCGGTGGCAAGCACCACAGCGCGCGCAGCGAGCAGGAACGGTCGAGCCGTGGGATTGCCGGCTTCGCGCAGTTGAAGGCCGGCGACGGCACCGTTCTCGGCCAAGAGGGCTTCGGCGACAAGCCCTTCGATGACACGGATCGACGGCGTACGGCGCACCGCGTCGCTCAAGGCCGCGATGATCGCGGCACCGGCACCATCGCCTCGCACATGCACGATGCGCCGGGCCGAATGTGCCGCTTCGCGTCCCACGGCGAGCCTGCCTTCGAGATCGCGATCGAAGGGGACGCCATAGGTCAGGAGATCGTGGATGCGCGGCGCGGCCTCGCGCGCGATCCCAAGTGCGACCGCCTCGTCGACGAGGCCGCCGCCGACCGCGATGGTGTCGGCGGCATGCGCTTCCGGTGTGTCGCCCTCGGCCACCGCCGCGGCGATGCCGCCTTGCGCCCATGCGGATGATGCGCCCTGTCCGAGCGGCGCGGCCGAGATCAACGTCACCGGCCGCGGCGCGAGCTTCAGCGCGCAGAACAGTCCGGCAAGGCCGCCGCCGACGATGACGATATCGTCGGTGCGGGTGAGGTTGTGGATGTTGTTGGTCATTGTTCTCTCCATTCACTCTGCCGTCGTCCCTGCGAACGCAGGGACCCATACGCCGCGGCGGAAGTTGTTGTGCGAAGCTGCGCGTTGCCTCTCTTCGCCAAACATCTTCCTGTGGTCAGCGCGACGAGCGCGAGCGCTCGCGCGGGGGTCCCGGATCTGCGCTACGCTTGTCCGGGACGACAGCTGTGTGTGACGCTGCATGTGTTGTTAATTCTTCAGATTGATCATCCGCTCGACCGAGCGCCTTGCGCGATCCGCAAGTGCGGGATCGATCGTCACCTCTTCGCGGAGCGTCAGCAGGCTGTCCAAAATGTTGGCGAGCGTGATGCGCTTCATGTGCGGGCAGAGATTGCAGGGGCGCAGCATCTCGACGTCAGGCAGCTCGGCGCGCACATTGTCGGCCATCGAGCATTCCGTGATCATCACCAGCCGCCGCGGCCGCTTTTCGCGCACCCAGTTGATCATGTGCGCGGTCGAGCCGGTGAAGTCGGCTTCCGCCAGCACGTCCGGCGGACATTCGGGATGTGCGATGATCTGCACGGACGGATCGGCCTCGCGAAAGGCGCGCAGCTCTTCGCCCTTGAAGCGCTCGTGCACCTCGCAGGCGCCTTTCCAGGCGATGATCTTCACGTCGGTCTTCGAGGCCACGTAAGTGGCGAGATAGCGATCGGGCAGGAAGATCACGCTTGGCGCGTTCAGGCTCTCGACCACCTGCACCGCGTTCGAGGAGGTGCAGCAGATGTCGACCTCGGCTTTCACCTCCGCCGAGGTGTTGATGTAGGCGACGACAGGCACGCCCGGAAATTTTTCGCGGAGCAGGCGCACGTCGGCGCCGGTGATGCTGGCGGCCAGCGAGCAGCCGGCGCGCGAATCCGGGATCAGCACCGTCTTGTCCGGGTTGAGCAGTTTTGAGGTCTCCGCCATGAAGTGCACGCCGCACTGCACGATGACATTGGCCTCCACCTTGGTGGCCTCGACCGCGAGCTGCAGCGAGTCGCCACCAATGTCGGCGACGCAGTGGAAGATCTCCGGCGCCTGGTAGTTGTGGGCGAGGATCACCGCACCCCGCGCTTTCTTCAGGTCGTTGATCGCCTTGATCGTCGGCGCCATCAGCGGCCACTCGATCGGGGGGATGACGTGCTTCACGCGCTCATAGAGCGGGGCGGTGGCGCGTTCGATCTCCGCCGTCCATCCCAGCGAAGGCGTCGGCAGCGCGCGCGCTGTGGGCGCTGGTGCGGGGCGGGGAGAGGAGGCGAGATGGCCCTGCGGCCGGTTGGCAAAATCGTCTGGACCGTAGATTTCAGTGATCGGCATTAGAGCCTCCCTCGTATGTCATTTATACTCAATATGAGTATATGTAGGGCCTGAGTAATCCGGCCGAGGGGCCGGAGCGGGTTTCATCGATCCTCATATATGCTCAATATGAGTAAATCAAAAGTAGCACGCTCTGCCGAGGACGGCTAGGTCCTGCCGCACACAATCTCGTCAGGTCGTCGTCCGACGCGTCTGGCGAAGGCCAGATTGAAACGCAATGCTCCCGCGGCAGCCCCTCGTGGAATGCAACCGTTTTTGATTTGGGATTTTCATGCAAATGCATTAAATGACGCATTCGCGGCCGCCTCTTTGCGAATCCGCCAATGACAGACGGGGAAATACCATGTCGACATCAGTGGGCGAACTCGCTCCGGCCTCACGTTCCTCCAGCTGGCGTACCCCCGCCGTCATCATTTTGTGCGGCTGCGCGATCGGCATGCTCGGCTTTGGCCCGCGCTCGGCGCTCGGTTTCTTCGTGCAGCCGATGAGCCATGAATTCTCCTGGGGCCGCGACGTGTTTGGCCTCGCCATCGCCTTTCAGAATTTGCTGTGGGGACTGGGTCAGCCCATCGCCGGCGCGGTCGCCGATCGCTTCGGCCTGTTCCGGGTGATGTGCGTCGGGGCGCTGCTCTATGCCGGCGGCCTCTTGCTGATGCGCTATTCCTCGACGCCGCTGTCGCTCAACATCGGTGCCGGCGTCATGGTCGGCTTCGGACTCGCCGGCTGCTCGTTCAATCTGGTGCTGTCGGCATTCACCAAGCTGCTGCCGGCCGAAAAGCGCGGCCTCGCGCTCGGTGCCGGCACGGCCGCGGGATCATTCGGGCAGTTCCTGTTCGCACCGATCGGCGTCGCGTTGATCGACAATTTCGGCTGGCAGCAGGCCCTCTCCGTGTTCGGCTTCCTGATGCTGCTGATCATCCCGCTGTCACTGGCGCTCTCGACGCCGCCGGCTGCAACTACGGCCAGTGCGACGCCGGCGGATGAGCAGACCATCACCAGGGCGCTCGCCGAAGCCTTCGGTCACCGCTCCTATGTGCTGCTGGTGCTCGGCTTCTTCACCTGCGGATTCCAGCTCGCCTTCATCACTGTGCATCTGCCGGCCTTCCTGGTCGATCGCGGCATCTCGACGCAAACCGGAGGCTGGGTGATCGCGGCGATCGGCCTGTTCAACATCATCGGCTCGCTCAGCGTCGGCTATCTCCAGAACTCGCTACCCAAGCGCTACATCCTCTCGGCCATCTACTTCACGCGTGCGCTCGCAACCCTCGCCTTCATTTCGTTCCCGATCACGCCGTTCTCGGCGATCGCGTTCGGTGCTGTCTCCGGCCTGACCTGGCTGTCCACGGTGCCCCCGACCTCGGCGCTGGTGGCGCTGATGTTCGGCACGCGCTGGCTTGCGACGCTGTACGGCTTTGCCTTCGTCAGCCATCAGGTCGGCGGCTTCCTCGGTGTCTGGTTAGGGGGCATCGTCTTCGAACGCTTCGGTTCCTATACGCCGATCTGGTGGCTCTCGATCCTGTTCGGCGTGCTTTCCGCGCTGATCAATCTTCCGATCGTGGAGAAACCTGTCGTTCGGGCGGTTGCGCAGCCTGCCTGATCGGCTAAACATCCCGGTCAAACCAGTCAGGGAGTTCAGCTGTGGCCACATTCAAGGCGATCCGGATCGACAAGGCGGACAAGGGCACCACTGCCGCGCTGACGCAGTTCGATGAAGCCGAACTGATGGACGGCGACGTCACCGTCCGCGTGGAATGGTCGACGCTGAACTACAAGGACGGCCTCGCGCTCACCGGCAAGGCGCCGGTGGTGCGCCGCTTCCCGATGATCGCCGGCATCGACTTCGCCGGCACGGTCGAGCAATCCTCGCATCCGCAATGGAAAGCGGGCGACAAGGTCGTCTGCACCGGCTGGGGCATGGGCGAGACCCATCTCGGCGCCTATGCCGAGATGGCACGGGTGAAGGGCGACTGGCTGGTCGCCTTGCCGCAAGGCCTGTCGGCCCGCGATGCCATGGCAATCGGTACCGCCGGCTTCACTGCGATGCTCTCGGTGCTGGCACTCGAGAAGCACGGTCTCTCGCCGAAGAGCGGCCCTGTGGTGGTGACGGGTGCTGCCGGTGGCGTCGGCTCGGTCGCCACCGCCGTGCTCTCGAAGCTCGGCTACCACGTCATCGCCTCGACCGGCCGAGCCTCGGAGGCCGACTATCTGAAGCATCTCGGAGCAGCCGAAATCATCGACCGCAACGAATTGTCGGCGCCGGCTAAGCCGATCGCTAAGGAGCGCTGGGCGGGTGGCGTCGACAGCGTCGGCTCGACCACGCTGGCGAATCTGCTCTCGATGACGAAATACGGCGGGGCCATCGCGGCCTGCGGCCTGGCCGCTGGCATGGACCTGCCGTCATCCGTCGCGCCCTTCATTTTGCGCGGGGTGTGCCTTCTCGGCATCGATTCCGTGATGTGCCCGATCGAGCCGCGGAAAGCCGCCTGGCAGCGCCTGGCGTCAGATCTTGATCGGACTAAACTATCTGAAATCACTCACGAAATTCCTCTTGATCAGGTACCGGAGTGGGGCGCAAAAATCCTGGCCGGCCAGGTCCGCGGCCGCATCGTGGTAAAAATTGTCTAACGGCGTTCAGACTTTACCAACCAAGCTGCTTCAATGTCGCCATGGTTAGTATGGTAAGCAGCGGGTAAAGAGATAAGGCATCGCCCGCCGCGGGGGTTAGTTCGGAGTTGAGCATGCTTGCGCGTATTGTGTTGGGGGCTGTCACGGCGGCAGCAACGTTTGCGCCGGCCCTTGCCGGAAGCATGAACGCCGACGAGGCGCGTCGCTTCGTGGCAGGCAAAGTGTTTGCCTTCACCTGTTTCGACGGCACCCGCGGCGCGGGCCGCATCCTGGACGATCTCGGCGCCGCCGGTGCGGTGCAGTTCTCCGGCGCGGGCCCGGTCAAGCATCTCCGCCTGCCCGGCAATACGCTCCAGATCCGTGGCCAGAATGTCTGCGCCTCGATCAAGGGCATTCCATTCGAGCCTTGTTTCAACCTGGAAAAGACCGACGATCGCAGCTTCCGCGGCTCGGTGTCGGGGATGGGCTTCGCCTATTGCGACTTCCATCACCAGGGTGGCAACCAGATGCTGATGGCGCGCGCTGCGGCGCGTCCGCGCTCGCTGCACAGGACAGAGCACACCGGTTCCGTCGGCGCGTCCAACACCGAAGTTGCCGCGCGCGTCGAGACGCCGCGTGTCGAGAGCAGCCGGCTCGAGCCGGTGAAGTCGGAGCCCGCCAAGAACGAGGGCCCGCTGGAGCTGCGCCGTTCCACCCAGTGAGTCGGCTGCGCGGGACGGTCCGCGCACTTTGTTGTTGAAGACGTTCATCGAACGCCAAGCCGCCGCGCCGTAGTCATACGGACGGCGGCTTTCATGCGTTGGTAGCTGTTCGCGCGCCAGTTTGCGGACGGCCGGGGGGCGCGGCCCGATAAAAGGGTTCAACGATGTCGCTGTACTTTTTCCGCATCAGCACCGGTCGCTATTCCGGCGCCGCCGACCAGCCGTACGAATTCGAGGACCGCACAGCCGCCTGGACCGAGATGACCGAGGTCTGCGCCAATCTGCTCGGCGGCATCGCGCGCAGCCTGAAGCCGAACGCCGAGTGGTGCATGGAGCTGCTCGACGAGGACAAGAAGCCGGTCTTCCGCATCAGTCTCGTCGGTGAGAGCGTAACGCAGCGGGGCGGGGGTCCTATCACTGCGTGTGATTAACCTGTTAAGCGCGCATACCGTGCTGAAATTCAAGGGGTTTTCCTACCGATCCCGTATTTGCCGGGAGGCCGCGTTAACCAAATTGGAATGGTGAACGCATACTTTTTGGACAAGGGCGATCAACGCCGAGGGCGGCTGGCAATGACTCGGCCGCGCATTCCCTAGGGGAAGCATGCCGATGTTGAGCCTCGTTCAGAATTTGCGGATTGGGACCAAGCTGGCGATCTCATCGGCGGTCGGCATCCTCCTGGTCCTCGCGATGATAGCAGGTCAGGTGATCGGAAACGGCAACGTGCGCCGGTCCAGCCAGACGGCGTCCGAGCAGCAGGAGCTCGCACGCGAGGCAGTCGAATCCAAGCTCGCGGCGCGCGCCATGCAGCTCGCCGCACGCGACATCCGCCTCGCCAATAATTCAGATGGACTGCAGAAGGCGCGCGACGCGCTGGTCGAACGCGCCGGTCATTTGGTGAAGGTTGCCGACGCAATGCTCACGCTCTCGCACGTGCCGGAAAACCGCGCGAGGATAGAGAAGCTCAAGGTCCTCACGGCGAACTACCTCAAGGGAGCTCAGCAGCTCGCATCCGTGCGCGGTGCCGCCCTGGCTCTCACGGGTGAGGATGCCGCTACTCGCCTCGCCAAGCTCGTCGATGAGGGGACGCGTCTCGCCCGCGAGGTCACGTTGCCGATCGCAGGCGAGATAGACCAGGCTGCCAATCAGATTGCCGACGTCGCCAGGCACAGAAGCGAAGAGGAGATTGCGGCCTCCGCGCGGGAGATGGCGTCCAGCGAGCATATCGCAATAGTCATCGGCGCTTTCACGGCGCTCGTCCTCCTCGGCTCCTGGCTCACGTCGTTCCTGACCATCGCACGGCCGATCCGCGCGCTCACGGTGGCCATGGACAAGCTCGCCGGCGGCGACTTTTCCGTGGTGCTGCCCGGTCTCGGCCGCAAGGACGAGGTCGGCGGTGTCGCGGCGGCTGTCGAGAAGTTCAAGATCGTGTCCGAACAGAAGGCGCGCGAGGAGGCCGAGGCCAAGATCAGGCAGGATCAGGCTGCAGCCGTGCAACGCAAGGCCGAGATGTCCAGGCTGGCCGATGGCTTCGAGGCGGCGATCGGCGAGATCGTCGATACCGTGTCATCGGCCGCGACTGAACTGGAAGCGTCTGCGTCGACGCTCACGTCGACTGCGGCGCGCGGACAGGAACTCACCACCATGGTTGCTGCCGCCTCCGAAGAGGCGTCCACCAACGTGCAGTCGGTGGCGTCGGCGACCGAAGAGCTGTCGTCGTCGATCACGGAGATCAGCCGCCAGGTGCAGGAATCCGCGCGCGTCGCCAGCGAAGCGGTCAGCCAGGCCCGCACCACGACCGACCGCGTCGGCGAGTTGTCGAAGGCGGCGGCGCGGATCGGCGACGTGGTTGAATTGATCAACACCATCGCCGGCCAAACCAATCTCCTGGCGCTCAATGCGACCATCGAGGCCGCGCGCGCCGGCGAGGCGGGCCGCGGCTTTGCCGTCGTCGCCTCCGAGGTCAAGGCGCTCGCCGAGCAGACTGCGAAGGCGACCGGCGAGATCGGCCAGCAGATCGCCAGCATCCAGACCGCGACCGAGCATTCGGTCGGCGCCATCAGGGACATCAGCGACACCATCGAGAAGCTGTCGGAGATTTCCTCGACCATCGCGGCTGCCGTCGAAGAGCAGGGCGCGGCGACGCAGGAGATCTCCCGCAACGTGCAGCAGGCGGCGGAGGGCACCCATCAGGTGTCCTCCAACATCACCGACGTGCAGCATGGCGCGAGCGAAACCGGCTCGGCATCCTCGCAGGTGCTGGCGGCGGCGCAATCGCTGTCCGGCGACAGCAACCGCCTCAAGCTCGAGGTCGGCAAGTTTCTCGGCACCGTGCGCGCCGCCTGAACCGCGACATTCCTCGGCAGATCTGCTTGCAACCGCCGCGTGACTGCGCGGCGGTTGCGCGCGTTCGTAATTCGACGCCGCGACCCTTGGCGCGCGGGGTTAACTTTCCGGAAAAGCGACGCAGTCATGATTGCCGCAATTTCCCGGATGCTGAGTCGTCCTTCGCGTATTGCGTCTCAATCGTTGGAGCACATTCATGAGTGGCATTTCCATTCGCCTCACTCACAAGGTCATGGCGATCGGACTGTTCGGCCTCATCGGGCTCGTCGCCTTCGGCACGATCTACCAGATTGGCAGCCTCTCCCAGGACACGTCTCGCGACGCCGCCGAAGAGGCGCGCAGGCTGTCCGATCTGAACCAGCGGATCACCCATCAATTGCTCGAAGCGCGCCGGGCCGAGAAGGATTTCCAGCTTCGCCGCGATCAGTCCTATGCGAAGCGTCACGCCGAACTTGCTTCCAACATTACCCACAATCTTGATCGTCTCGGCAGCGCGACGCGTGCGGCAGGGTACGCGGCAGTCGGGGAAAAGGCGTCACTGGTCCGCACCGGGTTCGAGAGATATGTGAGCGAATTCGCGGCCGTCGAACGGGCCGAGGTCAAGCTTGGATTGAACGAGACCCTCGGGTTGTCAGGCTCGTTGCGCACGGCGGTGCACGACATCGAGACCAAGCTCAAGGACGTCGACGATCCCAGGCTCACCAGCGGCATGCTGACGATGCGTCGTCACGAGAAAGATTTCATGTTGCGCCGCGACCCGAAATACCTCGACGCCCTGAAGAAGACGGCGACGGAATTCTCCGGGCAAGTCGAGGCGTCGGCGATCCCGCCGGCCGTCAAGGCCGATATCGGCAAGAAGCTCTCCAAATACCAGGACGACTTCGTGGCGTGGGTAGCCGGCGCGCAGGATCTGGCCGCGCACGGCTCGGCGATGTCCAAGGAATTCCGCACCATCGAGCCCGTGCTCGACGAGATCGAAAAGACCGTCAGTCAGCGATATGACGCGGCGAAGGCCGCCGAAGAGTCGATGCGGGCCTCGATCAAGCTCTGGATGTGGGTCGCACTCGGATGCTCCATCCTGCTGGTGGGGAGCGTGTCCTTCTTCACCGGCCGCTCGATCTCGACCGCGCTGATCGCCATGGTGCGGTCGATGACCGGTCTGGCAAACGGTGACACCTCCGTCGTGATCCCCGGCGTCGGCCGCAACGACGAGATCGGCGAGATGGCCGGCGCAGTCGCGGTCTTCAAGATCAACATGGCGGAAGCCGAGCGACTGCGCGCCGAGCAGGCCGAAGCGGACGCGCGTGGGCGAGAGCAGCGCAAGCTCGACATGCAACGGCTCGCCGATACGTTCGAAGGCGCCGTCGGCGAGATCATCGAGACGGTGTCGTCGGCGGCAACCGAGCTCGAAGCGTCGTCGAACACGCTGACCCACGCCGCCGAGCGCGGCAATGGGCTTGCCACCGCCGTGGCGGCGGCCTCGGAGGAGGCGTCCGCCAACGTGCAGTCGGGGTCGTCCGCGAGTGAGGAATTGACCTCCTCGGTCTCCGAGATCAGCCGCCAGGTGCAGGAATCGGCGCGTGTCGCCGACGTCGCCGTCGGCCAGGCTCAGCGCACCAATGCGCGCGTCGCCGAACTGACCAAGGCGGCTTCCCGCATCGGCGACGTCGTCGAGCTGATCAACACCATCGCCGCGCAGACCAACCTCCTGGCACTCAACGCGACGATCGAAGCGGCGCGGGCGGGCGAAGCCGGCAAGGGTTTTGCGGTGGTCGCGACCGAAGTGAAGGCGCTTGCCGAGCAGACCGCGAAAGCCACCGGCGAGATCGGTCAGCACATCGGTGCGATCCAGACTGCGACAGACGAGTCCGTCGGCGCGATCAAGGAGATCGGTGACACCATCGCGAAGATGTCGGAGATCTCGTCGACCATTGCCGCTGCGGTGGAGGAACAGGGCGCCGCCACGCAGGAGATCTCCCGCAACATCCAGCACGCCGCGCAAGGCACTTCCGCAGTCTCGTCGAACATCGCCGACGTCCAGCGCGGCTCCGGCGAAACCGGGGCTGCCTCGGCGCAGGTGCATTCGGCCGCGCAGTCGCTGTCGCAGGAGAGCAACCGGCTCAAGAGCGAGGTCGCGCGCTTCCTGGAATCAGTACGGGCGGCCTGAGGCGGTCGTCCGGTGCATGTGGTGGTGCGTCGTGTTTCGCATCGCAGCACGAGGTGTCCTTGCAGCAGCAAGAGACGGTTGCGGAGAAAATAACGCCCGACGAGACCGACCCGTAGTTTTACGTAGGCTCCTGTTAACGCCTGCTTGCAATTATGGGGCGCAATCTTACGGGATAAGAACCAGCCAGCATTGTTGAACTGACCTTCGCCCGGTCGTCCGTCGTGACGCCTGCGGCGCGGGTGACGTGCGCGCTGCCAGGGTATCATCGGGATTTGTGTGATGTCGAAGTTGTCGATCGTTTTCAAGCTTCTGACCGTGCTGTCGGTCCTCGTTCTGTCGCTCGCCGGGGTCGGCGTGACGGCGATCGGCACCATGCAGAATATCAACGCTCACACGGTCGAGATTGCACAGAGCTGGCTGCCGAGCGTGCGTGCGCTCGGGTCCATGCGCGCCGACATCAACGAGCTGCGCGTCGCGCTCCGTTTGCACCTGATGCAGGACACCGCCGAAGGCAAGGAAGCCGCCGAGAAGCGGCTGGCCGGCTTGCGTGAGCGCATCGAGAAGACGCGCAAGGTCTACGAGCCGCTGATCACGGCCGCCGAAGAGCGCGCGCTCTATGAGCAATGGAGCAAGGCGTGGGGCGAATATCTGAACGGCGTGCAGGAGACGATGGCGCTGTCGCGCAAGAGCGTCGGCCGCTTCCCGACCGACGCCAACGAGATGTTGCAGACCAAGGTCGCCAAGATGGCCCAGGCCGCCGATCCCCTGCTTCAGAAGGGCATCGAGCTCAATAACCAGGGCGCCGAGCTGGAGACCAGGCAGGCGGCCGACAGCTACGCCACCATCTTCCGCGTCCTGGTCGGCATCATCGTGCTGTCGGTCGTGATCGCGATCGGCGCCGCCTATTATCTCGTGCGCGACGTCTCTCGCGGCATCGCCTCGATCATTCGTCCGATGCAGTCGCTCGGCGAAGGAGACCTCTCGGCCGAAGTGCCGCATCGCGGCGAGAAGACCGAGATCGGCTCGATGGCGGATGCGCTCCAGATCTTCAAGGAAGCGCTGGTTGCCAAGAAAGCCGCCGATGAGGCGGCCGCACGCGACGCCGAGGCCAAGATCGAACGTGGTCGCCGCGTCGATGCCATCACGCGCAATTTCGAGGCCATGATCGGCGAGGTCGTCGAGACCGTGTCGTCGGCCTCGACCGAGCTCGAGGCCTCCGCGGCCACGCTGAGCGGCACGGCGCAGCGCGGCCAGCAACTCGCAACCGTCGTTGCGGCTGCGTCCGAGGAAGCTTCCACCAATGTCCAGGCGGTCGCGTCCGCCTCGGAGGAGCTGTCGTCCTCGATCACCGAGATCAGCCGCCGCGTGCAGGATTCGGCGCGGATGGCCGCGGAAGCCGTCGAGCAGGCGGCGCGGACCAACGATCGCGTCAACGCGCTGTCGCAGGCGGCCTCCCGCATCGGCGACGTCGTCGAACTCATCAACACCATCGCCGGCCAGACCAACCTCCTGGCGCTGAATGCGACCATCGAAGCGGCGCGCGCCGGCGAAGCCGGTCGCGGCTTTGCCGTCGTCGCCTCCGAGGTCAAGGCATTGGCCGAGCAGACCGCGAAAGCGACCGGCGAGATCGGGGCGCAGGTTGCAGGCATTCAGTCTGCAACGCAGGAATCCGTCAGCGCCATCCAGGAGATCGGCGGCACCATCGAGCGGTTGTCCGAGGTGTCATCGGCCATCGCCGCCGCCGTCGAGGAGCAGGGCGCCGCGACGCAGGAGATTTCGCGCAACGTCCAGCAGGCCGCGCTCGGCACGCAGGAAGTCTCGTCCAACATCACCGACGTGCAGCGCGGCGCGATCGACACCGGCTCGGCCTCGGGCGAAGTGCTCTCGGCGGCGAAGTCGCTGGCGACCGACAGCACCCGCCTGAAGGTCGAGGTCGCGCAGTTCCTGGAATCGGTCCGCGCGGCCTGATCTTTACGCGCTCGCCTGCGGAGCCGGCGGCGGTGCGACCTGCCGCCGGAACAGGATGCGCTGGTAGAGCCAGCCGATCGCGACCAGCACGACGCCGAGGCACATGAACGACAACGCGCGGTAGACGCCCGTGAGCGTCGACATGTCGATGACGAAGGCCTTCAGGATCGTCAACGCGATGACGGCAGCCGAGGCCAGCCGTGCGCGCTCCGAGTTGACGAGAATGCCGACCCCCAGCAACGCCACGCCGAAGGCGAGCCAGCCGATCGAGTAGGTGTATTGTTCGGCGCCCGTCGTCGCGCCGGTGGAGAGGATCGGGCCGTGATAGAAGCGGCGGATCTCCAGCGTGACATAGGCGAGCGCGAACACCAGCGCGCCGCCCGCAATCGTGTTGGCGTAGACCTTGCCGCGCATCCCCACCACTGCGTAGGACAGCAGCAGCATCAGCACCGCCGGCAGCGCATAGCCGAGCAGCAGCAGGTTGAACACGGCGCCGCCGACGTCGATGTGCCAGATCAGCGGGTTCTCCAGGATCAGGAGGCCGAACACGCTGATGAGCCCGCCGATCGCCGTCAACACGACCGCGCCGACATTGCGCACGATGCTGCGGCTGCGCAGCCGCAAGCGCTCCAGCCCGATCGCCATCGCGAGCGTGACGCAGACCTGCAGGGCGAATTCGAGCAGCGACGGCGGCGAGGTCATCCGGCCATTGGTCGCAAAGTGCCGGATCTCCATGAAGGCGAGCAGCGCGGTGAACAGGATCGCCGCAGTCTCGACCATGCGCAGCGGCGCATCGTCGGCGCGGCGGCGCAGGAAGATGCTCGCGGCCCAGAACGAGGCCGCCGGCAGGCCATAGCCCCAGAGCAGCCAGTTGAAGATCGGCGTGGTACCGACAGCATCGCCGACGATGCGCGGATCATAGCCGATGCGCGCGGTGACGATGCCGGCGAAGATGGCAGCGAGCCAGCGCAGGAATGGGATCGGCCGCTGCATCGAGATCCAGGCGGTGCCGAGCGACATCAGCGCCAGCGCAATTGTGAGCCAGCCCTTCTCCAGCGCGAAGGTCAGCGCCAGCGCCAGCGCGCCGAGCGTGCCGGTCGCGAACAGGGCGGTGGAGACGGCGACGCCCGGCCGGGTTTCGCGGCGTGTAAGCGCTTCGGTCGCAGCACCGAAGGCGGCGGCAAGCAGCACCGCGAGGATCGCGAACGGGATCGAGCGGTCGAGATGGGCGATGCGCGCGTAGAGCGCGATGAGGATCGCGATCGGCGTGGCGACGGCTGCGGCCGACCACACCACGGGAATGATTGCAGAGTTGGAGCGGCCCTGCGCGAGGAAGCCCGCAACGCCGAAGCCGATGGCGAAGATCGCGGCCATCACCAGATGCAGCGTCACCGAGCTGTCGATCGCGGCCGGTCCAACACCTGCGATGGGGCCGCCCGGCAGCACCAGCATGTCGGGATTGGCGCGCACCGCCCATTCGGCGAACACGATGAAGACGGTCGCTGCGGCCGCACCGAGCGCGCCGGTCGCCGCCGGCGCACGCCAGGCGACGAGAAGCGTCGCGCCGACGAGAAGCGTGAACGCGATCAGCGCCAGATCCGCATGTGCGCTCGACAGCACGATCAGCATGGCGCCGAACAGGTAGGCGCCGAGCGAGCTCGATGAGACCGGCTCGATCTCGCCGTCCTCGATGCTGGGGCCGAACATGAAGCCGCAGACGACGAGCAGCGCGGCGAGCACGAAGCCTGCGATGACATGGAAGGCGTGCGGCGCGACCTGCAACTCTTCGCTATCCAGACCCGGGAAGATCCAGAGCACGGCAAAGGCGATCGTCGTGACCGCCAGCCAGCGCCACAGCCGGATGCGCGCGAGGCCGAAGCTCGCGGCGGTGACGACGGCGAGATAGATGTAGAGGGCCCAATAATCCGGCTTGCCGCTGGAGACGAGCAGCGGCGTCACGAAGGCGCCGACCACGCCGAGGCCGGCCAGCGCCGGCCCGTGCAGCAGCGCGGCGGCGAGCGTGCACATGGCCACGATGCCGAGCAGCACGAAGGCGGTGGCGGGCACGAGGAAGCCGTAGAGCGCATAGGCGGCATAGATGGTCGCGAACGCCACCGCCGTACCCGCGGCGGTGAGGATCGCCGGGATGTTGGCGATCGGCAGCGCCTGGATGTTGGAAATGCTTTCCTTGCGCCGCGACCACTCGCCGGCCCCGAGCAGCGCAGCTGCGAACAGGCCGCCCAGGAACACGCGCACGCCGGGGCCGAGCAGACCGGCCTCGATCGAATAGCGCACCATGAAGAAGCCGCCGAGCGCCAGTGCCAGGCCGCCGATCCAAACCACCCAGCGGGTGCCGAGCTGCTCCTCGAAGCCGGGCGCAGCAGCCGGCACTGGAGGTGGTGCGGCAGCCGCGGGGCTCGCTTCGAGCGGCGGCGGTGAAAGCTCTTCGGTGACGAGTGGCGGCGGCGCCAGCTCGGCTTCGGGTGCAAGCGGCGGCGGCTCGGCGGCCGTTGTTGCGGGCGCAGGCGCCGGCTCCTGCGCGGGCATGAGCGGCGGCGGCTGCACCTGCCGTTGCGCGTAGAACATCTCTTCGAGCGAATTCAGTCGCCGGCGCAGCTCGGCCGCCTGGCTGGAGGCCTTGATCGCGATCAGGAAGGCGGCGATCGCAATGATCCACGCAAAGACGTCAAACGGGCCGTCGAACATAAAGCCTCCAGGCGACCGGCGGGCAGGGGCCGGTCACATAGTATGTCGGGTCAACGCCGGGAGCGCACGCGCAAGCCCGGCGCGGGCCGCTCCTGGAGCACGTCGCGCCGGAAGCGATAGAGCGCCGCCGGCCGTCCGCCCGTCTGTGTCGACATCACCCCGGTCGGTTCGACCAGGGCTTCCATTTCGACCAGGCGACGGAAATTCTGCTTGTGCAGGTGCCGGCCGGAGATTGCCTCGACCGTATGCTGCAGTTCGGTAAGTGTGAATTCGGGCGGCAAAAGTTCAAAGACGACAGGACGATACTTCAGTTTTGCACGCAGCCGCGCGATCGCCGTAGCGAGAATCCGGCGGTGATCGAACTGCATCGAGGTCCCGAGCGGGGGAAGCGTCTTGCGCGCTAATGCCGCAGGGCGGCCGTCGCGCCGCGCCTCCTCGACCAGCCCGGCCTCGTACAAGAGCTCGTAGCGGTCGAGCACCCGCTCCTCGTCCCAGGCCGCCCCGTCGAGGCCGAAATAGAACCGCACGCGATCCCTGCGCGGCAGCGCGCGCGTCGTCTCCGGCGTCTCCTCCGCAGCCCATTCGGTCAGCGCGGGAATGATGTCGCGGGCGATGATCGCCGGCGGCTCCTCGCGCCGGTCTTCCCACGGGAAGAAGCGATACCATGGCGCGAAGCTCGCCGCATTGGCTGCAAGCTCGCCGTCCACCGCGCGCGTCAATGCGAGATAGCCGATCGACACCATATGCGCGCCGGTGTCGCCAGCCTCGGCATGGCGGCCGCGATCGCCGAAGGTGTAGAGCTGCTCGACATAACCGAGCCGCAAGCCCGCCTGTTCCTCGACCCAGGCGCGCAGGCCGATGTCGAAGGTGCGATGCGCGAGCGCGTCGAACGGGCCGAACGGCAGGCCGGCAAGCCCGTCATTGCCGCGCGCGGTGAGGATCAGCGGCTCATGCCCCTCGATCGCGACGATCGCCGCGGTCAGGCCGATCTCGATCGGCGTCAGCAGCGTCTCGCTCATGCGGCTGATATCGCGGGCGGTGAGAGAAAAATATGCCGATTGATTGGGCCGGCCTCTCCACGAACTCGCTGCACCTCTCCCGCTTGCGGGGGAGGTCGACGCGCTCGAAGAGCGCGGCGGGTGGGGGCTCTCTCCCCACGGGGGTCCTCGCTTGCGGATATACCCTCTCCCCAACCCTCCCCCGCAAGCGGGAGACGGGGCGCACCTGCGGTGTCGCGCGCAGCTGTCATTCGAGCTCGATCACGAAGGGGCGGCCCTCGACCATCATCGCGCCGGGGCCGATCTCGTCGAGCGCGCGCAGCATGCGGCCGTCGCGTCCCAGCGCACGATCGGCAAGGCCGACGATGCGCCGGTTCGGCGAGGCGATCGGCGAAGCCGAGCGGATCTTCCTGGCGATCTCGAGCTCGTCGCGGTTCGGATTGAGCGCGCACACCGCCGCAAACGCGCTCGCAGTGGAGCGGCTGATGCCGGCATAGCAATGCACCACCAGCGGCGCACTGCGGTCCCAGCCGCGGACGAAGTTCAGCACCTGATCGATATGGGTCTCGGACGGTGCGACGAAACCGTCCATCTCCTCGGTGATGTCGTCCATCGAGACCTTGAGATGGTTGGCGGGCAGCACGGACACCGGCCGTGCCACCTGCTCGACATTGGCCATCACGGTCAGCACGTGGCTGGCCCTGGTGAGGCGGACGGTTTCGGGAAGCGCGGCGAGGGAACAGACGTGGATCATGGGGGACCTTTTTGCCGCCGAGTATAGCCGGTGCCGTAGGGTGGGCAAAGCGGAGCGTGCCCACCACCTTTGTCGCAAAAGCGAAAGGACGTGGGCACGGCGCAAGCGCGCCTTTGCCCACCCTACGGCACCTACGCGAACACCGCGCCAAACCGCTCCAGAAACTGCTTCTCGGCCCGGGCCGCCGTCCACGGCGTCAGATAGTCGCGCCGGACGCTGTCGGAGAGGCCGGGATCCTTGCCGAACAGGCGCCGCGCCTCGCTTTCGCTGAAGCCGGCAAGCTCGGTCGCTTCCAGATAGGCCGCCCCGCGATCGGCGGCCTTGATCGCCAGCGTGACCTCCTCGGGCAGCACCGGCGGCAGTCCGAAGCGGACATGGATGGCGCCGAGCAGGCGTTTCTCCACCGCCTTGTAATGGCCGTCGAGCACCGCCTTGAACGGCGAGATCATGTCGCCGATGACATATTCGGGCGCATCATGCAGCAGCGCTGCGAGCCGCATGCGCTGGTCGACCCGCGGCATCTCGTGCCGCATCACGGTCTCCACCAGCAGCGTGTGCTGCGCGACCGAAAAGATGTGCGTGCCAACGGTCTGCCCGTTCCAGCGCGCGACGCGCGCCAGCCCATGCGCGATGTCGGCGATCTCGACGTCGAGCGGGGAGGGATCGAGCAGATCGAGCCGCCGTCCCGACAGCATGCGCTGCCAGGCGCGGGACGCCACGTCGCGTGCAGTCTTCTTCGCCGTCATTTGACCTTGAGGCGCGGCTTGCGTTGCGACTTGCTGCAGCTGGCGTGACAGTGGCAGTCGACGAGGTGGTCGTTGACCATGCCGGTCGCCTGCATGAAGGCATAGACGATGGTCGGGCCGACGAATTTGAAGCCGCGCGAGGACAGATCCTTCGAGATTTGCACCGACAGCGGCGTCGAGGCCGGCACGCTCGCGGTGGTCTTGAAATGATTGACCTTGGGCCGTCCGTCCATGAAGTCCCACAGCAGTTTCGAGAAGCCGGGACCCTTCTCCATGATGTCGAGATACGATCTCGCGCTCGCGATCGTGCCGTCGATCTTGGCGCGGTTGCGCACGATGCCGGCATCGTTCATCAGCGCGTGCACCTTCTTGGCATTGTAGCGCGCGATCTTCTCCGGCTGGAAATCGTCAAAGGCTTTGCGAAAATTGTCGCGCTTGCGCAGGATCGTGATCCAGGACAAGCCGGCCTGGAAGCCGTCGAGGATCAGCTTTTCGTACAGCGCGCGGTCGTCATATTCCGGCACGCCCCATTCGGTGTCGTGATAGGCAACATAGAACGGGTCATCGCCCGGCCAGGGGCAGCGGGTCTTTCCGTCGGGATGCAGGCGGGGAGCGCGGCTCATGCGATGGGTTGCTTGGCTGGAATGCGAACGACGTCCGGTTCCGCAAGCTTCAAGACGAGGCCGCCTGCGGTGAGGGGCTGGCCGGCATCGAGCGCGTCTGCGACACGGTCGATGCGCACCAGCGCAATGCCCTTGCCGCCGGATGTCGAGCCGATGGTGCCGACCGGCTTGTCGCCGGCAAGAATGGTCGCGCCGGCCTCGGGCGAGGGACCATCGAGCAGCACCTTCACGCTGCGGGTACGCGCGGTGCCGCGATGCTGCATGCGCGAGACGACCTCCTGGCCGACATAGCAGCCCTTGTCGAAGTCGACGCCGGCAAGACGGTCCATGTTGGTCTCGTGCGGAAACGCATCGCTGTACATGAAATCAAGCCCGCCGCGCGGCACGCCGAGCGCGATGCGGTGCGCCTCGTATTCGGCGGCGTCGACCAGCTCGGCCCCGATGAGGTCGGAGAGTTTCTGTTTGAGATCCTCAGGGATCAGGATGCGGGTGCCGAGCGCTTCGTTGCGAGGATCAGCGAAGGCGAGGTCCGGCTGCGCCGCAGGCTGGCCGTCCCAGGCGGCGAGCACGCCGAGATCAAGGTTTTCCACCGTGACCTTGGCGCGCAGCTTGTAGAATTTCAGCTTGGTGGCGAAGCTCTCGGCCAGTGCTTTGGGGCAGTCGATCAGGAACCCGCCGCCGTGACCTGCGGGGACTTCCGTGATCAGGAAATCCACGATGATCTTGCCCTGCGGCGTCAGCAGCGCGCCGAATCGCCCCAGCCCCGGTTTCAGCCTGTCGAGGTCGGTCGTGACCAGGCCGTTGAGGAAGTTGCGCGCATCCTCGCCCGCGACCTTGACCACGCCCCGGTCGGGAAGAAACGCTGATTTCATGCGAAAATCTCTTGCGACATGTTGCTCCGGAACGTAAGCCCGCGAGGCATAAACGACAAGACCTCGAGCCCTGCGCTTGGGGATGAGAAGGGCCTTCAGCCATGACCCAGCGTTTCGATGTGATCCTCAAAGGCGGCACCGTCGTCAACCAGGACGGCGAGAATGTTCGCGATATCGGCATCACCGGCGGCCGCATCGCCGAGCTGGGCCCGTTGTCGCAGGGCTCGGCCGCCGAGGTCATCGACTGCAAGGGCCTGCACATCCTGCCCGGCGTGATGGACACACAGGTGCATTTCCGCGAGCCCGGGCTGGAGCAGAAGGAAGACCTCGAGACCGGTTCGCGCAGCGCCGTGATGGGCGGCGTCACCGCCGTGTTCGAGATGCCGAACACCTCTCCATTGACCGTGACTGAAGCCACCTTCACCGACAAGGTGAAGCGCGCCCATCACCGCATGCATTGCGATTTCGCCTTCTTCATCGGCGGCACGCGTGAGAACGTGCAGGACCTGCCGGTGCTCGAACGTGCGCCTGGCTGTGCCGGCGTCAAGGTGTTCATCGGCTCCTCGACCGGCGCGCTGCTGGTGGAGGACGACGAAAGCCTGCGCCGCATCTTCCAGGTGATCCGCCGCCGCGCGGCCTTCCATGCCGAGGACGAATACCGCCTCAACGACCGCAAATCGCTGCGCATCGAGGGCGACCCGCGCTCGCATCCGGTGTGGCGCGATGAGACCGCGGCGCTGATGGCAACGCAGCGCCTGGTCAAGCTCGCGCACGAGACCGGAAAGCGCATCCACGTGCTGCATATCTCGACCAAGGAAGAGATCGAGTTCCTGCGCGACCACAAGGACGTCGCCTCCTGCGAGGCGACGCCGCACCACCTCACGCTGGCTGCGCCCGAATGCTACGAGCGGCTCGGCACGCTCGCGCAGATGAACCCGCCGGTGCGCGGGGCCGATCATCGTGCCGGCATCTGGCGCGGCATCGAGCAGGGCATCATCGACGTGCTCGGCTCCGATCATGCCCCGCATACGCTGGAGGAGAAGCAGAAGACCTATCCCGCCTCGCCCTCCGGCATGACCGGCGTCCAGACGCTGGTCCCCCTGATGCTCGATCACGTCAATGCGGGCCGGCTTTCTCTGGCGCGCTTCGTCGATCTCACCAGCGCCGGCCCCGCGCGCCTCTACAACATGGCCTGCAAGGGCCGCATCGCCGCCGGCTACGACGCCGATTTCACGGTCGTCGATTTGAAGCGCAGTGAGACCATCACCAACAAATGGGTGGCGTCGAAAGCAGGCTGGACCCCCTATGACGGGTTGCGCGTCACCGGTTGGCCCGTCGGCACCTTCGTCCGCGGCCGCCGCGTGATGTGGCAGGGCGAGCTGGTGACGGCCTCGCAGGGCGAGCCGGTGCGGTTTCTGGAGACGCTGAAGCAGTAGCTTGCCGCGCTCGTTGTGATCCGTCATCCTGTGGTGTGCGCCATGCAATGCTCTTGCATTGCATGGCAAGCCTCGAAGGATGAGCGGCCCCGCTAGTGGCCGTGCCCTTCGAGGCCTCCGCTACGCTCCGGCACCTCGGGGTGACGGGGATAGTATGCGTATGATGGGAGACTATCCAATGAGCCAAAGTGCCCTCATCGCCACCGAACAACTTGCCGCCATCCTCGGCGATCCCAACCTGCGCCTCTACGATTGCACGACCTACAACGAGCCGGTGCCGCCGGGCAGTGACGTACCGTATCGCGCAGTCCCCGGCGACAAGACCTTCGCCGCAGGCCACATCCCCGGCGCCGATTTCCTCGACCTGCAAGGCGAGTTCGCCGACACCTCCGCGCGCCCCCTCTTCATGATGCCTGATGTCGGCCAGTTGGAGGCCGCCTTCGGCCGCCATGGCCTCGATGCGAGCAAGACCATCGTGCTCTACAGCATCGGCACAATGATGTGGTCGACGCGGTTCTGGTGGATGCTGCGTTCGCTCGGCGTCGATGCGCTGGTGCTCGACGGCGGCTTCGACAAATGGAAGGAGGAGGGACGTCCGGTCGAGACGGGCGCACCGAAAGGCTATCCGGCCACGACCTTCAAGGCCACGCCGCGCGCGGGCTTCTTCGTCGACAAGAATGTCGTGAAGGCACGGATCGGTGATCCCTCGACGGCAATCGTCAACGCTCTCTTGCCGCAATTTCACCAAGGCCTCGAGCCGAGCCGCTACGGCCGGCCGGGCCGCGTGCCGGGCAGTATCAACGTTCCCGCCCCATCGCTCGTCAATGCCGACAAGACGCTGACAAGTCTTGCGGATGCGGAAGCAAAGTTCGTCGCCCGGGGCGTCACGCGCGACAAGACCGTGATCTGTTATTGCGGCGGCGGCATCTCGGCGACGATCAACCTCTTGCTGCTGACGCAGCTCGGCTACGACAAGCTGACGCTCTACGACGGCTCGATGGGCGAATGGGCACGGGACCTTTCGCTCCCGATCGAGACGGATTAGGTGGGCGGCTCTTACCTCCCCTGGAGGGGAGGGTAAGAAAGTCAGGAACTTTTTTCCTTGGTTTGCATCCAATGTCCGGAACCAATGGAGATAAGGTGCCCGCCATGCCAGGGACCGCAGCCGGCCTGTCCGCCGGCGTCAGGACATCGGAAGTCGAGCTGATCGAGCGCGCGCGGCGCCGTGACGAGGCTGCGCTCCGCGAGATCATGCAGGCCAACAATCGCAGGCTCTATCGCCTCGCGCGCGGGATATTGCGCAGCGACAGCGAGGCCGAGGACGTAGTGCAGGAAACCTATGTCCGCGCCTTCACGCATCTCGATGGCTTTCTGGGTGAAGCCGCGCTGTCGACCTGGTTGTCGCGCATTGCGATCAACGAGGCGCTCGGGCGCTTGCGCAGTCGGAAGCCGCAGGTCGAGCTGGGATCGGTGCCGGAGGCAACGCTGGAAGCACAGATCATCCAGTTTCCCCTTTCGTCCGCCGCAACCGATCCGGAAAAATCCATGGCCCAACGCGAGATCCAGCGTGTCGTCGAACACGCGGTCGATGAATTGCCCGATGCCTTCCGCATGGTCTTCATCGCGCGGGTGATGGAGGCCATGAGCATGGAGGAGACGGCCGAACTGCTCGGCATCAGGCCCGAGACCGTCAAGACGCGGTTGCACCGTGCGCGCACCCTGTTGCGCGAGAACGTCGAGAAGAAGATCGGCCCCGTCGTGATGGACGCGTTTCCGTTCGCCGGACAGCGCTGCGAGTGCCTGACGGAGGCGGTGCTCAGGCGCCTTGGCATCGGCTCATGATTTTTCGGGAACGTTCGCGCAAAACACCCATCCAATCCCTGTGAAGCAACGCGCCGGCCAACGTCCGGCACCACAGGAGCATCGAGCCATGTTCACCCGACGGAGCGCGGCGATCGCCGCGGCCATTCTGTTGTCGAGTCCCGCGCTGCTGCAAAGCGCCGGCGCAGCCGACAAGCCCACCGATCCTCAGATCGCCCACATCGCCTACACCGCCGGCGTGATCGACATCAACGCCGCCAAGCAGGCGCAGAAGAAGGCGAAGAGCAAGGACGTCAAGGCATTTGCCGAGGACATGCTGCGCGACCACGAGGCCGTCAACAAGCAGGCGCTGGCGCTGGTCAAGAAGCTGAACGTCACGCCGGAGGATAACGACACCAGCAAGACGCTGTCGAAGCAGGCGAGCGACAAGCTGGCCGAGCTCGACAAGCTGGACGGCGCCGCCTTCGACAAGGCCTACGTCGCCAACGAGGTCGCCTACCACAAGGCGGTCAACGGCGCGCTGGAGACCCAGCTGATCCCGTCCGCGAACAATGCCGAGCTGAAGAGCCTGCTACAGACGGGCCTGAAGATCTTCCAGGGACACCAGCAGCACGCCGAGCACGTCGCGGCAGAGCTGAAATAGGGGAGTGGCAATGATGCCGGAGCGACTGGCTTCGATCGCCATAGCACTTGTCCTTGCGGCGATGGTCGCGCCGGCACACGCCGCGACGATCGAGATCACGATGGACAATCTCGTGATTGCTCCGGCCGAGGTATCGGCGAAGATCGGCGATACCATTACCTGGGTCAACAAGGACGTCTTCGCCCACACGGCCACGGCGAAGAACGGCGACTTCGACGTGACATTGCCGCCGAAGAAATCGGCGACATCGGTTCTGAAGAAGACGGGAGTGATCGACTATTACTGCCGCTATCATCCCAACATGAAAGCGACGCTCAAGGTCGAGCCGTGAGGGGAGGGAGCAGGTTCCTGATCGCCGCGGGAACATCTCCCGGCCGCCGCGAGACTAATGCTTGTCGGCGGCAAGCGGCTTCCGTGCGATAAACGCGGCAGACTTCGCGAAGGCTTTCGCCAAATCCGTTCGCAAAGTCATTCATCCGTTGACTGGCCCCGCCCGCGTGGCGGGGTCATTTTCGCGGAAAGCTCACTGCCTTGCGAGCGTGACCGAGAACTCGCCGTTGCGGATGCGACCCGGAAAACCCTCGACGAACTTGGCGACCGCGTCCTCGCCATAGGTCCCGACGAGCTCGGCGAAGGCCGCAAACAAGCTCGCCTGCGCCAGGCAGTCGCCGTCGACGCCCTCATGGCGCGCTTCGGCCCAGGCCTCGTTGAGATAGCTCAGTGCGGCCTGCTTCTGCTCGTGATCGGGCAGCGGCGCGCGGTCGGGGGCGTAGGAAATCGGCTGGCTCATGAAACTCGATCAGGGCTGGGGCGCGATCCACGGCGATGCGCTGTGCGAGAGGTGTAGCACGCACATTAACGACCGCTAGGCCACATCTTTAAGAACGGTTAACGGCTGTGAACAAAGTCGATGACAGGGTTCCACCGACTGCCCCAATCCTCATGGTGATAAGGCGCGTCAGCGCCGTCTCGAACCATGGAAGGCCCCGCTGCCGCAGCTGGGCCTTCCATCCTTCGAGACGCGCGTTCCGCGCTCCTCAGGATGAGGAGTTACGGCTGAGAGTGCGGTTGGTGAGAGCTCAGTTCGCGTAGCGCGCCGTCAGATCGCGCGAGATCTTCGAGCCTTCCTCGATATAGCGGCGGATCGCCACCGTCGCCGCCGGCGTGCAGCTCCGATAGGTCTGCTGAAAGCCGTTATAGCCGCGGTTGAAGCCGGCGATCATGCGGGTGCGGCGCTCCCCGGAGGGGGTTTCGGCATCGATCAGCGCCTGCATCTCGTTGCGCCATTTGTTGCCCTCGTTGGACCCGCAGATGCCGCGCAGATAGTGCAGCCCGCCGAGGATCTCCGCCAGCCGCTGCAAATCGCCGTCAAACGGCGCCGCCCCGTCCTGGGCCCTCGCGGGTCCGGAGGCGCAGGCGAGAATCAGGGCAAAAATGGCCAGAAATCGCGTGGACATCGGCGGGGTGTATGCCTCTTCGAGGCTGTTGACGCAAGGCGACGCGAGGGCGGTACGCTCCCTCTCCCGCTTGCGGGGGAGGGCTGGGGAGGGGGTGTCGCCGCGGGCGAGAACCCCCAAGAGGAGAAAGGCCCCACCCGCCGCGCTCTTGCAAGCGCGTCGACCTCCCCCGCAAGCGGAAGAGGTGCAGCGGAGCCCGGAGCTGGCTTCAGGTTATTACGAGCCGCGCGGCGGACTGGATGACCTCGTCCAGCCCCCCGGTCAGCTTGAGGTCTCCGAGGCCCGCCAGAACGTCGGGGGCGATCCAGCGGTAGTCGTCGAGCTCGTCGTTCAGGACCGGCTCCCGGGCCACCCAGCGGGCGGCAAACGACATGATCAGATAATGGCCGGCGCCAGCCGTCGCCGGCAGCACCTCGCGCCAGCCGGCGAGGCCGACGATTGCGATGTCGAGCCCGGTCTCCTCGTCGACCTCGCGGCTCAGGGCCTGATGCAGCGATTCGCCGAATTCGACCCGGCCGCCCGGGAGCGAATAGAAGCCCTTGGCGGGCGAGCGGGCGCGGCGGGTCAAAAGCACCTTGCCGTCGCGGAAAATCGCGGCGCTGACGGCGAGCTGGGGATGGGTGGGCTGGATAACCGAAGCCATTTCTCAAAGGACCTGATTCTTAAAGGACCTAATTCTTAAAGGAGTTGGCTCAGTTCGCCATGATGGTGTCGACGTCGGCTTCCGCCCCGCCATTGATGATGCCGCCGCAGGCGGCGATCAGCGGCTTGACCCAGAGCGTGGCCTGCTCGGCGAGGCGGACGCGGGTCGTGTCCTTCTCGACCTCGCGCATGGCCGAGCCGACCGCGGTCAGGATCGAGGTCATGGTATCGGTGATGTGGTCGAACTGGGCGCGCACGTTGGGGTTGGCCTTCTCATAGGCCTCGATAGCCAGATCCCGCGCCTTGAAGTTCGACGCCGTGAAATGCTCGGCATAGGACAGCGGCGACCAGGTCAAGAAATCTTCCGCGCATTCCGGCATGTCCGGAACCATTTCCAGCAGCATCACGGCTTCATTGAAATGGTTGAGATAGTCGGTGGCAAGCCCGGTCCGCGGGTTGATATTGGCCACGCGCAGCCGTTCGGCCCAGTCGGCGGCCTCGGGGCCCGTCTGTGCATGCGTCCGCGCGGGTTGGGAGGCCGTTGAGCTCATCTGCCGCAGTGTTAACGTTCGGGGTTAAAAGGACCTGAACGGACCCTATATAGACACCCTGGGATGTGTGGACGCTTCGTCATAACTTCGGCCCCCGCGGCTTTGCGGCAACTGTTCGGCTATGTCGAGCAGCCCAACTTCCCGCCCCGGTACAATGTCGCCCCGACACAACCGATTCCGGTCGTGTTGATGGAGAATGGCGCGCGCCATTTCCGCCTGATGCGCTGGGGATTGCTGCCGGGCTGGGTCAAGGACCCCAAGGGCTTTACGCTCCTGATCAATGCCCGCTCCGAGACGGTGCTGGAGAAGCCCGCCTTCAAACGCGCGATTCGCCGGCGCCGCGGCCTGATCCCGGCCGATGGCTATTACGAATGGAAGGTGGAGGACGGCCGCAAGCAGCCCTTCTTCATCCACCGCGCCGACGGTGCGCCGCTCGGCTTTGCCGCATTGTTCGAGACCTGGGCCGGGCCGAACGGCGAGGAGCTCGACACGGTCGCGATCGTCACGGCTGCGGCGGGCGAGGATCTCGCCGCGCTGCATGACCGCGTACCCGTCACCATCAGCGAGCGCGATTTCGAGCGCTGGCTCGACATCAGGGGCGACGAGGTCGATGCCATCCTGCCGCTGATGACCGCGCCGCGCATCGGCGAGTTTGCCTGGCACCCGGTCTCCACCCGCATCAACCGCGTCGCTAATGACGACGATCAGTTGCTGCTGCCGATCAGCGCGGAGGAGATGGCGGCGGAAGCCGAGGCGGCGAAGCCAAAGAAGGCAGCGCGGAAGGCGGCGGCCGGGCCGGCCGATGACGGGCAGGGGTCGTTGTTCTAGCTCTGCCGCCGTAGGGTGGGCAAAGCGAAGCGTGCCCACGATCACTCACCGAAGGAAACGGATGGATTGGTGGGCACGGCGCGTTGCGCCTTTGCCCACCCTACGACAGCGGAGTTCTAAACAATCTCCCTTGCCCGCAGCGCCGCGATCTCAGCCGCATCGAATCCGAGCTCGCCCAGCACCGCGTCCGTATCCGCGCCGAGCTCCGGCGCCATCCGGTCGAGCCTGCCGCCGCCATGGGCGAGCTTGAAGCCGCTGCCGGCAAAGCGCAGGCGGCCGTATTGCGTGTCCAGCTGCTGGATCGCGCCGCGCGCCTTGATCTGCGGATGGTCGATCACCTCCTCGACCTTCCAGATGCTCGCGCAGGGCGCGCCGGCGTCTTCCAGGATCGTCTCCCATTCGCGCGCCGGCCTGGCCGCGAGCGCCGCTTCGATGATGGCGCGCAGCGCCGGCTCGTTCTCGTTGCGCGAAAACCAGTCGGCAAAGCGCGGGTCGCTCAGCGTGTCCTCGCGGCCGAGCGCGCTCATCAGCGCGCGGTACTGCTTCTCGTTGTTGACGGCGAGCAGGATGTGGCCGTCGCCGCACTTGAACAAATTCGCCGTGGTCCTGCGGCTCACGGCCTGGTTGCCCGAGAGTGTCTGGCGATGGCCGGCGACCGACCAGTCCGCGATCTGTCCCGACAGAAACGCCATCGTCGCCTCCAGCATGGAGACATCAATGAGCTGGCCCTTGCCGGTGCGGTCGCGCTGATACAGCGCGCTCGACACGCCGAACGCGGCCGTGGCGCCCGACAGCACGTCGCACACCGCAAAGCCCGCGCGCGTCGGTCCCGTCTCGGGATGGCCGGTGATTGCCATGATGCCTGACAGCGCCTGCATCTTGCCGTCATAGCCGGGCCGCAGGCGATCCGGGCCGGTCTGGCCGAAGCCTGAGACCGCGCAATAGATCAGTTTTGGATTGATCGCCGACAGTGCCTCGTAGCCGATGCCGAGCTTGTCCATCACGCCCGGACGGAAATTCTCCATGACGACGTCGACCGATGCCGCGAGCTTCTTCACGATCGCGATCGCCTCCGGCTTCTGCAGATCGAGCGTCAGGCTGCGCTTGTTGCCGTTGACGGCCTGGAACGCCGGCGCGAGGCCGCGGTCGGCCCATTCGCGGCTGAGCGGGGTGCGGCGCATGTCCTCGCCTTCGCGCCGCTCGACCTTGATGACATCGGCGCCCAGCAGCGCGAGCTGGTAGCTGGCATAGGGGCCGGCCAGCACTTGCGTGAAATCCAGGATCTTCACGCCCTCGAACGGTCGCGTCACGTCGCTCTCCCCTTGTTTGTTTTTGTCGGAGGACGTCAGGCGGCGCGGTTGCCGCGCGCGATCTCCTTCTGCTTGTCGAATTCGGCGCGGCGGCGGGCCAGCTCTTCCGGCGACAGCTGCGCGACGTTGTTGTAGTCGAGCTTCCAGGAGGCGTCCTCGCTCCAGCGCAACGGCGACTGCATCGTCGTTTGCGGGCCGCTCGCGCTCTCCAGCAGCTTGAGCGCCAGTTCCAGCGTCTGCGCCTGCGAGGCGACGTCGTGTGGCTTGCCGGCGGAATTGCCGAGCGGGAAGTCGGAGAACAGGAAGCGCGGCACGGCGGCGTGCTCGATGATGTCCTTGGCGCAGCCCATCACCACGGTCGGAATGCCGTTGGCCTCGAGATGCCGCGCCACCAGCGCCGTGGTCTGGTGGCAGACCGGGCAGTTCGGCACCAGCACCGCGACGTCAACCTTGTCCGCAAGGCAGCGCGCCAGGATGTCCGGTGCGTCGGTGTCGAGCGTGACGCGATGGCTGCGGTTGGTCGGCGCGCCGAAGAAGCGCGGGGCGACCTCGCCGATGCGGCCGGCGGCGGACGCCTTCAACAGCTGCGGCAGCGGAAACCAGGTGCCGTTGTCGGTCGCCGAGGTGTGCTTACGGTCGTAGCCGATATGCGAGATGCGCAAATCGTGCTCTTTCGACGTGTCGCCGTCATAGACCTGGTAAAACTTTGCGCTGCCGTTGTACGCCGCGCCCGGTCCCTGGTCGCCCTTGGCGGGATCATACGGCGCAGCGGTCGTGATGATGGTCACGCGCGACTTTGCCAGCGGCTTCTTCAGCGGCTGGAACGGCGCCTCGGTGTAATGCGCCCAGCGATACGCGGTGGTGTAGCCAATCGCCGCGTAATAATCGCGGGTGCGCTGCATGTAGGGGACGGGGGAGTCGTAATCGGGCGCAAAGCCGAATTCGTCGTCGCGCGGCGCGGACATGGCGCGTCTCCTGGTTCTTGGTTGGCGACAGATTAGAGATAGTTTTGGGGTTGCTCAACGGGGGGAGGGGAGATGCAGGCCTGAATTGCAGATGACGATGGTGCGGCACGCGCGGTGCCACTTACCCCTCCCTGGAGGGGGAGGGTCGGCTCACATTGAGCGCAGCGAAAATGTGAGACGGGGTGGGGTGACGGTCTCACCACATCCAACAGTGCCCGAGTGGAGAGATCACCCCACCCCGCTCGCGCTTCGCGCGATCGACCCTCCCCCTCCAGGGGAGGGTAAGTCACTTGAACACGTGCAGTGCCACATATTGCAGCAGCATGATCGCCTTGGCGTCGATGATGCGGCCGTCGGCGATCATCGCCAGGGCCTCGTCGATCGAGAGCTCCAGCACCTCGATGTCCTCGCCCTCGTGCTCGAGGCCGCCGCCGTCGCTGACACGCATCGAAGGCTCGTATTCGGCGACGAAGAAATGGAGTTTTTCGGTGATGGCGCCGGGGCTCATGAAGGCCTCGAACACCTTGTGGACGTGGTGCAGGCGGTAGCCGGTCTCCTCCTCGGCCTCGGCGCGGATGCGCTCTTCGGGCTCGGCGTTGTCAAGCACGCCGGCGGCGGCTTCGATCAGGAGATCGTCGTAGCCGCGGATGAAGGCCGGCAGGCGAAACTGGCGCACCAGGATCACGGTACGCCCAGCGCGGTTATACGGCAGCACGGCGGCGGCGTTGTCGCGCTCATAGGTCTCGCGGTGCTGCGTCTGCCACTCGCCACTGGCGCGCCGGTACTCGAACGTGGTGTTCTTCAGCGTGGTCCAGCCGTCCGAGAGCACGCGGACGTCCTTGATGCGGACGCGGTCGGAAATGGTCATTTGCTTGATCTCAGTTGCTTGGCGTGGTCGCGCGGCCGTCGAGCCACTTCTGGAACATCACGGATGTCGATAGCTCGAAGCCCAGCGAGCCGTAGAACGCATTGGCCTGCGCGTTCTCGCGGCGGACGAGGAGTTGCAGCTTCGAAATTCCCGCCGCGCGCAGCCAGTCCTCGGCCGCGGCCATGATGACGCGGCCATGGCCGCGCTTGCGGCCGTCGGGATCGACCGCGACGTAATAGACCCAGCCGCGGTGGCCGTCATGGCCGACCATGACGGTCGCCACGATCGCGCCGCCATCGCGGCCGATCAGCACGGTGGAATTGTCGCGCCGCCGCGCCAGCGCGATGTCGGCATGCGGGTCATTCCAGGGACGCGTCAGGCCGCAGCGCTGCCACAGCGCGACAACCTCCTCGACATCCGCATCCCCGATCGCGTCGATCGCAAGAGCGGTCACAGCACCTTCCCCGGATTCATGATGCCGAGCGGATCGAGCATCGCCTTGATGGCGCGCATCAGCTCGATCGCGGTCTTGTCCTTGACGTCAGGCAGCTCGTCGCGCTTGAGCACGCCGATGCCGTGCTCGGCCGAGATCGATCCGCCCATGCGCAGCACGATCTCGAACACGACGGCGTTCATGTCGTGCCAGCGCGCCAGAAAATCCGCGGTGTCGGCGCCGATCGGCTGGCTGACATTGTAATGCAGATTGCCGTCGCCGAGATGGCCGAACGGCACCGGACGCGCCCCAGGGATCAGCTTCACCACGGCAGCATTCGCTTCCTCGATGAAATCGGGCACGGCGGCGATCGGCACCGAGATGTCGTGCTTGATCGAGCCGCCCTCCGGCTTCTGTGCCGACGACATCTCCTCGCGCAGCTTCCAGAAGCCGTTGCGTTGGGTAAGGTTGGCCGCGATCACGGCGTCGTCGACGATCTCCTCTTCCATGGCGCGGGCGAGGATCGTCTCCAGCGGCGTGCGGGCGTCGTCGCCGGGGGACGACAATTCCATCAGCACGTACCAGGGATGCTTCTCTGCGAGCGGATCGCGCACGTCGATGCCGTGTCGCACCGAGAAATCGACCGCCATCTCCGACAATAGTTCAAAACTCGTCAGCGCATTGGCGGCCTCGCTCTGCGCGATGGTCAGCAGCTTCAGCGCCGCCGCCGGCGACTTCAGCCCGACATAGGCGGTCTCGACTGCCCGCGGCTTTGGAAACAGTTTCAGCGTCGCCGCCGTGATGATGCCAAGCGTGCCTTCGGCGCCGATGAAGAGATTGTGCAGATTGTAGCCGGTGTTGTCCTTTTTCAGCTTCGACAGCACGTTGAGCACGCGCCCGTCGGCGAGCACGACCTCGAGCCCCAGCGCCATCTCGCGCGCCACGCCATAGGCGAGTGCGGCGGTGCCGCCGGCATTGGTGGAGAGATTGCCGCCGATGGTGCAGCTTCCTTCCGCGCCGAGCGAGAGCGGAAACAACCGGTCCACCTCAGCCGCCTTCGCTTGCGCGATCTGCAGCACCACGCCGGCCTCGCAGGTCATGGTATTGGAGGCGGTGTCGACCTCGCGGATCTTGTCCAGGCGTCGCAGCGACACCACCACCTCGCCATTGTGCGGCGTCTGGCCACCGACCAGCCCGGTGTTGCCGCCCTGCGGCACCAGCGCGATTTTATGCGCGGAGGCGAGCTTGCAGATTTCGGAAACCTCCGCCGTCGAGCCCGGACGCAACACCAGCGGCGAGCGGCCGTGAAACAAATTGCGCTCCTCGGTGACGTAAGGCTCGATGTCGTTCGCATCGGTGATCGTATGGCGCTCGCCGACGATCTTGCGGAATTGTTCGATCAGCTCGGGCGCAAGTGGAGGGATCGCAGGCTTGTTGATATTCATTGTCTCGTCTCTACTTCCACTCTTGTCTTTTGCGCATGGTCTTATCGGAAAACCGCTGCGCACTTTTCCGGATCATGCGCTATCTTGCCACCGCAGCCCGGCGCAGCCGGTCGTTGATCGCTTCGCCCAGGCCTTCCTCGGGGATCGCCATCACCGCGATCGCCCGCGGGCTCTTCGCGTCGAGGCTGCGAAGATAGCCGAACAGATTGGCGGCGGCTTCATCGAGATCACCGGTGGGCGACAAATTCATGACGGCGACGGCCGCATCGACGCCGGGCAGGCGCTCAGAGCCGAACGCCAGTAGCGCTTCTCCGGGCGCAACGTCCTGCGCGCGAAGCCGCACATGGGCGCGCGGCGCGTAATGCGAGGCCAGCATGCCCGGCGCCAGCGGCTGGCTGTCGTCGCTCTCGGCCTCCACAGTCGGCCGCGCCAGGGGCGCGCCCAGCACCGCCTCGATCCGCTCGCGCGACAGCCCGCCGGGCCGCAGCAGCATCGGCGCATCGAAGCAGCCGACGATGGTCGATTCCACGCCGACCGTAACGGGGCCACCGTCTACGATCAGGTCGATCCGCCCCGATAAGTCGCTCTCGACATGGGCCGCCAGCGTCGGCGAGACATGGCCGGAGATGTTGGCGGACGGCGCCACCACGGCGCCGCCGAAGGCGCGCAGGATCGCTTCCGCCACCGGGTGCGCGGGAATGCGAATCGCGACCGTGTCGAGGCCCGCAGTGGCGAGATCGGCCACCGGGCAGCCCTCCGTCTTCGGTACCACCAGCGTCAGAGGTCCCGGCCAGAACGCTTCCGCGAGCTTCAGAGCGCGCGCGTCGAACCGGCCGATCCGCCGCGCGGCCGCAATGTCCGCGACATGGGCGATCAGCGGATTGAAGGCCGGCCGCCCCTTGGCGGCGTAGAGATGGGCGATCGCGGCGGCATTGGCCGCATCCGCCCCGAGCCCGTAGACGGTCTCGGTCGGAAACGCGACCAGCCCGCCGGCGGCCAGCGTGCGGGCCGCAGCCTCGGCGCCGGCCGCGCCGGCCGGTAAAATCAGCGTTTCAAGACCCGTTTTCACAGGGACAAAATTCCTCATGCCGGCCGCTTGCGGTGCGCCAAACCCGACGCTATAAGCCGCCTTCTTGTCGGAGTGTGGCTCAGCCCGGTAGAGCACTGCGTTCGGGACGCAGGGGTCGCAGGTTCGAATCCTGCCACTCCGACCATTCTTCCAAAAGTCGACGTTTTCCAGAGGCTTGGCGGACCGGCCGCCGGCGCCTCGGGAGCGCCTTTCTGCAACGATTTCGGGATCGGGTCCACGGCCGATTTGGCCGGGCAGGGCCGCTTGTTGCGGCGACATGGCTTGTTGGTTGTCGGCGCTGACGCGCCGCAGGTGTGGGTCCCGCCTACCGCCGCGCCACCACCACGCCCACCAGGAACGCCACGATCAGCGCCGGCAACGGGGCCTCGCGCACCATGCCGCGCACGACGTCGGGCCAGTGCTGCTCGGGGACCAGTCTCGGCGATCGTACGGTAGGCGCGGACTCGATATCCCAGCTTGATGCGAGTTCGGCGATCTCGCTTTGCGCGAGGCGCACGCCATCACGCACGCGGTAGATCGCGGCCTCCGATCGCTCGCGCGGCGCGAGCGCCGTCAGCGTCGCGATGGCCGTGCGCAACGTCATCTCGCCAAAACCTTGCAGCCTCACCTGCTCCTCGGGATCGGACGTCATGCAAAATCCCTCACAGCGCAAAGTGGCGCGCGACGGCGAAGGCCGCCGTCGCGCACAGGACCAGCGTGGAAACTGCGCCGGCGATGCCGCGTGCGAGATGGGCCCGTGTAAGATGCCTGGTCATGATCGTGCTCCATGCTCTGCATGGAAATGGCGGCGATGGATCTTGGTTCCTGCGCGCAAGAAGCGAATCGGCGAACTTACTTCCGCAGCAACTCGCTCAATGCCGCCGTCGCCTCGGCGCAGCGGATGTCGTCGATCTCGCGCGACAGGCTGATCGCGCTCGCTCTCAGTTCTTCGAGTTTCCAGGTCTCCGGATGCTGGTTTTCGAGCTGAACAAGACGCTTGTTCAGATCGTCCAGTCTCGATTGGAGCTGCCCGATGCTGGCGTCTCCATTCACCTTCCAAACGCGCTGTGCACGCATCGTCGTTCCCTTAGCTGTCTCACGGCCTTGTGAGAGCGGTTCGTGGCCGGAATGGGAGTTTGTCTTGTCCGGCTTCAGATCGTGGGGAACCGTTGCAAATTCGCAACGATTTTCGGGGGGTGATGCGCGGCCGCCGACCGCTGCACAATGATACCCACAGGCATGGAATTTGATTGTGCCTCACGTCGGCGGCAGTTGCATCATCGGGCCCTCGGGGGAGATCACCCGCGAGATGCGCGACCACGGGCGACGAGATCGCGCTGGCGCGCTGCGATCCCGATCTCTGCAACTCGTACAAGCGCACCACCTTCAATTTCGACGTTCACCGCCAGCCGCAGGCTTATGGGATGATCGTGGAACGGAAGGATGTGACTATGACGGCGCATGGGACGCCGGTGTTGCCGAAGGGGGATATCCGTAGCCCGGATGGAGCGAAAAGCGTAATCCGGGGCCGCTCGCCCGGTATTGCGCACTCCATCACCGTCACCCTGAGGTGCTCGCCTCTTTGGCGAGCCTCGAAGGGCGACGGCCCGACTGTGGCCGTCTATCCTTCGAGGCTCCCCATGGGACGCCTTGCGTCCCATGTCTCGCACCTCAGGATGACGGAATGAGCGTCGGTGTGTCGCCCGCTGTCAATCCGCTTCGCCGAAAATATTCCACTTTACCGAAATTCGGTTTCGGCGTATGTGTCGTCCATCCCGGCTCACCCAAGAGGGGCGACTATGTGGTCGTCACTGTCGCGAGCCGGGGTTGCGGTGGACGCGGCAGCGTCGGCACGAGAGGTGCGGGCAGGGCGGATAGTCCCTGTGAGCCCGAGGCTTCGTGCGGACGAGCGGCGCTGCCAGGCTTCGTCTCGTCTGTAAGTTTTCGGCTCCGTCGACAGGGCTGGAAAAACTGCGGCGAAATGGCGGGCCGTGCGTACGGCAAAACCGTGTGGTCCTGGCCGTCGTTGCTACGGTCAAGTCCTTGCGAAGGTGCGAGCGAGCCCAACCGGGCAGACTGCATCATCCAATTCGCGGGGCGAGGGAGGCCAGAAGGAATGGTCGGCTCCCGGGAGATCACGGCATAAGCCGTCCAGCCATCGCGCAGGGAAGGCCGAGTGATCGGCACCACCTGTATGCTGCTGTGCGGTCTCCTTTGCGCGTGCGCTCTTCGCGCAGCAGACCGCGGGTGCGAGCCGGCACCCGGCCTTCCCTGCGCCCTCTTGGATGAGAGGGGAGCGAGACGAAGCAAAGCTCGGGCGAATGAAGCCGCGAGATCGGGAAGGCGTGTCTGCGACTTGAGTGCATGCCACAAACCAGATCTCGTAGGGTGGGCAAAGCGCAGCGTGCCCACGCCTTGTCGCTCATGGAGGGAGATCGTGGGCACGGCGCTATGCGCCTTTGCCCACCCTACGGCACCGCCGCTGGGATGTGCACTAGAGTATCGCAATGACGATGCTGAAGCAGCGAGATCTCACTCCATGACCGTCACCCTGAGGTGCGCGCTCGGCGGCGCAACCGCGCCGCGGAGCAAGCCTCGAAGGGCGACGGCCCGGCTGCCAGCTCGGCCGTGCATCCTTCGAGGCTCCCGATGGAGCGCTTCGCGCCCCATCACTCGCGCGTCAGGATGACGGCATCACAACCAATTGTCTTTATTAGGAAACAATCATTCCCTAATAACCCGCAATGCAAAAAGCCGCCCGCCGATCCCCGTCTGCCGCCCGTCCGCCCGGTCGTCCCCGGGAATTCGACATGGATACGGCGCTGGATCGCGCCGTGCGGGTGTTTCGCGAGCGTGGCTATCATGCGACCTCCATCGGCGACCTCACCGCGGCGATGCGGCTGGCGACGGGGAGTATCTACAAGGCGTTTCGCGACAAGCATGCGGTGTTCCTGGCTGCCTTCGAGCGTTATACGGCGCGGCGCCAGGAGCAGACCCGCAGTGCCGCCGCGCGCGGCACAAACGGACGCGATCGGGTCCGCAATTTGCTGCTGTCCTATGTCGCGCAGTCCCAGGGCACCGAGGGACGGCGCGGCTGCCTCGTGGTCGGCAGCGCGGTCGAGTTGTCGGCAGTCGATTCCGTCGTCGCCGCCCGCGTCGGCGCGCAGCTCAAGACCAACGAAGACTTCATCGCCGGCCTCATTCGCGAAGGGCAGGCCGACGGCTCGATTCCCGGTCATGTTGCGGCTGACGACACCGCGCGGCTGATGATCTGCATCACGCAGGGCCTGCGAGTCGTCGGCAAGGCGCGCCTGCCGCTCGACGGGACCCGCCTCGTCGGCGTCGCGATGAAACTGCTCGCCTGAACTTTTGACTTGTTAGGGAACGATCGTTCCCGATTCCGGAGACCGTACGTCATGACGATGAATGCCACGATCGAGACCGCGCCCGGGCCGGATGCGGTGTCGCAGCGCCTGACCTTCGTGCTTGCCGCGGCCTGTGGCATGATCGCGGCCAACATCTACTACGCGCAGCCCCTGATCGCCCCGATCAGCGCCGCGCTCGGCCTGTCGCACGCAGCGGCCGGGCTGATCGTCACCATGACGCAGATCGGCTACGGCACCGGGCTGCTGCTGATCGTGCCGCTCGGCGATCTCGTCGAGAACCGTATCCTGATCTGCTCCGTCATCACGCTCGGCGCCGCGGCCCTGCTCGCCGCCGCGTTCGCCACCCATGCGCTGCCGTTCCTGATCGCCGCGCTGTTCATCGGCCTCGGCTCGGTCGCGGTGCAGATCATCATTCCCTATGCCGCGCATCTGGCGCCGGAAGCCATCCGCGGCCGCGTCGTCGGCAACGTCTCGACCGGCCTGATGCTCGGCATCATGCTGGCGCGTCCGGTTTCGAGCTTCGTCACCGCGGCGCTGTCGTGGCACGCCGTGTTCTTCGCTTCCGCCGCGTTGATGATCGTGCTGACGGCCGTGCTCTGGATGTCGCTGCCGAACCGCAAGCCGGTGACGCGGATGCACTATGGCGAACTGTTGCTGTCGATGCCGCATCTGGTGCGAGCAACGCCGCTGCTGCGGCGCCGGGCGCTCTACCAGGCGAGCCTGTTCGGCTGCTTCACTTTGTTCTGGACGGTGGCGCCGCTCCAGCTTGCGGACGCGTTCGGCTTCACCCAGCGCGGCATCGCGTTGTTCGCGCTGGCCGGCGTGGCCGGCGTGTTCGCGGCGCCCATCGCCGGACGGCTCGCCGATCGCGGCCACAGCCGCATCGCGACGCTGGTCGCGATGTTGCTCGCGGCCGGGGGCTTCCTCGTGACCTATCTCGGCGCGCCCGGCTCGATGCTGAACCTGGTCTGCCTGGTTGCGGCGGCGATTGCCATCGACGTCGGTGTCCAGGGCAACGTCGTGCTCGGCTTCCGCGCTATCTTCGCGCTCGGGCACGAGCACCGCAGCCGCCTCAACGGGCTCTACATGGCGACGTTCTTCACGGCCGGTGCAGCCGGCTCAGCGGTCGGCGCCTGGGCTTTCGCGCAAGGCGGCTGGACGCTCGCATCGGCCATCGGCCTCGCTCTGCCCGTCATCGGCTTGCTCTATGCGGCGACCGAATAGCCGCCGGCCGCAGCAATTGTGCGATGCGGGCGTTTACCAAGGCTCGCACACGAAGCCGCGGGCGGCGCAATTTCCGTCTCGCGATTTCGGTGCCGCTGTAGTACTTTGGTCTCAAGCGGGCCAGGTTAATGGGCGGCAGGGGGAGGCTGATGAGGCGTGCGGGGCTGTTTGGCGTACCGCGGGTACGGCCATGGTCGTGGCAGGCGTTTCTGCTCGGATGCGTCGTTGTCGCCATGTCGGCTGCATTTCAGGGCATTTGCGTCGCGCTCGGCGCAAAGCTCTATTTTGCAGCATTCCTGCCCGGCCTGTTCATGCTCGGCATCGTTGCGGGCACGCCGGCGGCGGGATTTGCCGCGCTGTTCACCATTCCCCTGGTGTGGTGGGCGTTCATTCCGCCCTTCTTCGAGTTCAACGCGCTGAGCAGCGCAAATACCGATTCCATCAACCTGTTCTGCCTGCTCGCGGTGCTGCTGATTGGCCTCGCCGATCTCTGCCGCGAGACCATGAGGATCGTCAGCCAGGGCGGGCTGAAGTCCCCGGGCGAGAGCGCGGCAACGAATCCGCAATAATTCGCCTTTGCACGACGGTGCGCGTTGCCTGCGCGCAACAGTCCGGCAACCATCCGCAAGCTTGCCGCGCGCCGCTAACTTTTCGAAAAAGATTTGGCCGCAGGTTCTCCCCCGGGAATGACGAGGGAGTTTTCGGACATGAACGGTCAAGCCATCTTGGAGAATGTGCGCCGCTATCGCGGCATCGCATCGCTTTATCGCCAGACCGCTGCGTTCCGCCCGGGCCAGAGCTGGTCGCTGCTGGAGCAGGCGAGCGATTGGGAAGCGCGGGCGTTGTCGGAGCTGGAAGCCTATTTCGCGTTGCGCGCGGACTACGCCGCTCCGCTCGCAGCCTGATTGTTAACCATCGCTCACGATATGATCGTCAGATCGGGTGCGGGCACCACGAATTGTCCGCCCCAGGCGCGAACCTCCGCCAGCTGGCCGATGATCTCGTCCTTCAGATTCCAGGGCAGGATGAAGACGTAATAAGGCCTGGCCGCGATCAGGGCGGCAGGATCGCGGATCGGCAGATGCGTTCCCGGCAGCAGCAGGCCCTGCTTGTGCGGATTGCGGTCCACGGTGAACGGAATCAGCTCGCGCGTGACGCCGCAATAATTGAGCAGCGTGTTGCCCTTCGCGGGCGCGCCGTAAGCCAGCACCGTCTTGCCCGCGCGCCCCGCCGCGACGAGGAAGTCGCGGATCGTCTCGCGCTTGGCCGCCACCTTCGCCTGAAAATCACGATAGATCGCGGGCTGGTCGAGCCCCGCCATGGTCTCGCGCCGGCGCAAATTCTCGAGTGCAGGCGAGGCTCTCGGAGGCGCAGTCTCGCTGCAGACGTGCAGACGGAGCGAGCCGCCATGCGTCGGCAATTCATCCACGTCGAAAACGCGCAAGGCGTGTGCGCGAAACACCCTCTCGAGGGTCGCGAGCGAGAAGTACGACAGATGCTCGTGATAGATCGTGTCGAACTGGATGGCTTCGATCAGATGCAACAGATGCGGAAGCTCCAGCGTCGCGCGCCCGGTCTCGGGCAGGAGAATGCGCAGGCCCGCGACGAAATCGTTGATGTCGGGGACGTGCGGCAGCACGTTGTTGGCGACGATCAGCTCGGGCCCGTGGCCTTCGGCGCGCAGCGCGGTCGCGACATCGCGGCCGAAATAGCAGGTCCGGGTCGGGATGCCCTTGGCGATCGCAGTGGCCGCCGGACCGCTGGCCGGCTCGATCCCGAGCGCGCGGATGCCGGCGCGCTGGAAATATTGCAGCAGATATCCGTCATTGCTGGCGATCTCGATCACCTCGGACGCTGCGCCGAGCTTCGCGCGGATGATCATCTCGGCGGCGTAACTCTCCGCGTGTCGCAGCCAGCTCTCGGAATAGGACGAGTAGTAGAGATACTGCGCGAAGATGTTGGCCGCCGGCTCGAATTGCGGAAGCTGCACCAGCCCGCAGGCACCGCACGCACGGGCATGCAGCGGATAGGTCGGCTCAGTCGCATCCGCCCGCTCCGGCGGCAGATAGGAATTCGCCAGAGGCGACAGGCCGAGATCGACGAAGGTCTCGTCGAGCTCCTGCGCGCAAAAGCGGCATCGGTGCCTGTCCATGAACGGATCGTCCCGTTGTGCCGTCGTGCCGCGCCTGTTAGTGAATTCTCTCAAGCCACGGAAATTCCGACAAGGTTGCGCATGATGCAACCGAAAAGGCGTTTCGGTGAACCGACGTTCGCAACGGCGGTGTCGCGGCGCGGAGGCCCGGGATGAAGTTCACTGCATTGGCTCTCCCAGGCGTGGTTGAAATTGGGATCGAGCCGGAGACCGACGCGCGCGGATTCTTCGCCCGGCTGTTCGACGCTGAGGCCTTCGCGGCGCAGGGCCTGCCGACGCATTTCGCGCAACACAGCCTCTCGCATAACGAGCGCGCCGGCACATTGCGGGGCCTGCACTACCAGGCGGGCCGGCCGGAGGCCAAGCTGGTGCGGTGCGTGGCCGGCCGCGCCTTCGACGTGATCGTCGATCTGCGCCGGTCGCTGCCGACCTACGGACAATGGTGCTCGGTCGAGCTCGCCGCCGACCGTGGCAATGCCGTGTTCATTCCCGCTGGATGCGCGCACGGCTTCCAGACGCTCGTCGATGGGACCGAGCTGATGTATTGCATCGATGTGCCCTATGACGCGCAAGGCGCGGCGGGCATTCGCTGGGACGATCCATCGCTGGCGATCGATTGGCCGCTTGCCGATCCGATCCTGTCCGCGCGCGACCGCGCGCTGCCGTGTCTCCCATGAGGCGGGTGCTGGTCACGGGCGCGTCCGGATTCGTCGGTCGTGCGCTGCTGCCTGCGCTGGTCGGTCGCGGCTTTGAGGTCCACGGCGTCGCGCGCGCGGCTCAACCGACGATGGCCGGCGTAACGTGGCACGCGGTCGATCTTCTCACCGAAGCCGGCCGCGCGCATGCGCTATCCGCATCGCGTCCGACCCATTTGGTTCATCTCGCCTGGGAAGCCCGGCCGGGCCGTTATCGCGAGGATCCTGTCAACCGGCTGTGGGCAGAGGCGAGCATTGACCTGTTGTCACGGGCGCGAGCCTCCGGCACCAAGCGCATCCTCGGCATCGGAAGCTGCTTCGAATACGGACCGCAGAGCGGCCTCTGTGAGGAACGCACCAGCCAATGCCGTCCGACGACATTGTACGGACAAGCCAAGCTCGCTACGGCCGAGGCCTATGTCGCGGCAGGCGCCGCCTGGGGCCGGGTGTTTGTCCCGTTCGGGCCGCACGAGCCCGAGGCGCGCCTGATCCCTTCGCTGATCCGGAGCCTTCGCGCAGGAGCGAATTTCGATTGCTCGCATGGCGGGCAGCTGCGCGATTTCGTCTATGTCGATGACCTCGCGCAGATGATCGCCGCCGTGCTCGACAGCGAAATCTCCGGCGTCGTCAATCTCGCCAGTGGCGAAGTGCGCAGCCTGCGCTGCGTGATCGAGCATGTCGCAGGTCTGCTCGACGCAAGGCATCTGATCAGGTTCGGCGCCGTCGATGCAACGGGAGTCGACGCCGAGCCGATCATTGCCGCCGACGTCCGCCACCTCCGCGGCGTGACTGCGGGCGTGCCAATCATCGGATTCGAGGCGGGCGCTGCGCGCGATCTCGCATGGTGGATCGACCGTCTGCCGGGGAGGGGATGACGTGCGATCTCCTCGCAACAGGCCGGCGGCAAGCGGCACCCGTGGCAATTACGGAGTTGTCTGGCTGGGTGCCTGTGCTAGCAACGGGCCGACCGAAATCTCCCTCACGTCGGCCGGGGCAAGCAATGATCACGTTCAACCGCATCTTCACGACCGAGCGTCTGCTTCAGATCATCGTGATTCTGGCGGCGACGGTTGCCATGAAGCTGATGAGCTGAACGCGGGCTGGTTATCGCGCGCCGAACTCGGGCACGTCGGGCAGATAGTTCGACCCTTCCGAGCCCAGAAAATCGAACATCGCCTGCGCCGGCGGCAGCAGCACCTTGTCGCTGCGGCGGATCACGTACCATTGCCGCACGATCGGCAGGCCCGCGACGTCGAGCACGATGAGCCGGCCCTCGGTGAGCTCATGCGCCACCGTGTGGGCCGAGATAAAGGCGATGCCGAGCCCGGCGATGACGGCCTGCTTGATGGTCTCGTTGCTGCTCATCTCCATGCCGATGATCGGCTCGAGGTCGGACTTCTGGAACATGCCCTCCATCAGCGTCCGTGTGCCCGAACCAGGCTCGCGGGTGAGGAAGGTCTCGTGCACGAGGTCGGTCAGGTTGAGGCCGGAATCGTTCTCCAGCCAGTGTCCCTTGCGCGCGACGATGATGTGCGGATTGCGCCCGAGCTGGCGGACGTCGACGGTGACGTCGGCCGGTGGCCGACCCATCACCGCGAAATCGAGGTCGTAGCCGTGCATGGCCTCGCGGATCTCCTCGCGATTGCCGATGGTGAGCTTGATCTCGATCTTGGGGTACCGCTTGGAGAACGCCGCGATCGCATGCGGCACGAAATATTTCGCGGTCGAGACCGCGCCGAGATGCACTATGCCGCCGGTCCTTCCCGCGAGCAGGTCGAGCGCGCCCTGGCAGTCCATGATGGCGGCCTCGACGCGTTCGGCCAGCGTCAGCACCTCCTTGCCCGCCTCGGTCAGCAGCATGCCGTCACCGGTCCGCTGCACCAGCGGCAGGCCGGCGAGATCCTGCAGTTGCCGCAGTTGCTGGGTCACGGCCGGCTGGGTCAGCCCGAGATGGCCGGACGCAGCCGTCACGCTGCCCTTGGCCGAGAGCGCCGCAAGCGAGCGCAGCTGCCGGATCGTCAGATGCCGGAGCTGGGCCGCCGCGTGGCCGGGGCCATTATAAGAAAATTCTTTGACGCTCATTATGAATAGAAATTTTCCTTATTAAGCTGCCCCTGTCAATCTCCTGATGCCGGGACTGACCGTACCGACCTCCAGAGGGGAGGGAACTGGATACGGCGCCGGCAAAGGGGATGCGCAGATGACCGGGCAACTGAGGCTGGACGACCACCTTCAACGGTATTCCGAGACCGCACCTCACGCGCTGGCCGTGGCGGCCGCGGTCGATGCCATCGCGGCAGCGGCGATCGAGATCGCCGACCTGATCGCCACCGGAGATCTCGCGGATGCCTCCGGCCTGACCACCGGCCGCAATAGCGACGGCGACGTCCAGCGCGATCTCGACGTGCAGGCGGATGCGATCCTGCGCCGCTGCCTCAGCAAGCTGCCGGTCGCGGCGCTCGCCTCGGAAGAGATGCGCGAGGCCCAGATCGGCGATCGTGAGGCGAAGATCTGCATCGCGATCGATCCGCTCGACGGCTCCTCCAACATCGACATCAACATGACGGTCGGCACGATCTTCTCGATCCTGCCGGCGCCCGATGATCTCTCGCTCGCCTTCCATCAACGCGGCTCGGCGCAGCTTGCGGCAGGCTTCGTCACCTACGGGCCGCAGACCTCCCTGGTGCTGACGCTCGGCGAAGGCGTCGATATCTTCACGCTCGATCGCAAGGCGGGCTGCTTCCGCCTCGCGCGCAGCGGCGCGCAGATCGCCGAGGCCTGCGAGGAGTTCGCGATCAATGCGTCGAACCGCCGGCACTGGGATTCGCCGGTGCGTGCCTTCGTCGACGAGTGCCTCGCCGGCGTCGAGGGGCCAGCCAACCACAATTTCAACATGCGCTGGGTCGGCTCGCTGGTCGCCGAGGCCTACCGCATCCTCACCCGCGGCGGCATCTTCCTCTATCCCTCGGACGCGCGTGCCGGCTACGGCGACGGCCGCCTGCGCCTGACTTACGAAGCGCATCCGATGGCCATGATCATCGAGCAGGCCGGCGGCTCCGCCACGACGGGGCGCGAGCGCATCCTCGATCTCTCGGCGCAGAGTCTGCACCAGCGCGTGCCGCTGATCATGGGATCGAGCAACGAGGTGCGCCGCGTCGAGGAACTGCATTGCGATCCGCTCCTGGTTGCCAGCGTCTCAGCGCCGCTGTTCGCGCGGCGCGGATTCTTCCGGCTGTAAGGAGGGCCTCCGATGTCCAGGAAGCATCCGATCATCTCCATCACCGGCTCCTCCGGCGCCGGCACCACCTCGGTCAAGAAGACCTTCGAGCAGATATTTTTCCGCGAGAAGGTCAACGCGGCCTACATCGAGGGTGACGCGTTTCATCGCTACGACCGCGCCGAGATGCGCGCGCAGATGGCGAAGGAGGCCGATCGCGGCAACAAGCATTTCAGCCATTTCAGCCCCGAGACCAATTTGTTCGAGGAGCTGGAGCGCGCGTTCCGCGACTATGGCGAAACCGGCACGGCGACGACACGGCATTACGTGCATGACGCCGAGGAGTCCGGGCTGCATGGCGCGGCGCCCGGCACCTTCACCGACTGGAAGCGGCTGCCGGAGAATTCGGACCTGTTGTTCTACGAGGGCCTGCACGGCGCCGTCGTCACCGACAAGGTCAATGTCGCGCGCTATGCCGACCTCAAGATCGGCGTCGTGCCGGTCATCAATCTCGAATGGATCCAGAAGCTGCACCGCGATCGCAGCGCGCGCGGCTATTCGACCGAGGCGGTCACCGACACCATCCTGCGGCGGATGCCCGACTACATCCACTACATCTGCCCGCAATTCACCGAGACCGACATCAACTTCCAGCGCGTGCCGACGGTGGACACCTCCAATCCGTTCATCGCGCGCTGGATCCCGACGCCGGACGAATCGATGGTCGTGATCCGCTTCAAGAACCCGCGCGGTATCGACTTCCCCTATCTCCTCTCGATGCTGCCGCAGAGCTGGATGTCGCGCGCGAACTCGATCGTGTGCCCCGGCGCAAAGCTCGATCTCGCGATGCAGCTGATCCTGACGCCGCTGATCATGCAGCTCATCGAGCGCAAGCGCAGCTTGAAGTGAACCAGGAGAGAATCCGATGAACATCTCCGTCCACGCCGAAGCCGACCTCACGGCGGTCACGCACAACGATCTCGCCAACGCCGTCCGCTTCCTCGCGGTCGACGCCATCGAGACCTCGCAGTCCGGCCATCCCGGCCTGCCCATGGGCATGGCCGACGTCGCAACCGTGCTGTTCTCGCGCTTCCTGAAGTTCGACTCGGCGCACCCCAACTGGCCGGACCGCGACCGCTTCGTGCTGTCGGCGGGCCACGGCTCGATGCTGCTCTACGCACTGCTGCATCTGACCGGCGGCGACGTCAGCCTCGATGACATCAAGGCCTTCCGGCAATGGGGCTCCAAGACGCCGGGCCATCCGGAATATGGTCACACGCCGGGCGTCGAGATGACGACAGGGCCGCTGGGGCAGGGGATCGCGACCGCGGTCGGCATGGCGCTCGCCGAGAGGATGGCCAACGCGCGACATGGCGACGGTCTCGTCGATCATTTCACCTATGTCATCGCCGGTGATGGCTGCCTGATGGAGGGCCTCAGCCAGGAGGCAATCTCGCTCGCCGGCCATCTCGGGCTTGGCCGCCTGATCGTGCTGTTCGACGACAACGGGATCTCGATCGACGGGCCGACCTCGCTGGCAACGTCCGACGACCAACTCGCGCGTTTCGCCGCCTCCGGCTGGTCGGTGCGCAGCATCGACGGCCACGATCCCGAAGCGATTGCGCAGGCAATCGCAGAGGAACGCGAGACCGCAAAGCCGTCGCTGATCGCCTGTCGCACCATCATCGGCTACGGCGCGCCTGATCGGCAGGGCACGGAGAAAGCCCATGGTGCGCCGCTCGGCACCGAGCAGACCGCGGCCGCGCGCCGGACGTTGAGCTGGGACTATCAGCCCTTCGTGGTGCCTGTTACCGTCCAGAAGGCGTGGCGGATGATCGGGCAACGCGGCCAGGTCGATCGGCTCGCCTGGCTCGATCGCTATGAATGCGCGACGGCCGAGCAGCGCGACATGTTCGTCGAAGGCAAGGCGCTTGCCCTGCCAGCCGCCTATGCGATGGCCGCGGCGAAATTGCGCGAACGCTTTGCGTCCGAGCGTCCGAAGCTCGCGACGCGGCAGGCCTCGCAACAGGTGCTCGACGGCATTGCCGGGACGATTGCCGGCTTGGTCGGCGGCTCCGCGGACCTGACGCATTCGAATCTGACGCACGCCAAGGTGCAGGCTCCGGTCAAGAATGGCGCGTTCGCCGGCGACTACATCCATTACGGCATTCGCGAGCACGGCATGGCCGCCGCGATGAACGGCCTCGCGCTCCATGGCGGCTTCATCCCGTACGGCGGCACGTTCCTCGCGTTCTCCGACTACAGCCGGCCGGCGATCCGCCTTGCGGCGCTGATGCGGCTGCGCGTCATCCATGTGATGACCCACGACTCCATTGGCCTCGGCGAGGACGGCCCGACGCACCAGCCGGTCGAACACCTTGCCGCGCTGCGGGTGATCCCGAACCTGCTGGTGTTCCGTCCCGCCGACGCGGTGGAGACGCTGGAGGCCTGGGACTGCGCGCTGAATTCCGAAGACCGCCCCTCCGTGCTGTGCCTGTCGCGGCAGGCGTTGCCGACCTTCCGCAGCGATGCCCGCGGCAGAAACCGCGTCGCACACGGCGCCTATCTCGTCGTATCGCCGGACGGCGGCCGCGACGTGACGCTGATCGCAACCGGTTCGGAAGTCTCGATTGCACTGGAAGCCGCCCGCCTGCTTGCGACCGAGCACATCCGCGCCGCCGTGGTGTCCGCGCCTTGCTTCGCCCTGTTCGAGGAGCAGCCGGACGAATACCGCGCCAGCGTGCTCGGCACCGCGCCGCGCGTCGGGATCGAGGCGGCCGTGCAGGGCGACTGGTCGCGCTGGCTCGGCGCTGAGGGCGAATTCGTTGGCATGCGCGGCTTCGGCGCCTCGGCGCCGGCGCCGGTGCTGTACCGCGAATTCGGCATCACACCGCAAAGCATTGCGGAAGCCGCCCGCCGGGCGATCGCTCGCAAGCGACAATAAGGAGGACTTCACGTGGCCCGTATCACCCTTCGCCAACTGCTCGATCACGCCGCCAGCCACGGCTATGCCGTGCCGGCGTTCAACATCAACAATATGGAGCAGGGCATCGCGATCATGCAGGCGGCGGCCGAGGTCGATGCGCCCGTCATCATCCAGGCCTCGCGCGGCGCGCGCAGCTACGCCGGCGATCTCATGCTCTCGCACATGATCGATGCGCTGGAGCGGACCTATCCCGACATCCCGCTCTGCATGCATCAGGACCACGGCAATGACGAAGCGACCTGCGCCTCCGCCATTGCCCACGGCTTCACCTCCGTCATGATGGACGGCTCGCTCAAGGCCGATGCCAAGACGGCGGCCGATTATGACTACAACGTCGCGATCACCCGCCGCGTCGTCGATCTCGCCCATTGGGTCGGCGCTTCCGTCGAAGGCGAGCTCGGCGTGCTCGGCTCGCTGGAACATGGCGGCGGCGAGCAGGAGGATGGCCACGGCGTCGAGGGCACGGTCAGCCACGACCAGCTCTTGACCGATCCCGATCAGGCAGTCGACTTCGTTCGGGCCACCAAGGTCGATGCGCTCGCCATCGCGATGGGCACCTCGCACGGAGCCTACAAGTTCAGCCGCAAGCCGGATGGCGACATCCTGGCGATGCGGGTGGTCGAGGAGATCCATCGCCGGCTGCCGAATACGCACCTCGTCATGCACGGCTCCTCGTCGGTGCCGCAGCCCCTGCAGGACATGTTCAACCAGTTCGGCGGCGAGATGCCCCAGACCTGGGGCGTGCCGGTCGAGGAGATCGTGCGTGGCATCAAGAGCGGCGTGCGCAAGGTCAATATCGACACCGACTGCCGCCTCGCGATGACGGCCGTGTTCCGCAAGGTCGCCGCGCAAACGCGTTCCGAGTTCGACCCGCGCAAATTCCTCAAGCCGGCAATGGACGCGATGCGCGAGCTCTGCCGCGACCGTTTCGAGCAGTTCGGCACCGCGGGCCATGCCAGCAAGATCAAGGTCATTCCCTTAAGCGAGATGGCACGACGCTATCGCGCCGGCGAGCTCGATCCGCGCATCGACGCCCGCGAACCCGTTGCGGCTTAGTCAATCGGAAACAACAGAGAAAACAACAGGAGAGAGACATGAACGCACATGCAGGCACGGTTCGCGGCAAAGAGCGCTATCGCTCCGGCGTGATGGAATACAAGCGCATGGGTTATTGGGAGCCCGACTACACGCCGAAGGACACCGACGTCATCGCGCTGTTCCGCGTGACGCCGCAGGAGGGCGTCGATCCGATCGAAGCGTCGGCCGCAGTCGCCGGTGAATCCTCGACCGCGACCTGGACCGTGGTGTGGACCGATCGCCTGACCGCGGCAGAGAAATATCGCGCGAAATGCTACCGCGTCGATCCCGTGCCGGGCACGCCGGGCTCGTATTTCGCCTACATCGCCTATGACCTCGACCTGTTCGAGCCGGGCTCGATCGCGAACCTCTCGGCCTCGATCATCGGCAACGTGTTCGGCTTCAAGCCGCTCAAGGCGCTGCGGCTGGAAGACATGCGTTTCCCTGTCGCCTATGTGAAGACCTTCCAGGGGCCGGCGACCGGCATCGTGGTCGAGCGCGAACGGCTCGACAAGTTCGGCCGGCCGCTGCTGGGCGCGACGGTGAAGCCGAAGCTCGGGCTTTCGGGCCGCAACTATGGCCGCGTGGTGTACGAGGCGCTGAAGGGCGGACTCGACTTCACCAAGGACGACGAGAATATCAACTCGCAGCCCTTCATGCACTGGCGCGACCGCTTCCTCTACTGCATGGAGGCGGTGAACCGCGCGCAGGCGGCTTCGGGCGAGGTCAAAGGCACTTACCTGAACGTCACCGCGGGCACGATGGAGGACATGTATGAGCGTGCCGAGTTCGCCAAGGAGCTCGGATCGTGCATCGTGATGATCGACCTCGTGATCGGCTACACCGCGATTCAGTCGATGGCCAAATGGGCGCGGCGCAACGACATGATCCTGCATCTGCATCGCGCCGGTCACTCGACCTACACGCGGCAGAAGAGCCATGGCGTGTCGTTCCGCGTCATCGCCAAATGGATGCGGCTCGCGGGTGTCGATCACATCCATGCCGGCACGGTGGTCGGCAAGCTGGAAGGCGACCCCAACACCACGCGCGGCTATTACGATGTCTGCCGCGAGGACTTCAATCCGACCAAGCTCGAGCACGGCCTGTTCTTCGACCAGAACTGGGCGAGCCTGAACAAGATGATGCCGGTCGCCTCCGGCGGCATCCATGCCGGCCAGATGCACCAGCTGCTCGATCTCCTGGGCGAAGACGTCGTGTTGCAGTTCGGCGGTGGCACCATCGGCCATCCCATGGGCATTGCGGCCGGCGCGATCGCCAACCGCGTGGCGCTGGAAGCGATGATCCTCGCCCGTAACGAGGGGCGCGACTACGTCCACGAGGGTCCCGAGATCCTGGCCAGGGCGGCCGAGACCTGCACACCGCTGAAGGCCGCGCTCGAGGTCTGGAAGGACGTGACGTTCAATTATCAATCCACCGACACGCCGGACTTCGTGCCGACCGCGCTCGAAACCGTCTAGGGAGACGCAGCATGAAACTCACTCAGGGTTGCTTTTCGTTCCTGCCCGATCTGACCGACGACCAGATCTATAAGCAGGTGCAATATTGCCTTGGCAACGGCTGGGCGGTGAATATCGAATTCACCGACGATCCTCATCCCCGCAACACCTATTGGGAAATGTGGGGCCTGCCGATGTTCGACCTCCAGGACGCCGCCGGCGTGATGATGGAGCTCGCGGAGTGCCGCAGGGTGTATGGCAACAAGTACATCCGCATCAGCGGCTTCGATTCCAGTCACGGCTGGGAATCGGTGCGGATCTCCTTCCTCGTCAATCGGCCTCCGCATGAGGCGGAGTTCGAGCTGGTGCGGCAAGAGGTGGGCGGCCGCGCGATCCGTTACACCACTGTGCGGAAACCAGCCCACGCGTCGACTTAACGATCCGCTTCCGCGCGGAGCACTCCCTGCTCCGCATCCTTGGCGGACCAACTGCTTCGCCGCTCCCCCGCGGCGAAGCTCTTTTCTTCGAGGGTAGCCATGCTCGATGTTCCCCACGCAACCACGACTGAGCCCAACGAGACCCAATTCGATCTCCGCAAGGAAGCCGAGGCAGCCGGGATCACCGACACGCTGCAGCAGCTCGAGCAGGAGCTGATCGGATTGAAGCCGGTGAAGAACCGCGTGCGCCAGATCGCCTCGCTGCTGCTGATCGAGCGCATCAGGCAGCGCGCGGGCCTGGCATCGGCTCCGCCGACGCTGCACATGTCGTTCACCGGCAATCCCGGCACCGGCAAGACGACCGTCGCGCTGCGCATGGCCAAGATCCTGCACGGGCTCGGCTTCGTGCGGCGCGGGCAGGTGATCTCGGTGACGCGCGACGATCTCGTCGGCCAATATATCGGCCACACTGCGCCGAAGACCAAGGAGATCCTGAAGAAGGCGATGGGCGGCGTGCTGTTCATCGACGAAGCCTATTATCTGCATCGCCCCGACAACGAGCGCGACTACGGTCAGGAGGCCATCGAGATCCTGCTCCAGGTGATGGAGAACCAGCGCGAAGACCTCGTCGTGATCCTCGCCGGCTATGGCGAGCGCATGACGAGCTTCTTCGCCTCCAATCCCGGCTTCCGCTCGCGCATCGCCCACCACATCGAATTCCCTGATTATGCGGAGGCCGAGTTGCTCGTCATTGCCGAGCTGATGCTGAAGGAGCGGGGCTATCGCTTTTCGGCCACGGCCCGCGAGGCGTTCGAGAAATACATCGCATTGCGTCGGACTCAGCCGTTCTTCTCCAATGCGCGTTCGATCCGCAACGCCGTCGACCGCATCCGCTTGCGGCAGGCCGATCGCCTGGTGTCCGACCTCGACCGTATGCTCGATGTCGACGATCTCGAAACCATCGATCCCATGGACGTCCTGGCGAGCCGTGTCTTCAGCGGCGGCGCCGATGCGCGGAGTGCAAAGCCATGACCAGAGAGATCATGATCGCTCCCTCGATCCTGGCCGCGGATTTCGCGCGCCTCGGCGAGGAGATCGCCGCAATCGACACGGCCGGCGCCGATTGGATCCATTGCGACGTCATGGATGGACACTTCGTGCCCAACATCAGCTTCGGTGCCGATGTCATCAAGGCGATCCGCCCGACGACGAAGAAGATATTCGACGTGCATCTCATGATCGCGCCTGTCGATCCCTATCTCGAGGCGTTCGCAAAGGCCGGGGCTGACGTCATCACGATTCACGCCGAAGCCGGCGCCCATCTCGACCGCTCGCTGCAGGCCATCCGTGCCCTCGGCAAGAAAGCCGGCGTCAGCCTCTGTCCAGCGACTCCCGAGAGCGCGATCGAATATGTGCTCGACCGCATCGATCTCGTGCTGGTGATGACGGTCAATCCGGGATTCGGCGGCCAGTCCTTCCTCGAATCCCAGCTCGAGAAGATCGAACGGATCAAAGCCATGATCGGCGACCGGCCGATCCGGCTGGAGGTCGATGGCGGTGTCACGCGCGACAATGCCGCTGCAGTGGCGGCAGCGGGCGCCGATACGCTGGTGGCAGGTTCCGCCGTGTTCCGCGGCAAGAGTGCTGCCGACTATGCCGCAAATATCGAGGCCATTCGCATGGCCGCCGAGACGGGCCGGATTACTAAGCTGCAAGATATTTCTACGCAGCCGCTGCGCGTCAGCGAGGCAGGCCGTAGCCGGTAGACTACGGAAGGCGCAAGCCGTGGAAGATCCGCCCGTGCCGGTTGTCCCACGGCGTGGCACTTATCTCCGGGGTTCCACGGAGGTTGCGGCAAAAAGCGATCGCGTCTTTCAGGTCGGGGTAACCAACGCATTCGAGGCGAAAATTCGATTAACGCCCGCGCAAGGCTGTGCATCGCAACCTGCGTGCAGGAATGCCAAGAGAGCGCGGGGATGCGGATCAAGGCTATTGCCAGGCATGAGGCCTGCACGCGGGGCGATGGCGTGAGCATGCATCGCTTGTTCGCCGAGCAGCTTCGCTGCGCGACCGATGCGGCCGGACATGTCGACGTCCTCAAGCTGGGCGAGCTCGTCAGCGCGGCCTATGACGCGAGCGATCGCGACCGCCAGCGGATGACCGACGCACGCGCTCACACGCACGATGAGGTCGAGCTTGATCTGCTGCGAACCCAGGAATTCCTCGACACCATCGTCGAGAACATTCCGATCGCCGTCTTCGCGAAATGCGCGAAGAGTTCGCGCTATATCCTGCTCAACCGCGCCGGGGAAGACTATTACGGCATGCCGCGCGAACAGATGCTCGGCCGAACACCTGAAGAGATATTCCCGGCCGACGTCGCGCGCGTGGTCATTGAACAGGATCGTCGAGTCGTTGCCAGCGGCATGCCGATGTTCCTCGAGGAGCATCTGCTCGACATCGGCGTCAAGGGCCACGACCGCGTGGTCAATTCACGCAAGATGCTGATCGCGGATGGCGCCGGCGATCCGCAATATCTGGTCGGTGTGATCGAGGACGTCACCGAGCGCGTCACCACCCGCGAACGCATCAGCCACCTTGCGCATCATGATGCGTTGACCGACCTGCCGAACCGCAGCGCCTTCAACGCCGTGCTCGGCGAACGGCTGGAGCGGGCGCAGGAGGCGGCGACCAGTTTTGCCGTGCTCAGCCTCGATCTCGACCGCTTCAAGGAAGTCAACGACGTGTTCGGCCACCCCGTCGGCGATCTGCTGATGCGGGCGGCGGCGGACCGCCTTGCCGAGGAAGCCGACAGCGCCTTCGTCGCCCGTATCGGCGGCGATGAGTTCATGATCCTGATGCCCGACGACATCAGCCGCGATGACGTTCTGGCGCTCGCCGAACGACTGGTCGAGAGCATCGGCCAGGAGCTGGAGGTCGACGACTATCTCTCCCATGTCGGCCTCAGCGTCGGCATCGCGTTCTGTCCGGACGACGGCGTGAATGCCGCCACGCTGCTCGCCAACGCCGACTCGGCGCTCTATCGTGCCAAGCGCAAGGGCAGGGGCCGGGTGCGCTTCTTCGAATCCGAGATGGACCAGGAGCTGCGCGACCGCAGGCTGTTGCAGCACGATCTGCGACAGGCGCTGGAGCAGAACCAGTTCCTGGTCTACTTCCAGCCGCAGGCGCGGGTGGATGGCGAGGTCATCGGCTCGAGGCTCTGCTGCGCTGGGACCATCCGACCCGAGGCTTCGTTCCGCCGGACCAGTTCATTCCACTCGCCGAGGAGAACGGGCTGATCGTCCGGATCGGCGAATGGGTCTTGCGCGAAGCCTGCCGCGAGGCGGCATCCTGGCCGCGGCCGCTGCAGGTCGCCGTCAATCTGTCGCCGATCCAGTTCCAGGCCGGCGATCTCGAACGTTCGATCCATCAGATCCTGCTGGAGACGGGGCTGGCGCCGACGCGGCTCGAGGTCGAGATCACCGAGGGCGTGCTGATCGGCGATTTCACCCGCGCGCTCACTCTGCTGCGGCGGCTGAAGGCGCTCGGCATCCGCATCGCGATGGACGATTTCGGCACCGGCTATTCCTCGCTGTCCTATCTCCAGTCGTTCCCGTTCGACAAGATCAAGATCGATCGCAGCTTCATCTCCAATCTCGAGGCGACGCCGCAATCGGCCGAGATCGTCCGCGCGGTCCTGAGCCTCGCGCACGCGCTGCATATCCCGGTCATTGCCGAGGGGGTGGAGACGGAAGCGCAGCGTGCCTTCCTGGCGGGGGAGGCCTGCGAGGAGATGCAGGGCTATCTGGTCGGCCGACCCGCCCTGATCGAGCGCTATCTCGACCTGGTCGGCATGACCGTGGAGAGCCGGCTCTACGCCTAGAGCGCGATGCGATTAGAATGAATCGTCATCGCGCTTTAGGTTGTTATTTAAGCATGATCCGGAAAACCGCTGCGCACTTTTCCGGATCGTGCTTTAGTCCCTGGCTCCGGTGGCGGGTTACCGAGTGTCAGTCGTCGACATTTGGAACCTTGGCCCGGATACGCGCTTCCCAAGAACGAGCCGAGGTCAGGCGCGCGACGGGCGCAGCAAATCTTTTGCACAATCGCCATCGGCCTGACGCAAATCGGGGCAATAAGCCTTGTGAGTGCGAGGGAGGGTCTCATGGAGAACGTACGTCGCTACCGGGCGCTGGCGTCCCTCTGTCGTCAGCAGGCGGCCTACCGGCCGCTACAGAACTGGGAACTCCTCGGCCAGGCCGAACATTTCGAATATCTCGCCGAGGTCGAGCTCAAGGCGCATTTCGACGCGTGTAATGTGCAGCACGACGAGGGCGCCGCTGCGCCCGCGACGTGGGAGACCCCGGTCGCGGCGTGACGGCGCCGGGCCGGCCCGGCTCAATGCGACATCAGCGTCGGGACCGTCATGGCCTGCAGCATGGCGCGGGTGACGCCGCCGAGAACGCGCTCCTGCAACCGCGAATGGCCGTAGCCGCCCATCACCAGGAGATCGAGCCCCTCATCGGCCGCCAGTGACAGGATGGTCGGCTGGATGTCGGCGCGCGTCGCTGACAGGCCGACCGTGCGGGTCGACAGTCCGCGCCGGCCGAGGTGTCTTGCCAGACCGTTCGCTGAAGCTTCGTCGGAGACCGCGGCGGCCTCGTTGATGGTGATGACCACGATCGCATCGGCGCGCGCCAGGAACGGCGCCGCGTCGTGCACGGCGCGAGCCGCGAGGCGGCTGCCGTCCCAGCAGATGCCGATCCGGTTCGCCTTGAAAGGTCCATGGAAGGTGTAGGGCAGGAACAGCACCGGGCTGCCCGCCTGAAACAGGATCTCGCCCGGCACGTCGTTGTCGAACGAGCTTTGCGCCGGATCTGGCTGGAGCACGACGCTGAGGTCGTGCAGTCGCGCCATCTCGCCGAGCGAGCCGGCTGCATCCACCGGGATCGCGCCGAGCGCGCGGCAGCCGTAGGAGATGCCGGCGTTCGCCGCTTCGATGCCAAACACCGCGAGCGCGGCCTCGGCCCGCTCGACTGCGCGCTCGCGCTCCAGTTCGAACACGGCCGCCACCGCGGCGCCGCCCTCCATTACGTAAGCGGCACTGGTTGCGACATAGCCGATCGCAACTGCGTCGAGATGGGCGTTGAACTGCGCCGCGAGCGAAATCGAGCCGTCGATCGCGGAACGCATGGGACGTTCGGTGGGGATGTGAACGAGAATGTCTTTGTACATGGCGCGCCTCCGATGAACATCAGCCGGTGGCCGCAGTTTTTCACCGCCGGAAGGGCCCGCGTTGAGCTGCATCAAATGCGCAGGGGAGGACTTCCGCTGGGGCGCGCGCATTGTTTGCCAAGATTTAATCGGATGGACGGGACGTCGTAAGGTGACGATGGCCATGTTGGAGGCAAGGCGACACCTTATCCAACATGGACATTTCGACATGAACGATCGCGTCAATTCCGACACCACGACGTCCCGCAGGATCTTGAGGCCGCGCCGGCTTGCGCTGCTTGGCACCGTGGCCGCGCTCGGCGTGGCCGTGCTGGCGGCTGCTCCCGGCTCGTCGCCGTTCGGTCCGAGCTCCTTCATTGCCCCGGCCCAGGCCGCCGAATCCGCCGCGACGCCGCCTGGCTTTGGTGACCTCGTCAGCAAGGTCAAACCCGCCGTCATCTCGGTACGGGTCAAGATCGACCAGGACAACGACAAGAGCGCGATGCTGCAGCAGAACCGGATGGATCAGGACGAGGACACCCCGTTCGACCAATTCTCGCGGCAGTTCGGCTTCCGCGGCCCGGGCGGCATGAACGGCATGCCGCGCCAGCGCCATCAGATGATTACGGGCGAAGGCTCCGGCTTCTTCATCTCCGCCGACGGCTATGCCGTGACCAACAACCACGTCGTCGACCATGCCGAGTCGGTGCAGGTGACCATGGATGACGGCACGAGCTACACCGCCAAGGTCGTCGGCACCGATCCGAAGACCGATCTCGCGCTGATCAAGGTCGACGGCAAGAAGGATTTTCCGTTCGTCAAATTCTCCGACCAGAAGCCGCGCATCGGCGACTGGGTGGTCGCGGTCGGCAATCCCTTCGGCCTCGGCGGCACCGTGACTGCCGGCATCGTCTCGGCCAGCGGCCGTGACATCGGCAACGGCCCCTATGACGACTTCATCCAGATCGATGCGCCCATCAACAAGGGCAATTCCGGCGGCCCGGCCTTCGACATGAACGGCAACGTGATCGGCGTGAACACTGCGATCTTCTCGCCCTCCGGCGGTTCGGTCGGCATCGGCTTCGACATTCCGGCCTCGACCGCAAAGCTCGTCGTCGCGCAGCTGAAGGACAAGGGCGCGGTGACCCGTGGCTGGCTCGGCGTGCAAGTGCAGCCGGTTACCGCCGAGATTGCCGACAGCCTCGGCCTGAAGGAGGCGCGCGGTGCGATCGTCGACGATCCCCAGGATGGCAGCCCGGCGGCGAAGGCCGGCATCGAGGCGGGTGACGTCATCACCGCCGTCAACGGCACCGCGATCAAGGATTCCCGCGACCTCGCCCGCACGATCGCGACCCTTGCGCCTGGCAGCTCAGTGAAGCTCGACGTCTTCCACAAAGGCGACAGCAAGACGGTGACGCTCGCGCTCGGCGAACTGCCGAACGAAAGGCAGGCCAAGGCCGATGTTGGCAAGGACCAGCCGGGCCCCGGCACGCCGCGCCTCGGTCTTGCTTTGGCTCCGGCCGGTGACGTCCAGGGCGCTGGCCAGAAGGGCGTTGTCGTCACCGAAGTCGATCCGCAAGGGCCGGCGGCGCAGCGCGGCATCCAGACCGGCGACGTCATCCTCAATGTCGGCGGCAAGGCCGTCGCCAATGTCGGCGACGTCCGCTCCGAGCTGGCGCAGGCCAAATCGTCCGGCAAGCGCAGCGTGCTGTTGCAGGTCAAAGGCGCGCAGGCGACCCGCTTCGTCGCGGTCCCACTCGCCTGAGGCGAACCTCGATCGGCATAGATCAAGAAAGGCGGCCCTCGTGGCCGCCTTTTCCGTTCGCCTTCAGGCTCGCCGGGATGTGATCGATAACATTCTCGTTAACGGCAGCGACGATGACGCGGTTCGTCCGAAAAAGCCGTGTTCGCTCATCAAAGTTCCGAACTGTGCAGGTCGCCGGCGGCAACGATGCCACCGGGACGCAAGCGTGGAACTTCGAACTTGCCGCCGGCTTCTGGAACTGGCCGCTGGTTCGCATTTGATCGGTGCCGACATGGATCGATTGAAGCTCTCGCTGAGGAGGGCGCTGCTCGTGGCGCCATTCGTGCTGTGGGGCGGAGACGCTCTCGGGCGGGACGACGGCCGCTACGCGGATTCACCCCTGAAGCCATGGTTCGACAGTTTGCGCAGCCACCTTGGTCCGTGCTGCTCGGATGCGGATGGCTTTGCCGTCGCCGATCCCGACTGGGAGTCGCATAACGGGCATTATCGCGTGCGTCTCGACGGTGAGTGGATCGAGGTGCCGGACGAAGCCGTCATCACCGAGCCGAACCGGGCCGGCCGCACCATGGTGTGGCCGGTGAAGACCGCGTTCGGGGTTTCGATCCGCTGCTTCATGCCGGGCAGCATGATCTGACGCGGGTCAGCGTCAGCGCTTGCTGGATTTGCGCTTCGACGATTTCCTGCTTGTCTTCTTCGTCGTCCTCTTCTTGGACGTTTTCCTGGAGGTCTTCTTGGCAGCCTTCTTCGGGACCTTCTTGCCCTTCTTGCGTGCCTTCGACAGTCCGATCGCGATCGCCTGCTTGCGACTCTTCACGCGTCCGCCACGGCCTTTGCGACCGCTCTTTGCCGTGCCCTTCTTGTAGCGGCGCATCTCGCTCTCGACATCGCTGCCGGAGCTGCGCGAGTAGCGGCGCTTCTTTGCCTTGCGTGCCATGCATGTTCTCCCTTGGCCGGGGAGAACCATTCGACACGGGCATGGTTCCCGAAGGACGCGGACAGCGTTCCAGGCGCAGCCTAGAAGGAATTCGCCAGCTCGATCTCGGCTTCCAGCACCTGGATGCGACGTGCGGCCTCGCTGAAGGACAGATCGCGCGCATATTGCGCGGGCTGATACGCTTCTTCACTCAGCCGTTTCAGCCTGAGCCCCTGCGTCCGCGTCATCTGCTCGGCAAGGAAAACCCTGGCGTCGTATTTGCCTTGAACCTGCATGTCGCTTCTCCGCTCTGAAATCGTGACTTGACTATATGTTCTTATTTTGTTCTAACAAGCCATGGACAACAGAATTAATGAAATTCGACGTCAAATCAGCGCCTTGAGGGTTGAGATGGCCGGCGTCGAGGCCTCCGTGCGCGATCTCATCAACGGCGACCGCGATTGCGTCCAGCAGGCCTTGGCGCAGATGGATTTGCGCCGGAAGGTCAATTTGCTGATCGGCGAATGGAAGGCTGCCGGCGGCGGCGATGTCCTGCCTGACGTTCGCGACCGGGTGCGCCTTCGTCTCGTGAAGACAGTCGTTAGTCCCGAGCGCGCGAGCACGCGGCGCTGAACCTTTTGGGGGGGCGCCATGGAGGAAGACCCGGACACTTACCGGATCTTGAGGTTGCGCGCCGAGATTCTCGAATTGGGCTCTGCCATCCGGCAATTGCAGCGTGCGGGTCTCGACGATGCTGCGGCCCAACTTCTGATCGGACGCAAGCGGGCGCAGCTCGAACAACTCGTGAAGACGAATGCTGCGAGCCGCGCGCTCAACTCTGAAACGCGTCGCCCGTAATGTGCTGACGCGGGCGCTCGACGGTGTGGCGGCTCGATTGCTGATCGGCATCAAGAAAATAGAAAAAGCCCCGCGTCGCGGCGGGGCTTTTGATGTCGTGTCGGCCTGAGCTCACTTGGTATTGCTCATGCCCTTGCTGCTCTGGTTCGTCATGGTGCCGCCCTGGTCCGAGCCGGGACCGGAGCCGCCTTGGCCGGAAGGATCCGCGCCCTTCGAGGCCTTGGTGTTGGCGCCCGTGGTCTGCGAGGACGACATCGATGATCCGTGTTTCGCCTTGTGCGACTTGGCCTGTGCGGCGAGCGGCGCGGCGGCGAGGCCGGTGGCCAACATTGCGGTGAGAACGAGCTTGGCCGTTGTCATGCGGGGAACTCCCTGAGTTAAATTGACGCAGGCAGCCAACCGCCATTTGCCGAAGGAGTTCCCGACAAACGCATCTGTCGCTCGCACGCGCGCTTCAAGATTGCTTGTCCTCAGCGAGGATGAACACGACGCCGGTGAGTGTCGCGCCGATCGCGAACGTCGTCACCAATGTGAGGGCGAAGACGATTACGGCCTGGCTTCCGCCGTGATCGAGCAGCCTGGCGACGGCGGGATTGGACAGGATCAGCGCGAGACTGAAGGCGAGGCCGAGGGCTGCGCCCATCATCGCATGCGTCATCAGCTTGATGAGGCCGGTGGGAGAGATCAGGTCCGACGACTTTTTTGCGCGCATGGGAACTGCATCCCGAACTGACATGCAAACGCGGACGATATTCACCGGTTCCAAACGCATGAAGGAATTGTCATCACCGGCTTCATCCGACGTTCATGCCGGGCCTGCGAGGATAAGCGTCGGCAAAACGGGAACATTCGATATGGGTAAGGTAGTCTTTCTTTACCGCTCGCTGGCCTATCGCAACGCGGCTGCGGACATGCTGCGCAAGGCCCGCAAACTGCCGCGCGGCGCGGAGCGAAGTGCGGCCCGCCGCTACGCGAGGGCGCTACGCGATCTCGCTCAGACGGAAGCCTGGCTCGAAGGCCGCCTTGCCGAGGAAGCGCGGCCGGCGCGGCAAACCAGGATGGCGGCGTCGGGCTAAAGCATGATCCGGAAAAGTGCGCAGCGGTTTTCCGAAAAGATCATGCTCGAATAACGACCTAAAGCGCGATGACGATTCATCCTGATCGCATCGCGCTTCAGCCCGAGGCGCGTTGCAATTCGGCGGAGCCGGGGGCGTCGAATTTTCCGGGTGCGGTCGTCGCCGTCTTGCGTGTCAGCGGCACCTCGAGGCGGCACAACAGTCCTTCGGCTCGCCAATCGAATTGCGCCTGTCCACCGAGCTGGGACTCGACGCTCGCAAGCAGGCTCCGCGTGCCGAAGCCGCGAGATTTCGGGGTCATGACGAGCGGACCGCCGGACTCTTCCCACCTCAGCGTCAGCAGCTGGTCCTCGACTTGCCAGCCGATCATGAGCCGTCCCGACCTGGTCGAGAGTGCGCCATACTTGGCCGAGTTGGTGAAGAGCTCGTGCAACGCGAGCGCCAGCGTCTGGGCCGTCGCCGGCACCAACTGGACCTCCGGACCCGCCAATACGATCTGGCCGCCGAGCGAATAGGGCGCAAGCTCCTCGTCGATCAGCTTGGAGAGCTCCGCGCCCTGCCAGCTCGACAGCGACAGGATGGTGTGCACGCGCGCCAGCGCGTTGATGCGTCCCTCGACGGCGTTGACATAGGCCTTGACCTCGTCGGCACGGGTGAGACGCACGATGGACTGCGCCAGCGCCAGCGCATTCTTGGCGCGATGATCGACTTCCCGCGCCAGCAGATTCTGCCGTTCCTCGGCTCGCTTGCGTTCGGTGATGTCCACGGTGACACCGCTCACGCGCACGACACGACCGCTGTCGTCGACCGTCGCGGCCGCCGTGCCGACGCACCAGCGCACCTCACCGTCGGGCCGCACAATGCGAAACTCGGTCTCATAGGCCCGCGTGCCCTTGAACTCGGCGATCGCCTTGCGCAACTGATCGACGTCGTCGGGATGCAACAGCGCCTGAACGTTGGCCGGATTGACCTCGAAGCTCTCCGGGCCGACGCCAAAGATGCGATATTGCCCCTCGTCCCACATCCAGTCGCCGCTGATCCAGTCCCAATCCCAGGAGCCCATCTTGCCGGCGGCGATCGCCATGCTGCGCCGCTGCTCGCTTTCGCGCAGCTTCGCGGTGGAGTTCTCCAGTTCCGCGGTGCGCGCGCGGACGCGGTCCTCGAGCTCCTGGTTCAGCCGTTCCAGCTCGCGGGTCTTGCGGTACAGCTCGGCAAACACCTTGATCTTGGCGCGCAGCACCTCCGGCACGACCGGGACCGGCACGTAGTCGACCGCGCCCATCTCGTAGCCGCGCAACCGGTCGATGTCGCTGACCTGGATGGCGGAGATGAAGATCATCGCGGTCTTCTGGAAGCGCGGATGCTCGCGGATCATCGCGGCGAGCTCGAAGCCGTCGAGCTCGGGCATGCAGACGTCGACCAGGATCACCGCGATCTCGGTCTTGAGCAGCACCTCCAGCGCCTCGCGTCCGGACGAAGCGATCACGAGGTTCTCGCCGAGTTCCTTCAGGATCACCTCATAGGCGAGCAGCTTGGCCGGCTGGTCGTCGACAAGCAGGATGTTGACCTTTTCGTGGTCCATTCGCGGGCCCAACTCAGCGGTGCAGCCACATGCGGATCGCAAGCAGCAATTGATCGGTGTTGACGGGTTTGGCGAGGTAATCGGACGCGCCGGCTTCGAGGCATTTTTCCCGGTCACCCTTCATCGCCTTGGCGGTCAGCGCGATGATCGGAAGGCGGGCGAAGGCCGGGTTTTCGCGAATGACGCCGATGGTCTGGTAGCCATCCATCTGCGGCATCATGATGTCCATCAGAACGATGGCGATCTCCGGATTGGATTCGACCAGGGTGACGGCTTCACTGCCGGTCGTGGCAGTCAGCACCTTCATGCCGCGCCGTTCCAGCACGCTCGACAGCGCGAAGATGTTGCGGGCGTCGTCGTCGACGAGAAGCGCGGTCTTGCCGATCAAATCCTCGTCGGAACTGTTCAGCTTCTCCAGCATGCGCTGCTTCTCGACCGGAAGCTCCGTGATCACGCGGTGCAGGAACAGCGCGGTCTCGTCGAGCAGACGCTCGGGCGATTCGACGCCCTTGACCACGATGCTGCGCGCCATGGTGTGGAGTTCCGCATCCTCCTCCGCCGAAAGCTCGCGGCCGGTGAAGACCACCACCGGAACGTTCGACAGCGCCTCGTCGTTGCGGATCTGGTCCAGCACCTCGAAGCCGCTCATGTCGGGCAGCCGGAGGTCGAGCACCACGCAGTCGCAGGGCGCCTCGCGCAGCGTCGAGAGCGCGCCGGCGCCGGTGTCGGTCGTCACGATCTCGATGTCGTCGTGGTGCAGCAGCTCGCGGATCGAAAGCTGCTCGGCCTCGTTGTCCTCGACGATCAGGAGCCGCTTGCGCCTGGGACGCGCATATTCCTTGATCTGCGTCAGCGCGGCCGAGACGCCCTCGGTCGTCGTCGGCTTGTTGACGAAGGAGAACGCGCCACGGGCCAGCGCATGCTGGCGGTCCTCGTCGAGCGTGATGATCTGCACGGGGATGTGGCGCGTCAGAGGATTGTGCTTGAGCTGGCTCAGCACGGTCCAGCCGAGCATGTCAGGCAGGAACACGTCGAGCGAGACTGCTCTCGGCTGGTACTGCTTGGCAAGCTCCAGCGCCTCGGCGCCGCGGCCGGCGACCAGAACCTTGAATCCCTTGTCGCGCGCGAGGTCGACCAGCACACGTGCATAATGCGGGTCGTCCTCGACGATCAGGAGGATGCTGTCGCCAGGCTCGAGGTTGAGCCGGTCGTCGGGAAGCTGCTCGATGACGCGCTGCTGCTCCGGCGCGGCCGGCTGCAGCGCCGGCGGCTGGTTGTATTGCTGCGGCGCGGGTGCGGCGCGCGGCGCGAGCGTCGGGCCGGAATATTTGAGCGGCAGATACAGCGTGAACGACGAGCCCTTGCCTGGCGAGCTGCGCAGATGAATCTCGCCGCCGAGCAGGCTTGCCAGTTCGCGACTGATCGCAAGCCCAAGGCCAGTGCCGCCATATTTCCGGCTGGTGCCGGCGTCGGCCTGCTGGAACGCCTCGAAGATCAGCTTCTGCTTCTCCAGGGGAATGCCGATGCCGGTGTCGGACACTTCGAACGCGATCACCGCCGGCGCGGAGTTCAGTACCGGATGATCCGTTCCCCAGCCGCCGACCGCGGCGGCGACATTGAGGCGCACCTCGCCTTCGGCGGTGAACTTGAAGGCGTTGGAGAGCAGGTTCTTCAGCACCTGTTGCAGGCGCTTGGAGTCGGTGACGATGCTGCGTGGGAGGGCCGGATCGACGTCGATCTTGAATGACAGATTGCGGTTGTCCGCCTCATGCCGGAACGGCCGTCCGACGGTCTCCAGCAGGTTCGCGGTCAGGATTTCCTCGGCGTCGACCGTCACCGTGCCGGATTCGATCTTGGACAGATCCAGAATGTCGCTGATGAGATTAAGCAGGTCGGTGCCGGCGCCGTGGATGGTGCGGGCGAATTCGACCTGCTTGGCCGAGAGGTTGCCGTCCGGATTGTCGGTGAGCTGCTGTCCGAGGATCAGGATCGAGTTCAGCGGCGTGCGCAGCTCGTGGCTCATATTGGCGAGGAATTCGGACTTGTACTTCGAGGTCAGCGCGAGCTCGGTCGCCTTTTCCTCGAGGGCGCGGCGAGCCTGCTCGATCTCCTGGTTCTTGCGCTCGACCTCGACGTTGCGCTCGGCGAGCTGCTGTGCCTTCTGTTCGAGCTGGTCGTTGGTCTGCTGCAATTCGCGCTGCTGGGTCTGGAGTTCGCCGGCAAGCTGCTGCGACTGCTTGAGCAGGCCTTCGGTCTGCATGGTCGCTTCGATCGAATTGAGCACGATGCCGATGGAGTCGGTGAGCTGCTCCAGGAAAGTCATCTGCGAGGTCGTGAAGGAGACGAGCGAGGCGAGCTCGATCACGGCCTTGACCTGGCCCTCGAACAGCACCGGTAGCACGACGAGGTTCTTCGGCGCGACCCGGAACAGCGCCGAGTTGATCGGCACCGCGTCGGACGGAATGTCGGCGACCACGCGCGGCCGCTTGTCGAGCGCGCACTGGCCGATCAAGCCGTCGCCGAACTGCAGCACGCGCTGATACGGGTAGATGCCGTCACTGGCATAGGAGGCCAGCAGCAGGAGCTGCGGATTGTCCTCGCTCTCGACCTGGTAGATCACGCCGGTATGGGCGTTCACCAGCGGCGACAGCTCGGTGAGCAGCAGCCGGCCCACCGTGGTGAGGTCGCGCTGGCCTTGCAGCATGTTGGTGAATTTGGCGAGGTTGGTCTTCAGCCAGTCCTGCTCGGTGTTCACGTCCGTCGTGAGACGGAGGTTCGTGATCATCGTGTTGATGTTGTCTTTCAGCTCGGCGAGCTCGCCGCGGGCGTCGACCTGGATCGACCGCGTCAGATCGCCTTTGGTCACGGCGGTCGCGACTTCCGCGATCGCGCGCACCTGCGAGGTGAGGTTGGCCGCGAGCAGGTTGACGTTACCAGTGAGGTCCTTCCAGGTGCCGGCGGCGCGGGGCACGTCGGCCTGGCCGCCGAGCCGGCCTTCGACGCCGACCTCGCGTGCCACCGACGTCACCTGGTCGGCGAAGGTCGCGAGCGTCTCGGTCATGTTGTTGATGGTATCGGCGAGAGCGGCGACTTCGCCCTTGGATTTCACAGTGAGGTTCTGCTTGAGGTCGCCGTTGGCGACCGCGGTCACAACCTTGACGATGCCGCGGACCTGCTCGGTCAGGTTCGCCGCCATGAAGTTGACGGTGTCGGTGAGATCCTTCCAGGTGCCGGCGACGCCGGGCACCTGGGCCTGGCCGCCGAGCTCGCCCTCGGTGCCGACCTCGCGCGCCACGCGCGTGACTTCGCCGGCGAAGGCGTTGAGCTGGTCCACCATGGTGTTGATGGTGTTCTTCAGCTCGAGGATTTCGCCCTTCACGTCGACGGTGATCTTGCGGGACAAGTCACCGCGCGCGACCGCCGTGGTCACTTCGGCGATGTTGCGGACCTGGGTGGTGAGGTTCGCCGCCAGCAGGTTGACGTTGTCGGTCAGATCCTTCCAGGTGCCGCCGACGCCGGGCACGACGGCCTGACCGCCGAGCCGGCCTTCGGTGCCGACCTCGCGCGCCACGCGCGTCACTTCGGCGGCGAAGGAGCGCAGCTGCTCGACCATGGTGTTCAAGGTGTCCTTGAGCAGCAGGATCTCGCCGCGCACGTCCACCGTGATCTTCTTCGACAGGTCGCCGCCGGCGATGGCGGTCGCGACCTCCGCGATGTTGCGGACCTGGGCCGTGAGGTTCGAGGCCATGAAGTTGACGTTGTCGGTGAGGTCCTTCCAGGTGCCGGCAACGCCGGGCACTTCGGCCTGACCGCCGAGCTTGCCTTCGGTGCCGACCTCGCGCGCCACGCGCGTCACTTCGCCGGCAAAGCCGTTGAGCTGGTCCACCATGGTGTTGATGGTGTTCTTCAGCTCGAGGATTTCGCCCTTCACGTCGACGGTGATCTTGCGCGACAGGTCGCCGCGCGCCACGGCGGTGGTCACTTCGGCGATGTTGCGGACCTGGGCGGTGAGGTTGCCGGCCATTGAGTTCACGGAGTCCGTCAAGTCCTTCCAGGTGCCGGCGACGCCGGGCACGTTGGCCTGTCCGCCGAGGCGGCCTTCGGTGCCGACCTCGCGCGCCACGCGCGTCACCTCGCCCGCGAAGCGGTTGAGCTGGTCGACCATCGTGTTCAGCGTGTCCTTGAGCTGAAGGATCTCGCCGCGCACGTCCACGGTGATCTTGCGCGACAGGTCGCCGCCGGCGATCGCGGTCGCGACCTCGGCGATGTTGCGAACCTGGGCGGTGAGGTTGCCCGCCATCGAGTTCACGGAGTCGGTCAAGTCCTTCCAGGTGCCGGCAACGCCGGGCACGCCGGCCTGGCCGCCGAGCTTGCCGTCGGTGCCGACCTCGCGGGCGACGCGCGTGACTTCGCCGGCGAAGGCGTTGAGCTGGTCGACCATGGTGTTGAGCGTTTCCTTCAGCTGAAGGATTTCGCCCGACACGTTCACCGTGATCTTCTTCGACAGATCGCCCTTGGCGACCGCGGTCGCGACCTCGGCGATGTTGCGGACCTGGCCGGTGAGGTTCGAGGCCATCGAGTTGACGCTGTCGGTGAGGTCCTTCCAGGTGCCGCCGACGCCGCGCACGACGGCCTGGCCGCCGAGCTTGCCTTCGGTGCCGACCTCGCGCGCGACGCGCGTGACCTCGCCGGCGAAGGCGTTGAGCTGGTCCACCATGGTGTTGATGGTGTCCTTCAGCTCCAGGATCTCACCGCGCACGTCCACCGTGATCTTCTTCGACAAATCGCCGCCGGCAACTGCCGTCGTCACTTCCGCGATGTTGCGGACCTGCGCGGTCAGGTTCGAGGCCATCGAATTGACGCTTTCGGTGAGGTCCTTCCAGGTGCCGGCGACGCCGAGCACGTTGGCCTGGCCGCCGAGCCGGCCCTCGGTGCCGACCTCGCGTGCGACGCGCGTCACTTCGCCGGCAAAGGCGTTGAGCTGGTCGACCATGGTGTTGAGCGTCTCCTTCAGCTGAAGGATTTCGCCCGAGACGTTCACCGTGATCTTCTTCGAGAGGTCGCCGCTCGCGATGGCGGTGGCGACGTCGGCGATGTTGCGGACCTGCGCGGTCAGGTTCGAGGCCATGAAGTTGACGTTGTCGGTGAGGTCCTTCCAGGTGCCGGCGACGCCAGGCACCTGCGCCTGGCCGCCGAGCTTGCCTTCGGTGCCGACCTCGCGCGCCACGCGGGTCACTTCCGAGGCGAACGAGTTGAGCTGGTCCACCATGGTGTTGATGGTGTCCTTCAGCTCCAGGATCTCGCCGCGCACGTCCACCGTGATCTTGCGCGAGAGGTCGCCGCGCGCCACGGCGGTGGTGACGTTGGCGATGTTGCGAACCTGCGCGGTCAGGTTGCCGCACATCGCGTTGACGGAGTCGGTCAGGTCCTTCCAGGTGCCGGCGACGCCGGGCACGATCGCCTGGCCGCCGAGCTTGCCGTCGGTGCCGACCTCGCGCGCCACGCGCGTCACTTCGGAGGCGAAGGAGCGGAGCTGGTCCACCATCGTGTTGATGGCTTCCTTGAGCTGGAGGATCTCGCCGCGGACGTCGACCGTGATCTTCTTGGAGAGGTCGCCGTTGGCGACCGCGATCGTCACCTCGGCGATGTTGCGAACCTGGTTGGTCAGGTTGTTCGCCATCGAGTTGACGCTCTCGGTAAGGTCCTTCCAGACGCCGGTCACCTCAGGCACCTGGGCCTGGCCGCCGAGCTTGCCTTCGGTGCCGACCTCGCGCGCCACGCGCGTCACCTCGGAGGTGAACACGCCGAGCTGCTTGATCATGGTGTTGACGATGGTCGCCGACTGCAGGAATTCGCCCCGGAGCGGACGGCCATCGACGTCGAGCTTGACGGTCTGAAGCAGGTCGCCTTGCGCCACCGCGGCGACCGCACGCGTCACCTCGCGGGTCGGCCACAGCAGATCGTCGATCAGCGTGTTGACGGAGCCTTCCATGTCGGCCCAGGAGCCGGAGGCGAGGCCGAATTTCACGCGCTGGCGCGTCTTGCCCTCGCGGCCGACCACCTGGCCGACCAGCTCGAGCTGCTGCGCCATGCGCTGGTTGGCGGCGATGATTTCATTAAAAGTGTCGGCGATCTTGCCGTCGATGCCGAGATAGTCGCCGCTCATCCGGACGGAGAAATCGCCGCTACGCATGGCCTGCAGGGCGAGCAGCAATTCGGCCCGGGAATCCGGATCCGATACACCATTGGGTTTTGGCTTTGGGACGCGACGACCGGACCGTGATGCAGATCCGGGATCGAGGTCGCTCATACTGATTCCCCCGCAGGTGTCGGCCGAATCCACGGCAAGACGCAATTGTCAAAATAGAGCGTCAGCCAAATTCGAAATCAAGCGCCAACGTGTGACGCGAGGTATGGAACCTGTCTTGCTCAGCCCGACGGCATTAACCGCAATCCGCTGAATTGGTTCCATTGGGGTCCAAAAAAGAAACGGCATCGGCGACCCGCCCCATTGTCGGTCCCCGGAAGGCCCCTTCGGAACGGAGCGCCGAGCCTCGCGGTTAGCCCCAAAACAGGGAGAAGGGATATGAAAGCAGGACTTGCTGCGATCGTCGTCATGCTGTTTGCCGGGTCAGCCTTGGCACAGGGCGGGGCGCCCAGCGGCCGGGGGTCGATGACCGGCGATCCCGCCGCGAGCTCCGCCAGCCCGAAGGCGGATTCACCGACCACGGGGGCGGCGACCCGGTCGAACCCGAGCGGAAGCGGCACCTCATCTTCGGGCGGCAAGGATGACAATGGCGATGCGGGTCGGGACAAGATGCCGGAGAGCGATCGCACCGTGCGGCCGCAGAGCCAGCAACATCATCCGAACTCCAAGTAAGAACTCCAAGTAACGAGGCTACTTGTCCGCCATGGTGCGCTCGGCGTTCTTGACCTGCGCGCGCAGCATCGGGAGCTGCTCGCGCGCAAACGTTGCGAGCGCCGCATTGTCGGGCGCCTTCAGGTAGCTTTCGAGCAGCTTGATGGCCGATTCGTATTCCGGAATCTGCGAGGCATAGAAGCTTCGGACGTAAGTCGGTCCGTCCGAGGTTTCGGGCTCGATCAGGCTGGCGCCGACGGACGTCGTCTTGCCGACGCGCGGCTCCGCGCCGATCGCCTCCTGGATCTGCTTCAGCGCCTTGTCGCGCTTGGCAGCTTCCTCGGCACGCAAGGCGGCGAGGTTCTTGACCTCGGCGTTGCCCTTCAGATCGGTGCTCTCAAGGAGGCCCTGCTGGAAGCGGCTGAAATCATAGAGGCCGCTGATGACGTCGGTCGCGCTCGGAGGGCGGTCGCCAGACTTTCGTTCACCGGTGCTGTCGGCAAGCGCGGCGGTGCTGATGAATGCCAGGACGATCGCGACAGGAACTCGCATCGATATCAAACAGCGAATCGCGTGCGAAGTTCCCTGAACATTACGATCCGGAAAGCGGGTTGCGACGCGAGAGTTCCGTCCCCACGTCTTCAACATGAAACAGTCTGACATCTTCAGGGATAATGCCGACAACTGTCTTCAGCTCGCTGAGCGCGCCGAGGGACAACCCGCTCATAAGCGCTTTTCGCGCATGGCGGACGCCTGGACGGCGCTCGCTCACGAGCAGGATTGGCTTGATGGCGAAATTCCTCCCGTCGTGGTCCGTTTCCCTCAAAAGCAGGATGCGTGAGGGCCCTCTCTTCGTGAATCCGCGTGTGAGGCCGCTCACGGAACACAAGTGACCAATCCAGGATGATCAGGGAATAGTCGATCGCGTTGGTTTTCGCTTCCAGAAGGAGGTTTTGTGATGGCTCCACGTCTGGCTCTTCTTTCACTCATTCTCGCCTTTGGTGTCTCGGTTGCGTTCGCGACGGTGACGACGGTGCGCCAGGTTCATCTGGAGAAGGCATCGGCTGCGGTCCACGCGGCGCACAGCTAACGCCGCGCCGGAACATTCGACGCCGCAGTGCGTAACCGCTTCGACACATCAGGAGAGGCGAAGCACATCATGGCCCATTCCGACCACGGCATCGTCAAGGACAAGCGGGCGGAGGAACAGCCGCGCGACAAGCAGCGCGCGCAGTCCGTGCACAAGACGGATCCGCAAAAGACGGGTTCGAAAGGCTCACCGTCGCGGGAGGCGACGCGCGATCCCAAGCTGAACGACAACAGCAAGACCCCGGGCTCAGGCATGACGCCGGACGATTCCGGCGACGCGCCGAGCGGCTAAAGCATGATCCGGAGAAGCGCGCAGCGGTCTTCCGGAAAGGATCATGCCTAAACAACAACCTAAAGCGCGATGACGATTCATCCTCATCGCATCGCGCTTTAGACGCAACGGATTAGCGCGAGGAACGAATCCTCGCGCAAGGCGTCGATAGGTTGCTTCCGGCTGTCATGCCCCCGGTGCGCCGGAAGCAATCTCCAAGGACGGCCCTGGCACCCACGGTGCCGGGGTCGTTCGCTTATGAACGGTTCTTGCGGGTCAGCCCCCTGTGCCGTTCTCGGGATCTTCCTGAGTATGTCCGTCAAGTCCGCGGCCGAACACGCCGAAGCTGCTCGACTTCACACCCGCACCTGCGTCGACGCCGACGGCGGCCAGTCCGAACCTGAGCAGTTCGCGGACCGCTGCCGCACGCGTCGGCATGCGATGTTTGAACCGGAAATCGTCAACGGCGGCCAACTCGTCCGGCGAGAGCATGACCTGAAGGCGCTCGGCGCGAAGGTCGTTCATGGTCGATCACGCAATTGAGTAGATTGAGTAGGTTACTCAACAAACTAACTTGGCGGGAGTTCCACAAGAGTCGAAAAAGACGCCAAATGAGTAAGAAAGTATAGCAAAATCAATAGGTTATTATTGAAACGACTTTGGCGGTGGCGCATTCTCTTGGAAAAGGGAGAGAAGCCATGACGGACGAAGTCAGGTTGCCCCGAAAGCTTTCCGAAGAGCCGGAAGCCCCCAAGCCGGTGCGTCCCAGCCACCAGAAGGTCATCGAACAAGTCGAGCGCTGGGCCAACAGCCCGGGGCTGCAGCCACCGAGGACGGAAGATGCGAAGACGATCTGAGCCACATACATTCGAGCAGCGTCTCGGGGCGCAGAAGCTGCGGCTGGAGCACGAACTGTCGGGCTTGGCGGACGGCCCCCAGCGTGACGTTATTCTGGCGCGCATCGATCAGCTTCAGACGGCCGCCGAAATGTATGGTTTTCTGAAGCTACGGGAAGAGGCCGCGGCCCCTCGCTGATGGCCCCATGCGTTCGGTCTGCGTGGTGCGCGAGGTGATGCGAAGCTTTCGTCGCAGCCACCACGCCGACACCGACACGGCCGCCCATACCAGGATGGCGGCCACGAATGCGCCGATCACGGTTGTCGAAACCACGACATAAAAGACTGCAGCAAATGCCGCCAGGCCGATGCTTCCCAGGCCGGCACCGGCGGCATCGAGCGCCGCGGCCTGCTGCCCGCGTCTGTCTCCGCTGAGGCCGGCCTTTTCCTTGGCGCGGCGCTCATGGCTTTCGATCAGCGTTGCGCTGGCGCAGAAGATGGCGGGGAGCACGAGGAAGAGGCCGCCGACGGAGACGCCGAAACCTGTGGTCACGGCCCCCGCGAGGACGGTCGCCAGTCCGCCGAGCAGAAAGCGGATACCATACTCGTACCACCGCGTCTGTTTGAGCGCCGATGTAGACAGTTTGACCAGCATCAGGCAGCACCTCCGAAACCCGCGAGCAGAGCGAAGGCGACGACGAGCCATGCGGCAAAAGCGAGGGTGGTGGCTGGCAGAGCGGAGAAGTGAAACCTCATCAGGAGATGGCAGACGACGAGGCTGTAGCAGCCGAGTGCGATGGCACCATAGATCATCGTCCAGCTTTCGGCGGCGACATATCGCGGGCCGTGCTGGACGACGGCGATGCTGAGGGTGGCCAGCGCGACCGACGGCGCCGCGCCGAGCAGACCGGCAAAGCTCTTCGGTCGAAGCATGTCGCCCAGGATCGCGAAGGCAGAGACGATCAGGCCGCCGGCGATGAAGCGCAGGAGATATTCGGTCATGACCGGACCCGCGAGGCTTTAGGCCGCCGTTTCGCCAGCGTGAACGGCCTGAACAGTCGCTCTACGGCGACGCCAAGCGTAAAGCCCGCCACCACATCGCTGGCCCAATGCGCCAGCACCACGACGCGCGTCAACGATAGCACCACGGCAAGGGCGCGGACCGCCCGACGCCGGGCAGGCGGCAACAGGCCGGCCGCCGAGGCGAGCGCGCCCATATGCACGGCGTGACCGGAGGGAAATGCGTCGCGGGATCGCCCCGAGAAGGGGACGCCGCGCCAATGACCGGTGACGGTCAGCCGGTCCGGCCTGGTCTGATCGAACACGGACTTCAGAACGTGCGGCAGTATGGCCGTCGCCAGCGAGACCATCAGAACGTGATCTGCAACGGGACGCTGCTGCGGGTGCCGCAGCCGGGTGTAGAGCCATCCCGCAGCGGCCAGCGCGATGAGCACATGCTCGTCGGCCCCCCAGGTCAATATCTGGGTGGTATGCTCAAGCCCCGAGTTGGTGTTGTGTGCGATCTCGTTCGCGATCGCCGTATCGATCCGGGTGGGTTTGACTGTTACGAGCGCCATCGGTGAGCCGGCGATATTTCCTCCATGACAGATTTGTAAAAGCTTGGAGACAAAGATGGTTCCTGAGCTCCAGCGAGCGTCCCAGCTCTGCTAAGGCTGCCCCGATCCACCCGCCGCCCCGTAAACCTGGCCGGTCGCATAGCTGGCGTCGGCGGCGGCAAGCTGCACGTAGATCGAGGCGAGCTCGACCGGCTGGCCGGGGCGGCCGAGCGGCGTCATGCCGCCGAATTTCTCGAGCTTCTCCATCGTTGCGCCGCCGGAGACCTGAAGCGGCGTCCAGATCGGCCCGGGCGCCACGCCGTTGACGCGGATGCCCTTCGACGCCAGCTGCTTGGCCAGTGCCTTCACATAGTTCATCGTCGCTGCCTTGGTCTGCGCATAATCGTAGAGATCGGGCGAGGGATCGTAAGCCTGCTCGGAGGTCGTGCCGATGATGCAGGATCCTGGCTTGAGATGCGGCAGCGCCGCCTTGATGATCCAGAATGGCGCGTAGATGTTGGTCTTCATGGTTGCGTCGAAGTCCTCCGAGGAGACGTCGAGGATGGAGGCGCGCGCCTGCTGCCGGGCGGCATTGTTGACGATGATGTCGAGACCGCCAAGATCTCGCACGGTCTGCTCGACCAGCCTTTTGCAGAACGCTTCCTCCTGGAGATCGCCGGGGATCGCCAGCCCGGTGCGACCTTCCTTCTTGATCAGCGCGATCACCTCCTGCGCATCCGGCTCTTCTGCCGCCAGGTAATTGATGGCGACGTCGGCGCCTTCGCGCGCATAGGCAATGGCGGCGGCGCGGCCCATGCCGGAATCGCCGCCGGTGATCAGCGCCTTGCGGCCGGCGAGCCGACCGGAGCCCTTGTAGCTGGTCTCGCCATGGTCCGGCCGCGGCTCCATCTTGCCGGCGAGGCCCGGCCAGGGCTGCGACTGCTTTTTGAACGGCGGCTTCGGAAAGCGGCCGACGGGATCGATCAGCGGCTGCTCGGCCATGTGCGGATCTCCTTTCGCGGTGGAAGACGCCAGCGTGCCGCGGCGAGCGACATGCTCGCGGCGCGAACGACGTGCCGGCTGGATATTGGGGTCCTGTCCTGCTGGGCCACGATGCTCTCCGCGACGTCCGTGATCGCAATCCACGGGAGACAGGCATCGGTGCCGGGACGCAGAGGACGCCGGCAAAGCCGGCGCCCGCGTTCGAGGTTTACTTCGCCTGGCCGACGCTCGGCGCCTTGCCGAGCTCCTTGGCCATGTCGAGATGGTGCTTGAGCGCCGGCAGAGTCTTGCCGGCCCAATCCTTCAGCGTGGAATTGTCGCCGCCCTTGGCGTAGCGCTCGAACAGCGACACGGCATCCTCATGGGCGCTCACCTGATAGGAATTGTAGTCCGAGCTGAAGTCCTTGCCATTCGCACTCTTGAGCTTGTCGAGCTTGCTCTGGTGCGAGCTGTCGAGCGCCGTCGGCAGGGTCGCCTGCACCTTGCCGTCACCGACGAGGCCCTTGAGCTCGGTGCTGGTCTTGGTGTGGTCGGTCACCATCTGTTGCGCGAAGCTCTTCTCCTGCGCGTTGCCCTTTTGCGTGGCAAGGTTGCTCGACTCGATCTCGAACATGTCGCTGATGGCGACCTGCTTGACGAAGTCGGCAGTCGTTGGCGCGACGCCGAGCGCCGAATTGACGCCGGTCTTCTCGCCCAGCGACTGGGCGATCGCGGGCCCGGCGACAAGCACGCAGGCAAGGGCGATGATGGTACGTTTCATGGTTCGGTCCCTCCGTGGGCGCGCGGCCTCTTGCCGCGTGGTGTTGCGCCGATCAACACGTCGCATGCACCGAGGTTCCTAACGACTAATCCGTCGGATTCCGCCCGGTGCGCGGATTGATGGGATCGGTCGGTTTGCGTCGAAGCCGCTCGGGCAGAAACGGCTCGGCGGGGGCGGCCGTGGCGTCGGCACGCACATCGGCATGGTGCTGCGCGCGCTCGTGCGGAGTCTTGTTGTCGTTGAAATGGTATTTCACGTCGACGCCGTCGACGGGATCGTTGACGCCGTGCTGGATGTCGCGAAAGTCACTCATGGTTGACCTCATTGCTTTCCGGGCAGGATCGTTTCGAGCACCTGCCGCGCTGCTCCCTTGATCATCCCGCTTTCGTTCGGATCGCCCTTCAAGAGGGCGAGCGAGAAGTTCTTGGCCTGCTGAAGCGTGATATGCGGCGGCAGCGGCGGCACTTCGGGATCGGTCTTCACCTCCAGCACGACGGGCATCTCGCTTCCCAGCGCCTGCTCCCAGGCCGAGCCGAGCAGCTGCGGGCTGTCGACGAAGATGCCGCGCAGGCCGATGAGCTCGGCGAAGCGTGAATAGGAGACGTCGGGAATGCGCTGCGAGGCTTCGAATTTGGGATCGCCGTTGATGATGCGCTGCTCCCAGGTCACCTGGTTGAGGTCCTCGTTGTTGAAGACGCAGACGATGAAGCGCGGGTCGCGCCAGGAGCGCCAGTATTTCGCAGCGGTGATCAATTCGGCCATGTTGTTCATCTGCATCGCGCCGTCGCCGACGAGGGCAATCACCGGACGGTCCGGATGGGCGTACTTCGCGGCGAGCGCATAGGGCACCGCGGCGCCCATCGAGGCGAGGCCGCCGGAGAGCGAGGCCGTCATGCCGCGCCGCATCTTCAGGTCGCGGGCGAACCAGTTGGCGCAGGAGCCGGAATCGCTGGTGATGATCGCGCGGTCGGGCAGGCGCGGGGACAATTCCCAGGCGACGAGCTGCGGATTGACCGGCGCTGCCGGCTGATGTGCCCGGCCATCCAGCGTTTTCCACCATGTCGTGACGTCGTCTTCGATACCCTGGCGCCAGGCGCCGTCGCTCTTGGGTTTCAGCCGCGGCAACAGTGCGCGCAGCGTCTCGGCGGCGTCGCCCACGAGGCCGACCTCCATGGGAAAGCGGATCGACATCATGCCGGCGTCGATGTCGATCTGCACGCCCCGCGCCGCGCCTTCCTTCGGCAGGAACTCGGCGTAGGGGAAGGCGGAGCCGACCATCAGCAGCGTGTCGCATTCCATCATCATGTTGTAGCTGGGCTCGGTGCCGAGCAGGCCGATCGAGCCGGTGACCCACGGCAGGTCGTCGGGCAGCGCTGCCTTGCCGAGCAGCGCCTTGGCGCAGCCGGCCGAGAGGCGGTCAGCGACGGCGATCACCTCGTCGGTTGCGCCAAGCGCGCCGGCGCCGACGAGCATCGCGACCTTCCTGCCGGCATTCAGCACTTCCGCGGCGCGATCGAGATCGGCCTCACGCGGCATAATGCTGGGCGCGCTGTAACCAATGCCGGAATGCAGCGTGCCGTGTGCACGTGGCGGGCTCTCGAAGGCTTCTTCCTGCAGGTCGTTGGGCAGGATGATCGCGGTCGGGGTCCGCCGCGCCAGCGCGATCCGCACCGCTCGGTCGATCAGGTGTCGCACTTGCGCAGGCGAGGATGCCTGCATGACGTAGGCGCCGGCGACGTCCTTGAACATCGAGAGAAGGTCGAGCTCCTGCTGATAGTGTCCGCCGAGAGCGTTGCGGGCCTGCTGGCCGACAATCGCCAGCACCGGCTGGTGATCGAGCAGCGCATCGTAGAGCCCGGTGATGAGATGCGAGGCACCTGGGCCCGAGGTCGCGATGCAGACGCCGAGCTGCCCTGAGAATTTTGCGTAGGCGCTGGCCATGAATGCCGCCATCTCCTCGTGCCGCGCCTGCACGAAGCCGATCTCTTCTGCCTTGCCTTGGGCCCGGCTCATCGCGCCGAACACGCCGTTGATGCCGTCGCCGGGATAGCCGAAGATGTGTCGCACGCCCCATTGATGCAGACGCTGGACGATGAAGTCGGAGACGGTCTGAGACATCGCGCGTGGCTCTCGGTTGTGCGTGAAGTTCAGAGAACGGCTCCTTCCCTGCGATGTTCCTGGCTCGCTTCCGGGAACATCTGCGCCGGAACGATCGCTTGCTCATCCGGTTGATTCATATTGGCTGAGTGGAGGATTAAGATGCTGAATCAAGGCGAGCTGGGCCGCAGCGAGATGGGACGGCTGATCGGCAGCGACAAGGTCGAGGGAACGTCGGTCTACGGCGCCGACAGCAACCGGATCGGTTCGATCGAACGCGTGATGATCGACAAGGTCAGCGGCAGGGTGTCTTACGCCGTGCTCGGCTTCGGCGGATTCCTGGGCCTCGGCAACGACCACTATCCGTTGCCCTGGCAGTCGCTGAAATACGACACGGAGCTTGGCGGGTATGTCACCGGCATCACCACCAAGGAACTGGAAGGGGCCCCGAAATATGGCGAACGAAGCGATTGGAACTGGGGTGATGACGCAGCTGTGCGCGGCATCAACTCCTATTACGGTGTTCCCTTCGCTTGACGTTCCCGGAAAGGGAGATCGATGAGCAAGGAACGGCCCAACGACGATCCCCGGCAGCAGAACGACTGGGGTTCGCACCGGCAGACGGACAAGCCCTGGAAGGGCAATCCGGAAAAGGAGCAGGGATCGGACGAGGAGAAGCCCGATCTCGAGAAATGGCACGAGACGAAGACGCACTGAGACAGGCGGGCTTCCCGTGAGACGTCAGAGACGAGCGCGGCACGCAACTGTGCCGCGCTTCCTTTTTGAGCAGGCATTCACGAATGGCGGCGGGCCTCTCGCGATGCGGAACCATGCTTCGGTGCTGCGGTTAGGCTCGCGGCGGGCGAGGCGGCTCGTTGCCACCTGCCGCCGGTTGAGTCCCGAGAAAGGTGTTGGCCGTGGATGCTCAAACCCGGGAGCGTGGGCCGTCCGCGGAGCAACCGCAGAGGGCGAAGGAAGCGCCAAGAACGCCTCCCGATCATACAAGCGAGACCAGTCAGCCGGCGAAGGCGCCGTCGCTGCGAGACCGGCTTCGTCAGCATTGGCTGCTGGCAACCGCCGGCGCCTTCGTGCTGATCGCCGCGCTCGTTGGCGGTCTGCTCTATTGGCTCGAGGCGCGCCACTATGAATCCACCGACGATGCCTTCGTCGCCGCGCGCAGCTTTTCGGTGGCCTCGAAGGTCGGCGGCTATGTGACCGACATCCCGGTGACGGACAACCAGCACGTCAGTGCGGGCGATCTCCTCGCCAGGATCGACGAGCGCGACTACCGTATCGCCATCGATCAGGCCAATGCGCAGGTTGCCAGCGCCAAGGCGAACGTCGCCAACGTCGAGGCGCAGATCGATTCGCAGCAGGAGCAGATCAAGCAGGCCCAGGCGCAGCTCGAACAGGCGCAGGCTCAGCTGCAGTTCGCGCAGGAGGAGTTCAAGCGCGCCGAGGATCTCGTCGAGAAGGGTGCCGGCACCGTGCAGCGCCAGCAGCAGACCCGTTCCGACCTTCAGGCCCAGCAGGCCAACACCGAGCGCGCCAAGACCGCGGTGACCTCGGCGCAACTCGGCATCAAGACGCTGCAAGCTCAGCTCGAAGGCGCCAAGGCGCAGCTTGAGCAGTCGCAGGCGCAGCTCGATCAAGCCAAGCTGAACTTGCAGTACACCAACGTCGTCGCGGCGCAATCGGGCCGTGTCGTCAAGCTCTCGGGCGCCAAGGGCACCTTCGTCACGGCGGGGCAGAGCCTGATGATGTTCGTGCCCGACGAGGTCTGGATCGTCGCCAACTACAAGGAGACGCAGCTGGGCGACATGCGTCCGGGCCAGCCGGTCGAGATCCGCATCGATGCCTATCCCGGCAGCAAGCTCACCGGCCACGTCGATTCCGTGCAGCCCGGCTCCGGCACCGCGTTCAGCCTGCTGCCGGCGGAGAACGCGACCGGCAACTACGTCAAGGTGGTGCAGCGCGTGCCGGTGAAGATCGTGGTCGACAACTGGCCGGCCGATCTGCCGGTCGGTCCCGGCATGTCGGTCGTGCCCTGGACCAGGGTGCGATGACGGACGCTGCGCAAGGCGGCGCATCCGCAGGCGGCTGGTCGCCGGAGCGCTCCGCGGCCGGCGGGCACAATCCCTATTTGATCGCCTTCGTGGTCTCGATCGCGACCTTCATGGAGGTGCTCGACACCACCATCGCCAATGTCGCGCTTCGCCACATCGCCGGCGGGCTCGCGGTCGGCATCGACGAGAGCACCTATGTCATCACCAGCTATCTCGTCGCCAACGCGATCGTGCTGTCGATCTCGGGCTGGCTGTCGACGGTGATCGGCCGCAAGCGCTTCTACATGATATGCGTCGCGATCTTCTCGATCGCATCGCTGCTGTGCGGCTTCGCCTGGAATCTGCAATCGCTGGTGCTGTTCCGCATCCTGCAGGGCCTCGGCGGCGGCGGCATGGCCACCAGCGAGCAGGCGATCCTCGCCGACTCCTTCCCGCCGCACAAGCGCGGCCAGGCTTTCGCCATCTACGGCGTCGCCGTCGTGGTCGCGCCGGTGATCGGTCCGACGCTCGGCGGCTGGATCACCGATACCTACAGCTGGCACTGGGTGTTCCTGATCAACGTGCCGATGGGGCTGCTCTCGCTGTTCCTGGTCGGTACGCTGGTCAAGGAGCCGTCGGGCGCGGAGGAGGAGAGGGAGAAGCTGCTGAGCAAGGGCCTGCGCGTCGACTATGTCGGCTTCCTGCTGGTCGCGATCGGGCTCGGCTCGCTCGAATTCGTCCTCGACGAGGGTCAGCGCAACGACTGGTTCGGGTCGAACATGATCGTCGTCTTCGCGGTGCTGGCCGCGGTCTCGCTGCTCGCGCTGATCCCGTGGGAGCTGACGCGGGAAGATCCCATCGTCGATCTTCGCTTGCTCGGCCGGCGCCAGTTCGCCGCCTGCTTCCTGGTGATGCTCGGCACGGGCGCGGTGCTGATCTCGACCACCCAGCTGCTGCCGCAACTGCTCCAGACCGAGCTGAACTACACGGCGATGCTGGCCGGCCTCGCGCTGTCGCCCGGCGGCATCGCGACCCTGGTGCTGATGCCGGTGGTCGGCCGCCTCGTCAGCACAGTGCAGCCGAAATATCTGATCATGTTCGGCGCTGCCATCGTCGCGTTCTCGATGTGGCATCTCACCGGACTCACCGGCGACATCACCTATGGCTATGCGGCGCTGTCGCGCATCTTCCTCGCGCTGGGCCTGCCCTTTCTGTTCCTGCCGGTGACGACCGCGTCCTACGATGGCGTGCCGCCCGACAAGACCAACCAGGCTTCTGCGCTGATCAACGTCGCCCGCAACATCGGCGGATCCATGGGCGTCGCGCTGGCGCAGACGGTTCTGGCGCAGCGCCAGCAATTCCACCAGAGCCGACTGATCGAGCACGCCGCGCCATCCGACCTCGGCTATCAGCAGACCATCGACGCGATGACGCGCTACTTCCAGGCGCAAGGGTCGAATGCGAGCGATGCCGCGTCACAGGCGCTCGCCTGGGTCGGCCGCACCTTGCAGCAGCAGGTTGATCTGCTCGCCTATATCGACGTGTTCTGGACGCTGGCGATCATTGCGGTGCTGATGATCCCCACGGCGGCGGTGCTGCGGCCGATCAAGCTGGGCGCGCCGGCGCGGGGACATTGAGAGTATGCACTGTGGCTTGGTCTTACCGCGATTGACGCTGTCTCCCCGTCACCCTGAGGTGGCCGCTTCTTCAGCGGCCCTCGAAGGGAGACGGCCCGGCTCGCAGCTGGGCCGTACATCCTTCGAGGCTCACCTAGCGGCGCGCCTGCGCCGCTAGGATCGCACCTCAGGATGACGGGACTTGCAACCAGACTTGGTGTCTCGACTCACCTCCTCGGCTCCTTTGGCCCGCTCCCTCGGAGAGAAATGGTGACCGCGGCGCAAAAGTCCGGCTAGACTGAACCCAACCTGAGCAAATTCCGGGAGGCGAATTAAGTGAAGACCGCGATCACCGAGCTGTTCGGCATCGAGCACCCCATCATCCAGGGCGGCATGCATTTCGTCGGCTTTGCCGAGCTGGCCGCTGCCGTCTCCAATGCCGGCGGGCTCGGCATCATCACCGGCCTCACGCAGAAGACGCCGGAATTGCTCGCCAAGGAAATCGCGCGCTGCCGCGACATGACCGACAAGCCGTTCGGCGTGAACCTCACCTTCCTGCCGACCTTCGCGGCGCCGCCCTATCCGGAATACATCGCGGCCATCGTCGAGGGCGGCATCAAGGCGGTGGAGACGGCGGGCCGCAGCCCCGAACAATACATGCCGGCGCTGAAGGCGGCGGGCATCAAGGTCATCCACAAATGCACCTCGGTGCGTCACTCACTCAAGGCCGAGCGGATCGGCTGCGACGCTGTCAGCGTCGACGGCTTCGAGTGCGGCGGTCATCCCGGCGAGGATGACATTCCCAACATGATCCTGCTGCCGCGCGCGGCGGAGGAATTGAAGATCCCGTTCGTCGCCTCCGGCGGCATGGCCGACGGGCGCAGCCTCGTCGCGGCATTGTCGCTGGGCGCGGCCGGCATGAACATGGGCACGCGCTTCATCGCCACCAAGGAAGCGCCGGTGCATCAGAACGTGAAGAACGCGCTGGTCGCCGCGACCGAGCTCGACACCCGCCTGATCATGCGGAGCCTGCGCAATACCGAACGCGTGCTGAGGAACGCCAATGTCGATCGCCTCATCGAGATCGAGCGCGAGAAGGGCGACAAGCTGAAGATCGATGACATCCACGACCAGGTCGCGGGCGTCTATCCCAGGATCATGCTGGAGGGACAGATGGACGCCGGCGCCTGGAGCTGCGGCATGGCCGCAGGGTTGATCCATGACATCCCCTCCTGCAAGGAACTCGTCGATCGCATCATGAGCGAGGCGGAACAGATCATCCGCAGCCGTCTGATGGGGTTCCTGGATGGGACGGGGGCGACGCGAAAGGTCGCCTGACACCGCCAAACTTCTTAACCACGGCGGCAAATGGACGCTGGAATCGCGCGCGAGGCCTCCTAAATAAGGATAAAATACCTTCAAAATCAATTTCAGGAGGCGTCCGTGGTCCTGAAAAGCGTTTCTTTTGCAGTTGCCGTTGCCCTCGTGATCGCATGGGGCGGCTTCGCGCGCGCTGACGACTACAAGCCAGACGAATATCTCGGCGTCGACCTTTCGAAGGCAGTTCTGTCGCCGAAGCGGCTCGGGCCCGAGACGCAGTTTGCGCCGGTCGCACTCGAGGCGAAGGGTGGCAACGAGGCGCAGGCCCGCGCCGAGCCGGTCGACGTGCCGAAGAAGGTTGCCGCCGAGCGTGTCCGCGTAGCCGAGCCGAAGGTCGCGCACGGCAAGCCCGCGCAGCCGCGCGGTGGAGCCCGCGCCAAGCTCGCGCATCGCCGCAGCAATCCGCTTGATGCACAGGCGAGAGATACCCGCATCCAGACCTGGCCCTGTCGTTCCGGCGGCATCTGCAACTGGCAGCGCTAGACGCTTCGTTTCTTCTACGCCTCTCCCCGCCTGCGGGGCTATCTCGCCCCGTCATCCGCGCGTCGCAAAACCGTAGGCGCGGAGTCAAGAAACCGTAAGGGTAGGAGTCAAGGAGCGCAGGCACCTTCCGTCGCGATTCGACGAAGGTTTCCTGAATGGCAACGCTCCGCGCTTCGCGCGCATGGACCCGGCGGCAATTCCTGGTCCGCTCGACCTCCAGCCTCGCCGTCGCCTCGCTCGGCACGCTCTCAATGCCGCACCTCAGCCGCGCCGCCGACCGGCCACAAGTCGCGGGCGGTATTCAGTCCGGCGATGTTTCTGGCGACTCCGCCGTGATCTGGGCGCGCGCCGACCGGCCCGCGCGGATGCAGGTGGAATGCTCGACCGTCGAGAGCTTCAAGACCATCATTGCGTCAGCTTCGCGCGACGCTCTGCTTGATGCGGATTTCACCGCAAAGCTGCTGCTGAACGATCTGCCGCCCGGCCAGGATATCTTCTACCGCGTGCGCTTCGACGACGTCGCGACCGGCATTGCCGGCGAAAGCCGCATCGGCCATTTCCGCACCGCGCCGTCCGCTGGCCGCTCGATCTCGTTCCTGTGGTCCGGGGATGTCGCGGGGCAGGGCTGGGGCATCGACATTTCGCGCGGCGGCTATCGCAGCTATCGCACCATGCTCGACAACCGCCCGGATTTCTTCATCCACTCCGGCGATCACATCTACGCCGACTGCACGGTTCCTTCCGAGCAGAAGCTGCCGAACGGCGAGATCTGGCACAACCTCGTGACCGAGGAAAAGTCCGAGGTCGCGCACACGCTGGCGCAGTTTCGCGGCAATTACAAATACAACCATCTCGACGAGAACTTTCGCGCCTTCCACGCCGAGGTGCCGATGTTCGCGCAGTGGGACGACCACGAGGTCACCAACGACTGGTCGCCGACCGGCAGCCACGACGAGGCCGGCTATGAGGACGACGGCACCCCGCGCCTGATTGCGCGCGCCTGCCGCGCCTTCTTCGACTTCATGCCGATCCGCGATATCGGCGCGCAGCAAGGCCGGGTCTATCGCAAGATCGCCTACGGCCCGCTGCTCGACGTCTTCATGATCGACATGCGCAGCTATCGCGACGATAGCTGGAACAAGGGCGGCGATCACCGCGGCTGGATCTTGGGTGTCGAGCAGCTCGCCTGGCTGAAGCGCGAGCTCGCGGCCTCGCGCGCAACCTGGAAGGTGATTGCGGCTGATCTTCCGATCGGCCTGATCAGTCTCGACGCCGTCGCGCTTGGCGATGGTCCGCCCGACCGGCGCGAGCACGAGATCGCCGACCTTCTGGCCTCCATCAAGTGCGCCGGCGTGCGCAATATCGTCTGGCTCACCGCCGATATGCACTACACCGCCGCGCATTATTACGATCCCGGCAAGGCGCAGTTTCAAGACTTCGAGCCGTTCTGGGAGTTCGTTTCCGGCCCGCTACACGCCGGCACCTGGGGCCCGGGTGAGCTTGACGACACCTTTGGTCCGGTCGCGATGTACCAGAACGGCTGCAGTGCGGCGCAGGGCGAGAATTTGGCGCCGTGTTTCGGACTGCAATTCTTCGGCCGCGTCGACATCGACGGCGCCAGCGGCGTGATGACCGTGACCTTGAAGGACGTCGACAATCGCGACCTCTGGTCGGTCGACATCGCGCCGCAACCGCAGATCCGCCCGGCCGTGGTGGCGCAGCATTCGTGAGGGGCGATACTCTGTGCGCGGGTCCGGCCATGACGAAGGATAGGCATGGCGCGCCGCTAACCCGATCTTGATTGGCCGCGCTGCCCATGCCGGGCTATGCTGCTCGCTCCCGCCATCTCTTTTCCATCACCGAAGAGTCCGCCCACGCGGCAACGCCGCGTGCTTCCAGCGGGTTGAACGACGTCAGGAGCCTGTTCATGGACAATCTGAAGACACAGGGCATCAGCGTGCCCAAGCTCGGCCTCGGCACCTTCCGCCTGCAGGGCGATGCCTGCCGCGCCGCGGTCGAGAGCGCGCTGTCGATCGGCTATCGCCACATCGACACCGCCGAGATGTACGCCAACGAAGAACCCATCGGCGCTGCCCTTGCCGCGGCTCGCCTTCCGCGCGGCGAGCTGCACGTCACGACCAAGGTCTGGCATGAGAACCTCAACACCGACGCGATCCGGCGGGCCTTCGATGCCAGCCTGAACAAGCTCAGGCTCGATCATGTCGATCTCTATCTCGTGCACTGGCCGTCGAAGGCTGCGAACTGGGGTGCGGTGTTCGAGACCCTGATGAAGCTGAAGCAGGAGGGACGCACGCGGGCGATTGGCGTTGCCAATTTTTCCACGGCACTGCTCAAGACCGTGGTCGAGGACATCAGGGCGCCGATCGCCTGCAACCAGATCGAATATCACGCCATGCTCGATCAATCGAAGGTGCTGGCCTATCTCGCCGCGAAGTCGATCCCTCTGGTGGCCTATTGCCCGCTCGCGCAAGGCCGCATCGCTTCGGAGCCGGTGCTGGCGGAGATCGGAGCCAGGCACAACGCGACCGCCGCGCAGGTGGCGCTGAAATGGCTGCTCGATCAGGACGGCGTCGCCGCGATTCCGAAGGCCTCGCGCCGGGAGAGCCAGCAGGCCAATCTCGATGCGCTGAAGATCACGCTCGACGATGCCGACCGCAACAAGATCGCGGCGCTGCCGAAGGACCGCCGCTGCGTCAATCCGGGCTTTGCGCCGGCGTGGGATTAGCTTCGTTTCAAACGCGCATGGCAGGCTCGTAGGGTGGGCAAAGGCGCACTTGCGCCGTGCCCACCACCTCTCAATCACTATGGAAGCGGTGGGCACGCTTCGCTTTGCCCACCCTACAAGACTGACGACACGCAAAAGAAATGGCCCCCGAGAGGGGCCATTTCCATGATGCGTCGCGCGTTAGTCCCAGTGGTGATGGCGATGGCTGCGCTTGATCACCACGACCTTGTCGCGATTGTGCCAGCCACGATGCCAACCATGGTCGCGATGGCCGCGGAATTCGGCGCGAGCGCCGTACGGCCCGTGATGATGGTGGTGGTAGCCGCCGCGCTTGATCACCACCGTCTCCGCGCTCGCCAGCGTCGGCGCCGCGATCACGAGCGCACCCAGGGCCGCAACCACATAACCAAGCTTCTTCATGATGTCCTCCTCCAATCGAATGCAAATCTAAACCGCGCATTCGCGCGAACGTTCCGGAGGAAACGCGGGAGAATTCTGAACAGCTGTTCAGGTGACTAATCGCAGCGTTGCTGCGCCGGCGTCGGCGCGCCTGTCGCGACGTACTTGCCGTCCCTGATCGTGTACTCGCCGCGCTCGCTGCGATTGTAGATCGCGCGCAGGCTGCCATCCTTCGCCAGCAGCAGCCCGAACTCACGCGCCTGGTGCAGCGAGGGGAAGTACACCATCACATTAAGCAGGCCCTCGGCGCCGACGGTGGCCGACACCACCTCGTTCTCGTCATTGGCCTCGCCGAAATTGCGCCGGTACATCACCCGGCCGTCCTTCCGGATTTCGTAAGTCAGGAGCGCGCCCTTGTCACGGTCGGGCCGGACGGCGCAATCGACCGCCCACGAGCCGAGCAGGCCCCATTGCTCGACCGTCGCGGTCAACGTCTCGGCACCTGCCGTGGAGGTGATCGCCGCCCACAGCATCGCAGCCGCGATCCAGCGGCTCAAACAACGCGTCATGTCCTGAAGAAACCCCGCCTCGAAGAACTCCAAGTGTAGCATCCCGCCCGCTTCCGTCCATGGCTGCCGCCGATCGCTCGCGAATTTGATCCGCGTCAATGAGGCCGGTCTTTTCCGGGGTAGGATGGCGTTTCCCGAAGGCGAACCTGGATAGACCAATGCTGAATCAAGTCATGGATTTTGCGGGCGAAGTGCTGCCGGGGAGTTGTGCCGTGCCGCCCTATTCCGAGACCGCGTTTCTGACCGAGCTGGGCGATCGCTTGAGGTCCTCGCGCATGCGCTGCGACCTGTCGCGCCGCGAGCTGGCCCGCCGTTCCGGGATTTCCGAGCGCTATATCGCCCAGATCGAAGCCGGCAAGGGCAACGTCTCGATCGTCCTCTTGCTGCGGCTGGCCTCCGCGATCCACGGCAGCCAGCCACAGGCGGCCTGACGCTTCGAGGTGACCGCCATGGGGCAACTCGTACTCGCGGCCAAGGTCACCCACGTTCCATCGCTGATGCTGTCAGAGCTATCAGGCAGCCCGTTACGTGACGCGCGCAAAGCCGCCGTCGATTCGCCGCGCGAGCTCGGCCGGCGGGCGAAAGAACGCGGCGTCACCTGCTTCGTGGTGTTCGACACCCACTGGCTCTCCAATTTCGGCTACCACATCAATGCCAATGCGCGGCATTGCGGCTCGTTCACGAGCCACGAGGCGCCGCAGATGATCCAGGATCTGCGCTACGATTTGCCGGGTGACACGCGCCTGGCCGAAGCCATCGCCGATAGGGCCGGGGACGCCGGCCTGAACGTGATCGCCCATCAGGTGGCCAGCCTCGGGCTCGAATACGGCACCGTCGTGCCGATGCACTACCTGAACCGGGACGGCTTCGCGAAGGTCGTCTCGGTCGCCTCGCCGCTCTTCACCTCATTCGAGGAGAGCCGGATCCTCGGTGAAGCGACCCGCCGCGCGATCGATGAATCCGGTGAACGCGTCGCCATTCTCGCCAGCGGTTCGCTCTCGCATCGGCTCTGGCCGAACAAGAAGCTGGGCCCCGAGGCGTGGACCTCGGTCGCCAGCGAGTTCAACCGTCAGGTCGATTTGCGCGTGCTCGAGCTGTGGCAGAGCCGCCGCTACCGCGAATTCCTCGACATGCTTCCGGATTACGCCACCAAGTGCAACGGCGAAGGCGGCATGGCCGACACCATCATGCTGTTCGCCGCGCTCGGCTGGTACGACTATCGCGGCGCCGCCGAGCAGCTCTGCGACTATTTTCCCTCGTCGGGCTCCGGCCAGGTCAACGTGGAGTTTCACGTCGAGGCGTGAGGCCGCGGCTTCAAGCCCGCTTCTCCACATTGGCACTCCGGGCCGGCACGCCGAATTCCTTGCGGCAGACCTCGGCCAGCACGGCGACTCCCTCGCGGATCTGCTGATGCGTCGGGCTCGCAAAGCACAGCCTGAGCCGCGAGCTGGCATGGCTCTTGTTGGTCGACCATTCCGGCCCCGGATTGATCGAGACCCCGGCGGCGAGTGCGGCCTGATAGAGTTTCAGCGTATCGACCTGGTCGGGCAGCTTGACCCAGAGGAAGATGCCGCCCTTCGGCTCTTCGAATTCCGCTGCCGTGCCGAACTGCTCGTTCAGCGCCTCCATCAGCGTGTCGAGCTTGGTGCGCAGCGCCTTGGTCAGCGCCGGCACATGGCTTGCGAAATGCGGCTTGCAATAGGCGGCGAGCACCATCTGCTCCAGCGCGCCGGAGCCGGCATCGGTCTTCAGCGCCAGCATCCGCGACATCACCGCCCAGGGCGCCACGATGAAGCCGACGCGCAGCGCCGGCGCGATCGATTTGGAGAACGAGCCGATATGGATCACGCCGCCGTTTGGGCTCATCGCATGGATCGCCGGCGGCCGCTGCCCCGACCAGACGAGGTCGGCATAGCAATCGTCCTCGAAGATCGGCACGCCATACTCGGTCGCGAGCCGTACCAGCTCAGTGCGGCGGCTCTCGGGCATGATGCTGCCGGTCGGATTCTGCACCGTCGGAATGGTGTAGATGTATTTCGGCCGGATGCCGCGGCTCTTCAGGTCCGCCAGTGTCGCGGCCAGCACGTCCATGCGCATGCCGTCCTTGTCGAGGGGGACGCCGACCACATTGACGCCGAGCCGCGCCAGGCGGGTCAGCGAGCCCTGATAGCTGTCCTGCTCGAAAATGACGGTGTCGCCGCGGGTCAGCAGCGTCGCGTTGACGAGGTCGAGCGCCTGCAGTGAGCCGGACACGATCAGGAGATCGTCGACGGTGCAGTTGATGCCGGCATCGCGCTTGAGCTTCGTCACCAGGAATTCGCGCAAGGGCAGGTAACCCTGCGGGCCATGCGCCAACCCATAGGTCGCGAGCGACCGGCCTTCGCGCTGTAACGCTGAGGTGGTCGCCTCGATCAGGCCCTCGAGCGGCAGTTGCTCGGAATCGTTGTTGCCGCCGACGAAACTGTACTTGGCAAGGCCCGTCCAGCGCGCAGAAGGGGCCGGCAGCCCTGCCGGAAACAGGGGTGCGAAATCGAAGCTGGACGTCATGGGGGTGTTCCTCGTTTTGTTCTTGTTGAGCCAGCCGGTGTTGCGCCGGCCAGCCTTACTTCTTGCCAGCCGTCCGGGTGGGACGGACTCACTTCTTTGTGGCCGTCCTGGTCGGACGGCCCTGGCTGATGAAAGCGTAATGCGCATTGGCGACGCCGCCAACCATCAGGGCCTCGACCACGGGCTCGGCGATCTCGCCTGTCGCGGCCCAGTCGACGAGGAAATTGGCCCCGGTCCCGCCGCGGACGTCATCGGTCGGAATGAAGATCGAGACGGTGGCGAGTGGCCTCAAGGCCACGGGCGTCTTCAGATAACTCTCGACCTGCTTGCCTGCGGTGTCGAAATAGGCGATGCGTTTGATCACCAGTGCTTGCGTCTCGGAGGC
>NZ_FOUS01000026.1 GCF_900114915.1 Bradyrhizobium sp. Rc3b
CGTCTCGCGCCGCCCCCTCTTCGAACGCTTCCTCACCGACGGCCGCATTGAGCTCGACTCCAACATCGTCGAGCGCGCCATCAGACCACAGACAATTACAAGAAAGAATAGCCTCTTCGCGGGCAGCGACGGCGGCGGACGAACCTGGGCGACCATCGCAACACTGCTGCAGACGGCGAAAATGAACAACGTCGATCCGTTCGCCTGGCTCAGCCTAACGCTGCAGCGTATCGCCAACGGCTGGCCGAGCAGCGAAATCGACGCGCTTATGCCATGGAACCACGCCGCCTGACGGCCGCAGCTTGCCGCTTACAAACGTTTTCAGGGCATGGTCTCTACTAAGACTCTACGCATCGAATTCTTCCCTCGGGTCGATGTCGGATGGCAACCCCGCCGTACTCGCTCGCTTCCGAACCGCCAGTTGATATCTCAAAGTCTTCCATCGAGCGATGAGTTTCCTGGACAAGATGAAAGCACCTCGACGATAGATCAGATCTCAGGGTCACTCATCCGCTTGCCAACAACCAAGGCGATATCCTCTTGGAGCGTCAGCTCTCGGCTCGATGGTGACGAACCGCTCGTCTTCTCTACAAATTCAATCACTCAGCGAAAGCTCACGCAGCAGCATCGGGTTTTGCCGAGTTAAGTGACTCGACGAATGTCGCTTGATCCCGCCAAGCAGGGCGACAAGTGGAGCAAGAACAAAGATGCCAAATGCGCGAGGGCAGCTTGTATCTTTGCCGCAACTGAAGACAGTAGCGGAAAGCCGACATGATTTCACGAGGGCTGGCTTGCGCAACCGGATCACCCGGCTACCGTTCTCTCTCGTGAACCTTACTTAGCCAGATCGTGGATCTGCGAAGCGCCGAAAGATACTGCGCCATTCAAGGGGAGGCGCCAGCCGCCGAAAGGCCTCTGGCCATCAGCCTACCAAAACAAGGAGACGACGGCATCTCTTGTTTGTCTGTAGCATATGCTGTGCGAGCGTACGGCTGTTAACAGATGGCAACAATGTCGCGCCGGAGCGCTCGCACCGTAGGCGAATAGGGGCACTCGGATGATCACGCCGTTTCGACGGAACTGGAGCCCAAAGGAATTATTCGATGCTCTTACGCCAGCGATGTTCGCCGCCGAGACGTCGAATGTCCGCGCACGTTGGGACAAATTGTGGCCTGATCTGTACACGGAATATGACGCCCGGCACCTGAAACAAGAACTAGTAGTCCGAAATCTTATCGTCTCCGATGAAGCTGCGGCATTCTTCAACGCCTGGGCGATCGACGAAGAGCGTCACACCGACGGATTCATCCGGATCATTGAACTCGTCGCCAATGGATCCGAAAAGGATCTCCGGGAGAGATTGGACGCTCGATCTCATGATTTTGGTCCGATCATGGAACACCTGAAGGACGAATTCTCCCTAATGGTTATGATCGCATTTGATGAGATGTGCACTTGCCGCGCTTATGCAGCGGAAAAGCCGTTTTATGACAGACTTGGGAACAACACGTTCCATCATTGGCTCCGGGAGGTAATTGCCGACGAGGCCGTCCACTCGATGAACGCCGTTAACGTTATCCGCGCGTGCTATCGCGACCGCATTAGCCAAGTCGGCACAATACTCGATAACCTAATCCGCGCAGCTGATACTCTATGCTATTCGGGCACCTTCGTCCTCGACTACTTCGGCGCAGTGTACTCCAGGGAGCTGCTCGCCGAGTCCCGCCTCGCTACAATGAGAAACATTGCCAAACCACTCATCGTGTAGAGCGAGATCTGTAGCCGGGTGCCTGCGGAAAGTTATTCCGACGTCATACCGCCGCTCAATCCAGCTCTTCTGCACATTTTACGTTCTGCCAATTGACGCCAATTTTTCCTGATGCGTTGTGCGCAATTGTCGTGTTCACCACACGCCGACGGTTCTCCTTTTGACAGGATGGTACAAGCCAGTTCTGTTTTGTGTCTAGTTGGCGCGCGCGCGGCCGTGAGTACGCCTCTCCCGCAATTGGTCCAGTCTTTGCTCTGCAGTTTGGCGAACGACGTGCGGCTCCCCTGCTTCGTCGGATTTGTCCGCCATGAACGTGGATCAGTATGGAACGAAAGGCGATGCCATGAAGAACCGGATTTCGGTCACCGCCAAGGCAGGAGGTACCGCCGCTAATGCCTCCGGCTCGACGACGCCCACCGCGCTGGCAGTCGAGCACAGAATGGATGATAGCACTGACATATATCTTCCAGAAGAGGAGAGCGTCTTTGCCGACACGGTCAAATCGGATCGACCCGCTAGCTTCACGCTTGAGAACGGCTTCCAGGTAGTCGTGATCCCGGATCATCGCACGCCGGTTGTGACCCAGATGATCTGGTATAAGGTCGGCTCCGCCGACGAGCCGCCTGGCAAATCGGGACTTGCGCATTTCCTCGAACACCTGATGTTCAAGGGCACCTCCAGACATCCGGCGAATGAATTCTCCAAGTCCGTCCTGCGCGCCGGCGGCAATCAGAACGCCTTCACCGGGCTCGACTACACCAGCTACTTCCAGCACGTGCCGCGCGAGCACCTCGGGCAGATGATGGAATTTGAAGCCGACCGCATGACCGGTCTCATTCTCAAAGATGAGGATGTGCTTTGCGAGCGCGACGTCGTGCTGGAGGAATTCAACATGAGCGTCGCCAACAATCCAGGTGAACGTCTCGCCGAGCAGATGATGGCGGCGCTTTACCTCAACCACCCCTACGGTCGCCCGATTATCGGGTGGCGCCTGGAAATCGAAAAGCTTACTCGAGAGGACGCGCTTACCTTCTACAAGCGCTTCTATGCACCGAACAACGCGGTCCTGATTGTCGCTGGCGACGTCGCCCCCGAGGAAATCCGCTCGATGGTGAGAGAGACATTTGGCGGCATTCCCACGCAAGCATCGATTCCGCTGGAACGCCTGCGGCCGCAGGAGCCGACGCCGGCCGCGCCACGCACAGTGACGTTGGCCGATGGCCGCGTCGAGCAGCCGGCCCTGCACCGCTACTATCTAGCACCAGCGGCTCGCACCGCGGCCGCTGGCGAGGGTGCAGTGCTTGACGTGCTCGAGCAGTTGATCGGCGGCGGCGTTAACTCATATCTCTATCGCTCGCTGGTAGTCGAAAAGCAGCTCGCGGTCGCTGCGGGAGCGAGCTACCACTCCGCCGCGCTCGATCCCTCGCCATTCGCGATTTCCGCCGTACCGAAACCCGGCGTCAAACTGAGCCAGATCGAGCGCTCCATCGACGAGGTAATAGCCGAGATTGCGCGTAATCCCGCAAGCACCGAAGATCTCGAGAGGGTCAAGACGCGGCTGATCGCGCGCGTAACGTACGCCCGGGACAATCACGAAATGCTCGCGCGCTGGTATGGCCGCGGCCTGACAACGGGACTATCCATCGACGATATTCGGGGCTGGCCGGACCGCATCCGCGCGGTCGGTGCACAGCACGTACACCAGGCCGCGCGGAAATGGCTCGACAAGAAACGGTCGGTCACCGGCTATCTCACCAAAGAGTCCACCCTAAAACACGGGGAGGCGCTCTAATGATCCACCCTTGCACACGACGTGAGATCCTCCTCGGGGGAGCCACGCTCTCGATTGCGATGCTCGGCTCGGCAAATTCGCTCGCCGCCACGAGGACGCTTGCCCGGACCAGGATTAAACGCCTGGTTTCGTCTTGCGGTATAGAAGCCTGGTTGGTGCAGGATTCCACTGTCCCGTTGATCGCGATGGAATTTGCCCTCACCGGCGGCGCAACTCAGGACCCCCCTCAGAAATCCGGCGTAAGCCACATGGTTGCTGCCCTACTCAAGGAAGGTTCTGCCGGACTTGACTTCAAGGCCTTTCATAAGCGGCTCGACCGTCGTGCGATTGATCTGCATTTTCACTCGACCCATGATCACTTCCGCGGTTCCTTGTGCACGCTCGAGGACAACGCAGACGAAGCCTTCGACCTTTTACGGATGGCGCTAACCTCGCCCCGTTTCGACGCGGCCGATGTCGAACGGATCCGTGCCACCGTGCTTGCGCGCCTTCGGCACGACTCGACCGATCCTTCGTCTCTGGCCCATCGCAAGTTCCTCGAAGTTGCCTTTGGCGATCATGCTTATGCTCGCCCACCCGGTGGCTCGCTGGAGAGCGTACCGGAAGTCGAGGTCGCGGATCTCAAGGACTATGTCCGACGCGTGATCGCAAAAGACACGCTCAAAATCGCAGTGGTCGGCGATGTTGATCCGGGGGTCCTCTGCAAACTGCTCGACAAGACCTTTGGCAGCCTGCCGACCAACGCGGAGACGACGCCGGTTCCCGACGTCGTCGCAGCAAAGCCGCCGCAGCGAGTCTTTATTCCGCTCGACGTGCCGCAGACAATTGTGACTTTTGGCGGTCCAGCCGTCCGTCGCAATGAGCCCGATTTCATGGCCACCTATGTCGTCAACCACATCCTCGGCGGCGCCGGCCTGACGTCGCGCCTGTTCCGAGAAGTCCGCGAAAAGCGCGGACTGGCCTATTCGGTTCGTGAGCACCTGCTCTGGTTGGATCATTCAGCCGTGTTTCTCGGCAAAAGCGGCACCTGCGCCGATCGTGCCCACCAAACGGTCGAAGAAATCGAGAAGCAGGTCCGCTACATCGCCGAGGAGGGACCGACTCAGCACGAACTCGATGATGCAAAGTCCTACCTGAAGGGCTCGCAAATGCTGGCTCTCAACACATCATCAAAGCTTGCGCGAACGCTGCTGCAGCATCAGCTTGACAAGCTGCCTATCAACTATTTCGAAACACACAACGCCGTGGTCGATGGGGTGACGTTGGAGGACGCCAAGAGAGCCGCGCAGCGGCTGTGGGGCGAGGGTCTGCTCACAATTGTCGTCGGCCGCGCCCCAAAGCATGCGGCGCAGCCGACCACCATGCCAGCGGGGACCGCACCCTCGCCGGACGCCGAACAGCTGGACGCCTCCCCGACGGCGCCGCCCAATTAACTTTCTAGCAGCCCGGGCCGCTAGCTGGCGCCTCGCTGTGGCACGCGGAGTGCGTCTAGCCACCCGCCTTTTGCTCGCGGAGATATTCGCTCATCGGGCATTACCATGCGGCCGCTCGAGTGCCGCTTTTTCTCAATCCCGTTGCGAACGAAGGCGGCAGTCCGGATTGGAGACTTCAGGGTAGCGAAATGCAGAAATAGAGCTATCACCAAGAAACACGGCCTCACCGGGGACTACGCTGAGGCATGGTCGTGCTATTGGGGGAGCGGCACAGACGCGGAAATGACCGCTTACCAAATGACTTGTTCTTAATTCTTTTCATTCGGGCCTAACCACACGGATCGAAGCTCTTCGCGGCGCTCTAGGGGAATGCCTAGCAAAGCTTCGGTGGTTGTCCATCAAGAACATGAAGCGAGCATGATGTGGCTTTGCGCCGAGGCCGAATATGCAGACCAATTATCTAAAGCGCGACTGACCGGAAGAAACGAGAACTGGACGCGCACCTCGCGCCCCATTTGAGGCAGGCTTGCCCAGCAAATCGAATGGGAGGTCAGAGTGGGCGCTTAAAACTATAATGTACACCGTCTTCCGCACCTCAAAGGAAGCGGCCCACCGCGAGCGCACACGCGCCAGGCAATCGCTGAATCCTTGCAGATTCTTCTCGGCCCGCCGTCATCGGGGAACTCAATGCCAAGACAAGGTCGCCGTCCCGGTTGCTGGACGCGGCTTCTTTGACTGAGCGTGCTCGCTATCGTTTCACCACCGATGCAGCGCCGTCGGCCGGCGCGCCCCGCTCGCCCTTCTATCCCACGGGGCTCGCAATCTGACGCTACGTAAGATTCGGTCGCTTCATATTAATCTGGATAGCGACAGCGATAGATAACGATGGCACGTCACCACAGGCAGGCTGTTGATTCTTGGCGACGCATTCCAGCCGCCCACAAACCTCACGTAGATCACCAATACAAGTGATTTACTCGCCCTTCTCGGCCTGCATCGACGTTGCGATCTAAGGACATCACTCGCTTGATGTTGAAAACGTTCATCGGCAGCAAAGCTCTCGCATCGAAGATTCGTTGCCCCTTCTTTCTGCCATGTTCGCACCCAAAGCAGAGACGCGCCCGTTGCGCAATTTGCGCGCGGCAATAGCGAGTGTCTCAGGAGATTTCCATGGTGAAGCCAGTTGTAATTGTGGTAGGCGCGGACAAGGGAGGAGTCGGCAAGACGACAGTATCACGAACGCTACTGGACTACTTCAGCGTCAACAACGTGCAAACACGCGCATTCGACACGGAGTCGCCGCGGGGAACGCTGAAGCGTTTTTATCCCGAGATCACCGAGATCGTCGACATGACAACGACGGCGGACCAGATGAAGATCTTCGATACCCTGAACTCAGGGCTGTCCGTCACTGTCATCGATGCTCGCGCAGGCTTACTGTCCTCTGCGTTGGCCTCCTTACGCGACATCGGATTTCTGGACTCGGCGCGGTCTGGCCAGATCACGTTTGCCGTATTCCATATCCTGGGATCATCCATCGCTTCACTAGACGAGATCGCGGAAACCGCGACTTTCATGAGCGGCGCAAAGTACTACCTGGTCAAGAACTTCATCAACGACACTCAATTCTTCCAGTGGGATCAAGCGACATACAATTCCTATTTCCACCGCATCAAACATGCCACTGAGTTGGTCATACCGAAGCTCAACGAGATGGCTTATGAGCAGGTGGAAGTCGCATCCGTCCCATTCGTAGACTTCGTCGCAAACAAAGGGCGGAACGATGAACCCGCGAACAACTCCTTCGTGCTGCGCGGCTATGTCCGGCACTGGCTGGCAAACGTCTGGAGCGAGTTTGATCGCATCGACTTGACGGAATTGGCCGGCGCCAAGTCCGCCACCCGGGCCGGCGAGAAGTAGTCGCATATTCGGCGAGCTCAGGTTGGGCCCGCGCACGAAACAAAATTGACCTGCTGGCTATGTTAGCGACCCCCATCTACATCATCTGCTCTCCTAGCCCGCAGGTCGGTAAAACCCTCGTCGCTCGGGCCATGAGCGAGTTCTTGCTGCTGAAGAACGGCACAGCGCTGTCGTTTGATGTCAACCTGAAAGAGCCGTCATTGCTCGACTACCTCCCAAATATCACGGAGACCGCGGATGTGATCGACACGTATGGCAAGATGCGGCTGATGGACCCTCTTGTCATCCACGATGGAGTAGCCAAGGTAATCGATCTCGGCTTTCACGCTTTCGACGAATTCTTCAAGATGTGCGAAGAGATCGGCTTCATGAAGGAGACGGCGCGCTGCTATGTCGCCCCTATCATCCTTTTCGTCGCGGGCGCTGACCGCATCTCTTGTCGTAGTTATGAAATGCTGCGGAGGCGAATTCCGCCGGCGTCGCTGGTCACCATCCACAATGAATTCGTGCTGCGGGGCGAATTACCTGAAGGGATGGATCGCGAGCGGGTGCTTCGGATTCCCGCGCTTCCGCTGTTCCTCAAGAGATATATAGACCGGCTTAGCTTTTCCTTCACTGGATATCTGCGCAACGAGAAGGATTGGTCCACCGAGCTGCATCAATGGATCCGACGGAATTACAGCATGTTTCGTGATCTGGATTCGAATGTGATGCTGCGAAACTCCTATCGATCTCGGGGGACGGATATTGACAGTCTACGTTCCACAAGGGCTACTTGAGATTCCGATCCTCTCGCCAGCTATTCGTCCGGCTATGAGCAGTCTTCAATGGCGTTCTCAACGGGACGCGAACGCATGATTCGCGGTCTACGAATCGCAAGTGGATTGCCCATCTTTACCGGATCGTCCGCACCGATCACGCGACCGGCAAGTGACGGCAGCTCATTCGCCGAATGGCTCATGCAGACACGCCGTCCTCAAAAGGATCGATGACTGTGTTCGCCTTGAGAGCGGCTAGGCGGTCGACCAGCTCTTGCATCAGACGACGGTCATAGATGAAGACCGAGCTTCGCGAGCACCTGGTACATGACCGGGCTTTTGATCTCGCGGGCGATCTCGTTTCGGATCTGGGCTCCGAGCACCCGCTCGGCATCGGCATCGCCCGTCAAACCTTCATCGGCCAGTCGGAGATTCAGGCGGGTTTGAAACTCTTCGCCCATCGCGTCGACGAGCCGCTCCTGCATGGCGGCATAATCTCCGGGCGCGATGCGCCTCGTCACGCTTTCCCACGGTTGCCAACGCGTTGCCAGATAGTCCGCAAATTCCGCCGCTTCCTGATTCCGCACCAATGCCTCGGCGCTAGCCACGTCGTCCTCGGTCACGTGAGAGACGTTCATAAAGCGCATGTCGGGAGCGATATGCCGCAGCTCAAGCCGGTCGCGCAGCTGGGTCTGGTAGGCAAGGTAGACCTCGATTTCATCGACGTCCGCGCCGGGATCGGCAAGACGAAGCGAGTTGACCCTCTCACGCGCGATTCCGTCCAGCGCTTCTAAGCGAAACATGACGCGGCCGTGCTGGAGCAGTTCGCCTAGTCGCCCATCGTAGGCGCCGTCCTCGACATCAGCGTTCAGGCGTGCGGTTTGCATGCCGTTCCAGGCCAGAGTAATGCGATCTTCGCAGCTCGCGTTGGCTCCCGACGCCAACTCGAAATATTGCTGGCGCAAACGCGGCCTGACGGCCGCCTGCCGCAAATCTTCGGCGACCGCCTGGCGGAACGCCTCATTGCCATAGTTTACGGTGCTCCGGAGCCTGTCCAAGAAGAGGGCATAGTGCGCCGCGCCCGCTTCATGGGCGAAGTGCTGCCAAGTGGCCATTGCCGTGGGCTCCCCCTCGAGCCAGTCCGCGGCAACCTCTTGCAGGGAGCGCGGCTGAACTTCAACAGCTCCGTCCGCGGTCGAGAAGAAAACCTGCGGGCCGGCATAGCGTCCGGCATGCATCGCTGTTGCCAGGCCAGCCTGCACCCAATCGGCGAGCGGATTATTCTCCAGATCAACGCTCGAGTCACGGCTCAGCTGCGTCAGCAGGGTCCCGGGCACGCTGGTCAGCTGGTTGTTGCTGGCGCCGAGCCACAGCAGCTGGGGTGGGACCGTCTCAGGCAGGCTTGTCAGCCGGTTGTGGCTGGCGCTCAGCCATTCGAGCGCGGCCGGAAGAGGCTCGGGCAGGTCGGTCAGCTGGTTGTAGTCGACGTTCAGACGCTGGAGCCCGTCTGGAAGTCCGGGCAGGTGGGTCAGGCGGTTACCGCTGGCGTCCAACTCCTGAAGCGTTGCTGGAAGGCGCTCGGGCAGGCTGGTCAGCTGATTGTTGTCGACATTCAGCCGCCGTAGTCCCGGCGGCAGCTCTGCGGGCAGGCGCGTCAGCCCATTGCTGATGGCATAGAGCCGCCGCAGGCCAGGTGGAAGCGCCGGTAGGCCGGTCAGCTGATTATTGCTGGCGTAGAGCCGTTGGAGGCTGGCCGGAAGGGTCTCGGGCAGGCTGTTGAGCTGATTCTCGTCGACATTCAGGCGGCGCAGCCCAGCCAGAATGGACGCCGACAAGGCGGTCAGGGACAGAGACGACAGATCTAGCGGCTCGTTGAGATCACCCGTGCCCCGCCAAGCCCTCGTTCGACTTACCGCCTGTTGCCGATCCTCATATTGCCCCTGCCCGTCTTCAGCAGCCCAGTCCGTCAACACCTGGTCCTGCGAGGCAGCCGCCTCGGCAGTGAACGCCTGCACGTCCATCAAGGCCTCTCCCCACTGCGATGCGGCCGGAGAGCCCGGTTCGGAGCTTTCCGAATCGGAAGTTACGGAAGAAGTATTAGCACCGAGCTGTTCTGCATTCATCGATGTCGTCTCTTCGGTAGCAATATGAAGCGACGCGCCGGGGCGGCGCATCTTAGAACGGGTAATCCTCACCGTGGATGACGCTCCACTGGCTAATTGCAATGAGGTGCGATCACCACCGGGGCCATCCCGCACGGCTGGCGCGAACAAGCTGCTGAGAGTGTTACAGAGCAACTGCAGACGGTGCAGCGGACCCAGGCGAGGGCTCGCTCGTGGATCGGCGTCTATCCGCGGTGTCCTCTGCTAGATGTGCGCTCATAGAGCCGACCCTGCCTGCGAGTAGCGGCGTTCAAGATACGAGAGCTAGCTGTCGATAAGCTGACCGATCGCGGAGCGACGAAACTGGACAGTCTTCATCAATCTCTCAACCTTCGGATCGGCATTCCGAGGACGAACGCACTTCGAGTTAGGCGGACTGGTGTCGAGTGCCGGCACGCCAGCTGCGGGACGCTTAACCAGCAACTTTGCTGTCGCTCGCCGCCAGGCCGCCACGCCCTTCCCCTGCGTTCGAACAGTATGTAAAATAGCTGAGTAGAAAGCTTGCAGCCCATCGCGCCTAACGCCGCTCGGGCTTGTCTACGAGACGCGGCGCGCACCCGATGTTAACAACTCGGCCTCGCTAAATTTCTCCGATGACGAGTTCCCAGCCATTTTGACGTCGCCACGAAGACCGACCCTGCCCCTCGGCTCACACTCGCAGATCTCGACGGACAAGCGCTGATGAGGCGGCACTCGACCCGTACACCTCCGACCGAATGATCGAACAGCTGCATCTGCCCTGGTGCGACACAGGGTTTCTGTATCTCGAGCTCAATTTAGTCGATCCGCGCCGAGACCAATGAACTCGAGCACCGACTGCGCCTCTGATCTCGCGTGACACACGTTTCAATATTTGTATTGGTAGCTCTTCCGTCCCGATCAGTCCTGCTCTCTCGCCGGCTAACCAAAAATGATCACCTGCTCGTCAGAGGGCGCGATACCACTCCGCAACACACTGATCATCTATGATGAGAGCATGTGCTCGACCACGTCATTCTCCGCCTGGCTCAAGACCTAGTCGTTCTGATTTTTGTTCAGTTCTGTATTCTTCGGCCGCCACATCGAGCGAGTGTCGCTGCGAAGGATAGTCGACTTCGAAATTGCAGCTTCACGCCCGTTGAACGCTATCCAGAGATTTATCTGGTCGGTTACCTCACTACTCGGACCGATTCTCAGCACAGGCGCACGGCTTCAGATAGCGTGAGTTCAGGATTTTGATCGCTCCACAGCGGCATTCCACCTGGAGTGCCGACCGCATGATGGCGCAAATATGGAAAGGATTCCTAATTCTGATCTTCGCAATCAGAACGTCGTCAAGTTGCGGCACATGAGAAGCTATTCTCTCGCAAACGTCCGGTCGGGCCTGATCTGGCGGCCTTTCGACTCAACGCGTTGCATGTCGTGGCGTTGCCCCACGATCTTCCGGCGCGGATGCTTTCGGCAGAATCTGGACGGAAACTCAACCGGCGCCTTTTGCTGAATGGGTGGCGCGTGCCGGGATCGCAGTTAGGCCGGCTCGCCTTCCTCAAACAATCGCCGTCATGCTTATTTATCGGGTAAGCGATTGCGGATGCCCCGTTAGCAGCGCGGGCCTGACCAGCATCAGAGCGCAGGCGATCGCAATGAAGCCGCCAGCGCTTTACGCCGCTTGGGGCGTTGGAGCTCGACATCGTTACGTTCGGAGTCGCGAGGCTCAACTCAGGTCGCGCTCAGCACCTGAACAGGCAACAAAGCCGCCAAACCCTTGCAAATTTCGCTGACATCGACCATGGAAACACTGTGCGTTAATGGCTCCTGAGTGAGCCGTTTGTGTCGGACATGGATTTAGCGACCCTCCGGTTGTCCGTTTTTGTTCGCGCACCAATCAATCCTGTGGAGCACAGGATTGTGCAAGGCACACAAGCGGCGCCGTGAAAACGCGAGGTCCGCCGCGTTCTCTCGTCACACGCGCGGTGTAGGGTGATATTGATGATAAGAGTTTCGCACATCGAACTGCTCGGCGAAAGAGCGGACGGAAGTCGCAAGTCCTCGGATGCACTTATTCGGCAGGAACGCGGGGCCTACGAATGGCCCTTCGATAACGATCGCCATGCTTGATACTCCAGGGCCGAAGTGAACTACATCTGTGATGACTTCAATTGATGATACATTCAGTGAGATCAGATGGCTGCGGAACGAAATCTGGCGCTGCCGTCAACTCCTTAAAAGGGACCTACCTGGCACGGAGCGCAAGGCGGTTGAGAAGCGTCTGCTTGAACAGCTTTTCTGCTTTTGAACGGCTCTTGTCGACGGCGTTTCCTTTGACCTTGAGCCCTAAAATATGTTCGGCCAAGAGCACCACGATCGGGCGAAGCGACTCCCCTGAAGCGCCTATCGAGAATGCCACAACGGCGTCAAGCGGTTCCTTCGGGAAGTCGATGGGCGGCTGATGACAGAGGTTTTCTAGCTCATTTGGTACCTCGAACCCGGAAGTCGGGACCAAGCTAATCCCCAGCTGAGAAATCTGAGGAAGACTGCGATGAAACAAACCTCCAACCCTAACATTCCGGCGATCTTTTGCCAGTTATACCCGATTTAGCCACCTGCCCGGAAAATACTTGGTTGCCGACCACAACGCTATAGATTGATGGGCAGCACGGTTCCGGCAGATGTCCGCGGTAACCACCACAGTTTAAGCAGATCGTCCTTCCGACCAGTTACAGCGAGGTGATGGCAACCTCACGCGGCCTCAAAGTCGGCGAATGGTTGCAGCGCAACGCAGTACGAAATCGGGGCTCAGAGCGCATTACAACCTCGCAACACGCATGGGCACACTATCGATCGCTGATCGAGGCCAATCATCCACCGAGCTCAGTCGCCCTCAATAAATGAACTGCGGGTCGGCAGGCTGATGCTTGCAGCCCGATCGACTTTCGCTCCAAGCTGGCCAAACTCCAGCGCCCGTCAGTCTGAACACCCACTTTCGCTCGATTTCTGCAACTGCCGCTCGGACGCCTCACTCTCGATGGAGGACGACCGGAAGCCTGTTGAGACGTCGTCTCGGTCCGTCGTTTCTCTCCGCCGCGGTTGGCACCATGCGGCGGCATTCGCCGCGCAAATTCTTGAAATTGTCCTTAAGACAAAACATGGCTACATCCACATCGCTACGCCCTGTGAAGTGGTCACAGAAGCGGATCAGATCTGGTCTGCATGACATCAAGACCTCCTCGGCCCGCCGATCTCGCGCGCGAGCCTGTCCTCTGCACCAGGTCGCTGCAATCGCGATCGTAGCCAGGGCGGCTGCACAGCGAAGCGCATTGCAAGTCCAGCCCCTTCGTCGCTCTTGATTCACCAAACCTCTCTTAAGCCGCATATCCTTCACTATTGTTCTCTGCCCCGCGAGTATAACCTGTTTACCGGATGGGCCGCCTCAGCAGCCACTGTCTCGCTGTTGCGGGCCGACGCAATGATCACGGGCTTCCGAATCATCATCCCACTACCGGCACGCTGATTGCGAAAGACCGAGATACAGCTGATATCGGCCGGTTAGTGCTTGTGTGGCGATGCTGGCTCCCAATACGGCGTCCTGCTTCGCAATGCTACAACCTGACGCGACCGTCGATTCAAGCACTTTGAGCGTCGTGAAGTGTGTGAATACGCTTTGAGACGGGCAGCATACCCACATTAGGGAAGTAGGCCGAGCTCCCGAGAACTCGAGGTCGCGTTCAAACACTTCGCCAAGGCCATCGAGGCGTTCAAGGCGACCCTTGACTACTCCTGCCGCTCCCTTCGATCAGTACCTCGATGGCGACGGATATGCTCTCACTGATCAGCAGAAAGCCGGGCTGAAGCGATTCACCGAAAAAGGATGCTCCTCTTGCCACAACGGAGTCAACGTCGGCGGACAAGATTACTTCCCGTTCGGCGTGATTGGAAGGTCGAAAGCCTGCTTGCGAGGGAGGACAAGGCTCGTTTTTCCGTCACCAAGCATCTCGGCGACGAGCATGTTTTCCGCTCGGCGCCGTTGCGCAAACGTCGCGTTCCGCCCCGTACTTCCATTCTGGTCAGGTTTGGAGTCTAAGGTAAGCGGTTGGCGTGACGAGTGAGGTTCTGCGGCGCAAAACTTAGCGGTGAAGACGCTGACGAGATCCTCGCCTTTCTGAACTCGCTCACCGGGCAACTGCCAAAGATCGATTACCCTTTACTGCCCAAGCGGACCATTGCAACCCCAAAGCCCTCGTTAGACAAATAGGCCTTCACGATAGCGACACGCTACATTGTGATTAGCGAGGAAGATAGGCGGTTGCCACGAAATCCGGCGATGTCGCGGTCCAAGCTTGAGCAACCAGCGGGCCCCCATTGTGAGCCTCGAGCCCAACCCGGTTCGTCGCTGACGCAAGGATTCCTTAGGGGCCTGTCAAATCATCCATCTTTCGCAGCTCGATCCTGGGCCACCTGGCCTTGCAACGAGGGTCCGCGCACCCTGAAATGCGCCGCAGCCGGTGCTGTGAGGAAGATCTCTTCCGTAGTTCGCGGGCACCGCATATCATTTCACACCAATCATTTTTCAAAGCCCCGGCAGCCGACCTTCTCATGCGCGCACATCGGAAGGTGTCCCAAATCGGGTGCATAGACTTGTGCATCATTGACGAGTTTTACGGCCACGTGTTCGCCAAAGCACCATCTCCAATGCAAGAGACGATCGATCATCCTCAGCTTCCATCTCCTAGCTCCTGCATGTGCGGTTGGTGACGCGAGCGTCGAAAGTCCTACAATAAGATACGACGATTTAAGACGCCCGGCGCAGACCGAAACAAAGCCCCCTTGCCGCTAGACGCTCAGGTATTCCTTGAAACGGCACGCGTATTGCTGGGTAGAGATCAGTCGGTCGCCGCGAAGGAAGCCGGAGCTCAAATGAAGTTTATGCGATTCATCTTGATTGATCTGGCTTTGATCCTGCTCGTACCCGAGAATGCAGAAGCCATCACCGTGGCTCACGGCACAAACTTCAAATCGGCTCGCAAAGCCGTGGGATCCTTGATGCGGATTTCCGGCTCCGAGCCAGCATTCATCTCTGGCCTGAGCGGACATCTTTGCCGCCCAACCTTTCAAGCCGCGAAATTTGGACATTCAGCAGAAGCGGCCGGGCCGGCCAAGCAGCCTGAAAACGTCGTGCTAATGGACGGGCGCTTTGCCTCTCATTGGCAAGCGCACTGGGCAGCGTCCCACTGTCACGATCGTCGCGGCGCGGAGATGCTCGAGAAGCCTCTGATCTTAACACAGATCTGTAGTCCTCCGCCGCACCTTATGCCCGCACGCGAGCAGAGACGCCGTGCTGGAGCGGCACTGGCCGGATTATCTGAAGGATCACCATCATCTCTATTGGAGCGATTGTGCTCGTGACTTGGATGGGAAGATACAGCGCAGGCGCAGGTCCATGAGAGAGGCAAAGACGGGCTATATTGAGGTTGCGTTCAACGGCTCTCTGGCAAACATTCCGTTAGATGCGCAATTCAGCGCGCCAGCCAAGGGCGTCACAGCAATTTTTGGTCCACCCGGGTGCGGCAAGACCACACTCGCGCGCTGCATCGCAGGCGTGCAGCATGTTCCGACTGGATTTTGTGCGGTCGATGGAGAGATTTGGCAGGATGAGACGACGTTCCGACCGCCTCATCTGCGTCCCCTCGCATATGTATTCCGACCACCAATTCCTCTTTCTCATTGGTCTGTACGCCGCACCCTACAATACAAGGCGTCAAAATCCACACCCTCACTAATCGATTTTGATGGAGTGGTCGAATTGCTCGCCTTGGCGCCGCTGCTCGAGCGTTCGCCATCACATCTTTCCGCGGCCGAGCGACAGCGACTTGCCCTTGGCAGCGCGCTGTTGGGCCAGCCTCAGCTACTTTTGCTGGAGGATCCACTCATTGTGCTCGACCGCTCCGCCAAATGCGAGATTCTGCCATTTCTCGAGCGCATGCGGAAACAGCTCCCATTGCCGATGATCTACATCACCCATGACATCGCTGATATCGAGCGTTTTGCCGATCATCTTGTCATGATGAAAGACGGCGTCGTGACTGCGGCCGGGCCGCTCAATGTCGTTCAGAGCGATGCGGCGCTTGCCAGCCGCGGCGAAGCAGCAGTCTGCCTTGATACCTTGGTCGGCGGCTATGACGGACGCTATGGGCTGCTCATGCTCCGCCTCAACGGAGCGCGCCTTCTAATACCTGGAGCGCCGCTTAAACCGGGCGCGCAACTGCGGCTGCGCGTCGCAGCCGCCGACGTCAGCATTGCGTGCGAGCCACCACGTGCAAGCTCTATCCTCAATGTATTTCAGGCACGCATCAAAGCCTCTCTGCCGTTCGGGGAGGCGGAGGTCACCTTGGTTCTGGATCTTGAAACTGGCCGTTCTGGCGTGCCGCTTTTGGCGCGCATCACGCGCCGCTCCTTTGATGCGCTACGGCTCTGCAATGGAGCGGATGTCTTTGCGGAGGTCGCGCGCGCCGTTCCGCTTGCGGCTGCGGAGCGGTGTTTGCAACGCCTGCCACGATCCGCATGAGAACGTTCGACAGATATGTCCCCGACACGAGAAACAAATCGGCAGGAACCCGGCCGTCATTGATAATCTGGATGGGATACATCTGAATAGTGTGGCGGCTATTCTCTACCACAAAAGACGATGTGGATAGGCTACTCGCCGATTTCGCTCAGGATATCGCGCAGCCAGACGTGCGCATCGCGGGATGCGTGCAGCGACACGCGAGGTGTGCAAATAGCACGCACGTGATGCTCGCAATCGACACTACCACAGGCCAAGAGATCTCGATTTCCCAGCCACTTGGTGCGGATATGTCCTGTAATCTCGATACAAATGGGCTTGCTGTCGTTTCCCAGGCATTCCGCAACAAGATCGATCTTCTCGTGATCAACAAATTCGCCAAACAAGAGGCCGCTGGCCGGGGCCTGCGCGCCGAATTTGTTGAGGCGGTCACCCTAGGCGTATCAGTGCTGACAGGCGTTACGAAACAATGTCTTGCCGACTGGCGAACCTTCGCCGCGGGCGTTGGCAAGCTGCTGCCTTGTGATCGCCAATCTTTGGAGCAGTGGTTGTGCGATACTCAACACGCGAGACCGTTTTCAAGAGCCTTGGCAAGCAATCGCTTGGCTACAGATCTTTATCTAATCGACGCTCCGAGATCGCGGGGCATGCCTGTAAGAAAGCAACTGGACTCCACGCCTGAGAACGGATGGCACATAGCTTGCTTCCAATAGTGAAGCCACCATCTACAGAATGCAAATTTGTGAGGACAGCATGCGCGGAATTGGAAGTCAGTTGCCGCCCTTCGAAATCACAGGCGTCAAGCCCCGTTTTCAAGCGCAGGAAGAAGGAGGACAGAGTGCATTTGAGACGCTGACCGAAGCGAGCTTTCCAGGAAAATGGAAGATTATCTTCTTCTATCCCAAGGATTTTACCTTCGTCTGCCCGACCGAGATCGCTGAGTTTGCCCGGCTGTCCAAGGAATTCGCCGACCGCGATGCGGTTGTACTGGGTGGTTCGACTGATAACGAGTTCTGCAAGCTCGCTTGGCGGCGTTCACATGTCGACCTGCACGAACTTCCAATCTGGCAGTTTGCCGACACAAAGGGAACGCTCGTCGACGGTCTTGGCGTGCGTTCACCCGAAGGGGTTGCCTATCGCTACACTTTTATTGTTGACCCCCAAAATACGATCCAGCACGTCTATGCCACCAATCTCAGCGTCGGGCGCAGTCCTAAGGACACGCTCCGCGTTCTGGACGCGCTGCAAACCGACGAGCTCTGTCCCTGCAACCGTGAAATCGGCGGCGAAACCTTGAAGGTTGCTTGAGGCAGCATGTCTTCAATCGAACAACTGAGCGACAGGATTCCCGATTTCGCGAAGGATGTCAGGCTTAACTTGACCTCCTTGCTGGCCGATGAGACGCTTTCGCCTCAGCGAAAGTACGGGCTGCTGCTGGCGAGCGCGATTGCCACTCGCAATGCAGCCCTGATTGCCGCGATGGAATCAGCGGCGTCCGCTGTAATGACATCAGTAGCGATTGCCGCAGCGAAAGCCGCTGCGTCCCTGATGGCAATGAACAACGTCTACTACCGCTTCGCTCACCTCGTTGCCAACCCGGAATACAAGGCGATGCCGCCACGACTGCGTATGAACGTGATCGGCAACCCCGGAGTGGACAAGTCCGATTTCGAGCTCTGGTCGCTTGCAGTCTCCGCAATAAACGGCTGCGGTGCGTGCATCGATGCCCACGAGAAGACACTGAGAGCCGCGGGCGTCGATTCCGAAACGATTCAGACCGCCGTGCGCTTTGCCGCCATCATGCAGTCAGTGGCGATCGCAATCGAGGCCGCTGGGCTCAACCCCTCTTAGGCGAGGGGCTGCTCCTTCCTCTGCCATCCGATCGGCTGCGCTGTGGCGCCGTTCAGTGACGCCACAACCGGTCCTTCGCAGCTCCCGACCCAGCGGGACATTGGAAGTCATTTCTGGCGGCAGCGTCCGCATGAACGAGTGTATGGCTCGAATCCAGGCCCGTGCAACCGACGCCGAATGCGAAAATGCAGTGAGATGCTATAGCCTAACGCCGGTCGCACCAAGGCCCTTCGTCCACCATCATCCGAACTTGAACAGCACTCCAAATCCGCCGCGCGGATGGCTCCATTGGATGTCGCCGGTGGGCTCGGCGATCACGCGGCAGGTACCGCACTCGATGCAGCCGTCAACTGTTATCTCAACCTGGCCGTCGTCGTTAAGCTCGTAGCATCGTGCGGGGCAGGCTTTCAACAGTGCAAGTAGCTGCGGCGATGGCGTCGTATGCGCACGGACCTTGACGTGAGGGTGACCGACGTCGACAAGATAACGGTTGTAATACAGCTTGTCTTCGACGCGCACTCGGGGTTCGACATTCATGCTTTGACCTTTCATTGTTGAGATTCACACTCTCGCGGTCAGCGCCAGGCCCGGGCAAAACGACAAGCATCGCCGAACAGACCTGTCCATGACCGCGCCTTGACAAAGGATTTTAAGGTCGCCTTCTCCTTCTCGGCCTTGGGCGTACCATCGACGCGCACAAAGTTTTGCATCGCCTTGGAAATGAGCTGCGGATAGGTGAGAAAAAAGTTTTGTGACTGGGTATGCATTAGGGGCGGCAAATCCTTGTACTTCTTCAGATCTTTGATGACGAAGGAATCGTCCAGCATCTTCTTGTAGATCGACAGATTTGTTGCGCTCATCGGTTCGCCGCGCGATTTCAACAGACCTATCGCTTCGGCGGCGATGCGGCCGGAAGTCATCGCGAGATTCGAGCCCTCACGATGAATGGCATTGTTGAGTTGGGCCGCATCGCCCACTACGACCCAGCCTTCCCCATAAAGCTGCGGGATCGACTTGTAACCGCCTTCAGGGATGAGATGCGCCGAATATTCCTTGACTTCGGACCCTGCTATCAGGGGCGCCACAGAGGGATGCCTCTTGAATTGATCGAGCAGGACGTAGGGTGTCTGGCCCGTGCGCTGGAAGTCGGCGACGAGACAACCGATGCCGAGAGAAATGCACTCTTTGTTGGCATAGATGAAACCCATTCCGGTCATGCCGCGGGAAATGGTACCGGCGGCCTCGATCACGACGCCTTCATCGCCCTTGAGATTGAAGCGCGCCTCGATAGTCTCGCGAGGCAGGAAGTGCATTTCCTTCACCGCGAGCGCAACATTATCGGGTGTCGGGCGCGCGCGCAGGCCCGCGCGCGTCCCGAGCAGACCATTGACCCCTTCGGCCAGCACGACGACATCGGCGTGTATTTCGCCGTCTCGGCGATCTGTACGAACACCGACGATCCTTTCACGCTCGTCCCGTGCGAGCTCGGTGACGGTCGTCTCGCACAGCACGGTCGCGCCAGCCTCCCGCACCTTGGAAGAGAACCATTTGTCAAACTGGGCGCGTATAATCGTGTAGCGGTTCGGCCGCTCCTCGTTGAAGTCCTCCGAGCGGTAATGCATGCCGACATGGGAGCGATCGTCCATCATCCAGAACCGCTGCTCGACCAGGTGACGTTCGAGCGGCGCCTCCTCGCGAAACTCGGGGACCAGCTTTTCCATCATGTCGGCGTAGAGGATGGCGCCCTGCACATTCTTCGATCCGGGATATTCGCCCCGCTCGAACTGCAGCACCTTCATGCCGCGTTTGGCCATCGTCAATGCCGCCGCGTTGCCGGCCATACCGGCTCCGACCACGATCGCATCGAATTTTTCTTCAATCATCATCATCTCCTCTAGATCGCGATACGGGCGCGCGAATTCGGCAAAAGCCGGGCGCGAAATGCGGCCGTCAGCGCCGGTAGCAATTGTATGGCGTCACTGACGATCGCGAGATGGGCGAAGTCGAAGATCGGAGCGTTCTTGTCAGTATTGACGGCGACGATCAGATCCGCGCCCTCCACGCCAACCCGGTGCTGGATCGCGCCCGAAATGCCGGCGGCAATATAGAGCTTCGGCCGGATGGTTTTGCCCGTCTGGCCGATTTGCCGGTCAGACGTAACCCACCCTTTTTGCACGAGAGGACGCGAGCAGCCGTATTCAGCGCCAAGCAGAGTTGCGAGCTCGCGCACCAACCGAAAGTTCTCAGGCGATCCCAATCCTAGGCCGCCCGCAACCACGACATCGGCATAGGCGAGATTGGACGTCTCTGCATCGCGGTCGGGAAGGAACGACAATACTTTTGTGACAATATCATCTTCGACAAGACCGAGCGGATGGACGATGATACGAGCGGCATCGCGTACGACGCGCTCAGGCATCGGCATGACCCGCGGGCGGACGGTTGCCATCTGCGGACGATAATTCAAGGTATAGATCGTGCAGAGCAGCGAGCCACCAAAGGTCGGACGCGTCGCCGCAAGAGAACCATCGGCGTCGACCTCCAGCGCGGTGCAGTCGGCAGTGAGCCCCGTCGACAGGGTCGTCGCCACGGAACCTGCGAGATCGCGACCGAGCGTCGTCGCCCCCAACAGTAGGATCTCGGGCTTATAGGTGTTGACGAGTTCGGTTAGCGCTTTGGTATAGGATTCGTTGCGGTAATCCGACAAAACATTGTCGCTCACGAGATAGGCCAGATCGGCGCCATAGCAAAAGGCGTCAAGCGCGGCGTTACGTGTGTGCTGCCCCTCCGGACCGATAACGACAGCGGCAAGATTCACCTTTAGCCTGTCTGCGAGCCTGCGCCCTGCACCCATGAGCTCCCAGGAAACCGGATGCACCTGGCCGCGCTCCAGCTCAACAAAGACCCAGACGTGCTTGTATGCCTTAAAGTGCTCCGGCAGTTCTTTTTTGGCTCCTGCTCGACCGGTCGCCCCCGGCATGGCCGTTTTGGTGACATTGCTCATGTTTTAGATTCCCCTCAAAGATAGGTGTGCCCGAGCCACAGGTTTGCTTTAGCTTCGATAACTGAAGATCACTTTTGGTCAGCAAGAGGCCGACTGCTCTGCCCCGTCTGCTTGGTCCGACAGGCCGCACGACAAGGGCCATCGTCGCGATAAACGTACCGGTCCGGCCTGATTTGGAGCGGTCTTCCACACTGGACGCTTGCGCCAGATTTGGCGAGCGCCACCGCAGGGGCCAGCGCGACGCGGTGGTTGAGATCGGTCGCTTCCATGCCTGAGTTGGCGGGTCCGTTCGCTGCACAATACCTGCGCCTCACTTTCGGCCCGGCGGCCCCACATTGACGGTGACGACGAGGGCAATCCTGGCAGTGCACCTGTCACGCAATCCATGCCGAGCCTCCAGCGCGGACAGCCTGCATGGGCCGACGCTGGCCCTCTTCCTGCCGTGTTGCTATCCGCGATGGGATGGATACAAATCTGAGCGGAACCGGGAGCCAGTTTGATGCGGACGACACTGTGCATACCCTCTCCAGGTGTAGCGCGAACGTGTGACTTATCATTGACCACCATCTCAACGTCCATACGGAGCCTTGGTCGCGTCAAAGACGTTTCGAACGGGCCCGACGCGATCGTAAGCCACGAGTTGATGGCGCAGGGCGGCAGGCAACTAAAAGCAGCATCATGGGTCTTCCTTCAATCTCATCTCGGACGACTACCATCTGTCGGCATCGATGATCGGATCGGCAGGACAACAGCAAGTGTCGTACCAGTTGCAAAAACCATTGAAGTCAGTCGAAAGTAATGGATTGGCAGACACTTGAAACATACGCTGACACCGTGGACACCCGACCAGTCCGGACACGGGTCGGAAATACGACAGCCGCCGCTCGGGTGATGGCTGCAGAGAGTTGGCCCGGATAAAGACAAAGGCCGCACATCGGGTTGCCACGGCGTCCCGTCGGGCACACCGTGCTTGCAGTGGACCGCTAGATCACTTCAGCTCGCTCAACGGGACAAAGGCCGCCTTAGGGTCTGCGACGGCATCCTTCAACACCTTGAACACTCGCTGGTCGATCGGTGACGATGCCACGAAATCGGCATAGGCCTGCTCCAGCATCGCCTTGCACCGAGCTCTGATCTCCGGCTCAGCGACACCAGCAAATTGCTCTTTTGCAAAATATTGTCCCATGCGTTTTAAGATGTGAAGTCGCGCGACATTCACGATTTTAGGGTCGTAATCGACGCCAAGTAGCGAAAAAAAATCCTCTGCCGACGAGGCCTTGCTGAGCCGATCCAGGATACCGGCTGCCGGGGATGAGTTGATCATGGAAAATTCTCCTTCGGATTAGCTCTGGACGGTAAATGAGATGGGGTGGCTCCTGTTGACTGCTGCTGTCCGGCCTCGCACAGCTGGTTGCGCATCGCCAAAGCCTGACTCCGGAAAGTGTGCCCTCAACTTCGCTGCCCAGATCAGCAGGTCCGCCGGTGACGACGTCAGTCCCAATGAAGATCCGGGATCAATGGCCAAACCATGATCGAGGTTGACGCTCGTCAGGCCGGTCGCCGGACCGGAAATCAGCCGCGCGAGAAGATGCCGATTGGCAGTCCGGAAACGGCTCGCCATCGCGCAGGAGATCACAGCATGTATGGCGGAACGGGCAGTAAGATCTGGGGGTGAGATCGCGCCAGGGGATCTGACGTGCGAAAGCTGAACGCCGTTCGGGCCCATCAGCGACATCGGACGCCGTCCTTGCGGCGCGTCTGTTTGCGAAGGTCGACGCAACCGCTGCTGGACACGGCTTTTCACGCGGGGTGGTTTGCCAGGCATCCGCACACGTCGCGCCAGATCGCGGCCACGGATTCGCGCTCGACCGGCCGCTTGTGCTCGATGGCATATTTGCGGACTTGCGACAGAATCTGTCTGGCTTGATCGGCGCTGGCGACGAGCTGCAGTTCATCGAGTAACGCGGTGATCGCCCCAAGTCCGGAATGCTTGCCGATCACAAAGCGGTTGCAGCGGCCAAGCGAAACGGGATCAAGCGATTGATAGGTGCGTTGATCCTTCAAAAGGCCATCGACATGAATGCCGGATTCGTGCGTAAATACATGCTCTCCGACGATGGCCTTGTTCATAGGAATCGCACGCGCGGCCGCGGCTGCTACCACCGCGGCGACGTTCTCGAGCTCCGGGAGTATGATGCCGGTCTCGCGCCCGTAGAGCTGCTTGAGTGCGACCGCGATTTCCTCGAGCGGGGCATTTCCGGCCCGCTCGCCCAGCCCAATGACGGTCACTGAGGCGTGGCTGACGCCGGCCTTGATAGCGGAGAGCGTGTTGGCGGTTGCGAGTCCGAGATCATCGTGACCGTGAAACTCGAGCTCGATATCGGTGGTCGCACGCAAATTCCTGACCAGCGCGTAGGTTGCGTCGGGATCGAGCACACTGAGCGTATCTGCAATACGAAAGCGACGCGCGCCCGCGGCCTTTGCAGTTGCCATCACTCTGATGAGAAAATCGATGTCGGCGCGAGAGGAGTCCTCACCACCGACGGCGACCTCAAGTCCGCGCGCACAAGCATAGCCTACCACTCGCTTCACCCGTTCCAGTGCCAGGTCGCGATGGCCACTTAGCTTGGCCGCGATCTGGACATCGGAGGTCGGGATAGACATATTTACCATGGACACCTTTGCTTCGATCGCCGCGTCGACATCCGATTCCCGCATCCGGCACCAGCCTATGGTGGTCAGCGGAAGATCTGCTTCGACAATGGCGCGAATGGCGGTGATCTCCTCGTTGCCCATCGCCGGCGTTCCCGCCTCGATCTCCGTGACGCCGGCCCGCGCCAGCGCCTGCGCGATCGCCACCTTTTCCTCTGTGGTGAACGCAACCCCAGGTGCCTGCTCGCCGTCGCGTAATGTCGTGTCGTTGAGCACGGTGGGCTTGGCGCGCTCCTGGTCGGACCAAGACGATTTGGCGGCGGTGCTGGCGGCAATCACGCGAGCGCTCCTCATTGTTTGACCTACCTAAGCTTCAGCAACCAGCATGCCAGCCCGTCGTCCCAGGCAACCCACTGACGAAGCTAACGCTTCCGTCCTCGACCTCCTTCAGCAAATGGATTGTCGCAAATGCGACAGGCTCATGAAGCGGACGCCTTGCCTGTTGCGCCGCCGAGTTCGCACGTTAATGCAATTGCGGCGCGCAGGGTGTGAGAATTGTCGCGGAGCACTTGAGCCCGTCGCCGCCTTGGGCACGTGGTCACTCGCTCGAAACGACGTCAGCCGCGCCCTCAACCTTCCGCTCGGCTTACCAAATCTGGCGAGGCTTTATGGTGCGATCGCGGACCCCTGTGGCAGTTCAGACGGCCAGTCTCCGGCAACGACTGGCTGAGCCGCCTGCAACAGCAAATCGCGCCGGCGCTCCGCCATTCGGCTCTCGCTGCTTTCTTCGCCGAAGCAGAGGTTGAAGTCGACACATTGCGTGCACACGGGCGTTGTGCACATCACGAGGCCTTCATCCTCGCAAAGCATGCGGTATAAGAAGCGCTTCCAGCGCATATTGTTGACATTGCGGACGGCGAGCGGCGCGAAATGGCGGCTCAGCAGCCGGGATAGTTCGCCGCGATTGAGCAAACCGAGAGCTTCCCACAGATGGCCTGGCTCAATGGCACGCCGCGCTATCATCGCAGCCAGCCAGTGGCCTATATCCCCTTCCGTCGAGCGTTGCTTGAGCAAGAGATCGCGCAGCATCGCGATCTCTTCGTCCTCTTCGCACTTGAAAAGCGAGAGCTGCTCCGCGAGCTTAATCTCAAGCGAGGGAAAGTACTGCTCCAGCAAGGCCGCCAGTTCTAGGCCGGACAGCCCGGCCTTCTCGGGAAGGAAGCCACCATCCATTGTGGCAGCCGCCAAGATAGACGCCAGGACATGGCGATCAAAGTTGCTGTCAATGGCAATATCGGCGTCTGCAGGAGGCACACCGGTGAGTAGGCGGTAGGTTGCAATTCCCCTGTGCATCTGACTGTTGTCATCAACGGCACAATCAGCCATCAACGGAAGGAAGTGCGCTTCGGACATAATTTTGCGAGTTTTCACAATGGTCTGGCTTGCGCTGCCGCATCCTAAGTTTGATCAGGGTCGATCGTCAGAATGCCGGCCTCCCGGGATGGGCGGTGAGGGAGACCGGCATTCGTCGCGCGCCTTCCCAAGGCCGCGACTCGCGACTTTTACGAGGCCGCGAGTTCGGCGGCAGTCTTGCCGACGATGGATTCGTCCACGGGCTTCATGATGCCATGCTCCATCAGCATGTCCTCGAGCTCGTCCATGGAGATTGGAGTCGGGATGATGCCTTTGCCGCCATTTTTGTGAACCTTGGTCGCAAGATTGCGATAGTGATCGGCCTGCTTGGAATCGGGTGCATATTCGAGCACCGTCATGCGGCGTAACTCAGCATGTTGCACCACGTTGTCGCGCGGGACGAAGTAGATCAGCTGAGTGCCTAGCTTCTTGGCCAACGCTTCCGCCAGTTCCAGTTCCTTGTCGGTCTGCCTCTCATTGCAGATCAGACCGCCCAGCCGCACGCCGCCAGAGTTTGCGTACTTCAGGATCCCCTTGGAAATGTTGTTCGCGGCATACATCGCCATCATTTCACCGGACATCACGATATAGATTTCCTGCGCCTTGTTCTCGCGGATCGGCATCGCAAAGCCACCGCAAACGACGTCGCCGAGCACGTCGTATGAGACATAGTCAATGTTTTCGTAGGCGCCGTTCTCCTCCAGGAAATTGATCGAGGTAATGACGCCGCGGCCGGCGCAACCGACACCCGGCTCAGGACCACCGGATTCCACGCAGCGAATGTCCTTGTAGCCGACCTTCATTACGTCCTCGAGCTCGAGGTCCTCCACGCTGCCGGCGCTCGCTGCAAGGCTCAAAATCGTGTCTTGCGCTTTAGCGTGCAGAATCAGGCGGGTCGAGTCCGCTTTCGGGTCGCACCCTACAATCAGGATTTTCTGACCCATCTCAGCCAGCGCCGCCAGCGTGTTCTGCGAAGTCGTCGACTTGCCGATGCCGCCCTTCCCGTAGAACGCGATTTGTCTCAGTGAAGACATGTTGCTCTCCATCAACCGATTTGCCAAAAGTTGCGCGCTTCCTGCGCGCGAGCTTGTTTCTCTCTCAGAAACGAGGGCACACGGGTTCAAGGGAAGGAGCACATCGCTCGTCTTACGCGTCGGCGTGCACTCAGCCCTCACTCAGTGTTGCTGCCGCATATTAGCAACCGCCGTGCCAACGCTTGACCGCGATCCTTAAGTTTCTGATTATGCTTCGGAAAACCAAGTAGCTGGTGAGCAAGGTCCTGGTTGTTTTGGAGCTAACAGGATCTGCGCGGCTGTCAGAAAACTAACAACGACCACAACCATCAACGCGAAATGCCGATTTGGTGCCCCGCTCCGATGCTTTCAGGTGTGGAACGGAACTTGCGTCCGGCGACGGTAAATATGCCGGTCGGGGCCCGAAACCTGGTGCACCAGCGGCGAGGTTGCATACACGGTACAGCGCTTGGTGCACTGACTTTGGAGATGATCGGAATTGAACAGGATCCCGAAGCAGCAGCGCCGTGCCAATCGTTGAGCTCAGCGCGCGTACATAGGTATGTTATGGCGACAATCATCTTCTATCAGAAGCCCGGCTGCGCCACCAACGCGCGTCAGATTCAAGCGCTGAAGTCCGCCGGCCACGACGTGATCGCCCAGGACATCTTGAAGGAGCCATGGGATGCGGACGAATTGCGCAGCTTCTTCGGCAATATGCCCGTTGCCTCATGGTTCAACCGAGCTGCGGCACGTATCAAATCAGGCGAAGTCAATCCCGATACTGTCGACGCGGCAAGCGCACTCGCATTGATGGTGGGCGATCCGCTCCTGATACGACGGCCGCTGATCCACGTAGACGGGACACGATGTGCCGGACTCGATCACCCCGTGCTGTCGCTGTTTGGCTGCAAGACGCAAGATGATCTCGAGGGGTGCTCGCACGAAGCAAATCCCACGCGTTGTCCGCAGACCTGAGGAAACGAAGGAACGTCCCGCCAGCCCATCGAACAAGCCAAGATGACGTTTCCCACTTCCGGCTTCCTTCACGGGCAATAAGCGACAGGACGTTCGCTGAGACCGCCCGCCCGAGTGGCTGCTCCAAGGGCATCGCCTATATTGCGCTCGAGTGCGGCGCTAATCGCCCTTTGCGAGAGGCCGCGACAGTTGGCCCCTTTATCGCGGATGACTTCAGCGGCCAGGAGAACCAGGCCCAGAAGCGGTTTCTTGAAGAGCCTCGAGCTCTGTTGAATTGAACTCTCGACGCTTCGCGGCCGTGATCCTTATGCAACTTAGCGGCATAATTGCGCCCCGCCCGCTCCCATTTTGATCGGCATCAAATCCTCTGCCATTCCCCCTATGTGACAGAGATCTCGCGCGGCTCTTCGCGCGGACTATGGAATGGAGAATTCGATGAGAACAAGGACAGTTCTGACGACGGCATCCCTCCTCTCGCTAGCGACCTCGTTGGCCAACATCCCGACACGGGCTGCAGATCTAGGCCGGGCGCCGATCTACTATAAAGCCCCCGCGATCGAACCCTTCAATCCATGGATGATCCGCCTGCGCGTGCTTGGCGTCTTGCCGGATACCGCAGGCAGCTCCGTCAGCGTCGCCGGTGCACCCTCGCTATCCTCACCAAGTTCTGGCCTTTCGATCAGCGACCAAGCCATACCCGAGCTCGACATCACCTATTTCTTCACAAAAAACGTTGCCGCCGAACTCATTCTCGCCGTCACCAGCCATCACGTCAGCGGCAGTGGCGCGCTCACTGGCCTCGATATCGGCAAAGCCTGGCTGTTGCCGCCAACACTGACCCTGCAATATCACTTCACCGATTTCGGCGCGCTCAAGCCCTATATCGGCGCAGGCATCAACTACGCCGCATTTTTCAACCAATCAGCAGCCAATACGTCGCTCGCCGGTCTTGCCGTTACGGATCTCCGCATCAGCAACCAATTCGGCGCGGCGGTCCAATTCGGATTCGATTACATGCTTGATCGCAACTGGGGCCTCAACTTTGACGTGAAGAAGCTATGGCTGCGGCCGGAGTACTCCGCGACCGTAAACAATGCGATTGCCGTCACCGGGCGCGCCAACATCGACCCATGGCTGGTCAGCGGCGGCGTCACTTACAAGTTCTGACGCTAGAACAGGATCAAAAAGAGGAACCCGTTTGATCACCCCGGACGCGGCGAGCTCATCGAGCGCGCCACCTGACCTCGCCGCAGCGCAAGCAGAGCGAGATGGCGCGTCAAGGACGCGTCATCTCGCGAGACCCGGGGATCCATTCGCAGCACTGCTCTCCCTGTGAGCTACGATCGCGCGCATGGAGTGTCGGTACACAAACAGATCCACCCGGCATATGTTCATATTCTTATCTAGTCGCGCGTTGCAAAGGCGCCATTTGCCGATTGCGCCGGAGACGAAAGGCGGCACGCCGGGGCAACGTCAATGACTTGCTGTTCTCACATCCGGGGCGTGACTGCTACGCTCAACCTCAGACCATCTGAGCTCCGAGCGATCAGCTCATCGTCGGCCGAGCCGACGATGTTTGCTAGCGCGAGCAAGTGGCCGCTGATCGAGGCCTCTAACTTCGCTTTAGCACCATCACAAGGCGGTCGACACGTTTTCCCTGCTTGAGGTGGGAGTCTACGATTTCGTCAACATCCTCAGGCGTGGTCGCGTGATACCACACGCCATCGGGATAGACGACCATCAAGGGACCAGAGCTACAAAAGCCAAGGCAGCCTGCCATCGTGAAGCCGATATCGTTGAGGCCTTGCGCTTCGATCGCCTTGGCCATTCGATCCCACAGGGCTTGCGCGCCGGAGGCGCCACAGCTGCCGTGCGGATGAGTTGGCGGACGCTGCGTGTTGCAGGCAAAGACATGATGCCTATAAAGTTGAGGAAGCTCGAATTCGGTTTCTGAGTTCATGCGCCTATCCTTTGAAATTCCGTATCGACCAATTCATACTAATCATTCCCACTTGAGCTTGCCAAAGCTGGCACAATGAGCGGGCGCTACCGTGATCGTCATCGCTGGTGATCAGCAATAGATATCTTCGTGTCCAGAGCCACCTCCTTGATTTCCAACCTCTTCTGCTTCATCGCGATTTTGTCTGCTCCCGCATCACTTGCTCACCATTAGTCCAAAGCAAGTTGCACACCAGATTCGATCGTTCGCTTCGCCAACGATCCCTCGCTTTGCGCGGCTCTCGTTTATTGCGAAGGTTGCGACAATGTCGTTCGATTCTGTTCCGGACACGACAAACATACCGTTGACCTCTCGCTTCAACCTTCTGCAGTTCGTACGAAGAACACAGAGAAGCTCGGTTCTTTTGCCCAGTTTTTGCGCTATCACATCTTGCAATGAGCGGCGATCTTCATGACCGTCGAGCCGCCTAGCGAGAAGCTCGAAGATCGTGTGGTCAATCGAGCGCCGTGTTCTGCCATGGGTGACGGGCTCGCCGCATTGACCAGCGCGAGCCCACGACATCTTTTCGCTCTGAAGCTGGACGCTGCGTTCCGTCGCTGCTTCTATCGTTTGCTCCGCAGATAGCGCCTGTCGCGAGAGCCCAACGAGGCAGGAATGTTCGCAGAGCCACCTTTGAGGCTGCCGACCAAGCCGGTCGCAATTCCCATCGGCAGCAAGTCAAAACCGCAACACAGCGGTCCCAGATTGGCATCACGCTTTACATGATACGTGTCAGACGCGCTTGCAGCGGATAATGCGGGACGACGAGCAACGTGCTCATTAATGCATTTTGCCCCTAACCGGCCTAACTGACGATGGTGGCGCCGGTCACAAGAGCGTCGCACGAACCGATGTTTGGCATGGCAGTTGCTGCGCAGGCAACAACGCCAGCCGCACCGGCCGGCCTTCTGACACAGGATCGTCATTCCCCTCCCCGAACGATCCTGTCAGTCTGGGTCCTGCCATTCTCCAAGCCCAGACGATGCCCTCGGCGAACTTCCAGCCGCCGGGGGCATTTCCCGCCCAAATATATCGACCGCGGCAGAAAGCATGTCCCGGCTGCCGGCTCGATTTGACGAGCCAGCGCAAGAGCAGCTTGTTGGTGCCGCGGAGGTCGCGGAGTGAAAAGCCGCACTCCGACGAGGTGCCCGTTTTGTCTCACCAATGAATAAGTTGTGACGCGCGTCTACCCACACTCACGAGCACAATGGCCTCATTCGGAGGAAAAAGCGCCTCAGGCAGCTTGAGCACAACAAAACGATAGGTCCGTCGGTCCGGATGGATCGTGATATCCATGGTTTCGTCGTTGTCTCCGAAGGGTTCGGCAAACCGATCGTCCTGAAGCAGCTTGACGCCGCACAGGCAGAGGTCACCTTCGATCCGGCGAGTACTACCGGCTCAAGCGATCGTCCATGAACGGGCCCTTGATGCACATCCAAGTGTCGATCTCAAATCTTGCACCGTGCCGGCCACATCGGAGAAAAGAGCGGTCCGCCGAGAAAAACGCGCCGGAGCAGATGTTCAGCCAGACATTCTCATGTAGACAGCGCTTCGCGCAACCAAAATACTCATTGCGGAAGGTGCGCACCACAATAATTTGGAACGGGCGGCTCTAGCCCTATCATCAATCGGCGCAAGCTAAAGCTCATGGCCCCCCTCCGCTCGTTGGCATCGGCCGGACAGACGACAAAAACCTCGATGTGACCGCTCATTAGGTTGCCGATTATACGTTCGCTTATCGCCTTGCAGTTTCCTGCTGGAAGGCTTCGATCGCGGCCCGGCTCAGCTGAAAAATCCCACGGCCGCGTGAGAGCGGCCGATAAGCCGAGCTGGCACGGGTGTTGAGGACGTCAAACCACTCGTTCCGCGTAAGCATCGCCGGACGCTCGCTGATTTGGATCACTCTTCCGTCCGGAGCGAAGCGGACGTGGATCATGATTTGTTGCGAGTTCATACCAATCCCCTGTTTGGTAACTCTAAAGATCCTGAGTGGCCCCGAGATTCTCGACTGTGATGTGCCTGGTTTCGGGCACCTTGACGCGTACGCTCTCAAGCCGCGCCTTGGACGCGGCGCCTTCTTTGCTATTCGGATGGGCCTAATCTGCACGCGGTAATCCGATCCATCGATCAGATGAAGGTCGAAACGCGGAAACTGCCTGAACGGCTGATCCGCCACATCAGAGGCATCACAGCGCACCAAGGCAAACTCGACGCCGCAGCTCGACAAACGAACGCATCTCGGCTCCATCGGCTGCAAGCAGTCGCTCGATTTCGATCACTTCCTCCTCGGTGAGCGCCATCTTGGCTCCTCTGTGACTCGCGAAAGGCGGAGCGTCATCGCCAAAACAGACGCTCCGGATCGGCATTCAATTCGTCGATTGCAGAAGGCAACCGATTGTAAAGGCTGTAAAACTCCCAGCTTCCTCGCGCATGGTTCTTGCAAAACAACTTCCAGACCCCGCACACGGCATCGTAAAGGATCAGCGCGACGTCGATGAGAGCGCCATCCTTGTTGATGTTGCGCGAGCAACAGGGGCTCTCGACGAGGTAGCCGCCCCTCACCGGCGTCACGTTCGGTGAGACGTAGAGGTAGCGCTTGCGCAAGCTCAAGCCGCGCTCGATCCGTTTGCGATCGAGCTCGTTGGGGTGAGGCGTCAGCCCGGGCTTTATCCTTCTCATCAGCGCAGCATTCATGGCGAGCGCCTCCATTCAAATATGCAGCTGTTTACCACAATCGGCAATGTAGACCGGCACGTTCGCTTCGGTATGGATCGCGACGTTGATGATCTCGCCGGCCGCTGCGGCGACGAGCAAGGCTCCTTCGGCTGCGTATCGCGAATGGCGTGGTCGTTGACGAGGTCGACTGCGGTCTTGGCCCGCTGGCCGCGCCGATATTTCGGAAAGCCACGCTGCGTCATGATTCCTCCGGCAGCGGCAGATCCTCGACCTCCTCGCAAGCGTCCACCGCGTCCAGTTCCTTTCGCTTCATGCCGACCCGATAGCCGCTTTCCAGATATTCGACGCCGTAGATGTAGAACTGCTGCAGGAACGTGCCGATCGATACGACGTAACCCACCTCTCCCTTCTTGGCTAAAATGTCGCCAATCTCCTTGCCGCGATAGGTGCCATCATTGCGGACGGTGCGATTGGCTCGCACCTTTTGGCCAAATCTGAAGACAGGCGGCTCCCTGAGTTCTACGACGTCGCTGTCGCGAACGATGCTGTTCATGTACCGCTCCTCATGCATCGCTCCTTTAGAAAGGCTGGGAGCCGCCTCGCCCTTCGCAGGCGAGATCCTGCATCACTGTGTCCTCGCGCGGCATCGTCATTCACATCGACGATGGCAGCGCTGCCGAGAATGCTGCTCTCGGCAGCGCGAAGCGCCTTTGGACCACCGTGCGCAATGACATGCCCACCAGGGCCGTACTGGCGACCAGCAACAGCACGATCGCAGGCCAATCCAGCGCGGTCGTTGTCCGTGATGAAGGACCGAACGTCAGCGCCTGGGCCGCCGCCAACGCGAGCACGAAAGCTTACGACGCTTTCAGCGCCAGCTCTTTGCATGCCACTCATGGCGCTCACGCTTTAGGATTGCGCCTGGTAGCGAGGCAAGGAAGTCTCAAGCACGCAGGTATTGTCGACCGGACAGGCGGCGACACATTGCGGCACGTCGAAATGGCCAACACATTCGGTGCATTTCGCCGCCTCAATGACAAAGGTCCCCCCCTTTTCCGAGATGGCAACGTTCGGGCATAAGGGTTCGCAGGCTGAGCAGCTCGTACACTGCGAGGCGATGATCTTGAACGGCACATATTCCCCCTTTACGCTGCAGAGATCAGAGATCCCTGCTGGATCGCGGCGTCGCCGCGCTGCACGTGCTGGATCTCCCCGCGTTTCACCCTGTCCAGATAGGATTTGAACCAGGCGACCGCCGACTTCTCAATGAATTCGTGGGCGTATTGATCGATCGGCTCGATCCCCGCCTGGATCAAATTGCTTTTCGGGCAGCCGCCAATCTTGGACACGAAGACCGCATGGCAGTCATGGATGCCACGCATGATGGCGGAAAGCCTGTGCTCCTCGCCATAACCGCCCTGGCAGTAAACGTCCACGCGGCGGTGGCCGACGAATTTGGCGCCGGATGTAGAGAGTTCGTAGACTTGGAATTCCTTGGCATGGCCAAAGTGCTCGTTGATCAACCCCGAGCCCTTGGTTGCGACGGCCACTAGAAGAGTGATCGCGCTCATCTCTCCGGCAAGTTCCGCAAGCTCCTTTTGGGCAGCCGCGACTTTGGCGGCACGCGCACGCTCTATCCTGTCCTGATATCCTTTGCGCATCTCTAAGTCATATTGGACATCCATTTTCATGACCTGATCGGTGGTGAACTCTGCGCTGCGATCCTCCCCGAGTAGACCGACCGCATCGGCGCGGCACTGGCGGCAATGCCGCATCGTTTTTATCTCCCCTTCACAAGCATCTTGCAGCTCCTTCAATTCCCAGGCCGTCGGTCCGCGCTGACCATTGAGGCCAAATACTGTGCCGTGCTCGGGCGCGGAGATCAGCGGCATGATATTGTGAAGGAAGGCACCGCGCGACTTCACGGCCTTGTTGACCTCGACTAAGTGGCGGTCGTTGATGTTTGGGATCATGACCGAGTTGACCTTGCAAAGGATACCCCGCTCGCTAAGCATCTCGAGGCCTTGCAGCTGGCGATCGGTGAGTATCCTTGCCGCGTCGATGCCGGTGTATCGCTTGTGGTTGAAGAAGATCCACGGGTAGATTTTGGTGCCGATTTCGGGATCGACCATGTTGATCGTGATGGTGACGTGGTCGACTTTGGACCTGACGATGGTATCAATATGGTCCGGCAGAGCCAGTCCGTTGGTTGACAAACAAAGCTTAATGTCCGGAGCTGCCTTGGCGACCAGCTCGAACGTCCTGAACGTCTTTGCTGGATTGGCCAGGGGGTCGCCGGGACCAGCGATGCCAAGGACCGACATCTGCGGAATGGTGGTCGCGACCGCGAGCACCTTTCTTACCGCCTGCTCAGGAGTGAGCTTCTCGCTCACCACACCCGGACGCGATTCATTGGCGCAGTCGTATTTTCGGTTGCAGTAATTGCACTGGATGTTGCAGGCAGGCGCGACCGCGACATGCATGCGGGCGTAATGATGGTGCGCTTCTTCGCTGTAGCAGGGATGGTTCTTGACCTTTTCCCAGGTTTCGATCGGCAGATCGCCATGCCCTGCCTGCGAGCCGCAGCTCGCCTGACCGGTGCTGGCCGAAGCGCGGCAGCCCTTGTGCTCGGCGGCTGGCTTCATCTCGCCATCCACTGCAGCTTTGACATATTTTTCGCGTCCGACGACCGCGTTCATTTTCATTTTTCCCTGGAGGCATCATCGGCCTCCCAGACCATCCGTGAGCGAGCCTCAAGAAGCTGGGTAGCAACTTACATGCCATGGCTGAGACGATGAAATTGCAGCGATCCGCCAACGGGTTAGCGAAATGGACGCTCGCTCATGTAAGAAGATGCAATGATGCGCTTGTTGTCAGTGCGACAGATACGTCGTCATTGTCACGCAGCGCTCCACGGCTTGCGCATTCATTCTGGCGCGGAGCTCGCCGAACCGGGCTCCATCTGAACGGGTCTTCTCGCGTTGCGGCCTCGCAAACAAGTGGTTACGGGCTGGAGGATTCGGGCTTCACAAGGATGCTAATGGGTGATCAGTATCTCAACCGCGCAAGTGAGCAAAATCGCAAGCGGTGCAAGGCTTTGCTCGAGTGGAAAGCGGAGCTCGTTGCGCCAGGGCGCGTCCGGATCAACGAGCGCATATCGGGTGTCAGCCGAGCGCTTGATGGTTTTCCGGGCATAGCTACGCATGAGCTGATCGTTGAAGCGACAGCCGATGAAGAGAAAGGTCTGTCCGGGTCGCCTTTCCTTGATGATGTCCGGAATTGGTGCCTGAATATCGATTTCGGTCAACGCCTGGACAGAGCCAGCGTCGGAGCTAAGGAAGTTGTTGGCAGCTGCACGCTGCCATGCGGCTTGTACAACACCGTCGCCCAGCTGCCGGCCACGGCGCTATCGACCTCTGAGCCAAGTGAACTGCAAAAGCGATACCAACGATTCTCCCCAATGCCGGTGCGGGTGATACCCGGCACTTCGGCCCATCCATCGCGCTCACCCAGCTCCGCGCGCCTGGCGGCATCATACCACGCTTCGACTATGACGGCAGGGGCAGGGACGCACGATGATGGTGCAACCGCGTCGGCTCAACTGACCGAGCGAAGGCCTGCGTCATCAATGCCGTAAGGCGGACCGGCGTTTGGAGATCTCGATATGCTGCGCCGAGGCCCACGCATTGCCCCCAGGCCGCCGCGGCAGCGCAACCTTGCTGGCGAAGAAGCTGGTCAACGCCTTTGGCGTGGTCGGCATATCGGATCTGCACAATTCGCGAGGCCACGACGAGATAGGGAATGAGGCTCGCGGCCCTCAGGCCCGCAGCGATGTCCACGAGAGTCGCCTTTGCATCAGCAGCATCGACAAAGTCGGCCTGTGGGGGCGCCTTCATGGTTCGTCCCCGTTCTCGCCCCGCTTTCTAGCGTTGATTGTGATCGGTAACCGTGTGCCGCTCGGCATATCAGGCAAATCGAGCACCCAGCCATTGGCTACTTTGATCCAGCCGCCCCATAGCGTCTCGTACTCGGATTCAACGATTGGCTCTTCGAGATCCTTTTTTGGCACGTAGATCGATAGGCCCGCGTCCGGAGACCGGCGGATCATGATTTTCACGAGGTCTACTCCCTGACTGCGACGGAGGAGGTGGCGCGCTGGCGAGCCACGATGTCGGACACTGCGCACACGACCTCATCGACCTCCTCGATGGAGGTTTCACGCGACAGAGAAAAGCGCACCGCGCCACGCATCCGCCGCGCCGGCACCTGCATGGCACGCAGAACATGCGACGGCTGCATTGAGCCGGCGTTGCAGGCTGATCCGAGCGATACGGCGATGCCCGCCCTATTGAGATGGTAGGCGATGGCTTCGCCTTCGAGATGATCGAATGCAATATTGGCCGTGTTCCCTAATCGATTGTTGATATCGCCGAGCGCAACGCACTTGCCATTGTGCAAAATTCCCTGCTCAAGGCGGTCACGCAACGCGCCAATGCGAACGCGCTCGGGTTCGAGCCGCTCCGACGCAAGTTCGGCGGCCTTTCCCAGGCCGACAATGCCGGGAATATTCTCAGTCCCGCCGCGGCGCCCTCGTTCCTGTGATCCGCCGGAGATCAGCGGCCGGAATTTTGTCCCTGTGCGCAAATATAGCGCGCCGATCCCCTTGGGACCGTGCAGTTTGTGCCCGGATAGCGACAGCATGTCGATCGCACTGCCCTTTAAGTTCACGCGCACCTTACCGATGGCCTGGACCGCATCGGTGTGAAACAGCGCCCCCGCCTCACGGGTCAGCTCGGCCAGAAAGTCCACGGGAAACATCGTTCCGGTCTCGTTGTTAGCCCACATAACCGACGCAATCGCTGTGCGTGGCCCGAGCGCGCCGCGAAACGCCTCGATGTCGAGCCGGCCGCGGGAATCTACGGGTACAATGTGCGTCTTGACACCTCTTGTCGCCAGTTGCTCAGTTAGCGCAAGGACGGCGGAGTGCTCTACCGAGGTGGTGACGATCTCGTCGCGGTCTTCCTGCATCGCAAGAGCAGAGAGGATCGCGGTATTATTGGCCTCGGTCCCTCCCGAAGTAAAAACAATCTCATGATCGCATGCGTTCCCTAGCAGGATGCGCAAGCTACTCCGGGCCTGCCTCACAGCCACTGCTACCTCGCTGCCAAAGGCATGCGTGGACGACGCATTGCCGAATTTCTCGGTGAAGAACGGCAACATGGCTTGCACGACGGATGGATCGGTCCGCGTCGTTGCATTGTTATCGAGGTAAATCGGCACTCGATTTTCGCTCAATCCACTGCCTCGCCTGCAGCAGCGACGGGCATCAGGCGAAGCAATTCGCCGCGTTTATGGACCAGCCGCGCCTGAATGCCTTTCCGCCCCACACTCGAAAGCTTACACAACGTGCAGGCACCGGTCAGCCTGACCATCGCCCTGCTTCCATCGATCCCGATCAGGCAACAGTCGCCATTGCCGCGTTGCAGATTGGGTCGGATCTCTTCGATTGCGCCGCGAATGCGACGCTCGCGATCTGTGGTAGTGGGTGACGACGGCTTCAATTGTCCTGGTTCGGCCGGCATATGTCTTGCCCTCATCAGCTGAACGATTTTCCGCATGAGCAGTTCGCGGTGGCGTTCGGGTTGTGAAAGGTAAAGCCGGCACTCTCCGGTGCCATCACGAAATCGATGGTCGTGCCGATCAGATGGCCACGGCTCTTGTTATCGACGAACACCTTCAGCCCGTCGCACTCGATCACGGTGTCGTCAGGCTTCGGTTCTTCGACCAGACCCATCTTGTATTTGAATCCATTGCAGCCGCCTGCTTCGATCGTGACGCGCAGACCGCCGGTCGGGTGCGTCGACGATGAAATCGCGCTCTTGATTGCATTCGCTGCGCTATTCGTCAGGTTGATCACGGCTTTCCCTCATCAGCTTGGACTCAGCTCCTAAGGGCAAGTCACGTGCCAGCGCGCGGACGCCTGATGGTGCCGACTTTTTCGGATCGCGCCTGTTCGCGCTGAAACCGTTGTCGGATTCCCAACAAGGCTCTTTGAGGCGATCGCAGCCAGGGACGCGTTTTCTTTCTAAGCTACGGCGAAAGGCCTTACTCATGCGACGGCAAGTAATTTGCATCGCATCTAGCGCCGACCCAAGGCGTCGGTGAAGAGGTTAGATCGAGGAAGAGTATAATGACTGCAATCGAGAACACCGCACTCGGCAGACTCGACAAGGAGGGCCGCTTGCTCAACGCCGTACTCAAAGGCGCGACTACCAAGCCTGGCCGGTTCGGCTTTCGCGGCGACGTCGCATTAAAATTCCAGACTCAGGTCGCAGACGAGAAGCGGCCGCCAGACTATTCGATTGAACAGGTGTTGACGATCGCGCAGGACGGAGAACGCACCATTCCGGTGCTGGCCGGTTACGTGCATTCCTTCGCCTATCTTGCTGACGTCGCGACCGTCCTTGACGGCGCCTTAAGCCCAACCGGGAGCTACTTCATGTTCTGCAACAACATCGATTTACTGGCGAAGTACCGAGTGAAGTTAGGTGATGTCAGCTTTCACGTTCTACCCTGCGATGAATCTACGGTTTGGAAGGAGATGATGGACCTGGTCGGGCTCAACAAGGACGACATCAAGAAGCTCGATCCGGGCGGCAAGCTTGATTGCCTCCTCGATACCGCAAAGGATCTCGACCTCGCTTATGAGGAGATCTCGTACGACGACGGGCTAAAGAGAATGGAGCCCGTGAAAAACCGCAATGAGAACCGGCCCGTGTGAGCGGGGTCTTCAGTGGTCGAGCGATGCATCCTCCTCGACAAGACGTTCGCCGAGGACGCAGATATCACCATCCAGAACCGCCAGCGCGATCGGTGTGAGCGCGCTCCCCTGACATGGACCTTCGACGCACCGCCCGGTTCCGAGTTCGAAGGTCGAACCATGCTTGCCGCACATCAGCCGGATACCACATGGATCGAGGAATTCGTTCCGCTCCCAGTCCAAATTGACGCCGTTGTGCGGGCATTTATTGGCGTAGCCAAGCACCTTTTTGCCCCACCGCACCACAATGATGGACCACGGCCGGTGATTGCCGTGATCATCGACGGCTATAAGGTTGAATCCCATGGCCTTGCGGCTCGGAATGTCGTTAAAGCCGCAAATGGCATAGATGGCATCTGGCCGCATTCATCCCTCGTTTATTGCAAGAGCTTTTTTCGTTGCCGTTGAGCAAGGATCGTACAAGTACCGGATCGGTTCGCGTCCACGGCGCGGGCCCATTGCAGCTCAGCTACTTACCCAGGCATGTTCAGCCAAATTCGTTAGACGCCGCCAGCGTGCGGCCCCTTTGACGCAACACCGTTGCGCCCAGCATAGAACGGTCGAATCTCCGTCATTTAGGGGCCGGTGCTGCTATTGCAATTAATTCACCCCATCTGCATTCTCCTCAGAGCGCGCTCCAGGTAAACTGAAGGGTCGTCGTCCGAGGAGTCTGATTCGTAGCTTCTCTGAGGGTCGCCGTCGCTGCCCGAAGCTTTCGCAAGATACTTCGTAGGCTTGTCTACACGCTGCCACTCGTCGTTCTCGTTCTTCGTCCACACCTCCGGATGTTGGTTAGGATCAAGCACCCAGTCGTTATCCCCCACGTAAACAAAGCCCATCTCCGCTAGGCGGGGCTCCATGCCTACTAAGGCCGGTCGCGACAAGATCAGCGGATAGTCGCCATCCTCTCGCAGTTGATGTTCTAGCAAGATATCGCCAGCGTTCTCGACAAGCGGATGTGTCACCCTAAGATCTACCACGGATGTGATATCGTTGCGCCCAAACTGTTGTCGAAAATTGTCTTCTTCAATCCGAACCGGGCCTTCTCCTACTCTTAAAAGTCCGACAATATCGTCACCCAACTGATAGCTGTAAAATTTTGCTGGCTTATTTGGATCGTCGTGGGTGTTGGCGTAACTTCCAGCAACCGTTGCTGCGCGCTCAGCCTTCTCGGACACGAATTCTGAGTACTCTTCTGGGTGCTCGACGATGTGCCTGATATCACTGCGTAAGAATCTCTGAACTCCACGCATGAAGGTTTCCCGGTCGATCGGTCTAATGGGCGGTTCGGAAACGAGAGAGTATGATGCCGCTGGTTCGGATGAAGGCCCACCTCGCTCGATTCCTGCAACTGCTTCCGCAAACCGGGGACTATCTCCCGCTTCTGACGAATCGTCAGTTTGGTTACCGAACTGGCTGGATGAGTCAACGATTCTGCCATACATCAGAGCGCTCTCCTATCGGCAAAGTTTCACGCGATTGAGCTCGTGCCGTGCAAGCTCTGCGCTAGGATCGCATTCCTAGCTGACCAGAGCCTGACCAAAGCACTCATTTCGGCGTGACTGCGCGACGCACTCTGCGCGTGAGTTACAACAGCCGCTGTGACAAGCCATGAACTGTGGGTCGGATCGCACGTAAGCTCTCAGGCTTCGAAAAGGCACGGCTCGCCTTCTAGGAATAGGCGGACCTTGGAGACGAGTATGAGCAACGGCTGTTGTATCGGCATAACATAGCCGGCGCCCTACCATCACCAGGCTTTGCTTACGCTTTAGCTCGCTCGATCTTGCTATTCGATGTTTAATCGAGATCCTTATGGCGCGCCGTCCTCACCATGAGTTCATCCGATCAAAACTGCACCTTTCCTCACCTATAACTCGCCCGCCGCGACAGGACGAGTGTGTTCGCTCATGCCGCTTCAGGTACGGTTGACGTGTGAGTCTGGCAGTTGGCCGGGCAAACCCTGGCGCATGCACCGCAGCCAATGCAGGCGCCTTGATCATTCAGAATCATGACCTTCTTTTCGATCTCATCGTCGTCGTCATCGAAGTTGACAAATTCGCCATCCTCGCTGATTCCTTTTAACGTCATGACATCTCGACCGCACACCTTGAAACAGCGGCCACAGCCAATGCACTTCTTAGCATCGATCGAGATCAGGTATTGTGGCGTCCAGTCGCGACCGTCTCGTGTCTGAAACGACATGCATTGCCCCTTTAAGTATTTTCCAGCGCCTTCAAGTCGAGGCTCTTGCGCTCAAGTTCGGCATAAGCATCGTACGCCTTCTGCGCCACCATCATGATCGAGGTCCAGTTGGTGGGCAATTCTTCCGAAAGGTCGTGCAGATCCAGCTTGGCCTGTATCGCCTTGGCAGATACTTTCTTTAGTTCGGCCTTCAGTGTTTCATGATCGCTCATGAGTATCCCCAATAGTTCGCCACGTCCGGAAATTTCCGAATCAGGCCAATTCCGTCACTGACATACTTGTCGCCCGCCTGCGCGAGCTTTAACAAATTATCAAATCCGAACCGATGCACATCGCGCAGCTGCTTGTTCACGGCGATCAGCCGGCCTGAAATGAGCACCATGCGGCCGAAGCCTTCATGATGCAGATCCATGACCGGCTGGATCATCACGCCCGTCTCCCTCTCGATCGACAGCGCAACCGCATCGAAGAACAGCTTTAGTCGCCACAGCGTATCGGAATCAGGATCACCGGTAATCGGCAATGCGCGCCTTTTCTCCTTGTCCAGGACATAGGGTTCGAGCAGGTCAAGATCGCTCTTTGCATCCCAGGCTCCGTTGGTATCCTGAGCACGCCAAATCTTGATCAGCTCCTTGAGAAACGGCGCGTCGACGGCGCTCCCCTGTTGCACTGCTTTTGCGGTCATATCACCTCATTCGTCGAACTCGAATGTACGCGGTCGGTCCTTTGCCATAGCCTTGCGTAGCCACGGAGGTGGCGTGCCCTTCAGTACACGCTCGAGCTTTTCGAGCAAAACCGGAATGCTTTCGGGTTTATTCACCTTGATAGGATGGATCTTGTTGGCCACCACTCGCGCAGCCGCGGCACCGCCAATGGCGGCGACGTAAAGGATTGCGCAATCCTTGATCGCCTCGATCTTCGGCGCCAACTTATCGTCGTTGCCGTCTTCGTTAAGATCGCCCTCAAACTCAATCGCTTTAAGGAACACGTGCCCACCAGGCGCGACATCGTAAATTGCGATATTCTTTGCCCAACCAAAATGGGCATCGACTCGTCTCAAGTCTTGAGTAGCAAACGCGACCTTCATGCAATCGACCTCTCAGCCGCGCTGGTAGAGCTGTGATAGCCCGAGCATCGTGACTCCGGTCGTAGTCCGCCATGTATCGGGAGTAGGCTGATCGTTCGCCTCGCGGTGCGCGATAATGAGGTTGGCAATTTCGAAGATCAGATTTCGGGTACCACGATAGCCGACGGATAGTTGGTGTCCCGCGCCAAGTCGATCGAACATCGGAAAACCCGTACGATAGAAGGGCAACTTCAGCCGAGCCGCCGCTTGCCTGCCATGCGAATGCGTGATTAGCAGGTCGCAATGCTTTGACTTGGCAAGCCCTTCCAGATCCTCGAGATCGCCAATGAGTACCTCCTTCGTCTTGATCCGGTCGATCACCTCAGACTGAGTGGTCGTCACGGCTGCGGTCACCTGCGCGCCCATGTCATGGAGCATGCCGGACAGATCGAACAGAAGGTCTGGCTCAGCGCCGATCGCAACTTTGCGACCGGCAATATGGAAGTGCGCATCCAGCATTGCATCGGCGAGTTGACCGCGCTGGCGTCGATATTTCAGGGGTATGGGGCGGCCGCTGATCTCGCTCAAGAACGTCATGAATTCGTCGTTTGGACAGAGACCACGCACCCGCTCGAAGACGCGAAAAGGCACGCCGGTCTTGAGCTGCATCACCTCGGCCGCTCGCTGCATCTGCGCCCCGATTGCAATCGTCCATGCGGCGCGGCCCATGCTCGCGATTTCGTCGACGCCGATGCCGCCAATGGTCGTTGGCGCAAACTCATCGGGGATATGCCCATCGAGCGATCCCGCCAGGTCAGGGAGAAAGGACGGGCACAAGCCGAAATCCTCCACTATGACGCGGAGTTCATCAAGATCGCCGGGCGTGAGATGACATCCCGGCAGAACATTCACTTTCGATGGATCCCGCAACCCATTGGCACTGGGCCCTTCCACCAGCACCTCCACAATGCGCGAAACGGCCTTCTCCCAGCCATCCTGGAATGCGCCCTTGAAATCAGGCGTCGAGACATACACGAGTGGCAACTTTACGAGTTGCGGATGCTTGCTCCGGATTAGCTTGAGGTAGGCATCCACATCGTCGCCGTTGGTCTCAGTGACACCGGTCGAGCAGATTCCGATGATCTTTGGCTTGGTTCGGTTGTAGATGTTCAGTATCGCCTGCTCGAGATTCTCATAACCGCCGAGTACGGTCGCGACCTCGCTCATCGCGGTCGTCTGCAGCGGTACTGCCTCTTTGAAGTGCCGGACAAAGAGCGTGAGCCCGAAGGATGTGCATCCCTGGGAGCCGTGCAGAAGCGGCATCGCCCCGCGCAGTCCCATGAAGGCGAATGCTCCGCCGATCGGCTGACTCATCTTCAGCGGGTTGACAGCGCAGGCTTTCGTCGGCGCCGAGACCATGGCCATGACGCCTCCCTATTCTGCGGCCTGTCGCATAGCAGATGGCTCAGACACCAACATACCTTCAATGCGTCTTTGACAGCAGCCACCGATCGCGTTGGTATGCTCTCTGACCGCTGCGACGCTCCTAAGGCCGTGCGCGTAGATTGCATCCTCAATAGTGCCCAGATCGACGGTGTTACAAAAGCAAATCTTCCTCGCGCGGCGCGCGGCTTCGGCACGCGCCGGATCGCAGGCCATCGCCGCCACCGGCGATCCCATCTGCTCCATCGCCTTGGCCAACGCCTCCCATGGAGCCGGTCGACGTAGTTGCTCCCACATCGGACTGGAGAGCGACTTGTCGATTTCTTCCACCAGCTTGACCATCCCGACATAGCCCATGTAGGCGTGGCAACGCTCCTGGTTGATGTCCAGCCAGGGCATCGCCGCTTTCAGCGCTATGAACTGCGACTTGCCGCCCGATAGCATGATGTCGGCTTTTGCGTCCTTCAACATCCTGTACATTTCTCGCGGCGTCATGTCCTCGATCATGTGTGCATCTTGCCCCATGAGCTCCTTGATGCGCTCCTTGTCTTTCTTGGTCGATTTCTTGACGCTGGTTCCGACTAACTCAAGCCCGGCTTCCTGGAGTGCCGCAACGACCGACCACGACTTGACGCCGCCGGTAATCAACAAGGCCTTCTTGCCTTCGAATCTTGCCTTGTACGGCTCTATCGCGGCCCAAGCCCGCGATTCCTCGCGCGCGATCACCGCTTCAGTGCGCCCGAGCAGATCTGTCGGCGCGCCACGTTCAACCAATAAGCGGGTAAGCTGACGCAGCGATTCGCTCGAATCCTGAATACCGTAGAACGACCCCTCGAAGAACGGGATCCCGTAGCGTTGCTCCATCTTGCGCGCGACATTGATCATGGATTTTGAGCACACCAACATCGCCGCCCGCGCACGATGAGATGAGGCAACTTCGCGATACTTGCCATCGCCGGAGATGCAGGAGAGAATCCGTACTCCAAGCTCGTCTAGCAATGGCTTCACTTGCCAGAGCTCTCCCGAAACGTTGTACTCCCCGATCAGGTTGATATCGTAGGACGTAGTGTAGTCCGGCTCTTGCGTCCCGATCACATACTCGAGCAACGCCTCACCTGCGAGCTTATTGCCAAGGTTCTTCGAGCCGACGAAGCCCGGGGAATTGATCGGGATCACCGGCTTTGCGAACCTTTGAGATGCTGCCTTGCAGACTGCGTTGATGTCATCGCCGATCATCGCCGGGATGCAAGTTTGATAGACGAAGATGGCGGGCGGGTCGCATTTATCGATGATCTCCTTGATGGCTATGCAGAGCCGCTTCTCGCCTCCGAACACAATATCGGTTTCGCTCAAATCGGTTGTGAACGCGGTGCGCCACAGATTCGAGCCTGATGACGCAGCGCCGCGATTGTCCCAAGAATTACCTTCACACGCGATCGGACCATGCACCAGGTGAGCGACATCGGTGAACGGCTGCAGCGCAACCTTGGCGCCATCGAAAGCACAGCCGCCGGCTGCGCTACCCGGCTGCAGCTGGTTGGTGCAGCCCTTCTTGCGTTCAGCCTCCGACTTACTGCCGTTCTTGCCGCAGCCCGGCTCGTCGAAAATATTCCTGACCGTGGCCGCCAGTGAACTCATCCCTTTTTCCTCTCAGCGAAAACTAATTGCATGGTCAACGGCCGTGTGCTTGTGCCATCGTCGGGGTTATTGGGCAACGGCACGCGCCACGGTCGCTGATCACCGAATGATGTCGAAGCTGTAGTCAGTTTTGCCAAGAACGTTTGTCTTCTTGTCGATTTCATCGAAGATCTTGTCCAGTATCTTCACCAGCACATTCAGGCCGCCCTGATAGCCCCATAGGGGCGAGCGGTGATGATGATGCCGATCGAAAATCGGAAAGCCGATGCGGATGAGCGGCGTTCCAGTATCGCGCTCCAGATACTTGCCGTACGTGTTGCCAATCAGAAAATCGACTGGCTCGGTGAACAGGAGTGAGCGCATGTGCCAGAGGTCTCGACCGGGATAGGCTTGGCAGCCCTGCCCAAATGGCGAGCTTGCAAGCAGCACCTGCATTTTTTCGTGCCAGGCCTTGTTGCCGTTGGTAGACAGAACATGGGTCGGTTCGGCGCCGAGTTCGAGCAGAAACGCAGCCAACCCATAGCAAAGATCCGGATCGCCATAGATCGCGAACTTCTTGCCATGGATGTGAGCGCTGGAGTCAGCGATGGCGTCGACCAGCCGGCCACGTTCTCGCGCGAGTTGCTCGGGAATCTCCTTGCCGCTAATGCCTGACAACGCCACGATAAAGTCATCCGTTGCGGACAAGCCTACCGGGTAGTTGAAGGATACGACGTCTTGGCCATGCTCAGCCACGAATGGCAGCGTTTTTTCGGTGCACCACTGCTGCATGGAGATTGTCGCCTTGGAGTGAACCGCGTTGGCCGCATCTTCCAGCGTGGTCCCGCCGTCATACATCCGGAATTCGCCGTCTGTCGGAGTATCGAAGACTTCAGAATTATCCGCTAGAATCGTGTGCTGAATGCCCATCAACGCCAAGATGCGCTTGATCTCGCGGAGATTTCCTACGGTATAGCCATCGAACCCACCAATGATGTTGATCGCGCCGTTCTGCTTGCGCTCCAGCTTCGGCGCTGTTCCGGCCTTACCGTCCCAAAAATGCTCCAGAATGCCCTTGAGCGCATTGTCATAACCGGTGACGTGGCTGCCGACGAACGCCGGCGTATGGGCGAATGGCACATCGAAGTCCGCCGGAACCGAGCCTTTCTCTTTTGATGTCTTGATGAAGGCGTTGAGATCATCGCCGATTACCTCGGCCATGCAGGTCGTGGAGACCGCGATCATCTTGGGTTTGTACATGTTATAGCTGTTTGCGAGACCGTCGATCATGTTGTTCAGCCCGCCGAATACGGCAGCATCTTCCGTCATCGACGAAGAGACGCAGGAAGAAGGCTCCTTGAAGTGCCGCGAAAGATGGCTGCGGTAATAGGCCACGCAGCCTTGCGAGCCGTGGACGAAGGGCAGCGTTCCCTCAAAGCCAACAGAGGCGAATACCGCGCCAAGCGGTTGACAGGCCTTGGCCGGATTTACCGCCAAGGCCTCTCGCGCAAAGTTCTTTTCCCGATATTCAGCCGTTTTCGTCCATTCCTTGATACGTTCGACCTCGGCGTGATCGCGAGGGTTCTCAAATACCTTCTTCTTAGCCAGCATCTGCTGGTATTCTGGACCGCGGAACAGTTCGAGATGATCGAGCACGTGTTCGGCACTCTGCGCCATTGTTGAAGTCCTTCACTATCGAGATTGGTATCGCTCCGGCTTTCCCAGAGAGCGAGATGAGTTGTTTTATTCTGCAGCCAGGAGCTTGGGCCCCGAAGCTTCCTTCCAAGGGGCCTTCGTTTTCTTCCAGACCGGCGAGTTGACGGCCATGTCCATGTCGCGCGCAAAGATCGCAAAGCCGTCATAGCCGTGATATGGGCCCGAATAGTCCCAGGAGTGCATCTGCCGGAACGGCACACCCATCTTTTGAAAAACGTACTTTTCCTTGATGCCCGACCCGACAAGGTCAGGCTGCAGCTTTTCGACGAAGCGCTCGAATTCATAGCCATTGACGTCATCGTAGATGAGCGTGCTGTCCTTTACGTAGTGCTGAGCTGTGCGCTGATAGTCATCGTTGTGACCGAACTCGTATCCGGTGCCAATGACTTCCATCCCGAGGTCCTCGTATGCGCCGATCACATGACGCGGACGGAGCCCGCCGACGTACAGCATCACCGTCTTGCCCTGAAGGCGCGGGCGATATTTCGCGATCACGGCGTTCACCAGCGGCTGGTACTTTTCAATCACCCGCTCGGCGCCTTCCTTAATCTTATCGTCGAAATAGCCGGCAATCTTCCGCAGCGACTCTGCGATCTTTGAGGGCCCGAAGAAGTTGTACTCGCACCAGGGGATACCGAATTTCTCTTCCATGTGGCGTGAGATGTAGTTCATGGAACGGTAGCAATGCAGAATGTTGAGCTTTGCCTTAGGCGTTGCCTCAAGCTCAGCCAGTGAACCGTCGCCGGACCACTGCGCGATCACTCGCAAGCCCATCTCCTCCAGCAGAATTCGTGATGACCACGCGTCGCCGCCGATATTATAGTCTCCGATGATCGCAACATCGTACGGCGTCGGCTCAAACTTTGGTTCGGCATCGGACTCGAGTTGGTCGAAAATCCAATCGCGTACAGCGTCGTTGGCAATGTGGTGGCCTAGTGACTGCGACACGCCCCGAAAGCCCTCACAGCGGACCGGCACAATCGTCTTGCCGCCATATTCCTTGGATTTCGCTCTCGATACGGCCTCGATGTCGTCACCGATCAATCCTATCGGACATTCCGATTGGATCGTGATGCCGTTGTTGAGGGGAAACAGCTCCTGGATTTCGTCAAGAATTTTGATCAGTTTCTTGTCGCCACCGAATACGATATCCTTTTCCTGGAAGTCAGAGGTGAACTGCAGGGTCACGAAACTATCAATGCCCGTCGTGCCAACGTAATAATTGCGTCGCGAGCCCCACGAATACTGACCGCAGCCGACCGGGCCATGGCTGATATGGACCATGTCCTTGATCGGTCCCCAGACCACCCCCTTTGACCCTGCATAGGCGCAGCCTCTGATCGTCATCACGCCAGGTATGGATTTGATGTTGGACTTCACCCCGCAATCTGACTTGCCGGCTTGGTGAACGTTGAGGTGCTTTGCGCGCCGTTTCGCGGTTTTCTCCGGATAGACCTTCAGCACCTCCTCAATCAGCTCTTTGTTGCGAGCCCTGATTTCTGCGATGCTCTGGGTCGTGGCAAGACTCATCTGATATCCTTCAAAGGTTAGCTGTTGCGAGGCGGCTTCTTGACGAAGAGTTCTGCAACCAGCATGCCAGCGTCTCCTGAGCACGAAAAACAGAGCAATAAAAATTGCTTAGCGCGCCTCATGCGGTGACAGGGGGCTTGTTGCGAACCCGACATCACACTTCTGGACAGAGAACTCTTGGTTTGGCGCTGTTCGAAATGGAACAAGGACTGGTCATGCGTGAAATTTCCCGACCAATTCTCGAGCGTGTCCGAGATCGCGGTATTCTGCGATCGCGCTCGCCGAAGGCGCCGCACAGGAACACCGGTCGCAAGACGGCTGACCGACACAGGCCTGCCAATGCTATCTCATCTTGCTGCGAGCTACAGGTGCTTACTTGCTGCGATGCGATGAGGTGCATCAGCTCATCTTCCGGATCTCAATACGAGCTGCCTTGCCACCTGGACATCGTAGGCTCGCCGTCAGGAGAACAGCTGCCGCGCCTTGATAACCGCACGCACGAGTACATCGATCTCTTGACGTGTATTGTAAAGTCCGAGGGACGCACGGCACGTTGCCAGCACCCCGAAGCGCTTGTGCAGAGGCATCGCACGATGGGTACCGGCCCGCACCGCTACACCGGCACGCTCGATGACGGTGGCAATATCATGCGCATGCGCACCTCGCGGATCATCTCCCCGCCGCCGTTGAAGGGCGATATGGATTCGAGATGCTCAAACTTGCCGTAAAGCACACCGATCCCAGTCGGACCAAGAGTTTATGGCCCGTCATGACGTAGAAATCGCAATCAATGTCGCAGACGTCTGCGCTGGACGCATCCTTGCGATCCGTCGACCAGCACCGGGATACCACGGGCATGCGCGATCCTCACCACGTCTTTCACGGGTAATACCGTGCCGAGCACGTTCGACATTTGTGTGATTGCAACCATCTTGGCGCGCGGGGGTCAGCAGTCGCTCAAACTCGTCGAGCAAGAAGATTCCGCCATCATCACCGACGCCCCTTTGATCACTGCACCGAGGCGTTCCCTGAGAAGGTGCCATGGCACAATGTTGGAGTGGTGTTCCATTATCGAGAGAACGATCTCATCACCCGGCGTAATGCGTTCGCGGCCAAAAGTCTGGGCGACGAGATTGATTGCCTCTGTGGCGCTCCGGGTAAAGATGATCTCTTCGTTCAAACGCGCGTTCACAAAACGCGCCACCTTGGTACGGGCGCCTTCATACGCCTCGGTGGCCGCTTAGCGAGATAGTGCAAGCCGCGATGAACGTTCGCGTATTCGCTCGCGTACACCTGCATCATACGGTCAAGCACCGCGGTGGGTTTTTGCGCGGATGCAGCGTTATCGAGGTAAACAAGCGGCTCGCCGTGCACCCTCATGGCGAGTGCAGGAAAGTCCGTACGCAGACGGTTGACATCGTAACTTCCATTGCTCACGGCGGGATGTGCACTCATCGCCTCGCCTGCAGCCAGTGTTCAGCTTGCGCCGTTACAAAATCGCGCAGATTCTGGGACGTGATCTCCTCAATCGGCTCGCCAATGAATGCTTTAATCAGCAATATCCGCGCATCCTTCTCGGATAGCCCCCGAGCGCGCAGATAAAATACGAGAGCGTCGTCCAGCGCACCCGATGTCGCTCCGTGGCGGCAGGCCACGTCGTCAGCCAAGATTTCGAGTTCGGGCTTGTTGTCGGCCTCGGCCTGGTCGGATAGCAGCAACGCTCGCGTCGTCAGAGTGGCGTCCGTCTTCCGCGCCGCGGGACGAACGAGAATTCGGCCCTGAAATACCGAGCGGCCGCAATCGTCGATGACCGCGCGGAACTTCTCCCGGCTGTTGCAATGTGGCACGGCGTGGTCGACCACGATCTTTGTGTCGGCGTGAAGCTCGTCTCTGACGAGATTAACTCCATTCGCCGAGAGCTTGGTTCCCTCGCCAGCCAGCGTGATGAATCCCTGATAGCGGCTGATGGAGCCGCTGCAGGTCATGGTGAAGAGGTCGAGCTTAGCCCTGGCGCCGACTGCCATGATTGCCGACGAGATGTTCACGGCGTCAGAGGCAGCGGCCGCCACGCGGATATGCGAAAGGCGTGCCTCTTCGCCAACTAGGGCGATTATCGCATCGTTGGCTTGATAGCCGCTCGCGCCTTCAGCCGGGACGAAACTTTCCAGGATGGCCGCATGCGCTCCTTTACCAAGCTGGAGATAAGAGCGTGTATAGGTGGATACCGACAGTCCGGTTGCGACGTGAACGATTTGAATTGGACGCTTCACCGCATTTCCGTCGGCGACCGTAATCACCAGGCCATCTGTCGCCATTGCGGCATTGAGCGAGATCGCCGAATCGCTCGTCGTCGACAGCAGCAGACCGGCCATGGCCACAGCGGCCGGAGTCTCCAGAACCTCTCGCAGCGAGCGCACAACGACTTCAGTTTCCAGCCTGCCGAGATCGGATAGCTCCGGCGCGAACATGCCGTCCACCAAAACCAGTTTGACTGCCTGATCGGCAGCCACTTGCTTGGCCGACACCTTTGCGCGCGCCAGCGCTTGCGCGTCTGGTTGCGGAGCGAGTGGCAGCACCTCGCCGATCAGAGCGCGCAGATCTGTGTATTTCCAGTCTTCCATGCCTCGATGCGGGAGGCCGGCACGTTTGTAGACGTCAAATGCCCGCGCCCGGATTTGGGGGACAGGGCCTGCACCAGGCAGCCGTCCACGTGCCTCGGCGAAAATATCGTCCGTTGCACGTTCGGCGTCGGCTTTGGCCAAAACCTGCTTCATCGGGGAATCCCTCGGCCCGTCAGGCAGCGTCTTCAAATTGGGCGTAGCCACAAGCCTCCAGCTCCAGCGCGAGTTCCTTGCCCCCGCTCTTCCTGACCCGCCCTTTTGACATCACGTGCACAATGTCCGGCACGATATGGTCGAGAAGCCGCCGATAGTGGGTGATCAGGATCATCGCTCGTGCCGGCGAACGCAAGGCATTGATGCCGCTGGCGACGATACGCAGCGCGTCGATGTCCAGGCCGGAATCGATCTCGTCAAGGATGCACAGACTCGGCTCCAATAATGCCATCTGCAAAATTTCGTTGCGCTTCTTCTCGCCGCCGGAGAAGCCGACATTGACGCCGCGCTTGATCATGTCGTGGGGAATTTTGAGCGAACCGGCCACCTCGCGGACTCTTTTCAGGAACTCGGGGGTGGAGAATTCGCGCTGGTCGCGGGCCTTGCGCTGGGCGTTCAGCGCCGCCCGCAAGAAGTTCATGGTGGTCACGCCGGGGATATCGACCGGATACTGGAACGCCAGGAACACGCCCTTGGCGGCGCGTTCATTTGGCTCCATCCTCAAGAGGTTCTCGCCCCTGAACAGGACTTGTCCGCCGGTGATCTCATAGCCCGGCTTGCCTGCGATGACGTGCGAGAGCGTCGATTTGCCGGAGCCGTTCGGCCCCATGATCGCGTGCACCTCACCCGCATTGACGTTAAGATGCAGGCCCCGGATGATTTCGCGGTTTTCGACACGAACATGCAAATCGTGGATTTCGAGTAGCGCCATTCTGATCTGATCCCTGAAATGCATCATCCGGCGAGCCGCATTCGAGCTGGCTCGCGAGGGGGTTGTTTATCCGACAGATCCGTCGAGCGAGATCGAGATTAGCTTCTGCGCTTCCACCGCGAACTCCATCGGCAGCTTTTGCAGAACTTGCTTGACGAAGCCGTTGACGACGAGGCCGACCGCTTCTTCCTGGCTGAGCCCGCGCTGGATGCAGTAAAACAGCACGTCCTCGGAGATTTTCGAGGTCGTCGCTTCGTGCTCGAACGTCGCCGAGGAGTTCTTGGCCTCGATGTACGGCACGGTGTGCGCGCCGCACTTATCGCCGATCAGCAGCGAGTCGCAGGCGGTGAAGTTGCGCGCGCCGGTCGCTTTCCGGTGCGCGGTGACGAGGCCGCGATAGGTGTTCTGCGACTTGCCGGCCGCGATGCCCTTGGAGATGATCCGGCTCGACGTGTTCTTGCCGAGATGAATCATCTTGGTGCCCGAATCGACCTGCTGGAAGCCGTTCGAGATCGCGATCGAGTAGAACTCGCCGCTCGAATTGTCACCGCGGAGAATGCAGCTCGGATATTTCCAGGTGATCGCCGAACCCGTTTCGACCTGGGTCCAGGAGATCTTCGAACGGTTGCCGCGGCAGTCGCCACGCTTGGTGACGAAATTGTAGATGCCGCCCTTGCCTTCCGAATTGCCGGGGTACCAGTTCTGCACCGTCGAATATTTGATCTCGGCGTCGTCATGCGCGACGAGCTCGACCACGGCGGCGTGGAGCTGGTTCTCATCGCGCTGCGGCGCGGTGCAGCCCTCGAGATAGGAGACGTAGGCGCCCTTGTCGGCGATGATCAGCGTGCGCTCGAACTGGCCGGTATTGCGCTCGTTGATGCGGAAATAGGTCGACAGCTCCATCGGGCAGCGCACGCCCGGCGGCACGTAGACGAACGAGCCGTCGGAGAACACCGCCGAGTTCAGTGTCGCGTAGAAATTGTCCGAGGTCGGAACCACCGAGCCCAGATATTTCTGCACCAATTCAGGATGCTCGCGGATCGCTTCCGAGATCGGCATAAAGATCACGCCGGCCTTCTTCAGCTCCGCCTTGAACGTGGTCGCAACCGAAACCGAATCGAAGACAGCATCGACCGCGATCTTGCGGCGCGCCGGATCTTCCTCACCGACCTTCGGCTCGACACCTTCGAGCATGGCAACTTCCCGCAAGGGAATGCCGAGCTTCTCGTAGGTCTTCAGGATCTCCGGATCGATCTCGTCCAGCGAGGTGACCGTCTTCTTCGGCTTCGGCGCCGCGTAGTAATAGAGGTCCTGGAAGTCGATCTTGGGATAATCGACGCGCGCCCAGGTCGGCTCGGTCATGGTCAGCCAGCGCCGATAGGCCTCGAGCCGCCACTGGAGCATCCAGTCGGGTTCGTCCTTCTTCTGCGAGATGAATTTTACGATCTCTTCCGAAAGCCCCTTGGGGGCCTTCTCGGAGTCGATCAGGGTCTCAAACCCATAACGATACTGGTCGACGTCGATGCGCTTCACGCGCTCGACCGTCTCTTGCACGGCTACCATTGCCCGCTCCAGTGGCACAACGAC
>NZ_FOUS01000008.1 GCF_900114915.1 Bradyrhizobium sp. Rc3b
GTCCTGGCCGTCGTTGCTACGGTCAAGTCCTCGCGAAGGTGCGAGCGAGCCCAACCGGGCAGACTGCATCATCCAAATTCGCGGGGCGAGGGAGGCCAGAAGGAATGGTCGGCTCCCGGGAGATCACGGCATAAGCCGTCCAGCCATCGCGCAGGGAAGGCCGAGTGATCGGCCACACCTGTATGCTGCTGTGCGGTTCTTTCTGTGTGTGCTTTTCGCGCAGCGGACCGCGGGTGCGAGCCAGCACCCGGCCTTCCCTGCGCCCTCTTGGATGAGAGGGTCGCGAGACCAAGCAAAGCTCGGGCGAATTGCGCCGCGAGGACGCGAAGGCATGTCCGTGAGCTGAGCTGCGTGCCACAATCTCGATCTCGTAGGGTGGGCAAAGCGCAGCGTGCCCACGCCTTGTTGCTTATGGACAGAGATCGTGGGCACGGCGCGATGCGCCTTTGCCCACCCTACGGCACTGCAGCTGGGATATGCATTGGAGCATCGCGATGGTGCCTCCTGCTCCGTCATTGCGAGGAGCGCTTGCGACGAAGCAATCCAGAATCCCTCCGCGGAAAGACTCTGGAGTGCTTCCGCCTTCGCCGAGGCTTCGGCGGACAAGTCGCTTCGCTCGCAATGACGGCGTGGAGAAAGCGTGCGTCATAACTCCGCTGGTGCCCCGGACGGAGCGCAGCGCTCCTTCAACGGTGCGGCTTGTCCGGGACACGAGGGAAGAATCGTTGACGAGCGGCGCGCCCCGACTCACCCGCGCGGTCACCGCCTCGTGGAGCAAATGCGGAAGTGTTGTTGCCGATACAAAATCTGAAGTTGTGGGATCATCCTTCCCGCGAGGGTATTGAAGTAGTCCACCCCGTGTCTTCCCGGTAACGATTGTGCTGTCTACGCAACACTCGGTTCCGATTTAACCGTCATCACTGGTGGTTCGCATCACCGCCGCTTTTTGGCCACACCCAAACATGAATAAAATCGCTCTAATGTTCTAGGGCAGCGGCGGTCTTCGAAGGCGACGAGAAATCCCAAGGTCGATTCAAATCTTGGCTCTGATTTTTCGGGTCTGAAAGGGTTGACCGAGGAAACTGGTTTGCGATGAGCGCGAAGATTGACAAGCAGAGGCTGCCGAGCCGTCACGTGACGGAAGGCCCTGCGCGCGCGCCGCATCGGTCCTATTTCTACGCCATGGGTCTGACCACCCAGCAGATCCACCAGCCTTTCGTCGGCGTCGCCTCGTGCTGGAATGAGGCCGCTCCCTGCAACATCGCCCTGATGCGCCAGGCGCAGGCGGTGAAGAAGGGCGTGGCGTCGGCCGGCGGCACCCCGCGCGAGTTCTGCACCATCACCGTGACCGACGGCATCGCGATGGGCCATGACGGCATGCGCTCCTCGCTGCCGTCGCGCGAATGCATCGCCGACTCCGTCGAGCTGACCGTCCGCGGCCATGCCTATGACGCCCTGGTCGGGCTCGCCGGCTGCGACAAGTCGCTGCCGGGCATGATGATGGCGATGGTCCGTCTCAACGTGCCCTCGATCTTCATCTATGGCGGCTCGATCCTGCCCGGCACGTTCCGCGGGCAGCAGGTCACCGTGCAGGACATGTTCGAGGCCGTCGGCAAGCACTCGGTCGGCGCCATGTCGGACGAGGACCTCGACGAGATCGAGCGCGTGGCGTGCCCCTCGGCGGGTGCCTGCGGCGCGCAGTTCACCGCCAACACCATGGCGACCGTGTCCGAGGCGATCGGCCTTGCACTGCCTTACTCGGCCGGTGCTCCGGCACCCTATGAAATCCGCGACGCCTTCTGCATGACCGCGGGCGAGAAGGTGATGGACCTGATCGCCGAAAATATCCGGCCGCGCGACATCGTCACCCGCAAGGCGCTGGAGAATGCCGCCGCCGTGGTCGCAGCCTCGGGCGGCTCGACCAATGCTGCGCTGCACCTGCCGGCGATCGCGCATGAGTGCGGCATCAAGTTCGACCTGTTCGACGTTGCCGAAATCTTCAAAAAGACACCATATGTCGCGGATTTGAAGCCGGGCGGCCGTTATGTCGCCAAAGACATGTTTGAAGTAGGTGGCATACCGCTTCTGATGAAGACGCTGCTCGACAACGGCTTCCTGCACGGTGATTGCCTTACCGTCACGGGCCGCACGATCGCCGAAAACCTCAAGAGCGTGAAGTGGAATCCGCACCAGGACGTGGTGCACCCGGCAGACAAGCCCATCACCGTCACTGGCGGTGTGGTCGGTCTGAAGGGCAATTTGGCGCCAGAAGGTGCGATCGTGAAAGTCGCGGGAATGTCCAACCTCAGGTTTACCGGTCCGGCCAGGTGCTTCGACCGTGAGGAGGATGCTTTCGAGGCGGTCCAGAAGCGCACCTACCGCGAAGGCGAAGTCATCGTGATCCGCTACGAGGGGCCGAAGGGCGGCCCCGGCATGCGGGAAATGCTCCAGACCACCGCGGCGCTGACCGGCCAGGGCATGGGCGGCAAGATCGCGCTCATCACCGACGGCCGCTTCTCCGGCGCCACCCGCGGCTTCTGCATCGGCCATGTCGGGCCGGAAGCGGCCATTGGCGGCCCGATCGGGCTGCTCGAGGACGGCGACATCATCGAGATCGACGCGGTCGCCGGTACCCTTAACGTAAAATTGAGCGACGCCGAGCTGGCCCAGCGCAAGACCAAATGGACCGCTCGCGCGACTAACCACACGTCAGGTGCGCTCTGGAAGTATGCTCAACAGGTTGGACCAGCGGTCGGGGGGGCAGTGACCCATCCGGGCGGCGCGCACGAGAAACAGTGCTATGCGGACATCTAGGCGTGCCATAGTTGCGTTTGTGTTGGGGGCCGGTGCGCTGGCCGCCCCGGCGCTTGCCTTCGACGGGGCTCCGGTCAACCCGAAGGACGCGACCATCCCGGTCGTGACCACCTTGCCGGGGACCGCGGTGACCGCGCGCGGTAAGGTCGCGCCGGCGGCTGTGCCTCAGGAGACCTCGCTCAGTGCGCTGCAGTATGCCGCCGAGGGTGGCCACCCCATCGCGCAGTGGAAGCTTGGCCGCATGTACGCCAATGGCGACGGCGTCGCCCAGGACGATCTGCGCGCCTTCGAATATTTCAGCCGGATCGCCAATGCGCATGCCGAGGACAGCCCGTCGGCACCGCAGGCGCAGATCGTGGCCAACGCCTTTGTCGCGCTCGGCCGCTACTATCTGAGCGGCATCCCGAACTCGAAGGTCAAGTCGGATCCGGAGCGGGCGCGGGAGATGTTCTCCTATGCGGCGTCTTATTTCGGCAATGCCGACGCTCAATACGATCTCGCCCGGCTCTACCTGAAGACGCCGGACGCCTCGCGCGAGGATTTCCGCTATGGCGCGCGCTGGCTCGGCCTCGCCGCGCAGAAGGGCCAGCACGAGGCGCAGGCGCTGCTCGGCCAGATGCTGTTCAACGGCGACCGCCTGCCGAGGCAGGCCGCGCGCGGCCTGATGTGGCTGACGCTGGCGCGTGACAGCGCCGGCGCCGAAGAGACCTGGATCAAGGAAAGCTACAGCCGCGCCTTCGCCAAGGCCTCCGACGACGACCGCGCCATGTGCCTGCAAATGCTGGAACAGTGGGTGCAGGGCGGCCGCCGGCAGTAGCTCGGCAATCTCGGTCTCGTAGGGTGGGCAAAGCGCAGCGTGCCCCCCAATTCTGCGTAGCCTACGCCGCCTCCAGATCCAGATCCGCCCACACCGGCACGTGGTCCGAGGGCTTCTCCCAGCCGCGCACATAGCTGTCGATCCCGACATTGGCGAGCCGGTCGCTGGCCTGGGGCGACAGCAGCAGGTGATCGATCCGCAGGCCCTGGTTCTTCTGCCAGGCCCCGGCCTGGTAGTCCCAGAAGGTGTAAAGCCCGGGCTCATCCGTGACAGCCCGCAGGGCATCGGTCAGGCCGAGGCCGAGCAGGGACTGAAAGCTCTCCCGCGTCTCCGGCTTGAACAGCGCGTCCTCGGTCCAGGCGGCGGGGTTATGGACGTCACGGGCGTGCGGGATGACGTTGAAGTCGCCGGCGAGGATCAGCGGCTCCTCGGTCTTGAGGCGCTCCTTCGAATAGTCAAGAAGCCGGGACATCCATTTGAGCTTGTAGGGATATTTCTCGGTCCCGACCGGATTGCCATTGGGCAGATAAAGGCAGGCGATGCGCATCACGCCCGTCTTCAGCGTCACCACGCCCTCGATGAAGCGGGCATGGGCGTCCTCGTCGTCGCCGGCGAGCCCCGACTTGGTCTCGTCGAACCGGAGCTTGGAGAGCAGCGCGACACCGTTGAACGTCTTCTGGCCGTGGGTGACGACGTTGTAGCCGAGCGCCTCGATCTCCAGCCGCGGAAAGGCCTCGTCGACGCATTTGATCTCCTGGAGGCAGACGATGTCCGGCTGGCACTCCCTCAGCCAGGTCAGCAGGAGGTCGATCCGCTGCCGGACCGAGTTCACGTTCCAGGTGGCAACTCTGATGGTCATGTCGGCGGGCTCCGGGCAGGGGCCATGGTTAGAACAAACTGCAAACGCGCCCGTCAAGGACGCCGCAAAATCTCCCACAAAATTAACCCGGCTTAAGCATGCGGCAGGCCATTGATCGTCAAAAGGTTCCGCGAATGGGATGGCCGGACAAGTCGATGAAGCAAACTGAGCCGCGTGACGGCCTGATCGGCGCGTTCCTGTATTGGCTCGGCGGCTTCGAGATCGAGGACGGCCTGACCGCCGATCTCAGCGAGCGCGAGATCCGCCGCATCCGCGCCAAGCAGATCGACGCCGTGACGCGGCTGATCCCGGTGACGATGGCGGTGACGATGCTGAACGTCGCCATCGTGCTGATCCTGTTCTGGGGCAGGGGCTGGAACGACTTCCTCGCGATCTGGGGCCTGACGCTCGCCGCCACCGCCTCGCTCGCGGTGCGCGCCTGGCGGCGGTCGCATCAGAACCCGCCGCAGGAGGCCTCGCCTCGCGCGGCGCGGCAGATGCTGCGGCAGGCGGTCTTGCTCGCCGCGATCTGGGGCGCGCTGCCGCTCGCTCTGTTCAGCCGCATCGAGCCGACCAGCCAGCTGATCCTGGCCTGCCTGATGGTCGGCATGATGTCGGGCGGTGCCTTCACGCTGTCGACCTTCCCGCGTGCCGGCCTCGTCTATCTCGCCACCATGACGACCGCCTGCGCCGGTGCGATGCTGCTCTGCGGCGCCGGGCCGTATCTGGTGACGGCGGTGTTCCTGCTGCTGTTCGCATTTTTCATGGCGCGCAGTATCGTCTCGCAGGGCAATCTGTTCCTCGGCAATCTCAAGGCCCAGCTCGAGCTCGAACGCCAGACCGAGATCATCTCGCTGCTGCTGAAGGACTTTCAGGAGAACGCCAGCGACTGGCTGTGGCAGACCGATGCCGAAGGGCATCTGATCGACGTGCCCGAGCGCTTCGCGGACGTCGCTCAGTTGCCGCTGCCGCTGTTGAAGGGATCGCATTTCGCCGACGTGCTCGACATGCTGTGCCCGGAGGACAAGAGCGCGGCCTACAACGTCGTCGGCCTGATGGAGCAGAACGAGCCGCTGCACGAGATGAACCTCAAGGTCGTCGCCGGCGGCGAGGCGCGGCTGTGGTCGCTGACGGCCAAGCCGGCCTATGACCGCGAGGGCCAGTTCCTCGGCTATCGCGGCTTCGGGCGCGACGTGACCGAACGCTGGCGCGCGGAAAAGGCGGAGGCCGAGAGTCGCGCCAAGTCGGACTTCCTCGCGGTGATGAGCCACGAGATCCGCACGCCCATGAACGGCGTGCTCGGGCTTGCCAGCATGCTGCTCGAGACCAGGCTCGATCCGGAGCAGCGCGAGGCGGTCACCACGATCCGCGAGTCCGGCGACAATCTCCAGCGCATCCTCAACGACATCCTCGACCTGTCCAAGCTCGAGGCCGGGCGCTTCACCTTCGAGGTGATCGACTTCGCCCCGCAGGCGCTGGTGGAGGCGGTTGCGACCGTGGTGCGCGCGAGCGCCAAGGCCAAGGGGCTGACGGTCAAGCTGGCACTCGACCCGAACCTGCCGCCGACGCTGCGCGGCGACGTCGCTCGTATCCGCCAGGTGCTGCTCAACCTCGCGTCCAATGCGGTGAAGTTCACCGATGAGGGCGAGGTGACGATCTCGGCAACCTGCCAGGCGCGCCGCGACTTGCTGGCGACCGTCGAATGGACGGTGACCGACAGCGGCATCGGTATCGCTCCCGAAAAGCTCGGCCAGCTCTTCAGCGACTTCGCGCAGGCCGATGCCTCGATCAGCCGCCGCTTCGGCGGCACTGGCCTCGGCCTTGCGATCTCCCGGCGCATCATCGAGCAGATGGGCGGCACCATCGGCGTCACCTCGGCGCCGGGCGAGGGCTCGACCTTCCGCTTCACGCTGGTGCTGCCCTGGAGCCAGGTCCAGGCCTCCGAGCAGACGGCCGGCCACGACGAGGCCGACGAGCTCAAGGCCCGTATCGCCGGTCTCGATCGGCCGCTGAACGTGCTGGTCGCGGAGGACGATGCAGTCAACCGCATGGTCGTGAGCAAGATGTTGGGGGCCTTCGACGTCGAGCTGCGCGTCGTCACCGACGGCGCTGAGGCCGTCGCGGCAGCATTCGAAGGCAATTACGACGTGGTGCTGATGGACGTGCGCATGCCCGACATGGACGGGCTCGCGGCCACCCGCGCCATCCGCGCGCAAGGCGGACGCTGCGAAGCTTTGCCGATCGTCGCGCTGACCGCCAACGCCTTCCCCGAGGACGTCAGGATCTGCCGCGAGGCCGGCATGTCGGACTTCCTCGCCAAGCCGCTGCGCAAGCCGGCGCTGGTCGCGGCCTTGCTGCGCGCGCTCGACGGCTACACGATGTCAGAGGACGCGCCGCTGCAGCCGGAGCTGATGCCGGTCGAAATGGAGTGGACGGACGAGGAGAAGCAGATAACAGGCGCGTAGGCGCTAACCACGTGCATGAATATGTGTTTCGCACCTGTTGGCCGGACGCTGGCAATTCGGATGCGCGCTGTTACCTTGCTGCGCCATGCGCATTGTTGTCCTGCTTCTCATCTTGTTCACGGCCTCCGCCCGCGCCGGCGACGGGCCGCTGATGAGCGCACACATGATGTTGCCTGTCGTGATCTCCGGCAACAAAGTGTCGCTGGAAAGCTTCGTCATTCGTCCTGATCGTCCCGGCAAATTTCCTCTCGTCGTGATCACTCACGGAATGCCTAGCGGCGGCGAGGAATTCTTCACTGAAATCCTCAACCGTTCTCCAGTCGGCTACAGCAAGGCGGCCGTCGCCTTCGCGCAGCGCGGATATGCAGTGGTCTCAATCATGCGTCGTGGCTATGGACGATCTGGGGGAGGGTTCTCCGAGTCTGCGCGGCAGACCTGCGACTATCTTCCGGCCACGCGCGCTGCCAGCGACGATGTCATTGCGGCGGTCGCTTCACTGCGTCATGAGCCCTGGGTCGACGCTGAGCATGTCGTCTTGCTCGGTCATTCCGTTGGGGGGCTCACGGTGATGGCCGTCGCCGCACAGAACATACCGGGAGTCGTTGGCGCCGTGAATTTTGACGGCGGTCGGCATAGCTTCTCCGCACCCAACCAACCTTGCTCGCCTGATAATCTGGTCTATACATCAGCCGCATTGGGGCGCACGGCCCGTGTCCCCATGCTTTGGCTCTATGCTGAGAACGATCAATTCTACGGTCCAGACTTGGCACAGCGCATGTTCGCGGCCTACAGCGCCGGCGGTGCGCCAGCGCAGTTGCATGTGCTGCCTCCGTTCCGACCGAACGGCCACAATACCGTCATGCTCGCGCCGGCAGACACCTGGTTTCCATCCGTTGAACCCTTCCTCGAAAAGCTGGGTCTTCCGACCAAGACCGTCATAGAGGCGCCGTTGTTCGCTGAGCTGCCAATCCCGCCGGGGGCTGTCGCCGCTTGTCAGGAGGCGTTCGCGGACTATCTCGCCAATCCCGATGATGCCAAGGCCTTCGCGGTGAGCACGGGCGGCCACTGCGGTATTGGAGTTGGCCGCACAGCTCCGGAGGCACGCGAACCTGCTTTGATGAAATGCAAGATCAATTCGCGCGGCGAAGATTGCAGGCTTTACGCGGTCGGACAGAAGCTGGCGGGGGATTGAACCGCAGTCCGCGCGATAGCGGCACTCCCATTGCAATTTGCCGGAATGATCCAGGCATGACCCGTCAAAAGTCGGGCTAGACCGAGAAGCTGGTCCCGCAGCCGCAGGACGCCGTGGCGTTGGGATTGTTGACGCGGAACGAGGCACCGATCAGATCGTCGACGAAATCGACCTGCGATCCCGCCAGGAACGGCTGCGAGGCGGGATCGACCAGCACCACCGCATTGTCCTGCTCGATCACGAGATCGTCGTCCGTGCGCGCACGGTCGATGTCGAACTTGTACTGGAAACCCGAGCAGCCGCCGCCCTCGACCGAGATGCGCAGCATCGCGCCAGAGCCTTCGCCCTTGAGGATCTCTCCAATCCGGCGTGCGGCGCGGTCACTGATGGTCACGTCGGTCGTCATGGCTCGTCTCCGATAGTCGCGCGGTCATACCAGGTTCACTTGCCCAATTCATTTGGTATCCCGCGTCCGGCATAGTTAAGTGCAAGGATACGCAGAATCAAATGGATAGGGACTAAATTCGTCGTGTCCGTCGGAATGGCTGCCCCCCATGCGCCCTATGCCTGCGATCCCGACCGCAGCCGCGGCCGGCTGGTCGCGGAGCCGCCGAGCCGGACCCGCAGCCCGTTCCGGCGGGATTGCGACCGGGTGATCCATTCCACCGCGTTCCGCCGCCTGAAGTACAAGACCCAGGTGTTCGTGTTCCACGAGGGCGACCATTACCGCACCCGGCTGACCCATTCGCTGGAGGTGGCGCAGATCGCCCGGGCGCTGGCCCGGCAGCTCGGGCTGGACGAGGACCTCACCGAAACCCTGGCGCTGGCCCACGATCTCGGCCATCCCCCGTTCGGCCATGCCGGCGAGCGGGCGCTCGACGCCTGCCTGAAGGATTTTGGCGGCTTCGACCACAACGCCCAGACGCTCCGCGTCGTCGCTTCGCTGGAGCATCGCTACCCTGATTTCGACGGGCTCAACCTGACCTGGGAGTCGCTGGAGGGCATCGTCAAGCACAACGGCCCGCTGACCGACCGCAGCGGCGCGCCGGTGGGGCGCTATCGCGAGCAGGGCATTCCCGTCGGAATCGCCGACTACATCAAGATCTACGACCTCGAATTGTGGAGCTTCGCCTCGCTGGAGGCGCAGGTCGCCGCCATCGCCGACGACATTGCCTATGATGCCCACGATATCGACGATGGCCTGCGCGCCGGCCTGTTCCATCTCGACGATCTCAAGGTGATGCCGCTCACGGCCGAGATCATCGCCGAGACCTCAGCGCACTATCCCGATCTCGAGGACCTCAGGCGTGGCGCCGAGCTGGTGCGCGAGCTGATCTCGCACCTGATCGGCGCGGTGTTCGCGCAGGCGCAGAAGAACCTCGCCGCGGTGAAGCCCCAATCGGCCCAGGATGTCCGCCAGCAGAGCCGGGCGCTGGTCGCATTTCCGGCCGAGGTCGCCGAGGAAGAGGCCGCCATCAAGACCTTCCTCTATCAGCACATGTACCGTCACAAGCGGGTGATGCGGGTGATGGGGGAGGCGGAGCAGATCCTGTTCGACCTGTTCGCGAAATACCTGAAATCCCCTAGCGAGCTGCCGCCGGAATGGCTGCTGGGGGCGGAGGCGGACAATGAGGGCGACCGGGCCCGCCGGATCGGCAATTTCATTGCCGGAATGACCGACCGTTTCGCCCTGACCGAGCACCAGCGGCTTTTTGACTCGACCCCGGATTTGCGTTAGGCGGCGGCCATGCCCGACACATCCTCAGCACTGCATTTGTTCGCCGACGTGCTTGCACGCGTGCACGCCGCCTGCCGTACGCTGGCGGCGGAAGCCAACTGGCCCGAGGGCATCGATTTCGCGCGCGTGGTGGTCGAGCCGCCGCGCGATCCCTCCCATGGCGACATGGCGACCAACGCCGCCATGGTGCTGGCGAAAGAGGCCAAGGCAAAGCCCCGCGACCTCGCCGAGCGGATCGCAGAGCGGCTGCGCGCGGACGCGCTGATCGCCAAGGTCGACGTCGCCGGTCCCGGCTTCATCAATCTGACCTTGAGGCCGGCCGCCTGGGCCGAGGCGTTACGGACAGTGCTGCGCGAGGGCGCCGATTACGGCCGCGTCCGCGGCGGGTCCAAGGTCAATGTCGAATACGTCTCGGCCAATCCGACCGGTCCGATGCATGTCGGCCATTGCCGCGGCGCCGTGTTTGGTGACGCGCTGTCGAGCCTGCTCCAGTTCGCGGGCCACGACGTCGCGCGCGAATATTACATCAACGACGCGGGCGCCCAGGTCGACGTGCTCGCGCGCTCCGCGTTCCTCAGGTACCGCGAGGCGCTCGGCGAGGACATCGGTGCGATCCCGGAGGGGCTCTATCCGGGCGACTACCTGAAGCCGGTCGGCGCGGCGCTGGCGAAAGAGCACGGCGACAAGCTCCTCGCGATGAACGAGGCCGGTTGGCTGCCCACGGTGCGCGCCAAGGCGATCGCGATGATGATGGACGAGATCAAGGACGATCTCGCCGCCCTCAACATCCGCCACGATGTGTTTTTCTCCGAGCGCTCGCTGATCGAGAGCGGCAACAACAGGGTTGCCGAGACCATCGATTTCCTGAAGGCCAAGGGCGATGTCTACGAAGGCCGCCTGCCGCCGCCGAAGGGCGCGCCGGTCGAGGATTGGGAAGACCGCGAGCAGCTGCTGTTCAAGGCGACGGCTTACGGCGACGACGTCGATCGTCCGCTGATCAAGTCGGATGATTCCTACACCTACTTTGCCGCCGACATCGCCTACCACAAGAACAAGTTCGACCGCGGTTTTGCGGAGATGATCGACGTCTGGGGCGCCGACCATGGCGGCTATATCAAGCGCATGCAGGCGGCGGTGAAGGCGACGACCTCTGGTAAGGGTTCGCTCGACGTCAAGATCGTCCAGCTCGTCAAGCTGCTGCGCAACGGCGAGCCGGTGAAAATGTCCAAGCGGAGCGGGGACTTCGTCACCTTGCGTGAGGTGGTGGATGAGGTCGGCCAGGATGCCGTCCGCTTCATGATGCTCTACCGCAAGAACGACGCGGTGCTCGACTTCGACCTCGCCAAGGTCATGGAACAGTCGCGCGATAACCCGGTGTTCTACGTCCAGTACGGCCACGCCCGCGGCCACTCGATCTTCCGCAACGCGAGAGCGGAGGTGTTCCCGGAACTGCCGGAGGATGTCGGCGAGCGGATCGCCTGGCTCGCTGAGTCGGCGGTGGAACGGCTGTCAGACCCCGTCGAGCTCGACCTGCTCAAGCGGCTCGCAATATTTCCGCGCATGCTGGAAGCTGCCGCCGCGGCCCACGAGCCGCACCGAATTGCCTTTTATCTCTATGATTTAGCCAGCGAATTTCATGCACTTTGGACGAAGGGGCGCGATTTGCCCTATTTACGCTTCATTATCAATAATGATGCAGATCTTACAAAGGCGCGACTGGCCATGGTCCAGGGCGTCGTCTCGGTTCTGGCATCGGGCCTCGCCATCCTCGGCGTCCATGCTCCGAACGAGATGCGGTAGTTTGGGGCGAACTACTTAAGGGGAATATCGGGGGTAACCGGCAGAAGCCGGATCGCTTAGACTTGGTTGAAAGCCTTGTGGGTCGAAAGCCGTGCCTTGGTCGAGGGGCGCGCGGCTTTCCCGAAGGGACGCATCATCACGATGGCCGAACGATATCAGGACAGACCGTTTCCCTCCGATGACTATGGTCGCGGTGGCGCCCAGCATGGCAAGGCGGAAAGCGATCCCTTGGCCGAGCTCGCCCGCCTGATCGGACAGACCGATCCGTTCGCAGCTCAGGGGCGGCCCGGCGCACATCCGCCGGCAGTCCCTGCGCCCGCACAGAGCTATCAGGACGACGACTATCGGCAAGCGGATCGGCAGGACGATTATCAGCAGGACTATGCCGAGCAGGCCCCGCCGGCGCAGCCCGGGCCGCCCTCATGGATGCGGCGCGCCAACGTGCAGCCGCAGCCGGCGCCTGCTCCCGAGCCCGATTATCCCGTGTCCGTGAACCCGGTTCATCCGTTGCACCGCTATTCAGCCCAGCCCGCCGCGCCCGAGCCTGAACTTCACCAGCCGCAGGCTTATCAGGATCATGCCTACCAGCAGGATCAGGCTTACCAGCAACACGCCTATCAGGAGCCGCATCAGCAGCCCGATCCGGCGCGTTACGACGATGCGCTCTATGGCCGGCTGGAGGCAGGCGAGCAGGACTATCAGCGCGATCCGGCCTATCCCGACGATCCCTACGCGTATCAGAGCGACTATCCGGAGGCGGAGCCCGAAGAGCCCAAGAAGCAGCGCGGCGGCATGATGACGGTCGCTGCGATCCTGGCGCTTGCCGTGGTCGGCACCGGCGCCGCCTTCGCCTACAAGACCTATGTCGGATCGCCCCGCAGCGGTGAGCCGCCGATCATCAAGGCCGACAACACTCCGACCAAGATCGTACCCGCGCCGTCGGATTCCTCGGCCAAGGTGCCGGATCGCATGGTGAGCGGCGATGGCACCGAGAAGATCGTGCCGCGCGAAGAAGCGCCGGTCGACGTCAACGCCAAGGCGGGTGGTCCTCGCGTGGTGTTCCCGCCGCTGAACCAGAACGCGAACCCGCCCTCGGTGGCGAGCGTGTCGCCGTCTGCGGTACCGCCGCCGAGCACGGGCGCGAGCAACGGCACGATGTCGAACAGTTCGCCGCGCCCGATCAGGACTGTCGCCGTGAAGGGCGATCAGACCGATAGCGCCACGCCGCAATCGGCCGCCGCCGCCAAGCCGACGGCTGCGCCGAAGCCTGTTGCCGCGCCCGTGGTGCCGCCGGCACCGCGCAATCCGCCGACTTCGGCCAATGCCAGCGCCAACCAGCCGATGTCGCTGGCGCCGCAATCGGTCCCGGCGGCCGAACCGCCGCAGCGGATGGCTGCGACCACCCCGACGCAAATCGCGCCCGCCAGCAGCGGCGGTGGTGGCTACATCGTGCAGGTCTCCTCGCAGCAGAGCGAGGATAGCGCGGCCGCGTCGTACCGCGTGCTTCAGAGCAAATATGGCAGCGTGCTCGGCTCCCGTTCGCCGGTGATCAAGCGCGTCGACCTCACCGACAAGGGCAAGGGCGTCGTCTACCGCGCCTTCGCTGGTCCCTATGGTTCGGCCGAGGAGGCGACGCACGCCTGCAACAGCCTGAAGTCTGCAGGCTTGTCCGCCTGCTTCGTCCAGAGGAATTAACGGCCGTTTCCTTGACCCCCTCGCGGGTCAGGGTTAATCGGCCGTTATGAGCACGCGGGCCTTCATTACCGGTGTATCCGGAACGGAACTGACCGCCGTCGAGCGGGAGTTTATCCGCGACCAGCGCCCATGGGGCTTCATCCTCTTCAAGCGCAATGTCGCAACCCCAGCTCAAGTCGCTGCACTGGTTGCGGAATTGCGGACGGCGGCCGGTGCCACCGACGCGCCTGTCCTGATCGATCAGGAGGGTGGACGGGTGCAGCGCCTGGGTCCGCCGCACTGGCCGGTCTATCCGCCGGGCGCCGTTTTCTCGACCTTGTACGACACTGATTCGGCACTCGGGCTCACCGCGGCGCGGTTGTCCGCCCGTCTGATCGCAGCCGATCTTGCCGATCTCGGCATCACCGTGGATTGCCTGCCGCTCGCTGACGTGCCGGTCGAGGGCGCCGATGCGGTCATCGGGAACAGGGCTTATGGCACCGAGCCCGGCAAGGTCGCAGCGATTGCCCGCGCGGTCACCGAGGGCCTGGAGCAGGGCGGCGTGCTGCCGGTCCTCAAGCACATCCCCGGCCATGGCCGGGCCACTGCCGACACCCATTTCAAGCTGCCGACGGTCGATACGCCGAGGGGAGAGCTGGAACGGACCGACTTCGCCGCGTTCAAGCCGCTTTCGGACCTGCCGATGGCCATGACTGCACATGTTGTGTTTAGCGCGGTCGACCCCGCCCATCCGGCGACGACATCTGCGACAATGATTGCTGACGTGATTCGCGGCGCAATCGGGTTCCAGGGTTTGTTAATGAGTGATGACGTGTCGATGAACGCGCTGTCGGGGAATATCGCCGAGCGGACCCGCGCCATCTTCGCGGCCGGCTGCGACATGGCCCTGCATTGCAACGGCAATATCGAGGAGATGCGCGAGGTCGCCGGCCAGACACCTGAGCTGTCGGGCCGGGCGCTGGAGCGGGCGAACGCCGCGCTCGCCGCGCGCAAGGCGCCGCAACCGCTCGACCGCGTCGCCGCACGCACTGAGCTGGACGCATTGATCGCACGGGCAAACACGGCTTCCGCATGACCGCAGAAATTCTATCTTTCGAAACCGGGCGGCCCGCAGAGCTCGCCGAGGGTGAGCCGGCGTTGGTGGTGGACGTCGAGGGCTATGAGGGCCCGCTCGATCTGCTGCTCGCGCTGGCGCGACAGCAGAAGGTCGACCTCGCCAAGATCTCGATCCTGGCGCTGGCCGACCAGTATCTCCACTTCATCGAAGCCGCACGAAAGATCCGGCTCGAGCTTGCCGCCGACTACCTCGTCATGGCGGCATGGCTCGCCTTCCTGAAGTCGCGCCTGCTGCTGCCGGAGCCGCCGAGCGCGGAGGGCCCGAGCGCCGAGCAGATGGCGACCGCGCTCGCCAATCGCCTGCGCCGGCTGGAGGCCATCCGCGAAGCCGCCAACCGGCTGATGAACAGGCAGCAATTGCTTCGCGACATCTTCCCGCGCGGCGAGCCCGAGCAGATCGCCGAGATCAAGCATCCGAAATACACGGCGACGCTGTACGATTTGCTCACCGCCTACGCCTCGCAGCGCCAGTCGCGCGTGCTGGCGAGCGTGCATCTGGCCAAGCGCACGGTCTGGTCGCTCGCCGAGGCGCGCGCCACGCTGGAGCGGCTGGTCGGCAGCATCAGCGAGCAGGACGATTGGGGCGTGCTCGACGACTTCCTGGTCCGGCACGTCGCCGATCCGACGCAGCGCGCGACGGTGTTCGCCTCGAGCTTCGCCGCCGCGCTGGAACTGGTTCGCGAAGGTCAGCTCGAGCTGAACCAGAAAGAGGCGTTTGCGCCCATCTATTTCCGGAAGGGGCGCCCCAAACCGGTGCCGGACGCAGCTCCTGCGCCTGATGCGCCGGTCGGTTAAGTGCAAGAAGGAGAATCTGCCATGGCAAGCCTGGCTGAAGTGCGGATAGAAGAGGCCGAGCCGATGGAGAACGAATCCCAGGCACGTCCCGAGGAATTGCGGCTGCTGGAAGCGCTGCTGTTCGCTTCGAGTGAACCGCTGGATACCGCGACGCTGGCCAAGCGCATGCCCGAGGGCGTCGACGTCAAGGCCGCGCTCGAGCAATTGCAGGCCGACTATTCCTTGCGCGGGGTGAATCTCGTTCGCATCGCCAACAAATGGTCCTTCCGCACGGCGGGCGATCTCGCCTGGCTGATGACGCGGGAGAGCACCGAGACCCGCCGCCTGTCGCGCGCGGCGATCGAGGTGCTGGCGATCATCGCCTATCACCAGCCGGTGACGCGCGCCGAGATCGAGGAGATCCGCGGCGTGGTCACCTCGAAGGGCACGCTCGACGTGCTGCTGGAGACCGGCTGGATCAAGCCGCGCGGCCGCCGCAAGACGCCCGGCCGTCCGCTGACCTTCGGAACCACCGAGGACTTCCTGTCGCAGTTCACCCTGGAACAGCTCGGCGATCTGCCGGGCCTCGAGGAGCTGAAGGGCACGGGCCTGCTGGATTCGCGCCTGCCGACCGGATTCAGCGTGCCGACGCCGTCGGACGACCCGCAGCTCCGCGAAGACGAGGATCCCTTGGAACCGGGCGAGGACCTCGATCTGGCGCTGGCGCCTGCGGTCGAGCCCGAGACCCCGGAAGAGGCGCCGCAGGGCGGCAATGAGGGGGGCGGTGAAGGCGGCACCGAAGAGTGAGGCCTTTGCGTTTTACCGGTGCCCTGCGACCGGTTAACACTAGCAAGATTACGTAGTGCCAACAGCGAATTGGCGCTGCCTAGGTCCTTGTTTTTGAGACCTGCCAAGCCTAGGTTTCGGTGAAGATCGGCCGGGTCCCCGGCCATGCGCGTTTGGAGGGTTGCAGGATGGGTTCACTCAGCATTTGGCACTGGATCCTGGTGATCGCAGTGGTCCTGCTGCTGTTCGGCCGCGGCAAGATTTCGGATCTGATGGGCGACGTGGCGCAGGGCATCAAGGCGTTCAAGAAGGGCATGCAGGACGACGACAAGCCCGCCGAGAAGCCCGAGCCGGCCAAGTCCATCGAGCACAATGGTGCGCCGACCGCGGCGCGGTCCGACGTCGGCAGCAAGGCCGTCTGAGCCGGAAGAAGCACGCGAGACGCGGGGTGCGGCCCGATCCTGCGCGCAAGGGATTGGGCCGGCTGCGGCTTCGCGTGAACGGAAGACCTCATGTTCGACATCGGGTGGAGTGAACTGGTCCTGATCGGGGTCGTGGCCCTGATCGCCATCGGCCCGAAAGAGCTGCCGGGCGTGCTGCGCATGGTCGGCCAGTGGATGGGCAAGGCCCGCAAGATGGCCGCCGAATTCCAGGGCCAGTTCCAGGAAGCGATGCGCGAGGCCGAAATGGCCGACCTCAAGAAGAGCTTCGACGAGGTCAAGGAAGCCGCGACCAGCTTCAATCCGCTGACCTCGCTGCAGAAGGACGTCAGCGACGCGCTCCGTGTCGATGCGCTGGACAAGCCGGCAGAGACGTCGACCACAACGGCGGTCGAACCGCCGGTAACACCAACCACCCCGGAAGCGCCGACGCCTGCGACCTTCATTGAAGCCGAGGCGCATGCGGCCGCCAACGAGCCGCTCGCGATCACCCGTGAGGTCGAGCAGGCACCGGTTGCGCAGGACACCGCGCCATCCGAAGCGATCAAGGACGCCAAAGCGTCATGACCGACGCCGATATCGAGGCCAGCAAAGCCCCGCTGATGGACCATCTGATCGAGCTGCGCTCGCGGCTGATCAAGGCGCTGCTCGGCTTTGGCATTGCGTTCATCTTCTGCTTCTTCTTCGCCAAGCAGATATTCAACGTGTTGGTATGGCCTTACGTCCTGGCCGTCGGCGATCCCGCAAACGCCAAGCTCATTTACACTGCGTTCCTTGAATATTTCCTGACCCAGCTGAAGCTGGCGATGTTTGGCGCGGCCTTCATCTCGTTCCCGATCGTGGCGGGGCAGGTCTACATGTTCGTGGCGCCCGGGCTCTACAAGCACGAGAAGCAGGCCTTCCTGCCGTATCTGGTCGCGACGCCGTTCTTTTTCGTGCTGGGTGCGGCGCTGGTCTATTTCGTTGTGTTCCCGATGCTGGCGCGCTTCTCGCTTGGCATGCAGCAACTCGGCAGCGACGAGACCGCAAAGATCGAGCTGTTGCCGAAGGTCGGCGAATATCTGTCGCTGATGATGTCGCTGATCTTTGCCTTCGGCATTGCCTTCCAGCTTCCGGTGATCCTGACGCTGCTTGGCCGCATCGGCATCATCACCTCGAAGATGCTGCGCGAGAAGCGGCGCTATTTCATCGTCATCGCCTTCGTCATCGCGGCCGTGCTGACGCCGCCCGACGTGATCAGCCAGTGCTCGCTGGCGATTCCGCTGATGGCGCTCTATGAGGGCTCGATCATCGCGGTGGCGATGGTGGAGAAGAAGGCTGCCGCCGCGGCGCAGGCCGCCACCGGCACCGACGTGTCGACGCCGGCTAATCCGGCGGAGTAGGGCGGCCCCACGCTCCGGTGTCATTCCCCGCCTGGTGCGCAATTGCGCACTGGTGCGGGGAATCCAGTACGCCGCGGCCCCTCGGAGAATCACCACCGTCTCTGGAATACTGGATCATCCGCTTTCGCGGATGATGGCAGCTGTGCTAGGGGACGCGCTGACGTACAACGTTTGCCGTTGTCTGTTTACGCGCCGATCCAGGACCACAGCCATGCACGACATCAAATCGATCCGCGACAATCCGCAAGCCTTCGACGCCGGCCTCGCCCGGCGCGGCCTGAAGCCGTTGTCGGCCTCGCTGCTCGCGATCGACGAGACGCGGCGCGCGGCGATCCTGGCGTCCGAGCAGGCGCAGGCGCGGCGCAACGCGGCGTCCAAGGAGATCGGCGATGCCAAGAAGGCCAAGGACGAGGCGCGCGCGGCCAAGCTGATGGCCGAAGTCGCCGAGCTCAAGACTACGATGCCGCAGCTCGAGGCCGCCGCCAAAGCCGCCGATGAGGAGCTGACCAAAGAGCTGTCCGCGATCCCGAACATTCCGTTCGACGAAGTGCCCGATGGTGTCGACGAGCACGGCAACGTCCAGCACCACGTGTTCGGCAACAAGCGCAACTACAGCTTTGCGCCGAAGCTGCATGACGACCTCGGCACGGCGCTGGGCTACATGGATTTCGAGGCGGCGGCAAAACTCTCCGGCGCGCGGTTCGTCGTGCTGAAGAAGGCGCTGGCGCGGCTCGAGCGCGCGCTCGGACAATTCATGCTGAATCTGCACGTCGACGAGCACGGCTATACCGAGATCAATCCGCCGCTGCTGGTGCGCAACGAGATCATGTTCGGCACCGGCCAATTGCCGAAGTTCGAGGACGATCAGTTCTGGGCGATCAAGGGCGAGCTGCTTGCCTCGCCCGACCAGGAGCGGCTGAGGACTGAGCGCCTCGGCCTGATTCCGACCGCGGAAGTCTCGCTCACCAACCTCGCGCGCGAATCCATTCTTGACGAGAAGCAACTGCCGATGCGGCTCACTGCGCTGACGCCGTGCTTCCGCGCCGAGGCGGGCGCTGCCGGGCGTGACACGCGCGGCATGATCCGCCAGCACCAGTTCACCAAGGTCGAGCTGGTCTCGATCACGACGCCGGAGGTGAGCAAGGACGAGCTGGAGCGGATGCTGTCCTGCGCCGAGCAGGTGCTGCAGCGGCTCGGCCTGCATTATCGCGTGATGACGCTTTGCGCAGGAGATATGGGTTTCTCGTCGCAAAAAACCTATGACATCGAGGTCTGGATGCCGGGGCAGGGCGAGGGCGGGGCATTCCGCGAGATCTCGAGCTGCTCGGTCTGCGGCGACTTCCAGGCACGGCGCATGGATGCGCGCTCGCGCGGTCCCGACGGCAAGCCGCGTTTCGTCCACACGCTGAACGGTTCGGGCACCGCGCTCGGCCGCGCGCTGATCGCCGTGATGGAGACCTATCAGCAGGAGGACGGCTCGATCCCAGTCCCCGACGTGCTGCAGCCCTATATGGGCGGCGTGAAGGTGATCGGGCGCGACTAAAGCGTTTTCGGGCGAAGTGGGTACGGTTCGCGCCAAGAAAACGCGTCAAGACGAGAATCGCATTGCTCGCCTGTAACGGCGGAAACGATCGGTTGCGAAGATCTGGCGGCCGGCTATCCTGCCGGCCCCGCAACGCGAACCCACCGTTCATGGCCTTGCACCGCGACATCTTCTGGGTCGGCCGACAATGGGCGGTGACGGGGGCGGGCATCCAGGCCGTCGATCAGCGCCTGCGCGGCGTGCTCGACATCGAGATCGCGCGGCTCTGGGACGAGGATCTCGTGCAGAGCCGGCGGGCCAAGCCCGGTGTGAATGCTGCCGACTTCGACAACGCGCTGACGGTGGCGCGCGAACGCTTTCCGCAGACGCCGGAGCCGGATGCGTTCGTTGCGCAGTTGGAGGCGCTCGGCGTGATCGAGGCGCCGATCGTCAGTCCGGCGGTACCCGCGATGAGTCTGCGTGCCGAGGGGCGGCTGGCGCGCTTCCTGCCGCAATGGCGCATCCGCCGGTAGGACGTGGCCGGGAACCTCCGATCAGCCGGTTTGCCTGATCGGCCGGAGCCGGATAAGACCGCTCAGACCCCGTTTTTTTGGAATCGACCCTTCGCATGCGCATTCTCTGTACCAATGACGACGGCATCCACGCCCCCGGCCTCAAGGTCGTGGAGGAGATCGCGCGCGCATTGTCCGACGACGTCTGGGTGGTGGCGCCCGAGCTCGACCAGTCCGGCGTGTCGCATTCGCTGTCGCTGAACGATCCCTTGCGCCTGCGCGAAGTCGGTCCGCGGCACTTTGCCGTGCGCGGCACGCCGACCGACTGCGTCATCATGGGCGCGCGCCATATCCTCGGGGCTAAGCTGCCCGACGTCGTGCTGTCCGGGGTCAACAAGGGCCGCAACGTCGCCGAGGATGTGGTCTATTCCGGCACCATCGCCGGCGCGCTGGAAGGCACCATCCTGGGCTTGCCCTCATTCGCGCTGTCGCAGGAGTTCAGCGTCGAGACCCGCGAGCGCCCGCCGTGGGACACCGCCCGCAAGTTCGGGCCCGACATCCTGCGCAAGGTGATTGCCGCGGGCATTCCGAAGGACACCGTCATCAACGTCAACTTCCCGTCCTGCGCGCCCGAGGATGTGCTGGGCATCCGCGTCACGCGCCAGGGCAAGCGCAATCTCGGTTTCCTCAGGATCGACGAGCGCCAGGACGGCCGCGGCAATCCCTATTTCTGGATCGGCTTCGAGCGCGCCGCGATGATGGACACCCCGGCGGACGGCACCGATCTGGCTGCGCTTCGCGAGCGCTACGTCTCGGTCACGCCGCTCAGGCTCGACCGTACCAACGAAGCGTTTTCGGAAGAGCTCAGCGCGACGCTGAAATAGCGGCTAGCCGCCGCGAAGTGCGGCTTCGATGGTCTTGCCGAGTGCGTCGAGCTGAAACGGCTTTTGAAGCGCCGGCCGGTCGCGGTACTGCTCGGGCAGGCCGGAGGAGCCGTAACCGGTGGCGAAGATGAACGGGCAGCCTTTCGCCTTGATCACATCGGCGACCGGCGAGATCACCTTGCCGTTGACGTTGACGTCGAGAATGGCGATGTCGAACTCGGTCGCCTGGGCGAGCCGCATGGCCTCGGTGATGTCGCCGGCCTCAGCTGCGACCTTGTAGCCGAGCTCTTCGAGCATGTCCGCGACCATCATCCTGATCATCACCTCGTCCTCGACGAGAAATACAGAGCGGCCGGAAAGCCCTGTCGCGGTCATAATTGAGTCCCTTGCCCATTGCCAAAAACGTTCGCAGATAACACGAATTGACGCAATGCGCGTTTCGACGAACGGATACCTGAAAATGGTCATCGCGGCTCGCCCGTGGGAAGCCAATTTGTGGTCAAATGCTCCAGGCGAAGGTTATCATGGGTTCCTGAGCAGGAACACGATTCTTGCGCCCGGGTTTAACGTCCACTGGCCCCGGCAAGACAGCACAAGCAGGCAATGACCTCCCATCAGCATCCGCCGGAAAAGATGATGTTTCAGCTCACGCTGAGGCGTCGGGGCATCAGCGATCAGGCGGTGCTGCGAACCATGGAGGAGGTGCCGCGCGAGCTTTTCGTCGACGAGGCCGATCGCGACGGGGCCTATCGTGACAGCGCGCTGCCGATCGCCTGCGGGCAGACCATCAGCCAGCCCTTCGTCGTGGCCTACATGACCGAGCAGCTCCAGCTCCAGAAGCGGCACCGCGTGCTCGAGATCGGGGCAGGTTCCGGCTATCAGGCTGCCGTGCTGTCGCGGCTCGCCGGCCAGGTCCTGACAGTCGAGCGCTACCGCAAGCTTGCCGACACGGCACGCGCCAGGCTCGAAAAGCTCGATTGTCACAATGTCGAGGTGATGCTCGGCGACGGGCTCAATCTGCCGCCTAATATCGGTCCGTTCGACCGCATCATCGTCACCGCCGCGGTCGAGCAGCTTCCGGACAATTTGGTCGAGCGGCTCGAGGTCGGCGGCATCCTGATCGCGCCGGTCGGCCCGCATCAGGGTGTGCAGACGCTGGTCCGCCTGACCCGCACCGAAGCCGGGATCGAGCGCAAGGAACTCGTCGAGGTCCGCTTCGTGCCGGCACTGCCCGGGGTGGCGCGGGAGCTGTAGATTTCCGGATCGGCTGCGCCGCCAACATCTTATTGGGAGGGTTAAGCCGTTATTTACTCGGCGCGTGTTTACTTAAAACACCAGTTCTGTTGCGTACGAGTGAGTAACCATGTCCGTCGTCGCCGAGTTGCTTTACTCGCGCCGCGTACCGCAGGTCGCGGTGCTGGCGCTGATCTCCTTCAGTTTCGCAGGATGCAGCGCCGACATGTCGTCGCGGCTGTCCCAGTCGAACTTCTCCAACCCCTTCTCCTCTGACCAGACCGGTTCGGTGCAGCAGGCCCCGCCGCCGCAGCAGCGCGAGCTGCCGCAATATTCGCGGCCGCAGACGCAGCCCGGCTATTATCAGTCTCAGCCCTTGCCGCCGCCGGCGGTGTCCTCACCGCAATCCTATCCCGTCACGGGTGGTGGTGGCGTGTCCGGAGGCGGGCGCGGCGTCAGCTCCTACGCGCCCCCGACGCAGCCGCATCTTGAGACCACGGCCACCGTGCCGCCGCGTTCCGTTGCCGCGGCTCAGCCGGCCGGAGGCACCAAGATCATCGTCGGCACCAGCGATACGCTCGACGTCCTCGCCAAGCGTTATCGTGTCACGCCGCAGGCGATCCTTGCCGCCAACGGCTACAAGGGGCCGCGTTCGCTCTCGCCCGGCCAGCAGCTGATCATCCCGCATCCGGCCACGGCCGCTGCACCTGCGCCCGCGTTGGCTCCCGTCGCTGCGGCTCCTGCGATGGCGCCTGCAGCCAAGCCGGTTGCGGCCATTGCGGCGCCGCCGAGCACCCACTTCGTCAACCACGGCGACACGCTCGCCAGCATTGCCCGCAAGAACCATATTACGTCGGCCGAGCTCGCCCGTGCCAACGGCCTCGATCCGTCGGCCAAGCTCAAGCTCGGCACCAGGTTGACCGTGCCCGGTGCCAAGACCGCTGCCCTCGCGGCGCCGGTTGCGGCGGCTCCTGTCGGGGCTGCTCCGGTCGTCGGCACGCTCCAGCCGGTTGCTGCCGCTCCCGCGCCCGCCACCAAGATGGCGGCTGTCGCCGCGCCGGTGCAGAGCGCTCGCCTGGCCCAGGCCACGACCAACGTCGAAGAGAAGCCCGCCGAGACCCCGGCGAAAGCTGCGGAGACCACCAGCGCGCTGCCGACCTTCCGCTGGCCGGTGCGCGGCAAGGTGGTCACGAGCTACGGCGCCAAGACCAATGGCAAGTCCAATGACGGCATCAATCTCGCGGTGCCCGAGGGGACGCCGGTGAAGGCGGCGGAAGACGGCGTCGTCGCCTATTCCGGCAACGAGCTGAAGGGTTACGGCAATCTTGTCCTGGTTCGGCACTCCAACGGCTACGTCACCGCATATGCCCATGCGAGTGAGCTGATGGTGAAGCGCGGCGATACCATCAAGCGCGGTCAGGTCATTGCCAAGTCGGGTCAATCCGGGGAGGTGGCGTCGCCGCAGCTCCACTTCGAGATCCGCAAAGGATCGAGCCCGGTTGACCCGCTTCAGTTCCTGAACGGGGCGTGAGGCGCCGCCAGCCCCTCACCACACGAACGGTGTCATCGCCCGCGAAAGCGGGCGATCCAGTATTCAAGAGATAGTTGTGGTTGAGCCGATAGGCTGCGGCGAACTGGATTCCCCGCTCCAGTGCGCAATTGCGCACAAGGCGGGGAATGACAGTTGTGAGTGGGGTGAAAGCCAGCCTTACTTCGCCGACAGCTTCACGCCCAGTCGGCCCGCCAGCTCCTGCACGAACTGCCAGGCGACGCGGCCCGAGCGGGAGCCGCGGGTGGTCGACCATTCCAGCGCCTCGCGCTCCAGCGCCTCATCGTCGACCTTAACGCCGAAATGGCTGCAATAGCCGCGCACCATGGCGAGGTATTCGTCCTGGCTGCAGCGGTGGAAGCCGAGCCACAGGCCGAAGCGATCCGACAGCGAGACCTTCTCTTCGACCGCTTCGCCGGGATTGATCGCGGTCGAGCGCTCGTTCTCGATCATGTCGCGCGCCAGCAGATGGCGGCGGTTGGAGGTGGCGTAGAGGATGACGTTCTCGGGCCGGCCCTCGATGCCGCCTTCGAGCACGGCCTTCAGCGATTTGTAGGACGCGTCGTTGCCGTCGAAGGAGAGGTCGTCGATGAACACGATGAAGTGGAAGCTGGCGTCCCGGAGCTTCTCCATCAGCATCGGCAGCGTTTCGATGTCCTCGCGGTGGATCTCGATCAGCTTCAGCCTGTCCGCCGGCTTTCGCTCCGCGTTGATGCTGGCATGCGCCGCCTTGACCAGCGACGACTTGCCCATGCCGCGCGCGCCCCAGAGCAGCGCGTTGTTGGCGGGCAGGCCGTTGGCGAAGCGCTCGGTGTTCTCAATCAGGATGTCGCGCATGCGGTCGACGCCCTTGAGCAGGAACAGCTCGACGCGGCTGACCCGCGGCACGGCGGCGAGGCGGCCGTCGGGGTGCCAGACATAGGCATCGGCCTGCTTGAACGACTCGCGTTCGAGGGCCGGCTTGCCCTGGGCGGAGAGGTGCGCCGCAATGGTCTCCAGCGCGCGGACCATGCGCTCCTGGGAGAGGTTTGGGGCCGCCTCGAGGGCTGCCTTGACGGCCCCCTTGGGGCGTTTTGCCGCGACGGGGGCGGGCTTGCGGGCAGGGGTGCGGGGGCCTTTGCCGGCCGGGCTTTTGCTAAGGTTTTTGGGCATGTCCGAAGTTCCTGAGAACGCAGCCTTATCGGGCCTGACGGCGCGCTGCAAGGTGGGTCAAAAGGGCAGTCTGGCAGCGTTGCAATTGGGGCAATGGCCGCTATAGTCCGCGCGAATTTGACCGAACCGGTCGCCTTTGAGGGCCTGACCGGCTTTCCCCCGTTCTCACGAGGATCGTCCGAATGCTGATTACCCCTGCGTATGCCCAGGCCGCGGGCGCCGGCGACACCAACAGCATGTTGATGTCGCTGCTGCCGTTCGCCCTGATCTTCGTGATCATGTACTTCCTGATTCTGCGTCCGCAGCAGAAGAAGGTCCGTGACCACGCCGACCTTGTGAAGAATATCCGCCGCGGCGACACCGTGGTGACCTCGGGCGGCCTTGTCGGCAAGGTCACCAAGGTCGTCGACGACGATCAGATCGAGTTCGAGATTTCCGACGGCGTACGCGTGCGGCAGATGCGCCAGATGATCTCGGGCGTGCGCGCCAAGGGCGAGCCGGCCAAGGAAAGCAAGGAAGCCGCCAAGGACGACGCCGCCTCGAAGTGAGCGCGTCCGCGAGCATCTCAAGTCTCCTGATCTGACAGGTCCAGTCGATGTTGTATTTCACGCGGTGGAAGGCGCTCGGGATCATCCTGACGGCGCTGATCGTGTGCCTCTGCGCGGTCCCGAACTTCTTCCCCGAGTCGCAGGTCAAGACCTGGCCGGCCTGGGCGCAGCGCCGGCTCGTGCTCGGCCTCGACCTCCAGGGCGGCTCCTACCTGCTGCTCGAGGTCGATTCCAACTACGTGAAGAAGGAACGGCTCGACCAGATCCGCGACGACGTTCGCCGCACGCTGCGCGATGCCAAGATCGGCTTCACCGGCGGCGTGACCGTGCGCAACGACGCGGTCGAGGTTCGCATCACCAAGGAATCAGACGCTCAGGCTGCGCTCGCCAAGCTGCGCGAACTGTCTCAGCCGCTGGGCGGCCTGATGGGATCCAGCGGTCAGCGCGACCTCGAGGTGACCGATGCCGGCGGCGGGGTGATCCGCCTGAGCGTCCCGCAGGCTGCGATCCTCGATCGCCTGCGCAAGACCATCGAGCAGTCGATCCAGATCGTCGAACGCCGCGTCAACGAGCTCGGCACCGTCGAGCCCGTGATCCAGCGCCAGGGCAATGACCGCATCCTGGTGCAGGTCCCCGGCCTTCAGGACCCGACCCGCCTGAAGGAGCTGCTGGGCAGGACCGCGAAGATGGAATTCCGGATGGTCGATACCTCCGTGCCGCCGGATCAGGCGCAAGCGGGCAGATTGCCGCCGGAATCCGAACTGCTGATGAGCGCCTCGCCGCCGCCCACGCCCTATGTGGTCAAGAAGCAGGTGCTGGTCGCGGGTGGCGATTTGACCGACGCTCAGGCGAGCTTCGACCAGCGCACGGGCGAGCCGGTCGTCAGTTTCAAGTTCAACACCTCGGGTGCGCGCAAGTTCTCGCAGGCCACGCAGGAGAACGTTGGGCTGCCGTTCGCGATCGTTCTGGACAACAAGGTGATCTCGGCGCCCGTGATCCGCGAGCCCATCACCGGCGGCCAGGGCCAGATCTCCGGCAGCTTCACCGTGCAGTCGGCCAACGATCTGGCGATCCTGCTGCGCGCCGGCGCGCTGCCGGCGCCGCTGACGGTGGTCGAGGAGCGCACCGTCGGTCCGGGCCTCGGCCAGGACTCGATCGAGAAGGGCGAGCTCGCGGCCTATGTCGGCTCGATCCTCGTCATCATCTTCATGCTGCTGACCTACCGGCTGTTCGGGGTGTTCGCCAACATCGCCGTGGCCATCAACGTCGCCATGATCTTCGGCCTGTTGTCGCTGCTCAACGCAACGCTGACGCTGCCCGGCATCGCCGGCATCGTGCTCACCGTCGGTATCGCCGTGGACTCCAACGTGCTGATCTACGAGCGCATCCGTGAGGAGCTGCGCGGCGGCCGCAACGCGATCTCGGCGATCGACGCCGGCTTCAAGCGGGCGCTCGCGACCATCCTCGATTCCAACATCACCACCTTCATTGCCGCCGCGGTGCTGTTCTACATCGGCACCGGCCCGGTGCGCGGCTTCGCCGTGACGCTCGGTATCGGCATCATCACCACGGTGTTCACCGCCTTCACCATGACCCGGCTGATCGTGGCCTGGTGGGTGCGGTGGAAGCGGCCGCAGAGCGTGCCGATCTAGGAGCCTGATCGTGACTCACACCGTTCTCATCGGGCTCGGCGTCCTCATCGCCATTCTCACTGTGGTCGCAGCCCTCGGCCTGTTGCCGTCGTTGCGGATCGTCCCGGACAACACGCATTTCGACTTCACGCGTTTCCGCCGGATCAGCTTCCCGATTTCGGCGGTGCTGTCGATCGTAGCGATTACGCTGTTCTTCACCCATGGGCTAAATCTGGGCATCGACTTCAAGGGCGGCACGCTGCTCGAGGTCAAGGCAAAGTCCGGCACCGCTGACATCGCGGCGATGCGCACCAAGCTCGACGCGCTGGGACTGGGCGAAGTCCAGTTGCAGGAGTTCGGCGGCCCTGAGAACGTCCTGATCCGCGTTGCGGAACAGCCGGGCGGCGACGCCGCCCAGCAGGCTGCGCTGCAAAAGCTTCGTGGCGCGCTCGGCGACAGCGTCGACATTCAGCGTACCGAGGTGCTTGGCCCGCGCGTCGCCGGCGAGCTGCTCGCCTACGGCATGCTCGGCCTGATGCTCGCGATCATCTCGATCCTGATCTATCTGTGGTTCCGGTTCGAATGGCAGTTCGCGCTTGGCGCCATGATCGCCAACGTGCACGACATCGTGCTCACGATCGGCTTCATGTCGATCAGCCAGGTCGATTTCGACCTGACCAGCATCGCCGCGCTGCTGACCATTCTGGGCTATTCGCTCAACGACACCGTCGTCATCTACGACCGCATCCGTGAAATGCTGCGTCGCTACAAGAAGATGCCGATGCCGCAGCTGCTCAACGAGTCCATCAACTCGACGCTGTCGCGCTCGATCATCACCCACTTCACGGTGACGCTGGCGCTGTTGGCGCTGCTCCTGTTCGGCGGTCACGCCATCCACAGCTTCACCGCGGTGATGATGTTCGGCGTTGTGCTGGTCGGCACCTATACCTCGATCTTCATCGCGGCGCCGATCCTGATCTATCTCGGCGTCGGCGAGCATCGCGAGGATGCGCCCGATACGGCTACGCCGGCGAAGAAAAGCAAGGCATGATCCGAACCGCATGCCCTCGCAGGCGTTTGCGAGGGCAGTAAGCCCATTCGGACGAAGCTCATGGCCGGCGATCCCAACGCACCGCATTTCCCGCGCTCGGCGCCGATCGAGGCCTATGGCAAGGGCGGCTTCGCCTTCGCAGGCATGTCGCATCGGGGCTCGCTGTTGTGCCTGCCCGACGCGATCTGGGCCTGGGACGTGACGGATCCCGCGAGGATCGACCGCTATTCGCTGGACCGGGTCTTCACGGCCGCCAACAGCATCGACACCCTGCTGATCGGTACCGGAACCGGGGTCTGGCTGCCGCCGCCGGCGCTGCGGCAGGCGCTCAAGGCGGTGAGGGTGGTGCTGGACACGATGCAGACCGGTCCCGCCGTGCGCACCTACAACATCATGATCGGCGAACGGCGGCGGGTTGCCGCTGCGCTGATCGCGGTGCCATGAACAGCACATGAGCAGCGCCGCGCCGCCGCCAGATTCCGCCACTTTCTGCGCCGATCTCGTGCGCAGCCATGACTTTCCGCGCTATGCCGCGACGCTGTTTGCGCCCGCCTCCGAGCGCCGCGCGCTGCTGGCGCTCTATGCCTTCAATGTCGAGATCGTCCGCGTCCGCGACCAGGTGAGCCAGCCCTTGCCCGGCGAAATCCGCTTTCAATGGTGGACCGACATGCTCTCAGGCCATGTCCATGGCAGCGCCGAGGGCAATCCGGTCGCGGCGGAGCTGCTGCGCGCGATCCGTGAGTTCGACTTGCCGGTCGAGCCGCTGTCGCTGCTCGTCGACGAGCACCAGTTCGACCTCTACAACGATCCGATGCCGACCATGGCGGCGCTGGAGGGCTATCTGGCCGCGACCTCGTCGGCGTTATTTGGTCTGGCGGCGCAGGTCCTGGGGCCGCCGTCGGGGGCGGCCGAACATCTCGCCCGTCATGCGGGATTGGCGCAGGGCATCGTGCAAATCATCGCGAACCTGCCGCGCGATGCGTCGCGCCGGCAGCTATTCCTGCCGCAACAGGTGCTGGCGAGCCATGGCTGCCAGATGGAGGACGTGTTCGCTGGCAAGGAGACGGCGAGCCTCCGCGCCGTACTGGAGCAGCTTGCTGGCGAGGCGCAGCAGCATTTGACCACGGCCTTGTCGCTGCTGGCGGACGTTCCGGTGCAGGCGCGTCCGGCGTTTCTGCCGCTGAGCCAGGTCAGGGCCGATCTCAAGCGCCTGTCGCAGCCCGGCCGCAATCCGTTCGCGCCGCAGCCGACGTCGCGGCTGCGTACGCTCTGGACATTGTGGCGGGCTTCACGTTCCCGGGAATTTACCAAATAGCGGCTGGCTTATCGCCTCGAGCCGCCGGATGCTCTATGCTGTCCCATGGCTGAGTTGTCCCAAACCACATCGTCCGACCTCGGCGGCTTTCCGGTCGCTCCTGACGACATTCAAGCTGCCGCCGAGACGATCAGGGGCGCCGTCGTCGAGACGCCCTGCAGCTACAGCCGCACGCTGAGCAGCATCTGCGGCTGCGAGATCTGGCTCAAATTCGAGAACCTCCAGTTCACCTCCTCGTTCAAGGAGCGAGGTGCGCTCAACCGCCTCACCGCGCTAACGCCGGAGGAGCGCGCGCGGGGCGTGATCGCGATGTCGGCTGGCAACCACGCGCAGGGCGTGGCCTATCACGCCAAACGACTCGGCATTCCCGCCACCATCGTCATGCCGGTCGGCACGCCCATGGTGAAGGTCGAGAACACCAGGCATCACGGCGCGGAGGTGGTCGTCACGGGCGCGACGCTGGAGGAGGCGGCCGCGTTCGCGCGCAGCCACGGCGAAGCCAGAGGCATGATCTTCGTCCACCCCTACGACGATCCGCTGGTGATCGCGGGGCAGGGCACGGTCGGGCTGGAGATGATGAGGGCCGTGCCGGAGCTCGACACGCTGGTCGTGCCGATCGGCGGCGGCGGCCTGATCAGCGGCATCGGCATCGCGGCGAAATCGATCAAGCCGTCGCTGCGAATCCTGGGCGTCGAGGCCTGGCTCTATCCCTCGATGTACAACGCCATCCATGCCGGCAATCTGCCGGCGCGGGGCGATACGCTGGCCGAAGGCATCGCGGTGAAATCGCCCGGCAAGATCACCACCGAGATCGTCCGCCGCCTCGTCGACGACATCGCGCTCGTCAACGAAGCCGAGCTCGAGCGCGCGGTCGCGACCCTGATCTCGATCGAGAAGACGGTCGTCGAGGGCGCCGGCGCCGCCGGTCTTGCCGCGCTGATGTCCGATCCGACCCGCTTTGCCGGCCAGAAGGTCGGTCTCGTCCTGAGCGGCGGCAATATCGACACGCGGCTGATCGCATCCGTCCTCACCCGCGAGCTGGCGCGCGAGGGGCGTTTGACCCAGCTCTCGCTCGACATTCCTGACAGACCCGGGCAATTGGCCGCCGTCGCGGCCCTCCTGGCCGAAGCCGGCGCCAACATCATCGAGGTTTCGCACCAGCGGACCTTCTCCGACCTGCCGGCCAAGGCCACGCTCCTGCAACTCGTCATCGAGACCCGCGACAGCGCCCATCTCGACGAGGTGATGGCGAAGCTCAGTGCATCCGGACTGAGCGCGCGCTGCACGTAGGGCACGTTGAGACGCCAAGCCGGCTGGGCGCTACTCCGGAAGGCCTGCGATGCGGAGGGCATCGCCGAGGGAGGAAGCGAGCGCTGGCGCGCAGTTGACGCCCTGAAATTGACGGCCATAGCGGAACGTCGGGTGCAGCTCCAGCACCCGCGTGGCCGCCGCCTTCGCCTCCTGCAATCGTCCAAGCTTTGCCAGCGCCGCGGCCAATTGCACATGGGTGATGCTGTGGCGAGGATTGGCCTGAACCGAGCGGTAAGCGGCGCGACACGCTTCCTCATATCGGCCGCGATGGAAGTGCCCAAGAGCCTGGGCGTCGAACGCGGCGAAAGCCCAGGAATCGAACGGACTGAGCCGCAGGCCTTGTTCGCTCCATTCGATAGCGCGGTCGGCATCTCCGCCCCAGCCGAGCATGACGCTGCCGAGGATGTAGGTCAGCGCCGATGATGGGCTGATGGCGAGCGCGGCCTCGAACGCGATGAACGCTGCGGAGCGATCGTGCCCGTCCATGCCGATCGAAAAGCCCGCGAGCGTGAGAGCAAGCGCATCATCCTGGCCGTGAGCGATGGCCGAGCGCGCGTGGCGGATCGAGGCCTGGCGATTGGCCTCCTGCAAACCGGCTCGAAGAAACAGGCAGTGATGGCACATCGCTGCATTGCCGTGCGCAAGCGCGTACGCAGGCTCGAGCGCGATCGCACGTTCGAGCAGCACGAGCGCCTGGGTGACCTGGGCCGGCATGCCGGAATCGACGTCCGGCTGGGCGCGCAGGACGAGATCATAGGCATCCAGGCTGTCCGGCCGCTTGCGCCTGACCCTATTGATCTCGGCGCGCCGCAGGCTGGGCGCGATCGCACCGACGGTCAACGATGCGATGTCGTCCTGGAGGGCGAAGACGTCTTCGGACCGGCGGTCAAATCGCTCGGCCCAGACGTGCATGCCAGTCGACGCATCGATCAACTGGCCGGTGATGCGGACCAGCGTGCCGGTCTTGCGGACACTGCCTTCCAACACGTAGCGTACGCCAAGTTCGCGGCCGACCTGCTTCACGTCCACCGCGCGGCCCTTGTAGGCGAATGTAGAATTCCGCGCGATCACGAACAGCCAGTTGATGCGCGAGAGGCCGGTGATGATGTCGTCGACCATCCCGTCGGCAAAATAGTCCTGCGCCGCATCGCCGCTCAAGTTCGTGAAAGGCAACACTGCGATCGACGGCCTGTCGGGCAATGACAGCAACGGCGCTTGCGGTGTTGCTCGTGCGGGACCCGGATCGGACTTCGTCACGGTCGGGCCGACATAGCGATAGCCGCGGCGCGGCAGCGTTTCGATCCAACGCGCCTCGCCGGAGATGTCCGCCAGCGTGCGCCGCACCGCCGCGATCTGGACGGTCAGGTTGCTGTCCTCGACGGCCTGGGCGGGCCAGGCCGCCTCGATCAAGGCATCCTTTGAAACCGGCACACCAGCCTGCCGGACGAGGAGCGCCAGGAGCAATACTGCGCGCTGGCCGAGAGCGGTCGGCTCAGCACCGTGGAACAGGATCCCCGCATCGCCATCGAGGCGAAAGGGACCAAATTCAAGGATCGTGGCCATCATCGAAGAAGGCCACATTTCGCAGCTTTTTTGCAACGTTTTCCGAACGGCTTTGCGACTTTCCGGCTGGACTGGACCACCATCGCGCGAGCCGTGAGGAACGCTGCAACAAGCGATGGAGGTGTACATGACCGCGAAACACGTCATCCGCAGGCCCGGCGAGACCGAGGGGGTCACGCTGCGCGGCCAACCAATGGCCTTCCTGGTGACGGGCGAAGACACTGGGCATACGAGCATGTTCGATTGGACAATTCCGGCAGGATTCGCCACCGGCCGGCACGTTCATCGTGTTCAGGAAGAGACCTTCTACATGCTCGACGGCGAGTGTGAATGGTTCGTCGGGGATGAGATTGTCCGGGCGACCCCAGGGACCTTCCTCTTCATTCCTCCCGGTGTTCCCCACAACATCACCAACGCGAGCGAGAAGCCCGCGCGCGTGCTCATGACCGTATCCCCGCCGGGACACGAGCATTACTTCGAGGAGCTGGCGAAGCTGACGGCAAGTGGTCCCCCGGATGCAAAAGCCATCAGCGAGCTACGCGGCCGCTTCGATACCGACCAGCTCTCGGCGCTGACGACGAGAGCTTGAAGCCCAGACGGCGCGAGGCTGGACCGACTTCAAGGTCGGCCCGGCCGCGCCGGCCTTTTTGCTACCGTGTCGCCAGATCCGCCAGATGAGCGATCAGCCGATCGATCTCGGCTTCCGTGTTGTAGTAATGCGGCGATGCCCGCACGACATGCGGCAAGGCGCGAAGTTCGGCATCGATACGCGTGCTCGACGGATCTGAAGCGCCGATGGTGATGCCTGCTGTAGCGGCGCTGGCGACAACGGCGTCCGCCTCGTGCCCGTCCAGCGTGAAGCTGACGATGGCACCCGGCGCGCGTCCGAGGTCGCGAATGGTGATGCCGGGAAGGGCGGCAAGGCCGCCGCGAAGACGGCCGGCAAGCATGCGGCAGCGTTGTTCGATCGGAGCGATGCCGATCTCCAGGGCGTAATCGACGGCGGCGCCGAGGCCCAGCCGGGCCGCGTAATTGTTCTCCCAGGTCTCGAAGCGGCGTGCATCGTCGCGAAGCCGATATTCATCGCGCGAGACCCAGGGCGCGGCGAAGTGATCGATCATCGGCGGCTCTAGTCGTTGCAGCAGCGCCTGGCGGACGTAAAGGAAGCCGGTGCCGCGCGGGCCGCGCAGGAACTTTCGACCCGTGGCCGACAGCATGTCGCAGCCGATGGCCTCGACGTCCACCGTCATCTGGCCGACCGCCTGGCAGGCGTCGAGCAGATAGGGAATGCCGTGCGCTCGCGCGATCTTGCCGACAGCTGCCGCCGGATTGACCAGCCCGCCATTGGTCGGGACCCAGGTGATCGCGATGAGCTTTACGCGCTCATCGATCATCCGTTCGAGCGCGTTTACGTCGAGCTCGCCGCTCGCATCGCTGGGCACCACGTCGATGACCGCGCCGGTTCGTTTGGCGACCTGGAGAAAGGCGACATAGTTGGCGGCGTATTCCGCTTCGGCGGTCAGGATTCGGTCGCCCTTGCGAAACGGAAGCGAATAGAACGCCATCTGCCAGGCGACCGTCGCATTCTCCACCAGCGCGATCTCATCGGGCGCGGCATTCAAGAGACGCGCCACCGAGCCGTAGACCGCGTTGAGCCGGTCGGCCTCGCGATCGGCGGCAGCGTAGCCCCCGATCTCGGTCTCCAGATCGATGTGTCCCTTCATCGCCGCTACGACCGGCGCCGGCATCAGGCCAGCGCCTGCGTTGTGGAGATATGCGAGCCGGGAGGCGGCGGGTGTGTCGGCGCGAATTCGGGCGATGTCGATCAAGTCAGAAGCCTCTGCCATCGGGTTCCCTCAGCTAGACACAATGACGCAACGAGCAAGATCGGGCAAACTGGAGCATCCGGATCCCGATGCCTATGCTGATTGAAAGCAAAATTTGATGGGGAATTGAAAGGACGCACATGGCGAAGAACACGATTTGCCTCTGGTACGACAGGGATGCCGAGGCGGCTGCCCGCTTCTATGCCGAGACGTTCCCCGACAGCGCCGTGAGCGCCGTCCACCGCGCGCCCAGCGATTACCCGTCCGGAAAGGCGGGGGATGTGCTCACCGTCGAATTCACCGTCGCCGGCGTTGCCTGTCTCGGCCTCAACGGTGGTCCGATTTTCACGCACAACGAATCGTTTTCGTTCCAGATCGCAACCGATGACCAGGAGGAGACGGACCGCTATTGGAACGCCATCGTCGGCAATGGCGGACAGGAGAGTGCGTGCGGCTGGTGCAAGGACAGATGGGGCGTCTCCTGGCAGATCACCCCGCGCGTGCTGACCGAGGCGCTGGCGGCCGGCGGCGCTGAAGCCAAGCGTGCCTTCGATGCGATGATGGGGATGAGGAAAATCGACGTCGCTGCGATCGAGGCGGCACGACGCGGCTGACGTTGGCTTGCCTCAGATACAGAGGCTGAGCAGCTTGATGTGACAGCTGCTGGGCTTGGGCTTGCTCGCGGGTGCGGCCTCGCGTTTCACGGCGACGAGGGGCTCCTTGTCCTTCTTCTTGCCCTTGCCCTTCGGCTCGTAATCGCCCGCGATCACCATGGCCCAATAGGTGCGCTTGCCGCTGGCATTCCTGGCGCTGGCGATGCCGACGCGGGAGGCGTTGTGCAGCAACAGGTTCTTGCGGTGCCCGGACGAGTCGATCCACTGTCCCAGGGTCTTCTCGAAATTGTCGTAGCCGTAGGCGATGTTCTCGGCGGCGCGGCCGGCGCCGGCGGGCGCGACACGGCGATTGAAGGGGCCGACCGCGTCGTGACTGAGGTCGTCCTTCGCCGCCATCGCGCGGGCCTGGTCCATGGCGATGCGGTCGAGGGTGGAATCGCGGACGACGCGAACCTCACCGTGCTTGAGGCGGAAGCTGGAGATCAGCTCGGCCGGGGTCTCGGCCATTGCGGGCGCGGCCGCCAGCAGCAGAAGGCCGGCAATCAGGCCGCCAACCACGCGATGCATCATCGTCCCCCGAGTGCCCATGACCCCGCCGAGCCTGACTTGTCCGACCGCTTCTCTATCGCCAATGTGGACGCTTCAAGGCGAGACTGCCCGTCAGTTCGCTGGCAGGTTCGCCTCGAAATTGAAGCGGTCGCGCAGGTTTTTTCGCTGTTCCAGGATGTCCTTGAGGAAAGCGCGGTCCTGGTCGTTCTTCATCATCGGCTCGATCAAATCGAGCTGGTTCATGGCGACCAGTTGCAGGATCTCGGTTCGCGGCTTGCCGCTGGCGTCGCGCGGTAGCGCGTGAACCACCTGGATGTGCTCCGGCGGTTTCGGCCCCTTGGCGGCCGAAAGCTCATTCCGCAACTGGCCCTCGAGCGTGGCCTGATCGGCTTCGACGAAGGCATAGAGCCCGACGCCGGAGCGGCGGTCCGCGAAAGCCACGATGGCGGTGTCGCGCACGGCCGGGTTCTTGCGGATCAGCTCGGTCAGCACCGGCGCATCATTGACCAGCCTGCGGCCGCCGCCCTCGCGGTCGGTGAAGTTGAACAAGCCGCGCGTGATCGCGCGATAGACTTTCTTGCCGGTGACAAGCCACAGGCTGGCGGCGAATGACTTCTTCGCAAGGATCTTTCGCTCGCGCGGCGTCAGCGCCTCAGGTGCGTAGGAGCGCTTGTGCTTGAGCAGATGCCGGAGGTCTTCATAGGCGAGGATGCGATAGAGCCGGCCGCGCCGTGCAAAGCAGGCGGCGAGCTGGAAGTCGGTGACATAGGCGAGGCCGTCGCGGCCGACCAGCCAGTTCTGTTCCTTGGCAAGATCGTTGTGGCAAATACCGGCGCGGCGCAGCCGGCGCAGGGCCACCTTGGCCGAACGGAAATAGGCGAGGTCGCCATGCGGCTTGGCCAGATGCAAGGCGACGCCGTCGACGAAGCCGCGCACCAGCGCGCGGCGTCCGGCCCACAGCAGCTCCGGTCCAACGTTGAGGCCTTTGGCGAGCGCCAGCGCGTGCTTCTCGCGAGCGAACAGATGGCGCGCCAGCAGGAATGACCACCACGGCACCTCGTCGAGCCGGCGCAGCACGGCATCGACTTCGCCGCTCTCGCCGCGGAAGCGCCCGCGCTCGACGGTCGAGAACACGTCGCGCTTGAGCAGCACGCCCTCGGTCCAGCGCGCCGAGAGCGTCGCGGCGTCGTCTTTGGGGAGGCTCATCTTGAACTCACGCGGCTGCGGCAATGCGCAAATGATCGGCGATCCAGCGATCGAGATCGGCGAGTGCCAGTGCGCTCATCGCCTGCTTCTTGGCCACCGTCTTCTCGTTGCCGCGCAGGCGCGTGCCGTCGGGCTTTTTTGTCGGCGCGGTCGCAAGCGGTGGGAATAGACCGAAATTGATGTTCATCGGCTGGAACGAGCGTGTGCCGGGCTCGATGGTCTCGATATGGCCGCCGGTGATGTGGCCGAGCAGCGATCCGAGCGCGGTCGTGCCGGGCGGGCTGACAAGCGTCTCGCCGCGCGCGTCCGCGGCTGCATAGAGACCGGCGATCAGGCCGACGCTGGCCGATTCCACATAGCCCTCGCAACCCGTCATCTGGCCGGCAAAGCGCAGACGCGGCTGTGCGCGCAGGCGCAGCTGACTGTCGAGAAGCTTTGGCGAGTTCAGGAAGGTGTTGCGATGCAGGCCGCCGAGGCGGGCGAACTCCGCCTTCTCCAGCCCGGGAATAGTGCGGAAGATGCGCTGCTGCTCGCCGTATTTCAGTTTCGTCTGGAATCCGACGATGTTGTAGAGCGTGCCGAGCTTGTTGTCCTGGCGCAGCTGCACGATCGCGTAGGCTTTCGTCGTGGGATCGTGCGGATTGGTGAGACCGACCGGTTTCATCGGGCCGTGGCGCAAGGTCTCGGGGCCGCGCTCCGCCATCACTTCGATCGGCAGGCAGCCGTCGAAATAGGGCGTGTTGGTCTCCCACTCCTTGAACTCGGTCTTTTCGCCAGCGATGAGCGCGGCGACGAAGCCGTCATACTGCTCCTTGGTCATCGGGCAGTTGATGTAGTCCGCGCCGGTGCCGCCGGGGCCGACCTTGTCGTAGCGCGACTGAAACCAGGCCACCGACATGTCGATGGATTCGCGGTGCACGATCGGCGCGATTGCGTCGAAGAAAGCGAGCGCGTTCTCGTCGGTCAACTCGCGGATGGCATGGGCGAGCGGTGCGGAGGTGAGGGGGCCGGTGGCAACGATGACGTTGCTCCAGTCGGCCGGCGGCAGGCCTGCAACCTCGCCACGGGCGATCTGAATCAGGGGATGGTCGTTCAGCGCCTTGGTGACGGCCGCGGAGAAGCCGTCGCGGTCGACGGCGAGCGCGCCGCCGGCGGGCACCTGGTTGGCGTCGGCTGCGCGCATGACCAGCGAATCGAGCCGGCGCATCTCGGCATGCAGCAGGCCGACGGCGTTGTTGGCGGCGTCGTCCGAGCGGAACGAATTGGAGCAGACGAGCTCGGCGAGCCCGTCGGTGCGGTGCGCTTCGGTCATGCGGGTCGGCCGCATCTCGTGCAGCACCACGGGCACGCCGGCCTTGGCCACCTGCCAGGCGGCTTCAGAGCCGGCAAGGCCGGCGCCGATCACGTGCACGATGTTGGATTGAGGTCCTGTCATGGGGCGGACAGGTAGCGCTTTTCGGCGTGGAGTGGAATCGCCGAGATCGAGTTTTCTGCCGCTAGATACGACAACGCCCGCACGAGGCGGGCGCTATCGGTCCGTTCCGGTGGAAGGGCTGAAACGATATCAGCCCTGATACTGACCGGCGGCAACGCGCGGGATGTCCGAGCGATCGAGGCCGATATCGGCCAGTTCGCGATCGCTGAGCTGGGACAGCTCGGCAACATTGCGCTGATAGTCCCGGAAGGCCTGGATCATGCGGATGAGCGAGAGCAGCATTGGTAGTCTCCTGTAGTTCGATTCAACCCTTGCCCGGGCTGCATCGTTGAAATGAATATAGGTGAGAGTGGTGCAGTGCGAAAGTTCCGATGTTGCGATGCAGCTAAGCGAGTAACGCATACCGCGAGTAAGGGAGGCTTAACCTCTCGCCAGTCCCGCCCAAGGCTTGAACTGTATGGACCGAATCTGACGACAAACTTCCGTGAAATCACGGGTTTAAGGGCTGTCGACTGATCTCGATCATAGCCGAAATAGGTTGCGTGCCTGTCACCAGCAAGTCGGGTCGTCAGCTTCTACACCCAAGTCGGGCATGCGCGATTCGCATGAGACGAAAATCGTTATTTTGAATATAGATTCATTATTTGTGGGATGGACTTTAGGCGCGAAAGGGTCCCACAGGCTTTTTCGCGGCAGGATGCGTCGGAACGGCCCATTCGCACCCACGATAGCGCAGCGCACACACGCCGAGCGTGTGACGATGATTACCGGGATGTAATGAAAATCAGAAATTTCGCATGCGGCTCTGCGTGATGCGCAACATCACGCAATTCTCGCGGGGAATTTATTGCGGCAAGTTGCCGCGTCCGGGGGAAAGTCATGTTGCAGAGGCCGGCAATGTCGCGGGTCCTGTCTCAAGAACAACAGAAGGAAGTAACATCATGACGAAGTTACTCGGGGTTATCGCAATTGCCGCCGTCGCGTTCGCCGTCGCGCCGGCCCAGGCCGCCAAGTACGCCACGGGCGGTTGCAGCTCCGCCAACCTGGAGAAGACGGAGACCGCGATCGAGAACATGGCCGACGGCGACAGCAAGTTCGTCGCGCAGAAGGAGATCGCGGCTGCCCAGGATTCGCTGCTCAACGGCAAAATGAGTGCGTGCGGCGCGCATCTGAACAAGGCGATGCACGCCACCATGGCCAAGTGAACGGGTAGGCAAACGCACGAGAGAGGGCCGGTCGTCAGACGATCGGCCCTACGCGTTTGTTGATGGGTCTTTAAGGGGCGCGCGCCAGCTGGGTGGCGAAATAGGCGACGGTCTTGGAATAGACCTCGCTCTTGTTCCACTGCTGCAGCACCGCGAAATTCGGACTGCCCGGCTGCCAATCCTTGCCCTTCTGCCAGCCATAGCCGGCAAGATAATTGGCGGTGGAGGCGAGCACGTCGGGCGCGTTGTGCAGGAGGTCGCGCTTGCCGTTGCCGTCGAAATCGACGGCGTATTTCATCCAGGACGACGGCATGAACTGGGTCTGGCCGAGCTCGCCGGCCCAGGCGCCCTTCATCTCGGCTGGCACGAGATCGCCGCGCTGGACGATGCGCAGTGCGTCGAGCAGCTCGGCGCGAAACTGCTCGGCGCGCCGGCAGTCATAGGCCAGTGTGGCGAGCGACCGGATCGTGGCGAACTTGCCGGTGTTGACGCCGAAATCGGTCTCCAGGCCCCAGATCGCGACCAGAACCTCGCCGGGGACGCCATAGGTTTGTTCGATGCGCGACAGCACCGAGCCGTACTGCTTCATCCTGTTGGAGCCGCGTTCCAGGCGCGGCGGCACCATGCGGCCGGAAAATTCCTCGAAGGTCTGGGCGAAGACCTTTTGCGAGCGGTCGCGGTTGAGCACGCTCTGATCCAGCGTTACGCCGGCAAGACCAGATGCGATGGCCTGCTGTGAGATCCCCTTGGCCGCAGCGTCGGTCTTGAAGTCCGCAAGCCAGGCATCGAAATTGCCCGAGCCGCAGGCAACCGCGGCGAACGCTGGCTGGGCGGACAGGATTGACGCGGAGAGGGCGAAGGCTGCGAGAGCGAGACGAGAAATCGTCGAGGTCATTCGAGGTAACGAATTCCGTGAAGCGATCTGACCGGGGCGCTCAATCTCGATCGGAACCGCGGCCAAAGCAAGGCGTGCGACAGGCCGCGATCCTGCCCGAACCAGGGCAGGATCGCATGTCACGATATCGTCAGGCGCCCGTCCTGTTACGCCAGGGGAAGAGGTTGGCCGGGAAGTCGGCAGCCGGCTTGCGCGGACGATGCGGCGGGGGCGGCACCGGACGTGCACCGGGCTCCGAGACGATCACCTTGCGGTAGAGATGCCAGGTGGCATGGCCGAGCAGGGGGATCACCACGGCAAGGCCGAGGAACGCCGGGATGGTGCCGAGCGCGAGCAGGACCGCGACGATCACGCCCCAGGCCGCCATCGGCACCGGGTTCCTCGCGATCACGCGCAGCGAGGTGCTCATCGCCTCGAACGCGCCGGCATGGCGATCCAGCATCAAGGGGAACGACACGACGCTGATGCAGAGCGCGGCGAGCGCGAACAGGAAACCGACGCCGCAGCCAACCACGATCAGCCACCAGCCCTGCTGCGTCGTCAGCACGCGCGTCATGAAATCCGAGATTCCGGTGACTCCCTCATAGCCGAACGCTGCGACATAGATCGCCTGCGCGGTCGCAACCCAGGTCACGAACAGCGCGAGCAGCAACGTACCGAGGCCGAGCATCGCTCCGAACGAGGGCGAACGCAGCACCTCCATCGCATCCCAGGCGCTTGCTTCCTCATAGCGTTCGCGCCGGCTGGAAAGCTCGTAGAGACCGAGCGCTGCGAAGGGGCCGATCAGCGCGAAGCCGGCGGCGAGCGGAAACAGCAGTGGCAGCACCGAATAGCCCATCACCACGCGGGCGAGCACGAGGCCGAGCACCGGGTAGATCACGCAGAGGAGGATGGCGTGGCTCGGCACCGCCTTGAAATCTTCCCAGCCGCGCCTGAGCGCATCGTGCAGATCAGACAGCTGGATGGTTCGGATCACCGGTCCAGCCGCATCAGTGGGCTGGGCCATCGTGGGGACATTGCCCTGGTAGAGTGTAGCCATGGTCGCTAGCTCCCTTGCCGAGCGGCCGAATTCGGCGCCGGCAAACGGCGCAAGCGGCCGCCATTCTCTGAAGTCCCGCAATTCCGACCAGACGCGAATTCCGGACGACATCGCGAGCTGAGCTGGAAGCGTACGCCCATTTCCGAGTCCTGTCCTCACGCTTGGGTGAAATTCGATGCCGCATCGCAACCTCGACGATGTCATTCGGCCGTCATTTCGCCGCAGATAAGCTGATGCTGGTGGTGGTTCGCAGAACTTCGCGGGCGCCACGCAGTAACTTGGTCTATAAGTGCCACTCAAGGCCCTTCCAACGGATCCTTTTCGGGGAGCAGACATGAGCATTTTCGGGAAAATCATGAGCGCGATCTTCGGCGGCCAGCCGGCTTCCGCCGCGCCCGCCGGTGGCGCGGCGCCGGGCAGTGCGCCCGCAGGGGCCGCGCCTGGAGCGTCGGCGCCGGCTTCCGCGCCCATGGCCGCGGTCGATGTGGCGGCGATCGTCGACAAGGCGGTGGCCGCGCACAAGGGCGAGAAGCTGGAATGGCGCACCTCGATCGTCGACCTGATGAAGGCGCTCGACATCGATTCCAGCCTCGCTGCGCGCAAGGATCTCGCCAAGGAGCTCGGCTACAGCGGCGACATGAACGACTCGGCCAGCATGAACGTCTGGCTGCACAAGCAGGTGATGTCCAAGCTCGCCGCCAATGGCGGCAAGCTGCCGCCTGAGATCAAGCACTGACCTCAAGCACTGACCGAATGCCGGTCGTGCCGCAGGGGCCCGCGATCGCGCGGGCCCTTTTTGCTTTCAGCCGACTAGATCCGCATTCTCCGGATGCCTGTCGAGATAGTCGACCACGAAGCCGCAGCCGGCGATCACCTTGCGGCCGTCGCGCCGGATCAAGTCCAGCGCGCCCTTGATCAGCTCGGAGGCGATGCCGCGGCCGCGCAGCGCGCGGGGCGTCTCGGTGTGGGTGATGATGACCGCCGTCGAGGTCAGCCGGTAATTGGCGAAGGCGACCTCGTTGCCGACATCGAGTTCGAAGCGCCTCCTGTCCTTGTTGTCCCGTACCGATGCCACCATGCAAGATCCTTCCGACGTGGGTCTTAGGCGTTGATCTAGGACCGTCCCGGTCCTTGGCAAGGCGCGGCCATGGGAGCTTGCCGCACGGCAGATATCTGCAAACGCGCGTGCCTGTAGCTGCAGTGCAGTATGAGAAGCCACCCTTGGTGAACACCACGCCGGCTCCAATAATTACCGGCGCCGCTCTTGCAAGTTCCACGGCGGCTCCCACGTCCTCTCAAGGACATACGCCCGAATGCGGCCGGCAGGGTCGCTAGACATTCGGAGTGTCATGATTGCCAGCCGCAGACGTATGCCTCTTTGGAGGAGGTTACGATGTCGGACTTTGGTTTCTTGAATACTCATCGGACATGGGAAGACTGGTGCGGGATGCTGCTCGGCGCGCTCATCGTGGCTTCGCCGTGGTTTCCCGTCCAGGATCCGGCGATTGCCGGGCACCCGACGGCGATCCTGAATGCGGTCGCAATCGGCCTGGTCGTATTTGGCATCAGCCAGCTCGAATATGTCGCCTTGCAGCGTTGGCAGGAGGTGACGACGATCCTCGTCGGACTGTGGCTCATAGCCTCGCCTTACGCCCTCGGCTATTCCGCTGACGGCTTTCTCCGCATCTACCACACGAGCCTCGGCGCGGCGGTGGTGCTGTTGGGCATCCTTCAGCTGTGGCAGGACTGGGATCTGAATGATCAGGACATGCTCAAGCACGGACGATAGGCCGTAGCTGTCGGCAGGCCCGCTGGCTACGGGCGGCGGGCCTGTGCTCTCACCTCGCCACGAGGTCCGCATAATCCGGATGTTTTTCGATCCATGCCTTCACGAACGGGCATTGCGGGATCAGCTTCAATCCGGCGGCGCGGACCTGGTCGAGCGCGCCTTGCACCAGCTTCGAGCCGACGCCCTTGCCGCCGAGCTCCTTTGGTACGTCGGTGTGCTCGAACGTGATGACGCCGCCGTCGAGCTTGTAATGCTCGGTCGCAACATGGCCCTCGACCTCGAGCTCGAAGCAGTGATGGTCCTTGTTGTCGATGACGTCGCTCATGTCGTCGCACCTCCAATTGCGATCCTCGCGCGAAGCGGTAACGCGCGGTCAGGTCGCCTGGTTTCAGTAGCTGAGGTCGTTCGGTTCAATCGGCCGCTTTGGCGAGCCTGGAATCTTCGGGCTGCTGCGGCGGACGCAGGCATCCCTGGCAGATGACCAGGGAGCGGTTGACCCTGGCATCCTGCTCGGCCTCGCTGCCGTCCTGCGCTTGCCACCACTCCTTCGAATGGGGCTGAAGTCCGGCTTGCGAGCCGTTCCGCTCGGATCGGGCCGAGGTCCGCGCTGGCTGTGCTGCTGCCCGCTGCCGATTGGGATCCTCGCCGGCGCCATCCCAGGCATAACGTGCAGGCTTGAACGCGGGATCGGAGGCCAGATGCGCCTGTGGCGCCACGGCGCATCCGGCGAGCGCCAGCGACAACAGGAGGAAGGCGGGCGCTTTGACCATGATGCGACACTCTGTACGCGAGAACTGAGGAAGGGTGCGCCGATCATGTTTAAAATTTTCTGAACGATTGCGGCCGCGCCGGCGACAAACGCGCATGCGCTATTTGATGCTTCTGCTCGCTCTGTTCGCCTCCGCCGCGCGCGCCGAGGATGCAAAGCCGTTCAATCCCTCCGACTATCCGCCCGGCGTGCAGAAGGCAGTGCGCTACGCCAATGAGGAATGCACCAGCCAGGACGGTGGCGAGGTGACCTTCGCGCCCGATACGGTGCGCAAGATCGACCTGACCGGTGACGGCCGCGACGACTACATCGTCGATTTCCAGGACACCAAATGCGGCGATCGCGAGACGACCTATTGCGGAACTGGCGGCTGCGTCATCAACATCCTGGTGACGCTGCCGGACGGCAACATTCGCCCGGTGTTTGACGGCTATGTCCTCCGCTACAAGATCATGGCCCCGCCGATGAAGCGCGGCGCTGCGCGCACCGTCCGCTTCGATCTTCATGGCAGCTTCTGCGGCGGCTTTGGCCCGCAGACCTGCGTCAAGCAGAAGGCGATCACGGCGACGCCGTTTGCGTTCAAGCAACCGTAGGGGAGCCGTGCATCCGGCGGCCTTGCAGGGGCGCGGGCGATGGCGATAAATGGGCTGCAATGAGCCGGCGGCCAGCGCGCCGTCCGCCCTCGAAGAGGAATCCCCATGCAGCCCCTGCGCATGTCGCGCCGCGTCATGAATCTCGCTTACATGCTGACCCAGAATGCCCGGCGACATGGCGCGCGTCCCGGTTTCGTCTGGGGGGACAAATCCTGGAGCTGGCGGCAGATCGATGCGCAGGTCTCGGCGTTGGCCGCAGCGCTCGCCGCGCGTGGCATTGCCAAGGGCGACCGTATCCTGGTCCATTCCAAGAATGGCGACGAGATGTTCTTCTCGATGTTCGCCGCGTTCCGGCTCGGCGCGGTCTGGGTGCCCACCAATTTCCGCCTGATGCCGGATGAGGTCACCTATCTCGCAGAGGCCTCCGGCGCCAAGGCGTTTCTGTGCCATGTCGATTTTCCCGAGCATGCGGCGGCGGTGAAGGGCGGTGCGCTGGAGTTCACCTGGAGCGTCGACGGCAAGGGCGCGTTCGGCGAGCGTTCGGTTGCTGAGGCCATTGCCTCGCAGGCCGGCGCCAATGTTGCGAATGTCGCTGTCGAGCATGACGATCCCTGCTGGTTCTTCTTCACCTCGGGCACCACCGGCCGCTCCAAGGCCGCGGTGCTGACACACGGCCAAATGGGCTTTGTGATCACCAACCATCTCGCCGATCTGACGCCCGGCGTCACCGAGAATGACGCCTCGCTGGTGGTGGCGCCGCTGTCGCATGGCGCCGGCGTGCATCAGCTGGTTCAGACCGCGCGCGGCGTCTGCACTGTCTTGTTGCCGACCGAAAAATTCGACATCAACGAGGCGTTCCGCCTGATCGAGACGCATCGGGTCGCCAATCTCTTCACGGTGCCGACAATTTTGAAGATGATGGTCGAGCACCCCGCCGTCGACAAATACGATCACTCCTCGCTTCGGCACGTGATCTATGCGGGCGCGCCGATGTATCGGGAGGATCAGAAGACCGCGCTGAAGAAGCTCGGCAAGGTCATCGTGCAGTATTTTGGCCTCGGCGAAGTCACCGGCAACATCACCGTGCTGCCGGCAGCGCTGCACGATCCCGAGGACGGCCCGCACGCGAAGATCGGCACCTGCGGCTTTGAGCGCACCGGCATGCAGGTCTCGATCCAGGACGACGAGGGCCGCGAGCTCGCGGCCAACCAGAGCGGCGAGATCTGCGTGATCGGGCCGGCGGTGCTCGCCGGCTATTACGACAATCCCGAAGCCAATACGAAGGCGTTCCGCAACGGCTGGTTCCGCACCGGCGACCTCGGCCACATGGACGAGGAGGGGTTCGTCTACATCACCGGCCGCGCCTCCGACATGTACATCTCCGGCGGCTCCAACATCTATCCGCGCGAGATCGAGGAGAAGATCTTGACTCATCCCGCGGTCGGCGAGGTCGCCGTGCTCGGCGTGCCCGATCCGACCTGGGGCGAGGTTGGCGTCGCCGTCTGCGTGGCGCGCGAAGGTGCGAAGGCGGTGAGCGAGGCCGAAATGGCGGCGTTCCTTTCGCCGAAGGTGCCGCGCTACAAGATGCCGAAGCGGTTCTTCTTCTGGGAGGCCTTGCCGAAATCCGGCTATGGCAAGGTGCCGAAGCGCATGGTGCGTGATGAGCTCGAGGCGCGCGGGCTGCTCGATCTCGACAAGACGAAGGCGGGCTGAGCGCAGGTGATGCGGAATATCAAGCAGCCGGGCGCGCCCATCGCGGAACGCATTCAATGGGTGGAGGCGAGGGGGCGCGCCTTCTCGTTCACGCTTCAGGCAGGTCTGCCGCTGCTGGAAGCCGCGCGGCGCGGCTTTGCGGCCGAAGGTTTTACGAGCGGCGTGCTGAACTTCAGGCAGGGCGCGCTCAAGCCTTTCGCCTATGTCATGCCGGCGCTGTCGAAGACTGGCGAGAATGCGGCGTTCTATAGCGACACGTACCGGCCCGGCGGCGTGACGCGCACGAAGCTCGGCTCCATGACGCTCGGCACGCGCGACGGAGCGCCGTTCTTTCACTGCCATGGGCTGTGGACGGAGGCGGGCGGCAAGACCAGCGGCGGCCACATGCTGCCAGACGAGACTGTTGTCGCCGAACCGTTCGAAGTCGACGCCTTCGGCATTGACGGCGCGATGTTCACCGCCGAGCCCGATCCCGAGACCAATTTCAAGCTGTTCGGGCCGGTGGCGGCTGCGAGCACCGGCGCGCGCACCACGAGCCGCGCCTTCGCGCTCCGGCTGCGCCCTAATCAGGATTTTGCCGGCGCGCTCGAAGAGTTCTGCCGTGCGCACGGCATCGCGGGCGCGAAGATCCATGGCGGCGTCGGCTCGACCATCGGCGCCCGCTTCACCCATGGCGGGGTGACCGAGCCGTTCGCGACTGAGCTTGCGATCACCGCCGGGACGATTGCACCCGGACCCTTTGGCGCGCTCGAAGCTTCGCTCGACGTCGCGCTGATCGATTACACTGGCGGCTTGGCCGAGGGGCGCCTGGTCCGCGGCGACAATCCCGTGCTGATGACGATGGAGCTGGTGCTGGAGGCGCTGGACTAGGCTGCGAACGGGGCTCGCGCCGGGATCCCCTGCCACTTGCGCGGCATCATTGTTCCCGTTACGTTCCGGCTTGGAATGCCGGTGGCGGAATGGACGGAGAGGCGGCTATGAGCCGGCGAGGTCATCGCACGATCAACCTGCCGGCGCCGTATCTGAAGCGGATCTGGCTCGACCCGTCGAAAGTTCACGATCGCGAGGCTTATCCGTTTTGCCTGCCCATCTTCCCGGATGATTTCGAGCTCAGCTTCGACACCGCCATCACGATCATCGTTGGAGAGAACGGCACCGGGAAGTCGACGATCCTCGAAGGCATCGCATCGCTCGCCGGCTACGACGATGCCGGGGGCGGCAAGGGCTACATGCCGGTCGATCATTCAGAGGCGCGCGAGAAGATGGGCGGCCAGCTCGGCAAGGCGCTGCGCGCGAGCTGGCTGCCGAAGATCAGCAATGGCTGGTTTTTTCGTGCCGAGAGCTTTTTCTCGGTCGCGCGGTATCTGGACAAGGCCGCGCGTGATGCCGGCCAGGTCGGTCCCGATTTCCTGTCGCACTCCCACGGCGAAGGCTTCCTGCGCTTTTTCGAGGAGCGCTGTCAGCGCCAGGGCATCTTCATCTTCGACGAGCCGGAATCGGCGCTTTCCCCGGCGCGCCAGATCGAGTTCTTGAAGCTGCTGCGACGCATGGAGGATTCCCGGATCTGCCAGGTCATCATGGCGACCCATTCGCCGATGCTGATGGCTTATCCGAATGCGCGGCTGCTGCGGCTCGGGAAATACGGGCTGGAGCCGGTGACGGTCGAGGAGACGGATCACTACCGGCTATTGCGCGAGTTTTGTTCGGATCCGCACGGGTTCGTCGAGGCGACGCTGGAGGAATGAATGTACCATCCGGTGCTCCTTCGCGCGGTTTCCCGTTCTCGCGGCACATCGTGCCCGAGTTTTGCTTCAGTTGCCGCCCTCAAAAGTGCCGAGGGCGCAGGGAAGGCCGGGTGCCGGCTGGCACCCGCGGTCCACTGTGCGAAAGCGTGTGCTTAAAAAGCTGCACAGCGGCATACAGGTGAAGCCAAACATCCGGCCTTCCCTGCGCAGTGGTTTTACGGCTTATGTCGTGATCTCCCCGGGGAGCGATGCACTATTGCCCCCGTCGCCTTGCGGATGGCTGATGCGCGCGCCCGGTCGGGCCGCAACATCACCGCAACACTTGGCGCACAGACCCCGGGCGCCAGGACCACACGATTTTGCCGTACGCAGGCTGCACCGGTCGTGTGCGCGTTAGTCCTTGCTCACGGTGTGACCCGCCCTGCAAACCACCTTCGCGCCGACGCAGCCCGCGTCCACCACGTCCCATCCCGCGTGTCGTGACGATCGCGATGCGCCCCTCGGCCGGGTTGGGATGCCCTTCTATACGATAATCCGAAGTTCTGATAAAGAGAAATATTTCGGTTCGGTGGCGTTGACCGCCGGGTCGCGCAACAGCTTGTGGGTCGTGCCGAGCTCCGCCGCAACGGCGCCACGAACCGGTCTCCCCTCGGCCCCAAAATGCGCTAGGATGACCGCAGCGCGCATTCCAAGTCGCGCACGATCAACTGGACGTATGAGGAAACGAGATGAGGGTGACGATTGGACGGCGCACGGCCATGGCTGCGGCGCTGGCTGTGGTTGGGGCGGCAGGCTTGACGGCGACCTTGGGTCCGGTTTTTTCACCGGCGGCCTGGGCGCATGGGCCGACCCGGCAGAAGGTGCGGGAATCCATCGAGATCAACGCGCCGCAGGACAAGGTCTGGGCCGCGATCCGCAACTTCCAGGACATGGGCTGGCTTCCGCCCGTCACCAAGACCACCGGCGAGAAGGGCAACGAGGTCGGCGCGACGCGCCAGCTGACGCTGACGGGCGGGGCGACGGTCGATGAGGAGCTCTACAAATACGAGCCCGACATGATGAGCTATTCGTACCGGATCACCAAGGTGGACGTGAAGGTGCTGCCGGTGACCAATTATTCCTCGACGTTGACGGTGTCGCCGGCTTCGGACGGCAAGTCCAAGCTGGAATGGGCCGGGGCGTTCTACCGCGGCTTTCCCAACAACGATCCGCCGCCGGAGCTGAGCGACGAGGCCGCGGTGAAGGCCGTGAGCGGGCTCTACAAGACCGGCCTCGAAGCTCTGAAGAAGAAGATCGAGAGCGGTAGCTGACCGTGCGGATGCTGGTTCTGGCGGCGCTTGCCGCCAGCCTTTGTCATGCCAGCCTCGGCAGCGCCGCTGCCGAGGAGGCGTTCGTCACCAACCAGCTCAGCGACGATCTGATGGTCGTGGATCTCGCCACTTCGCGCAGCGTCGCGACCATCCCGATCGGCGGCAAGCCGGCGGGCGTTGCCGTCAGCGCCGACGGGCGCTTCGCCTATGTCACGAGCCCGGATGCCAAGGCGGTGACGGTGGTGGACGCCGCAACGCGGCAGGTGACGGGGCGGATCGAGGTCGGCGGCGGGCCGCTCGGCATTGCGGTCGCGCCCGATGGCAAGTCCGTCTATGTCGCGGACTGGTACGCGGCGGCGGTGCGGGTGATTGATGCCGCCTCGCGCAGCGTCACCGCCAGCATCGCGGTCGGGGCCTCGCCGTCGGGGCTTGCGGTGACGCCCGACGGCAAGCTGCTGCTCTCGGCGGACCGCGATGACGACAGCGTCTCCGTCGTTGACACCGCGACGCGCCAGCGCAAGGTGACGATCAAGGTCGGCACCCGTCCGTTCGGCGTTACCATCGATGCCGACGGCAAGTACGCCTACACCGCCAATGTCGGCTCCGACGACGTCTCCGTGATCGACATTGCAGAAGGGCGCGAGATCGGCCGCGTGCCGGTCGGCATGCGCCCCTATGCGGTGGCGCTGGCGCTAGGCCGCGGCTTCGTCACCGACCAGTATGGCGGCACCGTCAGCGTGTTCGACATTGCGAGCCTGAAGCCGATCAAGCGCATCAATGTCGGCGACTACCCCGAGGGCATCAATGCGACCGCCGACGGCAAGCGCGTCATCGTGGCGTGCTGGGAAAGCAACACGCTTGATATCATCGACGCAGCCGAGCTGAAAGTGATCGGCGAGATCAAGACCGGCGATGGCCCAAGGGCGTTCGGAGCGTTCCTGCGCAAGACGGAGTAGGGTGTGTAGGGCGGATTAGCGCAGCGTAATCCGCCATCTTGCATCGGCGATCGATCGGCGGATTACGCTGCGCTAATCCGCCCTACGATTGCACACCGCGTCTGCAATCTCCCCCATCCGCTCAAACACGTGATCCGGCCCCAGCGCCCGCAGCGCTGCCGGTGCCGCATAACCCCAGCACACCGCGCCGCAGGCAATCCCGACGCTGCGCGCTGCCTCGATGTCGCGCACCTCGTCGCCGATCTCGATGACCTGGCCGGGCTCCACGCCGGCGCGGCGGATGACGCGGCGGAATTTCGCGGGCTTGCCGAACAGCGAGGCCGAGCATTCGAAATGCGAAAACAGCGCGGCTGCCTCGCCGAGTTTTTCGCGCGCATTGTCCTCGCTGTCGGACGTCACCAGCGCGAGCTGCACGCCGTTGTCGGCCAGCGTCCGCAGCATCGTCTCGACGCCCGCAAACAGCGAAATCTCCGCTGCCGCCTCCGCCTTCAGCCGCCGCGCATGCCGCGCGATCGCCGGCAGCTTCCACAAGGGCACCTCGAGCCGGGTGAGGATGTCGCGGCTCGAAGCATGCCGCAGCGGCTCGATGTCCTCATCCGCAACGCGCCGAAAGCCGAAGCGGTCGGCGACGTCGTTGATGGTGCGCAGGAACCAGGGAAAGCTGTCGGCAAGCGTGCCGTCGAGATCGAAGATGACGAGGGAGTAGGGCATGGAGGAGGGGTGGTCGAGCCAAGTGGCCGGATGTTACAAGCGTGAAACAGGAAGACACAGATGCCGGTCGATCAGGTCCAACTTAGCAAGTTCCTCAGCTTCGTGCTGAGACACAAGCCCGACGAGATCGGCTTGACGCTCGGTGCCGAGGGTTGGGTCAATATCGACGAACTGGTTGAAAAAGCCAATGCGGCGGGGACGACGTTTGACCGCGCCGACCTGCTCGGCGTCGTCGCAAGCAGCGACAAGAAGAGATTCTCGTTGTCAGCGGACGGGCTGATGATCCGGGCTGCCCAGGGGCACTCCGTAGCGGTGGAGCTCGGCTTGCCGCCGCAAGAGCCGCCTTCGATCCTGTACCACGGCACGGCGACGCGGTTCGTCGATGCGATCCTCGCCGAGGGCCTGAAGCCGCAGGCCCGCCAGCAGGTGCATCTGTCCTCCGACGAGGCGACGGCGCAGCGTGTCGGACAGCGCCACGGCAAGCCGCACATCTTCAGGGTCGATGCGGGCGGCATGCATGCGAAGGGGCTCAAGTTCTATCGTGCGGACAACGGAGTGTGGTTGACGGACCATGTGCCGCCGGAATTTCTGAGCTGAGCGGGCATGAGCGTTCGGAACGCCGCTGCGCCGTCTTCCGGGTCACGCGCTAGGACTTCCAGATCGTCGCCTCGGTCCATCCGAGCTCCGCGAACTCGGCGGCTCTGAGCGGCGCCTCTCCCGCCGCGAAGAACTCGTCGAGCTGGGGCGGGGCGACGCTGGTTGCGGACAGCATGGCGTGCGCCTGTCCGCGGTGATGGATCTGATGCTGGAACAGATGCATCAGCAGCCGGTCGCGGCGTTCGGTCTGGACGCTGGTGTCCCGGTTGATCCGGACAAGGCCGTCGAGCAGCTCGGGCGTGAGCGCGTCGCAGATGGCCAGCAGGCGCTTGTCCATCGCGGCCTGGGCAGGCCTCAGTTCGGAAACCGTGGGGTACGGCACCTCGTTCGCCCAGGCCCGTGGTCCGAGCCAGCCGCCCTCCAGTGCATCTAGGTAGAAGAGGTCGATGACGTAGATGTGGTTCAGCGTGCGCTGGATGCTCGGGAAAAAGCCGGTGCGGTGGGCTTCGAATTCCGACTGGCTCAGCGCGGCACAGGCGGTTAGCAGGCGATGGTTGGCCCAGGCATTGTTGTAGGCGAAGGCGCGGTAAGTTTGAATGAGGCTAGCGGACATGTCGGTTTTCCTCCGAGATCAGCGCCAAACCGCCTGCACGTTTGATTCTACGAGCTTTCGCTGGATCGAAGTAGCCACAAGACCTGGTCACGGTATTGGGTGGGAAACATGATCGAAAGCGGATGTTGCTCCGATTTCGACATCTTGCGGGCGGCGCTGTTCAGTATGGCAACGTAGACAATCGCGTTCCGCACATCGTCAACGAGCGGCGCGTCGTCGTGCTTCACGAGTACCCGCCCGGTTGGCAGCCAGGATAGATCGCAGATGCACTCCTCGAGCGCATCCCAATTTCCTCCAAAATAATCCGGAAATCTGAGCTGTGTCGCGATTGCGGCTAGAAGCGCCGTTTTGTGTGCGATGTTCCGGGGGACGTTGGCGCGTACGGTCACGTCAGGAGATGCGCCATCATCTCCAAATTCGAAGCCGTACGGCATTGCGTCGTCCTACTCCGCCGCCTCGCTCGTGCTCCGCCGCTTCGGCTTCCCGGCCTTCTTCAGCACCGGCGCCAAAAATTTGCCCGTATAGCTCCGCGGCGCTTTTGCGATGTCTTCCGGGGGGCCCCAGGCGACGATCTCGCCGCCGCCGTCGCCGCCTTCGGGGCCGAGGTCGATGACCCAGTCGGCGGTCTTGATGACTTCGAGATTGTGCTCGATGACGACCACCGTGTTGCCCTGCGCGACCAGCTCGTGCAGCACCTCAAGCAGCTTCTTGACGTCGTGGAAGTGCAGGCCGGTGGTGGGCTCGTCCAGGATGTAGAGCGTGCGGCCGGTGGCGCGCTTCGACAGCTCCTTTGCCAGCTTGACGCGCTGGGCTTCGCCGCCGGACAGGGTCGTCGCCTGCTGGCCCACGTGGATGTAGTCGAGGCCGACGCGGTGCAGGGTCTGGAACGTCTCGCGCACGCGCGGGACCGCCTTGAAGAACTCGGCGGCTTCCTCGACGGTCATGTCGAGCACGTCGGCGATGCTCTTGCCCTTGAACAGGACCTCCAGCGTCTCGCGGTTGTAGCGCTTGCCCTTGCAGACGTCGCAGGTGACGTAGACGTCGGGCAGGAAGTGCATCTCGATCTTGATGACGCCGTCGCCCTGGCAGGCCTCGCAGCGGCCGCCCTTGACGTTGAAGGAGAAGCGGCCGGGCTCGTAGCCGCGCGCCTTGGACTCGGGCAGGCCGGCGAACCATTCGCGGATCGGCGTGAAGGCACCGGTGTAGGTCGCCGGATTCGAGCGCGGGGTGCGGCCGATCGGCGACTGGTCGATGTCGATGATCTTGTCGATGTGCTCGAGGCCCTCGATGCGGTCATGCGGGGCGGCGCCCTCGCTGGCATTGTTCAGCTTGCGGGCGATGGACTTGTAGAGCGTGTCGATCAGCAGCGTCGACTTGCCGCCGCCGGACACGCCGGTGACGGCGGTGAACAGGCCGAGCGGGATTTCGGCGGTGACGTTCTTGAGATTGTTGCCGCGCGCGTTGACCACCTTGATGGTGCGACGATGGTTCGGCGGGCGCCGCTCCGGCACCTCGACCTCGAGCTCGCCGGTCAGGTACTTGCCGGTCAGCGATTTCGGGTTGCGCATGATCTCGGCGGGCGTGCCTTCGGCAATGATGTTGCCGCCATGCATGCCGGCGCCGGGGCCGATGTCGAGGACGTGGTCGGCGAGCAGAATGGCGTCCTCGTCATGCTCGACCACGATCACGGTGTTGCCGAGGTCGCGCAGTCGCTTGAGGGTGTCGAGCAGGCGCGCGTTGTCGCGCTGGTGCAAGCCGATCGAGGGCTCGTCCAGCACGTAGAGCACGCCCGTCAGGCCCGAGCCGATCTGCGAGGCCAGGCGGATGCGCTGGCTCTCGCCGCCGGACAGCGTGCCGGAGGAGCGGGACAAGGTGAGATAGTTGAGGCCGACGTCGAGCAGGAAGGTGAGACGTTCGCGGATCTCCTTGAGAATGCGGCCGGCGATCTCGTTCTGCTGCGCGTTCAGCGCCTCCGGCACGGTCTCGAACCATGCGCCGGCGCCCTTCACGGACAGCTCGGAGATCTCGCCGATATGCTTGCCGCCGATCTTGACGCAGAGCGCCTCGGGCTTGAGCCGAAAGCCCTTGCAGCCCTCGCAGGGCACGTCGTGGAAATACTTCGCCAGCTCCTCACGCGCCCACTCGCTCTCGGTCTCGCGGTAGCGGCGGTTGATGTTGGTGATGACGCCTTCGAACGGCTTCTTGGTGTCGTAGGAGCGCACCCCGTCCTCGTAGGAGAACTTGATCTCGTCCTCGCCGGAGCCGTGGAGGATGGCGTTCTGCGTCTTCTTGGCCAGGTCCTTCCACTTGGTGGTCAGCGTGAACTTGTAGTGCTTGCCGAGCGCGGTCAGCGTCTGCACGTAATAGGGCGACGACGACTTGGCCCAGGGCGCGATCGCGCCCTTGCCGATCGCGAGCTCCTTGTCGGGGATGACGAGGTCTTCGTCGACATGCTGCTCGACGCCGAGGCCGCCGCAGGCCGGACACGCGCCGTAGGGATTGTTGAATGAGAACAGGCGCGGCTCGACCTCGGGAATGGTGAAGCCGGAGACCGGGCAGGCGAACTTTTCCGAGAACAGGATGCGCTCGGGGCCGCTCTTGTCGTGGATCTTCGCCGTCTTCTTTTTCTCTTCCGCGGGCGCGGCCGCGGGTGCGTCGGCGAACTCGACGACGGCAAGGCCTTCGGCGAGCTTCAGCGCGGTCTCAAAGCTCTCTGCGAGGCGCTGGCCGATGTCGGCGCGCACCACGATGCGGTCGACCACGACGTCGATGTCGTGCGGGAATTTCTTGTCGAGAACAGGCGCTTCGGCGAGCTCATGGAAAGTGCCGTCGATCTTGACGCGCTGAAAGCCCTTCTTGAGCCATTCGGCGAGCTCCTTGCGGTACTCGCCCTTGCGGCCGCGCACGACGGGCGCGAGCAGATAGAGGCGGGTGCCCTCGGGCAGCGCCAGCACGCGGTCGACCATCTGCGAGACGGTCTGGCTCTCGATCGGCAGGCCGGTCGCCGGCGAATAGGGCACGCCGACGCGCGCCCAGAGCAGGCGCATGTAGTCATAGATCTCGGTCACGGTGCCGACGGTGGAGCGCGGGTTCTTCGACGTCGTCTTCTGCTCGATCGAGATCGCCGGCGACAGGCCGTCGATCTGGTCGACGTCAGGCTTCTGCATCATCTCGAGGAACTGGCGCGCATAGGCCGACAGCGATTCGACGTAGCGGCGCTGGCCCTCGGCGTAGATGGTGTCGAAGGCGAGCGAGGATTTGCCGGAGCCGGAGAGGCCGGTGAACACCACCAGCTTGTCGCGGGGAATCTCGACGTCGATGTTCTTGAGGTTGTGCTCGCGCGCGCCACGGATCGTAATTGCGCGCAGGCTGGAGCCCGCGTTCTGTTGTTGGCGCTTCGCCTTGATCACTTCATCCATCCGAGTTGCCCTCAAGGAATCCCATGGGTGCGCGACCGCGCCAATAAAAAAGGCGCGCTCGCCCGGAACCGGGATCGGCGCCGATGGGGTTGTCAGCGAACGTAGGAAGAACGGAGACGGATTTCCAGTGGGACTTGCGAATCGTCAACGGAATGTTGGCGCGCTGGCGGCATCTGGCAGCAGGAGCTTTTCGGAACTGCGCGGCAAGGTGCCGCGAAAACAAAAAGGCCGGCGCAAGGCCGGCCTTTCGTGACGATGGGACGTCGGTAGCGATCAGGACTTCAGATCAATACCGGGCGACCACGGGGCCGCCGAAGGTGTAGTTGAGGCGGACTGTGCCCATGTCGACGTCCTGCTTGATCCGGTCGATGCGGTCGTTGACGCCGAGGATCGTGAACGAGTTGTTGCGCTTGCCCATGAACAGGTGGTCGTATTCGATCGCAACAGACCAGTTCGGTGCGAAGCCGAATTCGATGCCGGTGCCGACCGCGCCACCCCAGCGGGTCTCGCTCGCGCTGTCGAGGACGACGCCACCCAGCAGACCGTTATATTTGGCGTGCGTGACGGCCGCGCCACCCTTCACGTACCAGAGCACGTTGTTCCAGGCATAGCCGACCTGGCCGGTGAACAGGCCAATTGCGTCGATCTTGGTCTGGTTGACCAGCGGGCCAAGCACCAAGCTCGTATTCGAGCCCTTCAGGTTGGCCCAGTCGCCCTGAGCTTCGAGGCCGAACACCCAGTTGGCCGACTGCCAGCGATAGCCGACCTGGCCGCCGACGACGCCGCCGGTCGCATTGTGACAGCCTTCAGCCGTGTCCGGACCGGCAATGCCGAAGATATTGTTGACGTCCCAGCAGTTGCGGCTCGAGGCGCCGCCGCCGTTGATACCGATGTAGAAACCGCTCCAATTGTACACCGCGATCGGCGCGACCGGAGCCTTGGTGTAGGGGCGGGCCGCCAAATCGGCCGCCGAGGCGGGTGCCAACGCGCAAAGTGCGAACAAGCTGGCCGAAGCCAGCAAAAGCTTCTTCATATCCATTCCCCAGTTCCGTTTCTCTTTCTGACCTTCCGAAAAGCGGAAGAGCCAGCGGACCTATGACCCGATTAATGTCATTGCTTTACACCATTAAAGCCAAAGGTTGTGTCACCCGGGGGCCACATCTCTGCGAAAACGCGAGCGGGCCGGTTGGCGCGCAAAAAACAAAAAGGCCGGCGCGAGGCCGGCCTTTCGCAACGCGAGGCGTTGAAGTGTAGCTTAGTACTTGGCGACCACGGGGGCGCCGAAGTGATAGTTCACGCCGACCTGCACGGTGTGGAAGTTGAGCGTGCCGGTGGTGACCGGAGCGCCGAGACCGGAGAAGTAGGTCTCGCCGCCGAGGCTGCGATAGAGGTACTCGCCCTTGACCGACCACTGCGGAGCGAAGAACGCCTCGACGCCGGCGCCGACGGTCCAGCCCGAGTGGAACTTGCTGTCGGAGACGGTCACGCCGAGCGCGCTGACGCTGACCTTGTTGTCGATCCAGGCGTAACCACCGGTGCCGTAGAACAGCACGTTGTTGACGGCCCAGCCGATGCGGCCGCGGACGGTGCCGAGCGCGTCGGTCTTGGACGACACGGTGATGCCGAGAGCAGTCGCCGAGGCGCTGACGTCAGCCCAGGAACCATCGGCCTCGATGCCGAACACGACGTTGCCGGCCTGCCAGTTGTAGCCGGCGGTGCCGCCGACGAAGCCACCCTTCATCTTCGGGTCGCCGGAAGCGTTTTCCCAGGCGCCGCCACCGACGATACCGAGATAGAAGCCGGTCCAGTTGTAGACGGCAGCCGCCGGAGCGATCGGAGCCTTGGTGTAGGGGCGGGCTGCGAGGTCGGCCGCCGAAGCGGGCGCAGCGAGAGCGAACAAACAGGCCGAAGCCAACAAAACCTTCTTCATTTTCAACTAATCCCAGTCCCAGTTTCTGTTGTTGCCTTCCTGACCGGAAGGGCAGCGGACTCAACGGCCCAACTAATGCCGTGCTTACACCACTAAAGCCGCAAGTTGTGTCTCCGAAAAGCCACAGCAGTCGAAAAGGTGATGGTTACTGACTTATTGCTTCCGTTTCACGTCGCGCCAAACGAAAAAGGCCGGCGCGAGGCCGGCCTTAGACGTCAATGATGTCAGAGGGATATCAGTACCGCGCGACGCCCTGCGCACCCCAGTTGAAGTGATAGTTCACGCCTGCCTTGACCGTGTGGACGGTATCGGTCCACTCGGACCGGTTGGTCACGACGGGGCTGTACTGAATCGTGCTCTTGCCGAAGTCGATATAGTTGTATTCGACCTTGGCCGACCAGTTCGGAGCGAACATGTATTCCGCGCCGGCGCCGACGGTCCAACCCCAGCGGGTGTTGTTCTGGATGAAGACGTTTCCGGGGACGCCATCGTAGCGATGCTGAATGTCGCCGACCGCAGCGCCGCCGCTGACGAAGAAGAGAGCGGGGCCGGTCGAGTAGCCGAGACGGCCCTTGATGTCGCCGAAGCCGCGGATTCTCGTGAAATAGGTGTCGCCGAGGCCGGCATTGATCTCGGCCGAACGACCGTTGATGTCAGCCCAATGATAGTCGCCCTCGATGCCGAACACCCAGTTGGCCGCCTGCCAGTTGTAGCCGACCACGCCACCGACAAAGCCGCCGGTGGTGTCGTAGTTCTGACTTCCCGCAAAGAGCGCCGTATTCGGACCGCCAAAGAAGGTTTCGTCGCTGCGGCCCCAGGCACCGCCGCCCTGCACACCGAGGTAGAAGCCGGTCCAGGTATAGATCGGAGCGGGGGGCGCGACCGGCGCCTTTGTATAGGGACGCGCTGCGAGATCCGCAGCACCGGCCGGAGCCGAGAGGGTCAGCGCAACCGCGCCGGCGAAGCCAAACAAAATCTTCTTCACTGTAATCTCCCCAGTCGTGTCCGCCTCTCTGAGTTCCCCAAGGCGGACGATCAGGCGCGAGGCCCATTGCATCAATTCCAGGCACGACGATAGCTCGATTCTGCGGCAGAGTCCGTGCCCGGAGTGCAACAGTTGGATGTAATCGACCTACCTCTAACTTAATGAATGTTAAGTAGTTTTTGGCGTTCACGGGAACCCGATTTGGTTCCATCCCGATTGCCATCGCAGCGCCATCTGGATGCCATCGCGTCTCCACATTGGCGGCGATTTCTGGAGGAACAAATCTGGAACAGATCGCCGGTCGGTGCTATATGTGGGGATAACCTCGGGGGTGATGGGCTGATCAGCCCCTGCAAGCGTATAGGGTCGCCTTAACAGGGCGCAGAGGAACGCGGGCAGCGCGCTCGGCCTTAGGAAATTCAGTGGCATTCGGAGTGGAGAGCGGCGATGGCGGGAAGCGTCAACAAGGTCATTCTGGTTGGAAATCTCGGCAAGGATCCTGAAATCCGCCGCACCCAGGACGGGCGGCCGATCGCGAATCTGAGCATCGCCACCTCCGAGACCTGGCGCGACAAGAACAGCGGCGAGCGCAAGGAAAAGACCGAGTGGCATCGCGTCGTGATCTTCAATGAAGGGCTCTGCAAGGTCGCCGAGCAATACCTGAAGAAGGGCGCGAAGGTTTACATCGAGGGCGCGCTCCAGACCCGCAAATGGACCGACCAGAGCGGCGTCGAGAAGTACTCGACCGAGGTCGTGCTCCAGGGCTTCAATTCGACGCTCACGATGCTCGATGGCCGTGGCGGCGGCGGAGGAGGCGGCAGCTTCGGCGACGAGCCGGGCGGCGATTTCGGCTCCTCCGGTCCAGTCAGCAGCGCGCCGCGCCGTCCCGTCGCCGCCGGCGGCGGTGGCCGCAACAGCGACATGGACGACGACATCCCGTTCTGAGAACGGACCGGACGATCAGGGGGCGCTGCCGGCTGAGCGGCGCCTTCTCATTTCGTGTCAGCAAACCTTACTAATCGGCAGGAAGGGCTCGGGTTTTCCGGGCCCGCTTCATGTTTGGGTTGAACTCGGATTGCCCAGCGCAATCGCGTCGAAGGGCGCGTTGACGCGCGATCGACAGGGGTCCCAGAGGCGATTTCGGAAGGCCTGTTCCCGGTCCCTCCGAGACGCTCCCCTTAAGGCCGTAAGTTATTGGAAAAATAAGCGGAAAAAGCGCTTCCCTGAAGCCTGCGAGGGTGGTTATCAGGGTCTCGATGCGCTATATGATTCCCAGATAAAACCTCACCGGATTTCCCCTTGGCTGACGACGACGACAAGCCCGGCGACCAGCCGGGGCAACCCTCGGATATTCGCCCCGTCTCCATCTTCGAGGAGATGAAGAAGTCCTATCTCGACTACGCCATGAGCGTGATCGTGGCGCGGGCGCTGCCTGATGCCCGGGACGGTCTGAAGCCGGTGCACCGCCGCATCCTGTTCTCGATGAACGAGCAGGGGCACACGCCCGACAAGAAGTACGTCAAATCCGCCCGCGTGGTCGGTGACGTCATCGGTAAGTATCACCCGCACGGCGACCAGTCGATTTACGACGCCATGGTCCGCATGGCGCAGGACTTCTCGATGCGCGTGCCGTTGATCGACGGCCAGGGCAATTTCGGCTCGGTCGACGGCGATCCCCCGGCTGCCTATCGTTACACCGAAGCGCGCCTGACCAAGGCCGCGCTGGCCCTGCTGGCCGACATCGACAAGGACACTGTCGACTTCCAGCCGAACTACGACAACAACGAGACCGAGCCGTCGGTCTTGCCGGCCAAGTTCCCGAACCTTCTCGTCAACGGCGCCGGCGGCATCGCGGTCGGCATGGCGACCAATATCCCGCCGCACAATCTAGGCGAGGTCATCGACGCCTGCGTCGCGCTGATCGACAACCCCGCGCTCACCATCGACGAGCTCATCAACATCGTGCCCGGACCGGATTTCCCGACCGGCGGCGTCATTCTCGGACGGCAGGGCATCCGCTCCGCCTATCACCTCGGCCGCGGCTCGATCGTCATGCGCGGCAAGGTCGCGATCGAGACCATCCGCAAGGAGCGTGAGGCGCTCATCATCACCGAGATTCCCTACCAGGTGAACAAGGCGACGATGGTCGAGCGCATCGCCGAGCTGGTGAAGGAAAAGAAGATCGAGGGCATCGGCGACCTGCGCGATGAATCGGATCGCGAAGGCTACCGCGTCGTCATCGAATTGAAGCGCGACGCCGTGCCGGATGTGGTGCTGAACCAGCTGTACCGTTTCACGCCGCTGCAGACCAGCTTCGGCGTCAACATGGTGGCGCTCGACAGCGGCCGTCCGCGGATCATGCATCTGAAGGACCTGCTCGCGATCTTCGTCGACTTCCGTGAGCGGGTCGTCACGCGGCGCACCAAGTACCTGCTCGCCAAGGCGCGCGACCGCGCCCATATTTTGGTCGGTCTGGCGATCGCGGTTGCCAATATCGACGAGATGATCCGCGTGATCCGGACCTCGCCGGACCCGACCACCGCGCGCGACACGCTGATGTCGCGCGACTGGCCGGCCCGGGACGTCGAGGACATGCTGACCCTGATCGACGATCCCCGTCACCGCATCAGCGCGGACGGCACGATCCGGCTGTCGATGGAGCAGGCGAGGGCCATTCTCGACCTGCGCCTTCAGCGCCTCACCGCACTCGGCCGCGACGAAATCCGCGACGAGCTCGACAAGCTTGCCGGCGAGATTGCCGATTATCTCGACATCCTGCGCTCGCGCGAGCGCGTGCTGGGCATCATCAAGACCGAGCTTGCCGAGGTGAAGGCCGAGTTCGCCACCCCGCGGCGCACCGTCATCATCGAGCAGGAAGGCGAGGTCGAGGACGAGGACCTGATCCAGCGCGAGGACATGGTCGTCACGGTGTCCCACGCCGGCTACGTCAAGCGTGTGCCGCTGTCGGCCTACCGGGCGCAGCGCCGCGGCGGCAAGGGCCGCGCCGGCATGCAGACCCGCGACGAGGATTTCGTCTCGCGCCTGTTCGTGGCCTCCACGCACACGCCGGTTCTGTTCTTCTCCTCGCGCGGCCAGGTCTACAAGGAGAAGGTCTGGCGTCTGCCGATGGCCGCGCCGAACGCGCGCGGCAAGGCGCTGATTAACATCCTGCCGCTGGAGCAGGGCGAGCGCATCACCACCATCATGCCGCTGCCGGAGGACGAATCCACCTGGGGCGAGCTCGACGTGATGTTCGCCACGACAGGCGGCAATGTCCGCCGCAACAAGCTGTCCGACTTCGTCGACGTCCGCCGCTCCGGCATCATCGCCATGAAGTTGGACGACGGCGAGTCGATCGTCGACGTGCAGATCTGCACCGAGCGCGACGACGTGCTGCTGACCGCCGCCGGCGGCCAGTGTATCCGCTTCCCGGTCCCCGATGTGCGCGTGTTCACCGGGCGCACCTCGATGGGCGTGCGCGGAATCGCGCTCGGCGAAGGCGACAAGGTGATCTCGCTGGCGATCCTGCGCCATGTCGAGACCACCTCGGACGAGCGCTCGGCCTACCTGAAGATGCGCCGCGCCGTCGCCGGCGAAGCTGTGGCCGAAGATGCCGCCGCGGACGCCGAGGCCGAGGAGACCTCCGGCAGCTTCCAGCTCGCGCAGGAGCGTTACGCCGAGATGTCGGCGCAGGAGCAGGTCGTGCTCACCGTCTCCGTCAACGGTTATGGCAAGCGGACATTGTCCTACGAGTACCGCACCACCGGCCGCGGCGGCAAAGGCATCGTCGCCATGAGCGTCAACAACCGCAACGGCAATCTGGTCGCGTCCTTCCCGGTGGAAGATGCCGACCAGATCATGCTGGTCACCGACAAGGGCCAGCTGATCCGCTGCCCGGTCGAAGGCATCCGCATCGCCGGCCGCTCGACGCAAGGCGTGATCGTGTTCGACACCGCCGAGGACGAGCATGTCGTCTCGGTCGAGCACATCACGGAAGAGGCCGAGAGCGGGAATGGCGAGAACGGGAACGGGGCGTGATGCCCCGTTCTACACGCCGTTCGCAAGCTCGCTCGTGAGGTCGGCAAGCGCCTCTCGCTTGCCGATCTGTGCCATCCAGCACCAGAGCTCCAGCGTGCAGTACAGCCGATAGAGACCGAGCGTCTCCTGCCAGTCGGGGCGCCCCATCTGACCACAGCCGGCGAGCAATCCGTCGCGCTTTGGCGCATCCTTCGGCGTGAAATAGTACAGCGCCTTCGCGATATCCATCAACGGATCGCCCGATGTCGCGTTCTCGAAGTCGACGATGCCCGTCAGGCGTGGTGCGCCCTGCGACGTCACCAGCACATTGCCGGCATGGAAATCGTAGTGGCACAGTCGAGGGGTGATTGCTGCCTCGAACAGTTGCTGTCGTGCCGTGACGCTGTCGCGAAGACGCGCGGCTAAAGCTGGATCGCCGCCGCGTGTGAGAAACTCCCTGAGCTTTCGGTCGAACTGCGCCGACATGTAGGCTTGGTTGCTCGGATGGGCCGTCCAGACCCCGTTGGGGCCGATATAGCCGAAGCTGTCGAGCGTGATGTCGTTGATCCGGCGCAGCGTCGCGCCCATCTCGGCGTAGATCGCAAACAGCTCGGTCTCCGACAGCGTTGCCGCGCGTCGGCCAAGCACGACGCCCTCCAACTTGGTCATGAGCACATAGTTCAGCTCGATACCGATCGCGTGTCGTCGGCAAGCAGGATTTTGGGAATGGACGTGCCGAGGTCTCGCAGGAGCCCCAGGACGTAAACCTCCTTGGCCATCTTCCATTGCAGCGATTCCGGATAGACCTTGAGGATGCAGGGGCGCGCATCCGCCAGCGCGATCTCGAGCACGGTGCTGATCTCCCCGCCATGTAGCTCTGTGATGCCGAGCAGCGATGCCTGCGGGTATATCCGGCGGATGATCGCTTGCACCTGATCGGCCGAGACCGGCAGGCGTGGCTTCAGCTTCAAGGAAGGAGCGTCACTGGTTGTCATGGCTTCAAGGTCAGGCTTGTATCCTGGATGGAGCAAAGCGAAATCCGGGTTCTCGCAAGGTTCAAAAGTCCCGGATTGCGCTGCGCTCCATCCGGGCTACGCGCCATGCCCTAAATCTCCAGCTCCGTGCCGAACTCCACCACCTGCTTGGTCGGCACGCCGAAGAACGCGGCCGATCGTTCGGCGTTGCGCTGGAGGAAGGCGAACACGCCTTCGCGCCAGACCCACATGCCCGGAATGTCCTCGCTGGGAATGATGGTCTCGCGGCCGACATAATAGGTGATGTCGGAGAGGTCGATGCCGGGCAGCTTGCTCTGGCGGCAGACGAGATTCAGGCCTTCATAGATCGTCGGGTTCTGCATGAAGCCGTAATGCAGGATCACGCGGGTGATGCCGGGAATGATCTCGATCACCTCGGCGCGGTCCTCGTCCGCGATGTGCGGCAGCTCCTCGATCAGCACGGTGACCAGCAGCACGCGTTCGTGCAGCACGCGGTTGTGCCTGACGAACTGGGTGAGCGCGAGCGGCACGCCGCGCGGTGCGGAGGCCAGGAACACGGCGGTGCCGGGCAGCCTTGCGCTGCACTTGTTCACGGCGGTCTCGATCAGATCTTCCTCGGGCTGCCGCAGCCGGCCCCTCGCGGCCTCGACCAGCTTCACGCCGGCGCGCCAGGTCAGCATCAGGAAGGCGACGAGGCCGGCGAGCAGCAGCGGAAACCAGCCGCCCTCGAACAGCTTGATCGAGTTGGCCGAGAAGAAGATCACGTCGATGACGAAGAAGGCGCCGTTCACGGCCACCACGAGCCAGGGCGAATAGCCCCACTGGATCGCGACCAGCGCGGCGAGCAGCGTCGTGATCGCCATCAGCAGCGACACCGCGATGCCGTAGGCGCCGGCAAGCGCGTCCGACGTGCCGAAGCTCAGGACTGCCCCGAGCGTCGCAGCTGCAAGCAGCCAGTTCACCAGCGGCACGTAGATCTGGCCGATCGCGTGGCTCGTGGTGTGACGGATCAGCATGCGCGGCAGGAAGCCGAGCTGGATCGACTGCTGGGTCAGCGAGAACACGCCGGAGATGATCGCCTGCGAGGCGATCACGGTCGCGACCGTCGAGAATGCGACCAGCAGATAGTGCAGGGCGTCGGGGCAGAGCTGGAAGAACGGATTTTCGATCATCGTGGGATCGGTGATCAAGAGAGCAGCCTGGCCGAAATAATTCAGCACCAGCGCGGGCAGGCAGATGGCGAACCAGGCGAGGCGGATCGGCAGGCGGCCGAAATGTCCCATGTCGGCATACATGGCCTCACCGCCGGTCACCGCGAGAAAGGCCGCGCCGAGAATTCCGAACGAGATGTGGAAATCCTGGTGGATCAGGAAGTCGAAGGCGTAGAGCGGGCTGAGCGCCACCAGCACCGCCGGCGCCTTGACGATGCCGTGGATGCCGAGCGCCGCGAGCACGACGAACCAGGCCAGCATCACCGGCCCGAAGATGCGGCCGATGAAGCCGGTGCCCTGCTTCTGCATCATGAACAGGCCGATCAGGATGGCGACGGTCACGGGCACCACGGCCGGCGCAAGCGAGGGGGCGTCGACCTTGAGGCCCTCGATGGCTGAGAGCACCGAGATGGCCGGCGTGATCGCGCCGTCGCCATAGAGCAGCGCAGCGCCGACGAGCCCGACCACCAGGAGATGGGCGCGCCATGTGCCTGGCTGGGCGTGGCGGGCATGCAGCAGCGCCAGCAGGGCGACAATGCCGCCTTCGCCGCGATTGTCCGCGCGCAGGATCAGCAGCGCATATTTCAGGGAGATGATCAGCAGCAGGGCCCAGAGGATCAGCGAGGCAATCCCCAGGACAGCATCGTGACTGAGTGTGCCGCCATGGGCAGCCGCCTTGGCGGCTTCCTTCAGGGCATAGAGCGGGCTGGTACCGATATCGCCATAGACCACCCCGAGGGCGCCCATGGTCATGGCAAGCGGTAGCGGATCAGGATGGTGGCCGGAAACGACAGCGGGCGTACTGGACAATGGCAACCCCCCGATAGGATCGCGCCCGACGGGCCATTCCGGCGGGCGCGAGCAACGCAGTCTGCGACGAGACGTCGCAAAACTCCATCGGGATTATGTGACGTGAAGCTGACAGGCCTACGGGGTGCGGTTGGCGGTCACGAGGCGAGCCTCGCGGACATTCGCCTTGGTGCCGGCCTTGCGCAGGCAGGAGGCCTCGAAATTCGGCCAGGCCTGCTGCGAGCAGTCCTTGCCGATGGCGCGGATATCGAGCCGGTCGCTCTTGGCCAGCGGCTGCGGCACGCTGGCCTCGACGCTCGGGGCAAAGCCGGGCAGGAGGGTCAGGGCGGCGGCGACACACGCAGACAGAGCGATCGCTGAAAGAGTCTTGATCATTTGACAGTCCCCTGTGATGCGGCCGCCTACGCCCAGTGTGCGGCCCGTCATTCGTTGGCCGGATTAGTAACCATGGCCAGTTTCCGGACGTCTTCGCCGGCACGGGAAATGGTTTCGTATCCGCGCCGCTTTGTTTCGTGGTCGCACTCAGGACGAAACAAACCGGCCATCGCCGACAGGGCCGGCGGGATATTTCGCCGGAAAATGGCTGGGGAACCGGCCCGGCTTGCCGGGCCGGGCCGGGCGCGGTAGGAGGGGACTATGCCGCGCATTGCCTTCTATCCCGGTTCCTTCGACCCCATCACCAACGGCCATCTGGACGTGGTCCGGCACAGCGTCTCCCTGTGCGACCGGCTCGTGGTTGCGATCGGGGTCCACCCCGGCAAGAAGCCGCTGTTCTCGACCGAGGAGCGGCTGCAGATGCTCCATGACGTCTGCGGGCCGCTGGCCGCCAAGGCCGGCTGCGTGCTCGAAGCTGTGACGTTTGATGATTTGTCGGTCACGGCGGCGCGCAAGCACGGTGCGACGATCATGATTCGGGGCCTGCGTGACGGCAGCGATCTCGACTACGAGATGCAGCTCGCCGGCATGAACGAGGCGATGGCGCCGGAGGTGCATACGGTCTTCCTGCCGGCCTCTCCCATGGTTCGCCCGATCACCGCCACTTTGGTGCGCCAGATCGCCGGCATGGGCGGGGACGTCTCGGCCTTCGTCCCGCCGCAGGTTGCGGCCCAGCTCAAGGCAAAATTCGCCGCATAACGGCGCGCTTCCTTTCTCTCTGATCCGGAGTTGTCATGATCCGAATTCTCGCAGTTCTTGCCGCGCTTCTGTTCGCGGTACCGGCGGTGGCGCAGCAATTGCCGGCCAATCTCGACAAGGCCAACGCCATCGTCATCGATACCACCAAGGGCCGCATCGTCATCAAGCTGCGCACCGATATCGCGCCCCAGCATGCCGAGCGCATCAAGCAGCTCGCGCGCGAGGGCTATTACAACAACGTGCCGTTCCATCGTGTCATGGACGGCTTCATGGCGCAGACCGGCGACGGCCAGAACTTCAACGGTACCGGCGGATCGAAATATCCGAACCTGAAGCAGGAATTTTCCAAGGTGCATTTCGCCCGCGGCATCGTCGGCATGGCCCGGCGCGGCGACAGCGTCGACAGTGCCAACTCGCAGTTCTTCATCATGTTCGCCGACGGCGGCAGCCTCGATAACCAGTACACCGTGATCGGCGAGGTCGTGCAGGGCATGGACGTCGTCGACAAGCTGAAGAAGGCTCCTCCCGGCTCCCCCGGCGGCGCCGTGACCGATCCCGACAAGATGGTGAAGGTGCAGGTCGCCTCCGACATCAAATAGGAGAAGGCGATGGCACGCTGTGGCGACAGGCTCCTGCTGGTTGCTGCGGTGCTGTTGCTCGGCGTGTCCAGTGCGGCCGCCGAGGATAGGCAGGTCAATACCATCCAGGATATCTTCCGGCACCTGCGCACCTGCTGGAAACCGCCGCCGGCCGCCAAGGCCAGGCCACTCGACATCACCGTCGTCGTGAGCTTTAACCGGTCCGGCGACATTCTGGGCCATCCGAGGATCTCCTATGAATCCGCGGAGGCCTCCGACAATGACCGGCTGCAATACCGGATCGCGGTGATGGAGGCGTTGCAACGCTGCACGCCGATGCCATTTACCGAGGCAATGGCCGGTGCCGCCGCGGGACGTCCATTCGCGATCCAGTTCCGCAGCCGCAAAACGCCTGACAAGACTTCACCCCCAACGCAAGAGAGACGAGCATGAGCGCCACCGAAAACACCCTGATCCTCGAGACCACCCAGGGCCCGGTCACCATCGAGATGCGGCCCGACCTCGCGCCCGGCCATGTCGCGCGCATCAAGGAGCTGGTCCGGGAGGGCTTCTACGACGGAATCGTGTTCCACCGCGTGATCGACGGCTTCATGGCGCAGACCGGCTGCCCGCAGGGCACCGGCACCGGCGGCTCGGGCAAGAAGCTGAAGGCCGAGTTCAACAAGGAGCCGCATGTGCGCGGCACCACCTCGATGGCGCGCGCCGCCAACCCGGATTCCGGCGACAGCCAGTTCTTCATCTGCTTCGACGACGCCCGCTTCCTCGACAACCAGTACACGGTGTGGGGCAAGGTCACCGAGGGCATGGAGAACGTCGACAAGATCAAGCGCGGCGAGCCGGTGCAGAACCCCGACAAGATCGTCAAGGCGCGGATGGCGGCTGACGCTGAGTAAGCGTTCCCCCTCATGGTGAGGAGGCGCGAAGCGCCGTCTACGGACGATGCTTTGCATCGCCGAGCGAATCATGAAGGCCGAGCTGATGCAGCCGGGCCTTCATCCTTCGAGACGCGCGTTCCGCGCTCCTCAGGATGAGGAGTGACTGCACGGCGCTGAGCCCGACATGCGCACCGACCTGTTCGATTTCGACCTGCCCGCCGAGCGCATCGCGTTGCGCCCGGCGAGCCCGCGCGACTCCGCGAAGATGCTGGTCGTCGAGAACGGCGCGCTGCGCGACCAGACCATCGCCGATCTCGCACAATGGCTGAAACCGGGCGACCAGCTCGTCGTCAACGACACCAAGGTGATCGCGGCGCAATTGAAGGGCCGCCGCATCGGCCGCGAGACCGAGCCCAGAATCGAGGCGACGCTGATCAAGCGGCTCGACGGCTCGCGCTGGCAGGCGCTGGTAAAGCCCGCGAAGAAGCTTGTCGCCGGCGACCGCATCCGCTTCGGCAATGAAGGCAAGGTCTGCCTGCTCGGCCATCTCGATGCCGAGGTCGAGGCCAAGGGCCTCGAAGGCGAGGTCACGTTGTCGTTCTCGTTCCACGGCCCGGCGCTGGATCAGGCCATCGCCGATCTCGGCAGTCCGCCGCTGCCGCCCTACATCGCCTCCAAGCGCACGACCGACGATCAGGATCTCGCCGACTACCAGACCATGTTCGCTGTAAACGAAGGCGCGGTCGCAGCGCCCACCGCGGGACTGCACTTCACCCCGGCGCTGGAGCAGGCGCTGCGCGCGCGCGGCGTCGGCATCAACCAGGTCACGCTGCATGTCGGGGCAGGGACGTTTTTGCCGGTGAAGGTGGACGACACCGAAGGCCACAAGATGCACGCGGAGTGGGGCACGATCTCCGCCGAGACGGCGGAGCAGCTCAACGCGGCACGAAAGAACGGCGGCCGTATCATAGCCGTCGGCACCACGTCATTGCGCTTGCTCGAGAGCGCCGCGAGCGAAGACGGCACCATCCAGCCGTTCGCGGCCGAGACCTCGATCTTCATCACCCCCGGCTATCGCTTTCGCGCGGTCGATATCCTGATGACCAATTTCCATTTGCCGAAATCGACGCTGTTCATGCTGGTGTCGGCGTTTTCGGGGCTGGAGACGATGAAGCAGGCCTACGCGCATGCGATTGCGAGCGGGTATCGGTTCTATTCGTATGGCGATGCGTGCTTGCTCTTCAGGTCGCGCGGCTAAGCGCTGGCGCTGTAGGGTGGGCAAAGCGAAGCGTGCCCACGTCTTTCTTGAATGCGGAGAAGAACGGTGGGCACGACGCTTGCGCGCCTTTGCCCACCCTACGATACCTACCCTACGACACCGGTTACGCCATCACCCGCTGCGGCAGCAGCTCCGCAATCTGCACCGCGTTGAGCGCCGCACCCTTCAAGAGCTGATCCGCCGCCACGAACATCGAGATCGAATGCCCGGAGGGATCGCTGAGGTCCTTGCGGATGCGGCCGACCAGGACGTCGTCCTGACCCGAGGCGTCGATCGGCATCGGGAAGTAGTTCTTGACGCGGTCGTCGACGACCTTCACGCCGGGCGCCCGGGCCATGATGGCGCGGACCTGGTCCTCGGTGATCTCCTTCTCGCATTCGAAGGTGATGGCCTCGCAATGCGCGCGCAGCACCGGCACGCGCACGCAGGTGACGCCGATCGCGATCCTCTCGTCCTCGAAGATCTTGCGGGTCTCCTTGATGACCTTGGTCTCTTCGTCGTTGTAGCCGGTGTCAGGGTCGACGGCAGTGTTGTGGTTGAAGAGGTTGAACGCGTAGGGGTGCGGCATCACCTTCGGCGTATAGACCTGCCCGTTGAGATTGGCGCGGGTGGATTCGACCAGTTCCTCCATCGCGGCCGCGCCGGCGCCGCTGGCGGCCTGGTACGTCGAGATGATGACGCGCTTGATGCGGTTCTTCTGGTGGATCGGCCACAGCGGCACCAGCGCGGTGATCGCGGCGCAGTTCGGGTTCGCGATAATGCCCTTGTGGTCGCGGATGCGGTTCGCGTTGATCTCGGGGATCACGAGCGGCACGTTCGGATCCATGCGGAAGGCGGAGGAGTTGTCGACCACGACCGCGCCGGACTTCACTGCGATCGGCGCAAACTTCTTGGAGATGCTGCCGCCAGCGGAGAACAGGGCGATATCGACCCCTTCGAAGGAGCGCTCGGTCAGCTCCTCGATCACGACCGGCTGGCCGCGGAACGACACTGTCTTGCCGGCCGAGCGGGCACTGGCCAGCGCCTTGAGCTTGCCGACGCGAAAGCCGCGCTTGTCCATGGTGGCGATGAATTCGGCGCCCACTGCACCGGTGACGCCGACAATCGCGACGACGGGATCGTTACTCACTTTGTCCTCCATTGCATTTCGGTTGAGCTGAGACTTAGGCAACAAAAAAGCCCCGGACCAACGAGGGCGGGGCTTGCCGTAGAGCTGATGCGTTTTAGTCGACGACTACGCGCGCACGCCTCCCCGGGCCCCTGAGGCCGTGGTGGTTTTGGTCGTGCGTTTGGTGGTCGTGAACATGGCGGCGACTTATGCGGGAGAGTTTTGCGCCCGTCAATGGCTTTTCACCCCGGTCGATGCCCGGGGCCGGACTCCCGCTATTTCGCCCTGGCGCCCGGCGGCTCAAGGGTGACCTCCTTGAGGTCGTCGCCGCTGACGACGACGATCGAAAAGTTCAGTCGGCCGCGTTCGCGCACCAAGCCGCCGCTGATCGCCTTGCCCGAGGCGGCGCGTTCGGCGACGCGGACGGCATCGGCGAGGCGGTGCCTGATCGCACCGAGCGCTGCGAGGTTGTCGCGGTCCTCGTGGTCGAGCTCAGTGAGGGGGAGGGCGGCTTCGCCGCCGACGAGCTCGCCGGTCGATGCATTGATGGTATGGCGCCAGATCCGGTCGTTGTGCAGGGTCTTCACCCGATACACCGGCACGCGGGCGGCCCCGTCGAAACTCACATCCGCCGTGGTGGCGCCGGCGTGCCGGGCTTCGGCGATCGACATGGCCTGGCTGATCGAGATCGACGAGCTGCGGAAGCGCTCGATCTCGCGGCTGACGGCTTGGCGGTCGGCCTCGGCATCACCATCTGTGTCGCTGTGAAGGGCGGTCGGCGTACCCGCGGTCACGATCGCCCGCGCAGGCGCGGCGAGGAGGAGTGCGGAGAAGGCGATCGCAAGCAATCGCGAGATATGTCGTTCAGCTGTCTTCATGCTCGAAACCTCTGGCCGGCGAGCGGGCCTGATCATCCGAAAGAAGACGCGGCCGACCTTGGGCATCGGTCGGCCGCGGAGCGTCGTGACGGGCTGTACCCGCCGCGGCGATCGAAGCGATACGGACCTCTTTGGGGCTGGTGAAAAAGCGGTCCGTATCGCCTTATAACTAAACCATACCGTATCGTTTTATTTTGGTCAATGCCGTCGGCCTCACCCCCATGGGGATAGATCGCGCGCTCACGGAATTGTCAGCGGGAGGGGCGGCGGCGCTGTGTGCTGCCCTTGGTCTCCTGGGCGCGGTCGGCAGGCCCCAGCGCGCCGGCCAGGAACAGCTTGATGGCCGCGCGCATGCGCTTTTCGGCGGCCTTCATCTCGAGGGCGGTTCCGAAGGTCGCCATGCGGTGGGTGTGACCGACGACCACGTCGAGAAACACCTCGGCTGCAATGTTGGTGTCCTCGACGTCGAGCGCGCCTTGCGCCACCAGACGGTCGAAGAAGCGCGCCGTGGTGGCGACGGCTTTCATCCAGCCTTCCTCCTTGCCGAGCTTGGCAACGTCGGGGAAGTTGATGGCCTGCGACGTCATCATGCGGCTGAAGGCGACGGCGTCGGGTCCGCAGGTGAATGTCAGCATCTCGCGCCCGATCTCCACCAGGCGCTGCTCGACCGAGATGTCGGAGGCGCTGGAGAGCTGCGTCTCGGCGGCGGCCGACAATGGCGCAAGCCAGCGCGCAATCTCGCGCCTCAGCACGGCGGCAAACAGGCCGCGCTTGTCTCCGTAGCGGGAATAGACGGTGGGCTTGCTGACCCGGGCCGCTTCCGCGACCGCGTCGAGCGAGGTGGCGTCGAAGCCGCGGTCCAGGAACAGGCGGGTGGCGACCTCGATCAGCCGCTGGTCGCGCTCGATGGCGGCGGTCTTCGTCGGCCGGCCGCCGCGGGATTTCGGCACCTCGCGCCGCGGCGCTGCTGGTCTCGTCCTGGTCGCAGTCAATCCCATGCCCAATGATTCCTGCGCGCTTCTGACAGTCGTCATTCGCTCTATATCGCGCAGGAGGGGAGGCGTCATCGCGAATCTGGCCGAATTGGCCGTATCGTCAACGGTTTCGGCAGGGCCTCGTTCCGTCTCCGGAAGCTCATGGCACCGTCGAGCTCCAGGCCTGACCGGCAGCGGCCTTGTCATATCCGTATTGGTAGAGCGCCCGCATATAGGCGGTGTCGAACCCTTCCGAAGGCGGCGCCGGATACTCGCGCGCGATGTAGGAGAGGTGGAAGCCGAGACGGTTGCGCTTGGCGAAATCATAGGTCGAGAAGATGATCGAGCGCGTCTGCGACTGGGTGATCGCCGACAGGCTGCGCGAGGCGACATCGATGGTGCCGTTGGAGACCAGCTCGAAATTGCGTTCGATCTTCTTGTTGACGAGGATGTAGATGTCCATCTTCGCGTTGCCGGGCAGGCGGTTGCCCTGGAAAAGCAGGGCTTCCGGCAGCGTCAGCACCGGCGCGGTCACGCCGCCGTCGACATGCATCTCCTGAAACTTGCGGCCCTGACCCTCGGCGTCGATCATGATCGGCGGAAACACAAGGGGGATGCTGGCGGAGGCCGCCATCACGTCGCGAAAAAGTTTGAGCGCCTCGGGCGTGCCGACCGCGGCGATCTTGCCCATGTCCCAGATCGCGGTGCGCTGGGTGTCGAGATCGGTCGTCACCACCAACAGCTTTCGGCCCTTGGCATTCTCGCGCGCGACTTGCGCCATGACCTCCGGCCCGACATAGCGGGCGACGAGCTCGCGCAGCCTCGTGTTGCCGAACAGGCCGGATCCGAACAGCACGCGCATGATGCTGGGATCGTTCAACAGGGTCTCGGCGATGCCGCTGGTATAGACCTCCTTCAGCGTGTCGTCGTATTGCGAGCCCAGAAATGCAAACGGTGCGATCAGGCCGCCGGTGCTCACGCCCGAGACGACGGAGAAGGTGGGCCGGGTTCTGGCCGCGGTCCAGCCGTTGAGCACGCCGACGCCGTAGGCGCCATCGGCGCCGCCGCCGGAGAGCGCCAGATAGGACTTCGTCGCGGTGCTGGTGTCCTTCTCGAAGCTGAATTTCGTGATGGGCTCGTCGGCGTAGCGCCTGAGGCCATCGATCTCGAGCACGCGCGATGTGCTGGCTTCTGCGGCCGTATAAGGTGTCCGGGGCAGCGAGGTGCAGGTGCCGAGCACCAGGCTGCACGCCAGGACCAGAAATCCGGCCAGGCGGCCGCCTGTCTGCCTGATCCAGTCATGCGAGCGGCCGGCGACGTCAGTCGAGCAGGAAGCGAAGGGCATTGTCGGTGGCTGGCGATCACGCATTTACCGCCGCCGGCAAATTCGCCGCGGCATCTCGTCCAGCCCCCAGGATAAAACTACACTGTATCGTTTTGTTTAACAAGGGTGGCGGTACGAGTTTTCGCGTCGATTATGTCCCAGTCCGAGGCACTGACCGGCCACTGTGTGGGTTGGGCGGGTTGATCGGCTTCCTCCGACACGCAATAAGCACGGCCATGAATCCGGACCATGATCTTCCCAATCACTTTGAATTGCTCGGCACTGATGGTGCCGCGCGGACCGGGCGCCTGACCACGCCTCATGGCGTGGTGCGCACGCCCGCCTTCATGCCGGTCGGCACCGCTGGCGCCATGAAGGGTATGCACTGGCGCGAGGTGCGCGATGCCGGCGCCGACATCGTGCTTGGCAACACCTATCACCTGATGCTGCGTCCGAGCGCCGAGCGGATCGCAGCCCTTGGCGGCTTGCAGCAGTTCACCGGCTGGAACGGGCCGATGCTGACGGATTCCGGCGGCTTCCAGGTGATGTCGCTGTCGGACCTGCGGAAGGTCACCGAGAACGCCGTCACCTTCCGTTCGCATATCGACGGTGCCAAGGTCGAACTGTCGCCGGAGCGCTCGATCGAAGTGCAGCGCTTGCTTGGCTCCGATATCGCCATGCAGATGGACGAGTGCGTGCGGCTGCCGGCCGAGCGCGCCGACATTGAGCGTGCGATGCAATTGTCGCTGCGCTGGGCCGAGCGAAGCAAGCGCGCCTTCGAGAGCGCGCCCGACGGCTACATGCTGTTCGGCATCGTGCAGGGCGGCGACGTCCCGCAGCTTCGCCACGAGAGCGTGCAAGGTCTCGTGGCGACCGGTTTCCACGGCTATGCGATCGGCGGCCTTGCCGTCGGCGAGCCGCAGGCGGTGATGCTGGCGATGATCGACGAGACCGCACCATTGCTGCCGAAAGAGCGCCCGCGCTATCTGATGGGCGTCGGCACGCCCGACGACATCCTCGAAGCCGTCAAACGCGGCATCGACATGTTCGATTGCGTGATGCCGACGCGCAATGGCCGGCACGGCGTCGCCTTCACCCGCTTCGGCCAGGTGAATTTGCGCAATGCCCGCCACGCCGACGATCCGCGTCCGCTGGATGAGGAGAGCTCATGGCCGTCGGCGCGCAACTGCGCGCGCGCCTATCTGCATCACCTCGTCAAGGCGGGCGAGACGCTGGGGGCGATGCTGCTGTCTGAAATCAATATCGCTTACTACCAGTTCCTGATGCAGGGCATCCGGGACGCGATCGCACATGGAAAATTCGATGAGTTCTATCAGCGTACGCGCGCGGACTGGGCGAGGGGCGATATCGCCCCGCGCTAGGGAAATAACGCTAGTTGCACACGATCCGCTGCTTGACGGCGTGCTTGGTGACAAAGCCATAGCCGCAATTGTCGCAGGTCCAGAGATAGCTGATGAAATGGTCCGACACATACGCAGATGCTTCGGCGGCGACCATGGAGTCGGCGCACACGGGACAGGTCGGCAACTCGCTGCAACGCGGATCACGCCTTAGCGCTACGGTCGGCATCACTTCAGCAACTGCTGACATCGTGTGACCTCCCTGCTTTGAGACCTAAGTCTAACATAAGCAGAATCAGTTGACGAGGTCGCAACACAAATGCGTTGGTTTTCTGCTAATTGAAGCTCACGCGATTTTGCGATGCAGCGTATTTAACATGTGCCGCATTCTCGCTTGCGTGTCGTCGCAGGCTATCCGTAACTGCGCATGAGCTGCGTAAGAAGCGCAAGTGTCGTCACAGGGAGTTCATCATGGACGCATCGTCCACCACGGGTGCAGCGCACCAACCCGGCCGGGGCCGGATCTATGACTCGATCGTCGACGCCTTCGGCAATACGCCGACCGTGCGCTTGCGCCGGCTGCCCGGCATGCACGATGTGAATGCCACGATTTTGGCAAAACTTGAATATTTCAATCCGGCCGCGAGCGTGAAGGACCGCATCGGCGCGGCCATGATCATCGCGATGGAGAAAGCGGGCATCGTCAAGCCCGACACCGTGCTGATCGAGCCGACCTCCGGCAATACCGGCATCGCGCTCGCCTTCGTGGCGGCTTCACGCGGCTACCGCCTCAAGCTGGTGATGCCGGAATCGATGTCGATCGAGCGGCGCAAGATGCTGGCTTTTCTCGGTGCCGAGCTGGTGCTGACGCCGGCGGCGCAGGGCATGAAAGGCGCGATCGCCGCCGCCGAGGAGCTGTTGAAGACGACGCCGAACTCGGTGATGCCGCAGCAGTTCAAGAACCTCGCCAATCCCGAGGTGCACCGCCGCACCACCGCAGAGGAGATCTGGAACGACACCGGCGGCAATATCGATTTCTTCGTGGCCGGGGTTGGCACCGGCGGCACGATCACCGGCGTCGGCCAGGTGCTCAAGCCGCGCAAGGCCTCACTTCGCGTCGTCGCGGTCGAGCCGGAGGAAAGCCCGGTGCTGTCAGGCGGACAGCATACGCCGCACAAGATCCAGGGCATCGGCGCCGGCTTCGTTCCCGACATCCTCGACCGCGCCGTGATCGACGAGATCGTGAAGATCAACTCGACGACGGCGATCGAGACCTCGCGCGCGCTGGCGCGGCATGAGGGCATTCCAGGCGGCATCTCCTCGGGCGCGGCGATCGCTGCGGCGATCCAGATCGGCAAGCGGCCGGAAGCGGCGGGAAAGACCATCCTGGCGATCGTGCCGTCCTTCTCGGAGCGGTATCTTTCGACAGCGCTGTTTGAGGGAATCTAGGACATGGCGGATCAACCCCCGAGGCGGCCGCGCACACTCGGAGATGCCAGGACCGAGGCCGAGGCGGCATTCAAGAAGGTGACAGCCAAGGTCGCCGCGGCCCCGCCGAAGCCGAACGTGGCGCCGGGAATCAGGGAGCAGGTGACGCTGCGCATCGATCAGGACGTGCTGGAGTTTTTCCAGGAGGGCGGACCGGGTTGGCAGGACCGCATCAACGAGGCGTTGCGCAAGGCCGCGGGGAAGTAGCTAACCTCGCAATGGCGGGCATGCTGCGACACCGTCGCACCAAAGAAAAGGCCCGGCGCGAGCCGGGCTTTTGTGTTTTCAAGCTTACCGCATCTCAGCGGCGGAACATGCCGCCCATCATGCCACCGACGACGCCGCCCACGAACGCCGCGCCGGCGGCATCGCCGGGATTGCTGCGCTGGGGAGCCGGTGCCGGTGCCGGTGCGCTGCTGCCTGCGGGCGCGGCGGCACGGCGGGCCGCCTTCTGGCTGTTGTCGCTCGCGGTCGGCGGGGCGGCCTGGACCTCCGAGATCAGGGCCTTGTGCTGGTGCTTGTTGAGGTAACCCGATGAGGGATAGCCGCGCGCGGCCTGCCAGCGCTTGAGCACGGTCCGGGTCTCATCACTGAACACGCCGGTCTGCTTGGTGTCGAAGCCGAGCCCGGTGAGGCGACGCTGCACGTCGCGGCGCTGGGTCTTGTCGAGGCCGATCTGATCCTCGGTGAGCTGGGTGGCCTCGTCGGTAAAGGTCGCCGGATCGACGCCGGCGTTGAGGGTGCGCGTCGCGGTCGACGGGCCGCTCTTGATGGCCGCGAGGCGTGCCAGCGCCAGCGCCTTGAACTGACCGTTCGGATAGGCGGAGAGATAGGCGTTGAGCTCTTCCGGCTTGTTGGACTCTTTCACCGAGCGCCAATATTCGAGCTCGACGCCGTCCGAGCTGCCGCTCGCCGCCGGCACGATGCCAGAAGCGGTCGGCGCCGCGTTGGCGACCTGGGTTGTCGGAGCCTGGTTGAGATAGACCGAGCCGGTCAAGTTGGTGTGGCCCCAGGGCAGCTGACCCTTGCGGGTCTCTTCATTGACTTGGGCGCGCACCGACGTCATCGCCTGCTGGATCTCGATGCCGGGCTTGGTGATGTTGTCGATCAGCGCACGGGTGAACGGGCTGTTGTTGCCCTCCTGACCGTCGAGCGCGGTCTGGCCGGGGCCGGTGGCGAACGCGATGAGAGTGCCTTCACCGGATTTCATCTCGGCAAGACCGCTCTGTACGTTGACGCTGCGCGTCGCGGAGTTCGACTTGATCTTGGCGGCGAACGGATTGTCGCGGCAGGCATCCAGGAAGACGAGCTTGACCTTGGCATCGCCCATGGTCTGCTCGAGCGTCAGATCGATGTTGATGGCGGCGCCCAGCTTGACGTCCATCTCCGACTTGATGTCGGCGTCGACCGGCAGCAGGTAATTGGTGCCGCTGACGGCGATGCCGTGGCCGGCATAATAGAACAGCGCGATGTCGGAGCCCTGCGCCTTGCGCCCGAAGTCGAGCAGCTTCTCCGTCATCTGGTCGCGGCTGAGATTGGAGCCTTCGATCACCTCGAAGCCGACATTGCGCAGCGTCGCCGCCATCGCCTTGGCATCGATCGGCGGGTTCGGCAATTGTGCGACGTTCTTGTAGGAGCCGTTGCCGACGACGAAGGCGACACGACGGTCCGCCTTCGCGGCACTGACCGACAGTGCCACGCACATGAGCGAAGCGAGGAGCGTGAGATAGCGCATTCTGAAATCCCCAGAATCGAATTGCAGGCAGCAACGAATTGGCAACAAACCTACACGAAGTGCCCGACTTCGCGCCACCGAAACGGCGGTCCGTTGCGTGCAACCCGCTGCTGTGTGGCCGAATGTGCACGATGGAAATGATTCCCAACGTGATCCAAATCACACGGCCACTTTGTTTTGTCGCGCGAGGCAGCGCGAGGTTCACGGCGCGCGGGCGGGAACCGCTGAGGCCGGCTTCAAATTCAGCAGATTGCCACAGAGGATCAGCACAGCGCCGAGCACGGTCCAGGCGTCGAGCCGCTCGGAATACAGCAGCCAGCCGGCCGTCGCAGTCAGTGGAACCCGGAGGAAGTCCATGGGAACCACGATTGTCGCATCGGCATGTCGGAGCGCGCTGGCAAGGCAATAATGCGAGAAAGTGCCGCAGACACCGATGACGAAGAGCCATCCCCAAAGGTAGGCTGACGGCCAGGTCCAGACGGCGAATGTCGGCACCAGGCCCACGACCATCTGCACGATGATCATCCAGAACAGGATCGACAAGGCGCTCTCGGTCCGAGTCAGCGATTTCGCCAGGATCATCGAGACGCTGAAGCCGATTGCAGCCCCGAGCGCGATCAGTTGGCCCGGATTGATCTCGCTGGTGGCGGGTCGCACGATCATGACGACGCCGACGATGCCGAGCACGACGGCGGCGATCTTCCAGATCGTCATGCGTTCAGACAGGAACGTTGCGGCCAGCACCGCAGTCCAGATCGGCATGGTGAACTCGATCGCCACCACCTGCCCGATTCCGATCAGCGTCAGTGCGTAGAACCAGCCGAGCTGCGCGAAATAATGGACCCCATTGCGTGCAAGGTGCTGCGGCAGGCGTTTGGTCGCGACCGCCTTGAAGCCGCCGGCGCGGTAGATGAGCGGCAGGAGCAGCGTGAGACCGATCACCGAACGCACTTCCATGATCTGGAAGACGTTGAGCTCCCGCGTGGTCTCGCGCCCGGCAACCGCCATGACCAGCATCAGCGACAGCCAGCCGGCCATCCACAATGCAGCCATCGTTTTGGACGGTGTCGAGCTCATTGGGGCAGGGTGCTGGTGGATGGAATGTGAAAGGACGGCCGGTATCGACGACATCGCCACCGTTTGCAACGGCCAAATCTGCGGATGCAGCGATGCAGGGCGACGTGCTAAGGCATCAACGAACAACGACAGAAAATGGGAGAAATCCGCTCATGCAGATCTTGCAGCCGGCCGAATGGAAAAAACCGCGCGGCTTCTCTCACGGCATTGTGGCGGAAGGCCCTGGCCGCTGGGTGGTTTTGGCCGGCCAGACCGGCGGCGACGAGGCCGGCAATTACACGCCCGACATGGCCGCGCAGGTCGGAGCCGCGCTGAAGCGGATCATCAAGCTTCTGGCCGAGGCCGGCGCCGGCCCCGAGCACATCGTCCGCCTGACCTGGTACCTGACCAGCCGCAGCGAATATGAAACAGCCGGTGCCGGCATCGGCGCCGCCTGGAAGGAAACGCTCGGACGCAATTTCCCGCCTTCGACGCTGCTCTATATCGGTGGCCTCGTGGACGAGCGGGCCAAGGTCGAGATCGAGGTCACGGCGTTCGTGCCCGGCGCATAAAAAAAGTCGACCCGGCGCGCTCGCCGGATCGACTGCCGTGTCGCTTTACGGTCTTACTTCGACAGCGAGATGTTGGCGCCGCGGAATTGGCTATCCGCGCGGATCGAGACGTTCTGCTTGTTGCCGGACGTCTTCAGCGAGAGGTTGGCATTGAAACCGGCGGCCGAGGCGACCAGCTCGTAGTTTCCGCCGGCACCGCGGCCCTGAAGCGAGCCAGAGATGTTGCGGCTGGCCTCTGACCAGCTGCCGGCGATCGCGCCGCCTTCAGCCTTGACGTTGGCTCCGAGGTTGAACTTGTAGGCGTCGCTGGCGCAGGTCAGCGACATCTCCATGGTCGGTCCGATCGGGGCGTATCTGGCCCGGCAGCGGATCCGCTCGGTCGAGCCGTCGTCCAGGGTGACGACGCCGCCGCCGCTCCAGGTACCCGCCAGCGGGGCGAAGGGGCCCGACTGGGCCATGCTTTCGGTGTTGGCGATCCCTGCCGCAAACAAAACGGCGGCCGCAATCAGCAGCCGCCGGTTCCGGGCGCGAGCCTCAATTGGTTTATTGGCGCGATGCTTCCCACCGCCCGCTGCACGGTATGCCTGCAGATGCTCCATTCCACTTCCCCGATCCGGCGTTGCCGCTGAGTTGACCGTTGGCATATGCACCATTGATCGAAACTTTCACAAGTCCCCCGCTGCCGATGGTGCCGGAAACGTTAGCGCCGGGCGCGGTGATCCGGCCGTCGGCAACCGTCAGCATGGAGCTTGCGGTGGGCTCGCAGGTGCCGCTCTTGGTGACGATGATGACCTGCCAGTTGCCGTCATAGGGGCTCTGGGCGAGGGCGGGAGCGGCGAGGGTGCCGGTCAAAACTGCAGCGGCACAGAACGCCGCGATGCGACCAAAACGCATGAATTCCGTCCTTGAATTTGTCTGATATGCTGACGCTTATTCGGACGAAATGTGACGGAAATTTGTTGCAATGCCAAATCGAAAATTGTTCCTGTGGAAACAATGGTTTATTTGCGGTCCCGGCTCCAATTTTCGAAGCGGAATCAAGGCCCCTTCACGTTAAGGGTAAACGTCAGGAGAGACTCGGTGCAGAGGTCGCGAACTGCTCGTCCTGAGTCTTCGACGGCAGCGCCTTGTGGACCTTGGCATAATCGATCACGTCGGCGAGCAATTTGAGGCCGAGCGGAGCGAGCGCGCGCTCCCAGAGCTCGCGGGCGGTCTCGCCCTTCTTGACGAAGCACCAATCCTGGGCGGCGATGGCGCCAGCGTCCATGCGGTCGGCGAGATGATAGATCGTGCCGCCGGCAATCGGATCGCCTTCCTTGATGGTCCATTCCACGGCGGCCTTGCCGCGATGGCGTGGCAGCAGCGAGGGGTGGTAGCCGATCCCGCCGAACTTGGCGGCGGCGAGCGCGTCCCTGCCGATCCGGGCGTGGCTGTGCGCCGTGATGATCAGGTCGGTATCGGGGGCAATCTCGGAGGCCACCACCAGCTTCGGATTGGCTTGGACCGCGACCTCGATGCCGGCCGCCTTGGCGGACGCGGCCAGCCGATCCTCGGCATCGGCGACGACGACCCGGACGACCGAGACGCCATGCTCCCGGAGCATGTTCAGGGTGGTCACGCCGAAATGGCGGGAGCCGACGAGGGTAATGCGCATGAGTGTCCGATCCGGTCTCGCAACTGCGTCATCCTCCCGATAACACGTCCGGACGCCCTGTCACCCCCCGCGCGGCGTTTGCGCCGGTTATCAACAATGTGCCGGCGGGGCGCGACGGATTTCGCGATTGCGCAGGCGACCGTTCCGGTGCTCCATAGCTGCATTGCACGGCTCGGGAGCGAGTGCATGCGAGGCGCCTGGCTTTTCCTTTTCGGGATGCTGATCGTAGCCCCTCCGGCCCATGCCGGCGGGCCGTACCCTGCTGTGCCGCCGGAGACGGGTGTCGCGCCGTTCGTGGGGCCGACTTGGGACGCCTATCGTTGCGCCGGAGGGCCGGTCACCAATTTCTATCACGGTGCCTATTACGGTGAGGAGCCGCCGGCGCTCTATCGCGGCTATGCTTACCGGCCGTACTATCGCTACGGCGCCTATCGCAGATATCCGCGCACCTATTTCTGCGTCACGGATTAAAGCGTGATCCGGAGAACCGCTGCGCACTTTTCCGGAGCATGTTTTGGCGTTGCCGCACGGCCACGACGGGTCTGCATGCGGGCGATAAAACCGGTTCCTATGTTTCGTTTTTAACAGAGGTATTTGCGGCCGGCTGCTAGACCTGCGCCTACCGGGGCTGGCGACATTTCAACCCGCATCCGTTTTCGAACCCGGCTTTGGCCGCTGGCATAATCGCCAGCGGCCTTTTCGTGCCACGCATCACGAAATCATCGAATGGTAACACGATCTCAACCAGCCTGGCGTATCGACGAATCCGTCGCGGATTTGTATTGCGTACCGCGACACCGAAAATGTCCCGCCGGCCTTTGTGCGCCGCGCGGGCCTTTTTCGCCGGGACAGATTTCATGCCGAGCGCAATTGAGCAGATTGTCGACAGCTATGTGCGGCTGAAGAACCGGCGCGGGCTCGATCAGCTGATGATGCACAGACAGCGGCTCGCGGTCGATCTGAAGAGCAGGTCCGGCTATGATTTCAGCCTGCCGATCGGCCAGATCGACGAGGAGATCGCGATCATCGAGGCCGGCCTTGGCCGGCTCAAGGCGGAAAATTCCAACCCGGTCTAGCGGGGGCGGCGAGGCGGGCTCCCGCGCGGAGTGGGGACGACGCATCGTCGCAGGCCGAAAACCGGTTCATGCATGGTTCAGGCCGGCCATGTCTCAATCCCCGGGTTGTTTCGTGGGACACGAATCCTGCTAGGCTTGTCCCCGTGATTTGGAGGAGACGTCATGATCGAGCTTGCGCTGGCCGGCCTGCTTGCATTCGCAACCGTGCCTGCGGCATCGCCGGAGCCCATGGTGCAGCAAGTTCAGTTCAGGGGTGGTCCGGGCGGACAATGTCCGCACGGCTATGATTACAACCACTCGAACGGCCGCTGCTATCCCAACGACTATCATTCGCCGGGTGTCTATACCCGGGATCCAGGGCCAGGCGAATACTACGGACGACGACGCGGCGGCGGCCTCTGTCCGCACGGCTACGACTACAATTACTCGAACGGCAGCTGCTATCCGAACGGGGCGCACGGGCCCGGCGCTTACGGGCGTCCCGAAGCCTACGGCGGACGACGCGGCGGACTCTGCCCGGACGGCTACGATTACAACTATTCGAGCGGACAGTGCTATCCGAACCGCGCACGTGCGCCCGGCATGTACGGGCGGTAATCGATCGCCGTCCTGAGGCGGGCGCTCAGTCGCGCCGGCCGCCGTCGATCACCGTGAATAGCGGCCGAGCCGGGGTCGGCTCGACCAGCAATTCCTCCACCAGCGCGGTGGCTGCATCGACATATTTGCGTGTCGGCTTGTCGAGAGGGCGCTTGGCCTCGTCGTCGAGCGCGATCTTTGCGGCTTCGACAAGCTTGCGCATGCGCGCCGCATGGTCGTCGCCCGCCGTCAGCGTCGCGCGCGCCAATGAGCGCAGCACGAACAGCTCGCCCTCGAGACGGAGCAGGCGGTCGTTGAGCCTGGTAAGGACGGCGTTGAGGTCGGCCATGTCTGCTGTTCGGCGCGAAGGATCCGTCCTGATCTAGCGACGATCGGTGAACGGAGTCCAAACGGTACCGGTGCAATTCGGCCGATCCTCCGGTCCGTCCAGGATGAGTGGCACGGCGCAATCAGAGGTTGGACAGCCTACCACTCGACGTCGGCCCAGCGCTTGCCGAACACGGGCGGCCGTGTCTTCACGGCTTGCCAGCCGAAGAAATGATGCTTGCCGGACCAGGCATGCACCACGCCGCTACAGATGCTGCATTTGAAGCTGCCGGTGTGGGCTTCGCTGTGCTCTTCCCTGGTCGCGGTGTAATTCATGCCGCAACCTGCACAGGAGAATTCTTCGATCGTCCAGATGCTGTTGGCCATTTGATGGAATGCTTTTTGTTGACCTCGACCCAAGGTAGTCACGGGCGTTTGCAACGGCGTAAACCGGGGCAGGGAAATTCGGTTAACGGGCGTTAGCCAAGCCCGGCCGCCGTCGCGGGCTGCGCAGCCGGATCAGCTGCCGTTTCGCATGTCCCGGTCGATGCGCATCTGCACCCGCCTGATTGCGAGCTGCCGCAGCCTGCCTTGCACCCGTCCGGAGCGGACCCTGCCGCCGATCGCATAGGCATATTGCCAATAGCCCGGCGCGGCGTTCGGCCTCAGGGAATAGCGGATACCGCGGTGCATTCCCGCGCGTGCATCGGATTCGCCGGGAGGGTCTGTCATCGTCTTTCGAATGCGGGATGGCCCCGATGTGTTCCTAATCGTGGGCCCCGGCAGTTCCAGTCGCCTTGACGGCGGATGCGTTGCTGGCAATAACCGCTAGACCTCGCAAGCACCGGAAGTTGCGTTCATGCCGCAAGGAAAGCAGTGCCCGTGAAAAGTCTCCGTCAGCTCCTGACGGGAGAGGATGTCATCCAGCTCGTGATCCGGCTCGGCCTGCTCGCCCTGCTGATCATCTGGACCTTCCTGATCATCCGCCCGTTCGTGCCGATCCTGGCCTGGAGCGGCGTGCTCGCGGTCGCGTTCTATCCGGCCTTCAGTTGGGTCGCCAAAATCCTCGGCGGCCGGCCCAAGACGGCAGCAGTGATCCTGACCCTGATCACGCTCGGCATCGTCATCGGCCCGGCGACCTGGCTCGGCATCAGCGCGGTGGACGGCGTGCGTGAGCTGGCGCATCAGCTCGGCACCGGCGATCTGGCGCTTCAGGCCGCGCCCGAACAGCTCAAATCGTGGCCGCTGGTCGGCCCCTTGCTCTACGAACTCTGGGACCAGGCCTACACCAACGTCCGCGCGGTGGTACGCGAGGTGGCGCCGTATCTGCAGCCGCTGGCGGGACCGCTGCTTTCGCTCGCCGGCGATGCCGGCGTCGGCACGCTCCAGTTCCTGGTGTCGGTGTTCGTGGCGGGCTTCTTGTTTCCACATGGGCCGCGGCTGGTCGCGGCCAGCCGCGGTTTCCTGTTTCGCATCGTGCCCGAGCAGACCGAGCATTTCCTGTCGCTCGCGGGTGCGACCATCCGCGCCGTGGCGCAGGGCGTGATCGGCGTCGCGATCGTGCAGGCGCTGCTCGCCGGCATCGGTTTCAAGCTCGCGGCGGTGCCGAGCGCCGGCCTTCTCGCCTTCATCGTGCTGTTGCTCTCGATCGTGCAGATCGGCGCCTTCCTCGTGCTGCTGCCTGTCATCATCTGGATCTGGACCGCCAAGGACGTCACCACGGCGCTGCTGCTCACCGTGTTTCTCGTCGTCGTCGGCTTCCTCGACACCATGTTGAAGCCGCTCGTGATGGGACGCGGCCTGACCACGCCGACCATCGTGATCTTCGTCGGCGTCATCGGCGGCACGCTGGCCCATGGCATCGTCGGCCTGTTTATCGGGCCGATCATCCTGTCGGTGGCCTGGGAGGTGATGATGGCCTGGATCAGGACGGAGGATCGGGCAGGGGCGTCCGAGGGCTGATCTCGCCTCGAACGGCGCGATCCTTCCGCCGTGTCGCGCCAGGACCCGAGGGATCGCGGCCTGTGATCAAAACGTGCCGGGAACTTGTCTGTTCGACTAGACAAGTTACGATCGGGACGATTCTGGTTTCAATGACGGCAGCAATGGCGAAGTCTTCCAAACTGGTTGCCGCCCGGCGCGGCAAGGTCTTGTTGGTCAGACGCCGGTCGGACGGCCTGTGGATGTTCCCGGGCGGTCGCAAGCGCGCGCGCGAGTCCGACAAGGATTGCCTGCGGCGTGAGATCAGGGAAGAGCTGCCCAAGCTGAAGCTTGGTAGGATCAGCCTCTGGAAGGAAGTGACGGCGAGAAACAAGCGTTCCGGTCGCAAGATGAGCGACGCGATCTTCATTGCCAAGACCGCCAAAGGCAGGCTGGCGATCGGCGACAAGAAGGAGATCGACCGCGCCGCCTGGCAGAAGCCGCGCGGCATCCGTCTGACGCCGACCTCGCGCTATATCCGCGACCGCCTGTTTCCGAGGAAGCAGAGGCGGCGGTGAGCTAGGCTAGTCCTCGCGTCCCGCCGATCGCGTTCGTCCGGCGAACCTCCTCGACTGCGCCCCCTGCGGTTCGGGCGCAGCAAGCTTCGCGGCCTCGGCCTCGCGCATCTCCTTGCGGACCTTGCGCGCATCGCGCATCGCGCGCTTGACGAAAGGATGTTGGGAATCCTCGGCGAAGAACAGCACCACTTCGCAGCTCGGACATTGCCTCGAATAGCCGTCCTGCAACCGCCCGGCGCGATCGCGAAACACGTTCTTGCACCGCGTGCACTGAATCTGGACTGAACTCATGCGCGCACAACAATGACTTTGGGAGATGGATCGTCAGCTGATCCCAAATGTCTGAAGAAAGCTTGAATGCCTTGGTGGCGGAATGCTCGCAGACCGCGCGGGCAAGCGCCATCGGCCGGCCGTGGCCGGCGGTGGAAGAGGCCGCTTGGAACAGCCGGGCAGTCGCTATTGCTTGGCCGCCATCGTGTCCAGGCACTGGTTGAGAAAGGCGGTGCGATCCCTCGGCAGCACTTTCTCGAGGTCCGCCTTCAGCGCGCATTCGCGCTGGCGCAACTGCTCGGCCCGGCGCTTCTCGGCCGCCTCGCGGAATTCGGGAGCAACCTTGTTGGGATCGACCAGCGGCTGAGAGCGTGCGGGAGCCGTCGCAAGCAGTGCAATGGCGGCGATGAAAATGACTGGTTTCAAATGAGCCTCCGTAAAATGAGGCATCCTAGCGCGCGACGGGTGCGCGCTCAAACCGGGGAATGCGGTACTCCGTTCCGGCGTGCTTTGCCGCGCGGGCGAACCTCCGCCGGCGACTTTGGAACGACTTGGCACGGCAAACGTCGAATCCTGGCTCCCGGCCCATCCCCAAGCCCCAAAACCCCCAGGCCGGGAGTAAACCTTCCCCACAAAGGTTGGCGACCTCGGTCTCACCGAGGTCGTTTGTTTGGCGTGTGTGAACCAGTTCACAAGCGCGAGGTGAAATCGCTGCTATGAAGACGTCATTGCTTGACCAGTTCATTTTGCTCGAAACGCCCCAGCGTGGCTCCAAGCGCTGGGGTTTTTCGTTTCTCTCCGGGCGCAGAATGTTTACAATCGCGCCAAGCGTCGCATCGACAGACGCAGATCTCGCGCCGCGCTAGTTCCGGCCCGAGCTCGATCAACAGCCAAATTGTCGGGATCGCGGCGCCGCGCCGAACGTTGCCACCAGGCGTGCGTTCACCGGGCAAATCCCATATGCAAGGCGAGAAGTCGCCGAATCGGAATGAGGGCGGCTGGCGTTCAGTTGACGACGGCTTACGACCAGAAACGGATTCAAGTGAGGCTTACCAAAAAGGCGCGGGTGGCCAAGACGCCGCCGAAGAAGGCGTCACCGCACAAGACGTCACCGAGCAAGACGTCGCCACGCAAGGCGCTGCCAACCAAGACGTCGCCAAGGAAGAGCAAAGCGGCGCAGCGCGCTGCGATCTCGTCCTCGTCGCCGCTCGGCATGCTGGCGCTCCATCTGCTTGCCCAATGGACGCAGTCCGGACGCAGCGGCATCGTCTTTCTCGCCGAGAACGAGAACAGGGCGGAGCGGCTCGGCAGTGTCATTCACGCGCTCGACCCCTCCTGTGAGGTCTTGGTATTTCCGCGATTGAACACTCTGCCGTTCGATCAGCTCGAGCCGTCGCACGAGCTCGCAGGGCGCAGAGCCTCCGTCCTGAGGCGCCTCGCGAAATCCAAGAAGCCACTCTTTCTCGTCTCGACCGCCGAAGCCGTGATGGAGCGACTGCCGCCGCCGGCGAGCCTGTCGCGCCTGAGCGTGAGCCTGAAGGTGGGCGGCACGTTCTCCGAACAGGATCTGGAGGCGCACCTCGAAGCGCTCGGATACGATCTCGACGACGAGCCGGATTATCCGGGCGGGGCGCTGTTCCACGGCCAGACCTTCGAGATATTTCCGGCCGGCGCGCTGGGGCCGTTCCGGATCGAGCATTCGGATCGCGCGATCAGGCGGATCGTGGCGTTCGATCCGAACGAGCACAGGATCATCTTCGAGACCAGGGAGCTTGTCGTCGATCCCATGTCGGAGCGGCTTGGCCTTGCCGGCAAACGCGGCAAGCGCGCGAGCCTGTTCGACTATTGCGGACGCGCCAAATGGATCGCCGATGCGGGCGTGCCGGTGCATGCCGACGGCTGGTTCGACACGATCGAGGAGGCCGCGCCGCGTGCGGAGCGTGAGCGCGAATATCTCGGACGGCGGGACTGGAAGCAGCTCTCCCGGGGCATGAAGGTGTTGCCGCGCGCGTCGTCCTTCCAGACCGTCCCGGAGTTTTCGAAACTGACTTCCTCCAGGAAAGCGCTGCGTGCCTTCGTCGAGGAGACGCGCCGGGCCGGATCGCGACTGATCCTCGCCGCAGCGCATGAAGACGATCTGCGCGTGATAGAGCGGATGAGCGGCCTCAAGGCGCAGCGTTGCGAAGATTGGGACGACGCGACGCGGGGGCGGAGCGGTGAGGCGGCGCTGCTGGCCGATCTCGATGCAGGCTTCGTGATGCCGGGCAAGAAGCCTCTCGTCGTCGTGACGGCGTCCGACGTGCTCGGCAGCCGGGCGCATCATCCGCAGCCGATGGCGCGCGCCTGGAGCGCGGCCTTCGATCATGCCGACGTGCCCGAGCAGGGCACGGTGGTCGTCCATCTCCAGCGCGGCCTTGGCGTGCTCGACGGCCTGCAGACCGTGAACACCGGCGGCGGCGCAATGCGGGAGATGATCCGCCTGAAGTTCGCCGGCGACAATGCGGTGCTGGTGCCGCCGCCCGATCTGGCCCTGATGTGGCCTTACGCGGCCGAGCTCGGCAAGCTCTCGCTCGACAAGGCGGACGGCAGCACATGGTGGGCCCGCCGCGGTGAGGCCGAGCGCGAAATCCAGGTCGCCGGCAAGGCGCTCGCCCAGCACATCAGCCAGCGCCGCAAGCGGCGCGGCGAAAAGCTGGTTCCGCCGGGATCGGCCTATGAGAAGTTCGTCGCGCGTTTTCCTTACTTCACGACGACCGACCAGGCCAAGGCGATCGCCGACGTGCTGGACGATCTTGCCTCCGGCCACCCGATGGACCGGGTGATCTGCGGCGACGTCGGATTTGGCAAGACCGAGGTGGCGCTGCGTGCGGCGGCCGCCGTCGTGCTGTCCGGCAAGCAGGTGGCGATCGCAGTGCCGACGACGGTGCTGGCTCGGCAGCATGTCGCAACGTTTCAGAAGCGATTTGCGCCGTTCGGCATCGAGGTCGGAAACCTGTCGCGGGCAACCTCGGGCGCGGAGCTGCGCGAGACCAAGGAGGGACTGCGCAGCGGCCGGATCAAGGTCGTGATCGGCACGCAGGCGCTCGGTGGCAAGGACGTCAAGTTTGACGATCTCGGCCTGGTCATCATCGACGAGGAGCAGCATTTTGGTGCGGCCGAGAAGGCCAAGCTGTCCGGCCTCGCCAAGAACGTCCATGTGCTGATGATGAGCGCGACGCCGATCCCGCGTACGCTTGCCGCGGGCCTGGCTGGCTTCCGCAACCTCAGCGTGATCGCTTCGCCCCCGGTGCACCGGCTGCCGGTCGCGACCAGGATCGCGCCGCTGTCGGATGCGGCGATCGCCTCCGCGCTGCTGCGCGAGCAGCGCCGCCACGGCCAGAGTTTCCTGATCTGTCCGCGCATCCAGGATCTCGATCCCATGCTGGCGCGTGTGCAGGCGGTGGCGCCGGACTTAAGCATTGTCTGCCTGCACGGCAGGTTGGCGGCCGACGAGATCGACGACCGCATGATGAGTTTCGTTGAGGGCAGGGCCGACGTCCTGCTCGCGACCAACATCGTCGAGAGCGGCCTCGACATTCCCCGCGCCAACACCATCGTGGTGTGCTGGCCGGAAAAGTTCGGCCTCGCCCAGCTGCATCAGCTGCGCGGGCGCGTCGGCCGCGGCGGCATCCGCGCCTTCTCCCATCTGTTGACCGAGACGCAGTCCGGACAATCCGAGAAGCGGTTGGCTGTGCTCGAAGAGTTCAGCCGGCCCGGCGCGGGCTTTGCCATCAGCGAGCGCGACCTCGATCTGCGAGGCGCAGGCGATCTGTTCTCGGAGCAGCAATCCGGCCACGTCCAGGTGTTCGGGCCGGTGCTCTACAGCCACCTCCTGAAGATGGCTTCGGAGAAGCTCGACGAGGGGCAGGCGGTGTGGGTGCCCGACCTGAACCTGCCGGTCGCGGACATGCTGCCCGAGACCTATGTGCAGTCCGAGCCGGTGCGGCTCGAGCTCTATGCGCGCGCCGCAAGATGCACCGACGAGGACGACCTCGAAGACCTCGAGGAGGAAACCTCCCGCCGCTTCGGCCCGCTGCCGAAGGTCGCGCGCGACTTCTTCGCCGCAGCCAGGCTCAGGCTGGAATGCAAGCGCAGAGGCATCATCCGCCTCGACGTCGGCCCTGAAGCTGCGGCCGCAACGTTCCTGCCCGGACGCCTGCGGAAGTCGAAGGGAAGATCGCTGCAACGCGACGGCGACCGCGTGGTCCATCACGCCAAGATGCAGGACGCGCCGCTCGAGCGGGTGGAGGAGCTGTTCGAGCTGCTGGACGAGGGGTGAGGGCTCGCGCGTTCGTCAGCGCGAACAACTGCGAATTCGTAGCGGAGTCCCTGTTCCACCATTATAGTTAATCGGGGCGTGGCGAAGGAGATTGTCCGATGTCACATGCCATTCCTCCGATCATTGTCGCGATTGTCGCAAGCTCGTGTCTGTTGACCCTGGTGCAAGCAGGCGGCGCAAATGCCGGGTCGGCAGGAGCGGGCATGGGAACGGGGCCGGGTAGCGCTGGCGGCTCGGCGCCTTCTGGAATGGGGACGGGAGCGGGCAATGCAGGTCCTTCCGCACCCGCGGGGATGGGGACGAAGGACACCGCCGCCGGCGGAGATCTGGGCACCAACAGCCAACCGACCAATCCGAACGTTCAGCCCGCCACGCCCGCGAGGTCGCGGGCGGCAACTCAGGCTGCGAGAAATGCCGGGGTTGGTCACGCTCAAAATGGCCTGCCGATCGGCGCGATTGGAAGCGGCACGAGCAATGAGGATCAAAAGGCCACTGGTTCGGCGTCCTCCCAAAACAGATTACGGCCGGCAACACAGGCTCAGGGAAACACCGGCGTTGGCTCGGATGCTCTGGCAGGCAGAGGCTCGAGCCTTTCAGACCAGCGAGCCGCACGAGCTGGAGACAAGGTGCTGGATGCCAAGGCCCAGGTCGAGCGGCGAACGACTGTGTCGCGCAAACGCGGTACGAGCCCGATAGGACCAGGTTTGTAATCTGCGAGTGGAGGAGCTGTTCGGAGTGCTGGATGAGGCGAGAGCGCATCAAAATGCGAAAACAACCCCATGCACAGTAGCTAAGTGCTGCTGGCACAAGGTGTTTTGAATCCGGCGGCAAGGCTCGTTTGCTCCGTCGGGCAAAACAGAGGCATTCTGCCAAATTCGGAAAGGCCTGGTCAGATGCTGACCTAGGAACGGCTGCCGTAGGGTGGGCAAAGGCGCAGAGCGCCGTGCCACGTCTTCTTTCATTGCAGCAGAAGCATGGTGGGCAAAGGCGCAGAGAACGCCTTTGCCCACCCTACGGCAGCTGTCAGCGTAGCGCCTCTGGTCTTCGCACGTTCCCCGTAATCGGCCGGGGGCGGCGTAGTCGGCCGCTAACGTGGAATTAATCCAAAATGCTCACAATTTTAGGCAGTTGTGTAAGGGTGCTGCGTACAAGGGGTCGTCGCGCGGGCGGTCCAGGGGCGGTTTCCTGTTGCTCGCTCACTGGGGTCAATGCAAATGACCACGACCTTCGAAATGCAAAGCTTCGCCCAAGAACTCGACGCAGTAGCACTTGCAGCCGCCGCAGCGGAGCAGGAACCCGCGGTCCAGGAAGCCCCGGTTCCGATCAAGCAGTCCAGCCGGAAATCGGTCCTGGCCCTGTCGGTGTGTGCCTTGGCCATCAACGGCGCGGCGGCCATCTACACCTCGCCGTCCGATTTTCGGTCGCTGAATGTCGGCAGCCTGGCTGAACCGCTTCCGCGCCTGGAAGCATCCGTGCCAAAGCCTGATCCGGTCGTCGCGGTCTTGAAGGACATTCAGTCGGCCCAGCAGCAACACACCGCGTTGCTGCAACAGACCAATCAGGCAACGGACCAGAACTCGGTTTTGCTGCAGCAGGATTCAATGGTGCTGCTGTCGCTGCGACAGAGCATCACGGACGAACGGGTCGACGTGAAGAAGATATCGTCGCAGCTGTCCACGCTGATCGCGAAGATCGATACGCTGCAAAATGCGATGACGTCGGACGTCACCTCGTCCATCCGAAGAGCGCATGCGCGCTACGGACTATCCGCCGCGATGCGCAAGCGGATGGTTCGCGAAGCAAAGCCCCTCGGTCCCGTTTCGGTCGGAGGCGCGCCGTTGACTGTGCCGGCTGCGACGGCGGCTCCGGAAAGCTGACGACTGCAACTTCGGGATTGACCGAGGTCGCCCGGATTGACCGTCAGGCCTGACAGTCCGTCACTTCGCGACGTGGTCGATCTTGTGCTGCAGATGCCCGGTGTCGTGATCGCGACGCAACTGGCTCAGCGATGTCTCGTTCAGCTGCAGCAGGACCTCGCTGAGTTCAGTCGTATCGGGATAGCCGGCCGCAAAACCTCTTCCGTAAATCTTGCGCAACGTGCCGACCAGCGTGTTGCCGTGCTTCTTGCTGATCGCGCCATCCTTGTCACGGTGGCGGCCATCCAGGCCGTGTTCCTTCATGGTTCGCTCCCTGTGCGGCGTCTTGAGCGCCTCGAGAGAGCCTGCTCCCAAACGAGTTGACTGGCAATGGCATGGTGCGCGGCAGTCGCGAGCTGCCTGCACCAGCGCAGGTGCCCGCGCTTCTCTCCTGCTTGTGAAGCCGCAATCGGTTGTGGTGAGCCGATCGGCGCATGAGATGACAGCGGGCGATAGCTCGATTGGAGTTGATGCGATGCGCGCTCTTCTTGCCATGGGTCTGTTGCTGGCGCTGTGCGCCTCCGCGAATGCCGCGCCGGTGCATCACCCTCGCGCACGCCATCCTGCGGTGGACCGGCCCCGCGCGAATGCAATTCCGGCGGCGCGCTTTGCCGTCCCTGGCTGGAGCGACGATGCAACGCTGCGCTGGCTGAACAACGCCTCGTCAAACGTCGGCCGAGGCGGATAGCCGCGGAAACGGGCGCTGATGATGGTTCGAATGGCCCGGAAGGGCGGGGCGGCTAGGCGGCCTGCTCCTCGAACGAGGTGTAGACCCGGCCGGCGGGATCAACGACCTGAACGTCCCAGCACCCGTCCTCTGTAAGCTCTTTGGCTTTCTTGAGGGCGGCGGCGAGTGACAGCCGCTTGAGACTGACGACGCCCGCCGTGTCGAAACCGTTGATTTCAAACATGCCGTTCCTCCGGTTTTGGTGAATCCTACACGTTTCGGGGGACTTGTCTCGCGGCTTTTTTGGGTGGGGCTGGGCGAGCGGCAAGCTCAGAAAATCTCGCAGCATCGGCAGGCGCGGCCTCCCGCAGGCGCGTCTTTCAATAAGCGGCGCGCCTTTCTAGGGCCGAGTGGGAGCAGTCGCGGTCTTCCGCTCAAGCATGGCCATTTCAACTTGATCAGCCAGGACCGTGAGGTGGCTTGCAAGACGGTCGAACACTTCGCGCTTGCCTGGATCGGTTGCCAAATCGCGGATCAGGGCGCATTCGGCAGCATCTTTCCGAAGTTTCTCGATCTGGGCCAGATAGTCCTTCATTGGGCAATTGCTCTCCGTTCCCCGCAAATGAAATGGTACAGGCAATGTACGAAAGCGAACAGAAGTGATTGCCGCTTTTTCCTAGTCTACGGTGGCTTGGCCTTCCCAAAGGTCCAAGCACCTCCAGCGGCCCCGGCCTCCCCACCCCAGAAGCCCCCCACCGCCGGGGCCGTCACTGGCGATAGCCCGACCGATCGATCGTATCCCGGGAAGTTGATCTTCTCCGCGTTCGCGATATGGAGGCCTTGAGCCATTTTGCGGCGCACGCGCTGCGACGATGCGCGGCACTTTCAATGGGAACAGTCCCCTCGCCACCGCATTTCCAATTGCGTAGTTTCCCGGTTGTCTCGGTCGGTCTTCGAGTGGTCCAGGGGGCGTACAATGGGCACTGGTGATCACACCGCTGTGCTGAAACAGCGTTTCGACGAGCTTGCTTCCGGGCTTTCCGAGTTAGAGAATTTGCGCTCCCGCGTGATCGCGGCCGAGCAAATGCAAAAGATGCGTAGCGCCGATCGCAAACCGGCCGCACCAATCCACCGGACTGCTAAACTCAAATCATCGTCGGCAAAATCCGATCGGCCAAAGAGGCGCCTGGCGCGGCCGCCCGGCGCCGGGCAATGATCTCGACGCCAGGCTTCCGGCAATGCCAATGCCGGCTAGACTTTGGCAACCGTCATCAGCATTCGAGCGCGGCTGAAATACTCAACTAGTGAACTACGCGAAGAAAATAGTAGCCGACGCCGCCGATGACGAGCACCGTAGGGACGGCCCAGAGTATGAATACCGGCATGTCTACCTCCTCCAGTTACCTCCGGTAGCGGAATAACTTGGCAGAGATGGTGCCGTTCCAGCCTTCTAGGGTCGGGGATCCGATCTTCGCGTTGCACGGCTTGAGCTTCGTGAGATTCAGATTAGCGCGTTGAGCACTTGCGAAACCCATCGCTGGCAAGTCGGTCGGTCACTTCGCGGGCTTTTGAGGATTGCTCCGATACGATCGCGGATCGCAGCGGCGCTGACCGCAAACGAGTGATGGGTTTTTGCAAGAGCTCAAACCGACTTACGCGCGAGTGCTATGCCAGCGGAATGGTGTCGACGCGCAGACAGGGGCGGCACTGGAAAGCATGGACTGCAGGCAGATTGAGGATGGCGGGAAGCGTGGCCAAAAACGTCATCGGCCGTCCGCACTTGGAGCAGATCAGAACGGGCGGGCTGTCTTTCGCTACGCAAACCATCGCCAAAATGCCTGGAGGGGTAGGGCACAATAGGCGCATGCTGCGGGGAGTTCATCTCGGGGCGACTACTGGGGTTTATCGGAATCTGGCACTCGTTTGCGGCGACGAGCTACCAGAGCTCTATTGCGCATGAACTCGAGTGCGAACCATGTCGACGTCGAAATCGCGACCGGCTGTCACCGAATTGTACATTCCTCATTCCGGAGACGTCGATTGCGTTTTTAGCCTTACGCCGCGCTACCTTCCGAAGTTCGCGCGCGACGAGGTCGCAGCGGGAGGAGCTTCTCGGGCTCTGCTCAAGCTCAATTGGCAGGTCAAAAGTCCTCGGTCGGGCGCGCTTCTACAGCGGCAAGTACGGACCAGCGACAGAAAAGTGCGATTTTTAGAACCCGCTGTCGCTAGACGTCAGCGCATGTCGAGATGGAACGACACTTCGCTCGGAGACCGCGTCCTCGGGCTTGCGGGACTGACGCGCCAAAGCGCCCCCCGAAAGGGATGGGGACTTTTCGCGTGGGCCTAGTGCAACACGCGCGCGGCCTCGGCGAGCCGAACCCTTTCTCTGAGCTCCTCGAGTTCCTGAAGCATTTTCAGGAGATCGGGCAGGACATTTGCCCGCTTCAAAATTCGGGTCGTTTGTCCCATCGCTATACGCCTCCATGGCCTCCTGACGGCGAGCCACATCAAGGCGCACACAGGCAAATTTTCCCCTGCAAGAGAATGAACAATCTTAACCAGATCAGTGGTGGGATGATCGCGGAGCCTGGACAACGCGAAGCGATCCTTTGCCGGGGATTGCGCGTCATCCGCGATAGGCGGGCCATCGGCCTTGCCGGGCCTCATCGGCTCAGCGGTTGCCACAGGCAGCGTAGACAAAGCGCGGCTCGATATCAGACAGGCGGACAACATCAGGACAGCGATCGGCGCGCAACGCTACGTGATGGCCGCAATGGCGGTAGAACACAACGCCCTGCAAGCCATCTCGCGCATCTTGCCGAACGTGATCTTCACCGGTCGGCCGTCCGCGTGCGTGGGCGTGGGCGTGGGCGTGTGGTGTCGAGCAGAGCCGGGCATGCCGCTATCGAAGCGCGCCGCAAGCCGGAGTCGAGTTATCAATTACTTGGGCTTCGGAATGCGCCCGAGTTAGCGCCCCGTAGGTGTGCAAAGATCACTGTGACGATCTACCCCGGGGCTGGTCGCCCTTGGAAAATTTCACCCTGGCCTTCGTGATGATTGCGCCCACGCGATCGAGATAACGCGCAACCAGTTCCGTCGCGAGTATGTCCTCAAACTCCGCAGGAATGTTCTTCATGTTCACGCGCAATCGATTCGCCAACACGGGGCCCACGCAGAGTTTTTCGGTTCGGCTGGTCTTGTTGGCCAAGCTATTGATCCGGCTTTTGGTGAGCGCGCTGGGGCTCGAACCCAGGACCCCGTGATTAAAAGTCACGTGCTCTACCGGCTGAGCTACGCGCTCCCATGGCCGCTGATGGCACGTCAGAGATCGCCATCGTGGTCGGACATTCGAGAAGCATGTCTTGCCGCTGCGCTTAAGGGCGTCGCGGGGAAAACCGGCTGTTTCCGGATCATGCTTTCGGCCCGCGCTGTGTAGGGGGATGGGGCGCTGAGGTCAATAGCTTGGGTGGTTGCTGAAAGTCGCGGCAGGAGCGGGGATTTGCTCGCGGTTTCCGCCGCTTAAGGCGGAAAGCTCAACCCGATTGGCGGGCCGTCATCCACGCCGAAGACCACGCGTCTTTTAATCACGAGGTCCAAAGGCTAGCGCGGAGCCTCAATCACTGGGTCTCCCGCCGCACCTCGTTCGGCACGGGCTGCGGCGTGCCGGGGGCCGGCAGCGCGACCGGACGCAGCCCGATCAGCTCGGCGGTGCGGATCGCGCTGTCGCGCCAGAACTGGAACGAGTTGATGCGGCTCAGCTCGAGGATGGCGATGGCGACGGCCGCCAGGAACGGCAGGCTCTGCAGCACCAGCACGCCGGCGAAGATGTAGATCTCGGTGATCTGGCGGTAGCTGTTGGAGGCGATCAGTACGCCGGCGCCGATCACGAGCAGGGTGCCGATCACGGCCTCCCAGAACGCCTGGAACTCGATCGACATCCTGGACAGGCCACCCTTGGAGGTGCGGGCGAAGGCGATGTGCTCGGTGATGAGGCCCTGCGCCACTGCGCGCGACACCGTCCACTGCACGCTCATCGCGGCGATCATGGCGCCGAGCATCTGGCCGGGCTTGATCGCGACGCGGGCGCGGTACATCGACAGGAAGTGCGCCAGCGAGACGATGAAGGCGCCGATGATCGGCAGCGTCAGGATCTTGTCGGGAATGGCGATGTCGGCGAAGGCGACGATCGGCACCCAGACGAGGTTGAGCAGCGCCACGACCACGCCGAGACTTTCGGCGCCGAGCCAGTTCAGCCAGCCCAGGCCATATTCGCGCTTCTGGTCGGGCGTCAGCCGGCTCTTGCCGGGCAGGAAGTAGCGCCAGTGCTTCTTCACGATCTGGAGGCCGCCATAGGCCCAGCGGTGACGCTGCTTCTTGAAGGCCTCGTAGGTGTCGGGCAGGAGGCCCTGGCCGTAGCGGTGGTTGGTGTAGTGGGTTGTCCAGCCGAGCTCCTGGATCGCAAGGCCGAGATCCGAATCCTCGCAGATCGTATCGGACGACCAGCCGCCGGCCATGTCCATCGCCGCGCGGCGGATCAGGCACATCGTGCCGTGCACGATGATGGCGTTGGCCTCGTTGCGCTGGACCATGCCGATGTCGAAGAAGCCGGCATATTCGCCGTTCATGATGTAGTGCATGATCGACAGATCGCCGTCGCGATGCTCCTGCGGAGCCTGCACGAGGCCGACACGCGCATCGGCGAAGGCAGGCACGAGGTCCTTCAGCCAGTCGGGATCGACGGCATAGTCGGCGTCGAGGATGCCGATGATCTCGGCATCGGCGGCGGTGCAGTCCATCGCAATCCGAAGAGCGCCGGCCTTGAAACCCTGCACCTTCTCGGCGTTGATGAATTTGAAGCGTTCACCAAGCGCGCGGCAATGGTCCTGGATCGGCTGCCAGAACGCGGGATCCGGCGTGTTGTTGATGATGACCACGCATTCGTAGTTCGGATAGTTCAGCCGCGACAGCGCATCCAGCGTCTGCTTGAGCATCTCGACCGGCTCGAAATAAGCGGGAATGTGGATCGAGACCTTTGGGCAGTAATTCTCGGGAACATTCTCGACCGGCTTGCCCTTGCTGAGCAGTCGCTGCGGCGACCGGCCGAAGGCGACCGCTGCGACCTCGTCGATGCGCGCCATCGCGATGAGGACCAGCGGAACGAGCAGGATCATGCCGAGCGTCAGCGCGAAGGCGGAGCCGAAGATGAAGTAATGGCTGTTCCAGAACGCGAACACGGTCGCGGCCCAGGCGCCGACGCCGTTGGCCGTCGCCGACAGCAGGAAGGCCTGCTTCGCGGTCGGCTTTTCGATCCGCAGGATCGGCAGCGACAGCAGGATGCCGACCAGGAGCGCGATGCCCATCAGCTTCCAATAGTCGGGGTTCTCGACCGGACCGGTCCAAGCGAATTTCGGCTCGCGGCTGGCGTTGAGGATGCCCCAATACGGACCGACGCCGCCTTCGAAGAATTTCCAGGGCTGATCGATGGCCTCGACGATGTTGTATTCCATGCCGATGGCTTCGGCGCGGCTGACGAAGTTGCGCAGGATCAGAGCCTGCTGGAACGGGCCCGGATCGGCGTTGCGCAGATTGTAGCCCTGGCTCGGCCAGCCGAACTCGGCGATCACGATGCGCTTGCCGGGGAACAGGTTGCGCAAGAGATTGTAGCGGTCGACGGCCTGGTCGACCGCCTGGTCCGAGCGGAAGTTTTCCCAGTAGGGCAGCACGTGGGCGGCGATGAAATCGACGCTGGAGCCGAGGTCGGGATTGTCGCGCCAGATGTTCCAGATCTCGCCGGTGGTGACGGGCACGCGGACCGAGCCCTTCACCTTCTTGATCATGTCGATGAGGTCTTCGACCTTCTGCTCGCCGCGGTAGATCACCTCGTTGCCGACGACGACGCCGACGACGTTGCTGTTCTTGCGGGCGAGTTCGATGGCGGCCTTGATCTCGCGCTCGTTGCGATCCTTGTCCTTGTCGATCCAGGCGCCGACGGTGACCTTGAGGCCGAACTCGGCCGCGATCGGCGGCACCAGTTCCACGCCGCCGGTGGACGAGTAGAGGCGGATCGCGCGCGTCATGGTCGACAGCGTCTTCAGGTCTGCGCGGATTTTCTCGACCGTCGGGATGTTGTCGATATCGGGGTGAGCCGAGCCTTCGAACGGCGCGTAGGAGACGCTCGGCAACAGGCCCTTGAAATCGGGCGCGGGTTCCTTGTCGCGCAAGACTCCCCACAGCCCAGCGTGAAGCGCGGAGACGAGCAACAGAACGGCGGCGACAACGCGCATCGCGGCTAAACCTGAAGGGGCTGAGGGGGCAGGGAAGCGGATCCGACCCCGAGATCCGACCAAGTCCGCGGCAAAGGGAGCATATCTCCGCCGCACGGTTTCACAACTGTCATGGCCTCATGTCCTTATGAGGGCATGGCCTTTTTCGAACGACGCGCGGCAGTGCCAACCGCGCCTATGGCCGATCGTTCCTGAACGACAGCTGAAACGGCCAAGTCTATTTAAGACCTTGGGCTATTTCTGGGGCGCCGGCGTCGGGCTTGCCGCGGGCGATGGGCTGGCGGTCGGCTGCGGCTGCGCATTGTTGGCAGCGGGAGCGGCCGGCTGTGCCGCTGCGGCCGCCGCCTGCTGCGGCTGGGCCGCCGGGTTGATCCAGCAGGCGTGCACGCGGCTGTCCAGGGTCTCGGCGACCTTGGGATCGATCTGGCCGCCGAACCGGGTCAGGCAGCGGAAAGCGGCCTGGATGTGACCGCCGGGGCAGCCGAAACGGTCGTAGAGGTCGAGATGGCGGAACGCGGTATCGAGGTCATCCCGCCACATCAGGCGCACCACGCGGCGGCCGAGCCAGACGCATTCGGGATTGCCGGCCGGGCCGTTGATGACCTGGGCCGCTTCGGCGAATTCGTCGGTGCGGCGCTGGTTCTGGGCCGCATCCTTGGCGGCGTCGGCGGGCTGGGCGGCAGCCTTGCCCTGGTCCGGTGCGGGCGTGCCGCTCTGGGCGGAAGCGCCACCGAGACCGGCGAGAACGAGAAGGCAGGAGACGGCCAAGGTGGCGGCGAACTGCCGCAGGACCGCATTTCGTGACTCGAACACCCGTTGCCGCATGAATTCCCCAATGTATCCGCTGGCCGTCCGCGTCAGGATCCCGCGGACGCGCCGGTGATGGCGTCCAAATGGGTCTCCAATGCGGCGGAAAAGTCTTTCCGAGTCCATGACCTGTATTTGGAATTTTGTCCAGCAAAGTCACGATGCTAGGCCCCGGTCGAAGGGCCGCAGCCCAATTCCTTTGGGGCAGGCGCGGATCCTTGAGTGTGGATCGGCATTTGGACCCCCGCTTGGACACCCGCTTTGGGCACCCCCTTGGCAGATGGCGTGCAAGCAGGTAATCGACGGACCCTTCGCGGAGGACGGAACCGATTTCTCTTCGTACGCCACTGGCGCTTCTGCTCGTTTCACTGGGTGCGATTGCTGCCGTGTGGTGGTGGTTGGCGACGCCGATCACGCTTGCACGCGCCCCGATCGATCCCGCCGAGAAGGTCCAATGCGTCTCCTACGCGCCGTTCCGCGGCGAGCAGACGCCGCTGAACGCGTGGACCCATATCGACGCCGAGCAGATCGAGCAGGATCTGCGCCAGCTCAAGGAAATCACCGACTGCGTCCGCATCTATTCGATGGAGAACGGGCTCGACCAGGTGCCGGCGATCGCCGCCAAGGTCGGCGGGCTGAAAGTGCTGCAAGGCATCTGGCTCTCCAGCAACCGCAGCAAGAATTTTGAGCAGGCCGCCCTCGCCATTCGCCTCACCAAGGAATTCCCAGCCATCATCACCGCGGTCATCGTCGGCAACGAGGTGCTGCTGCGCGGTGAGATGACGACGGCGGACCTCGTCTCGATCATCCGCCTGGTGAAGACGCAGGTCAGCGTGCCCGTCACCTATGCCGACGTCTGGGAATTCTGGCTGAAGAACCGCGAGGTCTATGACGCCGTCGACTTCGTCACCATTCACATCCTGCCTTATTGGGAGGATATGCCGGTGAAGGCGAAATTCGCCGCCGCCCATGTCGAGGCGATCCGCGAGCGCATGGCGGTGGCGTTTCCGGGCAAGGAAATCCTGATCGGCGAGACCGGCTGGCCGAGCGAAGGGCGCATGCGCGACGGCGCGCTGCCCTCACGCACCAACCAGGCGCGGGTGGTCTCGGAAATCCTCAGCTTGGCGAAGGCGCAGAAGTTTCGCGTCAACCTGATCGAGTCCTACGACCAGCCGTGGAAGCGCAAGCTCGAGGGCACCGTCGGCGGCTATTGGGGCCTGTACGATTCGGTGCGCCGGAGCCTGAAATATCCGCCGGGCGAGCCGATCAGCAATTTCCCGTACTGGAAATGGTACATGGGCGCGGGCATGGGCCTGTCCGTGCTGGTATTCGCGGTCGCGCTCATCACGCTGCGCCGGCGGCCGTGGACGCCGCGCTTCTCGGCCTGGCTCGGCGTCGCCATCTCGGCGACGACGGCGGGCAGCCTGCTCGGGATCGGCGCCGACAAGCTTTATTATGAGAGCTACGGCATCGGCGGCTGGCTGCTCTGGGGCGCGCTGCTCGCGGCCGGCATCCTGTCGCCGATCTTCTGTGCGCAGGCGATGGTGATCGGCCGCAGCCTTCCGACCTTCCTCGACCTGCTCGGTCCGCGCGAGGGGCGGAAATGGTCGAAGCTCACCGCCGTGCTCGGCCTGACGCTGGCGGTGACCGCGGTGATCGCGGCGGCGACCGCGCTCGGCTTCGTGTTCGACCCGCGCTACAAGGATTTCCCCTACGCCGCGCTGACGATGGCGGTGGTGCCGTTCGCGCTTTTGATGCTGAACCGGCCGCAGATCGGCCAGCGTCCGATCGCGGAATCGGTGTTCGCGGGCGTGCTGGCGCTGTCGGCAGTCTTCGTGCTCTTCAACGAGGGCCGCGACAATTGGCAGTCGCTGTGGACCTGCACGATCTATCTGTTGTTCGCGCTTACGCTGTGGCGGGCGCGGGCCGAGCAAATCCAAGAATGAACAGGCCGATCGCCAGGCCCGACAGCACGACATTGTAGAGCACGATGCCGAGGCCGGCGGCGATGATGCCGACGGTGAGCAGCACGATCGACGGCCGCATCAGGTTCAGCGTCGCAACCACCAGCGCGACGATGCCGAACACCGAATTCTTGAACAGCACCGTCGAGACCGACCGCGCCTTGCAGATCATCGTCTGCAGCCCGGCGTCGCAGGCGAGAGCGACCTGCGACAGCTCGATCGCGAGGTAGCGCAGATAGAGCGCATAGCCGACGGACGCGAAGCCGACGACGATCAGGAACTGCACCTGGTAGGGCGAGAGGCGGAAGGGCTTTTTTGTCATGGCGGCAATATGGTCGTGATGGCGCGGGCAGGCAACAGGGCAGGCGATGTTTCTGTTGATCCGGCTCGCCCAAGGCGTGCGCGAGGGGCCGTCAAAGCCGGCCTTGCGTCGCCCGTTTCTGGTCCGCGAGCCGTCGCTCGTATTTCTCAGCCAATGCGAGCAGGCGTTTCCTGATGTAGGGATCCGCCTGCTCGGCCAGCTCGCGGATCAACGCGAGTTGCTCCTCCAGAAACTTCCCGTCCGTCATCTCCGCTCCGAATCAAATCCGTCGCGGATACTGCCGTCTTACGCGGGCCTCTTCCGTATCATTTGGTATGTGCGCTATTTCAATCCGAGCCGGCGCTCGACCCAGCCGAGAACGAACAGCACGAGCAGCGTGACGGCGATCGCTGCGGCGACCAGCAGCCAGGCTCCGAGCGCGCAGGCAATTCCAAGGCCCGCCGCAATCCAGACAGTCGCTGCGGTCGTGAGGCCGTGCACGGTCTTCGCCTTGGCGTCGTGCAGGATGACGCCGGCGCCGATGAAGCCGACGCCGGTCAGCACACCGGCAACGACGCCCTGAATGACCCGGGAGATCGCGTCCGGATGGTCGCGCAGATTCTGGAACTCGATCACGGAGATCGAGACCAGCGCGGAGCCGAGAGCGACCAGGGCCAGGGTGCGCATTCCGACCGGCTTGTCGTTCATGTCGCGGTCGATGCCGATCAGCAGCCCTGTTCCCGCCGCGACCAGAAGCCTCAGCACATCATCCAGCTCGTTCATCGATGCTCGCGCGTTTCGGGAGACGGACGCTTGGCATGCGCCCGGCAGATCGAGACTAAACGCCCGCTTGGTGAGAAAGAGCCGCTGAGATCCGAGCGTCCGATGGTCGCATGCTCGCGCAACTCCGAGCGATCATCGACGATCAGGCGGAGAGCCGCCGTTCGACAAGGCGATGGCGCCGACCAGTCCGGTCGGCGCCATCTGTCAGAGCTGAACGCGACCGCGCACCGTCACTTCTTGCTGGTGTTCGAGCCCGTGGTGTTCTGCATCTTCTGTCCCGGCGCGCTTTCCGAGTGGCCCGGTCCTGCGGTGGTATTGGTCTGGTGACCAGGGGCGTATTCGGACGCGCCGGGTCCCGTCGAAGGCTTCTTGGTGTTGTGCATTTGCTGACCCGGCGCGTTGCTCGACGCGCCCGGCGATTTCGTCGTTTGCGCGAGCGCCGGAGCTGCCGCCAGAAGCGCGGCCGTTGCGATGATCAATGTCTTCACGTGTTTCTCCCTTGGTCATGGAGACGAGCGCGAACGATTTCACATGTCGGCCGCTCCGGTTCACGACCGGGACAACTTGGCAATCGGCAGGTGGTTTCTCTTTTCGGACCGAAATTTAGGTTCATCGGCGCGTGGAAAAGCAAGCCGGCGTTCACCGCGCGTTCAGGTGCAATGTTTATCGCCTGAAGAACGACGACAGCGTCGATCCCGCGGACGCAGACGCAGTCTCCGGCTTCGCCGGAGCCGGCTGTGCCGCAGGCGGGGGCGCGGGCTCCTCGCGCTTCGACGAGCGCTTGGAGGAGTAGCTGCGGCGGCGTTGCGGCTTCTCGGGCTTTGCGCTCGGCGCGGGCGCGGTTTCGGCTTGCGGGACCGCGTCCTGGCTCTTCTCGGAGTTCTTCTCTTGAACTCTGTCCTGGGACTTCTCTTGTCCCTTCTCCGAACCGCCGCGCATCGACAGGCGCTGGCCGTCGAAGACGGTGGTCTCGCAGTGACGATCGTTCTCGGCGAGGCTCGCGCAGAATTTTGCGGCGGCAGCAGCGTTGACCAGCGGGCCGGCACCCAGGCGGAGTTGCATGCCGAGGCCGGTGTTGCCTTCCTTGATCATGATGATCGGTCGCAGCGCTGCGATCTCCGGATTGGATTTGCTCAGGCCGCGCCAGAGCGCGCGCAGGCCGTCGATCGAATTTGCGCCGCCGAGGTCGATCGCAAAACGCGTCTGCTGGACCGCGATGGCGGGGGATTCGTTCTCGGCGGCCTCAGGCGCCTTCGCGGCTGTCGCGACGACCTCGGTCGGGGCGGGCGCCGGCTCGACCTTCTTTTCAGCGGCCTTCTCGTTTGACTCGGGCTGAATCAATTTCGACGCCGCCGGATCGGGCGGCGCCATGATCGACTTGGACGGCACCAGCGGTATGGTCGGCAGCGCCGAAGTCGTTGCCAGCGGCTGCTGCACGAGCGAGGCGGCGGCGGCAGTCTGCGGTGGCAGGCTCGACGGCTCCTTTGAAACTTCCTTGAGCGTATCCTTGACCGTTTCCTTCGGGGTATCCTTGGGCGTGTCCTTGGCGGCCTCGGTCCGCGGCTTGTCGCCGGCGGAGGCGGGGGTCGAGGCGACGGGCGCGACGCTGGGGGCCGTGGGCGCGGCATCCTGCGGCTTGCCGGCCTGCGGCGGGGTGGTGGGCTGCTTGGCGATGGCGCCGGTGACGGAATCGAGCCCTTGCTCGACCACAGTGACGCGCGAATAGAGCCGGTCGCGATCTGTGTTCAGTGTCTCGATGGCGGCCGCGAGCCGGCGGGCCTCGTTCTGGCTCTCCTTGGCCAGCGCCTGGAGCCGCTCCGCCTGGCGCGCGAGATCGGCGGACGCGACCTGGTCGCGCCGCCATCCGAGCTGAGCCTGGTTGGCCATTACGGCGATGACGACGGCGCCTACCGCCGCAACACCCCAAGAGCCCAGCCGCCACATCATGCGGCGGTCGAACGCGCTTTCCTCGGCTACAAGTCCGGAGAACAGCCCGCCGGTCTCCTTGGTGCCGAAGGCATCCGCCAGTGGGTCGGAATCCTTTGCCATGAACGTTAAGTACCCAGCCCTGTCCGGCTTCCCCGAATCAATCAGGGAACATTAACAGGAAAAGCGTGTCGCACTTGAATTCCGGGCGTTTGCGGGGGTAGCAAGGCAATAGCTTTTGAGGACGGCTGCCCGCCCGTCGCGCCAATTGATTCGGCCTTATCTGACAGGATTTCGATGACCGCCCGTTCCAGCCTCACGATCGTGCTCGCCGCCGGCGAAGGCACCCGCATGCGATCGAGCCTGCCGAAAGTGCTGCATCCGGTAGCCCACCAGACCTTGCTCGCCCACGTGCTCGCCGCCGCACCCAAGGGAACCGGCACCTCGCTCGCGGTCGTGATTGGTCCCGACCACCAGGCCGTCGCGGACGAGGCAAAGCGCATCAGGCCCGACGCGCTCACCTTCGTGCAAGCCGAGCGGCTCGGCACCGCGCATGCTGTGCTGGCGGCGCGCGAGGCGATCGCGCGCGGCGTCGATGATCTCCTGATCGCCTTTGGCGATACGCCGCTGATTTCGGCCGAAACCTTTGCGCGGCTGCGTGCGCCGCTCGCCAGGGGCGCCGCGATTGCCGCGCTCGGCTTTCGTGCCGTCGATCCCACCGGCTATGGCCGCTTCATCGTCGAGGGCGAACGCCTGGTCGCGATCCGCGAGCAGGCCGATGCGAGCGCTGAGGAGCGCAAGATCGATCTGTGCAATGCCGGCGTGATGGCGATCGACGGTCGCCGGGCGCTCGCGATCCTGGACAAAATCGGCAATGCGAATTCCAAGGGCGAATATTATCTGACCGACGCCGTCGGCATCGTCCGCGAACAGGGATGGGAGTCTGTGGTGATCGAGACCAGCGAGGACCAGGTGCGCGGCATCAACACCAAGGCACAGCTTGCGGAAGCAGAAGGCGTGATGCAGGCGCGCTTGCGCAAAGCGGCGATGGAAGCCGGCGTCACGCTGATCGCGCCGGAGACGGTTTATCTCGCCGCCGACACAGTGTTCGGCAAGGACGTGACGATCGAGCCCTTCGTGGTGATCGGCCCCGGCGTGTCGATCGCCGACGGCACCGTGATCCATTCCTTCTCGCATATCGTGCAGACGACGCTGGGCAAGAACGTTTCGATCGGCCCCTATGCGCGCTTGAGGCCCGGCACCTCGCTCGGCGACGGCGCGCGCATCGGCAATTTCGTGGAGACCAAGGCAGCGACGCTGGAGGCCGGCGTCAAGGTCAATCATCTCTCCTATATCGGTGACGCCACCGTCGGCGCCAATTCCAACATCGGCGCCGGCACCATCACCTGCAACTACGACGGCTTCAAAAAGCATAAGACGACCATCGGGCAGGGCGCCTTCGTCGGCACCAATTCGTCGCTGGTTGCCCCGGTGAAAATCGGCAATGGCGCCTATATCGGCTCCGGCTCGGTCATCACCCGCGACGTGCCCGACGACGCCATGGCGCTGGAGCGCAACCAGCAGACCATCCGGGAAGGCGGCGCGGCGCGCTATCGCGAGCTGAAGACGGGCGGGAAGAAACCGGAGAAATAGGCACTATTCTGTTGTGTCGCAGCGCACTCCGCCCTGATCCTGAGGGCCCGCTGGAAGCGGGCGTCTCGAAGGACGGCCGCGGGCGAGATGCGGGCCTTCATGGTTCGAGACGCGCTTCTCACCATGAGGGGCTTCTTACGTGGTCTTACTCGTCGTCGGCGAATTCGGAGAAGATCGCGCGGGTCAGGCGCCAGCCGCGCGGCTTGGCGCGTTTGGCCGGCTCGCCTTGAGCGTGCTTCAGGAAGACCGGCTTGCTCTCCTTGCCGCGCTGGGGCGGCGGCCAATGCGCCAGGTGCGTGCCCGTGGTTTCGCTGGCGCGTAAGTACGTCGATGACAGACCTTTGCGGTCGGACGAGCCTTTCATGGCTTTGCTCTCCTGCACCGGAATCGTTGGTCAAACATATTGACAACAAGTTAACGTGCGCGGTCTAAGGCCGGCCAATTCGACGCAGGCGAAGCTCAGGTTGCGGTCCATGCTGTCTCAATCCGCAATAAATATTGAGTATATCGTTCCCTGGGATTTTCGCTAAAAACCGAGTGCGTCGTTTAGGCGATTTTTCGACGATTTGGGGGATAGTGATCCGCATGTGCGGGATTGTCGGCATTCTCGGGCGCGAGCCGGTTGCAGAGCAGCTGGTGGATTCGCTCAAACGTCTTGAATATCGCGGCTATGACTCGGCGGGCGTCGCCACGCTCGAAGGCAAGCACCTCGAGCGCCGGCGCGCCGAGGGCAAGCTTAAGAACCTGGAGAAGCGGCTGGAAGCCGAGCCGCTCCTGGGCACCACCGGCATCGGCCACACCCGCTGGGCCACCCACGGCAAGCCCACCGTCAACAACGCCCATCCGCACGCGACCGATCGCGTCGCCGTGGTCCACAACGGCATCATCGAGAATTTCCGCGAGCTGCGCGAGGAGCTCGAGAAAAAGGGCACGGTGTTCCACACCGAGACCGACACCGAGATCGTGCTGCATCTGGTCGACGATTTGCTCACGCGCGGCAACACGCCGGTCGAAGCCGTCAAGCTGGCGCTGGGGCGGCTCCGCGGCGCCTTCGCGCTTGGCTTCATCTTCGCCGGCGATGGCGACCTGATGATCGGCGCCCGCAACGGGCCGCCGCTGGCGATCGGCTATGGCGACGGCGAGATGTATCTCGGCTCCGATGCCATCGCGCTCGGCCCGTTCACCGACACGATCAGCTATCTCGAGGACGGCGACTGGGTCGTGTTGACGCGCAAAAGCGCGTCGATCTTCGACAAGGACGGCAATGCCGTCCAGCGCGACAAGATCAAGCATGCCGCCTCGACCTCGCTGGTCGACAAGGCGAACTATCGCCACTTCATGGCGAAGGAGATCCACGAGCAGCCGGAAGTGGTCGGCCATACGCTGGCGCGATACGTCGACATGGCGACCGAACGTGTCGCGCTGCCGGTCAAGCTGCCGTTCAACTTCAAGAACATCCAGCGCATCAACATTACGGCGTGCGGCACCGCGAGCTATGCCGGCTACGTCGCAAAATACTGGTTCGAGCGCTTTGCGCGCGTGCCGGTCGAGGTCGACGTCGCCTCCGAATTCCGCTACCGCGAGGCGCCCTTGCGCAAGGGCGATCTCGCCATCTTCATTTCGCAGTCGGGCGAGACCGCCGACACGCTTGCGGCACTGCGCTATGCCAAGGCCGAGGGCGTGCATACGGTCGCCGTCGTCAACGTCCCGACCTCGACGATCGCGCGCGAGAGCGAGACCGTGCTGCAGACGCTCGCGGGCCCCGAGATCGGCGTCGCCTCGACCAAGGCCTTCACCTGCCAGCTCATGGTGCTGGCAAACCTTGCGATCGCGGCCGGCAAGGCCAGAGGCGAATTGTCCGATGAGGACGAAACCAAGCTGGTTCACGGCCTCGTCGAAGTCCCGCGCCTGATGGCGGATGCGCTCACCACCGAGCTGCAGATCGAAAAGCTCGCGCACCGGATCGCCAAGTCCCGCGATGTGCTCTATCTCGGCCGAGGCACCAGCTTCCCGCTTGCGCTCGAAGGCGCGCTAAAGCTGAAGGAGATCTCCTACATCCACGCCGAGGGCTATGCCGCCGGCGAGCTCAAGCACGGGCCGATCGCGCTGATCGACGAGACCATGCCTGTCGTCGTCATCGCGCCGCACGACCGGGTGTTCGAAAAGACGGTGTCAAACATGCAGGAGGTCGCCGCCCGCGGCGGCAACATCATCCTGATGACGGACGCGAAGGGTGCGGAAGAGGCGACTGTCGAGTCCCTCGTCACCATCGTCATGCCCGACATGGCGGCGGCCTTCACTCCGATGGTCTATGCCGTCCCCGTCCAGCTGCTCGCCTATCACACGGCTGTCGTCATGGGGACCGACGTCGACCAGCCTCGCAATCTCGCGAAATCGGTGACCGTGGAATAGGCGGAAGGGATATCAGGCGGTCGCGGTCTTCCAAAACCTGCTAGAAGACCCTAGCTTGTGTGCTGCGACCGACCTGGAACCCGAATGACCCCCCGCGACGACGCGCCTGCGCCTCTTGATCCGCTCCCGGAACCGCATACCGGCCTGATGGGCCGCTTCCGCAACTATTTTCTGACTGGCCTCGTGGTGACGGGGCCGATCGCCATCACCCTGTATCTGGTCTGGTGGTTCGTCACCTGGGTCGACGGCGTGGTGCGGCCGTTCGTGCCGCTGGCCTATCGGCCGGAAACCTATCTGCCGTATGTCGTTCCCGGCTGGGGACTGGTTGTCGCATTTTTCACGCTGACGCTGGTCGGTTTCCTCGCGGCCAATCTGATCGGCCGGACGCTCGTCGATGTCGGCGAAACGTTCCTCGGCCGGATCCCGGCGGTGCGCGCCATCTATCGCGGCCTGAAACAAGTGTTCGAGACGCTGTTCTCGGGCAAGGGCTCGAGCTTCCGCAAGGTCGGACTGGTCGAGTTTCCCTCGCCGGGCATGTGGTCGATCGTACTGATCTCGCAATCGCCGAACGAGGACATCGCGCGCAACCTGCCGGGGCAGGAGGAGCACGTCTCGGTGTTCCTGCCGTGCTCGCCGAACCCAACCACCGGCTTCTTCTTCTATGTCCCGAAGAGCAAGATCATCGAGGTCGACCTCACCGCCGAGGACGCGGCGACGCTGATCATGTCGGCCGGCGTGGTGCAGCCGGGCTCGGCACCCGATCCGAAAAAGGCTGCAGCACTCGCGGGCATGGCGAATGCCGCGCGCATCGCCAACGCGTCCGCGCTTCAGCCCGAGCCTGCGAAGGTGGAGTAGGGCCATTCCGCTGCGGGATGGCCGTCGGTCACGCGCGCGTTCGCATCCTCTGATAGTCTCCGGTTCGCCTGAGCGCCTCGCTCGGAATTCGATCTGGAGTACATGATGTCCAAGACCATTGCGATTCTCGCACCCGGCGCCATGGGCGGCGCCGTCGCCCGCCGCCTCGTTGAGCATGGCGCGCGCGTGCTGACGTCTTTGGACGGGCGGAGCGAGGCGACGCGGAAACGCGCGGCGGAAGCCGGCATGGTCGGTGCCGATGACAATCAAATTGCGGGCGCCGACATCATCCTCTCGATCGTGCCGCCGGGCGAAGCCGTCGCGCTGGCTGAACGGCTGGCCGCGCTGATCGTCAGGCGCGACAAGAAGCCAATCGTGGTCGATTGCAACGCCGTCAACGTCGATACCGTGCAGAGAATTGAGGAGATCATCGGCTCGGCGCAGGCGCCGTTCGTCGATGGCGGCATCATCGGTTTTCCGCCGCAGCCGGGCGGCAAGAGCCCGGCCTTTTATGTGTGCGGCGAGCACGCGAAGGACGTCGCGGTGCTGAAGGATTTTGGCCTCGATGTGCGAATCGTCGAGGGCCCGGTCGGCGCGGCGTCGGCTCTAAAGATGTCCTACGCCGGCATCGTCAAGGGCCTCGCCGGCATCGGCTCGGCCATGGTGGTCGCGGCGACGAAAGCGGGCGCTGCGGATGCGCTGCGCGACGAACTGGCGCTGAGCCAGCCCGCGGTCCTGACGCGGCTCGAAGTCGCGCTGCCCGACATGATCCCCAAGGCCTATCGCTGGGTTGCCGAGATGCGGGAGATTTCCGGCTTTCTCGGCCCGGATCATCCGGCGAGCCAGATCTACGAGGGGTTTGCGCGCTGGTTCGAGCATCTCGCCGAGGACGCGAAAGGCGAGGCGGCGGATGCGGCGCTGATGAAGGCGTTTGCCGCGGGGATCGCGCGGAAGAAGGCCTAGTGGCCCCGCACCATCGCTCCGGCAGTTTGGTCGAAGTGCGCGGGTCTGTGTCCATGCGTCATTGCTTCGCTGCGCTCGCAATGACGAGGAGGAGACGTCGCGCCTGAACCTCAACCCGCCCCAATCAGCGGGATCGCCTCATCGCGCTCATACAGATACAAGAGGCAGCGCAGAGCTTCGCCGCGCTCGCCCTTCAGCTTTGGATCGTCCTTGAGGATGCGCAGCGCCTCGTCTCTGGCCTGGGTGATGAGCTGGCCGTGGACCTCCGAGCGCGCGATGCGGTAGCCGGGCAGGCCGCTCTGGCGCACGCCCAGCACGTCGCCTTCGCCGCGCAGCTTGAGGTCTTCCTCGGCGATGCGAAAACCGTCGGTGGTCTCGCGGATCACCTTCAGCCGCGCCTTCGACATCTCGCCGAGCGGCTCCGAATAAAGCAGCAGGCAGGTCGAGGCCTCCGAGCCGCGCCCGATGCGGCCGCGCAGCTGGTGCAGCTGGGCAAGGCCAAAACGCTCGGCATTCTCGATCACCATGATGGTCGCCGCCGGCACGTCGACGCCGACCTCGACCACGGTGGTCGCGACCAGAAGGCCGATCTCGTGGGCGGCGAACTGGCCCATCACGCGGTCCTTCTCGGCACCCTTCATCTGGCCGTGGACGAGGCCGACGCGCTCGCCAAAACGCTTCTGCAGGCTCTCGAAACGTTTCGTCGCGTTGGTGAGGTGTTCGGTGCCTTCGGCCTCGGACTCCTCGACCAGCGGGCAAATCCAGTAAACCAGCTTGCCGGCCTGCAGCGCGCGGCCGATGCTGTCAGTGACTTCGGCGAGGCGGCTGATCGATATGGTGCGGGTTTCGATCGGCTGGCGGCCGGCCGGCTTTTCGCGCAGCTCGGAAATGTCCATGTCGCCGAAATAGGTCAGCACCAGCGTGCGCGGGATCGGCGTCGCGCTCAGCACCAGCACGTCGACCGCTTCGCCCTTGGACGTGAGCGCGAGGCGTTCGCGCACGCCGAAGCGGTGCTGCTCGTCGACGATGGCGAGGGCGAGATCGTGAAAGATCACGTCGTCCTGGATCAGGGCGTGGGTGCCGACGACGAGGTCGATCTCGCCGGCTTCGAGCTGCGCCAGCAGCTCGCGCCGCTCCTTGCCCTTTTCACGGCCGGTGAGGATCGCGACCCGCATGCCCGCGCGCTCGGCGAGCGGCGCGATGGTCTTGATGTGCTGCCGCGCCAGAATTTCGGTCGGGGCCATCAGCGCCGCCTGCTTTCCCACTTCGGCGACGGCTGCGGCCGCGAGAAGCGCGACCACGGTCTTGCCGGAGCCGACGTCGCCCTGCAACAGACGCAGCATGCGCACCGGCTGTTGCAGGTCCTCGGCGATCGCGGCCGCTGCGCTGCGCTGAGAGGGCGTCAGCGCATAGGGCAGGGCGTCGATGATCTTGTTGCGCAGGTGACCGTCACCGGCGTTGCGGACGCCGGCCGGGCGGCGGAGTTGCGCGCGGATCAGGGCGAGCGCGAGCTGGCCGGCCAGGAGCTCGTCAAAGGCAAGGCGCGACCAGAACGGCTGGTCGGGCAGGATGTCCGTCAGCTCGACCGGCTGATGCACGCGGTTGAGCGCTTCAGAGATCGGCGGGAAACTGCAGCGGCGCATCACCTCCGGGCTGATCCATTCCGGCAACGAAGGCAGCTTCTGCAGCGCCTGCGCGATCGCGCGGCGGAGCGAGCCGAGCGCCAGGCCTTCCGTCAGCGGATAGACCGGATCGATCCCTGAGAGTTTCGAGATCGCTTCCTCGTCCAGCACGCGGTCGGGATGCACGATCTGCGGGATGCCTTCATACATCTGCAGCGTGCCGGAGACGTAGCGCTTCTCGCCCGTTGGCAGCAGTTTTTCGACATAGCCGGGCTTGGCGCGGAAGAAGGTCAGCACGACGTCGCCGGTGTCGTCGCTGGCATAGACGAGATAGGGCGCGCGCGCGTTGCGCGGCGGAGGCGGGCGGTGGCGGTCGACGGTGACCTCCAGCGTCACCATGGTTCCGACCGCCGCGTCGCGGATTTTTGGCCGCGCCCGGCGGTCGATCACCTGGCTCGGAAGGTGCAGGAGCAGATCGACCAGCCGCGGCGTCTCGTTGCGGCTGAGCAGGTACTGCAGCAGCTTGTCCTGCTTCGGACCGACGCCGGGCAGGCTGGTCACGGGGGCAAACAGTGGATTGAGCAGGCTGGGGCGCATGGATGCGAATCTAGGATCGTTTCGGCCCGTCATGCCCGGCTTTATGCCGGGCATCCACGGCTTTTTTCGCGGCCGCAACCCGGGCGGCAGGCTTGCCAAATCGAGGGCTGACACGGCCACCCCGAATGGCTATATCAGCCCCGCCCGGCACGTCCGGGCTTTCTGCGTTTGACTGGATTTGAGACATGACGGGAACGACACGATCGAGCAGCGGGCTGGACGACCGCCGCAAGCGGCTTTTGTTCCGCTGCTGGCACCGCGGCACGCGCGAGATGGACCTGATCCTCGGCCGCTTCGCGGATGCCGAGATCGGCAATCTGTCCGACGCCGAGCTCGATGAGCTCGAGACGCTGCTCGAGGTCAACGATCCCGATCTCTATGCTGCCATCACCGGTGACAAGGTGCTGCCGGCCGATGTCACCGGCGCGCTGTTTGCCCGCATCAAGGCCTATCCGATCGCGGACCGCGACGCATGAAGCAGGCAATGAAATCTCCGGCCGAGCTGCTTGCGCCCGGCCGTGTGCTGACGCTCGCCAATGTCGCGGAAGGCGCCGAAGGCCTTGTCGTCTCCGATCTCGCCCGCGCCATCGCGGCGCGGCCGAAGAAGCCGGCCGTCAGCCTTGCCGTGGTCTGCCGGGACGGCCCGCGCATGCAGCAGCTCGAACGCGCGCTGCAATTCTTCGCGCCCGATCTGCCGGTGCTGACTTTCCCGGCCTGGGACTGCCAGCCCTATGATCGCGTCTCGCCGCATGGCGGCATCTTGGCACAACGCCTGACCACGCTGGCACGGCTGGCCTCGCTCACCGGCAGCGACAAGCCGCTGATCGTGCTGACCACGGTGAACGCGGTGGTGCAGCGCGTGCCCGCGCGCGAGCTCGTCGCGGCGCAGGCACTGTCGGTTGCTCCCGGCAACGTGGTGCCGATGGACACTATCGTCGCCTGGCTCGAGCACAACGGTTACAACCGCTCCTCGACCGTGCGCGAGCCCGGTGAATACGCCGTGCGCGGCGGCATCCTCGATCTGTTTCCGGCCGGCCTCGATCAGCCTGTCCGCTTCGACTTCTTCGGCGACAGCCTGGAATCGATCCGCTCCTTCGACGCCGAGACCCAGCGCACGCTGCTCGACATGCGCTCGCTCGACCTGGTGCCGATCTCGGAATTTCAGCTCGTCACCGACACCATCCGCCGATTCCGCATGGGCTATGTCGCCGAGTTCGGCGCGCCCGAACGCGACGATGCGCTGTATGAGGCAGTCAGCGAGGGCCGCCGCCATCCCGGCATGGAGCACTGGCTGCCGCTGTTCCAGGATCGGATGGACACGCTGTTCGACTATCTGCAAGGCGCGCCCATCGCGATCGAGCCGCAGGCCGAGGACGCCGTCCGCGAGCGCTTCAAGCAGATCCAGGACTATTACGAGGCCCGCCGCGACGCCATGGAGCATCCTGGCGGCGGCGCCATTTACAAGCCGCTGCCGCCAGACCGGCTTTATCTGACCGGCGAGGAATGGACCCAGCGCGAGAGCGACATGCCGCTGCTGCGGCTGACGCAGTTCTCGGTTCCGGCTGACGGGACCAGTGTCGTCGACGCCGGTGCCCGCAAGGGCCGCGATTTCGCGCCGGAGCGCAACGACACGACGGTCAACGTGTTCGAATCCGTGGTCAGCCATGTCATGGCGCTGCACGCCCAGCGCAAGAAGGTCGTGATCGCGCTCTGGAGCGAAGGCTCGCGCGACCGCATGAATTCGATGTTGCGCGACCACAAGTTGGCCCACACCACCAGCGTCAACTCCTGGCGAACGGTGCAGGCGACCCCGCGCAACGAGACCATGCTCGCCGTGCTCGGCCTCGAAAGCGGCTTCGAGACCGACGAGATCGCGCTCATCAGCGAGCAGGACATCCTTGGCGATCGCCTGGTGCGGCCGCGCAAGGCCAGCCGCAAGCTCGACAATTTCATCTCGGAGGTGACGAGCCTTGCCGCGGGCGACATCGTCGTCCACGTCGATCACGGCATCGGCCGTTTCATCGGCCTCCAGACCCTCGATGTCGCGGGTGCGCCGCATGACTGTCTCGAGCTGCATTATGCCGCCGAAACAAAACTGTTCCTGCCGGTCGAGAACATCGAGCTATTGTCACGCTACGGCTCGGACCAGACCACGGTCGAGCTCGATCGCCTCGGTGGCGGTGGCTGGCAGACCCGCAAGGCCAAGCTCAAGAACCGCATCCGCGAGATCGCGGGCGAGCTGATCAAGATCGCCGCCGCGCGCCATCTGCACGAAGCGCCCAAGCTGCCGGTGCAGCAGGGCCTCTATGACGAGTTTTGCGCGCGCTTCCCCTATGACGAGACCGAGGACCAGCTAGGCGCGATCGAATCCACGCTGAAGGATCTCGAACTTGGCCGTCCCATGGACCGGCTGATCTGCGGCGACGTCGGCTTCGGCAAGACCGAGGTGGCGTTGCGCGCGGCCTTTGCCGTGGCCCTCGAAGGCAAGCAGGTCGCCGTCGTGGTGCCGACCACACTGCTGGCGCGCCAGCACGCAAAGACCTTCACCGAGCGCTTCAAGGGCTTTCCGGTCAACGTGGCGCAGGCCTCGCGCCTGGTCGCGACCAAGGAGCTCAATCTGGTCAAGAAGGGCATCGCCGACGGTTCGGTCGACATTGTCGTCGGCACCCACGCGTTGCTCGGCAAGGCCATCAAGTTCCGCGACCTCGGCCTCGTCATCGTCGACGAGGAGCAGCATTTTGGCGTCACTCACAAGGAGCGGCTGAAGGCGCTGCGCTCCGAGGTGCACGTGCTGACGCTGTCGGCGACGCCGATCCCGCGCACGCTGCAACTGGCGCTGACCGGCGTTCGCGAGCTCTCGATCATTGCCTCGCCCCCGGTCGATCGCCTCGCGGTGCGCACCTTCGTCGCCCCGCATGATCCGCTGATGATCCGCGAGGCGCTGCTGCGTGAGCGCTATCGCGGCGGCCAGGCGTTCTACGTGGTGCCGCGCATCGACGACCTCGCCGAGGTCAAGGATTTCCTCGACAAGAACGTGCCGGAGATGAAGGTCGCGGTCGCGCACGGCCAGATGCCGCCCGCGGTGATTGAAGACATCATGACCGCGTTCTACGACGGCAAGTTCGACATCCTGCTGTCCACCACGATCGTCGAGTCCGGCCTCGACATTCCCAACGCCAACACGCTGATCGTGCACCGTGCCGACATGTTCGGTCTGGCCCAGCTCTATCAGCTGCGCGGCCGCGTCGGCCGTTCCAAGCTGCGCGCCTATGCGCTGTTCACACTGCCGGCGCAGCAGAAGATCACGGCGCAGGCCGAACGCCGGCTCACGGTGCTGCAATCGCTGGAGACGCTGGGGGCAGGCTTCCAGCTCGCCTCGCACGATCTCGACATTCGCGGCGCCGGCAATCTGCTCGGCGAGGAGCAGTCCGGCCACATCAAGGAGGTCGGCTTCGAGCTCTATCAGTCGATGCTGGAGGAGGCGATCGTCAACCTCAAGGCCGGCGTCTCCGAGCCTGCGGCGGACCGCTGGTCGCCGTCGATCACCATCGGCATGCCCGTGCTCATCCCGGAGGATTACGTCGGCGATCTCTCGGTGCGGCTGTCGCTGTACCGGCGTCTGGCCGATCTCGACACCGAGGAGGAGATCGAGAATTTTGGCGCGGAGATGCGCGATCGCTTCGGCGTGCTGCCGGACGAGGTGCGCTACCTCTTCAAGGTCGCCGCGATCAAGGCGTTCTGCCGCCGCGCCAATGTCGGCAAGATCGACGCCGGCCCGAAGGGTGCCGTCATCGCCTTCCGCGACAATTCCTTCGCCTATCCCGACCGCCTGGTGTCGTTCATCCGCAGCTACGGCCAGGCCGCCAAGGTGCGGCCCGACATGAAGGTGGTGTTCCTGCAGGATTGGGAAACGCCGGAAGAGCGGCTCGTTGGGACGACGGAGATCCTGCGGCAGCTGGCGCAGCTCGCGGAGAGCAAGAAGGCGGCGTGAGGATCGGGCGAGATATCGTAGGGTGGGCGAAGCGAAGCGTGCCCACCATCTTTCAAAGACGAGGGATATCGTGGGCACGCTTCGCTTTGCCCACCCTACGACAGCGAGGTTGTAATTACGACGCCGCTCGCGACGCATCCGCGGACAGCCGCCCCAGCAACGACCTTGCCGTATCCGACGGCGACAGCGAATCCACGCTGACGACGGGCTCGCTGCGCATCTCGTGCTTGCCGTTGGAGGTATGCCGCATCACCGCCGAGAGGCGGCGGGCGATCATGTGAGCGGTACGGAAGTCGGTTTCCGCGAACACGACGATGACCGAGCCGTCCTTCTGCGCCGCGCCGAAATCCATCTGCCGCATCAGGCGGCTGAGGATGCGGGCAGCATCGAGCTGGGCGCGGGAATTGCCGGGGTCGAAGGCGAAGCGTGCGACGGAGAGACCGCCGCCGCGGGCCAGCGTCTGCTCGACCGCCTTGGCGAAATCGCGGGCGAAGGCTTCGACCGTCAGCAGGCCGCTGCGCGGATCGAGCCAGCCGCCGGCATCGATCGAGCGCAGCGTGCGGCTCAATTGTGCTTCCATCGCATGCTGGCGGATCAGGGGCAGTGCATTGGCCGCGACCTTCGCCGGCTCGCCCGGGATCAGCTCGAGATTGGGCAGGTCGTAAGTCTGCGTCAGCTGGTGCGCGGTGACGACGACGGGCAGGCTGCGGAAGCGGGTGTCCTCGGCAAGCACCGTGAGAAAGGCGTCGGTGACGCGCGCGGTAAAACCTTCGGCGAGCACGACGCCGTCGAGGTCGCGGGTGTTGAGGTGTTTCGCGGCGGCCTCGATCGAGAGCGCGCCGACCACGCCGGCGCGTTCGCCGAGCGCGACGGAGAGCGCGGGATAGGCCGAGCCGCGGCCGATCAGGAGCACGGTGGCATCGCGGGCCGGATCGCCTTCCGGCAACGCGACCTTCACTTCCGGCAGCCGGCGCAGCACCGTGGCATGCAGAGTGCGCACGCGCAAAGCGGCGCGAAGCCGCGCGATCAGGCGGTCGGAATTGCCGCCGCGCGAAGAGAACGGCAGGGCGTTGTGAGGCAGCATGCCCATCGCATCGAGGGCCACGAAGGGAAGGTAAAGCGGCTGGTCGGCGATCTTCTTGGCGAGCGGCGCAATATGCGGCTCGTGACCGCCGGACATCTGGGCGAGAACCGCGGCCGGCTGGACCTGCTCGACCGCGTGCGCTGCGCTGGCCCAGTCGGTGTCGACGACGGGAAAGAGCCGGGCCTCGTCCAGCGCCGCAATGAAGGGCGGCCGCTCGGCATTGGACACAAACAGGATCGGGCCCGCCTGGGACATTCGCAAACTCTGATCACGCGACAGATGCCCCGCAATCTAGTTTGGCCGCCTTAATGCAGCGTCAACGCACCAGGCGAAACTGCGGCTAGACCGGGCCGGAACGGTCGCGAAAAGCTTCGACCATCAGGGGGTTAAGCCCGAGCTCGCTGAGCGCCTCGCGGGCTCGGGTATTGTCCTGGGCGCGTCCGGCCAGCCGGTGGCCGGACAGCCGATCGGGCAGCGCGGTGAGCAGGGCGCCCTGGCCGAGCCGGCGTGCCCATTCCTGGAGGTCGTTGGAGAGGAAGCGGTAGCCGCCGACGGCCATGATACCGGAGGGGGGCGCGGTGATGCAGATTGCGCCGCTCGGACGGTCGAGCCGGGCGGCATAGCCGGTGTCGACATAGTCTCGCGGCGGCTGCGCGATCAGCGTGTCGCCGACCGGCTGCGGCGGGGCATAGGCCGCGATCGGCACCATCGCGCCGCGCAGGCCGAGCGTCCCCTTCGGCGTCAGCAGGATCTCGCCGGCAATGGACGAGCCGGATTGCTCGCGCGGAGCGCCATGCGGCCCGGGCATCACCGCAACGGGCATGCCGTCCTCGCCGCGGCGGGCGCCGAACAGCCCGGCCTCGCCGAACAGGTAGACGTCGGTCAGCGGGGCATGTGGCGCGATCCAGGCATCGCTCGCCGCCACCTGCTCGGGCGCGCGCCACAGGCCGACGACGTTGCGCAAGGTCGGCATCCGCGCCGCCAGATCGGCATCGCCGAGCCGCAAGGCAAGCTGCGCCGGCGCGATCAGCACCTCGCATCCATGCTCGTTGATCTGCTGCTCCAGCACATCGTTCTCGAACGGATGATGTAGCGCCAGCGCGCCGCCGGAGAGCAGCCACACCGCGAGCGAGGAGGCGAGCCCTGCGAACGACATCGGTGTGAATGCCGCCATCACGGTCGCGCCCTGCCGGATGTCGGCTTCCAGCGACATCGCAAGGCCACCGGCGATCACGCTGAAATGCGGTCGCGGTACCGGGCGAAAGCCTTCCGCGGTGACGTCGAAGGAGATCATCGCCGCCTTGCGGCCGTCCTGGATCACGGCGCGCGTGGTGCCCGGCGGGCGGGCCAACACGTCGTCGAGCGAAGCCATGCCTTCGGGCAGGTCGCCTCCGAACCCGCAGACGTGACGGATCGAGAAGGCTTCGGCGGCGGCATGCATCGCCAGATCGGCATAGCTGACGCCGTCGACCGTGCTCATGGTAACGATGGCGCGCGCCGCGGTGCGGTTGAGCGCGGCGGTGAGTTCCGCGTGCCGCCAGAGCAGCGGCAGCACGGCGACGACGAGGCCGGCGCGATGGGCGGCGAGCACCGTCAGCACGAACTCGACCGTATTGGGCAGCTGGATGGCGATGACGGAATTGGCCGGCAGGCCCGATTCGACGAAATAGGCCGACAGCGCCTCGATGGCCGTGTCGGCCTCGGCATAGGTCATCCGCCGCGGCTGGTGCCCGGTCACGCGGGCCTTGTTCAGCGGGTCGAGCAGGGCGGGCGCGTGCGGCTGCCGCATCAGCGTGCGCTGAAACAACGTGTCGAGCGTCGGCGATATTGCTGGCTGGTTCACGGCGTCACTTTGCTTGATGAGCTTGCGGCTGCCCCTTCGACCACCAGGTCTCCGGCAGATAGCCTGAGAGTGAGGTGGCCTTGGGCCGTTCTATCCGATTCCAGCGCGCGATCCATTGCTCGGATACGTTAAACAGGGGGATTGTGTAGAAGCCCGCGATCAGGGCGCGGTCGAGCGCCCGCACCGACGAGACGAAATCCGTATGTTCACGGGCCTCGAGCAGGGCGGCGATCATGGCATCGACCGCGCCATCCCTGGCGCCCATGTAGTTGCGCGTCCCCGGATTGTCCGCGGCAGCGCTGCCCCAATAGAAATATTGCTCGTTGCCGGGCGACAGCGACTGGTCCCAGCGGTTCTGGATCATGTCGAATTCGTAAGCGAGCCGGCGCTGGTCGAACTGCACGGGATCGACGGTTCGCACGCTCGGCTCGATGCCGGCGCGCTTGAGGTCGCGCTGGAACGCGAGCGCGATACGCTCCTGATCGCGGGTCGTGACCAGGATCTCGAAGGTGAAGGGCGCCTTGGTCGCGCGGTTGCGCAGCACCGTGCCGTCGAGCTCGTAGCCGGCGTCCGACAGCAGCTTCAGCGCCGCGCGCAGCGTGGTGCGATCGCGTCCCGATCCGTCGGTCACGGGAAGGCGGTAGCTGCCGTCCATGATGTCGGGCCGAATTTGCGCGGCGAAGGGTTTGAGCAGCTCGCGCTCGCGCGCGTCCGCAGGCCGGCCATAGGCCGACAGGTCCGAGCCGGCGAAATAGCCGGCCACGCGCGAATAAAGTCCGAAAAAGTAGTTGCGGTTGACCAGCTCGAAATCGAACAGAAGCGTCAGCGCCTGGCGCACGCGGATGTCGGCGAAGATCGGACGGCGGGTGTTGAACACCAGGAATTCGGAGGGTTGCGGCAGGCCCGGCTTGACGGTGTCACGGATCACCTCGCCGCTTTTTGCGGCCGGAAAATCGTAGCCGTCGTGCCAGCGCAGCGGCTCGTGCTCGACGCGGAAATCATAAAGGCCGCGCTTGAAGGCTTCGAACTGGCCGTTGGCCTCGCGAAAATAGTCGAGCCGGATTTCGTCGAAATTGTAGAGCCCGCGGTTGATGGCAAGGTCGCGGCCCCAATAGTCGGGATTGCGGGTCAGCGTCACGCTGGCGCCGGGCTTCACGGCCGTGACGCGATAGGGTCCGGAGCCAATCGGGCTCGCCAGCGTCGTCTCCTCGAAGGTCGCGACGTCGACCGCTTGCTTCGACAGGATCGGCATCAGGCCGAGGATCAGCGGCAGCTCGCGGTCGTTGGCGCCTGCGAGGTCGAAGCGGACGGTGAGGGAATCGGTCGCCTCGGCCTTGGCGACTTTGGCGTAGTACTGCCGATGGTTGGGACGGCCATGATCGCGCAGCAGCTGCCAGGAGAACAGCACGTCTTCGGCCGTGACCTGCTTGCCGTCGGAGAAACGGGCGCGCGGATCGAGGTGGAACGTGATGAAGCTTCGCTCGTCGTCGGTTTCGACGCTCCTGGCGAGCAGGCCATAGAGCGTGAACGGTTCGTCATTGCCGCGCGCGAGCAGGCTCTCGACCACGTAGCTCCGCATCTGCTGCACGGCCAATCCCCTCACGATGAAGGGATTGAGGCTGTCGAAGGTTCCGAGAACACCCCAGGTCAAGCGGCCGCCTTTGGGGGCATCGGGATTGGCATAGGGCATGTGGGTGAAATCGGCCGGCATCGCCGGCTTGCCGTGCATGGCGATGGCGTGGGCTTCCTCGGCCCGCGCGCCGCCAGCGGACAGCCCGACCGCGAGCATAGAGCCAAGGACGCAAAGGCGGAGACCGGGGCCCTCGAAAAGGCGCTGGAACTTGAACATCGGCACACGTTGATTCGAGGACCGGCTAGCCTCGAATCCTATCACAGGGAATTTCACCGGGCGCAGCCGCGGATGTGGCCAAAGACGGTTGTCGGCATTGATCTTTTCGTCGGCCACGTTAAGAAGGCGGGCAATCGCGCAAGAGCGCCGAGCCCGTCACTTATCTGCCTCAATTGACGGGAAGAGAGCCGCGCCCAAGGCGGCTTGGTTCGGCGCTTCGGAGCGGTTCGGGCGCTTCCCGTTCAGAAAGGGTTTTCCGCAATGAATTTCCGTTACTTGGCCGCGTCCGTCCGGCCGCGTGGGCGACTTCTCGCCCTGTTGACGGCGACGGCGTTGGCCGTTCCGTTTGCCGCCGAGGCCCAGACCCCGGCGCCGGCCCCGGGTGCGCCCAAGGCGACTCCGGCCCCGAAAGCGCCTCCCAAGGCCGCCCCGAAGGCTCCGGCACCGGCCGCTCAGGCCCCCGCCCAGCAGGCCCCCGCTGCAGGCGCTCCGGCGCAGCAGGGCGCGGCTCAGCCCGCCGATCAGCAGATCCAGCTGATCTACGCCCCCTGGACCAAGTTCTGCCTGAAGGGCCAGGACGCCAACGCCAAGCAGGTCTGCTTCACCGGCAAGGACGGCCGCATCGAATCGGGCCAGCCGGTCATCGCCGCCGTCATCATCGAGCCGGAAGGCGAGCCCAAGAAGATCCTGCGCGTGACGCTGCCGCTCGGCATGCAGCTCGTGCACGGCACCCGCATCATCGTCGACAGCAACGCGCCGCTGCAGCAGCCCTATGTGATCTGTTTCCAGAACGGCTGCATGTCCGATTACGAGGCGACGCCCGAGCTCATCAACAGCATGAAGAAGGGCCAGAATCTCGTTGTCCAGGCGATCAATGCCAACGGCGCGCCGCTGACCCTGCCGTTGCCGCTCGCCGGCGAATTCCAGAAGGCCTATGACGGTCCGCCGACCGATCCGAAGGTGTTCGAGGAAAATCAGAAGAAGCTCCAGGAAGAGCTTCAGAAGAAGGCTGATGAGCAGCGCAAGAAGCTCGAGCAGAGCGGTGCTGCCCCAGGGGCCGCTCCGGCCGGCCAGAAGTAATCGGGACCAGGGTCCTGGACATGAAAAAGGCGCTCTCACGAGCGCCTTTTTTGCTAGCCCTCTGCCAGTGAAATTCAGTTCAGCGAGGGATTGCGCGGGCGGTAGCCGCCATCCTTGTTCTTGATGAAGATCTCGGCCACCTGCGAGTGCCGGATCGGCTCGCCGGATTCGTCCGGCAACAGGTTCTGCTCGGACACGTAGGCGACGTATTCGGATTCCGCGTTCTCCGCGAGCAGGTGGTAGAACGGCTGGTCCTTGTGGGGCCGCACCTCCTCGGGGATCGACAGCCACCACTCCTCGGTGTTGTTGAATTCCGGATCGATGTCGAAGATCACGCCCCGGAACGAGAAGATCCGGTGGCGTACGACCTGTCCGATCTGGAATTTGGCGGTCCGCGCTTTAATCATTCCCCGTCGATAGACCAGGATTGTGGCCGATGCTAGTGGCCTCATCTGGAATTAACGTTCACTTCAGGGGCAGATAGCCCCCAAGTCTTCAGAAAATACTTCACCGATGGTCGATATCCTCAATCTGGCGCTACCTTATTTCGGTTTGATCTTCGTCGGTTTTGCCTGCGGCAAGGCCAAGTCCCTGCCGGAATCGGGCCTCGCCTGGATGAACTTCTTCCTGCTCTACGTGTCGCTGCCGGCGCTGCTGTTTGCGATCATGTCGAAGACGCCGTTTGCGGAATTGAACAACCCGCCGTTCCTGGTCGCGACCACGCTGTCGACGGTTGCGGCATTCACCCTGGCGCTGGTGGTCGGCAAGGTTCTGGGACGGCTGACATTGCGCGAGGCGACGCTCGCAGGTCTCTCCGGCGGCTACGGCAATATCGGCTATATGGGTCCTGGCCTGGCGCTCGCTGTGCTCGGGACCAAGGCTGCGGCGCCGACCGCGCTGATCTTCTGCTGCGACAGCATCTTCCTGTTCACGATCGTGCCGCTCCTGATCGAGCTCTCCGACCGCGACCATCCCTCGATCGTGCATGCCTTCGGCGTCGTGCTGAAGCAGATCGTGCTCAACCCGCTGATCATGTCGGCCTGCTTCGGTGCCGCGGTCGCGGCGCTGCATATCGAGATGCCGGTCGCGCTCGATCGCACCATCACCTTCCTCCAGAACGCCGCCGCTCCGACCGCTCTGTTCGTGCTCGGCGTGACCGTGGCGCTGCGTCCGTTCGACCGGGTGCCGTGGGAAGTGCCGGGCGTGATCGCGGTCAAGCTCCTGATCCATCCGCTGGCGGCGTTCGGCCTGATGCTGGCGTTCGGCCCCTTCGCGCAGCCCTGGGCTGCGACCGCCGTGCTGATGGCCTCGCTGCCGCCGGCGCTGAACGTGTTCGTCATCGCCCGGCAGAACGATGCCTGGATCGAATCCGCCTCCGTCGCGGTGCTGCTCGGGACCTTTGCATCCGTGGTCACGCTGACCAGCGTGATGTGGCTGCTTCAGAGCGGACGGCTGGTGTTTCCGTGAGAGCCAGAACTGCTGGCGATACGAACGGTGCGCCCCCTCTCCCGCTTGCGGGGGAGGGTTGGGGAGGGGATATCTCCACATTGGGATTGTCTGAAGTCTGCAGAGAAAATCCCTAAAAGGAGAGAGCCCCCACCCGGCGCTTCGCGCCGACCTCCCCCGCAAGCGGGAGAGGTTGCACCGAGCCCGCGGCTCGATCGAACTTAATCCAATTCATCGCGCGCTATCGCGCCTGAGAACTACCGCCGCCAGGTCGGCGTCAGGCCCTCGCGCATCGCAAATCGCCGGAGCGGGCCGATGGCGCCGAGCAAGTGCATGCCGACGGCGCGGACCGGCTGGAGCGGCAGGAAATCGTTGAGCAGCGAGCGGTTGGCGATGTCGATCGCAAAGGTGCGGCTCAAAACGTCCGGACGCCGCGCGCGGTCGTAGCGCTTGAGCAGGTCGGGCGCGCCGGGATCCTGGCCGGCTGCAATGACCTCGCCCGCGAGCCTGGCAATGTCGGCGGCATCGCGCAGGCCGAGATTGAGGCCCTGGGCACCGATCGGCGGAACCACATGGGCTGCTTCGCCGACCAGCGCAATGCGGTCGCGGCCGAAGGATTTTGGACGTTCGATCGCGAGGGGGAACAGGTTGCGCCCGGGCTCGACGGTCATGCGCCCGAGGATCGAATGCGACTGCTTCTCGATCGCGGCCGACAGCTCGGCATCGCTGAGGCCGCGGAGCCGTTCGGCCTCCGCAGGCGCCGAGACCCAGACGATGCTGGAGCGGTCGCCGGGCAGGGGCACGAACACGCAAGGGCCATGCGGCGTGTGGAACTCGGTCGAGACATTGCGATGCGGCCGCGTGTGACCGACGTTGAAGGTCAGCGCCGTCTGCGTCAGCTCGCGCCGCGTCACCGCGATGCCGGCAGCTTCCCGGCACAGCGAATGCCGGCCGTCGGCGCCGACCACCAGGCGGGCCGAGAGAAATTGCGCGGAGGCCGTGCGGACCGCGACGTCGTCGGCTTCGATGACGACGCTTTCAGCCTCGTCGTCGAAACGGACGAGATTGGGCAGCTCAGCCGCACGCGCTTCCAGCGCCAGCATCAGCGAGCGGTTGTCGATGTTGTAGCCGAAGGCGTCGAGCGCGATTTCGTGACAGGAGAACCGGACCTCCGGCGCGCGGAACAGCCGGCCGGTGTCGTCGACGAGGCGCATGACCTCCAGCGCGGCGGCCTTATCCTTGCAGCGGGACCAGACGTCGAGCGTCTCCAGCAGTTCGACGGAGGCGCCGAGCAGCGCGGTGGTGCGGTTGTCGGCATAGGGAATGCGCCGCGCCACCAGTGCGGTCCGGGCACCCGCCTGCGCCAGCGCGATCGCTGCGGCAAGTCCGGCCGGTCCACCGCCGATCACGGCGGCGTCATGGAGTGTCGATGCGTCTGTCATGGAACGACAAATGACACGCCCGGCGGCAAATTCAAGCCCGCTGATTCCGCCTGATTTTCTGACGGATCGTGCGACCGGGCGCCGCAATGGCGGATGTGCAAACCGGCCTCATTCTGATAGCAGAAGCCATGGATACCCAGCAGGATTCCCTGAAGCCGAAACCGGCGATCCGCGCCGCGGCCTTTTCGGTGCACATCTTCACCGCGTTCGGCGCGGCGATCGCGCTATTGGCGATGCTGGAGGCCGTGCGCGAGCACTGGGCGGCGATGTTTCAATGGCTGGGCGTCGCCCTGATCATCGACGCGGTCGACGGGCCGATCGCGCGCCGGCTCGACGTCAAGAACGTGCAGCCGAACTGGTCGGGCGACGTGCTCGATCTCGTGGTCGACTTCGTCACCTATGTCTTCGTGCCGGCCTACGCGATCGTCGCCAGCGGCCTGCTGCTGCCGGTCGCGGCGCCCTTGCTCGGCGTCGTCATCATCGTCACCAGCGCACTATATTTCGCCGATCTGCGCATGAAGGCGGACGACAATCATTTCCGCGGCTTCCCGGCGCTGTGGAATGCGGCGGCGTTCTATCTGTTCCTGCTGCACTGGCCGCCGCTGTGGTCGACGCTGCTGGTGGCCGCGCTCGTCGTGCTGACCTTCGTGCCGTTTCACGTGCTGCATCCGGTCCGCGTCGTGCGGCTGCGCTGGCTGACGATGTCGCTGATCGCGATCTGGGCGCTGCTCGCCCTCTACGTGCTGGAGATGGATTTCCGCGTCGGCGCCGGCGTCACCGTCGCACTCTGCGCGATCGCGCTCTGGATCAGCTTCAGCGATGCGTTGATACGACTGGTAAGATCCTTCGCATGATGCATCTGTTGACCAGCCCCGAAGCCTGGGCCGCGCTGCTCACCCTGACTGCGCTCGAGATCGTGCTCGGCATCGACAACGTCATCTTCCTGTCGGTGATCGTCTCGCGTATCCCCCAGCAGCAGGCCGATCGCGCCCGCAAGATCGGGCTCGCTCTCGCGCTGGTCTTCCGCATCATGCTGCTCAGCGTCCTGGTCTGGCTGATCGGCCTGACCGCGCCGGTCTTTTCATTCAAGGGTTCGGACTTCTCCTGGCGCGACCTCATCCTGATCGGCGGCGGCCTGTTCCTGATCGCGAAGGCGACGCACGAGATCCACGCCGAGCTCGAGGCCGATGACGGCGAGGGCGATCAGAAACCCGGCGGCAGCGCCTTCTTCTGGGTGATCATCCAGATCATCGTCATCGACATCGTGTTCTCGCTGGATTCGATCATCACCGCGATCGGCATGGCCCAGGACGTCGAGATCATGATCGCGGCGGTCGTGATCGCCTGCCTGATCATGTACATTTCGTCGGGCCCGGTGTCGCGCTTCGTCGCGGAGCATCCGACCACGAAAATGCTGGCGCTGGCGTTCCTCGTGCTGATCGGCGTCGCGCTGGTCGCGGACGGATTCCAATTCCATATTCCGCGGGGCTACATCTATTTTGCAATTGCGTTCTCGGCGGCCGTTGAATTCTTCAACGTGCTGGCCAAGCGCAATCGCAGGAAGACCAGCACGCCGTCGGTTTAGGCGTTCCAGCTACATCGAGTTGACAAGGCGGGCGCGATGTCTTTCGCTGGCCTTTGAGAAGAGGAGGTCAGGTGATGACCAAAGCGGTCCGTGTGCACAAGGTCGGGGGCCCAGAAGCCCTGGTCTATGAGAGCGTCGATGTCCCGGCGCCCGGCCCCGGCGAGGTGCGCATCCGCCAGCATGCGGTCGGCCTGAACTTCATCGACGTCTATTACCGTACCGGTCTCTACAAGGCGCCGGGGCTGCCTTTCATTGCCGGCAACGAGGCCTCGGGCGAGGTCATCGCCGTCGGGCCCGGCGTGACGCATTTCCATCCGGGCGATCGCGTTGCCTACTACCACAATCTCGGAGCTTATACTGGCGAGCGCAACATTCCCTGGGAGAAGCTGGTCAAGTTGCCCGATCACATCACCCACGAGCAGGGCGCCGTGCTGATGCTCAAGGGGCTGACGGTGTGGTATCTCCTGCACAAGACCTTCAAGGTCGAGCCGCATCACCGCGTTCTGGTCCATGCCGCCGCCGGCGGCATCGGCCTTTTGGCCTGCCAATGGGCGAGGGCGCTCGGGGCCCACGTCATCGGCACGGTCGGCTCGCGCGAGAAGGCCGAGCTCGCCGAGGCCAATGGCTGCGATCACGTCATCCTCTACAACGAGGAGGACTTCGTCGCGCGCGTCAAGCAGATCAGCCGCAATGAGGGCTGCGACGTCGTCTATGACGGCGTCGGCAAGGCGACCTTCCCGGGCTCGCTGTCGTGCCTGAAGCCGCGCGGCATGTTCGTCTCCTTCGGCAACGCCTCCGGGCCGGTGCCGCCGTTCGCGATCGCCGAGCTCAACAATCACGGCTCGCTGTTTGCGACGCGGCCGAAGCTCAACGATTACGTCGGCACGCGCAAGGAGCTGCTCGAAGGCGCCGACACGCTGTTCGCCGCCGTTATCAACGGCAAGCTGCACGTGCCGATCAACCACGCCTACGCGCTGAAGGATGCCGCGAAGGCGCATATCGATCTCGAAAGCCGCAAGACCACGGGAGCTTCGATTTTGAAGCCGTAGGCTCCCGTCATTGCGAGCGAAGCGAAGAAATCGAGAACTGTCTCCGCGGATGCTGCTCTCGTAGGGTGGGCAAAGGTGCGAAGCGCCGTGCCCACCCTTTCTGAGTGGTGGGCACGCTTCGCTTTGCCCACCCTACGGCACTGCCTCCAGGAGAACGAAACAGTTGCTACGCCACGCGCCGTGCCGCGCCGGCCTTGGTCAAGATCCCATCGAGACAATCGATCATCTCGGCGATCTCTGCCTTCGCGACGTTCAGCGCCGGCATGAAGCGCAGCGTGTCGAGCTGCGGCGCGTTGAGAAGCACGCCTTCCTCGAACGCCTGCGCGACGATGCCGGGCGCGATCGGCAGCTTGAGGTCGAGCGCGAGCAGCAGCCCGCGTCCCCGCACACCGCCGAGGCCGTGCCGGGCCGAGACCTTCTGCAGCTCGCTCTCGAGCAAGAGGCCAGTCTCGGCGACCTGCTTCAGGAAGTCGGACTTGCTGACCTCCTCGAGCACGGCGAGCCCCGCCGCGCACATGATCGGGTTGCCGTTGAACGTGCCGCCCTGGTCGCCGTGCTCGAAGCACGAGGCGCGTTCGGTCGCGAGCAGGGCAGCGAGCGGTACGCCGCCGCCGATACCCTTGCCGAGCGTCATGATGTCGGGCGCGATCCCGGTGTGCTCGTAGTGGAAGAGTTTTCCGGTCCGGCCGATGCCGGTCTGGATCTCGTCGAAAATGAGCAGCAGGCCGTGCGCATCGGTCAGCGCGCGTAGCTGCTGAAGGAATGCATCGGTCGCCGGCCAGACGCCTGATTCACCCTGGATGGGCTCGAGCATCACCGCGACGGTGTTGTCGTTGATCAGCTTCTCGACCGAGGCGATGTCGTTCAGCTTCGCCTTCTTGAAGCCTGATACTTTCGGCTCGAACAGCGGCTCGAACGCCTTCTTGCCCGAGGCCGACATCGTCGCCAGCGTTCGGCCGTGAAAGCCGCCTTCGAAGCTGATGATCTCGAACGCGCCGCCTTTGTGCAGGCTGCCATATTTGCGCGCGAGCTTGATCGCACCCTCGTTGGCTTCCGCGCCGGAATTGGCAAAGAATACCTGGTCGAAGGCGCTGTTCGCGACCAGCGCTTGAGCCAGCTTGAGGCTCGGCTCGTTGTAGAAGGCAGGGCTCGGCGTCAGCAGCCGCCTGGCCTGTGCGGAAAGCGCGTCGGCAACCGCGGGCGGGGAGTGGCCGAGGCAGTTGACGGCCCAGCCCTGCACGAAATCGAGATAGCGCTTGCGGCCGTCGTCCCAGAGGTAGGAGCCCGCGCCGCGGACGAACACGGCCTTGGGCCGTGCGGTGATGTCCATCAGCGCGTCGTACGGATGCGTGGTCATGTCGAACTCCTCTGGAGACGGGTGGAAAACGGGCGCAAAAAGCAGAAAGGCCGCACCTTGCGGGTGCGGCCTTCTCGAAAACTTCAGCTGAATTCAGTGGTTCAGCGGCGTCGTCGGACATGGCGCACCCTCTCATCGTCGCGGGAGCGACGACGGAGCATTTCGGTGCGCAGGTGGGTCCGGAAATTGATCATGGGGCGCGTCCGTACAGCCGAATAGCAGGGCTTGTCAAGCAGGCATTTTGCAGGATGCTCGCCGAGCGTGCATCGTCACGTCGGGTGCGCGGCCTCCTCGGCCTCTTCATCGCCCCAATCCGCGTCCGCGATCGCGGTGTCGATCAGCTCACCGCGCAGTAGCTTGGGCGGCGAATTCCAGTACAGAGCGATGTTGTGGAAGGGGTCGGTCAGCACCTTGAACACCCAGACGAGGCCGGTCGTGACGTCACGCATGGCGAAGAGCTGGGGCATGCGGGCAAGACCGCCACTGACGCCGATCGCGAGCCAGAGCGTGCCGACGTGACGGACGAAATCGAGACGCGTGGCGGGCGGCTCGAACAGCCCGAACAGGGAAGGGAACGCGTACAGCGCAACCGGCGCGCTGCCCCACACCAGCAGCAGGACGATCTTGCGGGTCTGGTTGTAGCCGACCTTGACCGCTTCCTTGTAGTCGTTGCTGACGTCGTTGACGGTATCATAGCCGTTCGGCTCGAAGAAGAAATGCCCGGTCTGCCGCGTCAGCATCGCAAGCCAGCCGACGATACCCGCGAGCGCTGCGTCCTTGAACAGCAAGGCGTAGCAGCCGAGAAAGATCACGGCGCTGACGAGATGCAGGGTCTGGTTGACGGTGCTCTGGTGGTAGAAGCGGTAATCGTCGAAGCGCTGCCTGCGCAGCATGTTCGAGAGACGGCTCATTCTCATTCCTCGCTCGCGTTGAAAGGCGCGGCAGAACTAGGACGAGTCCGTGACCTCTGCGTGAATGCACTATAGTGTCACATTCCTGCGTGACGGTTACTCGACGCCGTAATGCGAGAATACATCGGCGATGCCGGCATTGATTGCCTTTGCGGCCGCGATGTCGCGCTCGGCGCCTTCACCGTCACCCTTCTTGCGCTTCGCCAATCCGCGGCCGTAGAGCGAGCCGTCGAGCCCCGGCTTGATGCTCAGCGCGGCATCGTAATCGGCAATCGCCGCGTCGAGGTTGCCGAGCTTGAGATGGACGAGGGCGCGGCTGTCCAGCGTGTCGGCATCGTTGGGAGCCATCTTCAGCGACTGCTCGCAATCGGCCAGCGCCTCCTGCAGGCGGCCGACGATCGCGCGGGTGAAGCATCGCGAATTGAACACGTCCGCACGGCTCGCATTCGCTCTGATGGAGCGGTCGTAATCGTCGAGCGCCAGCGTGTAGTCGTGCGTATCGAAATACATGTTCGCGCGCGCATAGAAGTCGCGGTCGTTGTTCGGACTGAGATCGATCGATTTGGCGAAATCGGCCAGCGCTCGGGGACGGTCGCCGCGGTCGCGATAGACGCGGGCGCGGTTGCCGTAGGCCGGCCCGTAGTTCGGGTTGAGCTTGATCGACAGATCGAAGTCCGCAAGTGCACTCGCGTCGTCGCCGTGGTTGCTGAAGGCGGTGCCGCGATTGAAATAGGCGAGCGCGAAATTCGGATCGAGTTTGATGGCCTGATCGTAGTCGGCCATCGCGCGCTCGTACGCCTTGTTGTGAATGTGGGAGTTGCCCCGGTTGTTGTAGTAGAGCGGGTCGCGGGCGTTCAGCCGGATGGCACGCGTGTAGTCGGCAATGGCGTGATCTTTCTCGCCGAGATCGTCATGGGCAATTCCCCTGTTGTACCAGAGGTCGGAATGCCCAGGATTGAGCTCGATCGCACGGTTGAAGTCCACCAGCGCACGCGCGGCGTCGCCCTTGCGCCGAAGCATCTCGCCGCGATTGGCGAGCGCATGCACATCGTTGGGATTGGCCTTGAGCACGGCCGAGCAGCCCTCGGTGCGCCGTTCCTCGTGGCCCATGTCGTCGTCCTCGTAACACCATTGGCGCAGCTGTGCGGCTGAGGGGGATCGCGCCGCAGCGGGGGTGGACAGCGCGAGCAGGGCCATCGTGAGGCCGATGGCCGACAGCTTGAACCAAATTCCTGATGTTTCGTCGTATTCCATTTGCGTACCGCATCGAAACCATTGCGCCTCTAGCGCGTTTGTGATCGAAGGACGCGACTTGGTTCGAACCGGAAGCAATTCGGGCGAGACCAAGAGGGACGGGACCAACCAGACAGTTTTCAGCCTTGTCCGATACGCCTTATCCCATCGACCTCGACAGCATTCGCGGCGCATTTCCGCCGGGTATCGAAGCGCCGCCGTTGCTGGTCGACTTTGCCACCTGGCTCAAGGGGCGACCCTGGGGCAGCGTCGGCTGTTTCTCGCTGCAGGGCCAGTTCTCGGATCACGCGCCGATCACCGACGGCAGCCCCTTGCGGGACAGGTTTTCGCTGTTCATGCGGCTGCCGGACGGCTCGGCCGTCGGCGGCTGGTACGGCGCCGGTCTCGACCGCGACAATCCGCCGATCGTGGGACTGGGCTCGGAGGGCGACTACGAGCTGCTGGCGCCGAGCCTCGACGGCCTGCTCGCCAAACTGACATCGCAACAATTCGACAATGCCTGGAGCGATCTCAAGCCGCATGACGAGGTCGAGCCGCAGACGGTCGAGCTCGCGCAATGGCTGGCCGGACGGCCGCTCGGCGAGCCGGCGACGCCCGACGAGAATTCGTCGGAACTGCCTGACTTCCGCGGCTTCATGGAAAAATGGAGCCGGGATCGCGAAGACTACTGGGCCAATCACCGCCTGATGGCCGAGCTCGGCTGGCGGCTGGCCGCCCATCTGCCCAAGGGCAAGAAGCCCTGGGACCGGACGAGATTCGAGATCGCGATCGTCGGCAGGCAATACGAGGCGCGCGTGCTCTCGCACGGACCACAGCCGTTCGAGGAAGCCGCCTCGATCGAATCCCTGCTGCGCGACCTGCGCGAGGAGATGCGCCGCGCCCAGCCCGAGCTTGGCCTGTGGTACGCGATGAATTTTGGGCTCTATGCCGACGGCCGCGTCATGCCGAATTTCGAATACGACCTACGCCCGACCATCGACGGCGAGCCGGCGCTGCTCTCCGAGGCGAAGGCCGATCTCGCCCGCGCACCCCGGCCTGAGCGCTGGGTGCCGAAATGGCTGGCGACCTCCTGAACCTTCGGAATTCCGCGGGGCTGCCGTGCAGCCGGGCGCGCCGAGACCTTCCGCTGTCGCGCCATCAGTGCGTTCTAGCCCTTGCTTGACCTCGCGGGGACGCCACCTTCGATCCCTCTTGACTTAGAGCGCGCTCGAAGGGGTATCTGTACGTGCGTCAGTACGAGAACGGGCACACATGAAGATCGGCGACCTTGCAAGACGAACCGGCTTGTCGACTCACACGCTGCGCTACTATGAGCGCATCGGGCTGCTTCCATACGCTGACCGGGATCGCTCCGGTCAACGTGATTTTGACGCATCAATCCTCACATGGATCGAATTCCTCGGTCGGCTCAAGACCACCGGAATGCCAATCCGGGACATGTTGCGTTACGCGGCGCTTCGTGATGACGGCGACGCCACCGGGCCAGCCCGGCGGCAGATGCTGGAAATCCATCGAGAACAGGTTCGCACGCAGATTGCCGAACTCCAGGAATGCCTGCTCGTCCTTGATACCAAGATTGCCGGCTACGCCGGCGACGAACAGAGGACGAAGGAAAATGACGCACGCCCAAACACACGCCGAAAGCCGCTTCGATCGCGGCCAGCGGGCCCTGTCACGCATTGACGGCAAGGCCGGCGAAAAGGTCGTCGCCTCACTCGCCGACATCGCTCCGGATTTCGCACGCTACGTGATCGAGTTTCCCTTCGGCGACATTTACTGCCGCCCGGATCTCGGCCTGCGCGATCGAGAGATCGCGACGATCGCCGCGCTGACGGCGCTCGGAAATGCCGCGCCTCAGCTCAAAGTGCATATCGAGGCGGGGCTGAACGTCGGCCTTTCTCGCGACGAGATCGTGGAGATCATCATGCAGATGGCCGTCTATGCTGGCTTCCCTGCGGCAGTGAACGGGCTGTTCGCAGCCAAGGAGGTGTTCGCCGCGCAGCACGGACAGGAGCCGTCGGGCAACACGACATGACGAACCTGCTCTAAGCTCTATTTCTGCTCGGCAGCCTGGGCATAGCAGCTTCCCGCACGTGCCTTGCCCCGGCGCCGTCCGCGCCGAGCACTCATCGCCGGGGAAACCATGAGACGGTTTCACGCCGGTCTCGCCCCTGGGGACCGCAAGGACTGCCGGCGTCTTGGAGCCTCAGAACCCCGCGACGCTGCCGTGTAGATCGTACTGGTCGGCGCGCTCGATCTTCGCGGTGACGATCTCGCCGACGCGCAAGGGGCGGCGGCTCGTCAGATACACCGCGCCGTCGATCTCCGGAGCATCGGCCTTGGAGCGGCCCTTGGCCACCGTCGGGCCGACCTCGTCGATGATGATCTGCTGGCGGGTGCCGACCTTGCGCTTCAGCCTGCGCGCGGAGATCTTCTGCTGGCGGGCCATCAGCGCATTGTAGCGCTCCTGCTTGACCTCTTCCGGCACCGGGTTCTCGATCGCGTTCGATGTCGCGCCCGCAACCGGCTCGTATTTGAAGCAGCCGAGCCGATCGATCTCGGCTTCATCGAGCCAGTCGAGCAGATAGGCAAAATCTGCGTCGGTCTCACCGGGGAAGCCGACGATGAAGGTCGAGCGCAAGGCAAGATCAGGACATTCCTCGCGCCAGCGCTTGATCCGCGCCAGCGTCTTGTCCTGTGCCGCCGGGCGCTTCATCGCCTTCAGCACCTCGGGGCTTGCATGCTGGAACGGGATGTCGAGATAGGGCAGCACTTTGCCCTCGTTCATCAGCGCGATGACCTCGTCGACATGCGGGTAGGGGTAGACATATTGCAGCCGGACCCATGCGCCGAGCTCGCCGAGCTCGCGCGCGAGGTCGAGGAATTTGGCGCGGACCTGGCGGTCCTTCCACGGGCTCTCGGCATATTTGAGATCGATGCCATAGGCCGAGGTGTCCTGCGAGATCACCAAGAGCTCCTTGACGCCGGCGCCGACCAGGCGTTCGGCCTCGCGCAGCACGTCATTGGCCGGACGCGAGACGAGGTCGCCGCGCAGCTTCGGAATGATGCAGAAGGTGCAGCGGTTGTTGCAGCCTTCGGAGATCTTCAAGTAAGCGTAGTGGCGCGGCGTCAGCTTGATGCCCTGCGGCGGCACCAAGTCCACATGCGGGTTGTGGGCCGGCGGCAGCGCGCGGTGCACGGCGTCGAGCACGCTTTCATATTGCTGCGGACCGGTTATCGAGAGCACGCCGGGATAGGCCTGCTCGATCTGCTCGGGTTCCGCGCCCATGCAGCCCGTGACGATCACCTTGCCGTTCTCGGCCATGGCCTCGCCGATCGCCGACAGCGATTCCTGCTTGGCGCTGTCGAGGAAGCCGCAGGTGTTGACGATGACGATATCGGCGCCATCGTGCTTGCGGGCGAGCTCATAGCCCTCGGCGCGCAGGCGCGTGATGATGCGCTCGGAATCCACCAATGCCTTGGGACACCCGAGCGACACGAAGCTGACCTTGGGCGCAGCCGTCTGATCCATATCCAAATCTGCCTGATTGACCGGCCTGAGCTAGTCCCAATTGCCCACAATTACAACCCTTTGCAGGGCGTTCCGGCGTGCTATGGATGAATCACCTGCCGTGAGTGAGCTATGAGCGCCGAACAGTCGCCCAAAATCGTGATCGTCGACGAAAGCCCGATCCGCGCTGCGATCCTGGAGGAAGGATTGCGGGAGGCCGGATTCACGCAAGTGGTCCATATCCGCGAAATGCAGAGCCTGCTTGCCCGTATTTATGCGGTCGACCCCGATATCATCCTGATCGATCTCGAGAACCCCAGCCGCGACGTGCTGGAGGCGATGTTCCAGGTCAGCCGCGCCGTGAAGCGGCCGATCGCCATGTTCGTCGACCAGAGCGATTCAGCCTCGATCCAGGCCTCGGTCGAGGCGGGGGTATCCGCCTACATCGTCGACGGGCTGAAGAAGGAGCGCATCAAGCCGATCCTCGACCTCTGCGTGTCCCGCTTCAACGCCTTTGCCAAGCTCCAGGAGGAGCTCGAGCGCACCAAGTCGCAGCTCGAGGACCGCAAGATCATCGAACGCGCCAAGGGCATCCTGATGAAGGTGAAGGGCCTCACCGAGGACGAGGCCTACGTGCTGCTGCGCTCCACCGCCATGCGCGAGAAGAAGAAAATCGGCGAGATCGCGCAGTCGATCATCACCGCGTCGGAGATGCTGAAATGACCGTTCCCCTCCGCATCGGGTTCATCCCGCTGGTCGATGCCGCAGCGCTGATCGTCGCCGTCGACAAGGGATTTGCCGCCGCCGAAGGGCTCGAGGTCGAGCTGGTGCGCGAGGTGTCCTGGTCCAACGTCCGCGACAAGCTCAATATCGGCCTGTTCGACGCCGCTCATCTGCTCGCGCCCGTGGCGATCGCATCCTCGCTCGGGCTCGGTCACGTCAAGGTACCGATCGCCGCGCCCTTCAGTCTCGGCATCAACGGCAACGCGATTACGGTGTCGCCGGCGCTCCATGCGGCGCTGATGGAGGAGATCGACGGCGACCGCTTCGATCCGATGGCCACGGCGAAAGCGCTGGCGAAGGTGGTTGCCAAGCGGCGCAAGGCGGGTGCCGAGCCGCTGACTTTCGGCATGACCTTCCCGTTCTCGACCCACAATTACCAGCTGCGGTTCTGGATGGCCGCGGCCGGGGTCGATCCCGACGAAGACGTCCGCCTCGTGGTGCTGCCGCCGCCCTACATGGTCGACAGCCTCAAGAGCGGCCATGTCGATGCGTTCTGCGTCGGTGCGCCCTGGAATTCGATCGCCGTCGATCTCGGCATCGGTCACATCCTGCATTTCGTCTCCGACATTCTCGTGCGCGCGGCGGAGAAGGTGCTGGCGGTTCGCCAGGTCTGGGCCGACACGCATCCGGACGTCGTCGCCAGCCTGGTGCGCGCGGCGGTGAAGGGGGCCGAGTTCATCGAGCAGCCCGCGAACCTGGCTGAGGCGGCGCATATTCTGGCGCAGCCCGAGCGGATCGGCGTCGATGCCGAAGTGATCCAGCGCACCCTGACTGGGCGGCTGAAGATCTCCCCTGACGGCACGTTCCGCGAAAGCGGCCGCTATCTCCTGGTGGGGCGGGAAGAGGCGGGGCGGCCCGATCCGGTCCAGGCCGCCTGGCTCTATGCGCAGATGGTGCGTTGGGGGCAGACGGCGCTCAGTCCGGAGGGTGTCAAGACGGCGATGGCCGTTTTCAGGCCCGACCTCTACGATGCGGCCCTCGGCCGCCGGCCGCCCGAGCAGGCTCCCGCCGCGTTCGGGGCATTCGCCGGCCCGGTGTTCAATCCCGACGACATCCAGGGGCATCTTAGGGCCTTCGAGGTCGGGCGATGGAAGGCTTGATTCGGGCCTGCGTATTTTTTAGGCAGTAAGTTTCATTGCCCAAAGTTTGATCCGGCTGCCCGAATTTCGTGAAAGCTTGCCGCCCGGGAATTCTCGGGGTGGCACCTAATTATTTGAAATAGCGATATTTTCCATTTTGGCCAAGCTGGCACGCAACTTGAATGTTGCAGTGCGGCCAGCTTGTCACAGGTGCCTGCTGAGCCGAGTCCCGCAGCAACGAAGCTGATCGGACCGTCGGGAAACGAAGCCGGCTCTTAAGGGCCAGCCCAGTTCCTCGCGGGTCGCGCCAATGTCCGTCGATGCCACCCAGGTGGCCGCAGGAGCTTCGTTACCGACCATGAAAATCGATACGCTCGCAGTCGACTTTACCGACGAGCAGAAACGCTATCTCGAAGGTTTTACGACCGGTCTGCAGATCAGCCGGGTCGGTCGCGGTCTCGGCGGCGGAGGCGGCGCCGGCAAGCCGAACGCCGAGCCTGTTGGTCCCGATGCCGTGCACATCAAGGCGCAGGACAAGGTCATCGCGTCGGGCAAGAAGCTCGCCGACCAGGAGAAGTTCAAGCGCGACGAGCATCCCTTCGATGCTTATCCGCGGCTGCGCCAGCAAGCGCTCGACAACACGCCGCCGAGCCCGGCGGACAATTTCCGCTGGCGCTATTACGGCATCTTCTATGTCGCGCCGACGCAGGACTCCTACATGAGCCGCCTGCGGATTCCGAACGGCATCATGAAGCACTGGCAGATGTCGGGCCTTGCCGATCTCGCCGACGAGCTCTGCGGTCCCTACAGCCACGTCACGACGCGCGCCAATCTCCAGCTTCGCGAGATTCCGCCGAAGAATGCCGTGAAGCTGATCGAGGGTATCCAGGACCTCGGCCTGTGTTCGCGCGGCTCCGGCGCCGACAACATCCGCAACGTCACGGGTACGCCGACGGCCGGCATCGATCCGCAGGAGATCATCGACACGCGGCCCTATGCGCGCGAATGGCACTACCACATCCTCAACGATCGCTCGCTCTACGGCTTGCCGCGCAAGTTCAACGTCGCCTTCGACGGCGCCGGCAAGATCGCGGTGCTCGAGGAGACCAACGACATCGCCTTCACGGCGTATGAGGTGAAGGACGGTTTTGGCGTCGAGCCCGGAATCTGGTTCCGCCTCGGCCTCGGCGGCATCACCGGCCACAAGGACTTTGCGAAATATTCCGGCATCATCGTCAAGCCGGAGCAGGCGACGGCCGTCGCCGATGCCATCGTGCGCGTGTTCATCGACCATGGCGACCGCACCAACCGCAACAAGGCGCGGCTGAAATATGTGCTCGACGCCATGGGCCATGACGGCTTTCTCAAGCTTGTCGAGGAACGGCTGAAGACGCCGTTCACGCGTGTGCCGGAAGAGGCGTTCGCGCCTCGGCCCGCGGCGGACCGCATGGCGCATGTCGGCGTGCACAAGCAGAAGCAGGACGGTCTCAACTGGATCGGCGTGTCGCTGCCGCTCGGCAAGCTCAGCTGCGATCAGATGCGCGGTCTCGCTAAGGTCTCGCGCGACCTCGGCGACGGTGAGATCCGCCTGACGGTCTGGCAGAACCTGCTGATATCAGGGGTGCGCGACGAGAACATCGAACTCGCCATCGCTGCCATCAAGCAGATCGGGCTCGCGGTCGAGGTTTCGCACATCCGCGCCGGACTGATCGCCTGCACCGGCAACGCCGGCTGCCGTTTCGCGGCGTCCAACACCAAGCGCAGCGCGGCCGAGATCGGTGATTGGTGCGAGCCGCGCGTCGCCATGGACAAGCCGGTCAACATCCATGTCACTGGCTGCCACCATTCATGCGCACAGCATTACATCAGTGATATCGGCCTGATCGGTGCGCGCGTGCCGGTGAACGAGGACGACACGGTCGAGGGCTATCACCTCTTCACGGGTGGCGGGTTCGGCCCCGACGCCGATGTCGGGCAGGAGGTCTATCACGACCTCAAGGCCGAGGACGCACCGAAGACGGTCGAAGGACTGCTCAAGGCCTATATCGCCCATCGCTCGTCACCCGACGAAACCTTCCTGTCCTTTGCGCGCCGCCATGACGGCGAAACGCTGCGCAAGCTTGCCGATGCACAGGTGTCCGCATGAACCAGATCACGCCTCCGCCGAAACTCGATATCATCCCCGCCAGCGCCCCGTTCTCCGACGCGCAGCGCTCCTGGCTGAACGGCTTCTTTGCCGGGCTGTTGTCGCCTGATGTCGCCGCGCCGCTGTCAGCGGAGCAGGGCGCCGCCGTCATGCAGGGCGCAGCCGGCGACGGTGACGACGGCGAGGCGCCCTGGCACGACCAGACCATGCCGATCGCCGACCGGATGAAGCTTGCGGAGGGCCGTCCCGTCCGCCGCAAGATGATGGCGGCGATGGCGCAGCAGGATTGCGGCCAGTGCGGCTACAATTGCTACGACTATTCGGAGGCGATCGCGGGCCGCAGCGAAGCACGGCTCAACCTCTGTGTTCCCGGCGGCAAGGAAACCGCGCGGATGCTGAAGTCGCTGTACGAGGAGCTGGACAAGGCGCCGGCGGCCAAGGCGGCGGACAAGACGGACGCGGTGACCGCGCCGGCCGTGACCGTGACGATCGCGGAGCCGGGCCGCTCGCGCGACAACCCCGTGACCGCGACCTTCCTCTCGCGCCGTCTGCTCAACAAGGGCAAGTCCGAGAAGGAAACCTATCACGTCGAGTTCGATCTCTCCGAGAGCAAGCTCGACTACGTCGTGGGCGACAGTTTTGGCGTGTTCGCGCGCAACGAGGTCGGCCTCGTCGACCAGATCATCGCGCTGCTCGGCGCCTCCCACACCACCAAGGTCAACGGCAAGACGTTGCGCGAGGTGCTGATCGACGACGTCTCGCTGTCGCCGGCACCCGACACGCTGTTCGAATTGATCTCCTTCATCACCGGCGGCGCGCAGCGCGAGAAGGCGCGGGCGCTGGCGCAGGGCGAGGATCCCGACGGCGATGCCGCCACGCTCGACGTCATGGCGGCGCTGCAGAAGTTTTCGGGTACGCGGCCGCATCCGGAGGCTTTCGTCGAGGCGCTGGAGCCGCTGCAGCCGCGGCTCTACTCGATCTCGTCCTCGCACAATGCGACGCCCGGAAAGCTGTCGCTGACCGTCGATTCCGTGCGCTACGTCGTCGGCAAGCGCAAGCGTCTCGGTGTCGCCTCGACCTTCCTCGGCGAGCGCATCACAGAAGGCGAGAATCTCAAGGTCTATGTGCAGAAGGCGCACGGTTTCGGCCTGCCGCAGGACCCGAAGACGCCCGTGATCATGATCGGTCCCGGCACCGGCATCGCGCCGTTCCGTGCTTTCCTGCTCGATCGCAAGGCGACCGGCGCGCCCGGCAAGAACTGGCTGTTCTTCGGCCATCAGCGCAGCGATTGCGACTTCTTCTACCAGGAGGAGCTCAATGCGATGAAGACCTCGGGTCTGCTGACGCGCATGTCGCTGGCCTGGTCGCGCGACGGCGAGAAGAAGTTCTACGTGCAGGACCGTATGCGCGAGGTCGGCCGCGAGGTGTGGACCTGGCTCGCCGAAGGCGCGCATCTCTACATCTGCGGCGATGCCAAGCGCATGGCCAAGGACGTCGAGCGTGCGCTGGTCGACATCGTCGCCCAGTTCGGGGCGCGTTCGACCGACGAAGCCGTTAGTTTCGTCGCCGAGCTCAAGAAGACCGGCCGCTTCCAGGCTGACGTGTACTAAGGCGATCGTCGGGCTACTGTCATCCGAGCCGGTTCCAACCGGCTCGAATTTGAACGAATAAGATTCTCGGAACCTGCACCTGGAGAGAATTTACGTCTGCGATGCGGCCGCTTCGGAGGAGGCGCATCGCTATTTCCTCCGGCATCTTGCCTCCCGCCCTGGTTGATCCCTCATAATCCTACAAATGGGGCGTTGGAGATCGACCATGCGCGAACTATCGGCGGAAGCCAGGCTGCACTTCTACGCGCGCTCGCTCTCGCGTCGGACCGGGGCGAGCATGCATCATTTCGCGCTCTACAGTGCGTTTGCCGTGATCGCGGCGATCGTGTTCGGCACGTTGTCGATACACCCGTTCTAAAGATCCTGCTCGGTCTCGTAGGGTGGGCAAGCGAAGGTGCCCACCGCCTGTGTCAATCAGACAGAGATCGTGGGCACGGCGCTATGCGCCTTTGCCCACCCTACGGCACCGCGGCACCTGATGTGCCTCACGCCCCGCGCTTGAACGGCGCCACTTCGATCCCTGCATCCTTCAACGCCTGACGCAAGGTCCGCGCGATCTCGACGGCGCCGTGCGTGTCGCCATGAATGCACACCGTGTCGGTGCGCATCTTGATGACCTTGCCCGTCACCGAGACCACCGCGCCGTCCTGCACCATGCGCACCACGCGGTCGGCAATCGCCTTGGCGTCGTGCAGCACCGCGCCGGGCTTCTTGCGCGAGACGAGATTGCCGTCGTCCTCATAGGCGCGGTCGGCGAACACCTCGTGCACCATCGGTAGATTGGCGGCTTCGCCGGCCTTCACCAGCTTGGAATTGGCGAGCACGACGAAGATCAGGCTGGGATCGACCGCCCGGATGCCGGCGGCGATCGCCTTCGCCGTCATGTCGTCCTCGCAGGCGACGTTGGAGAGCGCGCCATGCGCCTTCACATGCGTGACCTTGTGGCCGGCCGCGGTCGCAATCGCCTGCAATGCGCCGATCTGGTAGGCGACGAGGTTCTCGATCTCGGACGCCTTCAGGCCAGCGATCGGATGGCGGCCGAAACCGTGCAGGTCGCGATATCCCGGATGGGCGCCGACCGAGACGCCGCGCGCCTTCGCCAGTTCCACCGTCCGGCGCATGATGTCGGGGTCGCCGGCATGGAAGCCGCAGGCGACGTTGACCGAGCTTGCGAGCTCGATCATCGCGGGATCGTTGCCCATCTCCCACGCGCCAAAACCTTCGCCGAGGTCGCAATTGAGATCGATTGTCTTCATGGGTTGCCTCTCTGCCTCTGGTCGTCGTGTCGTTTATGGCTCCGCCGTCACCTGCCAGGTCCCGGCATCCACGGCGCTCACAGCATAGCCCGCGACGTTGGCATCGCTGAGCGCCTCGATGTTGAGCGCGACGGTGTCGGCAGAGCGCAGGCGATCGGGCAGGTTGCGGATCAGTTGCGCAAATTTCCTCGCCTCGTCCTGCGCCTCGGCCATGCGCACAGCCCTGAAGCGGAACGCGGTTCCGGCCGAGGTCTGGGCGAGGCGGCCGACGTCGGCGGTGATGACCGTTGCGATCTTCGGATAGCCGCCGGAGGTGCCGCGGTCCATCATCAGCGCGATCGGCGAGCCGTTGCCGGGCACCTGGATGCTGCCGTTGACCGTGCCGTCGGAGACGATGTTATGGCCGTGCAGATGCTTGATCGCGGGTCCTTCGAGCCGGTAGCCCATGCGGTCGGAGGTCGCCGAGATCTTCCACTCGCTGTCCAGGAACAGCGCCTTGTTGGCGTCGTCGAACTCGTCGTCCTGCGGCCCCAGCACTACGCGGATCGGACCGCTCACGGGGTTTGGCAGCTCGATCCGCAATTCCGGGGCGCCGCTCGCGGCATCGACCGAAAATTCATCACCGGCCTGGAGCGGGCGCGGGTAGGGGCTGCCGAGGCCCGCGCGGGCATTCACGGCGAGACTGCCGAACACCATCTCGCCTTTGATGGCGCCTTCGATGGCGAGATAGGTGAACGCACCGCCGCGGGCAAAGCCCAGCGTCAGCGTCTCGCCGTCCTTCAGCGTCACCGATGTGTCCATCGCGACCGGGTTCCCGGCGACGTCCGCATTGCGCGGCGCGCCTGAAATTGCAACACGGACGGCGCCATCGCGCGCGGTGAAGGCGGCGCCGAACGGGCCGATCTCTACAGTGGCCGCGAACGGCTCGTTGCCGACCAGCGTGTTCGCCGCAGCCAGCGACAGGCGGTCCATGGCGCCGCTGACCGTCAGACCATAGCGCTGTGCGCCGTGGCGTCCGCCGTCCTGCACGGAGCTAGCCGGGCCGATGCTGGCGACGACGAGCCGGCTCATGCGTCCACCTGCTCGGCGACGATCTCGCCGGCTTCCGCAGCGCGGTCCAGCTCCTCGAAGGTCTTGTGATCGATGGAGAAGAACGTCACGCGGTCACCGGGTTCGGTGAGGAAGGTTGGATCGCGGTGGAGCTGATAGGTTCTGACCGGCGTGCGGCCGAGCAGATGCCAGCCGCTCGGGGCGGCGAGGCACTGGATCCCGGCCTGGACGCCACCGATCGAGATCGTGCCGGCGGGCGTCAGCAGCCGAGGATTTTGCCGGCGCGACATGTGCAGCGATTTGTCGAGGCCGCTCAGATAGGACCAGCCCGGCGTGAATCCGATCATGGCGACCTTGTAGTCGCCGCCCGCATGCCGGGCGACGATGTCGTCGGGCGTGGTGCTCAGCGCCTTGGCGACATCCTCGAGGTCGATGCCATGCTCGCCGCCATAGGCGACGGGAACGCGCCAGCGCCGCGCCTTGGTCACCGGCGGCGGCGGCTGGATGGCAATCGGCAGCAGCTTGTCGCCGAGCGCATCGAAACCGATCTTGCCGGGATCGTAGTGCACCAGCAGCGAGCGATAGGTCGGCACAGTCTCGGTGATGCCATCGATCGGGCTTGCTGCGAGCGCCTTGTCCAGCGCCAGCACGCGTTGGTTGGCATCGTCGTCGATGGTGCGGCTGAACTCGACCGTGACGGCGCTGTCGCCACTGGGCAGAAGGCGGGGCGGGGGGAGCGTCGCGGCCATTGAGCTGTCGAAGAGCTGTCGAAATCGGGCTTTTGCGGGAGCGGGCTCGACCTTGAGTTCCGCCTCACCCCTGCTTCGCGTAAATGCGCCCGCAAGTCCAATAAATTAATGCAGGAGGCCACGATAAGGCTTTGTTATCGCGTCGCATAACAGCCCACCGGCCCTGCATTATTGATAGCCTCTTGGCCCTTGACGCAAAGCGCCCGGCTCGCAAGATGCGCTCGTTCTTTCCCGCCCATCCGGAGCTCGTCTGTTTCCATGTCGCTGTCCCCCGAAGCCCGCAAGATCCTCGCCGGCATCACCACTGCCACCATCACCACGGTCCTGCTGAAAAAGGGCCTGCGCAATGTGTGGATGCGGGGCGCGCGGCCGCTGCGCCCCGGCCTGCCGCGTCTGGTGGGGCCGGCCTTCACGCTGCGCTTCGTGCCGGCGCGCGAGGATCTGGCGACGCCGGAATCCTGGTCGTCGCCGATCTCGACCCGCACCGCGATCGAGGCGATGCCGGAGGGCTGCATCGCCGTGGTCGATGCCATGGGGATCACCGATGCCGGCATCTTCGGCGACATCCTCTGCGCCCGCATGATGAAGCGCGGTGTCACCGCGCTCGTCACCGACGGCGTCGTGCGTGACGTCGAGGGCGTGCTCGGCACCAACCTGCCGGTGTGGTGCGACGGCTATGCCGCGCCGCCTTCGGTCGCCGGCCTGACCTTCGTCGGCTGGGGCGAGCCGATCGGCTGCGGCGGGGTTGCCGTTTTTCCGAACGACATCGTGGTCGCCGACCAGGACGGCTGCGTGCTGATCCCGCAGGCGATGCTCGAGCACGTGCTCAACGAGGGCGTCGAGCAGGAGCGGATGGAGGCCTGGATCGTCAACGAGGTGAACAACGGCGCGGTGCTGCCCGGCCTCTACCCCATGAACGCGGAAACCAAGGCGCGCTACGCCGCCAGCAAGAAGTAACGAAGCGAGGACCCCATGGAGATCACTGTTGCCGGCACGCGGCTGACCCGCCGCGCGCCCAAGGAAAACTTCACCGGTACCGTGTGGCAAGACCCCATCATCATGGCGCCCGCGCCGGCACGGCTGAACTGCTCGCGCGTCGCCTTCGAGCCCGGCGCGCGCACCAATTGGCATCACCATCCGCTCGGGCAGACGCTCTACGTCATCTCCGGCGTCGGCCGCGTCCAGACCAAGGGCGGTCCTGTCAGGGAGATCCGCCCCGGCGACACCGTCTGGATCCCGCCGGGTGAATTGCACTGGCACGGCGCTTCGCCGACCAACGGCATGTGCCACATCGCCATGCAGGAGGCGCTCGACGGGACCTACTCGACCTGGCTGGAGCCGGTCACAGACGCGGAGTACGGCGCGGCGCTGGGCTGAGGCATTTGTGTCCCGGACAAGACGCATCGCCCCAAGGCGATGCGCCGCCGATCCGGGACTCAGAACTGCCGAACGAGCAAGGAAGCTGGGTCTCGGCTCGGCGCAGCAACGCTTCGCGCTGCTGCTTGTCCGGGACACGGCGCCTACATCCGTTCCGCCGTCCAGGTGCCCGTGCACAGCGCGCCGCGCCAGGTGCCGGACCCCGAGGTGCCGCTGAGCCGGCCGAAGCCGACGGCGCGCTTGATGCCGGTGCTCAAGGTGACATTGATGCTGCCGGCATCCGCCACGCGGCCCGATGCCGTCACCGCGGCGCTGGTCGATGCGATCTGCCCATTGTTGATACCGATCGCGACGGTGGCGCCGTTGCCGCAGGTCTCGCTCGAGGACGAGATCCGCACGTTCCAGGCGCCGTCGAAGCTGGTCGATGCTGCATTTGCCTGTCCGCAGAGCAGGGCGGCGGCCCAGATCGCGGCGAAGATACCCTTGCAAAGATGTCGCATGACACGCCCCATTGGCTGAACCTGCGGGGCATCGTGTCACGACATGGGGCGGACCGATGTGAGGGGTGTCACGGATGCGGTCGGACGGTCCAACGCGAACGTGTCCGAGCGCCGCCGCATCAGCCGGGCAGAGCCGTGAAAGCTGGCGTTCGTAGCATCACCTTGTTTTCGCGGTGCGATCGATCACGCGCGCCAGCGAGACGGCGGAGTTTGTATCGACCAGCGGGGCCTTGCCGACTGTCTTTCGCAATGCGAACGCCTCGGACGCAAAGAGCTTGTCCGGATCATCAGGGGCGTCCTTGATGCCGGTGAGCAGGCGGATCTGCATGCCCTTCAGGAGCTCCGTCACGGCCGGTTTGGCGATTGTCTTGTCGTTGGGGTCGGCCAGGAGTGCCTCTTCCCAGCCGCGGTGAGCATTCTTGGGTGTCACTCGCTCCACAAGCTTATCGTAGCTGGTCTGGTAGGCGCCGATGGCCACGAGGCGATCGTTTTCGGCGAGCTCAGGTGAAGTGATCACCTCGGAGCGCAGAGTCAGCATCTGCTCGTCTGCATGCTCCAGCTCCCGCTTCATGATGCTGCTTGCAACACCCTGCCAGTGTCGGTGAAATCCGAGCTGCGTGAGAGGGTTGATCGTATCAGGTCCCTCGGGCAGCAGGCTGGCCGTGAACTCTATGGCCAGAAGGCAATAGTCCAGGCCAGACACGCGCTGGCCGTCCAGCAGCAATTTGTCGTCCGTCACCACCAGTCGCTTGGCAACCGCTTCGTCCAGGTCGGGGCCGGCAACCAGGAGATAGCCGCTGCGGCCGAGCGCATTGCCGTCGGCATAGGAGAACATGGGCGTGACGATGTTGAGTCCGAACAGGCCCGCGACCCGGTCGTAGATCTTTTCAGCCACGCGCAACCCGTCGGAAACGCCCGGCGCGAGCCCGGTCTGTGTGGTCAGGTCGGCCGCCAGTTGCAGGACCTGTTGCGCGACGTCGTGAAACGGAAGGCGGAACAGCCCGACGAACAGGGACAAATTGTCCTGCTTCATGGGCGCGCGCCTGACGGCGTAGATATTCTTGAAGTCGACATACCCCGGAGCGGCACCGGCGGCCTTCAGCTGAGCTGCGATCTCGTCGTTGCTCAGGATCGTGGGTCGGCGCTGACGTCCGTCGCCGAAGCTGAACTCGGTGAGCACGACGCCGAGCGGAAGGAACGAGCTGAAAAACTTGCCGCCCTCTCGCAAGCCCATTTCGACCATGCGCACGCCGAAATAGCTCGCTTCGGGCAGGAAGGTCTGTCCCGCGGTCATCGCGTTGCCACCGCTCGACGCGACGTAACCGACATAGGGGCGCCGCAACTCGCGGCTCGCCCAGTGCTCCACGACGTTCTTGAGTGTGGCCCAGACTGTCATGACATCCTTCCACTCCAAGCAGCTCAGTCGTTGCTCACTGGCAGCGAGCTGCCCAATCGGTCGACTGCGCCAGCAAGATCGGTGAGAGCCAGATCGGACTTTCTTCGTCGTAGTTCAGGCTTTCCCACGATGCGCGACAGGCTTTACGGAACGCGACGCAAACGGACCGCGTCTTGTGGAGTTCGTCATAGAACTCCCTGGCGAACTGCGGCGCGCGTTCGTCCTCGACATTCCATCGGAAGCCCAAGGCGTAGGGGATTCCGTTCATCACCAGTTGCTGAACGCAGCCCTTCGAGATGCCACGGCAGGCCGAGAGGTAGACCAGTGTCGTCGTTGAAAGCCCGTCGGATGCCGCCACCCTGTCGAGCTTCAGGCCGACCGCTTGCTGCGGTTGCAGTCCGGGAAGGACGAGGGTTGCGGTTTTCTGGCCATCGCTCCAGGCGTGACCGGCGTAGTGGAGAATGGTCGGCCGGAATGCGTCGAGCTGCTTCAGCAGATAGGGGGCGGCCTCGCCCGGAGGGGCGTCCGACAAGTTGACGACCTTCAAATCGAAACAGCCCGCGGCACCCAGCTCTGTCACGTGCTTCAGTTCGGTATCGATATTGCCAAGCTTGTCGAATTTCTTGCCATCGCAGATCGCGCTGTCGAGCTTCAGATCGGGATGTTCGCCGATCTGAGAACGAACGAACATCAATTTTGCGCCCGGTTTGATCCGCGCCCGCTCACTGGCCCTTCCGCGGACAAAGGATGGAATGCGCCGGACGATCGGCGCATAGAGCAGCACGAATGGCCCATTTTCCTCCGAGAGATAACGTACACTCGCCTCGAAGGGCACCGGATAAAAGCCGGCATCGCTGATGACGAACCGAAACGACAGTCCCACCAGCCCGCCCGCGGACTTCTCGATCTGCGAGAACAGATGTTCGCCGATCGCTTTGACAACGAAGCTCTTGAACAAGCGTGTTCCGATGTCCCGCGTTTGGCCGAGCCAGTTGTTCAGCGGCATCTCGTCGCGCGCATAAGTCTGAGCGGCAGATTTGAGGTCATCGAGATCGCTGATGGTGTTCCAGCGAAGCATAGGAGAGCCGTCTTCACCCGTTCCGAGCCGGCATTCCACCTTGGCGCTATGGATTTCGATCTCGATCACGCGGAACGCGCCCGGAATCGCATCCGTCTCATCGGGATGCCCGGTGAGCATCGCAATGAACGGGCGCAAGATCCGATGCCGGTGCAGCTGCAGCGCGTCCATCGGCAGGATCAACGCATTGCCTGCTGCTCGGCACTCTTCCTCCAGGTCCGCGCAGGTTCCGAACGAAGGTGCGATGACCAGCACGGAGGTGTGGGGGTCCTGGGCCAGGACCACGGTGTTGAGCACGTGCTTTGCGCCAAGGGTCGTGCGTGTGTCGAATACGGCGCTGGGGTCAGTCGGCAACCGGGCGTCGAGCACGAGCAATTCAGTCTCATTCGCGATGAGCCACTCGCTGGTCTGGTCCGGGGTCATCAGAGGCTTGTCGTACAAGTCCTCCAGGGCCACTCCGGCCGCGAGCAGATGTCCCCGCAGGGTTTCGAACATGCTTGGTTCGGCGGTGGCTATGGCAATCTTCGCTGTCATACCGGTACCTCCTGCACGCACAATGGCAGGTTGAACTCGAGTCCCGCGCCGTCCAACTCGACCAGAGTGCCGTCGTGCTGCTCGGCAGCCTTGCGTATCGCCTCGATCGCGATGCTAGCCATCTGCCGTGCCCGGTGCTGGCTCTGCTCGATCGGGTCCGCCGCCGACGGTGCCAGAGCGTCGGTAATCGTCGCGGGCAGGCGCATGGACACCGAGAGGCGATGCGGCGGCCGTTCCGCGATCGTCACGGTCAACCTGTCGTTCGGCGTGATGCGCAACAACAGCAGAGAGCTGAGGGCGGAGCGAAATGCAAAGCTCAACCTCTTCGTCCATCCCTTGACCAACACCGGATGACGCATCGCAATCTGGTCGACGAGGTCGATCGCGGCACGATCCTCGACGGGAAGGCCTTCGACCTCGTGATAAAGCACCTCCAATACGTCGAATTGCTCGGGGGCCTCCTGCGGCGTCTGCTGAACGGTCAGACGATCGGACAGACGTTCGAAAGTCAGGTCGGCCCTCAGCAGGTGGTTGGCGGCCTGCTCGAGCAGCTCGGCGCAATTTCTCATGAGCTCTGGTTTGCTCAGGAGCGATGCGGCGCCGCGCAGCAGGCCGTCGGCCATCAACAGTGGGGCGCGGGTCTCGCGTGCAACGGCCGTGACGGTCTCTTCCAGATATCCCCAGTCGCTCTCCCGGCTTTGGTCGGCAAGGCTGGTGAACAGCCAGAGTTGATGACCATAATCGTCATTCAACGGCTCGCGATTTGCGAGAGTCGTCAGCTCGGTGCGCGGTGCGTCGCCGATCGTCAGGTGGATGTGAAGACGGTGCTGGATCCCGCATTCCGACAGTTGCAAGGAATCTTCGCTCCGGGCGCCAAATGACGAGAGCTTCTTGTCACGCGCCTGGCCGAAGATGTTCTCGGCTGCACCATTCATGTGGCAGATCGTCCCAACGGCATCCACGATCACGGCCGCCTGCTCGATTCTATCCATGAGCGCGTGCTCGATCGCTTCGTGCCAGCGAGCTGCAAAGATCTGTTCGCAGTCGGCGGCGAGGCCACTTGCCGCGTCCTGATCAGGCCCCCGGAACGCGTTGAACTCCGATGATTCCATGTCCAGGATCAGTTCGATCTTGCCATTCACGAACAGGGGGACGGTCATGGCGGATCGCTGATCGGGTGCGGTTTTGATGAAGCCGTAGTTCCGCTCGGTATCGCTGATGTCTGGAACAACCAGAATGTTCCGCTCGGTCAAGCAGCTGCCGAGCATGCCGCTGGACAGCTCCTGGGTGTACTCGGCCCTGCGGTCAGGAGCTTTCACGAGCAGGTTTCGGTCGTTCTTGACGTGCTCGGCGACTAGCACGAACTTGCTGCGGCGGCGATCGACCCGGAACACGCCGACATACTCCCAGCCCAGGCATTTCGTGGTGCCTGTGGCCAGCAGCTCAGCGATGGCGCGTGCGCTCGCTGCCTTGTTCAAATCGTCCTTGAGTTTGCGCAAGGCGCGTGCCTGGGCGTGTTCCATGGCGGCGTCTGCGGCCTGCAATATCTCCTCGACGCCGAGATTTTGCAGCGTGCGCAGATCCGAGGCCGTGTATTGGTGCTTGCGGGACAGCAGAGCCAGCGAGCTTCCAAACCGGCCTCCGGCTTTGCGGATCGGCAATACGATCATCGACTCGAATTCGTCGGCGATGATGGCCTTGCTCACCGGATTATCCATTTCCTCCGGATTGAGGCGCTCGACGAACGCGGCCAAATTGTTGTCCCACGTCTTGCCCTGCTCGAGCCAATCGATCACGCCGGGCGGCACCTTGAACCAACGCGTGCTCCACTCCCAGCTGGGTCTTGGAAAGACGGTGACCGCTCGCCAATAATCGCTGAGATCGTTGTAGACCCCGAACGTGCTCATTTCGAACGGGATGACCTTGCCGATGACCTGGAGCGTTGCCTCGATGATCTCTTGCGGATCATCGTGCTCGGCTAGAATCGTCTTGAGCTCACGACGGGCGCGATCTTCGGCAAGAGGAGCAAACAGCACCAACAGCCCTGCCGAGCTGTTCGGTGCTTCCATGTAAGGTGTTCCGCTCACCCTTGCCAGAACGGAACGACCGTCTTTCGGGCGGAGCCTGACGAAGCTCGAGAAGCCCGTTTGTTTGGTGATCCATTCGGCGAACAGGTTCGTCGTTCCCTCGTCCTCGGGTCCGAACACGAGGGAGAGGGACATCTCCTTGAGTTCCGGTTCCGAGAAGCCCAGAACCTGCACCGCGCGCTCGTTTGCGAACCGGATCTTGCCTGTCAAGTCGGTGCGGAGCACGCCATCCTGCAAGGCATCGAGGCGGCTCTGCTCAGCGCTCTGGTCGAGCAGGAGTGCGTAATTGCCCGGCTTTCCATCCTCGTCGCGCAACGGGCCGATCTCGACTCTGACCTGACGAACCGTTTCGTCGGTCTGGATGTCCGCGCGCAAACTCGTGTTGTGATTTGCCCGGAGGGCCATGCACACGTCGGCTGCACGGGATCCAAACAACCCGGGGAAAGCAGCGCCGCGCCTGCCGGGAATGAGCTTGTCGAATGCCGCATTCGAATAGACGATGCGGCCGTCGTTCGCCAGTTCGACGAAGGGAATCTCGCTGTAATGTGCGGCTTCATCGAGCGCGTCATACCGATCCGACAATACGCTCAGCATGGTATTTTGCGATTGCAGGATTTTGCCGACGGTCTGAGCGTCGAAACCGAACTCCGAAACGAGCATCCGCGCTTGCTCGTTGACCAGTGGCTGCAGCGCGGTCGTCAAGCTTGTCTGCCGACTTCGGAGCGCGCCGATCACATGGCGTCGTATGCTTTCCTCCGTCATCAACAAGCCGGGGCCCCAGTCACCTGAGACTAGCGATGGCGTCGCACGGAGTTCCTCCATAACAACCTCGCTCGCTTACGCAACTATCGGCGCCGAAAGAAGATCGGCAAATGACTTTTTCGGTTTACTCAATCTCGGCGAAACGGTGCCGACTGCGCGGTAGACAGGTCGCAAAGGGTCTGGCGATCAATCCAGACTAGAAGCAACTTCGGCGGGCAGAGTATGAAATGGTTCACAATGGGGGCATTTGAATCGAGCGGTCCTACGACACGAGGCCCCGGCTCGCATGGGCGGGGATAGCGACGACTATCCCGGCCAGTCGGATCATAGATTGCAGGTTGTGTGACGAAAACGTCAGCCTACCTGCGCCAGGTTGGCTCACGTGCAATCAGCGCCGCTCAATTCACCCGCGTCCAGGTCTGGCCGCCGCAGAACATGCCGCCGAAGGCGCAGCCCTGCACGCGCAGGCGATCGGTGCCCTTCATCGCGATCGTCGAATCGTAGGTCGAGCCGGAGTTCGGATCGAGGATGCGGCCGGACCATTTCTGGTCCTTGCTGGGCTTCATGTTGATCAGAACCTGCTCGCCATTCTGGTTCGATTTGGAATCAACCGAGTAGCCGCAGAGATTGCTGCCGCATTGCTCGATGCGGACCTTGCCTTCCTTTTCCTCGGTAAGCCAGACGCCGAGCGGCGAGCTGAGGTCGCGTGTGGCCGCGGCTGCCGGAGCCGGCGTGGCTGCGGCCGCCTGGACGGGAGCGGCGGCAGGCGCCGGAGCAGGCGGCGGAGGCGGCGCCGATGGCGCAGTAGCGACGGTCGGAGCGGGCGGTGGCGCCACGGTGGGCGCTGCCTGCTGCTCAGCGGGCGCAGGGGCCGGGGGCGGCGCAGGTGGCGGCAGCACGGCCGTGTCAGCCGGCGCATTGGTGGCGGTCGTGGTCGGCGGAGGCGCCGGCGGTGGTGGCGCAGGAGGCGGCGCCACGGCTGCAGCAGCCGCGGGCGGGGCGGCGGGAGCGGGAGCTGGAGCGGCTGGTGCCTGCGGATCGACCGTGGCCTGCTGCGGCGCCTGCTCGTTCTTCTTGGCCTTCTTGGCCTTGGCCTGGCCGGTGTTGTCGTACACGCCGGGAATCTGCACCGTGCCGCGGTCCGGATCGATCCGGATGGTGCGTCCGCCATATTCGAAAGTGTACTGTGCTTGAGCAGCTGTACTCGCCAACAGGAATGCGGCCGCGGCCAACAGCTTCCTCATTTCCATCTCCTGAGCAGATAGTCCCGGACCGACGCTTACGCCTCGGTTCGATCTTCAAAAGTGATCTAGATCACTGTCCTCGGTATAAGTCGTGCGCGTGCCGACCTTGGTTCAATAACGCCGAACTCTGCCCGGAGTTGGGCAGGGCGGCCCCGCTCGAATTTGGCGCGCCTGAGCGGCGAAGATTCAGCGCGCCGCGTCTACCTCCGCGGACAAGCCGGGCAGGTCCACAGGCCGAGTTCATTTGTCGACTCGTCCTTGCAGGCCGGCCCTGTCGCGGGCGTGAACTTCGTCTTCGCGACCGCACCGTGGACCCCGCCGATCCCGAGCGCGATTGCGATTGCCAATTCCCGTCGCATTGCTAGTCGAACCACGCTGCATAGATCTTCTTGTAGCTGCCGTCTTCCATCGAGATATGCAGCCATTGGTCGACGAAGGCCTTCAGCGCCATGTCGCGCTGGAGCCAATAGGCCTTCTCGGAGAAGTCGAACGGTTTTTCGGGATGCACCGCGCAGAGCACGCCGGCGTGCTGCTTCTGCTGGTAGCGCGTCTCGGAGGCGTCCGTCATCATCAGATCGGCGTTGCCCTTGGCGATCTCGTCGAAGATCACGGTATTGTCGGAGAAGACGGTGATCTCGGCGTCCTTGATGTTGGCACGGGCAAAGCGCTCGTTGGTGCCGCCGGGATTGACGATCACGCGGGTGCCCTTCTTGTCGATATCAGGGAGCGTCTGGTACTTGCCGACGTCGGCGCAGCGCGCGATCGGCGTCTTGCCTTCGCGCATGATCGGCGTCGAGAAGAAGCCCTTCTTCTGCCGGTCGAACGTGACCGATACGCCGCCCATGGCGATGTCGAACTGGTCGGCCTCGAAATCCTTCATCAGCTTCGGCCAGGCGGTCGGAACGAACTCGACCTTGACCCCGAGCGCCTTGCCGAGCGCCTCCGCCATATCGACATCGAAGCCGCTGAATTTTTGCGTCGCCTTGTCCAGATAGGTGAAGGGCTTGTAGTCGCCGGTCATGCCGACGCGCAAGGTGCCGCGCTTGACGATCTCGTCGAGGCGCGAGGGCGCCTGCTGCGCGTGGGCCGAAAGGTTTGCCAGCAACGCCACGGCCGCGGCCGCCAAGATTCGAACAGCCATCCGAACGATCATGTCTTTTCCACCCCTGCGCGAGCTGTCATTGTGCAGCTCTTGAGGGGTGGATTTAGACCAGATGCCAGTCGCTGGCGAGATGGAATTGAAGGGAATCTTGACGTGACGATCTCGATGTACGAGGCCTCTGTCGGCCTCTTCGTCCCGCATTTGCGCAACCTGTCGGGACTGCTCGACAAGGGCGTGGCGTATGCGGAGGCCCGCAAGTTCAATCCGGCCGTTCTGCTCGGTATGCGGCTGGCCCCGAACATGTACGATCTGGCGCAGCAGGTCGGCGAGGCCTGCCGGCATGCCGTGGTCGCCCCGGCCTTGCTGGCGGAGCTCGAGCCGGTGGCGCTGCCGGCGCTAGAGCACGACATGGCCGGACTTCAGGCGCGGATCGCAACCTCGATCGAGTTCATCGAAAGCCTGCCGCGTGCGGAGATCGATGCGGCGGCGGAACGGAATGTCTTCTTCAGGCTGAAGAACGGGACCGAGCTGCCCTTCACCGGGCGAGCGCTGCTGCTGACGTTCAGTGTCCCGCAGTTCTTCTTTCACGTCACGACCGCCTACGACCTGCTGCGCCATGCAGGTGTCGAGCTGGTGAAGAAGGATTATTTGGGAAGGAAGTAGTTGCCGAGGCTAGGTGTGCACCTCTCCCTTCGGGAGAGGTGCACGGAGACCTGGGGTCGGAGCGCTAGGATTCGCCCTTGCGCTCGTAGTCGGCGAGCGAGCTGCGGCCGGCGATCTCGCTGCGCAGCTGCTCGAAGCGCCTGTTCGCCTCGTCCTGCTGGACGTCGACGAAATGCACCGCGGCCTCACTCGTCATGGGGCCGCTGACCACGGGCGTGGACTGTTCGCCGATGGTCTCGTGGACGTAATACTGGCCGTCATCGCCGCGATGGACCGTCCATTTCAGCCGGATCGTGACCATCGGGCCGGGGCCGACCTTGCTATAGCCATCGGCGTCGGTGTGCTCCGGCACCAGCGGCTGCTCTTCGACCATTGGATGCTCGTCGACTGACTGATGCTCGTCGACCGACGGATGCTCGTCGACAGCCGAATACTCATCGACGACCTGATGCTCGTCGGGGTCCACGTGCTCGCGCTCTCCGGCAACCACGATCTCCGTCTCGGTCTTGCGAATGACGAGGACGGGCTCGGGGTGCTCCAGGATGCTGGCGATGGTTGCCAGCGCGTGGTCGGTCGGGTCGATCTCTGACAAGGGTTGATCCTCCAGCTCGGCACGGCCGGCTAGTCCTGTCCCGCTGCCGCCGCGCTTCCGTCACCATTACGCGCGCTTGATTAAGGCTGAGTTGGGGCTCGATCTGCACCAAAATGGGACGCATTCTGGCCTTCCGAAGGCGGGTGGACCAAGCATGATCCGGAAAAGTGCGCAGCGGTTTTCCGAAAAGATCATGCTCAAACAATAACCAAAGCGCGATGACGATTCATCGCGCTTTGTCCATCCGCATTCGGCTTGTTCAGCCCAGCACGTCCTGATTGATGATGTTCTGCCGGATGGGATCGCCGTCCAGCACACTCAGGATGTTGCGCGCGGTCTGCTCGCTCATGCGGCTGACCGCCTCCACCGTGACGCCGGCGACGTGGGGGGCGATGATGACGTTGGGCAGCGCGAACAGCGCGTTGCTGACCGGCGGCGGCTCCACCTCGAACACGTCGATGCCGGCGCCGGCGAGCTTGCCGGAGACCAGGGCGTCGTACAGCGCGGCTTCCTTCACGATGCCGCCGCGCGCGGTGTTGATGAGATAGGATTTCGGCTTCATCCGGCCGATCCGCGCTGCATCGAACAGACCGACGGTTTCCGGCGTCTTCGGGCAGTGGATGGTGACGAAATCGGCGTGAGGCAGCGCGGCGTCGAGGTCGGCGACGGGCTCGCAGCCGGCAGCCTTGATCTCGGCGGCTGGCTTGTAGGGATCGTAGACCTGCACGGTCATTTCCATCGCCAGGCACCGCTTGGCGGTACGGCTGCCGATGCGGCCGAAGCCTATGATCAGCACGGTTTTGCCGTACAGATCGAACGGCAGCATGCCGAGCCGGTCGGCCCATTTGCCGTCCTTGACGCAGGCGTGCAACTCGTTCGCGCGCTTGGCCAGCGTCAGCATCATGAACAGCGCCTGCTCGGCGACCGAGGGCGAGTTGGCGCTGCCCGCGACCATCAGCGGCACCTTGCGGCGGGAAAGGGCGGGCACGTCGACGGCGTCGTAGCCGACGCCGATGCGGGTCACGACCTTCATGTCCTTGGACGCCTCGAGCTCGGTCTCGCCGAAGGCGGTGGCGCCGAGCGCCACGCCATGGACCGGCGCATGGCTCTTCAGCAAGGCCTCGAAATCCCTGGCCGAGATCAGGTTCGCAAACTCGACGAGCTCGATATCGTCCCGCTGGGTAAGGAGGGCGCGTGCCCCTTGCGACAAAGTTTGTGTAACGAAAATCTTCTTCTTGTTGGTCGCCATCGTCCCCTGCCTGCGCGAGTTTCTTGGACCGGCGTCACAACACGACGCCGGTCGCCTCGTTTAGCAGGTGCATGTTATTGAGGTCCATCGCCAAACGCATGGGTGCCCCGTCCTTGGCGCCGGCGTTGGGATCGACGCGGCCGCAGATCGGCGTGCCCTCGAGCCCGAAATAGACCAGGGTCTCCATTCCCATCGGCTCGGTGACGTCGAGCACGGTCTCGAAGGTCTCGACGCCCGGCCCCAGATGCGCATGCGACTCGGTGAGATGCTCGGGCCGCAGGCCGAGCAGCAGCTTGTCGGTGCGCGGCAGCGCGTTGTAGCGCGCCGCGCGGGCCGGCGGCAGCGCGAACGCGATGCGGTCGGTGAGCCGGATCTGGAGCGTGCCGCCGGCGTCCTCGAGCCGGCACGGGATGAAGTTCATGGCGGGCGACCCGATGAAGCCGGCGACGAAGCGCGTGGCCGGCTTGTGGTAGAGCTCGTTCGGGGTGCCGATCTGCTCGATCTTGCCCTTGTTCATCACCACCACACGGTCGGCCAAGGTCATCGCCTCGACCTGGTCGTGGGTGACGTACACGGTCGTGGTGCGGACCTTCTGGTGCACCTTCTTGATCTCGATCCGCATCTGCACGCGCAGCTTGGCGTCGAGATTGGACAACGGCTCGTCGAACAGGAAGACTTTCGGGTTGCGCACGATGGCCCGGCCCATCGCGACGCGCTGGCGCTGGCCGCCCGAGAGCTGTTTCGGCTTGCGGTCGATCAGGTCGGTGATGTCGAGGAGGCGGGCGGCTTCCGTGACCCGCGCCTTGATCTCGGCCTTGGGATAATGCTTCAGGCGCAGCCCGAACGACATGTTCTCCGCGACCGTCATGTGCGGATAGAGTGCGTAGTTCTGGAACACCATCGCGATGTCGCGGTCTTTCGGCGGCACGTCGTTGACGACGTCGCCGCCGATCATGATGTCGCCGTCGCTGATGTCCTCGAGGCCTGCGATCATCCGCAGCGTCGTCGACTTGCCGCAGCCGGAGGGGCCGACCAGCACGATGAACTCATGGTCGGCGATATCCAGATCGATGCCGCGCACGGCTTCGACGTCGTCGTAACGCTTAACCACTTTCCGCAAAGCAACGTCAGCCATGAGACATCAACCCTTTGTCGCACCGGCGGTCAGGCCGGCAATGTAGTAGTCCATCAGGAAGGCGTAGATGATCAGCGGCGGCGCCGCGCCGAGCAGCGCGCCGGTCATGATCTGTCCCCAGTTGAAGACGTCGCCCTTGATCAGCGTCGTGGTGATGCCGACCGGCAGCACCAGTTGGTCCACCGAGGTCGTGAACACCAGGGGATAGAGGAACTGCGCCCAGGATACGGTGAACGCGAAGATGGTCGCGGCGATCAGGCCGGGCAGCGCGACGGGGATGAATATCCGCGTCAGGGTCTGCAGCCAGGAGGCGCCGTCGATCAGCGCGGCCTCGTCCAGCTCCTTCGGGATCGAGGCGAAATAGCCGATCATGATCCAGGTGCAGAACGGCACCGTCAGCGTCGGATAGATGAACAGCAGCACGTACCATCTGTTGAGCAGCGTGATGCCGGTGATGTCCTGGACCATTCCGAGCACCTTGAACAGGGGAATGAACAGAAGACTGTCCGGGATCAAATAGGTGAGGAAGACGCCGGTGGCCAGCGTCGCGGAGCCCCAGAACTTCATCCGGGCCAGCGCAAAGGCGGCAGGGATGCTGATCAGCATCGTGATGATGACGACCACGATCGACACGATCGACGAATTCCAGAAGAAGCGCAGGAACTGGTTCGAGCTCAGGAGCTCGACATAGTTCGACAGCGTCGGATGGAACACCCACCAGGGATTGGTCGCCGCCGATATTTCCGCGCTGCTCTTGAGCGAGGTGATCAGCATGTAGATCGGCGGCGTCAGGAAGAAGATCGCAAACAGCACCAGGAAGAAATAAGACCAGCGCAGCGCCCAGGTGCGGTCGCGGCTCATGCTGCCGTATTTGATCTTGCGGGAGGGGCCGGCCTTGTCGATTGCAAGCGTGCTCATCAGGCTTCATTCCCGCGTTTGTTGACATCGCGCAGGATGAAGATCGCTGCGACGGCGAGGATCGGCACCATGAACAGGGAGACGCAGGCGCCGAGCGGAATATCGCTGCTCTGGATGCCGACCTGGAATGCCCAGGTGGCGAACAGATGCGTTGTATCCAGCGGGCCCCCTGACGTCAGGATGCGCACGATGTCGAAATTGGCGAAGGTCACGATCAGCGAGAACAGCGTCGTGATGGCGATGATGTTGCGCATCATCGGCAGCGTCACGTACCAGATCCGCTGCCACCAATTGGCGCCGTCGATCGCCGCGGCCTCATAGAGCTGTTCGGGCACGGATTTCAGCGCGGCGAGGTACATGATCAGGAAGAACGGCGCGCCGTACCAGACGTTGACCAGGATGACGGAGAAGCGCGCCCAGAAAGTGTCGCCGAGCCAGGGGATCGGACCGACGCCGAAGAAGGACAGCGTGTAGTTGAAGGCGCTGTAGGAGGGATCGAACAGCCACAGCCAGGCCAGCGTGCTCATCGCCGGCGGAATCACCCAGGGCACCAGCAGCATGCCGCGCCATTTGCGCTGCTTCTTGCCCGGAATGTTGTGGACGAAATGCGCGACGATGAAACCGATCAGCGCCTTGAAGACCACCGCGGTGATGGCGAAGATGCAGGACTGCCGCACCACCATCCAGAACGTCTCGCGCTTGAACAGGAAGGTGAAGTTGCTGAGGCCGACGAACTTCGTCATCGCCTTGTTCAGCGTCGCGAGGTACACCGAGTAGAAGGCGGGGTAGAGCACGAGCAGGACGATCAGAAGGATCAGCGGAAGCGTCAGGAAGAACGCCACCGTCGATTTCCGTCCGAGCGCGTTGCGCAGGCTTGATCCCTTCCGCGCGCCCCTTGCACGGACGGCGCGACCTTGCTCGACGACGACATCGGCCATCTCAGCTTCCTTGAATCAGCTCTATTGGATCTACTTCTTTGTCCAACCGCGAAGCCGGCCATTGGGGTCGGCTTCCCGGCCATGCGAATTCGATGACGGGATGCAGGCGGCTCACGCAGATGGCGTGAACCGCCCCGCACACCCCACCTAGCTCCGCATGAAGCCTTCGCACTCGCCCTCGGCCCAGGCGAGGGCCTGATCCATGGTCTCGCCGCGTGCAAAACGCAGCGCCATCTTGGTCAGCGTCGCCTGGAAATAGATCTGCTGCGCGATCTTGGGCGGTGCCGGGGACGCCGCGATCGACAGCGTCTGATGCTTGTAGGGGTCGGGATAGTGGAAGAGCGTTCCCTTCGGCGGCCCTTCCTCTTCCCATGTCTTGAGCTTGGTCATGTTGGCGTAGGCCGGCAGGTCGTAGCCGCCGCTCACCGCGACGAACTTCTCGATCGACGATGGCGAGGACATGTGAACGAGCAGGCTCTTGGCCGCCTCCTTGTTCTTGCCAAAACTCCAGACACCCCAGAAATAGGGCAGGTACGGTGCAAACCGGCCCTTCGGACCGGACGGGAATCCGTGCGTCCAGCACTGCTCGGCAACCTGCGGCGCATCGCGCTTGGCGACGGCCCAGGCGCTCGGCGGATTGAGGATCATCGCGCCGCGGCCGGAGATCAGCCATTTGTTGTTGGAGGCGTCGTCCCAGGACGGCGCATCCGGCGGCAGGAAGGCGATCAGCTTCTTGTAGAACTCCATGGCCTGGCGAACCTGATCGGTCTTCACCGTGATGTCGCCCTTGGCGTTGACGAGCTCGGCGCCGAACGACTGGAAGATCGCGCCGGCGGTGTCCACGCTGTCGGTGGTCTCGCCGAGACCGATGCCGAACGGAACGCCGGCCTTGTGGCAAGCCTCGGCTGCCTTCAGGAAGGTCTCCATGGTCCAGTTCTCGACCTTGGGCGGGCCGCCGACCGGGTACATCTCCTGCACGTCGATGCCGGCATGCTTCTTCATCAGGTCAATGCGGGAGCAGGGACCCTTGATCTGGCTGCCGGGTGTCGCGGGCACTGCGAGCCATTTGCCGCCCGACTGCCCGAGATATTTGACCGTGCCGTTCACCTCACCGTTCTGCTTGAGAAGCGGCTCCATGACGTCGTTGAGCGGCTCGAGATTCTCGGCATAGGCCTGCGGCCACCAGCTCGGCATCTGCAGGATGTCATGACCAGACTTCGCCTGGGCTTCCGCCGCAGCGGTCAGCTCGATCTTCTTGTTGTTGCTGGTGATGTAGTCGATGGAGACTTCGACCTTCTCCTTCGCGGCCCATTCGTTGACGAGGTCGGTCGAGGCCTTGTTGGCGCCCGGCACCCAATGGTCCCAGAAACCGATCGAGAGTTTGCCGGCGGCGTAAGCGCCCCGGACATAGGGCGCTGTGATCAGCGCCGCGGAGGACATTGCAGTGGCAGCCACAAATTGACGTCGCGTCAGTGTCTTGCGTGACATCTCGTTTCCTCGCCTGGGTGTTTGTTGTTGGAGTTTCCTCTAAGACTTCTTTTCCGAGTTCTTGTTGTTGGATTTTCTTATTGATGCCGTCGGCCCAGGTGAACAATTCACGCAGGCCGCAGCAAATTGGTAGCGCGATCAGATCATGATTGACCGCGTCTGTCGAGAAAGCCGAACGGCTCGCGCCTAGAACTAACGTTGCGTCCTCGAACGCGGCAGCGCTGTGCCGGTGGTGAGCTGCGATCGCTTGTTTTGCGACGCACACGTCGCGAGAGCCGGCCTGGAACGATCCGTGCGCAATTACGCCGCAGTTTCGAATAAGCCTGCATAACCGCTTCGCGCGAAAGACTTTTCGGGCGTGGACAGCATTCGGCCGCGTCTGGACCGCGAAGCGGCGGAAACGATAGAGTTGCAGCTGGCGGGTGACTCCGCCCCAACACGCCAGTCAGATCGACGATGGAGACGAGAATGATCAACCCGGCGCCGTCTGCGCGGCTTCACATGCGGCGATGGTTCGCACTGGGGGCCGTGCTTACGCTGCTGCTCGGTGCGGCCGCAGTGGCCCATGCTCAAGGCCTGGTCAAGGGCGTTCAGGACGGCGCGGCGGCCGGAAACAAGGCGGCAGGTCCCGTCGGTGGCGTGCTCGGCGGTGCAATCGGCGGCGTGGTCGGCGTTTTCACCGGCGTGCTCGGCGTCGGCAATAACAACGGCAATCAGGCCCCGGCCGCCAGGGATGCAGGCAAGGATGCCAAGCAGCAGGGCGCCGCCAAGGACAAGGATGCCAAGGACAAGGACGCAAAGGGCGCCAAAGCAGGCAAGGGCGCCAAGGCGAGCAAGGAGGCCAAGAACGCACCGCAGGGCAAGGACAATAAGGATGTCACCGTCCTCACCCAGACTGGCGCGCCGCAGCAGACCGCCGAGCAGATCGTCGCCAACAGCGATTCCTATATCGAGCGGATCAAGACTCAGCTGAATCTTACGGCTGATCAGGAGAAGCACTGGTACGGCTTCTCGAGCGCAATGCACTACCTTGGGCATAATGGTGCAGAGCGGCTCAACTTGCGGGTTGCGCGCGCCAAGCGGGATCCGCCCGACGACATTATCGAGCAGATGCGAAACGAGGCGCAGTTCCTGATCGACCGCGCCGCCGACCAGCGCAATGTCGCCGACGCCGCCGAGCCGCTCTTTTCGAGCCTCGATGACAAGCAGAAGCAGGTCTTCATTCAGGAGATGGTGCGGCTGAGCCACGAGCGCGGATTGGATTGATCAAGTTGAATCGGATCGGGCGCGTCTGAATTAACGGAGCCGGCCACGAATTCGTGAATCCTCTCCAAAGTTGAGGTATGATTATCTTCGCAAGCTGACTGCGGGGTTGATATGGCGGACGGACTCTCCGTTTTCCTGGTCGAAGACGAGGCGTTGATCCGGATGATGATCGCCGACATGGTGACGGAACTCGGCCACCACGTCGTTGCGGAAGCGGACAATGTCCGGGACGCCAGCGCGTTCGCCATGACCGCGCAATACGATATGGCCATCCTCGACATCAACCTGATGGGCCTTTACGTCGATCCCGTCGCCGACCTGATCGAACGTCGCGGAAAGCCGTTCATGTTCGCCACGGGGTACGGTCCGGAATTGCTGCCGTCCTTGCTCAGACGCAGGCCGATCCTGCGCAAGCCGATCGCTATGGATCAGCTCAAGGCGATGATCGATTCCATGTTTCCGGGAGCCCCGGCCAAAGCGCCGCACTGAGTGAAGGCGAAGGCGCCGCACTGGTGACGGCGAAGACGCCGCACTCGTGACGGCGAAGACGCCGCACTGAGATAGCCCAACGAAAATGGCCGCCCGTCAGGGGCGGCCATTTGGCGGCAGGATTTGTCGTGGTCTCAGATCAGGCCGGCGCCGAGGTCGATGCCGTACGCCATCAGGCCGAACGAGGCGACCAGGCCCGTGCAGCAGAACAGCAAGATGGTCTTGAAGGACGAATCGGCGAAACGCGTTTCGACGACGGCCGGCATCGCGGCGATCGAAATCATGCTCATGTCATTGCCCCCTTGTTGACCCTGAATTGCATCAGGTGAGGGAACCCTAGGGCAAAAAGTTTGACGTCAGATTGGGGGACATCCTTAACGGAGTCCCAATCGGATTCCGCAATTCTCCGGCGCGGCGGGCCGGATTGCAAGTCTCAGTTGCGGCCGTTCTTCAGCACCCTGGCAATGGTGTGGGCCGTCATGGCCGCGCGGTCGGAAGCGCGCTGGGCGGCCAGCCGGTCTCGGGCCTTTTCCTCGATCAGAAGGTCGATCAGCGCCAGCCGCTTGTCTTCGTCATCCGCCTCGCTCAGCAGGCGATGATAGCGGTGGTAGTCGAAACCAAAATCCTGCTTACGCATGTCACGCCCCCGCAACTACGCCACACACAAACACACGGCAGGATTGTTTCTCATCCGGAACACGCAGGCAAGCACGTTCATGTATGGAACCGCGCGTGCGCGGCAATCAGCTGTGCATTAATGGAACCGTGACCAGGAAGGACGACCGAACTTCAGTTTGGATTTGAGTCGGCGAACATCTTCAGGCCGACGAAGCTCGCGTCTGGCTTCGTCACGAGCTTGGTCGGAATGTTGCGCAGATAGTCCTGGAAGCGCCCCTTGGCTTCGAAGCGCGCCCGGAACGCAGAGGCGAGAAGGAACTCGGGGAAACGCGGCACGATTCCGCCGGCCACATAGACACCGCCGCGGGCACCGAACGTCACCGCAAGATTGCCGGCGACCGAGCCAAGGATGGCACAAAACATCTCCAGCGTTGCGCGGCTGACGGGACAGGTGCCTTCCATCGCGGCCTTGGTGATGGCGGCAGCGTCGCGATGCGGCACCTGGGCGCCGTCAACCTCAGCCAAGGCCTCGTAGAGGTTTTGCAGCCCGGAACCCGAGAGCGCGCCGCGCTCGATGGAGACGTGGCCAAGGCGTCCGCGCAAGCACGCAATCACACGTTCCTCGCGCTCGTTCTCCGCCGGCAGGGTCGCATGTCCTGCTTCGGTGACGACGGCGAGGCGCGCGCCGTGGCGTTCGACCAGACAGGAGACGCCAAAGCCGGTTCCGGGGCCAACCACCAGCAACGGCTCTCCGGCGAGGCCATTTTGTCCGCCGAGCGGGATCAGATCCGCAGGCTGCAAGGCGGGCAGGGACCAGGCCACCACCTCGAAATCGTTGAGCACATGGACGCTGTCGAAGCCGAGAGCCGGCTGCAGCTCGTTGCCGTCGATGACCCAGGGACTGTTGGTCATGACGCAGCGGTTGTTGGTGACGGGGCCCGCCACGGCCAGCACGGCTCTTTGCGGCTGCTCGCCCCCTGATCGGCGCGTCAGCACGTCCGCGATGGCTTCCCGGACGGTCGGGAAGTCGGCGACCTTCACATAATCGATCGGTCCGGTCTGGTCGCCGCTGCCGAGGTCGCCGCGGCCCAATTCGCTCCGGCTCAGCGCGAAGCGCGCATTGGTGCCGCCGATATCGGCGAGAAGTATCTGTCCTGTCTTGCCGATATTCATGACTTCGTGGCCGCCGCCGCCTTGCGGCACGACAACCCTGTCCTCCAGTCCTTCGACCCGGTCCGCGCAGTCACGGACAGTGCGAGAATCCGCCCTTGGGTGCGCCTAGTCAACACGGACGAGGCCAAACCGTTGCATCATGGCGGCCGTCTGGCGACCAATTCGCACGGCGCGGGCGGTTGCGAAGCTGCGCGGGAAGGCCGACACTCAGAGGACTTGTCCGGTGCCGGCGCGCCGGGCACATCGAATGAGACCGGCGATGAAGATTTCCGACCGCGACGTGCTGCTGGCGATCGACGTGCAGAACGATTTCTGCACCGGCGGGGCGCTTGCCGTTCCCGGCGGCGAGAAGGTCGTCCCTGCCATCAACCGAATCGCCCAAAAATTCGCCAATGTGGTGCTGACCCAGGACTGGCATCCGCGCGACCACGTCTCGTTCGCGCCGAACCATGCGGGCAAGCAGCCGTTCCAGACCATCGAGCTCGAATACGGCACTCAGGTGCTCTGGCCGGCGCACTGCGTGCAGGGTACCTCCGGGGCGGAGTTCCATCGCGATCTCGACGTCGTCAGGGCGAGCCTCGTGGTGCGCAAGGGCTTTCGCCGTGGCATCGATTCCTATTCGGCGCTGTTCGAGAACGACAAGCGGACGCCGACGGGCCTGCTTGGATATTTGCGCGAACGCGAGCTGAAGACCGTGTTCGTCGTCGGCCTCGCGCTCGATTTCTGCGTCCGCTTCTCGGCGGAGGATGCCCGCAAGGCAGGATTCGAGGTCGCCGTCATCGAGGACGCCTGCCGTGGCATCGATCTCGACGGCTCGGTCGCTGCGGCCCATCGGAGTTTTCGCGACCTCGGCATCTCCATCGTGAGCCTCGAGGCGTTCCTGTGACGATCGTGAGATGGCCATGGTGAAGCGGACCGGCAAACAGAGCGGCGCACAGGGGGCTGCCCCAGACGACCCGCTGCTGTGGCCGTTTGCAGCGGCGCGCCTTGCGATGGACAGCTGCTTCTGGTGGCTGGAGCGCGGTCCGGCGGAGCAGGGCGACAGCACTCTGCCCTGGACGACGCCGAGCACCGTCGCGCTCGAGCTCGCGACCATGCGCCTGCGCGATTGCTCGCAGACGCGGTCCGGCCAGCTGGCGCTGGTCTGCGCGCCCTATGCGCTGCATCGGGCCCTGATCGCCGATTTCGCCCCCGGCCACAGTGTAGTGCAGTCGCTGCAAGCCGGCGGCATCGACCGGGTCTATCTCACCGATTGGCGGTCGGCGACGCCGGACATGCGCTATCTCTCGATCGACAGTTATCTCGGCGATCTCAACGTCGCCATCGACGAGATCGGCGCGCCGGTCGATCTGGTCGGCTTGTGCCAGGGCGGCTGGCTGTCGCTGCTTTATGCGTCGCGCTTTCCGGCCAAGGTGCGGCGGCTGGTGCTGGTCGGCGCTCCCGTGGATCTGTCGATCGAGTCCTCGTTGTGCCGGCTCACCCGCAACGCGCCCGAGATGGTCTACGACCAGCTCGTCGTACGCGGCGGCGGCAATGTCCGCGGCGAGGAGATGCTGCGCTTCTGGTCCAAGGCGCCGAACCGCGATGATATCGTAACGGCGTTGCAGAGAGACCTGTCGGACGCGGAGGGCGCGGCGCTGCTCGCGCGGTTCGACCGCTGGAACGCCGAGACGCTCGATCTGCCGGGCAAATATTACCTGGAGATCGTCAACCGGATTTTCCGGGAGAACCAGATCGCTAGCGGCAGTTTCGTCGCTCTTGGTCGCACGGTCGATCCGAGGGACGTCAAGGCGCCGGTCTTCCTGCTGGCCGGGCTCGACGACGAGGTCGTGCCGGCTGCGCAGGCGCTCGCCACTGCGGGTCTCCTCGGCACGGCGCCGGCCTTCATTGCGGCGGCTTCCGAGCCGAGCAATCACCTCGGCCTGTTCATGGGCGCGCGCACCCACGCGCATGCCTGGCCGCGGATCGCCGCCTGGCTGCGCGACGATCTATCCGGTGTGCTGGCCCGCAGCGCCTGAGCTCGCCAAGGTATCGGGCAGACCATGGCGCTTGGCAGACGGCGCCGGGCAGACCGCGGCGCAAATCCGTTATGCATGACGGCGGATGGCCTGCACGGGACCGGGTCGATGGGCTACATAGGGACTGGAGCCGACGGCTGCGGCAGCGAAGAGATTAAGGGTACTGCGCTCGATGACTTTCCACTCGATCTACGCCCACGGATTTGCGCGCGTGGCGGCCTGTGTCACCACGTCCCATGTCGCCGATCCCTCGGCCAACGCCAAGGCCGTGCTGGCGGCGGCCAATGCCTGCCATGAGCAGTCGGTGGCGGTCGCGGTGTTTCCCGAGCTGTGCCTGTCCGGCTATGCGATCGAAGACCTCGTCAAGCAGGATCCGCTGCTCGATGCGGTCGCGCGCGGCCTCGTAGGCCTCGTCGAGGCCTCCGCGGGACTGATGACGGTGCTGATCGTCGGGGCGCCGCTACGCTTTGGTCATCGCATCTACAATTGTGCCGTCGTCATTCACCGCGGCAACATCCTCGGCGTGGTGCCGAAGACCTACCTGCCGACCTACCGCGAATTCTACGAAGGCCGGCATTTCGCCTCCGGCGCCGGCATCGCCGGGGAGACGATCGCGTTCGGCGGGCTGCATGCGCCGTTCGGCGTCGACCTCTTGTTTGCGGCCGAGGACGTTCCGGGCCTCACAATCGGCGTCGAGATCTGCGAGGACATGTGGATCCCGGTGACGCCGGCCTCGGAGCTCGCACTTGCCGGCGCGAGCGTGCTGATCAATCTCTCGGGGAGCCCGATCACGATCGGCCGGGCGCGCTCGCGCGCGTTGTTGTGCCAATCGACGTCGGCGCGCTGCCTCGCGGCGTACGTCTATTCGGCTGCCGGGGCAGGGGAATCCACCACTGATCTTTCCTGGGACGGCCAGACCTCGATCTATGAGAACGGCGTGCTGCTGGCCGAGGGCGAGCGGTTCCGCCAGGGCGGCCAGATCACGCTGGCTGACGTCGATCTCGATCTGCTCAGGCAGGAACGTGCCTCGATGGGGACGTTCGACGACAACCGCCGCCAGCGCGAGGCGTTTTTCCGCAAGGTGACATTCGCGCTGAAGCCGCCGGCCGCCGATATCGGCTTCCTGCGCAAGGTCGAGCGCTTTCCGTTCGTGCCGAGCGACGAAAGCCTGCTCGAGCAGGATTGCTACGAGGCCTACAACATCCAGGTCGCCGGCCTCGTGCAGCGCATGCGCGCCACCGGCACCAAGCGCGTCGTGATCGGCGTGTCGGGCGGGCTTGATTCCACGCATGCGTTGATCGTCGCCGCCAAGGCGGTCGACCTGCTCGGTCTGCCACGTGAGAACATCCTGGCCTACACCATGCCCGGTTTTGCCACCGGCAGCGAAAGCAAGACCCACGCGCTGGCCCTGATGCAGGCGTTGCAGACGAGTTGGCAGGAACTCGACATCCGCACCACGGCGACGCAGATGCTGAAGGACATCGGCCATCCCTTCGGCAACGGCGAGAAGGTCTACGATGTCACCTTCGAGAACGTGCAAGCGGGACTGCGCACGGACTACCTGTTCCGACTCGCCAACCATCACGGCGGCATCGTCATCGGAACCGGCGATCTCTCCGAGCTCGCGCTCGGCTGGTGCACCTATGGCGTCGGCGACCAGATGGCACATTACAACGTCAATGCCGGCGTGCCGAAGACGCTGATCCAGCATCTGATCCGCTGGGTGATCTCATCGAAGCAGTTCAGCGACGACGTCAACCGGACGCTTGGCTCGATCCTGATCGCCGAGATCTCGCCCGAGCTGGTGCCGGTCGAGCCCGGCGAGAAGCCGCAGAGCACCGAAGCATCCGTCGGCCCTTACGAGCTGCAGGATTTCAACCTGTTCTACACGCTGCGGTTCGGCATGCGTCCGTCCAAGATCGCCTTCATGGCGCAGCACGCGTGGAACGATGCCGCCAAGGGCGAATGGCCGCCGGCGTTCCCGCGCGACCGGCGCAAGGCCTATGATCTCAAGGACATCCGCCGCTGGCTCGAGGTGTTCCTGCGCCGCTTCTTCGCCTTCAGCCAATTCAAGCGCTCGGCGATGCCGAACGGTCCGAAGGTCTCGGCGGGCGGCTCGTTGTCGCCCCGCGGCGACTGGCGCGCGCCGTCGGATTCGAGCGCGGCGGCATGGCTCGAGGATCTCGAGCGGAACGTGCCGAACTGATCGGGACGGCGGATCGTTGGGGAGATGATCTGATGTCGGCAGGGGATGGAGCGGAAGCGGAGGAGGCCAGGGTCGTCAACGGCCTCTATATCTTCGACATCGAGATGCGCGACGGCAAGCGCGGGCAGGCGAGGGGCGTCGTCGTGCTGTGCGACGGACGCATCATGGGCGGCGACAGCTATTTCTACTACACCGGCACCTACACCTTCCGGAACGGCAAGTGGCGGGGCGATATGATCGTCAATCAGCACACCGAAGCGGTCGGCAGGACGCTTGCGTTCGGAGGCAGGGAGGTCACCTGCGGCTTCTCGGGCGACTACTCGGCCGGCGGCGCCGAGGTCGAAGGCATGGCGCTGGTCGGCAAGACCACCGTGACATTCACGGCCCGCCTCACATTGAAGGACGCGATGTAAGTCCGCGTGATGGGCCCTCGTTCCTGCTCAGGAACCTTCGCACCCACAGAACGTTCGCGTCTGTTGTTGCGAATTGTCGAGGAGAGGGACCATGCGTCAACACTTGATGTTATCGACTGCGGCCGTCGGGCTCATGCTCGCGTCCGGCATTGCCTACGCCCAGGCGCCCGGTGAGCGCAGAGACGAGCCAAAACGGACCGAGGAACCGGCGAAAGGCGCCGCGCCCCAGCGCGGTGGTGCAGCTCAAGAACGGGTTCAAGATCGCGCCCAGGGCGCACAAGAGAAAATGCAGGGAGCCGGCCGCGAGGAGAAGGGCGGCGGCCGCCGTGCAGACGAAGAGAAGGGACGACCGGGCACCGCCGCCGAACGCGGCCAGCCAAATGCGAAGGAGCAGTCACAGGAGTCCCGTGAGCCATCGCGAGATCGCAACCGCGAAGCCGACACGGCGAAACAAGGTCGCGAGACCGGCAAGAGCAGCGCCGAGACGAAGCAGGACAAGTCCGCGCCGCAGAAATCAACGGCCGAGACCGAGAAGTCCAAGACCGGCCCGGCCGGCCAGCAGAACGAGCGGACGGGAGCCGCGGCCAACCAGAAGGAGCAGAACCAGCCTCCGCGCAATGCGGCCGAGCAACAGCCGGCGCAACAGAACAACCGGCCGGCCACCGCGACGGACACGAACCGCGCGGCTCCGACCAACAATGCGCAAACCGCGCCTTCCGGCACGCAGACCAATCAAGCCAATCAGACCACCCAGACCAACACACAGGTTGGTCAGCAGACCAGCGTGACCACCGAGAAGCAGGTGCGGATGTCTGAAACGGTGAGCCGTGCGCGGTTGGCGCAGCCGGAGCGCAACCTGAACATCTCGATCCGGATCGGCGAGACGATCCCGCCGCGCGTGCGTCTCTACCGGCTGCCGCCCGAGATCGTCACGATCGAGCCCCAATATCGGGATTACGAGTATTTCGCGACCGATGACGACGTCGTCATCGTGGAGCCACGGACGCATCGCATCGTCAGCCAGGTGCCGCGCGATCCGTCGCGAGCCCGCGCGCAGATGGGCGGCGCGGCCTCGTCGAACATGGCAGCCGCCGGAGGCGCGACGAGCAACAGCGTGAACTGTCAGGTCATGCGGCGTGATGCGTCGGGCAATGTCGCCCAGGCAGAGCCGGCAACTGTCGGCTCGACCGCGCGCACGGATTCGCTGAGCGTGACGGTTCAGATGCCGGATGGCAGCTCGTCCGCACCGGTCGCCCTTGGGGCGGCCGCCGGCAATATCGTGGTGGCGACGCAAGGGCAGGGCGACTGCACGGTGACGATCGAGCCGCAGACACGCTGATCGAAAGACGATTCTGAAACGACAACGCGCCGCCCGGTTGCCCCAACCGGACGGCGCGTTGCTGCGTTCAATCTGAAAGTTTCGAGGTCCGGAGTGCCTAGGAGTCCGGACCTCGTCACCTTGCCCCAGCCTTCAATCCCCCGCCTCATGTGGTCCCCCAACCCCATGTAGCGCGATCAGAGGGTGATGCCCGTGGAAGTGGCCGCCGATCGATGCACGCGATGTACGTGACATCGCGATAGGATTCCATTCCGGATCACTACGGGCATAGATACCGCTTGCCATGTGCCCGTTCTGCACCGGTGGTCTGATCGCAGTTGCATGATCCGCAGCAACGCGATCGGCAGAATGTCCACACCTCCTCGGCGCCGCTGAGCCTCGATTTCACGGGCCTGTCATTGAACTGGTCTAGCGCTGCTCCCGTCATCGCTGACGGCGAAGGAGCAAGCCATGTCGAAGCCGGTGCTGGGCGCCGCATTGTCCATCAAATCGATCCCCGCGCATCGCGACTGGCTTCTCGACCGGCAGCGCGATCTCGAAATCCAGGATTTCTTCCGCGCCGATCTCCTCGACAGCGATTGGCGCAGCACCGCCGGCGAGATCAAGCAGATGCTGGCGGGCCATACCGGCCGGCTCGGCATCCACGGCCCGTTCTGGGGCTTCAAGATCGACAGCCACGATCCCATGATCCGCCAGGCCGTGACCAAGCGCCTGCTTCAGGGCCTCGATGCCGCCGAGTTCCTCGGCGCGACGCAGATGGTGATCCATTCGCCGTTCACGACCTGGGATCACAACAATCTCGATCTCTATCCTGACAATCGCGGCAATCTGGTCGAACGCGTCAAGGCGACGCTCGCCGAGGTGATCGCGCGCGCCGAAACCATCGGCTGCGAGATCGTCATCGAGAACATCGAGGACAAGGATCCGCGCGACCGCGTCCGTCTCGCCAGGGCGCTCGAAAGTGCCAAGGTCCGCGTCTCGCTCGACACCGGGCATGCCAACTACGCCCACATCTCCACCGGTGCGCCGCCGGTCGACTATTACGTCGAGACCGCCGGCGACATGCTGACCCATGTGCATCTGCAGGACACCGACGGCTTTGCCGACCGGCACTGGGCGCCGGGCGAAGGCAACATCCCCTGGGTCGCCGTGTTCCGCGCGCTGGGACGGCTGACTTCCAATCCGCGGCTGATCCTCGAACTCCGCAACCACGACGACGTCCGCGCCGGCGCAGCCCATCTCGCCGCGCTCGGTCTTGCCGAATAACCGCATCATCTGGGGCTACCGCCATGAGCAAATTCACCCGTCGCACCATCCTGAAGACCGGCGGCGCCGCCGCAAGCACGTTGCTGCTGCCGCGTTTTGCCATCGCGCAGGGCGACAACCGTCCGTCGGTGACGATCGCCGTGCAGAAGGTGACGAATGCGAACGTGCTCGACGTGCTGCGCGAGCAGTCCAATGTCGGCGAGCGCGTGTTCTTCTCCTCGATCTGGGAAGGCCTGATCTCCAAGAACTGGCGCGGCAACCTCGAGGCCGTGCCCGGCCTTGCCACCGAGTGGCGCCGCATCGACGACCAGACCGTCGAGGTAAAGCTGCGTCAGGGCGTCAAATTCCACAACGGCGACGAGATGACCGCAGAGGACGTCGTCTTCACCTTCAGCCGCGAGCGCATGTTCGGCGAGACCGAGGCCAAGAGCCGCTCGACCATCCAGGCCTTCGAGAAGATCCCGACGCCGCGTCCGGGCAAGGAATTGCCGCCGGACGTGCCGGCCGTTGCCCGCCGCATCTGGCCGGATCTCGTGCGCGTCGACGCCGTCGATAAATACACCGTGCGCTTCTACAACGCGACGCCCGACGTCACGATCGAAGGCCGGCTGTCGCGCTACGGCTCCGACATCATGAACCGCCGCGCCTGGGACGAATCCGCGAGCTATCTCGACTGGGCGCGCAAGCCGGTCACGACCGGTCCCTACAGGGTCGTCGAGCTCAAGCCCGACGTGTCGCTGACCCTCGAAGCGCATGACGAATATTGGGGCGGCCGTCCGCCGCTCAAGCGCATCCGCTTCCTCGAAGTGCCCGAAGTCGCGAGCCGCATCAACGGACTGCTCTCGGGCGAATACCAGTTCGCCTGCGATATCCCGCCGGACCAGATCGCCGGCATCGAGAAGAACGCCGCGTTCGAAGTGCAGGGCGGCACCATCCTCAACCACCGCCTGACCGTGTTCGACAAGAACCACGCCCAGCTCGCCAATCCCTTGGTGCGGCGCGCCTTCACCCACGCGATCGACCGCCAGGCCATCGTCGACAGCCTGTGGGCCGGCCGCACCCGTGTGCCGAAGGGGCTGCAGTGGGAATTCTACGGCGACATGTTCAACGCCGACTGGAGCGTGCCGGCCTACGATCCGAAGCTCGCGCAGGATCTGCTCAAGCAGGCCAATTACAAGGGCGATCCGATTCCGTATCGCCTGCTCAACAATTACTACACCAACCAGGTCGCGACCGCGCAGGTGCTGGTCGAGATGTGGAAGTCGGTCGGCCTCAACGTCCAGATCGAGACCAAGGAGAACTGGTCGCAGATCATGGAGCGCGGGTCGGCCCGTGCCGTGCGCGACTGGTCGAACTCGGCCGCCTTCAACGATCCCGTGTCCTCGCTGGTCGCCCAGCACGGTCCGAACGGCCAGCAACAGCAGATCGGTGAATGGACCAATGTCGAGCTGAACAAGCTCTCGGAGTTCCTGGAAACCTCGACCGACCGTGCCGCCCGCAAGAAGGCGTTCCGCCGCATGCTGGAGATCGCCGAGCGCGAAGACCCCGCCTACACGGTGCTGCACCAGAACGCGACGTTCACGGCCAAACCGAAGTCGATCAAGTGGAAGGCGTCACCGGCGTTCGCGATGGATTTCCGCGCCGGCAATTTCGAGGCCTGAGGTGACGCCGCTGGTCAGCATTGCAGGCCTGAGCGTCGCCTTCAGCGGCGTGCCGGTCCTGCGCGGTGTCGATCTCGCTATCGGCAAGGGCGAGGCTCTCGGCCTCGTCGGCGAGTCCGGATCGGGCAAGTCGGTGACGTGGCTTGCCGCGCTCGGGCTGCTGCCGCGGCATGCCAAGGTCTCGGGCTCGGTGCGGCTCGACGGACGGGAGATCCTGGGCGCGCCGGCCGCCGAGCTCGACCAGGTCAGGGGCGGGCGCGTCGCCATGATCTTCCAGGATCCGGCGAGCGCCCTCAACCCGGTCTTGACCATCCGCAGGCAGCTCTGCGAAGCGCTGTCGCTGCATCGGGATCTCCAAGGCAACGCCGTGAAGGCGGAAGCGCGGCGGCTGCTCGATCTCGTCGGCATTCCCGATGCGGGCCGGCGATTAGAGGCCTATCCGCACGAATTCTCCGGCGGCCAGGTCCAGCGCATCATGATCGCGATGGCGCTCGCCGGAAATCCGGACCTCCTCATCGCGGATGAGCCGACCACCGCGCTCGATGCCACCATTCAGGCCCAGATCCTGGAGCTGCTCTCGACGGTCCGCCGCGAGCTCGGCATGGCGATGGTGCTGATCAGCCACGATCTCGGCGTCGTCGCGGAGAATTGCGACCGTGTCGCCGTGATGTATGCCGGCCGCATCGTCGAGCAGGCCCCCAGCAACCAGCTGTTCGCCGATCCCGTGCACCCCTATGCCCAGGGCCTGATCGGCGCGCTGCCGCCGCTCGACGGACCACGCCGCCGTCTCACCGCCATTCCCGGCACCGTGCCCGATCCCGCGAAAATGCCTGATGGCTGCGCCTTCGCGCCGCGCTGTACGCTGGCGTCCGAGCCGTGTAGCCGTGCCGCGCCGACCTTGGCGCCGATCGCGGACGGCCGCGCTGTCGCCTGCATCCGCGCCGAAGCTTCGCGCCGCGCGCTGCTCGGGATCGCCGCCGAATGAGCCCGCCGCTCGTCGAGGTGTCCGAAATCTCCCGCAGTTATTCGATGCGCTCCGGCATGTTCGGCCGCAGCACGGCGGTCCGTGCCGTCGATGGCGTGTCGCTGACCATTCCCAAAGGCGAGACGCTCGGCCTCGTCGGCGAGTCCGGCTCGGGCAAGTCCACCACCGGACGCATCGTGCTCGGCCTGGAGCCGCCCGATAGCGGCGAGGTGAGGTTCGACGGCAAGCCGATGGCTGCGCCGGGCACGGCCGCATGGCGTGCGCAACGCGCCCGCATGCAAATGATCTTCCAGGACCCGCTCGGCGCACTGGACCGGCGCTTGCCGGTCGCCGCGCAAATCCGCGAGCCGCTCGACATTCACGGGCTCGGCACGCCCGACGCGCGCGAGGAGCGCGTCCGCGAATTGCTGCGCGCCGTCGAGCTCACCCCGGCGCATGGCGCGCGTTATCCGGGCGCACTGTCCGGCGGCCAGCGCCAGCGCATCGTGCTGGCGCGGGCGCTCGCCACGAAGCCCGATTTCCTGGTCTGCGACGAGCCGGTCAGCGCGCTCGACGTCTCGATCCAGGCGCAGGTGGTGAACCTGCTTTGCGATCTCCAGGCCCAGCTCTCGCTCACCTTGCTGTTCATCAGCCACGATCTGCGCGTCGTCAGGCAGATCAGCAATGTCGTCGCCGTGATGTATCTCGGCCGCATCGTCGAGATCGGCAGCGCCGACGATCTGTTCGCGCGGCCCGAGCATCCCTATACCCAGGCGCTGGTCTCGGCTTCGCCCGCGCCAGGCCGCCGCAGCGCCGGCCGCATCGTGCTCGCGGGCGATCCGCCAAACCCGGCCGCGCGACCGCAAGGCTGCGCCTTCCATCCGCGCTGCCCGCGCGCGATCGCACGCTGCGCGCGCGAGGTGCCGGCACTCGCGGCCGTCGGCGGCAACAGGCAGGTCGCCTGCCATCTCGTCACCGGCGCCGAGACTCGGGACGCCGCGTGATGGGACACTACTTCGCCATTCGCATTGGACGTGCGGCGCTGACGATCGTGCTCGTCGTCACCTTCGCCTTCGTGGTGCTGCGTCTCTCCGGCGATCCCGCGCTGATGATTTTGGGACCGGAAGCGCCGCCCGAGGTGCTCGCGGCGTTCCGCAAGGCCTGGGGCCTCGATGATCCCATCTGGTTTCAGTATCTCGATTACTTCGGTGCCATCGCCAAGGGCGAGCTCGGCCGCTCCATGCGTGACGGCCGACCCGCGATCGAGCTGGTGCTGGAGCGGATTCCGGCGACGCTGGCGCTGACCTTGCCGGCCTTCGCCTTCAAGGTCGCGCTCGGCATTCCCGCCGGCATCTATGCCGCGCTGCATCGGGGCTCCGCGATCGACCGCGCCGTGATGATGACGGCGGTGGCCGGCTTCACCGTGCCGAGCTTCGTGCTGGCGCTGCTGCTGGTACTGGTTTTCGCCGTGCAGCTCGGCTGGCTGCCCTCGGGCGGGCAGGACAGTTGGCGCCACGCGATCCTGCCTATCGCGACGCTCAGCCTCGGCGGTGCCGCGGTGCTGGCACGCTTCACCCGCAGCGCGATGCTGGAGGTGCTGGGTCAGCCCTATATCCGCACCGCGTCGGCCAAGGGCGTGCCGTGGCGCAGGGTGGTGACGTCGCATGCGCTGCCGAACGCGGCGATTCCGACCGTCACCATTCTGGGCTTCATGGTGGGCACGCTGATCGCGGGCGCGGTGGTGGTCGAGAGTGTATTTGCCTGGCCGGGAGTAGGGCGGCTTCTCGTTGTTGCGGTTGCCAATCGCGACCTCGCCGTCGTGCAATGCATCCTGCTTCTTGTGGCGATGACCATGGTCACATCCAACCTCATTGTCGACTTCCTCTACGGCTTCCTTGATCCGCGGTTGCGCGCCAAAGGAGCCCACGCATGACCGACGCGACGCTGAAGGACACCACCGTCCGCCGTCGCATCCGCCTGCCGGCGATCCCAATCTCGGTCGCGCTCGCGGTCGCCTGGATTGTCGCGATGCTGGTCATTGCAGCCTTCGCCGAGAAGATCGCGCCCTACGGCTACACTCAGCTCGATTTGCGTAACCGCTTGGCCGCGCCCGGCAATGCCGCGCACTGGCTCGGCACCGACGAGCTCGGCCGGGACGTGCTGTCGCGGCTGCTCGTCTCCATCCGGATCTCGCTGCTGATTGCCTTCGGCGCCACCGCCATCTCGGCGGTGGTCGGCACCACGCTCGGCTTCCTCGCCGCGCATTTCCGCGGAGCCGTAGAGCAGCTCGTGTTGATGCTGACCGACTTCCAGGCCAGCATGCCCTTCCTGATCATGGCGCTCGCGGTGCTCGCCTTCTTCGGCAATTCGCTGCCGCTGCTGATCGGCCTGATGGGACTATTCGGCTGGGAGCGCTATGCCCGCATCGCGCGGGGCCTTGCCATCTCGGCCAATGCGCAAGGCTACGCCGCCGCGGTCCGCCAGTTAGGCGCGACGCCGCCCCGGATTTACCTTCGGCACATCCTGCCCAACATCGCCTCGACCCTGATCGTCTCGACCACGCTGGTCTTCCCCGAGGTGATCCTGATGGAGTCGGGCCTATCCTTCCTTGGCCTTGGCGTGCAGCCGCCGATGACCAGCCTCGGCAACATGGTCGGTTACGGCCGCGAATATCTGACCCGGGCGCCCTGGATCATGCTGGCGCCGGCGACCACGATCGTGGTCACCACCCTGGCGGTTTCGGTGATCGGGGACTGGCTGCGCGACCGGCTCGATCCGACCCTGCAATAGGGGCCGTCCCGTAGCCCCCGGATTGCGCTGCGCGCTCCGTCCGGGCTACCCGCCAACAGAGCCCGCGCCGGAAGCAGGGGAGCCCTGTCCGCCCCAAGTTCCCGTTGCGCGCGTTCCCCGCGTGCGCTATCCGGCCACAAAGGCCTGAGGCGGCACCACATTTTCCCGCCCGGCCGGTCAAACCGAGGACGGAAACCGCCATGCCAGCCTATCGCTCCCGCACCACCACCCACGGCCGTAACATGGCGGGTGCCCGCGGCCTCTGGCGCGCGACCGGCATGAAGGACGCCGATTTCGGCAAGCCGATCATCGCGGTCGTCAATTCCTTCACCCAATTCGTGCCCGGCCACGTCCATCTCAAGGATCTCGGCCAGCTCGTCGCGCGCGAGATCGAGCAGGCCGGTGGCGTGGCCAAGGAGTTCAACACCATCGCGGTCGACGACGGCATCGCTATGGGCCATGACGGCATGCTTTACAGCCTGCCGTCGCGCGAGCTGATCGCCGATAGCGTCGAGTACATGGCCAACGCGCACTGCGCCGACGGCCTGGTCTGCATCTCCAATTGCGACAAGATCACCCCCGGCATGCTGATGGCCGCGCTGCGGCTCAACATCCCCGTCGTGTTCGTCTCGGGCGGGCCGATGGAGGCCGGCAAGGTCAAGCTGCAGGGCAAGACCAAGGCCGTCGACCTCATCGACGCCATGGTGGCCGCGGCCGATAGCAAGGTCAGCGACGACGACGTCAAGGTGATCGAGCGCTCGGCGTGCCCGACCTGCGGCTCCTGCTCGGGCATGTTCACCGCCAACTCCATGAACTGCCTGACCGAGGCGCTGGGCCTGGCGCTGCCCGGCAACGGCACGGTGGTGGCAACCCATGCCGACCGCAAGCGCCTGTTCGTCGAGGCCGGCCACACCATCGTCGATCTCGTGCGCCGCTATTACGAGCAGGACGACGCATCCGTGCTGCCGCGCAACGTCGCCAACTTCAAGGCGTTCGAGAACGCGATGACGCTCGACATCGCCATGGGTGGCTCGACCAACACCGTGCTGCATCTGCTCGCCGCCGCCCATGAAGGGCAGGTGGAGTTCACCATGAAGGACATCGACCGGCTTTCCCGCCGCGTGCCCGTGCTGTGCAAGGTCGCCCCGTCGGTCGCCGACGTGCATGTCGAGGACGTGCATCGTGCCGGCGGCATCATGGGCATTCTGGGCGAGCTCGACCGCGCCGGCCTGATCGACACCTCGGTCTCGACCGTGCATGCGCCGACCATGAACGACGCGCTGGAGCGCTGGGACATCAAGCGCTCCAAGAGCGAGGCGGTCCGCACCTTCTTCCGCGCTTCGCCCGGCGGCATTCCGACCCAAATCGCCTTCAGCCAGGAGCGCCGCTACGACGAGCTCGACGCCGATCGCGAGAAGGGCGTGGTGCGTGATCTCGAGCACGCCTTCAGCAAGGATGGCGGCCTCGCCGTGCTCTACGGCAACCTCGCGCAGGACGGCTGCATCGTGAAGACCGCCGGCGTCGATGCCTCGATCCTGAAATTCTCAGGCCCCGCGCGCGTGTTCGAAAGCCAGGATGCGGCCGTTGAAGGCATCCTTGGCGGCAAGGTCGTCGCCGGCGAGATCGTGGTCATCATCTACGAAGGCCCGCGCGGGGGCCCCGGCATGCAGGAGATGCTCTATCCCACGAGCTACCTGAAATCGATGGGCCTCGGCAAAGCCTGCGCGCTCGTCACCGACGGCCGCTTCTCCGGCGGCTCTTCGGGCCTGTCGATCGGCCATCTGTCGCCGGAAGCCGCCGAAGGCGGCAACATCGGCCTGGTGCGCACCGGCGATCGCATCGCCATCGACATCCCGAACCGCAGCATCAGCCTCGAGGTCTCCGACGAGGAGCTCGCCAAGCGCCGCGCCGCGGAAGAGGCGAAGGGCGATGCCGCCTGGCAGCCGGCTGCGCGCAAGCGCAATGTCTCGACCGCGCTGCAGGCTTACGCCGCGCTCACCACCAGCGCCGCGCGCGGTGCCGTGCGCGAGGTCAAGCGTCGTCCGAAATAACGCCTCGACCCGCCACAGACGGGAGTCGATTCCTCCGAAGCGCTCGCGGTCCCCCCGCGAGCGCGCAGATGGGTTTTGCAGGACACACAAATGAAGCCGGGACGGGGGGTCGCAAAGGAACGGCCCCCGCCTCCTGGGGTGTGGGCTATTGGGGGTGGAGGCGAGAGCCGCTTTGCGAAGTGGGCACCCGACGTGCGGGCTCGCCCGCCAGGCCCTGTGAATTTAGTGTATTTGTGCGCGTTTTGCTATTTAATTTTTATTAATTTTGTTTGTTTTTTTATTTAATCGTGCAATCCTAAGAAAAATAACCCGAAATCCATTTTTCCGAATCCGGCCGGGCGGTCGCCGTATCCTCCGCGACGGTGCGGATGCCAGTAGCGGAGTAAGCCATGAGTCAATCTCCATCGCTCGTGCCGCCCATGACGACAGACCGGGACGTCTACCTCGTGCTCGATGATTTTGGCCGGCGGCTCGGCCGCGCCTGGTGCGAAACTGCCGAGGAGGATGCCAATCGGGCGACCCTGCTCAGACATCTTGTCGAGGGGCAATATCTCCATCCGGCACGTGTCGTGGCCTTCAACACCGCGGAAGGATGGTCACGAGATGCCACCGCAGAAATAGCGGACGAGCTGCGCCGCCGCTTTGTCGAATTCGAAGAAACTGATCCCTCGCTGCTGGAGTTTCTGGAAAGAGCGGCGAGGCACTGATAGCTCGACCTTGACGGAGGCGGATGAGCGCTTTCGCGTTAATGCGCGTGGTCAATGAGTTCTTACCGGTCGGCTGCGATCGGCCGTTCGCATTAAGGATGCCCCGACGAAGTTCGGCAGAGCAGGGTTTTGCGGCGTATACTCCCGCGACCTTCGCAAATCCATTTTGGGCAATTGGGGCACCACCGCAATGTCGCGTACTCTCGCTGTTGTTTTCTCGACCGCCGTCGCCGCGATTTCCATGACGGGCGCAGCCTCCGCCGGCTGTTACAATTGCTACGCACCGCCGCCGTGCCAGACCTGCTATCAGCAGCAATACGTCGCGCCGCAATACCGCACCGTCGACGAGACCGTGATGGTCTCCCCGGGCTCCGTCGTCGCGCATCGCACGCCCGCGCAGTACCGCACCGTGATGGTCCCGCAGACCGTGATGGTTGCGCCGCCGAGCGTCCAGTACGAGCGCATCCCCCCGCAATACGCCACGCGCCAACGCGTCCAGATGGTCTCGCCAGGGTATTCCTATTACGCCCCGGTGCAGATGGGATGCGCGTCCTGCGGGTACTGAGCGAAAGGCAGTCACGAAGAACATTCGCGCGGCGCTCCTCACCGGGCGCCGCGTTTTCTTTTGCGCGGTGTAAAGGGAGCGGATCTTTGAACCGGTAAGCCCTTGTTGCCGAGCTACATGTACCAGAGGGCGGCAGTGCTTTGCGCGGAGCTTGAGGCGTCGTCCGAGAGATTCTATCAGGTCAGCGTCAATACCATATGGACTGTGTGAGGTTCGCGGCGTTCTGCGCGTTCGAACCCAAATCTGCCGAGCACCCTGAGCATCGCAGCGTTGTCCGGCAGCACCTCCGCGGTCAGTTCCTTAAGCCTGGCTTCGCGGGCAAGGCTGATTAGGTGGCGCAGCAGCAGTCCGCCGATGCCGCGTCCTTGCCAGGCGTCGATCACCATGAAGGCCGTCTCGGCGCAGCCGGGCCCGGCTGCGACATATCGCGCGCCGCCCACGATGGTGCTCCGACCTGCATTCGCCACGCACGCGACCAGCGCAACGTGGTCCTTGAAGTCAACATCGACGAAAAAGGCGCGCTCCTTCTCGGAGAAATGACGTTTTAGCATGAAGAAGCGGCGCTGGAGGGACTGTGTGCCCACCTCGCCAACCGCGGCCAGCATGGCGGCCTCGTCATCTGGCCGGAGAGCACGGATCTCCACGGCCGTTCTGTCGCGGAGCTGTTCGTTTCGCGCGTAATTTGCTGCATTCGACATGCGTTCGCGTCGCAATTGTTGAGCCGCTACGTGACCACGGCACCCGTCTCATCAGGCCGCCTTCAGCCCTTTGCCGGTTGATTTGGATCAAGCCTGCAGTCCCGGTCCGGCCGCTAGGCTTTCCGCATGGAGCCAATCAGCCGGGCGCGGGCCTCAGACCTTGAAGACACTTCGCCAACTTTTTTCCACCAGCGACGTCGTTCAGCTCGTGATCCGGCTCGGCTTGCTTGCACTGCTGATCCTGTGGACGCTCCTGATCATCCGTCCCTTCGTGCCGATCCTGACCTGGAGCGCGGTACTTGCCGTGGCGTTCTATCCGGTCTTCAACTGGCTCGCGAAATGTTTGGGCGGCCGCCCGCGGACAGCGGCGGTGCTCCTCACCTTCACCATGCTCGGCATCGTTATCGGTCCGGCGGCCTGGCTCGGCCTCAGTGCGGTTGAGGGCGTCAGGGAGCTCGCAGGGCAACTCGGCAGCGGCGATCTCGTGCTGCAGGCGGCGCCGGAGCGGATCAAGGACTGGCCGCTGGTTGGGCCGCAGCTCTACGATCTCTGGAATCAGGCCTACACCAACATCCGCGCGGCCGTGCGCGAGGTTGCGCCATATCTGAAGCCGATTGCCGGCATGATGCTGTCATTCGCAGGCAGCGCCGGCCTTGGCACCCTGCAGTTCCTGATGTCGGTGCTGGTCGCCGGATTTCTCTTTCCATATGGTCCGCAGCTCGTCAGCGCAATCCGCGGTTTCCTGTTCCGCATCGTGCCGGAACAGAGCGAACATTTCCTCGAGCTGGCGGCTGGGACCATCCGGGCGGTGTCGCAGGGCGTCATCGGCGTCGCCATTATCCAGGCGCTGCTCGCCGGCATCGGATTCAAGCTGGCGCTCATCCCGAGCGCGGGGCTGCTCGCCGTCATTGTTCTGCTGCTGTCGATCGTGCAGCTCGGTGCGGGGATCGTCCTCATTCCGGTCGTCATCTGGATCTGGATGGACAAGGACGTCACCACGGCGCTGCTCCTGACCGTATTTCTCGTCATCGTCGGTCTCCTCGACAACATCCTGAAGCCGCTGGTCATGGGACGGGGCCTCTCCACGCCGGCGCTCGTCATCCTGATCGGAGTGATCGGTGGCACGCTCGCGCATGGGATCATCGGTCTGTTCATCGGACCGATCATTCTCTCGGTCGCCTGGGAACTCGCAGCGGCCTGGATCCGCATCGACCGGGCCGTGCCGCCTGCGCAGCTTGTCGCTGACCGTTGACTTAAACGTCTCAGCGATGGCGGCGCTGCTTGAATGCCTTGCACGACGACGAGGTCGAACATGGCTATTGAAAATCTGAAGCTCCCCGATGAAGCCGTGTTCGAGCGCATCGAGTCGTAGTGGGGACGGCTCGATTTCTTGGTTCATTCCATCGCCTTTGCGCCCAAGGAGGCTCTGCACGGGCGCGTCGTTGATGTCGACCGCGACGGCCTTCTGAAGACGATGGACGTGTCTTGCTGGTCATACATGTCGTTCTCAGCGATAGTGCAGGGCGATCAGCTCGGCGACGCAGGCGGGCTTCTTGCCGCCCTTGATCTCGATCACGAGATGATAATTCACGCGCAGTCCGTCCGGCGGCACGTCCTCGGCTTCGGCGACCGTGACGCGGCCGCGCAGTCTTGAGCCCGCCGGCACGGGGGCGAGGTACCTGATCCGGTCAGCGCCGTAGTTCAGCGTGTTGCGAAGGCCCTTCAGGCCGATGACAGAGCGGATGAACAGCGGCGCCAGGGCAAGTGACAGCAGGCCATGAGCGATGGTTTTGCCGCCCGGCATCTCCTTGCTGGCACGTTCCTGATCCACATGGATCCATTGTTCGTCGCAGGTCGCCTCGGCGAACTGATTGATGCGTGGCTGGGTGATCTCGATCCAGTCGCTGGCGCCGATCTCGGTGCCGATAGCGGATTTGATCTCGTTGAAGTCGCTGAATATGCGCATGATCGCTCTGCTCAAAGTCTCATTTCCAGGACGCTGTCAGGAATGGCCAGTTCGGCCTCGGTGACGGCCATGACCTCTCCGACACTGATGCCGGGCGCCGTTTCCAAGAGGGTCGCCCTGCCACCAGGGAAGCCGATCACGGCCATGTCGGTCACGACAAGGTGGACGGGCCGCGCCGAGGTCAACGGCAGCGAGCATTTTGCCACGATCTTCGACTTACCCTTGGCCGCGTGCTGCATGGCGACGATGACGCGCTTGGCACCGCTGACGAGATCCATGGCGCCGCCCATGCCCGGCACCATCTTACCGGGGATCATCCAGTTGGCGAGATGGCCATGCGCGTCGACCTGAAGCCCGCCGAGCACCGTGACATCGACATGACCGCCGCGGATCAGTCCGAAGGACATCGCACTGTCGAAGGTTGAGGCACCCGGCAACGCGCTGATGGGACGCCCGCCGGCGTCGGTGAGCGTCGGATGAGCCATGCCTTGCTCGGGAATCGGCCCTGTGCCAATCAGCCCATTCTCCGACTGGAAGAATACCTTCAGATCTGATGGCACGTAGTTTGCGACCAGGGTCGGAATGCCGATGCCGAGATTGACAAGATTGCCCGTCTTCAGCTCCTTGGCGACTCGCCGGGCGATGATGATCTGGGGATCCATGATGTCACCCGTTGGTGATGAGATAGTCGACGAGCGGCGCGGGGGTGACGACGTGATCGGGCGCAATCACGCCAACGGGCACGATATGCTCGGCCGTCACGATGACGGTGTCGGCCGCCATCGCCATGACCGGGTTGAAATTGCGCGAGGTGAGCGCGTAGGCGAGGTTGCCGAGATAATCGGCGAGGAAGGCGTGGACGAGGGCGAACTGGGCGCGCAGCGCCGTTTCCAGCAGGAATGGCTTGCCGTCGATCTCGATCTGACGCTTGCCTTCGGCGACCAGCGTCCCGACGCCCGTGGGCGTCAGCACACCGCCGAGACCGCATCCGCCGGCGCGGATGCGCTCGACGAAGGTCCCTTGCGGGACGAGATCGACCGAAATCTGGCTCGCCAACATCTGCTGCTGCGCTTTTGGATTGAGGCCGATATGTGTTGCGGTCAGCTTCGACACCAATGCCTGATCAAACAACTTGCCGACGCCCTTGCCGGGCGTCGCCGCGTCGTTCGAGATCAAGGTCAGGCCGGTCTTGTTCTGGCGCACGACTTCGTCGAGCAGGCGCTCCGGCGTCCCGACTCCCATGAAGCCACCCACCATAACGCTGGCGCCCGCCGGAATCATTGCGACGGCTTCTTCGATGGAAATGGCCTTCATCATTGAACTCCGGGATCGGCCCACGATGGCAGAAGGCGGCAGTAGGCGGATGTTGGCGCCCGGTGCCTCTCGTCCTTTGATCTGCGTCAAGGCTTCCGCTCATTCCGATCCTGCTGCGTCGATACCGATGCTCCCTAGTACCTCGCGCCAGAGCTTGCGAACGGCGGCATGACGTTGTTCGAGGGCAGCACTCACCGCATCCCGATGCGGCGCAAGGTCCGTGCCCTTGAGGAACAGAATCTGGGATTGCAGCAGCCGGCTGCTCTCGAACTCGATCCGTCGCAGCGCCGAGACAAAGGGATCCTGCACATTGGCCTCGATCGGGAGCAGCGCGGCCGGTCGGATGCCCGCATGCACGGCATGGGCAAGCGTTGCAAGGTGAACCGCCTGGGCGAGACGAGGGTCCGGGATTCCGTCGATCGGGGCGGGCAGCCAGGCGGTCTCCCAGGGCGCAACCATGTATCCCAAGGCAAAATCCGGGGTCCAGGAAGTTGCGCGCATCAGCAGCGAAACGATCTCCGTCTCGCGATAGAACTGTGCGTTCAATTCGGTCTGCCACGCCGCGTCGAGCCTTACAGGCAGCGTGAAGGCGAATTGCCGGGCGAGGGCGCCATGCGCCGAGATCAGGAATGCTGCGATCCGCGTCTGCTGGCCCGGTGGAACGCGGCCGTCCAGCTCGAGCGGACCCAGGAATCCGCTCATGCCAGCGCTCGCTTGACCGGGATAGCGCGCAGGTGATCGTAACCGTCAGGGAACGGTGTCAGCTCGCCGCCGGGCTCCTCGGGCGCTATCCATACAGCTTGATTGCCTTGCCAGCGGCCGCCCAGCACATCGTCGGCAAAGCGCGCGAGAAGATCGGCCGTCAGCGCACCTTTTTCCAGTGTGAAAGCGTGATACGCCTTGGGAATGATCACTAGCGAGCTGTTCGGAATCTCAACCCGCAGGGTCTCGTGCAGATGACGCGGGGTCAGAAAATCGAACTCACCATTGAGGATCATGGTCGGAGCCGAGATCGCTGACAGGTGGGGCGTTAGCGGTTGGAAGTCGAGAAAGGACTCCATCAGATTTTGAAGCGCATAGACATCGTTCACCAGCCAGCCTTGGCGCTTGACGCTGTCGAGCTTGTCCAACAATGGCTTCAACCACTGGTCGGAGAGGTTCATAGGCAGCAGTAGATCCTGGAGATAGCCTGTTCCTCCCAGGATCAGGCCGGTCCGGAGGGCGTTGCCGAGAAGCAAAAGCTGCGGCGTCAGCTCGGCGAAGCAGCTCATTGGTACAAGTCCGGACAGCCGCTGCCCATGCTCGATCGCATAGCGGAGCGCGATCAGGCCGCCGAAGCTGATGCCGCTCAGGAAGACCGGCCCCTCGCCAAGCGCTTCAATCAGACGCCTCAGCGCGGCAACCTGGTCGTCCTGACTGATAAAGAGCGTCGGCTTGTCGGAGACCCCTTGACCGAGGAGATCGAAGGTTGCCACGCGAAAGCCTCGTGTCAGCAGCGCCTCGCGATAGGCGCCCCATAGCTCGGAATATTGTGTCAGTCCATTGACGAAAACATAGGCCGGCGCTCTCGCCGGCCCATCGAGCTCGTAGCGTATTCGATACGAGCCGTGATTGAGAAAGGGCATCGCACAAGACTACCGACATCGCTGGCTACGATGCTCAACTGTCGCGAGCGGATTCCGTTGAGCTAGATCAAAGATCCCCGTTGCGACCTTCCTAGCGTTTCAAGAACTGTCCAGGGAGGAATCCGTCATGTCCACGACCGGTTTCGTGAAACGTTGCTCCGTCAGCCTGATTGTACTGCTGGTCGGCACCGCTCTGGCAGTTGCACAACCCTTCACGCGCCGCTCGTCGCAGGTGCAGCATGACGGGCTGAAGAAGACCTACGAGATCGCCAACTTCCGCCTTGGCGGCAAGTACGACCTCTCCAATCCCTCCAAGTGGGAGAATGGCGGCGAGGGGGGTGTCACGCTCGAGTCCCTCGGCGCTGGCAAGTTGAGAACAGCCTACATCGCCATCGGTAACGCGCGGCGCAACGCCGCAGGCGAGATTACCAATGCCGTCGTGATCAACTCCTATTATTCCGGTGACTCCACCGACATGTACGAGCAGTGGGTCAAGGGCGCTGCCTTGTCGGGGGGCGTCCCGATCATCGGTTCGGGACGCCCGATCGATACAGACCGCTATTATGTCATCATGGTCGATCCGCTCGGCACCTGGGGTGCAAGCAAGCCGTCCGATGGGCTCGGCATCAAGTTTCCGCAATACAGCTACTACGACATGGTGCAGGCGAACTATCGTCTGCTGCGCGATGAACTGAAGGTCGCGCGCGTTGCATTGGTCACGGGCGTGTCCATGGGCGGTACGCAGACCTATGTCTGGGGCGTCATGCACCCCGAATATGTCAGCGCCTTGATGCCGATCGGCGGCACCACGCAGTCGGATGGAGAGGATCCCGTCGGCAATTGGACGTTCCAGATGATGACGGCCGCGATCCAGGGCGATCCGGTCTGGCAAGAGACCAAGGGCGACTATTACAAGCTACCGAAGGAAAAGCACCCGGTGCCGGGTGTCGCGTTCGGCTGGTCGATCCTTGGCATGACTGGTTATGACTTCGCATTCCGCACAACCCAGAACTGGGGCGCCGTGCAGCCCGAAATTTTCTACTGGGATCCGCCGAACGAGAAGGCCGGTTTGAACGTCATCAATCGCGCCAAGCTCTATGACGCGGTCGATCTCGTCTGGCGCAACCGGGTCGGCGAGACCCACAACGTTAATCCCTATCTCGGCCGCATCCAGGCGCGCACGCTGGTGATGCACATCACCAACGATCTCTGGCTCAACTTCAAGCTGGCGCAGCAGGCGGTCGATCGCGTGCCCGGCGCGGACCTGATCGCGCAGGAAAGCCCGGTCGCGCATTACGGCGTATTCCCGATCATCAACCAGCGCAAGAACGATCCGAAATTCGTGGCTTTCATGGACGACGTTGCAAGCCTCGATCGCGCGCAGAAATTCGCCGACAAGAACTATCGCGTGCCCGGTGTTGCCGAGAAGATCGATCCGGAAAAATCCTTCTGGAAGGATTTTGTGACATATCCCTATCCGGTCAAATTCTCCAACGCCAAGGACAAGAGCGGCAAGTCCTGGCAGATCGGCTACATGGATGAATACAACGGCACCGACAGAGACCCGAAGGTGCTGGTCATCATCCACGGCAAGGGCGCCTTCGGCGGCCACTACGGCAACATCATGCAATATGCGCTGCGGAGCGGAGTGCGCGTGATCGTGCCCGACCTGCCGCATTATGGGATGTCCGGGCCCGGCAATCTCGACAAGAGCCCGGCGCGCACCATGCAAGACATGCGCGAGGTGATCTACGACCTCGTCGTCAATCAGCTCGGCGTGAAGAAGGCGGTGTATCTTGGCCACTCGCTCGGCGGTCAGTTCGTGATGGGCTATGCCCTGACCTGGCCCGACGCCGTGCAGGCGCTGGCGCTCGAAGCGCCATCGGGCCTCGAGGAATATCCGCGCGACATCACGATCGCCAAGGACAAGAAGGCAAAACTGTTCGACCCGGATCTCGGCCGCGACTTCGACAAGTGGAAGTCAATCTGGGATCAGACTGGCATTCTCGCCGCTGAGAAGGCGCGCGACGAGCAGGGTGTCCGCGATTTCTTCTATTTCAAGAAGCGTGACCCAAACACCGGCGCAGTGTCGGCGGCGAAGAGCGGGTATTTCTACAGTGACAGTGAATATGCCCGCTTCCACACCGATCAGCGCGTCGGCCTCATCAGGGGCAACCCGAAGGAGCTCGATCAATGGTGCAACGTCTTCATTTTCGACATCTATACCATCGGGGCTGAGCTCCAGCAGGACGACCCGAAGAACCTCTACGAGCGGCTCACGCAGATCAAGGCGCCAATCTTCCTGGCCTTCGGCGACAAGGAGCCGTTCATCCCGACGCCCGCCTTCAACGGGCTGACCGATCTCGGTCGCGATGTGATCTCGCCCTTCATGACGCGGATGACCAATGCCGGCAACCGACCAATCCTCAAGATCTACCCGGAAACAGGGCACTTTATTCACACCGATAATCCGGTGGAGTTCTCGGTGGACGTCGTGGATTTCGTAACCAAGGGTAGTGTCGACACCTCTTCGCCGTCGAGCATTGAGCGCATGATAAAGGGGGCCGTGGTATCTGCCCTGCCGGTGGCGCCGACTCCTCCGGGAGCCGCGCCTACGGCCGGCCTGAACAAATAGGGCCGCACATGGCAAGGGTGCAGGCAGGTGAGGTCCAACTCGGCTGGCGGGAGTGGGGGCAGGGCGACGTCACGGTCGTCTTCATCCACGGCAATCTCGCCAGCAAGGATTGGATCGAGCTTGCCGCGCCACTGTTTCCGACGGGCCTGCGCGTCGTCGCCATCGACTGGCGTGGTTGCGGCGACAGCGATCGGCCGAAGCCGACCGCGAATTACACCAACTATTCCATGCAGCAGCATGCCGAGGACATGCTGGCCGCCCTCGATACGCTCGAGATCAGCTATTGCCATCTTGCTACGCATTCGACCGGCGGCATCATCGCCGCGCGCATGCTCTTGATGCAACCGCAACGCTTCGGCCGTGTGTTCTCGCTCGATCCGGTGACGCCGCTCGGCATGGCTTTCAATGCCGATCAGATCGGCCTTTTCCGCGCGATGATGGCGAACAAGGAATTGACGCGAACGATCATGGCAACGGCGGCGTCCTCGCTGTTCGTGCCCGAGAGCATGGCGCCGAACGCGATTCCGCGTTTTCGCGAAGGACTGCCTGAGATCCAGGCCCTGTTCGATCGCATCATCGACCAGACCTTTGGCGTCTCCGAAGGCATCTGGATCGGCACTGCTGTCAATCTGACGCAGGAGAAGGAAAGCCGCGAGCTGGAGCGCCGGATGCCGCAGCTACGGCATCCGCATCTGGTGCTGTGGGGCGAATGGGACGGCTGGATTCTTCCGGCCGACCTGCGTGTGATGGCTGAGGCGATGCCGGATTGCCGCCTCGTCATCGTGCCCGGCATCGGGCACTCGATGAATCTCGAACGGCCGGCACTCTATGCCGGCTATTTCGGTGCCTGGTTCGGAGGACTTCCCGCATGAGCGAAACCGTCTGAAAGGAGCGACATCATGGTCGAAATTAATGTGTCCGCCGAGAGCATGCGTGCGCGGAGCGGCAGCCGGAGCTCTTGCGGCAGGAAGCGGCTCCTATAATCAGGGCTGCTATTACGACACTTATGGCAACTGGACCTGTCCGCAGGGTAATCCCTACTATCCCTATTGATGAACGCAGAAGCGCAAGTGAGGTCGGTTATGGCCGGAACGAACAAGCTCTCGGTCGAGAAAGCTCTCGAAAAATTGCGTCAAGATGATCAGATCAAATCGAGCGGAGAGCAGCGTGACGAAAAGAGTGAAGACCTGCGTCGAGAGATCAAGCGCATGAGGGCGCAGCGATCGCGGCTTGATCGGGCGCCCTCCAAGTAAAGCGTAGGTGTGTCCAGGCGTGACCATCTAAGTTCGCACGGATCGAGCCGGCCAAGGCTGGAGTAAAGCGATGTGGGTGCTGATGTACGTCTTTTCCTACTCGATCAGTCCTGCCGCGACGAACGACAAGGCGGAATGGCGACTCCTTCCGACGGTTGTCTTCCAGGAGTTTTCCAACGAAGAGCGGTGCCGGAAGGCCAAAGCCACGCTTGAAGGAAGCTTGAGCGAGGCGGGTGCCAAGCTCCGAAGCGGCTTGGAGGATCTCAAGAGCCTGGGTAAAGCGGATCCAGCTCAGATCATCATCGCCTACAACGTCGAATGCCTGCCGAAATAGGCCCCATGCCGCGGTTTTGCCCGGGTGCCCGCATCTGTGGACGCGAATCGGTAATCGGTATGAGACCGCAGGCATCGTACCGATCGGTCCAAATTGGGTCCAAGTTCGCGTTGCGCTCAGTCCGAAGCTAAGCTAACTCCCTGGCATTGGTACGAGGGAAGGGTGGCCGAGTGGTTTAAGGCACCGGTCTTGAAAACCGGCGTGCCCGCAAGGGTACCGTGGGTTCGAATCCCACCCCTTCCGCCAGTCTATCCGAACGGGGTCTCTCGGTCGGGCTTTCCCGAGCAGGTGATCGGTGGACCAGGCGTTAAATCCGGACGGGCTCGGCAAGCTCAAGCTCCGCATTCAGGCGTTGCGCGCCAAGACCATCGCCAATGGCTGTACCGAGGACGAGGCGCTGTCTGCCGCCGCCAAGGTTGCCGAACTGCTGGATCGCCACGATTTGTCGCTCTCCGACGTCGAGTTGCGCGCCTCGCCGTGCGAACGGAGGGTCTTTGAGACCCATCGCAAGAAGCGAATTCCGCTCGACGACTGCATCGGCGCGATCGCTCATTTCTGCGATTGCCGGGTCTGGCGCGAGAAGAACCCGGCCGGCGAGAACATCTATGTGTTCTTCGGTCTCGGCGCCGATGTCGAGGTCGCGCATTACCTGGCCGAGCTGATCGACGGCGCCGTGCGCGCCGAACTTGGGCGCTTCAAGACCTCGGTCGACTACGCCCGGTTCCGGCACCAAGAGCGGCATCTGGCCAATGCTTCCTTCGCGCTCGGGATGGTGGCGTCGATCGCGGACAGGCTGGTGGCAATCAAGGCCAGTCGCGATCAGGTCAACGAAGGCACCGGCCGCGGGCTGGTGGTCCTCAAGACCTCGGTGGTCGATGCAGAATTCGACAAGCTCGACCTCAAGCTCCGGACCCAGCGCAGCACCGGACGGATGGTGTCGATGACGGCCTATGAAGCCGGTGGCGACGCCGGAGCGTCGCTAGCCATTCATTCCGGCCTTGGTAGAGCGCGGTCAGGGGCCACTGCCAAAGGAAGCTGAGCGCATCAGGGCGCGTGAGCTACGCCGTGCCACACGTGCCCTACGCCCGTCTTTTTCGAGTGGGCAGCCTTGGCAAACCGAAAACCTCAGCTCTTCGGACCGCCACCCTTCAGCGCGTTCCAGGCGGCCTGGTTCGCTTGATCGAACGCCTTCCGGGACTCGGCGAGCGCCTCGCTCAGGACCGTCCAGGATTCGCTGCCGGCCTGCTTCAGCTTCTGCAGACGCGCTTCGGCTTCGGACGCATCGGATTTCATCTGCTTGAGCGCGGCATCGACATCGACGGTGCGGGCTGCGGTCACTTTACCCGCGGCCTCGCGGAATTTGTCCGCCGCTTCGCGCCAGGCCTTGGCTTGGGCCGCTGCGACGTCCTTGAAAGTGGCTTGCTGCTGCTCCAACTGTTTGCCGGCGCCTTCGAAGTAGGTTTTCACTTGGGCCTCGAATCCAGCCCACTGCTTTTCCAAATCGGCCTTGGCGTCCGTCCAGGCGGCTTCACCTGCTTCCGCCTGGGTCTTGAGCATCGCCTGAAACGCGTCACGGCGCGTCGTTAGATCGGACAGAAGTTGATCCGTCTTCACCTTGGACTCGGCCTTGGCCTGACCTGCCTTGACCTCGAACGAGGCCAATGCGGCGTCCATCTCGTCGATCCGCTCCTTGGCCCAATTGAGGTAGAAGTGCATGCTGCTCTGCTGTGACATGGCCGTCTCCATCTGCTTTCCGACGTGAGGTTCCCAGAGCTTCGGCCTGCTCGTATTGACCTGTCTCAATGATGTTGTGGTCTCACGAAATTGCGACGGCGCACAGCGCAGACTCAGTGCCTGGCAACCTCGACCTCCTGGATTCGTGGAACCCCTTGAGCATTCAGCGCGTTTAGACGCGAATGCAAATTGCGAGGTCCACCTGCTTCACAGCTCATCGACCCTGATCCCCGGCAATACCGTCTGGCGGCGGTGCAAAGCGCGGCGCGTGGCGGTTCTGAACGATGCTGCCGCTTATTTCGCGGCCCTGCGCGAGGCGCTGCTCGCGGCGCAGGATCTCGTCTACATCGTCGGGTGGGATATCCATAGCGAGACCAGGCTGGTCGGATCGTCGGGGCGGGCGGATGACGGCTTGCCGGAACAGCTCGGCCCATTTCTGCGCGCCCTCGTTCACCGCCGGCCGGACCTGCGGATCAACATTCTGGTCTGGGACTTCGTCTCGTTCTACGCCTCCGAACGGGAATGGAATTCCGCGGCCAAATTCACCGCCGACACGGACGGCCGCGTCCGATTTCATCTGGATTCCACGCTTCCGTTCGGCTCGGCCCAGCACCAGAAGATCGTCTCTATCGACGGTTCACTGGCGTTCGTCGGCGGGCTCGATCTGACGATCAGACGCTGGGACACGAGCGATCATCGCGTCGATCACGAACTGCGCTGCGACCCCCAGGGCAAGCCATACCCGCCGTTTCATGATGTTCAATGCGTGGTCGACGGGGATGCTGCCGCCTCGCTGTTCGAACTCGCCGAGGAGCGCTGGCGTGCGGCAGGCCAACAGATGCAGGATCGGCATGCGCAAAAGAGTATGCGCTGGCCGTCGCATGTGCCGGTCGAGGCTGAGCTCATGCCGGTTGGGATCGCCCGGACCGAGGTGGTCTGTCCTGCAGGTTCGACCATCAGGGAGGTCGAACGCTCCTTGATTGCAGCGATCCGGTCCGCGACGAGCTTCATCTACATCGAGAACCAGTTCACCAGCGCGATCAAGATCGCGCGGGAGTTGGCGGAGCAGATGCAGCGCGTGCCGTCGCTCCGGGTTCTGGTCGTCGCTCCAAAACTGCATTCCTCGTGGCTGGAATCCCAGGCCATGCAGAACGGCCGTGGCGCGTTCATCGACTGCTTCAGCGAGGCTGGCGTGGCAGATCGCATCCGTTTCGTCTACCCGGTCACACGAGAGGGAGACACGGAAGCGGCCGTGATGGTGCACAGCAAGCTCATGATCGTCGATGACAGGATCTTGAGGATAGGCTCGGCCAATTTGAACAACCGGTCGATGGGCGCCGACAGCGAATGTGATCTGATTTTTGAAGCCGCATCCGACGAACATCGGGAGTCCGTCGCTTCAGTTCGGCGTCGCCTGATAGCCCATTTTTGTGGCCTCGACGAACGGAGCGTCAGGCAAAACGACGATCGTCTTCTTGCTCTTATGGACGAGGTGTCGAAAGCCGACGGCCCGAAGACGCTGCGGGCAGTGGAAGCCTCAGTCCTGACCAGCACTCTGGCCACGATGGTTCAGCCGGTGGCGGACCCTGAGCGGCCCCTTCATCTCGAGCGGGCGGCATCGCGCATGTGGAGCACGAAGACCGTCATCGGGATCGTATCGATCGCCGTGGCGCTTTTTGGCTTGGCAATAGCCTGGTCGTACACTTCCTTGAGCGATTTGGCCGACACGGGCCGCGTCTCGAATTTGCTGTCGACTTACTCCCAATCCGTCTGGGGGCCGCCACTCGCAATCGCGGCTTTTGTCGTCGGCGGGCTGGTGGTGTTTCCGGTGCTCGTGCTCATTGCAGCAACGGCTGCCGCGCTTGGGCCATGGCTGGGTTTCGCCACGGCGATCGCCGGCGTCTTGCTCAGCGCCTTCATCCTTTTCGTGATCGGGCGGGCCCTCGGACGGCAGCGGCTCCAGCAGTTGCTCGGACGACGCGCCGCGCGGATCCAGGATCGCGTTGTCGGCAAGGGCGTCCTGGCTGTCGTCGTCATCCGGATGATTCCCATCGCACCGTTCTCGGTCGTGAATGTCGTGGCTGGCGCGAGCACGCTGCCTTTACGCGACTTCCTGCTCGGAACCTTGCTTGGCATGACGCCCGGTATTCTTGCCATGGCCGTGCTGGGGGCTCAGATCGCGGATTTGGCCCGCAATGCATCCTGGAGCAGCATGTTGCTGTTGGTGCTGGCGTTCCTGGGCTGGCTCGGCGTTTGCGCAGGCGCGCAATTCCTCGCGACCTGGCTCGCCGGGAGGCGCTGATGGCGCCGGTGCGTTTCATGACGTGGAATGTGCACGGCACGTTCAATCTCAATCCGAAGTTCGATCTGGAGGGGGTCTGCTCCATCCTTCGCAAATGGGCTCCTGATGTCGTCGCGCTTCAGGAGGTGGATTCGCGATCGAGGTCCGACGATCCGTTTGCGAAGCTGGCGAGTGTCGTCGGCGATCACCGCGTTCACGCCAAGTCGATTGTCACCGCGGATGGCGACTACGGTCAGATGCTCCTGAGCCGCTTTCCGTTCTCCGGGGTGCCCGAAATCGTCGACGTGTCGTATCGGGAGCGCGAGCCGCGCAGGGCCATTGCCGCTGGCCTCCTGACGCCGGTCGGTGACGTGCGCGTGGTTGCCACGCATCTCGGCCTGAGCATCCACGAGCGGCATGCCCAGGCACAAACCCTGGTGAGCCTGGTGAAACCCGGGAGGACCGTCGTCCTCGGCGATTTCAACGATTGGTTTTGGGTCAAGTCGGTGCGGCGCGTGCTCGCGCAGGCCTGCCCCAACCGTACGCGGCTGCGCACCTTCCCATCGCGCTTGCCCCTGATGCGGCTCGACCGGATTTATGCGACCTCTGATAGCCGGATCGCGAAAGTCTGGACCGACACGGAGGCGAGGGCGTTCTCGGACCACCTGCCCGTCATCGCCGAGGTTGATATCCAGGGGCCTTCGAGAGCCTAGAAAAAGCTTTATTCTACAACGGCATAGCTACTATGCATGGGGTTGTTTTTCGATATTTGTTGGGGCGGCGTTCGGGCGGGGCGGACCGCTCGAGTTCCAATTTGCAGGGCCGCCGGGTCCGCCCAGTGGAACCCTTTCGCCGGGTCCGCGTTGTCTCCGCATGACTGAAGACCTTTCCTTCCGACGCAAACCCCTGACCCCCGAGCAGCGCCAGGCGCGCGATGCGGCACGCCGGATCGAGGCCGAAAAGGCCATGCGCGACCATGAAGAGGCGCAGAAGGCGTTTTACGCCAACAAGGAGCGGCTGAAGGCCGAACGGCTGGCGCGCGAGGCGGCGGCGGCGAAGGCCTGATCCAGCGCGGGTCCCGCCCGCAATCTTCTGACGCGATCTGTCCGGGCGATGCCGCCGGCTAGTGCCGTTTCGGCGTCCGCGTCGCGCTCCAAGCCAGCCTCAGCGCCTGGACGGCCCCTGTGAACGCGCCGCGGGGCGATTGCGCCTCGATGGCTTCGGCTGCGATGCGGCAATCGTCGGCGACCTTGAGCAGCCCGCTTTTCGCGAGGTCCATGGTGGAGAGGGCGGCCTGCTCCAGGCAAACCCGTTCAAGCCGTCGAAACTCCCGCAGCTCTTTGTTCATGCGTCAGCTCTCGGTATGCCCCAAGCCATGCGGCGCTGAGTCTGCTTAACGATCAGTAAAGGATCTCTGCCTAGCCGAGCCGGCTGGCGCCGGGCTTGTGCGGGCCATGCACGCGCCCGGCGCGGGGGCGCATCGGCAGGCTTGACGGCGTTTGGCTTCCGCCGGAAGCTTCAACTGATCCGAACTGACGTGAAGCACGGGAGACGTTCGCCCCCAGCCAGTCCGACACCTATCAGCGCAAGGTCAAATGGAGCTGACCATGACCACGTTCGACAAGCGCGAGCAGGGCTTTGAGGCCAAGTTCGTCCATGACGAGGAATTCATGTTCAAGGCCACCGCCCGGTCCAACAAGCTGCTCGGGCTTTGGGCTGCAGGCCAGCTCGGGCTGAGCGGCGATGCCGCGGCAAGCTACGCAACCACGCTGGTGACGGACCATCTGGAGAGCCGGGCGATCGCCGATGTCGTAGACAAGGTGTCAGGCGATCTCGCCGCCAAGGGCATCGCGCGTGAGCAGGTCGCGCTGAAGCTTCAGGAGTGCCTGCACCAGGCGCTGGCGCAGCTCGAAGTGGACAAGCAATAAGGCCGACCTTGGTAACCTCACTCGGCCTGCTTGCGCGTGCCGGAGTCACCGAGCTTGTCGACATAGGCAATGCCGATCGCCGAAACGACGAAGGTGAGGTGGATCAGCACCTGCCACATCACGCCGGTCTCGGTGAAGCCGGCGCGGTTCGAGCCGAGATTGCCGGCCTCGATGAAGGTGCGCAGCAGCGCGATCGAGGAGATGCCGATGATGGCCATGGCGAGCTTGATCTTGAGCACGCTCGCATTGACGTGGCCGAGCCATTCCGGCTCGTCGGGATGGCCCTGCAGGTCGAGCCGCGAGACGAACGTCTCGTAGCCGCCGACGATCACCATCACGAGCAGGTTGGAGATCATCACGACGTCGATCAGCGCCAGCACACTCATCATGATCTGCTGCTCGGTGAGGTCGAGGGCGTGCCAGGAGAGGTGCCAGAGCTCTTTCAGGAACAGCGCGATGTAGACGCATTGCGCCACGATCAGTCCGAGATAGAGCGGCAGTTGCAGCCAGCGCGAGCCGAAGATGATCATCGGCAGCAGGCCGAGGCGCGGCGAGGGCGAACGAGGTTCGGATTGGGGTGAAGGCTCAACCGACATTCAGGCTGCATCCTCGCAATCGAAACGATCGCTTTCATCTAGCCCGACAACATGGCCGGCGGAAGACGCGCCGCACGTCCCGCCATCGGCTGATCGCGCCATTTCGTGCTAGCGTGCCGAACGGCCATCGCGCGACGGTGTGGATCGGGAGGCGGGGAGTGACGAGGAGCGGCTTTCGCAGATGGTCCGGCGGCATCGCGCTTGCCGGCGCAATCATGATTGGCGCGGGCACCGCGGAGGTCTCGGCGACACCGCTGACGCCGTTTCGCTACGAGGCGCAGGCGCAGCGTCATTGCCCGCACGACAAGGTGGTCTGGCTCGACTTCAGGAAGGGCATCTACTACCGCAAGGGTCAGAAGCGGTACGGCCAGGGGTTCGACGGCAGCTTCGTCTGCCTGAACGAGGCCCGTGACAGCCGCTATCGCCGCTCCCTGCTGGGTCTGCGCTGAGTGGCGCGTGACGCCGGCTATTTCTGCGCCGGCAGCCTGACCGGCACGTGCGGGGAGGTGCTGATGACCCGGGGGCTTCCGTCCGGATAGGTGCGGTCGCCGCGGATCAGGGATTCCAGGACCAGGAAGAATTTCTCGGCAAGCATTTGTGTCACCCTCGTTGGTGATGGCCTCTGGAAATGAGTCGAGGCACCGAACGCGGGAATTCAATCAACAGATTGGGAGCGGGACATCGGCGCATGATGCGCCGCGGTGGAGCTGTGCTGGAGGGTAACGAAGCGGGGCTCAGGCGAACGCCAGTGCCACCAGGCTCGAGCAGAGCAGAACCAAGCCGCCGGCGGTCAATGCCAGGAAGCCGTCAGATACCAGGTCATGGTTACGCATGTGACACCTGCCGCTCTCGTTTTCGATGCTCGCTCGGATCGATCAAAATTGTCCGAACGCGCCGCTTGAAAGAGGTGATGCTTGCCGTCTGCGCGAGTGCCGTTAGGCCCTCGTGCGGTAACCTTCAAACGCATGGGCCAGGAAGATCCCCGCGCTTACCAGACCCATCAGTGCCGAAACCGTCTCGATCATCGTTAAATTCCAAATCCCGCCCTTGCATCCGAGAGAACGCGTGCGGCCTTGCACAGTCAAAAGAATTCCAGTGAAGGCAGCGACAATGGGGGTGGAGTGAGGATTCGGCGCAACAGAATGTCCAGCCGTGGCACAGGGTTGGCGCCATCGCTCCGTAGAACAACGGAAAAATGCGAACGTCTCGTTTACCATCCCGGCGGGATCGCTGTGGGCTCCCCATTTCCGCCGTGTTCGGGTTGCGTTATCGTTACCGCATCCGACGCGGTGGTGGGCCGCCTCGGATTAAAGGACCGGACAGCGCTCCCCGTAGCCAAAGCGGGGTGGGTACGCCTCCGGCAAAGTGGTATTTGGGGCGCATGGGGATCCGACGGTCAGATTCGGTTTTGCGGGCCGCGCGTGGTGCTGCGGCGGTCGCGGCCTGCGTTGCGCTGGCCAATTGCGCCTCCTCCAACAAATTCGCCAGCCGCGTCGATCCGAAATATGGCGTGTCCTCGAGCCCCCGGGTCGTGGCGTTCGGGGACCCGGTCCCGAAGGGCGGCGGCACCTACCGCGTCGGCAAGCCCTATGTCGTGGCCGGCCGGACCTACGTGCCCGAGGAGGACGTCAACTACCGCGCCGAGGGCATGGCGTCCTGGTACGGCGATGACTTCCACGGCCGCCTGACCGCCAACGGCGAAGTGTTCGACATGACCTCGCTGACCGCGGCGCATCCGACCCTGCCGATGCCGTCCTATGCGCGAGTGACCAATGTCTCGAACGGCAAGTCGCTGATCGTGCGCGTCAATGACCGCGGCCCCTATCACGGCAACCGCCTCATCGATGTCTCGAACAAGGCCGCCGAACTGCTTGAATTCAAAGGCAATGGCGTCGCAAAGGTCCGCGTCGAATATGTCGGCCGGGCGCCGCTCGAAGGCTCCGACGACCGCCAGCTTCTGGCGACCCTGCGCACCGGCGTTCCGGCGCCGTCGCCCTCGATGGTGCGGGTCGCCTCGGCCAAGCCCTTCGTGCCGGAATTGCCGGGATCGAGCCGCGGTGCCATTCGCGGCGACGTGCCGATGCCGGAGGGGCGGCCCTATAATCTCGGCACCACCTCCGCCGACATGGCCTCGCTCAATGCGACCTCGGAAATGTCGGCCTCGAGCCGCGGCCGGGGCCGGGCGGTCCACAACACGCGCGCCGTGTCCTATGACGCGGACGGCCGCTACGCGGCGGAGAACGCGCCGTCATCGGCCGACGGGGCCGCCGAGGCCCGCAGCATCCTGAGCGGCCGCGGGCTCTATTAGGCTGCGCTTTCCTTCAGGAATTGCACCAGCGCCGCGTTCACCTCGTCGGGCCGTTCCTGCTGCACCCAATGGCCGGCGCCCTCGATGATCAGCTTCTGCTTCAGATTGGGCAGCACGCGCTCGAGCTCGTTGACGCGCTTGGCACCGATCAGGCCGGTGATGACGGCGTCCCTGGAGCCGGCGATGAACAGCGAGGGCTGATGGATCTGCGCGTCCTGCCAGGGCGCCGTCAGCTCCCAATTGCGGTCGATGTTGCGGTACCAATTCAGCCCGCCGCGAAAGCCGGACTTGCGGAAGCTCTCGGTGAAATAGGCGAGGTCAGCCTCGCCGAGCCAGCCGGGCAGCGGCTCCTCGGTGGTGGCGTGGCTGAGAAAGCCCTTGCCCTCCTGCACGAACATGGCGGCAGTGGGATCGGCAAGGCCGCGTCCGCCGAGCACGATGCGCATGGTGCGGGCGACGTCTCGTTCCAGCTCGGCCTCGGCGACGCCGGGCGCCTGGAAGTACTGCCAGTAGAAATTGGTGACGCCGCCCTGGCGCAAGAGGTCGAGCGGCTTGCCGCGGCCGCGGAACGGCGGCGGCACGCTGAGGCCCGCGACCGCCGTGAAGATGTCGGGCCGGAACAGCGCCGCATGCCAGGCAACCGGTGCGCCCCAATCGTGGCCGACGACCATCGCCTTGGTCTCGCCGAGCGCCTGCACGAGACCGACCATGTCGCCGACCGTGTCGAAAATCGAGTAGGCCGCGACCTCAGGCGGCGCGGCGCTCTGGCCGTAGCCGCGCATGTCGGGGGCGACGACGTGAAACCCGGCCGCGGCCAGCGCGGGGATCTGGTGGCGCCAGGAATAGGACAGCTCCGGCCAACCATGGCACAGCACGACCAGCGGACCCTGGCCGGCTTCGCGGATGAAGAGATCGATGCCGTTGGCCTTGATCACGCGGGTGGAGGACATCGCTTTTCCGCCTTGTTTCAGGGGTTTGGTCGAGAAACATAAGGCGCCACGATAGGGGCGCGGCGAGAATCGTGCAATCTCAGGGACAGGCGTCGAACCGCGTGTTGTTCGCATCTGTTCCAACTGTTAGAACGCCTCTCTCAGGGCTTCGCCATGGCATTTCGTCTTCCTTTGCTTCGTCGCAACCGGCTCACCGCCGGAACACTGGCGCGCGGGCTGGTCGCCGCGATTCTGGTGGCAAGCATCGGCTGGAGCGGGGCGCTTCTGGCCGCCAACCAGAGCATCCAGGGCGCCAAGAAGCCGGACGATGCCGGATTCGACGGCGATGCCCCGACCGCGATCCTGATCGAGGCCTCCTCAGGCAGCGTGCTGTTCGAGAAGAACGCCGACGAGCTCCGAGCGCCCTCCAGCATGATGAAGCTGATGACGGCGGAGGTCGTCTTCAATGCCATCAAGAAGGGCGACATCAAGCTGACCGACGAATACCGGATCAGCGAGAACGCCTGGCGCCGGGGAGGCGCGCCCTCCGGTGGCTCGACCATGTTCGCCGCCATCAACAGCAAGGTCTCGGTCGACGATCTCCTGCACGGCGCGATCATCCAGAGCGGCAACGATGCCTGCATCGCGCTCGCCGAGGCCATGGCGGGCAACGAGAAGATTTTCGCGGCGGACTTCATGACCAAGCGCGCCCGCGAGCTCGGCCTGACCAAATCGACCTTCGGCAACTCCAACGGTTTGCCCGACCCCGCCAACAAGATGACGGTGCGCGAGCTTGGCATGCTCGCCCGGCACATCATCCTGGACTTTCCGGAGTTCTACAAACTGTTCGGCGAGAAGGAGTACACCTGGAACAAGATCCGCCAGCCCAACCGCAATCCGCTGCTCAATTCGATGGAAGGCGCCGACGGGCTGAAGACCGGCTATACCAAGGAGGGCGGCTACGGCATGGTCGGCTCGGCGGTGCAGAACGGCACGCGGCTGATCGTCGTCGTCAACGGACTGGAAGACCCGGAGGATCGCGCCACGGAAGCCAAGAAAATGCTGGAATGGGGTTTCCGCAATTTCGAGACCCGCACGCTGATCGCGGCCGAGCAGCCCGTCGGCTACGCCAAGGTGTTCGGCGGCGAGAGCCGCTCGGTCAAGCTCGTCGCCAAGACTCCGGTGAAGGTGATGGTGCACAAGAACGGCAGCGACAAGCTGATTGCGCGCGTCGTCTATAGCGGTCCGGTGCGGGCGCCGGTCGAGGCCGGCCAACGGGTCGGCGTGGTCAGGGTCTGGCGCAGCGGCAACATCGCGGTGGAGACGCCGGTCTATGCGGCCGAAGCGATAGGCACCGGCTCGACCGTGCGACGCGCGATCGACGGCGCCAGCGAGCTCGTGATCGGCATGTTCCGCGCAGGCGCCGAGAAGCTCTGACATGAGTGAGAGCGCGCTACAGCGGCCGTCCGGACGCGGACGCTTCGTCACCTTTGAAGGCGGCGAGGGCACGGGCAAGTCGACCCAGATCAAGAAGCTTGCCGACCGCCTCAAGGCGGCAAAGCTCCGCATCCGCGTCACGCGCGAGCCGGGCGGCTCGCCGGGCGCCGAGATCATGCGTCATCTGGTGCTGTCGGGCATGGGCAAGCTGCTCGGCCCCGAGGCGGAGACGCTGTTGTTCGCCGCCGCGCGTGATGACCATGTCCGCACCGTGATCCTGCCTGCGCTCAACCAGGGCACCTGGGTGCTGTGCGACCGCTTCGCCGACTCGACGCGGGCCTATCAGGGCAGCCTCGGCCAAGTGCCTGAGGGCCTGATCAACGCGATGCAGCGGGTCACGATCGGCGATCTCAAGCCGGACCTCACCATCATCCTCGACCTGCCGGTCGAGATCGGCCTGCAACGCGCCGCCGCGCGCCGCGGCAACAGCACGCCCGACCGGTTCGAGGGCGAGAAGCTCGGTTTTCACCAGGGCCTGCGCGAGGCCTATCGCAAGATTGCCGAGGACGATCCCGCACGCTGCGTGCTGATCGACGCCAATTCCGACCCTGACACGGTCGCAGGCCGTGTCTGGACGGCGCTGCGCGATCGTCTCCTTCCCACACCAGCCTCGGTGGTTTCCGTATGAGCCCGCGTCAGACCGAGCGCGAAACCGCCATTCCGCACCCGCGCGAGATATCGAAACTGTTCGGTCATCGCGAAGCCGAGACCGCGCTGTTGACGGCCTATCGCAGCGGCCGCATCCCTCACGCCTGGCTGATCGGCGGGCCGCAGGGCATCGGCAAGGCGACCCTGGCCTATCGCATGGCGCGCTTCGTGCTCGCCCATGGCCAGCCGCTGGCGGAAGCCGTGCAGCGCGCCGAAGACCTCGCGATCGATCCCAATGACGCCGTGGCGCGGCAGGTGGCGGCCGCCTCGCATGGCGGCCTGCTGACGCTGGAGCGTACCGCCAACGATCGCGGCGTGATGCGCACCGTGATCACCGTGGACGAGACGCGCGAGACCATCGGCTTCTTCGGCTCGACTGCCGCGGCCGAAGGCTGGCGCGTCTGCATCGTCGACACCGTCGACGAGCTCAATCCGAACGCGGCCAACGCGCTGCTGAAAATCCTCGAGGAACCGCCGCAGCAATCGCTGTTCCTTTTGGTCAGCCACGCGCCCGCGCGCGTGCTCGCCACCATCCAGTCGCGCTGCCGCAAGCTGCGCCTGCGGCCGCTCGCCACCGATGATGTGATTGGCGCTGCGGCTTCGGCCGCCGATCTCGATCCGAGCGATCCCGCGCTGCGCGAGGCCGCGGAGGCCTCCGAGGGCAGCGTTGCAAGGGCGCTGACGCTGCTCGGCGGTGACGCGCTGAAGCTTCAGCAACGCACGGCGGCGCTGCTCGCGCGCCTGCCGCAGGTCGATCCGCGCGAATTGCACACGCTCGGCGATTCGCTTCCCACTAGCGACCGCGTCGCGCTCGCCGCCTTCATCGATGGCATCGATCGCTGGATCGCGGAACGTCTGCATGCGGACGAGGCCAATGCCAACCAGAACCTGCCGCGCCTTGCGCGCCTAGCTGAGGTATGGGAAAAGATCGTCCGCGCCGCGCGCGACACCGAAACCTATAATCTGGAGCGCAAGCCCTTGGTGTTCTCGGTGTTCGGCTGGCTGGCGGACGCAACGCGCTAAAGCATGATCCGGAAAAGTGCGCAGCGGTTTTCCGAAAGATCATGCGCAAATCAATAATCGAACTCAGGTTCGTTTCCAGATTTCGAGAAGCCGGTAAAGGAATTCGTCGTGGCAACGCGAGCTAAGAAAACTGCTAAAGACAAGGGCCGCAACAAGGCTGCGAAGAAAGCCGCAAAGAAGGCCGTGAAGGCGCGTGCGAAGGCCAACGCCAAGGCGGCCAAGAAAGTCAAGAAGACCAAGAAGGCCCCGGCCAAGAAGGGCGCGAAGAAGAGCACCGTGAAGACGGCAAAGAAGGCGGTCAAGAAGGCTGCGAAGAAGCCGGCCGTCGCCAAGAAGCCAGCTAACAAATCAGCCAAGAAATCCGCCAAGAAATCCGCCAAGGCTCCCGCGAAGACGGTGGCCAAGAAGGCGAGGGTGGTCGCGCCTGTGATCGCAGCGCCGGCCCCCGCCGCCACGCTGCCGAAGGTTGTCAAGCCGAAGGCACCCCGCGCGCCGAAGCCCGCTGCGGCTCCGCAAGCCGCAACGCCCGCAGCCACACCAAAGGCTGCGGCGCCCGTGGCCGCGCCCGCGCGCGACAATGTCTTCTACATCACGACAGCGATCGCCTATCCCAATGGCAGTCCGCATATCGGCCACGCCTATGAAGCGATCGCGACCGACGTGCTGGCACGCTTTGCGCGGCTCGACGGCAAGGACGTGTTCTTCCTGACCGGCACCGACGAGCACGGCCAGAAGATGGTGCAGACGGCGGCCGGCGAGAACATGGCCGTCTCAGCGCTCGCGGCCCGCAATGCCGGTCGCTTCAAGGAGATGGACGAGCGTCTGAACGTGTCGTTCGACCGCTTCATCCGCACCACCGAGGAGCAGCATCATCGCTCCAGCCAGGAGATCTGGCGGCGCATGGAAGCGAACGGCGATATCTATGCCGACATCTATGCCGGCTGGTATTCCGTGCGGGACGAGGCGTATTACGCCGAGGATGAGACGCGCTTGAACGATGACGGCGTCCGGCTGGGCCCGCAGGGCACGCCGGTCGAATGGGTCGAGGAGAAGAGCTATTTCTTCCGGCTGTCGGCATACCAGGACAAGCTGTTGAAGCTCTATGCGGATCAGCCTGACTTCATCGGGCCGGACTCCCGCAAGAACGAGGTGGTGAGCTTCGTCAGAGGCGGCCTGCGTGATCTCTCGATCTCGCGCACCACCTTCGATTGGGGCGTCAAGGTGCCTGGTGACGAAGAGCACGTGATGTATGTCTGGGTCGACGCGCTGACCAACTACATCACCGGCGTCGGCTTCCCCGATGAGAACGACGGAAACTGGCGTTATTGGCCGGCCGACGTGCACATCATCGGCAAGGACATCATCCGATTCCACGCGGTGTATTGGCCGGCGTTCCTGCTGTCGGCCGGGATTCCGCTGCCGAAGCGCGTCTATGCCCACGGCTTCCTGTTCAGCAGGGGCGAGAAGATGTCGAAGTCGGTCGGCAACGTCGTCGATCCCTTCAATCTTGCCGACCAGTACGGCGTCGATCAGGTGCGCTATTTCTTCCTGCGCGAGGTGCCGTTCGGACAGGACGGCAACTACAATCACGAGGCCATCGTGGCGCGCATCAACGCCGATCTCGCCAACGATCTCGGCAACCTCGCGCAGCGTTCGCTGTCGATGATCGCCAAGCAACTCGGCGGCGTGCTGCCCGAGCCCGGCGAATTCAGCGACAACGACAAGGCAATCCTGGCGATGGCCGACGGCATGGTCGCCGCATCGCGCGAGGCCATGGCAATGCAGCAGATCCATCACTGGCTCAACGCCGTCTGGGCCGTGGTCGCGGAGGCCAACCGCTATTTCGCGGGCGAGGCGCCGTGGGCGCTCGCCAAGACCGACCCGGCCAGGCAGAAGACGGTGCTCTACGTCACCGCCGAAGTCGTGCGCCAGATCGCGATCCTGGCGCAGCCCGCGATGCCGACCGCCTCGGGATTGCTGCTCGACAGCCTCGGCATCCCGGACGGGGAGCGCAACTTCGCCATGCTCGGCGGTGCCAAGCGCATCGCGCCCGGCTCGACCCTGCCGGCGCCGACGCCGGCGTTCCCGCGCTACATCGAGCCGGCAGCCTAGGACGTTTGCGCGATGCTGGTCGACAGCCACTGCCATCTGGATTTTCCGGACTTTGCGGAAGATCTCGACGGGATCGTATCGCGGGCCCGCGCGGCCGGCATCGGCCGCATGGTCACGATCTCGACCCGGGTGCGGAAGCTCGATCAGCTTCTGGCCATCACTGAGCGCTATGAGGACGTCTACTGCTCGGTCGGCACTCATCCGCACAATGCGGATGAGGAGGACGGTATCGCATCGGATGAGCTGGTTGCGCTGACGGAGCATCCCAAGGTCGTCGCGCTTGGCGAAGCCGGGCTCGACTATTTTTACGACAACGGCTCGCCAGAGGCGCAGGCGAGGGGCTTTCGCGCCCACATCGCCGCCGCCCGCACCACCGGCCTGCCGCTGGTGATCCACACCCGCGAAGCCGACGAGGACTGCGCACGCATCCTGGAGGAGGAGGCGGCCAAGGGCGCGTTTCGCGCCGTGCTGCATTGCTACACCGGCGGACGCGAGCTGGCGCTGAAGGCGGTGTCGCTCGGGCTCTATATCGGTTTCACGGGCATCCTGACCTTCAAGAAATCAGAGACCTTGCGGGCGCTGGCGGCCGAACTGCCGGCCGATCGCATCTTGGTCGAAACGGACTCGCCCTATCTTGCGCCCGGCAAGTTCCGGGGAAAACGCAACGAGCCCGCTTTTGTGGTCGAGGTCGCCAAAGTGCTGGCCGAGACGCGCGGCGTATCGTTTGACGAGATCTCGCGCCAGACCAGCGAGAACTTCTTCCGCCTGTTCTCGAAGGTGAAAGCTTGAAACCGGGAGCCGCATGACGCTGACGCTGACGATCCTGGGCTGCGGCTCCTCCGCCGGCGTGCCGCGCCCGGCGCTGGGCTGGGGCGCCTGCGATCCCAACAATCCCAAGAACCGCCGCCGCCGCTGTTCGCTACTGGTCGAGCGGAAGTCCGAGCACGGCACCACGCGCATCGTGATCGACACCTCGCCGGACCTGCGCGAGCAACTGCTCTCGACCAATGTCGATCACATCGACGCGGTGTTCCTGACCCATGAGCACGCCGATCAGACCCACGGCATGGACGATCTGCGTTCGGTCGTGATGCACATGCGCCGTCGTATCCCGACCTATTTCAACCTGTCGACCGCCAAGGACATCATGGCGCGGTTCTCGTATTGCTTCATCTCGCCGGAGGGCAGCGACTATCCGCCGATCCTGACGCGGCATTCGATCGAGGCGGGCGAAAGCCAGACCATTCTGGGGAAGGGCGGCGCGGTGACGATGACAGCCTTCCTGGTGCAGCACGGCGCCATTCCCGCGCTCGGCTATCGCATCGGGGACGCCGCCTACACGCCCGACCTCAACGACATCCCGCGCGAAAGCTGGGGCGCGCTGGAGAATCTGGACCTCTGGATCGTCGACGGCCTGCGCTACACCAACCATGTCAGCCATTTCAGCATCAACGATGCGCTGTCCTGGATCGAACGGTTCAAGCCGAAGCGCGCAGTCATCACCAACATGACGGCCGATGTCGACTACGAAGTCATCCGGCAATCGCTGCCCGCGGGCGTCGTGCCCGCTTTTGACGGGCTGCGGCTGGAGACGCGCTGAACCTGCGGTAGAAACTCCCGCCACAAGCAGGCATAGTCCTTGCTTGCGTCGGTTGCATCATGTTGATCTAACGTCTGAAAGACAGACGCTGGGCAAGGGCGATATTGAAGAGGATCGGCGGCTAGCGATATGTGACCGCCGGGTCGACTGAATCGCCTCATGTGAGATGAGGATCGCGTGGCAGGGGACGAAGTAACGGCCGGAGGACTGGTGCGCCGAGCGCTGGATCTCCTTTATCTCGGGGCAGGCTACGCCGCCGGCGTCTTCCTGGTTGCGATCTTTGCAATCATGATGGCCATGTCGGTCGGGCGCCAGTTTGCGATCAACATTCCCGCCGGGGATGATTTCGCGTCCTGGTGCATGGCCGCGATGGCGTTCCTCGGCCTCGCGCATACCTTCAAGCGCGGAGAGATGATCCGCGTCGGCCTGCTGCTGGAACGCCTGCATGGTCGGACCAAGCAGATCGCGGAGATCGTGGCCCTCGGTATCGCCACCGCCTTCATTCTCTATTTCACCCGCTATGCCGTGCAGATGACCTACGATTCCTGGCGCTTCAACGATGTGGCGCAGGGCGTCGTCCCGCTTCCGCTCTGGATTCCGCAGCTCGGTTTCGCCGGCGGTCTTGCCATCCTGTCGATCGCGTTGATCGATGAGATGGTCAATGTCGTCAGCGGCAATCGGCCGAGCTACGAGAAGGGCTCGCCGGACGAAACGCCGGAAGAATTCGTCGAGCGCATCTCGCAGGGCGGCGGAGGTTGACCATGGCCAATCTCGGCATGATCGAGCTGTCGTTCGTCCTGCTCGGCGTCATGATCCTGCTGCTGGGAAGCGGCATCTGGATCGCGGTGTCGCTCGGGCTCGTCGGCTTCGTGGCAATGGCACTGACGACCAGCCTGCCGCTCGGCGCCGTGCTCGCCACCACCACCTGGAGCGCCAGCGCGTCGTGGACGCTGGCTGCGCTGCCGCTGTTCATCTGGATGGGCGAAATTCTCTTCCGTACCAAATTGTCGGAAGAAATGTTTCGGGGCTTGTCGCCCTGGGTTCAGTGGCTGCCGGGACGTCTGACCCACGTCAACGTGATCGGCTGCGGCATCTTCGCGGCGGTGTCGGGCTCTTCGGCCGCGACCTGCGCGACCATCGGCAAGATCGCGCTGCCCGAACTCGACAAGCGTGGATACGACAAGGGCTTGAGCCTGGGCTCGCTCGCAGGCTCAGGCACGCTCGGCCTCCTGATCCCACCCTCGATCCCGATGGTGGTCTACGCGGTCACGGCGAATGTCTCCGTGCTGCAGGTGTTCCTCGGCGGCTTCCTGCCGGGCGTACTCGTGATGGCGCTCTATTCGGGCTACATCATCATCTGGTCGCTGCTCAATCCCAAGAAGGTTCCGCCGCGCGATCCGCCGATGCCATTCCGACAGAAGCTGCGGGAGTCGGCAAAGCTCGCGCCCTGTATGCTCCTGATCATGGCGGTCTTCTTCTCGCTGGTGCTGGGCTTTGCGACCGCCACGGAATGCGCGGCATGGGGCGTCACGGGCGCGTTGCTGCTGGCCTGGTGGAGCGGCACGCTCACGCGCAAGAACTTTCTCGAGAGCATCATGAGCGCGACGCGCCTGACCTGCATGATCATGCTGATCCTGGCAGGCGCAGCCTATACCACGGCCGCGATGGCCTATACGGGCATTCCTGCCGCGCTCGCCACCTGGGTCCAGGGGCAGCAGCTCACGCCGAGCATGCTCGCACTGTATTTGAGCATCATGTACATCATCCTCGGCTGCCTGATCGACGGCATCTCGATGATCGTGCTGACCGCCGTCATCGTGCTGCCGATGGTCAGGCAGGCCGGACTCGATCTGGTCTGGTTTGGCGTCTACCTTATCATCCACGTCGAGATGGCGCAGATCACGCCGCCGGTCGGGTTCAATCTGTTCGTGCTGCAGAACATGAGCGGGCGCGACACGTTCACCGTTGCGCGGGCGGCGTTTCCGTTCTTCATCCTGCTGCTGGCCGCCGTCTTCATCATCACGGAGTATCCGCAGATCGTGATGTTCCTGCCCAAGCTCGCCTTCCCAGACTGAGCGTACCGGTGTTTAAATTGACTGTGAGGAGAAGCCTGATGATGTCTCGTTTGTTTCGCGCATTCTTGACCGCCGGCGTGGTCGTGGCCGCGACACCCGCTTTGGCTCAGACCAAATGGAATCTGCCGGCAGCGTATCCCGCCGATAATCCGCACTCCGAAAACCTGGTCGCCTTCGCCAAGGACGTCGAAGCCGCCACGTCCGGGAAGCTCCTGATCACGGTCCATCCCGGCGCCTCGCTGTTCAAGGCACCCGACATCAAGCGCGCAGTGGTGACCGGGCAGGCGCAGATGGGCGAAGTGCTGCTCTCGATCCACGAGAACGAGGATCCGTTGTTCGGCGTCGACGTCGTGCCGTTCCTGGCGACCAGCTTCCCTGACGCAATGAAGCTGTATCAGGCCTCCAAGCCTGCAATCGCCAAGAAGCTCGATGCGCAGGGTCTCAAGCTGCTGTTCGTGGTGCCCTGGGCGCCGCAGGGCGTCTATGTCAACAAGCCGCTCGCATCGATCGAAGACATGAAGGGCCTGAAATGGCGGGCCTATAACGTCGGCACCGCGCGCATCGGCGAGCTGGTCGGCGCGCAGTCGGTCACGATCCAGGCGGCGGAACTGCCGCAGGCGCTTGCCACTGGCGTGGTGAATTCCTTCATGTCCTCGGGCGGCACGGGCTACGACGCGAAGGCCTGGGAGTCGCTGAAGTATTTCTACGACGTGCAGGCCTGGATTCCCAAGGACTACACCTTCGTCAACAAGGCCGCGTTCGAGGCGCTCGACAAGCCGACCCAGGAAGCCATCCTCAAGGCGGCGGCAACGGCGGAAACCCGCGGCTGGAAGGCCTGGCAGGACAAGAGCACGTGGTATCTCGATCAGCTCAAGGCGAAAGGCATGAACGTCGAGCCGCCGAGCCCGGCGTTGAAGGCCGGCTTCCAGAAAATCGGCGAACAGCTCACGGCCGACTGGCTCAAGAAGGCAGGGGCCGATGGTCAGGCGGTCGTCGAGGCCTACAAGAAGATGTGAGGACTGATGTCTTCCGCCCGCCACGTGTTCGTGCGGGCGGAAGACTCTCAGACGATGTTCAAGCCGTAATCGCCTTCACTGATCCCACTTCGTTGCGCAGCAGGAATTTTTGAATCTTGCCCGTGGACGTTTTCGGGATAGGTCCGAACACGACGGCTTTCGGCGTCTTGAAGCCCGACATGTGGCTGCGGCAGAACGCGATGATGTCGGCTTCGCTGGCGCTGGCGCCGTCCTTCAACTCGACGAAGGCGCAAGGCACTTCGCCCCACTTCGGATCGGGCTTTGCGACCACGGCGGCGAACAGCACGGCCGGGTGCTTGTAGAGGATGTCCTCGACCTCGACGGAGGAGATGTTCTCGCCGCCGGAAATGATGATGTCCTTGGAGCGGTCCTTGATGATGACGTAGCCGCGCTCGTCGAGCACGCCGAGATCGCCGGTGTGAAACCAGCCGCCCTCGAAGGCTTCCTTGGTCGCCTTCTCGTTCTTGAGATAGCCCTTCATCACGATGTTGCCGCGGAACATGACCTCGCCGATGGTCTCGCCGTCGCGCGGCACCTCTTGCATCGTCTTCGGATCGATGACGGTGACGCCTTCCTCGAGCGGGTAGGGCACGCCCTGCCGGCGCTTCATGCGTGCGCGTTCGGCGGGCGGAAGCTCGTCCCAGCCGGGCTGCTCGGCGCAGACGGAGGCGGGGCCGTAGACCTCGGTCAGGCCGTAGACATGGGTCAGCTTGATGCCGATGTTCTCGGCGCCTTCGAGTACGGCGACCGGCGGCGCGGCACCTGCGATCAGGCCGACGACCCGGCGCGCCGCGTTGCCTTTGGGCGCATCGGGCGCGTTGATCAGCGTGTTGTAGACGATCGGCGCGCCGCACATGTGGGTGACGCCGTGCTGCTTGATCAGCTCGAAGATCCTGGTCGGCTCGACCTTGCGCAGGCAGACATTGATGCCGGCGGATGCCGCGATGGTCCAGGGAAAGCACCAGCCGTTGCAGTGGAACATCGGCAGCGTCCAGAGATAGACCGGATGCTGGCCGAGATTGCCGGCAAGGATGTTGCTGACGGCGTTGAGATAGGCGCCGCGATGATGGGTGACGACGCCCTTGGGATTGCCGGTCGTGCCCGAGGTGTAGCTCAGCGCGATCGCGTCCCACTCGTCCTGCGGCAGGATCGCCGTGAACGCAGGATCGCCTTCCGCGACCGCTGCTTCATATTCGATCTCGCCGATGCGACCGCCGCCTTTGAACGATGCGTCGTCGACGTCGACCACGAACGGCTTGGGGCCAGTCATCTGCGCCAGCGCATCGCTGATCACGCCCGAAAACTCGGGATCGACCAGGATGATTTTTGCGCCGCCATGGTCGAGCTGGAATGCGATCGAAGGCGCATCGAGGCGGATGTTGAGCGCGTTGAGCACAGCGCCGGTCATCGGCACGGCAAAATGCGCCTCGTTCATCGCAGGAATGTTCGGCAGCATCGCCGCCACGGTATCGCCGACGCCAATGCCCTTGCGCGCGAGCCAGGACGCGAAACGCTTGCAGCGCTCATAGGTCTGCGCCCAGTTGAAGCTGCGCCCCTCGTAGACCGTACTGACATGATCGGGATAGACGGCGGCGCTGCGCGCGAGGAAGCTTAGGGGGCTCAGCGGCACGTAATTGGCGGGCGTCTTGTCGAGGCCGATATTGTACTGGTTCTGCCGCTCACTCATCGACACCCTCCGTCAAACGCCTCAAAGGAATCCGATCGAGATCCACGGGAAGATCGCGACGATGATCAATCCCACCAGCAGCGCCAGCAGATAGCCCCAGATCGGGCGGATGCCCTCGGCCGGATCGACGCGTCCGATGGCGCAGGCGGCATAATAGCCGACGCCGAAGGGCGGGGCGAATAGTCCGATTCCCATAGCGAGAATGATCACCATGGCGTAGTGCACCTCGTGCACGCCGACGGCCCGGGCGATCGGAAACAGCAGCGGCCCGAACAGCACGATCGCCGGGATGCCCTCCAGCACGCTGCCGAGGATGGTGAAGGCCAGGATCGAGACGGCGATGAAGGTCGCCGCTCCCCCGGGCAATCCGGTCATGGCCGCCGCCAGCGAGCGCGAGAAGCCTGATTGGGTCAGGCCCCAGGCCATGCCGGTCGCCGTGCCGATGATCAGCAGGATGGCGCCCGACAGCGCCGCGGTCTCGACCAGCATCGGAAACAGCCGCGACCAGTCGAAGCGGCGGTAAACGAGGAGGCCGACCAGGGCGCCATAGACGATGCCGATGGTGGAGACCTCGGTCGCGGTCGCGATGCCCTCGACCACGGCGTAGCGGATCACGAAGGGCAGTGCTAGCGCGGGCAGGGCGATGACGAAGGTCTTGCCGATCTCGCCACCGCTGGCGCGGCGCACGTGACTCATGTCCTCGTGGCGGTAGCGCCACCACACCAGCATGCAGAGCGTGATCGCGAGCACGACGCCGGGCAGGAGGCCGCCGGTGAACAGGGCGGCGATCGAGACGCCAGTCACCGAGCCGATCGTGATCAGCACGAGGCTCGGCGGAATGGTTTCGGTCTGGGCTCCGGTGGCTGCAAGAAGCGCGACGAGATCGCCGGGCTTGGCGCCGCGCTGTTTCATTTCCGGAAACAGCACGGGCGCAACGGCCGCCATGTCCGCGGCCTTGGCGCCTGATATGCCCGAGACCAGGTACATGGCGCCGACCAGCACGTAGTGCAGGCCGCCGCGGACATGGCCGAGCAGGCTCGCCAGGAACGCCACCATGGCCCGCGCCATGCCGGTCATCTCGATCAGCAGCCCCAGGAATACGAACAGCGGCACCGAGAGCAGGATGAGGTGGCTCATGCCCTCGTCCATCCGGCCGACCAGCACCATGACAGGCGTGCGCGTGGTCAGCGCGAGGTAGCCGAAGATCGCAAGGCCGAACCCGAACGCAATGGGAACGCCGGCGAAGACGCAGAAGCCGGCGACGCCGACGAAGAAGATGACGAGGTTGAGATTGCCGAGCGGCCGCAGCAACGGCTCCGCCAGCCAGAACAGGCCGATGATGACGGCAACGCTGACGACGGCGGCTGCGACCATCCGGTATTCGGCCGCGCGCAGCAGCCGAAGCAAGGCAAAGGCCGCCATCAGCCCGATGCCGGCCGGCAGCGCGGCGGCGCGCCACATATTGGAGATCTGCAGCGCTGGCGTCGTGATGTAGCTTTCCTCGTAGGCGTAGTCGCAGGCGGGCCAGACGATCAGGACCAGGAACGCCAGCGCCGCTGAGGTCGCGACCAGATCGAGATAGGCCCGCATCGCAGGCTTGGCGCTGGCGACGACCGCCGTCATGCGCATGTGCTCGGAGCGGCGGAACGCAACCGCCGCGCCCAGCATGGCCAGCCACAGGAACAGGATCGAGGCGAGCTCGTCCGACCAGATCAGCGGCCGGTGCAGGCCGTAGCGCGCGACCACGCCGGCAAACAGGATCACGATCTCGGCGACGACCAGGATCGCCGCCGGGATTTCGACGACGAGACCGAGCGCGCGCTCGAGCGAACCCAGCAACGAAGGTCGGCGAGGGGACTGAAACGCCGCCTCGCCCACCACTGCGGTCACCTCGACCTCGACATGAGCCATGATGGCCCCAACGCGTTACGACAGCTTGCCGACGGCCTTTTCCAGGAGGTCCCAGGCCTGGTCGCCATACTTGCCCTTCCACTCGGCATAGAAGCCGGCGGTCCGCAGCTTGTCGCGGAACGGCGCCACTGTGGGCTGATTGAAGGTCAAGCCCTTGGCCGCGAGCTCCTGCTGCAGATTGGCATTGAGCTTGGCGGTGTCTTCACGCTCCTTGACGGCAGCGGCATTGATGTTCTTGGCGACGATGGCGCGCACGTCCTGCGGCAGCTTCTCCCAGGCTCTGCGGTTCGCCAGGAACCAGAAGCCGTCCCACATGTGATTGGTCAGCGAGCAGTATTTCTGCACCTCGTAGAGCTTGGCGGTCGAGATGATCGCCAGCGGGTTCTCCTGGCCTTCGACGATCTTGGTCTGGAGCGCCGAATAGACCTCGCTGAAATTGATCGAGGCGGGCGCCGCGTCGAACGCCTTGAACATCGAGGTCCACAGCGGCGACACCGGTACGCGGATCTTGAAGCCCTTGAGGTCGTCAGGACCGGTGATCGGCTTGCTCGACGAGGTGGTCTGGCGGAACCCGTTGTCCCAGATCTTGTCCATCACCTCGAGGCCGGCCTTCTTGATCTCGCCGCGGACATGGGCGCCGAGGTCGCCGTCCATGGCCTTCCAGACCGTGTCGTAGTCCGGGAACGCGAAGCCGATGCCGTTGATGGACGCCGCCGGCACCAGGGTCGAAAGGATCAGGCCGGACAGCGTGAAGAACTCGACGCCGCCCGAGCGGATCTGGCTCAGCATGTCGGTGTCGGACCCGAGCTGGTTGTTCGGGAAGATCTGGAGGTCGAACTTGCCGTTGGTCTCGGTCTTGATCGCCGCCGCCATCTCCTTGGCGCGTACGTTCAGCGGATGGGTGTCCGGCAGGTTATTGGCGTATTTGTAGGTGAACTCGGCGCTCTGCGCGCGGGCCACATGGGGCGCACCGATGCCGCCCAGGACCGCGGTCGCGGCGGAGGCCTTGAGAAGCGTGCGTCGGGAAAAGCGCGTTGAAAAGACCATGGGTCTGCTTCCTCGGAAGGTTTGTTGTTGTTCTGAGATGCAAACCTATACGGACGGAAGGCCTGAAGGTCATCTGCGATCTCGCGAGGCCTCGCTTATTGCAGCCGGACAAGGTCCCGGCAATATCGGCTTTCGCAGAGATGGGCTGGATTCAAAATCTGAAAAACAACCCCATGCACAGTAGCCGTTGAGACCCGGGGCGGCGTCGCGGCCCGGACCGAAAATCGCGCTTGGGCGAAGGTGCGGTCGCAGGAATTGCAGCTAAATATTTGATCTCATTGTATATAAATATATTCCATAATATACCTTATGCGAATTATGGATTAGGCTGTGGCCGCACGCGACCTGCCGGTCGGATCTCCGCCTCAACTGAGCGCCTATCGCCAAATCTGTGCGTCCTTTCCGCCAGTGAAGGACCTGCGGCCACTGCCCCGGCCGAGCGGCTATGCGGCTCTGGTGTGCAGCAGCTCCGAGGGTGCCGTAAGCGCGTCAGTCCGCCGAAAGCGATCGCAGCCAGGCCAGCCGCGAGATCGCGCGCTCGGCAAGTTGCTGCAGGCGTTCGAGATGGGCCGCGTCGCTCGACCGCTCGGCGCCGTCGAGGTAGCCGTCGACCAGGGCCTCGGCGATCTCCAGTGGGCCTTTGCGCTCCATGGACGCCGGAAAGCTCCCGAGGCCCACGGTGGCGTCGGCCATCTCGATCGTCTGCTGGCGAATGTCCTGGGTCCGGATTGCTGCTGGCCCGCTCAGGCGTTGTTCCAAGTCGCTGAGCTGCAAGACCAGGCGAAGCTCGAGCCTTTGCGCATCAATTTGCCGCAGAGGCACGGACGACGCCTCGGCGCCGCTCCGTTCGTGCTCGCGATGATAGGCGCGGCGCCTCTCCTTCCGCAGCGTCGCGACATGGCCGAGCTCTTCCTTGGCCATTGCCTCGGACGCCTTCTTGATATCGCGGTCATCGGAATAGGCGGCGAGATAAGACCAGAACGCAAAGGCGCGCTCCTCGTTGCGGACCGCCATCGCGAGCGCGCGGTACGGCGTCATCAAGCGCGACGTTTTGACCTCAGCGGCGGATTCCGGGGCGAGCGTTTCCGGCGCCTCCCAACGCACCATGGCGGGATCCGGGATCTTGCCGCGCCGAGATTGCGACCACCGCGTGACGCTGTCGACATGCTCGCGCTCGGCGGCGGCGAGCTTCGCGAACACGTCTGCGAGATCATCCTTGCCCTGTTCGCGCATGTCATCAGCAAGAGCATCATACCTTTTGGCTGCCTCCTGCTCCATTGCATGCGCTAGCGCAAAGAGTTCGTCGAGCGACTGCAATACACCTGCGGGCTCAGCGCTCAGCAATGAAGTGCGCAGGAATGGCATGGCAAGGACTCCAAATGCAGGCTTCTGATTCAGCTCCGCGCGAATACAAATATTTTCGCTGGCCTTGACAGATGTGGGCACGCGCGATGACTTTGACACGTCAGCGACGACAAATCATCGAAGAAGAATCTCAAGGCACGCGCGTCCCGGTGGGTCGCGCAGATCGCATTTGAACCGATATGTTGAAGCGACCGGATGACGATACCGCCTTCACAAGGCGTGCGGCGCTAGCGCTTGCGGGCTTGCTGCTGATGTGTCTGGCGTACGTCTCGCCCGCATGCGCCGCCGGTGACTTACCAGCATACCTGCCGAAGCTTACGCCTGCCGAATTTTTCCCGGATGCGGATCGTTTCGGCCCGCCGCAAGGCGATCCGCCCATTGTACCGGTGTACCGCGGCGATCAGCTTCAGGGATTCGTTTTCCTCAACTCCGATTTTGCGAACTCTGTCGGGTACTCGGGCAAACCGATTCACTTGCTTGCCGGAATTGATCCGAAAGGCGTCATCACCGGGATCAAGCTCGTCGATCACAAGGAGCCGATCGTGCTGGTCGGCATTCCGGAGGCGCGCATCGTCGCCGCCATGAACTCCCTGATCGGCAAGGACATGAAGCCTGTCGCAAGTGGTGCCGAGAAGCCGCCGCAGGTCGACATCGTGAGCGGCGCGACCGTCACCGTGCTGGTGATGGGTGACAGTGTGGTCCGCGCCGCGTCCAAGCTCATCCGCGGCGGACGCATCGGCGGCGGTGACGGCGCGGCGGCTTCGGCCGCCCTTCCCCCTGTCGTCAAGACGCTCGATCTCGGGCGCAGTGAAGTGCGTGACTGGGAGAGCCTCGTCGGCGACGGTTCGGTGCGCCGGCTTCAGCTCGGCATCGGCGACATCAACGAAGCCTTTGCGAAGTCCGGCAGCGCCGCGGCGAGCCAGTATCCCGAACCGGGTGACGCGAGCGATACCTTCATCGACCTCTACGTGGCGCTGGTGACCGCGCCCACGATCGGCCGCAGCCTGCTTGGCGAGGACGGCTATCAGCGGCTGAAGGACAGCCTGAAGCCCGGGCAGCAGGCCATCGTCGTTGCCGGCAACGGCCCCTACTCGTTCAAGGGTTCGGCCTATGTCCGCGGCGGCATCTTCGATCGCATCGAAATCCTGCAGGAAGGCAACAGCACCCGCTTCCGCGACCGCAACCACACCCGGCTCGGTGCACTGGACGCGGTCGGCGCACCCGAGTTCAGGGAAATCGGCCTGTTCGTCACCCCGCCTGAGTTCACTCTGGATCCGACGCAGCCATGGCAGCTTCAATTGCTGGTGCAACGTAGTCTCGGCGGCCGCGACAAGGCGTTCCTGACTTTCGATCTCGGCTACACCCTGCCCGACAGTTATATACGCCGCGAGCAGCGTGCGGTGACGGTACCGGAGAGCGCGGCGCCTCCGGCCTCGCAGCAGGCCAACGCTGCGGCCGCACCGCCCCCGGAGGCGGACGAACCTCTGTGGATGCGGATCTGGCGGTCGAGCACCGTCTCGATCGGCTTCACCGCGTTCATGCTGGCCGTCCTCACCGGCATCTTCTTCTTCCAGAACCTGCTGGTGCGCCGACCGGTGTTCTACACCTGGGTGCGGCGGGGATATCTCGCCCTCGTTCTGGTCTGGCTCGGCTGGTACGCCAACGCGCAGCTCTCCGTCGTCAACGTCGTCACCTTTACCAATGCGCTGGTGACGGGCTTCCGCTGGGAATTTTTCCTCGCCGCTCCGCTGATCTTCATTCTGTGGGCTGCAACGGCCGGCGGGCTGCTGTTCTGGGGCCGAGGTCCGTTCTGCGGTTGGCTGTGTCCCTTTGGCGCGCTCCAGGAGCTCACCAACACGGCCGCGAAATGGCTGAAGGTGCCCCAGATAACGGTGCCGTGGGGGCTGCACGAACGGCTATGGCCGATCAAGTACATCATCTTCCTCGGTCTGTTCGGCCTGTCGCTCTATTCGGTCGACATGGCCGAGCGGTTCGCCGAGGTCGAGCCGTTCAAGACCGCGATCATCCTGAAGTTTTCGCGAAGCTGGCCGTTCGTCGCCTACGCAGTCGCCCTGCTCGTCATCGGCCTCTTCATCGAACGCTTCTTTTGCCGCTATCTCTGCCCGCTCGGCGCCGCGCTCGCGATCCCCGGCCGCATCCGGACGTTCGAATGGCTCCGCCGGTGGGAAGAATGTGGGTCACCCTGCCAACGCTGCGCCAAGGAATGCCCGGTGCAGTCGATCCATCCTGAGGGGCACATCAACGTCAATGAGTGCATCTACTGCATGCATTGTCAGGAACTCTATTACGACGATCACCGCTGCCCGCACATGATCCAGGTGCGGCTCAAGCGCGAGAAGTTCGCGGCGATGTCCTCGCCCGCGATGCGCCCAGGCGGCAAGGGTCCCGCGACCGTCATCACCGCCGGCGGCAAACCTGTCGGCGTTTCACCCGTCGCAACTCCACCCCCAAACTGAACCGAAAGCCGAGGAGGCAATCATGAGTGAAAACGAAAAGGCAAAGGGCGTCAGCCGACGAACCGTGCTGGGAACGACGGCGGCCGCAGCGGGCGTGGGCCTGGCTGGCGGAGCGGCGATCAAGGACGGCGGCTTCGTCTCATCTGCGGACGCGCAGACCAAGAATGCTGCTCCGAAAGCGCCGGCGGCACGGCCGGCCGTGCAGAAGACCGAGGTCGCGCCCGGCGAGCTCGACGAATATTACGTGTTCTTCTCGAGCGGCCAGTCCGGCGAGATGCGAATCGTCGGCCTCCCCTCGATGCGCGAATTGATGCGTGTTCCGGTGTTCAACCGGTGCAGCGCGACCGGTTGGGGCCAGACCAATGAAAGCCTCAAGGTTCTGACCGAAGGCATGCAGCCCGCGACCCGCGAATTCCTCAAGAACCGCGGCGGCACGTTCATGAACGGCGACCTCCACCACCCCCATATTTCGTTCACGGACGGCACCTATGACGGTCGCTATGCCTACATGAACGACAAGGCCAACAGCCGCGTCGCGCGGGTGCGACTCGACATCATGAAATGCGACAAGATCGTCGAACTGCCGAACCAGCACACGGTCCACGGCCTGCGTCTGCAGAAATATCCGCGCACGGGCTATGTGTTCGCCAACGGCGAGGACGGCGTGCCCTTGCCCAATGACGGCAAGGTCCTCGACGATCCCAAGCAGTATCACTCCATCTTCAGCGCGATCGACGGCGAAACGATGAAGGTGGCCTGGCAGGTGATCGTCAGCGGCAACCTCGACAATGTCGACGCCGACTACCAGGGCAAGTATTGCTTCGCGACCTGCTACAACGGCGAGGAAGGCGTCACGCTCGCGGAGATGACCGCCAGCGAGCAGGACTGGGTCGTCATCTTCAACATCAAGCGGATCGAAGAGGCCGTAAAGAAGGGCGACTTCAAGGAAATGAACGGCGTGCCCGTGATCGACGGCCGCAAGGGGTCGGCGTACACGCGCTACATCCCGGTCTCGAACAATCCGCACGGCATGAACACGGCTCCGGACGGCATCCACATCGTGGCGGCCGGAAAGCTCTCGCCCACCGTGACCGTGATGGACGTGCGCCTGTTCGACCAGTTGTTCGACGACAAGATCAAGCCGCGCGACGTCGTCGTCGCCGAGCCTGAGCTTGGCCTCGGCCCGTTGCACACCGCCTATGACGGCAAGGGCAACGCCTACACCACCCTCTTCCTCGACAGCCAGGTCTGCAAGTGGAGCATCGACCTCGCCAAGCGGGCCTTCAAGGGGGAGAAGGTCAATCCCATCCTTCAGAAGCTCGACGTGCACTATCAGCCGGGCCACAACCATAGCTCGATGGGCCAGACCAAGGAGGCGGATGGAAAGTGGCTGATCTCGCTGAATAAGTTCTCGAAGGACCGTTTCCTGAACGTCGGCCCGCTCAAGCCCGAGAACGATCAGCTGATCGACATCTCCGGCGATCAGATGAAGCTGGTGCATGACGGCCCAAGCTTTGCCGAGCCGCATGACGCGACCATCGTCCACCGCTCCAAGATCAACCCGATCTCGATCTATGACCGCGCGGATCCGATGTTTGCCGATGCGGTCAAGCAAGCCAAGGCCGATGGCATCAACCTCGAGGCGGATTCGAAGGTCATTCGCGACGGCAACAAGGTGCGCGTCTACATGACGTCTACCGCGCCAGCGTTCGGCCTCGAACAGTTCCAGGTCAAGCAAGGCGAGGAAGTCACCGTCTTCATCACGAACATCGACGCAGTCGAGGATCTCACGCACGGCTTCTGTATCGTCAACTACGGTATCAACATGGAGATTGGGCCGATGGCCACCTCGTCGGTGACCTTCACGGCCGACAAGCCGGGAGTCTACTGGTACTACTGCTCCTGGTTCTGCCACGCCATGCACATGGAGATGAAAGGCCGGATGTTCGTCGAGCCCAAGTCGGTTTGAAGTCGGTTTGAAGTCGGCCTGATCGGAGCGACCTCGTGGGTCTGTTGTCACGCATGTTTCCGGCGGCGCTGGTCGCCGCCGGATTGTCCGGCTTCGCCGATGCGGAGACCTTGACGGCTGCGCCTGGGCAGCCGCTGCAAGCGGTGCTGGATGGCGCGCGCGCCGGCGACGTCATCGAGCTTGCTCCCGGCGAATATCACGGCTCGATCCGGATCGACCGTCCCCTGGAGCTGGTCGGGAGCCGAGGCGCGGTGCTCGACGGCGACGGCTCCGGCAACGTCATCACCGTCAGCGCGCCCGACGTCACAATCCGCGGTGTGACCATCCGGTCCTCCGGCCGTGATCTGCAGGCGATGAATTCCGGAATCTTCCTGCAGAAGACGGCCGGGCGCGCGAAGATCGAGGACAACCGGCTGGAGGGAAACCTGTTCGGCGTCTATGTGCACGGCGCCAGGGGTTCCCGGGTCGTCCGCAACGAGATCGAGGGACTGCGCGGCGGGCGCCTCAGCGAGGCAGGCAACGGCATCTCGCTGTGGAACGCGCCCGACGTCACCATCGCGAACAACATGTTCCGCTACGGCCGCGACGGCATCTTCTCGATCTCCAGCAGCAAGGACCGCTTCATCGACAATCGCTTCGAGCAGGTTCGTTTCGCCGTCCACTACATGTACACCAACGACAGCGAGATCAGCGGCAACGTTTCGATCGGCAACCATGTCGGTTACGCCATCATGTATTCAAACCGTCTGGTGATCCGCGGCAACTCCTCAGATCACGACCGCGACTATGGGCTGCTCTTCAACTACGCGAACTATGCCCAGATCGAGGGCAACCGGGTCACGGGCGGCCCGCTCGGCTCGATGACACAGAGGGCGGAGGACGGTCCCGCCGACGAGCGTGGCATGCTTCCGCGGCAGGCACGGGACACCACTCTTAAGAGTGGCCCGGAGAAATGCGTGTTCATCTACAACACCAATCACAACAAATTCCGCAACAACTGGTTCGAACGCTGCGCCATCGGCGTGCACTTCACGGCGGGCTCCGAAGGCAACGAAATCACCGGCAATTCCTTCGTCAGCAATGCCAACCAGGTGAAATATGTCGGCACCCGGCACCTCGACTGGTCGACCGGAGGGCGCGGTAACTATTGGAGCGATAATCCGGCGTTCGACCTGAATGGCGACGGCATCGCCGACACGGCGTACCGGCCGAACGACCTCATCGACCGCGTGCTGTGGACGGCGCCGGCTGCGAAGGTCCTGATCAACAGTCCCGCCGTCCAGGTGATCCGCTGGGCGCAGGCACAGTTTCCCGCGCTGCTGCCGGGCGGCGTGGTCGACAGCCATCCGCTGGTGTCGCCGCCGCGGACCCCGGTGAAGGAAACACGATGACCAGTACGGTACGTGTCAGCGACGTCACCAAGGTGTTTGGCCGGGTCGAGGCCGTGCGCGGCGCGTCGTTCACGCTTGGCCAGGGCGAGCTGGTGGCCTTGATCGGGCACAACGGCGCCGGCAAGACCACGCTCATGAAGCTCATGCTCGGGTTGATCCGGCCGACCAGAGGCGCCATCGAGGTTCTCGGAGACAATCCCGCCGCCGGCGAATTCGCAGGCCGACGGCAGCTCGGCTACCTCCCCGAAAACGTCTCCTTCGATCCCGCCCTCACCGGCCGCGAGACGCAGGCCTTCTACGCCAGGCTGAAACGAGAGCCGGTTGCCAAGGCGCTGGAGCTGCTCGACGCGGTCGGACTGGGAGCGGCCAGCCGCCGCCGGGTCAACACCTATTCGAAGGGCATGCGCCAGCGGCTGGGGCTCGCGCAGGCGCTGCTTGGCGAGCCGCGCGTGCTGCTGCTGGACGAGCCGACCACTGGTCTCGATCCGGAGCTGCGGCAGACCTTCTACGACATCATCGCGCGGCTCGCGGCGCGCGGCGCGACCGTGCTGCTGTCGTCGCATGCGCTGACCGAGCTAGAGGAGCGCGCCGGGCGCGTCATCATCATGAACCGCGGCATCAAGGTCGCGGACGGATCGATCGACGAGCTGCGTCGTCTCGCCCGGCTCCCGACCCGGATCCGTCTCAAGGTGGCTGGCCTCGCGCCCAGCGAGATGCCGGGCTGGGCTCCGCAAGACGCCACCTGCCGCCGTCTGAACGGCCACATCGTCGAGATCGACGCCGCGCCGGAGCGGAAGATCGAGCTGCTGCATCGCGCGACGGCCGCCGGCAATTCGGTCGAGGACGTCGACGTGGTCCCGCCCACCCTCGACGAGCTCTATGCTCATTTCCTCCGGCAATCGGAGCAGGCGCCATGAACGTCCTGATCATCGCCGCCAAGGAAGTCCACCAGGCCATCCGCAATCGCTGGGTGCTTGCCGCAACGCTCCTGCTCGCCGGGCTTGCCCTGTCGCTGACCTTTCTCGGCAGCGCGCCGACCGGAAACGTGGGTGTTCGCACCCTGGATGTGGTCATCGTCAGCCTGTCGAGCCTGACGATCTTTCTCGTTCCACTCATCGCGCTTCTAATTTCCCATGACGCCATCGTCGGCGAGATGGAACGCGGAACGATGCTGTTGCTGCTGAGCTATCCGGTCGCGCGATGGCAGGTGCTGCTCGGCAAGTTCTTAGGCCACCTCGCCGTCCTCGCTTTTGCGACCTGCCTCGGCTACGGCGCGGCGGTCGGAGCGCTGGCGGCGACGGGCAGCCAGATCGATGGCGACAGTTTCCTGGCGTTCGCGGCGATGGTGGGCTCCTCGGTGCTGCTCGGCGCCGCTTTCGTCGCCATCGGATATCTGGTCAGCGCGCTCGTGCGCGACCGCGGAACGGCAGCCGGCATCTGCATCGGATTATGGCTGCTGCTGGTGCTGATCTACGACATGGCGCTGCTGGGCGTGCTCGCACTCGATCAGGGGCGCAGCATCTCGGCGAGCGTGCTCAACGCCATGCTGCTGTCGAATCCGACCGACGCCTACCGGCTGATCAACCTGACCGGGTTCGCCAATGTCAGCACCTTCGCCGGCATGGCTGGCCTTGCCCAAACCACGTCCCTGACGATACCGGTCCTTCTGACCGCCCTGCTCTGCTGGACTCTGCTGCCGCTGGGGCTGGCCGCGCTCGCCTTCTCGCGGAGGGAGCTATGAGGCGCCGAACGATCCTCCTCGCCTTGCTCGTGCCGCTCGTGCTCGCCGGCTGCAACGAGAAGCAGGCCGCGAAGATCCCGCCGCCGCATCGGATGACCGCGGAGGACATCGGCCATTACTGCGGCATGAACGTGCTCGAGCACCCGGGACCGAAGGGCCATGTCTTTGTCGCGAGCCTGATCGAGCCCGTCTGGTTCTCGTCGGTGCGGGACACGATCGCCTTCACTATGCTGCCGGACGAGCCCAAGGACATTCAGGCGATCTACGTGTCCGACATGGGCAAGGAGCCTGAGTGGGACAAGCCCGGCGCCGATAACTGGATCGAGGCACGCAAGGCGCTCTACGTGATCGAGAGCCGGGTCAAAAGCGGCATGGGCGGTGACGAGGCCGTTCCGTTCTCGGACCGGGCGGCGGCCGAGAAGTTCGCCGGAGAAAACGGCGGCAGGATCGTCGGCTTCGACGAGGTGCCCCGGGACTATGTCCTGACGTCGGCGAATGCCGCCGGCGCCGTTGCGGCCGACGAAGCGGCCGAAGCCCCGCCGGGCGAACGATCGAGGAGAACGCCATGACGCGAACACTGACGCGCCGACGCTTCATCCGGATCAGCGCGGCGGCCGCGGGCCTCGGCGCGCTGGCTCCGGGACACTCCGTTCGTGCAGAGATCGCGCCGGTCACCTGGCGTGGCACGATGCTGGGCGCGGTGGCCACGATGGAGATCCACGACGAAGACCGCAGCCGGGCGGATCGGCTAATCTCGCTGGCCTGCGCCGAGGCGCGGCGGCTCGAGCGGCTGTTCAGTCTTTACCTGAACGATTCCGCCCTGGTCGCGCTGAACCGGACCGGTGTCCTGATCGATCCCGCCGCCGAAATGGTCGATCTGCTATCGACCTCGCAGCACTATTCCACGCTGACGGGCGGTCTGTTCGATGTCACGGTGCAGCCGCTGTGGGAGCTCTACGCCAGCCATTTCGCGCGAGATGACGCGGATCCGGCCGGTCCTGCGGCGGCCGCGATCGAGGCCGCGCTCGCCCGCATCGGCAGCAGCCGGCTGTCGATCAGCCGCGACCGGATCGTGATGCCCAAGGGCATGGCCGTCACCCTGAACGGGATCGCGCAAGGCTACGTCACGGACAAGGTGGTCGACTTGCTGCGGGCGCATGGCATCTCTCGCAGCCTGGTCGACATGGGCGAGGCCCGCGCGATCGGCGCGCGTTCGGACGGACGGCCCTGGGAAATCGGCATCGCCGATCCCGACATTGCGGGCCACACGAAAGCGGTGCTGCCGATCGTCGACCGCGCCGTGTCCACCTCGGGCGGCTACGGCTGCCAGTTCGATTCCAGGGCGCGCTTCAACCATTTGTTCGATCCCAGATCGGGCGGCTGCGCTCTCCGCTATCGCAGCGTGACGACGGTGTCCCGCAGCGCCACCGCCGCGGACGCATTGTCGACGGCGTTCAGCCTGATGCCTGAAGACAAGATTCGATCGCTCTTGCCGCATGTCGACATCGACCGCGTGCATCTGATCAATGGGGCCGGCCAATCGGTCGAATTGTCGGCGTAACCTTGCGCGCTACTGCAGTGGCAGCAGCTCCAGCTGGCTCTGCGCCTTCTTGACGGCCGCGGCGTACCAACTATGGCTCGGCGCTTCCCTGGCGAAGCATTTCGTGTAGGCGTCCATGGCCTGATCCTCGCGGGCCATGTCGCCGCGCGGGTCCTTCTTGTTGACGGGTTTCGCCATCATCTGCTTCCACACGCGCTCGCATGCCGGGATTTCAGCCGTCTTCACCGCGTTCGATGTGGCGAGGAAGTAGACCTTGTCGCCCTTGGTCGCGACGACGTCAATTTCATCCGGCGGTCCCTTGAGCCCGCCATTGCCGCGCACGCCGAGCACGGCAACTGCAGCGCTCGCGGATGCGGGCTTTGTGATCGGCAGCTCGGCATATTTGGCGAAGGCGGCGTCCTGGATCGCATGATAATAGAAGCGGTCGGACTTGAACGCGGCGCCGCTCTCCTGCGGCATGCCGTCCTCGCGATGCTCGCGCAGCCAGTGCGCCAGAAGCGGGCTCGTGGTTACGACGGCTTGCGTCTTGTAGCCTCCCGAGGCGAAGCTTAGCCCGTCGAGATGGCCGAAGCCGATATCACTCTTGAAAAGTGTGTCGACGTTCGACTTGCCATCTGCGGGGAGCCCCTTGATCGTGACCGGTCCCACCAGGCCGCGCAGCACGCCTGCCAGCTCCTTCAGCGCCGCATCATGCTGCTTGTAGATCTCGTCGCTCTCCTTGGCACTCGAGAATTTTGCGATGTAGCGATCGCGCAGGTCGAGATAGTGCTGCTCGGGCGTGGCCGCATGGACGGGCATCGCCAGGAAGAGCAGGCAGAGCAAGGCAAGCGATTTCATTCGATGTCCGCGGACTGGGAGCGATCTCCAGTCTTTGTGCCCGCGACAGGCGGGAAGGTTCATCCCCAACGACCGTGCGAGGGCCCTACTCCGCCGGCGTCAACTGCCGGGTCAGACGCACCGCCGCGGTCTCGCGCACGCGGATGCGGGCGCGGCGCTTGCGCCACCAGATCACGACGCCTGTAACCGACAGCGCGGCGACCACGAGCCCCATGATCGAGATCAGGATGCGGCCGAACAGTCCGACGATGCGGCCCGAATGCAGCGGAAATTGCGCCTGGACGAAGATGTCGGCGGCGGTACCGACCCAGGGCAGCCGCTCGCCGATCGGGCGGCCGTCCTCGCTGTCGTAATAAAGCTGCGCCGGGCCGACGCCGCCGGCGCCGTGGTCGTCGCCGGGGTGGAAGAACGCGGCGGCATAGACGCCATGGGCCGGGCCGTAATTGACCGAGCCGACCGGGATCGTCCACCCCCGCGCCTTGCCGTCTGCGGCGGCGCGGGCGGCGATGTCGGCGAAAGTCACCTTGGGCTCGATGGGATCGTCGAGATCGCGATACGGCCGCTGCTCATAGGGCGTCGGCGTGTAGTTCGACACCATCTTCATCAGCGGCGAGAACACCTCGAAATAGAGGTTCAGCGAGAACGCGGTGAAGGCGATGATGAAGAGCACGCCCCAGGTCCAGAGACTGAAGGCGCGGTGGATGTCGAAATTGATCCGGTAGGCGCTGCCGGAGGTCTTGATGGTCCAGGCCGGCGCCCATCGCGCCCAGAAGCCGCGCTCGAGCTGGCGCGTGACGGCTGGCGCTCGCGCCGCCTTGGCGCGTCTGCGCGAGGGTAGTGTCAGGTAGAAGCCGACGAAGCAATCGATGGTCCAGATGATCGCGATCACGCCGAGCACGCGCATGCCCCAGCGATCGCTGCCCCAGAACTCCGGAATGTGCATCGTGTAGTGCAGCTTGTAGAGAAACGAGACGAAATTCTCCCGCGTGACGGGCCAGACCGCGCCCCAATAGCGCCGGCCCAGTTCCGCGCCGGTGTTGGGATCGAGGAAGACCTGATTGTAGTCGAGAGCGAAACGCTTGCCGGTCGCGGGATCGATCCGCGGCATGACGAAGAACCACAGCGAGTGGCCCTCCTCCGGCGTCATGAAGAGGTAGACGACGCGCGCGCGGGGATCGCGCTGCTCGATCATCTTGGCGAGCTCGATCGAGGGGATCGCCGGGCCTTTGCTGCTGACGTCGAACAGATGGCTGTTCAGGACGTCGTCGATCTCGTGATCCCAGGAGATGATCGCCCCGGTGATGCCGGAGAAGAAAAGGAATCCGGCCGTGAGTAGTCCCGCCCAGCGATGCAGCTTGCCGAATATCGCTCTCATCGTCTTGCACTCTCATCCAGCAGGTCCGGCCCGCCATCGCCGGACCGTCTTCGATTTCACCAGCGATAAGTCAGCTTGCCGATGGCTTTCCGTCCCTCGGCATACATGCAGCCCGAAAGGCCGTAGCACGCCGCGACATAGCGCGTGTCCGCAAGGTTGGTGACGTTCAGCGACAGCCGCCAATTGTCACGGGTATAGGCAAGAAGCGCATCCAGCACTGTGGCCGATCCCACCTTGAAGGTGTTGGCATCATCGCCCCAGGTCGCGCCGACATAGCGAACGCCGCCGCCGAACTGCAAGCCCGCCAGCAGGCCGTTCTGAAGCGTGTAGTCGCTCCACAGCGAGGCGCGGTTGAGCGGCACGGTGACCGGCGCCTTGCCGACATTGACGGGATCCTGCGTGACCATCGCATCGATATAGGCGTAGGCCGCCCGCAGATTCCAGCCGTCGGCGAGCGACATCGAGCCTTCGAGCTCGATACCGCGCGACTTCACCTGCCCGATCTGTTCGTAAAAGGTGGTTGCAGGCACGTACACAGCCACGTTGTCACGCGTCAGGTCGAAGGCGGCGAAGGTGAACAGCGCATTCCAGCCGACCGGTTGATACTTGACGCCCACCTCGTACTGCACGCCGGTCTCGGGATCGAGCATCTGTCCGGAAGGACTGGTCGCGAGCTGCGGCAGAAACGACTCGGAATAGCTGAAATAGGGCGCGATGCCGTTGTCGAAATTGTACATGACGGCAGCGCGGCCGGTGAAGGCCGAGGCGTCCTTCGATGTCGAAGTATCGGCCGGGGGCAGATTGGTGTCGAGCTGCGTCGTCACGAAGTCCTGGCGGCCGCCGAGCTGGAACGACAGCCGGCCGAGCTTGATCTGGTCCTGCGCATAGAGGCCGACCTGCGACTGCTTGATGCCCTTGTTGTCGTACATGCCGCCGAGGGCCCAGTCGTAACTGTAGACCGGGTTGAAGACGTTGATCTCCGGCGCTGATGTCGTGACGGCGAAGGCCGTATCGCGGAACGTGGTGTTGCGATAGTCGAGCCCGACCAGGGTGGTGTGGCTGAGGATGCCGGTATTGAACTTGCCCTGGAGCTGGTTATCCACCGCAAAGGAGTTGATGTAGGAGTTGCTATAGCTGCCGAAACGCCCTAGCTGCCCCGCCGCTTCGTCGGTGTATCCGGTGCCGTAGAAGGTCTTTTCCTCATTGTGCTGATAGGCGTAACGCAGGTTCTGCCGGAACGTGATGTTGTCGGTGAAATTGTGCGAAAGCTGATAGCCGGCGGTCGCAATCTCGGTGTTGAACGCATTGAAGCCCGGCACGCCCGCGAAGAACGAGACCGGGATGGTGCGGCCGTTGTTCGGCCACACCGTGCCCGAGGCCGGCAGGAACTGAAGGCCCCACCCTGCCCGGTCGCGCTGGTAGTTGGCCAGCAGCGTGATGGTGGTGTCCTCGTTCGGCTTGAAGGTGACGGCGGGCGCGATGAAGACGCGGTTGTCCTTGGTGAAGTCGACCTGGGTCTGGCCGTCGCGGACGACGCCGGTGAGGCGCCACAGCACGGTGCCTTCCTTGTTGGCGGGGCCGCCCATGTCGAACTGGCCCTGATAGCGGTTGAAGCTGCCGCCGGAGATCGAGACCTCGCCGAACTGCTGCGCCGTCGGCAGTTTTGTCACGTAGTTGAGAATGCCGCCGGTGCCGCTGCCGCCATACATCGCCGAGGACGGGCCCTTGAGCACCTCCAGGCGCTCGGCCCCGTAGGGATCGAGGCCATTGAAGTGCACGTAGTTGCTCGAGGGGATCCGCAGGCCGTCGACGTAGAGACCCGACATGGTCGTGTCGAAGCCGCGGATCTGGAGCGCGCCGAAGCGGGTGTCCGAGCCGCCATTGACGTCGCCGCTGACACCGGCGGTATAGCGCAGCGCCTCGCCGATCGAGACCGCGCCCTGATTCCTGACCTGGTCGGTGGTGACGACGGAAACCGACTGCGGAGTTTCGATCAGCGGTGTATCGGTTTTGGTAGCCGTACCGCTCCGCGTGGCGACGAAACCGCGCACCGGACCATTGGCGCGTTCGCCCGTCGCGCCGTTCGATGATGCTGACTGGGTCGGCGCGGCGGCTTGCGCAGGCGAGCGACGATTGGCGCGAGAGGTGCGTGTCGCCGCCCTTCGCGACGAAGCAACCGCCGCAGGACGGGCGCGCTGAACCGGCGCGTCGACGGTGACAGCGGGAATCTGGGTCTGCGCTTCCACGGAACCAAAGGGAACCACGAGCGAGAATGTGCTGACCGCCCCGAGCAGCAGCACACGAATCTGTCGACGACGCGCGCATTCACGCGAAGAAAGTTGGTAGTCGGTCACGTCTTTCGAGGCCCCACGCACTGCCGGCTTTGCCGGTATCATTTTTGGTGTCCCGCCCTAACTCAGGCGGTTTCGGAGCGCGATAGGAACGAGGTTAGAATCTCTCCAGAGGCGTGCGCGGCGCGTGCGACGAATGCGCTCATGCCGAATTGCCGCGCCCGGTGCCACGCAGCCGTCGTGCCCACAGATTTGGAATGCTTCTAGATCGAAACACTCCCTCACCATTCGGCAATGGCTGGAAACGATCAGCCTGCTACCGCGCGAGAATCGCCAACTACGACGGTCGGCGCTGCCGGGAAATCCGATCGAGCTCGATCCGGCTCTATGATTTGCCGGCGTGACAACACGATTCGTCGGCAGTGTTGCTCTCGTGTGCCAGTACGCTGCGGCTGTTGCGGTCCGGCGGGATGTCGCCGGCCGCATTGGCGGCGAAAAAGCCGGTCGGCTTCAGCAGGAAACCGGCATATTCCACCGGCATGATCGGGAAGTCCTCGGGCTTGCAGACATGGGTGTGGCCGAAAGAGTGCCACACCACGATATCGGCATTCTCGATGTTGCGGTCCTTCGCGGCATAACGCGGCAGGCCATCGCCGCCGGCATGGACGTTGGGATAATCGCCGCTTGCGTATTTCTCGGCCGGATCGAATGCTGTCACCCAGACATGCTTGGTGGCGAAGCCGCCGCGCTTGCGCACGTAACTGCCCTCCTGCGCCAGCATCAGCGGGCTCGGATTGACGACGAGCTTGTAGGCCGGAGCATTACCGACCGAGTTGGTCTCATTGGGATTGCTGATCTTCCAGAACCGGCCGGTTTGGCCATTGGCGATCGCCGCCGCGTCATGCTCGCGCGACAAAATCCGCGTCGTGGTGTCGAAGACGTTGCCGTGCGGATTGTCGTCACCCCAGGGCCGCGGCACAAAATCGTGCTCGGTGACGGTGTTGCCGCCGCCGTCGAGATCCATGTGCAGGCGCACGTTGAAGAAGTGCTGGTGCGTCGGTCCGCCCAGATTGTCGTCGACCATGCCGCCCCATTTGTACGTCTCGCCAGATCGCACCGCGGCGGTCTGGATGATGCCGGTCAGCTTGGTCTCCAACTGGACCGTGCCGTCCTGGTAGAGATACCAGTAGAAGCCGTAATCGTAATTGCCGACGGTCGCGAAAAACGAGATCACAAGCCGCCGCGAGCGGCGGACCTCGAACAGGCCGTTGCGGAACTCATAGTGCTTCCAGGCGATCCCATAGTCTTCCTCATGCATGCAGATGGCGTTCTGCATGACGAAGGGCTCGCCCTTGCTGTCGGCGCCCGGCACGTCGAAATAGCGGATGTTTCCGAGACAGTCGCAGCCGAGCTCGAGCGCGTTCGCAAGCATGCCGAGGCCATATTCGCCGGCATCGAACGCCGATTTCCAGAAATGGTTCGCGGTCGGATCGGCATAAGGCACCACCATCTCGGTAACGCTGGCGCGATGGATCAGGGAGCGCTTGCGCGCGCCGTCCTGGTAGGCGAGCTGATGCAGGACGAGGCCCTCGCGTGGCGTGAAGCCGATGCGGAAGCTCCATTTCTGCCAGTCGACCTTCCAGCCATCGACGCGAAAGCTCGCACCCTCCGGCTGCTCGATATGCAGCGGCTTGATGTCGGTGCGCGGGTTCTTGACCTCGTGCGCGCCATAATTCCGCTTCTTGCGCGGAATCGGCACGATCGGATCCTCATCGGTGAGGTCGATGACCTTGCCGCCGATCAGGTCAACGACAGCGACCACGCCCTCGATCGGGTGCGCATAGCCGTTGTCCTGCAAGTGCTCGCGAAAATAGCTGACGGCACGCACGATACGGGCGCCGCGCTCGAACTCCTTGTCGAAGAAACCCGACGAGAACGGATCGACCTGGACCAGTTCGATGTCCTTGTCGGAAAGCCCGCGCCGCACCATCGCCGCCCGCCAGCCCGGATCGGCCTTGACCACGGCCTCGCACTTGAAGAATTCCTCCAGCATCACCGGCGGCTGCCCATAGGGCGCCTCGCGGTTCGGGACGACCTTGCGCCCGACGATCTCGCCACGGCCGAGATCGACGATGTGCTCGATGGCCTCGCCCGTGGCGACGTCGAGCGTCAACGCGAAGGCGCGACGCCCTACGCCGCCTGCGGCCAGCTCCTGCTTGGTCGGCTCCTCCAGCCGCACCGCCGGGAATCGGCAGTTCTCCGGCGAGGCCACGGCGGCGCGCACCAGCGTGCAGGCGGCGGTGATCTCCTCGGCAGTCAGCGGATCGAGCGGATGCGGCGTAGCGGTCTCTGTTTGCGATTTGGCTTTGACGGTATCGAGCATGGGGATGTCCAGAAATCAGGCGAGATGCGCGGTGATGGCGCTGAAGGCGGCGAACCAGCGCTGGTCAATCGGCACGTCCATCGCCTTGGGCTGGGTCGCGAGCTTGACGATGACGGTGTCCGAGTCGAGGTCGACATAGAGGTGCTGGCCGTGAATGCCGATCGCGGTGAGCGCGTTGCGCGACGGATCGATCGTGAACCATTTGCTGCGGTAGCGCGCGCCCGGGAAGAACTCGGCGAGGTCGCCGTCGGCCCAGGCTTTGGGATCGCCGTTCTCGCGGATGTCGTCGATCCACCAGCCCGGCACCACCTGCCGCCCCTCGACCACGCCGCGGCAGCGGATCATCTCGCCGAAACGGATGAGGTCACGCGCGGTGACCGAGATGCCGCCGGCGATGCGGCCCATGCCGTGGCTGTCGAGCGTGAGCGAGCCGTCGTCCTCTGCGCCCAGGGGCTGCCAGAGATAGCCGGAGAGGATGCGATGGTAGGGCATGCCGCAGGCACGCTCATAGACCCAGCCGAGCACCTCGGTGTTGGGCGAGACGTAGTGGAACACCTTGCCGTGTGGCTTACCGGTGCCGCGTAGCGTGGCGAGATAGGCGCGTTGGTGGCCTGCCTCGACGCCCGGCGGCGGCACGTCCCAGCCCGAAGAGAACCGATAGCGCGCAACGTCGCCGGCGGGGTCCTCGTAATCCTCTTCGAACTTGATGGCGACGACCATGTCGAGCAGGTTGCGGACAGTGCAGCCGGCGTAGACCGACGTCTCCAGCTCCGGCACGTAGCGCACCACCCTCGCCTCGGGATCGAGCAGCCCGCGCGCGGCCAGCACGCCGCCGAGCGTGCCGGCGATCGCCTTGCTGATCGAGCAGATCAGATGCGGCGTGGTCACGCTCATGCCATCGCCGTACCATTCGTGGATCAGCGTGCCCCGGTGCATGACGAGGAGCGTATCGGCAAACGTCTCGCGGAGCGTGGCTTCGATCGTGGTCTCTTTGCCATCAGGCGCGGTGAAAGCGAGTTTTGCCAGTTCGCGCGGCGCGCTTCGCATCAGCATCGGCTGGGCCGAGCGGCGGATCTCTGCGGTCGGCAGCACTTCACGGGTGTGGGTAAAGCCCCAGCGGATCGCGGGAAAGCTGCGCCAATTGGCGCGCGTCACCTGCGCCTCGGGCGCGGGCGGGCTGCCGCGCATGATCTCGGTCGGTCGCATCTCGATCCCTCCGCAAAGTGCTGTCCCGGCCGCGATGTCGGAACGGCAGGACCGAAGCCTGCACCGCGGCGCCCTCGGGCGTTATCGAGATCCGGCAATATTTTGCTGGACAGCGCCTATGGCCGTGCCAGTCTGGCGTGGTTCTTGCCCGCTGTCGGGTGGTGAATTTCGACGTGTCGTCATGCCCTTAGGCGCAACTCTTCCGACTCTGGACTCGGCTGTCGGCCTGTTTCAGGCCAGCAGTACCGATGTCGACGAGCATTGCGCTTCGCTCGGTCGCTGGCGGCTCAGCTACGACCAGATCAGCGCCGGAGCCTTCAGGGGCAGCTTCACCCAACTCTCCTTGCCCCAGCTTGACGTCTTCCGCGAGATCACCAGCCAGCAGGTCCGCCAATACGGCCAGCTGGGGGCCGACAGCTTCGGCATCGGTCTGCCCTGGCACGGTGACGGCGAGGTCAATTGCAACGGCGCCAGCGTTGCAGGCGCCCAGGTCATCGCCTGCATCGACGCCGAGGTCGATATGTGCACGCCGAAATCATTCGAGCTGCGCGGTGTTGTCGCCAGCGCGGCGCTGATCGAGGAGCTTGCCGCCCGGCTCGATATCGAGCTGCCGCGCGCGGTCTGGCACCAGTTGCGGGTGATCGAGATGGCGCAGGCACCGGTCGCGCGATTGCGCGCTCACCTTGCCGCGATCCACGAGACCATCTCGACTGCCCCCGAACGGTTCGACGATCCGGCCGTCGGGCAGGCGCTGGAAGACGCCCTTCTCGTCGAGATCATGGACATGCTGCCGACCGCACGCCCCAGCGATCCCGGCCGCAGCGCCGCGGCGCGCAAGCGCACGGTCGATCGTGCGCGGGCGCTGATGCATGGCAGCGGCGATCGCTCGCTCTCGCTGCTGGAGGTCTGCAAGGCGGTCGGCGCCAGCCCGCGCAAGCTCGGCTATTGCTTTCAGGAGGTGTTGAGCACGAGCCCGATGCACTACTGGCGCGCGATGCGGCTGAACCGCGTGCGGCGCGATCTCAAGCGCGCCGGCGGCACCGATGCCTCCGTCTACGACGTCGCCGTGCAGCACGGCTTCTGGCACTTCAGCCAGTTCTCGCTCGACTACAAGCGTCACTTCTCCGAAAAGCCCTCGGAGACACTGCGGCGCGCGAGGTGTACCTGATCCGGCTCAGCGATGCCGCAGCCGGCGGTTGACCCGGCGCGCCAGATAATCGCCGGCGCTCTGGACGAGCTGCACCAGTGCGATCAGCACGACGACGACGGCCAGCATCATCTCCGGCATGAAGCGCTGATAGCCGTAGCGGATGCCGAGATCACCCAAGCCACCGCCACCGACCGCGCCGACCATCGCGGAGTAGCCGAGCAGACTGACCACCGCGAGCGTCAGTGCCAGCAGAAGTCCCGGCAGCGCCTCGGGGATCAGCACCTTGAACACGATCTGCATGGGCGACGCGCCGAACGAGGACGCCGTCTCGATCAGGCCGCCATCGACCTCGCGGATGGCACCTTCGACCAGACGCGCGATGAACGGCGCCGACGCGATCGTCAGCGGCACGATTGCGGCGGTCGATCCGATCGAGGTCCCCGCAACGAAGCGCGTGAACGGGATGATGGCGACGACGAGGATGATGAAGGGCGTGGACCGCGTCGCATTGACGACGATGCCGAGGACGCGATTGACGATGGGAGCTGCGAACAGCTCCCCTTTCCGGCTGGTTGCGAGGAAAACGCCGAGTGGAAGGCCGAAGGCGGTGCCGAGCAGCGCCGCGATGCCGACCATGTACAGGCTCTCGAAGGTGGCCTGGACGATCAGGTTGATGAGTTCAGGCGACATAGCCGAGATGCTCCGCCGGGAATTGATGTTGAAAGAGAAAGGCGAGCGTGCGCGCCGTCGCCTCCGCGCCGCCAGAAATACCGAGAGGAATGCCGAGAACGAGCGAGCCGACATGCTGGCCGCCGATCTCGTCGATGCGTGCCGCCAGCAGCGACACGTCGAGGCCGAGCTCGCGGGCGAGCCGCGCGACCAGGGTGTCGCCGGCCCCTGCCCCGCGCACCCCGAGGCGGATCACGGCCTGCCCGCCGGCGGACGGCTCCGCCACGATCCGGCTCGCCAGCGAGACCGGCAGGCTGTCGCCGGTCACCTCCGCCAGGAAGGATTGCGTGATCGGATGCTTGGGGTGGGTGAAGATGTCCGCGACATGGCCGCTTTCGACCACATGGCCGGCGTCGAGCACCACGACGTCCCGGGCGAGCTGGCGCACCACGGACATTTCGTGGGTGATCAATACGATGGTCACCCCGAGCTCGCGGTTGATGTTGGCGAGCAGATCGAGGATCGCGCGCGTGGTCTGCGGATCGAGTGCCGAAGTCGCCTCGTCCGACAGCAGCACGCTCGGCCGCGTGGCGAGGGCTCGCGCGATGCCGACGCGCTGCTTCTGGCCGCCGGAAAGTTCTGACGGATAGCGGTCGTGCTTGTCGGCGATGCCGACAAGCGCGAGCAGCTCGGCAACGCGGGCCCTGATGTCGGCCTTGGACCAGCCGGCGATCTCAAGCGGCAACGCGATGTTGTCGGCCGCCGTGCGCGACGACAGCAGGTTGAAATGCTGGAAGATCATGCCGATCGAGCGCTGCGCCAGCCGCAGCTCGCGCCCCGCCAGCGCCGAGATATCGCGGCCGTCGACGACGACGCGCCCCGTGGTCGGCTTCTCCAGCCCGTTGATGAGCCGCACCAGGCTCGACTTGCCGGCGCCGGAGCGGCCGATCACGCCGGTGATGGAACCGCGCGGGATCGCGAAGTCGATGTTTTGCAGCGCGTTGACGCCGGGCTTGCCGCGATAGGCCGGATAGGTCTTCGAGATGCCGGCGAAACGGACCATCCCGTCCGGCTCAGCTGCGGCAGGTGAAATCGCTTCACACCTCTCGATCGGCTGTCCGACCGCGAGCGATTGGTGGGCATTCATGGAAGCGGCCTTCATGCACAATAGTTCGCTTGCCCGCCTGCCCTTGGGGCGTACGGGAACCGGGTCGCGTCGAGCGACGGGGTGAAATCGCGGTGAGGGTTCGCGAGGAACGCGCTGCACCGCAGCACGCACCATCGCCCTTTCAGGACTGTGTTGCAATGTCAGATATTTGGAAGGAGTTGGACGAAGTTTTCCCAAACTCTCCCCGAAGAAGAATATTCCTCCACCGGGGCTATCAGCGCCCCACCCGGCTCATCCCATCTGCAACCAGGGCAGCACGATCAGCAGGAGCCCGGCGAAATAGAGCAGCCCGAAGATCAGGCCAAAACCCCAGAATTGGCCCTTTCCGATATAGCCGCTGCCGAAATACATCGGCGCCGGTCCGGTCGCGTAAGGCGAGATCACGCCCATCAGGCCGAGCGAGTACATGCAGAGCATCGCGAGTGTCGTGACCGGCAGATCGGGGATGCCCGATCCGACCGCGAGCACGACGGGCAGCACGGCGGCGGCATGCGAGGTGATGCTTGAGAAGAAATAGTGGATCCAGAAGAACAGCGCGACCAGCAGCAGCATCGCGGTCGACGGCGACAGCCCGGCAAGCGGTTTTGCGTATTCGGTCGCGAACCATTTGATGAAGCCGATCTCGTTGAGGCCGGAGGCCAGCGTCAGCAGCGATGTGAAATAGAAGAACACCTCCCAGGCGCTTTTCTCGCTGACAATGTCGGCAAACTCGATCACGCCGGTCACCAGCATCAGGGAGATCACGATGAACACGACGGTGGTGGCATTGACGAAGTTCGAGCCGAGCACGGGAATGTGGATGTCCGGGCTGGAGCCCGCGATCCACAGGAACATCGCGAGCACGATCAGGCCGAGCATGATCCACTCGTTGCGCGACATCGGGCCCATGGCGCCGAGCTCTTTCGCGGCCCATTCGGAAATCTCAGGGCTGCTTTTCACCTCCGGCCGGCACACCAGATAGCTGAGCAGCGGCACGAGCACCATCAGCAGGATGCCGAGCGGCGCGAAGCCGAGAAACCACTGGCCCCAGCTGACCTCGACCCCGGCGGTCTTCTTGGCGATCGCCAGCGCCGCCGCGTTGGGCGCAAGCGCGGTGAAGAACAGCGAGCTCGTGACGGAGGTCGCGGCAAAGGCGGTCCACATCACATACGTGCCGATCCTGCCGGCGGTCGGCCCCGGCTCGGAGCCATAGATGCGCGGGATGTTGCTGATGATGGGATAGACGATGCCGCCGCTGCGCGCGGTGTTCGACGGCGTCGCCGGCGCGAGCAGGAAGTCGGACATCGCCACGGCATAGCCAAGGCCGAGCGTGTTGCGGCCAAGGCGCTGCACCAGCACCAACGCAATGCGCCGGCCAAGCTGGCTCTTGCGATAGCCGATCGAGAACACGAAGGCGCCGACGATGAGCCAGACCGTGCTCTCGGCAAAGCCCGCCAGCATCCAGCGCAGCGACTTGGTCGGATCGGGGTCGATATAGCCGGCAACGCCCGCGACCGTGAGACCGATGAAGCCGACCGCGCCCACCGGCATCGATTCCAGGATGAGCCCGGTGATGACGGCCGCGAACACGGCGAAATAGTGCCACTGATTGACGTTGAGCCCTGCAGGCACCGGCCACAGATAGATCACCAGCCACACCGCGAGCGGCGCGACCAGTTTCCAGCGAAAGCCTTTCGCCTCCGGCGCCTGCGAGCTAGCAGTCATGGACCCTCCCCTCGATCGTCGTTGCCTGTGCGGCCGGTGCGCCCAGCCTGCTCTTGTCCCTGCGCCGCGTATAGGGACTGCCGGTTGTGCGATCAATGGCCGGGCATAGATCTAGCGCCCCTTGAAGCGCGGCTTGCGGCGGCCCAGGAACGCCTCGACGCCCTCCTTGTGATCTTCGCTGAAGCTGGCGAGCGCGAACTGGTCGACGTCCATGTGGCTGGCGAGATCGTCCAGCGCATGCGCGAGCCGGTTGACGGTCAGCTTCGTCATCGCGACCGAGAGCGGCGGCTGCGCGGCGACCTTCCGGGCGAGATCCATGGCGGCCTCGAAGGCATGGCCGGGATCGACCACCTGCTCCACCAGGCGCCATTCATGGGCCTCATCCGCTGAGATGCGCTCATCAGCCAGGATCACCGCCTGCTTGGTGCGTGCGGGCCCCATCAGATGCAGCATGCGCGGGATGCTCTGCCAGCTCATGTTCATGCCGAGCCCGATTTCCGGCACGCGCAGATGTGCGTCGCGGCCTATGATGCGGAAGTCGAGCGCGACGGCGAGGGCCACACCGCCGCCGACGCAAAAACCCTCGATCGCCGCGATCGTGATCTGCTCCATCTCCTGCCAGGCGTGCGTCAGACGCGGCCCGAGCTTGAGGTGCCGCCGCAGCGTGCCGAGGTCCATCTCCTTGCGCGAGTGCCCCTCGGCGTCCTTGAGGTCGAAGCCGGCGCTGAATGCGCCCGAGCTGCCGGTCAATATGACGACCGACGTCGCGGAATCGTCCTCGAAGCTGCGCGCCGCCGCGGTCAGCTGCCGCAATGCCTCGGGTGACAGTGCATTGATGCCGTCGCCCCGATCGAAGCGCACCACTGCAATCCGCCCCTCGGGCCCGAGGCCCCTTTCGATCTTAACGTAATCCGTCACCAAGGTCTCCCCGTCTGCTCTGCCGCGATGCTAGCCTACATCCGGCCTCACGAATATGGGACCCGGATGCGCCGCGGCGGATACTCGACAGGCCTGGGCCATTGCGCCTATCTTCGACGTCATGAGCCACGATCACGACCATCACCACCGCCACGATCACGACCATTCCGAGCTGTCGGAGACCGAGCTGCGCGTGCGCGCGCTCGAGACGATCCTGACCGAAAAAGGCTATGTCGAGCCGGCCGCGCTCGACGCCATCATCCAGGCCTATGAGACCAAGATCGGCCCGCACAACGGCGCACGCGTCGTCGCCAAGGCCTGGACCGATCCGGCGTTCAGAAAAGCGCTGCTGGAGGACGGCTCCAAGGCGATCGGCACGCTCGGCCATGTCAGCCGCGTCGGCGATCATCTCGTCGTGGTCGAGAACACGCCCGCGCGTCACAACATGGTCGTGTGCACGCTTTGCTCATGCTACCCTTGGGAAATGCTGGGCCTCCCGCCGGTCTGGTACAAGGCGGCGCCCTACCGCTCCCGCGCGGTGAAGGATCCGCGTGGCGTGCTCGCCGATTTCGACGTCAACCTGCCGAAGGACATCGAGATCCGGGTGTGGGATTCCACCGCCGAGACGCGCTTCCTGGTGCTGCCGATGCGCCCCGCGGGCACGGAGGGCTGGAGCGAGGAGCAGCTCGCCGAGCTGGTCACGCGCGATTCCATGATCGGCACCGGCTTTCCCAAATCGCCGGGAGCGCCGTCATGAACGGCGTGCACGACATGGGCGGCATGGACGGTTTCGGCAAGGTCGAGCCGGAGCCGAACGAGCCGATGTTCCATGAGGAGTGGGAGTCCCGCGTACTGGCGATGGTGCGCGCGATGGGCGCGGCCGGCGCCTTCAACATCGACACCTCGCGCTTCTATCGCGAGACGTTGCCTCCGCACGTCTATCTGTCGAGCTCCTACTACAAGAAGTGGTTTCTCGGGCTCGAAGAGATGCTGATCGAGAAAGGCTACCTCACAAGAGAGGAGGTCGCCGCCGGCCACGCGATGCAGCCGGCAAAGGCGCTCAAGCACGGCAGGTTCGATCTCGCCAATGTCGAGCGCATGATGGTGCGCGGCAAGTTCGCCCGCCCTGCCCCGGCGCCGGCAAAATTCAACATCGGCGATCGCGTGCGCGCCAAGAACATCCATCCGGCCACGCACACGCGGCTGCCGCGCTATGTGCGCGGCCATGTCGGCGTGGTCGAGTTGAACCATGGCTGCCACGTGTTTCCGGATTCGGCGGCGATGGAGCTCGGCGAGAACCCGCAATGGCTTTACACGGTGGTGTTTGAGGGCCGCGATCTCTGGGGCGAGGATGGTGATCCCACCTTGAAGGTCTCGATCGACGCGTTCGAGCCCTATCTGGATCCGGCGCAATGAGTGGTACCGCTGCTGCCGCAGCCACCGCGGCCATACCCAGCATTCCCCGCGATGACGACGGCCCGGTGTTCCGCGCGCCCTGGGAAGCGCATGCATTCGCGATGGCGTTGAGCCTGCACGAGCGCGGCGTGTTCACCTGGCCGGAATGGGCAGCCAGCCTGGCCGACGAGATCAAGCGCGCGCAGGCCGCCGGCGATCCTGATACGGGCGAGACCTACTATCTGCACTGGCTCGCCACGCTGGAGGGTCTGGTCGCACGCAAGGGTGTCGCCTCGACGGAGACGCTGCATCGCTACCGCGATGCCTGGGACCACGCGGCGGATAGGACGCCACACGGCAAGCCAATTGAGCTTAAGCCGGAGGATTTTGCGGGGTAGTCAATTGGCGCAATGTTCTGTGGGCGCTGCTGCTCCATCCAGCACTGTCATCACCCGCGAAGGCGGGTGATCCAGTATTCCAGAGACGCTGGAGGGATACGGAGAAGCCGCAGCGTACTGGATTCCCCGCCTTCGCGGGGAATGACAGCGGAGATCGGAGCGCTATTTGCGCCCCACCACGAACTCCCGCCAGCCCTTCGCCCGCAGGCTGCATGCCGGGCATTCCCCGCACCCATAACCCCAATCATGCTGCGCGCCGCGTTCGCCGAGATAGCAGGTGTGGGAGTGCTCGCGGATCAGATCGACCAGCCCGTCGCCGCCGAGATCCTGCGCCAGCTTCCACGTCGCGGCCTTGTCGATCCACATCAACGGCGTGTGCAGCTCGAATTGTCTGGCCATGCCGAGCGACAGCGCGGCCTGCATGGCGCGGATGGTGTCGTCGCGGCAATCGGGATAGCCGGAATAATCGGTCTCGCACATGCCGCCGACGATGTGGGTGATGCCGCGCCGGTAGGCCAGCGCCGCCGCAAAAGTCAGGAACACCAGGTTGCGGCCGGGCACGAACGTATTCGGCAGGCCGTCGGCGCCCATCGCGATCGCGACGTCACGCGTCAGCGCGGTCTCGGACACCGCGGCCAGCGTCGGGATCGACAGCGTATGGCTCTCGCCGAGCTTCGCGGCCCAATCGGCGCGCAGCGCCTTCACCCCGTCGAACAGCCGCTCACGGCAGGCCAGCTCAATGGCATGGCGCTGGCCGTAGTCGAACCCCAGAGTCTCCACGCGCGAAAAACGGCTCAGCGCCCAGGCGAGGCAGGTCGTGGAATCCTGGCCGCCGGAAAACAGCACCAGCGCGGTTTGTGATGAAAATGCGTCACTCATGGCCCGCGCTTTAGCACTGCAGACGCGGCCCGCCAATCGGTGGAAATCGGCCTGTTCCGCCCCGCCGCGCTGGGAACGGCGGGCCGCTTTTGGCATAAGGTTTTGGAGCCAGGAGAGCGCCCCGCAATGACCCCTTCCCGCGACATTTCCCGCCTGATCGAGATCATGGCGGCGCTGCGCACGCCGGTGACCGGCTGCCCCTGGGACCTCGAGCAGGATTTTGCGACCATCGCGCCCTACACGATCGAGGAGGCCTATGAGGTGGTCGACGCCATCACGCGGGGCGATCTCGACGATCTCCGCGAGGAGCTCGGCGATCTGCTGTTGCAGGTCGTGTTCCACGCCCAGATGGCCTCGGAGCAGAATGCTTTTGCGTTCGGCGACGTCGTCGAAGCCATCACCCGGAAAATGATCCGGCGCCATCCCCACGTCTTCGCTGACAAGGACGGCAATCTCGCCTCCTCCCACGTCAAGGAAGTCTGGGACCGCATCAAGGCCGAGGAGAAGGCCGAGCGCGCCGCGCGCCGGCCGCCGGAGCAGGTGCCGACGCACAAATCGCTGCTGTCAGGCGTGAAGGCCGGCCAGCCCGCGCTGACGCGCGCCATGGAGCTGCAGCGCAAGGCCTCCACCGTCGGCTTCGACTGGAACGACCCGCGGGCGGTGCTGCAAAAGATCCGCGAGGAAGCCGACGAGATCGAGGCTGCGCTCGACCGCAACGACAAGCAGGAGATTGCGGAAGAGACCGGCGACCTGATGTTCGCCCTCGTCAACCTCGCCCGCCATGTCGACGCCGATCCGGAGGCCGCATTGCGTGCGACCAACGCAAAATTCGAGCGGCGCTTTGCCTATATCGAGCGGGCGCTGGAAGCGCAGGGCCGCACGCTGGAGCAGGCCTCGCTGGCGGAGATGGACGCGCTGTGGAATGCGGCGAAGGGTGATGAGCAATCGGCGCAGGAACGGCGCAAGGAAGCGAGCCGCTAATTCTGCTGTCGTCCTGGCGAAGGACAATTCGTAGGGTGGGCAAAGGCGCGCACTTCGCGCGCCGTGCCCACGCCTTTCAACAACGGGCAAATGGTGGGCACGGCGCTCACGCGCCTTTGCCCACCCTACGAGGGCTGCGTTTGTCCGAGACGACAGCTGTTACGCAGGAAGGCGCGGCACCGCATCAAACCGCGACACCACGATGTCCCGCTTGGTCTCGTCCACCCGCACGGTCATATCAAAACGGCCGTCGTGCAGCTCTTTCGCCAGCACCTCGGCATTGCGGTGCAGCCAGCTGATGCCGGCGCCGTCGGCGGCGTCGATCGAGAGGTCGAGCGTGGTGCGCTTGGCTGCTAACCGCTGCTCGATCGCGGCGAGCAGCGCGTCGACGCCCTCGCCCGACACGGCGGAGACGAGCATCGCCGGATGATCCTCCGGCCTGCGTGCGGCGATGTTCAGGAGCTCTTCGCGCTGCTCGGAATCGTAGCGGTCGATCTTGTTCCAGACCTCGATAATGCGGCCGGAATCATCGGGGTTGATGCCGAGCTGGCGCAGCACGGCGTCGACGTCGCTCTGCTGCGCCTCGGCATCTTCATGGGATATGTCGCGCACATGCAGGATGACATCGGCCTCCAGCACCTCCTCCAGCGTGGCGCGGAAGGCGGCGACGAGCTGGGTCGGCAGGTTGGAGATGAAACCGACGGTGTCCGACAGCATCGCCTTGCCGCCGTGCGGCAGGTTGAGTGCGCGCAGCGTGGGGTCGAGGGTTGCGAACAGCATGTCGGCGGCCTGCACGTCGGCACGCGTCAGGCGGTTGAACAGCGTCGACTTGCCGGCATTGGTGTAGCCGACCAGCGCGACGACGCGATATGGCACGCGCTGGCGGCCGGCACGATGCAGCCGCCGCGTCGCCTGCACCTTCTTCAACTCGCCCTCGAGCTTGGAGATGCGCTCCTGGATCAGGCGGCGGTCGGCTTCGATCTGGGTCTCGCCGGGACCGCCCATGAAACCGAAGCCGCCGCGCTGGCGCTCCAAATGGGTCCATGAGCGCACCAGGCGTGAGCGCTGGTAGTTGAGATGCGCGAGCTCGACCTGGAGCGAGCCTTCCTTGGTCTTGGCGCGGCGGCCGAAGATTTCCAGGATGAGGCCGGTGCGGTCGAGCACCTTGGCGTGCAATTCCTTCTCGAGATTACGCTGCTGGATCGGCGCCAGCGCGCAGTCCATCACCACGAGCTCGACGTCGAGGCTCTTGGCCAGCGCCGCGATCTCTTCGACCTTGCCCTTGCCGATATAGGTCGCGGGGCGGATCTGGCTGATGGGCGCGACGATGGCGTCGGCAATAACGAGATCAATCGCACGCGCGAGGCCGGCGGCTTCATCGAGCCGGGCCTCGGCGTTGCGCTGGATATGAGTCTCCGATTGCGCGTCGGCACCGCCTGCGCGCACCCGCAAATAGGGGCCGATGACAAGCACCCGCCCCGTCTGCTTAGCCCCTGCCGACCGCGGACGGTCGGCATCCCCGTCGAAATTCCGGGGTTCCAATCAGATCACTCTCAAGCCGGCTGATCCTCGCCGCCTTCGAACAACTGGATCGGCGCACCCGGCATGATGGTCGAGATCGCATGCTTGTAGACGAGCTGCGAATGACCGTCGCGCCGAAGCAGTAGACAGAAATTGTCGAACCAGGTCACGATGCCCTGGAGCTTCACTCCGTTGACCAGAAAGATCGTCAGTGGCGTCTTGGTTTTGCGAACGTGATTAAGGAAGGTGTCCTGTAGGTTTTGTGCGCGGTCTGCCGCCATTGTTTTTTTCTCGCTTTGAGTTTCTTTTTATTGCGCCGGTTGCGGCTCTCTTTGTGAAGTTCGGAGCCTCTCCCGGTTGCCGTTCCTCATGAGATCCCCCTCGGAAGGAACAGCTGTGCAATTAGAGGACAGGTGGACCTATTAGGCAAGCCGCTTCACGCGGCAGCGGGCGCCGTATTGCCCCGAAAAACTACGGAAATCGATGAATTTCCTCGTTTTATTCAAAGGTGTCGCCGCAACGTCGCGGCGTTAGATCTTGTTCTGACGACGTTTTCCCAGTGCGAACCGGTACCCGCTTCGCACCAGCACGCGCTAGCCGACACCGAGCGCTTTCAACTTTCGATGCAGCGCCGACCGTTCCATGCCAACGAACTCGGCTGTGCGAGAAATATTTCCTGAAAAACGGCTGATCTGTGCAATCAAATAGTCGCGCTCGAACACCTCGCGCGCCTCGCGCAGCGGCAGGCCCATGATGTGCTCGCCATTGTTGCTGGTCGGCATCGCCGGCACCATGGAGCCGACGTCCTGCGGCAACATGTCGGCCGTGATGATGACCTCCGGTCCACCGGCGGCGAGAATCATGACTCTTTCAACGTTGTTGCGGAGCTGGCGCACATTGCCCGGCCAGACATGCGATTGCAGCACCGCCATCGCGTCCTGGCCGATCTGCCGCTTGGGCAGGCCGCTACCGGCCGAGATCTGCTCCATGAAATAGTCGATCAGTTCCGGGATGTCCTCGCGCCGCTCCGACAGCGCAGGCACGCGGATCGGCACCACCGAGAGGCGATGATAGAGGTCCTCGCGGAAATGGCCGGCCGCAATCTCCTCTTCGAGATTGCGCGCGGTCGAGGAGATGATGCGGACGTCGACCTGCACCTTGGCGGTGCCGCCGACGCGCTGGAACGATTGCTCCACCAGCACCCGCAGGATCTTGTTCTGGGTCTCACGCGGCATGTCCGCGATCTCGTCGATGAACAGCGTGCCGCCATGGGCTTCCTCGAGCGCGCCGGGCTTGCGCGCCTGTTCGCCGTTGGACTGCTCCACGCCGAACAGCTCGTGCTCCATGCGCTCGGGCGTGATCGCGGCGGCGTTGATGACGACGAAGGGACCGTCGGCGCGGCCCGAGGCCGTATGCAACGTGCGCGCCGTCAATTCCTTGCCGGCGCCGGCGGGGCCGACGATCAGGATGCGGCTGTTGGCCTTGGCCGCGCGCTCGATGGTCTGGCGCAGCTGGTTCATGCTCGGCGAGCGGCCGACGAGCTGGCTTGCGCTCGGCGCCAGCTGCTTCAGCTCCTTGACCTCGCGCTTGAGCCGCGAGTTCTCCAGCGCCCTGGTTGCGACCAGGATCAGCCGGTCGGCCTTGAACGGCTTCTCGATGAAGTCGTAGGCGCCGCGCTTGATCGCGGCCACCGCGGTCTCGATGTTGCCGTGGCCGGAGATCATCACGACCGGCAGGTCGGCATTGTCCTTCTTGACCTGCTCCAGGAGCTGCAAGCCGTCGAGCTTGGAGCCCTGCAGCCAGATGTCGAGGAACACCAGATGCGGCCGCCGGTTGGCGATTTCAGCCAGTGCAGAGTCGCTGTCGCGCGCAGTCCGCGTGACAAAACCCTCGTCCTCGAGAATGCCTGCGACGAGATCCCGAATATCGGCCTCATCATCGACAATCAGAATTTCACTTGCCATGGGTCGCGCCCTGTCTTGTCAGCTGCCTGTTGAGGCTTCGATTTTCGTTGAATCATTGGTCTTTTCAGCGGCCTCTTTGGTTTCGGCCGCCAGCTCTTTTGTTTCCTGCGCCGGGTCCTTGACAGGAGCGCCGGCCTCTTCGCCGGTTGCGTCCTTGACCGCGGCCGCCGGGGCCTGCTCGGCTCCCTCGGACTTCGCCGGCTGGCCGGAGACTGCGAAGCGCATCCGCATCCAGGCGCCGCGCTGGCCCTCGCGGAAGTCGGAAGCATCCTTCAGCTCGATGCGCCCGCCATGGTCTTCCAGCACGCGGCCGACGATCGCAAGGCCAAGGCCGGTGCCTTTGGCACGCGTCGTGACATAGGGCTCGAGCAGCCGCGAGCGCGCGACCTTGGGTAGGCCGATGCCATTGTCGATGACGTCGATCAGAACGTCCTCGCCCTCGCGCGACACGACCACGTCGATGCGGCCTTTGCCCAGCTCCTCCGGCGGGACCTGCTCGATCGCCTCGGTGGCGTTCTTGACGATGTTGGTGACGGCCTGCGAGATCAGCCGCCGGTCGAACTGCGCGCGGAGCGGATCGTCTTTGAATTCGGCCTCGATATCGATCTCGGGATGGGCGACCTTCATCAGGAACACGGCCTGCCGCACGGTATCGGCGACGTCCTCGCCTTCCATCACCGGCTTCGGCATCCGCGCAAAGCGCGAGAACTCGTCGACCATGCGCCTGATGTCGTCGACCTGGCGCACGATGGTGTCGGTGCACTGCTCGAAGATCTGCTTGTCCTTGGCCTCGGTGATGCCCTTGCCGAACTTGCGGCGAATTCGCTCGGCCGAAAGCTGGATCGGCGTCAGCGGATTCTTGATCTCATGCGCGATGCGGCGCGCCACGTCGCCCCAGGCCGAGGTACGCTGCGCCGAGACCAGCTCGGTGATGTCGTCGAGCGTGATGATGTAGCTGTCATGCGGCTGGTTCTTCTCGGCGCTGACGCGGACCGAGAGATTGCGCTCGGTGCCGTCGCGGGTGATCGTGATCTGGCCCTGCACCAGACGCTGGCTCCCTTCCCGCGCCGCCTTCATCATCTCGTCCAGCTCGGGCAGCACGTCGGAGAGCGGATGACCGAGCGTCTCCGCCTCGGAGTGCCCGATCAGCTTCTCGGCCGAGCGGTTCAAAATGCCGACGCTGCCGGAAGCATCGACGCCGATGATGCCGGCGCTTGCGGAGGACAGCACCGCTTCGATGAAGCGACGGCGGCTGTCGATCAGGTCGCTGGCGTTGACGAGCTCATCGCGCTGGCTGCGCAACTCCTGCGTCATCTTGTTGAAGGTCTCGCCTAACTGCGCGAGATCGCCTTCCGACTGGTGCACCGGCACCTGGACATGGAGGTCGCCGGTCGAGACCGTGTGGGCCGCGTTCATCAGCCGCCGGATCGGCGAGACCAGTGAATTGGCGAAGTTCAGGCCGATCAGCACCGAGGCCATCAGGATGGTCAGCGCGATCACGGCGAACATCAGCGCAAAGGCAACCTGGATGCCGAGCCGGCGCGACTCGATCTGGGCGTATTCGGCGACGCTGACCTCGGTCTGCTTGAGCTGATTGACGACGTTCGGATCAAGCGGACGGGCGACATAGAGGAAGGTGTCGCTGAAGGCGCGCAGCCGGATCACCGCGGCCACGAAGCTCGCATCGGGAAGGACCGCGATCTCGGGCTCTGACTCGTTGACGTTGCTGAGGAAGTCGGACGCGGGTGGCGAATAGGCGAGCCGCATGCCGGTGTCGGCGGATTCCAGGATGTTGGTGTTCTTGTCGATGATCATCGCGCCCGGCAGGTTGCGGGAACTGGCGCTGGCGCTCAGCATCTCCCGGAACGAGCGGCGATCCTGGTCGTAGAGCGGCCGGGCATGCGCGATGTCGTTGGCCATGCCGAGAATGTCGCCGCGGATCAGCTGCGCATGGTCCTGCATATAGGCCCGCGCGATCGTCAGCGAATTCTGGATCACCTCTTTGGTCGGGCCGGAGAACAGCCGGTCGAGGCCGCGTTCGATGGTGACGTTGGCGACGACGGCGACCAGCACCGCCGGCAGCACCGCCACGATCGAGAACAGGCTGACGATCTGGACATGGAGCCGCGCCGCCGCCCTGCCCCGCCGCCGCGCCAGAATCAGCTGCCAGAGCTCGCGGATGATGATCCCGACCAGCAACAGGATCGTGGCCGCGTTGGTCAGGTAGATCGAGCGGACCACCGCCGGCGTCGGCTCGATCGTGGTCAGGCCGGTCAGAACCAGGAAGGTCAGGAAGGCCGAGAGCAGCGCCAGCGCCACGGCAAAGGGCGCCAGCCAGCGCCGCGCCGACCAACGCCGGGGCTCTTCCGCTGGTGTCGTGTCAAAGTGTGCGGCCGAGGTGTCTGCGCTGGTCATTCCGGCAATGGTGGTGCTGAAAACGGGTCCGCGATGGGCGGATACTGATGTATTCGTACCACATTGTTGCCGAATTGCGACAATTCCGCGGCGCCCCCGCCGCGGCGGACCGGCGCATCCACAGCTCTGGCGCGGCGCGTGGCACCGGCATCGTCATTCGCGAACGAGGGCGAGCCTTGACGCAGATCAAGAGTGCGCGTGGCTCATGCCCGACCGGAGTTCCACCCATGAAGGCTGTGGCCGTTGAAGAAGCCGTTGCGATGATTCCCGCTGGCGCCAGCGTGATGGTCGGCGGCTTCATGGGTATTGGAACACCGGAGCGCTTGCTCGATGAAATGGTCCGGCAGCAGAAGACCGGATTGTCGGCGATCTGCAACGATGCCGCACTGCCGGGCAAAGGCGTCGGCAAGTTGTTTGACGCATCGCTCGTGTCGCGTCTGACCGCGACGCATGTCGGGCTCAATCCCAAGGCCCAGCAGCAGATGCTGACGAACGAGATCAAGGTCGATCTTGTGCCGTGCTCGGCGGCCTCCAAGTCGACGCGCAGGGCCGCCTCGCCAACTGGATGATCCCCGGCAAGATGGTGCCCGGCATGGGCGGGGCGATGGACCTCGTCAGCGGCGCCAGGCGCGTCATCGTCGCCATGCAGCATGCGGCCAGGGGCAAGTCGAAGATCGTCGCCCAATGCACCCTGCCCCTGACCTCGGCGCGGTCGGTCGATCTCGTCGTCACGGACATGGCCGTGATCGGCTTCTCCGGCGGCAGGGCGACGCTGCTGGAGACCGCGCCCGGGGGCAGTGTCGGCGACGTCATGGCGCTCACGGAAGCCGAGCTGGCTCTTCCCGACAACGTCCCGGAAATGAACGTCTGATCCGTCGGCGGCCTCAATCGATGATGTGATAGCCGCCGTCGATATAGAGCACGCCGCCCGTGATCAGCTTGGCGCCGTCGAGCGCGAGGAACGCGGTGGCGTTCCCGACATCGTCGATGCTGACGAGACTGCGCGCCGGCGCCTTCGACTGCGCCTTGTCCATGAGCTCATCGAACTCGGGAATCCCCGAAGCCGCGCGGGTGGCCAGCGGGCCCGGCGAGATCGCGTGCACGCGAATGCCCTTCGGGCCGAGCTCCGCGGCGATATAGCGGACCGAGGCTTCCAGCGCGGCTTTCGCGACACCCATCACGTTGTAATTCTCCACCACCATCTGGCTGCCGTAATAGGTCATGGTGAAAAGCGTGCCGCCGTTCTTCATCAGCGGCTCGGCGAGATGAGCCATCCGCAAGAACGACCAGCATGAGACATCCATGGTCTTGAGGAAGCCGTCACGGCCGACGTCGACGACACGGCCGTGCAGCGCTTCCTTCGGCGAGAAGGCGATGGAATGAAGCATGAAATCGAGCTGCCCCCATTCCGACGCGATGCGCTCGAACACCGCCTCGGTCTGCCCTTCGGCCATCACGTCCAGCGGCATGAAGATCGGCGCTTCCAGCGCCTGCGCCAGCGGCTCGACATGCTTTTTGGCGCGGTCGTTCAGATAGGTCACCGCGAGATCAGCCCCCAGTGCACGAAACGCGCGCGCACATCCCCAGGCGATCGACTGGTCGTTGGCGATGCCGACGATCAGTCCCTTCTTTCCCTTCAGGGCCACCTTGCTGTCCGGAAATACTGGGATCATGACACCCTCTTAGGTCTCGTGTTGATCAACTGACCGTCCATCAATAGCGATAGCGTGTGCTGTGCGATCATCAGCTCCTCGTCGGTCGGAATGACGTAGACGGGGACGCGGCTGTCGGCTGCCGAGATCAGGGGCGCATGGCGGGCGTTCTCACCGGCATCAAGGCGGACGCCGAGCCAACCGAGCTGCTCGGCGATACGTGCGCGGATCGATACCGAGTTCTCCCCGATACCGGCAGTGAAGACGAAGGCATCCAGGCCCTGCAAGGCCGCGGCCAGCATGCCCGCGTTGAGGCCGATCCGATAGACGAAATGGTCGATTGCGAGCCGCGCACGCGGATCGGTGCTCGCTTCCAGCTCGCGCATGTCGTTGCTGACGCCGGAAAGCCCCTTCAGACCGCAGTCCCGATAGAGAAAGTCCTGCACCTTCGCGGCCGGCATGCCCTTCTCGGCGATGAGATAGAGGATGACCCCGGGATCGATCTGCCCCGGACGCGTTCCCATCGGCAGCCCGTCGAGCGCCGTGAAGCCCATGGTACTCTCGACGCTGCGTCCCTCCTTGATCGCGCACATCGAGGCGCCGCTGCCGAGATGGGCAACGATGACCCGCCCCTTGGCGATCTCAGGCGCCACACCGGGCAGCGTCCGGGCGATGTATTCGTAGGAGAGCCCGTGAAAACCGTAGCGCCGCACACCCTCGGCATAGAGCTGCTGCGGAATCGCATAGTGATCGGCGACGAGATCATGCGTGCGGTGAAATGCCGTGTCGAAGCACGCCACCTGCGGCAGCCCAGGGAAATTCGCGAGCAGCGAGCGGATCGGCGCGAGATTGTGCGGCTGATGCAGCGGCGCCAAGTTGACAAGGCGTTCGAGGCGGGAGACGACGCCGTGGTCGATCAGGACCGGGCGGACATGGTCCGGCCCGCCATGAACGACGCGATGACCGACCGCGATCGGCGTAATCAGAAGCTCGTCGCGCAGCCAGTTGCCGGCAACCGACATGGCGGCGGGCACATCGGGCACAGCTTCAACCGAATAGGCGCGATCGGCCAGCGCATCGCCGCTCGCACCGCTGGCGCGCAGGCGCGGGCGGCTGCCGATGCCATCCATTTGTCCCTTGATCTGACGCCGGAGCGCACCGTCGCCCAACGCCGAATAGACCTGAAACTTGACGCTCGAAGAGCCGGCATTGACGACCAGGATCGTGTCCATGGCGATCACGCGGCCACTGACGGCGCCTTCTGGCGCCGGGCGCGCGCGTAGAGCGCCGCCACCGCACACGAGGCCATGCGCGCACGCGGTGTATCGGCGCGCGACGTCAGGACGACGGGTACCCGCGCGCCAAGAACAATGCCGGCACCATCCGCCTTGGCGAAATAGGCGAGATTCTTGGCCAGCATGTTGCCGGACTCCAGATCTGGAACGACCAGGATCTGTGCGCGGCCGGCGACCTCGGACTCGATGCCCTTGATGCGTGCCGCTTCCGGGTCGATGGCGTTGTCGAACGCCAGGGGACCGTCGAGCACGCCGCCGCTGATCTGGCCGCGATCGGCCATCTTGCACAGGGCGGCGGCTTCGATGGTCGAGGGAATTTTGGACGTCACGGTCTCGACCGCCGACAGGATCGCCACGCGCGGCGTTTGGCCAAACCCGGCGTGATTGTAGAGATCGATCGCGTTCTGGATGATGTCGCGCTTGGCATCGAGATCGGGAAAGATGTTGATCGCGGCGTCGGTGACGAAAATCGTCTCGGCATAGGCCGGGACATCCATGACGAAGACATGGCTGATGCGCCGATCCGTGCGCAGGCCGCCGGTCTTTGCCGTGACCGCGCGCATCAACTCGTCGGTGTGAAGGCTGCCCTTCATCAACAGCTCGCCTCTGGCGGCATGGATGAGCTCGACGCCCTTGGCCGCGGCGTCGTCACTATGGGCGGCATCCACGATCTCGAAGCTTGATACGTCCAGATCGAACCTCGCGGCGGTGTCTCTGATCTTCCCTTCCGGCCCGACCAGGATCGGTCGAATGATCCCCGCGCTGGCGCTGTCGACCGCCCCGCGTAGCGAGGTCTCGTCGCAGGGGTGCACGACGACCGTCGGTGTCGGAGGCGCAGCCCTCGCCGCCGCGATTAGCCGGTCGTACTTGCCGCCGGTTTCGTGCGTCATATCGGTCGACATCAGGTCACTCCCGCTTTCGTCAACCACGCTACGACGCTCTTGCCTGGGGATCGAATGGCGCGACGTTCGACGTCATCTCGCCCTCTCCGTCCAGGCCAAATAACTCGGCGACTCGCCTCAGGCGATTGGCGCGCTCGCCGGTGATGTCCGCGCTTGCCGAGAGCACCTCGCACATCGCCTCGAAGGCCGCGCGCCGCTGGTTCATGTCCTCGGGCAACAACCTTGGAATGGCCGCCAAGGCGCCCTCGCGGTCGAGCAGCAGCATGAAGAACTGCTCGCGTACCAGCATCTTGAATGCGGACAGGGTCATCCGGGAGCCGGCATGGTCGCGCCTAACCTGGCGCAGCGCCTCGATGCTGCGCTCGTCCACCATGCCGCGCGCGGAGCCGACATAGAGCAGCGCGCGGATAGCAGCCTCCCGCAGGCCACCGTCACCAATCTTCGCCCTCAACTCCGCAATCCTGCTTTCGAGCATGGCGCGATGCTCGTCCGACATCTCACGGCGCCGCGTTGACTCGGCGTTGGGGTCGATGCCGACAGCGGCCTGGAGCGCAGGTGAGCCATAGACGTTGAGGAAGACGGTCTCGCTCAGCGCCTCCTGGGCATCGCGCCAGCTGTCGAGCGCATGCACAATCTGCTTCGACACATGCTCCTGGAAGGCCAGGAACGGATTGTCTTGCGACACCGGCCTGCGCTTCTCTTCGGCGCGATCGGCCGCCGCCTTCACCATGGACATCCATGGATTCTGACTGCTGAAAGCCTCATATTGCATGCGTAGCGGATGCATCTCGCGCGCCCAGTTGGCCGCCTGTGGCGTCACCATCTTCTTGATCCAGGGCTGCACGAATTTCTGATAGGCTGCAAGATTGAGCTCCGAGATGCGCTTGGCGGTGGCGAACCGCCGCTCATCCTCGGGGGAATTGCCACCCATGGCCCGGATGTCGTCGAGCGTACGGGCCTCGCAACGCATTACCCATTGTCCCGTTGCAAGGTCGGCGTTGAGCGTCTCGCTGCCCCTCGCCTCGAACGTCGCCTCGTAGAGCCCGGGCGGGAGCACGTCGATCAGATCGATGTTGCTGGAGAACTCGGAATGCTCTTTCTTGGCGACGCCTCCGGACACGAAGATCCCGAGATGACCGATGCTTTCGTGGATGGTGTAAACGATGGTCTGGCCATATGCCCTGATCTCATTGACGTCGGCGTAGCAGTCGCAAATCCAGTCCAGCGCCTGCTGCGGCGGGGTGACGTTGTCGCCCTTGGAGCAGAACACCACGATCGGCGAGCGGATATTGCGCAGGTCGACCTTCTCCCCGTCCGACATTTCGATCCGGCCGGCGGCGAGGTTGTTGCCGATGAACAGCTCATCGACGATGAACTGGATCTCCTCGGCGTTGAGATTGACGTGCCCGCCCCACCAGCGTTCGAAGTCGAGATAGCGCTCGGCCTCGGTGTCGACTTTGGAATAGACGTTGTATTGCTTGGTCCAGAGCGTGTTCGAGGGGTTCTGGTTCTCGAAATTCTGCACCAGCCAGGCGCCGTCGAACTTGCCGGCACCGAGATCGCTCGTCAGCGCCGTCAGCCAGCTTCCGCCCAAGAGGCCGCCGGAATAGCGCATCGGATATTTGCCATGCACGCCCGCCCAATAAGCGAGCGGCGCGCCGGCGATGATCAGCGGTCCGAACAGCTCCGGCCGTAGCGACGCCAGGATCATGATCGCCCAGCCGGCCTGACAATTGCCGATGACGCAAGGCTTGCCGTCGGCGTCGGGGTGACGGCTGATGACAGTTTCAAGAAACTTCGCTTCGGCTCGCGCAATGCGCTCGATCGTCTGGCCGGGCATGGGTTCGGGCAGAAACCCGATGAAGTAGCAGGGATGTCCCGCCTGCATCGCGACACCGATTTCGCTGTCCGCCTTGAAGCCGCCGATGCCGGGACCATGGCCGGCGCGCGGATCGACGACGACGAACGGCCGCCGCCTCATGTCGATCGCGACATTCTTGGGCGGGATGATGCGTACGAGCGCGTAGTTGACACGCTCGTCGAGTTTGCGGCCGTCCGTGATCAACTCGGCGGCATATTGCAGCACATGCGGCGCGGTCAGCGCGAGGTGCTCGCGATATCGGTCGCCGCGCTGGCGCATGATGTCCAGAAACAACACGCTCCGCTGTCCGGCATCGACCAGATACTCCACGGCGGAGGCGACTAACTCCGACATGGGACCGGCAGACGGCTTCAGATTTTCCATCGCAATCTGACCTCGTTGTGTGCGAGGCCACTCAAGGAGAGATGTCACCGGTGACGTTGACATAGGTCAACGGTCAGCGGTTTCCGGCATAGCGGGACGCCAGATCTTGGAACCTTCTAGAGGTAGATCGATAATGTCAGACGGGGGAACTGTTTCCGGCCATTCGGGCTTGACATGGCATGGATAGGTTCTTCCTCGCGATAATGGTTTCTGCCGTTCTGCTGCTGATCGTGGCGTCCGATCTGCTGGTCAACGGTCCTGGTCTGCAGGAGCCGACGACAGACGTAGCGCGCCTGATGCCGTCGACCGAGCGACTGTTCAGGTGATGGATCGCGGTCGCGGGCGACTGAATGCCTCACCCTTGTGTGACCGCGGAACATGTGTGACCGCGGAACATTTCGGCCCCATTCCGACTTCTGCTCACCGCGTCAGCCAAAACGGCCAGCGCGATCCGGACAGGCTCAGCTCCGCTTTGGTAGGGGGAGCTGAGCCACCGTCCGCGTAAACGCGTTTAGCGTTTGTCGCGAGGGAACTAGCCCCCGCTCCGATAGACCTGGATGTCGAGATCCCGGATCTTCTTGCGCAGCGTGTTGCGGTTGAGGCCGAGCAGGTCGGCGGCGCGGATCTGGTTGCCGCGGGTGGCGGCGAGCGCGGCCGTGAGCAGCGGCACCTCGATCTCCTTGAGGATGCGGTGATAGAGGCCGGGCGGCGGCACGCCGTTGGGAAAGCCCTGGAAGTGCGAGGACAGATAGGCCTCCACTGCGCCGCCGAGATTGTCGACGCCCTGCTGGACCGCGGCGCCCGGGCTGACCGAGGGCGGCGCGAGCTCGCCATCGATGACGGAAGCCGTGATCACGTCCTGCGGATAGAGCGCGGCGAGGCGCCGGGCGAGGTTTTCCAGCTCGCGGACGTTGCCGGGCCAGCGGTGCTGCTTCAGCCGCTCCAGCGCCAGCACGTCGAGCTTCTTGGGTGGCAGGCCGTCCTTCTCGGCCAGCGCGAAGAAGTGACGGATGAGATCGGGCAAATCCTCGATGCGCTCGCGGAGCGGCGGCAGCCGCAGCGGCACGACGTTGAGGCGGAAGAACAAATCTTCCCGGAACAGGCCCTGCTGGATCAGGACGCGCAGATCCTTGTTGGAGGCCGCGACGATACGCACATCGGTCTTGATCGGGGTGCGGCCGCCGACGGTGGTGTATTCGCCCTGCTGCAGCACGCGCAGCAATCGCGTCTGCGCCTCCATCGGCATGTCGCCGATTTCGTCGAGAAACAGCGTGCCGCCCTCGGCCTGCTCGAACCGGCCGGAGGCGCGCGTGTTGGCGCCGGTGAAGGCCCCGCGTTCATGGCCGAACAGTTCGGATTCGATGAGGTCGCGCGGGATCGCCGCCATGTTGACCGCGACGAACGGGCCGTTGCGGCGCTTGCCGTAATCGTGCAGCGCGCGCGCCACCAGTTCCTTGCCGGTGCCGGACTCGCCCGTGATCATCACGGTGAGATCGGTCTGCATCAGCCGCGCCAGCACGCGGTAGATTTCCTGCATCGCCGGAGAGCGGCCGACCAGCGGGATCGCCTCCATCTCGGCGTCCTCATCGGGGGTCGAGACCCGCTCCTTCGGCTCGGCCAGCGCGCGGCCGACGATGGCAATCAGCTCCTTCAGGTCGAACGGCTTCGGCAGATATTCGTACGCCCCGCGCTCGGAGGCGCGGATCGCCGTCATGAAGGTGTTCTGCGCGCTCATGACGATGACGGGCAGATTCGGCCGCATCTTCTTGATCCGCGGCAAGAGGTCGAAGGCGTTTTCGTCCGGCATCACCACGTCGGTGATGACGAGATCGCCCTCCCCCTGGCTGACCCAGCGCCACAGCGTTGCGGCATTGCCGGTCAGCCGCACTTCGTAGCCGGCGCGGGACAGTGCCTGATTGAGAACGGTGCGGATGGCGGTATCGTCATCTGCTACGAGAATGCTACCTGCGGGCATCGTTAATCCTCATTTCGCCCCCTGTGACGCAGGCGACGGCTTCCCGGCAGAGTCGGCGCGACTGCTTTGATCGGCATGTTTCACCGATGTGGAATACATCGGCATCAGCACGCGGAAGGTGGTCTTGCGCGGCTGAGATTCGCATTCGATGATGCCCCCGTGATCGCCGACGATCTTGGCGACCAGCGCAAGGCCCAGGCCCGAGCCGGTCTGCTTGGTGGTCACGAAGGGATCGAACAGGTTGGGCAGAAGATCGTCCGGCACGCCTGGTCCGTTGTCCTTCACGCAGAATTCGAGCGGCAAGGATACCCGGGATTTTTGACCGGGGACTGACAGGCGCACGCCGGGGCGGAACGCGGTGGTGAGCTGGATCTCGGCGTCAGGGATGTCGATCAGGGCTTCTGCGGCGTTCTTCACGAGATTGAGGAACACCTGGATCAACTGGTCCTGGTTCGCCAGCACCGGCGGCAGCGAGGGATCGTAATCCTCGATGAAGCGGATGTTGCGGGCAAAGCCGGACTGCGCCAGCCGCTTGACGTGGTCGAGCACCGAATGGATGTTGACGGGGCCGCGCAATACGGGGCGCTCGTCGCCGAACACCTCCATGCGGTCGACCAGCGTCACGATGCGGTCGGCCTCGTCGCAGATCAGGCGCGTCAGCATGCGGTCCTCGGACGAGGCCTGCTGCTCGAGAAGCTGCGCCGCGCCGCGGATGCCGGAAAGCGGATTCTTGATCTCGTGCGCCAGCATCGCGGCCAGCGCGATCACCGAGCGCGCCGCGCTGCGATGGGTGAGCTGGCGGTCCATCTTGTCGGCGATGGAGCGCTCCTGCAGCATCACCACGATATGGCCGGGCCGCTCGGTCAGCGGCGCGACATGCAGATCGACCTGCCGGTCGCCGCCCATGCGCGGCGTGCCCAGATCGACCTTGTATTCGTTGACCGGCGAATTCGACGAGCGCACCTGGTCGATCAGCGCCAGCAAGGGGCTGCCGAACGGCACCAGCTCTTTCAGCGACTGCCGCTTCAGGAACTGCGTCGAGATGTCGAAGAAGGCCTCGGTCGCGATATTGGCGGCGACGATCTTGCCGTCCGGCCCGATCATGAGCACGGGATTGGGTAAGGCATCCAGGATCGCGTCGCTGTCGGACGGCCGGCGATGTTCAGCGGCGGAGCTCATGCAGCAGCGCTCCATCCGAAGTCGTCGAAGGCATCCTGCAGCGACTGGTGGACGAGGCGCGGATCTTCCGCGGTGAGGATCTTCTGGCGCCAGGATTTCAGCTTTTCGGCCGGCGCGCGGCTTACCTCGGCTGCGACATCGAGCGCCCAGCCCAGATGCTTGCGGGCATGCCTGAGGCCGATGCGCAGACCGTAGAGCGCGCAGACACCCTCATAGAGCGTGCGGACATAATGCAGCTGCGTTTCCAGCGAGGGCCCAGCCTCCTCAGCCCCGCCCTGCAGGCGGCGGCCGATCTGACCGGGCAGCCAGGGCTGGCCCTGCGCGCCGCGGCCGATCATCACGGCGTCGGCGCCGGAGGCTTCGAGCGCCGCGAGCGCTTTCTCGTAGGAAGTGATGTCGCCGTTGACGACGAGCGGAAGGCAGGTGGCCTCGCGCACGGCGCGGATCGCATCCCAATCGGCCTCGCCCTTGTAGAACTGGCTGCGGGTGCGGCCATGCACCGTGACGAGCTTGACGCCGGCGGCTTCCGCGCGCCGCGCCAGTTCCGGCGCGTTGCGGCTGCGGTCGTCCCAGCCCAGCCGCATCTTCAGCGTCACCGGCACCTTCACCGCCGCGATGGTCGCATCGATCAGGCTGACGGCATGGTCGAGGTCGCGCATCAAGGCCGAGCCGGACTGACCGCCGGTGACGTGGCGGGCCGGACAGCCCATGTTGATGTCGATGATATCGGCGCCCTCGGCTTCCGCGATCCGGGCGCCCTCCGCCATCCAATGCGTCTCGCAGCCGGCGAGCTGGACCACGTGCGGGCCGATGCCGGTGGCTTCGCAACGCAACCGGGACATCCGGTGGCCGCTCGCGAGCTCATCGCTGGCGGTCATTTCGGACACGACGAGACCGGCGCCAAGCTCGGCGGCCAACCGGCGGACGGGCGAGTCAGTCACCCCCGACATCGGTGCCAGGAAGACCGGGGTGGCGACATCAATATCGCCTATTTTCAACGGCTTAGAGCCGGATACTGCCGAACCGGTCACGGGGTTCTCGTTGACTGGGCAGGGCCTCATCGCGCCTGCCATGACCTATCTTGCGCACAATTCTTGTGCAGTCAAGCGTCATGCCTACAGTTTAGACAATTCTGCAAATCTTTCAAGTGCAGTGCAGCAAATTGCTGTTTCCAACAATCCGGGGAAACCCCCTTTTTTTGCGGGCCTGCCGTGCTAGAGGCATGCGGCAATCACCCCACTCCCGACTCTCCATCACCAACTGAGTATTCGAGTCCTATGGCGAAATCACAACGCACCGCAGTCGTCCTCGTGGCAGCCGGGCGTGGACTGCGTGCGGGCGCCGGTGGGCCGAAGCAATATCGCGAGATCGGCGGCGTGCCCGTAATCTACCGCGCCATGGAAGCCTTCAGCCGCCACGCCGACGTGTTTGCGGTGCAGCCGGTGGTGAACCCTGATGACAGCGCCATCTTCACGGCCGCGGTCGCCGGGCTCGAGCACGAGCCGCCGACCAATGGCGGTGCGACCCGGCAGGCCTCGGTGCTTGCCGGCCTCGAGGCGCTGGTCAAGCACGAGCCCGACATCGTGCTGATCCACGACGCCGCCCGCCCATTCGTCTCGGAAGGATTGATCTCGCGCGCGATCGAGGCGGCGAGCCGCACCGGCGCTGCCATCCCCGCCGTTCCCGTCACCGACACCATCAAGCTGACCGGCGATGGCGGCAATGTCGAGGGCACGCCGGACCGTGCGCGGCTGCGAATCGCGCAGACGCCGCAATCCTTTCGTTTCGACGTCATCCTCGAAGCGCATCGTCGCGCCGCGAAGGATGGCCGCAGCGATTTCACCGACGATGCCGCGATTGCCGAATGGGCGGGATTGACGGTTGCAACCTTTGAAGGCGATGTTGCCAATATGAAGCTCACCACTCCCGAGGATTTCGTGCGCGAGGAAGCGCGCCTGGCGGCCCAGCTCGGCGATATCAGGACCGGCACGGGCTACGACGTGCACGCCTTCGGTGAGGGCGACCATCTCATGCTCTGCGGCGTGCGCGTGCCGCACACCAAGGGTTTTCTCGCTCATTCCGACGGCGACGTCGGCCTGCATGCGCTGGTCGATGCCATCCTCGGCGCGCTCGCCGACGGCGACATCGGTTCGCACTTTCCGCCGAGCGATGCCAAGTGGAAGGGCGCCTCCTCCGACCAGTTCCTGAAATACGCCATCGAGCGCGTCACCCAGCGCGGCGGCCGCGTTGCCAATCTCGAGGTCACCATGATCTGCGAGCGGCCGAAGATCGGCCCGCTGCGCGACACCATGCGTGCGCGCATCGCCGAGATTTCCGGCGTCGACGTCTCGCGCGTCGCGGTGAAGGCGACCACCAGCGAGCGGCTCGGCTTCACCGGCCGCGAGGAAGGCATCGCGGCGACCGCGAGCGCCACCATCCGTCTTCCCTGGAGCGTCTAGGTCATGGGCGGCAGCGACGCACGCGCCCTCTCCCGCTCGCTGCTCGACCTGTGCCGGATGCGCAAGCTGACGATCGCGACGGCTGAATCCTGCACCGGCGGCCTCGTCGCCGGCGCGCTGACCGACATCCCCGGCTCTTCCGACGTGATCGATCGCGGCTTCGTCACCTATTCCAACGACGCCAAGCGCGCGATGCTCGGCGTCGAAGCCGGCACGCTCACGAACTTCGGTGCCGTCAGCAAGGAGACCGCGACCGCGATGGCGGTCGGCGCGCTGGAGCGTGCCGGCGTCGATCTCGCCGTCGCCATCACCGGCATTGCCGGCCCCGGCGGCGCGACGCCCGGCAAGCCGGTCGGTCTCGTGCATTTCGCCGCCGCCGCGCGCGACGGGCGCATCATCCACCGCGAGCACCGCTTCGGCGCGATCGGCCGCACCGCGGTGCGCGCCCGCTCGGTGGTCGAGGCGCTGCGCATGCTGATGGATCTGGCCCGCGGCCCGCAGCCCCAGGCCAAGCCGCGCCGTCCCGCTGCAAGCCGCCTGCGCCCGCGTGTGACGCGCTCGCCGCGCCGGCATGTGGCCAAACGACGGACGCCGCGGTCGCCGCGGGGCTGAGCACCCCGCTCACGTCTTCCGGGCAATCACGCGGATCGCGGCCAGATTGGCGCGATGCTGCTCGAACACCCGCCGCATCGCCAGCACCCGGCGCCGCGCCGCACGATCCAGCAACAGATTCCTGGCGAGCCGCAAGGCGCCGACGAGGCCCTCGTCCTGCACCAGGCGCCGCGGCCGCAACAGATGCATCGGCGCGAATTCGACTGCCTCGATCTGAAAGCCGACGCTCTCCAGCAGCCCTCTCCATCCGTCGCCGGACAACGGACGCGCGCCGACATGGATAGCGCCGGAGAGCGCGCGATCGATCTCCTGCCTTTGGCCGAACGGCATATTGTCCGGCGTCACGGCGAGCTCGTGGATGCCGTAACGTCCGCCGGGGCGAAGCAGCCGGAACGCTTCCGCCGCGATGCGGCGCTTCTGCTCCTGGGTCTGCATGCTCAGCATCGCCTCGCCGATCACGACCGACGCCGAACCTGCCGGCAAGGTCGTCCGATCGGCCGTGCCGACGATGACCGAGACGTTCCGCCTCGCCGGCAGCTGCTGCCTCGTCCACGCCGCCGCCTGCGCATCGCGCTCGACGCCGACATAGGTTCGCGGGCCTCGCGCCAGGATCAGGCGCGCGGTAACGCCGAGCCCAGGCGCAAACTCGACGACATCGTCTTCGGCGCCGATCACCAGCCCGTGCAGCAGCGCGCGCGTCAGGCCAAGTCCGCCGGGACGCAGCACGCGCTTGCCGAGCCGGGCCAGCAGCCAATGGCCCGGCATCTTCGCCACGTCGAGATCGCCTCCGGGCAGCTCGACCGGTGGCATCGTGTGGTCTGCAATCATGGGAGTCTCCTTCAAGTTAGAACCGCGCCCGGATGCCGCCGTAATAGCCGCGTCCGTCGCCGGGGATGAACGCGGCCTGGTCCGGCCGCGCCTGATCGACGATCAGGGTCGATGCGGCATAGTTCGCGTCGAACAGATTGGTGACCTCGCCGAACACCGAGAAGCGCTCGCTGATCCGGTATTCGGTGCGCAGATCGGCGACCACGAACGGATCGGCAAACAGCGTGTTCATGTTGTCGACCGGCATGTGGCCGGGGCTCCAGCGCACCACGCCTTCGAGCTTCCAGGCGTCGGTCGCCTGATATTGCAGGACCGCGTTGACGAGATGCGGCGGCGCGCCGGCGAGCCGGTTGTTGCCGCGCAGCGGATCGTTGTCGAAGCGGAAGTCCTGGTAGGTGTAGGCGACGCGGCCGGTCAGCCGCTGCGCGATCCTGACGCCGAGGCCGAGCTCGACGCCGAGATGCGTGGTGCGGTCGGCATTGAACGCTGCCATCAACGCGCCGGTGGAGTCGCGCAGGCTGAGCAGCTCGTCGTCGACCCAGGAATAGTAGCTGACCGCGTCCCACGACAGGATGCCGGCGCGGCCGCGCCAGCCGCCCTCAACGGTAGTGGCGGTCTGGGCCTTCAGATTGGGCGTCGCGAACGCTGCTGCGACGAGCCCCGGATTGCCCGGCGTCGGCCGCCCCGGGCTGCTGTTCGGCGTCCCGTTGATCGTCGCGAGCAAATCGTCATGTGACGGCGGCTCGAAGCTGCGGCTGACCGCGGCAAAGACGGTCTGGCCGGGCACGGGCCGGAAGGTCACGCCGAGGCTGGGGCTCCACGCCGAATAGCTGCGCGCATAGATCGAGCTCTGCGTCGGCACTGCGCCGTTCGGCAGCAGCATGGTCGGATTTGCCGGATTGTAGGCAATCGTCGGCCGCGTCGCGCTCCGGTAGACGTCGTCATTGTCGCGCGTGGCGTAGCCATAGGCGATCGCCGGCGACACGGTGATCCGGTCCCAGATCGGTAGATTGAGGCCGCTATGCAGCGCCAGCGTCGTCGCATCGAGTCGGCTCTCGCCGAACTTGGCGCCGGTCTGCCCGGCCTGGTTGATGAAATTCTCCCGATCCGCCGATCCCACCGAATATTGCGCGGTCGTTTCCACGAGCGGCAACGCCGCCGCGCTGTCGGGCTTGTAGGCGTAGCGGAACACGCCGGTCGCATCGTCACCCCGCGTGGCGCGGACGCCTGAGGAGATCGGAAAGCGGAACATGTCGTCGGTGTGGGTATAGCCGAGCGCCACGTCGAACAGATGCGCATCGAACGTCGCGGTGGTTCGCGATCCCGCCACGAACTGCTCGGCCTCGCGGCGCGGCCTGTCGCGCACCACGTTGGGCCCCGGATTGATCGAGGTCGACGGCGGGATGAAGGTCGGCCCGGCAAACACCTGCCGCGGATTGGCCTGCATCGCGCTCTTGGTCAGCGGTCCCGCCACATCGAAGCCGAGATCGGTGTAGCCGATGAAGAAGCGCGTGCTGACATTCTCGGACAGCACGGCGCCGACATTGGCATCGAAACTGCTGCGCTCGGAGCTGTTGTAGTCGCGAAAGCCGTCACGACGGCTGAAATCGGCCTGCACCAGCGCGTCCACATTGTCTTTCCTGCCGCCGGTCTGCGCGCTGGCATTGATCTGCCCGAAGCTTCCGCTGCTGATTGCGGCCTGCGTTCCCGGCGAGGACGATCCCGTCGGCGACACGAAGTTCAGCGCGCCGCCGAGCACGGTGGCGCCGAGGCGGTTGGCCATGTAGCCGCGATAGACCTCGATGGCCTCAGCCTGCTGCGGATTGGCGAAGCCGACGATGTAGGAGCCGTCGGCGCGATTGATGGGCAAGCCGTTCTGCAGCACCAGCAGCCCGCGCTCGACCGGATTCTGCTGCAGGCCGGAGCCGCGGATCTGGATGCGCGGCTGGTCGTTGCCGCCGAAAAAATTCTGCACCACGACACCGGGAACACCGCTGAGGGCACGGGACACGGTCGGATTGCCGGTGGGCGAGAGATCCTCGTGCCGGACCAGCGCGACGCCGCCTGCGAGCGCTTCGAAGCGCTCCTGCACCGATGCAGCCGGGGCAGCATGCCCCGCAACCTCGTCGCCGGAATTGTCACCGCTGCGAGATTGCGGCTTGGCGGCGCCGCGCCGCGCCGCGACCCGCTCGCGAGATGCCGCCGGGGGCTTCGCCGCGCTCTTCGGCGCCTCCACCACGACAGGATCGAGCTGGACTGACGCGCCTGGCGCCGCCGATTGCGCCAGGCAAGCCTCCCCGGCGAGGGCCGGCAGCAGCAAGCCGGACGCTGTCCAGGACAACAGCACCGCATCCTTCGTTCTCCATGCGCGCCGCGAGCGCCCTCGCCCCAACGACGGATTCTTCATCTTGCTTCCCAAGTCCAGCCCCCACTCTCCACGCGGCGATGTGGTACGCCGTCGCGATCACGCGCGAACCTCGCCGCGCGCGGTCGGGATCTGGTTGCGCTGGAGCAAACAGCGCTCAGCTTGGAATTAGTTTCGTTCCAACTCGCTTCGGCTGAGGCGGCTATGCCGCCGCCAGCAGCGCGCTCGCATGATCGAGCACCCGCTGCCTGACCGCATCAGCATCCGACGGATTCACCCTTGCGCTGACCGTCAATTCCACGACGGGCGCCGCGGGATCTGCGGCGATCACCTTCGACACATTGACCGACGGTGCGCCGCCCTTGGCGATGCGGGGATCGTCGCGCAGCTGTTTCAGGATCTGGTCTGCCAGCGCGTTGGCCGATCCGGCCCTGACCGGAAACGCAACCTTGACCTCGCCCGTGCCGGGATAGGCGCTGCGGTTGATAATGGCCGCGCCCCACACCTGCCCGTTAGGCAACAGGATCTGCGTGTTGTCGGGCGCGACCAGCTCGGTCATGAACAGCGACAGCGACTTTACCTTGCCCGCCTTGCCGGCGACCTCGACGTCGTTACCGATGTGAAACGGCCGGAACAACAGCAGCATCACGCCGGCGGCGAGATTGGAGAGCGTGCCCTGAAGTGCCAGACCAATGGCGAGCGATGTCGCGCCCAGCACGGCAACGAGGCTCGCGGTCTGAATGCCGAACAGCTGAAGCACGGCGATGCCGACCACCGCCAGCACGCCGTAACGTGCGAGGCTGCCCACGAACAAAGTCACGAGCGGGTCGACGCGGTGCGTGACGCTCAACAGGCGCGTGACGAACCGCTGCATGGCGCCCGACAGGTACCAGCCGATCGCGAGCAGCAGGATCGCGTAAATCGCGTTCAAGCCATACAGGACGAGCGAGGCTTTCAACGTGTCGAAATTGATGGTCATGGCGGCTCCAACCCGGACAATCCGTTGCAAACTCACTGCGGCACGAATTGATCCCGAAGGGAACACCGTCCCGTAGGGCGGATTAGCGAAGCGTAATCCGCCGCGTCTCTCGTCGCGGTACCAGAATGGCGGATTACGCCTTCGGCTAATCCGCCCTACGGCGTACAATGTCTTGCGTTGCCCGACGGGCAAAACACGCTAGCCGTAGGGCAAGGCGCGTGGGCGAAAATATTCGCCTTTACAGAATTTCGGCTTTGTCGCATTGTCTCGCCACCTCACCCCGGTCAGAGGGGCGTATCGCGATCGTCACGAAACGTGGGGTGAGCTGCGGTGGACGTTCGTCACATCGGCGCGAGAGGCATTGCAGGGCGGGCAACCGTGAGCAACAGCCTATCGCGCACACGACCGGTGTGATTTGCGTACGGCAAAACCGTGTCGTCCTGACGCCCGGGGTCTGTGCGTCAAGTCTTGTGGTGATGTGTGGTGCCCGACCGGGTGCGCACGTCAGTCATCTGCAAGGCGACGGGGGCAATAGTGCATCGCTCCCCGGGGAGAGCTCGGCATAAGCCGTCAAACCACTGCGCAGGGAAGGCCGGGTTGTCCTGGCTACACCTGTATGCCGCTGTGCAGCTTCTTGTCACGCAGGATTCGCACAGTGGACCGCGGGTGCCAGCCGGCACCCGGCCTTCCCTGCGCCCTCTGACATCTGAGGGCGACATGACCAATGCAGGACTCGGGCAGGAACTGTCGCGAGACCGCAGCGTTATGCTCAGTTTTCGAAAAATGCACGCAAGTTTGTCCAATTCGATCGGAATCGCGGATGCAGACGGCGCGACCAAACGTCATCACGCGTCTCCGATCTTGCGCGAGAAAATATTGGCGCAATAATGCCGCTCTACGTTGTGAGCCGGAATCAACCGGACCAGCATTTGGAGGGCGACGAAATTGTTCGCTCGCGCCGCGGCTTCAGTCGCCGTAACCATCACCTTGGCCACCATTGATGGTGCGGCCGCACAAACGGCCAACCAGCCTCCAGACACGATGGCGGCGCGGGTCGAGGCTTGCACGCCCTGTCACGGCAACAAGGGCGAAGGCACCAGCGACGTCTATTTCCCGCGGCTTGCCGGCAAGCCCGCCGGCTATCTCTACAATCAGCTGCTCGCCTTCCGCAGCGGCCGCCGCAAATATCCGCCCATGAACTATCTGCTGGAGTTTCTGCCCGATCCGTATCTGGAGGCAATGGCGGAATATTTCGCCGGCGAACATCCGCCGCTACCGCAGCCGGCGCCGAGCGAGGTCAGCAAGGACGTGCTGGCGCAGGGCGAGCTGCTCGCCACCAGCGGCGATGCCAGCCGCAACATTCCGGCCTGCGTGAGCTGCCATGGCCCGGGACTCGCAGGCATGCAACCCGGCATCCCCGGCCTGCTTGGCCTGCGCGCCAATTACATCAGCGCCCAGCTCGGCGCCTGGCGCTACGGCACCCGCACGGCGAAATCGCCAGACTGCATGCAGCAAGTCGCAGGCCATCTGACCGAGGCGGACGTCACCGCGGTCGCGGCCTGGCTCGCGACACGAGCGGCGCCCACGAACCCGGCCCCCGTGCCGAAAGGCACCTACGCGCTGCCTTTCGGCTGCGGCAGCCAGCCCAACTGACGAGGCGGATGATGGGCTCGAAACTGTCGACCGCACTGTTATCGATCCAGCTCCTTGCCCTCGCCGCGCTCGCCACGGCCGCGCAGGCGCAGGACAAGAGCAGCGACATCATCGCCCGCGGTGAATATCTCGCCCGTGCCGGCGATTGCACGGCGTGCCACACCGCGCCGGAAGGCCGCCTGTTCGCCGGCGGCCGCGCCATGCCGACGCCGTTCGGCACGCTCTACACCTCCAACATCACGCCGGACCCGGATACCGGGATCGGCAAATGGAGCGCCGACGACTTCTACAAGACCATGCACAGCGGCCGTTTCCCGGACGGCGGGTTGATCTATCCTGCCATGCCGTTCGCGTCCTACACCAAGGTGACGCGCGCCGACAGCGACGCGATCTTCGCGTATTTGCGCTCGATCGCGCCGGTGAGCCAGAAGAACAAGCCGCACGAATTGCGCTTTCCCTACGACAACCGGCAGCTCATCCTGGGATGGCGCACGCTGTTCTTCAGCGAAGGGGAGTTCAAGCCCGATCCGAAGAAATCGGCGGAATGGAATCGCGGCGCCTATCTCGTCGAAGGCCTCGGCCATTGCGGCATGTGCCATTCGCCGATCAATGCGCTCGGCGGCACCTCGCAATCGGATGCCTTCAAGGGCGGCCTGATCCCGATGCAGAACTGGTACGCGCCCTCGCTGACGTCCAATCGCGAGGCCGGCCTCGGCGACTGGAGCATCAAGGACATCACCGACCTGCTCCAGACCGGCGTCTCCATGCGCGGCGTGGTCTACGGCCCGATGGCCGAGGTCGTGCACAACAGCCTGCAATATCTCAATGACGAGGACACCCGCGCGATGGCGGTGTACCTCAAGGGCATTGCGGAGCCCTCGCCTCCGCCGCCGGCAAGCTCGACGCTGCCGACCACCGAAAGCAGCCTGCTGATCAGCCTCGGCAAGACCGTCTACGACAAGCAATGCGCGAGCTGTCACGGCACGCAGGGCGAAGGCAAGCCGCCGCACTGGCCGCCGCTCGCCAACAACCAGTCGATCGAGATGCAGTCCGCGGTCAACCCAATCCGCATGGTGCTCAATGGCGGCTATCCGCCAGGCACCAAGGGCAACCCGATGCCCTACGGCATGCCGCCGTTCGCGGGCCTGTTGTCCGACAACGAGATCGCCGCCGTCGTCTCCTACATCCGCACCGCCTGGGGCAATCGCGGCACGCCGGTCTCGGCGCGCGAGGCCAACGAGCTGCGCTCCGCACCGCTGAACTGAGAATCACATGATCAACTCCGACCCGCCGACCAGCCCCGCGAGCGCCGACCAGGCCGTCGAGGAGGTCGTCGCGCAAGGCCCGTCCGGCGCGATCGTACTCGCCGGCATCGCCACCGCCTGCGTGGTCGCGATGTGGCTCGCCTTCTATCTGTTCGTCTTCCTGCCCCGCGGATCGCTGCAATGAGCGCAGAGGAAACTCATCACAACAGCGCCGAGGTCGCCGCCCGCGTCGAGCGGCGCTGGGCCACCATCGCCGTGATCATCATCGTGATGATGGCGCTGCTGGCGGCATTCGCCGGCATCCATCGCGCGACCATGCCGCAGCCGCGCGTCGAGATCACCGATCCCTCGCGCCTGCATCTGTCCGGCGAATTCGTCGAGAGCAATCTCGGCAGCGTGCTGGAGGCCAACGGCAATGTCACCGTGCGCGCAATCGGCCAGCAATATTCCTTCACGCCAGCCTGCATCGTGGTGCCCGCGGATACGCCGATCACGCTGCGGGCCACCAGCGCCGACGTCGTCCACGGCATCCTGATCCAGGGCACCAACGTCAACACCATGCTGGTGCCGGGCTACATCTCCGAGCAGCTGATGCGCTTCGCGAAGACCGGCGACTATCTGATGCCCTGCCAGGAGTTCTGCAGCTTTGGCCATGAGGGCATGTGGGGCAAGGTCAAGGTGATCGACAAGACCGAATTCGCCGATCGCGCGAAGGGTGGCGGGAGGCTGAGCTGTGTTGGTCAATAGGAAGCTCATCCTCGCCCATTTCTGGCTGGCCTTCGCCGTATTCGGCATCGCGCTCACGCTCGGCGCCTGGCAGATGTTCATCCGCAGCCCGATCGGCACCTGGCTCTCCAACCCCGAGCTCTATTACCGCTCGCTGACCGCCCACGGCACGGTGATGGGCTACGTCTTCCCGACCCTGGTGGCGATGGCCTTCGGCTACGCCATCAGCGAGTCCGCGCTGCAGCAGCGCCTGGTCGGTGTGCGCTGGGCCTGGGCCGGATTCTGGTTGATCGTCGCCGGCAGCGTCATGGCGGTGATCCCGATCGCGCTCGGCCGCGCCTCGGTGCTCTACACCTTCTATCCGCCGCTGATCGGCAACGTCTTCTATTATCTCGGCGTCGTCCTGGTCGTGGTCGGCTCCTGGATCTGGGTCGCGCTGATGTCGGTCAATCTGCGCGTCTGGCGCAAGGCCAATCCCGGCGCGCCAGTGCCGCTCGCCATGTTCGCCAATGTCGCGGGCTCCTACCTCTGGGCCTGGACCGCGGTCGGAGCCGCGCTCGAGCTGCTGCTGCAGATCATTCCGGTTGCGGCAGGCCTCAAGGCCACCATCGATGCCGGCCTCGCCCGCGTCTTCTTCTCCTGGACGCTGCACGCCATCGTCTATTTCTGGCTGATGCCGACCTACATCGCCTATTACACCATCGTGCCGCGCGCGATCGGCGGCCGCGTCTATTCCGACTCGATGGCGCGGATCTCCTTCATCCTGTTCCTGGTGGTGGCGATGCCGATCGGCATGCACCACACCTTTGGCGATCCACAAGTCGGCGCCGGCTTCAAGTTCATCCATTCAGCCTTCACCGCACTGGTCGCGCTGCCGACGCTGCTGACCGTGTTCACGATCTGCGCCTCGGTCGAGATCGCGGCGCGGCTGCGCGGCGGCCGCGGCATGTTCGGCTGGATCGGGGCCCTGCCCTGGGACAACCCGATGATGCTGGCGCTGGCGTTCTCCTTCGTCATGCTCGGCTTCGGCGGCGCCGGCGGCCTCATCAACATGAGCTATCAGCTCGATGCCTCGATCCACAACACGCAGTGGATCACCGGCCATTTCCACCTGATCTTCGGCGGCGCCATCGTCATCATGTATTTTGCGATTGCCTATGATCTGTGGCCGCATCTGACCGGCCGGGAGCTGATCGATCTTCGTCTGATGCGCACCCAGCTCTGGCTGTGGTTCATCGGCATGATCGTGACGACCTTCCCGTGGCACTGGGTCGGCATTTTGGGCATGCCGCGCCGCATGGCCTATTTCGATTTCGGCGATCCCGCGATCGCGCCGCAGGCGCTCTCCGTCACCCTCTCGGCGATCGGCGGCTTCATCCTGCTGGCCTCGGGCATCATGTTCATCGTCATCCTCGCGCGCGGCATGCGCGCGCCGCAGGCCGACGCCGGGCCCTATCGCTTCGCGCTGGCCGTGCACCAGCCGACAACCGTGCCGGTCGCGCTCAACACCCACGCGCTGTGGGTGGCGCTGATGATCGGCCTCACGCTGACGAATTACGGCTATCCGATCCTGAATCTGGCGCTGAGTTCGGGCACCTCGGTGCCGGCCGTCTATGTGGGGGCGCAGTGATGAGCACGCGCGACCTCTTCACCTTCCGCAACAGCCATTTCAGGACTGGCGTCGGCATCACCGCCGCGATCTTCGTCGTCACCGCGATTGCCGGCTTCATCGTGCTGCCGTTCGCGCAGCCCTGGGTTCAGTTCGCCAATATCTGGGACGCGATCTGCAGTGCCGCCGGCGTACCGCAGCGTGCGGCCGGCGTCACGGCGCCCGAACAGGCAAAACGCCTGTCCGGGGTCGTGCTGACCTCGAACACGTTGTCACGTCCGAGCCAGGAGGCGATCGGCCGCGGCGCGACGCTGGCGCAGCGCTGCGCGATCTGTCACGGCCCGACCGGCGTCAGCCGCGCGGACTCACCCAATCTCGCCGGCCAGTATGCGGCCGTGATCTACAAGGAGCTGCACGATTTCCGCTCGGGTGCGCGCACCAATGCCGTGATGTCGCCGTTTGCGGTCAACCTGACAGACCAGGAGATCGCCGATCTCTCGAACTATTACGCCTATCTGCCGCGGCTTCCGGCCTATCACCCTACGCCACAACTGCCGAAACCCAACATCGTCATCTACGGCGCGCCGATGCGCGGGATCGCGCCCTGCGGCTCCTGCCATGGCAGCCTCGACAACAAGACCGGCAGCCCGTGGCTGGAGGGACAGTCCGAGGCCTACATGAAGGCCCAGCTCCACGCCTTCGCCTCCGGTGAACGGCGCAACGACATCAGCCAGCAGATGCGCAACATCGCCCGCGCAATGACGCCGCAGGAGATCGAGCAGGCCGCGGCGTATTACGCCTCGCAGCCGCCTGATGTGGTGAAGGCGGTGGATTGAAGTCGATTCTCGTAGCCCGGATGGAGCGAAGCGCAATCCGGGACGGTGCTTCGACGCGCGAACTGCCCCGGATTACGCTTCGCTCCATCCGGGCTACAGGCGATCGACACCTACGACGGCGCCAGCTTCCGCCCGTAGATCGCATCGGCCCGTTTCTCGAACGCGGTCGAGAAGCGCGCGAAGGCGGCGTCGAACATCGAGCCCATCAGCAGCGCCAGCATGCGGCTCTTGAATTCGTAGGACAGGAAGAACCCGACGTCGCAGACGCCCTCGCCTTTGGGCTCGAACGTCCAGCGATTTTCCAGGTTGCTGAAAGGACCTTGCAGATATTCGACCAGGATCTTCAGATTGGCGCGGTCGAGGCTCACGCGGCTGGTGAAGGATTCCTTGACCAGCTTGAACGACACCGTCATGTCGGCGACCAGCACCTCGGTGCCATCAGGCTTGGCCATGCGCTGGCGCACCTTCAGTGCGCTGCAGAGCGGCACGAATTCCGGGTAGCGCTCGACGTCGGCGACCAGATCGAACATCTCGGTGGCGCTGTGATTGACACGGCGCTTGCTCGAAAATTTGGGCATGGCGGTTCAGCGGGCCGTCGCGGCCCGCGCGGCCTTCAGTCTCGCAAAGTCCTCGCCGGCATGATGCGACGAGCGGGTGAGCGGGCTCGCCGACACCATCAGGAAGCCCTTGGTGTAGGCGACCTTCTCGTAAGAGGCGAACTCGTCCGGCGGCACGTAGCGCATCACCGCGTGGTGCTTGCGGGTCGGCTGTAAATACTGGCCGATGGTCAGGAAATCGACCTCGGCCGAGCGAAGGTCGTCCATCACCTGCTGCACCTCGTGGCGCTCCTCGCCGAGGCCGACCATGATGCCGGACTTGGTGAAGATGGTGGGATCGAGCTCCTTGACCCGCTGCAACAGCCGGATCGAATGGAAGTAGCGCGCGCCCGGCCGCACCGTGAGATAGCGCGACGGCACGGTCTCGAGATTGTGGTTGAAGACGTCGGGCTTGGCGGCAACCACCACCTCGAGCGCCCCCTCCTTGCGCAGGAAGTCCGGCGTCAGGATCTCGATCGTGGTCGTGGGGCACGCGGCGCGGATCGCGCGGATGGTCTGGGCGAAGTGCTCGGCGCCGCCGTCAGCGAGATCGTCGCGATCCACGGAGGTGATGACGACATGGGCAAGGCCGAGCTTTGCGGTCGCCTCGGCGACATTCTCAGGCTCGGCCGCATCCAGCGCATTCGGCAGGCCGGTCTTGACGTTGCAGAACGCGCAGGCTCGGGTGCAGGTGTCACCCATGATCATGAAGGTGGCGTGCTTTTTGTCCCAGCACTCGCCGATGTTCGGGCAGCCGGCCTCCTCGCACACCGTGTGCAGGCCGTTGGACCGCACGATGTTGCGGGTGTCGGCGTAGCCACGGGTGTTGGGCGCGCGCACGCGGATCCAGTCCGGCTTCGGCGGCGAAGCGGAGTCAGGACGATTCACCTTTTCGGGGTGGCGCGGGCGCAGCGGGTTCGTGATGGTATCGACAATAACGACCATGGGATGTCCGGTCTGTTCAGGTCCTACCTAGTCGGTCTCGCCCCGCATCGCAACCCGGCTCGCGCCGCTTCAGGGAACATGGCAGATATGGGCAATATCCTGCTCTGTTCTCAGGCGATTCTCACCTCGAATGGCTCCAGTATTGAAGACTTCCACCCCGCGGCTCGGCAAGCTGCTCAAGCGCGGCTTTTTCGACCGTGACGTCCGCGAGGTCGCCCGGGACCTGATTGGCGCGACCATGCTGGTCGACGGCGTCGGCGGCGTCATCGTCGAGGTCGAGGCCTATCATCATACCGAGCCGGCGGCTCACTCCTACAACGGGCCGACGCCGCGGAACCAGATGATGTTCGGCCCGCCGGGCTTTGCCTATGTCTATCGCTCCTACGGCATCCACTGGTGCGTGAACTTCGTCTGCGAGGAGGAAGGCTCGGCGAGCGCCGTGCTGATCCGCGCGCTGGAGCCGACGCACGGGATCGCCGCGATGCGCCGCCGCCGTCATCTCCAGGATGTGCACGCGCTGTGCTCGGGCCCCGGCAAGCTGACCGAGGCGCTCGGCATCACCATTGCGCACAACACGCTGCCGCTGGACCGGCCGCCGATCGCGCTGCATGCGCGGACGGACGATGTCGAGGTGGTGACCGGCATCCGGATCGGCATCACCAAGGCCGTCGAGCTGCCCTGGCGCTATGGCGTCAGGGGCTCGAAGTTTCTGAGCAAGCCGTTCCCGAAGTAGTCGTCGTTCCGGGGCGCGGCGAAGACGCGAACTACGGTGCGCAATTGCGGACCGGAGAACCTCGAGATTCCGGATTCGATGCTGCGCATCGCTCCGGAATGACGATGAAGTCACGAGGCCTGCTTCAGCCGCTCCAGCGCCTCGAGCAGCTTGGCCTTGCGCGCCAGCGCGGCCTCGCGCTTTTCGCGCTCCTCCTCGACGACCTCCTCGGCCGCGTTGGCGACGAACTTTTCGTTCGCGAGCTTGGACTCGGCGCGTTTGATATCGGCGTCGGCCTTGCCGATCTCCTTGTCGAGACGCGTGCGCTCGGCAGCGACGTCGATCACGCCCTTCAGCGGCAGCGCGGCCACTTCGCCACGGATGAGGAGCTGAACCGCGCCATCAGGCGCGCGGTCAGCGAAGGAGATGTCCGACAGCCGCGCCATACGCTTGATGACGTCGGTCCAGCGCGGCGCCCGCTCCCGGGTTTCGGCGGAAGCCCCGACCAGCACCAGTGCCGTCAGCGTTGCCGGCGGAATGTTCATCTCGGCACGCACCGAACGGATCTGCGTGATTAGATCGATGACCCAGCCGATCTCGGCCTCGGCCTTGGGATCGGTGAAGTCGGCGTGGTCGAAGATCGGCAGCACCCAGGCCGGCGAGACGAGTGGATCGGTCGTCCCCGTCGTGGCGGCGAGCATCGCCAGCTGCTCCGGCGTCGGCTCAGCCGGCTTCAGCGGCCATGGCGCCAATGCGAGCAGACCGTCGCGCTTGGCCGTCACTTCCCACAGCTCCTCGGTGATGAAGGGCATGAAGGGGTGCAGCAGCTTCAGGATCTCATCGCGCGCCCAGGCGACCATGGCGCGGGTTTCGTCCTTGGCCGGGCTGTCCGGGCCGAGCAGCACGGGTTTTGCGAGTTCGACATACCAGTCGCAATAGACGTTCCAGACGAAGCGGTAGATGCTCCCAGCCGCATCGTTGAAGCGATAGGCTTCGATGGCCTCGGTCACCTCGCGCGTGGTGTGCGCGCTCTCATGCGCGATCCAGCGGTTCAGCGTCTCCTTGGCCTTCGCCGGCTCGAAACCCTCGGGCACCGCGCAATGGTTCATCTCGGCGAAGCGGGACGCATTCCAGAGCTTGGTCGCGAAATTGCGGTAGCCCTCGACGCGGCTGGTGGCGAGCTTGATGTCGCGGCCCTGCGCGGCCATCGCAGCCAGCGTGAAGCGCAGCGCGTCCGCGCCGTATTCGTCGATCAGGTTGAGCGGATCGATGACATTGCCCTTCGACTTCGACATCTTGGCGCCCTTCTCGTCGCGGACGAGGGCGTGGATGTAGATCGTCGAGAACGGCACCTCCTTCATGAAGTGCATGCCCATCATCATCATGCGGGCGACCCAGAAGAAGATGATGTCGAAGCCGGTCACCAGCGCATTGGTCGGGTAATAGCGCTGCACCTCGGGGGCATCCTCGGGCCAGCCGAGCGTCGAGAACGGCCACAGCGCCGAGGAGAACCAGGTGTCGAGCACGTCCTCGTCGCGGGTGATGAAGCCTTCGCGCTTGATGCGGTCGAGCGCCATCTCGCGGCCCTGCTCGGCCGTGATGACCTCCTGCTCGACGTAATAGCCGAGCGCGTGGCTGACGGCCTCCTCCTCGGTCTCGGCGACGAACACCTTGCCATCGGGGCCGTACCAGGCCGGGATCTGATGGCCCCACCAAAGCTGGCGCGAGATGCACCAGGGCTGGATGTTATCCATCCACTCGAAATAGGTCTTTTCCCAGTTTTTCGGCACGAACGACGTCTCGCCCGACCGCACCGCCGCGATCGCGGGCTTTGCCAGCGTCTTGGCGTCGACATACCACTGGTCGGTGAGGTACGGCTCGATCACGCTGTTGGAGCGATCGCCGTGCGGCACCATGTGGGTGTGCGGCTCGATCCGCTCGACGAAGCCGAACGATTCAAGCCGCTCGACGATGCGCTTGCGCGCAGCGAAGCGGTCGACCTTGTGGAATTCCTCGGCGAATTGCGAGGCGCCTTCCGGCAGGTCGCGCAGATAGTCCTCGTTGTCGACGAGATCGAGGCAACCTTCCCTGTCGATCACGCTGATGCGGCGCAGGCCGTGGCGATTGCCGACCTCGAAATCGTTGAAGTCGTGCGCCGGTGTCACCTTGACCGCGCCAGAGCCCTTCTCGGGATCGGAATAATCGTCGGCGACGATCGCGATCTTGCGGCCGACCAGCGGCAGGATCACGTTTTTGCCGACCAGCTTCTGATAGCGCTCGTCCTCGGGATGCACGGCAACGCCGGTATCGCCGAGCATGGTCTCGGGGCGCGTGGTGGCGACGACGATGAAGCTCGAGGGATCCTCAGGATTGAACGTCTTGCCCTCGATCGGATAGCGCAGATACCAGAGGTGGCCCTTCACCTCGGTCTGCTGCACCTCGAGATCGGAGATCGCGGTCAGCAACTTGGTGTCCCAGTTCACCAGCCGCTTGTCCTTGTAGATCAGGCCGTCGCGATGCAGCTCGACGAACACCTTGATGACGGCCTTCGACAGGCCCTCGTCCATGGTGAAGCGTTCGCGCGACCAGTCGCAGGAGGCGCCGAGCCGCTTGAGCTGGTTGATGATGGTGTCGCCGCTCTCGGCCTTCCACTGCCAGACCCGCTCCAGAAACTTCTCGCGGCCCATCTCGCGGCGGCCGGGCTGCTGGCGCTCCATCAGCTGCCGCTCGACCACCATCTGGGTGGCGATGCCGGCATGGTCTGTGCCGGGCTGCCACAGCACGTCGCGGCCGCGCATCCGCTCAAACCGGCACAGGATGTCCTGCAGCGTGTTGTTGAGGGCGTGGCCCATGTGCAGCGAGCCCGTCACGTTCGGCGGCGGGATCACGATGGTAAAGGGAACGGCGTCGCGGCGGTCGGGGCGGCCGGCCTTGAAGGCAAGGCTGTCCTCCCACACGACGGACATGCGGGCTTCGATATCGGCGGGCTGGTAATTTTTCTCGATCATGGGGCTGTTAGAAAGCCGCGTGTGCGGGTCAAGTCAACGGGAAGCTCAGCGGCAAAGGGCTTTCCTGCCCGGTCCGCAGACCGAATATGCCGCAGGAGCAGGGCTTTATCGGGGCCGCAGGGCCGTATCAGCGCCCGCCGCGCGAGACCCGCTCGATTTCGGCCTTCACGATGCGTTCAACGAGGCCCGGCAAATTGTCGTCGAGCCAGGATTTCAGCATCGGACGCAGCATCTCCTTGACCAGATCCTCCAGCGTCCGCGCGTTGCTGCTGAGCACCGTATGAGCCAGGGAGTTGAAGGCGGATTCGACCGCTGAGACGGTGGACTGCGCGAGCATGGGTTGCTGCGGCGGCAGCGGCGGGGCATCGAAGTCCACCGGCGCGTAGGACGGCGCCGGCGTCGGGCGCGGCGGCGGCGATTCGGCGAATTCGAGATCGTCACGCGGCTCGACCTTGCGAAAGCTCGGCGGCGGCAGAGGCGGCGTCGGATCCATCGCCATCTCGTCGGTCAATTCGAGCACGTCGGGCTCAGGCTCGGGCTCCGGCTCAGGCTCGCGGACCTCCGGCGCGGTTGTGGCCGTATCCAGCCCCGCCAACAGCGCGTCGATGTCGTCCTGGCTGTTCGGTGATGCCTCCGCCGCAGGCGGTGGGGCCGCTGCCGGCTTTGCGGCCGGAGGTGGCGCAGGTTTTTCAGCGGCAGGCTTGGCAGGGGCAACCTTGGAGGGCGGAATGTCGTTCATCGCCTGCGGCTTGGGTGCGGGCGCAGCAGGAGCTGGCGCGGGCTTTGCGGCCTCTGCCGGCGGCGGCTTGGCCTCATCGTCGGCAATGATGCGCCGGATCGAGGCCAGAATCTCCTCCATCGAGGGTTCTGTGACCTTTGCAGGCTGCGTCATCTCCGACTCCACATCATCAACGCCCTCGCATGCGTTGTTTTACACCAAGCACGACAGGATTGGCCGGTTCCGGATGGGCGGCCCGACATTTTCGTCGCGGCAGCCCGACTTGTCCCCAGATCACGGCTCAACGTGCAGCGGTGCGCCCCTGCCCCCGGCACTCAAGCTTTACGCACACGGCATCACTGCGAGGCGAATCGACCCGCATCGTCTTGGCAAGGCTATGTCAGGGATTTTGATGATTGCAAGCAAAGCGCCGGTCGGCCTCGGCAATTCATGAGGCCGACCGGGCGAGTACGGGAATCAGCGCCCGTCAGGCGTACGCACGCCGGCCCAGCTATCGCGGACCTGATGGTAGTGAACGCTGGGATCGTAAACCGTGGTCGCAAGGCCGAGAACCTGCGGCGCCAGACGGCCGACGGCGGCGAGGACGTTATAGGATGCAACAACCCGGTCGTGCTGCGCAGTCACCAGCGCGACGCGCGCATTGACCAGCGCCTGCTGCGCGTTGAGGACGTCGAGGGTCGTGCGCTGACCGGCCTTGGCCTCTTCGCGCACGCCATTCAGCGCGATCTCGGACGCCGTCACCTGCGCCTGCGCGGACTGCACCTGCGCCTTGCCGGCCTGCAGCGAACCCCACCACTGCACGACGGTCGCGCGGGTCTGATCCCGCGTGTTTTCGAGGTTGAGACGTTGCTGCGCCAGGTTTTCCTTGGATTGCCGGATCAGCGAATATTCGCTACCGCCCTGATAGATCGGCACCGAGACCTGCGCGATCGCGGAAGCGCTGAGCGAGCGGTACTGAATCAAAGATTGTTCGTAGGCCTGGGTCACCCCCGCCTGCAGGGTGACCGTGGGCAGCAGAGCGCCCTCGGCAACCTTGACCTGCAAGAAATTGACGTCGATGCCGAACATCGCGGCGGTGACGTTCGGATGCTCGACGAGGCCGAGCTCGACCGCGGCAGCGAGCGTCGCGGGCAGGAAACGATCCACCGGCGAGCCGGGTGCCAGATTCGTCGGCTCGTTGCCGATGATGCGGCGGAAGTTCGCGCGCGTCGTGGTGAGATTTGCTTCCGCGGTCAGGGCCTGCGTCCTGCCAGCCGCCAGCTGTGCTTCCGATTGCGCAACGTCGGTGCGCGTCACTTCGCCGACGTTGAAGCGGTCACGAGTCTGCTTGAGCGTCTGCTCGAGCACCCGCACGTTGCTGCGCTGGACTTCGAGCGTCGCCGAGTCGCGCAGATAATCCATGTAGGTCGTGGCGGCCAGGAGCAATATGCTCTGATCGAGGCTGCGCAGCGCTTCGCGGGAGCCGGAAACCTGACTCTCCGCGGCGCGCGTCCTGTTGGCGGTCTGGTTACCGTTGTAGAGCGTCTGGGTGGCAGTCAGTCCCACGCTTCGGGGATAACCTTTACCGTTAATTGGATCGCTGTTGGAGGCGCTTTTGAAGTCCGAGTACTGAATGCCCCCGCTCGCCGTCAGCGAAACCTTCGGGCGATATCCCGAGAGCGCCTGCGGCACGTTTTCGTCAGTCGAGCGCACCTGGGCGCGCTGTGCGTTGAGCTGTGGATTGTTCTGATAGGCGCGCACCAGCGCGGACTCTATCGTGTCCGCCAAGGCAGGCGTCGGCCCGGCAAGCGCGAGCAGCAGGACCGAAACCGCAGCTCCGGTGAAGAGCTTCACCCCATGCATCCCAAAAATTCCGTTCATTCTAACGCCCGGCTCGTGCCCGCGAGCTGGGTTACCGTCTACGAGTGGAGTCGTTGCCCCGCCGCAACATAAGACGCGGTCAAGCGCGACGGAACTACCTGAGGGTAGTTCTCGGTGGAAACTCTTCACGTGCAGCATCCCGGCCACACTTCTGATTCAGAACGGGATTTTATCGCGTTTTGGGCCGTCAGAACACAAAGGCGGCAGCCCGTTCCAACCCGGGAAGGACCGGAGCGGCAGCGTCGAACAGGGCCCGATGGCCGAATTCACCATGGGTATGGGTCACGATTATGGCACGCGGCGGCCTCGATTCGGCTGACACCCCAACCAGACGCCCGCCCTCCTTCAGCTGCCCGAGCAGCGCTTCCGGCACGACCTCAGTCGCCCCATTGAGGATGATCACGTCAAAGGGAGCGGCGGACGGATCGCCTTCGGCGCAGGCTGCGGCCTTGCAGGTGACGTTGGCAAGGTTCAGGGCGGCCTTGGCTTTCGCGGCCAAAGCCGAATCGCATTCGGTGGCGGTGACCTGGCGTGCAAGCTTGGCGGTCAGTGCGGCGAGGTAGCCCGTGGCGCAGCCGACCACCAGCACGTTGTCGCCCTCGCCGATCTCGGCGGCCTGGAGCAGCTTGCCGGTCAGCTGCGGCTTGATCAGGAACCGCTTGGCCGCGCCTTCGCTCACGTCGAGGTCGAGGTCGAGATAAGCCAACGCCTGCCGGTCGGCCGGCACGAAGGCTTCCCGCGGAACCGTGAGCATGGCATCGAGAACACGACGGTCAGTGACGTCATTGGTGCGCACCTGGCCATCGACCATTTTGAGGCGCGCGGTCGAGAAACCGGACATTTGCGGACCCTGCAAAGGCGGACGATGCCGCGGACGAAATTCGCGGCATCTTTGGAGCATGCACGGCCAAAACGCAACACGGCCGTTAGCCTGCGCAGCTAAGGCCTCCGCATGTTACCGCATCAGGGTCGGGACGGATTATTCGATGGCCACCGCAAGGCGGCCGATCAGAGCGGCGACCTCATCCAGCCGCGCCGAATCGGGCGTCTCGACCGCACGCGCCAGACAGGCGAGGCATTCGTCGTCGCTGAGCTCGGGAATGTCGGCCGGCAGAATCGAGGGGGCCATATGGTCGACCTGGATATCTGGCATGGGAATCAGCTCCGTTAAGATCCGGCTATCGCGAAGCTCGATTTCAATTGAGTCGATTTGGCGCCGTCCGCATGGCGTGACGGAGCCAACCCACAACACATCTGCTTGAATGCGATTCCCAGCCGGGATCGCGAAAGCGCGGTTCAGAGGGCACGGCAACAAGATTGCACATCGCGCGAGAATGCGCTCGTAACCCGTTGAATTTGCGGAAGGATTTGGCTCCCCGGGCTGGATTCGAACCAGCGACCATCCGATTAACAGTCGGATGCTCTACCGCTGAGCTACCGAGGAAAAGGCGAACCAGTCGTTCGCGCGCGGCTGCGTATAACAAAGCCGCTTGCGCTTGCAAAGGACGAATTCGTCATCATCCGCAATGCGCCGGAGGAAGGCTGGGATGCCCCCTCCTCCGGGCCATGTCGGCCAAAGGCTACTCGGCGAGGAACGAGGTGGTCTTGGTGCCGGGATCGTAGCGCAGCCGAAGCGCGGTCATCTTGCAGAGGTTGACGTTTTTCCAGAGCACGGCTTCGTCGTAGTTCTGCCAGTCGACGCGGATGTTCCAGACGCAGCCCTCGTCGTCCTCGTCGAACTCGACATAGGTGCTGGCCTGGTTCTGCAAGACCTTCTCGAGCTCATTGTCCCATTCGTCCAGGCCATCGTCCGGCGCGTTGAAGCCCAGGAATTTGATGGCATAGCCGGTCTCGTTGACGACGGTGACGTTGCGGGCATCGGCCGCGAACGAGGGCACGGCGGCGATCGAAAGGCCGATCGCGATCAGTCCAGACAGAAAATATTTCATATGAAATTCCCCGATCGAAACAGGCTTCAGCGCCTGGCGTCGATCGGCGCAGGCGCCGCGGCAACCAATGTCGTTGCCTTGGAAGATCCGTCCGGAGTGCGATCGAAAGGTTCAAGACGATCGATCGTCACTCCGGCACGTTGCGCGACGCGAGACGCGCTCAGCCTGTTTATCGATTCGAATTCTCCGCAGCAATGAACGGGCATTCATAGATCGGCGGTGTTCGTCTTCTCCGGTGCCGGCGCGGGCACGGCGGCGCCGTTGCTCTTCCCGGTCACGGCGCCGACCAGCGCCTTCACGGGATCCTCGCCGGGCGCAAAGCCGCTCTGGCGCAGGATCTCGTCGATCATCGGACGCAGCGCGTGCACCTTGAGCAGCTCGCCAGCGAGGCCCTCGCCGAAGCCGACATTGCCTCCACTGGTGCCGTTGCCGCCGAACGCGCCGCCGGTGTGCAGGATACGGACGTCCTTCAGGTTGGCGATGGGCTTGACCATCTCGGCCAGCGCCGACGGCATCGTCTCGATCCGCTTCTTGGCGATCTCGAAGTCGATGACGTTGCTGCCGAGCTTGTTCTGCGCCTCGTTCTTCATGGTGATGACGGCCGCTTCCGCCTCGCCGATGTTGCGCACACCCACGGCCTTGATCTTGTTGGACTCGGCTTCCGCGGTGGCCAGCGTCTTCACGGCCTCGGCGCGATCGAGCGAGGCCTTCTTCTCGGCTTCGGCCGCGACGATCAGCTCCGTCGATTTGCGCTCGGCCTCGGTCCGCGCGGCCAGCACCTGGGTGAGACGGGCACGATCGGCGACCTCGACCGCGCGTGCGGTCACGACCTTTTCCTCCGCGGAGACCGCGATCGCTTCGGCGGTCTTGGCCTCGGCAACGGCCTCCGAGGTCTGCTTGCTCTTGGACGCGATCTGGATCTCGTTCTCTTGGGTCGCGATCTGGATCTCGCGCTGGGCGTCGGTCTTGCGCTTGTTGATCGCCAGATCCGACTCGATCACCGCGGTTTCCTTGACCTGCTTGGCGCCCGCCTCCTTCTCGGCGACCGCCCTGTCGGTATCGATGCGGGCATTCTCCTCAGTGAGGCGCGCGGTCTGCGTCGCGGTTGCGACCTCGGCGCGGGTGCTCGCGGTCTTGTTGGCGATGTCGCGCTCCTGCGACAGCTCGGCCTCCTTCTTGGTCCGCTCGATGCCGAGGGTCTGCTGCCGCGCCTCGAGGTCCTTCTGGGCGATCGCCACCTCGTTGTCGCGCACGATGGCGTTGCGGTCACGCCGGCGCGTCTCGGTGACGGTCTTGAGCTGGGTGAGACCTTCGGCGTCGAAGAAGTTTTCCGGGTTGAAGAACTTGACGTCGGTCTGGTCGAGCTTCGTGAGCGACACGGATTCAAGCTCGAGGCCGTTGGATTTGACGTCGGATTCGACTGTCGCCTGCACATGTTTGACGAAGTCCGAGCGCTTCTCCTGGAGTTCGAGGATGCTCATGGTCGCCGCGACCGAGCGCAGGCCGTCGACGAATTTCGCCTCGACCTGGTTGCGCAGGGCTTCGGCGTCATTGGTCAGTGCGCCCAGCGTCTGGCTCGCAAGCGCGATACTCTCATCGTCGGGCCGGACGCGCACGTAGAATTCGGCGACGATGTCGACGCGCAGCCGGTCCTTGGTGATGAGGGATTCCCGCTCCTTGCGTTCCACGGTGAGCCGAAGCGTCTTCAGATTGACGCTGGCATAGGAGTGGAAGATCGGCAGGATCATGGCGCCGCCGTCCAGCACGACCTTCTTGCCGCCGAGGCCGGTGCGCACGAAGGCCTCGTCGCGGGTGGCGCGCTTGTAGAGGATGGTGAAGACGATCCCGAGGACGACGATCAGCGCGACGCCGATCATGGCCGGGACTGCGATGTCGAACATGATGCTCTCCGATAATGACTTGCTAGCTGTTTAGAGTGGGCTTGGAAGGTTTGAGTTCATCGTCGGCCTTGACCGCCACGAAGCGGGTGCCGTCGCGATCGACCAGCAGGACCATCGTTCCCTGTGGCAGGGGCGATGACGCCGGCGCCGCAACCGCCCAGACGAAATGGCGGTTGCCGTGGACGTCGGCGACGCTGACCTTGCCGGGCGGCCCCTGGTCGAGCGGGCCGATGACAACCTCACCGATGCGGCCGACGAGATCCCCTAAGCCGACGGCATAGCTTTCATCCTTGGGGATGACCCGCGCGATCGCCCTGCTGGCAGCGCGGACCACCGGAACCGAGATCACGACGGCCCCCACCGAGGCCACTGTTGCCGGCAAGGGCCCCGCAACCATTCGCGCGATGTCCTGGATCAGGAAGCCGGTGATGGAGAAGGCGCCGAGCAGCAGCAACAGGAAGATCAGAAGCGGCACGCCGCCGACATTGATCCAGGAAATGGCGTTGATCACGCCATTGTCGCTGGGGTGACCGAAATCGATGTTGGTCCCGAGCATTTCGCTCAAGGAAGCCCCGACCAGCATCGAGACCACTTCGATCGAGCCGACGATGAGGATCATGGCCGCCGCGATCGCGAACGGCCTGACCTCCGGCGACATGACGTGTTCGAGCAGAGCGCTCATGACACGACACTCAGGAGCGCGACTTCAACCGCGCGAGCCTCGCCGCAATTTCCTTGTCGCGATGCAGCGTGCTGAGCTCGTCGATGTCGCTCGAATAGGGAATGCCCGGCGGCACGCCGGTGGCGCGTGCCACCGCCCTGCCCGCCCGCAGCGCCTTCGCTGCCGCAGAGCCGCCGCCCTGTTTTCGGGATGACGTCGAGGCCTGATGGCTTGCGGCCGCCTCGCTCTTTTCGAGATCGGCACGGCGCTGCTCGGCGTCCTGCAGCGCAGACAGCACCGCGCGCAGCGAGGTGATGCATTGCTCGATCTTCTCGTTGTTCTCGTCGATGGCGCGGGAGAGCACATCGAACTGGGCCTCCAGATCCATCTGGCGCGCGATGCCGGCGCGGGCGAGATCGTCGCGGCTGTCAGCGATCGCGCCCTCGATCTTGGGCGCGAGATCGGCCATCTCGCGTTCGATCTCGGTGCGGCGCGCGTTGAGGCGATATTCCTCGGCACGCGCAGCGGCGAGCGCGTCGCGCGCTTCGCTCTCGGCGCGCTCGATCTCGCGGATGGCCTGGCTGACCACTTTCAGCTTGTTCTTGCCTTCGGCCTGCTCGATCGCGTCATAGGCGATCCCGGCGATCAGGCGCCCGACCCGGGACAGGAAGTTTTCGGGAGTGGCAGCGATGGTATCCATGGCGTTCTCCTCCTCTGGCAGATTGTTCGGCGTGACGCCGTAGTGAACTTCAAAGCCGTCGTCGGTGCGGATGAGGCGAGCGGGCACGCTCTGCCCCCAGCCCTCGGCATAGCCGGCATAATCGAAGGGCACGCTGAAGCGCCCTTGCACGGTCGCGATCGAAATGGTGGCCGGGCCCTTGATCTTGGCGAGCTTGTCGTCGAGCGGCAGACGGCGGCCCTGTGCCGCGCGATACTCGGCGCGGTCACGCAGGCCCAGCGTTACCAGGCGCGAGGGCAGCGCGGTCTGTTTGCGGATCGGGTCATAGGCGTGGGCATGCAGCAGGACGACGTTGGAGCCGACATTGTGGCTCCGCGCGACCTCATCGAGGATCTCCATCATGCGGTCATAGGCCTGGAAGGTCGCCTCCAGTGCAGTCTTGGCGGCCGGATCGGGGGCAAGCCTGTAACGCAGCGCGGACGGCGCGTTTCGGGGCGACTGGCTCATGGAAAGCACTAAAGCACCATTTTGGTGCTTTAGGAAGAGGAGGCCTGATCACGTTTCCCTGATCCTCATGCACGCTTACTATTAGTCGTTGTGCCCGGGACGCACGTTCAAGCCGGGCGTTCACCCCTAGATCACACCCGATCAAGACTTCTTGCACGCGCGGGTTGCAATTTGAGACGAAATGCAGCGAGCGCTCGGCAAGCCCGTCTTCTCTCACTTTCTCTCACTCGCATCGGCTCAAAGGCTATCCACAGCCTGTCCGCAGCATATCCACAGAACCGCTATCGCGAATTCGTCAGCCGACGCGAGCCACTTGCTGCGCACACATCCACAGGCCCTTAACCGCCGGCCTGATCGAACACGCTGCGGCAGGCTTCGCTCAGGCTCGAGCGGTTGCGCCGCAGGCACGCGGTGATGGCGCGGACGTTGGGTATTTCGCCGGCGCAGAGCCGGTAGACGTCGGGCGTGCAGGCCCGGCGCTGCTCGGCTGTCCCCTGCGCGTGGGCGGTGGAAGCAAACAGCGTCAGGAACAGCCCGACCGTGGAGGCGCGGCGGGCCCGACTCTTTACACCCGCAAACCGCAAGAACCTCGCCTTCATGACCAGTCTCCCGTTCGCCCTGCCCGCTCCGGCCTGCATTGGGCCGGTAGGCGAAGGGGTTAAGAGAAATAAACCGCCGAGGATGTGATCTCTTTCACACTGCCGGCGCAGCGGAGGAACCTAGAGTTTCCTGGGGGATTTTCACAAACCGCTAACCAATCGGGACCCGATCGCCGGATCGTTAAAATGCGAACGATCCGCTCAACCGGGTAACAAACCGGCTTTGCGACATTGCGCCATCCGCGTTCTGCGAGGGTGCGATGAGAAGCGAAGCCGAATTCAACTTGCTGCTGGATGCCGTCCGGGACGCCATGGTCATTGAAGACTTTGCTCCCGCGCCGGAGGAGGAATTCGTGCCCCGCTCGTGGAGTTTTCACGCGACGCCCAAAGCCGCCAATGACAATGAGGGCGCCTGGCCCCTTCTGCCGTTCCCCGACGGCTGGTACGCGGCCTGCTGAAGCTGCTTTCACCCTGAGCCGAGCGCCCGCTTCGCGGGCGTTTTGCCGTAGGCACTGGGTGTGAAACCCGGCGCTGCGCCGATCAGGTCTTGATGCGATCCTCGCCATCCTGCGGCACCCGGTCGGGTGCGGCCGATGGAAAGATGCTGTCATAGATCGCGCGAGCCTCGCGAATGAGGCGGGCCCGCTCCAGCTCGGATTTCGGGACAAATCGGACGATGTCGCCCACGGGTGCTCCAGCGCTCGTTGATGTCAGTCGCATCGCTTCGCAGATGCGAAGTCTATGCCAACGAGACTGAATCGGGGGGGCCAGCGAGCTCCGGACAAATCCGGAGATCGATCCGCCTCTGAGGTCGGCAGAACGTTGCGCGCAGCATCAGCGGAGCCGGCGGCGAGATCGAATTGTGCTGGGAAATCAGAGGGATATGATGGAGGCCACGACCAGAATTGAACTGGTGTACACGGTTTTGCAGACCGTTGCGTAACCACTCCGCCACGTGGCCCCGTAAGGCCGGAGCAATATAGGGGATGAAGGGTTTAGGCAACCGCCTTCGTCCGATTTTGGCCGTCAGGGGATCTTCGAACCGCTACGCGTTCCTCCCGCCGGACCCCGCCAGATATCGCGCGAGAATCGTATCGGTTGCGCCGGCCGCGATGATCTTCCCCTGCTCCAGCAGGATCGCCCGGTTGCAGGTGCTCTGGATCAGCTCGATGTCATGCGAGGCGAGCACCAGGATGCCGGCGCGGGCGACGATTTCATCCAGCCGCTGCCGCGCCTTTTTGCGGAACTGCTGGTCGCCGACGCCGATCCATTCGTCGAGCAGCACGATCTCGCCCTCGACCGCGGTTGCGACCGCGAAGATCAGGCGCAGCATCATGCCGCTGGAATAGGTGCGCAGCGGCAGGTCGAGGCGGTCGCCGAGCTCGGTGAACTCGGCAATCTCCGCCCGCCGCGCGTCGATCTCGGCGCGCCGCGCGCCGATCACGAGGCCGCGCCGCATGATGTTCTCGTATCCGGTTGCTTCCTCGTCGAAGCCGGCCTGCAAATCGAACAGCGACAGGCAGCGGCCGCGTACGTCGATGCTCCCCGCCGTCGGATGGTAGATGCCGGCGAGAACCCGCAGCAGCGTGGTCTTGCCGGCGCCGTTGGCGCCGATGATGGCGAGGCGGTCGCCGGCGCGGATGTCGAGGCTGACCTCGTTCAACGCCGTGATGAGGTGCGAGACCGCCGCCTTCCGCCGCAGCGTCACGGCGCTGACGAACCGGCTGCGCAGCGAGCGGTCGCGAAACGACAGCACGGGAAACGTGACCGAGACGTCGCGAAGCACGATGTGGGCCGTGATCGTCATGCGCGCATCACAGCCAATACGCCACACGATGGCGGTATTTTGCGTAGCAGCCGAGGCCGATGACGGCCACGACGATCGCATAGAGGGCCCCTAACAGCCATTGCTCCGCATCGGTCGGCTGCGACAACAGCGGCCGCCGCACCAGATCGAGCAGCGTCGCGAACGGATTGACCCGCGTCAGCCAGTGAAACGCGGTGCCGCGCGCGCTGTCCTCGGTCCAGATGATCGGCGTGAGAAAGAACACGAATTGCAGGCCGCTGACGATCGCCGAACCAATATCGCGAAAGCGCGCGCAGAGCATGCCGAGTGCGACCGAGCCGCCGAGCAGCGTGAGGAACAGGATCGCGAAGCCGGGCAGCGCGAGCAGCATGCTCCAGCGCAGCGGCCAGGGCATCACGACGTAGAGCAGCACGACGATCACCAAATGATGCGCGAAGATGAGGACGTTGCGCGCGATCATCTGGAGGACATGAACGATCAGCGGGGCCGGCACCGCCTTGATGAGATGGCCGGACGCGACGAAGATGTTGGAGCCCTCCTGGAGCGTCGTGGCGATCAGGGTCCAGACGATCAGGCCGACTGCGAAGGACGGCAGGAAGGTGGCGATGTCCTGCTTGAACAGGGCCGCATAGACGGTGCCGACGCTTGCGATCGTCGCGGCCAGCGTCAGCGTGATCCAGAGCGGGCCGATCACGGTCCGGCGGTAGCGCAGCGAAATGTCCATCAGCGCGAGCGTGCCCCAACGATCGGGCCGCGCCGCCTGTGCCAGGATTTCCTTCGCTGCGAGCTGAATTCGACTGCCCCTCAGGTTCTCGCTCTCCGATGCCGCAACAGGAGAGGAGATCGTAACCGGTTTCGGCCGATCGTCTCTAGACGCCCGGCTGTCGCGGTGCAATCGACCGTACAGATGATGTGGGCCGAAGTCAGGCTCGTTTGCGCCGCCGGAAGTCGCGCCGGCCCTTCGGGGCAGGTTTTGGCGCCAATTCCGGCATCTCGGCCTGGACCTCGCGATAGCGTGTTAACAGGCGTTCAAAGCTCGCATTCAGCGTCTCGGCGATGTCGGGACGCCGCTCGAGCCCGGCGAGAATCGTCGCCGCGGCCTCGATTGTCGAGAGCCCGTCCTTGCGCGGCTCCTTGCGCAGACGGCCATAGCGCGAGGGGTGCGCCGGGTTGAGGATGACGCGCTGGCATTTCAGCATCCAGGGATTGCGCCACCACAGCGCCTTGGCCTGGCTCCAGGTGCCGTCGAGCAGCACGACGCCTTCGAGCTTGCCGAGGATCGCGCGCTGGTTCTCCGCGACCTCGCCCTTGCGGTTGAGCGCGACGATCTCGCCTTCCGCTTCGAGATCGGCGGCGCGGGCCGAGCCGAGATAGAGCACGGCCCAACGCGCGGCATTCTCGACCGGCCGTCCCAACGCCTTGGACAGGCTCGGCCAGGACAGGCCGACCCGCACCGTGGCATCGGCAAAATGCCTGGCAAGCAGGCGCGCGGTGCCGAGCGCCCTGTCCTGCTCCTGCGGGTGCTGGAGGATCAGGAGTGAGAGGCGATTCTCGATTGGCGTGACGCTGTCGCAGATGCACAGCGGCATCGGCTTCTGGCAATGCGGGCACTCGGGGATCGGATCGGCCGGCGCGGCGGCCGTGTCTGGCGGGTTCGACATGGGCGCCGCTATACGCTTGATGCGGCGCTTCAACAACCTATTCCGCCGGCGCAGGCACCGGGCGCGGCACGGACCGGCGCCGCAGGCGATCGATCAAGAGGTAGATCACCGGCGTGGTGTAGAGCGTCAGGATCTGCGAGACGAACAGGCCGCCGATGATGGTGATGCCGAGCGGACGGCGCAGCTCCGTGCCGGGGCCGGTCGCCACCACCAGCGGAATGCCGGCGAACAGCGCCGCCATGGTCGTCATCAGGATCGGCCGGAAGCGCGCCTGGCAGGCCTCGAAGATCGCTTCCGCCGAGGACAGGCCGCGCTGGCGTTCGGCGTCGAGCGCGAAATCCACCATCATGATGCCGTTCTTCTTGACGATGCCGATCAAGAGGATGATGCCGACGAAGGCGATCACCGTCAGCGGCGTGTTGGTGAGCTGCAAGGCGAGCAGCGCGCCTAACCCCGCCGAGGGCAGCGTCGAGATGATCGTGAGCGGATGGGCGAGACTCTCATAGAGCACCCCGAGCACGATATACATCGCCACGAGCGCGCCGAGGATCAGGAGCGGCTGGCGGCCGCTGGTCTTGGCGAAGTCGCCGGCATTGCCGTCGAAGCTGCCGCGGATGCCTTCGGGCATGTGAAGTTCCTCCACCGCCCGCTGGATGTTCTGGGTCGCTGCCTGAAGCTGCACGTCCGGCAGCAGGTTGAACGACACCGTCGTCGAGGGAAACGACTGCGAGTGATAAACCGCGAGCGCGGCCAACCCACGCGTCGCATGCACCACGGCCGACAGCGGCACCTGCGCGTCGTTCGCGCCGGCAACGTAGATGCGCTCGAGGTTGGAGGGATCGACCTGGAACTTGGGATCGATCTCCAGCACGGTCATGTACTGGTTGCGCTGGGTGTAGATGATCGAGATCTGCCGCTGCGAGAAGGCGTTGTTCAGCGCGTTGTCGATGTCCTGAACCCTGACGCCGAGTGCCGAGGCCTTCTGGCGATCGATGTTCAGGGTCAGCTGAAGCCCGCCGGGATCGCGGTCGCTGGAGATGTCGGTGATACCCTCGACGCTCTCCATGCGCTTGGCCACGATCGGCGCCCACTTCTGCAGCAGACCGAGGTCGGTGCTGGTCAGCGTGTACTGGAAGTCGGAATCACTCTGCCGCCCGCCGGCACGGACGTCCTGGGCAGCGAACATGAAGAGGCGAATGCCGGGCACGGGGTACAGCGCGCGCCTCAGACGGTCGATCACGACCTGCGTCGAGACGTGGTCGCGCTCCTCCGGCGGCTTCAGGCTGATATACATGATGCCGCGGTTCGAGGTCGCTCCCCCCGGCCCGCCTCCGGCGCCGACGGTCGAGCCGATGCCGGCCACGGCCGGATCCTGCATCACGATGTCGGCGAGCCGCTGCTGGAGACCGAGCATCGACTGGAACGAGATGTCGGCCGAGGCACGCGTCGCTCCGATCACGAAGCCGGAATCGTCGGTCGGGAAATAGCCCTTGGGGACCTTGATGTAGAGCGTCACCGTAAGGCCGATGGTGGCGAAGAACACCAGCAGCGTCGCCAGCGGATAGTCCAGCACGGTGCGCAAGGTCCGGGCGTAGAAGGCGACGATGCGCGACAGCGAGCCCTCGATCACCCGATCGAACAGCGTCGCCGTGCCGGACGTGGCCTGCCGGATGTAATGAGCGCAGATCATCGGCGTGACCGTGAGCGACACCAGCGTCGAGACCAGGATAGCGAAGGTCAGCGTCAGCGAGAATTCGCGCAGCAGGCGGCCGACAATACCGTCCATGAAGATCAGCGGCGTGAATGCCGCGATCAGCGACAGGCTGATCGAGACCACCGTGAAGCCGATCTGCTTCGCGCCCTCCTGCGCCGCCCGGAACGGCCGCATGCCGTGCTCGAGATTGCGGTACATGTTCTCGATCATGACGATGGCGTCGTCGACCACGAAGCCGACGGAGATCGCGAGCGCCATCAGCGACAGATTGTCGATCGAGAAGCCCGCGACCCACATGCCGGCGCAGGTGCCGGCCAGCGCCAGCGGCACCGAGATGCCGGCCGCGATGGTCGGCGTCAGCCTGCGCAGGAACACGAACACCACGACCATCACCAGGACCGCGGTCGCCAGCAACGTCCATTGCATATCGAGCACGCTGGCGCGGATCGTGCCGGTGCGGTCGACCAGGGTGGAGATCTCGACGCCGGCCGGAATCCACTGCTTCAGCTGGGGGACCAGCGCCTTCACCCTGTCAACGGTGTCGATGACGTTGGCATCGCCCTGCTTGGTGATCTGGATCAGCACTGCCGGCTGCTTGTTGAACCAGGCGATCGAGCGGGCGTTACGGACGGAATCCTCGATGTCGGCGACGTCGGACAGGCGCACGAAATTGCCGTTGGCGCTCTTGATGACGATGTCGCGGAACTCTTTCGCCGTGCGCATCTGCTTGTTGAGCGCCAGCGTCTCGCTCTGGCGCTCGCCGTTGAAGATGCCGACAGGACCGAGCGGGTTGGCGTTGACGATCGCGGTCCTGACGTCGTCGGTGGCGATGCCGGCGTTCGACAGCGCGACGGGGTTGAGCTGGACCCGCACGGCCGGCTGGTCGGCGCCTGATACCGTGACGTCGCCGACTCCAGGCACCTGCGAGATGCGCTGCGCCAGAACCGTGTCGGCGACATCGTAAATCGCGCTGGCGGAGAGCGTCTTCGAGGTCAGCGCCAGGACGAAGACGGGCGCGCCGGCCGTGTTGGCCTTGCGGAAGCGCGGCAGCGTCGGCAGGTCGCTCGGCAAATCGACCATCGCGGCGTTGATCGCCGCCTGCACGTCGCGCGCGGCCTTGTCGATGTTGCGGCCGATGTCGAACTGGAGCTGGATGCTGGTGTTGCCGAGCGTCGAGGTCGAGGTGATCTGATTGATGCCCGAGATCTCGCCGAGCCGCCGCTCCAGTGGTGAAGCCACCGTGGCCGCCATAACCGACGGGTCGGCGCCGGGCCGGCTGGCCGAGACGAAGATGGCGGGGAAGTCGACGTTCGGGACCGAGGCGACGGGAAGGAAATCGTAGGCGACCACACCCAGCAGGAACAACCCGATCGACAGCAGCGTGGTGGCAACCGGGCGGCGGATGAAGGGCTCCGAGATCGATGCCATCACTGCATCCCCTCGGTCGCGCCCGCGACCGGCGGGCCGCCGGATTCGGCCGGCGGCAGCGCCTGCTCGAGGCGGCGGTTGATGCGGTCGAGCGCGAGGTAGATCACGGGCGTGGTGTAGAGCGTCAGCAATTGGCTGAGCAGCAGCCCGCCGATGATGGAGATTCCGAGCGGAAACCGCAGCTCGGCGCCGGTGCCGCTCTCGATCGCCAGCGGCAAGGCGCCGAACAGCGCCGCCAGTGTCGTCATCATGATGGGACGGAAGCGCAACAGGCAGGCCTGCACGATCGCCTCGTTCGGCGACATGCCCTGCCCGCGCTCGGCCTCGAGCGCGAAGTCGATCATCATGATCGCGTTCTTCTTGACGATACCCATCAGCAAAATGATGCCGATCAGGCCGATCACCGACAGGTCCTGCCCGCACAACACCAGCGCCAGGATCGCCCCGACGCCGGCCGAGGGCAGCGTCGACAGGATCGTGATCGGATGGATGTAGCTCTCATAGAGCACGCCGAGCACGATGTAGATCGTGATCACGGCCGCAAGCAGCAGCCAGGGTTGTCCCGCCAGCGCCTTGGCGAACTCAGCGGCATCGCCGGCATAGACGCCGACGATGCTGTTGGGCATTTCGATCCGGGTCTCGATCGCTTTCACGGCCTCGACGGCATCGCCGAGCGCGGCGCCCGGCGCGAGATTGAAGCTGAGCGACACGGACGGGAATTGCGCCTGGTGTGAGATCGCGAGCGGGGCCGTGGTGCGCTTCAGCGTCGCCACGGCCGACAGCGGCACCTGGGCATTGGGCGCGCCGACTGTAGTGCTCGCGGCGCCCGGCAGATAGAGTTTTGACAGGATCGAGGGATCGCGCTGGTACATCGGCAGCGCCTCCAGCACCACACGGTACTGGTTGGCCTGGCCGTAGATGGTCGAGATCTGGCGCTGCGCGAAGGCATCGTTGAGCGTATCGGTGATGCCTTGCAGGCTGACGCCGAGCTGGCCCGCGCGGGTGCGATCGACGTCGAGCTGCGCCCGCAGGCCGCCTTCCTGCGCCTCCGAGGAGACGTCGCGGAACAGGGGATCGCGCCGCATCTCCGTAACCAGCTTGCGCGCCCATTCCGACACCAGCGCCGCATCGGTGCCGGTGAGCGTGTACTGGTATTGCGAGCGGCTCGACTGGGTCGAGATCTGCACGTCCTGCACCGGCTGGAAATAGACGGTCATGCCGGGAATGCCCGCCACCCGCTGCTTCAACCGGCTCACGACCACGCTGACATCATCGCGCCGCTCGCCGCGCGGCTTCAAGGTCATGACGAGCCGGCCGACATTGGTGGTCGGATTGACCGAGCCGGCGCCGATCACCGAGACCACGCCGACCACGTCAGGATCCGCCTTGATGGTGTCGGCGACCTCGCCCTGCCGCTTCTGCATCTCCGCGAACGACACGTCCGGCCCCGCCTCCGTCACCGCCGTGATCGAGGCAGTGTCCTGCAGCGGCAGGAAGCCTTTTGGCGCAACGACGTAGAGGACGAGGGTCGCAATCAGCGTGGCGAAGGTCACGACCAGCGTGGCGCGCTGGCGCTCCAGCACCCAGAGCAGCGTCCGGTGATAGGCCTCCACGGTGCGGTCGATGAAGCGACTGATGGCGGCGAGGCCCGGCACCGCCAGCTCCTCATGGGCGTGCTTGAGCAGCCGTGAGCACATCATCGGCGTCAGCGTCAGCGAGACCACGGCCGAGGTCACCACCGCGATCGTCAAGGTCAACGCGAATTCACGGAACATGCGCCCGACGAGGCCGGACATGAACAGCAGCGGGATGAAGACCGCGATCAGCGACACCGTCAGCGAGATCACGGTGAAGCCGATCTCGCTGGCACCCTTCAGCGAGGCCTCCATCGGCCCGTCGCCGTTCTCCATGTGGCGGACGATATTCTCGATCATGACGATGGCGTCGTCGACGACGAAGCCGGTGCCGATCGTCAGCGCCATCAGCGACAGATTGTCGAGGCTGAAGCCGGCGAAATACATGATGCCGAAGCTGGTGATCAGCGACAGCGGCAGCGCCACGCCGGCGATCAGGGTGGCCCGCAGCGAGCGCAGAAACAGCAGCACCACCAGCGTCACCAGCACGACGCTGAGAACCAGCGTGAACTGCACGTCGTGGACCGAGGCGCGGATCGTGACGGTGCGGTCGGAGACGATGGTGAGGTTCACCCCGGCCGGGATCGCGCGCTGCACCTTGGGGATTTCGGCGCGGATCTGGCTGACGACGTCGATGACGTTGGCGCCGGGCTGGCGCTGGATGTCGATGATGACGGCGGGCGTGCCCTGGTACCAGCCGCCGGTGCGGTCGTTCTCGAGGCCATCGACGATCTGCGCGACGTCGGCGATGGTGACCGGCGAGCCGTTGCGGTAAGCGATGATGACCGGCTTGTAGGCATCGGCGGCGGCGATCTGGTCGTTGGCCGCGATGATGTAGGATTGCTGCGCGCCGTCGAGCGAGCCTTTCGGCCCCGAGACGTTGGCATTGGCGATCGCAGTGCGCAGATCTTCCATGGCGATGCCATAGGCGGCGAGCCGCGCCAGATCGGCCTGGATGCGTACGGCCGGCTTCAGCCCGCCCAGCACCGAGACCCGTCCGACGCCGGAGATCTGGCTCAGCCGTTGCGCCAGGAGCGTGTCGGCGATGTCGCTCATCGCCCTCAGCGAGATGGTGTCGGAGCGCAGCGCCAGCGTCATCACGGGGGCGTCCGCCGGGTTCACCTTGGCGTAGGTCGGCGGATAAGGCAGCGTCTTGGGCAGCACGCCCGCCGCTGCGTTGATCGCGGCCTGCACGTCCTGGGTCGCGCCGTCGATGTCACGGTTGAGATCGAACTGGAGCGAGATCTGGCTGACACCGAACGAGCTCGTCGAGTTCATCGCCGACAGCGACGGGATCTGGCCAAGCTGCCGCTCCAAAGGCGCGGTGATCAGCGAGGCGATCACGTCGGGGCTCGCGCCCGGAAGCTGCGTGGTCACCTGCACGGTCGGGAAATCGACCTGCGGCAGCGCCGAGACCGGCAGCGCGAAATAGCCCAGCAGCCCGCCGATCAGCAGCGCGATGCCGAGCAGTGAGGTCGCGATCGGACGGCGGATGAAGGGTTCGGAGACACCCATGGGATCTGCCTGCCGCTTCAAGCGGCTGTTGTCGGGATCATGGCTGCTTGGCTCCACTTCCCGCGGCCCCCGGCCCCGGGGCCGGCCCGGTCTGCCCCTTTTGGTCGCCCTCGCTGCTCTTGCGCTTGGCGCGGAACTCGCCGTCCTTACCCTGTCCGTCCTTCTGGTGCTCCTTCTGCCCTTCCTTGGCACCATCCTTCTTCTGGGCGTCAGGCCCGCGCGACCGCTTGCGCGGGGCGAGATCGGCCGACGGGGTCTGGTCGTCGCGGCCGATGGTCACCTTGGAGCCGTCGGACAGATTGGCAAAGCCCGTGGTGACGACCCTGTCGGTCGCCGACAGGCCGCTGGCGATCACCGCGTCATGCTCGTTCTGCTGGGTCACGGTCACGGGCTTGGCCGAGACGATATTGTCCTCGCCGATGACATAGCTGAACGTCCCGATCGGGCCGCGCTGCACGGCCGAGGTCGGCACCACCAGCGCCTGAGTCAGCGTCTCGACCTTGAGACGGACATTGACGAACTGGCCCGGCCAGAGCTGGTAGTTGGCGTTGGGAAACTCGGCCTTGAGCTTGAGCGTGCCGGTGGTCTGGTCGACCTGGTTGTCGATGCCGGTGAGCTTGCCGGTATCGATCACGGTGATGCCGTCATTGCCGAACACGTCGACCGCCAGCGTACCCTTCGACGCCGCGGCGTTGACGCGCATGATTTGTTGCTGCGGCAGGCTGAACCATACCGCGATCGGCTGCAATTGCGTGATCACCACGAGGCCCGTGGTGTCGGCGGCGTGGATGATGTTGCCCTGGTCGACCTGGCGCAGGCCGGCTCGCCCTGAGAGCGGCGCCACGATCTTGGTGTAGCTCAGCGTCGCCGCCGCGTTGTCGATCGCAGCCTGGTCGGCCTTGACCAGCGCCTCGGTCTGCGCGACCAGCGCGCGCTGGGTGTCGGCCTGCTGCTTGGAGCCGGCGTTGGAGGCAGCGAGCTGCTCGTACCGTGTCAGGTCGATGCGCTGGTTGGCGAGTTGGGCCTGATCCTGCGCCTTCTTGGCGACCGCCTGGTCGTAGGTGGCTTGGTAGAGCGCGGGATCGATCTCGCCGAGCACGTCGCCCTTTTTGACGTCCTGCCCTTCAGTAAAATTCACGGCGATCAGCTTGCCGTCGACCTGCGAGCGCACAGTCACGGTGTTGAGCGCGCGGATCGCGCCGACGCCGTCGAGATAGACCGGAACGTCCTGAACGCGGGGCGTCGCCGCCAGCACGGGCACCGGCAGGTCCGGCCGCGCGTTGCGGTCGGCAGCCGGCTTCTGGTGCATCGCGTTCCAGCCGAGATAGCCGAGGCCACCAAGGATCGCGAGCGTGATCAGGGTCATGACGAAACCGCGGCCGCGCGACTTCTTCGCCGTCCCCTCCTTCGCGTCCTGCTTGGTATCCGGCTTAAAGAGCATTGACCGGTTTCTCCATTCGCGGCTCCCAGCCGCCGCCGAGCGCCTGATACAGGCTGACGATGGCGAGCAAGCGGGCCAGTTGCGCCTGTGACAGCGCGTCTTCCGCCTGGAACAGGGTCAGTTGAGTGTTGAGTACAGTCACGATGTCGGCGGTGCCGGCGCGCAGTTGCTGCTCGGAGAGATCGAAGGCGCGGCGTGAGGCGACGACGACGTCGCGCTGCAATTGCAGCTTGATCGTGGTCTGCTTGATCGAGAACAGCGCATTGTCGACGTCGGCGAACGACTGGATGATGGTCTTGCGGTAGGTCTGGAGCAATTCGTCCTGCCGCGCCTTGGCCAACTCGAAATTGCCGAGGATCTTGCCGCCGTCGAAGATCGGCTGCGTGGCGCTGCCGACGAGCTGGAAGAAGGCCGCATGCGGCTGGAACAGCGAGACCAAAGCCGAGCTCTGATAGCCGCCATTGCCGGTGAGCTGAATGGTCGGAAAGAACTGAGCACGGGCATTGCCGATATTCGCCGTCGCCGAGGCAAGCTGCGCCTCCTGTCGGCGGATGTCGGGCCGCTGCGTCAGCAGCTCCGAAGGCAGGCCGGGCGTGACGCGCGGGATCGCGATCCGGTCCAGCGAGCCGCCGAGCACGCGCACGCTTTCCGGCGGGCGCGAAACCAGCACGGCGAGCGCGTTGACGTTCTGGTCCAGCGTCTGGCGCAGCGGCGGCACCAGGGCTTTCTGGTTGGCAAGCACGCTCTCCTGCTGGGCGACGTCGAGATCGGTGCCAGTGCCGGCCCTGCGCCGCTCCCTGACCGCATCGAGGATGCGCTGCGCGCTCGCAATGTTGCGCTGTGAGGTCCTGATGCGGTCCTGCGAGGCCAGCACCTGGAAATAGGCGTTGGCGACGGCCGCCAGCGTCGTCAGCGCGACGGTGTCGCGGTCAAAGCGATTGGCGTTCGCCGTCTCTTCCGCCGATTGCAGCGCATCGCGATTCTGGCCCCAGAAGTCGAGCTGGTAGCTCGCGCTCAGCGAGGCCGAATAATTGACGACTTCGCGGCCGCCGATGGAGAGGCCGGACGCGCTGGAGCCCGAGGTGCGCGAATAGGTTTCCGATCCGCCTGTCGAGACGGTCGGCAGCAGCGCAGCCCCCGCCTGCCGCGCCTGGGCGTCGGCCTGGACGATGCGCGCAACGGCGGCGGCGATGTCGAGGTTGACGGTTTGCGCCTCCTCCATCAGCTGCGTCAGCTCCGCGGAGCGGAACCCGCGCCACCAATCCAGTGACGGCGGCGCATCACCCTTGCCCGCGTATTTGTACTGCGTGGGAACGTCGAGGGCGGGATCGGGAAGATCCTGGGTCAGCACGCAAGCCCCCGAACCGGCGGCAAGACACATCACCGCAATCCAGCGCGCCGCGCGCAGCGTCCGGGATGCAGGACCTTCAGACCGCCGCATGGCGATCGCAGGAACATCCTCTGTCACATCCATCCCCCGCCGGGCAGATCGAACCGCCGCGCAGCCGGATTAGCCGATTCGCGGCGCGACAGTCGGGGGGCTTTGGACAACTCGTTCACAGCGGCGATGCTTTCTGCGGAACCTCGAAAATCATACTAGCCGGGCGCTGAACTGCGGGACAGTCCCGCAGTTGCGAGATGGCCACGCCGACGAAGTGGAAACGAACCGCTCGAAATTCAAAAGACGGCTGTCTCGCAGGGAGTTTTCTCATTTGAAACGTTGGGATACACGATCAAGCTTACCAAGATTTCATGTGATATTGCTGCCACAGCGGCACTTGGGCGTTTCCATCCGACCGCACCACGCCCCGCCTCAGTCGCGCCCTGGCTGAGTAATCTCACAAGCCCGTCAATCGCCGAATAGAAAGCCGTTCCTCGGGCCGATATGATTCGACCATCCGGGCGTCATCCACGGCCCTCGATGGCGAGAAGCCTCGGCCTTGGAAAAAGTTTGTCGCGAGTTGGCTGGTCACGACTGTCATCTTCCCTGGCCTGACGGAGCGCAGGCGTTTCCTCCTATCGATATCCCGGCTTGCGGCCGAGCGCATCGCCGCCGGGCGCGCCTCTTGGGAATATTGCTGTTTGAGCAGAGGTTTCGCTCGGTTTCGCCGCAACGCAAAAGCCTTCCCCTTTGGCCTCCCAAGCACTACGTTCTCGCCAACCAGATCAACCCCCTTGGTAGCGATTTCCCTGACATGACCATTCGAAATGACGTTGTCGAAGCCATCGGCAACACCCCGCTGATCAAGCTGAAGCGCGCCTCGGAACTGACCGGCTGCACCATTCTCGGCAAGGCCGAGTTCATGAATCCCGGCCAGTCGGTCAAGGACCGCGCCGGCAAATGGATGATCCTGGAGGCCGAGAAGCGCGGCGAGCTCAAGCCGGGCGGTCTCGTGGTGGAATCGACCGCCGGCAATACCGGCATCGGCCTTGCGGTCGTCGCCAGCGCGCGCGGCTATCGCACCCTGATCGTGATCCCGGAAACGCAGAGCCAGGAGAAGAAAGACTTCCTGAAGCTGTGCGGCGCCGAGCTGATCGAGGTGCCGGCCCTGCCCTACGCCAACCCCAACAGCTACCAGCATGTCGGCCGCCGCCTCGCCGACGAGCTGCGCAAGACCGAACCCAATGGTGTGCTGTTCGCCGACCAGTGGAACAACCTCGACAATGCCAAGGCGCATTACGAGTCCACCGGACCCGAAATCTGGGAGCAGACCGGCGGTAAGGTCGACGGCTTCGTCTGCTCGGTCGGCAGCGGCGGCACGCTGGCTGGTGTCAGCCGTTACTTGAAAGAGCAGAACAAGAACGTGCGGATCGCATGCGCCGATCCGCACGGCGCCGGCATGTATGAATACTTCAGGACCGGCGATCCCAAGGCGACGCCGGGTGGCTCGATCACCGAGGGCATCGGCCTCAACCGGGCGACCGCCATCGTGGAGACCGCGAAGGTCGATGATGCCTATCTCATTCCCGATGCCGAAGCCGTTGGCGTGATCTACGAGCTGCTGCAGCACGAGGGCCTGTGCCTCGGCGGCTCGACCGGTGTCAACATCGTGGGCGCAATGCGCCTCGCCAGGCAGCTCGGGCCCGGCAAGACCATCGTCACCGTGCTGTGCGATTCCGGCAGCCGTTATCAGTCGAAGCTGTTCAACGCGGACTTCATGCGCGCCAAGAACCTGCCGGTGCCGGAATGGCTGGAGAAGCGCAGCAACATCAAGCCGCCCTTCGTGTGATCGTCACGCGCCCCCTCGGGTCGGGGACGCGCGTCACAAAGCTCAGCGCGGTTCGTCCGGCTTATATGACCTCGCCGCGCTCCGCAGCAGCGGCACAATAGTCGTGCCAGAACCGGCGGTACCCCTCCTCGACCCTGCGCGTGTAAATCTTGACATTGCCGGCGGGCGAAGCTGCAATCCGGGCCGGCAGGCCCGCGCGCAACTTCGCCAGATAGTCGGGCTGCGACGCGAATTTGCGGGCGATCTCGACATAGCCGTCGTCATCCTCGGCGACCCAGTCGTTAAGCCCGACCGCCGCCACGATGGCGCCGCCGGCGCGCGACGAGGCGCCGTGACCGAGCTTGGCCACGACAGGAACGCCCGCATAAAGGGATTCCCAGGTGCTCACGCCGCCATTTTGCGGGAACGTATCGAGCGAAATATCGACTCGCGCGAAGGCCCGCAGATGTTCCTCGCGCGCTGACGAGCCCAGGCAGGTGATGTTCTGTTCGGGGATGCCCTGGTTCACGAGCCGCGCAAGAAGGCCGTCGCGCAGCATGGGATCGTCAAGCAGCGTATGTTTGATGATGATCCTGGATCCGGGCACCTCGCGCATCACCTTCGACCACACGCGGATGGCCTCATCCGAGATCTTGGAGATGCGATTGAAAACGCCAAAGGTCACATGGCCGTTGCGGAGCATGGGAAGCTCCGAAGCAGGCACATCCAGGATGGGATCGATCGTGATCAGGCAAGGTAGATCGCAGACCTTTTCAGCCAGTAGACCACGGACCGATTCCGGAATGAAGATCGGATCGGCGAGCACGTAGTCCATGGTCTGAAGGCCGGTGCCCGTGGCATGTCCGAAGCCCGTGACCTGGATCGGAGCGGGCTTGCGGGCGAAGACCGGGAGCCTGTTGCCAGTCGTATGCCCTGACACGTCGATCAGGATATCGATCTTGTCAGCCTCGATACGATCGGCCAGTTCGTCGTCCGAAAGCTGCCAGGCGTCGACCCAGACGTCCGCCAGCGACTTGAACTTGGCGGTCATCTCATCTCGTACCGGCGAGCACGAATAGCAGACGATCTCGAACTTGGCGTGATCATGGTGGCGCAGCACCGGTAACAGGCCGAACGCCGCCGAGTGGTACCAGAACTCGGCCGCGACATACCCGACCACGATCCGCCTGTCAGGATCGAGTTGCCGGGGTGCGTGCGTCTTCTGCGCCAATCTGGCGCCGATCGCATCCCCCCAGGATTTGCGCGCCGCTTGCTGGATCGCGAAATCGGCGTCGGAGAGAAAGTCCAGAAAATAGATCTTCCGCGCGAGCAGGTCCGGCTGGTCCGGCGCGATTGCGAGCGCGGCGTCGAGATGTTCGATTGCGGCTGCGATTTCGCCCTGGTTGGCAAAACAGGAGCTCAGCAGCGCCAATGCGATCGCCGAGCGCGGATTTTCTTCGAGCAAAGCCGTGCAGGCCAGGATCGCCTGCGCGGTATTACCCATGCTCAACGCGACTTCCGCCTTCCCCCGCAACGCAACTTCGAGCTTCGGTGAAAGCGCAAGGGCTGCGTCAAAATCCGCCGCCGCCTGTTCCAGCCGCGACAGCGCAAGATTGAGCCGTCCGCGGTGCGCCAGGAGCTTCGCCGAACCTGGCCTGATCGCGAACGCCGCTGCGAGCGCGGCTTCCGCCTCGTCGTAATGTTTGAGCTCGATCCCGACCACGCCCTTGCCGATAAGGGCTTCGGCGTGACGCGGCTGAAACAACAGAGCGCGCTCGAAACTCTGCCTGGCGCGGTCAAATCGGCCCAGCGCCAGCTCGGCGAGGCCACGATTGCAGAGCGCATCGGCATTGTCGGGCTTCAGGACGATGGCGCGGTCGTACAGCTCGATGGCCTGTTCGGGCAGGTTCATCTGAAGCAAGCTATTGCCAAGGCCGGCCAAGGCCGGCGCAAAGTTCGGCTTCAGCGCGATCGCCTTTTCCTGACAGGCGCGAGCGGCGTCAAATTTCTGAAGGGCCAGATGCACTGCCGCGAGATTGTTGTGGGCCTCGTGCGAGCGTGGCTCGATCGCGATTGCGCGCTCCAGCAGCTGCTGCGCCTCCTGCAGGCGCCCGCTTTGTTGCACGCTCAAGCCGAGCAAATGCGTAGCGTCGAAATGATCCGGAACGGCTTGCACGATCTGGCGGCAAAGCGCCTCGCTCTCCGCATATCTACCCTGGCTATAGGCGCTCGCCGCTGCGGAGATGATACCGTCGGCCTGCTTCTTCAATTTCTTCTGCAACCGCGCATTCTGGAATGCGCGCGCGCCGGCGCTGCTCTGCAAGATGTCTCTCCGGGAGATGGTGCTCGGCGAGTCTAGCTGATTCGCGCAGTTAGCCTGCCGGTCGGCGAGACCGGAAATTACCCGGGATATCCCGGGCCCGCGCTGGACTGTCCTGGCTCAGGAACCGCTGGGCGCGCCCGCCTCGCCGGCGACGGCGTTGCCTCACCCCGCAGCGGCGGCACAATGGTCGCGCCAGAACTGACGATAACCCGCTTCGAGCTCACGCGTGTAGATCTCGACATTGCCGGCTGGCGAAGCTGCGATCCGAGCCGGTAGGCCCGCGCGCAATTTCGCCAGATGCTCGGGCTGCGAGGCAAATTTGCGGGCGATCTCGACATAGCCGTCGTCATCCTCGGCGACCCAGTCGTTAAGCCCGACCGCCGCCACGATGGCGCCGCCGGCGCGCGATGAGGCGCCATGACCGAGCTTGGCCACGACAGGAACGCCCGCATAGAGGGATTCCCAAGTGCTGATGCCGCCATTCTGCGGGAATGGATCGAGCGAAATATCGACTTGCGCGAAGGTCCGCAGATGATCCGCCCGCCCTGACGAGCCCAGGCAGGTGATGTTCTGTTCGGGGATGCCCTGGTTCACGAGTCGCGCAAACAGGCCGTCGCGGATCATGGGATCGTCAAGCAGCGTATGTTTGAAGATGATCTTCGATCCGATCACCTCGTGCATCACGCTCGACCACACCCGGATCGCCTCGTCCGAGATCTTGTTGACACGGTTGAACACGCCGAAGGTCACATGGCCGTTGCGGAGCATGGGAAGGTCCAACGGCGGCACATCCAGGATCGGATCGATGGTGTTGAGGCACGGCAGGTCAAACACCTTTTCGGCCAGCAGATGCCGTGCCGATTGCGGAATGAAGACGGGGTCCGCGAGCACATAGTCCATGGTCTGCATGCCCGTGCCCGTCGCGTGTCCAAATCCGGTGGCCTGGATCGGAGCCGGCTTCCGCGCGAAGACCTGCAGCCTGTTGCCGGTCGTGTGGCCCGAAACGTCGATCAGAATGTCGACATCGTCGGCCTGGATGCGATCGGCGAGCTCGTCGTCCGAGAGCTGCCACGCATCGACCCAGACGTCCGCCAGCGACTTGAATTTGGCGGTCATCTCGTCTCGTGACGGCGAGCACGAATAGCAGATGATCTTGAAGTTGGTGTGATCATGATGGCGCAGCACCGGCAGCAAAGTCAGCCCCGCCGAGTGCTGTCGGAATTCGGTAGCGACATAGCCGACCACAATCAGCTTGTCCGGATCGAGCGGCCGCTTCGGCAGCGTCCGCCGCGGTATCCTGGAGCCGATGACGTCCCACCAATCCCGTCGCACCGCCTGCTGGAGCGCGAAATCGGCCTCGGCACGGAAGTCCTGCAAGAAGATCTTTCCCCGGATCGCATCTTCATAGTCCGGCCGGATCGCCAGGGCGCGATCGAGATATTCGATCGCGGCGTCCATGTCTCCCTGGTTCGAATGAGCAAAGCCCATCAGCGCCAGCCCTGTCTCCGAGCGCGGATTTCGCTCGATCAAGGCCGCAGCGGCCGCCATCGCCTGCGCTGTCTTTCCCATCACGAGGCAAGCCTGTGCCTTGCCTCGGAGAGCCAGCTCGAGCTTGGGCGAAATCGCAAGCGCCGCCTCGAAATCGGCGACCGCCGGTTCCATGCGCTGCAGCTCGTAATTGAGCCGCCCGCGTTGCGCCAATATCTTCGCCGAACCGGGCCTGATCGCGAGCGCCGCTGCGAGAGCAGCTTCCGCATCATCGTAATGCTTGAGCTCGAGGCCGACCACCGCCTTGCCGACGAGCGCCTCGACATGGCGCGGCTGAAACAACAGCGCACGCTCGAAGCTTTGTATGGCAGGGGCAAACCGGCCCAGCGCCAGCTCGGCCAGACCACGATTGCAGAGCGCATCGGTATAATCGGGCTTCAGCTTGATGGCGCGATCGTACATTTCGATCGCCGGTTCGGGCAGGTTCATCTGAAGCAAGGTATTGCCGAGGCCTACCAGAGCCGGCAGAAAATTCGGCTTCAGCGCGATCGCCTTCTCCTGACATGCACGGGCGGCCTCGAATTTCTGAAGGGCCAAGTGCACAGCCGCGAGATTGTTATGGGCCTCGTGCGAACGCGGATCAATCGCGATCGCGCGCTCGAGCAATTGTTGCGCCTCCTCCAGGCGCCCGCCGTGTTGCGCGCTCAGGCCGAGCAGATGCGTCGCGTCGAAATGATCCGGAATGGCTTGCAGGATCTGACGGCAGAGCGCCTCGGTCTCCGCATATCTGCCCTGGCCATAGGCGCTTGCCGCGGCAGCGATGATGGCGTCGACCTGCTTCTTCAATTTCTTCTGCAACCGCGCATTCTGGAATGCGCGCGCGCCAGCGCTGCTCTGCAAGATGTCTCTCCGGAAGATGGCCCGCGGCGAGTCTAACTGATTCGCGTTCCGGGCCGGCCGGTCGGCCGGAGCCGAAATCCCTCCGGGCGTTCCGGGGCGTGTTGCAGGATCCGGCTCAGGAACCGCCGGATGCGTCTGCCCCGCTTACCGCAGCGTCGCCGCTTTCCGCGGCTGCGGCACAATAGTCGCGCCAGAACTGACGGTAACCAGCTTCGAGCTCACGCGTATAGATCTCGACATTGCCGGCGGGCGAGGCTGCGATCTGAGCCGGCAAGCCCGCGCGCAACTTCACCAGATGCTCGGGCTGCGACGCATATTTGCGGGCGATCTCGACATAGCCGTCGTCATCCTCGGCGACCCAGTCGCCGAGACCGACGGCGGCCACGATGGAGGCGCCGGCACGCGAAGAAGCTCCAATGCCGAGCTTGGCGACGACGGGAACGCCCTTGTAGAGGGATTCCCAGGTGCTGATGCCGCCATTCTGCGGGAACGTGTCGAGCGAAATATCGATCTTGTCAAAGGCCATCAGGTGATCGTCGCGCGAGGTGGTGCCGAGGCACGTGATGTCCTCCTCGGCAATGCCCTGCGCGATGAAGCGTGCGATCAGGCTATCGCGCAGCAAGGCATCATCGAGCAAACCATGCTTGAGGATGATCTTTGATCCCGGCACCTCCCGCATGATGCGCGACCACACACGGATCGCATCATCCGAGATCTTGTAGATGCGGTTGAACACGCCGAAGGTGACGTAGCCATTGCGGAGCATTGGCAGCTCGGAAGGCTGCAGATTGGTGACCGGCTCCATCGTGATCAGGCACGGCAGATCGTAGATCTTTTCCGGAAACAAATGTCGAGCCGATGGCGGAATGAAAATGGGATCCGCGAGCACGTAGTCCATGGTCTGCATGCCCGTGCCCGTCGCGTGTCCGAAGCCGGTTGCCTGGATCGGAGCCGGCTTCCGCGCGAAGCATTGCAGCCGGTTGCCGGTCGTGTGGCCCGAAACGTCGATCAGGATGTCGACATTGTCGGCCTGAATGCGATCGGCGAGTTCGTCGTCCGACATCTGCCAAGCGTCGACCCAGACGTCCGCCATTTGCTTGAACATAGCGGTGTACTCGTCCGCTCCCGGCCAGGAGTAGTAGCAGATGATCTTGAACTTGGCGTGATCATGATGGCGCAACACCGGCAGCAAGGTGAGCCCTGCCGAGTGTTGCCGGAATTCGGCCGCGACATATCCGACCACGATCTGCTTGTCCGGATCCAGCGGCCGCTTCGGCAGCGTCCTTTGCGGAATCTTCGAGCCGATCGCATCCCACCATGACTTTCGTACAGCCTGCTGGACCGCGAAATCGGCATCCGCGAGGTAGTCCAGCAGGAAGATCTTGCCTCTGATCGCGTCTCCATAGTCCGGCCGGAGCGCCAGCGCACGATCGAGATATTCGATCGCAGCGTCCATCTCTCCTTGGTTTGAATAAGCAAAGCCCATCAGCGCCAACCCCATCTCGGAGCGCGGGTTGCGCTCGATCAAGGTCGCCGCCGCCGCCATCGCCTGCGCGGTCTTTCCCATGACCAGGCAGACCTGCGCCTTGCCCCGAAGGGCCAGTTCGAGCTTGGGCGAAATCGCAAGCGCCGCATCGAAATCCGCCAGCGCCTCGTGGAGGCGCTGCAACTCGTAACTGAGCCGCCCGCGCTGGGCCAGGATCCTCGGCGCGCCGGGCTTGATCGCAAGCGCCGTGGCTAACTTGGCTGCCGCCTCCTCGTGGTGCCGCAGCTCCATGCTGACCATGCCGCTGCCGACGATGGCCTCGGCGTGACGCGGCTGAAACAGCAGGGCGCGATCGAAGCTCTCCTTGGCGCGCATGATCTGCCCAAGCACGAGTTCGACCATGCCGCGATTGCAGAGCGCATCGGCATAATCCGGTCTGACCTTGATGGCGCGCTCGTGCATTTCGAGCGCCTGCTCGTACAGCCCCATATGCATCAGCGTGTTGCCGAGATTGGTCAGCGCCACCGCGAAATTCGGCTTCAGCGCGATCGCCCTCTCCTGGCAGCGCCGCGCGTCCTCGTAATTGCCGAGGTCGAAATGCACGGTCGCGAGGTTGTTATGGGCATCGTGCAGGCGCGGATCGAGCGCAATCACGCGCTCCAGCAGCTGCTGCGCCTCCTCGAAGCGCCGACCGTCATGGGCGCACATGCCGAGCAGGTGCAGGGCGTCGACATGATCCGGAAGGGCTTTCAGGATTTCGCGGCACAGCGCCTCGGTCTCGGCATATCGGCCCTGGCCATAGGCGTTCGCCGCAGCGGCGATGACGGCATCGGCCTGCTTCATCAATTTTTTCTGCAATCGCGCATTCTGGAATGCGCGCGCGCCGCCGCCGCTGTTCTGCAAGGTGTCTCTCCGGAGGATGCCCTGAGGCGAGTCTAACTGATTCGCAGCCACGGCCGGCCGGTCACCCGGCCGGCAGCGACTCCGGGATTTCCCGGGGGGCAACGCAAGGTCGGGCTACGCCACCTCGCCGCGTTCCGAGGCCGCGGCACAATGATCGTGCCAGAACCGGCGATAGGCCGCTTCGACCTCACGCGTGTAAAGTTCGACGTTGCCGGCAGGCGAGGCTGCGATCCGAGCCGGCAGTTCCGCCCGCAATTTCGCCAGATGAGCGGGCTGTGCCGCATATTTGCACGCGATCGCGGCGTAGCCGTCGTCATCCTCGGCGACCCAGTCGCCGAGGCCGACGGCCGCCACGATGGAGCCGCCGGCGCGTGCCGAAGAGCCATTGCCGAGCTTGGCGACGACCGGAACGCCCGCATAGAGCGATTCCCAGGTGCTGATGCCGCCATTTTGCGGGAAGGTGTCGAGGGAGATGTCGACTTGCGCAAAGGCCAGCAGATGCTCGTGGCGCGTGGTCGAGCCCAGGCAGGTGATATTGTCTTCGGCAATGCCCTGGGCCACGAACCGCGCGATCAGGCCGTCGCGCAGCAAGGCATCGTCGAGCAGCCCGTGCTTGATGATGATCTTCGACCCCCTCACCTCACGCATCACTTTCGACCACACCCGGATCGCATCATCCGAGATCTTGTAGATGCGGTTGAACACGCCGAAGGTCACATGGCCGTTCCGGAGCATGGGAAGCTCCGAGGGCGGCACGTCCAGGATGGGATCGATCGTGATCAGGCAGGGCAGATCATGGACTTTTTCGGCCAGCAAATGGCGCGCCGATTGTGGAATGAAGATGGGATCGGCGAGCACGTAATCCATGGTCTGAAGGCCGGTGCCCGTGGCGTGTCCGAAACCCGTGACCTGGATCGGGGCCGGCTTGCGGGCAAAGACAGGCAGCCTGTTGCCGGCCGTATGCCCGGATACGTCGATCAGGATGTCGATCTTGTCCGACTGGATGCGGTCAGCCAGCTCGTCGTCCGAAAGCTGCGCGGCATCGACCCAGACGTCCGCGAGAGGCTTGAATCTCTCGGTAATCTCGTCCTGCAGCGGCCAGCAGGAATAGCAGACGATCTCGAACCTCGTGTGATCGTGTTGGCGCAGCACCGGCAACAGCGCGAACGCGGCCGAGTGGTTCCTGAATTCCGACGCGACATAGCCGACGACGATCCGCCTGTCCGGATCGAGCTGCCGGGGCGGCAGTGTCCGTTGCGGAAGTCTGGCGCCGATCGCATCCCACCAGGATTTTCGCGCCGCCTGCTGGACCGCGAAATCGGCCTCGGGCAGATAATCCAGGATGAAGATCTTGCGTGCGATCGCATCCGCATAGTCAGGTGATATCTCGAGCGCCGCGTCGAGGTGCTCGAGCGCCGTCGCGACGTCTCCCTGGTTCGCGTAGCAGGCCCCGAGAAGCACGATTGCATAATCGGACCGCGGATTGTCCTCGAGCAGGGTCTTGACGGCCGCAATCGCCTGCGTCGTGTTTCCCAAGAGAAGATTGACCTGCGCCTTGCCACGCAGCGCGAGCTCGAGCCGCGGCGATTGCGCCAGCGCCGCATCGAAGTCCGCCGCCGCCTGCTCCAGCCGATGCAGATCGAAGTTGAGTCGTCCGCGCTGGGCCAGAATCCTCGGTGAACCCGGCTTGATCGCCAAGCCTGCCGCGAGGGCGGCTTCCGCCTCCTCGTAATGCCGGAGCTCGATGCACACCATGCCCTTGCCGGCGATCGCTTCCGCATGACGCGGCTGAAGCGACAGGGCGCGATCGAAACTCTCCTTGGCGCGCTCGGACCGGCCGATCATCAGCTCCGCCATGCCGCGGTTGCAAAATGCATCGGCGTAGTCGGGCCGCAGCCCGATAGCGCGTTCGTGCAGCCTGATCGCCTGTTCGCCGAGGCCGACGTTCAGGAGCGTATTGCCGAGATTGGTGAGGGTGATCGGACAATTCGGCTTCAGTGCAATGGCCTTCTCCTGGCATGCGCGGGCGTCCTGGAATTTCTGGAGATCGAAATACACAGCGCCGAGATTTCCATGGGCATCGGGCGAGCGCGGATCGAGCGCAATCGCGCGCTCGAACAGCTGTTGCGCCTCCTCCAGCCGCCCGCCTTCATAGGCGCAAAGGCCAAGCAGGTGCGTGGCATGGAAATGATCCGGAACCTCCTCCACAATGCCGCGGCAGAGCGTCTCGGCCTCGGCAAATCTGCCCTGCCGGAGCGCCTCGACCGCGAGCGACATGACGGCGTCCGCCTGCTTCCTCAACTTCTTTTGCAATCGCGCATTCTGGAATGCGCGCGCGCCGACACTGCTCTGCAAGGTCTCTCTCCGGAAGTTGGTCCGGAACGAGGCACAGCTGATTCGGATGGTGCCAGGCTGGCGGCCCGGTCAGACCGGCGCGGTCGCCGGATGGCAGGTGCTCAGCGCAGGATCTGGCTCAGGAACAGTTTGGTGCGGGCGTGCTGGGGCGCCGCAAAGAATTCGTTCGGCGTGTTGGCCTCGATGATCTGGCCGGCATCCATGAAGACCACGCGGTTGGCAACCTCGCGGGCAAAGCCCATTTCATGGGTGACGACCAGCATGGTCATGCCCTCCTCGGCGAGGTCCACCATGGTGTCCAGCACCTCCTTGACCATCTCGGGGTCGAGCGCCGAGGTCGGCTCGTCGAACAGCATGACCTTCGGGTTCATCGTCAGGGCCCGCGCGATCGCGACGCGCTGCTGCTGGCCGCCGGACATCTGTCCCGGAAACTTGTTGGCCTGATGCGGGATCTTGACCCGCTCCAGGAACTTCATCGCGTTGATCTCGGCGTCCTTCTTCGGGATGTTGCGCACCCAGATTGGCGCCAGCGTGCAGTTCTCCAGCACGGTCAGATGCGGGAACAGGTTGAAGCTCTGGAACACCATGCCGACCTCGCGGCGCACCGCGTCGATGTGCTTGAGGTTGGGCCCGAGCGCGATGCCGTCGACGACGATCTCGCCCTCCTGGAATTCCTCCAGCGCGTTGATGCAGCGGATCAGGGTCGACTTGCCGGAGCCCGACGGCCCGCAGATCACGATGCGCTCGCCCTTCTCGACCGCAAGGTCGATGTCGCGCAGCACGTGAAAGTCGCCGTACCATTTGTTGAGGCCGGAAATCTTGACGATGGGGTCGGACATGGTGACCTCGATCAGTTGCGACGGTGGGCGTTGAGGCGGTGCTCGACGAACAGCGAGTAGCGCGACATTCCAAAGCAGAAGATGAAGTAGATGATCCCGGCGAAGGCGAAGCCGGTGAACGCGGTCGAAGGCGTCGACCATTTCGGGTCCGAGAACGAGGCCCTGAGCGAGCCCAACAGGTCGAACAGCGCCACGATCGAGACCAGCGATGTGTCCTTGAACAGCGAGATGAAGCTGTTGACGAGGTTCGGAATGACGTGACGCAGCGCCTGCGGCAGCACGATCAGCGAGGTCGTCTTCCACCAGGACAGCCCCAGGGCCGCGGCCGCCTCGCCCTGCCCGCGCGGAATCGCTGCGAGCCCGCCGCGGACGTTCTCGGCCTGGTAGGCGCCCGTGAACAGCGCGATGCCGATCAGCGCGCGGACGAGACCGTCGACGGTGAAATTGCCGGGCAGGAACAGGGGCAGCATGTAGGTGGCGAAGAACAGCACCGTGATCAGCGGCACGCCGCGCCAGAACTCGATGAAGGCGATCGAGAAGATCCGGATCAGCGGAATGGTGGAGCGGCGGCCGAGCGCCAGCGCGATGCCGATCGGCAGCGAGGTGACGATGCCGGTGACGGAGACCACCAGCGTCACCAGGAGGCCGCCCCACAAATTCGTCGTCACGACCGGCAGTCCACCGCGATCGAGACCCATCAGCTTGATCACCGCGGCGATGGCGACGAAGGCAGCAATGCTCGAGGCCAGAGCGCGCCAACCCGTGCGCAAGCCGCCGCCGAGGCCGAAGGCGATCAACGACACGACTACGGTCGTGACGGCAAAATCGGCCCAGACCGACTGACCCGCTCCCTGGATCTGATCGCGCAACCAGGTCAGCGGAAGGATCAGCCAGGAGATCGCCGTGCCGAACAGCACGATGAAATTCCCGACCGCCCACAACAGCGGCGCAACGGCGGACGTCTTGCTGAAACCGAGCACGGCCTGCCCGGCGCCGATGATGCTCTCGTCGAACAATTCCAGCAGGCCGGCGGTCCAACTGAGGCCAAAGCCCTTGATGCCGCCACCGTGCAGCAGAAAGAACGCGACCACTGGAAATGCGAAGAAGAACAGACTGGCGTTGAGCCCCTTTGCCGGCAGACGCGGCACGAGCAGTGGCACGAGCAGGACCGCCGCAAGGACAAACGCGAGGTTGACCCGCCAGCGCTCGGCCTCGGGATAAAAACCGTAGATCAATTGCGGCAGCTTGGCCTGGATGTAGGGCCAGCAGGCGCCGACCGCAAAGCCGGCGTTCTCCGCGAGGCACGCCGTGCGGTCCTTGCCGCTCCAGACCGCATCGACCATCAAGAACCTGACCGAGGGAACGATGGTGAACCACAGCAGCAGGGCGCCGACGATCGTGAGCAGGATGTTGGTGGGCGAGTTGAACAGGCGCGTGCGCATCAGCCCGACAAAGCCCGTGGTCTTCATCGGTGCGGGACGCTCGGTGAGCAGGTCGCGGCGGACGAAGCTGCTCGAGGCGATATCGCTCATGCGCCCAGACTCCGGCTGACGCGCCACCCGTAGACGCTCATGATCGCGCTGGTGAGCAGCGAGATCAGGAGATAGATGCCCATGGTCATCGCGATGATCTCGATCGCCTGCCCGGTCTGGCTCAGCGACGTGCCGGCGAACACCGAGACGAGGTCGGGATAGCCGATCGCGACCGCCAGCGACGAGTTCTTGGTGAGATTAAGGTACTGATTGGTCAGCGGCGGCACGATGACCCGCATGGCCTGCGGCACCACGATCAGCCGCAGCGTGTTGCCGCGGCTGAGGCCGAGCGAGGCCCCCGCCTCCATCTGCCCCTTGTGGACGGACAAGATTCCGGCGCGCACAATCTCGGCGATGAAGGCGGCGGTATAGGTCGACAGCGCCAGCGTCAGCGCCACGAACTCCGGGATGATCCGCGATCCGCCGGCAAAATTGAATCCCTTCAGCTGCGGGAGCTCGAAGGTGAAGGGCAGACCGAACACCAACATCGTGGCAAGCGGCAGCCCGAACAGCAGGCCCAGCACGGTGGGCCAGATCCGGATCATCCGCCCTTCCTGAAACAGCGCGCGCCGCGCATAGAAGCGCAAGGCCAGTGACGCGGCGATACCGAGCGCCAGCATCGCCAGGAATGGCATCAGGCCGCTCCCGCCGATCGGGCTAGGAATGACGAGGCCGCGATTGCTGATGAAGGCAACGCCGAGCAGCGAGATGCTCTGCCGAGGATTGGGCAAGGCAGCCAGCACCGCGAGGTACCAGAACAGGATCTGGAACAGCAGCGGCAGGTTGCGGATGATCTCGACATAGATCTCGCCGACGCGCGACAACAGCCAATTGGGCGACAGCCGGCACAGCGCGACGATGAAGCCGATCAAGGTGGCGAAGACGATGCCCACCACCGAGACCACGAGCGTGTTCAAGAGCCCGACCACGAACACGCGCAGGAACGTGTCCGAACCGGTATAGGAGATCAGGGTCTGGTTGACGTCGAAGCCGGCATTATTCCTGAGGAAGCCGAAACCGGCGGCGATGTGCTGGTTTTCGAGATTGGCGCGGGCATTGGAGACGATCTCATAGCCGATCCAGCCCAGGATCGCCGCGAAGGCAAACTGGACGGCAATGCCGTTCCAGCCTGCCTTGCCACCCAGAACGCGCCTGATCTTCAGCGCGATCTGGGGTGGCGGTTTTCGGGCCTCGGTGCTCATGCCGCTGCCAGCGGATCAGGATGATCAGCGGATCGGCGGCGCGTACTGAAGACCGCCCTTGTTCCAGAGATTGTTGAGGCCGCGATTGATAGCGAGCGGCGAGCCCGCGCCGACATTGCGATCGAACACCTCGCCGTAATTGCCGACCGCCTTCACGATCCGCACCACCCAGTCCTTGGTCAGGCCGAGTTGTTCGCCGAAATTGCCGTCGGTGCCGAGGACGCGCTTCAACTCGGGATTTTCCAGCTTCGCTTTCTCGTCGACGTTCTTCGAGCTCACGCCAAGCTCTTCAGCGGTGACCATCGCGAACAGCGTCCACTTCACGATGTCGAACCACTGATCGTCGCCGTGGCGCACCATGGGGCCGAGCGGCTCCTTCGAGATGATCTCGGGAAGCACCATGTGGTCGTTGGGATTGGCAAGCTTCAGGCGATTGGCGTACAGGCCCGACTGGTCGGTGGTGAAGACGTCGCAGCGTCCGGCCTCATAGGCCTTGACCGTTTCGTCGTTGGTGCCGAACGCGATCACCTCGTACTTCATGTTATTGGCTTTGAAGTAGTCGGCCAGATTCTGCTCGGTGGTAGTGCCGGTCTGCACGCAGACCGAGGCGCTGTTGAGCTCGAGCGCCGAATTCACCTTGAGCGACTTCTTCACCATGAAGCCCTGCCCGTCATAATAGGTCACGCCGGTAAAATTGGCGCCGAGCGAGGTATCACGCGAGATGGTCCAGGTGGTGTTGCGCGAGAGCACGTCGATTTCGCCGGATTGCAGCGCGGTGAAACGGTCCTTGGCGGACAGCGGCACGTACTTGACCTTGGTCGCATCGTTGAAGATCGCCCCGGCGATCGCCTTGCAGACGTCGACGTCGAGGCCGGTCCAGTTGCCCTTGTCGTCGGGCGAGGAGAAGCCCGGCAGGCCCTGACTGACGCCGCAGGACAGCATGCCCCGGTCCTTGACCGTCTTGAGCGTTTGCGCGTCGGCGGCTTGGGCGGAGAGGCCGGCGGCGAGAGCAAGGGTGAGAGCCAGGGTTACGCGTTTCATGGGCTTTGGGCCTTTCAAAGTCGTCTCAAGGAACGTTGTCTCAGGATCATCGCTGCCAGGGCCAGGCGTATCAAGGCCAGCCCTGCAAGAGTCATGCTGGAAAACCTTGCCGAACACCCGCCGATCCCGGGAGGCCATACCTTAATCCCCGCCGCAGGCGCCCGCCGATATGGCTGTGGCGCAAGGTCCGGTCAGACGATGGATCGAAGGTCGCGGCAGGCCCCTCAACATGCGGCGACTGAATAGCACCTGCGCATCACAGAACGACTGGCGTGCCGGGTCAAGGGGTTGACGGGACTCTTCTGTGTTCTGTTATTAACGACAGCGGCCTTTCGGCCAGCCCGTCAGGCGCCAAGCCCGAGCGGAAACGCGGTTTTGAAAGCAGACGCATGGATTCCTCGCACCCCCAAGAGCAGCAGGCCGAGACCCGGCTGGTCACCTCCGGCCGCGACACCAAGGCGCAGAAGGGGTTCGTCAATCCGCCGGTCTTTCACGGCTCGACCGTGCTCTACCCGACCGCCGAGGACCTGCACGCCCATCGCGGCGAGTTCACCTATGGCCGTCATGGTTCCCCCACCACCAAGGCGTTCCAGGAGACGCTGATGGCGCTGGAGGGACCGCAATGCGCCGGCGTCGGCATCGTGCCGTCGGGGCTGTCGGCGATCTCGACCACCCTGCTCTCGGTGCTCAAGGCCGGAGACCATCTCCTGGTCTGCGACAACGTCTATCGGCCCTCGCGCAATTTCTGCAACGGCATGCTCACCCGCTTTGGCGTCGAGACCAGCTATTTCGATCCGATGATCGGCGCCGGCATCGACAAGCTGTTCAAGCCCAACACCCGGGCCGTGCTGGTGGAGGCGCCAGGCTCGCAGTCGTTCGAGATGCCGGACATTCGCGCCATCGCCGAGGTCGCGCATGGGCGCGGCGCGCTCGTCATCGACGACAACACCTGGGCAACGCCGCTTTATCACCGCTCGCTCGAACAGGGCGTCGACATCAGCATGCAGGCCGCCACCAAATATATCGGCGGCCATTCCGACATCATGTTCGGCACCATCTCGGCCAATGCCAAGGCCTGGCCGATGGTCACTGAAGGCATCCGCCTGCTCGGCGTCTGTGCCGGGCCCGACGATGTCTTCCTGGCGCTACGCGGCCTGCGCACGCTGTCGGTGCGGCTGGCGCAGCATCACCGTTCCGGGCTCGACATGGCGCGCTGGCTGGCTAGCCGGCCCGAGGTCGCGCGCGTGCTGCATCCCGGCTTGGAGACCGATCCCGGTCACGCGATCTGGAAGCGTGACTTCACTGGCGCCTCGGGCCTGTTCAGCATCGTGCTGAAGCCGGCCCCGCAGAAAGCGGTCGACACCATGCTGAACACGCTCAAGCTGTTCGGCATGGGTTTTTCGTGGGGCGGCTTCGAGAGCCTTGCGATTCCCTTCGACTGCGATGCCTATCGCACCGCGACCAAGTGGTCGCCGGGCGGCCCGACGCTGCGTCTCCACATCGGTCTGGAGAGCGTCGACGACCTCAAGGCCGATCTCGACCGCGGCTTCGCTGCCCTCAAAGCGGCAATGTGAGCCTGCTCACAAGGCATCTCGACTGCGGACGCTCAACGCGCCGCGGGAACGTGCAGTTGGCGTAAACGTTAACGTCGACGCGCCAACAAAAGGTTTGAACCTCAAGCATTTGGCGCTAGCCTCACCAATCGACTCCAATCCGGACACGGAGCATGGGAACGTTGGTTCTGCTCGATCTGATGGGCGGCGTTGCGCTGTTGCTGTGGGGCCTGCATATGGTCCACAGCGGGATCTTGCGCGCCTTCGGTCCCGACCTCAGGCGCCTGCTCGGCAAGGCGCTGAGCAACCGCGCCAGCGCTTTCGCCGCCGGCCTTGGCCTCACCGCGCTGCTCCAGAGCAGCACCGCGACCGCCCTGATCACGAGCTCGTTCGCAGCCGAGGGGCTCGTCAGCCTCGCCGCGGCGCTCGCCATCATGCTCGGGGCCAATGTCGGCACGACGCTGATCGTGCAGGTGCTGTCGTTCAACATCGCAGCCGTTGCGCCGGTCCTGTTCGTGCTCGGCCTCGTCGCCTTCCGCTCCGGCCCGCGATCGCGGATCAAGGACATCGGCCGCGTCTGCATCGGCCTCGGCCTGATGCTGCTCTCGCTGCACATCCTGCTCGACACGCTGGCGCCGGCTGAGAACGCACCGGGCGTCCGCATCGTGATGTCGGCCATCACGGGCGATCCCATATTGTGCATCGTCATCGCCGCCCTCGTCACCTGGGCCGTGCATTCAAGCGTCGCCAGCGTGCTGCTGATCATGTCGCTGGCCTATTCGCAGTTCATCACGCCCGACGCGGCGCTGGCGCTGGTGCTCGGGGCCAATCTCGGCAGTGCCATCAATCCCGTGTTCGAGGGCGCCAGGCGTGACGACCCCGCGAGCTACCGCCTGCCGGTCGGGAATCTCGTCAACCGCGTGATCGGGATTGCCCTCGTCCTGCCCTTCCTCGGCGCGATCGCCGAGCACATGCACGCCTGGCAGCCCGATCTCGCCAGGATGACGGCGGCTTTCCACATCGCCTTCAATGTCGGCACCGCCGTCGTCTTCATCGGCCTGCTCGACACCATGTCGCGCCTACTCACCCGCCTCCTGCCGGATCGCGTGCAGGAGGCCGACCCAGCCCGGCCGCGCTATCTCGACGAGACCGCGCTGGAAACGCCGTCGCTGGCGCTCGCCGACGCCGCTCGCGAGACCTTGCGGATGGGCGATCTCGTCGAGGTCATGCTGCGGAAGGTGATGGCGGCGATGATGACCGGCGACCGTGCGCTGGTCGACCAGGTCTCCAAGATGGACAATTTCGTCGACGGTCTCGACGAGGCCATCAAGCTCTACGTGACCAAGCTGATGCGGGGCAGCCTCGACGAGAGCGAAGGACGGCGTGCGATGGAGATCATCTCCTTCGCCATCAACCTCGAACATATCGGCGACATCATCGACAAGAGCCTGAGCGAGCTCGCCACCAAGAAGATCAAGCGTCGCTTCCAGTTCTCGGCGGAAGGCGCCGATGAACTCGCCGCCTTCCACAAGCGCACGATGGACTCGCTGCGGATCGCCTTCGGGGTCTTCATGTCCGGTGATGCCAACGAGGCGCGCAAGCTGCTGGTGGAGAAAACCGCGCTGCGCAACACCGAGCTCGCCGCGGTCGAGCGACATCTCGACCGCCTGCGCGAGGGCCGCCCCGAAACCATCGAAACGACGTCGCTGCATCTGGACGTGCTGCGCGACCTCAGGCGCATCCACTCGCATATCTGCTCGGTCGCCTATCCCGTGCTCGACGCGGCCGGCGTGCCCTATCGCAGGACGGAGGCGGAGACAGCGGCCCTGCCAACCTCAGGCGCGGCCTCGGCCTTGCCGCACTAAAACCTGGGCTCAGCGATCGAGCGTCTTCGAGGCGCGGCCGCGGTTCTTGATGATCAGCATGATGTTGCGGATATAGATGATGGTCGCGAGCGATTGTCCGAGGATGATCACCGGCTCGCGCTTCACGACGCCGTAGACCAGCGTCATCAGTCCGCCGCCCATCGAGCAGAACCAGAACGCCATCGGCACCACGCTGTTGCCTGCGCGCTCGCTCGCGATCCACTGCACCAGGAAGCGCGCGGTGAAGAACAGCTGCGCGACGAGGCCGAATGCCAGCCAGAAATCGAACTTGGCGACGAAGACGTCGTAGAGATAATTGCTCAGCGCCTGACCGTATTGAATGATCATGCGTTCACCTCAGTCACATCTGGTGTCGGCTTCTTGCGGCGGATCAGCCACCATACGCCGGCGAGATCCATGATGCCGATCCACAGCCGGTCGAAGAAGCCGTAGTTGGACACGCCGGAATGGCGCGGCCGGTCGATCACGTCGACATAGGCGATGTCGTAGCCTTCGCGGCGGACCAGCGCCGGCAGGAAGCGATGCAGCCCGTCGAAATAGGGCATCATCAGGAAGACCTCGCGGCGGAATGCCTTGAGCCCGCAGCCGGTATCCCGCGTGCCGTCCTTCAAGATGGCGTTGCGGACGCCGTTCGCTATGCGCGACTGGAATTTCTTGAAGCCGGTATCCTTGCGTCCGACACGCTGCCCCGCAGCGAGGCCGACGCGCCCTGTGCCCTTCTCGACCGCCGAGATCAGGTCGGGCAGGAAGGCTGGATTGTTCTGGCCGTCGCCATCGAGGGTCGCCACGATCGCTCCGCGCGCCGCGCGCACGCCGCTGCGCACGGCCGCGGACTGGCCGCCTGATCTGGCGTGGCGCAGTTGGCGCAGATTGCTCCGCTGCGCCATGATCGCCGCGAGCCGTTCGCCGGTCGCATCGGTCGAGCCGTCGTTGACGTAGATGATCTCATAGGCCCAGCGGCCATCGAGCGCCGCGCCGATCTCCGCGATCAGCGGCGCGATGTTGTCGGCTTCGTTGCGCACGGGAACGACGATGGAAACCGAGGGCTGGGACGTCGACAAAGGCGGCTCGTGGTTGGAAGTGGGCCTGGGACCCCTGGGAACCGGCGGTCCCGGCAGGCAGCCGCTTTTATGGGGCGGATGCCCCGCGGGCAACCCTTTTGAGATGGCCCGAGACCGCCCCCGGAAGAGGCACAATGGTGCCATCCGCGCGGATGGCAAAACCCAGCCGCCTGGCCGCGAACCAATAGCGGACCGCCATGGCGCCGACCGTGCCGACCAGGGCGCCGGCAACGACGTCGCTCGGGTGATGCGCGACCAGCACCAGCCGCGTCAACAGGATCACGATTGCGTAAGTGAACATGAACACGCGCAGGCGCGGCCACAATGCCGACACGGCAAACGCCAGCGCGAACGCCGCCACGGCATGGCCCGAAGGCAGACTGGCGTAGGCCCCCGTGCCCTCGAACGGCACGAAGTTGAAGGGATTGGCTTTGCCGCCGACAAACGGACGTCCGCGGCCGATGACATATTTCAGGACCTCGGCAACGAACGCCGACACGGCAATCGACAGAAACACAAATTGCAGCCGTGTGCCGAGACCGAGGAGCAGCGCGCGGCTTGTGCCGTGAAGCCCGGCCGCAACGAGCGCCAACACCACCAGCAAGCCCCCGAGCACCGAGAGCAGGTACTCGTCCTTGCCGAAATCGGTGAGGATGCGGATCGGCCACAGGCTTGGCGTGCCGCGCGCCGGCATCAGCTGGATCTCGGTCTGGTCGAACGCGAGCATCAGCGCGATGACGAGAGCCGCGCCCGTCGCACTGAGCCACAGCGAATGCCGCGCCAGCTTTCGCGCGGCCTCTGCGCGGCGCGAATGCGAGGGCGTGCGGACGAGCTGCGCCAGCGCGCTCCGGGACACGGCGAGCAATTGCGCGGGATAGCCCGGACGGGGCGCGGGGCTGGTCGTAACAGGCATCCTATTCGGTGCCTTCCGAGCGGAAGATCGAGATCGAGATCGCGCGCCCTTGCGAGAAATTGTAGCCGTCGATGCGGGTGCCAACCTTGTAGCGCAGCCCGATCGCCTCGGCGCGCTGCACGAAGCTCCGCTCCGAACGCTGCTCGATCAGCGCAAAGCGGCAGCTGCCCTGCCTCAGGAAGTCGGCCGCGCCCGACCCGTCGGTGAGCAGGGTCTGGGTGCCCGTCAGGAAGACGAGGCTCGGCTCGTGATAGCCGGCCGCCGCCGCCTTCGGCCCGACGCAGGTGACGTTACGCAAGGCGCGCGCGATCTCGATGCTCGGAAACAGCGGCGTCAGCGACGGCAGCACGATGCCATACACCACCACCGCCAGCATCAAGGCCGCAACCAGCGCGTTGAGCAGCGAGCGCTCGGCGCGGTTGTTGTCGTAGAGCCACCAGGCGAACAGGCCGAAAATCAGCGATGCCGCGATAAACGGCCAAGCCACAAAAGCGGGCTGCCGCGTCAGCATCACGGCGCCGACCACCGCGATGATCGAGGTGGCCGCGGGGATCGCGAACCACCAGGCCGAACCGCGCATCAGCCAGGAGCGCGACAGCACGCGCCGCTCCACCGCACCGGCGGTGAGGATGGCGATCGCCGGGTACAGCGGCAGCACGTAATGCGGCAGCTTGGTCAGCACCGCCTCGAACACGATCCAGGACGGGATCAGCCAGGCCAGCAGAAACTGCGCGCCGGGCTCACGCCGCGCCCGCCACACCGCGGGTGCCGCCATCGCCGCGAGCGGTGCGCCCGGCCAGAACGTGATCCAGAACAGCGCCAGGTAAAGTCCAGGCGGCGCACCATGGGATTCCTGGGCGCCGATCTTGCTCAGCATGTCGCCGCCGACGGAATCGGCAAAGAAGGCATCGCCCGCGCGCCAGAAGATCGCGACGAACCAGGGCAGCACCAGCACCAGCATCCACATCAGGCCCCAGACCGGGCGCAGCTTCCACAGCCAGGAGGCATCGCGGTCCTGGATCGCGAGCGCGGCTATGGTCAGCCCTGCGAACATCAGGATCAGCGGGCCCTTGATCAGGATGCCCACCGCAAGCGCGGTCCAGAAGATCGCGGGCCAGCTCCAGGGCGGATGCGTCTCGTCCTCGGCGCGCTGCCAGGACAGATAGGCCCGCGCCATCGCACCCATCGCGGCGGTCACGCAGAACAGCAGCATCGCGTCGGTCTTGGCGAGCCGCGCCTCGACGCCGAGCAGCACCGAAGCGCACATCATCAGCGCCGCCAGCACCGCGGCACGCCGCGTGACGAAGCCGAGCGCGGCCCAATAGGTCATGAGCACGGCGCCGATCGCTCCGAACAGGGACGGCAGCCGGTAGACCCAGATCCGCAATTCGGCCTTCGGCAGCTTGAGCATCGAGGCGGCTTCGACCGTCGCCGATTGCAACCAATAGATGCCGACCGGCTTCTTGTAGCGGACGTCCTCCTGAAAGCGGATATCGACATAGTCGCCGCTCTCGACCATCTGCTTGGTGGCCTGGGCGAACCGCGCCTCGTCGCGATCGATCGGCGGGATCGTGAAGAAGCCCGGCAGGAACAACAGCAGAGCGCACACGAGCAGGAAGGCAACGGCGCGGGCATGGCTGGCCGTGGCGACATCGAGCATGCGCACGAGCCCGCTGCCCGGATTTGCAGGCGATTTTGGCTCGCGGGGCGCTCCAAAACGGGGAGTTGGGTAGGTCTCGGCCATTGGTTCCGCTTACGCTGAAACCGCCATCGCCACAACCGCTTAAGGCAGGGTCATTGAATTCGAATGACGACTGTGTCCGCGGCGCCCGTGGCGTCGATCACGGTGAGCCGAGCAAAGCCCGGACCGGGCGGATCGATCAGGCGCTGGCGACGTCCGTCGATCTCGCCGAGCGCCGTACCGTTAACCATGACGGTCATGGGAAGCACGCCGCCCGCGACCTTGACCGGCATCGCGCCGCTCTCCTGCCCCCCGGAGCGATCGACGTCGATCCGCGAGCCGTTCAGCGGAAACTGGATATGCAGCGCCTGCTCGCGGCCGGTCCGCACCAGTTCCCCCACCGGCCGGAACCGCTTCAGCGGCAACGGCAGCTTGGCGTTGCTGGCAACCAGGGTTCCCCTTGGCGGCTTCGGCAATGCGGTCAGCGTCTTGCCGCTGCGGGCGAAGGCATCGAACAGGATCGGTGCTGCGGCGACGCGCCCGATCAGGCCGGGAACCGGCGCACCGTCGGGCCGGCCGACCCAGACCCCGATGGTCATCCGGCCGTCGAACCCGACCGACCAGGCGTCGCGATAGCCGTACGAGGTGCCGGTCTTGAAGGCGATGCGGTTGTGGGCGGCGTTCTCCGGCGGCGGCGTTCCCAGCAGCACGTTGCCGACCTGCCAGGCCGCGACCTGATCCAGCAGCCGGAGTGGCTCGCGGTCGTCCTTGTCAGCGATCACCTCGCGCAGCGGCTTGGTGGTGCCGAGGCGGGCAAAGCCCGTATAGAGCTGGGCGAGATCCTGCAGCGTCACGCCGACGCCTCCGAGCCCCATGGCAAGCCCCGGCGCTTCGTCCTTGGGCAGGACCAGATTGCCGCCGGCCTGCCGCAGTCGCGACGCCAGCCGGCTCGAGCCGACACGGTCGAGCAGCACGATCGCGGGCACGTTCAGCGAGAGTTGCAGCGCCTTCCTCACGGGCACCGTGCCCTGGAAGGTCATGTCGAAATTTTCCGGCGCGTAGGAGCCGAAGCGGACCGGCCGATCGTCGATCAGGCTCTCCGGATGGACGAAACCGTCCTCGAAGGCGAGCCCGTAGATGAAGGGTTTCAGCGTCGAGCCCGGCGAGCGGATCGCACGGGTCATGTCGACCTGCCCTGCCCGGCTCTCGTCGAAATAATCGGCCGAACCGACGCGTGCCAGCACGTCGCCGCTCTCATTGTCGACCACGATGATGCCGACCGAGATGTTCGGCCCGAGCGCAATGGCGCGGTCGCGCGCCAGCGGCTCCAGCACCTTCTGCAGGTTCGCATCCAGCGTCAGCTTGATGACCGGCTTATCCTTGAGCGTCGACAGCGCGGTATCGGACGCATGCGGGGCCAGGATCGGCATCGGCTTGCGCAGTTTTGGCACGGGCACGGCCTTGGCCTGCCTTGCGTCGTCTGCGCTGACCACATGCTCCTCGACCATGCGATCGAGCACGCGGTCGCGCGCCTTGCGCGCGGCCTCGGGATGGCGGTCGAGGCGGCGCGTCTCCGGTGACTGCGGCAGCGCGACCAGCAGCGCGGCTTCGGCCAGCGACAACCGCTTCGGCTCCTTGCCGAGATAGCCGATCGAGGCGGCGCGGATGCCCTCGAGATTGCCGCCATAAGGCGCCAGCGCGAGATAGAGGTCGAGGATCTGCTCCTTGCTCATGCTGCGCTCGATCTCGATCGCGCGCACCATCTGCCGCAGCTTGGCGTAAAGCGAGCGCTGCCGCCGCGGCTCCATCAGCCGCGCCAGCTGCATGCTGATGGTCGAGCCGCCAGAGACGATGTGGCCGCGCGTCGCAATCTGCAACGCGGCGCGTCCGAGTGCGAGCGGGTCGAGCCCGTTGTGGGCGTAGAAGCGCTGGTCCTCATAGGCGATCAGCAGCTTGAGATAGGTCGGGTCGACGCTGGATTTGGCATCGACCGGCAACCGCCAGCGGCCGTCGGCCATGGCGTAGGCGCGCAGCAGCTTGCCGTTGCGGTCGACGATGGTGGTGGAGACGTGCCGTGCCTCGTCGAGCGGGAGAGGTCCGAGCGAGTAGACCCAGCCGACGAAGCCGACGATGGCCAGGATGAAAGAGAGTGCGAGGGCGGAGAGGATACGAAGGCCGCGGCCCCTTGCTGCGTCATGGCCGGGCTTGTCCAGGCCATCCACGTTCTTGCCCGCTGCGCCACAGTTCGTGGATGCCCGGGACATTTGCGCGAAGACGCGCTTCGCGCTTTTGCCCGGGCATGACGACTGAGTATGTGGCTCCGCTGCGCTCATTCAATCAGCACTCACTTCGCCGCCCGCACCTCGACCGTGCCCGTGCCCGTCCGGCCGTAGCGCGAGGGATTGTACATGTCCTCGACATAGGCTTGCGGCAGCACGTATTTGCCGGGCGAGACCACGCGCACGATATAGGCGACGGTGAAGACCGATTTGGAATCCGAGGCCCGGTCGACCGCCGCCGTGAAGCGATCGTCGCGGAACTCTGTATCCTCAGGCTCCTCGCCGTCCTCGATCCAGTCCAGCGTGCCGCTGTCGCCCGATGAGACCAGCTTCGGGTTGTCGATCTCCAGGCCTGCCGGCAGATAGTCGGACACCATGATGTGGCCGTACTCGGGCTTGGCCTCGGTGATCTTTAGCACCACGGCAAAGCGCTGGTTCTGCTTGACCTTGCTGATGTCGGCCGGCTTGCCGTCGAGCGTGAAGTAATTGCGCTCGATCTTGAAGCCGTTGGACGCGGCCGGCTCCGGCGTCACCGGCGAGCCCGACACCGAGACCACCGCCTGCACCGGCGCATCGCCGGTGTTGGTGATCTTCAGCGGCTTGCCGCTCAACGTGTCCGCCTTGTAGCTGCGATAGAGCGCGGTCTTGACCGGCTGGCCATCCACTTCCATGGACAGGTTCTCCTTGGCCAGCGCCCGCGCCGCCAGCACCAGCCATGCATTCTCCTGCGTGGAGGTGTAGGGCGTCAGCCCGCGCGCGGTCTCGACCCGCGACACCGCCTGCGTCAGCGTCGCCTTCGGCGCATTGCCTTCGCTGGCAAGCGAGACCAAAGCTGCGGCATCGCGAAGCTGCGAGCCGTAGTCGGTGCGGCCGAACTCCAGGACAGGCTTCGGCGCGAGGCTGTCGAGGGCGGCGCCATAGACCCGCTCGGCGCGGTTGCGGTCGCCGACGAGAGCGAGCGCCGCCGCGAGCTGCGACTTCGCGATCGGGGTTGCGAGGTTGTTCAGCTTGGTGTCGGCGAGATAGCGGAGATCGCCGATCGGCGCTGCGCCGTTGCGTGCGAGCACATAGAGGCCATAAGCGAGATCGCGCCCGCCGTCCTTCTCCGGCTCGTTGCCGTTGACGACGGAGTTGCGGATGCGGTCGAGCGCGTTCTTGAACAGGACGTCCGGCACCGCAAAACCCTTTTCGCGGGCGCGGGTCAGGAAGTCCGTCACATAGGCGTCGAGCCATGCATCGTCGCCGCCGGCCGACCACAGGCCGAACGAGCCGTTCGAACCCTGGCGGGCCAATAGCCGCTCGATCGCATCGCGGATGCGCTGGTCGACCTCGGTATCCATGGCGAGGTGCGCGCCGGCCGCGAGGTCGTTGACATAGAGCAGCGGCATCGCGCGGCTCGTGATCTGTTCCGAGCAGCCATAGGGATAGCGGTCGAGCGCCTTCAGGATCGTCGCCGCATCGAGCGCGGTCGACAGGCTGGCCGAGACCGAGACGCTGCCGGTGCCCGGCACCAGGTCGGAGAACATGTCCGAGGTCAGCGTCAGGCTCTCGCCTTTCGCCAGGGTCCGGATCGACCGCCGTGCCAGCACCTGCGTCGCCGCCTTGACGTCGAACGCATAGTGGCGCGCCAGCGCCAGGCCGTTCGGTCCCTTGATGTCGACGTCGAGCGTCGCCTGCCCGGCCGCGGTCGCATCGATTGCGAGCGTGAACGAGTTGCGCTGCTTGGCGGCGAGCTTGACCGTGGTGGCGGGATTGCCCGTCATCTTCACCGGTCCACCCGTTTTCACGTTGATGACGTAGTCGCCGGCCTGGCCCTCGACATTGTCGATCTCGAGGTTGACCGTGCCGTGGTCGCCGTTGAGCAGGAAGCGCGGCAGCGTCGTGGTCAGCACGATGGGGTCGCGGATCACGACGTCGGTGTTGGCGCGGCCCAGCTTGGTCGCGGTCCACGCCACCGCCATCACGCGTGCGGTGCCGGCGAACTCCGGAATGTCGAAGCTGACTTCCGCGCTGCCATCAGAGCCAACCGTGACGATGCCCGAATAGAGCGCCAGCGGCTTTTGCGCGGGCGGCGAACCCTGCAGCTCACCAGCGCCGGCGTCACCGCCGGACTTGATCTGGCCGCGCGTGCCGGACATGCCGTCGATCAGCTGCCCGTAGAGGTCGCGGATTTCGGCGCTCAGGCGGCGCTGGCCGAGATAGTAATCGTCCGGCGCCGGCGGCTTGTAATTGGTGAGGTTGAGGATGCCGACATCGACCGCGGCGATGACGATCTTGGCGTCCTCGCCCGGATTGAGCCCGTCGAGCTTGACCGGGATTGTCAACGCTGCGTTCGGCCGGATCAGCGCCGGCGGCGACAGCTTGACCTGCAAGGTGCGGGCCTGCTTGTCGATGCCGAACCATTTCAGGCCGATCGCCCGGCCCGGCATGCGCTGGGCCGCGGCATCGAGCGGCCGGCGCAGCGTCGCCACCACGTAAGCGCCGGTGCCCCAGTCCTTGCCGACCGGGAGCTTCACCTGGGCAGTGCCTTCCTTGACGTCGATCGTCTGCGTCGTCAGCAGGCGGTCGCCGAGCACGTTGATGGTGAGCTTGCCGGCACTGCGGACATTGACCGACACCGTCATGGTGTCGCCGGAGGAATATTGCGGCTTGTCGATCGAGGTCTCCAGGAGGTCCGGCGTGTCGGCGCTGCCGTCGGAATACCAGCCGACGTCGAACTGCACCGAGGTCACCGGGCCATCGGCATCGTTCGACTTCACATCGAGCCGGTAGCGGCCCGGCTGGGGGGTGAGCGAAATCCGCGCCGGCTTGTCGGCGGCAACCGTCACATCACCGTCGGCCACGCGCGAGGTCGACTTGACCGGCTCGTACTCCCAGTAATTGTTCTGGCGGTACCATTGGTAGCGCGACTCCATCTTCAGGAGCTCGTAGCGCAGGCCGTCGCGGCGCAGCTTCTCGCCCTCGGGCGAGACGAACACGACATCGAACTCGGCCTTGTCGCCCTCGGCGACGTTCTTGTCACCGAACAGCGGCTTGACGCCGATCAGGGCGGTCGCGGGCGCAACCGGCAGCACGATCTTGCGCTCGACGGCGCGGCCGCCGGTCTCCACCATGCGGACGAAGATCTGGGCCTCCTGCGGACGCGTCGAGGCCGGCTGCTTGTCCAGCGTCACCGGGAAGGTCGCGACGCCGTTGGCGTCGGCCTCGGGCAGGTTCTCAAGCGGCGTGCGCTCGTTGGAGGTGGTCTCCTCGTCGGCGACGCCGAACTGGTAGCCGGCAAAGCCCGGACGTTCGCTTGCGGGCGCGACCAGCATGTCGCCTTCAAGCTGCAGGCCGGACGCGGGCGCGCCATAGAGGAAATGGCCGTCCGCCTTAAGCTCCACTGGAGCGTTAGCTTTGATCAGCTTGTCCTTGGCGGACAGGTCGAATTCGATCCGATCGGGAACATAGTCCTCGACCATGAAGGTGGTCTCGCCAACCGAGGAGCCCTTCGGGTCGGTGAAGGCGCGCACCCGCCACGTCCCGGTCGGAACGGCCGAGTTGAGCGGCACGGACAGCGTACGGCCGCCGGCGCCCTGGTCGGCGAGCGCGGCACGTCGGTATTCGACGCCGTCAGGACGCTCGATCACCAGCGTCAGCGGTCCGCCGCTGACGGCATTGCCCTGCCCGTCGCGCAACAGCGCGGTGAGATAGACGGTCTCGCTGGAGCGGTAGACGCCACGCTCGGCATAGACGAAGGCATCGGCGCCTGCGGGCACCACGCGGCCGGAAACGCCGCGATCGGACAGATCGAAGGCGGAGGACTTCAGGCTTAGGAAGGCATAATCGGCCTTCTCGCCCGTGACCGTCAGCATCGCCGGCGACAGGCCGCCCTCGCCGCGCGCAAGCCCCGCCTCGAACAGCACGTGGCCACTGTCGTCGGTCTTGCGGGTCGCCAGGATCTCGTTGTTGCGGGCAACCAGCCGGACCTCAGCCTTGCCGACCGGATCGGTCGAGGCCAGCGAGTTCACGAACACGTGGATACCGTCATTGCCGGAATAGGCGGACACCCCGAGATCGGAGACGATGAACCATTGCGTGGCGAGCTGGTAATCGTCGTCCGAGCCCGGGCCCTTGGCGGCGGCCGTCATCACGTAGACGCCCGGCTGAAGCTCGCCGAGCGCCTGGTCGACCGGGAATGCCGTGGTGACGTCCTGGTTCAGCGTCATCGCGGTCGCGAGCTCGCCGGTCCAGACCTTCACGCCGCGCTCATCGCCGAGATCGGAGAGCTGGTATTTCGACAGCGTCTTCTGGAAATCGCTGTCGACCACCGTGTTGATCAGATTGCGGTCGCCGATCCGGAACACGTTGATATTGACCGCAGGCGTGTTGACGCTGACCACGGGAATGCCGCGCTGGCCGGTTCGGGGCAGCACATAAGCCCGGCTGGTGAAGCGCACGAACGGCTTGCGGTCGCGCACATAGACGTTGAACTCGGCCGATTTCGGCAGCCCCTCCTTCACGGTGGATGGCAGGCCGGCGCGCAGATTGATGTTGTAGCGCTCGCCGTGCTTCAGCCCGTCGACGCAGAGCTGCTTGCCTTCGGCCGACAGCGCCGGCTTGTCCTGCCCCGCCAGCGCGAGGTACGGCGCGAAGTCGGTGCGTTTTGCCAATTCCTCGGAAAATTGGAAGCAGGCCCGCGGGCTCGCCGAATCCGAGTCCACGGTGTAGTCGAGCAGCCGGAAGCCATGCTCGTCGCGCATCTTCTCATATTGGCCGCGGACGTCGGCGACCTCGCGCATGTCGAGCGCCAGCCGCAGCGAATCCAGCGCCGGCCGCCAAAGCTTGCGCTCCGACAGCGACTTGCCGAGCACCGCAAGCGCGTCGGCCTCCTCGCCCGGATTGCCGGCGCGCAGGTAGGCGATGTAGGCCGCGGTCGAGGCGCGTTCCAGCAGGAAGGTCTGCTCGCTCGAGCTCTTCGGCGATATCTGGAAGATGACTTTGGCAAGCCGCAGCCAGTTGCCAGCGTCTTCCGGCGTGGTCGCCGCGATCTGGCCGAGCACCGACAGACCGGTGCGGTAATCGTTGCGCCGGAAGGCGGCGTCGGCGTCCGTCTTCAGCGTCGCGTTGGACTTGGCGACGGGCCCCGCCTCGCTCTTGATCTGGGCCTCCAGCTTGATCGCGGAATCGGCGAGGTCGTCGCGCTTGAACGCCTTGTCGGCAGCGTGTGTTGCGCTAAGGCCGAGCGCCAGCGTGGCGCAGATTGTGACGGCGCGAACAAGACCGATCATGGTGGACTCCCGGAAATCGCGGACAGCCGCCCGCTGGCAGCATGAAATGCGCGGAAAGGTGACGGACTCAAGGCGATGGAACCAAAGGTGCAAATCGTCGCATTCGCCATGGAAAGGCAAGCCCAGAGGAGACCGATCAAGATACCGCCGCTCACGCCGTCCTGATGGCGCAGCGATACCCGACCCGTCGACCGGCGGCCACATCCCGGAAGCTGGCCAGCGTTCCCGGCGATGTGATCCATCGTCCAGTCCGCGGCCGCTCAACCCGGCACCCTGACATGCCACCGTCTCGCTTTGTCGCGGCTCTGAGGAAAAGGGTTCGGTTCAGACTTGGCGAAAGACGATATTTTTCATATTTGGCATGGTAGATGAACCAGCCGGCCTCCCAACGGAGGCTGGCGTAGCGACGGTCCCATAGCTCAACTGGATAGAGTAGCGGATTTCTACTCCGCGGGTTGCAGGTTCGAGTCCTGCTGGGATCGCCAGTCTCATTAAATCCACCGCCCTTCACGAACGCGTGGGTAACCATACGCCGGCCTTTGAACGGCGCAGATCAGCCCTATGTATGCGCCGGGCGAATTGCGCCCGCGTTAAGGACTCCGATGCTTCCTACTGAATGGACGAGAATGGCTATCGCATCTGCGGTGGCGATCGTCGCGATGTCGTATCTGGCAATCGACGCAGGCGTGGTGAACACCAGTGTGGTCACAAGGCCCATCAAGGTAGCTCAGGCATCGATCATTGGCGCTGGAATGGGCCAGCATCACCTTGCCTTCGCCGTTCAGGAGTGGGCGCGTCCCAGCCGCGACAACAACGAAAAGCCGGCCCTGGAGCATTGCCTGGCGATCGACTGATCGAGGCGCCCTCGTCCGCGCAAGCGACGAGATTCATCCTCCGCCACCTGTCGACTGACGAATCTGCCACCAGCACGCAATCGCTGAGGTGAGATCGCCCCAGACCTCCGTCGGCAAATCCGAGACCGCCACCCGCACACTATATTGGTCCGTGGTCGCGTCGTGAAACCACTCGGTCGCAGCAAAGTCGAAACCGAAGCTGCCGGCATGGCGAATCGGGAGGCCCTCGGCGCGCAGTTCGTTGCTCATGTCCTCGGCGGCCTGCCGCGCGCTCGCCTCGTCAAGAGGACGCCTGCCCCGCAAGGTGACGTAGAGACCGTGGGCGAAATGGAGCTCGGCCGAGAGCGCCGGGAGCTTTGCAGCAAAATGGCGGCCCATGCTTCGGCCGTTGCGCAGGATCGCCGCAACACGCCGCTTCGTGAGGGCCCAGTAGACCGCGCTGCCGACAAAGGGCGGGAAGTGCGCCGGCAACGCCGCGCCGCCGAGAAGCCGCACCGCGTTGCGGGTTTCGGCTGCAAGACGTGTCCATTCAGGCCGCTCCGCCCGCTGCCGGTCCTCATCCCCCTGCACGAAAACCGCCGAGCCGAGGCGGCCATATTCCGCCCCGAGCGAATCGAGCTTGTTGTGACTTCGCACCAGCACCAGTGGAGTTCCGTATCGTCGGGCCCAGCTCAGGACGCGCCGGACCCGGCCCGAGCTGCCCGCGAAGCATGTCGTATCGAAAATCACGAGATCGAGACCCGAGCCGTCGCTTCGGATCGCCGCCTCAAAAGCGCCGGCGCGGGAGCAGGAATCCAACAGAAGAATTTTCGGGGAATTCGCCGAAGCAAACGCATCGCTCAGCGGCAGACTCAAAGCGACGAGCCGCAGATGAGGAACAAGACCCCGGATCAGCTCCAGTGTCTCGCCATAGGAGCCGGGAAGCACCAGCAAATCGGCCTTCTCGACGATTTGTGCGGAGGCGAGCAGCACGGCGGAGATCGCAGCCATGCCTGAGGCAGTATAGATCGCCGCGCTCATGCAGCCGCCGTCGAGCTCATAGAAGGAAGGACCGCGCACCGTAAGATCGGCACGCTGGTAATCGTAACTGAACTTGAAGGGCCCGCTGACGGGATCGGCGGTGTGCGACCAGGCTGTTTCCGTTGCCTTCCACTCGTGCAGCTCGTGCTCTGCCCTGAGCGCCGCAGTGATCTGGAATTTGGACCTGACGACCTCGTCGACCGATCGCGGACGCGTCAAATCGAGCCGATGCCTCAGGCAGTCATTCAACAGCCCGAGTTCCCAGTGCTTCCGTTCGAGATAGGCCTGAATGGTCTCCATGCGCGTCTTGGGCAGATCCGATCGGATGACAACGTACGGAAATCGCCTTGGGTCCAACGCGCGCCCGCTGCAACGAACGTCCATCCTGGCCGTTGAGACGGTGCAAGGAGGACAACATGTCTGAGATCAGAGAGCACATGAAGATCATCGGCAAGGACGGCGCACATGTCGGCACGGTCGACCGCGTCGAGGGCAATCGCATCAAGCTGACGCGGAAGGACAGCCCGGAAGGTCACAAGGACCATCATCACTACATCGACACGAAATATGTGGGTGCCGTCGAAGGCGATGTCGTCAAGCTCTCAATGAATGCCGACGCCGTGCCGAAGACGGAAGCCGCCTGAACATTGAGCCCCTTCGGGGGGCTTTTTGTTTGTTCACGATCCGACTCCGCTTCGTTCCAAAAGCACGAATCGTAATCGCAAAATCGGCGCTGCGCTTTTCTTAACATCGCGTTTCGTCGGATCGATCACGTAGCCATCGATCACGTAGCCATGGGCACGAGCGTCGGCCGCAGCAGGTACGCGTCGATCGCAGCGTTCGACAACAACAGCCTGCGGCGCTCTCCTCGCAGCATCAACCGATCGATCCGGTTCAAGATGAAGCGAGCGGAGTCCTCGTGTTCGCCTGTGAGCAGGCCGGATCGGTCGAGATATTTCCAGGCAATGTCGAAGGACTGTGCGCGTAACTCAGGGTCGGTCATGGACGGCCAACGTCCGCGGGGAACGGAGGTTCCTGAGCGTGAGCGAGGCGTTGCCCCGCGCAACGCCAGGCGTATCAAGCAGAGCACAACAAAATGAGCAGCGGCGTGGAACGAGATCACGACCTGGACGTTGGATGGCTTGAAATCAGGTGGTGCCGACCTGCCAGCCCCGGTCGGCTTTGAAGAGCCCCGTGCTTGTCCCCCGAGCACGGGGCTTTCTCATGCAGATCAACCTATCGGCCGGGCTCGGCCCGTCATCGTCTGACGCGAAATTCCCCTGCGTTTGCCTTCAGTCCGCCCGCTCGTCGCGCCGCTCGCGGGCCAGCTCGTGCCAGGCCAGCGCCAACTGGATCAGCCGTTGCCGATCGGCGCCTTCCGATGCCGCGGCCCGCTTCATCGCGGCCTCCGCTTCGTGCTGTGGGTCGTACTTGGTACACATGAGACCGACTCTAGCCGGCCATCTGGACAAGCCCATGGCAATTTCGTCCGTATGATTGCGGGGTAACGTCGCGTCTGCCGGACTGAGGCAAACGGCCGGCACGACTGCTTCACTGCATGCATGCGCCGATTGCGAAGCCATTTGGCTGGGCTTTCATCCAGGCGATCTGTGAATTGTGTCACAGTCAGCGACCTGCATCTCGGTTAGACCATATCTCGACGCTCCAGCAGCCCGCGAAGGCATCGATGGTATTTCCCGTCATGACACAAGAAGCAGCAGCTCCGGCCAACGTCCCGACGCAACGACAAAGGACCGACCTGCTCGGCATCGCCTATCTCGGGACCATCGGCATCGTGATGCTGGCCTGGATCGCCGGCCTGGTCTGGGGCGCGATTGCGTTCTTCAACTGGCTCGTGTGACGCAGGCCGATCCGTCGCGCTGGCGAGCAAGGCTCGCGGCAGCGATCGTGCGCTAAAGCATGATCCGGAAACGTGCGAAGCGGTTTTCCGGAAAGAGCATGCGCAAACAACAACCGAAAGAGCGATGACGATTCATCCAAATCTCATCGCGCTTTAGAACAGGCAGTGCACCACCTGCCCCAGCTTGATCCCGCCGCAAACGATCATGGCCCAAAGCGCCAGGCTGATCTGGATTGCATCCAGCATGTCCCACGTCCCCGCGAATCGTTTTCCCAACGTTTTTTCTTTTGAGAATCGCGTGAAGCGGCACCGGGAGCCAGTGCTATTTTGAGGCAATTGTTGTGCGCCGCCGAATGTCGCGCCGACATACGCATCGAGACAATCGGTTGACGGCACCAGAACAAAAGAGGCGGGCTTTCGCCCGCCTCTTTCAGGTCAGGATGCGACCTCTGCCTTAGCGGCACGCCCGCGGATCGGTCGCCACGTACTGCCCGTCCGGATAGCGGTAGTAGCAATTGCCCTGCGCCCAGTAGTAGCCGGGCTGAGAGGCGGCGGTGGCACCGGCGATGGCTCCGGTCGCGCCGCCGAGAACCGCGCCCGCGGCAGCCCCTGTGGCGTTACCCGAGATCAGTCCGCCCAGCACGCCGCCGACGATGGCGCCGCCAAGCGCGCTCGCGCCGGGATCAGCCGGCGGCGGCGGAGGTGGCGGTGCATAGGCGACCGGAGGCGGCGGCGGGGCATAGGCCACCGGCACGTCGTCGTAATACTCCTCGGAGATGTAGGCGGGCGGACCGGCCATCCGCTGCGGATAATAATACCAGACGCCGCCAACGTCCCACCACCAGCCGGAGCGGCCGTTGTGGACTTCGTGGCGCCAGCGCCCACCGTCCCAGGAGCGATTGCCACGATAGGCCTGTCCGCCCCAGTCGCGCGTCGGAGCGGGACCACGGGCGACATGGCGTCCTGGCGGCGGACCGCCGGCGCCATGCGGACCGGGACCAGCATGAGGCTGGCCACCGGGCTGCGGCGCGGGTCGGGCCGCCTGCTGCGGCGCCGGGCCCCTGCGCATGTTCTGACCGTCCGGAGGCGGTGCCCCTGCGCCCGGGCGGGCCGGAGGCTGGCCGGCGTCCCTTGGTAGCCTTGCGTCCCTCGACGACGGCCCGGCGTCCTGGGCCTGTGCCGAAAGCGCGAGCAACGACGTGGCCGAAACCAGGGAAATGATGATCTTCATGCGGCTGGACGCACTCATGCGTGCTTGACCCCTACTCTCTCGAATGCCGTGGTGCCTGGCGCGATAGACGATTCGGATCGCGCTCGGCTTGATGCCGGCTGACATAGCTGACCTGCTTTGGTCAGCTATGTCGCGTTACAAATGGTTAAGATCACGGCATTTTTTCGGCTCGACGGGCCGTGCTGGACCGCTTCTAGCGGGCCGGCTCGATCACGTTGCAATTGCTCCGCCCGGACATCAGGCAGTCCTGCATCTTGCTGGCCGCGGTGAGGTCCCGCGCGAGCCACCAGCCGACACCGAGGATCAGGATCGCGATGATCAAGCCGGCGATCGCGCCACGGCGGTTATCACCGGGTTGGGATTTCGGCTTTTCGCCCCGTTCGGGCTTGGACTCAAGCTTGGACGTGGACATGGCTACCTACCGCGCGGGCGTGCCGGCTTACCACCTCTGCGACGTCCCGTCACATCCCGATCAGCCCAGTTCGTCGGGTTCAGCCTCGGGTCGCCCGGATCGCATCCTTGCGCGAGGTTTCGACCGCCGGGATCGCCTGTTGGAGCCGCGGTGCACAGGTCGTGAGCACGAACGCGGTCTGGGTGCATTCCCAGTCGGCACCCAGGACGGCACTCTCGATGGGCTGCGGACGAGCGAGCAGCAGCGCCGCGCCGGCAACGGCTATCAGGGCCAAGGCGATTGCGAGCGCCTTTTGGTGGAAGCGGAAGAACGTCATGCCCGTGCTCCGTCTCGTATCGGGGCGGACGCTAGGCGTCGCCCGCGTGCTCCCTTATGAGGGACATCACAATTCGGCAGTTTTTCCGGGCTACGAGATCGTCGGGGCGGCGATTTTTCGTCTACCTGATCGGCTGCGATTATGGGTGGCTTCGCGACGCGCGCCGATGTACACGCTTCTGCGTCGCGTGGCGCCCGCTATGCCCAGCCGACGTACCAACACGCAGTGATGTAGGGCTGAAAGTGAGGAAGACAAGGTTCGTTCGATGAGTGGATTCAGGGAACCAGGCTTCTCCGACCGACAAAAGGCGGCGCAGGAAGCACGCAAAAATCTTTTGAACAAATTCAAGTCGCAGCCCGGTCACGACGATCCGGCGGTCGCGGCACGACGCGCCGAGCGCGAGGCCCTCGCGGCCAAGCGCGCCGAGACAAAGGCAGCGCGCGAGGCCGAAAAGGCCGAGCAGAAGCGTATCGCGGAAGAGGCCGCAGCGGCAGAGGCAGCCCGGATCGCCCGCGAGGCGGAGGAAGCGATCGCCAAGCAGGCTGAAATCGAGGCCGAGCAGAAGGCCAAGCGCGACGCCCGCTACGCCGCCCGCAAGGCCAAGCGCAAGTAGCATTCCCGGTCGCGTTCAACTGAAGTTGAACTGACTATTCCGGGGCGGTCGACGTGACCGCCCCTGGGTTTTCGACGCACGTCCGTCTGCTGCGGACGACAGTCGAAGATCAGTTCTTCTTCATCATCCCGTCGTCCTTCTTCATCCCGTCCTTCGACATGTGATCCTTCTTCATGCCGTCGTCCTTGGACATGGTGTCCTTCTTCATCATGCCGTCCTTGGACATCGTGTCCTTTTTCATCATGCCGTCATCCTTGCCCATCTTGTCCTGAGCAAAGGCGGCCGGCGCGAGCGCGAGGCCGAGCGAGAGAGCGGCAGCGGAGACGCCGAGCACGATACGGGTGCGAATGGTCATGGATCATCTTTCCTTCGAGATGGTGTTTGTCAGCGACGGACGCCGCTATTCAATCTCGACGGATGGACGCCCCGCATTGTTACCTCGCCGCGAGATAAATTTTTGACGAGCCTGCTGCGATCCGCCGTTCTAGGCAGGCCGGGGCCTGCGGTGGAAAGCGGATGTGTGCAGCGCAGCACGGTCACCACCCCCTTGCCGCGGCATTCGGTCTCGAACTATCAGATGAGAGAATATCGGGTGAAAGACCGGCTAGGATGGGCCTACGTGCCGGTCAGATGACCCGCCCAAATCACGCCAACAAGAACCGTTCGAAGAAACGCTCAGAGGGATCACACCATGCTCACGCGCCGCCATCTGCTCGCGACCGCGGTCGCCGCACCCGCCATTCTCCGCTTCGGCACCGGCACCGCGCAGGCCGCGACCACGCTGAAGATCTCGCACCAGTTCCCGGGCGGCACCATCGACAAGGGTGATTTCCGGGACCGGCTTTGCCGTATGTTCGCTGCTGAAGTCGCTAAGCGCAGCAACGGCGACATCGCCGCCGAGATCTATCCGAACTCTTCGCTGATCAAGACCAACGCGCAGTTCTCCGCGATGCGCAAGGGCGCGCTCGACATCAGCCTCTATCCGATGCCCTACGCCGGCGGCGAGCTGCCGGAGACCAATATCGGCCTGATGCCCGGCCTCGTGACCACCTACGACCAGGGCCTGCGCTGGAAGAAGGAGCCGGTCGGCAAGGCGCTGACCGACTTCCTCGCCGACAAGGGCATCATCCTGCTCTCCTGGGTGTGGCAGGCCGGCGGCGTCGCCAGCCGCTCCAAGCCGATCGTCGCGCCGGAAGATGCCAAGGGCCTGAAGGTACGCGGCGGCTCGCGCGAGATGGACATGGTGCTGCAGACCGCCGGCGCCTCGGTGCTGTCGGTGCCCTCGAACGAAATCTACGCGGCGATGCAGACCGGCGCCTGCGATGCCGGCATCACCTCCTCGACCAGCCTGATCTCGTTCCGTCTGGAAGAGGTCGCAAAGTCCCTGACCTCGGGCGCGGGTGCCTCCTACTGGTTCATGCTCGAGCCGCTGATGATGTCGAAGGCGATCTTCGACAAGCTGCCGAAGAACCAGCAGGACATCCTGCTCGCGGTCGGCACCGAGCTCGAGGCATTCGGCCGCAAGGGCGCGCAGGACGACGACGTCGAGGTCGCCAAGGTCTACGAGAAGGCCGGCGCCAAGGTCTCGGTGCTCGACGCCGCGACCGTCGGCAAGTGGCGTGACATCGCCCGCGACACCGCCTGGAAGGACTACAGCGCCAAGACCGCGACCTCGGCGAACCTGCTCAAGCTCGCCATCGACGTCGCCGCATGAGCCATGGTCCGCTTCCGGATCGTGACGATCAAACCATCGCTGCCGCAGGGACCGGCCTTGCGGCGGCGATCGATCGCGGTCTTGCCATCCTCAACAGCATCATCGTCGTGTTCGCCGCGATCGCACTGGTCGCGGCCTGCGCCATCCTGAGCTACAGCGTGCTCAGCCGCGCCTTGTTCAAGGCCGCCAATTACTGGCAGGACGAGGCCGCCGTGTTCCTGCTGGTCGGCGCGACCTTCATGACGGCCGCCTATGTGCAGCAGAACCGCGGCCATATCGGCATCGAGGCCTTTGTCGGCCTGCTCTCGCCGCTCGCGAACCGGATCAGGCTCTGGCTGGTCGACGCCTTCACGTTCCTGTTCTGCGCCTTCTTCACCTGGAAGTCCTGGACGCTGGCCCATGAGGCCTATGTCGACGGCCAGGTCTCCAACTCGATGTGGTCGCCGCCGCTCGCCATTCCCTATTCGCTGATGGCGTTCGGCATGAGCCTGCTCTGCATCCAGATCCTCGTGCAGCTTGCGCTGCCGTTTACCGGAGCCAAGCGTTCATGAGCGTGTTCGGTATCGGCGTTGCCTACGGCGTTGCGACGCTGCTCGTGATGTTCTCGGGCATGCCCATTGCGTTCGCGCTCGGCGCGGTCGCGGTCGTGTTCATGGGCATCTACATGCCGGCGGCGTCCCTCGATACGGTGACGCAAAACGTCTACGAGGAAATGGCCTCGATCACGCTGTTGTCGATCCCGCTCTTCATCCTGAAGGGCGCCGCGATCGGCAAGTCGCGCGCCGGCCAGGATCTCTATTCGGCCCTGCATGCCTGGCTGCATCGCGTGCCCGGCGGGCTCGGCGTCGCCAACGTTTTCGCCTGCGCGCTGTTCGCGGCGATGGCGGGCTCCTCGCCTGCGACTTGCTCGGCGATCGGTTCGGCCGGCATCCCCGAGATGCGCAAGCGCGGCTATTCCGGCGGCTTTGCCGCAGGCATCATCGCTGCCGGCGGCACGCTCGGCATCCTGCTGCCGCCTTCGATCACCATGATCCTGTTCGCGGTCGCCGCCGAAAAATCGCTCGGACGGCTCTTCCTCGCCGGCATCGGACCGGGCCTGCTGCTGGTCTCGCTGTTCGGCGCCTACGCCGTGATCCGCTTCCGTCAGGAATACGCCGCCGCAGAAGCGATCTACAAGAACGGCGGCCCGGAAGCGGCGATCCTCGCCCGCGACGAATACACGCTCGCCGAACGCTTCAGCGTGCTGCCGCGGGTGATTCCATTCGTGCTGCTGCTCACCGGCGTCATGATCGCGCTCTATGGCGGCTACGCCACGCCGTCAGAGACCGCCGGCCTCGGCGGCCTGCTGGCGCTGGCGCTCATCGCTGCGATCTACAGCGTGTGGCGGCCGAGCGACCTTGCGCCCATCATGAAGTCGACGATCCGGGAATCGACCATGCTGATGATGATCATCGGCATGTCGCTGCTTTATTCCTACGTGATGAGCTATCTGCACATCTCGCAATCGGTCGCCGAATCCATCGTCGCGATGCACCTGCCGCGCTGGGAGCTGCTGTTCGCGATCCTCGTCATGGTCGTCGTGCTCGGCTTCTTCCTGCCGCCGGTCTCGATCATCCTGATGACGGCGCCGATCATTCTGCCACCGCTGCGTGCCGCGAATTTCGATATCATCTGGTTCGGCGTGGTGATGACCATCGTGATGGAGATGGGGCTGATCCACCCGCCGGTCGGCCTCAACATCTTCGTCATCCGCAACGTCGCACCGGACATTCCCCTGCGCGAGGTAATCTGGGGCACGCTGCCGTTCGTGCTGCTGATGATGCTGGCAGTGCTGCTGCTGTGCTTCTTTCCGGCGATTTCGACCGGGCTGCCGGATCTGGTGATGGGGCCGGACGGGAGCAGGTAACGGCAATCACGGCGGCCGTAGGGTGGGCAAAGCGAAGCGTGCCCACCATTCGCGATTGCGGTCACGGAGAGATGGTGGGCACGGCGCTACGCGCCTTTGCCTACCCTACGACTGCTCTTTCCGTCGCACCTTCGGCGCGACCACGCTGCCGGCCACCACCTGCAATAGATCCTTGCGCACGGCTTCGATGTGCCGCTCCAGGAAGCGGCAGGCTTCCTCGACCTTCTGTGCGCGGCAGAGCGCGATCATATGGGCGTGCTCCTTTTCGGCCGTCCCCATCGCTTTGGTGTTGGAGAGCTGCAGCCGAGTGTAGCGGTCGCTGGTCTGGAGCAGCGACAGCACGATCGCCCGCGTGCGCGGCTGCGGAGCGTGAACGTAAAGCGCCATGTGGAAGTCGGCGTTGAGCTGTCCCCATTCACTGACGTTCTTCGCCTTGATCGCCTTCTCGAAGCGCTTGTGGATGTCGTCGAGCCCGTCGAAATCGTCAGCGCTGAAACGCGGCGCCGACTGCGCCAGCAGCCGCGGCTCCAGGATGCAGCGCAGATCGAACACGTCGTTGATCTCGTCCAGCGACAGCTCCGAGACGATGGCGCCCTTCTGCGGCACGATCCGCACCAGGCCTTCAGCCTCGAGCTGGAATAGCGCCTCGCGGACAGGAATGCGGCTGACGCCATAGGCCTCGCCAAGCGCATCCTGCCGCAACTGTGATCCGGCCCGATAAGTACCGTCGAGGATCGCCTGCCTGAGCTGGTCGACGATCGCGGCCGACAGGGTGCGATGCTTCAGAGGCTGTTTCATCTGACCTTCTGTTGTCCTTCCCGACTCGTCCGGCCGAAGCGGTCTCTCTCTTGCATGTCGGGCGCTCCAGCAAAAGCCGGGCGTCCCACAAAGCAGCGTGCCCAGCAAAAGCGCGGCCTGCCGCAGAAATGACCGCAATCTCCGTTTGACACCCAAATTGTATAAATTATACATTTGTCGATAGCACGACAATTTTCGGGGTGTGGGGCCTCTTTCATGATCGAGCAGACGATCCCGGCCAGCCGCGCGTTCAGCGTTCGACGGATGGTCATTCGCGCCTCCAGCGCCCTGCTCGCCGTGGAGCGCCTGGCGCTGATGGGCCTGATGTACGTGCTGACCGGCCTGATCCTGGTGAACGTCGTCACCCGCTACGCGCGCTTTCCGATCTACTGGATCGATGAATCCGCTGTTTATTGCGTGGTCTGGCTGACCTTCATCGGCGCCTCCGCGATGACGCGGCTGCGGCTCGACTTCGCGGTCACCATGCTGACGGAGCGTCTTTCGGCGCGACACCAGAAGATCGCAAAGGTGATCTCGACTGGCCTCGTCGTGGTGTTCGGCGCCGCCCTGATCGTCACCTGCGTGCTCTGGATGGATCCGATCGGCCTTGCCCGCGCCGGCTTCGACGGGCGCAAGCTCGCGGCCGAAACCTTCAACTTCCTCTACACCGAGCACACCCAGACGCTGAACTGGCCGACCTGGGTGCTCTACCTGACGCTGCCGATCTTCGCGGTGTCGATGACCGTTCACGGCCTCGCCAATTTGCTGGAAGATCTCGGGCTGGTGCCGCGCATGCCGCCAAAGGGCTTCCAGCTCTCCGAGCTCGACGGGGTCAACTGATGATCACGTCGGCGGCCTTTATGGTTTTCATGCTGGTCGGCGTGCCGATCGGCCTCTGCCTGTGCCTCGCCGGCCTCGTCTACATTGCGGCATCCGGCAATCCCGTGCTGTTCCAGTCCTATCCGCTGCAGCTGTTCGGCGGCGTCGACAGCTACGGCCTGATCGCGATTCCCCTCTTCATCCTGATCGGCGAGATCATGAATGGCGGCGGCATCACACGGCGCATCGTCGACATGGCGATGGCCTTCGTCGGCTCGCTCAAAGGCGGGCTCGCCTACGTCAACATCCTCGCCAATATGTTCATCTCCTCGATCCTGGGATCGGCGACCGCGCAGGTCGCGATCATGGCCCAGATCATGGTGCCGGAGATGGAGAAGAAGGGTTACGACAAGACGTTTGCGGCGGGGCTGACCGCTTATGGCGGCATGCTCGGCCCCATCATCCCGCCCTCGGTGATGTTCGTGGTCTACAGCGTGCTCGCGCAGGTCTCGGTCAGCGACATGCTGATCGCAGGCATCGTGCCGGGCGTCATCCTCACCGTGATGTTCTGCCTCGTCATTGCCCTGATGGGCTATGTCTACAATTATCCGCGCGCGGATTATCAGACGCCGCGCCAGCGCGTCATGACGATCCTGCGGACGTCGCCGACGCTGCTGATCCCGGTCGTCATCGTCGGCACGATTCTGAGCGGTCTCGCCAATGCGACGGAATCCGCCGCGGTCGGCGCTGTGGCCGCCGCACTCGTCGGAAAATACTGGACCAGGGAGTTCGAGTTCTCGCAGCTGCCGCAGATGATGCTGCGCAGCGCGATCTATTCGGCGATCGTGCTGTTCCTGGTCGCGGCCGCCGCGGTGTTCTCCTGGGTCCTGATCTTCGGCAAGGTGCCGCAGGAGACGGCTGCCTGGATCCAGACGGCCGCCAAAGACCCGGTCAGCTTCATGCTGATCTGCAACGTCATCCTGCTTGTGATCGGCACTGTCATCGACGGCATTCCCGGCCTGATCATGACGGTGCCAATCCTGCTGCCTGTTGCGACCGAGGTCTATCACATCGATCCCCGGCATTTCGGCGTCGTGGTGGTGATCAATCTCGTGCTCGGCCTGCTGTCGCCGCCGGTCGGGCTCTGCTTTTTCGTCGCGGCCGCCGTCACCGGCGCCAAGCCCGGCAAGATGTTCATGGTGACGCTGCCCTTCTTCGTCATCTCCTGCGTCCTGCTGGTGCTGCTCTCGCTCTATCCGTCGCTCTCGCTGATCCTCATCAAATAGGCCCGTTCAAAAGGAAGCCCGACCATGCCGCTTACACGCCGCCGCTTTCTCGCCACCAGTGCCGCCGCATCGGTGTTCGCACCGTCGCTGGCGCTCGCCCAGGCCAAGGAATTCCGCCTCGGCCTGATCACTCCGAACGGCCATTCCTGGAACAAGGCCGCGCTAAAATTCGGTGACGATCTCAAGGCCGCAACCAACGGCCGCCTGACACTGACCGTGTTCCACTCCGGCCAGCTCGGCAACGAGCCCGCGATGATGCAGCAATTGCAATCCGGCGCGCTCGACATGGGCTTCATCCAGGCCGCCGAGCTCGGCTCGCGCGTGCCGCACATCGCCGCGATCAACGCGCCCTACATCGTGCGCTCGACGCCGGCGGTGGCGAAATTCGTGCGGCATCCGGCGGCAGTGAAGCTGTTCGAGGTGCTGCCGCAGGAGACCGGCACCATCGGCCTCGGCTGGGGCATCACCGGCATGCGCGCGGTGTTCTCGTCGAAGGATTTGACGACGCTCGCCGACATCAAGGGCATGAAGCTGCGCATCAACCCGACGCCGGTCTATCGTGATTTCTATTCGTCCCTCGGCGCAGCGCCGACACCGATCCCGACGCCGCAGGTGTTCGACGCGATGGCCAACGGCCAGGTCGACGGCCTCGAGGCCGATCTCGAATTCTCCTGGAACCAACGCTTCGACAAGGTCTCCAAGGTGATCCTGCAGATGAATGCCGTCTTCATGCCGATGGCGGCCGTCGTTTCCGGCCGGGTCTGGCAGTCGCTCCCCGCTGCCGACCGCGAGCTGATCGCCAAGACTGTCAAGGCGACTCTGGATGCGCAGATCGACGAACTCGCCGGCAACGAGCCCGCGCTGATCGAGAATTTCAAGAACGCGCCGATCCCAATCCGCCAGGTCCCGGCGGGCGACACCGAGGCCGTCATCGCCGAATTCGACAAGATCTGGCTGCCCAAGGCACCGGTTCTCGCCGAGCTGCGCAAGGTCGGCGCGACGCTCTGATCGCACCCGCCATCCTCTTCACCGCGCCCGGCGGATCCAGCCCCCCGCCGGCAATCTTACCTGGAGTCAAATCAATGAGCCGCCGCGTTTCCTGGGAAGGCGTCTTCCCGGCCGTCACCACCCAATTCCACGACGATCTCTCGCTCGACATCGATGCAACCGCGAAAGTGATGGATGGGTTGATCCGCGACGGCGTCTCGGGCCTGATCGTCTGCGGCTCGGTCGGCGAGAACACCTCGCTGGAGCGCAAGGAGAAGGTCGCGATCATGGAGACGGCGAAGTCGGTCGCCGCCGGCCGCGTGCCCGTATTGTGCGGCATCGCCGAATTTACCACGGCGTTTGCGGTCGAGACGGCGAAGGAAGCCGCGCGCGTCGGCATCGACGGCGTGATGGTGATGCCGGCCCTGGTCTATTCGTCCAAGCCGCACGAGACCGCGGCGCATTTCCGCGCCGTCGCCTCCGCGACCGACCTGCCCGTGATGCTCTACAACAATCCGCCGATCTACAAGAACGACGTCACCCCGGACATTCTCGCCACGCTCGCCGACGTCGAGACCGTGGTCTGCTTCAAGGATTCGTCCGGAGACACGCGGCGCTTCATCGACACCAGGAACATGGTGGGTGACCGCTTCGTGCTGTTCGCAGGCCTCGACGACGTCATCGTCGAGAGCATCGCCATGGGCGCCGTGGGCTGGGTCTCCGGCATGTCGAACGCCTTCCCGCGCGAAGGCGAGACGCTGTTCCGTTTGGCCAAGGCCGGCCGCCTCGCTGAGGCTATGCCGATCTACGAATGGTTCATGCCGCTGCTGCATCTCGATGCGCGCCCCGACCTCGTCCAGTGCATCAAGCTGTGCGAGCACATCATGGGCCGCGGCACCGCGCTGACCCGCCCGCCGCGCCTCGCGCTGCTGCCGCAGGAGAAGGCCGAGGTCGAGGCCATGATGGCCAAGGCGCTGAAGAGCCGGCCGCGCCTGCCGGATGTGGGTCTGAAGGCTGCGTGAAAGCAGGTCCCGTAGTCTAGTAGGGTGGGCAAAGCGACTTGTCCGCCGTAGCTCGAAGAGCGAAGGCGGAAGCGTGCCCACCACCTGTCTCGATCATAAAAAGATGGTGGGCACGGCGCTAGGCGCCTTTGCCCACCCTACGGCACCTGCGCTTACAATGGCGAAGACCTACGAAGCCGCCCGCTTCTTCTTCGCATTCAGCGCGGACGCCACCCGGCTCACCGGCGGCTTGCCCAGCACGCGGCTCATCTCGTTCGTCGCGGCCAGCAGCTTGTCCATGTCGATGCCGGTCCTGACGCCCATGCCCTCGAGCATGTAGACGACGTCCTCGGTCGCGACATTGCCGGTCGCTCCCGGCGCGTAGGGGCAGCCGCCGAGGCCGCCGGCGGCAGCGTCGATGACGCGGACGCCCTCCTCCAGGCCGGCATAGAGATTGGCGAGCGCCTGTCCGTAGGTGTCGTGGAAATGCATTGCGAGATTGGCGGCGGGAATGTTGGCGGCAACCGCGCGCAGCATCGCCTTGGCCTTTTCAGGCGTGCCGACGCCGATGGTGTCGCCGAGGGAGACCTCGTAGCAGCCGAGATCCCACAGCGTCTTGGCGAGATCCGCGACGGCCTTCGGTTTGATTTCACCGTCGAACGGACAGCCGAGCACGCAGGAGATATAGCCGCGCACCTTGACGCCATCAGCCTTGGCACGAGCCAGCACCGGCTTGAACCGATCGATGGACTCCGCAACGGTGCAATTGATGTTGGCGCGAGAAAATCCCTCGGAGGCCGCGGCGAACACCGAGACCACTCTCGCGCCCGCGGCGCGCGCTGCGTCATAGCCCTTCTCGTTGGGCACCAGCACGTGGAATTCGGCGCCCTTGATGTGGTTCACGCCGCGCAGCACGGCATCCGAGCTCGCCATTTGCGGGATCGCCTTGGGCGAGACGAACGCCCCGACCTCGACCGTATCGAGCCCGGCCGCGACCAGCGCCTCGACGAAGGCGATACGGGCTTCGACGCTGACGGGCGTCTTCTCGTTCTGGAGGCCGTCGCGCGGCCCCATTTCGATGATGCGGACGGGGTCGCTCATGTCACTCTCCCGCAGGTTCGACCACCGCGAGCTCGACGCCCTCCTGCACGATGTCGCCGACCTTGCACTTGATGGACTTCAAGACGCCGGCATAGGGCGCGCGCAGCGTCTGCTCCATCTTCATCACTTCCAGCGTCAGGATCGGCGCGCCCTTCTCGAGCTTGGCCCCCTCCTCGGCCAGCACGGCGACGACGGTGCCCGGCAGCGGCGCCGCGATCTTGTCCTCGCCGATATGCTCCTCGCTCTCGCCGCCGAACGGATCGACCCAATGCAGGTCGAAGCGGCCGTTGCGCGTGCGCAGGTAAAGCTCATGGCCGGCGACGACCGCGGCGACCGACGATTTGACGCCGTCAAGCGTCAGGTCGAAGCCGCCGTCGCGCGGCGCGATCGCAAATGCCAATTCGCGTTCGCCGATGATCAGCGTCGACGGACCGCTGCCGTAGTTCAGCACGATCTTCTGCTCGGGCCCGTGCCCGACACGAAAGGCAAAGCTGCGCTGGCGGCGGCCGACCGGCTGCCAGCCAAAGGTCCGCCAGGGCGAATTCGCCTCCGCCTGCGCCGCCTGTCGTTCGTCGCTGATAATAGCGGCCACCGCGGCGCACAGCTCGAGCTCACCCGGCGCCGGCGCGGCCTGTGTCAGCACCGCCAGCTCACGCTCGATGAAGCCGGTGTCGATCGCATTCGTCCGTACCTTCGGATGCGTCATCAGCGCCGACAGGAACGGGATGTTGGTGACGATGCCGCGGACGTCGGACTCTTCCAGCCCGCGGTTCAGGCGCTCGATCGCAACGTCCCGCGTTGGCGCCCATGCGATCATCTTTGCGAGCATGGCGTCGTAATACGGCGAGACGCTATCGCCCTCGCGGTAGCCGGCGTCGATGCGCAGGCCACCGGTCTCGGCGGGCAGCCGCCAGGTCGAGATCCTGCCGACCGACGGCATGAAGTTCTTGGTCGGATTCTCCGCGTAGACGCGCGCCTCGACCGCGTGGCCGTTGAGCTTGATCTCGTCCTGCTTCAACGGCAGCGCCTCGCCGAAGGCGACGCGCAGCTGCCATTCGACGAGGTCGACGCCTGATATCAGCTCGGTCACGGGATGCTCGACCTGCAGACGCGTGTTCATCTCGATGAAGAAAACGTCCTTGCCGTCGGAGACGAACTCGATGGTGCCGGCACCGACATAGTTCACCGCGCCTGCGGCCTTTCGCGCGGCGGCACAAACCGCCTCGCGCTGCGCTGGATTGAGCGTCGGCGACGGCGCCTCCTCGATCACCTTCTGGTGCCGGCGCTGCAACGTGCATTCGCGCTCGAACAGCGAGAGCAGATTGCCGTGGCTGTCGCCGATGATCTGCACCTCGATATGCCGGGGATTGTCGACATATTTCTCGATCAGCATGCGGTCGTCGCCGAACGCGGCCTTGGCCTCTCGCTTGGCGCTGACGATCGCGGGCGCAAGCTCATCGGCCGAGCGCACGATCCGCATGCCGCGGCCGCCGCCGCCGGCGGAGGCCTTCACCAGGATGGGAAAGCCGATCTTGTCGGCCGCCTTCGAAAGCGTCGCCTCGTCCTGGGCCTCGCCGTGATAGCCCGGCACCAGCGGCACGCCGGCCTTCTCCATCAGCTCTTTCGAGCCGGACTTCGAGCCCATCGCCGTCATCATCCCGGCGGTCGGGCCGACGAACACCAGCCCTGCATCGAAGCAGGCCCGTGCGAATTCGGCATTCTCCGACAGGAAGCCGTAGCCGGGATGCACGGCCTCGGCGCCGGTCTTGCGCGCGGCCTCGATCAGCCGCTCGACATTGAGATAGCTGTCGCGGGCCCGCGCCGGCCCGAGCAGCACGGCCTCGTCGGCGAGCGCGACATGCATCGCATCGCGATCGGCCTCGGAATAGACCGCGACCGTGCGCAGGCCCATGGCGCGTGCGGTGCGGATGACGCGGCAGGCGATCTCGCCGCGGTTGGCGATCAGGAGGGTGCGAAAACGGCGGTAGAGCTTTGAGCGGTCCATCGCATCACATCCTGAACAGGCCGAATTTTGTCGGCTCGATCGGCGCATTCGACGCCGCCGAGAGGCCAAGGCCGAGCACGAGGCGAGTATCGGCCGGGTCGATGACGCCGTCGTCCCACAGCCGCGCCGTGGCATAATATGGGTGCCCCTGGCTCTCATATTGCGCGCGGATGGGCTCGCGGAATTTGTCTTCCTCTTCCTTCGACCAGCTATCGCCCTTGGCCTCGATATTGTCGCGGCGGACCTGGCTCAGCACCATCGAGGCCTGCTCGCCGCCCATCACCGAGATGCGCGCGTTCGGCCACATCCAGAGGAAGCGCGGTGAGTACGCCCGGCCGCACATGCCGTAATTGCCGGCGCCGTAGGAGCCGCCGATCACCACGGTGAATTTCGGCACCGAGGCGGTCGCGACCGCCGTCACCAGCTTGGCGCCGTCGCGCGCGATGCCGCCGGCCTCGTATTTCTTGCCGACCATGAAGCCAGTGATGTTCTGCAGGAACACCAGGGGAATGCCGCGTTGGCAGCACAGCTCGATGAAATGAGCGCCTTTCAGTGAACTCTCACTAAAGAGAATGCCGTTGTTGGCGATGATGCCGACCGGATAGCCCCAGATATGGGCGAAGCCGCAGACCAGCGTCGTGCCGTAGAGCTTCTTGAATTCGTCAAACTCGGAGCCATCCACGACGCGCGCGATGATGTCGCGCACGTCGAACGGCTTTCTGCCGTCGACCGGCACCACGCCGTAAATCTCCTCCGCAGCAAACAGCGGCTCACGCGCCGGATGCATATTGAGGTTCGGCCGCACCGACGGCTTCAGCGTGCCGACGATGCGCCGGGCGATGCCGATCGCGTGCGCATCGTTCTGTGCGTAATGGTCCGTCACGCCCGACTGGCGCGAATGCACGTCGGCGCCGCCGAGCTCCTCGGCGCTGACGACCTCGCCGGTCGCGGCCTTCACCAGCGGCGGGCCGCCGAGGAAGATGGTGCCTTGGTTGCGCACGATGATGCTCTCGTCCGACATCGCGGGGACATAGGCGCCGCCGGCGGTGCAGGAGCCCATCACGATCGCGATCTGCGGAATGCCCTGGGAGGACATCTGCGCCTGGTTGTAGAAGATGCGGCCGAAATGCCGCTCGTCCGGGAAGATCTCATCCTGCAGCGGCAGGAAGGCGCCGCCGGAATCGACCATGTAGACGCAGGGCAGATTGTTCTGCCGCGCCACGTCCTGCGCACGCAGATGCTTCTTCACGGTCATGGGGTAATAGGTGCCACCCTTGATCGTGGCGTCGTTGGCGACGATCATGCATTCGCGCCCCGAAATGCGCCCCACGCCCGTCACGACGCTCGCCGAATGCACATCGCCGCCATAGAGGCCGTAGGCCGCGAGCGGTGACAGCTCCAGGAACGAGGTGCCGGGATCGACCAGGAGGTCGACGCGCTCGCGTGCCAGCATCTTGCCGCGCGAGGTGTGGCGGTTGCGCGAGACCTCGCCGCCACCGCCGGCGACCTGGCTGAGCTTTTCACGCAAGTCCGCGACCAGGGTGCGCATCGCCTCGGAATTGCGCGCAAAGTCGGATGAAGACGGATCGATGCTGGAATGGAGCGGCATGTTGATTCCAATGAGTGAAGGTTTTTAAGCCGTCTCGGACATCAGTTCGCGGCCGATCAGCATGCGGCGAACTTCGGACGTCCCCGCGCCGATCTCGTACAGCTTGGCGTCGCGCCACAGACGCCCCACAGGGAATTCGCTGGTATAGCCGACGCCGCCGAGCGCCTGGATCGCCTCGCCGGCCATCCACGTTGCCTTCTCCGCGGAATAGAGGATCGCCGCGGCCGCATCCTTGCGCAAGCTGCGGGCGTGGTCGGCGCGGTCGCAAGCGCGTCCCACCGCATAGACATAGGCGCGCGTGGCCTGCCACGTCGCGTACATGTCGGCGAGCTTGCCCTGCATCAGCTGGAAATCGCCGATCGGCTGGCCGAACTGCTTGCGCTCGTGCATGTAGGGCACGACCGCGTCCATGCACGCCGCCATGATCCCGAGCGGGCCGCCCGACAGCACCGCGCGCTCATAGTCGAGGCCGGACATCAGCACCTTGACGCCCTCACCCACCTTGCCCATCACATTCTCCTCCGGCACCTCGCAATCGTCGAAGAACAAGGGATAGGTGTTGGAGCCGCGCATGCCGAGCTTGTCGAGATGCTGGCCGTGGGTGAAACCCTTGAAGCCCTTCTCGACGAGGAAAGCCGTCATGCCGCGCGGGCCGGCCTCCGGATCGGTCTTGGCGTAGACCACCAGCACGTCGGCGTCGCCGCCATTGGTGATCCACATCTTCGAGCCGTTGAGGACGTAGCGGTCGCCGCGCTTGTCGGCGCGCAGCTTCATCGAGACCACGTCGGAGCCGGCGCCCGGCTCGGACATCGCGAGCGCGCCGACATAGTCGCCGGAGATCAGCTTCGGCAAATAGCGCTGGCGCTGCGCGTCATTGCCGTTGCGGCGGATCTGGTTGACGCAGAGGTTGGAATGGGCGCCGTAGGACAGCCCCACGGCAGCGGAGCCGCGCGAAATCTCCTCCATGGCGACGATGTGGGCGAGATAGCCCATGTTCGAGCCGCCATATTGCTCCGGCGCGGTCATGCCGAGCAGGCCAAGGTCGCCGAAGCGCTTCCAGAGGTCTGCGGGGAACAGATTGGCCTTCTCGATGTCGGCCGCGCGCGGGGTGATCTCGGCCTCCACGAAGGCGCGAAGCGTGTCGCGCAACATGCCGACGTCTTCGCCCAGATCGAAGTCGATGCTCGGGATGTTCAAGGCGATTCCTCCGTATTTTGGGGACCGAACCTAGCGGGGTCAGGGCCCTCTTGCGGTCGAAAAGGTTGCATTTTCCGCCAAACTTGGCGAGGATTTTCCCGAGAGAATTTCCAAAGGTTCGCAATGCCCTTTCAAGCCGCAACCGCGATCCCGCGCCGCGCCGTCACCCCCGCCGCCTTCGTGCGGGGCGTGGTTGCCGCCTATGCGCGATACGGACGGGATCCGGCCGAGGCGTTGCAGCGGGGTCAGGTAGCGCCAGACCTTGTCAATTCTCCGGACGGGCGGGTCACGGCCGCCCAGTTCGAGGCCCTGGCGGGCCATGCCATGCGCGAGCTCGACGACGAGGCGCTCGGCTGGTTCTCGCGCCGCCTGCCCTTCGGCACCTACGGCATGCTGTGCCGCGCCTCGATCACAGCGCCTACGCTGGAGGTGGCGCTCAAGCGCTGGTGCCGGCATCACCGCCTGCTCACCGAGGACGTGCTGCTCGATCTCGAGCTCAGTGAGGAGACCGCCGTGGTCTCCATCCGGGAGCTGCGCGATCTCGGGCCCTTACGCGAATTCTGCCTGGTCACCCTGCTCCGCTACGTGCTCGGCTTCTCCTGCTGGGCCGTCGATTCCCAGATCGCGCTCCGCGCGGCGGAGTTCCCGTACGCGGAGCCCGGCCATGTCTCGGTCTATCCGACCATCTTTTGCCGGACCGTCCGCTTCGATGCGGACCGCGCCGCTATCATCTTCGACAAGCATTATCTCTCGCTGCCGCTGACGCGCAGCGCCGCCGATCTCGACAACATGCTCAAGGGCGCGCTCAGGCTGACCGTGCTGCCTTATCGGCGCGACCGGCTGCTGGTCGAGCGTGTCCGCCGCGTGCTCCGCAATGCGCGCGGACGCAGTCTTGGTGCCGAGGACGTCGCGAGCGAGCTTGCGCTCTCCACCCGCACCATGCACCGGCGCCTGCGCGAGGAGGCCACCTCGTTGCGCGATCTCAAGGAAGAGGCAAAATTCGAACTGGCAAAACAGGAGCTGATGCGAGGCCGCACGCCGATCAAACGCATCGCCGAGATCGCGGGCTTCCGCAACGAGAAGAGCTTTTCCCGCGCCTTCCGCACCTGGACCGGTGCCTCGCCGCGCGAGTTTCGCGGCCGGTATCGCTGAGACACGCCCGCTGTCGCATCACTGTCATGAATTTGCGGCCTCCAAGATGAACTCTCGGAGGCCGCAGTTTCGAAACCCGTCTTCAGGCGTTAATTCGAGTTGGTCTGCGCGCCCGGGCGAAGCTTGGTGCGCGACTGCTTCGGCTGATAGGCCAGCGCGTCGTTCGAGGTCTTCGCGCCGCCGCTCTGCGAGCAGGTGCCCCCGATCCCGCCCGCCGCAGCCCGGCAGGCTTCCATCGTCGGATAGCCGCAGCCATGAGCGGCCTGGGCGCCGTTGGTGATGCAGTACTCTTCCGCCTGCGCGGCGGGTGCGGTCATCATGAGAAACGCCGATGCAAACAGCGTCGCAGCGGATGCGACAATCGTCTTCGAGGTCGAGGTCATGGTGTCTTGTCCAGCTTCAGGGGTCCCACAAAAGAGTCCTCAGGATGCGACGCAGGCTGAGGTTCACCCCTTGCATCTAGGCGGCGCACCGAGACCGGCAATCACGTCTCAGCGCATCGCAGGACTTCCAAAATCACATGTCACAGTTATGTGAGTTAATCAGCATTATAGTGCTGACGTCGAAGACACGTAGCGCGGTCCGATTTTTCGCGATCGTGGAGTAACGGCGCCTGGAGCGTTCCCCTATCCCGCCGATACCGCCGCGACGTCCTGCAGAGGCAGCGGCACATCCTTCGCGACGCCCAACACCGGAAAGCTGCGGACGTTCTTCACGTCAGGCATTGCCGCGAAATGCAGCAGCTGCTGGCGCATGCTCTCGACGCTCGGCGCCACGCATCTCAGGAGATAGTCGGTGTCGCCCGAAATCCGCCAGCATTGCTGGATGCGCGGGATCGCAGCGATCGAGCTCTCGAACGCCTCCAGCACCGGCTGGGCCTGGCTGCCGAGCTGGATCGAGACGAACGAGACCACCTCATAGCCGAGCCGCCGCTCGTCGATGACGGCCCGCACCGCCCGGATCACGCCGCGGCTGAACAGCGATTTCAGCCGTCGCAGGCAGTTGGGCGCGGACACGCCGACGCGCAGCGCCAGCTCGTTGTTGCGGATACGCCCGTCCTGCTGCAGCTCGGATAATATCTTCAGATCGACGCCGTCGAGCTGGTCACGCCCCGCCATACCCCACCCCGTCGTGGTCCCGATGTCAGGACCAGCGAAGCACGTGGCGGAATTGGTGCCAAGGGTCCGAACCCGGGGCGCGGCGCTATGGCGTTCGGGAGGAATGCCTCCACGACCGTCATGGCCGGGTTGACCCGGCGATCCACGTTCGTTCACGCCCACCCAAAACGTGGATGCCCGGGCCTCTGCCTCGCCGAAGCGACTTCGGCCGCGCAGGCGGGACGAGCCCGGGCATGACGAGAACATCACGTCGTTTGAAGTCGAAGCAGCCGCCTTCTCAATGCGTCCAGGGCTCGCCGCGACGGAACGAGAAGTTGTCGGCATAGGCGACTGGGCGGCGGATTGAATCCTGCGGTTCGATCACCTGGTAGGCGATGCCCTTGCGCTCGCAATAGGCGACCGCCTCTTCCTTGCTGTGGAAGCGCAGCGTGATCTGCTGCTTCATGTCGCCCGACGAGGTCCAGCCCATCAGCGGCTCGACCGCGCGGGGCTGCTCCGGCTCGTAGTCGAGCTGCCATTCCTTCGCCTTGGACCGGCCGGATTGCATCGCGTTCTTGGCGGGTTTGAAAATGCGTGCGGTCATTGGCGGTCCGGCCTCTTCGTCTTTTCGTTCGATTTCGATGCGTCACGGTAGCAGTTGGTGGAAACCTCAGGGATAGTATACAGACACCGACTGGGAACTGATCGGTGATTCCGGCCCCGGGCACCCCTCACCACCGGTATAGTCATTATGCTGCACCGTGACAATTGCGTACCCACCTTTCGCGCTGGGGCCCGCCCGGCGGCACTGCTTCGACGACATCAGCGTAACCGCCCCTCCCGAAAGCTCCCGTCGCATGGCCTTCCTGAACATCAACGCCACGCTCCCTGAAAAAGGCCGTGACCTCAGGCTCGACCTGTTTCGCGGGGTCGCGAACTGGGCGATCTTCCTCGACCACATCCCCGACAATGTCGTGAACTGGGTCACGACGCGCAATTACGGCTTTTCCGACGCCGCCGACTTGTTCGTGTTCATCTCCGGCTATACCGCCTCGTTCGTCTATGCGCGGATGATGCTTGAGCGCGGCTTCCTGGTCGGCGCCACCCGGCTGACCAAGCGGGTCTGGCAGCTCTACGTCGCCCACATCATCCTGTTCGTGATCTATATCGCCTCGATCAGCTATCTGGCGCTGCGCTTCGGCGATAGCGAGATGATCAACGAGTTCAACGTCGCCGGCTTGGTCGACAACGCCACCGAGACGCTACGCCAGGGCCTGTTCCTGCGCTTCAAGCCGCTCAATCTCGACGTGCTGCCGCTCTACATCGTGCTGATGGGCCTGTTCCCGCCGGTGCTGTGGTTCATGCTGCGCAAGCCCGATTTGACGATGGTGCTGGCGATCGTGCTGTGGCTGGCGGCGCGTCACTTCGGCTGGAATCTGAACGCCTATCCGGCAGGCCAGTGGTACTTCAACCCGTATTGCTGGCAGGTGCTGTTCGTGTTCGGCGCCTGGTGCGCGATGGGCGGCGCGCGGCGCTCGATGACGCTGATCAACGCGCCGATCACGCTCTATCTCTGTCTCGGCTATCTCTTGTTCGCGCTGGTCATGACCATGGCCGGCCGCTTCCCCACATTCGGCGGCATGTTCCCGGAGTGGCTGTTCTCGGCCTTCAACCCGAACGACAAGACCAACCTTGCGCCCTACCGCTTCATCCACTTCGTCGTGATCGTGATCCTGGTGATCCGCTTCGTGCCAAAGGAATGGCCGGGGCTGGAATGGAAGGTGTTCGATCCCCTGATCGTCTGCGGCCAGCAGTCGCTCGCCGTGTTCTGCGTCGGCGTGTTCCTGTCCTTCGTCGGCCATTTCGAGCTGTCGATGAGCTCGGGCTCGCTGCTCGCACAGATCTTCGTCAGCGTTGCCGGCATCGCGATCATGACGACGGTGGCCTATTACATCTCGTGGTCGAAGAAGCAGGACAAGCCGCTGAAGCCACCGCCGCCCAAGCCGGCGACAGCCCCGGCGCAAGCGGCCTGATCCGGGAACGCCTGGCGGTTGAAGCGCGACCTTCAACCGCCATGGCCGAGATCGACGGCCTCAGCAAAAGCCCAAGGCGCGATGATGGTTCATTCCGAGCTCGTCGCGCTTCACGCGGCTTCTTCGCCGTCGAACTCGGTGAATTTCTTGTAGATCCAGTCGCGGCCGTCATGGCGGCGCCAGACCTTGCCGACCACGAGCTGCCCGTTGATCGAGCGACGGGGCACGAACACGGTCCAGAGGTGCCAGATCTCGCTCCAGCTCGATTGCGGACCGGCGGTTTTGAAGTTGCGATCGAAAGACATGACGCAGAACTCACAGGATATGCGCGCTGCGACGAACCGTGACCTTGTGTGAGCACGACTTGCAGGCAGCCCGTCGCGAGCCGGAATCGATCTGATAACGATCGCCGAAGCGGCCGCAACAACCGCTCATCCTTAACCTAACCAGTCAACCTTACTTCGCGCGGCCTGGGGCCGAGATCGGTTGAAAGCCGGCGCCGATTTATCTACAATACGCGCGCGATTTGAGAATGACCGCGCCATCTTGGGCGCGTGGCGATTTGATTGAGCTGACGTCCAATTTTGTGAATTGAAATTTCGAGAATCTCGTCAGGGCGACCACAATGAATTTGCAGTGTGAACGTCTGCGCCTGGCGCTGCGATCGACGCCTCCTGCGCCAATCGCAAGGATGCCGGCGCATGAGCTGCCGAAAGCCGCCAACGACAACCACGGGATTTGGCCCCTGCTGCCGTTTCCGCTCGGCTGGTACGCCTCGAGCTGAGGGGGCGGATCCGAAAGGCGACACCTGAAAAGCGCAACGCCGCGCAAGCGGAATATCATCGCTTGGCGGCGTCCGTTTAGACATTGGGCGCTGAAATCCCCAACACACTTATGTCTATGGCGACAGCCAAAGGTTCGATCCGGCGTCGGCAATTCTGTCCCGGTCCGCGAGGGCGCAGTGGCCTGAAACATCGCGAAGAAATCGCGGGGACGCCGTAAGCCCTGCCTGTCAGATCACGTCGGAGGTCGCAGGGAAAAGCCTAGGAGATTCACCCCCAGAACTGGTCGGGGCAGCTGGATTCGAACCAACGACCTGCAGTACCCAAAACTGCCGCGCTACCAGGCTGCGCTATACCCCGAATGTCCGGCGAGCCCCGTCGATACACGCTTCCCAAGGCGCCAGCAAGGCTTCCAAGGCGCCGTCAAGCCCCGAGGCGCCCGCCTGCCCGCCTATTTGCTGCCGAACAGCGGATGGCCGACGCGGTCGCCGGGGCGGATGCCGTATTTCTGCGCCGTTCCCGCCACCACCTCCAGCACGGCCCTGGCGGGCCCCCGGGACGAGATGATCTTGGTCGACATCGGTTCGGTATTCTCGGCGATGCGCAGGATGCGGCCGTCGGCGCGGATGAAGATCATGTCGAGCGAGACATAGGTGTTCTTCATCCACATCGACACCTCCTGCTCGGGATTGAAGTCGAACAGCATGCCTTTGCCGTCCGCCAGCTCCTTGCGGTACATCAGGCCGGTCTGCTTCTCCTCCTCGGTCGTGGCTACTTCCACCGAGAACACCTGCACGCCGTTCTTGGTGACGATCTCGAGCGGCTGGAAGCTGGCGGCGCCGGCCGGCGCGCCGGCAACGACACAGCCGGCGATAACGAGGACGGCGGCAAGCCAGCCCTTCAGAGCGGACCAGACAGCCTTACGATCAGGATTCATGGGGGCACTCGAGGCGTGGGACTGGACCAGTCCTTACGCGGCGGTCGCCGGAAAAGCCAGAGGCGCACCGGTCTGCCGACGCGGCCCTGCTCACGATTGCGGGAAATGAAGCTTGGGGGATTTGAAAGACTGCGGGGACTTGGAGGCTAGAGCGCGAGTCTCCCCGCGCTTAGTGCGACTGCAATCCCGGCGATCCGGTCTCGGGATGGATCTCGGCCGCCATCATGCCCTTCGAGCCGGGCCCGAAGCGGACCAGGACATACTGGCCGGGCCTGAGCTCGGTCATGCCGAAGCGTCGCAAGGTCTCCATGTGCACGAAGATGTCGGGTGTGCCCTCGCCGCAGGTCAGGAAGCCGAAGCCGCGCAGCCGATTGAACCATTTGACCTGGGCCCGTTCCAGCCCGCTGGTCGCGGTGACGGTGACATGGGTACGCGGCGGCAGCATCTGCGCCGGATGGATCGCGGTCGACTCGTCCATCGAGACCACGCGGAACGCCTGGTAACCCTTGGCGCGCTGGATGCACTCGACGACGATGCGGGCGCCCTCATAGGCGGTCTGGAAGCCGTCGCGCCTAAGCACGGTGACGTGCAGCAGCACGTCCGGCCAACCGTTGTCGGGAACGATGAAGCCATAGCCCTTGGAGGCGTCGAACCATTTGATGACGCCGTGGACTTCGACGAGATTGGCGCTGGTCTCGCCGAGCCCGCTGAACGGACTGAGCCCGCTCTCGCGACCGGCGCTGCCGTGCTCGCCCGGCGTGATCCGCCCGGGCGATGCCCCCTGCCCGGGAACCCCGAGCTTCTTGGACTCAAATCCGTCCGACGACCCCATAACCCCGGACCCCACACTGTCATGCGACCCGCCTCAGCAGCGGCATCGAATCACGCGTCTTTCGAGAACCTTCTCAACTGGACGCGACGCGAATCTTTCGACTCAAAAGATAACACTCCCGGTTGCGAGGCATAGACAAAAAAGAGATTCGCCGGAACCTATGAACAGCTTGCACAGCCGCGAATCAAATTGATGCCTCAATTGGCGACAAAGGGCCCGAGCGCTTCGCCGATGTCGTGATGGATGACGAGATCGGCAATGTCGTCCTGTTCGGTCGCCTCGCGATTGATGATCACCAGGCGTGCACCGGCGTTCTTTGCCATCATCGGAAAGCCCGCCGCGGGCCAGACCACGAGCGAGGAACCGATCGCAATGAAGAGGTCGCAGGCTCGCGAGAGCGCGGTGGCGCGCTGCATTTCATCATCGGGCATCATCTGGCCGAAGGAGATCGTGGCGGTTTTCACCGGCTCGTCGCACGCGGTGCAATTAGGCGCGAGGCCGTCGTCGTCGAAGCGACGCCTCACCCAATCGAGCGGATAGGCCTGCCCGCATCCAATGCAGCGCGCATAAGTGGTATTGCCGTGAAGTTCAACTACGTCCTCCCCGGCGAAGCCGGAGGCCTGGTGCAGATTGTCGATGTTCTGGGTGATGACGGCGGGAACCTTGCCGGCACGGTAGAGCGAGGCCAGCGCCCGATGGCCGCGGCCGGGTTTCGCCGCCGCGAAGACCTCCTCCATCGCAAAACGGCGGCGCCAGGATTCGTCCCGCGCTGACTGGCTCGCGACGAATTCGTCGAACGGGATCGGACGGTTGCGTGTCCAAATTCCGCCCGGCGAGCGGAAGTCGGGAATGCCGCATTCGGTCGAGATGCCGGCGCCGGTGAACGGCACGATGACCCTCGCCTCGGCAATCATGTCGCCGAGCCGTTCAACGCCGCTTTGAAGATCCGATGCAATCAATCGCGGCCTCCCGATTCGTCCTGCCTGACAGCATCATGCGCAAGCGGCAAGACTGTTGACGCTCTTATCAAGTGCCAACGCGAAGCGCTCGGCAATTTTTTCCGACCTTCGCATATCACAATCCTGCAATGCCTCCTCCCCATTGACGCCCCATTCAGGAGCCCCAATGGATGTGTCAATGCGACTCAAGATGATGCGGCGGCAGTGCTTGAGTTAAGTAAACCCGAGGGGATGGTCATGACCGAAGACGAAGAACGCAAAGCTCGTGAGCGCGATGAAATCGCAGCCCGTGTCGCCGCCTTCCGTGCCACGCAGGAAAAATTCAAGCGCGAGCGCGAAGAATATTTCGTGTCGACCCTGGAGAACGCCCGCAAGGTCGAACGGCCCTCGCTTTGGCCGTAGTTCACGTCCCGATCAATGCACGTGAAAAAAGCCCGGAGCATCGCTCCGGGCTTTTCGCTTGAGAGTGGCTACCAATGGCGCCAGTGGTGATGGCGCCGGTAGTACGGTCCGCCGCCGTAATAGGCGTAGGAGCCCGGCCCGTAATAATAGTCGGGGCCGTCATAATAGCCGTAGCGCGGGCCGTAATAGCCGTAGGGATGGGACGCTGCGACCGCACCCGCGGTGATCGCGCCGGCGGCGAGGCCGAATGCGAGGCCCGGGCCGATGCCGCGCCCGCGCGCCTCGGCAGGCGCAGGGGCCGCAACCGCGGTCACGCCAACGGCTGCGACGGTGGCCAGAACTGCCAGTGTTTTCTTCATGCTCTCCTCCTTCGCGTCTCGCCGAGATAACCACGAGCGCCAGCGATGGTTGCGCGCAGGGCGCGGAACCGGGCGGGGCAAAAAAAGCCGATGCGGGCGGAACGAAATCGCCGGCCAGCGATTGCCTCCTCAAGTGCGGGAGCCTCCGCCATCCGGGTTGAGGCAACAGCACGAAGCCCCGTCAGCATCTCCGCGATGCTGGCGGGGTTTTCAGTTTCACGGGAGCAGATGGCAGCAGACGAGGATTGCTGCCAGCGGGGCGAACGATCGAGGAGGAGAGTTTGCCGTTATCTGCTTTGCTGGCCCGTATCCGCAGGCTGGTTCCCCGATCCGAAGATCAGCACTACGACGAGATCGTTCGCAGCTTCGGTGTTGGCGCGCTGCACCCGCCGCCGACGCCGATGAGCGACGGCGAGCTGGCGCGGGCGATCGCCGAGTTCCTGAAAGAGCAGCCGTCGAGCGAATCCGTCGCGACCCTCGGCCGCCGGCTCGACCCCTCTTCTCCGCTCTGAGTTCCTTCGAGTTCCTTCACGGGAGCAGGGAACCAGGAATGCGCGCGGACGTTGAATCCCTCTTCGGAGAGCGGAAGAGGCCCGACATGCCCGCGTGGCTCGAAGTTTTGCTCAATCTGTCAGGCTATGCCGGTTTCGTGGCGCTCGCCTCGCGCGGCACCGCGGGCCCGCAGGTGCCGGCCGACGATCGCGTCTACAGCGACGATCGCTAGCGCCGCCTTTAATTGGCGTGCGCCGCCTGACCCGCCGTGCGCACCAGCCGGTCGGCCTTGACCGCGACGCGCGCGTCCTCGAGCTGCGGCCGCAGCGAGAAGCTGATCACCACGAAAGCGAGACAGAACAGCGCGCCGACGATGGCGACGCGCCGGTAGGTCTGTCGGTCGCCTTGGTAAAAGGACGGCTCTGAAAAAGGTGTCATGATAAAAATGCTTCTTGGCAAAGGTCGTTTCTTGCTTGTCCTTGCCAGACACCTACCGCAACGAGCGCCAATCGCAACGCGATTAGGCTTTTAACCTAACCGAATAGGGTTATCGGCTTCCGCGCAAATGATCGTTAGGAGTTTGCGGAGTGCCTGGGATTTCCAGCGAGCCGCTTGCCATATCGCAGGAAGCCGAAGCGACCGCAGCCTGGCGACCGGCTTTGTTCCAGCTTCGACACCATTTCGTTCTCGAAGAACGAATCGGAATCGAAGAAATCGGCGCGGAGCAACTCTTAACAAAACGTGCGCGCAGGCACGATGATCGGCTCACGGCGCATCAGGAGACGAGGCCTCGGGAGATTTCGATCCCGGCGGCGGCACTTGCGGCACTGACGGTTTGCCTTTGCGCAAGCGCGGGTGCCGATCGTACCAGAACACTTTCGCGATCTCGGCGAGAAACCAGCACGCATTCATCTCGCTCTCCCTCGCCTCACTCCTTACGGAGAAGGCGCGGACGCGACTGTGCGAAGCATCACGCTGTCTCGTTTTGATGCGTGTGGCCGCATCGCGTGCGTCAGGCGCGACATGTTCTGCATCCGACTCCATTTCGTTCTCAAAGAACGAATCGGAGTCGGAAAAATCAGTGCGAAGCGATTCCTAACGATCGATGAAAGCGCGCGACGCAACCTCTTCAGCGATGTAGCTCGGCACAATCTTCGGCGGCAGGAATTTCGACACGACCGCAAACACGATGACGATCTCGCGGCAAGGTTCGCATCGAAAGCTGTTGGCGGAAGTCGCCATCATCGGCTTGGCGCATCGCGGGCAAGTCATGCAGGCCGAACGCTGACGGCACATGTTCGTTCCTGAATCATCAGCGGCGAATGCTCGCAGCAGCGACCACACCCCGCCAAGACGGACTTCAAGTTGGTCGCCTCGTCGCCCCTACGAAGCCGCCCGACCAAGCGCGAGCCGTCAGACCAGACGGCGCCTGCCGTATCCCTGGCGTTGTCGGCGTCCGCCGGAGCAGATCAAGCCGGCCGCTTCACTTTTTCCTTTTCCGAGAAGCATTCCAGGATCTGGATCCGGAGCTCTTCCGCGGCCGGGCCCTCGAGCTTCCTGAGCTCGTTCCAGAGCCTGATCACTTCGCGCTGTTTTTCGACGGTCATGAGTCACCTCCCAAGCGGACCTTAAGGCGGCTCACTAGAACAAAATGAGAACAAAAAGTCCAGCCCGTCGCGTGCGATTTCCCGCCCTATCGCGTTGAACCTTTTCAACGCCGCCTGGACCCATTGAAGCTGGGGATTTCAGCGCCCAGTCATATGGCAGCGCTGCGGTGAACGAACATATTCCGTCATCGCGGCGCTGTTGCTTTTTGGACTTTCAACTTTAAGTTAGAAATACGGCTGGCGGCCAGGCGCTGAAATCCCAACGCCGTCAGCCAGAAGAGCCCCGTGCGAAAGCGCGGGGTTTTTCTTTGAAGGCAACGGCTGCCTGCCAGGTGCAGCGGGTCGTAGCCACGGGAACGAATCTTCCAACCTTCGCATTGACCGGCCGAATGAGGCGGTGTCCCGCGTTACCACGTCCGACTCCGGAGCCGGTGCTCTTCATCATCGAGGCGCCGATGATCTGCGAGTTCTGTGAGACCGAGATCCCGATCGGCCTTTCGCGGTCTGCCCGGCTTGCGGGAAACCGCAGAGCGCGCCGGGACAAACCGACCGGCGCGCTTTGTGGTTCGTCCTGATCGTCGTGGTGATGTTCGGCATCGCCGTCGCCGAGCATCACCTTGTCTTCAGCCATTGATCGTTGCGGCATCGCTCCGCCGCAACGACATCGCCGGCACCTTAGACGGCGTCCTTGGCAACCTTCAGCGGCGAGGCCTTGACCGACTTGCTCGCCGGCTTGGCCGCGAACTGCATCGGCTCCTTGGTGAAGGGATTGACGCCCATGCGGGCTTCGGTCGCCGGCTTGTTCACGACCGACATCTTCACGAAACCGGGAATGACGAACTCACCGGACTCGTTGAGCTCCTTGTAACCGACCGTCGCCATGTACTCGATCACCGACTTCACGTCGTTCTTCGAAAGCTGCGTGCCCTCGGCAATTGCATCAATCAATTGAGTCTTCGTCATCTTCGCCATGTCTGAATTCCTTTTGTGCGCGCGAGCAACTCTGCTGGGGACGCGGCCTGAAGCGCGGGGGCGCGCTGATTTCATGCCAGAGGTCATGAAGTGACGGGGCTTAGAACCCATCGAGGCCGAAAACGCAAGCAGGGCTTCTGCGGGGTTCCCTACTTCCTGTGAAGATGCCGCAGGACCTTCCGATTTCCGTTTGAACCATTTTTACGGCTGGCGCGTCATATCATTGAAGTCCCTAAGCTTCACCCCACAGAGAGCCCCGCTTCCCCCAGGCGGGGTTTTCGCTTTTGGGGGCATGGTAGAACGGCCCGGCTGCCTATAATGGTCTGAAGGTTGCTCGTGGGGTGCTCATGAAGGTCGCTATCGTCATCGCAGGTTTGATCGTTGTCGCCGTCGCTGCCCTCGTCGCGATCCAGCCGAGCTTCCTGAAGCCTGCGTCCCTCGCCCTCGTGAAGAAGTCCGACATCTTCGGCTTCTCGCCCGGGATGACATTCGACGAGACCAGCAAGCTCGTCAGTCAACGCCGCTATCTCTGCCGCCGGAGCCGCGACTCCTACACCTTCGAATGCGACATCAACGGCGCCAAGGTCACGGTCGACAGCGAGGAGGTCGACGCCAGGCACCCGATCTGGCGCGTCAAGGCGGAGTTGAACAATCCGGGGGCGCAGGACGCTGCCGTCAAATCGATCTCCGATCAGTTCAACGCGCAACCCATCAAGGAGCGAGAGGGATGGACATGGATCGTCGGCCGCGGGCTCAAGCTGAGTTATGACGGCCTCGCCCTAGACCTCGTGGACGAGGCCGCGGAGGCCCGGCTTCGCAAGGAGGAAGCAAAGCGCTAGAGCGTGAAGTCACCTCGTCGTGAAACTTGTGGCTCGGCACGCCTTGTTGACACTTCAGTAACCCAACGCCGCCAAGCTCCATTCAGTCTCGTTGCGTTTGGAGTATCCCCACAGTGCTGGATTTTGACGAGCTGCGTGAACTCGCGGCTGATGTTCGTGTTTTCGTCGACGTCGCCGAGGACAAGGCCGAAGCACTCAGGGCCGTCATCGCGGCCTATGACGTGGTGCTGGCGATCTTCCCCACTGACGAGGGCATGGGCCTTCACGTTATCAAGGGCAGCCAGATCCTGGACAAGATTGCAAAATCGCGCAGCCATGCGATCTACAGCCACACGGCGATCGCGGTCCCCGACCTGCAACACGCACAAGCGCTCAAGCTGCTGACGGCCCCGGTCGAACAACGGATTGCGGCCTAGTTGCAGGCGGCGACGACGTCGGCGGCCCCAGGCAGCTCGCCCCAGCGCAAGAACGCACGCCCGCCGACATATCGCGGGCGGCGACTTCCGGCGTCGGAGAATTCTTTCCTCCTGAACGTCAAACCGAGGAACATGGCTTCCGCGTTCCCGTTGGCCCATGCAACCAACGAGGAGCTTGCGATGAAGAAGTTCATGATCGCGACCGCCGCACTCGGTCTCATGTGCGGCTCCGCCTTTGCCCAGACCGGCCCCGCCCCGCAGTCCGACAACATGCAGAAGCCCGGCATGAAAAACCCGAACAAGGGCTCGATGACCAAGGGCACGACCGGGATGAGCAAGGACGGCATGAGCAAGGGCGGAATGGTGAAGCCCGACGCCTCCGGCCAGGGCGGCTCCGGCCCGGGTAGCGACCAGGGCGGCACGAAGACCCGCAGCAACGTGAAGTAAGCCGGCGTTCGGCACGGCTGACTGCGTCGCTCCCCACGGAACGGCGCGCTCGTACCGATTGCTTCAGCGGCCGTTGCGGTCGAGTCCTGTCGAGGCAGGGCAATCGCATCCGAAGATCAACGTGGCGAGAAGCTCGCCTGCGGTGATCTCTCACGATTGCCCTCGTCAGTGCCCGAGCAACAAGACCGCAGTGCCGATCACAATACAGCCAAAGCCGAAGATCGCCGTCACGATCTCGACGACGTTTTCCAGACCGAAGAATCTGACGACGGCGCTCCATGCGGCAGACAGGAGGATATCCACGATCGCGCTGAGCACGGCTTGGAGCATATGGATGGGTCGCGCCGGCGGAGTTGGGGTTCAACCGCAACCGTCGCAGAGCAGTCCAGAGGGACCTTGGCCGCGATAGGGCTGCTCAGGTCATTTGCCATCGCTAGCCCGCCTACTCCGCGGCTCCAGTCCATGCTCGGCTGGCTCGGTTCACCAACCTTTCCCCTTCGCACACATTTGCCCCGCCCCCTGCCCCTCCTCCCACTTTCCTGCTATCTCCTACTCCCGCCGCCCCGGCCCAAAGCAAAACCCTCCGAACGTTAGGGAGCAACAACCATGCGATACCTCCACACCATGCTGCGCGTGCGCAATCTCGATGTCGCGCTGAAATTCTATGTTGATGCTTTCGGGTTGAAGGAGGTGCGGCGGATCGAGAACGACAAGGGGCGGTTCACGCTGGTGTTCCTGTGCTCGGCGGACGATCTCGAGGCGCTGAAGACGCAGCCGCAGACGCGCGGTGCGCCGCTGGTCGAGCTCACCTGGAATTGGGACGAGGAGAAGTACGGCGAGGATCGCTTCTTCGGCCATCTCGCCTATGAGGTCGACGACATCTACGCCACCTGCGCGCAGTTGATGAAGGCCGGCGTCACCATCAACCGTCCGCCGCGCGACGGCAACATGGCCTTCGTCCGCTCGCCGGACCTGCACTCGATCGAGCTGCTGCAGAAGGGCGAGCCGAAGCCGCCGCAGGAGCCCTGGGCATCGATGCCCAATACCGGCCATTGGTAAGGCCCCGGCAGGAACAAGCTTTCGCGCCCGACGTTCTCTCTTCAACGAAGCCGATTGGAGGAGGATGTGATGGCGAGAGGGCTGTTGCTGTGGATGCTTGGCGTGCCGATCCCGGTGATCATTCTGTTGTGGCTGTTCTTCGGCCGCTGACGACGGGTTCAAGTTTGCGAGTTGTTTTGCAACGAAAGCTTCGCCTCGGGCGGAGCTTTTTGCATGAGAGGCGCGCCGCAATCGCGCATCGCTCCGAACGGCGAATTCCGCTATCACCCGCGGCAAGCGACAACGCCGCGGGAGACGCCTCATGCCTGACACCAAGCTGACGATCTGGGGCCGTGCCAATTCGGTCAACGTGCAGAAGGTGCTGTGGTGCCTCACCGAGCTCGCTTTACCCTATGAGCGTATCGACGCCGGCATGAGTTACGGCCGGACCCGCGAGGCCGATTATCTCGCGATGAACCCCAATGCACGGATCCCGACGCTGGTCGAGGGCGACTTCGTGCTGTGGGAGTCCAACTCGATCATGCGCTATCTCTGCCTCGCGCATGGAAGCGGCACGCCGATCTATCCGGAGGCGCCGAAGAGCCGCGCATCGGTCGATCGCTGGCTCGACTGGACATTGTCGACGTTGCAGCCGGTCGACCGCCCGGTGTTCTGGGGCATCGTGCGCACGGCCCCCGCCGAGCGCGACATGATCCAGGTGCAGCGCGATGCCGATGCCGCCGCCGAGGTCTGGGCGATCGCCGACCGCCTGCTCTCCTCGCGCCGCTTCATCGAGGGCGATGCGTTCACGCTCGCGGACATCGCGCTCGGCTCCTATGCACGGCGCTGGCTCGGCGTCGAGGGCATCACCCGGCCGGCGCAGCCGCATCTGACGCGCTGGCTCGCCGAGCTCGGCAAACGGCCCGGTTTTGCACAGCATGTCGCACCACCGATGTCGTGAACCGGCAGCGCTGCGCAAGCTGCGGCGAGAGCGCGATGAATCCGCGTTTTGGCGCAATTCTGCGGCGTCAGCTCAGCACTTGACGCTACTGTGCATGGGGTTGTTTTCGCGTTTTTTAGTTTTGGCTTTACCGCCAGCCGCGCTCAACCATCAGCACGCAAACGATCAGCACCAGGGTCACCGCCGCGGTCGCCAGCCGCGCCGTCCAGCTCAAGCCGCGGCCGACCCACCAGAGCAGCGCGCAGTACATCAGCAGGGGAACGATGAGGTCGAGGCGCAGCAGGTCCACCGGCATGGGCCTCTAGCGCCTCACGGTGGTGTCGATGCTGATCGAGCCACCGATCTTCACGCAGGTCCCGGTGCCCTCGACCATGACGAAGCGCGGGCCGAAAGTGGCGCAGGAGCCCGCCCGTGCCTTCCCGGCCGCGCCTTTCAGCGACAGGGCCTTGCCGGCCTGCGGCCGCTCCGCTGGCGGCAGACGCAAGGCCTCTGCCGCGGCGGCGGATGTGGCGAGCAAGGAGATCAGGATGAGGAGCGGCGTGCGCATGGCGGCGTTCTAGCCCGGAGCGGTGCCGGGCGCCATCGGGGCGGCCGCGGCCGCGATCAGATGAACTTGATGCCGGCTGATTTGCCGCGGCGCCAGACCACCTGGCAGCTCCGCCCGGTGCGCGCGTCGCGTGCGAAGGCGAGCCGGATCACGCCCGGGAGCTGACTCGCATCCTCGTCCAGCGTGATCTTGGCGCCCGAATCCGAGATGTCCTGGACCAGGCAATGCCGTGCGGCGAAGCCACCGTCGAGCGTGATCCAGGCATGCTGCGACAGCAGCTTGCGGGCTGCGCGCTTTTTCGGCGGTGGCATTGGCGAAAGATCTCCTATTCCAGCGCTACTCAGGGAACCCTAAGAAACCGTTGAAATCGCCTCCGGATCACCCCGGGGGCCGGCGCTGTCCACCGGGGCCAAAAGACCGGCCCCGGACGGCTTGCCGGGAGCCGGAAAGGCCACTATACGTTCGCCCGCTGCAAGCCGCCGGGCCCGACTCGGCCGGCCAGCGGCCGTGCCGGGAACAACGGCAGGGCCCTGCGTTTGCTCCCTTCGTCTATCGGTTAGGACGCCACCCTTTCACGGTGGAGAGAGCGGTTCGATTCCGCTAGGGAGCGCCAGTGCACGCGACGGCGATAGATGGCGCCGCAATGGGCCGCCAATGACAGCCCGGCTGCAATTTCCCCCGCTCCCGCATGAACCTCCCCGCTGCTCGCCACCGACCAACGTCAGTTGGAACCGGTCCAGGCCCATGGCGCAGTGTAACCCCGAGATAGAACGTTCGTCCGCCGCGTCCGCAATGACGCCGCGCCTTCCGCCGTGGCTAAGCCATCCTCGCCAGCATCCATCGGACCGGCGCGCCAAAATGCTGGAGCACATGGCGCGCGACAGATCGCTGCCGCAGCGTCACGCAGATTCTGCGCCGGCGGCGCTCGTGCCATCAAGCAGCAGCGCCAAGAACGCAATCAGCGATATTCTCGGCGACGTCATCGGCCACGTAATCCTGTTCGGTATCCTCGCCCTGCTCTTCCAGTCGCGCATTCCGCTCTATCTCGGCGCGTTCGTCGTCCTGACCGACGGCGAGCGCATCGAAAGCGCGCTGGCAACAATCGGTATTCGCCTCGAACCCGAAACGATCGGCCCCGACATCGTCAAGCGCTCGGCATTCTGGTTCGGCTGGTTCGCGTTGCTCGCCGCCTTGAAAGGCTCCGTCCCCGCCTGGCTCGCGCCATGGATGCCGCCGGCCGAGTCTTGGTCTTTCATCGCCGGCATCGCCCTCCTGCTCGCCATTGTCGAAGCCTTCACGGCGCTGGCGATGCGGCGCGCGTTGCCGCCGTTGGGATTGGAGATCAGCCCGAACGGACTGGTCTGGACGACGATCCAGTTCGCCATGGCCATGGGCTCGCTGGCTTTGCTGGTGCTGTTCGGATCAATCTAGGCGCCGCGGCGCGTCGTTGCTTCACTGTGCCATCAATGACGTTGTTGTGAGACGGCCTGCAGCATAACGGGTCCTTATGCCGCGCTTTCAGCCGGGCGAGCGAGGCGCGCATTTACCGGAAATTTACCCCTGCTCCTGCGCGCCAGTATCATTTGCTTAGAATTTGACCGCTACCGTGGAATTACGGAAGCAATCCCGAACATCATTGGCACCTCATGTCCGTCGCAGAGTTCCTCAGGCAGCGTGCAGTGGACGTCACGGTCAGCGGCAGCTACTCGCTGCCCCGCTGGTATGATTGCGAGGGCAAGCTGCGCAGCTTCGCCTGCCGCACCAAGCGCGTCTCGCCCTTCCGCATGATCGTGGACGTGCCCGTCGTCGGCAAGGTCGGCGAGCGCCTCACCTCCTACTTCCAGGATTTCGGCGAATTCCAGTGCACGATCAGCGCGACGCTTAAATCGGGCTTCCTGATGGAGCTCGACATGACGCGGGCGCGGCGCGCCTGGATGTCGGAAAAGCTGACCTGGCTCGAGAAGAAGCAGAAGGATGCCAGCGTCCAGGAGCTGCGGAACGACGCGCGTTTCGTACCGCAGGTCTCGCACACGTTCCTGACGCTCGCCAACGGCAGCAGCCATCCGTGCTTCATCATCGACGTCTCCACGGCTGGCGTCGCGATCTCCTGCGAATACGATCCGCCGGTCGGAACCCCGCTAGCGGTCGGCGCCTGCGTCGGGCGCGTGATCCGCAAGTTCGAGCACGGTTTTGCGGTCAAATTCGCCGAAAAACAGGCACGCGATGATCTCGTCCGCCTGATCGTCCGCACGCCCTTGCTGCAGTCGGCCTGAAGCCGGCCCGATCAATCTTAACTCTTTTTTAACTAAATACTGGAGATGGCGACCCCTGCGCGGTAGGGTGTGACCCGGTACGTCCGCAATCACTGCGGGCCTTGAGTATTGGAAGCCCCGGAATGTCCATCGCCGACGCCGAGTTCGCCCCGGCAGAGATCGCGCTGAAGCCGCAGCTTCCACCCGGCGTCGTCACCGAAGGGCCGCTGGTCCAGGCCAAGCTGCGCGAGAGTTATCTCCTGCTCGGCATCCTCTATGTCGGCGCGGTCGCCGGCATCATCTGGGCCGTGACGCAAGGCGTCGGCAAGGTCGAGCTGTTCACGTTCGCTTGGATGTTCGCGCTGACGACGTTCGGCATCGGTGCCGGCATGCACCGCCTGTTCGTCCATCGCAGCTTCCGTACCGGCCCGATCATGCGTGTCTTCTTCTGCGCCATCGCCCAGATGGCTGTGCAGGGCTCGATCGCCAAGTGGGTCGCCAACCACCGCCGCCACCATCTCTACGCCGATGACGTCGGCGACCCTCACAGCCCGCAATTCGACGGCTTCGGCAATCGCTATGTCAGCGCGTTCAAGGGCTTCCTGCACGCCCAGGGCAGCTGGGTGTTCGACCAGGCGACCACCGACAACGAATACTATGCCAAGGACATCCTCGCCGATCCGATCGCGATGTTCTTCGTGCGCACGCGCTGGGTCTGGTACGGGATGTCGGCAGTCTTCATCCCCGGCGTGATCGGCTACACATTCGGCGGCGTGCACGCCATGATCGGCTGCGTGCTGTTCTCCGGCCTGCTCCGCGCCTATCTGCTGATCCTCACCAGCCAGCTCACCGGGTCGGTCTGCCACGCCTACGGCTATCGCCGCTTCGACGTCGAAGACGCCTCGACCAACGAGTTCGTGACCACGATCCTCACCTTCGGCGAGGGTCTGCACAACAACCATCACCGCTTCCCGCGGGACGCCTACATCTCGCACGCCTGGTGGGAGATCGATCTCAACGGCCTGATCATCCTGGGCCTGGAAAAGATCGGCCTCGTCCACGACGTCTTCCACGCCTCGCACCGTCAATTGGAGCGGGCGGCCGAAGCAGAGGCGGCCTCGACGGCGCGCTGAATCGGCAGGCAGCGGCCTCCGACAGGCCGTCTTGCCTCCGCATCGCCGCCCTATCGCGGCCCCATTGCGGGATCAGCTTTTGAACGTCCGTGCCTCCAGGCCGGGCGTCATTTGCAGACTCGCGATCGGGGGACCGAATGGCAGTCGACAAAGTTACGGTGGACAAGATCACCTGGGACAGGGTCGGCCGGGTCACCGAGCCCGGACGCTACATGTACACGTTCGGCTGGCTCACCATCACCGCCGGCGATCTGGAGATCTGGAAGATCTACCCGCAGGCCGCGTTCACGCTGCTGGCGCAACCGGGCGAGGCTGACACATCCGTCGGCGAGGAATTCCATCTCGGCGCCTTCGACGTGGCTCCCGGGGCGCCGCTGCCGTTCACCACGCACTGAGGGCGGAAAGCGCCGGCCGTTGCGGAACGCATGGCATGGGCGTTGCTTTATCATCGCCATGCTACATGTCCCCGCGGTCGACCAGGCTTTCCTGTTGTTGCTCATCGTCGTCTGTCTCGGCGCGTGCCTCGTCCGCGCCTTCTGGGAGCTCGAGCAGTCGCGGGCGCGCCGGATCGCCTCGCCGCCCCGCGAGGGCCCAACGAAGCGCAGCTAGCTGGCCTGCCCCGGCGCACGGCTACGCCGTGAATCGAAGAAACTCACGCATTTCCTTGATACGGCTTGCCAATCGCGCCTCAGCTCGGCGGCACGGGCGTTATCATGGATGACGAGCACGTTCTGTCATGCAATTGATTACGCTTGCATTCTACGGCGCGGCGGGCGACGGCAGATGAACGAAGGCTGTCGCACTCGTTAAGCGAGCCGACAGCAAGCGCATGACACATGGTCGCATCGGTGAATGTAGATAAGCGGATCAAGGGAACCTATTTTCGGCGCCGATGTACCTGATTGAAGCATTGCCCACCGTCATCGGAACGGCCGCCATCGCCCCGGCGCTGCTGATGCTGTGGCTTGTCATCGCCGCCGAGGAACGTCCGGGACCGCCGGCCCAGGTCTGGACCGCGTTCCTGTTAGGGGCGGCCAGCATCTCGCTGCTGGGCCTCGCCCGCGCCCCCTTCGCCAAGATGGTCGCCGCGCCCGACGACCCCTGGGCGGCGCTGGCCATGCATTCGATCTTCGGCGTCGCGCTGCCTGAGGAAGCCGTCAAGGTGATCGCCATCGTGGCGATCTCCTCGACCAAGCGGCGGACCTTTGCCAATCCGATGGACACCGTGGTCTATGGCGCCGCGGTCGGCCTCGGCTTCGCCGCTTACGAGAACCTAGCCTATCTGGTCCAGCACGCCGAGATGTGGCGCTCGCTGGCCGCCTTGCGCAGCGTGCTGACCGTGCCGTTCCACGGCGCGCTCGGCATCATCGCGGGCGCCTACCTGACGATCGCGCGCGCCGGCACGGCGCTGGGCGCGAACCGGCACCATCGCGACTGGGCCCGCCTCTCCAGCCGCCTCCTGATGCTGGCCGGCCCGCTCGCGCTGCATTCGGCCTTCGACTTTCCGCTGCTGACCCTGCAACGAATGCCCGACCTCAATCCGACGCTGCGGATGTGGCTGGGCGCCTCCAGCCTCTTGATCGGCTTCAGCTCGATCGCCTTCGCGATCCGCCTGGTCCGGCGCGTCGCCCGCCATCATGCACCCCGGACCGACGTCGCGCGGGAGCGGCTCAGCCAGCTTCGGCGGATGTGGGCGCTGCTGCTCGCCGGCGGCGGCGTCGGCTTTCTCGGGCTCGCCTTCGTGCTGACCTCGATCCATCACTGGCTCATCAACCCCGAGCGCAATCTGACGCTGGCCCTGATCCCGATCGGCTTCGTCTCGATCCTGCTCGGCCTGGCGCTTCTGATTGTCACAACGGCGATCTATGTTCTCGGCCGCAACCGCATCCGCACCAGCGCGGAAGGTTTTTCCTCGGCGCCCGGCGGCGGGTGAGCCGCGGGATGGCGAGCGCGCCGCGTGCATACTAGATTGAGCGCTGACCTTTCGATCTGGAGCCTGCCGATGACGTCGCCCGAGGATTTTTCACGGCTGCAATCCATCATGAGCCAGACGGTCAAGGCGCACTGGAAGGCTTTCCTGTTCGAGGGCATCCTGCTCGCAATTCTCGGCGTCGCGGCGCTGATCCTGCCGCCGCTGGCAAGTCTTGCGATCACGATCTTCCTCGGCTGGATGTTCTTGATCAGCGGCATTGGCGGGCTGATCGTGACCTATTGGGCGCGCAGCACGCCGGGCTTCTGGTGGTCGCTGATCTCGGCTGCGCTCGCCGTGCTCGCCGGCATGCTGCTGCTGGCCCGGCCGATGCAGGCCGTGCTGACGCTGACCATCGTGGTCGGCGCCTACTTCCTGGCCGAGGGCGTCGCCACCATCATGTACGCACTGGAGCACCGCCGCGAGCTCAGCGGCCGCTGGTCGTGGCTGCTGATCTCGGGCCTTGTCGACATCGCGATCTCCTTCATGGTGATCACGGGACTGCCGAGCTCGGCGGAATGGGCCATCGGCGTCCTCGTCGGTATCAACCTCCTGTTCGGCGGCGCCAGCCTGATCGGCCTGGCGCTGGCGGCACGCAACAGCAACACCTGACCCGCCTCGTCACCTGCCGCGCCGATTGGGGGGTGACAATCCGCTGATGGCGCGCTATATGCCCTTCCATGATCACCGTCGCCACCAGCTATTTTTGGTACTTTAGCTACGACAGCTCGCTGGCGGCAGGAGGATCGCGCTCAATCTGAATATTGAAGCAAACGTCCCAACAAGCCGCCAGACCTGGCGGCTTTTTTATTGGCCGGCAGGTTCGAAACAAACAGGAGCCCGCCGTGCTGAGCACGACCGACGATCTTCGTATCCGCGAATTGAAAGAGCTGAGCACGCCGGAAGAGGTGATGCGGGAAGTCCCGCGCACGCTCACCGCGACGCGCGTCGTGATGGCGGCGCGCAACGCCATCCACGCCATCCTCAATGGCCAGGACGACCGCCTGCTGGTCGTGGTCGGCCCCTGCTCGGTGCATGACCCCAAGGCCGCGCTGGAATATGCCGAGCGCCTCGCGAGCTTGCGCGAAGAGCTCGCCGACCAGCTCGAAATCGTGATGCGGGTCTATTTCGAGAAGCCGCGCACCACAGTCGGCTGGAAGGGCCTGATCAACGATCCCGATCTGGATGGCAGCTTCGACATCAACAAGGGCCTGCGGCTGGCGCGCAACGTGCTGTCGGCGGTGAACAATCTCGGCCTGCCCGCCGGCACGGAATTCCTCGACATGACGACGCCGCAATACATCGCCGACCTCGTGTCCTGGGCCGCGATCGGCGCGCGCACGACCGAGAGCCAGATCCATCGCGAGCTGGCCTCGGGCCTGTCCTGCCCGGTCGGCTTCAAGAACGGCACCGACGGCAATGTGCGGATCGCGGCGGACGCCGTGAAGTCGGCCTCGCATCCGCATCACTTCATGGCGGTGACGAAGCTCGGCCGCTCGGCGATCGCCTCGACCGCGGGCAACGAGGACTGCCACATCATCCTGCGCGGCGGCAGCAAGCCGAACTATGACGCGGCAAGCGTCGCGGCCGCCTGCAACGAGCTGACCAAATCCGGGGTCGCGCCGCTGGTGATGGTGGATGCCAGTCACGCCAATTCGAGCAAGAAGCCCGAGAACCAGCCGCTGGTGGCGGCCGACATCGCCGGCCAGATCTCAGGCGGCGAAGGCCGCATCATGGGCGTGATGATCGAGAGCAACCTCGTTGCCGGCCGCCAGGACGTCGTGCCGGGCAAGCCGCTCACCTACGGCCAGAGCATCACCGACGGCTGCATCGATTGGCCGACTACGGCGACCGCGCTCGAGCAGCTCGCCGACGCGGTGGAAATCCGCCGCAACGCCCGGCGCGCCGGACTGCAGGAGCGCTCGGCCTAGTTCAGAGCGCACGCGCGTTCGCTCTCCTCACTTCTCCCCCAACGGGGAGAGGTGAAAGGATCAGCAGCCGCGGCAGATGCTCTTGATCTTCCGATCGAGCTCCGCATCTTCCTTGTTCGCGGGGGTGTTCGGATTGCTCAAATTCTTCTCGCTCGGCACGTCAGCCGCGCGCGGCTGGCGGTGACCGACCGGTGCCGGCAACACCCCAGAGGTTCCGCCGCTGCCGCCGGATGTCGATCCCTTGGAACCGCCGGTCTGTGCTGCCGCCGTGCCGCCAAGCAAGACCACGAGCGATGCTGCCACCATGATCTTCTTCATTCTTGCTTCTCCGTTCTCGAACCGGCGCGCTCTCCAACACCGCTCACGTCTCGGGCGGATAGAGATGAACGTCGCCGCAATAGTCCACGATACGATAGCGCGTTTCGGCTTCCGCATCACCCGCATGGGGTGCGGTATTATGCGGCGCCAGGACGTAGCTCGGCCCCACCGGGGATTTGCCGGCGCCCCCGGGAATGTCGATGACATAGTCCGGCTGACATAGCCCTGACACCCGCCCGCGCAACTGCCGCATCAACTCCTGCCCCTCCGCCAGCGTCGTGCGCAGATGCGCCGTGCCCGGCGCGAGGTCGCCGTGATGCAGATAATAGGGCTTGATCCGGCATTCGACGAAAGCTCGCATCAAATCCGACAGAGCGGCAATGTTGTCATTGACCCCGCGCAACAGCACGGACTGGCTCACCAGGGGAATTCCGGAATCGACGAGCCGCGCGCACGCGGCGCGCACCGGTCCCGTCAGTTCGCGCGCATGATTGGCATGCAGCGCCACCCAGGTGGCCGCGCCCTCGACCTTGAGCGCCGCAACCAACTCGTCGCTGATGCGCGCGGGATCGGCCACGGGCACGCGGGTGTGAAGGCGGATGATCTTGACGTGATCGATTGCCGCGAGTTCGGCCATGATCTCGCCCATCCGGCGCGGCGACAGCATCAGGGGATCGCCACCGGTCAGGATCACTTCCCAGATCTCGTGATGCGAACGGATGTAATCGATCGCCGCGCGATAGGCGCCGTCCGACAGCGCGCTGTCCTTGCCGGGGCCCACCATCTCGCGGCGGAAGCAGAAGCGGCAATAGACCGCGCAGACGTGAACGAGCTTGAACAGCACTCGATCGGGATAGCGATGCACGATCCCTGCGACCGGCGAGTGCGGATGATCGCCGATCGGATCGGCGTCCTCGCCCGGCTGCATCTCAAGCTCCGCGGCGCTCGGAACGAATTGCCGTGCGATGGGATCGTCGGGGTCGGATGTATCGATCAGTTCGACCAGCGCCGGCGTGATCGCCACAGCATAGCGTGCGGCAACGCGTTCGAGCGCCGGCAGCGCTGCTGCAGGCGCCAGACCTTCGGCGACGAGCTCAGCCGGCTCGCGCAAAGTGCGTGCAAGGTTCGTTTTCGTCATGTCTCACTAGACGCTTCATTTGCAGGTGGCGTCCAAACTACTTGATCGATCCGCGATGCGCCGCTTGCCAGCATCACCAGCCGGTCGAGGCCGAGGGCGACGCCGCTGGCCTCCGGCATTGCCGCAACTGCGGCCAGAAAGTCCTCGTCGAGCGGATAGGCCTCGCCGTAGCGGCGCTGCTTCTCCGTCATCGATTCCGTGAAGCGTTTTCGCTGCTCCTCGGCATCGGTCAGTTCCCCAAAGCCGTTGGCGAGCTCGACGCCGCAGGCGTAGACCTCGAACCGCTCGGCAACCCTGGGATCGTCAGCCTTCACCCGTGCCAGCGCCGCCTCTGGAGATGGGTATTCGAACAAAATGGTCAAACGCCCCTGCCCCAGATGCGGCTCGATGTGCTCGACGAGCACCTTGCTGAAGATGTCGGACCAGGTGTCGTCCCCGGCCACACGGACCTTGCTACTCGCCGCCTCGGCCAGAGCGGCACGGTTACCCTCGCCGTCCCTGATTGTCGACAGCAGGTCGATGCCGGCGAACCGTTCGAAGGCGCCCGCTACGGTCAGCAGCTCGGGCTCGGCGAAGGGATCGGCGGTCCGCCCCCGGAACGAGAAGGTCCCGATGCCGGTCGCCTGCGCCGCACGGGCGATGACGACGACGCAATCGGCCATGATGGCGTCATAGGAGGCGCCTGCCCGATACCATTCCAGCATGGTGAATTCGGGCAGGTGCAGGTCGCCGCGCTCACGGTCCCGGAACACCCGGGCGAGCTCGAAAATCCGCGTCTCGCCCGCCGCCAGCAGCTTCTTGCAGGCGAATTCGGGCGAAGTCCGCAGATACCGGAGGGCTCGGCTGCCGTCCGGCCGCACGATCTCGGTCCGGGGGGCGTGCAGATGGGTCTCATTGCCCGGGGAGACCTGGAGAACGGAGGTTTCGACCTCCACGAACCCCTGCTCGGCGAAAAAGCCCCGTAGAGACCCGGTAATGGCCCCCCTGGCCTGGAGGAATGGCCGACGGTCGAGATGCCGCCCGGGCGACCAGAACGGTGAGACGGGCTTGTCCCCAGCCATTACCTGACCGCCCCACAGCCGAGCAAAATGCTGGCATCTAACGGCAAAATCAGTATGTTGCGGCCCGAAACGGGCGCCGAGGTCCGATTTGAGGCCCCAAGTCCCCCATCGAATTGATCACGTCCTGGCCGGTGCCGGGCCAAGCAAGCAGGAAATACAGCTTTGAGAGTCATCGCCAGTTCTATTCGCAAAGGCAACGTGATCGAGCAAGACGGCAAGCTCTATGTCGTCGTCAGCGCCGAAAACATCCACCCCGGCAAGGGCACCCCGGTCAGCCAGATCGAGATGCGCCGAATCTCGGACGGGGTAAAGATCTCCGAGCGCTACAAGACCACCGACCAGGTCGAAAAGGCCACCATCGAGGAGCGCAACTACACCTTCCTGTATGAAGATGGCGACGGCTTCCACTTCATGAACCCGGAGACCTACGACCAGGTCCAGGTCTCCAAGGACGTCGTCGGCGACGCGGCCTCGTATCTTCAACCGGACATGACCGTCAAGCTGTCGACCCACGACGTCAACGTGGTCTCGCTCGCGCTGCCCCAGCGCGTGACGCTGGAAGTGGTCGAGACCGAGCCGGTGACCAAGGGCCAGACGGCCTCGTCCTCCTACAAGCCGGCGGTGCTTTCCAACGGCGTGCGCACCACCGTGCCGCCGCACATCGCAGTCGGCACCCGCATCGTCGTCATGACGGAGGACGGCTCCTACTCAGAACGCGCCAAGGACTGACGGGGAACAGAGCAATCGCAGCAGGTGCCGCCGGGGGGCGAGACAGTGGTTGGGAAGGGTTTCCGCTTCGTCTCGCTTCTTTTGGCGTCGCTTTCGCTCCTCATTGCCACTCCGCTCGCTGCGGATGAATTCCGCAGCCCCTCGCTCACGGCCCTGCGCGTCGACTGGCGCGCAGCGCTCGACCAGCTCCGCACCGAGATCAACAGCCGCCCCCGGGTCGCGGACGATTTCATCTTCGCCCCTCGCCGTTCGGTGCCGCGCTACGATCCCCGCGCGATGCCCGCATTGGTGCAGCTCAACGCGGTATCCTCGCGATTCTTCACCGGCATCACCCGCAGTCCCGTGCCGGTGCTGCTGCCGTTCGACGCCGCCGCTTACCTCGAGGCGCAGCGCAGCGGCGCGACGGCGACGCTCGCGCTGTCGCGCTATCAGGCGGACTTCAATCCCGTCGACATGTTCGATGCCGGCCCCGCCGGTTACAGCGCGACCTTCTCGCTCGAGCCCGGCGCCGGCGACGGCATGCCGGGCCGGGTGTTCACAAGGCCGGTCGAAGTGCAGATCACGGGATCGGCGCTGGTCTACGACATCGCCGATCCCACCGGCGGCAAGGGCGAGCAGATCAAACCGCTCATAGCGCTCTATCCGGACCTGCGCAGGTTTATCCGGGAAGGCTATGTACGCTACGCTTTTACCCGTTTCGGCGTCGCCTATGTGGTGTCGATCCAGTGCCTCGACAGCGTCGCCAAGCCGCGGCGGCTGGCCTGCAAGGAAGCCTATCCGGTCGCCGAGCGCTTCCTGAAGGCCCTGCGCGTCGCCGGCGGCCAGCGCTTGCGACCATTGACGGACATCGCCTCCAACATCCTCGATCGCCCGACGGGCCGTTCACCGGATTTCAGCTACCGGCCGAGCGGCGATATCATCCCGAACACCGGCTACCGCAAGCAGGGCGGCCATCCCGACGCAATGGCCTATGCACAGATCCGCTTTCCGCTCGAAAAGGCTCCCGCCTTCGTCCGCTCGCAATCCTATGCCAAGCGGGACAGGACGGAGAGCACGACCGCCTATCCCTGGCGCGACAATTTCTGCGAGTCCCGCAGTTTCGAGGTTTGGCAATGCGCGGGCGGTTACGGCCACCAGGGCGAGGACATCCGCGCCGCCGACTGCCCACCGCCCGGCGAGGGCCGCGAGCCCTGCGATCCCAAGCAGCGCGGTGTCGTCGCGGTGCGCGATGCCATCGTGATCCGCGCGTCCAGGGACCAGGCCGCGACGCTTCAAGTCAACAGCCGCACCGAGCACATCCGCTTCCGCTACATGCACATGAATCCGCACGCAATGAACGCCGATGGCGTGCTCAATGGCCGCATCGTCACCGAAGGCGAGAAGATCGGCGTGATCTCGAATTATCTCGACCATCCCGCCGGTACCTCGATGCATCTGCATTTCGACGTGCAGGTGTTCACACGCGACGGCTGGATCTGGGTCAGCCCCTACGTCACCCTGGTCTCCGCCTACGAACGCCTGATCCACGCCCGCGGCCGCGAGGTCGGCCCGGAGATCGCCGTCACGTCGCAGCCGGTCGCCCATGCACTGCCGGACGACGTCATCAAGCCGGATCTGCGCGAGGGATCGAGCGGCGAGGAGAATTGACGGCTTGCTCGCTCCAACGAAGGGCGGTGCAAGAGCTTGTTGTCGCGCGCACCGCCGGCTCAAACAAAAACAGGGATCGGGGTGATGAGTGTCGGACTGATCGGTCTTCTCGACGATATCGCGGCGATTGCAAAGGTGGCAGCGGCCTCGCTCGACGATGTGGCGAGCCAGGCTGCCAAAGCAGGCGCAAAGGCGGCTGGCGTGGTCATCGACGACGCGGCCGTCACGCCGAACTACGTCATCGGTTTTGCCTCGAAGCGCGAACTGCCGATCGTCGGCAAGATTGCAGTCGGATCGCTGCGCAACAAATTGCTGATTTTGCTTCCCGCTGCCCTGCTGCTTGGTTATTTCCTTCCCGCCGCGGTGACGCCGCTGCTCATGCTGGGCGGAGCCTTTCTCTGCTACGAGGGTACCGAGAAGGTGCTCGAAGCCGTAATGCCGCATCATGCGCACCACCATGAAGCCCAGCTCGAGCCGATCGCGCTGAATGCCCGGTCGGTCGAGGACGAGAAGGTCGCGAGCGCCATCAAGACGGATTTCATCCTGTCGGCGGAGATCATGGCGATCACGCTGGCGGCCCTTCCGGCAGGCAGCATCTGGACGCAGGCATTGGTGCTGGCGCTGGTCGGCTTCGGTATCACGGTCGGGGTCTACGGCGTGGTGGCCCTGATCGTGAAGGCTGACGATGCCGGCGTGGCCCTTGCGGGCTACGACGGCGCCTCAGTCATTGGCACCGCGATCCGCTCGCTTGGACGCGCGCTGGTCCGCGGTATGCCCACGTTCCTGACGGTGCTGAGCACCATCGGCACTGCCGCCATGATCTGGGTTGGCGGCGGCATCATCCTGCACGGCATCGAAAAATACGGCCCGCCCGTGGTCGGCCGCACGGTCCATGCCGCAACCGAGGCGGCCGCACACGCCCTTCCATCCATTGCCGGCATCATCGAATGGTCGGTCGAGGCAGCCATCTCAGGCGTGCTTGGACTGCTTGTCGGCGCGGTTGCGATTCCGGCAGTCCAATACGGTCTCTCGCCGGCATGGAAACGGCTAAGGCGATCGCGGGATCGCGCCTCCTAGCCGTGCTCTACTCCAAGAACGTTGTGAGCTGCGCGCCCTCGTCCGCCACGAACACCGCGATCAATTCCGCAGGCTCCGTCAGGCTGGCATTGGCCGAGACCAGATGCGTCGAGCCCGGCGGCTCGAAGAAGGACTGGCCGACGCCAAACGTCGCGACAGGACCGCCGCCAAGCTGGGAGCGGATCTCGCCCTTGGTGATGTAGGCGGTCACGGATCCTGCGTGACGATGCGGGCGCGAGAATCCGCCCGGACCATAGGTGACGCGCACGATGGTGACGCGCTTGCCCGGCACGTTCGGCAATGCGTAGGAGCCGATCGGTTCGACCTCGTCGAGCGGCGAGCTCTCCGCCGCGCTGGCGCAGAGCGGCGCCAGCGCGCCGGAGACGGCATCCATCGTCACCGGCAGCGCCTTGCCGATCGCCAGCGCACAGGCCAGCCCTGCGACGACGGCGAGCGCGGTCGAACGTGACGGTGCCGGACGCTGTACGGCAGATAAGCTCATTGCTGTCATCATGACCTCCCTCGTGCCGATCAGGATGCCGCAGCATTCGCGGCCACCGGCCGCGGCGCAGGCGTCCAGCGAAACGCAGCCCCAAAGCGATTCCAGACATTGATCGAGGCGACCGCCGAGGTCAGGTACATCAGTTCGGTCTCGGAGAACTCCCGGGCCGCTTCGGCATAGACGTCCTCGCTGACGCCGTCGGGCAGGACGGTCAGAGCCTCAGCCCAGGCCAGCGCGGCACGCTCACGCGGCGAAAAGATCGGCGCCTCGCGCCAGACCGCGACCAAATGGAGCTTGTCGACGGGAACGCCGATCCGCTCCGACAGCAGGACATGATGCTGCACGCAGAAGGCGCAGCCGTTGATCTGCGAGGCGCGCAACTTGACGAGCTCGAGAAGCTGCTTGTCGAGGCCGGCCTTGGCCGCAAGCTGACCCAGCGCCAGCACCAGATCATAAGCGTCGGGCGCGATCTTCTTGAAATCCTCGTATTCGCTACGGGCATGTGACATTGCGGTTCACCTCGTCTTATTATAAGTGTGCTTACATCTTATAAGAGCTCTGACATGTCACGCAAGACCGATGCCGTCACCAGATCGAAAACCCGCCCGGTGCCCGAACCTGCCGGCGACGCAGCGGTGCGTATTCCCGCTCCCGGCGAGGGCAAGCGTGGCGAGCAGGGCTATCTCGGTTATCTGCTGCGCCAGGCTCACGCCGCAGTCCGTCTGACGACCGAGCGGACGCTCGCCGATCTCGGTGTAACCTCGCCGCAATTCGCGGTGCTGACGATGCTGAATGCCTATCCGGGACTATCAGGCGCCGATGTCGCCCGCCTCACCTTCCTCACGCCGCAAACGGTCGGGGTCATCATCCGCAATCTCGAACGCGACGGCGCGATTCTGATGACGCCTCATCCCGTCCATGGCCGCATCAAGCAATGGACACTGACCAAGCGCGGAACGACGTTGTTGAAGGCGTGCCGGGAACGGGTGATGGCGCTGGAGAAGCGTCTGGCTGGCGGCCTCGATGCCAAGGCCGAAGCGAGCATTCGGCGATGGCTCGCCAACGTCGCGACCGAGCTGCAGGGGGACTAGGCGAGGCCTAGTCGCCGCCTCCCCCCTCGCCGCCGTCACAGCCGGCGGCATCCCAGAAATCGCCACCCGCACCGCCGTCGCCGCCCTGAATACCGCGGCCAAAGTTCTCGGCGATGATCATCAGAACGACGACGAAGAGCCCGGCACCGAAGGGCCAGGGATTGGCACGGATGATGTCGAACAGCTCCCGCATGCCGCATCTTACGCAGACGGAAGCGAACCGACCGTAAAACGACAGGCCTAAAAGTCAGGGATATCGGGAAGCGCGGGAGCCGACTACCCGTCTTTCAACAGTTTCTTAACCTCACCGTCGACCCAGGTCTCGTCCGCCGCGATCACCCGTACGCGGCTGTTGTCGGCAGCATTCACCAGCACATGCGAGCTCACCCGGTCGGCGCTTTGCTCGAGGTGCAAATCGGTCTCGGGCTTCCAACTCAACGTGGTTGCGAGATCGCCGGGAAAGATCTGCCATTGCGATCCGTCGTCGAGTTCGACGACATGGCTTTCCGCATGCGTGTGTATCTTCATTCCCACCCCGAATGTTCGATGAACGGATTGCATGCGAAAGGCGGGCCCCGACGCTCCGCCGGGGCCCTGCTCCGTCAGTCGTTGTCGTGATGAATCACGGTCTTGCTGCGATTGCCGAATTCATCCTGCTTCTTGATCACCGTGGTGCGATCAGAGGGCTCGCGCTCCCTGATGACGGTGGTGCGGTCGCGATCGCGATCCCGCTCACGATACTCGTGGGACTGACCGACCGTCACGCCGGCGCCGACCGGGCCGACGTGAACGCCGACTTCATCAGCGAACGCAGGCGTCGCAACGGCGGTGATCATGGCGGCGGCAAACAGATATGTCCTCATCATCTCTTCCTCCTTCCGGATACGGAGGGAATGCAGGACTGCGACAGTTTGTTCCGACAGAAGCATGATCCCGGGCCGCGCAGAATCAGCCGCGCGGCTGTTCCAGGAACCGACGCACACCGGCCATGTTTCGGGCTACAATGTGCCCATGACGCACGCTGATTCCTCCCTCCATCCGACTCGCCGCAGCCTGCTGCAATCGACGTTCGGTGCAGCCGCTTTGCTCGCATTCCCGACACACGTGCTCGCCGCGCCTCCAGGCTTCGACGAATGGCGCGAGAGCTTTCGCGCACGCGCGATGGCCAAGGGCATTTCGGCCCCGACCTGGCAACGCGCGATGGGACGGGTCGAGCCCGACATGAGCGTGTTCAAGCAGATGCGCAGCCAGCCCGAATTCCACGAGCAGGTCTGGCAATATATCAACCGCCGCGTCTCCGACTGGCGCATCATCAACGGCAAGATCGCGCTGAAGAACAACGAGGCGCTGCTGGCGCGCATTGAGCGGGATTTCGGTGTCGAGCGGGGCACGCTGCTGGCGCTGTGGGGCGTCGAGTCCGCCTATGGCGATCCCCTGGTGCAGCAGAACCACATGACGCCGGTGTTTCCCTCGCTCGCCGCGCTCGCCTGGAACGAGCCGCGCCGCAAGGCCTATTGGGAGACCGAGCTGATCAATGCGCTGCGCATCGTCGACAAGGGCTGGAGCACGCCCGAGCAGATGCAGGGATCCTGGGCCGGCGCGATGGGCCATTCGCAATGGATGCCGGAAGTCTGGCTCAATGTCGGCATCGATTATGACGGCGACGGCAAGGTCTCACCCTTCGGCAAGCCCGACGACGCGCTGGGTTCGACCGCCAAATATCTGGTCAACCGCGGCAAGTGGCATCGCGGCGAGCATTGGGGCTATGAGGTGCGCGCCGCCGGCAATATGAGCGGCAGCCGCACCTATGCGGCCTGGGCGTCAGCCGGCGTCACCCGCGCCGACGGCCAGCCGTTCCCGCAGCCGAACGCATCCGCACAAATGTGGACGCCGGTTGCGGGCGGACCGACCTTCCTGCTCGGACCGAATTTCTACTCGGTGAAGAGCTACAACCCTTCCATGAACTATGCGCTTGCGATCTGCCATCTAGGCGACCGCTGCCTGGGGGCACCGCCCTTCATCCAGCCCTTCCCCGGCTCCGAGCGCGCGCTGACGCTTGCCGAGGTGCAGGAGATGCAGACGCGATTGACGAAAGCCGGTTTCGACACCGGCGGCACCGACGGCCGCGTCGGCAACGACACCATGAAGGCAATCAAGGATTTCCAGCAGCGCGCGGGGATCACGCCGGCGGATGGCTACGGCGGGTTGAAGGTGCTGGCGAAGCTGCGGCAGGGGTCGTAGGCCTCGCGTTGGCCCGTAGCCCGGATGGAGCGCAGCGTAATCCGGGACAATACCTCCGCTGTTGAAGTCCCCGGATTTCGCTGCGCTCCATCCGGGCTACGCACTCATCGCTAATGCCGGTACTGCGGCTCCTCCGCGTCGAGCTGCCTGCGGATCGCGGCGAGATGGAGCCGGGCGGATTCGGAATCGCCTTCGCGCATCTGCCTGTAGGTCTCGGCCGCGATCGCGGGATCGACGGGCAGCACCTTCCGTCCCGTCGACATCGCCAGCACCTGCACCTCGGCGGCGCGCTCGAGGTAATAGAGATCGTCCCAGGCTTCCGCGATGGTGGGCGCCAGCACCATCACGCCGTGATGCTTCATGAAGACGATGTCGGCATCGCCGACGGCGGATGCGATGCGCGCACCTTCCTGGTTGTCGAGCGCAAGGCCGTTGTAGTCGCGGTCGACCGCGGTGCGGCCGTAGAATTTCAGCGCGGTCTGGCCGGCCCAGATCAAGGGATCGCCTTCGGTCATCGACAGCGCCGTCGCATAGGGCATGTGGGTGTGGAACGCGACCTTGGCGCGCGGCAGGCGCTTGTGCATCTCGGCATGGATGTAGAACGCGGTCGCCTCCGGCACGCCCTCGCCGTCGAGCACATTGCCGTGGAAATCGCAGATCAGCAGCTTTGAGGCAGTGATCTCGCGAAAGGCATAGCCATAGGGATTGACGAGAAACAGATCGTCATGGCCGGGTACCACGGCCGAGAAGTGGTTGCAGATGCCTTCCTCAAAACCGTTGCGCGCGGCCATGCGGAAGCAGGCGGCGAGGTCCTCGCGCGCGGTGCGGATTGCATCGGTGGCGAGGTCCGGCCGGTTCGAGCGGAATGGCGCTGACGCGGGTGAGGAAGCGTGAAGGCTGTGCGCCATGGCGAAGGACACCTCTGTCGGTCGAAAGCTGCCGTCTTGTACAGGGGCGCCGCCTGCGCGTCAGCCCCTGCGACCGCCACCCTGCCCTGCGCGGCTCAGGCCCGCCGCGGCACGCCGCCGGCATTCATGCCGCCGTCGATGACGAGCTCGCTGCCGGTGACGTAGCGCGAGGCATCGGAGGCCAGATACAGCACGCCTGAGGCGATCTCCGCCGCCTGCCCCGCGCGGGCGAGCGGCGTGACGACCTTGGCACGCTCCTCGGGATCGATCGGCGCGTTCTGGCCGGCGCCGGTCGCCCCCGTCGGGATCTTGCCCCAGATCGGGGTATCGATGATGCCGGGATGCACGGAATTGACCCGGATGCCGTCGCCGGCCGCCGCGCATTCCATTGCAATCGATTTGGCGAATAGCCGCACGCCGCCCTTGGTCGCCGAATAGGCCGACAGGCCCGGCGCGCCGCGCAGGCCCGCGAGCGAGGACATCATGACGATCGAACCGCCGCCATGCTTTCGCATCAGCGGCAGGCAATGCTTGACCGAGAGAAACACGCCGTCGAGGTTGATCGCATTCTGCTTGCGCCAGTCGGCGAGGGTCATGTCGACGATCGATGGCACGGAGATGCCGATGCCTGCATTGGAGACGAGAATATCGAGCCGACCATGACGCTTGGCGATTTCGGCGACGATATCGATCCAGCGCTCCTCGCTGGTGACGTCCTGCTCCAGGAACATCGCCTTGCCGCCGGCTTTCGTCACGCGCTTGGCGAGCTCGGGCCCGCGCAGCTCGTCGATGTCGGTGATGACAACAGTCGCGCCCTCACGCGCGAACAGCTCGACGATGGCCTCGCCGATACCGGAGGCGCCGCCGGTCACCAGCGCGACCTTGCCCTCAACCTGCCCTGCCATGTTCACTCCCTTTTTTGTTTGTTTGAGCGACGTATTTTGTGTCGTCTGAGCTGGTCAGATCTTGCGTTATCTAATCACGGATGGCCCCTGGTCCGGTAGCGCGACGTCGATGACGCGGAATTGCACCCGCTCGACACCCTGGTAGCGGTCGACCGAGAGCGAGCCGGCAACATGCAGCTGCTGGCCGCGGTTGGCCAGCAGCGCGTTGCCGAGCTTCTGGCCGACCGAGCGGAACGCGATGCCGTTGACGATGGCGCCATCGCCCGACTTGAAGCGCAGACGCAGATGCGCCTGCCCGACCTCGTCGGCAAAGACCAGCTGGTGCGCCGGCAGCGCCAGCACGGCTTCCGGATTGCCGCTTCCGAACGGACCGGCACGGTTCAGCGTCGCCGCGAGCTCCGTCGTCACGGCGCGCGCGGAGACCGCGCCGTCGATATAGAGCTCGTTGACGTGGCGCGCCTCGGCGACGTCCTGCGCCAGCGCGTTCTCGAGATAGGCGCGAAACTCGGCGAGCTTCTCTTTCCGGAGCGTCACGCCGGCGGCCATCGCGTGGCCGCCGCCCTTGAGTAGAATGCCGTCAGTGACCGCCTGCCGCACCGCCTTGCCGATATCGACGCCCGCGATCGAGCGGCCCGATCCGGTACCGATGCCGCCGGGCTCGAGCGCTATGGCGAAAGCGGGCCGCGAAAACTTTTCCTTCAGCCGGGAGGCAACGAGGCCGACCACGCCGGGATGCCAGCCTTCGGACGCCGTGACGATGACGCCGAGCTTGTCCTCGAGCCCGATCGAGGCCAGCGCCTCGGCTTCGGCTTGCGCTTCGGCCGCCTGCTCGATGACGCGGCGCTCGCCGTTGAGGCGGTCGAGCTCGGCGGCGATCCGCGCGGCCTCGACGCCGTCGCCTTCCAGCAATAGCCGCACGCCGAGATCGGCGCGGCCGATGCGGCCGCCGGCATTGATGCGAGGCCCCAGCATGAAGCCGAGATGCCAGGCCTCCGGCGGCCCGTTGAGCCGCGCCACGTCCATCAGCGCGGTATGACCGACATGGTCGCGCCGCCGCATCGCGATCAGCCCCTTGGCGACGAAAGCGCGGTTGAGGCCGATCAGGGGCGCGACGTCGGCAACGGTCCCGAGCGCGACGTGATGCAGCATGCCGAGCAGATCGGGCTCCGGCATCTCCGCACTCCAGAAGCCGCGCTGACGCAGCTCGCGGTTGACCGCAACGAGCGTCACCAGCACGAGACCTACAGCGGCGAGATGGCCGAGGCCGGAGAGATCGTCGAGCCGGTTCGGATTGACCAGCGCGTCAACCTCCGGCAGCTCGGTGCCGGCCTGGTGATGGTCGATCACGACCACGGACATGCCGAGCCGCCTGGCTTCGGCGAGCGGCTCGATGCTGGTGGTGCCGCAATCGACGGTGACGAGCAGCGTGGCGCCCTTGGCCGCCAGCCCACGAACCGCTTCGACATTGGGCCCATAGCCTTCGAAAATGCGGTCGGGAATGTGGATCAGCGGATCGAGTCCGCAATGGCGCAGGTGCCAGGCCAGCAGTGCCGCCGAGGTCGCGCCGTCGACGTCGTAATCGCCGAAAATCGCGACCTTCTCGCCCTTCGCCGCCGCATCCGCGATCCGCTTCGCCGCCGCCTCCATCTCCGTCACCGTGAACGGGTCCGGCATGAGCTTGCGGATGGTCGGATCGAGAAAGTCGGGCACCGCGTCGATATCGACGCCGCGGCCGGCCAGCACCCGCGCCAGCAATTCGGGAAGCTGGTGCCGCTGCACCATGGCGAGCGCCTGGGCCGCCCCGCGGGGATCCAGCCGGTCGCGCCAGAGCTTGTCGGTCAGCGAGCGGGCGACGCCGAGAAAGGCCTGGGGCGCTTCGACAGGCAAGGCAGTTGCGGGAGGCGTCATGATGAGGGGCTGGCTAGAGGGACCCGGAAGTCGGAGCTGTCGCATCGGTTCGGCTGGCGACGACGATTGACCCGGAATCGCCTGGGATTTGCAATCTCCGCGTCGCACAAAGCGGTGGATTGCCGATTTGCTGCGCCGACTGACTATCATTTGGGCATTCGGCGGAACAGCAAATTAAGCAGGCGTTAGGCGGAATCCTCGAAAAAGAATCGTATTCGATCTGTAAGCGATTGTTCCGGGTTCATTGCAGATCAGACCTCATTGCCAAGGGAAATCCCCGATGTCTGCTGCGCTGGGTCTGAAGGCCAAGCCGATCGCCACCGAACCCGCTGACGACGATTCCGACATCTCCGCGCTGATCAACCGCCTCACCGCGGAGGTCAACCAGATCGCGGTCGACAAGACCAAGTCGATCCAGCAGATCACCAACCAGATGAAGATGCTGGCGCTGAACGCGCTGATCGAGAGCTCGCGCGCCGGCGCGCAAGGCGCGGGCTTCGCGGTGGTGGCACAGGAGGTACGCGGCGTCGGCCAGCAGGTCGAGACCATCGCGCGCGAGCTCGAAAGCCAATTGACCAAACGCACCGGCGATCTCGTCGCCTCGATCGACCGCATGAGCCAGCGCTCGCGCGGCGAGCGGATGGTCGACCTGTCTCTCAACGCTATCGAGCTGATCGACCGCAACCTCTATGAGCGCACCTGCGACGTGCGCTGGTGGGCGACCGATTCCGCCGTGGTCGATTGCGCGGCCTCGCCGACCGCCGCAGCGGTGTCGCACGCCTCGCAGCGCCTGGGCGTGATCCTCGGCGCCTACACCGTCTATCTCGATCTCTGGCTCTGCGACCTCGACGGCAACGTCATCGCCAACGGCCGCGCCGACCGCTTCCGCGTCGTCGGCCAGAACGTCGCCCACACCAAATGGTTTCGCGAGGCGCGAACCTTGCGCTCCGGTGACGACTACGTCGCCGGCGACGTCGAGAACCAGCCGCTGCTCGGCAACGCGCAGGTGGCGACCTATTGCGCCAGCGTCCGCGCCGGCGGCCAGGCCCACGGCGCCCCGATCGGCGTGCTCGCCATCCACTTCGACTGGGAGGCGCAGGCCCGCGCCATCGTGCAGGGCGTGCGCGTCGGCGACAGCGACAAGGCTCGCGTGCTGCTGGTCGATTCGAATTTTCGCATCATCGCGGCGTCCGACGGCCAGGGCATTCTCAGCGAGCGCATCTCGATCTCGCTGAACGGCCAGCGCTCCGGATTCTACCATGACCGCTCGGGTGCCCTGGTCGCGTTCCATGCGACGCCGGGCTATGAGACCTATCGCGGGCTCGGCTGGTACGGCGTGATCGTCTGCGGGGCGTGAGACAGGCGGCCGATTCAAAAACCCGAAAACAACCCCATGCACAGTAGCCAAAGGGCTGCTCTCATTGGTGTTTTCAGTTGGGCTTGCCTTTATTGTTCTCTCAAACATTTTGACAAGTCGGGCAAAACACTGGCACTCTGCGATCATCGCAGAGTGTGTTTGCGGCACGAGGGAATGGCCCTAGCGGTTTTGTGAAATCGCACCCCGGCTTTCTGAAGCATTTTCCGGCAAGCCGCGCCCGTAACAGGCAAGAGCCTCGCGCCCTTGATCGAATAGAGTCGCTTCGCATCACGTTGATCGACGTGAGCGCGCGAGTCCGCCCTGGCTAATCATCTCGCGCTCGTCACATGCCAAGGAGACATGCCATGAAGATCGTCGTGATCGGCGGAACCGGATTGATCGGATCCAAGCTCGTGGCGAAGCTCAAACAGCAGGGCCACGACGCGGTAGCGGCCTCGCCGAAATCAGGTGTGAACGCCGTGACCGGGGAAGGCCTCGCAGCGGCGCTGGCCGGCGCGGATGTCGTGGTCGACGTGGCCAATGCGCCATCCTGGGAGCCCGCCGCCGTGCTCGAATTCTTCGAGCGCTCGAGCCGAAATCTCGCCGCGACCGAGGCCGCCGCAGCCGTCAAGCATCACGTCGCGCTCTCGATCGTGGGGACCGATCGTTCGCCCGACATCGCGTATTTCCGTGCCAAGCTCGCCCAGGAGACCATCATAAAGGCCTCCGCGGTCCCCTACTCCATCGTCCGCGCCACGCAGTTCTTCGAATTCCTCGGCGCCATTGGCGAGGCCGGAGCGGCCGGCGACAAGATCGTCGTTCCGTCGGCGCTGTTTCAGCCGATCGCCGCCGACGACGTGGTCGATTGCCTCGCAGAGATCGCGACGGGGCGGCCGCTGAATGGCACCATCGACATCGCAGGCCCCGAGAAGGCTCCCTTCAATGAGTTCGTCGCGCGCCGCCAGAAAGCCTCCGGCGACAGCCGTACGGTGGTCGGCGACCCAAAAGCGCAATATTACGGCGCTTCCATTCAGGACACATCGCTGAACCCGCTCGGCGAGGCTCGGCTCGGGAAGACGCCGCTCGCAACATGGCTCGCGCGCCTCTGAGGGCCCGCCAGCCCCGCAATCAACACAGAAACGGCAATGAAGGAAATCCCATGCGCAGATTGCTGATCGCAACGGCGGTTTACGCCGCGTCTGTCCTGACGGTCCATGCGGCCGAGACGGCAGCACCATCGGCCAAGGTCACTGTCGTGTTCGACCAGGCGCTGCCCAATGTCCCCGGCAAGAGCATGAAGGGCGTGCTGGTCGAGTATGGTCCCGGAGGCTCGTCGCCGCCCCACATCCACGCGCCCTCCGCCTTCATCTATGCCACCGTCCTGGAAGGCGCGATCCGCAGTCAGGTCAATGACGGCCCGGCCAAGGTCTTTCGCAAAGGGGAGAACTTTTCCGAAAGACCCGGCGACCGCCACGGCATCAGCGCGAACGCCAGCGATACCGAGCCTGCCAAGCTGCTTGCCGTGTTCGTGGTGGATACGGCCGACAAGGAGCTGACAATGCCTATGCCGAAATAGCCTGCAGACGCACTCCCGCCAGGGTCGGCTTCTTATTCGAGAGGGTCTTCATGTTTCCGTCCGCTGCGTGTTGAAGTCTCGATCTGTGGCGGCAATCAGCGCGCGATACCGATCTTCGTACTGTCGCGCCATTCGGCATGCGGTGAAGCGTTCCTCGAAGCGGGCGCGCACCCTCTTTCGATCCAGCTTGCTCAATTCGCCGACCGCCTTGACCGCCTGATCCTCGTTCTCGACGATGAAGCCGGTCACACCGTGCTCGATCACCTCAGGGACGGAGCCGGAGCGGTAAGCGATCACAGGCGTTCCGCAGGCCATCGCCTCGATCATGACCAGCCCGAAAGGCTCCGGCCAATCGATCGGAAATAGCAGCGCGGCGGCCCTGTCGAGGAAGGCCTGCTTTTTCACGTCATCGACTTCGCCGACAAGCTGGATCTTCTCGCCATCGATTTGAGGCTCGAGGTGCTTCCTGAAGTAGGCAGTCTCGGCGCGCGGAATCTTCGCAGCGATGCGCAGAGGCATCCGGGCCGCGTGCGCGATACGGATTGCGTCCTCCGGCCCCTTCTCGGCCGTCAGGCGGCCGAGAAACGCCAGATAGTCCCCCTTCTCATAGGAGGGGCGCAACAGCTCCGACGGCAATCCGTGCTGGATGGTTCCCATCCACTTCGCATCCAGAAGCGGCAGGCGCTGATGATCGGAGATCGACACGAAACCAGCCTCGGGGAATTGCCGAACCAATTCGGGCAACCCAGGCAAGTCGAGGCGACCGTGCATGGTCGTCATGAACGGCACGCCAAGCCGACTGAGCAACGGGAGTTGCAGCCAGTCGATATGCGCGTGGATCACATCGAAATCCCTCGCCCGCTTCGCGATCGCTTCCAGCAGCATTGCGTTGGCCGCACCCGGATCCGCGCCCTTTCGGCCGAGTCGCAGCGCGCGTGGCCATACCGGGTGAAGCTTGCCGGTCGTGCGGGAGTCGCCACTCGCAAACAGCGTGACGTCGTGTCCAAGCTTGACGAGCTCATCGACCAGCTAGGCCACCACCCGCTCGGTGCCGCCGTAGAGCTTTGGAGGGACGCTTTCGGCCAGGGGAGCAAGCTGAGCGATGCGCATGACAGCCCGCCGCTATACCGCTGACCGGACGATCAGCACGATGGCCGCGGACAGAAGGTTCGAGATCGCGAGCAGCGTCCACTGCGGCCTCGCGCTTGCGCTCGCCAGGCGGCACACTAGGCTCTCAATCAGGCTCAGCATGAGTCGTCCGAAAGCCGCTCGAGATAGGCAAGCCCGAAACCCGTGAGCTCCTGGGCATCGCCATTACTCTGGCGCGCTTCCCGTCTCCCTCGCAAATGACGCTCGAGCAGGCAGCGACGGCCGTCTGCAGCATCGACACCGCGATGGCGGGCGCGATACACGCGCCAAGCGGTATCGACCGCCGTTCGTAACGGGTCGTCGTCGACCATCTTCCCAGCTCCCACTGGAGATATCCATGGGACGCCAACTCGTCGCGACGGCGGAAGTTTCCAGTTTTTCCCGAAAGTCTAATCCTGCCCGCAAGGCGAGCGCAGCAAGCGCTCACTGCCAGTGCGTGCAAATCAGGCGGCGCGGCGGGCGGCCATCTCCGCGGCGAGGAGCAACGCGGCGCGACTGGCGCCGATCGATGCGATTCCCTGCCCGGCAATGTCGTAGGCGGTGCCGTGCGCGGGCGTGCAGATCGGGAAAGGGAAGCCGCCGAGCATGGTCACGCCGCGATCGAAGCCCATCAGCTTCATCGCGATCTGGCCCTGGTCGTGATACATCGTCAGCACCGCATCGAAGGCGCCGGCCTTGGCGCGCAGGAAGACGGTGTCGGCCGGGAACGGCCCCTCTGCGGCGATGCCCTCGCGCTGGCCGGCCGCGACCACGGGCGCGATGATATCGATCTCCTCGCGACCGAAATTGCCGCCATCGCCAGCATGTGGATTGAGACCGGCGACCGCGATGCGCGGCCGCGCGAAGCCAGCGTTGCGCATGCAGGCATCGGTCAGCTGGAGCGCACGATGGATGCGTTCGCTGGACAGGTTTGCGGCAACGTCCCTCAGCGGGATGTGCGAGGTCACCCGCGCGTTCCAGAGCCGGTCCAGCACGTTGAACTCGCTCGCCGCCGACTTGAGTCCGACCACCTCCGCAGAGAATGCGATCTCGTCGTCGTACTCGGCGCGGGCGAGCCGCATCGCCTGCTTGTTGAAGGGAGTGAAGCAGACCGCGTCAACATGGCCGTCGCGGCCGAGCTCGAGCGCGTGTTTGTAGTTGGCAAGCGCGAACCTGCCGCCGGCAAGGCTCGCGGTCTTCGGCTCGACCTCTTTGGGATCAAGGTGACGAAGATCGAGAAACAGCGCCTCGCCGTCCGCCGCGCGAAGATCGGCCCCCTGCTCCACCATCTTCAGCGCCGGCTTGACGCCGGCAATGCGCGCGCCCTCCTCGAAGATGCGGCGGTCGCCGATCACGACGAGCCGGCAGCTCGCGCGGATGTCGTCCTGCGCCAACAGCTTGGCCGTCAGCTCCGGGCTGATGCCGGCGGGGTCTCCCATGGCCAATGCAATCAGCGGCTTTGCGGTCATATGATCACCTTCTCCTGGGCCGTCGGTTCGGTCGCGGGGGATGCGGGTTTGCGCCAGAGGCGCGCGAGCTGCAGCACGAGCGGAAGCAGCAACAGCGCGATGCCGGCCATGATCAGGCATGTCACCAGCTTGTTCGCGAAGAATATCCCGAGCGATCCCTTCGACATTAGCATCGACTGCCGGAACGCATCCTCGGCCTTGTCGCCGATGACGATTGCGAGAACGAGCGGCGCCAAGGGATAGAACAGCTTCTTGAAGAGATAGCCGACGATGCCAAAGCCGAGCATCATGACGACGTCGAGATAGGAGTTCGACACCGAATAGGCGCCGACGACGCAGATGATCACGATCAGCGGGGCGATGACGACGAAGGGGATCCGCATCAAGGCGGCAAACACCGGAACAGTCAGCAGCACCAAGGCGACGGCGACGATGTTGCCGACATACATCGAGGCGATCAGGCCCCAGACGAAGTCCTTCTGGTCGACGAACAGCATCGGCCCGGGATTGAGGCCCCAGATCATCAGCCCACCCATCATGACGGCCGCGGTCGCAGAGCCGGGAATGCCGAGCGAGAGCATCGGCAGCAGCGCGCTGGTGCCGGCGGCATGGTCAGCCGTCTCCGGCGAGATGATGCCTTCGACCTCACCGGTGCCGAAATAGCGGCCCCGGCGCGAGAAGCGGCGGGCAATGCCATAGCTCATGAAGGATGCCGCGGTCGGCCCGCCCGGGGTGATGCCCATCCAGCAGCCGATTGCGGCGCTGCGCAGCAACGCAATGCCATGCCGCGGCAGGCGTCCGACGGCGCGGAACACCTCGCGCCAGTCGATCTTCGAGGACACCGCGCGGGCGTGGAACTCCTCCTCGACCGCGACCAGGAGCTCGCCGATGCCGAACAGGCCCATCACGGCCACGACGAAGCTCACGCCCTTGACCAGCTCGTCAACGCCCATGGTGAGGCGGACGCTGCCGGACACCGTGTCGATGCCGATCGCGGCGATCGCAAAGCCGATCGCGAGCGCCACGACGGTCTTGATCGGCGCGGCGCCGCCCATGCCGACGAAGCTGGCAAAGGCCAGGAAATAGACGGCAAAATATTCCGCGGGCCCGAAGGCGAGCGCGACCTGCGCCACCCAGGACGCGAGGAAGGTAATCAGGATAACGCCGATTAGCGCGCCGAAGGCGGCCGAGCCGAAGGCGGTGGCGAGCGCCGCGGTCGGCCTTCCGTCACGCGCCATCGGATAGCCGTCGAAGGTGGTCGCGACCGACGACGGCTCGCCGGGGATGTTGAACAGAATCGAGGTGACCGAGCCGCCGAACAACGCACCCCAATACATGCTGGAGAGCAGGATGATCGCCGACACCGGCTGCATGCCGAAGGTCAGCGGCAGGAGCAGCGACACGCCATTTGGCGCACCCAGCCCCGGCAGCACGCCGACGAGAATGCCGAGCAGCACGCCGACGACCATCAGCACCAGGTGCGGCACGGTGACCGCGATGGTGAAGCCGTGGAGGAGTTCGCCAAGATTGTCCATCGGCCCTCCGTCAGAACCCGAGGGCGGCTGCGAGCGCGCCGTGCGGCAAGCTCACCTGGAACATGCGCTCGAACACGACGTAGAGCGCGAGTGCTGTCGCAGCCGCCATCCCCAGCGCGCGCGGCACGGATTGATGTTTTGGGATCGCCAGCACCGCAAAGACATAAAGCGACGAGGCGACGTACATCCCGGCGAGCGGGATCGCGGCCACGAAGATCGCGGCCGGCACGAACAGGCCGGCGAGCCGGCGCAGCTCGAAAGGCGTGATCGCGATGGGAACGTTTGCCAGGGACGCAACCGGCAACACGCCCCGCACCAGGTTGTAGAGGCTTCCGAGCACGATGATGATGCCGGTCAGGAACGGAAACGTGCCGGCGTCCACGCCCGCGCTCGACCAGCCAATGCCGTTGTCGAGGCTGGAGATGACGACGGACACCCCGAAGCCGCCGGTGAGCACGGCAGTCGCAAGTTCAAGAGCGCGGCGTGAGATCATGGGGGGCTCCGCTCTGGCGTCGGACAAGGGTCGGTAGTGGCGCATGCGTCTTTGCCCAGCCCTCGCTGTCGTCCCTGCGAACGCAGGGATCCATAACCCCAGGGAGACGTTTGACGAAGACTTGACGTCACATCCACGCCGGTACCACCACCAGCACTCCTAGAGAGATCACGCGGTATGGGTCCCTGCGTTCGCAGGGACGACAGCGGAGTTGGTGGCGCGCCCCACCTCACTTGACGAGCCAGCCCTGCTCGCCCGCGACCTGTTTGACGTGTTCGAGATCCTGCTTGATGAACTTGTCGAACTCGGCGCCCGTCAGGAAGGTGTCGACCTGAGACGTCTTCTCGATGTAGTCCTTCCACTCGGGTGTGGCCTGCACCTTCTTCATGAGGTCGACATAGAACGCGGCCTGGTCCGGCGTGACCTTGCCGGGCAACCACACCGTGCGCGGCTGCTCATATTGCTTGATGTCGAGCCCCTGCTCGACGCAGGTCGGAACGTCGCCCCAGCCTTCGGTCGCGGTGACCTTGGCGCCCTGCGGCAGCCGCTTCGGGCTGAAAACGCAGAGCGGCCGCTGCGTGCCGCCGCGCCATTGCCCGAGGCTTTCGCTGGGATTGTTGACGTGGGAATCGAGATGACCGCCGGCGAGCTGCACGGCGGTCTCCGCGCCGCTCTTGAAGGGAATGTAGGTCAGCTTGACCTTGCCGGCCTTCTCGATCATGCGCGTCAGCACCTCGTCGGTGTCCTTCGACTGGGCGCCGCCCATCTTGAACTCGCCCGATGCGGCCGCCTTCAGATAGTCGCCCGCCGTCTTGTAGGGTGCGTCTTGCTTGACCCAGAGCAAAAACTCGTCCTGCGCCATCGCCGCTACCGGCGTGAGATCGGTGTAGTTGAAGGCGACTTTGGAGACGAGCGGTTGCTGCCAGGCGTTCGAGGTACCGAAGATCACCTTGTAGGGATCGCCAGCGGAGGCCTTGCCATAGACATAGCCTTCGGCGCCGCTGCCGCCGCCCTTGTTGACGACGACGATCGGCTGCTCCGTCAGCTTGTGCTTGGTGATGATGTTCTGCACCGCGCGCGCCAGGTTGTCGGTCCCGCCGCCGGGCCCGGCGGTGGCGATGAACTCGATCGGCTTTTGCGGTTGCCAGGCACTGAGCGCCGGCATCGTGCCGGCAAGCATCATCGCGGCTGCGGAGAGCATAAATATCGACGTCCGACCCATGATTTCCTCCAGCTGATTTTTGTCTCTTATTGTTGTCTGTCCTATCGACGTCCGATCAGGCGACGCGTTCCTCGCGCCTTCCCGATGCCAGGACGATTGCGCCTTCTTTTTCGAGCGCTTCGATCTGCTTCTGGTCGAACCCGTACTCGGCCAGCACCTCGCTTGTGTGCTCACCATAGACCGGCGCGCCCGATAGCACTTTGCCTGGGGTCTCCGAAAACTTGACCGGAAGACCGATCGTCTTGACCGGGCCGAGCGTGGAATGCTCGACCTCGACGACCATCTCGCGCGCCAGAGTCTGGGGATCGCTGAGCGCCTCCAGCATGTCGTGCACGGGTCCGCACGGCACGCCCTTCTCGTCCAACGCCGCGAGCCAATGCGCCCGCGACTTCGTGCGGAAGCGTTCGCTCAGCACCGCTTCGAGCACTTTCAGATTGGCCATGCGGTCGGCGCCGGTGACGAAGCGCGGATCGGCGGCGAGTTCGCTGGCGCCAAGGGCTTCCAGCATCAAGAGCCAGTGCTTCTTGTTGGCGCCGCCGACCACGAGCCAACCGTCGGAAGCTTCAAATGCTTGATACGGAGCATTAAGCGGATGGGCCGAGCCCATCGCGCGCGGTGCCGTGCCTGCCGCGAGCGCGATGGTCGATTGCCAATAGGTCTGCACCAGGGCCGCTTCGTAGAGCGAGGTCTCGACCCACTGCCCCTCGCCGGTCTTGAGGCGGTGCGTATAGGCCGCGAGGATGCCCATGCTGGCGAGCAGGCCGGCGGTGATGTCGGACAGCGGCGGGCCACATTTGACGGGCGGCCCATCCGGGCGTTCGCCAGTGAAGCTCATGATGCCGCTCATGGCCTGGGCGACGAGATCGAATCCCCTGCGGTGCTTGTAGGGACCGGTGCGGCCGAAGCCCGACAGCGAGCAGTAAATCAGCGCCGGGAATTGCGCGTGCAGCGCCTCGTAGCCGAAGCCGAGGCGCTCCATCGCGCCCGGCGCAAAGTTCTCGACCAGCACGTCGGCGTCAGCGATCAGCCGCCGCAGCACCTGCTTGCCGCCCTCGGTCTTCAGATCCAGCACGATGCCGCGCTTGTTGCGGTTCATCATCAGGAAGGAGGCCGCCTCCTCGCCGATCTTCGGCGGCACCGAATGGCGGGTATCGTCGCCGTTCGGCGATTTCTCGATCTTGATGACGTCGGCGCCCATGTCGGCAAGCATCAGGGTGCAGGTCGGCCCGGCCATGACATGGGTGAGGTCGACGACCCTAAGGCCGGCCAGCGGTCCCGAACGGCGAGAGTTGGATTGCGATCGATCGCTTTGCATCGGGCCTGTCCTATTGGCCGCGCCATTGCGGGGCGCGCTTGTTGAGGAAAGCATCGAGCCCTTCGCGAAAATCCTGGCTCGTGTAGCACATCAGGATGAGGTCCTCGCCTTCGTCCCGGGTCAGCCGCCGTTGCAGGCGTGCCACCGCCTGCTTGGTCGCATTCAGCGTCAGCGGCGCATGGCTGGCGACGAGCCGGGCCACCTCATCGGCGCGCCTGTCGAGCGCGGCAATGTCCTCGACCACCTCGCCGAGCAGCCCGACGCTCGCAGCCTCCGTGGCGTCGACGAGGCGTGCGGTGAAGATCAGGTCCTTGACGCGTGCAGCGCCAATCAGCGCGGTAAGACGGCTGACATTGGACATCGACAGGCAATTGCCGAGCGTCCGGGCAATGGGGAATCCGATCTTCGCGCTTGCCGTGCCGATGCGGAGGTCGCAGGCCGCGGCGATGCCGGCGCCGCCCCCGGTGCAAAAGCCGTTGATCGCCGCGATGGTCGGTACCCGGCACTGCTCGAGCGTGGTCAGCACGCGATCAATCCGGTTCTCGTAGTCGATCGCATCCTGCGGCGTCTTGAACTCGCGGAACTGATTGATGTCGGTGCCGGACGCAAAGGCCTTGTCGCCGGCTCCGCGCAGCACCAGCACCTTGATCGCATGATCGCTATTGGCCTGCTCGCAGATCGCGGCGAGCCGCTCGTACATGGCGAAGGTGAAGGCGTTGCGGGCCTGCGGGCGGTTGAAGGTGATCCGCCCGATGCCGTCTTTGCATTCAAAAACGAGGTCGTCTGCCTCTACCGCCAGGTCCATTTCCTCATATCCTCTTGTTTTTTACATTTTTGAATGCAAAATCTGGGATTAGCAAGCTGGAACTTCGACGTTTCGATCGGATATCCAAGTTTTGCATTCAAATTGGAGCGCTGGTCCCCATGCTTCACGAGGAAGTCGTCGGCCGTATCCGGGCCATTCTGCTCGACGGCGAAATCCCGCCGGGTGCTCGGATTCCCGAGCGCGAGCTGTGTGAGCGGCTTGAGATCTCGCGCACGCCGCTGCGCGAGGCGCTCAAGGTGCTGGCCGCCGAGGGCCTCGTGCAGCTGCTGCCGCATCGCGGCTCGCGCGCGGCAAAACTGACCGACAAGGACATGCGCGACCTGTTCGAGGTCTGCCAGGGCCTGGAGGCCCTCGCCGGCGAGCTCGCCTGCGAACGCATCACGGACGCCGAGATCGACGAGATCGCCGCCGCGCATGCGGCCATGGTGCTGCATTATCGCGATGGCGATCTGATCCAGTACTATCGCGGCAATCGCGCCATCCACGAGGCCATCGTCACCGCAGCCGGAAATCCCGTGCTCGCTGGACTCTACACATCAGTAACGGCGCGCATCCGGCGCGCGCGCTACGTCACGCCGATGACGCCGCAGCGCTGGGCGCTCGCCGTGAAGGAGCACGACGCCATCCTGAACGCGCTCCAGCGCCGCGACGGCGCCGGCCTCTCCCACATTTTGCGCGCGCATCTCCGCCACAAGCGCGAAGAGGTGTTGCAGGCGGGCTTTGCCGAGACGGAAGGGACCGATCTCACGCTTAGAATTGCGTAAGGCGCAATTCGCGTTGTCCTGGCCGGCGGAGCGCGCGTCCACACGCGGCCGGCCCGCTGCCGCGACTCGTTCGCGCTCCGCGTGAACCTGCGCACTAATTCCACTTGCTAGCTTGTCGCGGCCGGAGCAGCATACTTCTCTGCCGACCATCGGCCGCGCGGCCGATCAGGCCGGTGCCAACGCGCGAACAATCGTGCAAAGTAAAAGACAAAAGCGAGGAACGCATGACAATCGATGTCTCACGTCGGTCCCTTCTCACGCTCGGAGCGGGCCTTGGTGCCAGCGCCATGCTCGGCACCAGCGCGATGGCGCGGGCACCCAAGCTCGGCACCCAGACGCCCTACTGGCACCGCTTCGTTCTCGGCGATGCCGAGGTCACCGTCGTGTCCGACGGGCCGCTGCCGCTCGGCGATCCCTCTGGAACCTTCACCGGCGTTCCCAAGGAAGAGGTGAAGAAGATGCTGGCGGACAATTTCCTGTCGCCGGACAACGTCGTGCTCGAACAGAACTCCCCGATCGTGAACACCGGCGACAAGCTCATCCTGTTCGATACCGGCATGGGCTCATCGAAGATGTTCGGCGCCAGCACCGGCCGGCAGCAGAAGAGCATGACCGAGGCCGGCATCAAGCCGGGGGACATCGATGCCGTGGTGTGCTCGCATGCCCATATCGACCATATCGGAGGCATCGTCGACGAAGGCGGCAAGCCGCTGTTTCCGAACGCGCAGATCTACATCTCGCAGACCGATTTCGACTTCTGGACCGACGAAGGCAAGCTCGGCAGCCCGGCCAAGGACTTCGTCGTCCACGCCCGCAAGAACCTGCTGCCGGTCCGTGACCGGATCGTATTCTTCAAGGACGGCCAGGAATTCCTGCCGGGGGTCCAGGCCATCGCCGCGCCCGGTCACACCGTCGGCCACACCATTTTCATGGTGTCGTCGGCCGGCAAATCCTTTGCCTTCCTCGGCGACCTCTCGCACCATTCCGTGCTGCTGCTCGAGCGGCCGCGCATGGAATTCTCCTACGACACCGACCCGAAGCAGGCGGCGGAATCGCGGGTGAAGTTGCTCACGATGCTCGCGGCAAACAAGGTCCCGGTGATGTCGTATCACTTCGCCTGGCCGGGCTACGGCCATGTCGCCAAGGCCGGTGAAGGCTTCCACTATTATCCCCAGCCGATGCAGATGACGTTGTAGGTTCTCGCGATCAGGTCCGGGCGGCGCGCGCCGTCCGGACCATTGATGCGCCCTATTCCGCGGGCTCGGCAACCGCGCCGGCGCCTGAGGCCGCAGCGTCCGCCCGGGCACCGGGGAATATCCGCTTCACCAGCACGAACAGCGCGGGCACGAAGAAGATGCCGAGCACGGTTGCCGCGATCATGCCGCCGGCGACGCCGATGCCGACCGCGTTCTGGCTGGCCGAGCCGGCGCCCGTCGCCACCGCCAGCGGCAGCACGCCGAGGATGAAGGCGAGCGACGTCATCAGGATCGGGCGCAGGCGCTGGCGCGATGCGTGCAGGGTGGCATCGACCAGGCTGCGGCCGGAAGCGATCTGCTCCAGCGCGAATTCGACGATCAGGATCGCGTTCTTCGAGGCCAGCCCGATCGTCGTGAGCAGTCCGACCTGGAAATAGACGTCGTTGGCCTGATCGAACAGCGTGGCCGCGAGCAGCGCGCCGAGCACGCCGATCGGCACCGTTAGCATCACCGCGAACGGGACCGACCAGCTCTCGTACAGTGCGGCAAGGCTCAGGAAGACGATCAGCAGCGAAATCGAATACAGATACAGCGTCTGGCTGCCGGTGAGCCGTTCCTGGAACGACAATCCGGTCCATTCATGGCCGTAGCCCTTGGGCAGCTTGGCCATCTGCTCCTCCACAGCCTGCATGGCGACACCCGAGCTGATGCCCTGCCCTGCCTGCCCCTGCAGCTCGACGGCGGCGACGCCGTTGTAGCGCTCGAGGCGCGGCGAAGAAAAACTCCAGCGATCGGTCGCGACCGCCGAGAACGGCACCATCGAGCCCGAGGCGTTGCGCACATACCAGCGGCCGATGTCGCTGGTATCCATGCGGAACGGCGCATCGCTTTGCACATAGACCTGCTTGACGCGGCCGCGGTCGATGAAGTCGTTGACATAGGCGCCGCCCCACGCTGCCGACAGCGTGGTGTTGAGATCGCTGAGGTTGACGCCGAGGGCGGTGGCCTTGGCCTGGTCGACGTCGAGGTTGAATTGCGGCGTGTCGTCCTGTCCGTTCGGCCGGGCCTGTGCCACGCGCTTGTCCGCCGCGAGCTGCCCGAGCAGCTGGTTGCGCGCCTGGATCAGCGCCTCGTGACCGTTGCCGCCGGTGTCCTGGAGATAGAGGTCGAAGCCGCCGGCATTGCCGAAGCCGGGAATCGACGGCGGCAGCACCGCGAACACCATGGCGTCGCGGATTTTCATGAACGCCCCCATGGCACGGCCGGCCACGGCCTGCGCCGAGGCCGCAGGACTCTTGCGCTCGTCGAACGGCTTCAGGCTGACGAAGGCAAGGCCAACGTTCTGTCCCTGCCCTGCGAAGCTGAAGCCACTGACTGCGAACACGCCGTCCACGGCGTCCTTCTCGTTGTCGAGATATTGGTGCTCGACTTGCTTGATGACATCGAGCGTACGCGTGGAGGTGGCGCCGACCGGAAGCTGGATCAGCGTCATGATCGTGCCCTGGTCCTCTTCGGGCAGGAACGAGCTCGGCAGCCGCTGGAACAGGACGACCATCGCGGCGAGGATCGCCGCGAAGGCGATCATCACTCCCGCGATGCGCCTGATCGCACCGCCCGCGGTGCGCTGATAGCCGTCCGCCATGCGGTCGAAGCCGCGGTTGAACAGGCCGAAGAAGCCGCGCTGCGCGCCATGATGCTTCGGCGGCTTCAGGATCGTGACGCACAGCGCCGGCGTCAGCACCAGCGCCACGAGCACCGACAGCAGCATCGCCGTGACGATGGTGAGCGCGAACTGCCGGTAGATGATTCCGACCGAGCCGTTGAAGAACGCCATCGGAATGAACACGGCCGAGAGCACGACGCCGATCCCGACCAGGGCCCCGGTAACCTCGCGCATGGATTTCTCGGTCGCCTCGCGCGGGCCGAGCTTCTCCTCGGCCATCACGCGCTCGACGTTCTCGACCACGACGATGGCATCGTCGACCAGGAGGCCGATCGCCAGCACCATCGCGAACATCGTCAGCGTGTTGATCGAATAGCCGGCAAGCGAGAGCACGCCGAAGGTCCCGAGCAGCACCACCGGCACGGCAATGGTCGGGATGATGGTCGCCCGCCAGCTCTGCAGGAACACGAACATCACGACGAAGACCAGCGCGATCGCCTCGAACAGCGTGTGAATCACCTTTTCGATCGACAGCTTGACGAAGGGCGTGGTGTCGTAGGGGTAGACGACGCGGAGCCCCTCCGGCATCGCGGCGCTGAGCTGGGCGACACGTGCCTTCACCGCCTCCGAGGTCGCGACCGCATTGGCGCCGGTCGCAAGACTGATGCCCATGCCCGCGGCGGGCTTGCCGTTGTAGCGCGCGGCGGAATCATAGGACTTCGAGCCGAGCTCGACCCGCGCGACGTCGCCGATGCGGACCGTCTGACCGGTCGTGGCCGTGCGCAGGATGATGTCCTTGAACTGCTCGACCGTCTGCAGGCGGCTCTGCGAGGTGATGGTGGCATTGAGCTGCTGGCCGCCGACGGACGGCAGGCCGCCGAGCTGGCCGGCGGTCACCTGGGTGTTCTGAGTCTGGATCGCCGCAGTCACGTCCCCAGGCATAAGGTTGTATTTCGCCAGCTTGTCGGGATCGAGCCAGATTCGCATGGCGTATTCGGCGCCAAACAACGTCACCTGGCCGACGCCAGCGACGCGGCTGATGGGATCGTTGACCGAGGACGCCACGTAATCGGCGATGTCGCTGGCGGCGAGCCGGCCGTCCTCGGAGACGAAGCCGAGCACCATCAGGAAGCTTGCCGAGGACTTCACGACCTTGATGCCCTGCTGCTGCACCACCTGCGGCAGCAGCGGCGTCGCGAGCTGCAGCTTGTTCTGCACCTGCACCTGGGCGATGTCGGCATCGGCTTCGTTGGTGAAGGTCAGCGAGATCTGCACTTGGCCCGTCGAGGTGCTCGACGACGACATGTATTGCAGATAGTCGAGGCCGGTCATGTTCTGCTCGATGACCTTGGTCACCGAGTTCTCCGCGGTCTCGGCATTGGCGCCGGGATAGGTCGCCGTGATCGTGACCACAGTCGGCGCGATCTGCGGATATTGCGCGATCGGCAAGCGCATGATCGCGAGAACGCCGCCCAGCATGATCAGGATGGCGATGACCCAGGCGAAGATCGGCCGCTTGATGAAGAAATGGGACATGACGGTTACTGCTCGGCTGCGGCTGCTGCAGGCCGCGCATCGGCCTGCCGCGTCGGATTCACGGTGAGGCCGGTTGCGGGATCGACCGCGACCTCCACGGTCTTGACGGGCGCCCCGGGGCGGGCCTTCTGCGTGCCCTCGACGACCAGGCGATCGCCGGCCTTGGCGCCGGAGCGCACCAGCCAGTTGCTGCCGACATCCTCGCCGAGCTCCAGCATCCGCTGCTCGACCTTGCCGTCCTTGTCGACGAACATCGCCACTGCCTGCCCCAGCGGATTGCGCGAGACGGCGCGCTGCGGCACGAGGATCGCAGCCGGATCGACGCCGGCGACGACGCGGGCGCGCACATACATGCCCGGCAGCAGCGCCCGCTCGGGATTGGCGAAGACTGCGCGCGAGGAAACCGAGCCGGTGCTCTCGTTCACGCTGGCATCGGTGAAACCGTACTTGCCCTTGTGGCCGTAGGTCTTGCCGCTCTCCATCAGGAGCTCGACCTGCACGCCCTCGGCGGGACGCTTGAGCTTTCCGCTCGCGATCTGGCTGCGCAGGCGCTCCATCTCCGAGGTCGACTGATCGAGGTCGACATAGACAGGGTCGAGCTGCTGGATCGTCGTCATCGCCGTCGCCTGGCTCGCGGTGACCAGCGCGCCGGGTGTGATGCTCGACTTGCCGATCCGGCCCGAGATCGACGCGGTGACCTTGGTGCGATCCAGCGAGATCGCGGCGGTGTCGCGGTTGGCTTGCGCCGCCTTCACGTCGGCCTCGCCCTGCTTGTAGGCGGCAACGGCATCATCGACGTCCTGCTGGCTCGCCGCGTTGGTCTGCAGAAGCTGGGTCTTGCGCGCAGCCTTCAGCTTGACGCTGACGAGCGTTGCCTCCGACCTCTGCACCGCGGCCTCGGCGCTCGCCAGACCCGCCTTGTACTGCACCGGATCGATCTCATAGAGCAGGTCGCCTTCCCTCACCTCGGCGCCTTCCACGAAGTCGCGCTTGAGCAGAATGCCCGTGACCTGCGGACGGACCTCGGAAACCTGATAGGCGACGACGCGGCCCGGCAGCAACGTCGAGATCTTCGCTTCCTGCGGTTTCAGGGTCATGATGCCGACCTCCGGCACCATCTGCGGCAATGCCGCTTGCGGGTTCTGCTCCCCGCAAGCGGCAAGCAGCAGGGCAATCAAGGGAACAGCGCGGACGATCGGGGGGCGCATGATGACGATCCATGGGTGAGTTGCGGCCCCTCGAGGAGGATCGCGCACGGAAACATTCGGAAACTATTCAGTTTCCATCTGGAAACTTGATAGTTTCCTTCCCCGAAGTCAAGTGCTAGGCTGCCTGCGCAGCGGCGTTCAAGCAGTCGTGAAACAGCTCAGATTCAACGGCGGGTGTGTCCATGGCGAGAGAATCCAGAAATCAGAGACGTATTGCTCCGCCGTCGGAGCGGACCAAGCCGGCCGTCATCCTTCCCGCCCCCGACGCTCGCATGACGCAACTGCTGGCGGCGGCGAAGGACACCTTCACCAGCAAGGGATTTGCCGCGACCACGATGGACGACATCGCCGGTGCCGCCGGAATGTCGAAGAAGACGCTCTACAAAATGTTCGAGAGCAAGACCGAGCTGTTTCGCGCCATGCTGCTGCGCAGCCTGCCGGAAGCAGACTTCGCCGATGCCCCTTCGGAAGGATCACCAGTGATCCGACTTCGAAACATGCTGCGCGAGGCGGCCGACGTGGCGCTGTCGCCTGGCGAGATCGCCCTGCAGCGTCTGATCATAGGTGAACGTCAGGCCTCGCCGGAGCTGGGGCGCATGTTCGCCGAGGTCATCATGGAGAGCGGCACAGAGCATATCGTCGAGCTACTGAAGGCCGTTCGCCTGGAGCCTCGTTTCGCAGCTGTGCCGCTCCGCCTCATCGCCGAAATGCTGTTCGGCATGGTGTTCAGCCACGATCATTTCAGGCTGCTGACCGACACCGGATTCAAGCTCAATCGCCGCGTGCTGGACCGGCGGATCGACCTTGCGATCGCGACGTTCTGTGCAACCGAAGAGGCGCAAGCCTCGTAATATTCTGGCCCTCCGCAACCCCGGAGTCGGACCAAACAGGTTCGAGGGAGCCCGGGCGTTGCTTGACGCAAATCAACATCCGACCGCTCGCGGCAACAATGCTGGCCTACGGAAACTCGGGCGAGCCGCGTCATGGACGATCTCTCGAAAATGGGGATTGATGCCGCCAGGCTGCCGGGCTGGCTGCGCTTCGTGGTGGTGATCGTGATCGCAGCGCTTGCCGCCGGCGCGAGCCTCGCTGCCTATCGCTGGTACGCCCGGCCCGTGACACTGTCGATCGCAGTCGGATCCCTGGATGGCGACGCTCCCAGGATCGTCTCGGCGCTCGCGAGCAGGCTTGCCGTCAACAACGCGCCAGTGCGCCTCAAGCTGGTCGAGACCGGCGGGCCCATCGAATCCGCCGCGGCGTTCTCGTCGGGCAAGACCGACCTCGCCGTCGTGCGCGGCGATGTCGGCGATCTCTCTCAAGCGCAAGCGATCGTCGTGCTCACCGAAGCCGTCGCCCTGCTGGTGGCTCCGCCGGGATCGGCGATCTCGGATATCGCCGGCCTGAAACGCACGACGGTAGGGGTTGTCGCCGGCGACACGAACCAGAAGGTGGTCCGCGTCCTCACCAGCGCATACGACCTTGGCCGCGCCAATGTCGTCTTCAAGAACATCGCGATGGACGACGTTCGCCGCGCGCTGGACGCGAAAGAGGTGCGCACGGTGCTTTTCGTCATGCCGCTCAGCGAGCGGTATCTGTCGTTGCTACGCCGCCTGTTCTCACAGACTGCCAAGACCGCGCCGATTCTGATCCCGATCGAAAATGCAGGCGCGATTGCGGAGAAGGAGCGCGCCTATGAGAGCTTCGACATCCCCAAGGGAGCGCTGCGCGGGTCCCCGCCAGTTCCCGCGGACGACGTCACAAGCTTGCGCGTCGCCTTCTATGTGGTCGCCAAGAAGAGCCTCGACAACGACGTCGTCGCCAGCTTCACGCAGGCCATCACTGCCGCGCGCAGGGACATCCTGTCGGAATGGCCGGTCCTCGCCCAGTTCAAGGCGCCGGATACCGATGCCGGCGCATATCTCCCGGTCCATGCCGGCGCCGCCGAGTTCTACAATGGCAGCCAGCTAGGCTTCCTCGACAAGTGGAGCAACGTGATTTTTCTGGCGCCGATGGCGCTGGGCGCGCTTGCATCGATCGCGGCGGCGCTGTGGCGGTTTCTCAGGTCGGGCGAACACCAGCCGCGCGAACCGGCACTCGACGCGCTGTACACGCTCGGCCGACAGATCCGCGAGGCCAAAAACGAAACCGACCTGCTGGCGATCGAAGACCAGATCGACAATGTGCTTCGTAGCCAGCGCGCGAGATTGGACGGCGACGACAACCCGCTGGATGCTGCCACCCTCAACGTGGCGGCCCACCGCCTCGAGAACCTCATTCACGAGCGCAGGGCCGTGCTGACTGCAGCGCCCGCCGAGTCGCGGTAGCAGCGCGCTGTCAGCAGCCGAGCCTGTCGGCGATCCCGCCAAAGTCCTTGGCGACGATGTCCCAATTGCCGGTGGCTTCGAAATCGACCTTCTGGAGCGGACCGTACTCCGTCGGCCGTGCGACGAACGCGGTCTTCAGCCCGTTGTTCTGGGCGGCCGCGAGATCGCCGTTGTGGGCGGCGACCATCATCACCTCCTCCGGCTTGAGGCAAAGCAGCTTTGCTGCGCCGAGATAGGTCTCGGGATCGGGCTTGTAGTGCTCGAACAGCTCGGCCGACATGATGAGGTCCCACGGCAGTCCGGCGAACTTCGCCATGTTGGTGAGCAATGCGACATTGCCGTTCGACAGCGGCGAGATCACGAATTTCGACTTCAGCCGCGTCAGGCCCGCGACGCTGTCCGGCCAGGGATTGAGGCGATGCCAGCCCTTGGTGAGATAATCGAGATCGGCGTCGGTAAGGCCTTTGATCGAAAACTGCGCGACCAGCTTCTCCAGCGAGCGGCGGTGCAGATCATCCAGCATGACATAGCCGCGCTCGGGATGTTGCCGCACATCGTCCATCGAGGCCATGTACATGCCGCGCCAGCCATCGACCAGAGCGGTCCAGTCGGCGCTGATGCCGCGCTGCCTGCTCCACCACATGAAGTCCGAGATCAGGCTGGTGCGCCAATCCACGACGGTGCCGAACACGTCGAACACCAGGGCTTTGACGGCGGAGAGTTCGGACATGGCGCTTCCCGATTATTCTTATTGTCATTCCGGGATGCGCTGTTAGGCGCAGGCCCGGAATCCATACTCCCGATCGTGGTTATGGATTCCGGGCTCGACGCTTTGCGTCGCCCCGGAATGACGGGCAGTTGTTATGCCCTACTCAGTCCAGATGGAACTTCGCGAGCTCACGATGCTCGGCCTTGATGTAGCGCACGGTGCCGGTGACGGAGCGCATCACCACAGTCTCGGTCTCGATCACGCCGTCCTTGCGGAATTTGACGCCCGAGAGCAGCGAACCCGTGGTGACGCCGGTGGCGGCGAACAGGCAGTCGCCGCGCGCCATGTCCTCGATGCCGTAGATCATCTTGGGATCGTTGACGCCCATCTTGGCGGCGCGCTCGCGCTTCTCGTCGGAATCGAGGATGAGACGGCACTGCATCTGGCCGCCGATGCAGCGCAGCGCCACGGCCGCGAGCACGCCTTCCGGCGCGCCGCCGGTGCCGAGATACATGTCGACGCCGGTATTGTCGGGGTCGGCGCAATGGATCACGCCGGCGACGTCGCCGTCGGTGATCAGGCGCACGGCAGCGCCGGTCGAGCGTACGCTCTCGATGATGCTGGCATGGCGCGGACGATCGAGCACGAGAACCGTGATGCCGTCGGGCTGGACACCCTTGGCCTTGGCGAGACGGCGGACGTTGTCGGCCGGCGTTGCATCGAGATCGACGACGCCCTTGTTGTAGCCCGGCCCGATCGCGAGCTTCTGCATGTAGACGTCGGGCGCGTGCAGCAGCGTGCCGCCGTCGGCCATCGCCATCGTGGCGATCGAGCCCGGCATGTTCTTGGCGCACAGCGTGGTACCTTCGAGCGGATCGACCGCGATGTCGACCTGCGGGCCGGCGTTCAGGCCGACCTTCTCGCCGATGAAGAGCATCGGCGCCTCGTCGCGCTCGCCCTCGCCGATCACGATGGTGCCCTCGATCGGGAGCTTGTTGAGCTCGCGGCGCATCGCATCCACCGCAGCCTGATCGGCCGCTTTCTCGTTACCGTGCCCGCGCAGCCGCGCCGACGACACCGCCGCCCGCTCGGTCACGCGTACGATCTCCAACGTGAGGATGCGCTCGAGCAATGCGTGCGGGGGGACTGAAATATGGGTCGACATCGGCTTACTCCTTCGAAACGGTTTTGGACAGAAGTCTCTGCCCGCATCAACTCTCAACGCCCACGGTTCGTTCGCTCAAACCGCCTCATTGTTTCAGCATGACCTTTCCGGAAAACCGCTTCAACGCTTTGCGCTGGCGCGGCCCTCTGGGCCGGGGGTCACGCTCTAGTTCTTCTCGATCCGGATCACCTGCGGCCGTCCGCTGATCACCTTGTCCTTCTGCACGGCGGCGAGCGCGCGGCGCACCGCATCCTCATGCGTCGCATAGGTGATCAGGATGACGGGCACGGGGACCGCCTTGCCGTCGGCTGGCGCAGCGCCGCCATTGGGATGACGCTGCACGATCGACTCGATCGAAATCTTCTGCTCTGCCAGCCGGGTCGCGATCGCAGCCGCGGTGCCGGGGAAATCGCGCGCCAGAAGGCGGATGTAATAGCCGCCCTCGTGCCGCTCCATCGGTGCCTTCTTGGTGTCGCGCAAATGAGAAATCGGCCGGCCGAACGGATTGGCGCGGATGCCGCGCGCGGCATCGGCGATATCGGCGACGACGGCGGATGCCGTCGCGGCACCGCCGGCGCCGGGGCCGACCAGCGTGATCGGCGGAATGCCTTCACCGTCGATCGTGACCGCATTGGTGACGCCCATCACCTGCGCGATCGAGGAGGATTTCGGAACCATGGTCGGATGCACGCGCTGCTCGATGCCCTTGGCGGTGCGCACCGCAACGCCGAGCAGCTTGACGCGGTAGCCGAGATCGGCGGCCGCGCGCAGATCTTCCGGCGCGATGGAGGAGATGCCTTCGACATACACCGCGCTTTGAGCAACTTTCGTGCCGAAAGCGAGGCTGGCGAGAATGGCGAGTTTTTGCGCGGTGTCGTGGCCGTCGACGTCGAAGGACGGGTTGGCCTCGGCATAGCCGAGCCGCTGCGCATCCGCGAGGCATTCGGCGAAGGACAGGCCCTCCTGCTCCATCCGGGTCAGGATGTAGTTGCAGGTGCCGTTGAGGATGCCGTAGACGCGGTTGATGCCGGTTCCGGCAAGTCCCTCGCGCAACGTCTTGATGACGGGGATCGCGGCGCCGACGGCTGCCTCGTAATTCAGCGCGCCGCCGTGCTTTTCAGCGGCTTTCGCCAGTTTCAAACCGTGCTTCGCGAGCAGCGCCTTGTTGGCGGTGACCACTGACTTGCCGGCGCTGAGCGCGGCCTCGACCGCCGACAGCGCGGGATCGCCGGCGCCGCCCATCAGCTCGACGAAGCAATCGATGCCGGGATGCGTGGCGAGCGCCATGGGATCCTTGACCCATTCAACGCCGCGCAGGTCGATGCCGCGCTTCTTCGCCTTGGAGCGCGCGGTGACGGCAACGACGCGGATTCCGCGGCCGCTGCGGCCTGTAAGCACGCGGGCCTGCGATTCAATCAGACGGACAACTTCGGCGCCCACGGTGCCGAGCCCCGCTATGCCCACTTTCAGGGGTGCAACCATGATGACTTAGAAAACCTGCCGAAGAGAACTTAACGCCGATTGGCGAGCGGAACGACGTTGTGCAACGTTTCGATGCCGCTTTCAAGGAAGCGTCGCACGCCGCGCGCGGCCTGCCTGATCCGTTGCTCGTTTTCCACCATGGCGATGCGGACATATCCTTCACCATGCTCGCCGAAGCCGACGCCGGGCGAGACCGCAACGCCGGATTTCTCTACCATCAGGGTCGCGAATTGCATGCTGCCGACGCTGCGGAAGGCTTCCGGCAGCGGCACCCAGGCGAACATCGAGGCCTCCGGCGGCGGGATCTCCCAGCCGGCGCGGCCGAACGATTCCACCAGCGCATCGCGGCGCTTGCGGTAGGTGTCGCGCATCTCCTTGATGCAATCGTCCGGGCCGTTGAGTGCGGCAGTCGCCGCGACCTGCACCGGCGTGAAGGCGCCGTAATCGAGGTAGGATTTGACGCGGGCGAGCGCTGCGATCACGCGCTCATTGCCGACCGCAAAGCCCATGCGCCAGCCGGCCATCGAATAGGTCTTCGACATCGAGGTGAACTCGACCGTGACGTCCATCGCGCCCGGCACCTGGAGCACCGAGGGCGGCGGATTGTTTTCGTCGAAATAGACCTCGGCATAAGCGAGATCGGACAGGATCAGGATCTCGTGCTTCTTCGCGAACGCGACGAGGTCCTTGTAGAAGTCGAGGCTCGCCACATAGGCGGTCGGGTTCGAGGGATAGCAGACGACGAGCGCCAGCGGCTTGGGGATCGAATGCACGATCGCCCGCTCCACCGCCTCGAAGAACTGCGGCGTCGGCTCCGACGGCACCGAGCGGATTACGCCGCCTGCCATCAAAAAGCCGAAGGCGTGAATCGGGTAGCTCGGGTTCGGACAGAGGATGACGTCGCCGGGCGCGGTGATCGCCTGCGCCACGTTGGCAAAGCCTTCCTTCGAGCCGAGCGTCGCGACGATCTGGGTGTCGGGGTTGAGCTTCACGCCGAAGCGGCGGGCGTAGTAGCCGGCCTGGGCCCGGCGCAGTCCGGGGATGCCGCGAGACGCCGAGTAGCGATCGGTGCGCGGCTTGCCCAGCGTCTCCTTCAGCTTTTCCAGCACATGCGAGGGGGCCGGCAGATCCGGATTGCCCATGCCGAGGTCGATGATATCGGCGCCGGCATTCCGCGCGGCCGCCTTGGCCCGATTGACCTGCTCGAACACATAAGGCGGAAGGCGGCGGATGCGGTAAAATTCTTCCATGGCTCTCTGGGCTCCGGGGCAACCGGTCAGGACAGAATCGACAGGCCAGGACGGCGCTTCGGAAACGCGTCCATTTCCGTCGTGAAAATTACTCAAAATCAAATGCTTAGAGCAATCATCGACGACGAAGACTGAAGTCGTTCGCCCTGACTCTCGGCTGAACCGTGGTCTTTTAGCACGGCAAGGCGGGGGCGCCAGCGATTACCTTGGAGCGGCTCATTTCGCATCCTTGCCGGCGACGGCCTGGCGATCGCGCGCGGCGGCGAGCTCAGCCTCGATCTTGGCACGTTGCTCCGGCGGGATGACCGCTTGATCGCGATCCGGCGGCAGGTCGTGCACCGGCAGATAGGTGCCGGGCTCCCTGGGATGCGCCTGCGCGTCCGTGGGCGTCATATCCGCGAGCTGGCTCGAGCAGCCGCCGACGGCAAGCGCCGCGATCAGCAGCGCGCCGCGGATCGGCAGCGTCTTTTGCAGGTCCCACAACGCCAACACTTGGGAAATCCCCTACTCGTCCCAAAGCACGGCCCCGGGCAACCTTACCCAAGACCGCGCCCAAGCTCAAACCATTGCTGCCCAAATGGTGCGAGCCAGAAAACAGCCATTGCCCACCAAGCGGAGCGGTGCGGCCCGAATGTGACGGAACCAAGAAGATTTGTCGCAGTGCAACACATCTTCGAGAGTGTTTAACGTCAAACATGCGAGCTTCGCGGTGACGAATACGGAATGAATCGTTACTGTTCTGCTCATGAGTATGGCCACGACCGATACGCCCAAACCCGAGACGAAGTTCGATGCGGAAGCCTTCGCGATGAATGTCGCGCGGGCGATGGAGAGCGGCGGCAAGGCGCTGGCCGCTTACCTCAAGCCGCGCGAGAGCGGCGAGGTGCAGGATCGCCCGCCGGCCGAGCTCACCGAGGTCGTCAAGACCTTCACCTCGGTTGCCGAATACTGGCTCTCGGATACGTCCCGCTCTTCCGATCTGCAGACCAAGCTCGCCAAGGACTATCTCGACCTCTGGGGCTCGGCGGTGCGCCGCATGGCCGGCCAGGACGCGCCGCCCGCGATCGCGCCCTCGCCGCGCGACAAGCGTTTTGCCGACCCTGAATGGAAGTCGAACCAGTTCTTCGATTTCGTGATGCAGCTCTATCTGCTCACGACCAAATGGGCTCAAGAGCTGGTGCGTGATGCCGAGGGGCTCGATCCCCAGACCCGCCGCAAGGCGGAGTTCTACGTCCAGCAGGTCACCAACGCGCTCTCGCCGTCCAACTTCGTGCTGACCAACCCCGAGGTGCTGCGCGAGACCGTGACCAGCAGCGGCGAGAACCTCGCCCGCGGCCTGAAGATGCTGGCCGAGGACATCGCGGCCGGCAAGGGCATGCTGAAGATCCGCCAGTCCAATCCGGACAACCTCGTCGTCGGCGTCAACATGGCGACGACGCCGGGCAAGGTGATCTACCAGAACGAGATGATGCAGCTGATCCAGTATTCGCCGACCACGGAGACGGTGCTGCGCACCCCGCTCCTGATCGTGCCGCCCTGGATCAACAAGTTCTACATCCTCGATCTCAAGCCGGAGAAATCCTACATCAAGTGGTGCGTCGACCAGGGCATCACCGTGTTCGTGATCTCATGGGTCAATCCCGACAAGCGGCTCGGCAACAAGAGCTGGGAAGACTACATGAAGGAAGGTCCGCTCACGGCGATGGACGTGATCGAGAGGGTCACGGGCGAGATGAAGGTGCACACCGCCGGCTATTGCGTTGGCGGCACCATGCTCGCGACCACGCTGGCCTGGCTCGCCGAAAAGCGCCGCCAGCGCGTGAGCTCGGCGACGTTCTTCGCGGCCCAGGTCGACTTCACCCATGCCGGCGATCTCCTGGTGTTCGTCGACGAGGAGCAGATCACGGCGCTCGAGCAGGACATGAAGGCGGCCGGCGTGCTCGAAGGCTCGAAGATGGCGATGGCCTTCAACATGCTGCGCTCCAACGATTTGATCTGGTCCTACGTCGTCAGCAACTATCTGAAGGGGCAGCAGCCGAGCGCGTTCGACCTCTTGCACTGGAATTCGGACGCGACGCGCATGACCGCGTCGAACCATTCCTATTACCTGCGCAATTGCTATCTGGAGAACCGGCTCTCCACCGGCACGTTGGTGCTCGACAACACGCTGCTCGATCTCTCCAAGGTCAAGGTTCCCGTCTACAACCTCGCTACCCGCGAGGACCACATCGCGCCCGCTGAATCGGTGCTGTACGGCTCGCAATTCTTCGGCGGTCCGGTGAAATACGTGCTGTCCGGCTCGGGTCACATCGCCGGCGTCGTCAATCCGCCCGCCTCGAACAAGTACCAGTACTGGACCAACGACAACATCAAGGACGTCAACGTCGCGCAATGGATGAAGGACGCCGTGGAGCACAAGGGCTCGTGGTGGCCGGACTGGCGCCAATGGCTGGGCGAGCTCGATCCGGAGCAGGTCCCGGCGCGCAGCGTCGGCAGCGACGCCCTGCCCCCAATCGAGGACGCGCCCGGCAGCTATGTCAGGGTTCGCGCATAGCGGACTCTGCCGCGCTCTTGTATAGACTCGCTCTCAAGGCAGCAGCGACGACAGAGGGGACCGGACTATGACGCGCGAATTGTTCTGGCTGACACTGACGGTGATCCTGACCGGCATCCTCTGGATTCCCTACACCATCAACCGGTGCCAGGTCCGCGGTCTCAGTGGCGCGCTGGCCAATCCCTCGCGCGGCGACAAGCCGCAGGCGGAATGGGCGAACCGCCTGATGTTCGCGCACGACAATGCGGTCGAGAACCTCGTGCTCTTTGCGCCGCTGGTGCTGATCCTCAACGCGATCGACTATTCGACAAAATGGACCGTGCTCGCCTGCGCCGTCTATTTCTGGTCCCGCGTCGCGCATCTCATCGTCTACGCGATCGGCATCCCGGTGTTCCGCACGCTGGCCTTCACCGTCGGCTTCCTCGCCCAGGCCGTGCTGGCGCTGGCGATCTTCAAGGTGGTTTGAGCGAACGCTACCTTGGTAACGTCATTCCGGGGCGGTGCGTAGCACCGAACCCGGAATGACTGAGCAAGCTTTCTTACTCCTCCGGCAATCCCAGCATCAGCCGCATGTTCTGCACGGCTGCGCCCGAGGCGCCCTTGCCGAGATTGTCGAGCCGGGCGACCAGCACCGCCTGGTGATATTTGTCGCTGGCGAAGACATAGAGCTCGAGCATGTTGGTCTCGTTGAGCGCCTCCGGCTCGATCCGGCCGCCCTTTGACGCCTCGTTCTGCAGCGGCATCACCGAAACGTATTTCGAGCCGGCGTAGCGCTTGGCGAGCGCGGCCTGGACCGCCGCACCATCCGGCTTGCCGGGCAGCGTGTCGAGTTGCAGCGGCACCGAGACCAGCATGCCCTGCCGATAGTTGCCGACCGAGGGAATGAAGATCGGCCGCCGCGTCAGGTTCGAATAGAGCTGCATCTCCGGCAGATGCTTGTGCTCGAAGCCGAGGCCGTAGAGCTCGAAGGACGGTGCGCTGCCGTCCTCGAAGCTCGCGATCATCGACTTGCCGCCGCCGGAATAGCCGCTCACCGCGTTGACCGCGACGGGGTAATCCTTAGGCAACAGGCCGGCATCGACGATCGGCCGCAGCAGCGCGATCGCGCCAGTCGGATAGCATCCGGGATTGGAGACCTTCTTAGCGGCCTTGATCTTGCCGGCCTGATCCGCCGTCAGCTCGGGAAAACCGTAAGCCCAGTCGGGCGCGACCCGGTACGCGGTCGAGGCGTCCAGGACCTTCGGGCCCGCAGCGCCCATGCTGTCGACCAGCGCCACCGTCTCCTTGGCGGCATCGTCGGGCAGGCAGAGGATGACGAGATCCACCTCCTCCATCAGCGCCTTCTTGGCCGCGGGGTCCTTGCGCTTGTCGTCGGCGATCGTCTTCACGACGACGTCGTTCTGGAGCTTCAGCCGCTCGTTGATGCCGAGCCCGGTGGTGCCGGAGCCGCCGTCGACGAAGACGGTCGCGGGCTTCTTCGCCGCGCTGGTGGTCGGAGCTTTGGTGGTGTCAGCGAGGCTCATGATGCGCTCCCTTCGAGCATGTTCGTGTCGTCTGCAAAAACCTGCGGCCTTGCCTGCCGCATCAAATCTGAGATCTGCTTGGCGTCGGCATCGCCGGCGCTGAGCGCATTGGCGATCGCCGCATAGTCGGCGTCCGATTTGTGCTGGTTGAGCTTGAAGCTGCCTTCGACCTCCTCAACCGTCATCACCAGACCCACGATCGCCTTCTTCATCGTCTCGAGCCGTCCGGCCGTCATCTTGTCCGATGTCCACGGCTTCTTCGGCAGCAGCCAGTTCTCGAACTTGTCGCTGAGCGTGGCGATCTGCACCGCCAGCTCGTCGTCAGACAACATCCGCACCGGCCCGCTCAGATGCACCGACTGGTAGAGCCAGGTCGGCACCTGGTCCGGCGAGACGTACCAGTCCGGCGATACATAGGCATCGGGGCCATTGACCGCGAGCAGCCAGGACGCTGCGCCGTCCGCAAGCTTTAGCAGCGGATTGTGACGGGCGACATGAAAGGCGGCCTGCGGCGTGCCGTCGGCGGCATAGGTCAAATAGAACGGCAGCGGGGAAGCGACCGGTTTCTTGCCGTCAAAGGCGCACATGGTGCCGAAGCCGCGCTTATCGGCGAACTTCAGGCTTGCGGCGCGGTCCTGCTTGAAAAAGGGTGGCGTGTACATCGTGGTCTCCTGCTGGGCCTCCTTGGGGGCCGCCGGATCAGATCGCGCTGACAGGAGAGAGAGTGCCGCGGATCGGATCCAGCGGCAAAGACGATGATCTCAAACGCGATCGACCGCCCAAACCGCTAAAGAGCGGCGGCGGCGACGGGCGAACAGGATGGTCGCAGCGTTGATCATGGCGCGCGGCTATAAGGCCAGATCGGGTTTCCGTCAAGGTTTCGGCGTCAGATCACCCGCCAGATCCATTCCATGATCTTGGCGAGCACGTCGCCGAACATCAGGAGCACGGCCGACCAGATCAGGGCCGAGACGAAATTGGCGGCCTGGAAGCTCCAATAGGGCATCTCGAAGATGCCGGCCGCGAGCGGCACCGAGGCGCGCAAGGGTCCGAAGAAGCGGCCGATGAAGATGCTGGGGATGCCCCAGCTGCGCACGAAAGCCTCGCCCCTGGGCAGGAGTTCCGGATAGCGAGAGAGCGGCCACATCTGGGCGACCTTCTCCTTGTAGCGGTAGCCGAACCAGTACGAAACCCAGTCGCCGAGCGCGGCGCCGAGACCGCCGGCGATCCAGACCGGATAGAAGCTGATCCCGCTCGCCCCGATCAGCGCACCGATCGCGACCAGCGCGCCCCAGGCCGGGACCAAGAGCGAAATGAAAGCGAGCGACTCTCCGAAGGCGAGCACGAACACGATCGGGGCCGCCCAGGCCTGATGAGCGCGCACGAATTCGGCCAGGGCGTGCGCATACTGCTCCATCAAAAATAGCCTTCCGCCCCGTCTCAAGGTGCTGCTCGATGAAAAAGACTGGTAAGCCAAGGGCTTGTGTGACATCAAGTCACAAAACTCGCCTCACCGCGGACCGGCCGGTCAAATTGCCGGGAATTGCAGGGGCTGCGGCGTAAAATCGCCGGGATTGGCTCCCAACGACACCGCCGGGCCCGCCCCGCGGTAACCTTTCCAAGTCAGAAGTGGCATAGTCGGCCTAACCGATTCGCCGCTTATGCGGCCCTCAAAGCGTATCAAGATATATGTCCAAGCAGTTGAAACCCAAAGCAAAAGACGATTTTTTCGGCGGCGACGAGCCGAAACCCCGGGCGCCTGCCAAGGCGGCTTCGCGCGGAACCGGCGGGGAAGCCGACTACACCGCAGCCGACATCGAGGTGCTCGAAGGCCTGGAACCGGTGCGGCGCCGGCCCGGCATGTATATCGGCGGCACCGACGAGAAGGCGCTGCATCATCTGTTCGCCGAGGTCATCGACAACTCGATGGACGAGGCGCTGGCGGGACATGCGACCTTCATCGGCGTCGAGCTCTCCGCGGATGGTTTCCTCACCGTCACCGACAACGGCCGCGGCATCCCGATCGATCCGCATCCAAAATTCCCGAAAAAGTCGGCGCTCGAAGTCATCATGTGCACGCTGCATTCGGGCGGCAAATTCGACTCCAAGGTCTACGAGACCTCCGGCGGCTTGCACGGCGTCGGCATTTCCGTGGTGAACGCCCTCTCCTCGCTGCTCGAGGTCGAGGTCGCGCGCAGCCAGAAACTCTACCGCATGACGTTCGAGCGCGGACACCCCAAGGGCAAGCTCGAGGATCTCGGCAAGATCAACAACCGCCGCGGCACGCGCGTCCGCTTCAAGCCCGATACCGACATCTTCGGCGCCAAGGCTGCGTTCAAGCCGCAGCGCCTGTTCAAGATGACGCGCTCGAAGGCGTATCTGTTCGGCGGCGTCGAGATCCGCTGGAATTGCGCGCCCGAGCTACTCAAGGGCGTCGAGGACGTCCCGGCGGAGGCGACGTTCCACTTCCCCGGCGGCCTCAAGGATTATCTGGCGGCAGCAATTCACGCCGACACGCTGGTCCACCCGGATATCTTCTCCGGCAAATCCGGCCGCAATGGCGCGCATGGCGCCTGCGAATGGGCGGTGGCCTGGACCGCAGATGCCGACGGCTTCCTCTCTTCCTATACCAACACCGTCCCGACACCCGATGGCGGCACGCACGAATCCGGCCTGCGCAGCGCGCTGCTGCGCGGCCTGAAGGATCACGCCGAGCGCGTCGGCCAGGGCAAGCGCGCCTCGTCAATAACGTCGGAAGACGTGATGGTCGGTGCCGCCGTGATGCTCTCGGTGTTCGTGCGCGAGCCTGAATTCCAGGGCCAGACCAAGGATCGTCTCGCCACCGCGGAAGCGCAGCGCATCGTCGAGCAGGCGATGAAGGATCCGTTCGATCACTGGCTCTCGGGCAATCCGAACATGGCCAACAGGCTGCTCGATTTCGTGATCGACCGCGCCGAAGAGCGGCTGCGGCGGCGGCAGGAGAAAGAGACCGCGCGGAAAACCGCCGGCAAGAAGCTGCGCCTGCCCGGCAAGCTCGCCGACTGCACCGACGCCGGCACCGAAGGCTCCGAACTCTTCATCGTCGAAGGCGACTCGGCCGGCGGCAGCGCCAAGCAGGCGCGCGACCGCAAGACCCAGGCCGTGCTGCCGCTGCGCGGCAAGATCCTCAACGTCGCCTCCGCCGGCAAGGACAAGCTGACGGCCAACGCCCAGCTCTCCGACCTCGTGCAGGCGATCGGTTGCGGCCAGCTCCTGCAATACCGCGAAGAGGATCTGCGCTATCAGCGCATCATCATCATGACCGACGCCGACGTCGACGGCGCGCACATCGCCTCGCTGCTGATCACCTTTTTCTATCGGCAGATGCCGCGGCTGATCGACGAAGGGCACCTCTTCCTCGCGGTGCCGCCGCTCTACAAGCTCACGCACGGCACCAAGTCAGTCTACGCGCGTGACGACAAGCACAAGGAAGAGCTGATCAAGAGCGCGTTCAACGCCAACGCCAAGGTCGAGGTGAACCGGTTCAAAGGCCTCGGCGAGATGATGCCGGCGCAGCTCAAGGAGACCACCATGGATCCGAGCAAGCGCACGCTGCTCAAGGTGGTGCTGCTCGCCGACGATCGCGACACCACGGCGGATTCGGTGGAACGACTGATGGGCACCAAGGCCGAGGCGCGCTTCGCGTTCATCTCGGACAAGGCGGAATTTGCCAGCGAAGAGCTGCTGGACGTTTGAGTCCTCGGCGCTGTGGCGCTTCATCGAGAGCCCCGGCGACAAGCCGGGGCTCTTTTGCTTTGCGGGGCGATGACGTCGCTGCGGTCCCTACGGCTTTGAGCGATTCCCGGCATCGTCGTTGCGACTCGGCCAACGACTCACGGCGCTCAGGCGGAGGCACGACTGCCTCCATTTCGGACAAGGCGGGATTTGCTAACGAAACCTTACCCGAGGTTGAATTCCAAAAATCTCAATAACGCTTTGAATTTATGTGGTTATTCCAGATCTCGACAACCGCGACCGAAATGCCCGCGTATCGGCGTTTTCCGGCGACTGTGCCTGCCCGGCAACAGCATTCCGGCGGGAAACGTCTATAGTCCGGACATCAGATGACACGAACTTCAGTGCGCTCGCGCTGCTACACAGACCAAGGTTGGGGATTTTTATCATGAAGAAGGTTTTGCTCGCTCTGACCGCGGTTGCCGCGATGACCGGTTCGGCCTCGGCGGCCGATCTCGGTGCCCGTCCCTACGTGAAGGCCCCGATGCCGGCGCCCGTCGCCAACTGGACCGGTTTCTACGTCTTCGGCGGCGGCGGCGGCGGCCTCTCCAATGCCGACCAGCACGTCCAGACCACCGTTGGTGCGGTTCCGCTGACGATCGATCAGCGTCAGGGCGGCTCCGGTTGGTTCGGCACCGTCGGCGCCGGTTACGACTGGCAGTTCAGCGGCACCTGGGTCGCCGGTGTGTTCGCTGACGGCCAGTTCGGCAGCATCCGCGCCACCATCCAGGATCCGATCGTCGGCATCACCGGCAACCAGAAGCTGGAAACCTCCTGGGCCGCGGGCGTGCGCCTCGGCTGGCTGGTCGCCCCGAACGTTCTCTCCTACGTCAACGGCGGTTACTCGGGCGCCCACTTCGGCCAGACCAACTTCACCACGCTGGGCGGCACCCCGGCCGGCATCCACCTCAACAGCTACAACCGCAACGGCTGGTTCGTCGGCGGCGGTGTCGAGAACAGCCTGAACATCTTCGGCGTCTCTTCGCCCGGCTGGTTCATGAAGACCGAGTATCGTTCGGCCTTCTACAACGCCAAGACCTCGAACGAGCTCTTCGACGGTACCAACGCGCTGGTCGGCCGCGACATCCGCGCCAACAGCTGGAACCAGACGATCTCGACCTCGCTGGTCTACCGCTTCAACTGGACCGGTCCGGTCGTCGCGAAGTACTGATCCGAACGCAAGTTCAGACGTCAAAGCCCCGGCATCGCCGGGGCTTTTTTCGTTATGGACCCGTCAACGGCAAGCGCTAATCCTCACGCGGTGCATGCTTCGACGTGTCCGCGCTTCCCGCCGCCCCCACCCAGCATCTCCGATCGCTCCTGCTTCGCGCCGTCCGCTCGAGACCAGGACTTCTCCCCGCGCGACGGCTTGTGGCTGGCGCCGCCATTGTATCCGGACCGAAGCTACGGCTAGTGTGGGCCCAAGCTTTCGCGGCAGCGGTGATCTCTTCATCGTCGCAACGCGACGGAAGCGGACCGACGGGGAGGAATGCATGCGCAGATTTCTGCTTGTAGCAGGCCTGTTTGCCCTCGCCGTCGGGCTGCTCTGGATTGGACAGGGCACGGGTACGGTTCCGTGGCCGCGATCGAGCTTCATGGTCAACCAGCTGCATTGGGCCGGCTATGGCGTCGCCATGGCCGGCTTCGGGCTGGTGCTGATCTGGCAGAGCAATCAATAAAAGAAACCAGGGAATACAAGCATGACATCCAGCCGGTTCGAGCTCCGCGGTAAGGTCGCGGTCGTAACAGGAGGCAATGGCGGCATCGGGCTCGGCATGGCGCGCGGCCTTGCCGATGCCGGCGCCGACATCGCCGTGGTCGGCCGCAACGAAGCCAAGTCCAAAGCAGCGGTCGAAGATCTCAGGCAGCGCGGCGTCAAGGCGATCGCGGTTGCGACCGATGTCACCGACAGGGCCGCGATCGAAGCCATGATCGCGCGCGTGGTGAAGGATCTCGGGCGCATCGACATCCTCGTCAACAATGCCGGCATGAGCATCCGCAAGCCGCCGCACGAGCTCGAGCTCGACGAGTGGAACAAGGTGATCGACACCAACCTCACCAGCGCCTTCCTGTGCTCGAAGCTCGCTTATCCGGCTTTGAAAGCATCAGGCAACGGCAAGGTGATCAACATCGGCTCGATGATGTCGATCTTCGGTGCGAGCTTCGCCACCGCCTACGCGGCAAGCAAGGGCGGCATCGTGCAGTACACGCGTGCCTGCGCCAATGCCTGGGCGCCCGACAACATCCAGGTCAATGCGATCCTGCCGGGCTGGATCGATACCGACCTCACCCGCGGCGCGCGGCAACAGGTGTCGGGATTGCACGAGCGGGTGCTGGCGCGCACGCCAGCGGGGCGCTGGGGCGACATCGACGATTTCGCCGGCATCGCCGTGTTCCTGGCCTCGCCCGCATCGAACTTCGTCACGGGCACCGCGATCCCCGTCGATGGCGGCTTCTCGGTGATGGCCTGAGGCCGAACCTTTCGGCCATCCAACAAGGCAAAAAAGAAGCCCCGGACAAATCCGGGGCTTTTGAATTGAGGCAGTGCTTTTTTTGATCGTTGGTCGCGTTGCGTCGTCGACGTGCTCAGTAACGGGCAATGACAGGTGCGTCGAACTTGTAGCTCGCGCGCACGACGGCCCATTGGATGTCGCGCGGCTTGGCGTCGAAGGTGTAATTCCCCGAGGTGCCGCCGAGCTGATAGGTCTGGCTGCCGAAGGCCGCGTAATTGTATTCGAGGCCGACGATCCAGTTGCGGGTGACGCCGTATTCCCAGCCGGCGCCGACGGTCCAGCCGTTGGCCCAGTGGGTCTGTCCGCCCGAGCCCGACACGCCGACGGTGTCGCTGACCGACAGACGGTTGTTCGCGCCGGCATAGCCGCCCTTGACGTAGAAGAGGTTGTTCTGCACGGCGAAGCCGGCGCGGCCGACCACGGTCGCGAGCACGTTGGTGCGCCAGGAGAACACGTCGTCGCCCGCACCGAACGCGGTGTTCGTGAACGAGCCCTTGTTGTCGAGGCCGGAGATCGTGCCTTCCATGCCGAACACGTAGTTGTTGGCCTGCCAGTTGTAGCCGATCTGGGCGCCGCCCATGATGCCCGCGCTGCGCTGACGATAGCCCTCGCCCGGGACGAGATCGCCGAACGGCGCACCGATCCCGTTGTTGATGAACTGCTGGTTGGTCCATGCGCCGCCGATGTGGCCGCCGACATAGAAGCCGGTCCAGTTGAACAGCGGCTCGACATAAGCGGGCGCCTTCGCGTAGCGCGCGCCGAGATCGGCGGCAGAGGCCACGCCCGTCGAAACCAGAGCGGTCGTGCAGGCGAAGGCGGCAATCAATTTGTTACGCATGGTACAACCCCGTGTCCTTTGATGGACGCACGGTCACAGACGGGTGTTACTAAAATTCGAATCAACAGAGTTAACGTGTCGGATGGGCACGCGCAGGTCCGTGAATCCGTTGGCGCTGTTGCACGCCAGCAACGCCACATGCGCGATTTAACGCGAAATTATCCCTGCCGAACTCCTGCGCTACGATGCCGGCGCGGCTTTCGAATGCACGTGCTCGGGCCGCACGCCGAGCGCGAGCAGACGCGCGGGAATGCCCTGCAGCCATGGCAGCGCGGTGATGAGGCGCACGATCAGCGGCACTTTGAGCGGCCGATCGCTCCCCTGCAAGGCGCCGCTGATGATCTTGTTCTGCACGATCACCTGCATGCGCTGCGTCATCTTCACCGGGAACTCGCGGCGACGGCGCACGGCATCGAGATCGCTCTCGGACGGGCAGCCGTGCTGCATCTTGTCTGCCAGCAGATTGGCGGTCGCGACTGCATCCTGCACGGCGAGATTGACACCGACTCCGCCGACCGGAGACATCGCATGCGCGGCATCGCCGATGCAAAGCAGGCCCGGCCGCGTCCAGCGCGCCATGCGGTTGATCGCGACGGTCAGCAGCTTGACGTCGTCAAAGCTCTTCACGTCGGCGATGCCGGAGCGAAGGATCGGCGCCATGCGCACGACGTCGTCGAGCAGCGCCTGCAGTCCCCTCGCCTTCACCGCCTCGTGCTGTCCCTTGGCGATGACATAGGCGCATTGCCAATAGTCGCCGCGGTCGAAGGTGATCATCATCTTGCCGGGCTCGACGCGCGCGAACACGCTTTCCGTCTCGTCGGCCTTGCGGCCGGCGCGGAACCACAGCACGTCCATCGGCGCGCCGATTTCCTCGACGACGAGGCCGGCGCGCTCGCGCACCGTCGAATGCCGGCCGTCGCAGGCGATGGTGAGATCGGCTTCGATGTCGATGATGCCGTCGGGCGTTTTCGCCCGCACGCCGGCGATCGTCTCGCCGCGGCGGATCAGATCGACCGCCTCCGTGCTCATCATCACCTCGAGCGAGGCAAAGCGCCGGCCGGCCTCGCGCAGGAAATTCAAAAAATCCCATTGCGGCATGAAGGCGATAAAGGGGTATTTGGTGTGGAGCCGGCTGAGATCGGCGATGCGCACCGGTGTGCCGCCAAACAGGCCGTCCATCTTCTGCAGGCGCTGGTGCGGCAGCTTCAGGAAGCCGTCGATCAGACCGAGCTCGTCCATCACTTGAAGCGTCGAGGGATGCACGGTGTCGCCGCGGAAATCGCGGAAGAAATCCGCATGCTTCTCCAGCACCGCGACCTCGATGCCGGCCCGCCCCAGGAGATAGCCGAGCATCATGCCAGCCGGCCCGCCGCCGACGATGCAGCAACGGACTTTTTTCGTCCGGTTCGGTTGTTGGTCGGATGTCATTGCAGCCACGATCCGCGATGCGAGTCTCGATCAAGATATGGCGGGCAATGTAACGCCGATTCCGGTCGAATGCGCTTGAATTTGGCTGTGCGATCTCCAACGCCGGCCGCTCAGATCGCACCAATCCTTGCGATCCGGGAATAAGCGGCACCCCCTGCTGTTATCAGCAGATAAGACCCTAAAGGGCATCAGAGGGAACGTTCAACGTGGCATGGTTGCTTACAGGTTGGCAGCCTGGCTGGCCATCAACATCGCGCTCGTCTACCTGCGCACGCGCCGAAGCCGCGATGCGGAAGAGAGCGAGCCGCGAGCATAGCGTTGCCTGCGGCGAAAACCGCCTGCGTCGGCCGTTCGCGTCGGGTCTGCCGGGCGCCCCGGGCCAACTACAAAGGCCCGCACTGTGCGGGCCCTTTCATGGACGGAAGCCAAACTATTTCTGATCCTCATTGCTGGTCCCGGTGCCGGGACTGCCGATCGGCAACCCGTTCGGTGCATGACCGACACCTGCGTTCCGTCCAGCTTGCGCGGCCGCTGGCGATGTGCCGTTTGCAGTCGGGGACTGAACGTTCGGATTGTTCAGGCCGGTGTTGGTGTTGACGTTGGCCCCGGTGGTGGTGCCATGAACCCCCATTCCCGAAGGAGCCGACGGCCCCGAATTGGCGCTGCTGGATGAGGTGCCCATTCCGGCACCTGAGCTGGCTGCAGATCCCGCGCCGCCGGTCCCTGTACCGGCCGCGGCACTGCCACCGCCAGCAGCACCACCGCCGCCTCCGCCAGCACCGCCGCCACCCTGAGCAAAAGCGGTCGTCGAAAGCGCAGCGCATGCGAAAGCTACGAGGATGGACTTGCGGATCATGAATCGTCTCCCTGGTTTGGTGGACAATCCATGTGACCAAGGAGTTGTTCCGTCGCCTGGGTGAACACGGGTCCGCCGTCCTTGGGGAACGCCCACAATCCCGCCGTGTATTGGTCCCCTTTGGGGGCCTAGACGTACCAAGTCACCGCCCAATCTCCTTGAGCAAGGCACGGCGTTTGTCGTGAAGTTCGCGGAGATATTGCTTATTCGAACGCTGCGTCTCCTGCCACTCGATGCGATCTTCGGCGGTCCAAAGGAAGGACTCGCGTTCGAAGCGAGCTATCTCGGCCTCATCGAATTCCTTATAAAGCTTGATATCACGCTCCACCTCTTCCAGTTGTTCCTGGATCGTTTTTGGCATCAGCCGTTCCCCCGGCCTAGCCTCCAGCCTGATCCAGTCTTCGGCTCAAATTACGGGGTTAGCAACAGAGGTTTGCTCGGTTCGGTGAGCTCACGCATTGATAAAGGCTATTGCGTAAGATTTTCTGTATTGTTGCCGGATCCGAGCCTCGCTGCGAGAAATCCGCTCCCTCGGGTCACCACCCTGCTTTGACGGCTGCGCTCTGGCCAGCGAACGCCGTCAATCACTACTGCCGGTTCGCGCTCCGAAAGCTCTTGATCTCCGAGACGCTGCCGTCGCGATAGGTCAGCTCCACCGAGACGGACTGCGTGGCGGGGGCAAGCTTCATGTAGAGCGGCATGCCGGCGGTGATCGCATTGGGGTCGCGCATGTCGCAAGCAGGCATCTTCAGCACCTGGTTGGGCACGGCAGTGTCGATGCCGATGCGCACCTCGCGGATGGCGCAGCGATAGGACACCAGGTGCGTGTAGTAGACCAGCAGCCCGTTGAACTCGCGGAACGACAGCCAGCTCGTCGACGTCATGTCGAGGATCTTGCGCTGGTCGCGGATCAGCGCGGCCTCGGGATCGAACCGGATCGGGAACGGCCCCTGCATGTCGCCGGATTGATCGACATAGCGGACCTCGATGGTGCCGGCCGCAGCGTCCGGCGGCAATTCGATCGACGGGTTAGGCATCCGCTTGCGCGTGCGCGGATCAAGCGTGTCGATGAAGCCGGTCTCGCGGAAATCGCCCTTGCCGGCCATGCGCCAGGAAATGCCGAGCGTCGGGTCGGCGAACGAGAACACCACGCTCCAGCCGCCATTGTGCCGCGAGAAGCTCGCGATCGGCGCGTTGAGGGTCTCCTCCTTCGGCAGTTGCGGCACTGACACCGGCGGCAGCGCCGCGAGCTTCTGCGGCGGCGGATCAGCTGGCCGCGCGACGGCGTCCTTCGCCATGCCGCTGAGGAAGACGTCGTCGACCATCTGGTCGAAATAGACCGGCACCTGCCTGTGCTTGACGGTATCGGCCATCTCGCTGACGGCACGGCGGGTGCGCTGCGCCACCTGCACGAGGTTCTCGCCGGGCTGCAGCAGCTCCTTGGCGAAGGTGCGCGTGAACACCGAATTGGGATTGGCGTCGTCGTTGGAGAGGCGGTCGAGCGCGGTCTGGCGGGGACCGGCCGAAAACACCGAGAATACGCCTTCAGGCAGCTGCACCATCGGAGCAAGCCCGCCGCCACCGGCCACCGCGCGGGTACCCTTGCGCTCGAACGGGTTGTTGCGGCAGGCATCGAACACCAGGATCGAGGTCCGCGCCTTCTTGTTCTGGAGGCGCTCGACGATTCGGTCGGCCAGGATCGAGGCGTCACGCACCAGCTCTTCCTGCCCTTCGGTCGCTGCCGGCACGTCCGTCGGCAGCAGGTAGTTCTGGCCCGCGATCTCGAAGCCGTGGCCGGCGTAGAAGAAGAACGCGGTATCACCCGGCTCGATCGCCTTGTCGAAGGCGAGCAGGGTCTCGGAGAATTGCTGCCGGCTCTGGTTCTCTGCGACCATCACCGAGAAGCCGAGCTGCTTCAGCGTATCGCCCATGGTGCGGGCGTCGTTGACCGCCTTGAGCAGCTTCGGCACGTTCCTGTAGTCGTTATTACCAATGACGAGCGCGACACGCTTCTCGGCATAGGCGGGAGCTACGAAGCCGCTCAGGCTCGCCGCCAGGCCAAGGGCCGCCAGAATTCTGAAAAGCCGACGCGTCATCGCAAAATTCCCGTTGCAGAACGGCGCCACGCCGCTTCCCTCGAACAGCAGTTCATTGGACCCCCTGCCGCTGTGTGATAGTCGGCCCAGACGTAACGAGGGTTCAAGGGCCCGGGCCCCGGTTCCACGATCTGCCTATGGCAGATTGCGCTGGAATCTGCTTTTTCTTTGGCATCAGGCAAACGCACTCGAAGCGAGGGGGCTGCCGTGTATCGCTGGTGTACCGACGAAGTCGAGCCGCAGGATCGCTTCGATTATTGGCGCGAGGTGCGCTCCAAGGGATTGTTCGGCGTCACCGCCGAACTCGAGCGCGAACGGCGCGCGGACTTTTTCGGCGAATTCTCGCTGCGCCAGCTTGGCGGCGCCGGCCTCGTCGAGCTGAAGGCCTCGCAATATACGGTCGAGCGCAGCAGCTCCGACATCGCCTACGCACCCGGCGACAGCATCTGCGTCTACCAGCAGCTCGGCAGCGGCGGCTGGTTCGGCGGCATGCGCGGAAACGACTTCGCGATCGCCCCGGGCAGTTTCGCCACCAGCCATACCGACCTGCCCTACCGCACGGCGCCGCTGGGCGCCGGGGGCTTCCATTTGCGGATCCTGAAGATTCCGGTCAGCGGCATCCCGGCGCAGGACAAACGCATGCGCGAGCTTGCGCCCCGGACGTTCAGCGATCCCACCCTGGCGCCCCTGCTCGGGGCCTGCTTTGCCGAGCTCGGCGACGCCTCTACGGATCAGGGCGCCAGCGATGCGACCTCCCTCGTCCAGGCTCTGGCCCATCTGGCGCTGATCGAGCGCGGCATCGTCAGGCCCGGCAGCCGGCGCGGACAGGCCGCGCTGCGAACCGCCCGCCTCTCGCGGGCCCGACGCCTGATCGCGGGCCAACTGCAAAACCCGGATCTGGCGCCGACGATGGTGGCCGACGAGCTCGGCGTGTCGGTGCGCCACCTGCACATCCTGTTCGAGACCGCGGCGAAGAGCTTCTCGCAGACCGTGACGGACGAACGCCTGAAACAGAGCCGCCGCCTGATGCGCGAGGCACCGGAGCGGCTGATCGCCGACATCGCGACCTCTTGCGGCTTCGAGAGCCTGGCGACCTACTACCGGGTCTTCAATGCCGCCTATGGCATGGCCCCGGGTGACTTCCGGGCGCAGGGCTCGGATAGGGGTTAGCCGTCGTTTTGGCGGCTCCGGCCGGAGCGCGGGGCTGGGCGGAAAAACCCCAGTTGCACCCGCTATTTGGTAAAAACCTCAGGTTTTTTAGGACCTTCCCGCGCCCGCTCCATTGACTTTGGCCGATTCCCGCCTATGTTCCGGGGCGACGCGGCTCAGATCGAAGACCGATTCCTGAGCCTGGCGCTTTGTTCGCGTGAGTCAGCACCCCCAGCTTCTTTGAGAGCGCGCCGTTTCGGGGTGGAACGCGACAGCCTTATTACCCTCGATTCCGAACGGCGGTTTCGACCAGAGGCTCAATGTCCTTTTCAGATCTCGGACTGTCCGAAAAAGTCCTCGCCGCAGTGGCGGCCACCGGTTACACCACCCCCACCCCCATTCAGGAACAGGCGATCCCCCACGTCCTCGCACGCAAGGACGTGCTCGGCATCGCCCAGACCGGCACTGGCAAGACCGCGGCCTTCGTGCTGCCGATGCTCACCATCCTCGAAAAGGGCCGGGCCCGGGCGCGGATGCCGCGCACGCTGATCCTCGAGCCGACCCGCGAGCTCGCGGCCCAGGTCAAGGAAAACTTCGACCGCTACGGCGCCGGCCAGAAACTCAACGTCGCGCTACTGATCGGCGGCGTTTCCTTCGGTGACCAGGATGCCAAGCTGACGCGCGGCGTCGACGTGCTGATCGCCACCCCCGGCCGCCTGCTCGACCATACCGAGCGCGGCGGCTTGCTCCTCACCGGGGTCGAGCTGCTCGTCATCGACGAAGCCGATCGCATGCTGGACATGGGCTTCATCCCCGACATCGAACGCGTCTGCAAGCTCGTCCCGTTCACGCGACAGACCCTGTTCTTCACCGCGACCATGCCGCCGGAAATCCGGCGCATCACCGAAGCCTTCCTGCACAATCCGCAGAAGGTCGAAGTGTCCAAGCCTGCCACCACTGCTGTGACCGTCACGCAGTCGCAGGTGCCCGCGGGGCGCGAAGCGCATGAGAAGCGCGAGCTGCTTCGCCGCCTGCTGCGCGAGGCCAAGGACCTCAAGAACGCGATCATCTTCTGCAATCGCAAGCGCGAAGTCGCCATCGTTCACAAATCGCTCCAGAAGCATGGTTTCAGCGTCGGCGCACTGCACGGCGACATGGACCAGCCGGCCCGCATGGCGGCGCTCGAACAGTTCCGCAAAGGTGAGCTCCCCCTCCTCGTCGCCTCGGACGTCGCCGCTCGCGGCCTCGACATTCCCGAGGTCAGCCACGTCTTCAATTTCGACGTCCCCCACCATCCCGATGACTACGTCCATCGCGTCGGCCGCACCGGCCGCGCTGGTCGCACCGGCACCGCGATCTCGATCGTGACGCCGCTCGACCAGAAGTCGATGGTGGCCATCGAGAAGCTGATCGGCCAGAGCATTCCGCGCGCCGAAGGCGACTTTGAAATCCACGCCGAAGCCTCCGATGGGGCCGAGCGTCCGCGCGAGTCGCGTGGCCGCGAACGTTCACGTGGCGGACGCGGCAAGCCGCAGCGCGGCCGTGATCGGGAGCGCAGCCACGAGCCGCGCGAGGCCCGTGGCGAAACGCGACATGCTTCCGAAGCAAAGAGTTCTTCGGAGGCAAGACAGCCCGCTGAAGCAAGGCATCGTTCCGACGACAAGCGCAGGGCCGAGCCGCGTCACGACGCGCGACAGCAGTCCAATAATTCGCATGTGCCGTCGATCGGCCGTCCCGAGCCCCGCCGCCAGCGCGAGGCCGACAGCGAGCCGGGCGATCACTCGCATCTGCCCGCGTTTCTGCTGCGGCCGGTTCGCTCCTCCCCCGCCGGGGCCTGAGGCGCGAGGCGCCCCAGGTTTCGGTTGAGCAAAGCCGCCCCACAATTTTTTAGATGCATTCGTGAACGTATATTTACGGGGTGTTCACGATCGTCCGTTAGCCTACGAACATAATTTAAGCATTGCTGCGGTCGACGGCGCACCGACCGCTGTGGGGTATGTTCCGTGGTCAAGGTTCTCGACGAACACGAACGCACAATGGCGTTCGCCGAGGTAGCGCTCGGGCAGATCCGATCGCTGCGGCAGACGGCAATTCCCCGCAACTATGAGATTTGGTACGTCTACGCCACCGGCTACAACGCGCCTCTCAACAAGATCGTCAACGAGACGCTGGCGCGCAGCGGCAAGCTGACTGAAGCCGATCTCGAGCAGATCTACGAGACCTATCTCTCCCACATCAAGACCACCGACCGCATCGACAAGGTCGGCGCGCGCGTCATCGGCGAGATCGACGACGTGATGAAGGTCTTGAGCGATGCACTCGGCATGACCGGCTCCTACGATGCCAGCCTGTCGGGAGCCACCGAGAAACTGGCGTCGGCCAAGAACCGCGAGCAGATCAAGGCGATCGTCGAGACGCTGCTGCGTTCGACCAGCGAGATGCGCGAGACCAACAAGACGCTGGAAGACCGGCTGACGCTGTCGAAGAACGAGATCAGCAATCTCCAGCAGAGCCTGGAGGCGATCCGCGCCGAGAGCCTGACCGATCCGCTCACGGGCCTTGGCAACCGCAAATATTTCGACCGCATGATCGACATGGCGGTGCAGAGCGCCCTCGCCTCGGGCGAGCCGCTGTCACTGCTGCTGTTCGACATCGATCATTTCAAGTCGTTCAACGATTCCTACGGCCATCTCACCGGCGACCAGGTGCTGCGGCTCGTCGGCCTGTCGCTGAAGCAGACCATCAAGGGCCAGGACATCACCGCGCGCTATGGCGGCGAGGAATTCGCGGTCGTGCTGCCCAACACCGCTCTGCGTCAGGCCCTCACGGTGGCCGACCATATCCGCCGCGCTGTGATGGCGAAGGAATTGAAGAAGAAGTCCACCGGCGAGATCCTCGGCCGCGTCACCATCTCCGTCGGCGTCTCCATGCTCAAGCCGGGCGACGACACCGACGCGCTGATCGAGCGTGCGGATGCCTGCCTCTACGCCGCCAAGCGCAACGGCCGCAACCGCGTGATCTGTGAAGCCGATCCGGAATACGCGGTCGAAACCCACAGCCGGGTGGCGTAAATTTTCAAAGAGCTGCCGTAGGGTGGGCAAAGGCCCCTGAGCGCCGTCCCCACGATCTCGGCATGATTATTTCGAACCGTGGGCACGCTTCGCTTTGCCCACCCTACAGCATCGCCGCTTGACATTATTCCGTGGCGAACAAAATCTGACACGACAACATTGGCCGTCTGCACCCGAGCCCGCAAAGGACTTGTCGTCGTGCCCAATCCCCATGATTTTCACACGCCGCAATCGTCCTACACCAGGGATGAGCTGCTGAGATCGAGCGACGGCGGCTATTTCGGGCCCGGCAATGCGCAATTGCCCGCGCCGCCGATGCTGATGATGGACCGCATCACGGAAATCAGCCTGGACGGCGGCGAATTCGGCAAGGGCCATATCGTCGGCGAGCTGGATATCGTGCCGGACCACTGGTTCTTCGATGCCCATTATTGCGGTGACGCGATGATGCCACCGACGCTCGCACTGGACGCCATGTGGCAGATGGTAGGCTATTGGCTCGGCTGGTCAGGCTCACCGGGCAAGGGCCGCGCCATCGGCGTCGGCGAAGTCGAGTGCACGGGCGCCGTCACGCCGGAGACGCGATGCGTGCGTTACGAGGTCGCCATGAGGATGGTCAGGCGCGGCAAGCTGGTGCTCGGGATAGCCGACGGCCGCGTGCTCGCCGACGGCATCTGCATGTTTACGGCGAAGGACATGAGGGTCGGCCTGACCAAGGCCGCAGACTGAGCTCTCGTAGGGGTGGGCAAAGGCGCGCACAGCGCCGCGCCCACGATCTGCGCATGATTATTTCGAACGGTGGGCACGCTTCGCTTTGCCCACCCTACGGACCGTCTTCTTGACTGGCTTCTTCGCCAACCGCTTCTTGGCAACGGACTTCTTCGACGCAACCTTCTTCGGCCGCGTCTTCACCTTGGCGCGCTGGGCGGCGGCGAGTGCCGCCCTCGCCCATTGCGCGAGCTCGGCGGAATCGTCGAACAGGCGCGCCGGCAGCTCCCAATAGGAGTTGACCACCACGGTCTTGGCGCGGGTCGAATATTGAAATGGTTTTGAGCCTTCGGCTTCAAAGTCCGGGATCGTCACCTCGTCTGCGCGCAAGAACAGGCCGGCACGCAGTGACAGCGCGAAGTTGATGCCGTCGGCGGAGATGCCGTAGCCGGAGAACATTTTTCGGATGGTGACGGGGCCGAAATCGGCGAACAGGTCGATCAGGAATTCGCGGTCCATGGCCCAACTAACTCCCTAGTGTCGTCCCTGCGAACGCAGGGACCCCAGCGCGAGCGCTTCGCGCTCGTCGCGATAACCACAGGGAGGAGTTTAGCGAAGACTGTTAGTCGTGCCAGCTCCGGTACTGGCACCTTCCGCTCAAGATAGATCCACGCGGTATGGGTCCCCGCGTCCGCGGGGACGACAGCGGAGTGCTTAGCGTCAGCCGGGCCTACCCGTCGATCTTGGCCGGCCGCAGCTCGACCGACTCGCCGCAGCCGCAGGCGGAGATCTGGTTCGGATTGTTGAAGACGAACTGGGCCTGCATCTTGTCGGCCTTGTAGTCCATCTCGGTGCCGAGCAGGAACAGCACGGCCTTGGGATCGACCAGGATCTTGACGCCCTTGTCCTCGACGACCTCGTCGGTCGGGCGGACGTCGTGGGCGTATTCGACCGTGTATGACTGGCCGGCGCAGCCGCCGTTCTTCACGCCGACGCGCAAGCCGACGATCTCGGAATCGGCGCGCTGGGTCAGCTCGGTGATGCGCTGGGCAGCAGCGTCCGTCAGCCGCATCACCTGCGGGCGCGGCCGCCGCGGCTTCGGAGTGGATGCTGGTGTCGCCTGGGTCATCTTATCTATCTGGTCCGTTGCGGAGCAAATTCAATGCTGAGGTTACGCGTCACCACATGTTGAGCACGAGGCGCGCCTCGTCGCTCATGCGTTCCGGCGACCACGGCGGCTCCCAGACGACCTTGACGTCGACCACGCCGACGCCGGGGACGCTGGCAACCGCGTTCTCGACCATGGTCGGCAGCTCGCCGGCGGCCGGGCAGTTCGGCGTCGTCAGCGTCATCTGGACGTCGACGGAGCGGTCGTCCTTGATCTCGACCTTGTAGATCAGGCCGAGCTCGTAGATGTCGGCCGGGATTTCCGGGTCGAACACGGTCTTCAGCCCGGCGATGATCTCCGTGGTCAGCCGCTCGGTTTCCTCCGGCGGCAGCGCCGAATGGGTCTCCATCGGACTAGCTTTGATTTCGGCCGTGTCACTCATGCGAACAAATCCCGCGCCTTCAAAAGCGCCTGTGCCAGATGATCGACTTCTTCCCGCGTATTATACATGCCGAACGAGGCCCGGCAGGTGGCCGTTACGTTGAACCGCTCTAAAAGCGGCATCACGCAATGGGTGCCGGCGCGCACCGCGATGCCCTGGCGGTCGATCACGGTGGCGACGTCGTGGGCGTGCGCGCCCTTCAGCTCGAACGAGATCACCGGGCCCTTGCCCCGTGCCGTGCCGATCAGCCGCAGCGAATTGATCTCGCGGAGCCGATCCTGGGCATAGGTGGTGAGATCGTGCTCGTGCGCAGCGATGCGCTCCTTGCCGATCGAATTGACGTAGTCGATGGCCGCGCCAAGGCCGACGGCCTCGACAATCGCCGGCGTGCCCGCCTCGAATTTGTGCGGAGGATCGCCATAGGTGACGACATCGCGCGAGACCTCGCGGATCATCTCGCCGCCGCCGTTGAAGGGACGCATCGCGACGAGGTGATCGTACTTGGCCCAGAGGATACCGATTCCGGTCGGCCCATACACCTTGTGACCGGTGAAGACGTAGAAATCGCAGCCGATGTCCTGGACGTCGACGGGCAGATGCACCGCGCCCTGGCTGCCGTCGACCAGCACTGGAATGCCGCGCGCGTGGGCGATCTTCACGACTTCCTTGACGGGCACGATGGTGCCGAGCGCGTTCGACATCTGCGTGATCGCGACCAGCTTGGTCCTGGCCGTCAGCAGCTTCTCGAACTCGTCGATGAGGAAATTGCCCTCGTCGTCGACCGGCGCCCACTTGATCACAGCGCCCTGGCGTTCCCTCAGGAAGTGCCACGGCACGATGTTGGAATGGTGCTCCATGATCGAGAGGACGATCTCGTCGCCCTCTTTGATGTTCGGCCCGCCCCAGGACGAGGCAACCAGATTGATCGCCTCGGTCGCGTTGCGGGTGAAGATCACTTCTTCCGTACGGGGCGCGTTGATGAACTGCGCCACCTTGGTGCGGCCGCCCTCATAGGCTTCGGTCGCGGCATTGGCGAGGTAATGCAGGCCGCGATGCACGTTGGCGTATTCGCTCGTATAGGCCTGCGTCATGCGGTCGAGCACGGCGCTCGGCTTCTGCGCCGAAGCGGCGTTGTCGAGATAGACCAGCTTCTTGCCGTAGACCTGCATCGCGAGCGCCGGAAAATCCTGGCGCACGCGCGCGACGTCGTAGGCACCGTTCTTGACTGCCGGATGCGTGCTCATGACCGCCGCTCCAGCCAGCGCTCGGCAATGCCGATCACGTGCTCGCGCAAACCGTCATCGGCGATCTGCTCGATCGCCTCGCCGACGAAAGCCTGGATCAGCAGCGCCTGGGCCTGCTTCTCCGGCAGGCCGCGCGCCTTCAGGTAGAACAACAGGCTGTCGTCGAGCGCACCGGCGGTCGCGCCGTGGCCGCAGGAGACGTCGTCGGCGAAGATCTCGAGCTCGGGCTTGTTGTCGGCCTCGGCTTCATCCGAAAGCAGCAACGCGCGGGTCATCATCTTGCCGTCGGTCTTCTGCGCATCGGGACGGACGATGATGCGGCCCTGGAACACCGAATGGGCGCGATCGTCGATCACCGCACGGAAAACTTCGCGGCTGACGCAGTTCGGCACGGCATGGTCGACCACCAGCGTGGTGTCGCCATGCTCGGTCTTCTGCAACAGGTTGACGCCGTTGGCGGAGAGCTCGCTGCCCTCGCCCGCCAGCGTGATGAAGCCCTGGAGGCGGCTGACAGCAGCCCCGGTCGTCATGTTGAAGAAATTGAACTTCACATTGGCGCCGACGGTGACGAAGTGCGACGAGACGTTCAAGGCGTCGGGTGCATCGTCCATCAGGCGAATGTGTGCAACGTCGGCGTCATCGCCGACAGAAACGATCACGGCGTCATTGACCTGGTAGGCCGCAGCGCCTGCCGCAACGAAGCTCTCGACGATGGTGGCGCGCGCGCCCTTGCCGATCGTGACCTGCGAGCGGGTGAAGGCCGACGCCGATGTGGCGGTGGCGATGTGGATGATCTGGATCGGTGCGGACAGCTGTGCGCCATCGGCGATATCGAGCACGACGCCGTCGGTCGCCATCGCCGCGTTGAGCGAGATCACGGCATCGGTGGACGCGGTCTTCAACAGACCGGCATCCTTCTCCAACGTCTCCCGTAGCGTCTTGAAGCCGACCTCGGCGACAAATGCCTTCACGTCGGAAAGATCGGCTGCGAACACGCCGTCGACCAGCACCAGCTTGCGTGCGCCTGCGATCGCATGCGTCTTCACCGTGTCCGCGGCGAGCTTCAGCGCGGCCGCATCGGGCGCGGCTGCCAGCGGCAGCACCTCGCCGACCAGCGCGCGCAGGTCGGTGTATTTCCATTCCTCGATCCGGCGGTGCGGAAGGGCGAGACGCTCATAGGTCTCGAACGCCTCGCGGCGCACAGCGGTGACCGCGGACGAACCCGGCAGCCGGCCCTCGGCGCTGGTGAAGAGATCGCTCACCGCGCGGCCCTTTCCGGTCTTTGCCACAGCAACGTTCATCGCAAAATTCCTTACGCGGCATCCTCGAACTGGGCGTAGCCGGATGCTTCCAGCTCCAGCGCCAATTCCTTACCGCCGCTCTTCACGACACGGCCCTTCGACATCACGTGCACGACGTCGGGCACGATGTAGTTCAGCAGCCGCTGATAGTGGGTGATGACGACCATCGCACGCCCCGGCGAACGCAGCGCGTTGACGCCGTCGGCCGCGATGCGCAGCGCATCGATGTCGAGGCCGGAATCCATCTCGTCGAGGATGCACAGGCTCGGCTCGAACAGCGCCATCTGCAGCACCTCGTTGCGCTTCTTCTCACCGCCGGAGAAGCCGACATTGACGCCGCGCTTGAGCATGTCCTGCGGGATGTTCAACGACTTCGAGACCTCGCGGACCTTCTTCAGGAAGTCCGGCGTCGAATATTCATCCTCGCCGCGCGCCTTGCGCTGCGCATTCAGCGCGGTGCGCAGGAAGTTCATGGTGGCGACGCCGGGAATCTCGACCGGATACTGGAACGCCAGGAACACGCCCTTGGCGGCGCGCTCGTCCGGCGACATCTCGAGCAGATCCTCACCCTTGAACAGGATCTGGCCGTCGGTGACCTCGTAGCCGGGCTTGCCGGCGATGACGTGGGAGAGCGTCGATTTGCCGGAGCCGTTGGGCCCCATGATCGCATGGACCTCGCCTTCGTTCACGGTCAGCGTCAGCCCGTGGAGGATCTCACGCTCCTCGACACGAACCTTGAGGTCTTTCACTTCAAGCAAAGCCATTTTGGTGTCCAGTCTATTCAAATGATGCATGGAGCGCCTAAGCGCACCGCGAGGGTCGGTATTAACCGACCGACCCTTCAAGCGAGATCGAGATCAGCTTCTGCGCTTCCACCGCGAATTCCATCGGCAGTTGCTGCAGCACGTCCTTGACGAAGCCGTTGACGACGAGGCCGACCGCCTCCTCCTGCGAGAGACCGCGCTGGATGCAGTAGAACAGCACGTCCTCGGAGATCTTCGAGGTCGTCGCTTCGTGCTCGAACGTCGCCGAGGAGTTCTTGGCCTCGATGTACGGCACGGTGTGCGCGCCGCATTTATCGCCGATCAGCAGCGAGTCGCAGGCGGTGAAGTTGCGCGCGCCGGTCGCTTTCCGGTGCGCGGTGACGAGGCCGCGATAGGTGTTCTGCGACTTGCCGGCCGCGATGCCCTTGGAGATGATGCGGCTCGACGTGTTCTTGCCGAGATGAATCATCTTGGTTCCCGAATCGACCTGCTGGAAGCCGTTCGAGATCGCGATCGAGTAGAACTCACCGCTCGAATTGTCACCGCGGAGAATGCAGCTCGGATACTTCCAGGTGATCGCCGAACCCGTTTCTACCTGGGTCCAGGAGATCTTCGAACGGTTGCCGCGGCAGTCGCCACGCTTGGTGACGAAATTGTAGATGCCGCCCTTGCCTTCCGAATTGCCGGGGTACCAGTTCTGCACCGTCGAATATTTGATCTCGGCATCGTCATGCGCGACGAGCTCGACCACGGCGGCGTGCAGCTGGTTCTCGTCGCGCTGCGGCGCGGTGCAGCCCTCGAGATAGGAGACGTAGGCGCCCTTGTCGGCGATGATCAGCGTGCGCTCGAACTGGCCGGTATTGCGCTCGTTGATGCGGAAATAGGTCGACAGCTCCATCGGGCAGCGCACGCCCGGCGGCACGTAGACGAACGAGCCGTCGGAGAACACCGCCGAGTTCAGTGTCGCGTAGAAATTGTCCGAGGTCGGAACTACCGATCCCAGATATTTCTGCACCAATTCAGGATGCTCGCGGATCGCTTCCGAGATCGGCATAAAGATCACGCCGGCCTTCTTCAGCTCCGCCTTGAACGTGGTCGCAACCGAAACCGAATCGAAGACAGCATCGACCGCGATCTTGCGGCGCGCCGGATCTTCCTCACCGACCTTCGGCTCGACACCTTCGAGCATGGCAACTTCCCGCAAGGGAATGCCGAGCTTCTCGTAGGTCTTCAGGATCTCCGGATCGATCTCGTCCAGCGAGGTGACCGTCTTCTTCGGCTTCGGCGCCGCGTAGTAATAGAGGTCCTGGAAGTCGATCTTGGGATAATCGACGCGCGCCCAGGTCGGCTCGGTCATGGTCAGCCAGCGCCGATAGGCCTCGAGCCGCCACTGGAGCATCCAGTCGGGTTCGTCCTTCTTCTGCGAGATGAATTTTACGATCTCTTCCGAAAGCCCCTTGGGGGCCTTCTCGGAGTCGATCAGGGTCTCAAACCCATAACGATACTGGTCGACGTCGATGCGCTTCACGCGCTCGACCGTCTCTTGCACGGCTACCATTGCCCGCTCCAGTGGCACAACGAC
>NZ_FOUS01000002.1 GCF_900114915.1 Bradyrhizobium sp. Rc3b
TCTATGCCAGGGCACAATTTCGGCAACGACAACGAGCGTCATTTCCCGGCTTCGGACGCTTCGCCAGGTTCAGCGAAGACGGCTGAAGCAGATGGCGTGGAACGCGGCAATTCAAGGCACTCAAATTTTTCAGACGCACCTGGAGCAGCCGAGATGATCGAACCAAGCGTCGCAAATGGCAGTAACGCCGGAAACTGGCCGCAGGCTGCGCAACCTGCTGCAACCGCGTTGGAACCCGTACAGCCGGCTAAAGTTGCATCCGAGATTGGCGGCGCGGAATTGGCGTTTCGCTTCGATAGCTATGCGACTCCTCCCACATTCGGCGCGGTAGTCGAGCTTGGTGGCTCGCTCGGTCCGCACGTTTCGCCCGGTCAGGAAGAGGACCTCCACGTCATCGGCAAATCGATTCCCAATGCAATGGACGAACACGCGGTCGCCCACGTTCATAACGTTCCGCATCACGCCGCGCCTCATGACTTCCTGATTTGAAGCGCTCCATCGTTATTGATCGATGCAATCTTCGTGATTCACGCAACCGACCTTCTTTGAAAGCTCAGACCATTGCTCGAGAGCGGGCGCCGCCCCGTTGCGTGCTTCCGGCTCGGAAAGTGATCAGTGACATATCCTTGTCAAGAAACGTTCGTATATTGAGAACTTCTTGTGGCATCCAGGCAAGGGTTCGGGACGATCGTCATTCGCCTCTCGCGGTGCTGATGGCTTGCCGGAGCAATTGATCGGTGTCACGTCGCGTGCCGTATCTGGCTGTGTGTTTGATGTTTGCGGCCGTTGCAGCCGAAGCGGAGCCAAACGGTGCAACAATCGGGTCGCCGCGCGCGAGCTCGGAAATGTCCGCGCCTATGTCGTTCGACATTCCGGCCCAGCAGCTTGCCTCCGCACTCGAGCGATACGGCGATGCGACCGGTCGCGAAGTCCTCTACAGTCCGGCGCTTGCGCAGGGCCGCACCTCAGGAGCCGTCAAGGGCAGCTTTGAACCGGAGACGGCGCTGCAGCTGCTGCTTGCGGGCACCGGCCTTACCGCCCGCTTCCTGAAAGACGGCTCGTTCGTTCTAGCCCCGGCGCCCGAAGCCGCCGGACCGCCGGAAGGCAGTGCTGCTGCTCTCGCGCGCCAATACTATGGTGTCGTTCAGGCGCGGCTGCGCGATGCTCTGTGCCGGACCAACGGGGCGCGGCCTGGAAGCTATCGCATCGCGGCCCTGGTCTGGATCGCGCCGTCAGGGGCCGTAGCCAGGTTCGAACGACTTGGATCGGCCGGCACGGCCGAGCTGGACCGCGGCATCGACAGCGCGCTTCGACAGTTCAGTGTGGGTGCCCCGGTGCCCTCCGGCTTTGCACAGCCGGTATTGATCGTGGTCCTGCCGCAGACCTCGGGCGTCACAATGAGTTGTGGTGCGACGGTGTTGCCGCAGGCGGCCGGAGGCGTGCGGTGACTGAAGCCTCCGTGGCGATGCTGCGCCGGCTGCTGCTCGACCGATATGACGATCTCAAGCGGGGCTTGACCCGCCGCCTGGGTTCGTCCGAGATGGCGGGTGACGTCCTGCACGACACTTGGCTGCGCCTTGCCCGCACGGATACGACGATTGGCACCTTGCACAATCCGGTCAGCTATCTGCTGCGCATACTCTTCAACGTCGCACATGACCATCGTCGCGCTGAAAAGCGCCGTTTGACGAAGATCGACATCGAGCATCTGCTCGAGGTCGCCGACGAGACGCCTGGTCCCGCCGAAGTCGCGGAGGCACGGTCGGATCTGGATGCGATGGCCGCCATACTCGCTGAGCTGCCGCCGCGCCGTCGCACCATCCTGCTCGCGGCCAGGGTGGACAACATGGCGCGGCAGGAGATCGCGGATCGGCTTGGCGTATCCTTGCGCCTTGTCTCAAAGGAGCTGCAACTCGCCCATGAGTATTGTCTGGCGCGGCAAAGGCAAATGGGTGACGCGGATTGCGCACCGGACCCGCGAAATTCGTCATTGAACCGTGACCTGTCGCCGCCGCGCGGTGATCGCGACCATGACCAGGCTGAATGACTCCATGATTCAGGGACAGACGCAAAGGCTCGACCTGCTGCAACGCGAGGCGATCGCGTGGGTCCAGCGCATCGATTCCGGCCATGCGACGTCTGCTGATGCCGAGACCTTGCAACGATGGTGTGCCGCGAGCCCGGAGCATGCGGCTGCCTTCGCTGCGGCGAGCGGTGTATGGCGCGACATCCGCCGGGCCGGCGCGAGCATTCCGCGCAACCAAATCGAGGCGTTGCCGGTCCACCAGACGCCACGTCCGGTGCTCGATCGCCGGCTCCTTCTCGGTGGCGGGCTGGCCGCCGCAGCCGCCTATGTCGCTGTTACCAACCCGCCGCTGGGCCTGTGGCCGTCCCTCCGTGAACTGAATGCCGACTACAGAACGGCCGTTGGCGAGCAGCGGCAAGTCCGGCCGGCGGAGAACGTCGCGGTCCGGTTAAATACGCAGACCAGCATTGCGGTCCACCCCGCTGGCGGGGAGGGCGATCGCCTGGAACTGCTTGCAGGGCAGGCGCTCTTCGAGTCGGTCGAGAGCGTACGTCCGCTCGTCGTGTTGGCGGCGGATGGGCGTTCGATCGGCCGCCATGCACGCTTTGACGTGCGTTGCATGAGCGGTCCGGCCGGCACGGTGGTGAGCGTCGCCTGCTTCGACGGACAGGTGCGCATCGAGCGCAACGGCAGTTCTGCCGTCATCGGCCCGGCGCAGAGCTTGCGGTACGACGCCAGCGGGCTCGGTCGGGTTGCCGCGATTGACGCAGAGGCGGAATCCGCCTGGCAGCGCGGAATCGTCCTGTTCCGAGCTACCCCGCTCGCGGATGTGGTGGACGAGGTCAATCGTTATCGCGCCGGCCGAATTCTCCTTGTCAATCCAGGCCTCGCGCAGAGGCCGGTCAATGGCCGTTTCCGCATCGATCAGATGGATGAAATCCTCGTGCGCCTCGAACAGGCCTTCGATGTCAAGGCCCGAAAGCTGCCGGGCGGCCTGGTTCTGCTGGGCTGACGCCCCGCTGACAAGAAACTTTCACACAGAAACCGTGCGCGTTCGCCTACAGGCTTCCGTCTTAGAGCTAGATCGTTATCGCTCTGAATGACGAGGCACGACCCTTCATCGGGTTTAGCCGTGCTGCCAGAAGGAATGCCGTCTTGTCCCACCGCACCGTCCGTTTTCGCTCGTCCCGGTCCGTCAGACACGCGATGTTTCTCAGCGGTGCCAGTGTGGCTGCATTGCTGGTGGGGTCAGCTGCGGCCGATGCGCGCAACCTCGGCAGCGGCAGCGCGAGCCCGGTGGCAAACGTCGCCGTGACGACCAACACGGCGGGGCAGGCGGCATCGATCGCATCAGCGCAGGCGATGAGCCGGATCAACGCGTCGCTCCGTGCGATGCGCGACGTGCAGGCGGCGGCGAGAGCCGGCGCGTTGATCGGTCCGAATAATCTCGGCCTGAACAAAAATCATCCCGGAAATCTGCTTCCGAATGTGCCGAATGGTTTGGCTCCCGGAGGTCTCAATCCGACCAGCAATCCAACCGCGGTGATCGACGGCCAACCGGCCTGGACCGGCGCCGCTCAGCCGACCCAATCGACAGGCTCAAATGGGCGGGTCCAGGTCGAGGTCGTGCAGAACCAGCAGAAGGCGATCCTGACCTGGAACAAGTTCAATGTCGGACGCGAGACCGACTTGTACTTCAACCAGTCCGCCGGAGGCGGTGGCGCCGCCAACTGGATCGCGCTCAACCGTGTCCTCGACCCGAGCCTCGTTCCCAGCCAGATTCTCGGCACCATCAGGAGCGAAGGGCAGGTTTATATCATCAACAAGAACGGTATCATCTTCGGTGGCTCCAGCCAGGTGGATGTCGGCACCCTCGTGGCCACATCTCTCGCCTTGTCGAACGCGCAGTTCCTGGCTGGGATCAACACTTCCATAGTGCTCACCAACGACATACACCTGCCGACCTTCGGCGAATACAATCCGCGGCTGGCCAATTCGCAAAAGCCGGCCACCGATCCGAGCCAGCCTGCGCGCTTCACGCCGGATGGCGTGCCGGGTGACGTCACCATCCAGGCTGGAGCTCAAATCAGCGCGAAGACCGGCGGCAAGGCAATGCTGTTCGCGCCGATCGTTTCCAATGCCGGCCAAATCAGCGTCCCCGACGGCCAGATCATCATGGCTGCCGGCGAACAGGTCTATCTGAGAACCAATCCGAACGACGTACGCGGCGTGGACGTCGCCGTGACGGCCCCGATGCCCTGGCTGTTCAACTACAACCATTTGATGGGTGCGATCGCCGGCTGGGATCTCTTCACGGAGAAACCCTGGGGCGAAAGCGTTCGCGACATCCTGCTGCCCGAGATGTACGCGCGCGCGGCGTCGGTCGGCTACAAGGTCGTGAACACCGGCGTCGTGCAATCCGATCGCGGCAACATCACCGTGATGGGGCGCGAGATCTTCCAGGGCGGCGTGATGCTGGCGGCAACCGCGCTCAACAACCGCGAAGGATCGATCCGACTGGATGCCTACAGCAACGGCATGATGGCCTCGAGCGGCAGCCTCGACGCCCAGCTCGTGTATTGGAAGACGGGTGACCTGCATCTTTCGCCGGGCAGCGTCACCGCCGTTCTGCCTGATGCCACCGACACGAGTGAGATCGAGGAGACGGCGAAGGCCACGCGCTACAAGCCGGGGCGCGTCGAATTACGCGGTAACCTGATCGATATCGGGGCGCAGGCGAACATTCTGGTTCCCGCCGGCACCATCAGCATCGTGGCCAGCACCGTGCCCGCGCCCACCGAGGAGCCCATCAACGGCGAGACGCCGGTCCGCGACGGTAGCCGGATCTATATCGGCGAGGATGCCTATGTCAGCGCCGCCGGCGTGCAGGACGTCCTGATCCCGATGTCGCGGAGATTTGTGCAGGCCGAATTGCGCATCAACGAGCTGCGTGATTCACCGCTGCTGCGGAATTCGTGGCTGCGGGGCCAGAAGATCACGGTCGATCGCAGCGCCAGCGGCGTCTTCGCCGATGGAGCTATGGCCGGCGTGAACTGGGGAGGGGCCGCGGGCGAATGGATCGGGACGCCGCTGGGCGACGTCTCGGCCTGGATCGGCAACAGCAAGACGAATCTCGCCGAGCTGTCGACCATTGGCGGCAACATCACCCTCAAATCGGCCGGCTCGATCATTACCCGTCAGGGCTCGTTGCTCGATGTCTCGGGCGGGTCGTTCCGCTATCAGGACGGAATGGTCAACTCGACGAAGTTGCTCGGCGCCGATGGAAAAATCTACGACATCGCCTCGGCGACGCCGGACAGGATCTATGTCGGTTTCGCCGGCGGGTTCAATCGCACGCACAACAATTGGGGTAAATCGGAGTCCTGGAGCACGCCGTGGTCGACGAGCCACTTCGAACGTGGCTTCACCGAGGGACGCGACGCCGGCGCCATCCAGTTCTATGCCACCGAAGGTGTTGCGCTGGAGGGCGGCTACTGGGGCGGCGTGATCGTCGGCGAGCGTCAAGCCGTAAGCGGCAAGACCGCCAAGGCCGGCTCGCTGACGTTCGGCGGCGACGGCGACGAAGATCGGCTCTGGCTGCTCGGCAAGCTCGTGATCTCCAAGGATCCCACACAGCTGCCGACGAATTTCACGGCCACGTCGCAGCTTCCGTCCACCTGGTATTCGGGCGCTCCCGGCAACCAGGATTCGTTCCGGTTGCGAACGACCTATCTCGACTCGGATGCGCTTGCAGATGCCGGACTGGGGAAGATCGAGCTCTACGTCTCCAATAACGTCACGATCGAGAAGGGCACGACGCTCGAGCTGACGCCGGGCAGCACGTTTTCGATCAAGGCCAATTCCACCGTTGCATATAGCCAGGATTTCAAGATCGACGGGGTGATCCACGCACCCGGCGGCAATGTCAACCTCTTGGGCGCGGAGAACGTATCATTCGGAGCCGGTGCGGCCATCGACGTCAGCGGCCAATGGGTCAACCAAGTGAAAGGCGGCGCTGCCTCCGCTCTGCCGCCGGTCGTCAATGGCGGCAGCATCACGCTCGACCAGGCCCACTATCAGCCGGGCGTCGTGCTCGACGTATCCGGCGGTGGCTGGTACAGGCTGCGCGGCGGCAAGCCGCAAGTGAAATTCGGCGATGCCGGCAAGATTACGCTGAACACGACCGAAGTGGCGGAATTGGCGAACGCCGATATGCGGGCCTATGCGGCTGGCTCCGGCGGCAGTATGGCCATGAATCTGACTACGGAGTCGCTGCAGATCGGAGGCGGTACGCCGACGTCCCCCAACACCGTTCGCCTGTCGGAAACCCTGTTCTCGGAGCGTGGTTTCCGTTCGCTCCAGATCTCCACGGGCGGCGATATCACGATCGCCGAAGGAGCAAGCGTCACGCAGCTCCCATACAACGTTGATCTCAGGGGCGTCGACGTCTCGGGCTTCAGCACGGGCACGTCGATCAGCGAGATGGGCCCGCTCGCCGTGTTGTCGCCGTCGCAGCGCCTGGCGCTCGAGCCGACGTCGCTCTCGCTCAGCGGCAGGTCCGTGACGGTCGGCGCGGGAGCGACGGTGCGGACGGACACCGGCGGCACGATCGCGCTGTCCCTGCTCGGTTCTTCGACCGGTACACTGTCTGTTGCCGGCAGGGTGGAGGCCCTGGCTGGCACGATCAATCTTGCTGCAAGCACGGGATCGATCGTTGTGGCAAATACTGGCGCAATCGTCGCGCGCGGTACGGCAGTCAGCGAAATCGACGTCAAGGGACACCGCAGCGGCGTCGTACGCAATGGCGGCTCGGTTGCGTTTGAGGCGGCCACGGTCGCACTCGAAGCCGGCTCGCTGGTCGACGTCGCGGGTGTCAGTGGCGAATTCGACATCGAGTCGAATGACCACCAGTTCGCGCCAGTCACCCTCGCCAGCAATGGCGGTTCGATCAGTGTCAAAGCCCAGCAGGGCTTGGTGCAGGGAGCCTGGCGCGGCCAGAGCGGGGGCAGTGGCGCACGTGGCGGCAAGGTGACGTTGGCGTCTGCGCTGTCGACCGTAATCCTGTCCGAAACGGCGGCTTCCCAGTCCGGTCTGGTCGTGCGCAGCTCGAGCCTGCAGGGGGCTGGCTTCGCCGATCTCGTTCTCCCGTCGACGACACGGCTGGATGGTGTCGACCTCGCCTTCAGCGGCTCGATTTCGATCACCGGATCCCTGATCAACGGCAACGGCGCCAGCTCGCGGTTCTTTGCGCCTTACATCTCGTTGTTCAGCCTGGCGCCGAGCAATCCGGTGCGCGCAGGCACGCTGACGCTGGCCGGGTCCGTGATCGACATCGTGCAGGCAAACATCCGTGGCTTCGAACGAACGGTGCTCGAGGCAAACGACATCCGGCTGACGCACAGCAATGTCAGCCAGCCCGCGTTCCTGGACGTCGACGGCACGCTGATCGTGAAGGCCGGTCAGATCTATCCCACCTCGCAGATCAACGCGACGATCATGGCCAGCGACAAACTCATCGTGCAGCAGAACGGAACTCCCGGTCTGGCACTGTCGGCCGGCGGGACCCTGACGCTCGAAGCGCCGACGATCGAGCAGAACGGCACCCTGCGCGCGCCGTTCGGCCAGATCACGCTCAAGGCCAGCCAGCGCCTCACCCTCGGCGCCGGCAGCGTCACCTCGGTGACCGGCGACGGCCTCGTGCTGCCTTACGGTGCTCTCAGCAACAACGAAAACTGGACGGTGACGACCGGGCCGTTGCCGACAACCATTGCCAGCCTGCCGGAAAAGCGCGTGACGCTCGAGGCGCCGACGGTCGAGCTCGCCCCCGGATCGGTGGTGAACATCAAGGGTGGCGGCGACTTGATGGCATGGGAGCACGTGCCGGGACCGGGCGGCTCGCACGACATGCTGGCGCTTCCGGGCCTGTTCGCGGTCATGCCGGCTTTCGCGGGTGCGACAGCGCCCAGCTCGGCGTCGATCCGCAGCGGAGATCGCATCTGGCTCGACGCCGGCAGCGGATTGCCGGCAGGCTGGTACACGCTGCTGCCGGCCTCCTACGCGATGCTTCCGGGCGCTTATGCGATCCAGGCAGTCGCCGGTTCGACAGGCCGGGCGACGACGTCCGCGGTAATGGCCGACGGCACGGCGGTCGTGTCCGGCTATCGCGCCAATGCGCTCGACGGCAGCCGCGACCAGCAGTCGTCCGCGTGGCGCGTGATGTCGGGCTCTGTGCTAAGGCAATACAGCGAGTACAATGAAGCCTTCGCCAACACCTTCTTCGCCTCCGATGCGTTCAAGCTGACGCAGTATCGGCTCACGGGTCAGCAGATCGTCACGCCGCGTCTGCCGGTCGACGGCGGCTCGGTTGTGTTCAAGGCGACACAGGACCTGATCTTGAAGGGCGAGTTGCATTCTCAGGCCGCAGCGGGTGCCCGCGGCGGCCTGGTCGATATCGCCGCCAACAAGATCGCAATCCTGGGTGCCGACCAGAGCGCCGGCACTTTGCGGGCCGATGGTTATCTGGTCATCGATGCCGCTGCTCTGTCCGGCTTCGGCGCCGGCAGCCTGCTGGTCGGTGGTTTCCGCAGCGGCGACGTCGGCGGTCTGCGTGTTGATGTGCAGGCTCACGACATCGTCGTGCGCAACAGTGCAAATTCGGCGTTGACGGGACCGGAGATCATCCTGGCCGCAAGCGACACGATCGATGTCTCCGCAGGCAGCGTCATCGTCGCGCGCGGCGAGGCGCCGACCGGCGCCGGCGATCTCGTGATGGCCCCGCAGGCGTCCGATCGCGACTGGGGTGCTTTGATCCGCCTGTCCAACGGCGACGCGGTTCGGGTCCGCCGCAAGAACGTCGATACGACCGTCGGCGGCCGGGTAACGATCGGTGCCGGTGCCACCCTCGACGGCGGCAAGAGTCTTCTGATCGACGCGACGGGGAACGCGCTCGTCACCCAGGCCAGCCTGACGGGCGCAGCGCTGTCCCTGGCTTCGGGCCGGATTGGCTTCGGCGGCGGCAGCGGGCTGGTGCTCGATGCCGCGGCACTGGCCGCGCTCAACAAAACCCAGCACCTGACCTTGCGCAGCTATTCAACCATCGATTTCCACAGCGCGGTGGACCTGTCGGGCCTCAAGGCCGTGACGCTCGATGCCGCAGGGCTGGTGGGCCGCGGCAACAGCGAGATCGCGGTGAACGGCAATCGGGTTGTGCTGGAAAATACGGCGAGCACGTTCAGCGAGCCGGTTGGCGCCGGTCATGGCAGTTTGAAGCTCACGGCAACCGAGCTGACCCTGGGTGAGGGCGCCAAGGCACTGCGTGGTTTCGACACCATCGTGCTGACGGGAACGACACGCATTACCGGCGAAGGCAAGGGCTCGCTCGATGTCGCCGGCGCGGCGGTGACTCTGTCAGCGCCGGTCATGACCGGCCGGAGCGGCAGCCAGCAGTCGGTCACCACGACCGGAATCCTCACGGTTGCCGCTTACGGGACGGCTAGCCCTGCGCGCGACCAGGACAGCCTTGGCTCCCGCTGGACGCTCACCGGCCGCGCCGTCGATTTCGCCGGACGGATCGACGCGCTGGGCGGAACAGTCAAGCTGAACGCCACCAATGGCAACGTCAATCTCGCGGCAGGTTCGCGGATCGACGTCGGGGGCTTCGAGAAGGAGTTCTTCGACGTGTCCGAATATGCCGATGCCGGAATCATCTCGCTGGGTGCCCGCGGCGGCTCGGTGCTGCTCGCGTCCGGCGCGACCCTCGATCTCGGCTCGGCCCGCGACTCCGAAGGACGTCCCATCGGTGGCGGTGCGGGCACGCTTGCGATCGAACAGGACAGCAGCCAGGTCACGCTGGAAGGCACGATCAATGCCAGGGCCGCGGCGGGCAAACGCGGCGGCTCCTTCTCGCTCGACATCGCCGCGTTGTCGGATTTCGGCGGGCTCAACCAGCGCCTGAATGGCGCCGGCTTCACCAAATCGCGCAGCTTCCGGATTCGTTCCGGCGACGTCACGCTCGACGGCGCGACCACGGCCGAGGAATTCGCGCTGGCTGCCGATCAGGGTACGGTGACCGTCGCAGGCTCGATCGACGCGCGTGCGACCTATGGCGGCTCGATCTCGATCTATGGCGGCCAGGGTCTGACCGTGACGAATGCGGCGCTGCTGCGGGCGGGTGCGACCGACACGGTGAATGGGCTCGGCTCCGGCCGGGTCACACTCGGAATCTCGAACGGCGTGCTGCGGGTACTGGGCGGCGTGATCGACGTGGCGGGCGGCGAAGGCGGCAAGGTCACCCTGCGTGCGCCCGTCATCGAGCAGCCAGGGGCCGACAAGGTGAATGTCAGCTTTGCCGGCACGATCAACGGCGCGCGCGAGATCGTGCTGGAGGGCTACAAACGCTTCGACCTTGCGACGCTTGCATCCGATCCGCGCTTCGTCGGCGTCACCGTCAATAGCGGCGGCCAGGCCGAACTCGATCTCACGAAGGCCGCGGCCGGCAAGCTCAACGTGCTGGCAGATTACGGCGCCGGCACGCTGGTCGAATTCGTGCGCGACTTCGACGTCAGTGCCGGCTATGCGGATCTTGGCTCACTGACGAGCCAGTCGAACTTCCACGCGCGCGCGGGCATAGAGCTCAATTTTTCCGGCGACATCGTGCTCAAGAGTAACTGGAATCTCGGCGCAGGCGTGGTCAATCAGGCCTCGGCGCTCGCGGCTGGCGTGATGGCGATCGAGCCGGTACTGGGCAAGGCCTATGTGGTTGCCGGCAAGGAAAGCGCTTTGCTCCGTGACCATACGACCATGGCTTATCGCACCGGCGGCAGCATTCTCGGAGAGCCGGGCGTCCTGACCATGCGCGCCGGAGGGAATATCGATCTGAAGGGCAGCGTGACGGACGGCTTCTTCCAGTTCGCCAACCCGCTGGATTCGACATACGTCGCCGCCAAAGGCACCATCTCGACGAACCTGAGCATGGTGTTCAACGTCGGTCGCACCAGTACCACGTCCAATCTCTCGCCCTACGACAGCGCGAGCACAACCAACCCTTCAGTCTATGCCGGTATCACCTTTGCGACGGTCGGCACGAGGAAAACCGAAACCGTGACGGCGCCGCCCACGCTGGTCGGTGTTCCCTATAGCGCAGAGGCCAACTCGCCGGGCGCAAGTGCGCCGAATGCGCTCGCTTATTCGGTCCTGTTCCCCTCCATCACCGAGCCGGACGGCTCGAGGGTGGCGGTGCCTTCCTGGAGCTTGGGGCTCGTCGCGGGCGCCACGCCGATGGGCGAAAGCGCCGACCCGACGCGCCTCGCCAGCGGCGCGACGGGCAAGATCACGCTCAGCGAGCAGGCGGGTTACACCTATGTCAGCGGCCTGAATTCCGTCGCCGCGACCGCTCTTGTCGACTCGGTTGCCAGCTTTGGCGCGGGCAGTGCGCCTGGTTCGACGACGATGAATCCCGCCGATTGGCCTGCGAGCCTGGAGTCCACCTCTGGCACCCGTCTCAACAGCAATTCCAGCGCGCAGATTTCTTTCGGTCTGCCGACGGATCCAGCCTACGGCTACGTGCTCGACCTCTGGAATGACTATGCCGCCGCGAAGGGCCTGAACACCAATCCGGCGCAACCGCAGGCCGACTTCAGATGGACCAGCACGGCCGCGAGCGGCGGTAGCCGCCTCAACGTCATCACGAAATACTCGACCTTCAAGGACTTCTACCTGACGAAGATCGTCCCCAATCTTGCGACCATCACTTCGCTCTATGCGACGACCAAGCCCGGGCCGACCACGACCACCGTCAATCCGATCACCATGGTTCGCACCGGCACCGGCGACGTCAGCATCGCGGCGCGTGGTGATCTGCAGCTCAAGGGCGGCGCCTCGATCTATACCGCTGGCCGGCGCGATCTCGCCACGTTCAACGATTTCACCACCGCGCCGGCGAACGCGACCTACGGAGTGGGCGGCGGCCATCTCGCCGTTGCGGTCGGCGGCAATATCGACGTGGCCCTGCCGGCGGACCGCTCGCAGATGCAGCACTATTCGGAGTGGCTAAACCGGCAGGGTGCGACGGATAACGCCTACGTCTTCGGTCCCTGGGCTCATTCCGCATACGGCCAGATGCCGGCTCAACAAAGCTCCTGGTGGATTGACTACGCCAACTTCCTGCGCGGGGTCGGCGCGCTGGGCGGCGGCAATGTCGAGGTCCGCGCCGATGGCGATCTCAACAATCTGACGGTCGCGCTGCCGACCAATGGCCGTGTGCGGGGCGGGCGCTCCACGACGGAGGCAAAGTTCCTGGAACTGCGCAACGGCGGCGCGATGACCGTTGAGGCGGGCGGCGCCGTTCGCGCCGGCTATTACTACATCGGGCGCGGCGCCGGAACGATTACCGCTGGTGAATTTGCGGTCGGGCGCGATGTCAAGGCGCTGGTAGGGACGCAAATCGTCACCTATCCGATCGCCCCGATCCTGTCGCTCGGTGACGCAACCCTGGACGTGCGAACCGCAGGCGACCTGCGGCTGCAAACGGTCCTCGATCCGCTTCTGGTCGGCAAGGGGATGTCCCACGAACTGACGTTCATGAGCAGTCAAAGCGAGCGCACCGCGCTCAACCTGACATCGACGGGCGGAGACGTGATCCTGGTCGGGCAGGCGACATATCTGTCCAAGGACATAACGACGCCGGCCTTGCAGGTGTTTGCGAATGTGAACTCGTTGGCCGCAAATATCTATCCGCCGAAAACGCGCGTCACGGCGCTGAACGGCTCCGTGCTGAACAGCACGCTGTACACGATGCCGAGCAGAAATCCGGAGCTGCGGCTTCTCGCCGCAAACGACGTCCTCGTCGGCGAGATCGTTATGTCCCGCGCTGCGCTCGAGATGATTCCGTCACCGTTCGAGCCTGTGGGAGGCACCGTTTCCTCTCCGGTCAACCTCGGCGGTTCCTCGCCGGACACCCTGAGCGGGCTCCACAACGTCTTGGTCAATCCCTTCTCCGCGCCGGCCAGCAATATCGCCGGCCACACGCTGCATCTGTACAACCTTCGCAATCCCGACCATCTGCCGAACGAGGCAGACTACGAGCCGAGCCGTGTCTATGCCTTGAACGGATCGATCGTTGGAACGCTAATAACCCAGAGCGGCTCGATCCTCACGGCCGGCGTCATGGCCAACGAGCAGACCTGGTTCCGTGCCGGCACGGATATCCGCAACATCAACTACTCACTGCGCAACGTTCATCCGACCGACGTGTCGTTACTCGAGGCTGGCAACGACATCATCGGCGGCCCGGTGCGAGGCTCGATCTTTGTCCAGGGACCGGGCGCAATGCAGGTGAGCGCGGGCCGTGACGTATACGCGCCGGAATTGGCGATCTTCAGCACAGGCAATCAGGAATATGATTCCAACAACCGGCCAAAGGATTTCACGCAGATCCTCGGCCTGCCTCAGCAGAGCGCGGCGATCACCGTGATGGCGGGCCTCAAGGGCAAGCAACCATCCTATGATGCGTTCCTGGCGGTCTATCTCGATCCGGCAAACATCGGGAAGATGCCCGATTATCTCAAGACCACGTTGGCGGACGGCACGGTGGTACCGCTCTATCTCACCGACGCATTCGAGCAACGTTCCTCCGGGCCGCACAGGACCCGCACCGGCATCGTCTCCTTCGTGGAGGACGTGACCGGCGAGAAGCTGTCTCCGCTTGATGCCTGGACCAAATTCCAGACCCTGCCGATGCTGGTGCGCGAACGCTTCGTTCGGCAGGTCTACATGCAGGAGCTACGGGCCGCAGGCGATGACCAGAACACACCCGACACGAGCGGTAAGCCACGCAATGGCGGTTATAATCGCGGTTATGCCGCGATCGAGACGCTGTTCCCGGGCAGCGACTGGGCGGGCGACGTCAGGACCGGAAATGCCAAGTTCCGCACCATGTCGGGCGGCAGCATCGAGGTCTTGACCCCCGGTGGCGGCCTGCAAGTTGCTGCGCTCGGCAAGCCGGCGCCGGTGGAGTTCGGCCTCGTCACACTGGGACCGGGCGACATCAACCTCTTTGCGCGCGACAGCGTCACCGTGAACCGCTCGCGTATCCTGACCTTTGCCGGCGGCAACGAGATCATCTGGTCGACGCAGGGCGACATCGACGCCGGCCGCGGCGCCAAGACCGCGCGCGTGCCCTCGGCGCCGGAGATCCTGACCGATATCGATGCCGTCACGCGCGTGCTCGAGAAGGCCGATATTTCCGGAAGCGGCATCGGAACGATCATCGGCTTCACCGGGGTGACGGAAGGTGACGTCAACCTGATCGCTCCCCAGGGTACCGTGAATGCCGGCGACGCCGGCATCCGCGTCAGCGGCGACATCCTCATTGCGGCGCGCTTCGTCGTCAACGTGGACAACATCCAGGTGTCGGGCCAGAGCAAAGGAGTGCCGAAGGCGGAGGTCAAAACTGCGCCGCTCGCGATCGATACCAAGGACAAGGCTGCAAATGACGCCGTGAAGGACGTGACCAAGCAGGGATCTTCGGATCGGCCGTCGGTGATCATCGTCGAAGTTCTCGGGTACGGCGGTGGCGGCGGCGGTCAGTTTCCTCAGCCCGATGCCGGCGACGATGAGAGGCGGCGGGCGCCCGACAAGCAGAGCTACGATCCGAACGGCATGTTCCGCGTGCTCGGCAATGGCGAGTTCACGGCCGAGCAGTTGAAGAACCTGACGGAGGACGAGCGAGCCGTGCTGTTGCAGCGGCTGGGGCGCAAGGCGTCGCTCTAGGGCAGGGCCCGGGCAGGCATCCGGGTCCGACGTCCGGTCGTGCCGGTTCGTATCGATCGGCCGGGTGGGGCCCCACCCGGCCGATTGCACCGGTTAGATCACTGTCATGCAAACGATATAGAGGAGGCATCGCCCGCGCTTCAACGATCCAAACAGCCGAAGTGCGGTTTCTGGTCGACAAGAGCAGCACGATGAAAGCAGTTACATTGCATGGCGTCGCGGCGTCGGATGCCGACGGTCCTCGAGGCGGTCGCCGCGCCGCGTTCCGCTTGCTGGTGCTATTGCCCGCCTGGCTGATGACGGTCATCCTCGGCGCCAATGCCGCTGAAGAAGACCGGGTGGCGCGTGCGGAAAGGCCGATCGCATTCCGCATTCCGGCACAGTCCCTGGCTGGTGCGCTGCAAGCCTATGGACAGATCACCGGCATTCAAGTGCTCTATGAAAGCAACTCCGCGGTCGGTCGAACGTCGGTCGCGGTTGAAGGAACGTATGCCGCCGATGAAGCGCTGAACCTGCTGCTCGCGGGCACGGAGCTGAAGGTGCGCTATATTCGTCCCGACGCCATCACGCTTGCTCTTCCCAGCGCAGAAGGTGTCGGCTATGCACCTCCGGCGGCTCCGCTCGCAACATCGGACCTGTTCCTGGGAAGATTGCGCGTGCGTCAGACCGGCGATGCCGACGACGCCGCCAGATTGCAGGATTATAGCCAAAGAGTGCAGATGGACATTCAGAATGCACTTCGAAAGAACGCAAGGACGCGCGATGGCAATTATCGCGCGGTGCTGGATATCTGGATCGATCCCGCGCGCACGATCGAACGCACCGAGTTATTCCGCTCGACCGGGGACCATGAACGGGATCTTGCGGTGTCGGCGGCGCTTCGGGGCTTGACGATCAGCAAGCCGGCGCCAGCGAATACGCCACAGCCGGTCCGCGTCGTCATCATGGTGAAGTCCCTGCAATGAGCGACAGCGATGTCCGCCCTGGAAACGAGAAGGGACGAGCGGCGGTCTTTGGATCCTATCGAGACGACGACCTGGATGCCGCCTCGCCATCGGGAGAGTTCTATCGCCTGCTGGGTATTCCCGCCCTGGCGGCCGTTCTTTTCGTTGGTGGCGTTTACTGGATCAGGATGCAAGTGCCAGCCGGCTCTCCGGGGCAACAGTCGGCTGCGATCGTGCAGGTTCAGCTGCTTCCGCGGCCCGATGCCGTTCCGATAGCAGTCGCTTCGGATTCTCAACCGGAAAAGGAGAATGTCGCCAGCAGCGCCGATACGCCATTGAAGGACCCAAATCCGACGCCATCCGACGATCCCGTTCCGGTCCCGAAAGCGAGAAGCTTCACGCCCGGAGACGCTCCGCCCTCAAATGTCATGTCGGCGCCGTCCGCCGTGAGCGGACCTGCCAGCAGTGCCGCCATCAAATTTCAGCAGTCGCTGCTTCGGCACGTTTCGCGCTATCAGCGCTATCCCAACGCGGCGCGCGCGATGCACCTTGAAGGAACGGTCGTCACGCAGTTCGCCATGGCCAGGGATGGTACGCTACTCGGCGTCTGGGTTCGGACGAGCTCGGGTCAATTGCTGCTCGACAAGGAGGCGATCGAGACCATCCGGCGAGCCCAGCCGCTGCCGCCGATTCCGCCCGAGCTGCCGGATCGGCTCAATATTCATCTGGAGCTCGAGTTTTGACCCGCCATGAAGTCCGTGCTTGGGCGATGGACAGGCATTCGTGCAGTGGCGGGCCGGACGCGATGTCGTCGCTCGCGCCTTGTGTCATAAATGTGTAGCCCGGCAACGCTACGACCTTCCGAACCTTTTGCAGTAGTTGCGTAGGCAATGTTTGCGCCGGAAATACCAGAGTATGTTGGGCACGTGAAACGTGGCTGATAGCAATCGAATACGGCTGCGGGGGCAGTTGGTCGAGAACTATGAAGGCCTGATCCGGAAGCTTACGCGCCGGTTAGGATCGGCCGATTTCGCCCACGAAGCCTTGCACGAAACGTTTCTGCGTCTCGACCGAGTCACGGATGCCGAGCCCGTACGCAGTCCTGCCGATTACATCTTTCGTACCGCCATCAATATCGCGAAGGATCGCCAGAAAGCGCAGAACTATCGTGTCAGCGCGTCGGAGATAGATGCGCTTCTCGATATATGTGATGACGAACCCGATCCGGCCAGAGTGGTCGAGGCGCGTTCGGAAATCGAGGCATTCAAGCGCGCGCTTGCCGAGTTGCCGCCACGGCCCCGCGAGGTTCTTCGGAGTATTTCGATCGAGGGGCAACCAGCGCACCAGGTCGCCGCGCGTCTCAATGTCAGCATCCGGACCGTCGAGAGCGATCTGAAGCTGGCGCTTGGCCATTGTGCCGACAGCCTCGAACATACATTGCGACGCCGTCTCGGCGGCCCGCGTCCGCGATCCTGAGCGCGTCGATATTGCAACCCGGCGCATCGGAGGGCTTTTTTCGCCTGGCGCAGGCAGAAGGTTTGATCGATAGGCTATCCTTGCATGGTTTTTCTTCGGGATAGCCGGGCGCCATTCGTCTATCGAATAGATGCACCGGCAGGCGTCTCAGGCCGCGAGCTAAACAGAGGACTTCCGGGGGGAATGACGCAGGTGACGGCAGTGACAGCGATTGCAAGGTGGGCTAAGCCGGCAGTCGCGGCCGCTCGCTTCCCCGACCGCGGATGTGTCTTGCCGTTGATTGCCGGGGCGTTGCGGCCGATGTCCCGGTCCGGAAGGCGCTGTTCGAAATTGAGGGGAATCGATAACATATCGCCTCTGACCGTCTTTGGCCCGGTGTGGGTACCGGTCTGGCGAGTGCGATAGATGGGCTAGGGATCTTGACCGCGACCAACGAAACAACTGAGCCGGATGCGCTTCTGCACGAAGCCCTGGACTTCGTCGTTCGCCTCAAGACGGGTGAACCGACCAGGGCAGACGTCGAGGCGCTGCAAGCGTGGCGTCAGCAAAGCGGCGCGCACGAAGCCGCCTTCAGGAACGCGGCTCGGGTCTTTCGTCATGCGGGCGTCGCTGCGCAGGAGTTGGCGGATCGGCCGGTGACAGGAGACGTCGCACGGCTGACACGAAGACCGGTGTCCCGGCCCATTGGACGGCGCGCCTTTCTGGGAGGTGCGGGCGCCGCGGCAGCGGCCGCGGTGGGGTACGCAATCGTTCGTCCGCCGCTTGGCCTTTGGCCGTCGCTCGGAGAACTCTCCGCCGATTACCGGACCGGAAAGGGCGAGTTGCGCAAAATCGCGGTCGCGCCGAACGTGTCTCTGGAGCTGAATACGCAGACCAGCATCGCGCTGCGTTCGGCGTCAAACGAAACCCGGATTGAACTGATATCGGGTGAAGCCTCTGTAGCGGCGACGTCCGCCGCCACCCCCTTTGTGCTGCTGGCGGCGAATGGTCAGATCTCCGCGGTGGAAGCGGATTTCAACGCGCGTTGCCTCGATGGCGCCGTGTCGGTGACCTGCCTGAGCGGCAGCGTTGATGTTGCGCAAGGCGAGAGAACGGTGCGACTTGGCAGGGCACAGCAGGTGTCCTACTCGCCGGGCGGCATCGAAGCCTCGGTGCAGGTCGACCCGGGGCAGGTGACAGCCTGGCAATCGGGGCTCCTGATCTTCCGCGATCGGCCGCTTGCGGACGTCGTGGAAGAGGTCAATCGTTATCGTTCCGGCAAGATCATTATCACCAATCCGGATCTCAAACGCCGCATGGTCAACGGCACGTTTCAGATCGACAAGCTCGGGGATTTCGTGCCCCAGGTTCAGCAGCTGTTCGGAGCCCAGGCGCGGTCGCTGCCGGGCGGAGTTGTGCTGCTCGGTTGAGCCTCATCCGGCCGGATGGGTAGGCCCATTCTCGTTACTGCGCGAGAATCGATGCTGGCACGTCACGCCAGATGCTGCTCGTAAAATAATCGCTAACGTTTCCCGATCTTGCAAAAAAGTTTTGCGGGTTGGGCGAGGCCCAGTCGTCTTTAGAGCGAGGGGACGTGATCACGGTGTCCGGCCGTGACCTCGTTTAGCTGGTTCGGGAGTCGGGCGGGGCATCTGTGAAAAGTAGAATTGATTGCGAGCACCGCCGGCATGCGTCGGCGGGCACGGCGTTGTTTTGTCTGACGGCGGGCATGTTGGCCGGCGGCCTCGTTGCCGCGCTTCCAGCCCATGCGGCCAAGGTCTCCGCAACGGGCACGCCGAAGACGAACAACCCGTCCGCTCTCCCGGCAAGTGAAGCTGCTGCCGCGCAAAAGCCGGCCGCCGCCGTGCAGCGGTTCGACATCGACGATTTCGCGATCCAGGGCGCCGAGACGCTCCCGCAGATCGACATCGAAGAGGCGGTGTATCCATATCTCGGGCCGAACAAGAGTGCCGACGACGTCGAAAAGGCGCGGGCGGCACTCGAGAAGGCATATCACGACAGGGGTTATCAGACCGTCAGCGTCTCCGTTCCGCAGCAGAATGCGCAGGCCAGGATGATCACCCTCAAGGTGACGGAGCTGAAGGTCGGCCGTCTGCGGGTCAAGAACGCGCGCTATTTCCGGCTCGACAAGATCGCCGAGGGCGCGGGCTCTCTCAAGGAGGGGACGGTCCCGAACTTCAACGAAGTTACCAAGGATATCGTCGCGCTCAACCAATGGCCCGATCGACGCGTAACTCCCGCCCTGCGCGCCGGTGTGACGCCGGGCACGGTCGACGTCGACCTGAATGTCGAGGACAAGGTCCCGATACATGCCAACGTCGAAGTGAATAACCGCAAGTCCCCCAATACGACGGCGCTGCGCGTCAGCAGCACGGTGCACTACGACAATCTCTGGCAGCTCGGCCACTCCGTCAATTTCAGCTATCAGGTCGCGCCGGAACGTCCGGGCGACGCGGAGGTGTTTTCCGGCTCCTATCTGGCGCGGGTGCAGAACGTCGATTGGCTGAGCGTCCTGTTCTATGGCGTGAAATCGAGCAGCGATGTCGCGACCGTGGGCGGCACGAACGTGATCGGGCCCGGAGAGATCATCGGCAGTCGCGCGGTGATGACGCTGCCGACGCGGGAAAACCTGTTCCATACGCTTTCGGCCGGGGTCGACTACAAGCATTTCGATCAGACCGTGAAGCTCGGCGGTGTCGGCTTCTCGTCTCCGGTCACCTATTATCCGTTTGTCGCAAGTTATGGCGCGACATTCCAGGACGAGGGGTTCACGACCCAGTTCAATGCCGCCGTCACCTACAATCTGCGGCCGCTGGGCGATGGCGTGGTGCCGTTCGACAACAAGCGCTACGCGGCTTCCCCCAGTTTCACCCATTTCAACGTCGATGTCGCGCATACCCAGGAATTGCCGGAAGGCTTCCAGCTCTACGGCAAGGTGCAGGGACAGGTCGCGGACGGACCGCTGGTCTCGAGCGAGCAGTTCAGCGTCGGCGGCCTCGACACCGTGCGCGGCTATCTCGAGTCGGAGACGCTCGGCGACAACGGCGTTGTCGGCAATCTCGAGCTGCGCAGCCCCAATGTGGGCGAGATGCTGCAAAGCCGGATGAAGGACGAGACCGGGCAGAGCAAGGCGCGCTTCACGATCTTCAACGAATGGCGGGCGTTCGCATTTGCGGACGCCGGCATGGCGACCATGCTGAACGCACTTCCCGACCAGCAATCGCAGTTCAATCTGTGGAGCTACGGCGTCGGCAGCCGATTCAAGATGTTCGACTACCTGAACGGCACGCTGGTTTATTCGGTGCCGATGGTCAGTCAGACCTACTCGAGCGCGAGGAGTCCGCGCGTCAATTTCCGAATCTGGGGTGAATTCTGATGACTGCGGGATGGGATCATATGGCTGGCGTGTGCCGATCGGCGCTTCGGCGAGCTCTGACAGGACTGGTGCCAGCGTTGGTTGCGGCCGCAATGTTGTGTCCGTCGCCTGCCAGGGCGTGGTGGAACGACGAGTGGCAGCTCCGCAAGAAGATCACGATCGACGCCAGCGCATCGGGTGCCGGCATTACCGATCCGATCGGGACTGCGCCCGTCCTGGTTCGGCTGCATGTCGGAAATTTCCGCTTTGCATCCGCCAAGGATGACGGCAGCGACCTGCGCTTCGTGGCCGGCGACGACAAGACACCGCTGAAGCACCACATCGAGAAATACGACTCGCTGCTCGGCGAGGCGCTGCTCTGGGTGGCCGTGCCCAACCTTCAGCCCGGCGCCAAGACCGACATCTGGCTCTATTCGGGCAACAAGAAGGCGGTCGCGACCAGCGATCCGAAGGGGACTTACGATCCGGATACGCTGCTGGTCTATCACTTCAACGAACGAGGCACGCCGGCGCTGGACGCGTCGGTCTGGGCCAACAATGCGCAAAGCGTCGGCCAGCCCGCAGACGGCTCGCTGATCGGCACCGGCTTGCGCTTCGACGGTCGCGGCGTGCTGACTCTGCCGGCTGCATCGTCGCTCGCCTTGAGCGACAACGCTGCATTCACATGGTCTGCCTGGATCAAGCCAGGAGCGATGCAGCCCAACGCAGCCCTGTATAGCCGCCGTGACGGCGCCAACGGTCTCGTTATCGGGCTGGATAATGGCGTGCCGTTCGTGGAGGTCACGAACGCGGAGTCCGCGCAACGCAGCGGCACCGCTGCGCCGCTGGCGCCGAATGGCTGGCATCATGTCGCCGTCGTCGCGAACGGCGGCCACGTCGTGCTCTATCTTGATGGTTCACCCTATGCGTCGCTCGCGGCAACGCTGCCGGCGCTTAGCACGAATGCCACGGTCGGGGGCGATGCAGCGCCTGCGTCACCCGTGGCCAGTGCCGCGGCGGCACAGCCATCGTCTGCAGCGGACGGTGCGGCAGCTCCGGATGCGTCAGCCCCGGCACCGGAGGCCGCAACTGTTGCCGCCGCGGCCATGGCCGGCTTCGTCGGCGACATCGACGAACTGCAGTTCGCAAAGGTTGCGCGGTCGCCGGGTTTCATCAAGTTCGTCGCCACCGGGCAGGGACCGAATCAGGCCAAGCTCGTGAGTTTCAGCGTCGACGAGGAGACCGCGAGCTGGCTGTCGGGTTACTTCGCAGTGATCCTGAAATCGGTGACGCTCGACGGCTGGATCGTGATCGGCATCCTGTTGATCCTCGCGGTCGTCAGCTGGGTCGTGATGTACGACAGGGCTTCCTACCTGAACAAGCAAGCCAAGGCCAACGCGCGCTTCATGAAGAGCTTCCGCGAGCTCGCGGCCGATCTCACCATGCTCGATCGCGGCGACGCCGACGAGATCTGGACCCTGGGTGGCCGGATCGACGAAGTCGATGCCAAGATGATGCAGGCGTCGTCGCTCTATCGCATCTACCATATCGGGGCATCGGAGATCCGCCATCGCTTCGCCGGAAAGGGCGAGCGTATCCCGGTGCTCTCGGCCGCGTCGATTGCCGCCATCCGCGCCGCGCTGGACGGCGGCTCGGTGAAGGAGACGCAACGGCTCAACCGGCTCATGGTGGTGCTGACCATCGCGATCTCGGGCGGACCGTTCCTCGGCCTGCTCGGCACCGTCGTTGGCGTCATGATCACCTTCGCCGCCATCGCAGCCAGCGGAGACGTCAACGTCAATGCGATCGCCCCGGGCATCGCCGCCGCGTTGGTCGCGACGGTCGCCGGCCTGGGCGTCGCGATCCCGGCGCTGTTCGGCTACAACTACCTGATCTCCCGCATCAAGGATCTGACCACCGACATCCAGGTCTTCGTCGACGAGTTCGTGACGAAAATGGCGGAGTTCTACTCCGCCGACCAGATCGAACGCAGCATCGCCGCGGAGTAACGACGATGCAGGTCCAGAACGACTCCAAGCCGTATGACGACATCAACATCACTCCGATGCTGGATCTCGCCTACGTGCTGCTGGTGATTTTCATCATCATGACGACGGCGACTGTGCAGGGCCAGAAGGTCAATCTGCCGAAAGCGTCAGCTGCGCCGAGCCTCGCTACCCAGACCACCAAGGCGATCACGGTTGCCAACGACGGCAAGATCTTTCTCGATACGATCCCGGTGACGCTGCCGGAGCTCGAGCAGCGCCTGGTGCAGCAGAAGGCCCTGACGCCGGAATTCCCCGTGGTGCTGCGCGGCGATGCGCAAGCCCAATATCAGAGCGTGATGGACGTGCTCGACCTGCTTGGCCGTGTCGGCCTGACGCAGGTCGGGCTCGCGACCAAGCCGCTTGTGAAGTGACGGAACGAATGGGCACCTCCATGGTTATGCGCGCCGATCCACGAAGGGGAGCCAGGGCCTTGTGGGCATGGCTTCGCGGGATATCGTCCGGTGCGGACCGGGCCGCCGTCGACGTGCCATCGACCCTCGTAAGCGCGCATTCGCTCGAGCCGCGGGCACCGACTGCTGGAATGCGGGAGGTCGAGCAAGCCGGCGTCGGACGAAGCGCGCCCGATATCGGCACGGTGCTTCATTTCCCGATCCGCGGTGAAGCCCTGCTGGTCAAGCTTGCGGACCTGCTGCGCAAGCAAGTCGCGAGCCGCGCGCCCGAGCGCGATCCGCTGCTTCTGGCGATGTCGCGCTGCCCAGGCTCGCGCCTGTCGATCGATCGCGTTGCCTATGTCGACTTCCTGCCCGATCAGGCCACCTATCACGTCGTCATCGAGGCGGCTCCCGATGCCACGATCACGCTGGATACGACCGATTTCGATACGGTCGTGAATTTCGTCGTGCAGTACGTCACCGGCAGGAATTCCGAACCGGTAGCGCTCGAGGCGGTGTCATGACGACACCGAATGAGAAGGGCGGTCCGCGACCGCCAACCTTGCCGCGAGCGAAATCATGGCTGCGTTACGGTGCTGCCCTGGCCATCATCGGCGTCCTTGGCGTCATGATATTCCTGCTCGTCGGCCACGACGACATGCCGCCGCCGCGCCAGGTGCGCGAGCTGACCGTCGTCACGATCACGCCGCCGCCGCCTCCGCCGCCACCTCCACCGCCGCCCGAGCCGAAGATGGTCGAGCAGCCGAAGATGGCGGAGCCCGAATTCAAGGAAGACAAGCCGGTCGAGAAGCCGAAGGACGAGCCGATCAAGGACGCCAAGAACGAAGAGCCGCCGGGTCCGCTGGCACTCGACGCCAAGGCCGTCGGGCCCGGCGACCTGTTCAATCTCGGCAGCAAGGTGGGCGGCAGCCCCTATGGCGGCGGAGGAGGCGGCGGCAGTCGTTGGGGCTGGTATGCCTCCATCGTGCAGTCGCAGATCGAGGCGGCGCTCCGCGCCAACGGCAAGACGCGTAATGCGACGATGCAGGTGCAAATCCGGCTGTGGGCCGATGCGACTGGCCGCGTCAGTCGCATTCAGCTGGTCTCGTCGACCGGCGACGCCGAGCTCGACGCCGCTATCCGCAACGACGTGCTTGGCAGTCTCGTGTTGAGGGAGCCGCCACCCAGGGACATGCCGATGCCGATGGTGACGCGCGTCACGGCGCGCCGGCCAAGCTGATCCGCCGCAACCAATTCGTTCGAGTCGAGTGACTAGCAGAGGACTGGGGACTTATGTTCAAGAAGAAACGCGACGTACGCCGCCTGACGTCGTCGACCGCCATATCGCTGTGTGCGCTTGCCGTCGCGGCGCCCGCTTTTGGCCAGGCCGCACCGGATCAGAGCCCGATGGCGGCGAAGAAGTCCGAAGCCAAGCGTCCCACCGTGTCCGACGCAAAGCCGCTGTCGTCGAACACGACGATCAATCTGGTCAACTTGCTGGTGAAGCAAGGCGTGATCAAGGAGGAGCAGGCCCAGGCGCTGATCAAGCAGGCCGACGACGAAGCCTATGTGTCGCGCCAGGCCACGAAGGACGCCGCCGCCAAGGCCGATGAAGCGGCAAAGGCCGCGACCGCAGCAACTGCGGCTGCCTCGCCGCCCGGCACCCGGCACGTCACGTACGTGCCGGAGGTGGTCAAACGGCAGCTGCGCGAGGAGATCAAGAAGGAAGTGATGGCCAAGGCGCAAAAGGAAAACTGGGCTTCGCCCGGCGCCTATCCGGAGTGGGCGCAGCGGATCCGATTCACGGGCGATATACGCTCGCGCTATCAAGGCAGCTTCTTTCCGGAAGGCAACGATCAGTTTCACGCTTATAATTTCAACGCGATCAATACGGGCTCGCCGTACGATCTCAATAGCAACAGCTTCGCGCCGACCTACAACGCCACGCAGGACCGGCACCAGGCCCGGCTTCGCGCCCGCCTGGGCATGGAGGCCGACATCTTCAATGGGTTTACCGCGGGCATACGCATCGCGACGGGAGAGAACAGTTCGCCGGTCTCCACCAATCAGTCGCTTGGCGCGAACGGCGGCAACTTCTCGAAATACGCGCTGTGGCTCGATCGGGGCTATCTCAAGCATCAATCCTGGGATGGAAACCTGTCGGTGTCCGTCGGCCGCTTCGACAATCCGTTCTGGTCGCCGACCGATCTCGTCTGGCACAAGGATCTCGGCTTCGACGGCCTCGCCGTGCAAGGAAAGTATGAGATCGCCAAGGACGTCACGCCGTTCGCGGTAGCCGGTGCGTTCCCGATCTACAATACCGACTTCAACATCGGTACCAATTTCGATGCGAACACCGGCGGGGTCACGAAGTTCGCCAGCCACGACAAATGGCTGTTCGGCGGCCAGGCGGGCGTGGCGGCGCGCCTCAGCTCCGAAACCTCGATGCGCGTCGCCGCCGCCTATTACGATTTCTCCAATGTCCAGGGACGCTTCTCCAGCCCTTGTCTGGTGCAGTCATCGTCGGATCTGTGCGACAGCGATGTGACCCGGCCGTCGTTCGCCCAGAAGGGCAACACCTATACGACGCTGCGCAATATCGTCTCCGACCCGGCGGTGGCCGTGCCGCCGCTCTTTCAATATTTTGGTCTGGTCGGGCAGTATCGGCCTGTCGTCGGCAGCGTACAGTTCGATCTCGGCCATTTCCACCCGGTGCATATCGTGCTCGACGGCGAGTACGTCTGGAACAGCGCGTTTGACCGCAATCTGATGAATCGATATGCCGTCAACAACCGCGGGCCCGATGTCGCGGCCGGTGTGCCAGGTGCCTTCAACGGCGGAAATCAGGGATGGCTCGGCCGCGTCACCGTCGGCCATAGGCAGATCAAGCATCTCTGGGATTGGAACGTGCATGCGGGTTACAAATATCTGCAATCCGACGCCACCATCGACGCGTTCGTCGATTCTGATTTCGGGCTCGGCGGCACCAATCTCAAGGGTTACTTCGTCGGTGGCAATGTCGGACTCAGCGATGACGTGTGGGCCAGCGTCCGCTGGCTGAGCGCGAACAACATCGCAGGCGTGCCTTACGCCGTCGATGTCCTGCAAGTCGATCTGAACGCGAGGTTCTGATCATGCTTTCCCGGATTACCGGTCTCGTGGCGGCCGTAATCGCGACCGCGATGTTCTGTGGCGAGGTTCATGCCGAAAGCGAGACCGACCGCTTGCGCGAGGCGCTGCGCAGCGCCATCGCGCAGGCGCGGCAGATGGAGGACCAGCGCACGGCGCTGCAGGCGAAGATCGCGGACGCAGACCGCGAGAAGGCGGCCCTGAAGGCGCAGATCGATGCGGCCAAGGCGGAAGCGAAGCAACTTCAGAAGCAGCATCGCGAAGCAGTCGACGAATTCAATCAGCGTCTGGAGGAGCGCAACCAGACGCTGGAGAAGTGGAAGGTCGCTTACGAGGAGGCCGCCACCGTCGCCCGCACCAAGGACGCAGAGCGTGCCAAGTTCGAAGGCGAGGCGGCGGCGTTCAAGGCCAGCACCAAGAGCTGCCAGGCCAAGAACGTGCAACTCGTCAATGTCGGCCGCGACATTCTCAATCGATATCGCAGCCTGACACTGGGCGACGCCGCAGTCGCGAGCGAGCCGCTGACGGGTCTAGGCCGCGTCGGCGCGCAGAATTTCGTCCAGGAAAGTGTCGACAAGCTGCTTGACCAGAAGGCAACACCATGAACCGTCCCAACGTCATCCGATCGTCGAGATCGACCCTTGTTGTCGGAGCTGCCGTGGCGATCTTGAGCCTGTCGGTGGAGACGGCATTTGCCCAGACCGCGCCGGCGCCTCAACGTCCGGCTCAACCCGCGGTGAAGCCGAAGCCGGCGGCTCCCGCCGCGACAGCGCCGATGTCGGCGACCCCCGCACCGTCGACCCAGGGGCTTGCTTCCGCCAGGACGACCGGCGGCGACGATGTCATCGCCCGGGTCGGCGATGCCAATATTTCGGCGGAGGAGCTCCGCGCTTACGTCGGCGCGCTGGGAGCGCGCGAGCAAGCGGCGCTCGCGAAGGACCCGGCGCTGCTGAGCCAGGCGGTTCGCATGCTGCTCGCCAACCGGCTGGTCTTGCAGGAGGTGATCACCAAGAAGTGGGATCAGCAGCCCAAAGTCGCGGCGCAGCTCGATCGCGTGCGCGAGAACGCCGTGGTCGAGATCTATCTGCAATCGGTGTCGACGCCTCCAGAGAGTTTCCCGAGCGAGGACGAGGTCCAAAAGGTCTACGACGCCAACCGCGGCGCCTTGCTGGTGCCTCGTCAGTTCCACCTCGCGCAGATTTTCGTCGCAGCGACCGAGGGCGACAAAGCGGCTGACGACAAAGCGAAGAAGGCGATCGAGGCAATCCAGGCGAAGCTGAAGGCGCCAGGCGCCGATTTCGGCGCGATTGCACAGGCGGAGAGCGATTCAAAAGGCGGCGGCGATCTCGGCTGGGTGGCCGACAACCAGATCCGGCCGGAGATCAAGGCGCAGGTGCAGGGACTGGCCAGGAATACGATCTCGGAGCCCGTCCGGCTCGACGATGGCTGGCACATCATCAAGCTGATCGACACGAAGGCGGCGTACACCCGGACCTTGCCCGAAGTGCGCGATCAGCTGGTGCAGCAGATGCGCAGCGAGCGGGCCACCGCGCTGCGGCGGGCCTATCTCGCTGAATTGCTCAAGCAGAACCCGCCCATTCTCAACGAGCTTGCCCTTTCGGGTTTGCTCGACAATTCCCGGAAATGAGTCGCAGTGGAGTTAGCAATGTCCAATACAATTATCGTCAAGCTCACCATTAATGATCTGCGTTCAGCACTGCAACAGGTCGGTTACCGCGTGGAGGAGCTCACCGATCCCGTGGTCAATCTGACCTATCTCCGTTCGGCAACTGGCGGTCTGACCTTCGACATTCGTCCGGGGAATTGGCTCGCGGACGCGGAGAGTTTCGTCGATGCAGCCCTTACTGCGGTGCTCCAGGTTCAGGGCGAGCTTCCACTCGATCTGGTCAATCGCTGGAACGCGACGCGCCGGTTTGCGCGTCTTCAACTCAGCCAGCAGTTCCTCGTGCTTTCCCTGGATGTCTCGGTCGCGGGCGGCGTGACCGCGGACCATCTGCGCGCGCAGATCGACATCTGGGATCGCCTGGTCCAGGAGCTGATCGTTTATTTGCGCGATGAACTTCGCGAGCTGTCGGCCAGGAAGGGAACGACGGCGCCGGTCGAACAGGCAGCCGGATACGAGAACGCCGACGTCAGCGGCCAGGCGGCCGCTCTTCAGTAGCGCGTTGCGATGTCCTCGAGGCGTTCGGAAAGAGTTCGCGCGCAAGTCCAGCGAGACATGTTGACGATGGCCGACCGTGAATTCCGCGCAACGTGGTGGAATAGAATCGCGGGTTCGCTGGCTGCGGCGGCCGGTTTGCTTGTCGCCGGAGCTGGCGTCGACGCATCGCCCGTTGCCGCGGATAGGAGCGACTACCGTGCGGCCGATGCAGCTCCGCCGGCTTGGCAGGCGTTCGCAGGGCGATTGAAGGAGAAGATCGAGCAGCGACTGGCGTCCGACGACGTAAGGGCACGACATCTCCAGGAGTACCTGGACCGCCGCGTCACAGGCGGCGATGCGGCGCCTGTGACATTCGTTCTGCGAGCTTGGGTATCGTCGGACGGTCGGCTGCATCGCGTCGAGCTCGACGGACTCGATGACCCCAAGGCTTCCGTCGGGCTTCGGGCCTTGCTGACCGGAGGAAATGTTGGTGTGCCACCGCCCGAGATGCTGCAACCGCTGCACTTGCGGTTCTCGCTGCGGGCAACGGATCGATTGCAGCAGGAGAAATAGAAAATGTCGGCCCGCAACGGGAGCGCTGGCTTGGCGCGGTCAATGATGTCGTTCCCGTCGACGGCTTTGGTCCCGGGATTGCTTCTGCTCGCCCAACTGTTTACGGCAGGCGCTCGCGCCGAGACGAACTCGGCACCGAAAACGGTCGACGCTCGTCACGCTGCGGTCGAAGCGCTGCCACCGCGGGCCCCCGATGCGGGTTCGCGTTATCGCGCCCTGATTGAAAAGGAGGCCGCGCAGGCCGGTCTCGCGCCCGAGATCGCCGAGGCGGTGATGGCTGTGGAGAGCGGATATGATCCTCGGGCCGTCGGCGGGGTCGGCGAAGTCGGCTTGATGCAAATCCTGCCCTCGACGGCACGCATGCTCGGTTTCTCCGGCACGCTGGCCGATCTGGCCGTGCCCGAGATCAACATCCATTACGGTGTCGTCTATCTTGCGAAGGCCTGGCGCCTCGCCGGCGGCGACCTCTGTACCGCCGCGATGAAATATCGCGCCGGCCATGGCGAAACGCGCTTCTCATTCCTTTCGGTGAACTACTGCATGGCGGTGCGTTCCAAGCTCACCGCTCGCGGCTTTCGCGTGACCGGCAGTGTTCCCGTGCCGACGTTTGGCGAGCCGGCTCCATCGGGCCGCGGCTGCGGGCGGAAATGTGTGGGCTTATCGCGAACGGGCACGGTGAATATTGTTGCGCTCAACACCCAGCTCAGCGCGCTCGTTGCGCAGGCGCGGGCAGGGCGATAGGGGCCGTGCGCACGAACGGATTGTCCGGGTGAGCCAGTTCGCGCCCACTCTTTGGAAGAGGAGATCGCGATGCGGCTGGTAGCGCCGTCGTTCGTTCTGACAGCCTGTCTCCTGTCACAAGCCGTGGCCGAAGAGCAGGTCAACATTCTTCCGCCGATCGTAATCGGAAGCAGCGCACCCAGGATCGCTCCTGATGGCCGCATGTCGGCCCCGCCCAATGGCAGCCGCGCGCCGGCCTTGCCCGACAGATGCGTAGAGGTAGAAATCGGTTCCAGCCGATCGATGGACTGTCTCAACCAGAAGCTCAGGAGGGAGGTCGATCGAGTCAATCCGAGCATCAATCTGCCGCCCATCGATGCCAGATCGCCTGACCCCAAGCTCGGGGTCGTCAACATCCCCGGTGTTCAGCAGCAATATGGCCGGAACTTCGGAGTTTCCGTCACTCCCTACCGGCCGCCGCCGCCGGTGTTCTCCTCGCCGATCGGGCATCGATGAAGGGATCCAAGGCCTGTTAGCGGCATCGTGCTCCGAGAGCGTCTCAGCTCACGCGACGGTTTGCTGACGAAGCAATCAGATTCCCACGGCGGAGCTGCTTTGGATGCTTCGCGAAGCTGTCACCGGGGCCCGGCGCAGTCATGAAATCTGCTATTCCCGGGGTGGACTTGAACGACTATAGGGTCCGCATGTTATCTCACCGCTTTTCCGTGGCCCCCATGATGCGATCCACCATTGACGTGGATCAATCGCGACGCTTGCCGGCGGCGCCCAGCTACGCATGGCCGAGCAGCTGACCTGATGCAGCTGTGGCGACGCAGTCGTTTCGGAACTCGGTGATCGAAGACCAGGACCAGCCAGTTGCAATGCGGTGGGCGCTATGATGCTTCAGTTTCTCGTCGGCACGCTTGTTAGCCTGGTCGGTATCGGGCTGCACGCACTGGTGACCGTCGTCGCGGTCGGTATAGCCCGCAGCGCAGGTTTGCGTCACACGACGCGGCCGGGATCGCACTTGATGGGCGTGATGATGGCCACCGCCGTGGTGCTGATGGTCGCGCACACACTCGAAGTCCTCGTGTGGGCCGCGACTTACGGCATTGTCGGCGCGGCGAGTGTCGAAAACGGACTGCTCTATTTTGCCTTCGTCAATTATACAACTCTCGGCTACGGTGATGTCACGCCCGTTCGCGAGTGGCGACTCATTGGCCCACTGACAGCTATGAACGGGGTGCTGCTGTTTGGATGGTCGGCGGCCGTGCTGTTCGAGGTCCTGCGCAAGACGCTCGACCATCTCGAAGCCGTCAAGGCATCTGGACCGGTTCGGGGTAATCCGAGCATCGCAACGGAGCGGCGTGGATGATGTGACGGGATCGGGACTCATCGCCGATTTCCTGTTCGGCTTGGGCGATCTGTTCGCGATCATCAACCCGTACGGGCTCGCTTTCATGGCGCGGCTGTTCGGCGAGGAGGCACCGGTGACGAGACTGTCAGCATTCCTGCTGCTTTGCATGGGCGTTCAAATCATCGTCACCAGGCGTTTTGGAGGTCGCGCGATCTCTATCGACGACGCGTCACGTGCCGTCCAGTAGACGCTGATCCGGGTGCAAGTCGAACCAAGATCAAGGCTGCAGATCGAGACTGGCGAGCTGGTTCCGGTCGAGCAACACGATCTGCCGTTGGGTGTTGCCGATGAAGCCGAGGATGCCGAGCTCGTGCAGGCGCGACAGAGCGCGTGAGACGGTCTCCAGCGTCAGGCCGAGATAGTCGGCAATATCGCGTCGCGACATCGGGAGCGCGATGACGCCCGCCGCCGTCAGCCGCTTGTCCATTTCGAGCAGGAACGCCGCGACCCGCTCCAGCGAGGTCTTGCGGCCGAGCAACAGCATGTGGTCTTCCGCATGCTGGAGGTTGTTCGTGGTCATGCTGAGCAGGTTTCTGGCTACCATGGCATCGCTTTCGGCCACCGTTTCAAGACTTTGCCGCTTGATCAGGCGCACCGTGGTGTCGACGACCGCTTCCGTCGTGAATCGATGCTCCCCACCGTTCTCGAGCCCAAAGATGTCGCCGATGAGGTGGAATGCGCCGATCTGCCGGCGACCATCGGACAACAGCTTGTAGCTTCGCACCGCGCCCGCCTTGACCTGATAGACATATTCGGCGGGCTCTTTTTCACCGTAAATCTCGGTGCCTTTTCTGTACGAAAATTCGCTTAAACTGACGAGCGCATTTGAATCGCTGGTCATGCCGAGGTCACGGAGGGAATTGGGACGCAGTGCGGAATCGGTTGTGATGCGAACAAACATAGGCCAAGTCCTCAGCTCATCGCCGAATTTGGTCCGTTCGACGAGTATTTTCGCTGCTGGGAATGCGCCGCGCTGTCCCGCTCCCGCCGGGTTGATTTACCCCCAAGGCAGTATTTCAATCCATTGTCCCTAGGTTCATTGTACCAAGGGACAGCTTCTGGCGCTTGGTGCGCAGAATGAGAAAGCGCTGCCGCTGCGGGGATTTGGCTCATTGCAAGCAGATATTTCGGTTCTCAAACTGTTGAAGCTGACTTTGTCGAGCGAGAGGACGTCAATGGTCCTCGCTGGAACTGGGCGAGAGGTTGAAGGTGCCGGGTTTCGTTCACGTGGTTGATGACGACGAGTCCTTTCGGACTGCGATAGCACGGCGTCTGAAGCTCGCGGGCTATGAGGTCGCGACCTATGCGTCGGCGCTGGAGTTGGAGGAGTCTGCGCTGGATCCCGAGCAGGCCGGATGCATTCTGCTCGACGTGCGCATACCAGGATTGAGCGGCCCCGATTTGCAGGCGCGATTGATCGCGTCCGGCTCGACGCTGCCGATCATCTTCCTGACGGGGCATGCAGACACGCCGACCACCGTGCGGGCGATCAAGGCAGGTGCGGAAGACTTCCTGACCAAGCCGATATCCTCCGAGCAGTTGATCGATGCGATCGAACGCGCTCTGGCGGGTCAGCGGACGGCGCGCGCCCAGCGCAGCAAGCTGGAGACGTTTCGGACTCATCTGGCCACGCTGACGCAACGCGAGGGACAAGTGTTCAATCTCATCGTGCGCGGCCGGATCAACAAGCAGATTGCGCATGAACTCGGGACGACCGAACGCACCGTGAAAGCCCACCGCCATCAGGTGATGGAGAAGATGCAGGTTCATTCGCTTGCGGAACTCGTTTCGATCGCGGAACGGCTCGGAATGCTCGGTACGAACGAGCATTAGCTGCGTCGTCACCGCAAGCTCGGTTCCCACGGTGTGATTGCCCCAAAGGACAATATCGAGGCGTGTTGACAGTGCACGGCGAGGCGTGCGCAATGATGCACAGGCGCCGGGTCGGCAACGCAAAGCAAGCGTGTGCAGTATCCCACCGCCGTCACAGCCCTCGCAGTTCGTTCATCTCCCGAAAGGCAGATCGCCTTGCCGCTATGCCCGTCCGTTTTTGTCGTCGATGACGATCAGTCCATGCGGACCAGCCTGAGCAGGTTGCTGCGTGGGCACGGTTTCGACGCCACGCTGTTCGACTCCGCTAGGGCCTTGCTCCAGCACGGCAAATTCTACACCGCGATCTGCATCGTCCTCGACATCGATCTTGGTGGAAAATCCGGCATCGACGTCCGGCGAAGACTGGCTGAGCAGGGCGTCACCGCACCGGTAATCTACATTACCGGCAACGACAGCCCCGCGAACCGCGCTGCGGCGCTTGGGTCCGGCTGCATCGCCTATCTGATCAAGCCCTTTACGGGCAAGTCACTGATCGAGTCCGTCGAACGCGCCGGCACCTCGTAAGATCGACTCCGGCCGTTATTCGTCGATCTGCTGCTCGAGCGTCCTGGCTGGCGTTCCCTTGTGGACTGAGGCGAATTGCGCCAGCGGAATCGAAGTCGTCAGGGCCAGGAGGTTCGAATCGACGAGTTCGAGCGTCAGGGTCTTGCCGGATTCCATTTCCCTGATGATCTTCGGCGCCGCCACATCGGCGGCGATGCACAGATTGGTGAGACACCAGGTATAGGGCAGGCGGAAGGGCGCGCCCTGGTCGACGCTCAACTTCGGTGAGTGTTGCAGGTACATGCCGACAGGCACGAACAGTTGCAGCCGGGCCGTGGCGGCGTCTTCGCGTTCGATCAGATCGACGCGCACGGCCGTCTGTCCGGTCGCGAATTGGCCGGTGATCGAGGTCCGGCACAGCGTGGGCGCGCCGCCGGCCTTGAAGCAGAGCTTCTGCCAACCGCCGTAGCTGATGTCCTTTGCTTCACGCTGACCACGTGTGGCGACTTCGGCCGCCGGCTTCTCGCCGTGGGCGCCCTTCGGTGCGGCATGGCCGGGCGCTGCCGTGGCGCCGGCGATGGTGATAAGCAAAAGAATGGCAAGGCAGTCACGGGCATCGGGCATGATTTCACCTACGGATCTGGCATCTATTTCAGCGCGTCGAGGAACGTCGTTACCAGCGGCGACCAGAGCGGGATGGCATCCCTCGAGCCGATGAAGAAATGGCCTTCATTGCCGAACGGCGGCATCAGGTGGTACTTGGCCCGGCCGCCGGCGGCGGTGAAAGCCGTATGCATGCGCTTCGACAGGTCGGGGCCGAAGAAAGTGTCGTTCTCGATGTAGATCCACAGCATCGGCACACGCGATGTGCGGCCGAAATCCGCGGTGGCCTCAACCAGCCTGTCGGGGGCGCAGTTGTTGTTCGGCTTGCCGCCGACGCGTCCACCACGACCCGCAGCGAAGGTGATGATGGCCTTCACCTGCGGCGGGTTCATGCTCGACAAGGCGATCGAGGCCCAGCCACCGGCGGACTGCCCGATCACGATCACGTCCTTGGGGATGATGCGCTTTTCGGCGGCCAGATAGTCGATGATATCGAGGTCGACCTTGGCGACCGCGAGCCCGGCGTCGTGGAAATTGGGATTGCTGCACTTGCCGATCTTGGAAAAGAATGGTCCGTAGATCGCGCGCTCGGGAATGTCGATGGCGACTGCGCCATAGCCGGAGCCGACCGGCGCCACCACGAGGTAGCCGCGCCTTGCGAACCATTGGGCGGCGTCGCGAAATTCGACCAACGGAAAGAAGCTGCGGTCGGTCGGGTTGAGCGAGACGCCGTGGTTCATGATCACGAGCGGGAAGGGACCGTCGCCGACGGGACGCACCAGATAGGCGAACATCGGAAGCGGTAGTGGCAGCGCCCATATCTCTTCCTGGATGAGGACGTCATCCGCCGCGCGCGCGACCGCGGCGAAAGCGGCCCAAGCGAACAATATGGCCGCAAAACATCCCAGCACCGATCTGGCCGGTCGCCGCATCATGGGTCTCCGTCATCCGCTGTAGGTTGCCGCTACGATGATCGGCCCGAGGACCGTGAGCACCACGTTTCCGACCGCATAGGGCACGGCGACGCCGAGGACCGGCGTCTGGCTCTCGGCCACCTCGCACGCGCCGGTCACCGCGGCATCGACGGTCATGGCTCCCGCCAGTGCGCCGCAGGTCACGACCGGGTTCATGCGCAGCACATAGAAGGCAAACAGCGTCGCGACGATCAGCGGCACGAGCGTGATGACGAGACCCATGCCGACCAGAAGCAGCCCGTGGGCCTGGATCGCGGCCCAGGCTGCGGCACCGTTGCCGAGCCCGATCGCCGCGATGAAGCCGCCGAGTCCGAGATCGCTCAGGGTCTGTTGCGCCGCCGGCGGCAATGCGCCCATGGTCGGCTTGCGTGACCGCAGCCAGCCGCAGACGAGGCCCGCGATCAGCGCGCCGCCGCCACCGCCAAGCGTGAGCGCGACGCCGCCGATCCTGAAGCTGACGAGCCCCGCGAGCAGGCCGGCGGCGATGCCGGCGGCAAGAAAGGCGATGTCGGCGCGATCACCCGACCGCAGGATCTGGCCGATGGCCTTTGCTGCACGTTCGATATTGCGCGTGCTGCCGACAAGCGTCATGACGTCGCCGACATAGATCCGAGTGTCCGCGCTCAAGGGAACCTCGCGGCCCATGCGGGTGAGGGCGCGTAGAAAAACGCCCCGGGCGTCGGTGCCGACACGCGCCGCGATCTCCTGGATCGAGCGGCCGTGGAGATGGCGATTGTCCACGAGCACCTCCAGCACGTTGCCCGGGACGGCCTTCAAGATTTCGTCGGCGTCGATCTCGGTGCCGATGATCGGCTTGGCGGCGACGATGACCGCAGTGCGGCCGGCGATGACGATGTCGTCGCCGGCCTCGAGCACGGTCTCCAAACGTGGCTCGATGTCCGCGCCTTGGCGGACGATGCGCTCGACGACCGTGCGGCTGCCAAGTTCCTCCTCGATCGACTTGACGGTGCGCCCGGCGCCCGCGGTCACGCGATAGGCGCGGGCCTGGAACTTGCGATAAGAGAGATTTTCGGTTTTGGGCGGTTCGCCGCCGGCAAGCTCCGCCTCGAGCTTCTTTGCCTCAGCCTTCAGGTCTATCCGCATCAATTTCGGCGCGACGAAGGGGACGAACAGCAGCGTCAGGATATAGCCGAGCACGTAGGTCACCGCGTAGCCCGCCGCGATGTTCGCCTCCTGCTGGCTCAGCACATCCTTGGGCAGGCCGAGCTGGGCCAATGCGCCTGAGGCGGTCCCGATGACCGACGATTGCGTCAAGGCTCCGGCCGCGATCCCGGAGGCGGTGCCGGGATCGAGCCGGAAGCCGTGAGCAAACAACAGGACGACGACCAGTCCGGTGCCGCCCAGCACCAGCGCCATGGCGACCTGCGCGAGCGTGCGGACGCTCAAGGAGGCGAAGAACTCGGGCCCGGACCGGTAGCCGATGGTGAACACGAACAGGCTGAACAGGATGACGCGGAGCAGCGGCGGGAACGCAAAACTGCCGAGCTGTCCGAGCAGCACGGAAACGATCAGGATGCAGGCTGTGGTCCCGACGGCAAAGCCGCGGATCCGGACTCGGCCGAGGATCGTGCCGATGGCGACGGCCAGCAGCAGAAAGATTTCGGGAGCGGTGGAGATGATCCACCTGACGGTATCCATGTCGCATTTCCCCCGGCGCTTTGCCGAGATCTCAGTCGGGAAATCGCGGGCATTGCTTGATCCAGATCAAGCCCTGCGAGCGGCAAGGCACCGCCTATCGGATGATGCGGAATTCGCGACAGCCGGCATCATCAACATGAGCGCTCTCGACCTCGCGGCCGGCGCCATCCGCCGCGACGAAACCGTGGAGATCGTCCTGCTGCTCGCCTTCGTCGGCGGCTATATCGACGCCTATACCTGGATCGTCCACGGCGTCATGGCGAATGCCCAGACGGCTAACCTGATCTTCCTCTGGGTTTATGCGACGGCCGGCGATTGGACGAAGGCGTTTCACTTCGTGCCGCCGCTTCTCGCCTTTGCCGCCGGTATCGTGATTGCCGCATGGCTGCGCCGCGCTGCGGGCGAGCGGGCCAGCGCAATCAGCACCCTGCTCGAGATATTGCTGCTGATCGCGATCAGCATCCTGCACAACAGGCTGCCGGATCTGGCTGGAACGCTCGGCATCTCGTTCGTCGCCGCGATGCAGACCGCGATCTTCACCAGGGTCGAGGGCGTTGTTTGCAGCACGGTGATGATCACGGGCAACATGCGCCAGGCGATCGAGGCTGTCTTTTTGGCCGCCGCCGGAGACGCGCCGCTGGGGACGCTGCGTCGGTCGGGCATCTTCTTCGCCTTGTGCGCCGTGTTCGGCTTGGGCGCCGCGCTGGGCGCCTTCGCCACCAAGGCTATTCCGGACCTCGCGCTCGGCATTCCCGTGGTCGCGCTGTTGGTCGTCTTGCTGCGCTGCGAAGCGTCGCATCAGAGGGCGGTCCAATGAGTGCGCCGTCCGAACCTGGATGGATACGGTTCTTCCCGCCGGCCGGCTGGCTTGGCGCCTACCGGCGAGAGTGGTTTTCCTCCGACGCCGTCGCTGGCGTCACCCTGGCTGCTTACGCCATCCCGGTCTCGCTCGCCTATGCCGCGCTGGCCGGCCTGCCGCCTCAGATCGGCGTTTACGGCTATATGCTCGGCGGCATCGGCTATGCGTTGCTCGGTTCGTCCCGGCAACTTGCGATCGGGCCGACCTCGGCGATCTCCCTGATGATTGCAGGCACTGTCGGTGCGCTGGCCGGAGGCGATGCGACACGCTACGCGCAGATCGCAAGCCTTGCGGCCTTTGCAGTGGCGGTGCTGTGCTTCATCGCGTGGTTGTTCAAGCTGAGCGTGCTGGTCCGCCTCGTCAGCGACAGCATCCTGGTCGGCTTCAAGGCCGGTGCCGGGCTCACGATCATCATGAGCCAGCTGCCGAGCCTGCTCGGCGTTGCCGGCGGCGGCCACAATTTCTTCGACCGCGCCATCACGCTGGCCGGCCAGCTCGGGACCGTCAACCTGCTCGTGCTCGCCGTCGGCGCGGTCGCGCTGCTGCTCCTCCTGTTCGGTGAACGGCTGCTGCCGGGCAAACCGGTCGGCATCACCATCGTCGCGCTCGCGATCGGGACGGCGACGCTCCTCGGCCTGCCGGCTCTCGGCGTGCCCGTCACCGGGAAGATACCGGAAGGTCTGCCGGCCCTGGGCATTCCGACGCTCGGCCTGCTGGACTTCGACGATCTCTTCCCGCTCGCCGCAGGGTGTATCCTGCTGGCCTATATCGAGGGCGTTTCGGCCGCCCGCAGCTTCGCCGCCAAGCACGGCTATCCCCTCGACGTCCGGCAGGAGTTCCTGGGGCTGGGCGCCGCGAACCTCGTCGTCGCCTTCGGCCATGGCTATCCGGTTGCCGGCGGGCTGTCGCAATCGGCCGTCAATGACAGCGCCGGCGCACGGACGCCGCTCGCTTTGGTGATCTGCTCGGTGACGCTCGGGCTGTGCCTTCTGTTCTTCACGGGACTCTTGACCAACCTGCCCAAGGCCGTGCTTGCAGCCATCGTCTTTGCCGCCGTCTACAAGCTCGTCGACGTTCGCGCGCTGGTGCGGATGTGGCAGGTCAGCCGGATCGACTTCTACGCCGCAACGATTGCGCTGGTCTCCGTGCTATTGCTCGGAATCCTGCAAGGCGTACTCCTGGCGTCGATCGCTTCGATCCTTTTGCTGCTGGCCCGGGCCTCGCGGCCAAACGTCGCGTTCCTCGGCCGCTTGCCCGGCAGCGGCCGTTATTCGGACAGTTCAAGGCACGCGGACGTCGAGCCCTTGATCGGCGTCATCGCGTTCCGGCCCGAAGCCTCGCTGCTCTACATCAACGCCGAGACGATCCTCGAAACCGTCCTGATCGCGCTTCGGCGCGCGCCCGAGATCCGGCTGGTGGTCTGCGACCTCTCGGCCTCGCCCTATATCGATCTCGCCGGCGCGGGCATGCTGCACGACCTCTACGACGAGCTCGCCGCGCGAAAGGTCATTTTCTCCATCGTCGGCGCGCACGCGCAGCTCCGCGATCTCTTGCGGGCGGAAGGGCTGGCGGAGAGGACGGATAGCAGCCAGTGGCTGCGATCGCTCGATAGCGTTCTCGGCGACGAGCAGGCCGTGACGGCGCAGCGGACGGCCTGAGCGGGTGTGTTGCAATGCGAATGACCGCTGCGGCCGACGGTCTCGCCAGAATGCGTCCGACCGTTGACTTGGATCAATGGAGCCAGCGGCGCCGAACTCACGATCACGCTCAGCTTCGCCCCAACTGGCATCAAATGACCATCGAGTGACCATCAAGGCACCGTCGAGGATCGGGAGAGACACATGTCCAAGGACACCAAGCCGGCGCAAAAGCGGATCGATCAGTTCTTTTCCGGGCCGGGCGCGCGGGCGGATGACTGGCGCGACCTCGTGGAGGCCGCGAAGGCGTGGGCTCGCGTCGGCAATCGGGCGGTCTACGATGCGGCACTGGCCGAGCTCTCGGTGACGGAGGAGTTCTACGGCTATCCCGGACTGCAGCTGATGGCGGCACTGCGGGAAGCGGCCTCCGCGGGCGATGGGGCAACGACGCTCGCCCTTGCGACGCGGATTACCCAGGCCCTGACGACACGATCCTTCCGCCAGCATGCCGGCGACTGGAGCGCGAAGGATGATGGTAATGGCGACGCGCCCGAGCTGGTGCCACCGACGTTCGGTGCGCATACGGCACGCCGGCCCTATTTCGAAACCCTGATCGTGACTGGCGTATCATCAAGTCAGTGGCCGGCGCTCGCCGCCGAATGGCGCAAGTTGCGGCGCCCAATCGATGGCTTCATCTATGAGCCTGTCATCGTCGGCAGCCTGGAAGATGCATTCTGCGCGACCATGCTCAATCCCAATATCGCGGCCGTCATCATCAACGAAGGCTTCGGGCTGCGCTCGCGCCACAATGCACCCGTGCTGCGCTCGATCACGGCTTCGGCCGGCCTCAACGACGAGTCCGACGCCTCTGCGCTCCGGCTCGCCCAGATCATCAAGCGCGTCCGTCCCGAGCTCGACCTCTACATGATCTCGAACCGCGACGTCGAGGAGTTGGCTGGAAACCCTGAAGCCAACGTCGTTCGCCGCATCTTCTACTCCGTCGAGGAGCTTCTCGAGCTGCATCTGTCCATCCTCGAAGGCATTCAGGATCGCTACGACACCCCGTTCTTCGACAATCTGAAGAAATATGCGCAGCGTCCGATCGGCACGTTCCATGCTTTGCCGATCGCCCGTGGAAAGTCGATCTTCAAGTCCGACTGGATCCGCGACATGGGCGAATTCTACGGGCCGAACCTGTTCCTGGCCGAGAGCAGCGCCACCACGGGCGGCCTCGACAGCATGCTGGAGCCGACCGGCAACATCAAGAAGGCGCAGGAGAAAGCGGCGAGGGCGCTCGGCGCTGACCGCGTCTTCTTCGTCACCAACGGCACGTCGACATCGAACAAGATGGCGGTGCAGGCGCTGCTCGCGCCGGGCGACATCGCGATCGTCGATCGCAACTGCCACAAGTCGCACCACTATGGAATGGTTCTGGCGGGTGCGCAGCCGCTTTATGTCGAAGCCTTCCCGATGACGGAATACTCGATGTACGGCGCGGTGCCGCTGAAGACGATCAAACAGGCGCTGCTCGGCGCCAGGGCCGACGGCCGGCTCGACCGCGTCAAGATGATCGACCTCACCAACTGCACCTTCGACGGCCACATCTACAACACCCGCCGGGTGATGGAGGAATGTCTCGCTCTCAAGCCGGACCTGATCTTCCTCTGGGACGAGGCCTGGTTCGGCTTCGCGCGTTTCTCGCCGTTCCTGCGCCGCCGCACCGCCATGGGGGCGGCCAACGAGATCGAGGCGTGGATGCACGACCCGAAGTCGGTCGCGGCCTATGAGAAGCAGCAGGCCGAGCTCGGCAAGAACCCGTCGGACGAGATGCTGCTCAAGACCCGGCTGATTCCCGATCCCAGGCAGATCCGCCTGCGCGTCTACCAGACCAACTCGACCCACAAGTCGATGTCGGCGATCCGGCAAGGCTCCATGCTCTCGGTCAAGGACGTCGAATTCCACACGGTCGAGCAGCAGTTCAAGGAGGCCGTGTTCACCCACGCTTCCACCAGCCCGAACCAGCAACTCATCGCCAGCCTCGATATCTCCAGGCGGCAGATGGAGCTGGAAGGTTACGGCCTCGTGGCCAATGCGATGGAGATCGCGCTTGCCATTCGCCAGGCGGTCAACAACAACCCGCTGATCTCGAAATATTTCCGCATCCTCGGCGCCGACACCATGGTGCCTGCCCAGTATCGCCAGAGCGGCTTTACCGATTATCTCGCCGCGGGCGTGAATTGGGTCAACACCCTCAAGAGCCTGGACGAAGACGAGTTCTGCCTCGATCCGACCCGTATGACATTGGTATGCGGCATGGCTGGTTATGACGGCACCCAGTTCAAGGGTATCCTCGCCAACGAGTATAACATCCAGGTCAACAAGACCTCGCGCAACTCGGTCCTGGTCCAGTCCAACATCAACAACACCCGCAGCGACGTCGCGCATCTCATCCGCGTCCTCGCCGAGATCGCGGGCGAGGTCGATCGCGGGTTGGCGCAGGGCGGCGTCAATGCGAAGAAGACCTTCGAGGCACGGGTCAAGAGCCTGATGACCGACGTACCTGATCTGCCCAACTTCTCGCATTTCCACCCGAGCTTCCGCGGCGATGCCGGCAGCAAGACCAATGAAGGCGACATTCGCAGCGGCTTTTACGCTGCCTACGACGTGGCGGGTTGCGAGCACATCCGCCTCAACGATCCCGAGATCGATCGCCGGCTCAAGTCGGGACCAGAGCTCGTCTCGGCCAATTTCGTGATCCCGTATCCGCCGGGCTTCCCGATCATGGTGCCCGGTCAGGTCATCACGCAGGAGACCATCGACTTCATGCGCAAGCTCGATGTGAAGGAGATCCATGGCTACGACGCCAAGGAAGGGCTGAAGCTCGTCCGCTCCGAAGCCTTGGCGAAGATCGGCAAGCCCAGGCCCGCCGCGACGCCGAAGTTGAAAGCGGCATCTTAGAGGGGATCGAACATGCAGGGCTTTTTCACGTTCCTGCAGCAGAATCCGTACCTGCTGCTGTTCTTCGTCGTCGGCCTCGCCGTCTATATCGGCCGGGCCAGCATCAAGGGGTATGGCCTCGGCATGGTTGCCGGCGCCATCGTGGTCGGCGCCGGCGTCTCGGTGTGGTCGTCGACCTACGGCGTGAAGCTCGAGCTGAACAATTTCGCCAAGAGCCTGTTCTACTATCTCTTCATGTATGGCGTCGGGTTGCGTGTCGGGCCGTCCTTCATCAACAGCCTGAAGGGCGACGGCCTGAAGTTCTGCATCCTGGCGGTGATATCGAGCGTCATCGGACTGGCGCTGGTGGTGATCGGCGCCAAGATGTTCTCTCTCCCGCCAGGCGCAGCCGGCGGCATGTTGGCGGGATCGCAGACCATGTCGGCGGCGATCGGCTCGGCCGAGCAGGCCGTCACGTCGGGCGTCGTCAAGCTGCCCGAGGGAATGAAGCCTGAGGATGCCTCAGGCATGATCGCGCTGTCCTACGGTATCACCTACATCTGGGGCACCGTCGGCATCATCCTGATCTGCAAATACCTGCCGCGCTGGTGGGGCGTCGACGCCAGGGCCGCCGCGAAGCAGTACGAGCGGGAATTCGGCGTCAAGGATCTCGAAGGCGGCGGCCTGACCGGCTATCGTCAGTTCGGTCTGCGGGCCTACCGGCTGGAGAACCCGGCGACGGTCGGTATGAGCATCGCGAAGTTCCGCGCGATAAATCCGGAATACCGGATCGTCAATGTCGGGCGGAACGGCGAGCCGCAAGGCGCGGATGCCGACCTCGTGCTGCAGAAGGGCGACATCGTCGCCCTCGGCGGCTCGACCGAGCACCTCACCGAGAAGATGGGCCTCATCGGTCCGGAGGTCTCGGATGCCAAGACGCTCGGCATTCCCATGGACCAGGCGGACATCCTCATCACCAACAAGGAGATGGTGGGGCGCACCTTCGAGTCCTTCCGTGACACCGCGATCGCCGGCCAGCTGCAGGTCACCAAGGTCGAGCGCGGCGGCGTGCAGATTCCGGCCGGTCTCAAGACCAAGCTGGAGCGGATGGACATCGTTTCCGTGGTCGGCTTGAAGTCTGCCGTCAACGAGCTCGGCGAGATGTGGGGCCGCATCGCCAGGTCCAACACCTCGACCGATCTGCTGACGCTGGCTGTCGGCATGATCATCGGCTTCCTGATCGGCAAGATCGAATTCCCGGCATTCGGCGCCAAGGTCGGCCTCGGCAACGCCGGCGGTCTGTTGCTGTCGGGTGTGATCGTGTCGTCGGTCGTGTCGCGTCTGCGCTTCTTCGGCAACACGCCGAACGCGGCGCGCAACGTGCTGGAGGATCTCGGCCTCGTGGTCTTCGTCGCCATCGTCGGCGTCAATGCCGGCGCGGGACTGCTGTCGCAGCTCACGGGTGCGGTTGCCTTGAAGATATTCCTGGTCGGCTTCATTGCGTGCACGATCCCGCCGTTCATCGTCTGGGCGATCGGCTACCACGTCTTCAAGATCAACCCGGCCGTACTGATGGGCGGCGTTGCCGGCGCGCGGTCGCACTCCGGCCCGGCCCGCGAGGCCGCGGTCGAGATCCAGAGCTCCGTGCCCTGGATCGGATTCCCGGTCGGTTATGCCGTCTCGGGCATCCTGCTCACCGTGTTCGGCTACTTCGCAATGATCCTTGCGCAATGATCAAGAGGGGGAAGAAAGTCATGAAGAAACTTGCCGTTGGCGTCGCCCTGGTTGCCTCGATTGCGGCCCTGACCGGTCTCAGCACGCCGTCGCGTGCCGAGACCGGCGAGGTCGCCGTCGTCTTCACCAAGGGCGGCTTCATCGTCGGTGTCGGGGGCGGTGAGGGCGTTCTGCTCCTCAGGGGCAAGAAATATCCCTTCACCGTCTCCGGCATGAGCGTCGGCCTCACCGTCGGGGCCTCGACCACGAAGTTCGTCGGTCGGGCGCTCAATCTGAAGGGGCCAGCATCCATCGAAGGCTCCTATGCGGTGGGAGGAGCGGGCGGAGCCGTGGCCGCAGGCGCCGGCGCCGTTCAGCTGCAGAACGCCAATGGCGTGATCCTTCAGCTCAGCGGTCCGAGGGTTGGCGCGGAAGTGTCGGCTGCCGTCGGCGGTGTCACGATCCGCCTGAAGTGATCCGGAGGGCAATCAGGGCAATCGGGCTGCCTCACCGGCAGCCCTTTTCGCGTCTCAATACCGCTCGGCGACGAAGTTCATCCCCTTCAGGCCGGCCTGGTCGTTGTAGCGGCCCTTCTCGGAGCGCTTCGGCAGCTTGATTTTGTCCTTCTTGATGCGCTTGTAGGGAATCGCGCCGAGGAGATGTGCGATGCAGTTCAGCCGCGCCTTGCGCTTGTCATCGGAGCGGATGATGTACCACGGCGCTTCCTTCGTACTGGTCTGCTTGAGCATCAGATCGCGAGCTCGCGAATAGTCGTACCAGCGCCGGTAGGACTCCAGGTCCATCGGGCTCAGCTTCCATTGCCGCACGGGATCATCGATCCGGGCGTGGAAGCGACGCTCCTGCTCGTCCATTCCGACCTCGAGCCAGATCTTGATCAGGATGATACCGCCGTCGATGACGTATCTCTCCATCTGCGGGCAGAGGGAGAGGAAGCGCTGGTGCTCGGCGGGCGTAGCAAAGCCCATGACATATTCGACGCCGGCGCGGTTGTACCAGCTCCGGTCGAAGATCACGATCTCGCCGCCCGCCGGAAACTGCTCCATGTAGCGCTGGAAGAAGAGCTGTGTCTTTTCGCGGTCCGACGGCGCCGGCAGCGCCACGACGCGGAACACGCGCGGGCTGACCTTCTCGGTGATCGCCTTGATCGTGCCGCCTTTGCCGGCAGCGTCACGGCCTTCGAACACGATGATCACCCGGAGCTTGTTCGCCCGCACGTAGTCCTGGAGGTGACAGAGCTCGACCTGGAGCTTTTCCAGCTCCTTCTCATAGTCCTTCCGCTTCATTCGCTCCGCGGGCGCATCCTTGGCCATGCCGGTCCTCTCGCTGCTGAGCTTGTCAATCGCCCCAGAACTAATCGTCCCAGGAGATGGTCACGCCGATATCGCCGGGCACGCCGCCCGGGAATTCGATGATCTGGTAGGCGATGCGATAGCCACGCGGCTTCAGATAATCGGTCCAGAGCTGGAAGATTTCCTTGGGGATGCCGGTCAGCGTGGTCTCCCAACCCTTTTCCATCTGGTTGATGGCGCGCCCCCTGTCGGTGCAAAGCGAGTTGGGGAAGCGATAGACCAGCACCTCCGTCAGGCCGTTTCGCACCGCACGCTGGATGATGGTCGAGGCGAGTTTGATCTTCTCCTCCTCGCTCTTGCCGGAGGGTTTGCTGAGCCGCTCGATCAGCGCGCGCTTCTCGGCTTCGACCGCTGCGGCGAGGCGGACATACTCCTCGGCTTTCTCGGCCTCCTTGAGGGCGGCTTCCTTCCGAATCTGGGCGGCGTTGGGGATGAGATCGTCGAGGCCGGGCATGGCTTGCGGCTCCTGATGGTTGTCCAATCAGCATCCAGGAAACGCTAGGGTCGGGCGGAGGGTGTTCCCTTGATTCAAATCAAGCAAACCGCGGCCTGCCGAACACAATATCGCACATGCGCATTTGATCGGGAGAGACGCTTTGAGCGACCAGCTTCATCCGATGGCTCCGCACCATTTGCCGTTTTATCTGGCGCCGGGGAGCGGGACCGATACGCTGATGGTTGTGATGGGGCTGTTCCTGATCGGCACCGTGCTCTGGGTCGGTACGCTCTATTGGAAGCTGCACAGCCTGCCCGAGCGGATGGCGCACAAATCACAAAAATTGCAGTTCGAGCTCGTCGCGGTGCTCGGCCTGATCTCGTTGTTCACGCACATGCATATTTTCTGGGTCGCCGGCCTCCTGCTCGCGTTGATCGATCTTCCCGATTTCGGCACCCCGCTGCGTAGCATCGCCGGGTCGGTCGAGAAGATTGCAGAGGCAGCGCCAGCCGCCGGTGGCGAAGAGATCCGGACGGAGGCCGCGATGCCTCCCGCACAGAAGCCGGAAGCCGCAAAGAAGGAGCACAGCCATGTTTGAGCTGATGTTCTGCTCGCTGCTGACGATCCTGCCGGACTATCTCTATCGCCGCTACGCCCAGGGCAAGCGTTTCGGCAAGGAGATCACCTTCTTCTCGGTCTGGTACGAGCTGCGCTGGGGCATCACCGGCTGCCTGATGCTTACGGTGTCGCTGATCACTATGATCTTCTACTTCCATCCTTCGACGTCATCGGCGACGCTCTATTTTCGCACCGTGCCGATCCTGCCCGAAGGCTCCGGCCGCGTTGCCGAGGTCAAGGTTGGCTTCAGCGCGCCGGTGAAGAAGGGCGACGTGCTGTTCACGCTCGACGACTCGAAGCAGCAGGCCGCGCTCGAAACCGCCAGGCGGAAGGTTGCGGAGGTCGATGCCGCCATGCAGACCGCGCAGGCCGACGTGGTCAAGGCCGAGGCGCAGATCGGGGAGGCGAAGGCGAACTATCAGCAGGCCAAGGACGAGCTCGAGGTCAAGACCGAGCTCCAGCGCCGCAATCCCGGCATCGTTCCGCAGCGTGATATCGACAAGCTCCAGGTTTTGGTCGATCAACGTCAGTCCGGGATCGATGCCGCGACCGCCGCGAAGCAATCCGTATCAATGCAGGTCTCCATCCTGCTGCCGGCGCAGAAGGCCAGCGCGGAGGCCGCGCTCGACCAGGCCCAGGTGGATATCGACAAGACCTTGGTCCGCGCCGGTGTCGATGGGCGCGTCGAGCAATTCCTGATCCGTCCCGGCGACGTCGTCAATCAACTCATGCGGCCTGCAGGCGTTCTCATCCCGGAGGGGGCCGGCCGCAAGATGCTGCAGGCCGGGTTCGGCCAGATCGAGGCACAGGTGATGAAAGAGGGCATGGTGGCGGAAGCGACCTGCATCTCCAGGCCATGGGTGATCATCCCCATGGTGATCACGACAGTCCAGGACTACATCGCGGCCGGACAATTCCGATCCGGGGAGCAATTGGTCGATCCGCAGAACGCCGTCCGCCCCGGCACCATCCTGGTGTTCCTGGAGCCGCTTTACAAAGGTGGCCTCGAAGGCGTGACGCCGGGCAGCAGCTGCGTCGTCAATGCCTATACCAGCAACCACGAGGAGATCTCGGCCAAGGGGACTTCGACCAGCAGGAAGATCGCCTTGCACGTGGTCGACGGTGTCGGCCTGGTGCACGCGCTGCTGCTGCGCATCCAGGCGCTGCTGCTGCCGATCCAGACGCTGGTGCTGAGCGGGCATTGAGCTGTGAAGCCGCCCCCGGGGCCTGTCGCAGCGGTGCAATTCCCGCTAGAATTTCCGCGACAGCAGTTGCTGGAGCTGCAAGGATGGAGCATGAGCGGGCGCACGTCCATCTCCAAGGTCAGGCCAGGGGCCGTGACGGCGCTATACTGTCTCGCGCTGCTTTTCGCCGTGTGCCTGTCCGCCGGGCGAGTTGGTGCAGTCGAGCGGAGTCTCCGCGGCGAGCTGAAGCGCGTCCTGGTATTGCATTCATTCGGCCGTGATTTTCGGCCGTGGAGCGAGTATGCGCGCGACATCAAGGCCAAGCTCGAACGGCAATCGCCCTGGCCACTCGATATACAGGAGCACGCGCTGCTCACCGCGCGCTTCAACAATCCCGGTCCTGAGGCACCTTTCGTCGACTATCTGCAATCGCTGTACCAGGGAGCGATGCCCGACATCGTGTTGAGCATCGGCGCGCCTGCGGCCCGGTTTGCGCAGAAATACCGCGGAAGATTATTCCCTGATGTGCCATTGATTCTCTCCGCGGTCGAGCATCGGCTGATCAATCGCGCCGATCTCAGCGACAACGACGTCGTCGTGGCGATCCGCAACGATTTCATGGTCGCGTTCCGCAACGTTCTCCAGATTTTGCCTGACACAAAGTCGATTGTGGTCGTGATCGGCGCCTCGCCGCTCGAGAAGTTCTGGGTGGAGGAGGTCAAGCGGGAACTGCAACCCTTGGGCGAGGAGGTCGAGCTGGTCTGGTACTCGGACTTGTCATTCGACGAAATCCTGAAGCGCGCTTCAAAGCTGCCGCCGCACACCGCGCTGTTCTGGGGGCTGATGTCGGTCGATGCGGCTGGGGTCGTCCACGAGAGCGACATCGCCTTGCGCAGCCTGTACGCGGCCGCGAATGCCCCGATCTTCTCCTACCAGGAGCCGTTCTTCGGTGACGGCACTGTCGGGGGACCGATGCATATGATCGCGGAAACGAGTTCCAGGACCGTCAGTGCGGCGATTGGCATTCTCGGCGGCGCGAAACCAGCGAGCATCAGTTACGAGCCGATCGGATTCGCCGCGCCGAGATATGATTGGCGCCAATTGCAGCATTGGGGCATCAGCGAGAGCCGTTTGCCTCCCGGCAGCGAAATCATGTTTCGCGAACAGAGCATCTGGGAGCGCTATCGTTGGCAGATGCTGCTGATCGCGTCCGTCATTCTGGTGCAGGCCGGCCTGATCAGCGGGATGCTGCATGAGCGCCGTCGGCGCCAGATCGCCGAAGTCGAGTCACGCCAGCGTCTGGCCGAGCTCGCTCACGCCAACCGCTATTCGGCCGTTGGCGAGTTGACCACGTCGATCGCCCATGAACTGAACCAGCCGCTCGGCTCCATCCTGACCAACGCCGAGACTGCGGAGCTGATGCTGAAGGCCGCTTCGCCCGACATCGACGAGATCCGGCAGATCCTCGCCGACATCCGGCGTGACGATCAGCGGGCCAGCGAAGTCATCCGCAGGCTACGCAGTATTCTGAAAAAGACGCCGTTCGAGGTCAAGGACATCGAGCTCAACGATATGGTCCGCGAAGCGATCGGCCTTGTGCGCGCCGTCGCCGATGGACGCCGGATCACATTGATCTACACGCCTGTCCTGGCCGACCTGCATGTCCGAGGCGATCCGATCCAGCTTCAGCAGGTCGTTCTCAACCTGATCATCAATGCGATGGATGCGATCTTCGACGCAGATCCCGGAAAACGCCAGGTCAGCGTCTCGACCCTGCGCGTCGGCAACGAAGCGGAGATCCGGGTCTCCGATACTGGTCCCGGGATTGCCGCTTCCGACCTTGCGAACGTGTTCAATCCGTTCTTCACGACCAAGCCCCAGGGTATGGGCATGGGGCTCGCGATCGCCAAAACCATCATCGAGGCCCATCACGGCACGATCTCTGCCGAAAACCAGGCCGCGGGCGGCGCGCTCTTCACGATCCGTCTTCCGATCCTTCACTGATCGCCGGTGTCTTGATTTTGATCAAGCTCACGGGATCGGCGAAGCCGTTTCCTTCTCGCAATTGCGCGATGACCGGGATGGGGGCGCATGTGGGGAGTGTCGGTGGCCATGAGACGCCGTGAGTTCATGTCGCTGGTTGGTGCCGCGGCGGCGTTCCCGGTCTTGGCGCGGGCCCAGGACAGAGCGCCGTTCGTGGGCGTGCTGACCGGCAATGTCGCCGGCGATCCCGGCGCGCAGATGCGCGTCGATGCCTTTCAGCAGGGGCTCACCGATCGTGGCTGGATCGCCAACCAGAACTATCGCCTGGAGGTGCGCTGGCCGGGTCCCAGTCCGGCACGCCAGCAATTGGAGGCGCTCGAGCTCATTGCCGCCGGGCCGGACGTACTGCTTTCGACCAGCACGGGCACGACCCGGACGCTGCGCGATGCCACGCAGCGAATTCCGATCGTCTTCGTCGGGCTCTCCGATCCCGTCGGGACCGGCCTCGTCGCCAATCTGGCGCGGCCGACCGGCAATCTCACCGGCTTCTCGCTCTATGAGCACTCGATGAGCGGGAAATGGCTCGGTCTGCTGAAGGATATGGTGCCGGGGATGAGCCACGCGGCGCTGCTGTTCAATCCGGAATCGTCGCCCTATGCGCCGTTCTATCTTCAGGCGGCGCACCAGATGGAAAACCGGCTCGGTCTCAAGGTCACCGGTGCCAGCGTCCGGAGTGGGGCCGAGATCGCGGCGGCCATCGAGAGCGCGACACGCGACGGCGGCGGCCTCGTCGTGCTCCCTGATGGCGGCTTCTTCGGGACCCAGAGCGCGATGACGATCGCACTGCTGGCGCAGCGCCGCGTGCCCGCGATCTTCGCGGTCCGCTTCTACGCGGTGAACGGTGGGCTGATGTCCTATGGCGCCGATCTCACCCAGCAATTTCGCGACGGCGCCGGCTACGTCGATCGCGTCCTGCGCGGCGCCGAGATTCGATCGCTTCCGGTGCAGTTCGCCACCAGGTTCGAGCTCGTCATCAACATGAAGACGGCCCATGCCCTCGGCCTGACGGTGCCGAGCCGGCTTCTGATGGACGCCGAACTGATCGAATGACGCATGGCTCTCGCGCTGCAGCAGCCACGAGGGCCTCGTTTCGTTGATCTCGATCAACAAACGTCTGCGTCCCGGCCCGATCGTCCCACGCTGGAAGTGCAAGGGAGGATGCAATGTTCCGCTGCGGCAAGACCCTGATGGCGCTTGCGGTCGTCATGGCGACATCGTTCGCCGCAACGGCGCAAACCAACACGACGCCTGCGGCCCCGTCTCCGCAAGCGCAGCCGGCTCCTCCGCCTGCGCCGACGGCCGAGCTTCTGAAGCCGGAGCAGCTCGAGGCCTTGGTGGCGCCGATCGCACTGTATCCAGACGAGCTCCTTGCCAATGTGCTTGCCGCCTCAACCTATCCGTTGGAGGTGGTGCAGGCCGACCGCTGGCTGAAGGAGCGCAAGACCCTGAAGGGCGATGCGCTGAAGACGGAGGTCGAGAAGCAGGCCTGGGACGACAGCATCAAGGCGCTGGCCAGCACCGCCGATGTCCTGACCATGATGAGCGATCAGCTCGACTGGACCAAGAAGCTCGGCGATGCCTTTCTCGCCCAGCAGCCTGACGTGATGGATGCGATCCAGCGCTTGCGCAACAAGGCCTATGACAACAAGAAGCTGGTCACGACCAAGCAGCAGAAGGTCAGTGTCCAGTCGCAGGAAGGCAAGCAGGTCGTTGTGATCCAGCAGGCCAATCCCGCGGAGATGTACGTGCCGTATTACGATCCGGCGACGGTCTATGGCAGCTGGCCCTATGCGGAGTATCCGCCGTATTATTGGGGCTACCCGTCCTATATCGGCGCCGGCGTGGTTGCGGCGGGCCTCGCTTTCGGCACGGCTTGGGCGATCGGGCGCTGGGGCAATTACTGGGGCGGCGGCTGCAATTGGGGCAACCGCAATGTCTACGTCAATCATCGCACCACCAACATCGGTAACGGCTGGCAGCATAATCCGGCGCATCGCGGTGGCGTGCGCTACAACAACAGCAACGTTCAGCAGCGTTTCGGCAACAACAACCTGAAGGCCGGCGTGTCGGACCGGATGGATTTCCGCGGCCGTGACGGCAACCAGGTGCTGCGTCCCAACCAAGGTGCTGGAGACCGGGCCGGCGATCGCGCCGGTGACCGTGCTGGTGATCGTGGTGGTCCCGGTGATCGCGCAGGCGATCGTGCGGGTGATCGTGCGGGCAACCGCGGCGATCGGCCCGGCGGGGGCGATCGCGCTGGAGCCGCGGATCGTGCCAAGGGCGGTGGTGACCGCGCCAAGGCTGCAAACAAGGGCGGCGGAGATCGCGCCAAGGCCGCCAACCGCGCCGGCGGCGGTGCGGCAGCCAACCGTGGTGGCGGCAATCGCGGCGGTGCCATGAACGTCTCCTCCGGCCGCTCGGCCGCGGCGGCGTCCGCGCGCGGACGATCCAGCATGGCAAGCATGCCGCGCGGTGGCGGCGGCGGACCGAGCATGGCCGGCCGCGGCGGCGGTGGCGGAATGGCAATGCGGGGCGGTGGCGGCGGTGGATTCCGCGGAGGCGGCGGTGGCGGCTTCCGTGGTGGCGGCGGCGGTGGCCGACGCTCCGACATCGCGTTGAAGCATGACATCGTCCTGCTCGGTCATCTCGCGAACGGCCTCGGCTATTATCGCTTCAGCTACATCGGCAACGACAAGGCCTATGTCGGCGTCATGGCGCAGGAGGTCGAACAGGTGATGCCTGCCGCCGTGACCCGCGGCAGCGATGGATATCTGCGGGTTCGCTACGAAAAACTCGGACTGACATTCCGCAGCTATGGTGACTGGCTCGCCGGCGGCGCGAAGATTCCTGCGGAGGTGACGCCATGACCGGCTTGAAATCATTCCGTCGCGCGATGTTGCCGGGACTCGTGGCGCTGGCGCTGCTCGGCTCAGCATCGCAGGCGCAGCAATCCTTCAAGACGCCGGAAGATGCAGCGGCCGCGCTTGCCGCCGCGGTCAAGAACGGACCAGACGATATCCTGAAAGTGCTGGGCCGCGCCGCAGACGACATCGTCTCGTCCGGCGACGAGATCGCCGACAACGACATCCGCCAGCGCTTCACGTCGATGTATGACGCCAAGCACGGCATCAAGGCGGAGGGCAACAAGACGGCGACCCTGATGCTGGGGCCCGATGACTTCCCGTTCCCGATTCCGCTGGTCAATACCAAGGCCGGCTGGGAGTTCGACACCGACGAGGGACGCATCGAGGTGCTGCGCCGTCGCATCGGCCGTAACGAGCTCGACGCGATCCAGACCGCGCTCGCCTTTGTCGACGCGCAGAACGAATACGCCGACAAGGACCGCGGTGAGGGCGCCGGCGTCTATGCGCAGCGCATCGTCTCATCGCCCGGCAAGAAGGACGGCTTGTTCTGGCGCGACGACAGCGACCCGAGCCCGCTTGGCGCGCTGGCGGCCGAGGCCTCGAAGGAGGGCTATCGCGCGGGCGACGTCGGACCTGCGCCCTATCACGGCTACTATTTCCGCATCCTCAAGGGGCAGGGGCGCGATGCGCCCGGCGGCGCGCTCGACTATGTGGTCAAGGGCAAGATGATTGGTGGTTTCGCCCTGATCGCGTGGCCCGCGGAGTACGGCAATTCGGGCATCATGACCTTCCTGGTCAATCACGCCGGCACCGTCTACCAGAAGGATCTCGGCAAGCGCACGGCGTTTGTCGCCGAGCGCACCACGCTGTTCGATCCCGATGAGACTTGGAAGAAGGTCGATGCCGCAAAACCCTGAATGGCGCATGTCCATGCGCCGGCGCAGGCTCGGCCTGATAGCGTTCCTCCTGTTGGCAATCGGACTGACCATGCCGGCGACGCCAGCCTTGGCGCAGGCGTCCGGTCACGTCAGAGCCAAGATCGTCAAGGCCGGCCTTCTGGTCGGCGGCGGCGCCGGAAATGGCGTGCTGACCTATCGTGGCAAGTCCTATCCGTTCAGGATCAGCGGCCTGAGTTTCGGCATCACGGTCGGCGCGACAGTCGGCCGGCTCGATGGCTGGGCCTCCGGGATCCGCGAGGTCGGCGACTTTGCCGGCACCTACAGTTCGGTCGGCGGTGGCTTTGCTCTGGTCGGCGGCGTCAGCGGCGCCCACCTCCGCAACGAAAAGGGCGTGACGATCGTGCTGCAGGGCCCCAAGGCGGGACTCGAGCTGGCGGCCAATATCAGTCAGATCACGATCTCTCTGCGATAGGACGACAATCGAGGAAGCCGGTTCTGCCGCAGCAACATCGTGGTAGCGGCGGCTCACAATCTGTTGAGGCATGGGACCATGTTCTCTGATGCTTGATCGTCCTTGGTCTCCCTCGATGACCAGTGACCGGACGCACGTTGTGGCGCCAGTTGGCAGCTCTACTGCGCAGTTGGCGCCTGTGCTTAGATATGAATCGCATGCCCTAGCGACTTCAGCGCAGCTTCGTGAAAGGCTTCGCTTTGGGTTGGATGCGCATGGATGGTCATGGCGATATCCTCCAGCCGCGCGCCCATCTCCAGCGCAAGTGTGAAGGCTGCCGAAAGCTCGGCGATGCCGGCGCCGACGCCCTGGATACCCAACAGGAGGTGGTTGTCGGCTCGCACGACCGTCCGGATGAAGCCGTCTTCCCGATCCAGCGTCAATGCGCGGCCGTTGGCCTTGAACGGGAAGAGGTCCGTCTTGACGTCGAATCCCCTGCTGCTCGCCTCGTTGGGTGACAGGCCGACCGTGACGAGCTCGGGGTCAGTGAAGCAGATCGCCGGGATCGAAACCCGGTCCCAGGCGCGACGGCGGCCGGCAACGATCTCGGCTACCATCTCGCCTTGCGCCATGGCGCGATGCGCCAGCATCGGCTCTCCCGTGACGTCTCCGATCGCGCAGATGCCATGCATCGAGGTGCGACATCGGTCGTCAATTCGAATGAATGGTCCGTCCATATCGAGATCGAGCTGCTCGAGGCCAAAGCCACTCGTCACGGGTCTGCGGCCGACCGTAACAAGAATCTTGTCGGCTGCGAGCGAAGCCTGCTCACCATTGGCGGTCTCGATCGCCAGCGCCGTGCCATTGGCTTCGAGTGCTTTCACCCTTGCGTCGGTCAGAACCGTGGCGCCGAGCGCAGTCAGGCGCCTTGCGACGGGCTCGCTCAAATCGCGATCATATTGCGGGAGAATGCGTGGCGCGGCCTCGACGACCGTGACGGCCGTGCCGATTTTCGCGAATGCAGTACCGAGCTCGAGACCGATGTACCCGCCGCCGACCACGACAAGCGTCTTCGGGATTTCGGTGAGCGCTAATGCCTCGGTCGAAGAGATCACCCGCCCGCCGAAGGGGAGAAACGGCAGGGCGACCGGCTCGGAGCCTGCCGCAATCACCACCGTTTCGGCATGGATCACCTGCCGGCCGGATTGCGTTTCGACCTCGACGGTCTTGCCGTCGCGGAAGCGAGCGTAGCCGGCCACGAGCCTGACACCGGCCCTTCTCAAGAGACCAGCCACACCGCCGTTCAGACGTCGGACGATATTGTCCTTCCAGGCGATGGTCTTGGCGAAGTCGAGAGACGGCTTCGCGGTGGTGATGCCCAGTGCGCTCTCGCCCGCCGCGGCGCGCGCAATGGTTTCATACTCACCGGCCGCATGGATCAAGGCCTTGGAAGGAATGCAGCCGACATTGAGGCAGGTTCCACCCGGCTTCTCGGCCTCGACGATGATCGTATCGATGCCGAGCTGGCCGGCACGGATCGCGCAGGTGTAGCCGCCGGGGCCCGCGCCGATGACAAGGAGCTTGCAGGTGATTTCGGTCATCATCCTACCCGTCAATGAAGATCATGGCGGGTGTCTCCAATTGTGTCTTGATCCGCTGCACGAACTGGGCTGCATCGAACCCATCGATGACCCGGTGGTCGAAGCTGGACGACAGGTTCATCATCTGACGCGGCACGAAGGCGGCGCCATCCCAATGCGGACGGATCGCGATACGGTTGACGCCGATGATCGCGACCTCCGGATGATTGATGATGGGCGTCGTCGCGAGCCCGCCCAGCGCGCCGAGCGATGTGATGGTGATGGTCGAGCCGGTGAGCTCGTCGCGGGTGGCGCTGCCGTTCCGAGCCGCTTCCGCGAGCCGTGCCACCTCGGCGGCGCAACTCCAGAGGTCGCGCGCTTCCGCATGCCGGACGACGGGGACCACGAGGCCGGCCGGCGTTTGCGTGGCGATCCCGATATGAACGCCTGCGTGCTGGTGAACGATCCCGGCCTCGTCGTCGAAATGGGCATTGAGATGCTGTTGCTCGGCGATCGCGCGCACCATGGCGCGCATCAGGAACGGCAACATTGTCAGTTTGAGTCTACCCGGCTGCTTCTGGCTGTTGAGCTTCGCGCGCAAATCCTCGAGCGCGGTGACATCGACCTCTTCGACATAAGTGATGTGCGGAATGCGCGAGCTCGCAACGGACATCTTCTCGGCGATCTTGCGTCGCAAGCCGACGATCTTGATGTCGGTGACCGCGGTTTGCGTTGGATACGGCGTCGCCGTCGTTCCGGTGCGGCCGCGCGCGAGATGGGCGTCGAGATCATCATGGGTGATCCGCCCGGCGGGACCCGTGCCGCGGATCTGACGCAAGTCGACGCCTGCCTCCCGCGCGCGGAGCCGAACCGCGGGGGCGGCGAGAGGCCGATCGCCTGCGTGGTGGGGTGGCGCCGCAGAGGGCTGCGACTTCAGCATGTTGGGCGGCTCGCGCGCTATGCGCGGGGCGCTTGCGGCAACGTCAGGCTTTTTGGCCAAAGTGCTTGCCGTGGACGAGGCCGACTTCACTGCCTCCGCCGCTGGCGCGCTTTTGCCGTCTACCTCCAGCCGAACAAAGTCCGAGCCGATGGCGAGAACGTCGCCCACACTGCCGGCGAGCCAGATGACCCGTCCGTCCGTCGGCGAGGGAATCTCCACCGTCGCCTTGTCGGTCATGACGGCACCGAGCACGGCGTCTTCGCGCACGATATCGCCGACCTTCACGTGCCATTCCACCAGCTCTGCTTCCGCAATGCCTTCGCCGACGTCGGGCAGCCTGACCACGCGCTCGGCCATCTCAAGCCTCCAGCGTTTCGATCAATGCGCGGCCGACACGCGCAGGGCCCGGAAAGTAGTCCCATTCCTGCGCATGCGGGTAGGGCGTGTCCCATCCGGCGACACGCACGATCGGGGATTCCAGATGATAGAAGCATCGTGTCTGGACCAATGCGCAGAGCTCAGCACCGAAGCCAGAGGTGAGCGTCGCCTCGTGCACGATGACGCAGCGTCCGGTCTTCTTGACCGAGGCTTCGATGGTGTCGAGATCGAGAGGCAGCAGCGAGCGAAGATCGATGATCTCGGCATCGATGCCGGATTCGGTCGCGGCGGTCTCGGCGACGTGCACCATCGTCCCGTAGGCGAGGATGGTGACGGCCTCACCCGGCCTGCGGATCGCGGCGCTGCCGAGCGGAATTGCAAAATGTCCGTCGTCGACTTCGCCGAGATCATGCTTCGACCACGGCGTTACCGGCCGGTCGTGATGACCGTCGAATGGACCGTTATAGAGCCGCTTCGGTTCGAGGAAGATCACGGGATCGGGATCCTCGATCGCAGAGATCAGTAAGCCCTTGGCGTCGCGTGGGTTCGACGGCACGACCGTCTTGATACCGCAGACATGCGTGAACAGAGCTTCCGGGCTCTGGCTGTGTGTCTGGCCGCCAAAAATGCCGCCGCCGGTCGGCATGCGCACCACGAGCGGGCAGGTGAATTGACCGTTGGAGCGATAGCGCAACCGCGCAGCCTCGGAGACGATCTGGTCGTAAGCCGGATACATGTAGTCGGCGAACTGTATTTCGACACAGGGTTTCAGGCCGTAAGCCGCCATGCCCACTGCGATGCCGACGATACCGAGCTCGCTGATCGGGGTATCGAAGCAACGGCTCGTTCCGTATTTCGCTTGCAGGCCCTGGCTGGCGCGAAACACGCCCCCGAAATAGCCGACGTCCTCGCCGAACACGACGACGTCGTCATCGCGCGACATCATCACATCCATGGCCTCGCGAATCGCCTCGATCATGGTTTTGCGCGGCATCGCTCAGACTCCCGCTTCCTGGCGTTGCCGTCGCAGGTGCGGCGGCATCTCCGAGAACACGCCTTCGAACATGTCACGCGCCGAGGCATGCTGAGGTGAATGCAGCGTGCCGTAGCCCTCGGCCTCCTTCTGCGCCGCGATCACTGTGTCCATGATCTCCGCCTCGGCCTGCTTGTGCCGTTCCTCCGACCAGGCCCCGCGCACGATCAAATGATTTTTCAGTCTGATCACGGGATCTCCGAGGGGCCACGCTTCGGACTCCGTCTTCGGCCGATAGCCCGCGGGATCGTCCGAGGTGGAGTGGGCGCCGACGCGATAGGTCACGTGCTCGATCAGGGTCGGGCCAAGATTGCGGCGTGCACGCTCGCACGCCCATTTCGCAACCGCGTGGACGGCGAGGTAGTCGTTGCCGTCGACGCGTAGAGCCGGAATGCCGAAGCCGAGGCCGCGCGCCGCGAACGTGCCGGAGCCACCTCGCGCGATGCCCTGGAAGGTCGAGATGGCCCATTGATTGTTGACGATGTTGAGTACGACCGGCGCGCGATAGGTCGAAGCGAACACGAGGGCCGCGTGGAAGTCGGATTCGGCCGTTGCGCCATCGCCGATCCAGGCGACCGCGATCTTCGTGTCGTTCTTGATTGCCGAGGCCATCGCCCAGCCGACCGCCTGAATGTATTGGGTGGCAAGATTTCCCGAGATCGTGAAGAAGCCGTGCTCCCTTGAGGAATACATCACGGGCAGCTGGCGCCCCTTCAGGGGATCGTGTGTGTTGGAATAGATCTGGCAGGCCATCTCGACCAGGGAGTAGCCGCCGGCGATCAAAAGCCCGGCCTGGCGATAGGTCGGAAAATTCATGTCCCCCGGATTGAGCGCCTTGCGGAAGGCGCAGCTCACGGCCTCTTCGCCCATGTGCTGCATATAGAACGAGGTCTTGCCCTGACGCTGCGCCATCTGCATGCGCGCATCGAACGCACGCAGCGTCATCATGTGACGCAGGCCCTCGAGCAGTTCGTTGTCGGAGAGCGCACCTGCCCAGGGACCGACGGCCTCGCCGTCGCGATTGAGCACGCGGATAACCGAGAAGGCGAGATCACGAATCGTCTCGGCATCCACGTCGACGTCGGGACGATTGACATGGCCTGCGCGCGGAATGCGGATGTTGGAGAAATCGGGCGTGCCACCCGGGCGAACCGCGGGCTCCGGCACGTGCAGCCTCAGTGGCGGATGCTCGGCGGATGGAGCCGCGCCGTCTTGCGGGATCATGTCACGGATGAGGTTGGGGTCGGGCATTGGCTTTCACCTCTCACCTCGATTGCATCGACGCAGAATAACGCACCAACGCGCCGAACGAGCCGGTCGATGACGTCGCGGTCATTGATGTCTATGGAAGCCGAGATGCGGCAGGCATTCGCATCCGCCCGCGCACTGAGAGCAGCAAGCGGCAGCCCTGCGACACGGGTCTGGTCGAGCAGGCGGCCGAGTGCGGCGTGCATATTGCTGGTCTGCAGTTCGAGAACAAACACCGCATGCGTCTCATTTTGGTAAGCACATCGTACTGGCAAAAGCCAGGATTGTCGTTCTTTTGAACTGGGTATAGTCTACAAATGCGGTAAGAATTTTCCAAATATGAATAGCAAAGCGAGAATAGGATTCTTGGTATGGCATCGACCGGACGTGCCAGAGGACCCGTCAAAGCTCCGCGCAAGGATGCACTTCGGCTCGACGAGGTCGACCGCAAGATCCTGCGTGCCTTGCAGCAGGATGCGCGCCTGACGACGGCGCAACTCGCCGACAGAATCGGGCTCTCCACCACGCCATGCTGGAACAGGCTGAAGCGTTTGGAGACGCAGGGCTATATCGATGGCTACGTCGCGCTGCTCAATCAGGACAAGCTTGGCCTGCCCGAAACGGTCATCATAGAGCTGACGCTCGACCGCCACGACGAGGAGATGCTCGAGCGCTTTGGCCAATTGCTTACGAATTTGCCGGAGGTGATCGAGGCCTATCTCACCACCGGCGATTACGATTACATCGTGAAGGTCGCGGTCGAAAGCACCGCCGGCTATGAACGCTTCCTGCGCGAAAAGCTCTATCGCATCCCTGGCATCCGCCACAGCCGGTCGTCGTTTGCGCTGCGCTGCCTGAAGAAGCTGACCTCGGTCCAGGTCTAGTAAGGGATCAGGCACTCCGTCGCGCCTAATCGCTTCTGACGTTGAGTCCCCCCATACCCCAAGTTGGGGCATGGGCCTCGCATTTGCTCCGGCGATGCTGGAAAGGCTTACCGCCCCGGCTCGGCGAACTCGTGCTTGCTCTCGTGCCCGCCGACGAAGACCAGGATGCCGGCGATCAAGGGCAGAATCGCGAGCACGAGCAGCCCTGTCGAGGTTTGCCCTGTCGCTTCCTTGACCCAGCCGATCAGATAAGGACCGCCAAAGCCGGCGAGATTGCCGATCGAGTTGATCAGTGCGATCGCGCCGGCCGCCGCCGTTCCCGAAAGCCAGGCTGTCGGCAGGGTCCAGAACACTCCAAAGCAGCAGAATACGCCGACAGCAGCCACCGTCAGCGCCACCATCGTCATGGTGGGATCGGTGAGATAGGAGGAAACGGCGAGCGCAATTGCGGTCAGGATCAGCGGCGCGCCGACATGCATCACGCGCTCACGGGTGGCATCCGAATGCCGCGCCCACAGGATCATCGCGATGGTGCCGAACAGATACGGGATCGCGGTGACGAAGCCGGTCTGGGCGTTGGTCAACCCGAACGCCTTGACGATCTGCGGCAGCCAGAACTGCATGCCGTAGAGAGCGCCGACGAAGCCGAAATAGATCGCGCTCAGCGCGATCACCTTTGGCGAGGACAGCGCTTCGCCGAGCGACAGGTGCTTGACCGCCTTCTTGGCCGCAACCTCAGAATCGAGCTTGGCCTTGAGCCAAGCCCTCTGTTCGACCGAGAGCCAATCCGCCTTCTCCGGCCGGTCGGTGAGATAGAACCAGGTGACGATGCCGAGCAGCACCGATGGAAGGCCCTCGATGATGAAGAGCCAATGCCAGCCCTTCAATCCCATGAGGCCGTCGAGCCCGAGCAGCAGGCCTGAGATCGGCGCGCCGATCACGGTGGACACGGGGACTGCGATGGCAAAAGCTGCGATGAAGCGGCCGCGGTACTCGGCCGGGTACCAATAGGTGAGATAGAGGATGATGCCCGGGAAGAAACCGGCCTCGGCGACCCCGAGCAGAAAGCGCAGAACATAGAAGCTGGTCTCGCCGCTGACCGTCGCCATCAGCGCCGAGATGATGCCCCAGGTCACCATGATACGGGCGATCCAGCGGCTGGCGCCGAACTTCTCCAGCGCGAGATTGCTCGGCACCTCGAAGATGAAATAGCCGATGAAGAAGATGCCGGCGCCCCAAGCGAACACCAGCGGCGAGAATTTCAGATCCGCATTCATGGTCAGCGCGGCAAAGCCGAGATTGACGCGGTCGAGATAGGAGAAGAAGTAGGCCAGCACCAGGAACGGGATCAAACGCCAAGAGATGGCGCGAATGGTCGAGGTCTCGATCTCCGACTTGGCGGCGCGGGCGGCACCGGCATAGGTGGTGGTCTGACTCATCGTAGTTTCCCCGTCTGTCCGCCAAGTCGACTTGGCTTCGTTATGATTGCTACGTGTGGATCTAATTCTCGGCGGAGTGCTGAAGCAATGCCGGCGTAGCACAGTAATTCTGAACGGGGTGTCAGTTTTTCTCACGGGCCGATGTCCGGATGACACTGCGGCCCTCGTTGGATCGTCGACGCCCGTCGGCATGACGGAAGTAATCCCGTGGGGTTTTCTGGCCCCAGGGGTAACGCCGGCAGATCAGAAAAACCAAACGGGGGGTCAGAAAAAGCGCCTTGCATGGCACCGGGAGACGCCGCTCATCTTGCGCCACCAAAAAGGAAGCCTGTCGCAAGCGAGGAAACGATGGTTGCAAGCGGCCCATCCAGCGCAAGAGCACGGCTCGCACCGGTCTTCAGATCCGGTAACGCGCCATGGGGCGGTGCCCGCAACGTTGCGCCGAACAATGAGCCGTGCGGAGCATCTGCGGATGCGGGCTCGGCTGTTGTCGCCGTGATCCGCGCTCTTATCTGCCGGAAGTGCTCGCGCTCTCGGATCGGATCGCTGTCGCCAAGTGCGGGAAGACCGCCGAGGAGATCCAGGCGACCGAGCAGCAGATCATGCACGCCGCCGTTCACCAGAGGCCTGCATGTGCGATGAATGAGATGACCATGCTGAGAGTCGGAATTATCGGCGTCGGCCTGATGGGCCATGGAATCGCGAAGAACGTCCTGGTGCGGGGCGGCTTTCCTCTGGCCTTCCTCGACCATCCGGGCAATCAGCCGGTGGCCGATCTCATCGGGCTCGGGGCGTCGGCCTGCAAGTCTCCCGGCGACGTCGCGGACGCTTCGGATGTCATCATCCTCTGTGTGACGGGTTCCCCCCAGGTCGAAGCGATCCTCACCGGCACGACGGGCGTTCTATCTCGCCTCCGCAAAGGGACCATCATTGTCGACTGTTCGACGGCGCTGCCGGAATCGACGGTGCAAATGGCTGCCGCCGTCCGGGCCGCGGGTGGACACTTCCTCGATGCGCCCATGACGCGCACCGCCAGGCACGCGGAAGAGGGAACGCTGAACCTTCTGGTTGGCGGCGAGGAAGCCGATCTTCGCAGCGTCCGCGCAGTTCTTGCCTCTTTCACAGAGGGTGTGGAGCATGTCGGCCCGGTGGGTTTTGGCCATCGGCTCAAGCTGCTCCATAATTACGTGTCGATCGGATTCATGGCGCTGCTCGGCGAAGCTGCCGCACACGCTGCCGATGCGGGCATCGATCCGGCAATCTTCGTCGATGTTCTCGCCAAGGGCGGAGGGGCCGGCGTTGCGCTTCAGCGCATGGCCCCGGCAATTGCGATGGCCGACGCCGGCGCGGTCCCGTTCTTTATCGATAATGCGCTAAAGGATATCTCCTACTACCAGACGATGGCGAGCAATTCCGGAGCATCCAAAGCGATCGCAGACGGTGTCGGCACTGCCATTGCGGCCGTGGTCGAGAGCGGCCACGGTCAAGCCTACATTTCCGACCTGGCTCGGCTCCTTCGGAAGACGAAACCAGCGGCCTAGAGAGAATGAGTGTTGAGACAGGGAAGACTGACCCAATGACAAAGACTGATATCCGATTTCCCGTAGACGGTCGAACTCGCAAGATGTTCGTCGATGGCGCGTGGGTCGAGGCCCGCTCGGGGCAGGTCTTCGAGACGCGCAACCCTGCGACCGGTGAGGTGATCGGTCGTGTCCCGCGTGGAGATGCCGGCGACATCGACATCGCCGTCGCCGCTGCCCGTCGCGCCTTCGTGGGACCATGGAGCCGCTTCAAGCCGTTCGAGCGACAGGCTCTGCTTCTGCGTATTGCCGATCTGTTCGAGAAGCACTGGGAGGAGATCAGCCGGTCCGACACGGCCGACATGGGCATGCCGATCGTCAGGACGCGGGCGAACAAGCTTCGCGTGCTCGGCATGCTCAGGTACTACGCCGGCATGGCGACCGCGATTCATGGGCAGACGATCGACAATTCGCTTCCGGGCGACATCGTCTCGTTCACACGGAAGGAGCCCGTCGGCGTCGTCGGCGCGATCATTCCCTGGAACGCCCCAACGGCTGCGTCGGTCTGGAAGATCGGGCCTGCGCTCGCGACCGGATGCACCATCGTGCTCAAGCCTTCCGAAGAGGCACCGCTGACGCCGCTCTTGATCGCAGATCTGATGAATGAGGCAGGTGTACCTCCCGGCGTCGTCAACGTCGTAACCGGGACCGGCTCGGAGGCCGGTGCGCCTCTGGCCGAACATCCCGGTGTCGACAAGATTGTCTTCACCGGATCCACGGCCACCGGCCAGGCGATCATTCGCGCGTCGGCCGGCAACCTCAAGCGGGTGTCGCTCGAGCTTGGCGGAAAGTCGCCGGTCATCGTCTGCGCCGATGCCGACCTCGACAAGGCCGTGCCGATCGCCGCGATGGCCGCCTTTGCCAATTCGGGCCAGATCTGCATCGCGGGCTCCCGGCTGTTCGTCGAGCGGAAGATCCATGACGAGTTGGTCGAGCGGCTGGGGAAATTTGCCTCGGCCCTGAAAATCGGTGATGGAGCTGATCCCACGACGGAGATCGGACCTCTCGTTTCCGAGCGGCAGCTCGACAAGGTCGAAGGCTTCCTGAACAGCGGACGCGATGAAGGCGCCAAGGTCGTGACCGGAGGCCGGAGACTGAGAGAGGGGAGTTTCGCGAAGGGTAACTTCGTCGAGCCGACTGTCTTCGCCGGCGTCTCCGACAACATGCAGATTGCCCGCGACGAGATCTTTGGTCCCGTCATCTCCGCCCTGCCGTTCGATACGCTGGATGAGGCCGTGGACCGAGCCAATGCGACGCCGTACGGGCTTGCGGCGGGCGTCTTCACGCGCGACGTCAGCAAGGCGCACGTCCTCTCGCGGAGCCTGCGTGCTGGATCGGTTTGGGTGAACACCTATCACGCCATCGATCCCGCGTTGCCGTTCGGCGGCTACAAGATGAGCGGCTATGGCCGTGAGGGCGGTACCGAGCAGCTTGATGAATACCTGAACACGAAGGGGGTCTGGATCAAGCTGGACTGAGCCGGACATTCGTCCAGCTCGCGGCCGGTCGTGGCAATTGCTGTGCCGGCGGGGTGCGGCGAGGGAAGTGACGCTACCACCACAAGATTAAATCTATCGAGCGAGTATCATGAAGGACACATATAAGATTGCCGTCGTGCATGGCGACGGAATTGGACCCGAGGTTGGTCGTGCGGCGGTTGCGGTGCTGCAAACCGGTGTCCAGACCGGTACGCTCGAGTTCGTGGAATACCCGGCGGGCGCCACTCACTTTCTCGAAACGGGAGACTCCTTTCCGTTGGCCTCGTTCGAGGGCTGTCGCGCGGCGGACGCCATTCTCCACGGGGCGGCCGGCATTCCCGGTGTGGTTCACCGGGACGGCACCGAAGCCGGGCTGGATTTCACGTTGACGCTCCGCTTCAAGCTGGATCTGTTTGCCAACGTGCGGCCCATCAAGCTCTACAACGGGGTACCGTCTCCGCTCGGGCGTCCAGGGTCGATCGACTACGTCATCGTCAGGGAGAACAGCGAGGGACTGTACGCTGCGCGCGGTGCGGGTGCGCTGCTGCGAGAGGAAGTTGCGGTCGATACGCTGGTCCAGACCCGAAAAGGTATCGAGCGAATCGTCCGGTTCGCTTTCGAGCTTGCCAGGACGCGAAACGGTTCGCCGAAGGACGGACGGCGCCGCGTAACGTGCTGCGACAAGGCCAACGTGTTGCGCACCTATGCGTTCTTCCGCGCCGTCTTCGACGAAGTCGCCAAGGACTATCCCGACATCGAATCCGAGCACGTCCTCGTCGATGCGATGACGGTTCATCTCGTCAACAAGCCGTCGCACTTCGACGTGATCGTCACCGAGAACATGTTCGGCGACATCATTTCGGATCTCGGTGCGGCGACTGTCGGCGGCATGGGCATGGCGCCATCGGAAGAGGTTGGGGACGGGATCGGTTTCTTTCAGGCCTCGCATGGCTCGGCGCCGGACATCGCCGGGAAGGGACTTGCCAATCCCTATGGGACCATCCTGGCGTCGATTCTGATGCTGAGGCGTCTGGATCAGCGCTATCGGGACAGCCGGCTGCGGCTTGGGGCCGACAGGATCGAAGCTGCCGTACGCGCCGGGTTGGAAGACGCTACGCTGAGGACGCGCGACATCGGCGGCAATGCGACGACCAATCAAGTTGTCGATGCACTTCTGAAGTTGCTCTGAGTGCGGTCAGCGAAGCTGAGCCAGACTCGAACGGATCAATGATATCAGTTGCTCGGTGTTCGGACGCCGAGCTGGGCCGCGCGTGGTGATCAAGCCGATCCGGCGAAGCTTGACGTAATCGGAGATCGGGACTACCCGAAATTGCTGAACGCCGGCCTGAACCAGCGCGACCCGCGGTACGATTGCGATGCCGAGGCCGGACGCTGCGAGGGCGAGTGCCGTCGTGGCGGCCTGGACTTCGAACTGCACGTCGAGGCGGACGCCAAGCGTCTCCAGCGTCTCGTCGATCAATCCTCGAACCGCGGTCGTTTTCGACAACAGGATGACCGGCTTTTCGACCAGATCGGCGAAGCTGGTGCTCGATTGGCCCTCGTCGAACACTGCTGGTACGCAGGCAACAAGGGGATCCTCAAGGATTGGCTCGAACTCATAGTCTCCCATGTCGGGGACCTCCGGACCAATACCGAACTCGACATCCTGCCGCTTCAGCAGCTCAAGCATGGGCGCGGTGGAGATCTCCATGAGCTGCACCTGGCTTCGCGGATGACGGACCTTGAACGTTGCAAGGATGTTAGGAAGCCATCCGGACGCCAGCGTCGGAACGCAGGCCATTCGAATATGACGGCTGCGAGACTGAGCTGATTCCGTCAGCTGATCGAGCCCAGACTGGACTTCCTGAAGTGCGCGCTTTGCCTGTTCAAACAGGATTCGACCCTCGGCGGTGAGCAGCACCTTTTGCGGCGTTCTGCGAAACAGAAGAACGCCGATCTGCTCCTCCAGGTCGCGGACCTGCATGCTCACCGCAGAAGGAGACCGGTTGGACTCTTCTGCAGCCTTGCGGAAGCTCTCGTGCTCGGCGGCGAGGAGGAAGGTGTGGAGCAGCTTGAGATTGATGTTCGGCAAGTCCTAATACCTCGATGGGTTCTTGCGCGATTCTGGAATGTGGAACGAACCCAGCGCCGATCGACATGTATATCTGTCGGAATAGGCTGCCGTCTTCACGAAAACAAGGCGCCCTCGCGCTGCAGCATAGTTCCAGATTCATTGAGGCAGATGCTCGTAGCGCAAGCTAGGTGAACGAAGGACCGCGTTTGATCGGCTTGAATTGCTTTGGCTTTAGCTAGCTCAAATGGGCTCATGATGGACTGGAGCGAGAGGCCAGGTTTTTCAATTGGTTAGATGGCGCCGTGTGCGCCACGTGTGCACCGGGAGATCAAAGAAAATCTGTCCTCGACAAACGTGGCTATGTCTTTAGTGCCCTGAACATCGTCGACAAACCGAGCCTGCAGCATCAGCGCCGCCTGAACGCCAAAACGTGCGCCCAAAAGGGCATTGCCGCGCCGGCTTACCCGCCGAGAACACCAGCCGCATGCAATGATTGCCGACGATGGCGGTGTGCCGACCTTTCCGTGTGCATGCAACCAAGGGCCAAGGCGAACCATAGTCGGCCAGCGTCCAAACGCCACGATGCTTGACGCCATGGCCTGCAAATATTCACGAGCCTAGAGTGCCTTGTAGGATCAGAGGCAGTAGGCCGCCGGCACGGAGGATCTCGCACTCAAGGCCTGTTTCGATTGCGGCGGTCGTCTGGAAGCTGTCGAGCTCGGTTTCGCCGCGATGGAGGCGTACAGTCACAGTCCCGCGGGGGTGGATGGCATCGAGCGGAGCATCGATCTCGATCGTGTGGCTTGGGAGTAGGTTCCGGCCTTCTCGCGCGAAAGCTCACCGAGGCGGTCCACGACAATCTGAAAAATCTCGGGGGCGCGGGACAACCGCTGCGACCAGGGGTCTTCTCGCCCGCAACACTTCGTGGTGTCGCGACGCCGTAGACGAAAACGTCGGAGAGGAGGCCCGATTTGATCAGAGCCGCTTCCACCAGCGCCGTGTTAATGAAGTCGCCGTCGCACCGAACGCCTCCGCCGATCCGTTCTTGCGTCGACCATTGCGTTGTCCATGCCCGCGATGGCGCATCCTGCTCCCCCTCATCATCCTCTTCACCATCATCGGCGTCTATTGCAGTGGCAATAACGTTTTCGACGTCTACGTCATCGCGAAGCTCAATGCCGCCTTCCGATGCGCAGGCAATCAGGCTCACATTGATGACGAGCCGGCCCGACGTCCCGAACAGGAGGGTGTAACCATCGGCCGCGCGCCAACAGCCGTTCTGCGTTGCAGCGCGGACGTCACTGTTCATCCATGATGAAACAACCGCGCAGCAAAGTCCACCCGCGGCTCGGACAATGGCCGTTGGCGCCGCGACATAAATCTACTGGCACAAAAAATGCTGAGGCTCGAATGACCCGACGGCGCGCCGAAGTTCGCCGGGGGCACGGAGGAGAAAATGAGAGCCCAAGTATTGAGAGCCTACGACGAGAAACTGTCCAACGACCTTTGGGTCGGGGAAGAGAAGGTGCCTGATCCGAAGCTGACAAAATCAACGGACGTCATCGTCCGCATCGGTGGTGCGGGCGTATGCCGAACCGACCTTCACATCGTCGAAGGCGTGTGGAAGCCGCACATGGATCCGAGCGGTGACAAGCTGCTTCCCCTCATTATGGGGCACGAAAATGCAGGCTGGATCGAAGAGGTTGGCAAGGAAGTCGAGGGACTAAAGAAGGGCGATCCTGTCATCGTCCATCCGAAGATCAGCGGCGGGACGTGTCTCGCCTGTCGCCGAGGATTCGACATGCACGGTCCTGGAACGTTCCCAGGCCTCGATTGCAACGGCGGCTATGCAGAGTTCCTTTGCACCTCAGAACGCAACATCGTCCCGCTGCCACGGACTTTGGCGCCAAAGGATGTCGCGCCATACGCTGATGCAGGCCTCACCGCCTATCGCGCTGTCAAGAAGGCCACGCGTCACCTTTTGCCAGGCGAATCTTGCGTTGTTATCGGTGCGGGAGGGTTGGGCCACATCGGAATCCAGTGCCTCAAAGCGATGTGTGCGGCCGACATTATTGTCGTCGACAAGTCCGAAGCATCGCTGAAACTGGCCGAAAAATCGGGCGCCGATCATCTCGTGAAAGCTGACGGCAACGAAGTGGAAGCCGTTCTGGGCCTGACCGGTGGAAACGGTGCGGAAGCAGTGATCGACTTCGTCGGCGAGAAGGGCACGACGTCGAAGGGCTTGGCAATGACCCGTCCGATGGGCAGCTACTACGTCGTCGGTTACGGCGAGGACATTCGAGTGCCGACAGTCGACATGGTGATAACCGAGAAAAACATTATCGGCAATCTGGTCGGCACATGGGCCGAACTAACCGAGCTGATGGCCCTTGCGGACCGAGGTCTGGTTGAGCTTGCCACGGCCGAGTATCGCCTTGCGGACGCCAATAAGGCCTTGCACGATCTCAATGCCGGCAAAATTCATGGACGGGCCGTGTTAATCCCTTGAAGGATAGCTGCATCATCCATCGCGAGCATGCATTTCCTCGCGATGGATCGAGCGGCCATCGTCATGCTCGCGTGGTGTCGTCTGACGCCATCACCGGAGCCCCGACCGCGTCACGCGCTGAAGCAGCAGTCCAATCAGATCGGGCTCACGCAAGCTCATATCGCAGTGCAAACACCGCAAAGGTGGACAGTGGTCTGATCTCCGGAGTCTCATTGTGCGCCATCGTCTCAATTTGCATCGTTGTCAATCTCATATCGATATGATCGCTTAGGAACGCCGTATGAGGTTCGTCCTCGTCAATGGCAGAACACCGTGGCTGAAGACGTTCTGCATGTCTTGCTCAGAGCCCATTCACGCTCACTATCTGAGAGAATTCAGCACCGGGCTCCCTTTCTGCGATCATGACTGCTACGCCCAGTATACGGAACGCTGGATCGAGAAGGTCCGGCAATCAAACCAGGCGGCCGGTTTCGAGGGCTATCGCTAGTCCGAGTGGGCAGGCAACGTATCGGTCTCGGCAATGCGCGGCCTTCAACGCGAAAGAGTCTGTCGCATCGAGGAGCTGTGTTCAATTCCCAAAGCGCCCAACGTATTGCCCGGGGAAATTCTGGCGCTGCTGCAGCGCAAACATTGCCGCGAAGTGGCGGTCTCCGCGTTGCTCCGATTCTCATTTTGCAACTCTTGTCGCAGTTTGCATTTCCGCGGCTCGCCAACCGGGAGCCGCGACGTCTCCGTCAGTGCTGATCCTCACCTCCGGCAGTCAGAAATCGATTTGGCGGGGCAAGAGAGCGCTGGCACGCCCATTGCAAAGCTGTTTGGCACAACAACGCTGACTGCTCCGTCCGGGGCGAGCCGCGAAAAGAACGAGGGAAGGGGATGTCAAGCTGAGGGCGAACCTCGCGCGGGCTGACTCAATTGCGATCGGAAGACGGCTGGGTCCGAAGATCGCTCCTGATCATCCCTGAGGCGTTCCACAGTCATCCTGAGACCCTTGCCGATATCAAACGTCCGGCCGTGCAAACGGTCGCGAGGTGGCCCGTAACGCACGGGTAAGCACTGCTCGGTCCGCGAAGGTCCAGGCAGGCGGAATATCGATGTGGTTTCTGACCCGATCAGGAGGAAAGACGAGATGTCTGGAACGCTAACACTCAACAAGATCACCGCCCAGCGCGGCATTTCTGTCGGTGAGGCTGCAAAGAAGATTGCAGATCTCGGATGGAATCCGTCCTACGTCCAGGAAGCGATGACCTTCCCCACCGACTACAAGATCACGAAGGCGCCGAAGGATCCGATGAAGCAGGTCCTTCGCTCCTATTTTCCGATGCAGGAGGAAAAGGACAACCGCGTCTACGGCGCCCTCGATGCCGCGCTTCGCGGCGACATGTTCCGCAATGTCGAGCCACGTTGGGTCGAGTGGATGAAGCTGTTCCTGGCGATCATCCCGTTCCCGGAAATCTCCGCCGCGCGGTCCATGGCGATGGTCGGGCGCCTTGCACCCGGCGAAGATCTCCGTACTGGCTTCACCATGCAGATGGTCGACGAATTCCGTCACTCGACCATCCAGATGAACCTGAAGAAATGGTACATGGAGAATTACATCGACCCGGCCGGCTTCGATATCACGGAGGAGGCGTTCGGCAAGTGCTACGCCACCACGATCGGCCGGCAGTTCGGCGAGGGCTTCATCACCGGTGACGCCATCACGTCGGCGAACGTCTACCTGACCGTCGTCGCCGAGACGGCGTTCACCAACACGCTGTTCGTCGCCATGCCGTCGGAGGCGGCGCGCAACGGCGACTATGCGCTGCCAACCGTGTTCCTTTCGGTTCAGTCGGACGAGAGCCGCCATATCGGCAACGGCCACTCGATGTTGATGTCCATGCTGAAGGAGCCGGAGAACCACCTGCTGCTCGAACGCGACATGCGGTATGCCTTCTGGCAGAACCATGCCATCGTCGACGCGGCGATCGGGACGTTCATCGAATACGGCACCACGAACCGCGACAAGAACAAGGAGTCCTATGCGGAGATGTGGCACCGCTGGATCTTCGAGGACTATTACCGGACCTATATGCTGCCCCTCGAGAAGTACGGCATCAAGATCCATCATGACGACGTGCAGACCGCCTGGAAGCGGCTGACCGAGAAGCACTACGTCCACAAGGTCGCGCAATTCTTTGCGGTCGGCTGGTCGGCGAACTTCTGGCGTATCGAGGCCCAGACCGACAAGGACTTCGAGTGGTTCGAGCACAAATATCCGGGCTGGTACGCGCAGTTCGGCGAGTTTTGGAAATGGTACGAGAAGCTGTCGCATCGCGGCCAGACCAACATCCTGTTCAACAGCGATGTCGGTTACGTCTATCCGCATCGTTGCTGGTCGTGCCTCGTTCCATGCCTGATCCGTGAGGACATCGTCACCGACGAGATCGACGGCAAGCTGCACACCTTCGCCCATGAGCTCGACCGCTGGACGGCCGTCGAAGCCTTCGCCGGCGAGTACCAGGGTCGTCCGACCCCGGCGATGGGGCGGTTCAGCGGCCGTCGTGAGTGGGAGAGCGTCTACCACAACGTGGATATCGCCGACGCCATCAAGGATCTCGGCTTCGTGCGCACAGACGGCAAGACGCTGGTCGCCCAGCCGCATCTGCGGTTCGACCAGAAGGAAATGTGGACGCTCGACGATGTCCGCGGCCACATCCTCAAGAGCCCGCTGCAGACGCTACGGGAGATGAGCCCGGCCGACCGCGAGAAGCATCTCGCCGAGTATCGCAAGGGATTCACGATCAATCCCTGCAACTAAGTGAGACGGAAGGGGCCGGCTGCGGCCGGCTCCTTCCAGATCGCTCCCCGGAAGAAATGAAAGCGTTCGTTTGAGGAGGCCCCTATGGGCGCGCCCGCTAATGTCGTTCGCCTGCAACCGGTAGGCATAGAGTTCGAGGTCGAGGAGAACGAAACGGTTCTCGACGCTGCGTTTCGTCAAGGGATCGCGCTGCCGCATGGTTGCAAGGAGGGGCAGTGCTCGGCGTGCAAGTGCGTTCTTACTGGTGGGGACGTGGAGCTGAAGAAATACTCGACGTTTGCCCTGAACGAGATGGAGCGTGGCCAGGACTACATTTTGCTCTGTCGGACCTTGGCGTACTCGGATCTGGAGGTGGAGCTCCTCAACTATGACGAGGAAGTGCTGTCGAAGTCGATTCCCGTCAAGGATTTCACGGGCACCGTTACGAACGTCTCTGCGCTGACCCATGACATCCGCCGCCTCGAAATCACACTGGAGCAACCTCTGAAGTTCTGGGCGGGTCAATATGTCGACATCACGCTCCCGGGACCAGAGACGATTACGCGCTCGTTTTCCATGGCAAATTCGCCGGGCGAAAGCCAAAAACTCGCGTTCATCATCAAGAAGTACCCCAACGGGCGCTTCTCCTCACGACTTGACGGAGATCTCGCCGTCGGAACCGAAGTCGGAATCAAAGGACCCTACGGGACCTGCTTCCGACGAGAAAACAAAACGGGAGCCATGATCCTGGTCGGCGGTGGATCCGGAATGTCGCCGCTGTGGTCCATCCTGCATGATCACATCAGCTCCGGGGAAGTTCGTCCGGTGCGCTTCTTCTACGGAGCCAGGACGCAGGGCGACCTTTTCTATCTCGATCGCTTCGCCGAGCTCGCAGCCAACCATCCGGAGTTCACCTTCGTCCCCGTTCTTTCCCATGCAGCGGACGATACGGCCTGGAGTGGAGCGAAGGGCTTCGTGCACGAAGCGGTCGGATCGCACCTTCGCAGCGCCGGATATGGCGAAGACGTCGACGTTTACGCTTGCGGACCATCGCCGATGATCGAGGCGTTGACGCCGGTACTGCAGATGAACGACGTCGAGTCAGACCGAACCTTCTTCGACAAGTTTACGCCAGCCAACAACTAGGGCGGCTTTGACCGCCGAGCGAACCATCTTAAGGCCCGACAACAGGAGGAGGAAGACGACCATGACTGCCGTTCAAACTGAATCAGCCAAATCCGGTGCAGCAGGCTCTGCGGTGTTCCCGGACTCGGATAGCCGAAAATATCGGTATTTCGAGCCGCGCAGCAAGCGAGCCACGCACTACGAGGACGTGACGGTCGACGTCCAACCCGACCCGGAACGCTACCTGTTGCAGGACTGGATCATCGCCTTTCCGAACGGCAAGGGTGCCTACACCAAGGACAACACGGCGGCGCTCAGCTCGAACTGGCACGCCTTCCGCGCCCCCGACCAGGAGTGGGAGCGCACTCACTACCAGCGGCAGTCCAGGATCGAGGCGATGGTCCAGGCGGTGATCGCCAACGGCCGCAAGTCCGGCGCACCGAAGAGCTTCGACAAGGCCTGGATCAAGATCCTGCAAAACCATCTGGGCGCCTGGAAGCATGCCGAGTTCGGTCTCGGCACGTCGCTGATGCAGGCTCAGCGCTACGGCTACACCCAGATGATCAACAACGCGACGCTGACCAACTCGTCGTACAAGCTCCGCCTTTCCCAGGACATCACGCTCTATCTGGCCGAAATCGGAATGGACATTCCGGGCTTCGACGACGCGGCAGGCAAGCGCGCCTGGCTCGAAGACAAGGGCTGGCAAGGTACCCGGGAAGCGATCGAATCGATCATGGGCTCGCCCGACTATCTCGAGCAGTACTTCGCCACGAACATCGTGTTCGAGCCACTCGTCGGCGAATTGTTCCGCAGCGGTTTCCTGATGCAGGTGGCCTCGTCGAACGGCGATTTCATCACGCCGCCGGTGATTTCGTCTGCGGAGGCGGATTACGAGCGCAATCTCGCCAACACGATCGATCTGATGCACCTCCTGGTGACCGACAATCAGCATGCCGCCCACAACAAGAAGCTGTTCCAGGGGTGGGTGAACAAGCATGTGGCGCTGGCAAACAAGGCGGCGGCCGGCCTTCAGCCGATCTGGTCGCAACCGCACTCGAAGCCGGTGCAATACGCCGATGCCCGTGCGCAGTCGGTCGAACGCATCAAGAAGATTCTCGGCGAGCTCGGCCTCACCCTTCCCAAGGAGTAAATTGCAATGTCCGTCGTCTCCAGGTCTGCGACCAACCAGAATATCTTCCAGAAGATGGGAGATCTTCGTTTCGAGCAAACGATTTCCCATCAGTGCGGCGTCACCATGAACGACAGCGTCGAGGCGCGAGCCATTGCCGAGTTCATGGGAAAGAAGCCGAACGTTACCGTGACCTACCAGCCCGCGCTGATCCGCATCGACGGCGAGGGCAAGCTGATCTTCAAGATGGACGAGATCAGCGAAATCCTAGGGAAGGAAATGACGGCCGAGATCTTCGAGGTAAATACCTCGACCCACTACGGCCGGATGGTGCGCATCGACGACAATACGGTGACGCTGTTCGGCAACATGGACGAGGTCTTCGAGTACATCGAGTGAGCTCCATTCTCCCTGACTGGATGGGGCCGCTTCGTGGCCCCACCTCTTCTCGAACCGTTCCAGCGCGACGACTGCGCATCGATTGATCGAATACAGCTAACCAAGGATTCCTGGAGATCACCATGTTTATCACTCCCAGCGGCGAGGAAGTTTTCGTTATCGACGGCCACACCCATTTCTGGGACGGTAGTCCGGCAAACCAGCTCAACATCCACGGCAAGCAGTTCATCGACTGCTTCTACGCTTATCACACCTCGCTCAGTCCGAAGGACAAGCTCTGGCCGAAGGAGCAGTTCGAGAAATACAGTGCCGATCAGATGTACCACGATCTGTTCGTCGATGGTCCGGACGACATGGCCGTCGTTCAGTCGACCTACCTGACCGAGTTCTACAAGAACGGGTTCAACACCATCGATCGCAATGCCGAGATGGCGAAGAGGTACAAGGACCGCTTCATCGTCAACGGCGCCTTCGACCCGCGGGATGGCGAGAAGGCTCTCGAGTACATCCACTACATGAAGGAGACGTTCGGCATCAAGGGCGTCAAGCTCTATACGGCCGAGTGGAAGGGCGACTCGCGCGGGTGGAAGCTTACGGATCCCAACGCCTATCGCTGCTTCGAGCTTTGCCAGAAGCTGGGGATCACCAACATCCACGTCCACAAGGGGCCGACGATCATTCCGTTGGACAAGGATGCCTTCGATGTTCACGACGTCGACCATGCCGCGACCGATTTCCAGGGGCTGAATTTCATCATCGAGCATTGCGGCCTGCCGCGACTCGACGATTTCTGCTGGATCGCCGTGCAGGAGACCAACGTCTATGGCGGCCTGGCGGTGGCGCTGCCGTTCATCCACGGCCGTCCGCGCTATTTCGCCGAGGTGATCAGCGAATTGCTGTTCTGGGTCGGTGAGGACAAGATTCTCTTCGGCAGCGACTACGCGATCTGGACGCCTCGCTGGCTGGTCGAGAAGTTCTGGAACTTCGAGCTGCCGGAAGACCTGAAGCAGGAGCACGGCGTCGACCTCACTCCCCAGGCGAAGCGGAAGATTCTGGGCCTCAATGCGGCGCGCCTCTATGGCGTCGACGTCGAGGCACAGAAGGCGAAGCTTGCGCAGCAGGTTCACGCGACTGCGGCGGAGTAGACATCATGAGCGCGCTCCAACATCAGCATGATCGTAAGACCGGCGAGGTGTGGGAGCGCCTTGCGATGGTGACGGATCCCGAGCTGGACGAGTCGGTTACCGAGCTCGGATTTGTCGAGCAAGTCTCCGTCGATCATGACGACGGCGTCGAGATCGTCTTTCGTCTGCCGACCTATTGGTGTTCGGCGAACTTCGCCTTCCTGATGGCCGATGACATGCGCCGGGCGGTATCCTCGCTGCCGTGGGTTCGCGAGGCCCGTCCGCAGCTTCGGGATCACATGGTCGCCGAGGAGATCAACAAGGGTGTCCGCGAGGGCATGTCGTTTGGTGATGCACTCAAGGACTTCGCGGCCGGCGGGTCGCTTGACGAGCTGCGGGAGAAATTTCGCCGCAAGGCATTCGAGCGGCGCCAGGAGACCATGATACTGGCATTGCGAGGGCTGGGTTATGAGGATCCGGCGATCTGCCGGATGGATCTGAGCACGTTTGACGCGATCAACTTCGACTCGGAGGAAATTGCCCGCCAGAAGCCGCGTTATCGAGAGCTTCTGGTCGAGCGGAACCTCGCCAATCTCGCCGGCGATCGCGCCTTTGTCACCTACGATGGATGCACCATCAAGCGACACGAAATGGTTCCGTATCTGCAGCGGTTGCGAGGCGTGCGTATCAACATGGAGTTCAACAGCTCCTTGTGCAGAGGGCTTCTTGCGGTCCGCTATCGCGAGGTCGATGGGGATCGGCCGAGCCAGACGCCCGGGCCATGCGGCGGCTGCGGCAGTGGTTGTGCCGCACAGTCAGTCGGGCCGACGGTCACAAAGACACATTCTGCCGCGCTTGTGTGAGGCTGGGCCGCTACACGAAGCGCCTGCGAGCGCCAATAGACGGAGCGGACAGCAAGCCCGCCCGAGCCGATAACCAAGAGACGACCACGTGGGAGTGAAGCGCAATGCCAAAAGTTCTGCTGCATGACATCGAAGCTCGCCGTGCTCTCGCGCGCGGGGTCCAGAAGCTCGCCGCCGCGGTCGAATCGACGCTCGGTCCGAAGGGCATGAACGCGATGGTGGATAGGCCGATCGGCACGCCCATCGTATCGCGAGACGGCGTGACCATCGCCTCCGAGATCGAACTGCCGGACCGGTTCGAGAACATGGGGGCACAGGTGGTGCGGGAGGTCTCGATGCAGACCAACGAAGTCGCCGGCGACGGTACGACGACGGCGATGGTGCTCGCGAACGGCCTCATTCAAGGCGGCGTTGTGGCCCTGGAGCGAGGCGCCAAGGCCGTCGATCTCTGCAAGGGGATCGACCGGGCCGTCGAGGTCGTGGTCGAGACCCTGAAGGGTGCGGCGGTCGCCGTAACGGATCGCAAGACCCTGCAGGCGGTGGCGACGATCGCATCGACCGACGCTCACCTGGGCGGCCTGATCGCCGAGGCGGTCGAGCGCGTTGGCAAGGACGGCATCATCAGTTCCGAATACGGGCTGACGACGAGCACGACGCTTGAGGTCGTCGAAGGCATGTCGTTCGACCGCGGTTACATTTCCCACCATATGGTGACGGACGTCGAGAAGATGGAAGTGGTGCTGGACCAGCCCTACATTCTCCTGACCGACCTGAAGATCAGGACGCCGAGCGAACTGTCACCGGTCCGCGCGATGGTGGCCGCGACCGGACGGCCGCTCGTCATCGTCGCTGAGGAGATCGCGCCGGAGGTCGTCGTCACGCTGCTGGGTGATGGCAACCGCGGCAAGGTGCTGGTGGTCAATCCGCCAGACTACGGCCACTGGCGCAAGGCGATGATGGACGACCTCGCCATCATCACCGGCGGGCGGGTCATTGCTCGCGAGCTCGGCGGCAGGCTGGAGGAGATCGGCATCGGCGATCTCGGCACCGCGCGGCAGGTGCGGGCAAGTGCGCGTGAAACGGTCATCATACGCGGCGGTGGCGACGATGCGGCGATTGCGGCGCGGCGCCAGCAGGTGGCCAAGCAGCACGATCTGGCACCGCCTAACATCGAGCAGGACAAGCTCAAGGAGCGCCTCGCCAAATTGTCGGGCGGAACCGCGGTTATCTTTGCGGGAGGCGTCACGCCGGTCGAGCAGAAGCGTACGATCCAGCTGATCGACGATGCGCTGAGCGCGGCGCGGGCCGCGGCCGAGGAGGGTATCGTGCCCGGTGGTGGCACGGCATTGGCGCAGTGCGCGCCGGTGGTGGCGCGCACGCTCGGCAACATCAATGGCGATCTGGGTGAAGGCATCAGGCTGGTACGTGAAACCTTGTCGCGTCCTGCCGCCTTCATCGCGCGGAATGCGGGGCATGATGCGCAGAAAGTCGTGGCCGAGCTGCAAAGCTCGCGGACGGGTGTCGGATTCGACGCCGCAAACGGCGTTTTCATCGACATGGTTTCGGCCGGCATCGTCGACCCCGTCAGGGTGACGTATACCGCGCTTCGAAACGCAGCCTCCGTCGCCACGCTGGTCCTGACCACCCACACGCTGGTTGCGGACGTGCCGCAATACACCGATCCGACGCAGGGACCGGCGCTCGGCGGCGGAGCAGAGAAGCTTGGCCGCGCATGAGGCGTGTGCACGCACCTCGTGTTCCGCCGCACCGCTTCAGACTCGAGCGGTCGGGATATCTTAGGTGACAACGATCCGGAACGCGGTACAATCTTGGAAGCTCCGGCATGAGCCGAAGGAGGCGTGTAACAAGCCTCCACGGACATCCGACTAGCCGGGCAGGAGGAAGCGGGACATGGCCTACATCATCTCCAAACGCGACGGTCCGCACCGCGAAGAGGTGGCGGCGAAGGACTTCCTTCAGAAGAACCGCAGCACCATCAACTCGCTCGCCAATCATCTGACGCTCGGGCGTTGGCAGGCGTTGCGCAATCCGAAGCCTCCTTCACAGCCTGAGCCATCCGGCAAGCTCTGGTCCACGTCTCCGGCGCGGCCAAAGGAGCTCGAGCCCTATGTGCGGATCAGCCTTAATGGCCGCGTCGTGATCGCCGATCTCGCTTCGGGCCGGCAACTCCATTTTGTCGGCGAGCTGCGCGGCAGCGGCCGATCGCGCCGCTTCGCGCTGGCGACGCGCGAGAACGGGATCTTCGATCCGCTGGACGACGAGTTGTACAAGGTCCTGATCGACCTGGAAGGCGTGAGCGTCCCCGATGAGACGTCGGAGGCGCAGCTGGAGCAGGTCATCTCAAATCGTCTCGGCTTGGACGCGATCGCCAGAAGCATCGAATAGTCTCCACGACCTGGACCTTGCTGGATATCGATCTCGATCGGGTCCGGCTCATGTCGTTTCTGCCGATCAAGCTGCTGTTTGCCCATTCAGATTTGGTGCCCCAATGCTGACGGAAACGTTCATGGCTAAGCCGCCGTTTTCCCTGGAAGGCTACAAAGTTCCGGACGCGACTGATGCAGAGCAGGGGCGGCCCTACGATGAACGAGAGACCAACAGAGCGTGGGAAAACTTCCTGACGTTCGGAGACGCGAAGCGCGAGAACGCGCTGGTGCGAGGCGTCATCGAGGAGTCATGGCAGCGCAGCATCCAATCGGGCGTCGATGCCCGTTGCAAGGGCAGCGGCCTCATCGCCTCGCCGGACGATCTCTATGAGCTGCGTCTGAAGAACGACGATCTGCTCGGCTCCAGCGCTCAGACCTTTCGCCGGGTGGCGGATGTCCTCGGCGATGCGGCCACGATGTTGGTCATCACCGACAGGAATGGCGTCGTGCTCGATGTCGGGGGCGACCAGCGGACGATCGATGCGGGGCACGATATTCGCCTCGAAGTCGGCGCCGACTGGGGCGAGACGGTGACCGGCACCAACGGCATTGGCACGGCGCTCGTCACGGGCAAGCCGGTCCATGTCCACGCGGCGGAGCACTTCTCCGAAGGCATCAAGGCCTGGACCTGCGTCGGCAGCCCCATTCGCAGCCCGATCGACGGCAGCATCATCGGCATCATCGATTTTTCCGGCCCCCAGGCAATCTTCCATCGTCACAATGTCGCGCTGGCGGTGATCGCGGCCAACCATATCGAGCTTGCCCTTTCGGAAAAGATCCGGCTCGAGAGAATACTGCTCCTCGAGGCGAGCATCTCTCGAATGCCGGGGATGGGCAGTGCCGACGGCGTGGTGATCCTGGATCGCTTTGGTCGGGTCGTCCATCACAACGACATGGCGTCGGCTCGCTGGCGTCGGCTCGCGCAGTCTCGTGAGTTGAGCATTGGGTCACAGATTCTTCCAAGTCGCGAAGGCCTGCTGGGAAAAGACCTGGCCGAGGGGTTGCCCGAGGAGCTGCGTGAGCAGCGGATCGAGCCACTAATCGTCGACGGGGTCGTGAAGGGCGCAATGCTCGTGCTTGCTTCGAAGCCGCGGACAAATCCTGCTGCAGCCGAGATGTCGCCGACAACCCGCGCCGCCCTGATGTCGGCAAAGGAAGCAATCGTCGGATGTAGCGAGGCATTGCTTGAGGTGGTGCAGAAAATTGAGCGGGCGGCGCTTGGCCGGACAGCAATCCTGCTCGAGGGCGAGACGGGCGTCGGCAAGGAACTCTTCGCCCGCTTGGTTCATGCCGCCAGTCAGAAGACCGGCAAGGAACCTTTCGTTGCCTTCAATTGCGGTGCGGTTTCAAAAGAGTTGCTCGGCGGCGAATTGTTCGGGCATGCGCCGGGCGCTTATACCGGCGCTACGCGCGAGGGAAGGCCCGGGCGATTCGAATTTGCCAATGGCGGCGTGCTCAGCTTGGACGAGATCGGCGAGATGCCGATGGACCTGCAACCTTACCTGCTCCGTGTGCTGGAAGAGCGCGCGGTGTACAGACTGGGTGACAGCAAGGCGCGCCCGGTGGACGTCAGGCTGGTGGCGTCGACCAATCGGAACCTGAAGCAGGAAGTGGCCGAGGGACGTTTCCGGAAAGATCTGTACTTCCGGATTGGCGTCGTCAAGTTCACCATTCCGCCGCTCCGCGACCGGCTGGGCGATGTCGAGATCCTGATCGATCACTTCAACAGGCAATTCGCCACGATCTACAGCACCCAGCCGCTGCGCTTCGAGGCGGCCACGATGGAGTTGCTGCGCCGCTATTCCTGGCCGGGAAACGTTCGCGAGCTGCGCAATCTGATTGAGAACCTGGTGCTGATGACGATAACCGGCATCGTCACGCCCAGGGACCTGCCAGAGGATTTCGTGGAGGTCACGCCGGCTCAACCTCCCTCGATGTCGGTGCAGTCGGAGAACAGCGCGACGGGATCGGAGGGCGACGAGATCGCGCGCTTTGACGAGATGGAGCGGCGCGCCATCGAGAGGGCCGTCGCAAACGCCGGCGGCAATATTGCGGCTGCCGCGGAAAAGCTGGGGCTTTCGCGCGCTACGCTGTACCGCAAATTGCACCAATACCGTTCCCGGACCTAGCGATCGGAGAGCCTTTCATGGCGGCTGTCTGGGATGGGCAAAAGGGCGGGAAAGGTCCGGCCCCCGCGGCGACGCTGGCCTCGCAGATCCTTGCGCGCGCCGACCGCGACGTCACTTTCGTGGTGCACCTGGTTGGCGAAAGCCAGAGTTTGCTGGTGCGGCATTTCATCTTGTTCATCGAGACCGAGCTCGCAAAGCGCGGCATGAGCTACGGCGTACATCCGCTGCTGCGGCCGTTCGTCGAAACGCATGCACGCGAGCTGTCGGATTTCGTATTGCAAGGGATCGGTTTGCGGCATCAGTTCGGTCTTCAGGCCATCGAGACGATGAGGGGCGATCCGGCGCGGTTGCTGAGGGTCGACCTGTGGGACTCGCTCCAATCTTACGTCAACGACGCGCAGCAACACTTCGTATCCGATGCCCGGGGTCTCCAGCGGATCCTTGATCAAATCGAGCCGAGCGCATGAGTGTCGATCCGGAGGTTCTTGTCGAGATGCTGAAGGAGCGGTTGCTCGTCGTTCAGCAGATGTCGGCCGCTCAATCGTGGAACCTTCTGAACCGTCAGCTTGCCGGTGGAGCAGAATTCGAGATTCAGAGGATTGAGCAGGAGATCGCGGCGACGGGCGATTCGCATGCATTCGGCCACGTGATCGAGGAAGCGCACGAGCGCTTGAAGGAAGCAAGGGCCGGAATGGCAACATGCGACGCCCAATGCGCCGCGCTGGAACGACGCCTTGAAGAACTCGACAGGTGTATTGCGACCGGCAGGTGAGACGACCGATGGACACGATGGAAGCTGAGACCGCTACGCTCTATGACTTACTTGGTCGGCATTGGACCATGGGGGCGCCGGTTACGAACGCGGCGTTCGACGCTGCGGGACAAGCAGTGGCGTTCGCGCTTGCCGATGGCTCTCTGGCCATCGCTCCGCTGGCCGACAGCGAACCGCCGAAGGATCGCTATCGTATGGCCTTGGACGGCGGCCGATCGACGATCTCACCGCGGCGGAATCCGGTCCCGCCGTTGACGAAAGTCGTCATCAGCGATGCTTCGCTTCATCTCGCCTCGATCGAGCCGGAGGGCTTCATCGCAAGCGATGGCAGTCAGTTGCTGCACGTGTCGGCATCCGGCGTCACGCGACAGGCCGCAAAACTAGCGGCCCCGATCGATCTGGTAGCCCCGGTGCATGCCGGCGGTATTCTGGCGGCTTCCGATGGGTCGGTCATATACTGCGATTCCAACGGCGACGTCGGATGGCTTCAGGAGCGTGCGGGAGGGCGTTCATCCGCGATCGCCGTCTCGCCAGACGGTCGGAGCTTCGCGACAGGAGCTGACGGTTGTCTGCTTGTGCGTGCCTTCGGACCCCGACCTGAGCCCACCGCTACAATGGCTTTCGGCTTCATCTCCAGCTTGGCATGGAGTCCCGATGGAAGCTGGCTGGCAATGTCCGTCGCAGAAGGAGGTATCGTATTGCTGCGCCTTTCCGATGCGCGCGCCGTTCGGATTCCGAGCTATCCTGCAAGCGTCCGGTCTCTTTCGTGGAATGCAGACTCCCGCGTTCTTGTGACGAGCGGAGCCTACCGCATGATCGCATGGGACGTTTCCAGTCTCGACGACGGTGGCGAACAGCCGAAGAGCGTTGGCACCGGCCGCGGTGGCTTCGTCCTTGTCGAGGCAGTGGACGTGCATCCGGGACGTCCGTTGGTTGCGGCAGGATACAGCGACGGCAGGGTCGTCGTTGCCAGGATCGGCGAACCCGACGAACTGGTCGTCAAACCGCCGGGCCGGAGCCCGGTCCAAACCGTCCGCTGGTCCGACGACGGCCAGCATCTTGCCATCGGGACACACGGCGGCGAGGCGGCGATCGTGACGTTCCCGCCGCAGATCTTCAAGTAACGGCGAGCTGGGCGACGAGCCTTGCCGCGAGCTCCAGGAGCAAGTTCATGACAGCAACCGAAGCGCGAAGCGAAGCCACAAGCAAGGATCACTTCTTCAAGGAACTGGCGGAGCTCTCCGAGCGCATGATTGCCGCGCACGGAAAGGAGTTTTCGATGGGAGCCTTGGTGTTGGCGGCGAGGTTCATCGCCGAAAACAAGCCCTTCGAGAGTAGCGCAACAACGCAGTGACAGGTCATCTAACTGCACGCGAAATCTAATCGAAGGGTCAAGGGGGCAGCATGTTGAAGGGGCTTATTCGGGACAACGAACTCGTCCACAAGGCCGAGTGGCTCGAGACGCTGTCACTGCATTGTGGCATCGGATTGTGGGATGCGATCCTATATGAGGGGGATGCGATGCACGCCAAGGCGCGGTGGACCTGGTCGAGCGAATTCCGGCGCTTGTGCGGGTACAAGACGGAAGCCGAATTTCCCAACGTCGTGCAATCTTGGTCTGATCGCCTCCACCCGGATGACGCTGCAGCGACATTCGCCGCGTTCGGTTCGACTTGCCAGACCGGCGTCGGCTACGATGTGAAGTACCGCTTGAAGGTTAGAGACGGAACCTATCGTTGGTTCCGAGCAACAGGTGGAGTTGTGTTGGACGAGAAAGGCCGGCCGCGGCGCGCCTGCGGATCGTTGGTCGATATCGATGAGCTCATGAAGGCGGAGGAAGAGAAGAGCGGGATGGTCCGTCGATTGGCAGTCGACTTTGAAAGCGCGATCGGAGAAATCGTTGATACCGTTTCTTCAGCTTCGAATGAACTCGAGAGCTCTGCGAGCAGTCTAAGCACCACGGCCGAACGCTCGCAAAAATCAACCACTGTCGCCGCTGCGGCCTCCGAGGCGGCGTCTAGCAACGTCCAGTCGGTTGCTTCTGCGGCCGAACAGCTATCTTCATCCGTCAGGGAAATCAGCCGACAGGTGCAGCAGGCCGCCAAGATCGCCAACGAGGCAGTTAGCCAAGCGCAGAAAACCAACGAGCGTGTCAGTGAATTGTCCAAGGCGGCCGCGCGAATCGGGGACGTGGTCGAGCTTATCAATGCGATCGCGGGTCAGACCAACCTGTTGGCACTGAACGCTACGATTGAGGCGGCGCGCGCCGGGGACGCCGGTCGGGGGTTCGCGGTTGTCGCCTCTGAGGTAAAGGCCCTGGCGGAGCAGACAGCCAAAGCGACGGGAGAAATTGGTCAGCAAATCGGTGCAATCCAGACTGCGACGCAGGAATCGGTGAGCACAATTGGCGAGATCACTGGTACGATAAGGAAGCTGTCGGAGATTTCGTCGACCATCGCGGCAGCCGTAGAGGAGCAAGGTGCGGCGACGCAGGAGATTGCGCGCAACGTTCAACAGGCCGCAAGCGGCACCCAACGCGTCTCCACCAACATCATAGATGTGCAGCGCGAGGCCTCCGAGACTGGTTCGGCGTCCTCGCTGGTCTTGTCGGCTGCTCGGTCGTTGTCGAGCGAGAGCAATCGTCTCAAAGACGAAGTGAGTCGGTTTCTCAAGACGATACGTGCCGCATGACAAGGGTGTTGGCGAGAAAATGAATCAGAACCTCGCCGAATTCGGTTCTGACTGCCACATGCCGCCAGGGGAAACTCTCTAACGGTTGCGTCGTTTACGCGCGCGATTCGTAACGGCCATTCTGACAGGAAGATGCGATGATCTGAACTGGCCAAGAAAGCCAAATGTCAGAACGGCCGTTCAAGACATTGCAGTATTTCGAGACTGCCAAGCAGAGTGCGCAGCGATCGGGCCCTCTGTTGCTTCTAATTCGATTGCGAGCGGTGACTGGGAATTCCTCTCGGGCGCATTGTCGCAGTTGCGACTGCTTGGCGATCACTTGCGCCCGGCGGCTATACTATTCTCGCGGAAATAGTATAACGGGAGTGGACGGGAAGAGGACTTGATAAGAGATTGAAATTGCAGAGCTATCGCTTTTCCGTGGCGCCCATGATGGATTGGAGCGAGAGTTCAAATTTTTCAATTGGTTAGGGGGCAGCGTGTGCGCGTCGTGTGCACCGGAAGATCAAGAAAAATCTCACCACGGCCAACGTAAGCTGGCTTGTTGCGCATGCGCATGATCTGAATCTACGAGGCCAGGAGGCGGCGATTGCTTACGGCAGTCTCGGCTGTTCGAGGCGGGATAGTCGAAAATCGTGGGTTTGACTCCCACTCTCTCCACCAATTGCGCGATTGTGTGCGCCAAACTACGATTTCGTGCGCTTGGGGCCGCTTCGCGAGCGACTCGTCCCTCTGCTGGTCGCCCTAGCCACGGCCCGTCTCTGTAGGGTCGCGATCGGCCGTTGGCACCAGTCCCCACGGAGCTTCGCTTCATAGCTTCAGCTCAACGCGTGACCAGCTAGCCCGTACACCCACGGCTCATTTTCCTTTCGGTTCAGGAATCGCCGGCCCTTAGACATCGTCGTGACGGTGTCGGTCATCCCGAGGCGGCTCTGTTGAAGGAAGTCGGCAAACAGACCCGTCTGCTCCCGCGTATCGACGCGGACGAATTGTCTCGCGAGATCTCTGAGATGCACGGCCGTGAGATGGATCGCGTCACAATCATTGCTGGCGATGATCGGGCCGATCACATGACCGCGCCCGAATTCGCGCTTCATGGAATAACCGACGGTCTCTCCGCCGCGGCGCAGGACGGAGATTGACGCACCTTCAGAAAGCAACGCGAGCAGCTTCTGCCGGTTAGTTCCGAACGCGCGTTCGTCCAGTGCCGCGATCTCTCCGATGTTAGCCGTGGACAGCGAGCTCAACTCACCGGCCAGACCCGGCACCGGCGGGGGTGGTGAGACGATCTCTCCTTGCCACAGATGCACGGTGGCTTCCTTCGTGAACCCCAGCGACAGATACAGATGATAGGCGGCATGGGTTGAATTGAGGGTCAAATTCCGGTCGCCACACCGCTCGAAAACCTGCTCCATGAGCCAGCGGCCAGTACCTTGTGCCTGGGTTCGGGGCGATGTGATCACCAGGCCAATCGTCGCGAATTCCTGGCTATAAGGGAACCACATCGCGCTGCCGAAAACGCGGCCTATGCCGTCAACGGCGACGATGCCGTGGCCGGCGCGGCGTAGGAAATCCCAATCCTTGGGGCGATGCGGCCAGCCGACACCGATCGAAAGCGCGTGGAGCAGCTTCACATCAACGTCGTTTATGTCCTTGGCCACCAGTTCAAAGGACTTCACGCGTACCGTTCGTCCCATTCAGCTCATCCATTCCTTTGCGGGCTCAAAGGCCGCGGCCTATCCCCCGCCGACCTTCTGCTGCGTGCCGCACAAGCCCTCTTTTGCAGCAGCATAGCGCGGAAGGCCAGCAGGTTTCGCCTGTTTGGCGGGCGGTACTCGGAATGTTTCGCCGCCAGTGGAGCTCGATTCAGCAGGGAAAGCTACTGGTTGCGGCCTATCGATATCCGGCAACAGCAGGCAGGGTGACCCCGGTGAACGTTGAAGGCTTCGTAGGGCTCGCCGCCTTTCCAGCCCTCGGTGGCCGGCCAGTCCGGTCTCAACGCGCCGCATCCCGGGCGAGGACCTGAGAGGACCACGTCGATGGCGTTCCTTTTCAATTCCGATGCTGCTCGGGCGGCTATATTCCGGCAGGCCTTTGCGCGCGAGCTCCCTGATCTCGAATTCTATCATTCCAGCGAATGCTTCGAGCCGGAAAAGGTACGGTACCTGATAACCTGGAACGCGCCCGACGATCTCTCGCGTTTTCGAAATCTGGAAATGCTCTTTTCCACCGGTGCGGGGGTCGATCAATTCAAGCCGGAGACCCTACCTGGCCACGTCAAGCTCGTGCGCATGATCGAGGATGGCATCATACGCATGATGCAGGAGTACGTCGTGCTTGGGGTGCTGACACTCCATCGCGAGATGCTTGCCTATCGGGAGCAGCAGGGAAGAGGCCTATGGCAGGCTCTTGCAACGCCCCAGGCGGCCGATCGGCGCGTCGGCTTTCTGGGCCTCGGCATGTTGGCGCAAGCTGCGATTGATCGCCTCAAGCCGTTTGGATTTCCGCTTGCCGCGTGGAGCCGCAGCAACAAGACGATTGAGGGCGTCACCTGCTTCCACGGCGATGATCAGCTTGGCAGCTTCCTGAAAGGAACGGACATTCTCGTCTGTCTTCTGCCCCTGACCGAGCAAACAAGCGGCATCCTGAACGCACAGCTGTTCTCCCTCCTGCCGGCGGGAGCAAGGCTGCTGCATGTCGGCCGCGGTCCGCAGCTTGACCAGGGCGCACTCATCGAAGCGCTCGATAGCGGGCGCCTCGCCGAAGCGATGCTCGACGTGACCGATCCCGAGCCGCTGCCGGGAGCCCATGCGCTCTGGTCGCATCCGAAGGTGATCATCACGCCGCATATCGCGTCCGTGACGCAACCGCATACGGCAGCACAATCCGTCATAGAGAACATCCGGCGCCACCGCGCTGGACGAAATCCGATCGGCCTCGTCGATCGAGCGCTCGGTTACTAACAGGAAAGATGCCATGTCACTTCTGATTGCCATCGACACCAATCCGGATTTTGTACCGAAGAAGGCCGTGCCGGATCCGGAACGGCTCATTTCGGGCAATCCGTCCTTCAAGACCTGGGCGCAGGACGCCTCGAAGGGTGAGAAAGTGCTGACGGGCGTCTGGGAGGCAACCCCCGGCGAGACCCATTCGATCAAGGGCACCACCTTCGAGTTCTGCCACATCATCTCGGGTCTTATCGAAATCGAGGAAAAAGGTGGTGAGACGAAGACTTTCCGCGCCGGCGACAGCTTTGTGATGAAGCCGGGCTTTGTTGGCGTCTGGCGCACGATCGAGACCGTGCGGAAGATCTATGTCTGCCACTATGACTGAGCACGATGCCTGACGGCGGCCTCACTAAACGACGGCCAGAACAATCGACTTTCGAGTGCCCGTCTGACCGGATTCAACGCGGTCAGACGCTTCCTTCTCGATGAAAAATGCGGCGCGCGGTGCTGTATGGCTCAGATGAGACGGCTTGTCTCGCCAATCGCATATCCGGCAGTGTTGGCGGTTTGACCCCGAAGAGTAAGGGAACAAATACATGGTTGCATTGAAAGACAAGGATCTGTTTCGCCAGCAGGCACTGATCGGCGGCCACTGGCGCGACGCGAGTGCGAAGGCGACGGTTGATGTCATCGATCCTGCCAGCCAGCAAGTTCTTGGCACCATCCCCGATATGGGGTGCGAGGAGACCAAGGCTGCCATCAGCGCTGCGGCCGACGCGTTCAAGCATTGGAAGACCAAGGCCCATGCAGAGCGCGCCGCGCTGCTGGAGCGCTGGTATGAGCTCATGCGACACCATGAGCAGGATTTGGCTCTTCTGCTCACGCTGGAGCAGGGCAAGCCACTGGCGGAATCGCTCGGCGAAATCCGCTATGGAGCCTCCTTCGTCAAATGGTTTGCGGAAGAGGCGCGCCGGATCAACGGATCGACGATCCCGTCTCCCACGGTCGATCGCCGCATTCTGGTTTTGAAAGAGCCTGTCGGCGTCTGCGGGATCATTACGCCCTGGAATTTCCCCAACGCGATGATTACACGGAAAGTGGCGCCCGCGCTGGCCGGGGGCTGCACCGTCGTCATCAAGCCCTCTGAATTCACGCCGTTTTCGGCCCTCGCGATCGGTGTGCTGGCGGAGCGGGCAGGAATTCCACCTGGCGTGATCAACATCGTGACGGGCATGCCGGCCGACATTGGCAAGGAGCTGATGGCCAATGAGACCGTCCGCAAGATCTCGTTCACGGGGTCGACCCGCGTCGGCGCGCTGCTGATGAAAGGCGCCGCCGACAACATCAAGCGGCTCAGCCTCGAGCTCGGCGGCAATGCGCCGTTCATCGTTTTCGACGATGCCGATATCGGCCGCGCCGTCGAGGGCGCGATTGCGTCGAAGTTCCGCAATGGCGGACAGACCTGCGTCTGCTGCAATCGCATTCTCGTGCAATCGGGCGTCTACGATGCGTTCGCAGAGAAGCTCGCCGGCAAGGTCGCGAAAATGAAGGTCGGCGCCGGCACCGAAGAGGGGGTCGCAATCGGGCCGATGATCAATGGCGCAGCGATCGAGAAGATCAAGCGGCACGTCATGGACGCGCTGGATAAAGGGGCAAAGATCATCGCTGAGAGTGAGGCGGTGCCGGAGGGCCGGCAATTTGCCCGGCCTCTCGTGCTCGGTGGCGCGACGACCGAGATGCTCCTGGCTTCGGAGGAGACCTTCGGGCCGGTCGCGCCGCTTTTCCGGTTCGAGACGGAGGACGAGGCGATAGCGATCGCAAACGGTACGCCCTTCGGTCTTGCGGCGTATTTCTACACTGAAAACCTGAAGCGTTCCTGGCGTGTTGCCGAAGCGCTGGAGTTCGGCATGGTCGGCCTGAACACCGGCCTGATCTCGACGGAGGTCGCGCCTTTCGGCGGTGTCAAACAGTCGGGCCTGGGACGCGAGGGATCTCAGCTCGGGATAGAAGAATATCTCGAGAGCAAGGCCCTTCATGTCGGCGGCCTGGATTGAGCGTCCATCGGATCTGAAACAAGAAAAGGGGGCGGTTGAACCGCCCCCTTTTCTTTGACCAGCGCAGATCTCTATTGCTGAAGTGCCGCGAGCGATCCCGAAAGAACTGCGCTCAGGCGCTTTTACGAGGAGGCTCCAGGCCGACTGCGGCAGCCAAGCCGCCGATGCCAGAGACCTCGGTGTATTCATAGAAGGGGTTCGCCGGCTCGTGACCGCGGTTCACCCATACCTTGCTCTTGATACCCAGATCGTAGGCGGTCATCAGATCGTAGCGGAACGAGGAGGAGACGTGGGTGATATCTTCCGGGCCGCAGCCCAGCTTGTCGAACATGTATTCGAAGCCTTTCATGTGCGGCTTGTAGGCGCCAGTCTCCTCGGCCGTGATGACCATGTGGAAGGGAGCGCCGAGCTTCTCCACGTTGGACATGATGAGGTTCTTCATGGAGTTCGACAAGATGACCAGCGGGATCTCCTTGGCAACCTTGGCCAGACCAGCCGGGACGTCGGCATGTGGACCCCACGTGTGGATCTCTTCATTGATGCGCTGGGCATCCTCCGGCTGAAAGACGATACCGTTGCGCTTGCAAGCGCGCTCTACTGAATTATGCACGACCTCGAAGTACGGCTTCCACGCGCCAAGAACCTCGTCCAGGCGATAGGCGGCGAAATCCTTGATGAAATTAGCCATCGTCGTGGCAGAAAGTTGAGATCCGTAGGCTCTCCTTGCCGCGCCGGCCATGTCGAAATTGGTCAGCGTGCCGTAACAGTCGAAGGTGATGTATTTCGGTCTAAACGTTGCCATGGCTCGATCCTTTTCGGTCCTCACGCACCGCGCTCCGGTACGACAGGGATCATAGCGGGCAGACGACCGGATAAAGCACCGCTGTCGCGGTGACCGGGAGCAGATTGTGTCGTATCGGATCGGAGCTGTGGCAGAGAGTTGTGCGAAATAGGCGCATCCGACGTGAGCGCCAATGCCTGGCGCGGGCCGATGCCGGCATAAGATGCGGCGCCGATCGTTAATGACAGTCAAAATGCCCCTCGTCCGTGTTCAGCCTGGGAGCAACTGCTGTCTTGGTTATCCTACGTTGAGTGCGAAAACATCGGGATGGCCGCACAAACATTGTGGCTGACTGGAGGACGACATGTTGAGCAACTCGCTGATTGAACTCGATCGCGCGCATCTGATACACCCGGTCTCATCCTACCGCAGCCATGAGGCGTCGGGTGTGCGCGTGCTGAAATCAGCGAAGGGCGCGACCCTGACCGACGCCTCGGGACGTCAATTGCTCGACGGGTTCGCGGGTCTGTGGTGTGTCAATGCCGGCTACGGGCAGGACAGCATCGTCGAGGCGGCCATGAGGCAGTTGCGTGAACTTCCCTATGCGACGGGCTATTTCGGTTTGGGCTCCGAGCCGGCTATCCGGCTGGCCGCCAGGCTGGCCGAATTGGCGCCTGGCGATCTGAACCACGTCTATTTCACCTTGGGCGGCTCCGATGCCGTCGACAGTACGATCCGATTCATTCGCTACTACTATCATGCCAAGGGGACGCCACAGAAGGATCAGTTCATTTCCGTCGAGTCTGGTTACCATGGATCGTCGACGGCAGGGGCCGGCTTGACCGCGCTGCCGGCCTTTCATGCGGGTTTCGGAGTGCCATACAACTGGCAGCACAAAATTCCGTCGCACTACGCCTATCGCAATCCCGTCGGTTCCCATCCCCAGGCTATCATTGCGGCGTCGGTCGCCGCTCTGCGGGCCAAGATCGCCGAGCTCGGCGTCGATCGCGTTGCCGCCTTCTATGTCGAGCCGATACAGGGATCAGGGGGCGTCCTCGTTCCGCCGCCGTCCTGGCTGAAGGCCATGCATGCGGTCTGCAAGGAGCACGATATTCTGTTCGTTGCCGATGAGGTCATCACCGGCTTTGGCCGTGTCGGTCCGCTCTTCGCCTGTGAAGAGGATGACGTCGTGCCGGATCTCATGACCACTGCAAAGGGGCTGACCTCGGGCTACGTGCCGATGGGGGCCGTACTCATGTCCGACGCCGTCTACAACACGATTGCCGATGGCGCCGGCAAGGCGGCCGTCGGCCACGGCTACACCTATTCCGCTCATCCCGTCAGCGCAGCCGTTGGGCTGGCGTGCCTTGATCTCTATGAGAACGGCTTGCTGGAAAACGGCCGGAAGGCCGGGCACCGGCTAATGGAAGGTCTTCGCGCGCTTGCCGATCATCCGCTTGTCGGCGATGTCCGCGGTCGCGGCATGCTGGCTGCAATCGAGCTCGTGACTGACAAGGAGCTCAAGACGCCTCTGCCGGCTGAAGCCGACGCGGCGCGCCGCATCTTCGACCGCGCATGGGACAATGGTCTCGTGATCCGCGCCTTCGCGCAAGGCGTGCTGGGCTATGCGCCGCCGCTGTGCTGCACCGATGACGACATCGACGGCATTATTGAGCGGACAAAGACTACGCTCGACCAGACGCTCGAAGACAAGGACGCCCGCGCGGCGATGAAGGGATGATCACCGCGCTGCCGGTCGGAGATTGTTCTTAGCTATCGAAGATGCTTTCGAGCGGCAGATGGGATTTCACGATCGGGGACTTCAGCACGACGAAACTGAAGTACTTGTCGATGCCGATATCCATCTCGACCAGGCGTTCCATGACCGCCTGGTATTCGCTGATCCCCGCGGTGATGAACTTGACGAGATAGTCGTACCCGCCCGAAACCAGATGGCATTCGACGACCGAATCGATCTTTTCGATCGTCGTGAGAAAGCGAGCGAAATCGATCTGCCGATGATTCTTCAGGGTGATTTCAGCGAAGACCGTCAGAGTTTGCCCGAGCTTGGCAACATCGATCTGGGCGGAATAGCCGGTGATGAAGCCCTCCGTCTGGAGCCTCTTGACGCGCATCAGGCACGGGCTCGGCGAAAGATTTATCAGCTCTGCGAGCTCGACGTTGGAAATGCGCCCGTTCTTCTGCAGTTCGCATAAAATCCTGATGTCGATCTTATCGAGCTTCATAGCAATGCCATCAGATGGGGCCGACAACGGCGTCAGGGCTTTGAGTCTTCAGCGTCATATGCATTGTCATAGCATCAACCAGCAGCTTTTCCCAACGAGGCGGAAACTGCAATTCAGAACTCGCTGACCTTGCCCCAGGCGCTCATTTTCAGCCGTTCCGGCCTGTAGGGACGCGGGTCGACGATCGGTGCTCGACCGGTGATGATGTCGGCGATCATGTGCCCGGTGCCGGGCCCAATCCCGAAGCCGTGGCCACTGAACCCCGCCGCAAGGATGAAGCCTGGAATGGATTCAACTTCGCCGATTGCCGGAATGCCGTCCGGTGTGCTGTCGATGTAGCCGGCCCAGACGTTTGAGATGGCGAGGTGCCGCAGCTCGGGGACCAGCTTGCACGCGCGTCGATGCGTCAGCCGAATCTGCCTCATGTCGGGGCGGGGATTGAGCGTTCGGTTCAGCTCCATCGGAGTCACCTCGTCGAGCCTCCATTTCGCCAGGGATTCGTGGCCTTGCCGCATGCCCTCGAAGGCCCCAGGGCTGAGGCTTCGCCAGCGGCGGGCGAACATGGGGAGGAATTCGCGGCCGAACCTGACCTGCTGCGGCGTCGGATCTAGTCGCGCGCGCCCGCTGATGGCCAGCGTGTATCCGCCATTGCCGCGTCGCGTGGCCGACACGAGCCCTGCGTAAAGGGCATCAGGCAGGTCGGCCGCGCCCGGGGCCAGGGCGAGAATTGAAGCGCGCACGGATGCCTGCGGGAAGCGAATTCCGAGCTGGTTGCAGAACGAAGATGCCCATGCGCCTCCTGCCATGACCACCGTCTTCGTCCGGATCGTGCCCGCCTCGGTCACCACGCCGTTGACCCGGCCGGCACTGAGCTCGATGCCGCGCGCGGCGCAGAGCTGGTGCACCGTGCCGCCCGCCGCCATGATCGCACGCGCGGCGATGGGGACGGCCTTTGAAGTGTCCGCCGTCCCGTCTGTCGGCGAGAAGACGCCGCCCTTCCACTTGCGACCCGTCGCCTTGCCCCGACCGCTCGCCTCTTCCGAGCTCAACAGATGCGTCGTGACGCCAACGGTCCTGGCGAAGTCTCGCCACTTGGCCCAGCCTGCCAGCTCATTCTCGTCGTTCGACAAATACAATAGGCCGCAGCGGCGAAAGCCCGTGTCTTCACCCGTTTCCTGGGCAACTCGTTCCCAGAGATCGAGGCTCTTGGTCGCAAGCGGCAGCTCGCGTGCGTCGCGGTTCTGTTGGCGGCACCATCCCCAGTTGCGGCTGGACTGCTCGGCGGCGACGCGGCCCTTCTCGAGCAAGGCAACCTTGAGGCCGCGACGCGCGAGATAGTAGCTTGTGAACACGCCTGCGACGCCGCCGCCGATGACGACGACGTCCGCCTCACGAGGCAGGGATGGACTGGATTCGATATGCAGGAGCGGCGCGCTCATCCGACAGGGATCTCCGGTGGTTGCGTAGCGTAACCGGGGAATTGCGGCAGGCCCCGCGGACTTTGGCCATGAGACCGAATATCCTGCGGTTTACTGCCTTTGACACGAGCTATTATTGCGAAAATACTTTGCTTGGGTCGCAGCTTGCAGGCTGCGAGACTGATGCACGTGCTCCTGCGATCCGTCGCGCGCCGCCGCGGCAGGGCTGGCGGCGCAGACTGAAATGCCAAATCGGACTTCGTTTTCAGAAGTTCCTGCTGCTTCGATGCCGGCTTTCGGCGACTCCAGGGTGATTCAAATCGTCAAGATCGGCAGAACGGATCGAAGGATCGAAGTCCATAGAGGCAACCCGCATGAGCCTTGTCGAGGAGCAGATCTTGGCAGAAGCGATCAAGCTATGAGCTCGGCACCATCCATGCTTCGCTTCGATCGAACTGACCTGTTCGGTCGGCGCCGCACTGCGAAGAAGAGTTCTTGCCTCTTGCGCGGGGAGGCCTGAATCATGTCGCAGCCTCCAATGGAGGAATGGCACGTCGAACGTCAAATCGTCGACCTGTCGAAGAAGCGTGGCAAGGCAAAGAACCGAAGGCGCGGCTCGCAGCAGGATGGCCGAACGAAGCTAAAAAGGGAGGATGTTCCGATGGCCTCTGGCGAGCCGGCTGCAGCCCCCGCCGATGTCGCGCTGTCGGTGCGCGAACTGACCGTGAGCCTGCCTGAAGGAATGGAGCGGGCCCACGCCGTCGAGAACATCTCCTTCGATCTCAAACGTGGACAGATTCTCTGCATCATCGGAGAATCTGGATCGGGCAAGTCGGTCACCGCCAATGCGATCATGGGGCTTCTGCCGAAGGTGATCAGGGTCACCTCGGGGGCGATCCACCTGAATGGGACGAACATCGTAGGCCTCGCGCCAGAAAAGCTCCGCAGTCTGCGCGGCCGAGTCGTCTCGATGATCTTTCAAGATCCTCTCTCGGCGCTCAACCCGCTGATGACCGTGGGCGCGCAGATCGAGGAGGTGATGGCCGCGCACGACGTTGGTACGCCGGCCTCGCGTCGCAGCCGGGCCATAGACTTGTTGATTGAAGTGGGTCTGCCTGATCCGCAGCTCATGTATCACCAGTATCCCTTCCGGCTTTCGGGCGGGCAGCGGCAGCGGGTGATGATCGCCATGGCTCTGGCTCTCGAACCTGCGATCCTGATCGCGGACGAGCCGACCACCGCACTCGACGTGACGACCCAGGCGCAGATCCTGCAATTGATCCGCGACATTCAGCGCCGCAAGGGAATGAGCGTCATGTTCATCACCCACGATTTCGGCGTCGTCGCAGAGATTGCCGACCACGTTGTGGTGATGGAGAAGGGCCATTGCGTGGAGCAGGGCAGTGCCGCGCAGGTGCTGAAGTCGCCCAATCATCTCTATACACGCCGCCTGATCGCAGCCGTGCCCCACCTGACCGGCAAGGACCGCGTTCCCTCGGAAGCCGGGGAGCGAGCGTCGATCCTGAAGGTCGAATGCCTGGCAAAGACTTATCGCAGCGGCAGCGCGCTTTTCCGTACACAGCGCATCGTGCCTGCGGTCAATGGGGTCAGCTTCGACCTCACGTCGGGTCGCACGCTCGGCGTCGTTGGGGAAAGCGGTTCCGGCAAGTCGTCGCTCGGTCGGCTGCTGATCAAGCTCATGGAGTGCGACGGCGGCTCGATTCTGTTCGAAGGCCGCGACATCGCTGGGCTTTCCGAAGCCGAGTTTCGGCCGCTACGGCCGAACATCCAGATGATCTTTCAGGATCCTTTCGCATCGCTCAATCCGCGATCGACGGTCGGTCAAATTCTCACTGTCGGCCCGGTCGCGCATGGCATGCCTTATGACAAAGCTTGCGAGCGTGCGCGGGAGCTTCTGTCCCATGTCGGCCTGGATGCAGGCGCCTTTGAGCGCTATCCGCACGAGTTCTCCGGCGGGCAGCGCCAGCGCGTCGGCATCGCGCGGGCGCTGATGTTCAAGCCAAAATTGCTGATTGCCGACGAAGCGGTCTCAGCGCTCGACGTATCGATCCAGGCCCAGATCTTGAAGCTGCTCGACCAGATCCAGCGGGAGACCGGCGTCTCGATGATCTTCATCACGCATGATCTGCGCGTCGCAAGCCAAATCTGCGATGAAATCGCCGTCATGCATCGAGGACAAATCGTGGAACGCGGACCGCCGTCCCAGATATTCCTCGATCCGAAATCCACCTACACGCGAGAACTGGTGGCAGCAATCCCGGGCGAGCAACCCCAGAGCATGCCCGAACATGCAGAGTATGGCGGACAGCACAAGGGAGGAGAGACGTTATGACCAAGGGTTCTGCAACGACATCGAGCTACTCGCGGCGTGATGCTCTGCGAATGGTGGCGATCGGCGGAGCTGCTGGCCTGATCGCGCCCAATCTATTGGGCAAGCCGGCCCACGCGCGCACCTCTCCGACAAAGCCAACCGGCCGCGTGATCGTCGGGCTTGGACAAGAGCCCACCGTCTTCAATCCGCTGATGGTACACATTGAAGTCGATGATGGCGTGCACTTCTCGGTCTTCGACGCGCTGTTCCGCATCGATCCTCAAGGCGTTATCCAGCCCAACCTGGCCATGGAAGTGCCGAACCAGAAGAATGGCGGCATTTCGGAAGACGGTCTCAAATGGCGTATTCGTTTGCGCGACGATGTCCGCTGGCACGACGGCAAACCGTTCAGCGCCGAGGACGTGAAGTTCACGCTCGAGCTGATTACGAATCCGAACTTCCGGAGTTGGCGCACGGCCGGCCATGCTCTCGTGCGCGATATCACGGTGGTCTCGCCGACGGAGATCACGTGGCGAATGGAGGAGGCCTTTGCGCCGTATCTGTCGTTCCTGACCGAAACCTTCATCGTCCCCAAGCACATCCTCGAGAAAGAGGCCAATCCGAACAACGCCGCCTTCAACCAGGCACCGGTCGGCACCGGCGCCTTCAAGTGGAGCAAGAGGGTTGCTGGTGACCATCTCGAACTCGTTGCGAACACCGAGTACTTCGGTGATGGCCCTCACATCGAGAGGCTGGTCTTCAAATACATTCCCGATCTCACGGTCCTCTACACCCAGTTCAAGAGCGGCGACATTGATCTCGTGGGCCAGCCTTACATCACGCCCGATCATTACGGGGAAGCCAAGACGCTGCCAAACCGTGTGGTGACGCTCGTCCCAAGGACCTCGTTCGAATCCTTCTACCTGAACCTCGAGCGCCCGCAGTTCAAGGAGCTGGCCGTTCGCGAGGCGCTCTACGCGGCGATCGACAAGGAGGCGATCATTCAGGGGCTCTATTACGGGGTGCCTACCCCGACAGAGACGTTCATGCCGCGGCAGTCCTTCTTCTTCCACGCCAATCTGCCCCTGCACCAATTTGATGTAAAGCGCGCGGGCAAGATCCTCGATCAGGCCGGCTGGGCAAAGGGCGCGGACGGCATTCGCGCCAAGAACGGCGTTCGCCTGTCCTTTACCAATTCGACCACGTCGGGCGATCCCCTTCGTGAACAGGTGCAGCAGTTCCTGCAGCAGACGTTCGCGCAACTGGGGGTCGAGATGAAGATATCGAACCTGCCCGCCGCCGTGATGTGGGGCGATTTCTGGGTGCAATCGCAGTTCGATTCCGTGATCGTAGGCAGCTCGTATCTGATTGGCGCCGATCCGGACGTCACCAATCGCCTCCACTCGCGCTCGATCGCAGCGAAGGGCGGCCGCGGCTCGAACAATGCCCAATACGCAAATCCGGAGGTCGATGCCCTCCTCGACAAAGGCGCACGCACCTTCGATCCCGAAGCGCGGCGCGCGATCTACTCTCGCGTACAGGAACTCGTGCGCCGCGATCTGCCTTTCCTACCGCTGTATCAGAGCAACTCGGTCGAAGGTCTCAAGAAGGGGATCAATGGATTCGTGCCGAATGGCAACACGCGCACGGAGTCCTGGAACGCGCTCGCCTGGTATTGGGCGAGCTGATGTCTCGCCGGCCGGACCGCGTCGGACGGTGTTGTCACGCTAATGGAGGACTCGAATGTCCGCCTTCCTGGTGAATCGTCTCTTGCAGAGCATTGTGCTGCTGGTGATCGTCTCGATCATCGGCTTCACGGTTCTCAACCTCATGCCGGGTGGTCCTCTGGCGCAGTTCGGGCTCGATCCGGGGATGACCCAGAAAGATGTGGAGCGGCTCGCAGCGCAGCTCGGGTTGAACCGGCCGCTATGGATGCAGTATCTCGATTGGGCCTGGCGGCTGCTCCAGGGCGATTGGGGACACTCGTTCCGCGATGGCTCTTCGGTGCTGACGGTGATTGGTCGACACTTGCTGGCTACGCTACTGCTTATGGGTACGTCCACCGCATTTGCGATCGGGGTCGGTGCCTGGATCGGAATCCGCGGCGCCACCCACCGCTATTCGCTGTTCGACTACTGCGCGACTGTCGGCGCCATGGTGGCGCTGTCCGTTCCGACGTTCTGGTTCGGCCTGATCGGCATCTACATCTTCACCCTGAAGCTGGGTTGGGTGCCCGCAGGCAACATGTACACAATTGGCGACGGCTCGGTACTGGACTATCTGCATCACCTGATCTTGCCGAGCCTGGTGCTGTCCCTCGTTCATGTCGCTATCTGGAGCCGTTACATGCGGACGGCAACGCTCGATGCGCTCAGTCAGGATTTCGTCAAGACGGCCCGGGCCAAGGGCGTGAGCGAACGCCGCATCTTGCTGAAACATGTCATCGGCAATGCGCTGTTGCCGATGATCACGCTGGCAGGGATGCAATTGCCCAGCGTTCTCACCGGCGCGCTGGTCACGGAGACCGTGTTCACCTGGCCGGGCATGGGGCGGCTGTTTCTCGACAGCCTTGGTTACAGCGACTATCCGGTCGTGATGGGGCTGTTGATCTTCTCGGCCATCCTGGTCCTGTTGGGTAATCTGATCGCAGACATCGTGATCGCCACCGTCGATCCGCGCATTCGCCTGGCCTGAGCCTGCAGACTCACGACAGATAAGAGGAGCGAGTAGATATGACCGCCATCGTCGCGCACGCAGCTCCGGCCCGCTGGTGGCACAGCCGTGCCGTTATCCGCTTCATGCGTCACCACCTGGCGCTCTTGGGAATCGCGATGATCACCCTGCTCGTGCTGGCGTGCGCCATCGGTCCCTATGCCTTGCCCTACGATTCGCTCCACATCGATCTGCGCGCCCGCTTTGCTCCGCCGCTGACAGGCAACCATTACTTGGGCACGGATCCCTTAGGGCGAGACCTCGCGGTGCGGCTGTTGATGGCCGGGCGCGTCTCGCTGGCGGTGGGGTTCTCCGCCATGTTGCTGTCGACGTTGATCGGCACGCTCATTGGCGTGACGGCCGGCTATCGCGGGGGTTGGGTCGGGGCGGCATTGATGCGGACGGTCGATGGCTTCCTGTCCTATCCCTCGATCTTTCTCGTGCTGGCGCTGGCCGCAACGCTGCGGCCGAGCCCGGCGATGATCACCGTGATCATTGCCGTCACGAGCTGGATGGAGACTGCGCGAATCGTCGAGGCCGAGGTCCGTTCGCTGCGCGAGCGCGAGTTCGTCCAGGCTGCGCGCATGGTCGGGCTTCGCAGGGCGCACATCATGTTCCGCGAGATCCTGCCCAATGCCATGGGTCCCATCATCGTCGCCGCAAGTCTGGCCGTCGCGCGCGCGATCCTTCTGGAGGCCTATATCAGCTTTCTCGGCTACGGCATCCAGCCGCCGCTGCCCAGCTGGGGCAACATGCTCAATGGCGCCCAGCAATATCTGGCGAGCGCTCCCTGGCTCGCCATCATTCCCGGTGCCGCCATTACGATGGCGGTGACGAGCTTCAACTTCATCGGCGATGGCTTGCGAGATGCCCTCGACGTTCGAAACGACCACATCTGAACGATTTCAACCGAGCCGCGGCTGAAACCAGCGACCATACGAGAACCAAAGCCATGCACGCGCCGAGAGTTGCCGAGAAGGCCACGCCCTATTGGTGGGAAGCCGCGCCGCTTAAGCCGCCGCCGCAGCAGCCAATAGCCAGGAAGCTCGACGTGTTGATCGTGGGCGCGGGCTATGCAGGGCTCTCGGCCGGTCTGGTGCTGGCGCGCGAGGGCCGCTCGGTTGCGGCCTATGACGCCATGGATCCTGGTGAAGGAGCTTCGACGCGCAACGGCGGTATCACCAGCGGATCCATTCGGCCCGATTACGCGACGCTCACGCGCCGGTTCGGAGAGGAGAGGGCGCTGGCGATCGAGGCGGAAGGTAAGGCCGCACGCGAGTTCCTGTACGATTTCATCAGGACGGAGGGCCTCGCCTGCGACTTCCAGCCGGTGGGGCAGTTCAAGGGCGCCTTCGGCTATGAGCAATATGAAGCCATCGCGCGCACCGCCGAGCGGCTCGCAAAGAAGCTTGGGATCGAAGCCTACGCAGTTCCCTATGCCGAACAGCACCAGTATATCGGCACCGATGTCTATCGCGGCGGTACGGTTCGGATGGACATCGGCGGGCTGCACCCGGCGAAATTCCACGCCGAACTGCTGCGGGTCGCGCTCGCTTCCGGTTTGACAGTCCACGCCCGGACGCCCGTGATCTCGATCGACAGAGATGGCTCCGGTTTCCGCGTCGTCACCGCGGCCGGTCCGGTGCAGGCACATCAGGTGCTGGTGTGTACCAACGGTTACACCGATGGCGCCGTGCCCTTCCTGCGCCGTCGGCTGGTCCCGGTTCGCAGCCGGATCATTGCGACGGAGGAGCTTGCGCCCGAAGTCATGGCGCGGCTGATGCCGAAACGCATGATGATCACGGAGAGCCGGGAGGTCGGCTTCTATTATCGGCCCTCGCCTGATGGCAAACGCATCTTGCTGGGCGGCCGCGACAGCTCTCGTGTCGGCGACCCCGTCGCCCCGAAGCTGCTTCTGCGCAAGGGCCTGGTGAATCTGTTCCCTGAGCTGGAGCCCGTTCGCCTCTCACACAGCTGGTTCGGCCATGTGGCCATGAACCGCGACATGATTCCGCGCATTTTCGAGAAGGAAGGTATCGTCTATGCCAGCGGCTTCTGCGGATCGGGCGTGGTCTGGGCGCCATGGGTCGGTATGCATGCGGCCCACAAGCTCATGGGACACGAGGAGAGGGCGCGCACCGCGTTCGACTTCAGGCCTCCGGCCTTCATCCCGTTCTATCGAGGCAATCCGTGGTTCATGCCTGCCTTCATTCAGGGCTACCGGATGCGTGACCGGATCGCGATGTGGCGCGCCAGCCGCTGATGGCCGGCAGCATAGCTTACAACCCAGGTCTGAGTTCCGGAGGCACTTCCGCCTCTCTAAAGAAGATTGACGATGCAGTACGTGTCCACGCGCGGCCATTCAGGCCGCAAGCAATTCTGCGAGGCATTGCTTGAAGGCCTCGCCCCGGATGGCGGGCTGTACGTCCCGGAAACCTATCCTCGTGTGGACCACGCCACGCTGGATGCGTGGCGTACGCTGTCCTACGCCAACCTGGCTTTCGAGATCCTGTCGCTCTATGTCGGCGATATTCCCTCCGCCGACCTGAAAGCCATCTGTGCAAAGACCTACACGCCGGAGATATTCGGAAAGCCTGACATCGCGCCGCTGCGAAAGCTGGAGAGGGGACTTTACCTCCAGGAACTGTCGAATGGTCCCACGTTGGCGTTCAAGGACATGGCCATGCAGTTGCTCGGCAATCTGCTCGAGTACGAGCTGGCGCGCCGGCAGGAGAACTTGAACATTCTTGGTGCGACCAGTGGCGATACCGGAAGCGCGGCAGAATACGCCATGCGCGGCAAGAAAGGGGTGCGGGTGTTCATGCTCTCGCCCCGCGGACGAATGAGCGCCTTTCAACAAGCTCAGATGTTCAGCCTCCAGGACCACAACATCCACAACATCGCGATAGAAGGCGTCTTCGACGATTGCCAGGACATCGTCAAGCGGGTGGCGAGCGATCTGGAGTTCAAGCAGAAATACAAGATCGGTGCGGTGAACTCGATCAACTGGGCGAGGCTCCTTGCGCAGGTCGTCTATTACTTCTCCGGTTATCTGCAGGCGTCCGAACGGGGGGCGACAAGTGTAAGCTTTGCAGTGCCTTCGGGGAATTTCGGAAACATCTGCGCGGGGCATGTTGCGCGCATGATGGGGCTTCCAATATCCCGGCTGGTCCTTGCGACCAACGAGAACGACGTGCTCGACGAGTTTTTCCGTACCGGGGTGTATCGCGTCCGAAGTCGCGCAGACACGCTCGAAACCTCAAGCCCGTCCATGGACATCTCCAAGGCTTCAAATCTCGAACGCTTTGTATTCGACTTGTTAGATCGGGACGCAGAGCGAACGAAATCGCTGTTTGCTGATCAGCTCGGGGAGCGAGGCTCGTTCGATCTGAGTGGAGAATCCAGATTTGCAGAGGCTACAGCCCGTTTCGGCTTCCGTAGCGGAAGGAGCACACATGCCGATCGGCTCGCGACCATCCGTGACACGTGGAAGCGTCGGAACACCGTGATCGATCCACATACGGCAGATGGCGTGAAGGTCGGGCGCATGCACGCGAGTCCCGAGATGCCGATGATTGTGCTCGAAACTGCTCTGCCGATCAAATTCGCCGCGACGATCAAGGAAGCTCTGGGCCGTGAGCCCGATCGCCCGCAAAGCTACGATGGCATTGAGAAGTTGCCGAGGCGGGTCAAAGTCCTTCCCGCGAATGCCCAGGCTGTCAAGAACTACATCACCGAGATTGTGCGCGATAAAGCCTGCTGAACGGCAGATATCGGAACGAAGGTCGCGTCAACCCATGGCCGTATTCACGGAGCTGTCATTCGACCAAGTCACAGCGTTCTTTCGAGCGCGGGGTCTCGGCGCGCCTCGCTCCGTTCGCGGGATCACCAGCGGAATTGAGAATACCAACTACTTCGTCGATACGGATCGGGAAGGGTACGTGCTCACCATTTTTGAGCGCCTCCCCTTCGAGCAGTTGCCGTTTTACCTCCACTTCATGAAGCATCTTGCGGTGCGGGGCATGCCCGTCCCCAATCCGGTCGCCAACCGTGACGGCGAAATCCTTCACTCACTGAAGGGGCGGCCTGCCGCCGTCGTTACCAGGCTTCCCGGTGCAAGCGAGATGGAGCCTACGGTCGCGCATTGTGGTGCCGTCGGAAAATTCCTCGCGCAGGTGCACCTGGCTGGGGCCGATTACCCGCGACAACAGATAAATCCGCGCGGCCTCCAGTGGTGGAACGAGGTTGTGCCGGTGGTCAGCCGCTATGCATCTGCTGGACAGCGCTCGCTGCTCGCGAGTGAATTGGCGTTTCAGAACCAGGTCGCTTTGTCCTCGACCTACCGGCAACTGCCCAGGGGACCGGTGCACGCTGATCTCTTTCGCGACAACGCCTTGTTTGAGCGGGGGCAACTGTCCGGCGTTCTTGATTTCTATTTCGCCGGGTGCGACGCGCTTCTGTTCGACATTGCAGTGTGCGTCAATGATTGGTGCATCGATGGTCCCGCCGGCCGTTACGACGAGGAGCGAGTCATCGCCTTCCTCGACGCATATGAGAGCGTCCGGAGGTTGACTCCTTCGGAGCGCTTGCTGCTTCCCGCGATGCAGCGCGCTGCGGCATTTCGGTTTTTACTGTCGCGCCTGTGGGACGTATATCTGCCCCGCAAAGCTACGCTCCTAAAGCCACACGATCCGGGTCACTTCGAGCGCATGTTGCGCGTGCTGCGTGGAGAGATCCCCATGATAATCGCCGAAATGGCGCCCTAGCGGAGATTGGAGGGAATTATGACGCCGACTCTCGAAGGCCGCGCCGCGGCGCCCGACGCGTCGGCGCGCGACACGTCGTGATAACCGACGTCAATCCGCACCGTCTGGCGCTTGCAGTGGTGCTCCCGCCGCATGTGAGGCGTCAGCTCTGACGGCCCGCTTTCGAGCGCCGTCCTGGCGCGCCCGCCGCTGACGGCAGATTGGCCGCGTCGAGCCGCGAACAATGAAATTCTATGCCGAACTTTGCTCCAGTCCAATTGTGTAATGCTGTCTGGTGAAACGTACAGTGCGGACGATGCGAGGATCAGGTGGACCTCGCCGTCAATCAGGTACTGGCGACAAGTACCGCGAGCAAGAGAAACGTCGACCAATGATGAAGCCCGCAGCTTACCAGGCCGGAGATCGCGACGATCGAGCCGCGGTGCTGGTTCCATTCGCCAGATCACACCTGGAAGGCGCCCTGAAGCTCTCGCAGGAGATGTCCTGGCCCTATCGGCTCGAAGATTGGGATGTCGCGCTGCAGCTGGGCAAAGGCTTTGTTCTGGAACACGCTGGGACGGTGATCGGGACCGCGGCATGGTGGCCGTATGGCGAAACCCATGCTTCCGCTGGTATGATCATCGTCGCGAAGACCGCTCAGGGCCGTGGCTATGGGGCCCGGCTCATGGATGCGTTGCTGACGTCCGCGCGTCCACGAAGCATTGCGCTGAATTCGACCGCCGAAGGCCAAGCGCTTTACCAGCGGCGCGGTTTCGTCCCCATCGGGGTCATCCACCAGCATCAGGGAATTCCCAGAGGACGCCATGAGTCGCCGCCGGGGCTCGTCAGGCCAATGGCTGCCTCGGATTTCGAGGTGATCATGCGACTCGATCGCGACGCTACGGGCTTGGAGAGACGACAGATGCTCGAAAAGCTACTCCAAAGCGGTGATAGCTATCTCCTGCAGCGTGACGGCATGGCCCGCGGCTACGCCATCTCCCGGCTTTTTGGCCGCGGGCATGTCATCGGTCCCGTCGTCGCCGAAACCGAGACCGATGCACAGGCGCTGATCGAGGCTGCGCTCGCGCGGCTCGGCAGTGGTTTTGTCCGCATCGACACCTCTGCCACATCGCAGCTCGGGAATTGGCTTGAAGGCATCGGCCTGGAGCAGATCGGCGATGCCACCACAATGATCTTGGGCACGCCGGCACCATCAAGCGGGCCGGCGCGCGTGTTTGCGATTCCCAATCAGTCGTTCGGCTAGGAGACATCGACGTGCGACGCGAGGAGATGAGCGGAACGGATCACCAGAACTCCGAGACGGCCGCAACGCTCGGCACGCTGGCAACGCCGGCTCTCCTGCTCGACGTGCATCGGCTCGATCGCAATCTCGCCCGCCTGTCCTCGCGCATGGCGGAGCGGGGCGTCGTGCTGCGTCCCCACATGAAAACCGCGAAATCCATCGACGTGGCGCGACGGGCTTATCCGTCCGGATCGGGGCCGATCACTGTTTCTACCCTGGCGGAAGCCGAGTATTTCGCGCGGCACGGTTTTCGCGACATGACTTATGCGGTGGGTCTGGCGCCCCACACAGCTGAAAGAGCGATGCGTCTGCGCAAAGCAGGCGTTGACCTCAAGGTACTGCTCGATTCGCCGGAGCAGGCGAGGATGCTCGGCGCCGCCGGTCGTGCCGCTGGTGTGACACCCACTGCGTTCATCGAGATTGACTGCGATGGTCACCGCGGCGGGCTGACCGCGGACGATCCAAAGCTCATTGCAGTCGCGGTCGCGCTGGGCGAGGCCGGCATCAAGCTTGCCGGCGTTCTCACCCATGCAGGCGAATCCTACAGCCTCTTCACGCCCGAGGCTCTCGTCGCGGCTGCGGAGAATGAGAGAGCGGTAGCGGTTGCCGCGGCGGAGGCCTTGCGGGCGGCCGGGCACCAATGCCCCATCGTGAGCGTCGGCTCGACCCCGACAGCGCATTTCGCCGAAGACCTGACCGGCGTCACGGAAATGCGGGCGGGCGTCTACATGTTCTTCGACTTGGTCATGCACGGTGTTGGTGTCTGCACGACGGACGACATCGCGATCTCGGTGCTCGCCACCGTGATCGGCACGAAGCCCGAGAAGGGCTGGATTTTGGTCGATGCCGGATGGATGGCGCTGTCGCGCGACCGCGGCACCGCGGCGCAGCGGGTCGACCACGGATATGGTCTGGTCTGCGACGTGGCCGGCAAGGTCTATCCGGACCTGATCGTTTCGCAAGCAAGCCAGGAGCACGGGATCCTCGCCATCAGGCCCGGGTCGGCGCACGCTTTGCCCAATCTTCCGATCGGCGCGAAGGTTAGGATTCTCCCCAATCACGCCTGTGCTACGGCGTCGCAACACGAGTTGTACAACGTCGTCTCCGCCGGCGGCGACGCGACTCACGCCCGATGGCCCCGGATGCGCGGCTGGTAGCACTGGCCGGGCCATTCCCAGCCCCTGGTTCCCGCCGCCGATCGGCGCCTATTCCCGGATCAAGGATCGCTTCCAATGACCTCGCCCCTTCGACATTTGACGGAAGCCGGCTTTCTCGGAAAATTCTACATCGACGGAGACTGGCGGAAGCCGATCGGATCAGTCACGGCAGCCGCAATTGTCGTCAACCCGGCGACGGAACAGCCGATCGCCGACGTCGCGCTCGGCGACGACGATGATGTGGACTGCGCGATCGCAGCCGCCAGAGGAGCCTTCGCCGCCTGGTCCATGACACCGCCTGCTCAGAGAGCGGCGCTGCTCGACCGGATGCACGCCTTGCTCCTTGAGCGGCTGGAGCTGTTCGCGCAGGCGCTTACGTGTGAGATGGGAGCTGCGATCACCTATGCGCGCCGCGCTCAGGTGCCGTTGGCCGCCGAGCATATCCGCGTCGCCCGCGACAATCTCGCGAATTATCCGTTCATCGCCGTGCGCGGCAGCACCGCGATCATGCGCGAGCCAATCGGCGTCTGCGGCCTCATCACGCCATGGAACTGGCCACTTTATCAGATTACTGCGAAGGTGGCCCCGGCGATTGCGGCCGGTTGCACGGTGGTGTTGAAACCGAGCGAATTATCGCCGCTGAGCGCTTTGCTATTCGCGGAACTGATGGACGATGCCGGTTGCCCACCCGGCGTCTTCAACCTCGTCAATGGGACAGGTCCGATCGTGGGCGCCGCTCTCGCGTCGCATCCGTTGGTCGACATGATCTCGATCACCGGCTCGACGCGCGCCGGCGTTCTCGTCGCGCAAGCGGCAGCGCCCACCGTCAAGCGCGTTGCCCAGGAGCTCGGCGGCAAGTCGCCAAATATCATCTTGCCGGACGCCGATCTCAGCCGTGCTGTTCCGCTTGGCGTCGCCGCCGCCTTCCGCAATCTCGGCCAATCCTGCAGTGCGCCGACGCGCATGCTCGTGCCCCGTTCACGGATCGAGGAGGTCGAGACCTGGGCCGCGGCGGCCGCTTCTGAACTGGTGGTCGGCGATCCCCTTGCGGAAAGCACGACCCATGGTCCGATCGCCAACCGGCCGCAGTTCGAGCGCATCCAGACCATGATCGGCGTCGGACTGGAAGAAGGCGTCAAGCTCGTCATCGGCGGGCGAGGGCGGCCCGACGATCTCCGGACTGGCTTCTATGCGCGGCCGACCATCTTCTCGAACGTCCGTCCCGACATGAGGATCGCGCAGGAGGAGATCTTCGGCCCGGTGCTGTCGATCATTCCCTACGACACCGTGGACGAAGCGATCGCGATCGCCAATGACACCGTCTACGGCCTCGGCGCCCACGTGCAGGGCACTGATATGGAGACGGCGCGAACCGTCGCCGGGCAGATCCAGTCGGGTCAAGTCCATCTCAATTATCCTGACTGGGACCCCAACGCACCTTTCGGCGGCTACAAGCGCTCCGGCAACGGTCGCGAATACGGCATCGAGGGCATGGAGGAGTATCTCGAGACCAAGGCCGTCCTCGGATTTTATCACTCTCGCGCTTGAGCATCTCGTATCGCTCAAACGGCCAGAAAACCGAACATCTTGCGAAGTCCTGGATGATTTCAGCACATTCTACCGAGCGCACGATGCGATGAAGGGCTGATCGGAAACGTTGCTTCCGCATTCTTGGCAGCCGAGGTTCGTTGGACCATGTCGCCCCACGTCGAGCGCATTCACAGCGATGAGCGTCTCCCGGCCGAGGCCGACGTCGTCATCGTCGGCGGCGGCATCCTCGGCTCTACGGCCGCCTATTACCTGGCGAAGCGTGGCCTCTCCGTGGCGCTCCTCGAGAAGGGGCACGTCGCCTGTGAACAATCGAGCCGAAACTGGGGTTGGTGCCGCCAGCAGAACCGCGACCGGCGCGAACTGCCGCTATCGGTGCTCTCCATGCGGCTGTGGGACGAGCTCACGCGCGATATCAATCGGGACCTTGGATTTCGTCGCTGCGGTCTCGTCTATGCGACCCATGACGAGGCTGTGCTCGCGGGCTGGGAAAAGTGGCGCGAGGTCGCCAGGGAGTACGGCGTCGATACCCGCGTGCTGAGCCGGGCCGAGGTGGCCGAGCGCGTCCCCGAAGCGCGCGACAAATGGGTCGGCGGGACCTATTCGGCGCGAGACGGCAAGGCCGAACCTGCGCTCGCCGCGCCGGCTATCGCTGAGGGGGCTAGAGTTCTGGGCGCCACGATCCACCAGGGATGCGCCGCGCGGGCGCTCGACTTGGCCAATGGCAGGATTGCGGGCGTGCACATGGAGAAGGGCTACATCAGAACCAGTGCTGTGCTGTGCGCCGCCGGCGCCTGGTCCTCGCGCTTCCTTCGGCCGCTCGGGATCAGTTTCCCCCAAGCGAGCATCCGGCAGACCGCGCTGCGTTCCACGCCGACAATCAACATAGGCGAGGCGGTCTCGACACCCTATTGCACGATTACGCGCCGACTGGACGGCAGCTACACGCTTGCGATCAGCGGCAAGGCGAACCTCGAAATCACGCCCCAGGCCATCCGGTATAGCCGGGAATTCATGCCGCAGTTCTTGCGTCGCCTGAAGAACGTCAGGCTCGGCATCGGCCAATCGTTCGTTTCGGGGCCGGATTCATTGCCGGCGCTGCTGACCAACGACGACCGGATCTTCGAACAGAATCGCGTGCTGGACCCTCCGCCCTTGAAATGGCTGGAGAGCCAAGTGGTGGAGAGTGTCCGGAAAACCTTCCCCCAACTCGGCGAAATAGAGATCGATAGCGCCTGGGGCGGCTTCGTCGATTGCACGCCGGACGCAGTGCCCGTGGTATCGCAGGTGGACGGGGTGGATGGCCTCGTCCTCGCGGCGGGCTGCTCGGGTCACGGCTTCGGTCTGGGCCCGGGGCTCGGCTATCTGGCCGCAGAGCTTGTCGTAAACGACACGCCTTGCGTCGATCCGACGCCGTTCCGGCTGTCGCGTCTGGTCGATGGTTCCAAGCTGGACATCGCCGCCATCTGAAGATCGAGCCGGACGTCAGGCCCGACGTACCGTGGCGAGCAAAGGACTCGGAGCTGTGCTCGAAGATCCTTATCCGCGTGCGGGACCTGATCGCGATTTAGCAGTCCCTAAGGGGCGTTTCCTCCCCAACTTGAGCCACTCCTTCGGAGTGGCTCTTTCTTTATGGACAAGACGATTTGGCTGATCGAGGTGCATCGGCCGAAGACCCACCGTTTGGAAAGGATCGCCAACTCGCCGGCCGATGGTTCAACGGGCAGACTTCTCTCCCAATGGGCAGACGATCGCGCCAGCGTTCATGATGTCCGCCGGATCAAAGGCGGTCTTGATCCGGCGCATCGCCGCGATGCGCCCGAGATCGCCGTACCGCTCCAGAAGATGCTTCTTGAATCGGCCGACGCCATGCTCCGCGCTGAACGTGCCGCCGAGCGCTGCGGCTGTATCGTAGAGTTGCAGAGACAGGCTGCTTTCGATCCGCTTGGTGAACTCGATGCGGTCGACGCCGGCGGGAACGAGCACGTTGTAGTGCAGATTGCCGTCGCCGACATGGCCGTACACGGAGAGCTCAAGGTCGGCGTCATATGCTCGCACCTGTGAGCCGGCCAGATCTAGGAAGCGCTGAATGGAGGAAAGCGGTACCGAGATATCGTGCTTGACCGACCCGTTCCGGCGCTTCTCGCCCTCGGGGATGGTCTCGCGGAGCCGCCACATCGCGGTCCGCTGCGATCCGCTCTGCGCCAGCAGTGCGTCCTCGATCCATCCGGACTCGATCGCCTCGGCCAGTACGGCTTCCATCAGTTCGTCGAGATCGAGATGACGTGAGGAAGAGGCTAACTCGACGAGGACGGCGCCAGCTGGGCCCGCTCCAAGGGAGCGCGGGTCGGTCATTGCGTCGGTCGCAAGCGCGATGGATCGGGCCGCCATGAATTCGAAAGTGGTCAGCAGGTCCGCGGATTCGCGACGGACCAGAGCGAGAAGCTCGGCGAGCGGCGCGCCGCTCGCGAGCTTCAGCCAGGCAGTCGCGCGGCGGGTCGGCAGGGGCGCGAGACGCAACACTGCGCCCGTAACGATGCCCAGAGTCCCCTCGCTTCCGACGAAGCACTGTTTGACATCGTAGCCGGTATTGTTCTTCCGCAGCTTGCGCATGTCGGAGACCACCGTGCCGTCCGACAGCACCGCCTCAATTCCGAGCAGCAGATCACGCGTCATTCCGTACCTGACGACCGATAGCCCGCCGGCATTCGTCCCGATGTTACCGCCGATCCGGCAACTGCCTTCCGCGCCGAGGCTGAGCGGCAACAGAAGTCCGGTGGCCGCCGCGGCGTCCTGTACGTTCTTCAGGATGGCGCCGGCGTCCACAGAGATGCTCATGGAGACGGGATCGACTTCGCGAATCCTGTCCATCCGCTCGAGGCTCACGATAATCTGGCGTCCGGAAGCGTCCGGTGTCGCACCGCCGCAGTAGCTGGTATTGCCGCCCTGCGGAACGATTCCGATACCATGATGCGCCGCCAGCCGCACGATGTCGGCGACTTGCTTCGTCGTCGCCGGCTTCAGCACGGCAAACGTCGAGCCCGTGGAGAGCTGGCGTTGATCCGTCGTGTAGGTAGCCATCCGCTCCGGGTCGTCAACGACGCCTCCGTCGCCGACAAGGTCGCGAAAGGCCCGAACGTGTACTGACTGGGACATGCTCAGCTCCCAATTGGCATCGGGCCATCTTTGCGCGTTTGTGCCGCATTGGCTGCCGTTGGAGGGTCATTCAGAAGAAACCAATGCTGAATTACTACGATTGTCGGCAGCTTGCGCCGCCGTCGAACACTTTCTCGCGAGGCGTCTGGGACTTGAGAGAAGTAGTCGATGACTTCACGGGTCATCTATCCCTGATGCTTGAAGTGGGGCGTCGCTACCGTAGCCAAGATCGTAGGTTGCTCTGTGCTGAATTGAAAAACGGTACATATTTCAATGGAGGTTGACTGACACTCTCTCCGCCATTTCTACGCCACAGCTCTCCCCAGTATCCAATTGTTCGAATCTACCGCGAAATCACCGAAGAACTCCGCGATGTTGCGCCAATTCTTCGCGAGAGCTGTAGTTTTTTCGCCGTGGGTTAGGAGGACGGTTCTTCCGCCGCTGCACTCTTCTGCTCGCTGTCCCATTGCTCGAATCGGCAGCGAAAAGGAGTAGAGCGATAGCGATAAAGGCTGCTGCGGATAATCCGCGATCGGTCTTCTATTGCTGCCCAAACCGTAGGCTTTGGCCGTTGGTTCGGAGGACGGGTTTTGCAGGGGGACTCCCGGTCACACTGCTCGCGCTGCGTGCGGCCGTACGTCTTCCAAGTCGCGGCTTCGATAACCGACGCGGTTGTGCAGCTACCCGAACATAGCGGCACAGGCACTCGACGGCGCTTCTCAAGCCTGAAAGCGAGATCTGGGCCTGTTTGCAAGATGACCGAATTTTAATAACACCTTCTAACGTCTGTCTTCGCACGCGGACTATCCGCCGGCCTGCTTAAAATGGCTGCGCTTGTCTGGCACATCCACCTGATCCCGGTGTCGTTGGCAAAGCGTGTATGACTATGCACCTTGACCTCCATCGGAGGCAGTTCGAATGGAAGATCGAGCAGCTGGAAATCCCTGGCGCGGTGCAAATCCAAAGCCAGCATCCTTGGGAAGATCGCGGCCAGATCCGAGTGGCGAACGATCTCCGGTGCTGCGGTGAAATGTCCGCGAACGGCGATCTGGGGCCGGATCGCTTCGTTCGCGAGCCATTGCTCGGCCAACTGGTAGACCGTCGACGTCGTGCGCGTGAAGAAGAAGCGCAGCTTCGAAAAACTCGAGCGGGTAAGTCTGGACTTTGCGACAGGGTGGTTTGCACGGACCATGCAGATGTATCGGTCCTTGAGGATATCTATACTAGCAATGTCCTTGTCCGACACATTGACGGCGCCGATCGCAAGATCGATCTCCCCGGAACGCATCGAGTTTGCCACGCTGTCAGGAACCAGAGGGACAATGTGAACGCGGATGAACGGCGCGATACGCGATAGCTCCGTCACCAGCCGCGGCATCAGGTAGACCTCCGCTATATCTGACATCGCCACCCGAAAGGTTCGTTCGGTTACCCGCGGATCAAATACGATGCCGCTCTGCAAGGTGCGATTGAGCAGTTCGAAAGCCTGATCGAGTGGCTCGTGCAGGCGAACGGCGGCATCCGTCGGAAGCATGCGGTTCGCCACTCTCACGAACAGCGGATCGCCGAACCGATCCCTCAATCTTCGCAGGGCATGGCTGATGGCCGGTTGCGTGAGGCCGAGACGCTCGCCCGCGGCAGTGAGGCTGCGCAGATCCCAGATCGCGAAGAACACACGCAGGAGATTGAGGTCGAGATAATCATTAATCCTATTCATGGAGCAGATCATAACTATGAATTTGACTGAGCTCAATCGCCGGCAGATTGTCGCCCCCGGATTGACTGTCCTGGTCGTCGGTCAGAACGGCCTGCCGGGCGCAAAGAGCGGGACAGGTCCGTCCCTCAAAGCAGGAGCGTGTGATGAACATGTTGCCCTTGGGTTCAAAGACTTCGGAATTCGATTACAGGAGCGCGGCTCGCGCCATTCTGCCGAGACTTGCTGCGACCGCGGATAACAGCGAAAAGATGCGTCGTCTCGACGACGATGCCGCTGCGGCACTCCGCGAGTCCGGGTTGACCCGCGTTCTCACGCCCCGGAAGTTCGGCGGATTTGAGCTCTCGCCGAGCGGTCACATCTGGGCGTGCGCGGAGCTTGGACAGGTTTGTTCCTCCGCAAGCTGGGTTCTGATGGTTTGCGTGGCCCACGACTACATCGTCGGCAGGTTTCCCGACCAATGCCAGAAGGAAGTCTACGAAGGCGATTCCAACAACTTGCTCGCCGGTTGCTTGCAGCCGCAGGGCATGGTGGAGAGCGTACCGCAGGGTTGGCGCCTCGACGGACGCTGGCAATTTGGCAGCGGTTGCGATCATTCGCCCTGGTTCATCCTGGGCGCGAAGGCGACCAATCCGAAGGCCGACGACTATTTGATCTACCACGTCATGGTTCCGCGTGCCGAGGTGGAACTGGACGACACCTGGCATACGCTGGGTATGCAGGCACCGGCTCAAAGGATCTTGTGGTCCGTGATGCCTTCATCCCCGAGCACCGCATCATGCCTACCTTTCCGACGTTCCTCGGCCTGAGCCCGCACGCCCAAAGCCCGACGTTTCGCCTTCCGGTCTATGCCGGGCTGGCGTCCATGTTGGCTGGATCGGTGCTCGGCATCGCCGAAAGAGGGCTCAAGGCCTTCATCGACACGACCATGGTCCGCAAGAGCGCCTATGGGGTGGTGAAAGCCGAAAGCGTTTCGATGCAACGCCGCGTTGCTGAATCAAGTACGGAGTTGGTCGAGGCGCGAAGGTTGCTGGAGAACGTCTGTCAGCGGTTTGATGCGGCAATGCTGGCAGATCAGGCGCCGATGTCGGATCGCGATCGAATCCAATTCCGCTGGGATGCGGCGTATATCGCTGAACTCAGCCGGCGGGCCATCGAACGTATATACGCCTCGGCGGGAGCACATGGACTTTATGAAGGCAATCCGGTGCTCCGCGCCTACCGCGACGTCGTCACGGCCTGTCATCATGCAGTCGTTGATTTTGACCTTGTGTCCGAAATGCAGGGGCGCGCAATCTTGCTTGGAAGCCTCAACGAAAATCCCCGCGCCGCCCCGTTTGCCTGACCGGCACCGTCGCCCGGTGGCACAAGATGAGGGTATGTGATGACGAGAGAAGCGGCCATTTCTCTGGACACCTTCCATCAGAGCGTGCGGCTCCTGGCCGGCGGCGTTTGCATTGCGGCGACCGCCGTCGATGGCGAACGGCTCGGTCTCACGGTGACGGCCGTCTGCTCGCTCAGCATCGATCCGCCCACGCTCATTGTTTGCGTCAACCGTGCGGCCGGCGCTCACGACGGGATGCGGGCAACCAGGCGGGTAAGCGTCAATTTTCTGGCAGCCGATCACGTCCAACTCGCCGAGTAGTTCTCTTCCGCCAAGACCAAGGACGCTCAAAGATTTGATTCGGCTCAGTGGGCCACTACGGCGGGCGGCGTCCCGGCTCTGATCGATGCACTGGCTGTGCTCGATTGCGAGATCGTGAACGAGTTCTCGGTCGGCCAGCACTCGGTGTTCCTGTGTGAGGTCCGGTCGGCCAGGCTCGAGTCCGGGAAGCGTCCGCTGGTCGACTTCGATCGAATGTTCTGCGGGGTCTTGCCCATTGATCAGCACTGCGGCGTCGTGCCGACGCTGGACAGCCAGAATATCACCGCTTTAACCCAGAGTTTGAACAGAGCAGCATCGTGAGTAATCTCACCTCCAGCGATCTTGGGGCCATCTACCCGAAGCCGAGCGCCCGCGTGATCGCGAAATCGCGGTCGTCGATTGACAGGCACGCCCATCGGTTCATCGCGATGTCGCCTTTCTGCGTGCTGGCGACCTCGGGCGCGGACGGCAGCGTCGATGCGTCGCCTCGCGGCGGCAACCCCGGCTTCGTGCGTGTCGACCGGCCGAGCCGGCTGATGATGCCCGACCGCGCGGGTAACAATCGCCTCGACAGTTTCAGGAATATCGTCGGCGGAAACGGCTTGGTGCATCTACTCTTCTTTGTTCCCGGCATTGATGAGGTGTTGCGGGTCGGTGGCAAGGGCGCGGTTACCGCCGAACCGGAATTGATGGCAAGCATGGTGGAGTTTGGCAGACCGCCGCGGGCGGTTTTGTGCATCGACGTTAACGAGGTCTATTTCCATTGCGGCAAGGCCGCGATGCGATCCCGGTTGTGGTCGAATGAAGCGCGCATTGACCGTTCTAGTTTTCCGAGCATCGGCGAAATCAATCACGAGCAGACCTCGGTTGGAGTTCCGGAAAGCCAGGACGCCATTGAAGCGATCTACAAAGAGCAGCTCTAGATCGTTAGCCCACGACACAACTGCGAAGTGGAAAGTGTCGCTCCTTGTCGATCCCCTTGGGACATATTCAGAAACTTTGGCTCGCTTCACAAAATATAACAAAAATTACGTCTTGCCGACTAGCTGTAATACGTATAACAGATCTCCTTAGGGAGAGCTGCGACAACAGCCGCAACAGCGTGGGGGTATATGGTTATGCGTCGGTTTATCCCGATTTTGGCGTCACTTCTGATCGTGGTCCAATTTTCGTCGGGGGAAGCGTTAGCGAGGAGCAAGCGCATCTTGGTCTTTGGCGACTCCAATACGTGGGGCTCCACGGCTCGCGTCGCCGGTCGGCAGGTTACGCGGCTCCCGGACGATCAACGTTGGGCAGGCGTGCTTGCCAGCTCTCTCTCCGAGAGCGCCGTTGTCTTGGTGGATGGCCTGAGCGGCCGTACGGTAGACGTAGATCGTAAACAAGGGATCGGGGCCGTCACGGTCGGGTCGGATTTCAATGGGGCCAAGGCGTTGCGGGCGGCGATCGCACGTGAAATGCCGCTGGACCTTGTGGTTCTCATGCTCGGAACAAACGATCTTGCGCCGGCCTTTGACAAGACACCAACGGCGATAGCTCAGAGTGCGATGGGTCTGGCTTCCATAGTCCGCTCAAGCGAGGGGGGGACTGCAACATCTTATCCTGCGCCCCAGGTACTTGTCGTTGTGCCGCCCCTTCTCGGTAATCTCACCAGCCCACCAATGAACGAACTATTTGCTGGGGCGCCGGCGAAAGCGGCTCTGCTTTCAAATGCCTTCTTGGAGGCGTCGCGCATCGACCGGGTACCTGTTTTCGATGCTTCGACGGTCGTCAAAACCGAAGGCGATGACGGGGTTCACCTTACAGTCGACAACCACCGAACACTCGGAAAGGCGTTGGCTCCCGTCGTCGATACGATGCTGCGCGACGTGCGCTAGTTCGCGCCGCAGCCGATCACTTCAACCGTCCGCCGACGGCGCAAGGCAGGAAAGAAACGAAGCTAAGTCGAGTTTTGTTTGCAGGCCGTTGTTATAAAAAAACGTGCTTCGTCATAAGCGGAATGTATGTAACACGCCCTCCAGCCAGCGCGCGCCTTACGGCTACTGATGACTAGAGGTAACGACTTCAATTTGGATTGTAACAGCTGCGGCGAAGCCGCTGCTTTCGGAGGCGCACTGTCATGAATTCATTTATAATGAAAGTCGTACGCTCGGTCTCGGCGATCACGCTGACGTTGAGCGTAGCCTTCGTTATCGCGCCCTCTGGTGCGGTCGCGCAGCAGAATTCCGATACGATCAAGATTGGCGGTACGCTCTCATTGACCGGCCCGCTCGCTCCGACAGCCGCCATGCACAAGATTGCGGGCGAGGTTTATGTCAAGCAGCTCAATGAAGGCGATGGCCTGCACGGCCGCAAGGTCGAGTGGATCCTTCTGGACGATCAATCCAAGCCGGAGCTCGCGCGAACCCTGTATGAGCGCCTGATCACCAAGGACAAGGTCGACTTCATATCGAGTCCATACAGCGCCAATATCGCCCTGGCGGTGATGCCGGTCGCCGAGCGCTACGGAAAAGCGCTCATCACCAGCACGTTCAGCATGCCGAAACTGTCGCGATATGCGCGACACTTCACGGCATGGTCGGTCGGGCCGACGCCCGAAGTGTCGATACCAACCCTGGTGCTCGATACGCTCGCTGGAGCAGGGAAAATACCGAAAACGATGGCTATCGTGACGGGCAAGACTCCCGCTGCGGATTTCATCGCTGCTGGTGCCCGGGAAGTGGCGAAACAGCGTGGCGTCGACGTCAATCTGTATCTCGAATACGAATTTGGCACCCGTGACTTTGGCCCGATCGCCGCACGTGTTCGCCAGGCTGATCCAGATCTGCTTTTCGTCGGGGCCCTAGGACTAGAGGGCAACATGCTGCTCGAGGCGCTCGAAAAGTTGAATTACGCACCTCGCAATCACTTCTACCTCTACCCCTCGCCTGGTCCGCTGGCTGCCTCGAAGCTCGGCGCAAATGCGCTGGCGACCGCGCTCTTCGAAGACTTGCCTCCGATGAATCAGTCAAAGGCTGCATCGGACTTTATCTCCGCGTATCGCTCCGCGGCGGCGCAAGCGAATCTTCCCTACCAGGAAGCTGACACCCAGCCGGCCGCCATGTATTCGACGTTACAGACGTTGACCGCCGCGGTCAGGGAAACGAAGTCGCTCGATGATAGCAAGATTGCCGACTGGTTGAAGGTCAATTCTGTCGAAACTCTCATCGGGAAGCTCCGGTTCGACGGGCCGGGCAATTTCGGGGCTGACCTCACGAAGATCAAGCAGGTGCAAAACGGGAAATGGGTCGTCGTGGCGCCGAAGGGATTTGCCACTCCGGGTGCAACGGTCATCGCGAAATAGTGCGTTTTGGTCGATAAAGGACGCTTTCGGTGAGCATGATGAATAGCATCGCTGTGATTGGTGCGACTGGCATGACCGGAAGTGCCACTGTTCGTGAGCTGTCACGTAAAGGCTTCGATCCCCTCTGCGTCGTACGTGATAGGGATCGGGCAAGAAGCATCCTTGGGGAACGCGCGCGGGTAGCGATTGCAGACATTGACAGTCGTGCAGATCTGGCGACGGCGTTGCGGGGTGTCGATCGCCTTATGTTTGTGACCGGGCGAAGCCGAACCCTTCGCGAGCAGCAGGTCAATATCTTGGAGGCGGCCAGGGAAGCCGGTGTTGACTTTGCGCTCAAGGTTTCGGGAGCTCGCGGCATTGTCGGGCGAGACAGCGTCGTGATGTTGGGCCGAGATCACTACCACGTCGAACAGATGCTCCAGAGCGTCGTTCCATCGTGGTGCATCTTGAGGCCGGGCCTCTTCATGCAAAACACCTTGGAGCAAGGGCGGTCTGTCACAGAGCAGAGCAACCTTGTCATCCCGTGTGACGGTGACCTGAAACTGTCGTTCATCGATGTCCGCGACACCGCGGCCGTGGCCGCCGAAATTCTGGTGAATCCGGACCGGTACCGCCGGAGACTCATTGAGCTCACCGGAAGGCAGACAACGTACAACGACTTTGCTGGAATATTCTCAAAGGTTCTCGGGAGGCCGATCTTCGTTTCTACAATATCGCCTGAAGGCGTCGGCGAGCGAATGTCGTCCTTGGGATCGCCGCCGTGGTTGATCGAGCATTCGATAGCAATTGCTCGCACCATTGCAAACGGTGGTTTCACTCCCGAACAGTGTGAGCCAATCAGAGAAGTGTTGGGCCGTGAGCCAATCTCAACGCTTGAATTCGTCCAAGATCATAAAGAGGCGTTTCAGTAACTTTCTTCGGCAGAGTTGAGCGTGAATTCCTTCTCTTGCCCAAGCATGCGGCTTAAACAAAGGAGAACGTGTCCAGATGTTGGTATTCAGAAATCCAAAGACGATCGCAGCGCCGGTCGGCGCGTACAGTCACAGCGTTGAAGTCCCGCCAAATGCGCGGTGGCTCTACATCGCCGGGACAGTGGGAAACAGGTTGGATGGATCTGTCCCTTCAAGCTTCGAGGATCAGCACGAGCAGGTGTGGCTCAACACGGTGAAGATTCTTGAAGACGCCGGCATGACGACGAACGATATCGTGCATTTGAACGTCTATGCCACGGATCCAAGCGGCTTGAAGTTCCTGCGCCCGCACCGGGAGAAGTACATTACCAGCGGAAAACTTCCGGGATCGACCTGGGTAGTTGTTTCACAACTCGCCAACCCAAGTTGGCTGGTCGAAATGGAAACTGTCGCCGCAAAGGTGTGATGGCCTCTCGTTTCAAGAAACGGCAGGCCGACGACGAAATATTCCATCGGCCTGTCTGTTCTGTTCCGTGGCGCGTCTTACCCGCCGATATCGCTGTTCGAGAGCCGCAGACTTCAGTTCCGCAACGTGTGAGAAATTGATATGAACGCCAACCTTCTCGCTCAATCCGCGCTATCCGGGCTGTTCTCGGGCGGCCTGTATGCCTTGCTGGGGCTAGGGCTTTCGCTCTCATGGCGGTTTTTACGGATCATCAATCTGTCTCACTTCGCGATGATCTTCCTTGCTGCATATTTGACGTACCAATGCACCGCGATCTGGAAAATCAATCCATATCTCGTGCCGCTGTTCCTGATCCCGTTGTTCTTTGTGGTGGCCGCTTTGCAGCAGCTTGCCATCATCCGGTTTGGAATCGATGAATTTGGGTCCATTGTCGCCACCTTCGGCGTCACTATCGTTGTGGAAGCGCTGCTTCAACTAATTTGGTCAGCTGACTTCCTGAGACTCGAGACGGATCACCTCAAGGGATCGATGGTGCTCGGCAGTCTCCTCGTTCCATGGGCAGATGCGTTCATGTTCATGTGCGCAGTCACAACATGCGTTGGGGCCTGGGGGCTGTTAAGATTCACGTATATCGGGAAAGCGTTGCGCGCAAATGTCGAAAATCCGGCCATCGCCTCGATCTTCGGAGTTCAGAGCCGTAGGTTGTCACTGTTGGTGGCCGGTAGCGCCGGCGGATTGGCCGCGTTCGGAGGAGTTTTCATCGCTCTGTTGTTCGCGCTCACGCCAAGTCAAATGTATTCGTGGTTCGGGGTGATATTCGCGACTGTGATTATGGGTGGATTAGGCAGCCCCCTGGGCGTCCTGGTGGCCGGATTGCTAGTAGGAGTTTCCGAGTCATTTGCCATGGCTCTCGTTGCGCCCTCGTGGGCACCCATAGTGCCTTTCACGCTGATGGTATCGCTTCTCACCCTGCGGCCCGGGCGGATTTAGCATGGTAAAGAACCTGACACTCGCCGGCATGCCTCGCATGGCGCGTACACGAGCCAGTTACATATTTGGGGTTGGTCTGTTTGCCGCATTAGCGGTCTTCGGCTCACTACCGTTTTTTCAACCGCCTGCATTCGTTGAATCGTTCCTATACCTGATATTTTTCTGGATTGCGCTCGCTACGTCTTGGACGATCTTGAGCGGGTTTTCCGGGTACGTTTCGTTCGGTCATGGGACGTTTTACGGCATTGGCATTTACTCAGTTGCCAGGCTATCCGAACACATGCCGCTGACTGCGGCAATCTTGCTCGCCGGTATTCTATCCGCCGTCGTGGCTATTGTTATCGGCGCAATCGTATTCCGAATACAGCACCTTCGAGGAGAGCTGTTTGCTCTTCTGACGCTTGCCTCCACATTCATCTTGTCGACGATCGTACTGAATACGCCAATTGATGGTGGTCCAGGCGTGTCCTTGTTAGTGAGTGTTCCGTCGCTCTTCGGCAGCCAAATGTCGACGCTCTATCTAATGGGGATGAGCGTTGCTCTGCTATCAGTTGCGGTAGCATATTCGGTCCAGTATTCATCATTAGGCCGGGGATTGTTCGCCGTCGCCGATGATGAGAGCGTGGCAGAGGCGCAGGGCATCCCGACGTTTGCCTACAAGCTCGCAGCGTTTGCGATCTCGGCGTTTCTAGCGGGGGTTGCAGGCGGCATTCACGCGTTATTCATAAGCTACGTAACGGTCGGGGAGACCTTCTCGATCACGGTTCCGCTCTATGTGCTTCTCATGAGTGTGCTCGGTGGCACGAGGCATTGGGCCGGTCCTTGCATTGGAGCGACGCTCATCGCCTCGGCGACGTATCTGTTCGTGAGCGGCGACTATGCTCTAGTCACGAAAATTGCGATCGGGGCAACGCTGGTTGTCGCGACACTGGTCATGCCCGGTGGCATCATGGGCGTTGTTTCGCGCTTTCGTCGCATTAACGTCGACCAGACGACTGCAGTTGCGGGTGAGGGCAAGCCAATAAGCCAGCCTCCCGGCGTTGGGCCTGCCGGAGCGTCGCCGGAATCGGTTCTGCTGAAGTGCGAAGGTATCTCGCTGGCGTTTTCGGGCTTGCGCGCGTTAAGTCAGGTCAGCTTTGAAGTACGGGAGAATGAAATTCTCGGCCTGGTCGGTCCAAACGGCTCAGGCAAGTCGACCTTGATCAATGTCATAAGCGGCTTCTATCGGCCGGATGAAGGCCACGTCTTCCTTGAAGGCCGCGACGTTGCCTATATCGGAGGTCATCGTGTCGCGCGGGCGGGTATCGCCCGCACATATCAGATTCCGCGGCCATTCGCCCGGTTGAGCGTTCGTGAGAATGTCGAGTTGGCGGCGATGTTCGGCGCAGCCGCCAGCAATCCGCAGCGAGCAGCTGATGAAGCTGACTACTGGTTGGCATTCGTTGGTCTTGCCGATCGGGCCGACGCGCTTCCGTCCGAGATCAATCTTCATCAACGCAAGTTCCTCGAGCTGGCGCGGGCTTTGGCCACTCAGCCACGTCTCATTATGCTCGACGAAGTGCTTGCTGGATTGACGCCTCCCGAGGTTTCAAAGGCGATCGACATGGTTCGCCGGATCAGGGACACGGGAACATCCATCATTTTTGTCGAACACAACATGCGGGCTGTCATGGAACTGTCCGACCGTTTGATCGTGATCAATCAAGGCAAGAAAATCGCGGATGGCCCGCCGCGGCAGGTCATGAACCAAGACGATGTCGTCTCAGCTTATCTCGGGGTTCCCCATGTTGCGGCTTGAAGGTGTCGAGATCGCCTATGGCGATGCGCCCGCGCTCTTCGATGTTTCAGTTCATGTCGACCGCGGGGAACTGGTCGCAATTGTCGGCCCGAACGGTGCCGGCAAGACAACGCTTGTGAATGCTATCGCGCGGCTGCTCCCGTTCCGCAAGGGGTCGATGCATTTCCAAGGCACCGACGTCACGAAAATCAGCCCGCAAGCCATGGGCGCCCACGGAATAGCGGTCATCCCGGAAGGGCGACGATTGTTCACTCAAATGACTGTCGAGGAAAATCTCGACATGGGCTGTTACCGCCGAAATAGTCGAGCTTTCAGAGACCAAAGCCTGGCGGAAGTCTATGCGTTGTTTCCGATTCTGCGCGAGCGGCGTCATCAAATCTCGGGGACCATGTCTGGCGGGCAGCAGCAGATGGTGGCTATTGCGCGGGCTCTGATGTCGCGGCCCGAGGTGTTGCTCATCGACGAGCCCTCGCTAGGCTTGGCGCCCATCATGGTCTCGCAGGTGTTTGAAATCATCCAGAAGATACACCGGGGCGGAATGTCGATTCTGCTCATCGAGCAGAATGTCAACAAATCCCTGGATGTGGCGGAGCGCGCGTACGTGCTTGATTGCGGGCGGTTGATCGCCGAAGGCGCGCCCTCGGAATTGAGATCCCGACCGGAAATCGCCGGCGCGTATCTCGGGCATGCCTCTCCTTGAACGGGTTCGCGAACGTGCCGCTCTGAGATTTGCGGCGTCGGCCGGTGCTTTATGAGGAGGGTCCGTCATCACGAACCATCTGCGTTCCGACTTATTCGTCACCTGAGCATTTCAAATCGCTCAAGCAAGTATGCGGGCCTGTGTCATGACTTACGATTTCAACGATCCCATTCGGCTGCTCGGCTTGATATGCGGATTGGCTTACATTCCGCACAGCGTCGCAAAATTCACCGCTCGTGAAGGTGTCTTCGGATTCTTTCAGGCTGCCGGTTTTCGTCCCGTTGCAGTATTTGTCTATTTCTCGCTTTTGGTCGAGATAATCGTGACGGTTTGCATGATCCTCGGTGTGTTCATGAGTTACGCTGGAGCCTTGTCTACCGTCTTCATGCTGACGGCCGCGCTCGCCGTCATCAAGGTCTCTCATGGCAAGTGGATGTGGAATCTGGGCGGTTGCGAGTACCATGTCTTTTGGGCGCTCTGTTCCGCGATCGTTATGCTCCATGCGCGCTAGATCGTGTCCTGGATTGCTTAGCGCTGCCCGAAATTTCGATTGCACGAAGAGTTCATAGGAAGCCGGGCTGAAACAGCGTCAGTCCCCACGGCCCGCTAGCTATTCCTGTGCTCCTCGCTGGAATGGCGTCAGCTTTGGCAAGTTTTCGCTCTCATTGAGTTGGTAAGCCGTGAGATCAGACAAACGCTTCCTTGCAGGAGCGCCCAGTGAACGGGCGACCTCAGAAATGACCAGCTCTGCCAGGGCAAATGCTCCCACCATTGAATCGAACGGGTTCAACCCTTCTGTGCTGCAAGTTAGCAGCGAAGTCGCATGTTGAGCTAGCGGTGACAGATATTGATCGGTGAAGACCACTATGTGCGCCTTACGCTTCGCTGCTTCAACACCCCATCCGACGACGGTTTCTTGATAGTGACGAAAGTCGAGCAAGACAGCCGTACTCTTCGGTCCCATATCGATTATGCCAGCGCTTCTGCTAAACCCTTCCCAACTGACAACCGTCACGTCCTTGCGCAACAGCGAAAGAAAGGTCCCAAGATGGGTCGCCAATACTGAGCTGACCCTTCCACCCATGATGTAAACGGGCCGGTCCGGATTGGACAAGGCCGATACCGCAGATTGCAATTCGTTCTCGTCCAAGCGAGAGAATGTGGACCGAATGCATTCGTAATACGCGGCCTGTGCCTTACTCGTCGGTGACTCCAGCTTGCCGCCCCGAGTTCGTGCCGGGTAGAGGTCGACCGGCGAGAAGATCCGCTTTTGTATTTCATCCCTGAGAGCGGCGTGAAATTCGGCGTAACCATCGAATCCCAGCTTTGCAACCAGCCGTAGCACTGTCGGCCCGCTCACTTTGGCGTCCGAAGCCAGTTGAGCGATCGGGACCAGTCCGCCGGTCGGGTAGTTCTTGATGATTCCGTTAGCAACGGCGAGTTCGGACGGCGAGAGATGGTTTCGAACGACGCGAATCCGCTCGGCGACGGTGCCACGGCTGGGGATGGGTATGTTCACTTTGGCGAGTTTCCTGGCGAGAAGCACACGCCTACCGGTAACACGCTCTCCAGCCCGAAAAAAGCGGGCTAACCCCTAAGATAGTCAGCGCATTCAGGTTGCCAGGGGGGCCGCATCAAAGCCGCCGTCTTGCTTGCCGTCGAAACCGAGCGGTCGCCAGCCCGGTCGCCGCCGCTCAGCCCTGGCGGCGGAGGAAACCGGTAATCGTGACCTTCTCCCATATCCCGGCGATCGCAAAGGGATCGGCTCGGTTGAAGGCCTCAACCGCGGCCCGGTCAGGCGCCTCGATCAGGAACAGACTAGGTCGAAAGGCGGAGCGCCCCTGACCGAGGCAATGGCAGCGAGCTTCAGGCTGTGCCGGCGTTCCTTGGCCGGCCACACCTCGCACAAGGCGCATAGACGACCTGCTCAAGCTCAGCGAATTTCCTTGTCGCCGCGCCCGCAAGGACACGCTCTCTCGGATGGGCAACGCGGCTCCCTCGACCGACACCGTTCTGAGTTCGCTCGCGGCTGATCATGCAATCTTGGGGCAATGTACGCGATCCAATTATCTGGTGATCAGCCCGGGCGCCCGCCCGGCCGGCTCACGAGGTCATGGTCAGCCCCGGATGCCTCCGTGCCACTGGGCGGGCGAGCCGCTTCCGTGGGCGTCCCCGTCGACGCCCGCTGCCAGCTCGCCAATGCTCATGTTTCAATAGGGGTATCCCGGCGCGGTCTGCACGGGCCAGATCGACGCTCGTGGCCCCTTGCAGACAAGCGGCCAGTCTGAAAGATTTCCATCCGACTCAGTAGTTGATTGGGGGCGGACATGACAGAAGCGACTATCCTGGCGTTCGCAGTCGTCGCCTTCATTGGTATAGCGACGCCAGGACCGACGGTCCTATTGGCGCTATCGAACGGATCGAGGTTCGGAGTTCGACGAGCAATTCCCGGAATGTGCGGGGCGGTGCTGTCAGACTTTGTCCTTATTGGAGCAGCCGCTCTCGGCCTGGGGGCACTCCTGGCTGCGTCAGAGTTCTGGTTCAACGTCGTGAAGTGGATCGGTGTTGGCTATCTCGCGTTCCTCGGCCTTGTGCTGTTGAGGTCTAGTGGTTCGGCAGCGGTTGCGTTGGATCGGACATCGCATTCAGCAGATGTTGCGGCGGCCGATATCTTAGCTCGCAGCTTCTTTGTCGCTGCAACGAATCCAAAGGGCTATCTATTCTTCTCGGCGTTCCTCCCGCAATTCATTGACTTGGCCAGGCCACAATTCGTCCAATACGTGACGCTGGCAATCGTGTTCGCGACGATCGACTTCGTCGTCATGTTCGCCTACGCCAGCTTCGGCTCTCGAGTAGCGAAATTCCTGCGCTCCACTGCATCGATCTGGCTGGATCGCCTTTGCGGCGGAGTATTTCTCGCCCTCGCTGGAGCCATGGCGGTCTATCGACGCGCCACGAACTGAGATGGTGTCTCTTTCTGGCCCACTCTTACAACTCGCTAGACGCCGGAGCGCAAGATTCTCGCTGGCCGCGACCTGCTCGCCATCCCGGACGCCGAAATGCGGGACGTCCGGGGGCGGCGGATGGCGATGGTCTTCCAGGATCCGATGTCCGCCATGAACCCGTCCATGACCGTCGGCGCGCAGGTGGCAGAACCGCTCGAGCGGCACCTCGGGCTTAAACGCCGCGAAGCGTGGGCGCGGGCCGCGGCGCTGTGCAGCGAGACGCAAATTCCCGACGTTCCCCATCGGCTCTCGCAATTCCCTCACCAATTCTCGGGCGGCATGCGGCAGCGCGCCATGATAGCGACGGCACCGTCCTGTCGGCCTCGTCTTTTGATTGCCGACGAGCCGACAACGGCGCTCGATGTCACAGTTCAGGCCCAGATCCTGCAGCTGCTGAAGCGGCTCGTGCGAAAAACGCAGTGTGCCATGATGCTGATCACGCACGAACTTAGCCTGGTGGCGCAGTATGCCGACCGCGTCGGCGTGATGTATGCCGGCCGCATCGTCGAAAGCGGGCCGGTGGTGTCAACTATTCAAGGCTCCGGCGCATCCTTACACGCGAGGCCTGCTGGCCAGCATACCGCGTCTGGACCGCAACGTTTCTGAACGCCTGAACGCCATCAAGGGGCAGCCGCCGACGCCCGGCCTCCTGCCGCACGGCTGCGTTTTCAATCCGCGTTGCGATTTTGCAATCCCACGTTGCCGGCTGGAGCGTCCGGAGCTGGCGGACGTCGGCAGCGAACAACGGAGAGCGTGTTTTGTCGAACTCCCCCAATTCGCCTGAAGTTCTTCGCGTCGAGGGATTGCGCGTTCATTATTCTCTCGCCGGCCTCGGGTCCGGAAAGAGAGGAATTGTTCGCGCCGTCAACGGGGTGTCGTTCACGATCGGTGCCGGCGAGACGCTCGGACTCGTGGGCGAGAGCGGCAGTGGAAAATCGACCGTGGGCCAGGCCATCCTCCGATTGATACCGATGGTCGAAGGACGCGTCGTCTTCGAGGGCAGCGATATTACGCATCGCTCCTTCCGGCAGATGAAGCCACTGCGCCGGCGGATGCAGATCATCTATCAGGATCCGTTCGGCTCTCTGAGCCCGCGGCTGCGCGTGAATGATATCGTCGGCGAACCGCTTGCCATTCACGGGCTTTGCAAGGGGCAGTCCGAGCGCAAAAAGCGTGTTGATGAGCTGCTTGACCTCGTCGGACTGACCCCCGCAATTGGCGCGAGACTTCCGCACGAATTTTCCGGAGGATAGCGGCAGCGGATCAGCATCGCGCGGGCTCTGGCGCTCTCTCCCCGGTTGCTGGTTTGCGACGAGCCCGTGTCTGCGCTTGACGTTTCGATCCAGGCGCAGATCGCGAACCTCTTCGTGGATCTCAAGCGGCAGATGGGCCTGTCATATCTTTTCATCGCTCATGATCTTGCGATCGTCCGTCAAGTCTGTGACCGCGGCGCCGTGATGTATCTCGGACGGATTGTAGAGCTTGCCCCGCGCGATCAGCTCTACAGCCGGCCGCTTCATCCCTACACGCGCGCCTTGCTGAAAGCCGTTCCGATCGCCAACGTTGATGAACGGCGCGACGACGGCTCCGAACTGCTGACTGGCGAGCCACCAAGCGTTCTGAAACCGCCATCCGGCTGCGCCTTTCGTACGCGATGTCCGTCGGCAATGGACGTTTGTTCGAAGTTGATCCCGCCCCTTCGACCCGTGGGACAAGGCATGGTTGCTAGTCATCTGGATCTAGATTCAGACAAAGAGCCCTAAGCAAAGATCACCTCGCAGCTGCAGCAGTTCACGGATCACCCAGGGGTCGAAATGCAATCGAGCGGTTCATATGGAAGAGGTTGGATGCAACGCGAAATCGAATGCCGCTCACCTCATCGACCGGGGATCAACGTCTCGATCCGATAGAGACTGTTCTTCGCGGTCATATAGAGAAACGTTCGGCCGTCACGAGTGGCAAGCGCGACGTTAGACACCGCGGGTTCGTCAGGCACGGGAATGTATGCGATCTCCTCGCCGCTCGCTGCGTAGACACGCACGCCGCGACGACTCGCCGCTGATACCGCAGCGTAGACATTTCCCCGTGCATCGACGGTAATGCCATCAGGGCCGATCTCACTGCCGTAGTCAGCAAGAACGCGTTGATTGCTGGCCGTCCCGTCCGCGGCCAAGTCATATGCCAATAGTCGCATGTTGCCGTTCCGCTGCGGGACCTTGTCGATGCGAAAGTCGGACACTAAAGAATCGAGCTCGGCAACGTACAGGGTCTTTTGATTGGGCGAAATCACAATACCATTCGGCCTGGCAACATCGGCAAGGATGAGATGGACGGAGCCGTCCGTGTCGAGGCGGTAGACTCCCTGGATCGGCTGCTCGACCGGTTCATGACCAAAATAGCGGGGATCCGTAAAGTAGATACGACCCTGATCGTCGATATCGAGGTCGTTCGGTGCATTGAAAGGGCGTCCTTTATAGAGCGCCGCGATTATCGTTGTTCGGCCGGTCTTGCTGTCCGTGCGAACGATAGAACGGCCTCCAAAATCGGCGCCTTGCGCGACGATCATTCGTCCTTCGCGATCAAATTTGATCCCAGCGGCCATGCCACTTGGTGAACGGAAGATGGAGGTCTTGTTAGTGGCAGGATCGAAGACCCAAATATTCCCGGCATCCATCCCGGTCGCGAACGTCATGGTTATGTCGCAGAAATAAATCCTACGGTCGGGGCCGACCGCAGGACCTTCAGTCCAGAACCCTCCGTCGAATAGTTTTTCCAGCCTGGCGCCTGACGCCACGATCGGACCGGGGACCTGGATCGGCGCCGCCGTTTGGCCGGCAGCCGTCGTGATTCCGATCATAGTTGCTATGGTCGCGGCGGCAATGAAGCGCCAAGCGCTCCGTGATTTCTCCAAACTCGTTGGCGATGTCATCCGTTTCTCCATGACTCGATCGGCGAGGACGGTTAAGCCGACTTTGACCTTAAGGCCCAAAGCTCTGCGAGAGATGCTCATTCAGGAAGGATTACACGGGGGTCGACAAGACACGCAATTTCGCGGCTCAAATCGAAGACGTCAGATGCATCGTCACGAATTCTCCTCGTGTAACCCGACGCATTGAAGGCCGCATTCGCTGCCTCCGATGAATCAAACCAGAATTCCGAGGCACCATCGAAATCCTCATGGGCAGGGACCACTCCGCCCGCCAAATATCGCGTGGCGTCTGGAATTGTGTGATCCTGGCGATAGCCACGAAGTCCCCGTGTGAAGTCTTCCTGAGCCAGCACGATGTCCCTGTGCGCCGTGCGCCAGCGATTGCTGAAATCCTGCGGCGACAGCCCGGCACGCCGGCGGTGAAAGATGAACACTTTCACGGCGCCAGCCCCTGGAAGGACCACGTGCTCGAGTGTCTTGAGAACGACAACGCGGCCCCGATCTAGGAAAGCCTCCTCATCGGGGATCACGCGCTCCCGAAATACCGGCATCTCGGGAAAGGACGGGCCACCCTCGGTGCCGGGACGAACGTAGACCTGCGCCACCCCGTCATAGGGGAACGGCAATTCGCCCAGGAGACCCGAACCAATTAGATGGTTCTGCACGTAACCGCTGCGCAACCGAGGCCATTCCGGGATCGACTTGAGGACCGCTGCGTGGACCTCGAACCAATGCTTGCCGAATTGCTCCTGGCTGATCATCGGATTACGTTTCAGCAGATACAATGGCCTCTGCCGCAGTTCGGATGATGTCATCGTTTTTCTCCTGGTGAAGCGGATATCGGAAGCGCGTCAACCGGCGTCAGTGCGAGATGTCGGCCTGGCGTGTTTCTGGGGACAGGACGACGCAAAGCATCGAGACGAGGCAGAACACTGCCAGGAAGGCACCAACTCCGATGGCGCTCGTTCCCCCGGTAGAGGCGAAGATCCACGTCACGATCAGCGGGGTTAGGCCAGCGCCGAGGGTCGAGCCAAGCTGATAGCCGATGGAGGCGCCAGTGTAGCGGGTCTTGGTGCTAAACTTCTCACTCAGGAAGGCGCCCATGGGTCCATAGAGCAGGCCTGCTGCGAACGAACCCAAGAGCCAGAAGGCGAGGACAGTCAGGATCGGGTCACCCGTCGACACCAGGAGGAAGTTGGGGCCAATCAGCATAATCGAAAGCAAAAAGCCCGTGATTAACACTGGCCTGCGTCCATACTTGTCGCTGAGATGAGCGCAGACCGGGAACCACACGAGGTTGACACCGTTTGCGAACGCGAGCGCGAACAGCGCGATGCTCGAGTCCAATCCCAGATTCCGGATATAGGTCTGTGTGAAGGTTGCCCCAACGATGAAGACGGCAAGCGGTCCTGCTGCCGTGACGACAGCGAGAATAACGGCCTTCCACTCAAAGCGCAGCAGATGGGCGAGGGGAAATCGGCTCATTTCACCTTCGCGCTTCAAAGCCTCGAGGAAAAGCGGTGACTCGCTGATCCGGTTTCTGATGTAAACGCCGATGACCAGCAATAGAGCGCTGAAGAGGAAAGGCACGCGCCATCCCCATTGCAGAAACTGGTCCTCGGGTAGCAGTCTGACCAGTCCGAAGGCGAGCGCGGAGAGCAGCGTCCCCGTCGGCGCGCCGATGTGGATGAGCGATGCGAAAAAGCCCCGTCTCTTCTGATCGCCGTGTTCGATGGCCATCATCAATGCCCCACCGTACTCGCCGCCCACCGCGAGGCCTTGGATGATGCGCATGAGCAGCAATAGCGCAGGAGCCACCCAGCCAATAGTCTGGGGCGTTGGCAGAAGACCCACCAATGTCGAAGCGATGCCCATCATCCACATTGTGATGACGAGCATGCTCTTACGCCCGAGTCGGTCGCCGAAGTGGCCAAAGATGATGCCGCCCAAGGGTCGAGCCAAATACCCAGCGGCAAACGTCGCGTAGGCAGCAACCGTGCTCATCAGCGGCGAGAGGTTGCCAAAGAAGACCGGCCCGAACACGAGCGCGGAAGCAGTGCTGTACAAAAGGAAGTCGTAGAACTCAATTGCACATCCGAGGTAGCCGGAGATGATGACGCGCCTCACCTCGCGGCGATCCGAATTTTCATGGCGTGTGTCGTCCGAGACTGCCGCCACGGCAGCCGTCCCGGCGATAGAGTAGGTATTCGCTTCCTGAAGCATCATGGACGTTCCCTCGTCGTTGTTCTGCTTTCGCTTGGACGGCAGGTCGATATTCTTTGCTACTGTCCGCACGTAAGTACCCAGCTTGGATATAGACCGCTGTGATGCAGGAATGGACACGGCAGCAGCTTGCGGCGCCCGTTGGCGAACAGGGCCGGGAATCGCTGGAAATCAACAGTTCTCGAGGCTCTTGCGGGCCTCAGGCTTTCACCTGATGTCCGGTCAAGACAAATCGACCGGGCCATTGATCTTCGATCTCGGAAATGCGCCGCATGATGCGCCAGCGGCCATCAGGATCTCGCCTCAGCGTATCCAGATATCGCCCCATCCCCCAGATGAACGACGGTTCGCCGTCGCGCGGATCGAAGCGGAACATGTAGCTCACGACATCTGCGGTGTCGCCGTGCAATTCGATCAGGCTGTTGAGGACGAGGTGCTTATGAAAAATTTCTGGAGCGTGCGAATGGCGGCTGGCGAAATCACTGGTGCCAGCAACGCCTTCCCATCGGTTGACCGAGCCATCCGGTCGCCTCGTCTCGCGCACCGCGTCAGCCGTGAAGCAATCCATCAACCGGTCGAAGTCACCGTAGTCGAGGGCGTGACCGTACTGCTTCAGGGTGTCGAGTATCGCGTTTCGATCCTCCAAAGCCTGGACACGCGTCTTGAGCGTCGCAAGATCGTCTTGAGACATTTCCCCACTCCAAGTTTATTGTTGCGACACGGACCCTTAGCAATAGCTCTTGGTCCGTCGTTCGAGAGCACAGCAGCCCACCGCAGGAGACGCAACAATGGAATTGTCCGTTTTGGACTTTTCAGCGAGGCACGATGGACAAGAGACCTCGGGCCGATCCGCATCGTCGAACGTCTCGCGCCAAACGCCGGGACGCCCTTCGATCGGTCAGTTCTGGGACGCCTTTCTGGTTGGTGAGATGTTAGGGGAGGGGCGACGACGAAGCCGTCCTCCCGAGGTTAGCTATACGACCGCGATGCGATATCTCGTTTGATGGTTCGCGAATGGAAGTCATCGAGCCAAGTCCGCCAACATCGCGTCGGACCGGACACGGCGATCATGATCGCTTGACGTTGGTCAGATGCCGCTCCCGCTTGAGGATCGCGGTGATGCGGTGCTGCGCATCGCTCAGAGCCGCTGGGTCGGATTTGCGACCAGTCAGTGCGTCATGCACCTCCTCACCAATGATCGTTTCGACGGCGATGTAGCCCGGCACGGCGGGACGTTGCCAAGCCTGAAGCTGCCCGCGCCGAGCCATCTGATCAATGGCGCGCACGATCGGGGAGCCCGCGGTCGTGTCGGGATTGGCGGCCATGCTGAAGCGTGGCAGGACAGGGAAGCCATTGTCGATCTGGCTCTGGATCGATTCGCGTGAGGTCATCCTGCCAATCGCGGCCGCGGCGGCCTCGACGCGGTCGGGCGGCAGATTGGCCGGGATCGCCAGCAAGAAGCCGCCGAGCGGCGTGACATTGCCGCCGCGTGGCCCCGCGGGCTGAGGCAGGTAGCGCACGCGGCGCTTGACTCGCGAGCGCACGTCCGCCTCGAAGCGCACCGCGCGCATGGACCAAGCATAGGCCATCGCCGCACGACCGGTCAGGAACAGCTCGACAGAAGGATCCCAACTGAGATCCAACACGTTCGGCGGCGAAATGGTGCAAAGCCGGTGCATATAGTCGAGCGCCGCGCGCGCTGCGTCACTCTGCAGGGACGGCATCAGTTCAGCGGCGCTCCAGTCGATCGCCCGGTGTGAGGCGGGACCACGTGGCCCCTCCAGCACGGCGCCGCCACAGCAGCCGACCAGGGACATGAAGCTGGACGCGATCGGCATGCCGCGGACGCCGTTCCAGGTGATGCCGAAACGGCCTTCAGCGGGCGCGTGCAGCTTCCGCCCCGCCGCGATCACCTCGTCGAAATTCCGGGGGAAATTGAGCGATTTCTCGGCGAACAGATCGGTGCGTGCGGCGAACAGCTCGATCGAAGAGACGATCGGCACACCGTACTGGCGGCTGGCCCATCGCCCGGTGGCCCAGACTGACGGATCGAAATCCAGCGAATCGATGCCGACATTCAACAGATGCGCATCCAGGCATTGCACCCGTCCGCTCTCGGCGAAGGAGCCGAGCCAGGGTGCATTCAGGGTGATGACGTCGTATTCGGAGACCGGACTCTGTGCATTGGCCACGGCGCACTCATACATGTCGTCCAGCTTCAGCAGATCGAAGTCGCGGCGAGATGCCAGGTTGTTGCGCCAATCGGCCCAGAGGTCGCGCATCGCAGCGAAGAAGGCATCGTCCTGCAGCAGGAAGCGTAGAGTCCGGCCGCTGTCGATCGTACGCCGCATGATGCTAGGGGGCGGCGCGAGAAAGGTGTCGATGCGGTTGACGCCAAAGCTGAAATCCTCGTCGCTCTCGGCGCTCGACCGCACGCCGACGGTTTGCGCCAAAACGGATTTGATGTGCCGGGCATAGCCGGTGAAGGCGGCCATCATCGGCTCGCCGGGATGCAGTGTGAAGCTCTTGCCCGTGCGCGTGCGTGGCAGCCGAATGATCCAGCCGCTCGCGATCAGCTCATTGATCCGGCGCAGCGCCGTCGCGTGAGGCACGCTGGAGACCTGGGCCAGTGCGGAGACTGTCAGGATTTCGCCGCGCAGCTGTGCGGTCACCAGGCTGGTGGCGATGGCCCAGGTCGGATCCTGCTGCGCCACAGGGAATAGCTCGTCGAACGGCTCGTGCAGCCGGTCGAGGAAACCGATGACTCTCAGCAGTTCTCCTTCGTTCATGCCGGAGAATATCCATACTGAACATATTTCTATCCAGTATGGACTAATTCTTGTTTGCCGCAAGCCGGTGCGAAGTGGACTGTGGTCTTTCCGGGAAGAGGGAGGACAGTTCATGGCGGATCGGGGGGAGCTGGCGGCTCGCGGGTATCCGGCATGATCGCGGACTATGTCATCGTTGGCGGCGGCAGTGCCGGTGCGGTGCTGGCATCGCGCTTGTCCGAGAACTCGGCGAACCGCGTGGTCCTGCTTGAGGCAGGGGCCGATACGCCGCCGGATGCCACGCCCGCTGATATCGACGACACCTTCCCGAGTTCGAGCCTCAACCCCGAATATTTCTGGCCGGAGTTGCAGGCGCGTCGACGGGAGGGCGGACGGCTCCATCCCTATCCGCAGGCACGGATCATGGGTGGCGGATCCAGCATCATGGGTATGTGGGCCTTACGCGGCATGCCGTCGGACTATCGACGCTGGTCCGAGGCCGGTGCTGAGGGGTGGGACTGGCCGGACGTCGTGCCCTATTTCCATCGGGCCGAGGCGCATGCCGATGAGCCATCGTCGGGCGGTCCCTATCCGATCCGTATCCCGCCGCGCGCGGAATGGCCGGGCTTTGTGCGTGCCATCGAGGCGGCGATGCAGACCCGTGGTTTTGGGCATATCGAGGACATCAACGAGACGCCCGGCTGCGGCTTCTTCGCGATGCCCAATGCCGCAACGGCACATAAGCGTTCCTCGACCGCGTCCCGCTACTTGACCGCTGCCGTGCGCGCTCGATCAAACCTGACCATTCTTGCGGGCGCCACGGTGCGGGCACTGCGAATCGAAAATGGTCGCGCCACGGGCGTCAGTGTCGAGCGGGCAGGCGGGAGCCGCGAACTTGCGGCCGGCGAGGTCATCCTGAGTGCCGGCGCCATCCATTCGCCGGCGTTGCTCATGCGAGCCGGCATCGGTAACGCCGAGTCGCTGCGCGACGTCGGCATCGAGCCGCGCCTGCACCGCCCCGGCGTCGGGCAGAATCTGCAGAACCATCCCTATCTGCATATCGCGATGACGCTGCCGGCACGCGCGCGGCTACCGGCGGCGTTGCGCCGCTTTGCGCTGGCCGGCGTGCGGCATTCATCCGGCTTGGCGGATTGCCCGGCGGGTGATCTGGTGCTGACAGCGATTGGCCGCGTAAGCTCCCACAGTTTCGGTGTCGATCTCGCCATGTTCAGCGCTGCGCTGTATGCGCCGTATTCGCAGGGCACAGTGGTCCTGACCAATGCCGCGCCGGAAGCGCCTCCGGCCATTGATTTCCGCTTCCTGGACGATCCGCGCGATGCGCCGCGGATTCTGCAGGCCGCTCGTTTCGCTGAAAGCCTGCTCGCCGATCCTCTCTTCGGGCGGCACTACCATGACGCCTTTCTGCTGCCGCCGGTGATGTCGCTCGATCAATTCGGCAAGACCGGGCTTGCCGGTGCGTTGACCGCGCTGGGCGCTTCCTTGGTGCTGAACGCGCCGCCGCCCATTTCACGTCTCATATTGTCGCGCCGGTTGGCGCCGGGCTTCTGGATCGCCAACCGCCGGCACCAGCGGGTGCTGAACGACGACGAAATCTTGAGCGCTATTGCGCCGATGGGGCACGTCTCTGGCACATGCCGCATGGGGCGGGCCGAGGATGCAAATGCGGTCGTCGATGCGCATTGCCGCGTTATCGGGCTCGGGGGCTTGCGTGTCGTCGACGCCTCGGTCATGCCTTGCGTGCCTAGCGCCAACACCAACTTGCCGACGATCATGGTCGCGGAGAAGGCCGCCGACCTCATCCGACGCGACTGTGTCCGCTAGACCGGCTGATAGATGTTCGACCAGTGATAGCCTGCGATCGGTTTCGCGATGCAGGTATTCCTGAGCATTCGTCTGACCTCGTCCATCTCTCATGCGTCGCGACATGCTCGCGTCGTCAACGCCGGGGTTAGAAACGAAAGATCCCATAGCCGGCATCTGCCAGCTGCGCGTTGAGCGAAGCGGTGATGGCGACATCGAGCGCGTTTCGGGTGTCGTCAGGATCGATCATTCCGTCGTCCCAAGTTTCGGAAGGAGCGTTGTATCCCGACAGCTGCTGCTGATAAGCCTACAGCGTCTCGGCGCGCACGCGCTCGACCTTTTCCTGGGTGATCTAGCTACTCCAAGCCGTCGTATGTGATCTGGAGATATCCAAAGATCGCCCTTCTGACGCGGGAGATTAGAAGCGGTGCATTTGCATCGCCTCTCTGCGCCGCAGAATCGACTATGCCGCCAATGATTGCGATCAAATCGGCAGCTGCGGAGGAATGTCGAGCAGTTGACGGCAGGTCAGATCTTTCCAAACAGCTCCAAACAATGCGGACAAGTTCGTTTTTGAGGCGCTTGTCCCCGTCATTTGCAAATAGTCTTTTTCGTTCGATGTTAAGCAGACAGGTAAGCGTTGGCCGCTTCAGTTGCCGGTTCACCATCGCACTGATGAGAGACCCTAAACCGTCTCTTCCGCTCGAGAAGTCATTCAATTCGCCAAAGTCGCCGAGCAGTAAGTCTGTTTCGCGCTCTATCAAGGCTCGAGTGATCGCGTCCCTGCTCGGGAAGTACTGATAGATAGACCCAGGACTCACTCTTGCGAGGTTGGCAATGGCACTTGTGGTGTAATCCGCCAATCCTCTCTGTTCTAGTATGCATGCCGCAGCCTCAATGATGGTGGCGACTGTTGCCGCCGAGCGCGCTTGAACCGGCTTCTTCCTGGGCTCTAAAAGGCTTCGGCTCGATTTTTTGTGCATGGCTCAATTCGACATATACAGGCCATCTCGATGCGATGCGTCGCAGGCTTCATCGCGCCTCGCTTCGACCGTTGAGTACTTCTATTGATTGAGGCGTGCAAGTTCGAGGCTCAGATGTCATAGCTTCAGCTCCAAGCACGTTTTGACGATCAGCAATGTGAGCACGTGTCGTGGGTTCAGTGGGAATGTGGTCCATCCGCGGGGAAAAGCAGGCGTGGGTGAAAATTGGGAAATGCGAGTATTAAAATCGCGAGCAGCGGCTCACACTGATCTGGAGATGATGATCGAAAGTGTTATCGTCGGTATGGCGATCAGATAGGCTCGGATGATTTCGACTGGGCGTTCAATGCTGAATTACGTTTGGGCGTCCAAGGCGAATAATGGTATGAATGAGTGTGCCGGACATGCAGGACTACATCTGCAGAGAAAACGTAACGTACTGTACTCACGACGGAGTAGAGCTGCGTGGTGATCTTTACCTTCCTAAGGGAGATAGGCTTTTTCCGATCTTGATAGGTGTGCCCGGAGGAGGTTGGCGTATCTGCGTACGGGCCAGCCTTCATCAATGGGGTATTTATCTCGCCTCTCGCGGATATGGCCTATTCGTTATCGATTATCGCCTTGCGACCGCAACCCGCAAGGCCTTTCCCGAGGCGGTGCAAGATGTCGTCGCGGCCGTTCGGTTTATTCGCGGCTCAGGGGCCGAACTATCCATCGATCCACAGCGCATCGGGCTGCTAGGCGCATCGGCAGGGGCGCATCTTGCCGCACTAGCAGCGCTTGGAGGCGACACGACTGCTTTCGGTGGGGGGCATCCCGGCGATGCGTTCGCCTCAACACCAGCTGGTGTAAAGGTGCTGGTGGCTGTTTACGGAGTATTCGATCTCTTCAGACAATGGCAGGATGATGTCAGTCGCAATCCGGATCCCGAATGGAATATGACGCGCAATCTCATCGGCAGAGACCCCTATGAGGATCAGCGGAGCTATTTCGCGGCATCGCCGTTGCGGCATGTCACTTACGACAAGAACCGAATGTCGGTGTTTGTGAGCTGGGGCACATCGGACGAATTCGTAGATCCCGGACAGTCGGAGTCGTTCGTGCGCGCCTTGCAACAGGCTCGCTTCACTGTTCGAACACACAAAATACTCGGTGCCTCGCACTTTTGGTTTGGACAATCCCTTGATTTCTCGTCAGGCGAGGACACGAGCCTCGCGCCGCGCCTAGTTCAATTTCTTAACCTGGCTCTCTGACTGAATCGCGCCGTCCAGCGAGTTAGTTTCTGGATGTGCCGCTCGACGTTCGCGGCAAATGGCTTGTCTCTTCAACAATCGCTGAGCTTGGAAAGGGTCCAGGCCGACGATGTCGTGGACGCTTCAGTCTCTTATCAACTCCCTGCAACTCCATGAATACGAAGAGCGTGTTCATTATCGTCGAATACGGAAGATGGGGGGCTTACAAGACAGATGTAACCCTCAGGGATTAAAGACGCTAGTCGACAGCTCCAATCGAAACGACAGATGTCGTCGCTCTCATCCCTCCACTGCGAGACAAGAATGATCTATGCTTGGCGCACAATAGATCACCATGCCGCCACGCACCCATCGCTTCTAGGATCGCACGCGCCCTCAAGGAGGCCATCGGGATGCCGCACGATCGCACCGGCGTGGCCCATCTGAGACGTGAAAGGACCGACGAGCTCAACCTCATGACCGGCTTTGCGTAGTGCCTCATAAAGCGCCGGATCGAAGCGGTCCTCCAATTTTAGAGAAGTGCTAGCGTCCCCCCAAGCGCGCCCGAGCAGCCAGCGGGGTGCCGTGATCGCCTGCTGCAAGGGCATGCCAAAGCGGGCATAGCGCGAGAAAATTGCGCCCTGCGTTTGTGGTTGGCCTTCGCCCCCCATTGTGCCGTAAGTCATCACCCGTCCGTCTCGGAAACGGGCCAGGCCAGGAGTCAACGTATGGAACGGCTTTCTGCGCGGTTCCAGAGCATTCCAGCCGCCGCGCGACAATCGGAAACTGCTCCCTCGATTCTGCCATACAATGCCGGAGCGTGGCAGAACAAGCCCGGAGCCAAACTCGAAGTAGGTGCTCTGGATTGCACTTACAGTCCGCCCTTCATTGTCGATCACCCCGAACCAAGTGGTGTCGCCGGCAGAAGGGGACCGAGGCCAAGGCAAGGCACGGTGACTTTCGATTCGAGCCGCCATTTTGTCGAGGGCGTCGCTGTCATCCAGGAGCGCCTGCGGATCTAGCTTCATCCAGGCCGGGTCGCCCACATGCGTGTCCCTCACCAAGAAAGCTTGCTTCGTGGCCTCGACGAGACCATGCAAATGCGCAAAGCTTTCTGGCTTGTCTGCGGGAATGCGGTCGAACAAAGCTAAAATGAGCAGCGACGCGAGCCCCTGAGTTGGTGGAGCGGTGTTGAAGAGCCGGGCGCCGGAAATGTCTACCGAAAGCGGTTCAGGGCGGTCCGCCAAATGCTCGGCGAAGTCGGCCGCTGTAAGTGGACTTCCCAGCGCCTCCAGATCGGACGCAATCATCGTAGCAAGAGGACCATTATAGAAAGTTCCGAGTCCCTCGGAAGCCAGGCGGCGGAGAGATGCCGCGAGGGCGGGCTGCCGGAAGCGTTCGCCTTCCACCATCGGTCGCCCCGCACGCTCGAAAATGCTTGCGTAGGCACCGGGCAAATTCTTCAACTCCGGGCTCTTATTGGCCGCGACCTCGGCGCCATCACGGGTGAGGGCTACACCGTGCTCCGCGTATTGAATGGCGTCACGAAGTAGCCGCGAGGGAGATAAAAGGCGGCGAGGGCTCGCCTCGAGGGCTGCAGCCCATCCAGAGACTGCTCCTGCCATCGTGTTAGCGGCTAGCGGTCCGCGGCGAGGTATCTCGGCTAAATTCTCATACAAGCCGAGATTCGCGTGGCTTGCCGAGCGTCCAGAGGCGTCGATCGTATGCGTACGACCGTCAGGTTCGGCTATTAGCCAAAATCCATCCCCACCAATGCCCGTCATGTGAGGGTAGACGACTGCCAGGCAGGCGGCGACGGCAACTGCCGCCTCGATTGCGTCACCACCATCTTTGAGGACGTCGAGCCCCGTCTGGCTCGCCAAATGATGTGGTGAGACAACCATACCCCGAAAGGAGCGAACAGTGTGCAGCATTCTATGATTGTAAGGTGCCGAACGCCGCATTGAAGAATGCAGGCGCGCTGATCAAGATGAACATGTGAGCCTATGCAAAACCCATTCGAGGGCGTTCCACCCTCATCGAGAAGAGAGAACCTAGCTCAGTCTGTGGGGCAGCGTGCTTGGCTAGATCCGCGCTGTATTGTGCGTGCTTGTGTGCGATTGTAGTACTCGCGTTACAAGCGATCCCATTCGCGCGCTTTGGAGCGGGGCAAGCAGCGGGAAACGTGCAGCTACAATTGAAAGCTCACATTGTCTGTTGTGAAGCGACCTCAAATCAGCCTGAGGAAATATACCGAAGGAAGTTCACACTTATCCAGGTGGTGATGCTGCGTGAGAGGTCGTCCTATTCGTTTGTCATTCTGGACGGCGCGCGGCTCGCGATCAGCCGCTCCCGCGGTTTAGTATTGAAAAGTGCGTTCTCAAAAGAGGATCGTGAGCATTGGGCCGATGTCTAGGAATTGTCCGTACGCCGCGCGCCTGTTAGGCGGCGGAGAATGCCGTGCATTCAACCCGCGCGTCGTCCCGGTCATAAAAGCGTTTCGACGAAATCTTAGGTCTTGAGCCAGTCACTACTTGTGACGGTGTTCATCATCAGCGAGCCGCTGACGATGGTGCGCATTTCGCACTCCGACTTTATAGCCCCGCGGATTTCCCGGATCTGACGCCTGGGAATCGATCTTTCGAAGGTGCCCCGTTTGCTGCTGAGCCAACTTCACCTTCATGTCCAAATAACCCCACACCGCCGCCTCGATAGAGCGCGTTAGAGAGGATGCATCGACCTCTCCTCGTCGGCCGCTGGCGTAATTTAGCGCCTTGGCAATCTCGACTATGTCCATAGCCGTCGCTTCAGATGCGGACATTGAGAGACCGAAGCTCTTCCGTAGGAACTCTTCTAGCGAAGCTCGGATGATTGTGCCGGCGCGCGACGCTGGCATGAGCGATGCCAATCGAACTTCCTCGAAATCCAGCAATCTTGCCAACAGTGGACGTCGTACCTGATTTCGGACGGCCGCCTTAAACACCTCCCGCAGTGCCTGTCTCGGCGGGGTTAAGGCGAGCGCTGCCAAGACGGCGTCGACCATACTGGTCGTCTCGCGCTCGATGAGTGCGATGGTAACTGCGTCTTTGTTTGGAAAATACTGGTAAAGCGACCCTATGCTTACTCCGGCACGAGCCGCGATCTCGTTCGTCGTGTAGCCGTCAAAGCCGTAACGTTCAAGAATATCGGCCGCACCCTCGAGTATCGTATCCACCGTTAGGGCCGCGCGGGTTTGAGCGGGCGTTTTTCTGGGGTTCAGCCGCTGCGTGCCAACCTTTTTGGAGCCAGATGACCTCATATGAGAAATGCTCGTACCTTTTCTGGCTGTCGTCAAGGGTATCCGTTGATCCAGCGGACGTCACTGTACGCATTGCTCTGATGTTCTTTCGACGGTCTTCCCGACGGTTGCCATGCCCGAACTCGACCTTCATGTTCGGCGACGCACGCGGCAACGGTCTAGCTGAGGGGCGGGGAAGTCGTGCCAATGGCCGTGCGAATGTTGGGAGCTCCGTAGCTCGAGGACGCATAGGGATTGCATCATTCGTGATGGGACTTTCATCCGCTCGGGTCAGGAGTCGGCGCCGACTTAAGCAATCTGTTTGGTGTGCAGGCCGACTGGAGGCAGGCGGATTCTCGACAGCCGAAATGTGAGCAGGTGTGGCCGGCTCTGCGGTCAACGGCAGCATTTGCAGGAAATAACGCGAGAGCCTGATGCGAGTACCGAAATGGCGAGCAATCGCTACCCTGTGCGCATGAAAACGGAGTGACGTTCGATCGCTCAGCGACAAAACAATAATGAAGGGAGAGTTCGCGAGCGATACAATCTGGCCAGCGAGGCGGCAGCTTGAGGGTTCAAATGGATCAAGTCGCCTCCGCGCAGTTCAATCAAAGCAGCGGTTCTCAGAGCGCTCGACTACCTCGTGAAAGCGGTGGGGAAGCTTTGGTGCGCGCTAGTCGCGACCGGACAGATCGTAGCGTTGGAAGCGGCTGATCGTATTGCTGAAGACTAAGACCGAACCACTGAGAGAGGACAGTTTCGGTAAGAATCCTCTCGCCGAGCGACGTCGCCGCTGGCGTAACCAAAACGCTTTACTCAAACAACGTTACATGGGGGATATCACGTGTCTTGCTGTCATTGGAGGATCGCACTGGCGATGTTGTCCGCGACGATGCTTGGCCCAATAGGCTTTGTCAACGCGGCGGATTGGCCTGATAAGCCGGTGAAGGCTGTGCCGGCTGTCGACACTCCCTTCTTTACCGTGAATGACAACCGACTGACTTACGCATATTTGTTTGACGCTAACACTCCGTTGGCTCCGGGAGGGAAAAACGTAGCCGCGTTTACGCACTTTGACGCTTGGGCATACGGTACGAATTCTTTCAACGGCCTTTTGGCCAAAAACCAACAGGGGGACGTAGCTTCATCTTGTAGGCTACCAAATCAAGGCTGTGCCGGCTCGCTGGAATTCCACGGGTTCCTCAGGAGCACGCTCGGTTTCAATCAAGTATTTGACACCAAGGCGTTCTCTGTCGGGCCGCTACAAAACGTTTCGCTCGCGGTCGGAGGCGGCGTGCAGTTCAAGAATACATTCTCCGCAATCAACCGAAACTCGACTACCGCAGGCCTCCAATTCGACTTCGCTTTGCCTTACAAGGGATATTTCAATATTACGCCGCAAATGTACAAGGCTTGGCAGTACGCCGGGAGCTATGCGGCGATATCATTCGCACCGGCATTTCCGGGAGCTCCCAACGGATGGCTGGACTTCGACCCGACATGGTCTGTTTTCATGAGCTATTACATGCCGTTGGGTTTCTTGCCGGAGTCGATCCCGCTCTCTGTCAGTGGCAATTTCACCATCATTGGCCCAATGGGCACGGGCGCGAAGCCAGGCGTCCTTCCGGCGGCCCTGATTGCTCCCACCTTAACGGAGTACAATGGTGAGCCGGTCCGCTTGACGTTGGACGCCAGCAAAGTCCTGTGGGGTCCCAAGTATTCTCATTTCGTCGACGTGTGGGTCGCTTACAAGTATTGGCGCAATCTTCTGGGGCTTGATGACACTTCCAATCTAGCGTGCCTGTCGCTCAATTGCAGAGGATCATCTCTATACTCCGGCATTACGGTGAAGTTCTAAACACCTAGCTTGGTACGACAATCCGAAGATGTCCGGAGCCGCTCACGGCATCGAGTCAACGGCTCGGCGGCGTGGCCACGCACTCCATAGATCGAAGACGCCTCCGCTAGCAGGCCGGTCAGTTCTGCTCCTCCCTGACTTGGGCCGCCTAGCTTGTGCTAGGCGGCCCATTTCGGTCGACCCCCACGGGAATTCGCAATCGGGACCTGCTTCTGATGAAGGTCGAACGCACCAAAGGCGCAGGTTTTGCAGGAAAAGTATGATGACAACGTTCCAGGACGCGCGCGCCTTTTTGCTGAAGCATCGCACCGATTACGATACGGCGGTGAAGGGATTCCATTGGCCTGATCCTGTCCCTTTCAATTGGGCACTGGAGTGGTTCGATGCCGATCTTGCCACGAGAGAAGAGAGCAGAAACCGCCCAGCTCTGTGGATCGTCGATGCCGGCCGGAACACGGAGAACAAGCTCACCTTTGCGGAGTTGTCGCGCCGCTCCAATCAGGTCGCGAATTTCCTGCGCGCGCAAGGGCTGCGGCGCGGCGACCATCTGCTGCTGCTGCTCGGCAATGTTGTGCCGCTATGGGAGACCATGCTGGCGGCCATCAAGCTTGGTGTGGTCGTGATTCCTGCAACGACGTTACTGACGCCTGAGGAACTGAGGGATCGATTGGAGCGCGGGAGAGCTACAGCGGTGGCCGCAGGGCAGGACCAACTGAAAAAATTCGGGGGCCTGGCGACAAACAACCTCGTCCGTATCGCCGTTGGAGCGACATCGCAGCCCGGCTGGCTCGCCTACGAAGAGTCTGCGCTGGCATCGGAGAATTTCGTCCCGGACGGTCCGTCGCTGCCAAACGATCCGATGCTGCTCTACTTCACCTCGGGCACCACGGCCAAACCCAAGCTCGTGCGCCATAGCCAGCGCAGCTATCCAGTCGGCCATCTTTCGACCATGTACTGGCTTGGCCTCAGACCCGGCGACATTCACCTCAATATCTCTTCGCCGGGCTGGGCCAAGCATGCCTGGAGTTGCTTCTTCGCGCCCTGGAATGCGGGGGCTACCGTATTCGTCTTCAATCAAGCCCGCTTCGAAGCAAAAGCATTGCTCGAGGCCATCGGCCGTTTCGGCGTGACCACGCTATGCGCACCGCCGACGGTCTGGCGTCACTTCATTCAGGAGGACCTTGGCTCCTTCAAGGTGAGCTTGCGTGAGGTCTGTGGCGCAGGCGAGCCACTCAATCCGGAAGTGATCGATCGGGTGCGTGCCGCGTGGGGGCTCACCATCCGCGATGGATACGGCCAAACGGAGACCACGGCGCTGGCTGGCAATTCTCCTGGTCAGAAGATCAAGATCGGATCTATGGGGCGCCCGCTGCCCGGTTATCAAGTGCAGATTAGCGATGCTGATGGTCTTCCCGCAACCGAGGGCGAGATCACGTTTCAGCTCAACGCGGGCAGGCCGGCTGGGCTCATGCAGGGCTACCAAACCGAGGACGACGGACTTTCCGGCGTCAATGGCGTGCTTTACCGCAGCGGCGACGTCGCCGTTGCAGATGAGGACGGCTATCTCACTTTCATAGGACGGTCTGACGATGTGTTTAAGTCCTCGGACTATCGCATCAGCCCGTTCGAACTGGAGAGCGTTCTGCTTGAGCACGAGTTCGTCGCGGAAGCGGCGGTGGTCCCCAGCCCGGATCCTGTACGCCTCGCGGTGCCCAAGGCTTTCGTACTGCTCGTTTCAAGTGCCGAATGTTCACGCGATACTGTACTATCAATCTTCCAGCACCTGAATGCGCGGCTTGCGCCATTCAAGCGTATTCGGCGCCTCGAAATCGTCTCCGAACTTCCCAAAACAATCTCTGGCAAGATCCGCCGCGTCCAGCTGCGCAAGCTTGAACAGGACGCCAATGGCATCAGCCCGTTGCGTGGCCAGGAGTTCCGAGAAGAGGAGTTTCCCGAGTTGCGAATACAAAAGGGGAAAGATAGCCGATAAGCGAACTTGGAGAGCGGTCGCGGAGGCGAACACTCGGCGAGTGTGCGCTGCGCACTGAACCGTGTTCCAAAAGATGCTTGCTTGGCGCTGAACCAGAAGCCGATGCAAGCGCGGTTCTTTGTGCCTGTCGGTAGTGCTGGGATCGCGTCCCCATCCGAGCGCGCCATAGACACACATCATTCGAAGTCACGTCCGATTGGTGTGATTGGTTTTAAAACAGCGTGAGAGTGTGGTGCTCCTCGAAGCGAGAATTCACAAATTCTGTTTCGGTCAATCAACAAAGGCACGTTTTAAAATGCGGAATATTGCAATTTTCGGATCTGGTCGAGTAGGAGCGACGCTTGCCACCGGTTTGGCTGCGGCCGGGCATTCTTTGAAACTCGGCGTGCGAAACCCAGAAACGGCGCGCGGCAAATGGACGGGACCTAACGCGATGTTCGCCAGCCTGGCCGAGGCATCGCGCGACGCCTCGGTTGTTATCAACGCTACGCCCGGAGCGAGTAGCGTCGAGTGCCTTTCAGTTCTTCGCGCAGAGTTGAAGGGAAAGGTGCTGATCGATGTTGCTAACGCAACGGTACGTGGTCCGGATGGAATTCCGAGTGCCTTGCTTTACCCCAACTCGAGCTTGGCGGAAGTCCTTCAGGCAGCATTACCTTAGACCTTCGTGGTCAAGACGCTTAATACCGTGTTGTCGCCCGTGATGGCGAATCCCGATCTGCTGAGATCGCCAGCGACCGTCTTTGTGTCCGGAAACGATGACGGTGCGAAGGCGGTCACGCGGGAATTACTGCGCGACCTCGGCTGGTCGGATCGCTCCATCGAGGATCTTGGAAGGATCAATAGCGCGCGTGGTACCGAAGCACTGATCCTCCTCGCGCCCTATCTCATTCGTTCCAAAGGATTTGCAAATTTTGCGCTGAGCGTGGTGCGGTGAACCCAATCGATCGTTGATGAAGTGTGACGTCGCTCTCTGAGCGAAGTGTTGTTACTCGGCATCTTTTGCCTGCAATCAAGAGAGGCCGATTGGGTCAGTGGCGGCAAACCCGAAGGCCCGCCGAGCCGATTGTCGCTCCTCGCGCTCAACATGCGATGGTCGCTCAACGATGTGGGCGATGTCGTATTTCGCTCTTGGCAGCCGTACCCTCGGCAATCCGCGCACGATACCGAGCAGATCACGGGTTCGCTGATGAGCGTCTTGCGCTGCCCGACGAGCAGAGCTGGATGAGTGTTTCCTTTTCGATCGGGGCGTTGGTGATCGTAGGATACTTGTGCAGCTGAGCCGCTTTCGGCCTGGGCGCGATACGCTGTAGCGTTCTAATCGCATCCGTTAACTCTCGCCTAATCCAAAATGCGAGCAGACACCTCGATTGTCGAAGCGGAAGGCGCCGTGGATCGTTTGTTTTGCTGAATTTCCTGCTGTCTAGACCTCCCTTCGGAGCGCTCTCGAGCGTGCTCCAAAAGCGAGTTGTAGGAGTGAATGATTACGCAGAATATTCGGAGATCGCGAACAATTTCCAAGCTAGCAGAGATGAAGAGTCGTCGTGCCCCAAACACGCCTTAGTGGCAAATCTTCGGAGGCGCCTCGCACGCCAAGGATCATCGCCCTCAGCAGCGCTCATCCCGTCCCGACCGAGATTCGCGGCCGGCAGCTGATGACGTCGATCGTCCGCGACCCCATCGAGGGGCCACTGCAAATCGGTCCCGAAGGACCGGTCGACAATTCGACCGCTGTACACACCGAGCACATGCTGGCGTTTCCTGCCGCGCATTACGATTTCTGGACGCGGGAACTCGGCGTGGCTCGCGATGCATGGAACTGGGCCTGGTGGGGAGAGAATCTGACGGTTGATGGCGTAGACGAAGAAATGCTGCGCATCGGGGACCTGGTCAAGATCGGTACTGCCGAGTTTGAGGTCACGTCGCCGCGGATTCCTTGTTTCAAGGTGGCTTGGCGCATCGGTCAACCGGACTCCATCCTTTTGCGTATGATGGAGACGGGGCGCGTTGGTTTCCATCTGGCGGTGCTCAAGCCGGGCCTGGTCTCGCTCGGTGACGCAATCGAGGTTTCCTCTCCACAGCCTGAAAACATCACCGTCGCCGACCTGTCGCGGCTGCTGCTGTCGACCTCCATCGAAAGCGTGGAGCAGCTGAGCGCCACTTTGGCGATCCCGGCCCTCGGCAAAAAGGCGGCGGGAGCAGTCCGCCGCCGAATTGCGCTGATCGAGGATCGCGAGCGCATGCGTGTCGGCCGCTGGCGAGGGTGGCGCCGGTTCATCTTGGCGAACGCTAACGACGAGGTCGAGGGGATCCGTTCGTTCCACTTGCAGCCTGATGACGATCAGCCCCTGGCTCCCCCGGCGCCAGGCCAATTTTTGAGCGTCAAGACCCAGCGCGAGGGCGAGCCGGACCTGGTGCGCACCTGGAGCATCAGTGACGTCGACCTGCAACGGCGCCTTTACCGCATTAGCATCAAGGTCATAGAAGGTGGCGCCGGATCTCGCCGCATGGACAAGCAGTTGCAGGTGGGAGACGCCATCTGGTGTCGTCCACCCGCAGGTCAGTTCGTCCTCAATCGCAGCGGTCACCGCCGTATCGCGCTGTTCAGTGCAGGTATCGGTGTCACACCGATGATAATGATGCTGAAGGGCTACATCGAGCGGGGGCAGGGCGCGCCGCCCCTGGTGTGGATGCAGGTGGCCGTGAATGGGCGGGCTCACCCGTTCAAGCAGGAGATCTCCGCGCTGCTGGCGCAGCTCCCGGATGTTCGCCGGATCATCTATTACACGCGGCCTGATCCCGCGGATCGCGTTGGTGTTGACTACGACCGCGCGGGTCGCCCGGCGGCGGAGGATCTGCGTGAGATTTTCGGGGCGCCTTATCCGCTCAACCTGTTTGGCCGGGAGCTGCCGTTTCCCGGACAGGAGACGGAGGCCTACGTCTGTGGCCCAGAGAGCTTCCAGGATCTGGTGCGGGATTCACTGCTGGCGATCGGTGTGAAACCCGCCGACATTCGTTCCGAGGCATTCGTCGTCAAAAGAGCGGCGAACGAAGGGCAGGCGGCCCTGATCGAGAAGGCGGCGGTGCGTTTCATCCGCTCCGGGGTAACCGCCGAGTGGCACGCGGACGATGGCCAGACCTTGCTGGACCTGGCGGAGGCCGCGGGCCTGAGCCCTGCTTATGCCTGCCGCTCCGGTCTTTGCCAGAGTTGCGAGTGCGCGATCATGGCCGGTGCTGTCCAGTACGACCCGCAGCCATCGGTGCCCTTGGAGAGCGGCAAGGTGCTTATCTGCTGCGCCCGGCCGGCGACGAACGTGATCGAGCTGGATGTTTGAGCAGCCGGCAACTCCTCTCTCCATCCGACCGGGGGAGTCTTGAAAAACTGCAATTGCGATCGACGAGACTAAGGGGAGGAAATGGGATGACTTCGACGCGGGACTATTCCGAGCTCAAAGCAAATTGGCGCCTGCTGCTTGCTGCGTTTGTCGGATCGGCTGTTGGATTCCCGACGCTTCCATTCTTCAGCATTGGCGCTTTCGCGCCGACGTTCCAGCGCGTCTTCGGCTGGAGTCAAGCTGCCATTCTGGGTGGGCTGCTGCTTGCCACGGTCATGATTCTTGTCTTCGGCACCTTTATCGGAGCATTCATCGATCGGAGAGGGCCCCGCCTGATCACGATGGTCTCGCTGGTTGGCATGGGAGTCAGTTATATGGGGCTTGCCGCCTCCGACGGCTCCATGACGGTCTATTATGCCGCTTGGGTCGCTATGTGCGTCACCGGTCTCGGGGCAAGTGCCATATCTTTCACGCGCGTGATCAGCGGCGCTTTTAGCCGGCGTCGTGGGCTCGCGCTTGGCTTGGTGTTGGCAGGATCAGGTGTCTTCGCTTTGCTGGTGAAACCTTTTGCGGCATGGCTGATCGCCGCCTTCGGTTGGCGCGTTGCCCTGGTTGCCATCGGTGCTCTGCCGGTTTTGTTTGCGGCGCCGCTCGTGTGGTGGGGGTTCCCAAGAAGCTGGACAGGACCGAAAGGCGTTGTCGTGATGGGTGATACGGGGCTCAGCGTCAGGGATGCCTTGCGAAGTTGGGCTTTCTGGGTGCTGATCGTCGCCTTTATTGGCATGGGTTTTGGGATCGGCGCACCCGTGCCAAACATCGAAGCGATCCTCAACACCAAGCAGCTCGATGCGCGCGTGATCGTAAATGTGGCGGCGCTCATTGGCCTCTCCATCGTTGTGGGCCGTCTTGCTGGCGGTTGGTTGATGGATCGCTTCTGGGTCCCAGCCTTGGCTATGATCATGTTGCTCAGCGCCGCCTCGGGCTGCGTGCTGCTGTCAGCGTCCGTGGTGACGGACACCAGTGCAGGCGCCGCCATTGTATTGATCGGCCTCGCCGCCGGCGTGGAGTATGACATTCTGGCCTATCTGGTCGCCAGGTACATCGGCCTGCGCCGCTACGGATCTATCTACGGCATCTTATTCGGCATCTTCGCGATCGGAGCCGGTGGAGGGCCAGCGCTGCTTGGTCGATCTTATGATCTATCCGGCAGCTATACGACGGGCCTCTTAGCCTGCGCAGGCGCCCTGGTCGCATCCGGTCTCTGTCTCTTGTCGCTGGGTCCCTATCCTACGAAGTTCGAACCCGTTCAGGGCGCCTCGTGCCCCAGCGATGTCGAACCCCAAGCCTTCACCTCAAGCACCTGAAGCAGGCTGCCATGATCAGATTACTGAGCTACGTCACGCCGCGTTTGTGCTTGGCCTCGCTTGAGGCGACTCTAAGACCGGGTAAGCGCTCGCCGGCATACGACTCGCAAGCGCGCGTCAGCAGGGGAGATGGGCTGTGATTACAGTGCTAAGCAACGCGCGCATTTTTGACGGGGTCTCCGAAAATATCATTGAGAATGGCGCAGTGGTCATTGAAGGCGATCGGATTCGGGATGTGACATCGGGCGCTGTGCGCCTCAGCGACGCCCGTGTCATCGATTGTCGCAACCGCTATCTGATTCCCGGACTGATCGACTGCCACGTCCACGCTTGTTCACCGACGTACAATTTGCCTGTTGCGGATCATCTGCCGGCGTCCTTGCTAACGTCCCATGCGGTCAGATGGTTGAAGGGCGCGTTGCACCGAGGGTTCACCAGCGTGCGCGATGCGGGGGGTGGCGACGTCGGTCTGCATCTGGCGATCGAACGGGGGGTTATCGAGGGGCCTCGCTTCTTCTTCTCTGGGAAGGCGTTGTCGCAGACCGGAGGTCATTCGGACAACCGTCCAGCTGATTATGTCCCGCAATGCGGTTGCGCCGGCTACGCCGGCTGTACCGGACTGGTCGTGGATGGGGCCGACGCCGTGCGGCTCGCTGTCCGCGAAGAGCTGCGTAAAGGCGCCACGCAGATCAAGCTGATGCTGTCTGGGGGCGTCACCTCGCCGACCGACCCGATGTGGATGCCCCAGTTCACCGACGACGAGATCCTGGCAGCGGTCCAGGAAGCCGGTACACGCCGCGTCTACGTGATGGCGCACGCACATACCGACGATGCGGCGCGCCGCTGCGCCGCCCTCGGCGTGCGTACTGTGGAGCACGGAACAGACATAAGTCCGGAGACGGCGGCCCTCCTTGCCGAGCACGGCACCTACGTCGTTCCCACGCTGTCGCCCGCCGCGCTCCTCGAGCGGCACGGTGCGCGGGTGGGGCTACCCCCCGCTGGCGTCGAGAAAGTCAAGGGCATCATCACGCTTATGGCACGCTCCATCGAAAATCTGACTCGGGCCGGCGTAAAGCTCGGAATCGGCACCGATCTGTTCGGCGAGGAGTTTCACGTCATGCAAGGAGGTGAACTGAAATTGCGGGGCGAAGTTTCGCCGGCGATCGACGTGTTGCGCTCGGCCACCTCTATCGGTGCGGAAATTCTCCAAAAGAGTGGCGAGCTCGGGTGCATTCGCCCAGACGCTCTTGCCGACATCCTTGTTTTGGAAGGCGATCCCTTTGCGGATCTCGGACTTTTCGAGGACGCGGCGCGCAACATCCCGATGATCATGAAGAGCGGGCAGTTCGTGCGTTGCTCGCTCTGATTTCGGCGTCAGGTGGCCGCCGCGCTTCCGAGGGCCGGACAGCGGCGCAAATCCAAAATGATCAGCGAAAGGACGACGATGACCGATCCCTTGAAGGACCTGCTGGACAAGCGCGCGCTAGACGAATTGATCTTCAAAACGATGCATGCGCTGGATGCGCGCGACTGGCCTGCTTACCGGACGTCGTTCGTGGATGATGTCGCCTTCGACTTCCGCGAGCATGGCGCGGCCCCGCCTGAGGCCCGCCAAGTGATTACCGGGATAGACAACTTTCTGGCCTTGCAGCGCGCGGTGATCGAGGGCTTTGACACTGCTCAACATCATGTCACGAATATGGTGCACACGATCGATGGCGACAAAGCCGTAACCAACTCCTATCTCTATGCTGAGCATTTTCTAAACAACGACCGCGGTGATCGTAGCGTGTCGCTGGGCGGCCGTTATCAATTTGACTCGCGCCGCTATCCAGACGGCTGGAAGATCCATCGCCAGCGTTTCTACAGCCCATGGATCCGCGGCAACCCCATGCTCTATCAGATTGCCGTTGAGGTCACATCCGCGCGCGCCGCCGGCCGGTAGTGGCTGTCATGCCTGCCAAGCTCAAATCAGTGGGTCAGCTCCCTTTCATGGAATAATCGAACTGCCACGGAATCGATCGTCGAAATGAGACATCTCACGTTTCGCCAGCTGAATATCTTCGCGACGGTGGGCGACCACGAGAATCTGGCGGCCGCCGGCCGGATACTCGGCCTCTCCGCGGCGACCCTGAGCGATGCTATTCGAGATGTCGAGGCCGCGCTCGGTAAGGAAATGTTCGATCGATCATCACGCAAGATGCGGCTGTCGGCCGACGGCCGCGCACTGCTGCCTGACGCGAAAAAGCTTGTGCGTGAGGCGCATGCGCTGACGTTGCGACACCGCAGCCGATCGGTGCTTTGTATCGGCGCTTCAACGACGGTCGGGAACTATATCTTGCCGCCACTGCTCGATGATTTCGCGCTGAGGCACCCCCAAACCGAGATCACGGTGCAAGTTCGCAACACGGACGACGTCGTCAACCTGGTGGCGGAGCATGCGGTGGACGCGGCGATTGTCGAAGGGCGTGTCACCGATTCCTCGCTCGATGTTCGTGTTTGGCGAAGAGATTCGCTGGTGATCATCGCGGCGCCGGACCATCCGCTCGCGAGAAGCACCGACCCCGCGGCTCTCGGCGAAGCGAAGTGGATCCTGCGTGAGCATGGATCGAGCACGCGTCGGTCTTTCGAGACAGCTGTCGCTGATTGGCCGGTTGAGCCCTGTGTCCTTATGACCGTTGGTAGCAATGAACTCTTGAAGGCCGCCGTGATGCGCGGGCTGGGCCTCAGCTGCGTCGCGGCGTCGGCAGTGGCGGCGGAGGTCCGGCGCGGCGAGTTGGACATCGTCCCCCTGAATGGCGTCTCGTTCCAACAGACCTTGAGCATCGTCCAGCGCACCAACAAACGGTCGAGCTCGATCGTGGAAGAATTCCTGGATCTCTGCCTCGCGGCCCATGGGCCCGGAGGTGTTGAGGCGGACTCCTATTCGGGCAGAACGCTGCCTTTGGCGAGCGAACCAGCCGAGCCCGCTAACGCGAATGGCGGAAAGAAGGACCCATCGGCAATCGCGTCGGGGCGGGAATGCAACAGAAGCGGCCGTCGGAAGAGCGATCATTCCCATCTCGAAAATAGGTTGCCTATTGGTCCGTTCGCTTCGTGAATCTCTAACGTCGAGTTCGGTCATTTACTACTTCCGCCGATATCCATGGCTGGTACGCTCGGCGCAAATCAGAACTTCGGAGACGCAGTATCGCTTGCGTCGACCTGGAGCCAACACGGAGCGGAGGCGGGGCAGAGCATGAGGTTGCACGGAAACAGAGTGGGGTCGAATTGCCGTCGGGTGACCATCTATCTTGCGGAGAAGGGTCTTGACCTCGAACTCGTTGAGGTTGACCTGGCATCAGGCGAGCACAAGAGCGCGGCGTTCCGTGCGAAGAATCCAGCGGGCCTTATACCGGTTTTGGAGTTAGATGATGGAACATTCCTCGCTGAATCGTCGGCCATTGTTGAATATCTAGAGGACAAGTGTCCGGCTCCGACAATGATCGGCGGCACGCCAGAGATGCGAGGAAGGGTCCGAGCACTCGAAAGGATCGCCAGCGATCTCGCGATCGTTTCAGGTGTGATGCTTAAGCACTCCAACCCCATGTTCGCAAAGAACGTTGATCAGGTTCCGGCCGTGGCTGAGGCCGTGCAGGGGATCGTCGCTCAGCAGCTTAGCCTTCTCGAAGCACATCTCGGCGATAAGCCCTTCCTGGCGGGGGAACGACCGACCATCGCGGATATCACTCTCTTCTCCTTCACCCAGGCGTTCAGAGTTCGGATGAACACCGCTCTTACCGAAGGCTACCCGCGGCTGACCGCCTGGTACGAGCGGTTCGAAAAGCGACCGAGCGCTGTGTACCAGGTGGGCGCCTAAACGGCACGGTTGATCGTGCAAATGGCCGGATGAAGCAAGACTGAGAGAAAATATGACCAAAAAATCTGCCAGCAATGTTCATCTCGTGGGCGGGTCCTCATCGCTCCTGAATGACAAGAAGATTGCCATTATCGGCGCAGGACCATGCGGCCTGACGCTAGCGCGGCTCCTACAACAGAAAGGTGCCGACGTACGGGTCTTCGAAATGGAGCCGTCGAGCACGGCGCGTAATCAGGGCGGTTCACTTGATCTGCATGAAGACTCGGGCCAACTCGCCTTGCGTAGAGCTGGTCTGCACGAGGAGTTCGTCGCGGCATGTCGACCGGAAGGGCAAGCCATCAAAGTCGTGGACAAGCATGGCAAGATGGTCGTGGATCTGCAGCCGAAAGATGAGGCGGAAACACGTCCGGAAATCGATCGGGCCGTGCTGCGCAGCCTGCTGATCGACTCACTGGATGCCGAGACGATACAATGGGGGTGGCCGTTAGAGAGCGTCGAGCGGTCTGCGCAGGGAAATCTGCGATTGATGTTTGCGGACGGGCGGCACGTAGATGCAGATCTGGTGTTTGGATGTGATGGCGCCTGGTCGAAGGTTCGGCCGTTTGTTTCTACGACGAAACCGTATTATTGCGGAATTACGATTGCGGAAACATGGATTCCGTCAGTAGAGGCGCACCACCCTCGTGTGGCTGAGCTTGTTGGTGCCGGCATTTTTCTGGCGACGGGGGACGACAAGGGGTTGCTCGCTCAGCGGAACGGCAATGGCAGCGTTCGGGTGTACGTGCTTCTGCGCGTTCCTGAGGATTGGACGCAGCGCTGTGGGTTTGCTTTCAATCAACTCGATGCGACCCGGCAAGGCCTGTTGCAAATTTTTGAAGGATGGGCGCCACATCTACGTGAGGTGCTGACGATACCGGATATGTTTATTCCCCGCTCACTATACACACATCCCCCAAGGCAAGCCGCTTGGCTCGATCGAGCGAACGTCACGTTGCTGGGGGATGCTGCTCACGTGATGCCGTTTTTTACAGGACGGGGTGTCAATCTCGCGATGCTGGATGCGGCCGAGCTGGCCGACAATCTCACATCGGGAAAGTACCCCGACGCTGCGCAGGCTATCCGCGCATATGAAACGAGCATGTTTGACCGAATGGCCCCGGAGATCTCGGAAAACCATGCCGACCAGGACGTATTTATCTCGCGCGACGCCCCTGCAGGCATCAAGGAGCTGTTATGGCGCAGAATAGAATCAGGCCAAGAACGCAAATCAAAACCGTCGGGCGCCGGCTCCAACTCCTAGATCACCCGACTGCGATGTTGATGCAACGATGTCTCCCTCATTCCCAATTTGGGGAAAAGCAGGCGGTTCTGCAACAACGCGGCGACGGGTTCGAGCGATCTCAGAAAGATATCCCACGATGCATTCGATTTTCCATCATGTAACGCCTGTTGTTGAGTCGCCAACGATCAATCAGCGGCTAGGTCGCCGCATTATGTTTAAGATGGACTGCCATCAGCCCGCGGGGTCATTCAAGATCCGAGGCATCGGCCATGTCGTGGCGCAGCATGTTGCCGCCGGCGCTGATCATTTCATCTGCTCATCGGGGGGTAACGCAGGACTGGCGCTCGCCTATTGCACTGCGGCCCTCAAAGCGCGAGCGACAATCTTCGTCCCCGAGACCACGAAGCCGAGCGTGCATCAATTGCTCGCGAGCTATGGCGCAACGGTCCACGTAGCGGGCAAGGTCTGGGATGAGGCCGATAAAGCAGCACGTGACCACTGCGCGGCTGAAGGCGCGGTCTACGTATCGCCATTCAATGATCCCGTGCTTTGGCAAGGGCACAGCACCCTTGTTGATGAACTCGCGTTTCAGATCGAGCGACCCGACGCGGTCGTTTTGTCCGTCGGCGGTGGCGGGCTCTTATGCGGAGTGTTACAGGGGATGCACAAGCATGGCTGGAGCGACGTGCCCGTCATAGCGGCGGAAACCAAAGGCGCAGAGTCCTTTGCTGCGGCCGTTGCTGCCGGCCGCCCGGTCGCCCTGGGGGGCATTACCTCGAAAGCAACATCGTTAGGCGCCCTTAAAGTGTCCGACGAAGCCTTCCGCTGGACCACGAGGCATCCTATCCACTCTGCTGTGGTCACCGATCAAGACGCCTTCACATCGTGCCTTACATTTGCAAATGAGCTTCGTGTTCTGGTTGAGCCTGCCTGCGGCGCCGCGCTGGCAGCCGTCCAACATGGCAACTTTCCGCTCGATAAGTGCAACAACATCGTGGTGATCGCATGCGGCGGGAATGCCGTCAGCGCGGGCGCCTTGTGCGAATGGGCGACGCACCATTCGGCTTGAGGCGCTCGGCCTCTGTCCGGATGATCTTGAGAGGCCAGCATCAAGGTGGTCAACCCAGGTCAATCCTCAAACATTTGCCCGCCGACGGCGACTGACACGAAGCGATAACCGCCAACGACGGCTTCAGAGGTGCCTTCGACCGCCGTTGGGGACATACTTTTGTGACCTGGGGTGAGGTCTAGTGGTCTTATCCTCCGCTACCCGCAGTAAACGCCGCGGCGTAGCGCGCCGTCAGTTGAAGGCAGATGGCGATCGTCGATCTTGCGATCCTCGCCGTCGATGAAGCGGGATCGCGCCGAGGGGATTGAAATCATTGGGCGTAGACGGCGCCGCCATTCACGTAAACGGTGGTCGTGTTCACCCAACGCGCGTCATTGGACGCCAAGAACAAAGCCGCGTCAGCAACTTCTTCCGGTTCACCCGGTCGTGTGAAAGGGGTCGGAATGGCGGGGGCCGGGGCCGAGCCGGTCGGACCGACCGCCAGGCCCGCGATCCGGTCGGTCCGTATCAGTCCGGGGGCCAGGGTCAGGGCACGCACGCCGCGAATCGCAACCTCTCGCGAGAGGGCCCGGGTCAGCTGTTCGATCGCGAGCTTAGTGGACGAGTATAGGCAGTGCTCCGGCACAGCAAGTCGGGTCGTTCCCGAGGACAGGCTAATGATGACGCCATTGTCGCGCACACGACGGCCAGCTTCTTGAAACGTGACGATAAAGCCCTTCAGCACCTTCAACTGATGGTCGATGGCTTCCTCGGAGAGCTGAGTTGGCGCCCCTGCAGCGATTCCAGGCATCCCGGGATGAGCATTCGCGACCACGATATCCAGACCTCCGAATGCCTTTTGCCCTTCCTCGAACAGCCGGCGTACTGCCACAGGGTCCATGCTATCGCCCTGCAAAACCACGGCATCGCCTCCAGCCGCCTTTACTGCATCCGCAGTCGCATCCGCTGCAGTTTTGTTCGAGACATAGTTGACAACAACCTTCGCGCCTTCGCGCCCGTAGACCTCCGCAATCGCGCGACCGATTCCGCGTGACGCGCCGGTGATGAGCGCTACCTTATTCTCTAGTTTGCGCATTGTTTCTTTCACTTCATGAGTGTTTTACTTCTTGAGTTGTCAATTTATCAGCCCCCCATATCATGGAAAGTCGTAAAGCTCCGAACGTGCTGTAAGGAATTATCGAACCGACGAATCCGGCGCTTCGATATGCTCGGCGGTGATGGCTTGGCGATCGCAAACAGAATGAATCCGATCGAGGACGTGTTCCAGGAATTCGCTGACGCAATCCAGACGGCGGGCGATGTCAACGCATTCGAACGTCTTGCCACGCGGCTCGCGCAAAGGCTCGGCTTTCAGCGATTTGCCTATTTGCGCCTGACCGGCGAGGCGCCCGTGCTCATCTCGTCCTACCCGAAGTCCTGGACCCGCCGTTATTTTGATCTTGGATATCAAAAGCTTGATCCCGTAGTTCTCCGTGCCAAGGCCGAGCGCGACCTCTTTAGCTGGGGTGGGAGAGCTCGTGCGCCCATGGGGTCGCGAGCACAGCGTCAGTTCTTTGACGAGGCCGCAACCTTTGGCATCCGCTCTGGAATCACCGTGCCGATCAGAGGCGGTTTCGGACAGACAGCGGCCTTCACGTTGGCGACGAGCGATCGAGAGGTCGATCTCGACCGTCTTGCCGGCGAATGGAGGGACATCATTCACCAGGCGGGATTGTATTTCCATGCCCACGTCGATGCCCGGCTCGGCGCTCCGTTCGTCACGCGGCAGCTCACCGAAAGCGAGCTGACCCAGCGCGAGCGTCAGTGCCTTGCATGGACAGCGCAAGGTAAAACGGTCGCCGATATTGCGGTTCTCGTCGCGATCGCGCCGCGTACCGTCGTCTTTCATCTTGAAAATGCACGTCGCAAACTGGGGGCGGCGTCGATCGCTCAGTGTGTTGCTATAGCATTGCGCCGCGGTCTGTTGAGCTGACGGCCTCGTATCTGATTTCCAGCAGGGTAGGATAAGGAAGGCGCGTGCGTGCGGCCTTCAAGACGAAGGGCTCATTGCATTTATTCTAAAGTGGTCTAGCGTAGTCCTGCTAATCGCGTCCCACCTGCAAAATCTGACAGGCGCCTACGCGGGCGTTTTGCTGTCAAAGCCTCCTGGTAGCTCTAGGAGGTCGGTATGCACGCTATCGCGCTTCATACGTCTCAGTTTGGTCGCCATCTCGACCTTCTAACGTCGATGTATCGGCTCCGTCGGCGCGTCTTCAAAGACCGATTGGATTGGAGTGTGTCGGTATCGGGTGACCTGGAAATCGACGTCTATGATGCCTTGGGTCCCAACTATCTTCTCGTCGTCTCAGATGAGAACGAGGTTCTTGGCTGCGTCAGGCTTCTGCCGACGACTGGCCCAACCATGCTCGCCGACATCTTTGCCAATCTTCTGGGCAACAGGGCGGCGCCACGTGACGAGCGCATTCTCGAAAGCTCAAGATTTTGCGTCGACACCGAGCGCAGCGTCGATGCCGGCCGAACCGGCTTCAACCGCGCCACCTTCGTGCTGTTTGCCGCGATGCTCGAGGCGATGCGAGAAGGGGGAGCGCAATCCATCGTGACCGTCACTGATGCTCGAATGGAGCGCATCCTGAGGCGAGCGGGTTGGCCCCTGGAGCGGTTGTGTGAGCCCCAGCCGCTTGGACAGACCCTAGCGCTTGCAGGATTTCTTCACGATTCAGAACAGGCGCTCGAGGCCATGTACCAGCAAGCCGGGGTAGACGGACCGGTTCTGATCTCACTAGGTTCGGAGCGCAAGGTCGCCTGAACTTTCGGCGGTTGACAAAGTCTCGTTACATGCTGGCTGATCCGCGACAAAGCTGCGTTGTTCTCGTGAACATGACGCGAGGCGGTGGAGTCGACGCTCAGGCGTCGGCCCTCGGTCGACGCGGAAACCTCACATTGCTGCCGGCATGCCGTGAGGTCTTGGGTATCCGCCACATCGCAGTCGGCGAGTATGAACGGGACAATGTTCCCGATCAAATCGCCGCCTCTATCGAGCACTTCGATATCGATGCCTTGTCCGTTTGGCGGGATCCGCAGCTTGGAGCTTTCCTTGCGGAATCGGAGGCTAGCGTCGTCTTTCTGGGCGGATCATTTCTTGAAGAAGAGGTGCTGATCGCAGCATTGGAAGGGGTGCGGCACGGGTACGACATCCGATTGCTCTCGGATTTGTCGATCGCACGTGATGAAGCCGATCGGTCGATCGCTTTAGCTCGACTAGCCCATCATGGCATCCTCGCCACCACGATCCGGCAAGCTCTCCTTGAATGGGCTGTGTTTCTCGGCGATCAGGCTGTCAGCCGGACGGTTCAGCAATTGCTCTCGTAAATGGCGCCTCCCGCAAGCGGCCGCTTGCGGGCCGGGCTCTCGTGAACCGAGCCCGCTTTGCGGTCTCGGCCTTGCGGCTTCGATCCCTGGCGCAAACACGTCGTGCACGGATCCAGGAGCCCACATGTCGTCTATGTGATTGATGGAGCCCCACGCTCTCGCTGACGCGCCGACGATGCCTTTGAGGGCGATGCTGAGCCGGCCGCAGGCGGCCGGCGCTTTTAATGAGCCCCCGGGAGGCGGGGTGGGCTGCGCTCCCGCATAGCCCCGAACCGGCGGTCCGCAACCGCGCCTCGCTGATGCTGTCTTCGTCGCTCGTGTGCTTGGCACGGTCCTCCGCTGACGCTCCGGCCGTTCCGGTGCGGTCCACCTCTACGTTCGGGGCTTTCCGGTCGCTCTTCGCCGCCCACCCCGCCTTTCGGGGGCAGGGCGCAGAAGAGGAGCGAGCGGAGATCGTCATGTCCAACAATTCGACACGCCATCGCGCGGCCAAGCCGAAGGCAAGTCTCTATGAAGAAATCACCGCTCACATCGTTGCGGATCTGAAGGCGGGCATCTTCCCTTGGGCCCGGCCATGGGGCACTGGTGGCGGCAGTCAGGCTTTCGCTCTGCCGAGAAATGCTGCCACGGGCAAAACCTATTCCGGGATCAACGTCCTGATCCTGTGGGGACGGCTGTTCGAGTGCAGCTTTGCTTCGTCGCGCTGGCTTACCTTCCGCCAAGCCTCAAGCCTGGGCGGCACAGTGCGCAAAGGCGAGCACGGCGTTACCGTCTGCTACGCCGACCGCTTCATTCCCAAGCGCGAACACGGGGCGGCAAGCAGCACCTCTCAAGTCCAGCAGGAGACGGAAGGGGCGGCCGTTCCGTTCCTGCGGCGCTACACGGTCTTCAACGTTGATCAGTGCGACAATTTACCGGGTCATTGCCTCGCAGAACCACCACCCTTACCCGAGCGCGAGATCGTGCCGCAGGCCGAAGCGCTCACTCTCGCAACACGCGCCGATATCCGCATCGGTGGCGCACAGGCGTTCTATTCACCCTCGAAAGACACCGTCCACGTTCCGCCACAGCCCGCCTTTTTCGAGCAGATCAACTATTACCGAACTCTGTTTCACGAGCTTGGGCATTGGACTGGTCACCTCTCGCGCCTGAACCGGGAGCTGTCAGGCGCATTCGGTTCAAAACTCTACGCCAATGAAGAGCTGATCGCCGAACTGACCGCAGCCTTCGTCTGCGCTGCGCTATCGATCGAGCCCACCGTACGCCATGCCGACTATCTCGGCTCGTGGCTCAAGGTCCTTCGGGAAGATAGCCGCGCGATCTTCCGCGCCGCCAGCAAGGCCTCGAAGGCCGCCGACTTCCTGCTTGCCTTCGCAGATGGCCACGCGACCCCCGCAACCTCGACGCAAGCCGAGGTCGGCCCGTGACGACACGGCGAACCTGACTGCCCACCTTCGCTCACCTCCCGTAAACGGCCTCTCGACATCGGGTTCATCGACGAGGTCGCCTGCAATCAAATGAGCCCGTTCTCGCTAATACGGAAGCCTGACATGGAACTTCGTAACATCGCTCTCAGCAATCTCAGGATCGCAAACGTCAACGTTCGGCATAGCCGCAAAGTCCCTGATATTTCCGACATCCTGCCCTCGGTCCGGGCACGCGGTGTCCTTCAGCCCTTGCTGGTGCGGCCCCGCGACAATGTCTTCGAGATCGTCGCCGGACGACGCCGGTACTTTGCCGCAAGCAAGGTCGCCGAGGAGCGGGGCATGCCGACCGAAGACGTCCTGTTGCCATGCGCGGTTACAGAATCTGGCAGCGATGCCGACGCTCTGGAAGCGTCCCTGATCGAGAACGTGGCACGCGCCCCCATGGACGAACTGCAGGAATATGAAGCGTTTGCCAAGCTGCTGAAGCAGGGTAAGACCGTCGCGGACATCGCCCAAACGTTCGGGCAGACGGAGCGCTACATCAAACAGCGCCTTGCGCTGGCAGGTCTCAACGGCGCCATCAAGGAGGCCTAACGGAACGGCAATATCGAGCCCGAGGAGCTGCAACTGCTCGCCACCGCCACGCGTAGCCAGCAAAAACACTGGGTAGCGGCATTTGAAGCGGAGAATGGTCCGGATGGCGATGCCGATGGAGCGCCCAGAGGGCACCAGTTGAAGCAATGGCTGTTCGGGACGGAGCAGATCGCAACGACCGCTGCGTTGTTTCCGCATGAAGCCTACAAGGGCGACATCGTCACCGATCTGTTTGGCGACACCAGCTATTTTGCCGATGCCGCAGCGTTCTGGGCCTTGCAGAACGTCGCCATTGCGAGCCTCAGAGACGACCTCGGGGCCAAGGGCTGGAAGGTCTCTATGCTCGACAAGGGGACGCGCTTTCCGTCATGGCAATACGACGAGGCTTCTTTGGAGGAGGGGGGCGAAGCCTTCATCGAGGTGCGCAACAATGGTGAGGTGGAGGTTCACGAAGGCTATCGAGTTTACGCGGGCAGGTGCAGCCCGGGCAAGCCAGACAAGGCCGGCGGGGCACCGCAAGCCGCACGATCCGAACTCACCAAGGCTGCCGAGAACTATCTTGCCCTGCATCGGCATGCCATCGTCGGGGCGGAGCTATTGGTTCACCCTGGCATCGCCCTGCGCCTCGCGGTCGCGCATATGATCGGCAGTTCACCGCTCTGGAGCGTCAAACCTGACCCGCAGCGAGCGGACAAGGAAACGACCGGCCAAAGCGTTGCAGCAAGTCCGGCCCAACTAGCCCTCGATAGCGAGCAGGACACCGTTCTCGAGCTCTTGCAGATCGAGAAGAGCTATTACGGCACGGTCACGCGTGGCAATGGCGATGCGTTCACGGCAGTCAGCCTGTTTGCCAGACTTCTGGCGCTGCCCGAGGAGACCGTGCTGCGGATCCTTGCCCTGGTTATGGCCGAAACCTTGGCGGCCGGCTCGATCCTCACTGAGGCCGCAGGGCTGGCGATGAAGCCGGACGTGAAGCGGTGGTGGAAGCTGGACGACGTCTTGCTCGACCTACTCAAGGATCGGGCCGCGATCAACGCATTGCTGTCCGAGATTGCAGGCAAGGCTGTCGCGGATGCCAATGTGTCGGAGCCCGGCAAGGTGCAGAAGAAGATCATCCACGACTGCCTGAACGGCGAGGGAAGGGAGCGCGCCGACGGGTTCGTGCCGCGCTACATGAGCTTCCCGATCGGCCATTACGATCCGAACAAGACCCTCGAAATCGCACGGGCATCAGAGAGTATTAACGATTTGTTTACCTGAATTTAGGCCGCCGATTCGGACGCGGACATGCTCGCCGCGCCCGGATCTTGCGGCGTCCGAGTCGCATCGGAGTCAATCCGGCGAACAGCAAATTCCCGGAATCGAAAACGGGACGACTCATCCTATAGGTCGGTCGTGTTGACGGCAGTGCACTGCATCATGGAGTTGGCAATGATGAACCCGTTCAAGCTGTTTCCCGAGCCGCAAGCGGTAAGGCTCAGCCACATCTGTATTGCGCAGGTCGTCGTCTGCGCTTCTGCGTTGACTTCCAACGCTGTCCTGCTCTCGAAGATCGTGCCGACGCTAATCAGCGGGTTCAACTGATCGCCCCGTCTCTGGCGTTCAAACGAACGCCGGGGAAAGCCGGGCACTTCAAATCAAAAGCCGGACCGTTCAATGCGATACCACGCTCAACGATCCGGCCTCATAGTTAGCTCAGACCACTCTCGGTCAAGGCGCCCAATCGGTCTTGCGCAAGCTTGACGCTGCGTTAGCCCCGGTGCCTCTTGAGACTGAAAGCGGATAGGCGAAGAGCTACTTCTTTTTCTTCGCGGTGGCCTTCTTCGCCTTCTTCGGCGCGGTCTTCTTCGCCTTCTTCGCTTTCTTGGCCATGAGCCCTCCGTCAATCCTTCGAAGCTAAAAGGTGCAGACCGGGAATCGGCATGCACAAAAATGATCGTAACATCGAACCTGCGAGATTGACATCGCGGCACGTCGGCACGCGTGTTGCGCCTTCGAGGCGTCGTATCTCTTCGCAGTCAAGGCGCAGCAATAACGAGCGGCACGGCCGCCGCGAGCAGCTCTGGTGCGCCGATGAGCGTTAGCCCGCCGATGCTACAGATCAGTGCAAATACACCGTCGCCGCCCTGGCCGGCGGCGCGGCCGAGATTGGCGTAGAGCGTGCATCGGGGCCAATTCAGCGGCTGCCAGCAACAGGGCTCACATATTCCTTGCGGCTGTCTCGCCTCGGCGGACCTCGCCCGCTCCGATCCCGGCGTCCAGAGAGGATGACCCGGTGGTCGTGATAAGTCTCGGCGCTCTTGCCGCAGCTCGGATGACGGAGATGCGGTCCAGTAGGAAGACCTGTCACGCCTCCACATTGTAGCTGCAAGATCATCTTATGCCGCCCGACCGGGCGGGTCTTGTCCTCTTCTGTTGTCAGCGCGGCCGATCCCTTCATGCGTGGCGAAGAGACCTATGGGAAGCGCTCCGCCTGCCAAAACCCTCCGCGCCAGCTTTTTTCCCCGCCGGACGAAAAGGTCCGGCTCCTCGCGGCCGCTTCGCTGCAAAAAAGCTTATCGCTCAGGTGCTCCGCATGCGCTGCGCCCCGAAGGCGGGTTCGAAGGCGTTTCGCTTCCCATCACGGTCTCGCCATCGCGAGGGGATCGGCTCCTCGCGAAAACAACAGAAGAGGACAAGACCATGACCGCGATCGGATACGTCACCAAGAACGACAACGGCAGCTACAAGGGCCAGCTCAAGACCGTCTCTATCCGGGCCGACATCGACATCATCCCGAACCGCGACAAGACCGCCGAGACCCATCCCGACTTCCGCGTCTTCACGCAAGGCGTCGAGATCGGGGCAGGCTGGATCCGCCGCGGAGAGAACAGCCGCAAGGACTATGTGAGCCTGTCGCTGGCAGCGCCCGAGTTCGGCCCGCGCAAGCTCTACGCCAATCTCGGCCGCGCCGCCGGCCAGGACGACGACAGCGTGTTTGCGCTGATCTGGAATCCGGCGGACTGACGCCCCTCGGCCCCCGCGAGAGCCGCTCGCGGGGGCCGTGCTCTTGCCCCATTTGGACAGAACCATCCAAAGTTGTATTGGTATTGCTAGTGGAGCCCGCTTATTGAACTGTTCGGTGAATTCGAAGGCAGGTAGAGACGACGATCACGCTGCTTCATGCTCGTTCGCCGCCTATGACGGCGGCGACTGGGCGTGGGAGTTCTTGCGCCGGAACGACGACTATATCTCCGACTGGCGAAGCAGCATTCCCAGGCATCTGCCATGTATTATGCTGAACGACGGGACGAAGCTGCTGCGCCTGCGGCGGCGGTTCCTGCAAGCGGAGAAGTGGGGGCTTTATGCCTTCGCCGATCCACGACTTTGCGCTCACGAGACAACCGCATTCTGGCACGCCAAGGCTTTGAAGCGCGTGGTGCGGCTGAATGCAAGAAAACCGGACCAGGGGGAAGCGAGCGTCCGGCGGCTTGCGGATTTCAACGCCGAGCGACATGCGGTGATCGGCGTAGATGGCGTTCCGCTGGTCGTGATGAAGCGCAATGGCGTTCGCATTCCCCTCGAAATCCACGGCCTTTCGGTACTGACAGCGGCGTTCACGCCCGTCTACGAGCTGCACGATCTCGACGATCTCACAGCCCAGACCGAGCTTTTAAGGCGTCTGCAGCGCCTCACCGATGCCGACCTTAGAGTGGTTCAAAAACCGTCCTTTGCTGCCGATGAGCGCCTCCAGCAGGCTCTCATCGCGCTCGACGAGAGCCTCAAAGGCAAGACGTATCGACAGATCGCCATTGCGATCTTCGGGGAGAAGAAAGTCACTGAGGAATGGCACAGTCATAGTCAATTCTTGCGCGATCGCACGCGACGCCTCGTCGCCAAGGGCACCGCATTGATGAAGGGCGGTTACCTCGACCTTCTGGCCTGATAGAATTTTTCCTTCTCTTTTGACGAACTTTGCCCGCGCAGGATGGCGAAAGCTCGCCTCCCATCTTCGCCACTCCACAAAGCGCCTGCGATCTGACGACGCTTCTTCTTGCACCTCTTGGTTGTATGGGGTGTCGGAAGGAAAGTTGGATGACCACGAAAACTGACGACAAGGAACCGGACAAGCCGTTCCTCAATACGGTGGAGGCGGCCGCCTGGCTGCGGCTCACCAAGAACACACTGGAGAAGATGCGGGTCCAGGGCAGGGGGCCGGCCTACCGCAAGCACGGCCGCTATGTCCGCTACCACATCGAGGACCTCGTCGAATGGTCGAGGGCGAGCAAGCGGAGGTCGACGTCCGATGCGGATTGATCGCAAGAGACTATGGCGGCAGGCCTCGACGCTTTCAGCCATGTGCGCCGGCATCATCACGCTTCTGATGTCGTCCGCCCCCGCGGTGCCGGTTCTGATCTACAATGCCACCGGCAGCGCGCCGCTGGGCTTCTACTATCTGGATCCGCGGCTGCCGGCGCGCGGCGAGCTTGCCGTCTTCAAGCCACCTCCTGGAATCGAACTCCTGATCATCGCACACGAGATCCTCCCCATGCCCGTGCCGCTCCTGAAGCGGGTCGAGGCTATCGGCGGAGACGAAATCTGCCGCGCCAAGGAGCCGGTCGGCAGTATTGCGATCAACGGAAAGGTCGTTGCCGAGGTGCTCGAGAAGGATCGGGATGGGCGCCCGTTGCCGGTCTGGCAGGGCTGTATGCGGCTCGTGGAAGGCGAATATTTCCTGCTGCAGCCCCACCCGAATTCCTTCGACTCGCGCTACTTCGGGCCAGTGCTTCGCTGCGATATCCTGGGTGTGGCACGTCCACTCTGGACGTGGAATCCGGATATGTGAGCGGTTGGCTGAACAGGCGCGCGTCCGAAACAAGGCGCGCGCCGTCTTATTTGCCCCTCAGCTAAAGGCCCCGATCAGCAGAAGCCGCGTCAGGCCGGCAGGCAAGGCCTTCCAGCGCAAAGCTGACAAACCTCCACGACGGCCCGCCGGATCGCGACGTTGATGATCAGAAGATCGATCGCCAGCTCGTGCGCGGGTTGGCATGCGTAAGCCACTTTTCTTTTTGAGAGGGGGACTTGAGGGGCGCTGCCCCGTCACCCCTGCAAGACCTTCTTTCGTCCTCCGGTGCAGCAAGTCGGTCGCACGTCGCAGCTTACGCGGCTCGGTGCAACCGCGTTGCGCACCATCGGATGCGCGCCGCTAACGCCGGCGCCGAAACAAGCTCTTGCCCCCGAAACCCCGGTCTCGCCGACGGGCAGGCGGCATGGCGAAGGCCATGCGCACTGCGCCGATCAAACGCCCATTCAAGGGCCAACAAGCGAGACATCACGATGGCAAAATTGACGAAGGCGGAAGCCAAGGCACATGCCGAGGCTGTCGAACTACTCAAGAAAGACGTCCTCACCTACGATGAGCGCGTGTTTGTGCTCGACAACTGGCACGAGGGCGCAAGCCACATCAATGGATCGGCGGGTGCGTTCTTTACCCCTAGCGGGCTTGCCGGAGACTTCGCAATCGACGCTTACGGCGGCCGAACCGTCGACCTTTGCGCCGGGATTGGAGCACTCGCATTCCACGTCTATTGGAGGGCACACTATGCACGCGGCCAGGACGAACCACAAAAAGAGATCGTCTGCATCGAGCGTAATCCTGCCTATGTCGAGGTCGGTCGCAAGGTGCTGCCGGAAGCCAAATGGATTTGCGCCGACGTGTTCGATTGCGACTTCGCGGGCTTGGGTCTTTTCGGATGTGCGATCGCAAATCCCCCGTTCGGATCCACTTCCAGAATCGCAGGCGGACCGCGCTACACCGGCCGATCTTTTGAGTTTCACGTGATCGATCTCGCGTCTGACATCGCCGATTATGGGACGTTCATCATCCCGCAAACGTCGGCGCCGTTCCAATATAGCGGCGTGCAGTGCTACCGCGAACGCAAGAGCGCGGACTATCTCAAGTTCGCCGAGCAGACCGGAATCCATCTTGAAGCGGGCTGCGGCGTAGACTGTTCCTACTATCGTGACGCGTGGAAGGGCATCGCGCCCAATGTCGAAATCGTCTGTGCCAATTTCGAAGAAATCCCTCGCAACAAGGTCCAATCGTCAACCGACCCGGAGGCGGAATTGCGCGCTTTGTGGAGCAAAAAGGGCGTCCCGGCGGAGCGGCAGGACGCGATAATTAGCGAGATCGATGCCAAAGCTAGGGGCGGAATTCGGTTTGACGAACGCCCCGCCCAGGCCGACTTGTTCACCGATCTTGGGCCCAACGCACCCAAGCGCTGACGGTTGCTGCGGCTAATTTCGTCCGCATAATTGCCATCTGAGCGAGACAGGCAGCAAGCCTGTTTCGCTCAGTCTCCGGGCGCCTGATGAATTTCGGCGCTCGTCGGTACGGCCCAAGGGCCATTGATGACTTCAGCCATTTTCATTCGGACGCGGGCCACCTTTGACCTCTTGGTCAAGGGGAAAAAATGCGGGAGGGCAAGATAAAAGCACTGGCGCCACAGAGCGCCTAAGCCGTTGTCTGCACATCCAAGCTTTGGCGCTATCGGAATCCTCGCTGTCACCATGTTCGAACAAACGCATTGGCGATCTTGTGCAATTGCGTCTGCGTCTTGGCGAGCGTTCGTCGGCTCCACATATCCGCGTCTTCGCCAAACGTCGGATGCGGGCCATGCGAGAGATCGACGACAAATTCGAAGTGAAACTCGGGCGGATCGGCAACCGCAGGGCCAGGACGACAAGCTATCTTCGACGCGTCCGGCAGGAGGCGGCCAAAGCCGGCAGCAGTGCGCGCGTAGGTTCGTCGTTCACAGGTGGCCGCATCGGCCGTGGCCACGCGCAAGGCGCAGTGTCGGCCGGGCGCGGACGTAGTCCAGGCCAACGCCGTGTCGTGATCAAGGCCCGCATCGTACGGATCAAGTCGGGTGACGCCGGCGCCGTGCGAGCTCATCTCCGATACGTCCAGCGCGACGGGGTCACGCGCGAGGCCGAGCCGGGGGAGCTATACGACGCCAGCAGTGATCGCGCCGATGGCAAGAGCTTTACGGAGCGCAGCACCGGCGATCGCCACCAGTTCCGGTTTATCGTGGCGCCGGAGGACAGTGCAGAGCTGGCGGACCTCAAGCCATTCGTCCGCGACCTCATGCGGCAGATGGAGCAGGACCTCGGCACCAGGCTCGACTGGGTCGCTGCCGATCATTTCAACACCGGCCATCCTCATACCCACATCGTCTTGCGCGGTAAGGACGGCGAAGGAAATGACCTCGTCATCGCGCGCGACTACATCGCGCATGGATTTCGATCGCGGGCAGCGGAACTCATCACGCGAGAGCTCGGCCCTGAAACCGAGATTGAGGTCGCGCGCAAGCTTCAGCAGGAGATCGCGGCCGAACGGCTGACGCGGCTCGACCGGAGCATCCTGCGAGATGCTCCGAGCGGAGCTCTTGAATTGGGGGCGTTGTCTGGACGGGAGCCTGCCTGGCAGACGGCACGGATCGGACGGCTGCGGACCCTGGAGCGGATGGGCTTGGCAGAAGAGGCCGAACCGGGGCGTTGGCGGCTTGACCCTCAGCTCGAGCCCAAGCTGAGACGCATGGGGGAGCGCGGCGACATCATCAAGACCATGCACCGCGAGATGGCCGCGGCAGGAGTTTCACGGGCGGCCGGCGACTACACGATCTTCAATCCGGAAGGAGGTGTTCATCGTCTGGTCGGTCGGGTCGTTGGCGAAGGGTTCGCCGACGAACTGACCGAGCGCCGCTATGTCGTGCTCGATGGGGTGGACGGACGTACGCACTATGCGGAGATCGGTGCTGTTCGCGCCAACGAAGAGGCGCCTGTCCGAAACACGATTCTGGAGCTCAGGTCACGCGTTGTTGAGCAGCGCCCGATCGATCGGACGATCGCTAGCGTCGCCGACGCGCATGGCGGCATCTACAGCGACCCCCTGCATCGGGAATTCGATCCCCAAGCATCGGGCGAATTTGTCGGATCCCACGTGCGGCGCCTGGAGGCGATGCGGCGCGAAGGGATGGTCAGTCGTCTTGCCGATGGCAGCTGGAACGTTGGGCGGGATTATCTGGACCGGGCGCTTCAATACGAGAAGCTCCAGCAATCGCGCAATCCGGTGCGGGTCGCCGTGCTGTCATGGCAAAGGCTTGAAGATTTGCCGCAGGCGCTGGGTGCAACCTGGCTCGATCGCAAGCTCGTTGGGAAAGAGCCCGGTGAGCTCGCATCGACCGGCTTTGGCGCGGAAGTCGAAACCGCGTTGCGAGCAAGGCGGCAATGGCTGATCGAGCAGGGGCTGGCGCGAGAGGAGGGTGGCCAGATGCGTTTTGCGCGGAACATGCTCGACACGCTCGAGGCGCGCGAGCTGACGCGGACAGCAGCCGAGATCTCCGTGCGCACCGGCCTCGAACACGTCGATGCCAAGGCCGGCGACAAGATCGATGGCGTTTACCGGCGCATGCTGACGCTGAACAGCGGGCGGTTCGCCCTGATCGAGCGATCCCATGAGTTCGTGCTGGTGCCCTGGCGGCCGGTGCTGGAGCGCGCACGTGGGCAATGGGTCTCCGGTCAGGTCGGCGGGGAAGGCATATCCTGGTCGATCGGCATCAAGCGCGGGATTGGACGCTAGAGGCTGGATCTCGCTGGCGGCAGCTTACTTTCCCCGCGAGGTTGTTCGCGAGAAGCTTCGATATTGACCATATAAGTAGCTGAATATATTAGTAGTTATACTATTTTGGCGATTTTAGTATATCTCTATTTCATCGGAGTTCCAAAAGTTATACTGTTCTCGCGAAAATAGTATAATGGAGGTGTGCCGTGCCGCCGAACCAACGCCTCGATATCTCCTATCAGACGCTCTATTCGGAGCTCGTCCAGCGGAGCCTCGACGAAAGCTTCACGTCCGACTTCTCCGCCAACGGCCGGTTCGTGGCCGTCGCGGTCAAGGGCAAAAAATACTGGTACTTCGACACGCCCAAACCTGAAGGAGGCGCCCAGGATCGCCGCTATGTCGGTCTGGTGGATGACCCCGAAATCACCAAGAGGGTTGAAGCGTTCAAGGATCTGAAGGCCGACCTCAAGGGACGCCGCCGCCTTGTTTCCACACTTACGCGCGAGGCCTATCTGCCGCGGCCGCTGCCGGTGGCCGGCCAGGTGGTGGAAGAATTGGCGAAGGCGGGCTTCTTCCGCATGAGGGGCGTGCTCGTCGGCACCGTTGCCTATCAATGTTATTCCGCCGTGCTCGGTCGTCGCTTGGATGCGGTCGCGATGCAGACCGGCGACGCCGACTTTGCGCAATTCCATGAAATCTCGGTCGCGATCAAAGATTCCATGCCTCCGATCCTGGAGGTGCTTCGACAGGTCGATCCAACCTTCCGAGAGATACCGAGCCAAGCCGACGGCAGGGTCTCCACTCAGTTCGTGTCGAGGGACAACTTCAAGGTGGAATTCCTGACGCCGAACCAGTGGTCCGATGACCAGGCCGGCAAACCAGTCCCGATGCCGGCCTTGGGCGGGGCGGCCGCACTTCCGCTCCGCTTCCTCGACTACCTGATCCACCAGCCCATTCGCGCCGTGCTCCTCCACGGTGCTGGCGTGTCAGTCCTCATTCCATCGCCCGAACGCTACGCCATCCACAAGCTCATCGTCGGTTCCCGCCGCAAGGAGGATCGCGACGCAACCGTAAAGAGTTCGAAGGATCGGATTCAGGCCCGATCGATCATCGAAGCGATGATCGCAAATCGGCAGCACGCCGATCTTGCTTCCGCCTTCATGGAGGCATGGGATCGCGGCGATCAGTGGAGAGCCGCCATCCGCACCAGCATCGCCACCTATGACGATGACTTCCAGAAGTCGCTCCGAACCGAGCTTGCGAAGGGTGTATCCGAGCTCGGCTCCGATCCAGCCGACTACGATCTGGTAGATAAGCCCACCGACGAGCCGCCCTCGCCAAAATGACCTGCGGACGGCAGGCCAGGTGTCGGCCTCGAGCTCCCTGTCTCAACGTTGCCTCGGCCAGCAGCGGCATCGCAAGCGCAAGCCTGCCGTCAACATGATCGCCTCTGTCACGCGAGTGCTGCCGATGAAGCTGGCGATATCGGCATGCCGATCACGTCAACGTCCCCATCATGTTGGACGCTGCGTCTGGCCTAACGTGACCGCGGGAGTGATCGGGCCGTCCACGCGGTGCTGACTCTTGCCCGCCAAACGACATGTTGATCACTGTCCCGTCCGGTAGTTCGCGGCCCGAATACAATTAGATACAGCTCAGTCTCACAGAATCGAATCGTGACGCTTCATGGTCGCGCCGACTCGCGCATGGTTGCTACGGTGTTGAGCACGAACGCCAAGGCTCGGTGGGGCGCATGGCGACGAGATACTATTTGCGCCAAGTGTTCACACGCTGTTGAAGCGTTCGATGACGCTGCGCTGACCTTGATCTTCAAGTCGGGCGCCTGATCAGACTTGATCAATCTCGCGCTCGCTGACGGCGCGACTTTTTATTTCGATTGAAGGCTTACCGCATTCGCCGTTTTCATCGCGCCGCTCACGTTGCGTGGGTGTGGGGCGCGCGGATGTTTCCAGCAAAAATCTATGTCGGTCAGATCGCCGTCGTGTTCGGCATCGTTGTCGTGTCGACTTGGGGCGCGACGCAGTGGACCGCCGCAGCTCTCGGCTATCAGCACCGGTTGGGCGAGCCCTGGTTCCTGATCGTCGGCTACCCCGTCTATCTGCCTTGGCGATTGTTCGAATGGTGGTTCGCCTATGAGGCCTATGCGCCCGAGATATTCGAGGAGGGCGGAGCCATCGCCGCTGGCGGCGGCATCGCAGGCGCGCTGTTTGCGATCGTCAATTCGGTGTGGCGCGCGCGCCAAAGCCAACTTGTAACGACATATGGTTCGGCACGGTGGGCGACGGCAAAGGAAATCAAGGCGGCCGGCTTGTTTGCATCCAAGGGCGTTTTCCTCGGGCGCCTCGAGAACAACTATCTGCGCCACGATGGACCGGAGCACGTCATGTGCTTTGCGCCGACCCGGTCGGGAAAGGGTGTCGGACTGGTCTTGCCGACATTGCTCTCTTGGACCTCGTCGGCGGTGGTGCACGACATCAAAGGCGAAAACTGGGAATTGACCTCCGGCTGGCGTTCGACCTTCTCGCATTGCCTCCTGTTCAATCCGACCGATTCAAGGAGCGCCCGATACAATCCATTGCTCGAGGTGCGCAAGGGGGCCGCCGAAGTCCGCGACGTCCAGAACATCGCCGACATCCTGGTCGACCCCGAAGGGGCGCTCGAACGTCGAACCCATTGGGAAAAGACCAGTCATTCGCTTCTGGTCGGCGTCATCCTTCACGTCCTTTACGCAGAAGAGAGGAAAACGCTCACCCGCGTCACCGAGATCCTGGCCGACCCTGCGCAGTCCTTTGAGAAGACGCTCAGGATCATGCTGGCGACCAATCACCTCGGCACCGAGGCGGAGCCGAAGGTGCATCCGGTCGTCGCTGCGACCGCACGAGAGCTGCTCAACAAGTCTGAAAACGAACGCTCCGGCGTTCTATCGACCGCCGTGAGCTTTCTCGGTCTCTACCGCGATCCCGTCGTCAGCCGAAACACCGAATCCTGTGATTGGCGCATCGCTGACCTCGTGAACGCCGAGAAGCCCGTCACGCTCTATCTCGTCGTTCCGCCGTCGGACATCAGCAGGACTAAACCACTGATCAGGCTGATCCTCAACCAGATCGGCCGCCGGCTGACCGAGACGCTGAATACCAGGGCAGGCGACCGCACGCAGCGCCAACTCCTGATGATGCTGGATGAGTTTCCCGCGCTCGGCCGGCTCGATTTCTTCGAAAGCGCGCTCGCATTCATGGCTGGCTATGGCATCCGCGCCTATCTGATCGCCCAGTCGCTCAACCAGATTGCAAAAGCCTACGGCGAGAACAACGCGATCCTGGACAATTGCCACGTCCGCATCGCCTTCGCCGCCAATGACGAGCGCACCGCCAAGCGGATCTCGGATGCGCTGGGCACCGCGACGGAGCTACGTGCCCAGCGCAACTATGCCGGCCATCGGCTAGCTCCCTGGCTCGGCCATGTCATGGTCAGCCGCCAGGAGACCGCGCGTCCTTTGCTGACACCAGGCGAAGTGATGCAGCTGCCGCCCGACCAGGCCATCGTGCTGGTCTCGGGGCTGGCGCCGGTCCGCGCGATCAAGCTGCGGCACTATGAGGACGCAAACTTCGTCAGCCGTCTACGCAAGCCGCCGTCCTTGGCGGGCGATGCGTACGCCGATCGGCCGCCAGCCCGCAGCGACGATTGGCGCGGCGAGGTGCGCTCCACCGATCTTCGCCTTGCGACCCTGCCGTATCGCGAGCTCATGCAGACGGGCGGCGAGGAAGGCGGCCTCAAGCAGCAACTGCCGTTGTTCGACGAGGCCCTACTTGCCGCGAACGAGCCGCGCGCCTTCGAGGAGCGATTGCTCGATGACGAGACCGACGTCGCCGCCGATCGCAACCAGATGCAGCAGGTAGCAAGCGCGTCAAGCACCGTACGCCGCGCCCACGCCGTCAGCCGCGACGACGACGATCTTCTCCCCTCATTCTGAGAGTATCCCTAATGAAACCGAAACTGTCGGCCTACGTGTCTGAAAGTGTGGCGCAGAGGCTCGAGATCGCCGCCAAGCGTCCAGGAGCCAACAAGTCATCCATTGTGGATGCCGCGCTGGATCGCTTTCTCAACCCTGAGCGGGACACCAGCGGCGATGCGGCGCTCATCCGTAGGCTCGATCGCATGAGCCGTCAGCTCGATCGAGCCGATCGCGATCTGTCGGTGATGGCGGAGACCATCGCGCTCTTCATCCGCTACTACTTGACCATCACCCCGCCGCTGCCGTCGCAGGATCAGGATGCAGCGCGAGCGCTCGGCCGCGAGCGGTTCGAGATGTTTGTCGCCCAGGTCGGCAAACGCGTCGCCTCCGGTGGCCGGCTTGTCGCCGACGTCATGGACCGTGTCAGCGCCGTCAAGCCGGATCTCTTCATGCGGAACATCGAGGAGGGCGCCCCATTGGGCGCTGCTCAAACTGGCGATACTGGATCCCGCGCGCAGAGCGCGGCGGGTGAGCCGCCGGAGCATCCTCCGGCAGGGCGAGAGGAGGTCGGCAATGTCTGATCTCCTCTCGCCAGAAACCCGTGAACGGCGCCGGGGCATGCTGCGGACCGCGATGGGGCCGGCAATTGCGCTCGCTCTGGAGGAGCCTGATGTCGTCGAGGTCATGGTCAATCCCGATGGAAGACTTTGGCTTGATCGGCACGGGACGGGCCGCGCCGATACCGGCGTTGTCCTGACGCCGCAGGAGTCCGAGCGGATCATCCGCCTTGTTGCCAGCCATGTGCGGGCGGAAGCGAGCGGTTCGTCGCCAATCGTCTCGGCGGAACTCCCCGAAACCGGTGAGCGCTTTGAAGGCGTCTTGCCGCCGGTTGCGCTCGCGCCTTGCTTTGCCATCCGCAAGCCCGCAACGACCACGTTCCGGCTATCCGATTATGTCAAGGCGCAGATTGCCTCGCCATTGATGGCGAAGGTGCTGACCGCCGCCGTCACGGAGGCGCGAAGCATCCTGATTGCCGGCGGCACTGGCTCGGGCAAAACGACGCTCGCCAATGCGCTTCTTGCTGAGATCGCCGGCCTTGAAGAGCGGGTGGTCATCATCGAGGACACCCGAGAACTACGCTGCGATGCAAAGGATGCCGTGACGCTCCGGACCAAGCCGGGCGTGGCGAGCCTTGCCGATCTTGTGCGATCGACGCTGCGGCTGCGGCCCGACCGCATCATCGTCGGCGAGGTCCGAGGTGCCGAAGCCCTCGACATGCTGAAAGCCTGGAATACCGGTCACCCCGGCGGGATTGCCACTGTTCATGCCAACTCGGCCCGAGCTGCGCTCTACCGGATCGAACAGCTCATCCAGGAAGCAGTCGCAACCGTGCCGCGCCGGCTCATCGCCGAGGCAATCGATCTGATCGTCTTCATCAAGGGGCGAGGGCCAGCGCGACGCATCGAGGCCGTCGCCGAACTCAGAGGTCTCGATCCATCTGGCGACTACCTGCTCGAGACTCCGCCCGGACTTCCAAACACATCCCATCGCCCCTGACCTCAAGGAGACTGCAAATGTCCATTCGTCTATCTCTCAAGGTGCGTTCTCGCCTGCGCGGCTTCTGCTCGGTTAGTGGATTGCCGCTCGTCGCGCTCGGTGCAGCGTCGGCTTGCGTGCTTCTCAGTGTCACGGCGGCGCACGCCGCGGGTTCGGGCATGCCATGGGAAGCTCCGCTCGAACGAGTCCTGGAATCCGTGCAGGGACCCGTCGCCAAGATCGTCGCCGTCATCATCATCACAGTGACCGGCATATCTCTGGCCTTCGGCGACACCTCCGGCGGATTCCGCAAGATGGTCCAGGTCGTGTTTGGCCTCTCGATAGCCTTCGCTGCGAGCTCGTTCTTCCTGTCGTTCTTCTCGTTCGGCGGCGGAGCTCTGATCTGATGCGTCCCGATGGATTTGAACTCGTCCTGCACCGTTCGTTGACCGAACCAATCCTGATCGGCGGCGCCCCGCGTGCCGCCGCGATCCTGATCGGGACGCTCTCGGCCGTGCTGGCGCTCGGCCTGCGCCTTTGGCTAGCAGGCCTCATCCTCTGGGTCATCGGCCACAGCGCGGCCGTGTGGCTCGCAAAGCGCGACCCGGCCTTCGTCGAAGTCGCCATCCGTCACACCAAGCACAAGGGACGGCTCGCATGCTGAACTTGAGAGAATTCCGCGGCAATGCCTATCGGCTGGCTGATTGGCTGCCTTGGGCATGCCTGGTCGCGCCAGGCGTCATCCTCAACAAGGACGGCAGCTTTCAACGGACGATACGCTACCGCGGGCCGGACCTCGACAGTGCGACCGAGGCCGAACTGATGAGCGTCGTATCTCGCGTCAACAACGTTCTGAAGCGCTTTGGCTCAGGCTGGGCCCTCTTCTTCGATGCCACGCGGATCCCAACTGGGGAATATCCGCGGTCGGAATTTCCAGATCCGGTGTCGTGGCTGGTGGATGAGGAGCGACGGGCCGGTTTCGAAGGGCCGGCCGGAGTGGCGTGGGAGGATCCGTCACGCCCCGGCGGGCAGCACTTCGAAAGTGTGCTGCATCTGACCTTGATGTATTTGCCGCCGGCCGAAACGGTCTCGCGCCTCGAAGGCCTGTTTCTGGAGCGTCCCAAGGCGAGGAATCGCGGGGCTGGGGGACAACGCGTTCGTAGTGGTCAAACACCCAAACCTCATGAGGGCGGTGACATTGACGACGGGGAGACCGACGGCCAACGAAGATTTGACAGCGACCAGAAAGGCTATCGCGATCACCTCCAAAGATTCATCCAGGAAACCGATCGGGCGATCGATCTGCTATCGTCGGTCCTGCCTGAGATCTGGCCTCTCAGTGATGCGGAGGTGCTCACCTATCTTCATAGCTGCGTCTCGACGAAGCGCCATCCGGTCAGCGTTCCCAAGATCCCGGCCTATCTTGATTGTTTCCTGAGCGATGAACCCTTGACCGGGGGATTGTCACCGGCGATCGGGCGGAGCCATCTGCGGGCGTTGACCGTCCTTGGGTTTCCGCACGTCACCTTTCCAGGCTTGCTCGATGAACTGAATCGGCTCGGCGTTGCCTATCGCTGGGCCACCCGGTTTATTCCGCTCGACCGTACGCAGGCAAACGCAACCCTGTCGCGCTACCGTCGGCAGTGGTTTGCCAAGCGGAAGTCGCTGGGAGCGATCCTCAAGGAAGTCATGTTCAACGAGCAGGCAGCGCTGCTCGACACTGACGCCAGCAACAAGGCGCTTGATGCCGACGCTGCGCTCTCCGAGCTCGGCGACGATCTGGTTGCCTTCGGCTATATCACCACGACCGTTACCGTAAGCGATGAGGACTCCCATCAGGCTAATGAGAAGATCCGTGCGGTCGAGCGGGTGATCAATAGCCGGGGCTTCACGGCCATCCGCGAGAGCGTCAACGCCGTGGAAGCCTGGCTTGGCAGTCTGCCGGGTCAAGCCTATGCCAACATCCGCCAGCCGATCGTCCACACCCTGAACCTCGCCCATATGTGCCCATTGTCGGCAGTATGGGCCGGACCCGAACGGTGCGAGCACCTCGACGGCCCGCCGCTTCTGGTCGCCAAGACCAAGGGGGCAACCCCGTTCCGGTTATCGCTCCACGCCGGCGACGTCGGGCACACCATCATCGTCGGCCCTACGGGAGCGGGCAAGTCGGTCCTACTTTCGATGCTCGCGCTGCAATTCCGTCGATATCCGAACGCGCAGTTGATCACGTTCGATAAGGGCCGGTCAGCCCGGGTCACCACGCTCGCATTGTCCGGCTCCTGGTACGAGCTAGGCGCCAAGGGCGGCATTGCCTTTCAGCCGCTCAAGGACGTCGCGGACGAGGGGGCGAGAGTCTGGGCGCTCGACTGGCTCTGTGGCGTGCTCGCCCATGAGCGCGTGACCGTGACCCCCGATGTCAAGGAGACGCTCTGGTCGGCGCTGAGGAGTCTCGGGTCCGCGCCGGTCTCGCAGCGGACGATGACCGGCCTCGTGGCGCTGCTTGCCCGCGACGCGCTGCGGCAGGCGCTGCAACCCTACACGCTGGAAGGACCCTATGGCCGCTTCCTGGACGCGGATGCCGACCGTCTTTCCGGTGCCGACGTGCTCACCTTCGAGATGGAAGAACTCATGGCTTTGCCGGGGCTGGTCGCTCCGGTCCTGACCTATCTCTTCCACAGCCTTGACGACCGCTTCGACGGCCGGCCCACGCTGCTGGTGCTTGATGAGGCCTGGGTCTTCCTGGACGATCCGCTCTTCGCGAGCCGAATTCGCGAATGGCTGAAGACACTGCGCAAGAAGAACGTTTCGGTGATCTTTGCGACCCAATCGCTGGCCGATATCGCCGACAGCCAGATTGCCCCTGCGATCATCGAATCCTGTCCAAGCCGCATCTTCCTTCCGAACCCCAGAGCGCTGGAGCCGACCCAGACCGAGACCTATCGCCGGTTCGGCCTGAACGACACGCAAATTCGTCTGATCGCGGAAGCCTTCCCGAAGCGCGACTACTACCTGCAATCCCGCGCCGGAAACCGCTTGTTTGAACTCGGCCTCGGACCGGTGGCGCTCGCGCTGGTCGCGGCGTCCTCGCCGGAAGATCAACGGACCGTCGATGCGGTCCTGTCTCGCTCCGGCCCCCATCACTTCGCCAAGCGCTATCTCGCAGAGCGAGAGCTGCACTGGGCAGCGAACCTGATCAGCACCTTCGAACAGGCCAAGGCCTGACCTCAATCTCAATTCCTGGAGTCTTCCATGCTCGAAAGCGTCGGCCGCATGTTCTTGGGTACAACTTCAAGAGTTATCATGACAACAATACTATCGATCGCCATCGCCGTGAATGGTTCGCAACGGCTTGGCGCGTTTGATATCGTATTCGATCCTACCAATTACAGCCAGAATCTGCTGACTGCCGCACGAGCGCTTGATCAGATCAACAATCAGATCAGGAGCCTCGAGAACCAGGCGCAATCATTGCGCAATCAGACAAAAAATCTCGCCGCCCTGCCGACGAGCGTCGTCGGCCAACTCACGTCGACGATCAACCAGATGAACACGCTGATTGGTCAGGCCAAGAACATCTCATTCGATGTTCAGAAAACGCAGCAGGACTTCGCTCGGTTGTATCCTCGCCAATACGCGGCGGCGGTTTCGTCCGACAAGATGGTGCAGGATGCGGCCGTACGTTGGGACAACAGCTACGATGGACTGAAGCAGTCGCTCACGCTTCAGTCCGCAATTGTCGGCTCGTTGGATCAGGACGGCCAAACACTCCGAACCCTGATGGCAAATTCGTCCGCTGCGGTCGGTTCGCTACAAGCCCAACAGTCCGGCAACGAACTGCTCGCGCTGCAGATCAAGCAGTCGTTGCAGGCCCAGGCGCTCATGGCAACGCAGGCGCGCGCGGACACGTTGCGTGCAGCCGAACAGCAGGCATCTTCGGCGGCCGCGAAGGAGCGATTCAATCGCTTCATCGGCGATGGCGCCATGCCTACACCGCCGGCAAGTAAGTGAGGGCGCAATGGCTGATCTCTCCGTCATTGACCGGTTCACCGACACCTTCTCGCGCTACATCGACTCCGGATTTGGCCTTCTGTCCGGCGACGTCTCATTCTTGAGCTCAACGTTGATCGGCATCGACCTGACCCTAGCAGGGCTTGCCTGGAGCATGCGGGCGGACGACCACATCATGGTCACGCTCGCCAAGAAGGTGCTTTATGTCGGTGCTTTCGCGTTCATTATCGGCAACTTCAAGAGCCTTGCCGATATCATCTTCGCGTCCTTCTCCAGCATCGGTCTGAAGGCGTCAGGCGGGAGCTTGAGCGCGGCCGACCTGGCGCGGCCCGGGTTTGTCGCCTCGGCCGGGTTCACGGCCGCCCATCCGCTTCTGGAGGAGACCGGGCAATTCTCGGGCTTTGATGTCCTGACCAACCTGCCGACGATCCTGATCCTGCTGTTCTGCTGGATCCTGATTGTGCTCGCGTTCTTCATCCTGTCGGTGCAGCTCTTTGTCACGCTGATCGAGTTCAAGCTCACAACGCTTGCAAGCTTCATCCTCGTGCCATTCGCCCTGTGGGGTAAGACCGCATTTCTTGCGGAGAAGACGCTCGGCAACGTGGTCGCCTCGGGAGTGAAGGTGATGGTTCTCGCGATCATCATCGGCATCGGTTCGACCATCTTCGGTCAGCTCGCGAGCACGCTGACGAAGCCGGTCGATATCGTGTCGGCCATGAGCTTGTTGCTGGCAGCCCTTTCGCTGTTTGGCCTCGGTATCTTCGGCCCAGGAATCGCGGCGGGATTGGTCTCAGGTGCACCCCAGCTCGGCGCTGGAGCTGCCGCCGGAACGGTGGCGGGCGCGGCGGCTGTCGTGATCGGCGGCGGAGCGGCGGCTGCCGGAGGCTTACACCTTGCGGCGGGCAGCTCAATGACTGCGGTTCGCTCAGCAGCGTCGCTCACTGGTGCGTCTTCGGCAGCCGGCGCATCAGCCCGGGCCTCAACCGTGGATCAGCTCTCGAGCGCGGGTACTGGCGCGACGAACGGAGCGGCCGCGTCAGGCGCAGGGCGTGCAGCGGCGCCGTCAGGGCGCGGACACGCGAGGGAAGCGGCACAAGTCGCAGCTCACACGCTGAAAGAGGGCGACAAGGGTGGGCATTCGTCGGGCCCAAAGCTGGGGGAGGAGTAGGATATGGCTGGTCACCCCTTTCAGCGCGTGTCCGTCCGCTACGGCGAAACGCCAGAGCCGGTCACGCCCTATCAGAAGGCAGCCCAGGTCTGGGACGAGCGGCTCGGGTCCGCCCGTGTTCAGGCCAGCAACTGGCGCCTTGCAGCGCTGGCAGCCATCGGCCTGTCCAGCGTTCTCGGATTGACGATCTTCACCCAGATCGCTCGCTCCGGTATCGTTCCCTACGTGGTCGAGGTCGATCGGCTTGGTGAAGTCCGAGCAGTCGGGCCGGCGCTCGAGGCCTACCAGCCGTCTGATGCACAGATCGCGCATTTCCTTGCGCGGTTCATCGAGAACGTCCGCTCGCTGTCGATTGATCCGGTCATCGTCCGGGCGAACTGGCTGCGTGCCTACGACTTCGTCACCGACCGCGGCGCGCAGGCGTTGAACGACTACGCGCGCGAAGCCGATCCATTCACGAAGATCGGCTCCAAGACCGTGACCACTGAGGTCACGTCCGTGGTGCGCGCATCCGGCGACAGCTTCGAGATCCGCTGGAAAGAGAACACCTACGAGAATGGCGCGATCGCTAAGACCGAGCGCTTCACGGGTCTCGTCACCACCGTTCTCAAGCCGCCCGCGGATGCCGAAACACTGCGGAAGAACCCGCTCGGCCTCTACGTCCATTCTCTCAACTGGTCGCGCGACCTCATCGGAGACGCCAAATGAATTCCAAAGCCCTCACCAAGCTCGCGTCGGCCAGCTTCCTTGCCTTGTCGCTTGGGCTCGCCGGATGCGCCACCAAGCTCAATCTCGAGGTGCCCTATGATGAGATGACATTTGAGAAGGCCCTTCCAGAGAGCGATCCGCCGGCGCCGGTGCAAGTCGTCGAAACGCCCAAGGTCCTGCCGTTGCCTGGCCAGCTGAAGCCGTTTCCGACGAAGGCCGCCAAGGAAGAGAAACTGCCGCCGGAGCAGGCGATCGCGAAAGCGAACAAGGCCGCGCGGATGGAGCCCACACGCGCCGGGTATATCAACGCCATCCAAGTTTATCCCTGGACAGAAGGAGCGCTCTACCGGCTTTATGCAAGCCCGGAGAAAGTCTCGACCATCGCGCTGCAGCCGGGCGAGGAACTGATCGACGTTTCCACAGGCGATACGGTTCGCTGGGTCGTCGGCGATACATCAAGCGGGCAGGGGAGCTCGCGGCGCGTGCATATCTTGGTCAAGCCGACGCTTCCGGACATTCAGACCAACCTCGTGGTGCTGACGGACCGGCGCGCCTATCACCTCGAGCTCGTCTCGACCAAGCAGACCTACATGGCGTCCATCTCGTGGACCTATCCGACCGATACGCTCGTCGCGCTCCACAAGCAGAACGCCGCCGCCCAGCAGAATGAAGAGCGGATCGCCGATCGCGGGGTGCGGCTCGACAGCCTGAATTTCCGCTATCGCATCGAAGGTGACGATCCTCCGTGGCGGCCGGTGCGCGCTTTCGATGACGGCCGCAAGGTCTATATCCAGATGCCGTCTGGCCTGTCGCAAGGCGAAGCGCCGCCTTTGTTCGTCGCCGGAGCCGATGGCCGGCCAAACCTCGTCAACTACCGGGTCCGCGGTTCCTACTACATCGTCGATCGGATGTTCGGCGCCGCTGAACTTCGCCTTGGCGAAGAACCGCAGCGCATCGTCCGGATCATCCGCATCGACGCGCGACCGGTATCTCAGGTCTTCAGCACCGGGAGTGCCTCATGACGACAGGATTGGATCGGGATCCGGAGCCGCTGGAACTGCGAGCACGTCCGCGGCCCGTTCGGCGCCTCAACAGGCGCGCACTCATGATCGGATGCGCTGTTGCGGCGCTGTTTGTTGGCGGGGCGATACTCATTGCGCTCTGGCCGCAATCCTTCAAGCAGTCGGAGCGGACGGAGCTCTACAATACCGACCGCAAGCAGACCGCCGAGGGCTTGAGCAAGCTGCCAAAGTCCTACGAGGAATTGCCGCCCTCGACGCCTCGGCTTGGACCGCCGTCTCCTGGGGATATCGGCCGGGCCTTTGCGGAGAACGAGAAGAAGGCCGGCGTTGCGTCGGACGCGGGCTTCCGGAACAACCCGGAGGAAGACGCCGAACGGGCCGAGCGGATTCGGCAGACGCGGATCGCTCAGCAGGCAAAGGAGTCGGGTTTGTTCGTCCGCCTGTCGGAGAAGCAGGAGAAGCGCAAGCAGGCAAGCACGACCGAAGCGCCGGCTGCTGCCCCATCCGCATTCCGGCCTTCAACGCCCGACACAGGACCATCTGCGGCGGAGCTCGCAAGAACGGCGCAGGCAATGATCGACCGCTCCAGCGAGATCATTCCCTCGTCGCAGGCGCGAAAGCTGGCCTTCGTGGGGGCGAAAGCCGACACGGAAACCACCAATCCCCATGCGCTCAAACCAGCGCCATCCACCTATGCAGTGATGGCAGGGTCGATCATCCCGGCGAGCCTCGTCACGGGCCTGAATTCGGACCTGCCCGGGGCTACCATCGGCCAGGTCACCGAGAACGTCTACGACACGGTAACCGGCGAGCACCTCTTGATCCCGCAAGGGACAAGGATCGTGGGAAAGTACGATAGCGTCGTCGCCTTTGGCCAGAAGCGGGCGCTGGTCGTCTGGAGCCGGCTCATCCTACCGAACGGCAATTCGATCGTGATCGAGAACCTTCCGGCCACTGACGTTGCTGGCTACGCCGGGCTCGAGGACCAGGTGGACTTCCATACCTGGCAGTTGCTCAAGGGCGTGGCTCTGGCGACCTTGATCGGGGTAGGGACTCAACTATCGATCGGAAACGACGAGAGCGATCTCGTGAAGGCCCTGCGGGAAAGCACGCAGCAGACGACAAACCGGGCCGGCCAGCGCCTGGTCGAGCGCGAGCTCGACGTGCAGCCGACGATCACGGTGCGGCCGGGCTGGCCGTTGCGGGTGATTGTTTCGAAGGATCTGGTGCTGAGGCCGTATCAGGACGTTCAGACGGTGGCGAAGGGCAGGTGAGGGATGAAACTCGGGAAGCTACCTGATCGGACTCCGGTTAAAATGAATCTGGTGCTGGTGCCGAGCCTTGCCAAGCGGCTACGGGATTATGCTGATTTCTATGCCGAGACTTACGGCAGCCGGGAGGAAGTGGCTGTGCTGATACCGTTTATGCTCGAGGCATTTCTCGAGAGCGATGCAGAGTTTCGAAAGGCTAAGAGGACAACGAGCGCAGATGTCGCCTCGACCTAACACCCCCCTCCTAGCTCGAGACGGGATTCATCATGGCAATCGCGTGCTGCACAGAACGGATCGATTTTTGAAGCCTTTCGAGCAGTATTTTTAGATCGCTCTCCGTCGTTTCTTCCATGTAGATATTTTTGCGATCGAGGAGCATATCGACAAGCTCGTCAAGCGAAATAGTCCTGTTTGCGGAGCAGAGGTTGGACGCCACCCCGCTCGCTGTAGACGTAATCTCTCCCGCCCCAGATAAGCTCACTTCGATCGAGAGGTTGGCTAGGACTGTGCGTTCGATCAGTTCAGCAGGAAACTCGATCGAAGTCACCACTATCCTGCTTGAGACATCTCGATATCCAAGCCTCCAAGTGGTTCTCCCACACTCGGCGAACGGGCTGAGATGCAGCTTGTGATCTGGCCACATGACATTCTTCTGGGTTGGTGTCGCCTTGATCGGGGAATTCCATCAATAGAGACTATAATCCCTAGAGACTATATGCCTCACCGTGTTCGCTCCTGCAATGCAGGATTGGCGGAAAATCGTCGGCAGGAACGTGCGGAGGATTCGCCAAGAACGGGAGATGACACAGGAGAAGCTTGCCTTCGAAGCCGAGCTAGACTTGACGTACGTCGGAGGCATTGAGCGTGGCAAACGCAATCCAAGTTTGCTTGTATTGGCGAGAATTGCCGAAGCACTCTCCGTGCATTTGACTAAGTTGCTCGCTGAGTAGTTCCTGCGATGCCTTACTGACGCCTTGGCGCGCTGAGCTGCTGCCGGTTTGATCGACACCGGGTTCGGAAACTCGCACGCCGGCAGATCAAGACGCGCGATGGTAAGGGCGCGCGTTCGCGGGCGTAAGGATCGTCGCAATCATGTATCCAGCCGTGCCCTCATACTCGCGGATGGCGCCTATTTCGTGCAGCACGGAAACGGCGCGGCCGTATAATGTCCGGATCGCGGGCCCCTTTCGTTGAACTCAGCATCGAAATCATCTGCCCGCGCCGCGCGCGAATGAGTCTATGTTCCCCGTCTCTTTCTTTGCCAGACCAGAGGTTCGAAATCGCAATGCATCGTGCAATTTCACCGGTTCCGATCGAAAACGTCGCGCGGACTGGCAGCATTTCGGAGAAAAAACACTGCGTTATCAATCCTGTGCCGAATTGGCGCAGCGGAGGCATCGGTTTGGACTGAACGCGCGTTCAAACAATAGAACTATAGACTTCTCGCGCTCAGAAGTTGTAAGAGTGCATATTCATTGAGCAAATTAAGAAAGTGGGGGGCTAAATGACTGAGAAGTCGAAAGTTGTGCTTTCGCTTGGTGCTGCGCTCGCGTCGCTCACCGGAGTGTCGGTTCAGGGCGCCGAGGCCAAGGTAGTAGTCGCCAACGATACAACGGCGGTATCGGCCGAAAACACTGTTACCAACCTTCAGGCAAACGCCCATTATCAGGTGGGTGAAGACCTTCTTGGGTTCGTCATGACGAAGCAGGCCGACGGCACCATCGTCGCCCAGCATGCTTCCCACGCGTCGCATGCTTCACATGCCTCTCATGCGTCCCATGCCTCCAGCCGCTAAGCTTCTTGCGGCGTCTCAGGTCGAGGTAGCTGTCGATTTTGATTCAAGCATCCAAAGCCTCGGTGCTTTGGATGCGGCAGCGTATCGTCTGATCGGAACGGCGACCTGCCAGGTTGACCGGACGGGCAACCGCTATCTTTGCCGCTTGGTTTCTTCTGCCAATCCGCAAAAGGGAGCCGTGCTCAGTTCGGACGAGCTGAAGGAGCGGTTTCTGAATCTTGTCGCCGACGAAAACTTGCGGGCTCGCGTCGCCGAAAGAACAGAGGGTGTTCGGAACGTCATTCTTGCACTGGCCTTCGGGGCCCTGGCCGCCGACCAAAATGATGCCGGATAAAGTCGTCCCGGAGAACCATGGCGCGGTTTTTACCTACTGAGTGCTTCAGCGCAGCGACCAACGACCTCTCGTTGTTGCCGTTCAATTTTGAGCGCACCGGCCTGAACCAGTATCTCGTGGCCAACATGGTCGGCGATTTCATCCGCCTGACCGAAGATGAACTAAACAGGCTGGTCGACCTTCGGCTCCGGCCCGGCGACGGCCTCTACGAAAAGGCCTATGCGGCTCATCTGGTCACCGGCACGAACCAGAAGGCCCAACGCCAGCTCTTGGCGGCTCGGCTGAGAAGCCGCATGTCCTTCCTGCAGCAGGTGACTCCGCTGCATATTTTTGTCGTGACGTTACGTTGCGAGCATTCTTGCCCCTACTGCCAGGTTTCGCGCCAAAGCACCGATCGCTCGCGCTTCGACATGAGCGAAGAAACGGCGATGCGCGCCCTGGACATCGCTTTCGCCAGCCCCTCGGCTCGCATCAAGATCGAGTTTCAAGGTGGGGAGCCGCTTCTCAATTTTCCGTTGATCCAGACGATCGTTGCCGCTGCGAAGGCACGGTCCGGCAAGAAGCTCGACTTCGTCATCGCATCGAACCTGGCCTTGCTTGACGATGCCGTTCTCGACTTTTGCAAGGCGAACGACGTGTTGCTGTCGACATCCCTCGACGGTCCCGCCGACCTGCACAACAAGAACCGCCCCCGGCCCGGGGGAAACAGTCACGAACTAGCCGTTGCCGGAATCCGGCGAGCCAGGGAGATTTTAGGTCCCGACAGGGTCGGGGCCTTGATGACCACTACGGAGGCGAGCCTCGACCGCGTCGATGAGATCATCGACGAATATCTCCAATTGGGGCTGGATGGCGTCTTCCTGCGCCCGCTTTCTCCGTTCGGATTTGCGATCAAGACGAAGCAGTTCGCCAAGTACGACGCGCCGAAGTGGCTTGCGTTCTACGAGCGAGGATTGCGCCGGGTTCTGGCCATCAACAGACAGGGCACCCCGTTCCGGGAGTTCTACGCGGCGCTGCTTCTCACACGGATGCTGTCGGACCGACCGATCGGCTACGTTGATTTGCGCAGCCCCGCCGGCGCCGGCCTTGGCGCGCTGGTCTACAACTATGACGGCAATGTTTTCGCGTCGGATGAAGGCAGGATGCTGGCCGAGACCGGTGACGCCGCTTTCCGGCTCGGTCACGTCGAACATGACAGCTACAATTCGCTCATCCTGTCGGACAAGCTGATCGGCGCGATTTCCTCGTCGCTGACGCAGTGCGCGCCCGAATGCTCGACCTGTGTGTATGAGAGCCACTGCGGTGCAGACCCAGTCTATCATCACGCGACGCAGGGTGAAGCCTTGGGAATCAAGCCTCTTTCGGCATTTTGCGCTCGCCAAAAAGGCATCATGGGCCTGCTGCTGGACATTCTGGAGAACTCTCCGGAAGATGCTGCCATCTTGCGACGATGGGCCGCCGCATGACCCTTCCTCTCTATGGCACAGCCTCGCAAAGCGCTGGATTTTCCTCGGACAAGGCTCGATCGGTCCTCAGGCTCCGGTCAGTTGACAGTGCTGCCGAGCGTCACGTGGCTGATTTCGCGCTCGCCGGAACGCCAGACGACGTCAGGCGCGCGATAGTAGCCGATTGGCCGTCCATCCTTGTCGTCTCCGACGGCTCAATCGATGTACCCGGTACGTTCACAGGACGGCTCGTCGTCGTTCCCTCGAAATATGACTATCTCGCGGACGGCGATGTCATCGGCTTCGATCATGCATCGAGGAAATTCCGCACGCTGTATCGCCGGAATTCGGCGCACAACTCGTTTCTGGTCACGGAACGGTGCAACAATTACTGCCTGATGTGCTCGCAACCACCGAAAGATGTGGATGACCGGTGGATACTCAGCGAAATCAAGGAAAGCCTGCCTCTCATTGATCGGGCGACCCGTGCGCTGACGTTCACTGGCGGAGAGACCTTGTCGGATTGGAAAGATTTTACCGGCGTCCTCAAGGAGTGCCGCGACCGGCTGCCGGCGACTGCCATCCAGGTGCTCACCAACGGCCGCGCGTTCTCCGACTCGCGGATTGTCGACGCTTGGAAGGATATCGGCCACCCGAACCTGATGGCTGCCATTCCGGTCTATGCCTCCGTCGATCATGTCCATGATCACGTCGTGCAGACCAAGGGCGCGTTCGACGAGACGATCCTGGGCATCCTGAAGCTCAAGGACCGGGGACAACGGGTCGAAATCCGCGTCGTCCTGCATGCATTGACCGCGCCGATCGTCGAGGACACGGGTCGGTGGATTGCCCGAAATCTGCCGTTCGTCGATCACGTCGCATTGATGGGGCTCGAAAACACGGGCTTTGCCGTTGCAAACGATGCCATGCTCTGGATGGATCCGGTGGACTATGGCGACGGACTCGCGAGGGCCGTCGATCACTTGAGCGCCGCTGGCGTCAACGTGTCGGTGTACAACCTTCCCAAATGTGTTCTTCCAAAGTCTGTTTGGCCGCACGCGCTCCAGTCGATCTCGGACTGGAAAAACGGCTTCGTGGAAGAATGCGATCGCTGCGAAGCAAAGACCACCTGCAGCGGCTTTTTTACGACCGGTCGTCCGCGGTTCAGTCGCGGCGTACGCGCGATCACTTCCGAACAAGAATTGAGCTAGTTGGCGGATTAACAGGCCACGGAGCCAGGAGAACGAACATGAAGATCGGTAGTAGTCTCCTAATCGCAGCGGTTGTATGCGGCATGTCCACAGCTCCGGCCTTCGCAAAGACTGCGAAGGAATGCACAGCGGAGTGGCGCGCCGACAAGGCCGTGATGCAAGCCCGGGGCGTAACCGAAAAAGCGTATGTGGAACAATGCAGGGGCGGAGCGGAGCCAACCGCCGCCGCGCCAGCGGCGAAGCCGGCCGACACGACGCCGCCGCCAGCGCCCAGGCAATCGACGGCCACCGGATCGAAAACCGCAAAAGAGTGCACCGCCGAGTGGCGCGCCGACAAGGCCGGGATGCAAGCCCGAGGCGTAACCGAAAAGGTGTACGTTGAACAATGCAGGGGTGGTGCGGCGCCAGCGGCTTCCGCCCCTCCGCCGAGGCCGAGCGCCCCAGCGCCTCCGCCCGCTGCGGCGCCGTCAGCGTCGACGAGTACCTCGTCTTCCCAGAAGACCGCCAAGGAGTGCATCGCCGAATGGCGAGCTGACAAGGCGGGCATGCAAGCCCGTGGTGTCACCGAAAAGGCCTATGTCGAGCAGTGCAGGGCCGGCAGCACCATGCCGACTGCGACCGCTCCCGAACCCAAGCCAACCCCCGCGGCGCCCCCGCCAAGCCGGACGGCACCAACCGCCACGCAAGCTGCGCCAGCCCCCGCGCCTCAAAAGCCGACTCCCACGACGACTGCGGCACCCGTGCCGGCTCCAGCACCGCAAACCTCCAACGCTACGCTCGAGGCAGGGCAGTTTGCAGATGAAGCTTCCGCAAAAGCCCGCTGCCCGACCGACACCGTCGTGTGGGTCAACCTGCCGTCGAAGATCTATCACTTCGCGGGAACGAAGAGCTACGGCAGCACGAAGCGCGGCGCCTATATGTGCGAGAAGGAGGCAATCGCCGCTGAAGACCGCGCTTCGAAAACTGAAAAACATCCATGATGCTAACAAAGGGTCTGGCACAAGGAGACATTCCGCATGTTTCGATTTGCCATCCTCATCGCAGCTTCTCTCGCCAGCGTCACTTGGGCGGCGGCGGAGACCATCGACGTAAAATACTACGGCAAGCTGGATCTTGCGCCTTTCGCCTGCACCGATGTCTCGAGGAGCAGCTTCATCAACCGCGCGTGCTATGACAAGTCCCAGCAGTTCATGGTCGTGCAATTGAGATCGGTCTACTACCCATATTGCGAGATGCCCGCGGCGATCTTCGATGCCTTTTTGGCGGCACCGTCGATGGGGCAATACTATAACGCCAACATCAAGGGCTCTGGCTCAGACGGACCTTTTGACTGTCGTACGCATCGCGTTCCCAAGTATTAGGTCTTATTGGGCGGGAGCCGTTCATCTCCCGCGGATTCAGCAAAAGCTTGTCAAAATGCACTGTGGGATGGCGAGCATCGACGCGCGAGAGTTCGATCGCGCTCGCCGGTCTCAGCCGGGTATCGTCACTTTCGTGGATGTCGCTTCCGTCCAGGATGCCGAGGTGAGCGTATAGTACCGTTTGAATTCGTCATGATGCGCCAATGCGTCCGGACGGTAGGCTCCGACGCGGGCGCACTGCGCGACCTCTGGGAGGTCGAAGCGCGTCCGGACTGTCGGGTGCACCGGCGCGTTGTGCGTGATCTCGCGGAGTTCGACTTCCCAATTCTTTCCGGCGATGATTCGCTGAAGCCATTTCCACTTGGGTAGTTTGGCCGCGAAGGCGTCGAGCGTGTCCCGCATCCCAGCGATCTCGCAATGCTGAACGCCGCTTGCCGCGCGAAAGATATTGAGCGCCGGGCCTGCGTCGCCGCTGCCTGCAAGCTTGACCCCATCCACGAAGATCGGTCCCGTCTTTAATCCATCCGGGACGTGAAGCACCTGCTCGCACATCCACGCGAGGGCGATGTCGGAGAGGCGCGATTCAGGCTCGGGATAGGATCCGCCGATATCGGAATGGTTGCCGGCGAACCAAAGCTGGACAAGGCGGTCGACGCCCGGAGTTTCTAGATGCGAGGGCGGCTCGGTGCCGCCCCAGCCGACACGCTGGAAGTCCTTGCGCGTCTCATCTATGGCGTTTGCCGATCGCGCGAACCGTACGTGTTTGCTGAGGAGTCTATCGAAGTATTTGCCAGTCCATTCGGCGATGTGAGTACGGGGCGGATCGCCCTTGTTCGGGAAATCGTAGATGGTCTTGCGGTTGGCGGCGGTCTGATGGTGCCAGAGCCATCCCACCGCGATCAGCATCGCGAGGTGCGTCACGAACCATGCGGGTACGATGAAGCCCCACAATAGCCCTGCATGGGTCACCAGCGCGACGATGACGCCCACAATAGCCGCCGGAACGAGAGAGGCGAAAAACGCCGCGGCGGCGATGCCGAATATCAGTCCCGCCTGGATGGCACGGCGCCTGGGGCCCGCGGCGCCGAGCGCCGCTACCGTGTCGAAGACGCCGATGAAGTAGGCGGCGGCGTTGGAGTCGGAGCCGTCGCCCGACCCGTATTTGACCTGGAAGCGCCGCGCGAGTTCGAGTCTTTCCGCCTCAAACTCTTCGCGCGGATGACCGGCGCCGTGTTCGAGCACTGTGTCGACGGCTTCCCAGGCAATGTCCTTGACGGGCTTGCGGTACCGCATCAGAGGGCCGCCGGGCGTCTTGGTGGGGACGCCGCAGAGCATCAGCAGGTTCGCCAGGCTGCGCACCGTGTAGGCGCCGCGGCTGAAGCCGAAAAGGAAGATCCTGTCACCGTCTTCGTAGTGGTTGACGATGAATTCGTAGCAGTCCGCGATGTTGCGCTTGATGCCGGTGCCCGTCACCGAGCCGAGCAGCTTCTGAACGAAGCGCACGGGCGCGGTGAGGGCGGTGGCGCCGATGTCGGTACCGAGCCCGGCGTCGTAGAAGACCACCTGCTGCGACGGATCGATGCCGGTGTCCGCATGGTCGCGCGAAATCCGGTACATCTTGTAGATATTGCTGATGCGCTGTTCCGGTCGCGCGCCGCCGTCTTGGCCGGTTCCGTCCGAATAGACCACGATGTTCTTCGCCATGGCGACCTCCGATCAGCCAACGTAAGGTTCGAGCACGGGACTCGACGCGATGGCTACCGCTTTCTGCCGGCGTTTCATCGCCGCAGCCGCCTCGCGGATAATTGTCAACTTGGCCGCGTCGCCCCCCAGACAGGAGAGCAGTGCGGTCTCCGATGCGGCTTCGATCGAGTCCGCGTCGCAGAGGTTGACTTTCGCCAAAGCGCAGTAATCGCCGCGAAGTAGCTCGATTCCGACTTCTCGCGCGAGGTCGACCGCCGCCGCTGGAATGCCTAAAGTGAGCCTGATCGTGAGCCGTCGGACGCGATCTTCCAGATCGAGTTCTGGATGGAGGATCTCGGCGACCCTAGCTGTCGTCGTCACCAGATCCGACGTTCTGTTGGCAACGCTTCTGATCGGGCCTGATGCCCCGCCGAACGCGCCGCCAAACTGCCCGACGATGCCTTCGATCTCGGACATGGGCCGACCGGACACGAACAGCAGACAGGAGACGGATTTCTTCGCCCGGATGGTCGCCGTGTGACTATCCTCCACTTCTCTACGAAATGCGTTGAGCACCGCGCCGCCGGTCAGTTGCAGCCGGAGCTCCTTGACCCAGAACTGCGGTTCCTTTTGCGTGCTCTTCTTGTTGATCGGGAACAGCAGTTCGTCCAGCTCCACAGTAACCTGTGTAGCGGCGATCAAATCCGGATCGGTGAGTTGGGCGGGCGGAATCTGGCGCAGGCATTCGACCAGTCGAACGATCGACGTCACTTCTGTCGCGCTTTCTCCGGCGAGGCGTCCAAGGTCAGTGAGCAGGTATAGGCCTGCGACATCAGAGATCAGGCCGTTAGTTTCTAGGTCGTGCAGCGCTCCGACGAGCTCGTCGTGATCCCATTTCCAGCCGGCGCGCGTCCTCGCCGCCTGGAACGCGCCGAAGCTCGATTCCAGGAACTCGACGATAGCTTCGCTGGAAACCCCCTTGGGACTGAGGCGGCTGAGAGACGTGATGACCCGGACGATGAGGGACCGTGCGTCGGTGGCAACGTCGAGGAATCTGGAAACGAGGTCCTCCGGCGTCTTCGTGACGTAGTTGTTCCAATAATCGTATTCCGCACGTGGATCGGTTGCCAGCAGATAGGACGATCCCTTCTCCGCGAACCCGAGACGGCCGGCGCGGCCGACGAGATTCTTGTACTCGGCGACTGAGTAAGGTTCGTCGCCAGGATGCGTCAATCCGACGATGACGACCGATGAGGCCGGTGTGTTGACGCCCATAGCGAGGGTCGTCGTCGCCGCGATGACGCGCAGCCCGGATTCCGGGCGGCGGAATTCTTCCTCGACCACCCGGCGCTCCTCCGGAGTGAGATCGGCGTGGTGGAATGCCACGCCGTTCGTCAGCGCCTTGCGGAGATCCTGGTTGGCCAGCGACGCGTCGGCAACCGGCAATTGGTCGAGTGCCGCCCGAGCTGGCGGAAGGCCAAGCGACTGCGACAGGTATCCTGCGGTCCCCCGGGCCTCTCCCTTGATCTCCCTGAAGACGATGACCTGTTGACCTTTGCCCACTAGTTGGCGCACCAGCGGTACCACCCAGTCCTGGCTCGTGCCCTTGCGATACTCCTGCCTAATGATGGGTCCTTCGATCTTCTCGACACCAGTCGCGGCATCGATGAACCGGAATGTGCCGTCCGCGCGTAGTACGCCCTCATCGAGGGGCACCGGTCTCTCGGTGTGACGCAGCAGCCGCGCGCCCAACCAGCCTTCGAGGCCGTTAGTGTCTCCGATAACCGCAGACAGCGCGATCGTTTGCGGCTCGATACCCTCGCGACGGCGCATCCTGATCAGCGTCAACAGAAATTCGAGGTTCGCGCCCCGGCCCTTGTCAGCGATCATCTGCGCCTCGTCGACGACGATGACGCCGGCACCGGCCAGGACGTGCGGAAACGTGAGCGCGATGGCCGCGAACTTTTCGTACGTCAGCAGAGCGACGTCGTACTTCCCAAGCAAGACCGGCGAAATGTCGTCGGTCTCGCCGGTCGCCTCGACCGTGCGGATGCCGAACGCGCCGTACACGGAGTTGAAATGGCGGCGCTTGTCGGCGACCAGGGCCTTGAGGGGCAGGAGAAAGATCGCCCGCCGCCGATCGAGGACCGCAAGCAGCGCCGCCAGTTCGCCCACCATGGTCTTTCCGCTCGAAGTCGGCGCCGAGACGACTAGGTGATCTCCGTTCAGGACGCCGTAGTCGTTGATCGCCGCGATCTGCAGGGGATTCAGCGAGGGAATGGCTTTCGCCCAGGCCTCGATCAGTTGCTGAGGGAAGCCTGCGAGCCGCAGGCTTCCAAGATCGCCGGTCACGCTCGACCTGCGGCGATCCGGAAACGCCGCAGCGAAGCGCATGCCCTCGACGAAGATCGGCCAGTGAAGGTCGCCTTCGATCCTTCCCTTCATGGTCGGGTGCTGCTGCAGGCCGAATTGGGCCGCAGCCGCTGACACGCGGGCCGAAACGTGGTCGAGCAATCGATAGATCGGAATGCGCGAGCCCTGAACGACCTCGCCCGCTCCCCGCAGCGCCTCAATCAGGAACAAGGTCAGATAGCCATGGCCATGCCGGACATTCTCATACGCGGGCTCGTCGGCGCGGGAGGCTGTGAAAATCAGTCTTCCATCGCCCGCGGTCTCGTCAAGCTTCGCCTCGGCGGACCTGAGATCGCGCGGCTTGACCTCGATCTGCAGGACCTTCGAGCCGAGACCTCCGGAGAAGCAGCAGTCCAAAAAGAAGACGAGCCGCCGGGCCGGAATCCGGGCGAACCAATCCTGGAGCAGGTCGAGCGGCACTGCCGTTGTGCCGAGATCGGCCGTGTCTGCGTCGTACGGGATCAGTTCGTGCGTCTCGGAGCCGTGTCCGGAGAATCCGATGACGACGGTGTCCTCGGGATCGCAGTCGGCGAGAGCCGAAAATTCGGCCTCGATCTGGGCTCGAGTCGCGTCGGCGTCTATCAGGAGACGCGAGTTGTCTCCCAGCGTGTCCGCGAAAAGCGCATCGAGTGCCGTCGCGTCGCGGCGTGCGCAGCTAAGGTCTCCGATCGCCGGCGACTGATAGCGATCGATACCAATGAACAAACCTCGGAACGCCATAGGTGTACGTCACTCCGTTTTTGGGCCACCCCCAATACCCCTTCTTCGTGTATCGTCGCCGCATCCGCACCGGATGGTACGCCGCGAGCTTGTTTAGTCTCGCTCGGCAATCATGGCTTGGACGGTGGCTTGACGCCGCTTCCGGTCGTCGGAACGGCAGGCTTCGAGCCTGTCCCGGGCTGATGACCGCTTTGCGGGTTCGGGGGCTGTTGGGGCGAAGAGGGTTGATAACCTTTATTGACGATGTTGGCCGGTGGAGCCGGCTTATACCCGTCGTTAGTGCGTGACATTTCAAACTCCTTTCGGATTCCAGATCTGGACGTGTTTGATCTCTTTCGAGGGGATGAGAATGGCCTGTTGCTCGGATCTTTTCTTCCAGGAGTCGCTATCCACGTCGTAGATCTCCTGGAGAAACAGGTCGCGCTCCGTCGGATCCGACGATGCGAACGAGTGACTGCCGTAGACGCCGCTGACCGTCGAACCGTCCGAAAGGGTGACCATCACGAAGTGGTCGCCGCGCAATCGGGCGAAGGCGTAATCCCAGGCGGACGGCGCGGCATGGACCGGATTTATTTTGAAGTATTGAAGGATACGCCGAAAGACATCGTTCTGGCCGAGGAAGCCGAAGGCGAAGCCGATGGCGGTGGGCAGAAGGATGATCAATCCCAGCCAGGCGAATATCTTTGCGCGCCCGGGTTCGCGGATTGAAAGGACATATTCCACGACCGGCGCGGCCATGCCGTAGTAGAGAACGGTGAGAGCGATATAGGTCACCACGTTCTCCGAGAGGGTACGCACCCTGCCGGTAAAGAACTGCGCGCGGACGAGCGTGATGATCATGCCAGGCACGATGAAGCCAAGCACCAGGTACACCGACTCGACACTCTTCAGGTCGGGCATCTTCCACTCCAGCCGGCATTCGAAGCGCAGCCATGGCGCGGCGCCCGCACTTCGAGATGAGTCGCAACCACGTTAGCCACTTACGTCTCAGAGTTGATTCATGATTCGTTCGTTAAGCATTTTCGCGGCGAAGCCGAAGCTCGCCGCGAGATCTCCTTCGATGTTCACTCGGCGCCGGCGGAGCCGAGTAGAGAACCTAGTTTGCCCCGATTGGGGGACGTACTTGTAAGGGACGTACTTCGTCCGTCACTGCACACAAATTGGCCGGGATATTCAACTGCAGCCAATTGACTTCCGCAGTCATCATACCTTGTGCACCTGCCGATCCTTGAAGCCCAGGTTAGCGGGGCGAATCAGCTTCTATTGGGATATACGCCAACAGCAAGTCTCAAGGGAGCCCATTGACATTGATTTCCACATCTCCGTGGGATCAAACGAACAGCGGGAAGGTGGTTCTAGTCGATGCTGGACCTCATGGCAGGCTCCGACTCGGGACTTCATCGCGTCGACGGCGCCAAACGCCTTTTGCAAGCACCTTGCTCTTCCCGATCTGCAGCAGCTGCTTCGGCCGGTCTTGGCTTTCATCTGAAATCCCCCAAAAATCCGCGCGATCCGACTGACCGCCCATGGAGGGGACTATGTTCGGTCGAAGGGGCATTTGGGGCGCTATTCCACTTGCAAAGACACCACTTTTCGTGAGGCTTAGGACTGGCCGCTTAGAATGGAGGGTGCCGTGCTCGGCATCACAAATCCGCTGGAGTTCTATCAAAAGCTGGTCCAGGACTTCGACGATTTCTGCGAAAACCCTGGCTCGGCGCGCCATGCGATGAATTTCGTCATCACCGCGCATCACATGAGCGATTGGGTGTGGGTTGGATTCCTCAACAAGGATCGAGCGAAGAGGAAACAGCTCGGCCTCGATGACAAGAATGTCCACGGGTTTCGGGAATGGCTCTACTCGCAGAGCATCTGGCTTGCTCAGATGCAGCCGTTGGCCAACGGCTCGAAGCATTTCCAGCCTGCCAGCGGTCTGCAAATTAGGATGCACGAGGTAGGTCCGCTCAATACTTTTGCCTTCGGCGAGGCGGCCTATAACGAAGGATATTCTTACTTCGCGGTGGATATGGGCATGCATTCTTCCGAATATCGCCCCTGCTACAATGCTCTTTGAAGTGGTTCCGCGGTTCTGGCGGGATTTCCTGCGCCTGCACGGGCCGTACTCAGAGTTGCCGAAGGGAAGGACGAAGCTGTCTGACGAATGGCCTACTGACCCGCCTTCAGCATTTCCACGATAGTCTCGGCTACCGGCGAAGAGAACCAACGTACTTAAGTGGACTCAGGAAGTACCGCGATCCCGGTCGCAGATTAGTTTGGTGTAAAAGGCTGCTGGATCTTGGATGGTGCAGAGCGCCTTCGGGGCGCCAGTGCCATACCGCGTTGAAGGGTTTGAGCTGGGCCATCTTGGCCAGGGGGTAGAACCGGACCTCATAGAATAGTCTAGCAAGAAGCCAAAACGTTCGAAGCCGCAGTGAAGCGTCGGGCGAGAGGCTGTCGCCGTATCCTCCATCTTTGATGTCGATGTGAATGAGCGCGTCCTCCATCTCCTCCATGTAGGGGAGGGGCGTTTCCATGAAATCCCTAAGCGAGTCTTGGTCCCACGCGTGCGCGATGTCATTCCGGTGGCCCCTCAGCTTATCGAGGGCCGACAAAAATGTCGGAATGAACCATGCCGAAAGCAAAGGCGAATTGGATGCGCGCGAAGAGACTTGATATCGGACCGTAACGCCCGAGCATGCTCTTCTTGCCGCCCGGGATATCGTCGGGGAGGAAATGTTTGAACATCCCCGCCATTTCATCGTCGGCGAAGGTGCACGCGATCACGGGGATAAAGCGTATGTCCTCGCGAATCAACAGGTTCATCGCCTTGCCCAGCCCTGAAACATCAAGCGGGATCGCATCGACGCCCGTTGCGAACTGCTCTTGGCGCTCTTTTTGGTATTCGCGGCCAGCGATGTCAGCTGGTCCTTCGGACATGGGACCTCATAGCTATGGCGCGCGGCGCAGGTGATAGTGCGCAACGAGAATGCCTTCGACGTCCTTCAACGAGTCACGGCCGTGATCTGCGGCACGCTAGCCAGCAATCGCAAGCCGAATAACCGCAGTGCCCCTCAGATCGTAAAATGTAAGGCCGCTGAGCCGTCCTCCGCGCTCGCAAGGATTGTTGGTGATGATGCCGCGGTCCTTCGAAAGAAAGAATGCGCGCTAGCACCGTCCAGGCAAGATCAGCTTTGCGTGGGGTGTTGGCGTATTTGTCTCGCCAGCTCTTGAAGTCGCCGCGAATTATGAACCCCTGCGACTACCTAGAGAATCTACGATGAGAGCGGGATGCTGATAGGGACGGTGGGGAAGGCGTAAGCAGATCCTCTACCTGCTCGGTTCGGTCGGCGGCAGCGAATACTCGCTCGCCGAGCGGGCGAAGTCGCTGGTGGAAGTGCATGATGCTCTGCACGCAATCTCGACAAGCCGGGCAAAACAGTCGGCAAATCATAGAGATGAAAGTGGGGCGGGACGTTAGTTCCGCCCCTTGTCGTTTGTCAGCAGCGAGTCTGACATTCGATGCTACACTCTCCGGCACTGACAACTAAATCACTGCAAAACTGAGAGAATCAGACCGTGCGTCGCCGCTAGAAGGCGCCGCGCGATAGGGATTCGTGTGCTCAACCGTTCGTCAGTTAGGTCAGTGCGTTGAATGCGGGTGTCGAATGATCGTCAGGTGCTCACGCCGATACGGGTCGGCTGAGGAACGGTCCAGTAACGGGCTTCGTTTCAGTAGGTAGCGGAACTCGCTACGCCTGGTGCGAGAATTAGTTTTCTCGCGAACGATAGCGTGCGCGGCAAAAGGAGGTTGACATCGTGGGGTCTCAACGTTCGTCCATTTCTGGGCGCGGCTTCGCTCGCCTTAAATTCGGGCTCCCAGCTATCCTGGAAAAGGCCACCGATGTGTCCAGCGCTTTTGGTCCGCGGCTAGGGTTCATCAGTCATGGTTTTTGGCATCGTTGCGTGGGCCATCGTTGCTCTTGCAGCAATCAAGACCTTCGGAGGCCGGCTGTTCCTATGAGTAGGCTTCGTCTTTACCGAAAATTTCACTTGCGCCGTCGGGCAAAACAGTAGTCTAGTGCGCTGGAACGTAATGAGAACGAATATCCTCAGAATGCTAAATGCGGTGAAAAGTCGGGCTAGCGAACAGTAACCCCGGCACTCGTGGCATTTAGGGGCGTATTTCGGATTCGTCGCTGCTTCGGAACAGGAGGTCGGCTGTGTCTGACCAAGAATTGCGGAATGAAAATTTGATCGAGGTGCTGAAGCGCAACGGCGACTTCAGCAAGCACTACGGCCCCATCCTCGGGGCACTTCTGTACTGGCTGTCGATGAAGGCTGCTAAGCCTCGATCCTTTTGGTGGAGCGGGCTGATTGCGGCCGGGACTGTGGCGGGCGGCTTGGTCTTGAAATATGGTGCTCCGGCATTTTTCTGAGGGCGGGCACGATGGCAAGAAGGCTGATTGCGGCAGTTGGCATGTTGGTTTGCCTGACCAGTGCCTCAAGCGAGGCTGGATTCTACACTGGCAACACCATACTCCCTTACTGCAACGGCAATATCTCGCACGTCTATGGGTACGTCGCCGGCGTCGTAGACAAGGCAATGGCGGACGCCGACTTCACCGGGGCAACCTACATCCGCTTGTTTAAAGAGATGAAGGATCACGAGAGCTTCGTGACCGGCATTGGCAAGCTGCAAGACCAGATACTGAAATACTGCCTGCCCGAGAACGTCGTTCTTTCGCAGGTGGGTGACGTCTTCTGTAAATATCTGAGAGATAAGCCCGAGGTTCGCCAGAACAGTGCCGACGTGCTGCTACACGAGTCTTTGGTCGCCGCGTTTCCCTGCAAAAAGTAATTCCGCAAGGCATTAAAATGGCGACCAGGAAGATACTCAACAAGGATGAGATGCGGGCGTTTCTGAACCGCTTCCGCGAAGTTGACCACTACGAGGCCATCGGGGAGTTCGTCTATAAGTTCTCCCAACTGGAGTTCCTCATTAAATACCGCCTATTCAAGGAGCTTGGGCTCAAACAAGAGCTGTTTGATATCATCACGGCGCCTTACGACTTTGCGGTGCTGTGCACAGTGAGCGCAGAGACGCTGAAGGCAAAGCCGGAAATAGATGATGCTAAGCGAAAAATGGTCGATAGGTATTTTAAGGACTGCAAGGGCTTCAACGCCGCCAATCGTGTAGTGATTGCGCATGGTGTATGGAGTACGAGTGGTGCGCGCCACGTTTCAAGGAGTTCGCTTAAGCCAGATTTGCATTCCAGAGATCTCAAAGAGATTAAAGCGAAATGCGCGGAGATCACACAGCTGGTGCTGCGCATCAAAGAGACAAACGTATAATTGTGTAGTCGAACTGTGTCCAATTCGGTTGTCCCGTTCACGCGAGCACATCGCGCGGGAAAGTCCGAAGTCGGGAAATGGCCTCAACGGTAGACATACCCGGAGTAGGCTGAGACCAGGCCACCGTGTCGAACAACGGAGCCGAGGAGAGGGCGCCAGAAGTCGCTTTGCCGTTTGTCCTTGTCGCTGCCCTCAACAAAAAGGGCCCCAAGTCGAGCCTTTTTGTTGCTTGAGCCTATTCGCGGGTCGTATTCTTCTCGGCGATATGGAGGGCAACATGAAGTGGGAATACCAGGTGCGTCACTTCTCCGACTGGCCAAGTGCGTCGCCAGAGAAGATGGCCGCCGTGGTAGCGAAGTGGCTCAACCAACAGGGACAGGAAGGCTGGGAGCTGGTTTCGATCCAGCCGGCTGAAGGGAAGCACCAAATATTCTACCTCAAGCGTCCAGCATAATAGGAGAAGGGGACATATGGCTGAGGTCGAAAGAAAAATAAAAGCACCTTGCTCAACCTGCATCAGAGAGACCACCCACACTGTTCTATTTGAGACAACGCAGACCGATGGCGATTTCAATTATGCGTACGTGATGATTTCCTGTGGTGGCTGCCAAACCATTTCAATGGGTGTTCAAACTCGCTACTTATCGGATGGCAGCCTGACGAATGAATATTACCCATCGCCGGTCTCGCGCCAACAGCCGAGGTGGTTGCAGTATATGCGGCTGGGACTCGACGATACGGAAGAGACCATCGGAGACTTGATCTTCGAGGTCTATCGGGCTGTTGATGCAAAACAGTATCGCTTAGCCGCGATGGGTATTCGCGCCGCACTAGAGCAGATCATGATCTTTAAGACGGGCGACCATGGCACTTTCCAAAAGAATCTTGACGCATTTCAGAGCGCCGGACTGATCTCAGTCATCCAGCGGGACGCAATGCGAGCCACACTAGACGTCGGCGATGCGGCCATGCACCGTGGATACACTCCTAAAGAAAAGGATCTCCGTATCGCGCTTGATGTTTTAGATGGCGTATGTGCGCCCATCTTCGGACATGGTGACGAGGCGAAGAGCATGGGCAAGCGGGTACCGCCGCGCAAATAATCAGAATGGAATATCGTCGTCCATCTCGGGCTGCTTCCGCTCTTCAACTTTCGGCTTGGGCGGCTCGATCTTCTTTTGCCTCGGTGCTGGCAGCTGCTTTTGCTTCTCCGTCTGCGAGCCCCAAAACACGCGACCGACCGCATCGAGAATGTCGACTATTTTTGATCGCTCGGCTGCGTCTCCGATGACGCCTGCAACCTCCATTGTGAGGGCCGCAAACCGGTCGAAACGAGTGCGCCGTTGATCGACCTCAGCTTGCAGGTCATTTAGCCGGGAAATGAGTTTCTCCCGCTTCCGGTCGTCGACTTCTAGTTTCTGAAAAATATCCAGGACCTGGTCAAGGTGGTGGTGGACCTTCCGCCTCGCTGTCTCATCGAACTGAACCGAATACCCCTGTTCGCGCTGGCTGCGCCTAATGCGGAGCATCGTGCAATAGTGCATCACGTCTTTATTGAAGTTCAGGTACGTGTTGAAGTTGACGTCCTCGATTGATGGGACCTCGCTCTTAAACTCGCCTTCGAGTTCCAGAGCTTTGATCGCCGCCAGCACCCTTGCGATATAGTCAACGTAAACGATGTCAGTTCGGTCGTTATGCTCAAGAGCCCCCAACTGCCGGTCGCATTCCGCACGGAAATGGCTCTCAAGCTTCAGGAATGCCTCTTCAGGGTCGTCGGGCAAATCCTGGTACGGGTCACTGCCAAAGTCACTCATGTGTACCTACCTAAAATGTGCCAGGCGGGGGAAACGCATATTGCGCCAACACCTGTGCGAGCTGATCTCGGATTTGCGGTTCGAGCAGGTGGCCATGGCTTCTCAGTAGTGGCGGCAAATATTCTCGTGCGCAAAAGGAAGCATGAGCGACCTGGCCGTTCCGTTGGGAGACGTTCAGAAGCTCAACAATCTGCGCGTCTGTTGCGCGATTTAGGTACGGCAGGAGTAGCTGAAAATTGTACTCGGCGGTGCGAAAGCTACGCGATCCCGCGACGAGCCTTGTGCCAGCATTGATGGTAAAGGCAACATCCTGGGATGCGAGGCCCGGAAAAATCTGCTGATAGGTTGCTTGCCCGTTTTGCAGGAGTGACGATTGGATGTTGCTGATGGCGCCTTGCGGGATTGATCCGTCGAGGGACAACGGGATGATCGTCATGCGCCGGAACGCGGCGATGCCGGATTCTTGCTTGCACCAAATCGAAGCATAGTAGCGGGCGCTTAAGATTGGAACGAACAGGTCGGCAAGGCCGATCTGGCGCAATATCTCGTCTCGCCATTGCACAGATACCTCGATGTGCTCGTGGGCCATGAATGACCGAATGCCCAAGGTTTCGAGGAGACCGGCCACGTTGGCCGCGACAGCGCGATCCTCGGTCTGGTAACTCATAAACGCATACATGTGACTTAGTCCTCGCTCCAATTCGTTAGCGTCAGGATCTTGGGAAGCTCTCCAAAGCTGCGCCAGAATGCCGGCGGTATTTCCACGCGTAGCTGATGCTGCTCGTCGGGGCCGATATAGAAATTGCGCTCGTCGCCGGCAATGACCAGCCGTACCGGGCATCCCTTGTGCTTGGTCCAGCCTCTGAGGTTGGCGATACTCATCGGTCTAAAGCCGCTTCGGATCGCCTCGGCGTCAGCGAATATGTTGGCCGCCGCTGTTATGCCCTGCGAGAGCATGCGAGCTGCTTTAGCCTGATCTTCCTTAGTCATTGCCCGAACGCGTTCCTGAGTTTCATCACCCAAATCGAGCAGGCTCAGCCGCTTCGCAGTCCCTTTGATGCGTCCCGCCAAGCGAGAGGTTTTCGGGCTGAACATTTGGTAGCCTGGAAAGTCAAAGAGCTTCCTGACGTCCAGGAAACTCTCGACTTCTTCGGCTCCGCCGCGGGTACGGCGCATGCGGCGCGACATCTCCGTCACATCAAGCGAGCCCCGACCGACATGGCGCCACAAGTCAATGCGGATGATCTCGGTGAGGCGGTGCTGAAGGACCGTGTGAACCTCGTCGACGGCTTCGAGAGCGGGTAGGGCGTCGGTGATTACCTCGCGAGCCGGCCGGTTCAAGTGCAGGTTGGTGAGCAGGTACGCGATCGTGCGACGCTCAGCTTCCTCGCGCGTGAACTGCTCCATGGCCTCCCAATGTCCCTCGGGATTGAGGGTGGCGAAGCAATCAGGGCCGATCATCCGAATAACGTGCTCGTCGGGAAACCAAGCGATCTTGCCGTTGTGGGAATACTTCGGCGCCCGCGGCGAGCAGCAAGGGCAAGGGGCGTGTCGGTCTGGCGCGCGGTGGCTCGGCGGCAAGTCGTAGGTGCCGAGATAGACGATGCGAGATCCAGTCACCGGCTTCGAATGCGTGTGGTGCCGCCAGGTGTGCGGCTCGCCGGTCTTCTTGATGTGGTCCTTGATCTCGCGCACCACGGCCTCGGCGGCGGCGCGGTTGCGATAGTACGGCTTCGCGTCGAAATATTCCTCGGGGATATCCAATTGCAGAGACATTGCGAATCGCTCCGGGCTATGTCTACATTCTGTATCGGCCTAGGCTCCCTGACACCATACTTAGGGGGTCTCAACTTGCTGTCTATATGCGAAGCCTCGCAGATTCGCATAGTTGTACGGGCGGCTTTTGGAACTTATCCCCGAAAAAACGTCGAAAACCCGTGGTTTTACGGGACTTTGCCTCACCGGAGCTTGAGGCCCGAGCCGGTAGACTGGCCGCATGACCCGAGACTTTATTCAGCGGTCAGCTCTGGAAGTCGGCTACACGGAACGTCATCAACCATACCGATATGACCATCACCATCGGGTCTTGCGGTTCAAGTCGGCGGAGAAGCCGGACAACCTGTATCGCGAAGATGTCTGGGCCTGCGTGATGGACGAAGCCTCCCGGATGAGGGAGGAGGCCTTCCACGCCGTCCGCTCAACGCTCACAGCAACGCGCGGACCAATCCACATCATCGGAAACGTCAAAGGCCGCAAAAATTGGTTCTACATCGGCTGCCGCAAGGCGGAGGCCAAAGAGCCCATTACAGCTTCCACAAGATCACGGCGCTCGATGCCGTGGCTGCCGGTGTCTTCCCCGTGGAGGAGCTTGAGGACGCTCGCCGCAGCAGGTTTGAACGCGCAATCAGACAGTTCTGAGAGGTGGACCAATCAGACCTCGCGTAGGACAGGGCTCTTCCACGGCAACTGCGCCAAAGGTGCTTTTGAGCCTGAAATGCACCAAAACGCGTTGTGCTTGGCTGTAACCCTTTGAAATCACAAAAAATGCGAATGCCCTCCGAGCGCGCCATAAGATCGCAGCTCACGCCCGTGGATTTCAAGACCCATGGTCGGAGTCGCGCAGCTTGTTTGTCGTGAGCGTCGTGCGCGGTTCATCGGGAAATCTGGCACACTAGTCTCGTCGGTCACGCCGTCGACCCGGGCGGATCTTCCTTGACGCCGCGGGCGACGATCCTGAGCGTTCCGTCAGCAAGCGGCCGCTGCAGCTCCAAGGCCTCGTCCGGAGGAGCCGTCATCCAGGTCTCTACTTCATCGGGCGATGTCAAAATCACCGGCATGGCCTTCGGGTGGATGGCGCCGACCTCTGCGTTCGGCTCTGTCGTGAGGAACGCGTAGAGGTCGTTGGTCGTCTCACCTTCCTTGACCTTCCGGACGCTGGTCCAATTGGTCCAGATGCCGGCGAAACAGGCGAGAGGCCGGGTCTCGTCGAGCGCAAACCAGATGTCGCCGCCTTCGACCTTGTTGAACTCGCTGAATGAGTTGAATGGCACGACGCAGCGGTTTTCGGTTCCCAGCCATCGCGTCCAGTGTTTGCTCTTCACATTGCGGATGTTGGTCGTGCCGCCGTCCGGCTCCATTCTGAGCAATTCCTTGAAATCCACTGCCTTGCCTTTTGCCTGCAGCTTTTCGGCTCGTTTCTTTGTGGCGTCCATCAGCGCCTTTGATGACGATGGCATTCCCCATCGCGCTGTGGCGAGCTCGCGGCCCTCGGCTCCGTTCCGCACGATCGGTGCTTTGTAATCGGGAAACACGCCGGGCATGGGTGCCAGATTGCCCACGTATCGGTTTACGACGCGAAACAGCGCGCTGATGGCAGCTTGGTTTGTCGTGATCGAATAGAGATTGCACATCAGTCAGGCTTCGGTTCTGGGGTGGCGCGGCTGCCAAGCCAGTTGTAGCAGAGTCGCGGATGGACGCCGGCCCGCCTTGGCGCATTTGCGGCAGCGTAGCCGGCTTGCAAGATCATGCACGAAGGTGGTCGGTGGATGTTTCATAGCCGCAAGGTCGACGTCGCTCGGCGTCTTGCAGCGAGCGCACCTGATCTCAAGCCACGGGAAGCCTCCATTCACGGCCTGATCTATGGTGGGTGACGGATCGATAGGTTCGCCATCGCTCCACATACGCTCATTCCAGCTTTCGCAAAGCAGCCTGTCAGCTTGCTGAATCATGGCCTCGCCCTTGGCCCGCATCTCTGACGATTGAGCAGCCAGCATGTTCGCCATCGCACGTGCCTTGCCGAGCTCTTTCGACAGAGCCTTGCGATCGCTGCCCGACAGGGGCGTGGGGTGATACTTCGGGGCCATCCGGATATCCAGGCGCTAAGAGATCGGATCGGCATCGGGATAAGTTACGGCGTCTCGAACGCCGGCCAGCAGCCGTCTTCTTCATGCCTGCCGGTGCGCTGCTGGCAGGTGTTGTCGAGCAACCGCTGCGCCACGTCCTTCCAAAGTGCATTGCCGCCGTACAATCGGACTGCATCGGCCTTTTGGATTTCCACGGTGCGTTCGCAGCGGCGACAGGAGACGCGCAGCAAGTGGCGTTGAGTCTCGGAAAGACTGCGGTGTCGGTTCTCGGCTCCGGTCACGGCGACGCGAGGGTCTTTCAGGACCGATTCCCAATATTCGGCCGGGAGCGGCGCATCCGGGGCCGCAGTGGAAGGGGCGGGTCTACGGGCAGCTTCTGCGGCCAGTTTTTCCATCTGCTTGGGGGTCGGCATACGCCAGCTCGCGGGTCGATCGGTCATTCCGAATTAGAACATAACAAGAACAAATGTCGAGTCCACTCGGACCCTCCTCGTGAAAAAATCATCTCTTGGAAGGGAGCGCGATGTCGGAACCAAGCCAAGTCGTTCGTCTTGAATCCGGCGTCAGTAATGGAGTTCCCCGCGATGGCCCCGCGCGCTAACTGGAAAGGCTTTCTGCGTCTTTCCCTCGTCACCTGTCCGGTAGCGCTTTATCCGGCAACGTCGGAATCCGAAAAGGTCTCGTTCAACCAACTCAACCGAAAGACCGGCCATCGCATCAAGTACGCCAAGGTGGACGCTGACACCGGCGAGGAGGTCGACAACGAGGACATCGTCAAGGGCTACAAGGTCGACACGGACACATTCATCGAGGTGACAAAGGAGGAGCTCGAGAATGTCGCGCTGGAATCGACGCGAACGATCGAGATCGACGAATTCGTCGACCGCAGCGAGATCGACCCACGCTATTTGATCCGCCCTTACTACCTGACTCCAGATGGCAAAGTCGGGCACGACGCTTTCGCGGTCATCCGCGAAACCATCCGCGAAATGAACAAGGTCGCGATCGGTCGCGTGGTGCTCACCAATCGCGAGCACATCGTTGCGCTCGAGCCGCTGGGCAAGGGGCTGATGGGGACCCTGCTGCGCTATCCCTACGAAGTCCGTTCCGCGGAGGAATATTTCGACGATATTCAAGACGTCAAAGTCACTAAGGACATGCTCGATCTCGCCAGGCACATCGTCAATCAGAAGGCAGGTCACTTCGAGCCGGACAAGTTCGAAGACCAGTACGAAACCGCCCTCATCGATCTCATCAACCAGAAGCGCGCCGGCAAACCCATCACCGCGAAAGCGCGTCCCCGCGGCGAGAACGTGGTGGACCTGATGGACGCGCTGCGTAAGAGCATTGGAAGAGAGGCGGCGGCAGAGACACCCAAGAAGCCAGGCAAAAAGCCGCGCAAGGCGGCGGCAGGGCAGAAGGAAATGCTAATGCCGATCGCGGGCAAGAAGCCGGCGAAAGAGGCCGCGGCGAAAAAGCCGGCGGCCAAGCCACAGCGGAAGTCGGCTTAGATTTTTGTGGCGGTGACGCCGGACGGCTTCTGCTTCGTCGTCCGCGGGCGGCTTTGGCGGATGGCAAGTCCCAATCTCGACGAGGTTTTACAAAAGGCGGTACAACGGGGGCCCGCTGCGCTACTGGCCTGTTTCGGACGATCTTTGCTGTGCAGTTAGCCAGTCGTCGCGCCTCAGCGCTCCTTGCCTGCTCAGCTTTGGATTGCTCTGCACAATAGGAGCGATATGGCTGCGGTGAAAAAGACTTCCAGGAAATCGGCCTCGAGCGCGGGCATTCTCGCATACCGCAAGGGTGCTGGTGGGCTCCAGGTTCTGCTCGTTCATCCCGGAGGTCCGTTCTGGCGCAACAAGGATGATGGCGCCTGGTCCATTCCGAAGGGCGAAATCGATGCCAATGACGCTCCGGAGCAGGTCGCCCGACGCGAGTTTGCCGAAGAACTGGGCCCGAGCGCTTCGATCGGTCCACTCCAGACGCTGGGACAAGTCCGGCAGCGAGGCGGGAAGCGCGTCATCGCATTCGCCGGCGAGGGCCATTTTGACCCGGCGGCGCTGACCAGCAATACCTTCGATATCGAATGGCCGCCCCGAAGCGGTCGGCGGCAGAGCTTTCCCGAAGTCGACCGCGCGGAATGGTTCGATATCGAGCTCGCGCGGACCAAAATGCTGTCCGCTCAGGGAGAGTTTCTCGATCGTCTTTTGGCAATCGTGGTGGAGAGCGCCGGGAAATGATGTTCAGGATTGGAATCATTTCGGACACGCACGGTCTGTTGAGGCCCGAGGCGGAACGGGGCCTGACGGGCGTCGATCACATCATCCATGCCGGCGACATCGGGCGCCCCGACATTGTCGACGCGCTTCGCCGCATCGCGCCCGTCACAGCCATTCGTGGAAACGTGGACACTGGCGAGTGGGCCCGCGATTATCCCGACACGAAGCTTGTGCGCCTAGCGGGAAAGTCGATCTACGTTTTGCATGACTTGAAGACGCTGGAGGCAGATCCAGGCGGTGGCATTGACGTCATCGTCTCCGGGCATTCCCACGTGCCGAAGATCGACACGGTCGGTGGCGTTCTCTATCTGAATCCGGGCAGCGCGGGACCCCGGCGCTTCAAGCTACCGAGCACACTTGCGATCCTCGAACTCACGCCTAACGGCATGCGACCGGAGATCCACGACCTTGGAGGGGATTGACCGCCACCGCGGAGGGATTCACAGCCGAGGAGGCGAATGCGTTAATCCGTTTCGTTTGCCGGCTACGCCCGAAGGGAGCGCTATTTGCGCGGACGTTCTCGCTCACGCACGACGTCCTTCGGCCGCTTGTCCGACCTGAGCCCGAGGTAGACGGGCTGGCGCAGTTCGCCCTTGCTCGTCCACTCCGCGAATTTGACCTCGGCAACCAAGGAGGGCCTGACCCAGGTCGTGGTCGCCTCGTCCTTCACTTTGGCAGGGAAGGGTGATTTCGGCGTCGTCAGCTTCACAAGCCTGGCGTGGAGGTTTCCCAGGACCTTGTGGCTGAAGCCAGTGCCGACATGTCCGATGTAGCGCCATGCGTCGTCTTCCCGCACGGCGAGGACCAGGGCGCCGAAGAAGGGCCTGGTGCGCTTGGGCGCTGTGAAACCCAGGATGACCACTTCCTGCCGCTTTGCTGTCTTGATCTTCAGCCAATCCGCCGTCCGGCTTCCGGACGCATACTCGCTGTCGGCGCGCTTCGCCATGATGCCTTCCAGGCCCTTCCGTTCGGCCTCGGCGAAAAATTTTGTGCCGTTCGCTTTGCGGTGAGAGCTGAAGGCGATCAGCCTGTCGCGCGGCAGGATCGCCTTCAGCCTCTTCTTGCGCTCGAGAAGAGGCTGCTTGCGCAAGTCAACTGCGTTCTGAAACATGAGATCGAAGGCGCAATACTGGAGCTTGGCTTCATGGCGCAGCGCGTTTTGCAGCAGCTGGAAATGCGAGACGCCGTCCTTTCCGATCGCGACGAGCTCGCCGTCGATCACGGCGTCGCCCTTCACGCCCTCCAGCGCTTTCGCCACCTCGATATAGCTGCGGCTGATGATCTTGCCGTTGCGGCTGTAGAGCGCAACCTTGCCCCGCCGGATTTCCGCGATCATCCGAAAGCCATCGTACTTGTCCTCGAAAACCCAGCCGGCGTCGTCGAAGGGCGCGTCGGTGAGCGTGGCGAGCATCGGTTGTAGGCGCTTGGGCAAGGTCGACATCCGGCTCATTCAAGGGCCAATCCTTCAGAGCGAGTTGCGTGATGCACGGACGTCCTTCAAGAATGAGGGAACGCGCAAAGCCAGGGCATGTTCCGTCAGACGCCGCGGCATCTCAGAGTGCGCACTACCAAGGGGAAGGTCTGATCAGACCGGTGGCCAGAAAACTGAAAACCTACCAGACGTCGCTGGGCTTCTTCGATCTGGCTATAGCCGCTCCTTCCATGAAAGCTGCGCTCGAAGCGTGGGGCGCAGACAGCAATCTCTTTCATCAGGGCGCGGCGAAGGAAAGCGATGATCCGGACGTCATCGCCGCAACCATGGCAAAGCCTGGCGTCGTGCTCAGGCGCCCGGTCGGATCCAACGGATCTTTCAAAGAGCATGCCGACCTGCCCACTAATCTTGAGGGCCGCAGACCAACGAAAGCTGCCCGCAAGTCGAAAGGCTCAAAGGCGAAGAAGCCTTCCTCTCGCCGCGTCGACAAGGCGGCGGAGCGCAAGGCCGCTCTCGACTACCAACGGGAAGAGCGGCGCCGCGAGCTTGAGCGAGCGAAGGAAGAGGCTGCCAGGCAGAAGGAACGTGAACGCCGTCAGCAGGCGGTCGACAAGGCACAGGCTGCGTTGGACAGGGCCGAGCAGGAGCACGCGAAGCGGGCTGCGGCCATCCAGGCTGAGCTCGAGGCTATCGAGAAGAGGTCGCAGGCAGAAGAAGCCCGCTGGGATAAAGAGAAGGCGCGATTGGAAGCAGCGCTGCGACGCGCGCGCGGTTAGACCGTGAATCTATCTTCCAGGGTACGGCTTGCCAGAGCCCGCTATGCCTCGATGGCGACCAAGTTCTGCGGTGCAGCTAAATGACGCGCAGGGCCAGAAGCGGAGGTGATAATGAGCTGTTGATTGGAGGTCGCTGACGGCTACGGTCTCAATAGGTTTCTTCAATCCGCTACCTATTTCGAAAGGGCGAGACCGCTTCCCTAGTTTTCGGTCAAAATGCGATCGAGACGTAGCCGGTGTCGGTGATCGGTCAGCAGACGTGCGCCGCCCAGGACCGCGGCCAACGTTCCCAGCCCGGTCCCGCCAGCAATTAGAAACATGATCAGCAGTTGATATTTTACTGCATCGACCGGCTCGACGCCTGCGAGAATCTGGCCCGTCATCATACCCGGCAAGGAAACGAGGCCGATCGCCGCCATGCTGTTCATGATCGGCATGAAGCCGCTTCTCAAGGCGTCCCGTATGATCGGCAACAGGGCCTGGTGTCGGGTGCCACCGAGTGCAAGACAAGCTTCTACGGCAGTTCGTTCGCGCACCAGGCTGTTTGTCAGCACGTCCAAGCCGAGGCTTACTCCGGTCATCGTGTTGCCCAGCATCATGCCTAGCAAAGGCAACGCATAACGTGGGTGATACCAAGGATCCGGCCGTAGCTCCGTCAGGAGCGCGAACATTGTGATGGTGCCGGCGGCGAGAAGGGTGCATGTTGCTCCCAGGCCGTACTTCCAAACACCCGTCAGTCGTCGCTTCTGTCGCGCGACGATCTCCCGCGAAGCGAATAAGACCATGATCAGGGCGGCGAGAGCGGTCCAGACCGGCGACACCGCGGTAAACAGGAACGTCAGAACGTATCCGACGAGCACGAGCTGAACCACCATGCGCACGGTCGCAATGGCCAGTTGCTTCTCGAGCTTGAGGCGGAGCACGAGCGACAGGACGCCGTCTATGACCACAAGGAGCGCGGGTAGTACGAGATTGCCGTACGAGAGCTGGATGTAGGTCACGGCCGGCTTTCCTCGATACCGCCGTCGGACTTCATTGCGAAAATCCGTGACCCGACGCGCCGGGCTTGGCCGTGGTCGTGGGTACTCCAGAGCACGCTCGTTCCATTCGCAATGCGTTCGGCAATCAAGGCTTCCACGGCTGTAACGGATGCCGGGTCGAGCGCAGAGGTTGGCTCGTCCAGCAGAAGCACCCGCGATCGCAGCACGAGCGCCCGCACGAGCCCCAATCGCTGTCTCTCGCCGGTCGAAAGCCGTTGGATCGACCAAGGTCCGCAGTCGTCCGGCAACCCCAGGCGCGTGACCAGCGGCAGGGCATCATCCCAAGCGGTGAAGTGCTCCCGCACAGTGTCGGACCACCAGCCGGGTTCGGCGGCGAGGTAGGTCACCCGCCTTCGCCAGGCCGGGGCGGGCATCGCCTCTCTGAGCGTGCCGTCTAGCTTGACCGTTCCTTCGTTTGGATCGAGATCCGCGATGGAGCGGAGCAGCAAGGTCTTTCCGACTCCAGACGGCCCCTGCAGGGCGACGCATTCGCCGTCCTGCAGGTCGAATGATACGCAGAGGTGCAGGCGCTTGAGCCCGTTGACCGTCAGCATGCGTCAGAGCTTAAGCTGCAGCGGTCGGCAACCCGCCTGGCGATCTCTGTCGGCGCTTCACTCGGATAGGGATGCACCGAGCTGACGTTGATCTCGCCGAGCACGTAGCTGTCGCTTCCATCGGCCTGGACGGGACCGAGCATGAAGTCGGCGTCCCAGATCGCGGGCAGGTCGTCTCGCGCGATGTCCAGCAATGAGGTGAGCTGCGGCGTCCACTCGTCCTCCATCAATCGCCGCAGCCGCTGGAAGCGCGGGTCGGCGTTGGACGTGTAGAGCCGCGGGCCGGCCCCGGCGCGCGCGGAAGGCGGCTCGACCAGGGCTTTGACCTTGTGATAACCGAAGCCGGCGCAGCGGTCGCCGGCCATGTAGCAGCGCACGACGCCTTCGCTCAGGCGGGGCTGGAACGCTTGGTCGATGACGCTGCCGTTCTCGAAATACTCCGCGCAGCGATGCAGGAAATCATCGAGCGTCAGTTCCTCCGGCGCGTCCTTAGTCGCGTCCAGGACTTTGATCCTGGATGAATCCCGCAGCTTCTCGACCTTCCAGACGCCTTGGCCGCCGTTGCCGCGGTTGCGTTTGATCACCCGTGGCCCGGCGGCGAGCCGGACCGGCAACTCGGCGCGCATCACCGCGGCGGTTTGATACAGGGCCGTGTCTGATCCCCAACCCATCGAGCGGGTGCGGTAAAGGACCTCCTTGGTACCCATCTTGAGTATGACGTCGGGATGAGTGCTCACCCACACGCCCTGCGCGGCGACGTCGCGCAGCAGCGCGTCGAGATCGGCGCGGTTTCGGCCGTCTTGAATTGGGTTGACCCAGACGAGCACGCCGTCCACTGCGAGCAGTTCTTCGCGGACGGCGTCGGCGAAGCTTTCGTCGTAGATGGCTGGGCGCCCTTCGACGCCCACGGCTGCGAGCGCTTCGAAGACGTCGACGAAGCGGCCGCTTTTCGAGGTGGCATCTCGACGTACGACGGCATCTCCTCGCGAGAGGATGGCAACGGTACGTCTGGAGGAGGGTTGTCGTTCGGTATCCATGCGCAAGCTCCACGTGTTGCGTGCTGCGCAGAACTTGGACCGAAGTCTCGCCGGGAGTCTGCTTGGTCCCGGACCGTCAGTCTACGTGAGATCGCATGGATCCTTCAAGCCGCGGTTTTCCGGCCGGAAGGCTTGCCGCAAGACTTAACATGGTTGATTCCTCAGCGCCAAAATTGAGCTAGAGTGTCGTTTTCCCTGATGGGGGCAGCTCATGTTCGACACCGCAACAACCGCGCTTTTGCGCGCGGTCCTCGACGAAGTATGCGAAACCGTCTCGCACCGCGAGATCGAAGCACGTACTCACGTCGCATCGAAGATCCTGGAGGCCGCGACCAGAGGCGAGGTTTCGCCCGATAGCCTCAGGCAGGTCGGCCGCGACGCCCTGTCCCCAGCGCCCACCATGTGGCGCTGATCGATCCGGGGCGGGCGTGAACTTCCAGGTGACGGTCCTCAAGATCCTGGTGAGCTATCCGGACGGCTTCGCCGTCATGGAGGACCTCAAACGCGACATGGCCATCCTGGCGACAAGCGGCCGCGATTGGGCGGATCGCACCCGGCGCCTCGCTGCGCGGGTTCCGGATCTCGACATCTTCTCGCAAGGACTCGTCGAGCGCATAAGCGGCGGATGGAAGATCACTGCTCAGGGACGGGCCGTTCTCGAGTTCATGGAGTCCCGCCCAGCAGCCTCGGAGGCGATCCAGACGCCTTCGGTTGGGGAGACCATCGCGACCTCGCCAGCGCCCGTTCCCCCGCTTCGGCAGCCCGCAGATCGGGCCAAGCGGCGGCGCGAACGCCGTGAACGTCGCCGCGAAGCGCGCGAACGGGCCAGAGCCAACGCCTCCTGAATTGTGATCGAGGTCCAATAAAGCTTGGCGCGGCGGCTCGGAAGTCCCGGACTGTCGATGGCCTCCACAGTCCCAACCGCACCGCCATTACCTGTTTGCCGGGACGGCGCAGAAGGCCGCGACAAGAGTGAACGCGAGAGTTCCTTGGCTGTGACATCAGATAATCGCCACAAAGCTTGGCGATCACTGGTCTTATTCCAGTCGAGGGGTCTCATGAACCGCCACTCACTCGAAAAATTACGTCAGCGCTACGTTATCGAGGGCAGGCCTCTTGAGGCCGGCCTCGAGGAAATGCTGCGCGCCGACGGCCGCGCGGGAGCGCGTTCAATCCTCGCCTCGATTGAAAAGCGGCGCTTCGAGAACCGGTCCGAAGGGCAGCGGCTTCGCAAGATGCTCCGCTTCGAAACACTTCTCTGGCAAGAGGGGAAGGAAGCGGTCGCAGGTATTGACGAGGCCGGAATGAGCCCGCTTGCGGGGCCGGTCGCCGCTGCGGCGGTAATATTCAAGCCCGGCACGCGCATCCTTGGTATCGACGATTCCAAAAAACTGGACGCGAATTCGCGCGAGTCTCTCGCCGAAGAGATCAAGGAAAAGGCGGCCTCATGGTCTGTCGCGTTTGTCGAGGTTGATGAGATCGACAGCATCAACATCTACTGGGGGGGAATCCTTGCCATGCGGCGGGCCGTTGAAGGGCTGGGGGTGACTCCGCAGCATCTTCTGATCGACGCGAAACGCTTGAAGGACATCGCGATCCCGCAGCAGGCGATCATCAAGGGCGACGCCAAATCCGCGAGCATCGCTGCCGCCTCTATTTTGGCGAAGGTCTCGCGCGATGCGTTGATGCGAACGCTCGACATGCGTCATCCCGGCTACGGCTTCGCTGACCACAAGGGTTACCCAGTGCGCGCCCATTATGCTGCTCTGTCCAGGCTAGGCGCATGCGCTGCCCATCGACGTTCGTTTGGCCCTGTGCGTGAAGTCCTCGGCTTGCCGCCGTTGCCACCTTGGCCTTTGCCATCGGAACGCACCGATTCAGAGCTCGAAGCGTCGGTGCTGCGCGCTGGAAGCACTTGACCCGCTTCGGTCTCCAGAATTCGTTAGTGCTTGGCCGCACCGGTTGTGGTCTCACTAGACGGAGCGGTCACTGTGACATCGTGGCCCTCGCGGAGCGCGATTGAAGCCGCTGCAATTGCAGCCTCGAATGCAGCTTCCTTCGTAGCGTATTCATTCTCCGCTTTGCCGTCGTGGCGTATGCGCCAAGTGCCATCTTTCCCAAATATTTCGTATTTCGCGATACCCATAAGTTGTCCTCCTAACGAGGCGCACGCCGGCGCCTCCGCCTTCCGCACGTTTTGGTCAGCTTTGAGCGTGCTGCCAGTGTGAGGTGATGTCGGAGCCGCTCTTGTTGAGATGCACGTGCTGATCGACATGATCGACCCAAGAGAGCGGAATGAAGTGATGATGCTGACCGTCCGGCGAACTCTGCTTCGTCAGCTTGATCTTGTCGGATCCGTCCAGATGATCGACTTTTCCCACCATCTTCCTATCGGACGACAGCACGTCCATGTGCTCCTTGATCTTGGAAACATCTGTCATCGGTATCTCCCATTCATATATTGCCGCCGATCAGGCCGCCCGGGCGAGTGAGCACCGCTTGTGGCGGAGGTAGCGCGTGATCTCCGCAAGCGTCATGGCGTTCAGGACGCGGTCGGCAGGGACACCGCCCTTGCGGGCCATCTCGACGCCCCAGTGCGTGTGGTCGAGCTCGGGAATCGAGTGCGCGTCTGGATTGATGCTCAGCATGCAGCCGAATTCGAGCGCCGCCTGGTGCCAGCGCCAATCCAGATCGAGCCGCCATGGGTGGGCGTTAATCTCGACGACGACGTCGTGCTTGGCGCAGGCCCGCAGCACCTTCTCGATGTCGATTTCGTAACCGGGCCGCCGCTGGAGCTGCCGCCCCGTCATGTGGCCGATGATTGTGGTGTGAGGGTCGGATATGGCCCGAAGCAGGCGTTGCGTCTGCGCCTTACGATCCAGTTTGAAGCGCCCGTGGATGCTGGCGACGACGAAGTCGAAGCTTTCCAGCACGTCGTCCGTATAGTCTAGCGAGCCGTCGGCCAGAATGTCGGACTCGATGCCCTTGAGGATCCGGAAATCTTTGCCCAATCGCTTGTTTAGTCGGTCCGCTTCCCGGTGCTGCTCGACGATCTGCTCGACGGACAGACCGCCGGCGTAGTGGGCGGACTTGGAATGGTCGGCGACACCGAAATACTCAAACCCGCGCTGGCGTGTGGCCTTGGCCATCGTGTCCAGAGTCTCGGTGCCGTCCGAAGCATCGGTATGGCAATGCAGGATTCCGCGAAGATCCTGGTCCGTGACCAGCTTCGGCAGTTTCCCCTTCAGAGCGAGTTCGATCTCGCCGCGCCCCTCCCGAAGTTCAGGATCGATGAAGGGTAGGCCGAGCGCGCGATAGATCTCGGCCTCCTCGCCGGCGATCAATGTGCGGCCCTTGCGCAAGCCGTCGGCCTCCAACCGCATTCCCTTCTCCTCCGCCAGAGCCTGAAGCTGCTCGATGTGAGCGGCGGAGCCTGTGGCGAAAAGAAGGGCGACGCCGAAGTGCTTGCGATCGGACAGGCGGATCTGCAACCGGTCCGCTTCGGACGCATTCGACATCTTGGCGATGCCTGGCGCTTCCGCAACGATCGCCAGGTCGCCGACAAGCTCGCAGCCCCGGCGAAAGTCGCCCGCGATCGTGATGCGCTTCAGCTCGGGTCGGGATTTGCGGATCGAGTCCTTGGCATGCGCGAGCAGGGCGGCGGCACGGTGCAGGTGGAGGCGGCCTTCACCGCTCTTCGCGATGGCGAGGTTCTGCAGGATCTTGGTCTGCAGCGCAGCGCCGAGTCCTTTGGCCTTCTTGATGCGGTCGTCCCTGGCGGCCGCCTCCAATTCCGCGAGCGAGGTGATGCCGAGATCCTTGTAGAGACGCAGGACTTTCTCGGGGCGGAGGCCAGGCACGGCCATCATCTCGAGCACCCCCTCCGGAATCTCCATCCGCAACTTTTCGAGGCTCGGATGAGTGCCCGTCGTGTGCAGCTTGGTGATGATGTCCGCAATCGCTTCGCCAACGCCGGGAATCTCGGTGAGCCGATCTTCGACGATGAGCACATGAAGGGGGATCACAAGGGCTGCCAGGCTGTCCGCGGCCCGCGAATAGGCCTTGGCCCTGTAAGGATTGCCGCCACGCAAGGCAGTTCGCTGTGCGTATTCTCGCAAGAGGCTCGCTACACCGGGAGCGTCGACGGTGGGCATTCAACGAGCCTCCCGTCCCGTGCTTTGCTTACTCCCTAGAGCAAAGCGAGTCTGAGCGATCGAGCCATCATCCGGCTTGCGATCGAGAGACCTCTCGAGCTTCTGGGCTGCCCGAAAATCGTCAAGGTGTTGGATGTTCGGGCCGTAGGCGGCCTCTTTCTTGAGAAGATTGTAGATTCGACCGACCACCAGTTGTAGGTGCTTCATCTTGCCCCGCGGCATCGATCGGGCCCTGCAAAGAGCTCGGACGGCATAGGCTCGGAAATAGTCGAAGGCGTCTGACATGATCTCCGTAAACGCCGGATCTCGCCCATAGTTCGTTCGAATTCGATGAGGATGGAGGTCCGGCGGACAGATAGGAACCCTAGAGGGCGGCTGCGGCGGGCGTGACGACCACACCTCCGCGGCCTTCGGAACACGCGAAGGCCTTCGAAGTTGGAAGACTCGTTGATAAGGTAGGTGAACTGCCCGCCGTCGGCCCGACCGGCGGTGGGTTTTTTGTGAGTTGCGTAGCGTGCCAAAGCGCACCAAGGCACCGGCCGCGGAGCCGGAAGCCTCTCAGATGCCGGGGTTCATCAGTCCCCAGCTTGCGACCCTGAAGATGAAGGCGCCTTCGGGATCGCAGTGGATTCACGAAATCAAATACGATGGGTACCGCATCCAGCTCCGGATCGACGGGGACGACCGCCAAGCCTACACCCGTAAGGGCTACCACTGGGTCAACAGGTTCTCTCGGATAGCTGGCGCCTTCGATATCGAACGTCAGGCCATCGTCGATGGAGAGGTCGTCGTCATCCATGAGGGGCGCACGAACTTCTCCGAGCTGCAGGCGGATCTCGGCAGAGGAGATCAGGATCGACTGATCTACTTCGCCTTCGATCTGCTCTGGCTCGATGGCAGAGATCTGCGAAAGGAGCCGCAGATCGAGCGGAAGCGGCTGCTCAAGGAGCTGATCGAGGAGCACGAGCTTAAGGAGCCAATCTTGTTCAGCGAGCATCACGAAGGAGACGGCCAGGCGCTGTTCGCCGCTGCCACCAGGTTGAACTACGAAGGCATCGTCTCCAAGCGTGTGGACGCGCCATACCGGTCGGAGCGGGTGGAGGCCTGGCAGAAGATCAAGGTCGTCCAGAAGGGCAAATTCCCCGTGGTCGGCTTCATCAAGGACCCTTCCGGCGTGGCCGCTCTATATCTGGGCAAGAAGGAAGGCAAGAACCTCGTCTACATGGGCAAGGTCGGCACCGGATGGAGCCGGACCACGTCTGCGCAGATCCGCAAGGCGCTCGACACTGTCGTGAGCCCGAAGCAAAAGCTGACGAAGACCATCAGGAAGCCGAAGGCCACCTGGGTAGAGCCCAAGTTCTACGCGGACATCGAATACCGCGACATCACCTCCGAAGGCCTTCTGCGGGCAAGCTCGTTCAAGGGCCTGAGCAAAGGAACACGCCGTTCTTAGGGGCGTTTGCCTTCAGAGTATCTGGAGTACCGGTCATGGATTTGGACAAGCGAGTGCTGAAGGCGGTGCAAGAGGCTCAGGCCATTTGGCCCGTTCTGTCGAGCCCGGCCCCAGAGATTGCGAGCAAACCATAAACCAGCTTCTGGATGTGCTCGACGACGAAGCCGTCGTGCAGGTGATCGAGGAATCGACAATGGAAAAGCCATCTTCGGAACAACTCGCCGAACTGAAGAGGCTCAGCGCGATAGCGCGCGTGCCCGATGAATCGGAGATCGTGACCTCGAAGGAGGAGGCGGAGATCCGGATCCGCGACCTTAAGGACAAGGCGAGGATGGAATGACGCCCGACAAGCCCATCGATGGCGTCGAGCCCGAACGCTCCGAAGACGATATCCAGCGCGAAGAGCTCGGTCCTCGCGGCGTTCCCGGAAAGGAAAGTCCGGCGAAGATGACACCTCAGCGGGAGAAGAAGACGCCAAAGGATGTCGACCCCGGGCATCCCGCGTGAATTCCATGGACACGTTCGATCCGGATCGTGCCTGCCAGGTCCACGACGGGCTCAACGACCAGTTGATCGAATGGAGACCCCAGTGGGCCGCGGCGTACCGCGAACACGCCGCCAAGTGGGACGAAGGGGTCGTATCCTGGGATGGCCTGCTTCTCGACGGATGGACTCCTACCATGCTCGAGCATCCTTGCGGCCACTGAGCCAACTATCGACGACTGACACGTCCCGCCCTCTCCGCCAGAAGTGCGAGCCTGCGCCGACAGCAAGGAACCTCGCGAGTCCTTGCGGCGTTGCACTGGCATCGTTCGCAAGAGGAGGACCCTATGGCTGCAGCTAAGAAGGCGAAAACCGCGCGTGGACGCAAACAGGACCGGGCACGCGTGGCCAAGGGACAGGACTACGAAGTCCGATACGAAGCGAAGAAAGCCGGCCGCTCGGCATCGGCCGTGAAGAAGGCCGTCAAGAAGGTCGGAAATTCTCGCAAGCGCGTCGAGAAGAGGCTGGGCCGCTGAAATGGGAAGGCCGGGCTGACATTGAGGCTTAACACCAACCCTTAGTCTGCGGGGCATTTCGGACAGGTATCTCCGATCGAGTTCAGCACGTCGCGAACCTCAGCCGCCGCTGCATCAGGGGAGACGCCTGCTGGCGGATCTCGACGGGCGTTATCAAAGGCCCGCTCCCGTGCATGCGGATCGGCGCGATCTTGCATCCAACCGTGTTCTTCGCACTCGCGGATGGCCCCCGCTTCCTGGAGAACCTGGATCGCCCATCCGCGAAGCGTCCGTATCGGTGGCGTCCGTTCACGCGTCATCAGCATTTAAATAGCTCCTGCTACGACGAATCGCCGTGTGCGTCATTCGTTCCCCGTTAGCACAGGGCTTGAATTCGAAATGACGTCGAGTGCCCCCAAGGCGATATTTTCGCGTTGTGTTGGGTCAGCCTATTAAAGGTCGACCAGGGCCGACGATAGCCCTGAAGGCAAGATTGAGGACCTGGCTGAGAACTACGAGTTCTTTGATGGAGGGGTTTACGCCAACATCTTTATAAATTCCTCCATTGATGGCTGCTGCGCGTATTGCAGTTTGAGAAGATCTTCAACTTTGAGATTGGTGTACCGCTGGAGCTGTCGCCAATCCTTGTGGCCGGTGACCAGCGCGACCTTTTCGATTGGAAGTCCCGCTTCGAACAGACGGCTCGTTCCCTCGTGACGCAGATCGTGGAAGTGCAGGTCTTCAATCTTGAGTTCATCGCATGCTCGGGTGAAAGCCGCGCTTACGGATCTGTGATTATGGGGAAAGACCCGTCCAGAGCCTCGAGTCACAATCCGCTGCTGAAGTATGACCTCCCACGCGTCATAGCCGGTTAGGTTCAGCAGAGGTACTTTCTGATCATTTCCATCCTTATTCCTCGGATCTTTTCTGTCTTGAATGACGACCAATCGTTTTTTCATGTCAACCAAAGGCCACTCGGGTTTGCAGATTTCTTCTTGGCGCAACGTCGTTGCCACGGCATATCTGACGATTCGTCCCATCGGTATGAATTGCCGACGATTCGTCTCGAAGTATTCGATGAGTTCGTCGAGTTCATCTTGCGTCGGCCGTCGGTCGCGCTCCTTGCTCTTTCCAACCAGATTGAGGTGAGTTAACGCAACGCGTGCGAGGCGAGCTTCTTCGGCCGAGACCTCGATGCCGTGTACGGCGGCGGCGTGCGTTATAATTGTGCGGATGAAAGACATATCAATCGCCAACGTCGCGGGGCCGGCGCCCTGCTTGGCACGCTTTCTTCCAAACTCGATCAGCCGCTCTCGATTCAGCGCGGTCAACTTCACACTGCCGAGCTCAGTTTTGAGCGAGCTCATCACAGCGGCTTTTGATCGGCGAGGGGGCTTGCCGACTTCGCGCATGTCTTCGTCGTGCAAGTCAACCAGATCGCCAAATGTGTGAACGTTCCGGACCGCACGGGGCTTGGACGATCCATTGCGGTCAATGTTGCGCTCCATTTCGAGCGCCCATTCTTCGCCGTCCTTGCGCCGTCGGAAAGTCTCGGCCACATAACGTGTTTTGCGGCGGACTTGGACGCGCCAGTTCCCCGATGCCAATTGAGTGAAGGTCGCCACGCGTGTGCACTCCGGCTTTCGTGTGCACTATGTGTGCACCGAGAGGTCAAAACGGGTACAAACGTGTGCAATTTCGGCTAGTTTGGAGTGCACACGTTCGTGCTTCATCCCATTGAGAGTGTAAGGTAAATCATTGGAATCGCAACACTATCGCTTTTCTGTGGCACCCATGATGGACCGGACTGGCTGATCTCGGACCCCGTTGCACGATACTTGATCATGCGCGGCCAAGTTGGATGGGCGAGATATTTGGACCGCAGATTGCGCCAGCAGGCAACAGCTCCTGTGCGATTGCCATCAAGCGTTCGGCAATTTTGAAAGTCGCGGGTTCAACGCTGTTGTCGCGCATTTCCTGTTCGTCAAGCGCGCTCTGCTGGCGACACGTTTCAGTCCGTGTCCGGGGCGCTCGGCTACGAGTCGGTGAGCGCGTTCATCACCATGTTCAAGAAGGCGCTCGGCAAGTCGCCGGCGCGCTACTTCTCCGAGCGCGAGGCCGGCCAGACTGGGCCGGGGGAGATCTGTCACGAGACGAACTGCAAGCGTCGCCGGATGCCTGAGGTGCGGGACCCGCTCATGGACTTTCGCAACGCAGATGGCTGGAATTAGAGCGCTTCGTTTCGGACGATCTCGATGCCAAAGCCTGACAGTCCCTTGAAGTGATGCGTCGACGACGTGAGGTGACGGATGGAACTGATCTTGAGATCCCGCAGGATCTGGGCGCCGACGCCGATCTCGCGCCATTGCCGATTGCGGTCGTCTTCGCGCGAACCGGTCGGGCCTAACGGCGCAGGCGGAACGCCCGCCGCGCCGTCGCGCAGATAGACGAGCACGCCGCTGCCATTATCCTTGAAGCGTTGCAGAATGACGTTCATCTTGGCCTGTTCCTGACCCGAGAACAAATCGCGCAGGATGTTGGGTTTGTAGAAGCGCGTGAGGACGTTGGTGCCGTCGCCCAGTTCTCCGTAGATATAGGCGACGTGATGAATGGGGTCGAACGGCGAGCGATACGAATAGCCCTGGAGCGGGCCGATCGGGCTCTCCGCCGTGACGCTCGAGACGCGCTCGATCAGCGTCTCGCGGGCCTGCCGGAAGCTGATGAGGTCTGCGATGGTGACCTGTTTCAGCTTGTGCTTGTCGGCGAACGCCGCGACTTGCGGACCCTTCATCACCGAGCCATCGTCGTTCATCAGTTCGCTGATGACGCCGACCGGCTCGAGACCTGCCAGTCTGCACAGGTCGACGGCGGCCTCGGTGTGACCCGAGCGCATGAGTACGCCCCCTTCTTTTGCGATCAGCGGGAAAACGTGTCCCGGCCGGCAAAAATCGCCGGCGCCGACGTTGGGGTTGGCGAGTGCACGGCAGCACGAGGCCCGCTCTTCGGCCGAGATGCCCGTACCGTTATCCGGCCGGTAGTCCACCGACACGGTGAACGCCGTGGTGTGAGCCGAGTCGTTGTTGAGAACCATCGGGTCAAGCCGCAGCCGTCTCGCGTCTTCGAGGGTAATCGGAGCGCAAACGATTCCCGATGTTTGGCGGATGATGAAGGCCATCTTCTCAGCCGTGCACCGCGAGGCGGCGACGACGAGGTCGCCTTCGCCCTCGCGATCGTCGTCATCGGTGACCACGACGATTTCGCCGTCGGCGAACGCCTGCAGGGCCGCTTCGATCGATGCCGTCATCTCGGTCGCTCTGCTCGCCGGAGCCGACGTGTGCTCGCGTTGGGTCGTGTGCGGACTGTCAGGCTCGGAGCGCCGCTCGAGCACTCTGCCGATCTTGACTTCACCATTGTTGCTAACTGGCCGGAGCCCATGGCGGGGCGACTCATAGTCTTTCCACGCTGTAGCTGGGACAATTGGTGTCGAGCCCGATCGGCGCGTCCGACAGCAAAGGACCAGCTGCGTCGTATCGGGGTCTTGGGGAGCGCTCCAGAGGGCGCGAGGGGTTGACGCAAGCCTTCACGGTGACCGGCCGATTGGTGTCGATCGGCAGCACCGTCTTGTACGAAATGCGCTTGAGGGCCAGATTTGATCGAATGCTACTGACACCGGGGATGCGGGATAGTTTGTTGACGATTAGGTCTTCGAGATCTTCGATGTCGGCCGCCATGACGCGGAGCATGTAGTCGCTCTCACCGGTCATCAGATAGCATTCCATCACCTGGGCCAGCCGGTCGATGGATCGGGTGAAACTCTCGAGTGACGTCTGGACCTGCTTTTCCAGCTTGATCTGGATGAAAGCCGTTACACCAATGCCGAGCACGGCGGGATCGAGAAGGGCGATCCGTCGATCGATCACGCCGAGTTTTTCGAGTGTTCTGACGCGTGCCAGACACGGCGACGGCGAGAGATTGACGCGTGATGCGAGCTCGACATTGGTCAAGCTCGCATTCTGCTGGAGCTCGTTGAGGATCTTGATATCTATTCTGTCGAGAGAGGTTGTCGACATCGCGTATCTCCCAAGTATGGCAGTCTTCTGCGGCGCGTATCACCGTCATTTGCGGGGTGATGACAATCGCGTGGTAAAAGCTAACCGCAATTGCGCTTGTGGGATTTCGACAAATCGTCGATTTGTATCGAAAAACCGTCAACCTTCGCATTGTGCATTGCGATCAGGAGGTTAGTTGCCTACTTCCGATACATTTTTTGCCTATGCGATATGCAGGCCGACGTTGATCCACGGATTCGGTCAAGATGTAATGCCCGCCGCTCCATCGATTGGCTCCCCATGTCACTTGACGGGACGTGCAGCAGAGCTCGATGTCGAGAGCTGCCCTGTTTCGTACAACCGCCTGTCGTCGCGTGTGGCCCCGGTCCCACGTCGCTGACCATGCCGCGGGCGTTGGGCGAGACAAAAGGTTCGGCAGCAACGACGCCCACCCTCGTCAACCAGAAAATGGCAAAGATCGGCCGGATGCAGAGTTGGATCTAGCGACTCGACAAGTCGTTACAGCATAAAATGCTGATGAAGCTTCTGTGACAGGCGTTGTTCAAGCAGTAATGCTGAGAGGCTCGGGCGACTATCCACCCACGATCGCACTTGGGTAGCGACGGTTTGGATGTCGAGCGTGAAACTGAAGCAAGTCTATTTGACAGCGAACGATCCTGGACGCCTGGCCGAGTTCTACGAAGGCCTGGGTCTGAAGGTGCGCTTCGCTGATCCCGGCAAGTGGATCCAGTTCGTGAGCGATGCGGCTGCGTTCTGCGTCGCCGGACCGACGGAGTCGGTCTCGGACCAGCTGCAAGATGCTGTTCTTGTCTTCGATGTCGATGACCTCGATGCCGCTATGGAGCGTGCCGCAGCCATGGGGGCGCAAGTCGGCGCGGTCCGGGACATGGAAAGTCACGGCCGTGCGGGGAAGGTGCGGGATCCGGGCGGTAACGTCATCCAGTTCTATCAAGCAGCCGGATAGCTCAGACGTTCGCCGGGGCAGCGCTGCATGCCCGGCCTCACAACCAGACAAAGAGGGCGCATCCATCCCATGAATCCAAGGGTCGTAGCCATGCCGTCCGCAACACCGCCGCTGTCCGAAACGAGCCCACTCGATGCCGCAGCATTCCGTGCTGCGATGCGCAGCGTGCCGGGCACCGTGTCGATCGTCACGACAGGCCGGGCGCCGAACCGCCATGGTCTGACACTGACGGCGGGCTGCTCGCTGTCGGCGGCTCCGCCGAGCGTGCTGGTTTGCGTCAATCGATCTGCCGGTGCGCACGACACCATTCTCAGCAGTGGGTCGTTCTGCTGGAATATTCTAGGGGTCGAGCATCGCGATCTGGCGCTCAAGTTTTCCGGGCAGGACGGCAGCAAGGGCGATATCCGCTTCGGTGACGGTGTGTGGTGCGATCTCAAAACCGGAGCACCAAGTCTGGTCGGCGCGGTCTGCAGCTTCGATTGCCGCGTGGTGAATGCTTACAGCGACAGTAGTCACACCATTTTCACCGGAGAGGTGGTGGCTCAGACCACGAGGGCCGGATGTGAGTCGCTCGTCTACATCGCCGGATGTTTCGCCGCGCCAAAGGCGGTCTGAAACACAGGACGACGTCAGGCGCCGCTACGTTTCCGCTACAGCCAAGATGGAACCGATCAGCATGCAAGGAAGACGAAGACTTTCTATCGCGCATCCATCGGCGGTCGGTCGCTGATGCTGTCGCTCTGGCTCAATGTCATCGCCGGCGGGGTGCTCATCGGGCTGGTTTACGGGCTCGTCGCGCTCGGTCTCACGATCATCTTCGGCGTCATGCGCGTGGTCAATTTCGCTCATGGCGAGATGGTCGTGTTCGGGATCTACATCGGATACTGGACCGTTCGAATCTGGGACGTCCCGATCGTTTTAGCCGCCGCGATCGCCGCGGTCGTCATGTTCGTATTCGGCTATCTGCTAGAGACGCTCGTAGTGAAGCGGTTCGTCAATCGGCCGCATCATTATCAGTTCATCGTCTTCATCGGCCTCTCACTGCTTTTCAGCGGCGTATTGCTGATGTCGTTCGGTCCGGATCCGCGGCCGACGGCGTCTCAGTTGTCCTTCCAGACCGTGAGCGTGGGACCGCTCACCTTGGATTGGGCCCGCATCCAGGCGGCCGCTACGGCCGGACTGCTGATCGCCGCACTGGGAGCCTATCTGAAGTACTCCGCATTCGGCCGATCGCTGCGGGGCGCCGCCAACAATCGACTGGGCGGACTAGTGGTCGGGCTGAATATCCCTCGGGTCTATGCGGTGACCTTCGGCATCGGAACCGCCTGCGCTGGCGTCGCCGGCGCATTGATCTCGCCGCTGTTCGATGCGCAGCCCTATCTCGCCGTCGACTTCACGCTGCTGGCCTTCGTGACGGTGATCGTCGGCGGTCTCGGCAGCTTCGGCGGCGCTCTTCTGGGCGGCCTGACGATCGGGGTCGCCGAAGCGATCGCGGCCTTGATGTTCACGCCGTCGATGAAAACAGCACTCCCTTACGCGCTCCTGATCATCATCCTGATTTTCCGTCCGAGGGGGTTTTTCGGTGCAAAGGACATCTGATCAAGCTAGCGACATCAAGCGTTGGGGCGCCGGCGCTCTGGTCTTCGCCGCCCTGGCCGTGGTGGGTGGCATGTCCAACGCATACGTCATCTCGCTTCTGACGATCGTCCTGTTGTTCACCTTCATGGGACAATCGTGGAACCTGATGCTCGGGATCGGCGGGCAGCTATCCATCGGTCACGCGCTGTTCGTTGGAATCGGCGCGTATGCGGTGGCGATCCTCAACATCAAATACGGCGTCACCCCGTGGATCGGTCTGCTGCTGGGCGCGGTGATTGCGGGCTTCGTCGGCGCGGTGCTGGCGTGGCTGAGCTTCCGCTTCGAGGTGCGTGGCATCTATTTCGCGTTGCTCACGATCGCAGCCGCCGAATTCGCCCGAATCATGTTCGGCGGGTGGGACTATGTCGGCGGCATGCAGGGCCTGTTCTATCAGGCGCCGAGCAGCGCGATCGACCTCGGGATGCTGCGCGGTGACGCGCGGTTCTACTACTTCGTCGCGCTCGCGCTTGCGGCCATCGGCGTCGCGGGAACGGAGCTGATCTCGCGGTCCTATTGGGGCTATGTCTGGCGGGCGATGCGGGATGACGACGAGGCCGCCCGCGCGCTGGGGGTACGGACGTTTCGCCACAAGGTGCTGGTGGTCTCGATATCGGCCGCGACGGCCGCGATCGGCGGCGGCGTGCTGGGCCTGGTGCAGGGCGCGATCTTTCCGGATTCGATCATGGGCATGGCGATCTCGGTCGACGTCCTGATCGGCCCCGTGGTCGGCGGATTGGGCACGGCGTTCGGCCCCCTGGTCGGCTCGATGGCCGCAATCCCGCTGCATCACGCCATGGGAGCTCTCGGCGACGCCCTGGGGCTCCCCGGACTGAACAGCGTCGCCTACGGGGCGGTGCTGATCCTGGTCGTGTGGTTTCTGCCCGACGGCATCTGGCCGTCGATCGTCCGGCTCTACGGGGCGATCCAGCTGCCGGCGCGCGGCCCGATCCCACAACTGCGGAAGGTCGAGGAATGACCGCGCTGCTCGAAGTGAAGAACCTGACCAGAGCGTTCGTTGGATTGGTCGCGGTCAATGACGTCAGCTTCTCACTGCAGGCGGGCCGCATCACCGCCCTGATCGGGCCGAACGGCGCCGGCAAGACCACCTGCTTCAATCTCGTGGCCGGGGCGCTGAGACCGACCGCCGGGCAGGTGCTGTTCGAGGGGCGTTCGCTCGAGCGCGAGCCGCCCGAAGCGGTGTGCCGCATGGGCATTGCCCGCACCTTCCAGATCGTTCGGCCGATGAAAGATATGTCGGTGCTGGAGAATGCCATGGTGGGCGCCTTCAGCTGGACGACGAACGTCAAGGAGGCGCGGGACAAGGCGTATGAGTCGCTCGACAATGTCGGGCTCGCCGGCAAGGCGAATGCCCGGACGGATCAGCTGACGTTGCCCGATCGCAAGATGCTGGAGATGGCGAAGGCGCTTTCGACCCGCCCCAAGCTGCTGCTGCTCGACGAAGTGATGGCGGGGCTGCGTCCGACCGAAGCGGCCGGTGTCGTCGGCGTGCTGCACAGGCTCGCCGAGGGCGGACTGACGATCCTGCTGGTCGAGCACGTGATGCGGATCGTGATGGAGGTGGCATCGACCGTGGTGGTGCTTCACCACGGCGCCAAGATCGCCGAGGGCAAACCGTCAGAGGTGGTGGCGGATCCTGCGGTGCTGGAAAGTTATCTGGGAGCCGGCTTCCATGCCTGACGACGCGCTTCTCGCCATCGACGATCTGTGCGTGGCCTATGACGGCTCCAATGCGCTGAACGGCGTGTCGCTCCGCATCGGCAGGGGTGAACTGATCTGCGTGGTCGGCGCCAACGGCGCCGGCAAGACCTCTCTGATCCGATCAATCGCGGGGATCGTGCCGTCGTCGGGCGGTTCCGTCAGGCTCGACGGAGTCGATATCTCCCGGCGACCGCCGTGGGACATCTGCGAAATGGGCATCGCTCAGGTCGCCGAGGGGCGCCAGATCTTCGGTGCGCTCTCTGTCGAGGACAATCTGCTGATCGGAGGCTCGCTGAAGCGGGCCAGGCACGACCGGGCAAACACGCTTGATTCCGTCTATCACCTGTTCGGGCGACTTCGCGAACGCCGCGACCAGCTCGCCGGCACGCTCTCCGGCGGCGAGCAGCAGATGCTGGCGATCGGTCGCGCGATCATGTCGAAGCCGGAAATCGTGATGTTCGACGAGCCGTCGATCGGGCTGTCGCCGGCGCTGACCGACGTCATGTTCGGCGTCGTCAAATCCCTCAACGAGCAGGGCATCACGGTCCTTCTCGTCGAGCAGAATGTCGCCAAGTCGCTCGCGCTGAGCAGCCGCGGCTATGTGCTCGAGAACGGCTCCGTGGTGTTACACGGATCGAGCCGTGATCTGCTCGAGAACCCCGATGTCCAGCGCGCCTATTTGGGATTGTGAGGCGCGCCGTCTCGGCGAGGCGTCGGACATTGCCGCTCTCGTTGCCGCCGCTTGGTCCACCGTTCCCCGGCTGTTGCAGCCGCTCTCGCTTGGGTCTCACTTATGAACACTGCCACTGCTCTCCTGATCGAGCGTGATCAAGACCTGGTCACGGTCACGATGAACCGGCCGCCGGCCAATGCGCTGAATGCTCAACTCATCGTCGAGTTGCTGGAGGCGATCCGGCGCTTTGCCGATGACGAGAAACCGCCCGGCATCGTGCTCACCGGAGGCGGCGACCGCTTCTTCAGCGCAGGCGGCGACATCAAGGAAGTCGTCGGGATCGATGTCGCGAGGCCGCGCATCCGGTTCTTCCACGAACTTCTCGTGGCGATGGAGAACTATCCGGGTCCGATCGTCTGCGCCGTCCGCGGGTATGCGGTCGGAGGCGCTCTGGAGTTTCTGCTGCATGCGGACTATGTCGTGGCCGATGCGGCGTGCAAGATTGGGTTCCCGGAAATCAACCACGGCCTGCTGCCGGTGACCAAAGGCATGCGCCGGGCCGTCGAGAAGCTCGGCGTGCGGGCGGCACAAGAGCTGCTGTATTGGGGCGAGCTCGTCGGCGCGGAGCGCGCCGTGGCGATTGGCGCTGTGAACGAGATCGTCGCGACCGAGGAGGTCGCGTCCCGAGCGCGAGACGTGTGCGGCGCGTTGCGGCAGAAAGACCGCAAGCTGTTCCACGCCATCAAACGATCGCTCAACCTCACCAGGCAAATGAGTGATCAGGCGCTCGAAGAAATGACCGTGGCCGACCTCGACGCCTATGTCACAGACGAGAGCTCGATTAATGTGCGTGCGAGGTTTTTGTCAAGGAACAGTAAGGGCTGAATGATGGCGCGCGGATATCCCGATCAGATCTATCTGGAGCAGATGAGCCACGAGGAAGTCGCCGCGGCGCTGGCCGATGGGTGCACGACGGTGGTGATCCCGCTGGGGGCCGTCGAGCAGCATGGACCGCATTTGTCTTTGGGCATGGATGCGGATCATGCCGATGCTCTGGCCGAGCGGATCGCGCGCAGCCGCGGCAACACGCTGGTGGCGCCGACCATCAGGGTCGGCTGCTCGTCTCACCATCTGCCATTCCCGGGCACGATCTCGCTGCGGCCGGAGACGCTAGAAGCGATTTGTGTCGATTATTGCACGAGCCTGGCGCGGCACGGCTTCAAGCGCATCCTGATTCACTCGGCCCACATCGGCAATTTTCCGGTCCTGAAGGACATGCTCGGTCGCTTGCGTGGGGCCGTCCCCTCGGATGTTGCGATCCAGGCATTCGTCGTCTCGACGAAATGGATCGACACGTGGCGCGATGCGGTGCGCGAAGCCGGAGGAGACGTGTCGGCTGTCGGCGGCCACGCCGATATCGCTGAGACGTCGCTGATGATGGTCATTCGGCCCGACAGCGTCAGACCGGACCGCTTCGAGGTGGGCCATCTTGGCGGCTTGTCGGAGGCTGACCTCGAGCTGATGTGGAAGAACGGCATCCGATCGGTTTCGCATAACGGCGTGATCGGAAGTCCGTTCGGCTCGAGCCACAGCATCGGCGAAGCGTGCCTCGCGGCGGTCGCCGAGTTGCTGATCAAGACCTTCGATAGCGAGGCCGGAGACGACAGCGCCCGCCGTTGACGGTCAGCCCGTCCGCTGCGCGGCGAAGATTCCCGCGGCGTCTGCCATGTTGCGAATACTGACAGCATAAAATTCGGAAAGCTTGACTACGGAACGCGGCTTTCGGGCGAAAATATCGCCCCGCCTATGAAACCCTCTGGCATCTCGAAAGCTAAGAGGATTGAGACATGGCACTTACGTTCGGGTTCTGGTCTGAACAGGAAACCCAGGTCGGCCACAGTTACTCGCGCAGGCTTCACGAACTCGTCGACGAAGTCCGTCTGGCCGAGAAAGTCGGCTTCGACTGTGTCGCGCTCTCCGAGCAGCACGTGGCACTGGGCGGGATCTCGAGCTCGGCGCCCGAAGTGGTGTTCGGCTATCTGGCCGCGGTGACGTCGCGCGTCAAGCTGCGCGCAGCCGTGACGCTGATGCCGCAGCGCATCAACCACGCCTTGCGTTCGGCCGAGCGGCTTGCGGTGACCGACATCCTGTCCAACGGCCGCATGGAATTCTACGGCGGCCGCGCCAACACCACCATCGCGATGCGGGCGTTCAACGTCGATCCGAACGAAACGCTGGCGCAGATGGAAGAAGGACTGGCGCTGCTGAAAAGGGCGATGCGCCAGGACATTTTCACGTTTGACGGCAAGTACTACCAGATCCCTCCGCGCCAGCTGGTTCCGAAGCCGCTGCAGAAGCCGCATCCGGTGATCGGGATCGCGGCGACCAGCGAGCGCAGTCACGTCTGGGCGGCCTCGCAGGGTTTCGCCGTGATGAGCAGCAACATCTATCAGGGCTGGGAAGCGCAACAGAAGCTGATCGGTGCCTATCAGAAGAACTGGAAACGCGACGAGGGGGGACCGCTGCAGCGTCCGCGTATCGGCATTCCGCTGTTCATCGGTATCGGGAAAACGGACGAGCAGGCCAAGGCGGATTATGCCGGCCCACTGATGCACTATGCCAAGATCTCGACCGATGCCTATCCTCGTCTCGCGGCGATTGCCGATGACTATAAGTACATGGGAGAGAGCGTGCCGTCGATGGAGCGTGCCGCCAACGACTGGGACTATCTGGTCAACGAGTCGGCCACGACGGTGTGCGGCAGCCCCGATACGGTCATTCGTCAGATCGAGAAGTTCGAGGCCATGGGGATCGACGAGGTGCTGCTGCACATGGACTCGGTCCCGCACGAAAAGATCATGGAAGCGATCGACATGGTCGGTCGCTACGTCATCCCGCATTTCAACGACAGAAACAACGTCGTGCGGCCGACCGAGGAGATCCTCGGGCAGATCCGGCTGATGCGGACCCAGAACAAGTAATCCAGCGGTGAAATCAATGTCTCAATACGGCTACAAGTACCTGATCGTCGAACAGCGCGCCACAGGCGTCGCGATCGTCACGATGAACCGACCGGAGATCCTCAACGCGATCAACTGGGAGATGCACGAGGAGCTCGAAGACGTCTTCGTCAAGCTGGATCACGACAGCTCTGTCAACGCGATCGTTCTCACCGGTGCGGGCCGCGGATTTTGCTCCGGTGGCGATCAGAAGTCGCTGGATAAGGGGACGCTGCCGTCCCCGACGCGCAGCGGTCGCCACCTCATCCGCAACATGCTGGAAGTCGAAGTGCCGATCGTCGCGGCCGTCAACGGGGTCGCGGTCGGCCTGGGTGCCACGCTCGCGCTGTTCTGCGACGTGATCTATGCGAGCTCGACAGCTCGTTTCGCCGACACGCACGTTAATGCCGGCGTTGTCGCGGGCGATGGCGGCGCGGTGATCTGGCCGCTGCTGATGGGGCCGGTGCGTGCGAAGCACTATCTGATGACCGGCGAATTCATCTCCGCCGAGAAAGCGGCTGCTATCGGCATGATCAACGAGGTGGTCGCGGACGGTAACGTTCTCGATGCCGCGATCGAATACGCCGAACTGCTGGCAAGCGGGCCGAAGGAATCGATCGTGTGGACCAAGTACAGCGTCAATAAGATCATCAAGCAGTATGCCCACCTGCTGCTCGACACTTCTGCGGCGCTGGAGATGTTGACCTTCAAGTCGCCCGAGAGGGCCGAGGCGGTAGCCGCCTTCGCGGCCAAGCGCAAGCGTTTCGCGGAGCGATGAGATGAACGTCGCTGCGATTAGATCCGGCGCCCAGTTGGCCGATACGACCATCGCGCAACTTTTGGCTGCGCGACTTGCGGAGCGGCCCGACAAGATCGCCGTGCAACAAAAGCGTCACGGCGCCTGGACCGCCATGACGTGGGGCGCCTATGCGCAGCGTGTCGTGAACCTGGCCAGCGCGCTGCAGCGTGCTGGTCTCGAGCGCGGCGATCGGGTCGCGATCATGGGCGATTCGTCCGAGGAATGGTTGATCGCCGACATGGCCACGATGTGCGCCGGCGGCGTCATGGTAGGCGTGTACTTCACCTCGTCACCTGAAGAAGTGGCTTACTGTCTCACGGATTCAGGCGCGAAGTTCGCGTTCGTCGGCGGGGAGCAGCAGCTTCGCATCGTGATCGCCTCCAATCAGGCCGAACAGCTCCGCGGCATCATCGTGCTCGACCCGGATTGGACCGGCGAGGCCACGGCGTCGATCAAGTCGCTGGCCGACTTTGTCGGAGCACACGACGTCGATGCGCATGATTATCTGCAGAAGGAGAGCGCGACAGCAAAGGCGTCCGATGTCGTCAGCATCGGCTATACGTCCGGGACGACCGGGAACCCCAAAGGCGCCATGCTGACGCACCTTTCCATTCTCGCCGGCGTTCATTGCATCACCCTGTTCGGCCCCAGCATGCGCGAGGAGGAACATCGGGTGGTGGTGCATTTGCCGATGTCGCATACCGTCGCGCGCGGGCAGGCGACGACGTTGCCGCTGATCGCCGACGCAGTTCCTTATTTCGGCGAGACGACCGCGGACTTCGCCCAGACGATCAAAGAGGTGAAGCCGACCTACTACATGGCGCCGCCGCGGTTCTACCAGCGTTTTGCGACGCAAATTCTCAGCAAGGTGCATCCCGCCGGCGGCGCGGGAGATCAGAACTACACGCTCGCCATGACGATCGCGCGCAGGGCGCTCGAAGACCGCCAGGGCGGCCACGAAGACGCCTTCGTCTCGAAACTATTCGCGGCCTGCCGCGAGCAAGTGTTCCTGCCGCTGCTCGCGGAGGTCGGTTTCGACGAGCTGAAGGTCGCGTTCACCTCGTCGGCGGCGATGCCGTCCGAGCTGATGTCGCTGTGGCAGCTGTGGGGCTTGCAGCTCAAGGAGTGCTACGGCCAGACCGAATTGGTCGGTGCCAATCTGGTGCAGATGGCGGAGTGGCCGAAGGCCGGCAACGTCGGGGTCCCGTTGCCGGATCCGGCTTGGGAAACCGCCGTGCTCCAGGACGGCGAGATGATCGTCCGTGGACCGGGATTGTTCGCGGGCTATTGGAACAAGCCGGACGAAACGAAGGCCGCGCTTCGCGACGGCTGGCTCTACACCGGCGACATCGTCGAAGTGTCGCCGGAAGGAACCTTCAAGCTGGTCGACCGGAAGAAGGAAATCATCAACACGTCGAACGGTAAATCGATCAGCCCAACTCAGATCGAAAACGAGCTGAGGCACAGCCCCTTCATCTCCGAAGCGGCGGTCATCGGCGAGGGGCGAAAATATCTCACCGCCCTGATCGAAGTGGATGCTACCGCCACACTGGACTGGGCGAAGTCGCGCGACGACAAGATCACAGGTTACGCCGACCTGGCAGCCTCCGAGATCGTCAACCGGCTGATCGAGGCGGAGATCGGCAAGGCCAACGGAAGGCTGGCGCGAGCCGAGCAGATCAAGGCGTTCCGCATTCTGCCGGAGGAGCTGTCGCTCGAGAACGGCGTGATGACGCCGACGCGGAAGAAGCGTCGCAAGCAGATCAACGAGCGCTATCAGTCGCTGATCGCATCTCTCTACGACGAAACCGAGGAAAAGCTGATCAAGGCCGAGATGGGCCTTTGACGTCGGCGGTCGCTCCCCAAACCTACGAAGCTACTAGTCAAGATACAGTTCACTCCTTCAGCAACAGGACATCGAGATGACCAAGCGAAGCGGAATCACGCGGCGGACGATTGTCGGAAGCGGATTGGGAATTGCGGCAGGCCTGGTATCAAGGCCATCGTTTGCGGCGACCACGAAAGTGAAGGTCGGAGCGATCATGCCCAGCAGCGGCGTGCTGGCGTTTCCCGGTCAGGCCTGCGTGCGCGGCATCGATCTCGGCGCCAAATTCGCGCGTGAGAAGTTCGGCCTCGACATCGAGATCGTTCACGCCGACACGCAAAGCCGTCCGGAGAACGGCCGGATTGCCGCCGAGAGCCTGATCCGGCAGGGCTGCACCGTGCTGATCGGCGCGTGGGATTCCGGCGCCACCATTTCGGCGCTGCAGGCCTGCGAGGCCGCCAAGGTGCCGATGGTGGTCCACATCGCGAGCGCCACCCAGGTGACTTCGCAGGGCTTCACCCAAGTGTTCCGCTATTACCCCACGTCGCTGACCATCGTGCGGCAATCGCTGGCCGAGCTGAAGTCCGTGCTCGGCACGCTGAGGGATCCGCCGAGCAGCGCCGTCGTTCTCCATCTCAACAACACGATGGGGCAGTCGACGGCGGCCAGCATCGATCAGGCGTGGAAGGAGGTAGGTGTTCCGCTCAAGATCGCGCAGTACGTTGCCTATGACGAGAAGGCCAAGGACCTGTCGGTGGAAGTAGCCAAGGCGAAAGCGTCGGGTGCCGATGCCTTGATCTCGGTCACGCGCGTCAACGACGCGATCATGATCGCGCGCGAATGCATCAAGCAGGGCTGGGATCCCAAGATGGTGTTTTCGCCTAACTCCAACGGCGTGTCGGACAAGGCGTATCATGACGCGCTCGGAAAGTACGGTGACGGTCCGGTTCTGTCGGCGTTGTGGCTCAATCCCAAGGGCACCGAGACCGACAAGATCATGAAGATGTTCGCGGCCGACTACCCGCGCGACTGGTTCGATGCCAATGCGGGCTGCGCGTTCGAGGCGGTGCAGATCGTCGCAGATGCCGTGACGCGGGCGGCGTCGCCGGAGTCACCAGCGATTCACGGCGCGCTCAAGACGACCGACATGAAGCCTTTCCTGATGTACGGCGACAACACCAAGTTCGACGAGACCGGCCAGAACATCCACTGTTCGATGGTGATGCTGCAGGGTTTGAAAGGCAGGCCGCGGGTGGTGGCTCCAAAGGCCATCGCGGAAGCGTCGCTCGAATATCCGCTTGCGCCTTACAGCAAACGCTGAGCTCGTCCCGTGCGGCCCCGCGAAAGTGTCGTGGGGTCGCGGTCGTCAAATACCGAGGCAGGGACGTGCGAGCTAGGGCAAACTGTCCGAATTTATCAGGCGCGACCGCTCGGCAAGGAAGCGGCGAGGGCTCTGTCCCATCGTCTTCTTGAACATCGTGATGAACGCGCTGGGCGTTTCGTAGCCCAGTTCCAGCGACACGGCCTGGACCGAACTGCCCGCCGTGAGGCGTTGCATGGCGATCAGAATGTGGAGACGCTGGCGCCAGCGCCCGAAGGTCATCCCTGTTTCCTTGGCGATGAAGCGTGCGAACGTGCTCTCGCTCATTGCGTAGCGCGAGGCGACTTCGTCCATCGTGCTGCGGTCGCCCGGATTATTCAACAAGGAATTGGCGAGGTGTTGAAGACGGGCGTCGGGGGAGATCGGCAGATACATTTCATCCGTCGTCGGCATCTGCACGAGTTCGTCGAGCAATACCCGGCCGAGACGGCTGGTCGGTCCTTCCAGCGGATAGAGCGGTGGGAACACCGAGAGGCGGTGGATCAATTCGCGCACCAGCGACGTGATCATCAGCGTGCAGCAGGTCCGCGGCAGCATGCTGACCTGTGGATCGATGAACACGGTGTAGAGTTTGCCGAAATCGGCCACGCAATTGCTGTGCTGCACGCCGGCCGGGATCCATACCGCGCCTTGCGGAGGTACGATCCACAAGCCGCCAGGCGCCCGGCACATCACCGAGCCATGAGATGCGACGACCAATTGGCCTTTGCGGTGTGAGTGCAGCGGTAGGTCGTCGTTGTCTTTGCTGGTTTCGAGACAGAATGAAGTGACGGGACGATCGAACTGATCCGGATCGACCGGATCATAGTTGATCCGAAGATCGGGCAGATCCATTCGCGCAAAATCCGGATCGAACTCGGTCTCGGGCGGCATTTCAATCCTGCCTATTCGTCAAGTCAGTCAAGCCTTGATGCAGATCCTGCTGTTAACTGAGGTTAGCTGTTTTGAAAGGTCAGGTCACTAGTCGCGGCGAGCCGTTGAGTTCGCTGATCTGCGACAAGATGCCCGCTCCTGCGGCGTGAGCGCTTAGTGATGCGTCATGTTGCGCCGTGACCAAGCGGAAGCACCTGTCAGGCGGCCCACGGTTCGATCACTTGCTGATTAAACCAACAGCAGAGAATGCTGCGACGCGAGCCTCGGCGTCCCTCAGGAGTCGGGCAATCCGTCGGAACGCGGCCGTATTCAGCAGCACGTGCCATAGCACCCGATGCTACCAAGTGCCGGCTTTCTGGAGCCCGACGCATGACTGCACACATCGATCCGCCACGCAAGGCGGTCAACGCCGATCAGGACACGGTCGAAACCGCCGATTGGCTCGCATCGCTTGGATCGCTCCACCGCAGCGCCGGTGCCGAGCGCGTGCGATACATCCTGGCTGCGCTTGATCGGCGTGCGAAGGAGCTTGGAGTTCTGCCGGACTCTCCGCCGTTTTCGCCCTATCGCAATTCGATTCCGCTCGAGCAGCAGAAGCCCTACCCCGGCAACATCGCGATCGAGACGCGCCTGACGGCGATCATTCGCTGGAACGCGCTCGCGATGGTGGTCCGTGCCAACAGGGCCTATGGGGAACTCGGCGGGCACGTCGCCAGCTATGCCTCAGCCGCGGAGATTTTCGAAGTCGGATTTAATCATTTCTTTCGCGCGTCAAGCTCCGAGTCGGAGGGGGACTTGGTGTATTTCCAGCCGCATTCGTCTCCCGGAGTCTATGCACGAGCGTATCTCGAAGGCCGTCTGTCGGACGAAAATCTCAAGCTGTATCGCCAGGAACTGAGCGGTCCCGGTCTGTCGTCCTATCCGCATCCCTGGCTGATGCCGGAGTTCTGGCAGGTGCCGTCGGCGTCGATGGGCCTCGGCCCGATCAGCGCGATCTACCAGGCGCGGTTCATGAAGTATCTGCAGCATCGCGGCCTGGTGCAGACGGCTGGTCGCCACGTCTGGGGTGTGTTCGGCGACGGCGAGATGGACGAGCCGGAATCGATCGCCGGGCTCGCCCTGGCGGCGCGGGAAAATCTCGACAACCTCACCTTCGTCGTCAATTGCAACCTGCAGCGCCTGGATGGGCCGGTCCGCGGCAACGGCCAGGTGATTCAGGAACTCGAATCTCTCTTCCAGGGCGCCGGCTGGAACGTCATCAAGGTGTTGTGGGGATCGGACTGGGACGATATCTTCGCACGCGACAGCAAGCATGCGCTGCTGCGCAAATTCGCCGACACCGTCGATGGCAAATATCAGACGCTCGGCGCCAAGGATGGCGCCTACAACCTCGCCAACTTCTTCAGCGAGGACCCCGAGGTCCGGGCGCTGGTTGCGCACATGTCGGACGCGGATATCGACGGCCTGAAGCGCGGTGGCCACGACTTCAAGAAGCTGTTCGCTGCCTTTGCTGCCGCTAAGGACATGAAGGGTCGGCCGACCGTCATTCTGGCGAAGACCAAGAAGGGCTACGGCATGGGCGGCGCCGGCGAGTCGCGCATGACGTCGCACCAGGCCAAGAAGCTCGACGTCGATGCGCTGTATGCGTTCCGCGACCGGTTCGCTCTGCCGCTCAGCAACGAGCAGGTCGAGAATCTGGAGTTCTTCACGCCTGCGGAAGACAGCGCGGAAATTCAGTATCTGCGCGCCCGTCGCGCGGCACTCGGCGGCTACATGCCGGTGCGGCGACGCGCTTCGGCGACGCTGCCGGTGCCGCCGCTGCAATCCTACGCGGAGTTCGCGTTGCGCGGTGACGGCAAGGAGACGTCGACGACGATGGCGATCGTGCGGCTGTTCACCAATTTGCTCAAGGACAAGACGCTCGGCCCGCGCATCGTTCCCATCGTCGCCGACGAAGCCCGCACCTTCGGAATGGCGAACCTGTTCAGGCAGGTCGGCATCTACTCGCCGGCAGGGCAGCTCTACGAGCCGGAAGATGCCGGCTCGATGCTGTACTACAAGGAAGCGATCGACGGTCAATTGTTGGAGGAAGGGATCACCGAGGCGGGGGCGATTTCGTCCTGGACCGCGGCGGCGACCTCCTACAGCATCCATAACTTCCCATTGCTACCGTTCTATATCTACTATTCGATGTTCGGCTTTCAGCGGGTCGGCGATCTGATCTGGGCGGCGGCGGACCAGCGCGCGCGTGGCTTTCTGATCGGGGCGACGGCCGGCCGGACGACGCTCGGTGGCGAAGGCTTGCAGCATCAGGACGGGTCCAGCCATCTGATGGCGGCGACCGTTCCGAACTGCCGGGCCTACGATCCGGCATTCTCCTACGAGGTGGCCGTCATCGTGGATCACGGCATGCGGTCGATGCTCGAGCAGGGCAACGACGAGTTCTATTACCTCACGGCGATGAACGAGAACTATGCGCAGCCCTCGATGCCCGACGATGCGCGCGACGGCATCATCAAGGGACTCTATCGGGTTCTGCCGAGCGCTAACGGGCCGGCGAAGATCAGGCTGGTCGGCTCGGGCGCCATTCTTCCGGAGGCGCTCGCTGCCGCGGCGATGCTGCAAAGCGAATGGAAAGTGCCCAGCGAAGTCTGGTCGGCAACGAGCTTTTCCGAGCTGGCGCGAGAGGCGCGTGAGGTGGAGCGAACTAATCGGCTCTCGCCGCTGTCGACCGCGGTCGAGAGCCACGTCGCACAATGCCTCGGCGGCAAGGTGCCGATCGTCGCGGCTTCGGATTATGTCCGGGCGTATCCGCAACTGATCGGTTCTTACATCGAGGCCCCCTATACGGTGCTGGGCACCGACGGCTTCGGGCGCAGCGATACGCGCGCCGCGCTGAGATCTTTCTTCGAGGTCGATCGCAAGCAGATCGTCGTTGCGGCGCTGTCGGCGCTGGCAAAATCGGGTGACGTGGCGCGTGAGCAGGTCGCCGAAGCCATCGCCAGCTACGAATTGCCGACCGGCGTTGCATCGCCTTGGTCTCGCTGACAGAGGGCGGAGCGCGCATGTCTCATTCAATTGAAGTCGTTCTGCCGGATATCGGAGACTACAAGGATGTTCCGGTAGTCGAAATCAATGTGTTGGTCGGCGACGAGGTCACAATCGACATGCCGTTGCTGTCGATCGAGTCCGACAAGGCGACGATGGAGGTGCCATCCCCGGCCGCAGGCACGGTGGCCAAACTGATGATCGACGTCGGGGCGCGGGTTTCACAAGGTTCGGTTCTGATGATCCTCGAAGGTCGCGGTGAATCCACCGCGCCTTCGCCGGCGGCTGCGTCGGCGCCACAGGTGGAGCAACGGTCCTCGCAGCAGGAGGCGCTGTCACAGGCGGCGCCCGCCGCTCCAGTCGATGGTTCGCGAGCACGTGCACAACAGCCGCGGCCCAGCGGGGCCGCGCATGCGTCGCCGTCGGTGCGCGCTTTGGCGCGTGAGCTCGGCGTGGCGCTGGACTCTGTCGTGCCCACCGGCCCCAAAGGCCGGATTCTGCGCGAGGATGTGGCGGCCTTCGTCAACGGACTGGCGCGGTCGGGACCGGCGATGGCGCTTGCGCCCGACGCGCCGGTCGATCGGCCCAAAGTGGATTTCGAGAGGTACGGCGCGGTCGAGCGCCTGCCGCTGACGCGGATCCAGAAGCTGACCGGCGCGAACCTCTCGCGCAACTGGACCGTCATTCCCCACGTGACGAATTTCGACAAAGCGGATGTGACCGACGCTGAAGCCTTCCGCCAGCTCGCCAATGCCGAGGCCGCGAAGGACACGGCGAAACTCACCATGGTGTCGCTGCTGATCAAGGCCGCGGCCTTGGCGCTGCAGAAGTACCCGCGCTTCAATTCATCGCTCGATGGCGACGAACTGATCCTCAAGCACTACGTCCACATCGGCTTCGCCGTCGACACGCCGAAAGGTCTGGTCGTGCCGGTGATCCGGGACTGCGATAAGAAGGGCCTTCGGCAGATCGCCGCCGAGATGCGCTCGCTTGCCGACAAGGCGCTCGCGGGGCAGCTCGCGTCGGGCGACATGCAGGGCGGCTGTTTCTCGGTGTCGTCTCTGGGAGGCGTCGGCGGTCAGGGATTTACGCCCATCATCAATGCGCCCGAGGTGGCAATCCTCGGAGCCGGTCGTGCCGCCACCGAGGCAGTCTGGAATGGGCGCGAATTCGAACCGCGGCTCGTCCTTTCCCTGAGTCTGTCGTGGGATCACCGGGTCGTCGACGGCGTAGCCGGGGCCCGGTTCCTGGGCTTCGTCGCGTCGGTGCTCTCCGATCTGCGGCGTTTCGCATTGTGAGGACGCAGATGCGGACAGAGGAGATCCGGGTCCCCGACATCGGGGACTTCCGAGACGTCGAAGTCGTCGAGATCCACGTCAGGGCGGGCGACGTCGTCGCGCGAGAGCAGGCGTTGATCACCGTGGAATCCGACAAGGCGACGCTGGAGATTCCGTCGCCGATTGCAGGGGTGATCACGAGCATTTCGCTACGCGTTGGAGACAAGGTGTCTCAAGGCACCATGATTGGCACGGCGTCGGCGTCGGACAAAGCGGGCCCGCAAAGCGAGGCGGTCTCGGCGGATCAGGCCGATGCTGGCCCGCGTGCAACAGATCATGCACGCTACGATCTCGTCGTGATCGGAGGCGGGCCGGGCGGCTATTCAGCAGCTTTTCGGGCAGCAGATCTTGGACTGAGGACCGCGATCGTCGAACGCTACGGCACCCTGGGCGGAGTTTGCCTGAATGTCGGATGTATCCCGTCGAAGGCGCTGCTTCATGTTGCGGCCGTCAAAGAGGAGGCCGAGCGGATCGCTGACCTGGGCATTCGCTTCGGCGCGCCGCAGATCGATCTGCAGGCGCTGCGCGCCTTCAAGGACGGCGTGGTCACGAAGCTGACGGATGGGCTGAGCCAGATGGCGGCGGCGCGCCGCGTCACGGTGATCCGCGGCACCGCGAAATTCATCTCCGCGACGCGGCTCGAGGTTGCCGGCGAAGGGGCAGGCTCGCAGCAGATCGACTTCGGACAATGTATCATCGCGACGGGCTCGCGCGCGGTGCAGTTGGCGGTGCTTCCCAAGGACGAGCGGATCCTGACCTCGACCGGCGCGCTCTCGCTGCGAAGCATTCCGGGCGCCATGCTCGTGATCGGAGCCGGGATCATCGGGCTGGAGATGGCGACCGTCTACAGCGCGCTCGGCGCGAAGATCGATCTTGTCGAAAGGCTTCCCGATATCCTGGCGGGCGTGGATGCCGATGCGGTGAAGATCTGGCGTTCGCGCAATGCGCATCGCTTCGAGCATATCGACCTTGAAAGCAGCGTATCAACTGCCGCGGTGACGCCCGACGGCGTGACGGTTGCTATCACGGGCGCGTCAGTTCAGACACGATCCTACGATCTCGTGCTGCAATCTGCGGGCCGCGTTCCCAACAGCGGCGAGCTCGGCCTCGAACGGATCGGCGTTGCAATCGATCCGAACGGCTTCATTCAGGTCGACGAGCAGATGAGAACGACGGTGCGCAACGTCTTCGCCATCGGCGATGTCGTCGGCGGTTCGATGCTGGCCCACAAGGCCGTTCACGAGGGGCACGTCGCCGCGGAAGTAGCCGCCGGGAAGCCGGCGGCCTTTACAGCGAAGATCGTCCCCAATGTCGCCTACACCGATCCTGAGATCGCATGGGTCGGCAAGTCCGAGCGTGATGTCGCCGATTCCGGAGGGAAGATCCGTTCGGCAAAATTCCCATGGGCCGCGTCCGGCCGGGCCATCGCGTCGGGCGCGTCCTATGGCATGACGAAGCTGTTGTTCGACGTCGAGACCGATCGCATCGTCGGGGGCGTGATCGTCGGGCCGCATGCCGGCGATATGATCGGGGAAATCTGTCTCGCGATCGAAATGGGGGCTGTCGCGATCGATATCGGCAAGACCATTCACCCGCATCCGACCCTCGGCGAGACGATCGGCATGGCTGCCGAAGTCTATGAGGGCATTTGCACCGACCTGCCTCCAATCGCCAGAAAGCGGTAGCTCAGTTGGCCCAATCGATGTCCGTTATCGAAGCTCTTGAACAACGTCGCGCCGGTGCCAAACTCGGCGGCGGCGAGAAGCGCATCGACGCGCAGCATGCGCGCGGCCGCCTCACTGCGCGGGAGCGTATCGACCTGCTGCTCGACAAGCATTCGTTCGAGGAGATGGACATGTTCGTCCAGCACCGCTCGACCGAATTCGGGATGGAGAAGACCAAGATCCCCGGCGACGGTGTCGTCACCGGCTGGGGCACCGTCAACGGCCGCAAGACTTTCGTCTTCGCCAAGGACTTCACCGTGTTCGGCGGCTCGCTGTCGGAAACGCACGCGATGAAGATCACCAAGCTCCAGGACATGGCGATGAAGGCGAGGGCGCCCATCATCGGCCTTTATGACGCCGGCGGCGCCCGCATCCAGGAAGGCGTCGCCGCGCTCGCCGGCTATTCCTACGTGTTCCGCCGCAACGTGCTGGCGTCCGGCGTGATCCCGCTGATCTCCGTCATCATGGGCCCCTGCGCCGGCGGCGACGTCTATTCGCCTGCCATGACCGACTTCATCTTCATGGTGAAGAACACTAGCTACATGTTCGTCACCGGCCCCGACGTGGTGAAGACCGTCACCAACGAGGTCGTCACGGCGGAAGAGCTTGGCGGCGCCTCGGTGCACGCGACGCGCTCCTCGATCGCCGACGGCGCCTTCGAGAACGACGTCGAGACGCTCCTGCAGATGCGGCGCCTGATCGACTTCCTGCCGTCGAACAATTCCGACGGCGTGCCGGAATGGCCGAGCTTCGACGACATCGAGCGGGTCGACATGTCTCTGGACACGCTGATCCCCGACAATCCGAACAAGCCCTACGACATGAAGGAACTGATCCTGAAGGTCGTGGACGAGGGCGATTTCTTCGAGATCGCGGAGAGTTTTGGCAAGAACATCGTCACCGGCTTCGGCCGTATCGCGGGCCGCACCGTCGGCTTCATCGCCAACCAGCCGATGGTGCTGGCCGGCGTGCTCGACAAGGATGCCTCGCGCAAGGCCGCGCGCTTCGTCCGCTTCTGCGATGCCTTCAACATCCCGATCGTCACTTTCGTGGACGTGCCGGGCTTCCTGCCGGGCACCGCGCAGGAATATGGCGGCCTGATCAAGCACGGCGCAAAGCTGCTGTTCGCCTATTCGCAGTGCACCGTGCCGCTGGTGACCATCATCACCCGCAAGGCCTATGGCGGCGCCTTCGACGTCATGGCCTCCAAGGAGATCGGCGCCGACATGAACTACGCCTGGCCGACCGCCCAGATCGCGGTGATGGGTGCCAAGGGCGCCGTCGAGATCATCTTCCGCAGTGACATCGGCGACCCCGACAAGATCGCCGCGCGCACCAAGGAATACGAGGACCGCTTCCTGTCGCCGTTCATCGCCGCCGAGCGCGGCTATATCGACGACGTCATCATGCCGCATTCGACGCGGAAGCGGATCGCGCGGGCGCTGGCGATGCTGAAGGACAAGAAAATGGAAGCGCCGGCGAAGAAGCACGACAACATGCCGTTGTGAGAAGAGAAGTGTTCAAACGCATTCTGATCGCCAATCGCGGCGAAATCGCCTGCCGGGTCATCAAGACCGCCCGCAAGATGGGAATTCAGACGGTTGCGGTCTGTTCCGAGGCCGACCGCGATGCCCTCCATGTGGAGATGGCCGACGAGGCCGTGCTGATCGGCCCTCCTGCCGCGGCCGAGAGCTATCTGGTGATCGAGAAGATCGTCGAGGCATGTAAAAAGACGGGCGCCGAGGCCGTGCATCCCGGCTACGGCTTCCTGTCAGAGCGCGAGGCATTTCCGCGCGCACTGGAGGCGGCCGGCATCGTCTTCATCGGCCCCAATCCGGGCGCGATCGCGGCGATGGGCGACAAGATCGAATCCAAGAAGGCGGCGGCCAAGGCCAAGGTCTCGACCGTGCCGGGCCACCTCGGCGTCATCGAGGACGACAAGCACGCGGTCCGCATCGCCGACGAGATCGGCTATCCCGTCATGATCAAGGCCTCGGCCGGCGGCGGCGGCAAGGGCATGCGCATCGCCCATTCCAAGGCCGAGGTCGCCGAAGGCTTCAACCTCGCCAAGGCCGAGGCCAAGGCCTCGTTCGGCGACGACCGCGTCTTCGTCGAGAAGTTCATCGTCGATCCCCGCCATATCGAGATCCAGGTGCTCGGCGACAAGCACGGCAACGTGATCTATCTCGGCGAGCGCGAATGCTCGATCCAGCGCCGCAACCAGAAGGTCATCGAAGAGGCGCCGTCGCCGCTGCTCGATGAGGAAACCCGCCGCAAGATGGGCGAGCAGGCCGTCGCGCTGGCCAAGGCCGTGAACTACGATTCCGCCGGCACCGTCGAGTTCGTCGCAGGCCAGGACAAGAGCTTTTTCTTCCTGGAGATGAACACGCGTCTCCAGGTCGAGCATCCCGTGACCGAGCTCGTAACCGGCATTGACCTCGTCGAGCAGATGATCCGGGTGGCCGCCGGCGAGAAGCTTGCCATCAGCCAGAAGGACGTTACGCTCACCGGCTGGGCGGTGGAATCCCGCCTCTACGCCGAGGACCCGTTCCGTAACTTCCTGCCCTCGATCGGGCGCCTCGTGAAGTACCGTCCGCCGGCGGAAGCCAGCCAGGACGGCATCACCATCCGCAACGACACCGGCGTGCAGGAGGGCGGCGAGATCTCGATCCATTACGATCCGATGATCGCCAAGCTGGTCACGCATGCGCCGTCGCGCGCGGCCGCGATCGAGGCGCAGGCGACTGCGCTCGACTCGTTCTACGTCGACGGTATCAGGCACAACATCCCGTTCCTGTCCGCGCTGATGCATCATCCGCGCTGGCGTGAGGGCCGGCTCTCGACCGGCTTCATCGCCGAGGAGTTCCCAAAGGGTTTTGCGGTGCGCGTGCCCGAAGGCGAGGTCGCCCGGCGGATCGCCGCGGTCGGCGCCGCCATCGATCATGTCTTGGGTGAGCGCAAGCGGCAGATCTCCGGCCAGATGGGCGGCCGCGTCGTACAGCGCGAGCGCCGCCGCGCGGTCTGGCTCGACCGCCAGGAGATCCTGCTCGAGGTCGCCCGCGAAGGCGATGCCATCGCGATCCGCTTCATCGATGCCGACGGCAAGGCCGGCAATGCGCATCTGTTGCAGTCACCGTGGAAGCCGGGCGACCCGGTCTGGCAGGGCACCATCGACGGCCATTTCGTCGCCGTGCAAACCCGCCCCATCGCCAACGGCATCCGTCTCGCGCATCAGGGCGTCGAGGTGCCAGTCTATGTCTGGACCGAGGCGGAAGCGGCTTCGGCGCGCTTGATGCCGGTGACGACGGCCTCCGACAGCGGCAAGAAGCTGCTTTGCCCGATGCCCGGCCTCGTGGTCTCGATCGCGGTCAGCGAAGGCCAGGAGGTCAAGGCCGGCGAGACGCTGGCGGTGGTCGAAGCCATGAAGATGCAGAACGTGCTCCGTGCCGAGCAGGACGGTACGGTGAAGAAGATCCACGCCAGCGCCGGTGCGACGCTGGCGGTGGACGCGCTGATCTTGGAATTTGCGTAAGCAGGCCATGTAGCCCGTGATGCGTGGTTGACAATTAGGTCGGTAACCGGTGCGAGATCAGGAATGTCGATGTCATTTCCAGATGAATGGAAGAGGATTGCCGAGAAGGAACTAAAAGGCGATCCCATCGCGCTCGTGCGGAAGGTTCCGGAGGGCATTGAAGTCAAGCCGATCTATACGGCTTCTGATTTAGATGGGATCGAGCATCTGGACACGTTACCTGGCATGTCGCCGTTCGTTCGCGGTCCTAAGGCGACGATGTATACTGGCAGACCGTGGACAATCCGCCAGTATGCGGGATTCTCGACTGCAGAGGCGTCAAACGCATTCTATCGTTCCGCCCTTTCCTCAGGACAGAAGGGCTTGTCGGTTGCATTCGACTTGGCGACCCACCGCGGCTATGATTCTGATCATCCTCGCGTCCTAGGTGATGTCGGGAAGGCGGGCGTTGCCATCGACTCAGTCGAAGACATGAAGATCCTCTTTGACGGCATTCCCCTCGGGGAAACGTCGGTGTCGATGACCATGAACGGAGCGATAATCCCCATTCTCGCAACCTTCATTGTCGCCGGTGAAGAGCAGGGAATTCCGCGCGAAGCTCTCTCGGGAACTGTCCAAAATGACATTCTGAAGGAGTTCATGGTCCGCAATACATACATTTATCCGCCGGAACCATCGATGCGCATTGTTGCTGACATTATAGCGTTTACCGCGCAGAACATGCCGCGCTTCAACTCCATCTCGATTTCAGGCTACCATATGCAAGAGGCGGGGGCGACGCTCGTCCAGGAGCTGGCCTTTACGCTTGCTGATGGACGTGAATACGTCCGGTCTGCTCTTGCCAAGGGCCTTAACATCGATGACTTTGCAGGGCGGCTTTCATTCTTCTTCGCTATCGGAATGAATTTCTTCATGGAAGCGGCGAAGTTGCGCGCTGCTCGGCTTATCTGGTCGCGTGTTATGGCGGAATTCAATCCTAAAAAGCAGTCGTCCTTAGTGCTTCGTACGCACTGTCAGACGTCGGGAGTGTCGCTCCAGGAGCATGATCCGTATAACAATATCGTGCGGACCGCTTATGAGGCCTTAGCCGCCGTTCTGGGCGGCACGCAATCGCTGCACACAAATTCGTTCGACGAAGCCATCGCATTGCCTACTGAGTTTTCGGCTCGGATTGCCCGGAACACCCAGCTGATCCTTCAGCATGAGACGGGCGTCGCCGACGTCGTCGATCCCCTCGCGGGATCCTACTATGTCGAGCGCCTGACGGACGATCTCGTCAAGGCTGCCTGGCAACTCATGGAGGAGGTCGAAGAGCGGGGAGGGATGGCGAACGCGATCGCGACAGGGTGGCCTAAGCGATTGATCGAAGAATCGGCGACGCGCAAGCAGGCCGCGATCGATCGCGGCGATCAGGTTATTGTCGGAGTTAATCGGTTTCGGCTTGAACAAGAGGAGCCAATCGACATTCTGGAGATCGACAATTCGACTGTGCGCGCTTCGCAAATTCGCCGCCTGACCGATATCAAACGGTCGAGAGATTCTAAGGGCGTCTCCAGTGCGTTGGCCCGACTAACCCGGGTCGCGCAATTAGGTGAGGGAAATCTGCTGGAAGCCGCGATTGAGGCCGCTAGGTCTCGAGCAACCGTCGGCGAAATGTCTGATGCAATGCGGCAGGCTTTTGGAGATCACCAGGCGATACCCGATGTTGTTTCGAGTGTCTATGGCCCTGCTTATGGAAACGATCCCGAGTTCACCAATCTTGTCTCGCGGCTCGACGAAGTGTCACAAGTGATTGGCGTGAGGCCAAAGATTATGGTCGCCAAGCTAGGACAAGATGGTCATGATCGAGGTGCGAAGGTTATTGCGTCGGCATTCGGCGATATGGGGTTCGATGTTGTTGCCGGTCCTTTGTTTCAGACGCCAGCCGAAGCTGCCGCGATGGCCGTTCAGGCAAAGGTACATGTTCTGGGGGTCTCGTCGCTCGCGGCCGGTCACAGGACGCTCGTTCCTCAGGTTGTCAGGGAGTTGAAGCTGGCTGGCGCTGGCGGCATCATTGTTGTTTGCGGGGGCGTCGTGCCACGGCAGGACTACGAGGAATTGCTTCGGAGCGGAGTGGCAGCCGTGTTTGGACCTGGTACCAACGTACTTGAGGCCGCTATGGCAGTTCTCGATCTTATCGAGGGACGGCGAAGAAATCGCTGATCGAGGCCCGACCGCTTTGAAGTTGCACGGGCTTCGATCAGGATCCGTTCTATTCATCCAAGCACTAGCGCGCGCCGCGAGCGTACGGACCGCGGCTGGCCCGCGGGGGTGATGGCCACTTCGGTTAGCGGCACGTCGAAGACGTCATGGAGAAGAAAAGCGGCCCGCTCCAGAGGAGACAGACGCTCGAGGGCCAGCATCAACGTGACCGTGACGTCGTCGGCGACCGTCTCGTCTGGCTCCATGGAACCCACGAGAGGATCTGGCAGCCAGGGTCCCAGGTAGGCTTCCCGGCGCGCGCGCGCGGCGCGGCGTCGTCAGGGCACAGGCGTGTGACGATGCGGGTTAGATGGGCGGGAGGCGAATCGACGTAATCCTCCACCCCGACCCACCGCAGCCATGCGTCCTGAACGACCTCCTGCGCCTCGGCGAGCGAGCCCATCATCCGATAGGCCAGGCGTGTCAGGCGCCTGCGCTTCGCTTCGAACTCGGTGTCGCCGACTCGATGGAAACCCGTTGGCCATAGAGTTGGCTGCCGCCGAACGGCTGCCGAAATCGCTGCCGCCTGTCATCCGTCGGGGAGGAAGCAATAGCCTCGGCCTGGTACATTGGAAACATAGCCATCGCACTGCGACGCTGCCATCAGCGGCGACGACGTCGTACGAGATCCGCCCCGCTGGCAAATAGAACAGCGCGCCCGCTCGCAAGGGCCTTCGAGCCGCTGCTCGGCTCATTAGCCGCCCGAATAACGGGCAATCGGAAAGGGCGCTTTCTCGTCCGGTGTGGGATACCGGATTGATCCAGCGAAACGAGAAGCGCTTCTGCAGGCGATCGCCGGCTTGGAGCAGCAACGACGGTGCGACGGCGCTTACGCGTGGGATCTCTTCGAGGACGCGGCTGTGAACGGCCGCAACCTGGAGGCTTTCAAGGTCGCCTCGTGGCTCGAGCACCTGAGGCAGCCCAGCGCGTGACAAACGCTGACCGTGCATCCAGGATGCGATCGGCGGCGTCAACGCATCAGCCGCTCCAACCATTACGCATTTCATCGCCACCGATCTTCGGATGCGCGATTAAGCGGGCTCATTCCCCTGCGGCGATCAGAAGCCGAAGGACCGGATTTGGCCAGAGTTGGCTTCGGGGAGCCTTATGGGGTCCGATCTGAAACCCGTCATTTTTTAAGTGGGCCATTTTTGGCGGGTTGAGTGTTACGGCTTCTCGCCTACGCGCCGTGTATCGCTAAGACGGACTCACAGCGGGCCGGAAAGCCCATCATGAGTCTGCGTTCCGCCGACAGCCACCACCTGTCGCAAGTCAGCTCATGGCGCAAGGCTGACGTGATGCAGTTACCCGCCGAAGTCCGCTCTCAAGGCCAAAGCAGGCAAGACGATCCCTTGCAGTTACATATTCAGCGAGCAGGTTCAAATTTGACGAAGGTCGCGCTCTAGCTGGCGACCAAGGTGGCTAGGAATTGCTCCATGGATGGCTGTGCAGCTTTCTGCATCTTGTGCAGATCTTCGGGCTTGAGATTTGTATATCGGCGCAACATTCGCCAGTCTTTATGGCCTGTCACCATCGCAACCTGCTGTATCGAAAAGCCCGCTTCGAAGAGTCTACTTGTTCCTTCATGGCGCAAATCGTGAAAGCATAGGTCATCTATATCGATAGCGTTGCATGACCTGCGGAAGGCAGCTCCTACCGACTTCGAGTGGTATGGAAAAACGCGTCCGAGGCCGCGCGTGAGAATCCGCTGCTCGAGCATAAGCTGCCAGGCATCGTACCCGGTCGAATTGAGGAGAGGAACCACTTGGTGGTTTCCGTCTTTGCGTCGAGGATCTTTGCGGTCGCGAATAGTGACGGTTCGCTTTGACATGTCGACATCAGTCCACTCGATGCGGCAGATCTCAGCTTGGCGCATTGCTGTCGCCACAGCAAAGCGAACAATTCTACCGAGTGGTAGATACTGTTGGGCGTTAGATTCTGTGTATCCGATCAGTCGATCGAGTTCGTCTTGGCTAGGGCGCCGATCTCTCTCGTTTGACTTTCCGACGAGATCCAGGTGCTTTAGCGCAGCTCTGGCCAGCTGTACGTTCTCGACTGAAACGTTAATGCCGTGGACTGCGGCAGCGTGAAGTAGGATCGTTCGGATGAATGAGAAATCGATCGCAAGGGTCGCCGGTCCAGCGCCTTGAGCAGCTCGCTTTCGCCCGAACTCAATCAATCTCTCCCTGGTCAGCTCTTTGAGGTTTGTTCGTCCAAGCGAGATCTTGAGGGCCTTGAGCACCATCGACTTGGATCGTCGTACGGGCTTGCCGACCTGGGCAAGATCGTCGAGATGCAGGGTGATCAAATCGGAAAAAATTCGAGGCTGCTCAAAAGGCCGGGAACGTCGAATTGGGGTGCCGCGATCGATAGAGCGCTCCACATCAAGCGCCCATTCTTCAGCATCGCGCCGTCGCACGAACGTGTTTGCGATGTACTCGTTTTTCCTCCTGACCTGAACGCGCCAGCTTCCCGATCTGAGTTTTGTAAACGTCGGCATTGCGTGTGCACTCCACCCCGATTTCGTGTGCGCTACGTGTGCACCGGGAGATCAAATGCGGTACAAACGTGTGCAATTTGGGCTAGTTTAAGTGCACACGTGTGCACCTGGTTCACGTTCTAGTCCATTGAAAGAATAGGACAACTTATTGAAATATCAAGACTATCGCTTTTCCGTGGCCCCCATGATGGATTGGAGCGACCGGCACTGCCGGGTGTTCCACCGCCACCTGACGCGGCGGGCGCTGCTCTATACGGAAATGGTGACGACGGGCGCTGTGATTCATGGCGACCGTGAGCGGCTGCTCGGGTTCGATGCGAGCGAGCATCCGGTGGCGCTTCAGCTTGGCGGCTCGGATCCGCGCGAACTGGCGCAAGCTGCGCGGATCGGCGAGACGTTCGGCTACGACGAGATCAACCTCAATGTCGGCTGCCCGTCGGACCGCGTGAAGGATGGCCGCTTCGGCGCCTGCCTCATGGCGGAGCCGGAACTCGTGGCGAGGTGCGTCGAGGCGATGAAACGCGCTGTCGCGGTTCCCGTCACGGTGAAGTGCCGCATCGGCATCGACGACCAGGATCCGGAAGTCGCCCTTGATGCGCTTGCGCGCGCGGTGGTCGCCTCCGGCTGCGACGCACTGATCGTGCATGCCCGCAAGGCCTGGCTCAACGGGTTGTCTCCGAAGGAGAACCGCGACATCCCGCCGCTCGACTATGAGCGCGTCTATCGGCTCAAGCGCGCAATGCCTGACGTGCCTGTCATCATCAACGGCGGCATTCGAGGCCTCGACGAAGCGAGAGCGCATCTCGAACATGTCGATGGCGTGATGCTCGGCCGCGCCGCCTATCAGGACCCGTGGCGGCTGCTCGGCGTCGATCACGAAATCTTCGGCGAGGCGACGTCGCACGCGACCATGCAGGGCGCGCTCGAGGCGATGATGCCCTATATCGAGCAGCAGCTTGCGCGCGGCACGCGGCTGCATGCGATCACACGGCATTTCGTCGGCGCATTCCATGCCGTGCCCGGCGCGCGTGCCTTCCGCCGACATCTGGCCGAGCAGGGGGTGAAAGCAGGCGCCGGTCCCGAGGTGCTGCGCGATGCGATCGCGCGCGTCGGTGCGCGTGCTCCTGCGGAGGAAGCCGCGGCCTAGCCGCATTCCTGCGGGCCGATGCGATGTTTCAGAGGCCGATGAGTTGACGCACCACCGCTTGACGGACGGCCGGACCGACTCTGGCGGATTGCGCGATGTTGCCCTTCTGCCGGTGTTTTGCCCGACGTGTCACCAATATCCTTGCCCCGACGCATCCAATAACTCCGGGGAGGCGCCCATCGTTGTCCCGCGTAAGTCCTTGATCGGACAAGCATCGGCTACTGTGCATGGGGTTGTTTTCGCGTTTTCTGTTCGCCGCACCAACCGGCATCACGCACCGCGCAGGGATTAGGTCACGGCCCGTGTGAAGCGAGGTCGTTGGCGCCTGCGCGACGGTTCTTGCGGATGGTCTAGTCGAGCGCCGTACGCGAGCGGCGATGGCTGCTCTGAAGCTCGGGATAGCCGGTCAGCATCAGCTTGTCGGCGCGAACCCCCCAGCTCTCCAGGCGGTCGAGGAAGCTCATGCCAAGCAGATTGGTCTTCATCTGCCCGCGCTGGACGACGAGGGCCGGCACCGATTTTTCGACGAGATGGCCGACGGAGAGACGGTCGAGCGTGAGGCGGGCTGCCTTGGTATGGCCGCCCGCGGTTTCGAGGTCGACATCGTATTCGAGCATCTCGAGCGGCAGCCCGATGGCTTTCGCGGTTTCCCAGGTCAGCACCACCGAGGTTGCGCCGGTATCGATCACCATCGGCGCGGCGATGCCGTTGATCTTCGCACGCAGCGCGAATTCGCCGCCCTGGCCGCGCGGGATCTGCACGGCAGGCGCGGGCGTTGCCGTCTGCGCGCGAAAGATGTGGGAGACCTTGTGGCTGGCACGCGCGATCTGATCGGGATCGCCATAGGCGACGACCGCGCCTGCCGTGCCGGCAAGCATGACGAGAACGAGCAGGAAGCGGATCATCGCACGCCTCCGCAGGCGGGCAGGCCGGTCAGGTGCGTTTCGGCGACGCCGCGATCGGCGCCAGTCCGGCTTCCGTCATGCGTGCGGGCAACAGCGCCATGACCGCGAGCCGGTCCGCGCTTTCCATGGCGTGCCAGCGCGCGATCTCGGGCAAGGTCCGGCCGCAGCCGAAGCACAGCTTGGTCCTGGGATCGATCATGCAGACGGCGACGCACGGCGTTTCTTTGCTCATTCGGACATTGTGGGGGATTGTCGGGCATGTCTGCAAGCATCTGGTTTAAGAGCCCGTGCCTGCGCTCATGATCGGCTTGTGGCGCGGCCGGCGCTTCTCCTCGGGCAGTACGGAACTCTCGGGCTGGAGCGGCGGGGAATCATCCGACAGCGGCGCCAGCGCGCTCATCACGCGCTCCGGCGGGAAGGTGACGATCACCTCGGTGCCGATGCGCAACTTCGATTTCAGCGTGAACGTGCCGCCATGGAGGTCGATCAGATTCTTGGCGATCGGCAGGCCGAGACCGGCGCCCTGTTCGGCGGACTTGATCGAGTTAGAGCCCTGGCCGAACGAGGCGAGCACGACCGGGATCTCGTCCTCGGGAATGCCGGACCCGGAATCCCGCACCGAGAGATATTGTCCGCCCGAGGCGGTCCATCCGGCCTTGAGCCAGATCTCGCCGCCTTGCGGGGTGAACTTGATCGAGTTGGAGAGCAGGTTGAGCACGACCTGGCGGATCGCTCGCTCGTCGGCCCACAGCCGCGGCATGGCCTGCTCGAACACTTCGTGGATGGTGATGCCGCGGCTGGAGGCGCGCAGCTTCATCAGGTGATGGCAGTCGGCGACGATGCCGACCAGCGACACCGCTTCCTCGTTGAGCTCGTAGCGGCCGGCCTCGATCCGCGACAAGTCGAGGATCTCGTTGATGAGGTTGAGCAGGTGCACGCCGGAATTATGGATGTCCGCCGAGTACTCCTTGTAGACCGGCACGGCATGGGCGCCAAAAATCTCGCTCTTCATCACCTCGGAGAAGCCGAGGATGGCATTCAGCGGCGTGCGCAGCTCGTGGCTCATCTGCGCAAGGAAGCGCGACTTGGCGACGTTGGCGGATTCGGCGCGGTGGCGCGCCTCGTCCGAGATCGCCTTGGCCTGTTCGAGCTCGCCGATCAGCGCGTCCTTCTCGGCGCGCGCTTCCAGCGTGGCGAAGGTGGAGGAGTGCAGGCGGTGCGCCAGCAGCACGAAATAGCCTTCGGCGGCGAGCGCAAGCGCGGCCAGAATGTAATTGTCCAGCGAGCCGGTCATCACGAAGCTCAGCGCCATGGCGACGGCGACCGGTGCGGTGGCGGCGAGGGCTGCGATCGGCAGATTGGCGGCGAGCATACTCGACACTGCGATCACCAGCAGCATCAGGAACATCATCAGCGTTTCCGTGACCATGTCGAGCACGGGATGGATCAGGATCGCCATCCAGCACAGGCCATAGAGCAGGTCGAGCACGACGAAGCGCGTCCGCCAGGCGCGCGTCGCCGCGGGCGATGCGGGCTCGGTCAGGAAGCGCCGGCAACTGCGGGTCATGGCGCTGTGGATGCAGAGCATGCCGGCGGTCCAGGCCGCGGCCGGGATCGGCTGCATCCACAGGCCGAACAGCACGCCGGTCGCGACCACCAGCAGCATCACGACATAGGAAGCCGACAGCCGCGTCTGAGCGTATTGACGCAGCATCTCGGCGTCGAAGGCCGGCCGGGTTCCGCTGGTCGACGTTAACTTGTCCCGCGCCTCGCGCACCCGCTGCGCCGCAGCCCTTCGGCTGCTCGCCGATGGAGCGCTCACCGGCTCGGCCGGAAGCTGCACAACCTCAGGCTTTTCAGCGGGGTTACTCATCAAGCAACAACGATTCCTGCCCACGCCGGACGCGGGCCTTCTGCATTGTCTATCTCTGGCAAGAAATCCTTAAGAGGTGACTTAAGGAGCTAAAGAATTACGTTAACCCGGCGTTAATTTTGGATCTCGCCTGCGCCGTCAATGCAGCGCCGCGTACTGCGCGATGTAGACCATCGCGCCCGCCAGATACCCCACCAGCGCGGGCCCTGCGATGCGGCGGGCGTACCAGAAGAATTCGATCTTCTCGAGTCCCATGGCGGCAACGCCCGCGGCCGAACCGATGATCAGGATCGAGCCGCCGGTGCCGGCGCAATAGGCGATGAACTCCCACAGGAAGCTGTCGGGCGGATGTTGCACCAGACTGTACATGCCCATCGTGGCCGCGACGAGCGGCACGTTGTCGATGATGGCGCTCAAGAGGCCGAGCAGGATGACGATGACGTCGAGACGCCCGACCGTGGCGTCGAGCCATTTGGCGAGCAGCTCGAGGACGCGGGCGTGCTCCAGGCACGCGACGGCCATGAGGATACCGACGAAGAACACAATGGAACTCATGTCGATGCGCGCCAGCGCGTGGACGAGGGTGAGGGGACGGCGCGCATCCTCGTCCTTGTGGCGGTGAACGACCTCGCCGACCAGCCAGAGGATGCCCAGCCCGAAAAGAATACCCATGAAGGGCGCAAGGTGCGTCACGGCCTTGAAAACCGGAACGGCAACCAGGGTGCCGAGGCCGAGATAAAACATCAGGTTGCGCTCGAACACCTCGACCCTGAGGGCCTGCTGCCGCCCTTGCAGCGGAGGGACGATCTCCTTTCCCTTGAGCGAGTAGCCGATGATGAGCAGCGGTATCAGCAGGTTGAGCAGCGACGGCAGGAACACCGACTTCATGATGTTGACGGGAGAGATCTGCCCTCCGATCCAGAGCATCGTCGTGGTGACGTCGCCGATCACGGTCCAGGCGCCGCCGGCATTGGCCGCGATGACGATGATGGAGGCGAACAGCAGGCGATCGCTCTTGTTGCCGATCAGCTTCTGGATCAGCGAGATCATCACGATGGTGGTGGTGAGATTGTCGAGGATCGCACTCAGGAAGAACGTCACGAAGCCGATGATCCACATCAGCGTGGTCTGCTTCGTGGTGCGGATGACCGAGGTGATGACCTCGAAGCCGTTATGGGCATCGATCACCTCGACGATCGTCATGGCACCGATCAGGAAGAAGACGATCTGCGCGGTCGAGGCGACGGATTCGTCGAGCTGATGGTTGACGAGCGAGGGGTCGCCGACGGACAGCGCGTAGATGGTCCAGAGCAGGCCGGCTCCCAGGAGAGCCGAAGCGCTTTTGTTGACGCCGAGCGGGTGTTCGAGCGCGATGGCAGCATACGCAACGATGAAAACGGCGGCTATCACGCTCAGCAAGTCAATTCCCCCCGGAATCCGTTCTTCGGCTCAATGCGAGCCTCGTCGCGACGGGCGCCGCGTCGAGACCCGCGAGGGCCGCAGCTGCCCCGGCTGCGGCCGTCAATGCGTTCCTCAGCGTTGCAGGCGCGCGAGCAGGCTCGACGTATCCCAGCGCTTGCCGCCCATCTTCTCGACCTCGGAATAGAACTGATCGACCAGCGCGGTGACCGGCAGGTTGGCGCCGTTGCGGCGGGCTTCAGCCAGCGAGATCGAGAGGTCCTTGCGCATCCATTCGACCGCGAAGCCGAAATCGTACTTGTCCTCGTTCATGGTCTTGTAGCGATTTTCCATCTGCCAGGACTGCGCCGCGCCCTTGGAGATGGTCTCGATCACTGCGGCGACGTCGAGGCCGCTCTTCTTGGCGAAGTGGATCCCCTCGGAGAGACCCTGCACCAGACCGGCGATGCAGATCTGGTTGACCATCTTCGTCAGCTGGCCGCTGCCGGCGGGCCCGAGCAGTTTGCACATCCGCGCATAGGCGCCTGTGATGATCGGCTCGGCGCCGGAATAGGCGTCCTGCGCGCCGCCGCACATCACCGTCAGAACGCCGTTCTCGGCGCCGGCCTGGCCGCCGGAGACCGGGCCGTCGATGAACTTGAAGCCGGCCTTGGTCGCGGCCGCATCCAGCTCACGTGCGACTTCGGCGGAGGCGGTGGTGTGGTCGACGAAGGTCGCACCCTTCTTCATGCCGGCGAAGGCGCCATCGGGGCCGATCGTGACCGCGCGCAGATCATTGTCGTTGCCGACGCAGCACATCACGAAATCCTGACCTTCGGCGGCCGCCTTCGGGGTCGGTGCGGTCTTGCCGCCGAACTTGTCCGCCCATTCCTTCGCCTTGGCCGCGGTGCGGTTGTAGACGGTGACCTCATGGCCCCCTTTTTTCACGAGGTGGCCGGCCATGGGGTAGCCCATGACGCCGAGACCGAGGAAAGCGACTTTAGCCATGTGTGGTACCTTGTCCGTAGCTTGAGTTTTACGGTTGCAGCCGGGCGAGGGCGCCAGGGCGGCGTCCTCGAGGTTCCGCCGCGAGGGCGGATCGGAGGCGCACCATAAACCGTTAAGGGCGGAGGGCAACGGCTTCGTTTGGCGGTCCCCTGTGCTAGGATGGCGGACCTAAGGACTTCAAAAAAGGGAGCGAAAGCATGGGCGGCGTGAGCGTTGGCGTCCTCGATCATTTCAACATCCGGACCCGGAATCTGGCCGAGACCGTCCGCTTCTACGAGGATGTGCTGGGCCTGGAAAAAGGTGCCCGGCCGAATTTCGCCTTCCCTGGCGCCTGGATGTACAGCGAGGGCAAGGCGGTGGTGCACCTCGTCGATATTTCTGCGACGGCCGAGCCACAAAAGCCGGATTCCGGCGTTGTCCATCATGTCGCCTTCGCCAGTCGCGGCTTCGCCGGCATGAAGCAGCGGCTGGCATCCAAGGACATGAAGTTCGAGTCCCGCCAGGTGCCCGGCGGCGACCTCTGGCAGATCTTCGTCAACGACCCCAACGGGGTCATGATCGAGCTGAATTACGAGGCCGCCAGGGAGCAGGGGGCGGCGCCCGCCGAGAAGGCTGACGATATCGGCAGGCAGTAGCCTTTTGGGCGTTTCCGCTCTAATGGGGCATCCTAAAGTCTCGAGCATGACCTTGCCGGAAAGCCGCGCCACGCTTGGCGCTGGTGCCATCCTCCAGGTCCGGATCATGCTCCGTTCAGGAGATGCGCTTTGAGCGTGACGCAGCAACAGGTTCTCGACAGCCTCGCCCGGATCAAATCCCCCCGCGGGGTCGCGCTCACCAATGCCAATGTGCTGAGCGCGATCAGCGCGTCCGACGGCAAGGTGTTCTTCTCGATCAATGTCGATGCCGCCGAGGCGAGGGCCTGGGAGTCCATCCGGGCCGAAGCAGAGGCCGCTGTGCGCACCATTCCCGGCGTCACCACCGTCATGGTGGCGCTGACCGCCGAGCGCAAGCCGGGCTCCGCGCCGCCGCCACCCCCGCAGCCCAGCCGCGGCGCGCCGGGCGTGCAGCCCGTCCATGCCCACAAGCCGCCGCCGCAGGGTGGCGCCCAATCGCCCATGGCGCGGCAGTCGGAAATCCCCGGCGTCGCCGCCGTGATCGCGGTCGCCTCCGGCAAGGGCGGCGTCGGCAAGTCGACCACCGCGCTGAACCTGGCGCTGGGCCTGCGCGACCTCGGCCTCAGGGTCGGGCTGCTCGATGCCGACATCTACGGCCCCTCGGTGCCGCGGCTGACCGGCCTGCACGACAAGCCGGAGCTGAACGACGAGCGAAAAATGATTCCGCTTCGGCGCTTCGGTCTCGCCATCATGTCGATCGGCTTCCTGGTCGAGGAAGAGACCGCGATGATCTGGCGCGGTCCCATGGTGATGTCGGCGGTGACGCAGATGCTGCGTGACGTCGAATGGGGCAAGCTCGACGTGCTGGTCGTCGACATGCCGCCGGGCACCGGCGATGCCCAGCTCACGCTGGCGCAGAACGTGCCGCTGAAGGGCGCCGTGATCGTCTCGACCCCGCAGGATCTGTCCCTGATCGACGCGCGGCGGGGGCTTGCCATGTTCAAGAAGGTCAACGTGCCCGTGCTCGGCATCGTCGAGAACATGAGCTACTTCCAGTGCCCGCATTGCGGCACGCGGTCGGACATTTTCGGCCATGGCGGGGCGCGGCACGAGGCCGAGAAGCTCGAGGTACCCTTCCTCGGTGAGATCCCGCTGCACATGGCGATTCGGGCCAGCTCGGATGCCGGCAATCCCGTCGTCGACAGCGAGCCGGACGGTCCTCATGCGGCGATCTACCGCGCCATTGCAGGGCAGGTGCGCGACCAGCTCAAGGGCGTCATCGCGGCCGCCTGAGCCGGCCGCCCCGCGGCCCGCCTTCTCGTCCTTTTGGGGGACATGCGACTTTCGTAGAGCCCCGTCATGCCATTGTCGCGTTCCGCAAGCGGGGCTTCCGTGGTAAAGGCCCACGGCAGTCAAGCCCCTTCGGTTCGACGCGGCCCTAACGCGTCGCCGGAATGAGCGGCGGCAAGAAGAGAAGCTAAGGGGAAACGCCCCAGCAAGGAGAGACCTGAAGATGAAGCGTCGTGATTTTCTGAAAGTGTCGGCAGCAGGCGCGGCGGCAACCGCTGTGGCCTCGCCGGCGATCGCACAGTCCTCGCCCGAGGTGAAGTGGCGCTTGACTTCGAGCTTCCCGAAGTCGCTCGATACCATCTATGGCGGTGCCGAGCAGCTGGCGAAGTACGTCGCCGAGATGACCGACAACAAATTCCAGATCCAGGTGTTCGCCGCCGGTGAACTCGTTCCCGGCCTGCAGGCGCTCGATGCGACCTCCAGCGGCACCGTCGAGATGTGCCATACGGTGTCCTATTACTACGTCGGCAAGGATCCGACCTTCGCGATCTTCGCCTCGGTGCCGTTCGGCCTCAATGCGCGCCAGCAGAATTCGTGGCTCTATCAGGGCGGCGGCAACGAGCTCGCCAACGAGTTCTTCAAGAAGTCGAACGTCGTCGGCTTCCCGTGCGGCAATACCGGCACCCAGATGGGCGGCTGGTTCCGCAAGGAGATCAAGACCGTTGCCGACCTCTCCGGCCTGAAGATGCGCATCGGCGGCATTGCCGGCCAGGTGCTCCAGAAGGTCGGCGTGGTGCCGCAGCAGCTCGCCGGCGGCGACATCTATCCGGCGCTGGAGAAGGGCACCATCGACGCCGCCGAGTGGGTCGGGCCTTACGATGACGAGAAGCTCGGCTTCGCCAAGGTCGCCAAGTACTACTACTACCCGGGCTTCTGGGAAGGTGGTCCGACCGTCCATGCCTTCACCAACCTGGAGAAGTGGAATGCGCTGCCGAAGAACTACCAGGCGATCCTCACCAACGCGACGGCCAACGCCAACGCCTGGATGGCCGCACGCTACGACATGCAGAACCCGGCGGCGCTGAAGCGCCTGGTTGCCGGCGGCACCCAGCTTCGTCCCTTCACCAACGAGGTGCTGGAAGCCTGCCTCAAGGCGACCAACGAGCTCTGGGCGGAGATCTCGGCCAAGAACCCCGACTTCAAGAAGTCGATCGACGCCATGCAGGCCTACCGCTCCGACGAATATCTGTGGTGGCAGGTGGCCGAATATACCTACGACAGCTTCATGATCCGCTCGCGCACGCGCGGCTGATCGCCTAGGCCTAAAGTCGCAAGACCGGAAAGCCCGGCCTCCAGTGGAGGCCGGGCTTTTTCTTTGCCGCAGTGCGATCGGGATGGAATTAGGCGGCGGCTTGCGTCATGGTGGTGCCAAGCCTCGGCAAGAAGGCCCACAATCACTGGTACATCAGGGCAGGAAATCATGAAGAGAAGAGACTTCATCAAGGTCACAGGACTTGGCGCGGCCGGCGCCGCCACGCTCGCGGCTCCCGCGATCGCGCAGTCGATGCCGGAAATCAAATGGCGCATGCCGACGAGCTGGCCGAAGTCGCTCGACACGCTGTTTGGCGGCGCCGAGATGATGTGCAAGATGGTCGCCGAGGCGACCGACAACAAATTCCAGATCCAGATCTTCGCGGCCGGCGAGATCGTGCCGGGCCTCCAGGTGCTCGACGCCGTCCAGAACGGCACCTGCGAAATCGGTCATACCGCGTCCTACTATTATTTCGGCAAGGATCCGACCTTCACCTTCGGTTCGGCCGTGCCGTTCGGCCCCAACATGCGCATCAACCAGGCCTGGTACATGCAGGGCGGCGGGCGCGATGTCCTCAACGAGTTCTACAAGAGCTACAACGTCACCTCGCTGCTCGCGGGCAACACCGGCTGCCAGATGGGCGGCTGGTTCAGGAAGGAGGTCAACACGCCCGACGATCTCAAGGGCATGAAATTCCGCATCGGCGGCTTCACCGGTCGCGTGCTCCAGAAGCTCGGCGTGGTGCCGCAGCAGCTCGCCGGCGGCGACATCTATCCCGCGCTGGAGAAGGGCACCATCGATGCGGCCGAATGGGTCGGCCCCTATGACGACGAGAAGCTCGGCTTCTACAAGATCGCGCCGCACTACTACTATCCCGGTTGGTGGGAAGGCGGGCCGATGCTGCTGGCCTTCGTCAACCTCGACAAATGGAACGCGCTGCCGAAATATTACCAGAGCGTGCTGGAGCAGGCCGGCCACTACGCCAACAACTACATGATGGCTCGCTACGATACCGCCAATCCGCTGGCGCTGAAGAAGCTGCTGGCGGGCGGCACCAAGCTGCACGCCTTCTCGCCGTCGATCATGGATGCCTGCTACAAGGCCGCCAAGGAGCTGCATGCCGAAGTCGGCGCGACCAACGCCAATTTCAAGAAGGTGCACGACTCCCTCGCCAAGTTCACGAGCGACGGCTACGCCTGGTTCCAGGTCGCAGAGGTCGGCTACGACATCTTCATGGCGCGGCGCTCGCAGAGCTGAGCTCATCACCGGTTGGATGCAGCGCCCCGGAGCGAAAGCTCCGGGGCGTTTTCTTGTGCGTCCTGGCCGGAGCCCGACTCAAAATTGAAAAACAACCCCATGCACAGTGGCCAGCGGCTTAAAGCAGTGGCAAAATGTAAAAATCGAATAAACCGAATATAGCCGGCAGCCGTTGGACGTGACGATGAGTTTTGATCCCGAGGCCGTTCAAAGCGCGCTGCTCAAGGCGTGGTCGCGGTCGACCGCGAGCCAATGGACGGCGGACAATCCGGCCGCAGGACAATGCAAGGTCACGTCGCTGCTCGTTCATGAACTCTTCGGCGGCGACCTGCTGAAGACGCCACTGCCGGCCGGCGATCATTTTTACAATCGGATCGAAGGCAAGAGGTACGACTTCACGGCGAGCCAGTTCGACCAGCCGATCGCTTATGCGGACTTGCCTGCAGATGGGGCCGAAGCGTTGGTGGGAGCAACGAGCGATCAATTAACCGAACTCAGGGCGGCATTTCAGCAGAGCCATACCAAGTCAGGCTAGCGCCACCAGGTGGAAGACGAATGCGAGTCTGACAACGTGCATGCGTTGCTTTCCGTTGAGATTTGCCGGAGGTAACTGTTCGGAGCGTTCAATCCATAAGGCGGTTCTTCGCTGCGCTCTCTCCATCCTTCACGCTGAAGCGCCATTGCTTACACGAACCTGACGAGCGCGCCCTTCTCTGATGCCTGCTCACCAGCGGTGCGCCGGGAGCGACCATCGCGTTCTGACGCGAGAGATTTCGTGTCATTCAACGCCCACGCGCTGCGTAGTTTTTCGGTGTTCCTTTTACGGAACGGTCGAGTTATCGGAATCCGGCAATCGGGCTGAAGTCGCGGCGTGTCATCACGCCGGCCGCGCTTCACGGTACGGTATACCGGACTCAACCAGTCCCGACGGGAATGCAGCATTCACCGAACACGGCGGCTCTCGATCGTTGATCGAGATGCAAGGGCGGCCGTTTCCCGTGGGACTTCTCAAATGAAACTGGCAATTGAAATTCTACAACTCCTGGTCCAGTCGGCCGACAGCTGGCTTTTTGAAGGGAGCCTTGCGGGGCTGAGCGATCGGGAATGGATGGCCTTGCGCTTTCTCGCCCGCGCTAACAGGTTCTCGCGGACGCCCACGGCACTTGCCAGCTTTCTGGGCACGACCCGCAGCGTCGCATCGCAGATCGCCGCCGTGCTCGAGAGCAAGGGGTTGATGGTTCGCAAGCCATCTGCAGAAGACAAGCGCTCGATTGCACTCTGCATCACGGGCGAAGGCGAGAAGTTCCTCGAGCGCGATCCAATTAACGTCCTTCGAGATCAGCTCGTGACACTTGAGCTCCCCGATCGATCTCAGCTGCGCGATACGCTTCGCCGCGTCCTCGATGGGCTCGATGTTGCCAAGCGCCGTCACAATGCCGACGTCTGCGGCAGGTGCATGTTCCTGATCGAGAGCGGAGAGGGGAGGGATCGTCACTTCAAGTGCCGGCTGTTCCGGAAATCCTTAGCTCCAAAGGACACGACCCTGCTTTGCGCCTATTTCGAGGGACGAGGCTAGGATAGCTGCTACGAACGTCCGCAGGCCCCTGCCTTTGGGTCACCTTTGGGGGCACACTTGGTCGGCTTACACAAACCTGACAGACGACTGGTTCGGCCGGACGCTTTTTCGCTGGCCGAGGCGTCCGGAATGATGGAAGACAGCGAAGATGCCGCGCCAGGCGTGCGGTGACCTGAGTATCCGGCGGATATGCGATGCGCCTTCTGATCGTCGAGGACAATGCCGAGCTGTCGCGCCTCGTCGCTGGCGGGCTGGCGGCGGCCGGCTACCAGAGCGACATCGTCGGCAGCGCGGCCGAGGCGCGCGAGGCGGTGAGCAGCGTCAGCTATGCCGCGATGATCCTCGATCTCGGGCTGCCCGACGGCGACGGCCTGTCGGTGCTGCGCGAGTTGCGCGTCAAGATGGAACCGCTCCCCGTGCTGGTGCTGACCGCCCGCGGCGGCCTGCAGGACCGCGTCAGCGGCCTGCGCAGCGGCGCGGACGACTATCTCGCCAAGCCGTTCGCGATGGAGGAACTGGTGGCACGGCTGGAGGCGATCCTGCGCCGGCCGGGCCAGCTGCTCGGCCGCTCGCTCAGTCTCGCCAACCTCGTCTACGACACCGAGAGCCGCCAGATCTTCGTCGACGACCAGCCGCGGATTATCTCCGCGCGCGAGACCTCGGTGCTGGAGATTTTGCTGCGCCGGCAGGGGCGGGTGGTGCCGAAGAAGAACGTCGAGGACCACATCTTCGGGCTGGACGGCGAGGTCGCCTCCAACGCGGTCGAGGTCTATGTCTCGCGGCTGCGCAAGCAGCTCGCCGAACACGGCGCCAAGGTCGTGATCCATACCATCCGCGGCGTCGGCTATCTCATGGACGTGGAGAAATAGCGTGGCCCAGCCCGGATCCAACGTCGGATCCTATGCCGGGTCCTATGGCAGGTCTCCGACGTTCAAATCGCTGATCTGGCGCATCGTGTTCCTGCACATCCTGGCGGTCGCGGTGGTCGCGATCTTCCTGCCGCTGGTGCTGTTCTGGCTGCTCAATTCCGAGATCGACCAGCTGCATCGCGATGCCATGCGCGCCCAGGCCGAGGTGCTGGCGGAGCGCATCGTTGTTCAGCCGGGCGGCCTGCTGACGTTCAATCTGCCGGACAGTCTCAAGGGCCTCTATTCTGAAGCGTATGGCCGCTATCAGTACGATATTCGCGATGCCGAGGGCCGGCTGCTGTTCTCCTCGCATCGGCGCTCTGCCGCCACCGCGGCACCGCGCTCGTCGGAGAGCATTTCCGGCGCCGCCGTCACCCGCGACCTCGACGGCAAGACGGTGCGCATCCAGGTCGCCGAGGACCTCGCACACCGAGACGTCATCATCGACGACATCGTGTCGAATTTCTTCCGGCGCGTGGGATGGATCACCATCCCGATTCTGCTGGTCCTGCTCGCCACCGACATCATCATCTTCCGCCGCGCGATCGCGCCGCTGTGGAAGGCCTCCGAGGAAGCCAGCAATATCGGGCCGGCGCGCACCGACATCCGCCTGCCGACGGAGCAGATCCCGCGCGAGATCTTGCCGCTCGTCACCGCCGTCAACCAGGCGCTCGACCGCCTCGAAGGCGGCTTTCGGGTGCAGCGGCAGTTCACGGCGGATGCCGCGCATCAATTGCGCACGCCGCTCGCGATCCTGCGCACGCGGATCGAGACGCTCGACGATCGTGCGGCACGGCAGGCGCTGCATGCCGACATCGAAACCATGAGCCGCCTCGTCGCGCAATTGCTCGAGATCGCCGAGCTCGACACCCTGGTGCTCGATCCCGGCGAGACTGCGGATTTGCGCGCTGTCTGCGCCGAAGTGGTCGCCTCGATCGCCCCGTTCGCGATCGCGCAGCACAAGGACATCGCGCTCCGGGGTACCGACGCGCTTGTCAGGATCCACGGCAATTCGGAGATGCTGCAGCGCGCTGTCTTCAACCTCGCGGAAAACGCCATCAAGTTCACGGCAAAGGACACCACCGTCGATGTCGAGGTGCGCGAGGACGGTTCGGTGCGCGTGCGCGATAGCGGCCCGGGGATCGCGGAGGCCGAGCGCGAGCTTATCTTCCAGCGCTTCTGGCGCGCCGACCGCCGCCGCAGCGACGGCGCGGGACTGGGGCTTTCCATCGTGCGCGCGGTGGCGGACGACCACGCCGCCACGGTCGCGGTGGAGAACCTTCCGGGGGGCGGGGCCGAGTTCACGCTGCGGTTTCGGCTGGCGGAGGAGGCTGCTTCTTTCCCCTCTCCCCTCATGTCCGCCGAAGCCTTGGCGAAGGCGGATGTGGGAGAGGATGGCTCGCCGCGATAAGCGGCGAGACGGGTGAGGGGTTCTCTCCACGAGTCCCACTCTCAATCGCGCGCGTGGAGAGAACCCCTCATCCGGCACCGTAGCCGACGCTGCGCGTCGGCGTATGCTTAAGACGGCGGCCGTAGGCCGCCTATGCCGCCTTCTCCCACATCCGCCTTCGCCAAGGCTCGGCGGACATGAGGGGAGAAGGAAGAAAGCGCGCCCCTATTTCAGCTTGCCCGTGGACAGGTCCATGATCATGCGTGTGGCGAGATACAGCCGCGGCACGATGCTGCCCACCTGCACATATTCGGCGTCGTTGGAGTGCGCACCGAAGCCCGACAGGCCCATGCCCTCCACCACGGCTCCGCTGGTCTTCAGCGCGGCAAATGCCGCGTCGGTGCCGCCGCCGGTCGCCTTCTCGTCGACCTTGAGGGATAGGCCGATCTCCCCATAGATCGTCTTGCCGTAGGCGGCCACGCGGCGCGAGGCCTCATTCGCCTCTAACGGCGGGCGACGCACCTCGAACTTGAGGGCGACCTTGGAGTCCGGCAGCAGGCGATTCTTGATCTTGTCCTGCAGCGCCTTCTCCAACTCGTCGAAGTCGGACACCTTGAGCGCACGCGCATCGGCCTGGGCGGTGGCGTCGGCAGGGATCACGTTGCGGTTGGTGCCGGATTTGGAGACCGTCCAGTTCAGCTTCAGGCCCTGCTCCGGCTTCGACAGGTCCTTCATCTGCAGAACCTGGTGCGAGAGCTCGTACAGCGCATTCACGCCGCCCTCGGGCCTTGCGCCGGCATGTGACGACTTGCCTTGCACGCTGAGATAGGCCGAGCCGATGCCGCTGGTGGCGAGGCGCAGCGTGCCGTCCATTCCGCCGCCTTCGAACGAGAATACCGCGTCCTGATCCGAGGCGAATTTGGTGATGGTGCTGCGCCAGCCCGACGAGGAGATCTCCTCGTCGCCGTTCGTGAGCACTGTGAGCGTGCCGTAATCCCTGAAGCTCAGCTTTTGCAGTAGCGCCACGGTATGGAGGATGAGCGCGACGCCCTGCTTGTCGTCGGCGATGCCGAGGCCGTAAGCCTTGTCGCCGTCGATGCGGAACGGCTGATCCTTCAGCATGCCCTTCAGGTACACCGTGTCCATATGGGCGATCAGCATGATCTTCTTGGTGCCTGTGCCCTTGAAGACGGCGTGCACGGCCGGCCCGACCTTCTCGGGCGTGTCGTCGAGGCGATAGATGTCGGTGGGTTGCAGGATCTCCACCGTGCCGCCGAGCTGCTTGAGCTGACCGGCAACGCGCTCGGCGATCTGGTTCAGGCCTTCGATGTCCTTGCTGCCGGATTCGATGTTGACGAGATCGCGCAGCGTGTCGAGCAGCGGCTGCTGCTCCTTTTGCGCCAGCACATGAACATCGGCAATCGGCTCGGCCCGCACCATCGTTGCGGCACAGGCCAGCCAGAGCGAGGCGATCAACGGGCCAAGGACCGAGGGAGCAGGGTGCAATCGGGGCATGAGCGGCCGTCCATAGACTGAGGATGGCCCGGTATGCCTCCGTTTCCGGTGCTTGTCACGCGCGCCGTCGCGCGTCATGCGCCGCTTGAGCGGAGCACGACGGCGAGGGGCGTCCGCCGCTACTTCGACGGCGGTCCGAGATCCAGCGGCGGCAGCTCGATCTGCGGCACTTCGATCTTGATCGTGCTGGGATCGATGTTGGTCTGCACGCCCTTGTAGTGCATGACCATCGACGGGAACGCGATCACCAGGCCGACCATGATCATCTGGATGACGACGAATGGCACCGCGCCCCAATAGATCTGGCCCGTGGTGACCGGTTCCATCCGCTTGCCGGTGACGCGATCGGTGTATCGCTCCTTCGGCGCGACCGAGCGGAGATAGAACAGCGCAAAGCCGAACGGCGGATGCATGAACGAGGTCTGCATGTTGACGCCGAGAATGACGCCGAACCAGATCAGGTCGATGCCGAGGTGCTCGGCGGCAGGTCCGAGCAGCGGAATCACGATGAAGGCCAGCTCGAAGAAGTCGAGGAAGAAGGCCAGCACGAACACGAAGACGTTGACGAAGATCAGGAAGCCGACCTGGCCGCCGGGCAGCGAGGTGAGCAGGTGCTCGACCCAGACGTGGCCGTTGATGCCGTAGAAGGTCAGCGAGAACACGCGGGCGCCGACCAGGATGAACACGACGAACGCCGACAGCTTGGCGGTCGATTCCGTGGCCTGCCGGATCAGGTCCCAGCTCAGCCGCCGCTTCGCGGCACCGAGGATGAGGGCGCCGGCGGCACCCATCGCGCCGCCTTCGGTCGGCGTCGCGATGCCGATGAAGATCGTGCCGAGCACCAGGAAGATCAGGAACAGCGGCGGCACCATGACGAAGGTGGTCTGCTGCGCCATCTTCGAGAGGAAACGGAAGCCGGTGAGCTTGTCGATGACCCAGTTTACCACGGCCACGGCGAAGGCGAAGATGATGCCGCAGAACATGCTGAGCACGACGTAATCGGCACCATGCACGTTCGAATTGCGCATCATGAACCAACCGAACACGCAGCTCGCGAGGAACAGCATACCGAGCGAGACCAGGCCGCGGCTGCCACTCTCCTCGCGGAAGCCGATGGCTTCCTTCGGCAGGCCCGGGGTGGCCTTCGGGAAGAACATGCTGACGAGGAAGGCGTAACCGGCGTAGAGGCCGGCGAGCACGAGACCGGGGATGAAGGCACCTTCGTACATGTCGCCGACGGACTTGCCGAGCTGGTCGGCCATCACGATCAGAACGAGCGAGGGCGGAATGATCTGCGCGAGCGTGCCGGACGCGGCGATGACGCCGGCGGCCACGCGGCGGTCATAGCCATAACGCAGCATGATCGGCAGCGAGATCAGACCCATCGAGATCACGGAGGCGGCGACCACGCCCGTCGTTGCGGCGAGCAGCGCGCCGACGAAGATCACGGCATAGGCAAGGCCGCCGCGGATGGTCCCGAACAATTGGCCGATGGTGTCGAGCAGGTCCTCGGCCATGCCAGACCGTTCCAGCACAAGCCCCATGAAGGTGAAGAAGGGAATGGCGAGCAGCGTGTCGTTATTCATCACGCCGTAGACGCGCTCCGGAAGAGCCTGCAGGAAGTCCGGGCGGAACTCGCCGAGCTCGATGCCGACGATGGCGTAGAACAGGCCGACGGCACCGAGCGAGAAGGCCGCGGGGTAGCCAAGCAACAGCATGACGACCAGCGACGCGAACATGATGGGCGCCATATTGGCGATGATAAACGCGGTCATGATTTCCCCTAAACCGTCGCCAACGGCTACTTCTTCTCGATCGCTTCGACGAGATGCTCGACTTCCGCCTCCAGCGCCGACACCTGGGATTCATGCGGGTCCGGAATCATTCCGCGCATGACGGCAATTCGCTTGATCAGCTCGGAGATGGCTTGAACGAGCAGGAATGCGAATCCGATCATGATCAGGGATTTGGCGGGCCATTGCGGCAGACCGCCGGCGTTGCCGGATTGCTCGTTGATATGGAATGAGCGCTGGAAGAACGGCACGCCGGTGATGATCATGACGATGCACAGCGGGATGAGGAAGAACAGGTGACCGACCACGTCGATGAGGTTGCGGACCGTCTTCGGCAGCGTGTTGTTCACGATGTCGATGCGGATATGCTCGTTGTCGAGCAGCGTCCAGGGCGAGCACAGCAGGAACACGATACTGAACAGCACCCATTGCAGCTCGAGCCACGAATTGGAGGACGTGTCGAACGTCTTGCGGACGATTGCATTGACCGCCGAGATGATGACGGCGGCCACGATCAGCCACGCCAGGCGTTTGCCCGTCCAGCGTGTGAACGCGTCAATCCTTTGGCTCAGCTTCAGGAGCGCTTGCAACGATAGGTCCTCCCCGATGGTGTGCCCCGGCCGTCTTGACTGCGCCGAAGCGGGCGCGTGGCTTGTCTCGCCGCGCAGGCATGAGGCAGCCGCACCAAACCAGCGGCCGTGCCGCCAGTCAATCGGAAGTTTGTTGATAGTTAAGGGGAATAAGGCCGGAGTTGTACGGAGTTAGCCGCCGGTGACGCTCATGTGCCTGGAGACGCTGGGGCGATCGTGGCGGCGGTCGATGATGAAATCGTGGCCCTTGGGCTTCAGTCCGATGGCGCGGTCGATCGCATCCGCAAGCAGCATGTCGTCATCGGATGCACGCAGAGGTTTCCGCAGATCGGAGGCATCCTCGTGGCCGAGACAGGTGTGCAGCGTTCCCGTGCAGGTAATACGAACCCGGTTGCAGGATTCGCAGAAATTATGCGTCATCGGCGTGATGAAGCCGAGCTTGCCGCCGGTCTCGGTGACGCTGACATAGCGGGCCGGACCTCCGGTGCTCTCCGCTAAATCCGTCAGCGTGAATTGCTGGGCGAGGCGCGCGCGCACCAGCGACAGCGGCAGATACTGGTCGATGCGGCCCGAGCCGATCTCGCCCATCGGCATGACCTCGATCAGCGTCAGGCCCATGCCCTTGCCGTGGGCCCAGCGCATCAGGTCGGGAAGCTCGTCCTCGTTGAGTTTCTTCAGCGCCACCGCGTTGATCTTCACGGCAAGTCCCGCGCCGCGCGCGGCCTCGATGCCTTCCAGCACCTTGTCGATCTCGCCCCAGCGGGTGATCTCACGAAACTTCTTGGGATCGAGCGTATCGAGCGAGACGTTGATGCGGCGCACGCCACAATCGGCGAGCTCGCTTGCGTGTTTCGCCAGCTGGGTGCCGTTGGTGGTCAGCGTCAGCTCGTTCAGGGCGCCGCTCGACAGATGCCGCGACAGCGAGCGGACCAGCGTCATCACGTTGCGCCGGACCAGCGGCTCGCCACCGGTGAGCCGCAGCTTCTTGACGCCCTTGGCGATGAAGGCCGAGCAGAGCCGGTCGAGTTCCTCCAGCGTCAACAGGTTCGCCTTGGGCAGGAACGTCATGTCTTCCGACATGCAGTAGAAGCAGCGCAGGTCGCAGCGATCGGTGACGGAAACGCGCAAATAGCTGATGGTCCGCCCGAACGGATCGGTCATCGGGGTGGACAGCGCGGCGGATCCGTTCATGCGAGAGGCCTTGTCACTAACGGCGACGGGTGCACCTTGGCTTCAGCGGTGCTCGGCACCCAATCTAAGCATCGGACGCGACGAGGACAATCGGGTGGTATACGTAGATCAACGCCTGCCGGAGCAGCCACCACCAAATCTTGCCGCTCCCAATAGGCTGGCTCCGGCTAGCGCAACCGCGATGACATGACGCTTGAGCCATCCACTTCGTCTGCGACAAACCGCCACATAAGCCCCGGGCCGGACCTTAGGAGCGTCGTCCGGGGCAGGCAACCGGCGGGCTGCGCATAGTTAGTGGATGGTTAGTGCGGGGTCTCGCGGAATACCGTAGCGATATCAGTATCTTGATGAGGTCATGTCATCATCAGGCTGCTGGCGGCGGCCGGCAGGTCACGCATGTGATGGATCAGCCGGTCCGGCTTCAGCTCGGCGATCGGCACGTCGGTATAGCCAAAACTGACGCCGATCACCGGCACTCCGGCCCGGCGGGCCACCCCGACATCGGTTCCGGCATCGCCGACCATGATGCTGGCTTTGACCGCTCCTCCGGCCCGCGCCACCGTTTCACGAAAGATGGTCGGGTCGGGCTTCTGGACGCCAAAGGTGTCCGCGCCGCAGATCGCCGCGAAGCGGCGGCTGAGGTCGAGCTCGTCCAGCAGCCGCTTCGACAGCCATTCCAGCTTGTTGGTGCAGACGGCGAGGCGATGGCCTTGCGCGGAAAAATGGTCCAGCGCGGCCTCGAGCCCCTCGAAGGGGCGGGATTCGACGGCGATGTGATCGGCGTAATAGGCGATGAAATCCGCGGTCATCCGGTCCATGTCGGCGGGGGTGACGGTGCGGCCTTCGGCCTCCAGCCCCCGCTCGATCAGCTTGCGGGCGCCGGCGCCGATCATGTTGCGGGCCGAGGCCATCGGCACGGGCGGCAGCCCTTCGCGGTCGAGCACGTGGTTCAGCGCGGTGATCAGGTCGGGCGCCGTATCCACAAGCGTGCCGTCGAGATCGAAGACGATGGTGTGAGGGGAGGTCATGGTCCAAGCGCTACCGGCCCGGTCAGGTCAGTGCAAGGGGCGGCGCCATAAGTTCAGCTTATAGCCTGGTTCCCAGACCCTGTTCTCCGGCGGAAAACGAGGCTACATAGGCCGCCGAAAGCGGCCACGATCGGCGGCATGTTCGAGACTTCAGAGGCGGGCGCAAACGTGAATATGGACCAGTTGAAGCGACAGGCCGCGGCGCGCGCGCTCGAGGAGGTGCGGGACGGCATGCAGCTCGGGCTCGGCACCGGCTCGACCGCCAAGCATTTCGTCGAGCTGCTCGGCGAGCGCGTCGCCGCCGGGCTCAAGGTGATCGGCGTGCCGACCTCGGAGGCGACTCGCCTCGATGCTGTGCGGTGCGGCGTGCCGCTGACCACGCTCGACGAGATCGACCATCTCGACATCACCATCGACGGCGCCGACGAAATCGATCCGGCGCTCAACCTGATCAAGGGCGGCGGCGGCGCGCTGCTGCGCGAGAAGATCGTGGCGGCGGCCTCGGATCGCATGATCGTGATTGCAGATGACACCAAATGGGTGCCGACGCTCGGCCGCTTTCCGCTGCCGGTCGAGGTCATCCCGTTCGGGCTCGGCGCGACGCGCCGGGCGATCGAGAAGGCATTTGCCGAATGCGGCGTTTCCGGGCAAATGGCAGTCCGCAAAGCCAAGGAAGGCCACGTTTTCGTCACCGACGGCGGCCACTGGATCGTCGATGCCCAGCTCGGACAGATCGGGGATCCTGCCGGCCTCGCCAGCGCGTTGAGCGCGATTCCCGGCGTGGTCGAGCATGGGTTGTTCATCGGCTTGGCCAGCTCGGCTGTTCTGGCGGGCGGCGAGGGAATTCGCGTGATTGAACGGCGTAAGCCGAAAGGAGACTAGGAATGAAGAGCGTTTTGAGATTTTTGCCGGCTGCGACCCTCGCTGTGGGACTGGCCCTCTCGGTCGTCCCGGCCGCCGCGCAGCAGGCTGCGCCCAAGGCTGGCGCCGCACCCGCCCAGCCCAAGGCCTCGCCTGCGGCGATCGCGGCGGCGAGGGAGATCCTGCAGATCAAGAACGCCACCGCGATGTACGCGGGCGCAGTGCCCGGTCTGGTCGAGAAGACCAAGATCGCGCTGACCCAGCAGAACCTCAACTACCAGAAGGACCTCAACGAGGTCGCCCCGATCGTCGCCCAGCAGCTGCAAGGCCGCCAGAACGAGATCGGCGAAGGCATGGCGCAGATCTACGCCAGCGAGTTCACCGAGCAGGAGCTGAAGGATCTCGTCACCTTCTACAAGTCGCCGCTGGGCAAGAAGCTGATCGACGCCGAGCCGCGCGCCATCGGCCTGTCCATGGCCTTCATGAATTCCTGGGCCCAGAACTTCGCCGAGACCGTGATGGGAGCCTTCCGCGCCGAGATGCGCAAGCGTGGCAAGGAGATCTGACAGACACTATCTGATCAGGAATTCCTGACAGGGGTCGGAGTGGACAATGGCTGAATTCGACGTCGACCTCTTCGTCATCGGTGGCGGCTCGGGCGGCGTGCGTGCCGCCCGCATCGCGGCGGGCTACGGCGCCCGCGTGACGATCGCGGAAGAGTACCGCATGGGCGGGACCTGCGTGATCCGCGGCTGCGTGCCGAAGAAGCTGTTCGTGATCGGCTCGCATTTTCGCCACGAGCTCGAGGACGCCGCAGGTTTCGGCTGGACCGTTCCGCCTGCCAGCTTCGACTGGCCGACGCTGATCGCCAACAAGGACAAGGAGATCGCGCGGCTGGAGGCGGCCTATACCGCCAATGTCGAGAAGTCAGGCGCGCAGATCGTCAAGAGCCGCGCGGTGATCGAGGACAAGCACACCATCCGTCTGCTCGAAAACGACCGCAAGATCACCGCAAGATACATCCTGATCGCCACCGGCGGCGCGCCCAACCACGGCGCATCGATTCCCGGCATCGAGCACGTGATCTCCTCCAACGAGGCGTTCCACCTTGCGAGGCTGCCGAAGCGGATCGTGATCCAGGGCGGCGGCTACATTGCGCTGGAATTCGCCGGCATCTTCGCCGGCTTCGGCTCCGACGTCACTGTGATCTATCGCGGCGACAACATCCTCCGCGGTTTTGACGAGGACGTTCGCGTCCACGTTCGTGCCGAGATGGAGAAGCAGGGCATCACCATTCTCACCGGCTGCACGGTGAGCAAGGTCGACCGCCACGGCGATGAATTCACCACGCATCTGTCGAACGGATCGAGCATCGCCTCGGAGCAGGTGATGTTCGCGATCGGCCGCCATCCGGCGGTGGCCAATCTCGGGCTCGAGAACGCCGGCGTTGCCATTAATCCTGCGAATGGCGGCATCGCGGTCGATCATTTCTCCAGGAGCTCGGTCGACAGCATCTACGCGATCGGCGACGTCACCCATCGCTTCAACCTGACGCCGGTGGCGATCCGCGAAGGCCACGCCTTCGCCGACACCGTGTTCGGCAAGCGCGAGGTGAAGGTCGACCACGCCAACATCCCGACCGCCGTGTTCTCGCAGCCAGAGGTCGGCACCGTTGGTCTCACCGAGACTGAAGCGCGCGCGCAGTTCAGTCACGTCGACATCTACAAGACCTCGTTCCGCCCGATCAAGGCGACGATGTCCGGCCGCGACACCCGCGTGCTGATGAAGCTCGTCGTCGACGGCTCGACCGATCGCGTGCTCGGCTGCCACATCGTCGGCGATGCCGCAGCCGAGATCACGCAAGCCGTCGCGATCGCGGTGAAGATGAAGGCGACCAAGGCCGATTTCGACGCGACCATCGCGCTGCATCCGACCGCAGCCGAAGAGCTCGTCACCATGCGCACCCCGACCGCGCGCCACGTGCGCCAGGCCGCGGAGTAGGGCGTCTCCTAAGCGTAGAGATATCCGACAGGCTTGCCTTCGGTGCGGAGCGGACGAATGTCCTTCTGCGTGATGATCTGGCCGGCGAGACCGTCGATCTCGTCGCGCTGCGTCGGCGTCCAGCCGCGAAGGTCGTCGATACCCCTGAGAAGGCCGAGCCGGAGCACCTGCGTGTTCTCACCGACCGCAATGAGGCTGATCGAGCTCTTGCCTGCGGTCACGACGTCGCCGGCCGCGAGCTCGAAGGTCTCGCCTGCCTTGTTCCTGAATTCGGCCGTGCCGCGAATGACGCGATAGATCACGACCTCGCCCTTGGCGAACGAGGCGGCGTCCGCGGATGCCGATGTGCTCTTCGGCAGAAGCGACCGGCCGCGCGGATCGGTTGCGATGATGTGGCCGGTGACGAGCTGGCCGCTCGGTGCCTCGATGCCGATATCGCGCACGTAAACGGACAGCGCCGATTTGATCGAGCCGTCGCCAAGCGGCTTGAACAGTGCATCCAGCGCCAGGGGATCCTGAAGCCAGAAGCCGGCATTGGCCGGGCGATCGTGCAACGGATGGCTCCAGGCCACGCGCGGCGTTTCGGCTTCGTTGATCTGATCGGGACCGACGATGGTGGGATTCGGAAAGGTGGTGGGATCGGTGATGAAGGCTTCGAGGAATTTGCCCGAATAGCCCATCGAGACCGGATCCGGCACCACCGTCTGCGGCGTCTTCAAATTCTCTTCAGTTGGCAAACCCGACCAGGTGTAGAACAGCTGGCGATGCACGATCGCGCTTTGCAGCATCACCGCGCCGGGGCCGACATTGTAGAAGCGCCCGTCATAGTCGAACGTGAAAGCGCCCGAGGTGACCAGCACGAGCTGAAAGCCGCCGGGCGGCAGATGCAGATGGAAGTCGGTGGGACCGGTGTCGGGACGGTAGATCGGCAGATTGGTCGCGACTTCGTGGAGCAGGAAGGTTTCGTTGTTGGCGTGAAAGCCTTCATTGGCGCGATTGTAGAGCGCTTGCGGGCGATACGTCGCCTCGAACTTCGCTTTCCGATCGCGATCGATCGCGATGAAGTCCTGCGTGTTGAGGCGGAGCGGCGCGCCATTCGGATGGGTGAGGCCGGTCGTCTTGAGATCGCCCGCAGCATGCACGTTCATGACGTTCTCCGCTCTGCGCCGTTGCTTCGCTTGCAGCGTCATTGCGAATTTTGGGCCAGTTGGTTTGCGAAGCAGCAAGCGGGCCTGACGCCGCGATGCCGGCGTGCCCGTTCAGGAAAAATCCGGTGGTTGCACGGGAGGTTAGATCAACGGCTTGTTCTGCTGGTCGGACGCGTGCCGGGGATGCGCGCGTCCGGCGCAGTGAGGGGACCTGTCTAATTTGTCGGCAGGGCGGGAGTGCGCGTGCAGCGGCGGCGGTGCCGGATCGGTCCGATGGGCGCCTTCGGGATTTAGCGGAAACGTCGCGACAAGGCAGGGCGGCGATTGACAGATTGTTCACGTTTTGTTCTTATGCTGCAACCGAGATGGAGGCAGCCATGGACAACCGTATCAGCGAAATTCGCAGAACCATCAGAGCACTCCGCGTCAGCATGCGCGAGGCCGAAGCGATCATGCATGAGCAGATCAACCGCGACGAGGATTGCAGCTTCGTGGCGCAGGAAGTCATCAAGATGCGCTCGGTCATGAGCCTGCTCGCGAAGGAGCGGATCGCGCTCGGCGATCACGAGCCGATCGTCGTGAACAATTTCTTCATCCCGCGGCGCCGGCCGACGCGAAAGCCGGTCACGGCGCTTTCGCCGACCGCGGATTCCGTGTTCCGTCCGCGCGTGGTGGCGCGGGTTTGACGCAGAGGGCGGCTCAATCAAAGGCGTGAGGCGCGGCCCGATCCGGCTTGCCGGCCGGGCTGTCAGCCCACTTTGCCATCTCCATGGTCCGGGCGTCGACGCCCTCGCACCAGAAGCAGCTTGGCCGCGCGCGGCCGTTCTCGGACAGGATCGGGACCAGGCTGTGGCCGCAACCGGCGCACCAGGCGATGTCAGTCATGCATTCCCCCACGGCGTAGCAAAATTCAGAAATGACGTTCTCGTCCGGGAAGCTTGCGCGGGCGCTATGACGGCGCTGGAGCGCTGCGCCCGATCGGCGCGCTGGTTCCTGAGATCGTCGATGTAGCGATCCATCGTGACACGGCTGCGATGTCGTCGCCGTTTTCGCGATAGGCGCGAAGCTGGAATTCGGCCGAGCTGCCGCGGTCCACAATGACCCGGCAATGCTCGATCTCGGCGGCGCAGCCCAGTGCGTCGGCGTCCTCGGTGATGTCGTCGATGATTCGGGAGAGCATCTCCGAGATCGTGACCGGTCCGTCTCTGGAGGCGAAGATGCAATCGGTGCCGTAGCGCTGGGCGCGCCATTTATTCTCCACCGCAATTGCGCGTTCGACCGCGGTGACCCCCTTGGACAGATCCGGTCGCAGATAGAGGCGGCGCGTCAGGCAGCGATAGAGCGAGGCGATGGCGACGGCATCGTCGACGAAGGTGCAGGTGTCGGGCGCCCGAAGCTCGAGGGTTGGGTGCCGCATCGAGGGGCGCATCGCCCACCAGATGTGGCTCTCGTCGGGAATGACGCCGGAGCGCTGCAGCGCGCCGACATAGTCGTCGTAATCCTGCCTGCTCTCGAACAGTTCGGGCAGGCCGGTGCGCGGCAGCTCGGAATAGGCGGCGAGACGGTAGCCCTTCAGTCCGGTCTTGTGCGAATTCCAGAACGGGGAGGACGCGGACAGCGCGATGAACAGCGGCAGATGCGGCAGCATCGCCCGCATCACCGCCATGCGCTTCTCGGGATCGGGCAGCTGGACGTGCACATGCATGCCGCACATCATGTTGCGATGGCCGATGCTGCGCAGATCCTCGATCATCTCCTCATAGCGCGGTTTCGGGCTTGGCTGCGACATGCGCCAGACCGCGGTCGGGTGCGTGCCGCAGGCCATGATCACGAAACCATATTGCGCGGCGACGTTGGCGACTTCGCGCCGCAGGAAGCGAAGCTCTTCGCGGGCGTCGTTGACGTCGACGTGAACGTTGGTGGCGACCTCGAGCTGGGATTGCAGCATCTCCCGCATGGCCTGGCCGCCGGTCGACCAATTCGCCGATTCGAACAGCTCGTTCGGAGTTTGAATGGCGACGTCGAAGCTGCGGCGGTCCGCCAGGAAGTACTCCTCCTCGATGCCGAAGGAATATTCAGCCGCCTTGGCCCCGCCGCCGGCAGAGCGAATGACCAGGTGCTGCCTATCACCCGAGGAATCGAGGCGCAGCAGTTTCAAAACGTCCGAAGTAGATGTCATTGGCCACCCGGCAAAGGCATTACCTGCGGGCGATAATCCGTCTGACGGGGGCGGGTTCCGCGTCGCACTCACCGGAAATTGCAACGTCGAACGGAACAATCTTCACGTTTTCGGACGCGCGCGCGATCAGCGCGTGATTTGGCGGCACTTCGGACCAATCCGATTCCTTGTCGAAGGGTTCGGACACGACGATGACCTGGCCGCCGTCCTCCCGGTAATACAGCGTGTTTGCGGCGTCGTTGACCGCAACGCGAAACGCATAGAGATCCCGGCCGTTCGCGATCGCACTGGTGAAGCGCAGCCGTTCGCGCAGCTGCCCCTCGTTGACGAGGCCGACGAGGGCGTGCAGCACGCGCCGCGTCGCTTGAAGCGGATCGCTGTCGAGCCCGGCACCCATCATCGCCAGGAACACAGCCTCCGAATCGGTCGTGCCCAGCCGCGATGGATAATAGGCATCGGGGATCAGCGCCTCGACCTTGCGCCGCAGCCGATTCCAGCTCCCGACGAATCCGTTGTGCATGAACATCCAGTGGCCGCAGGCAAAGGGATGGCAATTCTGTCGCGTCACCGCCGTGCCGGTGGCGGCGCGCACATGGGCAAAGAACAAGTGCGAGCGCAGATGCCGGCAGAGGTAGCGCAGGTTTTCGTCCGACCAGGCCGGGCGGGTCTCGCGATAAAGGCCGGGCTCCGGATGCTCGCCGTACCAGCCGAGACCAAAGCCGTCGCCGTTCGAGCCCGCCGTGGATTGCAGCGAGCGGATGCTCTGCGCGACCAGCGAATGTTCGGGCTCGGTGACGTAAGGCTCAAACGAGGTGGTCTCGCCCCGGTATGCGATCCAGCGGCACATGGGAGTTCCTTGCGGCTTCCTGTCAGACAATGCGTGCTGAGTTGCACCAACACACCCGCCGAGGCGATGTTCCCGGCGCCGAGGGCTTGCCCCGGACGCAGTGCAGCGCCTCTTGGCGGCGCACTGCTGAGCCGGGGCCCATAAGGTTGGGTGCGCCATCTGGGTCCCGGCTCTGCGCAGCAGCGCTACGCGTTGCATCGCGTCCGGGACACGGAGCGCGACGTGCTTAACGAAGATGCACGACCGCGGAACCGATGCGGCGGCTGGTCGCAGTCATCTCGCCTTGATTCCGACGGACCCACCTTTATCTCTGACACGAACAAGAATCCGGGCCCCTCTGGCGAGGACGCCGACGTTCGTCGGCAAACCTCGTGATGTCGGATGACCTGTCCCGCGCGAATGCGATGGATCGGCCGATCGTCGGGCCTCTGTACTCTCTCTCCGACCATTCGTCCCCATCGCAGCTCCGTGCGGCCATTTCGCAACATTGAGGAGCAACGATGACTGACGCCAAGCATTCAAATCCGATCGAAATCGAAATCACGGAACCGTCCAGCCTGAACGAGCAGGCCGCGGTTGCGCTGGTGATCGTGGGCGCGCTGGTTGCGGTTGCCGACCGGCGCGTTTCGCCGGTCGAGCGCGACGAGGTGATCCGTTTCATCAAGGATCGCAAGCTGGCGCCGCACATCTCGGACGAACGGCTCTATGCGATGTTCGATGAGCTCGCCGAACGGCTCGAGGAACCGGATTTTGCCAATGTCGTGATCGACACGCTGCGGCCGGTTTCGAACTTGCCGCTGTCGTCCCATTTGATTGAGCTGTCGGAGCGGGTGGCTGCGGCGGATGAGGACGTCCATCCCCGCGAAGTGCAGGCGATAAAATTGTTGCGCTTGCTGACGCTGGTGCTGCCGCGCGCGAAGCCGGTCACGTCGGGTCAAGGGCGCACCGAACGGCAGATGGCCACAGAGGAGTAAGCATGAGCGCAGCATCGCACGAGCGTACGAGTGAAGCCGCAGGTCCCGCCAGCGAAATGGCCGGCGGCGACCCGCGCCTCGAAAAGCTCGTCGATCGACTGCCGCCGCGCATGGGTGACACCGTCACCTATCTGCTCAAGCCGTCGAACCGCTGGGTCAGAATTCCATCGGGCGCGCTCCTCATTGTGGGCGGCGTGCTTTCCTTCCTTCCGATCCTCGGCGTCTGGATGCTGCCGCTCGGTCTCGCGCTGCTTGCCGAGGACGTGCCTGCGTTGCGCTCCTCACGTTCGAAGGTCCTGGATTGGGTCGAGCGGAAGAAGCCGCATTGGCTCGATCCATCCGCATCGAAAAATGATCAATCATGACTGAATTCATCACGCCCGAAGCGCTCACTGCGCTGCTTCAAGTCGTCCTGATCGACCTCGTTCTCGCCGGCGACAATGCCGTCGTCATCGGCCTCGCCGCAGCGGGACTTCCGGCCAAACAGCGCCGCCGCGCCATCATCGTCGGTATCGCCGCCGCCACGGTACTGCGCATCGTCTTCGCCGGCGTCGCGACCCAGCTGCTGCAGGTCATCGGCCTGTTGCTTGCCGGCGGCGTGCTGCTGCTCTGGGTTTGCTGGAAGATGTGGCGCGAGCTGCGCGAGCAGTCGCATGGGGGGCAGCTGGCGTTCAGCCATGGCGGCGGCGCGGACGGTGCGACCGTGCAGCGAAAGACCTTCGGTCAGGCTGCGGTGCAGATCGTCGCCGCCGACGTCTCGATGTCGCTCGACAACGTGCTCGCGGTCGCGGGCGCCGCGCGCGAGCATCCCTACATTCTCGTCTTCGGGCTGTTGCTGTCGGTGGCGATGATGGGTGTTGCCGCCGATCTGCTTGGTCGCGTGCTCCAGAAGCATCGCTGGGTCGCCTATGTCGGCCTCGCCATCATCATTTACGTCGCCTTCGAGATGATCTATCGGGGCTCGCTCGAGCTCGCGCCTGTCATCGCGAGTCTCTGAGGCGACAACTCTTTCCGCAATCCGGAGTAATTCATGACGTCCGAACCCAAAGCACCTTCGGCGCAAGGCGAGCCGCCGCGCCTAGGCCTGTTTGCGCAGCTCATCTTTGGCTCCCGTTGGCTGCAAGTGCCGCTCTATGTCGGCCTGATCGTCGCGCAGGCCGTCTATGTGCTGCTGTTCCTGAAGGAGCTCTGGCATCTGGTCGCGCACTCGTTCGACGCCAGCGAGCAGCAGATCATGCTGGTCGTGCTCGGGCTGATCGACGTCGTCATGATCTCGAACCTCCTGATCATGGTGATTGTCGGCGGCTACGAGACCTTCGTGTCCCGCCTGAACCTGACCGGCCATCCCGACGAGCCGGAATGGCTGAGCCATGTCAATGCCAGCGTGCTCAAGATCAAGCTCGCGATGGCGATCATCGGCATCTCCTCGATCTCGTTGCTCAGGACCTTCATCGAGGCCGGCAATCTCGGCACCACGCGCAGCAATTTCACCGAGACCGGCGTGATGTGGCAGGTGCTGATCCACATGACCTTCATCGTCTCGGCGATCGGAATCGCCTGGGTCGACCGCCTCAGCGACAACGGCCATCGCAAGGAGGCCGCCCACGGCTGACGAACCTGGCCGTCTGATAACCTCCCGAGCGGCCAATCCTGAGCCCGCCTGATCGTCCGATCCGGCGGGCTCCTTTTTCCATCGATAAAATTGTCTGCAATCCGCTCAGCAGCAGCAAACCCTGCAGACAAGAAGCCTGGCGCCTTAAACCAGGCCTTTGGAACCGATCTGCATCCTGCTCGCAAAAGGGCAGGGCTATCGGCATGTCAACTCTAAGGGAGATCGTCGCATCGGTCGCGGGAGTCTACGCGCTCCTGCTCGTCTGTGACGCATTGTTCGGGGTCGGCGAGGCGCGCTTCGACGACGCCTATTATCGCGCCAGCTTCTACGCACCGCGGCCGAAGGAGTTTCGGTTTGCGACCGACACGCCGCCGGCGGTCCGCGTCAGCGACGCGTTCTCGCAGTTCGCGCCGGGCGAGGCCAAGCCCAACAGGCGCTACTCGTCCCTGACGACGATTATCCGTTAGGGCCTGTACTCATTAATCGGCTGTCCGCCTGACGTCCGGTTTACCGCCAGCCAGGGCGCTGGCAGTTCAACCGCTAATGAGCTTGTCGAATCCGAACAGTAGCCAGAATCCGACGGCGCGACCCGAGCTAGATGGACCATGGCTGGAAACTGCCGGCAACGTAATCAATGAATATTGAGCTTTACCAGAGGCAATTGCAGTTCCGCCGCTCTCTCGGCACGATCCCTCTTGCGGAACTCGTTCTCTTTGCGTTCGAACTTGATCATCTCCTGCTGAGCTGCTTCGAGCAGGCGATTTCGCTTAGCGTCGTCGTATTGCGTATTGTCGGTCATGATCAGGTCCTCTCGCGGCCTTACTCCTAAGCAAATCGGGCGACAGCGCCAAGGTTCGATGCCTGAAAATTACGGATTTATGACGGCGCGAGAGCAGGGCAGCAGTTAAAAGAGGCGCGGCCGGGCTTGAAATATGCGTCCCGGCGGCGCCCTATTCTCTAACTGAGCACTGAAATCTCAGTTGACGCCAATGTGCAACGAACATGCCACAGGCTCGTGACATCACCTTGCTCCTGCATCACGGTCGTGGCCCTTTCTGCGCCAACTAGTGCCTAAGGCACGCCTTCAGAAACTCGATAGGTGAAATACCTTTCCTGCCGCGTATGTGCCGTTTCACATCTTTTACGTGAAGCAACGCTAAGATCCCCGGTGAACGCCTTTTACAAATGTCGGTAATTTTCAGCAGTTGCAGCTCTTGGAGCTCGTAATGAATAGTCGTGGTCGGATTTGCGACCGTATGATCATTTTGAATCAACGGGTGTGGTTGCTCAACTCTCAACTTGCAGAACTTCGGAACCTCCGCGCTCGGGTATTGAAGACCTGCGAGAGAAGCAGTCGCAAACGATCGAAAGTCCGAGTTATCTGGGCCAAGCGGCGGTAAATTTGTAGTTGTAGTGTCCGCTTTGGGGCGCGAACAGTAGATCATGGTGGCGACTTCCGCTTTACGGTGGTGAGCCGACATTTATGGGTACACGCCCTAATTCGAGGCGGGCGCCGGCGGTCACACGGCCTTCACCTCAGAGGCTTCCTCGTCGGTGCAGACGCGGCTGCGCGCCGGGAATCGCACGCCTTTCAGCGTTTCCACGGAAACGCTCGAGCCGCGGCCGCACGATATTTACAAGGCCTTGTGTTGCCCGACGGGCAAAACACGCGAGCCCTGGGTCAACGCGCACTGCCCAAAATATTCTACTTTACCGAAATTCGGAAATCGCGTATGTGTCTCTGCATCCCGGCCCAACGAAGAGGGGCGTATCGCGATCGTCACGAACGCGGGCGGGGTGGCGGTGGACGTGGGTCACATCGGCGCTGAGGGTTTTGCAGGGCGGGCAACCGTGAGCAAGACCGTCGCGCACACGACCGGTGGGATCCGCGTACGGCAAAATCGTGTGGTCCTGGCGCCCGGGGTCTGTGCGCCAAGTCTTGCGGTGATGTGGCGGTCCAACCGGGCACGCGCATCAATCATCCACAAGGCGACGGGGGCAATAGTGCAACGCTCCCCGGGGAGAGTACGACATAAGCCGTAAATCCACTGCGCAGGGAAGGCCGGGATGCTCCGGTTGCCCTGTTATCCGCTATGCATGAAGCACACGCAATCTGCTCTTCGCATGGCGGTCGATGGGAGCCAACCGGCTCCCGGCCTTCCCTGCGCCCTCTTTCATGAGAGGGTGAGGCACTGGTCAAAGCTCGGGCGAGAAAAGCCGCGAGAACGCGAAGCTGTGTCTCAGTCCCCCTGAATCCATTCGGCGACGCCGCGCCACAGCGTGTCGCGATGCTCGGGCCGGAAAAAGCCGAAATGGCCGATCGTCTTGGCGCCGACGTCGGACGGCTTGACGTTGAGCACCTCCGGCTTGATCGCGGTGAACCCGCTCGCGAGCAGTTCGACCGCCGGCCGCGTCGCCCACGGATCGTCGGAGAAGCACAGCGCCCGCAGCTCGCCCTTGAACTTCGCAAAATTCTCCAGCGCCGGCAGCTTGGAATCGAAGAGATAGCGGGGGCTCGAGACCCAATTGGCCCATTGCAGGAAGACCCCCTTGGGCAAATCCTCGCCGACGCCGGCCCAGCCCGGGGCGTAGCCGAGCGTGTGGGTGAGCGGGACGCCGATGAGGTTCATGAAGGCGAAGACGCGGTACTTCTCGGGCGAGGTCATCAGCCGCCAGGTCGCGGCCTGCGAGGCCACGAACGTAGCGCGCGAGATTTCGCTGTTGTTGGCGATCAGCCCCAGCGCCTGACCGCCGAAGGAATGGCCGACATAGGCCAGTGGCAGGGTGTTGTACCGCTCCCGCATCCAGCTGACCGCGGCGGTGACGTCGAGCGCGGCCCAGTCCGACATCGAGGCCTTGAAGCCGACCAGCGATTTCGGCTGGTTGTAGCCGACCATCGCCGGCAGCCGGGAATCGCCGATGCCGCGATAGTCGTAAGTGAGGACCGCGCAGCCGCGATGGGCGAGGTAGGAGGCAAAGCCCCGATAAATCTTGCGCGGCACGGCGGTGGCCGAATTGATCAGGACGGCATGGCGCTTGGTGCCGCGCGGCAGGAACAGGGTGCCGGCCAGGGCATACCCGTCGGTCGCCGGGAAGTTGATCTCGTCGATGAAAACGTCGTCCAGTGCCGCGTCCATGGGCGCAAGGTATCCTGCCAGTTTGCCTCGCCCTCCCAGCAAATGCGAATTTGGCTTTCCCCGCAAGGGCTTGCAGTGCCGACTGGATTTACAACTGGCGGGGCGGGGCCAGCCTGTGTATAAGGCGGCCCTCGCAACCCCTAGATCAGGTTGTGCTTTTTGCTTCACGGAGAGATTGCGATGTCCGAGCGGTGGACGCCCGAGTCCTGGCGCAGCAAGCCGGTGCTACAGGTGCCCGACTATCCCGACGCCAAGGCCCTGGCCGACGTGGAGGCGCAGCTTGCGACCTTTCCGCCGCTGGTGTTCGCGGGCGAGGCGCGCAACCTGAAGAAGGCGCTGGCCCGCGTTGCGGCCGGCGAGGCCTTCCTGCTCCAGGGCGGCGACTGCGCCGAGAGCTTTGCCGAGCACGGCGCCAACAACATCCGCGATTTCTTCCGCGTGCTGCTGCAGATGGCGGTGGTGCTGACCTACGCCGGCGCGGTGCCCGTGGTGAAGGTCGGCCGCATCGCCGGCCAGTTTGCAAAGCCGCGCTCGTCGCCGACCGAGAAGCTCAATGGCGTCGAGCTGCCGAGCTATCGCGGCGACATCGTCAACGACATCGCCTTCACCAGGGAAGCGCGCGTGCCGGATCCGCAGCGCCAGCTGATGGCCTATCGCCAGTCCGCCGCGACGCTGAACCTGCTGCGCGCGTTTGCGACCGGCGGCTACGCCAATCTCGGCAGCGTGCATGAGTGGATGCTCGGCTTCCTCAAGGATTCGCCGCAGTCCCGCCGCTACAAGGAATTGGCCGACCGCATCTCCGACGCGCTCAACTTCATGCGCGCCTGCGGTCTCGATCTCGAGGCCCATCCCGAGCTGCGCGCCACCGATTTCTACACCAGCCACGAGGCGCTGCTGCTCGGCTACGAGCAGGCCATGACCCGCGTCGATTCCACCACCGGCGACTGGTACGCGACCTCGGGCCACATGATCTGGATCGGCGACCGCACCCGCCAGCTCGATCACGGCCATATCGAGTATTTCCGCGGCATCAAGAATCCGATCGGGCTGAAATGCGGCCCGTCGCTCAAATCCGACGAGCTGTTGAAGCTTATCGACGTGCTTAATCCCGACAACGAGCCGGGCCGGCTGACGCTGATCGGCCGCTTCGGCTCGGACAAGGTCGGCGAGCATCTGCCGAACATGATCCGCGCCGTGAAGCGCGAGGGCAAAGTGGTGGTCTGGTCGTGCGATCCCATGCACGGCAACACCATCACCTCGACCTCGGGCTACAAGACGCGCCCGTTCGACCGCGTCCTGTCGGAGGTGAAGTCTTTCTTCACGATCCATGCCGCCGAAGGCACCCATGCCGGCGGCGTGCATCTGGAGATGACCGGGCAGGACGTCACCGAGTGTATCGGCGGCGCCCGGGCGATCACGGACGAGGACCTCAACGACCGCTATCACACGGTCTGCGATCCCCGCCTCAATGCCGAGCAATCCATCGACATGGCTTTCCTGATCGCCGAGCTCCTCAAGCAGGAACGCGCGGGCAAGGCCACGCCGATGCCGGCCGCAGCGGGACTCTAGGATCTTGCTGCGGATCTGGAAGGCCACGATCAATTCCCGTAACGGTCTGGCCTTTGCGTTCCGATCGGAGCAGGCCGTCCGCGAGGAGATTTTTGCGCTCCTGGTGTCGCTGCCGCTGGCCTGGTTGGTCGGCGCGACCGCGATGCGCGCGGTCGAGCTGGTCTGTTCGGTTGCGTTCGTGCTGACAGTCGAGCTGCTCAACACCGCGATCGAAAAGCTGGCCGACCGGCTGACGATGGATCACGATAAGCAGATCGGGCGGGTCAAGGACATGGGCTCGGCGGCCGTCGGCGTCGCGCTGCTGATGGCAGGCGCGTTCTGGATCATCGCCATCATCGAGCGACTGGGATTTATCTGATCGGAGCGCGGCGGCCATGACCGAACGTCTCAAAGCATTCGCGGTCACGCTCGCCCAGCTCAATCCGACCCTGGGCGATATCGAGGGCAACGCCGCCAAGGCGCGCAATGCGCGCGCGAGAGCCATCGCCGACGGCGCTGATCTCGTGCTGTTTCCGGAATTGTTCATCGCCGGCTATCCGCCGGAAGACCTCGTGCAGAAGCCGGCCTTCCAGGCGGCCTGCCGCGCTGCGATCGAGGCACTGGCCCGCGAGACCGCCGATGGCGGGCCGGCCATGCTGGTCGGCACGCCCTGGGTCGAGGACGGCAAGCTCTACAATGCCTGCGCGCTGCTCGACGGCGGGCGCATCGCTGGCTTGCGTTTCAAATGCAATCTGCCGAATTACGGCGTGTTCGACGAGAAGCGGCTGTTTTCGCGCGGCCCCGCTGCGGGCCCGGTGACGGTGCGCGGCGTGCGGATTGGCGTGCCGATCTGCGAGGACATCTGGCTGGAGGAATCCGAGGACTACGAGAACGTGGTCGAGACGCTGGCCGAGACCGGCGCCGAGATCATCCTGGTGCCGAACGGCTCGCCTTACGCCCGCGACAAGAACGACGTGCGCCTGTCGGTCGCGGTCGCCCGCGTCACCGAGAGCGGCCTGCCGCTGGTTTATCTCAACCAGATCGGCGGTCAGGACGAACTCGTGTTCGACGGCGCGTCCTTCGCGCTCAACGGCGATCTCTCGCTTGCGGCGCAATTGCCGTCGTTCGACGAGAGCATCGTCACGCTGCGCTTTGTGAGAAATGGCGACGACTGGCGCTGCACGGGCCCGATCGCCGAGCCACCCGAGGGCGACAACGCCGATTACGCCGCCTGCGTGCTGGGCCTGCGCGACTACGTCGGCAAGAACGGTTTTCCCGGCGTGCTGCTCGGCATTTCCGGCGGTATCGACTCGGCCCTCTGCGCGGCGATCGCGGTCGATGCGCTCGGCGCCGATCAGGTGCATGGCGTGATGCTGCCGTATCGCTACACTGCAGCACACTCGATCGCCGATGCGGGCGAGCTCGCCGGCCATCTCGGCATCCGCTATGAGGTGCTGCCGATCGCGGAGGCCGTGACCGGCTTCGAGACCATCCTCTCAGGCCTCTTCAAGAATCTGCCGCCCGATATCACCGAGGAAAACCTCCAGGCCCGCAGCCGCGGCACGCTCTTGATGGCGATCTCCAACAAGACCGGGTTGATGGTGGTGACGACAGGCAACAAGTCGGAAATGTCGGTCGGCTACGCCACGCTCTATGGCGACATGAACGGCGGCTTCAACCCGATCAAGGACATCTACAAGACGCAGGTGTTTCGGCTGGCGAGCCTGCGCAACGGCTGGAAGCCCGATGACGCGCTCGGGCCGGCGGGCGAGGTGATCCCGCCCGACATCATCACACGGCCGCCGAGCGCGGAACTGCGCGAGAACCAGACCGACCAGGATTCGCTGCCGCCCTATGAGCTGCTCGATGCCATCCTGGAGCGTCTTGTCGAGCGCGAGCAGCCGCTGGATCAGATCATCGCGGCCGGTTTCGATCGCGAAACGGTCACCCGCATCGACCATCTGCTCAACGTCGCCGAATACAAGCGCCGCCAGGCCGCGCCCGGCGTGAAGGTGACGCCGAGGAATTTCGGCCGCGACCGCCGCTATCCCATCACCAACCGCTTTCGCGACAAGGGCGAGGGGCTGCCCGCCGTCGACGAGACGCTGGTCTCGCGCGGCAGCAAGGCGTCGATCGACGCGTTCGAGGGGTGAAGCTTTCGGTGTGAGGACGATAGCGCCCCATGGTTCGCTGTCATCATCCGCGACGGCGGATGATCCAGTACTCCGCGGCGGATATTGAGACGACCGACTTCGGCCATAGCGCGTCAATAGGGATGGCCCCGCGCTGGTGTCGAGCAGGTGAGGCATGGCAGACGAGTTCATCCTAGATATTGAGGATCTCCGTGAGGTCGCTGCCTACGCGGCGGAAAATGCCGCGGACGTGCTGGAGATATTCGAGCAATCGTATCCCGCAGATTCCCGTCCGCGCGATGCGCTCGAAACCGCCCGGACGTTCGCAAGAGGAGGCAAGCGGGTGAAGGCCTTGCGCGATGCTGCCTGGGCCGCGCTGAAGGCAGCAAAGGAAGCCGAAAATGCAGCAGCCAGCCAAGCTGCGCGCGCCGCGATGTGTGCCTCATCCGCGGCCTATCTCCATCCCTTGGCTCGATCGGCTCAGGTCGGGCACATTCTCGGCGCGCCCGCCCTTGCAGCCCGGGCCACTGAACTTGCAGCGGGCGATGCTGCAGATGTTGGTGCCGACTATGTTGAGCGTGCCGCCCGGCGCGCGACGCCTGGGCTCGTCGAGGTTCTGCGCCGCTACCCGCTCGCACCGTCCGGTGGAGGGCGGGTTGGCGAACTGCTGCGCGCAATCGACCGCAGGCTTCGCAGCGAGCTGGCGTAACCAGATGCCCACCTCGCAAAGTAATGGCGGTGAGAACTCAGATTGCCGCTACGACGGGGTTGCGAAAAACAGCACCCGCAGGAAGTGCGTGTATTCGGATTCGAGCACCATGATCGACACAAAGACCAACACCGCGATCGGCGGCAGTAGGATGGCATAGGCCAAGGCCAGTCGCTCCCAGGCCATGTGCATGAAGACGGCGACGATCAGGCCGGCCTTCAACATCATGAACAGCAGGATCAGCGACCACCTCAGATAGCCATGCAGGCCAAAATAGTCGACGAGGTAGGAGCCCGTGCTGAGGACGAACAACCAGCCCCAGACCACCAAGTAGAGCTTGATCGGGTGCTGTTGACCCTTGGCGTGAACGGCTCCCGTTGCGACTGCGCCATGCGCCGGAGCGTGGAGCTGTCCTTCCATGTGTACCGCCGCGTTTGTCATGCGCCGACCTCACCAAAGATAGAAGAATGCAAAGATGAACACCCACACGAGATCGACGAAGTGCCAGTACAGGCCCATGATCTCGACGATCTCGTAATACCCCTTGCGGCTGGTGAAGAAGCCGCGCCTCTCGACGTCGAAGTCGCCGCGCAAGACCTTCCGCGCAATGGCGATCAGGAAGATCACGCCGATCGTCACGTGGGTGCCGTGGAAGCCCGTGATCATGAAGAAGCTCGCGCCGAACTGCGGTGCGCCCCACGGATTGCCCCAGGGCCGGACACCCTCCATGATCAGCTTGGTCCATTCGAAGGCCTGCATGCCGACGAAGGTTGCGCCGAACGCCGCCGTGGCCAGCATCAAGGCTGCGGTTCTGACGCGATCGCGGCGGTAGCCGAAGTTGACGGCCATCGCCATCGTTCCGCTGCTGCTGATCAGCACGAAGGTCATGATGGCGATCAGGATCAGGGGGATGTGGTTGCCGCCGATATTGAGGGCGAAGACTTCGCTGGGATTGGGCCACGGCACGGTCGTCGACATGCGCGCCGTCATGTAGGAAAGCAGGAAGCAGCTGAAGATGAAGGTGTCGCTGAGGAGGAAGATCCACATCATGGCCTTGCCCCAGGACACGTTCTTGAAGGCGCGCTGATCGGACGCCCAGTCGGCGGCGATCCCGCGCCAGCCCTCAAGCCGCGCAGTCGAATGGCCCGGATTTGTCAGCACGGTCTCTGCCATCTGGTCTCGCCTCCCTAGCTCAGCAATCGGCGACAGATGTTGACGAAATCGTCGGTCCAGCCCGTGAGAAGCCCGAGCAGCACAAGCCAGACCAGCAGCAGGAAATGCCAGTAGATGGCGCACAGCTCCACGCTCAAGCGCATGTCGGCGATCCCGGCGCCGCGCCACATCTTGGTCGAGGTTCGGCCCAAAGCCACCAGACCACCGGTCAGATGCAGCCCGTGCACTGCGGTCAACAGGTAGAAGAAGGAGTTCGCCGGATTGGACGCCACGAAATATCCGGCCGCGCCGAGCTGTTGCCAGGCCAGAAGCTGTCCGCCGAGGAAGATCACGGCAGCTGCGCCGCCCGCGAGCAGGCCGATCATGACGCCTTCAGCGTCGTCTCGGTACGCGGCCACGTAGGACCATTGCAGCGCGACGCTGCTCAGGATCAGGACGCCCGTGTTGAACCACAGCAGCCGCGGCACGGGCAGCGTCCGCCAGTCCGCCACGTCCATGCGCATCGAGTAGGCGCTGATGAAGAGGACGAACAATGCGCTCGCGACGGCGAGAAACACGCCAAGTCCGACCTTCGCTGCCGGCCAGGTCATGGCATCGCCGCCGGGGAAATCACCAGCCGGGCCTTCCTCCAGCCAGGGCTTGGCCGTCAGCCGCTGCTGCGACAGCCACCACCCGGCGATCACCGCAAGCACAGCCAGGAAAAGGATGATGGCGCTCACGAAGCAGCTCCCTGAATGAGCTGCGTCGCGTGCGGCGGCTGGTTCTGCGGAATGAAGTCCTCCGCGGCGCCAGGCACACTGTAATCATAGGCCCAGCGGTACACGACCGGGAGCTCCTTGCCCCAGTTGCCGTGCCCCGGAGGCGTCTCCGGCGTCTGCCATTCCAGCGTCGTCGCCCGCCACGGATTGCCGCCTGAGGCCTCACCTTTGAACAGGCTCCAGGCAAGATTGAACAGGAACACCATCTGGCTGAAGCCGACGGTCAAGGCCACCACGGAGATGAAGGCGTTCAGTGAATGGGCCGAGGACGGGATGAACGACGTATCTCCGAGTTCGAAATACCGGCGCGGAACCCCGAGCAGTCCAAGATAGTGCATCGGGAAGAAGATCAGGTAGGCGCCGAGGAAAGTGACCCAGAAGTGAAACTTGCCGAGTGCGTCATTGTACATTCGCCCCGTGACCTTGGGGTACCAGTGATAGATCGCCCCGAGCACGACCATGATCGGCGCCACGCCCATCACCATGTGGAAATGCGCGACCACGAACATGGTATCCGAGAGGGGCACGTCGACGACGACGTTGCCGAGGAAGAGGCCGGTGAGCCCGCCATTCACGAAGGTGATGATGAAGCCGAGGGCGAACAGCATCGGCACCCTGAGATGGATGTCGCCGCGCCACAGGGTCAGCACCCAGTTGTAGACTTTGATCGCGGTGGGGATGGCGATGATGAGCGTCGTGGTGGCGAAGAAGTACCCGAATTGCGGGAACATGCCGCTCACATACATGTGGTGCGCCCATACGATGAAGCTGAGCGCGCCGATGGCCACGATCGCCCAGACCATCATGCGGTAACCGAAGATGTTCTTGCGTGCATGCGTGCTGATCAGATCGGAAACGATGCCGAAGGCGGGCAGGGCAACGATGTAGACCTCGGGGTGGCCGAAGAACCAGAACAGGTGCTGGAAGAGCAGCGGGCTGCCCCCGCCATATTTCGATAGCTGGCCCATCTCGACGAGGGAGGGCATGAAGAAACTGGTTCCCAGCAGGCGGTCGAGCAGCAGCATGACCGAGGCAACGAAAAGTGCAGGGAATGCCAGCAACGCCATCACGGTTGCCGTGAAAATGCCCCACACCGTCAGGGGCAGGCGCATCAACGTCATGCCGCGGGTGCGTGCCTGGAGCACCGTCACCACGTAATTCAGCCCGCCCATGGTGAAGCCGATGATGAACAGGATCAGGGACGACATCATGAGAATGATGCCCCAATCCTGCCCGGGCGTTCCGGAGAGGATTGCTTGCGGCGGGTACAGCGTCCAGCCGGCGCCGGTCGGGCCGCCGGGCACGAAGAAGGTCGAGGCCAGCACGAGGACTGCGAGCAGGTAGACCCAATAGCTCAGCATGTTCACATAGGGGAAGACCATGTCCCGGGCGCCGACCATCAGCGGGATCAGGTAGTTGCCGAAGCCGCCCAGGAACAATGCGGTGAGCAGGTAGATCACCATGATCATGCCGTGCATGGTGATGAACTGGAGGTACTGGTTGGCATCGATGAAGGAGAAGGTGCCGGGGAATCCCAGTTGCAGTCGCATCAGCCAAGAGAGCACCAGGGCCACCAGCCCGATGGCCGAGGCCGTCAGCGAGTACTGAATGGCGATCACCTTGGCGTCCTGCGAGAAGACATACCGTGTCCACCAGCTCCTCGGATGATAGAGCTCGACATCAGGTACTTCGGCAGGCGGAGTGCCTGCGATCCCTTCATATGGAATATCGACCATAGAAAACCTCCTCGGTCGTTTCCATCGGGGGCGACGAGTTGGTCTCACGCACCCGATCCATCTTCGCGGCGGCGCTTGCTACTTGCCGCCGGATTGATATGTCGCCTTCACGACGGTGCTTGCAGGCGGCAATCCTGCAAACGTTTTCTGTTGCTCCAGCCAGGCGTGATATTCACGCTCTTCGTCGACGATGACCTTGGCCCGCATCTGATAGTGAGCCGCGCCACAAAGCTCCGCACAGAGAACGTCGAACGTTCCGGTTCGGATCGGCGTAATCCAGAAATAAGTCACCATGCCCGGAACCATGTCCATCTTGGCCCGGAATTCGGGCACGTAGAAATCGTGCAGGACATCAACCGAGCGGAGCAGAACCTTGACCGGCTTTCCCAGTTGAAGGTGCAGGTCGCCGTTCTCGATCACGACGTCGTCCTGCGCATGCGGATCATCGCGATTGAGCCCCATCGGATTTTCGGACGCGATGTTGCGGACATCGGATGTGCCCAACCGCCCATCCTTGCCCGGAAGGCGGAAGCTCCATTGCCATTGCTGGCCCATCACCTCGACCTCGGTGGCATCCGCAGGGACCGTCACGAACTGGTGCCAGACCACGAGGCCGGGGGCGAGCATCGCCGCGACGCCGATTCCGGTTCCCACGCTCAGCCACCATTCGAGCTTTTTGTTTTCAGGATTGTAGTCAGCCCGTCTTCCCTCCTTGTGGTGAAAGCGGAAGACGCAATAGGCCATGAAGGCGATGACCGCGACGAAAACGAAGCCCGTGATCCAGAACGTGATGTTGATGGTGTGATCGATATAGGCCCAGTTCGTGGCGATCGGCGTCCACCACCATGGGCTGTAGATGTGAAACAGCACCGAGCCGATCGCGACCAGAAGCAGTATCAGTGCGACAGCCATCCTGATCCATCCTTGCCATCGAAGGCTACGGATACGAATCCAGGGCGGAGCTCATGTCTGTCGCGATGGCTGGCCTTTTTCGGTTGGCACTTATGCCATCGCCGGCCTCTTGCCTCGCCCATTCCACTGGCCGCGAAATCAAGAGAATATTCGCGACCATCAACTCTAAGGGCGTCTGCGTCTAAAATGATACCAGCCTAACCCGGCGTCAATAGCGCAATGTAGGTGCCCCGACGTGGTTGATCGCCGTGCTGGCAAAGCCGACAGAGCATCAGGCGCGCAGGTTGGGTCTGGGTGATGCAACGCACAAATCCGTGCCAGTGCACAATTCACCCAACCGTGAGTGCAGCCTTGCGCCGCAAGCGCTAAACTTTGCGAGGCAGGTCGCGACGGGTTCCGTCCGGCCAGGCTCGCTCGTTGAACCTGGGTTGCCGTACTCGACCCATCGCGTTTCCTGCTCATCAGGCGGACACGCGTGGCTGGAAAGCGCGTGTTATCGAAACCGCGATTTTCAGCACGGGAGGGTCCGTTCATGGCCACTCTGTACTCCCACGACATCATCAGGCGGCACGTATTCGGCGAAGCGGCCTCTTATCCCGTTCGCAAGATCAGCCTGTCCGATCTGACCGAGGCCCTGCGCCTGGGTTGGGAGGATTTCCAGGCGATGCCGAGTCACGCGATCGTCGTATGCGTGATTTATCCCGTTCTCGGTCTCGTCCTGTTCAGGATGGTTCTCGGCTATTCGGTGCTGCCGCTACTATTTCCACTGGCCGCCGGCTTTGCCCTGATTGGACCGTTTGCCGCGATCGGTCTCTACGAACTCAGCCGGCGTCGTGAGCGCGGCGAGGAGGTCGATGCATGGGATGCGGTCAAGGTGCTGCGCGCACCGTCGTTGGGCGCCATGGTCGAACTCGGCGTGCTCCTGCTGGTCCTGTTCGGGGCCTGGATCGGTGTCGCGAACGCAATCTATGTCTCAATCTTCGGTCATGCGGCGGCCGCAAGCATTCCCGACTTCGCAACGCGCGTGCTGACGACACCGGAAGGCTGGTCGCTCATCATCGTCGGTTGCGGTGTCGGCTTCCTGTTTGCGGTTGTGGCCTTGTGCGTCAGCGTCGTGTCGTTTCCGTTGATGCTCGACCGGCATGCGACTGCGATCGACGCGATCCGCACCTCGCTCCGAGCAGTAGCGGCGAACCCGGTTGCGATGGCCGGATGGGGCCTCATCGTCGCGGTGCTGCTCGTGATCGGCTCGGTACCGCTCTTCGTCGGTCTCGCTGTCGTCCTGCCGGTGCTTGGCCATGCCACCTGGCACCTCTATCGGCGGGTGGTCGAGCCGAATCCGAATCCACCGGACGCGCCGCCGCCGCCCAGGAAGGGAAGGCGCTACGCGGCGGACTTTCCGGCCAATCTCTTCCCGTGGAGCCGCGAGGGAGAGTGAGACGGGCGATCGCGCCCCATTGAGTATTGGATCATCCGCGAAAGCGGATGATCCAATACTCCGCGGCGCTGCCGGTGCGCGCCAACTGTCGACACGGAGTACTGGATGCCCCGCTTGCCGCCTACGCTGAAGCTTCGGCGAGCCAAGACCTCACACCCCGGCGAAGCCTTGGCGTAGCCGGGTCGCGGGGCATGACAGTTGAGCAAAAGGTGATTTACTTCTGCTGCTGCGGCAGGAAGGTCGGCCCGACCGAGCGGATCGGCTTGTTCTCGGAGCTCGCAGGGGGGGCGGTATCTGCCGGCGGCGTCGCGGCCGGTGCATTCGCCGTCGTCGGCGCGGGAGCTGCGCCCTTCTTGGCATTCGCAGCCGTGCCCTTGTTGAGCCGCTGCTGCTGCATCTTCTTGGCGCTCTCCTCGGTGACGATGATGTCGCCCTGCTGCTCGGCTGCCGCCTTGTCATCGGCCGATTTCAATGCGTCCGCCCAGGTCTGTCCTGCAGCCTTGCAGGAGCAGGACGGGTTGAACTCGCTGCGGAATTTGAAAGCGGTCGGCAGCGCCGTGTAGGGCTGGCCGCTGACCGAGACCGCGGAGTTCATGTCTTCGCCGGGATTGCGATGGGTGTAGAGCACGGCTTCCGCGGCCGGGCAGAGTGCCTTGCAGGTCTTCTCGTCGTCGGGGAAGCGCGCCGGCACCGTTGCAAATGAGACCGGGAAATAGGCGCCGTCGCAGGTGCGCACGCATACGGTGCGATAGGTGCCGGATTGCGGCCCGAGATCGGAGGGCGGCACGCCTTGCGGATTGCCCGCGTTGTTGCCGCCGAACAGATTGCTGAGGAAGTTGCCGCCGCCTTGCGACTGCACGGCGTTGGCATATTGCGGGCCGCAATTGTTCTGCGCCAGCGCAACCAGCACCGAGCGGCGCTGACTGTCGCGTTCCGCGCTGAAGCCGCCACCGCCGCGCAAACGCTCGAGATTGCCGGTGATCTGGTCCAGATTGGCGCGCATCTGCTGGATCTGGGTGTTGACCGGTCCGCATTGGGCCGACTGGCCGTTGAACAGCGAGAAGAAGCCGGAGGAATCGCAGCCCATGCGCTTGGCCTGCATGGTGACGCGGTCCAGCTCGGCCTGCTGCTTGGCCTGGGAATCCTGGTAGCGGCGGATTTGATCTTCGCGCGCGGGGTCACCACCGCCGCCGCGGTCCAGCGCCGCGAGCTGGCCTTCCAACCGCACGCACATCGGATTGGGCCCAAGTCCGTTCTGACCGGGTTGAGGCGGCGGTCCGGGCGGACCGGCCTGCGCGAGGGCGCCGGTGACGAGCACGGCCGTGCTCAAGAGCACGGTGCAGGCAAGAAGCAAGCGAGCACGAGAGAGGGACAAGAATTCAGGCATATCCGCCATTCTAGCGAGGTCATGGCCCAATGTGACTTGGACTGAAGCGACTTGGACGCCGAAGCGATTTTGGGGGGCCGAAGCGCGCCCTCCCAATAGCCGCTTCCTGCGGCATCGTCACGTCGTTTTGGGGGCCAATGGACCGGGCCTAAGCTGCACCAGCTCCGAGCGAATTCAGCGCTGGCAAGTGATTGCGACATATTCGTCGCAATGGCCATGGGAGCAGTTTGCGCCGGATTTGGGGACAGAGCCGGTAATTTCGTCGGGATCGACCCGGCGATAGCTTGATGCCTGGGCAAAATCTCGTGACTGGCAGTAGGTGCGGGCGACGGAGGCGCCGCATTTCTCGCCCTTGGCCAGGCACTGATCGACGCCGTAGCCGTCAGCCTGGTTGGCGATGATGAAGACGCGGGTCTCGGCGCCGGCGCCGGATGCCGCGAGGATCGAGGCGCTGAAAATGAGCGCGAGCAAGGATCGCATGAAAATACCGGGAGGCAAAAAAGGGAACAATCTGGTTCCAGAATGGGCTCAAATAGTTAAGGATCACGAACCATCCCGGCGGGCTGCGCGCTTTGCGAACATAAAACGGCATTCTCGCGGCTCCCTTGACGCGGGGCCGCCTCATAGCCCATATGTGGCCGCATGAACGGTCTCCTCGCCATTTGCGCCATTTGCCGCGAGATTATGAGCTAGCGATTCGCTGGCTGGAGCCGTCTTTTCTCAAAAACATTGAGAGCCCTGGACGCCCGGCCAACAGCCGACGGGTATCCATATGGAATTGCGCCTTTACGATACGCTGACGAAGGAAAAACGCATCTTCGCGCCGCTCGATGCGAAAGACGTCCGCATGTATGTCTGCGGGCCGACCGTCTATGACTTCGCCCATATCGGCAATGCACGGCCGGTGATCGTGTTCGACGTGCTGTTTCGGCTGCTGCGCCATCTCTATGGCGAGGCGCACGTCAAATATGTCCGTAACATCACCGACGTCGACGACAAGATCAATGACCGCGCCGCGCGCGATTTCCCGGGCCTGCCGCTGAACGAGGCCATTCGCAAGGTCACCGAGCAGACCGGCAAGCAGTTTCACGCCGATGTCGACGCGCTCGGCGCGCTTCGGCCGAGCGTCGAGCCGCGCGCGACGGAGCATATCGGCGAGATGCGCGAGATCATCGAGCGGCTGATCAAGGGCGGCTTTGCCTATGCCGCCGAGGACCATGTTTTGTTCTCGCCGCAGGCGATGAACGCAGCAAATTCCTCGCTGCCCCGCTACGGTGCGCTGTCGAAGCGATCGCTCGACGAGATGATCGCCGGCGCCCGCGTCGATGTCGCGCCTTACAAGCGCGATGCCACCGACTTCGTGCTGTGGAAGCCGTCCAAGCCGGGCGAGCCGTCATGGCCGTCACCGGCCGGCATCAAGGCCGAGGGGCGTCCCGGCTGGCACATCGAGTGCTCGGCCATGGCCTGGAAGCATCTCGGCGAGCATTTCGACATCCATGGCGGCGGCATCGATCTCGTGTTTCCGCATCACGAGAACGAGGTCGCACAGACCTGCTGCGCCTTCCACCGAGAGCGCATGGCGAATTATTGGATGCACAACGGCTTCCTGCAGGTCGAAAGCGAGAAGATGTCGAAGAGCCTCGGCAACTTCATCACGATCCATGAGCTGCTCGCGGATTGGCCCGGCGAGGTACTGCGCTTGAACATGCTCAAGACGCACTACCGCTCGCCGATCGACTGGACCATGAAGTCGCTGGAGGAGAGCGCCAAGACGCTCGACGACTGGTATCGCGTTGCCGCCGACGTCGCGCCCGGCGAGCCGGCCGCGTCGGTGGTCGAGCCGCTGCTCGACGATCTCAACACGCCGCTGGCGATCGCGGCGTTGCATGGCCTGCGTGGAGGTGACGTGGGCGCTCTGGCGGGCTCGTTGCGCCTGCTCGGCTTCTTGTCCGAGAGCGCAGCGCAGTGGGAAGGACGCAAGCAGCAGGCGAGCGGCGTCGATGCCGGGGAAGTCGAGCGCCTGATCGCGGAGCGGACGGCGGCCCGTAGCCGCAAGGACTTCAGGGAATCCGACCGCATTCGCGATCTGCTCGCTGCAATGGGCGTCGCGATCAAGGACTCCAAGGAAGGAACGACGTGGGAGGTCGCGCGATGAAACGGCCCGACACGCCTTTCCCGCGGCACTGGCTCTATTACATCGCGCTGAAGATCGCGCTGCTCGCGGGTGCCGTGGCGCTGGTTCTCAAGCTCTATGGGATGTGGTGAGGACGATGGGACAGACTTTGCCAAAGCCCGGCTTGCGGCCGTTCCTGCCGGCGGACGTGCCAATTCTTGCTGCGATCTTCACCGCCAGCATCGAGGAGCTGACTGGCGACGACTATAGCGAGGCGCAGCAGCAGGCCTGGATGGAGGTGGCGGACAGCGAAGAGTTCGGCAAGCACCTCGCGTCAGACCTGACGCTGATCGCGACGCTCGATGGCTCGCCGGTTGGTTTTGCTTCGCTGCGCGGCAATGACCACATCCGCATGCTCTATGTGCATCCGGCCGTCAGCGGGCAGGGCATCGCCACCATGCTGGTCGATGCGCTAGAAAAGCTTGCCGGCGGCCGCGGCGCCCAAAGCCTCAACGTCGATGCCAGCGACACCGCGCAAGGCTTTTTCGCCAAGCGCGGCTACACTGCCCAGCAGCGCAATAGCGTCACCATCAATGACGAATGGCTTGCCAACACCACCATGAAGAAGACGCTCGGAGCGGGGCAATGAGCAAAGAGCGCCTTTATCTGTTCGACACCACGCTGCGCGACGGCGCGCAGACCAACGGCGTCGATTTCACGCTGACCGACAAGCAGGTCATCGCCGTGATGCTCGATGACCTCGGCATCGATTATGTCGAAGGCGGCTATCCCGGCGCCAATCCGCTCGACACCGAGTTCTTCGGCAGCAAGCCTAAGCTCGCCCATGCGCGCTTCACGGCGTTCGGCATGACGCGACGGGCCGGGCGCTCGGTCTCGAACGATCCCGGTGTGGCCGGGCTTTTGGCAGCGAAGGCCGACGCGATCTGCTTCGTCGCGAAGGCATCCGCCTATCAGGTGCGCGTCGCGCTCGAGACGACGAAGGAGGAAAACCTCGCCTCGATCCGCGACAGCGTCGCGGCCGCGAAGGCCGCCGGTCGCGAGGTCATGCTCGATTGCGAGCATTTCTTCGACGGCTACAAGGAAGATGCGAGCTTCGCGCTCGCCTGCGCCAAGGCCGCCTTCGAGGCCGGCGCGCGCTGGGTGGTGCTGTGCGACACCAATGGCGGCACCATGCCGCACGAGGTCGAGGCCATCGTCACCGAAGTTACTAAGCACGTCCCCGGCGACCGCGTCGGCATCCACGCCCATAACGACACCGAGCAGGCGGTGGCCAATTCGCTCGCCGCGGTGCGTGCCGGCGCGCGGCAGATCCAGGGCACGCTGAACGGCCTTGGCGAGCGCTGCGGCAACGCCAATCTCTGCTCGCTGATCCCCACGCTGAAGCTGAAGCCGGAGTTTTCGGACGCCTTCGAGATCGGCGTCACGGCCGAGAAGCTGGCAACTCTGGTCAAGGTCTCGCGCACGCTCGACGACATGCTCAACCGGGTGCCGAACCGGCATGCTCCTTACGTCGGCGAGAGCGCCTTCGTCACCAAGACCGGCATCCATGCGTCCGCGGTGCTGAAGGACCCGCAGACATACGAGCACGTGCTGCCGGAGACGGTCGGCAACCACCGCAAGGTCCTGGTCTCGGACCAGGCCGGACGTTCCAACGTCATCGCCGAGCTCGACCGCGCCGGCATTCCCTACGAGAAGAGCGATCCGAAGCTGACGCGCCTCGTCGAAGAGTTGAAGGAGCGCGAGGCGGCCGGCTACGCCTATGAATCCGCCAACGCCTCGTTCGAACTGTTGGCGCGCCGTACGCTCGGCAAGGTACCGCATTATTTCGAGGTCGAGCAGTTCGACGTCAATGTCGAGCAGCGCTACAATTCGCATGGCGAACGTGTCACCGTCGCTTTGGCCGTGGTGAAGGTCGACGTCGCCGGCGAGCACCTGATCTCGGCTGCCGAAGGCAACGGTCCCGTCAACGCCCTCGACGTTGCCCTGCGCAAGGACCTCGGCAAGTACCAGAGATACATCGAGGGGCTGAAGCTAATCGACTACCGCGTGCGTATCCTCAACGGCGGTACCGGCGCGGTCACGCGCGTCCTGATCGAGAGCGAGGACGAGAATGGCGATAGCTGGACCACGGTCGGCGTCTCCCCCAACATCATCGACGCTTCGTTCCAGGCGCTGATGGATTCGGTGATCTACAAGCTCGTGAAGTCGGGCGCGCCGGCGTAGGTCCCACGACGACTGTCATACCCCGCGAAGGCGGGATATCCAGTGCGCCGCGGCTTCTCGGTTGCTCTCGCGCGGCTCGGAGGTAAGGAAAGGGCAGGGCATGATCGACCACATCTCCGTCGGCGTCAGCGATCTCGAGCGCGCCGCGAAATTCTACGAGGCAACGCTCGCCGCCCTCGGCCTTTCGCGCCTCGTCACGCGGCCGCGCACGGTCGGTTTCGGCAAGGCCTATCCGGAATTCTGGATCAATCTACGCGAGGCCATGCCGCTCGTAGCCCCCGAAAGCGGCGTTCACATCTGCCTGCGGGCGAAGACGACAAGCGAGGTCGATGCGTTTCACGCCGCAGCGCTGTCCACCGGCGGCGCCTCGGACGGTGCGCCCGGCATCCGTCCGCACGACCGCGTGCGCTACTACGCGGCCTTCGTCACCGACCCCGATGGTAACCGGATCGAGGCGGTGACGTTTCCAAGCGAGTAGGACGTCAGAGCTTGCGGGCCACTTCCGGCGCGAGCTTCTTCTCGGCCTCGTCGATCTGGGCCGCGGCCGCCTTCAGCTTCGGCAAGATGTCCTCGACCCGATCGGCCTTGAGGATGTCGACCGAAAGGCCGGCGCGGATGAACTCGGTCTGGCGCATGTGCGACAGCAGCGAGAACAGCGGCTCCCAGAAATTGTCGATGTTCGCCAGCAGCACCGGCTTGGCGTGGCGACCGAGCTGTTTCCAGGTCAACTGCTCGACCAGCTCTTCCAGCGTGCCGACGCCGCCGGGCAACGCCACGAAGGCGTCGGAGCGTTCGAACATCAAGCGCTTGCGCTCGTGCATGTCAGGGGTGACGATCATCTCCTGCACGCGTGTCAGCGCGTTTTCGCGCATCCGCAGGAATTCCGGGATGATGCCGGTGACGGTGCCGCCGTGATCGAGCACGGAGGTCGCGACCGAGCCCATCAGGCCGAGCGAGCCGCCGCCATAGACGAGCCGAACGTTGTTCTCGGCGAGCGCCTTGCCGAACGCCTTGGCGCCTTCGGTGAAGCGGGGATTGGTTCCGGGGCCGGAGCCGCAATAGACACAGACGGTTTTAATAGTGCTCATTGGTGCCATGATGCATTGCAGCGAAGAGGCGTCAAGCCCAATCGGTGATTCGGATCACCCGGAAATCTACCGGTAAATGGCGGCAAACAATCGAAGATTCGCCATCTGGCGGGGTGCGCTGGCATCGGGAAGGCTCTATATGACGTGCGAAAATCGTTAATCGCAGCGACGCCCGCATCCGGCGGGCTTTCAGGCTTTTTGATGGACCAACCTCAATCGTTCGACGGCGCCGACGTTCCCGATCCTCCTCCCGGCGGCGCACCGGAGCGGGCGACACTGATGGGCACGCTGGCGCATCTGTGGCCCTATATCTGGCCGGGCGACCGCTTCGACCTGAAGATGCGCGTGGTGTGGTCGCTTGTGCTGCTGCTCGCTGCCAAGCTGATCACGCTGACGGTGCCGTTCAGCTTCAAATGGGCGACGGATGCGCTGACCGGCGCCAACACGGCGCCGGTGCAGGCGGACAATTGGCACCTCTGGGTGATCGCCTCGCCGCTGTTGCTGACCGTGAGCTACGGCGTGATGCGCATCTTGATGGCGCTGCTGACGCAATGGCGCGACGGCATCTTCGCGCGCGTCGCCATGCATGCGGTGCGCAAGCTCGCCACCATCACCTTCGTCCACATGCACGAGCTGTCATTGCGCTTCCACCTCGAGCGCAAGACCGGCGGTCTGACGCGCGTGCTCGAGCGCGGGCGTGAGGGCATCGAGGTCATCGTGCGCATGGTGATCCTGCAGCTGATCCCGACCATCGTCGAGGTCTCGCTGCTGATGGCCGTGCTGCTCTGGCAGTTCGACTGGCGTTACGTGGTCGCCACCCTGATCACGGTCACGCTCTACATGTACTACACCTACATCGCGACCGAGTGGCGGATCGGCATCCGCCGCCGGATGAACGATTCCGACACCGAGGCGAACACCAAGGCGATCGACTCGCTGCTCAACTACGAAACCGTGAAGTATTTCGGCGCCGAGGCCCGCGAGGCGCAGCGCTACGACAAGTCGGTCGCGCGCTACGAGGAGGCGAGCGTCCACACCTACACCTCGCTCGCGGTGCTCAACACCGGGCAGGCCGTGATCTTCACGCTGGGGCTGACCGCGACGATGCTGATGTGTGCGATCGGCGTGCGCAACGGCACCAACACGGTCGGCGATTTCGTGCTGGTCAACGCCATGATGATCCAGCTCTACCAGCCGCTCAACTTCATGGGCATGGTCTATCGCGAGATCAAGCAGGCGATCATCGACATCGAGAAGATGTTCGGCGTGATCGGCCGCGAGGCCGAGATCAAGGACGCGCCCGATGCAACGCCCCTCGTCATCTCCGCCGGCACCGTGCGTTTCGAGGATGTGCGCTTTGCCTATGAGCCGACCCGCCCGATCCTCAAGGGCATCAGCTTCGAGGTGCCGGCCGGCAAGACCGTTGCCATCGTCGGCCCGTCGGGCGCAGGCAAGTCGACCATCTCGCGGCTTCTGTTTCGCCTCTATGATGTCTCCGGCGGCAGGATCCTGGTCGACGGCCAGGACATCCGCTCGGTGACGCAGGATTCGCTTCGGGCCTCGATCGGCATGGTGCCTCAGGACACCGTGCTGTTCAACGACACCATCCGCTACAACATCCGCTACGGTCGCTGGGACGCCGATGACGCTGAAGTCGAAGAGGCGGCGCAGCTGGCGCAGATCGACCATTTCATCCGCATGGCGCCGATGGGCTACGAGACCCAGGTCGGCGAGCGCGGGCTCAAACTGTCCGGCGGCGAGAAGCAGCGCGTCGCGATCGCGCGCACCGTCCTGAAGGCGCCGCCGATCCTGGTGCTGGACGAGGCGACCTCGGCGCTCGATACCCATACCGAGCACGAGATCCAGGGCGCGCTCGACCGCGTGGCGAAGAACCGCACCTCGCTGGTGATCGCGCACCGGCTTTCGACCATCGTCGGGGCTGACGAGATCATCGTGCTGGATCAGGGCCGCATTGCCGAGCGGGGGACCCATGGCCAGTTGCTCGCGCATGGCGGTCTCTATGCCAGCATGTGGAACAGGCAGCGTGAGGCCGAGGCGGCACGCGAGAAGCTGGCCAAGATGGCCGATACCAGCGAGGCACCCAACCGGGAGCCGCCGCCGGTCGATGACGCCCTGACGGCGCCTGCGGCAGCGGAGTGACCTTGTCTCCGGTCCCAACTCTGGCCTAAACAGGCCCGCGCGACGACCCGTGCCATTAACCCCGAGCGGCAGATACCGATGTCCATTCTCGATTCGATCCAGCGTCAGATCCCGCCGATCCACAAGGAGGGCTATCCCTTCATCGGCGGCTTTGCGCTGGCAAGCCTCGTCCTGTTCTGGCTGTGGTCGCCTTTGGGGTGGATCGGCACGATCCTGACCGTGTGGTGCGCGCTGTTCTTCCGCGACCCCGTCCGCGTGACGCCGGTGCGCGAGGGGCTTGTGGTGTCGCCGGCCGATGGCCGCGTCTCGATGATCACCATGGCGCTGCCGCCGGCCGAGCTCGGGCTCGGCGACCGGCCGCTGCCGCGCATCTCGGTGTTCATGAGCGTGTTCAACTGCCACGTGAACCGCGCTCCCGTAGCGGGCAGGGTGGACCGCATCGCCTACCGGCCCGGCCTTTTCATCAATGCCGAGCTCGACAAGGCCAGCGAGGACAATGAGCGCAACTCGCTGGTCATCTCGACAGCGACGGCGCGGATCGGCGTGGTGCAGATCGCAGGGCTCGTCGCCAAGCGCATCGTCTGCTTCGTCAGGGAGGGCCAGGCGATCGGCGCCGGCGAGCGCTTCGGCCTGATCCGCTTCGGCTCCCGGCTCGATGTCTATCTGCCCGTGGGGAGCAAAGCGCTGGTCTCGGAAGGGCAGACCGCGATCGCCGGCGAGACGATTTTGGCCGACCTTTCCGGAGACGACCCCAGCCGCGCCTTCCGCGCCAATTAACCAATAAGTCGGTCTGTGGGGGCCTTCCGCCGCAATGGCGAAGGGGGACGCGGCTTGCTATATCTCGCCTTGAGGTGAGGACCCGCGATGACGCCCTATGACTTCAAATACCCCGATACGCGCCGCCGGCGGTTCCGTCCGATTCCGGTGCGGATGCTGGTGCCCAACGTCATCACGCTGCTGGCGATCTGCGCCGGCCTGACCTCGATCCGGCTGTCGATCGAGGGGCGGATGTCGCTCGCGGTCTATGCCATCGTGTTCGCGGCCGCGCTCGACGGTATCGACGGGCGCATCGCGCGCATGATCAAGGGCCAGTCCAAGTTCGGCGCCGAGCTCGACAGCCTCGCCGATTTCGTCAATTTCGGCGTCGCGCCAGGGTTGATGCTGTATTTCTGGCAGCTGCACGAGCTCGGCAATGCCGGCTGGATCGCCGCCATGGTGTTCGCGATTTCCGGCGGCCTGCGCCTGGCGCGCTTCAATGCCACCATGGACGACCCGAACAAGCCGGCCTTCGCTGCCAATTTCTTCACCGGCGTGCCGGCGCCGGCCGGCGCGATCACCGTGCTGCTGCCGATCTATGTCGCGTTCCTCGATCTCGGCCGCTGGCCCGCAGGGTTGACCGCCGCCTACACACTGCTGATCGCCTTCCTGATGGTGTCGCGCCTGCCGGTGTTCTCCGGCAAGACCAAGCGCATGCGCGTGCCGCCGGAGCTGGTGCTACCGGCGTTCGTCGCGGTGATCGTCTTCATCGCGCTGCTGATCGCCTATCCCTGGCACGTGCTATCGATTGGCACGGTGCTGTATCTTCTCGCTTTGCCGCTCGGCTACAAATCCTATCGCGACCAGGCCCGCGCGATGGACGCCACCGCGCCGTCGGGAGGCGAGGTCACCTCGCCGCCGTCGGCGCCGACGCTGGCGAATTTGTCGGAGCCGCCCAACGACGACGACGATCGGCCCGGACGGCTGCACTGAGCGGCCACACGCGGATATCTGCCATGAGGCCCCCCGAGTTGGGTTAAGGCCTGATCTCGGCTATATCGCCCTGTGCCGGCGGCATCGCGCCAACAGCGACCGCCAATCTGGGAGAGAACGCCGTGACTGATAAAGCGACCGGGCCGCTGCCCGCTTCCGTCCTCGAAGCGCTGGGCCGCTACGACACGCCGACGATCTGCAATGCCATGGAGATCGTGGCGCCCGAGCGCCGACTGATCGGCTACACCACCAAGCAACTGGTCTGCCCGTTTCCCGACCTGCCGCCGATCGTCGGCTATGCCCGCACGGTCGCGATCCGCTCGGTGCTGAAATCCTCGCTTCCGGCCGAAGAGCAGTCCAGGCGCCGCATCGAATATTACGAATATGTCGGCACCGGCCATGGTCCGCGCATCTCGGTGATCCAGGACATCGACGGTCCCGACGTCGGCTACGGCGCGTTCTGGGGAGAGGTGCAGAGTAACGTGCACAAGGCGCTCGGTTGTCTCGGCGTCATCACCGACGGCTCGATCCGCGACATTCCGCAATGGGCGCCGGGCTTCCAGGCGCTGGCCGGCTCGATCGGCCCGTCGCACGCCTGGGTGCATGCGGAAAGCTTTGGCGGCGAGGTTCGCGTTGCCGGCATGACCGTGAAGTCCGACGACCTGATCCATGCCGACCAGCACGGTGCGATCGTGATCCCGCTCGACATCGCCGCAAAGCTGCCGGAGGCCGCCGAGCTCTGCGGCCGCCGCGAGACGCCGATCCTGGAGATCGCCCGCAGTCCCGACTTCTCGCTCGAGAAGCTGAAGGCCGCGCTGAAGCGCTCGGCGGAGATTCACTGAGGGGGGATAGGCCGCCTAAGGCTGCGACACCGGCCGTGGGCCCCCCTGTTCCGTCAGAAACAGGGCGGCCTGATCCGGCTCGCCGAACACTGCAGCGGCGCACCCGATCAGGGTGAAGCCGCCTGCAAGGTCCCACAGCGTGATGTCCTCCGTATTGTCCGGAAGGTGGATCAAGCGCGCTGCGATCACCGCGAAGGCGGCCTCGGCAAACAGCACGAGGCTGAAGGCCGGTAGAACGAGTTCCGGCTCGAGCAGGTGGAGCGCCAACACCGCAGGCAGCGCGGTGAGAAGACTGAACAGCGTCAACATTGCAAAACGGCTCCCGCGATGGAGCATGCTGCAGGGCTAGAATAGCAGTCATCCCTGGTTCCGCCCCCGTGGCGCAGGGCCGCAGCCGGAGGACGCACGATGAAGATGAATGGCAAGACGATCCTGGTAACCGGCTCGACCGACGGCGTCGGCCGCTACGTCGCGCGCCGGCTGGCCGAAGACGGTGCAAGGGTCCTGATCCATGGCCGCGATGCGGCGCGTGCGAAGGTGTTGAGCGACGAGATCGCGAAAGCCGGCGGTGCCGCGCCGACCTTCTATCAGGCCGATCTGTCGTCGATGTCGGGTACGCGTGCGCTCGCCGAAGCGCTCATCCGCGATCACCAGCGTCTCGACGTCTTCGTCAGCAACGCCGGCATCGGTTCGCAGAACGACGGCCCGCAGCGGCAAGTTAGCGCCGACGGTCACGAGCTGCGGTTTGCCGTAAACTATCTCTCGGGTTTCTTGCTGGCCCATCTGTTGCTGCCGCTGCTGAAGTCCGCGGCGCCGTCGCGGATCGTCAACGTCGCCTCCCTCGGCCAGCATCCGATCGATTTCGATGACGTCATGATCACGCAGGGCTACAGCGGTTCGCGTGCCTATGCACAGAGCAAGCTCTCCCAGATCATGTTCACCATCGACCTCGCGGACGAACTGAAGGGCGCGGGCATCACCGTGAATGCGCTGCATCCGGCGACCTACATGAACACCACGATGGTGCGCGCCGGCGGCGTCACGCCGATCTCGACGGTGGAGCAGGGCGGCGCGGCGATCCTGCGCCTCGTCGAGGGTGACGATGTCGCAGGCAAGAGCGGGCTGTTCTTCAACGGCATGAACGAGGCGCGTGCCAATCCGCAGGCCTACGATGCAGCTGCCCGCAAGCGCCTGCGCGAACTGAGCCTGAAGCTGACGGGCCTGGCACGCTAGCGCGCCGCAATCATGGTTAGCAAAGTGTTGAAATTCGTGTCGGCCATCGGCAAAGCCGGCCTCATCCCGATGCGCTACGCCGGTCTGGCGCGCCGGCTCAACTTAACCTTTACGCGGCTTTAAGGGCGGCACTCTAGGGTTTCCGATGCGGTTCGGGGTTGGGCCGCGCCAGCGGCCAGGACGGCCGTTGTTGCGTACGCGTTGGAGTATCCCATGGATATCATGACGAGCGTCGGGCTCATTGCGGGCATCATCGTCATCACGATGATGATCTTCATGGGCGGCGACCTTCACATGTTCATCTCCGAACATGCCATGATCATCATCTTCGGCGGCTCGATCTCCGCCACCATGATCCGCTTTCCGCTCTCGGCGCTCCTGCACGGCCTTCCGCTCGGCGCCAAGTTCGCCTTCACCATGAGCCGCCTGTCGGCGCACGACCTCGTCGACGAGCTCGCCCGCATCGCCGAGATCGCCCGCAAGCAGGGCCCGGTGGGTCTGGAAAAGGTCGAGACCGACGAGCCCTTCCTCGCCAAGGGCATCCGCTACGTCGCCGACGGCTACGACCTCGACTTCATCCGCGACAATCTCGAGCGCGACCGCGACAACTTCCTCATGCACCTCGACGAGGGCAGCAAGATCTACCGCGCCATCGGCGACTGCGCTCCGGCCTTCGGCATGATCGGCACCCTGATCGGCATGGTGCAGATGTTCGCCAACATGACCGACCCTTCCAAGCTCGGCCCGTTCATGGCGACCGCGCTGCTCGCCACGCTTTACGGCGCGCTGGTCGCGAACCTGTTCTGTCTGCCGATCGCCGACAAGCTGCACGGCAAGCTGCTGGACGAGGAGACCAACCGCACGCTGATCATCGACGGCATCCTGATGATCCGCGACTCCAAGAGCCCGACCCTGGTGCGCGAAATGCTGCTGGCCTACCTGCCGGAGAAGCATCGCCACGCCGAGGGCGAGCCGGTGCCGGCGTAAGTCCGCCCGCCGGGATTTGAGACATGGCCAAGAAGAAACGCGGCGATGCCCATGGAGGCGGTCACGGCTGGTTCGTGACCTTCGCCGACCTCATGGGCCTGATGATGAGCTTCTTCGTGATGCTCGTGGCGTTCTCGACGCAGGACGCCAACAAGCTGAAGATCGTCGCGGGATCGATGCGCGACGCCTTCGGCGTGCAGAGCGAAGCGCGCTATGCCGGCATCGTCGAGTCCGACGGTTTGCCGACCCGCCCGCGGCTGAAGAACGTCGACCATATCCAGCCCGAGGATGCCTCCAACACGCCGACGCCGGACCAGGAGGATCGCGACCGCACGTCGGGCGCGAAGATCAAGGTCGACCGCAATTTCGCGCTCGCCGCAGCCTCGCTGCGCCAGGCGTTGCAGGACATGCCGGAGCTGACCGAGATGTCCAAGCATATCATGTTCGAGGAGACCAAGCAGGGTCTCAATCTGGAGATTGTCGACCAGGACGGCCGTTCGATGTTCGCCGACGGCTCCAAGGTGCCCTATGATCGCACCCGCCGTCTGGTCGAGAAGCTCGCGATCCCGCTCAAGGCCACGCCGCTGCGCGTCTCCATCGCCGGCCACACTGCGGCCGGCTTCGTGCCGACCCGCAGCGACTACGGCGCCTTCGATCTGTCGGCCGACCGCGCCAATGCCGTGCGCCAGATCCTCGAACGCGAGGGCCTGCCGCCGTCGCACATCTTCGCTGTCTCCGGCAAGGCGGACACCCAGCCGCTGTTTCCGGACGATCCTTCGCTCGCGGCCAACCGGCGGGTGACCATCACCCTGATGCGCGAAGATCCGCCGCTGCCGCCGAATCTGAAGCCCTAACCCCCTTGCGCTACCATCTTACCTGAGGCATGTCGTCGCGCTGGCGATGAGCGTGGCTGCGGCGTCACAGCATCCAGCTCGGCGCCTGCTATGGTGGTGCGCCGATTGACAGGCGCGCCGGAAGCGTCAAAAGGCGCCGGATCAATTCCAGGGAAGAAGCGTTTTCCACCCTCATGACGGCGAGCATCACACAGGCCGAGACCCAGGACGGGCCGGTCACTTCAGGCTTTTGGTCCCTTACGCTCGGGAGCATCGGCGTCGTCTTCGGCGATATCGGCACTTCGCCGCTCTACGCATTCCACGAGGCTGTCAGGGGCGCCGCCCATGGCGAGCCAGTCTCGCGGGTCATGGTTCTCGGCGTGCTCTCCCTGATCCTGTGGGCGCTGCTGATCGTCGTCACCGCCAAATACGTGCTGCTGCTGCTGCGGGCCGACAACAACGGGGAGGGCGGCACGCTCTCGCTGATGGCGCTCGGGCAGCGCGCGCTCGGGCGGCGGAGCTGGTTCCTGCTCGCCCTCGGTGTGGTCGGCGCCTCCATGTTCATCGGCGATTCCATGATCACGCCGGCGATCTCAGTGCTATCGGCGGTCGAAGGCCTGAAGCTCGCAACCCCCGCGTTCGAGCATTACGTCGTGCCGCTCACGGTCCTTATTCTGGCGTTGCTGTTCGCGGTCCAGAGCAAGGGGACCGCGCTGGTCGCCTCGGCCTTCGGGCCGGTGATGGTGATCTGGTTCACCGTCATCGCCGTGATGGGAGCCGTCCACATCGCCGACGATCCGTCCGTGCTGGCGGCGATCAATCCCTATTACGCCGTGCAGTTCGTGCTGTCGCACGGCACGATTGGTCTTGTGACCCTCGGCGCAGTGTTCCTGGCGGTGACCGGGGGCGAGGCGCTCTATGCCGATCTCGGCCATTTCGGCCGCAAGCCGATCCAGTCGGCCTGGATGTTCTTCGTGCTGCCCGCGCTCTTGATCAACTATTTCGGGCAGGGCGCGCTGGTGCTGTCCGATCCCAGCGCGATCGAGCACTCGTTCTATCGCATGGTGCCCGAGAGCCTGGTGCTGCCGCTGGTCGGGCTTGCGACCGCCGCGACGGTGATCGCGAGCCAGGCGGTGATCACCGGCGCCTATTCGCTGGTCTATCAGGCGGTACAGCTCGGTCTCTTGCCGCGCTTCGAGGTCCGCTACACCTCCGAGACTCACGCCGGCCAGATCTACCTGCCGCGGGTGAACCGGCTGCTGCTGATCGGCGTGATGCTGCTGGTGCTGCTGTTCCACACTCCCAGCAATCTGGCCTCGGCCTACGGCATCGCAGTCTCCACCACCATGGTCGCCGACGGCATCATGGGCTTCATCGTGATCTGGAAATTGTGGAATTGGCGCGCTGCCACGGCTGCGGCCGTGATCATGCCCTTCGTCATCGTCGATCTGAGCTTCTTCAGCGCCAATCTCTTGAAGCTGCTTGAGGGCGCCTGGGTGCCGCTGCTGTTCGGCGTGGCCATGGCGGGAACGATCTGGACCTGGCGGAAGGGCTCCGGAATCCTGATCCAGAAGACGCGCCGGATCGAGGTGCCGCTGGACGATCTGATCCGCAGCCTGGAGAAGCGGCCCCCGCACATCGTCAAGGGCACCGCGGTGTTCCTGACCAGCGATCCCTCCTTTGTGCCGACCGCGCTGCTGCACAATCTCAAGCACAACAAGGTGCTGCACGAGCACAACGTGATCCTGACCATCGAGACCGCGCATACGCCCCGGGTCGATCTGGCGGAGCGTTTCCGTATGGAGAAGATCAGCGACAAGTTCTCGAAAGTCCGCCTGCGCTTCGGCTACATGGAGCAGCCGAACGTGCCCAAGGCACTTGCGATCGCGCGCAAGCAGGGCTGGCAGTTCGACATCATGTCGACGTCATTCTTCGTGTCCCGGAGGTCGCTGAAGGCGTCGGCGCAGTCGGGCATGCCGCTCTGGCAGGACCATTTGTTCATCGCGCTGAGCCGGTCCGCCAACGACGCCACCGATTACTTCCAGATCCCCACGGGACGGGTGGTTGAAGTCGGAACCCAAGTCACCATCTAGAACGCAACTGCCTTAGTCATGCAAATTTGCATGTCTAAGCCCCGGAATCGGGCTAGGCTATGCCGGTAGCGCAGGACTATAAGCCGCGCGCTCTTCCGCCGTTGTGCAGTGAAGCATTTTAGAGGCCACTGGGCTCTCCCATGACAAGCGATGTAGTGATTTCCGCCCCGGAAACGGCGGCGGCCAATGGCCATGGCGAGGCCCACACCACCGCCCGTTTCGGTGCGCTGACCCTCGGCAGCATCGGCGTCGTCTACGGCGACATCGGCACCAGCCCGCTCTACGCGTTCCGCGAGGCGGTGACGGCGGCCTCGGGCACCGAAGGGCTCGCGACGCCCGCGGCCGTGCTGGGCGTGCTCTCGCTGATCCTGTGGGCGCTCATCGTCGTGGTGACGCTCAAATATGTCGTGATCCTGCTCCGCGCCGACAACAACGGCGAGGGCGGCACGCTGGCGCTGATGGCGCTGGCCCAGCGCGCGGTCGGCACCGGCGGCACCACCATCGTCCTGCTCGGCATCATTTCCGGCGCCTTGTTCTACGGCGACGCCGTGATCACGCCGGCGCAATCGGTGCTGTCGGCCGTCGAAGGCATGAAGGACATCACGCTCACATTCGAGCCTTACATTGTTCCGCTGACTTTGGTGATCCTTGTCTGCCTGTTCGCCGTGCAATCGCGCGGCACGGCGAGCGTCGCGGCGTTCTTCGGTCCGGTCATGTGCGTCTGGTTCGCGGCGATCGCGATCGCCGCGGTCGGTCCGATCATGCGGCAGCCGCTGGTGCTGCTGGCGCTGAACCCGCTCTACGCCGTGTCGTTCATGATCCACCACGGCATCATCGGCTTCGTGACGCTGGGCGCGGTGTTCCTGGCGGTGACCGGCGCCGAGGCGCTCTATGCCGACCTCGGCCATTTCGGCAAGCGGCCGATCCAGACCGCCTGGCTGTTCGTCGTGCTGCCGTCGCTGGCGCTGAACTATCTGGGGCAGGGGGCACTCGTCCTGGATGATCCCGGCGCGATCGTGAGCCCGTTCTTCCAGTTGTTTCCGCAAGGCTGGATCCGGGGCGCAATGGTCCTGCTTGCTATCATGGCCACCGTGATCGCGAGCCAGGCGGTCATTACCGGCGCCTATTCGCTGACGCGCCAAGCGATCCAGCTCGGGCTGCTGCCGCGCTTTGAAATTCGCCATACATCCGAAGCCCATTCCGGCCAGATCTTCATCCCGCGCATCAACCAGCTGCTGCTGGTCGCCGTGATACTGATGGTGCTCTTGTTCCGTTCCTCCAGTGCGCTGGCGTCCGCATATGGCATCGCCGTCACGGGGACCATGGTGGTGACGGCGATGATGGGCTTCGTCGTGATCTGGAAGGTCTGGCGATGGTCGCCGTTCACCGCGGCCGCTCTGATTGCGCCGTTCCTGTTCCTCGACCTGACCTTCCTCGCCGCCAATTTGCTGAAGGTATTCGAGGGCGGATGGGTGCCGCTCGCGCTCGGCACGCTCATGATCATCCTGATGTACACGTGGCGGCGCGGCAGCCGGCTCTTGTTCGAGAAGTCGCGCAAGCTCGAATTCCCGCTGGCCGACCTCGTCGCGATGCTGGAGAAGCGGCCGCCGCAGCGGGTGCCGGGAACCGCCGTGTTCCTGACCTCCGACCCGCTCAGCGCGCCGACGGCGCTGATGCATAGTCTGAAGCACTACAAGGTGCTCCATGAGAAGAACGTCATTCTCACCATCGAAACCGCGCAGACCCCCCGCATCGATCCGGCCGAGCGGGTCAAGCTGGAGCAGATCTCGCCGACCTTCTCCAAGGTGACGCTGAAGTTCGGCTTCATGGAATCGCCCAACGTGCCGAAGGCGCTCGCCATCGCCCGCAAGCTGGGCTGGCAGTTCGACATCATGTCGACCTCGTTCTTCCTGTCGCGCCGGGCGCTGAAGCCTGCCGTCCATTCCGGAATGCCGCGCTGGCAGGACCGGCTGTTCATCTCGCTCAGCCGGTCGGCCAACGACGCCACGGACTATTTCCAGATCCCCTCTGGCCGCGTGGTCGAGGTCGGAACGCAGGTGACGATCTAGGCGGCCGAATCAACGCCGCACTTCAAGTCGCTGCGATTTAGCTTTAACTTGCGCCGCGCGGCTCAAGCCTTTGTAGCGCTTGATTTTCGTGAGCCGAGAGGCGAGGTTGCCGCCGGCCGGGATAGGTCCGGCTGGCACGCGCGACGTTGGAGGATGATGTGGCAAACCAGGTGCAGGATCTGACCCCGGAAGAGGTCTCCAAGGGTGTCGCGGAGGGCCGCTATCTCCTCGTCGACGTGCGCGAGCCGAACGAGGTCGAAGCCGAGGCCTATCCCTACGGCGTCGTGGTTCCGCTCTCGACCTTCGATCCCAAGGCGATCCCCGATCCCCAAGGCAAGGACGTCGTGTTCGCCTGCCGCTCGGGCAAACGCTCGGTGACGGCCTCGCTCGCGGCGCAGGCGGCGGGCCTGCCTTACGACAAGCATCTGGCCGGCGGCATGCTCGGCTGGAAGGCGGCGGGGCTTCCCAGCAAGGTCGGTGGCTGACCTCGCGATGACGTCCAAGAGCTCCTCGCTGAACAAGGTCTTCGCCGACCTTCCCGTCACCATCTTCGAGGCGATGTCGCAGGCCGCGCGCGACAATGCCGCCATCAATCTCGGCCAGGGCTTTCCCGACGATCCGGGCCCCGAGGACATCCGCCGCGCCGCGGCCGAGGCCTCGCTGAACGGCTACAACCAGTACCCCTCGATGATGGGCCTGCCGGAACTGCGCCAGGCGATCGCGACCCATTACGGCCATTGGCACGGGCTCAAGCTCGATCCGATGAGCGAGGTGATGGTGACCTCCGGCGGCACCGAGGCGCTGACCTCGGCCATCCTCGCGGTGGTCCAGCCCGGCGACGAGGTGGTCTGCTTCCAGCCGGTCTACGATTCCTATCTGCCGATCATCCGCCAGGCCGGTGGCATTCCGCGCCTCGTACGGCTCGAGCCGCCGCACTGGCGGCTGAATGAGGACATGCTGAAAAGCGTCTTCAATTCAAAGACCAAGGCGGTGCTGTTCAACAACCCCTTGAATCCTAGCGCGGTGGTTTTTCCGCGCGAGGATCTCGAGCTGCTCGCACGCTACTGTCAGGAGTTCGACGTCATCGCGATCTGCGACGAGGTCTGGGAGCACGTCACCTTCGACGAGCACAAGCACATCCCGCTGATCACCATTCCCGGCATGCGCGAGCGCACCATCAAGGTCGGCTCGGCCGGCAAGATCTTCTCGCTGACGGGCTGGAAGATCGGCTTCGTCTGCGCCGCGCCGCCGCTCTTGCGCGTCGCAGCCAAGGTGCACCAGTTCCTGACCTTCACCACGGCGCCGAACCTGCAGGCCGCCGTCGCCTACGGCCTCGGCAAGCCGGACGAATATTTCCTGTCGATGCGGAAAGACCTGACGCGGAGCAGGGACCGCCTGACCAAGGGGCTGGAAAGCCTCGGCTTCCCCGTGCTGAAGTCGCAAGGCACCTACTTCCTCACCGTCGACCTGTCGCCGCTCGGGCTCAACGAGAGCGACACCGAGTTCTGCTGGCGGATTGTCAAGGACTACAAGGTGGCGGCGATCCCGGTGTCGGCGTTCTACGAGCAGGACCCCGTGACCTCGGTGGTGCGCTTCTGCTTTGCCAAGAAGGACGAGACGCTCGACACCGCGCTGGAGCGGCTGTCGGACGCGGTGCGTGGACGCAAGAGGTAGAGATGACCAATGTCGGCCGCTCCGGGATTTGCCGTGCTTTTGCAATCGCCGCCGCGCTGACGTTGCTTTCCGCTCCCGTCAGGGCCGAGGAGCGGGTCGTCAATTTCTACAACTGGTCCAACTATATGGCGCCGGATGTCCTCGAGGCCTTCACCAAGGAGACCGGCATCAAGGTCGTCTACGACACCTTCGATGCCAACGAGACGCTGGAGACGCGCCTGATGGCCGGCAAGTCCGGCTACGACGTCGTGGTGCCCACGGCCTATTTCCTGCAGCGCCAGATCAAGGCCAACATCTTCCAGACGCTCGACAAGGCGAAGCTGCCGAACCTGGAAAATGCCTGGCCGATGGTGACCAAGAACCTTGCGACCTACGATCCCGGCAACAACTACGCCGCCAACTACATGTGGGGCACGACGGGCATCGGCTACAACGTCGCCAAGGTGAAGCAGATCCTGGGGCCGGATGCCAAGATCGACAGCTGGGACATCGTCTTCAAGCCGGAGAACCTCGCCAAGTTCAGAGACTGCGGCGTGCACATGCTCGACTCCGCCGACGACGTCTTTCCGGCGGCGCTGAACTATCTCGGGCTCGATCCGAACTCGACCAAGCAAGCCGACCTTGAGAAGGCCGCCGATGTCGTCGCAAAAGTCCGCCCCTTCGTGCGCAAGTTCCACTCGTCTGAATATCTGAGCGCGCTCGCGACCGGCGAGATCTGCTTCGTGGTCGGCTGGTCCGGCGACATCATGCAGGCCCGCGCGCGTGCTGCCGAGGCGAAGAGTGGCATCGAGATCGGCTACGCCATTCCGAAGGAGGGCGCACAGATGTTCTTCGACAATCTCGCGATCCCCGCGGATGCGAAGAACGTGAGGGAAGCCTACGAGCTGATCAACTATCTCTATCGGCCCGATGTCGCCGCCAAGAACTCGGACTTCCTGTCCTACGCGAGCGGCAACCTCGCCAGCCAGAAGCTGGTCGATCCGAAGATTTTGAACGACAAGAACATCTATCCGGACGAGGCGACGCTCGCAAAACTGTTCGTCATCACGGCGCGCGAGCCGGCGACCCAGCGCATCATCAACCGGCTCTGGACCAAGGTGAAGACGGGGCGGTGAGGGGCATTCGTCGCTCCGCTCTTCGCAATGACGGCGTAACTACCGCCACCTGCGATGCAGCCAGAGCCACTGCTCGGGATGCTCGCGCACCCAGCCTTCCACCACGCTGGTGATTGCCTGGGTCGTGCCCTGGATGTCGATCTTGCCGTCGGCGTCGCGCACCGGCTTGACCTCTTCGGTGAGCTCGCCTCGAAAGCGGCCATCGGGCAGGCGGATGATGCGGACGCCGTGGATCGGGCATTCGACCTGGCGCAAGAGGCGGGCCAGCATCGGGTTGGCGCGGGTCTTGCGGCCGAAGAAGGTGACCTCGACGCCGGCGGTCAGATACTGGTCGATCAGCATGGCGACATGCTTGCCGTCCTTGAGCGCCTGCGCGAGCCGCAGCGGCGCGTCGCGGCCCGCCGGGATCAGCGTGCCCATGTTGACCTGGCGCATCTCCTGGATGATGCGGTCGGCGGAGGCGATGTTCGGCCGGCGATAGAGGATCGCGGTATCCAGCTCATGCGCGACGGCAGCGAGCGCCGGCAGCTCCCAATTGGCGAGATGCGCGGCAAAGATCAGCGCCGGCTTGCCGTCGTCGCGAATCTGGTCGAACAGCTCGATGCTGCGCGGCGACAATTCGATCCGGCTTTTTTCCGGATGGTCGCGATCGTAATCCCAGACATGGTCGATATGGGCGAATTCGGCACCGACGCGGCCGAGATTGTCCCAGACGCCCATCAGGATGGCTTCGATCTCTTCGGCCGACTTCTCTGGAAACGCCGCGGTGAGGTTGGCGCGGCCGATGCGGTGCTCGCGCAGGCGCGGGCCGATCAGCTTCACCACGCGCGCGAAAAAGTCCGAGGTCTTGGCCGGATCGAAATAGCGCGTGGTGCGCAGCATGCCCACGGTGGCGGCGCCGATCAGGCTGCCGCCGATCGATTTTGCAGCCTCCCGCGCGCGGGCCTTCGTCCTCGCAGGAAGCAGCGCCATGCGTCCGGTCAGGCCGGTTCGCGGGTCAGGATCAGCGAGGCGTTCTGGCCGCCGAAGCCGAACGAGTTCGACATCACCGCGGTGACGCGGGCGTCGCGCGCCTTGTTGCCGACGACGTTGAACAGGATCGTGGGATCCGGCGTCTCGTAGTTGATCGTCGGCGGGATGCGCTGATGCTCGAGCGTCAGCAGCGAGAAGATCGCCTCCACCGCGCCGGCCGCCGAGATGGTGTGGCCGACCATCGACTTGTTGGAGGTCACCGGAATCTTCTGCGCGAGCTCGCCGAACACGGCCGATGTCGTGTTGAACTCCATCTTGTCGTTCTCGGGCGTCGCGGTGCCGTGCGCGTTGATGTGGTCGATCTGGTCCGGCGTCATGCCGGCATCGGCCAACGTCTTGTTCATGCAGCCGATGATCGGCTTGCCGTCGGGCGAAGAGCGGGTGCGATGGAAGGAATCGGTGAGCTCGCCGCAGCCGGCGATCACGCCGAGAATCTTTGCGCCGCGCGCGGTGGCGGCCTCAAAGCTTTCCAGCACGAGCGCGCCGGCGCCTTCGGCCATGACGAAGCCGTCGCGGTTCTTGGAGAAGGGGCGGGAGGCCGCCTGCGGCGGATCGTTCTGGGTCGACAGCGCCGAAAGCAGCGAGAAGCGTACCAGGGCTTCCGGATTCACGGTGCCGTCGGTCGCGACGCACAGCGCAGCGTCGGTCTCGCCGCGGCGGATCGCCTCGACGCCGAGCTGGATCGAGGTGGCTCCGGACGCGCAGGCCGTCGACAGCGAGATCGGCGAGCCCTTGGTGCCGAAGGTCTCGGCGAGATGTGCGGCTACCGAGCCGAACATGAAGCGGTGATGATAGGCGCTGTACTTGCCGCCGCCGGAGATACGCAAGAGATCGTCATAGTTGAAGTCGAGCGCGCCGACGGCGCGGCCGAGCTCGCGGCGCTGCGGCCATTCGACCTCGACCGGCGCAACCGCGAGGAAGAGGGGCCCCGGGAAATCGGCCTTGGCGCCGATGCCGGCCTGCTCGAGCGCTTCCTCCGTCACGAGCTCAGCCATCCGCTCGGACAGGCCGGTGGAGGAGAACGGATCGACGCTGACGAAATCGACAGTGCCGGCCATCGTGGTCTTCAGGCCGTCGACCGGAAAGCGCGTGATGGTGCGGATGCCGGATTCGCCGGCAACGAGCTTGGCCCAATTGTCGGCCTTGCCGGCACCGAGCGAGGTCATGATGCCCATGCCGGTGACGACGACGACGGGGCGCCCGAGTTTATCGCGTGGTGCAGTCATGTCGATTCCCCCGGGTGAGCTAGCTAACTGCCTCGACCAGCGCCATGCCTTCGCCGCGCCAGTGTCCGGCTCCCACCACCACAATCTGGGTGGGCGCTCCCTGCATTTCAATCTCGGTGCCGGTGGAATCGTTCGGCGGGAACAGCGCACCGCGCGAGATCGACAGCGCGGCGAGCGCGATGCCGAGCGGGAATTGCGTCTCCATGGTGTGGCCGAACATCGTGCCGGTCGAACGCACCGGGAAGTCGGCATGGCCTTTCAGGAAGTCGCGCTCCTCCGAGGTCGCCGGCTCCGCACCGGTCGCGCCTGAGATGATCGCGCCTTTGCCTTCGCGCCTGGGCAGCTTGGCCCACAGCTGCTCCAGCGTCGCGGCCATGTCGCCGGGCTGCTTGCGCCGGGCGAGGTCGGCGACCACGCTCGACAGTCTTGCGAACGGCTTTGCGCCGCGCGCTTGCGCGTGCGCTTTCGACTCCAGCACCAGGAAGGCGCCGGCAGATCCCAGCGCGAAGCCAGCGTGGTCCTTGCGCGCCCAGACCGGAGCGAACTTGTCCTTGAGGTTGAAATCGCCGAATTCGTAGAGGACGAGCAAATCCTTGCGCTCGCCGTTATGCGAGCCGCCGACCAGCGCGATGTCGCTCTCGCCCGAGGCGATGCGTGCAAGCGCGATGCGGGCGGCATCGGCGCCGGCGACCTCTTCGCCCATGAAAGTGCGCGAGGTGCCGCCAAGTCCGTGCACGATGGCGATGTTTCCCGCGAGCAGGTTGGAGAGCTGCGCCAGGAACAGCGTCGGCCTGAGATCGCTCATCAGCCGTTCGTTGAGGAAGCCGGGCGCGTTCGCCCCCTTGGCCTCGGCCGTCAAGACGCCGGTGTCGACGTTGAGATCGCGCTCGCCGCCGCCTGCGGCCACCACCATGTCGATCTTCGACAGGATGTCCTTGTTGCCCTTGATCCCGGCGGAATCGAGCGCAAGGCCGGCGGCATAGGTGCCGATGCGCTGCCAGGCTTCCATCTGGCGCTGGTCGCCCTTCTTCGGGATCTGGCTGTCGAAGCTAACAGGCGTCAAGGGATGCACGACGTAGGGCGCAAAGCCCTTCTCGTCGACATTGATGCGCTTCTCGGCAAGCGCGGCCCAGTTGGCGTCCAGGCCCTCGCCGAGCGAGGTCGCGAGTCCAATGCCGGTGATCCAGACTTCGGTCTGGCCGGGCTTCGAAGCAGTGTCAGTCATGGCGATACGGCCTGTTGCGGAAAGCCGACGCGCTCGGCGACTTTCGCCATGTAGCCGCGCATATCCGCATTGGGGAAGGGGATCAGCGTGAAGGTCAGCGCCGAGTTCGCGCGCAGCTTGCCGCCGACCCTGATCTTGGCTTCGGTCATGGCATAGCCGGAGCCTTCATGGACGAGGCTCGCCTCGATGCTCATGAGATCGCCTGGGAAGACCGAGCCGCGGACCTTGGCCTCCTTCACGGCGGCAAGGATCGGCATGCGCTCGAACTTGAACACGCCGAGTTGAAGCCAGCCCGAAGCCTGCGCCATCGATTCGATCAGGAGCACGCCGGGCATCAAGGGGTAACCCGGGAAGTGCCCCTCGAAGATGGTGCTCTCCTGCGGGACCTGCGCTTCGACGACGATCGTCTTCTCGTCGACCTTGAGGTCGACGATGCGATCAATCATGTGGAAGTATTCGAGTTGCATGACCGCGCGCTTAGGCGCTCGCGCCCTTGGCCGCAACCAGTTCGTCGATGCGGGCGCACAGATTCTTCAGCACGAAATACTGCTCGGTGGTCGCCTTGCCGTCGTTGACCTCCTGGGTCCACTTTTCCAGCGGGAGCTTGATGCCGAACTGCTTGTCGATCGCAAACGCGATATCGAGGAAATCGAGGCTGTCGATGCCGAGATCGTCAATGGCATGACTATCCGGCGTGATCGTGTCGCGCGGGATGTCGCAGGTTTCAGCGATGATCGTGGCGACCTGATCGAATGTGGAAGACATCACTAAGCCTTTGATATATTGCGGATATTTGTCAGATGATCCAGAGTGGCACGGTGGGTGGGCATCGCGCCCCTGATGACGCCCTCAAACCCCCCTCTGGCCGGGTCGAAAGCCCGTATATCGGAGCGCCGCCCTGAGTTCAATGGAGCCGGGCAGGCGGCGAGAGAGGGCTGGGGATGCCCCGCTGGAGTCCCTTGCCCGCCGGGGCCGGGGCGAGGCGGGCCTAGATATGTGGCGTCGTGATCTTGACGCAGTCGCGACGGCCCATCAGCACGCAATCCTGGGTCCGGCGCAGGTCGGCGATGCTGACCGCGAGCCAAATTCCGATTGCGGTCAGCGCGATGGTAAAGGCCAGCGCCGCGATGTTGGCGAGCATGCGATGGCGGAAATCGTCCGGCTCGGCGCGGGGCTTCTCGTAGCGCGACAGGTCGAGTGGTTCGGGGGCGACTCGCAACGGCTGCACGGTGCCGCTACCGCGGTGGACCGTCGGGGAAGGCGAGGTGCGCGGCCTGAACTGGAGCACCCGGTGCTCGTCGTCAGAGCTTATGGGCCGCTGGGTAGTCATGGGGCGGGGATCACTCCGAAGCAGCGATTTTAGATAGCACACGGGATGAACGTGTTGCAGAAAATCTTCGCAATGCCAGCGTGCATTTGTGCGCTCGCACTATTTGTGCATGGACGGTGGGAAGCAACCGCGGAACCAGCCGTCGTGTCGGCGGCAGAGATGCAGGGGTTGCGCTGCAACACAGAGGTAGCAAGCCAAGGACTTCACGCCTTCGTTCCCCTCTACATCGGCTTGTGATCTCCGCGTCCTTCCGAACACGTTTTGCCGCCGCAAGGCCCATGTCATAGTCGGGGGAACCTGAACCGTCAGCTGCATCCATGCGAGGGGCCTTCGACCATGACCACGACCAACGCGCGTGAGCCGAGAGTGCACCCGGTCCCGATCCTGTCGCTGCGGCCGACGCAGATGACGGTCGGCATGCGCGAGGTCAAGGAGAAGCGCAAGCGCTGGCGCGAGCATGACAAGAAGAAGCAGGCCGATCTTCTCGGCAAGCACATGATCCCCGTCGTCTACGGCCCCGACGCGCGGTACTATGTGATAGACCATCATCATCTCGGCCGCGCGCTGCACGACGAAGGCGTCAAGGAGGTGCTGGTGACCATCGTCGGCGACCTCCGCATGGTCGAGCGCGAGGCCTTCTGGGGCGTGATGGACAACAAGCGTTGGGTCTATCCTTACGACGCCAAGGGCGAACGGCGACAGTTCCGCGACCTGCCGAAATCGGTTGCCGATCTCAAGGACGATCCGTTCCGCAGCCTTGCCGGCGAATTGCGCCGCCTGGGCGGCTTCGCCAAGGACACCACGCCGTTCTCCGAATTCCTCTGGGCCGATTTCCTGCGCCGAAAAGTCTCGCGCAAGGCGGTGGAGGCTGATTTCGACAAGGCGATCGAGAAGGCGATGTCGGCGGCCAAGAGCAAGGATGCGATTTACCTGCCCGGCTGGTGCGGTCCGGAGGACGATGATTAGGCGCAGCGGGAACCGCGTGCTGTGATGCCTCAGCAGGGCGTTTTCATCTTCACGATGATGGCGGCAATCGCGCCGCTCATTGCCCTTCTCCGTCGGGATGGGCGGGCGCTGGGCTGGAGCTTGCTGGCCGTCGTTCTGGTGTGCTGGCTGGCCAGCTATCCATACTTGGTGCCAGTTGCGATCCTGCTCATCATTGCGTCGTTCGGATTGGCGTGCGGCGGATTGAGCTTGCGCCTGCCGGCCGTCTCAGCGGAGACGTCTCTCTGGATACGGACCATAGCGCTCTATTCGCTGTTCTTCGCCATTACCGGATATGCGCTGAATCTATTCCTCAGCTACAACTGGGCGCCTCCAAGAATCCTGGCGGAGCCGCTTGCCTCGCCTCTGAATGACCGTGATGGTCCAATGACGGCGACCCTGAATGCGCAGTTCCCGGAAGGGACCGACGAGGCAGTGTTGAGAGCATCCTTGCTGAAAGATGGTTTTTCGGACGTCGCGCGGCCGCGCCCGTTGTGCAGGTTGCCGGAGATACGGCCGGGATCGATGCGCCGCTACGGATCATGCCCTGCGGGTTCACGGGAGATGACTTACGAGTACCGCGGGCCGGTCAATTTCGTCTGCGGATCTACGCACGTCTCGGTGAAGTGGTCGGCCAATCCAGATGGAAAGATCGTGGGGCTCCAGGCGACCGGATATACCCCGTGCCTCTGAACGGAATAGGCGCCTGCGCTCCCGTCAGTCGCGCTGGAAGATCCTGGCGCCGGGATAGGCGCGGCGGGCGTAAGTGACCACGAGCGCGCGGTCCTGGGTGTCCAGGAAGGGCGTTCGGATCTGGTACGACCCGACGATGAGGTGCCACAGGCCATTGAGCTTCTGGATCACGATATTCATTTGAATAGTCCTTGATGACTCCCATTCCAGCGAATGCTGCTGGTCGCCGCAGTGCTCAGGATCGTGTCCGCGGATGTAGAATTCCCAACACGGCCGCGCTCCTCTGCAAAATACGTCGACCATTGTTAGTTGGTTACGGAATGCGTCCAGATAAGCCGGATCCCATCACAGGCGCTTGAGTGAAATCAATTTCCGCGCCCATGAAACCGTCCTGAAACAGAGCCGTCCCATCTCTATGGGGTAGACGAGCTCACACAGGAGGCGAACATGCGCCGTCTGGCTTTCGCAATTGCTTTGCTCGCGGTCGCTTCGGTCGGGATTTCGGCATCGTTTGCCGCAGTTCACCACGCCAAGTCGTTGACGTTCGCGGAGCGCTTTGCTCCGGCGCTCGAGTTGATGGCGAAGCGCTAGCGGCTGATCACTCCGACGTGGACATCAGGTCGCACCCGTCGACCGGCCAGGTGCGGCGATGGCCGAGTGAGGCTTGACCTGCCGCAAGTCTGCGTCGCTGTGACCGGTTAGAGTCTGCCTGCATGGTTGCAGAAGCAGCGTTGTGCCCCGACGTCGCGGGCCCGGGCTCCAAGTCATGCAAGACTGGAGGCACGGCCGTGAGCATCATCTTTCGCATCGTCTTTATCGTCGCCGGCGCGGTCACCGCGCTGTTCGTCGCGCGAGATGCCCTGAACTTCACCATCATCCAGACCTTCGTCGCCGTCCTGCTGGTGACAGCCGTCGTGGGGGCTGGAAGTCTCTGGAGCATGCGGCGGAAGACGTGAGAAAGACAGAAAGCGGCGGTTCGCCCGGGCTCAGCGAAACCGAGGCCGGGCTGCGGCTGCAGCAGGAAGGTTACAACGAACTGCCTCGGCCCGAACGGCGCACGCCGCTGCGCATCGTGCTCGAGGTGCTGCGCGAGCCGATGCTCGCCCTCCTTCTGTGCGGCGGGCTGGTCTACCTGCTGCTCGGCGACCTTCGCGAGGCGCTGCTCCTGCTGGCATTCGGCGCCATCTCCGTCGTGATCACGATCGTGCAGGAAACCCGCACCGAGCGCGTGCTGGAGGCGTTGCGAGAGTTGACCAGTCCGCGAGCGCTCGTGGTCAGGGACGGGGAGCGCCGGCGCATCGCGGGCCGGGACGTCGTCCGCGGCGATCTCCTCGTCCTGGCCGAGGGCGATCGGATTCCGGCGGATGCGGTGCTCGTCAGCGCGCGTGATCTGGCGGTCGATGAGTCCCTGCTGACCGGAGAATCGTTCCCGGTTCGCAAGCAGGCCCTCAACGCGCCGGTCGCCAAAGCTTCCTTGACTGAAAAGGCCGGCTTGGCTGAGCATCGCCCGGGCGGCGATGATTTGCCTTTCGTGTATTCGGGCTCGCTGGTCGTGCGAGGCGAGGGCCTCGCCGAGGTCAAGGCTACCGGCCCTCGCAGCGAGATCGGGAAGATCGGACTGTCGCTGCATGGCTTGCAGCCGGAGCCGCCGCGGCTGCAGCAGCAGACCGCACGGCTCGTCCGGCTTTGCTTTCTCGGCGGCGCGATGATCAGCTTGGCGGCCGTCCTGCTTTACGGAACGCTGCGCGGGGATTGGCTGCAGGCGATGCTCGGAGGCATCGCGATCGGCATGTCCATGCTGCCTGAGGAGTTCGCCGTCGTCCTCACGGTGTTCATGGCCATGGGCGCCTGGCGGATCTCGAAGGCGCGGGTGCTGACGCGGCGCGCGGCCGCGATCGAGGTGCTCGGCTCCGCTACAGTGCTGTGCACCGACAAGACCGGCACGCTGACGCAGAACCGGATGTCGGTTGCGGAGCTGAGGCTACGCGACGGGACGAGCGTGCGCCTCGTGTCTTCGCGACCGGCGTCCGTCGGAGCGGAGTTTTTCGAGCTGGCGCGTTGCAGTGCTCTGGCGAGCTCGCCCCAACCATTCGATCCAATGGAGAAGGCCCTGCACGCGTTCGCGCAGGCGAGCCTGCCGGAGGGTGATGAATTCCCGGGTGCTCGAACCTTGATCCGCACCTACGGCCTGCGTCCCGAGCTGCTGGCGATGACCCAGGTTTGGCAATCGTCCCAGGGATTGTTCGCCTCGGCCAAAGGTGCTCCCGAAGCGATTGCGCGCCTCTGTAAATTGGACGGTGCGGACCAGGACGCGCTGCGGGATGCGGTCGCGGCGATGGCGAAGGACGGTCTTCGCGTGCTCGGCGTGGCCGCAGCGACCTGCGAGGCTGAGATCCTGCCGAGCTCGCAGGAAGGTTTTTCGTTTCGCTTCCTCGGTCTGGTCGGGTTGGCCGATCCGCTGCGTCCGCACGTCCCCGAGGCGGTGGCCGAATGTCGTTCGGCCGGCATCCGCGTCGTCATGATCACGGGCGACTATCCGGCGACCGCCATGGCGATCGCCGGGCAGGCCGGGCTCGACGTCAACGAGGTCGCGACCGGTGAGCAGATCAAGCTCGCGGACGAGAGCGGGCTGGAGGCCCTCGTCGGGAACGTGAACGTGTTCGCGCGGGTCCTGCCGGAGCAGAAGCTGCGGATCGTTCAGGCGATGAAGCGCAACGGCGAGATCGTCGCGATGACCGGCGACGGCGTCAACGACGCGCCGTCCCTGAAGGCGGCCCATATCGGGATCGCGATGGGCGGCCGCGGCACCGATGTCGCCCGCGAGGCATCCTCGATCGTCCTGCTCGACGACGATTTCGGCTCCATCGTTGCATCGATCCGGCTGGGGCGCCGGATCTACGACAATCTCCGCAAGGCGATGGCCTTCATTTTCGCCGTCCACGTTCCGATCGCGGGGCTGGCCCTGCTTCCGCTGGTTTTCGGGCTGCCTCTGATTCTCGGACCCGTTCACATTGCGTTTCTGGAGCTGATCATCGACCCGGTCTGCTCGCTCGTGTTCGAAGCCGAGCGGGAGGAGCGCGATGTCATGATGCGCCCGCCGCGGCGCGCCGATGCGGAATTGTTCTCGTGGGCTTTGGTCGGCTGGAGCATCCTTCAAGGCGTCATGGCATTTGCCTTGATCGCCGTGATCTTCGTCGTTGCGCTTCGTTCCGGTATTCCACCCGACGAGGCGCGTACGCTGGCTTTCATCGCGCTGGTCGTCTGCGTCGTCGCGCTGGTGCTGGTCAACCGGTCCTTCAGCGCGTCGTTCTTGTCAGCCTTCTTCCGTCCGAACCCGGCTTTGCTCTGGATATTCCTGTCGATCGCGCTCGTTCTCGCCGCGGCCCTGTTCTGGTCACCCGCGTCCAGTCTGTTTCGTTTCGGCCCCCTGCACCTGGACGATCTGATGGTCACGCTCGGCGCGGGATTGCTGGTGCTCACGGTGCTCGAACTGCTGAAACCCATATGGGCACGACGCTTGCGATTCTAGATCGTGACGCGGCAGGTCGATCGCTCATCGCGGCGCGCGGCGGAATTCGTTCAGCGTCGGGAATTCGTGCAGCCAACGGAAGACGCCTGCGAGATGCTGACGTCGTTTCATTAGAACAGGTCTAGTCTACATAGATTCTACGACGTGAATGTCCGAAAGACTTTGATTGTGCGTTCGGAGTCTTTGCATGGTCGTCCCCGTAAATTCGGGGACTGGGAATGCTGGAATTTGTGTTTCACGCACGCGCAACGAAGCGCGGATGCGTGTCGACGTTGTGCGGTCTTCTCGTGCTTCCTCCGGCCATCGCCTTTGGCGGCAACGCGCAAGCCCAGGGCGTGAGTGGAGCATCGGATCTTCCGCCCGTCGTGGTCGAGCAAGGCCGCGCGAACAAGCGTCAGGTCACGACATCGCGCAGCTCGCGATCTGCGAGTGTCCGACGTGCGCGATCACACGTGGCAGGACAGGCTGCCGAGGCCGGTTCTCAGCCGGCCTCCGCTGCGGTGGAACGCGGTACGGATCCGGTGAAGGGGTTTGTGCCCGTCGTCAGCTCGGCTGCGATGAAGTCCGACACACCTATTCTTGAGACACCTCAATCCGTTTCGGTGGTCAGCCGCGATCGGCTCGATGCGCGCTCGGCCACGACGCTTGTCGAAGGATTGCAGTATGTTGCAGGTCTCGCCATCCAGCCGGGCGGCAAAGACCCGCGCTTCGACAACGTCTTCATCCGCGGCTTCGACAACAATGGCTACGGTGCCTATCGCGACGGGCTTCGTGAGGTCGGCGATCCCAACTTCTTGTCGCTGTTCCGCAACGAGCCCTACGGCTTCGAACGCATCGACGTCATCAAGGGACCGAGCTCGGTCATGTACGGGCAGGGCGCGCCGGGCGGCCTCGTTGACGTCATCAGCAAGCGGCCGCCCGAACGGGCCTTCGGCGAGATCGTCGGCCAGTTCGGTAATTACGACCGCTTCCAGGGCGCTTTCGATTTCGGCGGTCCCGCGACCAAGGACGGTACGCTGCTCTATCGGCTGACCGGCGTGTTCAGGGATTCCGATGCGCAGATCGCGAACTTCTCGAATTTCGTGAAGGACAACCGGACCTATATCGCTCCGGCCGTGACCTGGAAGCCGACCAACGATACGACGCTGACCATTCTCGCCGACTACACGCACGATGTGACTGGAAATGCCTTTCCGCTGTCGATGGTCCATGTGACGGGCGGGAAGGTCACCGGCATCACGGCGTTGCCGGTGTTTCTCGGCGACCCCAGCTACAACAAATTCGACCAGGAGCAGGAGCGCGTCGGCTACCAGCTCGAGCACCGCTTCAGCAACAACCTGATCTTCGAATCCAAGGCTCGTTATGGTCACACCGAACTCGACTATCGGTATCTGACGTTCATCGGAACTCCGCTCGATACGACCGCGGTTTTTCCGCGACGTTCGATGCGTATCCAGGAGCAGATCGACACACTGTCGACCGACAACCACCTGATCAGCAAGTTCAGCACCGGGCCGCTCCAACATACGGTGGTCTCCGGCGTCGACTATCTGACGTTCAACATGACGGACCGGACCTATTTCGGAGCTGCACCGCCGCTGAGCAAGATCAATCCCGTCTATGACCAGGCCATTGCGGTTCCGACTGCGCTCACTGCCCCCTCAGCGAACCAGACGATCGACCAAGTCGGCGTCTATGCGCAGGACCAGATGAAGATCCAGAACTGGATCTTCACGTTGGGCGGACGTTACGACGCCTCGGAACAGAACACCTACGCCTTGGCGACCAACAAGACCACCGATACCAAGGACACGGCCTTCACCAAGCGAGGAGCCGTCTCCTACGTGTTCGATTCCGGAGTGGCGCCTTACTACAGCTATTCGGAATCGTTTCTGCCGACGCCGGGCACGGACTTTGCGGGCAGCCCGTTCAAGCCGACGAGGGCGCAGCAGCATGAGGTCGGCGTCAAGTACCAACCGTCGCGGACCTTGTTGATGACGCTGGCGCTGTATGATTTGACGCGGCAAAACTCGCTCACGAGCGATCCATCGCATCTCGGCTTCTCGGTCCAGCTCGGCGAGGTGAATTCGCGCGGCTTCGAGTTCGAGACGCTGGCGCAGATCATGCCCGGGCTGAACCTGGTGGCGACCTACACCAACCAGGATGTGAAGGTGACGCAAAGCACTGGCACCGACCTCGGCAAGGTGCCGACGCTGGTCGCCCGCCAGATGGCGTCGGCCTATCTCGACTACACTGTCCAGGGCGGCACATGGGACGGCTGGGGTCTTGGCGGCGGCGTCCGCTACAACGGGCCGACCTTCGCCGATATCACCAACACCATCGTCAACGAGGGCTACGTCGTGTTCGATGCCGGCCTGCATTATCGCCAGCCGAAGGGCGTCAACCTGGCGCTCAACGTGAAGAACATCGCCGATCGCGTCACGCTTGCCTGCACGGCGAACGGCGGCTGCCAATATACCAGCCCGCGCACCATCACGGGCACCGTCAGCTATCGCTGGTAGAGATCATGGTTCAGGCACGCACGATCCGGCTATGGTCGCGCATTCACACCTGGACGTCGCTGGTGTGCATGCTGTTCCTGCTGATGCTGTGCGTGACCGGGCTTCCGCTGGTCTTCCACGACGAGATCGACGATCTGCTCGAGGATGAGATCGCGGCGCCCGCCATGCCGGAGGGAACGCCGCGTCTCTCGCTCGACCGGATGATCGCTGCGGCTCAAGCGCGCTTTCCGAGGCACTACGTCCTGCTTCTCAATCTCAAGCAGACGGAGCCGCTGGTGACGGTCGCGGTGTCTCCGACCGCTGTCCCGGCGCCGGGTAACTTCCATCGTCTAACGTTCGATGCGCGGACGGCCGAAATGCTCGGGGAGGAGGCTCCACATCAGAGCGTCATGGATTTCGTGTTGCGGATTCACAAGGACATGTTCGCAGGCCTGCCGGGCGAATTGTTTCTCGGCGCGATGGGTCTTGTGTTCGCCGCGTCGATCATGTCCGGTGTGGTCGTCTATTGGCCGTTCATGCGGCGGCTCGATTTCGGCACGATCCGCCGGCGATCGTCTCCGCGCGCCAAATGGCTCGATACCCATAATCTCTTCGGCATCGTCACCGTGACCTGGGCGATGGTTGTGGGTCTCACCGGCATGATCAACACGCTGGCGACGCCGCTGTTCGACCTGTGGCGCGCGCAGTTGATCCCGGTCTTGCTGGCGCCTCATCTCGGCAAGCCCGTGGCTCCGATCCCGTCGGTTCAGACTGCCGTCGAGCTCGTCCGCGCAAGATTTCCGGATCGTCTGGTCACCTCGGTGACGATGCCGACATCGGCACGCTTCGGCAGCCCGCAGCATCTGGTCGTCTGGACCAAGGGCGCGACGCCCTTCACGGCGCGCATGCTCCAGCCGATGCTCGTCGACGCCAATGACGGCAAGACCATCGTGGCCCCCGAGGTGCCCTGGTATTTGAAGACGCTTCAGGTCTCCCGCCCGCTGCATTTCGGCGACTATGGTGGGCTTCCGCTGAAGATCATCTGGGCGCTGCTGGACATAATCACGATCATCATTCTCGTCAGCGGGATCTATCTCTGGGCGGCGCGGCGGAAGTCACCGGCCCGCCGCAAGCCGCTCGACGCGGGCCGCACCGCGGCAGTCGGCGCATAGCCCATGGTCACTCCCGTCTCGAACCAGCCTCGGGTTCACAGAAGCGTGTGGGACGTCTTCCGCTGGCCTCTCCTCGTCGGCATCGTCTGCGGCGCAGGGCTCGGCCTTGCGCTGGTCGGAGACGATGTCTGGGACGCGCTTTCGTGGCTGGCGTTGTCGCTGCCGGTCGTTCTGGCCATCTTCTGCTGGCGTCGCGCGGATCAACCGCGCTGAGGTCTATGGATGCCGATCGGGCTCTGACAAATCGCGTGCTTCGATGTCGTGGCCGACGTCACGTCTCTCATCCTTGCCGCCAAGCATCCGATGCAGCCAGCGTTCGACGCGGCGGCCGATCGTGAGCAGCACGAAAGTGAACGCCAGCGCGACCATGACGATTTTCCATTGCCCGGCGCCGCACGCAATGCCGAGACAGGCGGCGAGGAAGGTGCAGGCCGCGCTGGTCAGGCCGCGCACGCGAAAACGGTCGCTCTCGTGGACGATGACGCCGGCTCCGAGGAAGCCGATGCCGGTCAGGATGCCCTGGATCACACGGCTCGTCGCATCGGTGATCTTGCCGGGCTCGGCGAACTGGACCGCGAGCAGCACGACGGCCGCGGTGGAGAGCCCGACGATGCCGAGCGTCTTCAGCCCGATCGGCTTGCCGTGCAGGTCGCGGTTCAAGCCGATCGCGCTACCGGCGAGCGTCGCGGTGCCGAGGCGCAGCAGGATTTCGGGCCAGTCCATTTCGTCATCTAGTCACTTCTTCGGCACGCGTCCCATGCGTTCGAGCGAGGGTTCGTCATGTGTAGAACGTCGGCTTCGTACCGGCAAAACATAGTCGATGCGGGCGAGAGGCTCCAGAGGAGTCGTTACGTCTCGTGCCCCGGACGCAGCGCGGCGCTCCCGGCGATGCGAAGCATCGTCCGTTGCGGTGCGCTGCTGAGCCGGGGCCCAGAATGTCGGAGAGGAGGGTGTGCGCGGCGTGGGTCCCGGCTGTGCGCAGCAGCGTTTCACGCTGCAGCGCGCCCGGGACAGGAGAGTCTTTACCGCAGCGGCTTCTTCAGCAGCGAGAAGCGGTCCGGATCGAGCCCCATCGAGGGCTGCAGCATCGGGGCCTCGACATTGGAGAGCGTCTTGGCGGGCGGAGCCGAGAACACAGGGTCATTCGGCACGTCGCGCTGCGAGGTGGCGCCGCGCCAGCGTTCGAGCACGGCGCTGACGAAATGCATGTCGTGGCCGGAGGTGACCGAAGGGACGCTGCTGATGGTAGCCTCGCCGCGCGGCAATTGGTGCGGTGGCACCTCCTTGAAGCGCAACCGGGTCGGTAGTGCGACGCCTTCGCCGAAGGCCAGCACTTCACGCGTGCCGAGCGAGGGCACGAAGGAGAGCAGGTTCGCGGCGGCGTCCGACACAGCGGCGCGCAGCAGCGCCTGGTCGCGCTCGTTGGCAAGACGCATCGTGAACAGCGTATTGCATTGGGAGATGATGGTGGCATCGAGCTCGGCCGGCCGCTGGGTGATGAGGCCGAGATAGACGCCGTATTTGCGGCCTTCCTTGGCGATTCGCGACACCGCCTTGCGGGTCGGGCCGAAGCCGATATTGCGGTCGGCGGAGGCGTAGCGATGCGCTTCCTCGCAGACGAACAGCAGCGGCGAGACGCCGTCGCTCCACAGGCCGAAATCGAAGGCCATGCGGCACAGCACCGAGACGACGGAATCGATCACCTCGGCGGGGAAGCCGGCGAGCTGCATCACCGTCATCGGCTTGCCGTTCGCCGGCAGGCGGAACAGATGGCTGATGACCTCGGCCATGGTGTCGCCGCCGACATTGGCGTTGTCGAACATGAAGGCGTAGCGGGGGTCGTTGCGCACCGCTTCGATGCGTGAGATCAGCTTGTGATAGATGATGCGCGAGGAGCGGTTCTCGAGCTTGCCCATGCGCTCGTCGATCAGCGACATCAGGTCGACCAGGCGGTACGGCACCGGGGTGTCGACGGTGTAGCCGATCTGCTTGGGATCGATGCGCTTGAGGCCGATGCGGTCGGCGTTCTGGTATTGGGTGTAGACGCCCTTGGCGAGCGGGATCACCTCGGCCAGGATGTCGAGCTCCTCGGGTACGCCGGCGCGGCCGCCGAACAGCACGTCGACGATTTCCTCGAAATTGAACAGCCAGAACGGTAGCTTCAGGTTTCGCGGGTTGAGCACCAGCGCGCGGTCGCCGAAGCAGCGGCCATATTCGTTGTGCACGTCGAGCAGGAAGATGCGCAGGTTCGGGCGCGCCTTCAGGATCTCGTTGAGCAGCAGCGACACGCCGGTGGATTTGCCGACGCCGGTCGATCCCAGCACTGCAAAATGCTTGGACAGCATTTCCTCGACATCGACATAGGCGACGACCGAGCGATCCTGCTGGAGGAAGCCGACATTGATCTGGTCCGAGCCGGTCGGCGCGTAGATCGTGCGCAGCTCCTGGCTGGTAATCAGATCGACGGAATCGCCGATGGTCGGATAGTTGGTGACGCCGCGCTGGAATTTCGGCTTGTCGCTGGCGTTGAGGATCTCGCCGAGCAGGTCGACCGAGGCAACCGCGATATAACTGTCGCTGCTCGACAGGTTCTCGCAGGACACCTCGGTGATCATCGCGACGATGACCGAGCTGGCGCTGCGAATACTGACGAAGCGGCCGACGGTCGCCCGAACTTCCGAGATCGGCATCTGGCTTTCTGCCAGCAGCCCGACCCGGGCCAGCGATCCGCGAACCGAAATCACGCGTCCAAAGGATGTCACGATGAATGAACCTGGCGAGAGCGAGGGATTTGCCCGGACTATGCGCGGCCGTGGCTGCACAAACGGTTAAGCGCCAGGCGCGGGCACTTCGTTAAATCCACGACAATTCGGCCGGGAAGTTTGTTCCGATTGCATACTTGCGGGCGGAAACGGCGGGAAATCAGCGCTATTTCAGGCCGTTGGAGCCCAAAGACAATTAAGGAACATTTTACCATCCGGCCAGTCAGTCCATCGTTGGGGGAACGTCTTCCTTCGATCCAGGGGTGTTTGATTTGTTGACGGGACTTAATCATTTGTACATTAGTACAAATAGCTGGCGGGGCCTCGTGACCACCTTGGACGTATGAGCGCGTTGCAGCCTTGCTCCCGATGATGCGATTCGGTCGGCGGATCGCCAGCTGTGCCCCGGAGGAAAGCATGCAACCCGAACCGATCTTCGATCTCGCTCATCTCGGCCATATGGAGCTGCTGACGCCCAAGCCCGATGAGAGCCTGAAATTCTTCGTCGACGTCATGGGCATGACTGTCAGCGGCCAGAAGGGTGAGTCGGTCTACTTGCGCGGCTGGGACGATTACGAACGCTATTCGCTCAAGCTGACGGCATCGAAGACGTCGGGCATGGAGCACATGGCGCTGCGCGCGCGCAGCCAGCAGGCGCTGGAGCGCCGCGTCGCCGCGCTCAAGGGTTCCGGTTTCGACATCGGCTGGATCGACGGCGACATGGGGCAGGGGCCGACCTTCCGCTGCCGCGATCCTGATGGTCACATCGTCGAGCTCTATTATGAGACCGAATGGTATCAGGCGCCGCCCGAGCTGATGCCCGCACTGAAGAACCAGGCGCAGCGCTTTCCCGCGCGCGGCGTCAATGTCCGCCGGCTCGATCATCTCAATTGCCTCGCCGTCGACATCAAGGCCAACCGCGAGTTCTTCGAGAATTACCTCGGCTGCCGCCTCACCGAGCAGATCGTGCTCAATGACGGCCGTGAAGCTGCGATGTGGCTGACGATGTCGAACAAGAGCTATGACTTCGCTTATTCGCTCGACCATTCAGGCGTGCCGGGCCGCTTCCACCACGTCACCTACGCGCTCGACAGCCGCGAGGAGATTCTGCGTGCTGCCGACATCTTCCTGGAGAACGGCATCCACATCGAGACCGGCCCGCACAAGCACGCGATCCAGCAGACCTTCTTCCTCTACGTCTACGAGCCCGGCGGCAACCGCGTCGAAGTCGCCAATGCCGGCGCACGCCTGATCCTCGCGCCGGACTGGAAGCCGATCGTGTGGACCGAGGAGGAGCGCAAGAAGGGCCAGGCGTGGGGGCTGAAGACGATCGAGTCCTTCCACACCCACGGCACGCCGCCGGTGGAGGCGAAGAAGCACGGTTAGTGGATTGAATTGCGCACCCGCGCGATCGTCTCGCGGACGCCTGTCCATGCCGGCTTGCCCGGCGCGAATTGCTGGCGCAGGAAGCTGACGAGCTCCTCCACCTGTGCGTCGCTCATGCTGTTCCGGAACGCCGGCATGTAGCCCAGATCGCTCGACACCGGCTCGGCGATGCCGTGCAGGATCACCTGCACGAGATTGTCCGATGTGGCGCTGTGCAGATTGCTGTTGAGCGCGAGCGAGGGCCGGCTGCCGAACAACGGCAGGCCGCCGACCTCGTGGCAGACGGCGCAGGCTCCCTGATAGAGCCGCGCGCCGGTGGACGAGGCGACGGTGACTTGCGTTGCGCCCTCGAGTTTTACCACGAGCGCAGGCGCATCGACCGCGGCGTCGTTGAACGAATTGAGATAGACCGCCATCGCGCGGATGTCCTGGTCGGGCAGGGCCTTGAGATCCCTGACAACAGGTGCCATTGGGCCGGCGGCGACGCCGTGATAGCGTGAATGGCCGGTGCGCAAATAGGCGAACAGCTCATCCTCGCTCCATGGGATCGGCGCATGCGACAGCGAGGTCAGCGGCGGCGCCTCCCAGCCCTCCGCAAAGCCGCCGGCGAGATAGGAATTGCGCTGCTCGGCGCCGAGCGCATTGCGCGGCGAGTGGCAGCCGCTGCAATGGCCGAGGCCCTCGACGAGATAGGCGCCGCGATTCCAGGCCTCGGACTTGGTGGGGTCGGGCTTGAATTCCTTTGCCTGGTGGAAGAGCGCATTCCAACCCGCGAGCAGCGGGCGCAGGTTGAACGGGAAGGCGAGCGTGTTCGCCGGCGCCGTCGCGCGCACTGCAGGCTGCGCCATCAGATAGGCATAGAGCGCCTGGAGGTCGGCTTCGCTGGTCCTGGTAAAATGCGTGTAGGGGAAGGCGGGATAGAGCTGCCGGCCGTCGCGATGCAAGCCATCGCGCATCGCGCGCTCGAAGGCGGGATAGGACCAGGCGCCGATGCCGGTCTCGACATCGGGCGTGATGTTGGTTGAATAGATCGTGCCGAATGGCGTCTCCAATGCGCGGCCGCCGGCATTGAGTACGCCGCCGATATTGGTGTGGCACTCCGCGCAATTGCCGAGCGCAGCAAGCTGCTCTCCCCGTGCGATCGTCGCGGCGGAATAGACCGATGCGTCGGGCCGCGCGATTGGCGCAATCGCGCGCCCCGGCAGAAGTGCCGCGCCGATGCCGATCGCGGCGGTGCAGACGGCGGCAATCGCAGCCAAGATGCCGGCGCGATTGGCGAAGGGATTCTCCCAGATGCGCGACGGCTGTGGCGCAGCCGGCGCGGGCAGGGCCTGCGGCACGGGCGATGTTTCACCGTGCAATCCCCTCAGGATGCGTTCGGGCGTAAAGGGCGGCTCGCGAAAGCGCACGCCAGTGGCATCGAAGATCGCGTTCGCTATCGCTGCCGCGCTCGGGACGGACGCGGATTCGCCGACGCCGAGCGGCGGCTGGTCCTGACGCGGCAGCATCAAGACGTCGATCTTGGGCACATCGGGGAAGGGGATGATCGGATAGGCGCCCCATTCGCGCGCCGCCACCGCGCCGCGCTCGAACGAGACTTCCTCCATCAGCGCGCGGCTGGTGGACTGGATGACGTTGCCGTGGATCTGGTGGCGTACGCCGTCCGGATTGATCATCAATCCGGAATCCTGTCCCGCAACCACGCGCGTCACGCTGACATCGCCGGTCGATTTGTTCACCGCGACGTCGGCGATCCACGCCGACCACGCCGCGCCGTAGCCGGGAAACTTGCTGTGGACGTAGAGCGCATAGGCAAAGCCGCGGCCGTGCACGATCTCGCCGTCCTTCTCTTCGCGCACCGGTCGCGGCGCCCAGCCCGCGCGTTCGGCCACGGCATTGACGAGATCGACGGCGCGCTGGTCCTTGAGGTAGCGCAGGCGGTATTCGATCGGATCGACGCCGGCCTCGGTCGCGGCTTCGTCGATGTAGGATTCGTGCGCAAACGTGTTCGGCAGCGCGGAGACGCCGCGGAACCAGGAGGCGCGCACGATCGGCGGCATGTCATGGGCGACGACGCGCATGTGGTCGTAATCGTAGGGCGGGATCGCCGTGCGGTCGCCCATCTGCAGCACGGCAGGCTCGGATGGAATGCGACCAGTGAGCAGCAGCGCCAGCGTCGGTGCGGCATTCGAGGGATAACGCGTGGCGAGATCATACGCTGCGATACCGCCGTTCGCATCCAGACCGCCATTGACGTCGATGAGCTGCGCGGTGCCCTTGGGCTCCCAGGCGTGCTCCTGCTCGCGTGTCAGCTGTACGCGGACGGGCCGGCCGACGGCGCGCGACAGCAATAGTGCATCCGCGGTGACATCGTCAGCGCAATTGCGCCCGTAGCAGCCGGCGGCTTCCAGCCGGATCACCTCGACCTCGCTCTCGGGGCGCTCGATCAACAGTGCGAGGTCGCTGCGCAGCACGTGCGGATTTTGCGTGCCCGACCAGACCCGGATGTTGTCGTCCTGGAAGTCGGCAACCGCACAGGACGGGCCGATCGAGGCGTGCATCTGATACGGCCACACATAAGTGCGCTGCATCGGCTTGGCCGCGCCTGATATCGCCGCATCGACGTCGCCCTTGTCGATCAGCGTGCGCGGTGTCGATGGATTGGCGCGCAGCGCGGTCTCGACGTCGGCGAGATCGGTGAGGGTAGGCGTCGGCTTCCAGCTCACCTTGAGCTGCTCCGCCGCGCGGATCGCATTTTCCTCACGTTCGGCGACGATTCCGACGAAGTCGCCGATGCGCACCACAGCCACGAGGCCAGGAATGTCGCGTACTGACGCTTCATCGACCGCGATCAGGCTGGTGCCGACGAACGGCCCGGCATCGACACCGGCATAGGGCGGTCGCACCACGCGGCCGTGCAGCATGCCGGGGACGCGGATATCGTGCACGAAGGTCAATTCGCCCGTGGCCTTGGCGGGCAGGTCGACGCGCGGCGTCGACTGACCGACGATGGCATAATCGCCGACCGCTTTGACGGTGACGTCGTCGGCCAACTCCAGGCGGATCGTCTCGTCGCCGATCAATTCGCCGTAGCTGACGCTGCGGTTGTCGCGGCCGCGCACGAGACCGTCCTCGATTCTGAGGTCCGCCGCCGGCAGCTCCAGCCGCTCGGCCGCGCGCGCGATCAGGAAGTGACGGGCTTGCGCCGCGGCCTTGCGTAGGGGAACAGCCGTGATCTGGATGGTCTCGCTTGCGATCGTCGCGCCCTGGTTCGGCACCACCGCAGTGTCGCCGAGCACCACGACGACGCGCGCAAAGGACACTTCCAGCTCTTCGGCGACGATCTGGCCGAGCGCGGTGCGGATGCCGGTGCCGAGATCGACATGGCCGTTATACGCGCTGATCGATCCATCCGCGGTGATGCGGATGAAAGTCTCGGACGTGAGTTCATCCACGGTGCGGACGACGACGAGCGAACCGGACTGGCGCTCAGCTCCATCAGGGGCAGGGGAGGCCATCAATCAACGGCCTCGGTGAGCTGGCCTGAAGCGCGCATCACGGCGCGCAGGATTTCGACATGCGTGCCGCAACGGCAGAGATTGTAGCGCAGCGCCGCCAGCGCTTCCTGCTCGGTCGGCCGCGGGTTGATCGCGAGCAGCGCCTTGGTGGTCATGATCATGCCGTTGAGGCAATAGCCGCATTGCGCGGCCTGCTCGTCGATGAAGGCCTGCTGCACGAGGTCAGGCTTGTCGCGCGTGCCGAGCCCTTCGAGCGTCACGATGTCGCGGCCGGCGCAGCCACCGACGGGAATCACGCAGGAGCGGGCCGCCGTCCCATCGATCAGGACAGTGCAGGTGCCGCATTCGCCGAGGCCGCATCCATATTTCGGGCCGTTGAGCGCGAGATCGTTGCGCAGCACGTAGAGCAGCGGCGTCTCCGGCGCTGCAGCGACCTCGTGGATCCCCCCGTTCACGGTGAGGCGGATCGGTGTCTGCGTCATCCTCGTTTCCAAGCGCTCGGCCAAGTCATGGCGAAAATCTACGTCGCGACGATACCGTTTGTACACAAACGTGCAAGCCATGCATGCCGCACTGCAGCGCGACTGCCTTCTTTGTGGACAGAGCGGATAGGCAAATGAGGTTTTATGCAGCAGCCGCATCTTTTGCGCTGCACCGCCGCTTGACAGCCATCCGGGGCGCGCGCACCATCGTTCGTATACGAATGATAACCGCGGTCTCGCTGGCTCTGACATGGTGATGGAAACGACGAGCGCTGCTATCGACAAGATCCGCTGCGATGCTTGTCCGGTGATGTGCTACATCAAGCCGGGCGCGGCGGGCGCCTGCGATCGCTACGCCAACCACGACGGCAAGCTCGTCCGCGTCGATCCGCATGTGATCCTGGAGCGCACGGTCTCGCATGGCGGCAAGCTGGTCCCGTTCAGCCGCACCGAAGACTGGGACGGCAAGATCGTCCACGAACCTTCGACCTTTGTGACTGCGATCGGTGCGGGCACGACCTATCCCGATTACAAGCCGGCGCCGTTCATCGTCTCCGCGGAGGTCGACGGCGTCGACATGGTGACTGTCGTCACCGAAGGCATCTTCTCCTATTGCGGCATCAAGGTGAAGATCGACACCGACCGCTATCTGGGGCCGGAGACCGCGACCGTGCGCGCGCAGGGCGAGGCGGTCGGCCATGTCACCACGAGCGAATACGGCTCGCAGATGCTGTCGCTGGGCGGCGTGCATCATCTCACCGGCGGCTCCAAGAAGGAGGGCCGCATCACCTGTGACACGCTGATGGATCTGGCCAATTGTAAGGCGGTCGAGCTGACCATCGACGGCGGCGCGAGCGTCGTCGTCCAGGCCGGCCAACCGCCGATCGTCAACGGCATGAAAGAAGAGCGCATGCGCGTCGGCTGCGGCTCGGCGACGATCGGCATGTTCGCCAAGCAATGGCACGGCAAGGTCGACGAAGTCGTCGTGGTCGACGACCACATCACCGGCGTGCTCTCGGAGCATCAGGCCGGCAAGCTGCTCGACATCGCCGACACCGGCATCAAGATGAAGGGCCGCCGCTCGACGCCCGGCCGCTATTTCCAGGTCGCAGATCCCGGCACGGGGTGGGGTGGCACCAACATCTCGGATCCGCTGGCCATCCTCGGGCCGTTCGATGCCAAGGAGGCAAAACCGGGTCTCTCGATGCTGATGGTCTCCACGACCGGCGAGCATTCGTCTTACTACGTGCTTGACGAGGCCCTGAAGCCGGTCGAGACCGAGATGCCTGACGACCTGAAATTCTCGATCGAGCGCATCCAGGAGAATTGCGAGCCGGCGCTGTGCACGGTGCTGTTCATGGCCGGTGCCGGCGGCTCGCTGCGTGCCGGTGTCACCGACAATCCGGTGCGGCTGACGCGCTCGGTGAAGGACGCGCTGACGCGCGTCACCAGCGGCGGCGCACCGGTCTATGTCTGGCCGGGGGGCGGCATCACCTACATGGTCGATGTGACGCAGATGCCGGCGGGCGCGTTCGGCTACGTGCCGACGCCGGCGCTGGTCGCGCCGATCGAGTTCACGATGAAGCTGTCCGACTACGCCGCGCTCGGCGGGCACATGGATTATGTGAAGCCGCTCTCCGAGGTCCAGAACGGCGACGACGTCCGCCAGCTGCCCTGGCAGAACCCGATCCCGGGGCCTCGGGCATGACAAGGCTCCCGCAAATCGCATTGCTGTCTGATGGCCGGCGGCTGCATTTGCAGGATGGACCGATTGATCTGGTCGTTGAGGCGAGGGGGCGCACGGACGATGTGCGTGCAGCCTATGAGGCGGCTGTGCGCCGCTTCACTGGACTGCTCGACGAACTCTGCGCCGAATTGCCGGAGCTGCGCACGGCCGCCGGGAATCGGACTTCGCTGAAGGGCGTGGTGGCCCGCCGGATGCATGCCGCTGTCGCACCCCATGCCTCCGATTGCTTCATCACGCCGATGGCGGCTGTTGCCGGTAGCGTGGCGGAGGAGATCCTGGGCGCCATGCTGGGCGATGCGACGCTGGATCAGGCCTATGTCAACAATGGCGGCGATATCGCGCTTCATCTCGGCAAGGGCGAGCGTTTTTCGGTCGGCCTGATGGACCGCCCCGATCGCGCTGGCGTGATGCGGACGATGAGGGTTGATGCGGATGACCCCGTGCGGGGCATTGCGACCAGCGGACGCCACGGTCGCAGCTTTTCGCTCGGCATTGCTGACGCCGTGACGGTGCTGGCGGCAACGGCGTCGCAGGCCGATGCGGCGGCCACGATCATCGGCAACGCTGTCGATCTGCCCGGGCATCCCGCCATTATCCGGACGCCTGCAAACGAGCTGCAGTCCGACAGCGATCTCGGCGAGCGTCTCGTGACGCGCGACGTCGGCGAGTTGTCGCAGGACGAGATCGCCGTCGCGCTCGAATCTGGCGCGGAATGTGCACGCCAATTGTTCGATCGCGGATTGATCGAGGGTGCCGTGGTGCGGCTTTGTGGTGATATGCTTGTCATCGGACCTAAGGATATAGAAGAGCAACGAACGCGCCCGCTTGTGCTGGAGAACGCGGTCTGTGCCTGAACGGGGAAGCGAAACATGAGCGCGATCATCCGCAAGATCGTCACCGTCGTCGAAGAGACGCAGATGGAGATGGGCCGCCAGGTCTCGCCGCCGACCCGGCGTGCCGCGGCGATCGCAGTCATCGAAAATCCCTTTGCCGGACAGTATGTCGAGGATCTCTCGCCGCTGATCGCGATCGGCGAGGAGCTGGGCGAGCTGCTGTCGAAGCGCGCCGTGGCGGCGCTCGGCATCGATGGCGCGAAGGCGCAGAGCTATGGCAAGGCCGCCGCCGTCGGCGAGAATGGTGAGCTGGAACATGCCGCCGCGATCCTTCACCCCAAGATGGGCGCGCCGGTTCGCAAGGTGCTGAGCAAGGGCGCAGCATTGATCCCGTCGTCGAAAAAGCGCAGCGGGCCGGGCACGACGCTCGACATCCCGCTGGGGCACAAGGACGCCGCGTTCGTGCGCAGCCATTTCGACGGCATGGAAGTGCAGATCAACGACGCGCCGCGTGCCAACGAGATCATGGTCGCGGTCGCCGTTACCGACAGCGGCCGTCCGCTGCCGCGCGTCGGCGGGCTCACGGTTGCGGAAGTGAAGGGCGAGGACGGTCTGAGATAGGGCTCGAAGCGGGAGGCGGGCACAGCCTCTCGGATGAGATCACGCAGAAGACGTAAAGAGTTCAAAACTGGAGGTTGGGATGCGAGCAAGAAATTACTTCGTCGGCGCGGCCTTCGCGCTTCTGGCGGGCGGCATGGCTCATTCGGCCCTGGCGCAGGACATCAAGATCGGCGAGATCAACAGCTATTCGCTGCTGCCGGCGTTCACCGAACCCTATCGCAAGGGCTGGCAGCTCGCGGTCGAAGAGATCAACGCGGCCGGCGGCATCAACGGCAAGAAGCTGGTTGTGGTCTCGAAGGACGACGGCGGCAAGCCGGCGGACGCGCAGACTGCGGCGAATGAGCTGGTGTCGAGCGAGGGCGTCGCGATGCTGACGGGTACGTTCCTGTCGAACATCGGCCTCGCCGTCAGCGATTTCGCCAACCAGAAGAAGGTGTTTTTCCTCGCGGCCGAGCCGCTGACGGATGCCGTGACCTGGTCCAAGGGCAACAAATACACCTTCCGCCTGCGTCCCTCCAACTACATGCAGGCGGCGATGCTGGTGGAAGCAGCCGCAAAGCTGCCGGCCAAGCGCTGGGCGACGATCGCGCCGAACTATGAGTACGGTCAGTCCGCCGTTGCCGTGTTCAAGAAGCTGATGTCGGAGAAGCGCCCTGACATCCAGTGGGTCGACGAGCAATGGCCGCCGCAGGGCAAGATCGACGCGGGCCCCGTGGTGCAGGCGGTTGCCGCCGCCAATCCCGAAGCGATCCTCAACGTCACCTTCGGTGCCGACCTCGTCAAGCTCGTGCGCGAAGGCAACACCCGCGGCCTGTTCAAGGGGCGCGAGGTCGTCTCCTTCCTGACCGGCGAGCCGGAGTATCTTGATCCGCTCAAGGATGAGACGCCCGAGGGCTGGATCGTCACCGGGTACCCCTGGTACTCGATCAAGACGCCCGAGCATGACGCGTTCCTGAAGGCGTACCAAGCCAAGTACAACGACTATCCGCGCCTCGGCTCGATCGTCGGCTACCAGACCATCAAGGCGGCCGCCGCGATCCTGGCGAAGGCGGGCTCGACCGATCCGGAGAAGCTGATCGCTGCCGCGGAGGGACTGTCGATGCCCTCGCCATTCGGCGCGATCACCTTCCGCAAGATCGACCATCAGTCGACGCTCGGTGCTTTCGTCGGCAAGACCGCGCTGAAGGACGGCAAGGGCGTGATGGTGGATTCGGCTTACAAGAAGGGCGCGGACTATCTGCCCAGCGATGCCGAAGTCGAGAAGCTGCGTCCGAAGGATTGATGTCTTCCTTCTCCCTCGCCCCGCTTGCGGGGAGAGGGGGAGCCTCCGTGAGGGAGGTGACAGCGAGCCTTGCGGAGACTCCCCCTCACCCGAACTTGCGCATCGCGCAAATTCGACCTCTCCCGCGCAAGCGGGGAGAGGTGAACCAAGACCCGCGTGCCGCGGCATGCAACACCAACCCGGACCGCCGATGGCCTTTTACGTCGTACAGTTTCTGACCGGTCTCGCCAGCGCGGCGTCGCTGTTCCTGGTGGCCTCGGGCCTGTCGATCATCTTCGGCGTGACGCGGATCGTGAATTTCGCGCATGGCGCCTTCTACATGATCGGCGCCTACATCGCCTTCACGCTGACGGAGCGCCTGTCGGGTGCCTTCGGCTTCTGGGGCGGCATCGTGCTCGCGGCGATTGCCGTGGCGCTGATCGGTGTGCTGGTCGAGATGGTGCTGCTCCGGCGCATCTATCACGCGCCGGAGCTGTTCCAGCTGCTCGCAACCTTCGGCCTGACCTTGATGGTCGAGGATCTCGTGGTGCTGATCTGGGGGCCTGACGATCTCGTCGGCCGTCGTGCGCCCGGATTCAAGGGGGCGATCGATTTCTTCGGCCAGAACATCCCGAGCTACGACCTGTTCCTGATCGTGCTGGGCCCCGTCGTGCTCGGCATTCTCTGGCTGCTGTTCCAGCGCACGCGCTGGGGCGTTTTGGTGCGCGCGGCGACGCAGGACCGCGACATGGTCGCAGCCCTCGGCGTCAATCAGAAATGGCTGTTCACGTCCGTGTTCGCGGTCGGTGTCTTCCTCGCCGCGCTGGGCGGCGCGCTTCAGATCCCGCGCGATGCCGTGCATCACGCGATGGATCTGCGCATCATCGTCGAAGTCTTCGTCGTGGTCGTGATCGGCGGCCTCGGCAGCATCGTCGGCGCGTTCGTCGCGGCGGTGCTGGTCTCCGAGCTCAATGCCTTCGGCATCCTGATCTTCCCGAAGATCTCCATCATCCTGGTCTTCCTGGTGATGGCGGTGGTGCTGATCGTGCGCCCCTGGGGCCTATTCGGCAAGCCGGAGGCGCCCGCGCGCAAGACGCCCGGTCTCACCGTCAATCCGTGGCGGCCGCTGACGCAGAACGAGCGGCTGATGGCGCTTGCCGCGCTCGTGATTGCAGCGACGCTGCCGCTGTTCGCCGGTAACTACGCGCTGACCGTCGGCTCGGAGATCGCGATCTTCGTCATCTTCGCCGTCAGCCTGCACTTCCTGATGTCGGTCGGTGGGCTCGCGTCCTTCGGCCATGCCGCTTATTTTGGCCTCGGCGCCTATGGCGTCGCTTTCCTCGCCAAGATGGCGGGGCTGCCGATGATCGTGTGCCTGCTGCTCGGGCCGTTGCTCGGCTGCATGGGCGCCGCCGTGTTCGGCTTCTTCGCCGTGCAGCTCTCCGGCGTCTACTTCGCCATGCTGACGCTCGCCTTCGCGCAGATCGTCTGGTCGATCGCGTTCCAATGGGTGAGCGTCACCGGCGGCGACAACGGCATCTTGGGCGTCTGGCCGGAAAAATGGGCGGCGAGCCCGTCGCACTTCTACTGGTTGGCGCTCGGCGTTGCTACGCTGGTGACCATCGCGCTGCGGGCGATGGTGTTCTCGCCATTCGGCTACGCGCTAAGGGCGACGCGCGACTCTTTGCTGCGCACCGAGGCGATCGGCATCAATGCCAAGCGCATCCAGTGGACGGCCTTCGTGATCGCAGGGACGACCGCCGGCATCGGCGGCGCGCTGTTTGCCTACCTCAAGGGCAGTGTCTTCCCAGACAATCTCGGCATTTCGCTCTCGGTCGATGCGCTGGTGATGGTGCTGCTCGGCGGTGTCGAGACGGTGTCCGGCGCGGTGATCGGCGCCATCGTCTACAAGGCCTTGAACATCTGGCTGGTCAGCCAGACCGATTTGTCGAAGCTCGTGCTCGGCGGCTTCATCATGTTGATCGTCGTCGTCTTCCCCAAGGGCATTGTCGGCATGCTGGAGATGCTGGCGCAGCGCCGCAGGAAGGCATCGCCGCCGGGGTCTCCCTTGCTTGCCAAGCCGATCGAGTCTGCCGAATGAGTGTTGCACCTCCACTTCTCGCCGTTGAAGGCTTGACCAAATCGTATGGCGGCATCCACGCCGTGCGCGGCGTGTCGTTCTCGCTGCGAGCCGGCGAGATTCTGGCGCTGATCGGGCCGAACGGCGCGGGAAAAAGCACCTGCTTCGACATGCTCAACGGCCAGAACAAGCCCGATACCGGCCATGTTCGCCTGCTCGGTGAAGAGATCACGGGCAGGAAGCCGCGGGAGGTCTGGCGGCTCGGCGTCGGGCGCACCTTCCAGATCACCGCGACCTTCGCCACCATGACCGTGCGCGAGAACGTGCAGGTCGCACTAATTTCGCACGGCAAGCAGCTGTTCAATCTGTTCGGTTCGGCACCGAAGTTCGACCGCGGCGAGGCCGGCCGTCTGCTCGAATTGGTCGGCATGGGCGGCTATGCCGATCGGCCCTGCGGTGAGCTTGCGTATGGCGACCTCAAGCGCCTCGAGCTTGCGGTGGCGCTCGCCAACCAGCCCAAGCTGCTGTTGATGGACGAGCCGACCGCCGGCATGGCGCCGCGCGAACGGGTCGACCTGATGCGGCTGACCGCGAGCATTGCGCGGGAGAAATCGATCGGCGTGCTCTTCACCGAGCACGACATGGACGTGGTGTTCGAGCACGCCGACCGCATCATCGTGTTGAATCGAGGGACGTTGATCGCCGAGGGCACGCCAGCCGAGGTGCGCGGCAATCCGCAGGTGCAGGCGGTCTATCTCGGCGAGGGCCTGGTCTACGATGCCCGCCATCGCGAGGGAGCATCAACATGAAGCTCACCGTCGAGGGCCTCAACAGCCATTATGGCCCGGCGCATATCCTGTTCGACATCGGCTTCGAGGTCGGCGAGGGCGAGGTGGTTGCGCTGCTCGGGCGCAACGGTGCCGGCAAGTCGACGACGTTCCGCTCGATCGTCGGCCTGGTCGCGCAACGAACCGGCCGCATCATGTTCGAGGGCAAGGACGTCTCGGCCAAGCCGACCCACGAGATCGTGCGCGAGGGGCTCGGCTATGTGCCGGAGGAGCGCCGGATATTCACCGACCTGACCGTCGAGGAAAATCTCGAAGTGGGCAAGCAGCCCAAGCGTCCGAACGCGCCGCATTGGACGCGCGAAAAGCTGTTCGCGCTGTTTCCAAATCTCGGCGAGATGAAGAACCGTCCCGGCGGCCGCATGAGCGGCGGCGAGCAGCAGATGCTGACGATTGCGCGCACGCTGATGGGCAATCCGTCGCTGGTGCTGCTGGACGAGCCCTCGGAGGGCCTGTCGCCGAAGATCGTGGAGCAGATGGTCGACGCCATCCTGACCATGAAGAAGGAGGGCGTCAGCATCGTCGTCTCCGAGCAGAATCTGCATTTCGCGCGGTTGATTTCCGATCGCGCCTACATCATCGAGCGCGGCCGCATCTGCTTCGGCGGCACCATGGCCGAGCTCGACGCGCGTCCGGATATCCGCGACGCGCATCTGTCGTTGTGAGAGGCGGGGGACGGATGGCGAGAAGTGTCGCGGTGAAGAAGGGCGTCAAACCGGCAAAACCGCCTTATGTGCTCGACGAGCAGGTCGGTTTCATCCTGCGCCAGGTCTGGCAGCGCCACAGCTCGATCTTCTCCCGCGATATCGGCACCAATTTGACGCCGACGCAGTGGGCGGCATTGTCGAAGCTCGCCGAGACCGGGCCGTGCTCGCAGAACCAGCTCGGCCGGCTGACGGCGATGGACGTCGCGACGATCAAGGGCGTGATCGATCGGCTCACGGCGCGTGGCCTGACCGAGACCAGCCAGGATCCCGAGGACGGTCGGCGGCTGCTGGTCAGCCTGACGCGCGCCGGTCAGCAGCTTTCGGAGAAGGTCGCGCCGAACGCGCTCGCCATCACCCGCGAGACGCTGGCGCCGCTCGACACGAAAGAGCGCGAGATGCTGATGACGCTGTTGAACAAGCTGCGGTGAGGGTGCCGTAGGCGGTCTCGTAGGGTGGGCAAAGGCGCGAAGCGCCGTGCCCACCACTTCTCAATGGTGGCACGCTTCCGCCGTCGCTCTTCGAGCTATGGCGGACAAGTCGCTTTGCCCACCCTACGGCAGTTGAACAAGGTGCGGGCACGGGCGACTAACCTCGATAAAGGACTTGTCGAGGTATTAGTTATGAGAGTCGCCACGAAATTTGTAATGCTCCTCACTCTCAGTGCGGCGCTGGCGGGCAGTTGCGCGCCTGCCTTTGCCGCGCAGCCCTACGAGGGCTTCTGGGCGTCCACCAAAAAAGACTGCCGCGATGACGACAGCCCCAACCGCATGAGCATCGAAGGCGGCAATCGCCTCTACTGGTACGAGACGCGCTGCCGCGCCAGCGAGATCGCCGCCGACGGAAAGCTCGGCTGGAAGATGAAGCTCGCTTGCGAAGGCGAGGGCGAGAAGTTTCGCTCCAATCCCCGGGTCTCCATCGCCGTGGACGGCAAGCTGGTGATGGACAACGGACCGGTCGGGCAGGCCAAGCGCCAGACCTATGTGCGATGTGAGATCACGAAGAAGCGCTGATCTTGAATGCTTACGTCTTGCCCGGCCATTTGGCGCGGTAGCGGATTTCGCTGCCGTCGGCGAGCCGCCGCCAGGTCCCGAACCCCGGCGTATGCGGCGCCCGGGCCGTCAAGTCGATCGGATAGATTCGGCTCGGTTGGCCCTCGATATTGACAGCGAGCTGCCGGTGCGAGGTTCGAAACGCGAGCTCGACTTCGCCTGCGATGACGGGCTGGTCGCCGTCACGATAGAAGGCGGCCGGGGTCACTTCGCCCGGCATCGTGTTGAGGTCGGTCTGCAATTCGATGGTGATGCCCTGGGCCGATGTCGGCACCGCGACCCCGGCCGGAAAACGGACCTCAAATACGAGCAGGGGATTGCCGCCGTTCCGGTTGAGCCATGGCGTCGCAGTCGCATAGGCGTAGGCGACGTAGATGCCGATCCCGGCGACGCAGAGCAGGACGACGACGCCGAGAGACTTCAGGCTGTTGCGCGCGATGCTGCCATTGCCTGCGTCGTGGCCTGAACGCCTCACCAGCCAGTTGGCAAACACAGCGCCGGCGATCGCGCCGATGGGGGAGTAAACGAACAGGCCCAATAGACCCGAGGTGATCGGGTCCGCGCGGTTGCCGAAATCGAACAGGGAAAACAGCACAAAGATCGCGACATAGCCCGCCACCGCGCCAGCAACGCCGACGGCTATTCGCGATGAGTTCTTCATGTTTCCCTCGATCGTCCAGCAATGAAATGCCGCCGCCGGGGGCTGCCTGCGTTAGACGCAGCAGGTCGCAGACTTGTTCAACGCCATCGAGGGGCGATGCCGAGCGGTGTGCCGCTCCGTCTGCGTCACTTCGCCACCACCTCCGGCACTTTCCCCGCGGGCGGCGTGTTCCGGCTGCGCTGGGTGCGCACGATGCCGTCGATGATAGTCATGCCGATGCCCGGGAGGTCGCCGAGCTGGACGCTCTCCAGGATGTTCTTGCCTGGCGAGTGTTGGGCCTTGTCCATGATGACGAAGTCGGCGGAACGGCCGACTTCAATGAGGCCGCAATCGAGCTCGCGCATCCGGGCGGTGTTGCCGGTGGCGAGACAGAACGCAAGCTCGGCCGGCAGCTCGCCGAGCGAGGACAGCATCGAGACCATGCGCAAAATGCCGAGCGGCTGCACGCCGGAGCCGGCGGGCGCGTCGGTACCGAGGATGACCCGGTGCAGATCGCCCATCTCGCGCGCGGTGCGCAGCGTGAACAGAGCGGAGCGCTCGTTGCCGTTATGCACGAGCTCGAGGCCGCGCTTGCAGCCCTCGCAGATGCAGCGGATCTGATCGTCGGGCAGGGCGGTGTGACCGCCGTTGATGTGGCCGACCACGTCGGTATCGGCCTCCAGCACCACGTCCTTGTCGATCAGGCCGGAGCCGGGGATCGAGGGGCCGCCGGTGTGGATGGTGCTCTGGATGCCGTATTTGCGTGCCCAGCCGACCATCTTGCGTGCAGTGGGACCGTCCTTGACGCCGCCGAGGCCGACCTCGCCGAGCAGCTTGACGCCGGCGGCGGCCAGCTCCTTGAAGTCCTCCTCGACCATCTCGCATTCGATCACCGGCGCACCGGCGTGAACCTTCACGCCGCCGGGGCGCAAATTCCAGAATGCGCGCTGCGCAAAGATCGCCATCGCCTTCAGCCCGACGACGTCGCGGGGGCGGCCGGGCATGTGCACCTCGCCGGCGGAGATCATGGTGGTAACGCCGCCGTGGAGGTTGCTGTCGATCCACCCGATCTGGTTCTGACGCGGCGTCCAGTCGCCCGCCACAGGGTGGACGTGGCTGTCGATCAGGCCCGGCGCGACCGTGGTCCCGTTGGCCTCGACGATCGTGGTCGCGCCTTCGATGTCGATGTCCTTGAAGCGGCCGATCGCGGTGATCTTGCCGTTCTCGGCGACGATGGTGTCGCCATCCAGGATCGGCTTTTCCAGGGCGCCGGACAGGATCAGGCCGATATTCCGGATCACGAGCTTCGAGGGTCCGGTGGCCTGGGGTGCGTCATGCGCCATGGAAGGGGCTCCTTATTCCTAACTGCAACGCTTTCGATCTTGGGCAGCCTTGACCGCGGGATCAAGCAGGATTATTCATTAGTATACGAATGATCGTGTACAAACGACGCATAGCTGCCCGCCTCGGAACCGCATTGGAAGCGACAGGGAAGGTGAGATGAGCAATTTCAACCAGGAAAGCGTTTTGAGCGTCCACCACTGGACCGATACGCTGTTCTCCTTCAAGACCACGCGCAGCCCGACTTTCCGCTTCCGCAACGGCGAATTCACCATGATCGGGCTCAAGGTCGGCGAGAAGCCGCTGCTGCGGGCCTACAGCGTCGCCAGCGCCAATTACGAGGACACGCTGGAGTTCTTCTCGATCAAGGTGCCGGACGGTCCGCTGACCTCGCGGCTCCAGCATTTGAGGGAAGGCGACGAGATCATCGTCAGCCGCAAGGCCACCGGCACGCTGGTGATCGACAATCTGGAGGAGGGGCGCAACCTCTACCTCATCGGCACCGGCACGGGCCTTGCGCCGTTCCTGAGCGTGATCAAGGACCCCGAGACCTATGAGCGGTTCGAGAAGGTCGTGCTGTTGCATGGCTGCCGGCACGTCAAGGAGCTCGCCTATGGCGAGATGATCACCGAGACGCTGCCGAAGGACGAACTGATCGGCGAGTACATTCAGAATCAGCTGATCTATTATCCGACCGTGACGCGTGATCCCTTCCGCAACCGCGGCCGCATCACCGACCTCATCACCACAGGCAAGCTGTTCGCCGATATTGGCCTGCCGGCGCTGGAGGCCGCCCACGACCGCGTCATGATTTGCGGCAGCCCGGCACTGGTCGCTGATACCCGCGTGCTCCTGGGTGAGCGCGGCTTTATCGAGGGCAATCACGGCGAGCCGGCCCAATTCGTGGTCGAAAAGGCCTTTGCCGAGCGCTAACGCGCAATTCTAGCTTGAGAAGACCGCATTTTCGCCGCGTGGGGCCCGTTGCGGCGCCGATTCGGCGCTTGATACACTGTGGGAACGAATCAGCGGAGTTCCCACATGGTTGCGGACAGCGACAGCAACATCGCCTGGCACCGGGTCCAGTTGAAGAAGAACCGCGCCGAGTTGAAGGCGCTGGAGACGGCGCGCTTTACGATGGGCGAGATCGCCTCCTCGAAGCGGAACGGCCAGACCCAGAAGGCGATCGCGGAACTCAAGCGCAAGATCGTCCAGTCCGAGCGCGTGATCGCCGATCACGACAAGCGCACGCGCCGTCCGCTCGGCACCGACATGCAGAGCCTCAGCAACGGCAGTTGGAGCCATTGGGACGCCTATACCAACCAGCAGCAGCGCAAGACCGGCCAGCGCTCGCCGGGGCGTGGATAGATCGCCGTCTCCTCGCGCGGGTTCCGACTTGCGGGTTGGCCCGCGCATACCATCTGGGTGAGACGCCAACAATCACTCCGGTGATCCCATGACAGCGCGCCTCGATTTTACCAGCGAGGCCTTCTTTCGCGATCCGCCCAAGGCGATCGCGGCGTTGCGCATGTCCGGTCCTCTCGTCGCGACGCGATTTCCTCTGGTCGGCGATGTCTGGATCACCACGACCCATGACGCGACGGCTCAGGTGCTGAAGGACGGCGCTACCTTCACGCTGCGCAAGGAGGATGGCGACGTTGCGGCTCTGCGCTGGTGGATGCCGAGCTTCGTCAGAACCATCGCCAACAACATGCTGACGATGGACGAGCCTGACCATACCAGGCTCCGCAGCATCGTGGACGAGGCCTTTCGCCGTCGTGCCATCGTCGCGATGGAGCCGCGCATCCGTGCCATTGCCGACGGCCTGGCCGACGAGCTGTTCGCGGAGGGACGGCCAGCCGATCTAATCCAGCGCTACGCGCGCATCCTGCCGCTCGCAGTGATCTCCGAGCTTCTGGGATTGCCTCTGGCCGACCGGCCCAAATTCATCGCCTGGGGCAACGCGATGTCCTCGCTGACGAATGTCGTCAGCTTCTTCCGCTTGCTGTGGGCGTTCCGAAAGATGCGGAGCTACCTGGAGCAGCAATTGCAGGCCGCGCGCGTGCAGGGCGGCGAAGGCCTGATCGCCGAACTGGTCCAGGTCGAGCGCGAGGGTGCCCGGATCACGCCGGATGAAATGGTCTCGATGGTGTTTCTGCTGCTTGCAGCCGGCTCTGAGACGACCACGCATCTCATCAGCGGTTCCGCCTACGAGCTGCTCAGAAGTCCTGGCCTCCGCAATTGGCTGGAGCAGGATTGGAGCCGCGCCGGTCTCGCCGTCGAGGAGTTCCTGCGTTTCGTCTCCCCGGTGCAATTTTCAAAACCGCGCTATGTGCGGCGGGACGTCGAGGTCGAAGGCGTGCGTCTGAAGAAGGGCGACCGTGTCATGGTGATGCTCGCCGCCGCCAATATGGATCCGGCGATGCATGATCGTCCCGAAAGCCTCGATCTCGAGCGCAAGCCGAACCGTCACCTCTCGTTCGGGACGGGAATCCATTTCTGCCTCGGCCATCAGCTTGCGCGGATCGAGGCGGCCTGCGCGCTGGAAGCGCTGTTCGTGCGCTGGCCGAAACTTGGTCTGGCCGTCGACCCCTCGCAGATCCATTGGCGCAAGCGCCCGGGGATTCGCATGATTGCGAAGCTTCCCGTCACGGCCGAGATCCACGGAACATTTGCCGCTGCGGCGCCAGCGATGGCTGATCGTTCTCCCGTGCGGGCGGAGTGAAGCTCTCTCCTTCGGCAAATCGTCGCTGACCATGATCCGCTCGGAACGGCCTGCGGCGCTTGCTGTTGTCCACCGGGACCTGAGGCACGCGACGGAACAGTTCCGGGCCCAGAAGTCCCATCTCTCGAAGAGGTTGGATCATGACCAGCAAAATGCCGAATGTTCCGCCGGCCAATCAGAGCCGGAAGGGAACTGGCGACACCAAGCAAACATCGGCCGATCAGACTCCGCGCGGTCAGCAGCGCGCGGAAAATCCGGACCAACAGGGACAGCAAGGCAACATCAGGCAGAACACGACCAATCAGGGATACCAGCAAGACCGTTGAGGAGGCGACATTCATGTCGACATCCACCAAGACACCCAACAGTATTCGCCAGGGCGGCCCCGGCGCATCGCATGAGAACGCGAAGGCGCCGCTGGAAGTGAAGAAGCCGCCTGCGGACGATGAGCAGCGAAGCCACAGCCGCGTCTCCGGTGGTGGAGGCGAGCAGGATTCCCATCACCGCCACGATGCGGCCGGCAAGGGCGGCGGCAGATAGACCACAGCAGCCGCCGCGACCAATGCCGGTACAACGGACCTACCGAGCCAAGAGGAGAGACTGATGCCAAGTGGGCACGGCAGCAAGACGCACTTCAGATCCGGCATGCATGGCAAGGGCGACGGCACCGGTGCATTGACCGATGTGCCCAAGGAGAAGATCGGCGATAACATGGTCCTGTCCAACCGCGACAAGGCCCAGCATTCGGACATTCGCGGCATGGACGGCAAGTCCATTCAGACCGAACAGTATCAGGATCACGCAGCCAACCGGCTCGACGAGACGCCGGAGACTGATGAGACCTGAGAGGGGCGTTCCTCCCGCTGAACTCGCGGACCGGTCTTCAGCCGGTCCGCTTTTTTGTCGGCACGAGGTCGCGCTCCCAGCCGAACACGGAGCGGCCGTCGAGGTCGGGTGAGGCCGCACGCTCGCCGGCGATATAGGTCTCGACCGACGGGCCGCGCGCGGTGCGTTCCAGCCGACGCGCCTGGTCGTCGAGGCGCCTGATCGCCTGCATCTCTTCGTCACGTCCGAGCTTGGCGCTCTGGATCGCGCCCTTCAGCACGCGAATGGTCTCGTCGTAGACCTTGATCGGGACAGGGTAGGGATGCCGATCCTTGCCGCCATGGGCGAGCGAGAAGCGCGCGGGATCCTTGAAGCGATAGGGCGCGCCGTGCACGACCTCGGCGACCATCGCCAGTGAGCGCACGGTGCGCGCGCCGACGCCGGGCGTCAGCAGCAGCTCCGGGAAATCGATCGGGCCGCGCTCGGCGGCTGCGGCGAGGGTGCCGTGCAGGCGCCGCGCGAACACATCCTTCGGCCGGACATCGTGATGCGCGGGCATGATCAGATGCGGCAGCATGGCCTGCGCAGGCTCAGGCGCAGTCCCGGTGAGCCGCTCGAATTCAGTGAGGATGCGATCGGGGCCGAGATCGCTGAGGAGCTCGAGCTGCGCGTTGCGCGAGACATCGGCGCGGTGGTCGGTCAGATTGACGATCTCGCCTTGTTGCGGACCGTCGATCGCGCTGTGCGGCGTATCGACAAAGCTCTTCAGCGCCTCGGAATGCCAGTGATAGCGGCGGGCCTGCCGCTTGTCGCCGTTCATGCCCTGCTGCACCACCGTCCATTTGCCGTCGGCGGTCACGAAGAAGCCGTGGAGATAGAGATCGAAGCCGTCCTGCACGGCCGCGCTGTCGACCTTCGCCACCAGGCGGCTGGCGCGGGTCAGCTTTGCGCCGTCGAATCCGACGCGGTCGCCGAGCTGCATCAACTCGTCCGGCGTCTTGCGCGAATGCTGGCCGCGTCCGCCACAGACATAGATGCCAAGCTCATCCTGAAGCGGCCCGAGCCCGCGCTTCAGCGCGCCGATTACGGATGTGGTGATGCCGGAGGAGTGCCAGTCCATTCCCATCACGGCGCCGAACGACTGGAACCAGAATGGATGCGACAGCCGCTGAAGAAACGCATCGCGGCCGTAATGATGCACGATCGCCTGCGTGACGATCGATCCGAGCGAAGCCATGCGGCTCGCAAGCCACGGCGGAACCCGCCCGGTGTGCAAGGGAAGATCGGCGCTGCCGGTACGTCTGGTCATCGTGCCCCTAAATTAGCGCAGTTCGGCGACGGTTGCATCTGCGGAATGCTGCGTTGCACGAGAGAGGGGAGCCAAGCCGGCCGGGAGGCGTTGAGCGGGCTACGCAAATGCAATGACGGGGACAATCGATGAATCTGCAGGCCCTGATGGCCGACATCGACAGGATGTTCGGCTGGATACCGTCGTGGTTTGTCGGCCTCGGTCTGGTTCTCGGCGCGATCTTGCTTGCGCTGTTCGTCTACCGGGTCGCCGTATGGCTGCTCGCGCGCGCCTTCGGAACCCGCCTTCCGCTGCTGAGCGTATTCATCGATCGCACCGCGGGCCCGGCCCAACTGGCGCTTTGCCTGGCGGCCGTCGCATTGGTCCTGCCGCTTGCCCCGCTCGACGACATGATCCGCACGCCGCTGATGCGCCTGTTCGTCGTGGCCGTCATCGCCCTGATCGGCTGGATCTCGATCCGGGTCGTGGACATGAGCGCGGCGCGGTACTTGCAGAATTTCCGCGATGTCACCGAGAATTTCGTCGCGCGCAAGCACGTCACGCAAGTTCGCGTGTTCAAGCGGGTCACCGATACCATCATCGTCGTCATTACGGTGTCCACCGCGCTGATGACGTTCGATTCGGTGAGGCAATACGGCGTCAGCCTGTTCGCCTCCGCCGGCGCGGCCGGCATCATCGTCGGTCTTGCCGCACGGCCGCTGCTCAGCAACCTGATCGCCGGCCTGCAGATTGCGATCACGCAGCCGATCCGCATCGAGGATGCCGTGATCATCGAGAACGAATGGGGCTGGGTGGAGGACATCGCCTCGACCTATGTCGTGATCCGGCTGTGGGACTGGCGCCGCATGGTGGTACCGCTGTCCTACTTCATCGAAAAGCCGTTCCAGAACTGGACCCGCGACACCGCCTCCCTGATCGGCGTGATCGCGCTGCACGTCGATTATCGCGCCGACGTGCCGCGCATCCGGCGTTGGCTGGAGGATGCCGTGAAGCAGTCCAAGCTCTGGGATGGCGCGGTGGTCAATCTCCAGGTGATCGACGCGGACTCCCGGACCATCGAGCTACGTGCGCTGGTCAGCGCAAGAAACGCGCCGCAATCCTGGGACCTGCGCTGCGAGATCAGGGAAAAGCTCGTCGCCTTCATCCGCGACGAGATGCCGGAGGCGCTGCCGCGCGAGCGCGCGATCCTGATCCCGTCGGCCGACGATGATGCCGATCTCCTGCGGCCCGTCGCGCGGCCGGAGAAGATGCGGGCGAGCGCGCATAATTGACCGTCCGAGCGATCAGCGGGCGCCGACCACGGCCGCGCCAGCCTGGCGGTCGGAGCGCGGTCGCCGCTTGCGCAGTTTACGTCGGGCCCAGATCAGGAGACCGGTCGACAGCAGCGTGAGCAGCGCGATCGACGTCACCACATTGAGCGACGAGGCGATCAGGGCCGACCAGTTTCCCTCATGGATCAGGCGCGGCCAATTGCGTGGCAGTGGCGTGACCTCCGATGAATTGACGGCATAGGCGCGTAGTTCTCCTCCGTCATAGATTCGCGCCATCATGTGGCCACCGCGCATACCGATCGAGATCACGTGCGTGAGATCGTGGGAGGCCGCGACCATGCGTATCGCGTCGGGCAGGGCGAGGGGACGGCCGCTGCCGGCCGGAACGCCTCCGCTCTGAAACGTCAGGCCGAACGCCATGCACAGGCCGGTCAGCGGGCTCAACAGGACGAGCGGCAGCGCGAACCAGGCCGTGCCCTTGTGCCATCCGGAGAGCGTGTTGCGCAGCCGCGGCAGTCCCATGAGGCTGCCGAGCAGGATCAGGATGACCATGGCGATGGTCGAGCTTGTCACCAGCCACGCCTGGCCGAGCAGCCGTTCATGCGTGATCCGCGCCCACCGGAAGAGATCGGTCGGGCCGGAGCTGGCCGCAGCGGGTGCGCCGGTCACGAGGTCGATGGCCGGCGCGCCGGAGCCTTGCAGCGTCATCCGCTGGCTAGCCGCATTGATCGAAAGCCCGCGCGCCTTGTTGTGTGCATCGTACGTCTTCACCAGCTCGACGACGCGCGCGGCATCGATCGCCGGACCGCCGATGCCATTGACTTGCATCAGCGGCTCGAACGCCAGGATCAGGCCGGTGGTGATGATCGCGAACAGGGGAAGCGCAAAGACCAGCGTGATCCAGCGATGGAGTGTCAACAACAGGGGTTTGTTCATTCTTCGGTCTCCGGCGATCTTGGCACTGGTCGCCTAGCGCAGCCCCGAAGACAAATGACGCTTTGTCCACCTTGCCGCGTTGATTTGCAGCAAATGGACGCGAGGCTATCGCGATGCTGCGATCGCCAATCGTTCGCAGGTTTTCGAGAGACTGCAGCAGCTGCGTCGTGCGGTCTCGCTCGGCGAGACCTACTCGCGCGTTACCTTCATCGCGCCGCGCAAGCCAGCCTGACGTTGGATCGTCTCCAACGCGCCGGACGACTGTTTCTCCGCAACGAAGCTGTTGAGCAGGGACAGCGCCTCTTCGCGTCCTCTGGGGATCGCGATGGCCATGTGCTCCAGGCCCCAATTGCCGTCGAGAATCCTTGCGCCCGGCATCTGGTCGGACATTTCGAACAGCGTCGGCTTGTTGGTCGCGTAGAGATCGATCTCACTGCTCCCGAACATCGCGATGGCGGCCTTGACGCTTGCGGCGGGAACGATGGTCGCGTTCTTGAATTTTGTCGGCAGCGTGCGCTCGGAGGTCGAGCCTTTGGTGACGCCGATCTTCACACCGGGCTTGTCGATGTCCTCGACCTCTCTGATCGGCGAATTCGCCGGGACGAGAAAGCCGAGCTCGATTGCCAGCACGGGCCGGCTGAAGCTCACCTCGTTGGCGCGGGCCGGCGTGGCGTTGGTCACGGTGAAGTCGATCTTGCCATCGTGGATCGCGCTGACGATGTCGGCAACGCGCTCGAACCTGACATAATCGACGCCAACGCCGAGCCGCTGGGCGAGCTCGGCGCCGAGATCATAGGCGAGGCCGTGCGGCTTGCCGACGGCATCCGTCACCATCGAGGTCGGGCTGCCCGGATAGATGCCGACGCGCAAGCTGCCGCTCGGCGCCAGCAGCTTTGCCTCGCCGTCGGCGCGCGCGGACGCGCCGAACAGGCTGATGATTGCGGCCACCAAGAGGGCGGTGCGGGCGAGGCGTCCAGAGAAGGCCCTCATGCAAAGAGCCTCACTGCGCGCGGATGTTGGCCGCCTTCAGCACCGGCTCCCATTTGGTCGCCTCGGCGCGCATGTAGGCGTCAAACTCCTTGGCGGAGGAGCCGACCGGAGCGGCGCCGATCTTGCCGAGCGTCGACAGCACGTTTGGATCCTGCAGCGCCGCCTTCAGATCGGTCTCGAGCTTCGCCACGATCTCCGGCGGCATTTTTGCCGGACCAAGCACGCCCCACCACACCGAAACGTCGTAACCGGCGACGCCGGATTCTGCGACGGTCGGGACGTCAGGTAATGCCTTGGAGCGCTCGGCCGAGGTCACGGCAAGTGCGCGCACCGGACCGCCTTCGAGCTGTCCGATCGCTTCCGCGAGCGGATTGATGCTGAGCGGGATCTCGCCTGCGATCACGGCCGTCAGTGCCGGCGCGCCGCCCTTGTAGGGGATCGCGACGATCTTGCTGCCGGACATGTGCTTCAACAGTTCGCCGGCCAGATGCGCCGAGGTACCGTTTCCGGACATGCCGTAAGATAGCTTGTCCGGATCTTTCTTCGCCGCAGCCAGGAGATCGCCGAGCGTCTTGTAGGGGCTGTCCTTGGCCACCACGATCGCGAGCGGTGAGGAGGCGACTTCGGTGATTGCGGTAAAATCCCTGAACGTGTCGTAGGGCACGCTCGGATAGATGAACTGGTTGAGCGGATGGCCGCTCGCGACCAGGATCAGCGTGTAGCCGTCGGGCGCGGCCTGCGTCAGCGCCTGCGAGGCAACGATGCCGCCGGCGCCGGGACGATTGTCGACTACCGGCTGCTGACCCCAGGACTTGGCCAGCGCCTGGCTCAGCGTGCGCGCGAGCACGTCGACCGCGCCACCGGCCGCGTAAGGTACGAGGATGTGAACCGGCTTGCTCGGATAAGTGTCGGCGGCCTGCGCGGCGCTGCCCGCGAGCAGCAAACCGGCGCCCAGCATCAATCCGCCGATTGTCTTGTTCATACCCAGCATTTTCCCAGCACTCCTTGCGGGCGCACGCATCCTTGCATCGGTCTTCCAGGCCGTCCGGACGCCGCCCATGGTTTTTGTTGACGAGACCTGATCTTTTGTACGATAGTACAAATCACATGGTACGCAAGCCCACCAGCAAGGAAACGGCCCGCAAGCCGAACATGCGCGAGGCAATCCTCGCCGCGGCCGAGGAGCTGTTCGCCATCAACGGCTTCAACGCCGTCTCGGTGCGCGACATCGCGCAGGCTGCCGGAGCCAATCCCGGCAGCGTGACCTATCATTTCAAGACCAAGGACGGCCTGCTGCTGGAGATCTACCGGCGCCATTGCGGGCCGATGAATTTGCGACGTTCGGAGCTGCTCGCCGCCGCCAGGCGGGTGCGCGATCTCCAGGACCGGCTGGAGGCTGTGGTGCGGGCCTACGTCGTGCCGGCTTTCACCTCGGGCAGCGACCTTGCCGGCGGCGGTGCGCGCTTCACGCGGCTGCGCGCCGTGATGTCGGCCGAGGGCAACGAGGTCGCGCGAAAAATCATAGCGCAGACCTTTGACGACACCAGTCACGCCTTCATCGATGCGATCCACGAGAGCTTGCCGCACATTCCGCGCACCGACATCGTCTGGCGCAGTCACTTCCTGCTCGGCGCACTCTATTACTCGTTGGTGACACCGGATCGCGTCTCGCGCCTGTCGCGCGGCGAGGCCGATGGCGGCGATGCCGCCAGCGCTATCGAGCAGCTGGTGCAGGCCACGGTCGCCTCATTCCAGGCGCCGCCGCTCGATCATGCCGCGCCGGCGCGGCGGCGGCCGGTCGTCAGCAGCAAGACTTGAAAGAAGCCACCCGAGGGGAGGCGCGTAACAGCGCTTCCGCTCGCAGGCGGACGGTGTGACAGGGTGTTGGGAACATGAACAGGCGGGAGTGCTTGCATCTCTTGACCGGACTGGCCGGTGCGGCGCTTGCGAGCGAGGCGTGTGCGCAAGGCGCAGAGCCGAAAGCGATGTCGACGATCACGCCGCCGGACCCAAATCCCACGACGCCGTTGTTCAAGCTGCCGGCAAAATCCTGCGACAGCCATACCCACATCTTCGGGCCGGCGTCGCGTTACCCCTTCGCGGAAAAGCGCCCCTACAACACGGCTGATGCGCCACTGGAGGCGTTTCGCAGCGTCCACGAGACAATCGGCGTCGAGCGCTGCGTGATCGTGAATGCGACCGTGCACGGCACCGACAATCGCGTCGTCACCGACGCCATCGCCCAGAGCGAGGGGGCCTATAGGGGCATCGCCAACGTCAATGACGAGATGACCGAGAAGGAGCTGGCGGCGCTCGACAAGGCTGGCATCTGCGGCTGCCGTTTTGCCTTCCTCAGGCGTCTCGGCGGCGTCGGCGATATGGGTAAGTTCCAGCGCATCGTGCACCGCGTTGCCGAGCTCGGCTGGCACATCGACGTCTATTTTGAGCCGGGCACGATCGCCGAATTCGCAGGCCTCCTGACTGCGCTGCCGACGCCTTATGTGATCGATCACATGGGCACGGTGCAGGCCGGGAAGGGGCTTGACGATCCCGGCTTCACCGCGCTGCTCGACCTTCAGAAAAAGGACGAGAAGTGCTGGGTCAAGATCACCGGGCTCGAGCGCGCCTCCGCCGTCGGCAAGCCGTTCCACGATGCGGTGCCGTTTGCCAAGGCGCTGATCGACAACGCGCCCGATCGCGTGCTCTGGGGCACCGATTGGCCGCACCCTAACGTCAAGGTCATGCCGAACGACGGCGAGATCGTTGACCTGATTCCGCTCTACGCGCCCGACGCAAAGGTCCGGCAAAAGCTGCTGGTCGACAATCCCGCACGCCTGTTCAAGTTCACCTGATGACGATGATGTACACTCCCACCATTCCGCCGCCCGATCGGAACACGCGCACGCCGAAGTTCAAGCTGCCAAAACTGTCCTGCGATGCGCACTGCCACATCTTCGGGCCCGGCTCGAAATACCCTTACGCGCCTGACCGATCCTACACGCCGCCGGATGCGCCGCTGGAGGATTTCCGCGCGCTGCATGCCAAGCTCGGTGTCGAGCGCGCCGTCATCGTCAACGCCAGCGTGCACGGCACCGACAACAGTGTGGCGCTCGATGCCATCGCGCAGAGTAGCGGCGCCTATCGCGCAGTCGCCAATATCGACGACACCATCACCGAGCGCGGGCTTCGTGCGCTGCACGAGGGCGGTTTTCGCGGCTGCCGCTTCAATTTCGTCCGCCATCTCGGCGGCGTCCCTGACAAGGGCGTGTTCGATCGCGTCATCGCCATGGTCGCGCCGCTCGGCTGGCACATCGACCTGCATTTCGATGCGATCGACCTGTTTGATTATGCCGACATGCTGGCAAGGCTGCCGCTGAGCTACACCATCGATCATATGGGACGGGTGAAGGCCTCTGAGGGGCTCGACCAGTTGCCGTTCAAGATTTTGATCGAGCTGATGCAGCGCGACGAAAAATGCTGGGTCAAGATCTGTGGCTCGGAGCGGGTGTCCTCCAGCGGTCCGCCCTTTACCGACGCGGTGCCGTTCGCGCGAAAGATCGTCGAGACCGCGCCCGACCGCGTCATCTGGGGCACCGACTGGCCGCATCCCAACGTCAAGGCGATGCCGAATGACGGCGACCTCGTCGATCTGATCCCGTTGTTCGCGCCGGAGCCGGAGTTCCAGCAGAAGATCCTCGTCGACAATCCGGCGCGCCTGTTCGAGTTCGACCGATGACGGCGATCGCGATCGACAAGCCGCGCGGGCGGCCCTGGTGGAGGGAGCTCTGGATCCAGGTGCTCATCGCCATGGCGGCCGGCATCGCGCTTGGGATCGCCAGTCCGGAGGCGGGCGCCAAGATGCAGCCGCTCGGGGATGCCTTCATCAAGGCGATCCGGATGCTGATCGCGCCGATCATCTTCTGCACCGTCGTGCACGGCATCGCGCACATGGCTGACATGGCGCGGGTCGGGCGCGTCGCGGTGAAGGCGATAGTTTATTTCGAGATCATGACCACGATCGCGCTGATCATCGGTCTCATCGCGATCAACCTGCTCAAGCCCGGCGTCGGCATGAACATCGATCCCGCCAGCATCAATGCTAGCGCGATCGAGCCTTACGTCAAGCAGACCAGCGTCATCGGCTTCGTGCCATTCCTGATGAACATCGTGCCCGCGACGTTCATCGGCGCCTTCGCCGAAGGCAACATCCTCCAGGTGCTGTTCATCTCCGTCCTTTGCGGCTTTGCGCTGGTGCAGCTCGGCGAACGGGCCTTGCCGCTGGTCCATCTGATCGATATCGCCGCTAAGATGGTGTTCGCCGTCGTCGGCTTCGTGATGTGGGCGGCGCCGATCGGTGCATTCGGCGCCATCGCCTTCACGGTCGGCAAGTTCGGCGTGGGATCGCTGGCCTCGCTCGGCAAGCTCCTCGGCGGCTTTTATCTCACCTGCCTGGTCTTCGTCGTCGCGGCGCTCGGCCCCGTCGCGCGGCTCTGCGGCTTCTCGCTGCTCAAGCTGATCCGTTACATCTGGGAAGAGCTGCTGATCTGCATCGCTACGACGTCGTCGGAGACGGTGCTGCCGCGGATGCTGACCAAGCTGGAGAAGGCGGGCTGCGAGAAGAGCGTGGTCGGGCTCGTGATCCCGACCGGCTACTCCTTCAATCTCGACGGCACCTGCCTCTACCTTGCCGCGGCCTCGGTGTTCCTGGCGCAGGCGACCAACACGCCGTTCGGGCTTGCCGAGCAGATCGAGCTCTTGCTGATCCTGCTGGTGACCTCCAAGGGCGCGGCGGGGATCGCGGGCGCCGCCTTCGTCGTGCTGGCGGCGACGCTGTCGGCGACCGGCACCATCCCGGTGACGAGCGTGGCACTGGTGCTCGGCATCCATCGCCTGATGTCGCAGGGGCTGACGCCGACCAATCTGATCGGGAACGCGGTCGCGACCATCGCGATTGCCAAATGGGAAGGCGCGCTCGACGGCGAACGGTTGAGGCGCGTGCTCGACGGCGAGGAACAAGCGGCCGCTGCGATCCGATGAATTGGCTTCCGGCGCGACGCAGGCGGCTTATGATGCTTACGAACAAGAGAGGGGAGTTTCTCCCATGAAGACAGGTCTCGTCATCACCGCCCATCCCGGCGATTTCGTCTGGCGCGCCGGCGGCGCGATCGCGCTGCATGCGAAGAAGGGCTATCGCATGAAGATCGTCTGCCTGTCCTTTGGCGAGCGCGGCGAGAGCCAGTTTGCCTGGAAGGAAAAGGGCGCGACGCTGGAATCGGTCAAGGCCGGCCGCAAGGACGAGGCGGAGCGGGCGGCAAAGCTGCTAGGCGCGGAGATCGAGTTCTTCGACTGCGGCGACTATCCGCTGAAGCTCACGGAGGCGCATTTCGACCGCATGGTCGACATCTACCGCGAGCTCAATCCCAGCTTCGTGCTGACCCACGCGCTGGAAGACCCTTATAATTTCGACCATCCCAACGCGGCGCATTTCGCCCAGGAGACGCGTGTGGTCGCGCAGGCCATGGGCCACAAGCCCGGCGTGCAGTACAAATATTCGGCGCCACCGGTGTTCCTGTTCGAGCCGCATCAGCCTGAGCAGTGCAACTACAAGCCGGATCTGCTCCTCAAGATCGATGAGGTCTGGAAGGAGAAGTACGAGGCATTCCAGATCCTCGCCGCGCAAAAACATCTCTGGGGTTATTACGAGCGCGTCGCGCTCAACCGCGGCATTCAGGGCAGCCGCAACACCGGCGTGCCCATGACCTATGGCGAGGCCTATCAGCGCCTGTTCCCGACGGTTGCGGAGGAGCTGGCATGAAGCCGGTCGTCGTTCGCAACATTGAGCGCGCCGATCCCGCCAACATGGCGGCGTATGGCGTCTCGACCGTGCACGAGGCTTACGGGCGCATGGGTCTGATGAAGCCCTATTTGCGCCCGGTCTGGGCGGGCGCGTCGATCGCCGGGCCCGCCGTCACCGTATTGGCGCAGCCCGGCGACAATTGGATGATCCATGTCGCGGTCGAGCAGTGCAAAAAGGGCGACATCCTCGTCGTCGGCTGCACCACCGACAATACCGATGGCATGTTCGGCGAATTGCTGGCGACCTCGCTGCAGGCACGCGGCGTGCAGGGGCTGATCATCGATGCCGGCTGCCGCGACGTCAATGCGCTGCACGAGATGAAATTTCCGGTATGGTCGCGCGCTGTCTCGGCCAAGGGCACAGTCAAGGCGACGCTCGGCTCGGTCAACATTCCCGTGGTCTGTGCCGGCGTCAATGTCGATCCCGGCGACATCATCGTCGCCGATGACGATGGCGTCGTCGTGGTCCCGAAGCGCTACGCCGCCGAGGTTGCCGAGAAGGCGAGGAAGCGCAACGCTGACGAAGGCGGCAAGCGCAAGCGCCTTGCCTCGGGCGAACTGGGTCTCGACATGTACGGCATGCGCGAGGCGCTGGCGAAGGCCGGGCTCGTCTATGTCGACAATCCCGAGGACGTCTGAAGATTAGCGGAGCGGGCGGATGGATCGTCTCAAGCTGAAGGCCGTGCTCGGCAATCATCCCCACGTGCAGGCCGTGAAGAGCGGCGCGCTCCGCTCCGATCTTTTCGATCTCGACTTCATCACGTACACGCCGACCAACACCGCGTTCAAGCCGATGGTGCGGGAGCAGGCCTTCGATGTCTGCGAGATGGCGATTGTCACCTATCTGATGGCGAAAGCCCACGGCAAGCCGCTGGTGCTGCTGCCGGCGACCATGCTTGGGCGCTTCCAGCATTCCTATGCGCTCTACAATCCCACGAAGGGAACGCTCGGACCGTCCGATCTCGAAGGCAAGCGCGTCGGCATCCGCTCGTTCACGACGACGACCGGCGCCTGGATCAGGGGCATTCTCGCCAACGATTACGGCGTCAATCTCGACAAGATCCGCTGGGTCACCTTCGAGGATCCGCACGTCGCCGAATATGTCGACACCACCGAGCGCGCCCCGAAGGACAAGAAGATCCTGCAGATGCTGCTCGACGGCGAGCTCGACGCAGTTCTCGGCGAGACCTCTGATAGTCCCAGGCTGAAGCCGCTGTTCCCGGATCCGGCCGCGGAGGCCGCGAAATGGTACGCCAAGCGCGGTGTCGTACCGGTCAATCATCTCGTGGTCGTGACCGAGCAACTGGCGAGAACGCGTCCCGGGATCGTTGCGGGCGTCTATGATCTCCTCAAGCAGGACAAGGCGCAGGTGGGGCCTGCGGCAACGCCCGACCTTGTCCCGTTCGGGATCGAGGCCAACCGGAAGCCGCTGGAGTTGATCGTCGACTACGCATTCCAGCAGGCGCTGATTCCGCGCCGCTATGCGATCGAGGAGCTGTTCGACGAGACGACACGAGGATTGAACTGATGGTGGATCCGAAACGATGGCAGATCGGGCTTATCGGCTATGGCGAAGTCGGCAGGATCCTGGCCGAGGATTTGCGCCAGCAGGATATCAAGGTCTCGGCCTATGACATCAAGCTCGGAGGCGAGCAGGGCGCTTCGCTGAAGGAGCATGCGATAAAGTTTGGTGTGACGCTGGCGGCGTCGCACGCTGAGCTGACCGCGAAATCGGACTTCATCATCTCCGCGGTCACAGCAAGCCAGGCCGTTCCGGTGGCAAAGGCCTGCGCCGCTGCGGTCAATCAGGGCACTTGGTTCCTCGATTTCAACTCGGCATCGCCCGGCGCCAAGCAGCGCGCCGCTGCGCTGATCGATGGCGGAGGCGGCCGCTATGTCGAAGGTGCCGTGATGACCTCGGTGCCGCCATATCGCATCAAGGTGCCGTTGCTGCTCGGCGGTCCCGGCGCGAGCGAGTTGGAGCCGCTGCTCAACGCGATCGGCTTTGCCGCCAAGGTTGCCAGCGACAAGCTCGGCGTGTCCTCGGCCGTGAAGATGTGCCGCAGCATCATGATCAAGGGCCTGGAGGCCATGGTCATCGAGAGTTTTACGACCGCGCGGGCCTATGGGGTCGAGGATGCCGTGCTGGCCTCGCTCGCGGAGACCTTTCCCGCGATCAACTGGGAGAAGCAGGGCGCCTATTTCTTCCAGCGCGTCATCGAGCACGGTCGCCGGCGCGCCGAGGAGGTGCGTGAGGTCGCCGAGACCGTGCGGGAGGCGGGACTGACACCATGGTCCGCGCTGAGCACAGCCGAGCGTCAGGCCTGGGTCGCTGATCTCGCCGATGAAGGGCTGTTCGGCGCCAGGGGCACCAAGGAGTTTGCGCGCAGCGCTGATTGGCGTACCGAGGCAGATCGAATCCTGAGCAAGATCAAACGCTGACGCCGAACGCGTAGGTTGAGCTCAAAACCCTGCCGCGGTCGCGATAGTTCGAGATTTCGTCACGGGCGAGCTCGATCAAGTCGGCCAGGCACTTGGCCTCGCGGACGACCTGCTCCTTGGCGGGCGCGGTGCGGAACTCTGCGAGAATCATGCGGATGCACTTGTCGGCAGTATCCAGCGTCCAGAGCGCGCGGGTCATGTCGTCCTGCGTGTGGATCGCCGAGATATCGAGGCCAGATAGGACTTCGCCGATTCCCTTCAGGCGCTTGACGGCCGTTTCCGCCGGCGAGTCGGCCCGAATGGAGCGATAATCCATGCTACTGAATGCGCTGAACATGTACATGCTTCCCCACTGAACAGGTCGTTCAGTGCGCCCCTTTAATATGATCCGGGCGGCCTGTTGTGCAATGCGCACAGCTACGGTCCGGGATTCTACCGGGCTCGGATCTGAGGACGGATCGGCCGCAAATTGGTACGAAACGGTCCGACGATCAGCCGTGTTCCCGACGATTTTACCGTTGGAGAGTGGACCGGAACGCGTTCAGGCCCCAGGCCGGAACAGCGCGGGCCGCTGCCGTGCGAACGTCTGCCGGCCATCCTTGAAGCCCATCATGACGTCGGGCAGCTCGGCGATGGCGAAGCGGCTGTCTTGCGTATCAAGCACGATGAGATCGGCGGGATTGCCGACCTTGATGCCGTAATCGTCGAGGTTCATCAGCCGCGCCGGCAGCTCGGTCACGAGATCGAGGCAGGTGTCGAAATCCCTCACCGAGGCGTGCGCGACATTGGCGTAGAAGTTCGCCATCCGCAGCAACGAGGCGTCGCCGAACGGCGTGAAGGGATTGAGCACGTTGTTGGTGGCGACCGAGCAAACCACGCCGTCGCCCGCGAGCTTGTGGGCGAGGGTCAGCCCGCGCGGTGCGTTGTGGGTGGCGTCGCGCCCCATCAGATAGAGATCGGTCGCGGGCAGCACCGTGACGGCGACGCCGGCTTTCGCCAGTTGCACCGTGGCCGTCTTCATCCGCTCCGGCGGCAGGGCCGAGAGCTTTGTCGCATGGCCGATCGTGACGCGGCCGTGATAGTTGCGCCGCTCGGTCTGGCGGCAGACCTCGTCGAGATGCCACCAGGAAGGATCGAGATCAAAGTCGAGATGGAGATCGACGTCGACGTCGAACTCCTGGGCGAGATCGAAGATGCGCGCAAGATGCGCGGTCGGATCGGTGTCGGTATAGGGACAGCCGCCGATCGTCTCGCCGCCGTCGCGCAGCGCTTGGACCAGGAGCTCCTCAGCTCCGGGATCGTTGGTTAGCCCCTCCTGCGGGAACACGCAGAGCGACAGGTCGAGCGCCCATGCATAGTCGCGCTTCAGCGCCTTCACCCCCTCGAAGCTTCGCAGACCAATCCGCGGATCGATTTCCACATGCGTGCGCATGCGCGTCGTGCCATGCAGGATCGCGCGTTCGAGCACCTTGGCGCCGCGCGCGTAAACATCCTCGACGGTGAAGTCGCGCTTCACGGCTGACACAGCCCGGATGGCGTCACCGAGACTGCCGTGATCGTGGCCGCAGCGGTCGAGCAGACAGGCCTTGTCGAGATGGATGTGGGTGTCGACGAAACCGGGCAGGGCGAGGTGACCGCCGATATCGACCTCGACCGCTTCGCAGGCGAGTTTTGGCTCGATCGCGGCGATCCGGCCGGCTTTCACGCCGATGTCGACAGGCGCGGCGGATGATCGCAACAGTGCGTTACGGAAGATCAGGTCGAAGGCGGGCTGGGTGATCATGGCTCTTGCGGACGGAACTTAGAGCAATCGGCGGGGATCGGCGGCTCCAGATTGCCGGCAGTGTAGCGAGGCAAGTGTGCAAAATATATGCATGGATTCCGCGACAGTGGCGGTAATATTCCGCGAACCCGGGAGAGCCTGCCATGTCCGTTGCCGCCAGAGCCGAAACTGCTGATTTATCCGACGCCGCGATCGTGGAGGCCTATCTCACAGCATCGATGATCCCCGATCCCGACGCTGCGGCCACCTATATGGCGCCGGGCACCGTCATTACATTCACCGGCGGGCGCGAGTTCGATCATCCGCGCGGCCCGACCGGCTTCAATGCCAAGCGCTACCGCTGGGTCAAGAAGAAGATGGACCGGTTCGATGTCTGCCCCGGCGACGGCGAGACCGTGGTTTACAGCGTCGGCACCCTCTACGGCGAATGGAAGGACGGCACTCCGTTCGAGGGCAACCGTTACGTCGACCGCTTCGTGGTGCGCAACGGCAAGATCACCAAGATGGATGTCTGGAACGATAGCGCCGAACGCATCCTGGTCCAACGCGGCATCGACGCGTAATATCCGTCTCGGCACGGGCGGAGCCGAACGGCCGCTCGTCATATCGAAAGCTGCGATAGCTGATAGGCGCGAGCCCGTCTGGCGGCTGGCCTGCGCCTGCGCTATCAAATCCCGCGATCGCGCCCGGGATGGAGGCGCGAGCCCCCTTTAGGAGCAGCCGATGCGTCTACCCACCGTTATCCTGGCCCTGACATGTCTTGCGGGCGCAGCTTCAGCCGAAGATCTGTCGGGCACGCTCCAGAAGGTCAAGGAGACCAAAAAGATCACCCTGGGCTATCAGGAAGCCTCGGTCCCGTTCAGCTATCTTGACGGCAACCAGAAGCCGGTCGGCTTCGCCATGGACATCTGCCTCAAGATCGTCGACGTCGTGAAGAAACAGCTGGGCATGCCCGACATCGTCGTCGACACGCTCGCCGTGACCTCGTCGAACCGGATCCCCTTGATGGTGAACGGCACGCTCGACCTGCACTGCTCGGCGACCACCAACAACGCCGACCGCCAGAAGCAGGTCGCCTTCACCAACACGCATTTCCTCAGTGCGACGCGGTTCGCCGCCAAGAAGGCCGCAAAGATCAACACCATCGACGATCTCAAGGGCAAGGCGGTCACGGCGGTCGCCGGCTCGGTCAACCTGACGCAGCTCGCCAAGGTCAATACGGAACGCAATCTCGGCATCAGTCTGATGCCGGCGAAGGATCAGGCCGAAGCCTTCCTGCTCTTGGAAACCGACCGCGCCCAGGCCTACGCACTCGACGACGTGCAGCTCGCGGTCGCGATCGCGCGCTCGAAGGAGCCGCAAGCCTTCATGATCAGCGAGGAGGCGTTCTCCAAGCCGGAGCCTTACGGCATCATGCTGCGGCGGGAGGATGCGCCGTTCAAGGCGCTCGCCGACCGCGCGACTGCGGAGCTCTATGCAAGCCCGGAGATCGAGGTGCTCTACAAGAAATGGCTGCAGTCCCCGACGCCGCCGAACGGCCTCAACTACAACGTCCCGATGTCGCCTGCCCTGCGCAACGCCTTCAAGAAGCCGAGCTGGAGCGCCGATCCGGACGTGTATCTGGCGAACTGAGGCGAGGGCGCCGAGGCGCCAGCAGATCGCGGGCTTCGCGCTGCCCATTATTGCGCCTCTCCCCTTGTGGGAGAGGGCATCTCCGCTGTTGAGGCGCGTTCATTCGGGTGAGGGGTCTGTCTCCATGGATGCAGACCCCTCATCCGGCGCTTCGCGCCACCTTCTCCCACAAGGGGAGAAGGGAAGATGGCACCGTGCTCTCGGTGAGTAAGCGCTCTAAGCGTTCGAATATTTCTTCAGCTCGAACCGGGCGATCTGGTTCCGGTGGACCTCATCCGGTCCATCGGCAAGCCGCAGCAAACGCGCAGTGGCATAGGCCTGGGTCAAACCGAAATCGTTCGAGGTGCCGCCGCCGCCATGGGCCTGGATCGCCCAGTCGATGATCTGGCAGGCCATGTTGGGCACGGCGACCTTGATCATCGCGATCTCGGCCTTCGCGACCTTGTTGCCGACCGTGTCCATCGCGTAGGCCGCGTTCAGCGTGAGCAGCCGGGCCTGCTCGATCATGATGCGGGATTCTGCAATGCGCTCTTGCGTCACCGTCTGTTCGGAGACCGGCTTGCCGAAGGCGACGCGGCTGCGCACGCGGCGGCACATCTTCTCCAGCGTGCGTTCGGCAAGGCCGATCAGCCGCATGCAGTGATGGATGCGGCCGGGCCCCAGGCGGCCCTGTGCGATCTCGAAGCCACGGCCTTCGCCGAGCAGCATGTTCTCCTTGGGGACCCGCACATTGGTGAAGACGACTTCGGACGCCCGGTCGGGCACGCCGTAGAAGCCGAACACGGGCAGGGGACGTTTCACCTCGATGCCAGGCGTGTCCATCGGCACCAGGATCATCGATTGCTGCTTGTGGCGGTCCGGATTGTCAGGATCGGTCTTGCCCATGAAGATGCAGATCTTGCAGCGCGGGTCGGTCGCATTGGTCGTATACCATTTACGGCCGTTGATGACGTAATGGTCGCCATCGCGCAGGATCGAACTCTCGATGTTGGTCGCATCGGATGAGGCGACCGCAGGCTCCGTCATGGCGAAGCATGAGCGGATTTCACCTGCGAGCAGCGGCTTCAGCCAACGCTCCTTGTCCTTCTCCGAACCGTAGCGCTCCAGCACCTCCATGTTGCCGGTATCGGGCGCCGAGCAGTTGAACACTTCGGGCGCCAGATGCGATCGGCCCATCACCTCGCAGAGCGGGGCATATTCGAGATTGGTCAGGCCTGCGCCATGGCCGGACTCCGGCAGGAACAGGTTCCAGAGGCCTTCCGCACGTGCCAGCGGCTTCAACTCCTCGACGACAGGATAGACCTTCCAGGGTCCCAGCTCTTCCGCCTCGCGATAGAAGCGCTCCTCGTTCGGGTAGATGTGCCGGTCCATGAAGCTCTCGAGCTTGCGCTTGAGCTCGACGACTTTTGGCGACATCGGGTAGAGCATCTCTGGTCTCCTTGATTGATCGGCGGCAGGATCAGCCGATTTCGAGATAATCCGGGCCGGGCAGTTTCGGGAAAGGCGCCGTCGGCAGGGTCTGATACCAGAACGCGACGGAGGCGATATCGTCCTGCAGCGGAAGGTATTTGGCTTCCTTGGTGCCCGGCAACCAGCCCAGCGCCTGGATCGTCACGCGCAGATCGGAGCGGAAGCGCACGGGATCGGGGATGTGCCAGCGATACATGCCGAAGCGTTGCTGCGATTTGTAGACGCCGTCGGGGCGGATCACCTGGGGCAGGCCGGCATAGGGCGTGGTGAATTCCTGGTAGCGCGATTGCTGGCCCTGGCCGGAATGGGCGACATAGGGATCGAAATTATAGGCACCGCAGAAATAGTCCTCGGTGCCGGTGCCGCAGATCGTCGGGAAGTCACCGTCGCCGTCGATGTAGAACTTGATTTCGCCTTCTCCCCACCAGCCGTTGTTGTTGACGCCCCAGGCCATGTAGGTGCCGACATAGTGGCCCGCGCCGCTGATGCCGTCGAGGATGGTATAGACCGCCTTGTAAGGCAGCGGGTTGGTGCGGCGGAACTGGGCATGGAAGTAGGCGCAATCCTCCGGCACGTCGGTCAGGGTGTAGTTGATCTGGTAGTAGACGGTGAGTTGCTCCTCGCTGCGGTTCTCCAGCGTGACGCGCGCGCGCTTGCGAAACGGCATCTCCCAATAGCAGTTGAAGGCGCGGCCGGGATTGACGCAGACCGCGAGGGAGGACACCTGCGCGAACTCCTCCCATCCGCAGGCGAAGAAATCGCCGGCCGGGCACTCGACGCTCGGCAGCGTTTGGTCGTCCCAGTAGATGCGCAGGATCGAATGCCGCAGCCGTCCGCGCGCCAGCGTCATCCAGATCTGCTGGATCGCGCCTTGCCCGGCGATGTCGCCGAGCGCGAAGGTCGTGCCCGGTTCGATGACGACATAGGGCGAGACCTTCCAGCCCTGTCCGAGATCGCGCGCCTGGCGGGCGGCGGGGCCATCGACGGACATGCCGCCCTTGCCCTTCTCGCCGGTGAAGTTCTCGGGGCTGATCGAACGCGTCTGCGCGTTCGACAGGCGCGACAGATTGCCGAGATGCAGGCCCAATCCGGAAAACGCCATGATGTCCTCGATGAGCGATTAGCGACGTTTCGCTATATCGCCCCCAAATCCACCAAAAGATGAAGACGATCGGATACGGAACGGCCCGCATGTGATCGCGTGCCGTTCATGCGACGCGATACTCCCTGAACTTCTCGCGCAGAGCCGATTTCAACACCTTGCCGGTCCCCGTCATCGGGAATTCGTCGAGGAATTCGACGGCGTCCGGCATCCACCAGCTCGCGACCTTCGGGCGCATGTGGTCGAGCAGCGTCTTGCCGTCGACGGTCGCGCCCTTCTTGCGGACGACGAGGAGGAGGGGACGCTCCTGCCATTTCTCATGGTTGATCGCGACCACGGCTGCCTGAAGCACATCGGGGTGAGACAAGGCGACGTCCTCGAGCTGGATCGAGGAGATCCATTCGCCGCCGGACTTGATCACGTCCTTGGAGCGGTCGGTGAGCGTGACGTGGCCCTGCGGGTCGATCACCGCCATGTCGCCGGTGATCAGCCAGCCGTCGCGGTCGAGACCTTCCTCCAACTTCATGTAGCCGGAGGCGACCCAGGGACCGCGGGCGCGCAAATGGCCGACGGACTTGCCGTCGCGTGGCAGCTCGACGCCGCTGTCGTCGACGATGCGAAGAGTTGTACCGAAACAGGCGCGGCCGGACACCTGGCGCCGGTCGAACTTCTCCTTGTCGGTGAGGTGCTCCGAGCCCGGCCGCAAGCCCGGCATGGAGCAGCCCAGGGCCTCGGTCATGCCCCAGGCCTGGATGTAGTCGATATTGTAGTCGCGCTTCAGCTTCTCGACCATCGCGCGCGGCGGCGCCGAGCCCGACGACAGCGTTGCCCGCAGCGTGGAGAATTTGTTGCCGGTGCGCCCCAGCCAGTCGAGCAGGATCAGCCAGAAGCTCGGCACGCCCGCCGACAGCGTCACCTTCTCGCCTTCGAGCAATTCGTAGAGCTTGTCGGGCTCGTAATTGCGGCCGGGCAGCACCAGCTTCGAGCCGGTATAGGGGGCGGTGAACGGCATGTTCCAGCCATTGCCGTGGAACAGCGGCGCCATCGGCATCATCACCTCGCGCACGCCTTCGACATGCCCCGGCAGGAAGTCGAAATTGCAGCACGTCATGGTCTGCAGGATCGCGGCGCGGTGCGAATAGATCACGCCCTTGGGATTGCCCGTCGTGCCTGAGGTGTAGCAGATGGTCGAGGCGGACTTTTCGTCGAACTCCGGCCAGACGAAGCCGGCGTCGTTCTCTTTTTCCAGAAGCTCCTCGTAGCAATGCACGTTGGCGAGCTTGGTTTCGGGCATCCGCTCGCGCGACGACATCACGACATAGGCTTCGATCGTCTTGAGCTGCGGCGCGATCGCCTCGACGATCGGCAGCGTGGCGCGGTCGATGAACAGCAGGCGGTCTTCGGCGTGGTTGATGATGTAGATGAGCTGCTCGGGAAACAGTCGCGGGTTGACGGTGTGCAGCACATAGCCCATGCCCGGCGCGGCATAGAACATCTCGAAATGACGATGCGTATTCCAGGCCAGCGTGCCGACGCGATCGCCGGGATTCATGCCGAGCCGCTTCAGCGCCAGCGCCATGCGCTTGATGCGCGGATGGGCGTCGGCATAGGTGTAGCGATGGATGTCGCCTTCGATCTCGCGCGCGACGATCTCGGCCTCGCCGTGATAGTCCGCGGCATACTGGATCAGGCCGCTGATCAGAAGCGGCATGTCCATCATCAATCCCTGCATGGTCTCCTCCACGGCCACGTCGTTGCGTGGCGTTGTGCTTGTGATTTGCGCGTGAGGTTAGCGGAACGTCGCGCGGCGTTCACGCAAAAAACATTGGACGCGATTGCATGCGTCACTTTTTCAGGGCTAACTGATCCGAGCTGCCGGCGAAGCAGCGTTCTCCGTGGAGGAAATGCATGTCAGCGGAAAGACACAAGACCGGTGCAGCCGGCGAACCTACCGTCGATATTGCAGCCCTCCGCGCGCGCTATCGCGACGAGCGCGACCGCCGTTTGCGTGCCGAGGGCAAGGCCCAGTATGTCGAGGTAACAGGGGAATTCGGCCGCTACCTCGACGACCCCTGGGCCGATCCCGGATTTGCGCGCGCAGCTGTCAGTGAAGAGACTGAAGTGCTCATCGTTGGTGGCGGCTTTGGCGGGCTTCTCTGTGCCGCGCGTTTGCGCGAAGCCGGCATCGATGATTTCCGCATCGTGGAAAAGGCTGCCGACTTCGGCGGCACCTGGTACTGGAATCGCTATCCTGGCGCCGCCTGCGATACCGAGAGCTACATCTATCTGCCGCTGCTGGAAGAGACCGGCTACATGCCGGTGCGCAAATATGCGCGCGCGCCGGAAATCTACGAGCACTCCCGCCGCATCGGCCGCCATTTCGGCCTCTACGACCGCGCGCTGTTTCAGACCGTCATCTCGCGGATGGCATGGCAGGAGCAGGAGGCGCGTTGGCTGGTCGAGACCGATCGGGGCGATCGCATCCGTGCGCGCTTCGTCATTCTCGCCGGAGGTCCGCTCAGCAGACCGAAGCTGCCGGGCATTCCCGGCATCGAGACCTTCAAGAGCCACAGCTTCCATACCAGTCGGTGGGACTACGCCTACACCGGCGGCAATGCGGATGGTGGTCTGACCGGACTTGCCGACAAGCGCGTCGGCATCATCGGCACCGGCGCCACCGCCGTGCAATGCGTGCCGCATCTCGGACGCGCTGCGAAGGAGCTCTATGTCTTCCAGCGCACACCGTCGGCGATCGGCGTGCGGGACGACCGGTCGACGGATCAAAACTGGGCGCAGAGCCTCAGGCCCGGCTGGCAGCGCGAGCGCATGGACAATTTCACCGCCGTGATCTCCGGCGAGCCGGTCGAATGGGACCTGGTGCAGGACGGCTGGACCGGCCTGCTCGGCGAGATCCTGCTGGCGCCGCGCCGTCAGCCGCAGCCGGTGACCTCGATGGAAGAGGCGCTGAAAGTCATCGAGCAGGCCGACTACCGCAAGATGGAGGAGATCCGCGCCCGCGTCGATGCGGTGGTCAAGGACACGGCGACCGCGGACGCGCTCAAGCCCTGGTACAAGGCGTTCTGCAAGCGGCCGTGCTTCCACGACGAATATCTCGATGTCTTCAATCGTCCCAACGTGCATCTCGTCGACACCAAAGGGCAGGGCGTCGAGCGCATCACCGAGAACGCCGTCGTGGCTGGCGGCAAGGCTTACGAGCTCGACTGCCTGATCTATGCCAGCGGCTTCGAGGTCGGCACCGATTACGCCCGCCGCATGGGCTTCGAGGTCTACGGCCGCGACGGCATGAGCCTGACCGAGCGCTGGCAGGGCGGCGTCAAGACGATGCATGGATTCTACAGCCGCGGCTTTCCGAACTGCTTCCTGATCGTTACGGTGCAGGCTGGCCAGAGCGCCAACTTCCCGCACATCATCGACGAGCAGTCGCAGCACATCGCCTATGTGATCGCCGAAGCGCGCAAGCGCAAAGCCCGAACGCTGGAGCCGACGCTGGCCGCGGAAAACGCCTGGGTCGAGGAGGTCGTCAAGGCCGCGCTCGGCCGCCAGACCTATCTCGCCGAATGCACGCCCGGTTACTACAACAACGAGGGCGTGTTCGATCCGATCGCGGCAAGAAACAGCCAATATTGGCGCGGGCCGGTGGCGTTCCTGCGGCTGCTCGACAAATGGCGGAAGGAGGGCAATCTGGACGGACTGGAGTTGACCTATGGGACCGCGGCGGAGGCAGGCGGCTCTCCGTTGTCGGCTTGAGCGGCATGATCCCGCCACCCGCGGGCGCCACGCGCCTCTATGTCATCGTCGGCGATCCCATCGCCCAGGTGCGCTCGCCCGCAGGCGTGACCGCAGCCTTCGCGGCCCGCGGCCATGACGGCATTCTCGTTCCGGTTCAGGTCTCGGTCGCGGATCTGCCGGATTTCCTCTCATTGGCACCGCGCCTGAAGAATCTCGACGGCCTCGTCGTGACCATCCCGCACAAATTCACCTGCTACCAGGCTTGCACGAGTGCGACGGAGCGCGCTCACTTCCTGCGCAGCGTCAACCTCATGCGCCGGCGCGCCGACGGCGCATGGCATGGCGACATGGTCGACGGCCTTGGCTTCGTCGGTGCCGCGCGGGCGAAAGGGGTCAACCCTGCGGGCCTGCGGGCGCTGCTCATCGGCGCTGGCGGCGCGGGCTCGGCCATCGCGCTCGCGCTGGTGGAGGCCGGCGTGAGCAAGCTCGCCATTCACGATAGCGCAACTGAGCGCCGCGACGCGCTGATCGGGCAACTCAACGGGCTCGGCAAGGCGCTAGTGCGGGCCGGCACCACGGATCCCACCGGCTTTGAATTTGTCGCCAATGCGACACCGGCAGGGATGAAAGAAGGCGATCCGCCGCCGGTCGATGTCGCTCGGCTTGCGCCCTCGGCCTATTGCGGCTGTGTCATCACCAAGCCCGAAATCTCGCCCTTCATCGCGGCGGCCCGACAGGCCGGCTGCGTGACCGGGACCGGCACGGACATGTACGAGCAGCACCAGGGGATCATGGTGGATTTCCTGCTCGGCCGTGGCGAAGGGCGGTGATCCGCCCGGATGTCAAGGCGCCCGTTGCGCTCCGCGGGGCTTGAGCGATCAAAGCCGACGTAGGATCATGCGCTCGCGCGAGCCGGTCGCGTATTTGAGGAGAGGATAAGAGGAATGACCAAGGGCAGGACCGTTGCGACGGCCATGATCGGCGCCACAGCGCTGGTGCTCTCTCTGGCGCCCCGCGCCGAGGCCGCCACCTGCGGCAACGGGCCGGGCGGGTTCGAAGCCTGGAAACGCGAGTTCAGCGCAGAGGCGCAGGGCAAGGGCATCGGCCAGACCGCGCTCTCGGCGCTGATGCAGACCAACTACGCCAGTGCCACCATTGCGGCCGACCGCGGCCAGCGCAGCTTTTCGCTGACGCTCGACCAGTTTCTCGCCAAGCGCGGCGCCACCACTATCGTCGCCAAGGGGCGCCAGCTCAAGCAGTCGCAGGCTGCCTTGTTCGCCTCCATCCAGCAGCGCTATGGCGTCCCGCCCGGCCCGCTGATCGCGATCTGGGGCATGGAGACCGGTTTCGGCAGCCAGCGCGGCAACCAGAACATGCTGTCGTCGATCGCAACCCTGGCTTATGACTGCCGCCGTCCCGAATTCTTCACCGACCAGCTCTACGCGGCCTTGAAGCTGGTCGACCGCGGCACGCTGTCGGGGGCGACCCGCGGCTCCATGCATGGCGAGGTCGGCCAGACCCAGTTCATGCCCAAGAACATCCTGGCCTATGGCACCGGCAACCTCGAGGTGGCCGCCAACGCGCTGAACTCGACGGCGAATTTCCTCAAAGGTCATGGCTGGAAAGCAGGAGCCGGTTACCAGCCGGGCGAGCCGAATTTCGCCGCCATCGAGGCCTGGAATGCGGCCGGTGTTTATCAGAAGGCGATCGCGCTGATGGGCCGGCAGATCGACGAGGGCGGCGGAGCGGCGGCCTCGCGCTGACGAAAACCCGTCCACTTCGCTCGAAAACGCTCTTGCTCAGCAAGGCGTGATAGGCCGGCATGAGAAAGTTGTTGCCATCAGGAACCGAGGGCACGAGGTTTGCTTTGATCAGATTCAGGGCTGGGCATGAGGAGACTCAACATGGCAACCCAGATCGTGATGGACCAGACTGGCGATACGCGCCACGAGTTTGATCCTGGCAATGCCGAAGCGCTGGCGCGAGCCGAACGGCGCTTTCGGGAGCTGACCGGAGCCGGCTTCACCGCGGCCCTTCGCAACGGACCCGGCGAAGTCACTCGTATCAGATCGTTCGACCCGACCGCGCAGGAAACCCTGTTCTATCCCCGCCTGGTCGGCGGTTGATCTGAGCTGCTCATGATTACGGCGGTTTGGCTCCGCGCGCCGGCGCGTGCGCGTCTGCATGCGCTGCGTGAACTGTACCGGCGCTTCTTCGGCGAGAACACGCCGGATGCCCGTGGCCGCCGGCTGCTCTTCGATTGGCTCTCGCCCGCACAGCGCGCCCAATTCGAAGAGCACCGGTATTTCGACGTCATCGGATGCGACACCGGCAAGATCTACCGCATTCACTACGGCACCGCCGCCAATGTCCACGAAATCGACGGCGAAGGCCGCGCGACGATGGGATGGTGCTTCGTCCCGTCAGGCTTCCTGGTGCCGGGCGACGTCATGCTGGCGCAGAAGATCGCGCTCGAGACGGATGAGACAGGCGCGCTCTCTCTCGCCAACCGCTTTCCGCCGGCAACGCATTCGGAGCACTTCTACCGGCGGCCTTTCTAGCGGCTGAAACAGCGAAGCGGTCGGTGGTTAGTGGTGCGTGGTGCGGTAGGCGTCCAGCGCGTGCGCCGCGAAGACACCGGCGCTGCAAAGGGCGAGCAGGCCCGAGATCAGCTCGATCATAGCTCGTCCTCCCGTAGTGAATGGGCAACGAGGTTGCGGCAGCAGGAATAGTCGTAGATCAGGTCGAGAAGGAATTGCATGGTAGCCGTCCCTGTATTTATTTTGACAACGACTTAAGCGGCGATCTGTTTCAGCGGTGTTTCGTCGCCTCGGGAAAGGGGTTTCGCGGGGAACCTCGGGGCTGGTTTTGTGCGCTGCGGTCCCGCTATTGCTGGAGCCCTTTGGCCGCCTCTTCGAAGGCGGCGCAAGACATTGCGAGGCAAAATCATGGCGCAGGTCGAATGGTTCGATGATCTGGCGATCGGAATGCGGTTTAGGTCGCCCGAGGTCGTGGTCACCGAAGCCGACATCAAGCGCTTCGCGGCCGAGTTCGATCCCCAGCCCATGCATCTCGACCACGAGGCGGCCAAGGCGACCCTGTTCAAGGGCCTTGCTGCATCGGGATGGCACACCGCGGCGATTGCCATGAACCTCGCGATCCAGACCCGCCCATTCGGCCCGCACCCGCTGATCGGCGCCGGCGTCGACGGCCTGCGCTGGACGATGCCGGTGCGGCCCAATGATCGCCTGCATCTGGTCGGGGAGGTCATGAGCCTGACGCCCTCGAAGTCGAAGCCGCAGGGTATCGCGCTGGTGAAATGGACCATGTTCAACCAGAGCGGCGAGGAGGTTTACACCTTCACCCCCATCGCGATCGTGCCGCGACGAGGATAGGCACAGGCGCCGCCGTTCTGTCCCGGGTAAGCCCTTGCGGCCCTCCCGCGGAGGTGGTCATCTCGGCCCGGGGAACGCGCTGGAGGCTGACATGAAACGATTCCTTCTTGCCGCTTTGCTGATCGCGACGGGCGCCTTAAGCGCCGGGCCGGCGCATGCGCAACAATCCAGGGTCGGCGACTGGACCATCGAAAAGCGCACGCAGGACACGCATTGCAATGCAAGCCGCGGCTACAAGGACAAGGATGACGAGAACCGCGACTACGTCATCGTGATCACCTATTCCGAGAAGGCGATCGTGATCGTGATGATCTACGATGGCTGGGAATGGGAGAATGTCGGCGAGATCCTTCGGGCCGATGTCGGCACTGATGATGCGGACATCATGAAGAAGGCGAAGTGGGAGGTCATGGACAAGACCACCGTGCGCGGCATCTTCGAGTACGACCAGTCGATGATGGACCGCCTGTCGAAGGCGAGGCGCCTGACGCTCGATCTCGAGGACGATGACGACGACAGTATCGAGATGCAGGTACCGCGTGCCGGCGAAGCGCTGGCGGCGTTGAAGTTCTGCGAGGAGAACCGGAAATAAGTTGCCGCTGCCGGCCGTGAAAGCGGCAGGACGTCGGCAACGAAGTAGGTGGCAACGAACCGGCGCGTGACTCATCGCACACAGTCCGCGCGCTGTTCGCATTTATCCTAGTCTTTGGCGAAACAGTCCAAGCCGCACCCTGCGGTTGACGTTACGCAAGGACGATGTTCGATATTCCAGCATCTGGCTGCAACGTTTTTTCCTCGTCGAAGGCGGCAATTGACCGGCCCGTCTTCTCCGTCAGTTCCCGGATCGCGAGCTCTCCGTCCCGGACGGGCCGCACGCTGATGGCGTCGTCCGTCCGATGACGACCCATCAGGCAAATCGGTTCTCGTCTCTGATCGGCGAGATCTACGACGCGGCGGTTGACCCCGCCTTGCGCAGCGGCGCGTTGGAGCAGGTTTCGCAGTTCGTCGGTGGTTGCGCCGCGATGATCCTGTCCAGGGACTCAGCGCGGCTTTCGATCGAGATTCACCAGCATTTTGGAACCGACGCCCGCTTCCGTCAGCTTTATCGCGACCGGTATGTGGAGCTCGATCCTCTGCTCGACCGTCATCTCACCCTCGCGCCCGAACAGACGATCGGCGTGACCGACATCATGCCCCATGCGGACTTCCTCGAGACGAGCTTCCACCGCGAGTGGGTGGAGCCGCAAGGGGCGATAGACCTTGCGACCGTCGCGCTCGAGAAGACGGCCGCGCGCACCACGATCCTGCAGGTGTTGCGCCATCGCTCCCGCGGAACCGTCGACGAGGCGATGCGCGAGCGCATGCGGCTGCTCGCTCCGCACATCCATCGGTCGCAGATCATGGGCCGTCAGATCAGGGCACGCTCGCATACGGTGGACGACCTTGCCGACGTCCTCGACGGATTGAACACCGCGATCTGCCTGCTCGACGCGGACGGCCGCGTCGTCCATGCCAATGCGGCATGCCGTCAGTTGTTCGCCGATGCCAATCTGCTTGCGATCGTCGGCGACCGGATCGTGGCCCGCAACACCCGAACCGACAAAATATTCCGCGGCCTGTGCGAATTCGATGAAGGCACACATTCCGCGGCTCGTCGTCAGATCGAACTTGCGACGTCGGCCGATGGGCAGCATTATCTGCTCCATGCTTTTCCACTGAAGCGGGATCGCAGCCTGCCAAGGGACGTTGCAGCCACGATGCTCTTCGTTCAAAGAGCTTCCATGCTGCCGCTGCTCGCAGCCGACGCGATCGCCGCAGCCTTCAGGCTGACGCCGTCCGAATTGCGCGTGCTGATGGCGATCATCGAGATCGGCGGTGTCCCCAACATCGCCGCAAAACTCGGCATCGCCGAGACGACGGTGAAGACGCATCTCGGTCGCCTGTTCGAGAAGACGGGCGCCGGCAGGCAGGCTGATCTGGTGAAGATCGCCGCCGGCTTTGCCGTGCCGTTCGCGCGGCGAACGAGCGGCGATGACGGCGCCGCGTGATTCATTTCACATGCCTCGATGTTACGTGCCGCGTTCTCAATCCATTGTGATGATCGGCGCTCGCGGGTCATCCGAATGCAGGACGCGAGTCATTCAGGACTTTCGTATATCGCGCTTCGGATAATTGAAGAGCAGCGAGCGCCGCGAAGCTTGCCACAACGGCACCGAACGCGCGTCTGAGGAAACGACAGCGTGTGGCCGGTCTGCTCGTCGGCTGGAGAGATTGCAGTGAGCAGCATGGTTGATTTTTCCGTTCTCAATGTTTCAACGAACGAAATTCCCGAAAACGAGCGCATCCCGTTGCTCCGCGATTTCTACTGCCGCGGGGTGCTGAAGGCGGAGGTCGAGGCAAGGGATGGAAAGCCGGCCGCGGCGAGCTTCACCTCTCATGTCTTGCCGGAAGCCCAGTTGTTGATCGGGGGCCTGTGCGGCGCGCGGGTCATTCGCACCAAGCAACTGGTGGCCGATGGCGACGACAGCCTCGCGCTGATCGTGAACAGGTCCGGCGTTCTCGGCATATCCGAGCGGGGGCACGATCTGAGGCTTCATGCAGGGGAGGCGGTGTTGACGAGCGCGGAGGACGTCACGACGTTCGAGCGGCTGTCGCTGGGAAGCTGCTTCTCGCTGCGCGTGCCGAGGCGCGTGCTGGCGCCGATGATCGTGGACGTCGACGATGCCGTGATGCGCGTCATGCCGGAAAGCTCCGCCGGACTGAGGCTGCTGGTCGACTATGCGGTGACGCTGGTACGGGAGAAGGCGTTCGTGACGCCTTTGCTGCGGCAGCTCGGGGTCGGGCATCTGCACGATCTACTGGCGCTCGTCCTCGGTGCCACCGGTGAAGCGCGGGAGCTGGCCGGACGGCGTGGCGTCAAGGCGGCGCGGCTCCAGAAGGCGAAAGTCTCCATCGCCAACAATTGCTGGCGGCAGGATCTGTCGGTGGCCTCGGTCGCCCAGGAACTCGGCGTGACGCCGCGCTATCTGCAGCGCCTGTTCGAGGCCGACGGCAAGACGTTCTCCTCATTCCTGATCGAACAACGCGTCAAGCGCGCGCATCGCATGCTGCGGGAGCCCGGATACGCCGAGCGAACGGTGAGTTCGATCGCCTACGACGTCGGCTTCGGCGATCTCTCTTATTTCAACCGCTGTTTCCGGCGGACCTATAACGCGACGCCGAGCGACATCAGGAGCGGCGAAATGTCGTGACCGCGCGCGACTGAATTGCAGCCAACTGCCGATTTCAGCCAGCAGACAGGGGTCCGACGTGATCCTTGATTGCGAAGCCATGACCCAAGCGTTGCGTGCGGCATCCGCAGCCGGAGTATTGAATGCGCCGTTTCTTTTTCGACCTCCTGGTCGGCAACATCGTGAAGATCGACCCGGGCGGCATGGTGTTCGAATGTGCGGAAGCGACATTCGTGGTGGCCAACGAGATGGCAAACCATCTGTTCGTCTGGCGTGATGATCTGCGTGACCGCGACGCCTGGATCCGCGTCAGGGACAACAGCGGCCGCGAAATCTATCGCGCCCCGGTCTGGTCGGAATGCGCGGAGAAGCGGGGCTGGGACCAGGCGTGAGCGCCGCTTCGGTGCAGCAACTCTGCACCAGTTCGACGCCGCGGTGGCCGGCCTCGGCTTCGACTACCGCACCGGGGCCAATTTGTCCGTGTTCGGCGCGGTCGAGGGCATGATGATGTCCGACCAGAGCCGCACCGGCACGGCCAAGGGTGGCGTTCGCGTCGCGTTCTGAGCCGGCATCAGCCCTGGCGGCTCGAACGCGATGCCCGCCGGCCGGGCTCCATCCGCCCGGCCGGCGCCTCCTCCGATCGGAGGATGTCGCATGCTACGGTTGTGTTAGGTTCGCCGGCATTGATCATTCAGTGCCATTTTGAGCCATGCACGGATCGCAAAAGCTGCCAGATCTCGTCGAGTCCATCTACGATGCCGGGCTCGATCCCTCGCTGTGGAATAACGCGGTGGCCGGCATCCGGGATTTCGTCGGGGGCCAGGCCTGCGGGCTGTTCTCGAAGGATTCGATCAGCAAATCCGGTGTCACGCATTACTATTGCGGAGCGGACCCGCACTACATCCAGCTCTATGCCGAGACCCATTCGAAGTTCGATCCGCTGACTGTTCTGCCGCCACACGGCAAGATTGTGAGCATTCCGGATCTCGTCAATTTCGAAGAGTACCGGCGCGGCCGCTTCTATCAGGAATGGATGCAGCCGCAGGGGTGCAGCGATGCGGCCAATGTCGTGCTCGAGATATCGAATGCGAGCTGCCCGGTGATGATGACCGTGCTGTCGGGCCGCCGCATGGTCGATCGGGGCATGAAGCAGCGCCTCTCGCTGCTGGTGCCGCACGCCAGCCGCGCGCTGCTGATCAACCGCGCCATGACCGCGCAACTGACGCTGGCGACGGCACTGGCTGACGTGCTCGACAGTTTGACGGTCGGGATCTTCCTGCTCGATGGCTTCTGCCGCCTGGTGCATGCGAATTCGGCCGGTCAGGTCCTGCTCGCGGCCGATGATATGGTCCGGTCCGTTGCCGGGCAACTCGTGACCGGCAGCGCTGAAGCCAATCAGATCCTGCGCAAGGCGTTTGCGGACCATCGCGACGGTGCAGTGCGTGCCGCAGGCGGCCATGCGATTCCACTGTTGTCCGCCACCGGCGAGCGTTACGTCGCTCACATGCTGCCGTTGTCGTCCCTGCTGCGCAACGGCAGCGAGCGCGTGGCCGACGCCGCCGGTGCGCTGCTTGTGCGCAAGGTATCGCTCGGCGGACAGTCCTGTGGCGAATTGATCGCGCGGACTTTCGAGCTGACGCCGGCGGAGCTTCGCGTGTTCCTGTCGATCGTCGACGTCGGCGGCATCCCCGAGACGGCGGCAGCGCTCGGTATCGCAGAGACGACTGCTAAAACGCATCTGCATCGCGTCTTTGCCAAGACCGGCGTGTCCCGGCAGGTCGATCTCGTCAAGCTCGCCGCGGGTTTTGCCAATCCGCTCGTCCACTGAAGCTCGCCGTCGGCGTTGAACCTTTTTCTCCCGCGACAGACTCACAGGAGCCGCCGGGCACGAAGAAATCCGCAAATCTTCGAATTTGACCATTGGCTCTTCCGATGCCCCGACTTCCAAGACATTCCGACCTGATCGAGAGCATCTATGATGCCGGGCTCCACCCTGAGTTGTGGACCGAGGTCGTCGTCATGCTCAATGCCTTCATCGGCAGTCAGGCCTGCGGCCTGATTTCGAAGGATACGGTCAGCAAGTCCGGGGCGACCCATTATTATTGCGGGGTCGATCCGCACTACATCCAGCTCTATTCAGAAACCTACTCCCGGTACGATCCACTCGCCCGGCTTCCTGGGTATGGCGAGGTGCGCAACATCCCGGACCTCGTGAATTTCGACGAGTACCGCCGGGGGCGATTCTACCAGGAATGGCTGCAGCCCCAGGGCTGCGTCGACGTCGCCAACGTGGTGCTGGAGCAATCGAAGTCGCCGTGCCCGATGTTGCTGACCGTCATCCCGGGCAGGGAGATGCTCGATGCCGAGCAGCGCGCGCGAATGCAGTTCCTGGTCCCGCATGCGAGCCGGGCGCTGATGATCAACCGCGCGATCGAGCGGAAGCAGCAACGCGCGACCGCACTGGCCGACGTCGTGGATCGCCTGAATGCCGGCGTCATCCTGCTCGATGCAGCCTGTCGGATCGTCCACAGCAATCCGGCGGCCGAGACGATCCTGGCCGCAGACGATGTCCTGCGCTCCATCTCGGGCCGGCTGGTGACGAGATCCTCCGAGGCCAATCTGGCCCTTCGCAATATCTTCCGCGATCCGGGAGAGGTGGCTCTGGCTGCGGCCGAAGGTCGAAAGATCCCTCTGACGTCGCACGACGGTTCGCACTACGTCGTGCACGTGATTGCACTGCCCTCGCTGCTCCGCGATGGTGCGACCGAGCGCACCTTGGCCGTCGGAGCCTTGCTGGTCTGGAAGGCGGAACTCGACAGCCGCTCATGTGCCGGCCTGATCGACCGCACGTTCGAACTGACGCCCGCGGAACTGAGGGTTCTGCAATCGATCGTCGAGGTCGGCGGTGTGCCGGAGACCGCGGCCGCCCTCGGGATCGCCGAGACCACGGTGAAGACGCATCTGCACCGTGTATTTGCCAAGACCGGCGTGTCCCGTCAGGCCGATCTGGTCAAGCTTGCGGCGGGATTTTCCAATCCGCTTCTGCACTGACGCGCACGCGCCTCGCGTCGCTCTTCGCGGCAGCACGCGGATAGGTTCAAACAGAGACATCATTAGAAAGTTATCGCGCGTCATTCGATCGAATGACGCGTTTTTTTGCGTTTCCTTCTACAGACGCGTCACACGATTTCTTGTTCGACGTATCAGACTTCTTTGTGAAGCAACTCACAGCAGGCTGGGGTGAATCTCACCATTCTCGCGCACAGGTTGAGAGGAAGTCGTCATGCGAAAGACGTCACTTGCGATGGCCGACAGGTTCCGCGACATCGTCGCTCGCGTCGGCGCCGTTTTCCGTGAGCAGCGCAAGATCGACGCGCAGCGCGCATTGCAACGCTATCACCACTTGCTGTCCCAGCCCGGCGAAGCATTGCCTTTGAACGAAATCATTCCGGTCAGCAAACAAGAGGATGTTTCAGGAAATGCCCACGGATCTGATGCGCGCGAGCGCGCCGCCGGCGAGCCCGCCTACGAGGGCGCGTAATTTCAACATCGTCGCGATTGCGCTGACCGGGGCGCTCGTCACCCTTCAACTGGTCGGGCTGGCGCTTCTGGAACGATCCCACGCCCATGCGATGCAAATGTCGTTTCCGCGCGAGGCGGCCGTCTGCACCGAGAACCCGGATGCTGTCGTTCCGCAGATCCCCTATGATTGACCGGAGGACGGTCCGTGCCTGACGTCACGACTCTGATTCTGCTTAGCGTTGCCGTATTCGCCGGCGCCTTCGTATCAGGACTCTCGGGTTTCGCGTTTTCGGCCGTCGCGGGCGCGATCCTGCTGCGGGTGTTTCAGCCGCTCGAAGCCGTGCCGCTGATGATGGCGTGCAGCATCGGCGTGCAGGCGACCAATCTGTGGGCGCTCCGGCGCAGCATCCGCTGGGAAGGCAGTCTGCTGCTGATCGTCGGCGGATTGATCGGTGTGCCCATCGCGGTGTCGCTGTTGCAGAGCGCGGATACGCATCTGCTCAGGCGCGGCTTCGGCATCATCGTCGCGCTCTATGCGGCCTATATGCTGCTGCGGCCGACGCTGGTGACGGCAGGCGAGGCGGTCGGCCGGCACTGGGTGGCGCTGATCGGATTTGGGGGAGGGCTCGTCGGCGGACTCACCGCGATGCCGGGCGCGATCCCGACGATCTGGTGCGACATGCGCGGCATGCCCAAGAGCGAGCAGCGCGGCCTGGTGCAGCCCTTCATCGCGGCAATGCAGCTGTTTGCCATCGCACTGCTGGTCGGGCATCAGGACCTGTCGTCGAAGGTCTTCGTCGACCTCGCCGTCAGCCTGCCGGCGTTGTTCGCCGGCTCGGCGCTCGGCGTGATCGCTTTCCACCGGGTCAACGAGACGGTCTTTCGCAAGACCGTGCTCGTTCTGTTGCTCGTGTCGGGGATATCCCTGATCTAGTGTCCTTGGACTTCGTGAAGTCCCTGGACCGGCGCCGCGCTGATGTCGCTGCCGTGATGCACCAGCGGCTTGTTACCGGTCACGGTCCGCAGCAGCACATAGAACACCGGCGTCAGGAACAGGCCGAAAACGGTGACGCCGATCATGCCGGAGAACACGGCCACGCCCATGGCTCGCCGCATCTCCGAGCCCGCGCCGGTCGACAGCACCAGCGGCAGCACGCCCATGATGAAGGCCATTGACGTCATCAGGATCGGGCGAAGCCTTAAGCGGCTCGCCTCGATCGCGGCGCGGATCGGGGTGCGCCCGGCGAATTCGAGCTCACGCGCGAACTCGACGATCAGGATCGCGTTCTTGGCCGAGAGTCCCACGAGAACGATCAGGCCGATCTGGGTGAAAACGTTGTTGTCGCCCTTGGAGATCCAGACGCCGAACATGGCGGCGAGCAGGCCCATCGGCACGATCATGATGATCGAAAGCGGCAGGGTCAGGCTCTCGTAGAGCGCGGCCAGCACCAGGAACACCAGCAGGATCGCCAGCGGAAACACCCAGAGACCGGAATTGCCCGCGATGAACTCCTGATAGGTCAGGTCGGTCCACTCGAAGGCAAAGCCGGGTGGCAACGTCTCCGCCGCGATCCGGGTTGCCGCCTCCTGCGCCTGGCCCGACGAGAAGCCGGGCGCGGCGGCGGCGTTGATATCGGACGACAGGAATCCGTTGTAGCGGATCGCACGCTCCGGTCCCGCGCTCTGGCGGATATTGAGCAGCGCCGACAACGGCACCATGTCGCCCGAGGACGAGCGCACCTTCAACTGCCTGATGTCATCGGCGCGTGCACGGAACGGCGCGTCGGCCTGCACATAGACCGAATAGGTGCGGCCGAACTTGTTGAAGTCGTTGACGTAGTAGGACCCCAGATAAATCTGCAGCGTGTTGAACACCTCAGTCACGGGCACGCCAAGCTGCAGCGCCTTGGTGCGGTCGATGTCGGCGAAGAGCTGGGGCACGTTGACCTGGAAGCTCGAGAACACGCCGGCGATCTCCGGCGCCTTCTGCATCGCCGCCATGAACGCTTTCGTCGCTTCGTTCAGCGCCTCATAGCCGAGGCCGGCACGGTCCTCGATCTGGAGCTTGAAGCCGCCGATGGTGCCGAGGCCGTTGACCGGCGGCGGCGGGAACATGGCGATGAAGGCCTCCTGGATGCCGGCATATTTCTTGTTCAGGTCGGCCGCGATGGCATTCCCGCTCAGGGCCGGGCCCTTGCGCTCGTCGAATGGCTTCAGCGTCGAGAACACGATGCCGGCATTGGACGAGTTGGTGAATCCGGAGATCGACAGGCCGGGGAAGGCCACGGAGCTCTCGACGCCAGGCTGGGTCAGCGCGACGTCGCTCATCTTGCGGATGACCTCTTCGGTGCGGTCGAGCGTTGCGCCATCGGGCAGGCGCGCAAAGCCGACCAGATATTGCTTGTCCTGGCCCGGCACGAAGCCGCTCGGCACCTGCTGGAACAAGAGGGCGGTGAGGCCGACCAGGACCACGTAGAGCCCCATCACCGCGGCCTTGCCCGAGATCACCTTGGTGACGGTGCCGCTGTAATTGTCCGAGGAGCGCGTGAAGGCCTTGTTGAAGCCGCGGAAGAACCAGCCAAGGCTCTTTTCCATGATGAGCGTCAGCCGGTCCTTCGGCTCGTTGTGGCCCTTGAGCAGCAGCGCTGACAGCGCCGGCGACAGTGTCAGCGAGTTGACCGCCGAGATCACGGTCGAGATCGCGATCGTCAGTGCGAACTGCTTGTAGAACTGCCCGGTGAGGCCGGAGATGAAGGCCAGCGGCACGAACACCGCGATCAGCACCATGGCGATGGCGATGATCGGACCCGATACCTCGCGCATGGCCTGATAGGTGGCGTCGCGCGGCGACAACCCGGCCTCGATGTTGCGCTCGACATTCTCGACCACGACGATGGCGTCGTCGACGACGATGCCGATCGCGAGCACGAGGCCGAACAGGCTGAGCGCGTTGATGGAGAAGCCGAACACGTGCATTACCGCGAACGTGCCGACGATCGACACCGGCACGGCCAGCAGCGGGATGATCGAGGCCCGCCAGGTCTGGAGGAACAGGATCACCACCAGCACCACCAGCGCGATCGCTTCCAGCAGCGTGTGGATGACAGCCTCGATCGAGGAGCGTACGAACTGGGTGGGGTCGTAGACGATCTGGTAGGACACGCCTTCCGGCATGTTCTTCTTGATCTCGGCCATGGTGGCGCGGACGTTGTCGGAAATCTGCAGCGCATTGGAGCCCGGCGCCTGGAAGATCGGAATCGCGACCGCCTGCTTGTTGTCGAGCAGCGAGCGCAGGCCATATTGCGAGGCGCCGAGCTCGATCCGCGCGACGTCGCGCAACCGCACGACCTCGCCGCGCGTACCGGTCTTGACCACGATATCGCCGAACTGCTCTTCGCTGGACAGCCGGCCTTCCGCATTGACGGACAGTTGCAGGTCGATGCCCTGCACGTTTGGGGAGGAGCCGACAACTCCGGCGGCGGCCTCGACGTTCTGCGCCTGGATCGATTTGACGATGTCGCTCGCAGTCAGGCCGTGCTCGGCCGCCTTCTGCGGATCGACCCAGATCCGCATCGAATAGTCACCGGCGCCGTAGAGCTGGACGTCGCCGACGCCGTCGATCCGCGCCAGCCGGTCCTTGACGTTGAGCACCGCGTAGTTGCGCAAATACGTCATGTCGTAGCGGCCGTTTGGCGACAACAGATGCACGACCATGGTGAGGTCGGGCGAGGACTTCTTGGTGACGATGCCGAGCTGGCGCACCACGGCCGGGAGGCGCGGCTCGGCCTGCTGCACGCGGTTCTGCACCAGCTGCGTCGCCTTGTCGGGGTCGGTGCCAAGCCGGAACGTCACCGTCAGCGTCATCGCGCCGTCGGTGGTCGCCTGGCTCGACATGTAGAGCATGTTCTCGACGCCGTTGATCTGCTCCTCGATCGGGGTCGCGACCGTCTCCGCGATCACCTTGGGATTGGCGCCGGGATAGGTGGCGCGCACCACGACGGAGGGCGGCACCACGTCCGGATATTCCGAGATCGGCATCGCGAACAGCGAGATCAGGCCGGCAAGGAAAATCAGGACCGACAGCACGCCGGCAAAAATCGGACGATCGATGAAGAACTTTGAGAGATTCATGGCTTTGCCCCTGGGCAATATCCTGCGTGTCTCCGCCAACTCACCCCGTCATTCCGAGGCGCGCGCTCAGCGCGCGAACCCGGAATTCAGAGGTGAGATGGATCGGAGTTTCCAAACTGCTGGATTCCGGGTTCGCGCTACGCGCGCCCCGGAATGACAGAGAACACTAGCGTTGCACGACGTCCTGGTTGCTGTGGTTCGAAGCCTGCTGCCCACGCGCGCCCATCGCTGCGACCTCCGTCTTGAGGAGGGCGCCGGGACGCACGCGCTGCAGGCCGTTGACGACGATACGATCGCCGGACTTCAGGCCCGAGGTGACGATGCGAAGCCCGTCGACGGCGCTGCCGAGCGTGATCGGACGGTACACCGCGCGGCTGTCGTCGCCGACCGCCATCACGAACTTCTTGTCCTGATCGGTCCCGATCGCGCGCTCGTCGATCATCACCAGCGTCTGTTGCTTCGGCTGGCCCATGCGCACGCGGGCGAACTGGCCGGGGATCAGACGCCCGTCCTCGTTCCGGAACACCGCACGCACCCGGATGGTGCCGCTCTGGCCGTTGACCTGGTTGTCGATGAGCTGGATGTGGCCTTTTGCCGAGAGGCCGCCGGAGGTCGCCATCTCAACCGGGATCTGGTCGAGCTTGCCGCGTCCGCCCTTGGCGTCCGCGATCGAGTTCAGCGCACGCAGCACGACCTCTTCGTCCGCATCGAATGACGCATAGATCGGATTGACCGAGACCAGCGAGGTCAGCACCGGGGAGGCGGTGCCCGCAGCGACGAGATTGCCGACGGTGATCTCGATCTTGCCGACGCGACCGTCCACGGGCGCGCGCACCTCGGTGTAGTCGAGATTGAGCTTTGCAGTCTGGAGCGTTGCCTCGGCCGCCTTCACGCTGGCGATCGCTTCGCGGTTGGCGTTCTCGCGCTGGTCGAAATCGCGGCGTGTCACGACGGCGTTGCCGACCAGCTGCGCGCCGCGTTCGACCTCGCTGGTGGTGAATACCACGCGCGCCTTTGCGGCCTCGAGTTGGGCGTTGGCCTTGTCGACCTCGGCGGCGTAAGGCGCCGGATCGATCTTGAACAGCACGTCGCCAGCCTTCACCAGCGCGCCTTCGGTGAAGTTGGTGGAAAGGATCGCACCGGCAACGCGCGGGCGGAGCTCGACACGGTGGATGGCTTCCAGCCGGCCGGAGAAATCGTCCCACAGCGCGGTCTGCCGCGGCTCGATCATGGCGACGGTGACGGGCACCGCCTGTTCAGCCGCGACGGCCGTTGCAGTTGCCTGGGCGGAACGAAGATAGTGGCCGGTCGCAATTGTACCGGCTACGGCGAGGGCGCCCACGATGGCGACGCCGCCAAGAAGGCGGCGAAGGCGGCCGGCACGGGAGGTATTTTGGGAGGGGGGCATTTGCGCGCTCCAGATATGTAGTGTTCACTACAGATGTGGAGCTGGATCTCGCAGTGCAAGATACTTATGTACCATTCACTAAGAAAAATGTACGCCGATACCGCGACGATTGAAAGACACAAGAAAAAGAAAGCCAGAACAAATAGATAGGACCGGCGTTAAGCTGATACAGGCCGCCGATTCCGAGGAGACAGGCACATGCGCATGGGACGCCCCCGCGAATTCAACGCCGAAACGGCGTTGGACCAGGCGATGGAAGTGTTTTGGCGCCATGGCTATGAGGGCGCCACGATCGCGCAGCTGACCGAGGCCATGGGCATCAATCCGCCCAGCCTCTATGCCTGTTTTGGCAACAAGGAAGGTCTGCTGAAGGCTGCGCTCGATCGCTACACCAAGCTGCGCGGCGTCTGGATGGACGAGGTGGTGGCCGCGTCCACCGCCCGCGACGTCGCCGAACGGATGCTGATGGGCATCGCCGAGAAGCAGACCGATCCCGCCAATCCGCCCGGCTGCCTGCTCGTGCAGGGCGGCATCGCCTGCGGCACCGGCTCCGAAAACGTCCCGTTCGAGCTCGCCGCCCGCCGCGCCCAGAACGAGGACCAACTCCGGGACCGTTTTGTCCGTGCCAAGGCCGATGGCGATCTCAAGGAGAGCGCCGATCCCGCCGCGCTCGCGCGCTACGTCTCGGCCGTCGCGGTCGGCATGGGCGTGATGGCATCCTCGGGCGCAGATCGCGAAGCGCTGCGGCAGGTGGCGAGCGTCGCCGTGCAGGCGGTCGAGGCGCAGTCGGCCGACCGAGCGTGATGGCCGTAAGCGCCGGCGGCTGTCATCCCGCAGCTTATGCAGACAGCGCCGGCGGCGGCACGAAGCCGCCGAACTCGCGTTCGATCAAGTCGGCCAGCGCAATCGTCGTACGATCCTCCAGATAGGGCCCGATGATCTGGACGCCGACCGGGAGACCCGTCGCTGTGCGCTCGATCGGAACGGCGGTTGCCGGCAAACCGCAGGTCGACGCGGGGTCGGCCCAGATGAAGCACGCATCGGAGTAGTTGTAGAGCTTGCCATCGATGTCGAGCTGCCGTGCGTCGAACGGTTCGGAATGGTCATGCGGAAAGGCCGGCACGGCGGCGGCCGGGTAGATCACGGCGTCGAACTCACGGAATAGCTGCTGCCACCGTCGTTGCAGCTGCAAGCGCGCCGCATCGGTCGCGAGCCATTCGCGATGGATCATGCCCCAGCCGCGGGCGCGCTCGGCCTGCAGGCTGCGGTCGTCGGGGGAGAGTGCGGCGGCAGCTTCTTGCGCCTCGGCGAGGGCGATCGCTGTCAGGCGCGGGCTTCGCGCGGCGTTGAGCAGCTTCATGTAGAGCCGCGCAGACTCGGCGAGATCGGGCAGCAGCGTGCTCGAGCGTCCCACCTGCGCGCCCGAACTGCCGAGCCGCTCGGCCAATCGTCCAATGGCTGAACGCACGGCCTCGCCCGTCGGCATCAACGGGTGCGTGTCGACCACGAGGATCCTGAAATCCCCGAGATGATCATGGCGCGGGGCGGGCAGCGCAAGCCGATAGCCGATCCCGTCGCGCGTCTCGTCCGGGCCGGCGATCACGTCGAGTGCCAGTGCAAGGTCCGAAGCTGTACGCGCCATCGGTCCAACGACTGCGAGATCGCCCTGGCCGGGGACGGGCGGTGCCGGCGGAAGGCCGTATCCGCGGAGCGGGACCAGGCCGAGGCTCGGCTTGTGTCCGAACACGCCGCAGAAATGCGAGGGGACCCGGATCGAGCCGCCGATATCCGAGCCGATCGAGAGCGGACCGAAGCCTGCGGCCAGCGCCGCGCCGCATCCGCCGGAGGAGCCGCCGGGCGACCGGCCGAGGTCCCACGGGTTGTTAGTCGTCCCGTAGATCTCGTTGTAGCTCTGGAAATCCCTGAGGCCGATCGGGATATTGGTCTTGCCGATGACGATGGCGCCGGCCGCCTTCAACCGCGAGACGACGAGGGCATCCTCCGCCGGCTGGAAATCCCTGAAATGCGGAAAGCCCCAATTCGTCGGCAGGCCCGCGACGTTGAAGGGCTCTTTCAAGGTCACGGGGATGCCGAGCAATGGCCGTTGCTCGCCGCCGCCAAGCGCGGCATCGGCAGCGCGCGCCGCCGCTCTCGCGCGGTCGAAATCGCGCACGATGACCGCGTTGATCTGACCGTCGAGTGCCTCGATGCGCGCGATCGTGTGTTCGAGCAGTTCCGACGCAGATATCTTGCGCGCGTGCAGGGCGCTCGCCAGTGCTCTGATCGAGCCGTAGTTCAAGTCAGCAGCATCTGCGGTCATCACGAACTCCAATGTATCTCATCGCGGTGTCGACGCTACCCCGCTGCAGATCGCTCGGGGCACCGAACATGCGATTTTGAAAGGGGGATGAGGAGGCGGCGCAACGGGCACCAGATCTGCTTGCCGGGGGCACCAGTGCGGAGGCCGGGCTTCGAAACGCTATGCCTTCCGACCCGTTAACGGACCGGCGCGCTGGCGGGATTCACAATCGGCCATCAGGCGAGTCAGCGCCTGCTTTGCCCGACGTGTCAAACGTCCGCGCGGGCAGGCCTTGGCGGCGTGCGGCGCGAAATTCTTCAATGATTTGTACTTTGCATGGGGTTGTTTTCGCGTTTTTTGTTTGGGCGTCCCCCGGGCCAGGGCATCAGCCGTCAAAGACCGTATCGATACGGGCGCTCCTAAGAATTCTTACACACAGTTCTGGCACGCTCCCGCGCGTCAAAGTTCCCGCAACCTGCATCGTCGCGTCTCACTGCGCGCACGAAAAGATGGGGCCCGCGGAGATCAAGGGGGCGTTGCTCATGACCGCATTTGCTTCGGACGCCGGTTGCGCGAAGCGGGGGATCGTGCCGATCCTGCTGTGCGTCGTGCCGTTCAGCCAGATCCCGCTCGATGCCTATACGCCCGGCCTGCCGCAGATGGTGGTGGATCTGGCCGCCGATCCCGCCTCGATGCAGAACACCGTCACCGCCTACATGCTCGGCATGAGTCTGGCGCTGGTGCCGGTCGGCATCGCCTCCGACACGCTGGGCCGCCGCAACGTCCTCCTCGCAGGCCTTTCGGTGCTGATCGCGATGAGCATCGCCTGCGCGCTCGCCACTAGCGCCTCGCTGCTGCTCGGCTTGCGTTTCCTGCAAGGGATCGGCGGCTGCACCTGCCTCGTCGTCGCCTATGCGGTTGCGGCCGATTGCTATCGCGGCCGTGAGCTCACCGCCATCTCCGGCCTGCTTGGCGCTGCCTGGGGGCTCGCGCCGGTGCTAGCGCCCGCGGCCGGCGGCTTCATCGTCGAGTTGACGTCATGGCGTGGTGTCTTCGTCATCATTGCGATTGCTGCGGCCATCGTCGCTGCGATCGTCGTGTTTCTTCTGCCCGAGACATTGCCGGCCGAGCGGCGCGCGCCGTTCGATCCGCGCCGTACCGCGGATATCTTGCGCGAGGCGGTGGTCCGCCCGGGCTTCCTGGCTTTCGTGCTGGTGTTCGCTGCGGCCGCGAGCGCGCAGCTGGCATTCGGCGTCGTCGCACCGTTCTTCTACCAGACCGGCCTCGGTTACTCGGCGGCGATCTACGGCCTCGTCGCGCTCGGCCTCGGCGGGGTCAACCTCGCCGGCGAACTCGGCTGCGCCCATTTCGCGCGCGTCATGCCGGCCCGCATGCTGGGCTTCGGCGCCTTCGCGCTGTTTCTCGCCGGCTCCGCGGTGCTGACCGTGACAGGCATGGTCGTCGGTCTCGATTTTGCGTCGATCACGATCGGCGGCGCGCTGGTGCTCGGCGGCTGCGGCGTGCTGTGTCCGATGATGTACGGCATGGCGCTCGGCCTGTTCGAACGCGACCACGGCCTGATCGGCGGCCTCATCAGCGCGCTCTGCTATCTCGCCGTGAGCGGCGCCATGGCGATCGCGGCGGTGTTGCCTGAAGCAACGCAGGCGCCGATCGGGTGGCTCTATCTCGGCCTCTGCGCCATCGCGGGCACGCTGCTCGCGATCTCCTTGCCGTCAGTGCGCCAGCCAAACAATCTTAAGGAAGGGACCCAATCATGACCACGGTCGGTATTCGCGGCACGTTCTTCGACTTCGTCGACGATCCCTGGAAGCACGCTGGCAACGAGCAGACCGCCGCGCGCTTTCATCACGACGGCCTCATGATCGTCACGGACGGCGTCATCAAGGCGTTCGGACCCTACGAGACGATCGCCGCCGCCCATCCCGGCGCTGAGATCACCCGTATCAAGGGCCGGATCATCGTCCCCGGCTTCATCGACGGCCACATCCATCTGCCGCAGACCCGCGTGCTCGGGGCCTATGGCGAGCAGCTGTTGCCGTGGCTGCAGAAATGGGTCTATCCGGAAGAGCTCAAATACCGGGATCGCAACTACGCGCGCGAGGGCGTCAAGCGTTTCCTCGATGCGCTGCTGGCCTCCGGCACCACCACCTGCCAGGCCTTCACGAGCTCCTCGCCAGTTTCAACCGAGGAGTTGTTCGAGGAAGCGGCCCGCCGCAACATGCGCGTGATCGCGGGCCTCACCGGCATCGATCGCAACGCGCCGGCGGACTTCATTGATACCCCGGAGAATTTCTATCGCGACAGCAAGCGGCTGATCGCAGAGTATCACAACAAGGGCCGCAACCTCTACGCCATCACGCCGCGTTTCGCCTTCGGCGCTTCGCCGGAATTGCTCAAAGCCTGTCAGCGCCTCAAGCACGAGCATCCGGACTGCTGGGTCAATACCCACATCTCCGAGAACCCGGCTGAATGCAGTGGCGTGCTGGTCGAGCACCCGGACTGCCAGGACTATCTTGGCGTCTACGAGAAGTTCGACCTGGTCGGGCCGAAATTCTCCGGTGGCCACGGCGTCTATCTCTCCAACAACGAATTCCGGCGCATGTCGAAGAAGGGCGCGGCGGTGGTGTTCTGCCCGTGTTCCAACCTGTTCCTCGGCAGCGGTCTGTTCCGCCTCGGCCGCGCCACCGATCCCGAGCATCGCGTGAAGATGTCGTTCGGTACCGACGTCGGCGGCGGCAACCGCTTCTCGATGATCTCCGTGCTCGACGACGCCTACAAGGTCGGCATGTGCAACAACACGCTGCTCGACGGCAGCATCGATCCCACGCGGAAGGACCTTGCGGAAGCCGAGCGCAACAAGCTCTCGCCCTATCGCGGCTTCTGGTCGATCACGCTCGGCGGCGCCGAGGGCCTCTACATCGACGACAAGCTCGGCAATTTCGAGCCCGGCAAGGAAGCCGATTTCGTCGCGCTCGATCCGAACGGCGGGCAGATCGCCCAAGCGTGGCACCAATCGCTGATCGCCGAGGGCGCCGGCCCGCGCACGATGGACGAGGCCGCGAGCATGCTGTTCGCGGTGATGATGGTCGGCGACGATCGCTGCGTCGACGAGACCTGGGTGATGGGCAAGCGGCTCTACAAGAAGAGCTGAAGCGGACCGCGACGATGAGCACGTCTCCGGATATAGCCGGCAAGCCGGTCGCCCTCGTCATCCAGCGCCGCATCGCTGACGAGGGCTTTGCCGCGTTCGCGCGGTGGAACGGCGAGGTGGGCGAGGCGCTCAAGGCCTGGCCCGGTTTCCTGGGGCAGGAGGTGGTGCCGCCGGAGCCGCCGGCGCATGTCGACTGGGTGACGATTTTGCGCTTCGCCAGCCCGGCCGCGGCGCGCGCCTGGCTCCAGAGCGAGATGCGGGCGAAGCTGATCGGAGAGGTGCAGCGCTTCTTCGTCGGTTCGGAGGATGTTCATATCCTGCCCGACACCGGCATCCAGCGCGACAGCGCGGTGTCGGCCGTCATCTCCTTCAAGGTGCCGGATGGACTGGAGGACGCGTTTCTGAAATGGCAGCAGCGCATCCAGGCTGCCGAGGCCGAGTTCAAGGGGTTCTTGCGCCACAAGATCGAGCGGCCGATTCCGGGCTTGCGCGACGAATGGATCGTCATCCTGTCGTTCGACAGCGATGCCAACCTCAATGCATGGCTGGGCTCGCCCGTCCGGCAGACCCTGCTGAAGGAGGGCGAGCGCTTCAACGCGGGCATGAACGTGAAGCGCGCAAGCTACGGCTTCAATTTTTGGTTTCCCGCCGGCAAAGCCCAAGCGCCGGAGCAGGGCCCGGCCCTGATCTGGAAGAGCAACCTCATCGTCCTGCTGGTGCTCTATCCCGTGGTCTATCTCTGGGGCACTTTCATCAGCCGACCGCTGATCGACAGTCATGGCGTGCCGATCTGGCTGTCGCTGTTCGTCGGCAATCTCGTCAGCACCCAGTTGCTCGGCTGGTGGCTAGTGCCAGCGGCCTTCAAGGCACTCGACTGGTGGGTCGCGCCGAAGGCGGCGATCAGTCGCCAAATCGCGGGCTACGCACTTCTTGCCGCACTCTACGCCGCGTCGATGGGGCTGTACGCGCTGTTGCTCGCGTGGCATTGGGGACGGTGAGACCGTTCACCGTACCGTCGCGGAGAGGGGCGGTCGCTGGACATCGACGACCATGTTTGCCCTGACATTCCTCGGCACCTCGGCGAGCGTTCCTTCCGCGGAGCGCAACCATCCGGCCCTGCTGATCGAGGCCGCCGGACAGCGCATGCTGGTCGATTGCGGCGAAGGCACGCAGCGCCAGTTGCTGCGCAGTGGCGCAGGTTTTCGCCGGCTCGACCGCATTCTGCTGACGCATGCGCATCTCGATCATGTGCTCGGCATCCCCGGCCTGTTCTCGACGCTGCGCTTGCGGCAGAGCGCCGAGGTGATGATGGTTCATGGCGGTCCAGCGACGCTCGAGACGGTCATCCAGATGCTGGCCGGGTTGTGGGGTGCGGGCAGGGCGCCGCTTCCGGTGGAATTCGCTCCCTTGGCCGCAGGACGGTTCGTCGACGCCGGCGACTTCACCATCGACTGTTTTCCGGTCCGCCATCGCGACACCGACAGTTTTGGATTCGTCTTCCAAAGCCCCGCTCGCCGCCACCTTCAGCCAAATCTGCTGGCAGCGCTGGACGTTCCCGACGGTCCCTTGCGCGGCGAGTTGGCCGCAGGCCGGGCGGTCGTGATCGACGGCGATCGAACGATCGATCCGGAAGATGTCCTGGGACCGCCGAGCGGCGGCAGGAAACTTGTCGTGATCGGCGACACCGAAACCACCGAGGGGCTGGCGCAACACGTCGTTGATGCCGACATGTTGGTGATCGAGGCAACGTTCCTCGATCGTGACGCGTCGATCGCGCGGGATTACGGCCATCTCACCGCGGCAGAAGCGGCGTCGTTTGCGGCAGCGAGCAATGTGAAGCAGCTCGTGCTGACCCATATGTCGGGACGCTATGAGGACGAAGAGATTCTCGCCGAGGCGGCGAGGATCTTTCCGAACACCCGGATCGCCGCCGACTTCGATCACATCGTGGTCTAGCCGTCGCGACGAAATCGCCAGTCGCGGTCTCGTCCGGCTCTACAGACCGGCGGCAACACCGAGGCGGCCGATGCCCGGCAGCTTGACGGCGGGCCGGCGGATGTCGAGGCCGAGCACGGCGCCGAAGAAGTTGATCTCGAGGCCTTCGACCCAGCCGAGGGTCAGGCCGAGATAGCCGAAGAGCGAGGCATAGAAGCCGGTGCGCGAGGCGGTCAGCCCAATCCATTCCCCGGAATAGGGATAATCCTTGCCGATCGCGGTCGGTGGCAGAACCGCGCGAAGTTCCGGCACGGCATCAAGAGCGGCTTGAACGAAGGTGTTTGAATTCGGTCCCGGCCAGGCGCTGTAGTCGCCGTAGGTTCGAAACTTGTAGGTCTCGATCACAGTCCGAATCCTGGGAATGAGGAACTCGGCCCGTGACCCATCTACCGCGACGACGGTTTCCGGCAGGGCGCCGAACCACCTTCCATCGGGAGCGAAGCCGTTGCTCCGGATCGGTTCGCCCCACGCGGTGTAGTCGTATCGGCTGTAGCTGGTCGCATCCTTTTCCTTGACGACGATCCACGTGTGGACGGCGAAGATGCTTCGCCACCGGACCGTTCGGGCCGCATAAACCCGGATCAGGGCATCGGGATGGGAAGAAGCCGGCGGCAGCAGGCCTGCGCTGGAACGGTCAGCCGTCTGCCAATTGCCGCGGCCATCTCCAAGCCAATAGTACCGTGCGGCCGATAGGCCGATCGGCACGAACAGGAGCAGGAAGAAAATGAGCACGGCTCTTCGCAAGGGGAAATCGGGTTTCGGAAGGAAGCCTTGACGATATAGGTCGCGAAAGCGTTTTCACAATGATCTTCGGATGCAGATCGTCAGCTGTGACGTCGCACGGGACACGCCCGCGAAGAGATCGCTCAGCTCGTCAATCCCGACTTGATCGCGAGATCCTGTACCTGACTGGTCAGCTCCATCAGCCGCGGCAGCGCCTGGTCGCGGAAGGCCGCCATGTCCATGCGCATGGCATCGACCGTGATGCTCAATCCCCCGATCACCGAGCCCTGGGCGTCGAAGATCGGCGTTGACAGCGTGCGCAGGCCGTAGGCGTTTTCGCCGTCGGAGACGGCGTGGCCTTTCTTCTTCACCTGATCGAGCCGGGCGAGCAGGGCATCGAGATCGGTCAGCGTGCGCTCCGACAGTTTGACGCGAGGGCGCGATTCCAGTCGCTCGATTTGCTCGTCCCGCGCCAGATGCGCCAGCATGACATGACCGAGTGCGGCGCTATAGGCGGGAATGCGCGTGCCCGGCCGGCGATCCATCTTGTGGCGGTCGAGGCCGGCGCCGACGCGCGCGAGATAGACCACGTCGCCGCCGTCGAGGATGCCGAGCGAAGCCGCATCGCCGACATCGGGCACGAGATCGCGCAGCAACGGCTCGACCATTGGGCGCAACGACCCATGCGATAGCACGGTGTAACCGAGGTCGAGGCAGGCAACGCCGAGGCGGAACCGGCGGCTCTGCGGCACGGCCTGGAGATAGCCGATCTCGGTCAGGGTCTGAATCAACCGGAACGCCGTTCCGCGATCGAGATCGGCCCGTGCGGCAATCTCACTCAGGGTGAGCTCGAAGGCCTCGCTGCTGAAGCTCTTGAGCACGGCAAAGGCCTTGCCGACGGACGCCACATGATTCTTGGGGTTTTTCGGGGGCGATTCCGATTTGCGCTTTGTGGCCTTCTTTTCGACCTTGGCCATGCCCGAATGCCTTGCCATGACAGCCACCGCCCTTGACGCGGCGGCAAGCTGATTTTACGACTGGTCGAAGCCAATAACAAATGTTCGCATTCCGAACAACTGATTTGACGATCGGAGGAAGTTTGTCGACACCATCGCTGCACCCTCATGGCGTGTTTTCCGCCGCGCTGACCCCGCTCGACGCCCAGCTCGCTCCCGATCATGCGCGCTTCATCGCGCATTGCCGCTATCTCCTCGATGAGGGCTGCGACGGTATCGCGCTGCTCGGCACGACGGGCGAGGCGAACTCCTTCTCCGCGGCGGAGCGCATGGCGCTGCTCGAGGCGGTGGTGGCTGCCGGCATCGCGCCGCAACGTCTTCTGCCGGGCACCGGCGTGGCCGCGCTCAGCGAGACCATTGTCCTGACGCGCCACGCACTCTCGGTCGGCGTCGACACCGTCGTGATGCTGCCGCCGTTCTATTACAAGGGTGTCACGGACGACGGCGTTTACGCGTCCTATAGCGAAATCGTGCAGCGCATTGGCGATGCCAGGCTCAAGGTCGTGCTCTATCACATCCCGCAGATGTCGGCGCAGCCGATCTCGCATGCGCTGATCGAGCGGCTGCGAACGGCTTATCCGGCAACGTTCGTGGGTATCAAGGATTCCTCCGGTGACTTCGCGAACATGACCGCGATGGTCGAGCGCTTCCCCGGCTTTTCGGTTCTGGTCGGAGCCGATCCGTTGCTGCTGCCGCTGCTGCGCAAGGGCGGCGCCGGCTGCATCACGGCGTCCTCCAATCTGGTCGCGCGGGACCTTGCCTATGTCTACAAGCATTTTCGCGATAGCGACGACGACGCGGCGCTCAAGACGGCGCAGGCGCGCATCGTGAAAGCGCGCGAGCTGGTCTCGCGCTTCCCGCAGATGGCCTCGCTGAAGACATTGGTGGCAGAGCGCACTGGCCACGCAGGATGGCAGCGCCTGCGACCGCCGCTGGAGTCGTTGCCGCCCGAGCAGGTGAAAGAGCTGCTCGCGAATGCTGCGGCATTCGCAGCCGCTTTGTAGCCGGCGCGACGACGAGGCGATCCGATGTCGGACTCCTTCCAGGACGCGCTTTCCGGGCTTGCCGCGATCGTCGGCGACAAGCAAATCATCGCGTCCGGACCCGACCAGGAGCCTTATGTGGTGGACTGGCGCGGGCGTTATCACGGCCGCGCGGTTGCGGTGGTGAAGCCCGGCTCCACCGCCGAGGTCGCCGCCGTCGTCAAATTCTGTGCGGCACGGCAGCTCGCGATCGTGCCGCAGGGCGGCAACACCGGCATGTGCGGGGCGGCAACGCCGGACGATCGGGCCGGCAATGTGGTGATCCGGCTCGACCGGATGCGGGCCGTGCGCGACGTCAGCCCGCTCGCGAACACGATCACAGTCGAGGCCGGCTGCATCCTCGCGGAGGTGCAGAATGCGGCGCGCGAGGTCGATCGCTACTTTCCCTTGAGCCTGGGTGCCGAAGGCTCCTGCCAGATCGGCGGCAATATCTCGACCAATGCCGGCGGCACAGCGGTGCTGCGCTACGGGCCGACGCGCGATCTCGTGCTCGGGCTGGAGGTCGTGCTGCCCGACGGGCGAATCTTCAACGGCCTGCGCGCACTGCGCAAGGACAATACCGGTTACGCGCTCAAGCAGCTGTTCATCGGGGCGGAGGGGACGCTCGGCATCGTCACCGCGGCGGCGTTGAAGCTGTTCGCGCCGCCGCGCAGCTCGGCGCTGGCGCTGCTGAAATTGCAGGGCGTGGAGCAGGCGCTCGAGATCATGCAGCGTCTGCGCGGCACGGTCGGCGACCGGCTCGGCAGCCTCGAGATCATGTCGCGCGCGCAGATCGAGGCGATCGCAGAGTCCGTGCCGCATGTCACGATCCCCTTCGAGCTGACGACGCCGTGGTATCTGATCGTCGAACTGACCGACACGCTCGCCGGCGTCGACCTCGACGAGCCGCTCGCCACCGCGCTGGCGGAGGCGATGGAGGCCGGCCTTGCCGACGACGTGATCCTGGCCTCCAACCTCGCACAGGCGAAGGCGATCTGGGCTGTCAGGCACAGCGTGTCCGAAGGCAACAAGCGTAGCGGCTATGTCGTCTCGCACGACAGTGTCGTTCCGCTGGAGCGCCAGGCCGCCTTCGTCACCAATGTCGAGGCCCGGATCAACGCCGCGGTACCGCACGCGCGGGTCGTGATGCATGGCCACATCGGCGACGGCAACATCCACGTCATCGCCCTGATCGACCGCGCGCGTTGCCAGGATCCGGCGGCGACGGCGGCGCTGGTGGCCGAGATCAACGAGATCGTTGACGACGAGACCGCAGCGCAGGGCGGTGCGATCAGTGCCGAGCACGGCATCGGCATCACCAATCGCGGCCGGCTTGCCCGTGTTGCCGATCCTCTCGACGTCGAGCTGATGCGCGATATCAAGAAATTGCTCGATCCGAAGGGCTTGATGAATCCCGGCAAGATTTTTGGTGCGGGAGCGGCATAACCATGACGAGCGTCCGCCTGCTTGCCGACGATCTCACCGGTGCGCTCGACACCGCGGCGGAGTTCGTCGGCCTGTGCGGTCCGTTCGATGTCGTCTGGTCGGGCGCGCTTGCGCCGCTGGAGTCCGGGAGCCTGGCAATCGATAGCGGCACCCGTGAGCGGTCGAAGGCCGAGAGCGTCGAAATCGTTGGGCGACTGGCGTCCCACCTTCAGGGCGGGACGATCGCCTACAAGAAGGTCGATAGCCTCCTTCGGGGCGCGTGGGCGGCTGAGCTCGACGCCTGCCTGCGCAGCGGCCATTGGGCTTCTTGCGTGGTCGCGCCGGCGTTCGATTATCAGGGACGCCGCACCGTCGGTGGCCAGCAATTCGCCCGCACCGTGCATGGCGATTGGCACAGGGTCGGCGACAATTTGCTGGATCAGTTGCGGCAAGACGGCATCGAAGCACGACAGGGCACGGCCGAAACGCTCTCGCAAGGCGGCGTTCAGGTGTTCGATGCCGAGAGCGACCTCGACCTCGATCGCGTCGTCGAAATGGCGCGGCGCATGCCGGGGCCCGTGTTGTGGTGTGGCAGCGGCGGCCTGGCCGGTGCGCTTGCCCGCGGTCAAGGCGCCGCTGCGCCGTCGCAACTGAAGCGGCCGGTGTTGGGGCTGTTCGGCTCCGACCAGGCTGCCACCGCATCCCAGCTCGCGGCATGTGGTCACGCCACCATCGCGCTGGCCGAGGGGGAGGGCGGCGCGGGCGTTCGACGCAAGCTGGCCGACGAGGGCGTGGCGCTGGTCAAATTCGCCCTCGCTGACGGCTTGACGCGGGCCGAGGCGGCGCGGCGGATCGCGCACGAGATGACGCGGCTGATCGCAGCACTCGAACCACCGGGCACGCTGGTTGTTGCCGGGGGAGAAACACTGAAGGCCGCTTGCGTTGCCGTTGGCGCGCATGCGCTCGAGGTGACAGGACGTATCGTGCCCGGATTGCCGCGCTCGACCTTGCAAGGCGGCCGCTGGGCCAGCGTCGATGTCATCTCGAAGTCCGGCGCGTTCGGTCCCAGCGAGCTGTGGCGCGACCTGCTTCGGGATAATCATTTGCTCAGCAAGGGGAGTCCGACATGACCTCTCGTCATCTTGCCATCACCATGGGCGATCCCGCCGGGATCGGACCGGAGATCATCGTCAAGGCCTGCGTCGGGCTGAAGGACCGGATCGCGAAAGGCGATCTGCGGATCCTCATCATCGGCAACGGCGCGGCGCTCGATGGCGCGAAAGCCGCGCTCGGTGCCGGCATTGCGATTCCCGAAGTGCGCGCCGAGGATCGCGACTGGCCGAACCTCTGCTTCCTCCAGGCCGACATCGAGGGCGACCCGATCAAGCCCGGAGTGCTCAGCGCCGATGGCGGCCGCTTTGCCTACAAGGCGATCGAGCAGGGCGTGCGTCTGACGCAGGCGGGCCGGACCGCGGCGATCGTCACGGCGCCGCTCAACAAGGAAGCGCTCAACAAGGCCGGCTATCATTTCCCTGGTCATACCGAGATGCTGGCGCATCTCACCGGCGTGCGCGGCTCGGTGATGCTGCTCGCCCATGGCAACATGCGCGTCAGCCATGTCTCGACCCATGTGGCGCTGGAGGACGTGCCGAAGCGCCTGACGCCGGAGCGTCTGCGCATGGTGATCGACCTCACCAACGATGCCCTGCTGCGGCTCGGAATTGCCAAACCGAAGATCGCGATCGCGGCGCTCAATCCGCATGCCGGCGAGGGCGGCCTGTTCGGCCGGCAGGACATCGACGTGTCTGCACCGACGATCGCGAAAGCGGTCGCCGACGGCCTCGACGTCGTCGGGCCCGTGCCGGGCGATACCATCTTCGTCAAGCTGCGCGCCGGCCAGTACGATGCCGCCGTCGCAATGTATCACGACCAGGGGCACATTCCGGTCAAGCTGCTCGGCTTCCAGGTCGATCCCGCGACCGGCCGCTGGCAGGAATTGTCCGGCGTCAACATCACGCTGGGCCTGCCGATCATCCGCACCTCCGTCGATCACGGCACCGCCTTCGACATCGCCGGCAAGGGCATCGCCAACGAGCACAGCCTGATCGAGGCCATCGACTATGCCGAGCGGCTCGCCGCTGGCGCCTCCGTATCCAAATCATGAGTTCGAACGCACGATGACCAACGCCTTCACGCCCATCGAAATCCAGCGCCCCACCATCCTCGAGTTCGGCAACGGCACGATCGGGGCTGCGGCGCGCTACGCCGAGCGGATCGGCGCCAGGCGGCCGCTGGTGATCTCGGATCCGTTCAACGCACGCCGCGTCGACATGCTGGCGCTGCCGGGTGCGGTGAAGGTGTTCGGTGACGTCAAGCCCGAGCCGGACCTGCCTAATCTCGAGAAGGCGGTGGCGATGGCGAAGGACGTCAAGCCCGATCTCGTCGTCGGCTTCGGCGGCGGCAGCGCGATGGATCTCGCCAAGCTGGTCGCGGTGATGTGCACGAGCGACGTGCCCTTTGCCGACATCGTCGGGCCGGAGAAGGTGGCCGGCCGCAGCGTCGCGCTGATGCAGATTCCGACCACGTCGGGCACCGGCAGCGAAGCCGGCACCCGTGCGCTCGTCACCGATCCCGTCAGCCAGAACAAGCAGGCGGTGCAGAGCCGCTTCATGCTGGCCGACATCGCCATCGTCGATCCGGATCTGACGATGACCGTGCCGAAAGAGGTCACCGCGGCAACCGGGGTCGATGCGCTGGCGCATTGCGTCGAGGCCTATACCAGCCGCAAGGCGCATCCGACGATCGACCTCTACGCGCTCGAAGGCGCGCGGCTGGTCGGACGTTATCTCAAGCGCGCGGTGGCCGATGGCGGCGATCGCGAGGCGCGTGCGGGCCTCGCGCTGGCCTCGCTCTATGGCGGCTATTGCCTGGGACCGGTGAACACGACAGCCGGCCACGCGGTGGCGTATCCGCTCGGCACGCGGCACCACGTGGCACATGGCCTCGCCTGTGCGGTGATCTTCCCGCATACGCTGGCGTTCAACATGCCGGCGGTGGAAGCGAAGACGATCGCGGTGCTCCAGGCGCTCGGCCTGCCGGAGCAGGGCGATCCGAAGCTCGCGTTCGAGGCAAGCTACAAGTTCTGCAGCGATCTCGGCATCGAGATGCGGCTGTCCGCGCTCGGCGTGCCTCGGGACGATTTCGGCGTGATGGCCGACGAGGCGCACGCCATTCGCCGCCTGCTCGACAACAATCCGCGCGACCTCGGCCGGGATGCGATCCTGAACATGTACGAGGTCGCGTTCTGACCGTCTCCGCGGCTCGCGCGCGGCAACCAATCAACAACACGGAAAACAGAGGAAACTTCTATGAGATCGATGTGGCTTGTCCTTGCCTCAGCCTTGGTGCTGGCGGCCTCACCCGCAAAGGCGCAGGACGGCTATCCGTCCAAGCAGGTGACGGTGGTCGTTCCCTTCGCCGCCGGCGGCACCGCGGACATCTTCGCGCGGATGGTCTCCAACCATTTGCAGGCGAAGTTCGGCAAGCCCTTCGTAGTCGAGAATGTCGGCGGTGCCGGCTCGATCCTCGGCGTGACGCGGGTGGCGAAATCGACGCCGGATGGCATCACGCTCGGCCTTGCCAGCACGTCCGCGCTTGCGATCAACCCGTCGCTCTACGGGCCGAAGCTCAGCTACCAGCCGGACAAGGATCTGGTGCCGGTCGCCCAGATCAGCGTCGTGCCCAATGTTCTCGTCGTCAATCCCAACAAGATCAAGGCGCGTACCGTGCCGGAGCTGATTGCCTATCTGAAGGCGAATCCGGACAAGGTCTCGTTCGGCTCGGCCGGCGTCGGCACCTCGCAGCACCTTGCCAGCGAGCTATTCCAGCAGATGACGGGCACTAAGATGGTGCACGTGCCCTACAAGGGCTCCAGCCAGATGCTGACGGACCTGCTCAGCGGCCAGATCGATCTCGCCTTCGACAACGTTCCGCTGCTGCTGCCGCAGGTGAAGACCGGCCAGCTCGCGCTGCTCGCGACCGCAACGCCGAAGCGCGCCGCCTTCGATCCCGAAGCTCCGGCCGTGGCCGAATTCCTGCCCGGCTTCGAGGCGGTGGCCTGGCACGGTTTCATTGTGCCCGCGGGCACGCCCAAGCCGATCGTCGAAAAGCTCTCGGCCGAGATTCGCGCCTTCATGGCGCAGCCGGAGACGGTGCAGAAGATGGCCGAACTCGGTGCCACCGCGGTCGCCGTGGATTCCGAACCGTTCGCTGCCTACATCAACGCCGAGACGGCGCGCTGGAAGAAGGTGATCGAGGCCGCCAACATCAAGCTGGATTAGGGCGGCACGCGATGAGATGAGCCGGCCGCCGCATGCAGATGGGGCGGCCGCTTGTTCAGCGCCGGTCGTCGGTCTAAGTTCGCATCAGCCAACGGGTGCGGGGCTGATGGGGACTGTTCGTTTTCTGCTGGCGGCGATCGTCGTTGGATTTCATTGCCAATTTGGCGTCATTCACCAGACAATCGGAGGTTTGGCCGCTGTAGAAGTCTTCTACATCATCAGTGGCTTCTACATGGCCGCCGCCTATGAGCGGCACTATCCGGGACGGCCTGCTGCATTCTTCGCCAGCCGCTTCGCGAGGCTTTATCCGTTCTACCTCGCTGTCCTGGTAGCTACGTTCGCGCTACACCTGTGGAACCCGGCGAACGAGAGCGGCATCTTCAATTCCCTCCGAACGGAAGAGCGGCCCTATGTGATCAACCTGTCGCTGCTGGGTCTCGATCTCTATTCGGCCATGCACAGCACCACGTATCTCCTGGTTCCGCAGGCGTGGTCGATCAGCGCGGAGATCGTCTTCTACGCGTTGCTGCCTGCCTTGCTTCTCCTGAACAGAAAATGGCTCGCCGGGTTGGTTGTCGCCGCCTTCGCGATCAAGATGACCATTCTGCACGTCTACGAATGGAAATGGGCTTACTTCCCGTTTTACAGCCAGATCGGCTATTTCGGCACCGGCGTTGTGCTCTTCTCGTTGCGAGATCGCCTGACATGGTCGACGCGTGCGGGCTACTGGCTCGCGGCTCTCTACTGCCTCTATCTCCTCGCCGACGTCTATGCCGACGTCGACTATCACGGGGGCATCGTTCAGGGCGTGCCGCTGGTTATCGCAACCTGCATCGTTATTCCGACGCTCTTCTCAAGGATCAACGGACCCCTGTCGACCGCGTTGGGCGATGCCTCCTATGGCGTCTATCTCTCGCATTTTCTCTTCATCCAGATCGCGATCAATCTGCAGGTCTTTGATCCGATCACGCTGACCAATCCGCACATTGTGAGCCATTGGCGAATTCTGTTTCAGACCTTGGGCATCCTGCTCGCATCCACGGTCGTCGCGCTCGCCTTCGAGTTCACGGTGCAGCGATGGATCGATCGGGCGCGCCGATCGCTGTTCTACAACCGCAAAGGGCCGCAGGATTCCTTCGGGAAGGCTTGAGACAGTCCGTCTGTCGGTGCGAACGCAGCCAGAACAAGCCGAGATGTTCACAGAAGGGCTGGACCGCGAAGGTCAGCGCGGCTATATGAGCGGCCTGCGAGCCGCTGATTTGCAAAGCTGTCAGCCCGCCCTCGCAGAACTTCCGAAGAAAGCTTAGCGATTTCAAGCGCTTCGGTGGGGAATGGTGTAACGGTAGCACAACAGACTCTGACTCTGTTTGTCTTGGTTCGAATCCAGGTTCCCCAGCCAGTTCCGGGCATGCCCAAAAGTCCAGATCTTCAGGTCCTTCGGTGACAGTGACGGTCCACGGGCCGCGCCGCCGGTCGCGACCGTTTGCCTCATCTGAAATCGCATTTCCCCGGTCGGATCGCCGTGGTCTGCATCGTCCTTGGGTCACACAACTCAAGGAGATTCCTGATGCCCTATGTCGATGGTTTCGTTCTGGCTGTGCCGAAGGACAAGATCGAGGCCTACAAGACGCTGTCGACGACCGCCTGCGCGCTCTGGATGGAGCACGGCGCGCTCGATTATGTCGAATGCGTCGCTGACGATGTCCCCTATGGCGAGCTCACCTCGTTTCCGCGCGCGGTGATGGCGAAGGAGGACGAGGTCGTGGTGTTCGCCTGGATCGTCTACCGCGACCGGGAGACCCGCGATGCCGTCAACAAGAAGGTGATGGAGGACCCGCGGCTGAAGATGGAGGGCATGCCGTTCGACGGCAAGCGCATGATCTATGGCGGCTTCACGACCTTGCTCCGGGCGAGCGACGTCGTCAGCTGACAGGCGGGGGAGAAAGCCTATCTCGGAGGCGCGCGGTCGACTTCGGCCTGCAGCAGCAGCAACAGGCAGCCGGCGAGCCGCGCCTCCATCACCGAATACACGCTGCTGATCGACGGGGCTGCTGCACGCCGTCACCATCACAATGACCAGCGGCTCGATGGCGATGCCGTCGGCAACGCGCAGATGGCGAGGCAGTAACGGGGACTTGCGTTACTTGATCTTGTCGTAAGCGGAAGCGAAATCGCCCAGCGGCATCGGAATCGCGATCGTCTCCTTGGCCATGTTCTGGAAGGAGACTTTGAGCTGCTTGCCCGACCGCAACGCGGCAAGCAGATCCGGCGCGATCGGCGCCGAGGCGTAGCAGCCGCGGTTCTCGCAGGTCTGGATCTGGAGATCGACCGTCTTGCCCTCGTCGACCTGGAGCTTGGCGCCGATGGGAAGGTTGAGGCCGAGCGGCAATTGCAGCAGCGCCACCGGCGTGCGGGTGTCGGGCGCGATGCGGATGTTGATCAGCACGATGGTCTGGCCGGTCTTTGTCAGCACCGCGTTCTGCTCCATCGCACATTCGAGCGGCGCGTCACGGCTGGCGCTGGTGCAGCGCACGATCCAGCCGGGCTGTTGCGCCGGCGCGCCGTCAGCCTGTGGCTGCGTCGGAGCCGGTGCCGGCTGCGCCGCAGGAGCGGGAGCGTTCTTCTTGGCGGCTTGTTGGGCATGCGCGGCGCCCAAGGGCAACAGGACAGCTGCGGTGAGGGCGACAAGTCTGGATTGCATGAGCATGGCGAAACCGCGTTGGCGTGAACCGGGGGCCTCGCTGTAGCGTCGCCGGAAGCGCCGTGCAAGCCGCTACTCGGCAGCTTCCTTAACGGTGCCGTGCTCCACCGCCTCGCCGCCTTCGCCGTCACCCGAACGGCCCCAGCCCGAGAACCAGTTGTTGAGCTCGTCGAGATAGAGATAGACCACCGGCGTGGTGAACAGCGTCAGCGCCTGGCTGACGATCAGGCCGCCGACCATGGCGTAGCCGAGCGGCTGGCGGATCTCGGCGCCGGTGCCGTGACCGAGCATCAGCGGCACGCCGCCGAGCAGCGCGGCCATCGTCGTCATCATGATCGGGCGGAAGCGGAGCAGGGCGGCCTGGCGGATCGATTCCGCCGGCGTCTTGTGCTCGTCGCGTTCGGCGGCGATGGCGAAGTCGACCATCATGATGCCGTTCTTCTTCACGATGCCGATCAGGAGAATGATTCCGATCAAGGCAATGAGGCTGAAGTCGAACCCGGCCGCCATCAGGATCGCGAGCGCGCCGACGCCGGCCGAGGGCAGCGTCGACAGAATCGTGATCGGATGGATATAGCTCTCGTAGAGGATGCCGAGGATCAGGTAGACCACGACCAGCGCCGCAAGGATCAGCAGCGGCACGGTGCCGAGCGATTGCTGGAACGCCTGCGCCGTGCCCTGGAAGCTCGAGTTCAGCGTCGGCGGCGCGCCGAGCTCGGCCATCGCCTTCTGCACGGCTTCCGTCGCCTGGCCGAGCGCGACGCCCTGGCCGAGGTTGAAGCTGATGGTGATCGCCGGGAATTGGCCCTGGTGGCTGATCGAAAGCGGACGGACCGGATCGGTGGTCCAGGTCGCGAAGGTCGACAGCGGCACCTGGTCGCCGGTCAGCGGCGACTTCAGATAGAGCTTGTTCAGGCTGTCGAGATTGCCCTGCATCTCCGGCAGGATCTCCAGGATCACCTTGTAGGTGTTGAGCTGGGTGAAATACTGCGTGACCTGTCGTTGTCCGAAGGCATCATACAGCGTGTCGTCGATCAGCTGCGGCTGGATGCCGTAGCGCGCGGCGGTGTCGCGGTTGATCTTGAGCTGGACCGTGGTGCCCTGGGTCTGCTGGTCGGTCGCGACGTCGCGCAGCTCCGGCAGCGTCTGCATCTTGGCGAGGATTTTCGGCGCCCACTCGTTGAGCTCGGCGAGGTCGGCGTCCTGCAAGGTGAACTCGAATTGGGTGCGCGTCGGCCGCCCGCCGAGCCGCACGTCCTGGGCCGCCTGCATGTAGACGCGGGCGCCCTCGACCTTGTCGAACTGCGGACGCAGTCGCGCGATGATCTGCTGAGCCGAGGCATCGCGCTTGTCGCGAGCCTTCAGCGTGATGAATATGTTGCCGTTGTTGCCGGCGCGGCCGCTGCCGCCGATCGACATGGCGACGCTGGCAACATCGGGATCGGCGAGGATGATCTTACCGAGCTGTTCCTGACGCCGGGTCATCTCCTTGAACGAAATGTCCTGCGAGGCTTCCGAAGTCGCCGTGATCAGGCCGACATCCTGCTGCGGGAAGAATCCCTTCGGGATCAGGACGAACAAATAGATCGACAGTCCGAGCGTGGCGAAGAAGATCGCCAGCGTGGTGCGCCGCCAGGCCAGGGCGTGATCGAGAACGTATTCGTAGCCGCGCAGCATCGCATCGAAGGCGCGCTCGCTCCATTGATAGAAGCGACCGTGGCGCACCTCGCCATGGGCGCGCAGGAAGCGCGAAGCCATCATCGGCGTCAGGGTCAGCGACACGAACATCGAGACGAAGATGGTCATCGCCAGCACGACGGCGAATTCGCGGAACAGGCGCCCGATGATGCCGCCCATCAAGAGCAGCGGGATCAGCACCGCGACCAGCGAGATGCTGATCGACACGATGGTGAAGCCGATTTCCTTCGAGCCACGGAAGGCAGCCGCCATCGGCGATTCGCCTTCCTCGATGTAGCGCGTGATGTTCTCGAGCATCACGATGGCATCGTCGACGACGAATCCGACCGCGATGGTGAGCGCCATCAGCGACAGATTGTCGAGCGAATAGCCGACGACCCACATCAGCGCGCAGGCGCCGAGCAGCGCCAGCGGAACCGTGATGGCGGGAATGACGGTGGCCCAGAAGCTGCGCAGGAAGATGAAGATGACCATGACCACGAGCGCGATGGTCAGCAGCAAGGTGAACTGGACGTCCTCGACCGCGGCGCGGATGGTCGTGGTACGGTCGCTGATGAGCTCGATCTTGATGGCGGGCGGGATCGCCGCCACGAGGCGGGGCAGGGTCGCCTTGATCCGATCGACGGTCTCGATGACGTTGGCGCCCGGCTGCTTGAAGATCACCAGGAACACGCCGCGCTTGCCGTTGGCCCAGGCCGCCTGCTTGGCGTCTTCAGCGGCGCTGACCGCCTGGCCGATGTCGCGGATTCGCAACGGAGCGCCGTTGCGATAGGCGATGATGACGTCGTTCCAGTCCTTCGCGTGCGTGAGCTGGTCGTTGGCGTAGATCGTGTAGGCGCGCTTCTCGCCGTCGATATTGCCCTTCGGACTGTCGACCGTGGTGATCGCGATCTGGCTGCGTACGTCCTCCATCGACAGGCCCTTGGCGACCAGTTTCGCGGGATCGACCTGAACGCGGATGGAGGGTTTCTGCTGGCCGCCGATGAAGACCTGGGCGACGCCGGAGAGCTGGCTGATCTGCTGGGCGAGCTGGGCGTCGACCGCGTCGCTGACGCTGGTCAGAGGCAACGTCTCCGATGTCGCCGACAGCAGCAGGATCGGCGCATCGGCCGGGTTGACCTTGCGGTAGGTCGGCGGCGAGGGAAGATTCTTCGGCAACTGGCCGCTGGCGGCGTTGATGGCACCCTGCACGTCATTGGCAGCACCGTCGATGCTGCGGTTGAGATCGAACTGGATGGTGATCGACGCGGTGCCCAGATAGCTCGTCGAGGTCATCTGCGCGATGCCGGGAATCTGGGCGAACTGCCGCTCCAGCGGCTGCGCCACCGACGAAGCCATCGTCTCGGGACTGCCGCCCGGCAAATTGGCGGTGATCTGGATGGTCGGGAAGTCGACCTGCGGCAGCGGTGCGACCGGGAGCAGGGGATAGGCGACGAGACCGACGAAGAGGATGCCGGCCATCAGCAGCGAGGTGCCGATGGGATAACGGATGAAAGGTGCCGAAATCCCGCCCTCGGTCATTCCTGTCGTACCTTGTTCTGGGCGTTCTGGGCCGGGTTCGAACTCGCCACCGCCGTCGAGACGAGGCTTCCGGGCTGCACCTTGAACTGGCCGCCGGTGATCACCTGCTGACCGGGGCTCAGCCCTTCTTCGATGACCGAATGTCCATCGATAGCGTAGGTGACCTTGACCTTGTGCACCTCGGCCTTGTTGTCCTGATTGACGGTATAAGCGTAGAGGCCGTTGGTCGAATGCTGGACCGCGTCATCCGGAACCACGGTCGCATCCTTCAGCGTCCGCACCAGAAGCCGCGTCGAAACCGACTGGCCCGGCCACAGCGTGTGGTCCCTGTTGTCGAACACCGCCTTGAGCCGGATCGTTCCGCTGCTGGTGTCGACCTGGTTGTTGATGACCGCAAGCTTGCCCTCGGCCAGCGTCTTCTTGCCGTCGGTGGTGAAGGCGATCACCTTGAGCGCGCCGCTCTTCTGGCCTTCGGTGATATAGGGCAGCTGGTCTTCCGGCGCGGTGAAGATCACGGAGATCGGCTCGACTTGCGAGATCGTGACGATGCCCGTCTGCGTCGAGGCGTTGACGATGTTGCCGATGTCGACCTGGCGCAGGCCGGCGACGCCGGTGATCGGCGCCTTGACCTGGGTGTAGTCGAGCTGGGTCTGGGCGTTGGCGATCGCGGCGTCATCGGCGGCGATCTGGGCGGTGAGCTGGGCGACGGTCGTGCGCTGGGTGTCGACCCGCTGGGCGGTCGCGAATTCGCCGAGCTTCGTGGCGCGCTGAAGTTCGAGATTGGCGTTGGCCAGACTAGCCTCGTCCTGCGCCTTCTTGGCCTTGGCTTGGTCGAGCGTGGCTTGATAGGGACGGGGATCGATCGAGACCAGAAGCTCGCCCTGCTGGACGATCTGGCCTTCGCGGAAGGCGAGCTTGTCGATCTGGCCATCCACGCGGGTGCGGACTTGCACGGTGTTGAACCCCTGAACCGTGCCGAGACCGGTCAGATAGACCGGGAAATCGACCTTCTGGACCGGGGCAATGCTGACGGGGACGGCGGGCGGGCGGGGTGGACCCTTCTGGGCGGTCTGGGTTTTTCCAGCCTGGGAGGCGTCGAATTTCTGCCAACCATAGTAACCCGCGGAGGCCACGGCCGCGATGATCAGAATCCAGAGGATCGGCCGGGACTTTTTCATATCGTCTCGTGTCGGCTCTTGTGCCCTCAGCTACGAATTATTGGGGCAATCGTAGGGTTCCAGAGCGTTTGTATAATACACGCCAAGTTCCAGTGTAAACAGCACTATCAGTTGAGAATCCTAAACAATTGGAAAGCTTTGCACCGTCTGGGCAGAGGTCTGGCGCGGCGGTGTGCAGTGCTGCATTTTCCCGGCAGGCGCGATCGGCGAACACACCTCAAGCAGCACTCCCGGACGGTGTGCTCGGGCCGAATGGCGCCGGGTCGAGCCGCCGGTCGGTATCGGTAACAAGAATGGTTCTAAGTCGGGCGGAAGCCGTTTCGGTTGTCAGGGATTTCAGCATCGTCCATATCGGCGCCGCCACAACGGGAGCGCAGGATGGACGAGCTGAACGGCAAGCTGATCGCGTGTCAGATTCTGATCACGGGATTGATCGCGCGTGTCGCCAATGAGCAGCGTGATCCCTTGCGCTTCCTCACCGACTTCCGGGACGAGATCAAAGCGGTCGTGAGCGGCGTCAACATCGCCGGCATGGACTCAACCGATCGCGTGCGCGCTGTTGCGCTGAAAACCGTCGACGAATTGTTTTCGCTGATGAAGCCGCCGAGCAGCGATTGATGCTGTGAGCGAGCCATCGATTGCCCGGCCTTCGGTGCGCTGTTTTTTAGAACGAGTCCAATATCAGTTTAGAACGATTTCAAACTGTAATTTAGAATTGTTTTGAACTGGACCGATTCAAGGGTTCTTGCGAGGCGCTCGCATTGACCCGCTATTTTGCGGCCGATACCAACAACTCATCGTTCGTCAAAGTGAGTGAGCGAACAGGAAGATGGGGCGTTTGGTAATGGGGCAGGTGGTCGCACCGAAGTCGTTGCGTTCGGTCGCAGCATTCGGTCTGGTGGATGAAAAGTTCGCAGGTGTTTCCGGCAAGAAGGTCTCGGCAGTTGCGAGCTTGATCGCGGTGGCGTCGGTGTCGAGTGGCGCGCAGGCGCAGCAGTCCAACCTGCCGCCGGTAACGGTCGATGCTCCCGTCGAACGTCCGCGTCCAACGTCGTCGAAGCCTTCGCCGGAGCAGGTCCGCGCCCGCAATGCGATTCGTCGCGCCGCGCAGCGCGAGCAGGCGGCACAGCAGACGGCGCCGACCACGCCGTCAGGCGCTCCCGACGGCAATCCCTATGCCGATCCGGCCGCGCCCTACAAGGTCGACCACGTCCAGGCCAGCGGCAAGTTTCCCGAGAAGATGCTGAACACGCCCAAGTCGATCACGGTGCTCAGCAAGGAAGTGCTCGAGGACAAGAACGCGACGACGCTGAAGGAGATCGGGCGCTCGACCGCGGGCGTGACGCTCGGCTCGGGCGAGGGCGGCAACGCGTTCGGCGACCGTTTCTTCATCCGCGGCTTCGATGCGCGCAACGACGTGTTCATCGACGGCATCCGCGATCCCGCGGTTTCCATCCGCGAGAACTTCTTCACCGAGCAGATCGAGATCCTGCGCGGGCCGGCATCCTCCTACGCCGGCCGCGGCACCGCCGGCGGTGCCATCAACATCGTCACCAAGCAGGCTGGCGACGTCAACTTCAAGCGCATGGACTCCGAGTTCGGCACCGATCAGACCAAGCGCGTCACGCTCGACGTCAACCAGGTCATCGACCCGACCTTCTCGGTGCGCACCGGCGGCCTGTTCCAGGATGCCAACGTCGCCGGCCGCGACTACGTGACCGACAATCGCTGGGGCACCTTCATCTCGACCAAGTACACCCCGACCAACGACATCAAGATCACCACGAACTACGTCCACACCGACCTCAGCGGCCTGCCGGATTTCGGCGTACCCTATTACAAGCAGGGCAATGTGCCGGTGACCTCGGCCGGCATTCCGCGCGGCAATTGGTACGGCTTCCTCAATCGCGACTTCCAGACGGCGCGGCAGGATTTCGGTACCGGCACGATCGAGTACAAGGTCAACGAGGCCATCACGCTGACCAGCAAGGTGCGCGGCGAGCACTCGGTGCTCAACTATATCGGCACGCTGCCGCAGAATCCGAATACGACCAGCCCCAATCCGCTGCTCTGGACCACGACGGCGAGCGCGCAGAGCCGCTACCAGACCGTGGACGTGTGGGCCAACCAGAACGAGGCCACGTTCAAGCTCGACACCGGCGGGGTCAAGCACACCGCCGTGTTCGGAGTCGAATATTCGAACGAGAACATCTCGATCGACCGCTATGCCGGCCTCGCGTCGGAGCTGTCCGGCTCGCCCTTCACGAGCAACGGTGCCGTGACAGGGGTCAATCTCTACTCCCCGCAATACACCAACATTCCCTTCGGCATTCCGTCACTCCTCGGAAACCCGACGCGCTACGGCGTCAACACCAGCAGCGTCTATGTCATGGACACCGCGAACTGGCAGGACACGATCATCGTCAATGGCGGCGTGCGCTACGACGGCTACAGCCAGAGCGCGTCGAACAATTCGAGCTTCGTGAAGCAGAACGCGGATCTCGTGAACTACAACGTCGGCCTGGTCTACAAGCCGATGTCGATCGGCAGCATCTATGCAGCCTATGCGACCTCGGCCAATCCGTTCGGTTCGGAGCTTGACGCGACCGGCACCGATTACGGCGGCGTTCCGCCCAACTCGACCCTCTTGCTCGGGCCCGAGCGCAACAAGGCGATCGAGCTCGGCACCAAATGGGAACTCGCCGACCGCCACCTGCTGGTGACCGGCGCGCTGTTCCAGACCACCAAGGACAACGCGCGCGAGACCGTCAACGGCCTGCTGACCTCGGGCGCTGCCTACAGGATCCAGGGCATCGACATCGAAGCCGAGGGCAAGATCACCGATCGTTGGAGCATCTTCGGCGGCCTGGTGCTGATGCAGTCCAAGGTCACCCAGAGCGGGGTTGCCTCCAATCTCGGCCTGCAGCTCGCCAACATTGCCCACCAGTCGTTCAGCATGCTGACCAAGTACAAGTTCGATGACGGCTGGGAGCTCGGCGGGCAGGCGGTGTACCGCTCGAAGGTTTACGGCGGCACGTTCGCGGCCAACACCAACGAGCTGCCGAGCTATTGGCGCTTCGATGCCTTCGTCGAGAAGAAGATCGACAAGAACTGGACCATGAAGTTCTACGCTCAGAACCTGACCAACAAGCTCTATTACGACTCGTTCTATCGCAGCAACGTACCGTTCGTAGCGGTCGCGCCCGGGCGCGCGTTCTATGTCGTGACGACAGCGAAGTTCTGATCATGTTGACGTGCCTGCCAGGCGTTCTCAGCAAGGATGATGTGGCGGATTTCCGCCGCATCATGGACGCCAGCGAATGGGAGGATGGCCGGTCCACCGCCGGCGCGCAGTCGGCGATGGTCAAGCGCAACGAGCAATTGCCGCCCGATAGCGAAGTCGCGCGAAAACTCGGCAACCGCATCATCTCGGCGCTGACATCGAACCCGCGCTTCATCGCGGCGGCTATACCGCTCCAGATCTTCCCGCCGCTGTTCAACCGCTATGCGGCGGATAGCGGCCACCATTTCGGCCTGCATGTCGACAATGCGATCCGCGGCGACCGTCTGACCGGCCTTCGCATCCGCACGGACCTCTCGGTGACGCTGTTCCTCGCCGAGCCGGAAGAGTACGACGGTGGCGAACTTGTGATCGAGGACACTTACGGCTCGCACGAAGTCAAGTTGCCAGCCGGCGACTGCGTGCTCTACCCCTCGACCAGCCTCCACCTCGTCACGCCGGTGACCAGGGGAACACGGGTTGCGTCTTTCTTCTGGCTTCAGAGCATGATACGGGACGATCAAGCCCGGAGCATGATCTTCGACCTCGACACCGCGATTCAGGCGCTGGTGGACCGGCTCGGGCGTGACGATCCCGAAACGGTCAAATTGACGGGTATCTATCACAACCTCATTCGCTACTGGGCCGAAGTATGAAGACCATGACCTTCCAAGCAAGCCTTGCCGCAGCCTTGATGCTGGCGGCCGCCTGGCTCGCATCCCCCGTTTCCGCCCAGACACAACCCCCCTCGGCACCGGCGCAGTCGACGGCTCAGCCGGCCCCGGTCGCTCCGGCTCCGGCGGCGCCCGCGGCGACCACGCCTGCGGTCCCGGCGCCTTCGGCTTCGACGGCAGCCACCCCGGTTGCTCCGACGGCGCCCTCCGCGGCCGCCGTTTCGACCACCGCCAAGCCTGATGCCGCGGCTGGCATCGCGCCGGCGATGAAGGAATTGTCGCCCTGGGTGATGTTCATGTCGGCGGACGTCATCGTGAAGGCGGTGATGATCGGGCTCGCCTTCGCATCGCTGATGACCTGGACCGTCTTCATCGCCAAGTCGATCGAGCTGTCGGTCGCATCCTCCAAGCTTCGTTCGGCGCTGAAGAAGGTTGCGGAGACGCGCTCCCTCGCCGAAGCGCAGATGGCGCTCGGAGCCAAGGAGGGTATCCTGCCGTCGTTCCTGACGGCGGCCCTGCGCGAGGCGCGGATGTCGGCCGGCCTGTCCAGCGACGCCGGCATCAAGGAGCGCGCAGCCTCCAGCTTTTCCGAGATCGTGCGCGCCGAGGCGCGGCGGATCCGCATCGGCATGGGCGTGCTTGCGACCATCGGCTCGACCTCGCCCTTCGTCGGCCTGTTCGGCACGGTCTGGGGCATCATGAACAGCTTCATCGGCATCTCGAAGTCGCAGACCACGAACCTCGCCGTCGTCGCGCCCGGCATCGCCGAAGCGCTGCTCGCCACGGCGATCGGCCTCGTCGCCGCCATTCCCGCCGTCATCATCTACAATCACTTCTCGCGCGTGACGAAGGGCTATCTCGAGCTCGTCAGCCGCGCCTCGGGTGCGGCGGCGCGGCTGCTCTCGCGCGATCTCGACCGCAGCCACGGCAGCGTGCATTCGCGCGCAGCGGAGTGAGCCATGGGCGTTTCGCTCGCAGACAACGACGGCGACGACGACGATTTCTCGGAAACGCATGACATCAACGTCACGCCGTTCATCGACGTCATCCTGGTGCTGCTGATCATCTTCATGGTCGCAGCGCCGCTCTCCACGGTCGACCTGCCGATCGATTTGCCGACGTCGAGCGCGACGCCGCAGAAGAAGCCGGACAAGCCGACCTATCTCAGCATCAAGCCCGATCTGACGCTTGCCCTCGGGGAGAACCCCGTTCACCGGGCCGAGCTGATCGGGACGCTCGACGGACTGTCCGACATGAGCAAGGACAAGTACGTCTTCCTGCGCGCCGATCGTTCGGTGCCGTACGGGGAGTTGATGGGCGTCATGGAGCTCCTGCGCTCAGGCGGCTATACGCGGGTGAAACTGGTGGCGCTGGAAGGCGCACCGGGAGCGCCTGCGGCAGGCACCGCTCAGCCTTAGAGGCCCGCTATGTCGGACGAACACAGACCATCCCGGAAGCTCTGGATCCTGGCGGCGGTGGCCGCGCTCGTGCTCCATCTGGGCGGTGCTGCGCTCGCGCTGGCTCATTTGCGTGCTGACGACGACGGCGATGGCCTCGGTGCGAACGGTGCGGAATTCGCCGTGGAGATGGCATCGCCCAAGGCGCCCGAAACCGATCTGCCGCCCGGGCCCGACAGCGAAGCGATGCAGGAGCAGCAGGCGCTTCCCGAGCAAAAGGCCGAGACCAAGGAGACGGAGCTTCCGAAGGACCAGTCGCAGCAGGTCGAGGATCCCGATCGCGTCGTGACCGAGAACAACGCGAAGAAGCCGACGGAAGACGATCCGAAGATTCAGGCGGTCGAAACGCCGGCCGCCGAGGCCTCGCCGAAATCGGTTGCGACGGCACGGCAGACGCTCGAGGAGGACGCGCGCGAGGCCGAGAAGGCGCTGGCGCCCGTCATCGGCATCGGCAAGGACATCCTGAAGCTGACCGCCGACTGGAACCGCAAGATCAGCGCGCATTTGTCGCTGCACAAGATCAATCCGGAAGGCAAGCAGCCCAATAACCAGAAGGTCAAGGTGAGCTTCGCGATCAACCGGAAGGGCAACGTGCTGTCGGTGGATGTCGTGGAGTCATCCGGGGATTCAGCCTACGACGCGGCCGCGGTCTCGATTGTCCGCAAGTCCGATCCGATCCCGCAGCCGCCTGCCGGGCTGACCGAGGATCGGTTCGAGCGGACCGTCGATATCATCTTCACGCCGGCCGACGCGAAAAAGAAGAAGACGGCTCAGCGCCAGTAGAGCCGGATCCCGACATAGACGACGACGAGGCAGGCGAAGATCAGCGCCACCGGGAGCGGCCGTTTCTGGGTTCCAGCTGCCGCGCCAGCCCCGAAAAAGCTGGTCGTCTTTGGCTTCGGCGCCGGGCGGCGGAAAGCGGTAACATTGTCCGCCGCTGCTTCAGGCGGGCGAGGGCGGACGTCGGGTGCCGTTCCCGCGCCACCCATCTCGGCATAATAGGCCTTGTAGATCGCACCGATGGTCGCCTCGGTGGCCTCGCCCTCGCTCATCTGCGCCAGCAGGTTCTGGTAGCTCGCCAGAAACTCCTGGGCCTCCGGTGGGAGCGCGGACGCCCCATTGAGCTTGGCCATCATCTTCCAGGTGGCAAAATCGGCGCGGGCGCGGGTGTCCGCGCGTCGCGCGATCAGCATATCGGCAGCTTTGACCAAGTCGGCCTCTGGCCCTTCGGCTTAAAGTTCGGGTGCGGTTGTTCAACTACGCATTGCCGGTCAGGAACAGAACAGCCTGAATCACATAACCGGTCAACGTTCGCAGTATTGCTGAAATAACATCAAGATTTAGACCGAACTGGGAACCTGCAAGGGGCAGCAGGATCAACAGGCCGATCAGGATCAGCATCCCGAATGGCTCGAGCCGGGCCAGTGGCATGGCGAGCGGGCGCGGCAACAGCCCGACCGCAACGCGCCCGCCATCGAGCGGCGGGATCGGCATCATGTTGAAGACCGCGAGGATGGCGTTGATGATGAGCGCATTCTTGAGGTTGTCGGCGACCCATTTCGCCGAGCTTGCGGGGACAAGGGGCAGGGCGTGGAAGGCGAGGGCCACTGCAAGCGCCAGCAGGATGTTGGTGACAGGCCCCGCCAATGCCACCCAGACCATGTCCAGTTTGGGGTTGTTCAGCTTGCGGAAGTTGACCGGCACCGGCTTGGCATAGCCGAACAGGAACGGCGAGTGCGCGAACAGCAGCATCGCCGGTAGGATCAGGGTGCCGAACGGGTCAATATGCCTGATGGGGTTGAAGCTGACGCGGCCGAGCTGTGCGGCTGTGTTGTCGCCAAGCCGGTCGGCGACGAAGGCGTGCGCGGCCTCGTGGAAGGTGATGGCAAGCACCAGCGGCAGCACCCAGACGGAAAGGTCATAAAAGGAAATGTTCACGGCTCGTCCGTTCTGGTTTGCCTGCGCGCTTCGCAAAGCAGGCCGTATAGGGCCACAATCCTTCACGATCTAGCGTTATATGGCGCCCAATTCCGAAATTGCCCGTTGCAAATGATCTGCAAGGAGGGCGCCTGCGGTCGACAGGTCGTTCGCGCGGTGGAGGCGGATCTCCGCCGCCGGCAACGGCGGCATGCCGTCACGATCGGACAGCGCACGAAGGCTCGGCGGCAAGGTCCCGGCCTTTACCACCGTCACTGCGAGACCTTGAGCCGCGATCGTCTCGACCGCAGCGAGCGTCCGGCTGACATAGGCGAGACGCCAGGGCAGGTCCGCGGCGTCGAGCGCTTCCGCAGCCCACTGGCGAAACAGACAGCCCGGCGGGTAGAGCGCCATGGGAAGGGGACACTGCGCCGCTGTCCGATAGGATGGGGCGGCGGCCCAGACCGCCTGTTCGCGCCTCAATAACTCGCCATCGCCGCATCCTTGTGGATGCATGGCGATGACGAGGTCGTAGGCCTCGCCGAGCCGCGCCGGCATCGTCGCGGTCAATCCCGTCTCGATCTCGACCCTGACCAGTGGATGGTGCCTGGCAAAGCTCGCCAGCAGGGGCGGAATGACGATGGTGCCGTAATCGTCCATCACGCCGAGACGGACGACGGCGTCGGCCTTGCGTGCGCGGAGCGCCCCGACGGCCTCCGCGTTGAGTGCGAGAATGCGCCGCGCATAAGCGCGCAACTCTTCGCCCGTCGCGGTCGGCACGACCCCAGCCCTGGTGCGCTGAAACAGCTTGGTGCCAAGCCGCTCCTCCAGCCGCCTGATCTGGACGCTCACCGCCGATTGCGTGCGATTGAGCACATCGGCCGCGCGCGTGAACGAACGATGCTCGTCGACCGCGAGAAACGCCTTCAGCAGCTCGGGATCGAGATCGGGTGCGCTCATGACGAAAACTTATCCCAGCATCACGGAAATTCCATTCCCTGTTTCGGCGTGCCTCGTATGCTGCCTTCGAAGTATCGACGGGAGGAAGCGTGGGCGAAATCTCCGGCGTTCTGGCCGCCATGCTGTCGAGCGGTCTTGGCGGCACCTCGATCGGCGCCACGCGCTATCTCGTGAGCAACCTCGACCCGCTGGCGATCGGTTCGTTCCGCTTCGGCATCGGCTTTCTCCTGCTGTTACCACTGACGCTGCTGCGCGCAGATCGCTGGCCACTGCGAGGGGACTGGGCCGCCGCAATCGGGCTCGGCATGCTGTTCTTCGTTTTGTTTCCGATCCTGTTCAATGCATCGTTGATCTTCACGACTGCCGCGCGCGGGGCGCTCGCCTTATCCACGCTGCCGCTGTTATCCCTCGTGATCGGCGCCGCGCTCGGTGCCGAAGCGCTGACCTGGCGCAAATCGATCGGCGTGGTGATTGCGACATTGGGTGTTGCTGTAGCGCTTCTCTCCGACCTGACCTCGGCACCGCCGGGCGCCTGGCGCGGTGATCTCCTGATGATGGCGGCCGCACTGTGCATGGCACTGTATGGTATCTGGTCGAAGCCACCGATCCGGCGCTCCAGCCCGATCGCCTTCACCACCATGAGCATGGCGGCGGGCGCTGCCTGCCTCATCCTGCTCTCTTGGATCCGCGGTAGCTTTGCGCCGGTCGCGGGCTTCGGCGCGCCGCAATGGCTGGCGGCTCTCTATCTCGGTGCATTCGGCGCGGCGCTGACCTTCTATCTCTGGGCTTTCGCGCTGGAGCGGACGACGCCGACGCGTGTCGCGATCTCGGTGACGGTCAACCCGATCACGGCGTCGCTGGTCGGCGCTTGGCTGCTGAACGAGCCGTTGCGCTGGAATCTGGCGGCCGGCATCGTCGCGGTGTTTGGCGGGATCTGGATCGCGACGACAACGGGCCGGCGGGCGCCGGCGGCAAGCGCGTCTGCGTCAGGCCAAGCCTGACATCACGCCGGGATCGTTCCCGGATATTGCACCAGGCCGTCGTCGAGCTTCAGCCAGATCGGCTTCTCCGAGACCCAGATGTGCTCGGTCGGCGCGAAGGCATTGCGATCATCGAACACGGAGAGGGCGACGCCCGCGAGCGTGCCGTTGCGCCGCCAGGCGAACAGGCGGGTGCCGCAGCGTTTGCAGAACACGCGGTCGATCGCCTCGGACGATGCATAGCGCTCGGTCTCGCCTTCGACGCTCAGCGCGCGCTGGTCGAACTGCGCGCGGGCGAAGAAGGGCGAGCCCATCGCCTTCTGACAGTTGCGGCAATGGCAGACGCGAACGTTGAGCGGCTCGCCCTCCGCCTTGAACCGGACCGCGCCGCACAGGCATCCGCCTTCCCGGATCATGCTGCCCTCAATAGGTTGCGCGTCCGCCCGAGATGTCGAACACCGCGCCGGTCGAGAAGGCGCAGTCCTCGGACGCGAGCCAGGCCACCATCGCGGCGAGCTCTTCGACCAGCACGAAGCGCCCCTTCGGGATCTTCGACAGCATGAAGTCGATATGCTGCTGCGTCATCTGGTCGAAGATCGCGGTCTTGGCCGCGGCCGGCGTCACCGCGTTGACGAGGATGTCATGCGCGGCGAGCTCCTTGCCGAGCGACTTTGTCAGCGCGATCAGGCCGGCCTTGGACGCCGAATAGTGCGAGGCGTTCGGGTTGCCTTCCTTGCCGGCGATCGAGGCGATGTTCACGATGCGCCCGTATTTCTGCTTGAGCATCGCGGGCACGATGGCCTTGCAGACGATGAAGGGACCGTCGAGGTTGATGCGCAGCACCTTGCGCCATTCATCGAGGTCGGTTTCCCAGACCGGCTTGTTGACGCCGGCGATGCCGGCATTGTTGACGAGGATGTCGATCTTGCCGAACGCGGCGAGCGTCGCATCGCGCGCCTGCTCGACGGCCGCGGTGTCGGTGACATCGACCTTGAAGACCTTGGTCTTGCCGCCGATCTCTTTCGCCGTCTTCTCGGCCAGCGCGGAGTCAAAATCCCAGATCGCGACCTTGGCGCCGGAGGCGGTGAGGCGCTCGGTGATGGCGCGGCCAAAGCCCTGCGCGCCGCCGGTGACGATGGCGACGCGGCCGTTGAGGTCGATCTTGTTCATGCCGGGTGCCTCTGGGATCAGAGCATGTAGCCGCCGTCGACGACGAGGTCGACGCCGGTGGTGAAGGCGCTCTCGTCGCTGCCGAGATAGACCGCCATGGATGCGATCTCGTCGGCGGTGCCGAGCCGGCCCATCTTCTGGCGGGAGATGAACATCTCCTTGCCTTGCGGTCCCTGCGCGGCGGCGCGGTCGAGCATCGAGGGCGTCTCGACGGTGCCGGGGCAGATCGAGTTGCAGCGGATGCCCTTGGTGATGAAATCGAGCGCGACCGCACGCGATAGCAGCGACACTGCCGCCTTCGACGAGCTGTAGACGTAGCGGTTCGCCGGCGGCCTCAAGGCCGCGCAGGAGGAGATGTTGACGATGCTGCCGCCGCCGCCCGCGATCATGTCGGGCAGGAAGGCCCTGATGGTCCGGTGCATCGATTTGACGTTGAGGTCGAACGAGAAATCGAAATCCTCTTCCGAGCATTCCAGGATGGTGCCGTGATGCACGAAGCCGGCCGCGTTGAGCAGGATGTCGATTTTGCCGATACGCTTGGCGAAGGCGTTGACGTCGGCGGTGTTGCGGACGTCGAGCTTTGCGACCTCGGCGATGCCTTCCTTGGTCAGGCCGGCGATGCCGGCTTCATTGATGTCGGTGGCGATGACGGTTGCGCCTTCACGCGCGAATGCGAGGGCGCATGCGCGCCCGATGCCGGCGGCCGCAGCCGTGACGACGGCGCGTTTGCCCTTGAGGCGGTCTGCCATTTTCTTGTTCTCCTCGATTTCTTCATTGCCGTGACGCCGTAGCCCGGATGGAGCGCCAGCGTAATCCGGGATCCTGCGTTCGCGGATGGTGAACCCGGATTTCGCTACGCTCCATCCGGGCTACGGGTGCCCAGTTCAGTGATTATCCCGCGCCACACCAAACGTGCCGGCGACGTTCTGGTAGCGTGTGGCGAGTTCCATGCAGGCGCCGGTCGATTGCTGGCCGACAGTGTTGCGATAGATCTCCTGCCACGGCGTCTGGTTCTGCGGATGCTTGAAGCCGCCATTGGCCTTGAGCTCGGCGTGACGCTTCTTCAGCTCCTCGTCCGAGATCAGGATGTTGGCGCTGCCCTTGTTGAGGTCGACGCGGACCTTGTCGCCGGTCTTGAGGACCGCAAGCCCGCCATTGGCGGCAGCTTCCGGCGAGGCGTTCAGGATCGAGGGCGAGCCCGAGGTGCCGGACTGGCGGCCGTCGCCGATGCAGGGCAGGGACAGGATACCGCGTTTGATCAGCGCTGCCGGGGGCTGCATGTTCACGACCTCGGCTCCACCAGGATAGCCGATCGGCCCGGTGCCGCGGATGAACAACACGCAGTGCTCGTCGATATCGAGCGAGGCGTCGTCGATCCGCTCGTGATAGTCCTCCGGACCCTCGAACACGATGGCGCGGCCCTCGAATGCGTTGGGGTCTTTCGGATTGCTGAGATAGCGATCGCGGAATTCCTTGGAGATCACTGAGGTCTTCATGATCGCGGAATCGAACAGATTGCCCTTCAGCACCAGGAAGCCGGCGTCCTTCACCAGCGGCTTGTCGTAAGCCCAGATCACGTCGTTGTCGGGGACCGGCGCGTCCTTGCAGTTCTCGCCGATGCCGCGGCCGTTGACGGTGACGGCGTCCTCATGGATGCGCTTGTGCTTCATCAACTCGCGCACCACCGCAGGTACGCCGCCGGCACGGTGGAATTCCTCGCCGAGATAGAAGCCGGCCGGCTGCATGTTGACCAGGAGCGGCACGTCGTGGCCGACCTTCTGCCAGTCCTCGATGGTGAGCTCGACGCCGATGTGGCGGGCCAGCGCGTTGATGTGGATCGGCGCGTTGGTCGAGCCGCCGATCGCCGAATTGATCACGATGCAGTTCTCGAACGCCTTGCGGGTCAGGATGTCCGAGGGCTTGAGGTCTTCCCAGACCATCTCGACGGCGCGCTTGCCGGTTTCGTAGGCGATCTGGCCGCGCTCGCGGTAGGGGGCGGGGATCGCCGCGCACCCCGGCAGCGAGAAGCCGAGCGCTTCGGCAAGACCGTTCATGGTCGAGGCGGTGCCCATGGTGTTGCAATGGCCGACCGAGGGTGCCGACGAGGCCACGATCTCCATGAACTCTTCATAGTCGATCTCGCCCGCGGCGAGCCGCTCGCGCGACTTCCAGACGATGGTGCCCGAGCCGGTGCGTTCGCCGGCATGCCAGCCGTTGAGCATCGGGCCGCCCGACAGCACGATCGCGGGCAGGTTGACGGTCGCAGCCGCCATCATGCAGGCCGGCGTGGTCTTGTCGCAGCCGGTGGTGAGCACGACGCCGTCGAGCGGATAGCCGTAGAGGATCTCGACCAGGCCGAGATAGGCGAGGTTGCGGTCGAGCGCGGCGGTCGGGCGCTTGCCGGTCTCCTGGATCGGATGGGTCGGGAATTCCATCGCGATGCCGCCGGCCTCGCGGATGCCCTCGCGGACGCGGTGGGCCAGCTCGATATGGTGGCGGTTGCAGGGAGAGAGGTCGTTGCCGGTCTGGGCGATGCCGATGATCGGCTTGCCGGATTGCAGCTCGGCACGGGTGAGGCCGTAATTGAGGTAGCGCTCCATGTAGAGCGCCGTCATGCCCGGATTATGCGGGTTGTTGAACCATTCCTGGGAGCGAAGGTGGCGTCGGGAGCCGTTGCCGGCGGGCGCATGCCCATTGGTCGGTTTTTTTGTCATTGGTTTCTCCTGCAATGCAAACGCACTGGCGTCCGTCCTAGGGTGTCGGCTTGTGCGATGCCCAACGGCGCGAATGACGGATCGCTGGCCCGCTGGCGGGTCGTTTCCTCACAAATGCGATACTAGTCATGGCTACTTGGTAACGCTACCATTTTGTTCGCCGTGCCCACGCCCGAGACAGTCGGCCGGCTGTCTGAATGGCGCGGCGACGAGCTTTGCCGCTCGATCACCCGGAAGCCGAGATCGAGCACCGGCTGCTCCGGGCGCCGTCCGTCGATCGCCTCGATCAGCATGGTGGCGGCCGTTTTGCCCATCTCGTAGCGGTTGGTGCGCACGCTGGTAAGGGTGGGGACGGCGGAGGCCATGAATTCGAGGTCGTTGAAGCCGACGATCGCGATCTGCTCGGGGACAGCGATCTCCCGGCGCCGGCATTCGAACAGCACGCCGAGCGCAAGGTCGTCATTGGCACAGAACACCGCATCGAGATTCGGCTCGCGCGCCAGGAGATCGGTGAACAGGGCGCCGCCCAGCGTCACGGAGGTCGGTGTCGCCGTGGTGACGACGAGGCGCTGCTCGAACAGTGCGGCATCCTTCATCGCCGAGACATATCCGTCCAGCCGCCGCTGCACCCGCGGGTCCATGCGCGCACCGACGAAGCCGATCTTGCGGCGGCCCTGCTCGAACAGGTGCGCAACCGCTGCGCGGGCTGCATCATAGTGCGAAAAGCCGATCATCATGTCGACCGGGTCGGGGCCGATCTCCATGATCTGCACGATCGGGCAATCGGCGGCCTCCAGCATGGCGCGCGATTCCGTGGTCTGGTCGATGCCGGTGACGATCAGCCCGGCCGGCTTCTGCGCCAGAAACAGTCGCAGCAGCTTCTCTTCCTGGAGGATGCTGTAGCGCGTGTTGGACAGCTGGATCGAGTAACGGCTGCCTTCGGACGCGTCGTAGATGCCGCGCAGCACGTCCGAGAACACGTTGTTGGTGAGGGAGGGGATCAAGACACCGATCACCTCGGTGCGTTGCGAGGCCAGCGCGCGGGCCGCAAGGTTCGGCACATAGCCGAGCTCCTTGGCGGCGCTCTCGACCCGTGTCCGCTTGGCAACCGAGAGGGCCTCCGGATTACGGAAGAAGCGGGACGCCGTAATCGGGCTGACGCCGGCAAGCTCGGCGACTTCCGCCAGCCGGATCTTGCCTGACTTGGTGCGTTTTCGACCCATTTGCTGCTCTTAACACAGTCAGTCCCGCAAACAAAGGAACGTTGACAGCGCTACCAGCAACGACTAACCAAAGACAAATTGCCAAAACCGCACAAACTGCCGACAATGTTGCCCGCTAAGATCGGGCCGAGTTCGGTGAAGTCTGAAAAAACAAGACGGTCGCGGCGCTCGAGGCGCCGTGGACTTTCGAGGAGGGAGCTAGATGTCGTCTGTGCAAATCCGCGACGTGCGGAAATCGTTCGGCAATTTTGAAGTCCTGCACGGCGTGACTGTACCGATTGAGGACGGCCAGTTCGTCGTTCTGGTCGGCCCCTCCGGCTGCGGCAAGTCGACGCTTCTGCGCATGCTCGCCGGTCTCGAGAACATCACCTCCGGCACGATCTCGATCGGCGACCGCGTCGTCAACAATGTCCAGCCCAAGGAGCGGGACATTGCGATGGTGTTCCAGAACTACGCGCTCTATCCGCACATGACGGTCGCCGACAACATGGGCTTCTCGCTGAAGCTGCGGAATGCGGGCGCCGACGAGATCAACAAGCGCGTCAAGCGCGCCGCCGAGATCCTCGCGCTGTCGCCGCTGCTCGATCGCTATCCGCGCCAGCTCTCCGGCGGCCAGCGGCAGCGCGTCGCGATGGGCCGCGCCATCGTGCGCGACCCGCAAGTCTTCCTGTTCGACGAGCCCTTGTCCAACCTCGACGCCAAGCTGCGCGTCGCCATGCGCACCGAGATCAAGGAGCTGCACCAGCGGCTGAAGACGACGACCGTCTACGTCACCCACGACCAGATCGAAGCCATGACCATGGCCGACAAGATCGTCGTCATGCATGACGGCATCGTCGAGCAGATGGGCACGCCGCTCGAGCTCTATGACAAGCCCGACAATCAGTTCGTTGCCGGCTTCATCGGCTCGCCCGCGATGAACTTCCTGAAGGGGCATGTGCGCGTCAACGGCGTTGCGACCTTCGAGGGACCGAACGGTGTCAAGCTGCCGCTCAAGACCGCGCCCGCGGCGTCCGACGGCCGTCCCGCGGTCTATGGCGTGCGGCCCGAGCATTTCACCATTGCCGACGACGGCGCCGAAGCCGAGATCATCGTGGTCGAGCCGACCGGCTCGGAGACGCAGGTGTTTGCCAAGATCGGCGGCGAGCAGGTCGTCGCGGTCTTCCGCGAACGCCACCAGTTCAACCCGGGCGACAAGGTCCGGCTGAAGCCGGACCCGTCACTGGTGCATCTGTTCGACGAGGCGACGGGAAAGCGCCTGAACGCGTAGCGTAAGTTTAAGTCAAGACAATAAAAAGCATCACAGGGAGGACGACATGCAAGACTTTACCCGCCGGACTCTGCTTCAAGGCGGAACGGCACTGGCTGCGACCGGCATGCTCACCGGGCCGGCACTGTTCGATTTCGCCAAGGCCTGGGCGCAGAGCGCGCCCTGGAAGGCGGAGCCCGGTGCCAAGCTGACCGTGATGCGGTGGAAGCGCTTCGTGCCGGCTGAGGACGATGCGTTCAACGCAATGGTCGCGGCGTTCAAGGCTGCCACCGGCACCGAGATGAACGTGTTCAGCGAATCCTTCGAGGACGTGCAGCCGAAGGCTTCGGTTGCGGCCAATACCGGCTCCGGGCTCGATCTCGCCTGGGGCCTGCACACGCTGCCGCAGCTGTTCCCCACCAAAGTGCTGAAGATGAACGACGTCGCCGATTATCTCGGCAAGAAGTACGGCGGCTGGACCGATGCGGCCGCCAAGACCTGCAAGCAAGGCAATGACTGGCTCGGCATTCCCGTCGCGACCAACGGCGGTTACATGACGTACCGCAAGTCGGCGCTCGACAAGGCGGGGTTCAAGGAATTCCCGAAGGACTTCCCCAGCTTCCTCGAGATGTGCAAGGCGCTGAAGGCGAACAACACGCCGGCCGGCTTCGCTCTCGGGCACGCCTCGGGCGACGGCAATTCGTGGCTGCACTGGGTGCTGTGGGGCCACGGCGCCTACACGGTCGACCAGAACGACAAGATCATCATCAATTCGCCGGAGACGGCAAAGGCGCTTGAATATTGCAAGTCGCTGTACGATGCCTTCATCCCGGGCACCGCGTCCTGGAACGATTCCTCCAACAACAAGGCGTTCCTCGCCGGCGAGCTCTATTGCACGGCGAACGGCATCTCGATCTACGTCGCCGCCAAGACCGATGCGAGCAAGAAGGAGCTCGCCGAGGACACCTATCACGCGCTCTGGCCGGTCGGGCCGGTGGGCAAGCCGACCGAGCTGCAGCTTGCGCTGCCGATCCTCGCCTTCAACTTCACCAAATATCCGAATGCGGCGAAGGCCTTCGTCGCCTTCATGCTGGAGAAGGAGAACTACGAGAAGTGGCTGGACGGCGCGCAGGGCTATCTGACGCAGACCTTGAACGCTTATGAGTCGGCGCCGATCTGGACGGCGGATCCCAAGAATGCCGTGTTCTCGCAGGCCTCCAAGCGCACTTTGCCGGCGGCCGGTATCGGTTCGGTCGGCGAAAAGGCGGCGACGGCCATCGCCGACTTCATCGTCGTCGACATGTTCGCCAACTACTGCACCGGCACCAAGGATGCGAAGGGCGCGATGGCGGAAGCCGAGCGCCAGCTGAAGCGCATCTACCGCTGAGCGTCACGGGGCGGGCGGCCATTCGGCCGCCCGCTCGTCAACATTTCGATCAGGGATATCGGGCATGGCTGATGTCGCAATTCCCCGGGCCAAGCCTCAGATGAGCGAGGACAGCGCCTGGACCCAGCTCAAACACAATCGCAACTGGCTCGGCTTCTGGTTCATGGTGCCGGCCATGGCCTTCCTGATCTTTTTCCTGGCTTATCCGCTGGGCCTAGGCATCTGGTTGTCCTTCACCGACACCCGCATCGGCAGGGTCGGGCATTTCGTCGCCACCGAGAACTATGAGTGGCTGTGGGACGATTCCATCTTCTGGCTGTCGGTGTTCAACACGCTGCTCTACACCTTCATCGCCAGCGCCCTCAAATTCGCGATTGGGCTTTATCTCGCGTTGCTGCTGAACGAGAACATGCCGTTCAAGGCGATGCTGCGCGCGATGGTCCTGATCCCCTTCATCGTGCCGACGGTGCTCTCGGCGCTGGCGTTCTGGTGGATCTTCGATTCGCAATTCTCCATCATCTCCTGGTCGCTGAGGCATCTCGGCCTGATCGACCAGAACATCAACTTCCTCGGCGACACGACCTGGGCACGCATTTGCGTGATCTTCGCCAATATCTGGCGCGGCGTGCCGTTCGTCGCGATCACGCTGCTGGCCGGCCTGCAGACGGTGTCGCCCTCGCTCTATGAAGCCGCAACGCTCGACGGCGCCACGCGCTGGCAGAATTTCCGCTTCATCACCTATCCGCTGCTGACGCCGATCATCGCCGTCGTGATGACCTTCTCGGTGCTGTTCACCTTCACCGACTTCCAGCTGATCTGGGCGATGACGCGCGGCGGACCGGTCAACGCCACCCATCTGATGGCGACGCTGTCCTACCAGCGCGCGATCATCGCCGGGCAGCTGGGCGAGGGCGCCGCGATCTCGAGCGCCATGATCCCGTTCCTGCTCGCCGCAATCATGGTCTCGTGGTTCGGCCTCCAGCGCAGGAAATGGCAGCAGGGAGAGAACAATGACTGATCTGCCCACCAGGTCCGTTGATCTCAAGGCCGTGCTATCGGGATCCTCTCCGACGGTGGCGAAGGACGATCACAGCGAGGGCATGAGCTATCTGCAGTCGGTGCCGCGCCGGATGGTGACGCTGTACCTGCCGCTCGCGATCATCGTCATCGTTCTGCTGTTCCCGTTCTACTGGATGGCGCTGACCTCGGTGAAGCCGGACGAGCAGTTGCTCGATCTCGACAGGTACAACCCGTTCTGGACCTGGAATCCGACCTTCAAGCATTTCCACAAGCTGCTGTTCGAGAGCTACTACCCGTACTGGCTCTGGAACACGATGTACGTGGCCGTCTGCGCGACGGTGCTTTCGATCATCGCGTCGGTGTTGGCTGCCTACGCCATCGTGCGCTTGCGCTACAAGGGCGCCAATCTCGTCGGCGGGCTGATCTTCCTCGCTTATCTGGTGCCGCCGTCGATCCTGTTCATCCCGCTCGCCACCGTCGTGTTCCAGTACGGGCTGTTCGACTCGCCGCTGGCGTTGATCCTGACCTATCCGACCATCCTGATCCCGTTCTCGACCTGGCTGCTGATGGGCTATTTCAAGACCATCCCGTTCGAGCTCGAGGAATGCGCGCTGATCGACGGGGCGAGCCGCTGGCAGATCCTGGTCAAGATCGTTCTGCCGCTCGCAATCCCCGGCCTGATCTCGGCCTTCATCTTCTGCTTCACGCTGTGCTGGAACGAGTTCATCTACGCGTTGACCTTCCTGCAGTCGACCAGCAACAAGACGGTGCCGGTCGCGATCGTCAACGAGTTCGTGGACGGTGACATCTACCGCTGGGGTTCGCTGATGGCCGGAGCCTTGGCCGGCTCGCTGCCGCTCGTCATCCTTTACGCCTTCTTCGTGGAGCATTATGTGTCCGCGATGACCGGCGCCGTGAAGGAATAATCGCGGGGTCTGCCACGGGAGCGCGCCGGAGGCTGCGCGCTCGGGCCAATAACCAAGGAGTTAAGCTCTTGCACGTTCTGGTTCTGGGCGCCGCCGGCATGGTCGGCCGCAAATTGTGTGAACGGCTGTTGCGTGACGGCCGGCTGGGCAAGAGCGACATCACCAAGCTCACCATGCATGACGTGGTCGAGCCGAAGAAGCCGGAGAAGGCCGGTTTTCCCGTCGAGACGGTGTCGGGCGATTTCGCGGTGCCGGGCGCTGCCGAAAAGCTGATCGCCGGCCGCCCGGACGTGATCTTCCATCTCGCCGCGATCGTCTCGGGCGAGGCCGAGCTCGATTTCGACAAGGGTTACCGCATCAATCTCGATGGCACGCGAATGCTGCTCGATGCCATTCGGTTGGTCGGTGGCGGCTACAAGCCGCGCGTGGTGTTCACGTCCTCGATCGCGGTGTTCGGCGCGCCGTTCCCGGATGCGATTGGCGACGAGTTCTTCCACACCCCGCTGCTCAGCTACGGCGCTCAGAAGGCGATCGGCGAATTGCTGCTGGCCGACTATTCGCGCCGCGGCTTCCTCGACGGCATCGGCATCCGGCTGCCGACCATCTGCATCCGGCCCGGCCTGCCCAACAAGGCGGCATCAGGCTTCTTCTCCAGCATCCTGCGCGAGCCGCTGGCCGGCAAGGACGTGATCCTCCCGGTGTCCGAGGACGTCCGCCACTGGCACGCCACGCCGCGCTCGGCCGTCGGCTTCCTGCTCCATGCCGGCACCATGGATCTTGCCGCGGTGGGCCCGCGACGCAATCTGACCATGCCGGGACTTTCGGCAACGGTCGGCGAGCAGATCGCCGCCCTGAAGCGGGTTGCGGGCGAGAAGGTCGCCGCGCGCATCAAGCGCGAGCCCGATCCCTTCATCGTCGGCATCGTCGGCGGTTGGCCGCGCAATTTCAATGCGAAGCGGTCGCTCGAGCTCGGCTTCACCACTGCCGAGAAGACCTTCGACGACATCATCCGCATTCACATCGAAGACGAGCTCGGCGGCAACTTCGTCGCATGATCTCCGACTGAGCGGGCCCTGGTGATGGCGAGCGTTGCTTGCATCGGCGAATGCATGGTCGAGCTCAGGCAGGCGCAAGGCGGCGCGTCTGCCGGGCAAGGGCAGGGCGGCGGGCTGTATTCGCGCGGCTTCGGCGGTGACACCCTCAACACCGCCGTCTATCTGGCGCGGCTCGAGGTCAAGGTCGATTATTTCACCGCGCTCGGCGATGACGGCCTCAGCGACGAGATGATCGCGGCCTGGAACGCGGAGAATGTCGGCACGAGGCGTGTCATGCGGCTGGCCGGCAAGCTGCCCGGCCTCTACATGATCCAGTTGGATGCGAAGGGCGAGCGTCAGTTTTTTCACTGGCGCGACAGCGCGGCGGCGCGGCAGCTGATGAGCCTGCCAGAGACCGATGAGCTCCTCAACTCGCTGATGAGCTACGACATCGTCTATCTCTCCGCGATCACGCTCTCGATCTACGATGCGCCCGGCCGCGAGCGGCTGTTCGCGGCAATCAAGCGCGCACGCCTGCTCGGCACTCGCTTCGTGTTCGACACCAATTTTCGCGCGCGGGGGTGGCCGGACCGCGACGTCGCGCGCGAGGTATTTGCGGCTGCTTTCACCGCCGCCGACATCGTGCTGACCTCCACCGAGGATCTGCTCGCGCTCTATCCCGACGAGAGCAACGATCAGCTGATGGCACGTATCCCGACGCCCGAGCTGGTGTTCCGGCTCGCCGAGCCCGTGAGCCTGCTGCGCTTCCCCGGCGGAACGAGCGAGGTCCGTGCCGAACCGATGACCAAGCCCGTCGTCGACACCACGGCGGCCGGAGACAGCTTTGCCGCGGCCTATATCGCGGCCCGGCTCGCCGGTTCCGATCCGGTCGAGGCCGCCCAGGCCGGGCATCGCCTCGCCAGCCTCGTGATCTGCTATTCCGGTGCCATTATTCCGGGCTATGCCATGCCGCCGAAGAAACGACACCGGCCGGCGACCTCCCGCCAGGCGACCAAGTAGAAGCGACCAAGTAAAGATCGAGACCTATGACCACGACTGCCCAACAGAACCATCTCGCCGCGCTGTTCAAGGCAGCGACCGTCATTCCCGTGCTCACCATCGAGCGCATCCAGGATGCCGTGCCGCTGGCGCGCGCGCTGGTTGCCGGCGGCGTCCGCACGCTGGAGGTGACCATGCGCACCCCGGTTGCGATCGAGGCGGCGAGGGCGATGATGGCCGAAGTCCCGGAGGCGGTCGTCGGCATCGGCACGATCCTCAATCCGGCCGACTTCACCCGTGTCGAGAAGCTCGGCGTCGCCTTCGGCATCAGCCCCGGCCTGACCCCCGATCTCCTGAAGGCCGCCGCCCACAGCTCCCTGCCGTTCGCGCCGGGCATCGCCACGGCGTCCGAGCTGATGCTGGCGCTGTCGCACGGCCTCGACGTCGCAAAATTCTTCCCGGCCGAGCAGGCCGGCGGCATCAAGGGCCTGCGTTCGCTCGGCGGACCGTTCCCGAACGTGCGGTTCTGCCCGACCGGCGGCATCGGTGAGGCCAACGCGGCGAGCTGGCTCGCCGAGCCCAACGTGGTCGCGGTCGGCGGTTCCTGGCTGTGCCCGACGGCCGAGATCAGGGCCGGGAACTGGGCCGGCATAACTGCCATCTGCCAGCGCACCCTCAAGGCCCTGAAACCTGCGTGAAGTCTTGCCATCCCTGCGCTAAGACTTAGCTCAGGAAGAGAGACCCCAGGGAGACATGACCATGACCGCCAGCATCGTCGGATGGGCGCATACGCCGTTCGGCAAGTTCGACACCGAAACCGTCGAAAGCCTCGTCACCCGCGTCGCCAATGAGGCGATGGCCGATGCCGGCATTTCGGCCGGCGATGTCGACGAGATCGTGCTCGGCCATTTCAACGCCGGCTTCTCGGCGCAGGATTTTACCGCCTCGCTGGTGCTCCAGGCCGACCCGAAGCTGCGCTTCAAGCCGGCGACCCGTGTCGAGAACGCCTGCGCCACCGGTTCTGCCGCCGTGCACCAGGGCCTGCGCGCGATTGCCGCAGGCGCCGCCAAGATCGTCCTGGTCGTCGGCGTCGAGCAGATGACCCGCACCCCGGGCGCCGAGATCGGCAAGAACCTGCTGAAGGCGTCCTACCTGCCCGAGGACGGCGACACCGTCGGCGGCTTTGCCGGTGTGTTCGGCAAGATCGCCAGCTCCTATTTCCAGAAATACGGCGACCAGTCCGACGCTCTGGCGCTGATCGCGGCCAAGAACCACAAGAACGGCGTCGCTAATCCCTTCGCCCAGATGCGCAAGGATTTCGGTTTCGACTTCTGCCGCGCCGAGAGCGAGAAGAACCCCTACGTCGCCGGCCCCCTGAAGCGCACCGATTGCTCGTTGGTCTCCGACGGCGCCGCCGCGCTGGTGCTGGCCGACGCCGAGACCGCCAAGGGCATGGCCAAGTCGATCGGCTTCCGCGCCACCGCGCACGCCCAGGATTTCCTGCCCATGAGCAAGCGCGACATCCTCCAGTTCGAGGGCTGCACCGTCGCCTGGCAGCGTGCGCTGGAAAAGGCGGGGGTCACGCTGTCCGATCTCTCCTTCGTCGAGACCCATGACTGCTTCACCGTGGCCGAGCTGATCGAATACGAAGCGATGGGCCTGACGCCGCGGGGGCAGGGCGCCCGCGCCATCAAGGAAGGCTGGACGCTGAAGGACGGCAAGCTGCCGGTCAATCCGTCCGGCGGCCTCAAGGCCAAGGGCCATCCGATCGGCGCCACCGGCGTCTCCATGCACGTGATGACCGCGATGCAGCTCGCAGGCCAGGCGCCCGAGGGCATGCAGCTCAAGAACGCCAAGCTCGGCGGCATCTTCAACATGGGCGGCGCCGCGGTCGCCAACTACGTCTCGGTGCTGGAGCCGCTGAAGTAGGCTCTCGTAGGGTGGGCAAAGGCGCGAAGGCGCCGTGCCCACCATCTTCCTTGCGTTAGATCATGGTGGGCCCGCTTCGCCTGGCCCACCCTATGGCTCCTGATTGATTGGCGGAAGAGCATCATGAGCACTGACTACGAAGACTCGCTGTCGATGGACGCACTCAACGGTCGGATTGCGATCCTCGAGGACAATATAAGGCAGCTCATCGAGCAGGCCGCGGCCGCTTCAGGCGAGCAGAACGAGTCGCGCATCGCCGACCGGATCAACCAGCAGAACGAAGAGCTCGACCGGCTCCTCAAGATCCGCGAATCCCGCCAGAAGAAATAGCCGCCGATATCACCGCACGGCGCATGCGGCCATACGCCGGCCGCCCTTGTGCGCGCGGCTTTGCTGCCTTTAGCTGGACCGAAATCGCGGGGCCGCGCCTGGCCCCCGCGCAATCGGGAGCCAATGATGGGGCCACTAAAGGGCATCAAGGTCATCGACATGACCACCGTGCTGATGGGGCCTTATGCGACCCAGATGCTCGGCGATTACGGCGCCGACGTCATCAAGGTGGAATCGCTCGATGGCGACGTCACCCGCCTGATCGGCCCGATGCGCCACGCCGGCATGGGCCCGGTGTTCCTCAACACCAACCGCAGCAAGCGCTCGATCTGCCTCGATCTGAAAAAGCCGGCGGGCCGCGAGGCCGTGTTGCGACTGCTGAAGGACGCCGACGTTCTCGTCTACAACGTCCGCCCGCAGGCGATGGCGCGGCTTCAGCTCGGCTACGACGTCGTCTCGAAAATCAACCCGCGCCTCGTCTATGCCGGCGTGTTCGGCTTTGGCCAGGATGGCCCGTATGCCGCAAAGCCCGCCTATGACGATCTGATCCAGGGCGCCACCGCGCTGCCGGCGCTGATGGCGCAGACCGGGGACGGCGTGCCGCGCTATGTGCCGAACGCGCTGGTCGACCGCATCGTCGGCCTTACCGCCGTCGGCGCGATCTGCGCCAGTCTCGTGCATCGCGACCGCACCGGACGCGGCCAGCGGGTCGATATCCCGATGTTCGAGACCATGGCCGGCTTCGTCATGGGCGATCACATGGGCGGTCTCACCTATGAGCCGCCGCTCGACAAGGGCGGCTATGCCCGCCACCTCTCGCGCGACCGCAGGCCGTACAAGACCTCGGACGGCTATCTCAGCGTCATCGTCTACAACGACAAGCAGTGGGACAATTTCTTCAAGGCGACCGCGCGCGACGACCTCCGCGCCGATCCCAGATTTGCGACCTTCGCCGGCCGTGCAGCCAATATCGATGTCGTCTATGCCGAGCTCGCGCGCATCTTCGAGACGCGCACGACCGCCGAATGGATCGATCTGCTGACCAAGGCCGATGTCCCCGTGATGCCGATGCACGACCTCGCCTCGATCCTGCACGACGAGCATCTGGAGGCGACGAATTTCTTCCCCGTCGTGACCCATCCGACCGAGGGCCCGATCCGCAGCATGAAGGTGACGGCGACCTGGTCGGAGACGGAGGCCGAGCCGGTGCGGCTGGCCCCGCGTCTCAACGAGCACGGCGCGGAGATTCTTCGCGGGATCGGATACTCCGCCGACGAGATCGCCGCCATGGTGCGAGACGGTGTTACGCGGTCGGTGCCGGAGTAGGGGAGGCACCATGAGCTTCATCACCGGCGTCGGCCTCACATCCTTCGGCAAACATGAAGGCTCGTCCTCGCTCGACCTGATGAGCCAGGCCGCGCAAGCCGCGCTCGACGATGCCGGGCTGAAGCGTGCGGACATCGACGGCATCCTCTGCGGCTATTCCACCGTCTCGCCGCACATCATGCTGGCGACCGTGTTCGCCGAGCACTTTGGCATTCGCCCGTCTTACGCCCACGCCGTGCAGGTCGGCGGCGCCACGGGGCTGGCGATGACGATGCTGGCGCATCACCTCGTCACCTCGGGCGTCGCGCGCAATGTGCTCGTCGTCGCCGGCGAGAACCGCCTCACCGGGCAGAGCCGCGATGCCTCGATCCAGGCGCTGGCGCAGGTCGGCCATCCCGATTACGAGGTGCCGCTGGGGCCGACCATTCCCGCCTATTACGGCCTCGTCGCCAACAGGTACATGCACGAATACGGCGTCACCGAAGAGGATCTCGCCGAATTCGCCGTGCTGATGCGCAGCCACGCCTGCACCCATCCCGGCGCGCAATTCCACGAGCCCATCACGGTTGCCGACGTCATGGCCTCGAAGCCGGTGGCGATGCCGCTCAAGCTGCTCGACTGCTGTCCGGTCTCCGACGGCGGCGCCGCCTTCGTCATTTGCCGCGAGCGGACCGGGGAGGCGGGCGTGCGCATCCGCGGCTGCGCGCAGGCGCATACCCATCAGCATGTCACGGCCGCGCCCGCGCTCATTGAACTCGGCGCCGAGATCTCCATCGCCCGCGCCAAGAAGGCCACGGGCCTTGCGATCTCCGACGTGCGCTACGCCGCGATCTACGACAGTTTTACCATCACGCTCGCGATGCTGCTGGAAGACCTCGGCCTTGCCGGCCGCGGTGAGGCCGCAGCCCGCGTGCGATCAGGCCATTTCAGCCGCGACGGCGCGATGCCGCTGAACACGCATGGCGGCCTGCTCAGCTACGGTCATTGCGGCGTTGGCGGCGCCATGGCGCATCTGGTCGAGGCGCATTTGCAGATGACGGGGCGGGCGGCGAGCCGCCAGGTGCGCGACGCCTCGATTGCGCTGCTGCATGGCGACGGCGGCGTGCTGTCGTCGCATGTGAGCATGTTCCTGGAGCGAGTGCGATGAGTGGGCGTCTGGCAGACTGGACCAAGGGCGAAGCGGCCATCACCTACCAGACCTGCAACTCATGCGGGCATGTGCAGTACTTCCACCGCGCCTTCTGCGCGGCTTGTGGCGAATCGGATCCGCGCGAACAGCGCGCCAGCGGCAAGGGCAGGGTCTATGCCACCTCGCTGGTCTGCCGCGCCGCGACGCCCGAGACGCGCGCACACGTGCCCTACAACATCCTGCTGGTCGATTGCGCCGAGGGCTTTCGCATGATGGCGCATGGCGACAACGGACTCGCCATCGGCGACTCGGTCGTTGCGAGCTTCAAACCGTTCGCCGGGGAGCTCGTGCCGTTCTTCACGAAGGAAATGTAACGGGATTCGTCATTCGGGGGCGGTCATGGACCGAGCCTGGAACGGGTATTCTGGGCCTGGCCTGTGCGAGGGGCCACCCCGGAATGACGAAAACTCTAGAACTCCAACTAACGCCCGTAGAACAAGATGCTGGCGATGACGAGCATCGCCGTCACCGCCAGCATATGCGCGATCGCTCCCGAGGCCGCCCCCTTGGTGGCTTCCTTCATGCCTTTTTCTCCCTAGACTTGGGCGTGACTCATCGTTGTGCGGCTAGCGCACCCGATGGCCAATTGTTTTACTCGGAACACCCCATTTGCGAGTACTCACCGCGATTTGTCCCCACGCGGCAAATATCGACTGTGTCAGGGTCGATCAGCAATGCGGCGGCAATTTGACTCGATAATGTTGCTCCTGCGTCCTCGCGCGAATAGAGTCTTTGGGAACTTGCGCGGACGACGACAAAAAGCATCAAAAAATCAGGGAAAACTTCAGGAAAATCATGGCCCGCATCAGCTACAGCGACCCGTCCAAGGCATCCGACCGCACCCGCGAAATTCTCGACAAGAACCGCAACGCCAACATCTTCCGCATGATGGCGCACTCGCCCAGCTATTTCGAGCAGTACTGCCGCTTGGGGGGCGCCATCCGTCACAAGGGCGAGCTCGATCCGGTCGTGCGCGAGCTTGCGATCACCCGCACCGGAATCTTGTGCGAGGCGCCGTACGAGATCGTCGCGCACAAGCGGATCGGCAAGAATGTCGGCGTCACCGACGCGCAGAACGAGGCGCTCGAAAACTGGCAGGCGGCGACGTGCTTCAACGAGGTGCAGCGCGCCGCGCTCGCCTTCACCGACGAGATCGTGAAGCTCAGGAAGCCGACGGATGCGACCTTCAAGGCGATCGCAGCGAAGCTGACGCCGGCCGCGCTGGTCGAGCTCCAGCTCTCGGTCGGCTTCTACATCATGACCTCGAAATTCCTGGAGACGTTCGAGATCGATCTCCAGCCCGTCACCGAAGTGGTGGGCTGATCGAAGCACCGCGGCGAGGGATGCCAATGACGATCGATGAATATGCGGCCTGGGCCGCGAGCGTTGCGAAAGTCGATGAACATCCGTCCAACGAGCGGCTCTCCTATCTCGGTCTCGGCCTCGCGGGCGAGGCCGGCGAGGTGGCCGAGCACATCAAGAAGCTGTTGCGCGATGACTGGCTCGACAAGGCGGGCCTCGTCGATGAGCTCGGCGACGTCATCTACTACTGGGCCTGCCTCTGCGCGACGACCGGCCAGAAACCGTCCGAGCTGCTCGAAAGGAGCGCGGCAAAGATCAAGCGGCGGCTGAGCGAGGCGGCGAGCCGGTAGGCTCGCTCACGTCGACGTCAAGATATCCACCTTCGCGTTCGCCACGATCAGGCGATCGGCGAGGAGCTGGGCGAGATTGCGCATGATGCGCTCGCTGGCGTGCGGGTGCTGCTGGCGGAAGCGTTCGAATTCCTGCAGCGGAGCCTCATAGGCGGTCGCCGCCATGTCGGCGAAGACGTCGGCCGAGCGCGTGGACTCCAGCAGTGCCATCTCGCCGAACGCCATGCCCGCGGTCAGCGTCGCGAGCCGCACGCCGTCGGGTAGCGTGACGTGCACGGCGCCGCTGCGCAGGAAGAACAGGGAATCGGCGCGATCGCCGGTGGTGAGAATCTTCGCGCCGGACTGATAGGTGCGGATGGTGCAGATCGAGGCGAGATCCGCCAGCTCGTCCTCGCCGAGGCCCTCGAGCAGCGGCTGCTCGGCAAGCTCGGTGGTCTCATGAAAGTCGATCGAGCCGCCGTAGCGGTAGACGATCTGATCTTCGGCCCATTCGATCGCGGTGTCGAGCAGGTAGAAGTCGCGGACGTTCTTCAGCTCGGCCGTCCATTCCCGCAACGTGTCCCACTCCCTGGATGCGCGCCTGACGCCCGACAGCACCACCGTGACATTCAGAGCGGCGAGCTCCTCGAACGCTTCGGCGACCAGCCGCGCGCCGGCGCGCGTGGTGGAGGTGACGCGATGCAGATCGAAGATCACGAATTGGGGGCGGGGCCGGGCAGCGAGCCGCCGGGAGACGTAGTCGACCGCGGACAGCGACAGCGTGCCGACCAGCTCGATGATCCGCACCTCCTGCTCATGCGCGGCGAGAATCTCGCGCTCCTGCGGCCGGCGCACGCGGCGTGACGGGCTCTTGCCGATATCGTAATCGGCGATGACGGCGTTGCGGGCATCGTCGCTGCGGTTGAGCATGTGCAGATCGTAGTGCGAGGACAGCGCCTCGCAGACCTTGATGCCGCGCACGCTGTTGCCGTGCTTGTCGAGCTTCGGCGAATAGCTGCCGAGCCCGAGGCGGGCGGGGAGCGCGGCGAGGATGCCGCCTCCGACGCCGCTCTTGGCGGGAATGCCGATCCGGTAGATCCATTCGCCGGCATAGTCGTACATGCCCGACGAGGTCATCACCGAGAGCGTGCGCGAGATGGCGTAAGGCGTCAGCACCTGCTCGCCCGTGACCGGATTGACGCCGCGATTGGCAAGTGTCGCCGCCATCACCGCGATGTCGCGTGCGGTGACCAGCACGGCGCATTGCCGGAAATAGACGTCGAGCACGGCTGCAACGTTGTCGGAGATCACCGCGTTGGTCTTGAGCAGATAACCGATCGCGCGGTTGCGGTCGCCGGTCTGGCTCTCCGAGCCGTAGACGGCCTCGTCCACGGCGAGATCGCGGCCCGCGAAGCGGCTCAGCGCGAGCCGAATTTGCTCGAAGGCATCTGCGCCCTTGCTGTCGTAAATCAGCCCGGTGCAGGCGATCGCGCCGGCATTGACCATCGGGTTGAACGGGTGGTTCTCGGAATTAAGCCGGATCGAGTTGAAGGGATCGCCCGACGGTTCGACGCCGATCGCGCTCTCGACCCGGCCTGCGCCCAGAAGGTCCAGCGCCAGCGCGAACACGAACGGTTTTGACATCGACTGGATGGTGAAGGGCACCCTGGAGTCGCCGACCTCGTAGACGTGGCCGTCCAGTGTCGCGAGGCTGATGCCAAAATAGGCAGGATCAGCCTTGCTCAGCTCGGGAATGTAGTCGGCGACGCTGCCCGAAGTTTCGGCGGAGAATTCGTTGAGGCAATTGTCCAGAAACCGCAGCAAGGGCGGCTTCGAGCGGGTCCAGGCGGCGGCGAGAGGCGAGAGCGGGGTCATCGCCTCTCTTGTGCAACGCAATCAGGGCTCGCGCAACCCGTTCGGAACCACGGTCTGCCGCCGGACCAGCAGCAGGGCGAGCAAAGCCGTGGGCACAAGGATGGCAAGGCCCAGTAGCGCCACCTGCATCTGCGACAGCGGCATGATCCCGCCGCCCGGTGTCGCCACCACGAAGCCGCCGATCACCAGAAGCACGCGGATCGGCCATTCCAGCGCGCCGGCGCGGCGGAGGTCACCGACGAAGGGCTGATAGCCCTGGATGCCGCCGCAGATGAAGAGCGTGCCGAACGCCGCAAGTCCCATCAGGCCGAGACCGGCGAGATACGGGCTCGGCCCTTGCAGCACCAGCGCCGGATTGAGCACGAAGAAGAACGGGATGAAATAGATGATGCTGCCGACCCACATCGACTCCCAGCCCGTCTTCATCGCCGGCGAGCCGGCAATGCCTGCGGCCGCGAAGGACGCGATCGCGACCGGCGGGGTGATCGAGGACAGCATGCCCCAATAGAAGATGAACATATGCACGGCCATCTTGTTCAGCCCGAGCTTCTCCAGCGCTGGCGCGACCAGGATGGCGAGGAAGATGTAGCAGGCCGTCGTCGTCAGCCCGAGGCCGAGGATCAGGCTGGTGAGCGCACACATGCCGAGCAGCAGGAAGGGATTGTCTCCGGCAATATGCAGGAGGTCGTTGGCGAGGCTCGACACCACGCCGGTCATCGAGAACGCGCCGATCAGGAGACCGCAGCCGGCGAGGATGCCGACCAGCTCGACGAAGGTGCGGCCGTTGACCTCGAGGAATTTGCCGATCGTCGCAAAGGTCCAGCGCGTGTCCTTGGAGAAGAACTGGTTGAGCACGAGCAGCAGCGCGGTCGCGTAGAACGGCGCATGGCTTTCGCGCTTGAAGTAGAGCAGCATCACGATCAAGAGCGCGATCACGAAGACGTAATACCAGCCGTCCTTGATCGTATCCATGATGCGCGGCAGCTCGGCGCGTGGGATGCCTTTCAGCTTGTGGCGGGCAGCATAGGCGTCGACCTGCATGAACAGGCCGATGTAGTAGAGCACAGCCGGAATGATCGCGGCGAGGGCGACGTCGGCGTAGCTTACATTGAGGAACTGCGCGATCACGAACGCGGTCGCGCCCATCACCGGCGGCGCCAGCACCGCACCTGTCGAGGCGCAGGCTTCGATCGCGCCGGCATAGGAGGCGCGGAAGCCGCTCTTCTTCATCACGGGGATGGTCATGGTGCCGGCGGTCAGCACGTTGGAGATGATCGAGCCCGACATCATGCCGAGCAAGCCGCTGGCGAAGATGCAGACCTTGGCCGCGCCGCCGCGGAAGGTGCCGCACAGCGCGAAGGCAAGGTTTATGAAGAATTTTCCGGCGCCGGTCATCATCAGCGCGGTGCCGAACACGAGGAAGCCGATCACGGTGTCGGCGAAGGCCTGGATCGGAATACCGAGCAGGCTCTCGCCCGACAGCACGTGATAGGCGGTCGCCTGCTCCAGCGTCGATTGCGTGCCGCGGAACGGGCCGAGCCAGCTGGATTCGGCGAACAGCGGATAGACGGTGAAGGGAAGCACGCTCAACAGCAGGCTCCAGCCGCCGGTGCGGCGCAGTGCCTCCATCAGCATCGCCCACATCACGAGGCCCGCCGCGATCACGTTGTTCGGCGCGCCGCCGAACTCCCAGCCGGCCTCCGCCGCCTTGCGCACGTTCGACATCAGCAGCAGCGCTGCGGCGAAAGTCGCGACGAACAAGACGAGGTCGTACCAGGGGATCCGGTCGAGCGGGGCGCGCTCGGTGCCGGGAAAGATCAGGAAGGTGAAGGGAAGCATCAACGCGATCAGGAGATAGAAATACTCCGTGTTGAGCTGGGTGTAGCCGATGAAGAAGCGCAGCGAGAACTGCTGGTTGATGCAGAGCAGGATCGTTGCCGCGGTCGCTGCGACCAGCGTCCAGCGCCAGACGCCGCGCAAGGTGCGCACGCGCGTGACTTCGGCCTCCTGCATGTTGCCGGCCGCGCCATGGGGATCGTCGAACACGATCCGCTTGGTCTCGTCTTGCGGGGCAGTGGAGGTGGAAACAGAAGACATCGTCGACCCCGCGCGTGGGCTGGTAACTAACTAAGCGAATGGCCGTTGGTTGAATCGATCAAGCCGCGGGCTCCTCAACCTTTCCCGCTTGCGGGAGAGGTCGGCGCGTAGCGCCGGGTGAGGGCTGTCTCCTCTGGGGGAATCCCACTGCGGAGATGCCCTCTCCCCCAACCCTCTCCCGCAAGCGGGAAAGGGAGCGCACTTCTCGCGCGGCGGCCATCAAGCCCAACAACATCGCGCTTCAATCCTCGAACCCGTTCGGCATGTCGGCTTTCGCAAGTGCTGTTGCGCGAGCCTTCATCCAGCCGTCGAGGAACGCCTTGTCGTCCGACGGCGGGTTGGACTTGCCGTAATCGGCCCACGCGGCTGCCAGCACCTCCTGCCGCTTGATCAGCTTGTTGTTGTGCACCTCCTGCGCGTCGCTCCACTGTCCGACTTCCTTCAACGCCTTCACCGAGCCAGGATGCACCGGCACCACCCAGTTCTTGGTCTGGCGGTCGGCCGCGAGCCCGCCGGCACCGGGCGCCGAATCCTTGTAAGCGTCGTAGTTCGTGATCATCGCCTTGGTGATCGCATAGACCTGGTCGGCCGGCTGCGAGGCATAGGCGACGAAGATCGGGTAGGGGTAGTTGCCGAGCTCGACCGGCTTGTCCGGCGAGATGCCGGCCCCGCAGGTCGCCACTTGTGGGAAGAAGAACGATCCGACCTTCTGCATTCGCGCCCAGCCTTCCTTGTCCTTGGCAGGCAGCGGCGGCCAGATCAGGCCGCGCGGCGAGGTCTCGGCTTCCTTGGCGGGGCCGGTGATGGTGGTGCCGAATGCGGCATCGACGTCGTTGTTGATCAGCCCTTTCCACATCGCGCCGTAGCTTGCGAATTCGACGGCCTTGATGTCTTTTTGCGTCAGCCCGGCGAAGGCGAGCACGGCGAGCGAGTTCTGGTTCAGCGCGGGTGAGCCGACCACGAAGCCGACACGCTTGCCCTTGAGGTCCTTCAGCTCCTTCACGCCGGTGTCGGCGGCGACGCCGAGCGATCCGCAATTGCAGTCGACGCTCGAAAGCAGGATCTGAAGCAGCTGCGGACCCCATTCCTTCGCGCCGAACTCGAACATGCCTTCCTGCGCGAAGTAGGTGCCGGATCCCATCGCCGAGGATGCCGCGCGCTTGGCGCGCAGCGGCGCGAGACGGGCAACGTCGTTGCCTGCGGGCAGCACGCGCACGTCGGTGCCGTATTTGTCCTTCATCATCTTGCCGACGCCGACCGCGATGTTGAAGCCGGCGGTTCCGGTGTCATAGGCGGTAAACGTCAAAGTCGCCGGCAGCTTGATGTCTTCGGCGAACGAATAGCGTGTAGACGCAAAAGAGATGCCCGCCACCAAGGCAGGCGCGAGCACGAGCAGCCCACGAAGCATGTTTCCCTCCAATGATCTTTCGCGTTTGCCGCGAAGATTTTCGTTCTTTGTTTGAAACAGAGTTTTGTTTGCGATGGATCATGTCACCCGCGTCAGGCGATGGCAACGCCGTACCGCGCATGCGGGAACACAACTGACAGATTGCCGCGGAAGCGACGGATAACGCTGTCAGCACGCGACAATCGCGACCGCCTGTCCCTCCGCAACGACGTCGTCGAGCTTGACGAGAAGCGATGTGATCGTGCCGCTTGCAGGCGAGAGCACCGGTATTTCCATCTTCATGGCTTCGACGATTACAATTTCATCGCCATCCGCAATGGTTCCTCCAACTTGCACGGGAGTTGCGCAGACGCGCCCGGCGACCTCCGTGACGATCTTAATTTCTGGCATGCCATCCCTTTTTGTTGTCGTCGCAAAATGCCTGAGGTAGCGTCGTCTGCAAGTGGAATTTAATTCCGCAGAGCGGAACAACGGTAGGGAACACATGGGACGACGATCGGAGCGGTTGAGTAGGCAAGGCGTGCTCGCTGGCGATGCCGGTGAGGGTGATGTCATCCAGGTGGTCTCGCGCGCGTTCGACGTGTTGCGATGCTTCGAGGGCCACGAGGCAAGGCTCGGCAATCTCGAGATTTCAAATCGCTGCGGCTTGCCGCGCTCGACGGTGTCGCGGCTCACGCATACGCTGACGCGGATGGGCCAGCTCGTCTATCTGCCGCGCGATCAGAAATATCGCATCGGCCCGAGCGCGGTTGCGATGAGCGCTTCGATGATGAAGGGCGCGCAGCTGCGCAGCATGATCCGCCAGCGGCTCCAGGAAGTCGCCGAGCAGCTGCCGGGCACGGTGGGGTTCGTCGTGCCCGACCGCTTTCATCTGGTCTATCTCCAGTTCGCACGCTCGCCCTCTGCGCTGGGCCTGCATGAGGGCACCGGCAGTCGCATCTCGATGGCCTCGACCGCCGCGGGCGCGGCCTACACCGCAGCGCTCGCGCCGGAGATCGGCGATGCCTTCATCGCGGACTTCGAACGGGAGGCGCCCGAGGCCGCGAAGATCCTGAAGCCCCGCATCGAGGCCAACCGGCAGATGTTGCGAGAGCGCGGCTATGTCGTGGCCTGCGGCTTGTGGAGTCCGCACATCAACGGCCTCGCGGTGCCGATCTGGTCGCCGCAGTACCAGACCTTCGTGGTCATCACGATCGGCCTGCTCTCGGCGATGTATGACGAGCAGCGTCTGCATGACGAAGTCGCGCCGCTGATGCTTACGCTCGGTCGCTCGCTCGGCAGCCTGATGGAAGGCTCCGAGGGCGACGCCTTCGCCAACCGTATCCCGCGTAAACCGGTCGCAATGGCCGTGCATAACAATAACAAGCCGATCCATTCGGAGGGAGTGAATGAACTGGAAGCCGGAACTCGACGAGCTCGCCCGGCGCGAAGCCTTCGCGCGGGAGATGGGCGGCGTTGACAAGGTCAAGCGACAGCATGACCAGGGCCGGCTGACTGTTCGGGAGCGTATCGACAAGCTGATCGACAAAGGCAGCTTTCACGAGATCGGTGCCGTCTCCGGCATCGGAGAGTACGATTCCAGCGGCGATTTGAAAAAGCTCACGCCGGCGAATTGCGTGTTCGGCCGTGCGCGCGTCGACGGCCGCACCGTGGTCGTGGTTGGCGATGATTTCACGGTGCGCGGCGGTTCGGCTGATGCGTCGATCTCGGCAAAGCCGTTGATGGCGGAGGAGATGGCGCACGATTTCCGTCTGCCCATCGTCCGCATCATCGAAGGCTCCGGCGGCGGCGGCTCGGTCAAGACCATCGAGACCAAGGGCGCGGCGAATCTGCCTGGAGGCATCGGCGGCACGCGCTGGTATCGGTTCACGACGGAGAATTTGTCGCGCGTGCCGGTGGTCGCACTCGGCCTCGGCTCGGTCGCAGGCCTTGGCGCCGCCCGCCTTGCCGCCAGCCACTATTCCATCATGACCCGGAAGTCCGCGATGTTCGTCGCGGGGCCGCCGGTGGTGAAGGCGCTGGGGCAGGACCTCTCGAAGGAGGAGCTCGGCGGCGCCGACATCCAGACCCGCGCCGGCGCGGTCGATCATGCCGTCGACACGGAAGAAGAGGCCTTTGCCTGCGCGCGGCGTTTCCTGTCTTATCTGCCGTCGTCGGTCTACGAGCTGCCGCCGACCTTGCCCTGCACCGACAATCCGGAGCGGAGCGAAGAGGCGCTGATTAATGCGGTGCCGCGCAACCGCAAGCAGGTCTACAAGATGCGCCCCATTATCGAGTCCGTCGTGGACAAGGGCTCGTTCTTCGAGATCGGCAAGAATTTCGGCAAGCCTGTCATCGTCGGCCTTGCGCGGCTGGAGGGCAGGGCGGTGCTGCTGCTTGCCAGCGACAGCTTTCACTATGGCGGCTCCTGGACCGCGGATGCCTGCCAGAAGGTGGTGCGCTGGGTCGACTTCGCCGAGACCTTCCATCTGCCGGTCGTCTATCTCATGGATTGCCCGGGCTTCATGATCGGTCTCGATGCCGAGAAGGCGGCCACGATCCGCCACGGCGTTCGCGCCATGGCTGCGGTGAACCAGACCACCGTGCCCTGGTGTACCGTGATCCTGCGCAACGCGTTTGGTGTTGCAGGTGTCGTGCATCAGCCGGCCGACCGCTTCTCGATCCGCTACGCTTGGCCGTCGGCCTATTGGGGCTCGCTGCCGCTCGAAGGCGGCATCGAGGCCGCCTATCGCGCCGACATCCACGCGGCCGAGGACAAGGCGGAGAAGCTCAAGGAGATCGAGGTGCGCCTCAACAAGCTGCGCTCTCCGTTCCGCTCGGCCGAAAAGTTCTGGGTCGAGGAGATCATCGATCCCCGGAAGACGAGGTCGCTGCTGTGCGAGTTCGCGCGCCTCGCCGAGCCGCTGCGAAAGCCGGGGCCGCCGGAGAACTTTTCGATCAGGCCTTGATATTGGCCATCGCTGCCGCGCGACAATCTTGTCGCGGCTGCGATGGCGTGACCTCAAAACAATTACGCGCTACGTTCCCCGAACAAGAACAAGAGGACGCGCCAATCGTGTATGACTTCATTATCGTGGGCGGCGGCTCGGCGGGGTCCGTGCTGGCCCACCGGCTCTCCGCGAAGAGTGCCAACAAGGTCCTGCTGTGCGAAGCCGGCCAGGACACGCCGCCCGGTAACGAGCCGGCCGAGATCAGGGACAGCTATCCGGGCACGGCCTATTTCGATCCGCGCTTCCACTGGACCGAGCTCAAGGTCACGACGCAGGTCGTCAGCCACAACAACCCACACGTGGGCCGGCCTCCCTTGCGCAAATACGAGCAGGCGCGCGTGCTCGGTGGCGGCTCGTCGATCAACGGCCAGATGGCCAACCGCGGCGCCCCCACCGATTACGACGAATGGGACGCGCGCGGCGCCGAAGGGTGGACCTGGAACGACGTGCTGCCCTTCTTTAAGAAAGTCGAGCGCGACCTCGATTTCGACGGACCGTACCATGGCAAGGATGGCCGGATCCCGGTCCGCCGCATCCCCAGGGAGCACTGGACGCGGCATTCGCAGGCCTTCGCCGATGCTTTCCAGCAGGCCGGCCACCGATTCCTGCCGGACCAGAACGGCGAGTTCGTCGACGGCTTCTTCCCGGTGACGCATTCGAACCAGGCCGAACAACGCGTCTCCGCCGCGATGGGCTATCTCGATCGCGACACCCGCCAGCGCGCCAATCTCACCATCTCCACCAACACGCAAGTGCGCGAGCTGCTGTTCGAGGGCACGCGCTGCGTCGGCGTCAAAGCGATGGTTGACGGACGCGAGCAGGAATTCCGCGGACGCGAGATCATTCTGTCCAGCGGCGCCATCCATTCGCCGGCGCATCTGTTGCGCGCCGGCATCGGGCCGGTCGGCCACCTCAAGGATCTCGGCATTCCTGTGCTGATGGGACTGCCGGGCGTCGGCCAGCGCCTGATGGATCATCCCTCGATCTCGCTGTCGTCCTTTGTCCGCCGCGGCGCGCGCATGAACGAGCACACCAGGCGCCACATGCAGCTGGGCCTGCGCTATTCCTCCGATCTCGCAGGCGTGCCGAAGGGCGACATGTTCGTCGTCCTGCTCTCCAAGTCGGCCTGGCATGCGGTCGGCGAGCAGATCGGCTCGCTGCTGACCTTCGTCAACAAGACCTATTCGGAGACCGGACAGGTCAAGCTCGCCTCGCGCGATCCGTCGGCAGAGCCGGTCGTCGAGTTCAATCTGTTGTCCGACCGGCGCGATCTCGATCGCCTGATGAGCGGCTTCCGCAAGATGGCGGCGGTGCAGATGAGCGACGTGGTCAAGGCGGTGACGGACAAGCCGTTCCCGGCCGCCTATACGGACAAGGTCCGCAAGATCGGCGTGGTCAACACCAAGAACAGGATCTTGACCAAGATCGCCGCGACGCTGATGGACGGGCCGGCGGCGCTGCGCCACTACATGATCGACAATTTCGTGGTCGAAGGTTTCACCTTCGATCAGGTGATGAACGACGACGAGGCGCTGGAGGCCTTCGTGCGCAAGGCGACGATCGGCGTGTGGCACGCCTCCTGCTCATGCCGCATGGGCCGCGCCGACGATCCGATGGCGGTGGTCGACAATCAGGGCCGCGTCAAGGGCATCCAGGGCCTGCGCGTCGTCGACGCCTCGATCTTTCCGGTGGTGCCATGCGCCAACACCAATTTTCCCGTGTTGATGTCGGCGGAGAAGATCGCGGCTGCGATGATGCAGTGAATAGCGGCGTCGTGCCGATCAGGGGCAGCGCAGTGACGGGGAGAGCTTGCTGCAGAAGCCTCGACCATTGCGAACTGGACTTGGTTGCATGCAGTGCGTTGAACGCGCGGAGCGCTCATTCGTTCTCTGCGAGTTAATCATTTCGCTCGCTATTTGTAGGCTATGATGATTGCAGACAGCGTCGCGCAGATGCAGCCATTTTCAGCCGCTCTTTAGGCCCATTTCAGCCAAACTGTTATTGGTTTCTCGTTGCCTGGGGCAGGACCACTCTATTTTGGAGTCCTGCAATGTACAGGCTAGTAATTTCTGCGTACCTCTTCGTTGTCTTGAGCTCTATCCCTTCGGAAGCGCGACCTTATCGCATTCATCATGCTTCCGAATGCAATGTCACCATGCCCTGCGACTTCTCGTATTCGCAGATGCAGCGCGAGCGGACTTCCAGGTCCTCACTAACTTCCAGATACTCACTAGCTTCCAGATCCTCACTGAATTCCACGCCGTCACTGCAAGCGTACCGCTCGACGCAGCTGACAGTGACTGACGCAGGGGGCGCCGCCACGCCGGCGACCGTCTCCGGTGTTTCCGGGGCTCGCGTTGTCGGCGGTCGTCCGGCAGGCTGCCCTTCGTCCTTCTGCGGCTGCGGCGCGGCTCTGCGCGTGTTCGGTCGTATCGTGCCGGAATTGAATCTTGCGGCCAATTGGCTGCGCTTTCCGCGGACATCACCCGCGCCGGGAATGGTTGCTGCGCGCCGAGGACACGTTTTCGTTCTGGAGCAGCACCTCGGAGGCGATGTCTGGATGGCCTATGACGCCAACTCGGGCGGACACGCTACGCGAATCCACGCACGTTCATTGCGAGGGTACGCGATCGTGAATCCGCGCGGCGGTTCGGCGGCTTGAGGGCCGCGGACACCACTCTCGACAAGATCGCGGACGGGTCGCAACATCGTTGCGACCTGCCCACGCTCGACCAATCGTTGACGCGGGGCGCAGCGTCGGTCACAGCCGCAGCACCTTGCCGGGATTCATGATGTTCTGCGGATCGAGCGCGCGCTTGATGGTCCGCATGATGTCGAGCTCGGTCTTCGAGCGGTAATGGCTGAGCTCGTCGAGCTTGTCGATGCCGATGCCATGTTCCGCCGAGATCGAGCCGCCCATCGAGGTGACGAGATCGTTCACGGCCCGAGTGATGGCGCCCTTGTATTGGGTCAGCGTCTGCTGATCCATGCCGGTCGGCCCCATGAACGAAAAATGCAGATTGCCATCGCCGATGTGCCCCAAAGGATAGGGCCGGATGGTCGGGAGAATGTCGAGCACCGCCGTGGTGCCCTTGGCGATGAACTCCGGAATCCCTGAGATCGCCACCGACACATCGAAGCTGAGCCCCGGACCTTCGGCCCGGGAGGCCTCGGCGACACTTTCGCGGATGCGCCACATGTTGCGCGATTGACTGACCGTGTGAGCGATCACCGCATCGAGCACGCGGCCGGCCTCGAGTTGATCGGCGAGAAACTGCTCCATTTTCTCGGACATGCCCTCAGTGCCGTCCTGGCGCGCCCGCGAGGACGACCATTCCAGCAGCAGGTACCACGGCGTGTCGGCCTTGAGAGGATCCTGGGTGCCGGGAATATGGCGCAGCACCATGTCGATCGCGCTGCGGCTCATCAGCTCGCAAGAGCCGACATTGTCTCCGGATGCCGCGTGCGCTTCCGACAGGATCTCCAGGGCCGCGCGTGGATCGCGGATCGCGAGCCATGATGTAGAGACGTCCTTCGGCGCCGGCCACAGCTTGAGCACGGCCTTGGTGATGATGCCCAGCGTGCCTTCAGCGCCCATGAAGAGGTGCTTGAGGTCATAACCGGTGTTGTCCTTCTTGAGCGCGCGCAATCCGTCCCAGACCTCGCCGTTTGCCAGGACGACTTCGAGCCCCAGCACGAGATTGCGGGCATTGCCGTAGCGCAGCACCTGCACGCCGCCAGCGTTGGTCGACAGATTGCCGCCGATCATGCACGAGCCCTGGGCGCCGAGGCTGAGCGGCAGGAACCTGTCGTGCCGGCTTGCCGTCTCCTGAAGCGTCTGCAGCACGCAGCCGGCCTCGACCGTCATCGCGTAGCCGACGGGATCGACGTTCAGCACGCGGTTCATGCGGCCGAGCGACAACACGATGCCGGTGTGTGCAGGCCAGGGCGTCGCCCCACCCATCAGGCCGGTGTTGCCGCCCTGCGGCACGATGGCGACGCCGTGCTCATGGCAAAGCCGGACCACTTTCGAAACTTCCGCGGTGCTGCCAGGACGGACGACGGCGCCGGCACCGCCAACCAGCAATCCCCGCCAATCCGTCACGAACGGTTGCTTGCCGTGCTCATCCTCGATGAGGCCCTTGTCACCCACGATCGCGCGCAACGCATCGCGCATCTCGACAGTCAAGGGAGTGGTTGGAATAGCGGGTTCGGACGACGGGAAGGCAGCCGGCATTTTCGTTTCCCCTGGCGCATCTTGGTGTGCACTGCGCACGTGACGTGCCTGGGTATTGTCCACGTTTGGCGCAGGGAGTCTAACGGCAAGATGTCTCGAACTGCAGCCGGTGACGAAGGCGCTCCGCGAGAGATCTGAGCCTTGGGAGGAAGAGGGTTGATTTGACAAGACGATCGGTCTAATAAACCTTCATGAACAGAGCAGCCTCGGTATCAGAGCCGCGCCGACGGGGCCGTCCTCCCAAGGACCAGTCGCAACCGAATGCGCCGCGCGCGCGTCTGTTGCGCACGGGCGTTGCGATTCTGACCGAAAAGGGATTCAGCGCCGTCGGCGTCGAGGAGATCCTGGACTCCGCCGACGTGCCGAAGGGTTCGTTCTATCACTACTTCGGCAGCAAGGAGGCTTTCGGCCTCGAACTGATCGATGCTTACGCCGCCTATTTCGCCCGCAAGCTGGATCGATGGTTCGACGATGCAGCGCGGGCTCCGCTGGACCGCCTGCGCGATTTCATCGCGGACGCGCGGTCGGGCATGGCGCGCTACGGCTATCGACGCGGCTGTCTCGTCGGCAATCTCGGGCAGGAGATGGGGGCGCTGCCGGAGCCGTTTCGAAAGCGCCTCGCTGCCGTTCTCAGGGATTGGGAAGCCCGGACCGCCCGCTGCCTCCACGCGGCGCAGCAGGCGGGCCACATTCCGAAAGACGCCGATTGCGACAGCCTCGCGCATTTCTTCTGGATCGGCTGGGAGGGCGCGGTGCTGCGGGCGAAGCTGGAAAGACGCCCCGACGCACTCGACGTCTTCGCGCGAGGATTTATCGCGATGATCCAGGCCAAGGAACGCGTGATCGTACCAACTTCCATCGACGAGTACCGAGGATAACGCCATGACCCAGGCACTTGCAGTCAGCCGCTTCCCTGTCCCTGATCTGGCCGACATGCCAGACGACATCCGCGCCCGCATCGTGGCGGTCCAGGAGAAGTCCGGCTTCATTCCGAACGTCTTTCTCGTGCTGGCGCACCGGCCGGACGAGTTTCGCGCGTTCTTTGCCTATCACGACGCGCTGATGGACAAGCCCGGCAACCTCAGCAAGGCCGAGCGGGAAATGATCGTGGTTGCGACCAGCAACCTAAATCAATGCCAGTATTGCGTTATCGCGCATGGCGCGATCCTGCGCATCCGCGCCAAGGATCCGCTGATTGCCGATCAGGTCGCGGTCAATTACCGCAAGGCGGATATCACCGACCGGCAGAAGGCGATGCTCGACTTCGCCGTGCGCGTTTCGACCGAGGCCTACAAGGTTTCCGAATCCGATTTCGCCACGCTGAAATCGCACGGGTTCACGGAAGACGACATCTGGGACATTGCCGCGATCTCGGCCTTCTTCGGTCTCTCCAACCGGCTTGCCAACGTCACCAGCATGCGTCCGAACCCGGAATTCTATAACATGGGACGCGGCTGATCGGGCTGACTGACCTGTTCGGCAAGCACGCTCGTCCGCGGACATGGAGAACGGACATGGAGCTCTCAACCCAGCAGCTGGCGCTGAAGGAGAGGGCTGCTGCGCTCTCCAACGAGACGATCCGCAAACGTGCCGCCGACATCGACCGGTCGCGTGAATATCCATGGGACGTCGTCGAGGCGCTGAAGGTCGAGCGCTTCATGGGAATGACCATTCCGGTCGAATATGGCGGCCAGGGTCGGAGCTTCCTCGACACGGTGCTGGTCATCGAGGAGATCGCCCGGTCCTGCACCGTGTCTGCGCGCATCGTGGTCGAGGCCAACATGGGCGCCATCTCGACCGTGATGGCCTACGGGACCGACGCGCAGAAAAAGCGCGCGGCCGATCTCGTCCTGGATGGCGACAAGCCGGCCATCTGCATCACGGAGCCGGATGCGGGGAGCGACGCGAGCGGAATGACGACGCGAGCCGACAAGCGCGGCAACCGCTATGTGCTCAACGGCAGGAAGCATTGGATCACCGGCGCCGGGGTGTCTCGTCTCCATTTGATCTTTGCGCGCGTGTTCGACGAGAGCGGAGAGGAGCTGGGCGTCGGCGGCTTCCTGGCGGTGCGCGGCGAGGCGGAAGGGCTCCGCGTCAGCAAGCGCGAGACGACGATGGGGCTGTGCGGCATGCCCGAGGGCGAGCTCGTGTTCGAGGACCTCGAGATCACGCCGGACATGGTGCTGCTGCCGCCGTCGGGCTTCAGGCGCGGCTTCGCCGACCTCATCAATGCCTACAACAGCCAGCGTGTCGGCGCCGGCACGGTCGCCATGGGGATTGCGGCCGGCGCACTGGAGCACGCCATCGCATGGGCCAAGACGCGCGAGCAGTTCGGCCGGCCGATCGGCGAGTTTCAAGGTCTGCACTGGATGCTCGCCGATATGCAGACGCAGCTGACCGCATCGCGCCTGATGCTGCACGCGGCGGCGGCTTCACGGGGGCCGGGCGGCAGCGCATTCCCCGATCCCATGCTTGCCGCTCAGGCGAAGATCTTCGCCTCGGAAGCCGCCATCAAGATCGTCAACGACGCGCTGCAGGTGTTCGGCGCCCGCGGCTATTCGCGCGACTTTCCGCTCGAACGGATGGCGCGCGATGTCCGCATGTTCACGATCGGCGGCGGCACGGCCCAGGTGCTGCGCACCTTGGTTGCCAGCAAGGTCCTGGGCTGGAAGCTGCCGCAGACGCGCGATGGCTACGTCGTGTCAAGGGACCTTGCGGCAAAGGACTAGGGCGCTATCGTACGCGACACGGCGTGTTGATGGGGACCCGAGGGAGAGGTGAAGACATGACAGACTTCGTAACGCCGCGAGAGATGGCGGAGATGATACCCTCCGGGTGCAAGCTCGGCCTGGCGCCGGACGACTACGCCGCGGCCCCCGGACTGGTCCGGATGCTGATCGATCGCGGCATTCGCGATCTTCATGTGGTCTGCGCGCCGATTGGCGGCATGCAGGTCGATATGCTGATCGGCGCCGGCGCCGTGGCGACGCTGGAGACGAGCGCCGTCAGTCTCGGCGAAGCGGGCGGCGCGCCTTGTTTCAGCCGGGCTGTGCGCGACGGATCCATCCGCCTCCGTGATGCCACTTGTCCGGCGGTGTTCGCAGGGTTAACGGCCGCGGAGAAGGGGGTGCCGTTCATGCCGATCCGCGGCATCATCGGCAGCGACGTCCTGGAGAAGCGCGACGACTGGAAGGTGACGTCCAATCCGTTCGATGACGCTGAGAAGATCGTCGTGGTCTCGGCGATCCAGCCCGACATCGCCTTGTTTCATGCACCTGAAGCGGACCGGTTCGGCAACGTCAGGCTCGGGCGCCGGCGCGAAACGATGCTGCTGGCCCATGCGTCGAAGAAGGCTTTTGTGACCGTCGAGCGCATCTCCGAAGTGTCGCTGCTCGACGACGAGAAAATGGCAGCGGGCGTGCTGCCCGCAATCTACGTGAGCGCGGTGGCGCAGCTCGAGAAGGGTGGGTGGCCGACCGGGCTCTACGCCGAATATCCCAGGGACGGGCAGGAAATCGAGAAATACGCGCGCGCGGCGCGCTCGCCGGAAGGCTTCCAGGCCTACGTTCGGGGCCTGGGGAGCGCGGCATGAGCGAGGCGTGCACCAGCCGTGAGTTGATGATCTACACGATCTCGCGGCTGCTGAAGGGCGTGCGGCATGTTGCGGTCGGTCAATCCTCGCCGATGCCGGCGGCGGGAGCGATGCTTTTGCGTGCGCTCAACCAGCGTGACGGATTGGAGCACGTGCAGGTCTCGATCCTGGGGTCGGTCAAGCACAATTCCTTCACCGGCGGTGCCGAGGAGCTGTTCGATTGCGCCGCGCAGGGACGTCTCGACGCCTTCTTTCTCGGCGGCGGCCAGATCGACGGCCGGGGCAACGTCAACCTTGTTGGCACCGGCGACTATCCGAACAATCCGGTCAGATGGCCCGGCTCATTCGGCTCCGCCTATCTGTATTTCCTGGTGCCGCGGGTCATTCTGTTCCGTGAGGAGCACAGCTTGCGATCCCTGGTGGAGCGCGTGGACTTCGTCTCTGCGCCTGGAGTTACCGACGAGACGGTCTATCGGCGAGGCGGTCCTCATGCGCTGCTGACCAATGCGGCGCTGTTTTCCTTTGACCGGGAGGCGGGACGTTTTCGCCTCGAGAGCACCCATCCGGGATATGGTTGGCGCGACATTCGAGGCACAACCGGCTTCTCGTATGACAACGAGCAATGCGAGGTCACGACGCCCTTGCCGGACGAGGCGACGTTGTCCTTGATCCGGGGCCGAATTCGCGAGGAGCTGCGGGAGTGCTATCCCCAGTTCGCGGGCAACATGCCCGGTCCGGGGTGAGGCGGGTTTCGCTCCGATCTGCCGCGACTCTCTCCCGCTTGCAGGCAGGGCAAGCGCATTTGGCGACTTCTCTGTGGCCATCCTTCGAGACGCCCGCCGTTGGCGGGCCCTCAGGATGAGGACGGAGTGTGCGGCAGCACTCTTAACGAGCTCCGATGCCGCTTAGCCTCATCCTGAGGAGACCGCTGAAAGCGGTCGTCTCGAAGGGCGAGGCGCGCGCTCAGGTCGCCAAGTACCAAAATGCCGATTGCGGCAACGTTCGGACAATCTCTGCAACGTTTCTATACATCTTCGACAACTTCCCGCGACTGTTCGGGCGTAGAACGCGCTCGGACTTTTCAGATCGGGATTGATGGAATGCGATTGAAGTTTTCGGCGGCGCGCATGGGCATCGGCGCGGCCTGCCTCGTGCTTGGCGGCGTCAGCCCATTGTGCGCAGAGCCGGTGTTCGACAGCCTGGCCGGTGCCTGGTCGGGCATCGGCACGATGAAGCCGTCGGACGGTCCGCGAGAGAAGGTTCGCTGCAAGGTGGCGTACAACGTGACCAGGCCGGGGCGGTCGTTGACACTCGACCTGCGCTGCGCGAGCGATGCGTACAAGATGGTCCTGTCCGCGAACATCGAGCAGAGCGGGACGGAGCTTTCCGGCAACTGGTTCGAGAGCGAGTACCGGCAGGGCGGCAAGGTCTACGGCACCAACAAGGACGGCCTCATCGAGGCGCGAATAGAGGGAAATACGGTGGCCGCGCTGGTGACGATCCAGACCAGGAGCAACCATCAGTCCTTCCTGATGGAGGCACCGGGCTCTTGGATGGCGGAAGTCGCGATCGAATTGAACAAGGATGTGAAGTAGCCAAACACCAAATCAAAGCGCGATGACGATTCATCCTGATCTCATCGCGCCTTTAGTGGATGATCTGGTTCAGAAAGCCCTTCGCTCGCTCCGTGCGGGGAGCCCGAAAGAATGTTTCCGGATCTGCCTCCTCGACGATGCTTCCGCGATCCATGAAGACCACACGGTCGGCAACCTCGCGGGCGAAGCCCATCTCGTGTGTCACGCAGACCATCGTCATTCCGTCCCGCGCCAACTCGACCATGGTGTCCAGCACTTCCTTGACCATCTCGGGATCGAGCGCGGATGTCGGTTCGTCGAACAGCATGATCTTGGGCTGCATGCACAGCGCTCGGGCGATGGCAACGCGTTGCTGCTGACCGCCTGACAATTGTGCAGGATATTTGTCCGCCTGATCCTGAATGCGAACCTTCCGCAGCAAGCCCAGTGCGCGATCGCGGGCATCTGCCTGCGAAATGCCGCGAACCTTCATCGGGGCCAGCATGCAGTTCTCGGCGACCGTGAGGTGCGGAAACAGGTTGAAACTCTGAAACACCATCCCGGTTTCGCAGCGCACGCTGTTGATGTCGGCGAGGCGGTTGCTCAGTTCGGTGCCGTCCACGATGATCCGGCCTCCGTCGTGCTTCTCGATATGGTTGATGCAGCGGATCAGCGTCGACTTGCCGGAGCCCGAAGGTCCGCACAGCACGATCTTCTCGCCTTTGCCGACGCTGAGATTGACGTCGTTCAGCGCGGTGAATGCGCCGAACCGCTTCACCAAGCTCTCGACGACGACGATCGCACCGGACTGTGCGGCATTGCTGGAGGTCTCTCGATGCATGTTCGTCTCCCGGACTAGAGGCGTTATCGCGATGTGGCGAGCGCGTATCGTTTGCGAAGGACAGCGACACACTGGGAAGCTGCCGAGCTGATGGCGAGATAGGCCACTGCGACGACGAGGTACATTTCGACGAGGCGGCCGTTGAGCTGTGCAAGCTTGGAAGCGGCACCCAGAAGATCCGTCAGGGAAAGGACGTAAACGAGCGAGGTGTCCTGAAAGAGGATGATCGTCTGGCTGAGGATGATCGGACTGGCCACGCGCAGGACCTGCGGGAGGACGATGTGGCGGTAGGTGTCGTAGGTGGACAGCGCGAGCGCTTGGCAGGCCTCGAACTGGCCCTTGTTCACCGCTCGCAGCCCGACACGGATGATCTCGGAGTAGTAGGCGGCCTCGAACAGGCCGAAGGTGATGAAGGCCGTATAGGTGGCGCCGATCGGAATCGGGCGGCCGTTGCCGCTGAGATGCCCAAGCACGATCGGCACCAGGAAGAAGAACCAGAACAGGACGAGGATCAGCGGAATCGATCGGATGACCGCAACGTAGCCGCGGATGATCTGGGCGAACACCGGAATCTCGAAATGCTGAACGAGCGCCAGGCAGGTTCCGAGAACCATGCCGATGACGAATGCGGCGGCCGTGAGCGCAAGCGAGAAGAGCAGGCCCGACCAGAGATAGGGCCACGATTGCGTTACGATCGAGAAATCGAGGGTGTTCATTTCACGACCTCCATGGCGTTGGGCACGGCGCCGCCTTGCCGCATCTCAGTGGCCAGATCCTCGTCAGTCCCGGGCTTGACGGGAGCGCTGCCCGGAATGCGGACGGCTTTGTCGATGAGGGTCATGGCCTGATAGGCGACCAGCGCCAGACAAAGGTAGATGATCGTCGCTGCGCCAAATGCCGTAAATGTCTGGAACGTGGCCTCGCTGATCTGGCGCGCCTGGGCGGTCAGCTCCATCAAGCCGATCGTGAGGGCGACGGAGGTGTTCTTGTAGATGCCCATCACCTCGCTGGTGAGGCTCGGCACGATGAGGCGCAAGGCCTGCGGCACGATGACGTATCGATAAGTGAGATAGCCATTGAGGCCGAGAGCGTTGGCCGCTTCGATCTGTCCCCTTGGGAGCGCTTCGATGCCCGCCCGGACCTGCTCGGCTATTCGGGACGCCGTGTAGAGTCCCAGGCAGAGGAGCGCCGGGAAAAACGACGCCCAGGGTGGCGGGATCTGCTTGATGGCATCGCCCAGCGCGCTGGGCACGACCTCCGGGAAGACGAAGTACCAGAGGAACATCTGCACCAGGACAGGGATGTTCCGGAATATCTCGACATAGAGCCGGGCCGGGACGGAGAAGAAGCGATTCTGCACCGTGCGGCCTACGCCGACGACCACACCGATGCCGAAGGCGATCCACCAACCGAAGAAGGCCAGGGCCAACGTCCAACCGAGACCCGACAGAAGCCAGTCGATATAGCGCTGGCCGTCCGCCGTCTGTTCAAAAAGCACTCCGAACATCGCGAGCCCTCAGGTTGCAGGTGCGAACGAGGATTTCCGTGCGGGACGGTCAGCTCCGTCAATCAGTCGACAGCATCGCTGGGATGCGCGATCCGCGCCATCAACTCGTCCGTGAGGGGGAATGCGAGGTTCTCACCCTTGGGCGGAATCGGCTTGGTGAACCATTTCGCGTAGGTCTTCTCGAACTGGCCGGATGCCATTTGCTTGGAGAGGACGTCGTCGACGAGGCCCTTGAAGCCGGCATCACCCTTCGTGAACATCAATCCATAGTAGATCTTTGCGTAGCCCTCGGGAAGGAACAGGAGCGCGTCCGGATTTGGCGCGGCGGCCTTGAGCCCGGCGAGGAGGATATCGTCCTCCATGAAGGCGGCCGCACGGCCGGTGTTCAACATCAGGAAGGATTCCGCATGGTCCTTGGCCTGGACGATGTTGAGGCCGAGTTGCTCCCTAGCGTTGACGCTCTGCGCGAAACCGACTGCGTTGGAGCCTTGGGTGACGACAATCGTCTTGCCTTTCAGGTCGCCGGCGGTCTTCACGCCGCTGGTGGCCTTGACGAGCCATCGCGGTTGGCTGACGAACGTCGCGACCGAAAACGAGACTTGTTCCTGCCGCTTCTTGTCGTTCGCGGTGCCGCCGCACTCGATGTCGACGGTCCCGCTCTGGATCAGCGGAATCCGGTTCGAGGAGTTCACTGGCGTGTAGTTGACTTTGAGGTTGGGCAACTTCAGCTCCTCCTTGATGCGATCGACGATCGCCGCGCAGAGATCGAGCGAGAAGCCGATGGGCTTCTGATCGGGCCCGAGGTACGAGAACGGTATGGAAGCCTCGCGGTGGCCGATCGTGATTGCGCCGCTGGATTTGATCTTATCGAGCGTCGGGCTGTCGGCTGCCGCGGAGGGACTTGGGCTGACGGCCAGGAGGACGGCCAGGAGTCCTGAGAGGCGTCCGAGCATCTGAACAAGCGTCTTCATGGTTTTTCCCTTCCCATCGGTTCTCGAGGTCAAGCTGCGGCGGAAGGGCGTCCGAGCCCTCGCCGGCGGATGACGTCGATCAGGCGATCGATGTCGGTGGCGGTGTTGAACATGCCGAGTGAGACGCGAATGCCATCCCGTTCGGGCGACACGCGCACACCGTTCTCCTCGAAATGGCCAAGCCAGTCCGATGCCGGCAGGGCGATGACGTAGATGTGCGGAGCGCGATGCTTGCGCTCGCGCGGGCCAACGAGGCCGACGCCCAGCTCGTCCAGGCGCGTGATCAGGTGATCGCCGAGGTCGAAGCAGTGGTTCTGGATGTTCTGGATCCCGATCTGCTCGATCATGTCGAGCGAAGCACTCAGCGCATGGACCGCGGGCAGATTGAAGTTGCCGAGCTCAAAGCGCCTGGCGGCGGGCGAGGGCGCCATTCTGTCGGCACGCGCGATGAGATCATCAGGGACCTCGGCGAGGCTCGCGGCCGCCAGATAGGCCGGCTCCAGCTCTTTGAGCGTCTTGTCCCAATAGAGAAGCCCGAGTCCTTGCGGAACCAGCAATCCCTTGTGGCTGCCGGAGCCGATGAAGGTTGCGCCAATCGCCCTCGCGTTGACCGGCACCACGCCGATTGCCTGCATCACGTCCACCACGAAGTAGAGCTTCTTCCTGCTGCACATCGCGCCGACGCTCTCGATGTCAAAGCGGTGACCGGCGTGGAAGGTCACGTGCGACATCGAGATCGCACGCGTGTTCTCGTCGATGAAGGGCGCAAAGCTGTCGGCATCGACGACGTCAGTCATCGGGATGAAGCGGACCTCGACGCCCTTCCGTTGCAGGTGGAGGAATGCGTAGGCGTTGTTCGGATGATCGCCGTGGATCATCAGGACATTGTCACCGGCCCGGAGCGGCAGTGCGTTTGCCGCGACATTCATGCTTTCCGACGTGTTTTTCGTGAAGGCGATTTCATCCGCCGTCACGCCGAGGAAGCGAGCGACCTTGGCGCGGGTCTGCTCCACCCGGTCGAGCCAGACGCTCTTCGGTCCGGCCGTCTCGAAGCCCTCGCGAAGGAAGAGCTCGATCGCGGCCTTCACCGGGCGTGCAAGCGGGGTTTGAAACCCGGAGTCCAAATAGACCATCCGCTCGACAGCGGGGAATTCCTTCCTCACGGCGTCCACGTCGTAGTGACGAGACATGCACATCTCCTGTTGGCGCCCCGCCAGCGACTTGGCTCTCGGCCAAGCGGCGGAGCGAGATTCTGGGAACGGCGAGACTGCGTTGCACAATTTCTGGTCAGTCACCGGCCGCGCCGAGAATATGAGCTTTAGGAGTTTCGACAAACTTATTTTTCGATTTTCAATATCTTTCATTCCGAAAAATGATAATATCATGCGAAATCTTGATTTCGCTAGCTAATTTGGCCGGGGGCAATGACGAAGCGCATTCAGAAGGACGGGCCATTGGATCGTGCTTTCGCGATCGTTCGGCACGTCGCCGACCAGCGCAAAGCCGTCTCGGCGGCCGAGATCGCAAAGGCTCTCTCGCTGCCGCTGCCGACGGCGCACAGGTTGATCGGAAATCTCGAGGACCGCGGACTGCTTCAGAAGGCGTTGGGGACCAAGCGTTACGTTGTCGGAAACCAGCTCGTCACACTGTCCGCGACCGTCATCGGAGCGGCCTTCCGCACCGCGCGACGGCACGCGGTGCTTCGGGCGGTTGCGGGAGAGATCGGCGAACAGTGCGAGATTGGCGTCGTCCGCGACAATGTCGTTGCCTATGTCGACAGCGTTCGCGTTTCGGAGCCGCAAGGCCTTCAGTTCAATCCGGGAGAAGCGGCGCCGCTACACTGCACGTCGACCGGAAAGATCTACATGAGCAGACTGCCTGAGCGGACGAGGGCGAATTTGTGCCGCGCACTCCCTCTGACCAGATACACGGACACGACGATCGTCGATGTCCACGGACTGATGAAGACCCTCGAGGACACGCGGCAGAAGGGCTGGGCCAAGACAAACGAAGAATACGTCAAGGGCGTTGTGGGGTGCGCCGTCCCCATTCTGTCACCCGATCGAGAATTGATCGCTTGCCTGGGCGTCTCGGTGCCGGTGGCGCGCGTGAGCTTCGTCGAACTGGACCGGTTCATCGCGCCGCTTCAAAAGGCAGCCGCCCTGTTGTCGGAGACCATTCTGCAGGATTGAGGACGAAGATGGCGCAAGTGCCCAATGATGGCATCAGCGGTCTCGCTGGCGCGCCGGTTCTCCTCATGATCTGGCTGGGCCAGCACGAACGGCCGCGCGCCAATCGACCGCTCGAGCGATGGGAGATTCGGCCCCTGTCTGAGCGCTAAAGCATGAGTCGGAAAAGTGCGCAGCGGTCTTCCGAAAAGATCATGCTCAAACAACAACTCAAAGCGCGATGACGAATCATCCTAATCGCATGCGCTTTAGCGGCGACTTCACCACGGTTGAACACGTCACCACCGCCGGTTTCAGCGGCGGCAGCGACGTGAGTATTGATGATCAACGCTTGGGGAGCGACGCCATCACCTCGCCCGCGTCCCCGTCCTCGAGGCAGGGCGTGACGGTCAACGGGAGCAGGTCAGACCATTGCGCGAGCCAACGATACATGGCTTTTGGATCACTCGATTCAGAGATCGCAAATCCCTGTCCATTCATGCCATGCCAGCGACCCAGCATCTTGACGCCCTCGGGTGGTGCGCCACCGGTCTCGAGAAAGCGGGCGACGGCTGCATTGAAGGTGCCTTGAGGTACGCTCCAGGTGGTTATGAATTTCATGCGATTCTCCCATGACTAGAATTATCGGATGAATGTCGCGGCTGCGCCGCATGCGCACGATAGCGCCTGCGTATCGAATGACAACGGCGAATGAACACGCGCGTCGGTTTGATCACTCCTGCTTCTGCGCAAGCGCTGGCTTGGAGGTAAGACGGCTACTTGCCGTCGTTCCAGATGTCGGTGGCGAGCTTCCAGTCGTTTCCGACCTTCTCCCAGACGACGACATACTTTCCGGTCACGTCCTGCGGTGTCGATCCCTTGGTCTTCAGGACGAACGTGCCGATCTCACGGGCCGCGGAAGAACCGAGTGACTTGACATCCACCGTTGTGAGCTTCGGATCGCTCACTTGTTCAGCCATGCTTTTCCACATGACCTCGATGGCTGGTCGGCCCTGCACCATCGCGGAGCCGGGCGGGAGCGCGGTCGCATCGGCACTGTAGAGGGACGCAATCCCGGAAAAATCTCCCTTGTTGAACATCTCTATCCATTTCGCGTTGTTTGCTTCGATCTCGGCCTTCTGAGCCAAAGCCGGCGCGCTCAACGAGATCACGATTGCAATCGCCGATGCAATGTTGCGCATGATCATCTCCAGACTCAATGTACGATACAGATACAGGGGCAGTCGTCTGTCTCGAAGTGGATGCATTGAATGGTCCATCCCAGACCGGGGAAGACGCAACAGCAATTCCGGAGAATTACCGTCAGCACCGTTGACGAAGCTGCGCAGTGGAAATTGACGGGCAATTGACCTGACGAGTACTCCATGTCGCGGCTCGAACGCTTGACCAGGCGCGCGCTCGCCGCCCGTCGGGCAAAACACCCCTGTCAATCCCTCGACGCAAAAACATTCCTATTTACCGAATTTCGGATATGTCGTATCAATGGCCCATCCCGCCCGTCGCAAGGGGCGTTTCGCGATCGTCACGAGACGCGGGCCGGGAGGCGGTGGCCGCGACGGCGTCGGCGCGCTGGGCTGGCTGCAGGGCGGGAATCCCGTGAGCAGCAGCACGCGCGATACGACACGGCGCTGACGGCGTCCTCGGTTCGGCCTCGATGGTGAGCGCACGCAAGCCATCGGGGACAGGAACGGGGATGTGCGCGGACGGCAAAATCGTGTGGTCCTGACGCCCGGGGTCTGTGCGTCAAGTGTTGCGGTGATGTTGCGGCCCAACCGGGTTCGTACATCAGTCATCCGCAAGGCGACGGGGGCAATAGTGCATCGCTCCCCGGGGAGAGCGCGACATAAGCCGTAAAGCCATTCGCGCAGGGAAGGCCGGTCGCACGGCTACACCTGTAGTCCACCCCGTGCGCGTCTTGTTCGCACACGGGACCGCGGGTGCCAGCCGGCGCCCGGCCTTCCCTGCGCCCTTTCTGAACAAGAAGGGCAACGAAGAGAGCAAAGCTCAGGCGAAATGAGCCGCGAGATTGCGACAGTGTGTCTTCTGAATGGATCATGTTTTATGGGCAGTCTCGTGCCCCGGACGTAGCGCGGCGTCCCCCTGGCGATGCAAAGCATCGTCCAGAACGACGATGCGGCTGCAGAGCCGGGGCCTATGTTGCGACGGATCGCGCAGTGTCTGGGTCCCGGCTCTGCGCAGCAATGCTACGCATTGCAGCGCGTCCGGGACACGAGGGCTCCTACGCGCTCTCCGTCTCCCGGTGCACGTCGTGCACCACGAGGCCCATGCCTTCCTCCGGCATCTTGATCCAGTCGCGGCGCTTCAGGGTGCGCTTGGTGTCCTCATAGCCGCTGGTCCAGTGCTCGCGCATCGAGGTGCCCGAGAATTCGTGGTCCTTGGCGTCGCCCTCATAGGCCTTCTGCTGGTAGATCAGATGCAGGATCGCGATCTCCGGCATGTGGCACAGGCTCGCCTTCAGCTTGCGCTCCTCGTCGGACAGCTGCTCGTCCGGCAGCTTCGCCAGCGCCTTGTGGAGCAGGACCTTGAGATTGTGGGTGCGGCGATAGACGTCCGTGTTGTGGCGCGTGCGCGAGGAATACATGATGTCCTTGTGGCGGGCCATCACGTCCTGGATCGAGCGCGGCAGCACGCCGCGCGCGCTGAACAGGTCGACCTGGAACACCAGCGAGTTGAGCGCATCCTCCTGGTCGAGCAGATGCTGCAGCGGTGTGTTGGAGACGATGCCGCCGTCCCAGAAATGATCGGTGCCGATCCGCACCATCGGCAGCGCCGGGGGCAGGGCGCCGGAGGCCATGATGTGCTCCGGCTCGATCTCGTCATGGGAATTGTCGAAATAGATGAAATTGCCCGAGAGCACGTTGACTGCACCGACCGCGAAGCGGACCCTTTTCTCGTTGATGAGATCGAAGTCGACCAGCTCGAGCAGGCTCTCCTTCAGCGGCATCGTGTCGTAATAGCTGGTCGCGGTGCGCGCGCCGACCGGGCTGAACCAGGGATTGACCTGGTGCGGGGTAAAGAAGCCGGGCTGGCCCATCGCCCAGGTCATCCAGGCGCTGGTGAGGTTGCGCCACTGGCGGAAGACGTCGCCGTCAGGGGTGTAGTGCCAGATCTTGCGGTTGGTGATGCGCTCCCAGAAGATGCGCAGCGCCTCGAGCCGCTTCTCCGGCTTGTTGCCGGCGATGATGGCGGAGTTGATCGCGCCGATCGAGACGCCGCAGACCCAGTCGGGCTCGATGCCGGCCTCGTGCAGCGCCTGATAGACGCCGGCCTGGTAGGCGCCGAGCGCGCCGCCGCCCTGCAGCACCAGCGCGACGCGATCGCAGCGCTCGGGCCGCCAGCCCCGCGAGGGCGCCTGATGTGTCTGATATGTCGGTTGCGACGTGCGGGCGTCCATGGCGATGCCTCCTGCTTGCGCCAGACGATTGCGTCCCGTGGTGACGGCGTGATGACAAGGCGGCACCGATGCAGCGCCGGCAACGCAGACCGACCACGCTGCAACGGCAGGGGTCGTGCGGCTGACGGAAAAGCTTCACATCGCAGTCAATGAGGATCGCTAGCAATTGCCGCCGATCAGGATCACAGGAGACCTGCGATGCGTAGCGAAGACGTGCTGAGACTTCCGTCCATGCCGGCGGCGGGGCCGAGCTATCCGGCCGGGCCGTATCGGTTCGTCAACCGCGAATTCCTCGTCATCACCTACGAGACCGATCCGGAGCTGATCCGCGCCGGCCTGCCCGAGCCGCTGCAGCCGATCGACCAGCCGATCGTGCATTACGAATGGATCAGGATGCCTGACTCCTCCGGCTTCGGCAGCTACACCGAATCCGGCCTCGTCATCCCCGCGCGCCTCAATGGCGAGGAGGTCAATTTCGTCTCGCAGATGTATCTCGACGACGATCCGCCGATCGCCGCCGGCCGCGAGATCTGGGGCTTTCCCAAGAAGTACGCACATCCCAAGCTCGAGATCGTCAAGGACACGCTGACGGGCACGCTGGAATATGCCGGCCAGCTCGTCGCCATGGGCACCATGGGCTACAAGCACGAGAGCATGGCCGGCAACGGCGATCTCACCCGCGCCACGCTGTCGAAGACGCAGATCAATCTGAAGATGATCCCGGGCGTCGACGGCCGTCTCGAGGTCTGCCAGCTGGTCGCGATCAACCTCGTCGACATCGTGCCGAAGGGCTCCTGGATGGGGCCGGGACGGCTGCATCTGGTGCCGCATGTCAACGCGCCGGTCGCGGATTTCCCGGTGCGCCGCTGCCTCGGCGCGCATCACTACATCGCCGATCTGACGCTGCCGTTCGGCCGCGTCGTGCACGACTACATCAGGCAAGCCGAGGCGGCCGCGACCGGGCTGGCGGCGGAATAGGGCGGCATCATCAAACTGTAACACTGGCGTAATTGAGTACCGCCTGGGTCCGGAAGATGCCGTCAGCCATCGTCCGGAATGGGGCAGTTGTTGGCGGTTGGGGTTGGCCATGGCTGAGCCGGCAAAGCTTGTCAGCGCCTTATCGAGCACTGATCCCGCCATTCCCGGCCTGGTCTGGGCCTTTCGCCTGCACAGCGACGGCAGTGCCGAGGCGCTGCCGATCGACCAGCCGATCGAGTTCAGCCATGACGGCCGGCTCTGGCTGCATTTCAACCTGACTGACGCGCGGGCACGGCCTTGGATCGGAGCGTCGCAGCTGCCGCCGCTGGCGCGCGAGCTGCTGCTGTCGAGCGACACCTTCCAGCAGCTTCACGTCATCGACCACTGTGTCTACGGCGTATTCTCCGACCTCGTACGCGAGATCGACAGCGCGACGGAGGAGACCGCGTTCCTCCGCTTTGCCATGACCGAGCGGCTGCTGGTCTCCGGCCGCCACCAGGCACTGTGCTCGGCGGACGCCACGCGGCGGGTGCTCGAAGGCGGCTACCGCGTCGACAACGTCGCTCATCTGCTCGAAAAGATCGTCGACGAGGTCGCCGACACGCTGGACCGGATGGCCGACAAGCTCGGCCAGGAGATCGACGATATCGAGGAGCGCATCCTCGCCGATGACGCCAGGCCCGAGATGCGCCGCAACCTCGGCCGGCTCCGCCGCACCTGCGTGCGGCTGCATCGGCAGCTCACGGGATTGCGCACGCTGTTTCACCGTCTCGATCAGAAGAACACCGATCATTTGTCGCCGGCGTTGCGGATCCAGGCCGGCAAGCTCGCGCAGCGGCTCGATGGCCTCGATCACGACATCGTCGAGCTGCGCGAACGCAGCCGCCTGCTCGAGGAGGAGCTGCGGTTCAAGAACGAGGAGGAGAGCAATCGCCATCTCCACACCCTCTCGATCGTGACCTCGCTGTTGCTGCCGCCGACGCTGATCACCGGCATCTTCGGCATGAACACCAAGGGCCTGCCGTTGACCGAGGTCGAGAGCGGATTCCTCTGGGCAGCGGTGCTGATGGCCTCCTCGGTTGCTGCGGCCTATCTCTTCATGAGGCGCACCGGTATCTTCAAGTAGCGTGTGTCGATGGTGAGTTGGGCGACCCAAATATCCGTAGCGGCCGCGATTGCGATGGCCTGCACGGCGACGAGCGCGCGCGCCGGCGCCAAGGACGAGAGCGCGGCCGCATGGCTGTTTCCCAAATGGTTCAACGCGTGGCATGACGGCCTTGCCGGCAAGGGCCTGAATTTTGGCGCCACCTATATCGCAGACAATATCGCCAATGCCGCCGGCGGCGTGAAGCGCGGCGCCATCCATTTCGGCCGGCTCGATCTGTCGGTCGATGCCGACCTCGACAAGCTGGTCGGCTGGACCGGTGGCCGCTTTTACGCCAATGCCTTCATCATCTACGGCCAGGGCCTTTCCCGCAACTACGTGATGAACCTCGCCACCATCAGCGAGATCGAGGCGCTGCCGGACCAGCGGCTCTACAATGCCTATTTCGAGCAGAGCTTTTTCAATGACCGCCTGAACATCCGGGCCGGCCAGCAGGCCGCCGATGTCGAGTTCTTCGACAGCCAGACCGACGACCTCTTCGTCAACGGCACCTTCGGCTGGCCGGCGATCAAGGCCAGCAACCTTCCGGCCGGCGGCCCGGCGCCGCCGATCGCGGTGCCCGGCATTCGCATCAAGGCCGCGCTGACCGACAAGATCACCGCTTATGGTGCGGTGTTCAACGGCGATCCGTCAGGGCCCGGCGATGTCGATCCGCAGCTGCGCGATCATCATGGCCTGGCATTCCGCATCAACGATCCGCCGTGGGTGATCGGGCAGGTCCGCTTCAACTACGCCATCGATATCGGCGGCCGCCCGCTCGCCGGCAATTTCACGCCGGGTGCGTGGAAGCATTACGGCTCGTTCGACAGCCAGCGCTTGACGGCGGAGGGGATGTCGATCGCCGATCCCGGCGGCAGCGGTATTCCTGCAAGGCTCAAAGGCAATTACGGCATCTTCGCCGTGATCGAGCAGGTGCTCTATCGCCCGCCTGAGGTCACCGAGACCAGCACGTCGGCCTCGCTCCCCGGCATCACCGCGTTCGGCCGCATCGCCTACAGCCCGCCGGACCGCAATCTGATCGATCTCTATATGGACGGCGGCATCGGCTTCGTCGGCTTCACGCCGGGCCGTCCGCTCGACCGGTTCGGCGTGGCGATGGCCTACATGCGGATCTCGAACACTGCGCGCAATCTCGACGTCGATACGCAGGCCTTCACCGGCATCCGCAGCCCGGTGCGCAGCAACGAGACACTGATCGAGATGATCTACGAGGCGCACGTCAAGCCGGGCTGGTTGATCGCGCCATACTTCCAATATGTGTTCCGCCCCTCGGGCGGAATTCAGAACCCGAACGATCCCAGCGGTGTTTCGCGGATCGGTGACGCCGCGGTGTTCGGCGTCACCTACACGATCCGGTACTAGGCCGAGGCCGCCGCCGGCTGTAGTTTCGGCTGCCGCGACAGCGCCAGCACGATCAGCGAGGCGAACACGCAGAGCGCGCCGGCGATGAAGAACGCGGGCAGGTAGCTCTCATAGACCGTCCGCGAGAGACCAGCGCCGAAGGCGGCGGTCCCGGCGCCGAGCTGGTGGCCCGCAAAGATCCAGCCGAACACCAGATTGGCGCGCTCGGGCCCGAACTTTTGCGCGGTGAGGCGCACCGTCGGCGGTACGGTTGCGATCCAGTCGAGACCGTAGAACATCGCGAAGATTGACAGGCCGTAGAACGAGAAGTCGCTGAAGGGAAGGAAGATCAGCGAGAGCCCGCGCAGGCCGTAATACCAGAACAGGAGATAGCGATTGTCATAGCGGTCCGACAGCCAGCCCGACATGATGGTGCCGAAGAAGTCGAAGATGCCCATGGCCGCAAGCAGGCTCGCGGCCTGCACTTGCGGGATGCCGAAATCGAGGCACATCGGGATCAGGTGCACCTGGACGAGGCCGTTGGTGGAAGCGCCGCACACGAAGAAGGTCGCAAACAGGATCCAGAATGCAGTCGACTTCGAGGCGTCGCGCAGCGTGCCGAGCGCCACGCCCGTGATCGAGCCGTGGCTCACAGGCGGGGCGGGCAGGGGCTCGGTGCCCTCATCGCCGAACGGACGCAGACCGACATCGCTCGGCCGGTCGCGCATCGCGAGCAGGACGGCCAGCGCGGAGACGGCGAGCATGATGCAGACGAAGCCGAGCGCGAGCCGCCAGCCATAGCGTTCGGTGAGGCTTGCGAGCAGCGGCAGGAACACGAGCTGGCCGGTGGCGACGCTCGCGGTCATGATGCCGACGACGAGGCCGCGCCGTGCCGCGAACCAGCGCGTGGCAATGGTTGCGCCGAGCACCAGCGCGGTCATGCCGGTGCCGATGCCGATCACCACGCCCCACAGCGCGACGAGCTGCCAGACCTCGGTCATGCCGAGCGAGAGCACGAGCGCCGAGACAACGATTAGCTGTGCCGCCAGCGTGACGTTGCGCAGGCCGTAGCGGTTGAGCAGGGCGGCCGCGAATGGCGCCATCAGTCCGAATAGGATGAAACGGATCGACAGTGCGGAGGAGATCTGCGCCGTGCTCCAGCCGAACTCCTTTTGAAGCGGAACGATGAACACCCCGGGCGCGCCGACCGTGCCGGCGCTGATCAGCGCGGCGAGGAAGGTCACGCCGACCATCACCCAGCCGTAATGAATGTTGCGGCGGGACAATGCTGCCGCGAGCCAGTTCGAGATCATTGGGCCTCAATGTGGTTTGGCGAGCCCGGGTCGGACTCGCGTCATGGTTCCAGTCTGGCATGGGGAAGGGAAGTCTGAAATGACAGACTTCCCTCTATTTCGGACACCCGCGCGTCAGCGCGCCAGCCGCTCCACCGCGATCGCCGTGGCTTCGCCGCCGCCGATGCAGAGCGCGGCGATACCGCGCTTGAGGTTGTTCGCCTCGAGCGCATGCAGCAGCGTCACGATCAGCCGCGCGCCGGTGGCGCCGATGGGATGCCCGAGCGCGCAGGCGCCGCCATTGATGTTCAGCTTATCTCGGGGAATGCCGAGATCGCGCTGTGCCGCCATCGCCACCACGGCAAAGGCCTCGTTGATCTCGAACAGATCGACGTCGGAGGCAGCCCAACCGACCTTGTCGAGCAGCTTGCGGATCGCCGGGATCGGCGCCGTGGTGAACCATTGCGGCTCCTGGCTGTGGGTGGCGTGGCCCTTGATCTCCGCGAGAACGGGCAAGCCGCCCCGATCGGCGAGCGAGCGCTTCGCCAGCACCAGCGCCGCGGCGCCGTCAGCATTGGCGGAGGAGGCGGCCGGCGTGATGGTGCCGTTGGCGCGGAACGCCGGCTTCAGGCCTGGGATCTTGGCCGGATCGACCTTCAGCGGATGCTCATCATTGGCGACGATGCGGGGACCGGCCCTTTCCGCGAGCGTGATCGGCGCAATCTCAGCCTTGAACGCGCCGCCCTCGACCGCCTTGCGGGCGCGGCTCAGCGTCTCCATCGCATAGGCGTCCTGGTCCTTGCGGGTGAACTGGTACGTCTCCGCGGTGGCCTCGCCGAAATCGCCCATGGAACGGCCGGTCTCGTAGGCGTCCTCAAGGCCATCCATCATCATGTGGTCGATGATGCGGTCGTGGCCGACGCGGTAGCCGCCGCGCGCCTTGGCGAGGAGATAGGGCGCGTTGCTCATGCTCTCCATGCCGCCGGAGACGACGATGTCGGCCGAGCCGGCGCGAATGATGTCGTGCGCCAGCATGGTTGCCTTCATGCCGGAACCGCAGACCTTGTTGACCGTGGTCGCGCCGGTGGCGTCGGGCAGCCCGGCCGCGCGCGCCGCCTGCCGCGCGGGCGCCTGGCCCTGGCCGGCCGGCAGCACGCAGCCCATGAAGACCTCGTCGACTTTCTCGGGCGCGAGTCTTGCGCGCTCCAGCGCCGCGCCGATCACGTGTGACCCGAGCTTGTGCGCGGGAAGAGGCGAGAGCTCGCCCATGAAGCGGCCGAGCGGGGTGCGGGCGGCGGAGACGATGACGACGGGATCGGCGGCTTCGGCCATGATGGGACTCCCTGGCGATGATGTGTAGGATTATGATCATCATATGATGCGCCGCAAAAAATGCAACCGCGACGGGGATGAGAAATTGTCTGGGCTCGGATGAGATTTGGTCGTGCGGTTGAGGAGGGGTGGCGCGCTCCTACCGCTTCCTGTTCACGAACGCCTGCATCAGCCGCGTCGGCTCGTCCGTGAGGAACGACTCGCCGAACACCTTGACACTCAGATTCACCGACTCCGTTAGCGGCAGCTCCTCCCATTGCCGAAGCAGCGCCTTCTGCGACCGCAGTGCCTCGGGGCCGCATGCGAGCAGTGCGTTCACGAGATGCTCGATCTCGGCATCCAGTCCGCCCTCAAGTGCCACCTTGTCGACCAGCCCCCAGGCGAGCGCGGTGGCTGCGTCGATGTTCTCCGCCGTCATCACCAGCCAGCGCGCTCGGGCCCAGCCGATCAGGCGCGGCAAGAGCGCTGCGTGGATCACCGAGGGGATGCCGACGCGCACCTCCGGCATGCCGAAATGCGCATCATGCGCGGCAATCCGGAAATCGCAGGCGGCCGCCACTTCGAGGCCGCCGCCGAGGCACCAGCCGGGCATGCGGGCGATCACCGGTGCCGGGAATTGGCGCACCGCTTCGCAGAGATCGCGCAGGCGGCTGATGAAGGCCTCCGCCGATTTCTGCTCGAGCTTGGCCATCTCCTTGATGTCGGCGCCGCCGATCATGCTCTTCTCGCTCTGGCCGCGCAGCACCACGACGCGGATGCTGCGGTCGGATGCAAGCCGATGCAGGCCTTCGCGCACGGCGTCGGTCACCGGCGAGCCGAGAATATTGAGCGGGCCGGCGTTGCAGATCGCGACATGAACGACCCCGCGCGTATCGCGCGTCACGCCGCAGTGGTGGTTGAGCATTTCCATCGTGGCATCTCGAAGGTTTCGTGGACCGGCGCGAGGCGCGCGGGTCGGTGCCACTTCCGGGCCGAAACGTCCTTGTTGTCAAGCGGGGTGGGGGCGAGTTGCAAGTGCGAAGTCCGTCGCATAGTATGACATATATCATACAAAAGGGATCCCATGACTGAAGCCGACCAACTCGAACTGTTTTCGCCCGCGCAGCGGCGCGAGCGCGTGGTGGACTGGCAGGTGCCGGCGCCGGTCGCGAAAGTCGCGATGGGCCTGTCGGGCATGGACGCCATGCTGGGCATTCGCGACGGCCGGCTGCCGCCGCCGCCTTTTGCAAAACTGATCGGCTTCAATGTGGGGGTGGTCGAGCCGGGTCGGATCGTCATGGAACTGGAGCCGCGCGAGGATCTCGAAAACACCATCGGACTGATTCACGGCGCGACCGCAGCTGCGCTGCTCGATACCGCGATGGGATGCGCGATCTCGACCCGGTTGGAAGCCGGGCAGAGTTCCGTGACGCTCGACCTGAAAATGACCTTCCTGCGTCCGCTCTCGGTTCGCTCGGGCCTGATCTCGGCCGAAGGCAGGGTGATCAAGCTGGGGCGGCAGACCAGCTACACCGAAGGCTTCGTCCGGGACGGCAAGGGCGCCCTTGCGGTGCACGCAACTGCAACGTTTTCCATGATCGGAAGCAACTTAACATGAATTAATGCACCCTTTTCGTCATTTGCGTGTTATGAGATGACCATCGACATTCAATGAGAACCGCATGCGCTACTCCCGGGAACACAAGCAGGAAACCCACGACCGCATCGTGAGGAAGGCCTCCGTGCGGCTGCGCGAAAAGGGCGCCCATGGCATCGGCGTCGCCGACCTCATGAAGGAGGCAGGCCTGACCCATGGCGGCTTCTACGCGCATTTCGATTCCCGCGAGGCGCTGGTGATCGAGGCGTTCGGTTATGCGATGGACCGCTCGATGGAGCACTGGCGCAAGATCACCGACGAGGTTTCGCCGGACAAGCGGCTGGCGATAATCGCGGAGGCCTACCTGTCGGCGCTGCATCGCGACAATCCCGGCCATGGCTGCTCGATTCCCGCTCTCGGTGCCGAGATCGCCCGCGAGAGCCCGAAGGCGCGAAAGGCATTTGCCGGCAAGCTCGACGAGATGATCGAGCAGCTGGCGGACAACATTCCGAACATGCCGCGCAAGGCCGCACGCAAGCAGGCGGTCGCGACGCTGGCGACGATGGCCGGCACCATGCTGCTGGCCCGCATTGCCGGGTCGAGCGAGCTGTCCGACGAGGTGTTGAAGGTGGGCCGGGACAGTGCGCTGGAGGGCACGAAGCGCGAGCCGAAGGCGGCGGCGATGAAGAAGGTGAAGACCTAGGCGAGGTGCCGTAGGGTGGGCAAAGCGAAGCGTGCCCACGACTTCGTCGCTATCGAAGAGAGATGGTGGGCACGGCGCTTTGCGCCTTTGCCCACCCTACGGGACCGTCGCTACCGCCCCGCAAACAGCGCCCGTTCGCGCTCGACGATCTCGCCGATGTAGTCCGCCACCGCTCTGATCCGCGCCAGATCCTTGCTGTCGGCGTGCATCAGCATCCAGAACGTCCGCGTGATCGAGATCTCCTCGGGCAGCACCGGCACGAGTTGCGGATAATCGCTCGCCATGAAGTGCGGCAGCACTGCGATGCCGAAGCCCGAGAGCGTGGCGTTGAGCTGCGCAATCAGATTGGCGCTGCGGAAGCGCGCGGAGATCCGTGGCGACACCTGCGGCAGATAATCGAGTTCCGGCGTGAACAAGAGCTCTTCGATGTAGCCGACGAAGCGGTGCTGCGGCAGATCCTGCCGAGAGGTGATCGCGGGGAAGCGGTCGAGATAGCCAGGTGCGGCGTAGAGGCCGAGGCGGTAGTCGAGCAGCTTGCGGCCGACGATGCGGCCTTCCTTCGGCATGGTCAGGCTGATGGCGATGTCGGCCTCGCGCTTGGAGAGACTGAACAGCCGCGCGGTGGCCACAAGTTGCAGATCGAGATCGGGATACCGGTCGGCGAAGGGGGCCAGCCGCGGTGCCAGGAAGGCCGTGCCGAACCCGTCGGGCGCGCCGATCCGCACCGTCCCCGTCAGACGCGCCACCGAGCCGCCGACCTGCTCCTGGTTGGCGACGATGGTCGATTCCATGGCTTCCGCGCTGTCGGCGACGCGCTGGCCGGCCTCGGTGAGGAGGTAGCCGGTCTTGCGCCGGTCGAACAGCTTGGCCGACAGGTGCTTTTCCAGCCGGTCGACGCGGCGGATCACCGTGGCATGGTCCACTCCGAGCTGTTTTGCCGCAGCCGACACCGAGCCGCCCCGCACGATGGCCAGCACGAAGCGAAAGTCGTCCCAATCGATAGCGCCTTGATCCAGCATTTTCGCACATCTATGGTGCATTATCTCAGACTTGAATCCTATAAAATGCAGGTCGATAGGATTTGTCAAAGCGTTCAAGCTCGGCCTCAAGGAGATCATTCCATGCGTTCAGTCGGACATTTCATCGGTGGCAAGGAAGTAAAGGGCACCTCTGGCCGCACCGCCGACGTTTTCGAGCCGATGACCGGTGACGTCCAGGCCAAGGTGGCGCTGGCGTCCAAGGCGGAGGTCCGCGCCGCCGTCGAGAACGCCCGCGCGGCACAGCCCGAATGGGCCGCGACCAACCCGCAGCGCCGCGCCCGCGTCATGATGAGATTCGTCGAGCTGGTGCAGCGCGACTACGACAAGCTGGCCGAGCTGCTGGCCCGCGAGCACGGCAAGACCGTGCCGGACGCCAAGGGCGACATCCAGCGCGGCCTCGAGGTCGCCGAGTTCGCCTGCGGCATCCCGCATCTGATGAAGGGCGAATACACCGAAGGCGCCGGCCCCGGGATCGACATCTATTCGATGCGCCAGGCACTCGGTGTCGTCGCCGGTATCACGCCGTTCAACTTCCCGGCAATGATCCCGATGTGGAAGTTCGCGCCCGCGATCGCCTGCGGCAACGCCTTCATCCTCAAGCCCTCCGAGCGCGATCCCGGCGTGCCGATGCTGCTCGCCGAGCTCATGATCGAGGCAGGCCTGCCGGCCGGCATCCTCAACGTCGTCAACGGCGATAAGGAGGCGGTCGACGCCATCCTGGACGATCCCGATATCAAAGCCGTCGGCTTCGTCGGCTCCACGCCGATCGCGCAGTACATCTATGAGCGCGCCGCCCAAACCGGCAAGCGCTGCCAGTGCTTTGGCGGCGCCAAGAACCACGCCATCATCATGCCGGATGCCGACATGGACCAGGCGGTCGACGCGCTGATCGGTGCGGGCTATGGCTCGGCGGGCGAGCGCTGCATGGCCGTCTCGGTCGCGGTCCCCGTCGGCAAGTCCACCGCCGACCGTCTCATGGAAAAGCTGATCCCGCGGGTCGAGAGCCTCAAGATCGGCACCTCGATCGATCCGTCCGCCGATTACGGCCCGCTGGTCACGCGCGAGGCGGTCGAGAAGGTCAAGGGCTACATCGACATCGGCATCAAGGAAGGCGCGACGCTCGCAGTCGATGGCCGCGGCTTCAAGATGCAGGGCTACGAGAACGGCTTTTATCTCGGCGGCTCGCTGTTCGACAACGTCACCAAGGACATGCGGATCTACAAGGAAGAGATCTTCGGCCCCGTGCTCTCGGTCGTGCGTGCGCACGACTACAAGGAGGCGCTGGCGCTGCCGTCGGATCACGACTACGGCAACGGCGTTGCCATCTTCACCCGCGACGGCGACGCCGCCCGCGACTTCGCGGCCAAGGTCAATGTCGGCATGGTCGGCATCAACGTGCCGATCCCGGTGCCGATCGCCTATTACACCTTTGGCGGCTGGAAGAAGTCGGGTTTTGGCGATCTCAACCAGCACGGTCCGGACTCGGTCCGCTTCTACACCAAAACCAAGACGGTGACCTCGCGCTGGCCGTCCGGCGTCAAGGAAGGCGCGGAGTTTTCGATCCCGCTGATGAAGTGATCCCCTTGAGAGCGAGGCTCATATGCAGTTCGCTCTGAACGAGGATCAGATCGCGGTTCGCGACATGGCGTTGGCGTTTGCGGCGGAGAAGATCGCGCCGCACGCGCTGCGCTGGGACGAGGAGAAGCATTTCCCCGTCGACGTGATGCGCGAGGCCGCGACGCTTGGCATGGGCGGCATCTACATCCGCGAGGATGTCGGCGGATCCGCGATGACGCGGTTCGACGCGGCGCTGATCTTCGAGGCGCTGGCGACGGGCTGTCCGACCACTTCGGCCTTCATCTCCATCCACAACATGGCGAGCTGGATGATCGATGCCTTCGGCAGCGACACCCAGCGCCACACATGGCTGCCAAAACTCTGCACCATGGAGCTGATCGCCAGCTACTGCCTGACCGAGCCGGGCGCGGGCTCGGATGCCGCGGCGCTGCGTACGCGCGCCGTGCGCGATGGCGATCACTACGTGCTCAACGGCCAGAAGCAGTTCATCTCCGGCGCCGGCGGCACCGATCTGCTGGTCGCGATGGTGCGCACCGGCGGCGATGGCCCGGGCGGCATCTCGACCCTCGTCATCGACGGCAAGACGCCGGGCGTCTCCTTCGGCGCCAATGAGCGCAAGATGGGCTGGAACGCGCAGCCGACCCGCGCCGTGATGTTCGAGAACGCCCGCGTGCCGGTGGCCAATCGCCTCGGCGAGGAAGGCATCGGCTTCAAGATCGCGATGGCGGGCCTCGATGGCGGCCGCCTCAACATCACCGCGTGCTCGTTGGGTGGTGCGCAGACCGCGCTCGACAAGGCGCGGGCCTACATGAAGGAGCGCAAGGCGTTCGGAAAGCGTCTCGACGAATTCCAGGCGCTGCAGTTTCGCCTCGCCGACATGGCGATCGAACTGGAAGCCGCGCGTACCTTCCTGTGGCGCGCCGCTGCGGCGCTGGACCGCAAGGACCCTGATGCCACCATGCTGTGTGCGATGGCAAAACGCTTCGGCACCGACGTCGGCTTCGAGGTCGCCAACCATGCGCTGCAGCTTCACGGTGGCTACGGGTACCTCAGCGAATACGGCATCGAGAAGATCGTGCGCGATTTGCGTGTGCATCAGATCCTCGAAGGCACCAATGAAATCATGCGGCTCATCGTGGCGCGCAAACTGATCGAGGGCGCGCGATGAGTTCAGTGGAAGAGGGCGATCTCGTTGCCCGCGTCGAGGGCGCGGCCGGCGTGATCAGGCTCAATCGTCCGAAGGCCATCAACGCCGTCACGCTGGAGATGTTTCGCGACATCGACAAGGCGCTCGACCGCTTCGAGGCCGATCCGGCCGTCACGGTGATCGTGCTGGAAGGCTCCGGCGAGCGCGGCCTCTGTGCCGGCGGCGACATCCGCACGCTCTGGGAGAGCTCGAAGGTCAACGGCGACCTCGGCAAGATACTCTGGCGCGAGGAATACATCCTCAACGCCCGGATCAAGAAATTCCCAAAACCATATATCGCCTTCATGGACGGCATCGTGATGGGCGGCGGTGTCGGGCTCTCCGCCCATGCCAGCCATCGCATCGTCACCGATCGCACGAAGCTGGCGATGCCCGAGGTCGGGCTCGGCTTCTTCCCCGACGTCGGCGGCACCTATCTGTTGTCGCGTTCGCCGGGCGAGGTCGGCACTTACTTCGGCCTGACCGGCCAGACCATGAACGGGCCCGACGCGATCCACGCGAAATTCGCCGACGCCGTGGTGCCGGCGGCGAAATGGCCGGCGCTGCGCGAGACGCTGACCAGGCTCCGTCAGGGCGTGACCGCGGCTGAGGTGACCAAGCTCATCAACAGTTTTGCGACCGGCGAGACTGCGGGCCCGGTCGCTGCAAAAGAGCCTGCTATCGACGCATTGTTCGGCTTCGACCGCATGGAAGACATCTTTGCTGCCCTGAAACGCGACGGCTCCGAATTCGCGCTGGCGACGCTGAAGACGCTCAACGAGAAATCGCCGCGCGGCATGGTGGTGACGCTGAAACTGTTGCGACTGGCGCGCGAGGCGTCGAGCCTGGAGGAATGCCTGGTGCGGGAATACCGTGCCGCGCTGGAGGTGTTTCGCAGCGATGATTTTCGCGAGGGCGTGCGCGCGGCCGTGATCGACAAGGACCGCAACCCGATCTGGTCGCCGCCACGAATTGAGGATGTGACGCCGCAAATGCTTGCACCGTATCTCGCAGAGATCGGCGCCGACGAGCTGAAGTTCAACTAATCAACGATTGAAGCGGAGGAAACGACAATGGCCACGATCGCGTTCATCGGTCTCGGCAACATGGGCGGCCCTATGGCGGCCAACCTCGTGAAGGCCGGCCACAAGGTCGTCGCGTTCGACCTCGTCGAAGCCTCGCGCGCGCAGGCCAAAGCCGACGGCGCCAGCATCGCCGACAGCGCCGCGGGCGCGGTGAAGGGCGCCGACGTAGTCGTCACCATGCTGCCGGCCGGCAAGCATGTGCTCGGCGTCTGGAACGAGGTCCTTCCCGCGATGACCAAGGGCGCGCTGGTCATCGACAGCTCCACCATCGACGTCGAGAGTGCGCGGCAGGCGCATGCGCTCGCCGGCAAGCACGGTGTGCTCTCGGTGGATGCGCCGGTCTCCGGCGGCACCGGCGGCGCCAAGGGCGCGACGCTCACCTTCATGTGCGGCGGCGAGGAGAGCGCATTCGCCGCGGCAAAGCCCGTGCTGGAGAACATGGGCAAGAAGATCGTGCATTGCGGCGGCGCCGGCGCAGGGCAGGCGGCCAAGATCTGCAACAACATGATCCTCGGCATTTCCATGATCGCGGTGAGCGAAGCTTTCGCGCTCGGCGAGAAGCTCGGCCTCTCGCACCAGGCGCTGTTCGACGTCGCCTCGACTTCGTCGGGCCAGTGCTGGTCGCTGACGACCTATTGCCCGGTGCCGGGCCCGGTGCCGACCTCGCCGGCCAACAACGACTACAAGCCGGGATTCGCCTCGGCGCTGATGGTGAAGGATCTGACGCTGGCGCAGGACGCCGCGAAGGCGGCCGGCGCGGCGACGCCGCTCGGCAAGCATGCGCAGGAGATCTATCAGTCTTTCGACGCAGCCGGGCAGGGCGGGGTGGATTTTTCCGGAATTATCAAGCACGTTCGCAGCCTCGCTGGAAAATAGCGAGGCTTCGTAGCCCGGATGGAGCGAAGCGAAATCCGGGACAGCTGCTTCCAATGGCGTAGCCGGCCCCCGATTGCGCTTCGCTCCATCCGGGCTACGTTCGAAGATCAATTCGACGGGCCCGGAACATGACGACATTTCAGGACGCGCGCGCGTTTCTGCTCAAGCACCGCACGGATTACGAGGCCGCGGTCAAGGGATTCCGCTGGCCGGATCCGGTTCCCTTCAACTGGGCGCTCGACTGGTTCGACGAGCTGGCAAAGGACGCCGAAGCCAAGGACCGGCCCGCGCTCTGGATCGTCGATGCCGCGCAGGATCGCCAGACAAAACTGTCCTTTGCGGCGCTCTCGAAGCGCTCGAACCAGGTCGCGAATTTCCTCCGCGCGCAGGGCCTGAAGCGCGGCGATCATCTCCTGTTGCTGCTCGGCAATGTGGTTCCGCTGTGGGAGACGATGCTGGCGGCGATGAAGCTCGGCGTCGTCGTGATCCCCGCGACCACGCTACTCACCGCGGATGAGCTGCGTGATCGCCTCGATCGCGGCAAGGCGAGGGCGGTGGTGGCCGCCGAGGACCAGGTCGCGAAATTCGCAAGCCTTGGTGCCGAGAACATCGTTCGCATCGTGGTCGGCACGGCTCACGACGGATGGCTCTCCTATGATGAGGCCGCAAAGGCCCCGGAGAGTTTTACCGCCGATGGGCCGACTAATGCCGACGACCCGATGCTGCTCTATTTCACCTCGGGGACCACTGCAAAACCAAAACTTGTCCGGCACAGCCAGCGCAGCTATCCGGTCGGGCATCTGTCGACCATGTACTGGATCGGGCTGCAGCCCGGCGACGTCCATCTCAATATCTCATCGCCCGGCTGGGCCAAGCATGCCTGGAGCTGTTTCTTCGCGCCGTGGAACGCGGGCGCCACCGTGTTCGTGGTCAACCAGCCGCGCTTCGACGCCAAGAGCCTGCTTGCCACCATCGGCCGCTGCGGCGTCACCACGCTGTGCGCGCCGCCGACGGTGTGGCGGCTGTTCATCCAGGAGGACCTGGCGTCCTTCAAGGTGAGCTTGCGCGAGGTCTGCGGCGCCGGCGAGCCGCTCAACCCTGAAGTGATCGACCAGGTGCGGGCCGCCTGGGGGCTCACCATCCGTGACGGATACGGCCAGACCGAAACCACGGCGCTGGCCGGCAACTCGCCGGGCCAGAACATCAAGATCGGCTCGATGGGCCGGCCGCTGCCTGGCTATCGCGTGCAGATCAGCGATGCCGACGGCAACAAGGCGAAGGAAGGCGAGGTCACGCTGGTGCTCGGCGCCGAGCGGCCCGCCGGCCTGATGCAGGGTTATCAGAGCGACGACGGCAAGCTCGCCGGTGCCGAAGGCGAGCTCTATCGCAGCGGCGATGTCGTGTTCGAAGATGACGAGGGCTATCTTACCTTTGTCGGCCGCTCCGACGACGTGTTCAAGTCGTCGGACTACCGAATCAGCCCGTTCGAGCTGGAGAGCGTTCTGCTCGAGCACGAGCTGGTGGCCGAAGCCGCGGTGGTGCCGAGCCCGGACCCGATCCGGCTCGCGATCCCCAAGGCGTTCGTCCTGCTGACCTCGGGCGCGGAGCGGACGCCTGAGACCGCGCTGTCGATCTTCCAGCACCTGCACACGCGGCTCGCCCCGTTCAAGCGCATCCGTCGCCTCGAAATCGTCACCGAGCTGCCGAAGACGATCTCTGGCAAAATCCGCCGGGTGCAGCTACGCAGGCTGGAGCGGGACGATGATCGCAACGATCCGCTGCGCGGCCGGGAATTCCGTGAGGAGGATTTTCCGGAACTGCCGAAAACACGGAGTGAGACCTAAGTGAACGAAGTCTGGAAGAAGCCGCCGATTTCCTTGGAAGCCTACCAGGCCATGGTCGGCAAGGAGATCGGCGTATCGTCGTGGCACCTGATCGATCAGCCGCGCATCGACACCTATGCCGACGTGATCGAGGATCACCAGTTCATCCACGTCGATCCTGAACGCGCCAAGAAGGAGACCGCCTTCGGCACCACCATCGCGCACGGCTTCCTGACGATGTCGCTGCTGTCGATCATGTCCTATGAGGTGATGCCCGTGATCGCGGGCACCACGATGGGCGTCAATTATGGCTTCGACAAGCTGCGCTTCATCTCGCCGGTGCGCTCGGGCAAGCGCGTTCGCGGCCGTTTCGTGCTGGCCGAAGCCAAGCTCCGTAAGGCCAATGAATTGCAGTCCCGCACCAATGTCACCGTGGAGATCGAGGGCGAGGACAAGCCGGCGCTGGTCGCGGAGTGGCTGGGTCTGATCTATTTCGCGTAGGCCGGGCCGGGCTTGACCCGGCCAGCCATCGCTGCTCAAAAAGGCAACCCAGAGCGGGGTTTTACCCTCTCCCCTTGTGGGAGAGGGTGCCTCGCGGAACGCGAGGCGGGTGAGGGGTCTCTCTCCGCGAGCGCATCTGTCGAGAGAGACCCCTCATCCGGCGCTGCGCGCCACCTTCTCCCACAAGGGGAGAAGGGAAGAAGAAATAGAGACCTTCACTCATGGCAATCAGGTTCGACGGACGCGTCGCCATCGTCACCGGCGCGGGCAATGGTCTCGGCAAGGCGCATGCGCTGGGATTGGCCAGCCGCGGCGCCAAGGTCGTGGTCAACGATTTCGGCGGCGCGCGTGACGGCACCGGTGGCTCGCTGTCGCCGGCCGAGACCGTGGTCGAGGAAATCCGCAAGGCCGGCGGCACCGCGATGGCGGATGGCGCCGACGTCTCCAATTTCGAGCAGGTCACCGCCATGGTCGAGCGCGCCACCAAGGAGTGGGGCAGCGTCGACCTCTTGTGCGCCAATGCGGGCATTTTGCGCGACAAGTCGTTCGGCAAGATGGAAGCGGCCGACTTCCAAAAGGTGCTCGACGTGCATCTCGTCGGCACCTTCTATTGCTGCAAGGCGGCCTGGGCCGGCATGCGCGACCGCAACTATGGCCGCATCGTGCTGACGACGTCGTCCTCCGGCCTTTACGGTAATTTCGGCCAGGCCAATTACGGCGCGGCCAAGTCCGGCATGGTCGGCCTGATGAACGTGCTCGCCGAAGAAGGCCGCAAGTCCGACATCCGCGTCAACATCATCTCGCCGACGGCGGCGACCCGCATGACGGAAGAGCTGTTGCCGCCGCAGGCGCTGCAGCTGATGAAGCCGAACGCGATCACGCCCGCGGTCGAGTACATGCTCAGCGAGGACGCGCCGACCCGCACCATCATGGGCGCCGGCGCAGGATCGTTCGCCGTGATCAAGATCGTGGAGAGCGAGGGCATCAACCTGCCGGAATCCGAATGGACGCCGGACGCCGTCGCCGCGCATTTCGCCGAGATCAGCGACATGTCGAAAGCCAAGGCGCTGACCGGGGCGTTCGAGCAGACCCAGAAATACGTGGCGCAGGCGGCGGCACGGGCGGGGATCAAGCTCTGACCGACGTCGCCGTCATCGGGGCCGGTCCCGCCGGGCTGATGGCGGCGGAGATGCTGGCGCAGGGCGGCGCGCGCGTCACCGTGTACGACGCGATGCCGTCCGCGGGCCGAAAATTCCTGATGGCCGGCCGCGGCGGGCTCAACCTCACCCACAGCGAGCCGCTGCTGGATTTCATGGCGCGCTATCGCGAGGCCGCACCGAAGCTGCAGGCGGCGGTCGAGGCGTTTTCGCCGGACGCGCTCCGTGCGTGGAGCGACGCGCTGGGCGAGCCGACCTTCGTCGGCACCAGCGGGCGCGTCTTTCCGAAGGCGTTCAAGGCCTCGCCCTTGCTGCGCGCGTGGCTCCGGCGGCTCGATGCGAGCGGCGTGCGGTTTGCCTTTCGTCATCGCTGGACCGGCTGGGACGGTGAGGGGCGGCTGGTGTTTCGAGCGCCCGATGGCGCAGCGGCCGTCACTGCCAGCGCCACCGTGCTCGCGCTTGGCGGCGCCAGTTGGCCGCGGCTGGGGTCGGATGGCAGCTGGGCCGACATCCTTGCCGCGAAGGGCGTTGCCATCTCAAAGCTGCGGCCAGCCAATTCCGGCTTCACGGTCGCCTGGTCCGATGTGTTCCGCGATCGTTTCGAGGGCCAGCCGCTCAAGGGCGTGGCGCTGACGATCGGCGCGCATACGGTGCGCGGCGAAGCCATGATCACCCGTATCGGCATCGAAGGCGGCTCGATCTACGCGCTGTCGGCGGAGTTACGGGAGGAGGTGCTCAGTCTCGGGCAGGCGACGCTTTCGATCGCATTGCGGCCCGACCTCGACGCCGCCGCTCTGACCACGCGGCTATCGGGGACGCGCGGCAAGCAATCGCTCGCGAACTTCCTGCGCAAGGCGGCGCAATTGTCGCCGGTCGGAATCGGCCTGATGCAGGAGGCCGCCATCGTGTCCGGCCGGCCACTGGCCGCGTTCTCGCCGGCCGAGCTTGCGCATCTGATCAACACCATTCCGGTGCAGCTCACGGGCGTTGCCCCGATCGATCGTGCGATCTCGACGGCGGGTGGAATTGGCTTCGACGAGCTCGACGACCACTTCATGCTGCGCAAGCTGCCCGGCGTGTTCGCCGCCGGCGAGATGCTGGATTGGGAGGCGCCGACCGGCGGATATCTCCTGCAGGCGTCGTTTGCCACTGGCGCTGCGGCGGGCAGGGGCGTGCTGAGCTGGCTCAAGAAATCGTAGGGTGGGCAAAGGCGCGAAGCGCCGTGCCCATGATCTTTCGCAGTTACGACGAGAGGTCGTGGGCACGCTTCGCTTTGCCCACCCTACGGTGCTCGCCTACCGCAGCTTGCCCCGCGCCGCCACCGGCAGTGTGCCGATGATCTCCTCGCCACGTACCATCACCACTTCGTCCATCATGTTGACGACGACGCAGACATGGTTCGGCACGATGCGGACGACGTCGCCGACATTGGGCCGCGTGTTGCTGCGGGAGAGATCGAGGAAGCCGTGCTCCTCGGCGAAGCGCGCGATCTTGGCTTCGGGATGCTCCAGGATCAGGCCGTGTCCGTCGAGACCGCCGGTATCAGTGGTGAGCGTCTTCGAGCCGGCATCGAGGATGCCGCGCTCGGGCGCGGCGCGGCTCACCACGGTCGAATAGATGTGCAGCGCGCAGTCGTCCCAGGTCGCGGAGCCCGCCGCGACCTGCATGCGGTCGTTGTAGATGTAGGTGCCGAAGCGATGCTCGGTACCGCCCTTGAGCTTGCCGATATTCTTCAGGTTCGGCGTGCCGCCGGTCGAGACGATTTTTGCGTCCAGCCCGTGCGCGCGCACGCCGACCAGCGCCTCGTCGTAGAATTTCTGCGCGTCCGCCCAGCCGGTCTCGGTCGGATACAGCATGAAGCCGGCGAACCGCAGCCCCTTGGATGCGGCGATCTCGCGCGCCAGCGCGATCGCCTCCGCCGGGGTCTCGACGCCGGCGCGCTTGCGCCCCGTATCGCATTCGACCACGACCGAGAGCGGACGGCCCGACGCCGCAGCAGCCTTGGGCAGGCCGGCGACGACGGTCGAATTGTCGGCGGCCACCGTCATGTTGGCCTTCGCCTGCAGCGCGCCGAGCCGCGCCATCTTCTCTTCGCCGAGGAGGTTGTAGCTGATCAGGATGTCGTCGATGCCGGCGTTGGCCATGATCTCGGCTTCGCCGAGCTTCTGGCAGGTGATGCCTTTGGCGCCGGCCGCAACCTGCATCTTGGCGATGGTCGGGTTCTTGTGGGTCTTGATGTGCGGACGGTTGGCGACACCGGCCTCGTCGCAGGCTTTCTGGATCCGCGCGATGTTGCGCTCGACCCTGTCCATGTCGATGACGGCGCAGGGTGTGCCGTATTCGCGGGCGATTTTTGCAGCGAGGGGAGTTGTCATGAGAGTCGTCTCTTAGTTGGCGCGCATTCTGATCGCAAAACTGGTGCCCACTTTTGCGGAATGCGCGCTAGGCCTGCTCTATTTCTTCCCGAAGCATTTCAAGTTCGAGCCAGCGCTCTTCAGCGGCAGACAGTTCATCGTGCGCCTTGGCGATAGCGGCGGAGGTGTCGTCGAATTTCTTGCGATCTTTCGCATAGAGATTGGGATCGTCGAGCACGCGCTGCAGTTTTGCAATATCGGCCTGCAGCGTTTCCATTTTCTTCGGCAGCGTTTCCAGCGCGTGTTTCTCGTTAAAGCTCAGCTTGCGTTTCGGTGCGGAGGCGGGAGCAGCGGCGCGCTCCTCCCGCTTCTCCGCAACCGGCTGGGCCTTCGTCGTCTCGCGCTTCAGATCCGCACCGCGCTGGGTCAGCATGTCGCTGTAGCCACCGGCATATTCGGTCCACTTGCCGTTGCCCTCAGGCGCGATCACCGAGGTGACGACGCGGTCGAGGAAGTCGCGGTCATGGCTGATCAGGATGACGGTGCCCTCGTAATCGCCGAGCATGTCCTCGAGGACGTCGAGGGTTTCGAGATCGAGGTCGTTGGTCGGCTCGTCCAGCACCAGCAGGTTCGAGGGTTTTGCCAGCGCGCGCGCCAGCATCAGCCGACCGCGCTCACCGCCCGAGAGCACTTCCACCGGCGTGCCGCGCTGCTCCTGCGCGAACAGAAAGTCCTTCATGTAGCCGACGACGTGCTTCGGCTTGCCGCCGACCATGATCTGGTCGCCACGACCGCCGGTCAGTGCTTCGGCCAGCGTCGATTTGGGATCGAGGCTTTCGCGGTGCTGATCGAGCGTCGCTATCTCCAAATTGGCCCCGAGGCGCACCATTCCGGAATCCGGCTCTGCGCCGCCGGTGAGCAGATTGACCAGCGTGGTCTTGCCCGCGCCATTGGGGCCGATGATGCCGAGCCGGTCGCCGCGCTGGATGCGGGTCGAGAAATTCTCGACGATCTTGCGCTCGCCATAGGCCTTGGTGATGCCCTTGGCCTCGATCACCAGCTTGCCCGACTGCTCCGCTTCGGCCGCCGCGAGGCTGGCGGTGCCGGCCGTGCCGCGGTAGTTGCGGCGCTGGTCGCGCAGCGTGTGCAGATTGGCGAGGCGCTTGACGTTGCGCTTGCGCCGGCCGGAGACGCCGTGGCGCAGCCAGTGCTCTTCGTCGACGATCTTGCGGTCGAGCTTGTGCTGGTCGCGCTCTTCTTCCGCCAGCACCTCGTCGCGCCAGCTCTCGAACGAGGCAAAGCCGCGGTCGATCTGCTTGATCTTGCCGCGGTCGAGCCACGCGGTGGCGCGCGAGAGATTGGTGAGGAAGCGGCGGTCGTGGCTGATGATCACCAGTGCGCCGCGCCTGGAGTCGAGCTCCTGCTCCAGCCATTCGATGGTGGCGAGATCGAGATGGTTGGTCGGCTCGTCCAGCAGCAAAATGTCCGGCGAGGGCGCCAGCACATAGGCCAGCGCCGCGCGGCGGGCCTCGCCGCCGGAGAGATTGTGCGGTTTCTCGTCACCGGTGAGTCCGAGCTGCTCCAGCAGGTAGCGCGCCTGGTGCTGGTCGTCGCCGGGGGCGAGACCGGACTCGACATAGGCCAGCGTGGTCTTGTGCTCGCCGAAGTCGGGCTCCTGCGGCAGGTAACGCACGGTGGCGCCGGGCTGCACGAAGCGCGCGCCGCCGTCGGGCTCCACCAGGCCGGCCGCGATCTTCAGCAGCGTCGACTTGCCCGAGCCGTTGCGACCGATCAGGCAGACGCGCTCGGATGGCGCGACATTGAGCTCGACGCCCGACAACAGCGGCGTGCCGCCAAAGGTCAGCCTGATGTCTTTCAGTTGGATCAGCGGCGGCGCCATGTCAGCCCTGACTCAAATTCTGGCTCGTCGCGGCCTGATCGGCGCGGCGGCGCTGGATCCGGCGCAGCGTCTGGTCGAGCGCCGAGAGGAAGGCGGAGCGGTCGCGCGGCGAGAACGAGCGCGGGCCGCCGGTGACTTCGCCGGCCGAGCGCAGATCCGTCATCAGATTGCGCACCGCCAGCGTCATCCCGATCGACTCCTCCGTGAACGGCTTGCCGTTCGGCGCGATCACGTCGGCGCCAGCCTTGACGCAGCGGCTCGCCAGCGGAATGTCGGAGGTCACGACGACGTCGCCGGGCTTGACGCGTTCGACGATCCAGTCGTCGGCGGCGTCCATGCCGGCGCCTGCGGCGATGCGCTCGATCAGCGGATCGTGCGGCACGCGGATGAAATTGCCGGCGACCACGCTCACCGGCACGCCGTGCCGGAGCGCGACGCGATAGATTTCGTCCTTTACCGGGCAGGCGTCGGCGTCGACATAGATGCGGGTGGGGGTGTCAGTCATTCGCCGCGTGGTACCCCATTCGGGCTGCAAAGGCGAGGGGATTGACCGGTGTTCCCTGGGGCCTACGATCCGCCCGAAACAACAAGAACAGGGAAGATGACCCCATGCCGAACCGGCTCGAAACCTGGCGCGTCGAGGCCTACAACACCGCCAAGCAATCCGAAAACAAGATGCATGACGACACGGTGGCGCGCCGCTTCGGCTTTTCCGGCGGGCTGGTCCCGGGCGTCGATGTCTTCGCCTACATGATGCACGTGCCGGTGGCGCGCTGGGGCCGCGATTTCCTGTCCCGCGGGCTGGTCGAGGCCCGCTTCATCAAGCCGGTCTATGACGGCGAGACCGCCGATGTCGATGCGACCGAGCACAACGGCTTGCTGACGATCGAGGTGTTCAGCCGTACCGAGCTCTGCGCGACAGGCACGGCCTCGCTGCCGGCGGCCGCGCCTGTGGTGTCGCCGAGCGACTATGTCGCGATGCCCGTGGTGGCCGAGCGCAAGCCGGTCAGTCCCGCGACGTTCGAGATGGGCAAATGGCTGGGCACGACGCCCCGGCGCTGGGCCGGGCAGGATGCGGCTGACTATCTCGCCGACATCAGGGAAACCGATCCGATCTTTGCGCGCGAAGGACTCGGCCATCCCGGCCTGATCCAGCGCGTCATGAACCGCGTGCTGGTCGACAACACCATTCTCGGCCCGTGGATCCATGTCGGCAGCCGCATGCAATTGCTGTCGGCGGTACGCACCGGCGACGAGATCACCGCGCGGGCGAAGGTCACGGCCAATTACGAGAAGAAGGGCCACCGCTTCGTCGAGCTCGACGCGCTCGTCGTCGCCAACGGCACCACGCCGCTCGCCCACTGCCAGCACATTGCGATCTACCAGCCGCGCGAGCAGGCGGTGTAGGGTCTTCGCCTCGCCCCGCTTGCGGGGAGAGGCCGACGCACGGAACGCGCGGCGGGTGAGGGGGAGTCTCCGCAAGGACGATGAAAGTTGGACTCGCGGAGAGTCCCCCTCACCCGAAGCCTTGCTGCGCTCCGGCTTCGACCTCTCCCCGCAAGCGGGGAGAGGTGAACGACGACTACGCCGCCTTCGCCTTACCATCCTGGATTGCCCGCCACACGCGCTCCGGGGTCAGCGGCATGTCGATGTGCTTCACGCCGTAATCCGAGAGCGCGTCGAGCACCGCGTTCACCACCGTCGACAGGCTGCCGGCGCATCCCGCTTCGCCGCAGCCCTTGCTGCCGAGCGGATTGGTCGTGGCCGGCACCGGGTGATCGCCGACCGTCATGTTGGGAACGTCCTCGGCGCGCGGCAGGGCGTAGTCCATCAGCGAGCCCGTGATCGGCTGGCCGCTCTCGTCGTAGCGGATGTGCTCCATCAGGGCTTGCCCGATGCCCTGGACGACGCCGCCATGGAGCTGGCCTGCGACCAGCAGCGGGTTGATCACCGTGCCGAAATCGTTGACCGCGCTGTAGCGCACGATCTGCACCACGCCAGTCTCAGGATCGATCTCGACCTCGGCGACGTGACAGCCGTTCGGAAACGCCGAGGCGACCGGTTCGCTGGTGTGATCGACGTCGAGGCTATCGGGCACGCCTTCCGGCGTCTTGCCGTCGTGCAGCTTCTTGGCGAGCTCCATGATGTCGATGCTGCGGTCGGTGCCGGCGATGGTGAAGCTGCCGCCTTCGAATTCGATGTCAGCTTCGGACGCCTCCAGCATATGCGCCGCTGCGCGCTTGCCTTTCTCGATGACGAGCTTGGCAGCCCCCGCGATGGCCTGGCCGGTTGCCGTGATCGAGCGCGAGCCGCCGGTTCCGTTGCCGGTGTGGACGATGTCGCTGTCGCCCTGCACCAGCTTGATGCTCTCGAAGGGAACGCCGAGCTGCTCGCTGAGCACCTGCGCGAATGGCGTGGCATGGCCCTGGCCGTAATCGAGCGTGCCGGTGATGAGCTGCACGGAGCCGTCAGCGTCGAACACGATCTTGCCGAGCTCAGGGCTCGGCGGCGCGGTGACCTCGAGATAGGAGCCGACCGCGATGCCGCGCAGCTTGCCGGCCTTCTTGCTCTCTTTCTTGCGCTTGGCGAAATTCTCGTGGTCGGAGATCTCGAGCGCCTTGTTGAACACGGCCGGGAAGTCGCCGCTGTCATAGGTGACTCCGGAGGAGGCCGCGAACGGGATCTGGTTCGGCTTGATGAAGTTGCGCTTGCGCAAGGTCAGCCGGTTGACGCCCATCTCGTCGGCGGCGCGATCGATCAACCGCTCCATGTAGTAGTTCGCCTCCGGCCGGCCGGCGCCGCGATAGGCGCCCATCAGCGTGGTGTTGGTCAGCACCACCTTGATGTCGACGGCCATCAGCGGCGTGCGGTAGACGCTGGAAAAATTCTTGCCGGTGTTGAGCGAGAGCGGCCCCGGCGCGACGCCGGTGATGTAGGCGCCGAGATTGCCGTAGCCGGACAGCTTGGCCGCGAGGAAATGCCCCTCGGCGTCGAGCGCGAGCTCGGCATGGATCTTTTGCGCACGTCCATGGCTGTCGGAGAGGAAGGCAGTCGAGCGCTCGTCGAGCCATTTCACCGGGCGGCCCAGCACTTTCGCCGCGTACAGGATGCACATGTACTCGGGATAGTTGATGTTCTTCATGCCGAAGGAGCCGCCGACATTGGCGGTGAGGATGCGCACCTTCTCGTTCGGCACTTTCAGGTTCTTGGCGAGGTTGGCGCGGTTGCCGGCGACGCCCTGCGTCGGCACCTGAAGCGTGTAGCGCTCGGTTGTCTTGTCGTAGGAGGCAAGGCCGACGCGCGGCTCCATCGAGACCACGGCGACGCGGGTGTTCTCGATGTCCATCCTGGTGACATGGGCGGCGCTGGCGAAGGCCGCGTTGACCTTGTCCATGTCGCCATAATGGTAGTCGAGCGCCACGTTGTGGGGAATGTGCTCATAGAGCTGCGGCGCGCCGGGCTTGGCAGCTTCTTCAGGGTCGGTCACAGCCGGCAGCGGCTCGATATCGAGCTCGACCGCCTCGGCGGCGTCGCGCGCCTGCGCCAGCGTCTCGGCCACGACGAAGGCGACGGGATCGCCGACGAAGCGGACCTTGTCGGTCGCCAGTGGCTGACGGTTGGTCTGGAGCAAAGGCGAGCCGTCGCGGCTCTTCAGCGGCAGGCCGCAGGTGAAGGGGCCATAGCCCGCGGCATCGAGATCCCTGCCGGTCCACACGCCGAGCACGCCCGGCATCGCCTTGGCGGCATCAATGCCGATGCCGCGGATGGTGCCATGGGCGTGGGTGGAACGGATGACCACGGCATAGGCCTGGCCGGGTAGGTTGAAATCGTCGGTATAGCGGCCCTTGCCGCGCACCAGCGTGTCGTCCTCCTTGCGGCGGACGGGCTGCCCGACGCCATATTTTTGCAGTGCAATAGCGTTTTCGAGCGTGGACGATTTGGTGTGTTCTTGCATGGAATTGACCTGAAAAGCCGGCATTTGCGCATTTTCGCGGCAGCGGGGCACCGGATCCCCTTGAGATAACCCACCACCCCGTTCACGACAACGCACGAATGGGCATGGTCCCATGTGATGCGTTGTTGCGCAGGCCGGCTGCGCTGCTAATGTTTCAGGCGAAAAATCAATTCCAGACCGGCCCGACCGGCCGCGGAAAGACAGTTTGTATGAATGACCACACGCGGCTCCGCGACGGCCATGCGCCGCACGGTGAGCTGGAGGGGTCGATGGCGGCGGTGGCGTTGGCCACCGAACCGGCTGTCGGCGCGCAGGCGTCGGGAACCGGCGTCTATGCGGCGCTGGACCTCGGCACCAACAATTGCAGGCTGCTGATCGCCTGTCCGACCCAGGACGGCTTTCGCGTCGTCGATTCCTTCTCGCGCATCATCCGGCTCGGGGAGGGGGTCTCGGCGACCGGCTGTATCAGCGAGGCCGCGATCGAGCGTGCCATCGCCGCGCTCAGCATCTGCCGTGACAAGATCAATTTGCGCAAAGCGCGCCGGTTGCGGCTGATCGCGACCGAAGCCTGCCGAGCCGCGTCGAATGCGGAGGGGTTCCGCAGCCGCGTCGCGGCCGAAACTGGCATCGAGCTCGAAGTGATCGACCGCGAGACCGAGGCCGCGCTCGCCGTGCTCGGCTGCTCGCCGCTGGTCGATCCGCGGGGACGCGGCGCGATCCTGTTTGACATCGGTGGCGGCTCGACCGAGCTGGTGCGGATCGAGCGCGACGCGGACAATCCGGAGCCGCGGATCAAGGCCTGGATGTCGATCCCGTACGGTGTGGTCACGCTCGCCGAGCAGTTCGGCGGCCGCGACGTGACGCCGGAGATCTACGCCGCGATGGAGCAGGAGGTCGCGAACCACGTTGCGCCGTTCGCCGAAGTCCACGGCGGCGATCTCGCCGACATGCATCTGCTCGGCACGTCAGGCACTGTGACGACGCTCGCCGGCATCCATCTCAATCTCGCGCGCTATGACCGCCGCCGCATCGACAGCATCTGGATGAACGATTCCGACATCACCGCGACCATCAACAAACTGCTCGGCATGAGCTACGAGGAGCGCGCCGGCAACAGCTGCATCAGCGTCGAGCGCGCCGATCTCGTGCTCGCCGGCTGCGCCATCCTCGATGCTATCAGGCGCGCCTTTCCGCTGCCGCGCCTGCGCGTTGCCGACCGGGGCCTGCGCGAGGGCATGCTGGTCGAGATGATGCGCGAGGACGGCGCGCTCAGGAGCTGGTGAGATGGCCAAGGACACCACCGGCCGCTTGCACGTCCAGGTCAAGACCGGCGGCAAGCGCAAATTGTCGTCGAAGCTGTGGCTGGAGCGTCAGCTCAACGATCCCTATGTCGTGAAGGCCAAGGCGGTGGGCTATCGCTCGCGCGCCGCGTTCAAGCTTCTGGAGATCGACGACAAATTCCGGCTCTTGAAACCCGGCATGGCCGTGGTCGACCTTGGCGCGGCGCCCGGCGGCTGGAGCCAGATCGCGGCCAAGCGCGTCGGATCGGTAGAGGGCAAAGGCAAGGTCGTCGCCATCGACCTGTTGGAAATGCCCGAGATTCCCGGCGTGGATTTCGCGCAGCTCGACTTCATGGCCAACGATGCGCCAGACAAGCTGACCGCGATGCTGGGCGGCGGCGCCGATTTCGTGATGTCCGACATGGCCGCCAACACCACCGGCCACCGCAAGACCGACCAGCTCCGCATCGTCGGCCTGGTCGAGACGGCGGCCGCGTTTGCCTGCGACGTGCTCAAGCCCGGCGGCGCGTTTCTGGCCAAGACGTTCCAGAGCGGCGCCGACGCCGATCTGCTCGCCCAGCTCAAGCGCGATTTCGCGACGGTGCGCCATGTCAAGCCGGCGGCGAGCCGGCAGGATTCCTCGGAACGCTACGTGCTGGCGACGGGATTTCGGGGCGGGTTGTAGCGGGTTGCAACGTCCCGTTTTGCACTAGTGCTGCAACGCATTGTTCGGCTAGTTTCATCGCGGGATTCCCGGGGTGAGGCCAAAATGAAGTTTCGAGCATTTTCGAGCGTTGCGGCAGCAGCTTTCACACTGATGGTGGCGCAGCCGGCCGCAGCGCAGTCCGGCGGCATCAGCATCTATCAGGAAATCAACAACAACGTAGTGCAGAACATTCTGCAGAACGTTCGTGACCAGTTGCGCCGGCGAGACATTGTTCTGCCGTCCTCCGGCAGACTCGCGTTCGGTGTAGGCGGATCGGATTTCGACAACCGTGATCCGTTCGCTGCCCGTGGTGTCGATGATCCCTTCCGGGCTCTTGCTTACGCGAAAGCGCCGGGCGCGGTCCCTGCTGTCGCTTCAGGCTGGCTCTACAGCGGCAATTTGATCGGCGGCGTAGACCGCTCCATGACCGCTGGCATCGTGACCGACACCTCGTCAGTCACCGGAGCATTCGATGTGACGAAGATCGGGATTTTCGCCGGTGACGACGCGCTTACGTTCATCGGGACGGGGGGTGGCTCCTGGTCCCACCAGGGCGGTCTGTTGACGGTCGACACCACCGCACCTTCGACCTCGGTCACGGTCGCATATCTGAGGGGAGGCCTTTCCGCCGATCTGACCAGCTTCGTCGGCTGGACTAGAAGCACGCTGTCAGGCTCCGGATTCGCCCCAGCGGTCATTGAGGGCAACTCGCTCGGCTTCACCGGAAACGTGCAATACCGGTTTGATTTTCCCTTTTCGGTGTTCATCGAGCCCGGGATCGGAATGACCTACTCCGAAGGCTACTCGGAGAACTTCGGGACCAAAATTTCCGATACGACGGAGGTGCACGGCGGGGCCCGGTTCGGTACCCAAATGAGATGGATGGATTATACGGTTCAGCCATCCGTCTCCTTGTTCGCCTATCAGATCACCGACTCGAGCGCGCTCGGAGTTGTTGGGCCAATCATTCCCACAAGTGCAATCGGCTATCGCGGGTCCGGCAAGATTGCCGTTGTCTGGAGCCCGAGTTTCACCTCCTATATCGAGGTGCACGCGATCGGACCGGCCAGCGGTCCCAGCAAGCCGCTCGCAGGATACAGCCCGACCCAGACCACGGGAGTTCAAGCCGGCCTCCGCTACACGTGGAATTGAGCAGCCATCGCGTCTGGAGCACGGCCCCAAGCCCTTGATCGGCCTCGAGGGGTGTGCTCCACTTTAGGTCGAATATTTTGAGGATAGCCACAATGCATATCGGAACGCTTTCCCGCGTAGCTGCGACGCTTGTACTCGGCACCGTCCTGATGCCCGCCTTGGCAAATGCCCAGAATGTACAGAGGCCCAACGTCGGGACCGGCGTGACGTCCCGCACATTGCCCAACCCCAATACGCCAAGGGTTCAGCCTCAGGGATTGCAGACCGGAAGCTACGCCAATCCTGCCGCAAACCGTTTCAACACTCCTCCGTCGCAACCGGACTTTGCCTTATCCGGTCCTTATGTGGGAATGAAGTATATCGGGAATGTCCGGTAGAGGTTTGTTCTCCGGCTTCTGAACCTGGCGTCCGCGCTGTTCTCGCCGCCGCGGCGAATGCTGACGCGCGGGCGCAGTTTGAAGTCACGATGCTGTGCATGACATCGCGAGCCTCTGATTATCCAAGCCGCTGATCCCGCACGTCCTGCGTATCCTCGCTCGCCGCCTTGACCGCCGCCTTCTCCGCACCCTTGCCGGCGCCCTTGCGGCTTGCGATCTCAACCGCCTTGCGGCCGGAGATCTCGTGGCCGGCGTCGACGGGCATCTGCCAGAAGAACCAGCTCGATGCCGCCGAGGTCAGCGCGACCACGAGGAAGGCGGGGGCGAACACGGTGGCGTCGATTTCGCTGACATGGTTGAACCACATCGTCGTTTCCACGCAGGCCGCGCCGACGGCGACGCCGGCGGAGACGGCGAGCTGCTGGTTGACGCTGACGAGGGTGGTGGCGCGGCTCATCTGCGCGGTCTCGACGTCGGCATAGGCGACGGTGTTGATCGCGGTGAATTCGAGCGAGCGGAAGAAGCCGCCGATGACCAGGATGACCATGATGATCAGCAGCGGCGTCGTCACCGTGAACAGCGCGCAGACGGCGAGGAAGAACGCGCTGACGATCGCGTTCACCGTCATCAGGTTGCGAAAGCCGAAGGTGCGGATGATGCGCGCGGCAAGCGTCTTCATGCCCATGGCGCCGAGCGAGGAGGCGAAGGTGACGAGGCCGGAATGGAACGGCGACAGGCCGAAGCCGATCTGCATCAGGAGCGGCAGCAGGAACGGCAGCGCGCCGATGCCGAGCCGGAACAGGAAGCCGCCGAACACGGCCGCGCGCAGCGTCGGCAGCTTCAGGAGCGAGAAATCGAGCACCGGCGAGCCCGTGCGCCGGGCGTGAATGGCGTAGAGCGTCATCGAGATCGCGCCGCCCGCGATCAGTGCGGCGACGGTGCTCCACGGCAGCAGGTTGAGACCGGCAACCGACAGGCCGAAGGCGATGCCGGCAAGGCCAATGCCCGCCAGCACCATGCCGTAGAGGTCGAACGGCTCGCGTTCCTCGCTCTTGATCGGGTCGATGAACTTCAGCGCCATGAAGATGCCGAGCAGCCCGATCGGAATGTTGATCAGGAAGATCCAGTGCCACGACGCGTAGGTGGTGATGAAGCCGCCGAGCGGTGGTCCGATCACAGGACCTATGAGGGCAGGGACCGTTACCCACGCCATGGCGTTGACCAGAGCGCTCTTGTCCACTGACCGCAGCAGCACGAGGCGCCCGACCGGTGTCATCATCGCGCCGCCCATGCCTTGCAGGATGCGCGCGAACACGAAATCGGTGACCGAGGAGGAGAGCGCGCAGCCCACCGAGCCCACCATGAACACGCCGACCGCGATCGCAAACACCATTCGCGCGCCGAACCGGTCGGCGGTCCATCCGCTCGCCGGGATGAACACCGCGAGCGACAGCAGATAGGATGTGATCGCGAGCTTCAGCGTCAGCGGGCTGGTGCCGATGTCGGCCGCTATCGCCGGCAGCGAGGTGGCGATCACCGTCGAGTCCATGTTCTCCATGAAAAGCGCGGTGGCCACGATCAGCGGAATGATGCGTTGCTTGTCGACCATGACGGATTGGTAATGAAAATCGGAAGAGGGGTGGAGTTGCGGCTTATCACCGCCACTGGTCCCCGACCATTGCGGATCGACGCATAGCACCTAAGTCCCGCGTAACAACGGTGTGACCCTCCGCCACCGTCATTCCGGGGCGCGCCCCTCGGCGCGAACCCGGAATCCATTCGGCCGCAGGGCCCGCTGCGCGATGGATTCCGGGTTCGCGACTTCGTCGCGCCCGGGGAATGACAGTGGGAGGGTGGGCTACCGCTCGGCTGAATCGGCCAAAAAAGCCTGTGCATGGCTGGCCAGCGGTCCGAATTGCTTTGATTCGTCACGCGGCCGTGCTATCGACCCGCGTCAACCCCACCGATGGGCTCCGATTCTCAAGGCGATGCCGCAAGGTACGCCGAGGGCGGCGCTCATCCATTAGCATTTGCGGCAAGGCCGCAGGAAGGAGTTGGCAAATGGCCACGGTGCAACTTCAGGGCATCCGCGAAGCCTTTACGTTCGACGACGTGTTGCTGAAGCCGGGCCTGTCGGACGTCATGCCGGGCGAGGTCGACATCCGCTCGCGCGTCACCCGCGCCATTCCGCTCAACATCCCGATCATGGCCTCGGCCATGGACACCGTCACCGAGGCCCGCATGGCGATCGCCATGGCGCAGGCCGGCGGCCTCGGCGTCATCCACCGCAATTTCGACCCCGAAGGGCAGGCCGCCCAGGTGCGGCAGGTCAAGCGCTACGAGTCGGGCATGGTGGTGAACCCGCTCACCATCAGCCCCGAGGCCACGCTCGACGACGCGCTCAAGCTGATGAGCGATCACGGCATCTCCGGCATTCCCGTCGTCACCGGCGCCGGCAAGAATACGCCGGGCAAGCTGGTCGGCATCCTCACCAACCGCGACGTGCGCTTTGCCACCGACCGCCGGCAAAAAGTCTCCGAGCTGATGACGCATGAAGGCCTCGTCACGGTGCGCGAGAATGTCAGCCAGGACGAGGCGCGGCGGATGCTGCATCAGCATCGCATCGAGAAGCTGCTCGTGGTCGACGAGCAATATCGCTGCGTCGGCCTCATCACCGTCAAGGACATGGAGAAGGCGGTCGCCCATCCGCTCGCCTGCAAGGATGCGCAGGGGCGCCTGCGTGTTGCCGCCGCCACCACGGTCGGCGACACCGGCTTCGAGCGCACCGAGCGGCTGATCGATGCTGGCGTCGATCTCGTCGTCGTCGATACCGCGCACGGCCATTCCCGTCACGTGCTGCACGCCGTCAACCGCATCAAGCGACTGTCCAACTCCGTGCAGGTCGTCGCGGGCAACGTCGCCACCACCGAGGGCACGCAGGCTTTGATCGACGCGGGCGCGGACTGCATCAAGGTCGGCATTGGCCCGGGCTCGATCTGCACCACGCGCATCGTCGCCGGCGTCGGCGTGCCCCAGCTCACCGCGATCATGGATGCGGTGGAAGCTGCAAAGAAGGCCGACATCCCCGTCATCGCCGACGGCGGCATCAAGTTCTCCGGCGACCTCGCCAAGGCGCTCGCCGCCGGCGCCGACATCGCGATGGTCGGCTCGCTGCTCGCCGGCACCGACGAGACACCAGGCGAAGTGTTCCTGTGGCAGGGCCGTTCCTACAAGGCCTATCGCGGCATGGGCTCGGTCGGCGCGATGGCGCGCGGCTCGGCCGATCGCTACTTCCAGCAGGACATCAAGGATACGCTCAAGCTCGTCCCCGAAGGCATCGAGGGCCAGGTGCCCTACAAGGGCCCTGTCGGCAACGTCATGCACCAGCTCGCCGGCGGCTTGCGCGCCGCGATGGGCTATGTCGGCGCACGCGACATGAAGGAACTGCACGACAAGGCCCAGTTCGTCCGCATCACCGGTGCAGGCCTGCGCGAAAGCCACGTCCACGACGTCACCATTACGCGCGAGAGCCCGAACTATCCGGGCGGAGGTTAGTCTCGCTCCGATCTCGCGAGCGCGTGAGTTTCGACGCGCTTGCCTCAACGACGGTGTCATGCCCCGGCTTGACCGGGGCATCCAGTACGCCGCGGCTTCTCGGCTCAATTACGACCGTCTCTGGAATACTGGATCGCCCGATCAAGTCGGGCGATGAAAGCGAGTGTGTGGCTCCGCCGCTTTTGTATTGACGCGCCTCGCTCCCTCCGCTTCCGTTCATGTCGAAAAACAATCGGAGGAAGCCATGTCCCAAGCCAAGCGCATCGTTCTCGCCGCGCGTCCCGTCGGCGAACCCAAAGCATCTGATTTTCGCCTGGAGGAATTCGCGGTCCCGACGCCTGCGGCAGGCGAGGTCCTGCTGCGCACGATCTGGCTGTCGCTCGATCCCTATATGCGCGGGCGCATGAGTGATGGTCCGTCTTATGCCGCGCCGGTGCCGGTTGGCGGCGTGATGGAAGGCGAGGCGGTTAGCGAGGTCGCGGTCTCCGACAATCCGGATTTCGCCAAGGGCGACATCGTCCGTGCACGAACCGGTTGGCAGTCTCACGCGATCTCGAACGGCAAGGGCCTGATCAAGGTCGATCCGAAGCTCGGTCCGATCTCGACCTCGATCGGCGTGCTCGGCATGCCCGGCATGACGGCGTATACGGGCCTCCTCGACATCGGCAAGCCGCAAGCAGGCGAGACCGTCGTCGTTGCCGGCGCCTCCGGTGCGGTCGGCTCGGCGGTGGGGCAGATCGCCAAGATCAAGGGCGCACGCGCGGTCGGCATCGCCGGAGGCAAGGACAAGTGCGCCTACGTGGTGAAGGAGCTCGGCTTCGATGAGTGTCTCGATCATCGCGAAACTGATTTTCCGGCCAAGCTAAAATTCGCCTGCCCCAAAGGGATCGACGTCTATTTCGAGAATGTCGGCGGCGCCGTGTTCGAGGCGGTGTTCCCGTTGCTCAATCCGTTCGCGCGCGTGCCGGTTTGCGGCCTGATCGCGCACTACAACGACACCGAAGCCAAGGCGCCGAAATGGGCGGCCAGCATGATGCGCGCGACGCTGACCAAGCGGCTGACCTTCCGCGGCTTCATCGTCTCCGACTTCGCCTCCCGCCATGGCGACTTCCTGCGCGACATGTCGGGATGGGTCCGCGACGGCAAGGTCAAGTACAAGGAGTTCGTCACCGAAGGCCTGGACAGCGCGCCCGGCGCCTTCATGGGCCTCTTGAAGGGCGCCAATTTCGGCAAGCAGCTGGTCCGCGTCGGGCCGGACAAGGCCTAGCGCGACAGAGACTTGGACTCACGTGGTTACAGAGCCACAGGCCTCGTGGGGATAGTTAAGAAAGAGTCACCAAATGGTCACACCTGCCCGCAAAAGCCGCAGGTGTGACCGGCTGTTCATTGACGGGATCGCGAAGGCATTGAATCATCGGGCATATTTTAGGTGCTGCGATGTTAGAGATCAGTGTTTTCTGCGTTATCCTGCTTGCTGCCGGCTATTGGCTGGCCATGTTCGTCATGGGCCGCCACGACGACGTCATCCATGGCAAGTTCGTCCATGTCGACGAGGAGGGCGATCTTGCTCGCCCCTCGATGCCGGCGCCGCCCCCGCCGTTCCCGAAGCGCCCGGTCAAGGCCGCGCAGCCTGTCAGGCAGCCGCCTGCCAATGATCTCGCGGCCAAGCCGGTGAACAGCGAGGCGCTGCAATCCTTGCTCGCCGCGATCCAGCAGGACCTCAAGAGCGTCGCCTGAGCCGATCGGCGCGCCTTAATGCTCGCCGCCCATCTGGGCGAGCAACTCCTCGATGTCGACATCGACCTGGCCCGCGGCCCTGACGTGGCGGACTTCAAAACTGTCGGGCCGGAAGCGGTATTCCACCAGCCCGACCTCCTTGATCGCGATCCGGTCCTGGCGCTGATCGTTGATGACGAAGCCGGCCGACGGCGCCCAGACATGGCGGGTATGGCAATAGGTGAAGTCGCGCCGCTGGTGCACGTGGCCACTGGCGATGAGGCGCAGATCGATCGTCCCGAGCATCTCGATCAGCCGGGCCCGGGCCGGCTGCGGCACGTAGCGGATCGCGGTCTCCGGCGTTTCGGGATCGTCAGGCAGGTTGAGAAATAGCGGCTTGTGCAGGAACAGCGCGACCGGTCTGCCCTTCGTGCGAGATATCTCCTGCGACAGCCAGTCGAACTGCTCGGCCTCGAAGGCGAGCCCGGAGTTCATCACCAGCGAGTTGAGGCCAATGAAGCGCCAGCCTCCAGCCTCGAACGCCCAATGGTCTTCGCCGATCAGGTCACAGAATTGCCGGCGATGCGCTTCCGTGACCGGCGGCTTCGGCGCCGGGCCGACCGCGGTCGGATTATCGCCGATGTCGTGATTGCCGGGGAGGTAGCGGCAGGCGACGGGCAGGGCGTCGTGCAGGTCTTTTGCGAAGACGACATCGTCGCGGCCGGTCGGCCCGTCGAAGGCGACATCGCCGGTGTTGATCACGAGGTCGGGCCGGTTGCCGTCGATATGCTCGCTGATCGCCTGGAAGTTGGCGATCAGGCCGGGGAAGCGCCGGCCGAGATGGGTGTCGGAAATCTGCGTCAGGCGAAATTCGGGCATGCGATCATCGTACCCGTGCTCGCGCGTCGGAACGATGACGGCGCGGGCATAGATCGCAACGAACAAAGTTTAAAGCACGCGGTAGCGGATCGTGTAGGCGTCCTGCGGCGCGACGGTGTCGGCGAGCGGCGAGGCGATGCGGTCGGCGAGGTGCCAGGGGCCGAACTCTTGGGAGCGATGCGGCTCGGCGGGCAGACGGAGGCGGAACTCGAAAATGCCCTTGCCGGGCAGGTTCACGACCAGCACGCGATCCGCGGTGCGGTGGTTGAGCGCGACCGCGCCGCGCAGCAGCGCGCGGCCGCCCGAGAGGTCGCGCACGCCCTCGACCAGCGCCAGCGTCTGGTTGCGGTCGGTATGCAGCTCGATCTGGCTGTCGGTCACCGCCGTCAGCATCGCCCGGGGCATGCGGATTTCGAACTCGACGGCGGGCTTGGACGGATTGAGACCGAGATAGGCGAGCGCGGCGTGGCGCATGTCGTAGGCGGCAAAGGCGAACAAAGCCGTCGCGGCCAGAGCGGCGAGGCCATGCCTGACGACATCGCGCCAGGTTCGGTAGCTCAGGCGAAAGTAAACCGTCATCGCCAGCGCGACCGCAAGCGCCATCGCGATACCCGAGAGGGCCGACATCAGGATACCGAGCCGGCCGTCGGCGGATTCGCTCCAAAGGCTGGACAGGGTGGTCATGGCGCCATCTCGCCTCGATCTCGCCTTGGGCCCGAAAAGGGGCCGAAATCGCTTTAACTATCGGTGGTTGGTCGCGAGAGCGGGAACGCCGGTTCAACTCGTTGATTGTCAGGACGAGGAGCGGCAGCTAATGGACGGTCCGGCGCCGCCCGCCGGATGGGAAAGTTCCGATGTCCGTTCAAATGGTCTTGCTGCCGGTCTTCGTCCAGATCGGCCTCACCTTCGCGCTGCTGATCGGCATGGTTTTCGCGCGCCGCAAGACGCTGGTCTCCGGCGAGACCAAGATCCGCGACATTGCGCTCGGCGAGCCGAACTGGCCGAAGGGCGCCACGCAGATCGCCAATTGCTACCGCAACCAGTTCGAGCTGCCGGTCCTGCTCTACGTTCTGATCGCGCTGGCGCTGCCCCTGCGCCATGCCGATCTCTTCATCGTGCTGATGTCCTGGGTGTTCGTGGTGACGCGCTTTGTCCATGCCGGCGTGTTCGTCTCCTCGAACGATCTCGGCCGGCGCTCCACGGTCTGGCTCGCCGGCGTGCTGGTGCTGCTGGCGATGTGGATCTACTTCGCGCTGAAAATGCTGTTGCTGATCTAGGCGCATCCGCCAATGCCATCTGAAAGATTCAAATGACTCCCGCTGCCCGGCTCTCCGCAGCCATCGAACTGATCGACACCATCGAGAAAGACCGCGTGCCCGCGGCCAAGGCGCTGAAGGAGTGGGGTACCGCGCACCGCTTTGCCGGCTCGGGCGACCGCGCCGCCATCGCCGGCCTCGTCTGGGACGTGCTGCGCCGCTACGCCTCGAGCGCGTTCCTGATGGATTCCGATACCGCGCGTGCCAGGCTGATCGGCATGCTCCGGCTCGAGCGCGACATGGACACGGCCACCATGGGCGCCTTGTTCGACGGCAGCCGCTTTGCGCCGGCGCCGCTGACCGAGGCTGAGCAGGCGGCGCTCAGCCAGCGGTCCCTGAAGGACGCGCCGGCCGCGATCGCCGGCGACTATCCCGAATGGCTGGATCCGCACCTGGCCAAAGTGTTCGGCGAGGACCGCGCCGCGGAGGCGGCCGCGATGGCGAGCCGGGCGCCGCTCGACCTGCGCGTCAACACGCTAAAATCCAATCGCGACAAGGTGCTGCAGTCGCTTGCTCATCTTCATGCGAAACCGACGCCTTGGTCGGCAACCGGCCTGCGCATCGCGCTTTCGGCCGATGCGCGCAACCCCGGGATCCAGGCCGAAGAGGATTTCATCAAGGGCGGGATTGAAGTGCAGGATGAGGGTTCGCAGCTTGCGGCCCAATTCACCGCGGCAAAACCCGGCGAGCAGGTGATCGACCTCTGCGCCGGCGCCGGCGGCAAGACCCTGGCGCTCGCCGCCCTGATGCAGGGCAAGGGCCGGCTGATCGCGACCGACAGCGACAAGCGCCAGCTCGCGCCGATCCACGAACGGCTGTCGCGCGCGGGCGTGCACAATGCCGATGTCCGCACGCCCAAGGGCGAGGCCTATCCGCTGGCCGATATCCGCAGCACCGCCGACCTCGTCGTGATCGATGCGCCGTGCACGGGAACCGGAACCTGGCGGCGTAACCCCGACGCCAAATGGCGCATGCGTCCCGGCGCGCTGGAGATTCGCCTGCGCGACCAGGCCGAGGTGCTGGAGCGCGCGGTGCCGCTGGTGAAGCCGGGCGGCCGCATCGCCTACATCACCTGCTCGGTGCTGTCGGAAGAAAACGGCGAACAGGTGAGGGCGTTCGTCGCGCGCCACCCCGAGTTCGCGCCCGTGCCACCCGAGCAGACCGCGAGCGTGCTGTGGGACAAGGCGGAGGCGTTTGGCGAGGCCGCGCTGCAATCGCCCGAGGGCTTGCTGATGACGCCGCGGCGGACCGGGACGGATGGGTTCTTCGTCTCGATCCTGAAAAAGGTCTCGTAGGGTGGGCAAAGGCGCGAAAGCGCCGTGCCCACGACCTCTCCGTGGTTGCGATTGAAATGGTGGGCACGCTTCGCTTTGCCCACCCTACGGCACCGCATCTGCCGCGCCACAGTTCCCCCCAAAACAAAAACCCCGCAGACCGGATCCCGGTCGCGGGGTTTTCTAACTTGACGTTCTGCCGGTACGTCCGTGGTCAGAACGGTGCGCGGGCGTTAGCCGACGCGGAGATTGTCAGCCGAGGACTTGCCGCTGCGACGATCGGCGACGATGTCGAACGAGACCTTCTGACCCTCGTTGAGGGAAGAGAGGCCAGCGCGCTCGACGGCGCTGATGTGCACGAACACGTCCTTCTGGCCGTCATCCGGCTGGATGAAACCATAACCCTTTTGGGTGTTGAACCACTTCACGGTGCCCATAGCCATGGGAATTTCCTTTAGTTAGTTAGATTGAGTACGCACGCGGACCGGTACGCAGCATTGCGCCCATAGTCCCTGATGAGTCGATGTTTGGAGAATTCATCTGAAGCGTGCGCGCCCGTCAGCAACGAAGCGAAGCGGCCCAGTCGTTCGGCCAAGTATCGATGATCACAATATAGCGAGAATTTGGGGCCAGTTCAAGGCACCACCCGTGACCCGGCGCGTCGCGCGACTTTGCTATTTTGCGGTGCAAATTAACCGCCCGGCGGATCTCAGTCCACGATGAAAAGGGTCGCCCCGGTCGCGGTCGAGGACCGGTGCGGGGCGTCGCCGTAGTCCGAGACCTGGTAGCTCATCCCCGCGGTGAGCTTGAATTTGCGCCCGTCGCGCAGCTCGCTGTCGAGCTCGCCCTTGAGCACGTAGAGCACGTGGCCGCGATCGCACCAATGGTCGGCCAAATAGCCCGGCGAATACTCCACCATCCGCACCCGGAGCTCGCCGATATCGAGCGTGCGCCACAACGCCTGCCCGGTCTCGCCGGGATGCGTGGTCGCCTCGACCTTGCTCCAGTCGGTGACGGTAAAGGGAGAGGCGGGGAGTTTCATGGGGAAGGTCCTGTTTCAGAGCCGGCAGTCTCGTAGGGTGCGCAAAGCTTCCGCTCGAGGAGCGAAGCGGATGCGTTCCCACCATATCTCGCGATCTTGAAAGAGATCGTGGGCACGGCGCAAGCGCGCCTTTGCCCACCCTACGAGAGCTGCGCTCGCAATGACGAGGATGGGCTAGTGGGGCAAATGGTTCGCCGAGCCCTGCACGATCAGGCCCGCGTCATTCACCCGCAGATATTCGCAGATCTTCTTGCCGCGCTCGTTCGCGTAGAACACCACGACGCTATCAGGGCTGACGAACAATTCGATCAGCGAAAAATGCAGCTCCGGCACCAGCCCGAGCGCTTTCCCCCAATAGGCGCGCAAAGCGTCCTTGCCGCGCACGGTGCCGCTCGCGTCGAAGCCCAGCATGGGGATCCGGTCCGAGGTCATCAATGCGGCCTCGTCATAGAGCGCGAGCACGCGCTCGAGATCGCGCGCGTTCCAGGCCTCGACCCAGGTCCGGCCGAGGGCGGCAAGCGTTGATGGCTGATGATGCTGTGGCATGGCGTTCTCCCTGATCTGCCCATGTTTGAGAGTGGGCATAATAGGTCAATAATACTTACCTATATCGATTTGTCCATGCCCAAAGAAGCATGTGGGCGCGCCGCCACCGCGGTTGCGGCTGGCCCGCGCGTCGCGTATCTGCTGGCCATGACAGCAGCACAGAACGACCGCTCCGCGTCGACGCCCTCGGTGGCCTCGGCGCACGACAAGATTCTCATCGTCGACTTCGGCAGCCAGGTGACGCAGCTGATCGCGCGTCGCGTGCGCGAGGACGGCGTCTATTGCGAGATCGTCCCTTTCAACAAGGCCGAAGCCGCCTTCAATGAGATGAAGCCGAAGGCGGTGATCCTCTCGGGCGGCCCCGAGTCGGTCCACGAGGCCGGCTCGCCTCGCGCCCCGCAAGCGATCTTCGATTCCGGCGTGCCCGTGATGGGCATCTGCTACGGCCAGATGACCATGGCGGCCCAGCTCGGCGGCGAGGTCGAGGGTGGCCATCACCGCGAATTCGGCCGCGCCGATGTCGAGGTGAAGGCGCCGAGCAAGCTGTTCGAGGACGTCTGGTCATCGGGCGGCAAGAACCAGGTCTGGATGAGCCACGGCGACCGCATCACCAAGATGCCGCCGGGCTTCTCGGTCGCCGGCACCTCGCCGAACGCGCCGTTCGCGATCATCCAGGACGAGAAGCGCAAATATTACGGCCTGATGTTCCACCCCGAAGTGGTGCACACGCCCGACGGCGCAAAACTCATCCGCAACTTCGTACGCAAGATCGCAGGGCTCACCGGCGACTGGACCATGCGCGCCTTCCGCGAGGAGGAGATCGCCAAGATCCGCGCCCAGGTCGGCAAGGGCAAGGTGATCTGCGGCCTCTCCGGCGGCGTCGATTCCGCGGTCGCTGCCGTGCTGATCCATGAGGCGATCGGCGACCAGCTCACCTGCGTCTTCGTCGATCACGGCCTGCTCCGCCTCGACGAAGCCAAGACCGTGGTCGACCTGTTCCGCCACCACTACAACATCCCGCTCGTGCACGTGGACGCCTCGAAGCAATTCTTGGGCGAGCTCGAAGGCGTCACCGATCCCGAAACCAAGCGCAAGACCATCGGCCGCCTGTTCATCGAGGTGTTCGAGCAGGAAGCCAAGAAGATCGGCGGCGCCGACTTCCTCGCGCAAGGCACGCTCTATCCCGACGTGATCGAGAGCGTCTCCTTCACCGGCGGACCTTCAGTCACCATCAAGTCGCACCACAATGTCGGCGGTCTGCCCGAGCGCATGAACATGAAGCTCGTCGAGCCCTTGCGCGAGCTGTTCAAGGACGAGGTGCGCAAGCTCGGCCGCGAGCTCGGCCTGCCCGAAATCTTCGTCGGCCGCCACCCGTTCCCGGGCCCGGGCCTCGCCATCCGCTGCCCCGGCGACATCACCCGCGACAAGCTCGACATCCTGCGCAAGGCCGACGCCGTCTACATCGACCAGATCCGCAAGCACGGCCTCTACGACGAAATCTGGCAGGCCTTTGCCGTGCTGCTCCCGGTCAAGACGGTGGGCGTCATGGGCGACGGCCGCACATATGACTATGTGGTCGGCCTGCGCGCCGTCACCTCCACCGACGGCATGACCGCGGACTTCTACCAGTTCGACATGAAGTTCTTAGGGGAGACCGCCACGCGCATCATCAACGAGGTGAAGGGCGTGAACCGGGTGGTGTACGATGTGACGAGCAAACCGCCCGGGACGATTGAGTGGGAGTAGGGGACTAACAGTGGCATGCTCGAGAGGCGCGGCTTCTCCTGACGCACACACGCAGCGACGATTATTCGCCGCGTCGGGCGGATATTGTCAGAACCCCGAATGCGCTCGCGAACTCTTCGTCGAGTATGACAAGAAGTTCTTCCACGTCGCAGAAATGGCGCATGTATTTGCTGCGAATGATTTTGGTCCCCGGGCAAACGCCGAGCTGAGTGCTGAAGATCGAGGTGCTTTTGAAAATTTAATCCTGCTCTGCTCACTCTGTCACACTAAAATTGACAAGGTCCCTGAGGTCTATACAGATCGGGTCGTTTCGGGTTGGAAGAGAGTCCACGCGGAAAAGCTTCGTTCGTTATTCGGAGTCACGGTATTCGCGAAACGAGCTGACGCGCGAGCTGCCATAGAAGGCCTCCTCCGCGAGAACCATTACATCTTTGAAGAGTATGGCCCTCAAATCGAGGCAGCGCAGAATCCGGAAAGTGGTGCGGCTGAGCGCTGGAGGCGCAAAGTTCTTGAGAAGATTATTCCAAATAACATGAGGGTGCTTGCTCAGGTCGATGCAAATAGACATCTGCTAGGGGGCGACGAAGCTGACACAGTCGAGAAGTTTCGACAGCATGTTGATGATCTGCAAGCCCGTCACCTGCACGGATATCAGGAGGGCGCAACCCGGTTTCCGGCAGAGATGGCCGAATTGTTGAGGGATTAGGCGTGGCCGGAGACGAGGGCATCGCTAAATGGATTGTGGAGAGGCTGCAGAACGATCAGCAGTTCACGGCAGTTAACGCGGTAGGTGGTGGGTATCTTGAGATTGTCCGCAAGGATCACTCTCCGTTTACTGCGGCGGCGATTGGGATTCGGGGCGTCGTGTTGCCGGATCATGTTGCTCCCTTGTTCGGCGGAGTACGGTCGCCTCAGTTTGTTGTGAACGTGCCATCTAAAGTAATTTGGTCGGGGCCTGCGATTGGGATTATTCACGGTGCACCAGCAGCTTTCGGCACGCTTGGTGAATTAGGGCGCGCAGCCCGCGACGAAGACGTTAGCTCTTATAGACACCGAGAGTACAAATTTTTCGAGAGAGCCTTCGAGCAGCACGGTGCTGTCCGCGCTGTAGAGCGCCTATATGATCGGGTCTTCAAGCTTCATCGGTATCGTGGTCTTAAGGCTATAACCGTAGTTCTCGTCGATGCTTATGATATGTCTGCTGAGGATGTTCGAAATGCGCGAGAGACCTATGGGAGGTTCGATGCTGCAGTTAAGATCAGTAGCTATGGCTCAATCACGACCGCCGCAAAAGAGGCCGCCGCATCGATGGAAGCTGAGGCATTTAAGTTCGGCGATCTGATGGGAAGGCTTAACAAGGCGTGACAAACGACGAGCTTATGTCTGCGATAAGGGGCCTAGCCCGAAGGACGAATGCGCACGTTGGTGACGCTCGTTGGTATCTTTTTGGATCCGCGCAGCAGAGTTTGAACGACGCGTTGGACATAGATTTACTCATTGTATGTGAGACGGATAGTGCTGCGGACGCGATACGCCGTGCTGTTGATGTCGATCAGTTTGGCCGGCCGCTGCACCTCTCTATATTGACCCAGGAGGAAGAAGCCGAGGTGCAGTTTGTGCAGAACCAGGCGTGCACAGAAGTCCTTTAATTTGCCCGCATTGTTCTTCGGAGGGCGAACTTCGATTTTCGAGTCTCGTGCCAATGTTCGTTACTCCGCTCTGTTCTGATGAGGACATCCAATCGGCTACTCGGAATTGTTTCTATGTTCGTCGCCACTACACGCACCGAATCTTCGCCATCCGTCACTACCACCGACCCCGAAACCCTCGGCTGGATGCGCGGCTTCCCGCCATCCCCCGACCGCCTCATCACCTTCCAGGACGGCTCCTTTCGCAGTTTCCCCGAACTGCGCTGGGCCTGGAGCAACATCCGCCAACTCGTGCCGACCGTGAATGTCTGGCGCGGGGCGGGACCTGCGTCGCCTCTGCCGCGTGCGGAGCAGGACATCGGCGCGGTCGCCTCGACCACGATGGACGGCCGGCCCATGACCTTCGACAAGATGCTGGAGGAGACCTACACCGACGGCATCGCGGTGTTGCATCGGGGCAAGCTGATCTATGAGCGCTATTTCGGCGCCTTGAAGCCGCACAAGCCGCATATCGGGATGTCCGTGACCAAGTCGCTCACCGGCGTGCTCGCCGGCATTCTCGTCAGCGAGGGCAAGCTCGATCCGCAGGCCCCGGTCACCAACTATGTGCCGGAGCTGAAGACAAGTGCGTTCGGCGATGCGCGCGTGCACGAGGTCATGGATATGACCACGGGGCTGCTCTACACCGAGGTCTATACCGATGAGAATTCGGATGTGTGGGGCCTGCGGCGCGCCAACGGCATGGCGCCGATCCCGCCGGATTACGAAGGCGCGACCACGATCTTTGACTTTCTCGTCGCGCAGAAGAAGCAGGGCGAGCACGGCAAGGCCTTTGCCTACAAGACCGTCAATACCGACGTGCTCGCGTGGATCATCAGGCGCGCGAGCGGCCTGACGCTGGCGGATCTGTTGTCTGAGCGGATCTGGCAGCCGATGGGTGCGGAGGAGGATGCGTATTATCACGTCGATCGCATCGGCACCGAAAGCGGCGGCGGCGGTCTCTCCACGACCTTGCGCGATCTCGCCCGCTTCGGCGAGATCATGCGTAATCACGGCCGCTTCAACGGCCGCCAGATCATGCCCTCGCAAGTGGTCGAGGACATCGCGCGCGGCGGCGATCCCGAAAAGTTCAGGCCGGCCGGCTATCCCACGCTGCCGGGCGCGTCCTACCGCAATCAATGGTGGGTTACGCACAACGCGCACGGCGCCTACATGGCGCGCGGCGTCTACGGCCAGGGCATCTATGTCGATCCCAAAGCCGAGATGGTGATCGCGCGCTACGCCTCACACCCGGTCGCGGGCAACGCCGCCAACGACCCCGTCACGCTGCCGGCCTACATGGCGCTGGCGAAGGCGCTGATGGCGGGCGGGTAGGGGCGTCGCACCGCCGACGCAGCTTCACAAATATAAGAGTTGACTTATATTAGCGTAGGCCGGTATTCATCCTCGACCGCAATGATCGGGAGGAATGCCATGCAGATCGACGTCGCCAGGGTGTTGGGGCTTGTCACGCGCTCGGTGCGCAACTTCGAGAAAGACGGCAAGCCCGCGAGTGTCGTGACACTGACGCGGCTCTATGACACTAGCGTGGACGATCTCTGGGACGCTGTGACAAGCACGGAACGCATTCCGCGCTGGTTCCTAGCAGTGGAGGGCGACCTCGAGCTCGGCGGACGGTACCAGCTCAAGGGCAATGCCGGCGGCACCATCACGGCGTGCACGCCGCCGACGCATTTTGCAGCGACGTGGGAATTTGCAGGTGCGGTGAGCTGGATCGACGTCAGGCTGGCGGCCGAACGAGGTCAGGCGCGTTTGACGCTTGAGCACATTGCGACCATCGAGGATCATTGGAATCAGTTCGGCCCTGGCGCGGTGGGGATCGGTTGGGATCTCGCCCTCGCGGGACTCGAGCGATATGTTGCGACCGGCGCATCGGTCGACCATGAGACGGCCGAGGCGTGGATGGCATCGCCCGAGGGCAAGGACTTCATGACGAGCAGCGGCGAGTTTTGGCGCGCGGCGCATGTCGCAAGCGGGGTCGACCCTGACGAGGCGAAGCAGCGCTCCGATCGCACCATCGCGTTCTATCGTGGCGAGATGCCGCCCGACATCGCTCATCCCGGCGCAGGAAGCTGATGCAAATCTTCGAGGTCCTCGCCGATCCGGTGCGCCGCCGCATCCTCGAGCTGCTCGGCCAAACCGAAATGGCGTCGGGTGAGATCGTCGAAGCGATCGGCGCCGAGTTCGGCATCACCCAGGCGGCGGTCTCGCAGCACCTCAAGGTGCTGCGCGAGAGCGGCTTTGCGACGGTTCGGGCGGAGGCGCAGAGGCGCCTCTATTCGGTCGACGTCGCCGGGCTGCGCGCGGTGGATGCGTGGATCGGCCAGTTCCGGAATTTCTGGGAGCCGAAGCTCGACGCGCTGGCAACCGAGATCGCGCGCGGCAAGCGCGCGCGTCGTCACGCGCCCATCACCAAGCGGGGTGGCAAGAGGGCGTGAACACGCGATGCGCGGAGTGGAAGCCACTTCGCCCTTGGCCATCCTTCGAGACGCCCGCCATTGGCGGGCCCTCAGGATGAGGACCGAATGCGTTACGCTCGTTTCAACGGGCACCCATGCCGATTAGCCTCATCCTGAGGGACCGCCACCGGGTCCGCGCAAGGCGCGGCCCGATGACAGGCTCCGCGGTCGTCTCGAAGGACGAGGCGTGCGCCGAGGTCGCAGTAACCGGCTTACACGCCACAGCCGCCGCGCGAGCGAGCAGCGCAACCATTACGAATTCCGGGCCATCTTCTCGTACTTCTTCACCAGCCGTTCCCGCTTCAGCCGCGACAGCCGCTGGATCCAGAACAGGCCGTCGAGCTGATCGATCTCGTGCTGGTGGCACACGGCGCGCAAGCCCTCCGAGTCCTCGCTTTGCGCGTTGCCGTCGAGATCGTGATAGCTGATCCGCACGCGCGCGTGGCGCTGTACCTCGTCGTTGACCCCCGGCATCGAGACGCTGCCTTCGCGGTGCTGGATCATCTCGGGTGAAGCCCATTCAATGACCGGATTGACGTAGGTGAGGGGGCCGTCCCTGGCGTCGAGCTCGAGCACGACGAGGCGCAAGGGCACGCCGATATGCGGCGCGGTGATGCCGATGCCGGGCGCAGCACGCATGGTCTCCAGCAGGTCCGCCGCCAGCTCGCGCAAGCCGTCGTCGAATGCGGTGACGGGGCGTGCCGGCATTGCCAGCCGGCGGTCGGGATAGCGGATGATGGGACGGATGGTCACGATCGGATCCCGCCGCTTCAACGCGCCACGAAAGGGGCGACCAGGACGCCAAGCATGCCAAAGCTGGCGATGTTCCAGAACAGTGAGCGGATGAGGGGGATGCCGGAGATGTAAAGCACGGTGTAGCCGATGCGTCCGCCGAGATAGGCGATCGATCCCCAATAGGTCAGCCCGTTGTGAACGCCTGCAACGAGAGCGATGAGGATCGCGGCCGCAAAGAACGGAAATGTCTCCATGTAGTTGCGGAAATTCCGGTTGATGCGGCCGGGGACGGGATTGAGCGGCGGCATCTCGATATCGCGCGGGCTCGCAGCCCATTTGAGGCCGTACTGCACGTTTGCAGCTTGTGCGGCCGCAACGAGTTGAACGAAGCCCCAAATGATCGCGGCCGCCAGCATCCACGCTTCGAAACTGATCCTCATTGTGTCCTCTTTCAATGCTGTCCTGGCTACCATGATTGCTGCCGGGATGCCGATGTTTTGCCCGACGAGTCAAATCGCGGCTTGCCGTCGAGAGCCACCGGCAGCTCGTTTCATGCGCCCGTTAAGTCCTTGATCCCGCAGGGGCCGGCTACTGTGCATGGGGGTGTTTTCGCGATTTTTGTTGGTGGCTCCCGTAAAAACTTCCGTGATGCTGTCGGTGGCCGCGGTTCCCAATCGTCTTCCACTCAGACAAGATGATCTCGGGAGACAAAGATGACCCAATCCCACTATCGCTGGGTGATCGTCGCCGCCGGCGGCCTGCTTGGCTGCGTCGCGATCGGCGGCATGTTCTCGCTGCCGGTGTTCTTGCAGCCGATCGCCAAGGACACCGGCTGGTCGGTGACCGGCATCTCCAGCGCGATGACGATTGGCTTTCTGGCAATGGCCTTCACCAGCATGGTCTGGGGCACGCTGTCCGACAGGTTCGGGCCGCTGCCGGTGGTGCTGACGGGATCGACGGTGCTGGCGCTCAGCCTGTTCGCGGCGAGCCATGCGACCTCCCTGATCGTGTTCCAGTTCGTGTTCGGCCTTCTGGTCGGCGCCTCCTGTGCGGCGATCTTCGCGCCGATGATGGCGACCGTGACCGGCTGGTTCGATACCCATCGCAGCCTTGCCGTGTCGCTGGTGTCGGCCGGCATGGGCGTGGCGCCGATGACGATGGCGCCGCTCACGGCCTGGCTCGTCTCGAACCATGACTGGCGCACCTCGATGCAGATCATCGCGCTCGTCGTCGGTGCCATCATGATTCCGGTCTCGTTCCTGGTGCGCCGCCCGCCGGCGCTCACTAATGCGGCGGTCGCACCGACAGGCGAGGGGGCCGCGCAGAGCGAAATGTCGATGGGCGAGGCGCTGCGCTCGCCGCAATTCCTGATTCTGCTCGCGACCAACTTCTTCTGCTGCGCCACCCATTCCGGTCCGATCATCCACACCGTCAGCTATGCCGTGAGTTGCGGCATCCCGCTGGTCGCGGCGGTGACGATCTACAGCATCGAGGGTTTTGCCGGTCTCGGCGGGCGCATCGCGTTCGGCCTGATGGGCGACCGCTTCGGGGCCAAGCGCGTGCTGGTCTCGGGGCTGCTGCTCCAGTCGTTCGGCGCGCTCGCCTACGTCTTCGCCCATCAGCTCGCGACCTTCTACGCCGTCGGCGCCGTGTTCGGCTTCATCTATGCCGGCACCATGCCGCTCTATGCCGTGCTGATCCGCGAAAACTTTCCGCTGCGGATGATGGGCACGGTGATCGGCGGCACGGCGATGGCCGGCAGCCTCGGCATGGCGACGGGCCCGCTCGCCGGCGGCCTGATCTACGACGCCTTCTCCAGCTACGCCTGGCTCTACATCGCTTCCTGGGCGATGGGCCTGGGTGCCTTCCTGATGGCGATGAATTTCAGGCCGTTTGCGAAGCCGCAAGGCGAGGTGGCGCCGGCGGCGGCGTAGGTTCGACATCGAGGCGCCGCAAGGTCAGAGCTGCGCCTCGATCGCGGTCTTGTCGATCACCGACCAGACCTGCCGGATCTTGTCGTTGTCGAATTCGTAGAACACGTTCTCGCAAAACGACACGCGCCTTCCGTTGACGGCAAGCCCAAGGAACGTCCCGAACGGCGTGCAATCGAACTTCAGTCGTGTCGCGATGCGGGGTGGATCGATGATGAGCATCTCGATGTGGAATTGCAGGTCGGGTATCTCCCGAAAATCCCGCTCCAGCATCGCGCGATAGCCGGAGAGCCCGAGCGGCCGCGCGTTGTGGGCGACCTCGTCATGCACGAACTGGCCGAGCGCCGGCCAATCCTGCCGGTTCAGGCAGGCGATGTAGGCACGGTAGATGCCGGCGAGCTCTTCTCTCTCCATGCGGGCTCCTTCCGGTTCACGCGCGCCGCCGCAGATGCTCGATCAGCGCACGCAGCTTCGGTGCGATGTTGCGGCGGCTCGGGTAGTAGAGATAGAATCCGGCGAAGCGGGGGCAATAGTCCTCCAGGATCGGCACCAGCTCGCCGCGCGCGATCGCGGGGCGAAAGCTCGCCTCCATGCCGAAGGTGATGCCGGCGCCGGCCACCGCCAGCTTGATCATCAGCGCCATGTCGTTGGTCGTGATCTCGGGCGCGAACGCGACGCTGAACTCCTTGCCGCCGTCGGCAAACTCCCAGCGATAGGGCGGAGCGTTTGGCTCCGGACGCCAGCCGATACAGCGAAAGGACGCCAACTCGGACGGATGAGCGGGCACGCCGAAGCGGTCGCGGAAGTCCGGCGCGCAGACGGCGAGCTGGCGTTCCTCGCCGGCGATCGGCACCGCAATCATGTCCTGCTCGATGACCTCGCCAAGGCGGACGCCGGCGTCATAGCCGGCGGCGACGATGTCGAATTCCGCATCCGTCACGGTGATGTCGAGCTGCACCTCCGGGTTGGCGTCGGTGAAGGCTGCAAGGAAACGTCCCGAGAGAAAATGCTCGGCGATCGAGGAGACGGCGAGGCGCAGCAATCCGCGCGGCCGCCCGCGCAGTGCCTCGGTGCCGTCGAGCGCGGCGCGCATGTCCGCGATCGCGGGCGCGACCTCCGCATGCAGCCGCTCGCCGGCTTCGGTCAGGCTGACGCTGCGCGTCGTGCGCTGGACCAGCGCGATGCCGAGCGTTTCCTCCAGCCGCCGGATCGTCTGGCTCACCGCCGAGCGTGTCACGCCGAGACGATCGGCGGCGGCGCGGAAATTCCGCTCTTCGGCGACCAGCGCGAAGACGGCGAGGGCGTTGAGGTCTGGTTCCATCGGTTAGCATAGCTTGTCAGTGTGGTTAGGGATCGTCGTCTTATCACAGCGATGGCGCCGGTCCATCTTCCCGCAATCACTCCGAAAGCAACGGGAAGAACCTCATGCCAATCGACAAAGTCATTCTCATCACCGGTGCCTCCAGCGGAATCGGCGCAGGCATTGCCCGCGAGCTGGCCGCGGCCGGCGCAAAGGTTCTGCTCGGCGCGCGGCGCACCGACCATTTGAACGCGCTCGCGGCCGAGTTGAACGGTCGGGGCGGAACGGCGCTCGCGCATCCGCTCGACGTCACCGACCGCGCCAGCGTTGCCGCCTTTGCGGATGCCGCGCGCGGGGTCTGGGGCCGTGTCGACGTCATCGTCAACAATGCCGGCGTGATGCCGCTGTCGCTGATGGCCTCGCTCAAGGTCGAGGAGTGGGACCGGATGGTCGACGTCAACATCAAGGGCGTGCTCTACGGCATCGCCGCCGTGCTGCCGGAGATGGTGGCGCGCGGCTTCGGCCAGATCATCAACATCGCCTCGGTCGGTGCGCTGAGCGTGTCGCCGAGGGCTGCGGTCTACTGCGCCACCAAATATGCTGTGCGGGCGATCTCGGATGGCCTGCGCCAGGAGCACGACAATATCCGCATCACCTGCATCCATCCCGGCGTGGTCGAAAGCGAGCTCGCGGGCACCATCACCGATCCCGTGGCTGCGGACGCCATGAAGACGTATCGGGCGATTGCGCTTCAGCCCGACGCCATCGCCCGCGCGGTGCGCTTCGCGATCGAGCAGCCCGATGACGTCGACGTCAACGAGATCGTGGTGCGCCCGACGCGGACGAGGTGACGATACCCCTCCGCATCAGATGCGCTTCTCGAAAAACAGGTCCGGGTAGGGATCGTCATTGTAGCGTGGGATCTCGCGCCAGCCCGTGGCGCGGTAGAGCTGGCCGGCCTCGGGCAGCGCGCTGTTGGTGTCGAGCCGCAGCAGCGTGATGCCGAGCTCGCGCGCGGCGCTCTCGGCCGCGTCCATCAGGCGCCGGCCGAGCCGCAACCCGCGCGCGGCGGGCGCCACCCACAGCCGCTTGATCTCGGCGTAACCGTGATCGGTTCCCTTCAGGCCCACGCAGCCGATCGGCAGCGTGTCCGACATCGCGACGACGAAGCTGCCGCGCGGGCGGCGCATGTCCTTGGCGTCAGGGTCGCGCGACAGCGAGACGTCGAAACCTTGGCTGAAGCGGCGGCCGAGCTCGGCATAATACTCGCCGAGGCAGTAACGCGCTTGCTCGCTTCGCGGATCCATCTCCTCCAGCGCAACGCGCTCGCGCGTCAATGCGGACGCGATCAGGTCCATCGCCGCCAGCAGGACGTCAGCCTGCGAATGCTGCGCGAGCAAGCCCTCGGCCTGCGTGTTCGACAGCGCCTCATAAGCCGCGAACTCGCGCCGGCCCGCACGCGTCAATGTCGCGACCCGGCGGCGGGCATCGTCCTCATGCGCGGCGGTCTCGACCAGACCGTCCTCTTCCAGGCTGCGGAGCAGCCGGCTCATCAGACCGGAATCCAGGCCGAGATAGTCACGGATATCGGCCACGTCCGAACGCCCGTGCCCGATCGCATTGAGCACACGCGCCGCGCCGAGCGGGCGGCCGCGCCCAAGAAACGAGGTATCGAGCGCGCCGACGGCGGAGGTGACGGCACGGTTGAAGCGGCGAACGCGGGAAACAGGGTCGAGCATGATGTCTGACTTTAGTCAGATATCATGCCGAGGTCAATCGGACTGGCTTAGCCGAGGCCCAGTTCCTTGCGGGCCTTCCGCGTCAGCTTCGCCACGATCAGCCCATGAGCCTGGGCGAGATAGCCGGCAAGCGCGGCATCCGGCAACGAATTGTTGCTGACGAGCTGCACCCATTTGGCGCGCGCAAGGTATGGCGCCGGCCGCGCCGCGGCATGCTCGATCAGCATCGCATAGACCATGTCCGAGACCTTGAACATGTAGCCGCCGGAGCGCGCGGCAAAGCCGCCGCCGAGCGCGAACATCTTGCCGCCGACCTTGAAGACGGAGGTGCCCTCCCACTGCACCACCTTGGTGACGGCGGGCAGGCGCAGGCAGCGGGTTTCGAAGGATTTGGGTGTCATTGCCGGAGCGATAGCAGGTTGCGCGCGGCTTGCAACGTGCATGCTGGCGGCCGCGCGGAAAGACGTTCGATTGTTTCGCTCGGTTCGCACGGTGATGGCGAAGTTGATGCCGTGTGCCGCCCTTTGTGAGTTGTGCCGGCGCCGCAGGCCGCTACCATGTGCCAACTGCCGTGGAACACGGGAGCGAGCACAAGCGGAGGCGACATGAGCGGACAGGAGCGCAAGGTGAAGGGATCGGATCTGTTTGTCGCGGCGCTTGAGAACGAAGGCGTCGACCGCATCTTCGGCGTTCCCGGCGAGGAGAATCTCGATCTCGTGGAATCGCTCCGCACCTCCAAGATCGAGCTGGTCCTGACCCGTCACGAGCAGGCCGCCGCCTTCATGGCGGCCACGCATGGGCGGTTGACCGGCAAGCCCGGCGTTTGCCTCTCGACGCTCGGCCCCGGCGCGCTCAATCTGTCAACGGGCGCGGCCTATGCACATCTCGGCGCGATGCCGATGATCCTGATCACCGGCCAGAAGCCGATCATGAGCAGCCGTCAGGCGCGCTTCCAGATTGTGGACGTGGTCGCGACCATGAAGCCATTGACGAAGCTGTCGCGGCAGATCGTCAGCGCCTCCTCGATCCCGACTGTGGTGCGCGATGCATTCCGCGCGGCGATGGAGGAGCGGCCAGGGCCGGTGCATCTCGAACTGCCCGAGGACATCGCGGGTGACGAAGTGCCTGCTGTCCCCGTGATCCCGGTCCATCCGATCGAAATCCCGGTCGCCCATCGCGCCGCGCTCGACCGTGCCGCCGAGATGATTCTGTCAGCGAGACATCCGCTGGTCATGATGGGCGCTGCGACCAGCCGGCCGCGCGCGACCCACGGTATCGCCAGCTTCGTGCGGCGGACCGGCATTCCGTTCTTCACCACGCAGATGGGCAAGGGCACCGTGCCAGGCGGCACCAATCTCTACATGGGGACCGCCGCTCTGTCCGAACGCGACTACGTTCATGATGCGATCGATGGCGCCGACCTGATCATTGCGATCGGTCACGACCCCGTCGAGAAGCCGCCTTTCATCATGGGGCCCTCAGGGCCGAAGGTCATTCACGTCAGCTACACATCGGCCAGCGTCGAGCTGGTCTATTTTCCCGACGCGGAGGTCATTGGCGACGTCGGCCCCAGCCTGGAGCTGCTCGCAGACCGGCTCGAAGGCAAGCTGCCGCAGGCTGCGGCGCTGCTGCCGTTGCGTGAGCAGATTCTTGGCCACATCGCCGACCGCGCCACCGAGGCGCGCTGGCCGCCGACGCCGCAGCGGATCGTGCACGACATCCGCCAGGTCATCCCGGAGAACGGCATCGTCGCGCTCGACAACGGCATGTACAAGATCTGGTTCGCGCGCAACTACCGCACCCGCGTCGCCAACACGCTGCTGCTCGACAATGCGCTGGCGACCATGGGCGCCGGCCTGCCGTCGGCGATGATGGCCGCGATGCTCTATCCCGACCGCCGCGTGCTTGCGGTCGCCGGCGACGGCGGCTTCATGATGAACAGCCAGGAATTGGAGACTGCGGTCCGCCTCAAGCTCAATCTCGTCGTGCTGGTGCTGGAAGACAATGCCTACGGCATGATCCGCTGGAAACAGGCGGTCGATCATTTCGCCGATTACGGCATGACCTTTGGCAATCCCGATTTCGTCCTCTACGCGAAGGCCTATGGGGCGAAGGGGCATCGTATCGAGAGCATCGACAGCTTTGGCCCGACGCTGGATACCGCTTTCAAAGAGGGCGGCGTGCATCTGGTCGTGATCCCGATCGACTATTCGGAGAACGTGCGGGTGCTCGTGGACGAGCTGCGGGCGCGGGAGAGGTAGCGCTCCGGCCGCCATTTGCCCGGAGGATCATACCAGCCATTCTTTGATATATATCGTGACACGATATATTGGCAGGTGCCAAGAACCCTCCCGTCAAAATCTCCCGACAAGAGCTATCCATGCGTCAGACCCTGGACATCACCGGCGGCCTCCCACGTCCTCGCGGCAAACCTGGAGACTTCACCGCCGACCGCCGCGTATTGATCCTGATCGGCATGGCCCTGCTGGTCGGCAGCCTCGGGGCGGGCGCCGCATGGGTGCTGCTGAAGCTCATCGCGCTCGTCACCAATCTGGTCTGGTTCGGCCATTTCAGCACCGAGAACGTCTCGCTGGCGAATGCCCATCCCGGGATCTGGATGGCGCTGGCGCCGGCGCTCGGCGGTCTCGTGATCGGGCTGATGGCGCGCTACGGCTCGGAGAAGATTCGGGGACATGGCATCCCCGAAGCGATCGAGGCGATCCTGATCGGCGGCAGCCGGATGCAGCCGAAGGTTGCGGTCCTGAAGCCGCTGTCCTCGGCGGTGTCAATCGGCAGCGGCGGTCCGTTCGGCGCCGAGGGACCGATCATCATGACCGGCGGCGCGATCGGGTCGATCTTCGCCCAGTGCTTTCATCTCACCGCCGCCGAGCGCAAGACCTTGCTGGTTGCGGGTGCTGCCGCCGGCATGACCGCGATCTTCGGCACGCCGATCGCGGCCGTCCTGCTCGCGGTCGAACTGCTGCTGTTTGAATGGAAACCGCGCAGCTTCCTGCCCGTGGTGACGGGGGCGGTGGTCTCGGCGGCGTGGCGGCCGTTGCTGTTCGGGACGGGGCCGCTGTTTCCGTTTGCCGAGCGGCCGGATCTGCCGTGGTGGGGGCTAGCGGCAGCGATCGGCGTCGGCATCGTCGCCGGCCTGCAATCCGGGCTGATGACGCGGCTGCTCTACGCGATCGAAGACCTGTTCGACCGCCTGCCGGTGCACTGGATGTGGTGGCCGATGCTTGGCGGTCTGATTGTCGGCCTCGGCGGCCTCGTCGATCCGCGCGCGCTTGGCGTCGGCTACGACGTCATCGCCGATCTCTTGTCCGGCCACATGGCGCGCGATGAGGCGATCCGGCTGCTGCTGGTGAAATCCGCGATCTGGGTGATTGCGCTCGGCTCAGGCACATCGGGCGGCGTGCTGGCGCCGCTGCTGATCCTCGGCGGCACGGCTGGCTGGATGGAGGGGCTGGCGCTGCCCGGTGGCGCGTCATTCTGGGCGTTGGTCGGCATGGCCGCGATGATGGGCGGCACGATGCGCTCGCCGCTGACAGGCGTAATGTTCGCCATCGAGCTGACCGGCAATATTGACATGTTGCTGCCGCTGCTGACGGCGACCGGCGCAGCGCATGCCGTCACTGTGCTGCTGCTGAAGCGCTCGATCCTGACCGAGAAGATCGCGCGCCGCGGCCAGCATATCACGCGCGAATACGCGATCGATCCGTTCGAGCTGCTCCGCGTCGCCGATGTCATGGTCACTGATGTCGACACGCTGCCGGTCGGAATGCCCATCGACGAAGCGGTCGCGTTCTTCACCTCGGACCAGCGCCGTCACAAATCCTATCCCGTCGTCACCGCCGATGGACGGCTGGCCGGCATGGTCACGCGCGCCGATGTGCTGCGCTGGCGCACCGAGGGCGATCATCAGGCCGCAACGCTGGACGACGTGGTCTCGGACTCATCGGCCGTGATGGCGCATCCCGACGACGTGCTGGGGCGTGTCGCCGACCTCATGGTCGCCTCCGATCTCGGGCGCCTGCCGGTGGTCGAACGCAGCACTCATCGCGTGGTGGGCCTGGTTGCGCGCAAGGATTTGTTGCGAATTCGCGCGGTCGTGAACGCGCAGGAGGAGGACCGCAACGCATATTTCCTGCGCGAAAAGGCGCTTGTGCCGGAGGCGTAGATCGCGGAAGGTCGGGCCTCTAGAACTCCAGCACTGATGGGAATGAACATGACTCGTGTTCGCTGCGTCACCGAGATGGGTATGGGCGTCGATGTCCACGGCAGGGACGCCACCAAGGCGGCCAGGCGCGCGGTGGCGGATGCCATCAGGCATTCGAGCCTTGGCTTCTTCCGGATGATCGGCAAGACCGCGAACGACATGTTTGTCGATGTCACGATCGCGGTGCCCAATCCGGAAGCCGTCGACAAGGAGGCTGTGGCCAAGGAGCTTCCTTACGGCACCGTGACCGTCACCGCCGTCAAGGGCGGGCTGGAGATTCCCTCGGCAACCGAAGTGGCCAACGATCCCATCCTCATCGCCAATGCTGCCGTCATCGTCAGCTTCGACAAGGACTAGGCCGGTGTCCGACAGCGATGAGGCGCTGCTGGATCGTCCGATCTGGAGCGCGCTGACGACGAGCCACAAGCATCTGGCCGAGGGCGGCCCGCGGGCGCTGCGCTATCCCGTCGACATGACGCCGTTCGCCGACATGGTCGACATGTCCGCGGCGAGCTTTGCCGCGCTCGGTGATCTGCTGTCAGGCACGCAGGTCGCCGCGCTGTTCACGCCGGATCCGGTCGAGGTACCCGCCGGTTTCAAGGTCGTGATCGCCGGGCCCTGCGAGCAGATGATTGGCTCGCCCGCTGACAGTCCGCTCCGCGATGCCGAGATCGTCACTCTGGGTGCCGACGACGTTCCGGCGATGATGGCGCTGACGGAGCTGACGAAGCCCGGTCCGTTCGCGCGGCGGACCCATGAGCTCGGCACGTTCCTCGGCATCCGCGCCGGGGATCAATTGGTCGCGATGACGGGCGAGCGCATGAAGCCGGGTAAGTTCGTGGAGATGACGGCCGTGTGCGTGCATCCCGACTATCGCGGCCGCGGCTATGCGCAGGCGCTGCTTGCGGCCGTCGCCCGCGGGATCGAGGCGCGCGGGGAAATTCCGTTCCTGCACGTGTTTTCCAGCAACGTGTCGGCGATCGCGCTGTACCAGCGGCAGGGCATGCGCATCCGGCGCTGCTTGCACGTCACCGCGTTCATGAAGCAGCAATAGGCGCTGCGGCCTTCATTTCCCGCGAAAGCGCGCTATATCCGTCCGAACCACAATTGGGGGAGACTCATGGACGCCAAGGTTACGGAATTTTCCGCCGCACGGACGGCGATGCAGCGCTACGTCGATCAGGAGATCATTCCGGGCGCATCCTGGGCCGTGCTGCGCGGGGGCGAGGTGGTCGACCAGCAATGCGTCGGCTTTGCCGACCGCGAAGCCAAGACCGCGCTTCGTCCCGACCATATCTTCCGCGCGTTCTCCAACACCAAGATCTTCGTCACTTGCGCGATCATGCTGCTGGTCGAGGAGGGCCGCATCGGGCTCGATGACCCGATCGAGAAATTCCTGCCGCAGCTCGCTGGTCGCAAGGTGCTGAAGCCGGACGCTTCGAGCCTTGCCGATGTCGAGCCGGCGAAGAACCCGATCACGATCCGCCAGCTCCTGACCCACACCTCCGGCCTCAGCTATGGCATCTTCGATCCCGGCACGGTGCTGTTCAAAGCCTACAATGAGGCGCGCGTGCTCAATCCGCTGACGCCGCTCGCCGACATGATCGACCAGCTCGCCAGCCTGCCGCTGTCCTATCACCCGGGGACGTCCTGGGAATATTCGGTGGCCACCGACGTGCTCGGCCGTGTCGTGGAGGTCGTCTCCGGCCAGGCGCTCGATACCTTCCTGAAGGCGCGCATCTTCGATCCGCTCGGTATGACCGATACCGGCTTCCATGTTCCGGAAGCGCAGCAGGGCAGGCTGGTTGCGCTCTACAATGGCGCTGATGTGCTCGATCCGATGAAGCCCGGCCTCACGCGGGCCGACAATCTGCCGTTTCCGCAAGCCTATCGGCGGCCGTTCCCGCGGCTCTCGGGCGGTGGTGGTCTGGTCTCGACCCTGCCAGACATGCTCGCACTGGTCCGCGCGCTGCTGCCCGGTTCGGATGCGCTGTTGAAGCCGGAGACGCTGCGGCAGATGATGACGAACCAGCTCCCGGCAGGGCAGACCATCCGCTTCGCCAATCTCGGTCCGATCCCGGGCAAGGGCTTTGGCCTGGGCGGCGCCGTCACCTTCGCGCCGACGCCGTTCGATCCGCCGAACTCCACCGGGGAATTCCAGTGGGGCGGGCTCGCCGGCACCCATTGGTGGATCTGCCCTGAGGCCAATACCGCGGGGGTCCTGATGGCCCAGCGTTACATGGGCTTCTGGAATCCATACTTCTTCGAGTTCAAGCGCCTGGCCTATCAGGCCGTCGGAGGCTGACCCGCGAAAAAATTGCACGCGCCCGCGAATCCTTTTCGGCCGGGGCGTCCTCTTAGTGGTCGAGGCATTTTGCCTCGGCCTAACTCGGAGGATGAGATGGCGTTTTACAGGAAGAACATCGGCGGCCTGCATCAGGCAGTGCGGATCGCCTTGGGCGTCGCGGTGATGGTCGCGGCATTCGTCTCTCTGGCGGGTACGACGGCGTGGCTGGTCGCGCTGGGCGGCGCCGGCTTCGCGCTGACCGGCTTCGTCGGCTATTGCCCGATGTGCGCGATGGCGGGGATCGGGCGAGGGGGCGTCTCGTGAGTGCGGCTGCGATCTCGCCAAACCTGTTCGAAGCCGCTCGGCTCGGCGATCCCCACGCGATCGCCTCGCTGCTCGAGACGGCGCAGCCGGATATCCGCCGCTACGCGCGCGCCACCTGTCGCAGCTCGGCGGATGCCGAGGATGCGACGCAGGAGGCGCTGTGGATCCTGTTCCGCCATGTCGGCACGATCCGCTCGCTGCTGGCGTTTTCGGCCTGGCTGTTCAGCGTCGTTCGCCGCGAATGCCTGCGGCTGGCGCGTCGGGCCGGTGTCGTCGCCGCCATCGACGACGGCGAGGCGGAGGCGCTGCTGCTGGCTCGCCCCGAAGCCGATCTGCGGCTCGATGTGGCCGCGGCGTTCGAGGCGCTGCCGCCGCACTACCGCGATGTCGCCCTGATGCGCGACGTCAAGGAAATGACCATCGACGAAATCTCCACCGCGCTCGGCGCGTCCCGGCAGACCGTGAAGGCGCGACTGCACCGCGCCCGCGCCTTGATGCGCGAGTATCTGACGAGATGAGACATGAGTGAATACCGGAGGAGGAGAATCGAATGATGCGGGCGGGAGGTGGTGCCTCCCGCCCGCTGCTTGCGTCAGTCCTTCCACGGATCGAACTCGCCCTCGCCGGCCATGGCGACGGCGAACGGCCGCAGAGTGTGCAGCACGCGCACGGTGCCGGCGTGTTGCGCCAGCACGTCCGGCAGGCGGCGATAGGCCATCGGGCTCTCGTCGAGGTCGGCACCGATCAAGGTGACGCCGCGCTCGTTGAGCCAATGGTCCATTTCCGCGCGCGAGAAGCGCCGCTTCGCCTCCTTGCGTCCGAACAGGCGGCCGGCGCCGTGCACGGTCGAATAGAGCGAAGCCTTGGCTTCCGGACTGTCGACGCCTTCGAGAATGACGGCGTCGTCGCCCATGGAGCCACCGACGAATCCCTTCTGGCCGGGAAACGCCGGCGTCGCGCCCTTGCGCACCACCCACAGATCCTTGCCGTCGTGGGTCTCACGCCAGGCATAGTTGTGGTGGTTGTGCACGCTCTCGGTCACGCTGCCGCCGATGATCTGGCGGACGCGCTCGACGACCCACTCGCGGCCCGCATAGGCATAACGCCCGGCGAGCTGCATCGCCGCGATGTAGCGGCGGCCGAGCTCGGAATCCTCGTCGACGACCGCGGGCGGGACGTTCATACCGTCCTTGCCCCCGGCGGCCTTGAGGTAGCGCGTCGCGGAGGTGTGCCCGAGACCGCGGCTTCCGAAGTGGACGCCGATCCAGACAAAGCCTTCCTCGTCGCGCATGAGGTCGACATAGTGGTTGCCCGATCCGACCGTGCCGAGCTGACTCACCGCCTTCTGACGGTAGGCCTCCATGTCGCTTTCGCGCCAGGCATCTGCGTCGTCGAACAGGTCGTGCTCGGCCCGCTCGGCATTGGCGCGGCCGACTCCGAACGAGATCACCTTGGCGACGTCGCGGATGATCGTGGGGACGAGGCCTGCAATGTCGTCGAAGCGCGTGTCGAGCCGGGCGGCCATGTTGCCGCAGCCGATGTCGAAGCCGACGCCGGAGATGCTGATCTGCTTCTCATAGGCGATGACCCCGCCGACCGGCTGGGCGTAGCCGAGATGGCCGTCGGCGCAGATCACGCCGGATACGACGTTGCCGACCGCCATGCAGTTGCGCATCTGCGCGATCGTCGCTTCCTCGTGCGGGCCGAAAATCTTCAGCGGCGCATTCTGGAAGCGGGCGTCCTGCATCCGGAACTCGGCGATCGAGTTCGCGGTCGCATTGGCCTCGCGGGCAAGATGCTCCTTGCGCGCGGCGTCCTTGTACAGGCACCAGGCGGGCTGGCCGCGTCCTTCGCCGACGCGCGAGTCGGGATCGATGCCGGCGGCGAGGCAGAGCTCGCGGGCGCGTTCCATGTAGGGATCGGATCGTCGCATGGTCGTGTGTCCTGCTTTGCATTCCGCACGCACCATAGCCGGGCGGACGGATCATTTCAGAGATTTTGAAAACCCCGGGCGCAGTACCCTGCGTCCGGGGCCGTTGTCGTTGCGCATCAGTTCAACGCCGTTTCCGACGCCGCGATCCACGCGACCACGGCCTCAGAGAAGCCGTTGACGCGGGTCCAGGCGCCGTGGCCGACACCGTGCTGATACGAGGCCACGTTCACGATGGTGCCGCGCGCCCTGGGCTCGGGCACCTGGTCGTGGCTCTGCTCGTCGGTGAAGACGATGAGGCGATCGCCCTTGCGGTCGATCTCCGCCACCGCCTTGCCGAGCCAGGTTCCGCTATGCGGCTGCGAGTTGATGATCGCATCTCGAAGCGCGAAGCCGCGGCGGGGAGGGACCTTCACCACCCTGTCGGAGAAGGTGAAGATCTCGACCTCGTCGCAGATCTCGCGGGCGAGGATGGCCAGGCCACACGCCGCCTCCGCGCGCGTCATTTCCGACTGCGCGGAGAGCGTCGCGAACATCGAGCCCGACACGTCGATCAGGAGCCGGGTGCGGCCCGGGAGCCGCACATGATCCTTGACCGACTTGAGCATCGCAGCCTCGAGCTCGGGCTCGAAGTCCGGCGCATAGCGCGCCGCCGTGATGAAGCGATAGGGAAGGATACGATCCGTCCGCATCGCGTCGATCGCGCCTGCGATGGTCTCGCGCGGGACCTGCGCGTTCTGCATCAGCCGCAGATTGCGCATGAGCGCCAGCCCGCCGAGCTTGCGCTCGGCGATCAACCGCTCGAAGGTCTCGCGCTTGTTCTTGCCGGCCGAGAGCGAAACCTCCCAGGTGTCGGGGGAGGCGAGCTCGCCATCGACGAGCTGCTTCCACACCTTGGCCTGGTCGGCGTCCTTCGGCTTGGCGTGCACCAGGAACAGCACGTCCCTGATCCGCACCGCGCCGTCGCGGTCCCACTTGGCGAGCTGGTACGCGTCGAACTTGGTCAGCGCGCGGGCAAGGCCCTTCTTGACCTGCGCCGAGACCGGCTGACGCTTGCGCTGCTGCTGAGGGCCGAGCGCATCCGCCCAGTAGATCGCAAGCAGCTCCGTCATCTCGTCGGGACGCTGGATCACCCGGTGGAGTGTGTCGGCCACGAGGGCGCGGTGCCTCTCGCTCCGCGCCATCTCGCGGATGACGAGCAGCGGCGCGTGCCGCAGCTTCATCACCTCGCGCGCCTCGATTGCAAGCTGTGCCACGCGCGCCGAAGCAACCTTCGGCACCAGGGCCCTGATGCGATCGGCGATCGCGACGCCGTCCTCGTAGAACTGGTCCTCCCACAGGAGGCAGTTCATCAGCGCGCGCTTCAGCTCCATCTCGGGCGTGAAGCGCACGGCACGGGCGCCCTGACGCGTGAAGGCGCGAACGATCTTGTTGAGCCTGACCATGACGGCCTCCTCTTGGGTTGATGATGGAATGGAAACGGGTGCCGGGGAACAAGCGAGGCTGAACGTGCTCTACCAACTGAGCTACGGACTGATGTCCGGGAGGGCTCGAACCTCCGACCGCGAAGTAACAGCGCTCTTCACCATCGGCGGTGGCGACGAAGGGACACGATCCGGGAACAGGCGATTCTGTAACCCGGCGAGCGAAAGCCCGCCGGAAAGCGCTCTGGCCACTGAGCTACCGGTGCATCGTACACCGGGCGGGATTCGAACCCGCGACCTCTCGCGTGATAGGCGAAGTAACAGAAATCTTCACCACGGACCGTGATGGTTTGGCGGGGAACGAGCGATGCTGTTGCTGCCCTTGCGGGCGATCCGCCCCTTGCTCTTGCAGGAGTCGAACCTGCGCGGTCCGAAGTAACAGACATCTTCACCACCGCCAGGCCGACGCTCTCGCGTCGGCCGTTGATGGGTACGCTGGGGAACGGGCGATCTCGGCTTTCAGTGACGACAACACAGGACCCTTCTTGCGAACGGATCCTGTGCCGGGCCGCGTGCGAACCTTTTCCGAGGCTGCATCCCGGTGCGTGTGTCAAAGGCGGGAGGCATACCCGCTTTGCCGTGTGGAGAAGTATCCGAGATCTTCACCACCAGCGTCGGTTGAGCCGCGACGACAGCGGCAAACCGAACTACAAAAATTCTATCGCGGCGCTGTCGACGCGCCGCATGTTGCGAACCATCAGGGTTCGCTCTGCCATCGGTGTCCGGCTCATCGCCTCGTTCCCTCCGGCAGGCCCCGCGCGCTTGGGCACGCGCCTCTCTAGCGCGAGCCCCGAGATCCGGGTCTCTCGTTCCGGCGATTGCCGGGATGTTCGGTTGGACCGCGCGGCGAGCAATAAAAAACCCTCCGGAGCGGCAGGCTCGGGAGGGTCCGTGAGAAGCGGACTGTCGATCTTGCGGTCAGGCAAGATCGCTCCCATGAGCCGGGCATGCGACGTCGAATAGCTTTGAGCTATTCGGCATGCGGGCAATTCTTTCGTAGCGGTCTGACATCGCTCGGTTCATGGTGTGCTTGTCGCAAACGGAAGTGTTCTGCGAGGGCGCGGGACATACGCCCGCAACTTGCGGATGTCAAGCGACGCGCGCGTGGAAAAATGAAAATGATGGACGGATGACGTGCCAAACTATCTCGGCCTCGACGGATTTCGTTTCGGCTGGGTCGCGGCCTGGATCGACGAGCGCGGCAATCATGGCTTCGACTATTCGCCGGGCCTGACACGTTTGCTTGCGTTGCCGCATGCGCGCGCGATGATCGACATGCCGATCGGATTGAATCCGGCCGGCTATCGCCCGTGCGACCTGCGTGCGCGCGAGCTGATTGGCCCCGCCGTGTTTCTCGGTGCGCGCCGCGATCTCTGGACGTTTCCCGATATGGCGGCGGCCAATCGTCACTACTGGACGCATGAAGGCAACGGCAGGGGCGTGTCGGCGCAGCTCTGGAATATCAGGGACAAGATCAGGGACGTCGATGAGATCATGACTCCGGCGCGGCAGGCGACGATCGGCGAAGCGCATCCGGAATTGGTGTTCTGGAATCTCGCAGGGCGAGTGCCGCTTGAACCGAAGACGTCGGCGCAAGGCCGCGAGCAGCGCGTCGCGTTGCTGATAGCTCGGGGTTTCACCAAGGTCGAAAGATGGCTGACGCTTCGCCACGGCACCGGCATCGGCCGCGACGATCTCATCGACGCCTGTGCCTGCGCGGTGGCGGCGCGCGACAGCACGCAGCGTGTCGGCGGCGAGGAGATCGATCCACGCGGATTGCGGATGGAGATCAACTACTGACCAGATCAACTCTGCCGATCGCTTGTACCGGCAAGGTGACCACGACCACAATGGCTCGGCTTCAAGGAGCCACCCTCATCGTCCAGCCTTGCTGCTCGTGCTTCGTACACATCGGCCATTGCTCGCAGCCTTCGTGCGGCTTCGCGATGGGCGAGATCGTCCGCGACGCGGCGACAGCGCTGAGCGTGATCGAGCAGGGCGCGCTTCTCAATGTTCATCCCGTCACAACGCGCAAGTTGCTCGATGGTCCCTCGAAACAACGCAACGTCTCCTCTGCGAAAACGGGAAAAACCGGCAAATTTTCCTGCCAAGTTGGAACACGGCATGTCAGCGGGCGTTTAAGCCACAGGAGTTGAGGGACAAATACCATGCACGATGTCTGCCAATGGGCGACCGCGACCCTCGCGATTGCCTTCACGGCTGCGCTGCTGATCACGGGTCAATGGTTCATCCAGTATCGACTGCAGCATGAAACCATGACGCCGGTCGTCAAGATCGCGACGCTGCCGCTCTAGTCGCTTCAAGGGCGTCAATTGCTAATCCACGCCTTCCCCTGATCTTCCAGATAATCGGCTGGCCTTGCGCCGTTCGCTTGCTCGCCTAGATTAGGCGGCATCTCACCAACGCTGCCGGAGTGCCGATGTCTGATCTGTCCGCCTTTCCCATCGCCAAACGCTGGCCGGCCAAGCATCCCGAACTGCTTCAGCTCTATTCGCTGCCGACGCCGAACGGCGTCAAGGTCTCGATCATGCTGGAGGAGATCGGACTTCCCTACGAGGTCCATCTCGTCGATTTCGGCAAGGACGATCAGAAGACGGCTGAATTCCTCTCGCTCAATCCGAACGGCAAGATCCCGGCGATCCTCGATCCCAATGGTCCGGGCGGCAGGCCGCTGCCGCTGTTCGAGTCCGGGGCGATCCTGCAATACCTCGCCGAGAAGACCGGCAAGCTGCTGCCCGAGGATGCCGCGCGCCGCTACCAGACCATCCAGTGGGTGCACTTCCAGATGGGCGGCATCGGACCGATGTTCGGCCAGGTTGGCTTCTTCCATAAATTCGCCGGCAAGGATTTTGAGGACAAGCGGCCACGTGACCGCTACGTCGCCGAGGCCAAGCGCCTGCTCGGCGTGATGGAGACGCATCTTTCGGGGCGGCAATGGTTCATGGATGACGACTACACCATCGCCGACATCTCGATGCTCGGCTGGGTGCGCAATCTCATTGGCTTCTACGGTGCCGGCGATCTCGTCGAATTCACCCAGTTCAAATCGGTCGGTGCCTGGCTCGAACGCGGCCTCGCGCGTCCGGCGGTGCAGCGCGGGCTGAACATTCCGCCGCGGCCGTAAGATCAGGTTAGCGCCTTGTGGGTCATGTAGAGCGCCATCAGGGAGACGAAGGCGATCATGACCCGGCGCAGTACCGATTTGCTGACGCCATTGGCCAGGCGTGCGCCGAGATCGGTGCCGATCCAGAGGCCGGCCAGAATGCCTGTGATGGCCGGCCAGCCGACCAGCAGGCCCTTGCTCCAGTAGATCCAGGCCGCCGGAAGGTTGGTCGGGAGGATCGAGAAGACGAGGCTGACAAGCTGCGCCTGATGCTGCGGCACGCGCAGGCCTGCAGCAAGGCCGACGGTGATTGCAAGGCCGCCGCCGATGCCCATGAAGCCGGAGGAAAATCCGGCAAGCAGGCCGATGAGCAGCAGCGGTAGCCGGGGCAGTTGGTCCTGGTCGCCGGGCTCACGGCCGCCGTCCTTGCGATCGCGACGCGGGATCAGCAGGACGATCAGCGCGACGAGATAGACGACATAAGTCCATTGCAAGACCTGGTCGGAAACCGCCGCCGCGGCGTAACCGCCACCGGCGCCGCCGACGAGAAATCCGATGCCGATCCAGATAATCCACGGCAAGGGGCTGCGATTGCCGCTCTGCCAATAGCGGCGCGCGCCGGCAAGGCCCGTCGGCGGGACCTGTGTGATCAGTGACGTCCCTTGTGCGACGTGTTGTTCCGCGCCGAGCAGCAGCACGCTGAAGATCACGAGCCCGCCCCCCGGGCTCGTCCCCGTGAAGCCTGATGCCAGGCCGCTGATCAGGCCGACGCCGGCGCCAGCAAGCAGGTCGTGAATCCCTGACATCGCTTACGTCCTGCTTCGCCGCTTGATGTCGGGCCTGGTCGTGCGAAAGCCGTCGATCACCCCGGCCACGGCCGCCATGCAGGCCTCGACGTCGAATGCGTCGCCCCAGCATTTTTGCAGCACAAATCCCTGGAAGATCGCGAGAAGCACGCGTGCGATCGCTTCCGCACCGAGATCGCGCCTGAGGAGGCCGTCATGCTGGCCGCGCTCGACCAGCGCGACGATCAGAGCGCGCGGCATGTCGATGCCCTCGACGACGCTGGTGCGGACGCGGCGGTTGCGCAGGGCTTCGGCCCAGCCGTGGATGCCGACACGGCGGCGCGCTTCCCCGGCGGGGTCGGTCAGCCATTGCGCGTAAACGCGGATCAGCGCGTGAAGCCCTTCGATCGGATCGCCGGATCCTTGCGCGACCGAATTGAGCACGGCTTCGCGGCGATGCCGGTCGTCGGCGAGCGCCTCGATCAGATCGTCCTTGCTCTGGAAGTAGAGATAGACCGCGCCATGGCTCAGTCCGGACCGCTTCACGATGTCGGCCATGCCGGTCTGGTGAAAACCGTCTTCGGAGAAGCAGGCGAGGGCAGCTTCGAGAATTTGCTGCCGCCGGCTTTCGCGCTGCTGGTCGCTGATCTTGGGCATCTGGTCGTCCTTAAATAACTGACAGATCGATCGTTTTGCCATCAATCCATATTGGGCCGAGAACAAGCCGATCGTGATAAAAAACGATCAGTCAGTCATTTTTATGGGAGGAGAGGATTTTGGTCAAGTCTGGCCCGGTCTCGGGCCGGGAAGGAGGAGATGATGTCCGTTGCGAATGCGTCGACAGAGGCGACGCTGCACTCGATCGCGCGCGGCTAGAACAGCCGTCCGCCGTTCGGCACTGGCCTGCTCGGCTGCACCAGCACGACCTTGCCGTCGGCATCGGGGAAGCCGAGCGTCAGCACCTCCGAGATGACGGGTCCGATCTGGCGCGGCGGGAAATTGACGACGGCCGCGACCTGTTGTCCCACCAAAGTCTCGAGCGGATGGTTTTCGGTGATCTGGGCCGAGCTCTTGCGCACGCCGATCACCGGGCCAAAGTCGACCCACAGTCGAAAGGCCGGCTTGCGCGCTTCCGGAAACGGTTTTGCCTCGACGATGGTCCCGACACGGATATCGACCGCGAGGAAGCTGTTGAAGTCGATGGTCGGCGTGGCGGTGGCTGCGGGATCGTGAGTGACGTGCATAAAGTGTCCGTTCGGAGAGTTGGCTTCGTTCGCAATATTGTCGCGCGAAGCGGAGTTTCGTACAACGCTGCGAACATCACGATACGCCATGCGCGAGGAACATCTTGCCCAACACCATCTACGGCATCAAGAACTGCGACACCATGAAGAAGGCGCGCGCCTGGCTCGATACCCATGGCGTCGCGTATGAATTCCACGACTACAAGGCGGCGGGCGTCGAGAAGGACAAGCTCAAGCAGTGGAGCGACAAGGTCGGCTGGGAGACGCTGCTCAATCGCGCCGGCACGACCTTCAAGAAGCTGCCCGATTCCGACAAGGAAGGCTTGAGCGAGACGAAGGCGCTGGCGCTGATGCTAGCGCAACCATCGATGATCAAGCGGCCGGTGCTGGAAATCGGCGGCAAGCTGCTGGTCGGCTTCAAGCCGGACATCTATGCCAAGGAAGTCGGCGCCAAGACGCGTTAGAGATTAGTTCAGCTCGATGATCTCGTTGGTGACGCCGGGAGCCGGCTGGTCCGCGAATTCGACCACGTCGGCCGTCGCGATGCGGCCAGGCGCGCGATGGAAGAGATCGCGATCGATCACGGCGCGCAGTTTCGGGCGCGGCAGCGCGTCATTTCCGCGCATCAGATTCTTGATCTCGAAGCCGCCGTCCTCGCAGAAGGTCTTGACCGAGGCGATGACGTGGCAGACTTGGCCGCCGGTCTGGAAAGGCAGCAGCAGCCGTTCATACGCGACGATGCGTCCGTAGATGTCGTCGACATCGGCAACGCTGTAGACGGGAAGCCCGCATGCCACGCATTCATAGTAAACTGGCATCACCAAGGGGGCGAGCCGCGGCCCGAGATAATCGTCGAGCAGAACACCCTTGCCGGTATGCCCATAAGCACGGGAGATACGCGTGCCTTCGCTCTGGATGGTGAGGCGTGGCGCCGACGTCGAAGCGTCCACCGTATAATAGATGAGATCGGACAGCTCTTCCTCCAGCCGCGCAGGCTGATATTCCCAAACCGCCGGCGCGATCTGCTGGCTCGCGTAAAGTCGCAGCCACGTGTTCAGGAGATCACGCTGCCTGATTGACTTGACGACGGACGGAGCGGCGCTGGCGAAATCCAAAACGATAATCCCGGAACGTCAAAACCTGCACATGATGCCGTGTGCGGGAAAATTTTCTATGAAGGCTGGCGTGCCGGACGAAAGACCGTTAACGACGGCTTGATGACCGGTGCCTTGCGAACCGGGAGGCCGGGCAGGCACGACATCAAAACATCTCCGACTAAGGGAGCATTTGTATCCCAGCCGGAGACCTGATCTGCTCAGCTTTCCGCCTTGCCTAACCCCCGTCACCTCCGGCATATTCCGCGCCCGGAGGCGGCGTTCCGGATGGGCTCCAAGGATAGGCTCCAAGGCCCCCGGAAAGCCGAAGCAACAAGGATAGCCACGCGGCTCGCGCGGGCAGGGGGAAATCTGTTTGGCCGATGAGTTTATTCTCGAAACGGAAGGCTTAACCAAGGAGTTCGCGGGCTTCTTCGCCGTCCGCGACGTTGCGCTCAAGGTTCGCCGTGGGAGCATTCATGCGTTGATCGGTCCGAATGGGGCCGGCAAGACGACCTGCTTCAATCTTCTGACCAAGTTCCTGAAACCGTCTGCCGGAAAAATCCTCTACAAGGGGCAGGACATTACCGCGATGGCACCGGCCGACGTGGCCCGCATGGGGCTGGTTCGCTCGTTCCAGATTTCGGCGGTGTTTCCGCATCTCACGGCGCTGGAAAACGTCCGTGTCGCGCTTCAGCGCCAGCACGGCTCTTCGTTCGATTTCTGGCGCTCCAAGTCGGTGCTCAACCGCTTCAACGACCGCGCGCGCGAATTGTTGAACGATGTCGGCCTGAACGAGTTTGCCAACACACCCGCGGTCGAGATGCCCTATGGACGCAAGCGTGCACTGGAGATCGCAACCACGCTCGCGCTCGACCCGGAGATGATGCTGCTGGACGAGCCGATGGCGGGCATGGGCCACGAGGACATCGACAAGATCGCGGCGCTGATCAAGCGCATCTCGGCGAAATACACCATCCTGATGGTGGAGCATAATTTAAGCGTCGTGGCCAACCTGTCCGACATCATCACCGTGCTGACGCGCGGCCAGGTGCTCGCGCAGGGCCATTACTCGGAGCTCACCAAGGACGAGCGCGTCAAGGAAGCCTATCTGGGAGCCGGTCATGCCTGACACTGCGATCGCCGAGGCTCCGGCCAAGGCTGCGACCGGCGGAAACATCCTTCAAATCCGCAACCTGGAAGCCTGGTACGGCGAGTCTCACATCCTGCACGGGATCAACTTCGACGTGAACGCGGGCGAGGTCGTCACCCTGCTCGGGCGTAACGGCGCCGGCAAGACGACCACGCTGAAGTCGATCATGGGCATCATCGGCAAGCGTACCGGCTCGGTGAAGTTCAACAACCAGGAGATCATCCGCGCGACCTCCGACAAGATCGCGCGCATGGGCATCGCATTCTGCCCGGAAGAGCGGGGCATATTCTCCAGTCTCGACGTGCGGGAGAATTTGATGCTGCCGCCGGTGGTCCGCGAAGGCGGGCTGCCGCTCGATCAGATCTTCGAGCTGTTTCCGAACCTGAAGGAGCGGCTCAACAGCCAGGGCACCAAGCTGTCCGGTGGCGAGCAGCAGATGCTCGCGATCGCGCGCATCCTGCGCACCGGTGCGAGCTTCCTGATGCTGGACGAGCCGACCGAGGGCCTTGCGCCGGTCATCATCCAGCAGATCGGCCACACCATTGCGCGGCTCAAGAAGGAGGGCTTCACCATCCTCCTGGTCGAGCAGAACTTCCGCTTCGCATCCACCGTCGCCGACCGTTACTACGTGGTCGAGCACGGCAAGATCATTGACGGATTTTCCAATGCGGATCTTGCCGCCAACATGGACAAGCTCCACACCTATCTTGGTGTGTAGCCGAGCAGGCGGACGTGCAAGAGTAACTATCAAAGGAATATTGGGAGGCGGATTATGAAGCACAGCATTTCGGCAATGTTGCTCGGGACGGCCCTGGCGCTCGGCGCGGCAGGTGGCGCAGTCGCGCAGGACAAGAACATCAAGATCGGCGTGCTGACCGACAATTCGGGACTCTATGCCGATCTCGGTGGCTCTGGCTCGACCGTCGCCGCACAGATGGCGATCGAGGATTCCGGGCTCGCTGCCAAGGGCTGGAAGCTCGACCTGATCTCCGCCGACCATCAGAACAAGCCCGACATCGGCTCCACGATTGCTCGGCAATGGATCGACGTCGAGAAGGTCGACATCTTCATGGATGTCCTGAACTCCGGCGTCGCGCTCGCGGTCAACAATGTCGTCAAGGAGAAGAATTCGATCCTGATCGACACGGGTGCGGCGACGTCGGATCTCACCAACGCGCAATGCTCACCGAACACGATCCACTGGGTCTATGATACCTATATGCTGGCCAACAGTACCGGGCAGGCGCTGGTGAAGGCGGGCGGCGACACATGGTATTTTCTCACCGCGGACTACGCCTTTGGCCATGCCCTCGAGCGCGACACCGCCGCGGTCGTGGTGAAGTCGGGCGGCAAGGTGATCGGCAATGTCAAGCATCCTCTGAATACTGCCGACTTCTCGTCGTTCCTGCTTCAGGCGCAGGCCTCCAAAGCCAAGATCATCGGCATGGCGAATGCCGGCGGCGACACCACCAACACCATCAAGCAGGCGGCGGAGTTCGGCATCGTCTCGGGCGGCCAGAAGCTTGCGGGCCTGCTGCTCTTCATCACCGACGTGCACTCGCTCGGTCTGAAGGTGGCGCAGGGCCTGAACTTCACCGAGACCTTCTATTGGGACATGAACGACGGTACGCGCGCGTTCTCCAAGCGCTTCTCCGAGCGCATGAAGAACAAGGCGATGCCCTCGATGGTGCAGGCCGGCGTCTACTCGGGTCTGCTGCACTATTTCAAGGCGCTGGAGGCGATGGGCGGCAATCCGCATGACGGGGCCAAGGTGGTCGCCAAGATGAAGGAGATGCCGACGGACGATCCGCTGTTCGGCAAGGGAACGATCCGCGAGGACGGTCGCAAGCTGCATCCCGCCTATCTGTTCGAGGTCAAGAAGCCCGAGGAATCCAAAGGGCCCTGGGACTATTACAAGCTGATCGGCACGACGGCCGCGGATCAGGCGTTCCGGCCGCTGTCCGAGAGCGTCTGTCCGCTCGTGAAGAAGTAAGTGTGATGATGCGAGCCGGCGCAACTGCGCCGGCTTGCTCTTGGGGAACGACGAGAAGGGACCGGGTGCGGGATCGATGCAGGCTCTATACGCTCAGCTACTGGTGGGATTGATCAACGGCTCGTTCTACGCGCTGCTCAGTCTCGGGCTTGCCGTGATTTTCGGCATGCTGAACATCATCAATTTCGCCCATGGCGCGCTCTACATGATGGGCGCCTTCGTTGCCTATTTCCTGTTGAGCCTCGGTGGCATCAACTACTGGTGGGCACTGCTGATCGCACCCGTGATCGTCGGCATCTTCGGCATGATCCTGGAAAGGACCATGCTGCAATGGCTGACCGGGCTCGACCATCTCTACGGCCTGCTCCTGACCTTCGGCATCGCGCTGATCGTGCAGGGCGTGTTCCAGAATTATTTCGGCTCCTCCGGTCTGCCTTACGCCATTCCGGACCAGCTCAAGGGCGGCATGAATCTGGGCTTCATGTTCTTGCCGATCTATCGCGGCTGGGTGGTCGTGTTCTCGCTGGTCGTATGTCTGGCGACATGGTTCCTGATCGAGAAGACCCAGCTCGGCGCTTACCTGCGCGCCGCCACCGAAAATCCGACGCTGGTGCGTGCCTTCGGCATCAACGTGCCGCGCATGATCACGCTGACCTATGGTCTCGGCGTCGGCCTTGCCGCGCTCGCGGGCGTGCTGTCGGCGCCGATCAACCAGGTGCGACCGCTGATGGGCGCCGACCTGATTATCGTGGTGTTCGCGGTGGTCGTGATCGGCGGCATGGGTTCGATCATGGGCTCCATCATCACCGGCTTCGCGCTCGGCGTGATCGAGGGTCTGACCAAGTATTTCTATCCCGAGGCCTCCAACACCGTCGTGTTCGTGCTGATGGTGCTGGTGCTCTTGGTGAAGCCAACGGGATTGACGGGAAGGGCGGCCTGATATGACAACCCTGACGGACGACACGCTGCCGGTGACCCCTCGCGCGATGCGCGACGAGATGATCGCTTTCGTAGTGATGGCGCTGCTGCTGGCGTCGGTACCATTCACGGGCGTCTACCCGTTCTTCGTGATGCAGGCGCTGTGCTTTGCGCTGCTCGCCTGCGCCTTCAATCTGCTGGTCGGCTATGGCGGCCTGCTGTCGTTCGGCCACGCCATGTTCCTGGGGACCGCCGGCTATTGCTGCGCGCATGCGCTGAAAGTGTGGGCGTTGCCGCCTGAGCTCGGCATCCTCGTCGGCATCGCCGCGGCTTTCGTGCTCTCGATCATCACCGGCTACATCTCGATCCGCCGCCAGGGCATCTATTTCTCGATGATCACCCTGGCTCTGTCACAACTCCTGTACTTCATCTACCTCCAGGCCCCGTTCACCCACGGTGAGGACGGCATCCAGGGCATCCCGCAGGGACGCATGTTCGGCGTCTTCGATCTCTCCAAGCCGACGGTGCTCTATTACGTCGTGCTGGTCGGGTTTCTTGCCGGCTTCCTGTTGATCTACCGCATCATCAACTCGCCGTTCGGCGAGGTGCTGAAGTCGATCCGGGAGAACGAGCAGCGCGCGATTTCGCTCGGCTACCGCACCGACCAGTACAAGTTCCTGGCCTTCGTGCTGTCGGGAACGCTGGCCGGTTTTGCCGGTGCACTGAAGGTCTTTGTGGCGCAGAACGCCTCGCTCACCGACGTCCATTGGTCGATGTCGGGCGAGGTCGTGCTGATGACGCTGGTTGGCGGCCTCGGAACCATCTTCGGCCCCGTGGTCGGTGCCTTCGCGATCATCGCCATGCAGCAATATCTCGCCGGTTTCGGCCAATGGGTGACGGTGATCCAGGGCTCGATCTTCGTGGTCTGCGTGCTCACCTTCCGCCGCGGCGTCATCGGCGAAATCGCGCATTACTTCCGGAGATCGCTCTAACTGGTTGATTTTAAATCGGTTTGCCGGCCGCTTGAAAGCGGTGGATGATCCGGCTCCGCGGGCGTGAGATGACACGCGCGCGGATCGAAAATGGTCTATGACAGTTTCATGACGGCCTGATAGGGCCGGGCCATTTCCAACCGGTAGCCTCCCCCCATGATGCGATGGTTTCGTGCTTTCCTGCCCAAGGAAGAACGGTTCTTTGACCTGTTCGACCGGCATGCCCAGACGGTGATCCAGGGCTCCATCGCGCTCCAGGGCATGCTCAACGGGGGCGAGGAGACGCCGGTCTATTGCCAGCGCGTCAACCAGTTCGAGAATGATGCCGACAACATCACCCGAGAGGTGCTGACGGCGGTGCGCCGCACCTTCATCACCCCGTTCGACCGCGGCGACATCAAGAACCTGATCACGTCGATGGACGACGCCATCGACCAGATGCAGCAGACGGCCAAGGCGGTGATGTTGTTCGAGGTCCGCACCTTCGAGCCGCCCATGCGCGAGATCGGCGGGCTTCTGATCGAGTGCGCCAATCTGGTCGGCCGCGCGCTGCCGCTCATGCAGTCGATCGGTCCGAACGTCGCCATGCTGACCGCGATCACGGAGGAACTCGGAAAGCTCGAGGGCCGCGTCGACGATCTCCACGACATCGGTCTGAAGGAGCTGTTCCTCAAGCATCGCGACGGCAATGCGATGGACTTCATCGTCGGCGTCGAGATCTACGACCACCTCGAGAAGGTCGCGGATCGCTTCGACGACGTCGCGAACGAGATCAACAGCATCGTCATCGAGCAAGTTTAGGGCAGGCCGCTGTGGATGCCGCGTTGGGTCTTCCCGTCCTGGTCGGCTTGATCGCCGTCGCGCTGCTGTTCGATTTCCTAAATGGCCTGCACGACGCCGCCAATTCGATCGCGACCATCGTCTCGACCCGCGTGCTGCGGCCGCAATTCGCGGTGTTCTGGGCCGCGTTCTTCAATTTCGTCGCCTTCATGGTGTTCGGCCTGCACGTCGCCCAGACCATCGGCACCGGCATCATCGATCCCTCGATCGTCGACGCCCAGGTGATCTTCGCAGCCCTGGTCGGCGCCATCGTCTGGAACCTCGTGACCTGGGCGCTCGGCATCCCGTCCTCGTCGTCGCATGCGCTGATCGGCGGGCTCGTCGGCGGCGGCATGGCCAAAGCCGGGATCTCCGCTGCGGTGTGGAGCGGATTGAGCAAGACGGTGCTGGCGATCGTGCTGTCGCCGCTGATCGGCTTCCTGCTGGCGATGATGCTGGTGGCGATCGTGTCCTGGGCCTCGGTGCGCTCGACGCCATTCGCGGTCGATCGCGCCTTCCGCATCCTGCAATTCGCCTCCGCCTCGCTCTATTCGCTCGGCCATGGCGGCAACGACGCGCAGAAGACCATGGGCATCATCGCGGTGTTGCTCTATTCGCAGGGCCATCTCGGCAGCGACTTCTCGGTGCCGTTCTGGGTGGTGCTGTCATGCCAGGCGGCGATGGCGCTGGGCACGCTGATGGGCGGCTGGCGCATCGTCCGCACCATGGGCCTGCGCATCACCAAATTGACTCCCATGCAGGGCTTTTGCGCCGAGACTGGCGGGGCCGCGACTTTGTTCATGGCGACCTATCTTGGGGTTCCCGTCTCCACCACGCACACGATCACCGGCGCCATCGTCGGCGTCGGCGCCGCCCGCCGCGTCTCGGCGGTGCGCTGGAACGTTGCCAGCTCGATCGTCTACGCCTGGGTGATCACTATCCCGGCCTCGGCCATCGTAGCGGCGCTGACCTGGTGGGCGGTCAAGATCTTCGTCAAGTAACCAGCTTCAGCCCGACGATCCCGGCAACGATCAGGGCGATGCTGGCAAGACGAAGGGCGGTGGCCGGCTCCCCGAACAGGACAATGCCGAGGGTCGCGGTGCCGACCGCGCCGATGCCGGTCCACACCGCATAGGCGGTTCCGACGGGCAGCGATTTGAGGGCGAGGCCGAGCAGGATGACGCTGCCAGCCATGGCCGCGAGCGTGACGACGGACGGAACAAGTCTGCTAAAACCCTCGGTATATTTCAGGCCGATCGCCCAGGTGATCTCGAGAAGACCCGCGACGAACAGGATGCTCCAGGCCATGACGACCCTCCCTTCAAGGCAGGGTCGTCCCCGCGGCTGATGGGCGAGGAGGCCGTCCTCCCCCCAAGGCCAGTATGGCCAAGGCCGATATGGGGCTGGCCGGAAGGCTCCGCAATCACCAAATGAGGCTTGATCAGGCCCGTTTTCCCTGCCACACGCTCCCGCCATGTCCGACATCGCCACCACCACAGCCGAATCGCCGGCCCGTTCCCCGCTTGCCGCCGAAGTGGCGCGGCGGCGCACGTTTGCGATCATCTCCCATCCCGACGCCGGCAAGACCACGCTGACCGAAAAGCTGCTGCTGTTCGGCGGCGCCATCAACCTGGCCGGCCAAGTCAAGGCCAAGGGCGAGCGGCGCAACACGCGCTCGGACTGGATGAAGATCGAGCGCGAGCGCGGTATCTCTGTCGTGACCTCGGTGATGACCTTCGAGTTCGAGGGCCTTGTCTTCAACCTGCTGGACACGCCGGGCCACGAGGACTTTTCGGAAGACACCTATCGCACGCTGACCGCGGTCGATTCCGCCGTGATGGTGATCGACGCCGCCAAGGGCATCGAGGCGCGCACTCGAAAGCTGTTCGAGGTGTGTCGTCTTCGGGATATCCCGATCATCACCTTCATCAACAAGATGGATCGCGAGAGCCGCGACGTGTTCGAGCTGCTCGACGAGATCGAGAAGACGCTGGCGCTCGACACCACGCCGATGACCTGGCCGGTCGGCCGCGGCCGCGACTTCCTCGGCACTTACGACGTCGCCAATGGCGGCGTGCGCCTGCTCGAAGGCGGCGGTGCCAAGACCGGCGCGGCGCAGCAGATCGAGATCGCCGAGCTCGCCAAGCTCAATGCCAATCTCGATGTCTCCGCGGTCAAGGACGAGCTCGAGCTCGTCACCGAAGCGTCAAAACCGTTCGAGCTCGACGCGTTCCGCGAGGGCCATCTGACGCCGGTCTATTTCGGCAGCGCGCTGCGCAATTTCGGCGTCGGCGACCTGCTGGAAGGCCTCGGCAAGTTCGCGCCCGAGCCGCGCGCGCAGGACAGCGACCAGCGCAAGGTCGAGGCCACCGATCCGCGCATGAGCGCCTTCGTGTTCAAGATCCAGGCCAATATGGATCCGAACCACCGCGACCGCATCGCCTTCGCGCGCCTCTGCTCGGGCAAGCTCAGCCGCGGCATGAAGGCCAAGCTGGTGCGCACCGGCAAGAGCATGCCGCTGTCGAGCCCGCAATTCTTCTTCGCCCAGGACCGTTCGGTCGCGGATGAAGCCTTCGCCGGCGACGTCGTCGGCATTCCCAATCACGGCACGCTGCGCATCGGCGACACGCTGACCGAGGGCGAGGATTTCAACTTCGTCGGCGTGCCGAGTTTCGCGCCGGAAATCGTCCGCCGCGTCCGTCTCACCGACGCGATGAAGGCCAAGAAGCTGAAGGAAGCGCTGCAGCAGATGTCGGAAGAGGGCGTGGTGCAGGTGTTCCGCCCGCGCGACGGAGCGCCGGCGCTGGTGGGTGTCGTCGGCGCGCTCCAGCTCGACGTGCTGAAGGCACGGCTGGAGGCGGAATATTCACTGCCGGTCGAGTTCGAGGTCAGCGAATTCCAGCTCGCGCGCTGGGTCTCCTCGGAGGACCGCAAGAAGCTCGACACCTTCATCGCCGCCAACACCTCCAGCATCGCCGACGACGTCGACGGCGATCCCGTGTATCTGGCGCGGAACGAATTCTATCTCGGCTACACCAAGGAACGCGCCGAGGGCATCGAATTCACCAACGTGAAGGACGTCAAGAAGAAGGGGTAGGGTGGGCCTGCCGCTCGCGCGCGAGCATGTGAACGCGCGCGGACTTGACGCATTCATGGACAATGCCACCTTTTCTGGTGGCATTGCGAGCTCACTCCATGTGGCGCGGCTTCCTTGTTTTTCTCCTGCTGACGATCTCGACGATCGCCGCCGACGCGCAGCGACGCCAGATCAATCCAATCCCGTTTGCGCACGAGCCGTGCAGCGTGCTCGACTATCGGCCCTGCACGCCGTCCTATTGCAGTCCCCTCGAGCCCGGCCCCTGCATTCCCGAGATCGACTATCCCTATGGGCAAAATCTTCAGCTGACGATCGAGAGCGTGCCCTCCGAAGCCGATCGCGCCAAGTATCGGAAGCCGGATCACGATCTCGACACGATCGGCGATCTCTTCGCCGAGCTACGCACCTGCTGGTCGCCGCCATCAGACGGTGCGCGCGCGGGCATGCAGATGTCGGTGCGTTTCAGTTTCAACAAGGCGGGCGGCCTGATCGGTCCGCCGCGCCTGACATTCGCAACCACCGGCGTTCCGGCCGACACCCGCGCGACCTATCTGAAGGCGATCAACGCCTCGCTGAACGCCTGCCTGCCGCTGAAATTCACTGGCGGACTCGCCGGTGCCCTGGCCGGGCGGCCGATCGCGATCCGATATGTCGACAATCGGCAGATCGGCCAGTAGCGCACGAGTTGCGAGCAGCCGCCAATCGATGATACCTCAGAGGCGGGGGCTGCATTGCGGGGAGGATGTCGTGGGTCTGCTGGTCATGATCCTGGGGCTGGTGCTGTTCTTCGCCACCCATGTTTTCACCACCAAACGTGAGGCGCGTGCGCAGGCAATCGCAAGGCTGGGCGAGGGGACCTACAAGATCCTCTATACCGTGGTCTCGCTCGCGGGTCTCGCGTTGATCATCTGGGGCTTTGCGCATTACCGCAGCTCCGGCTGGATCGACGTCTGGTATCCGCCGAAGGCGATGAAGCACATCACGCTCGCGCTGATGCTGCCCGCGGTCATCCTGGTGGTCGCCTCTTATCTGCGCGGCCGCATCTACGCGACGCTAAAGCATCCGATGCTGGCCGGCATCAAGCTGTGGGCGGCGGCGCATCTTTTGGCCAACGGCGATCTCGGCTCCATCATTCTGTTCGGCTCGTTCCTGGGCTGGGCGGTGTATGACCGCATTTCGCTCAAGCATCGCACCGACGCCGGCGGCCCCCCGATCCCGGTGGGCGGCGTCAGCAATGATCTGATTGCGGTCGTCGTCGGCGTCGTCGCCTATCTCGCGCTGGCCTTCGCGTTCCATCCGGTCGTGATCGGTGTTCCCGTGATCGGGGTCTAGCCGGTCAGCACAAGACGAAACCCCGATGTCCATGCGCGGAAGCTGATAAGAGCAACAAACCGAGGGCCCTTCGATGGACTGGTCGCAATCTCAGATCCCGCCGATGCGGTTCGAGGCGCGCTTCGGCGACCGGGTGGTGCCGGCATTTTCGGATCGGCCGGCGAGCGTGTGGGCGATGATCGCGGAGGCGCGCGATCGCAATGCCGAAGGCGAGGCACTGATCGCAGGCAATGTCCGGCTGAGCTGGCGGCAGGCCGTGGAGCAGGCTGCGCGGATCGCCGCGGGCTTCCGCAAGCTTGGCCTGCAACGGGGCGACCGCGTCGCGATCCTGCTCGGTAACCGCATCGAATTCCCGCTGCTGCTGTTTGCCGCCGCGCATGAGGGGCTGGTGACGGTGCTGCTCAGCACGCGCCAGCAGAAGCCGGAGATCGCCTATGTCCTCGCCGATTGCGGCGCCAAGATCCTGATCCACGAAGCAGGCCTCGCAGAGCGGCTGCCCGATGCGGAGGAGGTGCCCGATGTGATCCACCGCATCGCCGTCGATGACGATCCGGCTCGCTCACGTTTCGCTGCGCTCGCCGACAACCCGTCGGCGCCTGCGCCGATCGAGGTGAGCGAAGAGGACACCGCGATGATCCTCTACACCTCGGGCACGACAGGCAGGCCGAAGGGCGCGATGCTGGCCCATTGCAACATCGTCCATTCCTCGATGGTGTTCGTGTCCTGCCTGCAATTGACGCAAACGGATCGCTCGATCGCGGCGGTGCCGCTCGGTCATGTCACCGGTGTCGTCGCCAACATCACGACGATGATCCGCTGCGGCGGGGCGCTGATCATCATGCCCGAGTTCAAGGCCGCCGATTACCTCAAGCTCGCCACGCGCGAGCGCGTCACCTACACGGTGATGGTGCCGGCGATGTACAATCTCTGCCTGCTGCAGCCGGATTTCGACAGCTACGATCTGTCGAGCTGGCGCATCGGCGGCTTTGGCGGGGCGCCGATGCCGGTCGCGACCATCGAGAAGCTCAAGGCGACAATTCCCGGCCTGAAGCTGATGAACTGCTACGGCGCGACCGAGACGACGTCGCCCTCGACGATCATGCCGGGCGAGCTGACCGAGAGCCATATCGACAGCGTCGGCCTGCCCTGTCCCGGCGCGCGCATCGTCGCGATGGATCCGAGCGGGCGCGAGCTGCCGCACGGGGAGATCGGCGAGCTCTGGATCCAGAGCGCCTCCGTCATCAAGGGCTATTGGAATAATCCCAAAGCCACCGCCGAGAGCTTCACCAGCGGGTTCTGGCACTCCGGCGATCTCGGCTCGGTCGATGCGGAAGGGTTCGTCCGCGTGTTCGACCGCCAGAAGGACATGATCAATCGCGGCGGCCTGAAGATCTATTCGGCCGAGGTGGAATCCGTGCTGGCCGGCCATCCCGCCGTGATCGAGAGCGCGATCATCGCCAAGGCGTGCCCGGTGCTGGGCGAGCGCGTCCACGCCGTGGTGGTGACGCGCGCGCCGGTCGCCGGCGAGGCCCTGCGCGCCTGGTGCGCGGAGCGTCTGTCCGACTACAAGGTTCCCGAGACCCTGGCGATCACACCTGAGCCGCTGCCGCGCAACGCCAACGGCAAGGTGCTGAAGCGGCAGCTCCGGGAGCTCCTGGGCGCTTGAGCCGGGCAGGGCCATCCGGGCTCTCCCGGGTGGTTAACGCCTTGATCGGGCTCGCTTTGCCTTGCCACCGCCATATCGTTAGGGTACCTCGCCGCCACGTGGGGGACGGGATTCCTGACGCGAACGCTTCGGCGCGCGCACCCGGACGGGCATGGGATTAGCATAAGTGTCTGAATTATTTGACGAAGTCGACGAGGAAGTACGTCGCGAACAGCTCAAGAAGCTGTGGGATAGATATTCGATCTACTTCATCGCCCTGATGGTGCTGGTCGTTGCCGGCGTCGGCGGCTGGCGCGGTTATCAATATCTGGAAGCCAAGAAGGCCGCCGAGGCCGGCGCCGCCTTCGAGAAGGCGGCGGAGCTGTCCGACCAGGACAAGCATGCCGAGGCCGAGGCCGCCTTCACCGAGCTCGCCGCCAAGGCGCCCTCGGGTTATCGCACCCTGGCGCGGCTGCGCGCCGCAGCCGAGGCGGCGCCCCGTGACGCCAAGGCTGCTGCCAAGATGTATGACGACATCGCTGCCGACCGCAGCGTCGGTGGTGAGTGGCAGGATCTGGCCAAGATCCGCGCCGCCGGCCTGGTGCTCGACAGCGCCAGCTATGCCGACATGCAGCAGCGGCTGGAGCCTTCCGCCGCCCCCAAATCGACCTTCCGCCACACCGCCCGCGAGATGCTGGCGCTGTCGGCCTGGCGCAACAACGACATGACGGCGGCCCGCAAATGGCTCGACGCGATTGGTGAAGACGGCGAAACGCCGCCCGGCCTGCGCTCGCGCGCCGAGGCGCTCCAGGCCCTGCTGCCGCCCGTCGCCAAGAGCTGAGCAAAAAGAGCTGAGCAAGAAGAGCTGACGACGGCTCCCTGACCTAGACGAGACACGATATGCGCCGCACGCCACGCTTGATCGCAGCCGCCGTCCTGATCGCCTTCACGGGCGTCCTGGGCGGCTGCTCCAGCTTCGATCCAAGCGATATGCTCGACTTCCTCGACACCAAGAAGAAGCTGCCGGGCGACCGCAAGCCGGTCTTCCCGGAGGGTGTGCCGGGCCTCGAGCAGGGCGTTCCGAAGGACCTGTACAAGGGCGCGCAGCAGCAGCCCGATCCGAACGCGCCTGCCGTCGCGGCTCTGCCCGCCGAGCCGCCGCCCGAGCCGGCCAAGCCGGCGAAGGGTGCCAAGGCGAAGCACACGAGGCAGCCGACCGCCGCAGCGGCAGCACCGACTGAAGCGCCCGCCGGCGAAGTCGACGGCGAGGCTCAGCCGGAGGCGGCGCCGGCCACGGCCGCTCCGCCGCCCAAGCACAAGATCGTCCGCAAGCGCACCACTGCGCCGCCGCCGGATCAGCCGGTCCAGCAGGCGCAACCGACCCAGACCACGCAGCAGCAGACGCAGGGCGGCTTCCCGGCGCCGCTGCCGAGCGGCAGCTTCTCGCGCTAATTTTTTCCTTTGATTGACAGGCGCAGCCCCGGCAGCGCACGAATGACCGATGTCCTTCACGATCGCCATCATCGGCCGGCCCAATGTCGGCAAATCGACGCTGTTCAACCGCCTGGTCGGACAGAAGCTTGCGCTCGTCGACGACCTGCCGGGCGTCACCCGCGACCGCCGCGAGGGTGAGGCGAGGCTCGGCGATCTCGAATTCACCATCATCGATACCGCAGGCCTCGACGAGGGCGCCAAGGGCTCGCTGACCGCGCGCATGCAGGAGCAGACCGAGACCGCGATCGCGCAGGCCGACGCGCTGTTCTTCGTCATCGATGCCCGCGTCGGCCTCACGCCCACCGACCGCGCCTTCGCCGATTTCGCCCGCAAGGCCAACAAGCCCGTGCTGCTGGTCGCCAACAAGAGCGAGGGCAAGCATGGCGATGCCGGCGCGATGGAATCCTTTGCGCTCGGCCTTGGCGATCCCATCCAGATCTCGGCCGAGCATGGCGAGGGCATGGGCGAGCTCTACGATGAGCTCGCCAAGTTGATGCCGGAGCCCGTCGACGACGACGAGACCGAGGACGACGAGCCGCTCACCGAGGAAGAGGCCGCGACGCGCCCGATCCGGGTCGCCATCGTCGGCCGGCCCAATGCCGGCAAGTCGACGCTGATCAACCATCTGCTCGGCGAGGAACGCCTGCTGACGAGCCCGGAGGCCGGCACCACGCGCGATTCCATCGCGGTCGAGATCAACTGGAAGGGCCGCGAGTTTCGCGTGTTCGACACTGCAGGTCTCCGCCGGCGCTCCCGCATCGAGGAGAAGCTGGAAAAGCTCTCGGTCGCCGACGCCCTGCGCGCGGTCCGTTTTGCCGAAGTCGTCGTGATGATGATGGATTCGCAGAACCGCTTCGAGGAGCAGGATTTGCGCATCGCCGATCTGATCGAGCGCGAGGGCCGCGCGGTGGTGCTCGCCGTCAACAAATGGGACCTGATGGAGAGCAAGGGGGGCGGTGCGATCTCGGGTCTGCGTCGCGATGCCGACCATTGGCTGCCGCAGATCAAGGGCGTGCCGATCGTCGCGGTCTCGGGCCTGATGGGCGAGGGCATCGATCGGCTGATGCAGGCGATCCAGGACGCCTACGCGCTTTGGAACCGGCGCGTGTCGACGTCGGCATTGAACCGCTGGTTCGAGCAGGCGGTTCAGGCCAATCCGCCGCCGGCCGTGTCCGGCCGACGGCTCAAGCTCAATTACATCACGCAGACCAAGGCGCGCCCGCCGAGCTTCGTGCTGTTCTGCTCGCGCGCTGACGCGGTGCCGCAGTCCTATTTGCGCTACCTCATCAATTCCATGCGCGAGACCTTCGAGCTGCCGGGCACGCCGGTGCGCATCACCTTGCGCGAGAAGGCCAATCCCTTCGCGCACAAGCGCAAGCGGCCGTCGTGAGTGACGGCGCCAGCGAGGCGGCGGCGCAAGGCGCTGTGCCGGTCCAGCGCGGCGCGGTCGCCTTCATCTTCGTCACCATCCTCCTGGACATGCTCGCGCTCGGCGTCATCATGCCGATCCTGCCGAAGCTGATCGAGAGCTTCGTCGACAACGATACCGCCCACGCCGCCCGCATCTTCGGCCTGTTCGGCACCGCCTGGGCGCTGATGCAGTTCGTGTTCTCGCCGTTGCTCGGCGCGCTGTCGGATCGTTTCGGGCGGCGGCCGGTGGTATTGCTGTCGAATTTCGGGCTCGCGGCCGACTACGTGCTGATGGCGCTGGCGCCGTCCCTGGTGTGGTTGTTCGTCGGCCGCGTCATCTCGGGGATCACTTCGGCCAGCATCTCGACGGCCTTTGCCTATATCGCCGACATCACGCCGCCGGAGCGACGCGCGGCGGTCTTCGGCCGGATTGGCGCGGCGTTCGGCGCCGGCTTCATCCTGGGGCCAGCGCTCGGCGGTCTGCTCGGCGACATCGATCCGCGCCTGCCGTTCTGGGCGTCGGCGGCCCTCAGCTTCGCCAATGCCCTCTACGGTCTGTTCGTCCTGCCGGAATCGCTTGCGCCTGACAAGCGCGCGCCGTTCCGCTGGCGAAGTGCCAGTCCGCTCGGCGCGCTCCGCCTGTTGCGCTCCAATGCGGTGCTCGCTGCGTTGTCCGTCGTCAATTTCATCGCGCAGGTCGCGCATGTCGTGTTGCCCTCGACCTTCGTGCTCTATGCGACCTATCGCTACGGCTGGGATTCCAAGACCGTGGGACTGACGCTGGCGATGGTCGGCATCTGCGCCATGGTGGTGCAGGGGCTTGCGATCGGCCCGATCGTGCGCGTGCTCGGCGAGCGGAACGCGCTGTTGCTGGGCCTGTGTTGTGGCGCGCTCGGCTTCGTCGTCCTGGGCGCTGCGCCGACCGGGCCGCTGTCCTGGATCGGGATTCCCATTCTGGCGCTGTGGGGCATCTCGGGTGCCGCCTCGCAAGCATTGATGACGCGGCTGGTCGCGGCCGAGCAGCAGGGCCAGCTCCAGGGCGCAACCGCGAGCGTGCAGAGCGTGTCGCAGCTCGTCGGCCCGTTCCTGTTCACGCTGACCTTTTCCTATTTCATCAGCGCCGGCGCGCCGCTGCACCTGCCCGGCGCACCGTTCCTGCTCGCGGCAGCGCTCATGGTGGTCTGCGTGGCGATCGCGGTGCGGACGCTGGGTGGGGCGAAGACGGGATCGTAGGGTGGGCAAAGGCGCGCAGCGCCGTGCCCACCATCTGTTCGTGATAGCAAGAAGTCGTGGGCACGCTTCGCTTTGCCCACCCTACGGCAGCGGAGAATGCCGCGCGAGATCCCGGGTTCGATGCTTCGCATCGCCCCGGGATGCCGCTACACTCTTACTTTTTCACCAGCGGACAATCGCTGTCCTTGAGCGGCTTTGCTGCGTCTTCGGCGGAGATCGTGGCGATCTGCTTGTAATAGTCCCACGGCCCCTTCGACTCCTCGGGCTTCTTCACCTCGAACAGGTAGGCCGGGATGAGGCGGCGGCCGTCCTGGCGCAGCGGGCCGTTGCCGAACAGCGGATCGTCGGTCGGCAGCTCCTTCATCTTGGCGACGACCTTGGCGCCGTCATGCGGATTGCCGCCGAGCGCGTCCATCGCCTTGAGATAGTGCAGCACCATCGCGTAGTTGCCGGCCTGGGTCATCGACGGCATCGCGTTCTTGCTGGCCAGCGCCGAGAAGCGCTTGGACCATTCGCGGGTCTTGTCGTTCAGGTCCCAGTAGAACGATTCGGTGAAGGTCAGGCCCTGCGCGGTCTTGAGCCCCAGCGAGTGCACGTCGTTGATGAACAGCAGCAGCGCCGCGAGCTTCTGGCCGCCCTGGACGATGCCGAACTCGGCCGCCTGCTTGATGGCGTTGGTGGTGTCGCCGCCGGCGTTGGCGAGGCCGATGATCTTGGCCTTCGACGATTGCGCCTGGAGCAGGAAGGAGGAGAAGTCCGCGGTGTTGAGCGGGTGCTTGACGCCGCCGAGCAGCTTGCCGCCATTGGCGGTGACGACGGCGCTGGTGTCGCGCTCCAGCGCGTGACCGAACGCGTAGTCGGCGGTGAGGAAGAACCAGCTGTCGCCGCCGGCCTTGGTCAGCGCCTTGCCGGTGCCGTTGGCGAGCATGTAGGTGTCATAGGTGTAGGAGACCGTGTTGGGCGTGCAGGCCTTGCCGGTGAGATCCGCGGTGGCAGCGCCCGAATTGAGCAGCACTGCATTCTTTTCCTTGACGAGGTTGCTGACCGCCAGCGCGACGCCGGAGCTCGGCGTGTCCGCGATCGCATCGACCTTGTCGTTGTCGATCCACTGCCGGGCGATGTTGACGCCGACGTCGGGCTTGTTCTGGTGATCGCCGCTCAGCACCTCGATCTTCCAGCCCTTCTTGAGCAAGCCGGAATCCTCGACCGCCATCTTGATCGCAACCACGGAGTTGGGGCCGCCGATGTCGGCATAGAGGCTCGACATGTCGTTGAGCACGCCGATCTTGACGGTCTTGTCCTGCGCGTAGGCGGATGTTGCAAAACCGAAGGCGGCACAGGCCAGAAGGGCGGCGGAGCGGCGCGCGAACGTCGTCGTCATAAAAGGTTTCCTCCATTGTCAAATATGCGGACTGCTCTCTTGCGGAGCCTTGTTCCGGCTGATTGGCTCTAGCCTGTCCCAGGGCCGGCGGCAATGCGCCTAAAGCCGGATGACGCTGCGTCGTAGCGTCATCCGTCGGTTAACTTTTTGGGAAAAATGCGTTGAGACGCTATTTGAGCGCGTCCGATGTCAGCTTGAATTTCTGGATGCGCTTTCCGGTATCGACCTCGGCGGTATAGACGTTACCCCCGGCGTCGATCGCCATGGCGTGCACCCAGTGGAATTGACCGGCGTTGCGGCCGTTATGCCCGAAGCTGCCGACCACGCTGCCGTCCTCGCGCTTGATGACCCGGATCTCGTTGTTCTCGCCGTCGGCGCTGAGCAGATAGGTTTGCTTCGGATCGGGCCAGATCGCGATGTCCCACACCGCGCCGTTGCCGAGCGTGTTCTTCTCGAAGAAGAACTCTTTCACGAAGCTGCCGTCCTTCTTGAACACCTGGATACGGTTGTTGATGCGATCGCAGACATAGACGAGGCCGTCATTGGCGAGCTTCACGCAGTGGACGGGGTTGCCGAATTGCTGCGATGCCGGCGCCTTGGGATCGTAGGGCGCCTGCTTGTTGTCATCGGGCTTGTTGCCGTAGGCCCCCCAGTGCCGCTTGTAGGCCAGCGTCGTCGCATCGAACACGATGACGCGGCGGTTGCCATAGCCGTCGGCGACGTAGATTTCGTTGGCCTCCTTGTCGAGCGCGGTCTCGGCGGGTTTGCCGAGCTGCGTCGTATCGTTGCTGCCCAGGCTCGGGGCGAACTTGCCGATCTGGGCGACGAATTTGCCGTCGAGCGTGAACTTCACGATGGCGTTGTCGTTGTCGGCATTGCCGCCGACCCAGACGAAGCCGCGCTCGTCGACCTCGATGCCGTGCTCGCGGCCAACCCATTCATAGCCCTGCCCGGGACCGCCCCATGAGCGCAGCAGATTGCCGTCGACGTCGAACTCGAGCACGGGCGGCGCCGACACGCAGCATTTCGAGCGCGGCGGATTGAGGCTTGCGCCTTTCTCGTCGTCGGTAAGCGAGCGCGGGCGATGGATCACCCAGATATGGCCCTGCCAGTCGACGGTGATGCCGCCGACCTGGCCGAGGATCCAGTTGTTCGGCAGCTGCTTTGGCCAGGAGGGATCGACCGCAAAAGTCGGGACGTCGCCAGCATTCGACGCAACCGGAAGAGCAAAGGCGACGGCTGCGATCAGAATGGAGAGAGCGTGACGTGCGAGCGCAGACGCAGAGCCTGCGCGATCGTGCCATGGCGCCATGGCAACCTCCCTTTTGTTGGCGTGCGGCTTGCTGCCGCTTACGCGCGGGCAGTCAATCGCGGGGAGGCAGTCAAGTCAATCAGGCCGGGGAGCGGAAGCTCATCAGGCTGCGGGTCTTGTAGTCATAGAACTTGCCGGTCTCGGTCCAGTCAGGCGCGCACATCGGCACGATGAATTCGGCGACCTGCTCGGGCGTGTCGAGCGTCGCCGGGTCTTCGCCCGGCATCAGCGTCGCGCGCATGCGGGTGCGGACCGGTCCCGGGTTGAACAGATTGACGCGCAGCTTCGTGTTCGCGGTCTCCTGCGCCCAGGCGCGAGCCAGCGTCTCCAGCGCGGCCTTGGACGCCGCGTAGGGGCTGACATAGGCGGTCGCCTTGTTGGCGGCGCCCGAGGTGATGAACACGGCGCGGCCGGCATCGGATTGCTTGAGCAGCGGCTCCATGCAGCGGATCAGCTGGAAGTTCGCGGAGACGTTGACGGCCATCACGTCGGTGAAGGTCTTCAGCTCGATATGACCGATCGGCGAGGAGGGGCCGAGCACGCCGGCATTGCCGACGAGGATGTCGAGCTTGCCGTAGCGTTCGTGCAGGCCGGCGCCCAGTCGCGCGATGCCGTCGGAATCGGTGAGATTGAGCGGCACCAAGGTGGCGCTGCCGCCGAGTTTCCGGATCTCGTCGTCGAGCTCTTCCAGCCCGCCTTGCGTGCGCGCCACCGCCACAATATGCGCGCCGGCCTTGGCGAGTGCGATGGCGGTGGCATAGCCGATGCCGCGCGAGGCGCCGGTGACGAGAGCGATACGGTCAGCGAGGGGTTTTGTCATGGCAGGGTTTTACAGCGGTGGATGGCCGGGACAAGCCCGGTTGAAACGGAATCCGAGCACATACCCGGTCAGGGCGTGTAGTTCTCGAACTCCCAGGAGCCGAAGAGGCCAACTTTTTCGGCAGTCTCTTTCCAGCTGTTACCCATGCATTTCTGGCAATAGCCCCGCACGTACCGCTCTAGCGCGGGGTAGTCGTATTCCTTGACGAATAGGAAGTGTCGTCCCGGGACATGAGTGTCTTTCATGTTCTCCGCGAACCATTCCGGTGTGCACAAAGTGAATCCAAAGGACTCCTCGCCTGGCTCGCCAGCAGGGCCAACCATTGCGAGGATGTAGATGCCGAATGGCCCTTCAGGCCGAAATGTCTCCAGCGACGGCGTGTCGCTGCACGACAAGTGCCTGAGGTTGGCGACGACGACCATACTCGCGCCGTCAGCTCGCCTCCGCCAGCAGAGACAGCTGCCGGGGCTGCTGCTCGGTCTGGGTCTGGTCGGTGAGGTGGGTCGGATAGGCCCCGGTAAAGCAGTGATCCGAGAATTTTGGATTGGCAGGATCGCGGCCGGGTTCGCCCATGGCGCGGTACATGCCGTCGATCGACAGGAAGGCGAGCGAGTCGGCACCGATGATCTCGCGCATCTCCTCCAGCGAATGCGTCGCCGCGAGAAGACCGCCGCGATCGGGCAGGTCGATGCCGTAATAATCGGGATAGAGGATCGGCGGTGAGGCGAGACGGAAGTGCACTTCCTTGGCGCCGGCATCGCGCATCATGCGCACGATCTTCTTCGAGGTGGTGCCGCGCACCAGCGAGTCGTCGATCAGGATGATGCGCTTGCCTTCGATCGCGGCACGGTTGGCCGAATGCTTCATGCGCACGCCGGATTCGCGGATCGCCTGCGTCGGCTGGATGAAGGTGCGGCCGACATAATGGTTGCGGATGATGCCGAGCTCGAACGGCACACCGGAATATTGGCTGTAGCCGACCGCGGCGGGGACGCCGGAATCCGGCACCGGCACGACGACGTCGATCGGCACGTGGCTCTCGCGCGCGAGCTGCGCACCGAAGGCCTTGCGCACCTCGTAGACCGAACGGCCGTGGACGATGGAATCCGGGCGGGCGAAATAGATGTATTCGAAGATGCAGGGACGCGGCGCCATCGGCGGGAACGGCTTGTGGATGTCCTGGCCGTTCTCGTCGAACACGATGACTTCACCCGGCTCGATGTCGCGGATGAAGCGCGCGCCGATGATGTCGAGCGCGCAGGTCTCCGAGGTCAGGATCGGGCAGCCGTCGAGCTCGCCGAGCACCAGGGGACGGATGCCGCGCGGATCGCGCGCGCCGACCAGCTTCTTGTTGGTCAGCGAGACCAGCGCATAGGCGCCCTCGATCTCGCGCAGCGCGTCGATATAGCGCTCGATGAAGCGGGCGCGCCTGGAGCGCGCGACCAGATGCAGGATCACCTCGGTGTCGGTGGTCGACTGCATCATCGCGCCGTGCTTCACGAGCTCGCGGCGCAGCGTCAGGCCGTTGGTGAGGTTGCCGTTATGGGCGACCGCGAGACCGCCGGCATTGAGCTCGGCGAACAGCGGCTGCACGTTGCGCAGGATGGTGGCGCCGGTGGTGGAATAGCGGACATGGCCGACGGCCATATTGCCGGGGAGGCGGTCGATCACCTCGCGGCGGGAGAAGGTGTCGCCGACGAGCCCGAGGCGGCGTTCACTGTGGAAGCGGCTGCCGTCGTAGGAGACGATGCCGGCGGCCTCCTGGCCGCGATGCTGAAGGGCGTGAAGGCCGAGCGCGGTGATGGCGGCGGCGTCCGGGTGGCCATAGATGCCGAAGACGCCGCATTCCTCGCGCAGCGTATCTCCTTCCAGGTCGTCCTGAACCTCTAGCGCGGCCGGGCCCGGACCGGCGTTTGGATCGAGATCAAGTTGGGCGTCCTGGTCAGGGTGTCGCATCTCGTCCGCGCCTCTCTTTAAGGGCAATCAACGCGCCGCAGGTTTCTCGATCAGTTTCTTCAAACTGTCACGAGCAGGTTTACTGTATCCGTCACCACTGCCCGAAGGCTGCTGCTCGGATTCAGCTTGATCATCATCTGGTTTGTTTTTCTTGAATCTCTTCAAGATGGTGTTCTCGGGGTCGTCAGGCAAGAGGGCCATCAGCCAATCCCCGGTTCCCTGGAGCACGACGCGGGATTTGGCCCCCGTCACCCAGTCCGGGCGTTGCTTGTCCGGAACCAGCCAGGTGAAGAACAGGAAGGCGACCACGACGATCAAAAGCCCGCGAGCCAGGCCAAACAGGAAGCCGAGGGTGCGGTCCAGCGCACCGATCCTGGAATCCAGGATCATGTCGGAGATCCGGACCGTGATCACGGAAACCACGACCAGGGTGCCCACGAACACGCCGGCGACCACGACCACGCTCGCGACGGTGTCGTTGTTGAAATAGGTCTTGGCGGTCGGCAGCAGCTTCGAGAACGAGTACAGCGTCACGATCGCCGCGGCGCCCCAGGCCGCGATCGACAGGATTTCGCGCATGAAGCCGCGGACCATGGCAAGCAGGCCCGAGATCAGCATCACACCGAGCAGGATCAGGTCGAGGAGTGTTACTGGCATCGGCTGGTCTGGTCCGCTCGTACGTCGAAGGTGCTCTAGCGAATCGGTGTTTGGCCGCTGCCCTAAAAGAGGGGCAGACGGCGTTCCCGGCAAGGCCGCAACCACGCAATCCCATGCTGCTTTTGTGACGGCTGTATAGCGGCGGGGGCCTCCGACGTCACCTCCACCTAACCCTCTCCACGGCGGAATCTTGCCGGTGTGGCATTTTTCTCTGCCGGCGCGTTCGATTCGCCCCGGCGGGAGCCCTTGGCGGCAATCTCTGCGACCAATGTCGTCAGGCTGTTGACCGCATTCAGGGCCAGTCCGGCGTCACCGCCGGCATCCCCGCCTCGGGCCGATTCGGGCAGCACGGCGCGCTTGAAGCCCAGCTTGACCGCCTCCTTGAGCCGGGCCGGGGTCTGCGCCACCGGCCGGATCACGCCAGAAAGTGAAATCTCGCCGAAATAGACCGCATCGGTGGGTAACTGCGCATTAACCAGGGAGGACACCAGCGCGGCCGCGGCGGCCATGTCGGCCGCGGGCTCGTGGATGCGCAGGCCTCCCGCCACGTTCAGATAGACGTCGTGGCCCGACAGCTTGACCCCGCAATGGGCCTCCAGCACCGCCAGCACCATCGAGAGCCGACTCTGATCCCAGCCTACCACCGCGCGCCGCGGCGTGCCGAGCGAGGTCGGCGCCACCAGCGCCTGCAATTCGACCAGGACGGGCCGCGTGCCCTCGATTCCCGCGAACACTGCGGTGCCGGGCGTGCCGAGATCGCGCTCGGACAGGAACAGCTCGGAGGGATTGGTGACCTCGCGCAGGCCAAGGCCCGTCATCTCGAACACGCCGATCTCGTCGGTCGGGCCGAAACGGTTCTTCACGGCGCGCAGGATGCGGAATTGCTGCGAGCCTTCGCCCTCGAACGACAGCACGGCGTCGACCATGTGCTCGACCACGCGGGGGCCGGCGATCTGGCCGTCCTTGGTGACATGGCCGACCAGGATGATGGCCGCACCGGTTTTCTTCGCAAAGCGGATCAGCGCCTGTGCCGAGGCGCGCACCTGCGTGACGGTGCCGGGCGCGGATTCCACCGTGTCGGTCCACATGGTCTGGATCGAATCGATCACGATCAGCCGCGGCACCGCGCCCTCCGACAGCGTCGAGACGATGTCCTCGACCGAGGTCTCGGCGGCGAGCTGCACCGGCGCATCCGACAGCCCCAGCCGTTCGGCGCGCAGCCGCACCTGCGCGACCGCCTCTTCGCCGGAGATGTAGACGATGCGGTGGCCGGCGCGTGCCATCATGCTGGTGGCCTGCGTCAGCAATGTCGACTTGCCGATGCCGGGGTCGCCGCCGACCAGCAGCACCGAGCCGCGGACGAAGCCGCCGCCGGTGACGCGGTCGAGCTCGGTCATCCCGGAGGACAGGCGAGGCGCATCCTGGGTTTTCCCCGAGAGGCTCTCCAGCGCAAACGTTCGTCCCTTGCGCTTGGAGCGGATCGACACCGGCACGCTGCCGCTGGTGTCTTCTTCCGCGAGCGTATTCCACTCGCCGCAGGATTCGCACTTGCCCTGCCAGCGGTTATAGGCCGCGCCGCAGTTCTGGCAGACGAAGGAAAGGGTGTTCTTGGCCATGGGGCGTCAATCGTGCTCAGGGAGATTGCGTCGCGTTCCATAGCATGGAGAGCCCGGCCGCGACCATGATCGCGTCCATCAGCAGGCGGAACACGTCCGGCTTCAGGTGCAGCACGAAGCGTTTTGCGATGAAGGCGCCCGACATCAGCGAGGCGCCCGCGATCAGCCCCTTCATGAAGACATCGCCGGTCAAGGCGCCGAAGCGCTCGAAGGTCACGGATTTCGCGAAGTAGAGGCCGAGCGAGGAGGCCGCCTCGGTGGCGAGGAAAGCGCCCTTGCTGAGTCCGTAGAACAGGAACAGCGGCACGCTGAGCGGGCCGGTCGAGACCACGATGCCGGTGAGATAGCCGATCACGGCGCCGCCGACGGCGAGATGCCAAAGATTGGCCTTGAGGTCGTGCCGCGCCAGCCAGTGCCGCACCGGCACCATCGCGATCAGGAACATGCCGATGGCGAGATCCACCGCATGCGAAGGCAGCGCCAGCAGCGTCCGTGCGCCGAGCACGGCCGCCGGAATGCCCGTGACCGAGTAGGCCGCACAGGCCCGCCAGTCGACCTCGCGCCACCAGGCCAGGATCCGCGAAAAGTTCGCCATCACGGACGCCACCGCCATGATCGGCACCGCCTCCTTCGGCCCATAGGCGTAGACCAGCACCGGCATCAGCATGATCGACGAGCCGGTGCCGACGATGCCTGAGATGGTGCCGGCGACGAGGCCGACGGTGAGGACGAAGAGGAAGGCCAAAACGCTCTCCACGAATCGGGAGAGTTTAGCCGCGGGCAGCGATATGGGCGATTCGTGCTAGGCGAGGGAACCTATTGCGCTGCGCATCGGCATGCCGGTCTGGGCGCCGGCTTTGAGGCATTTCAATGCGGCGGCTTCGCAGCTCACATCGAGCGCAATCTGCAGCGACACGCCTTCGCTCAGCATGGCCGCAAACGCGCCGACAAAGGTGTCGCCAGCGCCGGTCGTGTCCACCGGCGTGATGCGCGGGGCGGGCGCACGCAGGCGGGTGCCGTCGGCCGTCACGGCCAGCGCGCCTTGCGCACCGGCGGTCACGATGCAGGTGAGGTCGCCGGCCCTGGCGAGCTCGGCGGCTGCGGTTTCGTAGTCGGATGCGACGATGCCGATGGCTGCGGCCGCGTCCTGCGCCTCGTGCTCGTTGACGAGGAGATGGTCGGTCACGGCAAGAAGCTTTGTCACCATCTCGCGGGTCATCCTCTCCGGGACGGGCGCGAGATTCCAGACGACGGTGCCGGCGGCCAATGTCGTCCTGCGCGCAGCCTCGAGCGCCTGCGCGAAGGGCACTTCCATCTGAAGCACCAGCACCGTGTCGGGCGTGAAGAGTGCGGCACCAAGATCTCCGGCACTCGCGGCCATGTTGGCGCCGCTCGCCACCGTGATCGCATTCTCGCCGGCCTGATCGACCGTGATGAAGGCGCAGCCGGTCGGCTCGTCGGCCCTGGCGATGAGATCGGCGTCGACACCGTTTGTCCGGAGGTTCTCGATCGCGCTGTCGCCAAACCCGTCCCGGCCGACGCGGCCTGCCATCCGGACTTGACCCGGTCGCGCGATCCGCGCGGCGGCGACAGCCTGGTTGGCGCCCTTGCCGCCGAAATGCGTCTGGTAGGACGGCGCCAGCACCGTCCGGCCGGGGCCGGGAATGATCGGGACCTTCGCGACGAGGTCGATGTTGAGCGATCCGAACACCAGGATCATGGCGGAGAGGCCTTCAGCCTTGCTCGTCCATGACGCGCAGTTTCTCGACCCGGCGGCGGAAATCCTCGTCGGTCGAGAATTCCGCGGAGAGGTAGGACGAGACGAGATCCACGGCGAGCCAGGCGCCGACGATCTGCGCGCCGATGCACATGACGTTGACGTCGTCGTGCTCGACGCTCTGATGGGCGGAATGAACGTCGTGGCAGACCGCGGCGCGGATGCCCTTCATCTTGTTGGCCGCGATCGAGGCTCCGACCCCGGTGCCGCAGACCATGATGCCCCGCGCGGCTTCGCCCGACGTCACCTTCTGCGCCACGGCCCGCGCGATGTCGGGGAAGTCCACCGGCTTGTCGTCATGGGAGCCGACATCGACGATGTCGTGGCCGAGCTTGCGGATGTGGTCGATGACGGTCTGCTTGAGCGGCCAGCCGGCGTGGTCGGATCCGATGACGAGACGCATGTGGTGTCCTTCTTGATTTTGCATTGACCGTGACAGCCGGAAAGCGGCTGTCACGGCTTCTCTTCGTTCAGCTACGCATGTCGGGCGGCAGCTCGACCCCGTGGAATTTCTTGTAGATCGCGTTGAGCTTGCCGTTCTTGACGTTCTCGGTGATCCAGCCGTTGAGCTTGTCCATCAGGCGCTGCTCGCCCTTCTTCAGGCCGATGGCGAGGTCGAAGGTTGCGAGCGGAATCTTCGACTCGAAGATGCGGGCGGGATTCTTGACGCCGATCTGGTTGATGATCGTGGCCGATGTGCCGACGCAATCGACCTGACCGGAGACGGCCGCCGTGACTTCCGTGGCGTCGTCGTCATAGCGGGCGATCGTCAGCTCCTTGTCCTTCATGTTGGACAGGGTGGTATCCTGCGTGGTCCCGCGCGAAACGCCGATGGTCTTGCCTTTCAGGTCGGGCCAGTCCTTGACGTTCATCGACTTGAGGCAGCCGACGTCGGATTGCAGCGTCGCATAACGCTTGGTGAAGTCGATGACCTTGGCGCGCTCGGGCGTCACCGACAGGGTCGAGATGATGATGTCGGCCTTGCCGGTCAGGACGTTCGGGATGCGGGTCGCGCCGGTGGTCTGGATGAATTCGAGCTCGAGGCCCCAGTCCTTGGCGAGCAGCTGGGCCACCTCGACGTCGGAGCCGGTCGGCTTCATGCTGGAATCCATCATGCCCGAGGGCGGAATCGCAAGGTCGGTTGAAATGCGAATCTTCTTGGCCTTCATCACGTCGTCGAGCAGGTCGGCCGATGCCGGCGTGGTGGACAAAATGACGAGGCCGAGCAGCGCGGCGGCGGTCCCAAGCAGTGTCTTGTTGGTCATCCCTAGTTCTCCTCTCCCTGTTATGATTTTAGATTTCCGGTGCCCACGAATTGCGTGAGTTCCGGCGTCGTCGGCGATGTCAGGATCGAGGCGGGGCCGGTTTCGTGAACCTTGCCGCGGTGCATGAACACGATCCGGTCGGCGATCCCTTTGGCAAAGCCCATCTCGTGCGTGACCATCACCATGGTCATGCCGTCCGCCGCCAGCTGCTCGATCACCTTCAGCACTTCGGCGGTGAGCTCGGGGTCGAGCGCAGAGGTGACCTCGTCAAACAGCATCACCTTCGGCTGCATGGCGAGCGAGCGCGCGATCGCGGCGCGCTGCTGCTGGCCGCCCGACAATTGCTCCGGATAGGCGTGCAGTTTCTCCTCGAGCCCGACTTGCGCCAGCACTTTTCGCGCGAGGTCCTTGGCCTGCGAGTGCGCCAGGCCCTTCACCGCGCAGGGCGCCAGCGTGATGTTCTGCTCGATTGTCAGGTGTGGAAACAGGTTATAGCTCTGGAACACGATGCCGACGTCCTGGCGTAGCGCGCGCAGATCGACGTCGGGACGGTCGACCCGATGCCCGCAAACGACGATCTCGCCGCCGTCGACCTTCTCGAAACGGTCGATGCAGCGCAGCGCTGTGCTTTTGCCGGAGCCTGAGCGGCCGATCAGCGCCAGCACTTCGCCGCGCTCGACTGCGAAGCTGACGCCATCGAGGACCCGGAGCGAGCCAAAGCTCTTTTGCACGTCGCGGAGCGACACGATTGAATCGGAGGAGGGGTTCTGTTGCATGTCAGGCTGGCGCGAGGTTGGATCTGCCACGCCCCATCCGCCGTTCCAGCCTCTGGCTGAACAGCGACAGCGGATAGCACATGGCGAAATAGATGACGGCGATGATGGCGTAGATGGCGAACGGCTCGAACAGCGAGTTGTTGACGATCTGGCCGGAGCGCATCAGCTCGACGAAGCCAACGACGGAGGCGAGCGAGGTGTTCTTGACGATCTGCACCATGAAGCCGACGGTGGGCGGCGTCGCGATGCGAATGGCTTGTGGCAGGATAACTTTCATCATGCGCTGGGTCCGGCTCAGCGCCAGGCCTTCGGCGGCCTCCCATTGCGGCTTCGGCACCGACTGAATGCAGCCGCGCCAGATCTCGCCGAGATAGGCGGCGACGTACAGCGTCAGCGAGGCGCCGGCCGCAGCGAGCGGCGACACCTTGAGGCCGATCGCGGCGAGACCGAAATAGCCCAGGAACAGGATGACGAGCAGCGGCGTGCCCTGGATGAGCTGGACATAGACGGCGCTGGCGATCCGCACCGATTTCAGCGGCGAGATCCGCGCGAGCGCGATCACGAACCCGACGATGCCGCCGCCGATCAGCGCGATCACCGACAGGCCAATGGTCCACAGCGCGCCCTGGCCGAGGAACATCAGATGATTGATGTTGAGATGTCCGCCCATGATCATCTCACAATGGCGTGCCGAGCCGGCGACGGCGCGGAAACAGCACGAGGCCGAGACCCCAGAAGCCGGCGCGCATCACCAGCGACAGGATGACGTAGAGAACTGCGACGATGATGTAGGTCTCGAACGCGCGATAGGTATCCGACTGGATGTAGTTGGCGACGGCGGTGAGCTCCTCGGCCGAGATTTGCGAGCAGACCGAAGAGGCCAGCATCAGCAGCACGAACTGGCTGGTCAGCGCCGGATAGACCTTCTCGATCGCCGGCAACAGGATGATGTGCCAGTAGATCTGGAGGCGCGACAGCGCCAGGCCCTCGGCCGCCTCGATCTGTCCGCGCGGGATCGCCTCGAAGCCGGCGCGCATGATCTCGGCGGTGTAGGCGCCGACATTGATCGTCAGCGCGGCCACGGCCACCGCGAAAGCGGAGAATTTCAGCCCCAGACTGGCAAGGCCGAAATAGACCAGGAAGATCTGCACCAAGAGCGGCGTGTTGCGGATGGTCTCGACATAGACCTTGCAGGGGCCTGATATCAGCGCGTTGTGCGTTCCGCGCCCGACCGCCGCGAGCGTGCCGAGGAGGGCGCCGAGCACCGTCGCGAAGGCGGCAAGCTCCAACGTGAGGACGGCGCCGGCGAGAAAGCTCGTCCAACGCTCCAGCACTGCGGGAAAGTCGAGTTGAAGGCTCATCGGCGCCCGTTCAGCCGGTTGTCTGGTTGGTCATGCGGTCGTAGACGCGGAACAGCGCCTGGTTGCCGTTGCTTCCTTCGCCATGCGCGCGCGCATCGACATACTGGCTGGTCACGAGCGCGGTGCCGGGGAGCGGCACGCTGAGCGCCTGCGCATGCTCCTGGACCAGACGAAGGTCCTTGAGCTGGAGATCGATCCGGAAGCCGGCGGAGACGTCGCCGGCGATCATCTGGGGGCCGAGCTTGTCGAGCATCCAGGAGGCGGCGGAGCCACCGAGCAGCACCCGGCGCAGCAGATTGAGATCGAGGCCCGAAGCGCGGCCAAGCGCCAGCGCCTCGCAGATCGCCTGGATGTTGATGCCGCAGATCAGCTGGTTGCAGAGCTTGACGGTCTGGCCGGCGCCGGACGCGCCGACATGCGTGATGGTGGTGCCCATCGCACGAAAGAACGGCTCGGCCTTGGCGAACGCGTCGGCGTCGCCGCCGGCCATGATCGAGAGCGCGGCATTCTTGGCGCCCACCGGCCCGCCCGAGACCGGCGCGTCGACGAAGCTGACGCCGCCCTTTTGCAGGTCGGCGTGGATCTTGCGGACCGCGACCGGCGAAATCGTGCTCATGTCGACGATGAGCTTGCCTGATGGCGGCGACTTCAGCAGGCCGTGCTCGCCGTAGATGGTCGCCTCGACATGGGGCGTGTCGGGCAGCATGGTGATGACGATGTCGGCGCCTTGCGCGGCATCGGCAGGGCTGTCGGCGCGAGTCGCGCCTTCCCTGGCGCTGTCGGCAAGTGCCGCCTCATTGAGATCGAACACGCGAACTGCGTGGCCGGCCCTCAGCAAGTTGCGCACCATCTCTCGGCCCATCGTGCCGATGCCGATGAAGCCGACATTGCCCTTGTCGTTCCGTCCCATGTGATCAGTCCGTTTCTTGGTTGATTGGCTTCTTGGTTGATCGCGCTGCCGCGATCATCCCGAGGCGCTGGTCTTGTCGATGTCGCCGACGATGGCGCGCCGCCGGTACTCGTCGCCGATGGCAAAATGCTTGCGCAGGGTCGCGTCCGCCCGCTCCGGGTCGCGCGCGATAACGGCCTCGAAGATGCGGCGGTGATCGTCGATCAGATAGGTCTTCATCGACGGGAAGGCCTGCACCAGCTCACGGCGGCTGCGATGCGAATGCGTCAACAGGCCGGCCAACGAACCATGCAGGACCGTCAACGTCTCCGAATGCGAGGCGACGACGATGGCGCGGTGGAAGTCGAAATCGGCCATGCCGCCGGCATCGGCCTCGTCGATCGTCTCGCCGATCTTCACGAGCGCGCGCTGCAGGCGTTCGAAATCGGCAATGTTGGCGCGCTCGCAGGCGAGGCGGATCGCCTGGCATTCGATCGCGACGCGCGCCTGCATGACGTCGTCGAGCATGTCGGCCTGCTGGGCCAGCGCGAAGGTGAAGAAGTCGTTCAGCACCGACACGTCCGGCCGGGTCACCACGGTGCCGATGCGGTCGCGGATCTCGACGATGCCGAGCACGGTGAGGGCGCGTAGCGCCTCGCGCACGATCGGCCGGCTGACGCCCAGGAGAGTTGCCAGCTCGCGTTCCGAGATGAGGCGGTCGCCGGGCTTGAGCGAGCCCGCAAGCAGGCGTTCGCGCAGGAAGGCGAACACCTTCTCGAACCCTTTTTCGCCTTCGGTGGCCCGCTTCAGCTCCATTTCCGTCCCACTGGTCTGATCTTGGTCAGACCAGTATGCTGACCAATGGGCCGAGGTCAAGAGGTTCAGCTCTCAAGCCGGCCTCGGTTCCGGCCTTGGTCCACCAGCGGAGCCGCTTTTGGCCGTCGATGTCGACATCGCCCAGTCCGTGATCGGGTCGTCAGGGCGGCATCGAGGCGGCGCTCGCGGCAAACTGGACGGCGAAGCTCGACTATCTCCACATCGACCTTGGCAGCACCTATTCGACGAAGACGTTCATTCTCGACAACGACGAGTTACCGATCCGACATCCGCAACAATGTCGATCGCGTCGGCTTCAACTCAGCGGACGATCCTCGCAGCGATACTGACACCCATTGCGGTCGGAGTTTCGGAAAACGCATCTTGAAGAAATGGTCATTGGTCACGTTGCGGCGCGCTCTCCGGGTTGCCATCATTCGTGCAAACCGCGATCATGATGCCGTGACCCTCACTTCTCTCAGAAGCAATGTCCGTCGCCTCTACGAGGGCGCAACGCCGAGCGGCGTGCGCTTCCGCTACGCGCTGCTCGCCTTCGACATCGTGACGGTGCTGTTCATCATTGCAACCTCGTTCCTGCCTCCCAGTGAGATCGTTGAAACGCTCGACGTCCTGTTCGGCGTCACGTTACTTGCCGACTTCTCGGCGCGGCTTCTGGTCGATCGGCATCCGTTTCGAAAATTCAGTCAACTCGCGACTTGGGCTGACATGGTTGCGATCGTGTCGTTCCTGGCACCGCTTGCCGGCGAGGCGGGCGGCTTTTTCCGGATCCTGCGAACGTTGGGCCTGCTTCGCGACTACCAGATGCTGGTGAGATTGCGCATCGATTCTCCGTTCTTCCGTCGCAACGAAGACGTCATCTTCGCCGTCACGAACCTGGCCGTTTTCATCTTCGTCATGACCGGGATCGTTTACGAGACTCAGAAGTTTCGCAACGATGAGATCCGGAACTATGCCGATGCCCTGTATTTCACCGTCACGGCGCTGACAACGACCGGCTTTGGCGACATTACCCTGCCGGGCACGCTCGGTCGTCTCATCACCGTCGTGATCATGATCTTCGGCGTGACGCTGTTCTTCAATCTCGCACGCGCTCTCCTCAGTCCCCACAAGGTGCGATTTCCGTGCCCGGCTTGCGGGCTCCAGAGGCACGATGCCGACGCCGTGCATTGCAAGGCCTGTGGCGTTGTTCTCAATATTCCCGACGAAGGCGCCACCTGAATCCCCGACGGAGGCATCGTGCCGGTGTTTTGCCCGACGGCAGGCAGGTCGAATTGCGGAATCAGTAACTCATTGATCCGACAGCGGTCGGCTACTGTGTATGGGGTTGTTTTTCATATTTTGGTTGAGGCGTCCTGCTGCTGACAGCATGTTGGCAGCAGGAGCTGGCTATGCCCCAGCTCTGACACAACGGGGAGCGGGTCATGCCGATCGAGGCAAGTTGTCATTGCGGTGAGACGGTGTTCGAGGTGACGGAGGTGCCTTCGAGCGTGACGCGCTGCACCTGCTCGCTCTGTGCCAAGCGCGGCGCGCTGTGGGCCTATTACACGCCGGCGCAGTTTCGTCTGCTGTCACCGCCGGACAATGTCGCGACCTATCTTTGGGGTAGCCGCACCGTCAAACATCATTTCTGTGCAAGCTGCGGCTGCGGCACCTATTCGGAGTCGCCGGACTGGTCGACCGGCAAGCCGGATTTCGACAATCCCAAGGTCGCGGTGAACGCGCGCCTGTTCGACGATTTCGATCTGGAGGCGGTGCCAGTCAACATGATCGACGGCAAGAACTTGTGGTGAGCATGCATGCGCGCCGATGTCCGCAGCACGTTCGTGCTCTTGTCGACAGTTCCTACACCATGGGGCTGGATGCGGGGACGGCGCAGCTTCTGCAAAAGGCGGCGTGGGAGACGGTGTGGACTATTACGGGCGCTGAACTCGCGTGATCTCGTAGGGTGGGCAAAGGCGCACTTGCGCCGTGCCCACCATCTGTCTCCGTAAGCCGGGATTGCGTGGGCACGCTTCCGCCTTCGCTCGTCGAGCTACGGCGGACAAGTCGCTTTGCCCACCATTGAGGTTACTTCAACACCACCCATGCCGGCGCGTGATCGCTGGCGCCATCCTCGCCACGGATCTTCTTGTCGACGCCGGACTTGGCCAGGCGCGGGGCGAGAGCAGGGCTGAGCAGGAGATGATCGAGCCGCAGCCCGGCATCGCGCGGCCAGCGGTTCCGCTTGTAGTCCCAGAACGTGTAGATGCGCTGGTCCGGATGCAGCTCGCGGATCGCATCGCACCAGCCTTGCTCGACCAGCGAAGCAAAAGCTGCGCGGCTCTTTGGCTGGATCAGCGCATCCTTGTCCCATGAGCGCGTCGGATAGATGTCGATCTCTGTAGGCGCGACGTTGTAGTCGCCGGCGAGCACGACCGGCAGATCCTGCTTGATGAAGCTCTTGGCGTGGCGCCTGAGGCGCGCGAACCAGTCCAGCTTGTAGTCGAATTTCGGTCCCGGCTGCGGATTGCCGTTCGGCAGGTAGATGCTCGTGACGATGATCCCGCGCACGGCGGCTTCGATGTAGCGGGCTTCGAGATCGCTCGGTTTTCCCGGCAGGCGGTCGCGGGTCAGAATGGGCTCTGCATTGCGGGCGAGGATCGCGACACCATTCCAGGCCTTCTGTCCGCGCCACACCGCGCCATAGCCGGCCTTTTCGATCGCGGCCGCCGGAAATTCGCCATCACTTGCCTTCAATTCCTGAAGCGCGACGACATCGGGCTTTGCGGCGCGCAGCCATGCCAACAGATTGGGCAGGCGGCGGTTGACGTTGTTGATGTTGAATGTCGCGATCTTCATGTAGAGCTACCGGCTCCTGCCTTCCGTACCCGGAGATACAATGTCCAAGTTGAACTTTGCCGCCATCATCGTCGCCCTCGCGTTCTCCGGGGCCGCGTCGGCACAATCTTCCGACCCGCGCGGCGCGTGCAAGGCAGACTATGACAAATTCTGCGCCGGCATCGCGCCGGGTGGAGGGCGCGTCGTCGCCTGCCTCACCGACAAGCACGACCAGCTCAGCGCGACCTGCAAGGCGGCGCTGGACAACAGGAAGAAGAAGTAAGCGATCCCTTCCGTGTCCCGGACGCGCGCAGCGCGAGCCGGGACCTAGAAGGCGACACGGTGCGCTATTGAGAGATGGGCCCCGGCCCAGCAGCATTACGCCGCAAAGTGCAGCGCACTGCGCCGCGTCCGGGGCACGAAAGTTCAGCCCGGTAGCGGCGGCGGGGCCGCGGGCTGCTCGATCGGCGGCGGGGAGGGCGGTTGCTCTGCCGTGCTCGCCGGAGCCGGCTTCACCAGCGGCTCCTCCACATTGCCGCCCTTGTAGAGGCGGGCGTAGCGGTGGCCGAGGCTGGTCAGCACCTCATAACCGATGGTGCCGAAATGATGCGCGAGCTCGTCAACGGTGATGCCCTCGCCGAGCAGCGTCACCATGTGGCCGCGCCGCGCTGCGTTCGGCGGCAGATCGGTGATGTCGATCGCGATCAGATCCATGGAGACGCGGCCGGCGACCGGGCAGCGCTTGCCGGCGACGATAACCTCGGCGCCGCGGGTGCCGTCATTGGAGCTGGCGGCGCGGAAATAGCCGTCGGCATAACCGACAGCGATGATCGCCAGTTTCGTCGGCCGCCGCGCGGTCCAGGTGCCGCCATAGCCGACGGTCTCGCCGCGTTCGATGGTGCGGATCTGCACGATGCGCGCCTTGAGGTCGACCACCGGCTGCATCGGATTGTCGGCCTCCGGCGTCGGGTTGACGCCATAGAGCGCAGCGCCCGGCCGCACCATATCGAACTGGAAGGGCGCGCCGAGGAAGATGCCGGAGGAATTGGCGAGCGCCGCGGGCACGCCGGAGAATTCGCTGGCGATGCCGCGGAAGGCTGCCAGCTGCTTGGCGTTCACCGGGCTGTTGAGCTGCTCGGCCGAGACCAGATGGCTCATCACCAGCGTGATGCCGTGATCGCCGGCATTGATGCGGGGGATGATGGCCTGCGCTTCCGATAGCGTCAGGCCAAGCCGGTTCATGCCGGTGTCGATGTGAACCGCCGTGCCCCCGGTCCAGCCGGTGCGGCGACAGAACACGTCCCATTCGGCGAGCTCGTTGAGATCGCCGATGACCGGACGGCAATTGATCTTGGCGTAGTGCTCGCCGGTGTTCTGGAAATAGCCGCCGAGCACGTAGATCGTGGGTTCCGGCACGGCTGCGCGCACCTTGCGCGCTTCCTCGATGGTGGCGACGAAAAAGGTCTTGCAGCCGGCCTTGCTCAGCGCGCGCGCGACCTCGGCGGCGCCGCAGCCATAGGCGTCGGCCTTGATCACCGCCGAGCATTCGGCCGGTACCGCGGTCTTCTCGAGCTTGCGCCAATTGGCAATGATGGCGTCGAGATCGACGGTCAGCACGCCGCCATAGGCAGCGAGCGCGGCAGCCTGGTTGGCCTCCGCGGAGAGAAGGCCGGATTGTGAGATGGTTTTCGGGTCGGACGCCATTGTCATGACGCCGTTTTACGCAAGAGGCAGGTCCTGTTCAAGGAACTCAGTAGTCGTTGCCGCTGCGAACCGGAAGCTGACTGTCAGGGGCGAGGTCGCCAAACCGCGTGACCGAGGCTTCGAAGGCCAGGTCGACGGTGCCTGTGGGGCCGTGACGCTGCTTGCCGATGATGACCTCGGCCTTTCCGTGCGCAAGACTCATGTCAAGCTGCCACTTCTCGTGTTCAGGCGTGCCCGGGCGCGGCTCCTTCATGGCGAGGTAATATTCCTCACGATACACGAACAGCACGACGTCGGCGTCCTGCTCGATCGAGCCGGATTCACGAAGGTCCGAGAGCTGCGGCCGCTTGTCGTCGCGGGATTCGACCTGTCGTGAAAGCTGCGACAGCGCGATGACGGGAACGTTGAGTTCCTTCGCCAGCGCCTTCAGGCTGGTCGTGATCTCCGTGATTTCCTGCACGCGATTATCGCTCCGCTTGCCCGAGCCCGACAGCAGCTGAATGTAGTCGATCACAAGCAGGTCGAGGCCCTTCTGCCGTTTCAGCCGGCGCGCGCGCGCCATCAGCTGCGCGATCGACAGGCCGCCGGTCGCGTCGACATAGAACGGCAGCGATTGCAGCTCGATCGAGACCTCCCGGATCTTTTCGAAATCGGCTTCCGAGATGCCGCCGCGGCGGATGTGGGAGGAGGGAACGCCGGTGCGCTCGGCCACGATACGGGTCGCGAGCTGGTCGGCCGACATTTCACAGGAGAAGAAGCCGATCACGCCGCCATTGGCGGCCTTCGTGGTGCCGTCGGCCTGGAGTTCCGGCACATAGGCTTGCGCGACATTGTAGGCGATGTTGGTCGCCAGCGAGGTCTTGCCCATGCCGGGACGGCCCGCGACGATGATGAGGTCGGAGTGCTGCAGGCCGCCCATCTTGGTGTCGAGGTCGCGCATGCCCGTCGAGATGCCGGACAGCTTGCCGTCGCGCTGGAACGCCTTTGCAGCGAGATCGACAGCGACCGCCAGCGCCTGCGAGAATTTCTGGAATCCGCCGTCATAGCGGCCGGATTCGGCGAGTTCGTAGAGACGGCGCTCGGCGTCCTCGATCTGCGCTCGCGGCGCGAAATCGACCGGGGCGTCATAGGCGACATTGACCATGTCCTCGCCGATGCCGATGAGGTCGCGTCGCAGCGCAAGGTCATAGATGGTGCGGCCGTAGTCCTGGGCATTGATGATGGTGGTCGCTTCGGCCGCGAGGCGCGCCAGATACTGCCCGATGGTCATACCGCCGACATCGGTGTCGGCGGGCAGGAACGTCTTCAGCGTCACGGGCGTGGCGATCTTGCCCATCCGGATCAGGCTGCCGGCAGTCTCGTAGATGGTCTGGTGCAGCGGCTCGAAATAATGCTTCGGCTCGAGGAAGTCGGAGACACGGTAGAACGCATCGTTGTTGACCAGGATTGCGCCCAGCAGGCTCTGTTCCGCTTCGATATTATGCGGCGCGCTCCGATAGGCGGGAGTTCCGGGCTCGTGTGCGAGTTTGAGGACGTTCGAATCAGTCAGGGCCATGGTCGGACGTGCTTAGCAATTTTCTTGGGCGGATGCGGGGCCGGGATAAAGCGCCGCCTCGGTGCAAAGCGGAAGCGAAAGCTGACCGCTATCAACCGCTCAGTTAAAATGGTGGATGATTAGCGCTCGCAGCACGCGTCGCGCTTGACGGATTTTTGCGGAACTCGTCCCGGCCTGGAAAGCGGCCGCGCCCGCACCATGGAAAAATCCTGAAACCATGAACCTTATGGCATGAACCTGATGGATGGGCGCGCAGACGAATCCGGAGGCGCGCGAAATGACGCACGCTGGCGGCCTTGGGCTCGCCTTCAGACCAGCAGGAGGTAGACCAGCGCAACCAGAGCCGCCCCGACGCCGGTAACGATCAGGGCGTAATCGGTGCGGAGGTCGTCCTGCACGTCGAATGAGGTTTGGGTCTCTTTGCTCATGGCGACGGTCTAGGCCAGGCCCGACCAGACTTATGTGAATTGGATCACATCTCCCCGGAATCTTTCGGGGGTAAGACGGGAACAGGCAGGCGGGGAGGGAATTGTCTCCCGCGATCCGTCAACAGGGAACGAGGCAGGCGATGCGGCCAGAACGGCAGCACCAGATTTGGCGGAGCGAGGCAGGTAGCCGGCTTTGGCTCTCAGGGCTGATTGCGGCCATGGAGCACGCGGAACGGCCGGAAATACGTCGCCAGCCGGTCGCCCCGGAAATCCTGGTCGCGCTGAGGGCGCAACTGGCGTTAACGGCCAGTTTCCGCTCCTCCCAAATTTCGACCCTGCGTCACTAGGATCTATTCACCAGACTAGGATCTATTCACCAGCCAATTTCAGCCTGGGCTTGCTCGTGCGTTCGCGAGCTCGCAGCCGGGCTTCTTCACGCGGCATGTAGTCGCGGGTCATCGGCACCACGCCCTGGCGCCGGGTGAGCTGGATCTGGAAGTTCATCATGGCCTGCTTGCGGAACGTCATCTCGCAGGCCGCCAGATAGAATTCCCACATCAGTGCGAAGCGCTCGTCGTAGAGCTGCACGGCCTCCTCGCGCCGCGCCATGAAACGTTCCCGCCAGGCCTTCAGCGTTTCCGCGTAATGCAGGCGCAGGATCTCGATATCGCAGACCAGGAGGCCGGCGCGCTCGATCGCCGGCAGCACCTCCGACAGCGCCGGGATGTAGCCGCCGGGGAAGATGTATTTGGCGATCCAGGGATTGGTCGAGTCCGGGCCCTGCGAACGGCCGATCGCGTGTAGCAGCATGATGCCGTTTTCGCTCAACAGCTCGGCGCAGCGTTGGAAGTAGGTGTCGTAGAAGCGGGCGCCGACATGCTCGAGCATGCCGACCGAGACGATGCGGTCGAACGGGCCTTCGACGTCGCGATAGTCCTGGAGCAGGAATCTGGCCGAGCCGGTCAGGCGCTTTTCGGCCGCGCGCGCGTTGGCGAGCTGCAACTGCTCGCTCGACAGCGTCACGCCGGTGACGTCGGCGCCGGCGATCTCGGCGAGATAGAGCCCGAGCCCGCCCCAGCCCGAGCCGATGTCGAGGACGCGCTGGCCGGGCCTGACCAGCAGCTTTGCGGCGATGTGCCGTTTCTTGGCGAGCTGCGCGTCGTCGAGCGTCGCGTCCTGCGTCTCGAAATAGGCGCAGCTATATTGCTTGTCAGCGTCCAGGAAGAGCGAATAGAGCCGGGCATCGAGATCATAATGATGCGCGACGTTGTGGCGGGAGCGCGAGCGCGGATTGAATTGCTTCAGATGCCGCGTCAGATAGCGCAGGCGCCACCAGGGTTTTGCCCACTGCGGCAATAGGTCGGGTTGATCGAGCAGGATCGCGAGGGCATCAGCTATGGTGCCGCGCTCGACGACGAACTCGCCGTCCATATAGGCCTCGCCAAGCCCGAGCTCGGGATTAACGAGGATCTTCCGCTCCGCCTCCGCGGTGACGAAGCGCACCGCGACCGGCTCGCCAGTGGCGTCGCCGACGGTGAACTTCGATCCGCGCGAGCCGGTCACCGTCATCGTGCCGCGGCGGATGAATTGAGACAGAAATCTACGCAACAAGAGGTCCATCGACACCTTCCTCTCGAGCGAACCCGAAGGGATGCGACTAACCCGGCCTTCACTTCTGACGCCCAGGTGACGCGGCGGTTCCTATGCGCTTGCATCCAAATTTGGGGAGGCAGGATCGGCTACGCTAATGCGCTGAGTTCACAGCCGATATTCGCAAACCGCTTAATCACATCCTTGCGCGTGGTGCCTGCTTCCATTCGTGGCTCAATCGGATAAAAGGTGACCGCGCCGCGCCGGACGCCGGCTGCACCTCTCGGAATTCAATGGAGATGATGGGAATGTCGAGCCGAGCGCTCAGCCTCGCGACGGTATTGCTTCTGATCGGCTTCGGCGCGGCCGATGCCGTTTTTGCGCAGGTGACCAATCTCGAGGCCGGCAAAACCCCGTCCCAGCTGTTCGCGCAGACCTGCAATGCGTGCCACAAGAGCCCGCGCGGACTTCTGAAGTCCGTCGCGCCGGGCTCGCTGCCGGGCTTCCTGCGCCAGCACTACACCACGAGCTCGGACATGGCGGGCATCCTCGCCTCCTATCTCGTCTCCAACGGTGCCACCGACACCCGCTACCAGGCCAAGGACGGCAAGAAGGACGGTGCCAGGGAGAAGGACGCGAGCACCAATCCCGAGCATCAGGGCCGCCGCCCGCGCGCCCAGGACGCGGCCAGGCCGGACGGCGAGGCTGTTGCTCCCGCAGCCGAGGGTGCGCGCCAGAAGCGCGCTGCGCGGCCGGCCGAGGAGGGCACGAAGCCCGAGGGACAAGCTGCGCCCGAGGGACGCAAGAGCAAGCGCCGCGCCAAGCCCGGCACCGAGGAGGCGCCGAAGATCGATGCCGCCGCGCCAGCCACTGACGAGAAGAAGAGCGAGCCCAAGCCTGAATCCAAGTCCGAATCCAAGCCTGAGTCCAAGCCCGACGCGGCGAAGGTCGAGCCCGGTCGCGACGAGGCCAAGCCCGACAGCGGCAAGGCATCCGAGAAGCCCGTTGAGACGAGGCCCGATAGCGCCAGGGTCGAGCCCCGCGGCAGTGACGCTCCGGCGCTGCGGCCCGATCCGGTCCCGGCGGTAACGCCGGCTGCAAAGCCTGCCGAGCCAGCCGCACCCAAGCCGGCGGAAGAGGCTGCTCCCAAGCCGGCCGCGCCTGCGGCCAGCTCCGAACCGGCGGCCAAGCCGCAGCCCGCACCGCCCGCGACCGCTGCAGCCCCACCTGCTGCGCCGGCCGAGCAGTCCGGTCCGCCAACGCCGCCTATCTCGCGCTAAGCCAGCTATTTTTTGATCGACATGCGGAGGCCGCCTTCATCGCGGCCTCCGCATTGTTGACCACGCCTAGAGTATTGCTCTAGAGTATTGCTCTAGGAGGAAGTCTCGATGACGGCGAGCGTGCGGGACGACCTGTTGGCAGCCGGGCTGATCGTGTTCGACCGCGTCGGCTTCGAAGCCGCGACCGTGGCCGCGATCCGCACCCGGGCGCGCGCCTCCAATGGCAGCTTCTTTCACGCCTTCGGCTCGAAGAAGGAGCTTGCCGGTGCGCTGTTTCTTGAGGTCTTGCGGCACTATCACGCCGCGGTGCTGGCGGCGCTCGATCCCGCGCCCGATGCGAAGCAGGGCATCGATCGGCTGATCCGGGCCCATCTCGACTGGGTTGTGACCAGCCGGCGCGAGGCGCGCTACCTGTTCGAGATTTCGCGGAGCGAGTGGGGCGAGGAGGTTCGCGACGCCCAACGCGCTCAGAATGCGCGGCTCGCCGATGGCATCGAGCGCTGGCGCGCGCCGCTGGTTGCAAATGGCGAACTCTTGCCGATGACGCCGGTGATGTTCGTCAGCCAGCTCATCGGTCCCGCGCAGATCTTCTGCCGTGCGTTCCTGTCGGGACGCGACCGCGCCGATCCGCGCGTCGAGGCCGATACGCTGATCGCCTGCGCAGTCCGCGCGCTGGTCCCGCCCGATCGCATCAACAAACAATAAGGAGAGGCTGCATGCGCAACGACGCAGATCCTGAATTTGGACCGATCGCCGAGCACATCCATGCCAATGTCGGCCGGCAGGGTTTTATGAACCTGGTCGGCGCCGAGCTCTCGGAATTGTCGCGCGGCACCTGCACGATCGCCGTGGACCGCCGGCCGGAGCTGCTGCAGCAGCACGGCTTCTTCCACGGCGGCGTCACCGCCTTCCTGGTCGACAACGCCACGACGATCGCAGCCGCGACCTCGCGCGGCCAGCCGGCGCTGACGGCGGAATACAAGCTCAACCTGCTGTCGCCCGCGGTCGGCGAGAAGCTGATCTGCCGTGCCCGGGTGATCAAGCCGGGCCGCCAGGTGTCGGTGGTTGCGGCCGACGTGTTCTGTGTCAGCGGCGGTGTCGAGAAGCACACGGCAACGGCGCTGGCCTCGATCGCGATGTTGAGCGAGGACGTCGCCGCCAAAACGAAAGCCCGGCCGCCTGAGGCGACCGGGCCTTAATCGTGCCCGTCATTCCGGGATGGGGCGCAAGCGCCAGACCCGGAATCTCGAGATTCCGGGTCTGGTCCTTCGGACCATCCCGGAATGACGAGTTGAGCCGCTTACTTCTCTTCCGCGGCCGGCGCCGGCGCGACGTCGTCGTGCTCGGCTTCCGGATCGAAGAACTCGCCGGCGGCGGCGATCGCCTCGGCGGCTGCGTCGCGGTCCTCGTTGCGGGTCGAGATGTCCTCGCCGCGGTTGATGCGTTCGGCCTCGTCCTGGCTGCGCGCGACCGTCACTGTGATCTCGACCTCGACCTCGGGGTGGACGGCGACGGTGATCGCGTGCTTGCCGATGGTCTTGATCGGCGCGTCGAGCTGGATCTGCGGGCGGGCGAGCGAAACGCCATCGGCCTCGAACGCGATGACGATGTCACGCACGTTGACCGAGCCGAACAGCTGGCCGGCTTCCGAGGCCTGACGGATCACGATGATGTTCTTGCCTTCGATCTTCTCGGCGACCTTGGCAGCTTCGCCCTTCGAGGCGAGGTTGCGGGCCTCGAGCTCGGCCTTCATGCCGTCATACTTGGCACGGTTGTCGGCGGTGGCGCGCAACGCCTTGCCGCGCTTGAGCAGGAAATTGCGGGCATAGCCGTCGCGAACCTTCACGACTTCGCCCATCTGGCCGAGCTTGTTGACGCGTTCCAGCAAAATGACTTCCATATTCGTTCTCCTTTTGAAGTGCTCTGTAAGGTTTCGGTTTCGGGTTGAACTCAAGGGGTCGGCAGCGGCGGCGGTTGCCGGCTGCGCAGGAAGCGTTCGCGGAAGCCGAACACGGCATCCGCAAGGCCGAGGATCACCATCGCGATCACGGGCCATCCGAACACGACCACGGCGGCATAGGCCGAGCCGAGCCAGAAGGTGCGGCTCTTCAGTGCCAGCGTGAGCGTATGCAGCACGGCAAAGCCGGTTACCGCATAGCCCATCATGAGCGCGGCCGCGGTGATCTGGGCGACGATCGCGAGCAGCCCGCCGGTGAAGCAGAAGGCGAGTGCGATGCACAGCGCCACCAGCGTCATCGGCGGCAGCTCGGCCGTCCTCATATCCGGCCACGGGCGTCGCAACCGGCCCGACGTCGCCGTGACCTTGGCGCTGAGCCAGAGGTTGAGGGTCAGCGTCATCATCGCGATGATGGTGGCCCCGGCTGGTGCGATCCGCACCAGCGCGTCGACGAACTGTCCGGCTTCGCCGGAGCTTTGCGGGTCGGTGGCCCGGAGCAGGCGCATCAGGCCGCGTCTGAGCGTACCGATGATGGTCTCGGCGTCGGTCCCGAGCGTGAGCAGGGCGGCGAGCGTGGTCAGCGTGGCGAAGCCCGCGAGCCAAAGCAGGATGCGGCCGACCGGATACCATTCGAGCTCGGGCTCGGCGGGCGCGGTGGCGTCAGGCGCGACATGTCCCACGGCAACCTTTCCCACAGGACGGCTGAGCAGCACGAGATGGCCGAGCCACCACGCCGGCAGCGCGACGGTGAGGGCGAATGCGATGCAATAGGGCAGGCCGAACAGGGCACCGAGGCCGATCGCAGCAGCGATGCCGCCGAGGCTTGCGCAAAGCGGTCCCCAGCCGATCGCGGCGACCATCAGCGGCAGCGGTGCGAGATAGAACAGGACGAGCGAGATCAGCGCGCCCGAAATGATCGAGGCGAACATCAGGGCCGACGCAGCGCCGGCGATCAAGGCTATCAGCACAAAGGCCATCATCAGCTGTCCCGCTCCCTTCGAGCGGTTAGAGCGAGACCAGCGAAATCGCTAGTGTTATCAGAAGGTTATTGCATTCGGCTCAAGCTCTGTAGCAGAAACCGTAGCGGAAACCTCAGCTCGCCCAACTCCAAAACGAATGCGGCCCCCGAGGGAGCCGCAAACCAATTGCCGGCCTTCTAGCCAATCCCGACTTGAAGTTCAACGCCCAATCCGAGGTGGCGTCGCGGACCTTTAAGAGTTCCCATGTCTTAAGTTTTCCTGACGGTTCCGAGATGCAGGTCTCTCTGCGATCAAACCCGCGCACTCCGCAGCCGCAGCGCGTTGCCGACCACGCTCACCGAAGAGAGGGCCATCGCCGCGGCCGCCACGATCGGCGACAACAGAAGGCCGAAGGTCGGATAGAGCACGCCGGCCGCGATCGGAATTCCAGCCGCGTTGTAGGCGAACGCGAAAAACAGGTTCTGTCGAATATTACTCATGGTCGCCCGCGACAGCCGCCGCGCCCGAACGATGCCAGTGAGGTCGCCCTTGAGCAGGGTGACGCCGGCGCTCTCCATCGCAACGTCCGTGCCGGTCCCCATCGCGATGCCGACCTCGGCCGCCGCCAGCGCCGGCGCATCGTTCACGCCATCGCCCGCCATCGCGACGTTCCGGCCTTCCTTCTGCAACTTGGCGACCACCGCGCTCTTTTGATCCGGCAGCACTTCCGCTTCCACGTCGGCGATGCCCAGCCTACGCGCGACCGCCTGAGCCGTGGTCCGGTTGTCTCCGGTGAGCATGATCACCTTGACGCCGTCCGCCGCGAGGTCCCGCAGCGCCTCGGGCGTGGAGCCCTTCACGGGATCGGCGATGGCGATGATGCCCGCGAGCTTGCCATTCACGGCCATGTTGATGACGGTGGCGCCTTCGCCGCGCTGCCGCTCCGCCTCTGCCTCCATTGCAGAAGTTTCCACTCCCTGCGAACGCATGAAGGCGGCGTTGCCGAGCAGGACTCTCTTGCCCTCGACGATTCCGAGCGCGCCCTTGCCCACCGGCGAGTCGAAGTCCTGCACATCGGTCGTCTGGATGCCCCGATCCTTGGCCTCGTTGACGATCGCATCTGCAAGCGGATGTTCGCTGGCGCGTTCGACGCTGGCGGCGAGCCGCAGCACCTCGGCTTCCGTGTACTCCTCTGCGGGCTTGACGGCTACGACCTTGGGCTTTCCTTCGGTTAGCGTGCCCGTCTTGTCGACGACCAGCGTGTCGATGCGCTCCATGCGCTCGAGCGCTTCGGCATTCTTGATGAGCACGCCGGCCTGGGCGCCGCGCCCGACACCGACCATGATCGACATCGGGGTGGCGAGTCCCAAGGCGCAGGGACACGCGATGATGAGGACGCTGACGGCGGCGACGAGGCCGAAGGCCAGACGCGGCTCCGGACCGTAGACCGCCCACGCGGCGAACGCAGCAATTGCGATCACGATTACGGCGGGCACGAACCAGCCGGCCACCTGATCGGCCAGGCGCTGGATCGGCGCGCGGGAGCGCTGCGCCTGCGCGACCATATGCACGATCTGGGACAGCATGGTGTCGCTGCCGACCTTCTCGGCGCGCATGATGAAGCCGCCGGAGCGATTGAGCGTGCCCGCGATGACCTTGCCGCCGACGTCCTTGCTGACGGGCATGGATTCGCCGGTCACCATCGACTCGTCGAGCGAGGACCGCCCCTCGACGATCTCGCCGTCGACCGGCACCTTCTCGCCGGGGCGAACACGAAGCCGGTCGCCGACCTCCAGGGCAGAGATCTCGACTTCTTCGTCGGTGCCGTCGGCCCGGATGCGGCGCGCCGTCTTCGGCGCGAGGTCGAGGAGTGCCTTGATCGCGCCGGAGGTCGCTTCTCGGGCCCGGAGCTCAAGCACCTGTCCGAGGAGGACCAGAACGGTGATCACCGCGGCCGCCTCGAAGTAGACGGCGACGGCGCCGTCGTGACCTCGGAACGTGGCCGGAAAGATGCCAGGCGCGACGGTGGCGACGATGCTGTAGACCCAGGCGACCCCGGTGCCCATCGCGATCAGGGTGAACATGTTCAGATTGCGCGTCAGGACCGATTGCCAGCCGCGGACGAAGAACGGCCATCCCGCCCAGATCACGACGGGCGTCGCGAGGACCAACTGGATCCAGTTCGAAAGCGTCTGGTCGATCCAACCGTGGCCGCCGATGAGGTGACCGCCCATTTCGAGGATCACGACCGGAACGGAAAGCGCGAGACCCACCCAGAACCGGCGGGACATATCGACCAGCTCGGGGTTCGGACCAGTGTCCGCGCTCGCGACTTCCGGTTCGAGCGCCATGCCGCAGATGGGGCAATTGCCCGGCCCGACCTGGCGGATCTGCGGATGCATCGGACAGGTGTAGATGGTGCCTTCCGGCAGTTTGGCGGGCGGCGCCTGCTGCGCCTTTCCATGGACGTACTTGGCGGGGTCAGCCTCGAATTTGGTGCGGCAGCGCTCCGAGCAGAAATAGTAGGTCTGGTCGCCGTGCTCGACCTTCTGGCGAGCGGTCGCCTGGTCGACCTTCATCCCGCAGACCGGATCCACTGCAGTCCCTGCAGCATTATCGTGATGGTGAGCGTGTGCCGCATGGTCATGGGCCGCCGGATGCGAATGCCCGCAGCAGCTTCCGCGCGCCTCTCCGGATTTCTGGCTGTGCTGCGCGTCCATTTGAGACTCCATCTTGCGGAAAGTACCCTGGGGGGGTATATTAGGAGCATGAGAAACGATATCAAGGCTTCCTGTCAGAAACGCCTGAACCGCATCGAAGGCCAGGTTCGCGGGCTCGCGAAGATGGTCGACGAGGACCGGTACTGCATCGATATCGTCACGCAGATCTCGGCGGTCCGTTCCGCGCTTCGGCGGGTGGAAGAAGAAATCCTTAAGGATCACGTGGCCCATTGCGTGGAACACGCGATCCATAGCGGCGACAAGGTCGACCAGCGTCGGAAGATCGCGGAACTGATGGACGTCGTGGGTCGGGTGGATAGGTAACCATAGCGTAGCCACGGATGCTTGAGCCGGATCAAAGACTGCGCCGAGCCCCGGAATATGTTACTCAAGCCGCGCTGCGGCCCGAGAGGTAAATCAATCACTATGCGGTTCGTCCGTACCATCCTGGCATTTGCTATCGCCGCCTCGCTGGCGATGCTGCCGCTTGGTGCGTCGGCCGCCGTCGGTCACGCGATGCCGTCGGACGACATGCAGATCGTCATGCACATGGCCGATCACGGCGACATGTCGATGGACGATTGCTGTCCGGACGACATGAAGGGATCGACCTCGCACAAGGATGGCTACAAGTGCGGGATGGGGCTCTGCTGCATCGGCGGAGCTCTCGCACTCAGCGACGTCCACCCCCTCGCGCTGCGGCTGTTATCCGTCGCAACGAGCAAGATCCTCATCCCCGCCGACCAGGTCCTCTCCTACCGCACCGGTAGTCCGCCCTTCCGACCTCCTCGAAGCTGATCTCGCAAAACCCGGCGCGCGCGCACGCTTGCTCGCGCAGACGACTGACGTGCGCGCTCCATGCGCCACGGCGAAAGATCAGATCATGAGGACAGGACAATGCTTTCCAATTTCACGACCGCGGCTGTCGCCGCCACCCTTTCGCTTGCCGCTTCGGCCGCCATGGCGGGCGCCGGCGACTACGCCTTCGAGCCCGTCAATCCGGAGATGAAGAAGGGCGACGACGTCACGCTCGCCGTCCGCTTGACCAACAAGCAGACCGGCAAGCCGGTGGCGGACGCGGTGATCTTCAAGACCCGCGTCGACATGGCTCCCGACGGCATGGCCGAGATGGAATCCGCGGTCGCGCCGCTGCCCTCGAAAGAGCCCGGCGTCTACGCCTTCAAGACGGACCTGCCGATGGCCGGCCGCTACCAGGTGACGCTCTCCGCCAAGGTGCAGGGCGAGGCCGAGACCGTCACCGGCAAGGTGATCGTCAAGGCGACGAAGTGAGCCTGCGGGCGCCGCCAGACGGCGCCCGCACTCCTCTTTCCCATTCACATGGATGCGCGCCCCGGGCGCGCGGGATCACGCCATGAACACGCAGCGTCTTCTGACGGCACTCGCACTGACGGCCGGCCTTGCCGTGGGCGGCCACTGGTACTGGGCCGGCGAACACTCGTCCGTGCACGCCGAGGCGATCGCGGCGGCACCGGCCTCGGCCCGAACTCCGCTTTACTATCGCGATCCGGAAGGGGTGCCGCGCTGGTCGGCCGGTCCGAAGAAGGACGACCGCGGGCGGGACTACCTGCCGGTCTATGACGACGATCAGGCCGCAGCCGCCCTGGCGAAGCCGAAGCAGCAGGCGGATGCGTCGCGCAAGATCCTGTACTACCGCAATCCCATGGGCCTGCCCGACACCTCGCCGGTGCCGAAAAAGGACCCGATGGGCATGAACTACGTCCCCGTCTACGAAGGCGACGAGGTCGATGACGGCACCGTGAAGCTGTCGCCGGGCAAGATCCAGCGGACCGGCGTGAAATCCGAACCCGTCGAGCGGCGCCCGATCCGGGTCTCCGTGAAGGCGCCGGGGACGATCCAACTCAACGAGCGCCGCGTGTCAGTGATCGTCATGCGCGCCGAGAGTTTCGTGCAGAAGGTCGCCGACGTCACCACCGGCACGCGCGTCAAGGCCGGCCAACCGCTGATGCAGATCTACAGTTCGGCAGTGGCGTCCGCCGCCGCGGAGTATCTCTCGACGATCACCTCCAGAACCACGGGCGGGATCGAGGCCTACGGCCGGGGCTCACGGCAGCGACTGATCAATCTCGACGTGCCCGAACAGGTCATTGCCGAGATGGAGAAGTCCCACGTCGCCCCCGTGACCGTGCAGTGGTCCGCGCCGCGCGACGGCATCGTGCTCGAGCGCAACGCGATCGAGGGCATGCGCGCCAATCCCGGCGACGTGCTGTTCCGGGTCGCCGACATCTCGCTGGTCTGGGCCCTGGTCGATGTGGCCGAAAGGGACCTGGGCGGCATCGCGGTGGGTCAACCCGTCACGATCCGCGCGCGCAGTTTCCCGGGCCGAACCTTCTCCGGGAAGATCGCGGTTGTCTATCCCCAGGTGAACCGGGAAACTAGGACCGCCCGCGTCCGGATCGAGCTCGCCAATCCGGACTTCGCCCTTCTTCCGGACATGTACGTCGATGCCGACATCGGCACCGACGACTCGGCGCCCGTGCTGGCGGTGCCGGATAGCTCAGTGCTTGACACCGGCAGCCGCCAGGCCGTCCTCGTCGACAAGGGCCAGGGTCGCTTCGAACCGCGCGAAGTGAAGCTGGGCCAGCGCGGCGGCGGCTACATCGAGGTGCGGGATGGCCTGGCCGACGGCGAGGCGGTGGTCACCTCGGCCAACTTCCTGATCGACGCGGAAAGCAATCTGAAGGCGGCGCTGAAGGGCTTTGCCGAGACCGCGCCCCAAGCCTCCGACGCACCTGCCCACGCGATGGGAGAGCACAAATGATCGCCCGCATCATCGCCTGGTCGGCCCGCAACCTGCTTCTGGTGCTGTTCGGCACCGGCTTCGCTGCTGCCGCCGGCCTCTACGCGCTGATCCACCTTCCGCTGGACGCGATCCCGGACCTCTCGGACACGCAGGTCATCGTCTACACCGAGTATCCCGGCCAGGCGCCGCAGGTGATCGAGGATCAGGTCACCTATCCGCTGACGACCGCGATGCTGACGGTGCCAAAATCGAAGGTGGTGCGCGGCTTCTCGTTCTTCGGCGTGTCGTTCGTCTACGTGATCTTCGAGGACGGCACCGACATCTATTGGGCGCGCTCGCGCGTCATGGAATTTCTGAACAGCGCCGCGTCAAGGCTGCCAGCGGGCGTGACCCCGACCATCGGTCCCGATGCGACGGGGGTCGGTTGGGTCTACCAGTACGCGGTCGTGTCCAAAGAATTGAACCTGGCGGACACCCGCACGATCCAGGACTGGAATCTGAAGTTCGCGCTGGCCAAGGCCGAAGGCGTCGCCGAGGTCGCCAGCATCGGCGGCTTCGTCAAGCAGTACAACGTGGTGCTCGATCCGCAGCGGATGCGCGACCGCGGCATCAGCATGCAGAAGATCCGGGAAGCCATCCGCGCCAGCAACGCCGACGTCGGCGGGCGCACCGTCGAGCTCGCGGAATTCGAGTACGTCATCCGCGGCAAGGGCTACATCAAGAGCATCAACGATCTCGGCAACATCGTACTGAAGACGAGCAACGGCACCCCGGTGCTGCTGCGGGACGTTGCCAGCGTCGAGCTCGGTCCGGACGAGCGCAGGGGTATCGCCGAGCTGAACGGCGAGGGCGAGGTCGCCAGCGGCATCGTGCTGCAGCGCTTCGGGGTCAACGCCCTCGACGTCATCGAGAACGTCAAGAGGCGCTTCAAGGAGATCGCGAGCAGCCTGCCGAAATCGGTCGATATCGTGCCGGTCTACGACCGCTCCAACCTCATCTACGCGGCCATCGACACCCTCAAGCATACCCTGTTCGAGGAAAGCATCGTCGTCGCTCTCGTCTGCATCGTATTCCTGCTGCACGTCCGCAGCGCGCTCGTCGCGATCCTGATGCTCCCGGTCGGCGTGCTGATGGCGTTCGGCGCTATGAAGCTGCTGGGGTTGGGTTCGAACATCATGAGCCTCGGGGGCATCGCGATCGCGATCGGCGCCATGGTGGACGCCGCCATCGTCATGATCGAGAACGCCCACAAGCACCTCGAACGGGCGAAGCCCGATCAGTCGCGCGTGCAAGTTCTGATCGATGCGGCCTCCGAGGTCGGGCCGGCACTGTTCTTCAGCCTGCTGATCATCACCGTGTCGTTCATGCCGATCTTCACGCTGGAATCGCAGGAGGGGCGGCTGTTCAGCCCGCTGGCGTTCACCAAGACGTTCTCGATGGCCGCTGCGGCTCTGCTGTCGGTCACCCTGGTCCCGGCCCTGATGGTCATCTTCGTCCGCGGCACGATCGTTCCGGAGAACAGGAACTTCATCAACCGGTTCCTGATCTGGATCTACCGCCCGGTGATCAAGGGCGTGCTGCGGGCGAAGACGTTGGTGATCCTGGCGGCCGTGGCCGTGCTCGCCGTCACGATCTGGCCGGCGAGGCAGCTCGGCACCGAGTTCATGCCCACCCTGAACGAGGGCACGCTGCTCTACATGCCGACGACGCTGCCCGGCATCTCCGTGACGAAGGCGGCCGAACTGATGCAAATGCAGGACCGGATCATCAAGTCCTTCCCGGAAGTCGCCTCGGTCTACGGCAAGGCTGGACGGGCGGCGACCGCTACCGACCCGGCCCCGACCGAGATGTTCGAGACCATCGTCAACCTGAAGCCGAAGGAGCAGTGGCGCCCCGGCGTGACGGTCGACAGTCTCATCGCCGAGATGGACAAGGCGCTGCAGTTCCCGGGCGTCTCCAACGCCTGGACCATGCCGATCAAGGCCCGCATCGACATGCTGTCGACGGGCATCCGTACGCCCATCGGCGTCAAGGTCATGGGCACCGATCTCGTCGAGATCGACCGGTTGGCCAAGCAGATCGAGCGCGTCATCAAAGCGGTGCCGGGGACCTCGTCGGCCTATGCCGAGCGGGGCATCGGCGGGTACTATCTCGAGATCGTCCCCGACCGTGAGGCGCTCGCCCGTTACGGGATTCTGGTCCAAGACGTGCAGGACACCATCGCGGCCGCTCTCGGCGGCCAGACGGTCACCACCACCGTGGAAGGACGGCAGCGCTTCACGGTCAACATGCGCTACCCGCGCGATCTCCGGGACAATCCGAAGGCCATCGCCAGCGACATGCTGGTGCCGATGCCGGCCGGCGGCGCCGTGCCGCTTGGCGAGGTCGCCAAGGTCGAGCCTGCGCGCGGGCCGACCTCGATCCGGACCGAGAACGGTCAGCTCGCGACGTATATCTACGTCGACATCCGGGATCGCGACATCGGCAGCTACGTCGCGGACGCGCAAGCGGCGGTCAACCAAAGCATCCAGTTTCCCGCCGGCTACTACGTGGTCTGGAGCGGCCAGTACGAATACCTGCAGCGGGCCGCAGCGCGCCTGAAGATCGTGGTCCCCGTGACCCTCACCATCATCTTCCTGCTGCTGTTCCTGAACTTCCGGGCCATGACCGAGACCCTGATCGTGATGCTGTCGCTGCCGTTCGCACTGGTAGGCGGCATCTGGATGATGTGGTGGCTCGGCTTCAATCTGTCGGTCGCCGTCGCCGTCGGCTTCATCGCGCTCGCCGGCGTCGCCGCCGAGACCGGCGTCGTGATGCTGATCTACCTCGATCATGCGCTGGCCGAGATGAAGACCAGATGCAGCACGGAGGGGCGGGTCTTCACGCGCGGCGATCTCCACGACGCTATCATGGTGGGCGCGGTGGAGCGCGTCCGCCCGAAGATGATGACCGTGGTCGCGATCATGGCGGGCCTGCTGCCCATCATGTGGAGCACCGGGACCGGATCGGAGATCATGCAGCGCATCGCGGTTCCGATGATCGGCGGCATGACTTCGTCGACGCTGCTCACACTCATCGTGATCCCGGCGATCTTCGGACTGGCGAAGGAGCGGGGATTACCGCCCGGCGAACGGTCGGAGGCCGAAGAACGAGCAAGCGAAACCCAAAGTGGAACGCGCGTTGCCGCCCAGGCGGCCGAATAGAAGAGGATGGAGGTCGCCATGAAGGTCGTCGTTTTAGTTCTAGCCCTGCTGGCCCCGGCTATCGTATGGGCTCAGACGCCCTACGCCGGAATGCAATCGCGGCAGATCAAGGCGCTTTCCGACCAGCAGATCGCCGACCTGAAGGCTGGGCGAGGAATGGGGCTCGCACTAGCGGCTGAACTCAACGGCTACCCTGGGCCCTCGCACGTGTTGGAGCTTGCGAACCGGCTGGAATTGAGTCCCGATCAGCGCGGCAAGGTCCAGAACATGTTCTCCGCGATGAAATCGGAGACCACCCCGATCGGCAACCGATTGATCGAGCAGGAGACCGATCTGGACAGGCAGTTTGCCGGCAGGACGATCACTGCGGATAGTCTGGGGGCGGCGACGGCGGCGATTTCAAAGACGCAGGGCGAACTCCGCCAGGCTCATCTCAAGTACCACCTGCTCACCGCGGCGATCCTCGACCAGGCGCAGTTGGCGAAATACGCCGAACTGCGTGGGTACTCGTCCGACGCGCCGGCACAACAGCACCGTCACCACCATCGTTAGGAGACACGACTTGAAGAAAGCTATCTTGGTTGCCACCGTCGCCCTCGCTGCGGCCTCGGTGAGCGCACTTCCCGCTCTCGGTCACGACCACGGACACGGACAGCACGAATCCTACTCGGCGGGCGAGCCCGGCGATCCGGCGAAGCCGTCGCGCACCATCGAAATCGAGATGAGCGAGATGGACTACAATCCCTTCAAGATCGAGGTGAAGCGCGGCGAGCAGATCCGCTTCGTGCTGCGGAACGTGGGGACCGAGGACCACGAATTCCTTCTGGCGACGACGAAGGAGAACCTGGCGCACGCCGCCGTCATGAAGAAGCATCCGCACATGGAGCACGACGAGCCGAACGGCGTGCGCGTGGCGCCTAAGAAGACCGCCGAGATCGTGTGGAAGTTCACGAAGCCGGGGACCTTCGAATACTCCTGCCTGATCCCCAATCATCGCGAATACGGCATGACCGGCCACGTGACGGTCAAGTGAAAGGAGGCTGGCTATGACGCACTTTCAGATGACACGCCGCTCTCTCATCGGGCTACTCGCCGCAGCGGCGCTGACGGGACCTGCTGCCTCGGCTTTGGCGGAAGACCGCGCGATAACCGTGCACAAGGATCCGAACTGCGGCTGCTGCACCGGCTGGGTGCAGCACCTGCGGGAGTCCGGGTTCGATGTGCGCGTGGAGGAGGCGTCGGACCTGGACGCGATCCGGGCCCGCCTTGGAGTGCCGACGCAGCTTGCGGCCTGCCACACGGCAGAAATCGGCGGCTACGTCGTCGAAGGACACGTCCCGGCCGAAGCCGTCCGCCGCCTCCTGCTCGACAGGCCGAACGCACGGGGCATCGCAGTGCCGGGAATGCCGGTCGGATCGCCGGGCATGGAGGGAGGAAGGCCGCAGCCCTACGCGGTCGTCCTGTTCGGCCCCGAGGGTCAACGGCAGTTCATGCGTTTCGTCGGAAAGCAGGCGATCACGTAGCCGCCCGTCTGGACAGGAACTGCCGGGACACTGTGCGGTTGGGACCGTGTGAAACCGATCAGACGAGGACATCGACATGTCGACAAAACTGCTCGCCCGCGCGTTCGTCGTTGCGGCTCTCGCCACGGTTCCGCTTCAGGCTTTCGCGCAGGACGCGGCCACGGATCCCTACAAGCCGTCCATGGAGAAGATGAACGCGGACATGCAGAAGGGAATGGATCCGGACCCGACCAAGGCCTGGGTGAAGATGATGATCGCTCACCACCAGGGTGCCATCGATATGAACAAGGTCGTCCTGAAGGAGACCAAGGATCCGACGATCCGGAAGATGGCGGAAAAGGGAACGAGCGAGCAGGAGACCGAGATCAAGGAGCTACAGAGCTGGCTCTCGAAGCACGGCAGCTAGTTCAAGACCAGCGCGGCCCAGCAAGGGCCTTGCGCCGGCAACGGCCGCAGCGGCCCGACTGACGGACCGGCACAGCCGCGCCGGAAAAGGTCACTTGTCCTTGTCGCCCATGTGATGCGGATTCGATGTCGACGGACCGCCCGTGTAGTGGTGACCCCCTGAGGTCGTCGTCTTGGAGGAGCCGACCGTCTCCTTGGGACCCATATGGTGGGGGACCTCGGTCTTCGGACCGCCACTGTAGTGGTGGCCGTTCTTTTCTTTATCCGCAGTTTGCGCCATGGCAGGGAGCGCGATTAGGGCGGCCGTAACGGCGGCGAGCAGTGTCTTGGTGATCATGTCCGTTCTCCCGGTTGAGGACGGAAACATTCCATCAGAACTGGCCAGCATCGTCCTTGACGCACCTCAAACTCGCTCAACGCCATCGAGCAAAGAAGTTCGGGTTTGGCTGCCCGATGTTCTGCGCCAGGCGATGCGTTTGACCGAACCAGCTATTCCGTCGAGCAGACCCGTGAAATCGGGAAGATCGATCATGGCCAGCAGCAGGCCGGCGATCCAGAGCAAGTTGTAGTGCGTGAACATCGCAAGGAGACCCAACGTCGCGACGATCTGATATTGGATCTTTTGTCCCTTCTGAGCGATGTGCTCCGGCAAATGATGCAGCCGCAACATCAGAACGCCGAACATGAAGACGAACGCCACAAGGAATGCTGCCATCCCGATCAGCAGTACGTCGGTCTCCCCAGGACCCGCGGCGAACCACCAGGGGAGGTGAGCGATGGAAGTCGAATGGGTGTCAGCCATATTGACCTGTTGCAAGACCCGGCGAGTCCTTAAACCTTCGATTTAGGCGGTCGCCAGTTTCGAAGCTCTGCCCCGCTACGTAGTTGATCTGGATCAACCTTCATCGATGGAAGCGCCGAGTCGCGGCCCTCCGGACGTATTGACGCGCATCAAGCCGCCTGCCGCAAGAGCGAGTCATTCTACTCCGAGCAATCACAGCGCCTGGGAGCTTGTCATGCGCGCACTCACATTCGCCGCACTTCTCGTCACGACGCTCGGGTATTCTGCCTGGGCACAGTCGCCGTCCGAACATGAGGGCCATCATCCGGATCAGAAGGAAGCCCCCGCGGGAAAGCCGGCCGCTCCCACCGAGATGCCCCGCGGTGCCAGCCCCTCGCAAGGCATGATGGGCGGCAACATGCAGATGCCCGACATGATGCGGATGATGGGCATGATGCGCCAGTCTGGCGATGGGATGGAGACGATCGATCGCGTGGAGGGGCGGATCGCGTTCCTCCGGACCGAGCTCAAGATCACGGACTCTCAGGCGTCTGCCTGGAACGCGTTCGCCGACGCGCTGCGGATCAATGCCAAGACGCTGGGAGAGATGCGCGATTCGATGATGATGGCGCAACAGAGCACCGGATCGCCGGACCTCGTCCAAAAGCTGACGCTCCAGGAAAAATGGCTGGCGGCACGCCTCGAAGGCACCCGTGCGATGAAGTCGGCGCTCGCCAACCTCGTCGGCAGCTTTTCCGACGAGCAGAAGAAGGCTGCTGACGAGGTGCTGGCGCCTCAGATGGGCATGATGCCGATGATGTCGGCGATGCGCGGCGGCGCTACGACGGGCATGGGAATGCCGGGCAGCAAGCCGCCCAAATAGCCTCGGTCAGCTAGGCTGACCAGGTAGCGCGGCACTCCTTATTTCGCCGGCCGGGCAGGCAGGTCCTTGGCGTCGCCGGGTGCCGGCTTGCATTCGAGATCGGCGATCAGTTGCTTCATCTCGCCGATCTCCCGGACCTGGGCCTCGATGATCCCGTCAGCGAGCTTGCGCACCCTCGGATCCTTGATGTGGGCCCGTTCGCTCGTCATGACGGCGATCGAGTGGTGCGGAATCATGGCCTCCATGTAGGAGACGTCGCCCCCGTTTCCTGGCTCCGCACCAGCCACAGCGACCCGGCGAAAGCGACGGCTGCCGCCAGCACGATCGCCACGTTCGTCCTCGAGTCCTTGTACATGCTCCACATGAAGCCGAGCATGATGACGGCCATCACGGCACCCATTAGTAGGGCCATCCAGGCGCGAGTCTGGCTGAAGAACACGTGATCGAGGGCCCACGTGTTCAGGTACATCAGTCCGTACATCACGATGGTCGAAACCGCGATCATCGCGGCGAAACGGGCATAGGACATCGCCGGCGCTCCGGTTGGTTCATCGGGGAGCAATGGAGCGCGTACGCGAAAGTTCCTGACCAGAGAGTTCCGGTTGATCTGGCTCAACAATGATGGCAACGGCGCGCCTAAGCTCCCCAAAGCACAGGAGCTTGCCGATGTCGGTACAGGATCATCCAGGGTATCAAGAGCGCCCTCCGGAGGGCATGTCCACCAAGGCCAAGGCCGGCCTCGTCCTGATCGGATTCCTGGCCATCGCCGGCGCGCTGCTGTTCACCGAGCACAGGGCCCACGTGCTCGGGTTGCTGATCTGGCTGCCGCTTCTCGCTTGCCCGCTGATGCACTTCTTCATGCACGGAGGACACGGCCACCATCACGGCGGCGCTCGTCCGAACGACTCGAGGAGCGTGTGATGCACGATACCGCGCCCGCCTACGGCCTCTGGAGCCTCGTCATCGTCAACTCGGCGGTGTTCATCCTGTTCGCCTACAGCTTCTTCAAGCCGCAGACCTCCCGCGATTGGCGCTCCTTCAGCGCCTTCAGCGCGTTCCTGGTGGCGCTGTTCGTCGAGATGTACGGCTTCCCGCTCACCATCTACTTCCTGTCCGGCTGGCTGCAGTCGCACTACCCGAACGTCGACTGGTTCTCGCATGATGCCGGTCACCTGCTCGAGATGATGTTCGGTTGGACGGCCAATCCACACGCCGGACCATTCCACATCCTCAGCTTCATCTTCATCGGCGCCGGGTTCATCCTGATCTCCGCCGCCTGGCGCGTTCTGTACGACGCGCAACAGACCCGAAGCCTGGCGACCACAGGCCCTTACAGCTACGTGCGCCATCCGCAGTACGTCGGCTTCATCATGGTGATGTTCGGCTTCCTGCTACAGTGGCCGACGATCCTCACGCTGGCGATGTTTCCGGTGCTGACGATCATGTACGTGAAGCTTGCGAAGGACGAGGAGCGGGACGCCAGGTCGGAGTTCGGCGAGGCCTACGCGAAGTACGCCACTGAAGTGCCGGGCTTCCTGCCGCGCCTGAGCAGAGTTTTCGGGCAGGGCTCGACCGGCAGCACGTATCGTCACGGCTGATCCGGGGCGGCGACGATGACCGACACACGCTGGCGTCCATCCTCGGTTCTCCTGGTCATATCCGGCATCCTGCTGGTAGGTGTGGGCATCTACTTCCTAGTCCTCCGGCCACCATTGCTGCCGGAGGACATCAGGTACATGAGGCTGACGCCGGCCGAATTGCAGTCGATCGGGCCTCGGCTGACATCGTGGCTCACGCACGTATTTCGGGTCATGGGCGGCTACGTGGCCGCCACCGGAGTGCTCGCGCTCGCGCTGGCGTGGACATCGTTCCGGGACCATCGGTCGGTCGCCGCGGCCGGCGCCGGAATCGCCGGCGGGCTCTCGATCGGCCTGATGGCCGCGGTCAACTTCATGATCCATTCCGATTTCAAGTGGCTGCTGCTCGCCATGGCGCTCGTCTGGGCGGCGAGCATCGCGACGTTCGTCCGTGAATCCGCCGTTGCTCCGGAGGCGCGCTCAGGACTCTGACCTACGTCAATACCGGAGCGGCGGATCCGGCCGACAATCCCTTCCCGAAAGGGCAGCCATGAGCGACACCGTGTTCACCGCGAAGGGCCTGACGAAGACCTACGTCTCGGGCGAGGTGAAGGTGCATGCCCTCAACGAGGTGGACCTCGAAATCGCCGAGAAGGAAGTGGTCGTGCTGCTCGGACCCTCCGGCAGCGGCAAGACGACGTTGCTCAACATCATGGGCGGTCTGGACCGGCCGACCAGCGGCAGGCTGTTCTTCCGCGATCTGGACCTGACGGATCTCGAGGACCGCGAGTTGACGAAGTATCGCCGCGACCACGTCGGCTTCGTCTTCCAGTTCTACAATCTGGTGCCAAGCCTCACGGCGTACGAAAACGTCGCGCTGGTCACCGAGGTCGCCAAGAACCCGATGCGGCCTGCCGACGCACTCGCACTGGTCGGCCTGGACGAACGGATGCATCACTTCCCCGCCCAGCTATCCGGCGGCGAGCAACAGCGGGTCGCCATCGCCCGCGCAATCGCGAAACGTCCGGCGGTGCTGCTCTGCGACGAGCCGACGGGCGCGCTGGATTCGAAAACCGGCATTCGCGTCATTGAGGCGCTGCTCGGCGTCAACCGGCAACTCGGCACGACAACCGTCATCATCACCCACAACGCCAGCATCCAGGAAGTCGCCGACAGGGTGCTGTTCTTCGCAGACGGCCGGATCGCCGGCGTCCGGAAGAACGAGACTCGGCGGGAAGCCGCCGAACTCGTCTGGTGAGGCATGAGCACGCTCGACATCAAGCTGTTCCGGGACGTCAGGCGGCTCTGGGCGCAGGTCCTTGCCGTCGCGCTGGTCGTCGGAGGCGGCGTCGCGACGCTAGTGCTCGCGGTCGGCTCGCATCGCTCCTTGGAGGAGACCCGGATCGCGTACTACGAACGCTACGGCTTCGGCGATGTGTTCGCCGAGGCCAAGCGGGCGCCCGAGGCGCTCGCCGACAGGATCGGCGAGATACCGGGCGTCGCAGCGGTCGACGCCCGCATCGCCAAACCGGCGTTGCTCGACATTCCCGCCTTTTCCGAGCCCGCCAGCGCCTGGTTCGTCTCGCTGCCCGATAGCGGCGAGCCGCATCTCAATCGGCTCTACGTGCGTTCCGGACGGCTTCCGGAGCCGGGCCGGACAGAGGAGGTCGTCGTCAACGAGCCGTTCGCTCGGGCTCACGGTTTCTCGGAAGGGGCGCGGTTCTCGGCCATCCTGAATGGCAAGAAGCGCGAGGTCGTCATCGTCGGCACCGCCCTGTCTCCGGAGTTCGTCTACACCGTCGGGCCCGGCGACCTGATGCCGGACGACCGCCGCTACGCGATCGTCTGGATGTCGGAGAAGGCGCTCGCCGGCGTCTACGATCTCGACGGGGCCTTCTCGGCCGTGTCGGTCAAGCTGCAGCCCGGCGCTTCGGAACGCGAGGTGATCTCGCGGCTCGATGCCTTGCTGGACCCCTATGGCGGGCAGGCGGCTCATGGCCGGAAGGACCAGACCTCGCACGCCTGGCTCGATCATGAGCTCGACATGCTCAACAACATGAGCCGCACCCTCCCGCCGATCTTCCTCTTGGTCGCTGCGTTCCTGGTCAATCTCACCCTGACCAGGCTGGTCGCGCTCGAGCGCGAGCAGGTCGGCCTCCTAAAGGCGCTGGGCTACGCCGACAGCAGCATCGTGCTGCACTACTTCAAGTTCGTGGCGCTGATCGTCGTCATCGGAGTCATTCTGGGCGGCGTCGTCGGCACGTGGCTCGGATATCGCGTCACCGCGCTGTTCGGGGATTTCTTCCACTTTCCCTTCCTGGTGTTCGCGAAGGCGCCGGATCTGTACGTCACCGCCGGCGCGCTCAGCGCGGCCGCCGCCGCAATCGGCGCGCTGCGGGCGCTTCGCGAGGTCGTAAAGCTACCGCCAGCCGTCGCGATGCAGCCACCGGCCCCTCCTGTGTACCGGCGGCTGCTCCCGGCAAGCGTCCAACTCGATCAGATCGTCTCGCGGCCCGCGCTGATGATGATCCGCAACATCGCCCGACACCCGGTCCGGGCGGCGTTCACCACGCTTGGGATGGCGCTGGCGACCGCCATCTTGGTCGTCTCGCTGTTCACGCGCGACACCATGGAGCAACTGATCGACCTGACCTACTTCCTCGCGGACCGGCAGGACGTGACCATCGGTTTCGCCGAGAAGCGGATCGAGAACGTCGTGGAACAGGTGAACCGGCTGCCGGGCGTTCTGACGGCCGAGTCGCTCCGCGAGGTGCCCGTCCGGATCCGCCATGGCAACGTCGAACGCAGGATCACGATCAGCGGCCGGCCCGCCGGTGCCGATCTGCGGCGCATCATCGACGCCGACCTCCGGCCGGTCGCGCTTCCGGAGACCGGTCTCGCCATCTCGGCCATGCTCGGTCATATCCTCGGGGTGAGGGCCGGAAATACGGTCGAGGTCGATCTGCTTGAGGGCGCCCGTCGCACGGTCAGCATGCCGATCGTGGCGACCGTCGAGGACTATTTCGGCATCAGGGGCATGATGGACATCGAGGCGCTCCGCAAGCTGATGCGCGAGGCCCCCGTCGTGAACAGCGTGAACCTCAGCCTCGACGAGAACCGCAAGGAGGACTTCTACGCGGCGGTGAAGTCCATGCCGACGGTCGGCGGCGTGGCGCTGCAGCGCGTATCGCTGGCGAATTTCCGCAAGACCGTGGCGCTCCTCGTCACTACGATGGCGAGCATCTACACCGGGCTCGCCGCCGTGATCGCGTTCGGCGTCGTCTACAACAACGCCCGGATCTCGCTCTCCGAACGCGCCCGCGAGCTGGCCAGCTTGCGCGTGCTCGGCTTCACGCGCGGCGAAGTCCTCCGGATCCTGCTGCTCGAGCTGGCGATCCTGACGCTGGTCGCGCAACCGCCAGGCTGGCTGATGGGCTACGGGCTGGCGTGGGTGATGAAGACGAACCTCGCCGGCGAACTGATGCGCGTCCGCCTCGTCGTCGAGCACTCGACCTACGTCGTCGCCACATCCGTGGTGGTGCTGGCCGCCATCGCCTCCGCGGCGGTCATCCGCCATCGCATCGACAACCTGGACCTCGTCGCGGTCCTTAAGACGCGAGACTAGCCATGCAGGCTAACTGGACCAAACGTATCATGAGCGCTGCGGCACTGGCCGCCATTGCGGGAGGGCTGGTCTGGTTCGCTTGGCCGCGGCCTGTTCTGGTGGACCTCGCGACGGTCGCGAAGGGGCCCATCGAAGTCACGGCGGACGACGACGGCAAGACCCACGTGCGCCACATCTACACGGTCTCGGCGCCAATCGCCGGAAAGGTCCTGAGGATCTCGCATCCGTTGGGCGAGCAGGGGCCATCGCTTCACGTTGGCGACGAGGTCGTCGCGAACCAGACCGTCGTCGCCCTGATGCAGCCGACGCTGCCGGGGTTCATCGACGTGCGATCGCGCGACCAGCTTCAGGCGGAGGTCCTTGCCGCGGACGCCGCCATCCAGCAGCAGGAAGCCGAGGTGCAGCGGATCGAGGCCGCGCTTGAGTTCTCGCGCACCGAATTCCAGAGAGCGGAGACGCTGCTGCGGACGCAGTCCACCTCGGCACAGGCTTTCGACAAGGCGAAATTCGAGGTGGCGACGAGCGAAGCCTCGCTGGCGAGCGCGAAGGCCCAGGTCGAGATGCGCCGCGCGGTGCGGACCAGCCTGGCCGCCCGATTGATGGACCCGGCCAACGCCGCGCCTTCTGCGGAGCCGACCTGCTGCATCCGGGTGCTCGCGCCGGCGAGCGGACGGGTGCTGGCAATCATTCAGGACAGCGAGGCGACGGTCCTACCTGGGACGCGCCTCGTCGACATCGGCAACCCGCTCGATCTGGAGGTCATAGCCGACCTGCTTTCGACCGACGCCATCCAGATCAAGGTTGGCGCCGCCGTCCGGATCGATGGCTGGGGCGGGCAACCGATTAAGGGACGGGTGGTCCGGGTGGACCCGGCTGGATTCCTGAAGGTTTCGGCCCTCGGCATCGAGGAGCAGCGGGTCCGGGTGACGATCGACTTCGCGGACCCGCCAGAGGTGTGGGCCTCGCTTGGGCACGACTACCGGGTCGTCGTCCACGTCACTACATGGAGCGCTCCGGACGCCCTGACCGTGCCGGTGAGCGCTTTATTCCGGAAAGGCGACCAGTGGGCCGTTTTTGTCGACGAGAACGGCCGCGTCAAAGCCGTCGCGGTCACCATCGGCCACCGAAACAACCGGGTGGCCGAGGTTCTCTTCGGGCTCGCTGCGGGCACCCGGGTTGTGCTGCACCCCAGCGACCGGGTCACCGATGGAGGCAGGATCGCGGCGCGGGAAGGGCGCTAGAAAATAGGCACTCACCGGCGCCGTAGCGGTTGGGACCTGAGGGTCTCGCGGATGTCGGTCATGAGGCCTCGTCTAGCCGACCTGATCTTCCTTTGCACCCCGGGCGACGATCCGGAGCGTCCCGTCCGGAAGCGGGCGCTGCAGCTTCAGGGCTTCATCGGCGGGCGCTGTCAACCAGGTCTCGACCTCGGCGGGTGTCGTCAGGATAACGGGCATCGCCTTCGGGTGGATGGCGAACACTTCGGCATTGGCCTCCGTCGTCAGGAATGCGTAGAGGTCGTTGGTAGTCTCGCCTTCCTTGACCTTTCGGACGGAGGTCCAGTTGGTCCAGATGCCGGCGAAGCAGGCGAGCGGCCGCGTCTCGTCGATTGCGAACCAGATGTCGCCGCCCTCGGCCTTGTTGAACTCGCTGAAGCTGTTGAATGGGACCACGCAGCGGTTCTCAACGCCCAGCCAACGGGTCCAATGCTTCGACTTCACGTTCCGGATGTTGGTCGTGCCGCCGTCGGGCTCCATCCGGAGCAATTCCTTGAAATCGACGATCATGTCTTTGGCTTGCAGCTTCTCGGCGCGCTTCTTCGTCGCGTCCATGATCGCCTTCGACGACGATGGCATGCCCCAGCGTGCAGTAGCGAGCTCCCGGCCGTCGGCGCCGTTCCGGACGATCGGCGCCTTGTAGTCCGGAAAGACGCCTGGCATCGGCGGGAGGTTGCCGACGTACCGGTTGACGACGCGGAACAGCTTGCTGATGGCGGCCTGGTTAGTGGTGATCGAGTAGAGGTTACACATTCAGGGGGGCTTCCGGATCCGGATGGCGGGCTCGTTGCGACAGCTGTAGCAGCGTCGCCGGCGGTCGGCGACCGGCCTTGGCGCATTTGCTGCAGCGGAGGCGGCTCACCAGGTCGTGGACGAAGGTGGTCGGCGGATGGCGCAGCGCGGCTAGGTCGACGTCCCGCTTGGTCTTGCAGCGCGAGCATTCGATTTCTAGCCATGGATAACCACCATTGATCGCCTGATCGACCGTCGGCGAGGGATCGACGGGCTCTCCATTCGCCCACATCCGCTCGTTCCAGCTTTCGCAAAGCAGCTTGTCCGCCGTCCGGATCAGTGCCTCCCCCTTGGTCCGGGCCTCGGCGGACTGCGCAGCGAGAATCGTGGTCATGGCTCGCGCGCGGCCGACCTCCTTGGCGAGCGCCTTCCGGTCGCCGCCGCTCAGCGGCGTCGGGTGGTGCTTCGGTGCCATTGCAGCATCCAGTCTCGGCCGCGCCAGCGACTACTCAAACGTGGGCCAGCAGCCGTCCTCCTCGTGGCGTCCCGTCCGCTGCGTGCAGGTGTTGTCCAGCAGTCGCTGGCCGACCGTCTTCCAAAGAGCGTCCCGCCCGTAGAGGCGAACGGCGTCGACCTTCTGGATCTCGACGGTTCTGCAACAGCGGCGACATCCTACCCTCAGAAGATGCCGGGCAATTTGGCTCAGGGGCAGCGCCGCTCCGGAGGGCCCAGGCTTGGCCTCGGCTCGCGGGTCATCCAAGAGGGCCCCCCAGTATTCCGACGGGAGGTCGTCTGCCGGTCCGAGGGGCGGCGCTGGTGCGCCTTTCGGGTCCGTGGCGGGGGGTGGTCTCAATTTTTGCATCTGCTTCATCGTGGGGAAGCGCCAGCCAGCGGCATGGGTCATTTGGCAATTAGAACATATCAAGAACGGGAGTCGAGTCCCTTCGGGAAAACTATCTGGGGGATGACTGCAGGCTCTGTCGGAACCCGGCACGTCCGTTCGTCTTCAATCCGTGACCGCACCCAACCGGAGTTCTGCGTACGATGGCCCCTCGCGCGGACTGGAAAGGTTTCCTGTGTCTGTCGCTCGTCACCTGCCCGGTGGCCCTGTATCCGGCGACATCGGAATCCGAGAAGAACAGCTTCCAGCTCAACCGGACGACGGGCCACCGCATCAAGTACCTGAAGGTCGACGCCGACACCGGCGAGGAGGTGCCGAATGAGGACATCGTCAAGGGTTACGAACTCGAGAAGGGCCAGTACATCGAGGTCTCGAAGGAGGAGCTGGCAGAGATCGCGCTGGGAGTCCACGCGGACCATCGAGATCGACGAGTTCGTGGACAGGTCTGACATCGACCCGCTACCTGATCCGCCCCTACCACCTGCGGCCCGACGGGGTCGGCCACGACGCGTTTGCGGTGATGCGCGAGACCATCCGCGAGATGGACAAGGTCGCGATCCGGCGGATGGTGCTGACCAACCGCGAGCACATCATCGCGCTCGAGGCCCGCGACAAGGGGCTAATCGGCACGCTGCCGCGCTATCCAACGAGGTCAGGAGCGAGCAGGAGTATTTCGACGAGATCGAGGAAGGTCACGAAGGACATGCTGGATCTCGCCAAGCACATCGTGAACCAGAAGGCGGGTCGCTTCGATCCGGAGAAGTTCGAGGATCACTACGAGAGCGCCCTGGTCGAGCTCATCAATCAGAAGCGGGCCGGCAAGGTCATCCGGCCCAAGGAGCGGCCTAGGGGCGAGAACGTCGTCGATCTGATGGATGCCTTGCGCAAGAGTGTGGGCGGCGCAGCGGCTGAAGCCGCGGCCCAAAAAGAAGCTCACGAAGAAGTCGAAGAAGGCGTCCGCCAGTCAGAAGGAAATGGTGCTGCCGTTCGCGGGCAAGAAACCGGCGAAGGAGGCGGCTGCGAAGAAGCCGGCATCGGGGGCTCGGCGGAAGTCGGCGTGAAGTAGGCCGCATCTCGGGAGACTATATCCAATCAGGAAGGCGGGCGGCCCCGGCCGGGCAGGGGTGCGACGAACCTGCGCCAGGTGCAGCCCTCGCGAGGCCGGCCAGGGGTGTTCGCACACCCAGTCATAGCGTTAGGGATTTTGCGCCTATGGATGAGCCGCGATCAATTACGTGCCTCCTGGCCACGGCCTCCTCAACGCCCAATTCGATTGGCGGCATCGAGCAGATCATCGAAAGTGCCCGGCATGACGTGGCGATAGGTCTTGCGGATGGTCGCCACGGAGACGCCGCAGTAGAGGCTGACCTTCTCGATATCGACGCCCTGGTCGAGATACCATGTGATCGCCGTGTGGCGCATGGTGTGGCGGATGACCTTCTCTTGCTTGTTCTCGGTCGCGAGGCCCGCCAGCTCGACCACCGTTGACCAGCCCTCCCGGACTGAGCGGACCGGCTTGCCGTTGAACTCGATAACGGCGCGCTGCGAATAGCCGAGCCTGTGCCAGCGCCGCATATGCGCCAACAGCCGGGGAGGGATGGGGACCGTCGGCTGCCTCTTGGAGGTCTCTTTCTTGTCGTCCGGCTTGCGCTTGAAGATGCCCTTATCAAGGTCGATGTAGCCGCGCCCGATGGTCGGGATGGTGGCGGCGCCGCAGATATCGCCGTTGCGGGAGCCCGTGTAGAGCGCGACCAGGATATACCTCGCGATGTGGCGTGAGGTGTGGCGGCCTTTGCTCCCCGGGAGCTTGGCTTCTTTCCTCGCCCGCCACGCGGCCCATAACAGCTTGGCTGCCTCCGATCGCGTCAGCCACCGGATGCGGGACTCGGGAGCCTCCGGCAGCACAGGGCTGAACTGGGTGACCACGCCGCCGACCTTGTGCTTGAAGTACCGGTTGATCGCAGCGGCAAGAAACTTCAGGTCTCGATAGGCCGCAACGGGAGCGTGCTCGCCTGTATCGACGTTGGTTCGCACACCTTCGACCATCTTGATAACGTGGCGCGTCCGCTCTGCCGCGTAGCGCTCCTGTAATTCGCCGTTCAGGTCGCCGACTACACGATCGCCGAACCAGTTTCCCATGTTCTGGCAGACCGCAATCAGTTCCTTCTTTCGGTGGTTGTCCAGGTTCGGCTTGGCCGCGATCCGAGTCATTTCGACGGCCAAGATGTCGGCTATCTTGACCTCATTTGGACTACCTGACCTGATCGCCCTGGCCGGGTCGTGCTTGGCGAGGATGTATTCCGCAAGTCTTGCCTCAGCCTGCTCGCGGTCGCATTCATCGCATCGAGTGCTGATGTTTTTTGCCCCGTCCCGGATGATCCACTTTGGGGTACGACCTTCTCCGGTTTGGAGTTCAAGTCGGGGGCCTTTGCTACGACGCGGCATGATGCGCGAAACTCCTCAATTGCGTTCAACGTGACGAAGTATTTTCCGGCAAAAAACTCATGGGTGACCTTGCCTGAGACAACGAGTCTCCTCAACGCCGAGACTGACATCGATCCATCAGGAAAAGCGAGTCGCGCGGCTACGTCCAGCCGGAGGGGGGTAGTCGCGGTGATGATACCGACATCAGAGTTTATGGTCATTGCGTTAGCCAACATGGGGGCGGGGTACCGAACTATGCGGGTGTCGCAGCTCATGAGTCCACGCCGCGCCATGAGACGCGAGCCAGAGTCCCGCTTTTCCCCAGGCGTCACCGAGGGCGTTGCTAAGTGGACTCTGGCAGTTCGGTCGGGTTGACGGCGGCTAGGCCTAAAGGTTGGTCGGGCTCGGAGTCGCCACGGTAGCGGGAGCCGCGTGGAATGCCTTCACATCAGTGAGACGCATGAGATCCCTAGCCGCCGATCTCGCAAGCTCTCGATGGTCTCCATTAACTCGAAAGAGGGCGGGTAAGATGAATTCGATCGCGGTCTCTACTGGATGGCTCTTCACGGTGATGCTTTTCCTTTCAACGCAACCGAACGTCGATCGCTACTCGACCATGATCGATCGGCATTTGCATTGGAATTTGTATTGACGCAAACGGCGAAAAAAGTTGCCCGGCCCCGTGGGGCCGAGCCGTTGTCGTTAGGTGTACTCGCTTTCCGAGTCATGGGCGCGCCAGTTCATCGACTCGTCAACCCGGCGCTGCACCAGCGTTGCGAGGGCTTCCGGGTCGTGGCTGTTTCCGTTGATGTGGATCGCGACAGAGCCGCGGCCAGCACCACCGAAGTCGCCCCGCATCGGCATGCCCGCTTGAGGCGCCGCGGGAACACTCTTGATCGCTTCAGCCGGCGACGGGACCTGACCGATGGGATTACCGCGACGAACCATCAGATTCTTGTCGGCATCGATCCAGTGCTCCCGAACCGCGTCACCATCGTTACCGGCCAGCATCTTGATTTGCAGCCGGCCGTTCTGCATGCGGGTCTCGCCGGTCGCGAGGCCTACGTGGCCACCGGGCTGATTGTAACCAAGGCCGTGCGTCTGAAGCAGAACGTCATTGCGCTTGACGTCCGGCGGGCTGATCGCGGAGCCCCACTTCTGGAAGCTGTTCGCCACCGCGCTGCCAGTACCCTTGCCGCCGGCATCCGCCAGCGTCTTGTTTACGAAGCGAGCGCACCAAGCGTTTGACCGGCCCCTGACATCAGCACCGAGATAGGACGCCAGTACCTTGGTGTCGCTGTACTCGTTCATGCCCAAGTACTTCTCGCCAGCGCTGACAGCGTCACCGGCACCAGCACTGCCGACTCCACCGGACAGTGCATTCGCCTGCTTGCGGACCCCCCCGGCCCAGCTGCCGTTAAGGCCGCGAGGATCGTTAGCGGCACCTGGGGGCGCGTAGACGCTTCCCATTTTGTCGAGGTCGCCGCCAGCTTCACGATACCGCTTGCCGACAGTGCGCCCCGCAGCTTCAATGCCGGCATCGATGTTCGAATACGCGAGCTTCGTTCGCGACCCGGTCTCCGGATCCATCAAACCTGCGACGTTGTTATATCTGACGTCCCGACCGTTGCCGGTTTCGTGTGCGATCACACCTGCGAGCAAAGCGGGCGGGACGCCATTCGCATTGGCGGATGCTACGATCTTATCGTAAGAACCAGCCAAGGCCGTCCCGGCGAACTTACGCTCGAATGACGCTCGGTCGAGGCTGCCACCGCTGAGACCTGCGACTTTACTCCGGATTGATCCGGTGACTTTTCTCGCAGTGTCTGATCCATCCCAACTACCAGATGCTCCACCGCCAGTGAGAGGCGCGTAGCGCTTCCGGATCTCATCGGTCGGTGTGAAGATGTCTCCCAGCTTCTCCCACCAGCTACGGTTCGCGATCTTCTCGTCCGCCTCGTTATTGAAGCCACCATTGAGACCAAGATTCTCCAGCAGCGACCGGAAGAGCGAGAAAATCTTGTCCGCGACAAGGTCGAGCGCCTGCTTCACTGCATAGACCGCAGCGACAAAACGAGTGAACGGGCTGGCGAGTAATGCCATGGTCCCGACGAGTGTCAGCATGATCGGATTGACGACGACCAACGATGTCGCGAGCGCGGTCAGAGTTGCTGCCAGCCTGCCTGCGCTCTCGGGATTGTCGCTGCCGGTCATGCGCTTGACGACACTGAAAACAGACATGAGGCTTTCGCCCCAGGCCTTGATACCAGCAGCGAAGCCACGGCCCCAGGCCTTCCATGTCTCGATCGTGCCCGGGCTGAATTGATCTGCCAGCCAGTCGACGGCACGTCCCCAATCCCTCAAGCCGAAGCCTTGGCGCATTCCGTCTACGAGCGCTTCGACGTGGGCAGTGATCGAGCTGAAGTCGAAGCTGTCGGCGTGTCGCAAGATCGCATCTGCGATCTGCGTGAATGCCTTGTCGAAACCGCCGCCGATCTTCTCTTGAGCCAGTTTCGCTGCGGCCATGACGCTGGCAGCAGCACCGGACATTGACCTGATCGACTTGAGCGCGGCCTTGTCGAGGAATCCCTTGTCGGTCTCGATATCTCGCTCGACCTGCTTCAGCTTGTCCTTGGCGAGTACAATCTGAAGTAGCTCGTCGAACCATTGCTCGCCTCCGAGGTCTTTCGCCACGCGGATGCGCATGGCCTCTGGTAGCTTGGCGAGGCCGTCGAGGATTTTATAGATCGTGTCCATCGGGCCGTTCCGCATGGCCCGCGCCATGTCGCCACGACTACCGAAACCGAGTCGCTGCGCGGCGTCCTGCATGTCTTTCGCTTTTTGCCCGTGCACGGAGTCAGCGGAGCCGACACCACCGATCAGATGGCTGATGAAGTTGCCGCTCTTGCCGGGCGCGATACCGACGTCTATGGCGGTGCCAACTAGGCCGGCCAGTTGCTCAGGAGTCAGCTTGCCTCCGGTCGTCGCGAGTGCGGACAAACCTCTTTTCATACCCTCGATGATCTCGGTGCCGCTCGCCTTCGTGTCTTTGTTGGCGATGGCGATCGAGTTTGAGATCGAGGCGTATCTGTCCTTATTGAACTCTATGAAGCTCGCGAGACCACCGAAAAGCTCTGCTGTATCCTTAGAACTGATATCGAGCGCCGCCTTGGCTCGGAGCACCAACTCCGTCGCGTCACCCAGGACATCCTTACCGATGCCGGCCTTACTCAGCTCGGTCGCGACGTTCAACGTTCCCTCGATGCCGGCCCCGAACTTGATGCCAAGGCGGTCGAGGGAGTTCTTCCGGAGCTTGCGGATTTCCTCGCTGGACAGGTCTCCGAACACCTCAGCCCCCGTCTCCGCCTTGCTGATCTTGAGCCTTTCACGTAGCGCCGACGCGATACCACGGCCGATGCTCCGCTGTGCGGCGACAACGTCATGGCCGAGTTGGCGCGCTGCCGATGCAGCACCGATGCCGAGGAAGGTGCCGCCCGCGATCTTGCCCGTGCTAAGACCGTTGCTGCGTGCGGGGGATGCACCTGCTGAGCCTCGCTTGGCGAGTAACGCCTGGTACTGGCGCTCCTGGCTCATCAGCGAACCATACATGCGGCGCGCCGACTGCTCTCGGCCCTTGTCGGCCTGCGCCCATGCGTTCTTGTAGGACGCTGCTGCACGATCTGCGGTGTTGCTGAAGCCTCGCATTGAATCAGCGGCAGACTTGGATGCGCGGGTCAGGCCATCGAACGACTGAAAGGCTGAGCGGCCGATGTTGGAGAATGAAGAATTGAAACGCTTCACAGCGGCTGCGGTCGCGTCAAGATTTTTGACGAGTCCTTTGAGGACAGGAGAGAGTTGGTCGCGAGCCGACATCTCTACGGTTAGTTTCATGGTCTCATCGGACATTGGTGTCTCTTGTGGTTGCGGTTTCGGTGGAGCAGCGCGGAAAGGCCTCTTTTGGGCAGCGCGCTGCGAAAACGGTTTCGAACATGCCCGTCAAAATAATCGGGCCGGTGGGGTCACGCGGATGAACCTCCCGCAAGGCGTGGGGTACATCCACGGCCGGGGTGGGTAAGTCGGTCCTTTTGATAATCCGAAGTATCCTGGGGTCTGTCACAGCGGGGGCCATGCGCCCAAAAAATCCAGGCCCTCGCACTGGCTCCCCGTCGATCGACTGCTGGGAAACCTCACTGGCCCGTGCGAGGGCGAGGACGCTGATGGTGATGACGACCATGCTCAGGTGTGGAGCGACGCAAGGTCTGCCGTGGTGTGTGGACCGCGGGCAGGATGATCCAGGTGACGAACGATCAGCGACGGATGCCGGTCGTGGCGGATGGCAGTCCGCCTGGGGACGTGCCTAAAGGTGAAGTGGTCACCGGCCCCAGGTGGTGATGACAGGCAGCCCACCACGCAAACGACGAGGACGCGCTGGCGGGGACGGCTGAGCGCTGGGGCCTGCGACCGGGCACCGTGCACCATGGCCTTGGCATCGCGGCGGGCTCGCCATGGCGCGGGGCGGCGCATGGGGGCCGGCAAGACCAGCACGCGGCTGGCTCCCGACCGCGCCAGGGCTGGTCAATTATGGGCATAGGGTAACGTTTCCTTCGAACCGCAGTCCATTCGGTAACGTAATTATTCTATTGACTGCCTATTCGTTACTGGTTACGGTGTTGATGCTTAAACGTTACCAAGGGGCAGACACCATGGCTATTCGCGGATACCTCCGAGCCTCCACTGTCGATCAAGACGCAGAGCGCGCAAAGGACAGCCTCACAAAGTTCGCCACTGAGCACGGCGCCCGCGTAACGACGTTCTACGTTGAGAACATCTCAGGGGCTACTCTTGAACGGAGCGAGCTAGACCGGCTCATTGACGAGTCGCGGGCCGGCGATGTCCTGCTAGTCGAGGGTATCGACCGACTTACCCGTTTGTCCCAGGACGACTGGAAGACACTTAAGCATCGCCTTGCGAGCGCTGGCATCCTGATCTGTGCCAAGTTCGTGCCCATGACTCATGACGTGCTGCAGGCAACGCAGGCTCAGCGCTCGGACTGGTCGCACGATGCTGTTAAGGCAGCGCTCCGGGATCTGATGATTGAACTGGCGGCAGCGAAGGCGCGGGAAGACTACGAGGTACGTCGCGAGCGGGCCGAACAGGGTATTGCTAAGAGAAAGGCCAAGGATGCTGCCGGTGAGACCGATCGGCCCGGATACGGGGGGCGCCGGGCTGATGCTGACGTGCATCGGAGGATTGTTGATCTGCGTCGCCGTGGGATGTCCTACAGCGAGATCGTGGACACGCTTGGGACCACTAGGCCGACCATTGCGAGGGCCTTACGGGCTGCCGGGATGCTGGAAGAAACAGCATGACGTGATCCAGGTTTCAGCCTGATCACCGGAGCGACACGCAGTAGTCGCCAGCGCTGGTGAATGACCCGGTCGGACACGATCGACCGGGCAGACGTGCAAATGCCCGTGGCGAGTCCGGGTGGAGCGCGGTGCAGCACTGCCTCGACGCCAGATATCCGACCGGGCAAACGCTTCCCGTTTTGGTGATCTGATCGCGACCGCCGGTCGGCTGGCAGTAAGGGCCAGCGATGGCGGGAGGCACGGCAGAGAGAGCCACGAGCGCCGCGAGCAGGGCCATTCGAGCATCGATCATCTACCGCGCCTCCGTGAACGGGCGAGCCTCCGGAAGTGAGAGGCTGCTACTCGCCCGTCCAATGTAGTGGCAGGCCTGTCAGGCTGCCAGCGTTACGCTGATCTCTGCTTCGATCTCCGCGAGCCGTGCCTTGGCGTATGCCAGAGCAGCTTCCGCCTCCGGAACAAGCGCGAGAACGTCTGCATACGTCCGTTGAGCAGCGGCAACTTCATCCTGCGCCACGACCAACCGAGGCCATAGCTCGCGGTCGATAAACCTCCCGTTCCTCGGACGTCGTGTCATGCTGCTTTCCTGTCGTCCAATGCGGCGATCTGCTTGGCGATGGCCTCTTGTTCGACCAGTGCATCCGCCAGTTCGGCTTGCAGCGCTCCAACATCGACTCGTTGCAGTCGATCGAGGGCGGCATCGACTCGCTGATCGGCATCGGCCTTGCGGCGCCGAAGATCGAAAAGTTGTCCGGCGACGCCACGGGCGGCCCTGACACTGTCGTCCACGGCGTAGCGCTGCCCCTTGGACTCGGCGATGGCCTTTCTGGCCAGAAGTTTGTAGCTCATTTTTTCCTCAATTCTCTTGGGAGGCGCGCTGACGTTCCTCCAGATGTTGGCGAGTGACGCCCGTGTATCGAGTGGGATCGATGCGGGGCCGCTTCCGGCTTGCGGCGATCTCTGCGCTCCAGCGTTCGGTGAGTGTGTCGAGCTTGTCAGCCTTGACGGGATTGGCAAAGAACCGTGCGTTCTCCGGATCTCTGGCGAGTGCGCGCAGTTCATCGAGCAGGGGTCTGTTGCGATCTATCTCCGTCGGATCATCATACGTGACCACACCGTTACTCACGACAAGGCCGGTTGCGAACCGTGCGGCGAGAACGTCAATTCCCTCGGGGCTGAGGTCAGGCAAGCCATGCTGTTGAAGAAGTCCCTTGATGACGACGGCTGCGTTTGTCTCGCCCCTGATTTCCAAGACGGTCATCACGCTGCCTCTTGCCGGCGCAAGAATTGAACCAGGGCGCGGCGGACGAGGCTGGAGCGATTGGGGGCGCTCGCGTCATCAATGGCAGCGGCCTTGTCGATCGCGGCGACCAGCACGACCGGGAGCGTGAACGCCACCGGTCGCATGGGCGACCCAATCAACTCCGCCGCCTCCGGGCAGAACTTCGTTTTCATTTTTCGTGGTTTCCTAAATGCAAAATCCCGCCGTGCCGGTGTGGCGCGACGGGACGAGAGACGTTGATGTGGTGCAGAGACGCGAACGGCCCCTCTGAGGGGGCCGGGGTTCTACGTCCGATATGAAGCGCTAATATCTAGTCGTATTGAGCGCTACGTTATATATGCGTATATACGCATAGGGTGGTTTTGTCTAGGGTTTCTGGCATGAAAAATGCGGTACTCGTAAATCATTGAAATTGTTATTCTTCTTTTATGCTTCGGGTAAGGTCGAGCGGGCCATCCTCCTCCTCTTGAGGTCCCCAGATACCGCAAAAACTCACTATACCCATATATCATTGATATTGCAGATGTTTCCATGCGCGGTCGTTATGATCCTTGGTGGGCCTGTCGTCCGGCTCTTGGCCTGGAACCGTGGATGCGTTTGGAGGACCCTCAGAGGCCCGCTGATGCGTTTTGTGCTGTCCGGGCTGATAGGGTAGCTCTCCTGTCCAATAGCGCATGGAAGGCCGATTAACCGGCCTCATAGTAGGGACTTCTTTCGCTCCGCTGGCGAGCGACGGTCAGCGCTTCGAGCGTCCGGTCAGACATTGGGCGTGTCTTCCTGATCCTGAGGACCACGCGCAAGGTCTCGGCCTGTGTCGGTGTCAGCGGCTGGTCGAGTCTCAGGACGCCTTCCGTATCTCCGTCCTGGGTGACGGTCATGAACGAGAGCCGGGATTTGGCATTGGTCCAGGCTCTGGCGCTGGTGCAGTCAACGTAGGCGTAGAACGCGGCGCCGTCGGTCGAGATATGGCCGGCCAATCCGTTGATGGTCCAGTCGCCACAGGTGTCCCGCTTCAGGCTGGTACGGGCTGCGCCGATGGTTGAGGCGAACGCAGCGAGCTTGGCCCGGTCGGCTGTCCTGTCGTCGATGTCGGAGCGGCGGCGCATGATGGTGGTCTTTGCCGGCTTGCGGCGGATGGTCGTCGTCATGGTCATGGTCAAATGCTTTTGGCCGGTGACGCGCACTGGCGTCCGGCATGGCGGGGAGGGTGGTGGGGATGGCGGGAGGGTGACCGACAGCGCGGCGCAGTGCTGGCTGCCGTCCCCAGGCTGTTGCTTAGATCGCGGCGCGACGGGTGTCCTGCTCCCTTGCGCGACGGTCCCGCTCCCTTGCCTTGTCGTTGTCCAGCCACGGTTCGTCGGCCAACCATTTCACTGGGTCACGATAGTATCCAACATTCTCCGTCTTACACCGTCGCCGCGCTGCGATCAGGATCGACTCAAACTTCACTCCGGTCTTAGCGATGGCGATCAGCGCTTCCTCCGTCGCCTTGACGTTCTTACGTTCGGGCGAGGCGTTCCAGAACTGATCGTGCCAGTCCGTGGGCCAACCATCCGGCACGTTGCCGTTACCGGCTTTCGGTCGATCGCGGTCCTGAGATGAATCCAGATCAGCCGACCCTTCCCGACGCGAAGCGGCGGGGTTCAATTCACTGGGTTCTTTCTCTGGGTTCACTGCACCGGGTTTATCGGTCACGGCTGACCGGACCTCATGGTCATCTATGACTGGACCACCGGTCATCTGTGACTGGACCCCTCGGTCATCAGTGATCGGACCATCGGTCACCGGTGACTTATCGTCACCGCGCCTGGTGATCCATAACTCACCCTTCTGGAAGTCGATATCAACTTGGCTGCTTGCCTTGCTGCCATTGGAGTATCTGGCCGTAGTGGCTATGAAGCCAGCCTTAACGAGGCGCTTGAACGATCGTTGCACGCTCGAAACCGAGACACCGATCTCACGGGCGATCGTCGCGTGCGAGGGGTCGCACTGGCCAGTTTTATTGTTGCGATGACCGATCAAGGCCACCATGACGAACAAGTCGACTTGCTCCAAGAGCTTCTTATGCTTCTTACCCTTGGCTTGCTCTTTCGCTTGTGCCTTCGTCAGAGCGGACAGCAGGTCTAAACGATCGGTTGGCGAGATGTAGAATTTGGTTTTGCCGTTGTGTTTTTCGCGATTTTCAGGCATAGTATTTTCGTTCGATCTCAGCAGGTTGAACAAGGATGGATGAGATTGAAGCCCATGGCGCAGCGAACGCCGTGGGCTTCCTCATTGGTGGTTACTTCGCAGCGGTCTGAAGCCGCTGCAGGCGCTCCTCGATGGCCTGCCTCACGAACTCCGACCTGCCCTGACGTAGGTACAGGCGTGCTTCATCGAGCGCAGCCAGTTGGTGCGCTGATAACCTGAAGCCGACATGTGGCCGTGCGGTATCTGGATCGTAGAAAAGGCGGTTAGTCATAGCTCCTCCAAAACAAAAACGCCCCGGCGGGATTGCCGAGGCGTCGGATAGGTCGACGACAAAAGCCCCACCTACGGCGGGGCTTCCGATCAAAAATTACAGCGATGATTGATCAGGCCTACCACGTACCCGCGCAGGCGTCAAATTTTGAACCAAGACCATCCTGCCGAGAGGCCCGGCGTGACGATGCTGAGTCAGTGATGCGCGTTTGGATCGGCAGAGCAGCCAGCGAGCGTTCCGCCTTGAGTGATGCACGGTCGATGGACCCAAGGCACAACATAACTGCCCGACCACATGCCGCGCCCACTGCGTTCGGCTTCGTGCTGAGCAGCCCCGTACTTCCCTTTGGAGGAGCGCGGCCAATTCAGCGCGGGGCCGTTGCGGACCAGCTAATCAGCGACGTCGACTCTGAACAGCGGCCGGCCGAGAAGCATGTCCGGCAGGCGCGCCGCGGCATCGGCGCTCGCTCCCATTTTGGGGCGCAGCCTACGCCGTCTCCTCGGGCGCGATGGTGAACCCGCCAACCTTATCCCCCTCAGCTCCGAGCCGGTCCTGTTCGCTCTCCAGCTCCAGGACTATGTCAAGGTAGTCTTTGAACGTGGCCGATAGGCCGAGATGCCCGTCGATCAATTCTCGAAGTTCTTTCCTGAAAAGATCAGGTTTGAAGGCCACGCTCATCTCCAGCTGGATTCTGTACCAAGGACGACTACTTCGACAACAAACATGCGGCGGAAGCAAACTCTGGTCGGTGCAAGATAGGGCTTATTCCGCCCCGCGTGCGAGGGATGCGGTGTTTGGATCATAAACGTAGGAAGTGATCGTTCCGTCCCGGATCCTCTCGATCGCCTCGTCTACTACGAAAAGGGGTACCAGGAACCATTCGCGAGGGACGATCGGCTGACCGAAGCGATCCTTAATTTCGATATCAAGGCGCGCCGGGCCAAAGACTCGGTGGATGATGTTTTCGAGCCGGGTTCGATTGATGTTGTACAACTCATAGGTCGCGACGACTTCAACGTCCGCCATGAGAAATGTCGGGTCGAGGCGAGTGTTGGCGATCCGCCGTGCAACATCGCCGCCGGTCACGCCAATTTTGTGCAGGACATCACGATGAGCCGTGACAGTCGGATGATCGGATTTGCTCCGCAGGACATAAACGGTGCCGCTTGCTTCGTCGCCTTCCTCGTTCTGATCGGCGAACAGAGGGCCTGCTGTTGGATCACTGATCCGTCGACCGGCCTCATCCTTGTAAAGGGCGCGCTGTAGCGACCGAAGCAGCAGGTCACTCTCAGTTCCGTTGGAATAGATGACTCTCAGCCGCGCGTCCATTTCGCCATTCGGCGCTCTGAATGGTTCCCCGACCTCGGCGACATAGGCGGTCTGGCCTCCAAGAATGAAGAACTGGCCCGTCTTGATCTCCGCCTTAAGGAAGCCCGCATCCTTCACAAATGGCCTTGTGGTGCGCAGGCCGGTTCGAAGGTCGTTTTGCACTTGGTCGAACAGGGGTTCGAAACGCTCGAAGTCCTCGCAACGCTGGCGGTTGGCAATCTCCTCAGCGGCGCGCTTCTCAGCTGCTGACCGGACGTGTCGGAGTTCCGTGATATCGGCGGGCTCTACCCCGAGCCGCGCCAGCAGTTCATCATCATCGAGTTGCTCGGAGAGGCCGACAGGAGAGGGAGCTGCGCTTGCTAGAAGTCCTTGATGATCGAGCGGCTCAAGCAGCACGCGACAATCGGCGAGTCCACGGAGGCGATCCAGACGCACAGCGTATAGCCGCTCAAAGATATCGCGGCCTTCCCCGTGCTGCGGCGCATGGCCGTGCTGATCGACGAAACGTTGGATTTCCTCGAACCCGACGACCACGCGCTCTTCGCGGGCCGTCCGGCCCGTTTCCTTCTTTGCGTGGACCTCGACACCAAGCTCCTCGAGGAGCACGTCGTCCTCGTCGGTGAATTTATTCGCCACGGACAGCCTCCGCTTTCATGCGGGCTAAGAAAGCCACCCCCTCGGCCATGCGCTTTTCCCATGCATCGGACGAGGTGACCGAAGGCAGGCGCCCCCTTTCCTGTTTGAACTTTAGAGCTCGTTTCGCAAGCTCGCGAGCTTCCTCAACCGTAAAGCTGACGCGCTTAGCGGAAATGGCCGCCGCGACCTGCTTCAAGCTTTCCTCGCTCATGGTCTTGGCGAGAATGGCATAGGCCTCACCGAACGGATTGATCCGGTCAATTAGGTCGATGTCTAATTCGCGGACGTCCATCGCAAACTTCCGTACGCCGTCAATCAAAGCCGTGTTGGCCCTCGACTGATTGTCGCCGCTCGCGCCGCCGAGGACGATTTGCTTGGCCTGTTGCGTCAGGTTCAGGGCGGCGACCGCGTGCTGACGCACTGCCTCCTGATCCGCTTCATCCAGTTCGGGGTACCTGTCTTTGATGATCTTGCCCATGCGAATGACGGTAAGTTCTTCGGGCACAAGTTCCTCATCGAACAAGCCGCGTTCGATGGCGGATTTATCTTGCACGAAAGCGGCGATGACTTCGTTCAAATCCTCGCGGCAGATACGCTCACCTTCCTTGCTCTTGGGTTCGACGAGACCCTTAATTTCGATCTGGAATTGGCCAGTTTGCTCGTTGAAGCCGACATTGGTCTTGTTCGGATCGTACCCGCCCTCGCCATAGTCGAAACCGGGAGTCGCTGTGTTACCGGGATTCTTCGGTTTGAATTCGAAACGCGGCGCAAGCACTTGCTCCATCAACAGGCTGGCGGCAATGGCCTTGAGTGTATCGTTGACCGCCTCCGTGACAATCTCCGCAGCTGCGTCCGGCTCGGCTATCAGGTTAGTAAAGCGAGCGCGGGTCTTGCCCGGCGCGTCGCGGGTCGCGCGTCCGATGATCTGCACGATCTCAGTCAGGCTGGCGCGATAGCCAATGGTGAGCGCATGTTCGCACCAAATCCAGTCGAAGCCTTCCTTTGCCATGCCAAGAGCAATGATGATATCCACATGGCCGCGGTTGTTCTTCTGCGTAGGGTCCTTTAGTGCGGCAGACACGCGGTCGCGCTTGCTCACATCGTCATCGACCAAATCGGCAATCTTCAGAATGCTGCCTGAGGCTGTCTTAACCAACTGAAATCCGGTCGTGGGATCGGCTCCCTGCCACTCACCCAGCTCTTCAATGATGTTTTCAACTTCTTTGATTTTATCCTTGGTGCTCTCGCGAGAATTAACGCTCGGAATGTGGATGATCGTTTTTTCTGTCGGGTCGAGGACTTTCAGAATGTCGTCAGTGTAAGAGCCGGAATAGAAGAAGTATCCAATATCGAGCTGCTTGAGATATTCGTAGCCGTTGAGTTGTTCATAGTAGGTATAGGTAACGGCATCAAACTTCGCCTCGTCGTGCGGTGATAGCACCGCTTCCGCATCGCCACGAAAATACGAACCCGTCATCGCAACGATATGCACCTTATCGCGAGCAATGAACTGCCCAAGATGCAGGCCGAGCTTGTTATCGGGGTTTGCCGATACGTGATGAAATTCGTCCACAGCGATAAGCCGATTATCGAACTTCTCGACCCCGAATTTATCCACTGCGAAGCGGAACGTCGCATGGGTGCAGACGAGCACCTTGTCGCTGCTGTCCAGGAACGTGCCAAGAGAGTTGACCTTGCCGCCGTTATCCGAGCCTGGCGCGTCACAGAGATTCCACTTCGGCACCACCGTCCAGTCGGCAAAGAAGCCATGCGCGGTCAACGGCTCATCGTGGAAACTCGCACCGATGGATTTTTCTGGCACAACGATGATCGCTTGCTTGATTCCTTGATTGGCGAGCTTATCCAGCGCAATGAACATGAGAGCGCGGCTCTTGCCTGAGGCAGGAGGTGACTTAATGAGCAGATATTGCTCACCGCGACGCTCGTAAGCGCGCTCCTGCATCGGCCGCATGCCGAGCGCGTTGGCCTTGGTCGATCTGCCAGTACGGGCATAGGACACAGAGACCGATGGCACATGCGCCCGATGCGAGCTTCGTGGCAGCTTTAGCTTAGCCGATTTGAAAAAAGCTTCGTCCGCTTCCGGAATGTCGGACGTGTTGATTTCGCCGTCCGGCATTGCCGCTAGTTCAGCCAAGCGCTTTTTTGAGATACCCATCGAAGTGCTTTCTTTCGTTCGGCGTTGCCTTGCGGGCGCTAATGATGCGAATCTTTCCGTTTCGATCTGTATGGACGACGCAGACGACGACCGATCCTTTCAGTAGACCGAAGCTCTTCTCCCTGTACTCCTCGGCATTTTCCGCCGGCCCTGTCAGAACGGGTCCGCTAAAGATCAAAGCGGCCTCCTTGAACGACAAACCATGCTTTTGGAGGTTTGAAGCGTTCTTCTCGGGGTCCCATTCGAACCCATCCATTCCTGTCCCCCGCCTGGTCCGCGTTCAATATACGTTCTGAGCAGTCATGGGTCCAGAACCCGGAGGGCCAGACTGAATATTAGAGGCAGAAAATTCAGAGATGCGCGAGCAGATCGCACGCAGCATTTTCGTAGGTGGAGGGAGGTGACCTTGCCCGCTCACACGTTCGCTCCCACCTTGCTTTTCGTTATCCCTTGGCTGCCGATTATCTTCGTGTACAGCTCAAACAGCTTTTCCAATCTCTCGGTATCGTTGCGGAAGCGGCGCCCAACATAAATACGTTCCAGCACTTCGTCATTGCGTTCATGCGCTTCGCGAAGATCGGCGGGCATGCTTCCAGCTTCGTAAAGCTCTGCGATGGTTGACGGGAACAGTGCCTCACGCGCAAGGAGAATGCCTTCGGCGCAGTTGGTCAGATCGGCCTTATTCTTTTCGGTGAGCTTAGGAATTGGGAAAGTATTCCATCCAAGAGTGGATGAGTACCGGAGCCTACTTTCTAATTTACCGCATACAGTGGCAATCCACACAAGGTGCATCTTGGATAGGATGACTGCAAGTTCCCACATCGAGGGTGCGTATGTTGCGAACGCTAGATCTGAGATGATTGTGCTATCGTCAAAGACATCAGCCGGAACATACTCCCGGTTTTCTGATGATGTCTTCGCTACTGCAATTGATAAAGCATTCTTGTGCGCGCGCTGCGCAAATTTGTGAGGGATCGCGGCATATCCATTGGTGGTCTTGGCGGAAGAGGCTTTTCTGAAGGATCGCACGCTCTCGATCCTACTAACAACCGCGGGGATCGTCGTCGCAATCGGCAAGAGCGCATCATCGATCCAAAGACACGTTCTATTTCTGTAGTGTACCAACTCCCGAGAGCCCACCAGACCTCGCAATAGCGGGGCTGCCGCGGGATGCTGAGCGATTAGGTCTTTTGCTTCATCATACGTCAAGATTAGATGGCCGCCATCGCGAGCCATGCTACCGGAAACCATAGAATCCAGTTCTGACGAAAGGACCCCATCTCTTGCCTGCACATATATTTCTGCGCCGGCAATGAGGTACGGCGAAATGGATTCAACCTCTCTCTTTGTGTCGCCTTCGTACAAAACGCAACGTGAAGGTTTGGACCTTCCGACGCCTATGATTACACATTGCACAACAGCATTGTTGGATGCGTTGTTTCTCCACTTGAATCCTTGGTGGGCAAAAATGATGTGACAACCATCACCGTATAGCCGAGACCAGAGGTGAGCGACCTGCTCCCCTTCGCTGATGGAGCTGGTGGAAACAAAAGCGAAGATTGCAGGGCATCGTTTGGTGAATTGAGCCGCCTTCAGATACCAAGCCGTCACGTAGTCACAATCTTTGAAGTCGTTGCCTCCGCCGAAAACAAAGGACATATCCTCCTTCTGCGCTCTAGTTTGCTTTCGGGCTCCCTTAAACTGCGGGTTACCACAGATGTAGGTCTCGCCGCCTTCATTTTCGAAATCGACTTGCGCCTGATCGAGTGGTGAATGAAACAGGTCATCAGCCTGAAATTTTACGCCGGTACCTGTCGGAGGGCAGACGCTGAGCCAATCGAGGCGCAAGGCATTGCCACATGTAATCCAGTTCTGAGCGTCGAGGGGGAGGAACTCCGCCAAGGCTTCCTTCTGGCCGCGATAGAGCACATCGCATTGGAACTCCGCAATGATGAGAGCCAGACGCGCGATCTCGGCGGGGAAATCGCGCAGTTCGATGCCCCGAAAATTGGTAAGCGGGATTTCGGTACGGTAATCCGGCTCTCCGCGCCGCTGGTTGATCTCGGCCTCTATGGCGCGCATCGCCTTGTAGGCAATAACTAGGAAGTTGCCTGAGCCGCAGGCCGGATCGAACACCCTGATCTTCGATATTCTCTTGCGCAGGTTCAGCAGCATGCGGGGACTATCACCTGCTTCCTCAAGCCGCCCCCCCAAGTCATCAAGGAACAACGGATTCAGCACTTTCAGGATGTTGGGCACGCTGGTGTAGTGCATGCCCAGCGCGCCACGCTCTTCCTCGTCGGCTACAGCCTGAATCATTGATCCGAAAATATCGGGATTGATCTTTTTCCAGTCGAGCCTGCCGATGTGGATTAGGTAGGAACGCGCGATCTTGCTGAAGCGCGGCACGTCCGTGCTGCCCGAAAAGAGGCCGCCGTTCACATAGGGAAAGGCATCCGCCCAGCGGGACAGCTTCGCGCCGGCGCGATCCTCGGCCTTGGTATTCATGGCGCGGAAGATTGTTCCGATCACCTCATGGGTGTTAGACGAATCCTTCTTGCTCATCTGCTCAACCGTGTCGGTGAACAGATCGACCTTGCGGAAAATGTCTGTGTCTTCGGCAAAGAAGCAAAAGATCAGCCGCGCCATGAAGTGGTTCATGTCGTGGCCGCGCGCCGCCGTTCCCCAATCGGGATTATCCTTCAGGAGTTCAATGTAAAGCCGATTCAGGCGACTGGTCGCGCGAATATCGAAGGAGCTTTCACGAACCTGTTCGACGGTCGTGATACCGGCCAGTGGTAGGAAGAAACCAAAATGGTCGGGAAAGTCGGGGTAGGCGCAGGCAAGCGTTTCGCCGCTGTTCAGGTCCTCCGCCTCGAAAGAGTCTCCGTCCGTGGCCAAAATGAACTTGGCCTTAGCCTTAGCTGTCGCCGGGCTTGCCTTCAGCGCGGCGAGAGTTTTGGTGACTTCGCCGGACGTAGCAACAGCGACGTGAATGTTGTTGGTCTGAAGGACACCTCCGAGGTCGGATTTGTTCGATTCGCCCTTCCGCAGGCGCTTGAGAGTGGTGTCCTTGTTGCCGAAGGCTTGAAGGAACGCGAAAGGGAACTCCTTTGCGTCGAACGGCTGCTCAGCGAGGGCGGATATTGCCTCCTCAATCTCGACGGCGTTCATACTTCCCCCCGCGACGCTTCGTTGACACGATGCATCGACGCGCGAAAAGGCTGGACCTTGATCTTGTTGGCCCGACGCATCACCTCGGTCAGCTCGTAATCAAGCTGCCGGATCAGCCATTCGCGGGCTGGTGTGCCAAACGCCTTTTCTAACCGGACGGCCATCTCGGGTGAGATGCCGGATCGGGAGTTCAGCAAGTTGCTGAGGGTCTGTCGATCGACTCCCAGGATTCGAGCGGCATCGGTTACGCTCAATCCATGCTTTTCAATGCAATCCTGCCGGACGGCCGTTCCTGGGTGCATCAATAGACTCGCGTAGCCCTGTGGTTCATCACTGCCTATAGTGATAATCGACGCTCGACAAGATGGAGAAGCGCGTTGTAGTTGTGGACGGCTTCGTCAGGGCTGGCGGCATGCAAACGGTCTGACAGCGGGCAAGCAGGCCGCCGCGGATGGCGATCGCGGAATCAGTGTATCCTGCGCTCGATGAGGAGCGGGGGCATTCCATTCCAGTTTGATATGACCGAGCTGCTTTCGCGGGCGCGGCGGCAATTCAATAAGCGCGCGTCGGCTGAGCCTTCCGTTCATCTCGATAGCGGTCAGTCCGAGCGCGGGCGCTACTCCAGGCTGAGGTCGAATGCGCGTTGCGTGATCCACATGTTGATCCGGGCGGATATCCAATAGGAGGGGCTTCGTCCCGGCAGCACGCCCGTCGCGGCCATTCTGATCTGTTCGCTGCCCCAGCAGTCGGGTAAAGCCTTCCCATACGAACCAACGATGTTCCTCGCTGCCGCTGCATATCCGCCGTCATCAGATCTCAATCGGCTAAAGGCAAACCGTTGGCCATCGAAGACGTCGATCCGCGGCACCCAGGTGCCGCCACGGGTGGGGTACCGGATTGGATGCACAGCCGCATAGTCCGAGTAAACGAGTGGCATATTCCGATAGGTGGACTTCAGCTGCTGGAATAGTGGAATCTCCAACGCCTCGAACTCACCACCATCGTCTTCGCCATATTCTCCGGAGCCAACCGCCTTGGGAAAGGAGGAGCCTGGGAAGGCCACAAGATGGGACGGTTGGTTTCCGATGACGGTTGTTAGGTACTGTCGACAGCGATCCGCGTATACGGGAAGCAGACCTTGTTCCAGGAAATAGAGGCTGCCGATAATGATGATCCGATCCCTGTCGACTATTTCGAGTGCCCATCGATAGAGGCGAGCGGCATCGTCGCGATCGGTGGCTGAGGTCCTCAAGGCAATTTGGGTGTGAGCATCAGCGAACTTTGCTACCTGACGCTTGAATTCGGCCTCATCGCCGCCCTCGACATATAAAAGACACGGCACCACATTGCTGGAAAATGCCGAAGCTACGAAGCTGCGCCATTTTGCGTAACCATTCGTTTCGTCGAAGAACGCCTCCATTTCCTCATTCATCAGGTCCGCCTCGGTTGTCACGTCAAGGACGAAACGAGACAATCCAGAGGCTTCAACTAATTGTTCAGCTCGCCGATGAACGGAGCCATGCGGAGCTTTCTTGGTCACCCTTGAGCGGGTGATTTCAAACGCAGGTAAAATCCGATCCCGAACCTCCTGGCTCAGGTATCGCAATGCTCTCAGCTCTGAGTCAGAGGTCTTCAGATTTGGGATATAGATTGGATCCAAGCTCATCCAACAATTCGCTCTTCGCCGAGCGCTTCTGCTCTGAACTTTGCGGCTGCTGGAGACACTCCAAAGTGCCGCGCAAGTGTTTCCAAACTTGCGCGCTGAGCTAAGACCACCGTCCGAAATTCGGTTTCCGGCATAAGCAATTTCGACGCAAAAGCATTCGCCTCGCTTTCACGGCGATCGTATTGCAGTTCCCTCCGAAACAAAGCTCGATCTTCGAAGTTTCCGATATCCCGGTGTAGAAAATAGTGACCCAACTCATGTGCCAACGTGAATCGCTGGCGGTTTCGGTGATGCAGTGAGTTAACACCGATCAGCCATTCGCCATTCCTGCGCCGTAGAAACCCTGAAATGTCATCCGCGAGCGGCAAGTACTCGACTTGTATGCCGACCGATGTTGCGAGCCCCTCGACATCGAATGGAATTCCTCTCAAGCCGCGACTTTGGGCAATACGATGTGCATCCCGGGCTGCGATGTCGGCCGAGTATTCGGCAGGAGGTCGTGGTGCAACAATGTTGCGTCTAAGTATCGCCATCACTCTTCTTTCTCTGCAGGAGCCCGTTTTTCAATTAGCTCCTGCACTCGATTTTCCAGTTCGCGTATTCGGACCGATGCCTGCTCCAGGTCCACCAATCGATCCTCAATCGATTCCATTTCAAGTTGAACCGAAAGGTCAATCTTTGAGCCGATGTGTTTGTCGAACGGCACGGAGTTGAAATGCGTGGTCACGGTCTTCGTTATTAGGGAGTCGGAGACGTCCTCGATCTGTCGCCGGGCATTTGCTTGAACTGCAAAATAGCTTAGGGCGCCGAAGACAAAGAACGTTGCAATGAGGACCTGAATCATCGTCGAGTAGAACGCGCTGACATTTGTAAGCAAATCATTCGAGGAAATCAGCGCGCCTTTCTGGAGCAGATCGGCAATCATCGCGCTCTGCTCGGCGGTAAGCTCCAGCGGTTTCGAGGAAACCAGGACGCCATGAGCGGAGAGTATGGCTTCTCGAACTGGCTTCGCTGAGACGATCACGCCTAAAGTCAGGAATGCAAAGGTCCCAAGTAACGCACCAAAAGTCACCGACAGACAGTGACCGATCCTCCCCATCCGTTTCATTCGAAGTTTCCCACAGCCCCGCAGTTATTATGATCGGTTAAGGCGAGTCGGGAAATAGGAGTGCCCAAGCCCCACGCGACCGAACCACCCGGCTTCCATCTGGGCATTCCCCGACCAAATCACCATCCGGGCTCGGCGATCCAATGCGTCAAGAATGGCTCGCACCTGGTTGCCTATGGTATTATGGCACCTCAGTCAGGTCAGGTCAGCTACATCGGTCGTTTTTCTTGCTTAAAACTGTTAAGTGTGCATCTTATGGCTTTACCTGCTTCAGTTGGCAGTCCTGACGGCGGTGACCCTTTTTGCTCAAAGACACCGCCCGCCAGTTCCACAAAGCGCTTGGAGTCGCCATGCAGATTGAAATTAAGATCGACGGGCTCTCGTTCGTCAATATGCAGCTTAACGAAGCCGTTCTTGCAAAGCTCCTTGGTGGCGCACGCGCCGTCGAGGGTGTTCCCCGTAGCACGCCCATCACCGTGGTTCAGACTCAGGATCTTCTCTCCAGGATCGACGCAAAGAGCGTTCAGTTTCTGAAGCAGATCGCTGTCAACGGCGGTGAGATTAGTTGGGGTGAGATGCGCCGGATCTTCGGCATAAGCGATGCCGCCGCCGGAGGCTGGACCGAGTTCTCTTCCAGCTATGGCAAGGGCATCACGCGAGCGTTGCGCAACCTCACCGGCGACAAATCGGCGCGCCTGGTTTGCTGGAATGATGATGACTGGCCCGACGGTGGACGCGCTGGCGCCTGGGATGATTGCAAGGTGTTTATCGATGGGCTCGCTTTGAAATCGCTTCGCGAGGCAACCGGCATCGCCTGAGGCTGGCAGTCGCCTGAGCTTGTCAAATGCGCAAAGGGGCTCCATGGCGGAGCCCCTTTTAGTTGGTGGCGACCCGACGCTGTGCCGGAATGAGTTGCAGGAGGCGCAGCGGGAGCGCTGTAGGGCCGAGGCTTCTCTTCACGGTCAGGCGTCGGAGGGGATGGGCAGTGCTGGCAGAGCCGGAGGCCAGCTGTAGCAGTTTCGTAGCAGAAACGGTCCGAAAAACCCGGTACGGAGCGTGAACCGGTGGCAACATGTGCGTTGATTTTATTGAGGAAAATTCTTGTCGCTCAAACGAGCGGTTAGAGGCATCTCGCCCCAACCATCGGCGACCGGACGATCCGGAAGCCTTATGAGTTCAGAAAAGTCGCGACCGGCGGCTTGGCGCCGCCGGTCGAATTGGTCGTATCAGCGAATGACGTAGGGCAACAGGCCCAGGAACCGCGCGCGCTTGATGGCGCGGGCGAGCTCACGCTGCTTCTTCGCAGACACCGCGGTGATGCGGCTCGGCACGATCTTGCCGCGCTCGGAGACGTAACGCATCAAGAGCTTGGAGTCCTTGTAGTCGATCTTGGGAGCATTGGCGCCCGTGAACGGGCAGCTCTTGCGACGACGGAAAAACGGGCGGCGTGCACCAGCTTCAGCCATTGTTCTTACTCCCCATCCGTCGTGGTGGTTTCAGCTTCTTCGCGTGGACGGCGCGGGCCGCGGTCGCCACGGAAGCCACCGCCTTCACGATCGCCACCACGGAAACCACCCTCGCGGTCACCGCGGAAGCCGCCTTCACGCTCGCCGCGGAAGCCGCCGCCACGATCGTCACGCTCGCGGTCACGGTCGGCCTTGCGCATCATCGCGGACGGGCCCTCCTCGAGTTCCTCGACGCGGACGCTGAGATAGCGGATCACGTCTTCGCTGATGCGCTCCTGGCGCTCGATCTCGGCGATCGCCGCGGACGGCGCGTCGATGTTGAGCAGCACGAAGTGCGCCTTGCGGTTCTTGTTCATGCGGTAGGTGAGGGAGCGTACGCCCCAATTCTCGGTCTTGGTGACCTTGCCGCCGAGACCCTCGACGATACCGGTCATCTGCGCAGTCAGCTCTTCGACCTGCTGCGTGCTCGCGTCCTGACGCGCGAGAAAGACATGCTCATAAAGAGCCATGGTGGTCCTTTCCTCATGTTGGCGCATCGCCCGGCGTCAAGCCCTTAAGAGGCCTTCGGAAAGGACTCTGGGATTAAGCTCAGAAGGCGGAAACACGGGACGACGGGCCGACTGGCCCTGCCACACCAAAATCACGAATGACTTGCTGAGACCGTCCGTTCAGCTCCCGGCCGGGGTCTGCGGATGCGCGCCTTATACGGATTTTGGCTGACTTGGCAAGGTTGGAGCGCCTCGTTTTCGGCCAGACGGTGCTGACAGGCGCGTCCAAACCACCCTCCCGTACCAGCTTGACCTATTTGTTTGTATGTCATACAAATAATGGATCGGGAGGTGCTGATGGCGGGTGAATCGGTCCAGGCTCCGCTTGAGGCGTCGGCGGGTGATCCGAAGCACGCTGCGCGGGCCACACGGTCGGCCGGCCGCAAGATGCGCTCACTGCTGCTGGATGCAGCAAGTCCGCTGTTCCGGGAGCGCGGGCTGTCGGGCACGGCGATCACCGACATCGCGGCCGCCGCGGACGCCTTCCCAAGCCAGATCACCTACTACTTCCGCACCAAGGAGGCGCTGTTCGTCGAATGCGCCTGCCGCGACCTCTTGTATCTGGCGCGTGCGACCGAGCAGGCGGCGCTGAAGGCGCGCACGCCACGGGAATACACGCATGCGCTGGCGGAGACCGTGACGGCGAGCGATTCGGTGGCTTTCTTCGCCGAGGCGCTGACATTGACGCGGCGCCGCCAGGATCTTGCACCGCTCGTCGAGCGCACGATCGAGCGCCTGCACGGCGAAGGCGCGCGCGCCTATGCGAGCCAGGTGGCGCGGCACGGCTGGCGCTCCCTGCGCGCGCCCGACGAAAGCTCGCGGCGGTTCTGGGCCGTCGCTATCGGCGTCATTCTCGAAGGCTACGCCATGGGCCGTTCGCCCGAGGCGCTCTGTGCCGAGATGCTGCGCGTGCTGGGCGAGCAAGCGAAATCTGATGACGCAGCGCGCCTGCGTCTTGTCGAGGGCCGCGAGGCATCAAGCAATTCGAACGAGGAAGGCTAGGCCATGACCGCTCTTCGCATGCGTGCCCGCGATTTCCTGACCGACGACCAGCTTGCCGACGTGCGAGAGCGTGTGACCTGGAAAGGTGTTGCTCTGATCGTGCACGCCTGGGCGCTGATCATTGGCGCGATCGCCCTGGTCGCGTGGTGGCCCAATCCGGTCACCTATGTCCTTGCCGTTGCAATCATCGGCTCGCGCCAACTGGGCCTTGCGATCCTGATGCATGATGGCGCACATGGCTGCCTGTCCGCCGACGAGAAAACCAATCTGGCCCTGAGCCAGTGGCTCTGTGCCTATCCGCTGTTTGCGGAGACGCGCAGCTACCGGCGTTACCACCTGCAGCACCATGCGCGCACGCAGCAGGAGGATGATCCCGATCTCGTGCTGTCGGCACCGTTTCCGATTACGAAGCTGAGCTATCGCCGCAAGTTCATTCGCGATATCACCGGGCAGACCGGCTACCAGCAGCGCAAGGCGCAGCTGCTCAATGGGCTCGGTCCGAAGGACTGGCCGTGGCGGCAGCGTCTGGCGCATTTCTGGGACAAGCTAGGTCCGCAATGCCTGCTCAACGCCGCGATGTTCGCCGCGCTCGCGGCGGCCGGCATATGGTGGGCCTATCCGCTGCTCTGGCTGGTGCCGCTCCTGACCTGGATGATGGTCATCACCCGCATCCGCAACATTGCAGAGCATGCCGTCGTCCCCGACAGCAGCGATCCCCTGTGCAACACCCGCACCACGCATGCCAATGTTCTCGAGCGCTTGTTCATCGCGCCGTACTACGTCAATTATCACCTCGAGCATCATCTGCTGTTCTACGTGCCCTGTTACAATCTGCCGAAGGTCCATCGCCTGCTGAGTGAGAGCCGGCATGCCGGCCGCATGGAGGTGCAGCCAAACTACGCGGCGGTGTTGCGGCTGGCGACGGCAAAGCCTGACAGGGAGGATCGGCCGGGGCAGTTGGCGAGCAGCGCGCGCCGTGCGCAGGCCGGAGCGGAGGTCGACGCCAACCAGACCGCCGGTGGGTTTTGAGGGGGCGCATCCCCAGTTGAGTGCTGCTCGAAGTTCCCATCTCGGCTTGACAGTCCGGCCCCGGACAGTGTCTACGGCCCCCTTTGGAGCACGATCCGGAACCATGGCCTAACGCCGTGCGTAATCGGCTGCCGGTTCTCGCGGGGATCGTGTCCGACAAGCAGGGAGCGCCGATGACGGCTGCATTCACATTTCCTGGGCAGGGTTCCCAGGCGGTCGGCATGGGCAAGGCCCTGGCCGATGCCTTTCCGGTGGCGCGCGCCGTGTTCGACGAGGTCGATGCCGCGCTCGGGGAGAAGCTGACGGCGATCATCTGGGATGGTCCGGCCGAAACCCTCCAGCTCACCGAAAACGCCCAGCCGGCGCTGATGGCGGTGTCCGTCGCCACCCTGCGCGTGCTGGAGGCTGAGGCTGGATTTTCCGTGGGACGAGATGCGGCCTTCGTCGCCGGCCACTCGCTCGGTGAATATTCGGCGCTGGCGGCGGCCGGCAGTCTGACGGTCTCGGATACCGCCCGCCTGCTTCGCACCCGCGGTCTCGCAATGCAAAAGGCCGTTCCGGTCGGCGCGGGCGCGATGGCCGCACTGCTCGGTCTCGACTACGAGGCCGCCATGGAGGTCGCCAAGGAGGCGGCGCAGGGGCAGGTCTGCCAGGCCGCCAACGACAATGGCGGCGGGCAGGTTGTCGTCTCGGGCGACAAGGCCGCGGTCGATCGCGCCGTCGAGATCGCCAAGACCAAGGGCGCCAAGCGCGCGATGCTGCTGCCGGTGTCCGCCCCGTTCCATTGCAAGCTGATGCAGCCCGCTGCCGACGCCATGGCCGAAGCGCTGTCGAAGGTCACGATCAAGGCCCCGGCTTCGCCGCTGGTGTCGAACGTGCTGGCGAGCGCCATCACCGATCCCGACGAGATCCGTCGCCGCCTGGTCGAGCAGGTCACCGGCACCGTGCGCTGGCGCGAGTCGGTTGCCTATATGGCGGGGCAGGGCGTCACCCGGTTCTTCGAGATCGGCGCCGGCAAGGTGCTATCCGGTCTCGTCAAGCGCATCGCGGACGGCGCCGTCGGCGTTTCGGTCGGTGGCCCGAACGACATTGCCGCCGCCAAGGATGCATTGGCCGCTGCCAAGCAGGGCTAAAGCGCGATTTCTCGTCGCGCTTGAGTTTTTCAGTTTACGCACGATCTTCGGAAAACCGCTGCGCACTTTTCCGGATCGTGCTTTGGAGGAGTTTTCGATGTTCGATCTGACTGGCAAAAAGGCGCTCGTCACCGGCGCGACCGGCGGTATCGGCGGCGCGATCGCGCAGGCGCTGCACGCGCAGGGCGCGACCGTTGCGATATCAGGAACGCGCAAGGAGGTGCTGGACGAGCTTGCCGGCAAGCTCGGCGAGCGCACCCATGTGCTGCCCTGCAATCTCTCCAAAGCCGACGAGGTCGAGGCGCTGGTGCCCGCTGCGGAAGCGGCAATGGGCCAGGTCGACATCCTCATCGCCAATGCCGGTATCACCCGCGACAATCTCTTCGTGCAGCTCCGTGACGAGGATTGGGAGGAGGTCATCAACGTCAATCTAACCGCGACCTTCCGGCTGGCGCGCGCCGCCACCAAGCTGATGATGCGCAAGCGCTTCGGCCGCATCATCGCCATCACCTCGGTGGTCGGCGTCACCGGCAATCCCGGGCAGGGCAATTACACGGCGTCGAAAGCGGGCCTGATCGGCATGATCAAGACGCTTGGTGCCGAATACGCCAAGCGCGGCGTCACCGCCAACTGCATCGCACCGGGCTTCATCAAGACGCCGATGACCGATGCGCTCAACGACAAGCAGCGCGAAACGATTCTGACCAAGGTTCCGGCCGCCCGCCTGGGGACGCCCGAGGATATCGCGGCGGCCGCCGTCTACCTGAGTTCGAACGAAGCAGCCTACGTCACCGGCCAGACCATTCACGTCAACGGCGGCATGGCCATGATCTGAAGCGCTCGTTCCGCACTGCCCACATGGGCTGTGCGGATGCGGCAAACGGCCGTTTCCGGAGGGAAATGAGGCTTATAGTCAAGGCAGTTGAAGTATGATAACCGGACGCTCAACGGATGGGCAAAGAACGCCATTGCAGGTTTTTGAAACCCTGTATATTGGCGATGCGGAGCCTTGGCCGTCGTTCGCCGGGCCCTGTATCGGTTAGGATGGGGCCAAATCAAAGTTCGTAAGCGAAGGCAAGTAACACGACCACGACGGCTCGTATCGTCCCGGGGGGTCGGGTCTACAGGGAACAACACGAGGTTATGCAATGAGTGACATTGGCGAACGGGTTAAGAAGATCGTGGTCGAACACCTTGGTGTTGAACCCGAGAAGGTTGTCGACGCCGCGAGCTTCATCGACGACCTCGGCGCCGACAGTCTGGACACCGTCGAGCTGGTGATGGCGTTCGAAGAAGAATTCGGTTGCGAGATTCCGGACGACGCTGCGGAAACGATTCTCACCGTCGGCGACGCCACGAAGTTTCTCGAGAAGAACGCGAAGAGCTAAGGCTCTTCATTTTCGCGGGGACAACATTGAAACCGGACGGGCCGCTTCCCAGCGGTCAGCCGGTTTCTTGTTATTGGCCGTGAATCTTTCGATGCGGAGTTTTCGGATATGAGGCGGGTTGTCGTCACTGGTCTCGGCATGGTGTCGCCACTCGGCTGCGGCGTCGAGCCAACCTGGAAGCGCATCCTCAACGGCGAGAGTGGTGCGCGCAGGATCGAGAGCTTCGATGTCTCCGATCTTCAGACCAAATACGCCTGCACGGTCGTGCGCGGCGACGGCAGCAACGATACCTTCAATCCCGACAAGTGGATGGAGCCGAAGGACCAGCGCAAGGTCGACGACTTCATCATCTTCGGCATGGCCGCCGCCGGCCAGGCGCTCGACGATGCCAACTGGCATCCCGAGACCGAAGAGGACAAATGCGCGACCGGCACCATGATCGGATCGGGCATCGGCGGCCTCAACGGCATTGCCGAGACCGCGATCCTGCTCAAGGAGCGCGGACCGCGCCGGGTGTCGCCGTTCTTCATTCCGGGCCGCCTGATCAACCTGGCTTCCGGCTACGTCTCGATCGCGCACGGGCTGAAGGGGCCGAACCATTCGGTGGTCACGGCCTGCTCGACCGGTGCGCACGCCGTCGGCGATGCCGCCCGCCTGATCGCGCTGGGCGACGCCGACGTGATGGTCGCCGGCGGCGCCGAATCGCCGATCAGCCGCATCGGCATTGCCGGCTTCAACGCCGCGCGCGCGCTGTCGACCGGTTTCAACGAGACACCCGAAAAGGCCTCGCGTCCCTACGACAAGGACCGCGACGGTTTCGTGATGGGCGAGGGCGCCGGCGTCCTCGTGCTGGAAGAGCTCGAGCACGCCCGGCGCCGTGGCGCCAGGATCTACGCCGAGGTGATCGGTTACGGTCTTTCGGGTGATGCCTATCACATTACCTCGCCGTCGCCCGATGGCGATGGCGGCTTCCGCAGTATGTCGGCCGCGCTCAAGCGCGCTGGCCTCACCGCCTCCGATCTCGACTACATCAACGCGCACGGCACCTCGACGCCGCTCGGCGACGAGATCGAGCTCGGTGCCGTCGAGCGTCTGCTCGGCAATGCTGCCTCCAAGGTTGCGATGTCCTCGACCAAATCGTCGACGGGCCATCTCCTGGGTGCGGCGGGTGCGATCGAGGCGATTTTCGCCATTCTCGCGATTCGCGATAATGTCGTGCCGCCGACGATCAACCTCGACAATCCGTCGGTGGAGACTGCGATCGATCTCGTGCCGCATACGGCGAAGAAGCGAGAGGTCAACGTCGCCTTGTCGAACTCGTTTGGTTTTGGCGGTACCAATGCGTCGGTGATCGTGCGGCGCCTCGCCAGTTAGTTTAAGTTTGAGACGAATCCACCGTTTTGCCGTATTCGGCGATAGTCATGGAAGTGGGCGCGTGCATTTGGCAGGGCAAGCGATTGTCGGGCCGCGATTGAACCGGCAGGATTCAGGTTGTTTCGATGAGTGAAAGGCCGCCCATTTCGCCCCGGAGTCCGCGGGCAGCGCTCGAGCCCGAGCAGGTCCCGCCGCCGCCGAAGCGATCGGACCGTGCGCGCAATCCCTTCGTGATCGTCGGCAACGCCATCATCACCCTCCTGCTGATCGCCATGCTCGGCGCCGGCGGCGTCTATTATTACGGCCGGCAGGTGCTCGAGGCGCCCGGGCCGCTCAAGGATGACAAGATCGTCAACATTCCCCAGCGCGCGGGCAAGCGCGACATCGCCGAGACGCTGAACCGGGAAGGCGTGACCGACATCAACCCGTGGGTGTTCATCGCCAGCGTTGCCGCGTTGAAGGCGAGCTCGGACCTCAAGCCGGGTGAATATTCGTTCCAGAAGAACGCCTCGCTCCGCGACGTCATCGCCACCATCGTCGAGGGCAAGGTGGTGCAGCACGCCGTCACGATTCCGGAAGGGCTCACCTCCGAGCAGATCGTGGCGCGCCTGTCCGACAACGACATCTTCACCGGCAGCGTGCGCGAGCTGCCGCGCGAGGGCACGTTGCTGCCCGAGACCTACAAATTCCCGCGCGGCACCCCGCGCGAGCAGGTGGTCCAGCGCATGCAGCAGGCGCACAAGCGCGTGCTCGCCGAGATCTGGGAACGCCGCAATCAGGACATTCCGGTCAAGTCGCCGGAGCAGCTGGTGACGCTGGCTTCCATTGTCGAGAAAGAAACCGGCAAGCCCGACGAGCGCAGCCGCGTCGCCGCGGTGTTCGTCAACCGCCTGAAGCAGCGGATCAAGCTGCAGTCCGATCCGACCATCATCTACGGCCTCGTCGGCGGCAAGGGCACGCTGGGCCGGCCGATCAAGCGCAGCGAGATCACGCAGCCATCGCCCTACAACACCTATGTGATCGAGGGCCTGCCGCCGGGCCCGATCTCCAATCCCGGCCGCGCCTCGCTGGAGGCCGCCGCCAACCCGGCCCGCACCCGCGACCTCTATTTCGTCGCCGACGGCACCGGCGGGCACGCCTTCACCGAGACTTACGACGCGCATCAGAAGAACGTCGCCAAGCTCCGCGCCATGGAAAAGCAGATCCAGAACGACACGGTGGAGCCGGCCGAGGATGCGCCACCGCCCGCTGCCGTCGCGCCCGGAGCCGCCGATACGCCGACGGCGACCACGCCGGCCCGGCCCAACCAGCAGAAAAAGCCGCCGGCGGCGCGCCCCGCAGCTCCAGCACCGGCGCGGCAGGGCGCGGTGCAACCCTCGCCGCCGGTGGTCCAGCGCTAGGCGCGTTGCAGACCTGCTCGCCGGCTTTGCGGATTCCACTTTCCTGCAAAATAGTCTTAAGATTCGCGTGGCTTGATGCCTCGCGAATCCCGTGTTTCTGGAGAATTTGACCTGATGGCGCTGTCGTCCATGACCGGCTTTGCGAGATGCCACGGCGCAAGCGGGCCGTATACGTTCGAATGGGAATTGAAGTCGGTCAACGCCAAGGGCTTTGACCTCAGGGTGCGGCTGCCGCAGGGGTTTGACGAGCTCGAGGCCCACGCCAAGAAACGCGCCGGCGAGCTGCTGTCGCGCGGCACCGTCTATGCCAATCTCACCGTCAAGCGCGCCAACGCTGCGGCCACCGTTCGCGTCAACGAGGACGTGCTCAACGCCGTGCTCAAGGCCGCCGCCGTCATCGCCGGCAAGGTCGATGCGGTGGCCCCGAGCATCGACGGCCTGCTCGCCATCAAGGGCGTCGTCGAGGTTGCCGAGCCCGAGGGCGACGAGGAGGAGGACAAGGCCGCGCGCGCTGCCGCAGCCGAAGCCTTCGACAAGGCGCTCGCCGATCTCGTCGAGATGCGCAAGCGCGAGGGCACTTCGCTCGGGCAGATCCTGACCCAGCGGGTCGACGAGGTCGAGCAACTCGCGAAGAAAGCCGAAGTCGCACCGGGGCGCAAGCCGGAGGCGATCAAGGCGAGGCTCGCCGAGCAGATCGCGAGCCTGCTCGACACCTCTGACCGTTTCGATTCCGACCGCCTGATGCAGGAGGCGATTCTGATCGCCACCAGGGCCGACATCCGCGAGGAGCTCGACCGCATTGCTTCCCACATCGCGCAGGCGCGCGAGCTGATCGGCAAGGGCGGCCCGATCGGCCGCAAGCTCGACTTCCTGGCGCAGGAGTTTCACCGCGAGGTCAACACCTGCTGCTCGAAGTCGAACGACATCGAGCTGACCAATACGGGCCTCGCCATGAAGAACGTGGTCGAGCAGTTCCGCGAGCAGGTCCAGAATCTGGAGTGATCGATGACGAGCGGCGGTCACGGAACTGACGGTGTCGAGCGGCGCGGATTGATGTTCGTGCTGTCCTCGCCCTCGGGCGCGGGCAAGACGACGCTGTCGCGTCTTTTGATCGACCGGATGTCCGGCCTGAAAATGTCGGTGTCCGCGACCACGCGCCCGATGCGGCCGGGCGAGGTCAACGGCAAGGATTATCTGTTCGTCGACAAGCCCCGCTTCGAGGCGATGGTGAAAGGTGACGAGCTGTTGGAATGGGCCACCGTGTTCGAGAACAGCTACGGCACGCCGCGTGGCCCCGTCGAAGCCGCGCTATCGTCCGGGCAGGACGTGCTGTTCGACATCGACTGGCAGGGCACGCAGCAGCTGCGCGAAAAAGCCCGCGCCGACGTCGTCAGCGTCTTCATCCTGCCGCCCTCGGCGGCGGATCTCGAAAAGCGTCTGCACTCGCGCGCGCAGGATTCCGACGAGGTGATCCGCAAGCGCATGAGCCGCGCCAGCCACGAGATGAGTCACTGGGCCGAGTACGACTACATCGTGATCAACCACGACGTCGACGAGGCCTTTGCCGAGGTGCAGTCGATCCTGAAAGCCGAGCGCCTCAAGCGCGAGCGGCGGATTGGCCTCGTTGGCTTCGTGCGAGGTTTGCAAGGGCAGCTGCAGGGCTAGGCTGCGGCAGCCGCGGCCCTTGCTTCGCCAGCCGTTCCAGCATCGCGGTGATCACGTCGACGTCGACGGCCTCTCCGGCCTGCGCGTCTACCGGCGCATCTTCATGGTGATCGACGGCCTTTTCGTCGCCGATGTCCTTGGCTGCGAGCCGCGGGGGCGATGCCTCGATCTCGAACTTTCCGTTGAAGATGTCGGCCTTGTCGAGTTCGGCGGCCTTGTTGCGAATGGACGCGGATTGCGCCGCGATCCTGCCGATCTCCCTGGTGAAGGCTGCGATTTGCGCGGTCTGCGGCGGCCGAACTTCATCGAAGTCGACGGGGCCCTGCTTTGCGCGCGGCGTGACGGCGGGCTCCGCACCGAGCCAGGGTGCGCGGCTTCCGTCCTGGTCCTGCGGCGCCCAATCGTCCCAATGCCCGCGGCGGTCGACGGCGGCCTGGACGCGTACGCGTCCGCCGGCGAAGCGGTAGATGATGCTGGCGAGGATGCCGGCGAGCGCCAGCGCGCCGCCGATCACGAGCAGCAGCATCTGCACCGAGCCGGCCGGCTTGTCGGCGGTGCCGTCTGGCCCGGCCAGCGCCATCGGCGCGGGAGGCTTTGTCGGCTTCGCGCTTGGTGGTGCGGTGGCCGCAACGGGAGCTGGCCGCGGGGCGGGCGCGGCGGAGGCCGGGGAGGTCTCGGGCCAGCGCGCGGTCACGGCCGGCTGCTGCGCGTTGGTCTCGGGCGCGCCGCTTGGTGGTTGCTGGGCGACCGGCTGCGCATTGGTTGCGGCGGGCGCGGGCGCGCTCGTGTTGGGCATGCCAGGTGCGGCACTCGTCTGCGGAGCGATGTATTCGGCGCGCGCGTTCTGCATCGTTTGCGGCGCGGCTGAATCCGCCTCGGGTGCGTCGGTCGTCGCCTGCGCGGTCTGGGAGGATTTGCCGCCTGCGGCGCGCAGATACCAGCATTGCCGCTTGGTGGTGCGGTCGAGACGATAGTACCAGTGTTGCCCCTGCGGCGCGGCACCCTTCGGCGAGGCGAGGCAGTCGGCGGCCGCGTTGGCTGTGCTCGATGGCGCCGGCGCATTCTGCGACACGGCAGCCAGTGGTGCGCCGGCAATGATGCTGCCGACCAGCGCGGATACGAATTTTGCGGTGCGGTTGCCCATCCTGGTCTCCCGGTTACGCATGACGCAACTCTCAACCAGCCCTTTGTCATCAAAGACTTGGGTGGCAATGAGCCGCAAATCCGGAGAGGATGTGGCTTGAATTGGGCTCGCAGCGCATTCGTTCCGGCGCGAGATCAGGCATTTTCCTGGGCGTTACTGCTTCGCCGAGCTCCAGGTTCCGCCGCAACCATCGGAGCGCCCCCCGGTTCCGGAGCCGCTGCGGGCGCCGAGACAGCCAGAGCCGGTGAAAGTCACACCGTCGCCTTCGCCCGACCGTGCGAGCCGCTCGGGCTGACGGTTCCAGTGACGGGGCGAAAGGTGCGTGACAGTGGGGGCACTCGCAATGACGAGTATGGGGCAAATAGATCGCGCTCGATCGGCTTTCGTAACTCGCAGACACGGCTTCCCATTCTCGCGGCGCATTTCGCCCGAGGCTTGCTGTCGTCGCGCCCCATGAAGACCAAAGGGCGCAGGGAAGGCCGGGCGCCGGCGGCACCCGCAAGTCCGTGCGCGACGAAGATGCACACGGGGTGGACCACAGGTGATGCCGGTCGCCCGGCCTTCCCTGCGCGGCTGGTTTTAACGGTGTCCTTCGTGCTCTCCCCGGGGAGCGATGCACTATTGCCCCCGTCGCCTTGCGGGAATGATCGATGCAGTGCCCGGTCGGACCGCCGCATCACCGCAAGCCTTGACGCACAGACCCCGGGCGTCAGGACCACACGACTTCTCCGTCCGCGGACGATCCCGCCGGAATATCCGGAAGCTTGCGTGTGCTCGCCCCCAGGCATCGACGAAACCGCTGTGACCGCGCCGGGTCGTATCGCGTCCCCTGAAGACTCACGGTTGCCCGCCCTGTCATCAGGCTGATCGCGCCGGCGCTACCGCGTCCACCGCCACCCGGCCCGCATCTCGTGACGATCGCGAAGCGCCCCTTTGGCAGGGCCGGGATGAGGCGCATATGCCACAAATCCGAAATTCGGGAAAGTGGAATATTTTTGCGCGTTGGGCTTGACCGGGTGTTTTGCCCGACGCCTCTCAAGGAACCGCCGTCAGCTCCGTTTGTCGTGTACATCGCGGAAACGCGCCCCATCATCGCAAATGACCCAAGCGGCCTAGCGGAGCAGCGTTCCCTAGTTCCAAACCTTTACCTCTGCGACTGCCCAAGGGAAACCTGAATTTCAAGCCTTGCAGTCACCGACTGTTAGGAAGGCTAAGATAAACCGCAGGATGTGGGAATGGACCCCGGCAAGGCGTCAATCGTGATCGAGCGACTGACAGGGGAGTGTGATGGCTGTCGTCGATCAATGCGATTGCCCCGACAAGACAGGCAGGGCGTCGTCGGGACAATTGGGTGCCGATACCTGGATTCAACCCTCAACTGCAGCCATACTCGTTTGGCTGGGATTGCTTGCGATGGAGATCATCGCAGTCCTGGCGCTGTGCGACTTCAGGCTCTTCTTCACGCTCGACGATGCGTATATCCACCTTGCGGTCGCCGACCAGATCCTGTCCGGCGGATATGGGATCAACGCCGGGGAATATTCATCGCCTAGCTCATCGATCATCTGGCCATATTGTCTGGCTCTGACCGAAGCGCTTCATCTCGGTGCATTTGGTCCGTTGTTGATCAACGCTGCAGCCGCAGGTGCGGCGATCTTGGCTATCACACGCCTCTTGGAGGCGAATGGCCTGTTCGATGGTGTGGGCGAGCTTCCGTTCGCTTGCGTGATCGCGCTGCTCCTCATCTTCAGTGTCAGCGCCGTCGCGCTGCCCATGACCGGCATGGAGCACAGTATTCACGTCTGGGCCTCAATCGTGACCTTTGCTGGTCTCGTGGCGGCTGCGCGCGGGTTCGCACCAACATCACTCCATTTCCTCGCCCTGGTGCTGCTTCCGCTCATCCGCTTCGAAGGGATCGCATTCGCCGGTGCCGCAATCGCGGCGTTCACGCTGCTGGACCAGCGCCGCTTCGCGGCCGGCGCAGCGCTAGTCATTGTCGTCACTCTATCGGGCTATGCCGTTCTCATGGCCTCGCGTGGCCTGCCGTTGCTGCCGAGCTCCGTCTTGTTGAAAGGCTATCTGACGACTCTTGATCAGCCCGCGAGCGAGCTACCCGCTATCGTCAGAAACATGCTGCGGAGCGTGATGACGTCGTATGGATTGCGGCTCATCGCACTCGGTCTCGCTGTTGCCTGGTGCGCCAGTCTGCTACGCGCCGATCGCAAGGTACTGATCGTCCTTCTGGCTGTTCTTGTTGCCGCCGGAGCCCATCTGGTGTGCGGTCAATACGGTTGGTTCAATCGGTATGAGGTATACATCATGGCTCTCGCGGCAGCCGCGTTGCTGTGGGGCATCGCACAACTCAAGCCACGGCTCTCTGCGCTGCAATGGTCTCGTGTGAAGGTCGGCGTGGTCTTCGGGCTCGGCACCGCGGCGATTCCCTACATGACAGCGGCAGTGGTCTCGCCGCTAGGCGCAAGCGATATCTACGAGCAGCAATACCAGATGGCTCGTTTCGCCCAATCGTTTTACAGAGATGCGGTTGGGGTCAACGATCTCGGCTTGGTTGCATATCGCAATACCAACTATACGCTCGATCTCTGGGGCCTTGGTTCGGAGCAGGTGCGCAAGGCGAGAATGGCGGGAGATTATGGGCCGGCAGAGATGGCGGCCCTTGCCCACGATCACGACGTCGGTCTCGTCATGATTTACGAGGGCTGGTTCGAGAAAGGCGTGCCATCGAGCTGGACGAAGGTCGCCGTGCTCCAAACGAGAAGCGTAACCTTGTCGCGTCAGAACGTCGATTTCTACCGCACGCCGCTGGCCGATGCGGCGGCGGTTGACGCCGCGCTTCGGGCCTTCAAGGCAACGCTCCCGTCGCGGGACAGGCTGGATATCATCACGCCGTAGCGTGATCTCAGGAGGTGCGAGGCATCGCTAGAGAGATCATCCGCAGGACGGAGTGGGGCCTGCCGATCAAGCCCGTTCGCCTGAAACTTCTCACCTCCAGCGTCGTTGAACCGTGGCTGAGGACAGGCCATGCCGATCAAGGACCAGATCAAGAATCTCGCCAAGAAGCTCGTGGAGGAGCATCCCGATGCGGCAACGCTGCGGGCGCTGGTGCGGGCCCGGAAGCCGGCAGCCATCCGTTTTCGCGACGATGGCATCGTGCCGAACAATCCGCGTTTTCCGGTGTTGCTCTATCGCGGCGCGGTCAATCTGAAGTCCAGGCGCTATCCCCCTGAGGTCATCATCGACACGCTGTTCGATACAAACGGCTGGGGCCGGTCGTGGCGGGACACCGTGTATGACTTCGTCCATTATCATTCGCAGGTCCACGAAGTGATGGGCGTGGCGCGCGGCACGGCCAGGCTTGAGTGCGGCGGGGTCAAGGGACGCGTCCTCCGCGTGAAAGCCGGCGACGTTCTGGTGCTGCCCGCCGGCACCGGACACAGGCTGATCGAGTCCAGCCGGGACTTTGGGGTCGTCGGAGCGTATCCGCAGGACGGGACGTACGACGAGTGCACCGACACGCGCGAGCGTCCCGATGCCGTCAAGCGCATCGCCAAGGTCCGCAGGCCGAAGACGGATCCCGTCCTCGGCCGCGGTGGTCCGCTGTTCACATCATGGCGGACCGCGCGGCCGCGATCGTGACGCGAGGGAGAGCGGTCCGCTCACCCATCCTCTGCGCTCGCCCTCCGCGCTCAGGTCAGATAGTCGGGCGTGAAATCGGCAAGCCTGCGCAATTCTTCAGGCTGCAGCAGCTCGATCTCGCTGCCCTCCCATGCGATCAACCCGCGATGCCGTAGTTCTTGAATGGTGCGGTTGACGTGCACGATCGACAGGCCACAGGCATCGGCGACGTGGCGCTGCGTCATCGGCATCTGGAAACAGGCGTCCTTGAGAAGGCCGACGATCTCCAGCCGCGCCGCGAGCTCGCAGATCAGATGCGCGACCTTCGGCAGGGCCGCCTGCGCGCCGAGGCGGGCGATCCATTGCCGCGAGATCGCCGCATCGATCAGCGTCTCGCGCCAGAACGCGCGGGTCAGATGGATAGAGCCGTCGAGCAGCTGACGGAGCTGGCTGTGCCCGACGTAGCCGACGATGGTCGGGCCGAGGCCGACGAGATCCGCATCCATCGGCGTGACCAGGAGCGTGTGCAGGCAGGGCATGTCGCCGGGAACGTGGAACGCGAGGATCTGGCTGCGATCGCCGACGATGCGGGCCTGGTAGAGAAAGCCGCTGACGACGAAGACGCAGCGCGAGGCGGCCTCGCCCTGACGCAGCACGATCTCGCCGTCCGCGACCTGGCGTAGCGTGGACGGCAGGCCCGCGATCTGCTGGCGTTCGTCCTCGGACAGGCCTTCGATGGCCTGGAGACGCGCGATGAACTTCGGATGCGGCATGAGTCTCGTGGCGCGCTTCAGCCCTCTCGCGGCGCGTCGATGAAGCGCCGCGAGAGCTTTGCGATGGTCCAGTCGGAGACCTCAGTGCTGCGGAACTCGCGGATGGCGTGGGCGAGTTCCTGATCCGACATCGGATGCGCCGGCTCGCGCAGCGTGCCGTTCTTGAAGGCATCGCTGATGCAGTCGAGGTGTTCGCTGGTATCGGATGCGAACAGGCCGCGGATGCGCTCCAGGATCGTCGTAGGACTCATGAGAAGGGCGGGCTCGGTTGGTGGTCGAGGTGATGGTGTGAGTGCGACCCGAATGATCGCAAACGGATTAGCAACCAGTGCGTCCGTCTCGCGTTCTAGTCCGCTGAACCAGGGCCAGAAGTATCATTTGATAGATCCGGCGCGATTTTTGATGGTCTCATGGAAAAAGCCCACGACGTGCTGATCCGGAACCTGAGCGAGCACACCGCGCTCACCGGGGAGGATCTCGACGAGATCCGCGCGCTCACCTTCACGCAGCGCGATGTCGCGCCCAACGAGGATTTCATCCGCCAGGGCGAGGAGCCTGAACATTCGGCGCTGGTCGTCTCCGGCATGGTGGCGCGTTACCATCTGCTCGGCAGCGGGGGACGGCAATATCTCGCGTTCCATATCTCCGGTGACCTCCCGGACTCCCAGGGGCTGTTCATCGACCAGATGGACCATGGGCTCTCCGCGCTCGGGCACGCCTCGGTCGCCTTCATCCCGCATCGCGAATTGTTCATAGCCTTCCGGCGCCGGCCCACTTTCGCGCTCTCGGTCTGGCGCGAGACGCTGCTCGATGCCTCGATCTTTCGCGAGGCCATCACCAACAACAGCGCCCGGCCGATGCAGGCGCGTATGGCGCACCTATTCTGCGAACTGTTCTACCGCGCCCGCGCCGCGCAGCTCGTCCGCGGCAATCGCTTCCGCCTGCCCATCAGCCTGGTGCAGCTCGGCGAGACGCTCGGCATGGCGATCGCGACCGTGAACCGGACGCTCGCTGACCTCAGGCGGGGCGGCACCATGGATCTGCGCGACGGGGAGCTCATCGTCCTGAAATGGCGCGAGCTGCAGCGGCTCGGCGATTTCAGCCCGGCCTATCTGCATCTGAAACGCCAGTCGCCACCGGAGGGGTGAGGCCGCAAAGATGCTAGAGCATAATCCGGAAAAGTGCGCAGCGGTTTTCCGAAAAGATCATGATTGAACAACAACCTAAAGCGGGATGACGATGCATCCTGATCGCATCGCGCTTTAGCCATCGGCAGGTGACGCTCCGCCCAGCACCTCGTCAAAGTGCTTCCTCACCCAATCATTGCAGCAGCAGGCTCTGGCTTCGAGCGCTGTCCCGTCGAGGATCAGGATGGCGCCGCGGCGGGTCGCGAGGATGCGCCTTGCCTTGAACATCTGGATGACGCGGCTGGCATAGCTGCGGGAGACGCCGAGCATGCCGGCGAGCTGCTCGTGGGTGAGGGGGATCTCGGCGCCGCCGATACTCTCCTTCGCGGAGATGATCCACTTGGCGGCGCGCTGCTCGATCGAATGCGCCGCGTTGCAGGCCGCCGTCTGCAGCAGCTGCGCGAATTGGCAGTCGGCGTAGCGCGAAAAGACCTCGTGGAGCGTGGCTGACCGCTGCTGTGCCTGCTCAAGCGCGCGCAGCGGCAGACGGACGAGGCTGCCGCCCAGCTTCACGACGATGCGTGAATAAGCCAGCGAAGGGTTGCGGCCTGCGGCAATGCCCACCGCACCCTCGCGGCCCACCAGCAGGCTTTCGACCTCGCGATCGTCCTCGACCGGCACGGCGAACGACACGAGTGCGGGACCGCAGGGAAAATGCACCGCCGCCACGTCGTCGCCGGCGTGATGCAGAACGTGGCTCGCCGCGAGTTCGACCGGCTGAAGGTGAGGCGCGAGCAATTCGAAATCCTGGTGGGTGAGCTGCCGGAGCAGATCGTTCGGGGGCCGACCGGTCACAGTTGCGTCTCTGGGCTGGCCGGGAATCGGCGCCAGCCAGAACCCTACGTTTCCATGGCGGAACCGACGGTTCCAAAGTGCACACAAGCGGCCGTTGCATAGTTGAGATGCTGGCGCGCGGTCTTTGCGGACTTCCGGAAGGTTGGGAGCGAGGCTGCATGCGTGCGCTGCCCGGCAGCGTTGATCTGGCGAGGTCTGTTCAGGAGTGAACATAGCGGGCTTGCGGATTGGCGTAGCGTGTGGCGCCGAGCGCCGTACTTCGTGCGCTTTGCCCGAGGACCGCTGGCCTCAATCCGCCAAAACGCCGCCGGGCCGGCGGCCCGAGGGGCGGCGAAGATCATCAGCCGAAGCGTGCTTCGCGATCCCACGAGGATCGGCGCATCGCCGCGTGCGCGCGATAGGCGTCGATCGCCTTGTTGGCGAGCATCAGCTGCCGGCGTTCGCCGGTTTTGAGCTGACCTTCGATGGCGTCGAGAATGACGTTGGCGCTCTCGTCTGGCGGGCCGAGCTCGCCGCTCTGCTCCAGGCAGCTCCAGGCGATGAAGAATGCGCTTTCGACGGTGCAGCGAATGGACATGCGCTGCCAACGCGGCGGGGCCGCAGGCGTTCCGTCACGCGGGCCCAACTTGCGTCGGGCCCGCTGCGCGCGGCTCAGTTCTTCAGCACGATGCGGCCGACGACCTTGCCGGCACGAAGCTGGTCGATCCATTTCTGGACATCGCCCATCGGCTCCTCGCGCATCGGCGTCGGCTTGATCTTGCCGGCGCGCGCCAGCGCCATCAGCTCCTGGGCCTCGTTGAGCGTTCCGACCATGAAACCCTCGATGGTCATGCGCTTGTAGACCCATTGCACCATCGGCAATGTGAACTGGCCGCCCATCAGGCCGGAGACCACGATCTTGCCGCCGCGCGCGGCGACCGCGACCGCGAAGGCCATCGACTTCTCGTTGCCGGCGAAATCGACGATCTCGTCGAAGCCGCCTTCGGTCTCCTTCAGGATGCGCTTGATCACGTCGGGCTCGGACGGATCATAGGCATTGGCGGCGCCGTTGTTCAGCGCGGTCTCGCGCGCGGCCGGCGAGAGGTCGGCGACCGTGATCGGCTGCTTGAACATCGCCTGCGCGAACGACAGGCCCATCATGCCGACGCCGCCGAGACCGATCAGCAGCAGGTTGCGTTGGCGCGGGCGGTCGACCAGGCGCTTGAGCGCGCCATAGGCGGTGACGCCGGAGCACATCAAGGTCGCGGCCTGGTTGACGGGCAGGGGATCGTAGTCGAGCAGATATTTCGCGTCGGGCACCAGCACGTGGGTGGCGAAGCCGCCATCGATGGAGACGCCGAGGAAGCGCTGCTTCACGCAGAGATTCTCGTCGCCATTGGCGCAGTCGCGGCACTGGCCGCAGCCGATCCAGGGGAAGACGGCCTTCTTCGCGCCAATGAGGCCGGCCGGCACGTCGGGGCCGACTTCGTCGACGACACCTGCGATCTCGTGGCCGAGCGTGAAGGGCAGCGTCATGCCGCGCGTGGTGTCGAGCTTCTTGCCGCCGCCGAGATCGGCGTAGCCGTCCTGGATGTGCAGGTCGGAATGGCAGAGGCCGCAACGCTCGATGCGCACCAGCACTTCGGCGCCTTTCGGCTTGGGCGTGTCGACGATGGTCTCGCACAGCGGCGCATCGAACTTGACCAGGGACTGCCGACGCATCAACGCCATATTTCTTCCTCCGAAATTATCTCATTGTTTGAGCATGATCTCGTTCGGAAAACCGCTTCACACTTTTCCGGATCATGCTTCTTCGGTTCGTATATTGGCCAATTCACAGGCCATGGCAACAAAGCCGGATATCGGAATGGTCTCCGCGCGACGCGTCGCATCGACGCCGGCGGCGGCGGCGAGCCGCGCCGGATCGGCGCCGAGCGATTTCAGGCTCTGCCGCAACATTTTCCGGCGCTGACCGAAGGCGGCGGCGGCGACCTGTTCGAGCAGCCTGCGATCGCAAGGGAGAGGCTCGGCGCGCGGCGTGAGGCGCACGACGGAGGAGGTGACCTTCGGCGGCGGCACGAAGGCGGACGGCGCAATGTCGAACAGGATCTTGGTCTCGCAGCGCCAATTGGCGAGCACGCCGAGCCGGCCATAGGCCTCCTCGTCCTCGCGCGCGACGATGCGCTCGCCGACCTCGCGCTGGAACATCAGCACCATCATATCGTACCAGGGCGGCCAGGGCTCGGTGGTGAGCCAGCCGATCAGGAGCTGGGTCGCGATGTTGTAGGGCAGGTTGGCGACGATCTTCGCGCGTTCGCCATTGAGCAGCGGGCGGGGATCGAAGGTCATGGCATCGCCATGCACGATCTCGAGCCTGTCAGGATAGCGCGCGGAAATATCCTGCAAGGCCGGGATCGCCCGCTCGTCATGCTCGATGGCGATGACGCGCTTCGCGCCGAGCGCAAGCAGCGCGCGTGTCAGCCCGCCCGGGCCGGGGCCGATCTCGACGATCGTGGAATCGTCGAGCGGTGCTGCGGCGCGCGCGATGCGGGCGGTGAGATTGAGGTCGAGCAGGAAATTCTGGCCGAGCGATTTGCGCGCCGACAGCGCGTGCTGGCGAATGACCTCGCGGAGCGGCGGGAGGTCGTCGATCGCGCTCATCGGCTTTGCGAAGCCGCCATGCGGCTGGCCAGCTGAAGCGCCGCGATCAGGCTGGCCGGATTGGCCTTGCCGGTGCCGGCGATGTCGAAGGCGGTGCCGTGATCGGGTGAGGTGCGGATGAAGGGCAGGCCGAGCGTGACGTTGACGGCGTCGTCGAAGGCGACGGTCTTGATCGGGATCAGCGCCTGGTCGTGATACATGCAGATTGCGCAGTCATAGGTGCTGCGCGCGGCCTCGTGGAACATGGTGTCGGCGGGCAGCGGCCCCCTGGTCTCGATGCCGTCGCCACGCAACACCTTAAGCGCCGGGGCGATGATCGTCTGCTCCTCGTGACCGAGCGAGCCGTCCTCGCCGGCATGCGGATTGAGGCCGGAGACCGCGATACGCGGCTGCGCGATGCCGAAGCGCGATTTCAGCTCGGCTGCGACGATGCGCACGGTCGAGACGATCAGCTCGCTGGTGAGCTCTGCCAGCGCATCGCGAATCGAGACGTGGATGGTCACGGGCACCACGGCAAGCCGAGGCGACCACAGCATCATCACCGGCTGCGGCACGCGGCCGCCTTCCGCGGCGAGCTCGGCGAGGAATTCGGTGTGGCCGGGATGACGGAAGCCTGAGCGGTAGAGCACGCTCTTGGCGATCGGATTGGTGACGACGGCGCCGGCGCGGCCCTCGCGGACATCGGTGACCGCCTGCCGGATCGAGGCGAGCGCGGCCGGCGCGCTCGATGCGTCGGGCTTGCCGGGCTCGGCGGTCGCGCGCTCGCCGGTGGCGACCACGGGGAGGGCATCGGTGAAGGCGGAAGCGGACTCGCCGGGGCTCACCGCCGCGGTCCTGACGTCGGCCCCCAGCGCGGCGGCGAGCGCCTTGGCGCGCCGGGCGATCAGCGCCTCGTCGCCGAGCAGATAGAAGGCGGGCAGGTTCAGTTCACGGCGCCGGAGCCAGGCTGCGATCGTGATGTCGGGGCCGATGCCGGCGGGCTCTCCCAGGGTCAGGGCAAGGGGAAGGCTATGCGGTTTGGCTGCGCGATTGGCCATCAGCGGTTGCGATATTCGATCATCGCCGCCTTGCGGAGCTCGTCGAGATAGGCCTTCTGGGTCTTCTCGTACTTCTCCTGATACATCTTCTCGCGGACCTCGCGCTTCTTCGGCGTGTCGATCATGGTCGGCTTGCGCGAGCACAGCACCACCATCTCGATGCCGTTCTTGGTCATCTCGGGCGCGGTCAAATGGCCGATCGGGGTGTCGTCGAGCACCTTGCGCAGCGCTTCCGGCAGCTCTGCGGTAGTCTTGGTGACGCTGTCGCGGATGGTGGCGTTCGGCGTCGAGCGGAACAGCGAGTTGGCTTCCTCGCAGCTTCCGACGCGCGCGCGATAGCTCTCGGCTTCCTTCTTGCGTGTTTCCAGGAACGCCGCGGACGAGCCGCGCGGCACGATCAGCACGATCGGCTGCATCTTGTATTCGGTGCCTTCGATCTGGAGCTTGTCGCCGGTCTGGGCCTGCACGGCCTGCGCGACGTCGCGCTCGCCGACCAGCAGCTTCTCCTTGAAGCGGCCGCGCACCAGGCTGGTCCAGACCATCTCGGCCTTCATGCGGCCCTTCAGCGTCTCGGGACGGACGCCTTTGGATTCGAGCGACTTGGTGAGCTGGTCCGGCGTGATGCGCATGCGCTGCGCCATGCCTTCGTAGGACTGGTTGATGTCGGAGATGCCGGGGTCGACCCCGTACTTCTTGCCCTCCTTCATCTTCACCTTGTCGTCGATCAGCTCGTTGATGACCTCCTGCCGGCTCGGGGTCTTCTGCGTCGTCAGCTGGTCGAGCTTGGAGCGCTGCTCGATGTCGAAATCGGTGATCGGGTCGCCGTTGACCATGACGACGATGTTCTGCGCGCGCGACGGCGAGGGCAGTCCGGTCAGGACCAGTCCGGCAGCGATGGCGAGGAGGAGGCGGAAGACGGGCAATGGGGTCGTCATGATTGTCGCTCGCATGTCAGCCGCGTCGAGCCTGTGATGGGGGCAAGCGCGGCCGGCACTTCAAACCGTTCACTGGAGGCCGGCGGAACTGCTGGTCGTCGACGAGGTCGCCAGCGTGCGCAGGCCGATCTGGAACATGAACGCATGGCTCAGCACGGGCGGCGCGGTGCCCGCCGAATAGCTATACGAAGTTACGTAGTTCGCCGCCAGCACGAAGCAATCGTCGACATAGCCGGCACCAAGCACATACTGGTTGATCTTGTTGGCCTCGAGGTCCCACCGCGCCGAGCCCGACACCACCCAGTTGGTCGCAACCTTTATGGAGCCCGAGGTCAGGATGCCCTCGCGGCGGGTCAGATAGCCAAGCTCCGGCTGCGCCGCGTAACTGCCGTACAGCACGCTGACCGCCCAGCGATTGAAGTTGGCGCGGCCTTCCGCCTCGAAGCGCTGCACGTTCCAGGTCTGCTCGTCCATGCGGGAGCGGACGCTGAACGTGTAGGTGCTGTTGGGCGAGTAGCTGGCGCTCGCGACGTAATCGGAACGCGGCTTGTCCAGGCCGGAATTGAGGCCGGTATTGATGGGGTCCTGGACCGCGAACGAGTTCATGCCGAACAGCTGGTAGGACTGGCCGAACAGGGCCTTGACGGCGCCGCCCTTGTCGAACTGCGTGGTGGACTGCACGCCGACATTGGCGCGGCCGCCGCCCTCGACGCGGTCGTAGCCGGAGAACTTGTCGACGCTGAACAGGTTCGAGGCGTCGAACACCATGCTCTGGGCGTCCTCGTTCGGGAGCTTGCCTGCATAGGTCTCGTTCGGCCGGATGATGATCTGCGCGATCGGCTCGACGGTGGTCGAGCCCCAGGGCTGAACGTTGATGAAGGGGTAGCGGTATTCCAGGCCCACGGTCGGCATCAGGCGGAACGCCTGGGTGTCGCCGATGGGAAGATAGTTCGACACGCCCGGCTGGTTGGAGACCGAGGAGTTGATCGCGTCGGCGCGCAGGCTGGCGAACGGCGTCCAGATCTGGCCGAGCGGATCGGTAAAGGATTTGCGCCACTGCGCCTCGGCCGTGAGGCGGGTGTAGGTGCCGGGGAAGCCGCGCAGCAGGCACTGTGACGGCGTGCGGGCGAGCGGATCGGCCGACGCCGTCGTGCACAGGCTGTTGGTGTTCGCGATCGTGGTGATCGGATCGAACACCGCCTGGTCACGCGACAGGTTCACGAAATTGGTCTTGTAGCTGAACTCGCCGCCGAACACCGGGTAGTTGAGCACGTTGGAGTAGTCGATCACCGGATAGACGATCGGCACCTGGCTCTGGTTACCCGAATAGCTCAGCCAGTACATCGTGCGCGCGTCGAAGAAGCTGCGGTTGCCGACGCCGGTCAGATAGAGCTGCGACAGCGCCTCCGTCGGCAGCAGCAGGAACGAGCCGAGCGGATCGCGGTACTGGTAGAGCCGGTAGTCCGAGAAGAAATAGTAGTCGGACATCAGGACGCCGTCCCAACCCCAGACCCATTTGTCGTTCAGCGCGAACTGACCCTTGGTGTCGACGGCGCCGCGGAACTGCTTGTCGCCCGGCTGCCCGGCAAACGCGCCGGGATCGAGCTGGTCGATGCCATAGGCGCGGATCTGGTAGGCGCCGTCGATCAGGCGCTGCCGGAATTCTCCCTGCAGCAGCACGCCTTGCCGCGACAAGAAGCGGGGGTTGATGGTCGCGTCCATGTCGGGCGCGATCGCCCAATAATAGGGAACCTCGACGCCATAACCCGTGTTCGACGTGCCGGAAACATAGCCCGGCATCAGGAAGCCGCTCTTGCGCTTCACGGTCGGGTCGGGCGTCGAGAAATAGGGCATGTAGGCGAGCGGCACACCGAAGAATTCGATCTGCGCCGTCTCGAAATACAGCATCTTCTCCTGCTGGTCGTGGATGATGCGCGCACCCTTGACCTGCCACAGCGGCGGCTTTTTCGGATCGTCCTTACACGGCGCGCAGGCCGTGTAGACGCCGTTCTCGAACACCGTGTAATTGCCGCTGGAGCGGTCGGCGCGGCTCGCGGCCATGCGGGTCTGGTCGGCGGTGTCCACACGCAGCGAATCGACGAAACCGTCGCGGTAATCGTCGGAGAGATCCATGATCTCGGCATAGGTGATCTTGCCGTCAGCATCCGTCATGCGGATGTTGCCTTCGGCATGCAGCCGCTTGGTCTTCTGGTCGTAGATGACCTTGTCGGCCTCGACGCTGGTGCCGTTGTAGAACAGCTGGACGTTACCGACCGCGGAGACGCGCGAATTGTTGTAGTCGTAGTCGACCTCGGTCGCCTGAACCAGCATCTGGTTGTCGTTGGCTGCTTTCGGCGGCTTCGGACGCGGCGGCAGCGGATTATAGGTGAAGCTCTGGGCCGAGGCGGGGGCCACGGCGGCAACATCGATCAGCGCGCCGAGCGATGCCACGGCAGCGACAGCCATCATGAGCCTGCGAAGAGACAAGCCGGACCCGTTCGCGCGCATCACGATGCGGCGCGTCAAACGAGACACGGGTCCTCGATGGACGGCAGTCACTAACCGTCCTCCTGGTACAACAAGGCCAAAAAGCCGGTGAGGCCGCCCACCACTACGGGCAACCACGCCGCAGCGATCGGATGCATCAACTCAGCCTTGCTCAAGTCTTCAGTCACTTTCGACAGAACGTAGAGCAGAAAGCCTGCGCCCACGCCACTCAAAACCATCTTCTGCACGCCGCCCATCCGGAAGAAGCGCAACGACACGGAGGCCGCGAGCATCACCATGGCCGCAAGCAAAAACGGCTGTGCCAGAAGCTTTTGATACTGGAGTCGGTATCCGGCTGTCGCGAAGCCTGAGCTTTCGGATGAGCGGATGTAGCTCGGTAGTTGCCAAAAGGACACAGTCTCGGGGGTGGAAAAGCTGTTGCGGACCTGCGCCTCGGTGAGCGTCGTTGGAATCTCCAAGGTGGCCTGGTCGATCGGCGGGGAGTCCAGCGAGAAGCGGCGAACGGATTTGAACAGCCAATGGCCGGACTCCAGTGTCGCCTCGCGCGCCTCGATCCGCTCCTTGAAGTGACTGTCTGTGTCAAAGCGGAACAGCGTCAGGCCGGTGAGTCGGACGCCCTGCTGCTCGCTGCGCGCGGCGTTGATGATGGTCTGGCCGTCGCTGGTCACCTGATTGAGCCAGAAGCCGGAGGCGTCCTGGATGCCGCCGCCGGGCGCCGAGCCGAACAGCTCGGCTTCCATGCGCTTGGAGAGCTCGCGCAGATTCGCCGACATGGGATTGTAGGCGACGGTTGCGATCACCCCGATCAGGAGCGCGCTGCCGAGCGCCGGTGAGATGAACTGCCATGCGGAGATGCCGGCGGCGCGCGCAACCACGAGCTCGAGCCGGCGGGAGAGGGCGAGATAGCAGGTCATGGCGCCGATCAGCATGCAGAACGGCGTCAGCTTCTCCAGCAGTTGCGGCACCCTGAACAGCGAGGTCTCGGCCACCATGAGTGCCGAGGCGGACGCCAGCCCCGAGGTCTTGCGCACCATCTCGATGTAGTCGACCAGCACCAGCAGCAGGAAAATGCCCAAGAACACGCCGAGCGCCGCGACCACGAAGCGGCCGGCGAAATAGCGTCCGAGTGTGTTGGTGAGCATGCTCATGCGGTGGCCGGCCGTCCGAACAGCCGCGCGATGCGCGCGTTCGACCTGTTGATGGCCTCCATGAGGCCAGGGGGCGGCTCGACCACAACGCCGCGGATGATCATCCACAGCCCGACGCCGATGGCGCCCATGACCATCGCATATTGCACCAGCACCGGGCTCGGCGACTTCACCGCCATCACCGAGCAGGCAAAGCCGGCCATGCGCAGGCCAAACACCGCAACGACCGAAGTGCCGATCGAGAAATTACGGCTCTGGCGGGTGGTGCGGGGCGCACCGAGGAAAGCGAAGGTCAGCACGGCGAAGGCGAAGGGATAGATCGGCGCGAGCAGGCTGTCATGCAGGGCCGAGCGGAACTGGCCGGGAATCTGCTTGTAGACGGGGTCGTTATCGGACGGCGCAAGCAGCTCCCAGAGATAGCGCTCGCGGATGCCGAGGGTGACGTCGCGGCCCTGGTTGGAGAACTTCGACATGTCGAAGCCGTAGCGGCCGAAGGCCACCAGCGCGGGATCGCGCTTGCCCGCCTCGAAGCGCTGGAGATTGCCGGTCTCCAGCACCAGGAACGAGCCGGTCTCGTTCTTCACGACCTCGCCGTGCTCGGCGACGATCGAGACGCGCTCGTTCGGATCGCGGCGGTCGTCGATGAAGATGCCGGCAAGGATGCCGCCGGGCTGGCGTTCGCGAATCCGGATCGTGAGGTTCTTGTCGAGCTGGGCGAAGCGGCCGGGCTGCAGGATGTTGGTGAGCACGTCCGCGGTGATCTCGGCATCCCACTGCTTGATCCGCCGCATGCCGTCGGGGGCGAGATAGGCCGCTATGAACGCAACCAGCAGCGCCACCACGCAGGTGGCGTAAAAGAACGGATAGAACAGCCGGAACGGCGACAGGCCGGCGGCATTCATCACGATGATCTCGGAATCGGTCGCGAGCTTGTTCAGCGTGTGCGAGATCGCGATCATCAGCGCGATCGGCGAGATGATCAGGACCAGGGCCGGCACGACGAGGCTGGTGATGCCCAGGAAAGTGAGGATGGTCTGACCCTGGCTCGTCATCAGGTCGATGCCGCGCAACGCCTGCGTAATCCAGATCACGCCAGTGAGGCTGACCAGGATCAGCGCAAACGACGCCAGCGTCGTGCGGAAGATATACCTATCGATCGACCCCATGCGCTACCGCACGAATCCCACCAAGTCCCCAATGTCGGCCGAAACTCCGCTGTCCAACCAATCCCCGATCAGGGGATCCCCAAGGTTGGCCAGCGCCTCTTCCGCCAGCTCACTCTCTCACTACCATCCCTTTGATCCGTCAACAAAATGGCTGCCCCGTGGCACCCTCAATATATGGTTAATATTTCGCTCGTTGTGACCTTGAGGCCACGGGGGGTGCTTGGCATCTGCCGGGGCGCTGGCCCATAGTGCAGATGGCTCAGTGAATCGCCGTTCATGTCCGGCCCTGGCCAGGGACCGTGAGCAGCAAAAAGACCAAGTTTTTTGAAGGAGTTACCCATGTCCGATGCCATCAAGGTCGGCTTTGTCCCGTTGTCTGCCGCCGCCCGTGGCATCATGGTCGTGTTCTGCGACGACAGTCTGAAGGTTGGTCCGGCGACGGCCAAGGCGCTGGGCGGCGCTATCGAACTCGTGAAGCGTGCGGCCGCCGCCGCCGCCTTCAAGGGCAAGAGCGGGGCAGCGCTCGACATCCTGGCGCCGGAAGGGGTCAAGGCCACCCGTCTGCTCGTGATCGGCGCCGGCAAGGCGGCCGGCCTGAAGGCGAACGATTTCCTCAAATTCGGTGGTGTGGCGGCGGGCAAGCTTGCCGCCGGGGCGGCCGCCATGACGATCATGGCGGAACTGCCCAGTGGCGCGATGACGAGCGAGCAGGCGGTCGCGATCGCCTCGGGCCTGCGCCTGCGCGCCTACAAGTTCGACCGCTACAAGACGAAGAAGAAGGACGGCGAGGAGGGCGGCTCGCGCGCCGACATCTCGCTGGCGGTCGGCGATGCCGCTGCCGCGAAGAAGGCGTTTGCCTCGGCCGGCCACGTCGTCGACGGCGTGATCATCGCGCGCGACCTCGTCAACGAGCCGCCGAACGTGCTCTTCCCCGAGGAATTCGCTCGCCGCGCCAGTCAGCTCCGCAAGCTCGGCGTCAAGGTCGAGGTGCTCGACGTCAGGGCGATGCAGAAGCTCGGCATGGGCGCGCTGCTCGGCGTCGGCCAGGGCTCGGCGCGGCCGAGCCGCACCGTGATCATGCGCTGGGACGGCGGCAAGAAGGGCGAGGCGCCCGTGAGCTTCGTCGGCAAGGGCGTCTGCTTCGACACCGGCGGCATCTCGATCAAGCCAGCCGGCAGCATGGAGGACATGAAGGGCGACATGGGAGGCGCGGCCTGCGTCGTCGGCCTGATGCACGCGCTTGCCGCGCGCAAGGCCAAGGTCAATGTGGTCGGCGCCATCGGCCTCGTCGAGAACATGCCCGACGGCAATGCGCAGCGGCCGGGCGACATCGTCACCTCGATGTCGGGCCAGACCATCGAGATCATCAACACCGACGCGGAAGGCCGCCTCGTGCTGGCCGACGTGCTCTGGTACGTCGCCAAGAAGGTGAAGCCGAAATTCATGGTGGATCTGGCGACACTGACCGGCGCGATCGTGGTCGCGCTCGGCACCGAGCATGCCGGCATGTTCTCCAACAATGATGAGCTCGCCGAACGCCTGCTGGCGGCCGGCATCGAGAGCGGCGACAAGGTCTGGCGCATGCCGCTCGGTCCCGAATACGACAAGCTGATCGATTCCCAGTTCGCCGACATGAAGAACACCGGCGGTCGCCATGGCGGCTCGATCACCGCCGCGCAGTTCCTGCAGCGTTTCGTCGATGGCACGCCCTGGGCCCATCTCGACATCGCCGGCACCGCCATGGGCGCGCCGAAGACCGACATCAACCAGAGCTGGGCAAGCGGCTATGGCGTCCGCCTGCTCGACCGTCTCGTCGCCGACCATTACGAGCGCAAATGATCTGAGATGACCGAAGTCCTGTTCTATCATCTGCAAAACATGACGGTGGAGAACGTGTTGCCGCCGCTTCTCGAGAAATCGCTCGAGCGCGGATGGCGCGTCGTGGTGCAGTCGACCTCGGAAGAGCGCGCCGATGCGCTCGACGCGCATTTATGGACCTACCGCGACGATTCCTTCCTGCCGCATGCGACATGGCGCGTGAACGATGCCGCCGATCAGCCGATCGTGCTGGCGATCGAGGAGGGCAATCCCAACGGCGCCCATGTCCGATTCCTGGTCGACAATGCGGCCTTGCCGCAGGACGCGCAGGGTTATGCGCGCATGGTGCTGCTGTTCAACGGCGACGATCCGGATGCACTCGCGCTTGCCCGCAGCGCCTGGACGGATTGCAAGGAGCGGGGATTTGATGTCACCTATTGGCAGGCCGACGAGCGGGGCCGGTGGCAGCGTCGGAATTAGGGGTCCTTCGCAATTAATGATAATTTGCACTTTTCGGGCGATGCTGGCTTTTGTCACCTTCGTGCCGCAAAGTGATGTTGGGACAATCGCTTAGGGCTGGTCCTTCACGCGGGGAATTTGGTTTATCGTGCGACATCAAAAGCTTCCCAGGTCGCTTCTTGTTGCTTTGGCTGCCGCGGCTCCGCTGCTCGCCGGCTGCTCGGGCGCGTCCGATCTGCTGTCGAAGGACGCACAATGGTTCAACACGCCGAGCCGGCTGTTCATCAAGAACATCTCGATCGAATCCCCGCCGCTGACCCCCGACAAGCCGGTCGGAGCTGAGGATCTCGTCAGCGCTGACGGCGCCTGTCCCGGCATGGCGCCGCCTCCCGGGCCGGCCGATGCCAACGCATCGACGACGGCTCCGGCGCCGATGGGCGGTACGGTCGCGCTGGGCCATACCGAATGCGACGTGGTGCGCGGCATCGGCGCGCCATCGAACATCAATCTCTCCAATGACGCCGCCGGTCGCCGCGTTGCCGTCGTCACTTGGGCCACGGGACCGCGCGCCGGCATCTACACCTTCACGGCTGGACGTCTGTCGTCAATCGAGGGCAATCCCGATCCGCAGCCAACACCGAGGGCGGTGAAGCCGAAGAAGAAGCACGCGTAGGCGGGACCGCCTGCGAGCGTGGCGGACCCGATCGAAAGCCGGGTTTGCGCGCGCCGTCAGAGCACCGGCAAGCGATCGGGCTGGCGAACGCGGAACCGGCTCTTCATCTTGAAGCCGTCGCGCATATTGAGGCCGAGAAGAGCGATGTTCATCGCGCCGGCCAACAATTCGAGAGTCTGTACCGCATAGAACGTGGTGTCGAACTCCGCGGCCTTCGCCTTGAACGCAAGAAACAACGCGGCAGGAATGAGAAGCAGGATGCCGTTGCCGGCGATGAACGGCATGCGCTTGATCTTCGCGCCGATCACGCCACCACGTCGTCCCTTTGCCAGGAAAAATCCTGAGCCTCCCGTCACCGCCAACGCCGGAACCAGCAACAGGAAGCCCCAGGGTATGGCCATTTTCACCGTGGCTATGCTCGCGTGCGACGCAAATAGCTCGGTGAGAGCCGTGGAGAGCCAGAAGGTCGCAATCGTCGTCAGCGCGACCGCGCCCGCGACTGGGTGGATGATCCTGGTCATCGGGGTCCTGCCGTTTCGAAGCGCGCTATGCCACACAGATGCCGGGCACGGCGACCTTTTCGAACAGGTGCGGAGAGGCGACGGCAGATGAGGGATAGGCCGCGATTTTCGATCTGAACTCAGGATGCGTGAATGCAGCCCGGAAGTGGGCCGTCGATTCCCAGACGGCATAGTTCAGATATGTCGGGCTATCGCCGATCGCGCGGTGAAGCTGGGTGGCAATGAAGCCCGGCTGCCGCTTCATGAAGGCTGCATCGTCCTGCCAAACCTGGAGGAAGCTCTGCTCGTCGGTCTTGTCGAGCGTGAACACATTCACGAGCACCACGGGGCTGGTGTCGATGCCAAGCTGACGTTCGATGGGAAAGTCAGGATCCAGGGGACGCAGGTGCGTCATGGGTGGGCTCCGTTCGTTGTGGTATTATGATGTCAATATGGTACTATGAGCAATGTACTGATTTGACATTATGATGTCAATAACAGTTTATGGTGACGGATGCCGAAATCCTTGCGAACGCCGGCCGGTGATGCGCTGTCGAACCTCGTGCTTGACCTGTTCCGGCTGAATAGCCTGCTCTTGACCGCAGGGGACCGCTTGGTCGCCCGGCTCGGGCTCACGAGCGCTCGCTGGCAGATTCTCGGCGCCATCGTGCACGCGGAGCGCCCCCAGCCGGTGGCTTGGCTTGCCCGCGATCTGGGGGCCAATCGCCAGAACGTGCAGCGGATCGTCAATGACCTGCACGCGGAAGGCCTCGTTGCTTTCGAGGCGAACCCGCATCACCGCCGGGCGCAGCTTGTCGTCCTGACCGACAAGGGGCGGCGCGCTTTCGAGGCCGCCATGGCTTTGCAGGCGCCGTGGGTCAACGGCCTTTCGGAGGGGCTTACGGTCAAGGACCTGCAAACCGTTCATCGCGTCGTTGCCGACCTGCGGACGAAGCTCGAGAACGAGACAGAGAGCCAGACCTAGCGCAGGGCGAGCGGGCGGAATTGACGGCAGCTCTTCGCGACATGTTCCCGGAACGCCGCTGCGGCCGAACAATTGCAGCACGCTTCTGATGAGTCGCTTTCCTGATGGTCTTGCGGCCAGGAATGCGCTCATATGGAGCCATAAAAATCTGGAGGAGACTATGCGGTTCTCGATTGCCCTCGTATCGGCTCTGCTTCTGCCGCTTGGCGCGGCCGTTGCCCAGGATTATCCGACGAGGCCCATCACCATGCTGGTTCCATTCGCGGCGGGCGGGCCGACCGACACCATCGCGCGCCTGACGGCCGCAGGCATGGGGAAGTCGCTGGGACAGCAAATCGTTGTCGAGAACGCGACCGGCGCCGGCGGTACCATCGGCACGACCCGCGCCGCGCGCGCCCAGCCCGACGGCTACACGCTGCTGATCCATCACGTCGGCATCTCGACCGCAGCGACGCTGTACCGCAATCTCAGCTATGACACGAAGACGGCGTTTGCGCCGATCGGCCTCGTGACCAACGCGCCGATGACGATCATTGCGCGTCCGGAATTTCCAGCCAACACGCTCAAGGAGCTGGTCGCCTACGCCCAGCAGCAGGGCGACAAGCTGACCTATGCCAATGCCGGGTTAGGTGCGGCATCGCATCTCTGCGGCATGCTGTTCATGACCGCGATACAGAAGCAGCTCACCACGGTGCCCTATAAGGGCAACGGCCCGATCATGAACGATCTGCTCGGCAAGCAGATCGATCTCACCTGCGACCAGGCGACCAACACCACCGGGCCGATCACGGCCAAGCAGGTCAAGGCCTACGCGATCACCACCAAGGAGAGGCTGAAGAGCCTGCCTGATCTGCCGACGGCCGATGAGGCGGGCCTCAAGGGGTTCGAGCTCGGCGTCTGGCATGGCCTCTATGCTCCCAAGGGCACTCCGCCCGCGGTCGTGCAGAAGCTGACGGCCGCGCTGCAGACGGCGCTCAAGGATCCGGCGCTGATCGCCCGGTTCAACGACATCAACACCGAGCCCGTGCCGCAGGACAAGGCGACGCCCGAGGCGCTCGGCGCGATGCTGACGAGCGAAGTCGACCGCTGGGCCCCGATCATCAAGGCGGCCGGGCAGTTCGCGGACTGAGCGGACAATCCCATGAAGAGTAGCTTGGCCAGCTACTTGATCCAGGGTGATTTATTACCGCTACTGTGCATGGGGTTGTTTTCCCAGATTTGGATTCAGCCCGCAGCCTCGTCGAACTGCGTGCTCGCCTCGAGCCACTGCTCCTCCGCGCGCGCCAGCGCATCGGCGGCATTGGCGCGCGCCTTTGACAGCTGTGCGGCCTGCTTGGGATCGCGCGTAAAAATGTCGGGCAAGGCGAGGGCCGTGTCGATCTTGGTGATGATGTCGCTGACGCGGGCGATCTCGGCTTCGGCTTCGGTGATGCGCTTCTTCAGCGAGCCGCGATTGTCGGGCCGCGCGCGCTGCGGTTTCTCGCTCGCGACACTGCGCTCGCGCGGGGCGGGCTCGGCGTTACGCGTTGACAGCACCAGGCGGCGATATTCGTCGAGGTCGCCGTCGTAATTGGTGACGGTCCGGTCGGCGACGATCCAGAGCCGGTCGGCGCAGGCCTCGATCAGATAGCGATCGTGCGAAACCATGATCACTGCGCCGGGGAATTCGTTGATGGCTTCGGCCAGCGCGGCGCGGCTGTCGATGTCGAGATGGTTGGTCGGCTCGTCCAGGATGATCATGTTGGGGCCGAAGAAGGTCGCAAGGCCCAGCAGCAGCCGCGCCTTCTCGCCGCCGGACAATTTGCCGGCCTTGGTGTCGGCCGCCTTGCCCGAAAAACCGATCGCGCCGGCGCGTGCCCGCACTTTGGCTTCGGGCGCATCGCCCATCAGCTTGCGAACGTGGTCATAGGCCGAGGCGTCCTCGTTCAGCTCGTCGAGCTGATGCTGCGCGAAATAGGCGATCGAGAGCTTGTCCGCGCGCGTCACCTTGCCGGAGAACGGCGCGAGCCTTCCGGCGAGCAGCTTGACGAGCGTCGACTTGCCGTTGCCGTTGGCACCCAGCAGTGCGATGCGATCGTCATTGTCGATGCGCAGCGTGACGCGGCCGAGCACGGGCGCCGCGGGATCGTAGCCGACGGAAGCGTTGTCCACCGCGATGATCGGCGGCGACAGGATCTTCTCCGGCGCCGGAAAGCTAATCTCGCGCACGTCCTCGGTGACCAGCGCCGTGATCGGCTTCAGCCGCTCCAGCATTTTCACGCGAGACTGTGCCTGGCGGGCTTTCGAAGCCTTGGCCTTGAAGCGGTCGACGAAAGCTTGCAGCCGGGCGCGCTCGGCTTCCTGGCGCTTGACCTGCTTGGCATCGAGCAGCTCGCGCGCGGCGCGCTGCTCCTCGAACGAGGAATAGGTGCCCTTGTAGAGCGTGAGCTTGCCGCGCTCCAGATGCAGGATCTGGTCGACCGAGCTTTCGAGGAGGTCGCGGTCGTGGCTGATCACGATCACCGTGCGCGGATAATGCGCGAGGTGATCCTCCAGCCACAACGTTCCCTCGAGGTCGAGATAGTTGGTGGGCTCGTCGAGCAGCAACAAATCGGGGGCTGCGAACAGCGTCGCGGCGAGCGCGACGCGCATGCGCCAGCCGCCGGAGAACTCGGCGCAGGGGCGGAGCTGATCGGCGGCGGAGAAGCCGAGACCGGAGAGGATCGCGGCGGCGCGACTCGGCGCCGAATGCGCGTCGATGTCGACCAGCCGGGTCTGGATCTCGGCGATCCGGTGCGGGTCGGTCGCGCTCTCGGCTTCCGCGAGCAGCGCGTCACGTTCGAGGTCGGCCTTGAGCACGACGGAGATCAGGCTGTCGGGTCCGTTCGGGGCTTCCTGGGCGAGGCTGCCGACGCTCCAGCGCGGCGGCAGGGTCACCGAGCCGTGCTCGGCCGCGAGCTCCCCGCGGATCACCTTGAACAGCGTCGACTTGCCGGTGCCGTTGCGTCCGACCAGGCCGACGCGCGATCCCGGCGTGATCTGCACGGAACTCTGGTCAATCAGAAGGCGTCCGGCGAGGCGGAGGGAGAGATCGGTGATGACAAGCATGCGGCCTTGTCACCGCAAGGCGCGTCGAACGCAACCCGTTTTTCTTGGCCGGTCAATGCGAGTCGCGGTCGCGCTGCCTCAGCTCGTTCATGAGCTGCTCGAGGTGGGTCGGGAGCTGAGGTTCGGGACGCAGGCTCTGCTGAAGCCGTTCGCCCACCGCATCGCAAATCGAGCGGCTGGTCCGCCGATCGATCTGTTCGCTGTCATTGGCAAAAAGGCCAGCCATCGCGCAGGTTCCGTGTGCTCAAAGTAAGGACACGGTACCAAGTCATTGGCCCCCAAAATGGTTTCGCGGTTTTTAGGGGAATGCCGGCATTCTCGTCAAAATTGTATGAATCCCGCAATATCCGCCCAAAATGCGAAGCCCCGGCGGGGGGATCGCCGGGGCTTCTCTTGGAAGGCAACCGTGTGGGGCGGTAGCCTTTAGGTTTAAGGTGCTGTCGGGCTCAGTAGCAGCGGTTGATCATCCGCCAGCGGGGTCCCCAGGGGGTCGGGACCAGCCGGCGCACATAGCAGCCGCCATAACCGTAGGAGACGGGGGCATAGAAGCGCGGTCCGCCCCAGCCGTGGCCGCGGTGCCAGCCTCCGCCGCCGCCGTGCCAGCCCGGGCCGCCACCATGCCAGTGGGCGGAAGCCGAGGTCGGCGCCAGCGCGGCACCCAGCGCAACCGCAGCGACAGCGGCAAGCGAAAGTTTCCTCAACATGGTGATCTCCTCAAAACTGCCGGCGCGGGGGCATCCGCGTCGATGGAAAGGCCGCCGAAACGGTCCGCCCTGTGATCGGGCTCGGTTTCGATGGGGCCAACCCTACGCCGGCGAGGCTGAACCGAATCCTGACAGGGGCTTCAGATTGGGTTCATCTGGGTGAAATTGTCGTAATCCAGATTGAAACTGCAGGGGTCCGGTCCTGCGGCGAAGCGTCTGTGACGTCATACCGGCGGTCGCTTGCCGGATGGCAAAGGCGCCGATATAAGCCCCGCAACTCGACAACCACCGCTTTTCTTCCAAGGACAAGATTATGGCCATCGAACGCACTTTCTCGATCATCAAGCCCGACGCGACCGCGCGTAACCTGACCGGCGCCGTCAACGCCGTGATCGAAAAGGCGGGCCTGCGCATCGTCGCGCAGAAGCGCATCCGCATGACCAAGGAACAGGCCGAGACCTTCTATGCCGTCCACAAGGCGCGGCCGTTCTTCGGCGAGCTCGTCGAGTTCATGACCTCGGGCCCGGTCGTCGTCCAGGTGCTGGAAGCCGAGAACGCCATCGCCAAGTACCGCGACGCGATGGGCGCGACCGATCCGTCCAAGGCCGCCGACGGCACCATCCGCAAGCTCTACGCCAAGTCGATCGGCGAGAATTCCGCACATGGCTCGGATGCGCCGGAGACCGCCGCGATCGAGATCGCGCAGTTCTTCTCGGGCAACGAGATCGTCGGCTGATCATCCGGCCGTAATTTAGAGACTGGGCGAGGGGACCTATTGTGAGCTGGCTCTGGCAGATCTTCGATCCCGCGACGATCGGGGCATTCTTCACCCAGTTTCGCAACGAGATGGCCGAACCGACCTTCTGGATTGCGGTCGGCAAGATCATCTGGATCAACATCCTTCTGTCCGGTGACAACGCGCTGGTGATCGCGCTCGCCTGCCGCGGCCTCTCGCCGCGACACCGCCTGTGGGGCATGATCTTCGGTGCCGGCGCCGCAGTGCTGCTGCGCATCATCTTCACCGGCATCGTCGCGACGCTGATGGAGCTGCCCTATCTCAAGCTGATCGGCGGTCTCGCCCTGATCGTGATCGCGGCCAAGCTCCTCGTGCCGGAGCATGACGAGGACGACGACGTCGACGCGGCCTCGCATCTGTGGCAGGCCATCCAGATCGTCGTGGTCGCCGACATCGTCATGTCGCTCGACAACGTCATTGCGGTCGCAGCCGCCGCCAATGGCAGCGTGCCGCTCCTGATCCTCGGCCTTGCCATCAGCGTGCCGCTGATCGTCGCCGGTGCGGCGCTGATCATGGCGCTGCTCGAAAAGCTGCCGGTGCTGGTCTGGGCCGGTGCTGCGCTGCTCGGCTGGATCGCGGGCGAGGTGATGGCGACCGATCCCGGTGTCGCGCCGAAGCTGCACACGCTGTTCGACGGTCCGTTCGGCGCCTCGCTGGACAGCATGCTCGGCGCCTTGCGCATCCCGCCGCAATTCGGCCATGGCGGAGCCGGCGGCGAATATTTCTGCGCCGCGCTAGGCGTCATCGTCGTGCTGGTGGTCGGCACCATCTGGCGCCGCCGCAAGCTGACCGCAGCGGCGCTGGAATCGTCCGAGCGGCACGCCCGGGCGTCGGCGGAGTAGGCCCGCTCAGTCGATCGTGCCGAGTTCCGTCACGGGTATCGTCCAGTAGACCAGCTTGGTTCCGGCGAACGAAACCCGCAGACGGTCGAGCAAGCGGCCGGCATCACTGCTCGACAGAACCACTTGCACGACGGCCTGATCGGCGTGGCCCTTCACGCGTTCGGCGGCCGTATGCAAACGGATCTCAGTGCCGTGACCGGCTCCGTGCGATGCCGTGAATCCCGAAACCAGGTCGGTCTGCTCAGCGAGATAGTCGAGCACCTCCTCGCGCAGGAGATGCGGCACAATCAGCGTCAGACAGACCGGCTGCTCGATCATTTGGCCACCTTCGACGATCCGCCATAGCGGCGATACAGGATCGGCAGGAGAATCAGGGTGAGCAGGGTGGAGGACAGCAGTCCTCCGATTACGACGATTGCGAGCGGTCGCTGCACCTCGGATCCCGGGCCGGTGGCGAACAGCAGCGGGATCAAGCCGAGCGCCGTGATGCTCGCGGTCATCAGCACGGGGCGAAGCCTGCGCATGGCGCCTTCGACGACGATGCGATCCTCGGGAAGGCCGTGGGCGCGGAGCTGATTGAAGTAGGAGACCAGCACGACGCCGTTGAGCACGGCGATGCCGAGCAGCGCGATGAATCCGACCGAAGCCGGCACCGACAGGTACTCGCCCGTCACGACCAGGGCGAAGACGCCCCCGATCAGGGCGAAGGGAATGTTGACGAGCACCAGCAGGGCCTGGCGGATGGCACCGAATGTTGTGAAGAGCAGCACGAAGATCAGGCCGATCGCGACGGGGACCACGACGGATAGGCGCGCGGCGGCGCGTTGCTGGTTCTCGAACTGCCCGCCCCAGGTCAGCCGGTAACCGCTGGGCAGCGGCAGTTCGGTCGCGACCTTCTGGCGGGCCGCTTCGACGAAGCCGACCATGTCGCGACCGCGGACGTTGGCGCGCACCACGCTCATGCGGGCGCCGTCCTCGCGGTCGATCTTCACCGGGCCGTCCACGCGCTGGATGCGGGCGACCTGCGACAGCGCGACGTGCCGTCCGGAGACGAGCGTGAGCGGCAGGCTCGCCAGCAGCGTCGGCGCTTCCCGCGTCGTCTCGCTGCCCCGGATGAGGATCGGCGTGCGGCGTCCGTCCTCGAGCGCGGTCCCGATGGTCCGGCCCTCGATCTGCGTCCGCAGCGAGTTGACGATGGAATCCACGGTCAGGCCGAGGCGGCCGGCCTCCATGCGGTTGACCGCAACCGTGTAGTATTGAGCGCCTTCGTTCAGCGTGGTGTAGACATCCTCGGCACCGTCGATGCTGGACAGGATCGCCGACAGCTTTGCCGCGGTTTCGTTCAGCTTGGCGATGTCGGGGCCGAAGATCTTGACGGCGACGTCACCGCGCACGCCGCTGATCATCTCCTGCACACGCATGTCGATGGGCTGGGTGAAGCTGAGCGAAATGCCGGGGAAGCCGGTGAGGACCTCGCGAAGCTTCTGCAGCAAAGCCTCGCGATTGTCGGTCGCACGCTCGGCGGCCGGCTTGAGCACGAGGAACGTGTCGGTCTGGTTGGGGCCCATGGGGTCGAGGCCGAGCTCGTCCGACCCGGTTCGCGCGACGATGCCGGCAATATCAGGCACGGCCAGAAGCGCGGTCTGCAGCCTTGCATTCATCGCTAGCGACTCGTCGAGGTTGACGGACGGAAGCGTCTCCACGCTGACGATGACGTCGCCTTCGTCCATGGTCGGCATGAAGGTCTTGCCGAGCTTGGTATAGGCGAAGCCCGCCGCGACGAGGCCGATCAGTGCCACAGTCATCACCTTGTGCTCGTTGTTGAGCGCCCAGGTCAATGCCGGCGCGTAGACCCGTTGGGCCGCGCGTACCAGCAGGGGATCGCGATGCGATGCAGATTTGAGCACGAAGGAGGTCGCGACCGGGATCACTGTGAGCGCCAGAAGCAGCGACCCGCCCAGCGCGAAAATGATGGCCAGCGCGACGGGGATGAACAGCTTCCCCTCCAACCCCTGCAGCGTCAGCAGGGGGACGAACACGATGATGATGATGAGCACGCCCGAGGCGACCGGTTCCAGGACTTCGCAGACCGACCGGTAGATCAGGTGGATCAGCGGAGTGGCCTTGCCCGGCTCGTGCTTGCCGAGGTTCCCGACGATGTTCTCGACCACGACCACCAGCGCGTCGATCAGCATGCCGATCGCGATCGCAAGTCCGCCGAGGCTCATCAGGTTGGCCGACATTCCCACCACGCGCATGACGATCAAGGCGATGACGATGGCAAGCGGCAGGCTGAGAGCGATCACCAGCGAGGCCCGCCAGTTGCCGAGGAAGAGCAGCAGAAGGACGATGACGAGGGCGGTGGCCTCGCCGAGGGCCCGCACCACGGTGCCGACGGCGCGGTTGACCAAGCGGCTGCGGTCATAGAACACGTTGATCGACACGCTCTTCGGCAGCGAGGGTTGCAGTTCCGCGAGCCGGGCACGCACGTCACGGATCAGCTGACCCGCGTTGGCGCCGCGCAAGCCGAGGACCAGTCCCTCGACGGTTTCGCCGCGGCCGTCCGCCGTGACGGCGCCATAGCGGGTCAGCGTCCCGACTTTGACGCTCGCGACGTCGTTGACCAGGATCGGTACGCCCTCGCGGGTGTCGACGACGATCGCCTTGATGTCCTCGATCGAGCGGACGCTGCCTTCGATCCGGACCAGGGCGCTGTCCTCGCCTTGGTTCACCCGCCCGGCGCCGTCGTTGCGGCTGTTGGCTTCGATGGCCCGGCGAAACACATCGTAGGTGATGCCGCGCGCGGCCAGCGCATCGTTGCGCGGCACGATCTCGAAGGCGCGGACATAGCCGCCGAGCGCATTGACGTCCGCAACGCCGGGGACGGTCCGCAAGGCCGGGCGGATCACCCAATCGAGCAGGGTGCGGCGTTCCGCGAGCGACAGCTCGGGACTGTCGATCGTGAACATGAACATCTCGCCGAGAGGGCTCGTGATCGGCGCCAGACCGCCGCTCACCCCGTCGGGGAAATCGCGCGAGATGTTCGACAGCCGCTCCGAGACCTGGTTGCGCGCCCAGTAGATGTCGGTGCCGTCCTCGAAATCGACGGTGATGTCTGCCAGCGCGTATTTCGTGGTCGAACGAAGCACCTTCTTGTTCGGCAATCCGAGCAGTTCGAGCTCGACGGGAACGGTGATGCGCTGCTCGACCTCTTCGGGAGTGAGGCCCGCCGCCTTCATGATGACCTTGACCTGAACCGGCGAAACGTCAGGAAAGGCATCGATCGGCAAGCCGGGCAGGAGGACAGCGCCGGCGCCGATCACCAGCAGCACGCCGAGCATGACGAACAGTCGCTGCGACAGTGCGAACGCAACCAGGCGCCGGAGCATTTACTGCCCCAGTCCGGAGAGGATGCCGCGAAGCGCCGAGATGCCGCCGATCGCGATCTCATCCCGGTCCGAGACGGCGCCCGCTACGACCACATGGTCCTGATCTTCCGCAAGCAGCTTGACCGGCACCAGCCGGAAGCCGCCGTCAAAGCCGACGAAGACCGACGTTTGCTCGCCCCGCCGGACCAGCCCGCTGTAAGGGATCTCCCAGGCGCTTTCGCCGGTCGAGAGAAATCCGATGCGGGCCGCGGTGGTCTGGCCGGGATGCAGCTCGCCGTCGTTGGGGACTTCCGCGCGAACCAGAATAGTCTGGGTGGCAGGATCGATGGTCTCTGAGACCAGCACGACCTTGCCCGGGGTGGAATAGCCCTCGATCTCGACTTTCGCGCCGGTACGGATCGCTCGAATATTGGCGGCAGGGACCGCGATTTCCGCCCATAGCGGCGAGAGCCGCGCCAACTTGACGAGCGGTGCGGATTGTTCGAGCCGCTGCCCTGGTGACACCGCGAGCTCGACCACGGACGCGGCTTGCGGGGCATTGACCGTGAGCGTCCCGCTGATCGCCGCTTGCTGGGCCAGCCGGGAGATTGCATCGTCGGACATCCCGCTCAGATGCAGCATCTGACGCCGTTCGGCGACGACGAGGGCGGCCTGGCGCGCTTCGGCCTGGCTGGCTTCGAGCACGCGTTGCGGCACGGCCTTGCCTTCGAACAGATCCACGTTGCGATTGAGCTGCTGGCTGGCGAGGTGCTCCTGCGCGATCGCGTGGAGATAGTCGCGTTGCTGGGAGACGAAGCTCGGACTCTCCAGCGTGACCAGCGGCTGACCGGCTGTGACGCGGTCACCGCGCCCCACCAGGAGATTGGCGACCATGCCGGCCACCGGCGCGCTGACGACCCACAATTGCTGCGTCGGGATGACGATCTGGACGGGATAGGGCAGCGTCAGATCGGTCCGGCTCGCGACCGGATGGGTGACGCGGACGCCGAGATTGCGCGCCTGCGCATCGCTGAGCTTCACCTCGTCCTGCGCATTCGGCGCGGAGGGCCAAAGACTCAATACAAGCGCTAGGAGAGCACGGGCAGTCGCGCTCCGAGCGGGGCTCAGACGGAAAATCCCATGGGGCAGTTGCATGGCGGAAGTCGTCCGGAGCGCCGCATTTGTATCTCGCTAACGCCGGCGCGACGGTGGTGGGTTGATGTGCATCAAGCGCGCTTGGCCTGCGCAGGATATTTTTGCACGAGGCGCGCCGGAGATGGCATCGATCCGGCTGTGGGCCGAGGTGGGCTCCGGGTGGTTTGCTTATCGGGGGGCGCAACAGCCAAGGCTGTTCTGAACTACGCAGGAGCAAAGTCGTGAAATTGAGCAGAATCTTGTGCACACTGCTGGGCAGTGTCATTGCGGCGCTTGCTCTCGTGCAGCCCGCGCTTTCCCACAGTGGAACGGCGCAGGATCCTTGGAGCCCCGCGCACATTGACATGCTCCCGGACGAAATCCGCGCAGACGTGCAGAAATGGAACGCTACGTGCGGGGGCTCGATAGCGGCCGCCCAACATTTTGCGCTCTATCTGACCGTGCCAGGCGCCGAGTTCGTGGCCCTTCACTTCGACGATTTTCAATGCCGCAGCAGAGCCGTTCTTTGCAATTCCGCGGGATGTCTTCACGAAGTGTATGTCGCGACGGCCGGCCGATACCGCCGCGTGCTCACGGTGCGCACCTATGACATCCGACTATCATCCGTCAACAACCAGGCCTTCGTCGAGCTCCTCGACCGCAATGGAACCAGCCGGAAGCTGCGCTGGAATGGCAGCCGATTCGTCGCGAAGTAAATGTCGGTGCAGATGCCTGTCGCTTGCACCTGTCTCGTTGCGCTTTGGTTTATTGTTAGAGCATGATCTTTTCGGAAAACCGCTACGCACTTTTCCGGATCATGCGCTAGCGCCGCACGATCGAGCCGGCGCGGCTGACCAGGCGGGCGAGTGCGCGGAAGCGGCTGCCGACGCGGTCGGCGACGAGGTCGCCGAGGCGATGCTCGAACACCAGCATCAGCTTGCGGCCCTGGCTGCGGAAATGCGTGGCCGGCAGCACGCCAGGGCGCGCTGCCGAGATCAGATGCGCGACGCGGAACGCAGCGCCCAAGAGGCGCGCGCGTTCGAGCTGCGCCGGCGTCAGCAGCTCCTGCATGGTGACCGGCGGCTGGTTTTCCTCGCTCAGGCCCGCATAGCGATAGAACACCGACAGGCCGACGAAGGCGCGCTCGGTGTGGGTGATCGCGCCGAAATTGCCGTTGACGACGAGGCTCAGAGTCTGCTCGCCGCGGTGATCGGGATGCACGCGCCAGCCGATATCGGACAGCAGGCACGCGGTGTGGCGCAAGCGGCGGTCCTCCTCGCTCTCGCGCAGCTTCACCACGCGCGCGAGGCGGTCGGTCCAGGCGATCAGCTCGTGGGCGTGCTTGGCCGAGCGTGACAGCAGCTGGTTCAGCTCTTCCGCGGCGCAGATCAGGCCGTCCTTGTTGCGTTCCGGCTCCGACAGCTTCTCGTGCAGCAGGCCCTCGCGCACGCCGAAGGTCGAGAACACGATCGTCTTCGGCTTTGCCACCCGGATGATGTGCTCGAGCACCAACGCCGCATAGGTGAGGAGCGGGCGCCGCGCATCGGCGACGATCTCGATGTCGGCGAGCATGTCCGCGGCCGCAAGGCGACGCAGACGACGCGAAAAGTCGAGCGCTTCAGCCGCGGACAGCGAATAGCCGTGCATCACCTGGAGCGGATAGCCGCTCTGGATGATGTGGATGCGCGCCAGCGCACGCCAGGTGCCGCCGACCGCATAGAAAGTGCGGCCGCGGCCCGCGGTGAGCTGTGGCACCTCGTCGATCGCCTCGCGCACGATGCGGTCGGCGCGCTTGAGCGATTTGTGCGCGAGGTCCTGGAGCGCGAGCCCGCCGAGCGGCAGCGTCACGCCGCTACGCACGCTGTTCCTGCGCACGTCGATCAGTTCGAGCGAGCCGCCGCCGAGATCGCCGACGATGCCGTCGGGATGATGGATGCCGGAGATTACGCCGAGCGCCGACAGCCGCGCCTCGCGCGGACCCGACAGGATCTCGATCTTCACCGCGCAAATGCGCTCGGCCTTCGCGATGAAGTCGGGGCCGTTGGAGGCGTCGCGGCAGGCCGCGGTCGCGATCGCGAACACGCGCCCGACCTGCATCACGCGGCACAGCGCGCGAAAGCGCCTCAACGAGGTCAACGCCTTGTCGACAGCGTCGGGCGCGAGCAGGCCGGTGCTCTGCACCTCGCGTCCGAGGCCGCACAGCGTCTTCTCGTTGAAGATCGGAATGAGGCTCCGCGTCAGCCCCTCGTAGACGACGAGACGGACCGAGTTGGAACCGATATCGATGACCGCGACGCTCGAGCCGCGCTTGCGCGGCCGCTTCACGCCGAACATCCCCGATCAGGATTGATGGCGTTCGTTCCGGCGCGTAAGACGACGCGGCGAGGATTCCTTGAGCGACTTTCCACGGCCAGACAGACTCGGATTTGTCATGAAGTAGTTGTGGACGTTGAAAGGCTCTTCGCCCTTCGCGGTCTTCATACGCGTTGAGGACCCGTCCGGCAACAATTGCCAGCTCTGCTCATTGTCCTTGAGATTCGCGACCATGATCTGTTCGAGAACCTGCTGATGCACCGTGGGATTCTGCAGCGGACACAGCACCTCGACGCGGCGGTCGAGGTTGCGCGGCATCATGTCGGCGGAGGAGATATACACAGCCGCTTTGGCACTCGGCAGACCCTGGCCCATGCCGAAGCAGTAGATTCGGCCGTGTTCCAGGAAGCGTCCGATGATCGATTTGACGCGGATGTTCTCGGACAGGCCGGGAATGCCGGGGCGCAGGCAACAGATACCGCGCACCACGAGCTCGACCTGCACGCCGGCCTGGGAGGCCTCGTAGAGCGCGTCGATGATGTCGGGGTCGACCAGCGCATTCATCTTCATCCAGACCGCGCCGTGGCGGCCGTGGCGCGCGTGCGCGGTCTCGCCCTGGATGTGCTCGATGATGCGCTTGCGCAAGGTCAGCGGTGACACCGCCATTTTTTCCAGATCGCTCGGCGCGGCGTAGCCGGTGATGAAATTGAACACGCGCGCGGCATCGCGGCCGATGGTCGGATCGGAGGTGAAGTAGGAGAGGTCGGTGTAGATGCGCGCGGTGACCGGATGATAATTGCCGGTGCCGGTATGGACGTAAGTCGTGAGGCTGCCGCCCTCGCGACGCACCACCATCGAGAGTTTTGCGTGCGTCTTCAGTTCGAGGAAGCCGTAGACGACCTGCACGCCGGCGCGTTCGAGATCGCGTGCCCAGCGGATGTTGGCTTCCTCGTCGAAGCGCGCCTTCAGCTCGATCAGCGCGGTGACGGATTTGCCGGCCTCGGCGGCTTCCGCCAGCGCGCGCACGATCGGCGAGTTGTTGGAGGTGCGGTAGAGCGTCTGCTTGATCGCGACGACATCGGGGTCGCGCGTCGCCTGCTGCAGGAACTGCACCACCACGTCGAAGGATTCGTAGGGGTGATGGACGACGAGGTCCTTCTGCCGGATCGCGGCGAAGATGTCGCCGCCATGCTCGCGCACGCGCTCGGGATGACGCGGCACGTAAGGGGTGAATTCGAGGTCGGGCCGATCGAGGCGCGTGAGCTGCGAGAGCTCGTTCATCGCCTGCACGCCGTCGACCAGGAACACCTCGTCGTCGGCGGCCGACAGCGCGTGCTGCACGAAGCTGCGCAGCTCCTCCGGCATCTTGGCATCGATCTCGAGTCGGATCACCGACCCGCGGCGGCGGCGCTTCAGCGCGGTCTCGAACAGGCGGACGAGGTCTTCGGCCTCTTCCTCGATTTCGAGCTCGGAGTCGCGGATGATGCGGAAGGCGCCCTGGCCGTGCAGATTGTAGCCGGGGAACAGGCGGTTGATGAACAGGGCGGTGGCCTGCTCCAGCGAGATCAGCCGGACCACCTTGCCGTCGGCCGGCAGGCGGATGAAGCGGTCGATCTTGCCGGGCATGCGGATCAGCGCGTTCATCTGCTTGCCGTCGGCGGCGCGCGTGAGCTGGAGCGCAATGGTGAAGCCGAGGCTCGGGATGAACGGGAAGGGGTGGGCCGGGTCGATCGCCAGCGGCGTCAGCAGCGGGAACACGTTGCTGAGGAAATAGTCCTCGATCCAGGTCCGTTCCGCCTTGGTGACGTCCTTGCCGTCGACCAGGACGATGCCGACATCGGCCAGAGTGCCGCGCAAATCGCGCCAGATGGCCTGCTGGTCGGAGGCGAGTTCGGAGACGGTGCGGTTGATCAGGGCGAGCTGCTCGGATGGCGTCAGGCCGTCGGGGCTGCGTTCGGCAATGCCCTCGCGCACCTGCGCCTTGATTCCGGCGACGCGAACCATGAAGAACTCGTCGAGGTTATTTGCGGAAATCGACAGGAATCGCACCCGCTCCAGCATGGGATGGCTGGGATTGACCGATTCCTCCAGGACGCGGCGGTTGAAATGCAGCCAGGAAAGCTCGCGGTTGATGAATCGCTCGGGACTCGATGCGATCGCCGGCAGGCTCTCGGTCTCTGGGGCTTTTTCTTTAGTTTCAACAGCTTGCGCAGAGTCCATCAGAAGTCGGTCCATCCAGTTCGCCCCAATTTGCGACTTATGCGCAAAACCGGCCGGAGCATGTGTTAGAGCGATGACGTTTCGATGACATTGATGTTCCGCGGCTTCCCCGCGTCAAGCGGGCTCGCGCGTAGGCCTTGGGCGCGGCCGCGTGGCCGATCAAGCGTCCCGCAGCAGCTCGGCGGCCAGCGCCCGGGTGACCGGGCGGCCAAGTCGCAGGGCTTCGCTGTCGAGCAATTCCACGGCTTGGCGGGCGGCGGCCGAGGACCGCTCCAGGCGGGTGGCGAGGTAGCCGACCACGCTCTCGTCCACGGTGAGCTGGCGATCGGCGCAGAATTTGACGATCAGGCCGCGGAAGAGCTGGTCGTCGGGCGGCAACAACGCGACCACCGGAACGGCGCGCAGACGCGAGCGCAGGTCGCGAAGCTCGATCTCCAGCGAGGCCGGCACCTCGCGTCCGGTGAACAGAACGTAGGCGCCATCCTCGCGGGCGAGGTTCATCAGGTGGAAGAGGGCGCGTTCGTCAAATTCCCTGGCCTTGAGATCCTCGACCACCAGCGCACCGGTGGCGAGCGTGCCCGGAACGCCCGCAGCGGTCAGCGCATTGGCCGTGGTGGAGCGGGCGCCGGCCTCCTCGGCCCAGATCGCGGCGAGATGGCTCTTGCCGCTTCCTTCCGGGCCGGCCAGCCACATGATCCGGTTCGGCCATTCCGGCCAGCTGTCGATCAGGCCGAGACCGGCTGCATTGGCCGGTCCCTCAAGGAAATTGTCCCGGCTGAGGCTCTCCGCATGCGGAAGCGAAAACGCCAATTGTCGGGGGTGAACGCGGCCTGGCACGCTTGCTTTGCTCCATGCCGGCGCGCCGGCGTCATTTGAAGAGGTCGGACGTATCGAGCGGGAGTTGGCCTTTTACGGGGCCGCATCCCCTCTCATTTGGCCTCGATCGTACTCATGTGCCGCAGCCACTCGACCAGATAGAGCGACACGGAGGAGAGCGTGAAGACCGTGACGAGGCCCATCAGGATGATATCATAAGGGGCCGGCTTGAAGCCGAAGGCAAGCGCCGCCAGCACGAGCGCCGCGAACGCCACTTGTGCCACCGTGTTGAGCTTGGACACTTTCGACGGCTTCATCTCGACGGGCCGGTCGAACAGCCAGGACACGATCACGGCGGCGACGATCATGATGTCGCGCGAGACCACCAGGATCACGATCCAGCGCGGAATTGCGCCCCAGATGCCGAGCGCCATGTAGATCGAGACGAGCAGCGCCTTGTCCGCGAGCGGGTCGAGCAGGGCGCCGAGCTCGCTCGTCATGTTGAAGCGCTTGGCCAGGAAGCCGTCCACGGCGTCGCTGATACCGGCGATCAGGAAGACGGCGAACGCGACCTCCATTTGGCTCGACACGATGGCCCAGACGATGATCGGGACCAGCATGATGCGGCCCAGGGTAATGATGTTCGGAATACTCACGAAAGCGCTTCCCGGCACCCGGTCTGACCTCGAATCCGGCCTCTCGGGAGGCTGAACCGGTTGATATCTCTACATAGTATACGGCGGTGCGCCATGCGAGCCATTGCGCGTCCCCGGAATTCGACGTAACCAGCCGCGAACCCACTGGAAATCGGGCATGACCGACCGCAAAAACGGCCTCACTTACGCCGATTCAGGCGTCGATATCGATGCGGGCAACCGCCTGGTCGACCTGATCAAGCCGATGGTGCGCGCCACCGCACGGCCGGGCGCCGACGCCGAGATCGGCGGTTTCGGCGGCCTGTTCGACCTCAAGGCGGCCGGTTTCAAAGATCCGGTCCTCGTGGCCGCGACCGACGGCGTCGGCACCAAGGTCAAGATCGCGATCGAGACCGGCCTGCATGGCGGGATCGGCATCGACCTCGTCGCCATGAGCGTCAATGACCTCGTGGTGCAGGGCGCCGAGCCGCTGTTCTTCCTGGATTATTTCGCTTGCGGCAAGCTCGATCCGGAGGCGACGGCTTCGATCGTCGCAGGCGTCGCCGAAGGCTGCCGCGAATCCGGCTGCGCCCTGATCGGCGGCGAGACCGCCGAGATGCCCGGCCTCTACAAGGACGGCGATTACGACCTCGGCGGGTTTGCCGTCGGTGCCGCGGAGCGAGGGACGTTGCTGCCGCGCAAGGACATCGCGGCCGGCGACGCCGTGATTGGCCTCGCCTCATCGGGGGTGCATTCGAACGGCTTCTCGCTGGTGCGCAAGATCGTGGAACAATCGGGCCTCGGCTTCGAGGCGCCGGCGCCGTTCGCCCCGGTCATGACCCTTGGCGGCGCGCTGCTGACGCCGACGAAGCTCTACGTCAAATCCTGCCTGCGCGCGATCCGCGAGACCGGCGCGGTGAAGGGCCTTGCCCACATCACCGGCGGCGGCTTCACCGACAACATTCCGCGCGTGCTGCCGAGCAACCTCGGCGTCGGCATCGATCTGGCCCGCCTTCCGGTGCTGCCGGTGTTCAAATGGCTGGCGGCGCAGGCCGGCATCGCCGAGCTGGAGATGCTGCGCACCTTCAACTGCGGCATCGGCATGATCGCGATCGTCGAGCCCGACAAGGTCGACCAGGTCGTGCAGGTCTTCACCGACGCCGGCGAGACCGTGGCGCAGCTCGGCACCGTGATTCCGGCCGAGGGCGAGCACCGCGTCGTCTACAACGGCCATCTCGACATGGCGCTGTGATGACTGGCGCTGTGATGAAGCGCCGCGTCGCCATCCTGATCTCCGGCCGCGGCTCCAACATGTCCGCGCTGATCAGGGCCGCCACTGCTGCGGATTTCCCGGCGGAAATCTCGCTCGTCATTTCGAACAAGGCCGATGCGCTCGGGCTCGAGCGGGCCAAGGCGGCCGGCGTGAACACGCTGGTGATCGAGAGCAAGCCGTTCGGCAAGGACCGCGCCGGCTTCGAAAAGGTGCTGCAGGCGGCGCTCGACCAGCATGGGATCGAGCTGATTTGCCTCGGCGGCTTCATGCGCCTGTTCACGGCCGAGTTCACCAGGGCCTGGTACGGACGGATGCTCAACATCCATCCGTCGCTGCTGCCGTCCTTCCCCGGCCTCGATCCGCACGGCCAGGCGCTGCGCGCCGGCGTCAAGCTATCAGGCGCGACGGTGCACTTCGTCATCCCCGAGACCGATGCCGGCCCGATCGTGATGCAGGGCGCGGTTCCCGTCAGCGATCACGACACGGGGGATACGCTGTCGGAGCGCATCCTCGAAGTCGAGCACCGCATCTATCCCGAAGCGCTGCGGCTGCTCGCGACCGGCAAGGTCCGGATCGAGGGCGATGTGTGCAAGACGGACGGAAGCTCCGCGTCGGAGAATTTTCTGGTTGCGCCGGTGGTGAGCTGAAGCGCCGTCCTCGCGGCGGTCTCACAAACAAAATCCCCCGGCAGAGCCGGGGGCAACGTCATGATCTCTCGCGCTTTGGCTTTAAGAGAATTCAGGAGACCTTGAGGTTCTCCGCGGATGCCTTGCCGCGGTTCTCCACGAGGTCGTATTCAACCACCTGGTTCTCGTTGAGGGTCGAAAGTCCGGCACGCTCGACGGCGGAGATGTGGACGAACACGTCCTTGTCGCTGCCGTTCGGCTTGATGAACCCATAGCCCTTGGTCGGGTTGAACCATTTGACGGTGCCCTTTTGCGGCATCCTCAGTCTCCTCCACTAGATATAAAAAAGACGCGGCCGCTTTTCGCGTGCCACGCCACAAACGGGCTTCCGGGAGTCTGTTCGAGTCTTGAATCTCAATGTCGCGAAACGCACAGCAGAGCGGCCAATTCCGATTGTGTCCAACATTGCAACATGAAAATCGCCCGTTAGCAAGCTGCGGTTAAATTTCAAGGGCGGGCGGATTGTGCCGTTCTGCAATTTCCGACCTGTGGCCGCGGAACCACAATCGAGGGCAATAGCCTCGGTGACCGCGGGCTAAGCGGTTGACCCTCCGTAGCAGTTCGGCACAAATCGCGACATGCGTGCGCCGCGCGTGTTGCATTTTTGCGCGCCGCCATTTGCTTCGGGATTTGTCGTCATGTGCTGCACATCGCAGCCCTCCGGGACACGGCGGACGATCGGGCTGGACCGCGTCCGCAGGGTCGCGGCAGCGATCGCGGCGGCGTTTGCGATCGTCGTGATGATGTCGGCCACGTCGCCGGTCTTCGCGCAAAGCCCGACGCCTACGCCGACCCCGACACCGACGCCCACGCCGTCACCCACCCCGATCCCGTCCCCGTCGGCCGGCAACGCTGCGCTCGATCTCGGCTCGAACTTCCTGGAGCGGCTCGGCAACCAGGCGTCGAACGGTTTCAACCGGACATTCCGCACCAATCCCGGCGGCGGCGGCGCGTCCGCCAGCACTGAAGATCCGCGCTACCGCACCTGGTTCGAGGGCTACGGCATCTCGGTCCGGACCGATGCGCAAGGCGACTTCGTCGGCGACCGGCGCAAGACGGTTGGCGGCGTCGCCGGCTTCGGCGCGCGCGTGGCCCCGGGCGTCAATCTCGGCTTTTCCGTCGACCAGAGCCATACCGACATCGAGGTGCCGCTGGCGCTGCAATCGGCCACGCTCGACCTGACGCAAATCGGCTTCAACGGCTCGGTCGACAAGGGGCCATGGACCTGGGCTTTTGCCGTGGTGCACGGTTTCGGCAAGGTCCGTTCCAGCCGCGACACCGGCCTTGGCCTTGCGACCGCGGGCTATCGCGCCGCGGTCGACGGCGCGCTGACCGAGATCAGCTATTACTGGACCAAGGACCAGATGCGCATCGTGCCCAAAGGCGCACTGGAATATGTGCGCGCCACCAGTGCGGCGTTCCAGGAGGTCGGCGGCCTCGATCCGCTCAACGTCGGCTCGACGGCGCTCTCACGCGCACGCATCATGATCGGGGCCGAGATCGGCCGCTACTTCATCATCGACCAGAAGATCCTGGACCTGTCCGGCTACGGCAAGTTCGTCGACAATTTCCACCAGGATCTGGGCTCAGTCCAGGTCAGCCTCGGCGCTCAGAACATCGTCGTTCCCGGCATCGGCGAGAGCCGTTACGGCGTGGATGCCGGTGCCTCGGCTTCGCTCAGCTTGACCAGCGTGGCGCGGCTTTACGTCAATTACGACGGCAAGTTCCGCAACGAGCTGACCTCGCACCAGGGCACGGTCGGCTTCGAATATCGCTGGTAGGCGCAGCCTCCTAAAGCGCGATGCGATTAGGATGAATCGCCATCGCGCTTTAGGTTGTTGTTTGAGCATGATCTTTTCGGAAAACCGCTGCGCACTTTTCCGGATCATGCTTTAGGTCGGCGTCGCCGCGACATATCCCGTCAATCCAAAACCCTCGCGCGCCGCCGTCATCATCGGCACCAGCGCGTTCGGATGGATGAACTCGTCGCGGAAGCAGGGATAGGTCTTGGGATCGAAGATCTTCTTCAGCCAGTCGACCACGATCTTGTGGCGCTCGGAGGTGCGGAATTCCCGGTGATAGGTGAGCCAGAGATCGGCGTGGTGGCTGACGCCGAGATCGACGGCGATCAGCGGCGCGCCGAGCGCGGTCGAGACCGTCGGCAGGAAGCCGATGCCGGCGCCGCGCTCGACTGCATAGAGCACGCCGACCGAGGAATTGGTCTTGATCCCAACGATGCCCTCGAGCGACTTCAGTCCGAGCACGCGCGCGTAGGCGCCGTCGTCGACCTGCGGCGCGCTCTGCTTGATGATGCGGTGGTTCTTCAGGTCGGCCAGGGTCGCCGGCACGCCGTAGAGATTTTCGTACTCCTTGGAGACGAAGGGATAGATGTGCAGACGCCCGAGCTTGGCGACGATCAGATCCGGATTGGTCGGCGGCTCGAGCTGGATCGCGATGTCCGATTCAAGCCGTGCGACGTCGGCCTGCTCCATCGCGCAGCGCAGATCGACGGTGATCCTGCGGTAGGTCTTCTGGAAGTCGATCAGTCGCGGCAGGATCCAGAAATTGCCCGGGCCTTCCGTCACCGCGACGCGCACTGTGCCTGATGTGTCGTTCGACGACCGCGCGGCGCGCCGGAAGACGTTGAAGGCATGACGCTCCATATGCGCAACGTCGGCGATCATCGCGATGCCTTCATCGCTGAGCGTGAGCCCGCTCTGGTCGCGCAGGAACAGCTTGCAGCCGATGCTCTCTTCGAGCCGGTCGACGCGGCGCATCAGCGTGGTCGAGGTGAGCCCGAGCTCCTCGGCGGCATTGCGAAAACTTTTATACTTTGCGCACGCTAAAAACAGTTTCAAATCGTCCCAGGACGCGCCCAGGACTTCTTCACGGTGCTGCGTCATCGCAGCACCCCGGTGCAATAACTGCTGCATACTCCTGATCCCCAGCCGCTAAGCTCGTCGGCGTAGCGGGGCACGAAAGTCTCGAACGATAGAGGCGTGACATGGGTATGGAAAGGGGCTCGTTTGCCGCAAGGCATGATTTCGACGCCTTGCCGCTGAGCCCGGATGTGGATGTCCGCTGCGCGCAATTGTCCGAAATTGCACCGCTTTCGCAGATGGCGCACCGGCTGGTGCCGGGCGTGCGGATCGGGACAGCCGAGCTTGCGCATTACTTCACGTTCGATCCCCAGAGCATCCTGACGTTCAGCCGGAAGGGCGATCTCGTCGGCGGCATGGCCTTCCTGTTTCTCAATGACCGCGGGCACGATGCGTTGCTCCTCGACGAGATCTGCCTCACCGCGCCCGAGACGCGCTATCTCGCTTCCGCGAACGAAGAGGTCGCGGCCATCTATATCTGGGCGATCGCGGCGACGGGACGCGGTATCGCCGGTCTCGGCAAGGCTGCAGCACATCTGCGACAGCTAAGGTTCCGCAGCGCCGATTGCTATGCGCAGCCGTCAACCGTGGCCGGACGCGACATCATGAAGGCGACCGGCTTTGCGCCGGTCCCGAGCTTCCAGCCCGACCTCTGGTGCTACGAGCGGCCCTGGCATCGCCAGCCGCTGCGCATGCCGGGCGCGATCATCCAAGCAAGGAGTTTTGCAGATGCACGGTACTAGGATCCCTGTCGCCCAGCCCTGTTCCCGCGCCATCACCATCCGCCTTGCGCGCGATCCAAGCGATCTCATGCTGGTCACCGCCATTCGCTCGGCGGTCTATCTCGCCGAGCAGGATTGTCCGTTCGAGGAGGAGTTCGACGGCAACGACATGGTCGCGGCCCATTTCATCGGCTTCGTCGGCAACGAGCCCGCAGGCTGCCTGCGGGTGCGCTTCTTCGGCGATTTCGCCAAGGTGGAGCGGCTCGCGGTCCGTCACCAATACCGGCGCTCGCGCGTCTCGTTCAAGCTGGTGCAGGCCAGCGTCGACTATGTGAAGCGCAAGGGCTTTCGCAAGATCTACGGCCAGGCACAGGACAGGCTGGTCGATTTCTGGGCCCATTTCGGCGCCAAGCCGCTCGGCCACAATCGCAAGATCACATTCTCGGATTTTTCCTACACGGAAATGCTGCTGGAGATCGAGCCGGGCCCGGACGCGATCACGCTGGACAGCGATCCCTACGTGATCATCCGCCCCGAAGGCGATTGGGACCGGCCGGGCGTGCTCGACGCCTCGGCGGGGCGGGCGGTGACTTCACCGCTGCGGGATCTCGCGCTCGCCGACCGTTGAAACTGGTGCAGCTCTGCGCAAGACAATGCTGGCTTCCATCCACGATGATCCGCCGATCCTGATTTGCGCGGATCTCCAGGTCGAGTATCTGACCCCTGGGCGCCGCCACGTCGTCCTCGACGGCGACGCCGTCACGACGCGCTGCCTGGAACTGCTGACCTTGTGGCGGGGCAATCTCTGGCCGGTGATGCATCTGAAGCGCATCGCGCAGGCGGCGTGGTTCAATCCGGCATCGAGGCTGACCGATTGGATCGCGGAGACCAAGCCGCGGCCGGGAGAGATGACGTTCGATCATCCGCTGCCGTCGGCCTACAGCTCGTCGCGGTTTGTGGACTACATGTCCAATATCCGGACCGTGCGCTGCATTCTGATCGGTTTTTCCCTGGACGAGACCATCCTGGCCACCGCAGCCGAAGGGTTTCACCGCAGCCATCGCTACCAGGTGGTCGCTGACGCCGTGGCTTGCCGGCAGCCGGGTACGGGCGAATCCGCCGCTTATAAGCATGCGGTAGTGAATGTCATCGGGAATTTTGCTACAATCCAGTCCAGCGCCGAACTGATCAGAACCAGCGGCGCCGTTGCGGTGTAGGCGGCCGCGACCGGCGGATGGGGTGAGAGATTGTCACGGGGAGACGAGCTCAAGGAGCTGGCGAGTGATCTGTCGCGTGCGGCCGAGAGGGCGCGCGGGCTTGGTTTGCCGACGACGGTCTATCTGCTCTCGATGGCGCTGGTGGAGGTGAGGGAGGCCGCTGCCGGCACTGACGACGGGCATGACGACGACGCGGCATGAGAGATGCTCCACATGTTGCTTCGTCATGAGCGGATTTGTCACGTGCGGCAATGTCACGTGCAGCTTTGTCGCGTGCATTTTTGTGCATCGCTGCTGAGCGCTTGCTGCCGACGAATTGGCGTTGCAAGTTCTGCGCTGTCGCAATAGCCAAGGTACTTGATCATCGAGTGATGACGCCGGCTATGCCTGCGACGAGACGCTTTCAAGGATCTCCGCAAATGTCCATGCTGCCCAATTCGCAAGAGGCCCGGGATGTAGCCTATCAGCTCCATCCCTACACCAACGCGCGCACCCATCAGCAGGCAGGTCCCCTGGTGATCGAGCGCGGCGAGGGTCCTTACGTCTTCGATGCGTCGGGCAAGCGCTATTTCGAGGCGATGGCCGGCCTGTGGAGCGTTGGGCTGGGCTTCAACGAGAAGCGGCTGGTCGAGGCCGCGCACAAGCAGATGCAGGCGCTGCCGTTCTATCACACGTTCTCCGCCAAATCGCACGGGCCCTCGATCGACCTCGCCGAGAAGCTGGTCGCGCTCGCGCCTGTGCCGATGAGCAAGGTGTTCTTCACCAATTCCGGCTCGGAAGCCAACGACACCGTCCTCAAGCTGATCGCCTATCGCTCCAACGCGCTCGGCCAGCCGCAGCGCAAGAAGGTGATCAGCCGGATGCGCGCCTATCACGGCGTCACCATTGCCTCGGCGAGCCTCACCGGCCTGCCGAACAACCACCGCTCGTTCGACCTGCCGCTGCCGAACATCCTGCACACGGGCTCGCCGCATTTCTACAAGGACGGCGCGCCCGGCGAGAGCGAGGAAGCCTTTGCGACGCGCCGGGCCGAGGAGCTCGACGCGCTGATCCAGAAGGAAGGGCCCGATACGATCGCGGCGTTCTTCGGCGAGCCGGTGATGGGCGCGGGCGGCGTCATCGTGCCGCCGGCGACCTATTGGGACAAGATCCAGGCGGTCCTGAACAAGTACGACATCCTGCTGGTCGCCGACGAGGTGATCTGCGGCTTCGGCCGCACCGGCAAGATGTTCGGCTGCGAGACCTACGGCATCAAGCCCGACGTGCTCGTGGTCTCCAAGCAGATCACCTCGAGCTATTTCCCGTTCTCGGCGATCATCATGAACGACCGCATGTTCGAGCCGATTGCGGACGAGAGCAACAAGATCGGCGTGCTCGGCCACGGCTTCACTGCGGGCGGTCATCCGGTCGGTTCGGCGGTTGCGCTGGAAAACCTCAGGATCATCGAGGAGCGCGGCCTGGTCGCGCATGCGGCCGAGCTCGGCGCTTATATGCAGGGCAGACTGCGTGAGCTCACCAGCCATCCGCTGGTCGGCGAGGTTCGCGGCGTCGGCATGATCGCGGCGATCGAGCTCGTGCTCGACAAGGGCCGCAAGACCGCAGCGGCGACGCCGGGCGCCGTCGGCGGCATCGCCAGCCGCATGCTCCAGGAGCGCGGCGTGATCTCGCGCAACATGCTGGACGCCATCGCCATCTGCCCGCCGCTGATCGTCACCAAGGCCCAGATCGACGACCTCGTCGCCGCGATCTCGGGTGTGCTGAACGACATGAAGGCGGAAGTGGCGAAGCTGACGCCGGCGTAGGGTACGCCGGCCTCAAATCTATCACCGTCACCCTGAGGTGGCCGCTTCTTCAGCGGCCCTCGAAGGGCGACGGCCCGGCTGTAGCAGCACGGGCGTTCATCCTTCGAGGCTCCCCGCGTGGTGCTCTGCACCACACGTCTCGCACCTCAGGATGACGAGCAAAAGTTTGCGCCTTGGTGAGCCCTACGCCCGCTGAACCCCGATCACGCGGCCTTTCTCGACCGCCAGCGCCAGCTCGCCGCGCTTGAGCTTCAAGGCAGCGTCGCCGAACAGCTCGCGGCGCCAGCCGCGCAGTGCCGGCACGTCGGCTTCGTCGTCGGCCGCGATCTCCTCGAGATCGTCGACGGTCGCGATCACCTTGCTGGCGACCGCATGCTTCTCGGCGGTCATGCGCAGCAACACCTTCAACAGCTCGACGATGGCGGCGCCGTTGTTGTTGTTGCGCGGCTTCTCCAGCTTCGGAAGCGTCGAAAAATCCCGCGCCAGCCCGCGCTCGACCGCGGCGACGATGTCCGCGCCCCATTTGGATTTCTCGAAACCCTTCGGCACCGAGCGCAGATGGGCGAGCTTTTCCAGCGTGTTCGGCGCGTGGGTCGCGATATCGCTGATGGCCTCGTCGCGCAGCACGCGGCCGCGCGGCACGTCGCGGCTCTGCGCCTCCTGCTCGCGCCAGGCCGCGACCTCCATCAGCACCGCGAGATCCTTCGGCTTGCGCACGCGCGTCTTCAGCCGCTCCCAGGCCCGCTCGGGGTGGAAGTCGTAGGTCCGGGGAGAGGTCAGGACCTCCATCTCGATGGAGACCCATTCGCTGCGACGGCGCTTCTTGAGGTCGGCATCGAGCGCTGCGAACACGTCGCGCAAATGAGTGACGTCGGACACGGCGTAGTGCATCTGCTCCTTGGTCAGCGGCCGGCGCGACCAGTCGGTGAAGCGGTGGGTCTTGTCCGGGCGGTGGCCGGTGACTTTCTCGACCAGCGCGTCGTAGGCGATGCTGTCGCCGTATCCGAGCACCATCGCGGCAACCTGGGTGTCGAACACCGGATGCGGGATGATGTTGGCCTGGTGCCAGATGATCTCGATGTCCTGGCGGGCAGCGTGGAAGACCTTCAGCACGGCCTCGTTGGCCATCAGCTCGAAGAACGGCTTGAGGTCGATCCCCTCGGCCAGGGTATCGACGACGATGGCTTCCTCGGCGCTGGCCATCTGCACCACGCATAGCAGCGGGTAGTAGGTGGTCTCGCGCAGGAACTCGGTATCGACGGTAATGACGGGGTGCTTAGCCAGCCGGCTGCAGGCAGCCGCGAGGTCAGCGGTGGTGGTAATCAAATCCATGAACGGCCCATGACACTTGATATCAGCCGTTCTGCCGAAAGCGCTGTGATGTCAAGGGCTCGATGCGAATTCGAGCCTTGTATTTGAACGGAAATCGCTTTTTCCGACGAAATTCCTATTCGTAGCGGACCCGGTGCGAGGATTTGCGGGCGCAGGGCAACGCCACCACGACCACGCACATGGCGACCAGCGCCAGCCCCAGGAACTCGAAAACCAACAGATCCACGGCGAAATCTCCAGAAACATTGATAGATTTGTCGGGGGTGCGTTGACGGTCTGTTAATTGCGATGGTTACCGGCGGCGCGGGGCGGCGGATGGTGGACGGCGGGTTAACGGCGGAAACCGCCCTTCATGTCATCAGCTTCGGCAGGGCTGCGGCCAAGGTATCCACGGCCACCCGGACCTTTGGCAGCAGCCGGGGTGAGCGCGGCCATAGCGCGTGGCATTCGTAGAGGAATTCCGGTTGGCCGCTGAGGAGCCTGATGAGCGCTCCGGTGGCGAGGCGCTCGCGGACCAGCCAGTACGGTAGCCAGGCGAGCCCCATGCCCTGCGTGGCGGCATCGGCAATCGCCTCGAGATCGTCGAGCCGTAGCCTGCCGGACGGCATGATCTCGCGCACGGGCCCGCTGCCTTGTGGAAATAGCCACGGACGGATGCGCCCCGAGCGGCGATAGATGATCGCCTGATGCGCGGTGAGATCGTCGATCGATTTCGGCTTGCCGCTCGCCCGCAAGTACGAGCGCGCGCCGCACACCACCATGCGCTGGCTTGCGATGCGGCGTGCGATCAGGCCGGACTGGTTGATGAGATCGCCGGTCCGGATCGCAAGGTCGTAGCCGGCCTCGATGATGTCGGTGATCGGATCGCCGAAGGAAAGGTCGAGTTCGAGCCGCGGATGTTTTCGCGCGAGTTTCATCAGCAAGGGGGCAATGCAGTGCCGGCCCAGCAGGGCTGGCATGGTCACGCGGAGCCTGCCGCGCGGCTCGGACAGTTCGTCGGTAACGACGGCATCGGCGGCGTCCGCTTCGAGCAGTACCGCGCGGCAGCGCTCGTAATAGGCCTGGCCCGCGTCAGTCAGGCTCTGTCGCCGTGTGGTGCGGTTGAGGAGGCGGACGCCGAGGCGCTCTTCGAGGAAGCGCACATGCTTGCCGACCATCGGCCCCGACATCTCCAGGGCGTCGGCCGCGGCTGCGAACGAGCCGAGGTCGACAGCCCGAACGAACACGGCCATGCTGGTCAGGCGGTCCATGATTGAAAACTCCTGGTTTCGACTGTTCGCTCACTTTGCCGATTTATCCACTTCCTTGGGATCGGCATAGCTCCATTCAGTTCAATTGTTTTGGAGTGTATCCATGGCCCGCGTCGTTCGCTTTCACCGCCATGGCGGTCCCGAAGTGCTGGGTATCGAGACCGCCAACGTTCCGCCGCCGGCGAAGGGCGAGGTTCAGATTCGGATCAGGGCGCTCGGCCTCAACCGTGCGGAAGCCCTGTTGCGGTCGGGGTCCTATATCGAGACCGCCCAATTTCCGTCCGGTCTTGGTCTCGAGGCGGCGGGTCTTGTCGAGACTGTTGGCGAAGGCGTGGCCGGCTTTGCGCCGGGCGATGCCGTCAGTATCGTGCCGCCGACATCCATGGTGCGATGGCCGGCTTATGCGGAGCTCGCAACTTTTCCGGCCGAACTCGTCGTAAAGCATCCACCCGATCTAAGCTTCGAGACAGCGGCAGCGCTATGGATGCAGTATCTGACGGCCTATGGCGCGCTGGTTGACATCGCCGGACTCTTGCGAGGGGACGTGGTCGCCATCACGGCGGCATCGAGCAGCGTCGGGCTTGCCGCAATCCAGATCGCGAACCGGATCGGGGCTGTCCCGGTCGCCCTGACCCGGACATCGGCCAAGCGGCGGGCCTTGCTCGATGCCGGTGCCGCTTACGTCGTGGCCTCAGACGAGGAGGATATCGCAGCGCGGCTGGCGGAGATCGCCGGTTCAAACGGCGTCCGCGTGGTGTTTGATGCCGTCGGCGGTCCGGCGTTCGAGCCGCTGACTGCGGCGATGGCGCCGGGCGGCATCCTGATCGAATATGGCGGGCTGAGCCCTGAGCCGACGCCGTTCCCACTCTTCAACGTGTTGACCAAGAGCCTGGTCCTGCGCGGCTACCTCGTGCACGAGATCGTCCGCGATCCGACGCGACTTGGGCAGGCCAGGGCTTTCATCCTCGATGGGGTGGCGGACGACACGTTGAAGCCGATCATCGCGCGAACGTTCAAGTTCGAGGATATTGTCGAGGCGCATCGCTTCCTGGAGTCGAACACGCAGTTCGGCAAGATTGTCGTGACGATCTGAGGTCGCGCATTTCGAGGTGTAGTTTCGTAGGGTGGGCAAAGCGAAGCGTGCCCACCATCGCTCAATAGATAGAAAGGTGGGCACGGCATTGTGTGCCTTTGCCCACCCTACGAGATCGCGTTCGTGGCTCGCAGGATGGATTACGCCCGCGACGGCGTTTCACGCGGTCGCGGGCTAATCTTACTGCGTGACTAATCCACCCTACAAGGCAGCCTTACGGCAGCTTCAGCGACGTCTCTGCATTGTACGGCTTCAGCGTCTCATCCGCGGCCTTCTGGGCGGCGGCGAGGGCTTCCTTCGGCTGCTTCTTGCCGTTGAGGACCAGCATCACCTCGTCCTCGAGGTTCTTGCGCACCGGCACGGTCTTGTAGGTCGCGAACCAGGGCTTTGCGACGTCGAGTTGCTCGACGGCGGTCTTGGCGTCGGGGTTCTTGTTGAGGAAGTCGACCATCTCTGGCGTTTTGTAGGCGGCCATGTTGGGCGCGAAATAGCCGGTGGCGCGGCTCCACCAGCCGCTCTTCTCGGGCGAGGTCATCCACTTGATCAGCGTCCATGCGGCCTTCTGCTTGTCGGCCTCGAGCCCTGCCGGAACGATCAGCGAGGCGCCGCCGATCGGCACAGCGTTGCGGACGTTGCGCGGGATGAAGGCGACCTTGTAGGCGAACTTGGCGTTGTCGCGCACGTAAGTGAGCGAGCCCGTCGACAGCATCATCATCGCGGCGTTGCCGGAGATGAAGGAAGTGCTGACGGCAGGGCCAGGCGTGGCGCCGGGAGCGTGGACCTTGTGCTTGTAGACGAGGTCATTCCACCAGGTCAGTGCGCCGAGCATCGAAGGCGTGTCGTAATAGACCTCGCCGCCGAACTCCTCGTTGTAGTAGCGCCCGCCATTGCTCATGGTGAGCGTTTCCATCATCCAGCCGCAATAGTCATACGCGCAGGGGATCGCGATGCCCCATTGGGTCACCTTGTCGCCCTCGCGCTTGGTGAGCTTCTTGGCCCAGTCGGTGAGCTCGGCCCAGGTCTGCGGCGGCTTGCTCGGATCGAGGCCGGCTTCCTTGGCCTTATCGGCGTTGATGTAGAGCAGCGGTGTCGAATTGTGGAAGGGCACGCCGTAGACCGAGCGGTTGATCACCGCGTTGCCCTGCAGCGCCGGGAAGAACTGGCCGAGGAACTGCTCCTTGGTGGTGCCGTCGGCCTTGATCAGGGCATCGAGATTGGTGAGCTCGTTCTCGATCTGCATGTCGAGCAGGAAGTTCGCCGACATGATCACGGCGGACGGCGGCTTGCCGGCCTTGATCGCGGCGCGCGTCTTGATCAGCGTGTCGTCATAGGAGCCGGTGTAGACCGCGGTCGCCTTGACGTCCGGATGGGTCTCGTTGAACTCCTTGATCAAGGTGCCCATGTCGCGGGCGAGCTTGCCGTCGACGGGGACGGGGAAGAACAGATCGATCTCGGTCGGGCCTTCGCCGGCGAGCGCCGGAAGGGCGAGGGCACTTGCCATGGAGCCTGCCATGGCAAGGCCGAGCATGAGCCTGCGGGAAAACAGCATCGAAGAATCTCCTATTTGATGCCTGAGGTGACGAAAGAGCTGATGAAGCGCTTCTGGAAGATCAGGAAGGTGATGAGCAGCGGGCCGATCACCATCAGCGTGCCGGCGGCGATGGTGCCCCAGGCCTGCGTGCCTTCGGCGGTCTTGGTGAAGACGGAGAGCCCGACCGTGAGCGGCCGCTTGTCCGGCGAGTTAATCACCATCAGCGGCCACAGGAAGTCGTTCCAGTGGCTGGTCACGGAGATGATGGCGAAGGCGGAGAAGCTCGGCATCGACAGCGGCACGTAGATATGGCGGATGCGCTGGAGCAGGCTGGCGCCGTCGATCAGGGCTGCGTCTTCCAGCTCGGTCGGAATCGCCTCGAACGCCTGGCGCATCAGGAAGGTGCCGAAGGCGGAGGCGAAGAACGGCATCATCACGCCGGTGAGCGTGTCGTAGAGGCCGAGTTGCGCCACCAGCGACAGGTTCGGCACGATCAGCAGCACCGGCACCAGCATCAGCTGCATCAGGAACAGATAGAAGATCGGCGTCTTGCCGAGGAAGTCGAGGCGCGCGAAGGCAAAGCCCGCCAGCGTGATCGTGACGAATTGCACCAGCAAAATGCCGGCACAGATGATCGTGGTGTTGAGCGTGTAGCGCGGGAAATCGCCGATCTCCCAGGCATCCCTGACATTGTCGAGCGTCGGCTTCAGGCTCGGCATCAGCTCGGCCATGGCATTGATGCCGTCGGAGGCCGGGCGCAGCGTCGCCACGACCATCCACAGGAACGGAATGAGCCAGACGATCGCGAGCAGCACGGTCAGCAGGAAGCCGAGCTTGGGCGTGATCTCGCCCCGTGTGGCGAGCGGGGCGTCCTTGTAGAGGGCGTCGATCAGCTTCATGGCCCGCCCTCGCGGTTGGCCATGGTGCGGAAGGAAAGCGCGGTGAGGCCCATCAGCGCGGCGAGCGTCAGCAGCGTCGCGGCCGAGGCCTTGCCGACGTCGTAATGCTCGACCGCCTGCTGGTAGATGTAGAACAGCACGAGGTTGGTCGAATTGGATGGCCCGCCCTGGGTCATGACGAAGACGTGGTCGACCTGCGTCACCGCGTTGAGCGTGGCGATCACGATGACGAACAGGAAGGTGGGCTTGAGCTCGGGCAAGATGATGTGGCGGAAGCGCATGTAAGGCCCGGCGCCGTCGAGATGCGCGGCCTCCATGACGTCCTCAGGCACGGCCTGGAGACCGGCGAGGAAGAACAGCATGTAATAGCCGGCGTTCTTCCAGATCGTGATGATCATGATCGCATACAGCGCGATGTCGGGATCGCCGAGCCAGTTCGGCAGCACCGGAAGCAGGCGGCCGATATAGAAGTCGAGCAGGCCGACATTGGGCAGGAAGATGAACATGAACAGCGCCGAGGCCGCGACCATCGGGATCAGCACCGGCAGGAACAGCGCCGCCCGCAGCGCGCTGCTGACGGCGTTGGTGCGCGACAGCGCCAGCGCAAACAGCAGCGCGAGGCCGATGCTCGGGATCGCCGTGCCGATGGCATAGACGAGATTGTTGACGACCGCGCCGGTGAAGGCGGGGTCGGCCAGCACCGCGCTGATATTGTCGAGGCCGACGAAGCGGACCGGCGCCTTCGGCGTGGCGCGCTGGTAGAGCGCATCGATGAACACGCGGCCCATCGCGCCATAGGTGAACAGCGCGAGAAAGACCAGCGAGGGCAGCAACAGGAGATAGGCGGGCAGCGAAGCTTTGAAGCGCGTGCCGAGGCGCTTCAGGACGTCCAGGCGCGGCGCCGCCGAGGTCGCGACCGGAAGAGCCGCGGGTTCGGCGAGGCTCATCTCACCGCGCCGGGAAATTGAGCGCATAGTCGCGGCCGTCCGTTCCCACGGGTGGTTCGAAGGGAAAGCGCAGACTGGTGTCGAGGAAGTCGTGGCTGTGCACGACGAGGTTTTCGTCGTCGATCAGCACGACGCCATAGGCGGGGGGCTCGTGGCTGGCCAGATGCGGCGCGTCAGCGTCGAGCTCGAACCAGACCTGGTGGTTGGTGCCGCGTAGGGTGGAGAACGGGATCTTGCCGTAGCTGCCGAAGATCGGCCGGTGCACATGGCCGAAGAAGAGGTGGCGGATGCGCGCGCGATAGGGCGCGATCACCTCGGCGAACTCCGCGCTCTGTTTCAGCCCGATCTCGTCCATCGCATGGACGCCGATCGGGAAGGGCGGGTGATGCATGAACACGACGAACTGCTGGTCGGCGGGTGCAGCCGCGAGCGTCTTCGCGAGCCAGTCGAAGCGCTTGGCGCACATCTCGCCGGCGTGGCTGGTCTCGTCCAGCGTGTCGAGGAAGACGAACAGGCCATGGTCGGTGGTGCGCGTGCCCTGCACGAAGCCGTTTGAATCGCGCGGCGCGGCCTTCAGCGCGTCGAGGCAGGTGACGCGGCGGTCGTGATTGCCGACCATGGCGATGTAGGGGATTTTCAGCGCTGACATCGCGTCGGCGAAATTGGCGTAGGATTCCGGCTCGCCCCAATGGGTGAGGTCGCCGGTCACGACCGCGAAGGCGGCGTCGGACTGGTGCGTGTTGATGTCGGCGATCGCAGCATCCAGCCGGGTGCGCGGATCGAGGCCGTAGAGCTTCAATCCCGGGTTCGCGAGATGCGTGTCGGTGAGGTGGATGAATTTGAAGGGCATGGCGCGCTTTGTCGGGACGGTTGGAGGATGGGTGCCTCCGGCAGGACGACCCTGACAGGCGGTTAGAGCGCGTGTGTTTCAGTTTGATGACAGTGGTTCCCGTGTCCACAGCAGCGCGCTGCGCACGGTGGATTAGCCGAAGGGGTAATTCAAAGTTCCGGCTTACCTTGAGTTGCGGTGCTGCGCGGAGCAGAGCTAATCTAAGCGCGCAAACTTGGTTCTTGTCCCGCGGATCGAGCTAACGGTCGATCGCGCGCAGGCGCTTGATCTCGGCGATCAATCTCGGAATGTCCTGTCGCGCGTTGGCGATGAATTCCTGATCGGCGAGCGTCGCGCCAGTGAGGTAGATGTCTTCGCCTCCGGTCTGGACGAAGTCCGATCCGCTTAGTTCATCGCGCTTCTCGATGAACGATTTCCAAGGACCCGCGGTCGCCTGCTCGCAGCGCGCCTTGATCGCTTCGATCTCGTCATCTGTCAGGGCCGAGAGCTGCGTCATCTTGCAATCCAGAACAGGTTTACGTCCCACAAAACGTCTGCAACACCCGCTGGTCCGGCAGCGGCGGATCGGCGTAGGCCGCATATGCCGGCTGGTCCTCGTATGGCTTCGCCAGCACCTTCACCAGCTCTTCGAACGGCGCGTAGTCGTCGTCATTCACCGCAGCCTGGATCACAGCCTCGACGCGGTGGTTGCGCGGGATGAACATGGGATTGACGGCGTGCATGGCGGCTTGTCGGTCGGCAGCGCTCTGCGGCTCCAGCGCGATGCGTGCGCGCCAGCGGCCGGACCACTCGTCGAAGGCTGCGGGCTCCATGAACTGCGCACGCGCATCCGCGCTGTCATCAACGGCGGAATCGCCGAGCTTGCGGAAGGTGAGGGTGAAGTCGGCCTGGTTCTTGGCCATGGCTTCGAGCAGGTCCTGGATCAGGGCGTCGTCGCCTTCACGCTCCGTGAACAGGCCGACCTTTTCGCGCAAGCCGGCTTGATAAGCCGTGCTGAAAATCTCGGAGAAGGCGCCGAGAATGTCCTGGGCTTCGGCCACCGCCTTCTCCTGCTCGTCGGAGAACAACGGCAGCAGGCACTCGGCGAGGCGGGTCAAATTCCACAGCGCGATACGCGGCTGGTTGGCATAGGCGTAGCGGCCCATCTCGTCGATCGAGGAGAACACCTGCGCGGGGTTGTAGGCGTCCATGAAGGCGCAGGGGCCGTAGTCGATGGTCTCGCCCGAGATGGAGCTGTTGTCGGTGTTCATCACGCCGTGGATGAAGCCGACCAGCAGCCAGCGCGCGACGAGCTCGGCCTGGCGGGCGACGACGCCGGCGAGCAGTTCGTGATAGGGCCGCTCCGCATCGCGCAGTTCCGGATAGTGCCTGGCGATGACGTGATCGGCGAGCCGGCGGATCGCCTCGGTGTCACGCCGCACGGCGAAGAACTGGAAGGTGCCGACGCGGATATGGCTGGAGGCGATACGCGTCAGCACGGCGCCCGGCAGCGCGGTCTCGCGGATGACGTGCTCGCCGGTGACGACGGCGGCGAGCGAGCGGGTGGTCGGGATGCCCAGCGCATACATCGCTTCGCTGACGATGTATTCGCGCAGGACCGGTCCGAGCGCGGCGCGGCCGTCGCCGCGGCGGGAGAACGGGGTGGGACCGCTGCCCTTGAGCTGGATGTCCCGGCGGACGCCGTCCTTGTCGATGACCTCGCCGAGCAGGATGGCGCGGCCGTCGCCGAGCTGCGGGACGAACTGCCCGAACTGGTGGCCGGCATAGGCCATGGCGATCGGATCGGCGCCGTCGGGAACCGTCTTCCCCGCCAGGATCGCCGCGCCTTCCGCCGTCTCCAGCAGGTCAGGATCGAGCCCGAGCTGGACCGCCAGCGGCCGGTTCAGCTTGATCAGCCGGGGGGCGGCGACAGGGGTCGGCGCGACGCGGGCAAAGAAGCTGTCGGGCAGCGCCGAATAGGAGTTCTGGAAGGGGAAATGCACCGTCATGCCCTCAAGATAGGGCTGGAACGCCTGATGGCAAAGGGATGGGCCCAGATCGGGCAAAAATGGGCGCTTCCGGCCCAAAACAGGCCGTTCCCTTGGTTGCCGCCCCCGGCCTCGTCGGGTAAACCCTGCCGCAATCTCGGACCGGCCGTGACAGGCGGTCCGATTCGCTTCCACCGACATCATTTTTGGGACGACCATGCATCGCTACCGGTCACATACATGCGGCGCGCTCCGCGAGAGCAACATCGGCGAGACGGTCCGCCTGTCAGGCTGGGTCCATCGCGTCCGCGACCATGGCGGCGTGCTGTTCATCGACCTGCGCGACCATTACGGCCTGACCCAATGCGTGGTCGACCCGGACTCGCCGGCGTTCTCGCTGGCCGAAAAGCTGCGCTCGGAATTCGTGGTGCGGATGGACGGCAAGGCCCGCCGCCGCCCCGAAGGCACCGACAATGACGATCTGCCGACCGGCAAGATCGAGATCTATGTCACCGAGATCGAGGTGCTGGGTCCGGCCGGTGATCTGCCGCTGCCTGTGTTCGGCGACCAGGAATATCCTGAAGACATCCGCCTGAAGTACCGCTTCCTCGACCTGCGTCGCGAAAAGCTGCACCAGAACATCATGACGCGCGTCGAGATCATCAAGTCGATGCGCCGGCGCATGGAGGGGCAGGGCTTCTTCGAGTTCAACACCCCGATCCTGACCGCGTCCTCGCCGGAGGGCGCGCGCGACTTCCTGGTGCCCTCGCGCATCCATCCCGGCAAATTCTACGCACTGCCGCAGGCGCCGCAGCAGTACAAGCAGCTGCTCATGATGAGCGGCTTCGACCGCTACTTCCAGATCGCGCCCTGTTTTCGCGACGAGGACCCGCGCGCCGACCGTCTGCCGGGCGAGTTCTACCAGCTCGACGTCGAGATGAGCTTTGTGACGCAGGAAGACGTCTTTGCGGCGATGGAGCCCGTGATCACGGGCGTGTTCGAGGAGTTCGCCAAGGGCAAGCCGGTCACCAAAGGCTGGCGCCGGATTCCGTTCGCCGAGGCGCTACGCAAATACGGCAGCGACAAGCCGGATCTGCGCAATCCCATCGAGATGCAGGACGTCTCCGAGCATTTCCGCGGCTCCGGCTTCAAGGTCTTTGCGCGCATGCTCGAAGACCCCAAGAACCAGGTCTGGGCGATCCCGGCGCCCGGCGGCGGCAGCCGCGCGTTCTGCGACCGCATGAATTCGTGGGCGCAGGGCGAGGGTCAGCCCGGGCTCGGTTACATCATGTGGCGCGAGGGCGGCGAGGGTGCAGGTCCCCTTGCGAACAATATCGGTCCCGAGCGCACCGCTGCGATCCGCGCGCAGATCGGCACCAAGGAAGGCGATGCCGCCTTCTTCGTCGCCGGTGATCCCGACAAATTCTGGAAGTTCTCAGGCCTTGCCCGAAACAAGGTCGGCGAGGAATTGAACCTCACCGACAAGGAGCGGTTCGAGCTCGCCTGGATCGTCGACTTCCCAATGTACGAGTACAACGAGGACGACAAGAAGGTCGATTTCTCGCACAACCCGTTTTCGATGCCGCAAGGCGGCCTCGATGCGCTGAAGGGCCAGGACCCGCTCACCATCAAGGCGTTCCAGTATGACATCACCTGCAACGGCTACGAGATCGCCTCGGGCGGCATCCGCAACCACGTGCCGGAAGCGATGGTGAAGGCGTTCGAGATCGCAGGCTACGGCGAGCAGGAAGTGGTCGACCGCTTCGGCGGCATGTACCGCGCCTTCCAGTACGGCGCGCCGCCGCACGGCGGCATGGCCGCCGGCGTCGACCGCATCGTGATGCTGCTGTGTGGCACCACGAATCTGCGCGAGATCTCGCTGTTCCCGATGAACCAGCAGGCCATGGACCTCCTGATGGGCGCCCCGTCGGAAGCGACGACCAAGCAGCTTCGCGAGCTGCATGTGCGGGTGAACCTGCCGCAGAAGTGAGTGTGCCTTGCCTCTCCCCGCATGCGGGGAGAGGCCGCCTCGCATCGAAGATGCGAGGCGGGTGAGGGGGACTCTCCGCGAGTCTAACTCTCACCGTGATTGCGGAGGCGGCCCCTCACCCCAACCCTCTCCCCGTAAGAACGGGGCGAGGGAGCGCACCGCCGCCGTCACCTACAACCCCGTCGACGCCTCGATCCTGAACTGCGCCAGCGCGATGATCGGCTCGTTGTCGAGGACGTCCATGAGCTGAAGTACCGGCAGCTTGCCGAGCGGCGTCAGCTTGATGGTCAGCGTCTGGCCTGATGCCTCGACGAAGCCGGCCAGCGCATCGACCGCGGCCTTGGCATCGAGATTTGAGGCGGCGATCTTCTCGCCCTGCGCCCGGATCATCGCAACGAGGGCGCTGCGCGCGGCATCACGGCTGACATTCTGCACGCGCGCAAACTGGGCCACGACAAGATCGACAACGCCGCGATCGCGCAACGACAGCTCGATTGCGCCGGTCTCGACCTGCGCCAACTGGCCCATAGCCTCGAGCGGGTCCGTCGTGGTGAAGAGGTCGCGCGGCACCTTGGCGAGCGCCACGCTTACCTGCGCTTTGGCGAGGTTGCCGAGATCTAGCGTGGCCGGCGCCAGCGCGAATGCGCCTGACGCTTCCGTACAGGCCGCGCCGAGATCGAGGTCGATCGCGAGCTTGTCCACGCCTGCCACGATCAGCGGCTGCAGCGCCGGATTGGCGGGATCGGTCGGCGTGACCATCTTCACGACCAGACTGGCCTTGCTCGGGATCGATCCCACCAGCTGGCCCCAGTTCAGGCTGATCGTGTCGATGGTGATCGGCTGCCGCGCGGTGTTGTGGGGCGCAACCACGCCCTTGATCTCGGCGCCTTCGAACACGCGGAACAGACCCAGCATCTGCTCCGGTGAGGGCGCCTGTCCGGGATTGCTGACGCCGGCCCCCAAGCGCATCAGTTTTGCCATGCTGAACGACTTCAAAGCGAAGCGCTCCATCTTGAACTGCCCCTGTGGGGTCGGCGTATCGACGCCCTCGATCGCGAATTCGCCTTCGCGATATCTGATCGTGTTCACCTTGCCGGTCTCCTGCGGCGTGCCGATCGAGATCTTGCTGACCTCGGCCTTGCCGATGCGAACACCCTCATAGATTCCGGCGATCCTCTCCAGCACGTCGCGCGTTTCTGCCGGCGTCGGAACGGCCGATTGAGCCTGCAGCGCGTCAAATCGCTCGGCCAGCCGGAATTTCGACGGTTGCACGTCGATGTCCTCCATCACGAAGCCGTCGATATCGATACGCAGCCCCTGAGCCGTTTTGAGCGCATACGGGCCGGCCAGGATTTGCCGGTAGACGCGATGATAGGTCTCGTCACTGCTGGTCTTTGGATCGAGCGCGGCGATGATCGCGGTCACATCGAAATCATTGACGATGACGTTAGACACCTCGCCGGTCAGCTTGTCCTGTTTGCCCGGCTGGTTCACATCGACCGAAATGGTGGCGCGGTCCGCCTTCATTGCATCGATCTTGCCGTGCTTCAGGTTCTGGATCGTCAATCCGGAATAGGTGATCTCGCCGCCGCCGGGACCGCGGCCGGAATCGAAGCTCATCGTCAGCGTGGGCGCCGTGAGCGAGGACGCCGCGACGCTTGCGTATTGACCGAGCATGTAGCGGTAGAGGTCGGCCAGGGAGCCGCTCGCCGGCGCAGCGCCGCTGTGAAAGGGGCCGGCATAGTCGCGCATCGTCAGTTGTGGGATCTTGTAGGACGCCTTCCCCTTGGGAGGGCCGACTTGGTCAAGCGCGACGTCGAAGCCGGTGATGTCGATGCTGTCGGCTGAAAACCTGCTGTCGTCGATCTGGCGAACGCCGGTGCCCTTGATGCCGGCGATCTTGATCTGCGCTTGCGGCTGGCTGCCGGGTGTGACCGCGATGTCCTCGATGGTCAGCGTTCGGCTCATCAGGTCGAATTCGACCTTGCCATGGCTCGCTTTACCGCCATTGCTGCGGATCTGCTCAAACGCTGTCTCGACTTCGGAGATGGCGCGATGCTTGGCGTAAAGGTTGAAGCCGAACCATCCGCCCGCGCCGAGCACGGCTGCCACGATCAGGCCGATCAGGATTCGCTTCATTCCCAGCTCCAGTTGCTCGTTTTGCACCGCGCAACCTGCCATATTCGCGAAACGCCGCGCGGTCCAGGGAAAGCTATGGTTTTCAAATATTTGACCGCGCGCCCTGTTGATGGGCGCGCAATCGGATGTTGCCACCGGGGCGCCCGGCGTGCTTCATCCCGTTTCCATGACCCGGAAATACGGTCCGCTTGGACCGCGGCTTCGGATCGTGCATTTTTGAGGCCGGTAACGCGAGGCGAGACACCGCATGTCGTCCTATTCTGATGATCTCCACCAGGCGGCGCTCGCCTACCATCGTCTGCCGCGCCCTGGGAAGCTCGAGATCCAGGCAAGCAAGCCGCTTGCCAACCAGCGTGACCTCGCGCTGGCCTATTCGCCGGGCGTCGCCGCGGCCTGCACCGAGATCGCCAAGAACCCGGCGGAAGCCGCCACGCTGACCACCCGCGCCAATCTGGTCGCCGTGGTCTCCAACGGTACCGCCGTGCTCGGCCTCGGCAATATCGGACCGCTGGCCTCCAAGCCGGTGATGGAGGGCAAGGCCGTCCTGTTCAAGAAATTCGCCGGCATCGACGTGTTCGACATCGAAATCGCCGCCGACACCATCGACCGCGTGGTCGAGACCGTGGCGGCGCTCGAGCCGACCTTCGGCGGCATCAATCTGGAAGACATCCGTGGACCGGAGTGCTTCGAGATCGAGGCGCAGCTCAAGGAGCGCATGAAGATCCCGGTCTTCCATGACGACCAGCACGGCACCGCGATCATCGTCGCCGCCGCCATCACCAACGGGCTCCGGCTGAACGGCAAGAAGCTGTCGGACGTCAAGATCGTCGCCTCCGGCGCAGGGGCCGCGGCCATCGCCACGCTGAACCTGCTGGTCTCGATGGGCGCGCAGCGCAAGAACATCTGGGTCTGCGACATCGACGGCCTCGTGCATGAGGGCCGCAACACCACGATGGACCGCTGGAAAGCGGTCTATGCGCAGAAGACCGACAAGCGCACGCTCGGCGACGTCATCGGCGGCGCCGACATCTTCATCGGTCTCTCGGCGCCGGGCGTGCTCAAGCCCGAGATGGCCAAGGCGATGGCCGACAAGCCGCTGATCATGGCGCTCGCCAATCCGACCCCTGAGATCATGCCGGAGGAGGCGCGCAAGGTGCGCCCTGACGCCATGATCTGCACCGGCCGCTCCGACTATCCAAACCAGGTCAACAATGTCCTCTGCTTCCCCTTCATCTTCCGCGGCGCACTCGATGTCGGCGCCAGCGCCATCAACGAGGAGATGAAGCACGCCGCCGTCGAGGCCATCGCGCAGCTCGCGCGCGAGGCGCCGTCGGATGCGGTCGCGCAGGGTTTTGACACCGGCGAGACGCAAGGGTTCGGCCCGGGCTCGCTGATCCCGAGCCCATTTGACCCGCGCCTGATCCTGCGCATCGCGCCGGCGGTGGCGAAGGCTGCGATGGAGTCCGGCGTCGCGACGCGGCCCATCACCAATTTCGACGAATACACCGCGCTGCTCGAGCGCTTCGCCTTCCGCTCTGGCCTCGTCATGAAGCCGATGTTCGCCAAGGCCAAGACCCAGCCGGTGCGCGTGATCTATGCCGAAGGCGAGGACGAGCGCGTGCTGCGCGCCACGCAGGTGGTGCTGGAGGAGAATTTGGCGCGGCCGATCCTGGTCGGGCGTCCTTCGGTCGTGGAGGCACGCATCAAGCGCTTCGGCCTCTCGATCCGCGCCGGCAAGGATTTCGACCTGGTCAATCCCGAGGACGATCCGCGTTACCGTTCCTATGTGCAGTCCTATGTCGAGGTCGCCGGTCGCCGCGGCGTGACGCCGGATGCGGCGCGCACGGTGGTGCGTACCAACAACACAGTGATCGCTGCGCTCGCGGTGACGCGCGGGGAGGCGGATGCCATGCTCTGCGGCGTCGAGGGCCGCTACATGAGCCATCTGCGCCATGTCCGCGAGATCGTCGGTTTTTGTCCGGGCATTAGCGACTACGCGGCGCTGGCGCTGCTGATCACCAGCAAGGGCGCCTTCTTCATCGCCGACACGCAGGTTCGCCCCAATCCGAGCGCGGAGGAACTCGCCGAGATCGCATCGCTCGCCGCGGTGCACGTCCAGCGCTTCAACATCAAGCCGAAGATCGCCTTCGTCTCGCACTCGGATTTCGGCAGCTACGACACCGATTCCTCGCGCAAGATGCGCCGGGCGACCCAGCTGTTGAAGGATAAGCATCCGGAGATCGAGGCCGACGGCGAGATGCAGGGTGACACGGCACTTTCGGCTGCGGCGCGAAAAATGGTGTTGCCGCATTCCAATCTCGAGGGGGAAGCCAACATCCTGATCATGCCGACGCTGGACACCGCCAACGTCGCCTATCAGATGATCAAGTCGCTGGCGGACGCGCTCCCCGTCGGCCCGATCCTGGTCGGCCCGGCGCGCCCGGCGCATATCCTCACCCCCTCGGTGACGGCGCGCGGCATCCTCAACATGACGGCCGTCGCGGTCGTCGAAGCGCAGGAGCGCGCGGCACGGCAGCCGACGTTGTTCACGTAGGCATCTAGCGTCGTCGGCGCTGCCATCCCTTCTCCCTTGTGGGAGAAGGTGGCGCGAAGCGCCGGATGAGGGGTTGTTTCCGCGCCTCGGGATCTCGCGAGTTTCCGCGCCGATAGATACCCCTCATCCGTCTCGCCGCTTTGCGGCGAGCCACCTTCTCCCACAAGGGGCCTGTTGCGTAATCCGCCAGTTGTGATTCCCTAGGGCAAAGCCTTGGAGGTAACGATGGCGGTGAAGCGGACAGGACAGCCGAGCTTTGTAGAAGCGCTGATGCCGAAGGGCGCCGGCGCCAATGCGGCGCTGGATCGGTTGGCTGGCCTGGTCAAGTGGTACCGGTTCGAGAAGCTGATCGGCCATTTGCGGGATGAAGGGAGTCCCGGTCGTCCAGGCTATCCGGTGCTTGTGCTGTTTCGCGCGGTGCTGCTGCAGTCGCTCTACGGTCTTTCGGAGCGCGAACTGGAGGAGGCGCTGGGCGACCGGT
>NZ_FOUS01000031.1 GCF_900114915.1 Bradyrhizobium sp. Rc3b
GAAGGCGCTCTTGGAGCGCACTGACATCGGCCGGGGCGAGGTTCCAGCAGCCGAGCTCGAAACCTACCCTCTTGTCCGCCAAGCCCAGCCGCCGAAGAACATCGGCGCACACTTTGGCAAAGTCTGGCTGCTCCGTATAGCAAACGATATCGTCGATGTGGCTTTCTGCCCGAACGCCAGTCAACTCATATTCGCGGACCACATATGTCGGCGCTCGCCCCGGCATGAGGATCAACGGGAACGGCATGAAGTACGCGCCCATTCCATCGTATCCGCTGAGATACCGGAGATGACCATGGGCGGTGACCACGACCGCGTCGAGGTCAGCTCGCGCCACTGCTCCAAGCACCTTCTTCTGTCGCCGCTCGTATTCTGATTTGGGGAACGGGGCACCGGTGAAAGGGATCGCTTTGAGCGCGGTCATAGATCAGCTCCTTGTTCGTAGTCATTGACGTTTTGTTTCAGTCGAGCGAATGACGAGGGTTATTCGCTCGCGCATCCTTTTTCCAAACACCAGCCCAGCCATCTCTTCGTTGAAGCGCCGAACCAAGACCCGAAGCCATTAGGAAACGTGCTCTTTGCCAGTAGCGATTGATGCGCTCGCGAATGCACTGATTGCGTGGGTGTGGAGCAATGCGAGAAGGCGTGAGACATCGCTGAAATGGCTTTTCAGATTGGCCAGCTAATCTCCAGATCTAAGTCCCTCGAGCGCCTGTCGATGCACCAAGTGCGCCCTCCACAGAACCATCTCGTTCCAATCTGGCTTCTGGGGGTAGAAAAAGCGTTTCGTCGCCCTCCGAACTTCCCGTCCCAGCTCGGAATCGACCGCGTCCGGTCTGTACCTAAACAGCCAGTGCTCATCGCGCAGGACAGGCGTACCGGTATATGTTCCGTACTCGAGGGCAACATAAGTGTGCCGATCCCCCAAGATCCGCTGCCAGTATTCATCTTGCGTGCCGTGCAAGTTAACGGACGAGGAGGTTCCTAGATCCGGCAATGTTACGGAGGGGCCAAAAATCTTCGCAGCTCGCTCGTATCCCTTTAGCCCGGACGGTTGCTCGCACTGAAGCTCTCCATAACCGTAGGGACCGAGCCCAGTATGGTAATCGATGATGACGACGTTATCGCGAGCCGCCACGTCAAAGTCACCTACTATTTGTTCGAGGGTTCGCCTGGCTTCGGTAGGTTTAGTTCCGCCGTAAAACAGGCCGCCCGGCCTCGTGTACTGGCCACGGGACCTTGCTGATCGGTAGGTCATCTCGCCGTGCAGCTTGCGATATTCGGCAATGGCAGCTTCTGCGCGACGAATCCCCTCTTCTGTTCTGTCCGCAGGAACACAATATTGATCCAGCTCCTCGTACTCCGGATTTGGGGGAGCCGGCTTCGAAAAATCGATAAAGTTACGATTGAGGTCGCACCCCTCTGCAGTCGACCTGCGATCCCAGGCAAAACCGTAGCAATTCAGAGCGTGGATGAAGAGCACGGCGGTCGAGCGCGGGAGCTGCTCGTGGAACTTTGCTCGCAAAAACAGCAGTTGGGCTGCGGACCCGTGGTACCCCTCTGGGCCGTGCGTGCCGGAAACCAGGATCAGGAGCTTTTTGGCATCCGGACTGCCAAAGTACGCCACATCGGTGAACAGCGCCTCGCCCGACGGCCCGCTTGAGCTGCACGGGTACGATCTCGATGTGGGCACCGCGGCCACGAATTTATCGCGAGCCACCAAATAAGAATCAGAAAAAACGACAGAAGCGGTTTGCTGTGCAATGTCAAAGTTCACGCGGCCTTACCTCCATCTTCATTCGCCTTCCGGATGCGGGACGAACGGTCAAAAACCTCGCGACGACTTACAATGAGAGGGTCGCACGCGATCCATTGCCGACACGTCGATCAACCTGTCAGCCCTGCCAACGCTACCTGCTCCGCGAGCCGAATTTCTGCAATGTAGGCCCTCTCACCTCAGAAATACTGCGCCCCCCCCTTGAGGAGCACGAAGCTTTACGACCTGCGTCGCGTGCGCAAATGTCGCGCATGCCACGGGCGTTAGCATAAAGTTCGGCATGTTCGAGTGAGCTATTCGCAGGTGTTTATGGGGCAGAAATGCAACGCAGTGTAAGGACCCTATGAGGCGTGTGCGGCTCACCAAAAACGCGTAGCTTATTGCCATTTTTATTTACCGAATTCGATTCCTCAGCTCCTTTGATCTGTTCGGTAAATCCGAGTAAGCGCCATTTTCATTATTGCTCCCACAATCGCAGCATTTTGGGCCGGCTTGGCGGGCGCGGGAACGTAGGAGGTTGCCTTAGGGCATCTCGACCGTAGCGGATACTGCACAACACTTGCGCGGTGTGAAAGCAGTTTCAGGCTCTCTGTTCAACCCGCAGCAAAGCAATCAGACCGTATACGTCGGCTGACCTCAGTCAGATACGCGCGGGCCAAGCGCCATGCCGAAAGAAATCGACACCCCAACAACGTTGCCGATTTCCCTAAACTGAATAAGTCCGCAGCTCATCACAGATTTTCAGCTCCTGATATAAGATGACGCATGAAATCTGCGGAAATGGCCTTCAATAGCACATTAAAAGCGCAGGCGCAGATCTACCATCCCAACCTCGACAAGCAGCTAATCGCCAATGACTACGGGGCCGACCGGCGCTCGCAAGACATTAAGCCGTTGGATTGCGAACGATTACGGAACCCGCCAGTTCAATTGGCTCCAGAGGTATGAGATGATGAAATCAAACTCACTAGTCACAATGGACCTAGCAACTTCGCTCCACCCGTCCACCGATGCTCGAGCTTTGGAAAAGACGGGTCCACTTATCATGGACAGGGGCGAAGGAATCTACGTCTACGATACTGATGGCAAGCAGTACATCGAGGCGTTGTCAGGCTTGTGGTCGGTCGCCCTCGGATTTAGCGAAAAACGATTAGCTGAAGCAGCAACGAAACAGATGGAAAGGTTGCCATTCTACCACATCTTCTTTAGCAAATCGCACGAGCCGTCGATCCGCTTGTCCGACAAGCTGATTGAGATGGCGGCTGATGCGCGGCTATCAAGGGTATTTTACACGAATTCCGGGTCAGAAGCGAATGACACGGTCATCAAGCTTGTCTGGTACATGAACAACGCGTTGGGCCGCCCAAAAAAGAAGAAGTTTTTGGCTCGTCAGAAGGCTTATCACGGCATCACCATTGGGGCTGGCAGCTTAACCGGTCTGCCGGCAAATCATAAGGATTTCGATTTACCCGCCATTCCAGTGATTCATCTGACCTGTCCGCATTACTACGGCTTCGCAAAGAGCGGTGAAACTGAAGTCGAGTTTACCCATCGTCTGCTCGTCGAAGCGGAAGAGACTATACTGCGCGAAGGACCGGAAACGATCGCCGCTTTCATAGGCGAACCTGTTATGGGTGGCGGAGGAGTGTTTCCGCCTCCAGAAGGCTATTGGCTCGGCATCGAAGCTCTTTGTCGCAAATACGACATCCTGTTGGTTGCTGATGAAGTCATCACTGGGTTTGGCCGACTTGGTACGACCTTCGCATTCAAGAAGTACGGCTTCTCTCCGGACATCGTCACTGTCTCAAAGCAAATCACCTCGAGTTATATGCCTCTTGGTGCAGTCTTATTTGGCGAAGCCATTTACAATCCAGTCGCCGATAACAGTCACAAGATTGGCACGTTCGCTCATGGATATACCGCGTCAGCGCATCCCGTTGTTACGGCCGTTGCACTGGAGAACTTGAAGATTATCGAAGAGCGCGATCTCATCGGCAATGCGGCGAGACTGGAAACTCCATTTCAGAATGGCCTAAGGCAACTCGCCGAACTACCATTCGTGGGGGACGTGCGCGGGGTGGGTCTACTTGCTGCGCTTGAGCTAGTTGCTGATAAGAAGTCGAAGCGTCCATTCTCGGCACCAGGAAGAGTAGGTTCAATGGCAATGCAAATCGCCCATGATGAGGGTCTCATCCTGCGTGCTATTGGCGATACTCTCGCCCTTTGCCCTCCTTTGATCGTAACAGAAGATCAGGTTCGCGAGATCATCGAACGAGTGCGCCGCATCATCACCCTGACGATCGAGCGCATTCCCGCTTTGGGCGTCGCTTGAAATCCGACGAATCAATTCGAGGGTTGATGATCGTCCGGCTTGGAGCGGTCTGGCACTCTCTAGAGCGTGACGCCGGCAGCTAACGAAATCTCTCTCGATCCCATCAGATCCGCCTTTCAAGTTCACAACGAAAGGTGGGTCTGCATGTTATTTTTTTGTGTGAACGCTTACGATTTCGACGGCTGGGCAGTCCGCGCTATGCTGACTGCTTTTGATTAGTTCGCTGAGGTCCAGGCCGACTGCAACTCACAGAATGCGAACTCCAGATTGTGATTGTTCGTTGCTTCAGCTGCCCAAGTCCATAACGATTCAGCGTGGGTGGCATATGCCGAGGTTTCGTCACCACCGACGATCATGCCGTACCACTGATTTTCCTTGGTAACGGACCCTGCAAAGGAAACGCCTTGCCGGAGTGCCGCGCCTGAATCTCCGGGACGACTTATCGGGAGTAATATGTACATCGGCTGCCTATGTCCAATCATCAAGGCATCCGTCACTGATGATAGCTTGCCGCCATCGAATAGATCAATCGACTTCCTTACCGTGACCGCCAAGATCCGTGCCAAAGTATCCTGAGGTCTCCCTGCACCACGAAATGCGACAGGCTCCTCCTGCAGGAGGGATGAGATTGGCTTGATTGCTGCAGCTCGCACAGACTCCCCATATCGGCTGAGTGCCGCAGGTTCCTTTAACTTGACCAGCGCTGCATCAAAGCGCGTCTCAACGATCTTCTGTACTTCGCCGTACTCGCCTATTGAATGATGACTAGTTTTGCCAAGGCAAGCGGAATGTGATCCAAGGTGCAGCTGCCAAATCCGACGAGGTTGCTCCACTGCCACTTCTGATCCGGGTCGGAGAAGGTGTCCACATGTCAGGGCAAAAACAGGCCGAGTATCGACGCAGAATACCCCACAAATTGTTCCGTGTACGTTTCGCGCTCGCGACGCCTCTTGAATTCGCGCCCCAAACTTGATGGAACCGGTTGCTGGTCCGGACTTGCGATAGATCACAGGAGTCTTGTGATATGATCCGCGATTTAGGTATCTCGCCGACCAGTGGCGCGGGTGAATATCTACGATGATTTCAAGTTGCGGCGCTCGTAGCTCCACATAAAGGTGGGTTGGTGGTCGTTCACTACGTCGAAATTGGTCTCTTGCAAGGCCATCAGTGACGATAGCGACTCCAATTTTTTCTTTTAGTTCCTCGAAGATCAAATCCCGAGCGTGTGGATCCCAGTGCAAATCTCTAACAATCGTCTGACCGCGCCAACCTAACCGCGCTTCGATATACTCCGGGGCAAACCGTAGATGTTGTCCGGTGGTCGCCTCTGGCTCGACATAGTCGAAAAGATCTCGTTCGAAGAAGTCTCTCAGACGTCCAGCAAAGGCAACATATCTGAGATAGTCGATTATCACGGTGTATCGGCCGCTGAAGATTGAGGTTAAGCAAGCCCGTGGGTGCTGACAGATGACAAAAACAAGGTAGAGGCCCAACACTTCGCGGCTAGCAAGATCGCTGCGGAAGCCGGGCTGCGTCGACCAATAGTTCCTTAGTGCTCATAGAACGGGATGCTATGCGCTCGCACGACACGTCTCCTTTCTTCCTTAGTGCTTTTCTGATTTTGCTGCTTGTGAATGTCACGAGTGCGGAAGACATCAGTTCATCAATAGCGGCCTCGGGGCGGCGGCGCTTCTCGATTCAGTTTTAGGCTTCGCGGTCATTGCTTGGCACGGCGGGACTTTCTCATACAGCAAAGAGAGTAGCTGGCCGCGTCAGATAGATCTCTGCGAAAACGTTCAGAACCCGATCGATAGAAGCTACATCGACATGACGGTGCACGACAAGCCGCAACCTGTCCGTTGAGGCAGGTGTTGTTAGCACACCGTAATCAGACAGCACTCTTATCCATTGTTCGGCGCCCGCGGCGCTCCTTCCAACATTGACCACAACCATATTCGTCGCAACGTCAGCAGGACTGACCAAGTGCGGATCAATTCGGTGCAGGCCGTCGGCCAATCTTCGGGCGTTAAGGTGATCGTCAGCCAAACGCTCGATAGACTCCTCCAACGCGACGAGACCGCAGGCTGCCAACAAGCCAGCCTGGCGCAAGTTGCCGCCCAACATCTTGCGGAATCCGCGGGCACGCTCGATGAATGAGCACGATCCTGCCAACACCGACCCAACTGGCGCGCTCAGTCCTTTCGAGAGACAGAATGTCGCTGAATCGGCGAATGCTGCGATAGCTGAAGCAGGGACACCTAGCCCAATCGCCGCATTGAAGAGGCGCGCGCCGTCGAGGTGCACGGGAACACCAGCCTGCCAGCTCCTTGTGCAGACATCACGCATATGGTCCAGCGAAAGAACGGCTCCGCCTACGCTGTGCGTTGTCTCCATGCATACGACTGCGGTGCCAAGGGCATGCGATGTAAGGCCAGGCGGACGGAGCCAAGCATCGAGTTCCTCGAGGTCCATTGCTCCTGCACGGCCGGGTATAGGCCGCGGGTATAGTCCAGCCAGCAAGGACAGCCCGCCCATTTCTGAACGAAAAATGTGCGACGAAGCCTCACCAATCACCTCGCCCCTGGAAAAAGAATGCGACAGAATCGCTACGTGATTGCTCATCGTGCCGGAGGGCAAAAACAAGGCGGCCTCCTTGCCGAGCAGGGCTGCCGCGACCCGTTCGAGTTCTTTTACAGTAGGATCGTCCCCACGACCGTCGTCGCCAAGCTCCGCACTGGCCATGCGGTCAAACATAGACGGCGTCGGTCTGGTCACTGTATCGCTGCGCAAGTCGATTAGCGGCCCAACAGCTGTCAGTTTTTGCATCCTAGTCCTGCGGCTCAGGCTTCGTATCTGCGCCGCGCCCCTTGCTAATTGCCGTGATTTTCGCTGCATTCGACAGCGAATGGTTGCACGCGCGAAAGTTATGATCAGGTTCGAGCCGATCCGTGTCTTTTTGACATGCCGATACTACTTATAAGAGCCGAAAGCCGGGTTTCTCGAATGTGGGCGCCTTCGCTGCGGCTTTCCTGCATAGTGCAGTCAAAAGGCGCAACCTTTTGATCCTCACCGCGATGGCATTATCGCATGTGTACGCTTTGGCAGGCGATGATTGAACTACCCCCGACCCGCACGGGATTTCCCAAGCCAGCCACCGGCTTCTTCAGCCGAGAATTGTTCCAACATGATAGCTTCGCTGCTTGGATTTAACAGCGGGCGTTAGCTTCTCGCTGGCAACCGTGCAGACCGTCTATCCCCTTTTCGAGCGCATCCGCAATGCTGGCGCAGTCAGTGTAGAATTGCGTCGCACCGTTAGGATATTTTGACCGCCAGCAAGGCGTCGTGGCAAAAGGACCATCGAGTACGGAGGAAGCCTCTCCGTTTCCACCTAAAACGGAAATCGATACTCGCAAACCCGGCTATTTTTGCTGAATGCAGCCTGGTCTAGGCGCCCCCAAGAACGAAAGACTGCTTGGGGCGCCGGCTCTGCAAGCATAGGCTTATTGAGGACCAGTCGCTTAGTGATCAGCCAGGAAGTTGCGTGGGAGTTCCTAGACATTGGCGGAGTTGACGAGCTTGAGGTTCTGGAATGCTCTCACTCCCTCAATCCCTCCTTCATAACCATAACCGCTCTGCTTGATGCCGCCGAGTGGCGCATCAGCCGACACGCCCTTGAGAAAGTTCACGCTGACAGCCCCCGTGGAGAGGCTCCGAATCATTCTTTGCTGAATATCAGGAGAGTCGCTGAAGACATAAGATGCCAGACCGTATTCGGTCGCATTGGCTTCCTCAATTGCTTCTTCAATCGTATCGAAAGGTGCAACGGTCAGGATCGGCCCGAACGGTTCTTCGTGAAGAACCCGTGAATCGGGGTGGACGTTGCTCAGAATTGTTGGCTTCCAGTAAAAGCCCGGTCGATCGAGGCGTTCTCCACCCGTTTCGACGCTTGCTCCGCGAGCGACTGCGTCGTTCATTAGGCGTTCCATCGCTTCAAGGCGTCTTGCATTTGCCATCGGGCCCATCCCCGTCTCAGGATCGTCGGGCAGACCGATTTTGATCCTTTCAACCGTCTGAACAAGCCTCACCAGGAAATCCCGATAAATCGATCGCGCCACCAGAATTCGGCTCGGAGCATTACAGGCCTGGCCCGCAAACTTGAATTTGTATTCAGAAACTGCGGAAACCGCCCTCGCCACGTCCGTATCTTCAAAGACAACTACAGGAGAGTGGCCGCCGAGCTCAAGAACGCACCGTTGCAAGTTATTTGCTGCAATCCTGGCAAGCTGCTTGCCGACCGGTGTGGAGCCGGTGAACGACAAAACCCGAACGACGGGCGAACTGAGCAGGTGTTCGGATATCATCGGAGGATTTCCGAAAACAAGGCTCACAACGCCAGGTGGAATGCCCGCCTCCTCGAGAGCCTCAACTAGGTAAACGCCGGCGCTCGGAGTTTCCTCGGCAGCTTTCAGGATTACAGGACACCCGGCTGTCAGAGCAGGGGCAACCTTCCGAGCACTGAGCACGGCTGGGTAATTCCAAGGCGTGAATGCAGCAACTACGCCAATCGCTTCTGGTACGATCATCCGATTCTGATCTATCGGGAATGAAGCCGAGACTTTCTCTGCGTGAATGCCATTCCACTCTACGGTCTCGATAGCGCGCGTGTACTCGCCCTTAGCGTCAGCCAACATCTTACCCTGCTCTCTAGAAAGAGCAGCTGCGGCAACCTCAACCTTTCCCTTCAGAATCTCGGCAGCGCGAAGGAGTAACGCCCCTCGTTCACGAGCTGGAGTGCTGGACCAGCGCTGTAGACTTGCTTGCGCAGACGACAAAACATCCTTGAGATCCGAGGCAGTGGCAACAGCAACACGCCCAAATTGCTGCGCGGTGGCCGGATTCAGAAGCGGCAGATCCTCACCGTCCCCACCTAGCCGCCATGCTCCGTTGATAAAGAGTTTGTAGTTTTCGTTTTCGGACATTGGTCTATGCTTTCTTCGTTCGCTAGTTATCCGAGCCAGGTGCAAAATCACCGGACAGAATCAGATCAATTACCAGAGTCGATTGAACCGAAAAGTGATTGGCCAGAATCCAGTGAGTGAAATCAGTCGAATCACCGGCGCCGCACGTCCTATCATCGGGACGATCTCATAGATTCAGCTTTCATAATCAGCAGCGGCGGAGTGAATCGGCGCACATCATTACGCAATGCGAAACGGCGATCGAACTCGATTGCAACCTGCCTTGAAAGCATCTGTGTGATGGACCGAAACGCGCAGTCGATGTCAGGCGAAACCGACCGCACAATCAATTTCGGACCCCGCCGCTGCATTTGAGCCCTTTGTCGAGCGAGACCCTTCAGTTCAGGATACCAATGCAGCGAACATATTTGCGTCGTATCCAACAGAGATAAGAGGATTTCCTGCGACGCGCCGCCATGGAACGCTGCTATTCACCGCATTTGGAGTGCCTTCGAACATGCCTCTGAGAGCGCGATCTCCGAGACATGGCATCTGATTTTTTTGGCCATCTGTTCGAAAGGCGATTGCCTCGCCGTTCTCTTGTAACAGCTTGCGTTTTGAACGTGATGTATGAGCAGCCCTGCAAGCATGCGTTTGTCGAACTTCATTGCCCAACCGCTTGACACTGCGCGGTACGCCTGAAAATGTCGTTAGGTCTGATGAAGGTGTGCGGGAGAGTGCGATGCGCCGGCAGGCCGCATTGTCGCCGAAGGAGCAACCCCCCAAGGAAACTCTCAGGCCCAGGACTGCACACTGAGGACAATCTGGAGAGAGGTGCCAGGTGGCACCCACCGAAGGGGACCGCCATCCAGCTGGATAGCGGACGAAGCTCTCAGGTGCACGGACAGATTTGGGGGCGGAGTTATGGCGAAAACCATTTCACCGTTCATTCATTTCCTTCCTGGAGCACACAATGAGCACAATCACGATTATCGGATCCGGCATCACCGGAGTTACAACCGCCTATGCGCTGGCCGCGCGTGGCTATTCGGTTACGGTCTTTGACCGCCAGCGTTACCCTGCGATGGACACTTCGTTTGCCAATGGGGGTCAATTATCTGCAAGCAACGCTGAAGTTTGGAACAGTGCAGCAACCATCATCAAGGGCTTGAGATGGATGCTGCGCAAGGACGCTCCACTACTCTTGAACCCCAGTCCAAGCCTTCACAAATATACTTGGCTGGCAGAATTCGTAGGTCAGATCCGCCATTATCGTCGCAATACGATCGAGACGACAAAAATGGCTATAGCCGCTCGGCACCATCTGTTTGAGCTCGCCGATCGGGAGGGCATCGCTTTCGACTTGGAGCGGCGCGGGATCTTGCACGTCTATTCCAACAAGACTGACTTTGACGCTGCATCTCGAGCGAACGAGCTGCTACGCATGGGTGGGCTCGACCGTCGCCCCGTGACTCCCTCCGAAATGCGGTCGATAGAACCCGCGCTTCAAGGCGAACATTTTGGCGGATTCTTCACTCCCTCTGACGCGACTGGTGACATTCACAAATTTACGCGCGGTCTTGCTGCGGCCTGCGAGCGAAAAGGAGTGCGCTTTATTTTCGGAGCCGAGGTCAGCGATATACAAGCAGATTCGGAAAGTGTACTCGTACGCTGGGAAGAAGGGCTGTCGAAAAATGAACTAAGGGCTCAGAAGGCGGTGATCTGTGCTGGAATCGGCAGCCGGTGGATCGCTTCGATGCTTGGTGATCGCCTAAACATCTATCCGGTCAAGGGATATTCCATCACGGTGAATCTGACTGACGAAGCAAGCCAGAAGGCTGCGCCACATGTTAGCCTCTTGGATGAGGCCGCCAAGATCGTTACCAGCCGGCTGGGGCAAGAGCGCTTCCGTGTCGCTGGAACGGCTGAATTGAATGGCGAGAACCGGGACATCCGTGCGGACCGAATTAGACCTCTCTTACAGTGGGTGGAGCGATTGTTTCCAGGTGTCTGCACCGCACAGGTGGTACCATGGGCTGGCTTGCGTCCGATGACACCCAGCATGATGCCAAGGGTCGGGCGGGGTAAAAGGCCGAACATCTTCTACAACACCGGCCATGGTCATCTTGGTTGGACATTATCGGCTGCGACCGCCGAGATGGTCGCCGACGCCGTCACGACCGATGCCAGGGCCGCGCATCGCGAATTGCCCGTACTTTAATTCGTTGGTGGGGCTTACTTGACCGGCAAGACTATGCTCCCAGCCGCGGGCTGGGAGCATGTCGCTATGTTGAAGCCGCTACATTCGCGATGGAAAGTAGCAGACTTACTGGGGCAAGACATTGAATGGTGAGGCCCTTGAGACTCTCGGCATGGACTTTGATGCCGTAAGAGCTAAACGGCGCGGGAGTGAGGACGGGCTACGCACTACATTTGTTTACTGCCACCAGAATTAAAATCACCATAACTCTGACGAGCTTTGTGGCAGAATTACTGACCTGTCAGGCATCAATTCTCGCACGGAATCTCGATCGGGACGGCAAAGCCCGCCTTTACACGATCCAAAATTACCATCGTCTTGAAGCCCTTGACGTCTGAGTTCTCGTAAAAAAAACGCTGCGTGAACCTGTCATAGTCTTCCATACTCCGCGCGGAAATGTAGAGGACGAAGTCGGGCTCGCCGGTCACAGAACAACCACTGACGATTTCAGGACACGATTTGATTGCTTTCTTGAACCGGTCGATTATGTCTGGGCTATCACGCTCCAGGTTAACAAACACAAGCATTTGAATGGGCCTCCCTACCGCTTTCGGTGAAACGATAGAGACATCGCCCTCGATGATGCCGTCAGAACGTAGCCTTTTCAGTCGTCGCTGACACGCGGTCGCAGAAAGCCCCGCCATCTCACCGATCACATCAGAGGTGAGACGGTTGTTCTTTTGCACGATTTCGAGAATACGGGCATCTATTCGATCATATTGCATACGAGCCTCCCCTCCCGGCAAATTTCATCGCAAAACGGCTGCTCAATGCAGGAAACTCACCGAATGGCCACCAGGCGCGACGTAAATCAGACTGTGACATTATCCCGAACGCTTACCGCATTCAATAAATGACCGCCCGAAAATTTCACCGTCGTCGGGTCGCCTGCGCCTGGTATGGTTGGGTTCGGCAGCGTGAATGACGCTCTGCGAAACCACAATTCTAAGGCCGGAGTTCTTCAGGTGTTGCGTGTCAACTCTGCGCATCCGAGTGGTCCAGTTGAGGACGGACCGACGCCTCACCCATTCACTGTGCTGGCGAAGATTCGATCGGCGCGGATGACAGGTGAAGGCGAACTCCCACGGAGTTTTCGATCCGAAGTGCGAGTGTCGTCGTGCATAGTTGTAATCGGCCCGCCAGCATCCGAGGGTGACGCGGGCCTGCGCCATCGACGTGAATAGCGTCTCATTCAACAATTTATCCCGCAGCCGGTCGTTGAAGCTCTCGATAAAGGCGCTCTCCATCGGCTGGCCCGGCGCGATGTAGTGCCATGCGACGTCCTCTGGTCGGCCCACTGTCAGGATGGCATTGCTGGTTTGCTACGCTCCATCACCAGCCGGTGCAGTTCCCGCGCGACCGGGCCCTCGAGAGTCGGCCACAACCGCCAGGCACTCGCGGGTCCAATCATTGACCACGGTTGGGATGCGGAAGCGGCCTCAGTCGGTGGGTTGATCCGAGACGAAGTGGAGCGACCAGCGGTCGTTCGGCACCATCGGCACCGTTATGGGCGCTCCGGTCCCGATCGCCCGCTTTGGGCCGCCAGGCGACGCGCCGCAAGCTTCTATTCCCGGTAGAGCCGGAAGAGCTTCTTGTGGTTGATCCATGGCGATCCCGCCTGAACGGAACATGCTGGCGTTGATGCCCGAAGCGACGGCGCTGCTGGGCGATCGCCTCGTGCATTGGCGCAGGCATCATCCGCGCGGGACGTCTGGTATCTGAGGTCGATGGCTTTACACGCCCGCCGTTCGCTCATCCCGTGAGCATCCATGAGATGCGCGACGCTTTCCGCTTCCCCGCGGGCCTCATCACTTCTTTCCCAACAAGCCCTTCAGCGCTGCATTGTCCAGCATGGCTTCGAGTGTTCTCGTCCTCCAGCGCTTTCAGCCGTTTGGCCTCAGAGACCTCCATCCCGCCAAACCTAGCTTTCCATTTGTAGATACTGGCGTCACTCACGCCGTGCTTCCGGCACAGATCGGCGACCGAAACGCCAGCCTGAAAGTTGGCGCCATGGCCAGAGAATGTCGCGGCGCATCTATCGCGAATGGGGCCTGCAATTGCGTGACAATGCGCCCAAGCGGCGGGTCAACGTCGAGCTACGCGATGATCGCACGCCGACGGCATGATCGAACGAGGCCTGGGCGATGGATTTCGTCCTTGACCAGTTGGCGAGCGATACAAGCTTCGCGTGGTCAGGATAGTCGATACCTTCTCGCGTTTCTCGCCGAGGCGTCACATTGGACTTTTCACGGCCTTCAGACCGCTTCCGGTCCGAATGCCTCAACGCTCGTTCCTGTCCCTTGGCGAAGGCCCAGGAAAACGTGGAGACTTGGCGCAGATATTATAACGAAGAACGGCCCCATGGGGCGATCGGCAATCGACCGCCGATTTTGCTGCACAGCCACGTCGGCGCAACCAGACCCTCGCTACATAGAAACGGGGACTCTACCCGCCCCTAGATGAAAGTTCGGTGGCAGGCCAGTCAAGTCAAGGTTGCGAGCCACTGAAATGCTGACGATCGTTGCTGTTACTAGGCTCACCGCCTCAACCTTGCACTCTCGGCTAACCATTCGGCGCCTCATCGCCCACCTCACACTCCATGAAATGCGCAATTCCACTATTCATCAGTTCTCGACGCCGACGCAGCGTTGCGGGGCCGACCGAATGCACAAATTCGCGTTGGAGAGAGCATTGCTCTCAGACCCGGTCGGCTGTTGAAATTGGTCCATGCAATCAGCATACTGCTGAATACATCTTTGCGTCGCACCCGACATCAGGATGGATTCCTGCGCACAGCAGACATTTTGCGATGAAATTCGTCGGAAGGGATAGCGCTAAATGCAATACGATCAAATAGATGCCCGCATTCTCGAGGTCGTGCAAGAGAACAACCGACTAACCTCCGAAGTGATCGGGGAGATGGTGGGGCTTTCTGCAACCGCGTGTCAGCGGCGGCTGAAGCGACTTCGTTCGGACGGCATCATTGAAGGCGATGTCGCTATCGTTTCGCCGAAGGCGGTAGGACGACCCATTCAGATGCTTGTACTAGTGACTTTGGAGAGGGAGCGTGCGGATATAATCGACAAGTTCAAGAAAGCGATCAAATCGTCCGCTGAGGTCGTCAATGGCTTCTACGTCACCGGTGATGCTGACTTTGTCGTGTATATTTCCGCGCGCAGCATGGATGACTATGAGCAGTTCACTCGGCGATTCTTCTACCAGAATCCAGACATCAAGGGCTTCAAGACGATGGTGATACTGGACCGCGTAAAAGCTGGCTTTGCTGTTCCAATCGAAATTCCGAGCGAAGATTAACACAGCTCGCTGGCGCAGAGACGTACCGTTTTGCTGACGACGACTGAACACCGGTCAACGTAGATTCGCACACCGTACAAAAGCCGCGTCGACAGCGGCAGCATCCGCAATGTTCTCCACGATTATGTTGATGGTCTCCTAGCAAATTACAAAAGTCAGCCCGTCGGGAAACAGCAGACCGCCTTGCTTGCAACCGGCTTACGAACAGGCCGAAGTGAAACAGCTAGCATCTTGGCGCCCGTCTGCACCAATCGCATAAATCTCGCATGCATCATTGTCGCCGGGTTGCACGGGGGTGCGGTAGCTAATGCTAGCGCTACAACTCCACCTGGTCGAGCTTGCGATGATTGGTCGAATGCGACGAGGTCGCTACCCGCGAGTACTAACCGTCTTGGCCGACACGACTTCCTTTAGAACGAGTGGCCCCTCTCCGCGTTTGGCATTCCGCGTTATTGAGACTTGTCGCCGCCTCTCAGGCGTCATCCAAGCGTGAAGGGAGGACTCGCCGTTTCGATCGAGTTTCTAAAGATTGGCTGAAGATGTTTGCTTTTGATTTATTTCGCGGCCTTTTTTATCTCTCATTCTGGCATAACGCCTAGAGTCGTCACCTAAGTGCGCTACCTTCTTTTGATGGTCATCGAGAGACTGAGCAGTGGGCTCTTCACTAATCAGTCGTTCCCGTGGCTCGTCTGACGAGACGAAGCAGAGAACTAGAAGTCAGCGGAAGTTCGTCTGCCGCCCGGCGGACGAACTTGCTCTTCCTGCTCCTGCGGACGGCCTAGCAGCGCTGTTTGACATCGGGGTTCACTTATCAGCACCACGCTGGGTTGCGGGCCGCTCGCTTCCGGCGTACCAAGCGGCGGATCATGTGGATTGCCGTCGGCAGCTGTGGCGAGGCTATTTGACCGATCTAACCGGTGTGCAAACAAGTCTCCTGATTTCAGTCGGGTTGATGTTCAGCGGCGATCCGCGTTCGGCGGGGCAAACGAGACGCTGGAGCGCAAAGAGCGGGATCAGTTGGAGCTCTTCATCACTGGCTCGCTCAAGCAGCTCGTCGCAATGAGCACGTGCTGGCTTGGGTCGATTTGTACTTGACCTTTCCTGGCTGAGGGAAGGGGTCACCGACTGCTATTCGCGAACGACGGTCGGCCCGACATCGGTCCGGAACCGCAGTATGGCTGATGCGAGCGCGTCTGCTCACCGGGATCGTGCACGATCGCAAGCTGATGCGTGAGGCTCAGGTTGAGATCGCCATTCGCTGGTTTGCTGGTTATGGCACGGGCAGCTAGTGCACTATTCAAGCCTGACGCGCACGCCAGCGCTGGGGCGCGAGAGAGGTTCCGTATGATATTCAAACGCACGTCTAGACCTGCTTGGATGGCAAAATCGCCAGGCGGGAGTGGTCCACAATCGGTGAGTCGCTGATCCGCGCCAATGTGAGTTGGGACAGCCTCACCGAGCAGCATGTACTGAGCGATAACCAAAGCGAGGCTCAGAGAAAGGACCGGCAAAGCGGCAAATATAGGAAGATCTGAACGACTGATCCCGATGCGATAATGGCCGCCAATACCCGAAACCGCCGGCTCAAGTCCGCTTACAAGCAGCACTCGGCCGTTGATGATAAGGTCGGCGTCATTCTGGACGTCGCGGTCACGACCGGACGAACGAACGAAGGGGAGATGATCGAGCTGCAAGTCGATGAGGTTGGAGCGATTACGGGCATCGACATCAAGGTGGTCACTGCGGACGCGGGCTACGCCTACGCCAAAGTCTACGGCGCGCTCGAGCGGCGCGGCATTGATGCCCTGATCCCCAGCTAAAGCCGAACCAATCAACAGTCGCGTACCGCTCAGACGCTTCCGGTACGATGCCAAGCAGGTCAGCTTGAAGTGCCCACAAGGACGTATGTTGCGCGCCGCGCGCCCCATCGAGCACGGCCGTTTCTTCTATTCGAAGGAAGGATTGTGCCCGGCGTCCGCTCAAGGGCCATTAACTGTCCAAAGGCGGTTAACAAAGCGGTCGTTGTTGGTGACGATTACGCTGACTGCTCCGTGCCCGCCGCCGTCACGAGCGATGAGTAAGCAGGATCGAAGCTCTATCAACGCTATCGCCGACGCTCAGAGGGCTTCCACGGCGAGGGCAAGACCTGTGGCGCGCGCGGCGTGGTCTACATACGACGATCCAGGCCTACCTGAGGCCGCCATCAATCTAAAGCGGCTGGCAATCGCTCTCCTTGCGCTTATTCTAGCGCTTTTGCGGCTTGAGATCGCGCCGTAGCGCGGGTTTGACGAGAGGGCCATGATGGGGCCGGTCGCTGCATCGCGCGAAATCTATTGGCCATTTCTTCAACGGCCCCCATGTCCACTTCATGCGAAACGCGCTGGTCCATGCCGGCACGACCGGCAGGCGCGTCGTCTCCGCCGACATCGCCACCGCGTTTGCCAGGACGACGCCGAGGCCGCTCGCACGCAGTGGCGCAAGGTCGCCGACCAGCTCCGTCCTAAGCTGCCCAAGCTCGCCGGCTTCCTGGACGAGGCAGAGACGATGTGCTGGTCTATATGGCCTTCCCACCGCAGCACTGGACCAAACTGCACTCGACCAACCCGATCGAGCGCTTTAACGGCGAGATCAAGCGGCGCACCGAGGTGGTCGGCATCTTCGCGAACGAAGATGCCATCATCCGCCTCATCGGCGCGATCCTGCTCGAGCGGAACGATGAATGGGCCGTCTAACGCGCCGTGACATGACACTGGAGCCACGCCATTGAGGATGATCCAACTGTCCGCCTTGCGGCTATCGCCAGCTGATCTGCCCGGCTCATGCCGGTGAACGCGGTGAGTGAGCGAGGCGATCACGTATCGAGCAAGGAGACATCGATGTGCTACCCTGCCCAGCCGTTGACCTTGCGGTGATAGAGGGCCAACAGAATGCCGATCGAGGCGTTCATCCCCGTCATGTAGTCCACGATCGAAGGAGCGATCTTCATCGGCCCCCACCCGGCTCGTCGTCCATGTGGCTGATGACACCCATCAAGCTGCCCATAGCCTGCAAGATCCCGTCGTAACCGGCGCGCAGCGCAGTGCGCAGAGATAGAACGAATTGTTTTTGTTCTCGTCCTCCGGATCGACCAGGTAAGGAAGTCCGAAGGCGCGCGCGTCGTCGCCGGTGCCGGGCCGCTCGATCTTGATCATCTCCGCGGCGAGATCGCCCAGCATCTGGGCGGACAAGGGCCCGGCGGGCACACGCGTGAGATCAAGGATCTCGACGCCAGAAAGCGCCAGGGCCGACATATAGGCTTTCCCTAATGACTCTTCTGAGGCGGAACACGCCCGTTCGCGCCTCCAGCTCCGTTCGTAATCTTGTTCGAATTCGATGGCCCGCATCGCCTGAACCAGGAGTGCCCTGTTCCTGGTCAGTAGCGCTACCCCGGAATCAATCGAGCCGACTCATGCAAATATTACGAGGCGCCATCGCGCTTGCTTGC
>NZ_FOUS01000036.1 GCF_900114915.1 Bradyrhizobium sp. Rc3b
GTCAACCAGGCCAGCCAGACCATCACCGGCACGGTGGGCGTCGCCGATGCCGGCGCCACCGTCACCATCCTGGATGGCACCACCACGATCGGCACGGCCATCGTGCAGGGCAACGGGACCTGGAGCACCACGGTCACGCTGAACCAGGGCGGCAACTCCCTGACCGCCCGGGTCAGCGATGCGGCCGGCAATACCGCAACCAGCGGCGCGGTGGTCTACACCCTCAGCACCACCGGTCCGACGGTGACCGAGGCCCTGGTCTCCGACACCGGCACCTCGGCCACCGACCACATCACCGCCAACCCGGCACTGAGCGGCACCGGCCTCGCCAACACGGTGGTGCATCTGACGATCGATGGTGTTCTCAGCACCGCTACGGCAACGACCGATGCGCAAGGGGCGTGGTCGTTTACGCCGAGCGGGCTGGCCGACGGATTACACACCATCGTGGCGAGCCAAACCGATACCTTTGGCAACACCGGCTCGGCGTCGCTGAGCTTCACCTTCGACACAACGGCGCCGACCGGCGGTGCACCGGACCTGACAGCGGGCTCAGACAGCGGTGCCTCGGCTACCGACAACATCACTTCGGCGACGTCGCCAAGCTTCACGGTGTCGCTGACCCCGACGGTTGCCATTGGCGATACGGTGCGGCTGTTGCTGGGCGGCTCGCCGCTGGCGCATCCGGTCACGCATGTGATCACGGCCGCCGACGTGACGGCAGGCAACGTTAATCTGACGGTATCCGCCGGCGATCTCGGAGCCGATGGCACCAAACAGATCACGGCGCAGTTCAGCGATCTCGCCGGCAACAGTTCGACGAGCGCAGCGCTGAGCTTCACGCTCGACACCACGGCGCCGACGGTCGCCATTACCAGCACCGGCGGACCCGTCAACCAGGCCAGCCAGACCATCACCGGCACGGTCGACGTCGCCAATGCCGGCGCCACCGTCACCATCTTAGATGGCAGCACCACGATCGGCACCGCCATCGTGCAGGGCAACGGCAGCTGGAGCACAACGGTCACGCTGAACCAGGGCGGCAACTCTCTGACCGCACGGGTCAGCGATGCCGCTGGCAACACCGCAACCAGCGGCGCCGTGGTCTATTCTGTCGGCGTGCCCGGCGCCATTCTCGGCGATGCTGGCGACAACACCCTGACAGGGACCGCCGGAAACGATGCATTCCAAGGCTTCGGCGGTAATGACACATTCAATGGTTTGTCGGGCGTTGATCGAGCGGTCTATGTCGACGCGACCGGGGGCATCACCGCCGATCTGACGGCAGGAACCGTGACGGGTCCGGGTGTCGGCACCGACACTCTGGTCGGCATCGAAGCCATCCAGGGCAGCAACTTTGCCGATCACTACTCGGCGGTCGGTTTCAGCGGCAATTCCGGGGTGCCTGGCACGCCGATCGGCTTCAACAGCTTCGAAGGCATGGGGGGAGATGACATCATCGCCGGCACGGTCAATCCTTCCGGCGAGATTCTGACCCGCATTTCCTATGTCAGTGCCACAGCGGCAGTGGTCGTTGATTTTGCCGCGGGAACGGCGAACGGCGATGCATCAGTTGGCAACGACACCTTCACCAATGTCAATTCGGTCATTGGGTCGGCATTTGGAGACACGCTGCGGGGCAGCGACAATCCGAACGGTACTTTCGAGCAATATGACGCTCGTGCGGGCAACGATCTGATCGATGGCCGCGGCGGCTACGATTTTGCCGTCTATAATAACGACGCCGCCACCACCACGGGCATAACCGTCAATCTTGCGGCCGGTACCGTCACTGGCGACGCGACGATCGGGACCGATACGCTGCGTTCGGTGGAAGCCGTCCGCGGCACCAACTTCGCCGATACTTACGATGCCACTGGTTTCAGCGGCACCAGCACCAATGCCGGATCGAGCGGCACCTTCAACAATTTCGAAGGCATGGGCGGCAACGATGGCATCATCGGCAACGGCAACACCCGACTCCAGTATACGCAATCAACCGCCGGCGTGACTGTCGATTTCCTCGCGGGCACTGCAACCGGCGATGCCTCCGTGGGTACCGATACATTCACCGGCGTCAACGCCGTCATGGGCTCGATGTTTGCCGACACCTTTTCTGGAAGCGGCGCCAACGAGAACTTCATGGGCCTTGCCGGCGATGATTTCATCGACGGAAAAGGCGGCTTCGACACGGCGCAATATGCCAACCTGACCTTCACGACGGGTGGGATCAGCGTTCACCTTGCAGCTGGAACGGTGACCGGAGATGCCTCGAGCGGCACCGACACCGTGCGTTCAATCGAAGGCATTCAGGGCACTAATTTTACCGACACTTATGACGCGACTAATTTCGGCGTCACCGGCGCTATCGATCCCGCGACCGGCCTTCCCTATGCCAATGTCGGCAACAATGGCACCTTCAATCAATTCGAGGGAATGGGCGGTAACGACATCATCACCGGCAACGGCAACACCCGGCTGACCTACGCCAATGCAACCGGCCCCGTGACGATCACTTTCGCTCTCAACGGCTGGACCAGCACCACCAGCGGCGCGTCGGGTACCGTGACCGGTGATGGGTCCGTGGGCACCGACACCTTCTCCGGTGTCGGCTCGGTGTCGGGGTCGTCATTTGCCGACACCATCACCGGCTCGAACAATCCAAACAACACCTCAGAGGAATTTGCCGGTCGCGGCGGCAATGACTTCATCGACGGTAAAACGGGTTTCGACAGGGCCTTCTACAACAACGATGGTTCGGCGACGGGTATTCAAATCGATATGGCTTCGGGCGTGGTGACCGGCGACGCCGCTGTCGGAACGGACACCCTCCGATCCATCGAATCGATCCGCGGAACCGGCTTCGCCGACACTTATGTCGCGACCAATTTCGGCGTCTCCGGCGCAAATGTCGGCGATTTCGGTAGCCTCAACGAGTTTGAGGGAATGGCCGGCAATGACACGATCACCGGCAATGGCAATACCCGCATCGCATACTACAATGCTCTCGATGGGGTGACCGTCGACCTCGCAGCCGGCAACTCCCACGGGACTGCCCCCGGTGACCTCGCAGGTGTCGGGACAGACACGTTCACCGGCGTGAATGCCGTCCGCGGTTCAGCTTTCGCTGACGTCATTCTCGGGGATGCCAATGCCAATGCCCTCGACGGCAGGGACGGCAATGATCGGATCGACGGCCGCGGTGGCGCCGATACCTTGACCGGCGGGAACGGCGCCGACACCTTTGTCTACGCCGATGGTGACGGAGCAGACACCATCACGGACTTTAACCGTACCCAAGGCGACACGATCGATCTGACAGGGTTGTCAGGCTTCTTCACGCTCGCAGATGTTCAATCGAAGGCAACGGTGAGCGGCGGCAACACCATCATCGATGTCGGAAGCGGGAATACTCTGACGCTGATAGGTGTAACAAGCCTCCAGCAGAGCGACTTCATCTTTCCCAACGCCACCAACGGCAGCTCGGGCTCGGATGTGCTGCTCGGAACGAGTCAAGCGGATGCAATTTCCGGCCTCGCCGGAAATGATCGGCTTCAGGGATTCGGCGGCAACGATCTGCTCGATGGCGGGGCCGATTTTGACCGCGCTGTCTATACCGATGCCACGGGCGGGATCTCCGTGAACCTTGCGGCGGGAACGGTATCCGGACCGGGAGTGGGTACCGATACGCTCGTTGCGATCGAAGCCGTGGTTGGCAGTGATTTTGCGGACACCTTCAATGCGACCGGTTTCGCCGGGGTCACCGGTACGCCCGGTACGCCGATCGGGTTCAACGAGTTCGAGGGCCGCGGCGGCAACGACACCATTCTGAGTGACGTGAATCCTTTAGGCGCGGCTCTGACGCGGGTCTCCTATGTGAGCGCCACCGCCGGTGTGACTGTCGACATCGCAGCCGGGGCAGCGGATGGAGATGGATCCGTTGGTCACGACACGTTTGTTGGCTCGGGGATTCTTGCCGTCTGGGGCTCTTCGTTCGCCGATACTCTGTTCGGAAGCAACAATGGATTCGGCACGGTCGAGGTGTTTGCGGGGTTCGCCGGCAACGACGTGATCGATGGCCGCGGCGGCTTCGACCGCGTCGACTATAATAACGATCCGACCACCACGTCGGGTATCACGGTTAGTCTCGCGGCTGGCATCCTGACGGGGGATGCCACGGTTGGTTCTGATACACTTGTGTCGATCGAAGCGGTCCGTGGCACCAAATTTGCCGATACCTACAACGCCGTCGGATTTAGCAGCACCAGCACGAACTCCGGCTCGCTCGGGACCTTCAACGAGTTCACCGGCGAAGGCGGCAACGACATCATCACCGGCAACGGCAACACGCGCCTCGGATTCAACAATGCGACCGCAGGCGTCGTGCTGGACATAGCAGCCGGCACGGCGACCGGCGACGCCTCGGTCGGAAGCGATACGTTCACGGGCGTAAATGCCGTCATGGGCACGATGTTCGCCGATTCCTTGTCGGGAAGCGGCATCAACGAGATATTTACCGGGCTTGGCGGCAACGACACGATTGACGGTCGCGGCGGCTTAGATACCGCAAGCTACAGCAACATCTATCTTTCGACCGGCAGTGTCACCATTGACATGGCGTCCGGCACCGCCACGGGCGACTCCTCGATCGGTACGGATACGCTGCGTTCGATCGAAGCCATCCAGGGAACCGTCCTTGCCGACACCTATGTGGCAACGGGATATGGCCTTGCAGGCGCTCTTAACGTCGGCAACAACGGCAGCTTCAACCAGTTCGAGGGACTTGGTGGTGACGATGCCATTACCGGCAACGGCAACACGCGTCTGATCTACACCAATGCAACAGGTCCCGTGACGATCACTTTCGGTCTCAATAGCTGGACCAGCACCACCAGCGGCGCGTCGGGTACCGTAACCGGCGATGCGTCGGTAGGCACCGATACCTTTTCGGGCGTTGGCTCGGTGTCAGGGTCGTCATTCGCCGATACCATCACCGGCTCCAACAATCCCAACGGTACAGCTGAAGATTTTGCCGGTCGCGGCGGCAATGACTTCATCGACGGCAAAACTGGCTTCGACAGGGCGTTCTACAACAACGACGGTTCGGTTTCAGGTATTCAAGTCGATATGGCGTCAGGCGTGGTGGCCGGCGACGCTTCGATCGGAACAGACACTCTTCGATCAATTGAGGCGATTCGCGGGACTAACTTCGACGATATTTTCATCGCAACCAGCTTTGGCACCTCCGGTGCAAATGCCGGCGATTTCGGTACCCTCAACGAGTTCGAGGGAATGGACGGCAATGACACCATTACCGGCAACGGCAACACGCGTATAGCATTCTACAATGCGCTGGATGGGGTGACTGTCGATCTAGCCGCCGGCAACTCCCATGGGACGGCCTCCGGTGACCTCGCCGGCACCGGGACAGATACCCTCACCGGCGTGAATGCCATCCGTGGGTCATCCTTCGCTGACTTCATTTTTGGCGATGGCGGCAGCAACACGCTGGATGGGCAAGCCGGAAATGACGTGATCCAGGGCCGAGCAGGTGCCGACACGTTAATAGGAGGAGCGGGAAGCGACCAATTCGTATTCGCTGCGGTCTCCGATTCCACGGTTGCAAGCCACGACACGATCAGTGATTTCGCTCATGGTACAGACATCATCGACACCTCGGCGATCGCGGGGGTGACGAGTGTCCAAGGCTTGCTCAGCGGGAGCGCCCAAGTCGCCGCGCACAGTATCGGGTGGATTCAGAGCGGCGCGAATACGATTGTCTACGTCAACAACTCGACCACAGCGCAGAATCAAGGGGCGGCCGATATGGAAATTGTCTTGACCAATGTAACCGCGAATATACTGACCAGTCAGGATTTTCTCCTCCACATCTAACGGTCAACGCTCAGGGGAGAACATCAGGGCTGGAATCGTCGACCTGCTGGATTTTTGCCAGACGACGCGAGGAGCTGACCCTTCAGGAAGCTCTCTTCTTTCATCGATGCAGGCAGGGAGCGCCGCACGCTTTGCATATGGCCTCGCCCATTTTCACGCGCGTCGGCTACTGGAACGAATCCATCGAGGCCAAGCCGTTCCGCCAAGGCTGCCAAGGACGGCAAGGACCCCAGCGAGCCTGCATGCCGACGACTATATGGTCTACGCCTTGCTCCAGCTCGCGCAGGACAGCCGAGCCCGCGACGTCATCGCGGACATGGTTGCGACGACGGGCTATGCCCGGCCGTCCGCGCCGGTCCCTACGCGATAGCGGCCAGCCAGGCGCGCTACATGGTCGAGCGCGGCGATTGGCAGGGCGCGGCCGCGCTGAAGGCCGAGCCGAGCCGGTTTGCCTATGTCGATGCGATCACCTGTTTCGCCCGCGCCCTTGGCGCCGCGCGCTCCGGCAATGCGGACGCAGCAACGGCGGACATCGCCAAATTGGCGGAGCTGCGGGACAAGCTGCAGCGGGACAAGGATGCCTATTGGGCGGAGATCGTCGACATTCAGCGGCAGGCCGCCACAACCTGGCAGCTCAATACCCAGGGAAAACAGGCCGAGGCGTTGGAAGCGATGCGCCTTGGCTTTGAGGCTCGTGGGTCCTCGGTCCAAAATTGGATCGCCATAAAATCAACCTGAAGAAGCCGCTGAGGATGGACGCCACGCAACGGCAATTCTGGTTCGGCCTCCGTATAATTACGGGCGGCGCTCGCCTCGCGTTGGGCTGTGGTTTGCGCCACAGCAATCGCATCACACCGAATTCGGGACACGCGAAATGGTTCGTTAGCTTTCCTGTGGCTAGCTGGGAGCGTGCCGATTACCGCCGATTGCGGCACATTGGAATGGGAATGCCGGCCCCGGCTGTTGACCCCATCCTGCGGCTGGGGCCGTTTTGAACTTTCGCAGCATCGTTCAAACCGGTCCACAACCATGCTTAGAGGCGTTGCTATCGCGCTATTTGGAATGGGCATCTTTTCGCAGCTTGATCGCGCGCTGTTCTATGGCCGCCATACTGACGCCGCGCTCAGGCTGATGCGGGAGATCGGCCGAGGCTTTGGACTGTAGCACCTGCCACATTGTGGAGCGCGGTCGAGGCGGTCCACGGAGCGATGGTGCGGTATTTCTTTGGTGTGTGCGGCGTTCCGCCCGAACCGCACGGCTCTAACCTCAGTTGATGATGCGGCTCCATACGGGCGAATGTTCGGCATGCCCCCCAATTCGCTTTGATCGATCCGGACGAAGGCCGTGTAGTACGGCGCATTCGTCTTCGGGCGCCCACGCAAGTGATTAATTGCCGCCCGCTGGCGGCGTGAGCACGCGGTGCTGCTTTTCAAGGATGCTTGAATGCGGTGAAGTGAGTGCGCCGTTTTGTCAGCGATAGCGAACAAAGGACGCAGCGCTTCAAACATGACGACCGCCATGCAACTCGTCGAACGATAGCACTCGATCACAGGCTTCTTTAGGGTTGTTCGATCAAGGGAGAGTTGCACCGCCCATCGCAACGCCACGGCCGACGCAACGGACTCGTCGCCTCATCGGTGATGGAGATGCTTCTATTTTCTGAGCGAAGCTTCCGCTTCCTCGTCACGCCGCAGCAAGCTATCGTGCAAGTGGTTCAGTCCCGAAACTCCAACGAGAGATAGGCCTTTGTCGCACACAGCGACCTGGTCCAGGTCCAAATCCGGCTTTCGGAGCGCCTATCTTCGTCGTACGATGCATCCCCCCAAAGCTCGGGGTGAACACGAGATGGCGCGAATTCCTCGGGGTGCAACGGTGCCCTGTTCGTCCCGCTGGTTCTCTGACGCAATCCGCGGGGATTGAACAGCACGTCGGCCAGCTCGATCGCACGTGCCGTCTCTTAGTCCGCCAGCGGACTGCTGTGATCAATTGGACCTGAGTGCATCTGCCCGTATCCATCTAGCGATGTTAGATCCAGAGATCAAAAGTCAGTTTCGATCGACGAAGCATTTGCCTAGTCCAGGACGTGGACGATGTCCAATCCTCGATCATTAGCTCCCGAGACAAATTCTAGCCGAGGTGTCAGCTACGTCGGTAGTCTGGTCGCAATCGGCGCCATCTATCTCGTCTTGGCCAAATGTGGGCTTGCTCTCGCGTCCATTCATCCCAGTTCAACGCCAATTTGGCCGCCGACAGGTGTCGCGCTGGCGGCGGTGCTGTTGGGGGGATATCGGACCTGGCCAGCAATTTTTGCGGCAGCGTTGATCGCAAATGCGACGACGGCGGGCTCGGTTGCTACCGCAATCGCGATTGCGGCCGGTAACGCTCTTGAAGCGGTTGTAGGCGCCTATCTCATTAATCGGTGGTCGAGCGGATGTAATACGTTTTCAACCCCCGATTCTGTCGCAAAGTTTGCGGTGATCTGCGTCGTCATCGCGACGCCGATCAGCGCCAGCATTGGCCTGACCAGTCTGACAATCTTCGGGTACATCGAACAGAAGAGTTTCGCCGACGCGTGGATCACCTGGTGGCTGGGAGATGTGACAGGCGCTCTGGTCATTACTCCCGTTATCGTGCTTTGGGCATCAAGCCGCTATCATGACTTCGAACGCCATGCGCTTCGGGAGACGGTCGGCGTCCTCACGACAGCGGCGGTTGTTGGACTCATTGCTTTCAGCCCCTTGATCGAGCAAACGCCCGGCCGAGATCCACTGGGTTTTCTGGCGATCTTGCCAATGTTGTGGGCGGCGCTGCGCCGCGGTCCTCGCGATACCGCGACGGTCGCCCTGATGCTTGCGGGCATCACGATCTGGGGCACGCTCAGGGGCGGCGGCCCGTTCACCACCACGGACCTTAACGCATCGTTCCTGCTGGTGTTGATGTTCTTGATCAGCATTACCGTTCCAAGCTTGTTGCTGAGCGCCGATGTCGAGGTACGCAAGAAAGCGGAGGAGCATCTGCGCCGCGCGCGCGTCGAACTCGAGCAGAAGGTTGCAGAGCGAACGCAAGAGCTGGAGCTCGCCAGTGCCGCAAAATCACGCTTTTTTGCCATGGCAAGCCATGATTTGCGGCAACCGTTACATGCATTAGGGCTGTTTGTTGCCCAGCTGCGCACGCCGCTCGAACCGGGGGAGCGGGCGAGGACGATCGAGCGGGTCGACGCAACGCGCAAGGAAATGGACGAAATGTTCAATTCGCTGCTGGACATTTCGAGAATCGATGCCGGGATGCTGAACCCTTACATGACCGAATTCCCGATCGGGCGCCTGTTGCAGAAAAGCGAGACGGCGTTTGATCAGGCGACGCGTGAAAAAGGCTTGCGCTTACGCGTCAGGCCAAGTGACGCCTGGGTGCGGAGCGACGCCATGCTGCTCGAACGCATACTCCTGAATCTGGTGTCCAACGCCGTACGCTATACGTTGCAGGGCGGGATCCTGGTCGGATGCCGTCGGCGCGGTGAAATGCTGCGCATCGAAGTATACGATACCGGTCCCGGCATTCCCGAGGATCAAAAGCAGAATATCTTTGGCGAGTTTTTTCAAGTTCCTGCTCCGGAGCAGAACCGGTCCGGCGGCCTGGGGCTCGGCCTTGCCATTGTCGACAGGCTTCGCTTGCTTCTCAACCATCCAATTGAGCTCGCTTCGACTGTGGGTCGCGGTTCGCGATTCACGATCCTGGTTCCGAAGGTCGACGAATGCGTCAGAGCTGCAGCGCCTGCCGACTTACCACACCCCGGTGCTCTTGCAGTCGACGGCAAGGCAATTCTTGTTATTGCCGATACTCCCATCGTGCAGGAGGGAACGGGCGGATTGCTCAGCAAATGGGGATGTTCGGTTCTTGCCGCCGGATCCGACGAAGCCGCACTGGTTCGACTTGCTGAGCGCGAACAACGCCCCGACCTCATCATCTCGGACTATCATCTCGCACGCGGGAAGACCGGAATCAGGGCAATTGAACAAATCAATGCGGCGTTTGGCTCGACGATTCCTGCCATTCTCATCAGCGGCGACACGGCAGCTGAACCACTGCGGGACGCCAAGGATCGAGGATACGTTTTGCTGCATAAGCCGGTCGACCCAATGCAGCTCCGCGCGGTCATGCACAAGCTGTTTAGGGATCACGATGGTGGGAGAGACGCCGGGACAGTTTCATGATCCAGATTTCGGCGGCCACTCCCAGTCCATTTTTCCGACCTTTATGATGGCCTCGGTGCGCGTCGCTACGCCGAGCGCCTTGAGAACGACCGTGATGTGATTCTTCACCGTAGGCACTGCCATATTGAGCATCCTGGCAATGACCTTATTGCTGTTCCCCTTCATCAGGAGCGCAAGTACTTCAATCTGCCGATCGGTCAACCCGAGCCCCTTGAGCCAGTCGGGCGTCACTGGCTTGGTTGCATGCCGTGGGCCCGCCGTCTTCTCCAGTATCTCCAACGGGATGTAAACTCCGCCGGAGAACACCAATTCAATAGCCTTGAGCATCACCTCGCGTTCCGTGGTTTTCGGAATGAAACCCAGCGCGCCGAATTTGAAGGCACGCCTGACTGTGTCTTGATCATCGGAGGACGAGAGAATGACGACAGCAGTCCTCGCATAGCGATCGCGCAGTTCGCTAAGGACGGAGAAGCCGTCGCGATCAGGCAAATTGATATCAAGCAAAATGAGGCTGATGTCGGGGTGCTCCTCGACGATGTGCATGGCCTCTCGGCCGCTCGAAGCTTCGAATATGACGGCTTCTGGCTTTAGTTGCTTCAGGACAGCGTGCAGCGCGGCCCGAATCAATGTGTGATCGTCAACGACAAGCACCTTCATAAAAAAGCTCTCCGTCTTCTGGCCGCGCGGAGATCAATGGAAAATCATACACCCACCTTCGAAATCGTCCATCTTCCATCTCGGCTCCGGCCGGTGGTTCGCCGACAGGTAAGAAGGGAGCGGACTACGTGAAGCGCGCAGCTCGCTGGGGCCCGCAGGACGGACGGTACCTTGGTCATAGGACCTAGGCACCTCTCTGTACCGACCTCGGGCCGATTTACAGGCTGCGGCGCTTGCACGATGATGACGACAGTCAGCCACTCTACCAGAGGGTTGTGCGCAGCCTGGCCATATCATCATTGTCGCAATTGCTGTCGTGGCCGGGTCGGTGTGAAGCAATTCTGGACTGCGGCGCTGTCAGAATCCCGCAGCGTGCTTTTTGTTGCATTCAGTTCCTCTCGAAGCCTGCGCGTACCCTGGACGAGGCAAGCCAATGCAGGATCGGACCGCATCCCCGAAGCTATTTGCGGGCGCTTTGCCGGAGCTTAAAGTCAACAGCCGCGACCTTCGCATTGATGCCTGCCGCGGCATCGCGCTCTGGTGCATCTTTCTTGATCATGTCCCCAATAACATTGGAAGTTGGCTGACGCTACGGAACTACGGCTTCAGCGATGCCGCGGAAGTGTTCATGTTCGTCTCGGGAGTCACCTGCGCGCTGGCCTACGGCAAAGTACGGAGTTGCGAGGGGTGGACCAGCGTGATCCGCCGGACCCTGCGGCGAAGTTGGGACATCTATGTCGCATTTCTGCTGCTGACGCTCGCCTGCGCCATCTTGGTTCACCTCGCAGGCGGGAACCGTCTTGCTGATGAGAGCAATACGCGGATTCTGTTGGACCAGCCGGGCTCGGCGCTCGCCCACGCAGCGATCCTGCAATACCGTCCGGTCAATACCGACGTATTGCCGATCTTCGTGCTTCTCCACCTCTTTTTCGCGCCGTTATTGTGGTTGCTGTTCCGAATGCCGAACGTGACGCTTGGCGCCTCGCTGGCGCTTTATGCGCTGGTGCAAATGTTCGGCTGGTCCATGCCGGCGTGGCCGAGCGGCCATTGGGCTTTCAATCCACTGGCCTGGCAGCTATTGGCGGTTCTTGGTGCCTGGATGATAATCGAGGGCGAACGAGTGCGCCCCTGGCTAACGTCTCGCACGGTGCTCGTACCTGCCGCTCTCTATCTGATCTTCAGCCTCGTCATCGCATTGAGCTGGAGAGTCAAGCCTTTGGAAGCGTTGATTCCCCAGGGGCTGACCAAATTGGCTTACCCGCCAGACAAGTCCAATCTCGATCCGTTGCGTCTATTGCATTTCTTGGCTCTAGCGGTTGTGGCGGTATGGTTCGTGCCGCCCAATCGGCAAGCCTTGACGAGTGCGGTGATGCGCGGCGCCATCCTCTGTGGCAAGCACTCGTTGCCAATCTTCTGCCTCGGCGTCCTGCTGACGCTCGCTAGCCTCCTGGCGCTGCTCGACATATCGGAAGGGCTTGCGATGCAGATCACGCTCAGCGTTGGCGGGATCCTCATGATGATCGTGGCAGCGACGCTTCTGAACTTGATCAAGATCACGCCCAGGCTGCAGCCGTCTGTTGCTCTGGCTGCGGGCGTGCACGTCCAGCCGGACGCCTGGGGCACCGTTGACTGGCGCCCCTTGGAGGCGTTCCGCCGAGGACTGCGCGAGCTCGGATGGGCCAGCGGCCGGAATCCCGTCATCAATTGCTGGTTCGCGGATAGGCAATCCCACCGGGTGTACCAGATGTTTGGCCTCGCAGACGGATTATTACAGCCGAAGGCGAATGTCGTCGCGGCGTCGCCGAAGCCTGCAGCGACGGTGGCCAGGAATGCAACAGCGCCCATTGCATCGGCGGAATATGGCGTTTGACACATCGGCACGGAAAAGTTCCGGCAGACCTCGAGCCGCTCAGAGAGATCACCGGGAGGTGAAGGACCGCGTTTCTTCGCGGCGTGAGGCGGAATGTTTCAGCAACGGGACTCGTACGGTTTGGTCGCCATCTTGCGTTCCGCCGTGCTGCTCATGGATCGAGCCATGTCCCCATGGTCACAGCACGCACCCGCAGCGGGCAGATTGAGCATAGGCCAGGAGCCGAAAGTCAGCTTTGGCATGCATCGTGCAAAAGCGATCGATGATTGGGGTCACCTTGTCACTGTAGCCGCGTTGCCAGTGTCCGAGCCCGTGCAGAGCGCTCTCCTGACAGGCAATCGAGTTGAGGTGAAGGATGCGCTCCATCGTGCGGAGCGCGCAATCGTGGAGAGTTGGCAGGTGCGGATCGTCGGCAAGAGCCAAGCACGGAAAGGCATCCCACCACATATAACAGACACAGTTTAGCGTCCCGGCATCGGCTTCGCTCAGGTGGGACAAACTGGGGGTGCACCGCGATTCGAACAATTTGGCAAAGAGTTCTGCGATGGACTTGACGCAGCGGATACGATCTTTGATGGGCACATCAGTTGAACAAAGCCATCTGTTATCGCCGCTTGCGCTGGTATTGACAAGGTAGGTTAAGCCTTGTGCGATTTGGCTGTCAGCAAATCCCTCTAGCGCGGTCTGCGGGTCTTCAAACAGCCGAGTGAGATAAGATACAGCTTCTGCTGGTGGCGGGTCCCACCAATCATGCTCAGGATCGAAGTACCAAGGTGCTTGCTGAAAGCGAACCTCGCGTCCAAATGCGTGCTCCAGCCAATCACGAAACGAGAGCGTTTGCAGGCGCATCACAAAAGCCGCCTCCCCGGAGGCATGAAACTCCCTAATGCTATGCCAGGTCCGGGATCACGCCAAGGCGCGAAATTTTTCAGGCAAATGCCTCCTTGCGATCAATAGCTGAATGAGATCGGTTCTTCACCTTGGGCCGATCGGCCAATTCGCCCATTCAGGCAGCTCCCGATTGTCATCCCGCTCGCGCGGCGCAAGGGGAGGCGCGCCACTGAAGCCCGCCGGATATATTTCCCTGCTCACGGCCACGCGAGTCCCTGTTCGCCAGCGAAAATTCCCTGCTCCGATGAGAGCCGGGACGCTCGGGATTTCTAGCAATTTAAGGTACTTCTCGCCAATTCTCGTTGCCAAGGCGGGGCCTGCGGTGGGCGCTTTTCCCTGTAAACTTCCCTGTTCGCAGGGAATTGGCGCGTTCGTGTTTGCCGCGGATGATGGCTGATACCACGCGCGGTTCAGGACCTCGGTCACGGTCCCGAGCTGGACGATGCAAATCAAGCGAGTTGAGAAACAAGCGTGACCAGCTCCGACTGGCGGTGCGCGCCCGTCTTCGAGAAGATCGACTTGAGGTGGTTGCGGGCGGTTTCGCGCGAGATCCGCAGGTGCTCGGAAGCGCTGGCGAGCGATGCGCCGGTTGCAAGCAGGGCGGCCAGGCGGGATTCCGCCGGGGTGAGATCGAAGGCCTGGCCGATCAGCGCCGGATCCGGCGCCGGGCGTGGAATGAGGTTGGACAGGATCAGCATGGCGCGGGCTCCGAGGAAGACGGAGCGCGCCGCCCCGTCCACCGGCAGGATCCGCAAGACGACCGGTGGCTTTGTCGTCCGGCGGATCAGGATCGGAGAGGCGGGGATGGCGGAGGCGTCCGGCGTGGAGCGCACCGCGCTGATCAGCTGATCGAGCCTTGTCATCGCATGCTTGTCGCGAAGGATGAGGCGCCGCTCTCTGATGCGGATCTCGTTGTCGAATCCCGTTGTCAATCGGCTTGCAAATTTGACCCCTCATCGGCGTCCAATTTTGACCCCTTCGTGCGGCGAGCTTTGCTGGTAGCGCTCGTCTCGTCGGAGCTGGCCGGGATAGCGGAGGCGAGACGAGCGCGGGTGGCGTGATCGTCGTCTCGGCTCTTGAACCGCCAGCTATCGTTGCCGGTCTCGACGATGTCGCAGTGATGGGTCAATCGGTCGAGCAGCGCGGTGGTCATTTTGGCGTCGCCGAACACGCTCGGCCATTCGCCGAAGGCGAGATTGGTGGTCACGATGACGGAGGCGCGCTCATAGAGCCGGCTGACGAGGTGGAAGAGAAGCTGGCCACCGGACTGGGCGAA
>NZ_FOUS01000045.1 GCF_900114915.1 Bradyrhizobium sp. Rc3b
ACGTCAGCGCAAGAAGGTCGAGATGCAGTTTGCACACTTGAAGCGCATCCTGAGGCTTGGTCGACTTCGGCTTCGTGGCCCACGGGGCGCCCAGGACGAGTTTGTTCTGGCCGCCATCGCTCAAAATCTGAGGCGCCTCGCGTCGTTCGTTGCGCGACCACCACCCTCTCATACTTTGCGCATTGCGTAGCGTAGGAGTTGCGTGAGAGCATTAGGGTCGGCGGATCAAAGCCGGTCGGCCATACCGAATGGCCGAAAGGCATCCGTCGGTTACAGCCGACTTTTGCAACAAAATCGGCCAGAAGCGGACCCTAGCTCAGGCTCAGGGGTAATAGGATCTCGGTCCTGCACGGACTAGATGACGTTACAACGCGCGGTCGGGCGACGAAGGTGCACGGAGAGGCTTGGTGAACTCGGCGGGAATTTCGATCTCGCAACGATCGGGGCCGTCGCGATAGATGAGCGCTCCTTGCGAAATCCGCAACACGACATTCCAACCGGGCCGTGGTTCATCGGACCATCGATCCAGAGCCGCGATGCTGTCTAGCATTGCTATCCCCTGCAGCGCTTTGATCCCGTTTATGAGCCGAATGGCGACCCGCGTCCTAACTTGTATGGAACCGGCAAGAGCTTCGTCCAAGAAGCTAACTGTGTCTGACATTGCTCGGAGTCGATCGACCATTCGCTGAAGTTCGATCGTGCGGTTTCGAACGCTGCGGCAAACATTCGGAGGCCATGGCGAAAAAAGCAGATGTCCTGGCAGCCTGTAGCGCATGTTGCCGGAGTTTGTTCGTTGCCTGGGCCACGGGCAGCCCCCGCCCACGTCAGGTGATCGAAGGAGCAACACGCCTTTTGTTTGACGGATGACGGGCCAGAAATTTTTCGCCGGCGAGCGACGAATTGCTTTGTGAAACTGGATTATCGCAAGAGTGACCGGAGCCGCTTGGGCCAACTCCTCGATAGCCGCCACTACGTGCTGAACATTCTCTCGAGCGTAGTCCTCCGCCAGCCTGCGGTTCAATCCGCGGAGATGGTCGCGATAGGTCCACATTTGCGCATCGTATGTGTCCGCCGCGTGCTGAGGCATAGATCATCCATCTTTTGCATCGCGCAAAGCATCGAATTGTCCGGTTCTTTCGGCGCGCTCGGGCCGGATGCTATTGTCATTTTGTTAACAGGAGCTGGACGGCGACAAGGCCGCAGCTAGGTGGGCGGCGGGTCTGCTTGGGGTCAGAAGCAGTCCTCCGCGACGCCGCCGTAAAGGCCAGCTATGGGCCGGAAGGCGACATCCGGTGTTGGGTTTGATACGCTAGTCTCAGCAGGGAAAGTCAAAAAAATGGGTGGCTTGAGGCGGGGATTGTTAATTGTGGCCTCGTTTGCGGCGCTGACTGTCGTGGCGCTAGGTGCCTATTTTCTTTTCGCAGCGCCGAATCTCATCTCGCTCATCAGCTTTTTCATAGTCGTGCCGGTGTTTTTGATCTTGGGCCTTGGCTTCTTTAGGATTGCTAGAGACCGAAACTAGGCCCTCGTGTGGGACCAATTTCAGCACTGGGCCAAAAGCCGCCGGTCTGGTCTGCCGGCTGGAAGGCCTGCTCCGGGCCCAAGCCGAAATGAAACACGGTGCAGGAATAGAATTGCCGATTAGGTACCAGCGGTCAAGAAGCAGGAACGCCTGGCGTTGCGGAAGCTTTGAGTAGTTAGTTAGCTTATCTGGTCGATTTAGACCGAGCATAGCTCCACTGTTAGAGAGGGCGGGAGCGCAACCGGCTTCTCATCACCGATATAAGCCAAGTGCCGGGCGGTGACGGAGAAAGAGCCATGCCCATCTCCTTGCTCTTTGGATCAATCGTCCAGAAGCTGAAAACCCGCCGCAACCGCCATAGTTGCTTGCTGGGTATCGGCGCAACGAGCGGTTCGCGCCCGCCTTTACGCTTGGCGATAAAAGTCACGCCGAACTCAGTTCCTAAGCACATCGGCCGCGCTGGGAACACCTGGCTTGGGCGAAAGGAACGATCCTCTGGGCTGCTGAATTTTTGCCCCGCCCGACGGGAAGATAGTACCAGGAAGCGGGAATTTCGCCGCGCACTACGATGTTGGATTGCCGCGCGGCCAGCGTTCACGCATCAGGCCACCCATGCGTTCTCGAACCAAGGCGTTGCCCAAGAATTCGCCTTGCAATTGTGCCCGTCGAGGGTCGTAATGCTAAGATTGTTTGAGAATTTTATTCAGTCCTGTTGTGTTGAGGTCGTGATGAGTATTTCCGGTCGGATCTTCGATGCCGCTGTTGCTCTGCACCAACGTAGCGTATTTCTCGAACGTCAAATTTCTGAATTGGTTGACCTGCGAAACCGATTAGCGCACGCCCAGTTGCGCCGTTCGCGGTCAAGGTCGGGGCGTTTAGTTTCCAGTAAACTAGGTCGGCGCCGTAAGTGTAGGTAACCTTCCGCGTAGCAAACCCCGAGTTGCCAATTGCCCTTCATAGCCTCAATCTGTGGGCAATTCGTGAGTCGGGGACATTCATGGAACGGAAGCCGTTTGAGACCATGTCTCTCGATGAGCTGTGGCGACTCCACACGGTCGTCAATGACATTCTCGCGGCTAGACTCGTGGCTAAGAAGGAAGAGCTTGAACGACGATTGGGGCTGCTCAACCGGGAAGACAAGCCGCCCAATTTATAAGATGCTTAGATTTCCTGACCATTCACGCTGACTAGCCCCCGGGCTTCGGCCGTCGGCGTCGCTGCACTAATTAGGATTGGCGCAACAATAGCTCCTTCAAATCCTTGATTGGGGTGTTGAGCAGGCGACCGCCCAGCGCCGCTGGTGAGCCGTGTTGTTGAGCGCACTCCTTGCAGTACGCGATAGTTGCAGGCCCAAGTCGAGCGGCAGAGGGTATCGGCATGCGCATCCGACGTCTTCGCCTCGGAGATGTTTCGAGCCCTTGGTGGGCGAACCCTCGAATTTGACGTCGGCATGAACCTGGACGGCACGTTGAGGCCGTGCGCAACTGGCTATTTTCTGCCGCCTCCACCGAAGAGGTGCTGGCGCTGAAGTCGACGCCGCCGGTGGTCGTCGGACCTCGGCTGCGTCGATGGACGGTACGAGAAATGCGACCCAGTGGAGCGCGGCGCGATTAGGCGATAGTCCGCTTGGCCCTTAATAGCGGCTTTCCAACGAGGCGCTGTTCAGGTCAGCTAGGGGTCAGAAACCGTCATTCAGCGCGCTGATCGCATGGCTTGTGAAAGTGTGCTAGGACGTACCGCGCGAAACAGGCGCCATTCGTCGGGCACGCCTTTGAGAACGTGACGGCCACGCTCTTCAAACGTCAAGCCCGATCCTGCTACGAGATCGCGAACCGTCTGTGAGACCAGAACTTCACCCGGGGCGGCTAGTGCCGCTACACGCGCGCCAATATGTACAGCAATGCCGACAATATCGTGAGCGACGAATTCGCATTCGCCAGTATGCAAACCGCAACGGACTTTCAGATCGAGCGGGCGCACCGCGTCACCGATTGCGCTGGCGCAACGCACGGCGCGCGCTGGGCCGTCGAACGTGGCAAGAAACCCGTCGCCGGCAGTGTTGATTTCGCGCCCTCGATACTGGCCGAGCACGCTCCGAGCTTTGGCATAGAACGCATCGAGCAGCACGCGCCAGGCGCCGTCGCCGAGTGCGGCGGCGCGTTCCGTCGATCCCGCAATGTCGACGAACAGCACAGTCGCCAGCACCCTGTCTGGCTCCGCTGCTTGCCGATGCCCGGTGACGAACTCTTCGACCTCATCAAGAATTGCATCCTGATTGCCAACCCAGACCATATGGTCCTCGCCGCCGAGCTCAATCAGTTTGGCGCGAGGAATCCGCTGGCTCATGTAGCGGGCATGCTTCACGTCAATGACGCGCTCGTCGGCGCGATGCAAAATCAACGTCGGTACGCGCGTGACAGGCAGGATATCTCTGACATCGATGTCCCGGTTCATACGCATGATTGCAGCTGCCGCGCCTGGGCTTGCTGAGGCCCTGAAGTAGGCAGCGATTTGCTCCACTTCGTGCTTGTTCCCGGCAACGCTGGGGGCCCACATCAGCAAACTCATTGCATCAGTCGTGCCCCAATGGTGCTCTATGTCATCCAGAAACGTGCTCCACTGCGCATCCGTCCATGCGAATGTATAGTCAGGCGCCCACGAGCGTCGCGCATAAGTGCCATAGAGCACCAGAGCCGACGTGCGCTCGGGATAGGTCGCTGCATAGAGCAACGACATCGGACCGCCCTCAGATATTCCGAACAAGGTGGCCCGTTGGGAGCCAACCTGGTCTAGCACCGCCTGCACGTCATGCATCCGCTGTTCAAGCGTGAAGATCTGGGAGCCGCGATCGGACAATCCGGTGCCGCGCTTATCGAACATGATGATCCGCGCAAACGTTGCAAGCCTGCGGAAAAAGGCGGCGCGCGCCGGCGATTGCCAGAGCGCTTCAAGATTGGAGACAAAACCTGGGACGAATAGCAGGTCGTGCGGACCGTCACCAATCACCTGATAGGCAATATGGACGTCGTCACTTTTAACATAGCGAGTGGCCGGGATGTCAGCCATGCTGGCCTACTGCGTGAAAAAACCGTGCGGCGCGAGTGTCGCACCTCATTCCGGGACAGGCCAGCGAAATTCGGTCGAAATTGATGCGCTCGACCCCCGCAACGCCGGTAGGACCCGCGGCGATTGAGGGAATCGATGATGACACGCCACGTAAGGCCGCGACGTCCGCTTCGTGTCAAAAGCGGCCCTCAGGCGGCGTCACCGTGAACGTCCGCTACGGGCCAACAGCGGAAGTCCACGTGGGCTGGAATAAAAGGCTATTCGGATTTCCGTGTGGTCTCGAAGAACAACGTTTGTTTCCGAGACGTGCGTGGACCGATGATTTGGGGCGACAAGTCCTGATCGTCGCCACCTGCACGCCTCGCACCGCAATGCCGTCCGCATGGCGGGCTGTTGGCCCGCGCCACGCATCCCAGAGGAAGCTCCCGGGTGAAGGGCGAGGTTTATGACTTGGAGACGGCATGAAAGGCGGCCCCACCGCCGATCTTGGTTCCACAAAACTGCCGAAAGCGGTACCGAATAAGGTTCCTCGGCGTCGCAGGACCGGGCCTCCGCCCTTGGATTATTCCATCCCCGCCGTTATCTTAAGGGCGCTCAGAGGTTTCCATGCTCACGAAACAAGCCAGCAAACACGATACCGATTTCTACGGGTGGACCCAGGAGCAAGCCGGCATCCTGCGGGAAACGCCGCCGGTAGATTCACGCCTGGACAGCGCCAATCTGGCCGAAGAGATCGAAGATGTGGGACGTGCCGAAATCCTGGCGATATCCAGCCTGCTTCGGCAGACCCTCATCCACCTGTTGAAATCAACCATCGAGCCGGACAGCCAGGCCGCAACTCACTGGTTTGATGAAATCGTCACGTTCCAAGGCGACGCCGTCCTGGCATTTTCACCCGAAATCAGACAGCGACTCGAACTCGAGAAAATCTGGCGCGTCGCGTGCAACGGAGCTATCCGCTCGCTGGCAAAGCGCGGAGTCGTCGCGCCTCAATTGCCGTCGACCTGTCCGTTTTCGCTGGACGACCTGCTCGATCCGGAATTCGATCCCGAAACAGCGACACAAACCCTGTCCGCCGCCATCCAATCAGTGACCAAGCACAGCATCTGAAAAGGCTTGAGGACCTCCTCTCGGGGAAAATCATACGGCTTCCCGGACCTGCCGATGTCCATCCGCCCCGTGGCGACGGTCGGGCATGGACGCCTATCGTCAGGGCAAAGTGCCAAGGAGCGGAATTGGCTCCTGGGAGAGCTTGACCTCCATGTCGAGGTCTAAAGCATGGGGAAGCTACTCCACCACGGAAGCAGGTCAGTTCGGAAAAGAGTAAACTCCGCGCGAAGTCCACACGGAAATCCGGATAGCCGAATAAAAGAGACCGCCAACTGAAGCGACCTCCTGCCTATTGGCAAATTTACGGGCGCCTCCGCGGTCCGCTGGATCTCGTCGAGAACGTCAAACAGGTGGTCGAACCCAATGGTTGACCTCCACAGGGGAGTCCAATCATACCTCATAGTCAAATTGGCTAGCGGTCGCCGAGAATCCGCGCACAACAGCGAAACAGTTGGCAATCAGTTCTTACAAGGCCGATCAATCGTCTATGCCAAAGTCCGTCAATTTCCAGCCGGATTCATCCTTAGCGAAAGAGTAGATGATCGAGTCGCAAAAGGCAGAGTAAGTAACCACCCCCTTGGGGGATGTGTCCTTGACAGGCTTCTGCTTGGCAAGACACGCCCGATGCGCAGGTCTGAAAGCACCCTTCCAGATCACAGGAAACTCCGCTGCTCGCCGCAGATCCTGGTAGAGGACGGGATATTTAATCATGTCCGATACGGCCTTCTGGTCGCTCTTGCCGACTGAAGCTTTGAACTGCGTCCAGAACGTTGCGAAACCGTCATCGCTCCCTGCCGCCAGCCCCG
>NZ_FOUS01000027.1 GCF_900114915.1 Bradyrhizobium sp. Rc3b
TTGCGGAATCATGCAAGCAAGCGCGATGGCGCCTCGTAATATTTGCATGAGTCGGCTCGATTGATTCCGGGGTAGCGCTACTGACCAGGAACAGGGCACTCCTGGTTCAGGCGATGCGGGCCATCGAATTCGAACAAGATTACGAACGGAGCTGGAGGCGCGAACGGGCGTGTTCCGCCTCAGAAGAGTCATTAGGGAAAGCCTATATGTCGGCCCTGGCGCTTTCTGGCGTCGAGATCCTTGATCTCACGCGTGTGCCCGCCGGGCCCTTGTCGGCCCAGATGCTGGGCGATCTCGCCGCGGAGATGATCAAGATCGAGCGGCCCGGCACCGGCGACGACGCGCGTGCCTACGGACCTCCTTTCCTGGTCGATCCATCGGGCAAGGAGAACAACAAAAATTCGTTCTATCTCTGCCCAAACCGGTCGATCGTGGACTACATGACCGGCATGAACCCTCGATCGACATCTGTCGGCCCTCTATCACCGCAAGGTCAATGGGGGGGCCGGGCAGCACATCGACTCTCCCTGCCCGACACCGTGATCGCCTCGCTGAGCCACTATCTCCAAATGTATCTGGTGAATGGACTAGCCCACCCCGCCGCGGCACATGGGCAATGGTGCGTTGCCAGTCGGCGTGTTTCGCTGCGCGGACGGTGGGCTGATGTTGGTGTTTGGCAATGACGGTCAGTTCGCCCGGACATGCGCCGTTCTCGAAGCCACCTGAACTCGCTACCAATCCAAAATTCCTCAAGAACAATGATCGCGTCGCCAATGGCAAGGAGATCCTGGCGATCTTTGCTGCTCTTCTATTAAAAATACGGTCGCACGTCTTCCATTCCGCCCCTAGGTACAAGCTCCAAAGCGCCGCACACGTATCGCGCTGGCAGCGGAGCCCTCATCGCTGTCCTGCTTGTCGTGAGTGCAAGCGCTTGAGGGGGCATAAAAATCGCAGAGCCGCCTTAAACGCAAGCGCTCGTCCGAACATACGGATTTGAGACGTTGGCTGATCTCTGTGAGTACGGACCTAAAGCCGGACCCCGCTGGACGGGGGCATTGACTTGCCTGATCCTGGAAGATCCGCGTCCCAACGATTCTTCGAACTATCAATCCAGCTGTATCGCGGCCGCATCGACCGCATAATCATTCTCTCGCTCGTGTTGATGGCCGGTGCCGAGTGGCTCCTGCCGTCGCGCAGCGGCCAGCAATGACCGACACTTGCCCATAGGAACCACCAAGCTGATTCGGAGCCGCGCAGGCGCCACCTCAGGCTTGGCCGCTGCTGTAGATCGTATGTGCGAATTGCTGGCGAGTCGCATTTAACCTCATCAGGCGGCGCAAAAACTGTCCGCGCTAGGATGATGGTACAGAGTTTCGCCGACACAGCGCATCAGCTTGACAGAGTTCAGTGCGCGGTCCCACGTAACGCCGCGACGGACGTAGGCAATCGGCACTTCGCAAAGGGCTCAAAATCCTTCGAATGGGATTGCTCGGAATCGACTAGCTCGGACAGGCTCAGATCAACGTAGGCCCAAAAAGGGCAGCTTGTGCAGAATTTAAGCGTAAATCTCCGGGCCATTGCATTAATCGATATGGGCACCCTGTTACTTTACTACCTCCCAGCCGACCATGTTCGGATGGGTTCCAATAGGGACGGTTGTCCGAACGACATGGTAACTGGGCATGGTTAGACGCTTTCACCGCTTCCGCATGGTCAAGTATGCCGAGTGTTCTGGAGCAGCAGGCGGGATATGCAGCAAATGATCCGGTGGCGGTGCAACCTGATGCTGCTCGGAAACGAACAGCGCGGCTCCGGGTGGCCCAACAGAGCGACCCAACTAATCCGGCAATGAATCACTCTCCCGGAAATCGTCCCTTCGCGACTCATGCGACGGCAGATCGCAGTCGGGCACGTCACCATCGCCACCCTAGCTCGAAGCATCGCACAGAGCCTTTGAGTCTTGCTAGCTAGACTGATCCGCTACCCACCCGATTTTTATTGTTTCACCGAGGAGCCCAGCGTGAGCGAAGTGGTCAAGCTTGAGCGTCATAATGAGATCGGGATTGTCACGGTCGACAGCCCTCCGGTCAACGCGCTGAGTGCCGCCGTTCGCGGCGGCATCCTGGAGTGCATCAAGGCTGCGATTGCCGATCCCGCCATCAAGGGCATCGTGCTGACCTGCGCCGGCCGCACCTTCATTGCCGGTGCCGACATCACCGAATTCGGCAAGCCGCCGAAGGCGCCCGCCCTCAACGACGTGCTGTCCGAGATCGAGAATTCGCCCAAGCCCGTGGTTGCCGCGATCCACGGTACCGCGCTCGGCGGCGGCCTCGAGGTCGCGCTCGCCTGTCATTTCCGCGTCGCGGTGAAAGAGGCAAGGCTCGGCTTGCCCGAGGTGAAGCTCGGTCTTCTGCCGGGCGCCGGCGGCACCCAGCGCCTGCCCCGCGCGGTCGGTCCCGAGCTCGCCGTCAAGATGATCGTCGGCGGTGATCCCATTGGTGCGGCGGAAGCGCTCAAGAACGGCCTGATCGAGGAAATCATCGAGGGGCCGGCATCGGGCGGCGAGGCCTTCGTGCGCAAGCTGCTGGCCGAGAAGCGCCCGCTGCGGCGCCTGCGCGACGACGATTCCAAGATCGCGGCGGCCAAGGCCGACCGCTCGATCTTCACCAATGCAGTCGCCGCCATGACCAAGAAATCGCGCGGCCTGGAGGCGCCGTTCGCTGCCGCCGACGCCGTGGGCTACGCCATTGACCTACCTTTCGACGAAGGCCTGAAGAAGGAGCGCGAGGGTTTTCTGAAGCTCGTCGCCAGCGATCAGTCGAAGGCGCAGCGTTATGCGTTCTTCGCCGAGCGCGAGGCTGCCAAGATCGCGGGCGTTCCTGACGGCACCAAGTCGCGTCCCGTGAACCGGGTCGCCATTCTCGGCGCCGGCACCATGGGCGGCGGCATCGCGATGTCCTTTGCCAATGCCGGCGTTCCCGTCACCCTGATCGAGACCGGCGAGGAGCAGCTCAAGCGCGGCATGGGCATCATGCAGAAGAACTGGGAAGCGACCGCCGCGCGCGGCGGCATTCCGGCCGACGCGCCCGCCAAGCGCATGGCGCTGATCAACGGCGTCGTCGGCATCGAGAATGTCGGCGATGCCGACCTCGTCATCGAAGCCGTGTTCGAGACCATGGCGGTGAAGAAGGAAGTGTTCGGCAAGCTCGACCAGTACGTCAAGCCCGGCGCCGTGCTCGCCTCCAACACCTCGTATCTCAACATCGACGAGATCGCGAAGTCGACCAAGCGTCCGCAGGACGTGCTCGGCATGCACTTCTTCTCGCCGGCCAACGTCATGAAGCTGTGCGAGATCGTGCGCGCCGACAAGACCGCGCCGGACGCGCTGGTCACCGCGGTGAATATCGCGCGAAAAATCGCGAAGGTGCCGGCCGTGGTCGGCGTCTGCGACGGCTTCGTCGGCAACCGCATGTTGGCCCAGCGCGGCAAGCAGTCCGAGAAGCTGCTGTTCGAAGGCGCGCTGCCGCAGCAGGTCGACGCTGTCGTCACCAAGTTCGGCATGCCGATGGGGCCGTTCGCGATGGGCGACCTCGCCGGCCTCGACATCGGCTGGCGCTCGCGGAAAGACCGCGGCATCAAGTCGGAGATCGCGGACGCGCTGTGCGAAGCCGGCCGCTTCGGCCAGAAGACCGGCAAGGGCTACTACAAGTACGAAGCCGGCAGCCGCTCGGCGCTGCCCGATCCGGAAGTCGAGAAGCTGATCGACGAGACGCTTGCCCGCCTCGGCCGCAAGAAGCGCGTCGTCAGCGACGACGAGATCCTCGAGCGCATGATGTATCCGATGATCAACGAGGGCGCGAAGATCCTCGAAGAGGGCATCGCGGCGCGTCCCTCCGACATCGACGTGGTCTGGCTCTATGGCTATGGCTGGCCGATCTATCGCGGCGGCCCGATGTTCTGGGCCGACAGCGTCGGCCTCAAGCACATCGCCGATCGCCTGGCCTTCTACGCCAAGGAGACCAACGACCCCAGCCTCGAGCCCGCACCGCTGCTGAAGAAGCTCGCGGCCGAAGGCAAGACGTTTGCCTCGCTCGCGGCGTCGAAAGCGGCGTGATGGCGACTGCCAATTCATTCATTGTTCAACGTTGCGCGATTGCGCGTCGTGGGGGGCTCGAAGGGTCTGCCCGCGAAAGCATCTCGCCTTCGAGTAGGCTGCTCGCTGGACTCTCTGATGCGCATTGCGCGTTAGAGCTCGCGACCGAGCTTGTCATCGAGCGCGCTTTGCGGGGGGGCGGTGGTCGCACCCTGGAATGATGAGTGATGTGTTGCGGACCATGACCCATCCCGGCGACCAATGTTATCCTGAAGGCGCGCGTTCGGACAACAATATCGTGCAGGGCACCCTCCTTAACCAATTGTCAAAGGCCGCCCCTGACTACGGCTCGCGCACGCGCTGGAGTTTCGCGGCCGCCAGATCAGCTGTACCAAACCCACGGCGATGGCCAACGCGGCAGCAGAAATGGTCACAATCTACCCAACTCGCATCAGGAGATCGTTCTTGACCGACGCTGTCATCGTTTCCACCGCCCGTACTCCGATTGGCAAGGCTTATCGCGGTGCGCTCAACGCCACCGAGGGCGCGACGCTGCTCGGCCACGCAATCGGCGAGGCCGTCGCCCGCGCCAAGATCGATCCGAAGGAGATCGAGGACGTCGTGATGGGAGTAGCGCTCCAGCAGGGTTCAACCGGCAGCAACATCGCGCGCAAGGCACTGCTGCGCGCGGGGCTGCCCGTCACCGTTGCCGGTAGCACGGTCGACCGGCAATGCGCCTCTGGACTACAAGCCATCGCGCTCGCCGCGCGTTCGGTGATCTTTGACGGGGTAGAGATCGCCGTCGGCGGCGGTGGCGAGTCAATCAGCCTCGTTCAGAATGACAAGATGAATTCGTTCCACGCGCGAGATCCGGCGCTGCTCAAGATCAAGGGAGATGCCTACATGCCCATGATCGACACCGCTGAAGTCGTAGCGAAGCGCTATCGTATCTCGCGCGAGCGGCAGGACGACTATTCGCTGGAGAGCCAGCGCCGCACTGCGGCCGCCCAACAGGGCGGCAAGTTCAAGGAAGAGATCGCGCCGATCACGACGCAGATGGCAGTCACCGACAAGGCGACCGGCGCTGTGTCGATGAAGGACGTGACGCTGTCGCTGGACGAGGGGCCCCGCCCCGAAACCACGGCCGAAGGACTCGCCGGGCTCAAGCCCGTGCGGGGCCAAGGTCATACCATCACAGCCGGCAATGCCAGCCAGCTCTCAGACGGCGCCAGCGCTTGCGTGATCATGAGCGACAAGGAAGCGGCCAAGCGTGGCCTGCAGCCGCTCGGCATCTTCCGCGGTTTCGTCACCGCCGGCTGCGAGCCGGATGAGATGGGCATCGGCCCGGCCTTCGCCGTGCCGCGCCTGCTCAAGCGCCACGGCCTCACCGTCGACGACATCGGCCTCTGGGAGCTCAACGAAGCCTTCGCGGTGCAGGTGCTCTATTGCCGCGACAAGCTCGGCATCGACCCCGAGAAGATCAACGTCAACGGCGGCGCGATCTCGATCGGCCATCCCTACGGCATGTCCGGCGCGCGCCTGACCGGCCACGCCTTGATCGAGGGCCGTCGCCGCAAGGCCAAATACGCGATCGTCACCATGTGCGTCGGTGGCGGCATGGGCGCGGCAGGTTTGTTCGAGGTCCTGCCGTAAGTCTCATCGTCACTGCCAAGTTGCGCAGTTGCGTTCGCGCGGCCGGGCCCCATACTCCGCAGCCGGAGTTTGGGGGCAGGGACGGAAGCGGCTTTCGTAACAACGAACGCTGGCGGTTATGGATCCAGCCTTCGGGACGCCGCAGGAATCTCACAGGAGGATCCAATGGATCTCGCATTCACCAAGGAAGAGCAGGCGTTTCGCGACGAAGTGCGGCAGTTCTTCCGCGACAACGTGCCGCCGGATACAAGGCGCAAGCTGGTCGAGGGCCGCCCCCTCTCCAAGGACGAGATGCTGACGTGGTGGCGCATCCTCAACAAGAAAGGCTGGGGCGTCAGCCACTGGCCCAAGGAATATGGCGGCACCGGCTGGACAAGCGTGCAGCAGTTCATCTTCACTGAGGAGCTACAGTCCTATCCGGCGCACCCACCGCTCGCCTTTGGCGTCGGCATGGTCGGTCCCGTCATCTACACCTTCGGCAACGATGAGCAGAAGAAGAAGTACCTGCCGCGCATCGCCAATGTCGACGACTGGTGGTGCCAGGGCTTCTCCGAGCCGGGCTCCGGCTCCGACCTTGCCTCGCTTAAGACCAAGGCCGAGCGCAAGGGCGACAAGTGGATCATCAACGGCCAGAAGACCTGGACCACGCTGGCACAGCATGCCGACATGATCTTCTGCCTCTGCCGCACCGATCCTTCCTCCAAGAAGCAGATGGGCATCTCCTTCATCGTCTGCAGCATCAAATCCAAGGGAGTCACGGTACGTCCAATCCAGACCATCGATGGCGGCACCGAGGTCAATGAAGTGTTCTTCGACGACGTGGAAGTTCCTTACGACAACCTGATCGGCGAGGAGAACAAGGGCTGGGATTACGCAAAATTCCTGCTCGGCCATGAGCGGACCGGCTTGGCTCGCGTCGGCCTCTCCAAGGAGCGGCTGCGCCGCATCCGCGATTTGGCCTCAAAGATCGAGTCCGGCGGCAAGCCGCTCATCCAGGATGCCGCGTTCCGCGAGAAGCTGGCGGGCTGCGAGATCGAGCTAAAGGCGCTCGAGCTGACGCAGCTGCGCGTCGTCGCCGACGAAGGCAAGCACGGAAAGGGCAAGCCCAATCCGGCGTCCTCGGTGCTGAAGATCAAGGGCTCCCAGATACAGCAGACCACCACCGAGCTCTTGATGGAGGTCATTGGCCCGCTCGCCGCGCCCTACGATGTGCACGGCCATGATGCCTCGAACGAAGCCATGGACTGGATCGCCCAGATCGCGCCGAGTTACTTCAACAACCGAAAGGTCTCGATCTACGGCGGCTCCGACGAGATCCAGCGCAACATCATTGCCAAAGCGGTGCTAGGACTTTGACCCGCGAATTACGCAATTGCGCGGTGGAGCGGGGACCCAGCACGCCTGGCCGTCCCGAGCACGGCGGGCAGCCGCCTTTATTGGATCCCCATCTTCGCGGGGTTTGACGTCTCAGGGTGAGGCGACGGCAGGGCAATTCCCGCCGATTTGGAGAGCAACATGGATTTTGACTTGAACGAGGAGCAGCGGCTTCTCAAGGAAAGCATCGACGGCCTGCTGACCGATTCCTACGATTTCGAACAGCGCAAGAAATACATGGCGGAGAAGGGCGGCTGGAGCAAAACCGTCTGGCTCAAGCTCGCCGAGCAGGGCCTGCTCGGTCTGCCCTTCAGCGAGGCCGACGGCGGCTTCGGTGGCGGCGGCGTCGAGACCATGATCGTGATGGAAGCGCTCGGCAAGGCGCTGGTGCTCGAGCCGTATCTCGCGACTGTTGTGATCGGCGGCGGCTTCCTGCGCCATGCCGGCACCGATGCGCAGAAGGCCGCGCATGTGCCAGGGATCATCAACGGCAGCAAGACGCTGGCCTTCGCCCAGCTCGAGAAGAACTCGCGCTACGATTTGTTCGACGTCACCACCACCGCGAAGAAGAAGGGCGACGGCTGGGTCATCGACGGCGAAAAATTCGTCGTGCTCAACGGCGAGAATGCCGACACCTTGATCGTCACCGCGCGCACCAAGGGCGACCGTCGCGACAAGGCGGGCACCGGCGTGTTCCTGGTGCCGGCCAATGTCAAGGGTGTCGCGAAGAAGTCTTACCCGACTCAAGACGGCCTGCACGCCGCCGACATCACCCTCACGGGCGTCGAGGTGGGCCCCCACGCGGTGCTTGGCAACCCCGAGGATTCCCTGGCGCTGATCGAGCGCGTGGTCGACGAGGCCCGCATTGCGCTCTGCGCCGAAGCGGTCGGGCTGATGGACGAGTCGCTCAAGACCACGGTCGACTACATCAAAACGCGAAAACAGTTCGGCGTCGCGATCGGCTCGTTCCAGTCGCTGCAGCATCGCGCCTCCGACATGTTCGTCGCGGCCGAGCAGGCCCGCTCGATGTCGATGTTCGCCACCATGGCGAACGATTTCGAGGACGCCAGGGAGCGCGCCAACGCCGTCGCCGCGGCCAAGGTGCAGATCGGCAAGTCGCTGAAATTCGTCGGCCAGCAGTCGATCCAGCTCCACGGCGGCATCGGCATGACCATGGAGGCCAAGATCGGCCACTACTTCAAGCGCCTGACCATGATCGAGAACACCTTTGGCGACACCGACTACCACCAGTGCCGCGTCGCGGACGCGGGTGCGTTGATCTGACACTGGTCGTCATCCCGGGGGCATCGCGACTTGTTCGCCGAAGCTCAAAGAGCGAAGGCGGAAGCGCTGAGCCCGCGTTCTGGCGGTACATCGTTATTGCGAGCGAAGCGATCCAGTATCTTTCCCGCGGAGACAGTCTGAGATTGCTTCGTCGCTTGCGTTTCCGGCAAGGGTGGAGCGGGCGGAATCAGGGTCGACTGCAGTTTCTGCACAACAGAGCCGCACATTCGCTCGTTGATGCACAATTCTATGCGCTGCATACCAACGGCGATCAAGCTCTGTTTGCAGGGAATGCGCAATGTCGACGAAGATCCCGAATTTCATCAATGGCGAGCTGGTGCCGAGCCGCGGCACTCGCACCGCAGCCGTATACAATCCCGCGACGGGTGAACAGTCGGGAACGCTTGGATTGGCTTCGGTCCAAGACGTTCGTGCGGCGGCAACGGCGGCGCGAAAGGCGTTTCCGACCTGGGCGAACCCCTCCGTTGCGCGGCGCCCGAATTCTCAACCATTTCCTGCGAATTCTGGAGGATCGGATCGACGAACTCGCCCAAGTGATCACGGCCGAGCACGGCAAGGTGCTCTCTGACGCAAAGGGGGAGATCCAGCGCGGCATGGAAGTCGTGGAGTTCGCCACCGGCGTACCTCAGCTTCTCAAGGGAGAGGTCACCGAGAACGTCGGAAGTCGCGTCGACAGCTTCTCTCTACGTCAACCGCTCGGCGTTGTTGCCGGGATTACACCATTCAATTTCCGGGATGTGGATGTTCCCGGACGCCCTCGCGTGCGGCAACACTTTCATTCTCAAGCCGTCCGAACGCGATCCGTCCGCCTCGCTTATACTGGCGAAGTGGCTGAAGGAGGCCGGATTGCCTGATGGCGTCTTCAATGTCGTTCATGGAGACAAGGAAGCGGCCGACGCCATCTTGTCCGATGCCGACATAGTGGCCGTGAGCTTTGTCGGCTCCACTCCGATTGCCCATTACATCCACGAAACGGCCACTCGAAACGGAAAGCGCTGTTAGGCGCTTGGCGGCGCCAAGAACCACATGATCATCATGCCGGACGCCGACATGGATCAGGCGGTTGACGCGCTGATGGGCGCCGCCTACGGCGCCGCGGGCGAGCGTTGCATGGCGATTTCGGTCGCCGTCCCGATCGGAGACGCGACCGCCGACAGGCTAATCGAAAAACTTGCGCCCAAGGTTCGCGCTCTGAAGATCGCCCCGGAAACGGATCCCGATGCGGAGATGGGGCCACTTGTGACCAAGCAGCATATCGATAAATGCTTCGTGCACTGGGCGTTCCGATGTCTCCTACGCCGGGCGGCCCAGGGAAGTCCGCTTCTCGTTCTTCCCAGGCGTCCTTGCAAAGAAAATGCACAGTTCATGGCGCGGCTGGAGCACGTAACGACGGCCACCTTAGCTGGGAGATCGAACGGGTCATTTTCATTGTTGTTGCCTTCGGGACTGGGAACGGGTTCGAATATTTCTTGAGGTCGCGCGAGCTGGACAAATCCTGAAGGCCTCGAAGAGTCTTCGATTGAATCATGCAACGGTAGCGCGTCAACTTAGTGCCCCAGAGCGAAGCTTGAACGCCAAGCTGCTCGAACGACATACGTCCGGGTGCATCCCAATCGCGGCGGGCGAGTCGTTGGTTACGGCAGCGGAGCACGCGGAGAGCGAATTTCTCAGAGTAGGTTCCGGCAGCAGCGGTGCGAGCCAGGCCATCACAGGTACTGTGCGCGTCGGTGCACCTGACGGTCTTGGCAACTATTTCCTTGCCGATCGGCCCGGCATGCTCGCCGCGAAAAATTCGAGGCTCGTCATTCAATTGGTGCCGTTACCACGAACATTTCCGCTGTCGCGGCGAGAGGCCGACATCGTTGTGACGTTGGATCGCCCCAAACAGGGGCGACTAATCCTGTCGAAGCTGACCGACTACACACTCAGCGTCTATGCGGCGGAGCAATACCTCAGGCGCGAGGGCCCGATCATAAGCCAGGACGAACTAGCCGGCCGTTTGTTCGTGACGCATGTCGAGGACATGACTTACAGCCGCGCCTTGGACTATGCTTCCGTTCTCGGTCGCCTCATGTCACGTCGATACGAATGCGGCAGCGTGGTCGCGCAATTGGAAGCGGTTCGCGCCGGGCATGGCATAGGAATCCTCCACGACTATGCAGCGCAACGGTATCCGGAACTGAAGCGCTTGCTACCCGAGGTCCGGTTCGTGCGCAATTACTGGATCACCTCTCATCCCGATACGCACGACACTCGCCGGGTCCAAAGGTGCATCGGTTCATCTCCGAATCCGTGAAGGCCGCGAGGGCCTCGTTCGTATCAGACTGAGATGGCCCCACCAGAGGTTGATGCATCGAACGGCTTCTCAGATTGTCACCCGCTTAGTGGACAAGGCGGCGTCAGATGGCGATCAAAAGCAGAAGGGATTCAGGTGCATCGGCTCGGTACGGCTGGCCCGGATCGAGAGAGATATCGTCATCACCAGGACTATCGCGAAACAATCTAGACGAACGTTCGTTCGCGCGATGTCGCCGCGATAGAAGGCGTCCCGAGCAACCTCAGGCCTTCGACGCGCCTCCGGCTTCGTGCCGCCGTCTGGCGGACGACTATGTACTGCAGAGTCCGGCCAAGATCGGACTGGACGAGCACATCACGGACCTCGGGCCGTCCCCCGGCCAGATAGATCGCCGCGGAGCTGGGCCATCTCGCATAGCTGTTGGCGTAGGTGTGCAGCAGCTCCGCCATCCGCGGATACGTCACGAAGCCATCACGTGCGAAACCGATGGCGCTTCGCACCACCTCCGAGAAGCTCATGGTGCCGTAGCGGGCCAGAGCCGTGATGCAGGCTCTCGCGCGGCTGGAGCGACAGTCCACAGGCCCCTCCGGGTCGCGCCGCCGTGCTCGTGCATGAAAATATCTGGATCGAGGGCGCGAGGCCAGCAGCCCAGGCTGCTGATGGTGATTACCTCGTCGCGTTCGGCCAGGTAGAGAATGATCGGCGCGACGTCGGCGAGGTTAACAAGCTCGTTCTGCACGACGCCCAATACCGGGCTCGCGGCCACACCAGCGTCGATGGCGTTGCAAACGCTTTCGAGGATCTGCAGCGTGGACTGCGCCGTAGACAGTGGCCCGCGGAGACGACATGGCTCGTCCCACGATGGTCGGACGTAACGAGGGTAAGCGGTGGGCCGGGTCCAGCCCCGACAGGGAAACGATACTCATCGCGCGACCTCGCCCGGGATTGCCGCCGCGCGAGCGGTGTGGCACTGAGCCAGTGCGGCGCGGACGGCGAGCTGGATCTGGCGGAAGACCACGAGCGGCAGGATCACCCCGGCTTGACGACCGCGGATGGAAAGAACGCGCCTGCGATCGGCACACCGGGCGCCGGGCTCTTCTTGGAGCCACGGGAGGCGATGGCGATCTCGTCCTCCCGGGAAGAGCCGAGGTGGCGCGCGCCCCTGATCCTGCCGACCAGCATAACGGCGAGCAGCATGCCACCGAGAACCCCGACCGGCATCAGGTCGCCCACGGAAACCCGCGCACAAAGGCCGTGGACCGCCCCGGCGCCGAATGCCCCGTAGGCAACCAGCAGGATCGATCCGCGATCAATAAGGCTCAGTAGTTGAGGAGGGCGGTCAACCCAGCCGCGGATGAGGGGCCGCAGGGCGTGCCCGGCGGTGAACGGGCCAGCAGTTCGAACAGGATGATCCGCACCGGGCTCCAGGAGAGGCCGGCGCCGCGGGCGCTCATGTACAGACGACCAAGAGCGACGCATTGAACAGGCCGAAGACGTAGGGAAGCGAGGCGCTGCAAACTGCCGCCGACACACTGCTGCGGGCGATGGGGCGAAGGCGATCGACGACGGCACGGGCGACGGAAGCACGGTCAGGTACAGAAAACCGGCCGCCAGCCTTGGGCCGAGAACGGGTGCGGGCAGGCGCCCGATGGCCAATCCCACTAACCGCGGCACAGGACAGCCTCGCCCCGTGCAGGAAGAACAGCAGGCCGATGCCGGTTTTCGAGGCCTAGCCGAGCATGTGTGCGGCCTCGCCGCGACTGGGGACCAGGAGCCGAACACGAGAGGCGCCAGAATGCCGGCGGTGAGCGAGCCGCGCCTCCGGCGGCGGAGGGTGGTGACAAAGCGTGGTCATGCGGCGAGCAGCAGTGGGGTCAGGAGATAGGCGAGCGGCTTGGTGACCGCGTCGTCGCCAGGGTGATACCGGCCGGGCTCGTGCAGAAGGTTCAGGGCGCCCAGGCAGCGTCCGTCGAACAGGATCGGCGTATTGATCACCGAGCCCAGCCCGAGATCCGCCAGTTTCGCATGGTCATCGAAGGCCCATTCAAGGTCGGGGGGGTGGGTTCCGATGAACACCTCGCCCCGCACCAGCACATGCTCGGTCCAGGGCAGGCCGCGCTTCGACTTCCTGCCTCCGGCGGGATAGGCCTCGGCGTGGCTGCTGTAGAGGCGCTCGAGCTCCACGGTCGCAGCGTGCAGACGCATCACGGTCAGCAGCCGATGCCCCAATAGACATTGCGCGATCTCGTCGATGACCGGCAGAATCGCCGCTTTCGGGCCAGTCCTCGCCGCCTCCGTGACCCGCGCCAGGTCGTCGCCGCCGATCACAGGAGCATCACGCGCAAAAGGGCCTCGATTGGCGTGGGCGGCAGCGAGACCGTGTTCGGCTCGTGCATCATCTCCGCGATCACAAATTTTCTGCGCCATGCCTCAGTTTCCCTTTCCCGCATTCCTGACATCCCGCTCCACGGACGTCCAGCCCTGCCGGAGATCCATCGCTGATCCGCTGTCCACGGCTGGCTCGGGCATAGCAACCCGGGCGCAAGGCAAAATACATCTGGGCCGCACGGTTTTCGGGCGAAGTTCATCCATCAGCGCGGGATTGCAGCCGGGCCGCCACGCCTAGCGCTGGAAATGATCGACAGCGGGCGTTGCCACACCTGGACGAGCTGGGGCGCTGATTGGTCGGCGAGCGTCGAGAAGCTTAGCTCGACACGTTCCCACGCATTCGCGCACGGCCTGTCGGTTGAGCGGCTGGTGCTGCCCGTACTTCTCGAACAGGATCAGCGCCAGCAGGCTCGGCCCGGCAAAGAGGACATGGAACGGCGCTGGCACATGAGTGATCTTGTTACAATGCCGGCAAGTCAACTTCTCACGCCCGTGTTGCATCAGCTTCCACTGCCGCGGATCTTCGCCGTCGCGCGTGACGTCGATGGCCACACGAACTCGCCGCGTTCAGCACCCACCCGCGGGACTTACTTTCGGCGGAAAGATGGCCTTCGGGTCTGCAACAATTAGCGGCCGAATGACAGTAGTAGCCCGCCGGCTTTTGCGGCCCCGGCCTAGAGGTGGCGACGACCGGTAGCGACCCGGCTAGCCACTAGCCACACAGAGATCCGGCGTCATTGCGGCGAAGTCTGCACAATTTCTGCAAAAAGCTGCTTTAGTTCGCAGACGACGGCCGACCCCGAAGGGGCAGACTGCAGCAAAACAAGAAAAGGCTCGACCCACAGGTTGGGGCTTTTTGACCCAATCGTCCAGAGAGAGGAAATGTCAATGCTCAAATATATGGCGCGTCGTGCGAACGTGCGCCTTGCACGCTTCCTGGGCGCGGCGGCGCTGCTTGCGATTGCCTCTTCCGCGAACGCGGAAACGCTGAAATGGGCTCGCCGTTTGGACGTTCAAACGCTTGACCCCTATGCGTATAACGAGGGCACCACCTATACGTTTAATCAGCAGATCTATGAACCCCTCGTCTCACGAGACGATAATGGCAAGCTCATCGGTGTGCTGGCGACAGAATGGCGCATGCTCCCCGACAACCCTGACATATGGGAGTTCAAACTTCGCCAGAACGTCACCTTCCACGACGGGACTCCTTTCACGGCAAAAGACGTTGTATTTTCGATCCGACGAGCGATGGCGCCGACGTCGAACGTGCGGACATACGTAAATGCGATCGAGTCCGTCGTGGCAAAGGATGCCGATACCGTGCAGATCAAGACCAAGGGTCCTAGCCTCCTGATGGCCGAGAATCTGACAGCCGTCTTGATAATGAACGAAGCTTGGGCCGAGAAGAACGATTCCGCGGCCCCGCAGGACTATATGGCGAAGAAGGAAAACTATGCGGCGCGCCATGAAAACGGCACAGGCGCATACCGGCTCGTCAGCCGCGAGTCCGATCGCCGGACAGAACTGGTAGCATATGATAAGTACTGGGGTATCGGTCAATTCCCGCTGAGCATCGATCGAATTATCTATACCCCTATCCAGTCGGACGCGACACGCGTATCCGCTTTGATCAGCGGCCAAGTCAATTTTCTGCAAGACGTTCCTCCCCAGGATGTTTCGCGCCTCGAACAGAACCCCGATCTGCGAGTAGTTAAGGGCCCTGAATCCCGTACCGTTTTTCTTGGCGTCAACATGGGGGAGGACAAACTTATAAGCGGAAACGCGAAGGGAAATCCGTTCGCGGATAAGCGGGTCCGTCAAGCCATGAATATGTCTATTGATCGTCAAGCTATCCAGACGACGATCATGCGGGGTCAGTCCATCCCACTTGGGACGATCCTTTCGCCATTTGCCAGCGGCTTTACTCAAGAAATGGGAAGAGTGCCAAAGTACGATGTCGCAAAAGCGCGGCAACTCATGATGGAAGCGGGCTACGGCGATGGTTTTTCTGTAACCCTTAATTGCACCAACGATGGCATGGTGAGCGATGAGCGCATTTGTGAGGCGCTAGTGGCGATGCTGGCGAAGATTGGCATAACTGTAAACCTGGACGTTCAGCCCTCCGCCGCAGTCTGGCCGCTCGTTCTTCACCGGAAGACCGACTTCTACCTTATGACTTGGGGGGGGGTTAATTCTCAAATTCTTTTTGAAAACCTTGTGCGCTCTCGGGGCACTTGGGCCGGGGTTGAATTCAAGAACCCAGAGATCGACGCGAAAATTGATTCGCTTAGCTCGGAGGCCAGCATTGAAAAGTACAATGCCACCGTCGCTGAAATCTGGAAGGTCGTCCAGGACGAATGTTTCTACCTTCCGATTCACGCGCAAATGTTAGCGCGTGCAATGCAGAACAAGATTCACGTCACATCACACGTCGGCAACATGATCTACGTAAAGAACGTCAAGGTAGTTAAATGACTGGCTTCTTCCTGCGCAGACTGGCGTCTGTTTTTCCGGTGATGCTGGTAACGGCCTTCCTGTCCTTCGCCGCCTTTCATTTTATCGGTGATCCGCTGCAGAACATGCTGGGGCAGGAGGCCAGCGCGCAGGACCGCGCACGCTTGGCGGCCGAACTGGGTTTCGACCGCCCCTTTTACATCCAATTCCTCAAGTTCGTCGGCTTTGCACTTCAGGGTGATTTTGGCATTTCTACTCGCGTGGGACGGCCGGTATTGGATCTAATCCTTGAACGGCTGCCTGCGACACTCGAGCTAGCGCTACTGTCGTTTTTCTTCGCGATGTCGGCAGGCATCGCGCTGGGGGTGATGACTGCGTTGCGTCCGAGCTCCGCACTGTCTCGGGTGAGCATGACCGGCTCGCTGATTGCGGTATCGTTACCTAACTTTCTGATCGGCATCGGCCTGATCTATGTCTTTTCGATTAAACTTGGGTGGCTGCCGTCATTCGGGCGTGGCGACACAGTAAAGATCGGCTGGTGGACAACTGGATTACTGACCAAAAGCGGTTGGAAGGCCATTCTCCTGCCGGCAATTTCACTGGCGGCTTACCAGCTTACGCTGATCTTGCGACTGGTTCGCGCTGAAATGCTTGAAGTCATGCACTCCGACTACATTCGGTTCGCGAGAGCGCGGGGCTTACCTAAGCGGCTCATCTATTTCTCGTATGCATTGAAGAACACCATGGTCCCGGTGGTCACGGTTGCAGGCCTGCAGTTAGGATCGATTATCGCATTCGCCGTAGTAACGGAGACGGTGTTCCAGTGGCCCGGCGTCGGGCTGCTCTTCATTAATTCGATTCGATATTCAGATGTGCCGATCATGGCAACATACCTTCTCATTGTGTCGTTTATTTTTGTTGCCATCAATATGGTGGTGGATTGCATCTACTACCTCTTAGACCCTCGTTTGCGCGCAGTAGGGGGCATCAAATGAAGAGATTGACCAGAAAGTTTGCGGCGCTGTTCGGTTCAGATATCGGCCACTCTTACTTGCGCTCTCCCGGGGCACTTTTCTCGACCATGGTCCTGCTGATCCTCATTGCTGCCGCCTTGGGCGCCCCTCTGCTGGCTCCCCAGAACATTCTCGACCCGCGCACGCTCGACCTCTTATCGGCAAACACACCCCCGTGGAGCGCAAACGCTCTTACCGGACATTTTTACAGTTTTGGCACAGACGACCAGGGTCGCGATGTTCTCTCAGCGACTCTTTACGGAACGCGAGTTTCCCTTCTGGTGGCCCTTGTCGCTGTCCTGTTGTCCATGTCGATCGGCGTCACACTAGGTCTGATATCAGGGTATTTCGGCGGGCGTACCGACGCGGCAATCATGCGTATTGCAGACGTTCAGTTGTCTATCCCTGCGATCTTCATTGCTCTGTTGATTTCGGGCTTGTCTCGCACTCTTTTGGCTCCCGGAGTTCGCGATACGCTCGCGATCTACATGGTCATTTTGGCCATTGGAATTTCCGGATGGGTCACCTACGCACGCACGGTGCGCGGCGCCGTCATGGTGGAAAAGCAGCGCGAATATGTCCAGGCAGCGCTAATGATCGGGCTGCCCACGCGCACGATGCTTCTGCGGCACATCCTTCCCAACGTGCGCCGTCCCATTCTCGTTATCGCAACAATCTCGCTTGCGCTTTCCATCATTACAGAAGCCACCTTGTCCTACCTCGGCGCGGGTCTGCCTCCCACCCAGCCCTCTCTGGGAACGTTGATACGCAGCGGTCAGGACTTTCTGTTCGCTGGGGAGTGGTGGATTCTATTTTTTCCTGCCGCAACACTCCTGACGCTTGCGCTCGCAATCAACGTTCTAGGGGACTGGTTGAGGGATGTGCTGAACCCGAGGGGCCTTTGAACATGACATCCGGCCGCCCCCCCGTTCTTTCAATTCGCGGGCTCTGCGTTGACTTTCCTAGCCGTCATGGCACGCTTCGTGCTGTCCGCGATGTCAGCCTCGAGATAGCACCTGGCGAAATTCTTGGGATTGTCGGCGAGTCCGGCGCAGGCAAATCAACCGTAGGGGCGGCGATCACGGGCTTGCTCCAGGCTCCAGGACAAATTAGCGCGGGCGAGGTTCGGCTTTCCGGCGACATCATCGATACGCGAGACGCCAACGCTATGCAGGCGTTGCGCGGGAGACGCATCTCGACCATTTTCCAGGATCCGTTGACCAGCCTCAATCCACTCTTCACGATTGAGAGGCAACTGGTTGATACGATCCGGGCTCATCGGGCTTTGTCACGGGCTGAGGCGCGAGTCGAGGCGGTGCGTCAGTTGGAGGCCGTCGGCATCCCTGAGCCTGCCCAACGAATGACGAACTGGCCGCATGAATTTTCAGGCGGCATGCGACAGCGCGCGGTCATCGCGCTCGCGCTCTGCTCGCAACCCGAACTAATCATTGCGGACGAGCCGACGACTGCACTCGATGTAACCGTCCAAGCACAAATTTTGAAATTAATTCAGAACTTGGCTCGTGAACGTCGGGTAGCGGTGATGCTTATCACCCACAACATGGGAGTGATTTCCCAAATCACCGACCGTGTCGCGGTAATGAAATCAGGGGAAGTCGTTGAGCTAGGAAAGACGTCGACAGTACTAAGTCGTCCATGTCACGAATACAGCCAAGCGTTGCTATCGGTCGTTCCGCGTGGTGACGTGAAGCTTAGTCGTTTTCCGGTCGCTGGGTCCGCTAGGAATATCGATGCCGCCATGAAGTGGTTGCTGGAATCTAACTCGCAGCACGGCTCTGGAGGCGCTGATGCACTTGTGGAGCTGCGCCGAGTCAATCGGGTTTTTGGAGTTCCGCGGCTGTTTGGAAGTGTGACGCACGGGGCATTCAAAGCGTTGGACAATGTGAGCCTATGCATCCGCCGCGGAGAGGTGATGGGGCTTGTCGGCGAATCCGGGTCCGGGAAAAGCACGATCGCCAAGATTGTCGCTGGCCTGAACCCTCCGAGTACCGGTGAGCTGCTTTTCAATGGGGAGGATGTGTACGCCGCGAGGTTCGAGGTGCGCCAACATATCCGCCGCCAGACCCAGATGGTGTTCCAAGACCCATACTCGTCGCTAAATTCGCATATGCGGGTGGCAGACATAATCATGGAGCCAATGATTCACTTTGGACTCGAAAAGAATAGGCAACTGGCAGAACCATTAATGTTGGAACTCCTGAACGCTGTCGGGTTAGAAGCAAGCGCGGCCCGCCGATATCCGCATGCGTTTTCGGGCGGCCAACGGCAACGCATTTCAATCGCCCGTGCCTTGGCTAGCCGTCCGAGCTTTCTGATTTGTGATGAACCGACGTCGGCATTGGACGTCTCAATTCAGGCTCAAATTTTGAATCTTCTGAAGGACCTACAAGAAAAGCTATCGCTGACCATGCTGTTTATCAGTCACGATCTGCCTGTGGTTCGTCAAATGTGCGACAGAGTCACGGTGCTGCAAAAGGGTCAAGTCTGTGAGATTGGGGAGGCGGATGATGTGTTTAATCATCCGCGACATCGTTACACCGAGACGCTCCTTTCGATGATACCGAGCATGCATCGTCCGGTCGAGCTCATCCAGGCGACTTCCTAAGGAGCGTATCGATCGAGCTGGCTCGTGATGCTTAACGACCTAACACCATATTCGTAGGCTCCTGCAGCCTCTCTCAAGTTGCTGCGCTGATGGAAGCAGCAAAATCTTGCGCAGAGACAATCAATCCTCCTAGTCCAACCCAATCCCAAGTCCATCGCGCACCGGGTTCCCCCTAGAAGTACAACCCTCTCAAACTGACCCGGAGATCTAAGCTATGCCCCCAAAACTTCCACGCACCGCTATCGACATTTTTCGCGCGAGTCCCGAAGTTTTGGAGACTATTCGGAAGGCTAAGCTATTCGGCTGGTGGGATTATCCGCTTGAGGGTGCCGCCACGGACAAGCCAGAAATGAATGACGTCGATCGGGCGTACTGGTTTTACAAGTGCGCTAACCCCATTACGCGAACTTCAAAGGAGGTGTCTGACGCGCTCTTTTTGAATGATAGTTCGATCATCAAACTGCCTGATCGGTTCGAAAAGAGCAGCTCAGTGACCATGAGCGCGGTTGGAGACTTGATCCAGGCCAACGGACTAGAACACTCCAAGGACCTACTCTTCGACGGCGTTGAAGATGTTGTTTTTGGGAAAGACATATCGTTCGGAAACTATGAGTCTCCTGTGGCAGAAGAAGCTGTCGTCAGGGATGCCATGGGGGATGGTCGTTCAGCCACGACGTGTTGCTCGCCCGCCCAATATTCGGCGCTGACGCAGCATCTGGGGAGGCACTTTTCAGTGCTCAACTTGGCGAACAATCACTCACTTGACTTGGGCGTTAAAGCGCTCCAGGTCACCCAAGATCTCTGCTCGCAGAACGGAATTCTAGATATTGGCGCACCGCGACGTGCCGAAGAGTATGGCAAAGGTCGGCTTCTTACCAAACAAGGCATCAAGATCGGGTTTGTGTCGGCCACTTTTGGTCTTAATGCCCATCAACTGCCGGACGGTCATGGCCATCGAGTCCATGTTTCAAGGCTCGTCTCGAAACACGTGCCAGCTGACTTGGAGCTTCTTAAAGCACAGATCAGAGATTGCAAGGAGCAGGGCAGTGACTTCATCGTGGCGTCCGTCCATTGGGGTTTCGAGCATGAATTTTTTCCTAGACTCTCACAAATTGAGGCCGCCCATGCGTTGGTTGAGGAGGGTGTCGATCTACTGCTTGGACATCACCCGCACGTGGTTCAGCCGGTCGAATATTACAGAACACAAAGGGATCCGTACCGTGTGGCCACCATTGCGTACTCCTTGGGAAGCTTGACTTGGGACTGGTGTACGGCACCACATCTCATTCTGAGCCTAATTTTGGATATCGAGTTGGCCAAAGGCCAGATAGATGGCGCAAATCGTACTTACATCGCGAAATGTGAGATAGTCCCTGTCTTCCGAAGCATCTTTTACCGTGGTGACAAGAAACTGATGCGCATCGAAAAACTACGACAGCACATCGCCGCCGAGAGCAACGGCGTAGGCGGCTTGAAGGAAATGGAGCACTACGTCAATCTGATCTCCGGCCAAGCTGGATCCTGACTGCCACAGTCTCGATTGACCCACATTCAGTGTTCGTATGACCTGATCGCGGAGCCGGCTGCACGCTCGCGGCTCCGCGCGTCGAGCGGAGCCATGCCGTAGGTAGCCTATGGCTACCGTGCGGCCGCGCTGGGGTAGTCTGTCGCCAGTTGTCTCGATCGATGCTCCATGTCCGTGAGGCTCGCATCAATACTGCCGTCGCATTGACCGGCCGTGCTTACATCCGCGTCACCTTTGCGCCGCTGAAATCGCCGATGGCTGGGTCGCCGGTCGCTGCCACCACGGCGGACGATCGCCGTAGTGAAACGGTCGCTCGAACGCTGAACTCAAGCGTCGACACCTCATTCTTCGGTCGAGGGGTTCTACTTCGTCTCTGTTGTTCCGTGCAGCAGCGATCGGAAAATTCTTGTGTAATGAAGTAATCAGGCGAAAACTGAAGCGACAACGCACGGAAACGAAGGAGAAGCTTACGATCGAGCGGTTTCCTGCTGGCTTTTACCATTATCCTGACGGCACATGAATCGTCGCAGCGCACGGCGAATGCGGGTGATCTGGGTCCCGCAAAAAGGGTAAGCCGCTGGCAACAGCTAAAGCTGAAATCCTATGGCTCAGATTTTCATGGAAACGGTGACGGTTAGGGAAGGCGGAGTGGAAGGGTTGAGGATCTTCCAAAATCTAAAGCGCGTTAACTCGACCAATGCTTGGCCGCTGAATGAACCGCCTCGTCTTTTCCTCGACAAAAATGGCGCGCGAGCGGCGACAACGTGGAATGCATCGGGGGTGTAAAACTAGACTCTGTCCTGCACGCTTTGAACGGGCTTGGAACGCTTATTCCACGCCGTCAGAAAGGCATTTCCGTTCTTTGCTTCAAAGGCACTGCAGCCGGCAATCGAACTTAGAGTGAGCACGCGATGAGCATCTTCCCCACAATAAGAGACGTTATCCTTGCTTCTGGGAACGGAAGCTTCTTTTATGATGATCAAGCTGCGATACGGGCTGGCGTTGTTCAGGATGGTTTTCGTTATCTCGGGGCACCGGTGACGCCAGGATTCACCACGATTCGTATGCCATCTCGGTCGCTCAGCATTGGCCTTGTGTTGTCGGACGATGCGATCGTCTGGGGCGATATGATGAGCGTACAATACTCAGGCGCAGGCGGTCGTGACCCACTGTTTCAAGTCGACGCAATTGAAAGACTCGCCAGATCTGTCGTAATCCCGCGGCTTCTTTCCGCTGACGTGTCTAGTTTCCTCGGTGCTTGTGACCGCGTCCTCGCAAGCCACAACGAGACGCGATTACCGCTTGCCATCGAATACGGTGTGAGCCAAGCTTTGCTTCGCGCTACTGCTCATTTTGCACGGACCACACTCGCCGAGGTGATCTGTTCGGAATTCTCTTTGCCATTGCCGGATCAGCCTGTTCCAATCTACGCTCAGAGTGGGGATTCGAGAGAAGTCAACGTCGATAAGATGATCCTCAAGTCTGTCGACATCCTTCCGCACGGATTGATCAACTCGCGAGAAAAATTCGGCGCTTCCGGCGAGACGTTTCGTGACTTCGTCAAATGGGTCGCCAAACGCATAGCGGAAGTTGGAGAGCCCGGGTATCGTCCTATCTTGCATTTTGACGTTTATGGTTGGATCGGTCTCGAGATTGGAATGGAAGCGGTGAAAATCGCTGATTTCATCGCGCGGCTTGCGGACGAAGTCCCCGGTTACCGAATTCATATTGAATGTCCGGCAGACTTCGGGTCAACGGAAGCTCAGCTTGACGAATATGCAAGGATCGTCGCGCTTCTCGACAGGCGCGGCACAGAAGCTCGGATTGTGGTCGACGAGCGATGCAATACGCTTGACGAAATCCGGCTCTTCGCTGAAGCAAAAGCGGCTCACCTGGTTCAGATTAAGATGCCGGACGTCGGTTCGATCGCCGATAGTGCCAGCGCCGTCCTGGTTTGCAGGGAAAATGACGTCGGCGCATACGTTGGGGGAAGCTGTACCGAAACAGACCTGTCGGCGAGGGCGGCGGTCAACATCGCAGTTGCGACACAGGCTGATATGATGCTCGCGAAGCCTGGGATGGGGGTTGATGAGGCCATCTCAATCGTCGGGAATGAGCAGAACAGATTGCTTTCCGTTCTTAATTATCGGCGTTTCCGGAACCCGATCCGCAATGTCGGGACGGCATCCGCATGAGAAAGCCGCTCGAAGGTATTACTGTCGTTACGGTTGAGCAAGCGGTAGCAGCGCCTTATGCTTCTTCGCGCCTTGGGGATGCTGGGGCACGCGTCGTCAAAGTCGAACGCCCAGAAGGGGACTTCGCGCGAAGCTACGACAAGCTCGTTAAGGGCCAGAGTGCGTATTTCGTTTGGCTAAATCGCGGGAAATAGTCAATCTGCCTCGACCTGACCCTCGATGAAGACCGAGCAGTTCTCGATGCGATGGTTGCCGAGGCGGATGTTTTCATCCAGAATCTAAAACCCGGTAGCATCGCAAGGCTTGGTTCCGCAGATCTTCGCAAGCGCTTTCCCAGCCTGATAACCTGTGACATCTCTGGATTGGCGGCGAAGGCGTCCTATCGCATTTGAAAGCGTATGATCTAATCGTGCAAGCGGAAACTAGGCTTTGCGCGATACCGGGACAGTAGATGGCCCGGCGCGCGTCGGTGTCTGTGTGTGATATTTCAGCTGGCATGACCGCTCTGAATGCCATTTTGCAGGCGCTCCTCACACGTGAACGCACCGGAGAAGGAGCGACTATTCAAGTCTCGCTTATATTCCGGTCCTTCAATACGATTACAGCGGCTACCACAGTGCGCGGGCGGGAGTAAACCACCCGAAGATCTGCAATCGTTTCCTGAGTTTTAGCTTCCGCATGTTCCAGAAACCGCCAGGCTAATCGGTCGGGAGCAGCTTCAGTTCGTGCGGCGCGACGCCTTTCTGATCAATATCGCCTGCGGCTCGTTAATTGCAGAACACGAGCTCATCGAGGCACTCCAAGCGGGCACCATTGCCGGAGCCCTCCTCGACGTATTCGAGCGAGAGCCACTTCCGGCGGACAGCCCGCTGTGGACGATGCCCAACGTCATCGTCACTCCACATGTTGCCGGTTGGCTGAGTGACTACAACACTCGCGTACTGGAGATCTTCAGCGACAATCTGCAGCGATTCCTCGAAAAGAAGCCCCTGCGGAACGTGGTCGACCTGAAGCGAGGGTACTAACCAGCGCGCTCAGTACTTTGAGACGATCGTGGTCTGGTTCAATAAAGAGGAAACGAGAGCGTAACATCGCCGCTGCGATCTGGCCGCGGCCTATCGCCTGATTGCCCACTTCGGCATGGATCATCTGATCTACACTCATCCGTCGGCACGTCTGCCTAGCAAGGAACATGGTTTCCTGCTCAATCCGTAGCACGGAATTGCGGCTTGAACTCTTCTGTTTCTGTTTCTGTTTCTGTTTCTGTTTCTGTTTCTGTTTCTGTTTCTGTTTCTGTTTCTGTTGCGGTTGCTGCGGGCATGTGGCAGCGCCTTGGCGTTATCCAAGCGCAGCGACATGGCCACAGCGTCACGAGCTCAGCTTTCGGGCGGGTTTGGGGCTTCGGCGCAGGGCTCTCGCCGGTGAGGTCGAGCCGATGAGCATTGTGGACGAGGCGGTCGAGCACGGCGTCGGCATAGATGGGATCTCCAATGAGCACATGGCACTGGTCCACGGGAGGGCGTTGAGGCGATCGAGGGTCGCGTGGTCTCCTAATTGTAGTAACGCGGTCCGCGGATGTTGGCATGCAGGATCGGCGCATCGTCCGCGGAGCGTTGATGAGTGGACGCCGATCGAGATTGCTGGCGAGGATCGACTTGACCGAGCCGTAGGTGCGCGCGCCGATGTCGATTGCCCGCGCAGGCGCGACGTCCAGCCGTTCGCGCCCATAGGAGGCGGCAAGCCTGAGGATGCTGAGGCAGGTGGGGAAGCCTTGCTCGGGGTGCGAACGCTCGTCGAGAATGAGGTCGCACAACGTGCTGGTCGCCGGCCCGATCGCGGCAGTCCTGGCGGATACGCGCAATGGTCCAGCCGGCGTAGCGCCGATGGCTCGAAGCCATGTGTTCCGGCCCGTGGTCTTGCCGCTCATGCGCTGATGCGCGGCAATCCGCTCGCCCTTGTGGAAGATCTCGAAGGTGCGGGTGGCGAACCGCACCTCGACCTCAGCGCGGGCGAAAGCCATGCGGGACGCTGTAGTACTGCTTCTCCACTTCGACGTGATAATCGAGGCGGACACTCGGCGTAGGGGCCCGCCGGCAACGGCTTGAGCGCCAGCCGGTCGACCTCCTCAAGAAACCTGCGGCGCGGTACGCCGAGCCCCCGGATCAACCGCTCCTCGTTGAGCCGCATGAGCAACTCGCCAATCACCGCATTGACGTCGGCAAAGGCTGTAGAAGGTGCGATGGCGCAGGCGACGAGGAGCCAACGCTGGACAATCAGGACGGCTTGCTCGACCTTCGCCTTATCGCGCGGCCACGCCGGCAATATGGCAGTGCCGTAATGCGCCGCCATCTCCGCGTAAGTGCGATGATCTGCGGGTCGTAGAGGCGCGCCTTGATAACCGCGATCTACGGCTGGCGTGCGATCTCGACGACAACGACGCGATGATCCTAAAACACCACGGCTCGCTCACGGTCGGGCGCCGTGGCTGAGGCGTTCTAAAACTTGTACACTTGGAGCGAACCTGCCGCATCTAGATCGCGGCCACGCAAGGCGGGAAAAGTAGTCGCACAAACCGGCTCAACCGTTGGGAGGGCTTTACCACGCCCTGTTCTCGACGGAAGGGGATCGCGGCGCCGAGCGCGCTGCGGTGATGGCCACGCTCATCATGACAGCGCGTCTCGATGACATCGACCCGAAAGCCTGGCTTGCCGACGTATTCGCGCGCATCGCCGATCTGCCGCAGAACCGTCTGCGCGAGCTGTTGCCCTGGAACTGGACGCCTTCTGCGCAGACACCCTCCACCCAGGAGGCGTAGCCATGCATGTCAACGAGATTTATGCCTCTTCACCTTTGCTTCGCTAAGGACCTCGGAGAAGACGAGGAATGTATCTGGGACGTGGCCAATGGAATGGACACAGAGGATGGCGTTGCCTGGGTTTACGCAATTGGTGACGACCAGGTCATGGCGTTCGCCGTCTTCGGCATCCAGAGCCTGACCGAGCTCATCAGGCACAGGGAGGACCCCGGACTCCTCAAGCGCTGGAATCGGTGAGCCCCCTGTCCGCGGTCTAGCTCGGATGGATAGACAAAAAAGGTCTTGCACTACCTGATCAAGATCGTCCCCGGCTCGGCGGTTATCCGGTTATCCTGCCCGCGCCAGCGATCCGCCGCCCGGCAATACCGTCGCGTGGCGCAGGCTGTCACGCCTCACCGGCATCGCGCTGGGCGTCATGGTCGGACGAGAATTTGTGGGTAATTGAAAGCTCAACCGGAGGAATACGCAGCGAGTGATCCGCCTAATCATGGATCGAAGCGCTTGTTGGCGCGCGCTGCCAAGGGCACGCGCGCCGGAACAAGCCGCAGACGCGCTCCGCGATAAGTACGAGCTCGGCGTCCACATTGTGAACCGCGGTTCCAATCGCCGATCAACGCGAGCGAGTATGGTCGCGAGCCCGTTGCTTATTGTTCAGGTCAGATCGAAGAAGTCGGTTTCGTCCTCAGAATTATAGAAGACGAAATAGCCGTCGGTTCAATCCAGCTTATAAAGCGATCTGTTATTCTTATATAGTATCTTTCTGGCGCCCTCAATTGCCTCATCGAAACTAAGGCTTCCTCCCACAACGTGTTCAGTGAGAGCCTGTGCCAAGTATCGCTTACCCCAGCGACCAGCGAGCCAGTAGAGCTCAGGAATCTGAGAGGCGTCACTTGCGTACATTATTTTGGAGAGTGGAACGACCTCCATAACTTGCATGTATCGCTGGAACAGACTCTGATGCACAAATGGTGTCATGACCGACAATTCAAAATAGCAGTTTGGGTACAAATGACTAAGCCAAGCGGCCTTTCCTACTGACGGATAACCTGCATGTAGAGGAATTATTTTAGGCATACGCATTACGTCATCTCGGTCGAAGCGGCACACCTCCTCAAGAAAAAAGGGATCTTGATTGCGAAGTATCACAAAAGGAGCTTCTCCATCTCCGGTATGAATCTGCATTGGAATGTCGCGCTTTAGGCACTCTTCTAGTGCGATTGTGAAATTGTAGCGGCGGAGATCTTTCGAGATGTTGTAAACGGCTTCTCGATCTCTGGGAGGAATCTTGTGAAAGGACTCCCTAAGAGTTTTCCAAGATTCCCGAGCCACCTCACGATCATAAAGTGGCCTGATCAAGCCTATAAATGGGAGAAGATAGGACTTCATTCCATAGGATTTTCTTCCATAATTTCCTTCTCCTCCTCCATCGAGCATTTCGTGCATCCTCGTAACGAAGCGATGCTCGTACTCCTCGAATGAAATGTCGAGAGGAAAGAGCTCTCTTTGGATCATCTCTATTCTGGCGAGACGGTTGGTGCGGCAGGGCAGTATGGCTTCTTCAAACCGCGATATCTCGACCGCCCCACAACCTTCAGAAAATCCCGTATCCAGCATAATGTTCTCGTAGTTCACATCCCGGAGCAGGCTGTTTACGTAAGCCCAGTAATTCTTTCCCCGTTCATTCCTTGCCTCTATGACCGCCTCAAGTCTTGGCTCACAGCTCAAAAACTGCGAGAGCTCCTTAACAAGAAACTTCATGAATACGCTTTCAGCAATATCACGAGTGATGCCAGCGACCTTGTTCTGGATATCAAGTGCCTTGTTGAGGTCGTGCCTCGTTTCCTCGTCACCATTTAGCCACCGATCATACACGCCCTCTGGAAAGTAATATGCGATACCATAAGCGCCCAAAGATATGCGCTCCACATAGCGCTGCGGAGTCGTTACGGCATCTCGATCGGTCATCATGTGACAATGCGTGTCGTCGATCGGCAGATTGTTCACTGCCTCAAACACCTTAATGAACTCGGGATGCTGCTTAGAGAGAAACAGCGGGAGATGATCAAGTTGACTTGAGGGGTTGATTTGGGCGGTCATCGTCTTCGCAGCTCCCAGTCGGTGGCTCTTTGGCCGCAACGTCAATACGAGATGAAGTGCACACTCGCTACGGTTCCAGAATAAGAGGCGCTTTCCGAGCGAACCGAGTGCGCGCCTAAGTGTAGCATGCATTTCTGAGGATGCTTTGAGCTTTACATCCGTGGGCGACGATGCATTTGTGCATGTACCGCCCCTTTTGTGCAGCTTTTGACCAACAAGCCAAGTCGGCGGGTTGCACTGCGCCGGACACCTTCAGATCGGCTGGGTAGGATCGATACATTCGTGGCTCGTCATTCAATTGGTGCCGTTACCACGAACATTTTCGCTGTCGCGGCGAGAGGCCGACATCGTTGTGACGTTGGATCGCCCCAAACAGTGGCGACTAATCCTGTCGAAGCTGACCGACTACACACTCAGCGTCTATGCGGCGGAGCAATACCTCAGGCGCGAGGGCCCGATCATAAGCCAGGACGAACTAGCCGGCCGTTTGTTCGTGACGCATGTCGAGGACATGACTTGCAGCCGCGCCTTGGACTATGCGTCCGTTCTCGGTCGCCTCATGTCACGCAGATACGAATGCGGCAGCGTCGTCGCGCAAATGGAAGCGGTTCGCGCCGGGCATGACATAGGGATCCTCCACGACTATGCAGCGCAACGGTGTCAGGAACTGAAGCGCTTGCTGCCCGAGGTAAGGTCCGTGCGCAACTATTGGATCACCTCTCATCCGGATACGCACGAGACACGCCGGGTCCAAGAGGTGCATCGGTTCATCTCCGGATCCGTGAAGGCCGCGAGGGCCTCATTCGTATCGGACGACATGGCGAGGGAAGCAGAGGCGGAAGCATTGCACGGCTTCTCCAGATTGTCATCCGCTTAGCGGACGAGGCGGCGTCAGATGGCGATCAACAGCAAAAGGATTCAGGTGTATCGGCTCGGTAAGAATGGCCCGGATCGAGAGAGATGTCGTGATCACCAGGACTACGAAACAATCTAGACGATAACGGAACTGGTCCAATGGGCGTGCTTGGAAAGAGCCGCCTCAATAGTCTCTCTTTGCAGGTTCGTATTATCACCGCTCAGGACAACCACCAGTACACTCTCATGGTACGCATCCAACGGATTGGCCGGCGTTAGCTGAACGTCGCCGCTCGCGATTTGAACGAGATACCTATTGTTTGCTTGCTCAGATGTGACAATAACACCCTTGATCCGCTCTGCTATTTTTGCCAAATGAGTCAAAGACCGGCGTATCCTCGGTTGGTCGACCAAATCTTTCGTGCGCAGAACCATGGTGCTGAATGAATTGTCGGCGATCTCAGCGTCGCTCGCGGCGGGAAGCACTTTTGAGGGGCGCCGCGTCAGAGTAGGTGTGCCGTCCCGCAAGCAGATGGCACTGGCATCGACTTGGCTACGATGGGCGCGTACAATGATCACCTCTGGGTTGAGCTCATGCAAGATCGCGTCGACATGGGAGAGCCGACTTGCAGGTACAAGGTCGATCTTATTCAGGATCAGCCCGTCGGCCGCTTCGATTTGTCGCTTGACCAGATTGCCGACAAACTTGTCGTTCAAACGATCGATGATAGTTGAAGCGTCGACCACAGTAATCATGGCTTTGAGGCTCAATTCTCGCATGCCTCGGCTATAGTATGAAATGCGGCAAGGGTCGCCAACGCCGCTGGCCTCGACCAGAACGCGCTTCAGGTGGGGGCGAAAGGCGACCATCCAATCGAAGGCTTCTCCGAGGCGATCGGTGACGGAGCAACAGACGCAACCATCTTGAATGCCTAGCATTAGTCCAGCCCCTTTAATCACATGTTGAGCATCGACGTTGATAGGCGCGAGGTCGTTTACGATAACTCCTGTCTCTTTCGGGTCCCACGTCTGTAAGAGATGATTGACAAGGCTTGATTTGCCCGAGCCGAGATATCCGCCAATTATGATGACATCTAGCGTCATTGATGTGCTCTAATAGCTACTAGGAAAGTACTTTCCTTCGAAAACGGTGCCGAGGACCTTGATTTCTCGGATGCACTCGGGTGGCACTCCGAACGGATCGCTGTCCAGCACAGTGAAGTCCGCTTTCTTGCCCGAGCGAATACTGCCGACTTCGCTATCCATTCCGAGTATGTAGGCGGCGTCGATAGTGATGGCTTTCATCGCCTGCTCGACCGAAATGCGCTCATGTTCTCCCATAATCTTACCCGTTTCGCACAGGCGGTTGACCGCAACCCAGGCGTTCACCAATGGTGCAGCGGGCGCCATGCTGAAGTCTGAGTGCAATGAGAAGCGAATATTGTTGGATGCCAAAGTGCCGAGCCGGGACATCTGCGATGCCCTCTCATAACCGAGTATACCCTTGTAGAATCGGTCGCTCAGCTCATGAACGTAGTAGATGTTGACCGAAGCATTGGCTCCGAGCTCGGCAGCACGCTGGATTTGCTCTGGTGTGCTCACTCCCATATGCTCGATCACGAGCTTGCGTCCAAATCGCGGGCGCCGAGCTTGCAGATGCTCGAGCGTGTCGAGAACAAGTTCCAGACCTAGATCGGCGGAGGTGTGAACATGAATGACGTTTCCTGCATCCCAATAGGCCTCGGCACCCTGGCGTAGAATCTCGGGCGACGTAATCCAGTGGCCATCTTGGCCCTCGATCCGACCCGGCCAGTTGAGTTGCATCAGGTTGGAGAAGAATCCGCCGTCGGCGAACAACTTGACCGATTTGCCGAATTGCGCGCGGACGGTTTTCTTTGCACGAATAGATTTGAGATCAGCCATGCGCGCAGGAATGTCGACCGAGTCCGCGCCGAAGGGAATCCCGACGGGGGTCATCTGCACTCTGAACGGGGTATTTTCGTCGAAGGCTTCGTGGCAAAGCTGCCATTCCAGCTCTTCTCCGCCGATTTTGCCAAAGGCCATGTCGCCGATCGTGGTGGTGCCCCCAGCATGTATAACGTCTCTGAAGGCTCTATATCCAGCTTTGATGCGTTCGGGTTCGAGGAGATGGTTCCGCAAGCGTGACAGCACCATGGCCATGCCGCTTTCGTAAAAGAACTGTCGCTCAGCATCCACTTGAGGGTGCTTCTCCGCGTCCTCACTTGTTATGCGGGCCCATGCCATCGCGGCGTCATTGAGGTAAAGCGAGTGAAAGCCACGGTGCCAGACGACGATTGGCCGCCTGCTGGAGATACGCGAAAGCACGCCTCCACTCAAAGGTCCGTGCCACAACTCGTGATAACCCCAGCTCACGAGCGGCTCACCCTCAGGAAGCTGGCTTTCAATCTCCGTCAGGCGATTGAGGAATTCATTTTGCCCACGAACGGCTGTAAGCGCGCGGCCAGGCAATTTCCAATCCACGCCAGTGATCCAATGCATCGGAAGGAGAATCGAAGCCAGAGCAGGGTGCACATGCGGGTCTATAAAGCCGGGCATCAGCACGGCATCTCGAAAGGTATCGTCGATCTGAGGTGTTTGGCCTGCGAACCACGGCCGCACGGACTCGGCCGTACCAACCTCGAGTATCCGAGAGCCTCGAACCACCACAGTATCGGCGACTGGGAAGGATGGGTTCATCGTGCGGATGGTCTTCGCCCTGTAGATGGTCGTCTTTTCCACCGCGATCTCCTTTTAATTAGGGGTGTGAATGGCCTCGCTGTGCAGCGACCGCGAAGACTTGGTGCGAGTTCGCTAGTCGGAACCGATGTCGCCCACAAAATCCTTGGGATGGAAAGCTTGTTCTTGCTCGCGAGTGCCAAGGGACATCAATGCAAGCGACGCTTCCATTCGCTCCCTCATGCACTCGCCTCAACGAGCTTGCCACCGCTGCTTGCGGTCAGCTCTTGCTCACTGTCCAGCCGGTCTCAAAGACCAAGGCCCACGGCACGATGGCCTTCCAGGGGTGCGCCCGATAACTTCTCGTAGTGGTCGGGACAATGGCCAGTCGTCCATCCTACGCCGCATCCCGTCCGGTCGGCGCTTCATCAGCCGAGCACTCCCAAATTCGTTCGCCCTCGACATACGTGCCGAGGACCTTTAGGTCGAGCACGTGCTCGGGATCGACGGTACGTGGGTTCTTATCGAGGAGCACGAAATCTGCATATTTGCCGATCTCAATGCTCCCGAATTCGTTGTGCTTTCTGAGGTGGAAGGCGGCGTCGATTGTCACGGAGCGGAGGGCCGAGTCGATGTCCATGATTTGATCCGGACCAATGACGTTTCCGGCGCGGCTTCGACGAGTGGTCGCTAGATGTAGGCAAAGGAGCGCGTGCGGCCAAGTCATTGGCGGATCGCAGTGGAGCGAACTCCGCATCCCCATTCGGACGGCGCTCCCGGCTGGCACAAACTTCGCGGCCGCTTCCGGTCCAAGGAGGGCGTCCCGGAGTGCTTCGCCCCAATAATACAGGTAAGGCAAGAAGAAGCTGCAGACGACGCCCAGTTTGTTGCAGCGGTCTATTTGGTCTTCGCGCAACGTTCCGCAATGCTCGAGCCGAAATGGACGCTTTGCTTCGGGAAACTCATTGAGCGCCACCTCGTACGCATCCAGAACCGCGTCGATCGTGCGATCGCCATGCGTATGGACCGACATTTGATGCCCGCGGGCCGCGTAAGCCCTTATTATTCGCTTCAGCTCTTCGGGCTTGTAGTTCATATGACCGACGCTATCGCGCGGAAGTCCCATACTCGTAAGGGTGATTTCGTTGTTGAGGTATGGCTTTGTCAACCACACGTTCCCCATGAGGACGGACCCATCACCCCACATCTTGATACCGGCCATCGCGAACCGATCGTTTCCTCCCTCAAAGGGAATCGTCTCGATTCCTTCGGGAACGGCTCTCTGATAGCAAAAGACCCGAATGGGCATTTGCTCGCGCTCCAGAGTCTTCTTGTAGAAGACGCTGGTCATTGGCGTCAGTCCCATTTCCGAGCTGGTTGTATATCCAGACTTTGAGAACTTCCACAGCCAATCTCGTAACGAGTCGATACCCCGCTGCTCGCCACAGATCGCATAGAAACTCTCGACGATGTAGTCGCGCGAGCGCTCCTCAAATTTCCATGGTTCACCATTCTCATCGTAACGAACGTGCCCGCCAGGAACGACGGGGGTCACTCGTGTAATTTTAAGTGCCTTAAGTGCCGCCGTATTGAGAAATATTCCATGCATGTTCGACACCTGCACGGCGATCGGAATCGTCGGTGAGAGTTCGTCGAGCTCTGCTTTGCTAGGCTCTTTGGCGCCCACGTGGAGCTGGGCGTCAAGGCCAAGGAACCAGAGGAAATCTCCCTGCTTTGCCTTGCTAACTCTTCTTCTGATCTTGGCGAGAGCCGCCTCGTAGGTAGGCGTATGCACTGATCGAATATCGACCACCGGATCGCCCCAACACAGAGCGCTAAGCAGAGGATGGCCATGTGCTTCGACGAAACCAGGTAACATCGTGCGCCCGGCGAGATCGACCATGGTGGTTTCGGAATCACGGTAGCTACTGACGGCTTCCCAAGATCCAGCGGCGATTATTTTTCCCTTGGATATCGCGACCGCTTCAACTTGCATCTGGTCGCGGTCCATCGTGACGATCGGACCGCCGTGAAAAATCTTGTCTGCACCCATCTGTGCTCCTTCTGCCTGCTTCCGGGCGTCACGCGCCGTTGGTTTGCCGTTCAAACATTTTTGTTTGCGGTTCAAACAATTCCGTGAGGCTGCCGGTTGGCAGTTCGCCGCGCATTCCTATGAATACGAGCTCGCTTCTCTGATCGGCCGAGGATGAAAGGCGTAGATCGATCGTCGAGCGCTTGCCGATCAGCTGGAAAATGCCGCTCTGATCGGTCAAATCCGAAAATCGAACGATGCCCTTCGCGCGCAGGATCGAGGCAGGAAGAGCCTTTACGATCGCAGCGAAGTTGGCTTGGCTACCGACACTCCCTGACCAGGACCAGCTCTCAAACGTGTAGGAGTGATCACGAGTCGTGTAGGTCGCGCTGCAGGCGGCACAGGCTCCATCCCGGCATGGGCTTTCGGTTTGGTCACACCGAAATGTTGTCTTCCGCCTCGAACAAATCTGGTGTGGCGCCTCAACGTCGCTATCAGAGAGCAACATGAACGCCGGAAGGACAGCATTACGCGTTCTTATAATTCTCATCATAGGCAACGCGCCGCGGAGCGTCGCGATAACTTCGTCGACGACTGCCGGCGTCACTAGGTCGGTCTTGTTGAGTAACACATAGTCCGCGACCGCGGCCTGATCGATTGCCAACTCAGTGTTTTCGAAGTTGAGGCCCGGAAAGTTCTCGGCATCGACAACGCAAATCGTACGATCAACTTTTAGCCGGCAGGACACCGCCGGCTGCATAAATGCATCGGCGATTGCCATCGGATTCGACACGCCACTCGTCTCGAGCAAAACTCCGTCGAACCTGGGTTCTGAAGACGCGATAGATAGAATTGAACTTAAGAGATCATCCTTGATGCTGCAGCACACACATCCATTTGTAAGAGAAATGATGGAGTCGCTCTGCGATGCAACGAGCTTCACATCAATATTGAGCGCGGCAAAATCGTTGACGAGAACAGCCAGCCGCTGCCTAGTCTGCTGCAGCATGTTGTTCAGAAGGGTCGTCTTACCGGCACCTAGAAACCCGGACACGATCGTAACCGGTAATTGTTGCTCCCGGGCGAAGTGTAACATCGCGGCATATCCTCGGAGCCTGCGGCAACGGTTACGCTCGTCCGTCGCCCGCCACACTTTTCCTGTACGAAGTGCGCGTGGTTGGATCACCAACGAAATCCGCAGCGACGAAGCGATTGCCTGAATAAATTATCATAACAATTCTGTCAATGGTGAATATTTACGCTATAATTTCATGAATTGACTATGCTCGACGTGCGGCCGAAACGGCCGTCGTCACTTTGTAAGCTAAGGCGGATCGCCGTCGCACTACCTAAAGCGCCAGGTGGGGAGAGGCTCGCTACGCCGGCCAGGTCAGACGCTTCAATTGACGTTCGCCTCTTCACAGTGCCGATCGCGAGCCGTTCGAGCGTATTCAATTCTGTTGGGGCCGCTCCCTAGCTACGGCCTTATCGTGGGCATCGCCGCCGTCCCAAGGAGCCCGGTTGTATAAGCCGGCGGCCGAAGGGAGGGGACGATTGGTTTCCTGCGCTCCCTTTTCGATGAGGTTGCGTAAGGTGCGGCGTGTGTTTAAGCGACTTTTGGATGTGTCTCGCTTGCGAAAAGGTGAGCATTGCTAGTAGTGCGGAGGAGTGATCACCCACACGACTTTAGCAGGCACCGTCCCGGGGTTCGCGCAGCGATGTTGCGAAGTGCTGCTAAAGGAGAAGCTGTCTCCTTCCTCGAGCTGAAACAGCTTCCCGTCGACCCACAGGTCCAGTTGTCCCGCGATTAGCACCCCCGCCTCATTGCCGTCATGGCTGTATTCCCCGCTATCGGCCCCCGGCTCAATTGTACTCATGAGAAGTTCTAGCGGCCCGGCGAGATTGGGAGAGAGCAGCTCCTCGGCGATGCCGAGGCCGGTGAAGGTCAATCGTCGGCGGTACGCCTTGCGAACGACGACGTCGCGTTCGTCGGCGGTCGCCTGCATGTTGCCATTGAAGAACCAGTTCATGTGCACGCCGAGAACGTCGCTCAGCTTTTTCAATACCCCGATCGGCAACTTCGATTGGTTTCGTTCCAGCTGACTCAAATAGCCGACCGAAATGTCGGCGGCTTGAGCAAGCTGGGCCAGCGTCAGCTTCTTGATCTTCCTTAGCTCGCGAATCTGTCCGCCCACGGCGGCTTCTAGATTCAAGTCGCCTTTCGCTTCAGAGCTCGCCCATTCGTCAGCCGCCCGTATCGATCTAATCGCCATCGTCTCTCGTCCCTCCGCAGGGCGCGTTGCCGTTACGACAAGCCCCCCTGCAACCCAGTCAAACAACCAACCCTCGATAGTCATCAAGGCTTGATCGTTCGAACCTGTGCATACGCAGCGACAAACGGTCCCGATTCTCTATACGGGACAACCGCAGAAAAAACACCTACAAGCATGAAAAGACTATTCACATTTGTGAAAAAATAATGAATAATTTCACAATCGGTCGTTGGAGCTCTAAATATGACTCTTCCAAAGTCGGCTCAAGTCGTCATTGTTGGCGGCGGTATCATGGGTTGCAGCCTGGCGTACCACCTAACTCTTCGCGGTTGGACCGATGTCGTTCTGTTTGAACGCAAGCAACTCACCTCCGGGACGACATGGCATGCGGCCGGTTTGGTTGGCCAGCTAGGAGCAACCCACAATCTGACGCGGTTGGCCCAATATACGACTGAGCTCTATGGGCAACTCGAACGAGAGTCGGGTCAAAACACCGGTTATCGCCAGATCGGGTCGTTGGCAATTGCGACCAATCAGGAGCGCTTCGAGGAATTGAAGCGGGGGGCCTCAATGGCTCGCTGTTTCGGGCTGGAAGTAAACGTCCTTACGGCGAGGGAGGCGGGCGATCTTTGGCCATCAATGGCAACCGAAGATCTTGTAGGTGCAGTTCATCTTCCTAAGGATGGTCAGACCAATCCGGTGGACACGACGCATGCGCTGGCGAGGATGGCCAAGCTCCGTGGCGCGAAGATTTTTGAGCGCACTGCCGTAACCGAGATAATGATTGAAAATGGCCGCGCGGTCGGTGTTCGCACCAAGAATGGCGAAATCACCGCCGAATTTGTCGTCAATTGCGCGGGCATGTGGGCGCGGGAGCTCGGTGCAAGCGCGGGTGCGACGGTGCCGCTTCACGCGGCCGAGCACTTCTACATTGTCACCGAGCCGCTGCCCGACATCAAGAGGCACCTTCCCGTATTGCGTGACGCCGATGCTTGCACCTATTTCAAGGAAGATGCCGGCAAGCTGCTGGTCGGCTGGTTCGAACCCGTTGCCAAGCCTTGGGGGATGGAGGGAATACCCGAGAGTTTCGAGTTCGATACGCTACCGGATGATCTCAATCACATCGAGCCCCTGCTTGAAGGTGCGATCCGTCGCGTTCCGGCGCTTGCGAAGACGGGAATCCAGTTGTTTTTCAATGGACCGGAGAGTTTTACTCCGGACGATCGCTATATGCTTGGCGAGACGCCGGAGGTACGAAATCTGTTCGTGGCGGCGGGCTTCAATTCCATCGGTATACGTTCTGCGGGTGGAGCAGGCAAGGTGCTTGCCGATTGGATCGTCGATGGTCACCCGCCGATGGACCTGTGGGACGTCGATATACGGCGCGTGATGCCGTTCCAATCGAACCGTCGCTATCTCCGGGATCGAACGGTCGAGTCGCTTGGCCTGCTGTACGCGATGCACTGGCCGTTCCGACAGCCGGAGACAGCGAGAGGTGTCCGACGTTCTGCGCTACACGACCGCTTGCTCTCGCGGGGGGCCTGCTTCGGTGAGGTCGCGGGCTTCGAGCGACCCAATTGGTATGCGCCAAAAGGGCGCGAGGCCAAGTATGAATATAGTTTCGGGCGGCAAAATTGGTTCGACTATTCCGCGGAGGAGCATCTCGCGGTGCGCGAGAGGGTCGGGCTGTTCGACCAATCCTCCTTCGCCAAGTTCGTGTTCGAGGGCGAGGACGCCGAGCACATTCTCAATCGAATCTGTGCGAATAACGTCTCGGTTCCGGTCGGGCGCATCATCTACACCCAGTGGCTCAATGAGCGTGGTGGCATCGAGGCGGATCTGACGATAACCCGCGAAAGCGAAAAGCGCTTCCTCATCGTAACCGCCGTCGCCACGCAGGTCAGGGACTTGGCCTGGTTGAAGCGCAACATTCCGGAAGGTGCACGGGCATTGGCTGTCGACGTCAGTTCGGGCTACTCGGTGCTCGGCGTGATGGGTCCGAAGTCCCGGAGTTTGTTGAGCAAGTTGACGGATGCCGATCTGTCGAACGTTGCGTTTCCATTCGCGACCTCGAAGGTCATCGATCTTGGTTATGCCAAGGTGCGGGCAAGCCGCATTACCTATGTCGGCGAACTCGGATGGGAATTGTACGTTCCGACCGAGTTCGTCCAGGGCGTATTCGACGTTCTTCTCGAGGAGGGGGCTTCATTCGACATGCGCCTCGCTGGCTACCACGCGATGAATTCTTTGCGGATGGAGAAGGGATATCGGCACTGGGGCCACGACATCACCGACGAAGATACCCCGCTGGAGGCCGGGCTCGGGTTCGCCGTCGCTTGGTCCAAGCCGCAAGGATTTATTGGGCGCGATGCCTTGCTGCGTCAGAAAGAAGACGGGCCGAAGCGCAAGATGGTCCACATCGCGCTAGAGGATCCCGCGCTGCTGCTCTACCACAACGAACCGATTTGGCACGATGGTCGGCTCGTAGGGCGCGTCACGTCTGGCATGTACGGTCACAGCATCGGAGCCTCTCTTGGTCTGGGTTACGTCGAGAATCCCGACGGCGCAGGAGTGGATGCTGCCTATTTGCGGGGCGGCAAATTGGAGGTCGAGGTCGCAGGCGTGCGCGTGCCCGCCCGTGCTTCGCTACGCGCGTTCTACGATCCCGCCAACAATCGGGTGAAGGACGTCGAGGTGGCCGTGTCTGTGGCGGCTTCCTGATCGGTAGGTATCATGTCCGAAATCAGCATCGTATCCGCGTGCCCCCATCCACAGAGCTCGCCTGTCTCTGGATCCTCGAGAGGACGAATCAATCGTCCTGACTTCGTCTTGACGTTTTCTTGTCCGGATCGGATCGGCATTGTTCACGCTGTCTCTGGCTTCCTGGTCACCCATGGATGCAATATCCGAGACAGTGCTCAATTCGCTGATCGCAGCGTCGGCAAACTGTTTATGCGCATTTCGTTCGACGCGCCAGATAACATTGCAATCTCGCATTTGCGGTCGGAGTTTTCCGGGGTCGGAAAGTCGTTCGACATGAATTGGCAAGTGCATGATTCCCGCTCGAAGCCACGGATCATGATTATGGTTTCCCGCGCCGGGCACTGCCTAAACGACCTTCTGTTTAAATACTCCACGGGAATGCTCGATGTCGAGATTCCGTTGATCGGTTCGAATCATAAGGACTTCCATCGCCTCGCGGCGTCCTACGACATTCCTTTTCATCATCTACCCATCACCCCCGAGACAAAGCTGGCCCAGGAAGCAAAGCTAATGGAGCGGGTCGAGCAGGAACGCATCGACTTGGTTGTCTTGGCCCGATACATGCAGGTTTTTTCGGATGGGCTCTGTCAGAAGATGTCCGGACGGGTCATCAATATCCATCACTCCTTCCTGCCAAGCTTCAAGGGAGCGCGCCCTTATCATCAAGCCCAGTTAAGGGGTGTCAAGTTGATCGGCGCGACGGCCCACTATGTCACCGCGGACCTAGATGAGGGGCCGATCATCGAGCAAGACGTATTGCGCGTTGATCACTCCCTCACGCCCGAGGAACTCTCGGCAGTGGGACGAGATGTAGAGGCTGCAGTATTGACGCGAGCCGTTAAGTTTCACGCAGAAAACCGGGTTCTGTTGAACGGCAACCGCACCGTGGTCTTTCGGTGAGTATAACGATCTGGGCAAACGGGACATGAGCGCAGTGTTGATCAATGGCGTTGTTGTGGCGAGACAGCTTCATGCTGAGTTGCGCGGTGCCGTCGAAATTCTCGTGGAGCGGGGAGCGACCCCTGGTCTTGCCGTTGTGCTTGTAGGCGATGATCCTGCAAGCTCGGTTTACGTTCGCAACAAGGTGCGCAGGTCGGTCGAAGTGGGATTGCGCTCGTTCCATCACGAGTTGCCAGCCTCAACCAGCGAAAGTGATCTTCTGGCATTGATCAAGCGCCTGAACGCCGCCGAAGATGTTGACGGCATTCTGGTTCAACTGCCGTTACCCTCTCACATCAATGCTCAGAAAGTAACCGCGACGATCGATCCGGCAAAGGACGTGGACGGTTTCCATCCCAATAATGTCGGCAACCTGTCGCTCGGCGCTCCCGCTTTGGTCGCCTGCACGCCCCTGGGGTGTATGCTTTTGATCAAAAGCGTTCGCAAGAATCTTGTCGGGCTTTCCGCAGTCATCGTCGGCCGATCAAACATAGTCGGGAAGCCGCTATCACAGCTCCTGTTGCAAGAAAACTGTACGGTTACCATAGCGCACTCAAGGACTGAGGATCTTCCTTCGGTCTGTTGTGGTGCGGACATTCTGGTTGCCGCGGCTGGACGCGCAGGGTTCATTCGTAGCGATTGGATCAAGCCTGGTGCAATCGTCATCGATGTCGGCATCAATCGCATCGAACGCGATGGTAAGCAACAATTGGTCGGCGATGTGGATTTCGAGGGTGCGCGCTGCGTCGCCGGTGCGCTGACACCAGTCCCGGGCGGAGTAGGTCCGATGACCATCGCGTGCTTGCTCAGGAATACGATCGAGGCCGCCTGCCGCCGCCGCGGGATTTCTTCGCCGCTTGCCAATGCCGCGGACTAATCACCGCAGCGCAGGCTCCCTTCGGGGGCAAGCGCTTGTCCTTCCAATATTGATCAAACACAACTTCCAACGGGGATCTTGGAGGAGCCGCGGGCCCGACGCTCCGTTGCCGATGCGGCGTTGTTCGCGCTGCGCGCTCCACTTGTACTAGACTTGGCTAAGGACGTCCATGATGCTCAATGTCTTTCTATCGAAGACGAGGCCGAATGGGCCTGGAAGGCGCAGCACTGCGCAGTCGCGTGCCCGAGTTGTGCAGCCGCGAACAGGCTTGGTTGTTATAGCTACAAGACCATAGACCGATCGAAGGAGCTGGAGGTTTGTGTGCTTCTCGCCGAATTGGTGGCGAGCTTCCTCGGCCGCCTGCACTGTCTCTTGATCTGCCAACAATCGCGCGGCAAGGCCGAAGCGTGAACAAATTCGGTGGAAACAATTCAACGACGCAGACTTTTCCAGAGAGTGGTGGCGTCACATCAAAGAATTTCAAGAATTGCTTTCCGGTAGGCTTTCGCTGGATGGGTGGAACGGCATTTGCTGAGGCGAATCCCAGGCGCCTTGCCGAATTCACGAAGGCCCAGATGCTGCGTCCTACGATTCGGTGTGTAGATCTTCGCCCTGATTCAGCAGGAGGGTATCTCGGCCGAACAAGAATTGGTGTCGGGGCAAAGCCAATGCACAGCCATGAAGGTAACATGTCGATTGAAAGCACCCCCTTTACCATTGTCATCAACCACCCTCAGGCCGAAGCTTATGCGCCACTGTTGGGTGAACGTTTTCCGCAAGTCCGTGTCATTGTGGCGCCGGATTCTGACGGGCTAGAGCGATACATAGGTGAGGCGGACGCGCTGCTTGCTTTTCATTTTCCAGTTGAATTGTTCGATCGGGCAACGAAACTGCGTTGGTTCCAATCCCTTAGTGCAGGTGTTGATTCAATGTTACCGGTCCGTGACAGGGTGGATGATATAATCGTGACCAATGTTCGTGGTATGCACGGCGGCTTAATCGCCGATTACGTGATGGGCGGCCTGACGATGCTGAATTGGGATTTCCGCAAACTTCTGAGCGAGCAGGCGGAGCGCAAATGGAATTTTCGATCCGTGACGCCATTGGCCGACAAAACGCTTGGCGTTGTCGGGTTGGGTTCGATCGGGGTCTCAATCGCTCGGCGCGCGAAGAGCGCGGGCATGACTGTTTTGGGTGCGAAGCGGGATATTTCAGTCCCGGTCGAAGGTATAGACCGATTGTTCGGCTCCAATGAGCTCAAGGACTTACTGCCGCTCTGCGATTTCGTGGTTCTGGCCGTGCCGGCTACGCCGGAGACGGTCGGTCTTATTGGCGTCGACGAGATCGCATGCATGCGACGTGATGCATTCCTAATCAACATCGCCCGGGGCTGCGTCGTCGTGGAGTCCGAATTGATTCGCGCTCTGCAGGCGGGCAGACTCGCGGGTGCGATGCTCGACGTGTTCGAGCGCGAGCCACTGCCCCAGGACAGCCCGCTATGGGACATGCCGAACGTGATTGTAACGCCCCATATTTCGGGAATCGTTATGGACTATGTGGAGCGAGCATTTGAAATCGTCGCAGAGAACATCGAACGCTACCTGAAAGGACTGCCGCTGAAGAATTTGATTGATCTGCGACGCGGCTATTGAGCGCCTGACGCGAGCACCGCTGAGGATTTGCGACTGCTTGTCGCAAAGGTGACAACTTTGCTGGCTTAGTAAAGCTAGCACAAGGCCGACTTTCTGGTGGGTGAAACGGGGAACGCCGGAGCGGCAGTGTGATAGTTGAGTTGTAACAGGGCGCCGCTAATTCCAAGCCTGCTCTTGGCGATTGCATTGACTGGATGGTCGCGCCACAGAGAAAACTAGCCTTGGCGGCCTTAAAATTGAACCGGAGAGTTGGCGACAAGCTCTCACCTTGCAAGGCACGACGAATACTCGTCGTAGGAATGCCCAACAATCGTCTGTTCGGTTTGTCGAGTCCGCGACAAGTACTATCGGCGCCTCGCCTATTGTCGCCCCTCATAGAAGCCCTTGAAATTGGTAGGTATAATAGACATCCATTGATCTTAAGCAATTGGCACGAGTCTTGAGAGACTGCCGTCAGAACGCCAAGAAGCTACCAGCGATATTCACCTGGGGAGCGAGATATCATTCTCCCTCTTTTGGCCAAGGATTGAAACGTTGGTTGATACGGAGACGTAGTATGCCCGCGGCGCTGAAAAGCTTGTCTCATTTTGATTACGCGGTGGTCGCCCATTTAAAGGTAGAGCCCGAGCAACAAGACTTTGTAGATTCGTTGGACTTAGTTTTTTCCGAGCTTCAAAATAGCCCGCGGCCCGACCTTGAGCACGCCTTCTCGATCGTCGCCAGCAATGAGATCGTCGGCTTTTTTGTTCTCCGGGAAGGGACGGCGTTGCCTGAATGGGCTCCTCCAAAGGTCATGACCTTGCACAGCCTTTGCGTGGATCGAGCATACCAGGGCAATGGATACGGCGGGGCCGCGATTGAGCTCGCCGCTCGATGGGTCTCTACAAACCGCCCATGGATTAACAGTCTCATGCTTGGCGTCAATGTACGCAATGTGACAGCTAGAGCTGTTTATTTGAAGTCTGGGTTGCGGGATACGGGCGCCACTCACTACGGCCCAAGCGGCACTCAAAACATTCTTGAATATAAGATCAATTTCGGAGGATGCGTGTGACTTGTGTTCCATTTGACCTTGCGGTGGCCGGGCATTCGCCGCACCCACATCTGAGCCTACGTTGCTGTCGCGACTGCCGGTCATTGCCTCCTTGAATGAGGACGTTCTCTGCAGCAGATTGCGGATCTTCGCCCGCGACGCAAGCTACTGAGTAGAACGCGCCAATTGCGGTGGCGGTTGGGTCATCTCGAAACGAAATCCACCGGTTAGCCCCCCGCCCGCGTTGCCGTGCAGCCGCACAAGGGACGCCCACTCACCAAAGAAACAGGAGAGGCATGCTATGCTGCACAAGACCATAACCGAATTGATCGGGCAGACGCCGGTAATGTCGATTGACATTCCCAACCGGGACACCAGATTGATGCTAAAGATGGAAAAAAATAATCCCGGCGGCTCGATGAAGGACCGCATGGCGCGAAGCATGGTCCTGGCTGCGCTGAAGGATGGGCGCGTTGCTCCAGGCGGTACGATCGTTGAATCCTCTTCTGGCAATACGGGTATCGGCTTGGCTCTCTCAGCGTTGGACTTTGGCCTGCACTTTATCGCCGTCGTCGACCACCATGCGGCACCCGACAAAGTCCGGATGATGGAGGCGCTCGGCGCCGAGATCCGGTATGTTGAAGGCGAGTTTGCGGAAAACGAAGTGGCCGTTGTCGAGAGGGAGCGCCTAGCGGCACAGCTCGCCGCAGATCTTAGCGGCGCGCTATTCATGAACCAATCTGACAATCCCGCAAATCCGGAAGGCTATGCCGCTCTCGTCGACGAACTGATCTCGCAACTTCCCAGTGGCATTGACGCCTTTGTCGGATGCGTTGGCACCGGCGGCTCCATGACCGGTATTGCGCAACGGCTAAAGCGTCATAAGGCGACGGTGCGCACGATTGGCGTGGAGCCGGCTGGATCCATCATATTCGGAAAACCTGCGCATCCCTATTACCAATCGGGCACTGGCATGCCGGCGGGTGATGCGGTCGGCAAAGTCCTGGACTATGGATGCATCGATGAGGGCGTACAGGCGACCGATACTCAAGCTTTCGAGACCGCGCGTTACATCGCCAGGCGCAAAGGACTTCTAGTCGGTGGGTCTTCAGGCGGAGCTATCTACAAAGCCTTGGAATTCATTGCGGCAGGCAAGCTCACCGGTACGGTCGTAACACTGGTCGCTGATGGGGGCGAGAAATATCTGAGCACGATTTTCGACGACGACTGGATGGCTAAGCGCAGCTTGCTCGATCCAACGATCGCCGCCCAGTTGGACAAGTGGCTCTTCGCAAAGGGAGGACGCAACCTAAGTTGACGATAGTGCCGCCGCCCGGAAACCCAGCATCGGGAGGTACCTTGCATCGACCTTAGCGAACGGCTGGTCGAAGCGGCGGCAGCAAACTGCGGCGTTGCGGTTTTTCCCTGTGGCCCGACATTCAACGGGCGACCGGCGCTTCACAGAAATTGGAACCATGGCCAAGTCTCATAGAGGGCCGATAATTCACGTGAACCTGGCGCCGCCGACTTCGCGCAAGGAACTTGCTGACCCGGCTTTGTGGACCAGTGATGGAAGCGGAGCCGATCAAAGAAGACGCACCGTCCGGGAAAGTGATCATTGTGGAATTGACACCGATCTGTAAATCAGACCCGGTCGAAATATCGCGGTCCCGCGCGAACTGCGCCACAGGATGCCGTCGCCACCTGTGCAATGATCCGACATCGTTCATCCTCGCTCCATCGCCGACGGCGTTCCGGCGGCGTCGGCAAAGAAGCAGCTTCAGGATCAAGCGGTTCGGGCGTTCGACGCGGGCGCTGGCGGGGGATGGCGAGGCGGCCCACGAATTTGGTTCACATGCACCTGGTAGGCTGCGCTAGATCCTTCAGCGTTAACTTTTTCTCGCAGCGCCTCCAAGGTGATTGTTCCTGTTGAACTCCAAGGTGCACGGGTGGAGGTACGCGGGACGCCTGGCATCGGTGCTAAGTGGTGTGTTCATGGCACTGCGATGGACACGTTCATTCATGCTGACGGACCCCTGGTCTCATGATTTACGTTGCAACCCGAACTGTAGACTTCCGAAAGCGAGCGGACGGCTTGGCGCTATCAGCGAAGGAGAGGCTGGGCCACGACCCGATGAAGGGCATGGCAGTGGTGTTCCGTGCGAAGCGCCTGGATCGGGCGAAGATTGTCGTCTGGGATGGAAGCGGCTTTGTTCTGTATCGGAAACGGCTCAAAGGCAGCGCCTTCAATGGCCTCCTGTTGTTGAGGGCCTGATGGCGCTGCTATCCGGACTTCTGGCCGGCATTGACTGGACACGCATGCATGCGCCTCGAATCCCGCAGCCGAAGCACTTGCGTAAGGAATAATATGTCCGCTGCATTGGGCGCGGAGCACAGCAGACTCGGGCCAATGAGTGATTTGCCCGATAAGCTGCCAGCGATCCCGCCGAGTTGCTCGCCTTTGCTGCAGCTCTGCTGGAGCGCTGTGCCATGCTCGAGCGGTTGCTCAAGCTTGCGAAAGCTGTGCAGTTCGGTCGGTCCTCGGAAAAGCTGGGCGCGGATCAGCCGCCCGTGTGGCGCTGGCGTCACAATGTCTCGACCCTGTTGGCAGGGGAGGTTGGCCTTGGCGATGAAAGGACCTTGATGAGGATCGCGCAGGCGCTTCACATCTTCTGCGCGGAACCGCTTGACCCATTTGGCGTCGGCCTGTCTCAGCCCGCTCTCGACCACGCCTCGCCCTAGCCTGTCGACCTTTTTGGGCGTCAAAAGGCGCATCCTTATGGACGCGCATCTGGTCTCTCGTGGAACGTTGAAGCCTCGCAACCTCAGCTTCTTCGGTTCAGACCAGATGGACAACCTTCTGAGAAACCAAAGAGACAGTCGAAGCTGTTCATAGAGCCGAGCACTATCTGAGACAAGGCCACCGCGCTCACGACGCGATGATCCGGGGTCCTGCGGACAGTTTGCGACTTGTGACAATCGGGTCGCGCTAGCGCCGGTCGAATGGGCGTGCCGCATCGGGATGCACCGCTTTGGCTACCCCAAAAAGGGACCTGTGGCTCTAGTAGCCAGTTATTCCGATGTTCCTCACCAGAGTAGGTAGTGTCTCGAATTTTGTAGATTGTCTACGTTTTGAACGGCTAGCCCGGCACGAACGTACGCGGTTATTACAAGGCTGTGAGGTGTACCATGCAAAGCGCGATCACTCCGATAGACGTCTCACAATTTCTTCATCTTTATGATAGGCCCGCTTCCGAAAAGAGCATCAAACTCTCGATAGGATTTAACTTCCATGAGTACGTCGCGATCACACGTACTCTCCCAACCAAAGGGCCGACATATCCAATTTTCCGACCTGATCGCTCACCGATCAGATTGGGCGAGGGATATTGGATCATCGGCGTGGACGACAATAACATGGTTGCGCTTGTAGAGGCTGCTCGACTTTATGATCTCTCGCAAAGCAACTTAGCAGAACATCTCGAATCGCTAAAGTTCTTTTACGCTGACCCGGCTAGACACGCACATCCGAGCGACCGTTGTATTTGCAGAGCACCCACCGCGAAGAAGATTACCGGGAAAGTCGTTTTCCACGGCGATATTTGGGTTCGCAAAGACTTTCGGGGACAAGGTCTTCCAAAGATTATGGGAAGAATAGCGCGCTGCGTGTCTTTTGCTCTGTGGGCTCCCGATTTTTCAGTTGGTTTGGCAGGGAGGTGGTCAGTCGATAAAGGCGTATACGATCCTCAGCATTGTGAGCCCGGAGGATCGATATTGCGTTTGCAGGAGGACAACCTTGTGGATGACGACTGGCTGTTGTGGCGGACAGGTGAGGAGTTGAAAACCCTCGTTCATCGCGACCGAGGCGAGCTGAGTGTTGTAGCAGGCTTGTTGCCCCCACATTCGAGCGGTACTTAGGTGGGTCAGGACGCTGGCCAAGATGCACGTGCAAGGCGGTGACCTCCCACAGATGAGCGAGACAGTGAGCTGCTGCCCGTTCGATGGACACCCGGTTAAGCTAACCCCAGCTTGCGCTCGAACTCAACCAGGCCGAGATAGCCGATCGTCGGATGCCTGCGGGTCGTGTTGTAAAATCTCTCGATGCAGTCGAAACATCGGCTGTCGCCTCGTCTCTTCCTGTAGGTTTTGCTCTCCGTCCGTTCGGTCTTGGGCGACGAGAAGAAGCTCTCCATCGCCGCATTGTCCAGACGCTGCCGGAACGGCTCATGCAAACGATGCCGTGGTCGGCCATTAGGGGCTGGAACTGCTCGCTTGTGTACAGGCTGCCCTGGTCCGAGTGGTGCAACGGCGCATCCGGCTTACCCCGCCGCCAGACTGCCACTACAAGTGCGTTTGTTACGAGGTGTGCCGTCATGGCGGCGCTCATCAACCAGCCCACCACCCAGCGTGAGAACAGGTCGATTACCGCTGCGACATAGAGCCAGCCCTCGGGCGTCCAAAGATACGTAAAGTCGGCGATTCACTTCTGGTTTGGCCGCTCTGCGAGCGAACTGCCGGTCAAGGAGGTTCGTCGCCACGGCCGCTGTTGTTCGGCAAGCGCCGGCGTCGCGGCCGCGCCCGCAAAGCGTTGCAGCAGCCGTTCGATTTGATGGAGGCCACAGTCCGCCCCATCGGCGAGCAGATCACACCAATCTCGGCGCGCACCATAGGTGCGATCACTCCCCATGAAGCTGGCTTTGACCTTGCCGCCGAGCTCTTCGTCGCTGCGGGATCTGGCGCTGGGCGAGCCGTTCAGCCAGGCATGGAAGCCCGAATCGCATAGCCATGCCACCGGCCAGATCGCCCGGTGCTTCGCGATGAAGACGAACTTCATGTCGCTTCCTTCGCGAAGACACTGCGGCCTTTTTAGATATCTGGCTCGGCCTTTAATGGCGACCTCACGGCGCAACCGCTCGATCTCCTGCTGCTCCGGCTACATCTGCCCCGTGGCCGGGAATCTCGGTGTCCGGCAGCAGCTCACCGGAAGGCTCTCTGCGCTATGCGGCGCGCCGATGGAGCTGACGCTCTACCTTGACGACGGGCACACGGACGTAGTCGAGCCTGGGAGGCGGGAAATCAAGCTCGAGACCAAGAGCTCCCCTTCTGCGGTGGTTGCGACGAGGACGCCGAGAATTGGACGTAGTCGGCTTTGCTGATTAACACGTGAAATCTCAATGGCGTTGATGCCGAGGCGCCGACTTGCTGACGTCCTCGCGAAGCTCCTCGATGGTTGGTGTCAGGCACCATTAGATGACCTGCTCCCTTCGGCGCGACTTACACGATATTTACCCGCAGGTCGACGCTGGACATGAGTCTCAACCGACCGCTCGGCAGGGGCCCCTCCGGGCGCAGAGGGGTTCCATCTAACGTCACCGGTCGGTGCTCCAGGCCGCCGCCATTACATTCTCCAGAGAATGGAAGCCGGCGGCGATATCACTCGGTCAAGATAAACATGACGCGCGAATAAATACGCCGCCAAGCTATCCTTCGCGCCGCTCGAGCGCGCCGTAGACTTGCGACTCGTGGAGAGGCCGCTCATGCCCATCGCCTGCACCAGGTCATCGACCGAGTGGGTCGAGACCCCCTGCACATGGGCTTCCTGCACCACGGCCATGAGCGGCCTGCACGGGCAGCTAGCCCACTATTCAAGCCTGATCGCGAACGCCAGCGGCGGACCCCCGGGCACCGCCGGACGCGCGCCCCAGAAGCGCCGCCGTAGCGCGGCGGAGGCTTCTCGCCATAGGCCACCCCGGTCTGGCTTTCGACTTCCAGCTCCATCAGGCGCTGGGCCGCACAACCGATCATCTCGCGCCACGCCGCTCAGGCTCTGCGGATCGAGACCTGCCATTCGTTGCGGACTTTGCACCGGTCAGGCCTCATAGCTTTCGGCAGATCACGTCCTGCGGCATCTCCTTGTGGACAGGTCCGCCACCAGCGTCTTCAGCCGCCGTTCTCCTTCCTCCGAGCTGCTTTAGCCGTGCATCTCGGTCGACAGCAGTCCGTCATACTTTTTCTTGCAGTTGAAGTAGGTCAACCTGGCTGATCCCGGCCCTGCGGCAGATCTCCGCCACCGCAATCTCGTCACTGCCCTGCTTCAGGATGAAATGCGTTGGCCGTCCGAAAACGCGAGGCCTTCATCGTCCGTCGTCTCCTCCAGTGGGGGAATCGATGTGAAAAACTTCAGCCAAAAATGGTCCAGTTTGCCGGCATGAGATCAGTCCAAGGACCAGCGGGCATCGGACTTGACCGCATCACGTCGAGGCTTCCCATGGCCTTGCGGTCGGCCGGTAGCTTGCGCGGGGTGAGCCCTTCCTGCCGATGAAGCCGAAATGTCCGTAGATCCCCAACGGCTCACATTCCCGAAACGCCGTTACTCGTTGGTGAGATCGCACGATCGGGCCGTGTCTCGAGGTCGCTGGAGCAGGAACTGGATCATCTTCCCATCCGCGCAGATGATCGAAAACGCCCGCCGTTTCGAGAAGGGTGACGACCGCTCGCAAGGATCATTCCATTCTTGCGAGCCAAGTCGGCCATCTAGCCTCAGCCTCATGTGCTCCTTCGGCACAATCTGCTCTTCCGTGAACCTTGCTCCGTCCTAACTCCATCTGGCAGGCCATGCCATCTCTGGCTTCCGCAATAGATGGAGACCTGGACAACAGGATTGGAACGTACGCTCGAAACATAGCAGACTACCACGATTGGTAGCTTCGTTGTTTCGCTCTTTTCACGTAGTTAATTGGCCACTGCGGTAGATACGCGAAACTTGCACTAGAACGCGCACAGCGCCGGCCCTGAATTTAGCCAAGATCGCGCAAATCCGTGAACAGGATTGCCTGGTCGATGAACGGCTTCCTTGGAAAGGAGAGTCAATGTCGAGCGGCGAGCCAATTATTCGGAGGTCGAGAATCATCAAATCTTCGCCGACACTCAGATAGTGAGCGCAATCTCCTTTGATGTTGGCAATCCAATCCGCAGCCGTGCGCCTGCTCACAACTGAAGGCGATTAACGAGGAAATGGGTTCCGGTAGTTTTAGTTTCGCACGACTGCTGAAATGGTCCCAATTAATGCTTCGGGGTAAGAACGTCTATCGTCAATGCGAGGCTCGTAACAGATGGAAAATGAAATGAATACTGATGTTTTCACGGCTTATGAGTCGAACGTTCGTCGGTACGGACGATCGTTTCCAACAGTCTTTACAAAAGCAATTGGAGCGACAATTCAGGATGAGGCCGGTAAGAATTATATTGATTTTTTTGTAGGGTCCGGCGCGCTCAACTACGGACACAACAATCCCAACATTATAGCCCCGGCAATAAAATATCTTGCCGGCGGGAACATCCTTTTGTCGCTTGATATGTATACAGCCGCAAAGCGTGAATTCATCGAAGTGTTTGTCGACTCGATATTGAAACCAAGAGGACTATCTTACAAGATACAGTTTCCAGGACCCACAGGTACAAACGCGAATGAAGCGGCACTGGCGTTGGCCCGAAAATATACTGGCCGCGCAAATGTTATGGCGTTCACAAACGCATTTCATGGGATGTCGCTTGGTTCTCTGGCTGTTTCGGGGGCGGCTTCGACAATGCAGCTGGGCGGAATCGCTCGCCACAATGTGATCCGCGTCCCTTATGAGGGCTATCCAAGTCATGCATTTGATTCTGCAGCTTACATCGATTACCTGATCGGCGATCCAGGGAGCGGGATAGAAAAGCCAGCGGCGATCATTCTGGAGACCGTCCAGGCGGAAGGCGGCATGAACACTGCATCCGCAGCTTGGCTGACAGAAATTCAGGGCGTCTGCCGCAAGCACGGCGTTGTTTTGATCGTCGATGACATTCAGGCAGGTGCGGGGCGAACGGGCGATTTCTTCTCTTTCGAGTTCGCCAAAATTGAGCCTGACATTGTGTGCCTTTCGAAGTCACTAAGCGCGTCCGGCAATCCGCTCTCGGTTGTTCTGATCCGCCCCGATATGGACATATGGAGTCCCGGAGAGCATAGCGGGACTTTCAGAGGCAATAATCTCGCGTTCGTGACCGCAGGGGCCATGTTCAAAATGTGGTCAGACAGACTGTTTACGGCCAGCGTCGAGCGCACAACGGCGAAGCTGCAAGCACATCTAGATCGCCTCGTTGAGAGGTTTCCGAAGTGCATCGAGCAAAAGCGCGGCCGCGGTCTGATGGCAGGCCTCAAGTGCCGCTCACAATCCGTTGTTAGCCGCGTGCACGACATCGCATTTCAAAACGGACTGTTAATTGAAGCGTCCGGATCGAATCGCGATGTCATCAAAGTCTTGCCGCCGATAACCATCACAGAGGACGAACTCGAACATGCGATGTCGATCCTCGAAACTGCACTACAGGGAGCAAGCCAATGACGACCGCGCAATTATCCGAAACGGCAGCCATTTCGCCTCTTGTGATTAGAGAGCGAACAGGTACGATCTGCACTGCTGAGATCATCTCGGTACTTAAAGGTGAGATCACCGCTTTACACATCAAAGGCGGGTTTAGTATCGAAGTAGCGGACCAGATAACCGCAAACTTTGTTTCTAATCCCGCTCTGAAGGAGCGGAACGACGGTGTTCCCGGACAATATGTCGGCGCATCTCACTACCAAAAGGATGCTGCGTCATATTTCGCAGAATCAAGAAATGCGCAAACCTCCGTCGGCGCCCTCTTCGGGACTTTGGTTGATCCGGTCCGCGGATTATTCGAGGCGCTAAAACGTGATCTTCACACTCAGGGCATTGAATTAAGGCTGGCTCGTGCGGCTCACGCTGAGGCAAACATTTGCCGCGCTCTCTCTTGGTCTGGCGCAGGTCCGTATGTGTTGGAGGCTCACGACGACGTAGCTCAGGTCCTATGCGCCGGGAAAGACTACGAGCTTGCTGGGGTAGCGAGAAATACCGTCGTCGCGCTTAACTTTTATGCCAGCATGGCCGAGAAGGGAGGCGACCTGCGGATATGGAGCCATAAGCCCACCGCTATTGACCGAAAGTCCCAAGGTGTGGAGAAAACGGGATATCCCTATTCGATAACCTATCTTGAGCCGATTCCCTATCACGATTTCAGCCTCAAAGCAGGTGACATCGCCCTGATCGACGGCGGTTTCGTTCACGCGGTGACTCGACAATCAGCGAATGGAAAGCGTCGCCTTGTGCTGAACTGCTTCCTGGGATTTGCGCGACCGGATCTCGTCCTCTGGTGGACCTAAAGTTTGATCGGCCAAATGGATTGGTTTCCGCCGCAGTTCTCAGTCTGAGCTGATTCACAAAAAAGCAAGTATTAGAGGATGATTGTGTTAAGCTGAATCGAGTGAAGATTCCCAAACCAGCCGGTTCTGGGCTGGAGGCGAGCATCCATGTGACGAGCCTATTCGCTTGAGCTCTTCGACCGGTCGTTGCTGCGGTGTGACCTGCCACTGAGTATTTCCTCCAGAAGGAGTTAGAGTCCGGCCCAAAAAAGGACGGACAGATGAAGCGAGCAAGGTTCACGGAAGAGCAGATTATCGCAGTATTGAAGGAGCATGATGCTGGGGCGAAGACGGCTGACCTGGCACGCAAGCATGGGATCTCGGAAGCGACGATCTACAATTGGAAGGCCAAATTCGGCGGCATGGACGTTTCCGAGGCGAAGCGGCTGAGGGCCCTGGAAGAGGAGAATGCGAAGCTGAAGAAGCTTCTGGCGGAGCAGATGCTCGATGCGGCCGCTCTTCGCGAGCTTCTTTCAAAAAAATGGTAGGGCCCGCCGCCAAGCGCGCTGCGGTCGCGCATCTGCAGGCCGTCATGAGCCTGTCGGAACGG
>NZ_FOUS01000028.1 GCF_900114915.1 Bradyrhizobium sp. Rc3b
ACAGACTTGGCTAGCAATTGCCGTAACCACGGCCCTTCTCCTGCTGTCCTCAACCTCAAAAGCCGATAACGCAACAGGCCCACAAGGGGAGAAGGGAAGAGGCCGCAAATCTTGAATTACTTTCAGTTCGCCATTTCCCCGTTTGTAAAGCGGCGCGCGACTCTTCATAATCCTCACGCGTTCCGTGCTTAGCGCTTTGCCAAGAGGCCGATCATGCCAGCGTTCGTGACTTTCGGGCGAATCCTGTTCGCCGTGCTGTTCATCTACACGGGCGCGACCAAGCTCTTTGCCATTCAGGCGACCGCCGACTTCATCGCCACCAAGGTCGTGGTGCCCGACATCGTCGCGCCCTACGCCAAGCAGGTGGAGACGGCCACCGCCATGACCACGCCGCAGCTGCTGGCGATCGCCGTTGGCGCGCTCGAGATCATCGCGGGGCTGATGATCGCACTGAATTTCGGCGCGCGGTTCTTCGCGATGCTGCTGATCATCTACGTCGCGGTCGCGACCGTGCTGTTCGACGATTTCTGGAACCAGGCGCCGCCCGACAACGCGAAGATGGTGGTCGACGCGCTGAAGAATCTCTCGATCATCGGCGCCTTGTTCATGATCATGGGATACGGCCGCACCACGCGTCCGGCCGAAGCGGCGTACGGGGACGTCTGAGGGCCTACGTTCGGCGCCAGGGTGTCACGTTCACGTCATGCGCCGCATCGAGCAGATACGGTGTGCCCGGCTTCAGGCCGTGCGACGCCAGCACCTGCTGCGGCGTCCGTGCCGGCACGCCGACGAAACAGCCTTCGCCGCCGGGCAGGCGCACATGCGGGGCTTCCGACAGCCAGAACGTATCGTAGCGGCCCATGAACATCTCGAACACGGCTGGGCCGCCGATGATGGCGACCATGCCGGAGGCGACATCGGCAAAGGCACAGGCCTCCTCGAAGCTCGCCTGTTCCGGATTCCACAGCGTCGCGTTCGGCATCTCCGGATCGACGGTGAGCGCCTTGATCTTGCGGGTCAGGATCAGCCGCTTGCGCTTCGGCGAGTTCGGCTGCTGCTCATGCGAGTGGCGGCCATGCACGATCAGCGCGGCGCGATCGAGCGCCTGCTCGAAGAACAGCTTGTCGCCGTCGAACTTCAGGCTGTCGGGCATGACGTGGCCGGCGTCGGCGAGCATGCCGTCCGCTGAGACGATGACGTAGCCTTCGATACGGAAAGACAATGGCCGTCTATTCGGAAACGGTCGTCACCACGGAATTGACCGGGCGCTGGCTCACCGTCGGCAGCTTGGCGTCCTTGAGCAGCTCCTGGTCGTATTCGGGCAGCGACGAGGCCGGGAATTTGGCGCGCATCGCCACCACCTTGTAGCCGCCGGCCTTCAGGCGCTTGAGCAGCTCGGGCAGGGCTTCCGCGGTGTGCTTCTGGAAGTCGTGCATCAGAATGATGCCCTTGCCCTTGGTGTCGAGCTTCTTCATCACGGTCTCGACCACCTTCTCGGGCTTTGAAGCCTTGAAGTCGAAGGAGTCGATATCGCAGGAGAAGATCGCGGTGTTGCGGTTGCCGAGATAGGTGACCATCTCCGGCGGATGCTGAAGCGCCGGGAAGCGGAAGAACGGCGAGGGCGAGATGCCGCCGAGCGCCCACTTCACCGCGGACAGGCCCTTCTCGATCTCTTCCTTGCGCTGCGCTTCGGTGAGCTTCTTGTTGTTGAGATTGGCGTGTGACCAGGTGTGGGTGCCGACGGTGTGGCCGGCGTTGTAGACCTGCTTCAGGATCTCCGGCTCATAGGTCGCGTGCTTGCCGATCGAGAAGAAGATGCCGGTGGTGCATTCGTCGGCGAGCGCCTTCAGCACGGCGGGCGTGTTCTTCGGCCAGGGGCCATCGTCGAAGGTCAGCACCACCTCCTTGTCGCGCAGGAAGTCGAGGTCCTTGAAGTGCTCGAAGCCGAAGCCGGGACCGCCCGTGGTATCGATCTCGACGGTGCGGGCGACACCGAGCGCGCCCGGCGTGTTGCAGGCCGCGCGGGCCGGCTGCGGCGCCTGCTTGGGCGGAGGCGGATTGACGAAGCCTGCCGGCGCGGCGGCTGCCGCGGGAGCTGCTGGCGGAGCCGCAGCAGGCGCGGCCGCGGCCGGCGTCGCCGTGGGTGCGGCTTGCGTCGCAGCCGCGGGCTTTGCGGCCGGGGTCTGCGACCATGCTGCGCCGGTCATCGCAACCGACATTGCGCTTGCCAAAATCAGTCCTGCCGCCACACGCATGGTGTTGTCCTCGAGATTGATCCCGTTGTTCCGCCGCGGCTTTTTCGCCGCGAGCAAAACCCATCCTGCCCCAAACGATCCTAGCCTAGATGGTGGGCCATCGCCATTGCAACGGCTGTTTGGCATCCCGCCACAATTGTGCCCAGCCGGATTGGGGCGCCCCGCGTCAACTGTCGGCCAGCGTCCTGGCAATGGCCGTCTTGATCCGCGTGTCAGCGGGTTCGACCGTGGACGGAAAGACCTCGGCGATATAACCGTCGCGGCCGATCAGGTATTTGTGGAAGTTCCAGCGCGGAACTTCCCGCGGCCGTGCGTCGGCGGCCCATTTGTAGAAGGGATGCGCCTTCGCGCCGACGACGTTCGCCTTGGCCGCGACCGGGAAGGTAACACCATATTGGTGGTGCGCGGTCTCCGTGATCTCGCTAGTGCCGCCCGGCTCCTGGCCGCCGAAATCGTTGGAGGGCACGCCGATCACGGTGAGCCCGCGCGCGCGAAACTCGTTCCATATCTCCTGCAGGCCGGCATATTGCGGCGTGTAGCCACAGAGCGAGGCGGTGTTGACCACCAGCAGTGGCTTGCCGGTGAAAGCGGCAAGGCGGATGTCGTCACCGGACAAAGCGGGGAAGGAGAAGGCATAGGCCGAGATCCGGCTCATGCCGCCATCGGCGAGCGCGCGTGTTGCCGGCGCGAGCATGCCTGCAAGCGCCGCGGTGAGCATGGTTCTGCGATTCATCATGACGGCGTCCCCCGAAATGATCCGGGCCGCATGTTACTCTGCCGGTGCGACCTGCCTCGTCAACACCGCGTTATCGGGGCGCCGTGAAACAGGTCAGTACAGGCGGACGATGAAATCGGTGCCTTCGCCGGTCTCGCCCTGGTTGAGGCCCTGGTCCGAGATGATGATCGAGCCGCCTGATGTCAGCATCTCGTTGATCTTCGCCATGGTGTCGGCGGGGATCGAGATGCGGTCGAGGGCCGCGGCCGGGCTGTCCGGCGTGACCACGGGCTTGGCAGGCACAGGCTTGGCGGCGACGGGGATCACCGCAGCGCCACCCTTGCGGCGCGTGAGGCGGCTGTCGTCCTCGCGGGCCGCGGAACGGGCGGAGACCGGCAGCGACACCACCGACCAACGCAGCGCATTGGAATCGGTCTTGTCGAGCTCGGCGGTGAAGATGTGCGTGCCGAGCGGACGGTCGCTCGTGGCGATCGTGACTGGGACCTCGAACAGCGGCGCAAAATTCTGCCGCACGTAGAGCTTGGAATCCTTGCGGCTGATGAAGACGGCGATCTGGCCGGCCCGCTTGGGCGCTTCCGGCTTGGCGGCCGGCGCCGGTTCGGCAACGCGGCCGTCATCCTTCTTCGCGTCGGGCGAGGCGGCGAGCGCAGCTGCACTGGCCGGCGCATCGGGTGTCTTCGCGGAGTCCGCGGCTTCCGTCTTGGCCGGCTCGGTCTTGATAGCTTCGACCTTGTCGGCAGCCGGCTTGTCGTCGCTAGCCGGCTTGGCGGCTTCCTCCGATTGAGGTGCCTCGGCCGTCTTGGTCTTGTCGGCCGGCACGGCGGCTTCCTCGCGGGCTGACGCATTGCCCGTGGTCACATCCGACATCACGACGTGTCCGACGGACGTGCGCAGCTCGAGCACGCTGTCGGCGCTGGCAGTTTTGGTCTCGGCGGCTTTGGTCAGCGCGGCGCCCTTGTCGGCCTTGTCGCCGATATTGGTCTGCGGCTCGAGGCTGGCCGCAGGCTGCGGCGGCATGCGCACGGAGGCGAGCAGGGGATGGGAGAAGCTATGCGGCGTCATCTCGCCGGGCGCGACGATGACGCGCGCGCCCATCCTGGTCCAGTTCCACATCTTCACCGCGAACGCCATCGGCATCCGGATGCAGCCATGCGAAGCCGGATAGCCCGGCAGCACGCCGGCATGCATGGCAACGCCGGACCAGGTGATCCGCTGCATGTACGGCATCGGCGCGCCGCTATAGATGTTGGAGTGGTGGAATTTGTGCTTCTGGATGACGCTGAACACACCCATCGGCGTCGAATGTCCCTTCATGCCTGTCGACACCGGAGATTCCGCGAACACGCCGTTGGTGTCGTAGACCGTGACCTTCTGCCGGTCGATCGAGACGACGATGACCAGCGGCCCTTGTGGCTTGGTCCCGGCTTCCTTCCCGGCGACAGCTTCCTTCTTGACGGCAGCGCCGCGCTTCTGCGGCTTCTGGCGCGGTATTTCGGGACGCCGGTCGGGCCGGGCGTAATAGGACCCGTCGGAATAATCCGTCCAATAATAATATGCTGCGTCTGCCTGGCTGGTCGCGCCGATCACACCCGCCGCCGTCAAAATGGCGACCTGCCACAGTCGCGCCGGCTTGGCAGAAAAACCCGACCCGTTCACGCTGTTCATCCTCGAATCCATAATCCAAATCAGACGTTAGTCTCGCAGAGGGAATACGCGTTCACCAGCAAGGCGGTTCTGCCATCAGCTACATTTGTCCAAGCCGTAGCAAAAAAGCCTCACGGAGCGGTAAACGGCGGCCGCGCCCGTCTGTCCGTCGTCTTCCTGAGCGGCTGCCACATGCCTACATTGTGGCGACTTGTTACCGGAGAACTTCATGTCATCTCGTTTCCTCGGTCTTTCCAGCATCCACTTGAAAGGCTTTGCTTTCTTCCTCCTGGCCCTGGTCGTGCCGGCGGCGTCCGCTTCGGCCGCCGACGAGCCCGATCTGATCTTTCGCCGGTCCACCGTGTTCAAATGGATGAGCCCGAACGACAAGCTTGCGACCTATGGTCTCGACGATCCCGAAGTCGAGGGCGTCGCCTGTCATTTCACCGTGCCGGAAAAGGGCGGCTTCAAGGGCTGGCTGGGCCTTGCCGAGGAGGTCTCGGATATCTCACTGGCGTGCCGCCAGGTCGGCCCGATCAAGTTCAAGAGCAAGATGGAGCAGGGCGACGACATGTTTCGCCAGCGCCGCTCGCTGTTCTTCAAGAAGATGCAGATCGTGCGCGGCTGTGACACCAAGCGCAACGTGCTGGTCTACATGGTCTATTCGGACAGGCTGATCGAGGGCTCGCCGAAGAACTCGACCTCGACCGTGCCGATCATGCCGTGGGGACCGGCGGACGCAAATGTCCAGAAGTGCGGCGAGTTCTTCACGCAGTGACGCGCTTGCGTTCACTCAGTGACGCGTCAGCGTTTCACTCAGCGCGACTGGCCCGCGGTTTGACAAGGTGCGAGCCGGTCAGCCGCACGAACGCTTGTGGCGCGGCTTCAAAGCCGCGGCCAGACTGCAACGACATTGCGCCGGCTGCGGCGACGCGATTCGACTGTTGATCTCCGCGGTCCGTCCGTTGGTCCGCCTCGCGCGGCATTGCGCGATCTTGCGCCGCCATAATGGCCATCCCTCAAGTGAACGCGCCCGGTGATCCGGGCGTCCTGGCTTCGATGGCTTGGGTCGCAGCCGATGTGACCTCGGTTCGACCCAGCCCTCGTTTGCCGCTCCATTCAGCAGAAAAACGTAAAATGCGTGTGAATCGGGTGAGGCGGGAGCATGACGGCGGCAGCGCCCGGTGTGTTCGCGCATCGCAAACGGAACTTGGCAGGCGACTTTGAGCTGCGGCGAGACCTACCTGAAATGATTGGTCTTTTTGGAGAATTGTGTCGTCGTCCCGGATCGGACGAAACAATTCTCACGCAAGATGAAACCATTTTGCGCTTTTGGCGCATCACGCGCGAAACCGCCCATGGTTATCAGCTTCACAACGACGAACGGCGCACCGCCGGCCACGAATTCGGAGACAAGACCATGCGCGCGCTGAGCTTCATCCTTGCCTTCGGTTTCGTGATCGCCGGCTCTTCGTTCGCGGGCGCGCCGGACGGCAATCTCCCCGGTGTCGGCACCTTCCAGTACAGCGGCTCGCCGATCACCCCCACGACGTCGCAGCCGATCGTGGTTGCCGCGCGCTTCTAATCGATAACAGGGAAAATCAGCCGATAAAGGCCATCATGATCGTTCGATTTTGCGCCGCTGCCTTCGTGTCCGTTCTGACGATCAATGCCGCCCAGGCGCAGGTGCGTGCGCCATCAAGGTTACCGGATCCCCGCACTGAGTTCGTGCGCCAATGTGCGCCGCGGATGCTCGGCCGGTGGGAACATCCCGAGGAAGTCTGCGGCTGCCTGCACGATCATGCCGCAGCCGCCGTCGAGGACCGCGATCTGCGCGAAGCGCTGTTGCGCGGCATCAGCGAGACCGGCGTGCCCACCATCGAGACCGACTGGGTGCCGGCGTCCAAGCAGGGTGAGATCGGCCCGACCTTCACCAAGATCGCCAAGCCGACCTTGCAGTGCATGTTCGATCCGGCCAAGCAGTAACTATTTCGTCTTCGGACCGTAGCGCGGCACGCAGGCGGCGGTGCGCGCGACGCCCTTGTCGGTCATCTTTGTTCCGCGGACTTCCTTGACCTGTCCGGCGGGACAGGTTCCGTCATCCACCTGCACGCGCTGGCCCAGCTTCAGATCGGTAATGTCCTGCTCGCGTCCGACCGTGACGGCGTGCGCCGTCGTCACGAGCGCGGCGGAGATCAGGAGCGAGAGGCAAGCTGCACGGCGGAAAAGCATGGTGAAAGATCCCGGCATTGATACCGCAATGTAAGGACGGGCTCGCGATTCTGATAGTGAACCTTTGTCAGGGCCGCCGGGCCGATCTGTTCCTCGTGCGCAGCGCGGCGCGCGATTTCCGCGCGAGCCGTTCGGCGGAGGCGACGAGCTGTGGAACCGCATGGCCGGAAAATCCCAGCACGAAGCCGGGCAGAGGGGGCGCGCGCGAATAGGTGTCGGCCAATAGCCAGCCTTCCGCGCCGGCCGCCTGCTTGGCCCGCGCTGCCACCGCCAGGTCGACCGAGGGATCGAACCGGGCGACGAGATGCAGGCCTTGCGATGGCACCGGTACCAACAGCGCGCCATCGGATGCGGTTTCCAGCGTTTCGGCCAGCGCATCGCGGGCGTCGCGATAGAGTTTTCGCACGCGCTTGAGGTTTGCGGCGAAGGCGCCCGAATTGAGCATGTCGGCCACCGCGCCTTCCATCAGCGTGCCGGGGAATCGGTCGAGCGCCGCGCGCGCAGCCGTCACGTCCTCGATCAGACGTTCGGGCAGGGCGCAATAGCCGATGCGCAGGCCGGGAAACAGCGTCTTGGCGAACGTGCCGAGGTAGATCACGCGCTGGAGGCGATCGATGCCGGCGAGCGACATCAGCGGTGCGCCGTCATAGCGAAACTCGCTGTCGTAATCGTCCTCCAGCACGAAAGCGCCGGCCTGCTTGGCCCAGTCAAGAAGCTCGAGCCGCCGCGGCATCGACATCTGCACGCCCAGCGGAAACTGGTGCGACGGCGTGACATAGGCCGCGCGCGCGTTGGGGCCGGCAGAGCGTCCCTTGGCGACCTGCATCCCGTGCTCGTCGACCGGAACCGGCACGGCGCGATAGCCGCAATGCGCGATGGTTTTTCGCGCGACGGGGTAACCAGGGTCCTCGCACCAGACCTGGTCGTTCGGCTTCAGGATCGCGCTCAGCACGATGCGCAGCGCATGCAGCGTGCCTGATGTGAGCATGATCTGATCGGGGTCGCAGCGCAGGCCTCGCGCCGACAACAGGTGATCGGCGATTGCCGCGCGCAGCTCGCGGCTGCCGCGGGGATCGCCATAGTGCAGGTGCTCGGGCCCAAATGCGCGCATGCGGCGGCCGACGAAGGCGCGGAAGCGCTGCAGCGCCCGCTCGTCGATATGGGTGCAGCCGAGCGCGAACGCGCCTTGCCCCGGCGTTTCGACAATGACCTTCGGCTTGTTCGGCTCGGCCGTGCGCGCAGGAATGCGCGCGGCGACGAACGTTCCGGAGCCGACGGTCGCCTCGGCGAAGCCGTCGGTGATCAGGCGCTCATAGGCGATGACGACAGCGTTGCGCCGAAAGCCGGTCTGCTTGGCCAGCGTGCGCGACGGCGGCAGCGGCTCGCCGGGCTTGACGAGGCCGGAGACGATCATCTCGCACAGCGCCTGGTAGAGCCGGTGTGCGGCGGAGGCGCCTGGCGTGACATGCGGTCCGGTGAGGTCGAGCGGCAGTTCGGCCTTTGTCGGCAAGGAAGGCTTGGCCGGTGCGGGGAGAGAATTGGTCGGAATATTTCGCATGGAATTGGAACTATCGCAGACCAAATGCGCCGCTACAACTGCTTCCAGATTTCTTCCAATCCGAGCAGGAGCGGCCGTGAGCCAGACCGAGACCTCGAATTCCTATCCGACCTCAGTGCGCAACCAGGTGAAGCGCCGGCACGACCGCGGCTTCTACGACCACGCCACGGTTCATCGCATCCTGGATTCCTCGATGCTGTGCCACGTCTCCTACGTGATCGACGGCCAGCCCTATTGCACGCCGACGTTCTTCTGGCGCGAGGGCACCAAGCTGTACTGGCACGGATCGAGCGCGAGCCGGATGCTGCGCAGCCAGACCAAAGGCGAGCGCGTGTGTCTCACGGTCGCCCATCTCGACAGCCTCGTGCTCGCGCGCTGCGGCTTCAATCACTCCGCCGATTACCGTGCGGTGATGGCGTTCGGCACCGCCTATCTCGTCACCGACCCCGAGGAGAAGGAGCGCGCGGTGATCGCGATGGTCGACCGCTTCTTCCCGGACCGCACGGCGAGCCTGCGGGCCAGCAACACGCAGGAGATCAAGGCGACCTCCTTCATCGCGATGGAGATCGAGGAAGCCTCGGCCAAGGTCCGCGCCAAGGGTGTTGCTGACGACGACGAGGACTATGCGCTGCCGATCTATGCCGAGCGCATCCCGGTGCGCACCGTGCTCGGCGCGCCGGAGCCATGCCCGCGCCTGCTCGACGGCGTCAGCCGGCCTGCGACGCTGAATGGCTATTCGGAAGGCCGCCTGCTCGAAGATGCATTGCGGGATGCTTATTTTGTGGAGTACCCGAACGGCTGAAATCGGCTAGCTTGCGCGCTCCTTAGGAACCATTGGAATGCCGGGAGTTGCCTGATGAATGCCGAAACGCAGCAGAGGATTCTTGACGCCGTCGATGCCGGCTTCGAGGCCCAGCTCGCCACCACACGCGATTTTGTCGCAATCCCTTCGACCCGCGGGGCGGAGGGGCCGTGCCAGGACATGATCGGCGACCTCCTGCGCGCGCGCGGCTACGAGGTCGACGACTGGCACATCGATGTCGACGACCTCAAGGATCTGCGCGGCTTCGGTCCGATCGAGCATGACTTCTCCAAGGCGCGTTCGGTGGTGGGCACCTACCGTCCGCAAACGAATGGCGGCAAATCGCTGATCCTGCAGGGCCACTGCGACGTGGTGCCCGCCGGCCCCCTGGAACTGTGGGACACGCCGCCGTTCTCGCCCGTCATCAAGGACGGCAAGATGTTTGGCCGCGGAGCCTGCGACATGAAGTCGGGCACCATCGGTGCGCTCTATGCGCTCGATGCGATCAAGGCCGCCGGTCTCAAGCCGACGGCGCGGATCCATTTCCAGTCGGTGATCGAGGAGGAGAGCACCGGCGTTGGTGCGCTGTCGACGCTGCAGCGCGGCTATCGCGCGGACGCCTGCTTCATTCCGGAGCCGACCGGCGGCAAGATGGTGCGCTCGCAGGTCGGCGTGATCTGGTTTCGCCTGCGGGTGAAGGGGCACCCGACCCATGTCGCCTTTGCCGGCTCCGGCGCGAACGCGATCATGGCCGCCTATCATTTGATCCAGGCGCTGCAAAAGCTCGAGATCGAGTGGAACGAGCGGGCCAAGGCTGACAGGCACTTCAAGACGCTGAACCATCCCATCAACTTCAACCCCGGCATCATCAAGGGTGGTGATTGGGCCTCCAGCGTGCCGGCCTGGTGCGATGTCGATTGCCGGATCGCGGTGCTGCCGGGCTGGTCGATTGCCGATCACCAGAAGGAGATCACGGCCTGCGTCGCCGCTGCCGCGCGCAACCACCGCTTCCTCGCCAACAATCCGCCGGAGATTGAATGGTCGGGCTTCCTGTCGGAGGGCTATGAGCTGACCGACGCGGCGGCACCGGAAGCCGCGTTCGGCAAGGCGTTCGGCAAAGTCTACGGCGGCACGCCTGAGGATCTGGTCTTCACCGCGCTCACCGACACCCGATTTTATGGCCTCAATCACGGCATCCCCAGCCTGTGCTTTGGCGCCAGCGGCGGCGAGATGCACGGCTTCAACGAATATGTCGAGCTGGAGTCGCTGAAGAAGACGACCAAGGCGATGGCGTTGTTCATCGCGGAATGGTGCGGGGTGGAGAAGGGGTAGTCGTCGCCCCATCGCTGCTTTCGTAGGGTGGGCAAAGGCGCCCTTGCGCCGTGCCCACCAGTTTTCCCCGACATGATAAAGATCGTGGGCACGCTCCGCTTTGCCCACCCTACGGCTCTCGGCTGGAGCGCGATCCGCCCGAAACACGCACTGATCCAAATCCTTTAAGCTTAAAAGAAAGACTAGGCTGCCGGGCCTCCCGGTGGCAGACTGGCGTCCGGTTTGTGGACGAGTCCTTGGGAGCGACAATGCGCGATTGGGATGATGCTTACGCCAATTCGGCCCATATCCCCGGCTCGGACAAGATGCCTGGACAATGGGCGGAGCGGGCGGCGGCTTACCGCGCCGGGCTGAAGGACTTTCGCGCCGACATCGCCTATGGGGCCGGCGTGCGTCAGCGCCTCGACCTGATCCTGCCCGACGGCGACAGCAAGGGCCTCGTCGTCTTTGTCCACGGCGGCTACTGGATGCGCTTCGACAAATCGACCTGGACCGATCTCGCCGCAGGCGCGCGCCACCATGGCTGGGCGGTGGCGTTGCCGAGCTACACGCTGACGCCGGCCGCACGGATCTGCGACATCACCACCGAGATCGCTGAGGCGATCGCCAAGGCGGCCTCGCTCGTCCCCGGGCCGATCCGGCTCGCCGGCCACTCCGCTGGCGGCCATCTCGTCACGCGCATGCTGTGCGACGACAGCCGGCTGGAGCCCGTTGTCTATAACCGCATCGCCGGCACGCTCTCGATCAGCGGCCTGCATGATTTGCGTCCGCTGCTCAAGACGAAGATGAACGAGACGCTGCGCATGACGATGGAGGAGGCGACGCTCGAAAGCGCGGCCCTGCATCTGCCACGCGGGCATTCACCCGTCACCGCCTGGGTCGGCGGCAGCGAGCGGCCGGAATTCATCCGCCAGTCCGATCTGATGGCCAATGTCTGGACCGGCTTCGACGTGCCGACCCGGCTCGTCGTCGATCCCGGGCTGAACCATTTTACCGTGATCGACGGACTGAAGGATCCGTCATCGCCGATCACCGCGCGCCTGATCGGGCTCGACTGAGCAAAGCCGGGGAAGATCGATCGAAAGGGCCTGTCCATGACGTCCAGCGATTACGATCCCACGAGAGAAGGCGCCGAGACCGATTTCGCCCGGCGGATGTCGTACGGCGACTACCTGGCGCTGGATGCGATCCTGGGCGCGCAGCATCCGTTGTCGGAAGCGCATGACGAGATGCTGTTCATCATCCAGCATCAGACCACGGAGCTGTGGATGCGCCTGGCCATCCACGAACTGAGCGCCGCACGCCGTGCCATCGCTGGGGACGAGGTGCAGCCCGCCATGAAGATGCTGGCGCGGATGTCGCGGATCTTCGAGCAGCTCAACAACGCCTGGGACGTTCTGCGCACGATGACGCCGAGCGAGTATACGCGCTTCCGCTCGCAGCTCGGACAGTCCTCCGGTTTCCAGTCGCGCCAATACCGGCTGATCGAATTCCTGCTCGGCAACCGCAACCACGCCATGCTCAAGCCGCACGCGCACGACGTGGAGACGACGAAACTGCTGGAAGCCGAGCTTGCGACCCCAAGCCTCTATGACGAAGTGCTCAGGCTCGCCGACCGCAACGGGCTGAAGATGCCGGCGGCGGTGCTCGCGCGCGATGTTCGCGAGACCCACAGCTTCAACGAAGGCGTGCTGCAGGCGTGGCGCGTCGTCTACGAGGCGCCGGAGACGCATTGGATGCTCTACGAGCTGGCTGAGAAGCTGGTCGATTTCGAGGATTACTTCCGCCGCTGGCGCTTCAACCACGTGACGACGGTCGAGCGCGTCATCGGCTTCAAGCGCGGCACCGGCGGCACTGGGGGCGTCAGCTATCTCAAGCGCATGCTGGAGGTCGAACTATTCCCCGAACTCTGGCGCGTCCGCACCATTCTGTAGAAATGCCCAAAGAAATGTCTATGACCAGATATCGCGTCTATGACGACACCAAAGCGCTGTTCCATCTGCCTGACGGCGTGATCTATCTCGACGGCAATTCGCTCGGCGCGCTGCCGGCGGGCGTGGCCGAGCGCGTCAACCGCGTCATCACGACCGAGTGGGGCAATGAGTTGATCCGGGCCTGGAACACCGCCGGCTGGTACGCCCAGCCGCGCCACGTCGGCGATCGCATCGCGCGACTGATCGGCGCGGAAGCCGGCTCGGTGATGGTGGGTGATACGTTGTCACTCAAGGTCTATCAGGCGCTGGCTGCTGCGCTCGACATGAACGCGTCCCGCAAGGTCGTCCTGTCCGACACCGGCAATTTCCCGACCGACCTCTACATGGCCGAAGGTCTGATCGCCACGCTCGGGCGCGGCCATCAATTGCGTCTGGTGGCGCCGGAGGAGATCGACGCCGCACTCTCGGACGAGATCGCGGTGCTCTACATCACAGAGGTCGATTACCGCACCGGCCGGCGTCACGACATGGCGAAGCTCACCGCAAAGGCGCATGCGCTCGGCATCGTCACGGTCTGGGATCTCGCGCATTCCGCCGGCGCGCTGCCGGTCGATCTTGCCGGCTGCGGCGCCGATTTCGCGGCGGGGTGCACCTACAAATATCTCAACGCCGGCCCCGGCGCGCCAGCGTTCCTCTACGTCGCCCCGCGCCATGCCGACAGCGCGCGCGCCGCGCTGTCGGGTTGGATGGGCCACGCAAAGCCGTTCGCATTTGAGCTTGGCTATGCGGCCGCAGGTGGCGTCGAGCGTATGCGCGTCGGCACACCCCCGGTGCTGGCAATGGCGGCGCTGGAGGCCTCGCTCGACATCTGGGACCGCGTCGAAATGGCAGAGGTCCGTGCGCGTTCGTTGGCGCTCGGTGACTTGCTGATCGCCGAAGTCGAGCGCCGATGTCCGTCTCTGAAGCTCGTTACCCCGCTCGCCCATGAGCGCCGCGGCTCGCAAGTTTCCTTCGCCTTCGATGGCGGCTACGCAGCGATGCAAGCCCTGATCGCCCGCGGCGTCATCGGCGACTTCCGCGCGCCTGACATCATGCGGTTCGGGATTACGCCGCTGTACATTGGCGAGAGCGAGATCGTCCGGGCGGCCGCGATCATCGAGGAGGTGATCGCGGGCGAGATCTGGCGGCAGCCGGAATATCAGGTGGTGAATGCGGTGACGTGAAAATCCCCGTCACCCTGAGGCGCGAGCCTGGCGGCGCGAAGCGTCGCTGGGCGAGCCTCGAAGGGCGACGGCCCGGCTCCATCGGGGCCGTTCATCCTTCGAGGCTCCCCATGGGACGCGTTGCGTCCCATACCTCGCACCTCAATATGACGGGGTAGGCAGTTTCGAGTCCTGTCCCCACAACGTCGTCACGATCGCTTCAAGCCCATCCGTAAGTGCGGCCGGTCCAGGCTGGAGGATGATCGGCGACTTGATCTCGACGATGCGGTTGTCGCGGACGGCCGGAATTTCACTCCAACCCTCACGCTGCTTGATGCGGGCCGGCACGACCTTCTTGCCGCACCATGATGCGAGAATGACATCGGGCGCGGTCTTGCGTACTGCCTCCGCCGAGACGATGCGATCCTTCGCGGCCTGCCGATGGCGCAGCTCCGGAAACACATCCTCACCACCGGCGATCTCGATCAACTCGGACACCCAGCCGATCCCGGAGATCAGCGGGTCATCCCATTCCTCGAAATAAACTCTCGGCCGCGGCGAGGGGCGGGGTGTCGCGGCAATCGCGGCCAAGCGCCGCTCAAGACCTTGCGCAAGTTCCGCCGCGCGTTCCGTCGCGCCGACCAGCGCGCCGAGCGTCCGGATCATCGCAAGAATCCCGGCGATGTCGCGCTGGTTGAAGACGTGGACGTCGATGCCTGCGCGGACCAGATCGGCGACGATGCCGGCTTGGAGATCGGAGAAGGCCAGCACGAGGTCCGGTTCCAGCGTCAGGATTTTCGGGATGTCCGCGGAGACAAAGGCTGACACCCGTGGCTTCTCGCGCCGCACCTGTGGCGGACGAACCGCGTAGCCGGAGACGCCGACGATGCGGTCCTGCTCGCCAAGCAGGTAGAGCGTTTCGACCGTCTCTTCGGTCAGGCAGACGATGCGGCGTGGCGGGAAGCGGCGCATGGCGTTTCATATGCGCAAATGCGGGGCGATGTCACGGCGGCCATTACCTCAGACGTCATTGCTTTGCCGCCCGAAGCAATTCACGCTGGGACAACAATCGATTGGGAGGACTTTTGATGACGCCGCTCGAGAAACTTAAAGCGATGAAGATGCCGTTCGCCGAGCTCAAGGGCGTCGAGTTCGTCGAGGCCGGGAAGGACCGCGTGGTGGCGCGGATGACGGTCCGCCCCGATCTCTGCACGCTGCACCACACTATCCATGGCGGCGCGGTGATGGCACTGGCCGATTCCGTCGGTGCGGCCGCGACCGTGATCAATCTGCCTGAAGACGCCAAGGGCACGACCACGCTGGAGAGCAAGACCAATTTCATCGGCGGGGCCAAGGAGGGAACCACGGTGATTGCCACGGCGACCCCGGTTCATCGGGGCCGAAAGACCCAGGTCTGGACCACGCGGCTGGAAACCGAGGATGGCAAGCTAGTGGCGGTGGTGACCCAGACTCAGCTGGTTCTGTAAGACTACGGCGCCTTGATTTTGTTAACGAATTAGTTGTTCCCGATGCCGCTAAGTTAGGCAGGTTCCCTCCTTGAAAAGAATGGTGCGATGCACAATATAGGGGGCCTAGGGATTCGAACGCCTCCTCGAGGGACACCAAGAGGAGTTTTGACGTGGTACTTGAAGACACCGTTCGCGCGCCGTCCGTTCCGGGCTATGTGCGGACCTTGAGCCAGCAGGAAGAATTGCCGCTCCTGCGCGATCATCTGCTCAGACTCGATGCCGGAAGCCGACACGACCGTTTCAACGGCTTTCTCGACGACTCATTTATCGAGCGTTACGCCGCCCGCTGCGCCGAGGACGGCACCGTGATCGTCGCCTATATCGTCGACGGCGTGGTCCGTGGTGCTGCCGAGCTGCATCCGCCGGAAGATGGTTCGCTGCCTGAAGTTGCCTTCAGTGTGGAAGCCTCCGCGCGCCGCCAGGGCGTCGGCACGGTCTTGTTCAGCCGCCTGATCGCTGAAGCGCGCTGGAAAGGCTATAAGAGCCTGCGCATCACCACGGGCGCCGAGAATCACGCCATGCGGGCGCTCGCCAGGAAGTTCGGCGCGCATCTGGCTTTCCGCCACGGCGAATCGACTGGCACTATCGACCTCGCCAAGACGCCTGAGGCCGAACTTGCCGATCTCGCGGCCTCGCCGTTCAGGGCTGGCCGCGCTTTGCTCAGCCTCAACTCGACCTGCTGGAAGATCATCTCCAGCATGTACGACAATCGCGCCGCCTGACCTCAAATAGCGGACTGAATCAAAAAGCGGACCGGCGTGGCCGGTCCGCTTTCGTATTCTGGGGCGCGAAATGAACGCTCAGGTGCCGGTGCGCTTGTCGTTGCCGAAACGGCGGACGACGCGGCGTTCGACCACCACGGAGCGCTGTGCGCCCTGTTCGCCGGCGATCACGCGGGTGGCGGTGATGCGGCTATTGGTGCGCGCCTGCTTCTTCACTTCGGCCTGCACGACATCGAGCGGCATCCCCATCAAGGCTGCGGCGATCTCGGCCTGCTGCTCATGATCGTCGGTAATGCCGATGGCGGCGAAGATCGCCTCGTCCAGGGTGGGCGGATCGTGGCGCACGCGCCGCGTGCCATATTTGGTATTCCAGTCTGCGCTCATAACGGCCTCGTTTTGATGCCGGGATACCTAGTGCCCCAAATGTTGCATTGCAATATGAAATTGGTATGGCATCTCAGCTATGCACCGGTCGGGGTGTCAGGGCGGTGACGCGACACCGGCATCGATTTCGATCCGTTGTTGCGGCCAGCGCTTCAGGGCGGCATGCCCGGCCTCGGTGAGCCCGTAGATTCCCCGGTCGGCCCGTTCGAACCAGCCATACACATTGTTAAGCAAGATCTTGCCGGCGTCAGGGCAGCGCTCGCGCAATTCGCGCACGGGCCGCGGCCCGTCGGCGAGCGCTGAGGCGCAGGCCAGAGCCTGCTGCCGATAGGCCGTCATGATCGGGGCGCGCGTGCTGCCGCCGAGCACGGGATCGCCCTGGCGGCGCTGGTGTTCGGCAACGAGGCGCGACCGCACTTTCGGCTCGCGGCGGGGCGCTGCGGTCGGCGGCTTCACCAGCACCTCGACCTGGCCGCGGTCGGTCACGCCGAGCATGCCGAAGCCGAGACGGCGGCAGAGATTGCGATAGCGCGCGTCGCTCTCGCGCCCCTTGCCCCGGATCGACATCTTGGCCGCGATCCAGACCTCGTCGCCGGCCGGCGCGCGGTCGACCGCCTGGAGGATCAGCTCGAGATTGAAGGCGAGCTTGAGTTCGCCAATCACCACCACGGGCGGATCGCCGGCGCTGAGGCCCACGAGATCACAGCCGCCGATCTCGCCTTTCACGGTGAAGCCGAGCTCTTCGAGGAAGCGTTTGACGGGCAGGTAGAGCGTAGTTTCCAAGGGGACGTCCGGTCGGAGAATCAGTTGCGGGCAGTCTAGAGCGTTCTGGGGTCCGATTGAATCAGAGCTCCCGCGCAGGAGGATCCGAACGCAACGCGTTTACACCCGTCCTCCGACCGGGATCAGCGCGCCGGTGACGCCGCTTGCGGCGTCGCCGGCCAGGAAGAGGATGACCTCGGCGAGTTCCCGCGGCGTCACCCATTTGGAGAAATCCGCCTTCGGCATATCGGCGCGGTTGGCGGCAGTGTCGATGATCGACGGCAGCACGGCATTCACCGTGACCTTGCCTTTCCACTCGCTGGCCAGCGACTCGGTAAGCCGATGCACACCCGCTTTCGAGGCCGCATAGGGACCCATGCCGGAGCCTGCCTGCAGCGCGCCCATGGCGCCGATATTGACGATGCGGCCGGCCCTGGACGCTGCGAGATGCGGCAGCGCCGCGCGCGAGGTGTTGAGCGCGGTGAGGACGTTCAGCGCGTACATGCGCTGCCAGGTCTTGACGTCGCCATCGCCCACGGTTTCGAAAGCGAAGCCGCCGGCGATGTTGATCAGCGCATCGAGCCGGCCGAAATGCTTGGCCGCCGCGTCAACCGCCGTCTTCGCCTGGGCCGCGTCGGAGAGGTCGACGCCGCCGATCTCGATGCTCTCGGGCTTTGCGGGAATCTGCGATGGCGCGTGATCGATGCCGGCCACGCGCGCGCCGCGCGATCGTGCGATCTCCGCAACCACCTTGCCGAGCGCGCCGTGTGCGCCTGTCACGATCAGGACCTTGTCTTGCATCATCGTTCTCCGGGCACGGCTGTCTATGCTTGCAGATAGCGCGCCTGCAGCGCGGCTCGCTCCGCCGTGCCAAGCTTGAGGGCGTCGCGCAGATAGGTTTCGAGATCGCCATATTCACTGCCGATGGCTTCGAATGCAGCGGCAAGGTACGAGGCTTCGACGCTCCCGATGGCATTGCGTACGTCCTCCGGCAGGTCGAAGGCGGCCGTCGCATCGCGCTTGTAATGCTGGTTGGTGAGCAGGTAGTCCTCGGCGATGATTTCATCGGGTACGCCGAGCGCATGCAGGATCAGCGCGCTGGCAAAGCCGGTGCGGTCCTTGCCCGCCGTGCAGTGAATCACCAGCGGCGCGCGATCTTCGAGGAGATGGCCGAACAGGTTGCGAAAGCTGTTCGTGTGGTAGCGAACGTAGTTGCGATAAGATTCGCGCATGAGCTCCAGCGCGACCGGTGCCGTCAGCGTGCCTCTCGCGAGTTCAGTCCGCAGCGCAGCCACGACGCTCGGCTCGATCGGCAGCGAATGCACCGTGATCTCGCTGACGACGCAGACACCGGCCGCGCGCTCCTCAACCCCACGGAAATCGAAAGCGCTTCGCACTCCCAGCGCCCTGACGATCTCGATATCGGCAGCGGTGAGCTGGCCGAGATGGTTGGAGCGGAAGATGTGCCGCCAGCGCGTGGTGCGGCCATCGATGGTCGGGTAGCCGCCGAGATCGCGAAAATTGCTGGCGCCTTGCAAGGCGAGGTGACGGGCGGGGGAATCTGACATGGGATCGGCTTCGGTTATGGTTCCATTGGACGCACGAGGGGCGTCCTTGAAAGCTATTACAGGGGGCGATCATGGGCCGGCACAAGGCCATTCTTTTGACGACCGCCATGCTGGCAGCTGGAATGACCAGTGCGCGGCAGACTGAAGCGCAGACGTTCCAGACCTATCGCTGCGCCGATGGTACGCAGTTCATCGTTGCATTTTATGACGCCGACAAGCGGGCCTTTCTTCAGATCGACGGCGAGCCGGTCACGCTCGCCAAGCGGCTGTCGGTCGCCGGGAAACGCTATTCGGGGGCGGGTATCACGCTGACCATCGGCAAGACCGGGGCCACCACGGTCAAGCATCTGAAGCGGCCGGTGACGGCCTGCGCGGTGATCTGAACGGCGTGGTTCACCCGAGAATCAAAAAGGGCCGAAACATCGCTGTTTCGACCCTTTTCGAGCTGCCGCCGGGCGCCTGCGAGAGCGCGGCGGTTTCAAACCAACCACAGGCATCAGCGATCCCATTTCGGCTTGGCGTCGTCGACCGCCTCTTGGTGGTACCAGCTGTCGCTGCAGATCGAGACATTCGCCGGAAGCGAAGCATGATCGGCAGGAAGGCGGGTCTCGCCATAGCGGCGTCCCGCGAGAGCCGCGCGGCCCCCGACCGGGAATTGGTAGATCGTTGCCGATCCGTGACTCAGACCATTGTTCATCATTGCGATTTCTCCTTGGTCGAAGCGCCTTGGCCTCCATGGTGCGCCCGACTCGTTCGATTGTGGTTACTGGAATCCCCATATCGGCCGCGCGTCCCGAATTGCAAAGTGCTGAAAACGAAATCAGTTTCCGCCCAATTTGTAGGCATGTGGCCTGCTGCATCCCCTAAGGCATGGTGTCGGTGGCTAACGGCTGGGCCATTCCAAAGGTTGCTAGGGAGGGGCGTGGAGCTTTGCGAAAATTGCTGGACGTTGATGCGCGTTTCATCGGCAACCTCCGGCGCGGGCCGGCCTGCTTCAGAATCGGGCGTTTTTCGCGGGATTTTTGCGGTGCAGCTACACGCAATGGTGCGCCGCTATGACGCACGACGCCTCGACATCGCGTGGACACCGGGCAGGGGGCAGGCGCGGTGGAGAACCTCCCGCGCTGCGGCCTTTTGGCACGTAAAATGCTTGTAAGGGGCCGGCCGATGATGGCCGGGTACAAAACGTTCGGGGGCCGCCAGGCCCCCAACCTTTCGCATCATCTACAGAGAGGCTCAATGACCAAGTATAAGCTCGAGTACATCTGGCTCGACGGATATACGCCGACTCCGAACCTGCGCGGCAAAACTCAGATCAAGGAATTCGCGTCGTTCCCGACGCTCGAGCAGCTTCCGCTCTGGGGCTTCGATGGCTCCTCCACCCAGCAGGCCGAAGGCCACAGCTCCGATTGCGTGCTGAAGCCGGTCGCCGTCTTCCCGGACGCTGCGCGCACCAACGGCGTGCTCGTGATGTGCGAAGTCATGATGCCCGATGGCAAGACCCCGCACGCCTCCAACAAGCGCGCCACCATTCTCGACGATGCCGGCGCCTGGTTCGGCTTCGAGCAGGAATACTTCTTCTACAAGGACGGCCGTCCGCTCGGCTTCCCGACCTCGGGTTATCCGGCGCCGCAGGGCCCGTACTACACCGGCGTCGGCTTCTCGAACGTCGGCGACGTCGCCCGCAAGATCGTCGAAGAGCATCTCGACCTTTGCCTCGCTGCCGGCATCAACCATGAAGGCATCAACGCGGAAGTTGCCAAGGGCCAGTGGGAATTCCAGATCTTCGGCAAGGGCTCCAAGACCGCCGCTGACCAGATGTGGATGGCCCGCTATCTGATGCTGCGCCTCACCGAAAAGTACGGCATCGACATCGAATTCCACTGCAAGCCGCTCGGCGACACCGACTGGAACGGCTCCGGCATGCACGCCAACTTCTCGACCGAGTACATGCGCACGGTCGGCGGCAAGGAGTATTTCGAGGCCCTGATGGCCGCCTTCGACAAGAACCTGATGGACCACATCGCCGTCTACGGCCCGGACAACGACAAGCGTCTGACCGGCAAGCACGAGACCGCGCCGTGGAACAAGTTCAGCTACGGCGTTGCCGACCGCGGCGCTTCGATCCGCGTGCCGCACTCCTTCGTCAACAACGGCTACAAGGGCTATCTGGAAGACCGTCGTCCGAATTCGCAAGGCGACCCATACCAGATCGCTTCGCAGATCCTGAAGACGATCGCCTCCGTGCCGGCCGACAAGAAGGCCGCAGCCTAAGATCCTCCCGGCCCGGGCTGGGGGCTGGCCCGGGTTGGCTTTCAATCCGCCGGAGCTGAAAGGCGCCGGCGGATTTTTAGCATCTTGATGACAGCCATTCCCGTGATGCAGCAGGGTTGCGTTGCGTGAAGCCTGTCCATGTCGGCCCAAAGCGGGATAGAGTGCCCGCAGGATGCGCGCAGGGCCGGGGACGGCTGGTGTTTGAAGGCTTCTACAAGGTGAAATTTCAGCTCGGCGACGCCGTCGGCCGGAGCGTGATGCATGCCGGCAACGGCAAGATGCTCGGCGGCAATTCGGCCTTCGCCCATATCGGCACCTACGAGAAGACCGACAGCGGCGTCGACGTCGTGATCAGCACCGTCCGCCATAACCCCGATCCGAACTATCGCGCCATGGCGGGCACCGATGATGCGACCTTGCTCGCCAAGGGCTGGGCGGATGGCGATCTCTATCGCTTCAAGGGCGAACTGAAGGAGTTGCCCGGCATTCCCTTCCAATCGGTGATGACGCCGATCACGGAAGACGAGGTGCCGATCGCCGGCGGCATCGGCGAAGGGGGCATCGCCGACGGTCTCTACTCCATCCATCTGCGGATGCTCGACGGTCTCGACGGCGGCCTTACCGGCGTGATGCTGCTGAACCGGGGCCGCATCCTCGGCGGCGATGCGGCATTCTACTATCTCGGCAGCTACACCGCCGCGAACGGGCGCTGGAAGGGCCAGATTCTCAACCAGGAGCACACGCCGGCCAAGGATGACCCGATCTTCGGCGGCCACGAGGTCGGTATCGGCTTCTCGGGCCGCTACGACGCGGAAGAGGCGGTACTGGAGGCGACCGCGCTTGCCGGCAAGCGCAGCCTGCGCCTGACCGCGGCGCTCAAGCTGATGCATCGCGCCTGATCGCGACGGAAATCGCTCATGGAAAACCTTCGCATGCTCTCGACGCTCGGCCTGATGGGCGCGATGCGCAGCCTGTCGTCCGCGTATGAGGCCGCAACCGGCGTCCGTATCGACGCCGACTTCGCGCCGACCCTCGCTTTGCTGAAGCGCCTGCGCGACGGCGAGGCCGCCGATCTCGTGATCCTCACGCGCGAAGGGCTGGACGAGGTGATCGCGGAGGGCCGCGTGCTCGCCGGGAGCGCGGCCGACCTGGCGCGCTCCTATGTCGGCATTGCCGTGCGGGCAGGGCAGGCGCATCCCGATATCGGAAGCGAAGCGGCGCTGCGCAGGACGCTGCTCGCAGCGCGGTCCATCGCCTATTCGCGGCTGGGCGCGAGCGGTGTCTACTTCGGCCAGCTGATCGTGCGGATGGGGATCGCAGCCGAGATCAATGCCAAGGCCACCATCGTCGAGCAGGGGTTTACGGCAGAGCGTCTCGTCAGCGGCGAGGCCGACCTCGCTGTGCAGCAGATCAGCGAGCTGAAGCAGGTTAGCGGCATCGAGGTGGTCGGTCCGATCCCGCACGAGCTGCAGACACCGGCGGTGTTCTCCGCCGGCCGCATGGCAGGGGCGAAGCATGCTGACGCCGCGGACCGGCTGCTGCGCTATCTGGCATCGCCCGAGGTCGTACCCGTCCTGCGCCAATCGGGACTCGAGCCTTGAATTTGCCGGGGCGGGGACGCAACGTGATGACCATGCGGACTTGTCTCCTTGCCATCGTCCTGGTGCTCGCCGCGCCCTTGGCAGCGCGCGCGCAATCGGCCGATCTCGTGTTGTGCGACCGGGTCGCGGCCGATCCCAGCGACCCCGACAAGCCGGCTGACGTGAGGGGCGTCGCGGAGGTCGCTGCCTCCGACGTCGCGACGGCGATCAGGTTCTGCAAGCAGGCCGCGCCGTCCTCGCGCCGTGCGATGTTCGCGCTCGGCCGCGCCTACGCCGCCAACCGGCAGACGGCGGAGGCGATCGCCGCCTGGCGCAAGGCCGCCGACAAGGGATCAAGCGCCGCCATGGTCGAGCTCGGTGTTGCCTATGGCACCGGCTCCGGCATCGCCAAGGACGAGGCGCAGGCGCGAAAACTGTTCGAGAAGGCGGCGCAATCAGGCAATCCCCGCGGCGTCAGCAACCTCGCTGCGCTCGGCGGCGCAGGTGGCGCCGCGCCGGCCGATCCCGCGCAGGCGCGCGCGCTGCTCGGCAAGGCTGCCGAGACCAATGCGGAGGCGCAGTACCAGCTCGGCCTGATGCTCTCCGAAGGCACGGGCGGCGCGAAGGACGACGTCGCGGCGCGTGGGCTGTTCGAGAAGGCGGCGGCGCAAAACCATCCCGGCGCGCTGGAGCGAATGGGGGCCTTCGCGGAAGGCGGCCGCGGCGGCGCAAAGGACAAGGACGCCGCCAAGGCCTATTACGAGCGCGCCACAGCGCTCGGCGACGAGGACGCCAAGAAGGCGCTGGAGCGGCTGCGCTGCCCCTATGCGATCAAGGACAAGCAGGGCAAGCTCGTCACCACGCTGTGCTTCTGAGCAGAGCCACACGCGACGGAACCTCAATCGCGTGGACGCCGTTGATCTCAAGACACAACGGAGCGCGATCATGATCCGCAAACTGGCATCCGGCGAATACCGCCTCTATTCACGCAAGGTGAATCCGAAGACCGGCAAGCGTCGTAACCTCGGGACCTTCCGGAGCCGTGCGGCCGCCGAGAAACACGAGCGCGAGGTGCAGTATTTCAAGCGTCACTGACGCCTGATGAGCCCGCGGCAAGCAAAAAACGCGAAAACAACCCCATGCACAGTAGCCAAGCCTTTGAAATAACAGATCAAACGAAAACGTCGCCTGCGGATTAAGCGAAATGAATGATTGACCCGTCGGGCAAATCAGGGGCAAGATGGCATCGTGGCGGCGGAGGTTCCGCAAGGCCCTGCGCGGAAAAGCCGGATGGCCGAGGTGCGGCGGCAATGCTAGGTAGCCCGCGATTCTTTTCCGATTTTGCGGGTTCATTGCGTTGCTGGACGGACTCTACAAGGTTGAATACGGCGTCAATGATGCGTTCGGGCGCAGCATCATGTGCCTGCATGACGGCAAGATGCTGGGCGGCAATTCGGCCTTCGCGCATCTCGGCACCTATGTCGAGCGCGATGGCGAGATCGTCGCCGAGGTGATTACCGAGCGGCATAACGAGGATCCCCATTACAAGCCGCTGATGGGCGCCGACGTCGCCAGGATCGGCGCACGCGGCCGGCTGCACGGCAACCAGATCCGTCTTACGGGCGGCGCGGACACCATGCCGGGCGCCGGTTTCTGGGCCAACCTGACGCGGCTCGATGACGGGGCGCTGCCGCCACGCGGCACGATCGGGCAGGGCGGCATCGCCAACGGGCTTTACGGGATGGGTCTGCGCGCGCTCGACGGCGTCGATGCTGGGCTCTCCGGCGTCATGCTGCTGATCGACGGCCGCATCCTCGGCGGCGATGCGTTCTTCTACTATCTCGGCTCTTACTCTTCGGCAGACGGCCGCTGGAAGGGAGAGATGCTCAACCAGGAGCACACGCCGGCCAAAGGCGAGAACCCCGTGTTCGGCGGCTATGAGGTCGGGATCGGCTTCTCCGGGACCTGCAACGAGGACAGCGGTGAGCTCGAAGGCATCGCACTCGCCGGCAAGCGCAGTCTGCGCCTTGCGGCCTCGCTGAGGCTGATGAGAAGGGCTTAAGGACTAGTGCTCGCAAGGGCGGATGTCCGGATGCTGAAGTGAAGCGGCCAGGCTCGCGCAACTCATGTCCGCTTATGGCCGATTTTGTTGCAAAAGTCGGTTGAGACGAGCCGGCAAGCGTGATTCCGTTGTGTTGACGCGAATCGCGACGAGGTCGATCCATGATGGGC
>NZ_FOUS01000034.1 GCF_900114915.1 Bradyrhizobium sp. Rc3b
AGGTCCTTGAAGCTGCTGTTGCCGCGATCAAGCCGGGTGTGACGGCGGGAGAAGTGGATGCCGCAGCGCGCAAAGTGATTGAGCGATCCGTGCAACCACAGGCCCTTAATCATCGGGTTGGATACCAAACCGGTGCCCCCTGGAACGAACGTGGCAACGTCAGCCTGGAGCCCGGCGCAATCGACATCCTTGAGACCAGCATGACTCTTCACATGCCAGTCATTCTCCTCGGGAAAGACGATTACCTGTTTGGCTGCAGCGAGACCGTCCTAGTGACCGAACGTGGTGCAGAGATCCTCAGTCGTACACCACATACGCTCTATCGGGCCTAGTGACTAAGCAGATCATGGATGCACCAATTAGCCGGCGGTCGCACCCGGCTTCTTTGGTAGCGGGCACTGCATCCCAGACGATGGCGCGTAGCCTGTCAGCCGAGGCTTTAGTGCGCACATTTTGCGCCTTTGTGCGGAATACAAGCCTTCTTAGGCCATATATTGGAGAATTCCGCTTCCTTGAACCAGTAATATTTGCCTAAAAGCTGAAGGTTTCGGACCGGCGAAGATCACGGAAATAAATGGAGAGGGAAAAATGAGTGTGTTGGTGGATCGCAGACGCCTCACGCAAGGGGGGGCGTCTGCACTTGTGATCGGGGCGCTGGATTCCATTACAGGCCGTGCTTTGGCGGTATCCTCGGACGAGCTGCGAGTCATGGTCAACGGTGGTGATGTGGGAAAGGCGAACATCGAAGCCTATACCAAACCGTTCCAAGCCGCGACCGGGATCAAGGTGAGTGCGCTCACCGACCAGCTCACTTTGGCGAAGCTTGAGCTGATGGTGACCACGAATAGCGTTAGCGTCGATGTCTTTCCGATGAGTCAAGGCTCAGCCCTTGTTGCTGCTGAGAAGGGCCTTCTCGAGCCAATCGATTACTCGATCTACAAGAAGGAGGAGCTCGACGGACTCTTCGACTTCGCCAAGCAGCCATTCGGCGTTGGCATGGTGATTTTTTCTTACCTAATGGTCTACAACACAGAGAAATTCCCCGCGAACCAACCCCGGCCCACCAACTGGGCGGACTTCTGGGACGTCAAGAAGTTTCCTGGCGTTCGTGCGCTGGTATCCGGCCGAAATGGAGGGGAGGGCCCCTGGGAGGAAGCTCTGCTGGCGGACGGCGTGGCTCCGGACAAGATCTACCCAATGGACATCGACCACATTTTCGCCAGCCTGGATAAGATCAAGCCGCACATCCGGAAATGGTGGACTGTTGGATCCGAGATCCAGCAAATCATGCAGGACAAGGCGGCCGACCTCGTGCAATCCTATAGCGGACGCGCCGGTCTGGCGGTTTCCCGGGGCGCGCCGATGGAGCTCAATCGAAACCAGTCCAAGCTGCAGTGGGACTACTGGGTGATCCCGAAGGGCAGCCCGAATGCGCAGAAGGCGCAGAAGTTCATCGAATTCGCGACGCGTGCAGAGCGCCAAGCCGCCTTATCGCAGCTCTTCCCGGAAGGTCCCGCCAATCGGAACGCCTTCAAGCTCCTGGAGGAGAAGGTGGCGCGCAAACTTCCTACCCATCCTGAGTACTTGGCAAGCGCCGTCCCCATCAATATGGGGTGGTACAGTGAGCGCGGAGCAGACGGTCTGACCAACACCGAGCGACTTCGCGAGCGCTGGAACGAGTGGATACTCCGCTAGATCTGGGGCCATGAGAGCCTTGGCACGCCGTCGTGCCGCTCGGCTTATATCGATGAAGGGCGCGATGTTGAATACCGTAGACCGACCCACGAGGTGCGACTTGCACATCGTCGAATTTCAGGAGCCTGTGCAGATTGAGTTTCGCAATATCACAAAGCTTTACGGAGCGGTCGCGGCGGTTAACGATCTCTCGTTGGCCGTTCGTCGCGGCGAATTCCTTACTATTCTCGGTCCAAGTGGTTCGGGCAAGACAACAACGCTTATGCTGCTTGCCGGCTTCGTGGCTCCAAGTAAGGGCGATATCCTGATTGGTGGCAAGTCCGTTGCTGCCGTGCCTTCCTATCGCCGCGACCAAGGTATCGTCTTTCAGAGCTATGCGCTGTTTCCGCACCTCACCGTGCGTCGCAATCTTGAATTTCCGCTTGAAATGCGCGGGATGAAGCCCGCTGAGCGGATAAAGCGGGTTGAGCGCATCCTGGAGCGCGTACACCTCAATGACTTCGGCGACCGCATGCCATCGCAATTGAGTGGTGGGCAACAGCAGCGTGTGGCGCTTGCTCGTGCTCTTATTGCTGATCCGCCGATCCTCCTCCTCGACGAGCCGCTCGGCGCGCTCGATCGCAGCCTACGCGAGCAGATGCAGGTCGAACTCAAGGTGCTGCACAAAGAATTCGCTATCACCACGGTCTGCGTCACGCACGATCAAGACGAAGCCCTGACGCTCTCGGATCGAATCGTCGTCATGCGCGACGGACGCATCGAACAGATCGATGCGCCGGAGATGCTCTACGACAGGCCGGCGACACGCTTCGTGGCGAAATTTTTGGGCGAGGCCAATATCCTCGAAAACCCCGGGTTCGAAATCGAGAGCGATATGGTGCAGCCGTCCGGTACCGTGGCCATGCTTCGCCCGGAGCGAATTTGTGTCGCCCCTCCCGCAAGCCCGAAGCGCGCCGATTCGCACCAGCGCCAGTCGGTTATCGGTACCGTGGCCGATATGATCTATGCCGGCCCGCTACGGAAATACCATGTTCGTGTCGGCAGCACCCCCTTTGTCGTGCGCGAGCATGTCGCCGCGGGTCAGCCGGTCTTCCGCGCCGGCGACGAGGTGCGGCTCGAATGGCTGCGGTCCGACGTTCGGTTCGTCAGTGCGTGAGCTGCCAGAGCAAGACCAATGAGCATACCTCAGAAACTCAGCCTAAAGCCGGTCGGGCTCGCCGTGCCCGCCTTCGCTATCTTGCTCGCCGTCTTTGGCATACCGATGATCCGGCTCTTCCTGACCAGTCTCGATGCACCGGCTTTCTCACTCGCCAATTATGAGGCGTTTTTCCGCCAGGGAGCGAACGTTCGCGTACTTTTTCAGACGATCGAGGTGAGCCTGGTGGTCACCGCCATTTGTGTCATTATCGGCTATCCCACGGCCTATCTGATGGCGTCGGCCCCGAAAAACCTGCGTACCGCCCTCATCGTGCTCGTGGTGATCCCCTACCTGACAAGCCTACTAGTTCGCACGTACGCGTGGATAGTCATTCTGGGTGACCGCGGCATGGTTAACAACGTGCTGCTCGAACTAGGCCTAATCTCGAGCCCATTGCCGCTCATCTACAACCGAATGGCCGTCTACGTGGGGATGGTGCAGATCATGCTACCGCTGATGATTCTTCCCCTAGTCACCGTCATGGTGAGCATCGACCGATCGCTGGTGGCCGCGGCCCGCAGCATGGGTGCGCAACCCTCTGCCGCTTTCTGGCGAGTGTTCTTCCCACTTAGCCTTCCGGGCGTGCGCAGCGGATCGCTGCTGGTCTTCGTGCTCTGCCTCGGGTTCTATATCACGCCGGCCGCCCTCGGCGGGCTGCGCGATGCCATGCTGTCGACCTTCATCGCGGCGCAGGTCGAGACCTCCTTCAATATGGCGCGCACCGCCACATCGGCCTTCATCCTTCTGGGCATCGCCGCAGTCATGCTCGCCATTTTCGGGCTTGATCTTGCCGGTACGCAGGGCCGCGCAGTGCGGCCGATGCCGGAGTCCTCGTGGAAGCCGGTGCGTTTGTTGAGCGCGATCAAACGCTTCTCCAATGAGCTTGCGGCTTCCTATCGAGCGAAGCGCTGGAATGCCAAGCTGTACCAAGCGAGCAACATCCGTCGGCGGACAATTGCCCGCGCCGTGTTCGTGGTTTCTGTCATGCTCTTTCTGCTGCTTCCAAGCGTCGTGGTTGTCATCATGTCCTTTAGTGCCGGCGAGTTCCTGACATTCCCTCCGCCCGGTATCTCGCTGAAGTGGTACCGCAGTTTCTTCGACGATCCCTCTTGGACCGGTGCCGCCTTGACGAGTGTCGAGATTGGCGTTGCGGTCACGATACTTTCGACCATCGTGGGCACACTCGCTGCCTACGGCCTCAACCGCACCTCTCCAAAGTTACGCAGCATTCTCACCTTGCTGCTCTTGGCGCCGATCACCTTGCCGAGCATTGTCGTCGGCATATCGGCATACCTCGGTCTGCTTAGCTTCGGACTGATCGGTACGAAGACTGGCATCGCGCTGACGCACAGCCTTGGCGCTATTGCCTATGTCGTGGTGATCGTCTCGGCGACCCTGGCGAGCTTCGATCGCCGGCTGGAGCAGGCAGCTATGAGCATGCGCGCAGGCCCTCTGCAGACCTTCAAGAGGGTGACGCTGCCATTGATCCGGCCAGGGATCATGGGGGGGGCCCTGTTCGCGTTTCTCCATTCTTTCGATGAGGTCGTCAAAACATCGTTGGTCAGCGGGCTATCGATCCGTACCCTGCCGCTGAAGATGTGGGAGAATATCCGCCACGAGATCGACCCGACGATCGCCGCAGTGGCGTCGCTGCTTGTGCTTCTGCCAGTGCTCTGGTTAGCCGCCATCTACGTCACGTGGTGGCGATCAAGGCCGAGCGCTGAGCACGCGCTCCCGGATGCCGCGGCTTGAGCTGATCTTCAGCCTTCATCGGAGCTGGTTGCCTCGATTGGAATAGCGAACGTTGAACTCACTTCCAGATGATACTGCTCTTCTTCGCTCTCAGTTTCGACAAGGCGCATTTGGAACTATCGCATCCGCTTCGTCCGGGAGGCTAGCACCCAGATCGTCTCGGATCTCTCGCGGCTTATGCGGTGTCGACAAGCATTAAATGCTCTTTCCACCGGCTATTTGGACCTGTTCCGCTTGTTTTTGGGGCTGAAACGGTCTGGGGAGAAGGTTGTGGTTGCAGGAATTGGCGGCGAATGTGATCGTCGCACTCTGCGGGCGGTTCAGGCTGCGATGGCAACCCATTTCGTCATTTGAAGGCGATGGAGGCGAGCAGGATCTGTTCGTTGGCAAAACCGACATAACGGATGCAGGTCAATCGCATGCGGATTTGAGGGTGGTGAAGGTGGTCTCGACCGCTAGCCGTCGTCAGGGTTGTAGCGCTTGATCCGGGGCGGGAGCTCCGGATGATGCCTTGTGGCGGTGGGCGATGCGAGGCTTTTTACCTTCAGCTTTCAGCCGGGCCGCCTGGCATGGCTGTCATAGGCTGCATCGGCCCACACCACGGCTTCGTCGCCGTGGATCAGATCGGAGCCGGCGTGGTGTCGTTGATGTTGGCGGGCGTGGTCAGCACCGACCAGATCAGGCCGCACCCTCATCGATGCAGATTCCGAGGAAGTCGCCCCTGCGTACCGAGATGATCTCGCCCCCCGATTCCGACATGAATCGCCTCCTGGGCCGGTGCCGCTGGCGATCGGATGTTGGCGCTGAGCCGGCTTTGTCAATCGTCCTATTGATCTCATCTTTTTGATTGTGCTGCGCTGTGGGTATGTGGGCAACGCGCAGCGTTGTCCAAGCTTGTCTTCCAGGACAAGCTTCATAGCCACAGCCTTTACGGCTCAGCCTTGGGCGCGGCTGATCTGTGGGCGCGCTTGCGGCGCAAGGACTCGCCGGCGAGCTCGACGCGCTTAGCGTTTGGACGAGACGTCGACGACGTCGTAAGGGATGCCGATCACCTCGTATTTCTCGACCGGCAACTGGCTGTTGACGGTGGCGGAGCGGCGAGCGCAGCGCTCTCCGAAAATCTCAAGCAGATCGTGACGCGCCTCGGCGGTGAGCGGCTCAAGTCCCCAATGGTCCTGGATCAGCAGCTGGACGCCGGCTAGGGCGCGGAAGAGCCGACCATAGCGGCCATCGCCGCGGGCCAATTGAAGATCACCGAAAAGGTTCGGTCGCTGATAGAGAACGGAGCGGTCATCGCGGCAGGCCTTGTGGCCCAAGGCGGGGGCGAGCTAGCTTTTGCCAACGCCCGTTGGACCGGTGATGATCAGTGCGGGCGTCGATCCAGTTGCCCTCGGCGCTTCTGGAAGAGTCCGCGAACGAGGCCACGCGCGGCGAGGTAGTCGACGTCTTCAATGGCGGCCTGGTGACGCAGACGGGCATAGCGCAGCCGCGGCAGCAGCTTTCGGTCATAGCGATGGGTGATCTCTCGGTCGAGCAGAAGCTCAAGCCACTCGGCGTGGCTCATGGCCCCGGCCTTGCCCGAGGCTTCGATCTCGGCAAAGGCCTTGGCATGCCGACAAGGCCGAGGACGTCGAGCTGATCGAGAGCCGGATGGGAGCATGGGAGGTCTTTCAATTGTAGCAGCGCGCGCCGCGGCTATTGGGATGAAGGATCGCCGGCTCCTCGGCGGCGGCTAACACGAAAATCCGATGAAAAATCGGTCGCGCTGGGCAGCGAGTGTGACCTGGTTGAGGGGCTGCCTCGAATGTGAAAGCGCGCAAACTCCCCAGCCACGTCGTGCTTCAGCTTCACTGGTGGGCTAAGCCAATCGGCAGCGCGCCGGCCTTGAGGCTCGCGGCCACCGGCAACAGCTTGCCTCACACCGTATAGTCCCGACTACTTAACGACCGGTTTTGTCATCAAGAGCAATGGTATGGCCAGAAAGGGACGGAAAGACAAATTCCGATCGGCTCCGCGAGCGGTGGAACGAATGGATTCTTAGCGGATCTTGAAGGTCGTGATTTCCCTATCTCACCAGTTTTCTGGTGCGCACTTCGCCTGTATCGTGTACCTTGGCGGTCGAGGCTTGATCAATAATCTCCTGCTCGATGTCGGCGTCATCTCTAGCCCCGTACCGCTCATCTACAATCGGTTGGCCGTCTACATCGGCACGTTCCATACCATGCCTCCGGTCATAGTTCTCCGCTTGTGAGTGTGATGCTGGAGATTGACAAGTCGCTTGCGCGGCGGCCCGTAGCATGGGTTCACGCCGCTTCGCCGCATTCTGGCGTGGGTTTTTCCCGCTTAGCTTGCCAGGCGTTCGCAGCGGCTCGTTGCTGGTCCTCGTCCTTTGCCCTGGCTTCTATATAACCCCACCCGCGCTAGGCGGGTTAGGCGACGACATGCTATCAAGTTTTATCGCGGCTCGAGTCGACACCTCCTTTGATCTCGCGGGCATCGCTGCTCGGCGTTCATTCTCCTGGGACTAACCGGGTTATGCTCGCAATTTTTGGTTTGAATCTGTCCGGCGCTCAAGGTGGCGCGCCGAGACCAGTATGGGAGTCTCCACGGGACCGGTGGCGCTCATTTGGCTCTCCACTGCCCAACTCGGTGATCTCGCCGGTAGCGCTGGGCCACGATGTTCTGCCAACGCGCGAGCAACAGCGGCTCGTGGAAAATGGTCGGGAAGACTTGCATTATCCTGACGCACAGCATCGGTGGTACCGCCTATGTCGTCGTGATCGTCTCGGCGACTCTGGCAAATTTCGACCGTCGTTTGGAGCTGGCGGCAAAAAGTATGCGGGCCAATCCACTTCGAACCTTCACAAGAGTGACGCTGCCGTTGGTGCGGCCGGGCATCATCGGCGGGAGCCCTGTTTCCTTTCCTTCACTCTTCGACGAAGTCGTCAAGAGGTCTCCGGCTGGTTAGCGCATCCTCGATCCGCACGCTGCCTTCGAAGATGTCGGAAAACATACGGCATGAGATCGATCAGACGATTTGCCCTGTAGCATTGATGCTCGTGTTTCTGCCTGGGGGCTGGCTAATTGTTTGTACGTTAGTTGGTGACGGTAAGGCCGAAAGTTGCTGGCGTCCTACTAGATCACTGCTTAAACGGCCGATCCTGACGTCACAAAATTGACTTTAAACATATATCGGCATCTTGGGGCGCGCTAGCAGGGGCTCGTATCGATGTTCTTGCTTCTCCAAGCCGGATGGCCCCATGCGCATAAAAAACTCGTAGAGCTGTCTTCGGACACAGATTTTCTAAGTTGAGCGCCCCTCCATTGGGATATTTCGGCGCTCAGTTCTTGTTAAATTCTTAACAAGGAGATGAAGACAATGCGACCCTGAGAAGCAATTCTCTAAAAATAAGTCAATCTCCGCGGGAGCAGCTGAATGACGGGCTCAAGCTGTGCGAAGGGATAAGGATCTTCACCGAGGGGCAAATCGATGGACTTTGGTGCTTGGCCTCATGCCAGAGGCGACCTCGTGTCCGCACGACGGACCGCTTCGGCGTTCCTAGACAGTCTACCGCCGGAGGATGACTGCGCCCAAATGGTTCGCCGCGGCTGGGTCGCGACATGGACCGGGACCGGAGATGCCTATTGCCGCCTCGCTGACCTCAACATAAACAAAAAAGAGTTCGATGAGGCCACCGAGGCTTGGCTTTGTGCGCTGACAGCTTTCGAGGTCGCTAGGAGGCTAGTGCGTGACGATGATCCACGAAGCGCCGACGTTTCCGCCAAAGTCGAGGCTGGCGTTCGGAGAATCGGAGTATCCTTCGGCCGGGAGGTGGAGAGCGTGCGGATTGCGTGCGACGATCTGGGGGAAATTGGCGGCTACTATTTGGCCGCCGGTGCTCCGAATCCTCCGGCGCCAGCAGTCATTTGCGTCAGCAGCGAAGAAGAAAAAGCAGCGACCCTGCTGGGCAGGCTTTTGCCTGTAATGGTTGGCCACAGCATGTCTGTCCTGGTGATCTCCCACGCTGAGGTGGCAAATCGCGCGCGTGGTGAATCGGAAGTCGTATTGTCTCACTGTTTGGATCATTTGTCGGCTCGATCGGATGTTGATAGTAGTCGGATTGGCGTTTACGGAGACGGATTATCGGCCTCTTTGGCTACTGGTTTCGCCGCATACGATCGCCGCGTTGCCGCTGCAGTTTGTGATGGTGGCATTTGGAATTGGACGCGCTCGCTGAAATCTATTGGTTGGATGACGTCCACCGATGATGGCGCGGATAACGAGATGTTGTCGGCATATCGCTCACGGCTAGCTCGGCTATTAAATTGCCCAATACTCGTGGTCGCCGGTGGGCGCGGTGTCGTCAGCGTTTCTGAGGCTATCAAATTGCAGGCTGTTTGCGTGGCGGCGCGCATCGACGTAGACTTGCTCATGCCGCAACTCATTCGAGGATGCCAAGGCGAGGCGATTGATAACTTTGTTAGCTCGGATGACTGCATCTTCAGATGGCTGGCGCAGAGGCTCTCACAAAATTCAACCTGCGACGAGTCGTCGGAGAGGGCGCCTAGCCACTACCTTTCTCTCCCGATCTCCTAGCGGTCAGCTCATTAATTCGTGAGTGTCCGTGGACCTATAAATCGTTCGCGAGATCGATGTTCGTGCAAGCCTAAATGGATGCTCAATGACGGGAGCGATGCACGACCCAGAGAAGTCCAAGGACTGTACTTACTAGACTCAAAACCTTGTCGGCGCTGTCTGCAGCCATCAGGTTCCTGTGGACGCAAATGATGGGAGCGCTCAGGCTGATGCGGCGCTCATCCATTCAGACCTACAACACGCCAATGCTCAGCTTTTGGGATGCCAATCGACTGTTCTTCGCGATCGAGGTTAGCCGCTTGTTCAGATAGTCTAGTGACGCCCCGTCCAGCCCCTCTAATAACGTGGAGTTGAGAGCTTCCCTCTTGGTCGAGAGTTTCGAGATTTCCGCACGAGCTTTCGATGTCAGGGACATTTGAATGAACCTTGCGTCATCTGGCGATGGCTCGCGCGTCAGAAATTCCATCGTTTCTAGCTTTTTGGTTTGGTTGGTAACGAACGCGGGATGAACTCGGAGTTTGCTTGCAACCGCTATCCCCGAGACGCCGCGACCTTCGTCGAGTTCGTCGATAGCCATGAGGATCAGCCATTGCGGCTCGGTTAAGCCCAGTAGCTCTGCCCAGCTCTTATGTATTTCCTCAAGTTGAGAATGGATCTCAACAACGTTCCAGATGAAGTCCCTAACGGCCCGGTCGATTGATGGTTTTTCAGCCATATTGGTTATTCCGTCAAAACCTCAGGAGACCCCTGATGAGGCGCCTGCGTGACTTCCCCACTGACAGGTATCCAGGTTCTCTGTCTCATGAAAGGCCGAGCCGGGCATAGGCATCATGTAAAATATCAATTGACATATGCAATTAATTTCGGCAACGTGAACATCAGATCGTTCGAGGGGACTCTTCAACGGTCATGTAAATCTCCAAGGAGAGCCTCCGGGATGCCCCCTGGAGGTTCTTTTTTTGGCAAGGTAGCGCCATCCCCCACTTTGCGGTGCGTGCTGTGGCCAGATTGCAACATTGAACAGCGAGTTATCAATTGTTGGTATTAATTAATTGCGACAATTGATTAGACGAATTAGACCTTTGGCTGACGGAGAGGGGGCGCCTCGACGTCGTCCGTCAAGCACCCGCCAAGTAGGTGAGGCTAGCAGCGGCGGATCTTTGAAGGACGGAAACTACGTTTCCAACTTGGAGGTTCATCCATGAAACTGACGAAGAGTCTTGTGCTCGGTTCTGCGGCAATGTTTGCCAGCTCTGGGGTCCATGCTGCAGACCTTCCTGTAAAGGCTAAGGCGGTCGAGTATGTGAAGATTTGCTCGCTGTATGGTGCTGGCTTCTATTACATTCCCGGGACCGATACCTGCATCAAGCTCGGTGGTTATGTGCGCGCTACAGTCGGGCTTGGCACGAACAGCATCTGGGGTGCTGCCGCCAGTGGCCTCGGTGGTGCGCATAATCGCCTTAGTAATTACTATACGGCGCAATCGCGTTTCGACTTCAGTACCGATACGCGAACGGCGACAGAGTATGGTGTGCTTCGCACCTACGCAGAACTAGCCTTCACCTGGACCGCGGGCGGATATGGTGGTGCCGGGAGCGCCGCGATCAACGGTGCGACCGCCTATACCGGAAATAATCCTGCCGGCAGCGGCAGCGGATCGGTCGCTGGCGGGTCGCTCTCCGTGTACTACGCCTTCTTGCAGTTTGCAGGTTTTACGTTTGGCAGAGCGCAGTCGCAGTTCGCCTCACCGTGGACGAACTACCCCGGAAACTCTTTCGACGGCATGCCCGGCGGCGCGGGATGGGAGGCTGTCAACCAGTTCGCCTATACCGCCGACTTCGGCCAAGGCGTTACAGCCTCCTTCTCGGTGGAGGACCAGGTTACCCGTACGACAAATATCTGGAACGTTAGCGGTGCGACGGCTGCAGGTCTCGCCACAGGCGCGTATGGTGCTGGTAATATCGGCGGTTCGGCGGCTCCCGATCTCGTAGCCATGCTGCGTGTCGATCAGGCTTGGGGCCTCTTCCAGGCATCGGTCGCCGCGCACGACAATCATGCTGGTTATTATGGAGCCGATGAAACGACTGGGCATCCGGGGGATAAGTGGGGCTGGGCCGGTCAGCTGGCATTGTCAATCAAGAACATCCCGACCGGTCCCGGTGACACGATCAACGTTCAGGGTGTCTACACGAACGGCGCAAGCGTGTTCAACTTTCAGCAGTACACGCCGTTCACCTACGCGATATATGGCGGAACGGGAGTGGCCGGAGCCTATCAGAGTGTCGGCCTTGCCGGTGTTTCAGACTCGGTGTTCGTTGCAGGTGCAGGCCAGCAGCTGACCACGACCTATGGTCTCAATGGTGCATACACTCACAATTGGAACCCATATTGGAGCTCTGTCATTTTCGGTGGCTGGGGAGCTGTGCGATACAACAGCACGGCGAAGGGATACATTTGCGGTGCATTCGTCGCGAGTCTTGCGCTGTCGAGCGGCGTGGCTGGTTGCAACCCTGATTTTAACTACTCGGTTGTTGGATTCACCACGCGCTGGTCGCCCGTCAAGAAACTGACGTTCACGGCCGAAGTGGCCTACACGATGCTCGACCAGAAATATGCGAGTGGAAGCACGGTGACCTTGCCGGTACAGGCTGGCGTCGCCAAGCCGGCCGGCGCGTACGAACTGAAGGACCAGGGCGCTCTGCAGGTGATGTTCCGTGCCCAGCGCAACTGGTAAGTTTCTGTCAAAGTAGCAAAAGGAGAAAAAGCGGCTCTATGTTTCTAACTTGACCTCCAAGAAGGTCCCCGGCATGCCCGCCGGGGACCTTTTATTGTCTCGGCTCCCCTTACCCGAAAGAGGACAATTATCTCTCCCGAACTATGACGGTTGCATAGGTGGATCACTCGTCTCAAGAATGCACTCCTGTGCTGCTTATCCTCAGCTTCACCACATCCCAGTTCTCTGCACGAGGACACTTCGCACGGCTGATGAGTTGCGGACACCGTGATGACGACACGGCGCAGCAATTTCGTATCCGCAATGGCAGACGACTGCCGTCTTTAGGATATGGAAGAAGCTTCCCATCATGTCGTCGAAAGCAATCGGCCCTGCGCCTCACGGTGGCGACGACGCAGACAGCCGAAAGAGCTGCGCCCCACCTGGAGTACCTTGAGCTTGTCGATGTCGAGACCCTCAAGCCAGCTGAGACTCTTTTTTTGCGGCCTTGGCCGCGCCCCGCGCCCGCCGCTTACCTGGGCGCAACTCGATTGATCGACAACGTCGTACTGCAACGATCCGAGGAGCCCATGTCGCCGGCTGAGAGCTTGCGAACGGAGGCAAGAACCTCGTTTCGCTGGTGGCAGCGTTTACGTGGCTCAGCGTGCTGCAATCCACCGATATGCGCAGATCCGATGCATAATTTAGTCGAAGATGCGCCACCATTTGCATTAATTGAGATCAAAAATTAGTTACAACTCAGGAGTGAGGCACGAAGCCGCGCGGATGTGCGCTTCGTCAAACGCCGGCCACAATAAAACTGGCCACCGTAGTCCTCAAACATGAAGCGAATGTTGGCGGGAACCAGACGCCCGAATGTGGTGTCAAATTGGTCCTTTAGCGAAGGGGGTAGCCCGCTAAATGCCGACAGGAGGCGACGAATGAGCAAGAGCTCCCACTTACGCGTTGGTTCAGTAAAATGCTGCGCAATATGTGGCGGAAAGTTCGGACTGATCAGGTATTATTGTTGGCGAACCGCACTTTGCTCGAAAAAGTGCGTTGATCGTCTCATGGCCCGTCGGGACGCCGATCGGAAATGGCTTCGCTGGATGAGAGCTGCCTAGTTTATCGACGGATCGCGGCGCGCAAGCGCTCTTCCCAGTGGCCTTGAATGCTCGTGAGTACGAAGATCAGCCGCGCAGGCGGAGCGCTTAGAACCGCGCATTAGATTTATACTTGTGAACCACAGGACCCACTCGGGGATGGAGCCTGAACTGCGTTCGCATTCCTTAGGTTCGGGATACGTGCGAGATGTTGCGTCGCGAAAGGAATATTGCGACTACAAATGCTGTCGACGGTGGGAGGGAAGCCATTTCCCCCTCTTTCCGTTGTCGCCTCTCTTTTAGAGCGGCGCAGATGAGATCGTCCCTTTAGGACTTGTGGCCCTGACGGCAGCCGCTTCCTGCTGGCTCCGGGTAGGGGCGGTCTCGATGTCATGGATCAATGCCAGTGCGTATGAAGCTGTGCATCGGGCGGATGACCCACTCTCTCCGGCCTAAGTCGACTTGATTCAGTGGACACGAGTCCCACGCACCCAAACTAACGCAAGCCTCTGTCATCGAATAAAGGTTGGAGATGACGGTCAAACAAGAGGTGCCTCAGAGCTGCTCGCGCAAGGAGTTTTCTCAAGGCAGCCACCTCCGAAGGTCAGGCATGGGCCATGTTCTCACGGTGCCGGCAATGAGCCAATCGCGTTCGGCTCCATGGAATTGCGCGTTGAAAGTTCAGCTGCGCTTCCGCGGAGGACAGCGCGTGATAAAGTCGATCGCCTAGTCCAGGCAACCGCTTCCAACTCGAGGCCAGCCGGGCGCAGTGCGACATTACCGTGGTTAGTATATTCATCAATCCCACTCAGTTCGGGCCGAACGAGGATCTCAGCACTTATCCGCGCGACTTCGAGCGGGATGGAAAATTGTGCCGCGATGCGGGTGTTGCGATCGTCTTCGCGCCCGCTGTGCGGGAGGTTTATCCGCTTCAATTCGACACCTTTGTCGAACCAAGCGAACTCGCGGAGCCGCTCTGCGGAGCTTTCAGGCCGGAACATTTTCGCGGGGTCGCGACGGTCATGTGCAAGCTGTTCAATATGGCGCAGCCGGACGCCGCCTTCTTTGGCCAAAAGGATTTTCAGCAGTGCGCGGTCGTGCGTCGGATGACCATCGATCTCAATCTTCCGATCGAGATCGTCACTGTGCCGACCATTCGGGAAGGGACCGTCGCGCAATGAGCAGCCGCAACCGGTATCTCAGCGACGAAGACAGGGGGCGACCCTCGCCATCAGTCGTGGGCTATTCGCCGCGGCGGGGAGTTTCCGCTTGGGAGAGCGGAACGTGGACAAGCTGATTGCAATTGCCAAGGCGCATTTGGAAACGGTCGATCGCCTGCAGTACCTTGAGCTCGTCGACGGTGACACGCTCAAGCCGTCCTCAGTCCCCTGTGCCGCCCCCGCGGCACTGTACGTGGCGGCCTATGTCGGCTCGACGAGGCTTATCGACGACGTGATACTTCAGCCAACTCCGTAGCGCGAGTGGGGCGAAGGAAGCGGCTTGATTGAAGCTCTCCGACGCGAAGCGCCTTCCGCAAGCCGTCCTCGTCCTCGTTGGGGGGAGCCGAAGTGATCATCTTCAAAGAAGTGCAGCGTCGGCGCGCGGACCGTCAGTTCTTGCCACTTCCAAAGCTTTGCCTCTCCGAGCGCCGGAAGGGCCCGATGGTGACGATTGTTCGTTCAGGCAACAGAATACGGTCGCGCCTCCCGAGCGGTTGCTCCCGGCAACACGAGGGCGTGTCGAGGGTGGTGGGCTCGATGCGGTACGGCGTGGCGAAGACCTTCCGGCAAAGGCCGGCTCTCTGTTTCGGAGTCCCGGCCAGCAGCTCATTTTCCCGACCGCCGCCGAGGAGATCCCTTTCGGGCCGACGAAGCGCGAAATACCGGCGCCTCAAGCGCGCCAACAAGGCGATGGCACTTCTGGAGCGGCAAGGCTGCGATCAGAAGAAACTTGTCTGCGTCCTGGCGCTACTCGCCATAGAACCGTCGATCCTGCCGATAGAGAGCCGTTCCTCAGTCTCGACTTGAGGATACGACTATTGCTCTAGCGCAAGTACCGATGGTGGTTCCAAGGATGAATTTTCCGCAGAGCTTGGCGGCAACGGCCGTGTTCCTGCTGTGCGATCTCTTGAAGGAGATCGCCCACTGCCTTTGGTCGCGGATGCGTCCCGCCGGAGTCATCCGGCCGCGATTGTCAGCCGTTCATAACCATGGCCTCCACAATCCCGCGGCGCTGTCGCGGCACGCGCGCGAAACGCCGAACCGATTGACCGTCGTTTGCGACAATCATGCAGTGATTCGGAAAGATTTAGATCAGGCCTCTGGTCAAGCGATGGAGTGCAAAACTCGACGGTAAGCCCGCCGTAGAAATTTTGCGAGCTCTCGCTCCATGGGTCTCCCGTGGCACGAAAAGCGGCGCGATTGTCCAGCGATGTGCAGAATTTCGGCTGGGCAATCCTCTACATTGAAGAACTTCGGCTACCGAGCTCACTAAGAATGCGACGGAATAAGAGCTGCAACGCAACTGAGGACTCGTGCCAGTTGGAGTCAGCAATCGAGGTGTTAAAATTGCTTCAGGCCATTCATCCGACGACCGAGTTCTTGTGGTCGTGCTGTTTGGTGCGGCTTGCTTCGAATAATGCGGTCGCAATCCTATTGCGAGAATGATCGTTGGTTCCTCGCGCTGACTTTCGTGCGTTTACGTGTTCGTTAGACAGAAAGAAGCGGCATCGTGCTTTACGTCCATCCATTGTCGATGCGCGCGCAATTGCATTGTCTACGCGGGGTGGTTCAGGGGGCAGGACCGCATCGTCAGCAGAACAAAGCGTTGAATTGGATAGTCGCGGATCCGATGGACGTGCCAGCCATTCCAAGTCGAAATTCCAGTATACCCACTCGATAGCTTTCCTCAATGAAAGCAGTCGATCAAGATAGCAGTGAGCGCGTGTCGACATCGTAACCGCCAAGGCCAAGTGTATCGATGTGCGCGCGAATAGGGAATGAGCATTGACCATGAACGATAGTGTTTTGACCACCGCGTTGTCAGCGAACAGCTGGGTGCCAGCGCATGATGCAAATCCCGTCATCAAAGGCATTCATGCGATGCTGCACCCTCGCAACATTGTGCTGGTCGGGGCCACCGACAAGCCGGGCAATTATGCTGAGCGCATTTGGAACAATCTCGT
>NZ_FOUS01000021.1 GCF_900114915.1 Bradyrhizobium sp. Rc3b
TTTGGCCGCGTTCGCCGCCAGCAATCCGTCAAGCTCTACTGCCCATCGTCCCAGCTTTGGCCGCGGCTGCACCTGCCGCTCATACTCGAAGGAGGTCTCTCCCGACCTTAGAACCTTGCGGACCGTGTTCCGTGACACCTTCAGGTCACGGGCGATCTCCTTGATCGTCTTGCCCTTGATGAAGTGCTCGCGCCGAATCCGCGCAATCGTCTCCACGACCAGCATCCTCCACCACCTGCTTTGTTACGAAGCAGGCAGCGCAACAGACCAACCTGTAGGGGGTCAATTTTGGACGCCGATCCCCCGGCTTAGGGGGTCAATATTGCAGGCCGAATGACATTCACGGCCCGCAGGCGACCGGAAAATTCATCGATATTGGCGAGCGGATGCCGCTCGCCAATCAGTGAGTGCAGCTTCGGAAAGCAGCTGTCCTGAAGCGAGATGCCCGCCGCGCCAGACTGATGAAGTTTGCGTGCGAGGAGGCGAGCATTGTTGAAATTGCCGAAGCCCCCGTCACCATCAACGAGCACAGGCAGCTCGCTCGAGTCCACGATCCGTTCGACGCTCTGGACCAGCTGTGTCCATGAAACTTCATTGGCATCGCGATAGCCGAGCGAGCTTCGACAAACCAGACGCCCAGAGCCCTTTGAATCCTGCGCGCTCGGCGATTGTGGCGGACAGGCCGTCATGGGCCTCCATCAGGAACGACAGATCATCATTCGAGCAGACTTGGGCGCGAAGCATCTCGACAGGAGACGGCGCTGAGGTTTGGCGACCTGTGGTAGGCCGAACGGCCTGTGGTTGAAACTGCATGCCTAAATCCTTGAAGCCGGTCCTCGATTGGCGCCAACGTCACTGTTCATATCTTTTTGAGGTGACGCCGATCAATGACCAGCGTTGGTAGTTTATTAAAACGCGCAGACTTGCATGATCGCTGTGGGAATGGCACCGGGCGCAAAGCTTCGCTATGGGTTATTTTAACGTGCCTAAAGGTTGGACGGAAGATTTTTGGATGCAAATGAATAACCTCCTTCCGCGAGCCTGGTGCTACGACGCCCGAGGGAGAATCTCCCACTCTTTGGCGGGAAGAATGCTTCGTGAAGGCTTATATCCGGCTCACATAGATTTGGACGCAAATATCAACAGCCACGATTCTCGTAGTGCTGCTGTCGGGTGTACGACATATGTCGTACGCCCCTCGACAGAGCTGCAGTGGGACGGCAGCCTCGCGCGATTTTCGCGGCAATATCCGAAGAATTTGTCCTGCCTCGCCGATGTTTGCTGGCGCCACTGAGTGGCATGGCATTTGCTGATTCCTCTCCTGTTCTCTCGACTGCAGGAGAAGTTCATGTCGGATGTGCAAGAGGTGGCGCTGTCGGAACGGGAACGACAGTGTTTGCGATGGGTCGAGGAGGGGAAGTCATCCTGGGCCATCGGAGTCATCCTGAAAGTGAGCGAGAACACCGTCAACTTTCATCTCAAGAACGCGATGCGAAAGCTGGAAACGTCCAGCCGGACTCAATGCGTCGTCAAGGCACGACGACTCGGCCTTTTAGAGTAACGGCCGCGGTTCTGCTGCCGGGTGCAGATCTGGCGGGCGAGTGTGGGTTGCTCCGGCGGCGAGGGCGAGGCGAACCCGGAGCTGTAGAGCGGCAGGCGCTGTTACTCATAACAGGTGTGCTTCTATTTTCGTTTCCGATCCCGGGGCACCGTGGGCCACTAGGCGATGTTAGATCACGGGCGCATAACGGTCTTGAAAAGCTCGACGGTCGGTCGACTGCCTATGTTAATGTTGTGATCGGTCCTCCCCCCTTGCTGCGGCGCGGCGGACGTATGCGTGTTGCAAATTGAAGAGAGGCGATCGTTGCGGCTTAAGTGCTGAAGTCGTGGTCATGGCAAAGGCGGCGTAGAGGGCCTGGGCCTGACACGAAGACGGCAATGATAGTCCGTGAACCCATTTCCAAAATCGTGCTTTGGTAGACGTTGCACATACTCTAGCGCTCTGTGCGCTCGACCAAGTGCGGGCGATCCTCACGAAGCGCAGCTAGCTTAATCAACGACCTTTCGCGGACCCCCAGTGCGCCTGTTGCGTTCTTCAGATGATGTGGCGGATACGAGATAAGCTGATATGTTTGCGGCGGACGGCGCGATATGGGTGTCTCCGCAAAGGCGGACGGACTCCGATGTCGAAGTGGCTGAGTTGGACTACGGCCACAGGGCGTCATCGATGATTTGGAAACGTGGCAGTATCGGAGAACGTTGAGGAGAATTCTGCGCGCAACGCGACTACAATTCAAGGCCCAATGTTCAGCTCTTATGCCTTCTCGGCGCGGTGGGGGCGACACGTACGGGCCATTGACGACGCAAGCCCCTGCGACCCTGGTCAAACATTCGGGCTGCAATCTCGTGCTCGCATAGTGGGGGAGCTGCCCCCATTGTTTGTGCCGCCGGCAGAGCATCAAGCCGAACACATCGGAGGCATCCTCCTCAGGGTATAAACAGGGGCATGTCATGGAGGCGGATGGTATCACCGCAGACGCACGAGCTAATAGAGCCAAGGTAGTCGGCCGCAGTAGCTTGAAAAAAACTTCTCTGCGGGTTTCTAGCTCGTATTCGGAGGCGCGATGATGCGTCTCACGGGCGGACCACGCCAGGAGCCCTATGATGCCCGTCTGTGTCGTGCCGGAGCGGCCGGCGGATGTAGGCGAGCAAATCTGCGGCATCGGGAGGATTGACGACACCATAGACTCTTCGATGTCGCGCTGAGGCCATTCAAATGGTGCCGATCAGGAGGGTCACCCCGTCACAGCGCCCGAGTCTTCCTAGCGTCTAAGGCCATCGTGCGTCGCCGCCTACGACGGCAACGCTGACGTGCACTCATCAAAGCCGATGAAGCCAAACGTCGTCTTTCCTTAATTCGACATCTCGTCGCCTCATCCGTCACGACCGCCTCAAAGTCCCGGATGGATGCAGCAATCCGACCATTTTGCTCGACTGGTCAGATTCCGGAAAGGTAGACCTGCGATCCTGGCTAGTGGAGATATCTAGGGGCTGATCTGCGACTGCATCGAACGCAAATATTGTCAAAGGGAGTCACGAGATGTTTCGAATCCATGACAGCCTCGATACAGCAACGTTAAACTCCGGCAGTACATCAGGCGCTGCCCAACAAGATGAGACCAGGGGCCAGGCGGCCTTTGACCAGAACCTGGACGAAATACCGTTGGAGCAAGAGCAACAAGGAGGTGCAGGTCCTTCCGATGCTGTTGTCCCCGGCGAGCTGGGGAACGGGCTCGATGCGGTCAACCGGAAGCCCGACATGAAGCTGGTCGTCATTTCGAACCGCGTTGCGCCGTTCGACCCCAATAAACCCCAGACCGGCGGGCTTGCGGCGGGCCTCGAACCGGTTGTTGAACGTTCCGGCGCGGTCTGGATGGGCTCATCGGAGAAGCGCGGCGATGGGACCGCGCAGCCCCTGCCGCTCGTGAAGACCGGTACAGGCAATGTGGCGAGGCTCGATCTGCCACAAGCGCACTACGGTGGCTATTATAGAGGTTTCTCGAATTCTACGCTATGGCCAGCATTGCACTCTCTGCCCGACCAAATGTCAGTCTCCACAGCCGATTATGACAGCTCGGACTCCGATTACGACAGCTATCGAAAGATCAACGAGTTTATGGCGCGTGCGGCATTCGACTTGCGGGATAGGGACGCGTTCTGGGTGCATGATTATCATTTTCTTCTGCTCGGGGCCAATCTGCATAGCCTCGGCATTGAGCGGCCGACCGGCTTTTTCCTGCATACGCCATGGCCGGCGCCCGACATGGTAGAGCGCGTACCCAACCATCGCGAACTGATGAAGTCGATGCTGGAGTACGATCTGCTCGGCTTTCAGACGAACGGGGATTTGAACAATTTCCTGGCCTGCCTGCGGACCTATTTCGGGCTGGAGAGCAAGGATGGTGTCGTGACCACGCAGCGCGGCCAGACGCGACTTCAAAGATTCCAAATCGGTATCGATCCCAAGCAGTTCGCAGAGTATCTTGCGGGCGACCTTTCGCCCGCCGAGCAAGAAAAAGTCTCGTCACTATTGCAAAACTTCGAGGGCGCAAAGTTTGCTATCGGCGTAGACCGGCTCGACTACACGAAAGGTATCGACAAGCGGGTCGAGGCATTCAACCACCTTTTAGCAGCCGAGCCAGGCAGCATCTCGCTGTTGCAGATCGCGCCGGCCTCACGCGCCGACGTCGATCAGTATCGGAAGTACAAGGAGGACGTGGAGAATGCGATCAACCACGTCAATGCCGAACATGGCACAGACGACTGGAGGCCAATCCGCTACACGAATGACTCGTTCAGCCAGGCTGCGCTGGCGCGTCTTTACCGCGCGGCACATGTCGGTGTGGTCACGCCGCTGCGGGACGGGATGAATCTGGTAGCGAAAGAATATGTTGCTGCACAAGACCCGAACAATCCTGGCGTTCTGGTCTTATCGAAGTTTGCAGGTGCGGCTGAAGACTTCAAGGACGACGAAGCGCTGCTGGTGGATCCAAACCACCCCGAAGAGATCGCAGCCGCTATTTCCAAAGCGGCTAACATGCCGCTTGAGGAGCGTGTCAAGCGCTGGCGGTCGATGATGGACAAGATTGAATCTTACACCATTCACGACTGGTCGGCGGACTACCTTCGGGAGCTGGACAAAAGCCGCATCACGGTTCCGGCTGATCAGATCCTCCTTCCCGGCTTCGGCTGGAGCAACGAGGCTCAAATGCCGCTGTACCAGAACTATAACAAGGCCTTCACCGCCTATAACGAGATCGACCCGGCGGATGCCACTTTGAGGGAGGCTGCCTATGCAGACGTGGAGGCGGCCTTTGAGGCTTTAGCGGCCCCACTGAAGCATACACAGGACAGACTCTGGGATCCGCCGGCGGCCACAGCTTCACGGGATGGTGGTCGCTGACAGGAGCTCGGTGTGACCGGACGAAAGCATAGCGCGGCGGATGACAGGCTTCTGTAGCAGAACAGAGGAGCAATCCAAGTCTTTGTGCTGACGCGGTTCCTGCGGGCGACACAGACCAGCAAGATCTCAGGGAATTAACGAGCTGCGTCAAGACAGCATGCGAGTGGTCCATGACCAGAATGGGAGTGAATTCATGTTGCTATCTGTAAACGACGCTGCTGCGAGTGGTGGCGGCGGCAGTCGGTGCGCTGCTGCCAGTTGATCGCTCTCCGGAAAGCGGCGCTTGCCTCTGGGGCCGCAACAGCACCCGTACGGTACAGTTCGCAGTGAGGCTTGCACTCGCCTCGGGCCGGCTCGGATGATCCGGCAGCAGCGCGCATTCTCGATCGAAAATCTCATCCTTGATTGCTTTTGCGCAATAGGGCGCCGATGAGACCACGGCTCCTGTGTCGGTCCAAACCGGGTGGATCAGGATCGTTTAAGCTGGAGGTCGCTCCTCAATTGCTGCTGATGCCAGCTTCATTTCGCCATTTGTTGCGCAGAAGAGCCTGATCTGGTGCTTGTACCTTTGTTGATTGTTGGCTCAATCCCAGGACGTGTTGCGAGATAGGCCGTTTGTTGGGCATTTTTACTTTCCTCGTCTCGAGCGCAATCCTCTCGGAAATCCTCAACGAACCGAGTTATCGACGCGCCCGCGTGTGTTTCGCAAGCAAAAAGCTCCTTCAACTCGGCAATGCTTCCAGCTAACGGGTCAGAGCTTGCCATGCAAACCACCCTCACATGATGTCGATCCGGCTGCTCATAAATGCGCTGGTCTTTAGCCTGGTGCCCATCGACAAGTCTGCCCGATGACGCCAGCCAGGAGGACCTCAGATGCGGAGGTAAGCAGCATCGCTGCGTCCCGGGCTTGCCACTGAAGATCGAAAATGCAGCTGCTGTCTCACAGGCCGTCCGCCGACATGCTGTGTTGTCTGCTTGGCAACCAATGTCGGCACCCGGACATGGTCGTGTAGGCCCGAACGGCTGAAATTTGCGACCCTTTAGCCGGCACGCCGTTTGCAATGAGTGGTCCGGCGAGAAGCGCAAGCGCTGTGCCATGCGTTGGGTGCTTGGCGCCGCTTCTGCTTTGACGTGCCAGGCGCAGCCCTTCGACCTCTTCAGGAGACAGCCCATGAACACGTCGCCCCGCTCCGCCGCGCGGCCTTCGACTGACCGCGCCACTTCCACGGCGCTTTCACAGGAGCAAACGGCTGGCGCCGCCATCAATGATCCATTCCTCTGGCTGGAGGAAATCGAAGGACAAGGCGCATTGGCTTGGGCTCGCGCCGAGAACGAGAAGACGCTCGGCGTGCTCCAGTCAGACCCCCGCTATCGGTGCTTCTACGAACAGGCGCTCAGCATCCTGCAGGCCAAGGACCGGATCGCGTAGTTTCGTTGGGACGGCACGGACTGGATAATTTCTGGCGAGATGAACATCAGGTGCGCGGCATCTGGCGGCGCACCACGCTTGAGAGCTATCGCAGCCAGGAACCGCGATGGGAGACCATCCTCGACATCGACGCACTGGCTATCGCCGAGAACAGGAATTGGGTCTTTCAAGGGCGCTGCTACCTTCCGCCTGAAGAAGCCTCTGCCTGCTTTTTCTTTCCGATGGCGGCAAGGATGCCGCGTCCATACGAGAGTTCGACAGCCACGCTAAGACCTTCGTGCCCGACGGCTTTTATCTTCCAGAGGGCAAGCAGCACGTCAGCTGGATCGATCGTGATACGCTCCTTGTTGCACGGGACTGGGGCGAGGGGACCTTGACGCAAGCCGGCTACCCCTTTGTGGTGAAGGAGCTCAAACGCGCTCAGCCGCTCAGTGAGGCTCGCGAGATCTTTCGTGGCGAGCCCACCGACGTTCAGACGCGCCCCTTCGTGCTTCGTGATAGGGAGGGTCATATTCATGCAACCGGCGCGAAGCGCTTGATCAGCTCTTTCGAGTACGAGTATGTGGTCTTCCGCTCCGATGGACCCGTCAAGCTCAATTTGCCGAAGAAGGCCGCGATGAGGGGACTGGTGGCTGGTCGCCTGCTTGTGAAGCTTGATGAAGAATGGAGCCGGCACGGCGATATCAGCTTCGCCGCCGGATCGCTGATTTCGTATGACTTGGCCGAATGGAAACAGGATCCGCTGCGCGCCAAAGCCTCGCTTGTCTTTCAACCTGGGCCCCGCCAGGCCCTGAGCGGGTTAAGCGCCACAAAGAATTTGTTGATCCTCACGATCCTTGAGAACGTTCAGAGCAAAGCGTTGATTTATAAGTACGATCAGGGAGTTTGGGCGGCGACGCCGATCCCGCTACCGGAACATACAAATGTCAGCCTGTCAGCCGCCTCCGATGAAGCGGACCAGGCCATGTTCACCGTTTCGAGCTATCTCAGACTAACGTCAGTCTGGTATTTTGATGCCGAAAGCAAAAGCCTTGAGGAATGGAAGACGACACCTTCTGCCTTCGATGCGTCCAACCATGTCGTGGAGCAGCTCGAAGCCAGTTCGCGTGATGGCACGTCAATTCCCTATTTTCTAGTGCGGCCGAAGAACGCAACGTTCGACGGCGCCATTCCGACCCTTCTTTATGGCTATGGCGGGTTCCAGGCCTCGCTTCTGCCCTCTTATCTGGGGCCGGTAGGGCGGCTCTGGCTTGAACAAGGCAATGCCTATGTCGTGGCAAACCTGCCCGGGGGCGGTGAGTTTGGTCCAAAATGGCATCAAGCGGCCCAGGGGGCGACGAAGCAGACTACGTGGGATGATTTCATTGCCGTTGCCGAGGACCTGATCCGCCGGAAGATCACAAGTCCGAACCGGCTAGGAGTAATTGGCGGCAGCCAGGGCGGGCTGCTCGTTGGCGCCGCAATCACTCAACGTCCCGAGCTCTTCAACGGGGCGATCATCCAGGTGCCGCTGTTTGACATGCTTCGATACACCAAACTGGGCGCGGGAGCCTCCTGGATCGGCGAGTACGGTGACCCCGCCATTGCCGAGCAGCGTGCGTGGATCGACGGCTACTCGCCCTACCAGAAGCTGCTGGCGGGCAAGACCTATCCGGCTCCTTTGATTCTTACATCCACCAAGGACGATCGCGTGCATCCAGGGCACGCCCGCAAGGCTGCCGCGAAGCTCGCCGCGCTTGGCCAGCCTTATTTCTATTACGAGAACATCGACGGGGGACACAGCGCCGCGGCCAATCTCATGGAATGTGCGCGTCGACTGGCCCTTGAATACACCTATGCATCGAGGCGGCTTTGTTCTGAGTAAAGTTTGGACAACGGGCTGATCGAAGCAGGCAAAATCGAGACCACTGGTCTCAACGTCTTCACGTTGCTTCGCTGAATTCATCGAAGCCAAGGCCAGAGGCTGATGAGCCGCCGGCGCGCGACGAAGTTCGTCAGATGCGCAAGTTACCGGTTTGAACAGGCTCCGCCGCTGCCGAGCGAGCTTGCCGGTTCTCCAAACACAACAGGACGAGCGGACAACTTGCCAAATGCGCTTCCTTGGGGATTGTCTCGGCCGACCCTGTTCTTTCGACGGGACCCGACATGCGGTTACATTCGAAGACGAATAGACAAAGCGCAGCCATGCGAGCGTCTTCGTGCCTGAGAAAAGGGTGAGGTATCTTCATGCAGGCATGTTCGGATTGATAATCTGCTCCTGGCTGCGCAAAGGAGTTCACGGCCGCTCTGTTGTTCAACGTGAATGAAAGCCATCCGCCGGCTGGACGAGCGCGGCTTCTTCGAGGCTCAGCAACTCTTCTGTAAGCCGGTGGCGCGCGACGAGTGGGGCGAAGATCAAAACGTCATTTTGACAAAAAAGTTTGAGGCGAAGTGTCGTCGACGTCAGGATTGTCGCTCGCACGATGCGGCCGCAGCTAGACCACGCGATAGAAAACGAGCACGTGAGCTGCGCAGTGACGCGGGACTTCTCTTACGACCGTCTTGATGGCCGAGAGACTCTTCGCTAGATCACAACGGTTCACTATGGAGATGCCGCCGTGGCAATGGGTATTGTGAAGTGGTTCAACTCGACCAAAGGTTATGGGTTCATCAGGCCTGAGGACGGAAGTCCCGATGTCTTCGTGCACATCAGCGCCGTCGAAAAGGCCGGTTACACCACCCTCGAAGAGGGGGCCCGGGTAAGTTATCAGCTCAAGGAAGGGCGTTCGGGTAAGACGTCAGCTGAGGATCTCCGGGTTGGCTGATCCGGCTCGCCTCCGGAAATTCCTCTCTGCAAAGCGTGTTCTCGCACCTGTCCGGCGATGCCTTGTCATGGCGCGCCGGGCGTTCGGCCTTTCGACCGTCTCTTCGAGCCAGGGCTGTCTCGCAAACCGCTAGAGAGCCTTGGCGAGGGCGTCCACCGATCACTGCCGTCAGAGTTACAGGAGTTGCAGCCCGGTCGCAGTGTGGGCGTGGCAAGATATTCCTGCCGGCGGGCCACGAACGGTCCGAAACGTACCGTCGTGATCAAAAGCGGGGAAGTGCACGCCGCCGGGCTGGTACCCCCTCCGGGCGTGATGCAAGTAGCTCATGAAGGTGCTCGCAGAAGGGGGCTAGTCTGGTTATGGACCACTGGCTGGCTGGCTGCGCTGCGGCTGCAGGGGTATTTCTGCTACGCTGATGCCGTGAGCCTTCGAGGGCCTGTGTATCCAAAATTGGATTGGTTTGATGAGGCGCGCGGGCAGGTGAAATCGCCGTGGGCCGATCGCATGAAGCGTTGGCAGTACACGCGCCGGATCTGAATATCTATTCGGCGGGTTTTGTATTTCGCGATGTTCCTGGCTGGTGAGCAAAACGGGCGGCAATTCCTATCCGCGATCGAAAAGGCCGCCGCAGGTCAAAAAGAGCGGCCGTGATCAACCATCGATTTCTCGTCCAGCGAAGTCGCTGCGCGAGCGGTCACGGATGCTACAAATTCTTATTCTCCCACGCTGTCGCAGGCCGTGGGGGCGCAGGAACGGTAGATCCAATCGGCGCACGGCGTGAGGCAGCAGTTGCCTCGACTGCCACCCCGGCTGCGAAGCGCGCGCCGCACTTAACCCAGGTAAAGTGCTATCGTTCTAACGCAGCATCGATCAAATCGACAGCGATTGTTGATGGGCTCGGAATGATTGTCTTTCCGACGAGAAAGCGTGCGCGCAATCCTCGCAAGATTAGGTCGTAATCAGATTTGGTTAGCTGTCACTGCGCTTCGCCTGTGAGGTATTGCAGCACGCGGATGGTCTTTGGGGCGAGCCCAGGCGCTGTTGCGCTCGCGTGCTCATGCTGTTGATCAAGCGCGGGTTTCCACTCTTACGCTTGATGATGGGCGTGGTTGCGCCAGACCAATGGCATCGGGGCCAGTTCTGGCGCCGATGTCGTTCCTGACGAGCCGGATTCGGTTGGATCGAGAGCAATCTTGGGCTTGGCTTTGGCGGACCTTTCAATCGAACTTATAGGAGGCCTGGAAGAACGTACCCCAGCGCTCCATGCTGTACTTCGCAGATCCGGGCGACTGGTTGATGCAGCCGTTTCTGCACCCCAAGGAGGCATCCTGTTTGGTCCACATGGCCCAATAGCGGCCACCAACGCCGACGCTGAGGTTGCTGGTGATGAAGTAGGACAGTACGCCTTCAAGCTGGACTCCGCCGCCACCATTGCCGCGCTGTTCAGTAAAGGTAGTGGCGTCGCGCAAGAGATGATAGTCACGGCCTTTGAAATCGGTCCATGGCAGGTAAGCAATATCAGCACTTAAGCGCCAACGCTCGGTCAGCATGGTTTCAGCGCTCAGGCCGATTCGAGGCGCATTCCATTGCGTATCCTCGGCGCCAACGATCCTGTTGTCACCCGGCTTCAAACATCGATGCCGCGGATTAACGAACTCAACGCAGCCGATCCTGTCCGAGCTCTGGCCGTAAGAGGTCCACCCCACAAATGCACCGACTTTATAGTTTGTACTTCGCAGGAAATCGTAACCGATATCGGCCGTGTAATATGCGAACCTTCCGTTTGACTGACCGTCGAGGGTGTTTTGGTAGGGCCGTTCGTCATGGGGCAGCCAATCTTCATTGTTCATTTTCCCTTTGTTGAAGCCCCCGATACCCAGATTGCTCTTCAGGAACACTCCCCAGGGACTGTCAACACGGCCGAATAACTCCCCGGAACGGCCGTCCAGTCCATGATAAGTAAGCCTCGATATCAATGTGCTGGGGTCTTCAAGCCGGCCATGCCGAATTGCGCTGTGATCCCACTGGAATCGTCCCCGGCTCAGCCAGATCCGCGAGCCACCTTCGAAGGACCAGCCGGGCGCGTAGGAAACGGGTGGTACGCTGCGGGCTGGTTTCGCATACAGCGGCGGGTCGGGCCATTGTGCGGCCTCTGGGTCCGCACCAAAGTGGTAGTTCAGGCCAATCTTTCCGATATGATAGTTGCTGGTCAGGCTGGTTGTGTCCGCCGGCAGAATCGCAAACGGAGGTAACTGCACTGTCGAGCCCGTCGCGATACTCGGCCCACCAAAATGCAGATAGTCATATTCGACGTTCACCGACCATGCAGGCGTTAGGGCTTGCTCAACGCCCAGCCCGATGATGCCACCGACCCGACCATAGTCGAAATGGGTTTTCTCCTGTGGCATGAGGCGGCCTTCAAAGTTGTTGACGACATCGCCCCGATTGTTTTGCCAGGCTAAGCCTGCCTTAACATAGGCCAGCGTGTGTCCGAGCGCGCCAAAGGCGTAACCGATGCGACCGGTCCCGGTGGCAAAGAAGCTCGGACCTGCCTTGCAATTTGCGCTCACAACCAAGCCGGAAGCGGCGAGGCATGTGTTGGTGCCCTCGGAGACAGCACCGCTCGCATCCAGCTCGATGCCAAACACCCAACTGTTGTTCTGCCAGTTGTAACCGATCTGGCCACCTGCAAGGAAAGCCGGGGTATCGACGATGCCGCCAAAGATTGATGGACCGTGTGGATTGCTGAAGGAGGTGCGGCCGTATCCACCGCCGGCGTGCCCGCCAATGTAGCCTCCAGACCAGTTCCACACCGCCTGTGGCGGTTTAAGTTGTAGCTCAAGGTCAGCCGGCTTGGCTGCGCTGCTTGCGGCGAGCGCAATTGTTGTCGCAACACAAAAAATAGTTCTCGAACGCATCATAGTTTGTCCTGCACTTCCCAGTTCACGACTCGCCTCCTCAAGTATCGCCGCACGACAAATCGTCGGAGCAGACCAGACACGCGGTAGCGCTCGCCAGGTCTGTCCCGAAGATCACCGCACTACGATGGGTGATGATTTCCCGAATGAAGCAAACCGCATGCCGAACTGAATTCGTGCATTTCGCAGAACACGTAAGAGTGTCTCGCGTCAGCTTCCTGACATTGGTCTTAAGGCTGACAGCCGAGATGTCCGGATGAGAGGCGCGGTCGCGGCAAACCCGGTTGAAATTGCCGTCGGTTGAGAAGCAGCGGAGCAGGAAGGCGAACGCGCGGCACGGAGCTTATTGCGCGAGGATTCCGGGGACATCGATCATGAAAGCGGACGCTATTTGCGACCAGCAGAAGTGATCTGCAGCGAGGTCATATCCTTCGGTCCGGCGCCTGTAGGCCGATTTCGTGAGGACGGCTCTTCCGGTGCCATCTGATAAGTAGTAATGAGCGCGACGAAAGATGCGGCTCAAGGGGCAATGACCGTGGCTCTGCAACTGGGGCCGCACGAGCGGCATGTCGCTGCTGGGCAGTACGAATGCAAATGGTGAGACCCTAGATCAGCATGGTCAGTGAGCGTAGATCTGGCTCATTGCGCGAGAACAATATTGTCTCCCAACTGCACGAGCACGGTATGACCCCGACACATTTATCATGAACGTCAAACCTCTATCAGGACGCTACCTCTCGTTCGCCGAACGTGAGGAGATCGCCATGAAGAGGAGGCTCGCGTGAGGAACGGACCTGCACTCGACCCGACATGGCGCTGAGGAGTGCGCGCCCCCACTGCCCGCGTAATCGTCAGCATGCCCGACCAATCGCGCCGGTCGCTGAGTTGGGATCAAGGAGCTGAGCTGGCTCAGCATGCGCATTTAAGGATCGATGCAGGCCTGCATTTCTACGACCCTCACAGCCTTTGGCAGCGCGGCACCTACGGGAACCCGAATGGGCTGCTGCGCCAGTACTTTCCAATAGGGACCGATCTCCGCATGCACTGCAGCCTGACGCCGTGTCTTCTCGCCAGGCGGTTGAGGCCATTGATGGCCGCATGCAGCAGCTTGGCGTCGGTCGGAACTCCTCGAGCGTGATCGTGAATTCACCCAGCCCCACGGAGCGACCGACCGCAGCCAGGTTCGGGATGGCCCGGTAGGCGAAGAAATCAGGAATGCTTTCGATCTCGATCTCAGATGACGACACGCCTCGCGACCTTGCATCTGCCGGCGAGCGAACTCGAGCAGCTTCTGGTCGGACACGCGCACCATCCGGTCGAACTCGGTCGTGGCCTGGACATAGGCCCGCAGTAGGGATCCTGTTTCGGGACCTTGAAGCGCGTCCGCTCGGGTGGGGCCTTCGGAGGCGGCGGCATGTACAGCGCGAGCGACTGATTGGCAGACCGACGTCGGGCGACCTCAGACGGATCTCCACTTCCTCGCTGCCCATCTTCGAGAGTTGCTCGATCAGCCGGACGATCCGTTCCGCGGACCCTTCTCCCATGATGTCCATGTAGTGGACGGTGGTGCGGATGCGACGTTCGAACCGGTCACGGAAATCTTCGATCTTGTCCATGAAGGGACCGACGTCCTCAAAGACGCTCTTGATCTTCCCGAGTTCGGCGATGGCCCGCTCCTCCGCCGCAACGATCGTGGCGCCCGCGGCCATGACACCCTGCTCGATGTAGGCGCGCGAAATCTTACCGACGAGCCCGGCGTCCGCGAGCATGTCGCCCGCCAGGGAGGTGATCGTGCGACGGTGACGGTAGGGATTGTTGGACGTCTTGAGTTGCTTGTAGTCGGCGATCAGCAGCCCGTCGACGAAGTCCTGAAAGAACGTGCGGAGGATGGCGGCCGCGTTCGGATTGCCCAGAATGCGGTCCTCGATCTCGCGCATGCCGGCGAGGATGCGGCGCATGCTGCGGGCAAACCGCAAGGCCGTGTCGTGCGCGTTGGCCAGACCTTGGGCCATCGTCTCCGGCTCGCGGTACGCGGCCTCAAGGTTGTTCTTGACGTCGACCACGGGGCCGGCGACGCGCACGCGGCTGTTACCGAAGTCGGTGATCGCGCCCAGCACCATGAACGCGTCCGGGTTCATGTCCACGTAGGTGCGCCATTTCTCGGTTTCTTCGGTGAGCCAGACCAAATCGAATTCGCTATTTCTATGACTATCAAGCAGCGCCACGTTTAAGGGCGCTCGCGATTTATCCGAATGGATGGTTCATGAGCGCGAGCGAGCGCGCTAATCCTGAATTGTATGAACTGTTCCGGCACTGGCTCGTGCAATGGCGTCATGTTTGCGCAACAGGCTGCCCCCCATCGTGGGGCGTCACCGAATTTGGCAAGCGGATCACGGAACGGCAGGCAAAGGGGCTTACTAGGCGGCGGGTCCCTCTTTTGCCGGCATGTCACACGGCCCAAGCACCCCCGGAAAAGCTCTAGCCGCTCAGACAAATGGTTGACAAGGTCGACGACTAGAGAGGCGATTCTCCCGGGAGAGGGCGGTCACGGCATTCACTTTTTCCATATTTCAACGATTATTGAATTTGCCGCCGATGCCACCCGCACGATCATGTGGATGAGCGGATGGTGGGTCATCGCCGAACCCGAGGTATGCAGCAGCGCGGTGATGCGGCCACGTGCACCGAGAGGCCCGGATTTGCAACGATGATCGTCATCGCCTCGGAAGCCGCGTGGAACAGCAGGCCATAAGTGCCGATCGCACCTTAATGGGCAACACTAGTGAACCTGAACCCGCGGTAAGCGCGCCGCAGGCAAGCGGACGATGATCTTGCTGTCCGTGATGTCGACGACTTCCTTGCGCTTCCTCCCGTCATCGTACCGCAATTCGAACGTCACTCCCGATGCAGATGGGACAAACGGCTCAGGCGTAAAGCTGATCCACCCCTCCGCCAAATTCAGATTGATCGGTCCAACCGCCCGGAATCGGGCGTCAAGCAGCACCAAGTCGAATCGGAGAGACTGGAGCCGCACGTTGAGCCGTCGCCGCACGCCATCACGTGGCCAGATACGCAGGGTGTGAGCGAACGTCTCCATGATGCCACCGTGACAAACCTGCCCAAAGATGGGATCGTCGGCAACGATCGTCGCAGCAGCGCGGACCGCCCCACAAAACCCCAGGTCGATCTCGCACGAGTAATACCACGTTCCACGGTGATGCGGCTGACCGAGCCATGTGGTCCCGCTCGGCGCCGGCTCGAAGCCGCCACCGGCCGCGCCGTCATTCTCCTCGCCTGGATACCAATAGCCATAACCGGCCGACGCAGGGCCGCTGTTCAGCAAAGCCCACGCGCTGAGTTGTGACGCATATCCGAGACGAAGGGTTGGATGCGGGTCGACTGCATCGTTCAGCGCATGATCAAGCAGCGCCCAGCCGCCCATCTGCGCCATGTAAGTCAGCGTATAGGCGTCGCCCGCAGTTCCGCGATAATCGCTGCCCAGGTAATAATAAGCAGGTTCCAGCCAGCCACGGCAGAACAGATTTGCAGCGATCTGACGCTCCGCGAAGGCACGGGCTGCCGCCTTCGAAACCCCCATGGCGACAGGGTCATCAAGGGCCGAGCGCGCCAGTGCCTGTGTTGATTCGAAGGCTGTGGAATCGAACGGATATTCCGATTTGAACAGGTCCGCCTTCGGATCGACGAAGCCGCGCACCTTACGCGCCCAGTGCGCCTCCAACGTCGCCGCCTCGCGCATCAAGCCCGCCGTCGCGAGCGCCGAAACCAGTTCGGGGATCACACATTCGTTGTAGAAGCCGGTGCGGTAGGCAGACCACATCACCACGCGCATAGGCACCGTGAACATGGCCAGCGCCGTACCGTAGGCGCGTACCAAATAATCTCGTGCGCTCTGGCGGGTGGGTATCGCGGGATGGTCATGCGCGATGCGGTGCATGGCCAAATACATCGCGAAGATGTGCGGATAGTCATAAGGCCGCCAGATATGCAGGCGGCCCTTTGGGCCGGGATCGCTGCTATCCCGGTTCTGCTTCCAATCGGGTATGCCGTAGAGGCCGTAGGCGTATGCCTCCTGTGTGGTACGTTGCAGCCCGCCCCAGACGAACGTATCGATATATCGGTCCAGCGCCGCCACTTCCGCCGCATCAGGATGCTCGGCATTCTTGGTTGCAAGGTAAGCGGGCTTGCTCAGCCCGGGATCGTCGCACGTCACCTCGTAGATGCGCCAGCCCTTGATCCGGTCGTAATTGTCCGGGCCAAGCAGGATCTGCGTCTCCATGTTCCACTCGCCAAACAAACCGTCGTACCATTTGGACGGGTCACGATGCTGCCGCTTCACGATGAAGGCTGCGCGCTTCTTCATCATCGTCTCGACGGGCTCGGTAGCGAAGAATTCAAGAAAGGTCTGGCGCGCACCCGGCTGGTGCAGGGTCAGCCGGTTCTCGCCCAATCGCGAAAACCGGACCCGCCACAGTCGCCTGCCAGCCCGATCCGGCAACCGTTGCACCACCGTGTCGCGCGTAAATTCCGCTTCGATTCGCTCCACCGGAATGGAGGACGCGAGCGCGATGTCGACATGCAGGTCGTTGGGAACCGTCATGCCCGGCATTACTTCCACGTCCACCAGGCCGGCGTCCGCGATAGCCCTGCGCGCCGCCTCATAATCGGCAACCCACCGGAAGCGGAGACGGTAACGCCGTCCCTCGGCCGGCGACAGGAACAGGGAATGGGTCGGCTGCCGCCAACGAGTCCTTCCCTCCACTGCCTCGCCGGCGGCCGCCCCGCCCAAGATGTAGGCGCACCACGTCCCACTGGCTTCGGCCGAATCCTTGTGGACATCCCAATATTCCAGTGACGTGTCCGCTTCCGGTAAGAGCATGAGGAAGGGACCGGTGCTGTTGCCGCGAATCCAGAAGATGTGCGATCCATGCCCCGAGATGAAGCTGTGCTTCAAAACAGCCACCGACACCGGTTGCCCTGCCGGAAATTCGGTGTTCATCGGCATGGGCAAATAGAGGTCGCCAACCTCCACTCTCGCCATGCCGTCGTTCCGCAGCATGATCTCCCACGTCAATCCAGCCTCGTCGACTGCGAGGCGGGTCGAGAGAAGGACGCCGGCATCGCGGGCTGCCAGTTCAACGGCCGCGCTATGCATCGGCTTCGTTGCATCAACGCCGGTTCGAAGCGTATGCCACTCGGATCCGGCATGCCGAACTCTAGCGTGAGCTGTCCCCAGCACGGCTCCAGGCAGGACATAATCCGTGTCATACGTATCGTTACGATAACGCAACGAGGTAATGCCGTCTTGGGTGCACCCAACGACGAAGGGAGAGTCGGCCGCCTTCAACTCCATGGCAACCTCGCGCTGCGGCCGATTGGGTATAGACACCGTAACGCCCCCGAACAACGCGCCACCCAAGAAGCTACTGCACAAGCATCGTACGACGCGTATACGTCCAGACTTTGGACATGCCTTTGCTCTTCGTCATCAACCGTATCCGGTATCGCCTCATCCGGATGATCAAGGCATGCCGTTTCGCGCCGTAAACGTCAACGCGATAAAGCGACAGGCCTGCAATCGCTAGATGCGGAGTGAATTGATCGTCGCCAGAGGACAAAATGACCTCCATAGTACAAGAAAATGGAAGGCGCTGAAGAAAAATTTGGCAACTAGAGTGGCGGCTTGATTTGCACGGCGATCTGGTGAGGTCGCCCTACAATCAACAATACTTACGATTGCTAAACCCGCAAATCGAAAGGCGGTCGTGGGAATCGAGCGCGCGCTCAGAGACGCGCGAGCAGCAATCGTCACGGAACTTCAAATGTGATTGCTCGGGATTGGATCGTTAAGGCGCCGGTGGACCTGCCGCCCGAGCTGCTCTACGAACACCCAGGAGAAGCCGAAACGGGGCGTTCGGCCCTGCGCGCGACTGGCTCAGTGTCACGAGCGGGTCCGGAATGCGATGCGTGCCGTTATGGATTCTGCGCCGCTACTGCGCAGGCTCGAGATGCACTCGGACGCCGGATCGAGCGGTAGCAGCGAGAGCTAGTGCCGAAAACATGATGCATGTTGCTGACGCCGCTCAACGGTCAAATCGGCGAACGATGGCGATTTGTCGGCATCGTTGAGATGCGAAGAACCGGCAATTGGCCGGCCGACTGCTTCACGGCCCAGGAATTCGCGATCTGCATCGTCAACGCTAGACAAGCCAAAGCATGACGCACTCACGCGCCGATCATCGGAATGGAAAAAACTCGTTAACGGTAAGAAAACCGATACGACGCTTTGTCAGGTTTGTTGGGTTCGTCACACAGGTGTTTCGACCTGTCGCAGAGCGAACGGATTGAGAAGCAATTGAACGGGAGTCCGGCGTATCAGCGAAGTGGCACAAGTTTTGATGCTTTTGCTTGCGGCGTGGCAGGAGTTGCCGAGTAGACATCGCTTCAGGTGGCCGTGATGGGTGGCGCAGAGGAGGGAAAGCCGCATAACGGGCGTCCGTCAAATCGCATGCTATTAGATGCTGATAGATCGAACCTCCGACGCTATGCGGGAGCCCTTGTCGACCTCTGGAAGAAGAGTTCGAAGAGTGACGCAGCCGACTTTGCTGGATGGCGAGTGCTGGTAGAGCAGGGTCCAGATCTTGTACGCGCTCGAGCTTCTCTTGTTTTTCTTGACGTCAGCAGTGCGACGGGCGTCGGCTCTGACCGAAAGTCCTGGAGAGGTGCTTGAATGAACTTAGATGATTGCGATCGTGCGCCGCATGACAGCGCCGCTGCAGGTCAAGTGTTCCGCGATCTCGGCGTTGAGCCGATCATTAATTGCACCGGCGTACGTACGTCTTACGGCGGGTGCAATCCAGCCCGGTCCGTGCTCGCCGCAATGGAAGCGTCTGGTCAAAGCTTTGTCATTCTGAACGAACTCGCGGAAGCGGTCGGACGGAAATTGGCTGCGCTCACCGGTGCCGAATGGGGGCTCGTGACCGCTGGAAGTGCAGCAGCAGTAAGTCAGGCGGTTGCTGCTTGCGTGGCTGGTAACGATCCAGAAAGGATGATGAAGCTCCCGTTACGAGGGGAGAAAATGGTGGTTGTCGCTGCTGATCAGCGAATGGCTTACGAGCATGCAATTCGAGCAGTCGGTTGTTTTGTGCTTCCTATCGGTCGTGCCGCAGACCTGGATCAGCTTCCAATTGAGAAGATCGCAGCAATATGTGTTGTTGCTTCAGATATTCCAAAGTCGGTCTTGTCCTTTGACCAAATTGCTCTGCGCGCCAAACAACTGGGAATTCCGCTGATTGTAGACGGGGCCGGAGCAGCCCCAAGATTTCCCAACGTTTGGCTTCAAAATGGAGCCGATCTACTGATCCATTCAGGCGGCAAGTATATCAGCGGACCTCAATCTACTGGCTTCTTGCTTGGCTCGGAAAGATTATGCAGAGCTGCTTACCTGAATGGGCCTCCCGGCCAATCGTTTGGTCGGTCAATGAAGGTCGGAAAAGACGAGATCATTGGCGCTTACGTCGCGTTGGAGCAATGGGTAAAGGGAGGGGGGGCTCGTGCGATGGAACGATGGCGAGAGTGTATTTCGATAATGAAGCGCGAGTTTTTGAGCGTGCCTAGCCTCTCGGTCGAAGAGATTGAACCAGACGCTGCATTCTGTAATCCACGAATAGCAGTCTCATGGGAGGTCGAAACATTCTCGGCAAACGCCGACCTGATCGTCAAAAAGCTGGCCAGCGCTCGCCCACGCATTGTGTTGCACGACTGTTGGCAACGCCCGCAACGGATCGTCGTCGATCCCACCAATCTGACCAAAGTCGAAGCCGAGATTGTTGGCCGTTCGATCGTTCATGCCATTACAGAATCGCCTTTAGCGCCAGCCGCACCACCAGAGCGCGCTTTCGAGGAGCTGGCGGGAGCTTGGCAGGTCTATATCGACTTTCTTCACGGCAGCGCTGTCCATGCGTTCATGCTGCGACAGGATCGTCAAAATATTGCGGGCACGCACGTCGGCGTTGAGGTCTCGGGCAACTGCCGGGGCAATATAATTGGATCGAAATTGAAGCTGTTTTCGCAATTGCCGGGCGATCCATTGGGCTTAGACTATGAGTTCGAAGGGACGCTTCGCGATGGCAGCCTGACAGGCGTTGTTCACTTGGGTGCATCCGCAGCCAAGTACAGCGGCATTACCTTTAGGCGGCAATTCGGACAAGCGAGTTGGCGCGCTAAGCGTACCTGAACAAAACACACCGGTGGTGTAAAATGTGCAAGTCGTCCCCAGCGGCCGGTGCTTTAACGGTAAGTCCTAGCAAACTGCAGATGCTGAGGACGGATCATCTTCGACGGCAAGTCAGCCCAGTCCATGCTCGCATCGTTTCATTGGCCGTGGCCAAGCTGATTGCTTCGTTGGCTGCCCGGAATGCAATGGGGGCCGGACCGTTTGATCGTGTCGTTGGTGTAGACCAAGGTTACATAGAGGCCTGCCGGCGAGGTGCGTGGTTAAGCCGTCACAACCTGCCCGCACAGCGGTCGACAGTCGGCCCGCCCCGTCGTTCGCATCATCGTATGGCTAGAACGAAACAGATGGACAAATCGCGGGCGAACAGAGCCTCTTTGCGCAGGTGATCCGCATTATCTAGGCACTCGGCATATGCGCCCGGAACCGAGAAGATCACGACCCGTCCGGGAGGATGATAGGCTGATCGTTGTGGCACTGGGCGGTGCAGGAATTGTCAGCTACGGCACGCTTTACTATTGCGTGGCGGCCATTGCAAAAGAGGCTTCCCGTGACCTCGCAGTCACAGAGGAGTGGATACTCGGTTGTTTCTCCTTAGCTTTGCTTGCCAGTGCGCTGATATCGCTGGTTGCCGGTCGCCTCATGGACCGATACGGGGCAGGCAAGACAATGAGAATCGCCTCATTCGCTGGAGGTGCGAGCCTCGGAGTTGCAGCAGTTTCTTGGGATCCGGTCGTTTTTGCAATTGCCCTATTCGGTATGCAACTTGCGTCGGCCTTTCTCTTCTATGAGGCTGCGTTCGTGTTTTTGGTACAGCGAGATGCGGTTCATGCAAAACGGCAAATGGCTCTCTTGACATTGATTGTCGGTTTCTCGTCAACGTTGTTTTGGCCCTTGACCTCGTTGTTGCTCACTTTGATATCCTGGAGGCAAGTCTGTTGGATCTATGGAGGCTGCAATGTTCTCCTCGGCCTCCCATTAATCCAAGTGGCTCTTGTCCGGTCCTCCGTAAGCCTTGGAGATCAGAACAAGGTCCGTGGCCCGCTAGGCCAGTCCTCTTCGAAGCTGATTGATCTCGTCCTCATAACGGCCGGCTTTTCGCTGACGACCTTTGTTTTCTCAGCACTTCTCGGCCGGATGCTTCCAATCCTTTCGTCGATCGGTTTAGACATGCAGGGGGCCGCCCTGATTTCCACGCTCTTCGGCCCGTCCCAGGTCGCAGTACGGCTATTTGCAGGCTCGTTTACCGAGAGGGCATCCCCCATTCAACTCACCATACTCTCATGCGTTATGCTCTCGGCCGCAACATTCGTCACTCTACTGGCGTCTCACTCTCTCGTCGGAATTGCAATCTTCGTTGCGTTCGTTGGGTTTAGCTCTGGTCTAAACAGCATCTGTCGTGGAAGCGTGCCGCTCTCAGTCTTCGGGCCTGGCGGGTATGGAACACGGGTCGGGTTGATCACAACGTTCCGATTGTCCACGGCGTCGTTTGCGCCATTCTTATTCAGTGTCATCCAAAACAATTATGGTATCGCGCTCGCATTGGCATCACTAACCATCTGCGCAATAGGAAGCACGCTTTCATTCGCATTGCTGAGCGCTCGATCAAAACGGGAGCCAAGCCCTTGAGGAGGTATGTTTCCGCCTCAGATTGAGGCCGAGGCGGACTTGACGGATAATAACTCGTCTGTGGCATCTTCCATGGCGAATCGCCAGTGCCTCAAAATGTGCGTCTCACGCCGAGGTCGGCGCCTATCCGGCAGGAGCCGTGTGTGCAAGATCCGGGTTCGTAGTCAACTGGGCGAGCCGAATGGAGCGCCGAACGTGAGCGTACCTAGGCGTGCGTGGCTGAACTCGAATGACCGAACCGCTGGCTGAGGAGCGGCACGTGGGAGTTCCCCGTACGCTCGATCCCCGCGAATGACACCACCATTCGCCGGGGCGTTCCTCGGCATTTCGCGTGTGTGCCGGGCCGGTTCGGCAAGTGCCACTTCGCAGTGGCCTCCTTTGCAGCGTTTGAATGTCAGCCTGTATAGGAGAAGGGCCAAGGTAGCCGATGCTCGGATTCGTCTCGTCTCAGCTTCGCGCGACGGGAAGAGCGGCAGTCTCGAGGAACCATTAAGCGCGCCTACTAGAACTGGTAGTTTGCGGACAACTCGGACCACTTCCAATTTAAGTTGCAGTTGCGGTTGGGCAACCAGCCGAAAGGGGCCGTGATTCCGACGGCAGAGACAACAACATCGAGATTCGATGATCGCATACCTATCTGACCGTGCAAATGCCATTACTGCCGTGGGGCTCCTTTGTTCTGGAGCAGCGACGGGGCTCGTGGTGAAAGGACACTATAAGGCGGGAGTAGCGCTCGGACTCTGGGCGATCATCGCTGATGATGTGGATGGCGAAATTGCCCGGCGCACCAAGAATCGTACAGCGGCCACTAAAGCCATTGGTAAAGCTCTCGATGCGTTCTCGGATCTCATTTTTGGATCAATCATCCCGGCAATTGTCATCGCCTCTTTCATCTCGTCTCCAGCATCTGCGGTGTTCACAGCGCTGCTGCTATTGATCGGAGCTCTTCGCCTGGCATATTTTGACTATTTCGGGCTGGACCATCGCGGTTACTCGACCGGTCTACCCCTCTCTTACGCTCTTCCAGTGCTCGCGGCGATCTTGCTAGTTGACCACAATATTGCGCCGCTTGAGCTAGGCATCGTTCTTCCTGCCGTCTTTGTACCGCTATCATTGCTCCACATCGCCCCGTTCAAGATCAAAGCCTCAGGCACTCTCGTGCATGTGCTCACCATCGGCGTAGCGGCCACTGCGTCCGCCGGGCTATTGATTACGAGTAGAGCGGGCCAATAGTCGTGCTTACAACGTCATAAAGGCGAAAATGTCGAGCTTAACTAACGGCGTGGTATTTGCCGGAACCAGGGGACTTGCGACCCGCTGTCTTCTGTTTGTCCTCGAGACCTGCGGCAAAGACCAAATCGCGGGCATTCTCGGCGCTTCCCGGTACGAGAAAACATGGTGGCGGCATGAGACCAGTGAGGAGCTTTGGCAAGTCGCAGACCGCTTCGGAATACCATTTTTCGAGTCGATAGATGATGTTCCTCCTCTCGGAACGTTTCTCGTAAGCGTCATGTGGAATAAGATCTTTCCGCCCCACTGCCTCGCACGTTTTGATGGAGGAGGCATTAATCTCCATCCAGGCCCACTCCCTCAATATCGCGGCAGTTTTGCGCGGACGCATGCCATACTCAATGGCGAGAAGAGCTTCGGGGTGACTGTCCACTATCTGTCGGAGCGAGTGGATAGGGGCGATATTATCGGCGAGTTGCAGTTCCCCGTGCTGCCTTCAGAGACGGCTCTTTCTTTAGATACCAGAGCGCAACTTTATGGCTACGCGCTCTTCTGCCAGGTGTGGCTGCGTTTGTTGGACGGATCGCTTACCCGGCGCTCCCAAGACGAGTTGATCGCTCAAGAGAAGCGCAAGGCTTGCTTTTATCCCATGCGCATGATGACCGCACTTTTGGATTCGTCGGACGTTCCACGCAGCGCCGAAGAACTCGATCGGCTCTACCGCGCTCTATATCTTCCACCACGCATTGAGCCTCCGAAGTGGCTCGTCGAACGAGTCCTGACCAAGGAGGTTCGGACGCTCATCAGGGGTGTTTAGCCTTTTAGGGATAGGATTTCACTTGGTGCGCACCGCGGCAGGTAATCCGAAAATATTTGAGACCGCGCTTTTTGAGGACGTCAACGAAGGCCAAAGTGTTGCCTGCGATTGCCACTCGTTGACTGAACGTGGTTCTTAGCTTTGGAGGTTGTTTTTGTAGCATCCAGTCTATCGAGAGGTGCCGGCGAGCCGGCGCCTCGACCGTATGGGAGCCGGCTTAGCACGCGGAGGAGGCGAGCTGTGTGTGGGATTTGCGGATTCATCGGCCGGATTGCTGATAAGTCAGTGGCCGAGCGGAACCTTGCGCGTTGCGCTCAGACGCTGTCCCATCGGGGGCCCGACGCGAGTGGCAGTTGCGTGACGTCTTCCTTTGCCTTTGCGCATCGAAGGCTCGCGATCATCGATCCGGATCCGAGGTCAAATCAACCGTTCCTCGATGAGGAGCTCGGCGTAGCAGTCACGTACAACGGCGAGATCTACAATTACCGTGACTTAAAGCAGGACTTGCTCCGGCGCGGATACCAATTTCGCACAGAGTCGGATACGGAAGTGCTTTGCAAGGCATTTGCTTGCTGGGGAATTGATAGCGTCAAACGTCTGCGGGGAATGTTTGCTTTCGCAATCCACGATCAAAAGACCGGGACGGCGTTCCTCGTCAGAGATCGGCTCGGAATCAAACCGCTATATTACGCTTGCGCAGATAATGGCGTTGTCTTTGCCTCACAGCCGTCAGCCATCCTGCATTGGCCAAGAATCCGCTCGAAGCTCGATCCGGTTGGGTTATCAAGTTTCCTCTCCTACCGCGCTGTTTTCGGCGAGAGGACTTTGTTTGCAGATATTCGAAAGCTGCAACCCGGCACTTGGCTGAAAATCACAGCTAAATCGCACGAGCATAGACGTTGGTGGGATCCTGCCCGCCTTGATGATTGTGATGATTGCAGTTCTCTCGAAGCATTGATCGGTAGCGCCGTGGAGGAACATTTGCTGCCCCACACGCCAGTCGCGGCTCTGCTTTCCGGAGGCCTCGACTCCAGTATCTTGGCTTTCGAACTATCAAGGCGCTCTTCACAAAAACCGACATGCTTCACGGGAGTCGTATGCGACAATGTGTACGACGAAAGCCCTTATGCTGTCGAGGTCGCGAAATCTCTCAAGCTCGCCCACGTCTTGGTTCGGCTGCCCGGGGCAACGAGCCTGGATGTCGTTAAGCGCCTTACCGCTTTACGTGGTCATCCAGTCGGCATGCACAACGAAGCGGCGATGTATTTGCTTGCGCGGGCGGTCAGCCACTCTCACAAGGTTCTCCTGACCGGCGAAGGTGCCGATGAGATATTCCTTGGATATAGCCGGATCTTCAGGTTGTCCTTCGACCTTCGTCGACAGGCGCTGCTGGCCGCTTTGCCAGATGTCATTGGCCGCCCGGCGCGGCGTCATCTCGGCCTTCCCAAGTTCCAAGCGAGCGAATTCGAGTTCTTTCTTGCGCGGTACACTTACTTTCCCCAAGCCGAGAAGCTGGGGCTGGCGACACCGGCGTGGAGAAAGGAGATTGGTCACGATGCGGAGCTGATCGATGGGATGAACAATGCCTACTATTCAGGCGGTGCCACTCCGGTCGACCGCATAAGGCAATTCTTTGTACGGCATCATCTTCCGGCGCTGCTTGAAATGGTCGACAACACCACAATGGCAGCGGGGGTGGAATCTCGCGTTCCCTTCACAGACCATCGTATCGTTGCGTTGGCTCTGCGCATGCCGTTCTCAGAACATCTGCGTTGGAAGCATGCCTTCGCAAGGTTTCAGGCAGCCTTCACACCGATTGAGAAGTTTAGCGAAACGCTTGACGTCTCCAAGGCCGCGCTGCGCACCCTTTACAAAGATCGTCTACCCGTAAGTGTGATCACGAGAAAGAAGCTCGGATTTCCATTGCCTTTAGGTAACTGGGCGACAGACCAGAGCTCGATGCCGTTTCGGGATTTAATCTTCAAAGACTCTCCCGCGATCGCTGATTATCTCGACGTTGGCGCTCTCCGGCGATGGTATGCACGCCGCTCTCAAGCGGCAAACGACACATTCGGAAAACAACTCTGGTTGATCTGCAATCTGGAGGTCTTCCTTCGTCAAGTTTCTTCATAGCTGTTGGTAGGACCGGATGCGGGGCAGCCAAGGCAATCCGGAATTCCGCACCCATCAGCGGCAAAGCCTCGAGCCGATCGGTACGGAGCGGGAGAATGCCAGGGGCCGATGTGGAAAATGTGCGGATGCGCGATCTGCTATCCAGTGCGCATGTTGCGTTCAGAGGGCGGGCTGGAACTGCGCTGAACTACGCGAGCGCGTTAGGATGCGAGTAAAGGATGTTGACCATGACAGCGCCCTGAGGTGTTCGCGCGCCCGCCGAAAACGCCCGTTTGAGGACGCGCGGCAAGTATGCAGGGCAGGCCTCCTGATGGCTCGTTATGCTGGTGTCAAATTCGGTACATACCGGCGCTGCCGACCGTAGGCCGCTCGATGGCACCATTCGAGACCGACTGATCGTGGCTATAGGTTGGGGGTTTGGCGGCTACAAAATGCATCAGCGTTCGCGACCAGAAAAGCTTGGCACGTCAAGCCGAGGCTGATGGCTAGCATAAATCCTGGGAAGCGGAAGCGCGACATTCGCCATCTTTGGAAGCCCCGCAAGAATGACCGCCTTTTCCCGGCTGGGACCGAACTCGGTCATGCTGGCAAAGCTCGCGTGATCGACGCGCGTGGCAGCATCTTCGCCAGCTGGATCTCTGAGAGGATCATTGAAGAACACGTGATCGGCGTCGGCCCCGGTCACCACCACCCAATGAGTTATCGTTCTAGCTTCGAACTCAATGCTGACCATTACGATGGGATACCACCCTACCGCCATCCATTTCGAGACGTCTTCAAGGCTGTAAGTGCCAACATGGACAGGGATGCCGCGCTGGTCTGCTTCGGCGAGATCTCGCTCCTGCAGAATCTGCATCACCTCCACCTCGCCGCCTTGTGAAGCGCGAGACTTAAGAAAAAGCCCATCATGGCTCACGACAACAAGGGCTGCGAACCCGCGGCGTTTGAGAGCTAATGCCAGACCAACCGGTCCGCAGCCGCCGTGAATGGTCGTTGCCTCTCGCCAGATCTCGAGCTCAGCTGTTTCATTCGGCTGATATCGCTCGTCCAGCGCGGACATGACCATCATCAGGGAAGATGGTCCACAAGTGAACTTCCTCTTTTGCCGATAAAGAGGAACGTTCCTGACCATTTGATTTGTTGAGCTTTCGAGGTCCGGGCGCGACATGACGTCACCTCAGATAGACGTGAAAGAAGCTGAGCGAGGTCTCATCTGGCGCAGCGCCTCGCTGATTGTCATGAGGGCGATCGCCGTCGCAGCGATGACGAGCCCCGGCGCGAGCGCGATCCACCATGCGGTCATCAAATAGTCTCTGCCGAATCCCACCATATTCCCCAAGCTCGACATCGGCGGTTGAATCCCCAGTCCCAGAAAGCTCAGGGTGCTTTCCAGGAGAACCGTCTCGGTGAGCCCAAGAGTCATGCCGACCACGATGGTCGGTGCACAGGCTGGGAGAATATGCCTTGCGTAAATATGGACCCGCGAAGCGTTGTAGGTCCGCGCCGCCGTTACATGGAGCCGAGTGCGGGCCGTCAAAGCAAGCCCTCTCGCGATGCGGGCGTGGCGTTCCCAACCGTGCAAGCCCACAAGACACACAAAGAGTGCCAGTGAATTGCCAAATATCGTGATGACAAGGAGTGCGGTCATCATGAACGGCACAGCAGCCTGCATATCGACCAGTGCCATAACACCCTCGTCGATTAGTCCGCCAAGCTCGGCAGCGAGGAAGCCCAGCGAAACGCCAAGCAGGGTGCTAATGAAGGTCCCGCCCACCGCAACGAGCATGCTGATCTGGATCGAATACATCAAGCGAGCCAGCACGTCGCGGCCGAGCTCGTCGGTGCCTAACAAATGTTCCAGCGTGCCGCCGAAGAATAGTGGTGGCGAAAGCCGTGCATCCAAGGAAATCTGCGCTGGATGATAGGGCGAGATCAGCTGGGCCAGTGCGGCAATCAACAGACATGCGACAAGCCATAACGCGGCAACATAGAGTCCAATTTTGGGTGGCTTACGCAGATCGCGACGGTCTTTCGAAGAACGAAAGATAGTCCAGGTCCATTCACGCGCCCAGGCGGTGCTCATCTATGTCTCCGAGGATTTCGAGCGCGGATCGAGCCAGGCGTAACCGAGATCGACCGCCAGGTTGGTCATGATCATCGCAGTGCCAGCAAGCAGGACAATTGCTTGTACCACTGGAATATCTCTGTTTCCGACGGAAGTGATGAAGAGATTTCCGATACCCGGCCATGAGAAGACCGTCTCCACGACCGTCGAACCAGTTACCGCTCCGCCGATGAGCAGGCCAAGTATGGTCAGGATCGGCACCGCCGCATTGGGCATCACGTGGTGGATCAATATCCGCGAGAACGGAATGCCGCGCGCAAACGCAGCCAACACATACCGGCTATCCAGCGCTTCGCGAACGGCCACGCGGGTGTAGCGGGCAAGCACGGCGGAGCTTGCGGCCGCCATCGTAACTGCCGGCAGAACCAAGCTGCGCCAGTTCTCAGCGCCGCCGGTTGGCAGCCAATTGAGCTGAATTGAGAACACCAGCATTAGGACGATTGCCAGGAAGAAGCTGGGAACGCACAGTCCCACGACGGCTCCGATCGTGCACGCACGGCCTATGAAGCTCGATGGAAACACCGCGGCAGCTATTCCTCCCGCAACGCCTGTGACCGCCGCCAAGGTAAGAGCAGAGCAGGTGAGTATCAGCGTCAGTGAAAGGTGGCTGAGGACGACACCAAGTGCATCCTGTCGATAGACGTAAGAGACGCCTAAGCTTCCTCGGACTATGTTATGCAGATAGGCCAGGTACTGTGCCAGCATCGGGCGGTCGAGCCCCAATTCGCCGGTGTATGCAGCCCGCATGTCCGGAGTCGCGTCCGGCCCGAGTAAGACCGTTACGGGATCGCCCGCGCAGCGCATAAGGATGAATACGCTCGTCACCATCAGAACGAGCGTGACCAATGCGCGAGCAATTTTGCTCGCAAATACCTTTTGGCCGTTTCCTCTCATGCGGCTATCACCTCTCCGCCGGAAAATGCCGACGCCCTATTGCTTGCGGACAAGGCTTTGAAGGTGATGCCATATCGAGGCCGAGTTCAGAGTTGGGCACCGCGCTGAGCAGGGACTTCATGTAATCCGTCTTTGGCGCGAGCAGTACCTGGTCTCGTGAGCCGCTCTCGACGATGCTTCCGCGCTTCAGGACGGTGATCTCTGAGCAGAGATAGGCGACGGATCTGATGTCATGACTGATGAACAAGAGCGACAAGCCCCGGCTCTCGCGCAGATCCGACAGAAGGTTCAGGATCTGAGCTTGAACGGTCATGTCGAGTGCGGAGACCGGCTCGTCACAAATCAGAACCTCGGGATCGAGGATCAGCGCCCGCGCTATATTAACCCGCTGCGCCTGTCCGCCGCTTATCTGATGCGGTAACTTGCCAAGGATCTCGCCCGATAGGCCTACGGCGGAAATTGCTGCAGCGAGCCGAGCCTGACACTCGGAAGACTTTATTTTGAAGTTCACAAGCAGAGGCGCGGTAATTTGCTTTCCCATCGGGGTGGCTGGGTTCAGTGCGTCGAGTGGGTTCTGAAAGACAGGCTGGACACGGAGGCGGAATTCAGCCAATCGATCCGGCGTCAGCAGCTCGCCCTCAAAAAAGATCCGGCCCGCTTGTGGCGCTGTCAGCCCAAGCAGAAGCTTCGCAATTGTGCTTTTGCCGCTGCCGGACGCCCCGATCAGCCCATGGGCTTTCCCAGGACGGATGGTCATGTTGATCTTGTTCAGCCTCGAGCCGCCAAGGACCTCCGCAGCGGAGCGGCGAGCGGCCGGGTAGCAAAAATCGACATCGCGCAGCTCGAGAAGGGGTTCGGAGGACGCGCGCGCCGTACGAACGCGAGGAGGCTCGATTGGCAATGTCATTCATGCCTCCAAGTTGTGGCATGCCACCACTTGTAGAGGGATGCCCTGCAAGGCGGGCCTTGTGTGCCGGCAGATGTCCAGCGTTCCGGAGCACCGAGACGCGAAATTGCAGCCGGCCTGGCGCTGAGTAGGTTCAGGGAGGCTGCCTGCAGGGCTGTGCAGACGCCGCGGATGGCCTGATAGTGGTGGGACAGCCGAGAATAGCGCGCGTGTATAGGGGTGCAGGGGAGTTCGAGCGACGAGATCGGCGCGCCCGATTTCGACCAACTGGCCGGCGTAGAGAACGCCGATGCGATCCGACCGCTGCAAGGCAACGCCGAGGTCATGGGTCACAAAGAGGATTGCCATGTCTGAGCGGAGCCTTTCAAGCAAGTCAAGGATCTGCTTTTGCGTGGTGACGTCGAGAGCCGAGGTCGGCTCGTCTGCGATGAGAAGCTTCGGCTTCATCGCGAGCGCCATCGCAATCATGACGCGCTGGTTCATTCCGCCAGACATCTCGTGCGGATATTTTCTCATGGTTTCTTTGGGGTCATCGATCCCCACATCGCAGAGTAGATCTGCAGCTCTTTGGCTCGCCTCTTTCTTGCTCAAGCCGCCGATCATCTGGACAGTCTCGCGAAGCTGGAATCCAATGTTCCGAACGGGGTTAAGATATAGACTTGGCTGTTGGTAGATCATTGCACGCCGGCGCCGATCGACATCGGCAAGAGGCCTGCCTTCGATGTGAATATCGCCAAGACATCTCAGCTCCGCACTTGCTACTCCCATGATGGTCGAACACAGCACGCTTTTTCCGCTGCCGCTTTCGCCGACAAGCGCGAAAAACTCACCTTTCCGCAGCTCGAACTGAACGTCGTCGAGGAGGCGCGTCTCGGGTCGGTCTGGAAGAACAACTGTCAATCCCGTAATGCTGAGAAGCGGCGGGCCGCCAGCCGTCATGGCTGGGCATCCGGCATTCGCATGCTCAAAGGTGTGAAGATAAGGCGCTTCAAGTGCATGCGAAGTGGTTTGGTCCATGATCCCACCTTCCGAGCAGACAAAATTCTTCCTGCGTCTGGCCCAAGGCATTCGCGGCTAGGCGTTGATTGCGCCTGGCCGAAAATCCATCAAACCGGTTGGCGTCGGTGTCCACTTGATGTTGGCGCGCCTTCCGAAGAACTCGCCAAGCGAATGGAGCACCGTTCCTGGTGGATCAATCTCGTCGAAAATGTCGAGCATCTCTTGATAGGCGGCTCGCCTTTGGGCCAGATCCTGCGCCGTCAGCAAGGTCGTCTCCAGCACATTGAATCTGTCGTTCCGCCAATACCCGCCCCTCTGAAAATTGCTCTGAGACCCCCAGCGCGAGACGAACGATGCGGTGGGGTCGGGATAGTATGTCCCATCGGACGAGTTGTTCACACCGCGGCCCAGACGGTCTTCCACTTGGGCCCAATTCTCTTTCATTTGGATATCGACGTTCAGGCCGACAGCCCTCCACATCGCTGCAATGGCTTGAGTTTCGATAAGCTCGGCCGTGTAATAGTTGCCAACCGTTTTGAAAGGAATTGCTGCCCCGCTATAACCGGCTTCGGCAAGAAGTCGCTTCGCCTCTTCCGGATTGTACCGTGGGATTGGCCGGTCAGGATTGTAGAGAGCGCCGTAAGCAGCGTTTTGATGGGAAGGGGGCACACTTATGCGCTTGCGCCAAATACTACTGACAATGGTCTGCCTGTCGATCGCCAGATTCATGGCGCGCCTTATGCGCGGATCCCGCAGCACCTCATTGGTGGTCGAATCGTAGGCCAGCGTGCGGAAGGACATCGTGTCGCCTCCAACTACGTCCAAACGTTTGTCTGCGGCGAGGATATCGAACTGATCCGGCGCTACGGTTGTGATGATATCGAAGTCGCCAGCGCGAAGGCCCGCGACGCGTGCCGCCGGCTCCCGCACCATCCGAAACTCGAGCCCCTTCAGCGGCGGCCTTCCACCCCAGTACCCCTCGTGCGCCTCGAGGCGTATGTAGCGGTTTTCGACGGCCTCAACGACCCGGTACGGCCCCGCAGCTATGGGAGCTCTGGCCCATTGATCGAATGTCGCCGCCTTCAGAAAGGCCGACTTTGAGACGATGCCGGCTCCATATGAGGTCAGGCGTTTGACAAAAACAGGATCGGGCGCCTTGGTGCTAAACTCGACAGTATGTCGACCGGTTGCCCGCACCGCGCTGATTGATGGAAAGCTGATTTGGCCAACGCCATAGCCCGGACTGTCCTTTGCCAGCATACGCTCCGCACCGAAAGTAAATGCGACGTCCTCTGCCGTTAACTCTTCACCATCGTGGAATCGAACCTTTTTCCGCAGAGACACGCGATAGGTGGTGCTGTCGAGAGCCTCGATGCCTTCGGCCAACATCGGCCGAATCTGCCCGTCCCGTTGATAGTCGATTGCGAAGAGCTTGTCGTAGATGCTCTCGAGCACCCGGAAGCTCACGAGCGCCGTAGCACGGGGATGGAGCGGATCGAGCTCGACGCGCAGATCCTGCATTGCAATCCGCAGTGCCGTTCGGCCAGCGTCTTGGGCAAAGACAGAGCTCGATGGAAGCAAGCACAGCCCGCCGACCAATCTGAGAATCTCGCGTCGGTTACACGTATTCATAAAACATCCTTTAGTTGCACTAAACTATCGTGTGCCGAGCTTCTGGACCATGCAGCTGGCGTGCTCATGCTCGAGCGGGGCGGACTCGCACAATTTTTTTCTGAGGAGCGGTTCGAGTAGTGCGAGATATAATTCACACCATGTGACACCATCATGACAGGCCTAGGTGCCTAGGTAGCTGGACAAGCGCGCTGCCCCTCCCGTAGGTTGAGGCTCGGGAATCGGAGCTGGAAGGTGGCCGGATGAAATTTGTAATTGTCGTGCTGGATGGCCTCCGCCCTGACCAGCTGGACGAAGCAGTCACGCCGAATCTCGCCGAGCTGTCCAAAATCGGCCTTCGACTTGCCCGCCATACCTCATCTTTTCCCAGTGAGACGCGGGTTTCATCGGCCGCGCTGGCCACGGGCGGACATAGCTCGGCCCATGGAATCATCGGCAACCGTTTTTTGGCAAACGGTCGGTCGATCGACGGATCTTCGCTCTCGGCGCTCCTGACGCTCGGCAGCGAACACGGTAGCGTCCTCACCGCCACGACGATCGGCGAAGTTTTGGCGGCTCATGGAAGGGCGATGCTGTCGATCGGATCTCAGTCGCAAGGCTCGTTTGGACTTTCGAGCTGGGGGAGTTGGCAGACAGGTGCGCCGGCTTTCTGGGTTCATGACCCATCAAAGTTCAGTGGCAATGGAGCCGTTCGCCGGATTGCGCCCTCGTTTCCGATGCTCCCTCCCGACGAGCGGCCAGCGCGTGCTACCATTGAGCGTGTCGTCGATCTATTCTTTTCGTTTCTGAAGAAAGAAGCACCTCCGGAGGTCAGCCTCCTATGGCTTTCGGAGCCGGACATTACATATCACATGTTCGGACTTCAGCATCCTACGGCCCGTGAGGTGCTCCATGAGGTCGATCGGCAATTTGGGCGCATTTTCGCGTGGTGGAGCGAGAAAGGAGAGCGGGAAGGAGTACAGCTTATTGCTGCATCCGATCACGGACACGCCATCATTGGAGAAAAGGTGTCCGTATTGAAGCACTTGCAGCGGTCGGGATTCAAGGTCGGATACGAGCTCACGGCCGACGTAGACGCCGCAATAACAGCTCAACGGGTTGTCAACATTTGGGCCCGGGACAGAGAGGGCCATCTTTTGACAGAGATGTATCACAGCCTGTCCGAGGAGCCATGGTTTGGCGTGCCTTTCTCACGTCAGGATTCCGATGGCGCTCCACTCATCGCGAGCACCCTCCCGCTTTCCACGGTCATGGCCGACCACGAGCGAAGCGCGGATCTGTCGTTTGTTCTCGCCGATTGCGGCGCAGCCAATCGGAGCGCTTCCCCCGACGCGGTGTACTACGATGGCACCTATCCGATCGGCGTTGGCATGCACGGAGGGCTTTCGGCGCACGAGCTGTCTTCATTATGCATCCTTGCTGGCAATGCCTTCAGACGCGGAGTTGTTGCTGCCCCAACCAGCATCGTTGATCTGGTACCGACGATCCTTTCCAGCCTGAGACTGCCGCTACCGTCGACTGTGCACGGCCGTATCATCGATGAAGCTTTGCAAGATCGCGAGGACTCAGGTCAGTATGACGTCGAGGATGCGAGCGTCTCAATCGCCTCTTCAGCGCGCCGGGCAACTGTGTTCCGGGAGCTTTACCGACAACGTCTGTATCTGAGGGGAGCGGCCGTAGCGGCCGTAGCCCGGCTCGAACAACCGAAGAATGATAAGCCGGACACTAACCAGCCGCAATTGAAAGCCTGAATTACGGACCATCAGACCTATGTATCAAGGAAAGCGCTGGGAGTTTGTTCGGTCGAACATCGAAGAAGCCATTGCCTCGAGCCGATTTCGGCCAGGCGAAAAGCTTCCGAACGACGTGGAACTTGCTATCGAATATGGTGTCAACCGGCACACCGTAAGATACGCCATTAGGGCACTTGAGCAGGAGGGACTGCTCCGCGTCGAGCAGGGAAGAGGCACCTTCGTTGTCGAACATCCAACACCCTATCTTCTCTCCCCTCAAACCCGGCTGACCGACAATCTCATCTCGCAAGGCCGCTTGGCACGTCGTAAGATCCTTTCTGCTGCAAGGATAAAGGCAGACGAGCGGCTCGCCGGCTACCTCGACTTGCAAGCTCGAGACGATGTGCTGCGCATCGACACGCTGAGCTATCAGGACGACATCCCAATCGTCATTGCGCATAGCTACTTTCCGGCAAAACGCACTCCCGGACTGCTGGACAAATTCTCTGGCGCCAACTCGATCTCGTTGGCTCTCAGGCGCATCGGAATTGACGACTACTCGCAGCAATGGGTAACAATAAGTGCACGTCTGCCCTCCGCGCAGGAGGCGCGCCTGCTTGAAATGCCCACTTCGGCGCCGGTCTTCGTCAAAGAGAGCCTTGATTGCGCCGGCCGTATTCCGATCAAATTTGGCGAGAATGTACTTTGCGCATCAAGAATCAGCTTCAGATTCGACTTCAAAGAGATTAGTGCTTCGGCGCAGTCGCTTGCGGAAAAGCCTCGATCTGGAAAAGCGAAAGCGAGCAAATCGAAATCATCTGCCTCCTTCAAGGTCTAGGTACCGTCCCATTCCTGCGGTCAAAGCGGCTGGGGGCGAAATAACTGTTTCACTATTACCATTGCTTGTGGGGGTGTGTCTCACGCTTCATGCCAGGACGAGCCGCTCGCGTTCTGCTGAGACATAGGCGGCCGCGTTGGTTGCGGCCCCCGTCAAGCTTGCGGGTTTTGGCATCGTACGCGTCGGGTGTCAGAGGCCGCCGCGCAGGTCATGAAGAGGCGCAGCGTCAAACCTTGCGTGATTGTCGTGAACCTCGCCCCTGAGCGCTTGGATCAAACGTCGGCCTTTGCGAAGATGCGCTCGGCGGTACGCAGATCTTCCGCATCATCGATTTCGTACCACCTGAGATCATCGCATCTCACGGCAGCAAGCTGCAGGCCTTGTGTTTCCATGAGATAGGAAAGAAGCTCCTCGGTGTAGGTCTGGGTAGCTCCGGCCTTGATCATATCGTCTAGGGCCGGAACGACCGCTGTCCGCAGAGTAGACGCGGACAGCCGCAACAGATTCATCGTCTTGTAAAGAGGCGGGCCATCCGCGATGAGATTTCTCGCTGTTTGTTTCAAACGAAATTCTGAAATGAAGCCAAGATCCGACAACAGGACCGCTGATCCCTGCATCAGCTCATGGAAGGGAGCGACAGCAGCGGCGTCGGCCGCTTCATTGGTGATCAGCTGCCGCAATACATTTTCCTCGAAGAAGACGTCGCCCTCGAGAAGGAGGTGGTCCCCGGCAACGAGCGCGTCACGCGCCAACCAAAGCGAATAGGCGCTCCCAGTACGGTCGTAAACAGGCGATTCGACGTATTTGATTGCAACACCGCCAAAGCGGCTGCCGCAAGCTTCTTGGATCGCCTCTTTGCGATACCCGACAACAATGGTCACCTGTTGCACGCCGGCACGCCCAAGGTTATGTAGCGCGTTGTGCAGGATAGGAGTGCCATGGATTTGGACCAGGGGTTTCGGGTTTAGGTCCGTTATTGGCCGCAGACGAGAGCCAACTCCAGCGGCAAGAATCACAGCGTTTTTAGGTGCATTCACAGGCATTTCATTCGCTTTCGTATCCAGTGTATGAATCTACGAGCGTTTTGAACGTCCCTGGTTCAATCGTGGGCGCCGCCGCAGACCTGTCAGATGCCCTAAGATTGAAAGACGTCGGGATGATCGTCATCCGCGCATACCGGCGCATGAGCTGCTGTGTAGGGCTTCTTACCAACTGGCAGGGGAAAGCTGTTCCGCCGTGTCAGAGCGTCACCAGGATTACAGAGTCGACGGCCTGTTGGTTGACACTGAAGCAAGACTGACGAGAGGCGAGCGGTGTTTGCATCGCGCTGGCTTTTCAAGACGGTCGACGTGAGGTGACAAGACGTATCACCATGGGTTGGCGGGCTGTAGATATCGCTTTTCGGCCAATGCGAGTTCGTCATACCTCAGAAGCTCGAAGATCTCGCTGAGCGGGGCGATATGAGATTCAATGCTCGCAACGCCCTCCTGAGCGACGATACTATCGCAGATGCGCCGCATTGCAGCTGCTGCAGCTCGCATGGCGTGATTGGCCCAGACGACCGTGGAGATGCGCGCATCACGATAGGCTGAGACTGGCGTTCGATAGTAGGTCGTGGGAACAATCACAACAGGTAGCCGGTTCCGCCACTCGCCGACAAACGAAAGCATCTCGTCCGCGGTACTCTTTCGCGAGTGAATCAAGATTGCATCGGCTCCTGCGTCGGCATAGGCGTGAGCACGGAATATGGCTTCGTTCAATCCATGGCCGGCGATCAGTGCTTCGATCCTAGCCACGAGAACAAGGTTTTCAGCCACCGTATCCTTCACAGCCCGCAGACGACCGGAGAATTCATCGATATCGGCGAGCGGATGCCGTTCCCCAATAAGCGAGTTCATTTTTGGAAAGCAGCTGTCCTCGAGCGAGAGGCCCGCCGCGCCACGCTGACGGAGTTTGCGTGCGAGGAGGCGCGCATTGTTGAAATTGCCGAAGCCCCCGTCGCCGTCAACGAGCACAGGTAGCGCGGTCGAGTCCACTATGCGTTCGACGCTCTCGACGAGCTGGGTCCACGAAGCTTCATTGGCATCGCGATAGCCGAGCGAGCTAGCAATCGACAAACCAGACGCCCAGAGCCCTTTGAATCCTGAGCGCTCGGCGATTCTAGCGGACAGGCCGTCATGTGCCTCCATCAGAAACGAGAGCTCGCCATTCGAGCAGACCTGGGCGCGAAGCATTTCGACAGGCGAGGGCCGAGTAAATTGATGACCTGCGTTAGGCCGAAGGGATTGTGGTTGACACTGCATACGGAAATCCTGGAGGCTGAGCGTCGGTCGGCGCAAACGTCGCCGTTCATATCTTTTGCCGTGATGCCGATCAATGACCAGCGTTGGTAGTTTATTGGGACGTAAAAGCTTGCATGATTGCCATAGGATTGGCGCAGAACGCTAGGTCGTCGTTTTGAGCGGATGGGCGTCGGAGCCGACACGCTGGAAAGCAAAGCTTTGGTGCAAATCACGGATCTCGGCTCGCGAGCCGGGCGCTACGGACCTTCACGGAGCAATCCCCTCTTCCGGGAGGAACCCCGGCCAAAGGGTGATATCCAGCTGACACAGATGTTGAGCAAATATCGACTGCTACGGTTGTCGTAAATACTGCTGTTGCGTTTGCGACAGATGTCGCAATTCCGTCGATAGGGCTGCAGTTGGATGGCACTCTCCCGAGAAGTGAACCGGCAACTCCCGAGATTTGTCCTGCCGCGAGAGTTTGCGGTGCCACTGAGTGGTATGGCATTTGCTAATCTCGTCTTAGTCCTCTCGGCTCCAGGAGAAATTATTCATGGCGGATGAGAAAGAGGTTGTCCTGTCGGAACGGGAAAGACAGTGTTTGCGATGGGTCGAGGAGGGAAAGTCATCCTGGGCTATCGGAGTCATCCTGAAAGTGAGCGAGAACACCGTCAACTTTTATGTCAAGAATGCGATGCGAAAGCTGGAAATGTCCAGCCGGACTCAGTACGTCGTCAAGGCGCGACGTTAGCGTCCTATTTAGTGACGATCGCCGTTACGTTGCCGCTGATGCAGATCTAGCGAAACGGAAGGGGCGATTGTGGGTTGCTCCGGCAGAATGCTAGGCGAATTACACGCCCGCAGATGTATAGCCATAAGATAGGCGCTGTTACTATGAACAGGGCCGGGTTCTGTTTGGTCGCCGATCGTCGCTGTGGGGGCGCCGCGGACCACTAGGCGAGGTGAGATCATCGACGCATAACGCTCTTGCAAGCTCGACGGCCAGTCGGATTCCAATCTCAACGTCGTGATCGTTCCGTCCCCCCTGCTGCGGACGCGGCCGTTTCGTATACGTGTCGCAAATTGAAGTGCGGTGGTTGTAGCAGCTTAGGTACTGAAATCGTGGTCATCGGAAGCGGCGTAAACGGTTGCGAGCCCGGACACGAAGACGGCAATGATAGTCCGTAAACGCATTTCCAAAAGCACGCTGCTGGTAGACGTTGCACGATACTCTAGCGCTCTGCGCGCTCAACCAAGTTGGGGCAATCCTCACGAAGCTTAGCTAGCTTCTGAACTACCTTTTCGCGGAACACCAATGCGAAGGTTGCGTTCTTCGATGGTCTAGCGGACGCGGGCCATGAGCTGGATATCTTGCGGCGGACGCCGCGATGCGGGTGTTTCTGGAAAGGCGGACAACTCCGAAGTCGAGGTGACTGAGTTGGACCACGACCAGAGGGCGTCATTCGAAAATGGGCAGTATCGGGGCGGCGTTGAGCGTTCAAGGCGCGCAACGCGACCACATTCAACGCGCCTACTTACTCACAGGCAAGGGTTGCGATGGGACAGGAGATGCGCTCTACTTGCTGGCTTCGATCAGCATCGCGGGCGAGTTTTGATTACCCCCCGCAGCCTTCATTCCTCACAACGCCGTGCACGACCGACGGAAACGCTGGAGGGCCCGAGGCCGGCGCAGTCTGCCCGAAGCAGTTCGAAAGGCACCCTGTGATGACCCACGTTCCAAGCACCGATTCCAGGGGCAAGATCCAGGTTACGGCGCTGGGCGGAGGGCCACACGAACGATCGTCCGGCGGTCCGGACCACAACATTTGCCTGCCGTCCGCCACGGTCACGCACGAGACATTGCGATCGAGATAACGCCACGGCGGCGCGGCAATATGCGCGTGGCGATGCCTTGCTCTGCCCCCGTCAGGTTACTGTGCTGCCGTCGTGGCCTATGAGGCGAAGACGGCAATTGCTGATCAGCCCGGAACACGCCCGGCAATCCCAAACGATTTGACTCGAAAGCGCCTTGGTTGCTTCGATCGCGTCAGGCAATTTCGCCTGGTTGCACGGCAGGTCTACCAGATCAGAAAAAGCCCCGGCCGGAGGCCGGGGCTCTCGATCCGCCGTTTGATCGAGGAGATCAGTACCTGAGAAACACTGGACCGCCGAATTTGTAATTGATCCGTGCGGTTACGAGGTCGACATCCTGGCGGATGCGATCCGTGGTTACACCACCAGGGACGGTGGTGAAAGTTGCTGTGCTGGGCTGCATGAACAGGTGGTCGTACTCGACGCCAACTGACCAGTTCGGCGCGAAACCGTATTCGATGCCGGCACCTACCGCGCCGCCCCAAAGGACATGGTCGCTGCGTCCAAGCTGCGTACCCGTGAGCGCCGCGTCAACTTGATAGTTGTTGCTCGTCACTGCGCACCGCCTTTCGCGTAAACCAGTACGTTGTTAAAGGCGTAGCCGATTTGTCCGGTGATCAGACCAAATGCATCGATCTTGGTGCGGTTGGTGTCAGCTGGGAAGGCAACGCTGATATTGGAGCCCGTGAAGTTAGCCCAGTTTCCCTGGCCATCAAACCCGACCACAAGCTGGCCCATCTGCCATCGATAGCCGATCTGACCACCCACGGTACCGCCGGTCGCGTCATCGCAGCCCTCGGGCGTGCCACCATTGAAGTCCCAGCAACTCGCGCTTGAGCCCCAGCCGCCGTTGATGCCGATATAGTAGCCGCTCCAGTCATAGATTGCAGCCGCGACAGGCGGCGGAGCTTTGGTGTAGGCTGGGCTGCGTAGCGAGGTCAGCGCCGAATGCGGGCGCAATAGCTCCAAGCGATAGAATGCTCGCAGTCACCAGCAACAACTTCTTCATTCCGAGTCTCATTTCTTTACAGGGCCCCAAGCCGCTCGCGACTTAGCAACGTCATCGCGAATTTCTGTAACTGGTGCGCAACACTTGCCTCGAAGGAATCTGTTGAATCGAACGTTGTGTCAGGTTGAGTTCGAAATCGGACCAATCGCCGGGGTCGCCGGTTCGCAAGGACCTTCGATCGTTGTGAGGCGGTCTTTAGGAGGACGCGTCTTGTAAGTCCTGGGCGAGAGAGCTGTGAGCTGTTTCGCGGATGCGTTCTTGCATTGCCGCGTTGTTCAGTGAAGGTAATGCCGTCGCGCAAGAGATGATAGTCACAGTCTTTGAAATCGGTCCAGGGCAGGTAAGCGACGCCGGCGCCCAAACGCCAGCGCTCGGTCAGCATGGATTTCGGCGCTCAGGGCACCGCACTACGATTGGTGATGATGTGCTGAACGAAGCAAACCGCGTGCCGAGCTGATTCGTATATTCTGCAGGAGTTTTCTAAGAGTGTGTCGCGTAAACTTTCGGACACGGGTCTCAAGGCTGGCAATCGAAGCGTGCGGATGAGAAACACGATCGCAGCAGCTACTCGGCAGGCTTGGAGTGAAAGAGATACACAGGCGACCTCAAAATCGGTTCGGCCCGCCGGCTGTAGTCCAGTTCGCGAGGACGGCCACCCGGATGGGCTATCCAAGCATGCGACGACGGATTGGACGACCTATGTGACCACCGTTGGGCGAAGAGGTATCGCCAGTCGAGGCGGTCGCATCGTCAATTGACGTCGAAGCGCCGAGGTCTTCTGCCTGCCCTGAACGTCGTTCTCGTGATCCATCAGAGAGGGATTAGATGCCGCTCATTGGAATGGCCGCTGCGTGTCGATCGCATGGATCGTTTTGTGTTCGCCAGGGCCGAGCATGCGATCCATCTCAAGATTGATGCCGCCGGCGACCTGATCAAACCCGCAGGCGTAAGGTAAGCATATCCATGAGTACAAGCCCGCCAACCAGCGCGACTGTTCTGCCGCCAGAGCTCGAAAGGCGCTCGTGCGGTACCAGAAATGGCTCGCTCGGCACCTTCAGGCCGAACAGGAGATTAGCGCCATCACAGCGAACGCTATCACTACACGCATTCTCAAATTCCGCGAATTCTGGTTCACCGATTATCGCCATGCCAATGACGGAGTGAAGTCAAGCACCGAATCGACATGCGCGCGACATTGCGCAACACATCGCGACCGGAGCGGACGGGCGCTCCCGCCTGTTTACCGACTATCTGCTCGACCTCTTTGTCACGATAATTCCGCATCTGGAATTCTTCATCGCCTGCTTCAGCCGGGCGCGCGACGACCTCGGCCAATGGCGAGCGTATGCGGACAACGGACGGGGGCGTCGCGATCGGGCTCTCGCCTTCGATCTTCGCGTTCATGACAAACCGCCTGCAGGGCAGCTTCCCGATTTCATCGGACCGGTTCGCTGCCACCTCGACGAAGTCTGCCGCCGACGTTGCGCATGTATCGAGGAAGCGGCCCTGTATTTTCGGCTGCCAATCTCCAATTTTATGTCAGACCGCAACATCGGCATTGCGTTCCTGGATCAGTTGGCGCGCGAGGTCATAGCTTCTCCACTGATCTGGAACTGCTTGACTTCGAAGCATCCTGCCTATCAACACGAACAGGAAACGCGGCTGGCAATCATGGGCACGCCCGATCACCTGGCGGCTCATGTTTTGGCGCGGTTTCGCCGCAGCGAGATCGTCCCCTATATCGCCGATCCGCTGCCGGTTCGTGAGCCGCACAAGGTCGCCGAGATCGTTCTGGGGCCGGCAGCGCCGCTCGACACCAAGGGACGCTGGACCATGCTTCGCTCGACGGGGATTGGGGGATCTCCTCGCCGGTGGTCATCGATCTCCTCTTCAATGAACCCAATGGATTTTGGGGAGCAGAATGCCGGATCGGTAACCCGGGCGCTAGCGTCGCTCTGAGGGTAAATGTTCCCGTTCGGTAACTTTCGTGCCGTCTCGTATCGGAACTGCGAAAAAGTTCCCGATCGGTAACTTTCCACTGGACATTGCTGCTTCCAGGCCTTAAAGTTCCCGCTCGGTAACTTTACGACGAGAGAGCTATGAACACGCCTCCAAAGGGCGCTCCCCCATCGGGCGCAAACCAGGCTCCTGGCGAGACCGGTGTCGCGCGCCAAGCCGCCGAGTTCGCTGCAGCATTCGGGCGCCTTATCCAAGAAGAACGCAAACGTCAGGGCCTCCGGCAGGACGAGCTGGCCATGGTGAGCGGGACAGGAAAGCGCTTCATCGTCGACCTCGAGGCCGGAAAAAGCACCTGTCAGCTCGGGCGCAGCCTGCACGTGGCAAACGTGCTCGGGCTGCGCATCGAGGATGTTCTCAAGGATGTCCAGGCCCGCCGCGCGAACACTTCCCATACACCGGACATTCCCGACAGCGACGAGGAAGAGCCTCATGGACCGTCTTCCGGTGTACTTTGAGACGCGAGAGGTCGGCTGGATCACGGCCGCCGACGAAGCGTCAGCCTTCACTTATGCCGAATCCTGGCGCGGGCTGACCGGCGCCTTCCCGGTGTCGCTCACCATGCCGCTCTCGCGGGCGTCGCACGATGCCTCGGCAATTCTGCCATGGGCGGCAAATCTCCTGCCGGAGGACGCAACTCTGGGGACCGTGGGTCATATGCTCGGCAAGTCGCCGGCCGATGTCATCGGTCTTCTTGCCGAGATGGGCCGCGACACCGCCGGCGCGCTCTCCGTCGGACAACCCGGCACCGGTCTCATCGCCGGCAAATGGCGAGAGATCCCCGACAAGGCCTCGCTCGAGCGCATTCTCAATGAGCTACCCCACAAGCCCTTCCTCATCGGCGAGGACGGCGTGTCGATGTCGCTTGCCGGTGTGCAGACGAAGCTCGCCGTCGCTCTGAACGGCGATACCCTGTACATACCGATCGACGGCGCGCCATCGACCCACATCATCAAACCCGATGGCGAGCGCTTGCCTGGCGCCGTTCAGAACGAGGCGTTCTGCCTGACGCTCGCGCGCATGATCGGAATCGCGACGCCGAAGGTGACGACCGGGACGGCAGGCGAACGTAGCTACCTGCTGGTTGAGCGCTATGACCGCCGTCATGACGGCAAGCGGTGGCGGCGGCTGCATCAGGAGGACTTCTGCCAAGCCCTGGGCCGCCCGCCAGGTGCCAAGTATCAGAACAACGATAGAGGCCTAAAAGGACCATCATTGGCTGACATGGTCGGCGTGACCCAACGCCACATGGCAGCACAGCAGACCGCCCGCTTCGTCGATCTTGCCATCTTCAATCCCATGGTGTGGAACACAGATTCCCACGCCAAAAATTACTCGCTGATGCTATCGGCGCGCGGCGCCGCCATGGCGCCAGGCTACGACATCGTCTGTGCGGCGCCATATCCGAAGATCACCCGCAACATGGCGCAGAAGATCGGCGGGCAGAAGCAGGCTGACCAGCTCGGACGCAACCACTGGGAGCGCTTCGCCATTGACTGCAAGCTTTCTCCAGCCCAGACGATCCGGCGCGTCTCCGAGATTGCTCAGGCCGTGACGCACCATGCAATGGCGGCCAAGGCCGAGGTCGAAGCCATGCCTGCCGGCGGCGATCCCGTCCTGGACATGGTGGTCGAGGCGGTGATTTCGCGCGCGCGCGGCTACCTAGAGCGCCTGAAGCAAGGGGATCCAGCGCCCGAAGGCGCAGCAGCCCCATCGTCTTAGCAATAGACGCATGTCCCGACGAAAGCCATGGATTTCTCGTCCAAAGTTGACTCCGATCAATACGAAAGCAAGCTCAAGGTCGTTTCGAGGCTGCGCTACGTAGTGCGTTACGGACGCGACATAAATCGCTGAAGGAGAAGCCTAAAACCCGAGCATCGGAAAAGAAGGCAAGCAAGTCCAAGCAGACTGGAGCTTAAGGAATGGCTTCGGATGTGAGGATACAGCCTTCTTAACGATATCTTGCAGAGGTGCCGCTGCGCGCTAGGGAAACCGGGCAGCCTGACAAAGTCCTCAGAGAGCTGCTTGCAATCGCCCCTAATTCGGCGGGCCGCTACACGTTTCGTGTGCAGCGGCAGGCAACTGCGACGGAAGAAGCGGGTACATGGTCCACTCTCGGCGAGGATAGCAAAATACCGATTAGCTACCTGCGAAACGCCTATCACGCGCTGGACAGCGTTCTCATGTCCCGACCATTCGTCAGTCCAATCTTGAACGCGATGCCGCAATAGTCCGCGTGCGGGCCCTCGAAATCCATAAACGCATATCGGACGTACTCGCCCGCGGTGCCTCATCGGAAATCTTGGAAATTTCTAGCACTGCAATTCTAGTTAATGCGAAGTGCCGGTAGCATGGCGTCGGGAGTTCCTGCTGGCCGGTGGTACGGTTGAGTGCGGAAACTGCGGACAGACTACAACCTCGAACAGAAAGAGGATGACAGCTTCACTTCATCCCCAAGAGTTTCTCGTGGGATTGCCCGCGCTGCGGATCATTTCAGGATATCGGGCAGAGCAAGGCAAAAGACGGGACTGATGTAAGCTGTTCCGTTTGCGCTTTGCCGCTCACGCTGCGTTTCAGCAACGTCGGACGGATTGAATATGACGCAAGCTTACTTGCGGGTCCCAGCGAAGGTCCAAACGAAGCCCCGTAAGCACTGAACTAGTATTTCGTGCGAACATACGTGCCGTAAGTACCATAGCACTGGTAGCCCGCTCGGTTCTTGTGAGATCGCAGCGTGCTGTCGTGCGTCTTGCGTTCGAACAGCTTGCCGCACACCGTGCAGCGAAAGACATAGGTCGGGCCGCTGCTCGATGCCCGCCGGCGCCGGGCCGAGGTTCGTGGCGCCACAATTCCCGTCGATCGCGCGGTCGCGGGAATGGATTGGAAGCCCGTTGGCGTGAGCTCAACCGGATAGCGCGGGGTAAATGTTCTCTGCGTCGGCGTCACGCCGAGAATGCTGTTCAGCAAATAGCTGCGTGGCTGGCCGTCATCGGCGCGCACGGCCATAAGAAGAACATCGCCTGCTTTTGACCGACGCAGAGAATACGCCTCGATCGCCCGTGTCGAGCGCTTCCCCTTCTGATCGCGATAGTCGATTTCGACGACTAGCCGGTTACCGCCAGCGAACCGGATGGTCTCGATGAACGACTGACCGTGCGTACCCGCCGGGAAGTCAACAATGCGCTCGTGAATGAGAGGCGCGCTGGCCGCCATGGCCATCACTGGTAAGACCGACTCAACGACCTGGCCATGGAGCCAGTCAAATATTTCAGGCAGAGTATCCCAAAACGAAGCTATCGGGAGCAGGGCCGGAAGCTGATGGTTCAACATGCCAATCCAGCCAGCCTCCACGTCACCGCGATGCGGTGCAATGTCGACCAGTTGTGGCAGGTTGATACCCTTGAATGCGCACTTCTGGCGCAGCACGTCGACGAACTGCACGCGCTCTGGCCTTGCATCGGCGTTGCGGTACAGATTAACAACATCATAGAGATCGCGCGGTCGAGTACGCTCGGCGAGAGCTCTAAACTTCTCGGCGAAGGCCTCGACGTAATCATAGGCCAGGACCTCGATGCCCTCCTCGGGGGCATCGGAATAAGGATGAAAGATTTCTACTGTCTCGGGCGGGAGAACGACATGTTCGTCGGCGGTCAGATCGAGCTTGATGCGAGGCAAGGGCCGGGTTGGTGAAACCGGCCCCTTGTAGCTAATCTTGCCCTGGCAGGAGAGATTGCCACGCGGATTCCGATAGATATCAAACTCCTGCTGGTCGGCGGGGACTTCGATGCCGGTCTCCTCATAGACCCAGGCTCCAACGTCGGCGAAGACACGCTTGAGGAGCGCTTCATCGAGTTGGGCCTCGTCGCGGAGCGTGAAGTCGAGATCCTCGGAAAAGCGATAGGTTTCGAAGAAACATTTCTTGAGACAGGTGCCGCCTTTGAAAATCCATTTCTCGGCAAGCTCCTCGTGAGCGTAGATGCCGGCAAGCATCCAGCCGAGGACATAGTCCTTTTCGATGACATGCGGTGTGAGCGAATTCTGCGCAGCAAGATCAAGGATTTCGCGCTTATCGATCAACTAGCGTCTCCGGTGGCCCAGGATAGGGGAATAAGCAGCCGCCATCTTGAGATGAGTCGCTTGCATTCCAAAGCAGGATCAAGCTTGGCATTACCGGCCGAGAGCCTTATGCGACATTGCTCCGCAAGCGCGCCTTCATCCTGCCGGTCGGCCAGGAAACCGAGGCGTTTGAAAACGGCTCCATTCCCGAGCTGGTCTGTGTATTCGATCAATTTCTGGTCGCTGCGATCAGCTCGTTTGAAATAGGCGCCCAGACAGTCGGCGACCTGCTGGATGCCGCCGCCCAGGGCGGGATCGTCGAGCATATCGACGATGGTCCGGTGCACATCGGAAACCGGCACCTTAGTGTGATGCCGCCAGACGGGCTTGGTACCGAAGATCTTCTCCGCCTTCACGTGTTTGAGCGAAAAATCAAAGCCATGCCGTTGTTGCTGCTTCGTACGGATGGCCTGACCAGTGACCACAACGATGTCTTTGAATATTTGCTCGGTAAGGTCCCAATGCTCGGCAGCGGTGCGGCCAGCGACATAGGCTGGCGAGAAAAGCGCCGGCACGAGAACCCAGCCATCATCAAGAACACGTTCCGAACCGAGGGTATCGATGGATGCCGGAACGTAAGCACCAGTTCCGACCCGACTTAGCCAGCCTTGCTCGCGCCAGCGAGCAAGCCGCTTAGCCGCCTGGACCCTTGAAACGGCAAGAGCCTTCGCGACATCGGTGATATGGACGACATCCCCCGATTCAGCGAGAACACGCTGGAGCAGCGCGCGGCCATGCGGGAGAGGTCGACTTTTCATATGGAAAAATTCGCTAAAAGATGGAAAATCTACATGTAGAATATGCTGGTTCCAGGTCGGGGATCAAGCTATATGGTGTTCTTCGCAAAAATTGCGAAATCGAGCGTGCGCAGTATATAGTCTGTTACTCTCTTTGAATCAAAAGAGGCTTTCCGCGATCAGGTGAATCGCAGCCTTATGGTCATCCGACTTGAACAGATGGCCGTAGCGATCCATCGTGACCTGGAGAGTGAGTTGCAGCAGCCTTGCGATACATCTCGACTGAGGTATCTCCTCCGCAGCTTCTCAGTGTCGGGCTAACAAGCTGCATCCCCTTTTTGGATGAGGTCGATTCAGGGAGTGATAGCGATTGTCCTTGTTCCGCCATTTGCATGACGACGCGTTTTTGGCCTTCTCGCGCGATCACAAGCACCTTTACGCGGCCTGTCTGCTCGACCTCCATGAGCGCTTCTTTTCAGGCGCACCGTCGTTCCCGACCCCGCAGCAGGTCGTCCATGCCATCTACGACGTCATGCGCGCCAACCCCGCCCTCTGGAAGGAAGGCGATGATTTCGGCAGCCTGCCCGAAATGATCTCCGCGGGACGCCGCCGGATCCGGAAGGCCGACGTCGCGCTCGCTTCCGAGAAGGGCGACAAAGCGCTCGGTCTTGCCCGACAATTGTACGCCCGGCTGCTCGCCTGGGGATGGCTTGAAGAGGAGGAATACGGGCTCCGCGTCACGGTCGACATGGCCATGGGCCCACTGCTCGTGATCCAGCGGCTGGCGAGCCTGAACAAGGATCTCTCGCAACGGTTCGGCGGGCTGATCGTGCAGATCCGCCTCAATCTCGAGGCCGTCGAAAAGCTGACGCCCGAGATCACTGACCGCAAGCAGCGCGAAGCCGCGCTCGCCGTCCGCGAAGCGCGCAATCAGGCCGACCAGTTCACCAAGAGCCTGCGGGCCATTCTGGCCGACCTGAAGCGGATCCGGCGGACCGTCATGGAATCGAAGACGGTGGCTACCCGGCTGGAGGCCTTCTTCGAGGAGTTCGTCGATCAGCTCCTGCTGAAGGATTTCGAGTCCATCCTCACCGTCAACCATCCGTACCGTTTCCGCGACGCCATCGTCGATCTCGCGCGCAGGATTTCCTACACGCCCGAGACCATGCAGGTTCTTGCCGAGGAATATACGGCGGCCAGCATGGCAGCCGATGTCGAGGACGGCCGCATGGCCGCTGCCGGCGACCTGCTGGCCATCGAAAGCATCTTCGAACAGATCGGCGAGATGTTCGAACGGATCGAAGCCTTCCGCAGGCAGCTCGAAGCGCGCGTGCGCAACACGATCAAGTACGCCGAGCGTGGCGGGCAGGGCCTCGTCGGTCGGGCCGGCGACTTGGTGCTGCGCCTGGATGCTCTGCTGCGCGACGGCAGGCACGACAAGGCGACGGTCCAATGGAGCATCGAGCAGCTGCGCTCGCCCTGGTCGGAATATCATCCGGCCCCGGCCAGGCAGCCGCGTCGCCCGGTCGAAGCAAGGGAGCTCGCCCAGCCGCCATCGGACCCGCTCTACGAACTGCGGAAGAAGCTCCGCCTCGAGTACATCGCTCGCATCGCGCCCCGTCCCGAGGATGTCAGACGATTCCTCGAGGGCCAGGTGCCGCCATTCGCGACCAGGGAAGCCCGCTTCATGGAAATCGATACCGTGGATGACTTTCTCGCCTTCGATTGCGCCCGCCGATATGCGTTGACGGGCGAGGTTCCGGCGCAGGTCGCGGCCGGGTTCGATCTGGAGCCGCGCCCAGACACCCCGCCCCACGACAGCGAATGGCTTCGGTGTGCGAACTTCGTGGTCAGGCGATCCGGTTACTTCGGGAAAGCAGAGGCGGCCCGTGCTCAGTGAGTTCGAAAACGTCGAGCGCTCCTTCGGCGCGGAAAAGGCAGCCGACCTCCGCAAAGCGCTGCACTTCCTGCTACGGCGGCAGTTCGTGTTCGCGGGAGATCCCCGGACTGGGACAGTCTACAACACGATCATGGATGGCCGCTTCCGCGACGTGGTCGACGGCTTCTTCGATAGTTGCGGATACCGCGTCCATCGCGATCCGGAGGCGCAGTGGGCCGGCATCGTCGCCATGGACGAGGACGTGCCGCTGCCTCGAATGAAGCTCGACGAAACCATTGTTGCGCTGGTGCTGGCGGCATACTGGCAGCAGGAGGTGAACGTCGGAGCGGTCGAGGACCGGGCCGTCGTAGTGGCCACTTTGAACGACCTGTTCGATCGCTATCGCGAGATGGCGCAACACGGCGGCGGAGGCGCGATCTCGGCCGCCCGCTTCCGCGACATCCTGCGCGAGGCCGCCCAACGCAGTTTGGTCGAGATCGGTGATTTTGACGACGAGCAGCAGGACTGCGAGGTCAGGATCCGCCCGATGATCAAGCTGATCAGTGGCGGCGATGCCCTCCAACGACTCGAGCGCTACGTCCGTAGCGAGGAGGCGCGGTTTCCGCAGCCCGCAGGAGACGAGGCATGATGGAGCTACGCCACCTGACGATGGTGAACTGGCACCTGTTCGACGTCGCCGACATCGACGTGACAGGACACGTCGGGGTCCTGGGCGAGAACCGGTCCGGCAAATCGACAATCCTCGACATGGCACAGGTCGTTCTCACCGGCGGGAGCCGGCGGTTCTTGCGCCTGAACGCGGTCGCCGGCGACAGCGGAAAATCGCGCAGCGGCTCGAAGCGCAGCGTCGTGGATTACTGCCTTGGGACGCTCGGCGAAGACCAGCGCCGGCGCGACGAGGCGCGCACCTACGTGGCGCTAGGCTTCGAAGACAAGGAAGGCGATCGACCGCCGGTCACGATCGGCATGGCGCTTGAGGCGCGCAAGTCCGACAGCAGGGAGACCGTGCTGGCACTGTTCGTCGCCGTCGGAACGGTTCTGAGCTCCAAGGACTTCATCGAGCAGCGAGGAAAGTCGCAATTCCCAGCGCCGTGGGAGGACGTGCGCGCCCGGATCGTCGCGGCGGTCGGCGAGGGCAACTTCGTCAATCATCGCGACCGGGCGAGCGACTACGTCCGCGAGTACATGCGCCATCTTCTGCCGCATTCGCCCTATGGCGAGCAGAACGCTAGCGCCTTGCAGAAATCAATCGTCAACGCAATGACGCTCGACCACAACCAGACGGCCACCCAGTTCGTGCGGAACTACATCCTCGAGGACAGTCCGATCGGCATCAAGGAGCTGCGCGAGTCGATCCAGACATACCGCAACATCAGCGAAACCATCCGAAAGATGCGCCTCAGGCTCGAAGCCCTGAGGGCGCTTCGGGTCGTCCTCGGCACTCTTGAAGAAGCGCTCGAGACCAAGTTCAGGGAGGAGTGGATCGCAAAACGCGCGACTTGGCTCGCGGCGCGCGCGACAAACCTGGACTTCAAGACCAAGCGGCGTACCGAGGTGGCGCGCCGGGACGCCGCGGTTAAAGAACTCGAATTCATCGACGACGACGTCAAGGCCATCGATAACGAGATCGAACGCCTCACGGCCGCGATCGCCGAGCACGATGCCAAGACCGGCAGAAAGTCCCTGCAGCAGACCGCCGACGTGGCCGGGCAGGCGGCGCACCGCGCCTCGGCGGACTTCAAGGCTCGTATGGAGAACATCCGTCGCCTGGAGCCGCTCCGCGCAATGTGCGCGGACGCTTTCGAGGACTTCGTTCCTGCGCTTGAGCGTCTTCTGACCGCCGCCGCCGGCGCCGACATCGGGCGCGTCTCCGACGAGCTCTCCGCGGCGGAGAAGTCCTTCGCGGCAAGCGGCGCGAAATGGCTGCCGAAGATCGACGAAGCGCGTCAGGCGATCATCGCGGAGCTTTCCGGGATCCGAGGCCGCCGCGACGAGGTGCTCGAACGGATCCGACAGCACGCCGCCGGAGGGGCGCGGGCCTATCTCGGCGATGACACTGAACTCCTCTGCCGCAGGCTGCGGCAGAGCGGAATGGTCCCGCGCGTGCTCTGCGACATCATCGAAGTCGCCGAACCCGAGTGGGTAGGAGCCGCCGAGGCGCTCCTCGGCCGCGACCGGGAGGCCGTGTTCGTGGACAGAGCGGATATCAGCGCCGCCACGTCAATCTTTAAGGAAGGTCGCCGCGAGTTTCGCCATGCATCGCTGGTGAGCCTAAACAAACTCGAGCAGTTCAGGGCCAAGCCGGAGCGCGGTACTTTCCCCTCGATCTTCCGGAGCCAGGATCCGGACGCGATGGCCTTCATCATGCGCCGCTACGGAACGGTCCGCCTCGCGGACACGCTCGACCAGTTCAACAGACCTGGCCGGGCTATCATGAAGGACGGCCTCTACGACGACGGACTCGTCAGGACGCATCGCTGGATCGACGCCGCGCAGCACAAAATCGGAAAGGCGGCGCAGGCGAACGCGTTGCGCTCCCTGCAGGATCAGGCCGAGGAGCTGGATCGGACCCTGGCCGACAAGAGCAAGGAAGCCCAAGCCGCGGAGCAGGCCTTTGCCGCTTTGAAAACCATCTGCGAGGGACGTGACGATCTGAAGGTTTGCGCCGCGGCCTTCGCGGCCGCGCAGACCGAAATCGCCGAAATGCAGGCCAGGCTCGATGCGCTCGACGGCGCGGGCGACGGCGGGCTTCGCGACAAAAAGAGAGCGCAGCAGAAGCTGAAGGAGGAGAGGCTCGACGAGAGAAAGACCCAGCAGAAGGCGTTCGGCGAGCATGACGGCGAGGTCAGATCGGTGGAGAGGAGGCTCGGAGAGGGCGAGAACGTGCCGGGCTCCGAGCTCAATCTGCGGGTCGCGCGGTCGATCTATCGCAAGACCTTCCCGCTCTACTCCGCCGCGAAGGGCAGGCTCGTCTACCGCCAGCGCCTCGATGCCGCAGCCCAGAAGGGCTTTGCGGAGAAGCACCGCGCCATCGCGGACAGGGCGCTGAAGGACGCGGACGCCTCGGACGCCGAGCGCGCCCGGATCGAGCGACGGGTCCGCGAGCTCCTCTACGATTACTTCGACCAGTTCGGGATGAGCTCGCAAGTCGGCGCGGAAAGCGAGCCGCTAAGGGAGGTGAAGCCCTGGATGGAACAGCTCATCTCGGATATCGAATCCAATGAACTTCGCCAATACGAACGGCAGGCCCGGGAAGCGGCGGAAAAAGCCTCAACCCTGCTGCGCGGCGAGTTCATCAACGCGCTCACGGCCCGGATCGGCAAGATGGAGCGGGAGCTGCAGTCGTTGAACCGCAGCCTCTACGCACATCCCTTCCACAACGAGCGCTATTCGTTCCATCGCACCCAAGTCGTGGAATTCCAGCCGATCCTGAAGATCATCGAGATCGCCAAAACCTCTCCCGAGGCGCTCGATATGCTATTCCGGGGCGACGTGCCTGAGGACTTTCCGCACAAGGATACGATCCTTGCACTGGAGGCGCTGCTCGAGGACCCAGGCAAGGACTTCACTCAGTTCGAGGACTACCGCAACTTCTACACTTTCGAGATTCACATGGAGGATGTAGCTACGGGCCGTTCAACCCGCTGGGAGCAGCGGCGCGGCACCGGATCCGGCGCCGAACAGCAGGTGCCCATCTACGTCGCCATCGGCGCTTCGCTGGCCGCCGTCTACGGCAGCGCGGAGCGTCGTGCCGGCAAGCCCTCCGGCTTCGCCCTGGCCATGTTCGACGAGGCCTTCTCCAAGATGGACGGCAAGAACCAGCGGCAGATGATGAGCTTTTACAAAAACCTCGGCCTGCAGTTCGTGATCGCGGCGCCGTTCGAGAAGCGGGTCGCCGTCCTCGAGCACATGGATACCATCGTGGAGGTGGACCGGATCGGCGAACAGTCCAGGGCCACAGTGGTGGAACTGAAAGAGAAGGCTAAGCGCGAGCTGATGGCCATCGATCCGGACCTGATGTCAGAAGATGAGCTCGCCGCCCGTCTGGCCGCCGAGTAGTCATGGCGCGGCGTTTCACGGACCCGATCGGTTTGCTGAACGACCTACTCGATCGCTTCGAGGCCGGGGCCGCAAACCCAATCGCCCACCCTGGCTACGCCGCCTTCCCGTCTGTGGTCGCGGCGGACGCCTTCCTGAAAAAGATCACGGAAGCCGAACAGAGCGGCGCAGTCTCGCTTGGCTGGGGTCGAGGCGTCAAGCGGGACCAAGTCGCACATGTGCGGCTGGCCTCGGCGGAGATCCTCTACCAATATCTCGACCGCACCCCGGCGCCACGGATCGCGGAGGGTGCCTTTGTGCGGCTTGTCGCCGGGTGGACGCTGCACGAATCTCTGAAGAACAGCGCTGCCCAAATCGCCGAGGTATGGGGGCGAGGCAAAACGTGGCACGGGTTCGCTTCGTCCGAGGTCGAGACTCTGCGCGATGCGTTCGTTCTCGCGCAGGCCATTCTGGACAACAGGCATCTTGACGTGGACTATAAGACCTTCTCGCGACGGGCGGTGGGTCACAGCAAGACGCTCGAACGCATCGAGGGGGCGGTCGTCCGGCTGTTGAGCGGCATTCTGGAGTTCCCACCAGGGGCGCGGCCCCGCGAGGCGCTGCGAGCAATCGGCCTTGAGCGCTTCGCACCGCCGCTGCTGATCGCGGGCAGGATCGACCTCGATAAAGCCGACCTGTCCGATATCTCTCCGCTGTATCTCGGAATCGCTCCGAAAGAAGCAGATCGCGTCCGCTTCCGGGAGGCGCCGGCCTACATTCTCACCATCGAAAACTTCGCAAGTTTCAACCGGCACATCGCCGAGGCGGACCCCGGCCGATTAGGAACGACCATTTATGTCGGGGGGTACCCCTCGCTTGCCGCCCAGCAGGCGCTGCGGACGATCGCAGGATTGGTATCCCAACAGACGCCGATCCTTCATTGGTCGGACATCGATCCAGACGGCACCTGGATCTTCCTCACCATCGAGCGCGCCGTCGATCGACCGATCCGTCCACACCTCATGAGCGTCGAAATTGCCGAGCGCTTGGGACAAGTGCCGTTCAAAAAATCAGCACCCGCTCGATGTCCACCGGAGTCCGGTATTGCGGCTCTCGCAGCGTACCTCGCGGAAGATGGAGCCAAGACGCTCGAGCAGGAAGAACTCGATCCAGTCCTGCCAGAGCTTCGTTAGAAAATGCACGCGCATCAACGCGGTTTCGATCCCGATGAGCTTCCTCGCCTGACGATCTCCCTCAGCGTTTGTTGAACAACACCCGTCCGCCGCACCACGTGCTTGGGCGCGAGCGCACCCACCGCCAAGATCACACCGGCTGCGAAGGTCACGCCAACCGACAAGATAGGCCGGCAAGCGTGGCTGCCGCCACTCCCTCAGTGCCGATATGGCCGTCCGGGCCAGACCCGTCGACATCATCGCGATTTGTCCTAGCTGCGTGAGCGCGATCGGGGTGGCAAGTGTTGCAGTGCGGCGAGTTCGTCGGTCAGTTGACGGCCGCTGCCCATTTCGCCAGCCGACGAGGCCGCGATGCGGGCGCTTTTTTGCTGTCTTCCTCATGGACACGTTACCCGGGATTGCGCGCTTCAGCTATCCTTTGCCCTCGCTGATACGATCTTGTCGCTGCGGTCCGTTCGCATCATCGGCGCCAGGCCAGCGATGACATCCTCTCACGCGATAACGCACCGCTCAAGAATGGTGAGAGCATTTTGGGCGAGGTCCGCAAAATCCTCTCTCTATATTGACCGCTGCCATAGTGAGCGCTGCTATGGCCGTCGTGATTGCGGCTCGGGCTGTCTCGTTCAAGCCGTCGTTTGTTTCAAGCGCGACAACGGCACCGTCTCCAACTACGTGCTGCGCGAGAACCGACACCGTTTCTTGATAGAAAAACGCTCAAGCGGCGTTGGCATGCCGGTTGCTTGTGACGAAACCACCTGTCACCATGATGCTCGTTCGGCACCCGATCCAGTGTTCAGATCAAACTTGCCCGCTTGATCGATTGCAGAGGTCTCCTGATGCCCTTTCCAAACCGCGCAGCTGCGTCGCGAACTCCGCCATCTTCGGGCGGCACGTCGGTTTGCGGGGCAGAATCCGATTGTCTTGTAAAGGGCTCGCGACGAATGGCGGTGCTCAACAAGACGGTGCAAACCAGGGTTAAGGCGTTATACGTCAGGACAATTGTCTGCGTCACTTTGGTCGTTGTCCCAAGCGCGGGTATCTGCGAGGTGCCGGGCCTGAATTCGTGAAGCTAAGCGGCGGCCTTCAACTCGTACTTTGCAGATGGTCAATGAGCTGATGCAGGATGATTGGGATCCTGAGAAAATAATCAGGCAACAGGACGAGCTCAAGGTCAAGCTGCTTCGCGCCCAATCAGTTGTCGCCGAATGTAAGGCAGGATTGGCGGATCTGGAACGGAAGCTTGAGCGCCGGGCCGTATCATCGTCGATCGGTGAACGCCAGAGCAACTCTGCGGCAAACAATTCAATCCGTAACGAATGATCGCGCAAATACCGAAGCCTCGATGATCCTGTTGATCAGGATGCTGATGCGGCGTTTTCGCCTCGACCATGGGACCGCTGAAAGCTGCCGCCGCACCCACCGCATGATGGTGCGACCCGACGGACGAACTGAGTGGGGGCGCCCTGGCGACAGGCTCGGCGTTTCGGTACGTTGGCGGGCGGCGTTCCAGTAGCACCACAAAGGGCCGCATGCCGCGTCTTGCTAGGGCCCTGTTTGGGGCTGCTCACGCAGATGTCCTGGATCGCATGTTCAAAGAGCTCTCCACCTTGACCAGTTCGGCCGTTTGTCCGTCTTGCAGTCGTTCAAATTACCGGTCGACCTGTCTGAAGACCGGGCGCGAAGCGCGCTCGATGATCGCGATGGTCCGCTATGGCCCTGGGGGCATTGAATGCGAGGCCCGGGTGAGCTGACCGCGCAAGCCGATCATGCCCTCATCCCGCATTGCATGGATGATGATGAGATCTGGCTGACTGTGCCCCGCCGGCGGTCACAATACGATCCGGAAGAGCGCGGGTAAAGCCAGTCTCCTAAATTCCTGCGACGCCAGGAAGAGCGTTCCCGGGCGACTGCGATCCGGTGCCGGCCGTAGCCTCGTCAGGTTCTGGAAAGCTTGCCCGATTACGAACTTAACCGAGTGGGGGACGATCAACAGCTCGCATGGCTTTGTCGAAGATCACGTCGCGTATGATGTCGAGCAGATGTCTCGGGGGCAGCGTCATCATTGCTGGACAATGAACCCAAGCCGGCGGAACCGGATCGACCTGCATAGGACCTCGCAGGCTTGGTAGATGCAGAAGCTTCTGTTATCGCCCGACCACCTCTTGCCTTCGACAACGCTTGGCGCCAGCGGCGATCAATAGTCTATGTCACTAACCCCCGCGGGCTCGACTTCGACCGTGCAGCCGTGAAAGCCGATCCCCCACGTTCGTCCAACCACGTGTCGTTACAAATCTTTTCGCTGAGCCTTCTTGGTGAACGGCAGCTTCGGTGTCAGGTGACCGTAGGCGCTCCTGTCAGTTGTTGCAGTGCGGGTCTTGGATCGAACGTCGATGCGACGGAGTGCCAATTCACGCGTTGTAGATGCCGAAAACCGGGACCTGTTGGACGCTTAATCAGTGTGAGAACGCTGAGAAGCTGTTTGGTTTTTGGACTATCGCACAACGCTTCGTCGTTCTTGCGCACAGCCAAGGTGCTATCGCGCGATCGCAAGGTCCGGGCTTCTGCTGCGTCTTATAAATGTCATCTTGCCCGGGCCATTGACGCGCGCGGCGGCTCGATCCAGCCAGCGCTCATATCAGACAAAGCACGCGGCAACGATGCGCGTGTCAAACACGAGCAGGTCAATGACAAAGCGTTTTCGCAACTGGGCCCTATTGTCCATACTCACCTCCATAGTTGTCTGCTCCGCCGCAAAAGCGCAAGACCGCCGGACTATCACCGAACCTGCTGCACCTCATAAAGTCTGCGATCGCCCTGTGCCTTCCGGCAAGAACGACACAGTTAACCTACAAGACGCGATTCAACATTGCCCCGCTGGCGCTGCAGTTTATCTTGCGCGCGGCGAGTTTCACTCAGGTCCACTCGAGATGAAATCGGGCGTGACCTTATGGATCGGACGCGGTGCGGCGCTGATCGCCATCCCCGAACCAGCTGCTTACGACAAGGGCCGCGGACAGTGTGGTCACATCACGGGTAAGGGCGACGGTTGCCGCCCATTCATCAGCTTTTCCAAAACGCGTGGCGGCGGCATATACGGGGAGGGTGTCATCGATGGTCAGGGCGGCGCAATGATGGTCGGCGGTGCCGAAACCTGGTGGCAGCTGGCCCTCCGGGCGCAAGCCGAGGGCGGCCATCAGAACGCCCCGCGCTTGATCCAGATCGATCATGCGCAGGACATCACGTTCTCTGGCGTCACCTTGCGCAATGCGCCCAATTTTCATGTCGCAATGAACCGGGTCGAAGGTGCCACGTTTTGGGGCGTCACGATCGATGCACCGGCGGATGCCCGCAATACCGATGGCATCGACCCCGGCGCGAGTCAGGATGTGACCATTATCCATAGCTCGATCCGAACGGGAGACGACAACGTCGCGATCAAAGCTGGTGACAATGGCTCAAGCAGCCATATCTCCATCATTGATAATTACTTCGGCTGGGGGCACGGCATGTCGATCGGCAGCGAGGTGAATTCCGGCGCTAGCGACATACTGGTCCGTAATCTGGTGCTGGACGGCACGACGTCTGGCCTGCGCATCAAGAGCGATGTCAGTCGAGGCGGTCTGGTCGAGCGCGTGACCTACGAGAACGTGTGCCTGAGAGGCAACCGGTGGCCGCTGGCATTCGATGCAAAATATGATCCGCGCGCACAAGGCACGAGAATTCCTGTCTATCGCCAGATCGTTCTGCGGCATGTGCGTGGCGAGGATGGCGTGCTGCTGATGCGCGGCGTAGACGAGCAGCATGCCCTTGACGTGACGCTCGAGGATGTCCGGTTTGCAAATTCCGCGACTTGGCAACTCGAACACGCGAAGTTGACCGCAAGCCCCTCTGACGTATCGCCGCTGCCGGGACGAGCCACAGAACCGCTGCGCGGATCGAAGGCCTGTGCCAGAGCATTCCGCGACGCCCGTCGCTAAGTACGACACTCGGCGCTGAACCCGGCTGGTGAATTCCGCATCGGCCGTACCAATCGCTGGTCTGGCAGAATCTCAGCCTCATATCCGGTACTTCGTTGCGGGCCGCCGCCGGGTGTTTGCAGGGCCGCAATGCGAGAGTCACCTGGGGGGTTGGGCTGGGTAGGAAAATGTGTTTGAGCATGCACGGCGGCTATCCCGCGGCGGTCGCTTATATCGACTGCGTCGAACGTGCCGCGAACTCAACGAAGAATGAGATCATATGCGAATTTTCGTGCCTTCCGCTTCGCTTCTGGCCGGATGGTTCTGCATCCCGGCAGCGTACGCTGAGCCACTATTCGTGTCGCATGCCGGAAATGCAGACTATCGCTCCGTGCAGCAAGCCATCGAGGCGTTGCCGGAGGAAGGCGGAAATGTCCGGATCGCGCCGGGCGTCTATCGCGAGAAGGTCAAAATCTCTAAATCCGGTATTCATATCGAAGGCACTGGCAGGAAGCCGGAGGATACGGTCATTGTGTATGGCGACGGCGCGATCAATGTAGGAGGAACCGCGCGTTCGGCGACGCTGGATGCCGCCGGCGATGACTTGCGGCTCGAGAATCTGACGATCCAGAACGATTACGCGCTCAATCCGGCCAATCCCCCCTCGCAGGGGGTAGCGCTGTCCGTTACCGGGGATAGAGACGTCGTTACGCGCGTCCGCCTGCTCGGCGCCCAAGACACGCTATTTGCCGGCAAGGGACCAAACGGCAGAATGTCACGACAATACTTCTCGAACTGCTACATCGAAGGGCATGTCGATTTCATATTTGGCAACGCCAAGGCCTGGTTCCGGCAATGTGAGTTGCACGGCATCGCAAACCAAGCGGTCATCTATACCGCTCAGAGCAAGGCAGCGCCGGATGAGGACAGTGCCTATGTTTTTGATCATTGTAGGCTAACTGCCGACCCTAGTGCAGGCTATATCGCACTTGGCCGCCCTTGGCGTCCCTACGCCACAGTGGTCTTCCTGGCGGCGAAGATAGATGCCCCCGTGATCGCGGAGGGGTGGCGCGAATGGACGCCGGGCAAGACCAACACGTTGAGGACAAGCTATTATGCTGAATACAGATCCTTCGGCATCGGGGCCAACCCCTCAGCCCGCGAGGCTCACTCCCATCAACTGACAGATGGAGAAGCTGCAATATGGTCGCTGAGCGTGTTCTTCGGAGGCGCCACAGATTGGCTGCCAAGGGAACCATATCGGTGGATGGCAAAGCAACGGTGACGAGACGGCGACGATCGTCGGATGAATGACGGGGGAGTGCGGATATGACGCCGGCATGGGCGCGGCAGCGTGGGCTGTCATCCACGTCGCGCTGCGCACCATATTTGTGGGTAATGGAAAGCCTCACCAGACGGTTACTCACGAACAGGGAAACGCGCAACTGCGTGCGATAGCCCAGTGCTTGATGAAGTCGATGCACGATGAAGCGCGATCAAGTTCACAATGGCTGCCTTGCCACGCAGCGATCGGCAGAGCCCTTGAGATTGGTGGGTGGCCGGGCGTTACAGCTCCTAGCTATGTCAGAACTGGCCTTGAGCCCTGCGGCCGATTCCCGGAAGGTTCGTACTTTCGTGTTGCCTCTCGAACAACGGAGGGATCGATCGTGCGTAACTGCTGTGGAGCTTCCAAGGTGGGACGGGCGGTATAGAGATTCAGCCGTCAGGAGTGCAAGGACCGTTTGGTATTTCCACGAACTCAGGCCGATGCAGCCGCCACGTGCGCAGGATCTTGCCGCGTCCCTTTTTCCGGCCCTTCTTCCCGACGGCTGCGCGGAGCCAAACGAACCGGGCATCGTGTCGATTGTCCGCTACGGTCGCCCGAAAGCCACTAGCCAGGGAAGTCAACCCAACCCGCGTAGCCAGAGCGAAGCTCTGGATGGTTCCGTCCTCCAGTTCGCAGTTGTGGCCCGCTGACATGTTCGGGCTAGCTCTAGCGCACCACGGTCTTCAGGTACTGGTAGGCCTTGATGATCTCAACCAGGCGATCCTCCGTGGAGCGGTCGCCGCCATTGGCATCGGGATGGTGCTGCTTGACCAACACCTTGTACTTCGCCTTGACCTCGCCGAGCGTCGCATTGGCATTCAGGCCCATCACCTGCAACGCTTTGAACTGAACATTGAGAATTTTGCGCGCCTCAGGCTTGGCCTTCGCGCGGTGGCGGGCATCGGCGCGTCCGTTTAGCTCCGCGAGCGTGCAGAGGGCATGCCAGTCGTCCTCGAAATTGGCAGTGCTGCCGGTCATTTTGTGTGCGCTGATGTTCTCGCCCATCTTCCAGGTCGGACGGTGGCCCGTTAGCGCGTCCCTCTGGTAACGCGCGACCGCTTCCGCATCCATTCCCGAGAAGAAATTGTAGGACCGATTGTATTGGCGAACATGGTCGATGCAGAAGTTCCAATAGGCGCGCGCATTGTCGCGGCCCTTGGGCGCGGGATGGGTAGCCTTGTTCTGGCAGCCAGGCCATTCGCATAGCGCCGCAGGCTGGCGCTCCTGCGCTTCCTGCTTATTGATGCGAATGGAGTCCAAGATTTCGGATGTATCGTTCAACATGACCTGGCTCCGTTGAAGGAGCGGCAGTTAACAGCGCCGCTTCTATGCTAGAGACTTGGTTTGGACGGCAAGTCGGATCTGACTCGGCCTTTGCGTCCAGTCAGTCGCATGATGTAACAGCCACTTCTTAGCAATGGACATGCCAGGACGAGAGCTTGGTTCAGACCATCATCTCTTTGCGATTCAGATCAGCTCAATCGCAATTCTCTGTCGGGTTCTGCACACAACGTCTTGAATTGGACCGGTGCGAATACTCTCAAAGGTCCCGCGAAGGGCAATGCTCGGCGGTGATCTGCGCAGCGAGGAACGCGACCTGCCACAGCCTACCCAGCAAAGTCTCGAACGATTTGCTGTTGGAGCGCGTGGATTGGCAGACCAGGAGATTGCTCGGGATGTGCAGCAGGCCCAATTGGTACGACCCTGGTCGGTACAAATATCGCCGAAATCAATCGAGGTGCGGACCAGACGGTCACCGCGTCAACGCAAGGTGGTTGCCGCTGCCAGGTACCTGGCTGAGGATAGCAACCGTCTGAAGCTGGAAGGGCAGAGATTCCTGGCCACCCTAGCGGCGGTTTAGCAAAGCTTTGACGCTCCTGAAGAAGCCCTGCTCGAGTGCGTGATGTCCCTTTATCTTGATCGGATGTATTTCCACCGTGATCTCATGTGCGGTGCGGTTGACGCCGAAGAGCCCAATAGGGGCTTAAGATCAGCAGCTGCCGACAATAGTTACTCCATCCCGTGCAAAGCGCCACTTTGCTTGAAAAAGGGCGCACCTGCGAATAGGGATGATTGCCGCTTTTCGTCAGGTCGAAGCCAAAGCTGAATGGGGCGGCAAAACGTTCGCGGCAGCTCCGATCTGTTACTGCGCGACCGCTCGCTCCAGCGGCTTCGATCGAAACAAAGCGTACCTCGGCGGAATGCGTTCAGGTCGCCGTCAGCTCGGCTCGCCTTTCACCTACGAGGGTGGCCAATCGATAGGCCTACAATAAAGTCCCCTGCGGTTGATCTCAGCAAGCAGACTGTCGGCGCGATGTCTCGCCGGAATTCCAACAAGCCGTGTGCCGCCTGACGTGTCCGCCGCCACTTCATCACGAATGAACTCATACATCCGAATAATGAAATGGTCGGAAAGGCCTACGCCGGGCTTATAACGCGGTGGCGCTTGAGCGTGAGGTGCACGCGGCTTCAGTGACGGCCCTTGGGCAGGGCACTGCTGCCGGATTGCACTGAAAGAAACCGGCGAAAATTTAAGAACCAACCATTCGCCACTCATGGTCCCGTCAATCTCAACTCGGCGGGGATGTCATGACTGTTGCGAGCGAAGTAAACCGATCCGGCCCCTATATCGGGAACGGCGTCACTACTATTTTTGCCTATGGGTTCCTCATTCTGAACGAGGCCCATGTAAAGGTCATTCGCACTGAGGCAGGTATCGATACAGTTTTGGAGTTTGGTTCCGACTACACCGTGACAGGTGTTGGCGAGACAGGTGGTGGCTCGATCACGATGATCGCTGCGCCGATCGCCGGCCAGAATATCACGATCGCGCGCAACGTTCCCTTCACGCAAGAGACGGACTTGGAAAACCAAGGGCCGTTCTATGCTCAAACAGTCGAAGTCGCGCTTGATTTCGTCGCCATGCGCGATCAGCAATTGAGCGAACGCCTGGATCGCGCGGTTGTGTTGCAGGCGTCGTCAAGCCCTGCCGACATTACGGCTTTCGTTCTCGCAGTTCAGAATGCCGCTGCGAACGGGCAGGTTGCTATCGATGCACGCGATGCTGCGCTAGCGGCAGCCGCTGCGCTAGGCAATCAGGCGCATCAATACGACACGCGCGCCCAAGCGGCGGGCGCAGTCATTCCTGCCGGCATCAATGTCATCAATACGTATGGTCTTGTGACGGCCGGGGACGGTGGCGGGGCTCAATATGTTCGCGGAGTTGCCGGCGATCCTGGTGCATTTCAGGATGCATCCGGCGCTTACTGGAAGCTCGCCAAGACAATCAACCCCAGGATCGTGACGGCCAACTATACCATTTCGGCCAACGACAACGGCTCCGTTGTAAAAGCCGGCACTGGAGCAACCGGGCTGTTCACGATTGCGCTGCCGTCAGCCGCAAGCCTCTTTGAGGGCTTCACTGTCACCATCAAGAATGGCGAAACGAACAGGGGTAAGGTACTATCTGGATTTCCGTCCGACTTCGGAACAGGCAGCGGCATCCTCTGGCCGCTACAGGCCGGCACGGTCGGCATTGTAGACGGTGCCTGGACGGTGCTGGCAGACCCCGGCCTTTGGACGCCCGGTACGTTTGTATTTTTCAATGTCGATCATGGGCTCGGATCGAACGTCAACAATGACGGCCTAGGGGTAGGTGTCGGCGCGTTCGCGACATATCAGTTCGCAGTCGATACCGCTCTAAGGAATGTCTATTCGCCCAAGCGCAATATCACCATTGCCGGGCCCGCCGCTGGTGAAGTGTTCACAGAGGACGTGGTTATCACGAGCACTTGGGGCGCGACCTCTGGGATTTATCTCAAAGGAACGCCGGCAAATCCTCTAAACACGGCTTGGCAAACTACCGGTCAGGCTCTCGTCGTCCACGATAACGCCTTCGTCCTGATTGATGGCTTCAGGTTGGATGGGATCGGGTCAGGGCGAACTGGCCGACGGCTGGAAAGCTTAGCTTATTGAGACGTTCAATATGGCGTACGGCACTTTCACGAACGGGGTGCATATCGTCACCAATCAGGGTGGGTTCTTCAACTCCGGTGGCGGCACGTACAAAATTCTCGGGAATACCGGCTACCACATCAACGCTGCAGGTGGCAGCGTCAATCTGTTCGGTGCGACCGTGAATATCGCAGCCGGCGTCAGCATGACTTCGTGGCTTATCGGTTCGCTCAACGCGTCGATTTACACGACGGCTACGTACACCGGTTCCGCGCTGCTAGCTGGCACCAAGTATCAGCTATTCACGGGGGCGGTCTTGGAATTGAACGGGACCACGTTACCCGGGCCGACTGCCGGCACGACCGACAGCGGCGCTCAGGTGAAAGCGTGACAAATCCTAAATCAGAAAACGGGGTTGCACCTCGCTCCGGGTGCGGCCCCTGTCTTCGCTTCGATGTCAAAGCAGCTTGGCAGCTCGGTGTCAGGATGACGCTCAAAAAGCGTAGGTGCCACCGACACGCTGATGAGTGCGGCGACGAGAACTGACACGAGCAGATAATAGCCCCGGCTCCATTCTGCGGCGCTGCCCTCGTCCATCACCTTACCTCTGCTAGCTTCCATTGATGTGGCCCTCGCATTGAAATGCTTTAGTGGAGAATAGCTGAACAACTAATGGCTGCAAACTCGCTGCGATAGTCGCAACGGTGTTCCGATAACAGCAACAAGCGATGCGATCTTGCCCACAGTAAGGGGCCAGCCGACTCGATTAAAAATTAGCGGCTCGGCTTGCCCAACTTCTTGGAGGCATCTAACCCCAAATCGACGAGCCGCCGGATCGCCTCCGAGATGTTCGGCAGATCAGGCTGTTGTCGCCTCCAATCGTCGATTTTCTTCACCCAACTGGCAGGGGCCACCATGTTCAGGCGCTTGGTTTCGTCTTCCAACTTCGGGGGCATGTGGACCATCCAAAAGATTTTGATGATTTCTCTTATCACCATCTTGCGTATCGTGTTATCATATGTATGATACAGATCATACGCAGTCAAGCAACCTTGAAAGGATGGATTGTCATGGCGGCCCTTGCTAGCGCTCGCACTCGCGGCGAAGATTATCTGATCTCTAAATTTGGTAAGCTCCAACGCGCCGCGCTCTTTGCGCAGGCGGACATCCGTGCCATTCCCGCAACCGCTCGGGCTGGCGAAGAGCACGAAGCGGTCCTGTGGGCGATAGCGCCCGTGGGAACGCCTCGCGCGAGGGATGCAGCTGCTTGAGCCGTCCACCAGGGCAGGGCTCGTATGATGCAGCGAGCTGCGGCGTGGCTCGACGACGGCAACCTAGATCGCCTTCTGGAGCCCACGGAGATTGCGGCGTGAACACCGCATTCCTACTTATGGCGCAGTACAACGGCGCGGCCATCATTCCGCTGGAAATGGTGTGCCGCGACTACTTCCAGCACTTGACGCCGAACGAATTTGCGCGGAAGGCTACGAACGGAAGGCTCAACATCCCGGTTGTCCGGATCGAGGGCAGCGCGAAAGCGACGCGCGGCGTGCATCTCGTCGACCTCGCCCGCTGGATTGACGAGCGGCACGCGGCGGCCCGGAAGGAATGCGATCAGCTACAGGGGCGGCGGTGAGAAAGCTTGCTCCTAACGATAGCAAGCCCGGCCAGCGCCGGGTTTTATTCTGAGACGCTGTGTTGACGATCTCACCCGTCATTTAAAGTCGGAAAAAAACCTTCTCGCTTGACGGGAATCTGGGTAATAGCACCCTATCGGCGGATGGGGTAATTAACGAGTGAAGCGGCTATCAGCACGGCAAAAGGCCCGGTTGCTCTGGAAGTCCCGGCACGCCATGCAGCGCCGAAACATACTTAAGAAGAAGGCCAGGCAACGGGTTCTTGGGGAGCAGCCTGCGGACGGCATACAGCGCGAGCAAAGGCTGGGGCTGCATCAGGTCGCGCTGTACCGGAAGGGCACGGTGAGCTCAGGAGTGTCCTGGAGCAGCGTGGCGATGCCCGAAAATTTTTGTCTGATCGAAAATTACGAGGAGGTGTCGCAGTTTCTTGCGCTGCTTCGCCGCAGGCTCGACACCCAAGGCCAACGCCTTAACCGAATGAGGGTAGAAGGTAAGAAGATCGTTCAGAGCAACCGCCTTCAGAGCTACATTGACTTCGCGACATTGAAACATATCAGTCCCGTCACCGCGCTGGTCCTTGCGTCCGAATATGATCGGGCGATTGCAGTTTTTGGCGTCAATGAATTGCTGCGCGCTGTGAATCTGCATTTGTGGGAGCCTGAGGTGCTCGCCACTCTAAAAGACGTGGGCTTTCTAAATCTGCTGGGAGTTGAAGATCCACGATCGAAGCTGGAAGAGCGGAACGGCATCTACACCATCCCGTTCATTGCCGGTAGTAAAGTTCGTGGTGAAAAGATCGAGGGACTGATCAAAGCGTTGGGAGAACTTGCAGGTTCGTCTGGGGTCGCAGATGGCGAGACCTTGCTTGGACATTCGCGGGTATACGATGGCTTAGGGGAGGCGATCCAAAACGTCCAGGATCACGCCTATCCCGTCTGGCTGGCGGATCCCAGCTTAGCCAAGAAGTGGTGGATGACCGGCGCGGTCGAGCCTAATAAGAAACGGTTTACCATCGCCATTTACGATCATGGAATATCGATCCCAGTGAGTCTGCCGCGTTGGACCAAGTACGACGAATTTCGTGCTAACGTTGCTAAAACGGTCGGCGGGGAGTATAATCCTACCGACACCCCCCATAGAGACGGCGAAACTATCGCTAAGGCGATGGAACTTGGTCACTCATCGACTGGAAAAGACTACCACGGCAAGGGATTGCCCGTGATACGGGACATCATAGATAACTGCCGAAGCGGCACGGTGCGGATCATCAGCCGCAATGGTACCTACACCTGCACTGCCGGAGAAGAACCCAAGCACGCGTCCCACGCGTCGCCCTTGCGAGGAACCTTGGTCGAGTGGGAAATGTTGTTGTGACGGGCGAAAGAGATGACGACCGTGATTGACATTGGAAGAGATTTTTCGCGCACTCCGGGCGGACGCCTGATCAGCGATGGGCCGTTCAGTGGCCAGCTGTTTAGGGATCGTACGCTTGCGCCTGCATTGAAGGATGCCGTGGCGCGTGGTGAAAAGGTGACGGTCGTTTTGGATGGCCCACGCGGCTATCTTTCGTCTTTCCTAGAAGAGGCTTTTGGCGGACTTGTCCGCTTCAGGGTGTTCGATCAGAAGCAACTTAGCGGGGCCCTGGAGATCGTGGCCCGTGATCCCTTCTACGAGCCATACAAGCGCCTAGCCCTGCGATATATCTCCGAGGCAAAGCCCAGCGCCATCGCCGCAGGCTGAAAATTAGCGATCTCGAAAAAATTCTGATCACCGCTGTGGTCGCGCTTGGTTTCGCGCTGCTGCAGCAGCTTTGGAAAAATCGTAGAGACGCCTACAATGCCCGTGTTGACGAGTTCTGTAAGCTGATCTTTGAAGCGGCCGATCAGGCCGCTGAGTATTGGATTACGAAGAAGCCATCCAAGGTGGCGAAGCCGGCACCGGAGCTCAAGGCGAAGCTTGCACTCGCGGAAAGCAAGCTCGAAGGTTACCAGCTTAAGGTGAACTTCTTTCAGGTTCTGATCCGAGAGCGCTCGTGGACCTCCAAGCACGATCAGATCGTTGCCAACGTCGCGGATTTTCTGGACGCTATGACGGGCGGAGAGTTCGGCGCGGAGGTAAGGCAGCCCGATCCGACGCGGGTTCGTCTGGTCTACACGACAGCTGCCGAACTAGTGGCCACCTTGAGATCAACGATGCCGAGATTCAGCAAGTTTGAAATGCTGACAGGCGCTTTGCTTGCCTTGGCGTTTGCGTACCTTGTGCTGCACTCCTTAGGTTTAGATGTCTCGCGATTTTTCGCACCGGCTCCACGGGGCTTACCGTCCAGTTGAAACGTCGGAAGCCGAGAACTTGCAGATGGACAGTCGCTCCGAACGATTGAATTTCACAAGCATCATCAATGGGTGAACGGAGGGGGAAAGTTCGGACGTCGCTTTGAAAGATAAAGAGAAATCAGCGGATTTTGATTCCGCATTCGGAGGTTCGATCCCTCCCGCCCCAGCCAATTGAAAACGCTCAACTATCTGGCCTTTTTCTGACCTTCATTCTGAACGCCATTCCGCTCTTCATTCTGAACGGATGCCGCTTCGTTCGCAAGCAGATGAGCGTTCCGCTTCCGGGTATGGTTTTGATAAAAAGCTGGCCGCGCTGAAGCGATCGCACGATGACGAGATCGATCGTTTAAAAGACAGGCTGCGCCACTTCGAAGACCGGGGCAAACGCTCGAACGAAAAGGAATACGAAGCGCTCTCTGACATCTGGGAAAAATTCATTGACACAATGCAAGTTCGTGAGGCGCGGTGGTTCAGCTGATTGAGTTCCCAGATCTAAACCGCTTAGATAAAGACGAGGTCGATCGGTTTTTGCAGTCGACGGAGTTCTCCGCAGAGCAAAAGGATTCCATTGCTCGAAGCATCAGCGACTTCAACGCGCTGCACTCCCGCAAGCATGATCACGAAGTCCAGCTTTACACCTTCGACGTTCTTGCGATGGCCGGCGACGACTTGCGCGGTCTGCCTCTGCACCTCCGTAAGACAAACCTAGAGAGGCTATTGGCACGGCGGCTGGACGGGTTAACGGTGGCGCCATTCGAGCGCGGCGAGATCGGTCCAGATCTTTTTTTGGGCAGCCTGCCGGATGGGCCTAGAGGGTTGGTCTCCAAACATCGCGATCGGCCTTACCGCGGCGGACGTCAGAAGCATTGGATTAGCTATCTCCAGCCTACACGTTTCTGCGGATACCAAAGGGGCAGCGGGTTCAGTAAGGGTCCCAGAGCCGCGATGGTGCTTTATCTCAACGACGGCCAGCGGAGTCTTTTCACTAAGGAGCTGGAAAGGAAAGGCGGCAGGCGGCCCGAACGGCCAAGTTCAAAGTGCCCTTCTCAGACCGCCTGGGCCAGTCGGTGTCGAGCTGGTCTTTGCGAAGCTTGACCGGTTCACTCGCAAGCTGGATTGCTTCGTTTATCACTGGCAATTTGAGCAAGTCGGAGGTTCTGCAGCGACACTCGTCAGCTGATCGACAGGTCGGCCTGCTAACGGCAGAACGCTATGCCCGTTGCCGTCCTGCCGGACTTATCTGGCAACGAAAGGCAGCAAGCTTACAGCAATATCGATCGAGTTGCCGTGGTCGTCAGGCTCGTGTGGAGCTGTATCCGCTCAAGTCCGGCGGGAGCCGCAGAGCACGTGCACCGGCAGTCGAAGGATCATGGCGGGTGCGCAACCACTTGCTTCGCGAGATCGAGAAGCGGGTATTCTTTGCTTATGAGGATGGAGAAATTGATGAATACGGGACAGGCACAGTGGAGTGCAGGTTCTTCCTCGGCCCCTTATGAAGACGCGGACCAGGAAAGCTACCTCGTCGGCTTCAATCGGGCCGTGGCGAATTTGGTCGAGACCTTGACGGGGTATCGGACCCCGGCCTCCGCGCGCGCGCAGATCCTGGACAATTGGGTTGCCGAAGAGGGGCAGGGCTTAGCCGAGAATAGGCAACAGGGCCGCAGACGAATCAGGAATTCGGAAAACACAGGCTCGCGCTCGCTGGATGTGTCCTCGCTCTCGCTGACAGCTCTGCCCGCCGCCCTGCCGCCAAGGTTGCTGGAACTGCGCGCCAGGCACAACGACCTAAGCAGCCTGCCTGCTATGTTCCCACCCGGGCTCCAGCATCTTCTCATTAGCCATAACCGCTTGACCAGTTTGCCGGACGATCTTCCGGCGACCCTCTCTGAGCTGGAGGTCGCTGACAACAGCTTGACCAGTCTGCCGGCAAACCTTCCGGCTGGGCTCGAGATCCTAAACGCAAACGACAACCGGCTAACCAGCCTGCCGAACGGTCTCCCGCGGCGGCTCACCTCGCTTGCCGTCAGTGGCAATCAGCTGACCGAGCTTCCCGCGTCCTTCCCATCGGGTCTCATTGAACTCGATGTCAGCAGCAATCAATTGACCAACGTCCCCGAGTCCCTTCCGAGCTGGCTTCAGTCGCTCAATCTCAGCGGTAACCGGCTGACCAGCCTGCCCGAGGAACTCTTATCGAGGAGTTTTAGCTATCCTCATTTGGAGAACCTTGAGTTCGGCGATAACCCATTTCCGGACGAGGTCCGCGCTCACCTCGCGGCACCGCATCTTGAGCAGCGGCCTCTGTACGACGCTGCCGCGCACTGGCTGGGGGACGATCCGGAGGCACTGGCCATGTGGCAGCACTTTGCGGATGAGCCAGGCGCCCAAGACTACGCTCAATTCCTGGAGAGGCTACGAGGCACCGTGAACTACGGCAATGACGCGTTTCGGCAAGCAGTGGCTGATGATCTGCGGCGGGCGGCCACCAATCCGACATTGCGCGAGCACTTCTTCACACAGGCTTCCGAGGCCAACACGAGCTGCGAGGATCGTGTTACTCTGCACTGGAACGGTATGCAGACCGCGCGTGTTAGCGCTGAGGTCGGGGACGGGGTGTACGACGACCGTCTTGGTGAACTGATCCAGCGCGGCCGCGTTGCGTTCCGCCTGGAGGCGCTGGACGAGATCGCGCGCGAGAGGGTCAACTCGCTCGCCAGCGACAACCCGAATCTAGACGACATCGAAGTTTACCTGGCCTATCAACATCGGCTGCGCGAGCCGCTGGAGCTCACTCATGTCGCCCCTGACATGCGCTTCCTGGCGGTCTCTCACGTAAGCGAGGATGATGCGACGGAGGCGCTCGAGCTGGTCCGGCAGCGGGAAGGACGCCAGTTCGCCGACTACGTGGCAACGCGCTGGCAGCCCTGGGAAACGGTGCTGAGGCGCATCGCTCCGGACGAATATGAAGCGATGCAAGACCGGCTCGTCGAGGCCATGGGCGAAGAGTTTCAAACCCGCTTGGATCAGCGAATGGCTCAGCATAATCTTCTAGGCGATTCGGATGCCGAGCGGGTGCTTGGAGCCCAAGTCCGAAACGAGATCGCTGGCGAGATCAAACGCGAGGTCATGCACCGTGTGCTCGCAGAGCGTGGCTTCGGACTATGAGACTCTAAACCGCCGCAGAGAGTATCTATTATTGCTCTGCGGCGGCACCTAAAGATCAATCGTGAGACCTCGTTTATCGCTGCCAAGGTGCTTTTGCGCCTTGGCAAGCGTGCTGCCGTCGATGAGAGCCTTTCGGACTTGCCGAGTGACGAAAATTCCCGCGCGCGAGAGGCGAGGGTGTATCTGCGTCGCGTCGAAAGCCGCTGCGGGACGAGAGCTCCGTCGGTCGAAAAGTTGGTTGGGGAGACCAAGGCGCGCAGCGGTGAAATATGCGTTGCGGACGCGTGCTGCCACCAACCAGCTCGGTTTGATGAGGCAGCTACCTGTTCGGCAGGTCTATTTGACTTCGGTCCTTCCCGCGAAATCCATCTTGGCAAGTAGGTTGTGGAGTCCACCGTCCACTCGAACCAAAATGGAAGTTAGCGGCAACGTGACTCGGCGCTTTGTCGGCCCTGAAAAGCGCTGTCCCTGCCACGCGCCGCTAACTTCGGTGGCTTGCCTGCCTAGCAAAGCTACCACCTCGCCTTCCCGGGAGTGTCGTCGAGCTCGCGGGCCTGTAGATGGTAGCCCCAAGAGCGCTCGGGGGCGCCTACCAGAATTGATGGCTGGCCTTCACTTCGTGAAGGCGCACGATGAGGTGAGGTTTGCCCGCACAAGAGGGGCAGAAGCACGTCAGGATGACGCCCCCTCTGAGGCCGCAGCTCGCAAGCTCCGACAACTTTGGGCGCTCACCTCAGCCGCGTAAAAAGGCCCCGAGCATCTCCGGCCCTGATGCAGACAGCCGGAGCTAGACCGTGGTGTGCGAGCTCGGACTGAGCACGCTACTGACTATTCTGAGCCGGTGTCCGCTCGATTGCACTTTCAGCTCCGCGCATGCCTGATGCAAGTTTTTCAACAAGCCATAGCGGTTTTCATCGCGGCGTCTTTTAAACCATCGAACGCGCGAGCATCGACACTTGGAATTACTCATTCTCGTTCGACAATAAAGTAAAGTCCGGTACGGTCCAAACAAGGCTCAGACTCGTCCGGACTCATTGATCGAACACTGAAAAGCGGATGAGAGGAGGAGCGCGCCAGATGCGGCAATTGTGACGTGATCGGCGCCGGTGGAAGATGGAACTGCTACAGCATTGATCGTTGGATCTGACGTCAAGAACCGGCGGCGCCTCGCCATTTAGTACTCGCCGGTCGGTAGGCATTGGCCTCAAACTCCGTCCAGGCAAGTTCGGCTTCCGTGCGTGCACACGGAATGGAGTAAAGTTGCTGGGGAGTGTGCCGCAGATTCCGGCGGCTCCGGTTCACCGTCTGAACAATCGCCGCCGGCACGGGGGGGCTAATTGCTGCAATGCAGCATTATGCTCGTGACCGTTAGCAGGTCATGGGGCGCAACGATAGTTCACGGCTTCGCAGGGTATTGCGTGTTCGAAGCGCCCTATAGTTGCACGCTTCGGGCGTGTATTTTGTGGATCTTTTCTCCATCTCACGCTGCACTGCAGCGCTGATGGGCTTGACAAAATATAAGGAATTCCCTATATGCTTGTTTCGTTCGAATATCCGCACTTGGGAGACGCGGCTGATGAGTTGGAGCAGCTTGGACACGATTTCGCCTGCGAGGTCCTGCTGTACCTCCAGAAAATTCACAGCGGAGCGGTGGACGCCAGAGATCTGTCGCCCTTCTATACGTATAGGGGGATTGAGATGTTCCAAGCGGTCGGAGCGAACAAGTTTGCGATCTTCGCTGTTGAAATTGATGATGATGGCGACGCGGTGGTGACGCTGATGCTCGCGGCTGAGCATGGCGTGCCGATGTATGCTGGAGGGGCCTCCTGGAATGGCAACGACTATAGTGCATTGAAGACCGGAATACTGAATGCGCGAGCTTCAGTTTGGTTTAAATGAAGAGTGGAGGCTGCAATGGTCAAACTCAAAGTCGAAAAAAGCCACGAACGTAGACCGCAAGCTGTTGCTGAGGTCAGCAGCAAGGGGCGCGGTCGCTCGCTCGCCGACCTTGTGGAAAAAATCGAACGTGCTGATCCAGGCCTTGCAACTGAAAAGAAACTATCGAGCGCGGCGATGCGTGCTGGAGAGTTAGTTCGAGCCATGCGCAAGGATGCCGGACTCTCACAGTCTCAATTGGCAGAAAAGCTGGACGTAAGCCAAGCTCGGGTTAGCGAAATTGAATCGGGAGTAGGAATCCAAGGACCAACCTGGGATTTGATGGAACGAATTTCAGTTGCATGCGGCAAAACGCTGGGGGTTGCTGCGTCCAGTGAGGATCTAGAACTCGCGGCTCACATGCCTATGGCTATATAGTCTGGGTCTGCCGATGAGAACCTGAAGTAGATGGGGTACTCTTGGTGGGACGCACTCAAAGATTTTCTGGGCGCCGCGAGTCCGATATTCATTGCAGTGCCGTGGCTGAGAGATTTCTGGCTGCGTCATCGGAAGTCGCAGGTCGAACAAGTCGAAGCAACCGGGCGCCTCGGTCGATTAAAAGTATCGATCGAAGGTGCAATCCGACAAAAAATCGAATCGCCGAAAGTCGCAGACTTCGTGTGGACCATCCTTGGTCTCGCGCTGATACTCGCGAGCTTTTTAATTGCGTTTGTTCGAGGTCTCAGTGATCTCCTCGGGCAACCCAGCTAAGTCTCGCGATGGCGTCTCGCATTGAGCCGGTGTGAGTCCTCGGCACCTTCCGGCAGCACGTGGATCCGTCGCCTCGTCCGAAGATTGCGCGCCATCGTTAGATGCGCCTTTCGCGGAGGGGAGCGCGCGGTCGCCCACGAGAAACGATATGCCGGATACGCACGAAGGACGCTTAGACGCAGTCTTCATGAGTGCATCCTTAGGAACGTAAGTATCTGCGTGATGAGCCTGGGAGTTGTAGTCAGCTAGATCAGTTGTTTGCCCAGGCGCGCGAAGATCATTCGCCGGTCCGACGAAATGCCTGAGTTATACAACCTGACTGTGTTCGGTTGTGGGTGCTTCTGAGCCTTATATTGAGCAATCGCCCTGTCGATAATGTCCCAGTCTGCTGTAGATAGATCGGATAGGAGCCTCCACCGCCGAGGGCAGCGGGTTCGGCCTGCCTTGCCTCAGCCAAGTGCTGCTCAAGGCCATCTTGTCCGGCCTGGCTGCTTGTCGGGCTCTTGCGAGACGGCGTGTTGCACTTGCGACCAAGCTTGGCACGTTAATCGAGTCAAATCTTGCGGGCGGCTAGACTCGCCTCCAGGATCACCTGAACAGGTCTGCATAGTGCGGAAGCTTTCGAGAACCTGACCTGGCCATGGTTTCGGACGGGAGGTTATTCGCTAACCGATCTCGGAAATGACGCGCTCGGGACCAGCCTCTCCTGAGCAATCCGCCCGATTTCCCTGGAGAACTAACGACATCCCTTTCCCATAATCCCTTTTAGCTGGCCTCCCGTCATATCCGTCCTAACGCCTGGTCTAGGGCAGATGCGGCCGGTCACCGTCTTTCCAAAGAGATCGCGAAGTTCCGATTCCATGCGTCATGAGAAGCTGGGAGCAAAAGGGCGCGTACGATGATCAGAAGAATATCAACGTAGACACCAGCAGATTGAGCGCGTGTTCCGTTTGGGCCGTGTGTGTGATGCTTGTCGGGTGATGAATATATGACAATCCGATGGCTGCATATATTCCCGGAGCGAGATGCGCAGTGTATGTCCCCGTGATTGCTGTGGTCTCGCGGTGCGCAAGCTGGCCTTTAGCCCGAGCAGCATCCACTGCAGGCTTGCTCCAAGCCGTGTTGGTCGCAACGAGAGCAATCAGATCACCGGGCCGACTATCAAAAGCTCCCTTCGCATAAAGACGCAGCTCGTAATACCAGCTGATCCTGTTGAGCTCAGGTGGAGCTCCCATGATGGAGAAGCCGCCGTAGATGCCGCGAGACGGCGACTCAAGGGCGTCACTCTGCCAGAGCTGCCTGTCCGCAGCGATGTAGTGAAAATTATTCCCACTCTCCCTTTGTTGCTTGGGATCTGCCAAATTCACGTAGCGGCTACTGTTCAAACCAACGCCCGCCCGCAGCCACGTGTCGGGTACGCCGGGAGCAGCCTTGCTCTTGTAGCCGGCTTCTTCAACGAGAAGGATGCCTGCATTGGCCGTGCTCCAGGTCAAGCCGGTGGGGTTCTCGGTTATGTGGGCATAGGCACCATCTGGACTGATTGAGCGCTGTACCGAGACCTTGTTGTACACGTGATCGTCAAAATTGTACTTCAAGTTGACCGCCGGCGTCGGCGCAGCATTGGTGCTCATCCCTGCCTGGAACAAGGCAGACATGTTCGACCCTGTAATCCCTCCGAACAATGTGCCGGTGAACTCATTCTGGTTTCTGAGGTAGCCAAGTTTGAGTTCTAGCGTCCTGTCGAAGAAAGTCTGATAGTAGGCGAGCGTATTGATTCCCACTCGATCTGGTCCCGGGCGATCCCACGTCCAGTATTGCTGCTCGGCTCCAAAGACAATCTGTCCGTCCGCAATGCCAAACCGGCTGAGATCGTAGGTGACGATCATGAAGTTTGCCGACGCGAAGGTCGGATTCTGGCCCATATAGAGCTGGTTTGCGATAGTGCTTCTGGCTGAATTCGGCAGCTGGTTGTTTGCAAAGCTGTTGTGTGTCCAGCCGATGTAGCCAATGCCGACATCTGCCAGCGCCGATCTAACGCCGTCCTTGTCTTGATCAATCGTGTCCGCAGGGCCAGGTATGTTGAACCACGACCCTTTTTCACGCAGCTTGTCGTACCTTTCGAAGGGATCGATCGTCCTTTGCGACCTCGTCTGAGCAGCTCTGCCCGTATTGCCGCGCTTCTCGAACGGCACTGCGGGACCTGCTGATGGCGCCGGGACAGGAGGGCGGATTGTCTGACGGATCAGGTCGATCGGTAGCTTTGCGGCTCGACCGGAAGTCTTTCCTCTTTGGCTGGCCTGATCCACAGGATGGTTACTTGGATCAAGTCCGCTCGCGGTTTGTGCCACTACGCAATTGCCAACCAGACAAGCCGCTAGCGAAAATGCGGCAACAAGCCGACATTGCTTTGCCCTTGGTCTGGAGTTGAAAGAAAGTGCTGCCGTAGCCGCGTATGTCCGAGGCGAGGTCATCACAAGAAAGCGATCACGTATGGGGCACTTCGGGTCCATGCCTGCCGGCAATGAATAGATTGCGCTGCAGCCTGATTCGCCCAAAGTGAGCTCCCGGCGTTTTTGCGTCCAGGGGCGAGGGGGACGAGCCAGAACTCGATTGATCTGAAGAAAACCACTCAGGCTTCCCCAACCTCTCAGCTCGAGGTGCGATGATGATCTGCTCTGAACACGTTGCTTGTGCATGAGGCGATGCGCCGAGCGCCAGCGGCGAGAGCTGGCTCCGCAAAATGCAGCCTCGTTACGCTGGCTACCGAGACATTCCGGATATCCACCTTGCTCACTGTGGATCGTATGCCGGGCCCGCGAATCTGCATCGAAGGCGGCTTTCGCGATGAAACGGCAGCTAACCGAAAGCAAGGCTCACCCGGCAAGAGAGCTGGCTTCACGAAGCGCTTCATTGCTAGCGTCCTCACCGAAGGGAAAGACAATGGCCAACTTCGAAAGGACTTGCGCGCCCGGCAGCAACACCGCGGCCTCTGGTGGTGACCCACGAGATCGGAGGAATCCAGCCACCGAGCAGCTTTGGGGGGGCGGGCGAGCAATTGGTGGCTTCATCAGCGCAGCTGGCGCGGCAAAATCTGTCTTGCATCCGAATCCTTGACGTTCGCGGCGTTCGTTGGTCACGCTTGCCACGTGCCGGTCGTCTTGACCAAGCTGCAGGGATTGGTAGTTGACCAGGTGCAATAGTTCCCGGCCAGATGCAATTGAGGGCTCGGCGGGTGAGCCGTGGCGCTTACGTCACGTCCCCAGATGAAGTCGCTGGTCTCGGCACGGTGAGAGGGCGACTCCATCGAACACACTGCAGGATCATTGGACGGCTTGCATTCCTGCTGCGGGAAGGCAAGAAAATCTGCAAGGGTCTTCTCACTGATTTGAAAGTCTAGTTCTCGATGAGACAGCTTCGCTAGCACTAGGCGCCAATCTAGACGTCGTTAGCTAATTGGAGCCGCTTGCAAACGCCTATGCGGCGATCTCTCTGACCGCGGCCGCGAGAGTGTGAACCTCCTCTATCGTGTTGTAGTAGTGTGGCGATGCCCGAACGACGTCCGGGAGGCCTCTCCGCGCTGCATCCAACGGTGTGCTTGTTGGTGGCGATACCGATACGTTTATGTTCTGCCTTGCAAGGCTCCGCATGACCTCCCCTGCGACCGCACTACGAAGTGTGAACGACACGATGGAGGCGGGACTTTCCCCGAGATCGTGAAGCAACACCCCAGCGATTGCGCCAAGCGCTGCTCGCAATTCATTCGCAAGCTGGCGGCAACGTTGTTCGATCCTCTCGATGCCAATCGAAAGCGCGTAGTCAGCGGCGATCCCAAGTCCAAGCCGCGCCGCATAGTTCGCTTCCCACGTCTCGAACCGTCGTGCGTCGGACCTAAGTTCGTAGCGCTCAGGTCCAACCCAAGGTGCGCCGAACAGGTCGATCATGGCCGGTTCAATGCCCTTCAGGAAATCGTCGCGCACGTAGAGAAAGCCTGTTCCGCGGGGGCCACGCAAGAATTTCCGGCCTGTTGCCGTGAGCATGTCGCAACCAAGTGCACGAACGTCGACGGGGATTTGGCCAACAGCCTGGCACGCATCCAGCAGGTAGGGAACACTATGCGCGCGCGCGATGCGTCCCACGGCTTCAGCTGGGTTCACCAAGCCGCCGTTGGTCGGTATCCACGTGATGGCGATCAGCCTTACGCGCTTGTCAATCATGCGTGCGAGCGCCTCCGGGTCTAGAACCTGATTTGCGTCGTCGGGTATCACCTCGACCCGTGCGCCCGTACGGCGGGCGACCTGCAAGAAGGCAACATAGTTTGCCGCAAACTCTGCGGAGGTGGTGAGAATTCGGTCGCCAGGGCCAAAACGGAGCGAATAGAAGGCCCGTTGCCACGCCAGAGTGGCGTTCTCGGTCAGGGCGATTTCTTCGCGCTTTGAACCGACGAGGCGAGCAATGCTATCGTATACGCCCTCCAACCGCGTTGTGCTTTCGGCGCTCGCTTCGTAGCCGCCAATTTCAGCTTCGCGCTGAAGGTATGCGACCATGCCATCGAGGACGGGGCTCGGCATCAAAGCGGCGCCGGCATTATTAAGATGGATTCGATGTGCAACGCCGGGCGTATGCATTCGCAAACGAGCGACGTCCGCATCGGAAAGATCCTCGATCGAGCTTGCGGTTTGCTCCCCGATATCCTGCACCAGAGATCCCTTCTTCGCGACACAGGAGAATGCCTGATTGCTGAGCGAAAGCGGCCGTCGACCAGCAAAATCGCCTTAGAATATGTCTGCGAGTAGAGCCCAAACTTGCCATTTTAGGGTCAACAATGCCGAATTCCGTCATGGATTACGCCAAAGATTGCACTAAACGGCTTCGCTGCTTGGCAAAGTACGTCCGGAAAGATCAAACTAGTTTGCCAGGAGGATAACCTTGGTACCCCCTTTGGAGCCCGCGGACTCCGCGACAGCGACGCTTGCCAATCAACGATCTATCCTATTACGCAACCGTTCATCTGGCCTGAAACATGCTGCTCCATGGTGCGACCGCAACGCAGGAGATGAGCCTCTGCGCCTTCTTAAAGCTTGCCCGCGCTATGCTCCGACCGATTTGATCTCTCTGCCGCGTGCTGCCGAACGGCTAGGTCTTGGTGAACTATGGATCAAGGACGAGACGCAGCGTCTTGGCATAGGTAGCTTCAAGGGACTTGGCGGAGCCTATGCGGTGCTGAAGCTCGCTATGCAACACGTCGAGAGGCGGACGGGGCGAGCAATTCTGCCGGCAGAACTGATGGAGCCTGGCGTTCGGGCTATGCTCTCCGAACTCACCTTTTCCTGTGCATCTGACGGCAATCACGGCCGTTCGGTATCAGCCGGAGCGCGGCTCATCGGAGCGCGGGCTGTTGTGTATCTGCACCAAGGCGTGAGTGACGAGCGTGCCGCCCATATCTCGCGGCTCGGTGCTCAGTTCGAGCGTGTATCAGGAGATTATCACGATTCGGTGGAAGCTGCAGCCAAAGCCGCCTCGCAGGCCGGTTGGATTGCGGTCCCAGATACGGTCGGACCAGGAGAAGATGCCACGGCCTGCACGCTTGTGGTTCAGGGCTACTCGATCCTGACCGATGAAATCGTTGCCGCCACCACGGGACAGCAAAAGCCCTTTACGCATGTTCTGGTTCAAGCTGGTGTCGGAGGTCTCGCTGCAAGTGTATTCGGCCATGGCTGGGCGCGTGGTCTATTCGGGCCCGATACCCATCTCTGGGTCGTGGAGCCGGAACGATCGGCCTGCCTCTACGAAAGCGCTCGAGCCAAGATGCCCGTGCGCCTTCCGACGGGGCCTGCGACGAACATGTCGATGCTCGAATGCCAAAGCCCATCGTTGTTGGCTTGGCCGATCATCGAAGATCTGACTACCGGATACATCACGGTAAGCGACGAAGAGGCCGCAGATGCGGTACGTTTGCTTAATGAGGGCATGTCAGGCGATCCGCGTGTTTGCGTCGGAGAATCGGGAGCGGCGGGATTGGCAGGCCTCTTAAGGGCGGCCAAAGAGAAGGACCGAAAAACACTTGGGCTCGATCAGTGCGCCAAGGTTCTGCTCTTTGCGACGGAAGGCCCCACCGACGTATCGGTTTGGAGCGGAAACAAATAGGCAGGAGCAAAGCGCTACCGGTCAGGATACGTCAAGATTGATGCGGGTGGTGAACTTGACCGTCTGCATCGATACATATGTGTTGAATGACTTGATGTTCTTGTCAGGAAAGAATGCTCGCTCGGTGAAAGCCCCATATTCCTCCATCGAGCCAGTATTGACAACCAGAATGAAATCAGCCGAACCCGTTACGTAATAGCACTGCGTAACCTCAGGATAGGCGCTCATTCGATTCTTGAAGGTGTGGAGAAGATCGAGCTGCTCTTGCTCGAGCGCCACGAGCACGATCGACGTGACCCGTTTGCCGGCGACAGAAGGCGATATGATCGAGACGTCGGACATGATCGCCCCATTTTCACGCAATCGCCTGAGCCGACGCAGGCAAGAAGTCGGCGAAAGTCCCACGCGCTCTGCCAGTTCCTCAGAAGTCTGCAGATTATTCTCCTGCAGCAGCATGAGAAGCTTCATGTCGAGGCGATCTAGGTCAGCGCGCGTGATAGCCATTTAAGCACTCAATTTGCCGTTTTATGGCATTTGGGGCTAGCAAAACGGCGAATTTAGCCACCTAGTTGCCACATTATATGCACGAAGCCGGACCGAGCAAGCTTTGGCTATACAAGGGAGGGAAACATGGTGGATGTCGTCCGACGCAAGCTACTGCAGGGCACCGCTTTGGCTGGGGGACTGGCGGCCGCCCGCTCGCTGTTTCCCGCGCCTGCAATCGCACAGATAGCCAAGGGCACCGGCGAAGTCGTTGTCTACGATGGCGGCGGGTCTTGGGGGGAGGCCAAGCGGATCGCCTACTTCGAGCCCTTCGAGAAGGAGACCGGTATCAAGGTTATCGCCCAGCCACGCACCGATACGGGTGCGGTGCGAGCGAGCGTGTTGGCGGGCGCTCCCCGATACGACGTGACAATTCTTCCTGGCGGCAAGGCCCCGACTTTCGAGCGGGACAATCTTCTGCTTCCGATCGACTATGGTTACTTCGATAAGGCGGACCTCGACTCGTTCAGTCCGGTCAAGGTCGGCAAGTTCACCGTGCCCGCGATCATCTATTCGCTGTTCATTGCGTATGACGCGTCGAAGTTTACATCCAATGCGCCGAACACTTGGGCGGATGTCTGGGACGCCCAAAAATACGCGGGACGGCGTTCGCTCATGGCCGGAACCTGGGCCTCCGACGGTGGTACTTTCGAAGCTGCTCTGATGGCGGACGGTGTTGATCCGTCGAAGCTCTATCCACTTGATTGGGATCGCGCGTTCAAGAGCCTCAGCCGGGTCAAGCCGAGCATCTTGAAATGGTGGAACACCGGCGCGGAAGCTCCGCAGATGATCATTGATAAGTTGATCACTGCCGGTAGCGCCTGGAACGGCCGGGTTTCGGCAGCCAACGAGCAGGGGGCCAAGATCGGCTACACCTGGAATCAGGGAATGCTGCAATACGACACCTGGGTAGTCCTGAAAGGCACGAAGAATGCGGACAATGCATTCAAGTTTCTCGCGTTCTCAGCGCGAGCCGAAAATCAGGCGAAATTCGTCCAGCACATCCTCTATGCGCCACCGAACTCGCGTGCATTCGAGCATGTGCCCTCTGAACGGGCGAAGCTCCTGCCGACCTCCCCCGAAGCACGGAAGCTGCAGTTCGTCCAGGACTACGAGTTCTGGAACACTGTGAGCTCCAACGGCAAGGCCAACAATGAAATTGCCGTTGCTCAATGGGAGCGTTGGATTTCCGGCGTACGGTAGCATCAAAATGGTGGATGCGAGTCTGGCCATGCCGCATAGGAGAGACACCTCAGGACGGGTGCGGTTGGTGCCCGTCCTCCTTCTCTTGCCGATCGTGATCCTGTTCTTGGTCGGCTACGTCGTGCCGCTTGCGCAACTCGTGCTCAAGAGCCTGCAACACGATGGTGCCTGGTCGCTCAAGAGCTACATCGAGATCGCCAACTCGCCGGCGTTTGTATGGATTGTCCTCAGGACACTCGCGCTAGCCGCGACCGTGACGGTCGTCTGTTTGCTCATTGCTTATCCGCTCGCGTATGCCGTTTCGAAATGTCCACCGCGCCTGGCGGCATTTTTGCTTCTTATTGTCACTCTCCCATATTTGACGAGTGTCCTGATCAGGACCTATGCATGGATCGTCCTGCTCAGCCCCAACGGACCGATTAATCAACTCCTCTTGCACCTTGGCCTTATCTCCGAGCCGCTGCAAATGGTGTTCAATTCGGTCGGCGTCTATGTCGGCATGGTGCAGGTCCAGCTGCCGCTCATGGTGTTTCCTCTCTACGCCGTGTTGGCGCGGGTTAATCCAAGCCTTGCAAAAGCGGCACAAAGCCTCGGAAGTCCTCCTACCGACGCCTTCCTGAGGATCACGCTGCCAGCCTCGATGCCAGGCGTGATCAGCGGCTGCACGCTCGTCTTTCTGTCCAGTCTCGGCTTCTATATTACGCCAGAGCTTCTTGGTGGCCCTGATAGCTATCTGATCGCTCAGGGCATTAGCCTGCGCGTGCTGATTCTCGGCAATTTTGATGAAGCCGCAGCCCAATCATCAGTCTTGATGCTGACGGTGATCGCGGTCTTTCTCATATTTCGTCAGCGGATCGCGGAAGAACTCGACGATCGCCCGCATAACAACGTTTCTCTGGCCGGCAAGTCCACATCCGGTCTTTCCGCGCAGTGGCCGATACTGGAGCGACTGACGGCGAGCTTGCACGGCCCGTCAATGAGGCTGCATGAGGCCTTGACGGCCGTCCGCCGACCCTTGTTGTACGTTAGCTCAGGGGTGACGCTCCTCCTTCTGGTGCTGCCGTTCGTGGTCGTAATTCCTCTTGCATTCAGCGATGCACCATACCTCACCTTTCCGCCGCCCGGCTACTCGCTGCGGTGGTTCTCAAGTTTGCTTAAGAATACGCAATGGCTCGATGCCCTTAGCTTCAGCCTGAAATGGGCAGGACTGTCCGCTCTCCTGAGCGTAGCGATTGGTGTGCCCGCCGCCTTCGCTCTCGTGCGGTACCGGTTCTCTGCACGCGTGCCTGTCTATCTTCTCCTGATTTCCCCGCTGATCGTTCCTCATGTCGTAATCGCAGTTTCCCTGTTCTTCGCTCTCGCCGGATCCTCGCTGATCGGCAATCCGCTGGCATTTGCCCTTAGCTATACGATCATTGGCGCACCATATACGGTCGTTGTCATGATCGCAGGGCTCAAGCGCTTTAATCGCACCCTCGAACTGGCTGCGGCAAGCCTGGGGTCGAGCCCTATTGTGACGCTGAGAACGGTGACGCTACCTTTGCTGTTGCCGACGCTAGCGAGCGCAGCGCTCTTCGCGTTCATCGTGGGGTTCGATGACGTTGTGTTCGGTCTGTTCCTGAGCGGGCCCGCGGCGACGCCGTTGCCCATGAGAATGTGGGACAACATTCGCCTGGAAATCAGTCCCCAGATCGCCGTCATCGCCGTTCTGTTTCTCATCGTTCTTGCGCTTCTGATGCTTCTGCGGCTGTTCGTGGGCGCGGTTGTTCAAGTTCGTCGCCCGCAGGAAAGCCTCCATCGTTGAACTGATGAATGGAGCGCGCTTGTGACATTGTTCATCCTACGAGGAAGCCAATGGCGCCTTTCCTGAAGCAGTCCACTCGATCCAATCTGGGTCGAGGTCTCGCAATCGCAACGGAGCATCGACCATGAGCCGCGATCTCACCTTCTCCGTCGAGGAGTACAAGCGTCGATGTGACGCCGTCCGAAAATTGATGGCAGAGCGTCGTCTTGACTGTGTCATCTTTGACGAGCCCGAAATGATGTCCTGGCTCTCGGGCTATACGGTCTCCGAAAATCTCTGGCGAGCGTGCATCGTGCCGGCATCGTACGAACCGTTCTTGCTGGTGCGCAAGCTTGATATGCCCCCGGCGCGGCAGCGCACGTGGATGGATAATATCGTGGGGTTTGGCGATTGGGACGATCCGCTGGCGGTGCTGGCGAGCACCTTGCGGGAAAGTGGTTCGGTGCCCGCCCGGATTGGCGCTGAGTTTCAATCGAACTCGTTTACGATCCAAAGACTCCAATCGCTGCGCAAGCTCTTGCCGGATACCGAGTTTTTTGACCTTGAGCGTTCCGGATGGGATCTCAGGCGATGCAAGTCGCCGGAAGAGATCGCGCATATGTCCCGGGCCGGTTCACTGTTGGATGCGGCATTCGACGCGACTGTCAAGGAGGTGGCGAGCGGTAAGAGTCAACGTGACATCGCTGCAGCTGCCGCTGCAGCCTACTACCGGCTTGGCTTTGACGATGGCTTTGTTGGGCCTCTCAATGTCGGATCAGGCTGGGATTCGCTGCACGGGTTCCTCGCAGAGCGGCCGCTGGTCGATGGCGATATCGTTCATATCGAGCTCTTGCCGCGATTGCGCTTCTATACGGTACGGATCATGCGATCGGTCATCGTGGGACCGGCAACCGACGAACAGCGAGCTGCGGCTCAGACTCTTATCGCGTTACAAGATCGCCAAATCGCCGCGCTCCGGCCTGGCGCGATTGCCGCTGATGTCGACCGCATTGTGCGGGAAGGCGTTGTCGCGGCCGGGTTGCGCGAGACCTACGATAACATTACCGGGTACACGCTTGGTACCGCTCCGCTCGTTTCACAGCACACGAGTGACCTATATCGCTGTTTCACGCCTCGTTCGGATTGGACCGTCGAGGAAGGAATGGTCTTTCACATGTACACATCCGCTGCTGGCCTTGCCTTCAGCGAGTCCGTCGTGGTGACCAGCTCGGGTGGGAAGCGATTGTCCTCGATACCGCGCAAGATATTCGAGACGAGGCCGAAATGAGCGTCAGCACAGCAATGGTGAATGAAAGGGTAAGGGCAGGTGCAGCTACGTCGCAGGGCAAGCGTGGCTCCGTCTCGGTCAACTCGTTGACCAAGATGTTTGGTCCTGTCAAGGCGGTCGATGACGTCTCTTTGTCGGTCGAACCAGGAGAGTTCGTCGCCTTGCTTGGATCGAGCGGGTCAGGAAAATCAACGCTGCTGATGATGATCGCAGGGTTCGAAGCGTCGTCATCCGGCGATATCATGCTCGATGGCACACGGATCAATGATGTTCCAAGCTATCGTCGCGGCTTCGGCATGGTTTTTCAGAGTTATGCTTTGTTCCCCCATATGACTATCGCCGAGAATATTGCCTTTCCACTGCGGCGCCGTGGCCTGCGTGGAGCAGATGTTGAGCGTGAAGTCGCTAAAGCCCTCAAGCTCGTTGCACTCGACGGATATGGTGCGCGACTTCCGAGCCAGTTGTCGGGGGGACAACAGCAGCGCGTCGCTCTGGCCCGCGCTCTCGTCTTCCGTCCGCCGCTGTTGCTGATGGATGAGCCGCTCGGGGCCCTCGATCGTAAGCTCAGGCAGCAACTTCAAATGGAGATCAAACTGATCCATAAGGAGGTTGGTAGCACCATCATCTTCGTTACCCACGACCAGGAGGAAGCGCTGTCGATGGCTGACCGCGTTGCGGTTCTCGAACGAGGCCGCTTGCAACAGTGCGGGACGCCGCGTGAGCTATACGAGAAGCCGGCTACTGCATTTGTCGCGGATTTCATCGGCGAGATGAACTTTCTGCCGGTCGAGTTGCGGCGGTCTCAAGGCGAGGTGTGTGCCCGCAGCGCTGATCTTGGCCTTGAGATTATACAGAAAACCCATCAGGTGCTCTCGTCGGGCGATCGAGGCGTTCTGGCCGTTCGCCCGGAGTATGTTGGCTTGACAGCCGACGACAGCGCCACCGCGACGGTTTTGGAATCGGCCTACACGGGCACAAACCAAAGCGTGCTTGTGCAGGTAGGGTCCATTCGATTGACAGCCCGGACTTCGGTGAGCCCCGGACGGCCGCTTTTTCTATCAGGGCAGCGGGTGCGTGTTTCGGTTGATGCCGAGCACACGCGCGTGTTTCCGGCCGTCGGTTGAGCTCCCTTTGGCGTGCGAGGAGCCGCCCGTAATGAGCCGGAACGCCGCAATCTCGCGCGCGAGAAGCCATCTGGATTCTGGGGACTTCGAGGCCGTGCTCTCGCGGCTCGTCGCTATTCCTTCTGAGAGTCAGAACCCGGAGCGAAAACGTCAGCTTGCCGAGTATCTCGGCCAGCTCCGCTGCATGCTTGAAGAGCTTGGCTGCGATTGCCAGCTTTTGACGCTTGCGGGCGCGGTCTTCCTGTATGCAGAGCGTAGGGAAGATGGAGCATTGCTCACGGTGCTCGGATATGGGCACGGGGATGTGGTTCGGGGAATGGAGGGATCGTGGGCCGCAGGAAGGTCGCCTTGGCACCTGGCAAAGCTCGATGATCGCTGGTATGGACGTGGTGTCGCCGACAATAAGGGACAGCATGCCATCAACATTGCCGGTCTCCGCGCTGTCCTCGAGACAAAAGGTCGGCTGGGGTTCAACCTAAAATACCTGATCGAGATGGGCGAAGAAATCGATTCGCCCGGCCTCCGCGAACTCTGCTTGACGCACAAGAAACTCTTGCGCGCAGATATCTTCGTTGCCTCGGACGGACCGCGCTTGTCCGAGCATCGGCCGACAGTGTTCCTCGGCTCGCGCGGATGTGTCACATTCGACATTTCAATTGACGCGCGCGAGAGCGCATATCATTCGGGCAATTGGGGCGGTCTGCTTTCCGATCCCGCAATCCAGCTCGCACATGCCTTGACCACGATTGTCTCTCCGACCGGCCGCATCCTGATCCAAGAATGGCTTCCAAATGAGCTGCCTGACGCCGTCCGGCGGGTGCTTGCCGATTGTGTCGTTGACGGGGGACCTGGAGGACCTCAGATCGATCCGGCTTGGGGTGAGCCGGGACTGACTCCCGCAGAGCAGGTGTATGGTTGGTGCTCGTTTGATGTTCTCGCCATCAGCTGCGGAAATCCGCAGGCGCCGGTCAACGCCATTCCCCCGAGTGCCTGGGCGCGGTGTCAGCTCCGCTTCGTGGTTGGCGTTGATCATGAGGACATTGTGCCGGCCCTGCGGCGCCACCTCGCGAAGTCCGGGCTCGACATGGTTCAGGTGACGCCCAGCCCTGACGACGGCGTTTTTCTTGCCACGCGCCTCGATCCCGAGAATCCTTGGGCTAGGTGGACCCAAGCCTCGATCCTGCGGACGACGGGGAAATCGCCGGCAATGTTACCCAATTTCGCGGGATCGCTTCCGAACGACGTCTTTGCCAACGTGTTGGAGTTGCCCACGTTGTGGGTACCCCATGCCTATCCTGGGTGCCGGCAACATGCAGCCAATGAGCACCTCCCGATCGGGCTGGCGCGTGAGGCCCTGGAGATTATGGCGGGGTTATATTGGGATCTCGGCGAGGTTGATACCCTGCCTTCAGTCCGACGAGGATGAACGGATCGGCTGCGATTTGCGGGCGCCGTGGCCCGGGAGATCGCTTTTCTGCGAAGGCCCTTGCGCATTTTCGAAGTACCGCTTCCCAAATGTTGCGCCAAGCTCCGTCGAAGCGGCGCCGGGCGCCAATTTTCGAACCGGATGCTGGAACGGGGGCAGGGCAGATGACTAACGCATCGGATCATCATGGCTTCGGCGGCAAGTGTTGCAGTTGTTGCGATCACGGACCAACCCAGCCGAGCTTCCAGGCTGCCTTGTCGGACCAAGTCGAGCAGGCGCTGCTGCATGGTCTGTTCCCGCAGCCGATCTTGCGACGTGAAGTGCTGCGTCAGGTCGGAGCAAGTGCGATCATCGGGGCGCTATCGAGCATTCTCCCGATCGAGACGCTGAAGGCGATTGCCGGAGAGCGCAAGCCCCTCGAGAAGGCGAAGCTTGCTGTCGGCTTTTTGCCGATTACCTGTGCGGTTCCGCTGATCTACGGTGAGAAGCTTGGAAGCTATAGCAGCGAGGGCCTCGAGGTCAGCCTGCAGAAGATCGCCGGAATAGCTTTGATTCGGGACAAGATGCTCAATGGGGAGCTGGACGTCTCGCAGCAGGTCATGCCAGTGCCCCTCACGATGACGGCAGGACTCGGGGGCAATATCCAGTCGATCAAAGTGCTCACCATCCTGAATCAAAATGGAAACTCTCTCGTCCTCGCCAACAAGCACAGGAACAACCGCGATCCGAAGAACTGGAAGGGCTTTACGTTCGCCGTTCCGTTCGAGCAGAGCCACCAGACGCTGCAGCTTCGGAATTATCTGGCTGCGGCTGGCCTCGATCCGGACCAGGACGTCAAATACCGGATCGTGCCGCCCACCGAGTACGTCGCAAGCCTTCGCGTCGGGAGCATCGATGGCTTTTTCGGTGGTGAGCCCGGTGGCCAGCGGGCGGTTTACGAGGGAGCCGGGTTCATCCACCTCATTTCAAAGGAGATATGGGACGGCCACCCGTGCTGCTCAGTCACTGCATCCGAGAGTTGGATCCAGCAAAACCCGAACACGTTTATGGCCTTCTACCGCGCCATCATTGCCGCAAGTCTTCACGTTTCAAAGCCGGAGAATCGCGTCGGCATGGCGAAAGTGCTGTCGGAGCCGCAATATCTCAATGCTCCTGAAATCGTTATCGATCAGGTCCTGGGCGGCACCTATGCTGATGGCCTCGGAAGCATCAAGAAGGATGCCCGCCGGGTCGATTATCAGCCATTCCCTCAATATTCAGCCGCCGTCTGGCTGATGACGCAGCTCAGGCGTTGGAACATGCTGAAGGAGGATGTCGACTACAAGGTGCTCGCTGAAAAGGTGATGCTCGCCACGGACGCTGCGCGCATCATGCGCGAGCAGGGGGCGCCTGCCCCGGTCGTCGGGTTCGGCAGCGAGAAGATCCTCGGGAAGGACTTCGATTCTAACAAGCCGCAGGAATACTTGGCTTCCGTCAAGAAGTCCGGCTGACGCGGATGTTGAATCGCCTGCAGCAGCCCTGGGTGGCCTCTATTGCGATTTTTGTAGGGTTCATCTGCATCTGGGCATGGCTCACGACCACGCCGTCCGGGCCTATCAGCGCTGCCGACGCGGAGTATGCGCGGCTTGCTGGCCAGAGTGCATCGGGGCAGCAAGCCAGCGCGATCCCTTCCCCGTGGGCCGTTGCACTACGGGGCTATGAGCTGATCGCGCACGCCTTGGACAATGATAACCCCAACAATCTAGGGATCGCCTGGCACTTGGTCTATTCCATGGCGCGAGTGGCCCTTGGCTTCACGTTGGCTTTAGCCGTTGCCGTTCCGCTGGGCTTCATCCTTGGACTGTGGCCCGCATGCTATCAAGCCCTCGATCCATTCATTCAGGTTCTTAGGCCGGTATCACCGCTCGCGTGGATGCCACTTGCTCTTTACACGTTTCGCGACAGCACAATCTCGACTATTTTCATTATCTTCATCTGCGCCGTATGGCCGATGTTGATTAGCACTGCGACCGGAACGGCGTCGGTGCGTGCGGAGTGGCTGAACGTGTCGCGTGTGTTCGGGGTGCCTAAACTCGAGCACGTGACGCGGGTCGTCTTTCCTGCCAGCGTGCCCATGATCTTGTCCGGAATGCGTATTTCCATCGGCATAGCGTGGTTCGTCATCGTGGCCGCGGAAATGGTCGGCGCGCAAAGCGGGATCGGATATTTCATTTGGAACGAATGGAATAACTTGCAGATCGCCAGCATGATCGTTGCCATTGTTCTGGTCGGTGCGATCGGTCTCGCCCTCGACGTCATTCTTAAACGAATTGGCGAACGCCTCAGCTTCCGGGAATAGCACGATGGCCGATCTAGATATCAACGACGTTTCGATGTCGTTTGTTGACCGCTCCGGCAAGCAGCTGATCGCGCTCGACCGGATATCGCTCGCAATCGAACATAGCGAGTTCGTCTGCCTAATAGGCCACTCAGGCTGTGGCAAGAGTACGCTGCTCAACATCGTAGCCGGACTTTTGATGCCCACTTCAGGTACAATCCGCTGCGCTAGTGCGGTCGTTACTGGTCCCGGGCCGGAGAGGGCAATGGTCTTTCAGAGCCATGCCTTGCTCCCCTGGATGACGTGCGTTGAAAACGTTCATCTTGCCGTAAAGCAGGCGTTTCGAGGAGCGCCCAGGTCCGAGCTGATGGATAGGGCCGAACAGGCGCTAAAGCTCGTGCACCTGGAGCACGCGATAGGCAAATACCCCTTTGAAATCTCTGGGGGCATGAAGCAGCGCGTGGGTATCGCGCGGGCGTTCGCCGTTCAGCCGAAGGTGCTCTTATTGGACGAGCCCTTCGGTGCGCTCGATGCATTGACGAGATCAAGCCTTCAGGACGAACTCGTGCGAATCGTCGAGACGACGAAGACGACCGTCGTGATGGTCACCCACGACATCGACGAAGCCATCTTTCTCAGCGACAGAATTGTCGCACTTTCCAACGGACCGGCTGCTCGTATCGGTCGGATCTGGAAAGTAGAGACGCCCCGACCACGCGACCGGCTAAAGCTGACGACCGACTTCGAAGGTATCAAGTACCGAAAAGAGATCCTCGAATTCTTGTACAAGAAAGAGCCGTTTCCGCAATTTGCGAGCTAGATGTTCGAATCGTGTGATCGCGGACCGCTTCAACCATCGAGCGGGGACAGGGCGAGAAATGCGCAAGTCTTCTCTCGTAAATTCTCAGTGGGCAACGATGCAAAGTCTCTCGAAATTGTCACAAACAGTTCAGGAGGAGCAGGTGAAGACATCGTCAAAGACACTGGAAGTAGAGATGGTCGCACTGGCGCGGTCGAGATTGACGGTGGCAGCGTCGCTGAGCATCGCGATGATCGCCATCTATTTCGGCTTCATGGGCCTGTTCGCGTTTGCCAAACCTGTCCTCGGCAGAATGCTCGCCACAGGCCTGTCGCTTTGCATCTTGCTCGGGCCATTGGTCATCATCAGCTCGTTCTTGCTCTGCCTCGTCTACGTGTATTGGGCGAATAACATATTTGACCGGAACGTGAAGTCTATGCTGGGGCAAGCGTGATGCAGGCACAGTCCAGCAACATCTCCATCGCGTTCTTCTTCGCGTTCATGGCCTTGACGCTCGTTATAACCTATTGGGCGGCCAAGCGGACCAAGACAACGGAGACGTTCTTTGCGGCAGGTGGCGAGATCACCGCGTGGCAAAATGGTTGGGCTCTCGCCGGAGACTTTCTTTCTGCGGCGGCGCTTTTAGGCATCGCCGGTATTGTTACGTCAAACGGCTTTGATGGCATGGTGTATTCGATCGGGTGGCTCGTGGGTTGGCCGATCATTCTCTTTCTCATCGTTGAGCCGCTTCGAAATGTCGGAAAGTTCACCTTTGCCGACGTGGTGGCGTATCGGCTGTCGCAAAAGCCGGTCCGTTCTGCCGCTGCGATCGGAACTCTGGCCGTCATTTCGTTCTATCTCATCGCGCAAATGGTTGCGACGGGAGCGCTCATAAAGCTGCTTTTCGGCATTCCATATTCGTGGTCAGTCATCATTGTCGGGACGGCCATGCTGATCTACGTGCTCTTTGGTGGCATGCTCGCTACCACCTGGGTTCAGGTCGTCAAAGCGGCGCTCCTGATGGCAGGAGGAGCAATCCTGACGATCCTTGTCCTTGCGCAATTCCAGATGAATCCGCTGAGGCTATTCGCAGCCGCAGCTGAGCGGTATGGAGACAATGTGCTTCAGCCGGGCTCGCGGGTCGTTACCGGTCAATGGGACGCTATATCGCTGGGGCTTGGTCTTATGTTCGGCACGGCCGCCATGCCGCACATCCTCATGCGTGTCTACACGGTCAGGGACGTCAAGGCCGCGCGGCTCTCCATTCTCTACGCCACCGGCCTAATCGGAGCATTTCATCTCATGGTCTTCGTCATCGGCTTTGGCGCCATGGTGATCGTCGGACCACAGGCGGTACTCAAAGCCGGAGGCGGTGGCAACATGGCTGCGCCCTTGCTGGCTCAAGCGGTTGGAGGAAACGCATTCTTCGGCTTCATTTGCGCTGTGGCTTTCGCGACCATGCTTGCAGTCGTCGCCGGATTGACCCTGTCGGGGGTCGCCACCCTCTGCCATGATCTCTGGACCAATGTCATAAGAGCCGGAAAGGCGACAGAGTCTGAGCAGTTGAAGGTTGCGCGCGCCGCCACGATCATCATTGCGGTCGTCGCTGTAGTCTTGGGAATCCTGTTCGAGGGACAGAATGTTGCCTTTATGGCAGGACTAGCGTTCTCCGTAGCCTGCGCGGCCAACTTTCCTTCGCTGGTACTCGCAATCAGCTGGAAGCGTTTCACCACACAGGGAGCGGTCGCGAGTATTCTCGTCGGTACTATAGGTTCGATTGTTCTGATATGCCTCTCGCCCACGATCCAGGTCGACGTTCTGGGAAAAGCATTGGCGGACATTGCCGGCGCCTGGTGGTTCGTCCCGTTGAAGAACCCGGCGATTGTCGCCATGCCGGTTTCGTTTGGGGTAGCGATCGCCGTATCCTTTGCCACGGCTGAGATAGATGCCGACGGCACATTCCGGGAGATGCAACGAAGGATCCTGTTGGGTTCTTCCGGTCCGGCGGGCGCCGGGACTACTCAGCGCAAAAAGGGATAGTCAGAAAGCGGCTTTCAGAACCTAAGTGGCTGATATTCCCAATAAAACCTCCAACGCGACTTGCGAGCCCTCGGGAAGCTAAGGGTCCATAGCGTCCTGAGGACGCTGGCAATCTCTTGAAACTAATGCGAAATTCGCTGGAGTCTTGGAGGGCAGAGCGGAGCGAATGTTCGACTGGAACGATCTGAAGTTCTTTCTAGAACTCGCAAGGCAAGGCCGTTTGATGCCAGCCGCTCGGCGGCTCAAAGTCGATCATACGACAGTCAGTCGGCGGATATCGGAGCTTGAGCGAGATCTTGCGATCAAAATATTCGATAGAAAGCCGGATGGTTTCGTTCTGACAGAGGACGGCCACAAGCTCTATCAGGCCGCCGAGAAAATCGAAGCAGCCGCCCTGGTTGTCTCGGAAGATTTTCGAAGTGCACCAACCGAACCCACGGGCCGGGTCCGGCTCACCAGCATGGAGGGTATCGCCGCATTCTACCTGGCCGAGAAACTGGTTCAGTTCAATGAGAAGCATCCCGGCGTGTTGGTCGAGCTGGTCACCGAAAGGCACCTGATCAACCTTACCAAACGCGAAGCGGACGTCTGCGTTAGCTTCGTGCCGCTCGTCGGTCCTAAGCTATCGGTTAAGAACGCGGGAGAGTTCAAGCTCGGGCTATTCGCGTCATCGAAATACATCGTGAGCAGGGGCGCGCCTGCTTCGAAAGAGGAGCTGAAGCGTCACGATTTTATCGACTACGTCGACGATCTCGTCGCGATCCAGCCGGTGCAGTGGCTGCATGATGTGCTGGTACCGGAGAACGTCGTATTCCGCTCGACAAGTATGGCCGCTCAGCAGAATGCAATCGGCGCCGGGCGTGGTGTCGGCCTTTTGCCGTTCTTCTCGGCGAAGAAGGACCCTCGTCTCGTGCGCATCATGAAGGACGTGGTCGTCACGAGGTCATTGTTTGTCTCCGTGCACGAAGATATCGAATACATGGGACGAGTCCGCACCTTGCTGCGTTTCCTTCATGAGATATTCAAGGTAGACAAGGCCTTCTTGAACGAGTTCGAGTGACGGAATTTCCGCAAGCCCATTTGCCGATTTTTGCTCGAGCGTTTCCCTAAAGCCAGATTAGGCTCGCGGCTCTGGAGCGCTGCTATGTCAGACGAATTCACATACAAGACCCGCGGCTTTTTCGGCCGAATTCCATCTGAACCCCATGAGCTGACGGACCGTATCACGCCCACCCGGGCCTGCATCGTCCTGTGCCATCTCGGGGTCCTAGACGCTCAAGCTGTTGAAGATTGGAAGCTCGAAATTGGTGGCCTGGTCAAGACAGGTCTGGTTCTATCACTTCGCGAGCTCAAGAGCCTTCCAAAGCGCCAATTCGTTTCGGTGCACCAATGCGCAGGAAGTCCGCTCGCACCCGACAAGCCGACAAGGCGGGTCTGCAATGTATCGTGGGCTGGGGTCCGCTTGGGTGACCTACTTGGGATGGCAGGAGTCGATGAGACCGCGCGCTTTGTCTGGTCGCACGGAGCAGACTCAGGTGAATTCGGTGGCATCGAGTGCGGTCACTATTTAAAAGACCTGCCTCTGTCCAGGGTAGGGAGCGATGTTCTGGTGGCGTACGAGATGAACGGCGCCGAGCTGATCGCGGAAAATGGATTTCCATTGCGCCTTGTCGTTCCAGGGTACTACGGCACGAACAGCGTCAAGTGGCTGCGTAAGATCGAGCTTCGCTCCGAACGAGCGCCCAGTGTTTTCACGACGAGATGGTACAACGATCTTGAGGCTGACGGATCTAGCCGGCCAGTTTGGGGAATTGCCCCCCAGTCGATCATCGTCTGGCCAAAACCGGATAGCCAGCTCAATCGCGGCGGACTGGTGCAAGTGTGGGGCTGGGCTTGGGGCGACGCGAATCTGATGGCGGTCGAGCTGAGCGCTGATGAAGGGGCCACTTGGCAGGAATGTCGTCTGGAGCGCGCAGCTGAATGGTCCTGGAGCAAGTTCGTGTACGACTTGTTCGTGCCGGAGGGCTGCACCGGGTTATTGTCGCGAGCCAGATCCCGATCGGGTGAACTTCAACCAGTGACCGGACGGCGCAACGCTATCTATCGTGTCCCGATCTCGGTGCTTTGAAGACGTGCAACAAGGCGTGCAGATTTTCATATTCGCGTGCATCTCATGAGGGACTAACCTCTGGCGGCCAACACCGGGAGGGTAGTCTATGGTTTCGACTTTGCCGCGCTTCAAGGCCGCCGCATGCCACACATCTTCAGTCTTCCTCGATGCCGCTAAGACAGCTGAAAAGGCGTGTGACCTCATCGCGGAGGCGGCGCGTAACGGCGCCTCTCTGGTTGCTTTCCCGGAATCCTTCATTCCTGGTTTCCCCGTCTGGGCAGCGTTGCAGGCGCCCATCATGTCCCACGATTTCTTCAGAGCCTTGTCGGCGCAGGCGCTCCTGCTCGACAGCCCGGAATTGACGAGGATCCGAATGGCTGCCAAGCGCCACGGGGTCGTGGTCTCTGTGGGCTTCACTGAAGGGACCGTCGCTAGCCTGGGCTGCATCTGGAATTCCAATCTCCTGGTCGGCGAAGACGGATCGATCCTCAATCATCATCGCAAGCTCGTTCCAACGTTTTATGAGAAGCTGGTCTGGGCAGCTGGAGACGCACGAGGATTGCGGGTAGCCGAGACGAAGGTAGGGCGCGTTGGAATGCTGATTTGTGGCGAAAACACCAATCCACTGGCGCGCTATTCGCTCATGGCTCAGGGTGAGCAAGTGCACATTTCAACTTATCCGCCGATCTGGCCGACCCGCCCGTCCAAAGAGAAGGGTGGCTATGACCTGCGCAAGGCCATCGAAATACGGGCTGGTGCTCATTCATTCGAAGCCAAGTGCTTCAACATCGTTTCGTCAGCCTGCGTCGACGTCGGAATGAGGGACGCACTCGCCCAGGCAAATCCGGCGATGCTAGATCTGGTTGAAGGGACGCCGCATGCTGTCTCGATGATTCTTGATCCAACGGGACAGGTCATCAGCGAGGTGCTTTCCGAGAGCGAAGGCATCGCTTATGCCGACATCGACATTGCTCGTTGCGTCGAGCCGAAGCAATTTCATGACGTCGTTGGTTATTACAATCGATTCGACGTGTTCTCGCTCACTGTCGACAGGTCACAGCGCGATCCGGCGGTTTTCGTCGAGATCGAAGGGCAGGACCTGGTGGACCGGCCGGGGCAGGCCAGGCGCCGAGAGACGCTGGAGCCGGTCGGCAGCGAATTTGAGCGCTTGGTTGCGAACTGATCAATTTCGAACGAGCGATGAAGCTCCTTGTCGATGGGGGCTTGGAGGCGGTGAGAAACAACCGAGCTTGAATCGAGACATCAGTCTGCAATCGCCCGATGCAGAGGGTCGTGTGCGTCCACGACCCTCTGCTCACGCCTATCAGCTCATCGTCGGCATCACGAATTCGGCGCCGGCGCGAATGCCCGTCGGCCAGCGCGTCGTGATCGTCTTCAGCTTGGTGTAGAAGCGAACGCCCTCGGGTCCGTGCATGTGGTGATCGCCGAACAGGGACGCCTTCCAGCCACCGAAGGAGTGGAACGCCATCGGAACGGGAATTGGGACATTGATGCCGATCATGCCAACCTGGATCTGATGAGCGAATTCCCGGGCCGCATCGCCATCCCGGGTGAAGATGGCCGTACCGTTGCCGAACTCGTGCTTGTTGATCATATCGGCGGCCTCATCGTACGATTTGGCGCGCGCGACAGCGAGCACTGGACCAAAAATCTCCTCACGGTAGATCTTCATGTCGGTCGTTACGCCGTCGAACAGCGTACCGCCGAGGAAATATCCTTTCTCGTAGCCCTGGCGCCGGAAGTCGCGTCCGTCGACGATCAGCTTGGCGCCTTCACCGACGCCAGCATCGATGTAGCTGCGGACTTTGTCGAGATGCTGCTTCGTCACCAACGGACCCATCTCGGCCTCGGGATCGGTGCCCGGGCCGATGTTGAGGGCCCGAACCTTGGGCGCCAACTTCTCGATCAGCCGGTCAGCAGTCGTCTCGCCGATCGGCACCGCCACGGAAATCGCCATGCAACGTTCGCCGGCGGAGCCATAAGCCGCACCCATCAACGCGTCGACCGCCTGATCCATGTCGGCATCGGGCATGACAATCATGTGGTTCTTCGCACCTCCGAGAGCCTGGCATCGCTTGCCGTGGCGCGTGGCAGTCTCATAGATATATTGGGCGATCGGAGTCGAACCGACGAAGCTGACAGCTACGATGTCGGGATCGGTCAGGATAGCATCGACGGCCTCCTTGTCGCCGTGAACGACGTTGAATACGCCGTCGGGCAATCCGGCTTCTTTGAGCCACCGCGCGAGGACGAGTGATGCGGACGGGTCGCGCTCGGACGGCTTCAGGATGAATGTATTACCGCAGGCGAGGGCAACCGGGAACATCCACATCGGCACCATCGCCGGGAAGTTGAAAGGCGTGATTCCTGCTACAACGCCAAGCGGCTGACGCAGCGAGTGGCTGTCAACCCGGGTACCGACGTTCTCTGTAATCTCGCCCTTGAGAAGCTGCGGAGCAGCGGTCGCGAACTCGACGACTTCCATGCCGCGCTGGATTTCACCCTTGGCATCGGAGAGCACCTTTCCGTGCTCAGCCGTGATCACCTCCGCGAGTTCGTCGATCCGATCTTCGAGGATCCGCAGGAAGCGGTTAAGGATGCGAGCGCGGCGGAGGGGAGTCGTGTTTGCCCAGGCGGGAAAGGCCTTCCTCGCTGCCGCGACGGCCGATCGGACCTCCTGTGTCGTTGCCAATCCGAGCGCTCCCGATTGCTCGCCGGTCGCGGGATTGTAGACCGGGGATGTGCGGCTACCTCGGCTTGGCACCAGTTCGCCGTTGATGAAATTCAGAATCGTCGCAGACATGGGGCTCCTCTCCTCCGACATGAAGCTTGATCGCGGATGGTATGGAGCGCATAAAAATGCGTATCAACGGCCGAATTCGCGGCTCCGTTGTGCAGAAAGTGTAGTCGAATGGATTGGGAGCGGGTTCGGATATTCCTGGAGGTCGCGCGCGCAGGCCAAATTCTGAGCGCTTCCAGGCATCTGCGGTTGAATCATGCCACGGTCGCCCGCCAGCTCACGGCATTGGAACGCAGTCTGGATGCCAAGTTGCTCGAACGGCATACCTCAGGATGCACGCTGACGGCGGCAGGCGAAGCGTTGGTCGCCGCGGCCGAGCGCGCAGAGAGTGAGTTTCTCAAAGTTGGATCAAGCATTGGCGGTGCGACTGAAGCAATCACCGGCACGGTGCGTGTGGGCGCGCCCGATGGTCTGGGGAACTACTTTTTGGCGGATCATCTAGGGTCGTTGGCGGCGCGACAGCCTGGGCTTGTTATTCAACTCGTGCCCCTGCCGCGGACGTTTTCATTGTCGCGAAGGGAGGCGGACATCGCTATCACGCTCGATCGGCCGAAGCAGGGACGTCTGATACTCTCAAAGCTGACCGACTACACACTCAGCGTCTATGCCGCAGAGAGTTATCTCGAGCGGGAAGGACCTATCGTCAGTCAAGCCGATCTAGCCGGCCGATTATTTGTCACGCAAGTCGAGGATTTCGTCTACAGCCGCGCTTTGGATTACGCAGCAGTCCTGGGGCGGTTGATGTCTCGCCGCTACGAATGTGGTAGCGTTGTTGCGCAAATGGAAGCCGTGCGAAGCGGGCATGGCATCGGCATCCTGCACGACTACGCCGCCCGTCGCTATCCCGAACTGAGGCGTTTATTGACCGACGTCCGCTTTGTTCGAAGCTATTGGTTGACCTCTCACCCCGATACGCACGACACGCGTCGAGTTCAGGAGGTCCATCAATTCATTACGGCTTCCGTGAAAGCCGCCAAGTCATCTTTCGAGGCGGATAACCGCAGGCGCGTCAGCGGCTGATTCAGCGACATTTGCCGGAGATGCTTCCGATCCCGCATACTCCATAAACGCCCGTAGGGCGGAGGATACGAACGTGTCCCTCCGATGAACGAAGACCGTTGTCGCTTTGCCACTTCCATTCGGCAGCGGATGTATTTGGATCAAACCCTGCTGTTCGGCGGACGCCGCCACAACGCGCGGAATCAGCGAAACGCCAACCGAGGCGGCCACGCACCCTATGATGCCGTCGAGCGTTCCCATCTCCATCCAGCGCAAGTCAACGAATCCATTATGCGCGAGATACTCCGATAGGCGCTGCCTGTAGGAGCAGCCAGCGCGGAATACGAGAACCTTACGGCCGCTTCCTGAGGCAAGGAAGTTGAGGAGATGTTGCGGCGAGGTCACCATCGGCGGTGTGATCAGGACAAGCTCCTCCTCAACGATTGGCTGGCAGAACAGTTCACCGTGCATGACAGGCGCTGAGACGAAAGCCCCGTCGAGCTTCCGCGCTAGCACGGCGTCTACGAGCGCTCCCGTCGGCCCTGTTTCGATCTGAACGTCGACGTCGGGATAGGCGATCGCATAGCGGGTGAGTAGAGGTGGCAAACGAAGGGCGGCCGTTGTCTCCATAGACCCGATGCGCAGCTCGCCACTAGGAGATGCATCGTCCTTCACTGCGCGGTGCGCCTCCGCCAATAGTTCACTGATCCGATTGGCGTAGGGAAGCAATCTGCTTCCCATCGACGTAAGTGTTACGCCCTTCTTTGATCGATGAAAAAGTTGAACGCCGAGTTGAATCTCGAGCGCTCGAATGCGCTGTGTCACGTTGGACTGCACCGTGTGAAGGTCGTTGGCGGCGCGGCCAATACCCCCCGCCATGGCGACGGCAGAAAAGAAATTCAGGTCGGTGCTATCCATGGACTGTCATCTCCCGAAGTGATGACTTTGATCAAAAATAATCACTTTTCCGTTGTCAATCGGTAAATTAGGTTCCTCTCATCAGAAGAGGCCGGTTTGGCCTGCAAAAAGGGAACAGGAAATGGCGATCAAGACGAGGCTGACCGACTTCTTTGGTCTCGAGCACCCCATCGTGCTGGCGCCGATGGATCCCGCATCCGGGGGCGAGCTGGCCTCCGCAGTGTCTGCCGCCGGGGCATTGGGCATGCTGGGCGGAGGATATGCCAATCGGGCGTGGTTCGAGGAGCAATCGGCTAAAGTCACCCGTCCCGACGTCGGGTGCGGCTTCATTACCTGGGCGCTCGCGAATGATCCCGGCCTGCTTGATCTTGCGCTGGAGCGGCACAAGCGGGCGATCATGCTCTCGTTCTCGGATCCGGCGCCGTTCGCCCCGAAGGTAAAGAGCGCGGGCATTCCATTGATCTGCCAGGTGCATACGCTGGAGCACGCCAAGCGTGCGATCGACGTCGGCGCCGATGTTGTCATCGCTCAGGGTACCGAGGCAGGTGGCCACGGGCTGACGGCACGTTCGACAATGCCCTTCGTTCCGGCCGTCGCTGACCTTCTCGCACAAAGGGCATCTCGCGTGCTTCTGCTGGCCGCCGGCGGGATCGCGGACGGGCGGGGCGTCGCTGCGGCGCTGATGCTCGGCGCCGACGGTGTGCTGATGGGGACGCGGTTCTGGGCGACTCAAGAGTCCGTCATCCATCGCAATGCGAAGGACAAGGTGGTGTTGGCCACCGGAGACGAGACCATCCGGACGCAAGTCTACGATGTCGTCCGCAAGAAAAATTGGCCCGCAGAATACACCGGTCGATTGATGAAAAACGGCTTCATCGAAAAATGGCACGGCCGCGAACATGAGTTGCGTTCGCTCCAGGAGGCCGAACTGCAACGCGTCGAAAAGGCCTGGGCCTCGGGCGACTATGACACAGCCAACGTCACGGTCGGGGAGGGCATCGGGCTCATCAGCGACATTCCGACTGCGGGCGAACTCGTGAAGCGCATTTCGGCGGAAGCCGAAGCGCGCCTGTCTCGATACGCGCCGCAGCAGAAATCGATCGCAGCTTAGCAGGCCCCGCAGGCTCATCACACTGCAATAGGGAAAGCGTGTGCGCTACGGCGCACGCGGGCGGAGACTCGTGCGCCAAAGACAAGGGAGGACGACCTATGGGCCCATCGAACAATGCCACCGGTTCGCCGGGGATCTGGACCATCGTGCTTGCATCGAGTGCCGGTACAATCATCGAATGGTATGATTTCTATCTCTACGGTAGCCTGGCTGTTTTCTTTTCTACGCTTTTCTATCCAGCGAATGATCCGACAGCCGCGGTCCTTATCAGCGTGGCGACATTCGCGACCGGCTTTGTGATCAGGCCCTTCGGAGCGCTGCTGTTCGGCAGTCTCGGCGATCGATTGGGACGCAAGCATACATTCCTGCTAACGTTGGTGCTTATGGGCCTTTCGACCACTTTGGTCGGTCTTCTTCCGACATATGCGAGCGTCGGATACGCCGCTCCCGTCGCTCTCGTCGTGCTCCGCCTTGTCCAGGGATTGGCGATCGGTGGAGAATACGGCGGCGCCGCAATCTACGTTGCGGAGCACGCTCCGGCAAATCGTCGGGGGTTCTTTACGAGCTTTATCCAGACCACCGCGACCGTCGGATTCTTTGTCGCGATTCTCGTCGTGCTTTCATGTCGTCTTTCACTCGGTGAAGAGGCCTTCCGTGCCTGGGGGTGGCGCATTCCGTTCCTCCTATCCGCTCTCCTTGTGGTGCTATCGATCTACCTGCGACTCAAGCTGAGTGAGTCTCCCATCTTCCAGCAGATGCGCGCAGCCGGCAAAGTCTCGCGGTCTCCCGTGCGCGAAAGCTTCGGCACGGGGCAGGGCCTGCGTTACTCACTCTATGCTCTCTTTGGCGCAACCGCCGGCCTCGGTTGCGTGTGGTACACAGGACAGTTCTACGCGCTGTACTTCTTGCAGAGCGTCCTCAAGATGGACTTCCTAACCGCAAACGTCTGCGTCGCGGTTGCACTCGCGATCGGAACACCGTTGATCGTGGTGTGCGGAGCTCTCTCTGATCGAATTGGACGCCGGCCGCTCATGGTCACGGGACTGTTGCTCGCTGCAGCCCTCTATGTCCCGATCTACATGGGGATTACGGCCGCGACTGAAGCACAAAACTACGTTGCTGTGACGGCCCTTATCCTCGCGCAGCTCATTTTTGTGGCGCTGGTGTACGGACCAAATGCTGCATTCCTCGTTGAACTTTTCCCCGCGCGGCTGCGATACACGTCGATGTCCCTCCCGTACCACATCGGAACCGGAATATTCGGCGGTTTCGTGCCGCTGATCAGCCTCTCGCTCGTCAGTTACACGGGCAATATCTATGCGGGGCTGGCATATCCAATCGCAGTCGCGGTGTTAACGGCGGTCGTTAATGTGATTGGGTTCCCGGGATCTCGTGCAGTGCATGCAGATGAACTCGCGACTTCGCCGATGTCCGGCGAGCGCGCCGTCTGAGCAATGCGTAATAGTGTCGGCTGGTCGCTGACCGGCCGGCATACGAAGCGAATGTGCGCAATGGAGTATTATTGCAGACAATAAATCCTTGGTCGGGCTGAGCGCAATCGCGGCCAGATCGCACTAGGAGGCGGCAATGCAGTTGCGAGACAATGGCCCTGGATTATCGCCTATCACGATTGCGCTGCACCAGCTCGTTGCAACCCTTCTGTTCTCGATCATTGGGCTGTGCATAGCCAAGCCACAGGTATCCGCCCTGGCAGTGGCTGCCCAGAGTCCAAGGTCAGTGCGGGAGGCCGGAGGGCGCTTGCCGAGGCACGAGACGATCCCACTGTCATCACCAACGTCATGACCGGTCGGCCGGCGCTCGGCGTGCAAAATCGGCTCATGCGCGAGGCCGGGCCAATTTGTGCTGATGCTCCAGCTTTTCCCCACGCTGCAACCGCGCTCGGGCTACTAAAGGCCGCTTTGGAGAAGCAGGGCAGGGTCGATCTCACTAATCTATGGGCCGGCCAGGCGATCGGAATGGGCCGCGAAATCCCGGCGGCAGAATTGTCTCGGGATCTCGCCAAATCGGCGATAGTGCGTCTGCGCCAGATGGCGGGTGCGAGGTAGCCTGCAGTCTGCTGGCCCAACGACTGACAGCCTCCGCTTCTGACGTGAGTATTTGTGCAACACCCTTTGCGCCGATACTCGTCCCGAACTGAGCTCTCTATGTTAATGGTCCGGTTCTCCCTAGACTTGTCGCCAGGCAATCTGCGACGCATTCCCCGCTGCGCTAGCAGCGGGGATTTTCCTTCGGCGGTAAGGCACGCTTACTCTAGGCGGCACGGCTTGATTCCGACTTCAATTTGAGCAGATCGAATAGCGCCTTCATCGCGCTCGACACATAGACGTCATGACGGCGGACGAAGACAGTTTCTACCATTGCGCGGGTCGGGAGAAGCTTATGCACCGCGACTTTGCCGTCCTTAAGGGCGGGCGCAACGAGCCCCCTTGGTAGCAAAGTAACGCCGAGCCCGGCGGCGACGCAACTGACGATCGCATCGAGAGATCCGAACTCGAGGGGCTGTGCGACCGCAATGCCCATCTCGGCCAAGACCGCTTCCAGCTTCTGACGGTAGGAGCAGCCAATCTGGAAAACGATCGTTTTCAGATCATTGATTGCAGTCAGTTGCTTGGGCGTTCGAATTGATGCCGCAGTTACAAGTACAAGTTCTTCACGAAAGAACGTTTCATGCTGCAGATCGGGATGGTTGACCGGGCCGGCTACGAAAGCGCCGTCGAGACGGTATTCAAGCACGTCGCTCAACAGTCGCCCCGTTGTACCTGTTGTGATCGCGAGCCGAACTTCGGGATGCGCCTTGGCAAACTTCACCAGGACAGGAGACAGTCGCAGGGCGGTCGTTGTTTCCAGGCTTCCAACCAGCAGTGATCCGCTCGGCTCCCCATCATCTCGAGCCGCGGAGCCTGCGTCTGCAACAAGCTTTGCAATTCGAGCAACGTAGGGAAGTATCCTGCGGCCGGCGGGGGTGGGTATGGCCCCGCGGGCGAGGCGTTGGAGCAGGGGCACCCCGAGTTCTTCTTCTAGCACGCGGATGCGGGCTGTAACGTTCGACTGGACCGTATGCAATTCGGACGCCGCACGGCTCATGCTTCCGAGTCGCGATACGGCCTCGAACACCTTGAGGTCGGAAAGATCCATGACCTTCTCCAAGTCAGTACGAACGTATCTCAAAATGAGATAGCTGATATCTTATCTAATCATTTTTTATCATTACGGAGAAGGAGTATTTCTCAGTCGGCGAGTTTCAGACAGGTGCACTATTCAATGGACCATACAGAAATCGCGGCACCACCGTCGCGCACATGGCCTGCAATTTGGGCCGGTGTATGCGCAATTCTGGTTGGAATAGGGCTCGCACGTTTCGCTTACACACCCCTTCTTCCTGCAGTAGTCGGAGCGCACTGGTTCGGCGCCTCTGCTGCTGCCTACATCGGGGCGGCCAATCTGGCCGGCTATTTGGCCGGTGCCTTGCTGGCGCATCCCATGCTCAAGCTCAGTTCCGCGGCTTCTTTGATACGTACGATGATGCTGCTCGCGTCGGTCGCATTCTTCGCCTGTGCATTCCCGGTCTCGTTTGCCTGGTTCTTCGCCTGGCGCCTTGCTTCGGGTTTTGCGGGCGGAGTCCTAATGGTCCTGGCGGCACCGACCGTGCTTTCACACGTGGCGCCCTCACGGCGTGGTCTTGCCGGGGGCGTCATTTTCACGGGGGGTTGGCGCCGGCATTGCGGCGTCTGGCAGCCTCGTGCCGCTGCTGCTCGATCTCGGTTTGAAGCAAGCATGGATGGGCCTCGGAGCTCTTTCGTCCGTATTGACTGTAGTCGCATGGAACGGATGGCCCAAGGCGCCGCCACCGGCGCTTCCAATCCGCACTCGTGCCCCCCGACGAGCGCTGCCGCTATGGCTTCTCTTTATCGAGTACGGCCTCAACGCAGTAGGACTCGTGCCGCACATGCTCTTCCTGGTCGACTTCGTCGCCCGCGGCCTCGGGCAGGGTGTGCAGGTGGGTGCACATTATTGGGTCCTCTTCGGTGTCGGCGCGATCGTCGGACCTTTGCTCACCGGCCAATTGGCCGACCGGATCGGGGCGCGCGGCGCATTACTCATCGCCTACGCCCTCCAGGCCTTTGCGGTTGGGTTGCCCGCGCTGCATCCGGGGACAGTTTCTCTCACGTTCTCAAGCCTAGTCATGGGAGCGTTCACGCCGGGGATTGTGATCTTGGTGCTTGGACGTGTTCATGAACTGGTGCCGCACGATCATGCGTCCCAGAAGGTGGCTTGGAGCGTGGCGACAACCAGCTTTGCCATCATGCAAGCGTTGGCCGCGTTCGGACTGTCTTTGGCCTTTCAGAGCACCGGAGGAGACTATCATCTGCTGTTCCTCATTGGCGTCGCAGCTCTCGCGCTAGCATTTGTCCTTGAGCTGGCTCTCGGAAATCGTGAGAGGCCGACAGGTTGGCGAAAGCAGGGGCTGGCCAATTAAACCAGCGGTTCGTCAGGTCGCGATCCAGATGCATCTTCTGGTCGCCGTAGGCCGGAAATGACGCCGGTAGATGCGTAGCCGTGTTCTAGAGTTTCGCCGTTCCGTTGAGGGTGTTCGGCCCACCTGGCAACTGACCGCTGGGCGGCACGTACATCGCGTTCTCCCGTCTGGCCCTAGTTGAGCGGTCGAGTTACAGTAAGCTAATGACCTTCCCAAAGTCCTGTTGCCGATGTGAAAGGCGAGACTTCGACGGCCGGATCGGATCGAATGGACGCTCGATCCGCAATGTATCCATCTTCGACCTGTAATCTCCAGGCCCTTTGGGCGCCTATATAGGCAGCTATACGCGGATCGTTCCAAAGAAGTTCAACGCGACCGCGAACATGTACGAGATCGCCGGTCAAGAAATCGATGAAAAGCAACGCTGCATAAGGATGGACTGTAAAGTTGCCCAACGTATTGAAATACAGGTTACCGGAAAAGTCAGGCACAGTTATCTCGTGATTGCTGGCAAGGACGAATCCGGGGCGTCCGCCACGATGTGATATATCGCAGTCATATGTGCCGGCCACAGTGTGCTGTGCTGGAATGCACGAAGCCACAAAGAAAGTGTCAGCCTTCTGTATGATCTGCCTCACCCGATCATTGAGCTGATTGAATTCATTTCTTGGATTTCGGTCTGACCCTAGGCCATTCGCGGTTATGCCTTTGCGGAGCTGGATATATTTAGCACAATTGCCAAAGCTTTGATGCACGCCAAGCTCAAAGCCGTCGGCATCGACGTTTGCAACCCATCCGTTGAGCCTGTTTCGCCGACGATTGGTCAGGTCTAGACCTAGTAGCCCCAAGTTCGCACCGGCCACCAGATTCTCGTTCAGGGGGGCTTCCGCAGATCGGCGAGCCTTTACCAACAGACGCGTAGGATCCGGCGATGATATGAAGCCGCTCAGACCAGTCAGGAGGGACGCGGTCGGGCGTCCGTCCTTGTCGGCGGACCCGACAAATACATAGGTCAGGTTGGCGAAGAAATCCCGATGCTGATCCGGCATCTGCTTTCGAATTGCCACCTTTGCACGCTTGCGGATGTTCTGATCCACGCCAGCCCGCTGCTGGACTTCAAGCTCACCATAGTGAAACGGAGACGGATCTTGTTCCGGCGTCATGCTGCCATCCTCCATCAGCCTCCTATCGCGGAGCCGGCGGCATTGGCTCGAACTTCGGCAATGCTTCGATACGCTCAAGCCAACGAAGGATGTTCTGGTAAGGCTCTAACGACACGCCACCTTCCGGTGCGGCGCTCGTGTAGCTGTAGCAAGCGATGTCGGCCACAGTCGGCACGGCGGTGGCGACGAACTTCCGTTCTGCCAGATGTTCGTTCATCACCTTGAAAAGGCGCTCCGCAAGCTCGACAGACCGCTCACGATCGACTGATCGTCCAAACACGGTGCCGAGTCGGGCGCTTGCCGGGCCGAACGCAAGCGGGCCGGCGGCGACGGAGAGCCATCTCTGAACCTGTGCGAGTTCGACTGGGTCCGCGGGGAGCCAAGTTCTGGACTCGTCATAACGGGCGGCGAGGTAGACAAGAATCGCATTCGAGTCTGCGATGATTACGCCATTGTCGTCGATAACAGGGATTTCCCCGAAAGGATTCAATGCGAGAAACACCGGTGTTTTGCGCTCCGGGGCGGGCGTCGCGATGAATTCGAACGGCAGGTCAAGCAGTCTGAGAAACAACTCAACGCGATGGCTGTGTCCCGACAACTTGCCGCCGTAGAGTCGAATTTGCTGGTTCATTTGGGTCCTTCTCCTGTTTCGGTGTCCGTAATAGTTGCGAGGGGACCTGAAGAGAATGCCGTCGCAGGACAATATATTGTTGCAGGAAATGCAATGATCGCTCAGCGAACTCGTACCTCTGAATGACGGGTTTTGCCTATCGGACATCGAGGGGTCTCGTCCGGCTGCATCCCAATGACAGGAGAGTCAAACATGACTGTACGGCCATTGACGCTTTGCGAAGTGAGCATGAACTCGCTGAAGGTTCCAAGGGGAAAGACTACCGTGCATAGGTAGATCATCTGCAGGGCAGATGATTGTCATCTGAATTTATGATGCATCGCATCGCCGGATAGAAAAGATGCAAGTGGTGTTGCTGCTTTTCGTGGTGGTCGCTTGCTGATAAGCCATCGAAGCGTCACGAGCACAATTTATCGTGCACCTCCTGGTTGAGTTCGCCGCAAGTGGGCAGGGCGGGGGTCTCTCGGGTGGTGTCGAAAGACGTTCGGACAAGGAGTTCTTGAATGCCGTTTCTGCGATTTGACGTGATCGAGGGATGGAGCGATGCCGATCTCCAAAAGCTATTGGATGTCACGCATGAAGTGTTGGTTGAGACGCTGCACGTACCGACACGCGATCGATATCAGGTGGTGCATCGACATCCGCGGTCGTGCGTAATCGCGCTCGACACCGGCCTCGGCATCGCGCGCACGGATAGGCTAGTCATATTGCAGTTGACGAGCCGTCCACGACAGAAGGCATCGAAGCTTGAGTTCTACCGAGTGCTTGCCGAGAGGTTGTCGTCGGCATGCGGAATCGCTCCAACTGATCTTGTCATCAATTTTGTCATCAACGACGATGAGGACTGGTCGTTCGGCCTGGGCCGGGCGCAATTTATGACTGGTGAACTGCATTAACCTGAAGCGCGCCGCTGTAAACGAGCGGCGGCGGTGTGGGCAGGTTTATCAAACCGGATTGGTGACGTCGAAAGAAGAGGCCGCTTCGTCGACGTTATGGCCGCAGATTAAGCTCGGCACGCCGTCAATGAGGAGCGGCCAGGGGTGCTTCGGGTAGGCCGTGCACGAGGTAATGCCAGGCGAGTGCGGGCCGCGGCGGACGACCGGGCAGTGGTGTTGACTTCCCAGTGGACCGACTCGACTCACCTAACCGCGGAACGAGAAATCAATGTCTCAGTTACCATCTTCATCCAGATCACCAATGTTTGGGCGCTATGCAGGCTCGCCCACGCGACGCGCTGTGCTGGCCGGAAGCGTTACAGGCGTTGCTCTAGGAACCGGTCTGTCAGTTCACGCATCGCCACCCCAGTCGTCAACAGATGTTAGACATAAGTGGGTGCGTGCTGACGGCGTCGACGTCTTCTATCGCGAAGCCGGTCCTGCGGATGCTCCCACATTGCTCCTGTTGCACGGCTTCGCAAATTCCTCTTTTTACTTTCGTCACCTGATGCCAAGGCTTGCCGATCGATTTCGGCTGATCGCGCCAGATCTGCCGTCGTTCGGCTTCACACAGATTCCAGCAGAACGTAACTATAGGTTCGACTTCGCGTCCCTTTCCCGCACCGCCACGGCATTCGTCGACGCGTTGGAGCTTAAGCGCTACGTCCTATACGTCTTTGATTATGGCGCGCCGGTTGGTTGGGATCTGGCGCTGACATATCCAGACCGTGTTGCTGCAATCATCAGCCAAAACGGCAATGCCTATGTCGAAGGCTTGAGAGAGGAGGCGTGGGCTCCGCTGCGAGCCTATTGGGCTAATCCGAGTCCCGATAAGCGTGAACCCATCCGCGCCCGCATGACGCTCGAAGGAGTAAAGGGGGCCTATTTTCATGGTGTGGCCGATCCATCCAGCATCGAGCCGGAGTCTTATACGCTGGATGCCGCGATTCTTGCTCGTCCTGGAAATGCGGACCTTCAGATTGATCTTAAGCTGGACTACAAGCGCAATATCGAGCGCTATCCGCTCTACCAGGCTTTCTTTCGCCAGCGACAACCGAAGTTACTCGCCGCTTGGGGAAAGAATGATCAATTCTTCTCTCCTCCGGGTGCCGAGTCGTTTCGACGAGATATTCCCGCCGCGCGTATCGTTCTCTTGGACACCGGCCATTTTGCGCTTGAGACAGAAGGCGCGATCGTGGCCGATGAGATAAGGCGCTTCTTGTCGGATTAATTGGGGCCGCGCGCGCAGGAACGATCGGTTTTTTGTGTGCGCGGTCGCGCTGAGCAGCAATCCAGATCGACTTCTCTTGCAAGTGTTTTCTACGAAGGAGCTTGAATATGTCCCGCCCGTTGCCACTGTTTGTGTTCGCAATTTCCGTTGTGCTTATGTATCCCGCCGGCGCCCAGACGCCGTCTGCTCCGCCGGTTGGGCAGGCGTCCTCGCCTGAGCAACTTGTTGACGCGTTGAACGGGGTGTTCGGCTCCCATCCCGGGTCGCGAGCTGTTCATGCGAAGGGAATTGTGCTGGAGGGAAGCTTCACGCCGAGTGTGAAAGCGTCTACCATCAGCAAGGCACCTCACCTGCAGCGGACAGCAGTTCCCGTTACGGTGCGGTTTTCGAACTTTGCCGGAATTCCCGACATTCCAGACAATCAGGGGCTGGCCAGTCCTCGCGGACTGGCGATCAAGTTCAGGCTGCCCGATGGCACCGACAGCGACATCGTGGCCCACTCATTCAACGGCTTCCCGTCGCCGACGGCCGACGATTTCCGTGACTTGTTGATAGCGCTGGGAAACAGCGGCCCGAAGGCGAGCAAACCGACGCCGCTCGATAATTATCTGGCCACCCACCCGATCGCTAAGGCCTTCCTGACCGCTCCAAAACCAGCGCCCGAGAGTTACGGGACGCTGCCCTACTACGGCGTAAACACCTTCAAGTTTACAAACGGAGAGGGGCTGGTCACGTTTGGTCGCTATCAATTCCTACCGAAGGCAGGCGCTCACTATCTGAGCGACGGCGATGCGGCCAACAAAGCAGAGAATTTTCTGGGTGCCGAAATCCGGACTCGCGCGGAGCAGGGACCGGTGGACTTCACGGTGGTGCTTCAAGTCGCTGCTGCCGGCGACAAGCTGGATGATCCATCAGTGGCGTGGCCCGACACTCGCCAGCTCGTAGAACTTGGCACGATTTCGATAACGAAAGTCGTGAAGAACAACGACGTAGCACAGCAGGAACTGCTGTTCCTGCCGAATGCGCTGCCACCCGGCATCGAGGTGCAAGATCCAATGATCAATGCGAGGTCGGCGGCATATCCTGTCTCTTACGCCCGGCGGCAGAAATAACCGTATCCTGCCGGCCTTCGTTGGTCAGGCCGTTCGTTCCGGCGAACGGCCGAGTGAGCGATTTTTCAGAAGTTGTGTGCCGTGCGTCGCGACTCCTCGTAATGCTAATAAGTGTTAGGCGGCACTAGCACTAGGTTCATCTGGAGTGTAGCCGAAAGGGAGACGATGGCTATCAATGCCGTCGAGACCTTTCGGTTTAACTCGTTGCGCGGAGCTGATTAGTTTTCGATGCGTGCCTGTCGGCAACTTTCCGATGTCGGCGTTTGGTCGCCGAGGTGATCTCGCACTGCAGAGGTTTCCCACGGATGCTTTGTCGTCGCCAGCGTGCATTGCCAAGACGTAGCGGGAAGTTTCTCCCACGCATGTATTGAAAAATCGCACAACGGTTCATCGAATGGCCGTTGATGATATGCAGGCGCGCAGACTAGAAGAACCTTTCGGCGGGAGCCAACCGTGACCTACGAGCCGATACCGGATGGCCGACTGCGCGCATTTCTATAATGTAGGCCCGCCGCTTTACTACCGATCGCGGTGCTTGATGAAGTCGTCGGATAGCTCTGGCGAGAGCCGTGATCGGTGCCCCTTGGTGAGGGATAAACATAATTTTCTATTCACACGCCTTTGTCGTTCGGATTTGTGACGGCTTCCTTCAAGGGCTGAGTCATCGGGAAGTTCAAATTGACGTTCTTCGGCGGAATGGGGCTCATGAACCACTTCGCATAGAGCTCCTGAAATTGACCGTTCTGCATCATGGCAGCCAGCGTTTTGTCGACCAGCGCTTTAAACTCCGGATCGTCGTTGCGGATGATCAGGCCGTAGGGCTCGGTCCGGAGGCTGTCGTCGATAATTCGCCAATCTCCCGGATTCGAGCTGTTGGCGATGAGACTGGCGAGCAGGATGTCGTCCATTACGAAGGCCTCGCTACGGCCCGTCGTCAGCGCGAGGAACGAGGCAGCGTGATCCGCCGACATGACATTCTTGGTCTGAAAATGTTTTTCTTGAGCGCGGGATACGAGCAGGGCAATTGACGTCGAGCCGGTGGTCAGAGAGACCGGTTTGTCGTTCAGGTCTTCGAAGCGTTTGATCGGGCCATCCTTCTTCACGACAGCGCGAATGCTCGAGACGAAGATCGTGTTGCTGAAAGCCACGACCTTCTGTCGTTCCAGGGTATTGGTTGCGGGACCACAGACGATGTCGATCGTGCCGTTCTGGATCAGCGGGATCTGTGTGCTGAGCTGGACCGGCTGAAGCTTGGTCTGGATGGAAGGCAGTTTGAGGTCGGTCCTCACGGCCTCGACGATTCTTGAACAAAGATCCATCGCGAAGCCAACCGGCTTCTGGTTCTCGTCCAGATAGGAAAACGGCACCGAGACGTCGCGGTGTCCGATCGTCATTTCACTGGCGGCCTTGATCTTGGCCAAGGTCCCGCCGGGCGACTGCGCTTGTGCCGGGATAGCGATCGCCGCAACGATGAGACAGGAATAAGCCAGTAATTTCATCGGTTAGCTCTCCAATCATCACATGGGATAAAATTTTGGATGATTGTATACTCTCCGATTGCATACTCAGTAAACTGATTTTATACAATATGGCGAGCGTTTTGCTCGGCGCGAAGGCGAGGAACGGTTCCATGAGAGGCGCAGCAGCTGCGAAACCCCGGGGAGCCGTAGGTCATGGCTCCGCACATGAAGTCGTGCGCGAAGCGCTGAGGGTTTTGATCGGCGCCGGTGAGCTTGCCCCTGGATCTCAGCTCAGGCAGGACGAGCTTGCGGAGCGGTTCGGAACAAGCCGGATCCCCGTGAGAGAGGCGCTCAGGCAACTTGAGGCGGAAGGCTTTGTCACGTTCCTGCCGAATCGTGGCGCGGTCGTTTCGGACTTGTCGATAGACGAAGTCATCGAATTGCTTGAGATTCGCATCGCGCTTGAGTGTCATGCGCTGCGCTTGGCCATCCCCGCAATGGGAGAGATTGATCTCGACGAGGCGAAGGCGATCCTGCACTCATATGACGAGGAGCGTGATCCGGCAAAATGGGGCGCGTTCAACTGCAAATTCCACGAGACGCTCTATGCGCCATGCAATCGACCGCGACTGCTGTCGATGATCGAAGCGAACTATGGTCATGTGAGCCGATTTACTCGAGCGCTGGTTTCCCGCGCGACGGGGAAGGAGCGACCTCAGCGCGAGCACTACCAGTTGCTGGATCTGTGCCGCGCTGGCGAGATTGAGAAGGCTGTTCGGCTTCTTCGCGAGCATATCGTTCAGACTCAGAAGACGCTGAGATCCGCCCAGCGACATGCTTCGCGGGAGTGACCACTCCGATAGAGTTCGTGTCCTGCGGCACAGGTCAAATGAACGAAAATTAGAGTACCTGCGGTCGAAGCTCGAGGCTCCTTCTGGTGACCGAGATGCGCGTCATCCGCCCAAATCCGGCTTGGAGAAGATCAAATGAGCGATCGCAACGGCGACATTGCCGTCATCGGCGCGGGAATCGTCGGCATCGCCTGCGCTTACTATCTTGCGAAGGGGCGTGCGTCATCAAAGATCGTGATCATCGATCCCCGCGCCCCCATGAGCCTGACCTCGGCCGCGTCCGGCGAAAATTACCGCAATTGGTGGCCTCATCCGATTATGACGGCCTTCACAGACTACAGTATCGACCTGCTCGAGGAGATTTCGCGCGAGCACGACAGCCGCATACATATGAGCCGACGCGGCTATGCGTTGGCCACACGTGAAGCAAGGCCCGAGCAACTCCTAAGGGAGCTCCAAACTGGGTACGGGCCCGAGGGCGCCCCCCGGATACGTGTTCACGAGGGCGCGTCGGCACCGAGCTATACTCCGCCAGTCTCTGCGGACTGGCGAGATGCTCCCGAAGGGGTTGATGTGCTCCAAAACAGGCACCTGATCCGTCGCCACTTTCCGACCTTCGACCCAGAGGTATCCACGATCCTCCACATCCGCCGTGCCGGAGACATCAGCGGCCAGCAGCTTGGAAGCCTGATGCTGGAGCAGATCCGCGCGAAAGGAGGTATCCTGGCTCCCGCCCGCGTTACAGAAATAGCCAGACAGCAAGATGGTTTCGTGGTGACGGCGCGCGGTCCCGACGGTGAAGACAAGATCCGGGCCGCAATCGTCGTGAATGCGGCCGGCCCCTATGTCGCCGATATCGCGCGCATGCTCGGGGAGTCTCTTCCGGTCGAGAACATCTTCCATCAGAAGATTGCTTTTGCCGACAATCTTGGCGCCATCGACCGGAGAATGCCGTTTTCGATCGATTTGGATGGGCAGGCGATTGATTGGACCAACCAAGAGCGCCAACTCATCGAGGAGGATCCCGCGACTGCGTGGCTCGCCCGCCCGATGCCGGGCGGCATCCACTGCCGTCCGGAAGGCGGCGATCTCGGGAAGTGGATCAAGCTCGGTTGGGCCTACAATCGCACGCCATCGGAGCCGCGAGACGATCTTCCAACGGATCCGAACTTTCCGGATATCGTTCTCAGGGGAGCCAGCAGGCTCAACCCTCGCCTCAAGCAATACTATGGCCGGCTGCCACGGCAGATCACCCACTATGGCGGCTACTATACGATGACCAAGGAGAATTGGCCGCTTATCGGTCCCATGAAGACGAAGCACGCCTACGTGGCAGGTGCTATGTCCGGCTTTGGAACGATGGCCGCCTGTGCAACGGGAGCGCTCTGCGCCGGCTGGGTGTTGGGCAAGAGGCCCGAATTCGCCGAGCGTCTCAGCCTGTCCCGATACAATGATGAAATCTTTGTTCGCCAATTGCGTGAGAGTGCGAGCAGGGGGGTTCTGTAGATCAAGGGCCCTTCTTCCGAACGCAATCCGGCGCATCTAACCTGGCTTTAGTTTGATGTCGATATGAATATCTTCCGCGCAGCATTTTGCCGGATGCAGATGCGCTCCGCCAGCAACTGTTGCCCAGCGCTCTGCAGAGAACGGTTCCCCATCGAAATGAGAGAGCATGCAAGTCATCAACCTTTATCGCTATCCGTTTAAAGGATTGTCGGCCGAGCCCTTGGCTAGAGTCGAACTTTCGCCTGGGCGTGGTTTTCCCTGTGATCGTCAATATGCGGTTACTGACGGTTCGATTGAGATCGACGCGGCCGCCCCGCAACCTGCAGCCAAGTCTCACTTTTTAATGCTTGCCAAATACGAAGCCCTAGCTCGGTTGGAGGCGAAGTTTCGCCAATTCCCTGATCGTTTGGAGATCCGGGACCGAGAGCAGATCAGCGAGTTTCTCTTGGAGAACGAGGAAGATCGAACAAGACTCGCGTGGTATTTGGCTCAAGTCGCGAACGCAGATCTTCGCGGCGAACCACGGGTGGTCTATTCGCCCGGGCACCAGTTTACGGATGTTAGCGTCCACTCCCCCGAATTGATGCGAAGCATCTCGCTCATCAATCTTCGGACCGTCGCTTCACTTGGCGAACACATTGGCATGGAACTCGATCCAACTCGCTTCCGCGCCAATCTCTACTTCGATCATGCCAAACCCTGGACCGAGCTCGACTGGATCGGACAGCGCCTTCAGATTGGAGAGGTCGTCTTGAAGGTTGTCCGTCGCACGCGACGATGCCCGGCGACAAGCGTAAATCCCAAAAGCGCTGTTCGGGATGTTAATGTCCCCTTGGCTATCCGCGAATATCGTAGCCAGGGTGACCTCGGGATTTATGCAGAAATCGAACACGGCGGGGCGGTCGCGCCCGGAGATGAGATCAAGTTGTTACCTGCCGTCCAGTAATATCACGGCGAGTGAATCCCGCCGCGGTCGAGCGCCTTGTCGTGCGGGCAGCCGCTGAGCGCTCGACCTGACCCTGCCAAGCGCCTGCTCGCCCCCCCGGGGGCGGGATCGCCACCAACTCGGCCTAGCTCGCGGAGAGACCGTGCCCCAGCTTGCTCATCATGTCGCGCGGGGCTGTCGTCCTTCGGCTAGTAACTGTAGTAGGTAATGGCATCGGCCCGAAACCGAACCGGACGTCGAACATCAGCCGCCAGGTCGCTCCCACGACGATCGGAGAGATTACGGTCGGAATCACCAACAGCGCCAGGACCTCTCAGAAGTCGGGGCGCGCCGATCTAATCTACGCCAGGGTTCTGTCCGCTCGCGCGGCACGCGATCGACCGAGATTCGAAAGGGGAAAAGCGAGAGATAGACCGATGGCCTAGGCCGCAGCGATCCACTTGCGCAGGCCGTCGATGGTGCGAAATCCGTCGGCGGCGTAGCAGCGCATGGACGGCTGCGAGGCTCGCATCATCTCGGCCAGTGCATGGCCCGGGCCGAGGTCCAGCACTTCCGTGACGCCCAGCTCCGCGAGCGCTTCCAGCATCGTGGTCCAATCGATGGGATGCGCGACCCGTCTTGCCAGTTTCGCTGTGGCACTTTCGACCGAAAAGATGCGCTCGCCGTCGCCGCCGGCAAGCAGCACACGCCCGTTTGCGATGGCTGTGTGCCTGCTGGCATCAAGCGTCTGCTGTAGCGGTTTGCAGGCCGCTGCGAGCCTTGACGTATGCGACGCGATCTTCACGGCGAGAAGGCCGGTGCGCGCGCCATGCTTGGCGGCCTCGTCGCAGAGCGCGATCACGTCCCGCTCTGCGCCCCCGATGACGACAAGAAGGTCGGGATTCCGGATCGCGATTTCGCAGCCATGTTTGGCAAGCAGAGGTGCGAGCGCAGCCCCGTCGAGCCCGCGGACATAACCGAGGCGGCCATCCGTTCCACCGGCATCTTCCATCAAGCGTGCGCGAATGTCCGTGAGGCGCAAGGCTTCGTCGGCGGTCCAGATTCCCGCGATGCTCCACGCCGCCATCTCGCCGACGCTGTAGCCCGTGACGGCGGTCTCCGCAGTGAGCAGGTCGGCGATGCAGGCGTGGATCGCGAGCGTCGATGTGACGGTGAGGATCTGGCTGGAATGATTGGCGGAGAGTTCGTCCGCGGCCCGCGTCCTGATGAACTCCCGCGGATCCGCGCCGAGAACCGTGGTCGCCGCAGCGAAGATCGGCTCGGCAGCGGGCTGCTCCGCGACAAGATCGAAAATCTTGTCCGAGAGCGTGCCTTGTCCGCCGCATAGCAGTGCCAGCATCAGACCTCCAACCGATCGACGAACAGCGCCATCGCCAGCAGGTCGGCGGAGCCGCCGGAACTGAGATTGCGGGACACGAACGCCTGGTGAATGCCGGCCGCGTGCCTGCGCCATCCCGGCGACCCGACGCCGCCGGCGGTAAGGAAGCTTGAGGCGCTCTCTTGCGCGAAGCGCAATCCCTCGGCACCGCCACGATGCAGCAGGTTGGTGTCGGTGACCTCAGCGATCAACCTCATGCATGTCTCAACGCGCACGGCTTCCTCGTCATGGGGCGCGAGCTTGCGCGCTGCATGCAGCGCGGGCAGGGCGATATCATAGACCGACGGAAAACCGTCGGCAGCCTCAGCCCTGGCGCCGCCGGCGCCGTAGCGCCGCCGGGCCACGGCACCATGGCTGCGCAGCGATACCGGGCCCGACAGGATGTCGTCGCCCCAACGCTCCGAAACCAGCCGGCCGAGGGATTTGCGAATGCCGACGGCATTCCGGTAGCCGGCCGCGGCGCAGAGCAGGCCCAGCCCGAAGATCGCACCGCGGTGCGTGTTGACGCCATGTGTTGCGGCCAGCATCGCGCGCTCGGCGGCAACACCGATCGCGCGCAGCCGGTTCATGCCGGCGCCCTCGGCGCCCGCGGCGGCGAGCTCGCCGAAGAACGGCATCAAGGTCTCAGCGCTCCGGCACAGCAGCGCGGCGTCCATGTCACGATGCGCGCCATTGTCGACATGGCTGACGAGGCCGGGCTTCGGATAGGTCTCGACTTCGAGCTCCAGAGAGAGCGAAGCGAGATGGCCGAGCTCTTCCGCATTAAGCGCGCGTCCCGGCAGCGATTGCCATCTGAGCGCAACGGTCATGACACGAGACCTGCAAGGAACGCCGCACGCGTCGTCGTGGTGACCCCCGCCGGGCCCTTCACGAGGACTTCGTCCGCGTCAGTGCCGGTCAGTTCGCGCCATTGAACCCCGCCCGTGGGACCGACGATTTCGCCATCGAGCCGCATCGGTGCCTGTTTCGCGATTCCAGCGATGTCGGACAACAGAGTTCCAGGCTGCTTCACCGACGACAGCGGCCAGAGCAAATCGAGATCCGAACTGTCGGAGAGATAGGGTAGGCCGGTGAGGTGCTGCCAGGCCAGGCTGCCAAAGGTGCGGGTCTCCGGCAGAAGCTGGACGAGCTTCTCGATCGTTGCCTGCCAGGCCTCAGGCGCCGCAGCGGCGGCGTCCGCTAGCAACGGCGGCGGCGCGGACGCGACGATATCGGCTGCGACGAGTGAGACCGCGATGCGTCGCTTGCCGTGGCTCGGCGGCAGCGGCAGGCCGAGCGGAACGAGACCGGCTGTATCGCTGCAAGCCGGCCGGCGAACGACGAGCGGTCGGCCGGCATGTGCCCAGTTCGCGACGAGCGGCTCGCTCGCGAGTTCGGGATAGCGGTTCATCACCGCGGTCCATCCGGCCGTCGAGGCCTTCACCATGCTGTGGCGCGCGAGGGCTTCAGCCATGTCGCGCTTCCTGAGGGGAGGCGGCGGCGCGCGCAATGCGCTCGGCGAGTTCGGCGGCCTTCCGCCGGCCGCCGCGGTTCGCGCCGAGTCGGCTGCGATCATCTTGTCCCTGTGGCTGCCGCAGCACGGCGGCAAGCTGCGGCGCCAACGGCGCATCCGCGTCCCAGACGATTTGAATGCCGCCGGTCTTCACCATGTTGTCGAGCCCGGGCGCGAACACTGGTGTAGCCTCCGCCTTGGCCTTGAGGACGTCGATCGGAAGCTTGGTGACCCGCGCCATCGACGGCAGGTCCATCACTGCGGGATGCGCGCCGGGTAGGGCCACCAGCGTGCCGGTCGCGAGCGCCGTGGCAATGAACGCGCCGGCGGCGCTGCCGCCATAGAGCAGGCCGACGGTGCGGTGTCCCTCGGCTTCCGCCAGCAGCAAGGTCTTGGCGAGATGCGACAGATATTCGCTGAGGCCGAGCAGCTCGTCGCGCTTGCTCATGTGCTGGCTGGCGGAATCGACCAGCAGCAGGATCGGCGCCCGATCCCCTGACTTCACGATCTCGATCACCCGCCCTGCGAGCACGATGGCTTCGTCCACGCCGAGCGGCTGTCCTTGCGTGATGCCGAGCACGTGGACCGGTCCGACGTCGGGCAACACTGCTTGCCCAGAGATCTGCGCGCCGTTGGTTGCGATCTTGCGGCCGTTCGGGAACAGGCCGGTCAGGATGTCATCGAGCGTCATCGGCGTTCTCCCTGTTGGTAGCCGCGCGAAGGAATGCGCCGGTCGGAAGTGCGGGAACATCGGTCGGATCGTCGATGCCGAGCGCCTGCCAGATCTCTACGGCGTCCTCGGCCTCGCCGAAACGCTGCAATCGCCGCTCGAGCCGCGCCTGCTCGGCTTCGAGCACCGTCACGTCGCATCGTGTGCCGACCTTGAGCGCTGTGATCGCCGCCTCGCGGAATGCCAGTGCCTCATCGTCAACGAAAGTGTCGGCGCCGCCGATCAGATAGCGGTGCTTGCCGCCCATGGTGCGCCAGACCAGCGCGCGGTCGCGCGAGTCGAATTCCTCGATCCCCTTGTTGGTCTCGATCACCTCGGGCCCGCTGACGCTGAGCCGCCCTTGTTCGGAGATGATCAGCTTCGAACAGGTGCCGGCGATCAGGCTGCCGCCGCCATAGCAGCCGGCGCGTCCGCCGATCAGGCCGACGACGTTGACGCCCTCGCGCCGCGCCTCGATCACCGCGCGCATGATCTCCGCGATCGCGAGCTCGCCGGCATTGGCCTCCTGAAGCCGCACGCCGCCGGTGTCGAACAGGATCACCAAATCCTGCTTGAGTGCGCGCGCCGCACGAAGCAGCCCGGTTAGTTTTGCGCCGTGGACTTCGCCGAAGGCACCGCCCATGAAACGGCCTTCCTGTGCGGCAACGAGGACGGGCGCGCCGTCCAGCCGGCCGCGGCCGATGACGATGCCGTCGTCGAACTGCTCGGGCAGGTCAAAGATCGAAAGATGCGGGCTGATCTCGCGCAGCTCCGGGCCGATGAATTCGGAGAAGCTGCCGGCATCGACCAGCGCGTCGATGCGCTGCCGGGCGCTCGCCTCGTACCAGCTCAGCGAGACATCATTGGCTGTGACGGCAGTCATCGTTCCGGCTCCTCGATCTTGCGGACGCCCTGGGCAAGTCGCAGCGCGACCGTGTCGGGCCGGGCGCCGCCGTCATTGATGGAGATGCGCAAGCCCCCGGCAGAGCGGCGGGCGACGAAGTCGCGGACCACGGCGTCCCAGACCTTGTCGAAGCCGTGGGCGGCGGTGGCGATGTCGATCGTGCAGGTGTCGGCCGGGACGCTGCGTTCCAGCAACACTTCGAGATTGCCGGAGGCGACGACGCCGACCATCGCCTGCGCGCGGGTGCCGCCGGCGGATCGGGTTGCAGTCAGTCTGAAACTGAGCTTTTCCACGCAAAACTCCTCACCAGTTGCGGAAGCGGCTGGGCGGACGGTAGAGACCGCCGGAAGCCAGCATGAGGTCCTTGATCGAGCGGGCTGCCAGCAGGCGCCGGTCGGCATCGAGCGGATCGATGCCGAGATCCTCGGGGCGGCGGATCACGCCGCGTTGTCTCAGTTGCTCGACCAGCTTGGCATCGCGCGCGCGGCCGATGTCGGTGTAGCCGGCAACGCCGCGGATCGCCTGCTCGCGCTCCTCCTTGCTGCGGCACATCAGGAGGTTGGCGATGCCTTCCTCGGTGACGATGTGGGTGACGTCGTCGGAGTAGACCATCACCGGCGCCAGATCGAGGTCGAGCTTGCGCGCCAGCTCCAGCGCATCGAGTTGCTCGACGAAGAGCGGGACGTTGCTGTCACCGAAGGTCTCGCCGATCTGCACCACGAGCTTGCGGCCGCGGCGCAGCGCCGCGCTGGAATCGGGGTCGGCTTCGGCGCCGGCCTTGAGCCAGGGTTCGCTCGGATGGCGGCGGCCGCGCGGATCGGAGCCCATGTTGGGCGCGCCGCCGAAGCCGGCGATGCGGCTGGTCGTCACCGTCGAGCTGTGGCCTTCGAGGTCGATCTGAAGCGTCGATCCGATGAACATGTCGCAGGCATAGAGGCCCGCCGTCTGGCAGAACGCACGGTTCGAGCGAAGCGAGCCGTCGGGGCCGGTGAAGAAGATGTCGGAGCGCGCGGCGACGTAGTCCTCCATGCCGACTTCCGATCCGAAGCAATGGATCTGCTCGACCCAGCCGGATTCGATCGCCGGAATCATCGTCGGATGCGGGTTGAGCGCGAAATGGGTGCAGACCTTGCCCTTGAGGCCGAGCTTCTCGCCATAGGTCGGCAGCAGCAGCTCGATCGCGGCGGTGTTGAAGCCGATGCCGTGATTGAGCCGGCGCACGCCGTAGGGCGCGTAAATGCCCTTGATGGCGAGCATCGCCGTGAGGATCTGCGTTTCGGTGATGGCGGCGGGGTCGCGGGTGAAGAGCGGCTCGACATAGAAGGGGCGGCCGGCCTCGACCACGAAATGCACGAGATCGCCGGGAATGTCGACGCGCGGCACCTTGTCGACGATCTCGGTGACCTGTGCCACGACGAGACCATTCTTGTAGCTGGTCGCCTCGACCACCGTCGGTGTGTCCTCGGTGTTCGGCCCCGTATAGAGATTGCCGTCCTTGTCGGCGCTGACCGCCGCGATCAGCGCGACGTTCGGCGTGAGGTCGATAAAGTAGCGGGCGAACAGCTCGAGATAGGTATGGACCGCGCCGAGCTCGATCTTGCCGCCGAAAAGCATGCGCGCGATGCGCGCCGATTGCGGGCCGGAATAGGAGAAGTCCAGCCGCCGCGCGATGCCCTTCTCGAAGATGTGGAGGTGGGAGGGCAGCACCACGCCCGACTGCACCATGTGCAGGTCGTGAACATCCCGAGCGTCCAGGTTGGCGAGCGCCGTGGCGAGGATATCGGCCTGTTTCTGATTATCGCCCTCCAGGCACACCCGGTCGCCTGACCGGATCACCGCCTTGAGAAATGCAGGGAGGCTGGGGATCGGGACGACCTTCCCCCTGGCGTGCTGTCGGCCGGCCGCGAGGCGCTCGCCCAAGGCGGCCTTTTGCATACCCCAATCGCTCATTTCGGCTCCTTGGCATGCGAAGTTGGTCTTCGATGTGGTCGAATGTATGCGTATTGCCTTTGAATGTCAATCAGTGTATACGTAGATTCATAAGCGACAGATGTCCGCATACACAGGAGGGAATTTATGATGCGAATGCATACAGTAGCCCCGTATCCAGGGGCTCGCGCCCCGCTCGCAAAGGGGAGGCGCCCGTGACGATTTCCGGCGTAGCTCTGCTCGCGATCTGCACCCTGCTGGGAGGCCTGCTCGGCGACCTGCTCGGCGTTGCCCTCGGTGTGAAGGCCAATGTCGGCGGCGTCGGCATTGCGATGATGTTCTTGATCGCCGCCCGGCTCTGGCTGGTGCGGCACGGCCTGCTCAGCCGCGGGCTCAATACCGGCGTCGAGTTCTGGGGCAGCTTATACATTCCGATCGTGGTCGCCATGGCCGCGCAGCAGAACGTCGTCGCTGCGGCGAAGGGCGGCCCGATCGTCGTCATCGCAGGCGCCGGCGCGGTCGCGGTGTGTTTCGCGATGGTGGCCTTGATCGGCCGGCTCAGTGGCCGCGTCGAAACCATGGACGAGATCGAGGCCCGAGAGGCGATCGAGGCGAATGTGCCCCACTTCAAATCCGGGAGGGTCAGATGACCGTGATCTCTCACATTCTCGCCGCCAATGCGCTGATCACGGCGTTTGCCGCAGTGGGGATCCTGATGTGGGTCTCGGGGGCAATCTCGAAATATCTCACCTTCGGCCGCATTCACGGCTCGGCGATCGCGATCATCCTGGGTCTCGTGCTGGCCTTTTTCGGCGGGCTTGCCACCGGCGGCGAGAAGGGCGTTGCCGACCTGCCGGCGCTGACCGGGATCGGCCTGATGGGTGGCGCGATGCTGCGGGATTTCGCCATCGTCGCCACCGCCTTCGAGGTCGATGTCGTCCATGCGCGCAAGGCCGGACTGATCGGTGCGGTCGCGCTCGGCCTGGGAACGGTCGTTCCGTTCATTCTAGGCGTTCTCGTCGCCGCGGCGTTTGGCTACACTGACGCCGAATCGCTCACGACCATCGGGGCCGGTGCGGTCACCTACATTGTGGGGCCGGTCACGGGGGCAGCGATCGGTGCATCTTCGCCAGTCATTGCGCTCTCGATCGCGACCGGTGTGTTCAAGGCGATAATCGTGATGATCGGAACGCCGTTTGTGGCGAAAATGATTGGTCTTAACAATCCACGTAGCGCGATGGTGTTCGGCGGCTTGATGGGAACGGTCAGCGGCGTGTCCGGAGGGCTTGCCGCGACCGATCGACGATTGGTTCCTTACGGGGCGTTGACCGCGACATTCCATACGGGATTAGGATGCCTGGTCGCACCGTCTATTCTTTTCTTTGCGGTACGTGCGATCATAGGAGGCTAAATGGCGGGTTTGCTCAAGGTCGCAGCTGAAACGGAAGACGATGGGGGATTGCTCTCCGATCGCATCCGGAATGCGCTGACTGACGAGATCGCCTCAGGCGCCCTCGTCGCCGGTTCCGCCCTCGAAGAGCAGCAGCTTGCCGATCGCTTTGGGGCTTCCCGTACGCCCGTGCGGGAGGCGCTTCGTCAACTCGTGGTCAGCGGGCTTGTCGAAGTGCGCGGCCGCCGCGGCCTCGTCGTGGCGCGGATGACGCCGGAGCGCATCATGGATATGTTCGAAACCAGCGCCGAGATCGAGGCGATGTGCGTCCGCCTCGCGACCTATCGCATGACGCCGCTCGAGCGCAGCCGCCTGATCGAGCTCCACGACGGTTCGCTGGCAATGGTCGAGGCCAACGACGTCGATGCCTATGACGCCTTCAACCGGCTGTTCCACGAATGCATCTACAGCGCGACGCATAACTCGTTCATGGCCGAGCAGGCGCAGGACGTTCGCGCACGTCTCAGCGCCTTTCGCCGCACGCAGTTGCGGCAAGGCGATCGCATTCGCAAATCACGCGACGAGCACTCTGCCATCATGCATGCGATCGCGGAGGGGGACGGCGATACGGCTTCGCGCAGGATGCGTGCGCACATGTTGAATGCCGCTGCGGCGCTGCGACGCTATATCGACGATCGCATCAGGCCCGTCGATGAGCCTGAGCAGCACAATCTCTGACAATAGCGGCGATAAACCGCCCTTGGTGCGAACCAAAGGCAGGAGCGTGCTAAGGGACGTTTGCCGCAAGCGTAGGGCCGATGTTCTCACGATACTCTGCTGGCGGTGTCTGGAAGGCACGAATGAACGCGCGGCGCATGTTTGCGGGGCTACCAAATCCAACCCGATGAGATATTTGCTGTATCGAAAGCGGCGTAGTTTCTAGGAGAATGCGGGCTGCTTCGACCCTGATGCTTTCAACGAAGCGGGCAGGGGTCGTCATCATCTCGTCCATGAACGCGCGACTGAAGTTCCGGGAGCTCATCGCCGCGCGCTTGGCGAGTGCGTCGACCGAGAGATCGGCAGCGAGGTTAGACATTGCCCAATCCAGGACGTGGCCGACCTGGGTATTGCGGATCGATTGCGCCTTGAGGAATCCGCTGACCTGAGGCTGATTGCCTGGCCTGCGAAGAAAGATCACCAGCCTCCTGGCCACGTCTAGAAATGTTGCCTGCCCACAGTCATTTTCGATGAGGTAGAGGCAGAGGTCGATGCCAGCCATTCCGCCGACCGCCGTGTAGTAGGGACCGTCGCGGACGAAAAGACGATCCGGTTCGACAATAACGCGGGGAAACATCGTTGCGAACGGTTCGGTGTAATCGCGGTGTGTGGCGACCCGTCGCCGGTCCAGCAAACCGGCCGATGCGAGGACGAACGTCCCGGTGCAGGTTGCGCAGATCCGACGCGCTGTTGGTGCGGCTCGGGTCAACCAGTCGATCAGCGGCAGGTTGTCTCTCAGGGTCCGAAGTTCGTGACTGCCCGCAACCAGGAGGGTGTCGTAGGATGTGTCCAGTCCGGGGACGATGACCTTGTCGGGAAGCATGCGCACGCCGGATGAACCCACGATGGGCCCGGATGTGGCGCCGATCAGATCAACCTTGTACCGAACCGGCGTTGCCAGCGATCGATTGGCTTCATTGAACGCATCGATCGGCCCCATGAAGTCGATCGCGTTTGCTCCGTTGATGACGACGATTCCGACATGAATCGTTCGCGCCGCAGCTCCATGATCACCTTTGGACGGGCAGGGCGCTGAAGCGCCGAAATGATACATGAATTGAATCTCGATTATACCAAGATCGAAGCGCGGAGGGGCCGTCGCGCCTAGGTTGGCCTTGCCGACTCCAGAGCTGTTCTCGATCTGGCAAGCTGTGCGACTACAGATGTAACGGAATTGATGACATAGGCACGGCCAAACTTACGTCGACATCGGCCATTCCTAACCCGAAGCCCATCGTCTCCGAGGCAGCCTGGGACCCGTAAGAGTCCGGAACCAATCCGAGTCCCTTTTGCCGCTGCCGTTCCCCACGGGCGGCAATCATTCATCGGGGGCACGGCTCGCTACGGCCGGCTGGTAGGCGGATAGCTTGGGGCAGCCGGAGTTGTACCAGCCCACGCGCTCCGAAAGCGAAGGCGGTATTCGCCGGGGCCGATGCCGAGGTTGCGGGTGAACGCTCGCCTCATGCCATCGGCATTGCCGAATCCGCATCGTATCGCGACTTGCTGCAGCGACTTTGTGCTGTCCTCAAGGAGCAATCGAGCTGCGTCCAGCCTTGCAGCATCGACGAACTCGCTCGGCGTTATGCTCATTTCCTGGCGAAACACACGCGTGAAATTCCGCACGCTCATTCCGGCCCGTTCCGCCAGATTGTCCACTGAGAGCGGGGCGGTAAGGTTGTCGAGAACGTATTGCTGAACCTGTTGGATCTTGCTCTTACCCGACATTTGCGCGGCAAGATGAGCGCTGAACTGTGATTGGCCTCCCGGGCGCTTCAGGAACATTACCATATAGCGCGCTACGATCAGCGCGAGTTCACGACCGTAATCCTCCTCGACGAGCGCGAGCGCCAGGTCCATCCCGGCTGTAACTCCGGCCGTCGTGAAGAGATTACCGTCTCTGATAAAGATCTGATCAGAATCGACGTTGAGCTTGGGATACTCGCTCCGCAAGCGTGTGGCGCATTCCCAATGGGTCGTTACGCGCTTTCCGTCGAGCAAGCCAGCTGCGGCGAGCAAAAAGACCCCCGTGCAGACGGAGCCGACGCGCCGTACCGTGCCGGCTCTCCGCCGCAGCCATTGGACCATAGCGGGGTCGAGCGTTGCGAACGATGGATCTCCACCGACCAACAGCGTGTCGATCGGCTCGTCGGGATCGAAGATATGGCGGTCGGCCACGAGGCGCAGCCCGCCCGTTCCGCAAACAGGATCCGCCGACCCGGCGATGACCTGCACGTTGTAGGCGGTCGGATCTCCAAGTCGCTTGGCGGCCTCCCAAAACACCTCGGCGGGGCCGACAATGTCGAGAGATTGAACCCCGGTGGGAGCGAGTAATGCGATGCGCATCAACAATCCTCAATTGAGGTCAACCGCTATGCAATCTTTATTCCCGTCGCGCGGCACAAAGGCGTCATTTTCGGCCAAACATGCGTGATATTCGGACTCTTTGGCGCGCGCCGCGATCTTGAGTCGCACGGGGATTCATAACACGCGCGGGGGCGAGCGGCGACCTCGTCGGGGGAAGGAGGCGATGGTCAGGACGCCTCGGCCGCCCGGTCAGTGAGTCCGGTCCGTTCGACCATCGTCTCCAAGACGGTGAGCCAAATCTCGTAATAGTCCCAGCTCGGGTCGGACCGGTCGTGGGTCGCCTCCCACGCGGAGATGGTTGAGATCAGCTCCGAACGAAAATCCTCCCATTCGAACGCGCCTTGTTTGGACAGCGCCACCGCCATACCGAAGGCCTGGCGCTGCCAGGGGGCACCGAAGCAAAGGCTGCCGTTGTCCTTGGGTGGCATGTCGGATTGTCCCAGCATGCTGCCCAAGGCGAAGTGCTCGAAGCTCGTTTGCATTGCAGCCTCAATTGACCGGCGGCTTGACAATGGCCACGCCCATCATCGCCTCCGGCGTGACGAGCGCCGCCAGTTGATCCTCGCTAAAACCGTCCGTGCCCGGCGGCCGCTCCGGAACGACGAACCAGCGGATCTGGGCACTGCTGTCCCAGGTCTTGATCTCCTTGCTCGGATCTACGTCCAGGCCGAACTCGCCGAGCACCTTGCGCGGTTCGCGTGCAGCTCGTGCGCGGAAGGAAGGATCCTTGTACCAGTAGGGTGGAAGGCCGAGGATTGGCCACGGGTAGCACGAACAGAGCGTGCAGATGATGAGATTGTGCACCTCCGGCGTGTTGATCGCCGCCTTCATATGCTCACCTTCGGCGCCGGCCCCCTTCGTCGGGAAGTTCATCTGCGCGACCGCAGCCATCGTATCCTCGGCCAGGAGCTTCTTGAACGCTGGATCGACCCACGCTTTCGCCACGAGCTTGGCGCCGTTGAACGGGCCCATCTCGGTTGCGAAGATCGCCATGATCTTGTCGACTGTCTCGCTGGTGATCACGCCCTTCTCGATCAGAAGTGCTTCCAGAGCGTGTGCGCGCGCCGCATTGGTCGCTTCGCGGTCCTTGGAATATTCGAAACGGTCCATCAGAGCTTCCTCAAGATGCGGTAGCAGGCTCGAGATAGGCCTCGAACAGGTCTGCATAGAAGGTAAAATTCGTTTCGGTGTTGCCCGGCCAGAGATCGTTGGGGTCGAACCTGACGCAGTAGACTGGCATCGCCTTTCCAATTCCGTCAACGCCGGTGTCACACAGATAAGTGTAGGCGTCGGGGTAGACGTTATCGATGACGCCAATCTTGTTGCGAAGATGGCCGGGGAGGCGTGTGTGGTCGACCGATTTTGGGCTGGCGACGCGAACAGCGCTTCCAGCTGCGAAGCGAGGTGGGGCCGGCCGCTCGCGTTTCGGATCGTCGCCGGTCATCAGATAGGTCCGCACGCGGGCATCAACCGCAGCGTCTCCGCCCTTCGGCATCGCGGCAGGCGACGATCGGAACGTCAGGGTGCGCGCGTCGAGTTCTGCTTGGGTGATGTAGCCCCGGGCGACGAAATACCCGGAAATACCGCCGAGCCATTTCTCGTAGTAGCGGAACTTGAAGTAGTCGAACGGGTTCATCGCTTCCGCGCCCTTGCGCAGATCGGCCCAGGTCCATTCGGTGTTGAAGGTGCTTGGCGTGGTTTCAAGGTCGAGCTGCCGGCTTAGTGCCATCATCGCCGTATGGATGCCGAAGATTCTTTCCTCCCAGGCTTCCACGAAGACGCGTGTTTCGAGCGAGATCGGATCGAGGCCTTCGAGGCCCCCGAGATAGTGTTGCAATTTCATGCGGGAGCCCGCCTTCCTCTAGATTGACGCCTTCACCCGGCTTGTGGTCAAGACTGACCGCTTTCGTCCGAACTTCGCTCGGACTGAGGCGCGGCTGTATCGCGAGCCGTTGATCAACTAAGCGACGAGACCCGCGCTCGGCTGGCCAGCTCGGCGATCTCGTTGCGGATGCGAGCCCCGTCGAGCCCCTTACCAATGAAGACGATCGCGCTGACGCGGGGCTCGTTTGCAGCCCACGGACGCCCCGGCCGTCCTTCGAGCGTCATGTGGACGCCGTGGAACACCCAGCGGCGCGCTTCGCCTGTCAGCGACAGAATTCCCTTGCACCGCAGAAGATGGTCTCCGTTCTGTTGAACGAAAGCGTTCAGCCATTTGAAGAATCTGGCGCCGTCCAGGGGACGCTCCTCGCGGACCTCCACGCTGATCACCGATGTGTCGTGCTCATGTTCGAGGTCGGACAGTATTAGCGGCTCGATAGCCAAGCAGTTCTTTAGATCGAAAGCTCCGATATCGACTATCTCAGCGACGTTCACCCGGCCTCCGGTCGGGGCCACCACGCGCGCCATCGAATTGATGGCCCGGATGGTGGTCTCGCATTTGGCAAGACCATCTCCTCCGGCCAGATCCAGCTTGCTGACTACGGCGACGTCGGCGAAGGCGATCTGCTCGGCCGCGACGTTTTCGCCGGAGCTCTGGTCGGCTAACCAGCGATCGATGTGGGTGGCGTCCACCACGGTCACGACGGCGTCGAGCATGGTCGCGGTGGACAGCACTTCGTCGACAATGAAACTCTGAATGATCGGGGCAGGATCGGCCAGTCCCGTGGTCTCGATCAGAATGCGACGGATCGGCCGCGGCCCCGACAGTAGATTGGTGATCGTTGTCACGAGGTCGTTGCGGACTGTGCAGCAGATGCAGCCGTTGTTGATCTGGAGGATCTCCTCGTCGACGCCGACAACCAGATCAGCATCGATACTGATGGCGCCGAACTCGTTGACGATGACGGCGGAGTCCGCCATCAGCCCGCTTTCGAGGAGTTGATTCAGCAGCGTCGTCTTGCCGGACCCCAGAAATCCCGTGAGGATAGTGACTGGAATTTTCTGCGATATCCCCATAGATCCCTGCGCTTCTTTGCACCACTTCGGGGCCGAGGCTAGTTTCGGGGCGAAGGTAATCGCAACTTGGGTGAGCGTGCAAATTCTGCCAAACAGCGTCAATAACGTGCCCGGGTGCGTGGAGGCGCCTGACACTTAAGCGTCTGGTAACAGTGCCATCACAATCTGACGATCATTTTTCTGATCGTGAGTTTCCCATGTCTTTCCGTGGTTTGAGAGCGAAGTTCATCATCATCATCGGCATCGCGCTTACGGGCATGATCGCTCTGGTGCCGATTGCGCTATATAGTATCCGCGACCAGATGATGGCGGATCGACAGGCCAAGATCCAGCAGATGGTCGACATCGGCCATGGCATCCTGACGCACTATCAAAAGCTGGAAAGCGACGGAAAGCTGAGTCGCGAGCAGGCCCAGGCTGCCGCCCTCGCGGAGATCAAGGGTCTGCGTTACGATAAGGTCGAGTTCTTCTGGATTAACGACATGGCGCCCAACATGATCATGAGCCCGGCCAAGCCTGAGCTCGATGGCAAGCCGGTTGGGCAGTTCAAGGATCCTGCTGGCAACTACCTCTTTCGGGGCTTTGTTGATGTCGTGCAGAAGCACGGAGCCGGCTTCTATGGCTATCTCTGGCCAAAAATGGGATCCGACCAGCCGGTCTCCAAGCTGTCTTTTGTAAAAGGATTTTCGCCCTGGGGATGGATTATTGGCACAGGCATATATCTTGACGACGTCGATGCAATTTTTCGGAAGACAGCCTGGACGTTCGCGTGGATTTGCGTTGGTGTCGTTGTCTTGGTGCTCGCCATTTCCATGGCAATCAGTCGTGCGGTGACCCGATCGCTGACCACGATTACCTCCCTCACCGAAAAGCTCGCCTCGGGCGAAGATGATTTCGAGATACCTTACACAAAGCGTCTTGATGAGGTTGGGAGCCTTGCTCGTGCTTTGCGTGTATTCAAGGAGAACGCAGCCGCAGCGCGTAAAATGCACGGCGAGCAACAGGAGCTGAAGCAGCGAGCTGACGAAGATAAGCGAAGGGCCATGGTCGAACTTGCCAGCAAGTTCGAGGCCAGCGTGGAAAGTGTCGTGCGGGACGTCTTCGACGAGGCCAGCGAAATGCAGAAGGCTGCCGAGAGCATGTCTGCGAGCGCCGATCATGCCAACGTGAGGGCAAATTCCGTCGCCGATGCCTGCCGCGAAGCGTCTGAGAATGTGCAGATGGTTGCCTCGGCCGCCGGTGAATTGTCCGCCTCGATCAACGAGATCAGTCACCGCGTCACCCAGGCAGCTCAGGTCGCTGACAAGGCCGCAAACGATGGACAGCGAGCCAATGCGACGGTTCAGGGACTTGCAGCGGCAGCTTCCAAGATCGGCGAGGTTGTCGGACTTATCAACCAGGTTGCCGCGCAAACCAACCTGCTCGCGCTGAATGCGACCATCGAGGCGGCGCGCGCCGGCGAAGCGGGAAGAGGCTTTGCTGTTGTGGCTGCCGAGGTCAAGTCGCTCGCAACTCAGACGGCCAAGGCGACCGACGAAATCGGCGCACAAATCTCGTCGATACAGGCCGAGACGTCGTCCGTGGTCGGCAATATCCAGAGCATTCTCGCGACCATAACCGAGGTCAACGAGATTTCATCTTCAATCGCGTCGGCAGTGGAAGAGCAGGGCGTCGCGACGCAGGCCATTGCACACAACGTCCGGGACGCCGCGTCCGGTACGAACCGGGTTTCGCAGAACATCTCCGACGTCAACGCCGCGACGTCAGAAACCGGCCACGTGGCGGGCACCGTCCTTGCGTCGAGTGCACGGCTGACCGGAAAGATGCAATCGTTGCAGAACGAAGTCAGCGCCTTTGTCGCGAGTGTCAGGGCCGCATAGACGGGGCTGAGCGGTGGCGATCTCCGCTTCCTGCTAGAGGTGTATTGTCGTCTGGTCGATGATGAGACATGACTACTGAAAGCAAAAATCAGGAGCACCAGTGGATCAAAGTTTAAGGTTGTTGCATGAACCGGCAGCGTCAGGCTGTGAGCTTTCCGTGAACGACTTTCGAGCCCATTTCGGCGACACCCTTATCGGGTTTCTCCTGACAATGGAACGTGCGATTCAGCTCCTTGCCGCCACCTGTAGCGCTATGCCTGATACGCCTGAAAAGCGTAAGTTGGTCGATCAGCGCCGTGACCTCGTTAATAAGGCGCTGTCCTTGCGACGACTACTTGGCGTTGCCGGGCTCATCACGAACGAACCCATGCAGTTGGTCGTGCTGTGCAACCGAGAGGGACTTTTTGACCTTCCGGCATGGTCCCGACGGCGTCCGGTCACTAAATCGACGGCGATCGATTGCGCGATCGCCGACCGATGCCCAATGTAGCGCATCCTGATCGACAAATTCTCGGCTAAAGGGTTTGTTCTTTCATGAGCCGATACAGATGAGCGCGGCTAATCCCGAGCAGTTCTGCTGCGCGGCGCTTGTTACCAGCAGACTGTTCCAATGCAGTCCGAACTTCCGTTGCGGTTTGAGACTGGATACGCTGCTTCAGCGGCTTTTGTGCGCCGTCCAGCTCCGGCTGGGGAGCCACGGCGGTCATCATGAGCTGGCCAGTGACGATAAATCGGGTGAGCACGTTCTCCAGCTCTCGAACGTTACCGGGCCAACGATGTGCAAGGAGCGATGCGATCTCCTTTCGGCTCAAATCGCGCGGCGCCGCATTCAGCCGCGTCGCAATCCGCGTCAACAATCGTCGAGCAAGAAAGTCCATGTCGTCCCGAGCGCGAAGGGGGGGTACCTCGATCGGCAGTACGCCGAGGCGATAGTAGAGGTCTTGTCTGAAACGACCCGCGCGGCCCAGTTCGGGAAGCGATTGATGGGTCGCGCAAACGACGCGGGTGTTGACAGCGAGTGGGGTCGTTCCACCCACGCGCACCAATTCGTTGGTCTGGAGAACGCGCAGCAAACTGCCCTGCAGGTGCAGCGGCATATCGCCGATCTCGTCCAGGAATAGAGTTCCGCCGGAAGCCAGCTCGAACTTTCCCAATTTCCCGCGACTGCGAGCGCCGGTGAATGCACCGCCCTCGTAGCCGAACAGCTCCGCTTCAATCAGCTCGCTCGGGATAGAGGCGCAATTGACCCAGACGAAAGGCCCGTCGGACCGGCTCGAATGTGCGTGGATGGCGTGGGCGGCCAATTCCTTGCCGGACCCGGTTTCACCGGAGATCAACACTGGAAGGTCGTGCCCGGCGACGATCTCGAGCGAATCTCGATAGGCGTCCATGAGTTCGCCTTGGCCGATGATGTCGCTCATGTCGGACCGCGAGCGCCAAGGCTTGTTGCCTTGGGGCATCGCCAGCTCAGATTGCGTGGCCCGTCGGAAGGTTCGTTTCAAGGTGCCGAGATCTGAGAACAATGCGAGGCCGACCGCGCCAATGATGCGGCCGTCCTGCAGCACAGGAACTTGTTTCGTGATCAATTGATGACCGCGCACTTTCAAGGGATAGCCAACCTGACTGCCTTCTCCGCGCGCGACGAGATGAAGCTTGGTTTGGGGGCCCACCACCTCGGTGATGTGTCGCCCGACAAAGTCGTCCGCCGCACCTCCCAAGAGCCTGCAATAGGGCTCGTTGATCAGCACGATCGTACCGGATGTATCGACCGCGACGAGGCAGTCCGAGACGTGGTCGAGGACGAGCCTCAGGAAGCCCGCTTCCTCTGACGATCCGGCAATCCACTGCGAGAGAACCATGAGGGGGATCCGCTTTCGATATGTCACATAGATGCGACACCGACGTCACGTAAATGATACAGTAACCGCACGGTGGATGGCCGTCAAACAGCCGTGATCCGTTTCGGTTCCGATAAATTCATTAGCAGCCCCAGAGTGATAGGCCGCACGGTCTTCCGAGCGGCCGAAATGGCACGGCGCTTGCGAACTCTCGTGTCCAAATGACCTCGGGAGGAGAGAAATGACATCCACTAGAACCATCACTATCGGGGACACCGTCGTGCAGGTGTCCGGAGAAGGAGCGCCGCTGGTATTCCTGCACGGCTTCACGACCACGGCGGAGTTCTGGCGCGAGCAGGTTGAGGCGTTCTCGGTTCGTCACCAGATGATCCGCATCAATCTGCCAGGTCATGGCCGTTCGCCGAGCCCCGAAGATCGGGCCTACACGATCGAGGCCTTCGTCGAAGATGTGCACAGGGTGTATCGCGAACTGGCGATCGATTCGGCCGCTCTTGTCGGCCTTTCGATGGGCGGTACCGTGGCCCAGACCTTTGCGCTCACATATCCCGAGCGTGTACGGGCGCTCGTGCTGGTCGGCGCCACGCCGCACGGACTGGGCGCCGACGTCAACGTCGACAACGTGCTCAAGGCCATCGAACATCTCGGTGTTGTTGCCGCGAGCCAGAAGGTCATCGAACGATCCTTCGGTTTCGATGCGAGCCCTGCACTCGTCGATTTCGCCAAAAACGAGGTCGCGCAAACGCCAGCTTTCGTGGCCCGCCAGGCGATCGCTTCGCTGAATGCGTCGGATAGTCGCGCAAGGCTTGGAGAGATCCACGTGCCGACCTTGGTCGTGGTCGGCGAAGAGGACATCATTACGCCGCCCGACGAGTCGCAGGCGTTGGCGGAAGGCATTCCCGATAGCCTGCTTGCGATCATATCCAGGGCGGGCCACTTCCCGATGCTCGAGCGGCCGGAGAGATTTAATCCGCTGCTTAGCGACTTCCTGCTGCGGCAGGGTGTCCTGACGCCAAGCGTGAACACGGCGACTAGCGTGCAAGACAACGTTTGATGCAGGAGGAAAGAATGTCCGTTCAATCCATCATTTCCGCGACCGCCTCTGCTCCCAGTCATCTCGATCGAGATAAGAAACGCATCATTTTCGCGGCTGCCCTCGGCACTGTCTTCGAGTGGTATGATTTCTTCATCTACGGGTCCTTGGCGGCGTTCTTCAGCACGCTGTTCTTCCCGAAGGGAAATGAAACGGCGGCATTGCTTGCCGCGCTGGCGACGTTCGGAGCGGGTTTCGTCCTGCGCCCGTTCGGTGCCGTCGTTTTCGGTCGGCTCGGCGATCTCGTCGGCCGTAAGAAGACGTTCCTCGTCACCATGCTGGTGATGGGTCTCGCTACCGCGGCGGTCGGGTTGCTGCCAACGTTCGCGACCTTTGGTTGGTGGGCTCCGACCATTCTGGTCGGCTTGCGTCTGCTGCAAGGGCTCGCCGTTGGCGGCGAATTCGGAGGCGCGGTGACCTACGTTGCCGAGCATTCCGATTCGGATAGGAGAGGCTTTACGACGAGTTGGATCCAGATTACGGCGACCCTGGGGCTGTTCCTGTCGCTGCTCGTCATCATTCTGTGCCGCTCGTCCATGTCGGCAGAAAGCTTTGCGAGCTGGGGCTGGCGCATTCCATTCATCGGATCGATCGGCCTCCTGGTTCTCTCGCTGTACATACGGCTCAAGCTTCACGAGTCACCCGTGTTCCAGCAGATGAAGGCCGAGGGCAAGGGCTCTAAGAATCCAATCGCCGATACGTTCGGCGATCGTCGCAACCTGCGCCTCGTGCTGGTCGCCATCTTCGGCGTCGTCGCCGGTCAGGCAGTGGTCTGGTACACCGGGCACTTCTACAGCCTCTACTTCATGACCACCGCTCTAAAGATGAGCCAGGATCAGGCCAACTTCTACCTGCTCGTGGCACTCTCGCTCGGCACGCCGTTCTTCCTGTTCTTTGGGTGGCTGTCCGACAAGGTTGGGCGCAAGTGGATCATCGTCACGGGATGCGCGTTGTCTGCCGTGTTGATGATGCCGCTATTCCAAGGGCTGGCGACGTACGGAAATCCAGCGCTTTCGGAATTCCGCGCCAACACTTCGGTGGTCGTCCATGGAAACGATTGCAGCGAGGACCAATCCTGGATCGGTCAGCTATTCCAGCCCAAGGCAACGAAGGACTGCACTCGCGTGAAGGCGTTCCTGACCGCACGTGCCGTGCCCTACGTCGTGAAGGCGGATGCGACCTCGCTCGGTGTCCAGATCGGTGAGGATACAATGGCAGGGTTCGATGAAGCCAAGCTCCTGAGTGCGCTGACCACGAAAGGCATGCCATCGGCGAAGACGCCGGCGGAGCCCAATGGGCCGATGGTGATAGCCATCTTGTTCGCCATGGTCTTCCTGGCAACTATGGTTTATGGACCGCTCGGAGCGCTACTTGTTGAACTCTTTCCGGTGCGCATCCGATACAGCGGCGTTTCTGTCGCACTGCAACTCGGAAACGGCTGGATCGGTGGATTTGCGCCTTTCGTCGCAACTGCGGTTGTGATTGCGACCGGCAATATTTTCGGTGGGCTCTGGTACACGGTCGCATTCGCAGCTTCGACGGCAATCATCGGAGCTCTGCTGCTACCGGAAACCCGCGGTCGAGACATCAATACTTGATAGTGTGCGATGAGACTCGGCGTGATCGTCATATTGCGCTCGCCGGTTCCCGATTTTTGTCGACGTTCGACTTCCGACGTCGAGAAAAATGCATGAAATCCGCTGGCAGGCCGGCTCGTCTGCTTAACCTCCCTAGACTGGCATGGGCCGCTGCTGGTTTACGGCGGCGGCCCCTTTTTTCCGTCGACGGATTATTAGAAGCTGCACCTTCGAGATGATGAGGGGCGCGCACCAAATGAACGGAGCACGTCGATGAGCGCAGACAAGAGAACGGCCGCCGCGAAGGTGTACCCGGTATCGGCCGAATGGGCCAAGCGCGCCTGGATCGACCAGGCCAAGTACAAGGATATGTACGCGCGCTCGATCTCGGACCCGAACGCCTTCTGGGCGGAGCAGGCCAAGCGAATCGACTGGATGCACGCGCCAACGAAAATCGAGAATGTCTCGTTCGCGCCCGGCAACATCTCGATCAAATGGTTCGAGGACGGCATCCTCAACGTCGCCTACAACTGCATCGACCGCCATCTCGCCAAGCGCGGCAACCAGACCGCGATCATCTGGGAAGGCGACGATCCCTCGCAGTCCAAGCACATCACCTACAAGGAGCTGCACGACGAGGTCTGCCGGATGGCCAACATCCTGCGCACCCGCAACGTCAAGAAGGGCGACCGCGTCACCATCTACCTGCCGATGATTCCGGAAGCGGCCTATGCGATGCTCGCCTGCGCGCGCATCGGCGCGATCCACTCCGTGGTGTTCGCGGGCTTCTCGCCGGACAGCCTCGCCCAGCGCATCAATGACTGCCAGTCCAAGGTCATCATCACCGCGGACGAAGGCCTGCGCGGCGGCAAGAAGGTGCCGCTGAAGGCCAATGTCGACGCCGCGCTCGCGAAGGCCGACGACGTTGACTGGGTCGTGGTGGTCAAGCGCACCGGCGGCAAGATCGACATGAACCCGACGCGCGACCTCTGGTATCACGAGGCGGCGGCGATGGTGACGACGGAATGCCCGGTCGAGCACATGCATGCCGAGGATCCGCTGTTCATCCTCTACACTTCAGGCTCGACCGGCCAGCCCAAGGGCGTGCTGCACACCTCCGCCGGCTATCTCGTGTTCGCCTCGATGACACATCAATACGTCTTCGATTATCACGACGGCGACATCTACTGGTGCACCGCCGATGTCGGCTGGGTGACCGGCCACAGCTACATCCTCTACGGGCCGCTCGCCAATGGCGCGACCACGCTGATGTTCGAAGGCGTGCCGAATTACCCGGATAATTCCAGGTTCTGGAACGTCATCGACAAGCACAAGGTCAACATCTTCTACACCGCACCGACCGCGATCCGCGCCCTGATGCAGTCCGGCGACGAGCCGGTGAAGAAGACATCGCGCGCCTCGCTCCGCCTGCTCGGCTCGGTCGGCGAGCCGATCAATCCGGAAGCGTGGGAGTGGTATCACCGCGTCGTCGGCGACGACCGCTGCCCGATCGTCGACACCTGGTGGCAGACCGAGACCGGCGGCATCCTGATCACGCCGCTGCCGGGCGCGACCAAGCTCAAGCCGGGCTCGGCGACGCAGCCGTTCTTCGGCGTGGCGCCTGAGATCGTCGACGCCGACGGCAAGGTGCTGGACGGCGAGACCTCGGGCAATCTCTGCCTGACGCGGTCCTGGCCCGGCCAGATGCGCACGGTCTACGGCGATCACGCCCGCTTCGAGCAGACCTATTT
>NZ_FOUS01000029.1 GCF_900114915.1 Bradyrhizobium sp. Rc3b
CCACCATCCGGATCCTGGCGAAGGGCAAGTGCACGACCGGGAGGATCTGGACTTATGTGCGGGATGATCGACCCTTTGCCGGGCTCGCACCGCCGGCGGCGGTCTATTACGCCTCAAGCGACCGACGAGGCGAACACCCGCAGAGGCATCTGGCCGCCTTCGCCGGCATCCTGCAAGCCGATTGCTACAGCGGCTTCGAGCCGTTGTTCGATCCGCAAAAGAAAGCGACGCCGATCACACCGGCGTTTTGCCTGGCCCATGCGCGGCGGGGCTTCTTCGAGCTGGCTGACATCGAGAAGAATGCCCGAGAAGGTAAGAAAGGCAAACCGATCTCTCCGATCGCGCTGGAGGCGGTCAGGCGCCTGGATGCGTTGTTCGAGATCGAACGCGCCATTAACTACTGCGGCGCCGACGAGCGGCGTGCCACGCGCCAGGAAAAGAGCAAGCCACTTCTCGACGACATGCACGCCTGGTTGCTTCGCGAGCGAGAAACCCTATCTCGCTCCTCCGAGGTCCTGAAGCCTATGAACTATATGCTCAGGCGCTGGGACGACTTCGCCCGCTTCCTCGACGATGGCAGGATCTGCTTGACCAACAATTGTGCTGAGCGCGCATTGAGAGGCATCGCCTTGGGAAGGCGCAACTGGACCTTCGCCGGCAGCCAGCGTGGTGCCGACCGTGCCGCCATCATGCTGACGATGATCACGACCTGTCGTCTCAACGACGTCGATCCCAAGGCCTGGCTTGCCGACGTCCTGGCCCGGATCGCCGATCTTCCCGCGTCGCGTCTGCACGAACTGCTGCCCTGGGAATGGAAGCTCCTGCGCCAAGCCGACAAGCCCGCCGATCAGCAGGCCGCCTGACCTTCACGCAACGCCATCATAGAGCTCGCCGTGCCCGCGCGCATGTCTCAATCAGGCGGTCTTCGTCGTATGCGTACGTAAGAGCGAGCGACCATGAGGAAGATAAATCGCGACTTATGATCCCAAATCCGACGTGCCCTTCCATCTTGTGTCGCTCATAGCGAGTCAAAATAGCCACTCGGAATTTGCGGCTTGCAGCCTGAGAGCGCAAAGACGCCTTGTTGTCTCAGGGGAGCGATATTCCTGAGGGGCAGCGCTCTGCTTCTATTCCAAGTTAGGAAATCTACGTTTGGGGCCGAACCAAAGGCCGGTCAACCGTTGGGACACCTGCATTCATGCCAAGTGCAAATTTGCGAAAATCGAGGGATTAAGTCCGTTGTTAAGCTGCATCTGAAGTTGCAGCGTTCTTATTTTGCGCTTTTCCCGCTAGTGGAAGTCATGACAGCAGGGATCAGCTGATGAAACAAGTGGCGCATTTAACAACTCCAAGTCGCGAAAATATGATCGCGCGCACGTTGAAGTGGCCTATGTTATAATATACATCCTATAGTAGATTTGGCCTTGGAGACGGTGGGTCCTGTCCGCTTCGCAAGTGCGTGCCGCGAAGCAGTTCGAATTTTCATCGTGCGCATGTGGCCGTGCAGGATGAATGAGGTACGACGCAGTCGCTGTTCGAGGATTTTCCAAGCATGAGTTCTGAGACGAGGAGAACGTTGCGCAGGCTCGAAAAGAAAGCTGGTTTCGTTTCACGGACTGGACACAGATCGCGTCTATGATCTGCACTATTATTCAGGCTGCAAATCGATCTGGTGCCCTCATATGCGAGTGTCCTTCATGAGAACGGCACTAGCCGTGTCGATAGGCAGAAGGAGCCGGATTCTAAGATGCTGGTGAAGTGTATCAGAATTCAGCCGCCTAATTGAGCGGCGGGTGACCCACGCTCAGACAATTCGGGCGTGTAGCATCACGATTTTTTGCCGGGTTGTCGCCATAACGAGACAACCTCTGAGCTTGTTTAGACGTCAAAGAAAGAGGCGCCGTCATGAGTGGAACAATGGCTGTTGAAAATGTCATTCCGCGAGCAGACATCGTCAAGCACGCGGAGCGGCTTGGTGCCGAAATCAAGAACATTGCGCTGTCGGACGATTTGCCTGACGATGTCATCGGAGCGTTCAAGCGGCTTCTGCTAGAGTATAAGGTCATCTTCTTCCGTGATCAGGGACATCTCGACGATGCACAGCAGCAGCGTTTTGTGCTCCGGCTCGGCTCGCTGACAAATCCAACAATCGCGGACACGATGGGCGGTTTAACGATCCGGCAGGAGCTGCCTGATCGCGCCTGCAGTCATCTCAACCAGATGAACGATGAGCGGGTCCGCACAGCCATTTCGTTGCTGCGGCTCGCGGCGGTCCCGCCTTTTGGCGGCGACGTTGCTTGGTCGAGCAGGGCGGCCGCTTATCTTGATCTTCCCGATCCCCTGCGGATGCTAGCAGATAACCTCTGGGCTGTGAGCTTCGTCGCATCTGATCTCACTGCGGCAGAGATGGCCACCGATGCAAACAAGCGGCCTTGGTGGGGCGTATCCGCTGGAACGATCTACGAAACGACACATCCGATTGTTCGTGTTCATCCCGAGACCGGCGAACGCATGCTATCGCTCGGTCGTTCCGTGAACAATTTCGTCGGCCTGCAGCGCTACCCCAGCCAAAGACTGTTTGAACGGCTGCAATCCTATCTCATTGCGCCCGGGAACACCCTGCGCTGGAGCTGGAAATCAGGCGACGTCGTAATCTGGGACAACCGCGCGACTGAGCCGTATCCCGTCAGCAAATCCAGCAGCCCTCACTGGATGATGGACCAGCTTTCGATCGACGCCCGCGTGCTGCACGAGAAGAGGCCAAAATCAAGAGGGGCGAAGGCTGCCTGACATTGGCCGCACCTCCGGATCACGTCAACGCCTTGAGACCAAAGACTAGTTGCGGCCCTCCGATGTCGAGCGGAGCGGCCGGCCTTATGCGCCAGGACCGGCTAACGGGCGCAGCTGCCACCTGCTTTGCTTCTTCTGGCCCCAGATTCTTCAGGCATCGTCTCTGCTCGCCGGTCAAACTGATGACGCTGTATTTTTAATGATCTGATGCATCCGGCTCTCGCTCAGCAGCATCCCTTCCTCGTGCCCGCATAGTCAGGCCCGGCGTCGCTCACACCCAATTCAGAACATATTCCCCACCATCTCGCGACGGTCGGACAGCCTTGATTCACACCGCGCAGCGCCGGCTGAAACTATCCCGCTCCCGATCGTGGTCGCGTCTTAGATGTCCCATAAACAAGCCGTCAGTCGAGCCTTTCCAGGAGTGCCTTAAATTGCGCCCCTGCACGGGCACCACATCTTCCCTATCTTCGTCCAGCGGAAAGGTCCCCATTCTCGAGGCGCACACCGGGTTGATTATCCAACCGAAAGCTCTGGAGGACGGATCTGCTCTCATGCTCTTGCACGGCAGGACAGCAAATTCCTTCCATCCTCGCGGACTCTTGGTTGGGGCGCTTCCATCACCCGAACCGCACCCGTCGACCCCAAACAGGCTCTTCGAGCGGCCGTCGGTAGGTTTACGCGAGCGGCTCGGCTTATAACAGGCCGCTCCGAGGAAGCGCTAAGCTGAACCGTGTTGGAGCTACATCGGCTAGAGCAGGAGATCGCAAGCGCGGCCGTAGATTCATGAGGCACGTAGGCCGGCCCCGGCTCGATTCCGCCCAGCGTTAGCCGGAACACGGCTCGCTCAATAATTATGGCTTGTTTCGGCGAAGCCGTGCCGGCTTGCGCCCTCTGGACATCGGCTTGGGGGGCATAGCACCTTTAGCCGGCTGTGTGAATAATTCCGACATGTGAACACCCAAAGTCTTGGCGATGCGTTCCAGGAGATCAATAGTCGGGTTCTCTTTCTTCTGCTCAATGCGCCCCATGTGGGAACGGTCGATCCCGGCATCATAGGCCAATTGGTCTTGCGGAATGCCGCGCTCCACGCGGATCCGGCGCACATTCCAGGCCACAAGCGCACGAGCGTTCATGCGCAGAGGCAGCCATTCCGATGATTACGAAACCACTGGTTATAGCCAGGGTATTACGATAAGCTTGCACCAGCTTTGGCTGTCCTCCCCAATTGCTCCGAGGAATCCGTCGATGGTCAGAGGCAGACGCAGCTAGCGCGTCGCCGTCTTCTCGTTGACCACGCAAGCGTTCTTGCGAAGCAATGGCTTGCCATTGGCAGCAGAGGAGAAGTAGCGCTTGAGGCACCTGCGGCTTTTTTCCCGAGATGGCGACTATATAGGGGGAATGTTCAACTGTGAATCGAAAGGGAAACGAATATTCTCCAGTTGACCGGTTCTGGTTATTGCCTTTCACGAGTACGAGCCCCGTCACCACGAACCACCACGCCTTCCGCCGGGAACAGCAAGGACAGCCACATCTGCAATCGCTTGCAGTATGGACTGCGATGAAAAAGAGGAAGCGGAGGATGGAGCCACCAGGTCAATGTGAGCCGATATGCGATTGCCATCCAGCGCGAGAAGGAGATCGGCGTGCGACGATTGAGCGGGTACCAAAACGACCTCAGATAAGTTATCGTTGCTCTGATTTCGGTAGATTTTTCAGCTGGGTAGGAGTTTCTGGCAGTGCCAGCCGAGCCGAAGGTCGCAGAATTGGCGCCTAGCGTCGACGAGCTCACGTCATATGACAAGGAGCACGCTATTGCCTACATGCGACTGCTTGATGCGGACGCGGACAAGGCCGATTGGCGCGAAATCGCGCGCATTGTGCTTGGGCTTGATCCCACCGTTGAACCGGATCGTGCGCGACGCACATTCGAAAGTCATCTGACTCGGGCCAAGTGGCTAGCGGGCCACGGCTATCGCGATCTGCTACGTGGCGGTTGGCCAACACAATGATCGCGCGGATGTCAGGGTCGCTGGAATGTGTCGCGATCGCAAAAGTTGATCATTCCATCGACTAAGTAGTTCAAGACGCGCACATGGTAAGCAAGCAGCCGGAAAGCGCCACAATCATCGGCTGCATTTCACCGCGTCTGAAGATTGTGCGGGAAAGGTACCATGGCGGATACTGACTGGAGATCTGAGGAAGCGTACAGCGGCCTGAAGACGGCAGATGCTGCCGACCTGGCTTGGGAGTGGCTGCGCCGGGATCGCGACTACCAAGAGGATTATCAGCAGCTATCTGGCCGCGAACGTTCAAGCGCAGCGGCGGGCGAGTTCCGACGCAAGTGGGGGCTCTCGTTTTCCTGCTGATCCACAAAAGACCTTCGACAAGCAAGCAGTCTTCTGGGCACCCGAGGTGCTGCCGACCGTACTGGCTGTGCGGGCGGCCAACTGCATTGCGCCGAAAATCTATCAGCTCGATTTCGACAATCTGCCGGGCAGCGAGCTTCGCCGTGCGCCGGATGGTTGGCATGCGATCGTGCCGCTCGGGGGCACGAAGCATTGCCTTTGGCTAAGAGAGCTTCCGGCGAGCGGATATGCTGTCGTCCTTGATCTGCCGCTCGATGCCGATTTCGAGCTTCGTTTGGGGGCAGCGCGTCGATTTTGGCTCGCCCTTGAGCATCGGGCGCTAGGAGTGCCTCCTCTTGCTTTGCCCGCTTTGAAGCAGCGTCGGCTAATCCTTGCGCTGCGCGCAGTGGATGGATGGCGGGAAGGAAATAGCTATCGCCAAATCGCGCGAGGCCTGTTTGGAAGCCATCGTATTGCCGACCGCGGCTGGAAAACAGACGATTTGCGCAGCCGAACCATTCGACTTGTAAAGCTGGGGCGGCGCCTGATGCGCCTTGGCTGGCGAGCAGTGCTGGACAAACGGAGGGGTAGGGATGACAAGTAAAGGGTCGCGGCGCGGCAAAAGGCTTCCCTTTTGTTCTGCAGCCAATTCTTCTGCTGCCATGGCACGATGGTAGTCAGGAAGGAGGCTTTGCGCCTTCGATCTCTCATCGTTGGCGCGTTAATTGATGCAACAGAGGGGCGCTATCTACGTAGGCTTTGCCGATTGTGCGGGAATAGTTTTCTAAACGTTGAGCGCTCTCGACTTGAGCATTGATCTCCTGCTGTACCGGATGAGGGACGCCTAGACGTCATGCAGCCTGCGCAAGTGCGACCTTTTTGCAAAGACGAGCCAGCCACCGGCAAAAAGAACGCGCGATCTCGGGGTGCGCGCTGCGATCTACGGCATAGGCCCGATATTGCATGCCACTTGGAGCGCGGGAGCCGGGGATGATTTGCAAAGCGCCTCCCCTGACTAGATCTCCGACGATGATTTCCGGCGCGACAAGAAGGCATTTTCCAGTCATGACTGCCGGCAGAGCAAGATAGTTGTGATCATACCGGGCGCCCACTCGTATGTCGCTCGAAGACAGATTCATGGCCCTCAGCCATGTCGGCAGGATGTCGGGACGTGATGTAACGTTCAGTATAGGCGTTGAGCCAACGATCGAGAGCTCCCTGCCTCCGACCAGATTTGGCGGGCCGACGCACACCAGTTCCTCTTTGTAAATCTCCCAACTGTCGGCGGGTTCGATGACGGAAAGATCTCGGGTAATCAAAATGTCGAAATCATCCGAAGATGTCGGGTGCGCCAGCGAGCTGATGATGTCCACGATAACACCACCCGCTTCAGAAGAGAAAGCCTGCAGATTTGGAATAAGGAGCGAGAAAGCAAAGGTCGATAGCGACGTGCGGACCACGATCCGATTCGTTCCTGCGCCTGCACGGCGTCGCATTCTCTCCGCCGTGAAACTGACGGTCTCGAGCGGTTCAGACACTGCGTTTGCGAACAGCCTTCCGAACTCGGTCAAATCGCTGCGCCGTCCACGCCGCTCGATGAGGTCAGCCCCCAGATAGTCCCGCAGCACAGCCAAATAACGGCTGACCGAACTCTGCGTTGTTCCCAAAGTGGTGGCCGCGCGCGTGACGCTGCCTTCCCGGGCAACCGTCACAAACGCGCGGATAGCATTTAGAGGAACTTCATCGTCTCGAGCCGCCATTGTCTGCTCCGGCGCCAGCATTAAAGTCCATCACAATATTCGATGCCCATGGCCGGATCGCTGCGTATCCCCATCCGCCATGCATAAAATCCTCTTGTGAGCGCGATACCTGCGCCGGGAGCGCACGACATCAGAGTCTCAGATGGTGTTTGTCAGGCTTAAGTCCTTTTGCCGCGTGCGGGCTTCGGCTTGCGGCCTTTAGGTAAGGTTGCAGGTGGCGGCGCGCCCTTGGATGGCCGAACAAACAGTTCGGACACAGCTACGCCGAGCGTCTCGGCAAGCCGATCAAGAAGGTCGACTGTCGGATTCGCTTGTTGGCGTTCGAGTCCGCTCATGTAGGAGCGATCAACGCCTGCATCGTAAGCCAATTGCTCCTGCGGAATACCGCGCTGGACGCGGATCCGGCGCACATTGTAAGCCACAAGCGCACGAGCTCTCATGCGCGAAAGCAGCCATTTCGACGGTCATCAAACCACTGGCTATAACCTAACTAAAGACATCACCGGATTGGAAGGTATGCGTACGACCGTATCGCCTTTCCCGGACGCTACGGGAGCGGCCCGCACATGCGCCGCTATGTCGACCGTCTTTCAATTCGCGGCGGCGCCGATTTTCTGGGCGCTGGCTGAAGCTCACCCGAACTGCTGCCTCGGCAGCGGTTCGATTCCGCTGCCCAGCTCGCAGCAACGGCCTCTAGGCCAGCAAAGATGCTAACTGAGCGAAGGCGATGCTCCCGCGATCGAAATGGAGTTTCAGCTCCGACGACATGGGCCGGCGCAGACTATCGCGATCGCAGCGGCAGCCGTTCAGCTATCTTCATAGTGGTCAGCGCAGACGGCGCGTTTGAGGGACCCTAATTACGTTCATTCTCTGGACCTGAGAGGATTTCGTCGACCGATACAACATCTTTGTGGACGTTCCGCACGCCGCCATCAGCTGAGACGGAATATAACGCTCTCTCGTCCGCTCAAGAGGCACGCCGGCGAACTCTCTTGACCAAGGCTCAAGGAGCGCGCGCCGGTCGGGTTATCAAGTATAACGACAAGTTCAAATCAAAAGCCGTACGGCAAGTCGTAACCTACTTTGGCAGCAGCCATTGACCGCACAAGGGTGGCGTCCAACGTCTCGCAGTGTCGTCTTAGGACGCTCAGGCGATAGTGCGAGGGTAAGCGGTGAGACATCGCGAATCGGATTCGCCATTATCAAGTCGAACAGATGGCAACGCGTATCGTTACCCATGATGGATGAGCCCGAACGAATTGGGATTCGGCGCGCGGTTGAGACTAGCTGAGAGGCTTCGGCTTGGGCGTTGTCCGGGCCATTCGAACGCCGCGGGCCGGTATACCCCCAAGGTAGACTTCGATGTTGCCCAGCGGTGCCAAGAGCGACGAGGGTGTCAGAAAAGAGTTGTTGCAGAACACGGAGAGCAGCGCGGACGCGACTGGCGCCAGGTCCGATGCTGTATTTGCCAGCCGCTATGCTAGCGAAACTAGCGGGTGGCTCGGCGATCGGGTAGTAAATCCTGAAAGCGCTGTTTCCGGCAGATTCCGCAAGCCTCTGTGGTCGGCCAAAGCTGGCCACCCTTGATCCCGTGAGGGTCAAGCCCCTCAGGGCGCTACCAAGTGGCATTTTTTGAGAAGTACCGCAGAGCACCTAGTGGAGTGGTGGGCAAGCCTTCAAAGACGACTGTCCCTAGCGTGCTAGGGACGAAAAAGGTTAACGGCGACCTGACCCGGCGCTCAATCCCTGGAAAGCCTGTCCCTGCCGCGCGCCGCTAACTTTGGTGCCAGCCTTGCCCGGTTCGGTATCCAGCCTGACACTTTGCCCCCCCTGTAGGGTGCTGCCAAGTTGTAGGCTCAGAACGACTCCAATAACCTACCTGAACTGGTCAAATCGTTTGGTCATTTTAAGCTGGTCCGCTGCGTTGTGAAAAAACTGGAGATGCCCGGCATGCCAAGTTGCGCGAAAAAGGGGTTGCTCGCTGCCGCTCATGAGAGAGCCAAGAATGTCGGCGGGTAACACGGGAGGAGATGGAAAGCGATCACTTGAAGAGCATCCGCTAACTTCAACACGGTCAGCCTCCATCGGCAGAAACTGACCGGAGGTCCATCACCGGGAAACGCATGACGCTCCTGCCAACAGTCCTCGTGTCCTAGTGATCAGAAGCAGCGCGGGCGCGACTCGGCGCCGATCGGTTGGGGCGGATCGGGCGCTATTCCTGCCGCGCCTGCGCTGCAGATTCAGGTTAGGAGGAACGTGACTCGGCGCCGTCCCATTCTGGTAAGGCGCTGTCCCTGCCACGCCTCTCTAACCCAACGGCTCTGTACTCAGGCTAGCTTTCCAAAAGCTGACGAAAGCCGTGCGGCAATTCACAAATGAACAGCAGCTGTTGTGGCCAATTGCAGATTATGCTCATTGACGGCCGCTGACCGCCCTGTCAGCGCGCGCAGCCAAAAATGAACCGGTCGCTCCCAAGCTTCGCAGAAAGTATTCTGTGTGCGGTATGGGCGGGGCAAGTACAGACTTCAACGAACCCGGCCATCGCGACCAGAAGAGTGGTCTTAGAGAATGCGTGCGCGCACGACATGATACTGCATTGGTGGTCTGTTCAGTGGTCGTGTCTTCGGTGATGGTCCTAGCTCGGTAGAGTAAAACCGTCCGCACGCCCGCACTCCGATGGCGCCGTAGCGGGCGGGCGGCTTTGCGGTGCAGTTCGCCGGTAGGGTCGGGGCTGCTGATACCAACCTGATTCGAGGAACCACCGATGACCGATGTGATGATGAACCTCGGCACGCTCGTGGAGAAGGCTCCTGATGCGGATCTGCTGCGCGAGATGATCAGCTTTGCTGCCCAGCGCCTGATGGAGCTGGAAGTGGAAGGCCAGACCGGGGCCGCCTGAGGCCCCGAGCGTCTTGCGCAGCGCAACGGCTACCGCGACCGGACCTGGGAGGCCCGCGCCGGCACGGTTGAGCTGCGCATTCCCAAGCTGCGCAAAGGCTCCTACTTCCCTGGCTTTCTGGAGCCGCGCCGGAAGGCCGAGAAGGAGCTCACCGCCGTGGTGCAGGAAGCTTATGTGCAGGGCGTCTCGACCGCTCCGTCGACGATATGGTGCAGGCGATGGGCATGAGCGGCATCTCCAATATCCAGGTCTCGCGGCTGTGCGCGGAGATCGACGACAAGATGAAGGCGTTCCTCGCTCGCCCGATCGAGGGCGATTGGCCCTATCTGTGGATCGACGCCACCTACGTGAAGGTGTGCCAGCAGGGGCGCATCGTGTCGGTTGCGGTGATCGTCGTGCTCGGCGTCAACAGCGATGGCCGGCGCGAAGGTTCTCGGCATGGATATTGGTCCCTCGGAGGCCGAGACATTCTGGACGGCGTTCCTGCGCAAGCTCGCCCGCCGCGGCCTGCGAGGCGTCAAGCTTTTCGTCTCCGACGCCCACGAGGGGATCAAGGCGACCGAGCCAAGGTGCTCAACGCCAGTTGGCAGCGTTGCCGGTGCACTTCATGCGCAACGCGCTGGCCCATGCCGGTAAAAGCGGACTGGCGTGTCGTCTCCGCCTTCATCGCCACTGCAATTTGCCCAGGACAATGCCGAGGCCGCACGGGCGCAATGGCGAAAGGTCGTCGAACAGCTCCGCCCCAAGCTACCCAAGCTCGCCGGCTTCCTCGACGAGGCCGCGCCCGATGTGCTGGCCTACATGACGTTCCCGCCGCACCGCACTAAGCACTCGACCAACCCGAGCGAGCGCCTTAACGGCGAGATCATCGTCGGCATCAATGAGGACGCCATCGTCCGCCTCATCGGCGCGATCCTGCTCGAATAGAATGATGAATGGCCGTCCAGCGCGTCCGTTGCTTGACGCTGGAAACCATCGCGTTGTCCCACCACCAGTTCCCACGCTCAGGGACACGAACCTGTTCAGTTGAAGGATCGGCCTCAGAGAGTGGTGGTGCGCGCCAAATTCGTATTCGCTTGGCTTCGATATCTGTGAAGGGCCGCATCAGGCTGCGCAACGTGCTGTTGACCGTAACCGGACCATTGTTGTGGGCGGGCAGCTTTGCCGTAAACCTGGCTAATGTCACATGTCCAATCGGTTAAGTAGTCGACCGGCGAGTTGTTCAAATAAACGAATACAGATTCGTTGATCGCATCCCCACATCGGCAGGAAGTCGCAGTTGATCACCGCCTCCAATTAACGGCCAGTCGCGAGGAGCGGGTTCAGTAGGCGCGCATAAAGCTTAGGATCGTCAACCGGCCATCGGTGAGTCGAGGGGATATCACATTGCTCCGGGCCCGAGTCGCCGCGTTATCCGAGATGGAGCGAACGCCATCAACTTCGATCGGTTGGATGTGCCAGCATCAGACCTGCGAACTAAGGCGCGCCACCGCACTAACTATCCCATAAGAGCGCTGTCAACTGTCACCACCAGCATTGGGGGTTGGGAAGCAGTACTTGCATCGTTAGGTTACCGAAAGGTCGGATGCACATAAGCGTGTTTCCGTACATGCAATGCCATGGCAAACATGAACCTCAGATCCCCATCCCTTGCCGACATAAGCGGGACGGCCGACTGTCACCGAGGCGACACGCTCTCGGTGGGTGGTGGAGCCGGCTCAAGCGCCGAGAAATCGGACAATTACGCTAATCACAAGCCGTAACGAGCCTGTGGGCGCGTGGATTGCGAGTGCCATGCAGGCGATGGCAGGTCCACTCCAAGAGTCGGTAGGTGCCAAAGTGGACGCGAGGTCCTAGCGTCCTCCTGTTGCTCTGCCGATCATCGAGCCGGAAGCGAACTGAAAAGGTCATACGGACAAAACCTTACGACGTCCGGAAACAGGGTGGCTGCGCATGCACACCTCGATGTTGTGCTCCGGCGTTCCGATTTGGGCGGCGAAGAAGGCGACGAATGGCGGGGCGCGTGCCTACGGACAATCAATCAGGCAAGAAGCAGTCTGTGGAACGTCAACCGGTTCACGCCGTCACGGCGATCAATCGGCTTGCAGGTTCGGATCCGGAGAGAGTTGCGCTGAGGCACGGCGCAGACGAACTCACAAACGAGGCGCTACGATCACGATCGGATGCCCTTGCCGACATCATCAGATTTTTCCTTAATATGGTGCCGATCCGTGTAACGATCGATGGCGCTGAATGCTTTGCTGCTCATGCCACCCGCATCCATGGCCTGGTCAGCGATGCCTTCACAAACTCGGCCTATCCGTTCGGATGGATGGTCAGGGATAGTAGGTTATGTCGCGAACCCGGGCGATCACCGATCCACGTCATGTTCAACATGTACTCCGAAGCCGACGAGCCACTTGGTCAAGACGAGTTGGCTCTGACATCCCGCGAGTACGACACAGGCTATGTCAAGTTCGACTTAACACTGTACGCGCAAGATCAGGGCGATGAAATTGGGCTCCAAGCTGGCGTATGCGGAAGATATATTCTTGAGTGATCGAGCTGTTCGCATGGCCAACAATCTGCGCTGCCTGATTGCCGCCTGCGGTGACAAACCGCTTGTGCCCATTGAGGGACTAAGCTGCCTCAGCGCCTCGGAACCCGTTATACTGCATTCGCTGGATGGGTCGATTAAACGATATGAATCTGAATGTCCGCTTGTTGAAGCCCTCGAGCAGATCAGCGTCTCTTATCACGGCAAAGTAGCATATTTTGGCGAGTTCAGGGAGGTCACGTTTGGCCAGCTGCGTGAGCGCGTACTGCGGGATATGAAGGTGGAGGCCGGCGATCTGGTCGCCATGATTGTTGACCCGTCGCCGGACGTTGCCGCTGTCATCCTTGCGGCGGGAGGCTTGGATGCTGTTGCTGCGCCGATTGCGCCGGATTATCCGCATGATAGGATCCAACATATCCCGCGAGATAGTCTGGCAAAGCTCTTGGTTCACGCGACGGCGGCGGAGCCTGATCTTGACATACCTTCGATTTGTCTATCCACCTTAGAAAGGTGCAGCAGGACCGCGAATAGTGTCGCGCGGTGGTTTCCCTTCGGTGCCACCGACGTCTTGGCCGTCCAGAAGTCCGCCTGTCTAATGGTTGATTATGAGGTGACCCGCCATCTTTGCACAGTCCCGCAACAGGAGCTGATGCAGACGATCAATGAATTCTCAGCGCTCAACGCGTGTGAACCATGAATGAGCGCAATGCGACGCGAAAGAAAAGCCGGCACGTGGATCTCTCGGATCAAAATGTCCCGAGCCTTCTTCTCCGGCTTGCCATTCCATCTGTTATCGGGTTGTCGATGAATGCGTTGCAGCAGGCCCTGAACGCTATCTTTGTTGGCTCACTTGGTGCGCCGGCGATCGCGGCCGTCAGCATGACTATGCCGATCATTATCCTGGTCGGGGCGGTGGGAGAGGGGATCGGTGTGGGTACTGCCTCCTTCATATCTCGTTACCTTGGTGCTGGTAATGAGTTAGAAGCGAGCCGGGGTGCTAGTACGGCGCTCGCGCTCGCCGCTCCGATCGGAGTGATTATGACCATCGCCCTGCTTGTAACCTTACGAGGCATCTTCGTCGCACTTGGAGCAAGTCTAACCATCCTGCCCATCGCGCTAGACTACGCCACGATCCTCTTGCCGGGGTCTACTTTGATGCTCCTAAACATCGTCAGCGGCTTCATCGCAAGAGCCGAAGGCAACACACGATTCAGTATGTGGACGATGCTGACCGCCTTCATATTGAACGCCTTGCTTGATCCTATTTTCATTTTCTTGCTAGGCTTGGGTGTGCGAGGCGCAGCCCTGGCGACGCTGATATCACATATCGCAGTTATGAGCCTCTACATCGCGTATTTTACTAAGCGGCTCGGCACTGTGCTCGTCAGCATATCTCAGGTCTCGTTACGAGTAGATCGCGTCAGGCAGCTCGCGCTCATTGGGGCGCCGGCGACGACGACAAGTATCTTAGCCGCTCTTGCCGGTATGTTCTTGTACGGAGCTGCTGCGCGGTTCGGCGACGATTTCATCGCGGCGGTAGGAATAGCTGTAAGAATCTTGACAATCGGCGCGCTGCCTATCACCGGCTTCTGTATGGGCTCTCAAGCTGTCCTGGGGTTTGGCTGGGGCGCGCGCGACTTTGCCCGTGTAATGAAGGTTGCGAAGTTCATGGTCTCTATCACCGTTGCGCTTTCCGTTGCGTATTCCGCAGCCGTTATCGTTTTTGTCCGGCCGTTAGTCAGGTTGTTCAGCGATAGCGATGATGTCACTGAAATTGCCGTCTCGAGCTGCATCACCTTTCATCTGTTTTTTGGACTTTACGGTATTCAGAGTTTCGTGACGACAATGCTTCAGTCGCTGGGAAGAGCACGGCTTAGCGCGGTGGTGTCTTTCGCTAGGCAGGGGTATCTCTTCATACCGGCGGTACTTCTATTCCCTCTCGTATCAGGCTTTAGTGGAGTTTTGGCCAGCCAAGCCATCGCTGAGCTGGGCGCCGGAATGATCGCGCTGTTCGTCATCTTGCGCCAGTTCGCTGAACTCAGGAGAGGAGGACCGGCACATTCAGCCAGGAACGAACAGCCTCCTTGACTTGATTAGGCACCATCCCGACGATTGATACACTCCCTGGAGCTGGTTGATATTTCATCTCTAGCTCATCGGCAACCAGCGGCATGCTGAGCTCCTGACGGACGGTCCGGCGCCGTTCGCGACACGCTGGCGTTGCCCGCGCTCGCGGCAGAAGGCGAAGATCGCCCTTTGCTTGGCGCGGCCGGCTAACGGTCATTAATCTTCAGGTATCGTCTCTGCACGCCGGTCGAACGTAAACGTAGTGCCGAGGCACTCAGATTGTTTGAGCGAAGTTTTGGGAGTTCCGTTAGAAGAGTATCTTCGGCAAGGGTGCTTACAAAGGACGACCACTCTGACGACATAATACGACCGTCCCCGAAGGGTGTGCTGACGCAGGTCGAGAGCGCTGGCCTTGCGAGTTGAAATGCATGGATTGCCGCGGAGAGCCTCGAGCCCGGCGATTGTCACAGATGTCGCCCGCCGCCATGGCTGCCGGCGCCAGCAGGTGCATGATTGGCGGCGTCGAGCAGGTTTAGGCCAGTTCGTGCTGCCAGCTTAGGCGAATATCTTATCGTTTTGTGCCTTTGGCGTCGGTATCGTCGCTACTGGCGGCTAAGGAATCATCTGTCACCAACAGCCGTTTCACAGTCGAGCTCCAGGGGCACGGGTCGAGATAGGCAAGACGCTTGGCCTTGCTGTGTTGAGCGACTGACGGACAGCGGGCGTGTAGCGGATCCGACAACATGGCGCGAACCTGACAGTCAGCGCTACGGCGACGGTGCAGGGCGCTTGTTGGATAAATGGCGAGCTGTGTGCTCGATCCTGTCTCGTCTGCCGTCGCCACTAGCATCTACGTGTCAGCCGCTCCGTTTAATTGCTTGCCTATTGTCAAACGTTCCCCTTGAACTCGCGCGTTCGGAGCTGGTCAGGGTCGCGGAGACAGGCGCGAGCGCAACTGAGTGTTGAGCTCGCCTCCCGGCGCCTAGTCCAGTGTGGAGTCGTTCTAGGCGAGGGTGAGGGCCAGGGGCATGAAGCGAAATCGTTTCACCGATGAGGCTGGTATTCGGTCCCCATCATCTGCCTATTTCGCCGCGGCTGCCGATCATGGAGAGAATCCATCCAAGGAGGAAAAGTCATGATTTCCGTCGGCCTCTTGAATTCCGCTCGACATCTGCGGTGGACGAGACCGAAAAGATTATCCGGGAGGGAAAGATGTCGGCGGACTGGCCACCGATTGTGCACTACTTCGAAGCATGGGCTGGTCGAGCTGCGCGCGGGCCTGCAGCCAGGACCGGCCTCAGCACGGCTAGCCTGCAATCTAATCCAACTTGGGCCGCCGGCCATCGGTTTGGAAGACCGCTAGGCTAAGGCGGCACTTTCAGCCATGCCTCTGAGGCACGATCGCAACGACGCCCGTGGGATCGCACAGATGGTGAGATGGGATAATTCTAGCCCGTTCATGTCAAGAGCATCGACAGCTAAAGGCCGAGGACATGCCAGCTGCTCGCAAGCATCTCATCCACCCTATCGCTCCCGCAGAGCAAGTCCGCCGACGGCTTCTGCGTCTGCTCGGTATTCTGTTCGCGATGTGAGTTTCGTGAGTTGGTAGCGATGGTGCCATGCTGGTGGCGATTATATATACGCCGTTTTCCGACGCGAAGCGCTGATGCGAGAGTACGCCCGACTCCATCGTCCGGTTCTGAAAGGCTGTGCGCAGCGACCCGGCTTGCGGACTCTTGGTGACCGATGCACATCGGTCCGGTCTCTGGCTTGACCCTCAGCTCCGCGGTCGATCCTTGGCGCTTCCTGCATTCCCGATAGGTGGGAGCCTACTGGTCTCCGATGCTTGGGCGGTGCGTGTTGCACACCTACGACGAAGCAGTGTGGGAAGGTCGCGCTGGGCAGAAAGATGCCTGTCGTCCTTCACCGAACGTGGGTCGACGGTACCGAACTCCGATTGACGGCGCGCGCGTAAGGACGCCATCGCCATGCAAAGACGCTGGCCGAAGCGCGTGGGATCGTCGAGGCCGCATGATCTGTCGTGGGTTCTCGAGGCCAGGGTACGCCAGATCAGTTTGAACCGACCATTCAACAGAATGTCCCATCATGTGGCGCTTTGCCGACCCACGAACAGGCGTAAGGCAACGGCGACACGCGCTGTTAAGGGATCGACAGAGGCAACCGAATACAGAAGCAGAAATCGCGGTATTGAAGAGCATGAGGCTTGAGGACGGCTGAGCTGGCCGGAAAGCAGGATCCGCAATTCGAAGGCCAGAGTTGCCGTTCAACAACCGACACTACCATCCTTCGCAGGTTGCCACGCTAGAGACAGAGCGTTAGATCGTATGATCATGGCCAAGGCGGGACAGCTACCGTGTTGGACAGCCAAACGAGATAGAAACACAAGTTGAATGAGATTGGAGAGATGGCATCATGAGCCAAACCAACAACGTATCGAAGCCGCCAGATCGTATCTACGTCGGACGATCCAAAATAAATGGGTTCGGCTTGTTCTCGAGAAGAACCATAACAAGGGGAAATGTCATAGAAAAGCTTGAGGGCGCGGTCGGTCCGTTGGCAACCAAGAGAACGATACAAATTGACCGCGATAAACACCTTTGTAGTGAATACATAGACTTTCTCAACCACTGTTGCCGCCCAAATGCCCGGCTTCGGGTAGAAGGTCGTGGCATTGTCCTGATTGCAATCGAGGAGATTGGTCGCGACAGGGACGAAGTAACGATCGACTACAATTGCTCCGAATACTCCCTCGCTGAGAGCTTCTCGTGTCGATGTTGTGAGCCTGCCAGATTCATCGGTGGATACAGGCACTTGCTCGAAACGGGGCAGGGCGACTATTTAAGCCGAATAGAGCAATTCGCGCTGCCGCATCTGCTGTCGATCTCCTCTGAATACTTGTCTCACAACTAGATTTGAACCGCCCCCGGCTTGCCAGAGGCTCCAACTCCCAAGGGGAGGGAGCCATGACAAGCAAGGCGACAAACAACTTTTCGTCCGACGTCCCGACCCGAGCGGTTACTATGGTTCGAGATCAGGCCGGCGAAACCCTTTGGCACAGCAGTGACGTCGATTTCTGGCAGATCGGCAGCGCCACGCAGAGGTAGGACGACTCGGCCAATAAGGCCGAGGCGATAGCGTGCAGCGGGTCGGCTCCCGATCGACAGGCCGAGAGGCTGAAGGCGCTGGACGGGGGAATCACAAGATTCGGCAGCCTGTGCACGGCAAGCGCTGTATACAAAGCGGAGCTCGACCGCCAGTCCAAGCCAACGATCGCCTTCGTCAAACGATCATCGTGGCGTACATGGGCGAGCCTATCTGTAAGTTTTTCCGATCAACCAGCTCGACATACCACCCCTCATTTTGCCAAGCGGCAACGAGGAGTCAGCCCGAAATAGCTCACCAGTTTCTGTGCTGTTGGACCCGCTGATGTCGCCGATCCCCCGCCATGATGCCATGATGCCGGGGGCGACCGCCAGATTCGCGTTGGTGTCCGTCATAAATTGATTGGCCTCGGCATCGTCGATGCGCGACCTCGCGGTCAAGCTGGGGCCAGTCTTCCCGAGTAGGTAAAAGTTTGTGGACGTGCCGATCGATCGCCGCGCACTCGTCGTTTGGAGAGAGCGGTTGAGTGGCCAACCGGTCGCTGGCTTCCGGCGTGCGGGCACTTCGGGCCCGCCAGGTGAGCGTGCAGGATCGAATGCACCTCATTCTTCGGCCGCGTGGGATGCCGCACGACGCTGGTATCGCCGAGACAAAATAGTGGGCGTCACATCATGACTGGCCGTGCCACTGCCAGCAGAGCATGTGCAGAGCGCGCCATGTCCGGTTCCAGACCTGTGTGGTCGAGACTGCACATTCCGACATTCAATGGTTCCAGCGGCTGGTAGAAAGGCGAGATATTCGCCTCATTGTCTCTCTCACTAAGCACGTTCGTGCACAGTGTCGTGGCACACTGATTGCTGACAGATCCGGGAGCTTTTCATCACGCTACTGGCGGCGGAGGAACATCCAAATTGATCACAAAGGCCAAACCGTTGAGTGCGGTTCCGATTCAAGCTGGGTCTGACACGGCAGGTCGTTCGTGTATGCCGTACGGCATCGGCACGCGCTTGCAGAGGTGCCCCCAGAGCCACACGCGCAGACGGGACATTAAATCAGCGGACGTAGAGCTCGAGGGGCATTCAGTTCTCATGCTACTCTCCGCTCCCTCAATGGGCTTGGCGCTCGTCATCCTGCTCTGCCACATCAATTTTCGGTTGAAGGTGTTTCGAATTCTGGGGCTGATGTCGGCGCGATGCATTGACCTCTTAAGTCGCAGCTCCTGCAACTGGCCGCAAAGCTCGAAGAGGCCATTCCTGCAAAAACCTAGTGGGGCGCCCAGCTACCACGCCACGGTCTTCACGGAGAGCGCGCCGGCCTGTTTGCTTGCCATATTGCTGGAGGAAGTATGATGGAGGAGAGGATGGCTTCTTCGGCAGATGCGGCGTTTAAGGCGCGCACCTCGCAGCTTTGGTTGGGCGCATCGCGCAATGCCATCCGCCGGTTGGTCCGCTGTCTTTTCGCGGAGCGTCTTCTTGACCCGGATGCATTAATGTGGGCTCGGGAAAGCAACGAAGCATGGCTCCCCCTTTGGCGATCACGCGAGGTCCTGCATTTTACGGATTTGCACCGTGCGCCTGCCGGAACGTTTCAAAATCGAGGTTCAATCGAAGTAATAGACGAGACCGGCGCTTGCTACGGGATGGACAATCCTTCCGATCTTATCGGACAGATCGCGCCCGCTCTGGCACTCGCGCCCGCAACGGACGACGTTCAGCGTCTAATCCGTGACGTCGAGGACAGCATGCGCAACGACGCCCTGGCACGCAGTTACCGGGATCACTGGAGCGCGGAGCTTCGAGCTAAAATAGCCGAAGCAGGAGCCCGGGATTTCCTAGAGTATCTCGAGAATCTGCCGCCGCACCTGAGGGCAATTGCTCTCGACCAGTGGGGGGCGCTGGAGGGGCACCCCTTCTACCCGACATGGAAGGCTAAACCCGGCCTGCCGCCCGAGGACGTCGCTGCCTTGTCGCCTGAGTTCGGTGCTCGCGTGCGCGTCCGAATTGCCGCGTTACGCAAAGAATGGTCCTACGTGGAGAAGATGCCTCATGTCGGCAGCTATTCAGAATGGTTCTCACAAAACTTCCCGGAGCTCTGGTGCGCCTGGGCCGAAAGTTTGAGCAAACGCGGAAAGTCCCCTGAGGACTGGCTGCCCCTACCTGTCCATATCTGGCACCTAGACAATTGTCTGCAACGTGAATTCGCCTCCGTGATAACTTCCGGAGTGTTCGACCCGAACGGCCCGGAGATCGTAACGCTGCCGTCAATGTCGTTCCGCACTATGCTACCGGACACTCAGGAGCCGAGACCATTTATCAAACTGCCGGTGGCGATTTGGATGACCAGCGAACAGCGCATTCTGCAGGCCAAGTCAATTTACATGGGACCGCGTCTCAGCACTTTGATTTCTGAAATTCTATCAGATGAGCCGTGCCTCGCGGGCGGGCTGGAGATCTTCGCAGAAGAACTGGGCGCAATCCTTCACCACCCCGTAACAGGCGACGAGCATCCGGGCCGCTTTCTTTCGGTTGTCTACCGCAGCTCTGAGGCATTGACGCGAAATGATGGACTATTACCGGTCACTGTCGCAGCGCTCCTTACGGCGAGCCCCATCGACGGTCGGCCGCTCATTTGCGAACTGATTGCGAGAGACAGCGGTGAAAGCGAAGCTGTCGTGTCTTCCTTCTTCCGTGCCTACGTGGGGACAGTGATCGGACCGATACTCACCATGTATCTGCTTTACGGAGTAGCCGTTGAGGCGCATCAGCAGAACAGTACAATTCTATTCGACGAAATCGGCCGCCCTAGAAAACTACTACTCCGTGATTTCGGCGACGCCCGCAGCTTTGTTCCCCTGCTCAAGGAACGAGGGTACGATCTCAAGCCCTTCACCCGGGCGGGGATCTTACCAACGGCCTTTGACGACGATATCAGTATGGTGCGCTCATTCATCATCGACGCGTGCTTCGTCTGCCACCTTCATGAGGTCGCATTGTGCCTCAACGAACTTTATAAGCCGTCGGGCACATGCTTTTGGCAAATCCTACGGGAACAAACCGAAGCAGTCTTTGACGTGCTGAGGCCGCGCATGATGTCGGATGCATTTTGGCTCGAAGAACGCAAGGCGTTTCTTGACGATCCCTGGCGGACCCGCTCGGTGCTGAGGATGCATCTGGAGCGCTATCGGGACTTTCGAGTTGAGCACGAGTTGCCAAATCCGTTGGCGGGAGTGAAATGATAATGCCCGCGCGGTATCTCGTGGCTTCGGACCATTCACATAGATGCAACCCCCCGCGAACTACGGGTTTCAGGCTTCTTGCGCTCTACGTCCGCTCGAAAAGGGAACTGGCCATAAGGTGTCGCTGCGAGCGAGCTGAAGGGCGTTTTCCTCCTTCAGAGCAGGATCTATGATGCGCTAGCTAACCCGCCAGTGGAGATCACCATACGTGCTGCCTTGGTCTTCAAGCCTATTGTTGATACCCCAACCAGTGCCGCACCGGGGTCTCCTGTTGGTGGAGAGCCCTTCCGCCGTTCTGCTTGGCAGGTTGAGGTCGTCCATGATCCAAACGAAGAAGCCGCCCGTGGAAACGTTTGATCGCATCTCATCAAAGAGCGTCGCTTATAACCCTAGATTGCAATCGAGGTCGCGGTGGTCGCGGGCCCGAAGCACGGCAGGAGAAATGACATGGCTAACATCGCAATAAGGTCGGCAACGTTAAAGCGAGGGTTTTTCCATTCGACCGGTCCCCCAGTCCGAGCACGGGTGTGAGCGCAAGTGAGGCAGTTTGCTGAGGTATGAGCAGACTATCCCGATGCACCGGCCGCGCTACAACTCGGCTGCGGCCGAATAACCTCCGCCCTGTCAAGTTACCGTTCCTCCGCAGCCATAACGAGAGCAGGTTGCCTCTTCGACAACTTCGCCGGACAGGTCGGCGTCGATCAGTGCGCTGAAGGAAGGATCGTCGGGCTTGAGTGAGAGATAGTCAGGTCCCTCCGAGCGACTCGGACCAGGCAGCCTCGATCTCGACCGGCCCAAATAGACGCGGCGGCTCCCATCGCGCGGTGAATTTCGGCCATGTCATCGCATACATCGAAGAAACGCGGCCGCTGGAGCCGACTAGTATTCTCGCAACAAAAGAGGTGATTGCCTGATGAGGGGCCAATAACTCGGTCGCGACACCAGCCGTCCATTGTCTCCTCCCCAGACGCTTTTACCATTCGGCTGGTCGGAGTTCTGATTTGTCGTGCTGTTTGCTTTGATCAATCGTTCGATGTGGCGCTAATGCAGCTTCGATTGGCGTTTAGTTGGAAATTTGCTGCCCTTTTTGCCATGTTGATCGCCGGCCCGCGACGACTTAGGGCGTCGAGCAGCGTCTTGAGGTCCCGGCAAGCGAGAAGCGCAAAGCCGAGACCATGAAGCACAGAGTCTCGGCGGAAGAGCTAGAGGGAAGAACTGGAACTATGGAAGCACACGTGTCGACTACCGCCGTTTCATCGGATAATTGGTCACCAGCGCCCGATGCGTGCCATATCGTTAGCGGCATTCATGCGATGCTGCACCCTCGCAACATTGTGCTGGTCGGGGCCACCGACAAGCCGGGCAATTATGCTGAGCGCATTTGGAACAATCTCGTCAAGTACAAGTATCGAGGCGGGCTCTACCCTATAAATTCACGGAGAGACGTGGTCTGGGGAGTGACTTGTTACAAGGATTTTGCTTGCCTTCCGGAAAAGCCGGACCATGTGCTTGTGCTGGTTCCAGCGCGATTCGTGGCTCAAGTCGTGCGCGATGCTGCTACGGCGGGCGCTCGGTCCGCAACGATCGTCACATCGGGCTTCAGCGAGCTGCAGGACGAGGAGAGTCAGCGGCTTGCCGCCGAACTAAACGTCGCGGTGCGTGAGACAGGACTTGCAATAACAGGCCCAAATTGCCTCGGCAATTTGAGTGCGGGTGAAAAGCTCTTCACCAATCTCGACGATCGGATCGTCACTATGGAGCAGGGGCCGGTCGCAATTGCTGGCCAATCCGGAGCCATCGTGATGATGATTCGTCAGGCACTGGAGGATCGCGGAGTCGGTGTCGGCTATATGGTGACGACAGGCAATGAGGCCGGGTTAGAGACCCCGGATCTGATGACATATTTTGCCGCCGATCCTTCAATCCGAGTGATCGTGGTTTACCTCGAGGGCGTCCGCAACACTCAGGCGTTCCGGAATGCCTGCAAGGCAGCGCGTGCTGCTGGCAAACCTGTCATTGCGTTGAAACTCGGGACTTCCGAAGGCGGACGTGCCGCCGCCATGGCGCACACCGGCTCGCTGGCGGGCTCCATCGAGTCCTTCGATGCAATATCGACGCGCGAGGGAGTGATCCGAGTGCGTGGACTCGACGAACTTGTGGAAACCACCGAATGTTTCGTTCATGCGAAATTGCCTAAAGGCAACCGCCTCGCTGCGGTGACGCTGTCCGGCGGAAAGCGTGGGCTCTTGATTGACGCATTCCATTCGGCGGGGCTCAATTTTCCTCCACTCAGCAAGAATGCCGGCGAGAAGCTCGCAACGATGCTCGGGCCCGGCTCGATCATTGGCAATCCGCTGGACGCGGGATTTGCCGCAGTTGTCGATCCATCAGTTTACATGAGATCGATCGAAATCATGATCGACGACCCAGATATTGACATCGTCATCATTGACGCCGACTTGCCAAAGATCCCGCATGAATTGCGCGAACGCAATTTGCGCATCGTCAACGGCATGGCGAGCAGCGCGACGAAGCCCGTAATCTACATCAGCCCGGTGTCCATGGGCTTTACCGAACATACAACCGCCTTGCGCAAGACATTGCCGAACATCGCTGTCATGCAAGGTATGGACCGCGCGGTCGGCGCAATCAAGGCGCTGATCGATTATGCCGCACTCGAAAAGGACGTGCCGGATATCGTTTCCTCTTCCGACCCCCA
>NZ_FOUS01000046.1 GCF_900114915.1 Bradyrhizobium sp. Rc3b
TGTCATTCGGCCTGCAATATTGACCCCCTAAGCCGGGGGATCGGCGTCCAAAATTGACCCCCTACAGGTTGGTCTGTTGCGCTGCCTGCTTCGTAACAAAGCAGGTGGTGGAGGATGCTGGTCGTGGAGACGATTGCGCGGATTCGGCGCGAGCACTTCATCAAGGGCAAGACGATCAAGGAGATCGCCCGTGACCTGAAGGTGTCACGGAACACGGTCCGCAAGGTTCTAAGGTCGGGAGAGACCTCCTTCGAGTATGAGCGGCAGGTGCAGCCGCGGCCAAAGCTGGGACGATGGGCAGTAGAGCTTGACGGATTGCTGGCGGCGAACGCGGCCAAATCGGCTCGTGAACAACTGACGTTGATTCGGATCTTCGAAGAGCTGCGCGGCCGCGGCTACGACGGCGGTTACGATGCGGTGCGGCGTTACGCTAGGCGGTGGAGTAAAGAACGCGGGCAATCGACCGCGGCCGCTTATGTCCCGCTGAGCTTTGCCCCCGGCGAAGCCTACCAGTTCGACTGGAGCCACGAGGTGGTCTTGCTGAGCGGCACCACGGTGATGGTGAAGGCCGCCCATGTCCGGCTCTGTCACAGCCGTATGCTGTTCGTGCGAGCCTATCCGCGGGAGACGCAGGAGATGGTGTTCGACGCCCACGACCGGGCGTTCGCCCTGTTCAAAGGCACGTGCACCCGCGGCATCTACGACAACATGAAGACCGCCGTAGAGACGATCTTCGTCGGCAAAGGACGTCTCTACAATCGCCGCTTCCTGCAGATGTGCAGCCACTATCTGGTCGATCCGGTCGCCTGCACGCCGGCGTCGGGCTGGGAGAAGGGGCAGGTCGAGAATCAGGTCGGGCTGGTCCGCGAGCGCTTCTTCACGCCGCGGCTACGGTTCAAAAACCTCGACGAGTTAAACGCCTGGCTGCTCGACAAATGTATCGCCTACGCCAAGGCTCATCGCCATCCGGAGCTGATCGATCAGACGATCTGGGAAGTGTTCGAAGCCGAACGCCCCAAACTCGTTCCCTATGCCGGCCGCTTCGACGGCTTCCATGCGGTGACGGCATCGGTCTCGAAGACCTGCCTGGTGCGCTTCGACAACAACAAGTACTCGGTCGCAGCCAGCGCAGTCGGACGACCGGTCGAGGTTCAAGCCTATGCCGACCGCATCGTGATCCGTCAGGATGGACGCATCGTTGCCGAGCACCCGCGATCCTTTGGCCGCGGCGATACCGTCTACGACCCCTGGCATTATGTGCCGGTGCTCGCCCGCAAACCCGGCGCCTTGCGCAACGGCGCTCCCTTCAAAGACTGGGTGCTGCCGGCCGCGATCGAGCGGATCCGGCGCAAGCTTGCCAGCACCGACGATGGCAATCGGCAGATGGTCGACATCCTCAACGCGGTGCTGACTGACGGTCTGCCTGCGGTGGAAGCGGCCTGTGCCGAAGCGCTTAGTCACGGCGTCCATTCCGCCGATGTCGTGCTCAATATCCTGGCCCGTCAACGTGAACCCGCCCCACCAGCCAACATCATGACGCCGGCCGCACTGACGCTCCGCCATGCACCGATCGCCGATTGTGCCCGCTACGACAACCTCCGGAGGACCATCTGATGGAACGAACACAAATCTTCGACCTCATGGGCGAACTCAAGCTCTACGGCATGAAGGCTGCCTTCGACGAGATCATGGCAACTGCCGTCAAGCGCCAGCACGAACCTCAGCGCATTGTCGGCGACCTGCTCAACGCCGAGATCAACGAGAAGCAAGCCAGGTCGATCAAATACCAGCTCACCATTGCCAAGTTGCCGCTTGCCAAGGACATCGCCGACTTCCAGTTCGACGGCACGCCGATCAATCAGACTCTCGTCAATGATCTCGCCGGCGGCGGCTTCATCGCCCAACAACGCAACGTCGTGCTGGTTGGTGGCACCGGCACGGGCAAAACCCACCTGGCCATTGCCATCGCCAGAAGCTGCATCCGATCCGGTGCCCGCGGCCGCTTCTTCAACGTAGTCGACCTCGTCAATCGCCTCGAGACCGAAACCCGCAACGGACGGCAAGGACGGCTCGCCGAGCATCTGACCCGGATGGACTTCATCGTGCTGGATGAACTCGGCTATTTGCCCTTCGCCCAGTCCGGTGGCCAGCTTCTCTTCCACCTCGTCAGCCGGCTCTATGAGCGCGCCTCCGTCATCGTGACCACCAATCTCGCCTTCGGCGAATGGCCGAGCGTGTTCGGCGACGCCAAAATGACCACCGCGCTGCTCGACCGATTGACCCATCACTGCGACATCGTCGAGACCGGCAACGATAGCTGGCGGTTCAAGAGCCGAGACGACGATCACGCCACCCGCGCTCGTCTCGCCTCCGCTATCCCGGCCAGCTCCGACGAGACGAGCGCTACCAGCAAAGCTCGCCGCACGAAGGGGTCAAAATTGGACGCCGATGAGGGGTCAAATTTGCAAGCCGATTGACA
>NZ_FOUS01000033.1 GCF_900114915.1 Bradyrhizobium sp. Rc3b
TCGAGCAGGTTGTTGATGTCGCTGGCGCGGTTGTCGAGCGACTGTGCCGTGAAGAAGTTGGTGGGATTGTCCAGGGCCGAATTGACGCTCTTGCCGGTCGACAGACGGTTCTGTGTGGTGGCGAGGAGGTCGGCGGTGGACTGGAGAGAGAGGAGGTTCTGGCGAACCGACGCGGAGAGGACGATGCCTGACATAACTCTGTTACCTTTCTGGTAAACGACGCAACTGTTACTCGTCTGCTTGGATCGAGAAGTGACCCAGCGACCGGCGGACCGTGGCGCCGAGACCTCTAACGAAACATGAAATGAAATCCGTGCCTTTGCCGGGTTTCGCGTGATTCGGCCGGGGACGCCGCGCAAGATCGCCGCGCAGCCACAAGGGTACGACCTTGAAAATATTGCGGTTTCCCGCGTGAACGGCTGGAATTTACAGCTCGTTAACTAATTCCGAGCGAGAATCACGTCTTAATAGGCCGCAACGAGCGCTCGGTTACGAAAGCGTTGATGGAGAACAGGCAATGGCCCTCAAGGTCGAGCTCAGACCGCACGAACGCATCATCGTCGGCAACTGCGTGATTACCAACACGGACCAGCGTGCGCGCCTCCTGATCGACGGCGACAACGTGCCGATCCTGCGCGAGCGCGACATCCTCACGCCCGAGACCGCGGATTCGCCGGCGAAGCTCGTCTATCTGGCGGTCCAGCTCATGTACATCTCGCCGGATCCGCAGAGCCAGCACGGCACCTATTTCAACCTGGTGCGCGATATCGTCACCGCGGTGCCGAGCGCCTGGCCGATCATCGAGGGCATCAACAACAACATCCTGAACGGCGACCTCTACCGGGCGCTGAAGGATGCCCGCAAGCTGATCGCCTATGAAGAGAAGCTGCGGAGCCAATTCGAGGCCACCCATCCCCAGACGGAAGCGGCCAAGGACGTGAGCTCCGCCGCCTGACCATCGACGCAAACGACAACGGCCCCGGATCGTCTCCGGGGCCGTTGTCGTTTCAGCCATGCACCAGTGCTATTGCGCCGCGAGCGGCGGTGCCTCGACCTCGATCATTCCGTCGGCGAACCGCCGGCTGCCGAACTCCAGCACGGCCGCGACCAGCGCGTCGATGTCCGCCTCCTCGGTGCGATGATTGACGATCGCGGCGCGGATCGCAAACCTGCCGTCCAGCGTCGTGCTCGAGGGAGCTGCTATTCCGGACTCCTGGATGTCGGCGACAATCTCGCGATTGACCGCATCATCGGCACGATAGCTGAAGCAGACGATGTTGAGGTTGACCGGCGCCAGCAATTCCAGCCGCGGTTCGGCCATTACGCGGGCCTCCAGATATCTTGCCAGCGCGCAGCTTCTCGTAATGGTCGCACCGAGCCGATCGGTACCGAATGTCTTCAGCGTGAACCACGTCTTCAGCGCACGGAAGCCGCGCGACAGATCGGGACCGAGATCGCAGGGCCAGATCGCGCCCGCCGCAAGCCCCCTCGCCTCGCGGCGCAGATAGGCCGCGGGCTGTGCGAAAGCCTGCCGATGCTGCTCACCATCGCGCACCAGGAGGAATCCGGCGTCGTAAGGCACTTGCCCCCATTTGTGGAAGTCGAGCGCAATGGAATCGGCGAGCTCAATGCCGCCGAGCAGCGGCGCGAGCTCGGGCGAGAAGATCGCAAGCGCACCGAAAGCACCATCGACGTGAAACCAGATGCCCTCCTCGCGGCATAGCTCCGCGATCGCCTTGAGGTCGTCGATCGCACCAATGTCGACCGTGCCGGCAGACGCCACGACCAGGAACGGCTTGAAGCCAACCTCGCGATCAACACTGATTTGCGCACGCAGCGCGGCTACGTCGATGCGATGATCGGCATCGACGCCGATCTTGCGCAGCGCATCGGTGCCGAGCCCGGCGATGTCCATCGCCCTGGAGACGCAGCCATGAGCGGCCTGCGACATATAGGCCGTCAGCACCGCACCGTCATTGCCGATGCCGTATTGCCGCGCCAGCGTGCCGAGTGCAGCCGTGCGCGCCACCAGCACCGCCATCAGATTGGCCATCGACGTGCCCGTGACGAAGATGCCGCTCGCACTGTCCGGGAACGTGAACAGGCGGCGCATCCAGTCGACGATCTGGCGTTCGACCTCGATCGGCATGTGGTCGCGTCCGCCGAGATTGGCGTTGAGGCCGGCCGCGAGCATGTCCGCGACCATGCCGACCGCGGTGCCGCCGCCATGCACCCAGCCCATGAAGCCGGGATGGACGTTGCCGGTCGCATACGGCGCGACGTGATCGGCGAATTCGCGATAGACCTCGGCGAGGTCGCTCGCCTCGCGCGGCACGTCGGCCTTGAAGGCCGCGCGGGTCGCATCAGGAATCGGCTGCCAGACCGGGCGCGCCCGGACGTTGGCGATGCCGTCGATCGCATCGTCGAGCATGCGATGGGCGAGCGCGCGAAATTCGCTCCAGTCCTGCGGGTCGAGCGAGGCGTGCGCGACGGAGCTTTGCGCGCTGCGGAGGATCTCGTTCATGCTGCACTCCCCTCGCCTGCTCTTGCATGCCGCGACAGCATCGCCGAGAACGCCGCAAAGATCTTGCGCATCTGTGGCGGCTTGTAGGGAAACACGGCCGGCGAATCCATGTTGTGCACGACAGCGGTGTTGTCGGCCTCGAACACCAGGAGCTCGCCGCCCTGGTTCTCGGCGCAATCGACGATGAAATAATCGAGGCCGACGCGCCTGCTCATCTCGTCGAGCGCGCTTTTGTGGCGCGCGGCGAAGGCGTGATCGAAGTCGCGCATGAAGATCGCTTCTTCTGCCCGCTTCTCCTCGCTGAACGCCATGTAGGCGTTGAGATACCAGATGTCCCAGCGGTCGGCGATCGCCATGTGGCAGGCGTAAGGTTTGCCGTCGACCATCGCGAGACGATATTTGCGGTAGAGCCCGTCGGGATTCACATAGTCGACGAAGCGCGCGACGAAAAAATCCTGCTCATCACGCTCGGTAAGATAGGCTGCCAGCGCGGCCGCATCGTCGAGCTTCGCGAGTCCGACGCCGGCATGCGAGCCGCGCGGCCGCGCGATCATCGGAAAGCGCAATTCACCCGCGATGTCCCGGCAGGCGATCTGCCCTCGCGAAAGATCTGACAATTGCGCGCGCGTCGCGTGAATGGTCGCGGGAATATCGAGACCCGGCACGCCGGCCAGCAGCCGATGCAGCTTGTCGCGATCGAGGTTGCCGATGCGATCGGGACGATTGAGCAGCGGCCGCGGCCAGTGCGGCGCGGCCTGCTCGATCGAGGCGAGCGCCTCGCGGCATTCCTCGGAATCGGAGGCGACCACGATGGCAACGTCGTGCTCGGGCAAGTTCTCCGGCAGACCGACGCCCTTGACAACGTAGAGCGTCAACAGCTCGATGTCGGAGCCTTCGAGCAGAAAATCGATCGGCGTGTTGCCGCCCATGTCGATGTCGGCTGCAAGCGCGAGCACGCGCAAGCCCGGCTTCGGGGCAGCGCTCGGCGTTCGAAACAATTGGTGGAAGCTCAGCACCTCCGACTGGATCGCAAGCCCCTGATCCTTGTCGCCGAGAAGCTGGGTGATCAACGACAGATCCAGCCCTTCGCCCGCCAGTGCGGTCCCGGCCGCGATCCGCGCCAGCAGCTGGTCGCGCAACGGATGCAGGTCGACACCTTCGAAGGCCTGGCGCGTCAGCTGCGAAAAGCCGATGCGATCGGCGTAGTTCGCCGCGGTCATGCGAAGCGGCGCGGAAACCGGATGCTGCATCTCACACCTCGAACGCGGAGTTTACCGGCACGGCCGCGACCGCGCCACGGTCGAGCAGCAGCTCGATCTTTACCAGGACATGGGCGATGCGATCGAGAATTTGCTGCACGTTGCGTTGCGCCTGCGCGATGTCGGGCGACCAGGCCTCGGTCACGAGCCGTGCGCCGACGCAGAGGCGCAGCACGGCCTGCGGTGCCTCGTCCTGCCGCTCCAGCCGGACCGGCTGGCCGATCAGGCAGCGCTGCACGGCGACCTGCCGGTCCGCCGCACTGCCGCCGATCGCCTCGTTCATGTCGCGCGCCAATGCCCGATGAACGGCGGCGGTCTCGGCGATCGAGACCGGCTTGCCGTCGCGCAGCAGGATGAACGGAAAGATCGTGGTTTGTGCAAATTCCTCATCATCCGCGCCGGCAGTCCCGATCGCGGATGGAACGGGGCGAAGCGACGGCGACAGCGCGATCATGCTGTCGATGCCGGCGGCGAGCTCGGCGAGTATCTCCGCGCGGAAAGCCCCGGGCACCGTGTAGTAGCGGCCGATCTCGGCCAGCGCCGCTTCCCAGCGCAGCCATTGACCGAAGTTCGGACGGCGCTCGAAGCGCGAACGCAGCGCCGTCCAAGCCACCGGCCAATCGCAACGGCCGGCATAGTCGAAGATACCAGGCGCGATCCCCTCGACCCGGTCGAGCGACCGCGAGAGGCCCTTCGGCACCAGCACCGCGCCGCTGAAGGCCGGCCCACCGAAGAATTTGGAGCCTGTCATCAGCACCATATAGCCGCGGTCGAGATAGGAGCGCAGCCGGCGGCGACCGAACCGGGCCTGGCAGGCGTCGACGACGATCTGGACCTTGCGCGGCCAGCGCCGCGCGATCTCGTCGAGACAGGCCACGCTCGGTGCGCGCCAGCCGAGCTTGGATGCATCCATGATCTGGAGCAGCACCGGCGCGCCTTGCGCGATCGTGGCCTCAACCGCACGCAGCACCGCGGCATCCGTGTCCGCGCGCATCGCAATCCCGGGCGCAGTCGCGAGCAGCGGCAATGCGAGACTGGCGCCGGCGAGCCCGGCAACCGCACCATCCTTGCGAACCGCAAGGCCGCTCGCCGTCATGGAGCTGAAATGGTGCCCGCGGGCGGTGTGGGTCGTCCCGCTTCCGGTCTGGTCGGCGCCTATCACGATCGTCACCGGCGGCGCCCCGAGCACCGCGCGCGCCAGGAACAGGGCGTGGAGCTGGGAGTCGGTGCCGGAGGGCGAGAACACGACGTCGACGCGCGGTGAGAGCTGGAGATGGCCGCGCAGCTCGTCCCGCATGTCCTCGCAGCGCGCATCGAAGGCGATCTCGACCTCGTCGAACAGGCACTTGTGCATCAGCTCTTCGCGCGCCAGCGCGGCACGGTCGTAAGCCACTTGCGAGATCGTCGATGCGGTCGAGGAGGCGAAATTCCAGATCTCCGGCTCCGGCGAAGCCGCGCAGCCATAGCCGTTGACGCGATCCCTGGCGTCGAGCGCCAGCCGCGGATCGCCGCCGGAGACCAGCAGCGTGTCCAATGGCGTGAAGAGATCGCGCAGGCGATAACGCGAGCCGCCGTCGGGGGCGCGCTCCTGACCTGACGGACGGGATGCGCCGGCGCTCATCCCGGAACGCTCACGCCGCATCGGCCGCAGCCGCCGGCGCGAATTGCGAGGCGATATCGCCGTGGAACACCGACGGCCCGACGTGATCGAGCGAGCTCTGGATGTCGGCCCAGATCTCGCCGCCGATATCGGTCCAGCGCTTGCAGAAAGCGAAGTCCTCGGACAGATACGTGCCGGTCGCCGGATCGATCATGCATTCGAACAGCGCAAACCGGTTCTGGCTTGCCGCCAGCGTGTCGTGCGAATGCTCACGGAAGAACTGCAACGCCGCATAGTCCGGATGACGGCACATCGCCTCCAGCGCCTGGCGCCGGATCATCAGGAAGCCGGTGCCGGCATAGCGCACCCGGGTGAAACCGTTGACCACGACGATGCGGTCGGGATCCTCGATCTCGAGCACGTAGTCGAGCGAGGCGGCCGGCACGTCGGTGCGGCCCGACTGGATCGCCCGCGCGGCCTTGTCCCAATTGATCCGCTTGATCGGATAGCAGCCGGCGACGACATCCGCGCCGCATTCGATCAGCCGAAACACCTGCTCCGGCTTGAAGCCGATATCGGCGTCGATGAACAGGAAATGCGTCGCCCTGGGATCGTCCAGGAACATCGCGACCAGATTGGCCCGCGCGCGGGTGATCAGCGCATCGCCGTCGCGCAGCAGCACCTTGAGCTCGAGATTGGACATGCCGTGCACGGCGCGCTGCAGCGCGAAGATCGAGCTCGCATAGATGCTCGACACCTGCCCGCCGAAGCACGGCGTAGCCACCACCAGTTGCATCCTGTCCGACATCGGCAGCTCCGCCCCGCTCCAATCCTCACCAAGAGGTAAAGAGGCATGGTTAACGGCGCCTTAACGCATCCTTACAGGAACTTGACGAGCGAGAGCTGCGCCAGGTTCGAGGTCACCTGGTAGGACGCCTGAAGCGCGTTCTGCAGCGCCAGCAGCTGGCTCGCGACCTCGTCGGGCGAGGCCGATTCCGCCTGGTCGATGATGGTCTGGAGCTGCGCCTTGGCCTGGGTCTGGCGCGTGCTCGCGTCCTTCATCGTGTTCTGGGCCATCGCGATGTCGGTCTGGATGTCCTCGATGCGCTGCTGGCCGGGCTGCTGGGTCAGCGCCTGGGTCGTGCGCAGGCTCAGCGCAGCGACCTGCCCGCCCGAATACTGCCCGGTCGGCGAGGTCGAGAAGGTCCCGAACACCGCGATCGCCTGCAACTGCCGGCGGATCGCGTCCTCGTTAGCCTGGGCGCCGTACTGCACCGTGACGGAATCGTCGACCCGCGCCATCGCGGTCGAGCGCGCCGAGCCGGGCCCGTCATTGCCAAGATACCATTCCACGGTGGTGGCCGAGCCGTTGACCAGCGTCGTCGCCGAGCTCGCGGGCGAGGATCCGACCCGCAGCGGCGGCTGGGTGGCGGTCACCGGCGTCGCGCTGAAACCGAGCGAGCCCAGCGCGCCGGTATTCGAGCTCGTGATGTTCAGGCTCGCCGCATCGTCGGTGTTGATCGTGATCGAACCGCCATGGACCGTCGAGGGCTTCGACGTCCCCGTGATCTGGTCGATCTTGCCGAGCAGATTCTGGATGCTGTCGGTGACGTTGAGCTGGTTGCCGGTCGCGCCCGAACTGACGAAGGTCAGCGTGGTGCCGTTGACGGTGATGGTGTCGCCGGCGACGAAGCCCGGCGAGATCGAATCCGAGGGGCTCGCCCCGGACAGCGCGGTCGCGCCGGTCACGGGCGCCGGCGGCGCCGCCTGGTTGTTGACGGGCGTGCCGATCGCCGAGCTTGCGGTGTTGAAGAAATTGTCGCCGGCGACGATCGCGGATGCCGCCACCAGCGAGGTGTTGGCGAGCTTCGTGATCGCGGTGTTCAGCGCGGCGTTGAGGTTGTTCGCGGTGTTAGTCGGGTTGACGGGGGTGCTGGCGTCGATCGCGAAGCTGCCGAGCGGCGTTGGCGTCGCCGTCGACGCGGTCAGATCGATCTGCTCGGTCGAGCCGTCCGGCAGCGTGAACTGCACGCTCAGCTTGTCGCCATTGTTCGGGTTGACGCCGTTGAGATCGACCGAGAACGACACCGGCGAGCCACTCGGGCCGGTGATGGTCGCGCCCGTCAGGGTCGAGGATACCGCCTTGAGCTTCAGCCCGAACGGCGATCCGGCGGCGTCTTCCGACACCTGGATCGAGCTCGGCGTCGGCTGCGTCTGCACCAGGCGGCCCATGCCGTTGGCGCCGAGGTCGGCGGCCTGACGCTCCGCCATCACGGTCTTGAACCCCGCCTGCGTCGTGGTGCCGTTGATGATGTCGCCGGCATCCGCAACCGACTGCGTGTTGACGGCGGCTCCGGAAAACAGATAGCGGTTGCCCGTCTGCGTGTTGAGCACGCCGACCATCGAGCCGAACTGGGCGGCGGCGGTGTTCTGCGCGATGGTCTGGCCGTTGACGTTGAGATCCTGCGCGGTGTTGGCCGCGCCGGTCTGCACCGTGCTGCGGATCTTGGTCAGCGACTGCAACGCGGTGTTGGCGAGGTTGATGCTGACATTGACGTTGGTGATCGTGTCGGTATAGGCGGCGATGTTGGAGAGCTGCGCGCGCCCGGCAATCGCAAAGCCCTCGTTGGTGCCCATCCCGGAATAGTTCTGCGACAGCTTGCCGGTCGAGAGCTGCGTCGACAGGTCGGTGAGCTGCTGATTGATGTTGCGGATCTGCGAGCCGAGAATCGACGAAGAGTAGTTGATGCTGCTGATCGACATGTTTCAGAGCCCTGTTACTTGTTACACTTGAGCCTGGAGCAACGTATTCATCATGCTCTGCACCACCGACATGACGTGGGCGTTGGCGGCATAGGCATTCTGGAGCTGGATCAGGTTCGACATCTCCGAGTCCAGATTGACCTTGGAGGTCGAGTCGAACTTGGCCTGGAGCGTCGAGACCACGACGCTCTGGCCCTGCTGCAGCTGGGTGGCCTGGGTCGCGGAATTGGCCTGGACGCTCAGGAACTGCTGCAGATAATTCGAAACGCTGCCGGTGAAGGGCTGGCTCGCCGAGCCGAGACCGCTCGCTGGCGAATAGGAGAACACCGCCGAGGTGAGCTGCGAGTAGAGATAGTCCGAACGCGCGGTGTCACCCGAAGGCGTCACCGGCGAGGTGTTGTACACCGACATCCGGGTCGGGTCGGAGACCAGCTGCGTGTTCACGGCGATGCGTCCGGCAAGGCCGGTCATCTGCGAGCCCGAGGCGGTGATCGCGCCGGTGTAGAGCGCCTGTCCGCCGTCGGTGAACAGCGGCAGTTGCGGATTGCCCGAGGTCAGCGACGAGACCGTCTTGGTGATCGAGGACGAGTTGACCTTGGCGAGGCCGCTGTTGTCGTCCGTGATCCGCAGCGTCGTGGCGGTCGCCGGCGACGGCGCGGCGGAGAACGTCAAATGCGAGGTGGAGAGCGCCGTGTTGAGTGCCGAAGCGATCGCGCCCATGCCGCCGGAGAAGTTCACGCCGATCTGCATCGGGTTGGCGTTGGTCGCGTTCTGCAGTGGCAGCGCCGCCGGGTCGGTGACGTTGACAAGGGTGACCTGGCGCTTCGTGTTGGTCGCCGTGTCGGTGTAGGTGAAGGTGGCGGTGTTGCCCGGCAGCGCACCGGCAAGGTCGATGTCGAAGCCGGCCGGCGGGCCCGACACCGTGGTGCCGGCGGTGGTCTTGTCCGACAGCGCGCTCGACATCGTGGCGGCGAGCTGGTCGATCTGGTTCTGCGCCTGCACCAGCGTCTCGTCGCGCAGCTTCAGATCGGCCGCGATCTGGCCCGAGGAGACCACGTTGTTGGCGACGACGTCGACCTTCGAGCCGTTCGGCAGCACGATGTTGAGCGCGCCGACGCCGGACTTGGCCGGATCGATGTTGTAGAGCGAGGTCGCCGACAGCGCGCCGGCGGAAGCAAAGGTGAATTGCGAGGCGAGCCCGGCGCCGACGAGCTGGATGCCCGTCGTGGTGTAGATGTTGGCCTGGTTCGAACCGTCGGTGGTGACGCGCACGTCGACATATTTCGACAGCGTGTTGATGGCCTGGTCGCGCTGGTCCATCAGCGTCGCGGCCGAGGGGTCGTTGGCCGACAGGCCCTGCAGCTTGGTGTTGATGTCGGCGATCTGCTGCATAGCGACGTTGGCCGCTTGCGCCGAATTGCCGAGATCCTGCTCGACGTTGGAGCGCAGCGACTGGATGCCCTTGGTGGTGACGTTGAGCTGCGTGGCCAGCGCCTGCGCCGCGCCGAGCGCAACGGTTTGCGCCGATGAGGCGCCCGAGCTGGTCGACAGCGCTTGCAGCGCCGTGGTGAACTTGTTCAGCGCGGTTTCGAGCGTGCCGCTGTTGCCGGGCGTGCCATAGACATTCTGAAGCTGCTTCAGGATGTTGGCCATCTGATCGGCGTAGCCGCTGCCGCCGGTCTCGGTGCGCAGCTGATTCAGCACATAGGTGTCGAGCTCCCGGCTGACGCCGGTCGTCATCGCCGTCGAGCCGAAATCGCCGGTGGTGACCTCGATCTGGTTCGGGGTCTGGACGACGTAACCCGGCGTCTGCGCATTGGCGACGTTCGAGGAGACGATCGAGAGCGCGGCCTGGTTGGCACGCAGACCGCTCATCGCACTGGCGAGGGCTGAACTCAAACCCATGTTACTTGCCGCCTTTGGTTACGTTACGCGCCGATCAGCGCAACACGTTCAAGAGGTCCTGCACCATCGAATTCGCGGTCGTGATCACCTTGGTGTTGGCCGAATAGGCCTGCTGGGTCACGATCAGCTTGGTGAATTCGTCGGCGATGTCGGTGTTGGATCCCTCCAGCGAGGAGCCGCTGATGGTGCCTGAAGCACCGTCGATCGCGTCACCCGACTGCTCGGTCGCGGCATAGGCGCCGCCATCCATCGCCTTCAGATAGTTGGTGCCGTTGAAGTGCGACAGCTGAACCTGAGCGAGGTTGAGGTTCTGGCCGTTGGAGAAGGTGCCGACCACGATGCCGTTGTTGTTGACGGCAACCGAGCGAAGCTGACCGGCGGCATAGCCGTTCTGCGTGATGGTGTTGATGGTCACCGCGCCGCTGGTGCTGGCATATTGCGTCAGTCCGCCCGAGGAGATGTTGAAGGCGACCGAGCCGAGCGACTGACCGCTGACGCTGACATTGTTGATGGTGATGCCCGAGCCGCTCGGCGAGGTCAGCGAGCCGTCGCTGGCAAAGGTGAAAGTCTGGCCGGTATTGACCCAGCCGACAGTCGTGCCGGTCGCGTTCGGGTCGGTCTGGTAGAACAGGTTCCAGCTATCCGAATGACCCGCGCCCAGCGAAGCGCTGTCGGTCTTGGCCCAACGCAATTGCAGGTTCACCGGCGTGCCGGCGGCGTTGTAGGCGGTCACCGCGCCGCCGCTGATCGATTCCTTGGTGAAGGTCGCGATGTCGTTGCCGATCACGCCACCGGTGCCGGCGGTGCCGCCGCCGTCGCGGTTCTTGGTGATGGTCGAGGTGAAGCCGAGCGCCGAGAAGGCAGCGCTGTTGGAGCTGGACACCGAGAGGTTGGAAACGGTGCCGGTGTTCAGTGTGATGACGCCGCCGCTGCTGACCGTCGATCCGGAGGCGCCGGAGAGCGCATCGATCTTGCCGAGCAGAGTCGTGACGTTGTCGGTGGTGAGGATCTGACTGGCGCTGGGAACCGTAGGCGGCGAGACGAAGGTCAGTGTCTGGCCGTTGACGGTGATGGTATCGCCGGCGGCGAAGCCGGACGAGAGCACCTGGGCGCCACCGGCGGTTGCGCTGCCGCTCAGCACCGTTGCCCCCGAGATCGCGGGTGAGGACAGTACGTTGCCGCCGCGGGTCACGCTGCTGATGCCGAGCGCGGTGGCGGCGGTGCCGCTGCCGACCGCCACATCGGTGCCGGTGCCGGTGGAGATCACGATGTTGCCGCTCGCGGAGAGCGAGGCCGTGACGCCGGCGCCGCCCGCGGTCTGGATTCCGTTCAGGATGTCCGCGACCGTCGCCGTCGTGCCCGCGCCGAGACCGATGGTGGTGTTGTTGCCGACGGTCGAGACCGTCGTGCCGCCGTTGAACGTGATGGTGTTGCCATTGATGGTCAGGGTCTGGCCGCTCAAGGCGGTGAGGATGCTGGAGGCGAGATGCGTGCCGACCGTGTTGTCGAGCGATGTGGTGGTCGAGGCCACCGCCGCCGAATTGTTCTGGAGTGCGACCGTGCCCGTGCCCGTCGTCGACGAATAGGCCGAACGGATGTTGCCGGTTGCAGCCGCGCCGGACACCATTGCGTTGGCGTAGGGCGCGGGAGGTGTGCCGACCGGCAGCGGGTTGGCGGCGAAATCGGACGGGTTCAGGCCGCCCGCCGCCAGCAGCGTGCCGCTCGACGCGGTCGTTTTCGCCACCGTGTTCGGCTGGGTCGGCAGGTTCGCAGCGTACTGGATCGAGGTGGTCGCCTGCGCCGGAATGAAGTTGTTCTGGAATTGCAGCACGTTGGCCACGCTGCCGGTCGGGTTACCGGTCTTCGGATCGACGGTGACGCCCATCAGGTAATAACCGGCGCCGTTGACCAGATTTCCGTTGGCATTGAGCTGGAAGTCGCCGCGCCGCGTGTAGTAGGTGACGCCGGTGAAGACAGGCACGTTGTCGACGACGCCGCTCGCCTTCTGGATCGAGAAGAAGCCGTCGCCGGTGATCGCCATGTTGGTGGCGACGGTGGAGCCCGAGATCGTGCCCTGCGTGGTGATGGTAGCCTTGGCGTTGGCCGTCACGCCGCCCGCGACCTGCTTGCTCGGGACCGAGGAGTCGGGGATGAGATCGACGAAGCTGGTGCCGATGCCCTTGTAACCGGTGGTGGATGAGTTCGCGATGTTGCCGGAGATGTTCTGCAGCGCGTAGGACTGCGCCTGCAGGCCACCCACCGAGGTGTTCATTGCATCGAAGATACCCATAACTTTGTCTCCAAATCCGATCTCGGCGGCGGGTCGACATGGCCGCAGTCGGAGGAGACAGTCGCAAGGGCTGTGCCAATGCAGGTATTCTCAGGAAATCAATGACTTAATGAAAAAGCCCCGGCCTGACGACCGGGGCACATTTGCCGGGACCGGCAACAATTGCCGGGACACATCGTCGTTCCGGGGCGATGCGAAGCATCGAGCCCTGGTGCGCATTGCGCACCTGAGAACCTCGAGATTCCGGACGCGATGCTCACGCATCGCTCCGGAATGATCCCCGCGAAACCTACGTCGCCGAGGCCGCCGCCGGATGGAACACCAGCCCGAAACCGTCGATGCAATAGCGCAATCCGGTCGGCTTCGGACCGTCGTCGAAGACGTGGCCGAGATGGCCGCCGCAGCGCCGGCAATGCACCTCGGTGCGCACCATGCCGTAGGCGCGGTCCTCGGTCTTGCCGACATTGCCCTCGATCGGCTGGTAGAAGCTCGGCCAACCGGTGCCGCTCTCGAACTTGGTCTCGGAGGCGAACAGCGGCAGGTCGCAGCCGGCGCAGGCGAAGATGCCTTTGCGGTGCTCTTTCAGCAGCGGGCTCGAGCCGGGCCGCTCGGTGCCATGGTTGCGCAGGATCTCATATTGCTGCGGCGTGAGCTGGGCGCGCCATTCAGCCTCCGTCTTCGTGATCTCGAACTTTTCCACGGCTTTCTCGCCAGCCTCGGCGGGCGTTCCTCTCAGCCAGCGGAAGGCCCCGAGGCCGAACAGGCCGGCGGCAGTCGTCAACAGGATGCGGCGATCAAACATCTCATTCTCCGTGCGCGGGCAATCCACGCCCTGAGATACGGGCTTCTGTCGGCCGAAGTTACACGGCCGGGCGGAATTTCTCTCAAATTATTGGGAGGCGGCGCCATCATGCGAGGCCGGTTCCACGGCACGCTCTGCCTCCCGGACCGCGCGTTTCGGCGGCGGGGCCGGTCGCGGCCTGACGCCGGGCGCTGGACGGCGCGGACCGGTGCCGGCGGCCCGGTTGGCTTCGGCAAGGCGCGCCTCGCGCTCCCTGTCCTTGACCCTGGCGCGTTCGCGGTAGCGGGCGAGCGAGCCCGCGGCGGCAGAACTCGCCCTGCCCCAGATCCCGACCAGCTGGCCCGCGACCCGCCCCGTGGCGCCGCCCGCCCAGACCAGCTCGAACGGCGAGAACAGCTTCCAGCGCTCGTCGCCCCACAGGATGCTGCGCGCGATCATCTGCCCGGCCATGGCCGAAATGTTCATGCCCTGGCGGCCGAACCCGCTCGCCACCCAGAGGCCTTTGCGCAACTGGCCGATCTGCGGCATGCCGTGCACGGTCTGGCCGGTGGCGCCGCCGAACATTTCGCTGATCTCGACATTGCCGAGCTCCGGAAAGATCGTGCGGATCCGCCGCCTGACGCTGCCTGCAAAGCGCTGCGGACGCGCGGCCCAGGTGGTCTCCGGGCTCTCCCACATCAGCCGGTCGCCATCGACGATGCAGAAATGGTCGACCCCGTCGGAATCCATCACCGCTCCCTTGAAGGCGATGACCTCGTGCACGCGCTCGCCGAGCGGCGCGGTGATGCCGGCGTAGCGCCAGACCGGCAGCAGCGTCTCTGACAGCCGCCGCAGGGGCGCGCCGAGATGGATGTTGCCCGCGAGCACGATGTGGGTGGCGCGCAGCCGCGCCGACGGCGTGACGATGCGCTTGCGGATGCCGGAATGATCGATGCTGACGACCGGCGTGTCCTCGAAGATGCGGGCGCCGGCCCGCCGCGCCAGCGCCGCAAGGCCGTGCACATATTTGCGGCCGTCGACCTGGAATGCTTTGGGATAATACACGCCGTGGAAATAGCGATCGGTCTTGAGCACCTCGCGGACGCGATCGACCTGCCAGCCCTCGGCCTCGGTGTCGAAATCCTCGTTCAGCATCTGCAACCGGCTAATCAGACGGTCGCCGGCATCGACGTTGGAGACCTCGAGCACGCCGTTGCTCGGGGCAATCCCCGGCATGTTCTCTTCCGTGGCGTTGGCCCGGACGAACTCGGCCCCCTCCTTCGACAGCGTCCACAATTCACGCGCGTCCTCAAAGCCGATGCGCTCGATCAGGTCGGTGAGCGGCAGCGCAAAGCCCGGCATCACGGTGCCGAGCTGGTTGCCGGAGGCGTTCCAGCCGATATGACGGCCCTCGAGCACCGCGACACTGGCCCCGAGCCGGGCTGCCTCCAGCGCGATGGAGAGCCCGGCAAGCCCGGCACCGATGACGCAGATGTCGGCGTCGAGATCGAACGACAGCCGCACACGGTCGCGAAAGCCGACTTCTTCCTGGGACACGCTTGTGAAAGTCTCGCTCATGTCGTTTTCTTAGAGCATGATCCGGAAAACTGTGCAGCGGTTTTCCGAACAGATCATGCTCGAAATAACAACCTTAAGCACGATGACGATTCGTTCTAGTCTCATCGCGCTTTACACCTGCCAGGCGCTTGTCACCTTGTCCCCGCCCGCGTCTGTACATTATCCGCGACCGTAACGATTCGAGAATGCCATGCGCCGTTTGATGCTGCTGCGTCACGCCAAGACCGAGACCGACGCGCCGAGCGGCCGTGACCAGGACCGACGGCTCGACGATCGCGGCCACAAGGATGCCGCCCGGATGGGCGATTGGATCGCCGCCCATCCGCCCTTCCCCGAGACCGTGCTGGTGTCGCACGCCGTCCGGGCCCGGCAGACCTGGGACATCGCCTGGGAGGCGATGAAGCACCGCGTCCCGACGCCGCAGGTCGAGATCCTGCCGGAACTCTACGGCGCCGATCCCGCGCAGATCCTGGACTCCATTCGCACCGCAACCGCCCCGGCCAACCCGAAGCAATTGCTGCTGGTCGCCCACAATCCCGGCATGCACGAGGCCGCCTTGATGCTGATGGGCGGCGGCGATCATGATGGCGCCAGGGCGCTCAGCCACAATCTGCCCACCGCGGGACTTGCGATCTTTGACTTTGACGTCAAGGATTGGGGTGACGTGGCCTACCGCCGCGGCAAGCTGGTGCTTTTCACCAGCCCCAAGCTGCTTCGATCGGGATGATCGCGACGGCCGGGAAAACGTGCTGACTGGAAGATTTGGAGGCGCAGATGTTCAAGTCCATCCTCGTGCCCATCGACCTCGCCGACACCGACCTCGCCAAGCCGGCGATCGCGACCGCGGCAACGCTGTCGCAGACCTGGAGCGGCCAGGTGCGCCTGCTCAACGTGCTGCCGATGACGCCGGTGATGCTGGCCGAATACGTGCCGGCCGACTTCGACGAGCAGCAGCGCCAGACCTCGGAAGAAGCCCTCGCCATCGTCGCGCGCGAATCCGGCATCGAGGCTTCCCGCATCTCCAGCGTGGTACGCCAGGGCGGCATCTATCACGAGATCCTCGAAGAAGCCGTGCACATGAAGGCCGATCTGATCGTGATGACCTCGCACCGGCCGGCGATGCGCACCTATTTCCTCGGCTCCAACGCTGGACACGTGGTGCGCTACGCGAAGTGCTCGGTGCTGGTGGTGAGGCATTAAGGATCGTCATAGCCCGGTCTCGTAGGGTGGGTTAGCCGTGCGGACTGCGCGAAGCGCTGACCGCTCGGCGTAACCCACCACTTTAATATCCGCGGCGGCAGAGAGGTGGGTTACATTTGGGGACTGCGCTACGCGCAGCCCGGGGCTAACCCACCTACTCGTCTACAATCCCTTGCGTTTCTACAATCCCTTGCGTTGCCCGACGGGCAAAACACCCAATTGGTCGGTCAATCCGCGCCGTCGAAAATATTCCACTTTACCGAAATTCGGAAATGACGTATGTGTCGCGACAACCCGGCCCAAGGAAGAGGGGCGTATCGCGATCGTCACGAACGCGGGCCGGGTGGCGGTGGACGCAGGTGACATCGGCGCGAACAGCTTCGCAGGGCGGGTAACCGTGAGCGAAGACCTCGCGCACACGACCGGTGTGATCGGCGTACGGCAAAATCGTGTGGTCCTGACGCCCGGGGTCTGTGCGTCAAGTGTTGCGGTGATGGGTGTCGTCCAACCGGACGCATCCCTCAGCCATCCGCAAGGCGACGGGGGCAATAGTGCAACGCTCCCCGGGGAGAGCACGACATAAGCCGTAAAACCACTGCGCAGGGAAGGCCGGGATGTCCTGGCTACACCTG
>NZ_FOUS01000004.1 GCF_900114915.1 Bradyrhizobium sp. Rc3b
CGGCGACGAAGCCGCGGTGTGGGCCGATGCGGCCTACGACACCCATGCCAGACGAGCCCGGTTGAAAGCGGAAGGCAAAAAGCCCCGCATCGCGTTCCGTCCCAACAGACATCATCCGGAACTGCCGCCAAGGCTCAAACGCTACAACCGCCTCATCGCACGCCGGCGAGCCCAGGTCGAGACCACCTTCGCCACTCTCAAACGCCGCATGCGACTGACCTGCATCCGCTACGTTGGTCTGATGAAGGCAAGCGGGCAGGTCCTGCTCGCCTCGATCGCCTTCAACATGAGGCGGTGGGCCACGATCGCGGCCTGAACCGCCCGCCGAGGGCGACCACTACAGACTTGGCTAGCAATTGCCGTAACCACGGCCCTTCTCCTGCTGTCCTCAACCTCAAAAGCCGATAACGCAACAGGCCCACAAGGGGAGAAGGAAGAGGAGCGAAGCCGCGCGAGGTAAATCCGGCTGCCACTGCTCACCGCGGGAGAAGCGCTTCAGCGCGCTCACGGCAAATATGGATAGCCATTTCATTGACCAATCGCGGCAATCGCTCGATATTCGCAACATCGAAACTGCTCCTCGAGTCAAAGCCGCACGATGAGAACCGATCGCCAGCGCAATTCTAATGACATGCATGCGTGCATGACGCCGCGCTGTTTCTCGGCGGCGACGGGTGCCTGTTGTTGTTGCTGACCGCGTCCTAGCAACATCCACATCGCAATTGCCAGACAGGAGCGCCGGAATTCCGGCGAACGAGCAGTCATGTCCCACACCCAGTCCAACGCCTATATCATCGAGATCCACGACCGTGCCGCCGGCATCGTCACCCGCGATGCCCGCGGCTTCCGCTTCTTTTCCTCTGAGCGCCTGTTCGACAGTCTCGAAGGGCGTCAGTTCCGCTCGGCGCGCGAAGCCGAGCGCGCGGCGCGCGCGGTGCTCTCGGAGCGGGGGCGGCGCCTGAGCTGATCAGCTCAGGCGGCGTGCCCTGGTGCGGGCCGCTTTCTTCGCGGCAGCGGAGCGGGTCTTGGCGCCCTTGGTCTGGCTCGCCTTCCGTGCGGCAGCCGAACGCGACGCCGCGGTTCGTCCGCTCGCGGCGCGCTTGCCCTGCTTCGACAGCGCGCTGCGCGATGCGGTCGAGCGCGGCTCTTTCTTCAAAACGTTCTCGACCGCGCGCGACACTTTCGGCCGGCGCTTCGGCGTGCGTTTGCCTTGGCCGACCTCGTAAGCATATTTGGCGCTGCGGCGTGTCGATTTCTTGGTTCGTCCTTTGCGCGGCGGCGGCAGATCGACGCCGGCGCGGCGCGCCTCGGACAGGCCGATCGCAATGGCCTGCTTGGTCGACCGTGCGCCGTGCTTGCCTTTCCGGATCCTGTCGATCTCGTCCTTGACGAATTCGCCTGCCTGCGTGCTTGCCGATTTGCCCGCGCGCTTGTCCTGCTTCGCTTTGCGGATCACTTCTTGTCTTGGCATGGGTGAGTTCCCTCAAGATGTACAGGGATGTCTCACCGCAACGCGCAGAATGATCGATTGATCCTTCTCAGTTCCGCAAGGCCGCAAGCAATTCGTCAGGCCGCTCTGCCATGATCATATGCCCGGCGCCCGGCACCATGACGGTCTTTGCATGCGGGATGGCGGCTGCAAGAGCCTTGCCCGCCTTCGCCGGGGTCATTATGTCCCGTTCGCCGAGAATTAATGTCGTCGGCACCTTCACGCTCGCTGCGGCGGTCAGCGCATTCGCGTAGGCATTGCAGGCCGACAGATCCCTGAACAGCACGCCGGGCTCGCAAGACTTCAGCACCGCCTGCGCCCCGCCATGCATCCACAGGCCCGGCGCGAGGCTGCCGCCAAGCTCGGCGTTGAAGCCGAGGCCCCAGATCGAGACCATGTCGTTGGCATCCTGCGAGTTGGCCTCGGCGGCCTTCAGCAGATCCGGGCCGACCGTCATGGTCGCGGCGGTGCCGATCAGGCTCAGCGCGGAAACCTTGTCGGGGTGACGCGCCGCCGTCTCCAGCGAGATCAGCGATCCCATGGAATGGCCGATCAGATGCGCCTTCGCGGCGCCTGCCGCATCGAGCAGTGCCGCGGTCCAGTCGGCCATCTCGGCGATGCTGCCGAGCGAAGGTCCGCTGGAGCGGCCGTGAGCGGGAAGATCCGGCGCCAGCACGCCAAAACCGTGATGGGCGAACCAGCGCGTATGCAGCGCCCAGGTCGAATGGTCGAAGCCGGCGCCGTGGAGGAAGACGACCGCGGGCAGGGACTTGTCGAAGTCGCGGCCGCCGGTTGCGACGAACACATCAGCGCCGTTGACGGAGAGCTTCATGGTGTCAGACCTTCTGCGAGATGCGCAGCGCCTGCGCGAGATCGTCGATGATGTCGCTGGCGGCCTCAATGCCGACCGACAGCCGCACCAGCTCCTCGCCGATGCCGGCCGCCTTGAGCTGCTCGGCATCCATCTGCTGATGCGTGGTCGAGGCGGGATGAATGACCAGCGTCTTGGCATCGCCGACATTGGCGAGATGACTGATCATGCGCAGCGATTCGATGAACTTGCGGCCCGCAGGGCGGCCGCCCTTGATGCCGAAGGAGATGATCGAGCCGGCGCCGCGCGGCAGGAGCTGCTTGGCGAGCTGATAGTCCGTGTGCGTCTCCAGCGAGGGATGCAGCACCCAGTCGACGGCCTTGTTGGACTTCAGGGCTTCCAGCACGAGATGCGTGTTCTGCATGTGGCGGTCCATGCGCACGCCGAGTGTTTCGACGCCCTGCAACAGCTGGAACGCGTTGGTCGGCGACAGGCAGGCGCCGAAATCGCGCAAGCCCTCGGTCCGCGCGCGCATGATGAAGGCGGCAGTGCCGAACTGCTCGTCGAAGACGATGCCGTGATAGCCGCCATAGGGCTCGGTCAGCACGCCGAACTTGCCCGAAGCGCGCCAGTCGAAGCGGCCGCCGTCAATGATCGCGCCGCCGATCGCGATGCCGTGGCCGCCGATCCATTTGGTCGCCGAATGCATGACGATGTCCGCGCCCAGCTCGATCGGGCGGCTGAGATAGGGCGTGGCAAAGGTGTTGTCGATCAGCAGTGGAATCTTTGCGTCATGTGCGATCTGAGCGACCTTGGGAATGTCGAGCACTTCCAGCCCGGGATTGCCGATGGTCTCGCCGATCACGAGCTTGGTGTTCGGCTTGATCGCCGCGCGGAACGCATCGAGATCGCGCGGCTTCACGAAAGTGGTGGTGATGCCGAAGCGCGGCAGCGTGTGCGCCAGCAGGTTGATGGTGCCGCCATAGAGCGAGCTCGACGCCACGATGTGGTCGCTGGCATTGAGCAGCGTCGCGATGGCCAGATGCAGCGCGGCCATGCCGCTCGCGGTGCAGATCGCTCCGACGCCGCCCTCCAGCGCCGCGAGCCGCTCCTCCAGCACGCCGGTGGTCGGGTTGGAGATGCGCGTATAGATGTGGCCGGCGCGCTCCAGATTGAACAGTGCGGCGGCGTGATCGGAATCCTGGAACACGTACGACGTGGTCTGGTAGATCGGCACCGCGCGGGCCCCGGTCACGGGATCCGGATGCTGGCCCGCATGCAGGCTCAGGGTCTCGAAGGCGGGCGGTTTCGGCGCGGGCATGCGGGGGCCTCGTTGTCGATCGGCGGAGGAGGCGTTGTGCCATAAAAATGCACACGAAGTTAGCCCATTGATGGCCGCGATGACGGTGCGCTCCCTCTCCCGCTTGCGGGGGAGGGCTGGGGAGGGGGTGTCTCCGCGTCGGGATTGTTGCTGATTGCGGAGAATGTCCCTGCGTGGCGAGAGCCCTCACCCGCCGCGCTTCGCGCGTCGGCCTCTCCCGCAGGCGGGAGAGACGAAGAACTAGCACCGTCCGCGCCTAACCCCCGATCGCTTGCTCGATACTCCGCGCCTCCCGTAACAAGATCTCCGCGACCTCCTGCTCGCGGCGGGGGCCGAGCCTCGTTCGCACCGCGGAGACGGTGATGGCTGCAGCCGGTCGCCCGTCCGGGGTCTTGATCCAGGTCGAGATCGATTTCGTGCCCTGCACGAGGCCGATCTCCCTCAGGCCATATCCCAGCCGTCGCGCGGCGGTGACCTCGCCGAGGACCGTCGCCATATCGGTCTTGTAAGCCTCGAACCGCTTCTCGTTCGCTGCGACGATCTTTCGCGCCTCCGGCGCCGGCATCGCCGCGAGGATGGCGACGCCGGCACTGGAGACGCCGAGCGGGCGGCGCGCGCCGATCTCGATCGACAGCACCTGGATCGGATAGATTCCGATCCTGCGATCGACGCACAGCGTGTCGTTGCCGGTGCGCACCGTCAGGAACATCGTGTCGCCGATTTCGGTGGAGGCACGTTGCAGCGATGGATTGGCAGCGATCAGCAGCCGCGACGGCCGTGGCCGTGCCAGCGCCAGCTCCGGCACCTGGTTGCCGATCGCGTAGCGGCCGGTCCGCTCGTGCCGCTCGACGATGCCTTCCTCGATCAGCACGTGGACGATGCGGTGCACGGTCGGACGGGTGAGGCCGGTCGCCCGGATCACTTCGGCCAATGGCACACCGTCCTCGCGGCCTGCGGCAAGAATGCGCAGCACTGCGAGCGCGCGCCGGATCGCCTGCGCGCCCTGTCGGGGTGATGTCGCGTTGCTGGCGATTTTCGTCTTGTCCATAATATGGACAAGAACGCCACAATTCACTCGACAGGACAAGCGCGCGTCTGGAGATTGCGCCCCGGTCGATCTGCCGCGCGCATCGCCGCACTCGACGTGAATTTGGAAGCGCTGCCGGGAGGTTAACATGAGATTAATCTGGATTGCCATAGCTGCCGCCACCGCGATGCTGGCAGGGCCCGCGTCGGGCCAGCAATGGCCGGCCCGCAGCGTCAAGCTGATCGTGCCTTATCCGGCCGGCGGCAATGTCGACAGCGCCGCGCGCATCGTCGCCGACAAGCTGCAGGAAAAGCTCGGCCAGCCCTTCATCATCGAGAACAAGGCCGGCGCCGGCGGCATGATCGCGGGCGAAGCCTTCGCGAAGTCCGCGCCCGACGGCTACACGCTGTTCGTCGGTGCCAACGGTCCGGTGCTGTTCGCAACCGAGATCAACAAGCGTGAAGCCTATAACTGGAAAAAGGACTTCATGCCGATCTCGACCATCTCGATGACGCCGCTGGTGCTCGAGGTGCATCCGTCGGTGCAGGCGACGACGCTGAAGGAATTCCTCGATCTCGCCAAGCGCGAGCCCGGCAAGCTGACGATGGCCTCGCCCGGCCCCGGCACCACCAACCATCTGCTCAGCGAGCTGATGCAGTCGAACCTCGAGCTGCAATGGGTCACCGCGCATTACCGCGGCAACGCGCCGGCGATCAACGATCTGCTCGGCGGCCAGGTGCAGTTCGCATTCGACCAGCTCACGGTCAGCCTCCAGCACATCAAGGCCGGCCTGTTCCGCGCGCTCGCCGTGACCAGCCCGCATCGGCTGAAGTCGCTGCCCGACGTGCCGACCTTCGCCGAGCTCGGCTACAAGGATTTTGACGGCCAGACCTTCACCGGCCTGTTCGCGCCTGCCGGCACGCCGGCGCCGATCATGGACAAGCTGCACGAGACGCTGGTTGCGATCCTGAAGGATCCTGCCGTGGTCGACAAATTCGAAAAGCTCGGCGGCGAAGCCACGCCGATGACGCCGGACGAGTTCAAGGCCTACCTCGAGCGCGAGGACGCCAAGTGGATTCCGGTGGTGCGCAAGGCCAACATCAGGGCGGATTGATCGATGCGGATCGATCCGACCGAACTCGGCGCCGAGCGCATCTACCGCCTGATGACCGGCATCGTGGTGCCGCGTCCGATCGCCTGGGTCACCAGCCTGTCGAGCAAGGGCGTGCTCAACCTCGCGCCGTTCAGCGCCTTCACCTTCGTCTCGCAGAAGCCGCCGATGCTGGCCATCAGCGTCGGCCGCAAGGGCGCCGACTACAAGGACACCGCGCACAACATCCTCGATACCGAGGAATACGTCATCCACATCGCCGATACCCCGCTGATGTTGGCGGTGCACGACTCATCGGTCGAGCATCCGCCTGAAATCAGCGAGGTCGAGCATCTTGGCCTGGAGACCATTCCGAGCGAGCGTATCAAGGTGCCGCGGCTCGCCGCCGCGCCTGTGGCGATGGAATGCCGCTTCCGGCAGTGCCTCGAATTCGGCGAGGCCAAGAGCCGGCTGATCGTCGGCGAGGTCGTGATGTTCCATCTGCGCGACGGCCTCGTGAACGACGGCAAGGTCGAGACCAAGGCGCTCGACCCGATCGCGCGCATCGGCGGTCCCCGTTACGCCCGCCTCGGCGAGATCGTGACGCTGAACACCGTATTTCAGACGCCCAAATCGAAAGACTGAGCGCGCCGCCCGCCGCGCTGCCCGACACAAATTGGAGAACGACCATGCGACTGGTAAGCTATCTCGTGGACGGAGAGCCGCGCTACGGCGCGGCCGTCGCTGAGGGTGTGATCGATCTGACCAGGCGGATCGGCCGCGACTTCTCCGACGTCAAGGCGCTGATCGCGGCCAACGCGCTGTCCGACGCGCAGGAAGCCATCGCGGGCGCGAAGCCGGACTATGCGCTCGACGATCTCGTCCTGCTGCCGCCGGTGCTGGCGCCGGAAAAGCTCTGGTGCATCGGTGTCAACTACGCCGAGCGCAATGCCGAGTACAAGGACAATTCGGACCTGCCCAAATATCCGAGCCTGTTCGTGCGCAGCATGTCGTCGATGACAGGCTCCGGCCAGCCGCTCGAGAAGCCCAAGGTTTCGGAGCAGCTCGACTATGAGGGCGAGCTCGTCATCGTGATCGGGCAGGGCGGCCGTCACATTCCGCGCGAAAAAGCTTGGTCGCACATCTTCGGCATGACGTTGTGCAACGAGGGCACCATTCGCGACTGGCTGCGTCACGGCAAGTTCAACGTCACGCAAGGCAAGAATTTCGATCGCTCCGGCAGCATTGGTCCGTGGGTCGTCACGTCGGACGAGCTCGACCCGCGCGGCCCGCACGACATCGTCACGCGCGTCAACGGCGAGGTGCGGCAGCAGGACACGACCGAGCGGCTGATGTTCCCGTTCGATTATCTGATCTCCTATCTCTCGACCTTCGCGACGCTGAAGCCCGGCGACATGATCGTCACGGGCACGCCGACGGGGGCGGGCGTTCGCTTCGATCCGCCGCGCTGGCTGAAGGTCGGCGACGTCGTCGAGGTCGAGTCGAGCCGCGTCGGCGTGCTCCGGAACACCGTGGCCGCGGAGCAATAGATCATGCTGGATGCCGCCACGATCGAGCGCCTCGCCGCGCGCCTGGATGAAGCCGAGCGCACCAAGTCGCTGATTCCGATGTTCACGAAGGAATATCCCGATTTCAGCATCGAGGATGCCTACGCCGTTCAGCGCGCTTGGACCAAGCTGCAGCTTGGCCGCGGCCGTGTCATCAAGGGCCACAAGATCGGCCTGACCTCGAAGGCGATGCAGAATGCGGTCGGCATCAACGAGCCCGATTACGGCGTGCTGTTCGCCGACATGTTCTATGCCGACGCCACGCCTGTTCCGTTCGATCGATTCCACGCGCCGCGGATCGAGGTCGAGCTCGCCTTCGTGCTGAGGGCGCCGCTGCAAGGGCCCGATTGCACCATCTTCGACGTGCTCAACGCCACCGATTACGTGACGCCGGCGCTGGAGATTCTGGAAACGCGCATGCACCGCGTCGACCCCGAGACCGGCAAGACGCGAAAAGTGATGGACACGATCTCGGACAATGCGGCCAATGCCGCGCTGGTGCTCGGCGGCCGGCCGTTTCGTCCCCTCGATGCGGATTTGCGCTGGATCGGCGCGCTCTTGTTCCGCAACGGCGAGGTCGAGGAGACCGGGCTCGCGGCCGGCGTGCTCAATCACCCCGCCAACGGCATCGCCTGGCTCGCCAACCGCCTCGCGCCGCATGACGAGCATCTGAAGGCCGGCGAAGTCGTGCTGGCGGGCTCGTTCACGCGCCCCGTGGACATCCGCCGCGGCGACACGTTCCATGCCGACTATGGCGCCTTCGGCTCGGTGTCGTGCCAGTTCGTCTGAATCAATAACAAAGAGGGAGCGCACCATGAGTGGTCACACGCGGCGCAAGAGCATCCATATCGGCGGCTTCAAGCACGTCAATCCGATTCCGAACGCCTGCCGCATCGGCAATCTCGTGATGTCGGGCGTCATCCTCGGCCGCGATAACGCCGGCGTCATGCCGGAGAGTCTCGATGCGCAATGCGCCAACATGTTCGCGCACATGAAGGCGACGGTGGAAGCCGCCGGCGGCACCACCGACGACATCATCAAGATGACGGTATGGCTGAAGGACCGCACGCAGCGCGGCCCGGTCAATGTCGAATGGCTGAAGATGTTTCCGGACGAGCATTCGCGCCCGGCGCGCCATGCGCTGCCGATGGACAATATGGACGGCGGCGCGCTGGTGCAGTGCGACTTCACTGCCGTGATCGACTGAAGGAGTTCTAGCGCATGCCGACCTATCTGCCGTTCGATCCCAATCCGCGCCGCCCGGTCAAGGCGCCGCCGCCGAAGACGGTCGACAGCCAGTTTCACGTGCTGGGTCCGATCGACAAATATCCGGAGCGCCCCGGCGCGGCCTACCGCATGCCGACCGCGACCTGGGAGGCCGCGCTGCGCGTCCACAAGGCGCTCGGCATCGAGCGCGGCATCATCGTGCAGACCACGACCTATGGCGCCGACCATGCCGTCGTGCTTGACGGCCTCGCCGCGATGGGCCCGAACTATCGCGGCTGCGCCAACGCACTGGTATTCGCGGAGGCGAACGACGCCTATCTCGCCAAGCTGCATGACGCCGGCGTGCGCGGCGCGCGCTTCAGCTTCCGCCAGGAGCTCGGCGCCGTGCTCTCGGATGCCGATTTTGCCCGCGCCATCGCCCGCATTCGTGAGCTCGGCTGGTACGTCAAGATCCAGCCGGAGAAGGACGGCATCATATCGAGCGTCGCCAAGTACGAGAATCTCGACGTCCCCGTGCTGATCGATCACATGGCGCGCCCCGATCCCGAGGCCGGCAGGAACGATCCGAATTTGCGCAAGATGCTCGAGCTGCTGGCCAAGGGCAATTTCTGGGTGATGCTGTCGCTCGGCGAGAAGACCTCGAAGGCCGGCGCGCCCTATGACGACGTGATCCCGATCGCGCGCGCCTATATCGAGGCCGCCGTCGACCGCTGCGTCTGGGCCAGCGACTGGCCGCACCCGGTCTCCGTCAAGCAGCCGCCCAACGACGCCGATCTGCTCGAGCTGATGTATCGGTACGCGCCGGACCAGGCGGAGCTCGAAAAGATTCTCGTCCACAATCCGGCCAAGCTGTTCGGTTTTCCGGACTAGCCGGAGCATTCACGGTCGGGGGGCCGCATGTTGATCGTCTCGGCACGTAGGCTGCGTCGTCCGGTCTGGCAGGCCGCGCTTGCTTGCATCGCGAGCGTTGCCGCCACCGCAACCGCATCGGCCGGCGCCGACACTATCCCGCCCGTGACCGCATGCGATCGGCTCCACCAGGAGTCCGGTCCGACGATGCGCGTCAGCGAGGCGCAATCACGTCCAGCGGCCGGCGGCCTCGCCGCGCATTGCGAGGTGATCGCTTATCTCGACGAGCGAACCGGCGCCGACGGCCAGAAGTTTGCGATCGGCCTGCATCTCCGATTGCCGGACGCATGGAACGGCCGCTTCGTGTTCCAGGGGCAGGGCGGCACCGACGGTTTTCTCGGCAGCGGCGATGCACAGCCCGGCGGCGGACAGCCGAGTGCGCTCAATCAGGGCTACGCGACGGTTACGACCGACGCCGGACACAGCAACGCGCCGGGCCCTCTCGGCGGCGCCAGCTTCGGCCTCGATCCGCAGGCGCGGATCGATTTCGGCTACCGCGCCGACGATGTCGTGACACGGCGGGCGAAGCACTTCATCCAGGCTTACTACGGCCGCTTGCCAAAATACTCCTATTTCCTGGGCTGCTCCAATGGCGGACGGCACGGCATGGCGATCACGCAGCGCTTCCCCGACCATTTCGATGGCGTGGCGGCCGGTGCGCCGGCGTTTCGAATGCCCGAGAAGGGGCTCTCGGGCGCCGCCGTGACGCAAGCCTTTGCGGCGATCGCACCGAAGGCGCCGGACGGCCGCCCCATCCTGGCGCAGGCCTTGTCCCAGGCCGATATGGACTTGCTCTCCAAGGCCATCGTTCAGTCCTGCGATGCAGCCGACGGGCTTGCCGACGGCATCATCGACAATGTGCCGGCCTGTCGTTTTTCGCCGCGCACGCTGCAGTGTTCCGCCGAGAAGACCGCGAGCTGTCTCTCCGCCGCGCAGGTCACAGCGGTCGAGAACTATTTCGAGGGACCGACCACGGCACAGGGCCGCCGGATCTATGCGCCCTATCCCTATGATTACGGCATCGCCACGGAGGGATGGCGGCGCTGGATTCTCGGCAACGCACCCGACAGCCGCGTCAACGCCTTCAACGTCTCCTTTGGCGCGACGCTGGCCTATCTCTATATGACCCCGCCCCACGCGCCCTTGGCGAGCGAAGCGGACGCCGTCTACGATTTCTATCGCTCCGTGGATGTGACGGAAGCCCACGCGAAAATCTTCGGCACGAGCGCGGCGATGCCGGAAAGCTCCGTGCAGACGATCTCGGCGAACGCGGTCGATCTCTCGGGTTTCCGTGCGCGGCGCGGCAAGCTGCTGCTCTATCACGGCGTCAGCGATCCCACGTTCTCCGCGCTGGATACGCTCGATTGGTACAAGCGCCTCACGAATGCGGTGGGCGGAGAAAAAGAAACGGCCGACTTCGCCCGCCTCTTTCTCGTGCCCGGCATGAACCATTGTTCGGGAGGGCCTGCCACCGACAGCTTCGACGTGCTGACCCCGCTGGTGAACTGGGTCGAGCAGGGCCGCGCGCCTGAGCGCATCCAAGCTCGTGCGGGTGCGAAGACGCCCTGGCCGGAGCGCAGCCGGCCGCTGTGCCCCTATCCGCGCCAGGCGCGCTATCTCGGCCAAGGCAGCATCGAGCAGGCCGAGAACTTCACCTGCGCCGTCCCTTAAGCCGCCGCGACGCTCGCGGCGCGCAGGGCTCACGCCGCCGGCTGCTTTGCCAGCCCGTCCCGCACCTCGGCCGCGATCTCGAACGAGCGCAGCCGCGCGGTGTGGTCGTAGATCTGCCCGGTGGTGATCAGCTCGTCCGCGCCGGTATCAGTGATCAACGCCTTCAGCTTCGCCTCAATCACATCGGGTGAGCCGACCGCGGAGCAGGACAGCGACTGGCCGACCATGGCCTTTTCCGCCGGCGACCACAGCGCGTCCATGTCGTCCACCGGCGGCGGCAGCGGCCCCGGCGTGCCGCGGCGCAAGTTGATGAATGCCTGCTGCAGCGAGGAGAACATCCGCTGCGCCTCGGCGTCGCTATCGGCCGCGAACAAATTGACGCCGATCATCGCATAGGGCTTGTCGAGCTGCGCCGATGGCTCGAAGCGCGCGCGATATTCGCGCAGCGCCGGCATCATCATCTGCGGCGCGAAATGCGAGGCGAAGGCGAACGGCAGGCCCAGCATCGCGGCGAGCTGCGCGCCAAAGGTGCTCGATCCCAAAATCCAGAGCGGCACCCTGGTCCCCATGCCGGGCACGGCGCGGATCGCCTGGTTCGGTTGCACGTCGCCGAGCAGCGCAGCACGTCATGCGGAAAGTTCTCGGAGCTGGTGGCGAGGTCGCGCCGCAGCGCCCGCGCGGTGAACTGGTCGGTGCCGGGCGCGCGCCCGAGCCCGAGATCGATCCGCCCGGGATAGAGCGATTCCAGCGTGCCGAACTGCTCGGCAATAACCAGCGGCGAATGGTTCGGCAGCATGATCCCGCCGGAGCCGACGCGGATCGTCTTCGTTCCGCCCGCGATATGCCCGATCACCACCGACGTCGCCGCGCTCGCGATGCCCGTCATGTTGTGATGCTCGGCCAGCCAGAACCGCTTGAAGCCCCAGCCTTCCGCGTGCCGGGCGAGATCCAGCGAGTTGCGGAACGCCTGCGCGGCGTCGCCGCCCTGACAAATCGGCGCGAGGTCGAGCACGGAGAAGGGGATCATGGGGAGGGTACCGGCGAGAAGGAGCTGTGCCACCACATGTAGTGTCCGTGCGCAGGAAGGGTAGAGCACTTGCGAACCCATCATCCTTCGCCGCCGAACGAGCCAGATGAGTTTCGCTCCGCTTGACCCATGCTACGAAGCTGTTCGAGCGGCCGCGCACCCGTTCACAACACTGTTATTGCGACCCGTTGCGCCCTGCGTCGTAACTGGGCGTTTCAGGCCTGGTGTTGTATCGTTGAAGCAGCAATTGCCCGGTAGTCGCGTGTCCCGGACGCGGTGCAGCGTGAAACGCTGCTCCGCAGAGCCGGAACCCGTCAGGCTAGGCCCCGGCTCTGCAGCGCATCACTGCGTGCTGCACCGCGTCCGGGGCACGAGAAATCATCGTACGGCGCGCCATCGCGCCGACCGCCCGGAGGAACTGACATGACCACGGTCGTATTCAACCGCCGCAATCTTCTCGCCGCCGGCGGCGCCGTTCTGGCAACCGGCGTGTCCGGCCTCCTGCTGCCGGCCCGTGCGGCAGGCCTCGCACCGACCGAAACGATGTCGGGTGGTGCGAACAACTACCGCAAGGGCGCGGCGATCGTGGATCGCATCGGCAAGGGCGGGTTCTGGATGAGCGGCACCGTGCGCCGCGCCGGCGACGGCGCGCCGCTCGCCGGGCAGCGCATCCAGATCTGGGCGCATACGGTCGAAGGCCAGGAGCACGAGCCGCAGAGCCACGGCGCCACGCTCACCGACAAGGACGGCAAGTTCCGGCTCGAGATGCCGCAGATCATTCCGATCTTCGGCCAGCCGCATGGACACCTCGCTTATGACAGCGGCGAGTTCAAAACGGTTTTCCTGCGGCCGGTGATGCGGAGCGCCAAGGAAACCAGCCTCGAAGCGCATTTCGTCCTGCAGCCGGCCTGATCGGGCCAGCGAATGACGGGGTGGAGATTGGCCCGGGCGATCCTGATCTGGGTTGCCCTCGCCCTGGCCATCGGCGTTCCGATCGCAGCTGCTGCGACGAGCGAGCAGCTCGCATGGCGTGGACCGGTTTATATCCTCGCAGGATTCGCCGGGATTATCGCGCTCGGTCTCGTGCTGGTTCAGCCGCTGCTGATCGGCGGATATCTGGCGCCGCTGTCGGCCTATCGCGGGCGGCGTGCCCATCACTGGATCGGCGGCACGCTCGCCTTCGCGGTGGTGATCCACGTTGCCGGCCTCTGGATCACCAGCCCGCCCGACATGATCGACGCTCTCACCTTCTCATCGCCGACGCCTTTCTCCCCCTTCGGCGTGGTCGCCATGTGGGCCATCTTCATTGTTGCGCTGCTGGCGTCCCTGCGCCGGCGGTTGGAGCTGCGACCGCGAACCTGGCGCATCATTCATATTCCGCTGGCGATCGTCATCGTCGCGGGCAGCGTGGTCCATTGCCTCCTGATCGAGGGAACGATGGAGACGATCTCGAAGGTCGTGCTGTGCGTGTTGGTCCTTGCGGTGACTGTGAAAGTCATGATCGACCTGCAGGTTTGGCGAAAGCGACGGACGCTGCGCGGGGAGAGTGGCGCGCGGTCCGCGGCCGAGGGCCCCGGATTACTCTAACGCTCTATTCGGCTACGGCGCTCTGCTTGCCGCTGATGGCGACGGGGCGTATCCTTGCGCAATGGCTGTCAGTGCTCCCGATCTGGAAGCGTTCCTGCTCGCGACGCCGTTCTTCGGCGGTCTTCCGGAGCCAGGTCTCGACCTCCTGATGTCCATGCTGGTCGAGCGCAGCTTCGACGCCGGCGCAACCGTCGTGGCGGAAGGCGAGCCGGGGCGCTCGATGTTCATCGTCAAATCCGGCCGGCTCGCGGTGAGCAAGCGGGCGAATGCGGGCAGCGTCATCCCGATTTCGGTACTGGAGCGCGGCGACTTCTTCGGTGAGATGACGCTGATCGAAATGCAAAACCGCTCGGCAACGGTGGTCGCGGAGGTGCCGACGGTGCTGTACGAGCTGACCGCCCAAAATCTCTACGCCTGCTACAAGGCCGACATCCGCGCCTATGTGATCGTACTGCAGAACATCAATCGCGAGCTGTGCCGGCGCTTGCGCCGGGCCGACGATCGGTTTGCCCGGCGTGCGGCGGGTAACGACAATTGACAGTGCGTAGGATGGGTATGCCCTGATACGGCTACAGCAACGCCATCGCGTGCAGTGAGTTTCTATGAAAGCCGAAGGCAACGATGCCGGAGAGAAGCAACGCAATCCCGGTCACGATCAGGCAGCACGCAAACACTATCGAAGCCTCTGGTTCATCATCCACGGCAAAACGATAATAGATAAAACTTTACCGACAATCGAAAGGAAGAATTAACCTTACCTGCGCAGCCAAACCGGCCGGAGCCCGGTATCAGCGCGCAGGATGGGCGGAGCGCAGCGATCGTGCCTTGGCCCGAACAAACGGCTGCGCGGGCGGATGAGCGGTTCGCGGCACTGCGGATGAATGGCCGAAAATTGATGGTGCGCAGGGGACAGAGCCGTTGCGAAACCATCATGTTTTGCCGCTGAGATCGGCCTCGAGGACCTTGGCAGTCACGACTTGTCGTGCGCGTACTTCTCCAAGACCAGTCGATTATACTCGTCCCTGACGGCTCTGCGGGAAATATGTCCCTTCCGGTCCTTGGCGATTTTCAGAAGATCAGGGTCGGTCGGTGCCTTCGATTTCCGCCGAAATCTCGCAAAGAGAGGGGTCGTCGGCTCCGACATCCTTACAAACAGGCGGTCGAACCATCCCATTGTGTCCTCCCGGACAGGCTGCGAGCCAAAGATTATCACCATGAAGCGAGGGGTCAACGTGCAGTGCAACGGCATCTTATAAGCCGCCCGGTTCACCCCGAGCCGCCGCGCCCAATCGGACGCAGAGCCATCGGTTCTTGTGGCTCGCTTGATGCGATGCGAACCAACTGGCGCCATTGTTCCGAAGCATTCGGCAAATGAATTTGGTCTATGGCTGAGGCGCAGGAATTGGAAGGATGCTTGTTATCTTCCAACCGTCGCCCGTTTTCACCAGCACTTGATTCATCAGGAACCGTGTCGGCTGCGCAGCCTGCCCAGGCGGTGAAATCATAAAGGTCACCGGCACATAGAGTTGCGCCACCCCCGTCTGCAATTCGATGACCTTCAGTTCGTCCATTTTCGGGTCGAGGGACCAAGTGCCTTGATACAGGGTCTCAAAGCGCTTGATGGCTGCGGCGTGACCCCAGACAGGGGCGCCACGGGTGATCCACAAGAACTGAGCTGAATCTTGCAAAAGCTCACCAACCTCCTTGAGGTCATGAGCGTTTTGTGCGGCAACAAATCTTGCGAAAAGAGCCTTCACCTCGTCCTCGCTGCCCGCGCAAACCGCGTCAGCCGTAGTCAGGAGCAGGAATGAAGCGAAGAGAGCCAGATGGCTTCGTGCGCGGAAGGTCATGATCGTCCTCCCTCGATGTCGCGGCGAAGAACCGCTCGCGGTTATCCGTCGCAACAGAAAATTACCCCAACGATGGTCCAAATACCACGTGATCTAGGACGCCATGGCCGGTGGGTAGGAGTCCTGCATCGGGCCAAAACCCGATATTGACCGCAACGCTTCTGACCCGTCGGGCAAAACACCCCAAATCCCGTCAACCCCTTCCCGCAAATAGATTCCGCTTTACCGAAATTCGGAATTGCGGCATATTCCCGCCATCCCGGCCCGAGGAGAGGGGCGATCGTACGTCGCAACGAACGTGGGCCGGGGTGCGATGGACGCGGCTGCGTCGGGCACGGGAAGGCGGGACCAGGGCGGGTGAACCTCGTGAGGTCCTTCTCCGTGTGACGAACGAAGCAGTCGCGTACGGCTAAACCATGTGGTCCTGGCTGTCGTTGCTACAGCCAAGCTTTCGCGAAGATGCATCGGCCAACCGGACGCGGTGCATCGGTTTTCGCGAGGTGACGGAGGCCAGAAGGAATTCGGCTCCGGGGAGAGCAGGCATAGGCCGTCAACCCATCGCGCAGGGAAGGCCGGGTGTTTTCCGGCCCACCTGTTGTCCGCCTGCGCATTTGCGTGTGCAAATTCTTCGCGCAGCGGGTCATGGGTGCCAGCCGGCACCCGGTCTTCCCTGCGCCCTCTTCAAGGAAGAGGGTCAAGGAAAACAGCAAAACTCGGACGCTTCGCGCCGCGAGAACGCTGCTCGATGTGTGAACACTGGAATGACCGCGCGCTCTCGCCTCGCCCGTGTCGCTCCAGTCAGCGGCGGGCGGCGATCGCCGTCAGCTCCAGCTTGACGCCCGGGCCGAGATCCGCAACGCCAACGGCCGCACGCGCCGGCAGATGGTCCGCGGGGAAATAGCGCTTCCACACCTGGTTGAACGCCGCCTTGTCGGCGAGATCAGCCACAAAGATCGTCACCTGCAGAACGCGGGAGAGATCGGAGCCGGCCCCCTCGAGCAGGGTCTTCATCTGGCGCAGCACATCGTCGGCCTGGCCCGTCATATCGAGCCCCGCATCTTCGGGGACGATGCCGCCGAGATAAAGCACGCCATTATGCTCGACGATCTCGTGGAGCAATCCTTCATAGGGCAGGGAACGTGTGATCACGATCGCATCCGTGGGTGTTGCGGGCTCGCTGCAATGGGAAAAAATGGTGCTGCCAGACAGGATTGAACTGTCGACCTCTCCATTACCAATGGAGTGCTCTACCACTGAGCTACGGCAGCATGTGCTGGTGAAGAATCGGGCGCCCGAGGGGCGCTACCAAGCGGGCCGATATCTGCCACAAGCCCCCCTCCTGTGCAAGCTTGCTAGGCCCGTCAAACCGAGAAAATCGGGCCGATATCGCGGCCAAAATGCCCATTTTGACGCAAAATCACCGACTTCCCGCCGAATCGGGCCCCGATATCCCCCGCCAACTGGCCAGTTGCCCCAGGCCTCGGATTCGATCCATTTCGCGTTTCGCACGAATGGATCGCGCTCGCCTCTTGAGCTGTCGCCATTCGGTGGCATCCTGCCGCCGATCGATGTGATGGACCCGTGATGGCTAACGAGACCGACAAGAGCACGAACGAGGCGAGGACGTCCCGGGATGACCGCCTGAAATCGGCGCTGCGCGAAAACCTGAAGCGGCGGAAGCTGCAGGCGCGCGAACGCGCCGCAAGCACGGACCCCTCGCAGAACGACGATGGTTCCCTAAATGAGGGGGCCGCCGGGAAAGCCGGCACTTAAGAATTTGGAATGAGTGAGCATGACGATGGGGCAGAACGGACAGCAACCAACCGGTGATGAGGCGCTGATGTCGCGCTTCACCCGCCCCGAGCAGACCTTTCCGACGCTGACGCCGGCCGAGATCGAGCGGATCAGGCATTTCGGCGAGGTCCGCAGCTATGCGGACGGTGAGTTCCTGTTCGAGACCGGCAAGCCCGGGCCCGGCATGTTCGTCGTGCTGAAGGGCCATGTCGCCATCACCCAGCGCGATGGCCTCGGCCACGTCACCCCTGTCATCGACCAGGGGCCGGGGCAATTTCTGGCCGAGCTCAGCCAGCTCTCGGGCCAGCCGGCGCTGGTCGACGGCCGTGCCGAGGGTGATGTCGAGACGCTGCTGTTGCCGCCGGACCGGCTGCGCGCGCTGCTGGTCGCCGAGGCCGATCTCGGCGAGCGCATCATGCGTGCGCTGATCCTGCGCCGGGTCAATCTGATCCAGGGCGGCATCGGCGGCCCCGTGCTGATCGGGCCGTCGAACTCCGCCGGCGTGGTGCGGTTGCAGGGCTTTCTCACTCGCAACGGTCAGCCGCATCATCTGCTCGATCCCGATCGTGATTCCGACGCGGCCGAATTGATCGCGCGCTATTCGCCCAAACCAGAAGACTGGCCGCTGGTCGTCGCCGCAAGCGGCGCGGTGCTGCGCAACCCCAGCGAGACCGAGCTTGCCCGCGCCATCGGCATGATCGGCGGCGCCAAGGACGGCCGCATCTACGACGTTGCGGTCGTCGGCTGCGGGCCGGCCGGGCTTGCCACCGCCGTGTATGCGGCGTCCGAAGGGTTGTCTGTCGCGGTGCTCGACATCCGCGCCTTCGGCGGCCAGGCCGGCGCCAGCGCGCGCATCGAAAATTATCTGGGCTTTCCGACCGGCATCTCGGGCCAGGCCCTGACAGCGCGCGCCTTCACCCAGGCGCAGAAGTTCGGCGCCGACATCATGATTCCCGTGACGGTGAAGTCGCTCGACTGCACGCGCAAGGACGGCGCATTCGCGGTGGCGCTCGACGGCTGCGATCCCTTGCGCTCGCGCGCGGTGGTGGTCGCGAGCGGCGCGCGCTATCGCCGGCCGGAGATCGCGAACCTCGACAAGTTCGAGGGACGCGGCGTCTGGTACTGGGCCTCACCGGTCGAGGCGCGGCTCTGCGCCGGCGAGGAGGTGGCGCTGGTCGGCGCCGGCAATTCGGCAGGCCAGGCGGCCGTGTTCCTGTCGGGGCACGCCAAGAAAGTCTTGATGATCATCCGCGGCGGTGGCTTAGGGGCCAGCATGTCGCGCTATCTCATCGAGCGCATCGAAGCGACGCCGAACATCGAATTGATGTTCAACACCGAGATCACCGCGCTCGAGGGCGACGAGGCCGCGCTGCTGCGGCGCATCCGCTGGAAGAGCCGGCTGTCCGATGACGAGGATTCTGCTGACATCCGCAATCTGTTTCTGTTCGTCGGCGCCGATCCCGCCACCGCCTGGCTCGACGGCTGCGGCGTGACGCTCGATCGCGGCGGCTTCGTCGTCACGGGCGCGCAGTCCGAGCAGAACCAGGGCAAGCTGGTGGCGCCGCTGGAGACCTCCGTGCCCGGCGTCTATGCCGTCGGTGACGTCCGCTCCGGCTCGGTCAAGCGCGTCGGCGGCGCCATCGGCGAGGGCGCCCAGGTGGTGGCCTCCCTGCACGGCTATCTCGGCGACGCCGCAAAACCGGCGCTTTAGTCAAGGACAAGACAAGCGAATGGCAAGTCGAATGAGGCTTGCCATCGTGCCGCGTCCTGCGGACTATCGCGGCACCCGCGAGGCGTATCGCCCGCGGAACGAACAAGAGATCAATCGGGAGGACTAAATGGCTGAAGTCGTCGTGCTCTACAAGACACCCAAGGATGCTGCGGCTTTCGACAAGTACTACGCCGAGACGCACATTCCGCTCGCCAAGAAACTTCCCGGCCTGAAGAAATACGCCGTCAGCAAGGGACCGGTCGCATCTCCCGCAGGTCCTTCCGGAATCCATCTCGTTGCCATTCTCACCTTCGACAGCGTGGGCGACATCCAGGCGGCCTTCGGCAGTCCGGAAGGCAAGGCCACCGGCGCCGACGTGCCGAAATTCGCCAGCGGCGGTGCCGATTTGCTGATCTTCGACACCAAGGAAGTGTGAGGCTCGATTCAACTTTCGTTGAAGATCTCGTAGCCCGGATGGAGCGAAGCGTAATCCGGGACCTGCTTTCCTGTGGCACGATTCCCGGATTACGCTGCGCTCCATCCGGGCTACAAAATTCGCGCTACGAACCACAAACTGCCGCCGTTTGTGACAGCGGTGCAAAAAATTCAGCCATGCGTTTGTCGATTCGCACGATGACGCATGGCTTCGCACATGCATGTGACGACAACGCAGGTGGCAATCCCATGAGGGTCGTAATACTACTCTCCTGAATCTTGACGCCAGACGAGTAGGAGAGATGTCATGGTCCTCGGCTTGAGCTTGCCCGCCCTCACGTTGGTCCATGTCGTCATCAGCCTGATCGCCATCGCCGCCGGCCTCGTCGTGATGTTCGGCCTCCTCGGGTCGAAGTCGATGCCGGGCCTCACCGCGATCTTCCTGTTGTTCACGATCCTGACCAGCGCCACCGGCTTCCTGTTTCCGTTCGAGAAGCTGCTGCCCTCGCACATCATCGGCATCATCTCGCTGGTGCTGCTCGCCATCGCCTGCTTCGCGCTGTACGGCATGAAGCTCGCGGGCGCGTGGCGCCCGGTCTATGTCGTGACCGCGATGATCTCGCTCTACTTCAACGTCTTCGTGCTGGTGATCCAGTCGTTCCTCAAGGTGCCGGCGCTTGCCGCGCTCGCGCCGGCCGTAGCGCCGGCGCCGCCGTCGGGCCCCGTGTTCGCGGCGGTGCAGGGCATCGTGCTGGTGTTCTTCGTCGTGCTCACCATCGGCGCCTGGCGCCGCTTCAAGCCGATGGCGTTTGCCTGATCACACGATTCTCAACATTCCCTGTTGATGCCCGGCATCGCATTCGCGGTCTCGCGCGACTATCTGCGCATCACCGGCGCGTGCTTGCGCACGTGCAGCGTCACTGATCCTCACCGAAAGAGAGCAATCCATGCCCACCATCACCACCAAAGACGGCGTCGAGATCTTCTACAAGGATTGGGGAAGTGGCCAGCCGATCGTGTTCAGCCATGGTTGGCCGTTGTCGGCGGACGACTGGGACGCGCAGATGATTTTCTTCGTCAACAACGGCTATCGCGTCATCGCCCATGACCGCCGCGGCCATGGCCGCTCGTCGCAGGTTTCCGACGGCCACGACATGGATCACTATGCCGACGATCTCGCGGCCGTCACCGCGCATCTCGACCTCAAGAACGCCATCCATGTCGGCCATTCCACCGGCGGCGGCGAAGTCGTGCACTACATCGCGCGCCATGGCGAGAGCCGGGTGGCGAAGGCGGCGATCCTGTCCGCGGTGCCGCCGCTAATGGTGCAGACCGCGGCCAATCCCGGTGGCCTGCCCAAGAGCGTGTTCGACGATCTCCAGAAGCAGCTCGCGGCCAGCCGCACGCAGTTCTATCGCGACCTCCCCGCCGGCCCGTTCTACGGCTACAACCGTCCCGGCGCAAAACCCTCGGAAGCGGTGATCCAGAACTGGTGGCGCCAGGGCATGATGGGCGGCGCGAAAGCGCATTACGACGGCATCGTCGCGTTCTCGCAGACCGACTTCACCGAGGACCTGAAGAAGATCAACGTGCCCGTGCTGGTGATGCACGGCGACGATGACCAGATCGTGCCCTATGCCGATTCTGCGCCGCTGTCGGCCAAGCTGCTCAAGAAGGGCACGCTGAAAACCTACAAGGGTTTCCCGCACGGCATGCCAACCACGCACGCCGAAACCATCAACGCGGACCTGCTGGCGTTTTTCAGGGAGTGAGCAGGATGACTCCTACCCCCTCTCCTTGCGGAGACGGGTGAGGGGTCTCTCTTCGCAAGTCCGAAAACGTAGGGTGGGCAAAGGCGCAATTGCGCCGTGCCCACCACCTGCCATCGATTACGAAGAAGACGTGGGCACGCTTCCGCCTTCGCTCTACGAGCTACGGCGGACAAGTCGCTTTGCCCACGCTACGATACTGGAGGGTGAACGCATCACTCACTTCAGGATCGCCCTGATCGCATCGAAGGTGCGCTTGACGAAAGCCTCCGGCTTCTCCCGCGCGCCTTCGCCGATCCAGCTCTCGCCGCCGACGCGCATCGCGCCGGTGGCGATCATGGCGACGAGCCGCGCCTGCAGTCGGTCGGATTTGGTTCGCCCGCGCTGGGCAAGGCCCTCGGCCAGCGCGCGCTCGAGCTTCTCGTATTTGAGCTGATCGCGCGCCTGCAGTGCCGGATTGTCGCGCTTGAGTCGCGACATCGCAGCTGCTTCCGCCGGATCGAGCCGCTTGACCGCCGCCGCGATCGCATTCTCCGCCGCCGTCAGCATGGATTCGTCCGCGGGCCGTGCGACGACCTCGGCGACCAGCGCGCTGGCGGCATTCTCCTGCCAGGCGGCCACCACGTCCTCCTTGGACGCGAAATAGTGGAAGAAGCTCCGGCGCGACACGTCCGCCGCCGCCGCGATATCGTCGATGGTCGTGGCCTCGAAGCCGCGCTCCAGGAACAGCGCCATCGCCGCCCGGGTCAACCGCTCGCGGGTCTGTTGCCGCTTGCGCTGGCGCAGGCCGGGCGCGGCCGGGGATTTTCCGTCCCCGGACAATAACTTGGCGCGTTTCCGGACCACCTTCGAAGCCTTCAAATCGGTTCACCTCTTGCAAAATTGCACTAAGTGCACATTTAGACCGGTCGCGGGCCTCGTTCCAGGCCCGAACGGAGACATGGCATGACCGACTGGACCACGGCAGACATCCCCTCTCTCGCCGGCAAGACGGCCGTCGTGACGGGGGCGACGGGTGGCCTCGGTTACGAGACGGCGATGGCGCTGGCAGGCGCCGGTGCCATTGTCATACTCACCGGACGCAACGACGCAAAGGGCCTGCAGGCGATCGAAGGCATCTGCGAGCGGTTTCCCAATGCGCTGATCGCCTTTGAGCCTCTCGATCTCGCTAGCCTCGCCTCCGTCGCCGATTTCGCCAGGCGCTTTGCCGCCGGCAACGAGCAGCTCGACCTCCTCGTCAACAATGCCGGCGTGATGGCGCTGCCGAAACGGCAGCAGACCGAGGATGGTTTCGAGATGCAGCTCGGCACCAATTATCTCGGTCACTACGCGTTGACGGCGCAACTGTTGCCGCAGCTTCGCCGCGCGAAGGCACCTCGTGTCGTCAATCTCTCGAGCCTTGCGCACCGCTCCGGCGCGATCAATTTCGACGATCTGCAGAGCAAGCATTCCTATCGTCCGTGGCGCGCCTATTGCCAGTCGAAGCTGGCGATGCTGATGTTTTCCCTCGAATTGCAACGTCGCAGCGACGCGGCCGGCTGGGGCGTGAGCAGCATTGCCGCGCATCCCGGCTTTGCGCGCACCGACCTGATTGCGAACGGGCCGGGCGCCAACACGTTCCAGTGGCGGATTGGCCGGCTGCTCCAGCCGCTGTTCAGCCAGTCCGCGGCCGAGGGCGCACTGCCGACGCTGCTCGCCGCGACTTCGCCCACGGCAGAGCCTGGCGGCTATTACGGCCCGAACGGATTCTACGAAATGAAGGGGGCGCCAGCGCCCGCGCGGATGATGCCACACGCGAAGGATTTCGCCACCGCTGCCATGCTGTGGGATGTCTCGGCGACGTTGACCGGAGTATCCTTCGACGAGATCGCGGCCGCGGCATGAGCCGCGAGCCCGCCAGGAACATCCCGATGCAAGTCATCATCTTCGGCGCGACCGGCATGGTCGGGCAGGGCGTTTTGCGCGAATGCCTGGTCGACACCGGCGTCGCCCGTGTGCTCGTGGTCGGCCGCAGCCCAACCGGCGTGCGCAACGCCAAGCTCACCGAGATCATCCACGTCAATTTTCTGGACTATTCGACGATCGAGGCCCAGCTCACCGGCTTCGATGCCTGCTTTTTCTGCCTCGGCGTGTCCTCGATCGGCATGAGCGAAGATCGCTACCGCCATCTCACCTATGACCTCACGCTTGCGGCTGCGACGACGCTGGCGCGCCTCAATCCGCAGATGGTCTTCACCTACGTCACCGGCGCCGGCACCGATTCCACCGAGCAGGGTTCGCGGATGTGGGCACGGATCAAGGGCAAGACCGAGAACGATCTCTTGAAGCTGCCGTTCCGGGCCGCCTACATGTTCCGGCCCGGCGCGATCCAGCCGCTGCACGGCGCCCGTTCCAAGACCGCCTGGGTGCAGGCGGTCTATACCGCAACCTGGCCGCTCTGGTCGGTGTTGCGCAGGCTCTCGCCGCGGCTCGTCACCTCGACCGAGCAGATCGGCCGCGCCATGATCCGCGTCGCCCGGGAGGGGTATCCGCGGAAGGTCCTGGAGATGGAGGATATCAATAGCCTCTAGCCTGCCTGCCCGTTAGTTTGAGCGGAAATTTCGGGGCCTGTGCGCGTTAAACCCTGTCCATTTCGAAGGAGAAGCGTCGGCGATGTCGCCCCAGCTCAAACTGATCGCCCTCGACGCCGACGATCTCGCCGTGATCTCGACCCATGTCCAGGACGCCCGTGTCCAGGCCTCTGACATCATCTGGCGGCAGAGCGAGAAGCGGCTTGTGGTCGGGATGAGCCGGCTGGACTGGGAGCAGACGCTGGAGGGCGAGGCCGAGCCGCGCCGGCTGGTCGCCGCGCTCCGCTTCGACCGCGTGCTCGCCTGCAAGTCGCGCAATATCGAGCTCGCCGCTCCCGACAAGGTCCTGGACCTCGTCGGCATCGAATTTCATCCCCGGGACGGGCGCGACGAGGAGCCCGGCGGCAGCGCCCTGCTCTTGTTCGCCGAGGGCGGCGCCATCCGGCTCGACGTCGAATGCCTGGAATGTGAGCTGACCGACCTCGGCGTCGACGCGCTGGGAACGGGGTTGGAGATCGAAGGGGAGGGATGAGGTGACCTGTATACCAGCCGCACCGGCTCAGGCCTGCGCCAGAACGGCGGCTTGCGAGGGTTGACGCCGCTTCCCCGCCGCGCCATTGAGCAGGGGACCTGGTGCGCCAATCCGCCCCAAAGACCAGCCAGAAGCCAAGCCAGATATGCCCGTTCGCCTCGACCGCAGCAGCGCCGATTTTGACCAGCGATTCGCGGCCTTCCTCGCCGCCAAACGCGAGGTCTCGGCCGACGTCGAAGCCGCCGCGCGCGCCATCGTCGACGACGTGGCAAAGCGGGGCGATGCCGCGCTGCTCGAGGCCACCGCAAAGCTCGACCGCTTGACGCTGGATGCGGCCTCCTTGCGCGTCTCGGCCGCCGAAGTCGAGGCCGCGAACAAGGCCTGCGAGCCTGCGACGCTGGATGCGCTCAAGCTCGCGCGGGACCGCATCGAAATCTATCACCGCCGGCAGTTGCCGAAGGACGAGCGCTTCACCGACCCGCTCGGCGTCGAGCTCGGCTGGCGCTATACCGCGATCGAATCGGCCGGCCTCTACGTGCCCGGCGGCACTGCGGCCTATCCGTCCTCGGTGCTGATGAACGCGGTGCCTGCAAAAGTCGCCGGCGTCTCGCGCCTGGTGATGGTGGTGCCGTCGCCGGACGGCAAGCTCAATCCGCTGGTGCTGGCGGCGGCCTCGCTCGGCGGCGTCACCGAGATCTACCGCGTCGGCGGCGCGCAGGCCGTGGCGGCGCTGGCGCACGGCACCGCGACGATCGCGCCGGTCGCAAAGATCGTCGGCCCCGGCAATGCCTATGTCGCCGCCGCCAAGCGGCTGGTGTTCGGCAAGGTCGGCATCGACATGATCGCCGGCCCCTCCGAGGTGCTGGTGATCGCCGACGACACCGGCAATGCCGACTGGATCGCCGCCGATCTCCTGGCGCAGGCCGAGCACGATGCCAGCGCGCAGTCGATCCTGATCACCGATTCGGCGCGCCTTGCCGCCGACGTCGAAAAGGCGGTCGAGGCGCAGTTGAAGACGCTACCGCGCGCCGCGATTGCCGGCGCGTCCTGGGCCGATTTCGGCGCCATCATCATGGTGAAGAACTTAAGCGACAGTATTCCGCTCGCGGATGCGATTGCCGCCGAGCATCTCGAGATCATGACGGCTGATCCCGATGCGCTCGCTGCGAAGATCCGCAATGCCGGCGCGGTGTTCCTCGGGCCCCACACGCCGGAGGCGATCGGCGACTATGTCGGCGGCTCCAATCATGTGCTGCCGACGGCGCGCTCGGCGCGATTCTCCTCAGGGCTGTCGGTGCACGACTTCATGAAGCGCACCTCGATCCTGAAATGCGGCCCGGATCAGCTGCGCGCGCTCGGTCCTGCCGCGATGACGCTCGGACAAGCGGAGGGGCTGGACGCCCATTCGCGTTCGATTGGATTGCGTCTCAATCTGTCATGACAGTGCTGCCCGAACAGGACGACTCGACCAATCGCATCGTCGGCGTCACACTCGACGAAGAATCGATCGGCCGTTCCGGGCCTGATATCGAGCATGAGCGTGCGATCGCGATCTACGACCTGATCGAGCAGAACCTGTTCGCGCCCGATGGCGCCGACGGGAAGGGCCCGTTCACACTGCATATCGGCATCACCGGCAACCGGCTGATGTTCGACATCCGCCGCGACGACGGCACGCCTGTCGTCGCGCATCTGTTGTCGCTGACGCCGTTCCGGCGGATCGTGAAGGACTATTTCATGATCTGCGACAGCTACTACCAGGCGATCCGCACCGCGACCCCCGACAAGATCGAGGCCATCGACATGGGTCGGCGCGGCATCCATGACGAGGGATCGCGTACACTGCAGGAGCGGCTGAAGGGCAAGGTGCGGGTCGACTTCGAGACCTCGCGCCGGCTGTTCACGCTCATTACTGTCCTGCACTGGAAGGGCTAAGCGCGATGGCGGGTCCGCCACGCGCACGCGATCCGCAATCGGTGCTGTTCGCCTGCGCGATGAACAGCGTGCGCTCGCCGATGGCCGAGAGCCTGTTGCAGCACATGTTTCCGCAGGGCCTCTACGTGAAATCGGCCGGCGCGAGGCGCGGCGAGCTCGATCCGTTCGCGGTGTCCGTGATGGCCGAGCTCGGCCAGGACATCTCCGCCCACAAGCCGCAGACCTTCGAGGAGCTGGAGGATTGGGAGGGGCTGAATTTCGATCTCATCATCACGCTCTCGCCCGAGGCGCACCACAAGGCGCTGGAGCTGACGCGGACGCTGGCGGCCGACGTCGAATATTGGCCGACGCAGGATCCCACCACCATCGAGGGCAGCCGCGACCAGAAGCTGGCAGCCTATCGCGACGTCTGCGACCAGCTGTTGATGCGCATCCGCCGGCGTTTTGCGAAGGTGGGCGCGGCGAGCGGGTAGCATTCGGCACCCGTAACACCGCCGTCACACACCGTGGGCACATGCTGTCGGAAGCCTCGAATCACCAAAGCTCGGGTTCCCGGGTTGTGAAATCAGCCCCCTTCCGATAGGTTCCGCGCGCAATTCACCCCCTGCTCATCCCCCAAATCACTGATGCTTGGCCGCCCCAAATTCGTACTTGCCTCCGGTTCGCCGCGGCGCCTGTCGCTGCTCAACCAGGCCGGCATCGAGCCGGACGCGCTCCGGCCGGCCGACGTCGACGAGACGCCGAAGCGGGGCGAGCTGCCGCGCGCCTGTGCCAATCGGCTCGCAAGGGCCAAGGCGGACGCGGCGCTCAAATCGGTGCAGCTGGATGACGAACTGCGCGGCGCCTTCATCCTCTCCGCCGACACGGTGGTGGCGGTGGGCCGCCGCATCCTGCCCAAGGCGAATCTCGTGGACGAGGCGGCGCAGTGCCTGCGGCTGCTGTCGGGCCGCAACCACCGCGTCTACACCGCGATCACCCTGGTGACGCCGCGCGAGGCGTTCCGCCAGCGGCTGGTCGAGACCCGCGTCCGCTTCAAGCGTCTCTCGGAAGACGACATCCAGGCCTATATCGGCTCCGGCGAATGGCGCGGCAAAGCCGGCGGCTACGCCGTGCAGGGCATCGCCGGCTCCTTCGTGGTGAAGATGGTGGGGTCCTACAGCAACGTCGTCGGCCTGCCGCTCTACGAGACCACGACGCTGCTCGGCGGCGAGGGCTTTCCGATCCGCTTCGGCTGGCTCAACGCCACCGCGGTGTGAGCCGGCCAGCCGCGGCCCAACAAAATCGCGAAAACAACCCCATGCACAGTAGAATGGCCTGACGGGGCGCATGCGCCGCCGGTACGAGGAACCCGTGTGCCGACAGGCTCTTGAACCCCTTCACCCCGTGCAAGCTGCCGACATCATGGACGACCACGTCAAAAAGCCCGCCAGCCCGCTCAAAACCTGCCCGATCTGCGGCAAGCCGCAATCGGAAGCCACCCGTCCATTCTGCTCGTCGCGCTGCCGCGACGTCGACCTGAACCGCTGGCTGAAAGGCTCCTACGTCATCCCCGGCCGCGACGATGACGTGGACGATGTAGAATAAGCAAATAATTTCATAGGCTTATTCGGCCGGTCGACGCGCCGCGCGCCAGCGGCGGCAGCTTGTGCACAGCCGGGCCGCGCCCGGCGAAGCCTCTTGGCGAAGCCGGGTGGACAGGCCGCTTCCGGCCCACTATAAACCGCCCGCTCGATGGGCTTTGGCCCCTCTCTTGGAGCACGCCCAGGTAGCTCAGTTGGTAGAGCATGCGACTGAAAATCGCAGTGTCGGTGGTTCGATTCCGCCCCTGGGCACCAATTGTCCTTATTCAGAGCGAGAAGCGCGAATCGCGACGCTAGGTCCGAATACCTGGCTTGAGCGCCTATAGCCTCTTGAACGTCAGTCCGCCGTTCCTGCCATCCGCTGGACGTCGACCGTCCTCTGAAAAGCCCTTCAGAATCGGGCGCCCCGCCGATCCTTCCTCCCAAGCGGCAATTACGCGGAAGGTTGCGAATCTCATAAGGCCATCGTGTTCGGTCTCATCGAAAGGTTCCGAAGCTACCTGGAGATTGACCTCATTTTTGCAACCGATTTGTCTGGCCTGCGGAACGAGATAGCTCGAAAAGATCCGAGGAAATTTTTCGAGACAAGCCCGAATGCGCGTGGGCGGGACGCAACGAGATGTCGAAGAAACTATTGCAGCGGAGCGTCTGTCGATGTTCTGCCACCGCTATTGCACTCGCCATTTCGATTGGCATCTCGGTCGGATCAGCATTTTCGCAGGAGAAGATGCGAGACCCGTTTGCCAATGCCCCAACGGGGCGCCTCTCGATTTCCGTGGAGCTCAAGGGGGCAGGCCGCCGCGACTTGCCGAACAAGGTTGAATGGTCGCGCCTCAAGGTCGGCCGCAAGCTCGAGGTGGAACTCGCCATGCTGGTCCCAGGGGCGAGCACGGTACCCGCGGTCAAGGTCGGCGGCATAACGAGGGATGACGTACAAATACCCGTCGGTATGCAAGCGATCGGGAAAGTTATCGCAGCGTGCGGGGAGGATGAGTCTTGTCGCGCGCGGGCAATGACGGTGATCGGCCAACGGTTGAAAGGAAATCCCGGCGCGCTTGGCGAGCTGAAGCAGGATGATACACGCTACGAGAACTGGATACCCGACCGTCGCGGCGTCTGCGCCACTGGCACAATCACGGTGGAAGACGAGGGCGACGGCGTCAACATTGCGCCTCCCGCACCTGCTGCACCCTATCGCTTCAGGCGCAGCGGCAAGCTTACCCTGCCCGTCGAGACCGCCGTGGTGATCGAAAGACTCTGCCGCGCCGATGTCACTGTCGACCGCCAGAGCGGCCTATTGAGTCTGAGAGTGGGGGCAGGTGCGATACCTGTGCCTGTCCGCCTCGAAGGCCAGGCCTTTACCAACGAGACTTCGGTACCGTTCCGCGAAGGTGGTGGCGACTTGGAGATACTGGATCAGAAGATCGATCCGCAGGCCCGCTCATGGCAAGGTGCTGGGCGCATCGAAAAGGCAGGCAGCGTCTCTCATAATTCCGGATCGGTGGTCGCGCCTGTTGCAGCGGCAATCACGTGGCGATTTGTACGAAACTGAGCTGATGCTCCAAAGCGCGATGAGATTGGGATGAATCGTCATCGCGCTTTAGGTTATTGTTTTGAGCATGATTTTTTCGGAAAACCGCTTCACACTTTTTCGGATCATGCTGTAGCCGGTCCGTCTCACGGTTTGCGCGACCGGTTTCGGACATCAGACGGCGTGGTGGCATAGCGTCGGCGGAACATGCGATTGAAGGCCGAAAGGTCCGTGAATCCGGCATCGTAGGCAATGTCGCTGATGCGGTTCGCGCGATAGCGCCAATCGACCAGCATGCGATACGCGCGTGCAAGCTTCTGGCCGTTGACGAATTCGGTGAAACTGGCTCCTTCGCTTTCGAACAGCCTGTGGATGTGACGCGGCGTGACGTGGTGGCGTGCTGCTACCGCAGTGACCGAAAAGTCGAGCTGTCCGATGTTCTCCATGACGTCGGCCTTGATCGCCCGCAATCGCGCCGCTCGCATGCCGCGATGCCCGGCGACCTCCGCGGCATCACGGCGAGCCCCGATCACGAGTGCTGCAAGATCGACGATGTGCGTTGTGACGACGCGCTGGACCGCGAGGTCGGTGATGGTGGCGTGGTCCCGAAACACGCTCAGATAATTGATCAGCAATCGGAGGGCATCCGTATCATGCGGAATGGGGCGGCCGAGGGCTGCGTCCAAATCGGGCACCAGCGGCGCGATCAGGTCACGGGCAATGCGAATGACGGTGAATGAGCCTCCTTCCGGCAGTGCCCACACGCCTGGGTCGACCGTCGTGCTGACAACAGTTTCGCCGGGACCGATCTTGGTCTCGCGGCCGCACTGCTGGATCACTCCGAAGCCACTCAACAGAATAGGCAGGCCAATACTGTCCGTGCTCTGTGCGATTAGTTGCGGCGTCGAGCGATAATTGGCAGCCGAGCAGGGGCCGGAAGCGACACCGAGGCCGGGTAACAGCCTCAGCGTGAGGTCGGCGCAAAAAGGTTCGCCGTCCAGTGGCTCAATCTCGACTTGGTGGATCAAGCGCCCATAGACCTCGCGCCAGATCGCGAACCGGTCGCGCTCAGGTATGTCAGCGGTGGAGAGGCGCAACGGGCCAATGTCATCGGGTGCGGTCATGAAAGCCATGATTGTCGTTTGCGAGGCCAATATCGCAGAGCCGAGAGGAGGCCGAAACCATTATTGTCGCTCTCGGCAAAGGGGGCGGTCCCTCCCAGCCAAGAAATGGCGTCCCGTTGGCCGGTAATAAGACGATATGATCGAGGGCTCTGCGGATCGGCCTGAACCGAATCTTACAACCGACGGCGGCGTCGTGAAGTCTCCGAAGCGTGTTGGTCAGGACGAGGATACGGCTCTGGTGCAGGACCCCGACACCGCGTTAACGCGGGAGCAGCGGGCAGCACTCGCCCTCGATGTTGCCTGGTTAGCCTGGCGCACCGAGTTTCGCCGGCGCATGATCCGGGAAGGCGTGCTGAAACACCCTTGGCGCAGCGTTTTCGAAGCCGACATGATCTTCAGCATGGTCGCTGTTCGTTGGCTCGAGAACCATCCCATCACGCTGAAAGAACTGGCGACCCATTTCCAGCTGTTCGCCACCGAGGCGACCGTAAGCCGCCATATCGACGACATGGAGGCAGCGGGGACGTTGCGGCGTATTCCCGACGCAAAGGATCGGCGGCGGTTGCTGCTGGTGCCTACGGAGCGCCTCGCCGAGATCGGCCGCACCTTTCTGCAGGCACGGGTCGACATCGCGCGCCAGCATGGATTCGTCTTCTGCCCGACCGAGGCGATCGACCACGACGAAGCAACGTGCGACTAGACCGCTTGCCGTCTGATCGTGGCGCCGGTCATCGCCATTGCGTCTTTGCGTCCCAGAACGTGAGTCGACCAAAAAATTGCAATTGATCCAGGCTGCTGGTCGCGTCCTGTCTTCGGTATAGGACAACACCAGACCTCATTGAGAGGTCCCAGATCCACCGCAAGGTTCGCTGTGAACCCGAGCGCGCTTTCGCGTGACCGGATGAGCATGCCTGTGCCTGCGATTTGCAAATTGCGAGGACAGCCGTGCTCAGACCAAAGACCTTCGTGCGATTTCTCTTGGCCACGAGCTCACTCGTTACCGCCGCGCTGAGCTCCAGCCCCGCAGCGCGCGCCCAGACGATCGATTATGCGAGCGGCGAGGTCCGCAGTATTCCGATCGACCTGGATGGGGGCGACGTCACACTCAACGTCGCCCCCGGGAACCCCGCATTTCAATCCGGCGACGTGATTGGCGCTAACGGCATCAACAAGACCGGGTCTGGGACCCTAGTGCTGTCCGGCGTAAGCGACTACGTTGGTGACACTCGGCTAGCCGGTGGGTTCCTCCTGTTCGGCGCGCAAGGTGCGCTGGGCCGCGGCAAGCTTATTCTCTCCGGAGGAGACGTCGGCTTCAAGGCCGGGGGCAGCCTGACCATCAGCGGCATGAGCCAGGATGATAGGATAATCAGCCGGTTCATGGTCAGTAACGGCGAGACCTTGCGCCTGAAGATCGCCAATGGCGGCTCCTTCGGAGCGGGGAAAGGGTCTATACTGTACCTCGGCGTCAATGGCTTCGGCGGTACGATCGAAATCGACTCGGCGGCGTTCGTCGGCGAAAAGTCCACGACGAACGTTCGGGCAGGCACGGTGCGTTTGGCGCGCTCCAGCGAATTCGGTCTCTCCAGCAGCCGCGGCGGGTTGGAGGTCGATCCGGGCGCCACCTACGACCTTAACGGCAACAGTGCCGGCGCCAGCGCCCTCTCTCTGTTCGGCGGGGGCGTCATCACCAATACCGCGGGCGACACGACCTCCTATGTGACCGTCGGAAGCGAGGGTAATTTCGCGGGCCGCATCGTAGACGATGCCGGACAGGTCGGCCTTATCAAGCAGGGCCTCGGTACGCTCATCCTCGGCGGTGTCAACACCTATACCGGCACAACGACAGTAAGTGCCGGCACATTGTCGGTGAACGGCTCGATCGCATCGTCGTTGCTGACGACGGTCAATGCCGGCGGCACACTCGGCGGCACCGGCACCGTGGGAAACACGGTTATCAACGGCGGCGGCGCGCTGGCGCCAGGCAACTCGATCGGAACGCTGAAGGTTGCGGGCAGTCTTACCTTCGCCGCTGCATCAAGCTACATGGTCGAGGTGTCGCCTGCTTCGGCGGACCGGACCAACGTCACGGGAACGGCGACGCTGGGCAGCGCCACGGTGAATGCGTCGTTCGCCTCGGGGACCTATGTCGCCAAGCGGTATACGATCCTTAACGCAGCGGGTGGTGTTAGCGGTACGTTCGGCGCGCTCGCCAACACCAATCTGCCGTCTGGCTTTCGATCCAGCCTGAGTTACGATACCAGCAACGTCTATCTCGATCTGGCGCTGAACTTCAGTTCGCCGTCATCCGGCCTCAACGTCAACCAGCGCAACGTCGCCAATGCGCTGACCACGTTCTTCAACACGAGCGGCGGCATTCCGATGATGTTCGGTGCGCTGGATCCGGCCGGCTTGACGCGGGTCTCCGGCGAGGTGGCGACCGGTGCGCAACAGAGCACATTCAATGCAATGAACCAGTTCATGGGCGTGTTGAGTGACCCGTTCATCGAGGGTCGCCGTCCCGCCATCGCGTCGCACGCCGGCGCAAATTCGTTTGCGGAGGAGCCAGCCCCGAATCCGACACGCCCGAGGTCGAATGCAGACGCTTATGCAGCGGCGGTCAAGGCGGGGGCGGGCAACCCATATTTGTCGGCTCAGCCCGTCAACCGCTGGAGTGTCTGGGCCGCAGGCTACGGCGGATCGCAGACCACGAACGGCAGCGTGAGTACCGGATCGAATACCGCGACTAATCGCATTTACGGCACCGCAGTCGGCGCGGATTACCGACTCTCCCCCGAGACGCTCGTCGGCTTCGCGCTCGCTGGCGGCGGAACTTCATTCAGCATTGCCAATGGCCTCGGTCGGGGGTCATCGGATCTGTTTCAGGCCGGTGCGTTCGTGCGACACAATGCCGGCAATGCCTATCTCTCCGGCGCGCTTGCCTATGGCTGGCAGGACGTCTCGACTGATCGAGCCATCGGCACCGATCAACTGCGCGCGAAGTTCAACGCTAACGCGCTCTCGGGCCGTCTCGAGGGCGGCTGGCATTTTGTGGCTCCCTGGATGGGGCTGACCCCCTATGCTGCGGCACAAGTGACACGGTTCGATCTGCCGACCTATGCCGAACGAGCGTCAACCGGGGCCGGCACATTTGCGCTGGGCTATGCTGCGAAGGATGTGACTGCAACCCGCACCGAACTGGGCCTTCGCGCCGACAAATCCTTCGCGATGCAGGATGCAATCCTGACCCTGCGCGGTCGCGCCGCCTGGGCACATGACTTCAATACCGAGCGCGGCGTCGCCGCGACATTCCAGACCCTGCCGGGTGCATCGTTCGTGGTCAATGGCGCCGCGCCGGCGCATGACAGCACGCTCACCACGGCGTCCGCCGAACTCAAATGGCTGAATGGCTTTTCGCTGGGTGGCACCTTCGAAGGTGAGTTCTCCACCGTTACCCACTCCTATGCCGGCAAGGGCGTGGTGCGGTACGCATGGTGAGCGGCGAGGGCAACTTGCGGACATCGGCGGATAGCCAAAGGCCTGACTGTTGGCATTATATAGCAATTTCAACGGCATAGGAGTTCGTAATTTTATTCTGAATGGCGCACCAAATCTACGCTTTTCCACGCTGGAGCACGATCTTGTACGATTGCGCCTCGCCAGATGATCGGCGCGAAGCGCGCTCGCGTATTTCTCTTCCTAGGGCTCGCTAAGTCTATGTACGTCAAATCCAGCGTTCAGGACCACGCTTCCGCACGCCCTTCCACGCCGGCCTCCGCGATCGACACTATCTGTTGACCGTCGACCAGCTCGAAACGGCATCGTACCGGCGCCTTCAAAGCAGCGACGCGTGGAAGAGGCATTTGGAAAACCGCGGCTCGCGGCGGTGTCTGGAATCAAGGCATCTAAGTCGTTCGGCAGGCTTGGCCGACCGCCTAGGCTCCCGCCACAAAGGCCGCGCGTCACACGCTCCGTTCGGCGCTGACAATCGGCGCTCGCGCTTTGAGCCGAGCCGGGTGGCTCTGGAAGCTGACGACGGAACGGTGCTCGAAGAGCTGCTTGAACCGCGGGCGAGCTTTGCCGGCCATGAGTTGCAAACGCCGTGGACGGAACTGCAACTCGCCTACTTCGCCGGCTGCGCCATGTGGACCTATCTGAACATGCCGTTCCTGCTCGCCTGGCCGAGAGTTGAGACCGAGGAACTGGAGCCCTGGCCGACCGATAGCGGCGACTGGCGCCGCCTTGCGGTGCGATTTCCGGCAGAGATCGCGACCCTGGACGAGTGAGGGAGGGGACAGACGCGTGATCTTCAGCAGCAGGCAATCGAGGCCCATGGCGGCCTCGTTGGCGTCGACATCACAGACTATCGCTTCGAGTGAGGTCGGCCGTCGGGACTCAGGCCTGGACGAGGTCTCCCAGCAAATTGGCTGCCACCGTCAGCTTGGCGAGCGTCAAGCCGCTGGCCGCGATCTCCTCGACCAAGCGGCGAACGCGCATCGCCTCAGGATGAGCCGCAATCCAGTCGCCGGTGGCCTGCTGGCCGGATTCGCCGTTTGCCAGCATGTTGGCGACCAGTGCTCTTTCCGCGGCCGCGATCTGGCCAACGGCACGATCGATGGCGAGACGTTCGTAATTATCGTTGGCCGGCACGCTGCGCGCGGCGGCGATGATCCGATCGAGTCTGAATTCGGCCTCGGCGGCGAAGAAGGTCGTGGCGGCGTCACCGATGGCCCGGTTGGTGCGCTCCGCGACGGTGACGATATCCGGTGCGGAGAGGAGCGCATCGAGATCGGCGAGTTCTGCGGCAAGGCCCGCCGGGACACCGGCATCGATCAGATCCTGCCGCCGCCTGGTGCGCCCAGCCTGCGAATCCTGCGGCAGGGTCTTGTCGAGCCCGGCGGCGATCTCTTGGATTCCGGGGCCGAAGCGTGCGATCACGGCGTCCAGACCGGCCTTGAAATCAGCATTGCGCACATACCAGACCATGCGTGAGAGCAGGAGATCCTGGATCGCCGCGTAGAGGCCGAGTTGCAATTGCCCGTCGATGCGGGTGTCGAGTGCATCGATCCCGGCATTGAGCCGCTTGAGGCCGTAGGATTCGTCCACCGCCACGAAGGCCATGACGATGGTGGCGATATCGGCGTCGGTCTCGTCGGTCAGGCGCACGACACAGGCCGGGCCGCCCCGGTTGATCACGGCATTGGCGAGACTGGTGGCGATGATCTCCCGCCGGAGCCGATGCAATTGTACCGCTGTCGGGAATTGCTCCTGCACCTGGCGCGGAAAATATTGGGATAGTTCGCGGGCGAGATAGGGATCGTCGGGTACGCCAGTCGCAAGCAGGTCGTCGTACAGCGTCAGCTTGGCGTAAGCGAGCAACACGGCAAGCTCGGGCCGCGTCAGGAGCTGGCTGCGTCTCGTACGCTCAGTGATCGCCGCATCGTCGGGCAAGAACTCCACGGCGCGGCTGAGCAGGCCGCGCTGCTCTAGCGACTGCATCAGTCGGGTGAGGAAGCTGATCTCGGCCACCCCTTTCCGTTCGGCCAGCGAAAGCGCCAGCGTCTGAAGATAATTGTTGCGCAGCACCAGCGCGCCGACCTCCTCGGTCATCGCGGCGAGCAGGCTGTTGCGGTCGCCTGGACTGAGGCGCCCCTCGCGCTCGGGGCGCGCCAGCGCGATCTTGATATTGACCTCGACGTCGGACGTGTTCACGCCGGCCGAATTGTCGATGGCGTCGGTGTTGAGCTTCACGCCCTTCTGTGCCGCCTCGATACGGCCGCGCTGGGTGACGCCGAGATTGGCGCCTTCGCCGATCACCCGGGCGCGGACATCGGCGCCTGTGATGCGGATCGGATCGTTGGCGCGATCGCCGGCCTGATCATCGCTTTCCGAGGACGAGCGGATATACGTGCCGATGCCGCCAAACCACAGGAGGTCCACGCGGGCCTTGAGGATCGCTGTCATCACCTCGAAAGGCGTGGCCTGCGGCTTGTCGAGATCAAGCAGTGTGCGCACTTCCGGCGCAAGCGGGATCGCCTTGAGCGAGCGCGAGAACACGCCGCCGCCTTGCGAGATCAGGGACTTGTCGTAGTCCTGCCAGCTCGATCGCGACAGGCTGAACAGGCGCTTGCGTTCGGCGAGGCTGACCGCCGGATCAGGCGAGGGATCGATGAAGATGTCGCGGTGATCGAACGCCGCGACGAGCTTCGTCGCCGGCGATAGCAGCATGCCGTTGCCGAAGACATCGCCCGACATATCGCCTACGCCGGCAACCGTGAACGGCTTGGTCTGGATGTCGGCGCCAAGCTCGCGGAAGTGACGCTTGACCGCCTCCCAGGCGCCTCGCGCCGTGATCCCCATCTTCTTGTGGTCATAGCCCTGACTGCCGCCGGAGGCGAAGGCATCGGCGAGCCAATGGTGCTTCTCGGCCGAGATCGCATTAGCGATGTCGGAGAAGGTGGCGGTGCCCTTGTCGGCGGCGACGACCAGGTAGGGGTCGTCGCCGTCATGCCGCACAGTCGAGTCGGACGGCACGATGGTGTCGCCGTCGAGATTGTCGGTGAGTTCGAGCAGCGTGCGAACGAAGATACGATAGGCTTCGGTGCCTTCCGCCATGAAGTGGTCGCGACCCGAGGGTGACGGCAGGCGCTTGGGCACGAAGCCGCCCTTCGCGCCGACCGGCACGATCACGGCATTCTTCACCTGTTGTGCCTTCACGAGGCCCAGGATCTCGGTACGGAAATCCTGCGGCCGGTCGGACCAGCGCAGACCGCCGCGCGCGACCTTGCCAAAGCGCAGATGAATGCCTTCGACGCGGGGCGAGTAGACGAAAATCTCGTACAGTGGTCGCGGTGCCGGCAGGGCCTCGATCTTGCGGGCGTCGAACTTGAAGGAGATCACCGGATGCGGATGTCCATCCTGACCGACCTGCCACAAATTGGTGCGGATGGTTGCCTGCACGAGATTGGTGAAGCGGCGTAGGATGCGATCTTCATCGAGCGAGGCGACGGATTTGAGCTGCTCCTCGATCTCGGCGACGAGAGCCATCTCGCGCGCCGAGCGCTCCGCAATCGTGAGTCCAAGGCGCGGATCGAGGCGGCCCTGGAACAGGGCGACGACGTTGGCGGTAATCGCGGCGTTCCTGCGCAGGGTCTCCCACATATAGTCCTGGGTGAACGGAGCGCGGATCTGATGGAGGTAGCGCGACAGCGCGCGGATCGTCGATACTTCCCGCCAACTCAGGGCTGTGCGCAGGATCAGTGCGTTGAACCCGTCGGATTCGGCGCGATCGCGGACCACCGCCATGATCGAGGCTTCCAGACGGTGGTTGAATTCACGGCTGATTGCGATCGGCTTGCCGTCGCTGGTCTCGATTGTCATATCGTGCAGCCATACCGGCGCCTGCCTGGTGCGCGGCACGATCTGATAGGTGCGTTCGTTGACCACGTTCAAGCCGTGATTTTCAATCACCGGTACGCGATAGGATAGCGACAGCGGTGCGGCATCCGAGAAGACCTTCAGGCCGAATCGTCTGGGATCGTCGTCCCCCGCGAGGCGGTAAACCGAAATCGTCACCGGTCGGGCTGAGGTGAGCTTTTCGATGGTGGTGATGTCGGCGATCGCCTGTTCGGCGCTGAATATCTCGGTGTAGCCGCCGGAAAAGGCCTGGGCATAGCGGCTTGCGAGCATGCGCGCCCGCATGCCGTCGGCAGACGCTGCGAGCGCGACCTTCAACTTGTCGGCCCAGGTCTCGGCAATGGCGCTGATCCCGGCTTCGAGTGTCTCGCGCTCGACGACCGGGGTCTTACCTTCATATCGCCCGATGATGTAGTGGACGCGCGCCAGTGATCCTTCGGGGAAGGACACGTAGGAGGCCGACAGGGTCCCCTTGTAGACCTGCGAGAGGAAGGCGCCGACGCGCGTGCGCACGTCGGTATCGTATTTGTCGCGCGGAATGAAGCAGAGGATGGAGACGAAGCGATCGAACTTGTCCACGCGTGCCAGCGCCCGGACCCGGGGGCGCTCATAGAGGATCAGGATCTCCATGACGAAATTGTAGAGCGTGTCGACGTCGATCTGGAACAGATCGTCGCGCGGATAATCTTCGAGAATATGCGTCAGCGCCTTGCCCGAATGGCTGTTCGGGTCGAAGCCGGCGCGCTGTAGCACCTGCGCCACCTTGTGGCGGGCGTAAGGGATTTGCTTGACCGATCGGGTATAGGCGCCGGACGTGAACAGACCGACGAGGCGCAATTCTCCTTCGAGCCGGCCGTCGGGGCTATAGAGCTTGATGCCCACATAATCCATCCGGATGCGGCGATGAACGCGGCTGGACACGTTGGCCTTGATCACGATGAGAAGGCTCGGCTCCCGCATGAACTCGCGAATTTCCGACGTCATCACCACCATTTCGCGACCGCGGCGCAGGACCTTCACCTCGGGATCGCGCAGGATGCCGAGGCCCTCGCCGGTCGTGATGTCATCCGACGCATCGCCGTCGGGGGAGAAGCGATATTCGCGCACGCCCAGGAAGGTGAAATTGTCCAGGCATAGCCAATGCAGGAACTGGCTGGCTTCGGCGATCTCGTCGATCGGCAGCGGCGGCGGATTGGTGGAGAAGATCTTGATCGCCTCCTCGATGCGGGCGCGCATGGGCTTCCAGTCGGTGACGCAGGCACGCGCGTCGTTCAACGTCATGGTCAACCCATCGACCAGCTTTTGGCGGTCGGCGTCGACGTCCATGCGGGCGATGTGGAGATGGATGAGGCTTTCGCGCGTGCCCCTTGCTCCCGCCGGCAGGGTTTCGCCATGGAAGCGCATCAGCTTGCCTTGCTCGTCGCGCTCCACGGCGATGATCGGATGGGCGACCAGGGCGACCTCGATGCCCTGCTCGGCTAGCTCGGCCAAAGTGGAGTCGAACAGGAAGGGCATGTTGTCGTTGAGAATTTCGAGCACGGAGATCTCGCGGCCATCCGGCATCGTCGGATTGACGATGCGGATATCGGCGTGCCCCGCCGTGCGCCGCTGTACATGTTCCCAGGCCTGCTCGGCCAGGAAGGCCAGCGAAGCGGCGTCGTGGTTGGCGAGATCCTCGCTATTGGTGTGGCCGAACAGGAGTTCGGCAAAAGTCCGGGGCGCGTTGCCTAGCTGCACGTTGGCCGCAGCATTGCGAATCAGGGTCGACCGGGCCTTGTCGTCACGCCACGCTTCCATAACGTCCTCCATCTCTCGCATCGTCCGATCGCAACCGCGATCATCAGTTTGCTTCTGGAGTTTCATCGCTTCGAGCGCCGTTATCTTGACCGAGATCCGGCGCCGCGAAATCTGCCCTCGGCACCTGATCTTACCACTCCGGCGGCCAAGGCGCGCGGAACCGCGGCAAAAAGGCCTACGACACGGCCGGGTCGCAGATGCCACGAGAAATCATAAGTGTATTCAATGGCATACGAGTTCTCAGTTTTGTTCGGAGTGGCGCACCATCCCTCTCAGTTTCGGACGCCCCCAGCTTCGCCGCATGCGTTCGCTGTACGCGTAGGGCCACAGCTGATATGCTTTTCGCCATTGGGTGAACGGCAGCTCGCCACCATACTTTTTCTGCGATGCCGGCCTTCTGATCGGACCTCGATCCCGCTCGCGCCTTTTCGCCTTGCTTCGACAAGAACGCTGAACAAATTTGTCAACGGCTGCCGCGTCCCCGCTCACATTGGGAGATGTGCCATGGCTGCATCGGACTGGCGTCTCGAAGGCGAATGGATGAAGAACTGCACCTGCGCGTTTGGCTGCCCCTGCGATTTCAACGCACGGCCGACCCAAGGCTATTGCAAGGGAATGGTCGCCATGCGGATCGCCAAGGGACATTTCGAAGGGACCAGGCTCGATGGTCTCTGCTTTGCGATCACGGTCGATTTCCCTGGGCCACTTCATGAGGGCAACGGGACAATCCAGCCCATCATCGACGAACGCGCCACGGCGGAGCAGCGGCAGGCGTTGTTCGATATCTTTTCCGGCAAGCATTCGGCCGAAGGTACGCTTTTTCAGATCGTCAGCATGATCGTGACCAAGATCCACGATCCGGTATTTGCGCCGTTCGAGTTTTCCTTCGACAAAGAAGGACGCGTCGCAAAACTCGTCGCCAGGGGTGTGCTCGAGACCGATGTCGAGCCGATCAAGAATCCGGTGACCGGTGATCCGCACCGCATCCAGGTGGTCATGCCCGAGGGGTTCGAACATCGGGCGGCCGAGGTCGCATCCGCCAACATCCGCTCGACCGGCGCGATCCCGTTCGAGACCCGCGGTACGCATAGCTCGCTCGCCAATGTCGTGCAGACGCCCGAGGGCGTAGCGGCATGATGCGGCGCTGACACCGAGACAAAACCTCGGTGTCAGCTCCTCATCGCCATGGACAAGTCGATGCAGGGGCGCTCGATACTGGAACATTTGCTCCACCGCGACCGGCTGATCGTCGCGATCGGGACCGCCGCAGTGGTGGCGCTCGCCTGGGCCTATCTCGCCGCGGGCGCCGGCATGGACACCGAGATGATGGCCGACATGCCGGACATGGCGCCGATGCCGTGGACGCCATTCTATGGCGTGCTGCTGTTCGTGATGTGGTGGGTGATGATGGTCGCGATGATGGCGCCGAGCGCGGTGCCCACCGTTCTCCTGTATGCGACCGTCAAGCGCAAGCAGGAGACTGCCTCCCGCGCCGCAATCGATACCTGGATCTTTCTCGCCGGCTATCTCGTGACGTGGGCGGGGTTCAGTCTCGCGGCGGTGGTGGTGCAGGGAGCGTTCGAACGCTTCGGATTGCTGTCGATGGCGATGGCAAGCACCAGCGCGATTCTGGGTGGCGGCATTCTGATTGCAGCAGGGGTATATCAGTTCACACCTCTCAAACAGGCGTGCCTGCGCTACTGCGAGAGCCCGCTGTTGTTTCTCAGCCGACATTGGCGGCCCGGCACGCGCGGCGCATTGCGAATGGGACTTCGCCACGGCAGCTACTGCGTCGGCTGCTGCTGGTTTCTGATGGTGCTGCTGTTCGTCGGCGGCGTGATGAACCCGGCCTGGATCATCGGCATCGCGCTCTATGTCGCCGGCGAGAAGCTGCTGCCGTTCGGCCGAAGATTGAGCTATGCGGCAGGCGGGGTCCTCATCCTGTCCGGCGCGATCGTTCTTGCGCGCGCAATCTGAAAAGGCCCAAAGGCGGCCAAAAATGTGCGGCTTTCGACTTGCCCATGTACCTGATTGCTCAAGGCCAGCCGACCTCCGTGATGATACGGATGTTTTAATCTGAAGAATTGAGCTTTACCCAAACACAAACTTAAGGCTGTTTCAGCTACCTTTGCGCTATGAACAGCACCCGCGCGCCGCTTTCGGCCGCGGGTGTCCCTGTGCAGTCGAGGCGGAGACAAGGCGATGCCAATACTGCGGGCGAGCGCAGTTCTGCCCTGGCGGCCGAAGCGGGGGTGCGCGTCGTGATTCCCGCAGGGGCAGTCCGCAAAGCCGGAAGAACGATCCTGCGGAATGGTCCGCTGCAGATCGCGTTGTTCTTTCTGCCCCTGGTCTGGATCGGCTATTTCGCAATCACCGCGTCGGAGCGGATGGACGCGGTCGAGCAGGCGCGGTCGCACGGCAACAGCGTCGCCGAACTGTTCGAGGAAAACACCGAACGCATCTTCGAGCGCGTCGATCAGTCATTGCTGGTGGTGCGAGCGCTCTACGCCCAGGATCCGCTCACCTTCAGCTTGAAGTCATGGTCGGACACGGCCCGCATTGCGACCGGCGACGTGGTTCAGTTCGCACTGATCGGATCGAACGGATACATGACCGAGACGACCGCGGGCTATTCCGGCCCGCCGCTTTTTCTTGGCGATCGCGAGCACTTCATCAATGTCATGGCGCAAGCCGACGATCGCCTCTACGTCGCCAAGCCGGTGCTGGGAAGGGCCTCGAACAAATGGACGATCCAGCTCGCAAGAAAGGTCTTCGACCTCGCGCGGAATCCGGCCGGAGTGGTCGTCGGCTCGATCAGCGTCGACGTGGTCGGCAGGTTCTACGACACGGCAAAGCTCGGCGTCGGCGGAACGCTGGTGCTCAGAAATGCCAATTACGTCGTGCTCGCCGCCCGGGGCGTGGACCAGGGCTCCGTGCTGGGACAACACGCACCCAGCCGCGTCGAGGGCGAGCTGGGTGACGGCTTCTATGTGCAATACTGGAACGAGAACCGACCGAACCGCAGTGACCGGTTGACCACGGCGCGCAGGTCGCGTGCGTTTCCGCTCATCTTCACCGTCGGCATTTCGGGGCAGGAGATTTATTCCCGCTCCGCCGTCAGGCAGAAGGTTTATCTCGGCGGCGCGCTGCTGCTTACGTTCATTATCCTCGCCGCGACGACATTCCATTGGCGACGGCAGCAGGCGCTGGATCGCGCTCACCGCGAGCGGCGCGATTTTGCCAGCAAATTTGAGGATGCGCTCCGGAACCTTCCCCAGGGCTTGAGCATGTTCGATGGCCGCGACCGCCTGATCGCATTCAACCCGCAATGGCTCGAACTCTATGGCCTCCTGCCGGAAGACATTCGGATCGGCATGCATTTCCGGGATATATTCGCAAAACAGACCGCCGTGCTCGACGTCGAGACCTATCTCGTCGATTTGAAGAACCGGCTCGCCCGGTCGGAGCAAATCTCGAACACCGTGCAGTTTCCCGATGGACGGGTCGTCTACATCTCCTACGGCCGGCGCGAGGGTGGCGGCTGGGTCGCTACTCATGAGGACATCACCGAGCGCAAGGCGTCGGCGGACCGCATCGAGCGGCTGGCGCATTACGACAGCCTGACCGGCCTTGCCAACCGCAACCTGTTCAAGGAGCGCATCGACGAGGCGCTGGCCAGCTCGCGCCGGCTGGAGCCTGGGTTCGCCGTACTCCTGCTCGATCTCGACAAGTTCAAGTCCGTCAATGATGCGCTCGGCCATCAATGCGGCGACGCGTTGCTGAAGCAGGTCGCCGACCGGATCAAGGCGCAGATTCGTGATGCCGATACGGCGGCGCGAATTGGCGGCGACGAGTTTGCCGTGATCGTGGCCGCGATGCGCGACGGCGCTGCAAGCCTGGCAGAGCGGCTGGTCCAGGCCATTGCCGAGCCCTATCACATCGATGGCCATCCCGTCGTGATCGGCTGTAGCATTGGCCTTGCGCTCGTGCCCGAGCACGGCACGCGGGTCGATGAGATCCTTCGCAACGCCGATCTTGCGCTCTACAGGTCGAAGAATGCCGGCCGAAGCTGCTTCCACCTTTATTCAGCGGAGCTCAAGGCGGAAGCGGATCAGCGCAACGTGCTCGAGATCGAGCTGCGCGAAGCGATCTGGCGCGAGGAGCTGGAGGTGTTTTATCAGCCCGTGATCGAGCTCGGCACCGGTCGGGTAAAATCGGTCGAAGCCCTGGCGCGCTGGCATCACGGCACCAGGGGCTACATTCCTCCGGCTGAGTTCATTGCGGTTGCGGAGGCGGGGGGCTTGATCGTCGAGCTCGGCAATCAGGTGCTGGCCCGGGCCTGTCGCGATGCGATGAGCATGCCGGCCGACGTCAAGGTCGCTGTCAATCTCTCTGCCCTGCAATTTGCCGGCACCAATCTCGTCGACACCGTGACGTTTGCGTTGGCGCAGAGCGGCCTTCCGCAAACCCGGCTCGAGCTCGAGATCACCGAGAGCGTATTTCTCGCCGACACCGAGGAGAACCTCAAGACGCTCCAGCGCCTCAAGGCGCTCGGCGTCTCAATTGCCCTCGACGATTTCGGTGTCGGATACTCGTCTTTGTCCTATTTGACGGCCTTTCCTTTCGACAAGGTCAAGATCGACAAATCGTTCATCGACAGGATCGATCGCTGCGAGACCGTCGCCGTGCTGAAGTCCATCGTGCAGCTCGCGAAGACGTTGAAGCTCTCGATCGTCGCCGAGGGGGTCGAGTCCTTCGAGCAGGTCAAACGGCTCCAGTCACTCGGCATCCCGCTCGGCCAGGGATTTCACTTCAGCAAGCCCGTGCCGTTCGCCGGCCTCTCGTGGCAAAGCCCCCCGGCGCGACGGAAACGGCGGGCGGCGTGAGCTGAATGCCTCCGGCGTTTGCCATCATCGCCCGCCGCCCAAGAGCAGGAAAGCTGAGCAGGTGAAGGCTCCCTTTGAATAGCTTGGAAGGGGGAAGATTTGGTGGTTCCCTGGCACGTTAAGCTTCCGCTGAGAGGCGAAGGACCGCACCGCGTGGAACCAATTCCCGAGCCCAATCGCACCCGCCGATCCTGGCACTCCACTTGCTGAGTCATGACCAAAGCCGGGCCTCGGCAGGGAGGCCCGTTTCAGGTTGAGGCATGCGATGCAAGAAATGTCCCGTTCTGGTACTGCCGGAGAACTCCGGCTCGATGCGCTGATCGCCGATTTGTGGTGGCGCGTTCGGCTGTTGAATACCGACATTCTCGAGGAGGAAGCCAAAGCCGGGGTGTTTGACGTGCAGCAGCCGACCTATCCGCTGCTTGCACTCAACCTCCGAGCGCGGCGCGACAATCTGGTCTCCACGATCGGCGTGCTCGAGCAGCGTGCGAAGTCGGTGTCGGAAGCGGCTTGAGAGCGGCCACCAATTGATGGCGGCGATCGATCGCGACGGCATCAGCCGGGCGATCGACACCTCCTCGCCATCGTAATGATGGGGCGAAGTGCTTCCGCCGTTCTCCGCCGCAAGCTCATCGCGACGGCCGTGCTAAAGCGCGATGAGATTAGGATGAAACATCATCGCGCTTCAGTTTATTGTTTGAGCATGATCTTTTTGGAAAACCGCTGCACACTTTTCCGGATCATGATCTAGAATTCGCACACGTCAGGATGCAATAGCGGTCCCCGCTTGATCCAAACGCGGGCGCCCTCCGCGCCAACCTGCGCATGCAGATTCACGCCCGCCGGCAGACGCCCCCAATCCTGCGGGCTCATCGCCTCGCCGTCGACCGTGAGGCCGCCCGACACCAACAGAAACTCCAAGCCGCCCGAATTCTCCACTATGACGGTCGCGGTCGCCCGCCAGTCCTCCAGCAGAACCGTTTCATGGCCATCATCGAACAACACTGTTGCGGCGCTTGCGCCGGGGCGCGGCTCCGCGGGCTGACCTTCGCCCGGCAGGCGGACGGTCTGCGCCCTGTCGTCAGCGCGGAACTGCCATAGCCGCACGAAGATCGTGCAGCCGCCCTGTGATGCGGGTGCATGCGAGGTGCCCGGCGGATTGCGCACATAGGTCCCGGTTGGATAATCGCCCTCGTCGTCCTGGAAGACGCCTTCCAGCACCAGAAACTCCTCCCCGCCGCTATGCACATGGCGCGCAAAGGCGCTGCCGGGCGCATAGCGGACGATCGAGGTGGCGCGCGCCTTCTCCTCGCCGATCCGAAACAGCATGCGGCGGTCGACGCCGGGCGCCGGACTCGGGATCCAGTCCTCCTGCGAGGCGTGGGCGATGACAGGGCGAGAAAGGTCGTCATTGATGCGCATGATCAGATCTCCGCAAATCCGCCGTCGACATTGATCTCGGCTCCAAGCAGGTAGCGCGAATCGTCGCCGGCCAGGAATGTCACCGCCGCCGCGATCTCCTCCGGTTTACCCATGCGGCCGGCTGGAACCTTGGAGCCGACCTTATCAGCATAAGCCCTGAACTCCTCTTCGGTCTGCCCGGGTGCGCGATGGATCGGCGTGTCGATCGGACCTGGGCTGACTGCATTGACGCGGATTTTTCGGGCGACAAGCTCCGCCGCCAACACGCGTGTGAAGGACCGTACGGCCGCTTTAGAGGCAGACAAGACCGCCCGGCCCGGCGTGCCGACCTGACCCAGCCATGAGGTGTTGAGAATGATCGAGCCGCCATCGGCCATGATCGGAAGCACTGCTTGGACCGTGAAGAATACGCCCTTCACATTGATGTCCATCAGGCGGTCGAAGCTCTCTTCGTCGGTCGTTTCAATCGGCGTTCCATAGGCGACGCCGGCATTGGCGAAGAGGATGTCGAGCTTGCCGAAGGCGTGGCCGACGATCTGCACCATCGCCTTCAGATCGGCAAGGGAGCGCACGTCGGCGCTGATCGTGAGCGTATCGCCGCCGACTTCCTGACGCGCGGCCTCCAGCTTGGCCGCATCAGTGCCGGTGATGGCGATGCGGACGCCCTCAGCGCGAAGCCGCTTGGCCGTGGCAAGGCCGATGCCACTATTGCCGCCGGTGATGAGCGCGGTCTTTCCGTTCAGCATGTGATGGTCTCCTGTGCATCGATCAATCGGGCGAGGACCTGCGCCCGCCAAAGCGATCTCTCGCCTCAAGCAGATGGAAGTCGATGCCGGCCGCATCGAGCAGACGCGCGGCGTAAAGGCCGGCAAGACCGCCGCCCACAATGGCTACCTTGGTTCGCATGCTCATTTTTCGCAACTCGTGCGCCAGTCCACGTGTGTCGCTGTGACGATCATGTTGAAGGGTGCTCCCGAGAGCACCCTTCGATGATTCAGGCGAGGCGGTTCGCGAGAGCTTCCGCAAGCGGCACGGCGGAGGCGGGGCTCTGACCTGTCATCAGCACGCCATCGACGACCACGTTCGGCTCCCAATTGGCCTTGCTCTGATATTTGGCTCCGCGATTCCTGAGCTCGTCCTCGAGCGAGAACAGAAGATGGTGCAACAACTCGATTTCGGTGTCTTCCGCGTTCTTGAAGCCGGTCAGGTTCAGGCCGTTGACGAGATATTGGCCGTCGTCCTTCTTGACGTCGCGCAGGATAGCGGGCGCGTGGCAGACCATCGCGATGGGACGCTGCGCGTTGTGGAAGTCACGGATCAGCTTGATCGCGTAGGAATCCGACGCGAGATCCCAGAGCAGGCCATAGCCACCGGGGAAGAACACGGCATCGTACGTGCGGTAGTCGATATTGCGCAGCTTCCGGGTGTTGCGGGCAGCGAACATTGCGACCGGATCAGCGAGGAAGCGCTCGGTATATTCGGTGGTGAACGGCGACTTCATGCTGAGGAGGTCGATCGGCGCTTCGCCGCCCCGTGGGGAAGCAAAGACGACCTCAAAGCCGGCCTTGGTGAGGATGTAATAGGGGGCCGCCAGTTCGTGGAACCAGGTGCCCGTCTGCTTGCCGCTGATCCCCATCTCGTCGACCGACGACATGATGAGGAGGATGCGCTTTTGTCGGTTGCCAGTGCTCATAAATTTTCCTTCAGGTGATCAGAGCTTTGCGGATATCTACCTGTCGACAGGTAGATAATGATGGCGCACATACAGCTTGTCAGGCGCGATAGCAAGATCTACCTGTTAACAGGTAGGTGAACGACTTGGCAGACTGGAAGGCTATGACCGACACGGTGGAAGCAATCATGGACGCGACGGAGCGTCGAATCCGGGAGGCTGGCTATAGCGGCTTCAGTTTTCGAGAGGTCGCCGCCGACGTCGGGGTGAAGAGCGCGAGCATCTACTATCATTTCCCGACCAAGAGCGCACTGGCGGCCGCTGTGGCTCGACGTTACAACCAACGCGTGGTCGCGGCCGCCGATGCCGGGGTCGCCGCCGGACAGAATGTGGTCCAGGCCTGGCGGGCGGTGTTTCGCAGCGCCCTCGATGATGGCGCCAAGATGTGCCTCTGCGGATCGCTCGGCGCTACCGTCCCCGACCTGGCGCCGGACGTGGCCCATGAGGTACGGCAGTTTTTCCAGGCGGGCATCGCCAGCCTCGTCGCCGGCGGCCTCACCGAACAGCGTGCGACCCAGGTGCTCGCGACGCTCGAAGGCGCGATCCTGATGGCCAGCGCACAGGGCGATCCGACCCTCTTCGACCGCGCAACCGAAGCGCTCGGTTGAGGCGGAGTCGCGCCGACATCGAGGAGGGGAAGCTCCATAGCGGCCTCCGATAAGGATTCGCGCTTCACCGGAAACGTCAGCGACTTCGCCAGCCTCACCCGGTCGACCGAGCGCCGGCAGCCGGTCTCTTTGAAGAAATGAAAAGGTGGCTCTTCACGGTGCTGACGGACACACCCAGCGTATTGCAGCAGCGTGGCACTCGCTGCGGGCTGGCGTTGAAGTCGCGGCGGCTACTCTCGTGCCTCTTCCTCCGATCGAACGACGCACGGTCGCCAGCAGGAGCGATGATCATCGCGTGACCGGTGACACATATCTTCCTCGCGGGTCGATCTAGCTTGCGGTCAGGTGGTTCGCAGTGATCCACCGGGAAGAGGACAAGACTTATGCGCAATACCATCCTTGTGGCCTTCGCAGCGATCACCTTGGCAAGCTTGGTGACACCCGCGAGCGCGCTGACCATCGTCCGCGATCATCGCGACCCGCCCATCGTGCGCGACCATCGCAATCAGACCATCGTCAGGGACCACCGCACGCAACCCGAGGTCCGCGATCATCGCCACTAAACGTCCCGGCGGCGGAGCCGAATCGAACGGGTTCGGCTTCGTCGTCTTGTCGAAAAGCCCGACAATCGTCCCGCGCACAACGCCGGTGTCCATTCGCGATTGTGAGGCCTGAGCACGCGCCAGCTTCCCGCTGCCATGCTATTGCTGCCTCCGCAACTTCCCGCGAGGCCGCCATGCTCCCCATTCCCGCCGATATCTTCACCGAGCCCGAGGACGTCTCGCCCGACGGCCTCGCCAATCTCGGCCCGCTCCGCCGTCTCGCAGGGCATTGGCAGGCGGACAAGGGCATCGACATCAATCCGAAGGCGGAGGGGCCGGAGCGGCGGACCTTCATCGAGCGCATCCGCATGGATCCGATCGATCCGCAGGCCAACGGGCCGCAGCTGTTGTACGGGCTGCGCTATCACATCCACATCAACACGCCCGAGGAAGACATCACCTTCCACGACCAGGTCGGCTATTGGCTGTGGGAGCCCGCGACCGGCCTGATCATGCAGACGCTGGCGATTCCGCGCGGGCAGGTGCTGCTGGCCTCGGGCAAGGCCGGGCCCGACGACAAGACGATCTCGGTCACCGCAAAGCGCGGCGACACCGCCTACGGGATCTGCTCGACCGACTTTCTGGAACAGGCCTTCCGCACCGACTCCTATCGCTGCGACATCACCTTCAACGACGACGGCAGCTGGACCTATCTGATCCAGACCGAGTTGTTCGTCCGCGGCGCGCCGTTCGACCATCGCGACACCAACACGCTGCAGCTCGTCGCGCCACCACAGCTCAATCCGCTCGCGGTGATCGTCAACGAACGCGCCAGGAGCGATGAGAAGGGCGATGGGTCGGCAGTGTGAAGCGCGGCGTCGGAGAATCGCATGAAGCCCTATGTCATCTGTCTGATGCACTCCAGCCTCGACGGCCGCACGCATCCCAGCCGCTGGCGCCCGAAGGGGGCGGGCACGGATTGGTTCGAGAAGATCCATGACGAGCTCGGCGGCGATGCCTGGGTGATTGGCCGCGTTACCGGCTCGGAGTTCGCCAAGGGCCAGCCCTATCCCGCGACGAATGCGAAGCTGCCGCGTGAAAACTGGTTCGCGCGGCGTGATGCGAAAACCTATGGAATCGTTCTCGATGCGCAGGGCAAGATCGGCTGGGGCCGCTCGGACATCGGCGGTGATCCGATCGTCGTCGTGCTGACCGAGAGCGTGCCGGATTCGCATCTCGCCGGCCTGCGCGGCGAGGGCGTATCCTACATCTTTGCCGGCAAGTCCGAGCTCGATCTGGCGCTGGCGTTGGATATTCTCAGCCGCGAGTTGGGGGTGAAGCGGCTGCTGGTGGAGGGCGGCGGCGTCGCCAATGGCGCGTTCCTGCGTGCCGGTCTGATCGACGAGTTCAACCTGATTCTCAGCCCAGCGATCGATGGCGCAGAGGGCGCGCCCTTCGTGTTCTCTTCGACCGAGGCGGACAGCGACAAGCGCGCACCGATCACGGCGATGACGCTGGAGAGTACGCGCCAGCTCGGCGACGGTGTCCTGTTGCTGCGCTATCTGATCACGAACGATCCGCAAGCCGCGAGCCGGTAACGCGCGGCCATGCCCGAGACAACAGAGCATATCGTCATCGTCGGCGCCGGCGCGGCCGGCCTGATGGCGGCGCGTGAGCTGGCGCGGGCCGGCCGCAAGGTGACGGTGCTGGAGGCGCGCGAGCGCTGCGGCGGCCGCATCCTTCCGCTGCCGGTCTCGGAGTTCGGCTACCCCGCCGCGGGCGGCGCCGAATTTGTCCATGGCGAGGCGCCGGTCACGCGCGGATTGCTGCGCGAGGCCGGACTGTCCCTTCACGAGATCGCAGGCGAGCAGTGGAGCTTTGACGGCACGGCGCTCTTGCGCGAGGAGCGCGACGATCCGCACGAGGCGAAGCTTCAGGCCGTGCTGAAGGACTTGAAGGACGATCTCTCCGTCGCCGAATTCCTGCGCCGGCATTTCGCCGGGGACGACTATGCGCCGATGCGCCAATCGATCGAACGGATGGTCGAGGGCTATGACGCGGCCGACCCCGAGCGCGCCTCGACGCTGGCGCTGCGCGAGGAATGGATGGATGGCGGACACGCGCCGCAGGCGCGCATCGATGGCGGCTATGGCGCGCTGATCGACTTTCTGGCCGCCGATTGCCGCAAGTCTGGCGTGACCATCCATCTCGGCGCCGTAGTGTCGGCGATCGAGGAGGACGGTGACACGGCGGCGGTTCGCTGCGGCGGCGGCGATGTACACGCCTGCGATCGCGTGATCCTGACCGTGCCGCTGCCGCTGCTGCGCGAGATGGCTCTGCCGGCGAGCGCGCGCGAGAAGCTTGCTGCTGCTGCTGATGACATCGGCTTCGGCAACGTCATCAAGATCCTGCTGCGGTTTGCGCGGCCGTGGTGGCGCGAGCGGCACGAGGATCTCGCAGCCATGACCTTTCTGCTGTCCGACCGGACTATCCCGGTGTGGTGGACGCAATATCCGAGCGGGCAGGCCGTGCTCACCGGCTGGTTCGGCGGCCCGCGCACGGCGGAGCTGGAAAGCCTCGGTCCACAAGGACTGATCGCCGCCGGGCTCGATTCGCTCGCTGCCATCTTCAAGTTGCCGCGTGAGGACGTCGCGCGCGAGCTTGTGGCGGCCACGGCGACCAACTGGGCGCATGATCCCTTTGCCCGCGGCGCCTATTCCTGGGCGACGCCGCGGACGCGCGCGGCACAAGCGGTCCTCGCGCGTGCCGATGGCCTGGTGCTGTTCTCCGGCGAAGCTCTCTATCGCGGCCGTGACATGGGCACGGTGGAAGCGGCACTGGCGAGCGGCCAGGAGACGGCAGAGATGATTTTGCGGGGGTAAGAAAAAGGCCCGCATCGCGGGCCTTTCCTTTTACCAGCGTCCGCCGCCGAAGCTGAACGTCACGCCCGGACCGCCGCCGCCGTAATATCCGTACGGCCCGCCGCCGTAATAGCCGTGGTGCCGCGGGTAATAACCGTAGCTCCGGTAGTGCGGACGATAGTAGCCGTGATGGTGGTGATGATGGCGCCAGTGATGGTGATGGCGGTGGCCATGGTGCCGGTGCTGCGCGCTGATGTCGGTCGACTGGCCGGCTGGCGCGTTCTGCTTCGCGCCTGAATTATTGGCCGCGTTCGCCGCCGATCCGCCGGCAAGCGCCGCAGCACCGACCGCCATCGCGACAATGAGATACTTCATGGTGTCATCACTCCAGTTGAATGTCGTGTGACAACAGATGGGCGTCGGCTGCGTTCCGGCCAGTGCGGGCGTCGAAACGACGCAGTATCGCGACGTCCGATTCGCGCGCGTGAACGCACATCGTGAGATTTATTGTCGCATCATCGGCATTGATCGCATTGCTGCCATCACTTGGCCGCGAACGAGGCGAGCACGTCGTCGCTGGTGACGATGCGCGCGAACTCGCCGTTGAGGTTCGACAACGTCATTGCATGGATTTGCTCGGCGGAATGCTTGTCGCCGTCGGGCCCGACGCGGTCGAACGTCCATGTCGCATCGCGCACGAGGTGCGCGTCGAACCCGAGATTGCCGGCCATCCGCGTCGTCGTCTCCACGCAATGATTGGTGGTGGCGCCGCAGATCACGAGCGTGCCGATGCCGGCCGCGCGCAGGCGCTCTTCCAGGTCGGTGCCGATGAAGGCGCTGTTGACGCGCTTGATGATGACAGTCTCGCCCGGTTGCTCGCGCGCCTCGTCCTTGACGGCGTAGCCGGAACGCGATGGCAGAAACGATGAATTCGGCTTGGTGCCTTCATGGCGGATATGAAAGATCGGCGCGCCGCGCGCTCTGAATGCCTGCAACAGACTGGCGATCCGCGCCACCGCATCCGGATTGTTGCGCCGCTGTCCCGCCGCCTCCCATTCGTCGAACGCGCGCTGGACGTCGACGACGATGAGAGCGGGGAGGGAGCGAGGCATGGAGGTGCTTTCGGTTCTATTGCTGAGTCAATTATGCGAGGCGAAGACGACGACGGGCAATGTCAATCTTCCCTCGTTTCGAGCCCCGTAGCCCGGATGCGGATTGGGAAAGCCGTGGCGTTCGGAGAGCGCCGCGAGGAACGCGTCCTTGCATGGCCGCCTTGCTGAGGATCAAAGCGGCAAGGGCTGGCCGGCCTAGTGTCGAGGCACCAAATGGTTGGGAATCGATGAGATGCGAGAGGACGCCATGCCGGGGCCGACGAGTCAACCGGACGGACTTGCCGGGATCAGGACGCTGCCGGAGCTGCTGCACTGGCGCGTCAAGGCGACGCCGGCGGCGGAGGCTTGCCGCCATTTCGATGCGACCGCGCGGCGCTGGGTCAGCCAGTCCTGGCGCGAGATCGATGCGCGATTCGAGCTGTGGCGGCGCGCGCTCGCCGCGGAGGAGTTCGCGCCGGGCGAACGCGTCGCCATCCTGATGCCGAATGGCATTGCGCATATCGCCATGGACCAGGCGGCGCTGTCGCGCGGCCTCGTGCCGGTGCCGATGCATGCCGTCGACAACCCCGACAGCATCGCCTACGTCCTCGTCGATTCCGGCGCGCTGCTCCTGTTCGTCGATACACTGGAGCGCTGGCAGGCGATCGTGGCGACCGGCCAGCCGCTCGACCATCTCAAGCGCGTCGTCTGCGCGGACGCAGGCGGGCTCATCACGCCGGACGCGCGCATCGTCGGGCTCGACCACTGGCTCGCACAAGCAGCCGGCGCGACCGCGCCGCTGCCCGATGTCGTGATCCAGCCGGACGATCTCGCCGCCATCGTCTACACCTCGGGCACGACCGGGCGGCCGAAGGGCGTGATGCTGTCGCACGGCAATGTCGTCGCCAATGTGAAGGCGATCGCGCATCGCATCGCCGCCGAACCGCACGACGTCTTCCTGTCCTTCCTGCCGCTCTCGCACACCTTCGAGCGCACCGGCGGCTATTATTATCCGATCGCGGCCGGCGCCTGCGTCGCCTATGCCCGCTCGGTGCCGCAACTCTCGGAGGACCTGAAGCGTGTGCGGCCGACGGTGCTGATCTCGGTGCCGCGGATCTACGAGCGCATCTACGCGCTGATCATGCAGCATCGCGCATCAGCTGGAAGTATCGAACGCGCGCTGCTCGACCTCACCATAGCCGTCGGCGGGCGCCGTTTCGATGCACGGCAGCGGCATGGCGTGCCGTCGCTGCTGGACCGGCTGGCCTGGCCGCTGCTCAAGCGGCTCGTCGCCGATAAGGTGCTGGCGCGGCTCGGCGGCCGCCTGCGCGTCGCGGTCTCGGGCGGGGCGCCGATCGCGCAGCCCGTCATTCGCCTGTTTCTCGCGCTCGGGCTCGACGTCCTCCAGGGCTACGGCATGACGGAGACCTCGCCGGTGGTGTCGGTCAACACCATCGATGACAATGATCCGCACTCGGTCGGCCACGTCCTCGACGGCGTCGAGGCGAGGCTAGGCGAGAACGACGAATTGTTGGTGCGCAGCCCCAGTGTGATGCTCGGCTATTGGCACAAGCCGGACGAGACGCGCCGCGTCAAGGACGCCGACGGCTGGCTGCACACCGGCGACCAGGCCCGCATTGAGAACGGGCGTATCACCATCACCGGCCGCATCAAGGACATCCTGGTCACGTCGACCGGCGAGAAGATCGCGCCGGTGGATCTGGAGACCGCGATCCTCGCCGATCCCCTGTTCGAGCAGGCGCTGGTGGTCGGCGAGCAGCGGCCGTTCCTTACCGCGCTGGTCGTGCTGAATGCCAAGGCCTGGGTGCAGGAGAAGGAACGGTTAGCTGCCAGCGGCAAGCAAGGCGGCGCGGCGGAACGGGCCGCCCTGCTGGCCAGGATCGCCGCGGCCGTGAAGGCCTATCCGTCCTACGCGACACCGCGCGCGGTGTGGTGGACGCTCGATCCGTGGACCATCGCGAGCGGCCTGCTCACGCCGACGCTGAAGAACAAGCGGCCCGCGCTCGAACGCCGCTTCGCAGACGAGATCGAAGACGTCTATGCGAAGAAGCCCGCGGCGATAACGCCGACGTGAATTCGCCTCTCCCCGCGGTTGATCCAGCGCAACTTCGGCCCCTGCCTCGCGATGCAATGTCGCCCTCGAATTCGAACGGCAGTCGAGGCAAGTCATGAAGGCGTATTTCATCGGCGGTGGCATTGGTTCGCTCGCGGGCGCGGCGTTCCTGATTCGCGACGCGCAGCAGCCGGGGCGTGACATCGTGATCCATGAGGCGCAGCCGCTGGTCGGCGGCAGCCTCGACGGCGCGCTGCTCGCGAACGGCGCCTATTCGCTGCGCGGCGGACGCATGCTGACCACCGACCATTACGAATGCACCTGGGATCTGCTCTCCAGCATCCCTTCGCTCGAGCATCCCGGCCGCAGCGTGCGCGACGAGACCATCGCGTTCAACCTGGAGAACCCGGCGCACTCGCAGGCGCGGCTGGTCGATCGCAACCGTTTCAAGCTCGACGTCTCGCATATGGGCTTTTCCGCGCGCGACCGGCTCGAGCTGTTGCGGCTCACCGAGGCTTCGGAGGAGACACTCGGCAACAGCCGCATCACCGACTGGCTCTCGCCAAAATTCTTCGAGTCCAATTTCTGGTACATGTGGCAGACTACCTTCGCGTTCCAGCCCTGGCACAGCGCGGTCGAGCTGAAGCGCTATCTGCACCGCTTCATGAACGAGTTTCCGCGCATCGAGACGCTCGCCGGCGTCAAGCGCACCGTCTACAATCAGTATGATGCGATCGTGCGGCCGCTTGCTGACTGGCTGAAGCGGCAGGGCGTGCAATTCGTGCGCGGCACCCGCGTCACCGACATGGCGATCGAGAGCGAGGACGGACGGTTGCGGGTGCGCCAGCTCGTGCTCGATCGCGACGGCCGCATCGCCAATGTCCGGCTCGAGGACGGCGATCTCGTATTCTTCCAGAACGGCTCGATGACGGACGCCTCGAGCCTCGGCACCATGACCGAGCCGCCGCCGCATCTGACCAAGAAAGACAGCCAGGGCTGGGCGCTGTGGGAGACGATCGCGAAGGAGCGTCCCGAATTCGGCAATCCCGCCGCGTTCAACAGCTCGATCCCTGAATCCTATTGGCTGTCCTTCACCGTCACCTGCCGCGATCCACTCTTCTTCGAGAAGATGGAGGCGTTCTCCGGCAACCGGGCCGGCACCGGCGGCCTCGTCACGTTCAAGGATTCCAACTGGCTGATGTCGGTCGTGCTCTATCACCAGCCGCATTTCGCCGGACAGCCGAACAATGTGCAGGTGTTCTGGGGCTATGCGCTACATCCCGACCGCGTCGGCAATTTCGTTGCCAAGCCGATGTCCGATTGCGGCGGCGCGGAGATCCTGAAGGAGCTGTGCGGCCATTTGAATTTCGATGTGAGCGTGTTCGCGGACGCGATCTGCGTTCCCTGCCGCATGCCCTACATCACCAGCATGTTCATGCCGCGCAATCTGGCCGACCGGCCGCTGCCGGTGCCGAAGAATTCGGTCAACCTCGCTTTCGTCAGCCAGTTCGTCGAAATCCCCGACGACGTCGTGTTCACGGTCGAATATTCGGTGCGCGCGGCGCAGATGGCGGTCTATCAGCTCATGAAGATCGATCGCCCGGTGCCGCCGGTGACGCGGCACGACAAGTCGCTCGCGGTGATCTTCGCAACGCTGGAAAAGGCGTTCGCGTGACGGCTGGCCAGCGTCGCTGGCGCCTGCGATAGGAGCTATCGCAACGCTGCCAGCGGCAGGCTAACGTGAAAGACGGCGCCCCCTGACGGCGCGTTCTCTGCCCAGATGCGCCCGCCATGCGCCTCGACGATGGTATGGGCGATCGAGAGGCCGATGCCCATGCCTTGGGTCTTGGTCGTGAAGAACGGCTCGAAGATCTCCGTCATCTTCTCCGCCAGGATCCCGTCGCCGGCATCGGCGACCGAGACGAGGGCCACATTACCGTCGGCAAGACTGGTTCGGCCGATGACGCGGCGCCGCTTGTCCGGGAGATGCGCCACGGCATCGATGCCGTTCACGACGAGATTCAGGATGGCCTGCTGGAGCTGAACCTTATCGCCCTTAACGCGGATATCCGCGGATGAGGGTTCGGTCATGAGTTCGACGTCGTGGGTCAGGGCCTGCACGGAGAGGAATCGAAACACCTCGCCAACCATCGCATTGAGATCGAGCTCGCGCCGTTCGGTCGGGTCTCGCTTCAGAAACGAGCGCAGCCGGCTGATGACGTCGGCGGCCCGCTGATCGTCCCGGCGAATGTGGTCCAATAAGTCCCCGATCTCGCCGAGGTCGGGCGCCGGATTCCGCAAGATCTGCTGGGCCGTCTCGGCATTGATCAGGATGGCGGCGAGCGGCTGGTTCAGCTCGTGGGCGAGCGAGGCGGACATCTCACCCGCGGTGGCGCGGCGATTCATGTGGGCGAGCTCCGACATGCGTTGCCGCGCCTCGACCTCGGCCACGAAGCGCAAGCGGCGCTCGCGCAGCAGAATGGCGATCATCAGCGCCTGCACCAGAACGACACTGGCGACGATGGTGGCGTGCCAGTGATACTTCTCCCAGAAGGTTGGTTCACGGAAACGCACCTCGCTGCCGGGAGGCAGATGGGCCTCGTCCACGTTCCAGCGTTTCAGCTCCCGCCAGTCGAAGATCGGCTTCACGTGATTCCCGCCGAAGGGGACGATGCTCGACGGGGCCTCGCCGCCGAGAATCCGCATGGCGACTTCGCCGGCTTCCCGTCCGATCATTTCGGGCAGCAGCAGGAAGCCGCCCACGCCCGAGCGCCCGAGGAACGTATCGGACGTGATGATGATCGGGCGGTTGGCGCTCTCGGCGATGCGTGCGAGCGCGGCGGCCGGGGAATAATAAGTGCCTTCGCCGTCGGAATACATCGCCGAGGTCAAGATCGCGGAGCGGGCGGGCAGGGACGCGACGTGAGCGCGGACCTCGCGCAGCACCGCGCCCGACAGATCGGTGACTTCGAGGTCGGGCATTGCCGCCGCGAAGTCCTGCTTCCAGTGTCCGTATGTCAGCGGATTCTTCCAGGCCTCGCCGACGAGAACGACCCGGTTGAGGTCGGGAACGACAGCGCGGGCTGCGGTCAGCAGCTGCGCCGGTCTCACCCGTGTGAAGACGGTCGTCGTGTTGGGCAGGAACAGCGCGCGCGTCTCGGGCAGATCGGGCACGAAGCCGTAGACGACCGGTGCATCTGGCCAGATCTCCTGCTTGCGCTTCCGAAGGAATTTCGCCGATGAAACTCCGATCGAAACGATGACGTCGATCGGCTGCTGCGCATATTTGGTCTTGAAGTGACCGACCAGGCTCTCTTCGTAGTCCGGTCCCGGGAAGCGGGCGAGATCGAGGCTCTCGCCGTAGGTCACCGTGTGACTCGTCCCGTTCGGCTTCGCGACGGCGCGGATGCCGGCAAATATCTCGGAATAGAAGGGCGAGCGAAAATCAGCCTCTTCCAGAACCAGGATCGAACGCTGCCGCTTGCCGTCGGCCGCGATGCATTCACGCGACAGGCTTGCGAGGAGGAAGATGAACAGGATGCGCATGAGCCCGGTGATCATACGCATTGCCGGGCTCTCGGCCCCGCCTCCAGTTGCAATCGGGCTTCCTCGGTGAGGACGCGCGCGAGAGCATACAAGCCGGACCTGGAGTTTCAAACGGAAGGATGCGCTTTCACTTCGCCGACACAGCAGGCGAGACGAAGTGCCGCTATTTGAACGGGTCCTGGATCGAGGGCAGCGATTGCCGGATGCGGCGCACGCTCACCGGCGTACCGTCGGAGACGAACAGCAGTTCATATTGCCGGCCCTCGCTGTCGGTGGCGGAGCAGGTGACGTCGGTCACCTTCCTGGCGGCGAAATTGCCGGTCTGGCGGCAGAGGCCGGTGGAGGTCTGCTCGGCCGGCACCGGCAGGCCGTCGACCCTGGGCCGGTCCTTGGAGTTGAGCAGCATGCGGTCGATCGGCAGCTCGTAGGAATTGTCGTCGGCGCGCTTGCCGTTCTCGCCGGAGAACGACACGACGTGGCTGTCGTCGGAGGGATCGTCGACCGCGACCGCGAAATTGACCCGGCCCTTGTCGCCGTGGGCGTAGGCCACCGTCTTGCAGGCGAAGGTGCGCCCGGCAACCTTGAAGGTCTTGCAGTGGCCGGACATCAGCGCCAGCAGGTCGATGAAGGCATTCTGCGGCGCCGGCGGGTTGTTGACCGGGATCGGCTTGGAAGTCTCGGCAAAACAAGGACTTGCCAACGCGGCGGCGAAGACTAGCTTGGCGGCCAGAAGCGGTCGGCAGAGGCGCATCGGAAGGCTCACGTGCCAGGGAACCACGGTCGGGTTCCGCACCATAACGATCGAACCGCAAATTGGTTGCGATCCCGTTTGTCCTGCAAGTCCCGCCTGGAATACCACCGCGCCACCCCCGACGGCGTCCACATCGCCCAAACCGTCCCGCAGGCACTTGCCGTCAGGCCGGTGTTTTTTTCGTGGCGGAACTCAGGCCATTGCCGCCTGCCAGCGCGCATCGCGAAGCGAAGGTCGGCGGTGCAGGCGGGCATCCAGCACGGCGCGGGCGCGGGCCAGCTCGCCGCTGCGCATCAGGGCGACGATGTAGGTGTCCTCGACCAGCTCGCGCTGGGCATGGCTGCCGCCGATCCGTACGACCTCGCCGAGGACCGGCGCCAGCGTTTGCGCGCATGAGGCGTAATCCTCATCCGCAAAGGCCGCCAGCGCGCGGAAGATCGCCGGCACCACGGGGCCGGCCGGCAGCTTGCCCTCGGCGAGGCGCTGCTCGATGGCCGCAAGGCGCGTGGTGAGCGCCGCGTGATTCTGCGTCGCTGCCGCGAACAGCGCCATGTGGATGTCGGCGAAAGACAGGCTCGACTTCGGAAACAGCTTTTGCGCGCTGGCGTCGGCGTCGAGCCACAGCTCCCTCGGCACGGAATGGCCGTAAGCCGACAGGCGCCACAGCAGCGAGGCGGCATCGGTGATGACGTTGAGCGGCGGCGCCTGCGTGACTGATGGCTGAAGCACGTCGGCATAGATCGCGAGCGCGCGAGCCGCATCGCCATGCTCGAGCGCGCCGAGCGCCTGGTGCCAGCTGATATGGCCGTGCAGAATTCCGGCGCGGTCGTAAGAGGGGATCCAGTCGTCGACGAGGCGGTCGGCCGCCTCGATCGAGCCGTCCTCGAACATTGCATGCAGCACCGCGTGTGCGGCGTGGGCATTCTGACGGCGTAAATTGAAGCCGCGCTCGGTCATGGCGCGACCGCGTGCGACGTCGCCGTTCTCGGTCATCGCCCAGCCGGCCATGGTCAGGAACCACCAATCCTCGCCATAATGCTGCGCAAGCGGCTCGCACAGCTCATGCCGCGCGCGGTCGTGGTCAGCTATGCCGGAGAAGGCGAACAGGCCGAACGCGCCGAGCGGCAGCGACAGCACCAATGCATCGCGCGGCCAGCTCTCGATATGCCTCAGCGTCGACACGATCGCCTCCGGCAGCCGGCCCTCGATCGCCAGCGCCAGCGTCTCGACATGCGAGCGCTCGCGCTCTGTGCCGCGCTTGGCGACCAGCTCGCGCGCAAGCGCCGCCTTTTGCCGGGCCAGATCGCCCTGCTGGTAGAACGCGTGCACGCGGGCGCGGGCGATATGGGGAAGCGCGAAATCCGGATCGGTCGCAATCGCGCGCTCCAGCATCTCCGCCATGCCGGTCCAGCCCGCGAGCATGAGATCGACGCCTTCGCGATAGGCGGATGCAGCCGCATCGGATGTGGTGGAGAGCGGCAGGCCGTAGCGGTCTTCGAGCGCCATCGTCGTCTCCCGGTTTCACGCCGTCCGCGCGCGGCGGCCTTCGATGGGGTAGGCGGGATCGTTGTAGCCCGGCGTCGAGGGGTGGCCCGGCACGACCAGCCGGTCGATCAGCGCCTCGTCATCCCCAGTGAAGCGGTAGTCGAGCGCGCTGATGTAGCCATCCCATTGCGCCTCGGTGCGGGGACCTGCGACGATCGAGGAGACGAAGGCGGAGTTGAGCACCCAGGCAACCGCGAACTGGCCGGCGGTAATGCCCTTTTTCTCGGCGTGAGTCTTGATCTCCTGCGCGAGCTGGAGCGATTCCGGCCGCCATTCGGTCTGCATCATGCGGGTGTCGTTGCGGCCGGCGCGCGTCTCCTTGTCGGGCGCTGCATCCGGCTTGTACTTGCCGGTGAGCACGCCTCGCGCCAGCGGGCTGTAGGGCACGATGCCGAGACCGTAATAGGAGCAGGCCGGAAAGTGCTCGACCTCGGGCATGCGATTCATCGCATTGTAATAGGGCTGGCTCACCGCGGGACGGTCGATGCCGAGACGGTCGCAGATGTTGCAGATCTCGGCGACCCGCCAGGCGCGGTAGTTCGAGACGCCGAAATAGCGCACCTTGCCGACGCGGATCAAATCGCCCATCGCGCGCACCGTCTCTTCCAGCGGTGTCGAATGGTCTTCCTTGTGCAGATAGTAGATGTCGATGTGGTCGGTGCCGAGCCGCGCTAAGCTTTCGTCTACGGCCTGCAGCACCCAGCGCCGTGACAGCCCGCTGCGGTTGGGATCGTCGCCCATGGGGTTGGCGAGTTTGGTGGCGAGCACCCAGGCGTGACGGTTGCCCGCGATCGCGCGGCCGACCACCTCCTCGGAGCCGCCCTTCGAGTAAGCGTCGGCGGTGTCGATGAAGTTGATGCCGGCGCCATGCGCTTTGTCGATGATCCGCTTTGACGTGGCTTCATCGGTGGGGCCACCGAACATCATGGTGCCCAGACAGATCGGCGACACTTTCAGGCCGCTGCGGCCGAGCTGACGGTATTGCATGGGCGGGTCCTCGATATCTTTATGGAGATCAGCATAGCCAGCTACAGTCGTCATTGCGAGCGCAGCGAAGCAATCCAGAGATGCGTCCGCGGATAGATGCTGGATTGCTTCGTCGCAAGAGCTCGTCGCAATGACGCGTGGCGGAAACTGCCCGCCATCCTCACAACTGTCATCGCCCGACTTGATCGGGCGATCCAGTATTCCAGAGACGGCTATGGTTGAGCCGAGAGGCTGCGGCGTACTGGGTCGCCCGGTCAAGCCGGGCGATGACGGCGGAGTGTGTGGTGGGCTGCGGGGGCAGCCCGACGGCGCGCTACCCCGGCCCCTTCAAGATTTTGAACACGCCATTCGCCATCACGATGCAGCGACCATCCACCGTCACTTCCGTGCTCATGAAGATCAGGCTGCGCGTCGAGCGCACCACGCGCGGGCGGGAGATCAGGATGTCGCCGATCTGGCCGGCCTCGACGAAGTGGGTGTCAAGCTGCACCGTCGCCATAAACTCTTTGCCTGAGATATAGCGGGCGGTCATGCCGCAGGTGCGGTCGGCAAAGGTCATCATCACGCCACCCTGAACCATGCCGCGGCGGTTGTGGTGCTTGTCTTCGGTGGCAAGCGCGAACTCGTAGTGGCCGTCGACCTTGCGCTCCCACAAGGGGCCGATCAGATGCAGGAAGCCCGTGGTCTCCAGGATGCTCCAGCCGTCTGATTTGAGCCTTGCGGCGGCCTTGTTGGTCATGTCGTCGTCCATTCAGGTGCGGGCCTTGCGATCTCGTTTCATCGAGGCCTGACGTGGTGTAGTCAAGCATCATGAGACCGTTCGATGATGCCACACGGCGGAATATCGCGAATGCCTGCGCGGCCTTCATGCGGCTGCCGGCGGGTGAAGTGCCGACGACGCTGAAGCGTGCCGCGGTGTCAGTTGTGCTGACCGCGAGCGAGGGCGATGACACCGCATTCCTGCTCACGCTGCGCGCATCGCATCTGCGCGCCCATCGCGGCCAATGGGCGCTGCCGGGCGGACGCTGCGATGTCGGCGAGACGCCGGTCGAGGCGGCGCTGCGCGAGCTCGACGAGGAGCTCGCGCTAAAACTTTCGGCCGACGCGGTGCTCGGTCTGCTCGACGATTATCCGACCCGTTCCGGGTATCTGATCACGCCGGTGGTGGTGTGGGCGGCCGATAGTGCCGCGATCAGGCCGAACCCGGACGAGGTGGCTTCGGTCCATCGCATTGCGCTCGACACCATCGAGCGCGACGACGCCTTCGATTTCGTCGCCATCCCCGAAAGCGCGCGCCGCGTGATCCGTTTCCATCATCAGGAAAGCCTGATCCACGCGCCGACCGCGGCCCTGATCTACCAGTTCCGCGAGGTGCTTGCGGGCCGGCACACCCGCGTGGCGGAGCTGGAACAACCGGTGTTCGCCTGGAAGTGACGATGGTAAACGGCGCGTTAACGTGACGGTTACCGGATGCCTGCTAAGAGGGCAGCATGCATCATTCGATTCGAAACAGCCTCTCTCGAAATTGCCTTGCGCTGGTTCCACTCGCACTCGTCCTGCTCGCGCCCGCCGCGCGTGGCGGCGAGATCGACGCGCTGCCGCCTGCCGTCCGCGATGCCAACGCCCAGTTGCTGTCGCAATTCTTCGCGCAAGGCGGCGCGTCCCCGGCGGTGCTCGAATATCGCCGCAAGCTCGCAGAATATCAGGCGGCGCGCGCGGCCTTCGACGCCGAGGCTGGCGCCTATTGGAGCCAAATCTCCGAGAAGCGGAAAGGCCGCAATGCCAAGCGGCGCAGCGGGCAGCAGGTGACGCTCGACGACTACGTGCTGGAGCATCCGCCACTCTATAACGGGCCGAAGAAGCCGGTGAATCCGGAGCCGGAGGAAACGCCGGACCGCCCCCCCAGAAAACCGATTCCCGTGGTTGCCGATTTCCTGCGCGCGGCGCAGGAGCTCTACCAGTTCACACCGCAGCGCCCGGCGAGCGAGATCGAATTCAAGCGCGCCTATGCGCGCTATGCGCTCGCCTCCGGGCTGACGCGCGAGCAGGCCGTGCGGGTCTATTCGTTCGAGACCGGCGGTACCGGCAGCCACGACGTGCAGGCGGGAATCGAGCATGGCGGCAAGCGCGCGATCTCGACCGCGATGGGCTACAACCAGCTCCTGACCACCAACAGCGTCGAGCTGCTGGCCGAGCAGGGCCACGAACTCATTCGCGCGCTCTCCGAGAAGGTGGCGCGCACGTCGGGACCGGCGCGCCAGTCGCTCGAGCACAAGCTCGTCGTGCTGAAGAAAATGGTGGCGCATGCGAAGTCGGTGCCCGATACCTGGTCGGAGCACGAGAAGATCGGCAACACCGCGCAGGGCTGGGCCATGCACGCGATGGTGCTCGACATCGACGTCGGTCCGATGCTGCAGACCCACAAGCTGCTGACCTCGGTGCTGTTCGCCCGCGCCAAGGGCTACACCCGTCCGCTGACGGCGGCCGAGCTCGAGATGATGAACCTCACCGGAGACGGCACCGGGCTCGACATGGTGACGATGCCGCAGGCGATGCGCGAGCAGGTGCCGACCTCGAACTTCTTCCAGCGCGGCGGCTACGAGCGCAACCCGGTCGCGATCCGCCACAACACGGTGGCCAAGCTGCTGGCGGTGACGGACGATCGGATGGATTCGAACAGCAGCAAACCCGGCGCAAGGGAATTGGCGGGGGCGTTTTAGGGAGCTGGCGAGCTGCCGCAGGGTGGGCAAAGCGACCTGTCCGCCATAGCTCGAAGAGCGGCGGCGGAAGCGTTGCCACGCACCTTTTGCGATAGGGAGAGATGGTGGGCACGGCGCTACGCGCCTTTGCCCACCCTACGGCAGCTTCGTTCGTGGCGAGAGCCGCCGCTCCTACTGATCCGGGCCGAACTTGAACTTGCCGTCGCCTTCCAGATAGGGGCCGCTGCGCATGTAGAGCTGGCCGTTGTGGCCGATGAAGAACAGCGTGCCCTTCGGGACTTTCTTGGCGCCCTTCAAGAGCTCGCCGGCGTTGCTGGTGCCCATCTTGTAGGAAAAGGTCTTGCCTTCCCTGTCATAGGCGTAGCCGGTGTCGGGCTTGAGCTCCCACGGCGTCGCCGGGGTTTGTGCGCATGCGGGCGCGGCGAATGCGCCGAGCACCGTTACGAGTGCAGCCGAAACAAGTGCAAATGTCTTGGTTGAAAATGCCATCATCCATCCTCCCCGTCGCTGGGGTACCCGGCTTGAACAAATCACGAACGGCGTATCCGGGTCAATTTGCGAAAGCGCCGCAGCGCATCACGTCTTGCCCAGCAGTTTGTGATTTTCCCTTCGTCCCCTCGCGACTATGTTCCGCTTTCCGTCTAGAACGCAACTCGACAAAATTATTGGTGGGGATGATTCGGATGCGCCATGTGATTAAACTTTGCTGGGCTGCTGTATTGTCGTTGACGGCGTTGGCGCCGGCAGCCCGGGCCGATGATTACCAGCTCAGCCACAACCAGCGCATTTCGTGCAGCCGCGGCCTTGCCCCGGGCAAGCTGAACACGGCGACCTGCAAGTCCTACACCTATCTGTTCAACACCAAGACCTCGGAATATTTCCGCTGCCAGGTCTCGCTGGCGCTGACCCGCGACAACAAGGAGGTCATCAACGTCCAGACCGACGGCGGCTGCATCAAGAAGCCGCGCATCTTCGAGACCGATGGGAAGTATGATTTCGACGCGACCGAGACCGAGCCGCCGAACACCAACTCGTTCTTCGGCCCCGGCGGCTATTCGGTGTGGGCGGCCGATGTCAGCGCGCAGAAGGTGCGCGGCTGCATCATCATCTCCTCCGGCCTCGGTTCCGACATCTCCAAGTGCCTGGACATGACGTTCCAGTGAAACGTCGATGGCGATGGCGCCGCTCCGGACTACGGCTGCGCCACCTCGCCGCACCCACAGGTTCCCAAAAACCCAGCCGGATCGGCCGTTTACCGCAGTCCTGTTTTGTCTTTTGGATGGGTTGACCCGCATCCCTCATCCGGCCAATTTCGCCGCCGGTTTGGGGAGAACAACAACCATGAAACGGACCATTTTCGGCGCGGCCGCGGCTCTTGCTCTGGCGGCGTCGGCACCTTGCGCGCAGGCGCAATCCTTCATCAACGTGCTGACCGGCGGCACCTCCGGCGTCTATTATCCGCTCGGGGTCGCGATCGGGAAGATCTACGGCGACAAGATTCCGAACGTGAAGACGCAGGTGCAGGCCACCAAGGCGTCGGTCGAGAATTTGATCCTGCTGCAGCAGGGCCGCGGCGAGCTGGCGTTCACGCTCGGCGATTCGCTCAAGGCCGCCTGGGACGGCGAGGAAGAGGCGGGCTTCAAGACCAAGCTCGACAAGCTCAGGACCATCGGCGCGATCTATCCGAACTACATCCAGATCGTCGCGACCACCGAGTCCGGCATCAAGACGCTGGCCGACCTCAAGGGCAAGAGCCTCTCTGTCGGTGCGCCTAAGTCGGGCACCGAGCTGAATTCGCGTGCGATCCTGGCCGCCGCCGGCATGAGCTACAAGGATCTCGGCAAGGTCGAATATCTGCCGTTCGCCGAATCCGTCGACCTCATGAAGAACCGCCAGCTCAACGCCACGCTGCAATCGGCCGGCCTCGGCGTCGCCTCGCTGAAGGATCTGTCGACCTCGAGCCCGATCACGGTGGTTTCGGTGCCGAAGGAGACCGTCGACAAGATCGGCCCGCCCTTCGTCTCCGCGATCATTCCGGCCAACACTTATACCGGCCAGGACAAGGACGTGCCGACGGCGGCCGTGATCAACTATCTCGTCACGAGCTCCGCCGTATCGGACGATCTCGCCTATCAGATGACCAAGCTGGTCTTCGAATCGCTGCCGGAACTGCAGAATGCGCACGCGGCCGGCAAGGAGATCAAGCTCGAGACCGCGGCCAGCGGCAGCCCGGTTCCGCTGCACCCCGGCGCGATCCGCTATTACAAGGAAAAAGGGCTGATCAAGTAAGACGCGCTCTATCCGCGAACGTCATGCCCGGGCTTGTCCCGGGCATCCACGTTCTTGGAGACACCGTAAGACGTGGATGGCCGGGACAAGCCCGGCCATGACGGTGTGGTGAGCAATGCCTCGATGTTATAAGCCACAGGGCTGAGGACGAATAAGATGCTGGAAAAGGCAGAGGGCACGGCGCCGGAGCCCGACAAGGTCAAGGTTGAGTTCGACAATTTCGAGCACGGTTTCCCGGAAGGTTTCGGCCCTCGCTGGTGGGGACAACTCGCCTACTGGATCGGCATCGCTTTCGCCACCTTCCAGCTCTATGTCGCCGCCTTCAACTATCTGCCGAGCCAGGTGGTGCGCGGCGTCCATGTCGGCTTCCTCGTCCTGCTCACCTTCGGCCTGATCGCCAATTTCACCGCGAAGAGCAACGCCGGCCGCGCGCTCGGCTGGGTGATCGGCGGCGCCGGCTTCCTGTGCGGGCTCTACCAGTGGATCTTCTACGCCGATTTGATCGCGCGCGACGGCGACCCGACGCGGCTTGATCTCGTGGTCGGCACGGTGCTGGCGGTGCTGATCTTCGAGGGCACGCGGCGCCTGATGGGCGCGGCGCTGCCGTTGATGTGCGGCGCGTGCCTCGTCTACTGGTTCTTCGGCCAGTACCTGCCGTCGCCGCTCAATCATCGCGGCTACGACTTCGACCAGATCATCACGCATCTGTCGTTCGGCACCGAAGGCTTCTACGGCGTGCCGATCTACGTGTCGGCGACCTACATCTTCCTGTTCATATTGTTCGGTTCGTTCCTGGAGCGCGCCGGCATGATCCAGCTGTTCACCGACGTCTCGCTCGGCCTGTTCGGCCGCACCCGCGGGGGACCTGCGAAAGTCGCGGTGTTCGCCTCGGGCATGATGGGTACGATCTCCGGCTCGGGCGTCGCCAATGTCGTGACCGTCGGCCAGTTCACGATTCCCTTGATGATCCGGTTCGGCTATCGCCGCGCCTTCGCCGCCGGCGTCGAGGCCACGGCCTCGATGGGCGGGCAGATCATGCCGCCGGTGATGGGCGCGGTCGCCTTCATCATGGCCGAGACGCTCGGCGTGCAATACTCCGAGATCGTCAAGGCGGCCGCGATTCCCGCGATCCTCTATTTCGCTTCCGCGTTCTGGATGGTGCATCTGGAGGCCGGCAAGCACGGCCTCGTCGGCATGAAGCGCTCGGAGATCCCGAGCGCCTGGAGGGCGCTGGTGACGCGCTGGTACCTCGTGCTGCCGCTCGCCGCGCTCGTCTACATGCTGTTCGAGGGTTTTACGCCGCTCTATGCCGGCAGCATGGGCCTCGCGCTGACGGTGGCGTTGATCCTCGGCACCGCCATCACCACCGGCGCCTCCTCGAATGTGATCCGCACCATCTTCTGGATCGGCCTTGCGCTCGTCGTCGCCGCGCTCTCGCGTGACGGCCTCAAGATCGTGCCGGTCGCCAGCGTCGTGGTCGGATTGATCGTGATCACCGCCTTCGTGCGCGGCGGCTTTGCGGCGTTGCGCGCCTGCCGCGATGCGCTGGCCGAGAGCGCCAAATCCGCGATCACCGTCGGCATGGCCTGCGCCATCGTCGGCGTCATCATCGGCATGATGTCGCAGACCGGCGTCGGCACCATCTTCGGCGGCTGGGTGATCGGTCTCGGCGAGAAGAGCCTGTTCCTGGCGCTGATCATGACCATGCTGCTGTCGATCCTGCTCGGCACCGGCATCCCGACCATCCCGACCTACATCATCACCGCCGCGCTCGCCGCGCCGGCGCTGGCCAAGCTGGGGGTGCCCTTGATCGCGAGCCACATGTTCGCGTTCTATTACGGCATCATGGCCGACCTCTCGCCGCCGGTGGCGCTCGCCGCGCTCGCGGCGGCGCCGATCGCCAAGGAGAACCCGGACAAGATCGGCTGGGAGGCGATGCGCATCGCGCTCGCCGGCTATGTCATTCCGTTCATCTTCGTCTACTCGCCAGCCCTGATGCTCCAGGCCGGCGACCCCATGGCGGCGAAGCTCGGCTTCTACGGCGCGGTGGCGCTAGCGAGCCTGAAGGCATTGGTGGCGATCGGCCTGTTCGGCATGGTGGCGATCGGCTTCCTGTTCACGCGGCTGACGTTGATCGAGCGCCTGGTCGCACTCGGCGCTGCATTCTGCCTGCTCGGCGAATTCGCGTTCAGCGACACCGCCGGCTTCGTGCTCGCCGCGGGGGTCGTGCTGTGGCAATGGCGGCAGCGCCCGCCTGTGACGGTCGAGGCGGCGTGAGCCTCTGCTTCGCAACGGCTTTCGGCGTGAAGGCGCTGGCGCTGTCCGCCTTCACGCTTGCATGGACGCATTCGATCGCGAAAGTCGACTGGCAGGAGGATTGGCGCGTCACCCCCGCCGGTCTCGAACTGGTGCAGGCCCGCGTCAAGGGCACCGGCCCCGGCATGGAGCCACCGCCCGAGGCGCGGCTGGTCGACGGCTGGTTTCAGTGGCAGCCCGCGCAGGCACCGATGCAGGAAGTCGTGCTCGGCAATTCGGGCGCGGCCGGCGAATGGCGGCTGTGCCATGATGGGCAATGCCAGACGCTGTCGGAGATTGTCGGGCATCCCATTGGTGCTAACGTCACCACGATGAAGATTTGCAACGATCCGTAGCCCGGATGGAGCGCAGCGCAATCCGGGACAGTGGCCCCGGATTTCGCTTACGCTCCATCCGGGCTACAACAAGAACAACAAGGAGACACACGATGGATCGGCTCAAGGGCAAGGTTGCGATGGTGGTGGGCGCCGGCTCGATCGGACCCGGCTGGGGCAACGGCAAGGCGACCGCCGTGACCTTTGCGCGCGAGGGCGCGCAGGTGTTCTGCGTCGACCGCAACGGTGCTGCCGCGGAGGAGACCGCGAAGATCATCACCGGCGAAGGCGGCAAGGCGACGGCGTTCACGGCCGACGTGTCCCGGTCTGCCGAGATCGAGGCGATGGTGGCGGCGTGCCTGAAGGCCTATAGCCGCATCGACGTGCTCGACAACAATGTCGGCATCGCCGAGATGGGCAGCGTGGTCGAGGTGACCGAGGAGAGCTGGGACCGCGTCTTCAGCGTCAACCTCAAGAGCGCCTATTTCGCCATGAAGCATGTCATCCCTGTCATGGTGAAGCAGGGCGGCGGCTCCATCATCAACATCTCCTCGATCGCCTCGATCCGCCACATGGGCATCTCCTACGTCACCTACGGCACCTCGAAGGCGGCGATGAACCAGATGACGCGCACCACCGCGATCGAGTTCGCGCGCCAGCATGTCCGCGTCAACGCGATCCTGCCCGGCCTGATGAAGACGCCGATGGTCGAACACTCTGCCGGCCTTGCCGCCAGCTACGCCAAGGGCGATGTCGAGGCGATGTGGCGCGCGCGCGATGCGCAGGTGCCGATGGGTCACATGGGCGATGCCTTCGACGTCGCCAACGCCGCGCTGTTCCTGGCGTCCGACGAGTCGAAATATGTGACGGGGATCGAGCTCGTGGTCGATGGCGGGATCACGTGCAAGGCGGGGGCGTGATTTTATTCCGGCTAGCCCCGTCATCCTGAGGTGCGAGTGGCGCGATGCAAAAGCATCGCGCCGGGAGCCTCGAAGGATGAGCGGCCCCGCTGCAGCCGGGCCGTCGCCCTTCGAGGGCCGCTGAAGAAGCGGCCACCTCAGGGTGACGGGGTTACATGGATGTTGCGGCTAAAGCGCCTACTGCGCCAGTGCCAGAATTCCGCCGGCGAACGAATGCCACGCGGCGCTCTCGCTGATCGGCCAGTTCAGGACCTTCACCGCCAGCAGGGCCAGTGTGCCGTAGATGTAGACCGGATGCACGCGGCCTTCGCTGCGCCAGTCGCGCACCATGGCGACGACGAGCAGAAGCGATGCGACGACGGCCGGCGCGATCGTCACCGGCACCGGCGGCGGGCCGGGCGGTCCCGGAGGCGCCAGGAACGTCAGGAACCAGCGCGCGATCGCGGCATCGAGGATCGAGACCGCGGCGAGCAGCATCAGGCGCTTGTGAATCTCGGGCCTGCGCGTGTTCACGATCCCCAGCACGAACACGATGGCGAAGAACGCAATCCCGCTCATCGGCACGATCGAGAAGCCGATGCCGGCCTCTTTCTGCCCGAGCGCGGCGGAGTGCTGCATCACGTGCACGGAGGCGAGGAAGCCGAAGATCGTCATCGCGGTGGCGAGCGACACGCCGGCGATGCCGAGTGAACGGTGATTGACCACGCGCCCCGAGGCCGCGAGCCAGGTCTGAAGCACGAAATAGACAGACCAGGTGAAGAACAACAGTCCGTGAAAGTGAATGACGGGGCTTGCGGACAGCGTCCGGTTGGCGAGCGGAACCCAATAGGTCGGTGCGAAGCCGAGAAATGCGGTGGCCGCGCAGGCCAGGGCCATATGCAGATAAAAATATCGCGCAGGCGACGCATCTCGCGCGCGTACACGACGGTCGTCGGTCAGAGTCGTCATCAGGAATGAGTCTGGGAAGGTGGGGTTTGGTTCAAACCCCGCTGTCGTCCCGGGGCGCGAGCCCGGGACGACAGCCGAGAGAATCATCCCCCCGCGCTCAATTCTGCGCGATCGAGCTCCTCTTCGAGCCGGTGGAAGGCATCGTCGCCGATCACTTCGGTGGCGCGGAGGTCGAAGATCGATTTGCGCGCGGCCGCGATGGCGCGGCGGCGCAGGGGATCGGCGGGCAGCTCGCCATTGGCGATGCCGCCGTTGGGATCGCTCCCGGCCTGCATCAGGATGGCGCGATATTCGAGCCGCAGGATCTCCGCCTCCTCCGAGGGATCGCTCTCGATCGCATCGAGCGCGGCGCGATAGGCGACGGCGCGAGCGCGCGCGACCTCGGTGCCGACGGGATCGTCGTCCCTGAGGCCGAACGCCAGGATCAGCGGCCGCAGCGTCAGGCCCTGGATCACCAGCGATCCCAGCACCACCGCAAAGGCGATGAAGACGATGAAGTCGCGATACGGGAAGTTCTCCGGCAAGGCGAAAGCTGTGGCAAGCGTGACGAGGCCGCGCATGCCGCACCAGGAGATGATGAGGCCGCCTTTGGGCGAGGCGACGGCCCTGGGGTCGTTCGGATGATAGATCCCCTGCGCGACCAGCACACGCAAGGTCGTGCGATAGAACGTCACCCAGGCGAGGCGCACCAGGATCACCGTCAGCAGGATCCAGGCCGCGGCCACGCAATATTCCCAGCGCACGTCCGCATCGAGCCGCGTCCAGATCGGCCGCATCTGCATGCCGATCAGCATGAAGGCGAGCACGTTGAGCACGAACACCATGGTTTCCCACACCGCATAAGACGGCACCCGCAAACGTGCCGGCATGCGCGCCCCCGCCGTACGCGCCATGGTGATGGCGTAGACGACGATGGTGAGAATGCCGGACAGGCCGAGATGCTCCGCGGCGATCCAGACCATGAAGGTTGTGGCGAACTGCACGATGATCGCGCTCGGTGCTTCCTTGACCCGCTCCAGGAGCAGCGGGATGATGTAGCCCGCGAGCAGGCCGGCGACGACGCTGCCGACCAGTGCCAGCGCCATCGTCGGCGCGACCTGGCTCCATGTCAGATGCTCGGTGGCGATGGCACCGACCGCGATGCGGTAGATCAGAAGCGCACTCGCGTCGTTGAGCAGGCTTTCGCCCTCCAGGACTTTCACCATGCGGTGGGGCAGCTTGACCTGGCTCAGGATCGCGACCGCAGCGGCCGCATCGGGCGGTGCCACGATGGCGCCGAGCGCGACCGCGGCGGCCCACGGCATATCGGGCATCAGCCGGTGCGCGACGAAGGCGACGCCGGCCGTGGTCAGGCCGACCGCGGCGACGACCAGGGTCGAGACCGGAACCCAATTGTTGCGCAGATCGCGCAGCGAGGTGTCGAAGGCGGCATCGAGCAGCACCGGTGCGACAAAAAGCGCCAAGGCCAGGTCCGGCTCCAGTGTCCAGGACGGGCTGGACGGCACGAAGGCGATCAGCGCGCCGCCGATGGCGAGAAAGGTCGGGTAGGGGACCTTGATCCGCCGTGCCAGCGCCGATAAGGCAACGGCGCCGAGCAGAAGCGCGATGATCCATTCGAATGTCGACACGATGATCCCCGAAGCCGGTTTGAGCGGCGCCACAAGCTAGCACCAATCCGGCCGTATGACGGATAGTACGGCCGCGAGGCAAGACTTAAGGCAAGACTTAAGGCAAGGCTCAAGGCAAGACCGAAAGCAGACGTCCGACAGCAACGAGCATGCGTTTTCGAAAACTCATTCAATCGTCAGGTGCCGTATTGTTTTGCGCGCTGTCGCTCAATGCCGCCCGGGCTGCGACCGGCGGTGAGCCGGCTGCGGTGATACAGGTCGATGTCGCCTCATGCCTCGCGGCGACCGCGGCGGACGACATGGACAAGGCCGTCACGGCCTGTGCCGCCGTGATCGACAATGAGAAGACGGCGAAGGGCGATCTGATCAAGGCACTGATCGCGCGCGCGGCGCTCTATGCGCGGCACGATCAGGTCGACCGCGCCATCGCCGACGACAGCCGCGCCCTTTTGCTCGACCCCGGGCTCGCGGACATCTGGAATGCGCGCGGCGAGCTCTGGCTGAAGAGGGGCGACAAGCCCAAGGCGGTGCAGGATTTCGGCGCGGCGCTGAAGCTCGACCCGAACCACGAGAAGGCCAAGGCCAATCACAAGGCGATGGCGCGCGAGCTGGAGCGGATCGGCGCGCAGATGGCGGTCGCCGGCAAGCCCAGCTTCAATTGCAGGCGTGCGGCCCGTGCCGTGGAGAAGGCGATCTGCGGCAACCGCGAGCTCGCCGATCTCGACCGCGAGATCTTTGCCTCCAATGCCCGGGTGATCCGGGAGGCGCGCAATCCGGCGGAAGCAAAGAACCTCCAGCGCGAGCAGGACGAGTTTATCGCCCGCCGCAATGCAGGGTACGGCCGGCCAGGATACGATCTGAAGAAGGCGATGCAGGAGCGACTGCAGCGACTGAATGGCGTGGACGGGCATTGACGATTCTTCGCCTCTCCCCGCGTGCGGGGAGAGGCCGGAATTTGCGTCACCCTCACCCCGCCCTCTCCCGTAAGAACGGGGCGAGGGAGTACACGGGCCCGTGCGTCCCTGACAGGCCCGATTTGAACCCACCCTCTTTCTGCCGCGACAACGGTGAGAACCCGACGCCACGGAGCCCTATGCCATGTGCGGCACGCATTCTTCCGCGCAAGCGCCTTCGCTTGCCAAAACCTCGCTTCGCGCCCTTCTTCTCGGGGCGGCGATGAGCCTCGTCCTTGCAGCCCCTGCCTCGGCGGGCACCGATTGCGTGATGGGCAGCAAGGCTGCTCCCGCGGAGCTGATCCCGGCCTGCACCGTCATCATCGACCAGAGCGCAAGCCCCGCGTCCGACCGCGCCGCGGCGCTGCTGGTTCGTGCCGACGCCAATGCGCGGACTTCGGGCGGCCTCACCCAAGCCCTGCGGGACATCGACCGCGCCATCGCAATCGACGGCAAGAATGCAAGGGCCTGGCGCCTGCGCGGCGACCTCTTGCGCGAGGCCGGCGGCGATCTCAACCGCGCGGCGGCGGATCTGAGCAAGGCGATCGAGCTCGATCCGCAGGATGCGGAGGCTTACGAGCTGCGCGGTGTCGTATACACCACCCAGCGCAGGCTTGACCGTGCGCTCGCCGATTACGACCAGGCGATCAAGCTGAAGCCGGATGATGCACAGGCATGGTCCGACCGCGGCGTGAACTACTATCTCGGCGGCGACAACGAGAAGGCGATCAAGGATCTCAGCGAGGCGCTGCGGCTCGATCTCAACCGTCCGCGCACCTACACCAACCGCGGCGCGGCATACAAGAAGCTCGGCCAGCTCGACAAGGCAGTGGCCGACGACGGCGAGGCGATCAGGCTCGATCCGAAGGTGCCCGAATATTTTGACAATCGCGGGCTCACCTATGCCGCCATGAAAGAGTACGACAAGGCGATCGCCGATTACGACCAGGCGCTGCGCCTGGCGCCCCGGCCGAACTTCTTCACCAACCGTGGCGATTCCTATCAGTTCAAGGGTGAGTTGGGAGCGGCGCTCAGCGACTACGACGCTGCGCTGAAGCTCGATCCGAATTTCGCGCAGACCTACAACAACCGCGCCGTGCTCTACAAGAAGATGGGCGAGCGCACGAAGGCGCTGGCCGATTACGAGACGGCGCTCAAGCTCGATCCCGGTAACGAGAATGCTGCCAACGGCCGCCGCAGCATGATCGCGGAGATCGCGAAATTCGGCGGTGAGCCGCCGCGGGCGCTGAATGCGGCGTCCGGCAATGGTCCGTCCTTCGCATGCGCGACGGCCAGGCGCGAGGTCGAGAAGGTGATCTGCGCCGATCCGCAGCTGGGCGTGCTCGACCGCCAGATCGCCGAGACCTACGAGCGCGTGCCGAAATCGGCGGGCAAGCGCTCGGCCGGCGAGCTGCGCAAGACCCAGCGCGATTTCCTTAGCCTCCGTAACGCCAGCTTCGGCCGGCCGGGCTATGATCTGAGGAAGGTCATGCAGGAGCGGTTGCAGAAGCTGAACGCGATGGAGAGCTGAGGAGCGTTGAAGAAGCCGAAGTCGCGCGGCTGGCTCGCTCACCTCTCCCGCTTGCGGGAGAGGTCGCCGCGATCGAAGAGCGCGGCGGGTGAGGGCTTTCTCCTCTTGGAGACTTCCTGCTAAAGCCTCGGGCAATCCCGACGCGGGGGCACCCCCACCCCAGCCCTCCCCCGCAAGCGGGAGAGGGAGCGCAGCGCCGATGCGGCAGCAATTGCGTCTCCACCAAAAGGCCCATCCTTTTCAGCTTGAACCGCGGCCCGTTCCCGGGAAAATACCTCTCAAACAAGGCCGGCACTTGATCCGGGTCATGGCGGGGCGACCGTCCGGCCGCAAGGTTCAAGGTCAGGCTGATAAAGGTAACGGGAGCGCGGGAATGAACATCCAGGGCAAGAGCAATTACCACGAGGTCCATGCCCGCTCGCTGGCAGACCCCGAAGGCTTCTGGGCCGAGGCGGCGAAGGAGATCGACTGGATCGAGCCGCCCAAATCGATCTTCGACCCCTCGCAGGGAACCTATGGCCGCTGGTTCACGGGGGGCGTCGTCAATACCTGCTACAACGCGCTCGACCGCCATGTCGAAGGCGGCCGCGCCGACCAGGTCGCGCTGATCCACGATTCCCCGCTGGCGGGCAGCGTCACCAAATTCACCTATGCCGAACTGCTGAACGAGGTGCAGGCGCTCGCCGCCATCATGCAGGATTTCGGCGTCGCCAAGGGCGATCGCGTCATCCTTTATATGCCGATGGTGCCGGAGGCCGTGGTCGCGATGCTCGCCTGCGCGCGGATCGGTGCGGTGCACTCGGTGGTGTTCGGCGGCTTTGCCGCGAAGGAGCTTGCGACCCGCATCGACGACGCGCAGCCGAAACTCATCCTCTCCGCAAGCTGCGGCATCGAGCCCGGCCGCATCGTGCAGTACAAGCCGCTGCTTGACGAGGCGATCAGGCTTGCCGGCAGCAAGCCGAAGGCCTGCATCGTGCTGCAACGTCCGCAGCTCACTTGCGACCTGACCCCGGGGCGGGACTACGATTGGGCGAGCCTGCGCCGCAAGGCGATGAACGACGGCAAGAAGGCCGCATGCGCGGCTGTTGCCGCGACCGATCCGCTCTACATCCTCTACACCTCGGGAACGACTGGCATCCCGAAGGGCGTCGTGCGCGACAATGGCGGCCATCTCGTCGCGGTGAAATGGTCGATGTTCAACCTCTATGGCGTCAAGCCGGGCGAGGTGTGGTGGTGCGGCTCCGACATCGGCTGGGTGGTCGGCCACAGCTACATCGTCTACGGCCCGCTGCTGCACGGCGCGACGACCATCATGTATGAGGGCAAGCCGGTCGGCACGCCCGACGCCGGCGCGTTCTGGCGCGTGATCTCGGAGCACAAGGCGGTCGCGTTCTTCACCGCGCCGACCGCGTTCCGCGCGATCCGGAAAGATGATCCGGAAGGAAAGTTCATCCGGCAATACGACCTGTCGAAATTCCGCACCCTGTTCCTCGCCGGCGAGCGTGCCGATCCGCCGACGGTCGAATGGGCGGAGCAGCAGCTGAAGGTGCCGGTGATCGACCATTGGTGGCAGACCGAGACCGGCTGGTGCATCGCCGGCAATCCGGTCGGGCTCGGCATGCTGCCGGTGAAGCACGGCTCACCGACGGTGCCGATGCCGGGCTACCAGGTCGACGTGGTCGACGAGGCGGCAAAGCCGGTCGGGCCCAACATCATGGGCTCGATCGTCATCAAGCTGCCGATGCCGCCGGGCTGCCTGCCGACCCTGTGGAATCAGGATGCGCGCTTCAGGGAGGCTTATCTCAGCGAATTCCCCGGCTATTACAAAACTTCCGACGCCGGCTACAAGGACGAGGACGGCTATGTCTTCGTCATGGGCCGCACCGACGACATCATCAACGTCGCCGGCCATCGGCTCTCCACCGGCGGTATGGAGGAGATCCTGGCCTCGCATCCCGATGTTGCCGAATGTGCCGTGCTCGGCGTCAAGGACGCGATCAAGGGCGAGGTGCCGTGTGGCTTCCTGGTGCTCAAGGCCGGCGTGAAGCGTGCGCCCGCCGAGATCGAGAAGGAGATCGTCGCGCTGGTGCGCGACAAGCTCGGACCGGTCGCCGCCTTCAAGCTCGCCATCACCGTCGGCCGCCTGCCCAAGACGCGCTCCGGCAAGATTCTGCGCGGCACCATCAAGAAGATCGCCGACGGCGAGTCCTGGACCATGCCGGCGACGATCGAGGATCCCAAGACGCTCGACGAGATCGGGGAGGCGCTGAAGGGGCGGGTGTGACGCGAAGCGTCATCCCGGGGCGGTCCGCAGGACCGAACCCGGGATCTCGAGATTCCGGTCCTGCGGACCGCCCCGGAATGACGGTGTTGCCGACTTACAATCTCCTCATTCCGCGCTAAACAGGGCCGGCCAACAGGGGACCTCGTATGCCACTCGCCGCCGCGCCGCGCCTGCTTGCAGCCTTAGCTCTCGCCATCGCTCTCTCCGCCTGCTCCGCGCGCTACCAGACGCCGGTGGCGGTGGGCGGCGACGATGACGATGCGGTCTGCCTGAGCCGGGGCAATGCGCAGGGCTCGCCGGAATACGTGGCCTGCCGCAAGGATCGCGACGTGCAGCGCAACGCCGCCACCGCCCGTGCCGATCGCCGCCAGCGCGACCTCGGCGAATACATGTTGAACCATCCCGAGCGGCCCTGAGGGGGCGGCATTATCCTGCCGCGCCGCGCACCCCGCATTCGTGACTTCCGTGACAGATCTGCAACGCCGCGGCCAAATCGGGGCGGCCTCTGGCTGAATTGATCGAAGTCAAATCCTTCAGCGCCCCCTTTCTGTTCTGACGCTCATGTCGCGCAACGACGCGCGAGTGAAGGCTGAAGGGGATTGCAATGCAGAGAACGACAAGAAACCTGGCGCGGCTTGCGACGGTTGGCGCGATGCTCGCGGGCACGTTTGCATCGGTGCAGGCTGCCGATCTGCCGGTCTACAAGAAGGCGCCGCCGCCGGTGGAGGCGTTCAATCCGTGGATGGTGCGTCTGCGCGTGCTCGGCGTGTTGCCGGATGCCGGCGGCTCGACCGTCAACGTGGTGGGTGTGCCCTCGCTGTCCTCGCCGAATTCCGGCCTTTCGATCAGCGACCAGGTCGTCCCTGAGCTCGACATCAGCTACTTCTTCACCAGGAACATTGCGGCCGAACTGATCCTCGGCGTGACCCGGCACTCGATCAGCGGCACCGGCTCGCTCGCCAACCTGCCGATCGGCAAGACCACGCTGCTGCCGCCGACGCTGACGCTGCAATATCACTTCGACCAGTTCGGCGCGTTCAAGCCGTATGTCGGCGCCGGCGTGAACTACACCGTGTTCTTCAACAATTCCGCGGCCAACACGCCTGCCGCAATCGCCGGTCCGCCCGCGATCGTCGCCACCACCACCAATTTGCACGTCAGCAACGCCTTCGGCGGCGCCGTGCAGTTCGGCTTCGACTACATGATCGACCGGCACTGGGGTCTCAACGTCGACGTCAAGAAGCTCTGGCTGCGTCCGGATTACAGCGCCACCGTCTCCGGCCTGCCGGTCACCGGCACCGCGCATATCGATCCGTGGCTGGTCGGCGCGGGCGTGACGTACAAGTTCTGAGGGGCGTTGCTTGGAGACAAGCTGTGGCCGCAGCCGACCCTGCACTCCCTCCCCCCTTGTGGGGGAGGGCGGGGGAGAGGGGTGGTCCAGGAAAAGGTGCGAGAGACTTGCGCGCGATGCTCTTGAGCTGATCGAGGGTGTCCCCGTGGGATACCCCTCTCCCTAACCCTCCCCCACAAGGGGGGAGGGAACGCAGCTCGCGTGTGGCGACATGCGTCGCATTCACTCAGCCGTTCTTACAAACAAAAACGCGGCGGGATTTCCCGCCGCGTTTGCATTCGATGGTGAATGAACGAGAGAAGGACTACTCCTCCTCGTCTTCCTGCTTCTTGCCGCCGAGCGTCTTCAGCTTGGCGAACACGGCGTCGAGGTTGAGGTCGTCGCTCGATCGCTCGGCCGGCTCGAACTCGTCCTTCTTGGTGGTCTCGGAAGCCGGCAGCAGCGTGGCGCCGCCATAGGCTGCGTCGATCGGCTTCTCCTTGGCGGCGCGCGCCACCTCGAAATCGAGCTCGATCTGCGAGCAGAGGCCGAGGGTGACGGGGTCGATCGGGGTCAGCTGGGAGGTGTTCCAGTGGGTGCGGTCCCGTACGCTCGCGATGGTGCTCTTGGTGGTGCCGACCAGGCGCATGATCTGGGCGTCCTTGAGCTCGGCATGGTTGCGCAGCAGCCAGAGGATGGCGCTCGGACGCTCATGGCGGCGCGAGACCGGAGTGTAGCGCGGGCCCTTGCGCTTGGGCTGGGGCGGCAGCACCACCTTGCTCTCCTGGAGGCGGAGCCGATAATCCGGATTCCGCTCGCCCTTCTCGATCTCCTCGCGGGTCAGCTGGCCGTTGGAGAGGGGATCCATGCCCTTGATGCCCTGGGCAGCATCGCCGTCGGCGATCGCGCGCACCTCGAGGGGATGCATCTTGGTGAAATCGGCGACCTGATCGAAGGTCAGCGCGGTGTTGTCGAGCAGCCAGACGGCGGTCGCCTTGGGCATCAGAGGTGCGTTGCTCATGGCAAATCTCCTTTGTGCTTCGCCCACCCCTCTGGAGGCGAAACCGGTGGTCATCAGCGATGACTGGGAATTCGCGCTATATAAGCCCGGAGGGGGTAGCCACGCAATGGTTCTGCTATAGATAGTGCCTTGACAGCGCCCGAAAGGGGGCCCAATTCCCTGTAAGCTCGTACCCAAGCCCTATTCCATTCATCGACCGCTTCCCGCCCATTTGGCGAGGTGATTCGGTCCCGAGATCGCTCAATGTCAGCCAAACCAGACCTCAAGATCGTGCTTTGTTCTCCCCGTGGCTTCTGCGCCGGGGTGGTCCGGGCGATCGACACCGTGGAACGGGCGCTCGATAAGTACGGCGCCCCCGTCTATGTTCGCCATGAGATTGTGCACAACAAATATGTCGTCGACGGGTTGAAGAAAAAGGGTGCCATCTTCGTTGAGGAGCTCGCCGAAATCCCGGAAAACACCACCGCGCCGGTGGTATTCTCGGCCCATGGCGTGCCGAAATCGGTTCCGGCCGATGCCCAGTCCCGCAATTTGTTCTCGCTGGATGCGACCTGCCCGCTGGTCACCAAGGTGCACCGCGAGGCCGCGATCCACTTCAAGCGTGGCCGCGAGATCTTCCTGATCGGCCACTCCCATCATCCCGAGGTGGTCGGCACGCTCGGCCAGCTTCCGACCGGCGCCGTGACCCTGATCGAGACCGCCGAGGATGCCAAGACGATCTCCCCGAAGGACCCCAACAACCTCGCCTTCGTGACCCAGACCACGCTGTCGATCGACGACACCGCGGAGATCGTGGCGCTGCTGAAGGAGCGCTTCCCGAACATCAACGGGCCGCACAAGGAAGACATCTGCTACGCCACCACCAACCGCCAGCTCGCGGTGAAGAAGGTGGCGCCGGTGGTCGACGCGCTCATCGTCGTCGGTGCTCCCAATTCGTCGAACTCGCAGCGCCTGCGCGAGGTCGCCGAGCGCGAGGGCTGCCGGATCGCGGTGCTGGCGCAGCGCGCCACCGACATCGACTGGGACAAGTTCGGCAACATTTCGAGCCTCGGCATCACTGCGGGCGCTTCCGCGCCGGAAGTGATCGTCGAAGAGATCATGGACGCCTTCGCCGAGCGCTACACGCTGCATGTGGAGACGGTCTCGGCCGCTGAGGAGAACGAGTTCTTCCCGCTGCCGCGTCAGGTGCGCCCCGAAGCCGCCGCCGAGTAGACCTTTATGGCGGTCTACACCGACGTTGCCGCCGACGAGCTTGCGGATTTCCTGAAGCAATACGAGCTCGGCGAATTGCTCTCCTACAAGGGCATCGCCGAGGGCGTTGAGAACACCAACTTCCTGCTGCATACCAGCCAGGGGTCGTTCATCCTCACGCTCTACGAGAAGCGCGTGGCGAAGAACGATTTGCCGTTCTTCCTCGCGCTGATGACGCATCTGGCCGAGCACGGCATCAACTGCCCGCTGCCGGTGAAGGGAAGAGACGGCGAGGCATTGCGCGAGCTGTCCGGGCGTCCCGCGGCGATCATCACCTTTCTCGAAGGCATGTGGCCGCGCAAGCCGAACGTCGCCCATTGCGCCGGCGTCGGTGCGGCGCTGGCGAAGATGCATCTGGCCGGCGCGAACTTTGCGGTTCGGCGCGCCAACGCGCTGTCGGTCGCGGGCTGGCGGCCGCTGTTCGATGCGGCCTCGAACCGTGCCGATGAGGTGCAGTCGGGCCTGCGCGCGTTCCTGGCGACCGAGCTCGACCATCTCTCGAGCGGGATCTGGCCGGATAATCTGCCTGAGGGCGTGATCCACGCCGACCTCTTCAACGACAACGTCTTCTTCCTCGGTGACCAGCTCTCGGGGATCATCGACTTCACCTTCGCCTGCAACGACATGCTGGCCTATGACGTCGCGATCTGCCTCAACGCCTGGTGCTTCGAGCCGGATCATTCCTTCAACGTCACCAAGGCGCGCGCCTTCCTCAACGCCTATGGCCGCGTGCGAAAGCTTTCGGAGGCGGAGGAGGCCGCGCTGCCGCTGCTGGCGCGTGGTGCTGCGATCCGCTTCCTGCTGACGCGGCTGGTGGACTGGCTCAACGTGCCGCCCGGCGCGCTGGTCAAGCCGAAGGACCCGCTGGAATATTTTCGCAAGCTGCGCTTCCACCAGAGCGTGACGAGCGTACGCGATTACGGGCTGATGCCGTCAGGATTGGTCGCGTGAGCGAAAAGCCCGTCGTCACGATCTATACCGATGGCGCCTGCTCGGGAAACCCCGGGCCGGGCGGCTGGGGCGCGATCCTGAAGTTCGACGACAAGGAAAAAGAGCTGAACGGCGGCGAGCGCCACACCACCAACAACCAGATGGAGCTGATGGCGGCGATCTCCGCGCTCGAGGCGCTGAAGAAGCCGTGCACGGTCGATCTCTACACCGACAGCCAGTATGTCCGGCAGGGCATCACCGGCTGGATCTTCGGCTGGAAGCGCAACGGCTGGCGCACCGCCGACAAGAAGCCGGTGAAGAATGTCGAGCTATGGCAGCGCCTGGATGCCGCGCTGAAGCAGCATGAGGTCCGCTGGCACTGGGTCAAGGGCCATGCCGGCCACCCCGAGAACGAGCGCGCGGACCAGCTGGCGCGCGACGGGATCGTGAAGGCGCGGTTGCAGCAGCGGCTGGCGGAGTAGGGGCTCGATGTGTCGGCGGTGCAGCTCGGTCTCGCTGCCGTCGCCGGTTTCGTAGGGTGGGCAAAGCGAAGCGTGCCCACGGGTTCTTCTAATTCGAGGAAAGAGGTGGGCACGGCGCTGACGCGCCTTTGCCCACCCTACGGCACTTTCGCCGCGGCTCAGAGCTGCCCGAGCAGCGTATCGCCGCCGGAGACCTCGACCTTGCCGGGCATTGCCTCGAGGTTGAGCTTCTTGACCACGCCGTCCTCGACCAGCATCGAATAGCGCTTGGAGCGGATGCCGAGGCCGTTGGCGGAGGCGTCCAGCTCCATGCCGATCGCCTTGGTGAAATCGGCGTTGCCGTCAGCGAGGAAGATGGCCTCGTCGCGCTGGTCGGTGTCGCGCTTCCAGGCGTTCATGACGAAGGCGTCGTTGACGGAGACGATGGCGATGCTGTCGACGCCCTTGTCCTTCAGGGCATAGGCGTTGAGGAAGATGCTCGGCAGATGCATCTTGTGGCAAGTGCCGGTATAAGCGCCGGGCACCGCGAACAGCGCCACCTTCTTGCCCTTGAAGATATCGTCAGTGGTCTTCACTTGCGGGCCTTCCGCCGTCATCACGCGGAATTTCGCCTCGGGCAGCTTGTCGCCAGTCTGGATCGCCATTGTCGGTCTCCCTGAATATCGATCCCGCTTATTAGACCGTGCGGCGGGCCTGCACAATATTGCCGGCGGGCGAAGCGGTGAGGGTGGGTCCCTTTCACCGTGATGTCATCAGCCGGCGAAGCCCCCCTTGTCGAGAAAGGCCTGCTCTTCCTCGGTGCTGTCGCGGCCGAGCAGGCGGTTGCGGTGGGGAAACCGGCCGAACCGCTGAATGATGTCGGCGTGCTCCCGGGCGTATTTCAGGTTTTCGGCATTCTCGGTGTTCTGAAACAGCGCGACGCAACGCAGCTGGTCGGGCAGGTGCTCGGAATGCATGAAGGGCAAATAAAGGAATTCGAGCAGGACCGGATCGATCCTGCCAGCGACCCCGCGATCAATCGCCCGGCGGGCGACGTCGCGCGCCTGGGCATCGCTGGCAAAGGCCTGGGGCGTGCCGCGGAACATGTTGCGGGGGAATTGGTCGAGCACGATGACCAGCGCGAGTGCGCCGTCATCGCTTGCCTCCCATGACGCGAGCTCGCCGGCGACCGCCTTCTGCCACAAAGCAAGGAAGCGGCGCCTGACCTCGGCGTCGAAGGCCTGGTTGCGCTTGTACCAGCGCTCGCGGCCGGCCTCGCGCCAGAAGGCGAGAATGCCTGATGGCGCGATATCGTCGACGACAGTCATGAACCGCAGACGCGCTTACGCCGCCTGAGCTTTCTTCTCGTCGCGCAGTTCGCGTCGCAGGATCTTGCCGACATTGGTCTTGGGCAGGTCGCTGCGGAATTCGATGTGCTTGGGCACCTTGTAGCCGGTGAGCTGCTCGTGACAGAATTTGATCACGGCCTCGGCAGTGAGGTTTTGATCCTTCTTCACCACGAAAGCCTTCACCGCTTCGCCCGACTTGGAATCGGGGATGCCGATCACGGCGCATTCGAGCACGCCCGGATGGCTCGCGATCACTTCCTCGATCTCGTTGGGATAGACGTTGAAGCCTGAGACCAGGATCATGTCCTTCTTGCGGTCGACGATCTTGGTGTAGCCCTTCTCGTCCATGATGCCGATGTCGCCGGTACGGAAATAGCCGTCCGCGGTCATCACCTTCGCGGTCTCCTCGGGCCTGTTCCAGTAGCCCGACATCACCTGCGGACCCTTGGCACAGATCTCGCCGGCCTGGCCGAGCGGCACTTCGTTGCCGTCGTCGTCGCGGATCGAGATGTAGGTCGACGGCACGGGAATGCCGATCGTCCCCGTGAACTCGGTTGCCGTTGCCGGATTGCAGGTCAGCGTCGGCGAAGTCTCCGACAGGCCGTAACCCTCGGCGATGAAGCAGCCGGTGATCGCTTTCCATTGGTCGGCCACGGGGCGCTGCACCGCCATGCCGCCGCCGTTGGAGATCTTCAGCTTGGAGAAGTCGAGCTTCTTGAAATCAGGGTGGTGCATCAGGCCGTTGTAGAGCGTGTTCACGGCCGGGAAGCTGTTGACCTGGTATTTCGCCAGCTCCTTGACGAAGCCGGCGATGTCGCGCGGGTTGGGGATCAGGAGATTGCAGCCGCCGGCGCGCACCGCGAGCAGGTAGCAGGCCGTCAGCGCGAAAATGTGATAGAGCGGCAGCGCGCAGACGATCATGAGCTGGTCGACATGCGGCGGCGCGGCGAGCGCCGGCTGGAGCCAGGCGTCGTTCTGCAGGACGTTGGCGACGATGTTGCGGTGGAGCAGGGTGGCGCCCTTGGAGACGCCGGTGGTGCCGCCGGTATATTGCAGGAAGGCGACGTCGCCCGGCGAGAGTTTTGGCTTGTTGAAGGTCATGCCGCGGCCGGCCGACACCGCATCGTTGAAAGAGACCGAGCCCGGCAGCGACCATGCCGGTACCATCTTCTTGACGCGGCGGACGACGAGATTGACGATCACGCCCTTGAAGCCGAGCAGATCGCCCATGCTGCCGACGATGACGTGCTTCACCTGCGTCTTGGCGATCACCTGCTCGACGGTGTGGGCGAAATTCTCCAGCACGATGATGGCTTCGGCGCCGGAATCCTTGAGCTGGTGCTCGAGCTCACGCGGCGTGTAGAGCGGATTGACGTTGACCACCGCGAAGCCGGCGCGCAGCACCGCGGCGGTCGCGATCGGATATTGCAGCACGTTCGGCATCATGATGGCGACGCGGGCGCCGCGCTGCAGTCCGCGGCCCTGCAAATAGGCGCCGAGCGCGACCGACATCTGGTCGAGGTCGCGGTAGCTGATGGACTTGTCCATGCAGATGAACGCCTTGCGGTCGGCGAACTTGGTGAAGCTCTCCTCCAGCAGATCGACCAGCGATGCGTATTGGGTCGGCTCGATATCGGCGGGCACGCCGGGCGGATATTGCTTGAGCCAGATGCGCTCCATGGAAAACTCCCCTCATCTACCAGAGCCCGTTGTGTCTCGGGCTTGCCTCATTGCCGCCAGTATCGAGCCTGCCGGAACGGGTGGCAAGTCGTCGAGGCTTAAGACATAGGTCAGGAAGTGGCTACTGGAATCGTCGATACCGCGCTGCCGCAGGTGCGAATCGCGGGGGGGCCCGGTTCGGCGCGCCGTTAACTGTTGTTGGCCGGCTTGGCCGCGGGCTTGGTTGCGGCCTTGGGCTTGGCGGGCTTCGGATCGCTGCTTGCCGCAGGCTTCTCGGCGGGTTTTGCCGCCGCATCGTGCTTGGCGGCGGCATGCTTGGGCGCCGCCGGCTTAGCCGCAGTCTTCGCGTCGCTCTTATCGTTGCTCTTATCGTTTTTCTTGGCCTCAGCCGGCTTGGCAACAGGCTTCACGGCCGCCGTCTTGGTGTCCTTCGCGGCGTCCTTGCCCGCGTCTTTCGGCTTGTCGGCCGCGTCAGGCTTCTTGGCCACGCGCGACTTCTTGCCACGCGGCTTGGACGCCGTCTGCTGGTCGGCATCGGCCGCGACCGCCGCGATCAGGGCGGTGCCGGTGCGGGTCGGGCCGGTATAGACCAGCACGGGCTCGGTCGCCGCCGGAGCCGAGGCCATCAGCTCGGAGGCCTTCATCAGGGGCGGCTGGAGGCCGGCGGTGAAGAAGGTCACCTGGGCTTCGCCGCCGGTGGCCGAGGCCGATCCGCTGGGGCCGCCATTGGCCGCAATCAGCGCATCGTCGTCGTCGCTGGCCGGCCGCTTGCGATGGCCGCCGCACATCTCGTCGCGCAGGTTCGGCGGCGAGGCATCGACCGGCACGAGATTATCGACCGTGCCGAGCGAGGGGCGCAGCCACGTCAGATTGTCCTGGCCGAAGCCGCGCTCCAGCAACTGCGCCGCCTTCACCGCGCGCGCAGTGCCGGAATTGGCGCCGAGCACCACCGCGATCAGCCGGCGGCCGTTGCGCGTGGCCGAGGCGACGAGGTTGTAGCCGGAGGCGCAAATGAAGCCGGTCTTGAAACCGTCGGCGCCGGGATAGCGGCCGATCAGCTTGTTGAAATTGCCGGTGGTGCGCTTGCCGAAGCGGATCGCCGGGATGTGCACGAAGTATTCGTATTCCGGCAGGTCGCGCAGGAACGAGCGGGCGAGGATGCCGAGGTCGCGCGCCGACGTGATCTGGCCGTCTGCGGGCAGGCCGTTCGGATTGACGTAGCTGGTCTGCGTCATGCCGAGCTTCTTCGCGGTGTCGTTCATGATCGCGGAGAAACCGTCGATCGAACCGCCGACGCCTTCGGCGAGCACCACGGCCATGTCGTTCGCCGACTTGACCATCATCATCTTCAGCGCGTTGTCGACGGTGAGCTGCGTTCCCGGACGGAACCCCATCTTCGAGGGCGACTGCGAGGCCGCCGTCGGCGAAACCGTGAGCAGCGTGTCGAGCGTCAACCGGCCGTCCTTGACCGCCCTCAACGTCACATAGGCTGTCATGATCTTGGTGACGGAGGCCGGATACCAGGGAATGGTCGCGTTCTCGGCCTGCAACACCTTGCCAGTGTCGGCCTCGATCAGCAGCAGCGCTTCGGCGCTCACCGCGCGCGGCGCCAGCAGCGCGGCACATGCGAGGCTCGCAGCGAACAGGTTGAACAGGGATTTGCGAAGCAGCGGGCGTAGGGCGTGCACTATCCGATTCCGGTCCTTGGAGACCCGCCAGTTCCGGGCGGTGCTCGTGATCTGAGTGTCGGTTCTGAAATCCAGCGCCGCCGCTTGCGGCGCCGCAAACCTATACCGGCTGGTGCGTCGAGAACAGGGGCATGAGCGGGGTATTCCGCAATGAAATAGGCCGAATTTCGACGATCCTGTGGGGACTTGCTAGGGGGATTTGGCAGCAGTCGCAGCAGCCTCAGCGGCTGTCACACTGGCCCGTGTGGTCTCGTGGACCATGAACTGGGCCCTGGCGAGCTCGGCGAAATGGCCGCTGTTGGCCACCAGTTCATCGAAAGTTCCGCTTTCGATCACCCGTCCGTTCTCGAACACCAGGATCCGCGTGGCGTTGCGGATGGTGGAGAGGCGGTGGGCGATCACGAAGGTGGTGCGGCCCTTCATCACTTCGTCGAGAGCGGCATTCACCTTGGCCTCGGTGACGGCGTCGAGCGCGGAGGTAGCCTCGTCCAAGATCAGGATCGGCGGGTCCTTCAACAGCGCGCGGGCGATCGACAGCCGCTGCCGCTCGCCGCCGGACAGCATGCGGCCGCGCTCGCCGGCATTGGTCTCGAAGCCGCCGCTGCGCTCGATGAAATCGAGCGCCTGCGCCCGCTCGGCCGCCTTGCGCATCTCGGCCTCGGTCGCGTCCGGCTTGCCGACCCGCAGATTCTCCTCGATCGAGCGGTTGAACAGCAGCGCCTCCTGGAACACGACGCCGATATTCCGGCGCAGCGAGGTCAGCGTGACGCCGCGCACGTCCATGCCGTCGATCTTGATGATACCCGACTGCGGGTCGAAGGCGCGATGCAGAAGCGCGATCGCGGTGGATTTGCCGGCGCCGGTCGGGCCGACCAGCGCGATGGTCTGGCCGGGCAGTGCGGTGAAGGTGAGGTCCTCGATCGCCGGCCGCTTGCCGTCATAGGAAAAGGTGACGTCGTTGAACTCGACGAGACCGGACAGCCTGCCGGCGTCGATCGCGTCGGGCCGGTCGTGCACCGCGGGCACGGCGTCAAGCACATTGAAGAACTCGCGCAGGCGGGGCGCTTCCATGAACACGTTGTTGATGAAGCTCACCACCTGCTCGAGCTTCTGGATCAGCAGCGTCGCAAAGCTCACGAACATCACGATCTCACCGACCGAGGTCAGCCCCTGGTCGTGGAGCGCGATGCCGAGCGTGAAGATTGCGAGCACGGTGATGGTGGTGGAGGCACGCGTGATGACGGTGACGAGAGCCCACCACGACAGCACCGGCATTTGCGCGGCGAGCAGCTCGTCGGCGACGGAGCGCAGTCCCTTCACCTCGGATTCGACGCGGACGAAGCTCTGCACCAGCGCGACATTGCCGAGCGCATCGGATGCGCGCGCGGACAGCTCGCTATATTGCTCCTCGACCGCCATCTGCATGCCGAAGGTCTTGCGCACCACGAAGGTCGTCAGTGCCGTGAAGACGATGCAGAGCACGAACAGCAGGATCGCCAATCGCCAGTTCAGGTAGAGCGACAGCGGCAGCAGCACCACGACCGAGAGGATCGCGGCAAAGTGCTCGCGGAAGAAGCCGAGCCACAGCCGCCACAAGGCGTCGGTGCCGTTGAGCATCACCTTCATCAGCCGGCCCGAATGGGTTCCGGAGTGGAAGGTCAGCGGCAATTGCAGGATGTGCTCGAAATAATCGGTCAGCACCGCCTGGCGCTGGCGGTGCGAGAGCCGGTCGGCCTGCAAGGCCACGAGCGCGCTGCAGAGAATGGTGAACAGCCCGAACGCGACCCAGGCTACCAGGAACGGCCAGGCCGAGCTCGACCCGGCCACGGTCTTGCCCGACAGCACGTCGACGATCCGCCCGAACAGCACGGGCTCGGCGAACTGCGAGCCCGCCAGCAGGAGGTTGGCGACCGCAAGCAGCCAGCCCAGCCGCGCCTCCTTGCCGAGCAGCTCGAGAACGCGGGTATAGAGACGGAGGATGGGCATGCGGGCGACGAACTCGAGCGGATAACGGAGCCCGTATTTTAAGCAGGGATCGCGCGGGAGATATAGCGGAAGCTGTCAGTTTTTCTCAGTTGATCAGCCGCCCCGCCACCGGCGGCAGGAACCGGTCGTCGAAGATGTCGCCCGCCGTGGGCCGTTTGCGGAATTTGAAGTCCTGGGCGATCTGGTCGATCGAGCGCTCCAGGCGCGCGGGCTCGACGCCGCCGAGGCCGTTGCGCTTGACCTCATCGGTCAGGATGTTGTCGACGAGGACGGTGCGCAGGCGCTCCAGCTCCAGGTCGCGGTCGCCGTCGTCGATGCGGCCCGCGGCCTCGTCCGCCGCACGTGCCGGCTCCCTGATGGTCGCATTGATGCCGGCGATCAAGGCGCGGAGGAAGCCCTTCACGGCGTCCGGCTTCGCCGCGGCGAAGGCGGGATTGACCACCACGGCGAAGCCATAGGCCTCGCAGCCATAGTCGGCATAACGCAGCACGACGAGATCGGCGCCGGGCACGCCGCGGTCGCGCAGGTTCACCGCGGAGAGATAGTTGAAGCCTGCGACGGCATCGACCTGTCCCGCGGACAGGATCGGCTCGCGGACCGCAGCGCCAATCTTGTGGAATTTGACGCGCGATGCCTTGATGCCGTTCTGCTGCGCCAGCGCCGGCCACAGTCGCATCGACAGATCGCCGTCGGCAACGCCGACGGTCTTGCCGTCGAGATCGGGCAAGACATGGATGCCGCGGCTCCTGCGCGCGACGATCGCGTAGGGCGCGCGGTTGAACAGCACGAACGCCGCCTTGACCGGCGCCGAGTCCTCCTTGTCGCGAAGGCGGATCAGCTCGTTGATGTCGACCAGCGCAAGCTCGCTGTCGCCCTTGGCGACGCGTGCGAGCGCCTCCGGCGATCCGGCTGCACTGTTGAAGGACACGTTGAGACGTTCGGCGCTGAACCTGCCGTCCTTCGCCGCAAGGAAGAACGGCGCCATGCTCGCGTCCAACGGGCGGTCGAAGGTGAAGTGAATCGCAACGGACGGCGCAGCGGTCTCGGCCGCACTGACATCGCCTGCAACGAGCGTTGCAAGCGAGATCGAGAGAGCCAGCAGGCAACGGAGGGCGGTCGTCTTGAATCCTGACATCGATTGCGCCGGTTCCGCATTGTTATGGTTTCGTGACGCTTCGCGGCGCCCGGCTGCGGCCAGTCTCTCCGCGCCAACATGAACGGCAGATGAGCGGCGGTTGCGGCACGATTACGCAACCCCGTTCAGCTTGTGTTGGGGTTGGGGAACCCAACTTAGGCTGTGCGGGTTTTAAAGGCATGAGCCTGTCCGCAGGCGTCCATTCCAGGTCCCAAGGAGGGCCCAAGACATGTTCGAGCGATTCTCCAAGTTTGCGGGCCGAAAGGCCGTTCTGGCCACCGCCGCGGTGCTGGCGCTGACCGCGCTTGCCCCGACCGCGTCCTATGCAGGCGGCCGTCACTGGCATGGTGGTGGAGGCGGCGCGGCCGCAGCTGCGGCTTTCGCGGCCATCGGCACCGGTCTTGCCATCGCCGCGACCCGTGACTCCTACGCCTATGACTACGGTCCGGGCTATGGCTATTACGGCGGTCCCGCCTATTACAGCGGCCCAGCCTACGGGCCCTATTATGGTCCAGGCCCGAACTTCCAATATCAGCGCTACGGCGGCACCGCTCCGTCCGAGTTCTGCGGCCAGGGTTACTACCAGAACTGCTACTAGCTCTGGCAGCTGGAGTTCACCATGACAGGCCGTCGCGCTTGCTGCGCCGGCCTGTTTTTTGCTTTTATTGCCGCGCGTTAACACGCCCGCCATTTGTTTAGAGTAGTTTTGAGTACCATGAGTGATTCGCTTGAGCGGCTATATCTGGCTGTGCTCGCGGCCAGGGATCTTGATCCGGCAACATCGCGTACGGCCCGGCTGTTTCAGCGCGGGCCCTCGAAAATGGCAAAGAAGCTCGCCGAAGAGGCCATCGAGGTCGTGATCGACGCCGTCAATGGCGACGCCGACGCCGTGATCCGGGAAAGCGCCGATCTCCTGTACAATCTCACCGTGCTCTGGGCCTCTGCGGGCGTGCGTCCCGAGGACGTCTGGCGCGAGATGGCGCGGCGGGAAGACATGCTCGGCATCGCCGAGAAGCTGCCGAAATCGTCGATGAAGCTGCCTAAAGTCGCGTCACCGCGCGTGGCCGCCAGGCGGCCAATTGTCGCGCTCGAGGGGCGTGCCGCGCGCAAGCGCCACTAAAGCGCGATGGGATCGCGGTGAATGGTTCATCGCGCTTTAGCCTCTTGTTTGAGCATGATCTTTCCGGAAAACCGCCGCACACTTTTCCGGATCATGCTCGAAACGTCATAATTCGCCTCAATCTCGGCATGGACAAATCCGCCCCATGGTGCTTCATCGCGGCGCCATGCTGAAACGTATCTACGACTGGTGCATCGACGCCGCTCACAAGCCCTACGCGCTCTGGATTATGGGAGCGGTGTCTTTCGCCGAAAGCTCCTTCTTTCCGGTGCCGCCGGATGTGATGCTGATCCCGATGTCGCTGGCGCGCCCGCAGCGCGCCTGGCTCTACGCGGCCGTCTGCACCATCACCTCGGTGCTCGGCGGCATTCTGGGCTACGCCATCGGCGCGCTGCTGTTCGACTCGGTCGGTCATTGGCTGATCCAGGTCTACGGCCTCGGCGACAAGGTCGACGCCTTCCGTGCCTCCTATGCGGAGTGGGGCGCGGTGATCATCCTGCTCAAGGGTTTGACGCCGATCCCCTACAAGCTCGTCACGATCACCTCGGGCTTTGCTGGCTACAATATTCTGTTGTTCACGATCTGCTCGATCGTCGCGCGCGGCGGACGCTTCTTCGTCGTTGCGATCCTGCTCAACCGTTATGGCGACTGGATCCGGCACAAGCTCGAAGAGCGTCTTGGATTGTGGGTGGCGATCGGTGCTGCGCTGCTGGTGCTCGGCTTCGTGGTGGCGATCAAGCTGATCTAGAGCATGATCCGGAAAAGTGTGAAGCTGTTTTCCGAGAAGATCATGCTCACTTGGTAACCCGCGCTTTGCCGCCGGGCCGGGTTCGGCTACGGTTGCCGCCATGATGGTTCGATCCGGCAATCCGGCCTTGCGGCTCGGGACGCTGATATCAGCAGTGCTGCTGGTCCTGCTCGGTGCCGCCGGGACCGGATGGCCGCAATCCGCTCCGCCGGCGCTTGGCTTGCAGGAGCAGGGGCCGCAGGCTGCGCCTCAGCCGTCGACACCCGCTCCATCGGCGCCGCCGGCGGCAGCGGAAAATCCCGGGCTGATCAATGAAATGGGCAAGCTGTTCGACAAGCTGCCCTCGATCCTGCCGCCGATCAAAAGCCCGAACGAGACCATGAACGATCTGTCGCGGCTGGCGAAGCCCTCGACCATGGTGTCGGGCCGGGTGGCCTGTCCGGCCTCGTCCAACGGTGCGCCCGATTGCAAGCAGGCCGCCGACCAGCTCTGCCAGAGCAAGGGTTACAAGGACGGCAAGAGCCTGAATGCCGACTCCGCGGAAAAATGCTCGGCCAAGGTCCTGATTCCCGGCAGGGCTCGCAAGCCGGACGACTGCCGCACCGATACTTTCGTGACCAGCGCGCTGTGCCAGAACTAAAGGACGTCGCGCAGCAACAAGGAGCGCCCATGAGCCGTACGGAGCAGGACTTCCTCGGACAGCGTGAGATCGCCGACGACATCTATTACGGCGTCCAGACCATCCGGGGTAAGGAAAACTTCCACATCACCGGCATTCCGATGAACCAGGAGCCTTACTTCGTGAAGGCGCTCGGTTACGTCAAGAAGGCAGCCGCCATGGCCAATCGCGATCTCGGCGCGATCGATGCCAAGGTCGCGGACGCGATCATCCTCGGCTGCGATCGCGTCATCGCCGGCGACATGATGGACCAGTTCGTCACCGACTTCATCCAGGGCGGCGCCGGCACCTCCACCAACATGAACGCCAACGAGGTGATCGCGAACCTCGCGCTGGAATCGCTCGGCTTCGGCAAGGGCGACTATCAGCACGTCAGCCCGAACGATCACGTCAATTACGGTCAGTCGACCAACGACACCTATCCGACCGCCTTTCGTCTCGCGCTGATCCTGCGGCTCGAGAGCTACATGACCGCGCTGCGTCAGCTCCAGGAAGCTTTCTTCGCCAAGGGTCGCGAGTTCGACCGCGTGCTGAAGATGGGCCGCACGCATCTGCAGGATGCCGTGCCGATGTCGCTCGGGGCCGAATTCCGGGGCTGGGGCACCACGATCGGTGAGGAGGTCGACCGCATCTCGGAAGCGCGTGCGCTGCTGCGCGAGATCAATCTCGGCGCCACCGCGATCGGCACCTCCGTCACGGCTGCGGTCGGCTATCCCAAGCTCGCGGTCCGGCACCTCAGCGCGCTGACCGGCGTCGACTTCATTCTCGCCGGCGATCTCGTCGAGGCGACCTCCGACACCGGCGCCTATGTGCAGCTCTCGGGTGTGTTGAAGCGCACCGCGAGCAAGCTGACCAAGATCTGCAATGACATCCGCCTGCTCGCCTCCGGCCCGCGTGCCGGCTTCAACGAGATCAACCTGCCGCAGCTGCAGCCGGGCTCCTCGATCATGCCCGGCAAGGTCAATCCTGTCATCCCGGAGGTCGTCAACCAGACCAGCTTCCTCGTTATCGGGCTCGACACCACGGTGACGCTCGCGGCATCCGCCGGCCAGCTCCAGCTCAACGTGATGGAGCCGGTGATCTCGTTCGCGTTGTTCTTCTCGATCCGCACCATGGAGCGCGCGGTCAACAGCCTGCGCGAGAATTGCGTGGTCGGCATCACCGCCAACGAGGAGCACACCCGCAACATGGTGCTGAACTCGCTCGGCATCGTCACGGTGCTGAAGCCGCTGCTCGGCTACAAGCAATGCGCCGAGATCGCGCGCGAGGGCTACAAGAGCGGCAAGTCGCTCCACCAGATCGTGGTGACCGAACGCAAGCTGCTGACGCAGGAGAAGTGGGACGAGATGTTCTCGTTCGAGCGGCTGATCAATCCGGATATGATCGGGTAGGAGCAGCTCTCGCCTCTCGTCATTCCGGGGCGCGCGGAAGCGCGAACCCGGAATCCATTCTACCATTCGCGCTGACGCCCGATGGATTCCGGGTTCGCGCCAAGAGGCGCGCCCCGGAATGAGGAGAGGCGAATTCCGCTGCTTGGAAATTGCTGCCCAGGCATCCGCTCCGGCGACAAAACGCAATACTTGACAGTGGAAAGATTGCCTTGTTGGTATGGCGGTCAACCTTCCATTGACTTGCCAACAGAGGATCGTCCCGCAATGTCCATGCCTGCCTTGTTCAAAGGACGCCTGTCGATCCCCGTGATCGGCTCGCCGCTCTTCATCATCTCGGTGCCCGATCTGGTAATCGCGCAGTGCAAGGCGGGGGTGGTCGGCTCGTTTCCGTCGCTGAACGCGCGGCCGCCGGAGCTGCTCGACGAATGGCTGGCGCGGATCACCGAGGAGCTCGCGGCCTACGACCGCGCCCATCCCGACAAGCCGTCGGCGCCGTTTGCGGTCAACCAGATCGTGCACAAGTCGAACAACCGGCTCGATCACGACATGCAGCTCTGCGCCAAGTACAAGGTGCCGATGATCATCTCCTCGCTCGGCGCGCGCGAGGAGCTGAACCAGGCCGTGCACGGCTGGGGCGGCATTGTCTTCCACGACGTGATCAACCAGAAATTCGCCCACAAGGCGATCGAGAAGGGCGCCGATGGCCTGATCCTGGTCGCGGCCGGCGCCGGCGGCCATGCCGGCACCATTTCGCCGCTGGCTTTCGTCGCCGAGACACGAAAATGGTTCGATGGCCCGATCGCGCTGTCGGGGGCGATCGGCAACGGCAAGGCGATCCGCGCCGCGCGCATCTTGGGGGCCGACTTCGCCTATATCGGTTCGGCCTTCATCGCGACCAAGGAAGCCAACGCGGTGGAGAAGTACAAGGAGATGATCGCGGGATCGACCGCCGACGACATCGTCTATTCCAACCTCTTCACCGGAGTGCACGGCAATTATCTGAAACCCTCGATCCTCGCCGCCGGCATGGATCCGGAAAACCTGCCGACCTCCGATCCCTCCAAGATGAATTTCGGGACCGACGCTTCCGGCGAGCGCGCCAAGCCGAAGGCCTGGAAGGAAATCTGGGGCTCGGGCCAGGGCATCGGCAGCGTCGAGGCCATCCTGCCCGCCGCCGAATTGATCGCGCGCTTCAAGAAGGAATACGACGAGGCGATCGATCCGCCGTTGTAAGCGGCGGTTATCGTAGCGCGCGAATCCCTCATCCGTCGTCCCGGACAAGCGAAGCGCAGATATGGGACCCATAACCACAGGGAGCAGTTTGGCGAAGACTCGTAGTAAGTCTCGCGTCAAAACTTCTTCCTGGGGTTATGGGTCCCTGCTTTCGCAGGGACGACACTTTTTGCTGAATTCCGATTGTCCAAGCCAACAGAGATTTGAGCGATGCCCCCCATCTACCGCGTCGACGGCAACAGCGTCGTCACCAGCCCGGATGCCGCCGGTCCCTGGGACCGGGGCATGCAGCACGGCTCGGCGCCGGCGTCGCTGGTGACATGGGCGGCCGAGCGCATTCCGACGCCTGCTCCGATGGATATCGCGCGCGTCACCATCGATCTCATGCGCCCGGTGCCGGTGGCGCCGCTGACGATTGAGACTGAGGTCTTGCGTGAGGGCCGCAAGATTCAGCTCTGCGAAATCAAGCTGCTCGCCGACGGTGTGCAGGTCGTCGGCGCCACCGTGCTCAAGATCAGGCGCCAGGCGCTGTCGTTGCCCGACGACGTCAAGGCGCTGCCGGTGACGCTGCCCATGCCGGAGGACTCGCTGGCCGAGGATGGCCACGCCGCCACCAGCCCGTTCGTGCGTTCGGTCTCGATGCGCGCCGCGCGCGGCCGCTTCGGCCAGGCCGGCGCCGGCGCGATCTGGTTTCGCGTCGACCATCCGCTGATTGCCGGCGAAGCAATCTCACAGGCCATGCGTGCCGTGGTCGCCGCCGATTTCTCCAACGGCACCGCCTCGACGCTCGACTTCCGCGCCTGGACCTACATCAACGCCGATCTCACCGTGAACTTTTCGCGCCAGCCCATCGGTGATTGGATTCTGCTCGACGGCGATTCCTGGATCGGCCCCGACGGCGCGGGGCTCGCGATGTCGCGGCTGGCGGACCGGCAAGGCTATTTCGGCCGCGCGGTGCAGAGCCTGGTGATCGAGAAGCGGCAAGCGTGACGGCGGGGCCGCGATGGCTCCTTCCGAATGAACGGCAGGCTTCCGCCGCCGCGGAAGGGATGTTTGGTCGTGTCGACCAGAGCATCCTGCCAGTTCACATTCCGTAGAAGATCTTGATCTCCCACAGCACCACGATGATAGCCGTGATCAACGTGACCGCGGCGACTGCACTTTCCAGGGAAGCGACTCGCATGTCTTACTCCGCTTCCCAGCCCCATCAGCGGTCTAGGTGATTCCCTGATTCGCCTGCAATCGGGCGGCCATCGCCGGCGCATACTCCGTTGCTTGTTGTGGTGCCGGGGCCACAATCACACCGTAAAATCCCGGGGTAATTACCCCACCATCCGGTCCCGCCCGCTCCAAAACCCGGCGCGCAGCACCTTCTTGTCGACCTTGCCGACACCGGTCATCGGCAGCCGCTTGACGAACTGAATCTGCTTGGGCGCATGCGCCGAGCCTTTTCGCGTTTTCACGAGGTTGATCAACTCGTCCGGATCGGGCCTTGCGCCCTCGCGCGGCACGACGATGGCGGTGACGGCCTCGCCCCATTTCTCGTCGGGGACGCCGACGACCGCGACCATGGCGACGTCGGCGTGCTGCGACAGCACGTCCTCGACCTCGCGCGGAAAGATGTTGAAGCCGCCGGACACGATCATGTCCTTCTTGCGGTCGAGGATGAACATGTAGCCGCGTTCGTCCTTGCGCGCGATGTCGCCGGTGTGGACCCAGCCGTTCTTCAGCGTCTCGGCGGTGATGTCGGGCCGCTTCCAGTATTCCGCCATCACATGCGGGGCGCGCACGCAGATCTCGCCGGCCTCGCCGGTCTTCACCTCCTGGTCGTCGTCATCGAGGATCCTGACCTCGCAGGCCGCGATCGGGAAGCCGCAGGACAGGAATAGCTCGGGTGCGTTGAGATCGTGATCCGCCTTGCGCAGCACCGAGACCGGATAGCATTCGGTCTGCCCGTAAAGCTGCGAGAACACCGGTCCGATGCGCTCGATGCCCTCGACCAACCGGCTCGGCGACATCGCCGACGCCCCGTAGAGCACGAGCTCGAGCGAGGACAGGTCGGTCTTATCAAGCGCAGGATGGTCGAGCAGCACGTAAATCATGGTCGGCACGAACAGCGTGAAGTTGATGCGCTCGCGCGCGATCGTGGTCAGCACGGCCTCGGGATCGAATCCCTTCAGCATGTGCACGGTGCCTCCGCGCATCAGGGTCGGCAGCACTTTCGTGCCGGCGACATGGCTGATCGGGGCGACCGTGAGGTAGCGGGCGGCGTCGGGGATTTCGAAATCGGCGAGGATCGCGGCGGCTGCTCCGGCATTCTCGCGGTGATAGCGCAGCGCGCCCTTGGATTTGCCGGTGGTGCCGCCGGTGTAGTTCAGCGTGGAGAGATCGTCGAGACCGGCGAGGCACTGCGCGCTGGCGTGTCCCGCGCTCTCGATGGCCGCCAGCAGATTGACACCGTAGCCGGCTGGTCCCGTCGTGAAGATCGCCTTCAGCCGGGTCGCCCTTGCGGAAAGCTCGCCGCCGCGGTCGCGGAAGGCGGCCGCATCGACCACCAGCATCTCGGCCTCGGAGTCCTCGAGCTGGAACAGCTGGTCCTCCAGCGATCCCAGCGGATGCAGCCAGGTGATGCAGAGCCGCGACAATTGCGCGGCGACGCCGGCGCACCAGGTGTCGGCGCGGTTCGCGGTGAGGAAAGCGACGCGCGCACCGGGCTGCAGGCCAAGCCGCATGAACACGCCCTGTATGCGTCCGATCAGGTCGATAGTGCCCTGATAGCTCAACGATCCCTCGGGCCATGCGAAAGCAGTGCGGCCGGGATAGCGCGACAGCGCCCGTAGCGTCTGCGCACAAGTCGGGGACGATGCGTGGAGCGGATCGGACATATGTTTCCTCGTTGCTTTGTCACCGGCTTCTGGCGTGCCAATGTTGCCGATGACGCTAGCACAGAGACTGCGGGAGGAAACGACAAAGCCCGCACGGGAGGCAAGCGTGACGAGGAGATTTGCGTGCCATCAGATCGACTGCAACGCTTCGGCGATCGTCTCGCTCTGCCGCTGATCGCAGCGCCGATGTTCCTGGTGTCGGGCGTCGAGCTCATGGTCGCGGCCTGCCGCAACGGCGTGATCGGCAGCTTCCCCACCGCGAATTGCCGCAGCACGGTGCAGCTCGATGAATGGCTCTCCGCGATCGCGATGCGGCTGCGGCAGCACGAAGACCAAACCGGCTGCAAGGCAGCGCCGCTCTGCCCGAACCTGATCGTGCACCGCTCCAATGCAAGGCTGGCGCAGGATCTCGCCGTGCTGCTGCGGCACAGGCCGGAGATCGTCATCACCTCGGTCGGCTCGCCCGCGCCCGTGCTGAAGCCGCTGCATGACGCCGGTGCGCTGGTGCTGGCGGACGTCGCCTCCATCCGCCACGCCGAACGGGCGGCGGAGGCAGGTGCCGATGGGCTCGTGCTGCTCACGGCGGGCGCGGGCGGGCAGACCGGCTGGCTCAATCCGTTCGCCTTCGTCCGCGCGGTGCGCGCATTCTACGACGGCATCATCGTGCTCGCCGGCGGCATCAGCGATGGCCATGCGCTGCACGCGACCGAAGTGCTCGGCTGCGATCTCGCCTATATGGGCACGAAATTCATCGCGACGCGCGAGAGCATGGCGGACGATCGCTACAAGCGGATGCTGGTCGAGAGCTGCGCCGACGACATTTTGCTCACCACTGCGTTCACGGGTCTGCAGACCAGCATGCTGAGGCCGTCGATCGTGGCCGCCAGCCTCGATCCCGACGATCTCCCGGCACGCGGGGCGATCGACATCGCTGAGGATATCGACGTTGCCGCGCGCGAGAGCCGGCCAAAGCGCTGGCGCGACATCTGGAGCGGCGGGCACTCGACCTCGGGGGTGACGGACGTGCCGGCGGTTGACGAGCTGGTTGCGCGGACGCTCGCCGAATATCGTGCGGCGGGCGGGCCGTAGGCGCAGCCCGTCGAGCCCGGCCACGACGGTGTGGGTCACGGTTAATCCCGGGCTCCTCCGCCCTCCTTATTTAACGGCAGATTAACCATCGCCGGCCAAGAATCCCCTCACGGCCGCCAATCAGGGCCGAGAGGGACAGGCGATGGACTTCGATTTTCTCAACAGCAAGACAGCGGCTTCGCTGGACGAAATCCGCGTCCGCGTCGCTCATGCCCTGGCGCGACACCCGCTGTGCCGCAACGTCCGTTTCGACATCGTCAGCGTCCCCCGCACCCGTCGGGGCGGCAACTGGACGGTGACGCTGCAATCGGTCGAGCCGCGCGCGGTATGGGAGGCCTCGGAGATCGTCGCCGATATCCAGGACGCCTACGACCTTTCGGCAGCTGCCTGATTTCCTTGAACTTTCCGGGCGATGTCGCCGCAGTCCGCGCGATTGCCGCCGCGATGGCACGGTTAAGCCTTAATTATCGCCCAGTTGTCGGGCAGTGATCACGTGGACTTGAAGTTGGGCGCGGAGAGACGTTTGTCCAAAGCCATCACCATCGTTGTGCTGACCTGTTTCCTCGTCCTGGGCGCCGCCACCACCGCCATTCTTGGCCGGGACAGCGTGCCCAGCGTCAGCGAAGAGATGATCGCGCAGACGCCTCCGGCCAAGCCGCTCTCCACCAACCGCGCCGCCAAGGCCGACCGTCTGGTTCCGACCCTGGCCCTGGCTTCGGCCGCGTTCGAGCCGGTCCAGGTGCCGGCCGACAGGCTTTCGCGGGCGCCCGTGCTGGCCGAGCCGCTGCGCCAGGCCTTTGCCGCCGCCACGCCATCCGATTTCCCGATGCCCAAGGCGTCGAGCCTCTCCGAAGCGCCCGTGGCGGCTGAAGTTCCTGCCGTCGAAGTTCCGGCCAAGCCGAAGGTCGTGGCCAAGCCGCAGCCGCAGAAACACTATACCCTGCTGTCGGACGCACAGATCTCCGGCATCCGGGATCGCCTGAAGCTGTCCTCATCGCAGGAATATTACTGGCCTTCGGTCGAGACCGCGCTGCGCAACGTTGTCCGCAAGATCTCGGCCAACAAGCTCTCCAATCCGAACGCGCCACCCAGCGCGCAGATCGATCCGAACTGCGACGAGGTCCAGCAATTGAAGTCGGCCGCCATGCCGCTGCTGTTCCAGCTGCGTGACGATCAGAAGGAAGAAGTGCGCAAGCTCGCCCGCCTCATCGGGCTCGAAAAAGTCGCGCAGCAGATCTGACGCGGCGTTCCTTCCCAGGAACCGCTCGCCATCAGGAACATCCGGTAATCCCACGGCGTTGCTCGCTCCAAACAGGGAGTGGGTTAATGCGCGCCACGACAGCTTATTTCGTCGGTGCCGGAACCATTGTCGCGGCCATTGCCATTGGTCTGGGCGGCGGCATCGTTGCCGGCAACATCATGAATCCGGTCGCGTCCAAACAGGGCCCGGACACCAGCAAGATGGCGCAGCGCGCCGAGTCCGCGGGCGCGCCGGCACAGACGAGCGCGCCGTCGGAACGCGTCAATTATCTCACCGGCTCGCAAGCCTTCGGCGCAATGATTGCCGCGCCCGCGCAAGCCGAAGCGAAGCCGGAAGCTGTAAAGCCCGACACGCAGACCACTCAGGCGAATGCCGGACCGCCGGCGCCGCCGCCTTCGCAAGCGGCCGCGGTTGAGCCGCCCAAGGAACAGTCCAAGGAACAGTCGAGGTCAGCAATCGCATCGCCTCCGCAAGCCGCAAAGCCGGCTGAGCAGCAGGCCTCGACCGAGCCGGCCTCTTCACCCGAGAACGCCTATGCCAAGGCGAGGGACTCCGACGCGAAGCGCGCTGCGTCCGAGCGGCGCCGGATGGAGCGCCGCGAGCGCTGGACCGAGCGCCGCCACTACGATTCCCGCGAGCAGCGCGGCTTGCGCGACCGCACCGATTGGGACGACGTCGCGCGCAACATCCGCGAAGATTCCGATGTGCGTGATTACGCCAGCCGGCCGCGCGGCGGCTTCCCGCAGATCAGGTTGTTCGGGCCCGACGACGACTAGCGCCGAGCCCGCGATCGCGGCTTGCGATGGGAGAATGTCCGCGCGCATCGTCACGTCATTCCGGCGCGCCGCAATCCTTCGAGATAATGCGCACGATCCTCATCCCGCAGCATCGGCAGCTCGCGCGTGATCCAGCCGAGCGAGACCTCGGGCTGGGCGCGGCGCAGGCCTTCCAGGGCGGACGCTGCGAGCGCCGGATTTCCTGACATTCCGGCCGCCGCCGTCAAGACACGGTGCGCGCCGACGAAATCGCCGCGCTGTCGCATCGATTCCCGCGCCATCTGCACGGCTCCGTCATAGTCGCGGCCGACGAACCGGGCATAGGCCGCAACCCCGCAATAGATCGCTGCGAGCGGATCGCGCGGGCTCAGCCGCAGTGCGCGACGTGCGGCGGCATCGCCCTCTTGCCATCGTCCGGCGTAGCACAGCGTCACACCGTAAAAGGCATGCGCCATCGCGAAGTTCGGGTTGAGCGTCAGCGCCAGCTCGAACTCCGCCAGCGCGTCATCGAAGCGGCGGCGGAACAGGTAGGTGTAGGCAAGGCCATGATGGGCCCAGGCATCCTCGCGATCGGCCTCCACCGCCGCAAGCGCCGCGCGTTCGGCGATCGGCACTGTCGCGGCCATGTCGGCCCAGCCCATATGCGCGCCGAAGATATGGCTGGTCGCGAGCAGGCCCAGCGCCTTGCCATAGGCGGGATCGATCGCGACGGCCTTTTCGAGCAGCCCTTGCGCAGCGGCATTGTCCTCGCGCGTGCTGCGCCAGTGATGCGACAGCGCGCGCATCACGAGGTCCCAGGCATCCAGGCTGCCCGGCGGCTTCTGCTCGGCGCGAAAACTTTCGGCGGCGTAGAGCTGCGGCTCGATTGCGGCGACGATCGCCTCGGTGATCTCGTCCTGCACGGCGAAGATGTCGGCGAGCTCGCGGTCGTAGCGCTCGGCCCAGAGATGGCTGCCGGTCGAGACGTCGTTGAGTTGAGCCGAGATGCGCACCCGCTCGCCGCTCCGCCGCACGCTGCCTTCGACCACATAGCGAACCCCGAGCTCCTGCGCGACCTCGCGGATGTGCACGGCGCGGCCCTTGTAGACGAAGGAGGAATTGCGCGCGATGACGAAGAACCAGCGCAGCTTCGACAGCGCGGTGATGATGTCCTCGCTGATGCCGTCGGAGAAATAGTCCTGCTCGGCCGCGCCGCTCATATTGGTGAAGGGCAGCACGGCGATCGCGGGCCGTTCGGGAAGCGCGAGTGCGGCGCGCTGCACCCGTGCGGCGTAGCCAGGCTCCGGCGCGATCGCGCCACCCATCGTGCTACCTTTGGCCTCGACATCGCCGACGAAGCGAAAGCCCTTGCGGGCGATGGTGCGGATCAGGGCCTGGTTCGCGCCACTGTCGCCGACGGCCTTGCGTGCCGCGTTGATCCGGCTGGTCAAGGTGGATTCGGAGACGCTGCGCCCGTGCCAGATCTTGTCGATCAGCTCGTCCTTGCTGACCACCCGGTCGCGGTTCTGCATCAGGTGGACGACGAGATCGAAAACCTGTGGCTCCACGGCAATGGGAACCTGCTCGCGGCTCAGCTCGCGCCGGTCGGTATCGAGAAGGTGATCCCGGAACAGAAACTGCACGTCGAAACTCAGGCCTCATTACGAATTTGGGTAGCAAACGACAAAATGAAAATTTGGGTCGAAAACTGTGAGTCTGCCGAAGGGGACGTTTGGTTCATCGCGATCGCGTGATGGCAGCCATGCCGTGCGATTGGGGTCGGATCGCTGGGGGTGACGTGTTGACCGGATATCTCCCTCCGCAATCGACCCGTCATCCTTCGAGGCCTCCGCTTCGCTCCGGCACCTGCGGATGAGGGGCGATCGTGCGAGTGCGCCGTATGTCGTCGTGCGGGACGAATGTGCGACGAGCCGCGAATGTCCTTTGCCGGACCGTGTGCCCTGCGTAAGCTGTCGCCCACACAAACACCAACCACGAAGAAACGCCGATGCCTGCTTTTCCTGCCTCCACCACCGTGCTCGATTCCATGCTGTTCCGCGACGCCTTCGGTACGCCCGAGATGCGGGAGGTGTTCTCCGACGTCGCGCTGGTGGCGCGCTATGCCGAGGTCGAGGTGGCGCTGGCGAAGGCTGAGGCGAAATGCGGCGTGATCCCGCGGGAGGCGGCCGAGCAGATCGCGGCGCGGACGGACGTCGCCGCGCTCGATTTCGATCTGCTCAGGCAGGAGACCGACATCGTCGGCTATCCGATCCTCCCACTGGTGCATCAGATGGTGAAGCAGTGCGGCGAGGCCGGCCGCTACGTGCATTGGGGCGCGACCACGCAGGACATCATGGACACCGCCGTGGTGTTGCAACTGCGCGCCGCGCTCGGGATCGTCGAGCGCGACATCGCCGAACTTCGCCGCATCCTCGCCGACCTCTCGAAGCGTTACCGCGACACGCCGATGGCCGGCCGCACCCATCTCCAGCAAGCGCTGCCGGTGACCTTCGGCTACAAGACCGCGATCTGGCTCGCCATGTTCGACCGCCACGCCGAGCGGCTGGCGCAATTGAAGCCGCGCGTGCTGGTCGGCCAGTTCGCCGGCGCCGCCGGCACGCTGGCCTCGCTCGGCGACAAGGGCTTTGAGGTCCAGGAGGCGCTGTGTGCTGAGCTGAAGCTCGGCGTTCCCGCCTCGACCTGGCACGTCGCGCGCGACGGCTTTGCGGAGGCCGTGAACTTCCTCGCGCTCGTCACCGGCTCGCTCGGCAAGATCGCGCTCGACATCATGATCATGGCCTCGACCGAGTTCGCCGAGGTCTATGAGCCTTTCGTCAAGGGACGCGGCGCCTCCTCGACCATGCCGCAGAAGCGCAACCCGATCTCGTCGGAGCTGATGCTGGCGGCGTCCAAGGCGGTGCGCCAGCACGCCGGCCTGATGCTCGACGCCATGGTACAGGATTTCGAGCGTGCCACGGGCCCCTGGCACGCCGAATGGATGGCGATCCCCGAAAGCTTCGTGCTGACCGCCGGCGCGCTGCACCAGGCGAAGTTCGCACTCGCAGGTCTCATCGTCGACGAGGCGAAGATGAACGACAATCTCGCCGTCAGCCGCGGCCTGATCGTGGCCGAAGCGGTCATGATGGGGCTCGCGCCGCAGCTCGGCCGGCAGGAGGCCCATGACGTGGTCTATGACGCCTGCCGTCAGGCCAACGAGAAGGGCATGAGCCTGGCCGACGCGCTGTCCGTGGACTCCCGGATATCGAGCCGCATCGATCGCGCCACAATCGAGGCGCTCACCTCACCGAAAAATTACCTCGGGCTCGCGCCCGCCATGGTTGACCGGGTGCTGAAATCGGCAACGCGTTGAAAACCAAAATGCGTGAAACTGCGTATCTTCTCCATGTCGCAAGGTGCTCGCGCACTTGCGTCCCGCGATGCTAGACTTAGATTGAACGACAGACTTCGGCAGAGGGCCCCGCATGACTGATCACCGCAATTCCGCCACTTCCATCGATCCCGTGAAACTCGACCGGCTGGCCGAGGTGGCGGTGAAGGTGGGCCTGGGCTTGCGGCCGGGACAGGATCTGCTTCTGACGGCGCCCGCGATCGCGCTGCCGCTGGTGCGGCGGATCGCCGTGCATGCCTACAAGGCCGGTGCCGGCATCGTGACACCGATCCTGTCGGACGAGGAGATGACGCTGGCGCGCTACCGCCACGGTCACGACAGCAGTTTCGATCGTGCCGCCGGCTGGCTCTACGAGGGCATGGCCAAGGCGTTCTCCGACAACACCGCGCGGCTCGCCATCGTCGGCGACAATCCGATGCTGCTGTCGGGCGAGGATCCTTCCAAGGTGGCGCGCGCCAGCAAGGCGAACTCGATGGCCTATCAGCCCGCCCTGGAAAAGATCGTCAATTTCGACACCAACTGGAACATCATCGCCTACCCAAGCCCGTCCTGGGCCAGGCAGGTATTCCCTGATGATCCCGAGGACGTTGCGATCGGCAAGCTCGCGGATGCGATCTTCGCGGCCTCGCGCGTCGATCGCGAGGATGCGATGGGCAATTGGGCGAGCCACAATGCGGTGCTGCGCGAGCGTACCAACTGGCTCAACGGCCAGCGCTTCCGTGCGCTCCAGTACAACGGACCGGGGGTCGACCTCACCATTGGCCTTGCCGACGGCCACGAATGGGAGGGCGGCGCCTCGCTCTCCAAGAACGGCATCAGCTGCAACGCCAACATCCCGACCGAAGAGGTCTTCACCACGCCGCATTGCCGCCGCGTCTACGGCCATGTCGTGAGCTCGAAGCCGCTGTCCTATCAGGGCACGCTGATCGACAACATCGCGGTGCGCTTCGAGGACGGCAAGATCGTCGATGCAAAAGCCTCGCGCGGCGCGGAGGTGCTGAACAAGGTGCTCGACACCGATGAGGGCGCCCGCCGCCTCGGCGAAGTGGCGTTGGTGCCGCATTCCTCGCCGATCTCGCAGAGCGGGCTGTTGTTCTACAACACGCTGTTCGACGAGAACGCGGCATCCCACATCGCGCTCGGCCAGTGCTATTCGAAATGCTTCGTCAACGGCGCGCAGCTCACCCCGCAGCAGATCGCCGCGCAAGGCGGCAACCAGAGCCTGATCCATATCGACTGGATGATCGGCTCGGCCGAGACCGATATCGACGGCATCTTGCCCGATGGCAGCAAGGTACCCGTATTTCGCAAGGGCGAGTGGGCGAAGTAGCGCGTCTTGCGGCCATCCTTCGAGACGCCCGCCGCTGGCGGGGCTCCTCAGGATGAGGACGGAGTGCGCGGCCGTCGCTCCAGCGGGCACCGAAGTCGATCAGCCTCATCCTGAGGAGACCGCGAAGCGGTCGTCTCGAAGGACGAGGCGCGCGCTCAGGCCTCTGCCGAACCGCCTCACGCCGCCGCGTTGCGCAGCATCGGATTGTTGTCGATGCTGAAGCGGTTGAACAATGTCGTGAACGGGCTGCCGTCCGTGGCCCGCACGATGGCGTCGGAAGCGGCGATCGCCTCGTAGAGCGCGCCGACGGGATCGTCCGCCTCGCCCAGGGCGAGGTTCATGCGGATCTCCTCGCGAGCCTCGTTGATCTCGTCCTCGTCGTCGAGTGTCGCCTCCAGCGCCTCCGCCGCACGCCGCATCTCCGCGAGGTCGCCGCCGCCGGAAAATTTGAGGATGTCGAGCCAATAGGGGCGGGCGACGACGAGCTGGACGAACGCTTCGAACGTATCGGCGATAATTCCCGCGCGGCCTTCCGATGAGACGTAGAGCACGTTCTGCGACGGCAGCAGCACGAAGGCGCCGCCGGAGCCGTCACTGCCGATCTGCCGGGGGCTTTCGATGCCGTCGATGGTGAACCAGGGCTCCTCGTCGGGCGCGAAGGAGACATCGAGGCTGAACAGCCAGGCGACGGCCTCACGATTGGCTGTCAGAACCTCGGGCGTGAGGGGCATCGGCGTGGCTCCGTTCTATGCTTCCGCGCACTTTGTCGCACCCCAAAAAGGATCGGTTCATGTGCGCGAATTTGCAGGGAAATCGCGACGTTAACCGTTTCGCGCCTGCAACTTGCGGCTGATTTTCGAGGCCTGCGTAAGAAAGAATTAAAAACGGATGACTAGCGTTCCCGACATCTTTCGAAACAATGCGGGCCGAGACCCGGCCATACTTAATTATATCCCCTGGGGAAGAAGATGTCGCGCTCATTGATTGAAATCGGTAGTTGTAACGTGGATCTCGAGCTCCGGCCGATCGAGCCATCCTGGATCATCGAGGGCAATCCCGTGTCGCGCTCGCATATCCTGTCCACCAGCGCCGACGGCACCGCCTCGACCATTATCTGGCAGTGCACCGAGGGCCGCTTCAACTGGTACTACGATATCGACGAGACGATCATGATCATGGAAGGATCGATCGTGCTCGAAAGCGACGGCATGCCGCCCAAGCGCTACGGCCCCGGCGACGTGATCTTCTTCCGCGACGGCGCGCATGCCAAATGGCATGTCGAAGGCCACGTCAAGAAGATCGCCTTCTGCCGCAAGACCAATCCCGTGATGATCGGTTTCCTGATCCGCGTCGTCAACAAGCTGAAGAAGATCTTTACCTCCACCGGCGAGCGCCGTCCGGCCTCGCTGATGGGCGCCGGCTAGAGCATGATCCGGAAAAGTGTGCAGCGGTTTTCCGAAAAGATCATGCTCAAACAATAGTCTCAGTTCAAGAACGCTTCCCAGCGGCCACGACGGAAGAGGGGTCGGGATCAACATCCCGGCCCCTTTTCTCGTCATGACGGCAGCTCGAGCCGATAAACGTCGATGGCGGTCTGCGAGAACAGCGCGGTCTTCTCGGCCTCGCTCAGGGGTGCGGCGATGCGCTTGAAGGCGTTGAAGATCACCTGGTAGCTGCACTGGCCCTTGTCCGGCGGGAAGTTGCTCTCGAACATCGCGCGGTTGGGTCCGAACGCCTCGATGCAGGTTTCGACGTAAGGGCGCCAGGCCGCGGCAAGCTCCTCGGATGACGACGGCCTGTCGCGCATGTGGAAGTCGTAGCCGAGCAGGCACATAGCGAGGCCGCCGAGCTTCACCACCACGTTCTCACATGTCGCGATCTCGCGGATCGAGGCGCGCCATTGCGCAAACACCTCTTCGCGCCGCCCCGCAAAGCGGCCGACGCCGGCCGGGCCGCCGCAATGGTCGAGCACGATCCTGGTGTCGGGGAAGGCGCGCGCCAATTCGGTCAGTTCGCCGATCTGTGGATGGAACAGCCAGGCATCGAAGCTGAGGTTGAGTGGTGCCAGGCAGGCAAAGCCTTTGCGGAAAGCGGGATCCTGCAACAGGCCCTTCGGCCGGTTCGCATACATGCCGGCGACGACAGGATCCTCGTCCCAGGCCGAGGAATGCCGGATGCCGCGGAAGCGGCCATTGCCGGCGGCGATCTCGGCTTCCAGCAGCGGCTTGGCGGCGTCGCCGAGCAGCAGATTGGCGTGGCTGACGATGCCGGCACAGATCGCCGCCTTGCCGTAAGCGCCGCTCGCGCTCATCGCGGCGACGCCGTTGGCGAATTCGACCTCGCCGACGGGCCGGAACGCCTCCGGCCCGTGCGCGCGATACATCGAGCGGCAATCGACATAGACCGTGGCAATCACGTTGTGGCCGGAGGCGATGTCGGCCGCCATCTCCTCGATCAGATAGCGGTGCCCGCGATTCCAGAGATGGTGATGGGGATCGACGATCGGCCGCAAGGGATCAATGATCTCCTCTTGATGCAGCGCGAGCCAGTCCTCGCGCGGCTCGACGAACAGCCCGCTCGTATTCGCGGGCACACTGCTTGCAGCCATCGCGTGTTCGCTCCCTCTAAATTTTTGTGTCGGGAGCCTAGCATCTCACGCGCACGCACAGGAGCGCGCATTGCTCAGAGCCCCACAGCAGCGGTGGAGCAAGGTGCGCTCCCTCTCCCGCTTGCGGGGAGGGCTGGGGTGGGGGTGCTTCCGCAATGGGACACTCCCGATACGGAGAAAGCCCCCACCCGGCGCTACGCGCCGACCTCCCCCGCAAGCGGGAGAGGTTGCAGCGAGTTTGCCGCCGGATCGTTTCAATCAAAATCCAATCGGCCTAAGTCCTTCCGCCGCTTCGCCTTCACATCGACCATTAGCCGCCAATCACTTGCATCGGCCGGCTTGGCCTCGCCGAGCCAGTGGAAGAAATCGCCGGTGATTTCCGTAAAGCTCCAGCGGGTCAGCTCGCCGGCCTCCGTTGTGCCTTCCTGCACGATGTCGGCGCCGCGCGGCCGGCCGATCTGCTGGCGGAAGACGCTGCGTCCGGGATCGAACCAGGAAATCCGCCACGCAGCGATGGTCGGATCGTAGACGCGCAGCGTCGTGCCGTACCAATTGCCCGCAATCGGAAAGTCGGGGCTGCCTGCGGGGCGCGGGATGATCCAGACGTCCTGGACGGCGCGGCCCTCCAGCACCCAGCCAAAATGGATCTCGCCGGCTGCCGTGTGTTTCGCTGCGCCGGGCCCATGGGCGCTGATCTCGGCAACCCAATCCCCGACGAAGCGGCCATAGAGCTGCAGCGCCGCCGCGTGCTCGGGGTTCGGTCCATCCGCGTGCAAGAGTCTGGCAAAGTCGGTCATGTCGATCTCCTGTTTCAGACAGATCAGCACGACCGGCCGATCGCCGGCTTGGAGAAAATTGCGCGTCAGACCCCGTCGAGGATGATCACCGTCGGCTTCGACGGCAGCGCATCCCGCGACATGCGGAACGACCGCTCGGAGCGCCGGTCGATCTCGAATTGCTGGCCGATCCGGCGCATGAAATCGTCGAGCGGGGTGGCGAAGCGATGCATCGGCAGCACGACCGAGGCGCGCAGGCGCTTGGTGATGTCAGAAATCCCTTCGAGCGACATGGTGTAAGTGCCGTCGATCGGCACCATCACGATATCGAGCCGTCCGATCTGGGCGAAATGGCTGTCGTCGAGCTTGTGATGGAGGTGGCCGAGATGGCCGATACAGAGCCCCGCGACCTCGAAGATGAAGATCGAATTGCCGTCGCGGATCATGTCGGCGCCGGCATCATCGCCGAAATAGCGGCGGATGTCGGTCGTGACATTGCGGATGAAGGCGTCACTGATGCGCTCCGACACGATCGCCGGCTTGCCGTCCTCGCCCCAACCATGCAGCACGTGAGGAATGCGCTTATCGGGAAACAGCGAGTAGTGCGTGCTGTGGGCCCGGTTCATGGTCACGACGTCGGGCAGTCGTCCGACCTGATAGGCGCCGCTATAATCGGTCGCGATGCGCAGGCCGCCGGGCGTGTCGATGAAATAGGTGGAATGGCCGGCATAGGTGATCTCGACCCCGCCTGTGCCGGCCGCCGGCCGGAACGCCACCGGCAGGATACGCGGGGCCGCGTTGGCCATCGCTAGGCATTCGCTGCGCTGTGGCTGCTGGGCGGGGGCAGGGGCGGCCAGCCAACTGAGAAACGCAAGAGCCGTCAGCAATGGTCGAAACATGCAGAACCGTCCGCCGCTCATCGACGATCTGCTGAGTGTATCGACGAATTATCCTCGCGTCATGTGGTGCCGGCCAGCCGCGCCAATCCGCCGCTTGCCTCGATCAGTTTCACGGCTTTCCTGTCGAAGGACACGAAAGTGTCGGCTCCAAGCCAATTGCCTTCATGGGCGATGACGCCATCGGCGAAATCGCCCCCGGCCTCGAGGAGCGACAATCCAGCCTCGGCTGCCGGCCGATCGACGACCGCATTGGAGGCATTGATCAAATGCCGGATCGAAGCCGAGATATTCTCAGCCGAAGTTTTGTAGCCTCGAGAGAGAACCCAGGCCAGTTCGCACAGTGCGGGAATCGAGATGGCTATTAGGTCTGCCTTCTTGAGAAGGGCTTCGGCCACCTTGCTCTGTTCGGCGTCATCCCCGACCAGAACGCGCACCAACACGTTGGTGTCGGGCGTTATCTTCATCGCTTGCCGGTCCAGCCGTCAGCGATGACTTCGTTCATCTCCTCGATCGACAATGATCGACCGTTCGTTTTTCCTCTCAGGAAACCGAAGGCGTCCGAAATCTTTCCGACGGGCCGAGCTGCCTTCACCTCAACCCGCCCTCCAGGAAGCTTCTCTATCGAGATCTTGTCGCCGGGATGCACACCGAGGTGCTCCAGGAGATCCTTCCGCAGCGTAACCTGCCCCTTTGCCGTGACAGTAAGCGTGCCCATGGGATCCTCAATTCTTGATAGCCGATAGGTAAGGTAATTTAGCCTTACTTTCAAGTGAGGCAGGCAAGGCGCCTCTCACGCCTTCTTGTCCCGCCTTGGGCTGAACTTCCAGGTGATCGCAACGAGGCTGGCGGTGATCAAGCCGCTGATGAGGCCGGCGATGGGGAGTGCAAGCAGCAATGCCGCGGTTGCGGCCCAGCCAATCGAGGAGAACGCCTCCGCGAAGGTCGCGAGCCGCGACGAGGTCTGGCGGCGGCGGAATTGGCTGCGCCGGGCCTGCACCCGGAACCAGAGCTGGATCGCGGTCGCGGAGGCCGCGCTGAGAATGATCGCGCCGGCACTCACTGCTGCCTGGATCGGTGCGGCGAAGGCCAGAGCGGCGATCAGCGGGCAGAAGATGACGGCGATCGCGATTAGCACCACCTCGATCTTGGCGCGGATGACGGCGGATGGCGTCAGCGGCGCAGTCGCGACCAGGTCGGGGGCGTCCTCGCCCGAGATGGTCAGCCAGGCCAGTCCGCCGGCAAGCTGTCCGGCCGCCATCACCACGACTGGCGTGATCAGCGTCAGCGCCGCGGAGCTGTCGGCAAAATTGCGCCAGAGCAGCAAGGCCGGCGGCACCAGATAGAGCAGCTGCATCAGGGTCTGCGAGATCAGCCAGGGATCGCGCCAGAGCAGCGAGAACTCCTTGCGCCGCAGCGCCTGCTGCCGCGACCCGGCGCGGAACGGGCGCTCCTTCGCGCGCCTGTTGCCGGAGGTGCCGTAAGCGGCGGCATCGATCGCCGTGTCGGCAAAGCGATGCGAGAAGATCGCCATGACGCTTCCGAGCAGCACCAAAGCGAGCGCCAGGAGCGGCAGCAGCGCTTCGCTGTCGCCCATCGCCGCCCGCGCCGGCCACCACCAGATGCTCTCGACATCGGGGGCATGGGCGGCCACGCTGCCTGAGGTCAGGATGGTGAAGCGCGACAGCGTGCCGTAGGACATGATCGCCGCGACCTGGAGCGCGATGACGAAGCCGGCGCCGATGATCGCGGCGAGGATCTGGGCGATCAGGCGCGTGCGCGCCGGGCCGATCAGGCGAAACAACAGGATGGTGACGGCGATCGCGACCGCCGCGGCCGACAGGCCCATGACGACGACCACCCCGAATGCGCTGAGCCAGCGCGCCCCGCCGCCGATCACGAGCACGTCGATGAAGGGCGTCGAGAACAGCAGCGCGATCGCGGTGACGGTCAGCGCGATCGCGGCGATGCGGACCGAGAACAGATTGGCGAGCGTCGCCGGCGAGGACATGATCAGGTCGAGATCGGCGCGGGCGTAGAACACCCGCGTCACCGATTCGATCGCCTGCGACAGCATCAAGGTCCAGGCGAGAAAGATCGTCGCCGAGATCACGATCAGCGAGGATTTGTCGAGCGGCAGCTGCAGATCGGCGAAACGGCCGATCACCGCCCAGGCCGGCAGGTGCAGCAGCGCGGCGAAGCAGATGAGGCCGATGACGGCGGCGCGCGCCCGCTTGCGCCGTCCGCCGGTCATCATGGCGAACCATTCGCGCCAGGCGAGCCGGAGCTCGTGGCGTGCGAACCAGGAGAGCGCGGTGGCCGAGCTCATGCGGCTTCCGGAAGCGTCACCAGCGCGATGAAGAGATCCTCCAGGCTGGTATCGGCATGGCCGTTCTGCTGGCGCAGCTCGGTCAGCGTGCCCTCGGCCACCAGGCGGCCCGAGGCGATCACGCCGATGCGGTCGGCCATGCGCTCGGCGACTTCGAGAATATGCGTGGTCATGATGACGGTGCAGCCGGCGCGGACACGTTCGCTGAGCAGGCCCTTCACGTGGCGGGCGGAGACGGCATCGAGCCCCGTCAGCGGTTCGTCGAGAATGATGAGGCGGGGATCGTGCACCAGCGCGCCGGCGAGCGCGACCTTCTGGCGCATGCCCTTGGAAAAGCCTTCGCAGCGCTCGTGTCGGTGCGGCTCGAGGCCGAGCGAGCCGAGCAGGTCCTGCGCGACCGGCTCCGAGACCGACGGCGCGATGCCCCAGAGGCCGGCGACGAATTCGAGATATTCGAGCGGGGTCAGCTTGTCGTAGATCATCGGCTCGTCGGAGACCCACGCCATCACCTGCTTGGCGGCGACGGGATTTTCGAGCGCATCGATGCCGAAGATCGAGACCGCGCCGGCATCGGGCCGCAGCAGGCCCGCGACCATGCGCAAAGTGGTGGTCTTGCCGGCGCCGTTGGGACCGACCAGCGCATAGAATTCGCCGGCGTGGATGGTGAGATCGAGGCTGTCGACCGCCAGACGGTCAAAACGCTTCGTTAACCCCAGGACTTCCAGCGCCGACTTGTCCCGCTTCATGACGCCCACACTATCCGGGTTTTGCATCGCTCGCGACCATGATCCCAAGATGTTTCGGCACCGTGAATCTACGGCCCACAAATTCCGCCATCCGGTTTCGACTAATGGCAAGTCACCGTTTGTTGACAGTACGGAGCGGTTCAGGCTGAATTGGTTCCGGACAAATGGCGCTAACGCAGCGAGACGACTGCGTAGCGACTGGACACAAGATGCGGCAAGGCGGTCGGGAAGAGCCGCCGGCTGTATCGGGAGGACGCGCGTCAATGCTGGATTTCGTTCAGCAGCTGGTCAGCGGTGTTGCGCTCGGCTGCGTCTACGGCCTGATCGCGCTCGGCTTCGTGCTCGTCTACAAGGCCACCGAGGTCGTTAATTTCGCCCAGGGCGATCTGATGATGCTCGGCGGCTTCTTCGCCTTCACCTTCATCGGCATGATGGGCCTGAACTACTGGATCGGCTTTGCCGGTGCGGTGGCCGCGATGGCGCTGTTCGGCATGCTGGCGGAGCGCGTCGTGGTGCGGCCGATCCTCGGCTATCCGCAATTCTCCATCATCATGGCGACCATCGGCCTCGGCTATTTCCTGCGCTCGGTTGCCGGCATGATCTGGGGCACCGATGATCTGAAGATCGAGACCCCGTTCAGCCAGGGCGTGCTCCGCATCGGCTCGCTGGTGCTCGCCTACGACAAGCTGTCGGTGATCGCGGCGACGATGATCCTGTGCACGCTGCTCTATCTGTTCTTCAACAAGACCACGCTCGGCACCGCGATGCGCGCCAGTTCCGAGAACATGCTCGCGGCCTACTACATGGGCATTCCGGTCAAGCGCGTGGTGTCGATCGTCTGGGCGATCAGCGCGGCGGTGGCGACCTGCGCCGGCGTGCTGCTGGCGCCGATCACCTTCATCCATTCCAATGTCGGCCTCGTGCTTGGCCTCAAGGCATTTCCCGCTGCGGTCCTCGGCGGCTTCGGCTCGATCCCGGGCGCCGTGGTCGGCGGCGTCCTGATCGGCGTGATCGAGAGCATGGCCGGCTTCTACCTGCCCGAAGGCTGGAAGGATGTCGCGCCGTATCTCGTGCTGCTCGCGGTGCTGCTCTTGAAGCCCGAAGGCCTGTTCGGCCACCACGTCCGCAAGAAGGTCTGAACGCCATGCGCTTCCTGTTCAAGACCGACTATGAGGACGACATCAAGCTGTTCCCGCATTCGGGCTATCTGGTCTCGTACGGCATCCTGCTCGTACTGCTGCTGATCGCGCCCTATGTGCTCTCCAGCTATTTGATGAGCCAGCTCGTCTTCGTCTGCATCTATGCGATCGTCGGCGTCGCGCTGCTGATCCTGACCGGCTTTACCGGCCAGGCCTCACTCGGTCACGCCGCGTTCCTCGCCATCGGGGCCTACACGGCGGCATATTTGCAGAAGTACAACGTGCCGTTCCCGGTTTACTTCCTCGCCGCCGGAGGTTTGACCGGCATCATCGGTGCGATGGTCGGCTTTCCCGCTTTGCGCCTGACCGGCATCTACCTCGTCATCGCCACCATCTCCTTTGCCCTGATCGTCGAGGAGATCCTGGCGCGCTGGGAAAGCGTCACCCACGGCAACGAGGGTATGCGGGTGAAGACGTTGTCGCTGCTCGGCGTCACCGTCCCGCGCGACAGCCCCACCTTCTATTTCCTCTGCCTCTCGGTGCTGGTGCTGACCATCGTCGGCACGCTCAACCTGCTGCGTTCGCCGACGGGCCGCGCCTTCGTCGCGATCCGCGACAGCGAGACGGCGGCGCGCAGCATGGGCGTCAATGTCGCGCTCTATAAGGTGAAGTCCTTTGCGATCTCGGCGGCAATCACCGGCTTTGCCGGCGTGCTGTTCGCGCACAAGCTCTCCTTCATCTCGCCGGAGATGTTCACGCTCCAGCTCTCGATCGAGTTCATCATCGTGATCCTGATCGGCGGTACCTTCAGCCTGCACGGCGCGGTGCTCGGCGCGATCTTCATCGTGATGATCGATCCGTTCCTGACCTATCTGAAGGACGACATGCCCGGTATGATCGCTGGGATCGCCGCGACGTTCGGCGCCGGCCCGGCCACCGCCGGCAACATCCAGTCGAAGGTCGCGGCCTTCGCCTCGCTCAACGGCCTCAAGGGCGCGATCTACGGCATCATCATCGTGCTGTTCGTGTTGTTCGAGCCGCTCGGTCTCTACGGCCGCTGGCTGAAGATAAAACTCTTCTTCCAGCTGTTCCCGCTCTACAAGCGCGCCACCTTCAAGCGGCAGAAGATCTACGTGAAGTCGGAGCGGAACCGATGAGCTATTTCCGCGCCGAGAATCTGTCGCTGCATTTCGGGGGACTCAAGGCCGTCGATGCGGTGTCCTTCGCGGTCGAGAAGGGCGAGATCCTCTCGATCATCGGGCCGAACGGTGCGGGCAAAAGCTCGATCTTCAACCTGATCTCGCGGATCTACCGGCCGACCTCGGGCCGCATCTTCTTCGAGGATCAGGATATCACCGAAGAGCCGCCCTACGACATCGCCAAGCTCGGCATCGCCCGCACCTTCCAGAACATCGAGCTGTTCGAGAATGCGACCGTGCTGTCCAACCTGCTGGTCGGCCGCCATCGGCATTCGACCACGCAGCTCTGGCAGGAGCTTTTGTTCCTGCCGAGCGTGCGCGCCAACGAGAAAGTCCATCGCCGCAGGGTCGAGCAGGTCATCGAATTCCTCGACCTCGAACCCTATCGCGACAAGCTGATCTCGGGCCTGCCTTACGGCGTGCGCAAGGTGATCGAGCTGGCGCGCGCGCTGTGCTCGGAGCCGAAGCTGATCCTGCTCGACGAGCCATCGTCCGGCCTCAATGTCGAGGAAACCGACGACATGTCGTTCTGGATCCGCGACATGAAGAGCGAGCTCGGCGTCACCGTATTGATGGTCGAGCACGACATGTCGCTGGTCAACCGCGTCTCCGATCGCGTCATCGCGCTCAACTACGGCCGCGTGCTGGCGATGGGGTCGCCCGCCGAAGTCCAGCAGCATCCCGACGTCGTCGCTGCGTATCTGGGAGCTTGACGCATGGTTGCCGCCGTCACGCCCGAAATCATCTTAAAACTCTCCAACATCGAGAGCTATTACGGGCCGATCATGGCGATCCGCGGCATCTCGCTGGAAGTGCCGCGCGGCCGCATCGTCACCCTGCTGGGGGCCAATGGCGCCGGCAAGACCACGGTGCTGAAGACCATCTCGGGCATTCTCGACCCACAGAAGGGCTCGATCGAATTCCTGGGCAAGCCGATCCAGCGCATGGAGGCCGACCGGATCGTGCGGCTCGGCCTCAGCCATGTGCCGGAGGGACGCGAGGTGTTTCCGTTCCTGTCCGTGCGCGAGAACCTGATGATGGGGGCCTATCCGCGCAAGGACCGCGCCGGCGTCGCGGAGGATCTCGAGCGCGTCTATGGTTACTTTCCGCGGCTGAAGGAGCGCATCAACCAGCCGGCCGGCCAGCTCTCGGGCGGCGAGCAGCAGATGCTGGCGATCGGCCGCGCCCTGATGAACCGGCCGACGCTGCTGCTGCTCGACGAGCCGTCGCTCGGCCTGTCGCCGCTGCTGGTGAAGGAGATCTTCACCATCATCCGCCGCGTCAACGAGGAGCAGGGCATGTCGATCCTGCTGGTCGAGCAGAACGCCAAGGTGGCGCTGGAGACGGCGCATTACGGCTACGTGCTGGAGATCGGCCGTATCGTGATGAACGACACCTGCGACCGCTTGATGCATTCCCAGGACATCCAAGAGTTCTACCTTGGCGCCAAGGAAGCGGGCGCGCGGGGCGAGCGGCGCTGGAAAAAGAAGAAGACGTGGCGGTGAGGAAGAGCTGGCAGTAAGATGAGCTTGCCATCCGCACTCAAGACCGCCGGCAAGGCAGGCAGCGGAGGCAGGCGACAAGGAGGAGACGTGCATGGCCCGACCGGCGGTGCTGACGGTCGCTGATACGATCGCGAAGAGCTTCTTGCGCGCTGCGGAGACGCGGGGCGATCGGCCGGCCATCCGCGAGAAGAAATTCGGCATCTGGCAGCCGACAAGCTGGCGCGAATGGCTGGCGATATCGAAAGAGATCGCCTACGCGCTTCACGCCTCCGGCTTCATGCCCGGCGACGTCGCCTCCATCATCGCCAATGCCGTGCCGGAATGGGTCCATGCCGACATGGGCATCCTGTGCGCCGGCGGCGTCGCTTCGGGCATCTACCCGACCGACGCGTCGTCCCAGGTCGAGTATCTCATCAACGATTCCCGGACCAAAGTGATCTTCGCCGAGGACGAGGAGCAGCTCGACAAGATCCTCGCCTGCCGCTCGCGCTGCGCGAGCCTGCAGAAGATCATCGTGTTCGATATGGAGGGCCTCAGCGGCTTCTCCGACGACATGGTGATGTCGCTCGACGAGTTTCGCGCGCTCGGCCGCAATCACATGGTCGGCCGCGAGGCGCTGTGGCAGGAGATGCTCGACAGCCGCGGCGCCGGCGATCTCGCGATCCTGGTCTATACCTCCGGCACCACCGGTCCCCCCAAGGGCGCGATGCATGCCAACCGCAGCGTCACGCACCAGATGCGTCACGCCAACGACTTCATCCCGGCGCAGGAGGACGAGGACAGGCTGATCTTCCTGCCGCTGTGCCACGTCGCCGAACGCATCGGCGGCTACTACATCTCGGTCGCACTCGGCTCGGTGATGAATTTCGCCGAGAGCCCGGAAACCGTGCCGGACAATTTGCGCGAGGTGCAGCCGACCGTCTTCCTCGCGGTCCCACGCATCTGGGAAAAATTCTACTCCGCCATCACCATCGCGCTGAAGGATGCGACCCCGCTGCAGCAATGGGTCTATCGCCGCGCCATCGGCATCGGCTACCGCATGGTCGATTACCGGATCGAAGGCAAGCCGCCGCCGCTGTCGTTGCACCTCGCAAGCCGGATCGCCTACCGGCTCGCATTCCGCAACATCCGCCGCATGATCGGGCTCGATCGCTGCCGCGTCGCCTTCACCGGCGCAGCGCCGATCGCGCCGGAGCTGATCCGCTGGTATCTCGCGCTCGGCATCGACATGCACGAGCTCTACGGCCAGACCGAGAATTGCGGTGTCGCCACCATGATGCCGGCGGAGCGGATCAAGCTCGGTTCGGTCGGCACCGCCGTGCCCTGGGGCGAGGTCACGCTGTCGCCCGAGGGTGAGATCCTGATCAAGGGCGACTTCCTGTTCATGGGTTACCTGAACCAGCCGGAGAAGACCGCCGAGACAATCGATCAGCGCGGCTGGCTGCACACCGGCGACGTCGGCACCATCGACAATGAAGGCTTTGTCCGCATCACCGACCGGATGAAGGACATCATCATCACCTCCGGCGGCAAGAACATCACGCCGTCCGAGATCGAGAACCAACTCAAATTCTCGCCCTACATCTCCGATGCGGTCGTGATCGGCGACAAGCGGCCGTATCTGACCTGCCTCGTGATGATCGACCAGGAGAACGTCGAGAAGTTCGCCCAGGACCACGACATTCCCTTCACCAATTACGCGAGCCTGTGCCGGGCGACCGAGATTCAGGACCTGATCGGGCGCGAGATCGAGCAGGTCAACGGCAATTTTGCCCGCGTCGAGACCATCAAGAAGTTCTACCTGATCGAACGCCAGCTCACACCGGAGGACGAGGAGCTGACGCCGACCATGAAGCTGAAGCGCGGCTTCGTGAACAAGCGCTACGCCGCCGAGATCGAGGCGATGTATCGCGAGCGCGCGGTTGCTTGAGCAAGATCCGGAGGATCATGCTCAAGAGAGATGGATTTGAGAAAACGGCGAAGGCTTGAGAGGCCCGATCCTTCGCTCAACACGGGCCACTGAAGGAGGACTGCAATGTCGAAATCGCTGAAGGCGCTGGGCCTGGCGGTGAGCGCCCTTGCGCTGACCTGTCTGCCGGCCGCCGCTCAAACCAAGGTCACCAATGAAGGCATCTCGGCATCCGAGATCGTCATCGGCACGCATCAGGACCTGTCGGGCCCGATCAAGGGCTGGGGCGTGCCGGTCTCCAACGGCATGAAGATGGCGGTCGAGGAGATCAACGCGGCGGGCGGTGTCCAGGGTCGCAAGATCAAGCTTGTCGTCGAGGATAGCGGCTACGATCCGAAGAAAGCTGTGCTGGCTTCGCAAAAGCTGATCGAGCGCGACAAGATTTTCGCGATGGTGGGACCAATGGGATCGCCGACCGTGCTCGCTGCGCAGGATATCCTGCTCGACGCCGGCGTGCTTCAGCTCTTCCCGCTGACGGCGGCCGAGTTCACCTTCAAGTTCGATGCGGCCAAGCCGCAGGAGCGGCTGAAGTTCAACAACCTCCTGCCCTATGTCGAGAGCACGCGCGCAGCGCTCAAATACATGATTGAGGCAAAGAATTTCAAGAAGCCGTGCATCATGCATCAGGACGACGAGTACGGAAAAAACGTGCTCGATGGTTTTAACCAACAGCTCGCCGCCATGAAGGTGCAGCCGGCCTCGATCACGAGCTACAAGCGCGGCGCCTCCGACTTCTCGGCGCAGGTCGCCAAGATGAAGTCCGACGGCTGCGACCTCGTCGTGCTCGGCGCGGTCCTCCGTGAGCCTATCGGCACGATGACCGAGGCCAGGAAGCTCGGCTGGGAGGTCACCTTCCTCGGTGCCACGCCCGTCAACGTGCTCGAAGTGCCGGCGCTCGGCAAGGAAGTGGTGGAAGGGCTGTATGCCGCTTCGAACTTCGAAATCCCCTACGAAGACACCGCGAAGGGAAAGGTGAAGGACTGGCTCGTCAATTACAAGAAGATGTTCAACGCCGACGCCAATACGCAGGCGATCATCGGCTACAATGCGGTGATGACGTTCGCGCATTATGCCAACAAGGCTGGCAAGGATCTCACTGGCCAGAAGATGCTCGACGCGCTGGAGTCCGGCGACAAGTTCCAGGATATCTTCAATTCGCCGCCGACCGTGTTCTCGAAGACCAACCATCTCGCCACCACCGTCACCCAGGTGCAGCAGGTGAAGAACGGCCGTTGGGTGCTGGTGAAGGACAATCTGATGTTTTGATGAAGGGCGGCTCTCGCGACACGACCGGTGCACCCTCTTCCCTTGCGGGAGAGGGTGGATCGCCGCAAAGCGGCGAGCCGGGTGAGGGGTCTCTATCCTCACGAATAGCCTAGCGAGCGGAAAAACAACTCATCCGGCGCCAGAGCCGAAGCTTGGCTTCGGCGTTTTCTCCCGCAAGAGGAGAAGGAAGAAGCTCGCCAAGCTGAGCGAAACTCAAGATCCCCCGCTCGCCGTCCCCGAATTCACCGGTGCCAACTCGTCCTCGCGGCAGCGCCAGCCGTCGGCGGCTTTGACGAACGCAAAAGTGCGCTGGATCCTCAGGCGGCGCGTCACGTTGAAGGCTTCTGCCGAACGCTCCTTGTTGGCGGCGCTCGGCTGCGGGAGGCCGGTCCTGGCGTCCCAGCAGGTACCGGTGCAGCTGGATGCGACCTTGCTGCACATGGTGAAGGGCGCCAGCACCGCCATTTCGATTTCGCCGGTGACCTGCGCCTCCTGTTCGGTCACCTGGCTGTCGAGCGCGTAGACGCGGTTGATGCGGAGGAAGCTGCCGCACGAATTGGCCGCATGGATCCGCGCCGCGCAGAAGTCGACCGCGTCGGTGTCGGGGATGCGGGCCGCGACCTGCCGGCCGAACACCTTTCTGGGGTCGCCCTTTGCCGTGCGGATCTCGTCGGCCTTGTGCTTTAGATGGTCGGAGAGACAATCCTCTGCGGATTCGAGCTCCTGGAGCGGCACGTTCTCCTTGCCGACCAAATTGCATTTGCGATCGCGCTCTCGTGTCCACCTGCCATATTCAGCGAAGGCAAAGCGCGCTGCGGTCGGGTCCAGCTTGCCGATCAGGCCGAGCACCTGGCCATTGAGCTCCGTTTCGGCGAGTGCCAGCGACGGGTCCGCACAGATCACCGCGCCCGCCGCGGTGTTGGCGGCAAGGCAGTCGAAATCCGGATCGCGCAGGATCGCGGCGCGCTCCTCTGTCACCTTGAGCAGGCACGCCTTTACCCGCTCGAAATCGTCGGGGCGGATCGCGGTCTGGCCGACGATGCCGCAGCCGAGATTGCGCTGGCGGATCCAGATCGCATTCTCCTCGATCGCGGGAAGGCGATCGGGCAGGCGGGCGAGCCGCGCCTCGATCGCGGTGTTCAGCTTCTCGGCGGCGGCGGCAAGCGTGGCATCACCGCAGAACAATTGATTGCCGGGGTCGCGAATCTGCTGGCAGTTGTTCTTGGCGAACAGCGGCAGCCGATCGGCGATGGAGCGGTCGGACTGCGCTGACGCGGGTGAGGCGAGCGCCAGCAACGCAATCACAGTCAGCACGATGAACCGCATTCCCGTCGCCCCCGCAAAGCCGTGGCTATGCTAGCCGTCCGGATCGCGTGGTGGAATGGGTTTTTGGTGAACCGAGGTTCGTAGCCCGGCTGAAGCGTAATCCGGGATTCGAGCGATAAGCGACCGCGCCCCGGATTTCGCTGCGCTCCATCCGGACTACAAGATGGCTCAGCGCGCCTCGACGGCCATCATCGAGACCTGCATCGGTTCGTCGACATATTTCATCACGGCCGACCGATGAAGCGCGAACAGCGGCTGGTAGCTCCGCGCAGCGTCGTCCTCGACCATCGCCATGCGGCGGTTGTCGAGCATCAGCCAGCGGCCATCGAGGCGCGCGGCGACAACCGCATGCTCCTCGCCGGCCCTGACGTCGCGCACCACGACGATGCGGAGATCCTCGGCGGCCACGCCCGCCAGCCGCAGCGCGGCCAGCTTGGCGATGGCATAGTCCTCGCAATCTCCGGCGCCGCGCGCGAAGGTCGCCAGCGGCGAGCTCCAGACGTCGTCGATGCCGTCATTGGCGGGCCGGATGGCAAGGTTGATGGCGCGGTTGGTCTCACCAAGCCGGGCGCGGCCATCGCGGGCGCGGGCCTGGTCGACGATGGCAAGCAGCTTCAGGGCCGCGGGCGAAGCGCAATTGTCGCGGTCACCGTCGCATAGCGCGAGCTGCACCATGTCGCCGTCGAGCTTGTCCTTCAGCAGGAGCCATTTCTGTTGCAGGCTGCCGGCGGAGATGGCGAAGGCGAACACGCCGAACGGCTCGGCGGATTTGCGCACGAGTAGGCCTGCGCCCGGCGACAGCAGCGTGCCGGCGCGAAGCTCGGCGGCCGACCCACACAGGACCAATCCGCACAGGACAAGGATTGCGCGCCAGGCGCGCGAGCGAGCAGCGGTCTCCATCTGACATCCCCTTCCGGCTTCGGTCCAAGTCCCCCTCGACCTGAACGCGCCGGGCTTTGTTGCTTTCGCGGAGATAGTGCGAGACAGGCTGTTTTGTTCTGCTTAACGCGCCCGGCTGGGGTTCCAAATCCGGGGAACAGGCTGAAACAGGCCCGTCCAAATTGCGTAAAATTTTACGATTCGCCGGCTAGGAGGTGTCAGTCTGCCGCGAAATCGAGCCAATTGCAGACACAGGTTGTGGCAGTGCCGAATCTGGGTCCTATGGCTAACGACCCCCCTATTTCATGGGGTTCTGTTAGTTAGGTCACAGATTTAAGTGCGTATTTGCCGCAGGATGCTGCGGGACCTCGCGAAGGTAAGATGACGCAAGTATCTGCTCTTTGACTATACGGCAGGTTACTTTGGATGACTGGAAATGCGCGGAAACAGGCCGAATTCGACTTCCGAATATTTAAAAGGTTACTTTCGCTTCTCTGGAGCGACGCCAAGACGTGGGGTTTCCTGGGGCCAAGTGATGCGAAATCACACAAGCAATAGATGGTATCGCTAAGGACTTGCTAATGCTATGCAAGCTTAGGCGGTCGATACTTACTTAAATTTTAACCCTTTTTACGGTGCCCGGTTGAACTACGCTGGCCAATTTGACGCCGCGATTGCTTTGGATGGCCAGGGTTCCCGCTCGCCCGGCGGTGCCCATGTCGATTCCTTTACGGCGAAGGCGCACGGTTACGTGCCTGAGGGCGCGTTCGTTGTTCCCGACCCCAACCTGATCTTCAACGGCGAATTCAAGCGTGCCGGTCTCGATCTCGTGCTGTCCCACGAGGGGCACGAATTCGTCGTTCACGATTATTTCAGGGGCGAAAAGCGTGCCGCGCTCGCCTCGCCCGACGGCGCCCATCTCACTGGCGAAATCGTCAACGCGCTTACGGGTCATGTCCAGGTTGCTCAGGCCGCGCCCGGCGGCGCGGCCGCAGCCCAGGTCATCGGCCACGTCACCAAGCTCGTGGGCAGCGCGACCGCGATCCGCAACGGCGTCTCGGTCATCCTGAACAACGGCGACAACGTCGAGAAGGGTGACGTGGTCTCGACCGGCGCGGATTCCACGCTCGGCATCACCTTCATCGACGGCACCGTGTTCGGCCTGTCCTCGAATGCGCGGATGGTGTTGAACGAGATGGTCTACGACCCCAACGGGTCGAGCAATTCCTCGCTGCTGAGCCTCGTCGCCGGCACCATCACCTTCGTCGCCGGCGAGACCGCCAAGCACGGTGACATGAAGATCGACACGCCGGTTGCCACCATGGGCATCCGCGGCACCGCCGTGCTGACCCAGATCAACTTCGTCGTTCCCGCCGGTGGCGGCGATCCGCAGCCGCAGGCGAGCTTCCAGGTGCTGGTCGAACCGAACGGCACGACGGGCTCCTACATCCTGTTCGACAAGGTCACGCTGCTGCCGATCGCGACGGTCAACCAGGCCGGCCAGATGATCCAGATCAGCGGCGGCAACGTCTCGATCTCCAATGCGCTGATGTCGCCGGATGTTCAGAAGCTGATCACGGACGTGTTCACGCTGAAGTTCACCGACAACAACACCAACACCAAGCTGACCACGAACTTCACCGACACGCTCACGCCGATGAGCCTGGACGTGGTGTTCAAGTCGGGGGGCGGCGCCGTCGCGACCGCGACATTCGTCAATCTCAATCCGCAGGGATCGGAGGCGCCCAGCACGTCCACGCCGCCCATCGTGCGTATCCCCGGCCAGCCGATTGTGCAGAGCTTCGACGCCGGCGGCAATGTGAAGTCGGCGTTCGCGCTGACCGAGCGTGCTGACACCACCGGCGACACGCATTCCGATACGATTTCCGGCCTGATCAGATTCGTCGATCAAAACCTCGGCGACCGGCCGACGGTGAGCATCAGCCTCGCCGAAGCGCCGAACTATGTCTACAAGGACGTCGGCCAGCACGACGTCACCGGCTCGCTCTCGGCGCTCCAGAAGCAGGACATCGCGGCGACCCAGATCCAGATCAACGTCGCCCCCGACGCCGGCAACAATAACAACGGCTCGGCGGTCTGGACGTACACGATCCCGGACAAAGTCTTCGACTTCCTCGCGGCCGGCGAAACGCTGACGCTGACCTATATGGTCCGCGTCGACACTAATTTCGCAGTCAATCCCGAGTCCAAGTTCATCCCGATCACCATCACGGTCACGGGAACGAACGACAAGCCCACCGTCGCGACGTTGGGCGGAACCGTCATCGAGAAGGTCGGGACCGGCAACGAGACTCTGGATACCATCACGGGCACTGTCACCTTCACCGACGTCGATCTGACCGACCGCCCGATCGTGAGCGCGGCGCTCTCGTCGACCCAGCCGTTCAAATATCTCGATGCGCAAGGCCACGACATCACGTCGACGCTGACGCCGCAGCAGCTCGCGGCGATCGCCGCCGTCGAGGTGCCGCTGACCGTGGTACAGGGCGCGGGAAACAGCAATAACGGTTCGGCCACCTGGACCTACAGCGTTCCCGACCATCTGTTCGATTTCCTCGCCAAAGGCGAGAAGCTGACCCTCAACTACGTGGTGCAAGTCGATGACGGGCACGGCGGTGTCGTCAGCACGCCGGTTACCGTGTCCATCGACGGTGCGGACGTCAATGTCGAGGGCACCAACGACGTGCCGACGATCGTCGAAGATCTGACCACGCCGACCGGTGCGGTGACCGAGGATACGGCGGCCACGCTCGCCGCCAACGGCACCATCACATTCAACGAGCCTGATCTCACGGACACCCACACCGCGAGTTTTTCGCTGAAGTCGACGATTTCGAGCGCGCATCTGCCGGGCTTCAGCGACGGCACCTCGCATATCGGCACGTTCAGCCTCGGCTCAGTGAATGAAAGCCCGGGCGCCAGCTCCCGCGGGTCAGTGGGCTGGACCTTCACGCTCGACGACAACGACCCGGTGCTGCAGTCGCTGGCGGAAGGGCAGACCATCACGCAGGTCTATACTGTCAGGATCGACGACCATCACGGTGGGACCGTCACGCGGGACGTCACGGTCGTCATCACCGGCAAGAACGACGCGCCGACCGTGACCAGCGGTGCCGCGGCGGCGACAGGTCATGTCGTCGAGGACGCGGGCCTGACGCTGTCGATCGACGGCACGCTGGCGATTCAAGACCTCGATCTGATCGACACCCATGCGGCGCAGGCGGTGTTCAAGTCGTCGTCCATCAGCTCGGCTCTGCCGGGCTTCGATGCCGACAGCACGCACATCGGCACGTTCACGATCGATCAGTCGGTGCTGGAGTACAATACCGACACGAGCAATGGCGCGACGCTGGGTTGGCATTTCAGCCTCGACAACAGCAATGCAATGCTGCAGTCGCTGGCGCAGGGCCAGACCATCACGCAGGTCTATACCGTTACGTTCGACGATCATCATGGCGGTATCGTCAGCCAAGACGTCACCGTCACGATCACGGGCGTCAATGATGCACCGACGATCACGAGCGATGCCGCCGCAGCGACGGGCGCGGTGACCGAGGATGAGTGCGCCTCGCTCACGGCGGACGGCACGCTGGCGATCCAGGATCTGGACCTGACCGACACCCACACGGCGGCATGGTCGTTCAAATCTTCGTCCGTCAGCTCGGACCTGCCGGGCTTCGGAGCCAGCTCGCATATCGGCACCTTCACGATCGATGCGGTGTCCGAATCCGGCAGCGACAACGACGACGGCGCGACACTGGGCTGGCATTTCACGCTCGACAACAGCGACCCCGTGCTGCAGTCGCTGGCGGAAGGGCAGACCATCACCCAGGTCTACACCGTTACGCTCGACGACCAGCATGGCGGCAAGATCAGCCAGGACGTGACCGTCACCATCACCGGCACCAACGATGCGCCGGCGGTGTCCTATGTCACGTCGGACTACATGAACTTCGACGGCCAGACCATCGCGGTCGGCGAGGTGCCGACCGTCGCGTCCGATGGGGTTACGCTGGATGGCTGGGTAAACTGGAACGGAGGCGCTGCGCCCGACGGCCAGGTCCTGTTCTACAACGGCAATACCTCGACAGCCGGCTTCGGTCTTATCGGTACCGTCGTCAGCGGCAATCTGGAGATCGAAATTCTCGAGGGAGGCGTCGATATCCTGGATACCGGCTTCGCGCTCACTGCAGGGCAATGGCATAACCTCGCCTTGACGCGCGATCAGGGTACCTTCACGCTTTTTGTCGATGGGAACGCCGTCTACTCCCACAGTGGAGGCGTGAACGCGGTCGGCAGCGGCCAGGATCCGTCCTACATGATGATCGGGGCCGCAAGCGACAGGTACGCCCCCGGCTTCGGGGCGCAGGGCTTCACCGGCTCGATCGCCGATGTCAGCGTCTGGACCACCGCGCTGACGCAAGCTCAGATCCAGTCGATCGACTTCACCGCGCTCACCGGCAACGAGGCCAATCTGGCCGCGTATTACCAGCTCGCCGACGGCGGTGGGACCACGGCCTCCAATGCGGTCAACCCCGCCAAGAGCCTCGCCATCGCGGGCGATGCGGACTGGGCAAGCAGCACCTCCGGGCCGGGCGGCGCCGTTGCCGATTTGGTGGAAACCAATGCCGGCCAGCTTGCGCATGGCGTGCTGGTGGTCTCCGACGTCGATGCGACCGATCACGTCACGGTGGCGGTCAGCGAGGTACAGGTTACGCTCGACGGCGTGCTGCAAACGGGCAGCGTCGGCGGGTTGTCGAATGCCGACCTCCTCGCGGATCTCACTGTCCCCTCGGGTGATATCCTCGACGGCACCGCGACTCATACGCAGTTCACCTGGACCTTCAATTCGCACGGGCAGGCGTTCGATTTCCTCGCCGCCGGCCAGACGCTGTCGCTGCAATACACGATCGTTCCGTCGGATGCCGAGGGCGCTGGCACGAGCGCAGTCGTTACCGTCAACATCGCCGGCAGCAACGACGCGCCGACGCTGGCCGATCGCCACATCGGACCGCTCGAGGATACGACGGCCGACGACACCTTCTGCGATCTGACCGGGACGTTGGCGGGCAACGATGTCGATACCGGCGAGACGGCGACGCTGACCTATGCCGTCATCAACGCGGATCACCATGCGGCGACGACAGCTGGCGGACTCTACGGGACGCTGACGGTCAATCCCGATGGCAGCTACAGCTACGTTCCGAACGCCGCCGCGATCAACGCGCTGGCCGACGGCTCCTACGCGGATATTTTCACGGTCCAGACCACAGATGTGCACGGTGCAACCGGCACGGCCACGCTCACCGTGGACGTGACCGGCGCGGACGAGAGCGACGCTCCGGTGATCGACGTCGACCAGATTTACGTCACGCAGGAAGGCGACATGGTGTTCGTCCATGGCATCACCGTCGCCGACGCCGACGCTGCTCCCGATGAAACCTTCATACTCACTGCGGCGGCGGATTCGGGCACATATGTGGAGCCAGCATCGACGTCCGATACCTTGGCGAGCGTCAATTCGGCCCTTCAATATCTGACATACGCCGAGCCGAGCCCAGGTGGGACTGCGACGGATAAGCTGGCGATCACCGTCACCGACAGCCACGGTGCGAGCGATACGGTCAACCTGATCTTCAATCTGGCCGAACAAGGCCCGGTGACCCTCGCCAGCACAGATGGCAAGGATGTGTTGTTCGGGACGGGCTATCAGGATCAATTCGTGTTCGCGGCCAATTCGAATCGCGACATCATTCTGGATTTCACGCACAATCAGGACCACATCGACCTGTCGGCCGTCGTGACCACCGCCAGCGTGTCCGACTGGATGGCTCAGCACGTGGCTGCGTCTGGAACGGATACTTTGATCACGCTCGATGCGGCGAACACCATCCTCGTCAAGGGTGTCAGTCTTCAGGCGAGCGACTTCATAGTGCATTCCTGACACCCCTGGGCGAAGCCGATCGTTGGCACACCAGGTCGGAGCTGCCGCTCGTCGTCAAAGCGTGATATTCCACCAGCATGAAACGTCTCAAGATCCTGCGACGGTGGTTTGCGCGAAAGTTCGGCTTTGCGCGGCTGATGTGCCTTGCGCTGCTGGTCGTGTTCGCCGGCGCGCGGCTGTGGGACCCGCCGCCGATCCAGGAATTGCGGCTGCGCACCTTCGACATGTTCCAGCTGATCGATCCTCGCCATAAGACGGCGCGGCCGGTTACCATCGTCGACATCGACGACAAGAGCCTCGCCAGGCTCGGACAATGGCCGTGGCCGCGCACGCGCATCGCCGACCTGATCCAGAACCTCACCAACAATGGCGCGGTGGCGATCGGCTTCGACGTCGTGTTCTCGGAACCCGACCGGCTCAACCCGGACCTGGTCGCGAGCCACATGCGCTATCTGGACGATGCCACCCGCGCCAAGCTGCGCGAGCTACCGAGCAACGACCAGATTCTCTCCGATGCGATCAAGCGCTCGCGCGTGGTGCTGGGCGAGACGGGGCTTCCCGAGGTTTTGACCGAGCTTGATAAATCACTTCCGCTCACGGGGGTGGCGACCGTCGGCGAGGAGGGCGCCGAACGCTTCCTGTTCGAATTTCCAGGCTTGCTGCGCAACGTGCCGATCATCGAGAGGGTTGCTGCCGGCCGCGGCCTGTTTTCGATCAGGAAAGAGCGGGACGGGTTCATCCGCCGCGTGCCGATGATCATGCGCGCCCAGGGCAACATCATGCCCTCGCTCAGCCTCGAGATCCTGCGGGTCGTCACGGGCACGCCGACGCTGCTGGTCAGGACCGACAAGACCGGCGTGCGGGCCGTGCGCCTCAAGGGCGTCGAGATCCCCACTGACAAGAACGGCCAGTTCTGGGTGCACTACGCCCGCCGGGATCCCTCGATCTACGTCTCCGCGGCCGACGTGCTCGACAACAGCGCGTCGCCGAGCAAATTCGCCGGCAAGCTGGTACTAGTCGGGACCTCCGCGGCCGGGCTCAACGACATCAAGACCACGCCGGTATCCTCGACCATGCCGGGCGTGGAGATCCACGCCCAGGTGCTGGAGAGCGTGCTGAGCGGCGCGGCGATCTCGCAGCCAAATTACGCACTCGGCGTCGAGCTGCTCGCCGCGCTCATCATCGGCCTGCTGGTGATCATATTCACGCCGAATCTCGGACCGGTGCGCCTGGTGCTTGCGGGTGGGGCCTTCGCCGCGATCCTGGTCGGCGTATCCTGGTTCTTCTACGCACAATACCGCTATCTCATCGACTTCACCTACCCGTTGCTGTCGACCACCGCAGTCTACCTGACGCTGATCTTTGCGAGCTTCGTGCGCGAACAGCGGCAGCGCGTGCAGATTCGCGGGCAATTTGCGCAATACATGTCGCCGGTGCTGGTCGAGCAACTCGTGCAATCGCCGGAGAAGCTCGTGCTCGGCGGCGAGGAGCGCGAGATGACGATCATGTTCTCCGATGTGCGCGGCTTCACGACGATCTCGGAGAGCTACAAGCACGATCCACAAGGGCTCATCGAGCTGATGAACCGCTTCCTGACGCCGCTGACCGACGTCATCATCGAGCGGAAGGGCTACATCGACAAATATATGGGCGACGCCATCATGGCGTTCTGGAACGCGCCACTCGACGATGCCGAGCACCAGATCAACGCCTGTGAGGCCGCGATCCAGATGCTGGAGCAGATCGACACGGTCAACAAGGAGCGCGAGCAGGAAGCCGCCGAGGGCGGCCGCGTCTACATCCCGCTCAATGTCGGCATCGGCCTCAACACCGGCATCGGCGTGGTCGGCAACATGGGCTCCGACCTGAAGAAGAACTACTCGGTGCTCGGCGACAGCGTGAACCTGGCATCGCGCCTCGAAGGGCAAACCAAGGAATACGGCTTTCCCATCATCGTCGGCTCTCGCACCGCGCTCGCCGCCAAGGACAGGTTCGCGATCCTCGAGCTCGACTTCATCATGGTCAAGGGCAAGACCGAGCCGGAGGTGATCTACGCCATCGCCGGGCGCGAGGACGTCATGCATTCCGGCGCCTTCCAGCGCCTGCGCAACATCACCATCGAGATGCTCGGCTGCTACCGCGGCCGCGACTGGCAGGGCGCACTCGATGCGATCGAACGCGGCCGTCACAGCGAAGACGCCGATACGCTGGAGAAGCTGTTCAGGCTCTACGAGGCGAGGATCAAGGATTTCCAGCTCAACCCGCCGCCGGAAGGCTGGACCGGGGCCTATGCGCTGCTGACGAAGTAGTGGGTGCGGGGCTCCGCTGGGGCCTCAACGATGGTGTCGTCCCTGCGAACGCAGGGACCCATAGCCACGGGGAGCGGTTACGGCGCGAACCGGCAACTCCGAGTCGTCGACAAACTACTCCCTGTGGTTATGGGTCCCGAGTCTGCGCTGCGCTTGCCCGGGACGACAGCCGTGTTGGACGCGGCGGTGTGCCCGAAGCAAAAACTCTCGTAGGGTGGACAAAGGCGCGCAGCGCCGTGCCCAGGATCTTGCTGGCAAATGGAGAAATGGTGGGCACGCTACGCTTTGCCCACCCTGCGACACCTGTGTTCCCCTCACTCCATCCCGATGGTCGTCAGATCCTGAAACCAGTGCTGGGCCTGCACGAACTGCTTGATCTTCGGCGACAGCGCGTGCGGGTTGGTATCGTGCACGACCCAGACCAGCGCGGCGTCGTCCACGATCAGCGCGTGCGCCTGCGCCAGCAGCTCGTCCTGCTTGGCGCTGTCGAACGTCTGCTTGGCCTCGTCTATCAGAGCATCCACCTCCGGATTCTTGTAGCCGCCCCAGTTGACGCCGACCGGCGCGATCTGGCCCGAATGGAAGAAGCGAACGATAGCGTAAAGCGGGTCTGACGTGACGTAGGCGATGTTGTTGGCGGTGATGCCGGCATTGATCTCGTCGGCCGCGCCCTTGCGCCAGTGCGTGTAGAGCGTCTCGAGCTCGACCACCTTGAAGTCGATGTCGATGCCGATCTCTTTAAAACTCTGCTGCAGGAATTCGTTCATCGGCAGCGACAGCATCTGGCCGGTGCCTCCTTGCGCGATGATGAAGGTGGCCTTCAGTGGCTTGGCCTTGGAGTAGCCGGCCTCCTCGACCAGCTTCTTCGCTGCAGCCAGATCGTATTTCAGCTCGAAGCCCGGCTTGCCGAACCACGGGCTCGACGGGTCGACCTGGCCCTTGGCAGGCTTGGCAAGGCCATTCATCAGCCCGACCACGGCGTCACGGTCGATCGCGAGGTTCAGCGCCTTGCGCAGGCGGATGTCGGTCCAGGGCGAGCCCGGCAGCACGCTGAGATGATAATTCCAGACATGCGGTGTGACGTTGTCGACGAGCTTCATGCCGGCCGCTTTCAGTTGCGGCACGGCATCCGGCGCCGGCGTCTCGATCAGATCGACCTGTCCCGCAAGCAGCGCGTTGGTGCGGGTCAGTGCTTCCGGCATCGGCACCAGCACGATCTTGTCGGCCTTCGGGATGCGCTTCTTATTCCAGTAGTCCGGGTTCTTGCTGAGTTCTGCGAGCTCGCGCGGCACCAGCTTGGTCAGCTTGAACGGGCCGGTGCCGGAGGGCTGGCTGGCGAACTTGTCCCAATCCTTGCCGAGCTTGTCGTACTGCGCAGGGCTCGACACCAGAAACCACAGCATCTGATAGGGGAAGAAGGAGTCGACCGTCTTCGTGGTGATCTCCACGGTGAAATCGTCGACCTTGGCGTAGCTTGCAACGGAGGGAAGGCGGGTCTTCACCTGCGCGCTCTGCCGTTTGTCGAATTGCGGCGCCTTGTCGTTGAGCACCTTGTCCAGATTCCAGATCACGGCGTCGGCGTTGAACTCGCTGCCGTCGTGAAACTTGACGCCCTTGCGAAGCGTGAAGCGCCATTTGGTCTTGTCTGCATCATCCACCTTCCACTCGGTGGCGAGCCCCGGCACCAGCTTGCCAGGCCGGTCGGCGACATCCATCTCCCAGGCGACCAAGGGATCGTAGATCGTGTAAGCCGTGAACTGATAGGCGCCGGCGCCGCGATCGGGCTGACCCGTGGTGAGCGGAATGTCGGCCATCGAGATGCCGTAGCGCACCACCGTTTCGGCGCGCGCCGAGATTGCGGACAACGCCAGCGCAAGCACGGCGAGACAAATCGATAGACGAACACGCATGGCCCAAAGCTCCCAGGGGATTTCGGGACCGAACTTGCAATCTTGATGCCAGAATAGGCAGCGCGGCGCGTGCACCCGCCTGCGGCCTACAAGGACTTGTCGTCGCAGGGCCAAATCGCAGAATAAGTTTCTCTTTGGCATAGCCATTGCATACGATTGCATCAAAAATAGTCATCGAAGCCGGAAAAGGATTGAGGCGATGCTTACTAAGAAGAAGAAGAACACGCGCGCGGCATTGATCGCGGTGCTCGCTCTAACGACGGCGGCCGCATGGCCGCGTGAGGCCAGTGCCGAAACCGTGCTGCGCATCGGCATGACCGCTGCCGATATTCCGCGCACGTTGGGCCAGCCGGATCAGGGTTTCGAAGGCAACCGCTTCACCGGCCTCACCATGTACGACGCGCTGACCGGCTGGGACCTGTCCTCCGCGGAGAAGGCGAGCGTGGTGATTCCCGGCCTTGCCACCGAGTGGAAGGTCGACGATGCCGACAAGACCAAGTGGGTTTTCAAGCTGCGCCCTGGCGTGACCTTCCATGATGGCTCCCCGTTCAATGCGGATGCGGTGGTGTGGAACGTCGAGAAGGTGCTGAAGCAGGACGCGCCGCAATTCGACGCCAGCCAGGTCGGCGTCACGGCCTCGCGCATGCCGACGCTGGCCTCTGCGAAGAAGATCGACGACATGACCGTCGAGCTCACCACCAAGGAGCCCGACAGCTTCCTGCCGATCAACCTGACCAATCTCTTCATGGCGAGCCCGGCGAAGTGGCAGCATTTCTACGACAAGGCCGAAGGCGCCGACGCCAAGGCCAAATCGCAGGCGGCGTGGACAGCCTTCGCCAAGGACGCCGCAGGCACCGGCCCGTGGAAAATGGCGAGCTTCACGCCGCGCGAGCGGCTCGAGCTCGTGAAGAACGCGAGCTATTGGGACAAGGCGCGCGTGCCCAAGGTCGACAAGATGGTGCTGCTGCCGATGCCGGAGGCCAACGCACGCACCGCGGCGCTGCTCTCCGGGCAGGTCGACTGGGTCGAGGCGCCGGCTCCGGACGCGCTGCCCGAGCTGAAGCAGCGCGGCTTCAAGCTCTACGCCAACGAGCAGCCGCATGTCTGGCCGTGGCAGTTCTCCCGCGTCGAGGGGTCGCCCTGGAACGACATCCGCGTGCGCAAGGCCGCCAACCTTTGCGTCGATCGCGAAGGCCTCAAGGACGGCCTGCTCGCCGGCCTGATGGTGCCGGCGACCGGCACCTTCGAGCCCGGCCATCCCTGGCGCGGCAAGCCGAGCTTCGAGATCAAGTATGACAAGGCGGCTGCACAAAAGCTGATGCAGGAGGCCGGCTTCGGCCCCAACAAGAAGCTGACGGTGAAGACGCAGACCTCCGCCTCGGGTTCGGGCCAGATGCAGCCCTTGCCGATGAACGAGTATCTCCAGCAGGCCCTTGCCGAATGCTATTTCGATGTGCAGCTCGACGTCATCGAATGGAATACGCTGTTCACCAACTGGCGCCGCGGCGCCAAGGATCCGTCGGCCAACGGTTCGCACGCGACCAACGTGACCTATGCGGCGATGGATCCGTTCTTCGCGCTGGTGCGCTTCCTGCAATCGGGCATGGCGCCGCCGGTCTCGAACAATTGGGGTTTCATCAACAATCCCAAGTTCGACGAGCTGGTGAAGAAGGCCCGCCAGACCTTCGATCCCGCCGCGCGTGACGCCGCGCTCGCCGAGCTGCACGCGGCCTCCGTCGACGATGCCGCCTTCCTGTACGTCGCCCACGACGTCGGCCCCCGCGCGATGAGCCCGAAGGTGACCGGCGTCGTGCAGCCGAAGAGCTGGTTCATCGACTTCTCGCTGGTGTCGATGAAGTAGTTCGCACCACACGAACAGTGCACCCTCTCCCCTTGTGGGAAAGGGTGGCTTCGCGACAGCGAAGCCGGGTGAGGGATCTCTCTCCGCGAGTGGCCCTTTCCCTCATCCGATAACGCTGTATCCGCGGGTAGAACCCCTCATCCGGCGCCGTAGCCGAAGCTTCGCTTCGGCGTCGACTTAAAAACGGCCGCCGGAGGCGGCCTATGCCACCTTCTCCCACAAGGGGAGAAGGAAGAAAGAACCAAACGTGCTCGCCTATATCGCCAGACGCATCGTCTACGTCGTTCCGATCGTCATCAGCGTCGCGCTGGTGTGTTTTCTGCTCGTGCACATCACGCCGGGTGATCCGCTGGTCGCGGTGCTGCCGGCCGATGCCTCGCAGGAGCTCGCCGCGCAGCTCCGTTCCGCCTATGGTTTTGATCGCCCGCTGCCGGTGCAGTTCGGCTTGTGGCTGATGCGCGCGCTGCACGGCGATCTCGGCAATTCCATCGCGACGGGGCGCCCCGTGCTCGCCGAAGTCATGCGCGCCGTCAGCAATACCGTCACGCTGGCGATTGCCGCCGCCATCATCGGCTTCACCATGGGCATCCTGCTCGGCCTGATCGCCGGCTACTTCCGCGAGACCTGGATCGACAAGGTCGCGACGTCCTTTGCCATTGCGGGCGTCTCCGTGCCGCACTACTGGCTCGGCATGGTGATGGTCATCATCTTCTCGGTGCAGCTGAACTGGCTGCCCGCGGTCGGCGCCGGGCCCGGCGGCTCCGCCACCTGGGCCTGGGACTGGGCACACCTGCAATACCTCGTGCTGCCCGCGATCACGACATCGGTAATTCCCATGGGCATCGTCACCCGCACCGTGCGCGCGCTGACCGGCGACATCCTGAGCCAGGATTTCGTCGAGGCCTTGCGCGCCAAAGGTCTGCACGAGCGCGGCGTGTTCCGCCACGTCATCAAGAACGCCGCGCCCACCGCGCTCGCGGTAATGGGGCTGCAATTGGGTTACATGCTCGGCGGCTCGATTCTGATCGAGACCGTGTTCTCCTGGCCGGGCTCGGGCTTCCTGCTCAACTCGGCGATCTTCCAGCGCGATCTGCCGCTGCTGCAGGGCACGATCCTGATCCTGGCGCTGTTCTTCGTCTTCCTCAATCTCATGGTCGACATCGCGCAAGCCGCGATCGATCCGCGCATCAAGCGGGGCTGATAATGAGTTCAGCTGTCGCCACGCAAAAGGTGCTCCTCCTCTCCCGCTTGCGGGGGAGGGGCGGGGTGGGGGTGTCTCCGCAATCGAGGACCCCCAAGAGGAGAGAACCCTCACCCGGCGCGCGGGACGATGCTTCGCATCGCCCGGAGCGCCGACCTCTCCCGCAAGCGGGAGAGGTGCACCACCTCCTTGGCTCGCATCGATCGTACCAACGACTGGGAGCCAGCCAATGAGCGAGCTTCCGTTGTCCGCCACCGCCGATGCCGCGCTGCAGGCCGCGCCCGCGACCAAGGCGCGGGGTTATTGGGCGACCGTCGGCCGCCGCATCCGGCGCGACAAGGTCAGCATGGCCTGCGCGCTGGTGTTGCTGCTGATCTTCCTGTCGGCGATCCTCGCGCCCTGGCTGGGTCTGGAAGATCCCTACAAGGGCTCCATGATCCGCCGCCTGCGCCACATCGGCACCGTTAGCTACCCGCTCGGCACCGACGAGCTCGGCCGCGACATGCTGGCGCGGCTGATCTATGGCGGGCGGCTGTCGCTGGTCATCGGCATTCTGCCCGTGATCCTTGCCTTCTGCATCGGCACCTCGCTCGGCCTCGTCGCCGGCTATGTCGGCGGCAGGCTCAACACCGCGATCATGCGCACGATCGACGTGTTCTACGCCTTTCCTTCGGTGCTGCTGGCGATTGCGATCTCCGGCGCGCTGGGGGCCGGCATCCTCAATTCCATCGTGTCGTTGACCGTCGTGTTCGTGCCGCAGATCACCCGCGTCGCCGAAAGCGTCACCACAGGCGTGCGCAACATGGACTTCGTCGAGGCCGCGCGTGCCTCGGGCGCCGGACCCATCACCATCATGCGCGTGCACATCCTCGGCAACGTGCTTGGCGCGATCTTCGTCTATGCCACCAGCCTGATCTCGGTCTCGATGATCCTCGCCGCCGGTCTCTCCTTCCTCGGTCTCGGCACAAAACCGCCGGAGCCGGAATGGGGCCTGATGCTCAACACATTACGCACCGCGATCTACGTCAATCCCTGGGTCGCCGCATTGCCGGGCGCTATGATCTTCGCGGTCTCGATCTGCTTCAACCTGCTCTCGGACGGCCTGCGCAGCGCCATGGACATCAGGAACTAGGCCATGAGCGAAACCAACACATCCGTCGAAATGTTGGAGCCGGTCGAAGACCGCGGCGGCGTCGCGCAGCCGCTGCTGCAGGTCAACGGGCTGACCAAGCACTTCCCTGTACGCGGCGGCCTGTTCGCCGCCAAACGCACCGTGCGCGCCGTTGACAACGTCTCCTTCGCCGTTGCCAAGGGCGAGACCGTCGGCATCGTCGGTGAATCCGGCTGCGGCAAGTCCACCACCGCGCGCCTGCTGATGCATCTGATGCCGCGCGACACCGGCGACATCATCTATGACGGCATGACCGTCGGTCAGTCGCTGTCGCTGCGTGAATTGCGCCGCGGCATGCAGATGGTGTTCCAGGACTCGTACGCTTCTCTCAACCCGCGCCTGACGATCGAGGAATCGATCACCTTCGGCCCGAAGGTGCACGGCATGGCCGATGGCGCGGCACGCGCATTGGCGCGCGAGCTGCTCGGCAAGGTGGGCTTGCGCCCGGAGAACTTCGCCAACCGCTATCCGCACGAGATCTCCGGCGGCCAGCGCCAGCGCGTGAATATCGCACGCGCGCTGGCGCTGTCGCCGCGACTTGTGATTTTGGACGAAGCGGTCTCCGCGCTCGACAAATCGGTCGAGGCGCAGGTGCTCAACCTGCTTGCCGATCTCAAGCACGAGTTCGGCCTCACCTATCTGTTCATCAGCCACGACCTCAACGTCGTGCGCTACATCTCGGATCGCGTGCTGGTGATGTATCTCGGCGAAGTCGTCGAGCTCGGCCCGGTCGACCAGGTCTGGGACAGTCCTGCGCATCCCTACACGCGCGCGCTCCTTGCGGCGATGCCGTCGTCCGACCCCGACCGGCGCACCGAGCAGCCGCCGATCACCGGCGATCCGCCCAATCCGATCGACCCGCCCCCGGGCTGCCGCTTCCACACCCGTTGCCCGTTTGCGGAGCCGCTCTGCGCAAATGCGACACCAAAGCTCACCGCGCTCGATAATATGGGCCACGAGACCGCGTGCTACATGGCGATTCCGGGTTCAGGCCATAGCCGCGCGCCCAGGGAGAAGACCGCATGACGAGACCGACACCGAAAGAGATCAAGCCCATCGCGCAAATCGCCGGCGTCCCCGTGGACGACGAGATCGCGACGCGTATCTCCAATTCCATCGGGCCTGCCTTCGAAGGCTTCGCAGCCATTGCCGGCACGCTGCCGTTCGACCTCGAGCCCGCGCTCTATCCGATTGCGCAGACGCAGAAGGTGTCGAAATGAGCGCTGAGCCCGCATTGATGACGCTCACCGAGGTCGCGCGCGCGATCGCGATGAAGCAGCTGTCCTCGCAAGAGGTGACGCGCGCGCTGCTGCAGCGCGTCGCGCAGTGGCAGCCGCATCTCAACGCCTTCATGTCGATCGAGGCCGAGGCTGCATTGAAAGCGGCGGAGGCCGCCGATTCCGAGCTCGCCAAGGGCAATGTCCGTGGTCCCCTGCATGGCGTGCCGCTCGCGCACAAGGACATGTATTACGATGCCGGCCACGTCGCGACCTGCGGCTCGCTGATCCGCCGCGATTTCGTACCGACCGTGACCTCCACGGCGTTGCAGCGGTTGAAGGACGCCGGCCAGGTCCGCCTCGGCACGCTGCATCTGGCCGAATTCGCCTATGGCCCGACCGGGCATAACGCCCATTACGGTCCGGTGCGCAATCCCTGGAACGTCGCGCACATCACCGGCGGCTCGTCGTCGGGCTCCGGCTCGGCGGTGGCCGCGCGGCTGACCTATGCGGCGCTCGGCTCCGACACCGGCGGCTCGATCCGCATGCCCGCGCATTTCTGCGGCGTCACGGGATTGAAGACCACGGTCGGTCGCGTCAGCCGGGCCGGCGCGATGCCGCTATCGCAGTCGCTCGACACCGTCGGCCCTCTCGCCCGCACCGCCGAGGATTGTGCGCTGCTGCTGGCGCTGATGGCCGGCGCGGACCCTGCGGACTCCACCTGCAGCCACGAGCCGCTGTCGGACTATGTCGGCGCGACCAAGGGCTCGCTGAAGGGCCTGAAGATCGGCGTGCCCAGCTCGTTCTATGTCGACGATCTCGATAGCGAGGTCGCGCGCGTGCTGGACGAGACTATCGCCGTGCTCAAGCGCGAGGGCGCCGACATCGTCACGGTTGAGCTGCCGGACCAGCGCCAATTGTCCTCGGCGAGCCAGCTCGTGCTCGCCGCAGAAGCTGCGGCATTCCACAAGCGCTGGATGATCGAGCGTCCGCAGGATTATGGCCCGCAGGTCCTGATGCGGCTGCAGAACGGTCTCGCCGTTCCCGCCATCACCTATCTCGAGGCGATGCGTTGGCGCGGCCCCGCGCTCGCTGCGCACCATGCGGCCACTGCAGGCGTCGATGCGGTGGTCGCACCGGCGTCGCCCGTGCCGGCGCCGACGATCGAAGAGAGCGATGTCGGCGGCGGGCCGAACGCACCGGCCATGGTGCAGCGGCTGACGCTGTTCACCCGCCCGGTCAACTTCCTCGGCCTGCCGTCGCTTACCGTGCCCTCAGGCTTCACGAAGAGCGGCCTGCCGGTCGGCATGCAGCTGATCGGCCGCTCCTTCGACGAAGCGACCCTGCTCACCATCGGCGCCGCCTTCCAGCGCGTCACCGACTATCACGATCGATTGCCGAAACTGCCGTCATGACAAAGCTCGTCGAGATTTCAGGCCTCAACATCCGCTTCACCGGGGAGCGCACGGTCTATGCCGTGAACGATCTCAGTCTCTCGCTGGGTAACAGCGAGGTGTTGGGCCTGCTCGGCGAGTCCGGTTCGGGCAAGAGCGTGACCCTGCGTGCGCTGATGCGGCTGTTGCCGAAGAAGCGCACGCAGATTTCCGGCGCCGTCAACGTCATGGGCCGCGACGTGCTCGCCATGAACGACGAGGAGCTGTCGTCCTTCCGCGGCCAGACCGTGTCGATGATCTTCCAGGAGCCGGCATTGGCGCTGGATCCGGTCTACACCATCGGTGCGCAGATCGCCGAAAGCGTCGTGCGCCACGAGGGCAAAAGCTACGCTGAGGGCAGGGCACGCGCACTCGAAATGCTCGAGGTTGTGCGCATTCCCTCCGCAAAACGCCGGCTCGACGCCTATCCGCACGAGATGTCCGGCGGCATGCGTCAGCGTGCCATGATCGCGCTGGCGCTCGCCTGCCGGCCAAAAATCCTGCTCGCGGACGAGCCGACCACCGCGCTCGATGCCACCGTGCAGATCCAGATCCTGCTCTTGCTGCGCGAGCTGCAGCGCGAGTTCGGCATGTCCGTCATCTTCGTCACCCACGATATCGGCGTCGCCATCGAGATCTGCGACCGTGTCGCGGTGATGTATGCCGGCCAGATCGTGGAGCAGGGCACGCTTCGCGACATCGTCCGCAGCCCGGTGCATCCCTATGCCAAGGGCCTGCTCGCCTCGACGATTCACGGCGCCAAGCGTGGCGCCCGGCTCGAAACCATCCCCGGCACGCCGCCCTCGCTGGCCGAGAAACCCCACAACTGCTCCTTCGCCCCGCGCTGCGCCGTGGCGCAGCCCCGTTGCCTGGAGCAATTGCCTGCCAATGTGCCGGTCGGGCCGGGCCGGGCGGCGCGATGTGTGCTGGCGGAGCAGGCGGCGGCGCTGTCATAATATTCGAGCGGCGCTGCAGCAGCGCTCCTTCCTTTGAAATTCCTCCATGGCAACACCTAGTTGTCACAGTTCACCGGGGACCGCAGGCAAGAGCCGTTCTACTTTGCATGGGGTTGTTTTCGACTTTTTGCCGGAGCGGGTGAAGCGGCTAGCATTCACACCCCATTCATCCCGGTTCCCGTTCCATGCGGCCGTTCATGGAGAGGGACCAGACTTATGTACATTTCCAACGAAGGCCTGCTCGTCATCCTGTTCGTCGGCCTGGTGGCCGGCTGGCTCGCCGGCAAGGTGGTGCGCGGAACGGGGTTCGGGATCATCGGCGACATCGTGGTCGGCATCGCCGGCGCGCTGGTGGCGAGCTTCCTGTTTCCGAAGCTCGGCATTCGCCTCGGCACAGGCCTGGTCTCGGAGATCGTCTATTCCGCCATCGGCGCGGTCATCCTGCTGCTGGTGGTGCGGCTGGTGCGGGGCGGCGGCCGGTTCTAGTAACCGCCCGGTTCGATCGATCGGAACTAGCCGCCTCTCCAGGACTGGGGAGGCGGCGGCGGCCACTGCACCAAAAAGCCGCAAAGACTGTGAATTACCGGACTTGCGTGCGGGGCCATCAGGGGTAGATGTGGGCTATCAGGATTTTGGATGAACCCGGCTGCGTTGGACGCAGCGCGAACATGATGTTAATCCGGGGCGAGTACCCTGAATTGCCCGTGAAATCAGGGGCCTTGGCCCCCACCTGAAAGAGATCAGACTGATGGCAGCCGGTCCTGGCGTCCGCCGTTCAGAACTCGGTGACGCCTTGCGCGCTTGTCGCACGGCGTTCATCGGCGTCGGCTTGATGAGCTGCATGATCAACCTGCTCTATCTGACCGGGTCGATCTTCATGCTGGAGGTGTACGACCGGGTGCTGCCGAGCCGCAGCGTCCCGACCCTGGTCGGCCTGATCATCCTCGCCAGCTTCCTCTACATGGCGCAGGGTGTGCTCGACATGATCCGCAACCGGATCCTGGGGCGGATCGGCACCGCGCTCGATGAAGCCCTCAACAAGCGCGTGTTCGACACCATCGTGCGCCTGCCGCTGCTGGTCGGCAGCCGCAACGAGGGCCTGCAGCCGCTGCGCGATCTCGACAACGTCCGCTCCTTCCTCGGCGGCATGGGCCCGAGCGCGTTCTTCGACCTGCCCTGGCTGCCGCTCTATCTCGCCATCTGCTTCGCCTTCCACGTCATGATCGGCGTCACCGCCCTGGCCGGCGCCATTATCCTGGTCGGGCTGACGCTGGTCACCGAGTTCATGTCCCGCCAGCCGGCGCGCGAGGCGATGGGGCTTGCCGCCCAGCGCAACGATCTCGCCCAGGCCAGCCGCCGCAACGCCGAAGTCATGGTGGCGATGGGCATGGCCGGCCGGATGAACGAGCGCTGGAGCGAGGCCAACGAAAAATACCTCGCCGGCAATCAGCGCGCGAGCGACGTCGCCGGCGGTCTCGGCGCGGTCGCAAAGGTGCTGCGCATGATGCTGCAATCGGCCGTGCTGGCGGTCGGCGCCTATCTCGTCATCCACCAGGAGGCGACCGCCGGCATCATCATTGCCGGCTCGATTCTGTCCGCCCGCGCGCTCGCGCCGGTCGATCTCGCCATTGCGCACTGGAAATCCTTCGTCGCGGCGCGCCAGAGCTGGCACCGCCTCACGCGCCTGCTGGAGCAGATGCCGGCGCAGACGATGCCGACCCAGCTGCAGGCGCCCACGAGCCGGCTCTCGGTCGAAGGCGTCGCCATGGTGCCCCCCGGCGACCAGCGCCTCATCGTGCAGGACATCACCTTCGCGCTCGCCGCGGGCAACGGCCTCGGCGTGATCGGCCCGAGCGGCTCCGGCAAATCGTCGCTGATCCGCGCGCTGGTCGGGGTCTGGCAGCCGGTACGCGGCAAGGTGAGGCTCGACGGCGCGGCGCTCGATCAATGGTCGTCCGACATGCTCGGCCGGCACATCGGCTATCTGCCGCAGGACGTCGAATTGTTCGGCGGCACCATCGCCCAGAACATCAGCCGGTTCGATCCCGAGGCGACGTCCGAGGGCATCATCGCGGCGGCGAAAGAGGCCGGCGTGCACGAGATGATCATCAAGATGCGCGAGGGCTACAACACGCAAGTCGGCGAGCAGGGCACGGCGCTTTCCGCCGGCCAGGCGCAGCGCGTGGCGCTGGCGCGCGCACTCTATGGCAACCCCTTCCTGATCGTGCTCGACGAGCCCAACTCCAACCTCGACACCGAAGGCGACGAGGCGTTGACCCGCGCCGTCCGCGCCGCCCGCGAGCGCGGCGCTATCGTCGTCGTGGTCGCGCACCGCCCGATCGGCGTCGAGGCGGTCGACCAGGTCCTGGTGCTGCGCGACGGCCGCATGCAGGCGTTCGGACCCAAGGAGCAGGTGCTCGCCCAGGTTCTGCAGCCGCGTGTGACGCCGCCGGCCCCGATCAAGATCGTCAGCGAAGGCGGAGTTGCCAAGCCATGAGCACGATGGCCATCGGCGGCCCGAAGCCGGCCGCGAACAAGACCGTACGCGAATCCATCAAGTTTCACCTGATCCTCGGCTTCGTGATCGTGCTGGTCCTTGTCGTCGGTCTCGGCGGCTGGGCCTCGACCGTGCTGATCTCGGGTGCGCTGATCGCGCCGGGCCAGATCGTGGTCGAATCCAACGTCAAGAAGGTGCAGCATCCGACCGGCGGCGTGGTCGGCGAGGTGCGCGCCCGCGACGGCGACCTGGTCAAGGCCGGCGACATCGTGGTGCGGCTCGACGACACCGTCACCAAGGCCAACCTTGCCATCGTCACCAAGAATCTCGACGCCGCGCAGGCACGTGCCGCGCGCTTGCAGGCGGAGCAGCGCGGGGTCGACAGGATCGAATTTCCGCCATCCCTGCTCGAGCGTGCCAGCGATCCCGACGTCAAGCTGCTGCTCTCCGCCGAAACCAAGCTTTTCGACGTCCGCGTCAACGGCCGCACCGGACAGAAGGCCCAGCTTCGCGAGCGCATTACGCAGCTCAACGAGGAGATCGCGGGCCTCAGCGCCCAGGAGAAGGCCAAGGATCAGGAGATCGCGCTGGTGCAGAACGAGCTCACCGGCGTGCGCGAGCTCTACGACAAGCGTCTGGTGCAGATATCGCGCCTGACCCAGCTCGAACGCGACTCGGCCCGTCTCAACGGCGAACGCGCGCAATACATCGCTTCGCGCGCCCAGGCCAAGGGCAAGATCACCGAGACCGAGCTGCAGATCATCCAGGTCGACAAGGACGTTGTGAGCGAGGTCTCCAAGGATCTGCGCGAGACCAACGACAAGATCGGCGAGCTGATCGAGCGCAAGGTCGCCGCCGAAGACCAGCTTCGCCGCATCGACATCCGCGCGCCGCAGGACGGCATGGTGCTGCAATCCACGGTGCACACGGTCGGCGGCGTCATCACCGCCGGCGACGCGCTCATGCTGATCGTGCCGCAAGCCGACGATCTCCAGGTCGAGGCCAAGGTCAATCCGGTCGACATCGACAAGCTCCAGATCGGCCAGAAGACGCTGCTGCGCCTCTCCGCCTTCAATCAACGCACCACGCCGGAGCTCAACGGCCTCGTCAGCCGTGTCTCACCCGACGTCACCACCGACCAGCGCACCGGACAGAGCTACTACACCATCCGCGTCTCGATGCCGGCCGAGGAGATCGCCCGTCTCGGCGAGGTCAAGATGATCCCGGGCATGCCGGTGGAAGCCTTCGTCCAGACCGGCGACCGCACCATGCTGTCCTATCTGATGAAGCCGCTGCACGACCAGCTGATGCGGGCGTTCCGGGAAAAGTGACACGCGAAAGCGCGTCATCCCGGAGCGCGCTTAGCGCGCATCCGGGATCTCGTGCGGCACACGCGGTCTCGTAGGGTGGGCAAAGGCGCAACGCGCCGTGCCCACCATCTTTCCCACGAACAAGTTGGTGGGCACGCTTCCGCCTTCGCTCTTCGAGCTACGGCGGACAAGTCGCTTTGCCCACCCTACGGCACCGCCTTCTTTGCTATAGTTCGACTCAAAGCCCCAGCAACCCGGCGGTCGAACAATGCAATCCCCATCCTCCATCGCCACCGAATCCTTCTCCGACGCCTCCCTCGCCGTCGCGCGGCTCGAAGAGATCTATGAGCGCAACACCAAGTTCCTGCGCGACCGGTTCGAGGCCTATGTCGGCGGCGAAGCGATCACGACGCGGGTGCGCGCCTATTATCCCTTCGTCCGCCTCACCACCGCGACGCATGCGCGGCTGGATTCGCGTCTCGCCTACGGCTTCGTCGCCGGGCCCGGCGTGCATGAAACCAGCGTGACGCGGCCGGATTTGTTCCGGAGCTACCTTATCGAGCAGATCGGCCTCCTGATCCAGAATCACGGCGTGCCCGTCGAGATCGGCGAGTCCGCCGAGCCGATCCCGATCCACTTCGCCTATCGCCGCGACATCAACATCGAAGCTGCGATCACCACGAGCGAGAATTCCCCTGTCGCGCGATCGCTGCGCGACGCCTTCGACGTGCCCGATCTCGCCACCATGGACGATTCGATTGCCGACGGCACCTTCGAGCTTCGGCCCGGCGCGCCCGAGCCGCTGTCGCTGTTCCGTGCTGCCCGCGTCGATTACTCGCTGCGCCGGCTCTATCACTACACCGGCACTGACCCCGAACATTTCCAGAATTTTGTTATTTTCACCAACTATCAGTTCTATGTCGACGCCTTCGCGCAGCTCTGTCAGCAGCGGCTCCAGTCCGGCGAGGCCGGCCTTGAAGCCTTTGTCGCGCCGGGCAATGTCATCACGCGCAGCGGCGGCGCAACCGGTGGCGTTGCGCCCGCGCGCATGCCGCAGATGCCGGCCTTCCACCTGGTCATGCCGGACTACCGCGGCATCACGCTGATCAACATCGGCACTGGTCCGTCCAACGCACGCAACGTCACCGACCATGTCGCGGTGCTGCGCCCGCATGCCTGGCTGATGCTCGGCCATTGCGCGGGCCTGCGCAACACGCAGCGGCTCGGCGATTACGTGCTCGCGCACGGCTATGTGCGCGAGGACCATGTGCTCGATCGCGAATTGCCGCTATGGGTCCCGATCCCGGCGCTGGCCGAGATGCAGGTCGCGCTGGAAGAGGCGGTTGAGGACGTTACCGGCCTCGAAGGTTTCGAGCTCAAGCGCCTGATGCGCACGGGGACGGTGGCGAGCGTCGACAACCGCAATTGGGAGATCTCCGGGCCTGAGGTGATCCGACGCATGTCGCAGTCGCGCGCGGTCGCGCTCGACATGGAATCGGCCGCGATCGCCGCCAACGGCTATCGCTTCCGCGTTCCCTACGGCACGCTGCTCTGCGTCTCCGACAAGCCGCTGCACGGCGAGATCAAGCTCGCGGGCATGGCCAGCGAATTCTACCGCCGCCGCGTCGGCCAGCATCTCGAGATCGGCCTGAAGGCGCTGGAACGGCTCAAGCAGCAGGAATCGGAGCGGCTGCATTCGCGAAAGCTGCGCAGCTTTGCCGAGGTGGCCTTCCAGTAAAGGACACTGGAACTGTCGTACGCATGCTGACGCCTCCATGAGCGCAGCGTCCCGGAATATTGCCGCCGAGGCAGGGTTATCAATTGGTCCGGGGCCGCTTGAAACACAGGAGGCAGACATGAGCGCAGCGATGATCAGGCGCGTCGTGTTGGGTACGTTCGCGGCAGCCCTATTGTGCTCGCCGGCATTTGCCGCGGGCGGAGGCGGCGGTGGCGGAGGCGGGGGCGGCGCCAGTTCCACGGATCCGTACGCCGGCGCTTATTCGGATCAGAAGTCGCAGCCGACCTATCCGAAGCGCCCGGGCGCCAAGGCAACCCAGAAAGGCAAGAAGCCGAACAATCAGTCCAGCATCGGCGATCCCGCATTCGCGGCCGGCTACCGCGTGGCCTATGACACGATCTACGGGCGCAACGACTACGCGGCCGCGATCGCGCAATTGAAGTCGCTCGGGCATGACGATCATCCGAATGTCGCCAACCTCATCGGCTACTCCTATCGCAAGCTCGGCGACTACGAGCAATCGCAGGTCTGGTATGAGCGCGCATTGAAGGCCGATCCGAACCACGTGCTGACGTGGCAATATTACGGGCTGTGGCAGCTCGAGCGGGGCAATCGCGAGCAGGCGCTTTATCATTTGAGCCGGATTGCCTCCATCTGCGGGACCGGTTGCGAGGAGTATCGGTCGCTGGCCGCGGCGCTCGACAGGCCGACCGGCACGGCGCTCGTCTACTGAAGCTGGAGAGCAGCCGGTTCGTCGAGCCGCTGCTGATGGGCGTCGGATGACCGCCACGTCCTTCGGCGCGGATAGTGACAAGGCGTCAGATTTTCAGCATTGTCCCGTTCGGGGGCGCGAACGGGACAATTGGATGCCGCTGACGCGCGACAAGATCATCGGCCATGACCTCGAACGGCTGGCCTTTCGCTTCACCATGCTGAGCGGCGACGAGGTCGTGCAGTGCCAGATCAGCGACGCCGCGATGGACGAGCTCGCGGGCATGCAGGGCACCGAAAGCAGCGCGCGGCAGGCGCAGTTCTTGTCGTTGCGCGAGACCATCGAGCGGATCGCGTCAGATCTCTACGACGAAGCACCGCGATTCCAGGGATATGTGGTGCGGATCTTCATGAGGCATTTGGGGCGGTGATGCCACATACTCCGGTGTCATCGCCCGCGCAGGCGGGCGATCCAGTACTCCGAGACAGTTGTGATTAAATCGATGGGCCGCGGCGTACTGGATGCCCCGCTTCCGCGGGGCATGACAGCGGTATTTGCGGCGAGACTATTCTTACTCATTCGAGAAGCAGCTCACCGCTCCAATTTCCTCAACAACAGCCTCAGCGCCGTCGCCGCGAACATTTGCATGTTGCCGAGCCGGTCGTTGTTGCCGGTCTCCAGCGTCATGACCTCCGCCACAGGTCCGCTCACCGCCATGCAGCTATGGCCGGCGGCGTCGCCGTAGCGGTTGCCGGTGGGGCCGGCTGCACCGGTCTCGGACAGGCCCCAGTCGCTGCCAAAGCGCGTTCGCATCTGCTTCGCCAGCAGTTGCGCGTAGGGCTCCGACGAGGAGCGAAAGCCCTTCATGCCCTCGTCCGAAATATCCATCAGCACGCGCCGGGCATCGCGGGTGTAGACGACCGCGCCGCCGAGGAAATAGGCGGACGCGCCGGGCACCGCGAGCAGGCTGGCCGCGATTAGGCCGCCGGTCGAAGATTCCGCGACAGCAATGGTCTGTTTGCGCACGATCAGTTTGGCTGCGACCTGTTCCGCAATGCCGACGAGCTCTTTCATTCCGCAACCCCTCATTCCTTCGCAACCGAGCTCAGCCTTCCTAGCATATGACAGGACGCTTGGCTGAGTTGCGGGCGACGGGCAGGCCTGCTTGAATGGCGGGTACAAGAAGAGACATGCGAGGGAACGTGAGAAGGGAGACGTCATGGCGTCCCTGATCGCCGGCGGGGTGGATTGCGACGTGCATCCGGCCGTGCCGCATCTGACCAGCCTGCTGCCGTACCTGAACGACTATTGGCGCGATCAGGTGACGACGCGCGGCATGGTCGACCTTATCTCGCAATCCTATCCTCAGAGTTCACCGATTACGGCGCGGCCAGACTGGCGCCCCGAAAGCGGAAAACCCGGCGAAAGCCTGGAGGACATGCAGCGCCATGTGTTCGATGCTTTTAAGCTCGAACATGCCATCTGCAATCCGCTCTACGGCGTGCAGATGGTGTTTTCGGAAGATTTGCAGGCCGCCTTCTGCCGTGCGCTGAACGACTGGTTGGCGCACGAGTGGCTCGATCGCGACAAGAGGCTGCGCGGCTCGATCGTGATCCCGACGCAAAGCGTCGAGAAGGCCGTGGCAGAAATCGAGCGCTGCGCGCAGGACAAGCGCTTCGTCCAGGTGCTGATGCTGGTGATGGGCGACACGCCGCTCGGCAAGCGCGCGCTGTGGCCGATCTATGAAGCCGCGGAACGGCTGGAACTACCCGTCGGCATTCACGCGGGTTCCGCCTATCACAATCCGCCGACCGCCGTGGGATGGGGTTCCTACCACATCGAGGATTATGTGGGGCAGGCCCAGGCGTTCCAGACCCAGCTCACCAGTCTGATCGTCGAGGGCGTGTTCGCCAAATATCCGCGCCTGAAAATGGTGATGCTGGAATCCGGCGTCTCCTGGATCTCTCCCTATCTCTGGCGCCTGCACAAGTTCTGGCGCGGCGTGCGGATGGAGACGCCTTGGGTCGACCGCGCGCCGCTGGATATTGTGCGCAGCAACATCCGTTTCTCCTTACAGCCATTTGATGCGCCGCCGGACGAGGCGACATTAATTCGCCTGTTTGATCATATGCAGTCCGACGAATTGGTCCTATTCTCCACGGACTATCCGCACTGGCAGTTCGACGGCCAGGACGCGCTGCCCGAAGGTCTCACCCCCGATCTCGTGCGCAAGATCATGATCGAAAATCCACATGCGACCTATCCCCGCCTGAAATGAGCCCGCTGCCAAAGGAGGCAAGGCGATGAATATCCAATTCCGCGAGAGCCAAGAAGCCGCTTCCCCACTGACCGTCAAAACCGCGATCGCGGACTGCGACATCCATCCGGCACGCGCCACCCGCACCGAGCTTTATCCCTATCTCGCCAAACGTTGGCAGCATCATCTCGAAGTCTACGGCGTCCATGCCTATCAGGGCATGATGGAAGGCCCGCCCTATCCGAAGGCCCAGCCCAACGCCTCGCGCCGCGATGCCTATCCGCCCGAAGGCGGCCCGCAGGGCTCCTCGCTGTCCTTCATGCAGAAGCAGCTGCTCGATCCCAACAACGTGCAGCTGGGCGTGCTCAATCCGCTCAACACCGGGCAGGGCATCCGCAATCACGAACTCTCAGCCGCTTTGTGTTCGGCGATCAACGACTGGCAGATCGACAAATGGACCAGCAAGGACAAGCGGCTCAAGGCCTCGATCGTCGTCGGCAATGAGGACGGGCTGTCGGCCGCCGCCGAAATCCGCGAGCGCGCCGGCGACAAGAACTTCGTGCAGGTGCTGCTGCTCAGCCGCAATGTCGAGCCGCTCGGCCAGCGCCGTTACTGGCCGATCTACCAGGCCGCGGAGGAAGCCGGCCTTCCCGTCGGCGTCCACGCCTTCGGCTTCGGCGGCAATCCGATTACGCCGTCCGGCTGGCCGTCCTATTACATCGAGGAGATGGTGGGGCACTCGCAATGCCAGCAATCGGCGCTGGCGAGTCTCGTGCTGGAGGGGGTGTTCGAGCGCTTCCCGAAACTGAAGATGGTGATGATCGAGGCTGGCTTCGGCTGGGCGCCGTCGCTGGCCTGGCGGCTCGACAAGACCTGGCAGCGCCTGCGCAGCGAGGTGCCGCATGTAAAGCGGCCGCCGTCGGAATATATCCGCGAGCAGGTATGGTGGACGACGCAGCCGATGGAGGATCCTGAAAGCCGCGAGGATCTGTTCGATGTCATCAACTGGATCGGCTGGGATCGCCTGTTGTTCGCCACCGACTATCCGCATTGGGACTATGACGAGCCCTCCCGCGTCTTGCCTCCAGGCGTCAGCGAGGCCAATCGCGAGGCGTTCTATCTCGGCAATGCGTGCGCGCTGTACGGGATTGGTTGATGGCGCGGCATGTGATCGCGCCGGTCGATGAACTGCCGCCGGGGACGCGAAAATTTCTGGAGATCGACGGGCGGCCGATTGCGGTCTTCAACATCAAGGGTGAATATTTCGGCCTGATGAACCGTTGCCCGCATCAGGGCGCGGCGCTGTGCGAGGGCCCGCTGATCGGTCTTGCGCAGTCGAAGGAGCCCGGCGAGATCGAATACACCAGGCTCGGGGAGATCATCCGCTGCCCCTGGCACGGCTGGGAGTTCGACATCCGCACCGGCCAGTCCTATTGCGATCCCCGCCGCTTCCGCGTGAAGGCCTATCCGGCCCATGTCGAGCCGGGCGCGAGCGTGGTGAAGGGGCCATATGTGGCCGAGACGATCCCGGTGAAAGTCGAGAGCGATTACGTGGTGGTGGAGCTGTAGCCCCATCTCTTTACCCTCCCCTGGAGGGGGAGGGTCGATCGCGCGGAGCGCGAGCGGGGTGGGGTGATCTCTCCCCAGGGGCAGCGTTCGATGCGGAGGGACCTTCACCCCACCCCGTCTCACATTATCGCTGCGCTCAATGTGAGCCGACCCTCCCCCTCCAGGGGAGGGTAAGAGGCGGCGATGATCGAAGCGACCATCAACGCCCCGCCACAGGCTCGGCCACCGCATCATATGTCGGCACCGCCTTGCCGCCGCCGCGGTACACCGTCGAGGCCGCGATGATGCCGAGCAGTGCAGCGAGCATCAGCCAGAAGCCGGGCGAGGCCTTGTCGCCGGTATGCTCGATCAGCAAGGTCGAGGCGAACGGCGTGAAGGTGCCGAACAGGGCGGCGGCGAGCGCGAAGGCGAGCGAGAAGCAGGTGGTGCGCACATGCGCCGGCACGATCTCGACCAGCGCGCCGAGCATGGTGCCACTGTAGACGCCGAAATAGAACGAGAACATCATCTCGACCGCGAGCAGCTTGCCGAAGCTCGGGGCCGTCACCAGCCAGTGCAGCGCCGGGTAGGCGGTGACGAGCGACATGCAGGCGATCGCGATCAGCACCGGCTTGCGGCCGATCCGGTCGGACAGCGCGCCGCCGACCGGGTTCCAGAAGAAGTTGGTCACGGCGACGAGCAACGTGACCAGCAACGCGTCCTGCGTCGACAGCTTCAGCACGGTCTTGCCGAAGGTCGGCGTGTAGACGGTGACGAAGTAGAACGTCGTCGTGGTCAGGATCGCGATCATCATGCCGAGGATGACGATGCGCCAGTTGGCGAGCGCGGAGGCGAACACCTCGCTGGCCGTCGGATGCTTTTTCATGGCGAGGAAGGCCGGCGTCTCCTCCAGCGTCCGCCGCAGGACAAAGATCAGGGGGATGATCAGGCAGCCCACGAAGAAGGGAATGCGCCAGCCCCAGGCGGCGACGGTGTCGGCCGGCATCACCTCCGAAAGGATGTAGCCGAGGATCGAGGCGACGAAGATCGCGACCTGCTGGCTCGACGACTGGAAGGAGGTGTAGAAACCGCGATTGCCCGGGGTGGAGATCTCCGAGAGATAGACCGACACGCCGCCGAGCTCGACGCCGGCGGAGAAGCCCTGCAGCAGACGTCCGACCAGCACGATGATGGGCGCGGCGATGCCGATGGTCGCATAGCTCGGGCAGAATGCGATGACGACGGTGCCGAAGGCCATGATGGCGAGCGTGACGATCAGGCCCTGGCGGCGGCCGATGCGGTCGATGTAAGCGCCGAGCACGATCGCGCCGACCGGCCGCATCAACGCGCCGAGCCAGAACACGCCGAAGGTGTTGAGCAGCGATGCGGTCTCATCAGAGGAGGGGAAGAACGCCTTGCCGATCGCGGCGGCATAGAAGCCGAACAGGAAGAAGTCGAACTGCTCGAGAAAATTGCCTGACGTGGCGCGCAGGATGGCGCCGATGCGCGATTTGATCGCGGGTGGATTGGTCGATGCGGCTGGTCCAGCCATGGCGTTGCTCCCCTTGGAAAGGTCTGGCCGGACCGGGAAATCATCCCACGGCAAGGCGACAGAGGCTGCGACAATCTGCCACGCCTCTTCCCGCGCGAGGCGGGGGGAGTCAATCCGTTTTGCGGAGGAAGCTGCTGATTTTTCAGGCCTTATTTTGCGTTGCAGCAATCAGCCATTGGCGGAATGCGGTCAGCTTCGGTGCTTCGCGGCGCCCCTCGGGCGCGACCAGGTAGAAGCCGGCGTCGGCCGGCAGCGCGATCTTGAAGGGCACCACGAGGCGGCCCTTGGCGATGTCGTCCTGGACGTAGGAGGTCCGTCCCATCGCGACGCCAATGCCGTCGATCGCGGCCTGGATGGTCATGAAGATCATGTCGAAGGTGATACCGGGGTGCCTCGCGATGTCGGCCGGCAGGCCTGCCGCGGTCAGCCAAAGCCGCCAATCGTCGCTGTTGGCGCTTGAGGTGTGCAGCAGCGGATGGTTTCCCAGATCTTCGGGCCGGCGCAGTGGCTTGTCGCCACGCAATAGCGACGGACTGCACACCGGAAACAGCTCATCCGCCATCAGCCAGTCGGCGCGCAGGCCCGGCCATTGGCCGCGGCCGTAGCGGATCGCGGCATCGACATTGTCGCGTTGGAAGTCGACGAAGCTGGTCGAGGTGGTGATACGAACGTCGATGCCGGGATGCTGCTCCTGGAAATCCGTCAGCCGCGGCAACAGCCATTTTGCGGCGAGCGAGGCCAGCGTTGAGACCGTCAGCACCTTGTCGTCGTCCTTGCGCAGCAACCGGTCGGTCGCAAGCCGGAGGTCGTTGAAGGCAGCGCGGACGCCGGGGAGGTAGTCGCGCGCCTCCGGGGTCAGGGCCAGCGCACGGTTCTGCCGGATGAACAGGCGGATGCCGAGCTCCTCCTCGAGCCTTCGGATCTGATGGCTGATCGCGGTCTGCGTCACGTTCAGCTCGGCCGCCGCCAGCGTGAAGCTGAGATGGCGCGCGGCGGCCTCAAACGCCCGCAATCCGTTCAGGGACGGCAATCTGGCAGTCATTTGGCAGCAGGATACATGACGTTATTTCATGCGAAAAGGTACAAATTGTCGTTTGTCGCAGTGCACCAGGAAGCAGATATTAGCGGACAACTTAGCTCCAGGAGCTGAAAATGTCTACTTTGACTGACAATTGGATGACAAATCATCATGCACCGGGCCTGATCGAGCAGATCGGCGAGACGCTTCACGTCTGGCACGAGCGCTACCGGACCAGGCGCGAACTCACGCACTGGACCGCGCGTGATCTCCACGATGTCGGGCTGTCCTGGTCCGACATCGCCTACGAGGCCGACAAACCCTTCTGGCGGGCCTGATTGGCCGCCAGGCCGGCGCCGCCTCATCAGAGGGGCGCCGGCGGTCCTTTTTGTCTCGAGCATGTGTCATGACCGTTCTTCGCCTGGAAGATCTGAAGCAATATTCGGACACGCTGCGCACCCGGCAGGGTGAGGCGCTCAATGTCCGCTTCGTCGAGCCGCGCGATACCGACGAGCTTCAGCACTATTTCCGCTCGCTCTCGACCCGCTCCCGCTACAACCGTTTCTTCGGCGCGATCAGCGAGCTGCCGAACGGACTGCTGCACGACTTCCTTCAGATCGGCGAGCGCGAACGTTTCACCGTGGTCGCGACCATGATGGTCGACGGCTTCGAGACCATCGTCGCCGAGGCGCGCTATGCGCTGCAGGCCGAAACCGCGACGCTTGAATTCGGCCTGTCGGTTCATGATCGCTGGCAGGGCCACGGCATCGCCACAGCGCTTTTGAAGAATCTCGAATGCCGCGCGGCCGCGCTTGGCGCCGAGCACATCTTTGGCGACACGCTACGCTCCAACGAGGCCATGGTCTCGCTCGCCCGCAAATCCGGTTTCGCCTTCGTCAATCACCCTGATGATTGGAAGCTGGTGCGCTTCGACAAGGAGATCAGCGTCGCGGCAAAGGATATCCCCTGCGCGAGCTGGCGCCTCGCCGCCCTTTCCCGTCAGGCCGAAAGCCCCTCAGCCTCGGTTTGACATCACTGCAAGCCCGGCCTGGTCATCCAGCGCCGGGCGTTTTTTTTGCTTGCAGATCCGTCATCCTGAGGTGCGAGACGCGCGGCGCAACGCGACGCGCGGGGAGCCTCGAAGGATGAGCGGCCCCTTCTGCATCCCCGGTGTCGGACTTCGCGCAGCAACAGTCGGGCCGTCGCCCTTCGAGGGCCGCTGAAGAAGCGGCCACCTCAGGGTGACGGTCATAGATCTTCGAACGCTGCTACTTCCCCGTGAACACCGCTTTCCGCTTCTCGATGAAGGCCTGCACCGCCTCCTTGTGATCGGCGGTCGTGGTAAGGCGGATCAGCCGTTCGGCTTCGTGGTCGCGCGCGGTTTCGAAGTCGAACAGCACGGCTTCGTCGAGATTATCCTTCATGTAGCGCAGCGCGAGGCGCGGGCCTTCGGCGAGCGATTTGGCCAGCGCGAAGGCCTCGGCTTGCAATTTGTCATCGGGCACGACTCGGTTGACGAGGCCGATGGCCTCGGCGCGCGCGGCATCGACACGGTCGCCGGTGAACATCAGCTCGCGCGCCCGCGCGGTGCCGACGAGGCGGGTGAGCAGCCAGGCGATGCCGTAATCACCACTCAGCGCGATACGGGCATAGCCGGTGGCGACGAAGGCCGATTGCGCGGCGATGCGGATATCACAGGCCATGGCGATGGCGAGTCCGGCGCCAACCGCGGGCCCGGGCAGGGCGGCGATGGTCGGCTTGCGCACCGACACCAGCGCGCCGGTGAGCAGCCGTTGCCGTTCCTGCAGATCGGCGATGCGATCTTCCAGCGGCATCTCGAGCTTTGCCTTGTCGCGATGGGCGCCCATGCCCTTGACGTTGCCGCCGGCGCAGAACGCTTCGCCCGCGCCGGTGATCAGCAGCGCGCCGACGCCGGGGTTCTCGCCGCAGCTGCGGATCATCGTGCGCAGCGCCGGTGTCAGCGTATCCGACAGCGAATTGCGCGCGTCCGGCCGGTTAAGTGTGATGACAGCGACGCGGTCGCGGATGACGCAGAGGAGCTCGTTGGTGCCGGTGTCGATGGTGGTTTCACTGCTCATTATTCCTCCCCACTCTCGTAGGGTGGGCAAAGCGAAGCGTGCCCACCATTGCTTTTCGCGTCCGAGATGGTGGGCACGGCGCGTTGCGCCTTTGCCCTCCCTACGGCATCTCGCCTCAGAACTTCTCCACCCAGGGCCGCAGCTCGAGCTCCCAGCTCCAGGCGCTGCGCGGCTGCTGCAACACGTTCCAATAGCTCTGCGCGATCGCGTCGGGATCGAGCATCGAATCCGGCTTGTCTTCGGCTTCCGTCCGCGCCGCGCTACGGATGCCGCCGTCGATCACGAAATGCGCGACATGAATGCCTTGCGGCGACAATTCGCGCGCCAGGCTCTGCGCGAGGCCGCGTAGCGCAAACTTGCCCATCGCGAACGAGGCCGACTGCGCGTAGCCCTTGACGCTGGCGGAGGCGCCGGTGAACAGGATCGCGCCGTGCTTGTTCGGCAGCATGCGTTTTGCAGCCTGTTGCGCAACCAGAAAACCGCCATAGGCGCTGACCGCGATCGCGTTGGCGACGTCGGCAGGGACGAGGTCGACGAACGGCCCGCGCGTGCGGCCGCTGGCATTGTAGACCACGAGGTCGGGCGTGCCGATCTCGCGCTCGACCAGGCCAAACAGCCGCTCGACCTCCTCCGGATCCGCCGCGTTGCAGGCATAGGCCTTCGCGCCGGTCTCGCTACAGAGCGCGCCCAGCTTCTCGATCTTGCGCGCCGCCAGCGCGACGCGAATGCCTTGCGCAGCCAGCAAGCGCGCCAGCGAAGCGCTCAGGCCTTCGCCGGCACCGACGATGAGGGCGATCTTGTATTTCGGATGTTCCATGGCGTGATCTCTCGCAGACGGGAAGCCGTTGATCTATGCATGGTCCGCACGGACAACCAGCCGGGACGTTCACAATTCCGCAGGGCGAGTTTGCTCCCTCGCGGCGATCATGCCGCCCTGACGATTTGCGGCTTTATCCGCATCCGCCGCTGGAGCATGATCGACATCATTCCAAGCGGCAAGCGCCAAATCAGCGCAAAATGTCCGCACGACGGAAACCAAGAGGACGATCATGCCCAAGCCGGCCCCAGCGCAGCCGAAGAATGTCGTGGCCGCATCATCCGGACTGCTGGCGCCCGACACCACGGGGATGAACTTCTACCGCGCCGATCCCGCGCTGACCGACCTGCTCCGCATCCATCTCCCGGAAAATCTGTTCCGCCATATCGAGCCGCATCTCGATCGTCTCGGCGAACTCGCCGGCGGCCGGCTCGACGACTGCGCGCGGCTCGCCGACCGTCATACACCGGTGCTGCACCAGCGCGACAAGTTCGGCCGCGACGTGCAGTGGATCGAATATCACCCGGCCTATCGCGAATTGGAGAACGCGGCGTTCGGCGAGTTCGGCATCCACGCGCTCTCGATCCGCAAGGGCATCATGGGCTGGCCGGACAAATATCCCGTGGTGGCCAAGCACGCCTTCACCTTCCTGTTCAACCAGACCGAATTCGGCATGGGCTGTCCGATCAACGTCACCGACGGCTGCGCAAAGCTGCTGGCGAATTTCGGCAGCGAGGCGCTGAAGGCGAAATATCTGGACGGCCTGACCCAGACCGACATGAGCAAGCTAACGCAAGGCGGCCAGTTCATGACCGAGAAGGAGGGCGGCTCCGATGTCGGCACGCTGACCACGCGCGCGGTGCAGGAGGGCGACCATTGGCGCCTCACTGGCGAGAAATGGTTCTGCTCGAATGCGGATGCGAAAGTGGTAATGCTGCTGGCGCGCCCCGAAGGCGCCGGCCCCGGCACGCGCGGCGTCGGCCTGTTCCTGATGCCGCGCTTCCTCGACGACGGCTCGCAGAACCACTACCGGATCGTGCGTCTGAAGGACAAGCTCGGCACACGCTCGATGGCCTCGGGCGAGATCAAGCTGGAAGGCGCGATCGCCTATGCGGTCGGCAAGCTCGACCGCGGTTTCGTGCAGATGGCCGAGATGGTGAATTCGTCGCGGCTCTCCAACGGCGTCAAATCCACCGCGCTGATGCGCCGCGCCTATCACGACGCGATGACGGTGGCGACAAATCGCGTGGTATTCGGCAGCCGCATCATCGACCTTCCCCTCGGCCGGCGGCAGATGCTGAAGATCATGCTGCCGGTCGAGCAGGCGCTGTCGATGAGCTTCCTCACTGCGGACGCGCTCGACCGCGCCGAGGCCGGCAGCCAGGATGCCGCGGCGCTGCTGCGCATCCTCACCCCGACGCTGAAGTTCCGCGCCACGCGCGATGCGCGCAAGGTCTGCGGCGATGCGCTCGAGATGCGCGGCGGCATCGGCTATATCGAGGAATTCGCGACGCCGCGCCTGCTGCGCGATGCGCATCTCGGCTCGGTCTGGGAAGGCACCGGCAACATCGTCGCGATTGATGCGCTCCGGCGCGCAGTCGGTCGCCATGGCGCGGAATCCGCGCTGTCAGCCGATCTGCATGCGCGGCTCGATGACAGTGCATCCGTGCCGCAGGCCTGGCGCGACAATCTACGTGGCCTCGTCGATCGTGCGGTGGGTTTTGCGCGAGAGGTCGCGGGGAAATCCGAGAACGAGGCCGATGCGCGTCGTGCAACGAGTCTGCTCTATCATGTCGCCAGCGCCGTCGCGTTCGCCTGGGAGGCACATCGCATCCACGAGATGCGCGGCGATGCGCGCCGGTTGCTGTTGTCGCGGCTCGTCATCGATCATCGGGTGGCGCCAAGCGATCCGTTCCGGCTGACGGAAAATGCGACGCAAGCCAGGATCGCCGCGCTGCTGCTCGGCGACAGCTCAGCCGGCATGAGCGAGGTTGGCGAACTGGTTCTGGCAGCGTAGGCTGCACGCCACGATCGAACCAAGAAACGCGACAGGGAGAGCTCGATGAAGGCCGCCGTCCTCTATGAAGTCAACCAGCCGCTCGTCATCGAGGACGTCAGCCTGCCGAAGCCGGGACCGCGCGAAGTCTTGATCCGCACCACGGTCGCCGGGCTCTGTCACTCCGACCTGCATTTCATGGAAGGGCTCTATCCGCATCCGCTGCCCGCGGTGCTCGGCCACGAGTCCGCTGGTGTCGTCGAGCAGGTCGGCTCCGATGTCACTTACGTCAAGCCGGGTGACCACGTCGTCACTTGCCTGTCGGTGTTCTGCGGCACCTGCGACAACTGCACCACGGGCCGCACCGTCCTCTGCACCGACACCACCGTGAAGTTGCTGCCGGGCGCCTCAAACCGGATGCAGTGGTCCAAGCCTGAGAAGCTGCACCAGTTCCTCAATCTCTCGTCCTTTGCCGAACAGATGCTGGTGCACGAGAACGCCATCGTCAAAATCCGCAAGGAGATGCCGCTCGATCTCGCCGCGCTGATCGGCTGCGGCGTCATCACCGGCTATGGCGCGGTGGTGAATACCGCGAAGGTGACGGCCGGCGAGACCGTGGCGGTGATCGGTTGCGGCGGCGTCGGCATGGCCGCGATCAACGGCGCGCAGATCGCCGGCGCCGGCCGCATCATCGCCATCGACACCAATCCGGCCAAGCTCCAGCTGGCGACCAAGCTGGGTGCGACCGACATCATCAACCCCGCCGACGGCGACGTCGTGAAGCAGGTGCGCGATCTCACCAATGGCGGCGTGCATCATTCCTTCGAGGTGCTCGGCCGCAAGGAGACAGCCGAGCAGGCGTTCGGCATGCTCGCCTCCGGCGGCACCGCCACCATCGTCGGCATGATCCCGTTCGGCCAGAAGATCGAACTGCACGGTTTCGATTTCCTGCGCGAGCGCCGGATTCAGGGCTCCTCGATGGGTTCGAACCATTTTCGCGTCGACATGCCGCGCTTGGTCGACTTCTACCTGCGTGGACGGCTGCATCTGGAGGACTGGATCTCGGCGAAATTGAAGCTGTCCGAGATCAACGAGGGTTTTGCCAACATGAAAGCCGGCAAGACGCTGCGCAGCGTGATCGTGTTCGACAGCTAGCGCCACGGACGCCGTCGTCGCTCGAAAATCAAGTCAACGCGACGCGGCCGGACCGTCGGCCGAGGCGCAACGTGTCTCCTTCACGAGCAACAGCGTCATGGCCGTGGCGAGACCCGCGACGAGCATATACGCGACGGATACGTTCAAGCCGGGACCCGCGAACAGCAGATAGGAGAACAATCCCGCAGTCGACGCGGTGAAGCCAAGCCAGGCAAACCTCGGAAGGCGAAATCCACGTTCGCCGTGGCGGAGATCGAGCACGAGGTAGAACACGAGAAGGGTGTTGCAGAGCGCCGCCGGCAACAGGCCCATGACGATCTCGCTCTCGAATGCGAGGTAGGATAGCACGCCATCGACTTGGGCAATCACCGCGAACGGCAGATAGCGCAAATTGAGGCAGGCCAGGGCGATCGCCGCAAGCTCGAACCCGTAGAAATAGCGCTCGTGCATCTTCGGAAGCAAATACGGCATGAGGATGAGCGATACGCACGCGACGAGCAGAATGAACTCCGGCCCCGTCCGCCTGGACTGTGCGATGAAGATCGATAGGGCAAGCCCGCTCGCCGCCGCGAGCACGAGGCCGGCGGCGACGCCGACCGTGTACGGCGTTCCTCCCGCGAACACCCAGATATTCGCTGCATTCATGGTCAGGTGATGAAATGTGTTGGCCTGGCCGAGATAGATCCCGAATACGGAGACCAGGGACCTGCCGGCGACGAGAACCGGAATGGCGAGGATCGCATAGGCTCCCGGAATAGCGGCAAGCCATGCCAGGTGGATCCTGCGGCGCAGGATCATGCCCAGCACGAACGGCCCCAGGAAGACGCCTTGGGCTTTCACCGAGCAGGCCACTGCGAACGGCACAACGCCGTTTCGGTCCCGCATGAACATCGCCACGGAAATCAGCGCGAAGAAGGTCCAGATCGAATCGGCCTGTCCCCACATTGCGCCATTGAAGAGCACCGTCGGCGCAAGCCACACCGCGCAGAAGGCCAGGGAGGCGCGCAACGGCACACTTGTCACGCGCCAGACCATCTGGGCCACGACGATCGCGCAGCCGAACTCGAATATGGCCGAGATCATCTTCACGAGGGAGAGCGGCTGGCCCAGCCAGTCAAATCGGGCGGCGATCAGCAGCAGGTAGCTGTAGAACGGCGTGTAGTTGGTGAAAGCCTCGGCCAGCCCGCCAATGCCGTGATCTCGAGCAAAGCTATACCAGGTGATGTACTCGGCGGCGTCAGCGGTCGCGTGTTCCCGCGCGAGGTAACGGAGCACAAGGCCCACGAGCCCGCACCCGATCGCTATGGCGATCGGAATCCGCCATCTCTCGGGCAGCGTCTCGTCTGGATTGACGCGATGATAGGGGTCGCGAAGCGCACCTATCTCAATTGTATCGTTTGTCACGCAATCACTCTCGCCGGATTCGCAGCGTGTCCTCCCGACATGCTCGAGATCGATGCCCTGAGGGGACCTCTCGTCGACTGCAATTTTGACGGGCGAACGATTGCCAGCTGGATAAATCTCAGATGAGCGGTTTGCCCATTGCTCGGGAAAAGATTGTTTGGTTAGCGATTGCTTTATGGCAGTCGTCGAATCCCGCGGTGCGAGGGGGGAACGGCAGCGTCCCCTCCTCACCGCGACACGTGTGCCGACACCGCGAGCCACTTGCCATTTTGCTTCGCCCAGCAATCGGTGTAGCGCCCCGTCGCCTGCTGGCCATCCGCCGTGGTGTAGCTCGTCGCGGCGTGGATGACGGCGAAGTCGCCCATGATGCGGATGATGACGTCGCGCTCTTTCAAGTTCCGGATAGCGATCGGCCGCGCTGTCTGCTCCAGGAAAGCGGCACGGTCGACCAGCGTCTTGTCGGGATTGGAGCAATAAAACTCCGCCGCCAGGATTTCGTCGAAACGCTTGACGTCGCAGTTCTGCACGGAGGCAACGTAGTCACGGTTGAGGGCGGTCAGTTGGTCGAGGTCCTGGCTCATGCTGCTTCCTTTCCGTCATTCCGGGGCGCCCGACGCGCGAGCCCAGAAATCGCGACGTTGTCGTCCTCCGTCATCGCGAGGAGCCCGCGACAAGATTGCGAAGCAATTTTGCGCCGGCGACGAAGCAATCCGGACTGTCGCCTCGGAAAAATTCTGAATTGCTTCGCTTCGCTCGCAATGACGGGAAGAACTAGTCATTAAATAGTGGCGGCGGCGTGAACCCGCCGAACTCACGCTCGATCAGTTCAGCGAGCTTGAGCGGCGTGCGGTCTTCGAGGAAGGGGCCGATGATCTGGACGCCGACCGGCAGACCATCCTTCGACAGGCCGAGCGGAACGGCCGTGGCCGGCAAGCCCGTCAGCGTGGCGATGCCGGGCCAGGCAAGCTGGTCCGGATAGACATGGTCCTTGCCGTCGATATTGATCCGGCGCTTCTCCTGCTCCGGCGAATGATCATGCGGATAGGCGGGGGTCGGCATGATCGGGCAGATCACCGCATCGAATGACCTGAACAATTGCCGCCACTGCGCACGCAGCCCGGCGCGCGCGCCTTCGTCGAACACCCAGGCCTGATGGCTCGAGGTCATGCCGCGCAGGCGCTCGGCCGCAAGACTCTTGTCGTCGGGCGAGAGTTGCGCCGCGCCGGCCCGCGCGCCGGCGAGAATGTCCGGCGGAAGGAAGGCGCCCAGGAAGCTCATCAGCATGCGCATATAGAGACGCGAGGCCTCCCGGAAGTCCGGAAACAGCGGGCTTTCGCGCGCGACGTTCGCGCCGGCGCCCGTCAATCGCCCGGCCAGCGTGTCGATCGCGCCGCGAATGTCGGAATTCGCAGGCAGCAGCGGATGGCTGTCGATCACAAGCAGGCGGAAATCCTTCAGCCTGTCGTGGCGTGCGTCCGGCAGCGCCAGCTTGTATCCGATGCCGAGGTCGACCGGATCGGGACCGGCCATCACGTCCAGCAACAGCGTCAGATCGGCTGCACTGCGGGCCATCGGGCCGATCACCGCCATATCGCGTTCCATCGGGACCGCAGGAAATGGCGGCGGCGTATGGCCGCGCGTGGGACAGAGATTGTAGGTCGGCTTGTGCGCATAGACGCCGCAATGGAATGCCGGCACGCGCAGCGAGCCGCCGATGTCGGATCCGAGCGAGAGCGGTCCGTAGCCGGCCGCAAGCGCTGCCGACGAGCCGCCTGATGAGCCGCCGGGTGTGCGGCCGAGATCGTATGGATTGTTCGTCGTGCCGTAGATGTCGTTATAGCTCTGCCAGTCCCCCAGGCCCACGGGAACATTGGTCTTGCCGAGAATGACGCCGCCGGCGTTCTTCACCCGGGAGATCGACAGCGCGTCCTCCGTTGGCTTGAAATCCTTTTGCGGCGTCCAGCCCCAAGTTGTGGGCAGGCCCGCGATGTTGAAGGATTCTTTCACCGTCACCGGAATTCCGAGCAGCGGTTTTTTCTCGCCGCGCGCCAGCGCCACATCCGCCTCGCGTGCCGCACTGCGGGCGCGATCAAAATCCCGCACGCAGATCGCATTGACCTTGCCGTCGTGACGCTCGATGCGGTCGATGGCATCCTGTGTAAGCTCGACCGCGGAGACCTTCTTTGCGGTCAATGCGGCCGACAGCTCGACCGCGCTCTTGAAACTCCATTCCGATCTGGCCACGGCGCTTCCCCTGCTCTTGTTGTCGGAGGATGATGCGCAGTTTGCCCGAATGCTGCAACCGCCGTTTGATCGCGATTGATGCCCGGTCGAGCCGGGGCATGACAGCGAGGGTGGGGGCTTACGCCGCCCCGATCAACACGCCGACCGCGAGCACGATCGCGCCGCCGAGCACGATCTGGAACACGGCCTGGAGGAACGGCGTGTCCATATAGCGGGAGCGAATGAAGGCGATCGCCCACAATTCGAAGAACACGACGACGCAGGCGATCGCCGTTGCGATCCAGAACGCATTGGCCCAATGATCCGGCACCAGATAGGGCGCGGTATGGCCGAGCCCGCCGAGCGTCGTCATCGCGCCGCAGGTGATGCCGCGCAGCCAGGGCGAGCCGCGCCCCGTAAGCGATCCGTCGTCGGACAGCGCCTCGGCAAAGCCCATGCTGATGCCGGCGCCGATCGAGGCGGCGAGGCCGACCAGAAACGTTTGCCAGTTCTGGTGGGTGGCGAAGGCCGCCGCGAACAGCGGCGCCAGCGTCGAGACCGAGCCGTCCATCAATCCGGCGAGGCCCGGCTGCACATATTGCAGCACGAACATGCGGCGGTTGGTGCGATCCTCCTCGGCGCGGACGTCGGAATTCAGGATCTCGCCCGTCAGCTTTGCGGCGGTCTCCTCGTGACCTTTCTCGGCTTCGGCGAGATCGCCGAGCAGGCGGCGCACGCCGACGTCCTGGGCCTGTTCGGCGGCCTTCACGTAGAAGCGCTCCGCCTGCATCTCCATGGTCTCGACTTCCCTGCGGATGGCGTCGAGCGACAGGTTCTTGGTGAGCCAGACCGGGCGGCGGCGCAGGAATCCCTTGACGTCCTCGCGCCGGATCGGCGGCAGATGCTTGCCGAAGCGCTGCTCGTACAATTCCAGCAACATGTGCCGGTGGCCGCGCTCCTCCTCGGCCATCTCCTCGAAGATCTTAGCCGTGTCCGGGTAACGCTCGCGGAGGTCCTCGGCGAAGGTCATGTAGATGCGGCTGTCCTCCTCCTCGGAGGAGATCGCGACCGCAAGCACCTCGCGCTCGGTCAGATCGGCAAAATTCTTCACGGCGGCCCTGTATCAGTAGTTTAGAATTATTCTAAACTATATAAGGGGCCGGAGTTCCCGGGTCAAATCACGCGGTGCGGGTTCTGGCGAGGAAGTCCAGCAGCAGCCGGTTCACCTCGGCGGGCTGCTCCTGCTGCACCCAATGTCCGGCGCCGTCGACGAGATGGCAGCCGAGCATCCTTGTGCAGCCGCGCCCCTGCATCGCCTCGAACACGCCCGGACGCTGGTAAGTGCCCCAATCCTGCTTGCCTGAGATGAAGCATGAGGGCACGTCGATGCTGCGTCCTGCAAACAGCTGCATCTCGCTGTTGAGCATGCCCGACGTGCCGTAGCGATACCATTGCAGCCCGCCCTGGAATCCGGTGCGGCCATATTCGGCGCTGTAATAGGCGAGGTCGCTGTCCGGCAGCCATTGGTTGGCGGCGATCGCGGCGGGCGAGGGCATTTCCTTCGCCACCGTCTCGGCCATGGTCTGGTTCAGGTCCATCACATAGTAGGTCGGCAGTTTCGCGAGTTCATCCGCCGACCAGGACTTCAGCGGATACGGCTTGTTGTCGGTCCAGTCCGCGCTCTTGTGATGATAATAGGCGCGCAGGAAATCATGGACGCCCTGCGGCGCGTGCTGCATGTCGGCGTTCGCCTCGCGTGTCGAATAGTACCATTGATAGTGCTTGCGCGGCCGCGGCAGCGCGGCGAGCTCGCGATGCACGGAGTCTTCGGCGGGCGGCTTTGCTGGTGTGTCGACGGTATTGAAGGGCAGGGGCGGCGGCCCGCCGAACGGCGCGCTCATCATCGTCACCGAACGAAACACATCAGGCCTTATCAGCGCGCACCAGGATGCGACCGGGCTGCCGAAATCGTGCCCGACCAGATCGACCTGCTTGTAACCGAACGCCGACACCAGTCCGAGCGCATCGCGCACCAGGTTGAAGTGCGAGAAGGGCGCGAGATCGCCGTCGTACTCCGCGCGCCATCCCGTCGTGCGGCCATAGCCGCGCTGGTCCGGCGCGATCACGTGATAGCCGGCCGCAGCCAGCGTCGGCATCACCTTGCGCCAGGAGAAGGCGAGCTCGGGAAAACCGTGCAGCAAGAGGACGCATGGCCGCCCCTTGGTCTCGAACCCGGCCTCCAGCACATGCATGCGCAAGCCGTTGATGCCGTCGACATAACGCGAGCGGATTCCGGCGGGCAGGGGGATGTCGGGGAGTGCGGGCATCGTGTCTCTCCACTCGGGTGGAATCGCAGGGTGGGCAAAGCGGAGCGGGCCCACCATAAAGAGTGGTGGGCACGGCGCGCGAAGCGCGCGCCTTTGCCCACCCTACGGCATCTCGCTAAACAGCCGCGCACACGAATGCACTGCCCTTGCGCCGGATCTTCCCCACCGAGGGCGAGGGGAAATGCGCGGTACAGCACAGCGTGTCGGTGTCGCAATAGCGTTCCAGGAAGCTGCGGCGCGTTTTCGCTGCCGCGACCGGATCGACGTCGAACTTGATCGACAGCTCCGGATAAAGCGTCTGCAGCGGCGAGTGCATGAGATCGCCGGAGAACACGGCATCGTCCTTGCCGCGGCCCATCGTGATGGCGATGTGGCCCGGCGTGTGACCAGGCGTCGGCAGGATGCGGACGTGATCACCGATCTGATGATCGTTGCCGACGAGCTCGTGCCTGTTGGCCTCGACCACCGGCAGCACGCTGTCGGCGAAGGGCGGAATCTCCGTCTTCGCATTCTCCGCGAACCAGTGGTCGTATTCCTGCCTGGCGAAGACGTAGCGTGCCTTGGGGAAGGTCGGCACCCAGCGGCCGTTCTCCAGCCGCGTGTTCCAGCCGACGTGATCGACGTGCAGATGCGTGCACATCACGAAGTCGATGTCCTCGACCGCAAATCCGGCGGCGCCCAGCCCGCGCAGATAGGTGTCGTCGGCTTTCATGTTCCATTTCGGCCGATTGGGGCGCGGCTTGTCGTTGCCGATGCAGCTGTCGATCAAAATGGTGTGGTGCGGCGTCTTCACCACATAGGACTGAAAGCACAGCAGCAGCACGTCCTGGTCATCCAGCGCCTTGCTCTCGCGCATCCAGGCCCGATTCTCGGCCAGCACCTCCGCCGTCAATCCCGGCAGCATCTCCAGCGCCGGGACGAACGAGGTTTCCTGCTCGATGACGCGATGGATGGTGAGATCGCCGACCGAGAACTTCAGGCTCATGAGAACTCCGGTTGTACAGCATGATTCCGGAAAAGTGTGCAGCGGTTTTCCGACAGGATCATGCTCAGACAATCAAGCTAAAGCGCGATGACGATCATCGCGCTTTAGCTGGCCGGCGGCACCGAGATCTTCACGGAGGGCCGCTCCAGCATCTTCTGATGGAAGGCGTCGAGCTTCGGATAGGCCTTGCGCCAGCCGCAATCGGCGAAGCGGAAATCGGCATAGCCGAGCACGCAAACGAGGCCGATCTGCGAGATGTCGAAGGGACCATTGAGGACTTCGGGCATGTTCTCGAAGCGCGCCATGCCGGTCCAGGCGCGGTTCCAATGGTCGTCCGACCACGCCTGCCATTGCAGGCCCTGCGGCCGCACCATCTTCTCGTAGCGGCACAGCAGCATGGAATCGAGCATGCCGTTGATCAGCGAGTGATTGGTCTTGGCCTTCCAGCGCCGCGGGCCATAATCCGGGATCAGGCTGCCGCCGGCGATCTCGTTGAGATATTCGACGATGACGTAGGAATCCAGGATGACGTCGCCATCATTGGTGATCAGCACCGGCAGCTTCTTCAGCGGCGTGATCTTCGAATAGTCCTCATTGGCCGTGCCCGGTGCGACGCTTGCGGGCACGAGCTCGATCTTGTCGATCAACCCGAGCTCGATCGCGGCGATGCGCACCTTGCGGGCGAAGGGCGAGGCGGGGGAGAAGGTGAGTTTCATTGGAAATAACCTCTATCCAGGCACACAGTCCTCATCCTGAGGAGCGCGCCTCTTGGCGCGCGTCCCGAAGGATGGACAACGAGGGACGCTCTCTCGTTGCCCGGCGCGAACGCCGGGCAACCGTGCTTGTGGCGCATCCTTCGAGACGCGCGCGTTGCGCGCTCCTCAGGATGAGGGCGGCGGCTTACGCCGCGATAATCTCCTGCCTCTGCTCGCCGAGACCCTCGATGCCGAGGCTGACGACGTCGCCGACATTGAGGAAGGTCGGCGGCTTCATGCCGAGGCCGACGCCGGGCGGGGTGCCGGTCGTGATGACGTCGCCGGGCAGCAACGTCATGAACTGCGAGACATAGGAGATGCACTTGGCCATGGAGAAGATCATGGTCTTGGTCGAGCCGGTCTGGCGGCGCTGGCCGTTGACATCCAGCCACATCGACAGGTTCTGCACGTCCTTGATCTCGTCCTTGGTTGCGAGCCACGGTCCGAGCGGGCCGAACGTGTCGTGCGACTTGCCCTTGGTCCACTGTCCGAGGCGCTCGATCTGGAAGGCGCGCTCGGAGACGTCGTTGCAGACGCAGTAGCCGGCGACGTGGTTCAGCGCGTCGGCTTCCGAGACATATTTCGCACGGGTGCCGATGATCGCGGCGATCTCGACCTCCCAGTCGAGCTTGGTCGAGCCGCGCGGCTTTTCGACCGCATCGTTCGGGCCGGACAGCGATGTGTTTGCCTTCATGAAGATGATCGGCTCGCTCGGGATATCGGCGCCGGTCTCCTTGGCATGGTCGGAGTAGTTGAGGCCGATCGCGACGAATTTCGAGATGCCGGTGACGGGCGCGCCGAACCGCGGCTTGCCGGAGACCGCCGGGAGTGAGGCGGGGTCGAGGCCTGCCAGCTTCTTCAGGCTCTCGGGCGAATAGGCCTCGCCGGTGAGGTCCTTCAGATGCGCCGACAGGTCGCGTAACTGGCCGGATTTGTCGATCAGGCCGGGCTTTTCCGCGCCCTTCTCGCCATAACGAACAAGCTTCATTCTCGTTTCTCCCTAGGAATGGACCGATCGGTTAAACAGCTTCATGGAACAGGGCGGCGGGAAATTCAACCGCCCAGAGCGGGGCGCATTGCAGCCCTTCCCTCGTGGCGTAGGCGGAGGTGGGTTAGCCGAAGGCGTAACCCACCACGTCTGCCTCCGCGAGGACGGAAGAGGTGGATTACGCCGAGCAGATGCGCTTCGCGCATCTGCAGGGCTAATCCACCCTACGAATTCTACGATTGCAGCGCCACAAACCTGAATGCCTCTCCATCCCGCCTGATATGCCCGGCCGAGAAATGGCCGCCGATCACCAGCGTCGGCGTGTCGGCAAAGCGGCCGAACAATTCGCGTCGTGTTTCGGCCGACTGCGTCTGGTCGGAATCGGCGGTCGAGGACCAGTCGAGATGTGCCATCTGGCAAGGGTGATGGGCGACGTCACCCGTAAGCAGACCCTGTTCGCCATCCGATCGGATGAGAATGCTCATATGGCCGGGACTGTGGCCGGGGGTCGGGATCATGCTGATCTCCTCGCACAGCTGGTGATCGCTCGGGATCAGATCGGCCCGGCCGGCATCGACGATCGGCTTCACGGAATCCTCGAACACGGCCCGCTTGTCCGGCTCGGTCGAATGTTCCAGCCAATGCTCGTATTCGGTCTTGCCGAAGACGTAGCGTGCCTTGGCAAATGTCGGCACCCATCGGCCGTCGACCAGCCGCGTATTCCATCCGACATGATCGACATGAAGATGCGTGCATAGCACCGTGTCGATGCTGTCGGGCGCAAAGCCCGCCGCCATCATCGTCGCCAGGAACGGTGTGGTGCGGTTGTTCCAGGTCGGAACATTGCGGCCCTGCTTGTCGTTGCCGAGGCCCGTATCGACAACGATGCGGCGCGAAGGCGTCTCCACCACCAGCGAATGGATCGACATTTTCAGCCGGCCCTCTTCGGTGGCAAAATGCGGGATCAGCCAGGGCAGCTTCTGAACCTCTGCGTTGCTCGCGAGCGGCAGGATGAAGCGGGTCGAGCCGACCGTCTCCAGCTCCACAATCTTGGTGATTTTGACTTGGCCGACCTTCCACTGCATCCGGCGCCTTCCCATGTTCTTGCCTTGATGCCGAAAGATGCGCCGTTTCCGCCATCAAGCGCAATGGATCATCTGACGCGGTGCGGCGTTATCGCGGGAACCCCAGGAAAAAGCCGAAGAGGAAGCCATGCCAGAGCTTGCGATTTCCGCGGAGAAGGTCGCCTTCATCATCGAGAAGGCGCGTGAATTCGACGTCAAGGAGGGCGATTCCGATCCGGATTCCGGCTCGAACGCGAGCGATGACGACGCGCTCGATGTTCTCGAGGACGACGGCTCCGATCCTGTCGTCCAAGAACTCGGAAGCTTCATGATCGCCCTGAACGAGGACGAGCAGCTCGATCTCGTCGCGCTGACATGGCTCGGTCGCGGTGACGGCACGATCGACGAGTGGGACGATTTGCGCGCCCGCGCGGTGGAGGCGCGCACCGAATATCGCAGCCCGCGCCGCGAAACCGTGCATTATCTGCTTGGCGAGCCGATGCTGGGCGATCTGCTCGCCGATGGTCTCGACGAATTCGGCATCGACTGGACCGACGAGCGCACGACGGCCGACTCGTCTGGTCCGAGCCAGCAGGACGAAGACGAGCCGACGAAGCAGCGGTGATGATCGGGGCTCTGACGCCTCCACATCGTTATGGCCGGGCTTGACCCGGCCATCCACGTCTTACTTTGCCGAACAAAGAACGTGGATGCCCGGGACAAGCCCGGGCATGACGATCTTTCGTGGAATGCGCCGCTGCGGATGCGATGATGGGTTACAACGTCCCCGGGAACGCGCCGCCATCCAGGAGGATGTTCTGCCCCGTAATGAAGCCGGCCTTGGCGCCGCACAGGAAGGCGCAGGCATAGCCGAATTCGTCGGGCTGGCCGAAGCGGCCGGCGGGGTTGAGCTTGGCGCGCTCGGTCAGGATCTGCTCGGCCGAGACGCCGCGCTTGTCGGCCTCGGCCTTTGCGGTGCCGGTCAGGCGATCCGTCTCGAACGGGCCGGGCAGCAGGCCGTTGATGGTGACGTTGTTGATCACGGTCTTGCGCGACAGGCCGGCGATGAAGCCGGTGAGGCCGGCGCGCGCGCCGTTGGAGAGGCCGAGGATATCGATCGGCGCCTTCACCGCGGCCGAGGTGATGTTGACGATGCGGCCGAACTTGCGCGCCATCATGCCGTCCACGGTCGCCTTGATCAGCTCGATCGGCGTCAGCATGTTGGCGTCGATCGCCTTGATCCAGTCGTCGCGGGTCCAGTTGCGGAAATCGCCGGGCGGTGGACCGCCGGCATTGTTGATCAGGATGTCGGGCTCGGGGCAGGCCTTCAGCACGGCTTCGCGCCCGGCCGGCGTCGTGATGTCGCCGACGATCTCGGTGACCTTCACATCAGGATAGGCCTTCCGGATCTCGTCCGCCGTTTTCTTCAAAGCTTCCGCGCCGCGCGCGGTCAGCGTGACGTCAACGCCGGCATCAGCCAGCGAGATGGCGCAGGCGCGCCCGAGACCCTTGCTGGATGCGCAGACGATGGCGCGGCGACCTTTGATCCCAAGATCCACTGTTTCACTCCCGTAATGTCAGGCAGGTTTTGGATGCCGCTATTCTAGCCAACATCGGTGCCGCTGATAAGGCATGGGCTCGCATCAAAATGCATGGCGCGTCCGCGCGGCGATGCAAATGCGCAGGCATGATCCGGAAAAGTGCGTAGCGGTTTTCCGAAAAGTTCATGCCCAAACAACAAAGGCGCGATCTTCTCGCGCGTCAGATGCGCCGCTCCTGCTTGAGGCGGTCGATCGCGGAGCTCGCTTCCGGGGGCAGCGATTTGAAGCCCATCTGACCCGCCGTCGAGAACAGCGGCCGCAGATGCGAGCCGGCGAGAAACGGCGGCTGTTTGTTGGCCGGCACGATCTGGTCGAACACCAGGACCAGCGTGGTGGCGACGAGACCGACCCTGACGGCGCCGAGCGCGGCGCCGCCGAGCCGGTCGCCGATACCGGCGTCGCGGATGGTGTCGTTCAGCACCAGGCGGCCGATATAGCCGAACAGCATGCCGACCACCACGAAGATGCCGAACAGCCAGATCCAGTTCTGCAGCAGAGGCGCATTCGGATTGCCGGCGATTTGCGGCGCGATCAGCGGCATCAGCGCGACCGCGATCGGCGCAGCGAGGAGATAGGCGAGGATGGTCATGGCGCTGCGGAGCAGGCCGGTCCTGAAGCCGAAGCCGGCCGCGATGGCGAGCGCGGCATAGACGGCGAGATCGAAATTGTTCATGAGCAAGCCTGCCTCAATGGAACGAATGAACGCCGGACCGATCATTCCGGTTTCAGATCGCTAAAATCGTCTGTATTGATGGCTCCAAAAGCTCGAGGGTTACGCCAATGTCAGGCCTATTCGACGTCAGTAAAGAAACCATCCTCGTCACGGGCGCGAGCCAGGGGCTGGGGCGGCAATTTGCCCGGGTGCTCGCCGCCCACGGGGCGGCCGTCGCGCTCGCGGCGCGTCAGGCCGACAAGCTGAAGAGCCTGGAGGAGGAAATCCGCGGCAAAGGCGGCCGCGCCGCCGCGGTCGCGCTCGACGTCACCGACACGGCCTCGATCGCGCGGGCCGTCGATGCGGCAGAGGCTGCGCTCGGTCCCGTCACGGTGCTGATCAACAATGCCGGCATCGCCATCGAGAAGCTCGCCACCGAGCAGACCGAAGCGGATTGGGACGCGGTGATTGGCGCAAATCTCAAGGGCGCCTATTTCCTCGCGACGGAAGTCGCGCGGCGCATGATCGCGCGCAAGCAGTCAGGCAACATCGTCAACATCGCCTCCGTGCTCGGCACCGGCGTCCTGAAGGCGGTGTCGCCTTACGCGATCTCCAAGGCCGGCATCATCCAGGCCACCAAGGCGATGGCGCTGGAGCTCGCCGGTCAGAACATCCGCATCAACGCGCTCGCGCCCGGCTATATCGACACCGAGATGAACCACGCCTTCTGGTCGACCCCCGCAGGCGAGCGCCTGGCCAAGCGCATCCCGCAGCGCCGTGTCGGCGCCGAGTCCGATCTCGACGGCGCGATTCTGCTGCTGGCGTCACAGGCGTCGCGGTACATGACGGGGAGTGTGATTACCGTCGACGGTGGTTTCCTGTTGAACTAAGTCTCACTGGCGTCCCGGACAAGCGCGCCTCAAGCGCGCGCAGATCCGGGATACATAACCGCAGCGGCCGACTAACCCGCCCGGATCAGATCCGCCGCCTTCTCCCCGATCATGATGGTCGGCGCATTGGTGTTGCCGCCGATCAGCGTCGGCATGATCGAGGCGTCGACGACGCGCAAGGCCTCGACGCCGTGTACCTTCAGTGCCGGATCGACCACGGCCATCGCATCCGTCCCCATCTTGCAGGTGCCGACGGGGTGATAGACCGTGTCGACGCGATTGCGCAAAATGTTGCGGATGTCGTCGTCGGTTCTCACGTCGGACGTGAACATGTCCTTCTTCTGCAGCGCGCGCAGCGCCGGCGTCTCCATCAGCCGTCGCGTGGTCTTGAAGCCCGCGACCATCGTCTCGAGATCCTCCGCTTCGCCCAAAAAGTTCGGATCGATCATGGGCGCTGCGAGCGGATCGGCGCTCTTCAGCGACACGCTGCCGCGGCTCTTCGGCCGCAGCAGGCAGACGTGACACGAGAAGCCCGCCTCCTTGTGCTTCTTGCGGCCGTGGTCGTCGAGCATCGCGATGACGAAGTGGAGCTGGATGTCAGGTACGTCGAGGTCAGGCCGGGTTTTCAAAAAGCCGCCGCACTCGGCGAAATTGGTGGTCATCAGGCCGCGCCGTTCACGGCGATAGCGCTGGATGGCACGGAGCAGGGACGGCAACCGGCCGAGCGAGGCATGAACGAAGTGCGGATAGTCGGAGGCGTAGACGAACACGAAATCCGGGTGGTCCTGCAGATTGCGCCCGACGCCGGGCAGATGATGGAGCACGCCAATGCCGTGCGTTCGAAGCGCATCGCCATCGCCGATGCCCGACAGCATCAGCAATTGCGGTGACTGGAAGGCGCCGCCGGCAAGTATCACCTCGCGGCGCGCGCGCAGCTGCTTCGTCTGCTTGCCCTGCACATATTCGATGCCGACGGCGCGCGCCCCTTCGAACAGGATTTTCGTGGCGTGTGCCCCCGTCTCGACGCGCAGATTTGCGCGCTTGTCGATGTGGGGGTGCACATAGGCGCGCGCCGCGCTCCAGCGTTCGCCATTGTGCTGCGTCACCTGATAGCTGCCGAGCCCTTCGTGATCCTCACCATTGAAGTCCTCGCGAATGCGGAACTGCGCCTCGCGTGCGGCCTGATGGAAGACATCATGGATCGGATTGTCCGCGCGGAGCCGGTTGACATGCAGTGGGCCGCCCTTGCCGTGATACTCGCCGTCGAAATCGGAATTGTTCTCCGAGCGCTTGAAATAGGGCAGCACGTCCGCATACGACCAGCCGGCATTGCCGAGCGAAGCCCAGTGGTCGTAGTCCCATTTGTGGCCGCGAATGTAGACCATGGCGTTGATCGCCGAGGAGCCGCCAAGACCCTTGCCGCGCGGCTGATAGCCAATGCGGCCGTTCAATCCCTTCTGCGGCACCGTGTCGAAGGCCCAGTTGGCCGTTTTGTAGGGCAGGGCGAGCCCAAACGGTGTGGTGATGCGCCAATTGTCGTTCGTCCCGCCCGCATCGAGCAACGCCACGGACGTCGCCGCATCCTCCGACAGCCGCCCCGCAATTGTGCAGCCGCCGGAGCCCGCGCCCACGACGACGAAATCGAATGTGTCGGTCACTTGTTTCCCCCTATCGTCACTCCGGGTTCGCGCTTCGCGCCCCGGAACGACTGCCCCTACGACGTGAACCGCATCAACTTCTCCAACCGCGCGATCTTGCCGCCATAGGGCGGATAGAGATCGGCGAGGCGGTTGAACTTGGAGCGATAGAATACCGGCTTCAACTTGCTGAACGTGCGAAAGCCCCATTCGCCGTGATAGGCGCCGGTGCCGGATGCGCCGACGCCGCCCATCGGCTGGTTGATTTGCGTGAAGTGAAACAGGCAGTCGTTGATGGTGACGCCGCCGGAGATGGTGCGGGCCAGCACCTCGTCGCGCGCGGTGCCGTCCTTGCCGAACCAGTACAGCGCCAGCGGCCGGTCGCGATGGTTGATGAAGGCGATGGCGTCAGTGGGATCGCGATAGCCGAGAATCGGGAGCACCGGCCCAAAAATCTCCTCCTGCATCGCCGCCATCGCGTCGGTCGCCCCGACGATCAGCGTCGGCGGGAATTTGCGGTGCGCCTTCCAGTTCGGATCGTCCGCTTTCGCCGGCTGCAGGATTTTGGCGCCGCGCTCCGCCGCGTCCGCTACGAGGCCTTCGAGCCGGGTGTAATGCTGGTCCGAGATGATCGAGGTGTAGTCCTTGTTCGCCGGATCGGTGCCGAACATCCGCCGCATCTGGGCGCGCACGTTCTCGGCGAAGGCCTGCAACGAGCGCTCCGGCACCAGCACATAGTCCGGCGCGATGCAGGTCTGCCCTGCATTGAGCAACTTGCCGTAGGCGATGCGCTCGGCCGCTTCATCGAGGTCGGCCGAGGCGTCGATGATCGCAGGCGACTTGCCGCCGAGCTCGAGGGTAACCGGCGTCAGGTTACGCCCCGCGGCCTCCGCGACCAGCCGCCCGACCCGGGTCGAGCCGGTGAACACGAGGTGATCGAACGGCAGGCGCGCAAACGCCTCTGCGATCTCGCCCTCGATGCCGGTGACGAGCAGCTCGGTCGCATCGAATCGCGCGGCGACCGTCTCCTTCAGCAGGCCTGCGAAGTGCGGCGTGAGCTCGCTCGGCTTGATCAGGACGCGGTTGCCGGCGGCTAGCGCGCCGATCGCAGGCGCGAGCGTGAGCTGGAGCGGATAATTCCAGGGCGCGATGATGCCGACGACGCCGAGCGGCTGCGGCATCAGCCGGTTGCGCGCCGGCAGGAATTGCAGCGCGGTCGCGACGCGCTGCGGCGCCATCCAGCTCTTGAGGTACTTTGTGGCGTGCCGGATCTCGGAAAACAGCAACATCGTCTCGGCGATGGTGGTCTCGACAGCCGAGCGGTGGCCGAAATCGGCCGAGATCGCCTGCCGGAAGCGCTCCTCATTGTCGGCGATCACGGCGCGCAGCCGCGCCAGCCGGTCAAGCCGCTCGGCAAGGCCGGCCGGCGGCTCGTCCCGCGACGGCACGACCATGTTGTGGAAGGCCTCCTCCAGCGCTCCGACCGGGGCGCTCGTCAGGGATTTGTCCACGGCGATCCTCCCTCACCGGCGTTTCAGCCTTAATCTTGTTGCCGCAAGCTGGCCCTTTGTGGAACTTCTGGCAAGAGCACAGGGAACGCAGCCAAAATCGGTCGCTTCCCCTGTCATAAAGTCGAAAAAAACGTTCCCGCAGCCCTTTCCAAAGGCAGCTCGCCTTGATACATACGCCCCGCACCCGACGGGCTTTGCCCCGGGTTGCCTTCCAAGGAAGCCTTTGGGACGGACGAGAAAAGCCACGCGAACAGCGCAGGCCTCAACCGACCGTCCCCGGGATCCAACTGAAGGCAAAGCAAGTGTTTAACGCGGGGTGGAGCAGCCCGGTAGCTCGTCAGGCTCATAACCTGAAGGTCATAGGTTCAAATCCTATCCCCGCAACCAAATTCGGATTTCACCGGATCCGATACGAAAATGGCCCGCGAAAAGCGGGCCATTTTTGTTTTGGGCGACGGATCGTCGAACTGTCTCGGGCCGTCAGCGCAATGACGATTCATTCCAGGCTCATCGCGCTTTAGTCCCGGCTGCGCACTCCGCTCGGACTGTCGCCGAACCGAAGCCGGAACAGGCGGTTGAAATGCGACACGCTGGAGAATCCGACTTGCGCGGCGATCTCGGCGATGGGCCGGTTCGGAAACCGTGTGAGCAGCGCGAAGGCGCGCTTCAACCGCAGCTCGTTGACGCGCGCGACGAATGATGCGCCGGACTGCTCGAGCAATTCCTGCAGGTAGCGCGGCGAAATGTCCTGTTGGCGCGCGACGCTTGCGACCGAAAGCGCAGGATCGGCGAAGTGCTTGCCGATATGCTCGATGGCCGATGCAAGTCGCGCCGCGGCAACGGCGCCCTTGCCTTGCTCGAGCGTGCCGCGGTTCGCGCCGATGGCGAGCGCGGCAAGGTCGTGGATGTGATTGACGATCACCTGCTGCAAGGCAGGATCGGTCGGCTCCATATCGGCCTGGATCATCCGGAGGTAGCGCAGAAACAGCTGCAGCGCCTGCTGGCGGCCGGACACCGGCTTCATGAAAACGCTGCTCACATCATGCAGGCGCTCGGCGAGCGGCGTTCGCGGAAAGAGCAGCGCGAGGTGAGTTGTCCCGCACAGCCGGCCGGGCTCGTCCGGACGTACGAGTACCGCGTCGCCGAGGTTCAGCGTCACCTCGGTACCACGCTGAAACGCCAGTGCCGACGTACCGAGATTGACGATCATTCCGACGGAGTCGTCACTGGCCGCCGCCTGCGCGCGCGTCCGCTCGAGCGCCGCCGCTGTGCCGTCGCACAGCGCCATTCGCACGCCCGGCAATCTCTGCAACATGGCCTCGGCGCGGAACGGGACCTCCGGCGCCAACGGCGCAATATCGACACTGACGATGGTCCTGCCGAACTCCTCCCGCCAGCGGGTCAGCCTGTCACGTTCGGGAAGCTCGTCCGTCGTAAACCGCGTCGGCTTTGGGTCAATGTCATCGACATGCATGGCGATTGGCACCGGGAAATTTCGGCAACCGTAACCATTCGGCTTAAGTACGGCAACGTGCATAGCGACGGTGTTATGCTGCTTTTTTCGGCGCTGGCGCGGGGAAGTGTTCGCAAAAAGAAAAGAGCGAGTTCGCAATAGATCAACGACCAGCCATCGCGCCGAACGCCCGACTCCTCATGCGACGCGCGTGCACAAGCGTGGACATCCTCGTCTCATGCGTTGCAATGCTGTTGAAACGGCGCCGCCCGTCCCTCGCTGACTCGCAATTTGCAAAGCCTGCCGCGCCTTAGATCAAGCGTGCGGAAAGCGTTGTTGCGCCTCGACGACAGCCCACGCGCGCCAACCATGCCAGATTGTCCCGAGCGCTCGATTCAACGCCGAGCGCGCCGCTGGTTACGGGTTTGTCGGCAGCGCAGCACGCCGCGCTGACAGCAGGGAATGGGACGCCAATGCGTTTCCCTCGGAGGGGGTCATGAATTTCAGCACGTTGTTCGAGCGCAGGCGAAACGCATTGCTGGCCGGCGCGGCTCTCGGCTTGCTCCTGGCAAGCGGTCTCACGACGGCGGCCCATGCCGATGGCGGAACCGGCGGTGCGACCGGCCTGGCCGTAGGCGGCGCCGGCGGTATCGGTGATGCTGGCGCAGCGGGAGGTGATGGTACGGCCGCTATCGATTCCGCTACCGATGCGGGCAGTGGAGGAGGTGGTGGTGCGGGCGGAGGTGGAAGCGGAGGCACAGGCGGGGGTTTTAGTGCCGGCGCGGGTGGCGCGGGCGGAACGGCCGGCTCTCTAAACGGGGCAAATGGCGGCAACGGTAGCGGCAGCGGGGGCGGCGGAGGCGGCGGTGGGTTCAGCGGCGGCGTCATCGGCGGCAACGGCGGCAACGGAGGTAATCCTATAGATTCTGTACTCAACGCCCCTGCTGGAAACTTTGCTTCCCGCGGGTCGGGAGGTGGTGGTGGCGGCGGCGGCGGCTCTGGCCTCGGCACCGGCGGTTCGGGAGGTGCGGGCGGGGCGGGCGGCGCAGGAGAAGTAAATGCGTCGTCGAATGGCGCGGGGGATTCTGTCATTGCGCGCGCCGCTGGTGGCTACGGCGGAAACGGCGGCGATGGCGGGATCGGAAACCTGCAAGCCGGGTCCTTTACCTTCAATGCCAACAGCATCGGCGGAGCCGGCGGCGCGGGCGGGACCGGCGGCGACGGGATCGCTGTCGCGGCGGCCACCGGCGCGGGAGGACATGCGGCTGCGATCGGAACTGGCGGCAACGGCGGTAGCGGCGGCAGTGGTCGCGCCGCTTTTGAAGTGACCGGGTTCAATATCACCGTGGTCAATACGGCGATTGCCACAGGCGGCGCCGGTGGCGCAGGCGGAAACGGCGGATTCGGGTCGGGATTGGAAACGACCGATGGGACAACCGGCACATATCTTGTGTTCGGAACTGGTGGAAACGGCGGGAACGGAGGAACTGGCGGGGCCGGTGCGGTCTTTACCGGTTCCGCCGTCACCTTCATCAACTCAGGCTCGGTGATTGCCGGAGCCGGTGGTGCTGGAGGACTCTTGGGGGGAGCGGGTGGTGGGGGCAACGGCGGCCTCAGCGGGACAAGTGACATTCGAGTGGGACTCCCCGGTGCCGGCGGCACAGGCGGAACGGGCGTCCTGTTTCAAGGAGCAGATTCGATATTCAAAAATACTGGATCAGTGGCCGGCGGAACCGGCGGAGCGGGCGTCGCTGTCGGAATGAGCGGCGCAGGTGGTGCCGCTGTTCAGTTTGCCGCTTCGGGCGCAACCCTGATCAACGCCGGCCAGATCGTCGGTGGCAATAGTGGCGCTCCCGACCCTTCCGGCACTGCAGGCGCGGGCGGTGCCGGCGTCATTGGCTCCGGCCTCACGATCACCAACAGCGGCACGATCAGCGGCGGTCTCGACGGCGGCGGAACGGTCAGGCAATTTGCGATCGAGCTAACCGGTGGCTCCAATGCCATCAGTCCGGGCGGCGCCATCACCGGCGGAATCCAATTGCAGGCTGGTTCGCTGATGCCGGCGCTGCCCGGCTCGACGGTTGGCGCAACGCTGAACGTCAACGGTCCGATGTTCCTGGCGCCAGGTTCGGCCTACACCATCCGCCTCAGTGGCGCGGCCAACGATTCCATCACCGCAACCGGCGTAGCGACGGTGTCGGGCGCAACAGTGTCGGCGACGATCTCCGGCGGTTCGGGCAGTCCTCTCGGCCAGCACACCATCATCACGGCGAGCGCGATCAGCGGCACGTTTGCCTCGTTCTCCGCGTCATCGACGTCAGCCTTCTTGCAGGAATCGCTGTCGTACGATGCGACGCACGTCTACCTGAACATCACGGGCAATGGCGCTGGCGGTAATGTGGACTTCACGACGGTCACGCAGACGGTCAATCAGTTCAACGTCGCGTCCGCGCTGAACGCGGCGGGCAACGCCAATGGCTTCAGCGGACCGCTCTTCAACGCCCTTGTGGGCCTTTCCGCTGTGCAGGCGCGTGCCGCATTCACGTCCCTTGACGGCGAAGCGGCGACAGGGGCGCAGCGCGCCTCCTTCCGCTTCATGGACCAGTTTCTCAATTTAATGCTCAACCCCTTTGTCGACGGCCATTTCGGCGCCGCCACGGGCGGTGGTGTCACCGGCTTTGCGCCGGAGGAGCAGGCCAACCTGCCGCCGGACTTGGCGCAGGCCTACGCATCGGTGTTCAAGGCGCCGCCACCTGCAAGCTTCGCGCAGCGCTGGAGCCTGTGGAATGCTGCGTTCGGCGGCAGCGGCAAGACCAGCGGCGATCCCGTGATCGGTTCGACCGACACCAGGCTCAGCACCTATGGGGTCGCCGGCGGTATCGATTATCGCCTCTCGCCCTCGACGGTGATCGGCCTGGCTGCGGCCGGCGGCGGCACCAATTGGGGATTGTCGAACAGCCTCGGCAGCGGCCGCAGCGAGTCCGCGCAAATCGGCGCTTATGCGAGGACGGTGATCGGTCCGGCCTACATCGCCGAGTCGATCGCTTTTGCCAATCACTGGTTCACGACCGACCGAACCGCGCTCGGCGGCAATCTGCGCGCGACCTTCACCGGCCAGAGCATTGGCGCGCGCATCGAAGGAGGTTACCGTCTTGCCGTGACGCCCAACTTCGGGATCACGCCCTATGCGGCGGCGCAGGCGCAGGCATTTCGCTCCGGCGCCTACAGCGAGACCGACGTGAATAATCTGGGCTTCGGCCTGACCTACGCAGCCAAGCAAGCCACCGATGTCCGAACCGAGCTCGGTGCCCGTTTTGATCATCCGACACTGCTCGGTGGCACGCCGCTGATCGTGCGCGCGCGACTGGCCTGGGCACACGATTTCGTCGATACGCCTTGGCTCAATGCAGCGTTTCAGGCGTTGCCGCTCTCGAACTTCACCGTGTTCGGCGCACCGATTCCGCACGATTCCGGCCTCGCCTCGATTGGCGCCGATTGGTACCTGAACCAGAACTGGAAACTGCTTGCCAAATTCGATGGTGAATTTGCCAAGCGCTCGGACCTCTACGCCGGCACAGTGGCGCTGCGGTACTCTTGGTGATGGCCGCGCCCCGCGCAAGGGGGCGCCAGCGATCGAGGTCAATCCGCATCGAGCGATCGTGCACGGCCGAGGCCGCCGACTGCCATGAACAATTGCGACATGCCCGCGAAGCCGCGAGCACGCATGATCAATGACAACAGAAGCCTTCAGTAAGCGAGCTTTGGATACCAGTCGGTACCGCGCCCCTCTGGCGTGGTGTCTAAGATGGTCCAGAGCGGATCGAAGTCGGGCGCGCCGCGGGGATCCTGTTGGGGGTCAGCCATCGTGGCACCCATCTCGCCGGACCAGAAATGCCGGATCGTGCCGTTGCGCTGCGTGAACACGCTGTAGCCGGGCACGTCGGCGTCCTCGGCGCTGACGTAGTCGCGCGTGTAATCGCCGGAGAGGTCGGAGAAGATCTTGTGTCGTGTCCAGCCGCGCGCCTTCTTTGCCTCGATCAACCGCGCGATCGGCGATCGCGCGATGAAGACGAAGGCGATACGCTGCTCGATGTCGGGCAATTTATGTTCCCACGTGCTCATGAATGAGGTGCACATCGGGCAGGGCGTCTGCCGCTGCGGCCCGAACATGTAGCTGTAGATCGCGAGCGTCTGCTTGCCGTCAAACAAATCGGCGAAACTCGCTTTGCCGTTCTCGCCTTCGAACACGTAGTCCTTCTTCACCTCGCCCCCGGGCGGCAGGGACCGGCGCAGTTCAGCGACACGCTCGATATGACGACGCAGTTCGATCTCCTCGGCCAGGAGGCTTTGGCGGGTGCGGCGGTAGTCGGCGCTTTCGTTGGGAAAATGAGCTTTGTTCGTGCGAGCGAGCTCGGAAGCAGGCTTCAGTATGGAACTATTCATGGCGTGACCTCTGGTTGGGGCCTCTCCGTGAAGACGTCCGGCGGCCCCTCGTTCCGACACCTACGCTCACTTATTTGACATAGCCCGAACGACACGCCGTTACGGCCGGAACCCAATTTGGATCCGGGCGTCGATATGCAATTGCGGACTTGCTTGGTTCGCCGTCGCTCGGAAGGGCTGGTCCAATGAAGTTCGAGGATTTCGAGGCCGCCGATGTTCAGGCGGAGGAAGCGCGGATTTTCATCCGTCGGGCCGGTTCGGGACCGGCAATTCTCCTGCTGCACGGATTTCCCCAGACGCATCTGATGTGGCGAGACGTTGCGCCGTTGCTCGCGCAAGACTTCACCGTAATCTGCGCCGATCTTCGCGGATATGGTCGCAGCGCTTGTCCGCCCTCCAGCCCGGACCACGCGCCATATTCGAAACGGGCGATGGCAAAGGACATGGTGTCCGTCATGACGAAGCTTGGCTTCGATCGCTTCTCGGTTGCGGGCCATGATCGCGGTGGCCGTGTCGCTTACCGGCTCGCGCTCGACCATGGCGACCGCGTGGAGCGGCTCGCCGTCCTCGACGTCGTTCCGATCGCCGATGCCTGGGAGCGTGCCGACAAGGAACTGGCGGTCGGCTATTGGCCCTGGTCGTTGCTCGCGCAGCCTGAACCTCTCCCTGAGCGGCTATTGTCCGCGGCTCCCGATGCCGTCATCGACAATGCGCTCCATGGCTGGGGGTCGCGAGCAGACAGTTTCAGTCAGGCCGTCCGGACGTCCTATGTCGAGGCGTTGCGCGATGAGGCGCATGTTCACGCGATCTGCGAGGAATATCGAGCGGCGGCGACGATCGATCATGAGCACGATCTGGCGGATCGCAATTCCGGCCGCCGGATTGATTGCCCTGTCCTGATCCTCTGGAGCCGCCGCGGCCCGTTGAATTCCTGGTATGCGAGCGAGGGCGGCCCCTTAGGGCTATGGCGGACCTGGGCCGATGACGTGCAAGGAAAGCCGCTCGATGGAGGACATTTCTTTCCGGAGGATATTCCGCAGCAGACGGCCCTTGAGCTGAATCGGTTCTTCAGGAGCGATAGCTAGTTGCGCGTTCGCAACCTGCGAAGATGGCTCGCTCGCATCCGGCGCGATGCTCGCCACGATCTTGGTGCTGTCGGCATCCGACCGCCCCTCCGGCCAAAACTGGCCGACCACGATGGTGCCTTCGACCTCCAAGAGTCCAACGGGCATCGGCCGCTCCTCTCGAACCGGCGCGGTCGCTCCCTTGAGACGGCGACCCGCGCGCGGGACGGGCGCGACCCGCGCGCGGCCCCGGCAAACAAAACGCCCGCGCACCTCAAGTGCGCGGGCGACGATCGAAGCCGGTTGCGTCTGCAGATCAAGACCTGTGCGGACAGACCATCGTCAGATTCAGCAGCGTCGGCTTGTCCGAGCCCTTCTTGTATTCCCACTCCAACCGGATCTCGTGCCGATGGGCATAGGCATCGCTTGCCGCGTGGCTGATGATCTTCGTCTTCATCGGGATCGGCGGCTCCGAGTTGAAGCATTTCCGCACGCAGGCATCGAGCAGGTCACATCGTGTCAGCGGGATGACGCCGGGCTCGTCCTTGGAGAGCGGGACCGTGTTCGGCTGGGTGCTCAGGTCGACCCGAGCCCGGCCCTTCTCCTTGTGCCAGTACTTGGCGCTGCCCTGCGGCCATATCGACGGCGGGTTCAAGATCAAATGGTATTGGCCGTATTCCAGGGTCGGCAGGTCGATGTCATCGGATGCCTTGAGCTTGGCGACGCTCTTTTTCATGTTCGCGAGGGGATAGTAATTGGCGTTCATCAAGTCTCGAAATGCCTTGCCGCTATATACCAGTCCGGCCATCGCCTCTTTCCTCGATATGTCTGTTTGTCAAAAACCGTAGCGTCTGGCCGCAACTTCGCGTCACGCGGCGGCCGATCACACAATTTGTTGTGTGCAGGCACGCTACCATCCACGACTGCACTTCGTCCAGCGAGCTACCATCCGGTAAGGTCGCGTATCCCGCAAGCCTAATTGCCATGTAGTCCTCTATTGGTAATGTAAGCTGAAGGTCTCGCGGGCGCGGGTAGCGAAGACTGCTGAGGCAGTCGTTTGAAGGCGCTGGAATGCATTGCTTCGCGTGTCAGTCGGCGATCGGTCCGGGCGATAGCTGGTGCTCCAAATGCGGAGCGGCAGTCCGCGAGCGCGCTGAGCCCGACAGCGAACGGCGGTTCGTGACCATTTTGCGCGCCGACGTCGTCGATTCCACTGGACTTGTTGCCGAGCTGGAGCCGGAGGCGGCGGTGTCGCGCCTTGAGCCGGCTCTCGCGGCGATGAGAGGCGCGGTGCGCCAGTTTGGCGGCATCGTCAGCAAGGAGCTCGGGGACGGGCTGGCCGCGGTGTTCGGTGCCCCGATCGCCGACGACAACCACGCGCCGCTCGCCTGCCACGCAGCCATCGAGCTCGTTCGGCGTGTTGGCAGCCTGGGCGATCCCGGTCTTCAGGTCCGGGTCGGGCTCCACTCGGGGCATGTGGTCGCCTACATGGTCGCCAGCGAATTTTCCAAGGTTTATGAGATCGGCGGGGCCGCCCAGCATCTGGCCGCGCGGCTGGAAGCGGCGGCCGAGGCGAACCAGGTCTACGTCTCTGAGGCCTGTCAGAAGCTGGCGGACGGGCATGTCCGCTTCGAATTCCTGGGTCGCAAGACGCTCCGCGGTTTCGGCGAGCCGATGCCCGTGTACCGGGTCATGGGCGCGAGCGATCTTTCGAGCTGGCGGGTCCGGCGTGCGCGCAGTGTTTCCCGATTTGTCGACCGCACGACGGAGCGGGCCTTGCTGTGGCGTGCGGCCGAAAGGGTCAGCGCTAGCCGCCAGACCGTTCTGCTCATGGGTGACGCCGGCATCGGAAAGTCGCGGCTTGCGCACGAGTTCGCGCAGGATCTTCGCGCCAGCGGCTGGCGGCTGATCGATGCCGAGTGCAGCCCGAATCTCCAGGGCGCGCCGTACAGCGCCCTCAAGCGATTGTTGCTGTCGATCTTCGACTTGGCCGCAAGGGATCAGGTCAGGGCGGATGATCCCAGAGGGGCGTTGCCGGCCGTGCAGCAGCGAGCCATCGACGCGGTCCTGGACCTGCCGATCTCCGATCCGCAATGGGACGAACTGGAGCCGCACGCGCGCGGTCGCGCGATTTCAGATGCGAGCTGCGCGATCGTCGAGAGCATCGCCCGTCGTCAGCGCACGATCCTTCTGATCGAAGACCTGCATTGGATCGATCGGGCCAGCGATACGGTCATGGCCACTCTCTCCGCGCTGCAATGTCCCGATTTGCTCGTGCTGCTGACCACGCGGCCCAACGGGATGCCGGTGTGGATTGCGCGCTGTCACGCAGAGATCGTGGCCATGCGGCCCCTCGACGACGATTCGGGCCTGGCCATGCTCGCGGAAATGCTCGGCCCCGCCACCACCAACGCGGACCTGAAGAACCGGATCATCTCCCACACCGCAAACGTCCCGCTGTTCATCGAGGAAGTCTGCCGCAGTCTGAAGGATAGCGGCTTACTCCTCGGTCAGTGGGGCGACCTGTCTCTTGCGCGTCCCGTGGAAGAGCTCGGCATTCCCACCAGCATTCAAGGTGTGATCGCGGCGCGGCTCGATCGCGTGTCACGACAGGAACGGTCGCTCCTGCAGATCGCCGCGGCGTTTGGCCCCCGGACAAATCAGGCCCTGCTTCGGAAGATCGCGGCCTTGCCGGAAGGCGTGCTGCAGGATTGCCTCACCGCGCTCGACCGGGCCGAACTGCTCGTCAGGATCGATAGCGAGTTGGAGGACTCGCTCGAATTTCGGCACGAGATGGTCCGGCAGGTGACCTACGATTCCATGGTCGAAAAGGTGCGCGAAAGCATCCATGCCAGCATCCTCGCAGCGCTCGAGGACGACGAGGCATCGAACGACGGGCCGGACGCGCTCTGCTATCACGCGACGAGGGCGAAGGATTGGCAGAAGGCGTTTCACCATGGCAGAAGCGCCGCTCGAAAATGTCTGGTGCGCTCAGCCTATGCCGACGCGGTCGACTATTTCGAGATCGCGATGGGGTCTCTCGACAAGACCCCGGTGACGCAAGCGCGAGAAGCAGACGCTATCGATCTCCGGATGGAGGCGCGTTTGGCCTTTGCCGGATCGGGGCGCGTCGCCGAAGCCCTGGATCTGGGACGCGAAGCCGAACGGCGCGCCGATGCAATCGACGACATCGGGCGCAAGATCGCGGCCATGACCGTGAGAGCAGGCGCGCAGAACTTCTACGGAACGCCGGTCGAAGCTGTCGCGATCGGGGAAGAGGTCGTGCGTCTGGCGGAAAGCTCAGGCAATCCCGGCTGGCGTAATCTCGCACAATATGGTCTTGGGCAGGCCTATTTTCTCTGCGGCCGCTATCATAGCGCCGAGAAGATGCTGGCCGCGGCACGTGCCGGTCTCGTGGGCTCGGCATCGAGTGCCCCGATCGGCACGACTCCACGATCCTTGCTCCTCCTCTGCTGCATGATGAACGCCATCACTCACACCGTCATGGGCGAGCTCGACACCGCCGAGCAGCTTCAGCAACAAGCGGCTGCGATCGCGGAGGAGACCGGACGTCCCTACGACCGCGTCGCCGCCGCCTATAGCGGCGGCTGCCTGATGCTCGGCCGGGGCGACCCGGCGGCGGCCGCCGCCATTCTCGAAGACGGGTTTGTGCTGGCGCAGAAGCACGGCATCCGCCTGTTCGTGCCGGTGCTCGCCTGCCACCTCGGCATGGCCTATCTGGAGCAGGGGCTGTTCGACCGGGCGCGCGGCATGCTGACCGAGGCGCGCGAGGAGGCCAAGGCGGTCGGCTACACCTCGGCGGTGCTGCGCAGCTCGATCTACCTTGCGCTCGCGACCTGCCGCCTCGGCGATGTCAGGGCCGCGCAGAACATGCTGCGCGAGGCGCGCAACACCGCCCGCCAGCAGGGGTTTTCGGGCCTCGAGGCCGAGGCCCTGTTCGGCGAAGCCGTTGTGACGCCCGCCTCGAGTACCGAGAGCAGGGCGGCCATCCTTACCGCGCTGCGCGCCGCCATCGCGATCGCCTCCGAAAGCGGCGCGGGGCCGCTCCAGCGCAAGGCCGAGGCGATGCTGACCGAGGTGCTCGCCCAGGGCAGCGAGCTGATCTGACGCCGCGCCCGGCAAGGTCTGCGCCTCACCAAACCGCCGGCCCAAAATGCCGAACGAATCTCGTAGGCAGTACAAAGGGTTAGCTACTGTGCATGGGGTTGTTTTCGACATAATTGGTTGGGCGCCGCCTCCAGACGGCTGCGAGAGGCAGCCTCGCTCACCGCAGTGACGAACCCCTTGCACCGACGCCAAGGTGGGCTACCGTCGGTGACTAGCCGCAGGGCCAGGTGACTTTTGATCTCGATTTTTTAGCATCGCATTTTGCCGGCGCCGCCATGGCGCGACGCCTACCGGATGAGGCGGGGCCATGATCACACGGGACCAGTCAGCTTTGTTGGCGCCGGTCGAGCGCGACCTCAGGCTCGATCTCTTCCGCGGCATCGGCCTATGGATGATCTTCCTCGACCACATCCCGCACGACGTCGTGGCCTGGATGACGCTACGCAATTACGGCTTCAGCGATGCGGCCGAATTCTTCGTCTTCATCTCCGGCTATCTGGTCGGCTGGATCTACGGCCCGATCGTCGCCGGCGGCTGGTTTCTCGCCGCGATGAAGCGGCTGTGGCGGCGTGCGGCCGAGCTGTATGTCGCGCACATCATGCTGTTCCTTCTGTTCACCGCGCAGATCGCCCGCACCGCGCGCCGCTTCGACAATCCGATGTACCAGCATGAGTTCAACGTGTTCAACTTCCTGGCGCATCCGGACGAGCTGATCGGGCAGGCGATCGTGCTGAAATACAAGCCGGTCAATCTCGACGTGCTGCCGCTCTACATCACGCTGGTGCTTGCCTCACCTTTCATCGTCTGGTGCCTGGTGCGCCGGCCGAACCTGACGCTCGCCGCCTCGGTCGTGCTCTACGTGCTGGCGCGCTGGTTCAACTGGAACATCGCCTCCTACCCGCCCGGCACGACCTGGTACTTCAATCCGTTCTGCTGGCAGTTGATGTTCGTGTTCGCGGCCTGGTGCGGCGTCGGCCAGATCGACAAGGTCGCCAGATGGGTGTGGTCGAGGGCGGCGATGGGTCTGGCCGCGGCCTGGCTGGTGTTCGCACTGCTGATCGTGATGACCTGGCACGTTCCCGCGCTCGAGGCGCTGATCCCGAAATGGATGATCAAGGCGATCTACCCGATCGACAAGACCGACCTCGACATGCTGCGCTTCACGCATTTCCTGGCATTGGCAATCTGGGTCACCCACTTCCTCTCGCGCAAATGGCGCGCGCTGCATGGGGTCTGGCTGCGCCCCGTGATCCTCTGCGGCCAGCATTCGCTGCCGATCTTCTGTCTCGGTGTGTTCCTGTCGTTCTCGGCGCACTGGATCCTGACGCAATACACCAAGGGCGTCTGGGAGCAGTTCGCCGTCTCCATCGTCGGCATCGTCATCATGGTCGGCGCGGCCTGGCTGCTCAACCGCGCCGAGCGCGTGCCTAACCTGTTCGTGAAGGTGACGGAGGTCGAGGAGCCGGAGATGGTCGAGAGCGCGCAGGCCGCGACCGCCGGCGCGGCTCCCGCGAGCCGCTGAAGCATCGTCCGCATTTCCGGGAGAGCCCAATGTCCAAACGTTTGTTGACGATCGCCGGCACTCTCCTGTTTCTCGCCTGCGGTGCATCGGCACAGGCGCCGTCGCCGGAGGCGATGAGCGCGGCACGCAAGCTCGTCGTCACCTTGAAGATCGCCGATCAGTACCGCGCATTGCTGCCGCAGCTCCTGCTCAAGCTTCGGCCCGTGGTCGCGCAGGACAGGCCGGAGATCGAGCGCGACTACGATGCGGTGACGGCACCCGGCTCAGAGATCTATACTCCGTTCGTAGCGTCCATGATCGAGCAGATCGCGGCGTTCTATGCCCAGAGCTTCACGGTGGACGAGCTGCGCCAGATCGAGGCGTTCTATGCCCAGCCGGCCGGGAAGAAGTTTTTGGAGAAGTCGGATGCGCTGGCGCAGGCGAGTGCGCAAATCGGCCAGGACGTCAGCCAGAAGGCCGCCGACGAACTGAAGCAGCGCCTGATCGAGGCGCTGCGCCAGAAGGGGCACAAGCTGTAGAGTCGCGCGCTAAGCCAGGAATGCGCGGAACCGCCGCAGCGCGATCAGGAAGAAGATGCCGCCGATCACGGCGAGCGCGACCAGCTGCGGCCACACCGCCTCCAGGCCCGCGCCGCGGAACAGGATCGCCTGGGCGAGCATCACGAAATGCGTGTTGGGCGCGGCCAGCATGATGTCCTGGACGAATTGCGGCATGCTCTCCCGCGGCGTCATGCTGCCCGACAGGGTCTGCAGCGGCAGCAGGATCATGATCAGCAGCAGCCCGAACTGCGGCATCGAGCCGGCGACGGTGGCGAGGAAGATGCCCATGCTGGTGGTGGCAAACAGCTGCAGCGCGGCGCCGACGAGGAACAGCGCCAGCGAACCGTCGATCGTCACCTCCAGCCATCCCTTGACGACGAATGCGATCGACAGCCCAGAGGCGACCAGCACCACGGCCCCCATCGACCAGACCTTGCTCACCATGATCTCCAGCGGCGTGACCGGCATCACCAGGAGGTGCTCGATGGTGCCGTGCTCGCGCTCGCGGATCAGCGCCGCCCCCGTCAGGATGATCGAGAGCATCGTGATCGAGGTGATCACGTGGTCGATGGCGCCGAACCAGGATTTCTTCAGCTCCGGATTGAACCGCGCCCGCAGCGCCAGCTCGATCGGCGCGGCCTGGGCATCGCGCGTATGCGCCAAAAACTCTGCGACTTCCGCGCTGACGATCTGCTCGACATAGCCGCCGCCGTTGAACGCCTGCGAGATGCGTGTCGCATCGACGTTGAGCTGGATCGTGGGCGATTTGCGCGCCAGCAGGTCGCGTTGGAAGTCGGGCGGGATGTCGAGTGCGAAAGTGTCGAGGCCGGCGTCCATCCTCCGGTCCATCTCATATTGCGAGATCAGGCGCGGCGCGGAGAAATAGGGCGCGGTGAACGCCATCTCGATGCGCGTCGAGATCGGCGAATGGTCCTCGTCGACGACCGCGATCGCGGCGCGGTTCAACGTTTCCGGCAGCGCCTTTGCGCCGGCATAAACCGCCAGCGTGAAGGAATAGACGATGAGCACGAGCAGCGTGGGGTCACGCACCAGGCCGCGCAATTCCTTGATGCCGAGCTGGAATACGTTGTCGAAGCGCATGGTCAGCGGGCCTGTTTCTTCAGCAGCATCGCGCCGGCGATCACCAGGACGGGCACCATGACTGCGAGCGCCAGGAGATCGTTGTGGAGGGTGTCGAACGCCAGGCCCTTGGAGAAGGTGCCGCGCGAGATCGTGACGAAATAGGTGGCGGGATAGAGCCGTCCAATCAGCGCGCCGGCCCCCTGCAGCGACGACACCGGGTCGATCAGCCCGGAATACTGGATGGCCGGAATCAGCGTGATCAGCACCGTGCCGAACAGGGCCGCGATCTGGCTGTTCATGAAGGCCGAGATCACCAGCCCCATGCCGGTCGTCGCCGTGACGTAAAGCAGCGCGGCGAGCGCGTAGGTCGGAAAGCTCCCAGTGAAGGGCACGCGGAAGACGACGAGGGCAAAGCCGACCAGGAGGAGGAAGTTTCCGAACGCCAGCACGACATAGGGCAGCTGCGTGCCGAGCAGGAATTCCAGCCGCGTCACCGGCGTCACGTAGAAATTGACGATCGAGCCGAGCTCCTTCTCGCGCACGACGGCGAGCGCCGCGAGCACCGCCGGGATCATCACCAGCAGCAGCGGAATAATGCCCGGCGCCATGGCGACGACGCTGATGACATCGGGATTGTAGCGATAGCGCAGCTGGAGCTGATAGGAGCCGGCGATTGCCGCCTCGCCATAGAGCTCGCGGCCCTTCTGCGCGAGCCAGGTGGCGTGGATCGCCTGGGCATAGGAGCGCAGCGTTTCGGCCCTGGTCGGATTGGCGCCGTCGACCCAGGCGCCGATCTCGACATGGCGGCCGCGGCTGACGTCGCGGCCGAAGCCCGCCGGCAGCTCGATGGCGAGCCCGATCTCGCCGGCGCGCATGCGGCGGTCGAGATCGGCGTAATCGGTGATAGGGGATTTTTCGGTAAAATAGCGCGAGCCCGCGATCTGGAGGCTGTAGTCGCGGCTGATCGCGCTGTCGTCGCGGTCGAGCACGGCGAAGGTCAGGTTCTCGACGTCCATGCTGATGCCATAGCCCAGCACGAACAGCAGCAGCACGCTGCCGAGGATTGCGAGCGTGGCGCGGATCGGGTCGCGCCGCAGTTCGAGTGCCTCGCGCCGGGAATAGGCGAGCATGCGCGTCGGATTGAACGTCGCACCGCGCTTGCGCGGCGGCTCCGCTGTCGCGGCCGGTAGGGGCGATGCGATCGCAGGCTGGCCGGCCGGCTCCGCCGTATCCGCGATCGCCTCCTCCAGGCAGGCGATGAAGGCCTGCTCCAGCGTCGCGGTGCCGCGCGCGGCCACGATCGCGGCGGGGGTGTCCGACGTCAGCACCTTGCCCGCATGCATCAGCGAGACCCGGTCGCAGCGCTCGGCCTCGTTCATGAAATGGGTCGAGACGAAGATGGTGACGTTGTCCTTGCGGGAGAGCTCGGCGAGGATCTGCCAGAAGCGGTCGCGGGCGACCGGGTCCACGCCGGAGGTTGGCTCGTCGAGGATGAGGATGTCGGGCGCATGGATCATGGCCACCGCCAGCGACAATCGCTGCCGCAGTCCGAGCGGCAACGCATCGGGCAGGGCGTCGGCGACGTCGGCGAGGTCGAACCGGCCGATCATCTCTTTGATGCGCGCGGCGACGGTGTCCGCCGGCAGCCCGAACAGCCGCGCATGCAGGTCGAGATTTTGCGCGACCGTGAGCTCCGAATAGAGCGAAAAGCCCTGCGACATGTAGCCGATGCGCCGCCGCACCGACATGTCGCCGGCATCGATGGTCTTGCCGAACAGCCGCGCGGTGCCTTCGCTTACGGGCAGGAGGCCGGTGAGCATCTTCATGGTCGTGGTCTTGCCGCACCCGTTCGAGCCGAGGAAGCCGAAGATCTCGCCCTTCCTGATGCGGAAGCTGACGTCGTCGACGGCGACGAAGCCGTTGAACCGTCGGGTCAGGTGGTCGGCCTCGATCGCGATCTCGTCCTGGTCCTCGGCGCGCGGCGGGATGACGACATTGGTGTAGTTGCTGCGATCCGCCTCAGGCAAAAGACGAATGAAGGCGTCATCGAGCGTATCCGCTCCGGTCTGCCGCTTGAGCTCGGCAGGCGTTCCGGTCGCCAGCACGCGGCCGGCATTCATCGCGATCAGGACATCGAACTGCGCGGCCTCTTCCATGTAGGCGGTCGATACGATCACGCTCATGCCGGGCCGGCTGTCGCGGATCGAGCTGATTAATTCCCAGAACTGGCGGCGCGACAGCGGATCGACGCCGGTGGTCGGCTCGTCCAGGATCAAGAGCTCGGGATCGTGGATCAGCGCGCAGCACAGGCCGACCTTCTGCTTCATGCCGCCGGAGAGTTTTGCCGCCGGCCGGTCGGCGAAAGCCGTGAGCCCGGTGTCGCGCAGCAGGCCGGCGATCCGCCGGTGCCGCTCGGCCTTGTCATGTCCGAACAGGCGGCCGAAGAAGTCGATGTTCTCGAACACCGACAGCGTCGGATACAGATTCTTACCGAGGCCCTGCGGCATGTAGGCGATGTCGGGGCACACGTTGCGGCGATGGCGCGAACTCGCCATATCGCCGCCGAGGACGTTGATGCGCCCCTGCTGGATCGCGCGAGCGCTGGCGATCAGCGACAGCAGGCTCGATTTGCCGACGCCGTCGGGGCCGATCAGTCCGACCATGCAGCCGGACGGCAGGTCGAGCGTGATGGCATCGAGCGCCCGGGCCTTGCCATAGCTCAGGCCCACGCCTTCGAGATGCACCACGCTGCCGCGCCCGGCAGGCAGCTCGGCTGCGGCCGTCGTGCTCATCTCGTCAGCTTGATGTTGAGATTGCCGGGCCATTGCGCGGCCGGATCGAGCTGCACATAGGCCATGCCGGGCAGGCCGGTCTTCACATGCTCGATGTGCTGGCGCAGCAGCTCCGGCGCGATATGCGCCTTGATGCGGAACATCAGCTTCTGGCGTTCCTCCTCGGTCTCGACGGTCTTGGGCGTGAACTGTGCGACGTCGGCGACGAAGGTGGCCTTGGCGGGGATCACGTATTGCGGGATGGCGTCGAGCACGAGGCGAACCTCGGCGCCCATCGCGACGCGCCCGGCATCGGCCGTCGGCAGGAAGAACGTCATGTAGACGTCGCCGAGATCGACCATGTTGAGGACGCGGCCGCCGGCGGCGAGCACCTCGCCGGGCTGCGACACGCGATACTGCACGCGGCCGTCGCGCGGCGCCTTCAGCACGCTGTCGTTGAGGTCGGCATTGATGCTCTCGATCGCGGCCTTCGCGGCGTCGACCGAGGCGCCGGCGTCGATCACCATGGCGCGGGAGGAGCTGATCGCAGCCTCGGATGCGGCGACCTGAGCGTGGGACGCGGCGAGCGCCGCCTTGGCCGTGGCGTTGGCGGAGCGGTCGTCGTCCAGCACCTGCTGCGATACCGCACTGGTTCTGATCAGTTGCTCGGAACGATCGAGCTTGCGGCTCGTGGTGTCGAGCTGAGCGATGCGCTGGTCGACCACGGCCTCGGCGGCCTTGCGTTCGGCTTCGCGCTGGTTCACCAGGCTCTTCGCGGTCTCGACATTGATCGTCGCGCGCTTGAGCTGCGCCTCGGCCTGGCGGCGCTGGGCCTGCAATTGCTCGGTGTCCATGCGCGCCAGGACCTGGCCCGCGCGCACGAAGTCGCCTTCGTTGACCAGGATCTCGCGAATCCGGCCCGGCGTCTTGGTCGCGATGTCGATCTCGACCGCCTCGATGCGGCCGTTGCCGCGGGCGAAGCCTGCCGGCAGTGTGTTGGTATCGCGGTGCTGCCAATAGTAATAGCCGCCGCCAGCAACGAGCACGGCGATCGCGGCGATGACGCGACCCGGGGTGAAGTTCATCTGTTCAAAACGCCGTGAGGCGGCGCCCACTGTTGAGACACGAACGCCCGGCCGCCGAAGGTGCGGAAGGGCGAGCCCAACATTGCAGCGAATTTTGCATCGCAACTTGATGCAGATCAGACGGCGGCGCGCTGCACCCGTGCCTCATGTTTGGGCGGCGCGCCATCGTCGCCGCTCGTCCGCGCAGATTGCTCAGGCGGACGAGCGAGGCTTGCTGAACAGATGACCATCCGCGATCCGGGCCGCTTTACTTCACCAGCGGGCAACCGCCATCCTTCAGGGGCCGAAACGCCTGATCGGCGGGCACCTCGGCGAGCAGCTTGTAGTAATCCCACGGCCCCTTCGATTCCTCCGGCTTCTTCACCTGGAACAGATACATGCTGTGCACCATGCGGCCGTCCTCGCGCAGCACGCCGTTGTCGGTGAAGGCGTCCTTCACCGGCAGCTCGCGCATCTTCGCCATCACCGTCTTGGTGTCCCTGGTGCCGGCGGCCTGCACCGCCTTGAGGTAATGCAGCGTCGCGCTGTAGGTCGCCGCCTGGTTCATCGTCGGCATGCGCTTGACGCGCTCGAGGAAGCGCTTGCCGAAGGCACGGGTCTTGTCGTTGAGATCCCAGTAATAGGCCTCGGTGATGATCAGGCCTTGCGCGAGCTTCAAGCCCAGGCTGTGCACGTCGGAGATGAACATCACGATCGCGGCCAGGTTCTGGCCGCCGGCGACGATGCCGAACTCGCCGGCCTGCTTGATCGCGTTGATGGTGTCGCCGCCGCCGTTGGCGAGGCCGATAATCTTGGCCTTGGAAGCCTGGGCCTGGAGCAGGAACGAGGAGAAATCGGCGGTGTTGAGCGGATGCTTGACGCTGCCCAGCACCTTGCCGCCCGCGGCCTTCACGACATCGCCGGTGTCGCGCTCGACCGAATGGCCGAATACGTAGTCGGCGGTGAGGAAGAACCAGGTGTCGCCGCCGTTCTTGACGATGGCGCTGCCGACGGTGTGCGCGTTGGCATAGGTGTCGTAGGTCCAGTGCGCGGTGTAGGGCGAGCAGGATTTTCCCGTGATGTCGGAGCTGGCCGCATCCGTCACGATCATGATCTTCTCGTACTGCTTCGACAGCTCCATCACCGCGAGTGCGGTCGCCGAGGTCGGCAGGTCGATGATCATGTCGACGCCTTCGGTCTCCCACCATTTGCGGGCGATGGTGGAGGCGACGTCGGGCTTGTTGAGCACGTCGGCCGAGACCATGTCGATCGGCTTGCCGAACATCTGACCGCCGAAATCCTCGATCGCCATTTTGGTGGCCTCGACATTCCCCATGCCGCCGATGTCGGAATAGACGGAGGAGAAGTCGGAGAGCACGCCGATCTTGAGCGGCGGCTGCTGGGCCGAGGCAGGGGTGATCAGGGCAGCCGACAGTAAGCCGGCCGCAGACACGAGTGCTGCGATGGGTCTCATGGATACGTTTCCTCTTGAGCGGGACTATTCTGTCCCTTTGTCCGACAAAGCTAGAGCCGGGTTCCGGCGGAGTCAATTTCCTCCGCGGATGTTATGAATGATGTAGTTTGACGCACCTGACGTCAGTGCCTATAGTTTGTCGGACAATCGCCATTGGAGGCCGGTTTGCCCATCGCGCCGCTATTTCGACCGATCGATGTCGCGCCGGCCTATCAGAAGGTCGCCGACGCCATCGAACGCGAGATCGTCAATGGCCGCATCAAGCCCGGCGATCCCATCGGCACCGAGCACGACCTGGTCCGCCAGTTCGGCGTCAATCGCTCGACCATTCGCGAAGGCATTCGTGTGCTGGAGGAGGGCGGGCTGATCCGGCGCGATTCCTCGCGCCGCCTGCACGCCTGCCTGCCGCGCTACAGCAAGCTCGCAAGCCGTCTCAGCCGCGCGCTGGTGCTGCATGAGGTCACCTTCCGCGAGCTCTATGAAGCCTCGATGACGCTGGAGGTCGCCAGCATCGAGGGCGCCGTGGAGCGCGCGACGGACGAGAACCTCGCCGAGCTCGACGCCAATCTGCTGCGCAGCGAGGCCGTGGTCGGCGATCCCGCGATGCTGGCCGAATGCGATGCCGAATTCCACGTGCTGGTCGCAAAAGCCTCGCAGAACCGCGTGCTCCAGCTCGCGCGCGAGCCCGCGGCGCAATTGTTCTATCCGACCACCGAGATGATCGTGACCGGTGTCGCCGAAGGCGGTCCGCGTCTCGTCGCGGCGCACCGCCATCTCATCGACGCGATCCGCGACCGCGACCGCGAGGCCGGCGTGCTCTGGACGCGCCGGCATTTGCAGGACTGGCGCCGCGGCTTCGAGAAGATTGCTTCGCTCGATCGCTCGGTCGAGCACATGTACATGGAGCACGCGCAAGCGGCCCGACGAAGATAGCGCCGCATGATCCGGAAAAGTGTGAAGCGGTTTTCCGGCAAGATCATGCGCAAAAGAGAAGACGCAAGATCTCAAACAAGAAATCCAACAAACAAAGACATCACCCGGAGGGACACATGAGCGAGACCGCAGCCACCATCGCGAAGGCACGCGAACATTCCATCGGCGATCTCCTGCGCCGCTCGGCAGGTCGCGATCCGAACAAGCTCGCGGTGAGCTGCGGGGATGTGAGCTGGACCTTTGCCGAGATGGACGCGATCTGCAACCGGCTCGGCCGTGGTCTGCTCGGGCTCGGCGTGAAGAAGGGCGACCGCCTCGCGGTGCTGTCGCGCAATTCGCACGCGTTCGCCGCGCTGCGCTTCGCGGTGGCGCGGATTGGCGCGGTTCTGGTGCCGATCAACTTCATGCTCAATCCGGACGAGATCAATTTCATCCTGAAGAGCTCCGGGGCCAAATTGCTCGCGACCGGTCCCGATTTCGTCGAGCCGGCGAAGGCCGCCAGCGCGAAAGACTGTGCGGTCGAAAAAATGATCTGGCTGCCGGCCGAGGATCCCGCGTCGGCGCCGGCGGGCCTCACCACCTTCAACGATCTGCTAGATGCCGACGGCTCATTCCTGGAAGCCTCGGTCGATAGCCGCGATCTCGCGCAGATCGTCTACACCTCAGGCACCGAATCGCTGCCCAAGGGCGCGATGCTGACCCATGAAGCCGTGATGTGGCAGTATGTCAGCTGCATCATCGATGGCGGCATGAGCGTGGACGACAAGTTCCTGCACGCGCTGCCGCTCTATCACTGCGCCCAGTTGGACGTGTTCCTCGGGCCACAAGTCTATCTCGGTGCCTCCGGCGTCATCACGGGCAAGCCGACCGCCGACAACATCCTGGCGCTGATCCAGGCGCACAAGATCACGTCGTTCTTCGCGCCGCCGACGATCTGGATCGCGATGCTGCGCTCGCCGAATTTCGACAAGTCCGACCTGTCGTCCCTGCAAAAAGGCTATTACGGCGCCTCGATCATGCCTGTGGAAGTTTTGCTCGAGCTTCAGCGCCGCCTGCCCGCCGTAAAATTCTGGAATTTCTACGGCCAGACCGAGATCGCGCCGCTGGCGACCGTGCTGCGGCCGGAGGATCAGCTGCGCAAGGCAGGCTCGGCAGGCAAGCCGGTGCTCAATGTCGAGACGCGCGTCGTCAACACGTCAATGGAAGACGTTGAGGTCGGCGAGGTCGGCGAGATCGTGCATCGTTCGCCGCATCTGTTGTCCGGCTATTACAACGATCCCGTGAAGACTGCGGCAGCGTTTGCCGGCGGCTGGTTTCACTCCGGCGATCTCGCCACCGTCGACGAAGAGGGCCACATCACCGTGGTCGACCGGGTCAAGGATATGATCAAGACCGGCGGCGAGAATGTCGCCAGCCGCGAGGTCGAGGAGATGGTGTATCGTATCCCGGCGGTTTCCGAGGTCGCCGTGGTCGGCCTGCCCGATCCGCGCTGGATCGAGGCGGTCACCGCCATCGTCGTGGTCAAGAGCGGCGAAAAGCTGGACGAGGACGCCGTCATCAAGCACTGCGCCGGCCAGATGGCGCATTTCAAGGTGCCCAAGCGCGTCATCTTCGTGGATGCCTTGCCGAAGAATCCGAGCGGCAAGCTGCTCAAGCGCGAGCTGCGCCAGCGCTTCGTCGGCGGCGAGACGCTCGACAAGGCGATCCAGAAGAATTTTGGCGCGTAAGGCCGGGCGGCTACTGGCTGCGTCGTGATCGAGTTCGCTAGCCGGCGCCGCCGGCCAGCTTCCTGACGTCGTCCGGCGTCTGCCCGAACCGGCGGCGAAACGCGCGATGGAAGTAGGAGACGTCGTGGAAACCGGCGAGATGCGCGATCTCGATGATCTTGCGTGTGCGCAGGCTCGGATTTCGAAGGAGACGTTCGGCACGCAGCAGGCGCTGCTCCAGCACGAAGCCGCTATAGGTGATGCCGGCCTGCTCGAACAGCAGCTGGATCGTGCGCGGGCTGACCCGGTGCGCGGCTGAAAGGACGGTGAGCGACAGCGCGGGGCTGTCAAGCTGCGCCAGGATGTCGGACTTGAGGGTTTCGAGACGCGCTGCCGCCAGGCCGCGCATTCGAGCCTGCTCGGCGACATCGCCGCGCGCTCCGATCATCAGCACCGAAAGGTCGAACAGGTGCTGCGAGACCGCGTCAAGTTCCGCCGGGGCGAGTTTGTCGGCATAGGCATGCGCGAGATCGTAATATCGCAGGTACATCGACGTGATCGGATTGGCGCCGGGGATCGACCGCGCAATCAGGTCCTCGGCATTCGGGCAAACGCGTAGCAGCGCCTTGCGCGGCAGCAGCGCGGTCCGAAAATTGCCATTCCCGGTCTGAGTGATGTAGGCGCCTTTGATCGAGGGATCGCCAATTGTGACGTCCCCCGCCGCGATCTCCAGCGGGCGTTTTCCCATGGTCCCGCTCAATGCCGAATTGGGCGACGTCGTAATCACCAATTCGTCGTTCGTCCCCAACGACACGAAAGATATCGGCGAGCCGAACGAGGCCGAGAGCCTGATGCGGGGAAGAATGGCCGGCGCAATGGTCCGGTGGACTCGCCCTTCCCCGACCGGCACGAAATCGACGTTGGCCACCTGACGGCAAAACTGCTCGCGCCATCTTTCATAGGCCGGGCCATTCGGGTCGCCATCAAAGGAGAGTTGAGGCTGGATCATCGATCGGGAAGGGCAGGTCTGTTGGCGATTACGGCAGGTTGTATCCGCAACGGCAAAAGCGGGAAATTGCGTGATAAGCCACTTGCGATGACGCGCTGCGACCGCGACCAGGTGCCGCAGTCCGGTGTGCCCGGATCGCAACAGGCGCAGCCGCTGTCGCTGCGTTTCAGCTCAGTCCATTCGGTGGTTCGCGCCCTGCCACGAACGCGGATCGCTTCCCGCCTATCGTGGCCAGCGAGTGATCGACCGATTGGAAGGGAATGACCGGATGACACCTCGTGTGCGCGATCTGCTGCCGGCTCTGCTGGTGCTTGGCCTTGGCGCGGCTTGTGCCATTGATGCAACGGCTGCCGACATCGCGCTCAAGGCTCCGCCTGCGCCTCCGCCGGTCGGCTTCACCTGGACGGGGTTCTATGCGGGTGTTCACGCCGGCTATGGCACCGGCGATGGCAACGCCGCGAGGGTCGATCCCGGTGCGCTGCCGGCGCTGTTTCCCGGCGTGAACAATCTCACGTCGACGGCATCGGCGTCGTTCACGCTGGGGGTCGATCAGTCCGGCTGGCTGGGCGGACTGCAGGCAGGCTACAACTGGCAGAGCGGGCATCTGGTCGCCGGCGTCGAAGCCGATGTGAGCGCTGCCGGGTTCGGCGAGCGGGCATCGGGCTCATATGCGTTTCGTCCCGTTTTCCTGGTCGGCGATTTCGACAATTACACCGGCACCGTGAGGGTGACCCAGGACATCGATTATCTCGGTACGCTGCGCGGACGTATCGGCTATGCCAGCAACAACTGGCTGCTCTATGCCACGGGCGGTCTCGCCTGGGCCCACGTCAAGGCAAGCCTCGACAGTTCTCATGTCAGATTGACCAATAATTTCCCGATTCCCGGTTTTCCCGGCGCACTGGACGGTCATGCCTCCGCAAGCGGCTACAATATCGGCTATGCGGTCGGCGGCGGCGGCGAATGGGCGTTCGCGCCGCACTGGTCGTTCAAGGCGGAGTATCTGTATCTCAACCTTGGCCGCCAGCTCTCCTTGTCTATCCCTGCGAGCAGCATGCCCGCCGGCGACATCGAGCTTCACACCTTCAGGGTCGGCCTGAACCGGCAATTTACGCCGTGAGGTCGGCCACGGCGATGAAGCTCAATACTTCTTTACCGTCGACCCGAACGCGAACCACAGCGCCATCGATGCGAGGCCGAAGCCGCCGAGCAGCAGGAAGGTTGGCCCGTAGCCAATCCATTGCGCGATCCAGCCGCCGAGCGCGGGACTGAGGCTGGCGCCGATGCCCTGCACCGTAATCACGGCACCCTGGCCGAGATTGATGCGGCCGCTGCCGTTCAGCGCGCGCGCGACCATGCCGGGAACGGCGACCGTCTGCAGGCCGGTGCCGATACCGTCGAGCACCTGCATCGGTATGACGCCCCACCATCCCGTCACGAAGAAGGCCAGCACGCCGCGGATGGGCAGGAACATGAAGGACACCAGGATCACCGGCCAGTAGTTGCGCTTGCTCGCGGCCTTCATCGCGATCAGCGAGGTCACGATCATGACGCCTTGCGCGATCACCACGGTGGTCGCGACGAAGCTCGGGCCGTTGGCCTGTCCCTCGGCCACGGCCGCCAGCCCGTAGAGCGGTACAATGGCGGCATTGCCGAGGTGGAAGACCGCGAGCGCGAGTGCCAGCACGAGCAGAGCCTTGTGCTTGAGCAGCATCGTCATCGCATCCGGCGGAGCCTTGGAGTCGTCTTCCTTGCTGCCGCGTGCGGCACGGTCGTCGATCGCCTTGGCGGGGATCATCATCACACAGGCGATCGCGATGGCGCCGAACACGGCCGCCAGCACGAACACGGCGACATAGCCGAACCTGTAGCCGAGATAGCCAGACAATGCCGCGCCGACCATGTTGCCGGCGTGGTTGAACGCCTGGTTGCGGCCGTTCAGCGCGTTGAATCCCTTCTGCTTGGCGATGCCGAGCGTGATGCCCGTTACCGCCGGTACGATGGCGGCGCTCGCCAGCGATTGTGCCACTTGCGAGAACGTCACCGCCCAGAAGTTCTGCGAGATCAGGATGATCGCGGAGGCAAGAACGACGCAGATGCCGGGAATGACGACCCATAGCCGTTTGTTGCGGCTGGAATCGATGAAGCCGCCGATCGGAGTCGTGACCAGCATGCCCGCGACATTGCCGATCGTCATCGCGGTGCCGATCAACCCGGTCGCCCAGCCGCGCTCCTGGAGGAAGACCCCGACGAACGGCCCAATGCCCGACTGCATGTCGGCCATGAAGAAGTTGAGCGCGAACAGAGGCCAGATACGGGACGAGGAGGGAGGCCGCGATGTCATCGATACCCAAACATGCTCTTCGTGTGTCGCGATCCTCTTGACCAATCCTTCCGGCGTGGACCTGAACGTAACGGGCGCTCGCCGCGTTGGTTCCAGTCTGTCCTTGCGCTCATCGATCTTGCCGAAAGCGCGGTCGCAATGTCATCCTGCGATCTTCCCACGGAGCTCTGGTCATGCCTCTCTGGACCTGCGAAACCTGCGGTGCGCAATTCCCGAACGGCGGAAATCCGCCCGCCTCCTGCGTGATCTGCGAGGACGAGCGGCAGTTCGTGAACTGGAAAGGGCAGACCTTTCTCACGCGCGAGGAGCTCGCGCGGGGGCACCGACTGGTGGGACGCGACGATCTTGGCCTCACCGGGATCGCCCTGGAGCCGAGCTTCGCCATCGGACAGCGCGCGCTGCTGGTGCCTCAGGGCGACGGCTGCGTGATGTGGGATTGCATTCCGCTCGCAACCGATGAGGCCATCGAATACGTCGCAGCGCTCGGCGGGCTGAAGGCGATCGCGATCTCGCATCCGCATTACTACGGCGCGGTCGCCGACTGGAGCGATACCTTTGGCGGCGTGCCGGTCTATCTGCATGCCGACGATCGCGCTTTCGTCACGCGGCCGCATCCCTCGATCGTGCACTGGACCGGCGAGAGCCACCGTGTCTCAGACGACGTGCTGCTGCTACACACCGGCGGTCATTTCGCCGGCGCCACCATGCTGCATTGGCAACGCGGTGCCGATGGCAGGGGCGCGCTGCTCACCGGCGACATCGCCCAGGTGACGATGGACCGCCGCTTCGTCAGCTTCATGTATTCCTACCCCAACTACATGCCGCTCAACGCCGCCGCGGTGCGGCGGATCGCGGCCGCCGTCGAGCCGCTCGCCTTCGATCGCATCTATGGCGCCTGGTGGGGCCGCAACATCGCTAGCGGCGCCAAGGCCGCCTTCGCGGCGTCCGTGGAGCGCTACATCGCGGCCATCGGCTGAGCCGGCGAGCGGATCTGATTTATCTTGCCGGTCTCGAATAACTGTACTATACGTACAGTTATAAATCTGCTGCAATGACGCAGCTGCAGGCCGGGCATGATCGATGCATCGTGGAAGCCGCGGCGCTGTGCAGCCGCGTAAGCGGAGTTCGGCTCATGACGGCGTACTACGAGATCTTCGAGGCTGGCGACGTTGTCCTCCAGTCCGGGACCGTTTTTCCTTCGCTGAAGCTTGCCTACGAGACCTATGGCACGCTGAGCGCTGCAAAGGACAACGTCATCCTCTATCCGACCTCGTTCAGCGCGCAGCATTTTGACACCGAGTGGCTGATCGGGCCCGACGGCGTGCTCGATCCCACGCGCTACTTCATCATCATCCCGAACCTCCTGGGCAACGGCCTGTCGTCCTCGCCGTCGAATAGCGCAGCGCCGTTCCCCGCGGTGACCTATCACGATGCGATTGCGGTCCAGCATCGGCTGCTCGCCGAGCGCTTCGGCGTTTCAAAGCTGGCCCTCGTCTATGGGTGGTCGATGGGCGGCATGCAGGCCTATCACTGGGCGGCGCTGCAGCCTGATATGGTCGAGCGTGCAGCCGTCGTCTGCGGCAGTGCCCGCTGCGCGCCCTATAATTACGTTTTCCTGGAAAGCGTGAAGGCCGCGCTCACCGCAGATCCTGCCTTCCGTGACGGCCGCTTCGCCGAGAAACCCGTCGCCGGCTATCGCGCCATGGGGCGGGTCTATGCCGGCTGGGCGATGTCGCACGGCTTCTATCGCGACGAGCTCTGGCGCGAGGCCGGCTTCACCTCGCTGGAAGATTATCTTGTCCGCGTCTGGGACGCGACGTTCGCCCGGCGCGACGCCAATGATCTCTTGGCGCAGGTCGGCATCTGGCAGCGGGGCGACATCAGCCGCTGTGAGGCATTCGGCGGCGATCTCAATCGCGCTCTGGCGGCGATCAAGGCGCACATGCTGCTGATGCCGGGCGCGACCGACCGCTATTTCGACGTCCGCGACAACGAGGACGAGCTCGGCCGGCTGGTCAACGCGAAATCGGCCGTGCTGCATCCGATCCCGTCGCTGCATGGCCATCGCGCCGGCAATCCCGTTGGCAATCCGCGCGACCAGGCTTTTCTCAAGGCCGAGGTCGCGGCGCTTCTCGGCAAGTAAGGCAGGCATTTTGATCATGACCGACGCGACCGTTTCAGAGTCAAGCCATCGCCTGAAGCCGCTGACGCCGGCCATGCTGCGCGAATTGTCGGTCCGCTCCAATCTCAGAGGCGCGGCGCAGAGCCTTGGCCATTATGGCGTGATCGTGCTGGTGGAAGATCTCGTCGACGTGGCGCGTGCTCTGGGCGCTGCCGCTGATGGCGGTGCAGGGCTACGTTGTCGCCTTCCTGTTCATGGCGGTGCACGAGACCGCGCACAGGACCGCGTTCAAAAGCCGCAGCCTCAACCTCGTCGTCGGTTATCTCTCGGCCTTCCTCATCGGATTGCCTTACGAATATTACTGCCTGTTTCACTGGGACCATCACCGCTACACCCAGGATCCGGACAAGGATCCCGAGCTGATCGTCGGCGTGAAACCGACATCCGACACGCAGCTCGCGCTCGCCTATAGCGGCCTGCTCCAGGTCGCCGGTCGTCTCCGGCTGATGCTTTGCCATGCGGTCACCGGAAAGGTCACCGTGCCCTGGATCCCCGAAAACAAACGCGCCGTCATCGTGAGAGAGGCGCGTGCCTATGTCGCGGTCTATGTCCTGCTGCTCGCGCTCTCGCTGTGGTTCTCGTCAGCGCTGCTGCTCTGGGTCTGGCTCGTCCCGCTCGTCATCGGGCAGTTCTTCCTGCGGCCCTATCTCTATGCCGAGCATACCGGCTGCGAGCGGACCCGCAGCGCTTTTCAGAACACCCGCACCACCTATACCGCCACGGTGGTCAAATGGTTCGCGTGGAACATGCCCTACCATGTCGAGCACCACGCCTATCCCTCGATCCCGTTTCACGCGCTGCCGAAGCTGAATGAGATCGTCGACGGTGAGATCGTTCATCGCGGCCGCGGCTACATCAGAACGACGCGCGAGACCTGGGCCTGGTTTCGCCGGAATCTGAGGAGCCGTTAACCAAACGCAAAACTCCGGCCGCAGCGCGACCGGAGCTTTGTTTGGAAGGCGGGATATCAGTAGATCCCGTAGGCACAGACATTCACGACGCGGACGCGCATGCCGTGGCGGGTCTGAACGAGGCGCTCCTGGTAGCAGTTGCTGACGCCGGTGTTGACGTAGACGCCGCCGAAGCCCCAGCCCGGACCCCAGCCATGACCCCAATGGTGATGGTGGAAACCGCCAGCCGAGGCGGCGGTGGGCGCGAGAGCGGCAACGCCGAGCGAACCGGCGGCGATCAGACCGAGAGCAAGCTTACGAAACATCTTCATTCTCCAGTGTGGCGCTAAGGCCGTTGTTGTGTCCCTGCATCTCGGTCGGGCCGAGACGCGAATGCGTTCACCCGTGAGGAGGAGAATCGTGTTTCAGGAGTGTTTCGTGGGCTGCGGCGAAATACGCCGGCCTTGTGTTTTCCGCGCCGCGCGATAGCGCGCGGCCATCCCCTGCGTCAACTCCGCCATCTTGTCGCGGAGGTCGGCGGGCTCCAGCACCTCGGCCTCGGGGCCGAGCCGCAACAATTCGGCCGCGGCGTGCCAGGACGTCTTGCCGACAGGCACGCGCGCAATGCGCCAGCCGTCTGCATCGCTGGCCTCTTCAATCTCCGTACGCGCCTTGATGTAGGGCTGGCTCAGCGCATCGAGCAGCTTGACGCCGAACGGCGACAACCGGACGATCGCGACATTGGGATGCATCTCCGCCTCGAGACGCAGCGTCGCGGCCTGCCAATAGGCGGCAAGATCGAAATCGGCGGGACGATCGAAGCCGTCGTCGAGCGCCGTGCAGTCGAGCACGCGCGCGACGCGATAGGTGCGCACGCTGGCGTCGACCTGGCCGGCGAAATACCAGCTCCCGCCCTTCAGCACGAGACCTAGCGGCGCGAGGCGACGCCGCTTTTCCGCGCGCCAGCTCTGGTAGCGGATCTTGATCAGTGTCCCGCGCAGCACGGCGCCGGCAATCGTGCGCAGATGCTTCGGCTCTTCGGCCTCGCCGAACCAGCCCGGCGCGTCCAGATGAAAGCGTTCCTGCATCCGGCTGGCGTCCCGGCGCAGATGGACGGGCAGCGCCGCCATCAGCTTGTTCTGCGCGGCGATCATTGCCGCATCCAGCCCGAGCGCCGCCGCCGGGCCCGGTAAGCCCGCCAGGAACAGCGTCTCGGCCTCGCTCTGCGACAGGCCGTTCAGCCGCACGCGATAGCCGTCGAGCAGCCGATAGCCGCCCTCCGCGCCACGGTCGGCGTAAACCGGAACGCCTGATGCCGCGAGCGCGTCGATGTCGCGATAGATCGTGCGGACCGAGACCTCGCAGGCCTCCGCGAGCTCGGGCGCGGTGACTTGCCCCCTGGCCTGGAGGGTGGTGAGGATCGACAACATTCGGCTCGCGCGCATGATTGCTTAAACCATACCTGACACAGGATGTCAGGTATGGCCCGCTACAAGCTGCGCCACCGCCCGCTGGCCCGATGGAGACCTGCCATGACCGATCCGAACCGCATCACGCTGTATTACTCGCCGCAAAGCCGTGCCACCGGCACGCGGGTGCTGCTGGAGGAGCTGGGTGCCCCCTACGATCTGCACGTCCTCAACATGAAGGCCGGCGAGCAGCGTCAACCCGCCTACCTCGCCATCAACCCGCTCGGCAAGGTCCCGGCGATCCGCCACGGCGATGCCCTGGTGACCGAGCAGGTCGCGGTCACCATCTATCTCGCCGATCTCTTCCCGCAGGCCGGTTTGACGCCCGCGCTGAACGATCCGCTGCGCGGTCCTTATCTGCGCTGGATCGCCTATTACGGCTCATCCTTCGAGCCGGCGCTGATTGACAAGTTCATGCAGCGCGAGCCGGCGCCGATCACGCAGTCGCCCTATGCCGACTACGACACCATGTTAGGTGCGCTCGAAGCGCAACTGTCGAAGGGACCTTATCTGCTCGGCGAGCGGATGACGGCTGCCGACGTGTTGTGGGGCGTGGCGTTCAGCTGGACCATGATGTTCGGCATCGTGCCGAAGAAGGACGTCTTCGTTCGCTATGCCGAGCGCATGACCGCGCGGCCTGCGTTCCAGCGCATCAATGCGGCGGACGACGAGATGGCGGCGCTGCATGCGAAGGCGGCGGGAGTGTAGGTCAGCCCCACACTCGGTGTCGTCCCGGGACGACAGCGAGAGAAATTTCAAAACCTCGGCGCTCGCTTCTCCGCGAACGCCTTGATGCCTTCCTTGATCTCGTCGCCGCGCATGCTGTCGCGGTGGCGCTGGTCGGCGGCGCGGTCATCGAGCTCGCCGCGGGCGAATTCGTTGATCGCGCGCTTCATGCCGCGCATCGCCTGCGGCGCGTTGCCGGCGAGGGTTCCGGCGAGCTTGTCGACCTCCTCGTCGAGGAATTCCACCGGTACCATCGCAGTGAGATAGCCGATGCGCAGCATCTCCGGCGCGCTGATCTTCTGCGCCGTCAGGAACAGCTTCTTCGCGTTGTCGACGCCAAGCCGGGTGACGTAGCGTTTGATGCCGTTCCTGTAATAATGCAGCCCGAGCCGCGCCGCCGGCATGAACATCTCGGCGGTGTCGACGCCGATGCGGAAATCGCAGGCGAGCGCGAGGTCGGTCGAGCCGCCATAGACGCCGCCGTTGAGCCGGCAGATCGTCGGCACGCCCAGATCCTCCAGCCGGTTGACGACCACCTCAAATGCAGAGCCCGCGCTCTGCTGCTCGTTGGCGCTGACGGCGCGCTCGGCGACCGAATTGAGGTCATACCCGGCTGAGAAGGCGCGTCCGGTGCCGGTCAGCACCAGCACACGGATGGCTGGATCGGCTTCGACCAGATCGAACAGTCTGACGAGCTCGTCGAGGTCCTCGGCCTGGAGCCGGTTGAGATGCTTCGGCCGATTGAGGCGGATGGTGGCGCGGGCGCCGTCGCGTTCGAGCACGGGGCCGGTGGCTGCGTCGGTGATGTCCGACATCTTGTCTCCTTTTATCTGTTTTCGAGTGCGCGTCGTTTCGCCTCGGCGTCAATGGTCTCGGCGAGATCTGGATGTCGTGCCATCAACACGCGGAAGTCGACGAGGTCGAGCACCAGAAGCCGCGACACTTTCGTGGTCGAGACGTTGGCGCCGCGCATGTTGTTGCCGAGCAGCGCCATCTCGCCGAAGAAGGCGCCTTCGCCGAGCTGCACCTTCTTGCCGGGCAGCTCGACCTCGACCTCGCCGGCGGCGATGAAATACAGGCAGTCGCCCTGCGCGCCCTTGCGGATGATCATGGTGCGCGCCGGCAGCTCCATGGTCCGCAGCATGTGGGTGACGTCGGCAATCGCGGCGGGGCCGAGCGCCGCGAAGAACGGTACCTTGCTGACGGATTCCCAGGTCTTGAGGAAATTGTCGCGCCGCGTCTCGGCGGCAAATCCGGTCGCCAAAATACCGGTCCAGAGGCCGAACACGCCGAGGCCGGAGATCATCACCGCGGCCGCCACGATGCGGCCGAGCGGCGTAACCGGCACGACGTCGCCGTAGCCGGTGGTCGTGAGTGTGACGACGGCCCACCACAGCGCAGCGGGGACGCTGCCAAAAGTCTGCGGCTGCACGTCCCGCTCCAGGAAATATTCGGCGACGGAGGCGAGGAAGACCACCATCAGGAAGATCACGAGCACGCTGAGCAGCGGGCCCGATTCCAGCACCAGCACGCGGCGAAGCTGCCGAAGACCGGGGATGCCGGGGACCACCTTCAACACCCAGAGCACGCTGAGCAGCCAGGCCGTCTTCGGCTCGGCACCGAGGAGAAGCGCGACCGGCACCGCCAGCGCCCCTATCGCGTCGACCAGCCCGGCGGAGGAGGACATGTACAGCGAGAGCCGCCCCTGCTGCGTCATGTGGCGCAGCCGCACCAGCCATTCGAACACGAAATAGGCGAGGCAGGTCCAGAGCAGGGTGTTGATCCAGCCATGCGCCTCCTGGGCGCGCTTGTCCGACAGCAACACCATGCTGAGCACGCCGACGGTCACAGCCACATAGGCCGCCTTGGTCATGTTGCGGCCGGCCGTGGCGGCCGCGAACTGGGCCAGAGCGGAAATCAGCGGCTTGGACATGCGGGCAGGCGGCTCGGTGTTGAGACAAGTCTTCGGGTCCCGGCGGGACGCCGGCGCCAAAGTGCCCGCCTGGGCGAGGGCCGTCAACGACAGGCAGGCGGCGTGATCGGCGCTGCTGCGCCGGGCGGCCGGTCCGTGCCGCCATCGTTGGCGGAATGCCTTACCTGAAATGCGGCGGCTCGTCGTAGCCACGGCGGCTGCTGAAGAACAGCAGCACCATCAACCCGACGCCGACAATGACGGAAAACCCTGCGCCCAGTGCCAGCGCCACATAGCCTTCCGTCGGGATCGGCTCACCTTCGACCGCCATTGCGGAATAGGCGAAGTAGCCGGCCGCCGCCAGCATTCCCAGAAGGAGGATGATGAGGAGTGCACGCATGCTGCGGTCTCCGGTTGTAGTCGCGAACCAACGGTTGCAGGTGGGCTGGGTTCCAGACGGCCGGCCGTCACGATCTCCCTCTTGTGCCCCGGACGCAGCGCAGCACCGAGTGATGCGCTGCAGAGCCTGGGCCCATCCAGCAGCGCAAACTGCGGTTCCTGGGTCCCGGCTCGGCGCCGCAAACGCCTTCGGCATTGCGGCTTGTCCGGGACAAGAGATTGATGGGCGGCCCAATCGGGCGGCCGTCAGGCACTCTGGGCGGTCTTCACCACCACGACATTGCTGTCGTCGTGCTGGGCAGGGCCGCCGTCCTGCACCGTCTTCTCGGTTTCGCCGGCATGGCGTTTCAGATAGTCGCGACGCATGCCGATCTCGTCGCGGACGAATTCGTAGCCGAGCTTGAAGGTGTCGAGGCCGTCGGTGCTGATCGTGCCGTCTCTGAGCCCGATGACCGCCCCGCGTAAAATGCCCTCCAGTTCGTCCTGGAGACATTCGAGCTGATCCAGAGAGTGGGCGTGCTCGATCCGCTCGCCGATGTCGAGGATGGCGGTGGAGAGCTCGCTGGCCTTCTCCGGCGCGATCCGGGTGATCTTGGCGTAGATCGCCGCGAAGATCGAGCCGATGACGCTGAGCGCGGCGGCGCCCAGATACATCAAGTCGCTGTACTTATCCATGAACGACTTGGTGTCGTCATTGATGTAATCGGCCGCCCCCTGGTGCGCCATCACAAAGGCGTCCTTCTCGACGGAGGCCGGCTCGATCCTGCTGGCAAAGCCGTTGTCGAGGCCGAGCGCGGATTTGTTCTCGTAGATGGTGCGCGCCAGCTCGCCCGCCGTGGATGGCGACATCCTGGATTGCGCGACCAGCAGCCATTCGAGCCCGATCGTGTCGAGATCGTCATCGGGGATTTGCGGCGACGTCGACAGCGTGCCCGCCGTCAGCGTCTCGCTGGAAATGCCCGGGAGCTTGCGCGCCAGCGCCTTGGCCTCGTCGATCGTGTTGAGCGTGAAGCCGCCACGCTTGGCGACCTGCTCATAGGCTTTGTCGCGCACTGCCCTGGAGGCATGAACGATGGCGATCACCGCGCCAAAGCCGTTTGACGGCGCGAACAGCTTGTCGAGCGTCGTGCCCTGCGGCGCCATCTGGATCTTGGCCGCGTCCGGACCGTCGGGGATATCGAGGATGCTGCGGACGAAGGCGAGGGAGGATTCGTTCTCGGCGAGAACGGCGACCTTCTTTTTCTTCAGCTCGGCGATCGACTTGATCTTCTTGTTGCCGGGACCGAGCAGAAGCACGAGATCGTGCTCGAGGATCGCGAGCGTGCGCGCCCGCAGTGGCACCTTGGCGTCGGTGCGCAGCACGGCCAGATCGGCCTGCTTGCGGTCGAACTGGGCGAGCGCCTTGGCATTGTCTGCGTTGTTGACGATCTTGATCCGGAAGCGCGAGGCGTTGGTCTTAAGCACGGCAGCAAGCTTGGCCGCGAACAGCGCCTCGTCGCTGTTGGGAGCGCCGACGGCAAAGGTCAGCGTCTCCGAATTGTGCAGCATGGCACGGCCGCCCCAGACGGTGGCGAGCGACAGCAGCAGGGTCAGCACGACGTAGAGGAAGACCTGCTGCTGATTGGTCTTGATCACCTTCGGGCGCCGCGGCGGCGGCTCGATCGGGGATGTGGTGGGGCCTTCAGTACTCATGGCAGCACTCTGGCCTTATTCCCGGGTCACGGGCGGCTCGCGGACGTGATCGCGGCGGGCGCCCTGCAATTCCTAAACATCTGAAAAAAGAACGATATTCTGAACGGGCAATGATAACGCGCTGGGACCGGAAAGCAAATTTCGATCCGAGGGTAACCTTACTCGACGTGGCCGCGGCGAAAGGTCATCCTATCACCAGTTAGCCACACTTGGCGATTTTCCGGTTCCCCCCGGCTGCATTCCGCCGCGGGAGATGTCATAAATCGAAGGTCCCGGCGATTTGACCGGTCCAAGAAGAAGTTGCGCTGAACGCTCCAATTTTTCTTGTCACCTCAATGAGGGCGTCGGCTTTGTCGTTTCCACCCATGTCATCGGCGGTTCCGGTCGAAGCGCTCATTGGCTGGATGCTGCTGCTCACCTTCAAGCACATCATCGCCGATTTCGTTCTTCAGACCGCCTGGATGGCGCACGGCAAGGACCAGAAGCACGGCTGGGCCCTGCCGCTGCTGGTGCATTGCCTGATTCACCTTGCGGTTGCGCTACCGTTGATAATGATCGTCGCGCCGAAATTCTGGTTCGTCGCCTTCATCGACTTCGTGATCCACATCACCATCGACCGCGCCAAGGGGTTCGTCTCGGCCAATTTCGGCGTCGACCTTGCACATCCCTGGTTCTGGACCCTGATCGGCGTCGACCAGGCGCTGCACCATCTCACCGGCTTCGGTCTGTCCATCTTCATGGCGGCGAACTGAGGGCTGACGGCCCTCTGAGTGGGCAAGCCTTCATCGGCACTAAAGGTCGTCATGCCCGGGCTTGTCCCGGGCATCCACGTTCTTCCTGCGTCTTGGCCGTTCGTGGATGGCCGGGACAAGCCCGGCCATGACGCCGTGGAGGCGCTGCCGCCCGTTCTCCAGCCAGCGCGGTAATTCCCGGTCCCACCGCCACCTTCCGATTCGCCGCGAGCGCGCAAGCACCCCGGGTGACTACCGGGCAGCGTGGTTAACCTTTCATTAGAGAATTGCGCTGCATCTTCCGCACACGAGGGAGAACTGCAATGTTTTCAAGCCGCGATACTTTTGAAAGCGATTTCTGCCCGGTTCGCGACGAGCTCCTTGGCGAGATGTATCGCGCCAGCGAGAGTGGCCTGCCGCGGCTGGTTGAGAGTGTTTCCCCTGACGCGCGCGCCAGGCTGGCGCTGTTCTGCTATCGCCGCAGCCATCTGCACTCGCTGGCGGTCGCGATCGCAGCGAGCTGTAACGAGCGCGACCTGATCGAAAACGGCGGCCGCGTGGGCTCGACGCTCTATGCGCTGTCGCGCGAAGGCACGGCGAAATCCTCGCCGTCGCTGTCGGGCGGGCGCAAGCCGATCACGCTGTCGACCAAGCCGCTCTCGGTGCTCGCACCGCTGGACGACGAGATCGACGACGAAATCGGCGAAGCCGTTCCGGCCTAACTAGCTTCGATAGCCGGAAGCCCGAACTTCCGCCGCGCCATCGCGCATTCGGCGTCGCCCGGCATGCAGGTGCGACACACCTCCGGCCGTACCGCATAGATGCCGCACGCGGTCGCTCTTCCAATATCCCCCTGCAAGGCTGAGCAGCGGTCGCCCTCGCAACGCATGCCGGATTGGCGGTCGTTGACCAGCGCCTCCGGAATGGCGGCAAGCTCTTCGTCGCTCTCGACCGAGAAGCGCGGCCAGTTGGCCGAATAGCCGCAGCAGGCGCCGCAACTCTGGCAACAGCTCGACAGATCGACGGGGGAGCTCTCTTCCATCGTCCTCAAATGTCCTTGTCAGGTGTCTTTGGGCGGGCCCCAGACCAGGCTCTGCCGCCATCTCGCGCGCAGCACGTCGCGCCGCTCAGGATATCTCTCGTCGAGATAGTTGGCATCGACCACGCGGTCGGTGCGGAAGCTGCGGAAGTCGCCGCGTAGCTCGCACCAGGCTGCCAGCAGGCGCACGGCTTCGAGATAGCCGACCGAGATCGGCCAGATCATGCGCTCGCTGGCGCGGCCCTGCTCGTCGCGATAGCGCAGCATGATCTTCTTGCCTTCATGGATCTGGGTGCGCGTGCGCACCATGTCCAGGCGGTCCGGCTCCCTGTTCCAGCTCGGCCGTGCCCGGCTCGCGGGCTCCAGCACGAACGGACGCAGCCGCTCGGGCACGGTGTCCGCGATCTTGGCCATCAGATCCTCGGCCGCGCGCGCCAGTGCCGAATCGGCATGGCCGGCGACCCACTGTGCGCCCAGCACCGCCGCCTCGATCTCGTCGGGCGTCAGCATCAGCGGCGGAAGATCAAATCCCTTTTCCAGGATGTAGCCCATGCCGGCTTCACCGCGGATCGGCACGCGCTGGCCGATCAGCGTTGCGATGTCGCGATAGATCGTGCGCTTCGAGGTCTCGAGCTCGGCCGCGATGGCGTCCGCCGTCAGCGGCTTACGCGTGCGCCTCAGCACCTGGATGATTTGAAACAGCCGGTCGGCGCGTCTCATGACGGGTCTCTTGTTGTGGTCTTTTCAGAAAGCGGCGCGCGGCTGCTGACAGGATGTTGGCAGCAGGGGGGTTCTATACCGGGACAACACATCGACTGAAGAGGATTTGTCCATGATCATTCCGACCCATTTCGGCCCGGCTATTCCGATGTTGCGGGCGCAGGCGTGGTCCGCGTCGGCGTTCGGCCGCCTCGTTTCGCTCGATCTCATGGCCGTCGACCTCCGGTTTGCCCTCGCAAGCGTGGTGGCACGCCCGCTGATCCAGGCCGCGGACGCGCTGGTCCGCCATGTGATGGGCCGTGCCTGGCGGGGGGCCCGTTTCGCAGAAGATATCACGGCTGCTGCCACCATGGTGGCAGCAGCCCGGCACTAGGTTCCGTCAACTTTTTCGGTGGTTCAGGAGAAGCTTTCATGATCACGCTCTACGGATTTGGCACCGGCTTCGGCCTGCCGGAAATCAGCCCCTTCGTCACCAAGACGGAAGTGCAGCTCAAGATGGCGGGACTGCCCTACCGGAAGGAGCGGGCAATGCCGCCGGCCTCGCCCAAGGGCCAGCTGCCCTTCATTGACGATGGCGGCGAGGCGGTGGCCGATTCCACCTTCATTCGCGCCCATATCGAGCGCCGATACGGCTTTGATTTCGATGCCGGGCTGTCGCTGACCGACCGCGCGCAGGCCTGGGCGTTCGAACGGATGATCGAGCACCACATCTACTGGGGGCTGGTTGGCGCGCGCTGGGTCGATCCCGTCAATTTCGCCAAGGGGCCTGCGCATTTCTTCGACGGCGCGCCGGAGCACAACCGCGAGAAGCTGCGCGAGGACGCGCAATTCCGCGTCGCCGAGAACTATCTGCTCTCGGGCCTCGGCCGCCATGGTCCCGATGACGATGTCGAGCTCGCCGTGCGCTCGCTGTTCGCGCTCTCGGTGCAGCTCGGCGACAAGTCCTATCTGATGGGCAAAAAGCCCTGCGGCGTCGATGCCACCGCCTTCGGGATGCTCGCCGGCATTCTCTCGCCGTTCTTCGAATCGGCCCTGCGCGAGCGCGCCGAGGGCTTTCCGAACCTCACCGCCTATGTCGATCGCATGATGGACAATTACTATCCGGAGTTCGCCTGGACCCCGCTGCGGCAGGCGGCTTAGGGCCTGATGTGATGAATTTCCTCTCGTGCTCCGAAGGAGGTGCGTTCCCTCCCCCCTTGTGGGGGAGGGTTAGGGAGAGGGGTAGCCCAGCAAAAGGTGCTGCTTGGTGATGGTGCATGGAGGCCGGCGCACGACGGAAGGAATCCCCGTGTGGCACCCCCCTCCCTGCCCCTCCCCCACAAGGGGGGAGGGAACGGTGAGAGCGGTGTTGTTGGCCTGCGTACGATTTGATCTCCCGCTCGCGGCACTCGATCTCAAACGCCCAAACAAAAAGAGCCGGCCCATTGGGCCGGCTCTCGTCGTCTCTCAACTTTCGCCGCGCCTATTTCACCAGCGAGTACTTGCCGTTCTTCACCGTCAGCAGGATGCGCGAGCGGTCGTCGAGGCCGTAACGGTCCTTTTCGGTGAAGTTGTAGACGCCCTGGCTTGCCGCCAGTTCCTTCTCCGTCAGCAAGGCCTGGCGGATCGCTTCGCGGAATTCCGGCGTACCGGGTTTTGCGGTCTTCAGCGCGGTCGGGATGATGCGCTTGAGGATCTCAAAGGCGTCGTAGGAATGGCCAGCGAACTGGCTGCGGCTGTTCGGGCCGTACTTTGCCTCATACGCGGCGTTGAGCGCGAGACCCGGCTTCTTGGTGGCGGCTTCGTCCGGCTGGTCCTCGGGGTCCATCACCGGACCCGACGCCATCAGCACGCCCTCGGCCGCTTTGCCGGCGATGCGGATGAAGTCCATGCTGGCTGCGCCATGGGTCTGGTAGATCAGGCCCTGATAGCCGCGCTCGCGCAGCTCGGTCTGCGGCAGCGCGGCTGCGGTGCCGGACGCGCCGACCAGGACCGCGTCGGGATTGGCGGCAACGAGCTTCAGGACCTGTCCGGTCACCGACGTATCGGGACGGGCGAAGCGCTCCTCGTCGACGATGGTCATGCCCATCGGCACGGCCTGGGCTTTCAAATCGTTGAACCAGAGGTCGCCATAGGAGTCGGAATAGCCGATATAGCCGAGCGTCTTCACGCCCTTGCTCTTCATGTGCTCGTACAGCACCTTGCCCACGATCGGGATCGGCTGCGGCATCGCCACCGACCACTTCATGCGCTCGGGCGTGATCGGGAACGGTGCTAGGCCGAAATGCGGAATGCCGGCTTCATTGGCGACGTTGGAGACCGCGATCGTCGGCGGCGTCAGCGCCGAGCCCATGATGATGTCGGCCTTGGATTCGGTCACGAAGCGGCGGGCGTTGGTGGTTGCGGTGGTGGGATCGCCGCCGTCGTCGAGCACGATCACCTTCAGCGGCACGCCGCCGATTTCCTTCGGCACGAATTCCAGCGCGTTGCGCTCGGGAATGCCGAGCGCGGCGCCGGGGCCGGTCGTGGTGGTGGTGATGCCGATGGTGATTTCGCTGGTCTGGGCCAGCGCGGGCAGCGCCGGCAGGGCAAGCGTCGCCGCGGTGATGGCGGCGGTCAAGTAAAAGCGTTTCATCTATTCCTCCCTTTACGTGTTTCTTTGAAAGCAGAAATCGGGGGGTAATTCAGCCCCCTCTTTTGGCGATGCGGCGATTAGCTCCGGACTTAACTCCCCGTGAATTTGGCTACCATTTCCGCCGGGAACGGTGCCGATTTCAGCTTGTCGGGGTTAACGGGATCGCGACCGACGAGGACGCGGGTCTCAAAACCCTCGATCGCCAGCGCGTCACCCTTGTAGACGTTGTGCTTCACCTCGAAGCTCGAGCGCCTGATGCTCTCGATCTTCGTCTCGATGGTGATCCAGTCGCCATAGGTCGAGGGGATGTAGAACTTGGATCGCGTGTCGACCATGGGGATTCCCACCAGGCCGTATTTGCGGACCAGGTCCTGCTTGGAGAATCCGGCGACCTCGAACAGGGTCGAGGTCGAATCGTCGAACATCGCGAAATAGCGCGGGTAGTAGACGATGTTGGCGGGGTCGCAATCACCCCACTGGATCTGTACGTCGCGCCGGTTCACGAACATGTGTCGCGCGCCTTATTTCGGTGCCATGCGCAGCGAGCCGTCGAGGCGCACCACTTCGCCGTTCAGGTAGGAGTTCTCGACCATGTGCAGCGCGAGCGCGGCGAACTCGTCGGCGTGGCCGAGCCGGCGCGGGAAGGGGATGGCGGCGGCGAGCGAGTCCTGGGCTTCCTGCGGCAGGTTCGCGAGCAGCGGGGTCAGGAACAGGCCCGGCGCGATGGTCAGCACGCGGATGCCGAACTGCGCCAGTTCGCGCGCGATCGGCAGCGTCATGCCGACGATGCCGCCCTTGGAAGCCGAATAGGCTGATTGCCCGATCTGGCCATCATAAGCGGCAACGGAGGCCGTGTTGATGATGACGCCGCGCTCGCCGGTCGCCTGCGGCTCCAGCTTGGACATCTCGGTCGCGGCCAGGCGCAGCATGTTGAAGGTGCCGATCAGATTGACCTTGATCACCTTGTCGAAATCGGCGAGCGCCATCGGGCCGTCGCGGCCGACGACGCGCTTGGCCACGCCGATGCCGGCGCAATTGACCAGCACGCGCGGCGCGCCAAGAGCCTTGGTCGCCTGCGCGATCGCAGCTTCAGCGGAAGCGGCATCGGAGACGTCGCAGGTGATTGCCACGCCCTTGATCTCGGCGGCGACAGTCTCCGCGAGCTTGGCGTTGAGATCGCACACCGCGACCTTGGCGCCCTGCGCCGCCAGTTTTCGCGCGGTTGCAGCGCCCAGTCCCGATGCGCCGCCGGTGACGATGGCTGCCTGATCTTTCAACAACATGGCGTTCTCCTGTAGCTTATGTCCGGGTTAGCCGACCGATATCACACGGTCCGACGGATTGGCAGCGTAGAGCTCCTCGATCAATTCGGTGCGGTGCTCGAGCACGGCGCGCTGGTTGATCGAGCCCTTGTCGGTGACTTCGCCCTTGTCGATCGAGAGCGGCGCGTCCATCAGGATCGCGCGCGTGATCCGGGTCGAGGAACCCGTGGCTTGGCTGAGGAAACCGGCCAGGCGCTCGCGAAACGCCTCGCGCACCAGCCGGTCGCGTGTCGCGACGACGAGATCGTCGGTCGGCAGCGTCGGATTGATCAGCCGGCAACCGTCGAGGTCGAGCACAACCAGCGCCGAGACCTCGTCGCGATTGATGCCGGCAATAACGACGTCGCGCACCAGCGGGGCGCAGGCCGCCGTGAGGCGCGCGCGCAGCGGGCCGACGCTGACCCAGGTACCGCTGGCGAGCTTGAAGTCTTCACCGACACGGCCGTCGAAATCGAAGCCTGCGTTGAGATCATCGGGATCGGCGGGCTTGAGCGCATCCCCCATCTTGTAAAATCCCTCCTCGTCGAAGGATTTCGCGCTGATGTCGGGTTGGCGCCAGTAGCCGGGCATCACGTTCGGCCCCTTGGCGCGCACTTCCAGCTTGCCGTTGTTCGGCACCAGCTTGGCGTCGTTGCCTGACACGGGCAGACCGACATGGCCGGAGCGGCTGGTGCGCGGATTGACCGACATGAAGAACGGCGCGGTCTCGGTCGCACCGAGCCCGGTCAGCATCGGCACGCGGTAGCCCTTTTCCTTCACCGCGAGCTCGTCGAGGCTGTCCCAGATGAAGGGCGAGAGTGCCGCGCCGGAGAAGAACATCGCATGCAGCCGGTCGAAGAACTTTGCGCGCAGGCCCTGATCGTCACGCAAATAGGGCAGCAGCGATTCATAGCCCTTCGGCACGTTGAAATAGACCGTCGGAGAGATCTCCTGGAGATTGCGCACGGTCTCCTCGATGCCGCCGGGCATCGGCTTGCCGGCGTCCAGATACATCGAGCCGCCATTGTACAGCGTCAGGCCGATATTGTGGTTGCCGCCAAAGGTGTGATTCCAGGGCAGCCAGTCGATGATGACCGGCGGCTCGTCTTTCAGAAAGGCGAGCGTCTCGCGCAACATCACCTGGTTGGCGCAGATCATGCGCTGGGTGTTGATGACGGCCTTGGGATTGCCGGTCGAGCCCGACGTCAGCAGGAATTTCGCGATCGTGTCGGGGCCGATCTTGCCGTGGACCTCGTCGAGATCGCTGCGGATCGGCGTCGCCATGAGGTCGGCGAGCGTGGTGACGTCGCGGCCCGGCACCTGGCCGTAGGACGCGGCGATCTCGGTGCCGAGCGAGACGTTGGCGGCAAGCGCATCGGCGAACTTGTCGGCGTCCTCGGCGAAGACGAGGCCGGGCGTCAGCAGCTTCATCAGATAGGACAGCTTGCCGTAATCTTTCGACACCAGCGAATAGGCCGGCGACACCGGGCAGAACGGAATGCCGGCATAGAACGCGCCGAACGCGAGCAAGGCGTGGTCGATCGAATTGCCGGAGAGGATGACGACCGGCCGCTCCGCCGACAGGCCGCGCGCAATCAGGCCGGACGCAATGTGACGGCTGGCGACGAGCAACTCGGCGTAAGTGATCTTGCGCCAGCCGCGGCCGCCTTCGCGCTCGGCCATGAAGACGCGGTCCGGCGTCGTCGCCGCCCAATGATGCAGGCGATCGGTGATGCGGACCGGATAGTCGCCGAGCGGCTGCTTCGGCCTGAGGTAGATCGTGCCGTCGTCGCGGCGTTCGATGTCGACGACGGGATCGCCGAACGAAATGGGCCGCAGCGGGAAAGTGCTCGCGCCGCGCTCCATGCTGGAAGAGGACGGCTGCGCGCTCATGACTTGGGCTTTACCTTTGCGGTCTTGTGTTCGAGGAATTCGCGGATCCGGCGTTTTGCCTCTTTGTCGCTCTGCGCGACGGTCGCCATCAGCGATTCCATCAGCAGGCCGGTCTGCGGATTGGCCTCCGCGATCATCGGCAGCGCCTGGAGCACGGCGAAGTTCGTCAGCGGCGCGTTGGAGGCCACCTTGGTCGCGAGCTCCATCGCCTTGCCGAGCCCGTTGCCGGCCTCCGTGACATATTGCGCGAAGCCGTAGGAGGCGCCTTCGGTCGCGCTGTAGACGCGGCCCGTCAGCATCATGTCCATCATCCGGGCGACGCCGATCAACCGCGGCAGCCGGACCGAGCCGCCGCCGCCGACGAAGATGCCGCGCTGGCCCTCCGGAAGCGCGAAATAGGTCGAGGGCTCGGCGACGCGGATATGCGCCGAGCAGGCAAGCTCCAGCCCGCCGCCGATCACGGCGCCCTTCAGCGCCGCGATCACGGGGACGCGGCTGTATTGGATGCGGTCGAACACCCGGTGCCACATCTGGGAATGGAGCAGGCCGCCGGTCGCGTCATGCTCGGTCAGCTCGGAGAGGTCGAGGCCGCTGGAGAAATGATCGCCAATGCCGTGAATGACGACCGCGCCGATATCCGAGGGCAGGGACGCAAAACACTCGCCGATTTCCAGGATGATGCCATCGTTGAGCGCGTTGCGCTTGGCCGGCCGGTTCAGACCCACGGTCAGAACCCGGTCCGCCCTCTCGATCCGGAGTAGCCCGGAGGCACCCGCGTCAGCGGTCTCGGCGTTTCCCTGTGTCATTTGCGTCCTTGTCAGAATAGTTATGTTGTATAACGAATTTTGGGGGAGTCAAGCTTGGGCTGACGCGTGGAGTTAACCGGTTAGGGGCAAAATCCTTCCCCAAATTCGATGTCGTCCCTGCGAACGCAGGGACCCATAACCCCAGGGAGGAGTTTGGCGAAGACTTGCCGTTCGGTACTCCCACCGCCCGCAATCGATAGATTCCGCGGTATGGGTCCCTGCGTTCGCAGGGACGACAGCAGAGCGTATGGTCACATCACCTGATGCACGTCGATCACGACGCGGTCGGCGTGCCGCGCCGCTGAGCCGACGAAAATGTGCTCCATCAGCCAGCGATACTTGTCGTGCCCGGTCTCGAACCGCGGCACGGTGCGGAAATAGATCAGCTTGGGATCGACCGGTTCGCCGCGCTTGAGCTTCTGCAGCAGCTCGACCGGTCCGAAACGCATGCCCTTGTTCTCGACATAGACAATGGCGCCGTCGTCGGTCTCGAAGGCGTATTTCGCCTCCAGGTCGATCAGCTCGTTGGGTCGGATGGTCTGGAAGTCGGCGCCGAACGGCAGCACCTTGCCTGATATCGCACCCGTGACCTCACCGCCGATGATCGGGATGATGCGGCGGACACCGATGCCGGTCTCGCCGGCGGTGACGACGTCGCCGATGCGCGCGGTGATGGTGAAGACGTATTTCGTCTCGAGCGTCGGTGTCGTCATGCTTCACCCTGTCAATGCGCCATCATCCGCGTCGGCAGCCAGGTCGCGAGCAGCGGGAAGGCGATCAGGATCACGAGGCGGATCAGGTCGGTGACCACGAACGGAATCACGCCCTTGAAGATCGTGGAGAAGGAGACGTCCTTCACCACGCTCTTGATGACGAAGACGTTCATCCCGACCGGCGGGTGAATCAGGCCGAGCTCGACGGTCATGACAATGATGACGCCGAACCAGATCGGGTCGAAGCCGAGATGCGTGATCACGGGGAAGATGATCGGCACGGTGAGGATAATCATCGCCATGGCGTCCATCAGGCAGCCGAGCACGAGATACATCACCATGATCAGCGCCAGCACGCCATAGCTGCCGAGACCGAGGCCGGTGAGGAATTCGGTCACTTTCTGCGGCGTCTGCGTCACCGTGAGGAAATAGCCGAAGATCAGCGCGCCGATCAGCACCGTGAACACCGCCGCGGCGGTGCGCGTCGCCTGCAGCAGCGAGGCCAGCATCTTCTCGCGGTCGAGCCGGCCCGTCAGCACGCCGATGATGAACGCGCCGGCGGCGCCGACGCCGCCGGCTTCCGTCGGCGTGAAGCGCGGCAAATAGGGCAGGCCATAGAGGCCGCCGATCACGAACACGAACAGCAGCACCGGCGCCCAGATCTCCTTCAGGCCCGCAAAGCGCTCGCGCCACGGCGTCACCTTGCCCTTGGGCAGGAAGTCGGGGCGGAAATAACCGATCAGGAAGATCGTGATCATGTACATGCTCATCGCCAGCAGGCCCGGGATGATGCCGGCGATGAAGAGCTTTCCGATGTCCTGCTCGGTGATGATGCCGTAGACCGCGAGCACCGTGGAGGGCGGCAGCATCGCGCCCAGCGTGCCGCCGGCGGCGATCACGCCGGTGGCGAACGATTGCGGATAGCCGAAGCGGCGCATCTCCGGGTAAGCGACGGCGGAGAACGTCGCGGCGGTCGCGACAGAGGAGCCGCAGATCGCGGCAAAGCCGCCGCAGGCCCCGACGGTGGCGATGCCGAGGCCGCCGCGCAAATGTCCGACGAACCCGTTGGCGGCGCGGAACAGCTCGCGGCTCATGCCGGAATTGGACACGAACGAGCCCATCAGCAGGAACATCGGGATGACGCCGAAGGTGTAGTCGGTCACCGTGCGCATCGAGGTCTGGCCGACCAGCTTCAGGGCCGCCGTCCCGTTGACGAGATAGGCGAAGCCGGAGACGCCGACGAGGCCCATGGCCATGCCGACGGGCACGCGCAGCAGCATCAGGACAAACAGGGAGACGAAGCCGATTACGGCGACGGCATCGGTGCTCATGATTACTCCGTCGCCTTCAATTTGGGATCGTGCATGTCTTCGGGGTGGAAGATCAGGCGGTAGGTGCGGATCGCGATCAGCAGCACGGCGCAGACGTCACCGACCCAGGCGATCGCGAAGAACGGCCATGTCGGCATGTGCATGTCGAAGGTCAGGACATTGTCGTTGTAGGTGCCGCGTACCTTGTCGAACAGCGTCCAGGTCTGCACCGTCACGACGAACAGCAGCACCAGGGTTGCGAACACGTCGATCCAGCGCTGATGGCGCGGTCCGACATTGCCCCAGACGAGGTCCACGGTGATATGGGTGCCGCGATAGGAGGTCGCGGCGATGCCCCAGAAGATGAGGATGCCGAGCAACATGCGGCCGATGTCGAACGAATCGGGGATCGAATAATTCAGCGTGTTGCGCAGCAGCACCGACAGGAAGATGTCGAGCGCGACGATGCCGACGAAGCCGGCCGCGATCCATTCGATCGTGTCGATGATGCGGTCCATCCAGGAGCGCTTCATGGGGTGGTCCTGTTCAAGATGAGTGCGTTGCATCCACGACGGTGCTGGGCTCCCTCTCCCGCTTGCGGGGGAGGGGTGGGGGTGCCTCCACAGAGAGACTCCTCAAGGGGAGAGAGCCCTCACCTGGCGCGCGGGACGATGCTTCGCATCGCCCGGACGCGCCGACCTCTCCCGCAAGCGGGAGAGGCGGAGCGAGTGTGGGCCTCACTCCGCTAGCGCGTTGTACTTCTTCAGCGAGGCCTTGAGATCCGCGAGAGCGGCGTCCGGATCGGCTCCGGCCTTCTTGGCGCCCTCGGACCAGGTCTTCACCAGCGGCTCGGCGGCCTTCTTCCAGGCAGCGGTCTGCTCGGATGTCAGCTTGTAGACCTCGTGACCGGATTCCGCCTTCACCTTGTCGATGCCGGCATCCTCGAACTTGCCCCAGTGCTCGCCGACCATGCCCGCCATTTCGACCGAGCAGTTCTTGTCGATCGCGGCCTTCTGCTTGTCGGACATCGCGTTGTACTTGTCCTTGTTGATCACGAACACGAAGGTCGTGGTGTAGAGCGGCGCCTCCATGTCGTACTTGGTCACCTTGTCGATGCCGAACAGCACCAGCGACCCCCAGGGAAAGGTGACGCCGTCGGCGACGCCGCGCTCGATGATATCGCGGACCTCAGGCGCCGAGGACTGCACATTGGTGCCGCCGAGCGACGTCACGAAGTTCGCCATGGTGGCGTGCGCCGGGCGGATCTTCATGCCCTTCACATCTTCGGGCAGCACGATCTTCTTGGTCTTGGAATGGAAGGAGGAGGGTGAGTGGACGAAGGCGAGGCAGTATTTGACGTCCTTCATCTCCTTCTCGGCATATTTGCGATACCAGGCGTCCAGCCCCATCGAGCCGCCCTTGGCGTCCGAGATCAGGAACGGCAGTTCGCCGGCGCCGACGATCGGGAAGCGGCCGGGCTGGTAGCCGGGATTGACGTAGGTGACGTCGGCGATGCCGTCGCGCGCCATGTCGTAATGGTCGAACGCCTTGCCGAGTTGCTGGGCCGGAAACACTTTGCCTTTGATGGTGCCGCCGGAATCCTTCTCGACCGCGGCAGCCCAGTCTTCCAGCGACTTCTGCAGCGGATGCGAAGCCGGCACCCAGTGCGAGATCTTCAAATCGAAGGTCTTGTCCTGCGCGAAGGCAGGCGTCACGCTTGCGGCCAGCAGCAACGCCAGACAGGCTTTCCTCATCACACGTCTCTCCCTGTTTTCGACGGCGGGCTTCGATGGCCCGGTCTCGTTAATTAACATGTTATCTAATCGGCCAGCGCGTTCAAGCCGGAACTGGCGCGCACTTCGCCGCGCCGTCTGCGTCAGCCATGCTGCATGGATTTGTCGCTGCCCGGCGACGGCCCTCCCCTTTTGCCCAACCGTTATATGATATAATTATCGTGCGCGGAGCAACGCGACAAGCGAGCCACGAGCAAAGCCTACAGGATCGGAAGGAGCAAGTATTGCGGACAAAAGTCGCAATCATCGGGGCCGGACCGGCCGGATTGTTGCTTGGGCAACTGCTGCACGCATACGGCATCGACAATGTCATTCTGGAGCGGCAGAGCCCGGATTACGTGCTCGGTCGCATCCGCGCCGGTCTGCTCGAGGAGGGAACCGTCGCGCTGCTCGACCAGATCGGCGCCGGGGCGCGGGCGCATGCCGAAGGCCTGGTGCATGAAGGCATCGAGCTCGCCTTTTCCGGCCGCCGTCACCGCATTGACATGAAGGCGGCGACCGGCAAGACGGTCATGATCTACGGCCAGACCGAGGTCACGCTCGACCTGATGAATGCGCGGAAGGCCGCCGGTCTCGTCTCGGTCTATGAGGCCAGGGACGTGCAGCCGCATGATTTCGACGGCAGTCACCCGCGCGTAACCTGGGTCAAGGACGGCGTGACCCACACGCTCGATTGCGATTTCATCGCCGGCTGCGACGGCTTTCACGGCGTCAGCCGCGCCAGCGTCCCGGCCGGGGCGATTGAGGAGTTCGAGCGGGTCTATCCGTTCGGTTGGCTCGGCATCCTCTCGGAGACGCCGCCGGTCAGCCATGAGCTGATCTACTCCAACCACGCCCGCGGCTTTGCGCTTTGCACCATGCGCTCGACCAGACGCAGCCGCTACTATGTGCAGTGTTCGCTCGACGACCATGTCGACCAATGGCCGGACGAACGCTTCTGGGACGAATTGAAGCGCCGGCTCGACCAGGAGGCGGCCGACAGCCTCGTCACGGGCCCCTCGATCGAGAAGAGCATTGCGCCCCTGCGCAGCTTCGTCGCCGAGCCGATGCGCTTCGGCAAGCTGTTCCTGTGCGGTGACGCCGCCCACATCGTGCCGCCGACCGGCGCCAAGGGACTGAATCTCGCTGCCAGCGACGCACATTATCTGTCGGGCGCGCTGCGCGAATTCTACGACGAGAAATCCAGCGCCGGCATCGACGCCTATTCCACCACGGCCCTGGCGCGGGTCTGGAAGGCGGTGCGCTTCTCCTGGTGGATGACCTCGATGCTGCACAAATTCCCCGACACCGGCACCATCGGCGCGCGCATTCAGCTCGCCGAGCTCGACTACGTCACGCAGTCGCAGGCCGCGATGACGTCGCTGTCGGAGAATTATGTCGGGCTGCCGTTTTAAGACGGTGCCGTAGTGCGGGCAAAGGCGCTCTTGCGCCGTGCCCGCCACCTTCGCATAATTGCGAAAGCGCGTGGGCACGCTTCGCTTTGCCCACCCTACGGCTCGGTCATTGTGGCGCCACCCGTGTTTCAAACACGCGAGCAAATCCCGTTTAAAACTTTGTAATTGATGCAACCGTCATCGCCATCGCGTTCAATGCTGACGACACGGCAACGCGAGACAACCATGACCGCCACCGACATTCCCGCCGGCTTCGAGCCGCTCTTTCGCAAGAGCCCTCTCACCGAACCCTGGGAGCCGCTTTACTCCAAGAACACCGACAAGGCCGTCATCATCGGCCTCCGGCTGGCCAGACCCCACACCAACGGCCGCGGGCTGATCCATGGCGGCCTCATCGCGGCGCTCGCCGACAATGCCATGGGCTATAGTTGTGCGCTGGTGACCAACTGGACCACGTCGTTCGTGACGGTCTCGCTTTCGGTCGATTTTGCCGGCTCCGCCGAGATCGGCCAGTGGTGTTCGATCGAGAGCGACGTGATCAAGACCGGCAAGACGATCTGCTTTGCGCAGTGCCTTGTGAAGGCCGACGATGCCGTGATCGCGCGGGCGAGCGGCACGTTTCGGGTGGTGCCGAAGAAGGGGTGATCTCTCCGTGTCCCGGACGCGCTGCAGCGTGCAACGCTGCTGCGCAGAGCCGGGACCCATGTCTCGACATGGCACCCTGCCGCGTCCCGGCTCTGCGCCCGCTCCGCGGCGCGTCCGGGACACGTATCTACCCAAACCTCCACTCCGCAGTCTCCACCACGAGATCGACGAACGCGCGCACCTTGGCCGAGAGCAGTCGCGAGGTCGGGTAAATGACGTGGATCGGCAGCGCCGGCTGCTCGTACTTCGCCAGCACGATTTTCAGCCGTCCGCGTTTCAGCCCCTCGGCGGCCTGATAGGCCAGCACGCGCGTCACCCCGCCGCTGGCTTCCGCGTATTGCAGGGCGGCGTCGGCGCTGTTGCTGATGAAGCGGGGCGATGGCGTGACCTCGATGTCGCGGCCATCCTGCACGAAGTGCCAGCTGGCGGAGGGGCCGAACTGAATGGTCTGGTGTTCGAGCAACGCGTCCGGCGTCTTCGGCTCGCCGTGACGCTTCAGATAGCCCGGCGTCGCCACCACGATCCGCCGCATCTCGCCGACCTGGCGCGCCACCAGCGAGGAGTCGGAGAGATGACCGATCCGCACCGCGACATCGACGGCGTCCTCCACGAGATTGACGAGATGGTCGGACAAGCGCAATTCCCCGCCGACCTCGGGATAGCGCTTGAGATAGTCGGTCATCACCGGCCCGACATGCAGCCGGCCGAAGCCGACCGGCGCCGATACCACCAACCGTCCGCTCGGCCGGTTGCGCTCCTCCCGCGCGGAGCCGTCGGCCTCCTCGACATCGGCGAGGATGCGCCGCGCGCGCTCCAGATAGCGCGTGCCGACGTCGGTCAATCTCACCTGCCGGGTGGTCCGCTGCAACAGCCGGGCGCCGAGGTGCTGCTCCAGCGCCGCGATCAGCCGCGTTACCGCCGAGGGCGACAGGTGCAGCTTGCGCGCCGCCGGCGCGAAGCCGCTGAGATCGGCGACGGTGACGAAGGCGTGCATGGCTTCGAGGCGGTCCATGTCATTATTGCATATATCGCAATGATGAAGTGTCAAGCGCGTAGATTGTTTTAGCTGCCGTGAGGTCCACTTTAGTCGTCGAAAGACGCAGCAATGCGCGGGAATCTTCAGGAGATGTTCCGATGATTGCAGTTCACACCTATGCCAGCGATGTCGCGTTCTCGCCGGCGGTGAAGACGATCCAGGCCCGCAAGGGCTCGCGCGAGGGTTATGCCCACGCCGAGCAGCGTGGATGGCGCACTGAGGTCGACGAGAACCTCGCCGCATTCCTGGCTGACGCCACCAGCTTCTATTTTGCGACCGCCTCGGCCGATGGCCAGCCTTACATCCAACACCGCGGCGGCCCGAAGGGCTTCTTGAAGGTGCTGGACAAGCAGACGCTGGCTTTCACCGATTATGCCGGCAACCGGCAGTACATCACCCAGGGTAACCTGTCGGAGAATCCCAAGGCCTACATTTTCGTGATGGACTACGCCCATCGCCGCCGCGTGAAGATCTGGGGCGAGGCGCGCGTGGTCGAGGACGACGAGGCGTTGACGACGTCGCTGATGCCGAAGGGCTACCGCGCCCGGCCGGAGCAGGTGATCCTGTTCAAGATCGCAGCCTGGGACACCAACTGCCCACAGCACATTCCGCAGAAATTCGATGCGGGTGATGTAGCGGCCGCGCTGGCGGCGAGGGATGCGAGGATCGCGGAGCTGGAGGCGGAGGTCGCGATGCTGAAGGAGAAGGCGGGGTAGCTTCGTAAACGCGGCGCTTGCTTACCCTCCCCTGGAGGGGGAGGGTCGATCGCGTGGAGCGCGAGCGGGGTGGGGTGATCTCTCAACACGGGCAGTGTTCTACGCGGAGGGACCGTCATCCCACCCGCTTCGCACATCGCTACGCTCGTGGCGAAGCGACCCTCCCCCTCCAGGGGAGGGTAAGAGAAATCAGATCGCGCTCTCGCCTTCATGCTGGAAGCCAAGATAGCTCGCCGCAACCCGCTCGTTCGCGGCGATGTCGCTGGCCTTGCCGGAGAGCACGAACTCGCCGAGCTCCATCACATAGGCCTGGTCCGCGATCTTCAGCGCGGCCTGGGCGTTCTGCTCGACCAGCAGCACGGAGACGCCGCTGGCGCGGAGTTCGGTGACGATGCGGAAGATGTCGGCGACGATGATCGGCGCGAGGCCGAGGCTCGGCTCGTCCAGCATGAGGAGCTTCGGCTCGCCCATCAGCGCGCGGCCCATCGCGAGCATCTGCTGCTCGCCGCCGGAGAGCGTGCCGGCGAACTGCTTGCGCCGCTCCTTCAGCCGCGGGAACAGCGTGTAGACGCGCTCCATCGAGGCCTTCGCCTTGCTCCGCTCAATGCGGAACGCACCCAATTCGAGATTGTCCTCGACATTCATGGTCACGAACAATTCGCGGTGCTCCGGGACGAGGCCAAGCCCCATCGCGACACGGTCCTCGATGTCGAGCCGGGCGAGATCCTGGCCGGCAAAGGTGACGCGGCCTTTCAGCGGCAGGATGCCCATGATGGCGGACAGCAGCGTGGTCTTGCCGGCGCCGTTGGCGCCGACGATGGTGACGATCTCATTCGCGCCGACCTCGAGCGAGACCGAGCGCACCGCCTCGACCTTGCCATAGGCGACATGGGCGTCGGTGACGGACAACAGCGCGCTCATGCCGCCACTCCGAGATAGGCCTTGATCACTTCGGGATTGGTCTTGATCGTGGCGGGGGTGCCTTCGGCAATCTTGGTGCCGAAATCGAGCACCACGATGCGGTCGGCGAGGTTCATGACGAAGCCCATGTCGTGCTCGACCAGGAGGACGCTCATGCCGCCATCGCGCAAGTCACGCAGCAGCTTGGCGAGCTGCTGCTTCTCCATGTGGCGCAGGCCGGCGGCCGGTTCGTCGAGCAGCAGCAGCATCGGGTCGACGCAGAGCGCGCGGGCGATCTCGACGATGCGCTGCTGGCCGAGCGAAAGGCTGCCTGCGAGCTGATGCATCTGGTCGGCAAGGCCGACACGCTCGATCTGGCGGGCGGCCTCGGCGAGCAATTTGGCCTCGTCGGCGCGGTCGAGCCGCAGCATCGAGGCGATCGGGCCGGAATGGCCGCGCAGATGCGCGCCGATCGCGACGTTCTCCAGCACGGTCATGTCAGGGACCAGCTTCACATGCTGAAAGGTCCTGCTGATGCCGAGCTTGACGATCTCCTGCGGCGGCGCCTTGTCGACCTTCTTGCCGAGCACCGAGACCGAGCCTGACGTGGCCGACAGCACGCCGGTGATCAGGTTGAAGGTCGTGCTCTTGCCGGCGCCGTTCGGGCCGATCAGCGCGACGATCTCGCGAGCCTGGACGTCGAAGGAGACGTTGTTGACGGCGACCACGCCGCCGAACTGCTTTCGTGCCTTGTCGACCTGGAGCAGGATGCTGGAGTGGCCGGGCGCGCGGGGACGCTGTTCCAGCTTCAGCGAGGTGTCGGGCTTCTTGCCACCGGAGCGCTCGGGCAGGAAGGACATCAGCCAGGGCCAGAGGCCGCCGGGCGCGAGTTGCAGCAGCGCCACCAGCATGATGCCGAACACGATGGTCTCGACCTGTCCGGAGCCGGGCAGGATCAGCGGCAGATAGCTCTGCAGCACCTCTTTCAGCACCACGACGATCGCCGCGCCGAGCACGCCGCCCCAGACATAGCCGGCGCCGCCGACCACCGCGATGAAGAGATATTCGATGCCGGCCTGTGCGCCGAACGGCGTCGGGTTCACCGCGCGCTGGAGATGGGCGTAGAGCCAGCCCGAGAGGCCCGCGAGCACGGCGGCATGGATGAACACCAGCAGCTTGGCGCGCGGCGTGTGCACGCCGAACGCCTCGGCGGCGACATGGCCGCGCCGCAGCGCGCGGATGGCGCGGCCGGTGCGGGAATCCAGGAGGTTCATCGTGAGCAGGGCCGAGAGGATCACGGCGACCCAGATCGCGTAATAGATCGAGCCGGGCGAGAGCATCTTGAACGTGCCGATCGACAGCGGCGGGATCGCCGAGATGCCGTCGTTACGGCCGAGGAACTCCAGCTTGCTGAAGAGATAGAACAGCCCGAGCCCCCAGGCGAGCGTGCCCAGCGGCAGATAATGGCCGGAGAGGCGGACGGTGATCAGCCCGAGCAGCACTGCCAGCGATCCGCTGACCAATAGCGACAGCGGCAGCGTCAGCCAGGGCGACAGGCCGTAGGCCGTCGACAGCACCGCGGTGGTATAGGCGCCGAAGCCGACGAAGGCTGCCTGTCCGAACGAGGTCAGGCCGCCGACGCCGGTCAGCAGCACGAGGCCCATCGCGACGAGGGCGGCCAGGCCGATATTGTCGAGCAGCACGATCCAGAACGGAGGCATGCCGGGGACGAACGGGATCACGGCCATGACGGCTGCGAAGACGATGATGGGAAGGCGGCTCTGCATCTTAGCCTCAGTCCTTCTCTTCTTCGACGGCGGGCGCGGCGAGCGAGCGCAGCAGCAACACGGGGATCAGCAGCATGAAAACGATCACCTCCTTGTAGTTGGAGGCATAGAAGGACGAGAACGCCTCGACGAGGCCGACGACCAGCGCCGCGGCGGCGGTGAGGGGGTAGCTGACGAGGCCGCCGATGATCGCGGCGACGAAGCCCTTCAGGCCGATCAGGAAGCCGCTGTCATAGTAGAGCGTCGTGATCGGCACGATCATGATGCCCGACAGCGCGCCGATGACGGATGCCAGCAGGAAGGCGATCTGCCCCGACAGCGTGGTGCGGATGCCGACGAGCCGCGCCCCCAGCCGGTTCACGGCGGTCGCGCGCAGCGCCTTGCCGTAGAGGGTCAGGCCGAAGAACAGCCAGAGGGCGACGATGAAGGCGATGGTGATGCCGTAGACGGTGAGGCTCTGGCCGGTGAAGCGCAGCGAGCCCGCGGTGAACGCGCCGGACAGCACAGCAGGTCCGCGCTGGCCTTCGGCGCCGAAGAACAGCAGGCCGAGGCCCTGCAGTGCCAGATGGACGCCCACGGATGCGATCAGCAGCACCAGCACGGAGGTGTGTGCCAGCGGCTGGAATGCGACGCGGTAGAGATAGAGGCCGATCATCGCCACGATTACCAGCGACAGAGCGATCGAGACCGCGACCGGCGGCTTCTGCGCGGCGAAGTACACCGTCAGCGCCAGCACGATGGCCGGCAGCACGATATTGGTGAGGGCGCTGCGCACGATCAGGCGGCCGTGCAGCGCCTTGCGCGCGACGAACAGGTCGAAGGCGAAGGCGCCAATGCCGAGCGCCAGCGCGAGCTTGGCCGTGCCCGGCATCTGGCCCGCGGCCAGCGAGGCATAGGTCAACGCGCCGTAGGTGACGAATTCGCCCTGGGGAATGAGAATGACGCGGGTGACGGCGAACACCAGCACCAGCGCCAGGCCGAGCAGCGCATAGATCGCGCCATTGGTGATGCCGTCCTGCACCAGGAACAGCATGATGGTGGTATTCAAGACCGGACGCTCCCCCTTAAGATTACGGACCGGTCCCCTCGATCTCGGTGGACGGTCCGCTCACAGCCATTGAAAAACGCATGCGATATTTGATATGGTCCATAACAATTATCAAATATAACATCAAGGGCGGGAACGATCCCTCCCGAATTTAGCGGGATTACGAGCACGAGGCGATGACCGTTTCCAAAGCCGCTGAAAAGTCCGCCGAAAAGCCTGCCGACACGGCCAAGGGCCGCAAGGACGCGGCCGAGGTGCAAGGTCAGGGGGCTGGCGAAGCGCTCCAGCTCGGCGAGCTCTCGGAACAGCTCGGCTATGTGCTGAAGCGGGCGCAGCTCAAGGTGTTCGAGAACTTCCTGCGCTGCATGGCCTCGCTCCAGCTCACGCCGGCGCAGTTCTCCGTGCTGCTGCTGGTCGAGAAGAATCCGGGCCGTAACCAGACCGAGATCGCCTCCACCCTCGGCATCCTCAGGCCGAACTTCGTGGCCATGCTCGACAATCTCGAGAGCCGCGACCTTTGTGCGCGGATTCGCTCCACCAACGACCGCCGCTCGCACATCCTGGTGCTGACCGACAAGGGCAAGGCGGTGCTGGCCCGCGCCAAGAAGCTGGTCGCCACCAAGCACGAGGCCCGGCTGAACGAGCTGCTCGGGCAGGCCAATCGCGAAGCCCTGATCGCGATGCTCGCGAAGGTCGCGAGCGAGTTCTGAACTCGGCTGTCATCGCCCGGCTTGACCGGGCGATCCAGTATTCCAGAGACGGCACGGCTGGAATCGAGAAGCCGCGGCGTACTGGATTCCCCGCTATCGCGGGGAATGACACCGTTGCTGGGGGCAGGCGCCTCAATCCACCAAAATCACCCTGATGTCGTTCACGTTGGTCAGCGTCGGGCCCGGTAGCAGCAGGTCGCCGGTCGCCTCGAAGAACGTCGTGGCGTCGTTGTTGTCCAGGTACGCTTGCGGCTGAAGCCCCTGCGCCTTCATCTTTGCGAACGTCGTCGCGTCGATCAGCGCGCCGGCGGGGTCGGTGGGGTTGCCGGCGCCGCCGTCGGCGCCGTCGGTGTCGCCGGCCAGCGCCGAGATGTCAGGCGTGTCCTTGAGCAGGGCGGCAAGCGCCAGCGCGTATTCCTGGTTCGGCCCGCCGCGCCCATTGCCGCGCACGGTCACCGTGAGCTCGCCGCCGGAGAGAATCGCGAGGCGCTTGCCTTGCGCGCGCGCTTGCAGCGCCAGCCTGGCGTGAGCGGCCGCGACCTCGCGTGCCTCGCCTTCGAGATCGGCGCCGAGGTCGATGGTCTCGTAACCGGATTCGCGCGCGAGCTTCACCGCGGCGTCGAGCGACTGCTTGGGCCGCGCGATCAATTCGAAATGCGCGCGCGCGAAGGCGGCATCGCCGGGCTTGCAGCTTTCGTTGGCGGGATCGTCGAGCGCGCGGCGCACGGCATCGTCGATGTTGAGCTTGTATTTCGCGACGATGGCGCGCGCATCGGCCAGCGTGGTCGGATCAGGCACGGTCGGACCGGAGGCGATCGCGGAAGGATCGTCATGCGGTACGTCCGAGATCGCGAGCGTCACGATCTTGGCGGCATTCTTGCCGGCGCGTGCGAGACGGCCGCCCTTGATCCGCGACAGGTGTTTGCGCACGACGTTCATCTCGCCGATCGGCGCGCCCGAGCGCAGCAGCGCCTTGTTGACCGCCTGCTTCTGCGCAAAGCTGATACCGTTGCTGGGCGCGATCCAGTTCGCCGAGCCGCCGCCGGTGAGCAGCACCAGCAGCAGATCGTCCGGCCCGGCCTCGCCTGCGAGCGCGAGCGTGTCGGCCGCGCCCTTGAGGCCAGCCTCATCCGGCACGGGATGCCCGGCCTCGACCACGCGGATGCGGCGCGTCGGCACGCCGTAGCCGTGGCGCGTGGTGGCGATGCCGACGAGCCGCTCCGGCGCCAGCTTGAGCGTGTCGAGATAATGCCGTTCGGCCGCTGCGGCCATGGCGCCGGCGCCCTTGCCGGCGGCGAGGCAGATCACGCGTCCTTTCGGCGCGGGCCCCAGGTGCGGCGCCAGCATCACATTGGGATGGGCGGCGGCAACGGCGGCGTCGTAGAGCGCGCGGAGCAGGGGACGGCGGTCGGTCATGACGATGGCCTTCGGCAGACGGAACAAACTGGCGACACACGCCGCGGTTCCCCCTGCCTAGCGCATCGGCGGCCAAAGCGTAAGCCGGCTGTGTCATCATTCGAATATGCAATCGCGTGATCATAATCGCCGCGTAGCAAAAAGCCCTCCGCGATGATTTCGCGGAGGGCCCTTTTGAACATTGCGATCCGGCTGGAGGCTAGCCGCCGGCGTCAGCGCTGATGACGTCGCCGAACAGATCCCACTTCTCGCCCTTGAACTTCATGAGCTGAAGCGAGCTGATCGGTGCGAAGTCGTTCGCGCCGGTGTTGATCTTGATGCCGGGCAGCAGCACCTCGGTGCGGAAGTCCTTCAGGCTCGCCGCCTGCTTCATGACGTTCTCGCGCGTGAGATTGTCGCCGCACTTCTTCAGCGCTTCCACCAGCGTCTGCGCCACGCCGTAACCGACGATGGTGCCGCCGTCGAGCTTGTCACCTTCAGGGAAGTATTTCGTCATGAACTCCAGGAAAGCCTTCATGCCGGCGTCGTCCTTCCACTGAGGATCCGACACGTCCTTCAGGTAGGCGGCCGAAATGATGTCCTGCGAATTCTCGAAGCCGGCGGGCTTGATCACGCTGCCGACCGAGGCCGAGACGTTGTTGAGGAAGTGGGTCGGCTTCCAGCCGATTTCGGAGATCTTCTTGATCGCCTGTGCCGCGAACTTCGGTGTGGTGATGTTGATGAAGACGTCGGCGCCGGTCGCTTTCATCTTCACGATGTGATTGTCGATCGTCGGCTCGGAGGTCTCGTAGCTTTCCTCCAGCACGATCATGCTCGCGGCCTTGGCGCCGAGCCCGTCTTTCAGGCCCTTCAGGTAGTCCTTGCCGTAATCGTCGTTCTGGTAGAGCACGCCGATCTTGGCATTCGGCATCTCCTTCAGGATGTATTTCGCGTAGATCTGCGTCTCGCTCTGGTAATTTGGCTGCCAGCCCATGGTCCAGGGGAAGTTCTGCGGATCGTTCCATTTGGTGGCGCCGGTCGCGACGAACAGCTGGGGCACCTTCTTCGAGTTCATGTATTTCTGAATGGCCGAGTTCGGCGGCGTGCCGAGTGAATTGAAGATCAGCAGAACCTCGTCGCTCTCGACCAGCTTGCGTGCCTGCTCCACCGTCTTCGGCGGCGAATAGGCGTCGTCGTAGGAGACGAAATTGATCTTGCGGCCGTTGATGCCGCCCTCTTCGTTGATCTTCTTGAAATAGGCGGCTTCGGTCCGCCCGATGATACCGTAGGCGGAGGCCGGTCCGCTGTAGGGCATGATGTTGCCGATCTTGATCTCGGTGTCGGTCGCGCCGGTATCGTATTTCTTCTGGGCCGATGCAGTGGAGGCCGAGGCCGCAATGAGCGCAAGCGCCAGTGATGCGGCTGCAAGCTTGCCGGTGACAGCGGGCATTCCTATCTCCCTATTTTCTTGATGTGTGTGCGCCCCTTTTCTTGTCTCGATTTTTTTGGCGACGCTGCCGCAATTCAATACGATTTGGCTGGTGCCTTCAACAGAAAGCCCCAGCGACGGCGTCGCAGGGGCTGCGTCTTTAGTAGTCAGGGGCCGCCGGCGCCCGTGTGCGACTGCGAGAAGGTCCGGCTGTCTTGGGTTGTTTAACCAATCAGGGAACGATTTTGGGTTGCGCCGCTTCAGTGGCCCATCTCGCTGGAGATGATGTCGCCGAACAGCTCCCATTTCCGGCCCTTGAAGCGCATCATCTGCAGCTGCTCGATCGGCGCGAAATTGTCCGGCGCGGTGTTGATCCTGATGCCGGGCAGCAGCGTGTCGGGCTCGAAATCCTTCAAGGAGGCTGCCTGCCTCATCACGTTCTCGCGGGTGAGGTCGTCGCCGCACATCTGCAGCACCTTCACCATGGTCTGCGCGGCGGCATAGCCGAACACGACGCCGGCATCGAGCTTGTTGGCCTTGGGATCATATTGCGCGAGGAAGTTATAGAATTTCTTCATGCCGTCGTCGGCATTCCACTGCGGATCGGAGCCGTCCTTGGTGTAGCTCGCCGACAGGACGCCCTGCGAGACCTCGAGCCCTGCGGGCTCGATCACGCCGCCGACCGAAGCCGAGACGTTGGAGATGATGTGGACCGGATGCCAGTTGATCTCCGCCGCCTTCTTGATCGCCTGCGCGGCGAATTTCGGCGTGGTGATGCTGATGAACACGTCGGCGCCCGAGGCCTTCAGCTTCACGACGTGCTCGTCGATCGCGGGCTCCGACGTGTCGTAGGCCTCTTCCAGCACGATCATCGAGGCCTTGGGCCCGAGGCCATCTTTTAACCCCTTCAGATAGTCCTTGCCGAAATCGTCGTTCTGGTAGAGCACGCCGATCTTTCCGTCCGGCTTCTCTTTCATGATGTATTTGGCGTAGATGCGCGCCTCGCTCGCGTAGCTCGGCTGCCAGCCCATGGTCCAGGGATACTGCCTGGGATCGTTCCACTTCGAGGCGCCGCTCGCCACGAACAATTGCGGCACCTTCTTCTCGTTCATGTATTTGCGGATGGCGCCGTTGGTGGACGTGCCGAGCGATCCGAAGATCAGCAGCACCCCGTCGCTCTCGACCAGCTTGCGCGCCTGCTCCACCGTCTTCGGCGGTGAATAGGCGTCATCATAGGAGATGAACTTGATCTTGCGCCCGTTGATGCCGCCCTCGGCATTGACCTTGCGGAAATAGGCTTCTTCGGCCTTGCCGATCGCGGCGTAGGCCGAGGCCGGGCCGCTATAGGGCATGATGTTGCCTATTCTGATCTCGGTATCGGATGCGCCGCTGTCGTACTTCTTCTGCGCCAGTGCCGGGCTGCTCATCGCAGTGCACAAAGCGAGCGCGGTCCAGAGGGCCGCAACCTGAAAACGAACGGCGGACATTGTTCTCCTGCCCCGAGTTGGATCGGCGCCGCATTGAACAAGATTGGCGCCTGCCGTCAACAAAAAGCCCCCCGCGATCGCTCGCGGGGGCTTCTCGAGGGTCGGACTATTGCGTCAGCGTGTCACTCGGAGGCGACGTCGCCGCTGATGATCTCGCCGAACAGTTCCCACTTCTCACCCTTGAAGCGCTGCATCTGCAGCTGCGCAATGGGGGCGAAGTCGGTAGCGCTGGTGTTGATCTTGACGCCGGGCAGGAGCGTATCCGGCGCAAAATCCTTCAGCGAAGCCGCCTGCTTCATGAGATTGGCGCGGGTGAGATCGTCACCGCACATCTCCAGGACCTTGGCCAGGGTCGAGGCAGCGCCGTAGCCATAGACCATGCTGGTGTCGGACTTGTCGGCACCCGGCATGTACTTGTCGACGAACTCGTTCCACTTCTTCATGCCGGGGTCGTTGGCCCACTGCGGATCGGTGGAGTCCTTGGCATAGGCCGCCGACAGCACGCCCTGTGCATTCTCGAAGCCGGCGGGCTTCATCACGCTACCGACCGAGATCGAGACGTTGGTGAGGATCTGGAGCGGCTTCCAGCTGAGCTCGGCCGTCTTCTTGATGGTCTGGGCCGCGAATTTGGGCGTCGCATAAATCAGCAGCACGTCGGGATTGGCGGCCTTGATCTTGACGATATGGCCGTCGATCGACGGCTCGGACACCTCATAGCTCTCTTCCATGATGATCATGGACGCGCCCTTGGCGCCGAGACCGTCCTTGGTGCCCTTGAGGTAGTCTTTGCCGAAATCGTCGTTCTGATAGAGGATCGCGACCTTGGCGTCGGGCTTCTCCTTCATCAGCCATTTCGCGTAGATCTGGGCTTCGCTCTGGTAGGACGGCTGCCAACCGATGGTCCAGGGGAAGTTCTTGGGATCGTTCCACTTGGTGGCGCCGGTGGCGACGAACAGCTGCGGGATCTTCTTGGCGTTGAGGTACTTCTGGATCGCGCTGTTCGAGGGCGTACCGAGCGGATTGAACACGGCCAGCACCTCGTCGCTCTCGACCAGCTTGCGGACCTGCTCGACCGCCTTCGGCGGTGAATAGCCGTCGTCATAGGTGACGAAGTTGATCTTGCGGCCGTTGATGCCGCCCTTGTCGTTGATCATCTTGAAATAGGCTTCTTCGGTCTTGCCGATGATGCCATAGGCCGACGCCGGACCGCTGTACGGCATGATGTTGCCGATCTTGATCTCGGTATCGGACGCGCCGGTGTCGTATTTCTTTTGGGCCAGTGCGGCGCCGGAGGTGAGGGCAATGGCCGCCGTTGCCGTGACCAGCGCGGCGGCTCGCAGTGTTCTTCCAAAATACAATTCGATCTCCTTCTTTAGTCCAACAGTCTTCAGTTCTTCTTGAGTTTGCCGGCGAATTGCTGGCCCAGGATCGCGATCTGCCTGGCGCCGTGCGGCACGAGGTAGATGACGAGGAACAGCAGCACGCCGAACACGGCGCCGGAGAGGCCTTTTGAGATGCTCTCCGCCATGTTCGGCACGAAGATGATGAAGGCCGCGCCGACGAACGAGCCGGGCAGCCAGCCGACGCCGCCGACGACCATGCCGAGGAACAGCGAGATCGCGAGCGTGATGGTGTAGCTGTCGGGTGCGACGAACTGCACCGCGATGGCGCCGAGCGAGCCGGCAACGCCGGTGATGCCGGCGGACACGCCGAACGCCAGCGTCTTGTACAGTGCGACGTTGACACCCATCGAGGACGCCGCGATCTCGTTGTCGCGGATCGCCATGAAGGCGCGGCCGGAGCGGGAGCGCAACAGGTTCACCGAGAAGATGTAGATCGCGATAGTGACGATGAGCGTGAAGTAGTACAGCCACGTGTCCTGCGACATCGGCAGGCCGAACGGCGCGTCCGGCTTGGTGACGACGAGGCCCTGCACACCGCCGGTCCAGTGTTCCAGGAAGTTCAGCTTCAGCAGCTGTGGCATCGCGGTCGCGAGTGCGAAGGTCGCGAGCGCGAGATAGACGCCCGAGAGCCGCAGCGCCGGTTTGCCGAACAAGTACCCGAAGCCGAAGCAGACCACGGCGGAGATCGGAATGGTCAATGCGTAGTTGATGTTGGCGTGCTCCATCAGCACCGCCGACGTATAGGCGCCGACGGCGTAGAAGGCGCTCTGGCCGAGCGAGAACTGGCCGGAGCCGCCGGTCAGGATGTTCAGCGCCAGCACGGCGAGCCCGTAGATCAGGAGCATCGTCATCTGGAAGATGACGAAGTTCTTGACGAACATCGGCACGATCAAAAGCGCCGCGAGCACCACCAGCGAGGTGCCGGTGCCCAAGGTCATGGCCCGCTTCGGAACCGCCTCGACCGCCTGGTGGCCTTCTGCAACGACTTCTTCTGCAGCGCTCATGATCAAACTCGCTTGACGATGTGCCGGCCGAACAGGCCAGCGGGTTTGACGACCAGGACGGAGATGATCAGCGCAAGCGCGATCGGGAGTTTCAGCTCGTTGCCGACGCCGGGGATGTAGGTGCCGGCGAGGTTCTCGAAGACGCCGACCAGGAAGCCGCCGACCACGGCGCCGAACGGGCTGGAGAGGCCGCCGAGCACCGCCGCGGCAAAGCCGTAGATCAGCACGCCGCCCATCATGTTCGGCTCGAGGAACACGACCGGTGCGATCAGCATGCCGGCGATCGAGCCGATCGCGGTCGCCATGCCCCAGCCGAGCGCAATCATCCAGCTGGTGTTGATGCCGACGAGGCGGGCCGATTCAGGCACGGAGGCGGCCGCGCGCATGGCAAGACCGATCCGCGTGTACTGGAAGAAGAAATAGAGGCCGAGCAGCAGCAGCACCGTGACGCCGATCATGCCGGCCTGGTGGGTCGAGATCAGCTGGCTGCCGAGGAACGGCGCGGAGCCGAACGGGGTCGGGTATTGCTTGATGGTGAAGTCCCAGATCAGGCCCGCCGAGGAGTTGATGATCGCGAACAGCGCGATGAAGCCTGCGACGTTGGTCAGAACCGGTGCCTTTGTCAGCGGCTTGAACAGGATCCGCTCGATCGCGATGCCGGCGACGAAGGAGAAGGCCAGCGTGATCACGAAGGCGGCCCAATAAGGCACGCCCCACTGCATCAGCTGCCACGAGATGAAGGTCGAGAACATCGCCATCTCGCCCTGCGCGAAGTTGAGATGGTCGATGGCCTGGTAGATCATGACCACGGCGAGCGCCATGCAGGCGTAAATCGCGCCCGTGGCAATGCCGGCCAGGACCTGGTTGGTGAACAGCTCCATTGTCCCGGCTCCCTCAGTAACCCAGATAGGATTTGCGGATTTCTTCGTTGTTCGCGATGTCCTTGGCGTTGCCCGACATCACGATGCGGCCGGTCTCGATCACATAGGCCTGGTCGGCGAGCTCCAGCGCGAGCTGGGCGTTCTGCTCGACCACCAGGATCGACACCTTGTCCTCGCGGTTGATCTTGCCAAGGATGCCGAACAGGTCGCGGACCACCAGCGGCGCGAGGCCGAAGGAGGGCTCGTCCAGCAGCATCAGCCGCGGTCGCAGCATCAGGGCGCGGGCGACCGCGAGCATCTGCTGCTCGCCGCCGGAGAGTGTGCCGGCCTGCTGGGTGTGGCGCTGTTTCAGCACCGGGAAATGCGCATACATTCGCTCGATGTCGGAGACGATGCCGGCGCTGTCCTTGCGGGTGATGGCCCCGAGCTGGAGATTCTCCTCCACCGTCATGGTGGTGAAGGTGCCGCGGCCCTGCGGCACATGGGCGATGCCGAACCGCACGATGCTCTCGGTGGAGCGGTTGTTCAACGGCTTGCCGTCGAACTCGATGCCGCCGGTGGAGCGCACCATGTTGCAGATGGCGCGCAGCGTGGTGGTCTTGCCGGCGCCGTTGGCCCCGAGCAGCGTCACCAGCGAGCCCTCGTTGAGCGAGAAGGACAGGCCATGGAGCGCCTGGACCTGGCCGTAATAGGCGCGCAGGTCCTTGACGTTGAGCAATGTCGTCATTGGTCCTTGCTCCCGAGATAGGCCTTGATGACGTCGGGGTCCGCCTGCACCTGGGCCGGCGTGCCTTCCGCGAGCTTCTTGCCGAAATTCAGCGCGACGACGTGGTCGGCGATCGACATCACGAGTCCCATGTGATGCTCGACCAGCAGCACGGTCATGTGGCGCTCGTCGCGGATCTTGCGGATGAGATCGCCGAGCACGTAGACCTCTTCGTGGTTGAGGCCACCGGCGGGCTCGTCGAGCAGCAGGATCTTGGGATCGGCAGCCAGTGCCCGGGCCAGCTCGACACGCTTCTGCGTGCCGAAGGGCAGGCCGGAGACCACGGTGTGGGCGACGTCCTCGAGGTCGAGATAGGCGAGGATCTCGTGCACCTTCTTGTTGACGCTGGTCTCGCTGCGGCGAACCCATGCAAGCTTCAGCGAGTCGCTGATGATGTCGCTGGACGTCCTCGAATGCGCGCCGACGCGGACGTTGTCCATCACCGAGAGGTTCGGAAACAGCGCCACGTTCTGGAAGGTGCGGCCAATGCCGATCTCGGCGATCCGGTGCGGCGGCCGCGTCAGGATGCTCGCACCCTCCATCAGGATGTCGCCGGATGACGGCTGGTAGAGCCGGGACAGGCAGTTGAAGAGCGTGGTCTTGCCGGCACCGTTGGGGCCGATCAAGCCGAGGATCTGGCCCTTGTGCATGTCGAAGGACACGCCGTTGAGCGCGATGATGCCGCCGAACACGACGCTGACGTCGCGAACCGCGAGCAGGGGCGATGTCCCCTGCGCGAGCTGTGCCTGCGTCATCTCGTCTCGCTCACGGCATTCAGTGAGCGAAGGAGCGATGTGAACCGCTCCCGATGATGACAAAGGCTATCTGAATCCCTCGGCCACACGCGCAACTTTTCCTCCTGATTTCAGCTTTTTGCTGACGTCTTTTTTGGAATGCGGCATTAGACCCCCGAGCGCCGCTTCGATGTTCCTTACCATCGCTAAGAGACGCGGTCCAATGTCGTTGATCAAACGCTCTTCCGTGAAGCGGAATGCGGGCGCGCCGCAATTGAATGCGTAGGGACCGGTTCCGTCGTTGAGCCTGAGTGCGACGCCGGCGGCGCCGATGTCGTCGTGCCAGTCGCCGACGGAGATCGCAAAACCATATTTCGCGACGGTTTCGCCGGAACGTTCCAGCCCGTCGCGCATCTTGGGCCAGCGGCTGCCGTAATGTTCGCGCAAGAGGCGGGACAGGTCTGCGCGGTCCGCGTCGTCGAGCGCCCAGAAATAGGCGCGGCCCATCGCGCTGGTTGCAATCGGCACGCGAGAGCCGACGTCAAGTTGAACCCCGACAGTCTCGCTGCCGCGACTTTGCCCGAAATAGATCATGCTGTGACGGTCGCGTCCGCCGACGGCGACGGCACCGCCCGTCGCGCGCATCACTTCCTCGCGGAACGGCTCGGACAAATGCCGAACGCCGAGATTGGCGAGCGCGGCGTAGCCGAGCGACATCGCCGCGGGTGTGAGCTGATACTTCTCGAAGCGGGGAACCGGCGCAAGATAGCCCAGCTTGGTCAAGGTGTAGGTCAGCCGAGACACGGTCGGCTTCGGCAGGTTGGTGCGAGCCGCAATCTCCTGATTGCCGAGAAGGCCGTCATTGGGGTGGAATGCGCGCAATACGTCCAGTCCGCGGGAAAGCGCGACGACGAAATTCCGATCGGTCGCAGTCTTCTTTCCTGTACGCTTCATCCCTGATCTGCTTCTTGCGCGGAGTCGTTGACAAGCCACGTGCTTCAAAATAACCCTGCCGTCAAGATGCGGAATTAAATTCCGCACCGCGAAATCGAACAAAAGTAAATCCCCACCAAGGAGGGAACACCGTGAGCGAAGTGGTCAAGCTTGAGCGTCATGACGAAGTCGGGATCGTCACGGTCGACAGCCCTCCGGTCAACGCGCTGAGTGCCGCGGTCCGCGGTGGCATCCTGGAGTGCATCAAGGCTGCGATTGCCGATCCCGCCATCAAGGGCATCGTGCTGACCTGCGCCGGCCGCACCTTCATCGCCGGTGCCGACATCACCGAATTCGGCAAGCCGCCGAAGGCGCCCGCCCTCAACGACGTGCTGTCCGAGATCGAGAATTCGCCCAAGCCCGTGGTTGCCGCGATCCACGGTACCGCGCTCGGCGGCGGCCTCGAGGTCGCGCTCGCCTGTCATTTCCGCGTCGCGGTGAAAGAGGCCAGGCTCGGCCTGCCCGAGGTGAAGCTCGGTCTTCTGCCGGGCGCCGGCGGTACCCAGCGCCTGCCCCGCGCGGTCGGTCCCGAGCTCGCGGTCAAGATGATCGTCGGCGGTGATCCCATTGGTGCGGCCGAAGCGCTCAAGAACGGCCTGATCGAGGAAATCATCGAGGGGCCGGCATCGGGCGGCGAAGCCTTCGTGCGAAAGCTGCTGGCCGAGAAGCGTCCGCTGCGGCGCCTGCGCGACGACGATTCCAAGATCGCGGCGGCCAAGGCCGATCGCTCGATCTTCACCAATGCAGTCGCCGCCATGACCAAGAAATCGCGCGGCCTGGAGGCGCCGTTCGCCGCCGCCGACGCCGTCGGCTACGCCATTGACCTACCCTTCGACGAAGGCCTGAAGAAGGAGCGCGAGGGCTTCCTGAAGCTCGTCGCCAGCGATCAGTCCAAGGCGCAGCGTTATGCGTTCTTCGCCGAGCGCGAGGCTGCCAAGATCGCGGGCGTTCCTGACGGCACCAAATCGCGTCCCGTGAACCGGGTCGCCATCCTCGGCGCCGGCACCATGGGCGGCGGCATCGCGATGTCCTTTGCCAATGCCGGCGTTCCCGTCACCCTGATCGAGACCGGCGAGGAGCAGCTCAAGCGCGGCATGGGCATCATGCAGAAGAACTGGGAAGCGACCGCGGCGCGCGGCGGCATCCCGGCCGACGCGCCCGCCAAGCGCATGGCGCTGATCAACGGCGTCGTCGGTATCGAGAATGTCGGCGATGCCGATCTCGTCATCGAAGCCGTGTTCGAGACCATGGCGGTGAAGAAGGAAGTGTTCGGCAAGCTCGACCAATACGCCAAGCCCGGCGCCGTGCTCGCCTCCAACACCTCGTATCTCAACATCGACGAGATCGCGAAGTCGACCAAGCGTCCCCAGGACGTGCTCGGCATGCACTTCTTCTCGCCGGCCAATGTCATGAAGCTGTGCGAGATCGTGCGCGCCGACAAGACTGCGCCGGACGCGCTGGTGACGGCGGTGACTATCGCGCGAAAAATCGCGAAGGTGCCGGCCGTGGTCGGCGTCTGCGACGGCTTCGTCGGCAACCGCATGCTCGCCCAGCGCGGCAAGCAGTCCGAGAAGCTGCTGTTCGAAGGCGCGCTGCCGCAGCAGGTCGACGCCGTGGTGACGAAGTTCGGCATGCCGATGGGGCCGTTTGCGATGGGCGACCTCGCCGGCCTCGACATCGGCTGGCGCTCGCGGAAAGACCGCGGCATCAAGTCGGAGATCGCGGACGCGCTGTGCGAGGCCGGCCGCTTCGGCCAGAAGACCGGCAAGGGCTATTACAAGTACGAAGCCGGCAGCCGCTCGGCGCTGCCCGATCCGGAGGTCGAGAAGCTGATCGACGAGACGCTTGCGCGTCTCGGCCGCAAGAAGCGCGTCGTCAGCGACGACGAGATCCTCGAGCGCATGATGTATCCGATGATCAACGAGGGCGCGAAGATCCTCGAAGAGGGCATCGCGGCGCGTCCCTCCGACATCGACGTGGTCTGGCTCTATGGCTATGGCTGGCCGATCTATCGCGGCGGCCCGATGTTCTGGGCCGACAGCGTCGGTCTCAAGCACATCGCCGATCGCCTGGCCTTCTACGCCAAGGAGACCAACGACCCGAGCCTCGAGCCCGCACCGCTGCTGAAGAAGCTCGCGGCCGAAGGCAAGACGTTTGCGTCGCTGGCGGCGGCGTCGAAGGCGGCGTGATCGGATTGGGTGCTGCTGCGATGTCGCGCTCCGGGCAAAGCTCTCTCCGTTCCCTCCCCCCTTGTGGGGGAGGGGCAGGGAGGGGGGTGGCCCCGGGCGAGATCGGAATTTGTGGCTATCCCCTTCCCCAACCCTTCCCCACAAGGGGGAAGGGAGCCCGTCCGCCGGTGCCCACCTCACACGACCCGGCGACTACCGTTTTGCAGAGTATCGATCGCCAATGACCCATCCCGGCGAACAGTTCTATCCCGAGGGCGTGCGGTGGGACGACACAATCGTCCAGGGCACGCTGCCTGACCTGCTGTCGAAAGCTGCCGCCGATTACGGCCCGCGGCCCGCTCTGGAATTTCGAGATCGCCCGATCACATACACGGAGCTCGCAGCTCAGGCCGAGCGCGCGGCGGCGGCGTTTCTGCGCGCCGGCTGCGGCAAGGGAACGTCCATCGCGCTGTTTCTGGGCAACTCGCCGGACCATCCCGTCAACTTCTTCGGCGCGCTGAAGGCAGGCGCCCGCCTCGCGCATCTGTCGCCGCTCGACGGCGAGATCGCGCTGACGCACAAGATCTCGGACTCCGGCTCGCGCCTGCTGGTCACCTCGAACCTTGCGGCGCTGCTGCCGACCGCGCTGAAGTTTTTGGAGAAGGGGCTGATCGACCGTCTCGTCGTCTGCGAGGACGATCATTGGGGCAAGGTCGGCACGCCGCAGGCGGCGATCCCGGATGATCCCCGCATCGTCACCTTCAAGGCCTTCACCGAGGGCGCGACCGCGCCGGCGGCGTGGCCTGTCGTAACGGCCGACGACGTCGCGCTGCTGCAATATACCGGCGGCACCACCGGTCTGCCCAAGGGTGCGATGCTCACCCACGGCAATCTAACCTCGGCAGTGTCGATCTACGACGTCTGGGGCAAGCCGGCGCGCGCCGCGCGCGGCGAGACGATCGAGCGCGTCATCTGCGTGCTGCCGCTGTTCCACATCTACGCGCTGACCGTGGTGCTGCTGTCCTCGCTCAGCCGCGGCAATCTGGTCTCGCTGCATCAGCGCTTCGACGTCGAAGCCGTGATGCGCGACATCGAGGTCAAGCGCGCGACGTATTTTCCGGGCGTACCGACGATGTGGATCGCGATCGCCGCGCTGCCTGATCTGGACAAGCGCGACTTCTCCTCGCTCGCGACTATCGGCTCCGGCGGCGCGCCGCTGCCGGTGGAGGTCGCGAACTTCTTCGAGCGCAAGGTCGGCAAGAAGCTGCGCAGCGGCTGGGGCATGACCGAGACCTGTTCGCCCGGCACCGGCCATCCGCCGACGGGGCCGGACAAGCCCGGCTCGATCGGCCTGATGCTGCCCGGCATCGAGCTCGACGTCGTCGCGCTCGATGATCCCAAGCGCGTGCTTGCGCCGGGCGAAGTCGGGGAAATCCGCATCAAGGGCCCGAACGTCACCAGGGGCTACTGGAACAAGCCGGAGGGATCCACGGACGCCTTCGTCGACGGCCGCTTCCTCACCGGCGACATCGGCTATGTCGACACCGACGGCTATTTCTTCCTGGTCGATCGCAAGAAGGACATGATCATCTCCGGCGGCTTCAACGTTTATCCGCAGATGATCGAGCAGGCGATCTACACCATTGCTGGCGTGCACGAGGTGATCGTGCTCGGCATCCCAGACCAGTATCGCGGCGAGGCCGCCAAAGCTTTCATCAAGCTGAAGCCGGACACAAAGCCGTTCACGCTCGACGAGCTGCGCGCGCAGCTCGCCGGCAAGCTCGGCAAGCACGAATTGCCGGCCGAGGTCGAGTTTGTCGACGATCTGCCGCGTACGCCGGTCGGAAAATTGTCGCGCCACGAATTGCGCCAGCAGCAGAAACCGTCACAATCCACTAAAACCGCATCAGGAGCTCGTTCTTGACCGACGCCGTCATCGTTTCCACCGCCCGCACCCCGATCGGCAAGGCCTATCGCGGCGCGCTCAATGCCACCGAGGGCGCAACCCTGCTCGGCCACGCCATCGGCGAAGCCGTCGCGCGTGCCAAGGTCGATCCGAAGGAGATCGAGGACGTCGTGATGGGCGCGGCGCTGCAGCAGGGCGCGACCGGCGGCAACATCGCGCGCAAGGCGCTGCTGCGCGCCGGCCTTCCCGTCACCGTCGCCGGCACCACCATCGACCGGCAATGCGCCTCGGGTCTGCAGGCGATCGCGCTCGCCGCGCGCTCGGTGATCTTCGACGGCGTCGAGATCGCGGTCGGCGGCGGCGGCGAGTCCATCTCGCTCGTGCAGAACGACAAGATGAACGGCTTCCACGCCCAGGACCCGGCGCTGCTCAAGATCAAGGGCGAGGTCTACATGCCCATGATCGACACCGCGGAGATCGTCGCCAAGCGCTACGGCATCTCGCGCGAGAAGCAGGACGAGTATTCGCTGGAGAGCCAGCGCCGCACTGCGGCAGCCCAGCAGGGCGGCAAGTTCAAGGAGGAGATCGCGCCGATCACGACGCAGATGGCAGTCACCGATAAGGCGACCGGCGCCGTGTCGATGAAGGACGTCACGCTGTCGCAGGACGAAGGTCCGCGCCCCGAGACCACGATCGAAGGCCTCGCCGGCCTCAAGCCCGTGCGCGGTGAGGGCTTCTCGATCACCGCCGGCAATGCCAGTCAGCTCTCCGACGGCGCCAGCGCCTCCGTCATCATGAGCGACAAGGAAGCCTCGAAGCGCGGCCTCAAGCCGCTCGGCATCTTCCGCGGCTTCGTCTCCGCCGGCTGCGAGCCGGACGAGATGGGCATCGGCCCGGTCTTCGCCGTGCCGCGCCTGCTCAAGCGCCACGGCCTCACCGTCGACGACATCGGCCTGTGGGAGCTGAACGAAGCCTTCGCGGTGCAGGTGCTGTATTGCCGCGACAAGCTCGGCATCGACCCCGACAAGATCAACGTCGACGGCGGCGCGATCGCGGTCGGCCATCCCTACGGCATGTCCGGCGCGCGCCTCACCGGCCACGCTTTGATCGAAGGCCGCCGCCGCAAGGCGAAATATGCGGTGGTCACCATGTGCGTCGGCGGCGGCATGGGCGCGGCCGGCTTGTTCGAGATTTTGCAGTAATTCACAGGAGGATCCGATGGATCTCGCATTCACGAAAGAAGAACAGGCGTTTCGCGAGGAAGTGCGGCAGTTCTTCCGCGACAACGTGCCGCCGGATACGCGGCGCAAGATGGTCGAGGGGCGTCACCTCAGCAAGGACGAGATGGTGACGTGGTGGCGCATCCTCAACAAGAAGGGCTGGGGCGTCAGCCATTGGCCCAAGCAATATGGCGGCACCGGCTGGACCAGCGTGCAGCACTACATCTTCAACGAGGAGCTGCAGTCCTATCCGGCGCCGCAGCCGCTCGCCTTCGGCGTCAGCATGGTCGGCCCCGTCATCTACACCTTCGGCAACGAGGAGCAGAAGAAGCAATATCTGCCGCGCATCGCCAATGTCGATGATTGGTGGTGCCAGGGCTTCTCCGAGCCCGGCTCCGGCTCCGACCTTGCCTCGCTCAAGACCAAGGCTGAGCGCAAGGGCGACAAATGGATCATCAACGGCCAGAAGACCTGGACTACGCTCGCCCAGCACGCCGACATGATCTTCTGCCTGTGCCGCACCGATCCCGGCGCCAAGAAGCAGATGGGTATCTCCTTCATCGTGTTCTCGATGAAGTCGAAAGGCGTCACGGTGCGCCCGATCCAGACCATCGACGGCGGCGTCGAGGTCAACGAGGTGTTCTTCGACGACGTCGAAGTTCCCTACGAGAATTTGATCGGCGAGGAGAACAAGGGCTGGGACTACGCCAAATTCCTGCTCGGCAATGAGCGCACCGGCATCGCCCGCGTCGGCGTCTCCAAGGAGCGGCTGCGCCGCATCCGCGATCTCGCCGGCAAGGTGGAATCCGGCGGCAAGCCGATCATCCAGGACGCTGCGTTCCGCGAGAAGCTCGCCGCGTGCGAGATCGAGCTGAAGGCGCTCGAGCTGACTCAATTGCGCGTCGTCGCCGACGAAGGCAAGCACGGCAAGGGCAAGCCCAATCCGGCCTCCTCGGTGCTGAAGATCAAGGGCTCCGAGATCCAGCAGACCACTACCGAGCTGCTGATGGAAGTGATCGGCCCGTTCGCCGCGCCCTACGACGTGCATGGCGACGATGGCTCTAACGAAGCCATGGACTGGACCGCCCAGATCGCGCCGAGCTACTTCAACAACCGCAAGGTCTCGATCTACGGCGGCTCCAACGAGATCCAGCGCAACATCATCGCCAAGGCGGTGCTGGGGCTGTGAGTCAACAATGACGGTGTCGTCCTCCGCGAAGGCGGGGGACCCAGTACGCCGCGGCGGTCGTGAGTACGGCAGGCGGCTGCGTTTACTGGATCCCCGCCTTCGCGGGGATGACGTCTGAGGGTGAGGCGACGGCAGGGCAATTCCCGCCGATTTGGAGAGAAACATGGATTTTGATCTGAACGAGGAGCAGCGGCTTCTCAAGGAAAGCATCGACGGCCTGCTGACCGATTCCTACGATTTCGAGCAGCGCAAGAAGTACATGAAGGAGAAGGGCGGCTGGAGCAAAACCGTCTGGCTCAAGCTTGCCGAGCAGGGCCTGCTCGGCCTGCCCTTCAGCGAGGCCGATGGCGGCTTCGGCGGCGGCGGCGTCGAGACCATGATCGTGATGGAGGCGCTCGGCAAGGCGCTGGTGCTCGAGCCGTATCTGGCAACGGTCGTGATCGGCGGCGGCTTCCTGCGCCATGCCGGCACCGACGCGCAGAAGGCCGCGCACGTGCCCGGCATCATCGACGGCAGCAAGACGCTGGCGTTCGCCCAGCTCGAGAAGAACTCGCGCTACGATCTCTTCGACGTCTCGACCACGGCGAAGAAGAAGGGCGACGGCTGGGTCATCGACGGCGAAAAATTCGTCGTGCTCAACGGCGAGAATGCCGACACCTTGATCGTCACCGCGCGCACCAAGGGCGAGCGCCGCGACAGAAACGGCATCGGCGTGTTCCTGGTGCCGGCGAATGCCAAGGGCGTGACCAAGAAGTCCTACCCGACCCAGGACGGCCTGCACGCCGCCGACATCACGCTCACCGGTGTCGAGATCGGCCCCGATGCCGTGCTCGGCAATCCCGAGGATTCGCTGGCGCTGATCGAGCGTGTCGTCGATGAAGCCCGCGTCGCGCTCTGCGCCGAGGCGGTCGGCCTGATGGACGAATCGCTCAAGACCACGGTCGAGTACATCAAGACGCGCAAGCAGTTCGGCGTCGCGATCGGCTCGTTCCAGTCGCTGCAGCACCGGGCGTCCGACATGTTCGTGGCGGCCGAGCAGGCCCGCTCGATGTCGATGTTCGCGACCATGGCGAACGATTTCGAGAACGCCAAGGAGCGCTCCAACGCCATCGCCGCGGCCAAGGTGCAGATCGGCAAGTCGCTGAAATTCGTCGGACAGCAGGCCATCCAGCTGCACGGCGGCATCGGCATGACCATGGAGGCGAAGATCGGCCACTACTTCAAGCGCCTCACCATGATCGAGAACTCGTTCGGCGACACCGATTACCACCAGCGCCGCGTCGCCGATGGTGGCGGGTTGATCTGAGGCCAAGCAACGACTGTCATCCCCCGCGAAAGCGGGGGATCCAGTACGCCGCGGCTTCTCGATTCAAGCCGCGCCGCCTCTGGAATACTGGATCGCCCGGCCAAGCCGGACGATGACACCGAGCAAGTTCAATCAACGGAGGCAACAACAATGAAAAACACCCCGTTCGATCTCACCGGCAAGGTCGCCGTGGTCACCGGCTCCAGCCGCGGCATCGGCCGCTCTTCCGCCGAACTGCTGGCGAAACTCGGCGCCAAGGTCGTGGTCTCCTCGCGCAAGGCTGACGCCTGCAAGGAAGTCGTCGACGGCATCATTGCGGCTGGCGGCGATGCCACCGTCATCCCCTGCAACATCGCGCGCAAGGCCGAGGTCGAGGCGCTGATCGCGGGCGCCACCAGGCATTACGGCAAGATCGACATCCTCGTCTGCAACGCCGCGGTGAATCCCTATTACGGCCCGCTGCTCGACATCACCGACGAGGCCTTCGACAAGATCATGGGCTCGAACGTCAAGAGCAACATCTGGCTCTCCGCGCTCGCGATTCCGCAAATGGCCGAGCGTGGCAACGGCTCCGTCGTCATCATCTCCTCGATCGGGGGCTTGCGCGGTTCCACCGTGATCGGCGCCTACGGCATCTCGAAAGCGGCCGACTTCGCGCTGTGCCGCTCGCTCGCCGGCGAGTGGGGCCCGAAAGGCGTCCGCGTCAACTGCATCGCGCCCGGCCTCGTCAAGACCGATTTCGCCCGCGCGCTGTGGGAAGACGAGGCCATGCTGAAGCGCCGCACCGCCGCCACGCCGCTGCGCCGCATCGGCGAACCCGACGAAATCGCCGGCGCGGTCGCCTATCTCGCCTCCGACGCCTCGAGCTTCATGACCGGCCAGACCATCGTGATCGACGGCGGCGTGACGACGGCGGCGGTGTAGCCTTTCAACGACTTGCAATTGTAGTGAAGTGGCGCTCCACTTCACCCTCCCCTGGAGGGGGCCGGGACGAGCGTAGCTCGCCCGTGGGTCGCTCGCGCTCAGCGCGAGCGGGGTGGGGTGAGGCCACGGCAATGGTCTCAACATCAATCCGACGCGCCGCCGCGAAGAAGCTGAGGGCGAACACCACGCCGCACGAGCGAGCCTTGTGGCGCGCCCTGAAAGACCTCCCGATGGACGGATCGCACTTCCGCCGACAAGCGCCGATCGGCCCCTATGTCGTTGACTTCTTCTGTCCGGCCAAGCGGCATATCATCGAGCTCGACGGCGGGCATCACAATGAAGACGATACGGCTGCCCGCGATCTCGCGCGTCAAGGTTGGCTCGAGAACGAAGGCTATCGAGTCATCCGATTCTGGAATTCTGAGATCGGGAGCGACCTGACCGCTGTGCTCGAACGGATTTATGTCGAGCTGTACGGATCGCGCGAAGCGCAAGCCATGCACCTTGAGCGCCGGCGCAAGCGAAAAAGGTCAACCTGAATCGAGCTGCGCTCTTTCTTACCCTCCCCTGGAGGGGGAGGGTCGATCGCGCGTAGCGCGAGCGGGGTGGGGTGATCTCTCCCCACGGGCACTGTTCGCTGCGGAGAGACCTTCACCCCACCCCGGATCACATTTCGCTACGCTGCATGTGATCCGACCCTCCCCCTCCAGGGGAGGGTGAGCGAGACCAACCTTGACCTTCCCGCCCTAATCCGCTCCCTTTGGCGCGACACAATCACTCCCTCCAGGGAAACGCCAAGCTAAACGCCAGGGTAAGCCGCCATGTCTTTCGTCCTCGCCATCGACCAGGGCACCACCTCCTCGCGCGCCATCGTGTTTCGCGGCGACATATCCATCGCGGCGAAGGCGCAGCAGGAGTTTCCGCAGCATTTTCCGGCCTCGGGCTGGGTCGAGCACGAGCCCGAGGACATCTGGACCTCGACGGTGATGGTCTGCCGCGAGGCGATCGAGCAGGCCGGCATCACCGCGAAGGACATCGCGGCGATCGGCATCACCAATCAACGCGAGACCACCGTGGTGTGGGACCGCGCCACCGGGCAGGCCGTGCATCGCGCCATCGTCTGGCAGGACCGCCGCACCGCCGACATCTGCGCCAAACTCAAGGCCGACGGCCGCGAGCCCGTGATCTCGCAGAAGACCGGGCTGATCATCGATCCCTATTTCTCCGGCACCAAGGTCGCCTGGATCCTCGACCACGTCCCCGGCGCCCGGGCGCGCGCCGCGCGCGGCGAACTGATGTTCGGCACGGTCGACTGCTATCTGCTCTGGCGCCTCACCGGCGGCAAGGTGCACGCCACCGACGCCACCAACGCCTCACGCACGCTGCTGTTCAACATCCACACCGGCCAATGGGACGACGAACTGCTGGAGATCATCGGCGTGCCGCGCTCGATGCTGCCCGAGGTGAAGGATTCCTCCGCGCGCTTCGGCGAAAGCACGCCCGATCTGTTCGGCGGCGCGATTGCGATCTCAGGCATCGCCGGCGACCAGCAGGCCGCCACCATCGGTCAGGCCTGCTTCCGCCCGGGCATGATGAAGTCGACCTACGGCACGGGTTGCTTCGCGCTACTCAACACCGGCACCACGCCTGTTGTCTCGAAGAACAAGCTGCTCACCACCGTCGCCTACCAGCTCGATGGCAAACGCACTTACGCGCTCGAAGGCTCGATCTTCGTCGCCGGCTCAGCCGTGCAATGGCTGCGCGACGGCCTCGGCATCATCAAGCATGCCGCCGAGACCGGACCTCTCGCCGATCAGTCCGATTCCATGCAGAGCGTCTATCTGGTCCCGGCTTTCGTCGGCATGGGCGCGCCCTATTGGAATCCGCGCGTTCGCGGCGCCCTGTTCGGCCTCACCCGCAACACCGGCCCCGCGGAGCTTGCCCATGCCGCGCTCGAAAGCGTCTGCTACCAGACTTTTGACCTCTGGGCCGCGATGCGCGCCGACTGGCCAAGCTCGGAAACCGCCAGCGTCGTGCTCCGCGTCGACGGCGGCATGACCGCCTCCGACTGGACCATGCAGCGCCTCGCCGATTTGCTGGACGCGCCGGTCGATCGCCCCGTGATCCAGGAGACCACCGCGCTGGGCGCCGCCTACCTCGCCGGCCTCCAGGCCGGCGTCTATCCCGAGCCCACAAAGTTCGCCGACAACTGGCGCCTCGAGCACCGCTTCAAGCCGAACATGAGCCAGGCGACGCGTGAGCGGAAGCTCGCGGGCTGGGCGAGGGCGGTGAAGGGCGTGCTGGCGAGCGATGAGGGGGAGGGCTGATACGCCACCATCCAAATCGTCGTCCCTGCCTAGTGCGCAATTGCGCACGGGCGCAGGGACCCATACCGCGAGGTCTGTCGATGGCAGGCGGAGCCTATCCCGAACGATTGATCGTCGCCAAACCACTTCCTGTGGTTATCGCGACGAGCGCAAGCGCTCGCGGGGACGTCCCGGATCCGCGCTCGCTCCGCTCGCTTGTCCGGGACACGATAGAATGTGTAGCGCCGGCCGGAGCCACTCGCGGTGATGCGGAGCAAGCAAGGATGATCCTCCTCGACGGCTATTCCGATGTGCCTGCTGGCAAGATCGCCGCCGTCGTCACCCATCTGGAGATGACCGCGCCGCCCGCGCGCCGCGACGATCCCCCCGGCGTCTGGACCCTGCGCAAGGTCGATACCCCCACGCTTCCTTGGTACCGCGATCTCTTCCGCCGCGTCGGCGAGGACTGGCTGTGGTTCTCGCGCGCCCGCATGACCGACACCGAGCTCGCCGCAACCATCCTCGCGCCTGATATCGAGGTCTACGCACTGGTCGCGCACGGCCGCGATGAAGGCCTGCTCGAGCTCGACTTCCGCGAGTCCGGCCAATGCGAGCTGGTCTATTTCGGCGTCACCGCACCCCTGATCGGCACTGGCGCCGCGCGCTTCCTGATGAACCGCGCGCTGGAGCGCGCCTGGTCGCGGGACGTCCGCCGCGTCTGGGTGCACACCTGCACGCTCGATCATCCATCCGCCGTCGCGTTTTACCAGCGCTCCGGCTTCCGCCCCTTCCGCCGCCAGATCGAAATCGCCGACGATCCACGCCTCGACGGCACGGCGCCGCGGACGGCGGCGAAGCATGTGCCGATCATTGAGTAATGCGCGAGCGAGCGTAACCCAGATGAGCGGCTGGCCCGCTGCCGGTCGGAGGCGAACGCAATCAGGCGAGCGTCACCGCATCTCGCTTTGCTCATGTCGGCTAAGATCGTCCGCTGCCACACGCTTCGTCGTCATCCTGAGGTGCGCGCTCTTGCGCGCAAGGATGGGCCGCAAGCGCCCGTGGCCCATCCTTCGAGGCTCCCCTCGCGCTGCTCGCGCATCGCAAGGCTCGCGCCTCAGGATGACGGCTGAACTTGTGGCAGCACTTGTAGCCCGGATGGAGCGCAGCGCAATCCGGGACGGCGTCCCCGTATTCCGCTGCACTCCATGCAGCTACTCCTCAAAACAACCTCTGTTCTGCCCGCGCCAGCGAAAACCCCCGCTGCATCGCGTTGAAACATGTCAACCCCGTCTGCTCCGACCGGCACGTGAATCCTCCGCGCTGCCACACCTCGCCATAGGCCAGCACCGGCAGCGAGGCGTCCATCACGGTGTCACCGGCGCAGATGCGCCCCGCGGCTCCCTTCGCGCTCATCTCGAAGGCACGGCCCCAGTCGAGCTCGCAATCGGCCGGACGGCGCGGGCGGCTCTCCATGTTCATGATGTCGCAGCGGAGCACACCCTGTTCGTTATCGGTGAAGAACTGGCAGACGATGTTCTTCGACGGTGTCAGAAAGCCGATCGGGCGATCCTGGGCGTGGGCGGCCCCGATCATCGGCAGCAGGATCGATATCAGGATCAGTCCGCGTGGCGCCGTCATGTCACTCCCACTCAGCTATCGAAATTCACCGCATTGGTGTTGGCGCCGCAGACCAGAACCGCGACGCGTTCACCGGTCGCGGGACGATAGCGGCCGGAGAGCACCGCGGCAAAGGCGGCCGCGCCGCCGGGCTCGGCCACGAGGCACAAGCGCGACCACAGGGCGGCCTGGGCCTGCCGGATCGCAGCGTCGCTGACGAGGACGACGCGCTCCACATGAGCGCGCGCGATCGGAAACATCAATTCGCCGACGCGCCGCGGCGCAAGGCTGTCGGCGGCGAGACCGCCGGCAGGCGCATCGACCGGGGCGCCCGCTTCGAACGCCGTGTGCAGGGTCGGCGATTGCTCCGCCTCGACCGCGACGATGCGCGTCCTTCCCGCGAACCACGCCGCAATGCCGCCGATCAGCCCGCCGCCGCCGACCGCTACCAGCAGTGTGTCGATGTCGGGCGCGTCCTGCTCCAGCTCCAGTCCGACGCTGCCCTGGCCAAGCAGGGTTTCGGCCTGGTCGTAGGCATGGACGGCAAGCGCGCCGGTCTGCGCGACATGCGTCTCGCTCGCGGCGAGCGCATCGGCGTAGCGGTTGCCCGCGATCACGAGCTTGGCGCCATAACCCCTGATCCGCTCGGCCTTGGCAGGTGAGGTGATGTCAGGCACGAAGATCGTGGCGGGGATGCCGAGCCGCTGCGCCGCATAGGCGACGGCCGCGCCGTGGTTGCCGCCGGATGCGGCGACGACACCGGCCTGCGGCACCTGCCGCAGCAACAGATTGGCGAAGGCGCCGCGCGCCTTGAACGATCCCGAATGCTGCAGCATTTCGAGCTTGAACGTGAGGGGCGCCGCGGGCAGGCCGAAATCGGCGAGATCGGCCCGAAGAAGGGGCGTGCGCCTGATATGCGGACGGATGACCGCTTCGGTCGCCGCGATCCGCTCCCGTGTGATGTCCATTGTCGCTGTCATGATGCCGTCCAGAATAGCGCATCGGAGAGTTGACATCAATTAGGTAATTAGCAAAATAACTAAATGAAGTTTGCCGTCGCCCTGCGCGCGCTCGCCAACGAACGTCGCCTGCAGATCCTGGAATGGCTGCGGGATCCGCGGAAGCATTTTCGCGAGCAGGCCGATGGCGACCTGGTCGAGGACGGCGTCTGCGGATTGCTGATCGCCGAAAAGCTCGGCGTCAGCGCGCCGACGGTGAGCGAGCACATGCGGGTGCTGACCGCCGCCAAGCTGGTGCGCGCCAAGCGCATCAAGCAGTGGACGATGTACAAGCGCAACGAGACCGCGATTGCCGCCATCAAGCGCTCGATCCAGGACGGCCTCTGAGCGCGCAGCGCCATCGCCGGCGACGTTGCAGCCGGTGCAATGCTCCATTTCCGAGATATTTCTTGCGCCGCGCCGATCAGGTCGTGGAGACTGGACGGCCCCGCCGTGTCCAACCGCTTGGAAGAGCAAGAACCATGTTCCTGATCGGCCAATATGATTCCCCCTTCGTCCGCCGCGTCGCGATTGCGCTGCGGCTTTACGGGCTCGCCTTCGACCACAAGCCGTGGTCGACCTTCGGCGATGCCGACCAGATCGCGCCCTATAATCCGCTGCGGCGGGTGCCGACCCTGGTGCTCGACGACGGCGAGGCGCTGATCGAGAGCACGGTCATTTTGGATTATCTCGACGAACTTGTCGGGCCAGAGAAGGCGATGCTGCCGCGCAGTGGCACTGAGCGGCGGAAGCATTTGCGCATCTGCGCGCTCGCTTCCGGTCTCGGCGACAAGGCGGTGAGCCTGCTCTATGAGCGCGTGCTGCGGAAGGAGCAGCTCGCGCTGTGGGTCGAGCGTTGCCAGGCGCAGATTGGCGACGTGCTGAAAGTGCTGGAGGCCGAGCGCGCCAAGGTGACGACGCCGTACTGGCTGGGCGGCCGCATCGGCCACGCCGACATCGCGGTGGCCTGCGTCGTCCGCTTCACCCGTGAGGCGCATCCGCAGCTGTTCGACGCGTCGCGTTACCCGGCGCTGGCTGCGCATGCCGAGCGCTGCGAGGCACTGCCGCCGTTCAAGGAGATCGTGCAGCCGCTGTCCCCGCCGAAGGGGTGATGCGCTCTTACCCTCCCCTGGAGGGGGAGGGTCGATCGCATGAAGCGCGAGCGGGGTGGGGTGATCTCTCAACACGGGCGCTGTTGAATGCGGAGAGACCGTCACCCCACCTCGGTCCGAACCACCTCGGTCCGCATTCCGCTACGCTGCATGCGCACCGATCCTCCCCCTCCAGGGAAGGATGGGGATCGCGGGTGGGGCTTGGGTTTCCTAGACCATGAGCCGGAAAAGTGCGAAGCGGACTTTCGAAAAGATCACACTTAAGCAGCAAGCCAAAGTGAGATGACGATTCATCGCGCTTTAGTCCGTCATCCAGAGTTCGCGCCTTGGCCGGAATGACGGGGGCGACTACTTCCTCCGCGTCACGCCGTTCGTCCGCAGATACTCGTCCAGTTCAAACCCCAGATCCTCGGCACGATCGAAATACGCCTCCGCGGCATCCGGGTCCTTCGCCATCCCTTCGCCGCGTGTCGCCATCACGCCGAGCGCTGCGGCGGCGCGGCCGACGCCGAGATCGGCGGCGCGCTTGTACCAGCGGATGGACTCGCCGAGATCCTTCTCGATGCCGGGCAATTGCCCGGTGGCATGGAGCGCGCCGAGATTGGCGGAGGCGCGCGGCTGGTCGCGTTGTCCGGCCTGCTTTAGGTAGAACACTGCCTTGTCGCGGTCACCGATGCCTTGCATCGCATAGACGAACAGCTCGAAATAGGCATCGGCGTTGCCGCGCTTCGCCGCTTCGAGATGCAATGCAAGGCTCTTGGCCACGTCCTTCGGTTGGCCGCGACCGTTGTAGGCCATCAGCCCCAGCAGGTAGCGCACGGCGCCATCGGGGTCGTCGCCTGCAAGCGCTTTCTGCGCGTAAGCATAGGCGTCGTCATATTTCCTGAACGTCCAATAGAGATTATAGGCGGTGAGATAGGCGCCGTAATCCGAGCCGAGTTCGGCCGCGCGTTTGTAGGCAGCGATCGCCGCGTCGCGATCGCGCGGCACGCCCCAGCCGTTCCAGAGGCAGCGGCCATAGTCGACCCAGGCGTTGGCGTGCCCGCCGAGCGCGACCTCATGCAGCGCCCTTGCCAGCGTGTCGCGACTCTCGACCGGCGCCTTGCCTGCCTCGATCGCCTTGAACAGGGCTACCGCGGCCAAATAGAGCTGGTCATCGCGCGACGGCGAGCGCGGTTGGGCGAGGAGCTTTGTGACGGTTTGCATGGTTCCGCTGGCATCATTTGACTTGGACGGTTGCTGCGCAACCTCGGCCACCGCCGCATCGAGCGGGACGGCATGATGCAAGACGAAGATCCCGCCAATCATCACGAGGCAGGAGCCCAGGATTTTCAGATGATTACGAATGCCGCCCTCCCGCGCGCCGGCCGGATGTTTGTCGTATCCCATCCGGTACACGAGATCGGAGCATGTGGCATCTGACGGAGTGCTGACGCGGCGGGCGATGATGGAATATTACAGGTGTTTTGCCCGACGCTGCAAATGCGGCCTCGGGGGGCCGAAATCGCTCAATCTTTTCAACCCCATCGCTACTGTGCATGGGGTTGTTTTTCAGATTTTTGGTTTTGCAGCGAGAGCGGGGCCTATCCCGCGCCCGCGCGCTTCTTCTGCCAGACCAGATGCACCGCGCAGGTGCAACCCGGCGGATGCGAGGCGAGATCCTTCGACGTCTCGTCGTTCGCCGCCGTTGCGGCAAAGGCCTTGTCACTGTCCTCTCGCGACGGGATGTAGTTCAGCACCGGCGCGAGCCAGCGCTCGGCTTCCGCGACGCTCATGCCCTTGCGCGCGGCGTAGTCCTCGACCTGGTCGCGCTCGATCTTGCCGACGCCGAAATAATAGCTCTCGGGGCTGGCGAAATAGAGCCCGGACACGCTGGAGCCTGGCCACATCGCAAAGCTCTCGGTGAGCTTCACGCCGCAGGTCGCTTCCGCATCGAGCAGCTCGAACAGCGTCGCCTTCTCGGTGTGGTCGGGCTGCGCGGGATAGCCCGGCGCGGGGCGGATGCCCTGATACTTCTCGAGGATCAGCTCGTCGTTGGAGAGCGCCTCGTCGGGCGCGTAAGCCCAGAACTCGCGGCGCACGCGCGCATGCATGCGCTCGGCAAAGGCTTCCGCGAGCCGATCGGCCAGCGCCTTGCACAGGATCGAGGAGTAATCGTCGTTGGCCATCTTGAAGCGATCGGCGACCGCGTCCTCGCCGATGCCGGCCGTCACGACGAAGCCGCCGACATAGTCGGGCACGCCCGCAGGCGCGACGAAGTCGGCGAGCGCCGCGTTGAAGCGGCCTTCGCGCTTCTCGAGCTGCTGGCGCAGCGTGTGCAGCGTCGCGATCTTCTTCGTGCGGCTCTCGTCGGCAAAGAGCGCGATGTCGTCGCCTTCGGCATTCGCCGGCCAGAAGCCGATCGTCGCGCGCGCCCGGAACCATTTTTCCTTGACGATGGTGTCGAGCATCTTGCGCGCGTCGTCATGGAGCGAGCGCGCGACCTCGCCGACCTTGGCATCGTCGAGGATCGCGGGAAAGCGCCCCGCGAGCTCCCAGGTCTGGAAGAACGGCGTCCAGTCGATGCAATCGACCAGCTCGGCGAGGTCGTAGTCGTCAAAGCTACGGATGCCGAGGAAGGTCGGCTTCACCGGCTTGTTCTTGGCAAAGTCCACCGGCACGCGATTGGCGCGGGCGGCTTCCAGCTTCAGCCGCTTCTTGTCGGCCTGCGCGCGCAGATGAGCGTCCGAGATCTTGGCGTATTCGGCACGTACCTCGGCGGCATAGGCGTCGCGCTTCTCGGGCGAGAGCAGCGAGGACGCAACGCCGACGGCGCGGCTGGCGTCGTTGACATGCACGACGGGGCCGGCGCGATAGCTCGGGTCGATCTTGACGGCGGTATGCACGCGGCTCGTGGTGGCGCCGCCGATCAGCAGCGGCAGCTTGAGGCCCTCGCGCTGCAGTTCGCCGGCGAAGAACGCCATCTCGTCGAGCGAGGGCGTGATCAGGCCGGAGAGACCGACGATGTCGGCCTTCTCCGCCTTCACGGTCTCGACGATCTTGGCGGCGGGCACCATCACGCCGAGGTCGATGACCTCGAAATTGTTGCACTGGAGCACGATGCCGACGATGTTCTTGCCGATGTCGTGGACGTCGCCCTTGACGGTCGCGAGCACGATCTTGCCGGCGGAGGAGGAGCCTTCCGTGCCGACGCCGTTGGCGAGGTTGCGCGCCTTCTCTTCTTCCATGAACGGCATCAGCCAGGCCACCGCCTGCTTCATCACGCGGGCGGATTTCACCACCTGCGGCAGGAACATCTTGCCGTCGCCGAAGAGGTCGCCGACCACGTTCATGCCGGCCATCAGCGGGCCCTCGATCACGTCGAGCGGACGCGAGGACTGCTTGCGCGCCTCTTCGGTGTCCTGCTCGATGAACTCGGTGATTCCATGCACCAGCGAATGCGACAGCCGCTTTTCCACCGGCCATTCGCGCCAGGCGAGATCGGCCTCCTTGGCCTGGGTCTTGTTGCCGCGGAATTTCTCGGCCAGCGCCAGCAGGCGCTCGGACGCGCCCGGATCGCGGTTGAGGACGACGTCCTCGCACACCTGCCGCAGCTCCGGATCGATGTCGTCATAGACGATCATCTGGCCGGCATTGACGATGCCCATGTCCATGCCGGCCTTGATGGCGTGATACAGGAACACCGAGTGCATGGCCTCGCGCACCGGCTCGTTGCCGCGGAACGAGAACGACAGATTGGAGACGCCGCCCGAGATGTGCGCGCCAGGCAGGTTCCGGCGGATCCAGCGCGTCGCCTCGATGAAGTCGACGCCGTAATTGTTGTGCTCCTCGATGCCGGTCGCGATCGCGAAGACGTTGGGATCGAAGATGATGTCTTCAGGCGGGAAGCCGACCTTGTTCACCAGGATGTCGTAGGCGCGCTTGCAGATTTCGGTCTTGCGCGCGAACGTATCGGCCTGGCCGACCTCGTCGAACGCCATCACGACGACAGCCGCGCCATGACGGCGGGCGATCTTGGCCTCGTGAATGAACTTCTCCTCGCCTTCCTTCATCGAGATCGAGTTGACGACCGGCTTGCCCTGCACGCATTTCAGGCCGGCTTCGATCACGGAGAACTTGGAGGAGTCTACCATCACGGGGACGCGGGCGATGTCGGGCTCGGCGGCGACGAGGTTGAGGAACGTCACCATCGCAGCTTCGGAGTCGAGCAGGCCCTCGTCCATGTTGATGTCGATAACTACCGCGCCGTTCTCGACCTGGTCGCGCGCGACCTGCAGCGCCGCCGTGTAGTCGCCGGCGGTGATCAGCTTGCGGAAACGGGCGGAGCCCGTGACGTTGGTGCGCTCGCCGACGTTCACGAACGGGATTGCGTCGGTCAGGATGAAGGGCTCGAGGCCGGAGAGCCGCAGGCGCGATGCGATCTCCGGCACGATGCGCGGCTTGTGCGGGGCGACCGCAGCGGCGATCGCCGCGATATGGTCCGGCGTGGTGCCGCAGCAGCCGCCGACGATGTTGACGAGGCCATCGCGCGCGAACTCGCCGACTAGGCGCGCCATGTATTCCGGCGTCTCGTCATACTGGCCGAACTCGTTGGGCAGGCCGGCGTTGGGATAGGCACACACCAGCGTGTCGGCGACGCGGCCGATATCAGCAATGTGCGCGCGGAGGTCTTCGGCGCCGAGCGCGCAGTTGAAGCCGATGGTCACAGGCTTGGCGTGCCGCACCGAATGCCAGAACGCTTCCGGCATCTGGCCGGACAGCAGGCGGCCGGACTTGTCGGTGATGGTGCCCGACACCATCACGGGCATGTCGATGCCGCGTTCTTCGGTGATCTCGGCGATCGCATAGAGCGCCGCCTTGGCGTTCAGCGTGTCGAAGATGGTCTCGACCAGCAGCAGGTCGACGCCGCCGTCGAGCATGCCACGGATCTGCTCGCCATAGGATTTGCGCAAATCGTCGAAGGTGACGGCGCGGTAGCCGGGGTTGGACACGTCGGGGGAGATCGAGGCGGTGCGGTTGGTCGGACCGATGGCGCCCGCGACGAAACGCGGCTTGCCGTCCTCCGCCTCGACGCGCCGCGCGGCATTGCCGGCGAGGCGGGCGCCTTCGCGCGCCATCTCGTAGACGATGTCGGTGAGGTCGTAATCGGCCTGCGCGATCGAGGTCGTGGAGAAGGTATTGGTCGCGACGATGTCGGCTCCCGCGCGCAAATACGCCGCGTGGATGTCCTCGATTGCCTGCGGCTGGGTCAGGATCAACAAATCGTTGTTGCCGCGCAGGTCGCGATGAAAGTCCTTGAAGCGCTCGCCGCGGAAGGCGGTCTCGTCGAACTGCAGGTTCTGAATCATCGTGCCCATGGCGCCGTCGAGCACCAGGATGCGCTCGCGCGCGGCGTTGAGCAGGGCAGTTCGCTTGGCGGAAACGGGTACGGTCATTTTCTCTTACGCAGCCTTCTGAGCGCTCTTGGCACGGATGCCGAGCAAATGGCTGATCGCGAACACGAGATCGGCGCGGTTCATGGTGTAGAAATGGAAGGTGTCGACGCCGTGCTTGGCGAGCTTCTGCACCTGGCCGGCCGCGACGGTTGCGGCCACCAGCTTGCGGGTCTCGGCGTCGTCATCGAGGCCTTCGAATTTCGCGGCGAACCAGTCGGGCACGGTGGTGCCGGCGCGCGTCACGAAGGCTCTCGCCTGCTTGAAATTGTGCATGGGCATGATGCCCGGCACGATCGGGATGTCGATGCCGCGGGCGCGGACGCGGTCGAGATAGCGGAAGTAGAGGTCGTTGTCGAAGAACACCTGGGTGATCGCGCGCGTCGCGCCGGCATCGACCTTGGCCTTCAGCGTGTCGATGTCGTCATCGAAGTCGCGCGCTTCAGGATGCTTCTCGGGATAGGCCGACACCGACACTTCGATATCGCCGTGTCGCTTCTTGATCCCGGCGATGAGCTCGGGGGAGCTCTGATAGCCGTCGGGATGACTGGAATAGGGCGTGCCGATGCCGCCGGCGGGATCACCGCGCAAGGCGACGATGTGGCGGACACCGACCTCGTGATAGCGATCGACGATCTCGTCGATCTCGCCGCGCGAGGCGCCGACGCAGGTCAGATGCGCCGCCGGCAGCAGCGCGGTCTCCTTCAGGATGCGGGCGATGGTCGAATGGGTGCGCTCGCGGGTCGAGCCGCCGGCGCCATAGGTCACCGAGACGAATTTCGGGTCGAGCGGGGCGAGCCGGTTGATGGTCTCCCAGAGATTGCGCTCCATATCTTCCGTCTTGGGCGGAAAGAACTCGAAGGAGATCGCTGGCCGCTTCAGGTGCCCATCTTGCCCGTCGGCTCGGGCAGGAATCGTCAGATCGGTCATGGCACCACTCGCTCCAGATGTGCCGCCAGATCCTGGCGGCCAACGGTCAGGTCTAGCTTGGGAAAGCCTATGATAGGGCAAAGGCGGTTTGATCGACAGCCCATCAATGATGGGAAATGGCCCACTTCTGCCGGCAATGGCTGAATTATTGAATGTCTACCGGTTTGAGTGGGATGCCGGTATCCTCATAATAATTTGCCTATTTCAAAGAGTTATAGAGGTTTTGATGGTTGTCTGAGGCAGATAGCGTAGGTGGGCAGAATGGAATCAATTTTGCTAGGGTTGCCTTTAGCCCACCATCTCGGTTCGGTCCGGTGCGCGGGCTCGCGGCCTGCACACGTCAGATCTGCGCAGCCGCCCCATTGTCGCCGCGCGGCCCTCCACTAGGTTAGCGCGCCATGATCCCGCTCTCCGTCCTCGATCTCTCCGTCGTCACCACAGGCACCAAGCCCGCCGCGGCGCTGCGCAACAGCATCGACCTGGCGCGCCATGTCGATGGCCTCGGCTATGTCCGGTACTGGCTCGCCGAGCACCACAACCTCGCCTCGGTCGCGAGCCCAGCGCCCGACGTCATGATCGGCCAGATCGCGGCGGTGACGAAGCATATCCGCGTCGGCTCCGGCGGGGTGATGCTGCCCAATCACGCGCCGCTGGTGGTGGCCGAGCGCTTCAAGATGCTGGAGGCGCTGTTTCCCGGCCGCATCGACCTCGGCCTTGGCCGGGCGCCCGGCACCGACGGAGCGACCGCTTATGCGCTCCGCAGCCGACTTGATCGCCGCGAGGGCGACGATTTCCTGGAGCGGCTGCACGAACTGATTCTGTGGGAGACCCGCGAATTTCCCGCAGGGCATCCCTACAACAACGTCGTCGCCATGCCCGACGACACCAAACTGCCGCCGGTCTGGCTGCTCGGCTCCAGCGATTATTCCTCGGAGCTCGCCGCACAGGTCGGCATGGGCTTCGCCTTCGCGCATCATTTTGCGTCCCACGATGCGGTCGATGCGATGGTGCATTATCGCAACCGCTTCCAGCCCTCGGCCTGGCGTGCGACGCCCCACGCGATCCTCGCGATCGCCGTCATCGCCGCCGATACCGACGAGGAGGCCGAACGGCTCGCCAGCTCGTTCGACCTCAACCGGCTGCGCCGCGACCGCGGTCAATATCTGCCGCTGCCGAGCGTCGAGGAGGCGGTGGCCTATCCTTACTCCGACTCCGAGCGCACCTCGATCCTGCGCAACCGCTCGCGCCTGTTCGTCGGCAGCCCCGCGACGGTGCAGAAGAAACTGCAGCCACTGATCGACGCGAGCAAGCCGGATGAGCTGATGGTGATCACGGCGGTGTACGATCACGAGGCGCGGAAGAAGTCGTATTCGCTGCTCGCGGAGGCCTTCGGGTTGGTGAAGCCGGCGGCCGTATAGGAGCTGCCGTGCCCCGGACGCAGCGCAACGCCTTTCAGCGGTACGCTGCTGAGCCGGGGCCCATCGCAGCGCCGGTTCGCGTCGCCCCTGTGTCCCGGCTCGCGCTTCGCGCGTCCGGGACACGAGATCAATCCTGCTGCGTCTCGTTGAACGTGGCGCGGAAGGGGTGGCCGGGATACACACCGACGATGCGGAATTCGCGCGAGAAGAATTTCAGCTCCTCGATCGCGAAGGCGAGGCCCTTGTCTTCAGGGTGGCCGTCGACGTCGGCGTAGAACTGCGTGGCGAAGAAATTGCCGTCGACCATGTAGCTCTCGAGCTTGGTCATGTTGACGCCGTTGGTGGCAAAGCCGCCGAGCGCCTTGTAGAGCGCGGCCGGCAAATTGCGCACCCGGAACACAAAAGTCGTGACCAGCGGGCCGGAGCCTTGCGCGGCCCATTTCGGCGCGCGCGCCAGCACCACGAAACGCGTGGTGTTGTGCGCCTCGTCCTCGATGTCCTCGGCGAGGATGTCGAGGCCGTAGATCTTGGCAGCGAGACGGGAGGCGATCGCGGCCACCGTCTTGTCCTTGCGCTCGGAGATGTCACGAGCACTGCCGGCGGTGTCGGCATGCACGATGGGCTTGATGCCGAGCTTGCGGATGATGCGCCGGCACTGGCCAAGCGCATGCACATGGCTCTCGACGCTCTTGATGTCGTCGAGCTTGGTGCCCTTCACCGCCATCAACTGATGCCGGACGGGCAAAAACCATTCACCGACGATGAAGAGGCCGGAGGCCGGCAAGAGATGATGGATGTCGGCGACGCGGCCGGCGACCGAATTCTCGATCGGGATCATGCCGAGATCGGCCTCGCCGGAGGAGATCGCCGACAGCGCATCCTCGAAGGTGGCGCAGGGCATCGGCTCGGCGTCGGGATAGGCCTCGACGATGGCGATGTGGGAATTGGCCCCGGGCTCGCCCTGGAATGCGATCTTCATCTTGCTCATGTCTTAAAAATGCTCCTGGTCGGCCTTGTAACAGCGGCTCAGGATTTGGAAAGGATGCTGCGGGCGGTTTCCAGGTCCGCAGGCGTGTCGACCCCGCGGGGTACGGTGTCGACGATGGTGAAGTCGATGCGCATTCCCGCCTCGAGCGCCCGGAGCTGTTCGAGCTTCTCCTGCAATTCCAGCGGCGAGGGTGGCAGCGAAACGTAACGCTCCAGCGCCGCGCGGCGATAGGCGTAGAGGCCGATATGGTGGTAACGCGGTCCGTCGCCGGTCGGCGCGGTCGCGCGAGTGAAATAAAGTGCACGCATGCGCCTGCCGCCGAGCGAGGTTCCGATCGCCTTCACGACGCTCGGAGCGAGATCCTCCTCCTCGGTGTGGATCTGCGAGGCCAGCGTCGCGATGTCCACGGCCGGGTCTTGCAGCGGCGGCAGCACCTCGCGGATGTTGCCGATCGTGATCGTCGGGAAATCCCCCTGCAGATTGACCACGATCTCCGCCTTGCCGTCCGGATCGAGCTTCTGCATGGCCTCGTGGATGCGGTCGGAGCCGGAGGGGTGTGTCGGGCTGGTCATCACGGCCTCGCCGCCATGGGCCGTCACGACCGCAGCGATCTCGGGCGTATCGGTCGCGACTGCGACCCGGCCTATACCTGCGGCCTCGGCGCGGCGCAGCACATGCACGATCATCGGCAATCCCGCGATGTCAGCGAGTGGCTTGCCGGGCAGGCGGGTGGCGGCCATGCGGGCCGGGATCAGCACCAGGATGCGAGGATCGATCATTGGGTCTAGAGATCTGAGGTCAAGAGCCTGAAAACGGGGCGTTTTCCGCGCCGAGAAATGGAGCGGGGACGGCCGAAAGCCGGGTCGCTTATACGGGTTGCCAGACCCCGGGCAAACCGATATCTCAATGGCAAAACTCGGGGAAACGATAAGGAACGTTTTGATTCTCCCGAGGCTCGTCCTGGCGGCCGCCCGGCCGCTCGATCCTTCTTGCGGTGTGGGGCCTGGCCGGAAATGGACTCTTTCGAACTCAATAAAATCATGGGTGCCGTGCTTGGTACCTGTCTCTTTCTCTTGGTGACCAGCTTTACCGCCCAGGCTCTTTTCTCGCCCAAGATGCCGGAAAAGCCGGGCTTCGAGATCGCCGTGAAGGAAGATGCCGGCCACGGCAAGGAAGGCGGCGCTGCCGCTGCGGCCTCCGAGCCGATCGAAAAGCTGCTCCAGACCGCCTCCGTCGAAAAGGGCGCAGCGGCCGCCAAGAAGTGCGGAGCCTGCCACACTTTCGAGAAGGGGGGCCCGAATCGCGTCGGTCCGAACCTCTATGGCGTCGTCGGCGAGAAGAGGGGTGAGGGCCGCGGCGGCTTCAATTTCTCCGCTGCCATGAAGGGCAAGGGCGGGACCTGGACATTCGACGACCTCAACAAGTTCATTGCCAATCCGAAGGGCTTCATCCCGGGCACTGCGATGGGCTTCGCCGGTATTGCCAAGGATTCCGAGCGCGCCGATGTCATTGCCTATCTGAATTCGCTGTCAGAGCATCCTCAGCCGCTGCCGACCGCGTCGAAGTAAGCCTCAAGAACCCGATCTTGGAACATGCGGCCAGGCTGAAAAGCCTGGCCGTTTCCTTATCCGGGCCTCGCAGTGAGTTTATCGGGGCGTTTGGCCGCATCCGACGGGCCGTCCGGCCTTCCAAGATGAGGAAAAAGCAACATATTCGGTCGAAACCTCGCCTATATTGGGAACTTAAAGGAGTAGCCTCCTTCAAGACAGGAATGTTGATTTGGCCATCACTCGACGTGATCTCCTGCTCACCGGCACTGCGGCCGCAGCGCTCCCCGCCCTCGGTTCCGTAGCGGGCCTTTCCGTCGTCGGCAGTGCCGAGGCGCAATCGGCGAATGAGCTTCCCTGGCGCCATGCCTTGTCGCTGTTCGGAAAGGTCAAGTACCCCGCCGACTTCAAGCGCTTCGACTACGTCAATCCGGAAGCGCCCAAGGGCGGCGTCGCGCGCCAGATCGCCGTCGGCACCTTTGACAACCTCAACATCGTGGTATCGGGTGTGAAGGGCCAGGTCGCCGGTGCCGTCGCTTTCATCTATGAATCGCTCCTCACGCAGTCGCTCGACGAGGTCTCGACCGAGTACGGTGCGCTGGCCGAAGCCGTCAGCCACCCCGACGATTTCTCCTTCGTCACCTACCGCTTGCGGCCCCAGGCCAAATGGCACGACGGCAAGCCGGTCACCGCCGATGACGTGATCTTCTCGCTCGAGTCCTTCAAGAAGCACCATCCGATGTACTCGGCCTATTACAGCCATGTGGTGAAGGCCGAGAAGGTCAGCGAGCGCGAGGTGAAGTTCGTGTTCGACGCGCCGGGAAATCGCGAGCTGCCGCAGATCGTCGGGCAGCTCATCGTCCTGCCGAAGCATTGGTGGGAGGGGACTGACGCGCAGGGGCGCAAGCGGGACGTGTCCGCCACCACGCTCGAGGTGCCGCTCGGCTCCGGTCCCTACAAGATCAAGGATTTCGTCGCCGGACGGTCGATCGCTATGGAGCGCGTCAAGGATTATTGGGGCCGCGATTTGCCGGCCAATGTTGGCCGCAACAATTTCGACGAGCTTCGCTACGAATATTTCCGCGATGCCACCGTCGCGATCGAGGCCTTCAAGGCCGACCAGGTCGACTGGCGTACCGAGAACAGTGCGAAGAACTGGGCGACCGCCTACGACTTCCCGGCCGTGAGTGAGAAGCGCGTGATCCTCGAGGAATTCGCCAATCGCAGCTCAGGTGTCATGCAGGCTTTCGTGCCGAACCTGCGCCGCGGCAAGTTCAGCGATCCCCGCGTGCGGCGTGCACTTAACTACGCGTTCGACTTCGAGGAGATGAACAAGCAGATCTTCTACGGCCAGTACAAGCGCATCAGCAGCTATTTCGATGGCATCGACGAGCTCATGGCAACCGGCTTGCCGCAGGGCAAGGAGCTCGAGATCCTCGAGACCGTCCGCACCCAGGTGCCGCCCGAAGTCTTCACCACGGCCTACACCAATCCGGTCGGCGGCAGTCCGGAAGCCGTGCGCGACAATCTGCGCGAGGCGCTGCGCCTGTTCAAGGAGGCCGGCTACGAGGTGCGCGACCGCAAGCTGACCGACGTCAAGACCGGCGCGCAGTTCACGCTCGAACTGCTGAACTCGGATCCGAGCTTCGAGCGGATCACGCTGTTCTACAAGCCGTCCCTGGAGCGGCTCGGCATTGCCGTCAACGTGCGGACGGTCGACCCGACCCAGTACGAGAACAGGACGCGCGAGTGGGATTTCGACATCGTCACAAACTCGTGGGGCGAGTCGCAGTCGCCAGGCAACGAGCAGCGCGAGTTCTGGTCGACCAAGACGGCTGACATCGCCGGCTCGCGCAACATTGCGGGCATCAAGAATCCCGCAATCGACAAGCTGATCGAGCGGGTCATCTACGCTACCGATCGGGACGATCTCGTCGCGGCCACCAAGGCACTCGACCGCGTGCTGCTGTGGAATCACTACGTCGTGCCGCAATGGACTTATAACAAGGTGCGGACGGCACGCTGGGATCGCTTCGGCCGGCCGACGGAAATGCCGAAATACGGCCAATCCGGCTTCCCGTTCATCTGGTGGTACGACGCAGAGAAGGCGGCGCGGATCGCAAAGAAGTCGTGAAGGACATTCCCCGCATGACGCAGATGTCACGCCGCCACGTGCTGGCCCTCGGTGTCGGCGGCACCCTCGGGATGTCGCTGGGCGCGCAGCCGTGGCGCGGAGCGCATGCATCGGAAGCGGGGATCGAGGCTCACGGTATCTCGGCGTTCGGCGATCTCAAATATCCCGCCGACTTCCACCATTTCGACTACGTCAACGTCGATGCGCCGAAAGGCGGGACGTTCTCACTCATTCCGTCGGTGCGCGCCTACAACCAATCCTACCAGACCTTCAACTCGCTCAACGCCTTCATCCTGAAGGGCGACGGCGCTCAGGGCATGGACATGACGTTTGCGCCACTGATGGTGCGCGCAAGCGACGAGCCTGATGCGATGTACGGGCTTGCCGCCAAATCCGTGCAGATATCGCCGGACAAGCTGGTCTACCGCTTCACGATGCGGCCGGAGGCGAAATTCCACGACGGCACGAAGCTCACCGCGCATGATGCGGCGTTTTCGCTGATGACGCTGAAGACCAAGGGACATCCCCTGATCCTCGTGCAGCTGCGCGACATGGTCAGCGCAGAGGCGGTCGACGATGCAACGCTCGTCGTCACCTTTGCCAAGGGCCGGGCGCGCGACGTACCGCTCTATGCCGCCAGCCTGCCGATCTTCTCGAAGGCTTACTACGCGTCTCGCCCGTTCGATGAATCGTCGCTGGAGACCCCGCTGGGCTCCGGTCCGTACAAGGTCGGCAAGTTCGAGGTCAATCGCTATATCGAGTATGAGCGGGTGAAGGACTGGTGGGCTGCCGATCTGCCGCCCTGCCGCGGTACCTATAATTTCGATGTCGTGCGCTATGAGTTCTATCGCGACCGCGACGTCGCTTTCGAAGGGTTTACCGGCAAGAACTATCTCTACCGGGAAGAGTTCACCTCACGCATCTGGGCGACGCGATACGACTTCGCGGCCGTGAAGGATGGCCGCGTCAAGCTCGAGGTCGTGCCCGACGACACGCCGTCCGGCGCGCAGGGCTGGTTCATCAACACCCGGCGCGAGAAATTCAGAGATCCCCGCGTACGTGAGGCCCTGATCGACGCTTTCGACTTCGAATGGACCAACAAGACCATCATGTACGGCGCCTATGCCCGTACGGTGTCACCGTTCCAGAACTCCGATCTCATGGCTAGCAATGGCCCTCCGTCGCCGGAAGAGCTGAAGCTGCTCGAGCCATTCCGCGGGCAGGTTCCCGACGAGGTGTTCGCTGCGTCCTTCGCGCCGCCGGTTTCCGACGGATCGGGGCAGGATCGAGCTCTCTTGCGCAAGTCGCAGCAGCTGCTCAACGAAGCCGGCTTTCCGATCAAGGACGGCAAGCGAATGCTGCCGAGCGGAGAGGTGTTCAAGATTGAATTCCTGGCGGAGGAGCCCTCGCTCCAGCCGCATCACGCGCCGTATATCAAGAACTTGGGGACGCTCGGCATCGAGGCGAGTCTCCGCCTCGTCGATGCCGTGCAATATCGCTCGCGCGTGGAGGATTTCGACTTTGACATGACGATCCAGCGTTTCAGCATGTCGGCGACGCCGGGCGATGCCATGCGCGCGTTCTTCTCCTCGCAGGTCGCGAACACCAAGGGCTCGTACAATCTCGCGGGCGTCGCCAGTCCGGCCATCGACGCCATGATCGAAAAGATCATGGCGGCCGACAGCCGCGAGGAATTAACCATCGCCTGCCGCGCCTTCGACCGCCTGTTCCGCACTGGCCGCTATTGGGTGCCGCAATGGTACAACAAGACGCACCGGCTGGCTTATTGGGATCAGTTCGGTCACCCGCAAAAGCTGCCGCGTTATGCCAATGGCGTCGGCGCGCCCGACATCTGGTGGCATGAACCCGCCAAGGCGGCCAAGCTCGAGCAGGCGAAGTAACCATGAGCGCCTATATCGCCCGCCGCATCCTCCTGATGATTCCGACGCTGCTCGGAATCCTCTTCGTGTCCTTCGTTGTCGTGCAGTTCGCGCCGGGCGGCCCGGTCGAGCGCGTGATCGCGCAGCTCTCCGGGGCCGACACCGGCGGCACTTCGCGGATTTCGGGCGGCAGCGACTTTGCGCAGCGCGCGCCCGGGCAAGTCGGGGCCGGTGGCGACGCCATCAACTCGAAATATCGCGGCGCGCAGGGCCTTGATCCTGACTTCATCAAGAAGCTCGAGGTGCAGTTCGGCTTCGACAAGCCGGCACCGGAACGCTTCGCCCTGATGGTCTGGAATTTCGCCCGCTTCGATTTCGGCAAGAGCTATTTCCGCGACGTCAGCGTTCTGCAACTGATCAAGGAGAAGCTGCCGGTCTCGATCTCGCTCGGCCTGTGGCTGACGCTGATCACCTATCTGATCTCGATTCCACTCGGCATCCGCAAGGCGGTGAAGGACGGCACGCGCTTCGACACCTGGACATCGACCGTTCTCGTGCTGGGCTATGCCATTCCCGGCTTTCTGTTCGCAATCCTCCTCATCATCCTGTTTGCCGGCGGTTCCTTCTTCAATTGGTTTCCGCTGCGCGGACTGACCTCCGACGGCTGGTCGCAGTTTCCCTGGTACTGGAAGATTATCGATTATTTCTGGCATCTGACGCTGCCGTTGATCGCCATGGGGCTCGGTGCCTTCACCACCATGACGTTCCTGACGAAGAATTCGTTCCTGGACGAAATCCGCAAGCAATACGTCATGACTGCGCGCGCCAAGGGCTGCGGCGAGGGCCGGGTGCTTTACGGCCACGTCTTCCGCAATGCGATGCTGATCGTGATCGCGGGCTTCCCCGGGACCTTCATCCACGCGTTCTTTTCGGGCTCGCTTCTGATCGAGACCATCTTCTCGCTCGACGGGCTGGGGCTGCTCAGCTTCGAGAGCGTGCTCAATCGCGACTATCCCGTGGTGTTCGGCACGCTCTACATCTTTTCGCTGGTCGGCCTCGTGATCAATTTGATCTCCGACCTCACCTATATGTGGATCGACCCACGGATCGATTTCGAGGCGCGGGAGGTCTGATGACGGTTACCGCGCCGACGCCGATCGAGACCACGACCCAGTCCCCGCTGGGCGAGGTCGTCCCGATCACGCGCAAGCCCTTCGCGCCTTCACCGCTCAACAGGCGGCGGTGGCAGAACTTCAAGGCGAACCGCCGCGGCTACTGGTCCTTCTGGATATTCATCGCCCTGTTCGTGGTCTCGCTGTTCGCGGAGTTGATCGCCAACGATCGGCCTTTCCTGATCAAGTTCGACGGCCGGCTCTATTGGCCCGCGTTCGTGACCTATTCGGAAACCACCTTCGGCGGCGACTTCGAAACCGCGGCCGACTATCGCGATCCCTATTTGCAGAAGCTGATCAAGGACAAGGGCGGCAGCATCGTCTGGCCCCTGATCCGTTATTCTTACGACACCCACAATCTGGACCTGCCGACGCCTGCGCCGTCACCGCCGACATGGATGCTGACGGAAGCGCAATGCAAGCCGGTGGTGGAGAAGAAGGGGCTGAAGAGTTGCCGCGACCTCGAATATAACTGGCTCGGGACGGACGATCAGGGGCGCGACGTGGTCGCGCGGCTGATCTATGGCTTCCGCATCTCGGTGCTATTCGGCCTTTGCCTCACGATCGTCTCGTCCGTTATCGGCATCGCGGCGGGTGCGGTGCAGGGATATTTCGGCGGCCGGGTCGATCTCATCTTCCAGCGCTTTATCGAGATCTGGACGGCGATTCCCTCGCTCTATCTTCTGCTGATCCTGTCGTCGGTGCTCGTGCCCGGCTTCTTCGTGCTGCTTGGCATCCTCCTGCTATTCTCCTGGGTCTCGCTGGTGGGTCTGGTGCGGGCCGAGTTCCTGCGCGGGCGCAACTTCGAATACATCCAGGCGGCACGGGCGCTCGGCGTCTCCAATCCCGTCATCATGTTCCGCCACCTGTTGCCGAACGCGATGGTCGCGACCATGACGTTTCTGCCCTTCATCGTGTCGAGCTCGGTGATGACGCTGACGGCGCTGGACTTCCTTGGCTTCGGCCTGCCGCCAGGATCGCCTTCGCTCGGCGAATTGCTGTCGCAGGCCAAGGCCAATGTGCAGGCCCCCTGGCTCGGCTTCTCCGGCTTCTTCTCGGTCGCGAGCATGCTGTCGCTCCTGATCTTCATCGGCGAAGCGGTGCGCGACGCCTTCGATCCGCGCAAGACGTTCAGGTAAGGCCATGGATGCGATCAACCAGCCCCTGCTCAGCGTGCGCGACCTGTCGGTGGCTTTCCACCAGGGCGGCACCACCACGCTCGCGGTCGACAAGGTCTCGTTCCAGATCAAGCGCGGCGAATGCCTGGCTTTGGTCGGCGAATCCGGCTCCGGCAAATCCGTCAGCGCGCTCTCGATTCTCAAGCTTTTGCCCTATCCGAACGCCTCGCACCCCTCGGGCAGCATCCGCTTCAAGGGGCAGGAGCTGATCGACCGATCCGAGCAGGAGATGCGGGAGATTCGCGGCAGCGACATCTCCATCATTTTCCAGGAGCCGATGACCTCGCTCAATCCGCTGCACACGATCGAGGCGCAGATCGGCGAGATCATCCAGCTGCACAATCCGACCAGCAATGCGGAGGCGCGCCGGCGGACGCTGGAATTGCTGACGCAGGTCGGTATTCCCGAGCCGGAGACGCGACTGAAGAGCTATCCGCATCAGCTCTCCGGCGGTCAGCGCCAGCGTGTGATGATCGCGATGGCGCTCGCCAATGAGCCCGATCTGTTGATCGCGGACGAGCCCACCACGGCGCTCGACGTCACCGTGCAGGCGCAGATCCTGGCGCTGCTCGCCGAGATCCGCTCGCGGCTCGGCATGAGCCTGCTCTTCATCACCCACGATCTCGGCATCGTGCGCCGCATCGCCGACACCGTCTGTGTCATGAAGAGCGGCGAGATCGTCGAGCAGGGGCCGGTCGAGCAGGTCTTCAAGAGCCCGAAACATCCCTATACGCGCGACCTGCTCGCGGCGGAACCGAAGCCCGATCCGGCACCGCCGCAGCCGGGTGCCCCGGTGGTGATGTCCGCCAACGAGCTGAAGGTCTGGTTTCCGATCAAGCGCGGCCTGATGCGCAAGACCGTCGGCCACATCAAGGCGGTCGACGGCGTCAGCATCGCCGTGCGCAAGGGCGAGACGCTCGGTGTGGTCGGCGAGTCAGGCTCGGGCAAGACCACGCTGGGGCTGGCATTGCTGCGGCTGATCTCCTCGAACGGACGCATCGTGTTCCTGGGCAAGGACATCCAGGGCCTGCGCTTCAAGGAGATGCGGCCGTTCCGGCGCGACATGCAGATCGTGTTCCAGGACCCGTTCGGCTCGCTCAGCCCGCGCATGTCGGTCGCCGACATCATCGCCGAAGGTCTCTCCGTGCATCAGCCGGGGCTGTCGCGCGAGGAACGCGAGGCGCGCGTCGTCAAGGCGCTGGAAGACGTCGGGCTGAAGCCCGATACCCGCTACCGCTATCCCCACGAATTCTCCGGCGGCCAGCGCCAGCGCATCAGCATCGCGCGGGCCGTGGTGCTGGAGCCGGACTTCGTCGTGCTCGACGAGCCGACCAGCGCGCTCGACATGCTGTTCCAGGCGCAGATGGTCGATCTGTTGCGCGAACTCCAGCGCAAGCGCGAGCTCACCTACATGTTCATCTCGCACGATCTACGCGTCGTCGCCTCGCTTGCGAGCCACCTGATCGTGATGCGCGGCGGCAAGGTCGTCGAAGAGGGACAGGCCGCCGAGCTATTCAAGAATCCGAAGACCGATTACACACGCGCGCTGTTCGCGGCGGCGTTCCGGCTCGAGACAGCGGGCAACGGGTCGGTGGCGACGTAGCCCGTCATCCCAGGCGAGCGACATCGCGGCGCCCTGAGCGTTTCACCGGAACAGGCCCGCCTTGATGTTACGCGGCGCGTTCCTTGTCTGACGCTTCCTCGACCCTGGTCGCAGTGTCTTCCAGGTTCTTGTCGTAATTGGCCTCGAGCCTCTCGATACTATCGGCCCACATCCTCAGCATTGAGACCTGGAAGTGCATCATCGGCTTCAAGGCATTCATGCCAATTGCTGTCGCTGCGGCGATGCGCCGTTGAGGGTCGCGCACGAAACGGTTTGCATTGGTGTCGTCTGCCATGCTGCTCGCTCCTTCGCTCTGGTGTCATGACCTAAGCTATCTGTCCTGTTGTGAACTGCTTGCTTCCAAGCGTTCGGCCAGAAGTTGATCTGCCGCGCGGCGCGCGCATTGGTCGTCATGCAGTTCATCCAGCTTTTTCAAGTAGGCGACCGCGGCTATCTGCAAGAGATCGAAATCGTCCTCGCAGGTGTCGCGAAGATTGGAGATGTAGCTGTAGAGGGCGGAACGCCTGTCGTCGTTCTCGCTGATGCCGCTATGGAGCAGCAAGTAGTTTCGCCAAGCGAACGCACACGCGCCTTCTCTGGCCTGAGAACTCATGGGCACCTCCCAAAGCCAAAGAAAGACTGACGCCGCGTTTCGTTCCGCAAATCACCTCAGATGTAACGTTGTTCCGTAGCTGCGCCGCAAGGTAAACCATTCTGCCAGTGCTAATGCGCCCGTTCCGTCCGCAACCGCGTCCGAAACCTGTTCGGATGCCGAGAAAAAAGATCGAGTACGATCCTCTCGATCCACGGCCCTAGAGCCGCTTGATCGCAACGACCTCGCTGCCGGCCTGCCTGATCCGCGCAATTGCCGGCTGGATCGGTTCGATCACCGTCGCCATGTGATACGCGTTGGCGTGAACCATGGTGCTGCCATCGCGCACGATGGCAACGTGGCCCTTCCAGAAGATCAGATCGCCGCGTAGCAAGCTGCTTCGCTCATGCGGCTCCAGTGCGCGGCCGAGACCGGCCAGCTGCATGTCGCTGTCGCGTGGGCAGCCGATTCCCGCCGATGTCAGCGAGACCTGGACGAGGCCGGAGCAATCGATGCCGAAACTGCTCTTGCCGCCCCAGAGATAGGGCGTGCCGACGAAGCGGTCGGCGACCGCAACGAAGTCCGGCTCGCGATGATCGAGCGGGGCGAGATGCGCCTTCGGCAGGTAACTGCCCTCGCGCGTGACGGCGAAGCTGCCGTCCTCGCGCGCCACAGCCAGCCTGGATCCCATCACGAGCGTGTCGGCCGGCGGCAGCTTGATCGAGGGGCCGGGGAAGGCGAACGTCCGCAGCGCGCTGACCACATGGGTCGGCGTCGCCGAGGGTTTCATGAGCGCTGCATCCGGCAGCCAGCCGACATAGCCGTCGCCATTGAGCTGGCCCCACGCCCAGCCCTCGCTGTTGCGGTCGTAGACCGTGACGCGTTCACCGCGCAATGCCTCCGTCATCAGCATCGCGCCCGAAGACGGCTGCTCGCGTACCGGCGCGACCGGATCAACCACCTCGAATTCTTCGCCGGCGACGAAGCGATCCGCCTCGACCTTGCCTTCGAGGTATTTCGCGGCGAGGTCGCCCCGCGCCGGTGTTAGTCGCGGATCATGCATAGCGCTCGCTCAGCAAAGTATAGATCGCGCGCGCGGCCTGGCACTCGCCGCCTTCGGGACGGGCCGGCTTTGCCGACGGTGTCCAGCCGTAGATGTCGACATGCAGCCAGCTCTTCGCGTGCTCGACGAAGCGTTGCAGGAACAGCGCGCAGGTGATCGAGCCGGCAAAGCCGCCGGATGGTGCGTTGGTGATGGTGGCCGTCTTGGAGTCCAGCCACGCATCGTAAGCCGGCCACAGCGGCATGCGCCACAACGGATCGTTCTCCTGCACCGCACAGCGCGCGACATCGGCGGCAAGGCTCTCATCATTGGTGTAAAAGGGCGGTAAATCCGGTCCCAGCGCGACACGCGCGGCGCCGGTCAGCGTGCCCAGATCGATCAGCAGATCGGGCTTTTCCTCATCGGCCAATGCCAGCGCGTCGGCGAGCACCAGCCGGCCTTCGGCGTCGGTATTGCCGATCTCCACCGTGATGCCCTTGCGCGAGGTGAAGATGTCGAGCGGGCGGAAGGCGTTGCCGGCGACCGCGTTCTCCACCGCTGGAATCAGCACGCGCAGCCGCACCTTCAGCTTCGCATCCATCACCATGCGCGCCAGCGCCAGCACGTTGGCGGCGCCGCCCATGTCCTTCTTCATGATCAGCATGCCGCTCGACGGCTTCAGGTCGAGCCCGCCGGTGTCGAAGCAGACGCCCTTGCCGACAAGCGTCACCTTGGGATGATCTGGATCGCCCCAGCCGATGTCGATCAGCCGCGGCGCGCGGCTGGAGGCCATGCCGACGGCGTGGATCAGCGGGAAGTTCTTCTCCAGATCGTCGCCGACGGTGCAGGCGAAGCTTGCGCCGAACTCCGCGGCGAGGTCTTGCGCGGCGGCGGCCAGCTCCGCCGGCCCCATGTCGTTGGACGGCGTGTTGATGAGGTCGCGCGCGAGCATCGCCGCGTCAGCGATCCGCTCGATTTCGGCCGCATCGACGCCATCAGGCGGCACCAGCCGGACGTCGGGCCTGTCAGCCTTGCGGTAGCGCGCGAACCGGTAGCGCCCCATCGCAAAAGCGAGCGCCGCCAGCCGTGCATCGTGGGGTGCATTGGCAAAGCGATAGATACCCGGCGGCAGCAGGCCGGGCAGGGCGCCGGGCCGGAACAGGTCGCGCGATCTTGCCCCCTCGTCCTCGAGGCCGAACAGCACCTGCGCGATTGCGCCATCGGGCGCAGGCAGTGCCAGATAGGCGCCCGGCTTGGCGGCAAAGGCGCATGCCGCAGCGAACGCGCGTTGCGGCGGCGGCAACGCCTCGGCGACCTGATCCCAGCTCGATTTGGTGACGAAGGTGATCGGGATGGCGGCGGAAGACGTCTCGAAGACAGAGGGCATTGGCGGGTCCGGATCGTCAGATCGAACGGGTTATGCGAACGGATGAGACTTCGCAGAGTTTCGCCGCCGCTGCAATCGGCTTTGCTGTCGCCGTTCAGCGAGCCGCTACTCGCGGCGAAGGGGCCATGCTAGGTTCCGGCAACGGTCGCCAGAGTTGGAGATCAGGCGACCGACGACAAGGCGCGCCGGGAGGAAATGCAATGGAATTTGTGTGGAGCGTGGTCACGTTCATTGGCGAGGCCATCGAGGCGATTTTCGGCTATGTCGAGCACCACCATTGGATCTTCGCGTTCCTCGCCGGCGGCTACGTCTTCTATCTCCACGACCGCTCGGTCCACGCACGGTTCGATGCGCTCGACAGGCGCGTCGACGAAATCCGCAAACGGCTTGCCATCGAATATTGATCGGGCGAGACGAAAACCGTCGTCGCACGTATCTCGTGTTGAGAGCTGGCGTTCGCGCGAGCGGCCTTCGACCTGCTGCTGCTGGATTCCCAACGCGCAAGCCTGACGACGCTTGCGAGCGGGAATATCGACGAGAGCACGGCCCGGGAGCGGTGTTAACCGGCCGTTAGGGTTAACAGTCTATTGCTGGCGCGTTCGGCTCGATCAATCGGCTCGAGAGTCAAAGCGTCATGCGTCTACGGTTCAGTCTTCCTCGGCTTCTTGCGTCCACCTCGCTGGTCGCGGCGGTGGCCATGGGTCTCGGCGGCTGCACGGGCATGTCGAAGCTCTCCGACGTGACGGGCTCGATCGGCGGGCCACGGGCAGAGGCGGCTCCCACCGATCCGGCGCGCGCGGTCGAGGTCTATGGCGAGCGCTACCGCGCCAATCCCAAGGATGCCGATGCCGCGCTCGCCTACGGTCAGGCATTGCGCGCCAACGGTCAGCGCGCCCAGGCCGCCGCCGTGCTCGAGCAGGCGACCATCGCCAATCCCGGCAACAAGGCGCTGCTCGCCCAATACGGCCGCGCCCTCGCCGACAACGGTAATTTCCAGCAGGCCTACGACGTGCTGTCGAAAGCGCATTCGCCTGACAATCCGGATTGGCGCCTGCTTTCGGTGCAGGGCACCGCGCTGGACCAGATGGGTCGTCACGAGGAAGCGCGCTCCTACTACGCGAGCGCGCTCAAGATCGCACCGGGTGATCCCGGTGTGCTCTCTAATCTCGGCCTGTCCTACATGTTGTCGAGAGACCTTCCGAAGGCCGAAGAGGTGCTACGGCAGGCCTACGCCTCGCCGCGTGCGAGCATCCGGGTGCGGCAGAATCTCGGTCTTGTCGTCGGTCTGCAGGGTCGCTTCGCCGAAGCCGAGACCATCGTGAAGGCGGATCTGCCACCGGATCAGGCCGCGGCCAACGTCGCCTATCTCAAGGAGATGCTCAGCCGCAGCGACGCTCCCCGTGGCGCACCGAAGCGGACGCCGGTCGCCTCGCTCAGCCAGCCCGATTGATCCGAGCTGATCGTCTCTTCTATCGTCTCATGCTGAAAGCGGACCGCGAGCCGCGTGCGCGACCCGCGTCTTGCGTCATTGCATCTCGGAGATCTTGATGCCGGTCGGTCCGAGAATGACGACGAACAGCACGGGCAGGAAGAACAGGATCATCGGCACGGTCAGCTTCGGCGGCAGGGCGGCAGCCTTCTTTTCGGCCTCGTTCATGCGCATGTCGCGATTTTCCTGCGCCATGACGCGCAAGGAATGTCCGAGCGGGGTGCCGTAACGCTCCGCCTGCTGAAGCGCGAGACACACCGACTTGACGCCCTCGAGCCCGGTGCGTCGCGCCAAATTCTCGTAAGCGACCTTGCGATCCTGCAGATAGGATAATTCGGCCGTGGTCAGCGTGAACTCCTCCGACAGTGCGATCGACTGTCCCACGATCTCGGTGGCGACTTTCCGGAACGCCATCTCGACCGACATGCCGGATTCGATGCAGATCAGAAGCAGGTCGAGCGCATCGGGAAAGGCGCGCTTGATCGAGAGCTGGCGCTTGGAGATCGCATTCCTGAGGAACAGCATCGGCGCCTGGAGGCCCAGATAGGCGGCGCCGATGCAGATGCCGATCTTGATCGGCATGCCCTGCTGAAGATGCGCGATCAGGAAAACGTAGATGACCGAGCCGATAAAGAGCACCATCGGCGTGACCATGCGGGCAAACAGGAATGTGATGTAGGGCGCCTGACCGCGGTAACCCGCCATGATCAGCTTGTCGCGCGCGGCTTCCTGCGCGAGCCATTTGGTGAGGTTGAAGTCCTCGACGACCTTGGAGACGAGCTGCTTCGGCGTCTGGCGTAGCGTGACCTTTTCATTCTTGTGAAGGCGCTCACGCTCCCGCTGCCGGATGCGCTCGCGCTCGCTCGCCACCGCCTTCATGCGTTTGGAGAGGCCTTCGCCGGCGAACAGCGGCATCACCAGCGTATAGACGGTGGCGCTGGCGGCAATGGCCGCCAGCATCATGGTCATGAAATGGACGTCATGTAGTTTCGCGACGAGAAACTGGACCATACTGCACCGTCAGAAATCGAAATTGATCATCTTCTTCATCACCATGATGCCGACCGCCATCCAGACGACGCAGCCGACCAGCATGAGCTGGCCGGTGGGATGGGTCCACAGCACCGAGATGTAATGTGGCGTCGTGAGATAGACGAGGAACATCACGATCGGCGGCAGCGAGCCGATGATGCCGGCCGAGGCCTTGGCTTCCATCGACATCGCCTGGATCTTTTCCCTCATCTTCTTGCGGTCGCGCAGCACCTTGGAAAGGTTGCCGAGCGCTTCGGAGAGGTTGCCGCCGGATTTCTGCTGGATCGAGATGACGATGCCCAAGAAGTTGGCCTCCGGCAACGGCATGCGATCATAGAGCCGCGAGCAGGCCTCGCCGAGCGGCATGCCGATCGCCTGGGTCTCGATGATCGCCAGAAACTCGCTGCGCAGCGGCTCGGGCGCGTCGGCCGCGACGACCTTGATCGATTCGAACAAGGGCAGGCCCGCCTTGATGCCGCGGACGATGACGTCGACCGCGTCGGGCAGCGCCGCCAGGAACTTGGCCTCGCGCCGCTTTTTCAGGAAGCCCAGCGCCCAGCGCGGCAGGCCGAACCCGCCGGCAAAGGCGAGGCCGGCAGCACCGATCAGGCCGCCGCCGGCGAACAGAGCGGCTGCGAAGAACGCGCCCGCCACGACGGCGGAGACGATCCAGAATTTCTGCGGCGTCCAATCGAGCCCCGCCTGCGACAGGCGGACGGGGAGCGGAGCGCTCTTCTCCTGCAGGCGTCGCGCCTCGAGATCCTTCAGCGTGGTCTCGACCTGCTCGCGGCGCGAGCGCTGGGTCTTCTCGGCCTGGCGGGCCGTGGGCGCCTCGGCGCGCGAGATCGAAGCGCGGCGGCTTTCGGCCTTTCGTTCCCCGGACAGCAGCGGATAGAGGAAGACCCAGGCGATGCCGCCGACCGCCGCGGTGGCAAGGAATGCGAGGGCGAGGACCTGCATGTTCATGCTGAACGGCTCACGTCTTCGGCGCGACTTCCGCCGCGTCCAGCGCAGCGGCAAGGCGCTTCTCGTCGCCGTAATAGCGGGCGCGTTCCCAGAATTTCGGACGGCCGATGCCGGTCGAGCGGTGCCGGCCGATGATCTTGCCGTTGGCGTCCTCGCCGACCATGTCGTAGAGGAAGATGTCCTGAGTGATGATGGTGTCGCCTTCCATGCCCATCACCTCGGTGATGTGGGTAATGCGGCGCGAGCCGTCGCGCAGGCGCGCAGCCTGGACGATCACGTCGATGGAGGCGCAGATCATCTCGCGGATGGTGCGTGAGGGAAGCGAGAAGCCTCCCATCGTGATCATGGATTCGCAGCGCGACAGGGCTTCGCGCGGGTTGTTGGCGTGCAGCGTGCCCATCGATCCGTCATGGCCGGTGTTCATGGCCTGGAGCAGGTCGAACGCCTCGGGTCCGCGAACCTCGCCGACGATGATGCGTTCCGGGCGCATACGCAGGCAGTTACGCACCAGCTCGCGCATGGTGATCTGGCCCTCGCCCTCGATGTTGGGCGGTCGGGTTTCCAGCCGCACCACGTGAGGCTGCTGGAGCTGGAGCTCGGCGGCGTCCTCGCAGGTGATGATGCGCTCGTCATGCTCGATATAGTTGGTCAGGCAGTTGAGCAGCGTGGTCTTGCCGGAGCCGGTGCCGCCGGAGATCAGCACGTTGCAGCGGACGCGACCGATGATCTGGAGGATTTCGGCGCCTTCCGGCGAGATCGCGCCGAACTTGACCAGCTGATCGAGCGTCAGCTTGTCCTTCTTGAATTTGCGGATGGTGAGCGTGGGGCCGTCGATCGACAGGGGCGGCACGATGGCGTTGACTCGGGAGCCGTCGGCGAGGCGCGCGTCGCAGATCGGCGAGGATTCGTCGACGCGCCGGCCGACCTGGCTGACGATGCGCTGGCAGATGTTGAGGAGCTGCTGGTTGTCGCGGAAGCGAATTCCCGTGCGCTGGATCTTGCCGGCGACTTCGATGTAGACGGTGTTGGCGCCGTTGACCATGATGTCGGCGATGTCGTCGCGCGACAGCAGCGGCTCGAGCGGACCGTATCCGAGAACGTCGTTGCAGATGTCGTCGAGCAGTTCCTCCTGCTCGGCGATCGACATCACGATGTTCTTGATCGCGATGATCTCGTTGACGATGTCGCGGATTTCCTCGCGCGCGGACTCCGAATCGAGCTTGGCGAGCTGAGCGAGGTCGATCGCCTCGATCAGCGCGCCGAAGATGGTCGCCTTGACCTCGTAATAATTGTCCGACCGCCGGCTCTCCATGGCCGGAGGCGGCGGCGCCTTGGCAGGCGCAAGCGGTGGCGAGGCGACAGCCGGCGGCGGCGGGGCGCGCGACACCGTCGGCGCCGGAGCCTGGGCAGGCTCGGGCGACACGGCGCCCGGCTTGGGCGCCCGAAGGTCGGTGTCTGTTCCGCTACGCTTACCGAACACTTAACAACTCCATGCGGCGGCTTATTTTCCCCGCAACTTGTCAATCAGGGGTGAAAGCAGGGACGACTTTTGTTTCTTGGTTTCGCTGCGGCCGGTCAGGCGCTGGGCGATCTGAAGAAACATCTCGATCGACTTGTGGTTGGCGGAGATCTCCGCGATCATCTGGCCGTTGTTGGCGGCCGAGCCGAAGATCTGCGGCTCGAACGGGATCGAGACGATCGGCTGGCTCTCGATCGCCTTGGCGAACTCCGCGGCGGCGATTTCGGGGCGCTTCGGCACGCCGACCTGGTTCAGGCAGTAGAGCGGTGGCCGGTCGTTGGGGCGCGCGGCCTTCAACAGATCGAACAGGTTCTTGGTATTGCGCAAATTGGCGAGGTCGGGCGCGGCCACGATCAGGATGTCGTCCGCCCCGATCAGGGCGCGCTTGGTCCAGCCCGACCATTGGTGCGGAATGTCGAGCACGATGCAGGGCATGGTGGAGCGCAGGGTATCGAACACGGCGTCGAAGGCGTCGGTGCCGAAATCATAGACCCGGTCGAGCGTCGCCGGCGCCGCCAGCAGGCTGAGATGGTCGGTGCATTTCGACAGAAGGCGGTCGATGAAGGCGGTGTCGACGCGATCGGGCGAGAACACGGCGTCGGCAATGCCCTGCGGCGGGTCCTGGTTGTAGTCCAGCCCGGCGGTGCCGAAGGCGAGGTCGAGATCGGCGACGACGGCGTCCATGGCGAGGTCGCGCGCGATCGCCCAGGCGACATTATGGGAGATGGTGGAAGCCCCGACGCCGCCCTTGGCGCCGACCACGGCGATGATGCGGCCGACCGCCTTGGCTTCCGGGGCGGAGAACAGGTTGCAGATCGAGCGCACGACGTCGATCGCGCCGACCGGCGCGAGCACGTAGTCGCTGACACCGCGGCGCACCAGCTCACGGTAGAGTGTGACGTCGTTGATGCGGCCGATCACGACCACGCGGGTGCCGGCGTCGCAGACGGTGGCGAGCTGGTCGAGCCCGCCCAGCAGGTCGTTGCGTCCGTCGCTTTCGAGCACGATGACGTTCGGCGTCGGGGCCGAGCGGTAGGCCTCGGTTGCAGCGGCCATGCCGCCCATCTGGATTTTCAGATGGGCCTTGCCGAGGCGGCGGTCTTCGCCGGCCGACTGGACCGCGGCGGCGGTTTCCACGGTCTCGCAGAAAGCTTGGACCGAGACGCGCGGCGCGGGCGCAATATGCTCCTCGACCGGCGGAGGAGCTGCGTCCGGCTGCTCTTCGTGTGTCTGGCGAGCGTAGCTGATCATTTGCCGGTGTCGCTGAGCTTGGCCTTGTCGGCCTCGGGATAGGTGGTCGCCGTCGTGAGACCCTTGCGATATTTCTCGAGAGCGGTGATGCGCCGTGCCGTGTAGGACGGAGTTTCAGGCCGCGGCTGCTCGAGGTCCGACGGATTGTCGACCATCGCTGCGAGGTTGCGCTGATAGGCGCAGCCGTAATTGTAATAGTCCTTGTTCTCGAACCATCTCTTGTTCTTGATCGAAGGGCCGACGTCCTCCGGCCACAGGCCGCAGGGACCCGCGACCGCGGCGATCTTGGAATAAGTGAGCCGGATCGGCGGCAGGAAGCGCCTGTCTTCCGGCTGGTAGGGGCGAACGTTGACGCCGCGCGGCGGAACGCCTGCTCCCGCCAGCATCGCCTGGATTTCACGCATCGTGTCCGCGACCGGACGCGCATTGGGCGTGCCGGACGGCACGTCGATACGGATGGCGCCCGTGCCTTCGTGCAACCATGCCGATGCGACACCCATCACGTCCGCGCGCTGGGCGGCGGTCAATCCGCCGCGGGCATGGCCGACGAAAACGACGATCGAACGATTTTGCTCTTCGATCGCGATCGGATGGCGCTGCTTGTAGTCGTCGGGAATGGAGGCCGTGACGACTTCGTCATGCTGGCACCCGCCGAGCGCGAGCGCCATGCCAACGAGCGCGCCACCGAGACGGATGGCGCGTTTGCGAAGCTGGGGTGGTCTTGTGATCATCGTGAAGTCCCCGTTCCGCCTCAGTCGGTGATGAAGCCGTAGGTGCCGCGGTAGTTCTTGGCCGGTTCGGTCCGGCCGGGCACGCCGTAAAGGCGGTTGATGTTGCCGAGCAACTGGGCCTGTGGATCCGCAGGCGGGGCGAAGCCGTCATCCGGCCGCGACAGGTCCTTTGGCGCCACCGCGCGAACGACATAAGGCGTCACGATCACGACCAGCTCGGTCGCGTTGTTGACGAAGTCGCGGCTGCGGAACAGCGTGCCGAGGACCGGGAGCTGCATCAGTCCCGGCAATCCGCTGATGGCCTGCTTGGTCTGCTGCTGGATCAGGCCGGCCATCGCCATCGCGCCGCCGGAGGGAATTTCCAGCGAGGTCTCGGCACGGCGGGTCCTGATCGAGGGCACCGTCACCGAGTTCACCGACGTCGAGGTCACGGCCTGCGACAGCGTGATCGCATTCTCGTTCGACAGCTCCGAGACCTCGGTCATCACCCGCAGGCTGATCTTGCCTTCGCTCAGCACCACGGGGGTGAAGTTGAGCGAGATGCCGAACTTCTTGAAGCTGATCTGGGTGGTACAGACATGCGTGGTGGGATCGCACGCATAGCCCGCCGGCACGGGGAATTCGCCGCCGGCGATGAACGTTGCCGATTCACCGGAGATCGCGGTCAGGTTCGGTTCGGCCAGCGTCCGGATCACGCCAGCGGTTTCCATCGCGCGCAGGGTGGCCTGCACCGACGGCGCCGCGCCGAACTTCGTGGTCAGATTGTTGCCGTCCACGAGGTTGTGGCCGAGAGCGGTGAACGGATTCGAGTTGGAGAAGCTCACCACCGACGTGCCGTAGTTGAGGTTCGCGGTCAGGTCGATGCCGAGCTGCTTGACGATGTTGCGCTGGACTTCGGCCACCGTCACCTTGAGCATGACCTGGTCACGGCCGCGGACCACGATCGAGTTCACGACCTTGTCGGCGCCGCCGGCCAGGCGCGCGGCGAGGTCATTGGCCTGCTGCGCTTCCATCGGGTTCGCCGCTGTGCCGGTCAGGACGATTCCGTCGCCGAGCCCGTCGATTTGGATGTCTGAATTCGGCAGGACCTGCTTCAGCGCCGCCCGCACGCCGTTGAGGTCGCGCTTGACCGCGATGTCATAGGCCGCGATCTGCTGGCCTGCAGAATCGAAGAACACGATGTTGGTCTGGCCGAGCGCGGCGCCGATGATGTAGGCGCGCTGCGCCGAGCGGACCACCGCATTGGCGATCTTGGGGTCAGCGACCAGCACGTCCTTGATGTCGCGCGGAAGGTCGATCACCACGGACTTGCCGATGCCGAGCGAAAGGAAGCGGGCGTTCATCTGACCGTCGGCGGCGACCGCCGCGCCGGGGCGATAGTCGGCGGCGACCACGGGGGTCAGCACCGGGTTGAATGCCAGCGCGAAGGCGGCCGAAAACGACAGGGCGCGGACCATGGAGGTTCGCATCGTCGCCAGATCTGCCCTGCATTTCATGTCGCCTGTCCTCATCGTGCTTTCGCCGTCGAGCTCGGGATGCCGTAGCGAATGATCGAGACGCCGTCGCGCTTCTGGGCGGATTCGTCGAGCGTGATCTCGCTCATCTTGACGTCGGCAATGCTGCGCAGCGCCAGCGAGAGCGTTCCGGCCTGACGAGCCGAGGAAAGCGCCTGGGTCTGTGCGGAAGTGAGTTCCAGGGTCACGGTCTTGCCGACCACGGTGTTCTGGCCGTCCTTTTCCTTCGGAGCCTGGTCGATGGCGAGGACGCGCACGTTGACCAGGATGATCTCGGACGTGACGACGTCCTGGCCCCCGGCGGTCTGGTCCGGGTTCTTGAGGCGGCGTGTCAGCAGGACATCGACGCGGTCATTGGGCAGGATGAAGCCGCCTGCGCCGGTCTCCGGCGAGATTTCGGTCGAGATGGCCCGCATGCCGCTGGGCAGGATGGCCGCCATGAATCCGGAGCCCTCGGCCTTGACCAGCTTCTGGTCGCGGATCGGCTCACCCTGAATGAAGGGGGCGCGCGCGATCGAACCGGTCACCTGGGTCACGCCCTCGGGACGCTCGTTGCGGCGAATGAAGGTGGCGCTGGCGGTCGCGGCCGGCCAGGTCTGCCATTGCAGATCTTCCGGCTTCACGGTCTGGCCGAGGCCGATGTCGTTCTTGGCCACGAGGACGTCGACGGTCGGAAGCTGCGCGACCGGGGCCGGAGGCGGCGCAGAATTGTCCGAGCCGCTCGCCAGGTACGCGGCGACACCGCCGGCGCAGATGGCGACCGCCAGGACGACAATGCGTGCCCTATTCATACGCTTCACTTTCCAACAAAACGCCGCGACGCTGCCGCCGCCGTAATCGGCAGTTGACCAGCTATTCGTCAAAGCATGGTTAATGAGGCGTATCTAAATCGCCTTAACGCCGGGTTTACCCGGTGCGTTCAGCGCAGCGCGAGGTGAGCGAGATCAATCGCCTTCACCCATTCGGTCTCCGGGTAGACCATCAGCGCACTCAGTGCGAGCGCGATGCCATAGGGGATACCGCTCTCCTTGGCATGCAGCCGGGCGAGCCAGGCCTGACCCGCCAGTCCGTAGGGCAGCGGCCATTGCCGGAACTGGAGCAGGAGCAGCGTCAGCGCTCCGCCGAACAGCGAGGCGTAGAGCAGGAAGTTCATCAGCTGTGCGAAGCCGAACCAGAGCGCGACGGAGGCTGCGACCTTGGCGTCGCCGCCGCCGACCCAGCCCATCGCAAAGCAGGTGAAGGCGATGACCAAAAGAAGCGCGCCGGCGCCGACATGACTGAGCATCTCGTAAGGTGCCATGCCACCGGCGAGGGCAAGCGCGAAGAAGCCGGCGACCAGCGCCAGCGACACTCGGTTCGAGATCGTCATCGTGAAGAGATCGCTCGCGGCAGCGAACGCCATCAGGGCCGGGAAGAGCAGAAGGCGCGCAAGGTCGAGGATCATGGGCTGCGTCTTGAGGCCTGGGTTTGCCGCGGGAACTGGCGTCGGGCGATGCTAGCCGGCAGTGCTAAACAAACCGACAACGGCAGCAAGGGCGCGCGAGGCTGAAGTCGCGGAAGGCGTCGTCACCAGAGGCTGGCAATGCGCGCGGCGAGCGCGGCCGTCGCAAGCAGCAGCGCAAGGCAGACCCAATAGATCGGCGAGCCGGCCTGTGCCGCCGCTGTCTCATCCGCCGCGATCGCGGCATCGGTTCTGTACTTACGCAACGCCACTGGAACTCGCCGTCTTCGGAAAAACAAAGGCCCCGGAGATCCGGGGCTTTTGCCGAGATTCGTCGGTTGCTTACTTCAGCGAGCTGCTGATCGAAGTGAACTTGGCGTTCAACGTGGTGCCGAGGTTGTTGACGACGGTGATGATGGCCAGCGCGATGCCGGCGGCGATCAGACCGTATTCGATCGCGGTGGCGCCGGATTCATCCTTCGCGAAACGTGCAATCAAGTTCTTCATGAACATAACTCCATCTGGGGTGGGGATCGCCTCGTTCGGCGCCGTCATTGACCCGATGACCATGAGAGCCGAGCTCTTTCGGTAGAGTTAATTCGATCGGGCAAACCCGCCTGCGGCGCGATGCTTTGGCCCAGAGTGAATTTCGTCTTAAGGCGGCGCCTGTAATTCGTTCCGGTTCCGGATTGTACCGTCGGCGCGGCGCCGGCTTCACGCTCCCTTAAATTTAGCGGCGTAGGCGTAACAGAGCTGGAATTCGCAAGAGAGGCGACGATGTCGAGCCTGCCCATGCAAGTCGCCCTGATGCTCGGCGAGACCATCGTCAAGGTGATCCCCATCACCTTCGCGCTCGCGGCGGTCTTCACCGTGCTCGAACATTTCTGGGCCTGCAATGCCGGCGCGCCGTGGTGGCGCAAGCGCGAGATCGTCACCGACATCTGCTACTGGTTCTTCGTTCCGGTGTTCGCCCGCACCATGCGGATCGGACTTCTGATCGTCGGCGCGAGCCTCGTCTTCAACATCCACGACGCCGATGAGCTCATCGCCTTCTATGACAATGGCCACGGCCCGCTGTCGTTAATGCCGCTCTGGGTCCAGGCCGGGTTGTTCCTGGTCCTGTCCGACTTCATGCTGTATTGGCTGCACCGGCTGTTCCACGGCGGCGGGTTCTGGAAGTACCACGCCATCCATCACTCCTCGGAGGAGATCAGCTGGATTTCGGCGGCCCGCTTCCATCCCGTCAATCTCGTGCTCGGCTCGATCGGCGTCGACGTCGTGCTGCTGATGGCCGGCATTTCCCCGAACGCGATGGTTTGGCTCTCCCCGTTCACGACCTTCCATTCGGCCTTCGTGCACGCCAACCTGAATTGGAGCTTCGGGCCGTTCAAATATTTGCTGGCGACGCCGGTGTTCCACCGCTGGCACCACACCTCGCTCGAGGAGGGCGGCGACACCAATTTTGCCGGCACGTTCCCGATCTGGGATGTTCTGTTCGGCACCTTCCGTATGCCCGAGGGTGAACTGCCGCAGGATTACGGCAAGGACGAAGCGACGATGCCGAAGGAGATCGCGGGCCAGTTCGCCTATCCGTTCCGCCGCTAGCCTCCAAGGCGGTAAAACGCCAGTCTGTTCAAACAATAGTCGGCGAGTTTGCGGAACGTTCACGAATTAAGGGCAGGTTAGCCGGGTCGGGCACTGGCTTCGTTGTATCGAGTCGCTTCCGCTGGTTTGTGACGTCCCGGGGGTAAGAGTATGCGTAAGGAATTGCTGCGCCGTCGTGCGCGCGTCTGTCTTCTGGTTGCGGCCGCGGTGCTGGCATCGCCGGCCGCCGGCCTTGCCGAGCCCACCGCCGACACCATTGCCGTCAATGTCGACCAGGCCAAGCTGGTGCGGCTGCCTGGCAAGGTGGCGACCATCGTGGTCGGCAATCCCCTGATCGCCGACGTCACGCTCCAGCCCGGCGGCATGATCGTCGTGACCGGCAAGGGCTATGGTGCCACCAATTTCATCGCACTCGACCGGGCCGGCGAGATTCTGGTCGATCGCCAGATCCAGGTCGAAGGTCCGAGCGACCGGCTCGTCACCGTCTATCGCGGAATCGAGCGCGAGTCCTACAGCTGCGTGCCGCTTTGCCAGCGTCGCGTGACGCTCGGCGACAGCGACACCTACTTCAACAACACGATGAGCCAGGCCGGCTCGCTGAGCGCCAGCGCCAGCGGTGGTGGTGGCGGCGGTCCGCCCAAGTCCAACTAGCAGCACCGATCGGCGGGTTTGCCCGGGCAGGAGCCCCCCAGACCGCTTTGCAAATGCGAAGCAGAGGTCTCGGCGCGCGCCGTGCTTTCCGCGAGCTTGGGATCGCGGCTGGTTAACGCGTTCTTAATGGCGCGGTCCGCGGGCTGCGGATCGCCTGAAACACTTAAACAATCAGTTTCCGCTATTGAACGGGACAGTTGATCGCCCGTTGCTGGGGAATTTGACGCGATGCCATCGCCTGCACCTTCGAGATTCACACTCCGGAAAGCGCTGGGCCGGTTTTGCGGCAACCGCCGCGGTTCCGCGGCCGTCGAGTTCGCCCTGGTCGCACCGATGTTCTTCGCGCTGCTGTTCGCCATCATCGAAACGGCGCTCATGTTCCTCGCGAGCCAGGTGCTCGAGACCATCACGCAAAATTCCGCGCGCGCGATTCTGACCGGCCAGGCGCAAGCGCAGGGCGGGTCGGTGGCGGCCTGTCAGACCACGCCCGGCGTGGTCATGGCGTGCGACCAGACGACGTTCAAGGCCTATGTGTGCACGCAGATCCCGGCGCTGTTTGATTGCAGCAAGCTCTACGTCGACGTCGTGAGCACCAGCTCCTTCGGGTCGCTAAGCCTGACGAACTACGGCGATTCCTGCAATTTCAACCCGACCGGCATGCAGTACAGTGCCGGGACCTCCGGCCAGGTGGTCGTGGTGCGGCTGTTCTATCAATGGCCGCTCATCGTCACCGGACTCGGTTACAATATCGGGTGCAGCAACAAACGGCTGATGGTGGCGACCACGGCCTTCAAGAACGAACCCTTCTGAGACAGATGGATCCGAGCGGACCGATGCAGGCGATTGCGAATATCTGGCGGAATGCATGTAGTTCCGTGCGCGACTTCGTCGCCGACAAGCGCGCGCTCGCGGCGACCGAATTCGCGGTCATCGTCCCGCTGATGCTGGTGATGTTCTTCGGCACCGTCGAATTCTCGTCGGCCGTGGCGATCGATCGCAAGGTTACATTGATCGCGCGGGCGCTGTCCGATTTGACGTCGCAGTCGACGACGCTCGCCGATGCCGACATGAAGGATACGTTCACGGCGAGCATCTCGGTCATCATGCCCTACGACGCCAGTCTGGTGAAGGGCACGGTCTCCCAGATCTATATCGATGCCAACAGCGTTGCTACGGTCCAGTGGAGCAAGGCCGGCACCATTGCGAGCGGCGCGACGCAAGCGACGCTGGCGACCTCGGCTCGCAAGGCCGGCGACAAGGTCACCACCATGATTCCCTCGACGCTGTTGATTCCGTCGACCTACCTCATCCTCAGCGAGGCGAGCTACACTTACACGCCGTCCGTAGGCTACGTGTTGAAGTCGAGCCTACCCTTGAGCGATCTGTCCTACACGCGGCCGCGCCAGGTCACCTGCGTTCCCTACAACGGCGTGCCGTCGACGTGCTGATATCCGCGAGCAGGCGCTAAAATGAAAAAGGCCGTGCGTTGCGCACGGCCTTCTTGCTTTCTTTGGCTTGCGCGAGCCGATCGGCCCAACGCCCGGACGCTCAGCCTTCGGAGCGGAGGTTGTCCGCTGCCGACTTGCCGGAACGACGGTCGGCCACGATCTCGTAGGAGATCTTCTGACCTTCGCGCAGCGTGCCGAGGCCCGCGCGCTCCACAGCGCTGATGTGGACGAACACGTCCTGGCCGCCGTCGTCGGGCTGAATGAAGCCGAAGCCTTTGGTCGCGTTAAACCACTTCACGGTTCCCATGCTCACGGGGGTAGTCCCTTCTCAGATAACACAATGTGAGAGCCCGCTTGCGCAGGCCGGTTAGATCGAATTTTTGGAAGGGTCGTCAGCGTGTCTGAACCGGCTGTACCGGTGGATGCTAATGTCGTCCGGCCGAAAATCGATAAATTCATTTTATCGGAATTGGGGTCTCAAAACAATCCGGACATGCACGATTTTTTGATCCGCCGCGATGGCCGCGGCGGATCCACATAAAGTCAGAATCTTACTTCCGCGCTCAGGCGCCTAGCGACGGCGGAACTGGCCGCCGCGCTGGCCCGGGCGAGGCGGTCCGCCCACGCCGCTGGGACGCTCGTCCTTGTGGCGGAAAATCAGCCGGCCCTTCTCGAGGTCATAGGGCGACATCTCCACCGTCACGCGGTCGCCTGCCAGCGTCTTGATGCGGTTCTTCTTCATCTTGCCGGCGGTATAGGCGACGATCTCGTGTCCGGCGTCGAGCTGCACGCGGTAGCGTGCGTCGGGGAGGATTTCGGTGACCAGTCCTTCGAACTGGATCAGCTCTTCCTTGGCCATGAATTTCTCCAGGTCGTGGACGGCTAGTGCGAATAGGGTTTGCGGTTCGGTTGGCCGTTCGGCCGACTCTCACGGCGCAAAAAGGCAACGCCTTGTATCCCATCAGGTGCCCCGGCGCTATGCGCGGAACGCTGTTCTGGACGACTGCCTGCAGAAGAATGCGTCTTCCCGCCAGAGCGTGGACGACGAGACCCCTTTGAGGCCTTCGGGCCATTGCCGGGCCGCCCGTCAGCATGTCGCGCTTCGCCGCCATGTCGGCCTTCACCGGGGCGTCCATCGCCGTGCTTGCCGGCGCTATGGTGGCGTCCGTCGGAATGTCGTTCGTCGCTACGACGCCCGTCACCGTGGCGTCCCTCGCCATGCCTTGCACCTTGCGGACGCTGGCCCGGGCGGCCTCCGCGACCCTGTCGTTGCTGCGGCGCGGGAGGACCCGCATCGCGGCGGCCGGCGTCGGTGCGGAGATCTTCGCGCGGCAGTGCCACCTTGATCAGCCGTTCGATGTCGCGGAGATAGCTGAGTTCCTCGCCGCCTGCGACCAGCGAGATCGCGGTGCCGTCGGCGCCGGCACGCGCGGTGCGGCCGATGCGGTGGACGTAGGTTTCCGGCACGTTGGGAAGGTCGAAATTGATGACGTGGCTGATGCCGTCGACGTCGATGCCGCGGGCGGCGATGTCGGTGGCGACCAGGGTGCGGATCTCGCCCGAGCGGAACTGGGCCAGCGTCCGTTCGCGATGGTTCTGCGACTTGTTGCCGTGGATGGCGCTGGCGGGGATGCCGGCCTTCTCGAGCGACTTCACCACCTTGTCCGCGCCGTGCTTGGTGCGGGTGAAGACCAGGGCGCGGTTGACCGGCTCGTCCTTCAGAAGCTTGGTCAGGAAGGCGGGCTTGGCGGAGAAATCGACCTGGACGATGCGTTGATTGATGCGCTCGGCGGTCGAGGAGACCGGGGTCACCGCGACGCGGGCCGGGTCCCGCAGCATCGCGTTCGCCAGCTCGGCAATGTCCTTGGGCATGGTGGCCGAGAAGAACAGCGTCTGCCGCTTGATCGGCAGCTTGGCGACGATTTTGCGGATGTCGTTGATGAATCCCATGTCGAGCATGCGGTCGGCTTCATCGAGCACGAGGAATTCGACGCTCGACAGCTTCAGCCCGTTGCTCTGCACGAGGTCGAGGAGGCGGCCGGGGGTGGCGACCAGCACTTCGACGCCCTGCATCAGCGAGCGGACTTGGCGGCCCATCGGAACGCCGCCGATGGCGAGCGTCGAGGACAGGCGGATGTGGCGGCCATAGGCGTTGAAGCTGTCGAGGATCTGGCCGGACAGCTCGCGGGTCGGCGACAACACCAGGACGCGGGTCGTCTTGGGCTGCGGCTTGATACGGTGCTCGAGCAGGCGGTGCAGGATCGGCAGCGCGAAGGACGCGGTCTTACCGGTACCGGTCTGGGCGATACCGACGACGTCGCGGCCGGTCAGCGCCGTGGGGATGGTCTGGGCCTGGATGGGGGTGGGGGTGACGTAGTTCTCTTCTTGAAGAGCGCGCGCGATGGGTTCGGCGAGGCCGAAGTCCTGAAACGAAGTCAAAAGAGGGGTTCTTTCCATGTCAAAAGCGCAACGCCCGGCGCATTCAGCGCGGCGCACGCAAAAGGGTGTCGAGAAGACACCTGCGTGTTTGGGGTGTCGGATGGCTTGGGAGATATGGGGCAAGCCAGAGGCCCGTAAGGGCTTAAGAACACGCGGCTCGCGACGACCGCTTGATTCGCAAGAGGTCTCGGCCGCTCATATGGAACATCGAGGGGGCGCTTTCAAGGCAGCTCGTCCAAAAAGGCCGGTTGCGGTGCAGAAATAGTTATGCCGGAAATTTAGCCAAAAAGAGCATTTTGCTCAGAAAATGACCAGCCTGCCGCTTTGGCACACATTTGGATTGCTCAAGTTTTGGGCTGGTTCGAGGTCGGGACACTTTGATTTCGGCAAATTTTGTCAGCAAAACCAACTGGTTGGTGGGTGCTCAGTCCATGGCATGGTTCTTGCGAATCCGTTAATCGCAGGCGGCCGTGGGGCCGTTTCGCAGCGTTTTTCACGTCTGCGTCAGGGAGATGAGACACTCATGTTTAGCAAATCCACTCACGATATAGCGGCGTCATTTAGCCGCCGCGGTGTGCTCGCCGCGACCGCCGGACTGGTGCTCGGTCTGGCTTCATTGACTGGCGCCAAGGCCGCGGATGACACCATCAAGGTCGGCGTGCTGCACTCCCTTTCCGGCACCATGGCCATCAGCGAAACCACGCTGAAGGACACCATCCTTTTCCTGATCGACGAGCAGAACAAGAAGGGCGGCGTTCTCGGCAAGAAGCTCGAGGCCGTCGTCGTCGACCCCGCGTCGAACTGGCCGCTGTTCGCCGAAAAGGCGCGCGAGCTGATCACCAAGGACAAGGTCTCGGTCGTGTTCGGCTGCTGGACCTCGGTGTCGCGCAAGTCGGTGCTGCCCGTCTTCAAGGAGCTGAACAACATCCTGTTCTACCCCGTGCAGTACGAGGGTGAGGAGAGCGAGCGCAACGTGTTCTACACGGGGGCGGCGCCGAACCAGCAGGCAATCCCCGCCGTCGACTACCTGATGAAGGACGAGAAGGTGAAGCGCTGGGTGCTCGCGGGCACCGACTACGTTTATCCGCGTACCACCAACAAGATCCTGGAAGCCTATCTGAAGTCGAAGGGTGTCGCCCAGGAAGACATCATGATCAACTACACGCCGTTCGGTCACTCCGACTGGCAGACGATCGTGGCCGACATCAAGAAGTTCGGCTCGGCCGGCAAGAAGACCGCCGTGGTCTCGACCATCAACGGCGACGCCAACGTTCCCTTCTACAAGGAGCTCGGCAACCAGGGCATCAAGGCGAAGGACATCCCGGTCGTCGCGTTCTCGGTGGGCGAAGAAGAGCTCGCCGGCATCGACACCAAGCCGCTGGTCGGCCATCTCGCGGCCTGGAACTACTTCCAGTCGATCAAGTCGCCGGAGAACGAGAAGTTCATCAAGGCATGGCAGGCCTACACCAAGAATCCGAAGCGCGTGACCAACGATCCGATGGAAGCGCACGTGATCGGCTTCGACATGTGGGTCAAGGCGGTCGAGAAGGTGAAGTCGACCGATCCGGACAAGGTGATCGACGCTCTCCCGGGCATCGAAGCCAAGAACCTGACCGGCGGCGTGTCGAAGATGCTGCCGAACCACCACATCACCAAGCCGGTGTTCATCGGCGAGATCAAGGGCAACGGCCAGTTCGACGTGGTCTGGAAGACCCCGGGTCTCGTCGCGGGCGACGCCTGGTCGAAGGAGCTCGACGGCTCCAAGGACCTGGTCGGCGACTGGGTCGGCAAGAAGTGCGGCAACTTCAACACCAAGACCAACAAGTGCCTCGGTTCGGGCTCCTGATCCGGATCTGACACGCCATTGCAAGATCGGAGAAGGCGGCGATCCCGCCGCCTTCTCCACTCATTTCTGCCGGGGTCATTCACAGTGCCAGCCCATTTGTCCGCGCGCCTCTGCTCGCTTGCGCTCTCGTTGTTCCTGATCGCGTTCGCACTGCCGGCCCTCGCCGGTCCGTTCGAGGATGCGGTCGCCAAATTCGCCAACGATGATTATTCCGATACCGACGAGGCGATCGGCGTGGTCGCAAGCAGCGGCAATCCGCTGGCTTTCCCCATCATCAGTGCGCTTCAGGATGGCCGCCTGATGGCCGACCCTGACAGCAAGAAGGTTTACGTCACCGGTACCGATGGTAAGTCGATCGACGCCGCGACCGGCCAGGCGGTGGCGAGCGTTCCCGACAGCGCGAGCGCAGTCCGCCTCAACAACCGCCTGCGCCGCAGCGTCGATGCAGCTCTCGGCAGCCTGACGCTCCAGTCGCCGGACGTCGGAACACGGCTGCAGGCCGCGCAATCCGTCTTCAAGTCGCATGAGGAGACCGCGCTCGAGCCGGTCGATGCCGCGCTCGCCAAGGAAACCAACAGGTCCGTCAAGGCTGCGCTCGGCGACGCCCGCGCGGCCATCCTGCTGTTCAAGTCGGACGCCAGCGAGGTCGAGAAGCTGGAGGCGGTGGCCACCCTCAAGGGGCGCGGCGATCAGGAGGCGCTGGCCCTGCTCACAGGCATGGGCGACCAGCCGGCGTCGGTGACCAAGGCCGCTACGAGCGCGATCGGCTCGATCCAGAATTCGCTCGCGATCTGGTCCATGGTGCAGAATGCCTGGTACGGCCTCTCGCTCGGCTCGGTGCTGCTGCTCGCCGCGATCGGGCTCGCCATCACCTTTGGCGTGATGGGCGTGATCAACATGGCGCATGGCGAGATGGTGATGATCGGCGCCTACACCACCTTCGTGGTGCAGGAGGTGATCCGCACCCGCTATCCCGGCCTGTTCGATTATTCGCTGCTGATCGCGGTGCCGCTGGCCTTTGTCGTCGCCGGCGCGATCGGCGTGCTGATCGAGCGCAGCATCATCCGTTTCCTCTACGGGCGTCCGCTGGAGACGCTGCTCGCGACCTGGGGTCTGTCGCTGGTGCTGCAGCAGGCGGTGCGCACCATGTTCGGTCCGACCAACCGCGAGGTCGGCAATCCCTCCTGGATGAGCGGCGCTTTCGAGCTCGGCCAGATCACCATCACCTATAACCGGCTCTGGATCCTCGTGTTCACGCTGGCCGTGTTCGCGATCCTGCTCGCGATGCTGCGCTACACCGCGCTCGGCCTCGAGATGCGCGCGGTGACGCAGAACCGCCGCATGGCGGCCTCGATGGGCATCGCCACCTCGCGCGTCGACGCGCTGACCTTCGGGCTCGGCTCGGGCATTGCCGGCATCGCCGGCGTGGCGCTGTCGCAGATCGACAATGTAAGCCCCAATCTCGGCCAGAGCTACATCATCGACAGCTTCATGGTCGTGGTGTTCGGCGGCGTCGGCAATCTCTGGGGCACGCTGGTCGGCGCCTTCACACTCGGCATCGCCAACAAGTTCCTGGAGCCGGTCGCCGGCGCCGTGCTCGGCAAGATCGCCATCCTGGTTCTCATCATCCTGTTCATTCAAAAGCGCCCGCGCGGACTGTTCGCGCTCAAGGGCCGTGCGGTGGAAGCATGACCCCTCACATGCTGACGCGATCGCTGGACCGCGGCGCGACGATCTTCCTTGCCGTCGTCGCAGCTTGCGGCATCCTGATCCCGCTCTCCAACCTGCTGCTGCCCGCGGGCTCGTTCCTGCAGGTGCCGACCTATCTCGTCGCGCTCTGGGGCAAATATGTCTGCTACGCGATCCTGGCGCTCGCGATCGATCTGATCTGGGGCTATTGCGGCATCCTCTCGCTCGGCCACGGCGCGTTCTTTGCGCTTGGCGGCTACGCGATGGGGATGTACCTGATGCGGCAGATCGGCGCCCGCGGCGTCTACGGCAATCCGATCCTGCCCGACTTCATGGTGTTCCTGAACTGGCAGAAGCTGCCCTGGTACTGGTACGGCTTCGACATGTTCTGGTTCGCAGCGCTGATGGTGCTGGTCGTGCCCGGCCTGCTCGCCTTTTGCTTCGGCTGGCTTGCCTTCCGCTCCCGCGTCACCGGCGTGTATCTGTCGATCATCACACAGGCGATGACCTATGCGCTGCTGCTCGCCTTCTTCCGCAACGACTTCGGCTTCGGCGGCAATAACGGCCTGACCGACTTCAAGGACATCCTGGGCTTCAACGTCCAGGCGGAAGGCACCCGCGCGGCTTTGTTCGCGCTGAGCTGTCTGGCGCTGATCGCAGGCTTCCTGATCTGCCGCGCCATCGTCTCCTCCAAGCTCGGCAAGGTGTTGATCGCGGTGCGTGATGCGGAATCGCGCACGCGCTTCCTCGGCTACCGCGTCGAATCCTACAAGCTGTTCGTGTTCACGGTCTCGGCCTGCATGGCGGGGGTCGCCGGCGCGCTCTACGTGCCGCAGGTCGGCATCATCAACCCAAGCGAATTCGCGCCCGGCAATTCGATCGAGGCGGTGATCTGGGTCGCGGTCGGCGGCCGCGGCACGCTGGTCGGTGCCGCGCTTGGCGCCGTCGTCGTCAACTACGCCAAGACGTTTTTCACCTCGGGCATGCTGGCGCCGTACTGGCTGTTCATGCTGGGCGCGCTGTTCATCCTGGTGACGCTGCTGCTGCCCAAGGGCATCGTCGGCACCTTCAACGCCTGGTGGGACTCGTCGAAAGATAAGCGCAACGCCGCGAGCGCTGCGGCCGAAGACGGCGTCACCGAACCCAAGATGGCGGAGTAGGCGCAAATGAACGTCATGGACAACCGCGCAACCTCCGCAATGCTCTATCTCGACGGCGTGCACGTCTCGTTCGACGGCTTCCACGCCATCAACAATCTGTCGCTGACGCTCGAGCCCGGCGAGATGCGCGCCATCATCGGCCCGAACGGCGCCGGCAAGACCACGATGATGGACATCATCACCGGCAAGACCAAGCCCGACGAGGGCACCGTGCTGTTCGACGGTGTCACCGATCTGACGCGGCTCGACGAGACCCGCATCGCCGAGCTCGGCATCGGCCGCAAGTTCCAGAAGCCGACCGTGTTCGAGAGCCAGACCGTGCAGGACAACCTCCTGCTCGCGCTCAACGTCGACCATAGCGTCAAGGGCACGCTGTTCTGGCGCGGCAGCAAGGCCGAGTCCGAGCGCATCGACAAGGTGCTGGAGACGATCCGTCTCACCGAGGCCCGTAACCGCCTGGCCGGCAGCCTCAGCCACGGCCAGAAGCAGTGGCTGGAGATCGGCATGCTGCTGGCGCAGGACCCGAAACTGCTCCTCGTCGATGAGCCCGTCGCGGGGATGACCGACGTCGAGACGCATCTGACCGCCGAGCTGTTGAAGGAGATCAACAAGACCCACACCGTGATGGTGGTCGAGCACGACATGACCTTCGTGCGCGAGCTCGGCGTCAAGGTCACCTGTCTGCACGAAGGCACCGTGCTCGCCGAAGGAACCATCGACCAGGTTTCATCCAACGAGCGGGTGATTGAAGTTTATCTGGGACGCTGAGCGATGCTTGAAGTCAAGGATATCAATCTGTTCTACGGCGCGGCGCAGGCGCTGCGCGGCGTCTCGATCTCGGCCGAGCCGGGCAAGGTGACCTGCGTGCTCGGGCGCAACGGCGTCGGCAAAACCTCGCTCTTGCGCGCCATGGTCGGGCAATATCCGATCTCGTCGGGCGCGATCGTGCTCGACGGCAGCGACATCACCGGCCTCAAGCCCTATGAGCGGGCGCGCAAGGGCATCGGCTTCGTGCCGCAGGGCCGCGAGATCTTCCCGCTGCTGACGGTCGAGGAAAACCTCAAGACCGGCTTCGGTCCGCTCAAGCGCGAGGACAAGCACATTCCCGACGACGTGTTCTCGCTCTTCCCCGTGCTGCAATCCATGCTCGGCCGGCGCGGCGGCGATCTCTCTGGTGGCCAGCAGCAACAGCTCGCGATCGGTCGCGCGCTGGTGATGCGACCGAAATTGCTGCTGCTCGACGAGCCGACCGAGGGTATCCAGCCCTCGATCATCAAGGACATCGGACGCGCCATCTCCTATTTGCGCAACCTCGGCAACATCGCCATCGTGCTGGTCGAACAATACCTCGACTTTGCCTGCGAACTCGGCGACAGTTTTGCCGTGATGGATCGCGGCGCGGTGAAATTCACCTGCGATCGCGCCAATTTGGACGCGAGCGAGATCAGCCGCCAGATGGCGCTGTAAGCCGTTCTGCCGCGACCGGCTGGGGGAGGCGGATGCGCAGCGACATTTCGGTCACGTCAGGAGTTTTCGAGGCAAACCGTGCCCGCGGCGCGGTGCGCTTCGACGTGCACGCACGTGACGGCGTGACGCGGCGCGGCGTCTTGCATGAATCCGGCTCGCTGCGCGTGCGCTTTCCCTCACCTGAAGGCGAGGGGCTCTCCGGCGTGTTCGTCAACACTGCCGGCGGCGTCGCCGGCGGGGACAGTTTTGAGATCGACATCGCGGCGGGCCAGGGCTCGCGGCTGACGCTGACGACCGCGGCCGCCGAAAAGGTCTATCGCGCGCCGGGAGCGGCAGCGCGGCTCAATATTTCCTTGAAGGCCGACGCGGATGCGCATCTGTCCTGGCTGCCCCAGGAGACCATCCTGTTCAATCGCGCCCGGGTCCACCGCCGCTTCGACATCGAGCTTGATGAGGCCGCCTCGCTGCTGCTCTGCGAGATCGTCGTGTTCGGCCGCACCGCCATGGGCGAGCGGATGGAGCGGGGCGAGTTCGTCGACCGCTGGCGGCTGCGGCGTGGCGGCAGGCTGGTGTTTGCCGAGACCATCAGGCTCGACGGCAATATCGGCGCAAAACTTGGGCGATCAGCCGTCGCCAAAGGCGGTGCCGCGATCGGCACGGCGCTGATCGTGCCCGGTGACGAGGCTCTGGTCGAGCGCATTCGCGAGGCCTCGGACTCATTCTCCGGCGAGGTCGGAATCTCGGCGTGGAATGGCTTTGCAATGGCCCGGTTCTGTGCCCAAGATGCGGCGCGGTTGCGGGCCGACATGATGGCCGTGCTGGCGCGCACTGGAACGGCCCTGCCGCGACTCTGGCTGAACTGACCGGCTGAATTGACGTGTTGAACGGAAGAGATTCTTCATGAACCTGTCTCCCCGCGAAAAGGACAAGCTTCTGATCTCGATGGCGGCGATCGTGGCCCGCCGTCGGCTGGATCGCGGCGTCAAGCTCAACCATCCCGAGGCGATCGCCATCATCTCCGATTTCATCCTCGAAGGCGCACGCGACGGCCGCACCGTCGCCGAGCTGATGCAATCCGGCGCGCAGGTACTCACCCGCGACCAGGTGATGCCGGGCATTCCCGAGATGATCCACGACATCCAGGTCGAGGCGACGTTTCCGGACGGCACCAAGCTCGTCACCGTGCACGAGCCGATCAGGTAATTCGAATTCGTCATTCCGGGGCGCCCGCAGGGCGAACCCGGAATCCAGAGATTGTTGATCGAGATCCCGGCCTTCTCGCTGCGCGAGCCCCGGAACGACGAGGAGGATAGAATGATCCCCGGCGAACTCTTCATCCAGGACGGCGAGATCGAGCTCAATGCCGGCCGCAAGACCGTGACGCTGACGGTCGCCAACACCGGCGACCGTCCGATCCAGGTCGGCTCGCACTACCATTTCTTCGAGACCAACCCCGCGCTGAAATTCGACCGCAAGAAGGCCCGCGGCATGCGCCTCGACATCGCCGCCGGCACTGCCGTCCGCTTCGAACCCGGCCAGACCCGCGACGTGCAGCTCGTCGCGATGGCGGGGAAGAAGACGATCTACGGCTTCCGCGGCGATGTCATGGGGAAGCTGTGATCTCCACAGGAACGAGCGCGGCGCGGCACGGTTGAGGCGGAAACGGAGGTATTTCCCATGCTCTCACCCATCCGCCTCATCTCTGAAGCCGCCGAGCTCGCCGCGCGCCGCCATAACGGCATGGTGCGCAAGGGACGCGGCAATGAGCCCTACATCAATCATCTCGCCGAGGTCGCGAACCTGCTCGCGACCGCGACTGACGGCGCCGATGCCGAGCTGGTCGCGGCCGGCTGGCTGCATGATTCGATCGAGGATACCGACACCACGCGCGAGGAGCTGGCGCAGCGACTTTCCGAGGGCGTTGCCTCGCTGGTCGCGGAGTGTACAGATGACATGAGCCTGCCGAAGGCCGAGCGGCGGCAGAAGCAAATCGAGGACGCTCCGCACAAATCGCCGGGCGCCAAGCTGATCAAGATCGCCGACAAGATCAGCAACATCGGCGCGCGCATTCATACGGATCCGACCACCGAAGAGCGTGACGACCTCGCCGACTACAGCGATTGGGCCGAGCAGGTGGTGGCCGGCTGCCGCGGCGGCAATGCGTGGCTCGATACGAAATTCGATGATGCCGTGAAAGCAGCGAAGGCCTTGCTGTGAGTCACCAAACAATCAAACGCAAACGGGGCTTGTGATGTCCGTCAAGATGAAACGTTCCGTCTATGCCGACATGTTCGGCCCGACCACCGGCGACAAGGTGCGGCTGGCCGACACCGATCTCATCATCGAGGTCGAGAAGGATTTCACCACCTATGGCGAGGAGGTGAAGTTTGGCGGCGGCAAGGTGATCCGCGACGGCATGGGGCAGTCGCAGGTCACCAACAAGCAGGGCGCGGCCGACACCGTCATCACCAATGCGCTGATCGTCGATCACTGGGGCATCGTCAAGGCCGACGTCGCGATCAAGGACGGCATGATTTCGGCGATCGGCAAGGCCGGCAATCCCGACATCCAGCCGGGCGTCACCATCATCATCGGTCCCGGCACCGACGTGATCGCGGGTGAGGGCAAGATCCTCACCGCCGGCGGCTTCGACAGCCACATCCATTTCATCTGCCCGCAGCAGATCGAGCACGCGCTGATGTCTGGCGTCACCTCGATGCTGGGCGGTGGCACCGGCCCGTCGCATGGCACCTTCGCGACCACCTGTACGCCGGGACCGTGGCACATGGGGCGGATGATCCAGTCGTTCGATGCCTTCCCGGTCAATCTCGGCATCTCCGGCAAGGGCAACGCCTCGCGGCCCGCCGCCCTGGTCGAGATGATCAAGGCCGGCGCCTGCGCGCTGAAGCTGCACGAGGACTGGGGCACGACGCCGGCCGCGATCGACAACTGCCTCTCGGTCGCCGATGCTCACGACATCCAGGTGATGATCCACACCGACACGCTGAACGAATCCGGCTTCGTCGAGGATACGATCAAGGCCTTCAAGGGCCGCACCATCCATGCCTTCCACACCGAGGGCGCCGGCGGTGGTCACGCCCCAGATATCATCAAGGTCGCAGGGCTCAAGAACGTGCTGCCGTCCTCGACCAACCCGACCCGGCCCTTCACGCGCAACACCATCGACGAGCATCTGGACATGCTGATGGTGTGCCACCACCTCGATCCCTCGATCGCGGAGGATCTGGCATTCGCCGAGAGTCGTATCCGCAAGGAGACCATCGCTGCGGAAGACATTTTGCACGATCTCGGCGCGCTCTCGATGATGTCGTCGGACTCGCAGGCGATGGGCCGGCTCGGCGAGGTCATCATCCGGACCTGGCAGACCGCGGACAAGATGAAGAAGCAGCGCGGGTCACTGCCGCAGGACAAGGGCAAGGACAACGACAATTTCCGCGTCAAGCGCTACATCGCCAAATACACCATCAATCCCGCGATAGCGCACGGCGTGTCGAAGCTGATCGGCTCGGTCGAGAAGGGCAAGCTCGCCGATCTCGTGCTGTGGTCGCCGGCCTTCTTCGGCGTCAAGCCGGATTGCATCGTCAAGGGCGGCACCATCGTCGCAGCTCCGATGGGCGATCCCAACGCCTCGATCCCGACGCCGCAGCCGGTGCATTACCAGCCGATGTTCGGCGCCTTCGGCAAGGCGCGCACGGCATCGTCCGTGGTGTTCACCTCGAAGGCCGCGATCACCGGTGGTCTCGCGCGAAAGCTCGGCATCGAGAAGAAGCTCTATGCGGTCCAGAATACCCGCGGCAAGATCTCGAAGAAGAGCATGATCCACAACGACGCCACGCCCAATATCGAGGTCGATCCGGAGACCTATGAGGTCCGCGCCGACGGCGAATTGCTCACTTGCGCCCCCGCGGAGGTGCTGCCGATGGCGCAGCGATATTTCATGTACTGAAATAGCGCCTCGACGCATGTCCCCGGCAAGCGTCCGGGGGCGGCTTTTACGGTTTTGCGTTCGATCCCGCCTGGTCTAATGTCCCGCCCGGTATCGTAACCCAGAAGAAAAGCCGGGAGGATTTCTCGTGATCTATGTCGTTGCCACCTTGACCATCAAGCCCGAGACGCGCGCCGAATTCATTGCAGCCGCCACCGCCTGCATCAAGGAGACGCGGAAGGAGCCCGGCAATATCGCCTATGATCTGCATGAAAGCGTCACCGATCCTGCCAAGATGGTGTTCGTCGAGCAGTGGGAGAACGCCGAAGCGCTGGTGCCGCATCGTGGCATGGAGCACATGAAGACGTTCGGTCGCGTGGCGGTCAAGTGCTTCACGGCACCGCCGAAGATCGAGGTGATCACGCCCGAGAAGGTCGAGACAAGGTAACGGGGTAAAAGCGCATGATCCGGGCGACGCAGGTCAGGGGACAGCACCGCTTCACGGAAGCGCCGGCGGATACGGTGGTGCTCGATTTCGACGACCGTCACCGCCGTCGCATGGCGATGACGGGAACGCGGGGGCTCGAATTCCTGCTCGACCTGGAACAGGCGGTCGCACTGCGCGGCGGCGATGCGCTGGTGCTGGAGGACGGCCGGCTCGTCGAAGTGATCGCGGCGCCCGAGCCGCTGCTGGAAATCCGCGGCCGCGATCCGCATCACCTCATCCGCGTCGGCTGGCACCTCGGCAACCGTCATCTGCCGACGCAGATCATGGCCAAGGCCCTGCGCATTCGCCGCGATCACGTCATCGAGGCGATGGTGAAGGGCCTCGGCGCGCGCGTGATCGAGATCGAGGCACCGTTTGATCCCGAAGGCGGCGCCTATGCGGATGCCGGCCACGCGCATGGCCACGACGATCATGCGCATCATGATCACGGGCGTCATCATGACCATGGTCACGATCACCATGATCATCAGGGCCATGATCATCACGCTCATGACCACCAACACCATGATCATGCCGCGCATGATCATGGGCACGATCATCACCATCACCACGACGAGCATTGCGACCATCCCGACCATCACCACGGCCACAAGCATGCTCATGACCACAAATGAGCCGGTCAGCGCCGGCGGCCTCGCCGAGGGCGAGGCGGCGGCGCTGTACCGGCTGATGACCTGGCTGTCGCCGGCATTCCCGGTCGGCGGCTTCTCCTATTCCAGCGGCATCGAATGGGCGGTCGAGGCGGGCGACATCGTCGATACGGCCACGCTGGCCGACTGGCTCGACGCAATGCTCGGCGACGGCTCCGGCTTTTGCGACGCGACGTTTCTGGTGCATGCCTATCGTGCTGCTGAGAAGGGCGAAGATGCGACCTTGCGCGATATCGCCGAGCTCGCCGCGGCCATGGTGCCGTCGCGCGAGCGGCAATTGGAGACGAGCTCGCAGGGCCGCGCCTTCATCGACATTGCCCGCGCCGCGTGGGATGCCGATGGGCTGGATGCCATGGTTGCGGCATGCCGCGCGCCACCGGTTTATCCGGTCGCGGTCGGTGTGGTTGCCGCAATGCACGGCGTGCCGCTGGCGCCGACGCTGCACGCCTTCCTGCATGCTGTCGTCTCGAACTGGATTTCCGCGGCCAGCCGCCTCATTCCGCTCGGCCAGACCGACAGCCAGCGCGTGCTGGTGAGGCTGGAAGCCGCGGTGGCCTCGACTGCGAATCGTGCGCTGAGTGCGACATTGGACGATCTCGGCAGCGCGACCTTCCGCGCCGACCTCGCCAGCCTGCGGCACGAGACACAATATACACGGCTGTTCCGCTCGTGAGAGCGGCGCAGCCCTCAACCCATCGAGAGCGAGCGAATTACATGTCGAAATCTCACGGCCCCTTGCGTGTCGGCGTCGGCGGTCCGGTCGGATCGGGCAAGACCGCGCTGATGGACCTGCTCTGCAAGACCATGCGCGAGCGCTATGACATCGCCGCGATCACCAACGACATCTACACCAAATGGGATGCCGAGTTTCTGGTGCGTTCGGGCTCGCTGACGCCGGACCGCATTGCCGGCGTCGAGACCGGCGGCTGCCCGCACACCGCGATCCGCGAGGATGCCTCGATGAATCTCGCCGCGGTGGCGGACATGCGCGCCAAGTTTCCGGGGCTCGATCTCGTGCTGATCGAGTCCGGCGGCGACAATCTCGCTGCCACTTTTTCCCCGGAGCTGGCCGACCTGACCATCTACGTCATCGACGTGGCTGCCGGCGACAAGATCCCGTCCAAGGGCGGCCCCGGCATTACCCGGTCCGACCTGCTGGTCATCAACAAGATCGACCTCGCCCCCCATGTCGGCGCCTCCCTGGAGAAGATGGACACCGACGCCAGGCGCATGCGCGGCGAGCGTCCCTTCGTCATGACCAATCTGAAGAAGAGCGAGGGCCTTGACCGCATTGTCGGCTTCATCGAGGCCAAAGGCGGCCTGAAACGGACGGGCTGACAGCGCGACGACTTGGCGCATGCTTTTTTCGCCGTTAACCTTGGGGCCGGGCCGCAGCCACGGAACAAATTTCGGACACGGCGATTAATTACCTCCGGTGCCCGGTCAATTCATCCCGGCCAGACCATCGGCCGGGCGGATTAAGCTTTCCAGGCGACCCAAGTTGCGTACCGATGCCTCCTCCTTCATTATCTCTGCCACCGGGGTTCACCCTGTTTCGGCACATGGCCGTTCGAGCGGCGTTCATATGCTCCTTGTTTATTGCCGACCTCCTGCTTTCGCCTGAGTAGTCGCGTGGTCCGGCTGGGTTTCATCATCGGTTTCATCGCTCTGCTCGGAGCCTTGCTCTCCGGGCTTGCGGCTTATCGCGTCCACGACCAGGAGCTGGCGCTGGACCGGATCGCGCTTGCGCGCGCGATCGACGTTCATGCCAGTCTGGTCCAGGACCGGCTTACCGAGCGCGAGCTGCTCGCACGCGTCGCCTCGGGCCTGTTCCGCACACCATCCGTGATCAAGCCGAACATGCTGGAGCCGCTGCGCTCGGCCATCTACGCCTTCAAGACCGATTTCGTGGTGGCCGGCTGGATCGCCCGGCTGAAGCCGAACGAGCTTACGGCGGCGCAGGCCGCCATTGGAGGCGCCGGCTTCCCCAATCCGAAGATCCGCACCTTTGACGACAAGCCGATCAATCCGGCCGAGATCACCCAGCCGATCGATGTGCTGTTGGATCTCGAGCCGCGCAGCGACGAGACCAAGGCTCTGCCTGGCCGTAGTTACGACCAGGATCAGGTTCGCAGCGCCATGTTGACACGGGCCCGGCTCGAGAAGCGGTCGGTGGCTTCGGACCCAATTCCGCTGTTGCGCGGCAACGGGCCGGTCGGGATCATTGTGGCAGCTCCCGTCATTCCCGAGGGTGCGACCGAGCCAGCCGGGTTCGTCACGTTTTCCTACGAACTCGCCTCGCTGATGCTGACCAATGACGATATGTCGTTGTTCTCGGTCGCGCTTAGGGACCCGCGGAAGGAAGGTGGCGAGCTCGTTGCCAACGACCAGGGCATCGTCTCCACGCGCATGACGACGACGGACGGGCCGACGCCATCGGCGACGCGCACGGTGAGCTTCGGCGGCCGTGACTGGCAGCTGGGTTATTACGCCAAGACCAACTCGGCGCGTCGCGCCGAGCAGACCGCGATCATCGTGGCGGCGATCGGCTTTGCGATCACCGCGATGGTGTGCGGCCTGTTTGGCTATGTCGCCTACAACAATCTGCGGCTCAGCCGGGAAATCCAGGTCAGAATCGGCTTCGAGCGCCGGCTGACCGCGGTGATCGACGAGCTCAACCACCGGGTCAAGAATATCCTTGCAGTGATCCAGTCGATCGTGACGCGCACCTTGCGTCACGGCTCGGACATCGACGTCGCCCGCGAGCTTCTGATCGGGCGCATCCATGCCATGTCCAACGTGGTCTCGCTGCTCAGCGAGAGCCAGTGGCAGGGCGTCAAGCTGAAGGGCCTGTTCGAGGCGCGCGCCATCCCCCATGCCGACCGCATCGCCGTCACGGGGCCTGATATCGCGGTCAGCGCGCGCGCGGCGCAGAGCCTCTCGCTGCTGTTCTTCGAACTCGCCTCACATTCCGACGAGGGCCTGTCGCTGGTTGGAAAACATCCGCACATCACCGCCAGCTGGACGGTGACGGGCGAGGGGTCCGACGAGGTCTTCCATTTCCGCTGGGAGGAGCTCAATACCAGCGAGGCGACCCGCCGCCCCGATTCCGATTTTGGCCTGATTCTGCTCGACCGTGTCGCCCCCGAGGCGCTCGGCGGCACCGCCAAGCGCTATTTTACCGACGCCTCCTATGTCTACGAGCTGACCGCGCCGATGGAGACGGTGATCGACATGACCGAGCGCGACCGCACGGACAAGATCTCCGCGCCGGTGAGGCCTGCGCGATAGAAGCCGCCGGCTTAAGCCTCGGCCTAACCCTTGGGGCTTAACCCTTGGGCCGCAACACCAGGTCGACCAGATTGCGGGCGTAGGCCGGCGTGATGGGCGCGATGCCGAAGACGTAGCGATAGAACAGGCTGCCATAGATCGCGTCGTAAAGATCCTCAGCCTGCCCTTCGGCCAGGATGCAGCCGTCGTTCTGGCCTGCCGCGATCATCTCGACCAGCGCGTCACGACGGAATTGCAGATAGCGGGCATAGAACAGCTCGGCCGAGCCGGTTTTGGAAATGCATTCGGAGATCACCGCGAGCTGGACCTTGCCGAACTCGCCCTGGAGCGCCTCGGCGTAGGCTGCGGCATGGCGGCGGGCGCGTGCCGCGGGGTTGCCGGAGCCCTCCGGGGGCAGCGGCAGCATCTGCGCGGCATGTTGAAGAAAGGCGTCGATCAGGAGCGCCTCGCGGGACGGCCACCATTTGTAGATCGTCATCTTGGAGACGCTGGAGTGGCGGGCGACCGCGTCGATGGTGGTAGCGGCAAGGCCGGTCGAAGCCATCAGCGCATAGGCGCTTTCGAGAATCGCGTTGCTGGTCTCGATCGACCGCGGCCGGCCGCGCCGGGGCGTGCTCTCGGTCTCCCCACCCCCGCTTTTCACCATCGCCACGCCCGGTCTCCTCACGCAGAGCTTCTCCGCATAGCGCAGCCGCTGCTTTCGGCCTAGCAGAATCGCACGATTCTCTGGCCAGAGCGTTTTCGAGCGAAGTGGATCTCGGCTCGCGTGGAACCTAAAGCGCGATGACGATTCCTCCTCATCGCATCGCGCATTAGGTCTGCTGCCGCAAGACCTTCGGCAGATCCTGCCACTTCGACCAGGCGACGTAGTAGGCCACCGCGGTCATCGCGGCGAAGCCGGCGAGGCTCACCACGATCTGCATCACCACCAGATTGGCGCTGGTGATCAGGATGAGATGGCCGGCAAACGACAGGAATACCCCGACGCAGAACACGGCGAGCCATTCCTCGCCGCATCTGATGACCGCCTGCAGCGGCTTCAATTGCAGGCCGGGATGATCGGCCGGAATGAGATGGGTCGCCAGAAAGGCGAGTGCGAGGAAGTGAAGCACGCGATAGGGCGCGAGGTTTTCCTTGTCGGTCGGCGCGATGCTGTCGAGGAGGAGGTCCGGCAGGTAAGCCGACATTGCCGGCGAATGGCGCAGCAAGGTGATGGCCATCGCGAATACGAGATAGGCGCCGGCGAGAATCCGCAGCCAGGGCATGTCGCGTAGCGCGCGTCCGGGCGCGCCTGTCACGGCGAACCAGCCCCCGAGCACCATCAGCATCTGCCAGCAGAGCGGATTGAAGGTCCATTCCTGGTCCGGATAGACCCGAAAATTCCAGTCGAACCAGCGTGCGGCAAGGTACAGCGCGACCGATGCCGCCAGGGTCAGGTTCGGCCACCGCAACAGGCCCCACAGCGCGAACGGAAAGAAGGCCATCAGCGGGATCATCAATTGCAGGAGGTCGAGGTTCAGCGGCTCCTCCTGGAGCACGAGGCCGCGGACCAGGATCCTCAGCGGGTGCTCGAGGATGCCCGAGATGTTGTATTCGTGGATGATCTCCGGCGCCATCGATTGCGAGGCGACGTAGGCGATGGTGTCGATATAGATCACGAACAGCACGACATAGGCGGCGTAGAGTCGCCAGACGCGGCGGAAGATGCGCGTCGCCGCCACGAGGTAACCCCGTTCAAGCGCCATCCGGCCGTGGATGATGGCGACGCCATAGCCGACGACGAACACGAACAGGTCGGCGGCGCCGCTGAAGCCGAAATTGCGCAGCGTCAGCAGATTGACGACGTTGTTCGGGATATGGTCGACGAAAACCGACCAGTTGGCGATACCGAGCGTCAGATACAGCCTGGCGTCGTGATGGAATGCGGCGAGGTTCGCCTTAACGGACGGTTTCATTGATTAAAATAGCTTTGGGAATCAGGGTGATACTTTTAACGGCAACTGCCTGCCCATCCGAGTAGCGTTTGCGTGATGGCTGGGGGCATCCGCCGTTATGGCGCGAAATTGCGCGGTGTCTTATGGACGTTCTGATTGATGCGCTCGGAGGACTTACAACGAAATTTTCTAACCTGTTCTTACCGCTATTCGGCGGGCTCGGCCGACGCCTCGTCAGGAACGCCGGCGCGACTCGCCATGATGCCGAGGGCGACGCCTCCGATCGCCAGGATCGGCAGCAGTCGCTTCACCCCGATGGCACGAACGATCTGCAGCCCGGTGGCGAGCAGCATGGGGTCTGCCAGCATGCTCTGCGCCGCCGACTTCGCGGCGCGCTCGGCCGCGATCTGGGCGCGCTTCTGAACCTCGCGCTTGTAGGCCCAATAAGAACCTGCCGCTGCCAGCGTCAGCAGGAAGAAGATGCCGGCGCCGGCCAGACAGGCCTGCACCGGGCCATATTTCTCCAGCACCGAGATGAAGGCGGCGGCGCAAAGGAAGCACGTCGTCACGAACAGCGCGAAGGCCGCGGCTGCGGCAAGCGAGGTCAGCCGCACCGTGGTGCCGGTGGATGCACTGATCCCGTCGATGATGCGCTGAAACATGGCCCTCGCTCCTCAGTTCCCCGCAAGCCAAACCGTCACGGGCCGACACCGGCAATGCGCCGGTGCCGACGCCTCAACACGCGTCCCGCAAATCTTACCGGCGCCAGGCGGCACCGATCAGAAAGCCGATGCCGAGCGCGAGTCCGACGGTCGCAAGCGGCCGCTGTGTGATCGCGTCTTCGAGCGTCTCCTCGATCGAGCCGTAGGCTTCCTGGGCCGCGCCCATCATTGCACTGCCGCGCTCTGACACGTCGTCGAGCGCGGTATCCATGTTCTCGCGCGCCTGGCGATAGCCGCGGCGGGCCTGCTTGCTGGTGGAATTGGCAAATGTGTTGAGCGCGTCGGTGATCTGGTCGGTGAGGGCGGCGATATCGCTTTTCACGGCTGCTACATCCTTCTCGAGGCGTTCTCTGGTGGCTTTGTCGGTCCAGTCTTTCATCCCGGCTTCGGCATCGGTCGTGGACATCGGGAGCTCCAAACTGTTGACGGCTGAGATAGCCGGAAAACGTTTCGTCGTCGGGGAAGTTCCGTTCGCGGAAACCGGTCAGTCCTGCGGAAGCTGCGGCGCATCCGCCGGCAACAGATGCTCCTTCAGGATCAGCGCGACGATCAGGAGCGGCGACGACAGGAAGGCGCCCATCGGCCCCCACAGCCAGGTCCAGAACGCGAGCGCCAGCAGCACGGCGAGCGCATTCAGCGCCAACCGCCGCCCAATGATCATGGGCGTGACGAAGTGCCCCTCCAGGAAGGTGAGACCGCCGAAGGCGAGCGCCGCCATCAGGCCGCCGCTGATGGTCGGGAAGGCGACCAGCCCCACCACGATCAGAACGGCGAACATCGCGATCGGCCCGATGATCGGGATGAAGTTGAGGGTTGCCGCAAGCGCGCCGAGCCCGGCCGGATTGGGCATGCCGGTGAGCGCGCAGACGAGGCCGGTGGCGACGCCGACCCCAATATTGATGAGGGTGACGGTCAGGAGGTAGTTGCCGAGATGGACCTCGATCTCGTTGAGGATCCGAAGCGTGCGCAGCCGGGCGTCGCGGTCGCTGAAGGTCATGATCAGCGCCCGGCGCAGGTCGCGCCAGCTTGCGATGAACAGGATCAGGGTGACGAAGAACAGCAGGAATTCGGTAAAGGTCGGTGACAGGAATTCCAGGGTCGGCTGCACCCAATCGAATTTCGGCATCTGGAAGTTCGGCAATCCTTCCGAGCCGCCGACCATAGCCTGCAGCTCGCGCCACAGTGCGAGCGGTCGGTCGAACACGTGCAGCTTGTCCTTCAATTGCGCGCCGAGCTCCGGCAGGCGCGTGCTCCATTCCATCGCGGGGGAGGCGATCAGCGCCACCACGAAGGCCACCACGGCGGTCCCCGCAACTACGATCAGAACGGCACCTACGCTGCGCGGCACCTTGTACCGCTCCAGAAAGCCCGCCGCCGGCGACAGCATGGTGCCGGTGACGAAGGCCATCACGACCGGCAGGAAGAAAGCTCTTCCAACGTAGAGCACGGTAACGACCGCAATCAGTAACAAGCCGGCAAGCGCGAAGGCGACGAACTCGGTGCGGCGGATGACCGGCGGCAGCTCGATATGGCTGTCGGGAAGCGGACTGCCTTCGCTGTTGCCGGGAATCACACGTTCACTGGGAAGGACGCGCACAATCTCTCTCCCGCACGGAAACCTCGATCCGCGCGCCCATTTGGCGAGCTGATAATGCGCGAGCAGTGCCTCGGTTCCATCGCGGCTTCGTGAACGCGCGCTCGCTTGACTGTGACAAGGATGCCGCGCGAAGGGCCGGAACCTGTATCGCTCCCGCGGCGTTTGTTCGCAAGCGCATCACCCTGATGCACGCATCCAACGGGGCAGCACATGACAAAGTTCTCTGCAGTCCGTCGCAGCTTCTCGCCGCGCGCCGTCACCGCCTTCGCCTTCGCAACCGCTCTGCTGACGGTGCCTTTCGCTGGCGCGAGCGCGCAGACATTCGGCTATGCTCCGATGCAGCCGCAGGCATATCCGCAGGACCAGGGTTATGCGCAGGGCTACGTGAATGAAGCGCCGCAGCCGCAGGCGGCGGACGAGGATGCCCAGCTGCCCGATCGTCTGCGCAAGCAGATCGTCGGCTTCGACCGCAGCGAGCCGGCCGGCACCATCGTCATCGATACCAACAACACCTATCTCTACTACGTGCTCGGCAATGGTCGTGCGATCCGTTACGGCGTCGGCGTCGGCCGCGAAGGCTTCACCTGGTCCGGCGTGCAGAGTGTCAGCCGCAAGGCGGAATGGCCGGACTGGCATCCGCCGGCCGAGATGATTGCGCGCCAGCCCTATCTGCCGCGCTTCGTCGCCGGCGGTCCCGGCAACCCGCTCGGGGCGCGGGCGATGTATCTCGGCTCCAGCGAATACCGCATCCACGGCACCAACGATCCCTCCACGATCGGCAAGTTCGTCTCCTCCGGCTGCATCCGCATGACCAACGAGGACGTCACCGACCTGTTCAGCCGCGTCAATGTCGGCGCCAAGGTCGTGGTGCTGCCGAAGAACGCGCCGCTGATGGCCAAAGGCAGCGACCCCGCGCGTAAGCGTCCAGCCGTGACGGCGATGCCGTCGGGCCGGCAGGCGCTGAACATCGCGACGTCGGCCGTGAACTAGGAGTAAGAGTGAGCCAAATGAGCAGACGCCTGATTGGCAAAGTGGCTGGCGGTACGGCGATCATGGTCTTCGTCTCCGCCGGTCTGGCATTCGCACCGTCGGCGCACGCGGAGGATTTCTTCTCGGCGCTGTTCGGTGCGTTCGGAGGGCGGCTTCCACAGATCCGGACGCCGTTCCCTGGCGATGACATGCCGCGCTACGATGTCCCCCGGCAACGCGCCGCCTATGGCGGCGGCACGGCCTATTGCGTGCGCGGCTGCGACGGCCGCTACTTCCCGGCGCAGGGCAATGATGCCGAGAGCAAGGCGCAATCCTGCAAGAGCTTCTGCCCGGCTTCCGAGACGTCGCTGGTCTATGGCGGCAACATCGACGACGCCACGACCGACAAGGGAAAATCTTATTCCGAATTGCCCAATGCGTACCGCTATCGCAATGAGATTGTCGCGGGCTGCACCTGCAACGGCAAGGATCCGGTCGGGCTTGCGCAGGTCAAGGTCGAGGACGATCCTACCCTGCGCAAGGGCGATATCGTCGCCGGCGCCGATGGCCTGGTGGTCGCCAGCCGCAATGCCAACGACCGCCGCGGCGTCGCGATGAATTTTTCGCCGCTGCCGGAATCGGTGCGCGCCAAATTCCGCCAGGTGCCGGTGGTGGCGAAGGAGTAGGGCGGCGGGTTCACGTGGGGCCCAGCGCTACCGCCTCAATCTCCGCTGTCATCCCGGACAAGCGAAGCGCAGATCCGGGATCCATAACCACAGGGAGGAGTTACGGCACGAGCCGGCGACCAGGAGTCTTCGCCAAACTACTCCCTGTGGTTATGGATCCCCGCGTTCGCGGGGATGACGCCGGAGGTGTAGGGGCAGCTTCTATCTAACCAATGTTACGCCGCGCGGATCTTGCCGAGGAAGTCACTGACTTGATGGCCGAGCTGGCGGCTCTGGCTCTCCAGCATCTCGGAGGCCTGCTTCACATTGTCGGCGGCTGCGGCGGCAGCGTCCGCATCGGCTTTGACGCCGGTGATGTTGTCCGAGACGTTCTTGGTGCCCTGCGCCGCGAATTGCGTGCTGCGCGTGATCTCCTGCGTCGCCGCACCCTGCTCCTGCACGGCGGCGGCAATGGCGGTCGCCACTTCGTTCACTTCGCCGATGATGCCGCCGATGGTCTGGATCGCGTTGATGGCGTCGCCCGCGACTTTCTGGATGTCGGCGATCTGCTCGGAGATCTCCTCGGTCGCCTTCGCGGTCTGGCTTGCCAGCGACTTCACTTCGGAGGCGACCACGGCAAATCCGCGGCCGGCTTCGCCGGCGCGCGCCGCTTCGATGGTGGCGTTGAGCGCGAGCAAATTGGTCTGCGCCGCGATGGTGTTGATGAGGCCGACCACCTCGCCGATGCGCCCCGCCGATTGCGCCAGCCCCTGAACGGTGCTGTCGGTCTCGCGCGCCTGCGTGACGGCGCGGCCGGCGATGCCTGCGGCATGGGCGGCCTGCTGGCTGATGTCGTTGATTGAGGCCGAGAGCTCCTCGGCGGCGGCGGCGACGCTGTCGACGCTCATGGAGGCGTCGTTGGAGGCCTTGCCGGCGACCTGCACGCGGTCGTTGGTCTGGCGCGACACGGCAGAGAGGTCGCCCGAGGTCTTGCGCATCTCGCCGGAGGCTTCGCTCAATTCGCCCAGCGTCTTGCGCACTGCGCCCTCGAACTCGCCGACATAGGCCTCGACGGCGCGCTGGCGTGCGGCGGCGCCCGTATTGCGCTCGCGTTCCTGCTCTTCGATCTTGAGCTTGTCGGTGGCCTGCTGCTTGAAGGTCTCCAGCGCGCCAGCCAGTGCGCCGATCTCGTCCTGGCGATCGAGATAGCCGCTGTCGACGGCAAGGTCGCCGCCGGCGACCTTCAACATGGCGTCGCGGATGGTGTTCAGGGGATGGATCACGCGGCGGCTCACGAGCATGACAGCGCCGACGGCAAGGCCGATGGCGAGCGCCAGCAATCCGAGCTGCACGATCAGCGCGCGCTGCGCAGCGCCGCGCTGCTCCAGCGTATGGACCTTGGCGGCGTCGAGGGCGGCTTCCGCCACGGTGACAGCGCTGGAAAGGCGGCCGACCGTGAGCGGGCTCCATTGGTTGGCGGTCATCTCGGCCTTCTCGCCCTTGACCAGCGTGTCAGCGAGGCGATCCCGCAGGGTCAGGTATTGCGGCTCGAAATAGGCAGTCTTGGCCGCGGCCATGGCGGAGACGAGCGCGGGCGGCAACTGCATGCCCGAGGCTGACAATTCCAGCGCCTTCCACGTCGCCGACGTGCCGCCGACATGCTGGGTGTAGCTGTTGCGGGCTTCCGGTGTGATCTTGCCGGCGGCAAGACCGGTCGAGACGACCAGCGAAGCTTCGCCCGCGGTGTTGCGGAGCAGCCAGGCGTTCTGCTTGATCGACAGCAATTGGTCGATCACGGGGTCCTGGTGATTGACGGTGGCGGCCAGGACGTTCGACAGCTTGTCGAGCGTTTCGAGCAGGCCGCCCGTCGTCTCCATATATTCCTTCGGCAGACCGGTACGACGCTGATCCCTGGGCTTGGCCATATCCGCCCAGAACTGTTTCTGCTCTTCGGTCAGCAGCTTGTGGAGGCGCGCAAGCTCCGGCACCAGCGTGCCCGATTGCGGGAAGTCGATGACCGGCAGCAGCTCCAGCGCGCGTGCCATTGCGGGCATCTCGGTGTCCCGGATCGCGCGCAGATATTTTTCGATCTCGGCATCCATCGGTTCGGCCGAGTTGAGGAGCCGCGTCGTAGTCGAGCGGTCGGTGCGCAGGCTGTGCATCGCCTTGAACAGATCGGCGGATGCGTCGGCGGTCTTCGAGATGCGGTTGGCGGTCCTGAGGCGATCCCAGGATTCATAGGCAGTGAGCGAGAGCGCGAGCACCACGCAGGCCGACGTGATCGCGATCACCGCCTTCAGCAGCGCGGATACGGTCAGACGATTCAGCATCGAAGTCCCCAATTCCCATTGCAAACTCAGAAAGACGCCCGGCAACATCGACAAACGGGGGCGCGGCAGATCGGCAATCGCATGCCGTTTGCGGCTCAGAGCGCAAACGGTCTTCCGATCTGAATGCAAAAGGGTAAAATTTTAGGCAGGCCGTCCGATCGTAGAAGTACGTATTTACTAGAAGTTGCAGTGGGTTGCCGCGATGGAACCGGTGCGGGAGACAGGCGTTAGGATGGTGGTCGCAATTTGCCTGAAGGGGGTCTCGCGATGCTGGTGGGCGTGCTCGTCACTTTTCTCGTCGTTATTCTCGTCCTTTATCTCATCAACATGCTGCCGATGGACGGCCGCGCCAAGCAGATCGCGCGCGTGGTCGTCATCATCATCGGCATCGTCTCGCTGCTGAAATATCTCGCGGTGTTCTAGCAAGGGATCATAGCCCGGATGAGCGAAGCGACATCCGGGCTGCCGCTCCTAGACAAAAAAGCCCCGGCTTTCGCCGGGGCTTCGTTCGTGCGCTTTAGTGCAGCGACTTGAGCCAGTCGTCGACATCCTGACGAACCTGGTCCTTGGCCTTGCCGTAGCGTTCCTGAAGCCGGCCTTCGAGTTGCTCGCGGCGTCCCTCGATCAATTGGAGGTCGTCGTCGGTGAGCTTGCCCCATTTCTCCTTGGCCGATCCCTTGAACTGCTTCCAGTTTCCTTCGATCCGATTCCAGTCCATGACCATCTCCCAATGGTTGATGGCACGACAACGCGAGCGCCGCGCAGCCTGTTCCGCGCCGCGCCGCGACGTTTCGCCCAACAAAAAAGCCCCGGCAAGGGCCGGGGCTTTTGACGCTTTTGTGACTTCGCTCAGCCGTTCGCCTTGGCCTCGCGGCGGCGCGCGGTGAGGATGTATTCGGTGTAGCCGTTCGGCTGCTCGCGGCCTTTGAAGATGAGGTCGCAGGCGGCCTTGAAGGCGACGCCGTCGAAGGCGGGCGCCATCGGCTTGTAGATGGCGTCGCCGGCGTTCTGCTTGTCGACCACGACCGCCATGCGCTTGAGCGATTCCATCACCTGCGCCTCGGTGATCACGCCCTGGTGCAGCCAGTTGGCGAGATGCTGGCTGGAGATGCGCAAGGTGGCGCGGTCTTCCATCAGGCCGACGTCGTGGATGTCGGGCACCTTGGAGCAGCCGACGCCCTGGTCGATCCAGCGCACGACATAGCCGAGGATGCCCTGGCAGTTGTTGTCGATCTCCTGCTTGACGTCATCGGGCGCCCAGTTCGACTTCGACACCGGAATGGTGAGGATGTCCGAAAGCTTTGCGCGCGGTCCGCCTTTGGTGAGCTCTTCCTGGCGAGCGATCACGTTGACCTGGTGGTAGTGCAGCGCGTGCAGCGTCGCCGCAGTCGGCGAGGGCACCCAGGCGGTGGTGGCGCCGGCCTGCGGATGGCCAAGCTTCTGCGCCAGCATGTCCGCCATCTTGTCGGGGGCGGCCCACATGCCCTTGCCGATCTGGGCATGGCCGGGCAGGCCACAGGTCAGGCCCATGTCGACGTTCCAGTCCTCATAGGCCTTGATCCAGGCCTGCGCCTTCATCTCGTTCTTGCGGATCATCGGGCCCGCTTCCATCGAGGTGTGGATCTCGTCGCCGGTGCGGTCGAGGAAGCCGGTGTTGATGAACATGATGCGCTTGGAGGCGCGCTGGATGCAGGCCTTGAGATTGACGGTGGTGCGGCGCTCCTCGTCCATGATGCCGACCTTGAGCGTGTTCTCGGGCAGCGACAGCATCTTCTCGACGCGATCGAAGATCTCGCAGGTCAGCGACACCTCGTCCGGGCCGTGCATCTTCGGCTTGACGATATAGGCAGATCCGGTGCGGCTGTTCTTGACCTTCGAATTGCCCTTGAGGTCGTGGATCGCGAGCAGGCCGGAGACGGCGGCGTCCAGAAGGCCTTCCGGAATCTCCTCGCCCTTTTCGTCGAGCACCGCGTCGGTGAACATGTGGTGACCGCAATTGCGCATCAACAGCAGGCTGCGGCCGTGCAGCTTCACTTCGCCCTTGTCGTCCGGCGTCTTGTAGACGCGGTCTGCGTTGAGCGAACGCGTCAGCGTCTTGCCGCCCTTTTCGAAGTCAGCCGACAGCGTGCCGTTCATCAGGCCGAGCGTGTTGCGGTAGACCAGCACCTTGTCCTCGGCATCGACCGCGGCGACCGAGTCCTCCATGTCGAGGATGGTGGAAACCGCGGATTCCATGATCATGTCGGCGACGCCGGCCGGATCGTCCTTGCCGATCGCGCTGCTGCGGTCGATCTTCACCTCGACATGCAGGCCGTTGTTGGCGAGCAGCACGGCCGAGGGCGCAGCCGCATCGCCATGGAAGCCCGCGAACTGCGCCGCGTTCTTCAGTGCGGTGGCGTTGCCGCTCTTCAGCTTCACTGCGAGCTGGCCCGCGACGACACTATAGGCGGTGACGTCGGTATGGCTGCCGGTTGCGAGCGGCACGGCGGTATCGAGGAACGCCTTGGCCTTGGCGATCACCTTGTCGCCACGTGCCTTGTTGTAACCCTTGCCGCTCTCGGCAGCATCGTGTGGGATCGCGTCGGTGCCGTAGAAGGCATCATAGAGCGAGCCCCAGCGCGCGTTCGCCGCGTTGAGTGCATAGCGCGCATTGGTGAGGGGCACGACGAGCTGCGGGCCGCAGATCTTGCCGATTTCCTCGTCGACATTGGCGGTCTCGACTTTCTGCGTCGCCGGCTCCGGAACGAGGTAGCCGATCTCCTTCAGGAAGGCGGTATAGGCGTTGAGGTCGAACGCCTTGCCCTTGCTGGCGCGGTGCCAGTCGTCGATCTTGGCCTGCAACGTGTCGCGCACCGCCAGCAATGCGCGGTTCTTCGGCCCCAGATCCCTGATGATGGCGGCAAGCCCGGCCCAGAACGCATCCGGCGCGATCCCCGTTTTCGGGGCCGCTTCCTTGGCGATGAAATCAAACAGGACAGGAGCGATCTTCAATCCGTGGGCGTCGACGCGTTTCATGATGGGCTTTCTTGTTGGAAATGGCTGTTTTTTGCTGCTTTTGACCCGACAGCAGCAAAATGCGCCCACAAGGGAGCGGCTTTCGGGGTCTATTAGCCCCAAAATCGGGGCGGTGAGAAGACCCCCAATGAGTTGTCAAAATGTCAAGAGAAGGTGTGGGCCCCACGCACCGGTGTCATTCCCCGCGAAAGCGGGGAATCCAGTACGCCGCAGCTTCTCCGTATCCCAAAGCTGTCTCTGGAATACTGGGTCGCCCGGTCAAGCCGGGCGACGACGGCCCTAGATATTCGCGGCGAGGTCGACGGCCTCGTCGAACAGCACGCCAGTGTTCTTCAGCATCTGCTCGATCTCGTCGGCCGCCTCGGCGACGGTTCGGGTCGAGGTGTCGATCACGAGCTCGGCCGCCTGCGGTGCTTCGTAGTCGTTACCGATGCCGGTAAACGACGCCAGCGCGCCGGCGCGGGCCTTCTTGTAGTGTCCCTTGGGATCGCGATCCTCGCAGACCTCTGCCGGCGTCGCGACATGGATCTCGCGGAACGCGGTGTCGGCGATGCGGCGCGCCGCGGCGCGGTCCTCGCGCGCGGGCGAGACCGCGGCGACGATGGCGATATGGCCGTTACGTGCGAGATGCGTTGCGACTTCGGCAAGGCGGCGGATGTTCTCGCTGCGATCAGCAGTGGAGAAGCCGAGATCGCTGTTGAGCCCGGCGCGCAACGTGTCGCCGTCGAGCAGGATCGGCGAGCCGCCATTGGTGAACAGCCTCCGCTCCAGCGCCTTGGCGAGCGTCGACTTGCCCGACGCCGGCAAGCCGGTGAGCCAGACCACGGCGCCGTTGTGCTGATAGCGCGCGGAGCGCTCGTCGGGACGAAGTGCGGATTCCACCGGCACGATGTCGACGGGCACGGCGCGCTGGCCGGCATCGACCGACAGCACCAGACCGCCACCGGCGATGCGCCCGGAGACCTCGATCACGAGACGGCCGGTGCGCGGATTCTCGGTGTAGGGATCGGTGGCGATCGGATTCGACAGCGAGATGTCGATCTCGCCGACATGGTTGCGTCCGATCGCCTTGTTCTCGCTGCTCGAGAGCTCGCCGGGATCGACCGCCTTCTCGATCGCCACGACGGTGGCGCGGCTTTCCTTCGGCCCGCAGCGAACCAGCAGCTGGTCGCCCTTGGCGAGCGGCTTGTCGTGCAGCCAGAAGATGCGCGCACGCAGCCGACGCGTCTCGCGCGGGGCGCTGCCGGCATGCGCGACGATGTCGCCGCGCTCGATGAACAATTCGCGGTCGAGCGTGATGCCGACCGAGCGGCCCGCGCCCTGTCGTCCCGCAACCGGCGTCGCCGGCCAGCTCTCGACCGTCTTGATCTTCGCGATCTTGCCGGCCGGCATGATCACGATCTCGTCGCCGGCAATGAGGCTGCCGGACTCGATACGGCCCGCCACGATGCGGCGGTCGTCGAACTTGTAGATCGCCTGCACCGGCAGCCGCAGCGCCAGCGCTTCCAGCGGCCGCGCCGGTTCGAGGGCGTCGAGCGCCTCGACAACCGTCGGTCCCTTGTACCAGGAGATACGGTCGGTGCGCATCGCAACACCGTCGCCGTCGCGTGCCGAGATCGGGATCACGGCCGTGGGCTTCACGCCGAGGCCGTTCAGATGTGCGGAGATCTCGTCGCTGATCTCCTTGAAACGCTCTGCGGAGAAGTCGACGCGGTCCATCTTGTTGACGACGATCGCGACCTGCTTCACGCCGAGCAGATGCAGGAGATAGCCGTGCCGCCGTGTCTGGTCGCGCACGCCTTCGAGCGCGTCGATGATCAGCACCGCGCCGTCCGCCTGGGAGGCGCCGGTGATCATGTTGCGCAGGAATTCGGCGTGGCCGGGCGCGTCGATCAGCACGATGTCGCGCGAATTGGTGCGGAAGCGGATCTGCGTGGTGTCGATGGTGATACCCTGGTCGCGCTCGGTCTGCAGCGCATCGAGCAGGAACGACCATTCGAACGGCATGCCGCGCCGCGCACTGACGGCCTTCAGCATCTCAAGCTTGCCGTCGGGCAGGCTGCCGGTCTCGTGCAAGAGGCGGCCGACCAGCGTCGATTTGCCGTGGTCGACATGGCCGACAATGACGATGCGGACCTGCGGACGGGTGGTGCCGTTCGGGGTGGCGGGCGAAGCCGGGGTGACGATCATGTTCATATCGCGCTCGCGTTCTTGATCAGAGATAGCCGGCGACGCGCAGGCGCTCGAAGGCGTCCTCGGTCTCGTGGTCGAGCGCGCGGCCGGCGCGCTCCGGCACCTTGGTCTGCTCGAGCTCGATCAGGATCTCGTCGATGTTGGACGCGGTCGATGCGACCGGATTGGTGATGTCCTGATCGCCCAGCGAGCGATAGCGCTTGCCGTCCTTGGCGAGATACAACGGGATGATCGGGATGTTCTCGCGCTTGGTGTAGGCCCAGATGTCGGCCTCGGTCCAATGCAGGATCGGGTGGATGCGCAAATGGGCGCCCTGCGGCGGCGAGGCGTTGAAATGGTCCCAGAACTCCGGCGGCTGGTCGCGCACGTCCCAATTGCCTTCGAGCCCGCGCGGCGAGAACACACGCTCCTTGGCGCGCGTAGCCTCCTCGTCGCGGCGGATGCCGGCGATCAGGCCGTCAAAGCCGAATTTGCCGAGCGCCATCTTGAGGCCTTCGGTCTTGCGCGCAGCGGAGCGGGCGGCCGGCGGCAGCGTCGGATCGACGGCATCGATGGGCGGGCAGGGCTCGACGCGCAGATCGAGATCCCACTCTTTGCCGTAGTGATCTCGAAAGCGGTACATCTCCGGAAACTTCTTGCCGGTGTCGACATGCAGCGCCGGGAAGGGCACGCGGCCGAAGAACGCCTTCCGCGCCAGCCAGATCATGACGTTGGAGTCCTTCCCGAGCGACCACAGCAGCGCGATCTTCTTCAGCCGGGCGAACGCCTCGCGGAAGATGTAGATGCTCTGCGCCTCGAGCTGGTCGAGATGGTCCATGCTGGGGGCAAGGTCAGCAGAAAATTCTTGCGTGCGTGCGCGCTCGGCCGGGGCCGCGCTGCTCAGTCCGCTCGCTGCGGAATCGTCCTTGAGAAGATGCATCTCTGCCACTTTGCGTTTGGAGGCGAAAATTCTATAGTTGCGGTGCGGAAGAGAAGAAAAAATTTTCTCTTTGCGCGCTCGAAACGACACATATATAGAAAATAATTCCAGTCAACCCCGGATGTGGGGGAAGCGAGTATCGCATGCGGTTCTTGCCGGTGTTTCTCGATCTCAAGGCCGGTCCGGTGATCCTCATCGGCGCGGGTGAGCTTTTGCGTGCCAAGCTGCGCGTGCTCTCTGCCGCCGGTGCGCGCATCCGCGTGCATGCGATCGACGGCAATCATGAGCTGGGCCTGAACTCCGGGGATGCGGCGCGTATCGAGATCGCGTCGGGCGATCCGCTCACTGCCGATCTCGCGGGAGTCATCGCCGTCGTCTGCGCAGGCGCGGGTGATGTCGGCGTGGCGATGTCGGTTCGCGCCAAGGCGCTCGGCCTGCCCGTCAACGTCATGGACGATCTCGAACATTCCAGCTTCATCTTTCCGGCGATCGTCGATCGCGGCGATGTCGTGGTCGCGGTCGGTACCGGCGGCACTTCGCCCGTCGTGGCACGGCGCGTGCGGGAGAAGATCGAGGCGCTGCTGCCGGCGCGCATCGGCGAGCTCGCCGAGTTCATCGGCGGCTTTCGCAAGTCCATCAACGAGCGCATCACCGAGTTTTCGCTGCGCCGCCGGTTCTGGGAGCGCGTCATCGACGGCCCGATCGGCGCCGCCGTGCTCGGCGGCCGTAGGAGCGAGGCGGATGCCGCGCTCAAGGCAATTGCCGATCCCTCCGAATTCGCGCGCGCCGACAAGCCGGAAGGCTCGGTCGCGCTGGTCGGCGCCGGTCCCGGCGATCCCGATCTTCTCACCATCAAGGCGCTGCGCGCATTGCAGGACGCGGACATCGTCTTCCATGACGAGCTGGTCTCGGGCGAAATTCTCGACCGCATCCGCCGCGACACCACGCGCGTTCCGGTCGGCCGCCGCGTCGGCAAGCCCGGCATCGGCCAGGACGCCATCAACAAGCGCATGATCGAAGCGGCGCAAGCCGGCCAGCGGGTGGTGCGGCTGAAGGGCGGCGATCCCTTCGTGTTCGGCCGCGGCGGCGAAGAGGTTGAAGCGCTACGCGCGGCAGGTGTCGCCTATTCGATCATCCCCGGCATCACCGCGGGGCTCGGTGGCGCCGCCGATTTCGAGGTGCCGCTCACTTATCGTCATGAAGCGACCCGCATCACCTTCCTCACCGCGCACAAGGCGCGCGATGCGGAAGTCGTGGACTGGTCGACGCTGACCGACACCAAAATGACCGTCGTGGTCTACATGGGCATGACCGCCGCGCCCGCAGTGCGCGCCGGCCTGTTCGCCGCCGGCCGTTCGCCGGAGACGCCGGTCGGCGTGTTCGCGCGCGTGAGCCGTCCCGATGCGCAAGGCGCGATCGGCACGCTGCGCGATCTCCCCGAGCTGGTGCGGCGGGTCAGCGGCGGTCCCGCCATTCTCATCATCGGCGAGGTGGTCCGGCATGCCGGTTCCCTTCGTCGCGAAACCCCAAAGCAAATCATCTCTGACCTATTGGATGCAGCCGAATGACCTCGCCGCTTGAACAGAAGAAGATCAAGATCGCCGGCCCCTCGATCGTGACCGCCAACCGGACCTGGGACGGCATCGTGGTTTATCGCACCGCCGCCAAGAGCTGGTCTGCGGACCTGTCGGAAGCTGCGATCGTGCGCAACTCCGACGAGGCCAAGGCGTTGCTTGCGGAGTCCGTCGCCGATGACGTCGGCGCGATCGGTCCCTATATCGCCCCGGTGCAGGTCGGCGCGGATGGCAAGATCGAACCCGGCAATCTGCGCGAACAGATCCGCCGCACCGGTGTGACCATCGGACAGTCGGCCCAGGTTTAAGGCGCTTTCTTATGTATGCTTACGACGAAATCGATCGCACGCTCGTCAACGAGCGCGTCTCGGAGTTCCGCGACCAGGTGAGGCGGCGCCTCTCCGGCGAGCTCACCGAGGACGAGTTCAAGATTCTGCGCCTGCAGAACGGCGTCTATCTGCAACTGCACGCCTATATGTTCCGCGTCGCGATCCCCTATGGCACGCTGGCGACGAACCAGCTGCGGGCGCTCGCCCATGTCGCGCGCAAATATGACCGCGGCTATGGCCATTTCACCACGCGGCAGAACATCCAGTTCAACTGGATCAAGCTCGCCGAATTGCCGGACGCGCTGGAAGATCTCGCCAAGGTCGGCATCCATGCGATGCAGACCTCCGGCAACAACATGCGCAACGTCACCTCGGACCAGTGGGCCGGCGTCGCGCCGGGTGAGATCGAGGATCCCCGCATCTGGTCGGAGCTGATCCGCCAGCACACCACGCTGCATCCCGAATTCTCGTTCCTGCCGCGCAAGTTCAAGATCGCGATCACCGCGTCGGACCACGACCGCGCCGCGATCAAGATCCACGACATCGGCCTCCGCCTGATCAAGAATGAGAAGGGCGAGACCGGCTTCGAGGTGCTGGTCGGCGGCGGTCTTGGCCGCACGCCGTTCATCGCCAAGACCATCAAGCACTTCGTGCACGGCCGCGATATCCTGAGCTATATCGAGGCGATCCTGCGCGTCTACAATCAGTATGGCCGCCGCGACAACATCTACAAGGCGCGCATCAAGATCCTGGTCCATGAGCTCGGCATCGAGAAGTTCTCCCGCGAGGTCGAGGAGGAGTGGCAGCACATCCGCAACTCCTCGCTCCAGATCGACGACGAGGTGATCGAGGACATCCGTTCGCGCTTCTCCTATCCTCCTTACGAAAAGCTGCCGCACATGCCGGACGAGCTTCGGCAGGCGGCGGCCGATCCCGACTTCGAAGCGTGGCGCAAGAACTCGGTCTCTCCGCACAAGAACCAGGGCTATGCCATCGTCACGATTTCGCTGAAGCCGATCGGCGCGCCTCCGGGCGATGCCACGGCGGAGCAGATGGATGCGCTGGCCGATCTCGCCGACAAATATTCCTTCGGCGAAATCCGCGTCGGCCACGAGCAGAACCTGGCGCTGCCGCACGTCGCCAAGCGTCACCTGCCGGCGCTGTGGAAGGCGCTCGACAAGCTTGGCCTCGCGACGCCGAACGTCAACCTGATCACCGACATCATCGCCTGCCCGGGTCTCGACTATTGCTCGCTGGCGAATGCGCGCTCGATCCCGATCGCGCAGGAGCTGACGCGGCGCTTCGCCAACCACGAGCTCGCCAACCTGATCGGCCGGCTCCACATCAACATCTCCGGCTGCATCAACGCCTGCGGCCATCACCATGTCGGCCATATCGGCATTCTCGGCGTCGAGAAGAACGGCGAGGAGGTCTACCAGATCACCATTGGCGGCCGTGCCGACGAAAACGCTGTGCTCGGGAACCTGATCGGACCGGGCGTCAAGTTCGACGAGGTCGCCGACGTCGTCGAGGACATCGTGGAAGCCTATCTGGCGCTGCGCGAGCGGCCCGAAGAGCTGTTCATGGACACCGTGAAACGCCTCGGCGTCGAACCCTTCAAGGAGCGCGTTTATGCCACTCGTTAACGGCGGAAAGATCGCGGGCGACAGTTTCGTCAAGCTGGCCGTCGACACGCCGCTGCCCGAGGGCGGCGACATCCTGGTGCCGGCCGAGCGCTTCATCGGCGAGGCCGACGCGCTGCTCAAGCGCGCCGGCAAGGTCGGCGTGATCTGGCCGAACAACCGCGACATCGCCGAACTGGTCCCCTATCTCGGCAAGATCGCCGTCGTCGCGCTGGTGTTCCCGACCTTCCGCGACGGCCGCGCCTACAGCCAGGCCCGCCTGCTGCGCGAGCGCTACAATTACCGCGGCGAATTGCGCGCCACCGGCCAGGTGCTGCGCGACCAGTTCGTGTTCATGCTGCGGGCCGGCTTCGATTCCTTCGACGTCAAGAAGCAGGCCGACGCGGAAGCCTTCATGCAGACCGCCAAGCGCTATTCGGTGTTCTACCAGCCGACCGGCGATGGCCGCATCACGGCCTTGCACCGGCGCATGCAGCTGCGCCATTCCGAGGGCGTCGGCACGTGAACGCGATCGCGCCTCAGGTTTCGCCGACGTCCGCCTCTGCGCTGCCGTCTGCGGACGAACTCGATCGCGCGCTGCGCGATGCCTCGCCCGCGGAGATCGTCGCCGCGGCGCTGAAGACGGTCGGGCGCGAAAAGCTTGCGCTGGTGTCGTCGTTCGGCACGGAATCGGCGACCCTGCTGAAGGTCATGGCGGACGTCGACCCCGCGATCCCCGTGGTCTTCCTCGATACCGGCTGGCTGTTCGAGGAGACGCTGGCCTATCGCGACACGTTGATCGCGACGCTTGGCCTGAAGGACGTCCGCTCGATCAAGCCGGCCGAAGAAACATTGTCGCGTGACGATCCCGATCGCGATCTCTGGTTCTCCGATCCCGACGCCTGCTGTCGCATTCGTAAAGTCGAGCCGCTGGCGCGGGCATTGAAGCCGTTCTCGGCCTGGCTCAACGGCCGCAAGCGCTTCCAGGGCAATGCGCGCGCCGACATTCCGGTGGTTGAAGACGATGGCGTGCGGTTGAAGTTCAACCCCTTCGCCAACGTCTCGCGCGAGGAACTGGAGGCCATCTTCGTCCGCGCCAAATTGCCGCGTCATCCACTCGCCGCCTCCGGTTTCCTGTCGGTTGGGTGTATGCCTTGCACGAGCAGAACGGCCGAGGGTGAGGATGAACGTGCCGGTCGCTGGCGCGGCCGGGCCAAGACAGAATGCGGCATCCACACGATGAAGACTTCGTAGCACAGCCACGCTGCCACGCTGCGAACAAGAAAATCCGGTTTCGTTGACTTAAGCGCGTTTCGCCGCGAGTTTCGCCTGCCTTCGCTGACACCGATGTCGTCGAAGTGAATGGAGATGGACATGATGCGCCGTATCGTTCCGCTCGCTGCAGGACTTCTCGCGACGGTTTTTGTGGCAAGCGCGGCTCTCGCTGCCGACATCAATCTGCTCAACGTGTCGTATGATCCGACGCGCGAGCTTTATGCCGAATTCAACAAGGCGTTCGCGAACGCCTATCAGAAGGAAACCGGCAAGAGCGTCGAGGTCAAGCAGTCGCATGGTGGTAGCGGTTCGCAGGCGCGCGCGGTGATCGACGGATTGCAGGCCGATGTGGTGACGCTCGCGCTCGCCTACGACATCGACGCGATCGCCGGCAAGGGCCTCACGGCGACGGACTGGCAGAAGCGGTTGCCGCAGAATGCGTCGCCCTACACCTCCACCATCGTGTTCCTGGTGCGCAAGGGTAATCCCAAGGCGATCAAGGATTGGGACGATCTGATCAAGCCGGGCGTTGCCGTGATCACGCCGAACCCGAAGACGTCGGGCGGCGCGCGCTGGAATTATCTGGCGGCCTGGGGCTTTGCGCAGAAGAAATCCGGCTCCGCCGACAAGGCCAAGGATTTCATCGGGAAGCTCTACCAGCAGGTGCCGGTGCTCGATACCGGCGCGCGCGGCGCCACCGTGACCTTCGTCGAGCGCGGCGTCGGCGACGTGCTGCTGGCCTGGGAGAACGAGGCGTTTCTCGCCCTGAAGGAATTCGGCCGGGAGAAATTCGAGATCGTGGCGCCGCCGCAATCCATCCTCGCCGAGCCGCCGGTCGCGATCGTCGACAAGGTTGCCGATAAAAAAGGCACCCGCAATGCCGCCGATGCCTACCTCCAGTACTGGTACACCAAGGAGGGGCAGGAGATCGCCGCGCGCAACTTCTACCGCCCGCGCGATGCCGACATTGCCAAAAAATACGAAAATGCCTTCGCAAAGGTCGAACTATTCACGATCGACGACGTTTTCGGTGGTTGGACCAAGGCGCAGAAGGAACATTTTGCCGACGGCGGCATCTTTGACCAGATCTATAAGAACTGATCTGGCGCTGTCTTAATGGGCTTTAGCAGGGGGCCTGGTGAGCGCACTCGCAGCACGACGCCGGACATTGCCGGGCTTCGGTCTCACCATGGGACTGACGCTTTCCTGGCTGTCGATCATCATCCTGATTCCGCTCGCCGGGCTGTTCCTGAAATCGCTCGAGCTCAGCCCCGAGCAATTCTGGAACATCCTCTCCAGCCGCCGCACCCTGAATGCCCTCAGGGTTTCCTTCGGCCTTGCGTTCGCGGCGGCCTGCGTCAACCTCGTCATGGGCAGCATCATCGTCTGGGCGCTGGTGCGCTACCGCTTCCCCGGCCGGCGGCTGTTCGACGCCATCGTCGACGTGCCCTTCGCGCTGCCGACGGCGGTCGCTGGCGTCGCGCTGACTGCGCTGTTCGCCGAGAAGGGCTGGCTCGGGGCACCGCTCGCGGCGCTCGGCATCAAGGTGGCCTTCACGCCGGTCGGCATCTTCGTCGCCATGATCTTCATCGGCATTCCCTTCGTGGTGCGCACGGTGCAGCCGGTGCTGCAGGATCTCGACCCCGAGATCGAGGAAGCCGCGGGAAGCCTGGGCGCCAGCCGCTGGCAGACCATCATCCGCGTGATCCTGCCCTCGCTTGCGCCGGCGCTGCTCACCGGGCTCGCGCTCGCCTTTGCCCGCGCGGTCGGTGAATACGGCTCGGTGATCTTCATTGCCGGCAATCTGCCGAATGTCTCCGAGATCGCGCCGCTCTTGATCGTGATCCGGCTGTCCGAGTTCCGCTACGCCGACGCGACCGCCATCGCGGTGGTCATGCTCGTCGTCTCCTTCGTCATCATTTTCGCCGTCAACCGGCTCCAGCGCTGGGCGCGGAGCCGGATTCCGGCGCGCTGAGGAGGATGCGATGACGATGCAGATCGCAGACTCCGTGTCGCTCTCGGCTCCCGACGCCAAGGCACGTGCGAGGGCCCGGGCACATGCGGCGGCGGCGCAAGACAATCTCCGCACCGAGCCGCGCGCGGTGCGCATCACCATCATCGCGTTGGCGATCATCTTTCTTTCCGTCTTCGTCGTGCTGCCGCTGGTGGTCGTGTTCGCGCAGGCGTTCTCGAAGGGAATCCTCGCCTATCTCTCCGCGCTCGCCGAGCCGGAGGCGCTGGCTGCGATCAAGCTGACGTTGATCGTCGCGGCGATCTCGGTCGGCCTCAACCTTGTCTTCGGTCTCGTCGCCGCCTGGGCGATTGCAAAATTCGATTTCCCGGGCAAGACCTTCCTGGTCACGCTGATCGACCTGCCGTTCTCGGTGAGCCCGGTGATCTCCGGCCTTGTCTTCGTGCTGCTGTTCGGCGCACAGGGCTATTTCGGCAGCTGGCTTAGGGACCACGACATCCAGATCCTGTTCGCCGTGCCCGGCATCGCGCTCGCCACCACCTTCGTGACCTTCCCGTTCGTCGCGCGCGCGCTGATCCCCCTGATGCAGGAGCAGGGCACGCAGGAGGAGGAGGCTGCGGTTTCGCTCGGCGCCTCCGGCTTGCAGACCTTCTTCCGCGTCACGTTGCCCAACATCAAATGGGGCGTGCTCTACGGCGTCCTGCTCTGCAATGCGCGCGCGATGGGTGAGTTCGGCGCGGTCTCCGTCGTCTCCGGCCATATCCGCGGCGAGACCAACACGATGCCGCTGCTGGTCGAGATCCTCTACAACGAATACCAGTTCGTCGCCGCCTTCGCGATTGCCTCGCTGCTGGCGATGCTGGCGCTGATCACGCTGATCGCAAAGACGGTTCTCGAACGTCACCTCGACGAAGGACACGACGCCAGTGACCATTGAAGTCAAAAATCTCGTCAAGAAGTTCGGCAGTTTTGCCGCCCTCGACGGCGTCGACCTCAAGGTCGACAATGGAGAATTGCTGGCGCTGCTCGGTCCATCAGGCTCCGGCAAGACCACCTTGCTCCGGATCATCGCAGGCCTCGACTGGCCTGATTCCGGCGAGGTCACCTTCAATGGCGAGGACGCGCTGGCGCAGGGCGCGCGCGAGCGGCATGTCGGTTTCGTATTCCAGCACTACGCGCTGTTCCGCCACATGACCGTGTTCGAGAACGTCGCCTTCGGCCTGCGCGTGCAGCCGCGTGCGGTCCGCAAGGACGAGGCCGCGATCCGTGCCCGGGTGAAAGAGCTGCTCGATCTCGTGCAGCTCGACTGGCTCGCCGATCGTTATCCGAGCCAGCTTTCCGGCGGCCAGCGCCAGCGCATTGCGCTCGCCCGCGCGCTCGCGATCGAGCCGCGAATCCTGCTGCTCGACGAGCCCTTCGGCGCGCTAGACGCCAAGGTGCGGAAAGAGCTGCGCCGATGGCTGCGCTCGTTGCACCATGAGATCAACGTCACCTCGATCTTCGTCACCCACGACCAGGAGGAAGCGCTCGAAGTCGCTAACCGCGTCGTCGTCATGGACAAGGGCAGGATCGAGCAGATCGGCTCGCCCGATGACGTCTATGAAAGCCCGGCAAGCGCGTTCGTCCACGGCTTCATCGGTGAATCCATCGAGCTGCCGATCCAGGTCGAAGCAGGGGTGATCCGGCTCGGCGACCGGCCGCTTCGGCTCGCGGCGGATGGGCTTGCGCCTGGCGCGTCAAAACTGTTCGTGCGGCGACACGACATGCTGGTCGGGCCCCCCGGCAGCGGCGCCTTCGAGGGCGCGGTTCAGCACGTCCGCAATTTCGGTCCGGTGCAGCGCGCCGAGGTCGCATTGTCAGGCGGCGAAACCGTCGAGATCGACGCCCCCCGCGACAAGGAACTGCGCGCCGGGGACACCATCGGCCTCGAGCCGCGCCGTTACCGGATATTTGCGGGGTAGAAATTCCCGTCATTCCGGGATGGTCCGAAGGACCAGACCTCAGGTGCGCAATTGCGCACCGGGGAATCTCGAGATTCTCAGGTGCGCAATTGCGCACCATAGTTTAGTGCCGCGCACTGCCCCGGAATGACACCGAGCAGATTTTCATCAAAATTCACCTTTCAGCCACTGTTGGTATGCAACAACGGCCCCTACATTCGGGGGCTCCTACATGCGCGCTGCGGCCGCAATTCTCATCACTTTGCTGCTTGCCGGCTGTGCCGGCAACGAGGCACCGGTCCAGCAGCCGTCCATGTACGCCGACATGGCGGTCCCGGGCTCCAAGCTCGATGCGCAGGCGGCCGCGATCATGATCTCGCAATATCGCCAGAACAACGCCCTCGGCACCGTTGTCATCGATACCGATCTGATGCGGCTCGCCGAATCCCAGTCCCAGGCCATGGCCGCCGCCAACAAGATGGATCACGACGTCCGCGCGCCGCTGGCCAAGCGCCTTGCCACCGGCGGCTATCCCGCCACCGTTGCCGTCGAGAACGTCTCGGCCGGCTATCATACGCTGGCGGAAGCGTTTTCCGGCTGGCGCGACTCGCCACCCCACCGCGCCAACATGCTCAAGGGCGGTGTCACAAAACTGGGCATCGCGGCCAGCTATGCTCCGGGCACCAAATACAAGGTGTTCTGGACCATGATCCTGGCCTCGACCGAGCCCCGATAAGCCAGACTTGATCCCGGGATGCATTGACGCCGCGGCGGAGGGTCGCCACGGTGGCTCGCCTTTTGCTATTGTTCCTGCATGACAGATCGTAGCCCGGAATCCGCCAGCATCCCCGCGAATGCGCAGCGCGTCCTTGTCCTTCAGGGCGGCGGCGCGCTTGGCTCCTATCAGGCCGGCGCCTATCAGGCGCTGTGCGGCCACGGTTTCGAGCCGGAATGGGTCGCCGGCATCTCGATCGGTGCGGTCAACGCCGCCATCATCGCCGGCAACGAGGGCCCGACGCGCGTCAAGCGCCTCAAGGAATTCTGGGAGATGGTCTCCGCGCCGGTGCCGTGGAAACCGATCGGCAAGAGCGACCACAGCCGCGAGCTGTTCAATTCGACCAGTGCCGCGCTGATTGCGACCTTCGGCGTGCCCGGCTTCTTCACGCCGCGGATTCCACCGGCGCCGCTCTGGCCGCCCGGCAGCCCGCAGGCCGAGAGCTATTACGACACCGCGCCGCTGAAGAAGACGCTGGAGCGTCTGGTCGATTTCGACCGCATCAACGATTTGAAGACGCGCCTGTCGGTCGGCGCGGTCGGCGTCACCTCGGGCAACTTCAAATATTTCGACAATTACCAGTTTAGGAAGCTCGGAAAGACCATCGGCCCCGAGCACATCATGGCCTCCGGTGCGCTGCCGCCCGGCTTTCCCTCCGTGATGATCGAGGGCGAGCATTACTGGGACGGCGGCATCGCCTCCAACACGCCGCTCGACTACGTGCTCGATGCCGAGGTCGATCGCGACATGCTGATCTTCCAGGTCGACCTGTTTTCCGCGCGCGGCGATCTGCCGACCTCGCTGCTGGAGGCCACCGAGCGCGAGAAGGACATCCGCTATTCCAGCCGCACGCGGATGAACACCGATAAGAACAAGCAGATCCACAACGCCCGCAGGGCCGTGCGCGACCTGATCGGAAAATTGCCGGATTATCTCAAGAACGATCCTTCCGTCGAATTTCTGGCGAAGGTGTCGCGCGAAAGTACCGTCACCGTCGTGCATCTGATCTACCGCAGCAAGAACTACGAATCCTCATCCAAGGATTACGACTTCTCGCACGTCGCCATGGTCGAGCATTGGGAAGGCGGCGTGCGCGACGTGCATCTGTCGATGCGCCACAAGGACTGGCTCGAGCGGCCGCAGTCCGGCGAGACCATGGTGACCTACGATCTCACGGGGGACGTCACCGCACCCCCGCCAAAAAGGAGCGAATGATTATGGGTAGTCTGTCAGGCAAGAATGCCGTCGTGACCGGATCCACCAGCGGCATCGGGCTCGCCTACGCACGTGCCTTCGCCGCCGCCGGCGCCAATGTCGTCATCAACGGCTTCGGCTCGCCGGAGGATATCGAGAAAGAGCGCGCCAAGATCGAACAGGACTTCAAGGTGAAGGCAATCTATTCGCCCGCCGACATGACCAAGCCGGCCGAGATCGCCGGCATGATCGCGCTCGGCGAGAAGACTTTTGGTTCGGTCGACATCCTCGTCAACAATGCCGGCATTCAGTTCGTCTCGCCGATCGAGGAGTTCCCGCTCGAGAAGTGGGACCAGATCATCGCCATCAACCTGTCCTCGGCATTTCATGCCATCCGCGCAGCGGTGCCAGGCATGAAGAAGAAGGGCTGGGGCCGCATCATCAACACGGCCTCCGCGCATTCCCTGGTCGCCTCGCCCTTCAAGTCGGCCTACGTCTCGGCCAAGCACGGCATCGCCGGTCTCACCAAGACCGTGGCGCTCGAGGTCGCGACCCACAAGATCACCTGCAACTGTATCAGCCCCGGCTACGTCTGGACCCCGCTGGTGGAGCGGCAGATCCCCGACACGATGAAGGCACGCAATCTCACGCGTGAGCAGGTCATCAACGACGTCCTGCTCGATGCGCAGCCGACCAAGGAGTTCGTGACGTCCGAGCAGGTCGCGGCATTGGCGCTGTTCCTGTGCGGCGATGATGCCGCCCAGATCACCGGCACCAATCTCTCGATCGACGGCGGCTGGACGGCGGAGTAGGGGTCTTCGGAACGAGGAGCCGTAGGAGCCGTAGGGTGGGCAAAGCGAAAGCGTGCCCACCACCTCTGAATGGTGGGCACGGCGCAACTGCGCCTTTGCTCACCCTGCGAGACTGAGAACCAGGCGGCCGCGTCCCGCTCAATGCGTCCAGGCCAGCGCCGTCACGAACGCCGACGACAGGTTCAACTCCGCAAACATGATCTTGCCGGCGACCACGAACAGCACGCTGGCAAGCGTCAGCCGCAGCACCGTCTCGGGCACCCGCGTCGCGCTGTAACTGCCGACGATGATGCCGGGCAGCGAGCCCATCAGCAGCACGCCCATCAGCGCCCAATCCACGTCGCCGAGCGCCCAGTGCCCGATGCCGGCGACCAGCGTCAGCGGCACCGCATGGGCGATGTCGGAGCCGACGATGGTTGCCATGGGCAGGCGAGGGTAGAGCAGCAGCAGCACGGTCACGCCGACCGCACCGGCGCCCACCGACGAAATTGACACCAGCACGCCGAGCACGATGCCGGTGACGACGGTGGCAATCGCGGTGGTGCGCTCGTCGACCTGCTCGAGCCGGCCGCGATAACGCTCCATGATGGATTTGCGGAAGATCAGCGAGGTCGCGGTGAGCAGCAGGGCGAAGCACAGCACCAGATTGACCAGGCTGCGCTCGGAATCGCTTCTGAGGTCAAGCTTCCACAGCACCAGCAGCGTCACTGCGCTCGCCGGAATGCTGCCGCAGGCGAGCCGCAGCACCGCGGGCCAGTGCACGCTGCGCGACCAGCCATGCACCACGCTGCCGCCGGCCTTGGTGGCGGCGGCATAGAGCAGATCGGTGCCGACCGCGGTGGAGGGATGAACACCGAACAGCAGGATCAGCAGCGGCGTCATCAAGGAACCGCCGCCCACGCCGGTCATCCCGACGAGCAGGCCGACGCCGAAACCGGAGGCGACGTAGAGTGGATCGATCATGTCTGGAGAATCTTAGGTTCATCTCGTCGGTTGGGCAATACGACGTAGAATAAACTTTCCCTGGGGCGCAACCGCTTGGGCAGAATAAGAAAAATTGTACTGCGCATCGGAAATGGAGAGGTATTTCCGGTTGTTCCCAGGCGCGCCGCGAAACACTCGTTCCCCAAGGGGAGCGACCAATGGCGGCGCTCTGTAGTACCTACTTACCAAATGCCAGCACGTGCAGCCCCAGCCGCTGCCGCACGATCCAGAACAGCAGCACCGTCTCGAAGGTAAGCGAGATCGAGGTCGCGGCCGCGGCGCCGTGGCCGCCGTAACGCGGCACCAGTGCGATGCAGAGCACGAGGTTCATCACGAAGGCCAATGCATAGGCGAGCGCACAGATCTTCTGCTGGCCGAGCATGTTGAGCAGTCGCTCGACCGGTCCGATCGCAGAGCGCACGACGAGCCCGATCGCCGCGACGAACATGATGTCGTAGCCGACCACGAATTGCGGCCCGAACAGCCAGAGTAGCGGCTTGCCGAGCGCGAGCAGCACGATGGTCGCCGCCAGCGATGGCCAGAACGTCCAGTTGATCGCATGTGTCACATAGGCCGATAGGCGTGCCTTGTCGCCGCTTGCGTTGTATTCGGCGAAGCGATGCGCCGTCGTTGCCGACATCGCGTAGTGGATGAACGAGACCAGCGCCAGCGTCTTCACCACCGCGAAATAGACGCCGACCTCGTCGGAGGGGCGAAATTGCTGCAGCACCAGCACGTCGGTATAGGACAAGAGCAGGTAGAAGCTTTCGACCAGCAGGATCGGCAGCGAGACGGCGAGCCAGCCGCCGATGTCATAGGTCTTGGGGCCGGGCGCGATATGGCCGGCGAGCTTGCGGTTCAGCACCACCATCTGCCCGGTCATCGCGATCCACACTGCACCCAGGCTCGCAACCATCGCGGCGACGGCGCCGAGATGATAGCCGAGCAGGAAGGCGATAGCCGTAATTCCGATGATCAGCCCCTGGCGGATGATGAATTGCGGCATCAGGCCGAGCTGCATCCAGTCATGCGAGCGCGCGATGCCGTCCTGGGTGTTGGCGACGACGAAGGCGGGCAGCGTCATGCAGCCGATATAGAGTGGCAGCTCCTCGGCCGGGTCGATCCAGGGCGACAGCAGCCTGACGACGCCGGCGAGGGCGAGCGAGACCAGCGTGGACACCGCAAAGGTCAGCCAGCGGCTGCCGGAGAGAAAGCCGCGCAGCAACGCCTGCTCGCCGCTGGCGCGATACTCTGGAATGATCTTCTGCGCCGAGGCCGAGATGCCGAAATCCATCATGCTGCCGAGCAGCAGCACCCAGGTCCAGACATAGACGTAGATGCCGTAGTCGGACGTTCCCATCCAGCGTGCGAGCAGCACCTGTGAGACATAGGCAAGGCCTGCGCTGATGACGCGGATGATGAAGATGGTGCCGGCCAGCCGCCGCGTCAGCGATGCCTCGCTCGAGCCGCCCGTCAGCCTGGCCCGCAGCCGCGCGATCAGCCCGGCCAGTCCGGTCGTTGCGGGTGGTGCATCCATCACGGCCACGAAAAGTCCCCGGTCTTCCGCATGCCGCAGGCCTGCTGCGGTAGCCATGGGGCTTAGCAACCATTCGTTAAGATTCGGTTGGGTGGCGTTCCATACTCGGTGTCGTCCCGGACGAGCTAACCGGCACTCACTCCAAATTCGTATTGAACTCGTACGACTTCTCGGGCCCGACCAGCGTGAATTTCAACGCTGCGCCATCGGGCTTGGCGCCCGGCGGCAAGCCGTCGAGCTCGAACGAAAAACGCTTCACGCCAGCCGGGCTGTCCTTGACCGGCGCCGGAATTGGCAGCGCCCAGTCGGGCGTCGGACCTTCCACGAACAGATTGACGTTGCGCGGGTCCGGCGTCACCACGTCGACCACCACATTCTTGGGTCCGTCGCGCTTGACGTCGCGGATGGTGAGGGGATTGGGATCGCCGATATTGGCGGGCTTGGGCACGGTATCGAGTGCCGCACGCAGATTGGCATCCTCGGTCGAGGCCACGCTGTTGAAGCCGAGCTCGGCACTGGCCTCGACCGGAATGCAGAGTTTTTCGCACACCGCGTAATTGATCTCTGCGCGCAGGGTCACGGGCTTGTCGGCCGCCTTGGCGACGATGCGCAGGGGGAGCACGATCTGGTTGTGATAGCCGATCGAATGGCCGCCGGCGCCGTCGTCGAATTTCAGCGGCGCGGGCCACATCACCGTCACCGCCTCGACATTGTCCGACTTGGAAAAGTCGAACCGCGGCGGGACGCCGGAATCGCCCGGGGAACGCCAATAGGTCTTCCACCCCTGCTGGAGCTGGATGGCGATACCGCCGAGCAGGACGGCGCCGCTGCGCGATCCCGCCAGTAGCCGCACCGCGGAATGTCCGTCGCGCTGCCACGGCGAAGCGTCGTCGGCACGGGCTACGATGGCCAGCGACGACGCAAAAAGGGTTGTCGCGACGCCAATCGCCGCGCGCAGGGGAACTCTTGTGAGCATAGCACGTCTTTACAGGGTCGCCCTGAGGCAAACCATTGAATTGCTTGTGATGGATGCACCTGAATCGCGTCTCTGCAAGCCTTGATTTGACAGCAGCCCGGCCCGACATCAGGATAGGAATTGAAACCGGAGTGCTTCACCGATGGCTCCCACAGGCAAGAGGACGGGCGAAAGCACCCGCAGCGCGGGACCCGTACTCCCTAATTCGGCCGGTTATCTCGACGGCCGGCTCTTGATCGCGATGCCCGTGATGGGCGATTCCCGCTTCGAACGCTCGGTGATCTATCTCTGCGCCCATTCGGCGGAGGGAGCGATGGGCATCATCGTGAACCATCCGGCCGGCAGCATCGATTTCCCCGAGCTCTTGGAGCAGCTCGGCATCATCAAGAAGGGCGAGCACATCAAGCTGCCCGAGAATGCCGAAAGCATGAAGGTGCTGCGCGGCGGTCCGGTCGATACCGGGCGAGGCTTCGTGCTGCATTCCAGCGACTTCTACATCGAGAACGCGACGCTGCGGATCGACGAGGGCGTCTGCCTCACCGCGACCGTCGACATCCTGCGCGCGATCGCCAACGGTTCCGGCCCCAAGCACGCCATTCTCGCGCTCGGCTATGCCGGCTGGGCACCCGGCCAGCTCGAGACCGAGATCCAGAGCAACGGCTGGCTGCATTGCGATGCGGATGCGGATCTGATCTTCGGTGACGACGTCGACGACAAGTACGGACGCGCCCTGCGCAAGATCGGCATCGATCCCGGCATGCTCTCGAACGAAGCGGGACACGCGTAGGTGCTTTAGTCGCTACCGCGACATACTCCGCGGTGGTGCCTCGTCCTCCGCTGTCGTCCCGGACAAGCGCGCCTCAAGCGCGCGTAGATCCGGGACCCATACTCCCAGGGTGATGTTTAAGGCAGGCCGGTCACTCCGAGTCTTCGCCAAACCACGTTTTGTGGTTGGGTCCCGGATCTTCGCTTCGCTCGTCCGGGACGACAGCGGAGATTGCCGCGCTACTCCGCCGCCTGCTGCTGCACCGTCGGCTCCGTCCCCGCCACCGTCGCGCGGCGCATGTCGCGAGGCTGCGACTGGTCGTAGCGGCGGACGCGGTGCATGGTCTGGCGGTTGTCCCACATCACGAGGTCATGCAGCTTCCATTTGTGGACGTAGACGAATTCGGGCTGCGTGGCGTGCTCGTTGAGATCGCGCAGCAGGAGGCGTCCCTCCGGCACGCTCATGCCGACGATCTTGCCGGCATGGGATGACAGATACAGCGACTTGCGGTGATGCACGGGATGCGTCCGCACCAGCCTTTGCAGCACCGGCTTGAACATCTCCTTCTCCTCGTCCGTGTATTCGGTGAAGCCGAGCGATCCCCGCGAATACATCAGCGAGTGCTCGCAGACGAGATCGTCGATCTCCGCCTTGGTGTCGTCGTCGAGCGCATCATAGGCGGCGCGCATGTCGGCGAATTCGGTGTTGCCGCCCTTGGGGTTCACCACGCGCGCCGACAAAAGCGAGAACTTTGCAGGGATAGGCCGGAACGAGCTGTCGGAGTGCCACAGGCAATTGCCGAGGTTGAACAGATTGGCGCGGCTGTCCTTCGGCAGCGGCTTGCCGTCCTTGCCGAGATTCGAAACATCGTTCAAGCCCGAGTTGAGGCGGTGTTCGCTGGCCTTGGTAATGTTGCCGCCACGCGCATCCTCACGCTGACCAAAGTTCAGCGCAAAAGCCATCTGCTGCTCGTCGGTGATGTCCTGGTCGTGGAAAACCAGCACGGCGTATTTGTCCATGGCGGCCTCGACCTCGCGCGCCTCGACCTCGGTGAGGGGCTTTCGCAAATCGAGGCCGGAAACCTCGCCGGCAAAGTGCTTCTGAAGCTGCCGGATGGCGATCGTCATGGCGTTTTCTCCCGCATGTGCGAGCGGTTGGTCCCGCTCTGTCGGCGAAAAAGCTACTCCCGCACTCGCCGTTGTCAACGCTCGGCGCGCATGGCTCTCACGCATTCCGTGCCATCAACCCGCCGTCGACCGGGATCACCGCGCCGGTGAGGAAGGATGCCGCCGGCAGGCACAGGCTCAGCGTCATATGCGCGACCTCTTCCGGATCGCCGTAGCGGCCAAGCGCGGTGCGACGCTTGGCATAGATCGTCTTGTGCTCCTCCGAGATGCGGTCGGTGATCCCAGTGCGGATCGGGCCCGGGCAGATGCAATTGACGGTGATGCCCTCGCGGCCGAGCTCGACGGCGAGCGAGCGGGTGAGGCTCGCCACGCCGCCCTTCGCCGCCGAATAGGGGCTGTGCAATGCGGTGGCGCCGAGCGCCTCGGTCGAGGCGATGTTGACGATGCGCGGGCTCTTCGATTTGCGCAGGTAAGGCAGTGCGGCGCGGATGATGCGCGGATGCGCCGTCAGCATCACGGCGATGCCCTTTGCCCAGGCGTCCTCATAGGCCTCGTCGTCGATCGCGACGCGCACGGAGATGCCGGCATTGTTGACGACGATATCGAGCCCGCCGAAATGTGCCGCGACATCATTCACCACGCGCCTGATCTCGGTGCCATTGGCAACGTCGAGCTTCCAGGCTTTTGCCGAACCGCCGCTCGCCGCGATCTGCTCCGCGACGGCGAGCGCGCCTTGCTCGTCATAGTCGGTGACGGCAACGTTCGCGCCCTCCGCGGCGAACAATTGGGCCGTGGCGCGTCCCATGCCGCTAGCCGCGCCGGTGACGAGAACGGTCAGGCCCTTCACGGACCGGCTGAGCCGTTTGAACTCGGACATGCTGTTTCCTCGCGCCCTGCTTGTTCTTGTTATGATTGACAAGGCTGGCATCGATCCGCAGACAGGTCAAACAAGCAAGACAAAAGGGGAGGCCGCGATGGCGAACGAGCTCGATTTCTCAGGCAGGCAGGTGCTGGTGGTCGGCGGTTCCAGCGGTATCGGCAACGGCATCGCGCAAGCGTTTCGCACGAGGGGCGCGCATGTCGCAGTCTGCGGCACGCGTGCGCAGCCAAAGGATTATTCGATCGAGGAAGGTTCTGATCTCACGGGCCTGTCTTACGCGCAGCTCGACGTCAGCAACCCCACTGCGATCGAAGCGTTCAAGCCGTCCTTCGATCGGCTCGACGTGCTCGTGCTGGCGCAAGGCGCGGTGCTCTATCGCCGCGGCGAGTTCGAGATGAGCGGTTTCCGCAAGGTGGTCGAGGTCAATTTGATGAGCCTGATGGCCTGTGCGACGCGATTTCATTCCATGTTGCGGGATTCGAAGGGGTCGCTGATCATGGTGTCCTCGACCGCGGCCTATCATTCCACCATGGGCAATCCCGCCTATAACGCCTCGAAGACCGGTGCGGTCGGATTGACGCGGACACTGGGCGAAGCCTGGGCGGAGGACGGCATCCGCGTCAACGGCATCGCGCCCGGACTCGTCGACACCAAGATGACCAAGGTGACGACCGACAATCCCAAGCGGCTCGAAGGTGCATTGTCACGCATTCCGCTGCGGCGGCTGGGCACGCCGGCCGACATGGCGGGCGCGGCTCTGTTCCTGGCTTCGCCGCTGTCGTCCTACATCGTCGGACAGACGCTGGTCGTCGATGGCGGGCTCATCCTTTAGCTGGCCCGTAGCCCGGATTACGCTGCGCTCCATCCGGGCTACACACTTTCGTAGGAGCTACACTTTCGCAAACACTTGGAACTGGGCCGCGCCTGATCGGTTACTTCGGCTGACCACCGAGGAGGATCATCATGGACACGGATCGGATTGTTGGATCGGCCAAGGAATATGCCGGACGCGCGGAAGGCGCGATCGGAGACATGGCAGGCGATGCGAAGACGCAGGCGTCGGGCAAGGCGCGGGAAGCCGCGGGCACGGTGCAGAATCTCTACGGCCAGGCCAAGGATGCCGTGCGCGAGGCCGGCGAGACTGCGGCTGACTACGCCAAGGACGCCTACGACAACAGCGGCGAGACTCTTCGCGACGGTACGCAAGCATTGTCGAAGAAGGTGCAGGACAATCCGCTCGGCGCGCTGCTGGTCGCCGGCGGCATCGGTTTCGCACTCGCGCTTCTGATGTCGCGTCCCGCACGCCGTCCGCCGCCGTCGCGCTGGCGCTATTAAGGCTAGTCGCCGAACGCCTATCACTCGTGCCCCGGACGCGATGCAGCCTAGGCGATACGTAGCATCGTCCGGAAACGCTGCATCGCTAAGCCGGGGCCCATCTTTTGTGAATGCCGCACGAATTGGGTCCCGGCTCTGCGCCTCCTCACCAAGAGGGCGCCGCGTCGCGTCCGGGACACGAGACCTTACCTTACCGGAACATCTCGGCCGAGCGGCCAACGTTACCCGGCGGACGCGGGACCCCGGGATTGGGATTCGGATTGCGCGGCCCGGGCGCCGGCGCCAGTTGACGCGGCGGCGGTGGCTGCGGAGAGCCGAAGCCGAAGAAATCGCGGAATGAGGGCGTAGCCTGTGCCGGTTGCTGCGGCGGGACCGGCGGCTTCTTCGGCGCAAGTTTCGGCGGGGCGATCGCGGCGGCGGCTCCTGGCGCGGCGGGATTGGCGACGCCGCCCTCAGGCGTTGTTGCGGCCATCGGCGTATCGCCCTTGGCCTGCTCGCGGCCGACTTCGCGGCGCGGCCAGGCATAATCGTCGGCGCGGCCGGCCGGAGCCGCCAGCGGCTCGCCCTTCACCATTGTCTTCGCAGCCAGCGCATCGACGGCGGCGGGACGCGAGCCCGGGCCGCCCAGCAACTGATCGGTCGAGATCGAGGCTGCAACCAGCGGCACGATCGGCCCCGCCAGCGGCCGCGGTGCCGGCTTGCCGGGCTCGGCGCTGGTGTCGGGCGTCGCCGGCTCGCTCGGCAGTGCGATCGGGCCGGAGCGTCCTGCCAGCAGACGCGTGATTTCGCGCTCGACATAATGCGCGAGCTTGCGCGCGCCGGGCTTTGTGAAGAAGACGCCGTCAGAGCTGCGGAGCTGACGGATCTGGCCTTCGAAGTCAGGACCCTTCTGGAGGAAGCGGCCGGCCTCGTCGACAAACCCGTCCCAGACGTCGACATAGGTAATGCCGGCCTTGGCCGCGCCTTCGCGATAGAGCGAGTCCAGGAACAGCATGTCCGCCGTGCCCTTCTGCCCGCGGATGGCGGGAAGGCCGACCCACAGCACCGGCACGCCCTTGGCCTTGAGGACGCTGGCGAGCTCCTCGATCTTCTTGCCGTAGAGCTCGACCCAGCGGTCGTCACGGAATTCGTAGAGGCCGTTCGGATTGCGGGCCGTCTTTTCGGGCGCCGCCGCCGGCGCGTCGGCGTTGTCGGCGTCGTCCTGCGGCAGATCGGCATCGGCAGGCTTGTCGTCGGGCTTGGCGGCGGTGTCATTGCCTGGCTTGGCGTCCCCCGGCTTCGCTGGCTGTTTGGCGCGCGCGCCCTTGTCGTTCTTCTTGTCCTTGTCTGCGGCGGCCTTGTCCGTCTTGTCGGCGACGGGCTCGCGGATCGCGCTGCGGTCGTTGAGGCCCAGCATGACGACGATCACGTCGGGCTTCTCGGTCTCGAGGATGCCCCTTGCAGCAGTCGTCCAATCCGCGGGCTCGCCGCGCGGCTGGTACTTGATCAGGCCGGACGTGGTCTTGTGCTTGCGGATCACGCCCATGTCGGGCTGCTCGGTGTAGGCGTCTTCCAGGCCATAGGCGAGCCAGTCGGCCATGGCGTCGCCGATCACGAGCACGTTCTTCTCAGGGATGGTGTCGCGCTTGGCTGGCGCCGGCGCGCGCGAAAAATCCTGGCGCGGCGCCTGCGGCTGTTGCTGCTGGAACGGCGCGAAGAAGTCGCCGCCGAACCAGCCGCCGCCTCCACCGCCGCCCCGTTGTGGCGGCGGAGCCGAACGCTGCGGCGGGCCGCCGAAGCCCGGGAAGTTGAAGAACTGCGCAGAGGCAGGCCCTGCGACCGAGACCAGAATCGCAAGCGCCGTCCCCAGCGCGATCAACGGGCCGGTCTCGGTCAGCGCCTTGAACAGGGACTTCGGCTTCGACATGCGATCTCGGGCCAGCGCAATGGGGATCGGAGGTAGCTCAATATAATAACGGAATCGGGCGCCAAACGGGCAAATTCCGTTGCAGATTCTTGGGCTCATACACCGGGGAACGGCCGCCTGCGTCAAGGCTGCCTGCCAAAATCCCAGTTCAGGGTTACTTTCGGCGCGATTTTACCGTCCGCGCAGCCGTTCCAGTGCGTCGGAGGAGGCAAAACCGTCCGCGGGCACTCCGATCGAGGCCTGGAAGTTGCGCAGGGCTTCCCGGGTCTGGCCGCCGAACTGGCCGTCCGGGGTGCCCTTGTAGAAGCCGCGCTGGGCCAGCAGTTGCTGCAGCTCCAGCCGCTCGGTGCGCGACAGCTCGCGTTCCTGCCGCGGCCAGGGTTGCACGAAGGGTTGGCCCCCACGCAGGCGGTCGGCGAAATGACCGATCGCCAGCGCATAGGCCTCGGCCGGGTTGTACTTCATGATGACCCGGTAATTCTGCAGCATCAGGAAGCCGGGCCCCTGCGCGCCGGCCGGCGCCAGCAGATAGGCTTTCTCCGCCGGATGCGGGAACGGCTGGCCCGTCGCCCGCTTGAGCCCGAGCTTCTCCCATTGCGCGATCGTCATCGCCTTGGCGCGGTCGGCCAGCATGTAGTTGAAGCCCTTGGGCACCACGACCTCAAAGCCCCAGGTCTGGCCGGCCTGCCAGCCGTCTTTCTTGAGGTTGTTGGCGGTCGATGCAATCAGGTCGGTCGGATTGTCGACGACGTCGCGCCGTCCGTCGCCATCGCCATCGACGGCAAAGCGCTTGAACGCAGTCGGCATGAACTGTGTCGGGCCGAACGCGCCGGCCCAGGAGCCGCGCATCTGCTCCGGCCTGAGGTCGCCGCGGTTGAGGATCTCTAGCGCGGAGAGGAACTCGTCCTTGAAATAGGCCTGGCGCCGGCCGATGCAGGCGAGCGTCGCGGTCGATTGCAGCACGCTGCGATCGCCCATCTGCGTCGAGTAATTGGACTCGATGCCCCAGATCGAGGCGACGATGTAGCGGTCGACGCCAGTGGCCTTTTCGGTGGCGTCGAACTGCGCCTTGTATTTGGCGAGGATCTCGCGGCCCTTGGCGAGGCGGTTGTCGTTCACCAGGATATCGAGATAGTCCCAGATCGATTTTGTGAACTCCGGCTGCGAGTCCATCAGGTCCATGATGCGCAGATCGGGTGAGAGCCCGGCCGTGAAGCGCTGGAAGTTTTCCTGGGTGATGTTGCGCCGTGCGGCATCGGGCCACATCGCCGCAACGCAAGTGCTGAAATTGCCGGCGGCCTCGCGGATCGCCGCGGCCGTCATCAGCGGATGGCCAGAAGCCCCGTCCTCGCCGCTCCAGGGCAAGGCGCCGCCGGGTCCCGGCGGGGCTTGCGAGGGCGCAGCATTGGGGCCGGAGAAGATGCCGCCGAACAGATTGGACAGGCCGTTCTGCGCCTGGGCGTGCGCGCTGACGGGCAGCAGCAGGACGGCCGCGATCATCGCCGCGCCGGTCACGGATCCCGCCCGTCTTGCCTGCCTAGCCACCAATCGCGTCATGTCCCACCCATCGGCCTTCCAAGAATCTGCCATCAGGAGGCCTGGTTACGGTTGCCAATAGCTTAACAAAGGTGAAATTTTGGTGACGGCCTTTTTCTTAACTCTGCGCGGATGAGGCCCCACATCCGCCTTTGTTGGCGGCTGCAAACAGGCTAGCAAGATGCCATTGCTCCGTTCCCAGCCTCGTTCCCATGTGCCCCCAGGTATTCGAACAATCACATGAAAATTCGCAAAGCCGTATTCCCCGTCGCCGGCCTCGGCACCCGTGTCCTGCCCGCCACCAAGGCGATGCCGAAGGAAATGCTGACCATCGTCGACAAGCCGCTGATCCAGTACGTCTATGACGAGGCAAGGGAGGCCGGCATCGAGCACTTCATCTTCGTCACCGGCCGCAACAAGAACGTCATCGAAGATCATTTCGACCGGATGTTCGAGCTCGACGCGACGCTCAGCCAGCGCGGCAAGAAGGCCGAGCAGGAGATTTTGGCGCAGAACCAGCCCGAAGCCGGCGCCGTCAGCTTCACCCGCCAACAGGCGCCGCTCGGCCTCGGTCACGCGGTCTGGTGCGCGCGCGACATCGTCGGCAACGAGCCGTTCGCCGTCGTGCTGCCCGACGAGCTCGTGCTCAACTCGCCCGGTTGCCTCAAGCAGATGATCGAGACGGCGTCCACGCTCGGCGAGAAATCCAACCTGGTCGCGGTCGAGGCGGTGCCCGACCATCTCACCCATCAATACGGCATCTGCGGCGTCGGCAAGCGCAGCGGCAAGATGTTCGAGGTCGACGGCATGGTCGAGAAGCCGGCCAAGGGCACCGCGCCCTCCAATCTCTCGATCACCGGCCGCTACATCCTGCAGCCTGAGATCTTCAAGATCCTCGAGACGCAGGAGCGCGGCGCCGGCGGCGAGATCCAGCTCACCGACGCCATGATCGGGCTCGCCAAATCGCAGAAATTCTACGGCGTCGAATTCGAGGGCGAGCGCCATGATTGCGGCTCCAAGCCCGGCTTCCTCCGCGCCAACATCGCCTACGGCCTGCAGCGCCCGGAGCTGCGTGACGGGCTGATCGCGGAGATGAAGAAGTATCTGGGGCAGTAGTCGCCACAAGCTCCGCCGTCGTCCCCGCGAACGCGGGGACCCATACCGCGTGATCTATCGACTGCGTTTTGCAGTAGTACCGAACGACAAGTCTTCGCCAAACCACTCCCTGTGGTTATGGGTCCCTGCGTTCGCAGGGACGACACCAATGGTGTGGTGGATTGCCTCGCTCGCAATGACGACGAGCGAACCCCTCACGCCACCAGCGACAGCTTCGGCAAGCTCGCAACCACCGACTGATTGCGTCCGCCCGCCTTCGCCGCATAGAGCGCCTTGTCGGCGGCGGCGACCAGGACCGGCCAGTCCATCCCGGCGGTGGGAACGAGGCTGGCGACGCCGCAGGACACCGTCAACATCACCTGCTCGTCGGACCAGCCCTGCACCTTGGTGCGGATCGCCTCGGCGACCTTGAAGGCGTCGATGGCTGAAGTATTCGGCAGCAGCACCGCGAATTCCTCGCCGCCATAGCGCGCGGCACAGTCGCCCGCGCGGCTCACCGAATCGGAAATGCAGATGGCGATGCCGACCAGCACCTGGTCGCCGGCCTGGTGGCCGAACGTGTCGTTGTAGGCCTTGAAGTGATCGGCATCGATCATCAAGAGAGCGACCGGCGCCTTCTGCCGCATTGCGCGCCGCCATTCGACGTCGATGACGGTATCGAACTTGCGGCGGTTCTTCAGGCCGGTGAGCGCGTCCGTCGTCGCCATCTCCTCGAGCTTGCGCTCGGCCTCGGCACGGCGGCCGATCTCGCGCGCGAGCACCAGCGTCGATCCCAGCACGAACAGCGCAAGCGCCAGCACCACGGCGCCGATGCGATACGCCTCCTTCTGCCAGAGCGCGAAGACCGCAGCCAGCGGCTTGCCCGCCACCACGAACAGCGGCCCGTTGTCGGCGCTGCGGACATAGAGCCGCGGCGTCGGATCGACCGGGCCCTTTCCCGAATAGGAGGCGCCGATCGGGAGATTGTCGGGCTTCCAGGCCCGCCGGTCGTTCAGGTTCGTACCGATGATGTCGAGATCGAACGGCCGACGCATCATGATGGTGCGGTCGCGCCTGAGCACGGTGATGGTGTCTTCGGGATCGAGGTTGAGCCGCTCGAACAATTCGTGGAAATAGCTGAAGCGGATCGAGCCGGCGACGACGCCGAGGAAACCGCCATCGGTATCGCTGATGCGACGGCTCAGCACGATCGCGTAGGCGCCGCGGAATAGCATCGGGCGGCTGATGAAGAGCCCGGCCTCGGGATTGTCGCGATGAACCCTGAAATACTCCTCCTCGCTCCGGTTCTCGGGGAGGGGATCGAGGGTGGAGGCGTCGATGGCAAGCCTGCCCTCGGCGTCGAACACCTGGATGGCGCCGAAATGCCTCGCCGTCGTCGCATGATCGAACAGGATCAGGTGACGGATCGGCGTCGACACGGTCGCGAGCTCGGGCAGCAGCATGTTGCTGGCGACCGCCTTCAGCGACAGGTCGTAGATCTCGACGTTGCGGCTGACGTCGGACTGGATGGTGGTCGCGAGGTTCTCCAGCGTCTGGCGGGCGAGAGCCTCCTCGCCCCGGCGCATGTCGAGCATGACGTTGACGCAAATGGCGGAAAAGCCGATCACCGTCACCACGGACGAGATGATCAGCAGCTTCGCCGAAATCTGCCACGGCCGGCGGGCCATGACTTCGCGCCATCCAGACAGCATCGTTTGCTCCCGATCCCTTAGTGGATGCGCCCGAAATCTTGAGTAGTGTTTAAGGTGGAACAGCGCTGCCGTAGTGAGTTAAGAATCGGTTTACGCCGCTCACGGTTTTGGGCAGATCTCCTGCGAGCAGACCCGGTTTCGGACAAGAGGACGGATGTGAACGACTACGACGCGTTGCGCGACTATCTGCTGCGGCAGAAGCAGGCAGAATTCGTCCTGAGCTTCGAACAGATCGAAGAGATCATCGGCGCGGCCCTGCCGCGCGCGGCCAATCGTGCCTCATGGTGGGACAGCCTGCGCAGCCCCGACATCCAGATGCCGCAACGCGAAGCCTGTCTTGCTGCCGGGTTCAAGGCGGTGCGGATGCCGGACGGCCAGAGCGTGCGGTTCACGAAGATGAAGAAGGACGGGCGGCGGTAGCGGCGAAGTACCCGGTCAGGTGGGTGAAGGTCTCTCCATATCCAATAGTATCGTAGGGTGGGCAAAGCGAAGCGTGCCCACGACTTCCGTCGCAGTGCTGGATGGATGGTGGGCACGGCGCAAGTGCGCCTTTGCCCACCCTACGACACTTGCTTCGCATTGGCGACGAGCGAGACGCACATTGATGTGCCCTTGCCCCTTGTGGGAGAGGGCAGCGACGCCAGTAGAAACAGGCTCGCTTGGGTGAGGGGTCTCTCTCCAAGGTTTCGAGAGGAGAGAGACCCCTCATCCGGCGCTTCGCGCCACCTTCTCCCACAAGGGGAGAAGGGAAGCCTAGCTCGCCGCTTCGAGCCGCACTTCGGTCAGCAGCCGCATCGCGGCGTCCGCGTCCATCGGCTCGCCGAAGGCAAAGCCTTGCGCGTATTCGCAGCCCATCTGGTAGAGCTCGACCGCGTCGGAATCGGTCTCGGCGCCTTCGGCCACAACGTCCATGCCGAGGTCGTGCGCGAGCGCGATGATCGACTTCAGGATCACCGGCCGCGTGCCGCGATTGGTCGTGCGCACGAAGGACTGGTCGATCTTGATGGTGTCGAACGGGAAGCGCTGGAGATAGGCCAGTGACGAATGACCGGTGCCGAAATCGTCGAGCGAGAGCCCGGTGCCGAGCTCGCGGATCCGCGTCAGCATCTGCGCTGCGTGCTCCGGATTCTCCATCACCAGCGATTCCGTCAATTCCAGCTTGAGCGTGCCGCGCGCCACCGAGGAGCGCGACAGCACGGTGCGGATGTCGTGGATCAGATCGTGGCGCAGCAACTGCCGCGAGGAGACGTTGACCGAGGCGAAGATCGGCTCGCGCGAGCGCATCGCGCGCTGCCAGATCGAGAGCTGCTTGGCGGTCTGGTCCAGCACGAACATGCCGAGGTCGACGATCAGGCCGGTCTCTTCGGCGATGGTGATGAATTCCGAGGGCGCCATGCGGCCGAGCTTCGGGTGATCCCAGCGCACCAGCGCTTCGAAGCCGGCGACCGAACGATCCTCCAGCCGCACGATCGGCTGGTACAGGATCGTGAGCTCCTGCCGCTCGATGGCGCGGCGCAGCTCGCTCTCCAGCGTCAGGCGATCGGTCTTCCGCGCGCGCATCGCGGGCTTGTAGACGTCGATGCGGTCGCCGCCGATGCGCTTGGAGTGATACATCGCAAGCTCGGCGTCCTTGATGATCTCGTCCGTAAGCTGAACCTGCGGATCAGAAAGCGCGAGACCGATCGACGCCGTGAGAAAAATCTCGCGGTCGTTGAAGGCGATCGGCGCGCGGATGGTCTTGCGGATGGTCTCGGCGAAGGCGGTGATGCGGGCGGGGTCCTGCTCCGAGAGCAGGATCAGGCCGAACTGGTCGCCGGCAAGCCGCGCCAGCGTGTCCTGCGGCTTCAGGATGCGGGTGAGGCGGCGGGCCAGCGTCAACAGGATAGAATCGCCGACCGCGATGCCGACGGAATCGTTGACCTGCTTGAAGCGGTCGAGGTCGATCACCATCAGCGTCGGACGCAGCGTCGGCATGGTCTTGGCGAAATGCGCGACCGCGCCCAGCCGGTCCATGAACAGTTTTCGATTGGGCAGGCCGGTGAGGTTGTCATGCACGGAATCGTGCAGGAGGCGTTCCTCGGCGTTGCGCAGCTCGGTGACGTCGGTGAGCGTGCCGACCACGCGCGAGACCTCGCCGTCCGAGCCGACCACCGGGCGCGCCTTCAGCGCGAACCACATGAAATGGCCGTCGGGGGTGCGCAGGCGGAAATCCTGCACCAGGCGGCCGCGGCGCTGGTCGAGCACGCTGTCGAGCGCGGCGCGGAAACGGTCCTGGTCGAGCGGATGCAGCACTTCGAGCCACGAGGCGGCCGGGCCTTCGAGCGTGCCGCGCTTGAGGCCGAGCAGGGCTTCGGTCTCGGGGCTCGTAAAAACCTTGTCGGCGGAAACGTCCCAGTCCCAGATCAGATCGCCGGAGCCGGCCAGCGCCAGGGCGCGCCGTTCGATGTCGGAGACGACGCCGGTGGTGGCGCCGCCGCCGGCAAAGGCGTGCTGCATCACTGTGAAGCCGATCAGCATCACGATCAGCACGAGGCCGCCGAGTAGCGCCGGGCCGACGATGTCGTTGGTCACGGAACCCGCGACCGTCATGCCGGCCGCGACCACCCAGACCACCAGCAGGAACCAGGTCGGGATCAAAAGCACCGCGCGGTCGAAGCCGTGGGTGGAGAGATAGACAATCAGCGCGAAGCCAGCGAAGGCGATCAGCACCAGCGAAATGCGCGCGATGCCGGAGGCCACCGCGGGGTCGAACAGCGCGAGCGCCACCAGCGAGCCCAGGAACGCGAGCCAGCCCACCGTGATGTGCGAATAGCGCACGTGCCATCGGCTGAGATTGAGATAGGCGAACAGAAACACCAAGAGCGTTGCCGCCAGGATCGCTTCACCCGCCGCGCGCCAGATGCGCTCGGCGTTGTTCGACATGTCGAGCACCTTGCCCCAGAAGCCGAAATCGACGCCGATATAGACCAGCACCGCCCAGGCCAGCGCCGCGGCGGCCGGGAACATGATGCTGCCCTTCACCACGAACAGAATGGTCAGCACCAGCGCCAGCAGGCCCGAGATGCCGATCACGATGCCCTGGTACAGCGTGAACGAGTTGACCTTGTCCTTGTAGGCTTCCGGCTCCCACAGATAGAGCTGCGGCAGCTTGTCGGTGCGCAGCTCCGCGACGAAAGTGATGACAGCGCCGGGGTCGAGCGTGACGCGGAAGACGTCGGCGGTCGGGCTTTCCTGTCGCTCCGGCCGGTCGCCGGTGGAGGGCGTGATGGTCGCAATGCGCGACAGGCCGAGGTCGGGCCACAAGAGCCCCGAGGAAACGATACGGTAATGCGGCGCGACGATCAGGCGGTCGAGCTGGTCGTCGGTGTTGTTGGCGAGCGCGAACACCACCCAGTTCTGGCCGCCCTCGCGGGCGCGCACCTCGATGCGGCGGACGATGCCGTCGGTGCCGGGTGCAGTGGAGACCTGGATGCGGTCCGCATCGCTGCGCTGATGCTCGAGCACACCGGTGAGGTCGATCGCGGGCGCGTCACTGCGGACGCTGACGGCGTCGAGCGCGCGCGCGGGATACGCGGCGACAAGAATCATGAGGCCCAGCGCGATGGGCGCGAGGCACCTGATCAGACGCAAGGCCAGTTCTCCGCGTTCGACGCAAACTCTTCAGTGAAGACGATTTCAAACCGAACGGAAGTGGTTCGGTGCGTCGCGATAGATGCCACGAAAGCGAGGAAAATCAAAGGGTTTCCGGCGTCTCCCGTGGGCCGTTTGGCCTAGACCTCCAACACAATTTTGCCAATATGTGCGCTCGTTTCCATGCGCCGGTGCGCATCGGCTGCCTTTTCCAGCGGGAAAGTGCTGTCCATCAGCGGTTTGACGCGGCCTTCGCGCAAAAGTGGCATCACTTTCTGCTCGATTGCGGCCACCATCGCCGCCTTGTCCGCATTACTACGGGGGCGCAGGGTCGAGCCGGTGTGGGTGAGGCGCTTGACCATCACCTTGGCGATGTTGACGCTGACCTTGGGGCCATTCAGCGTCGCAATCTGCACGATGCGGCCGTCGACCGCGGCGGCATCATAATTGCGGTCGACATATTCGCCGGCGACCATGTCGAGGATCAGGTTGACGCCTTGCTTGTTGGTCGCTTCCTTGACCACGGCGACGAAGTCCTCGGTCTTGTAATTGATGGCGCGGTCGGCGCCTAACTTGAGGCAGGCGTCGATCTTGTCCTGCGATCCGACGGTGACGAACACTTTCGCACCGAACGCCTTCGCCAGCTGGATCGCCATGGTGCCGATGCCGGAGGAGCCGCCATGGATCAGCAGCGTCTCGCCTGCCTTCAGGCCACCGCGCTCGAACACGTTGTGCCAGACCGTCATCAGGGTTTCCGGCAGCGCGCCGGCTTCCTTCATGGACAGCGCCGGCGGCACGCTCATCGCCTGGGCGTCCTGGGCGATGCAGTACTGCGCATAGCCGCCGCCGGCGACCAGCGACATCACCTTGTCGCCGATCTTGTGCCGCTTGGCATTGCTGCCGACGGCAACCACTTCGCCCGCGATCTCGAGACCGGGCAGGTCGCTGGCGCCGGGCGGCGGCGGATAGGCTCCCGAGCGCTGCGCAACGTCGGGCCGGTTGACGCCGGCGGCCTCCACCTTGACCAGGATCTCGTCGGGACCGGGCTGCGGAATGCTGCGTTGTTCCGGCACCAGCACTTCCGGTCCGCCGGGCTTGGATATGGCGACCACGGTCATTTGCGCGGGCAGCTTGTCCATGATGTGTCCTTGGGTGAAGGTGCGGGATGAACGAGGCCCTTGCTTAGCCAGCGTGATCCAAGCTGGCAACCGCCTCAGCATTGGGTGCGCGAACTTTGGAGGAACGAGGATGGCGACGGAAGACGACGACCGCCCGCGCAAGAAGATCAGCCATGAAATCGGGCAGGACCTCTCGCTCTTGTCGGTCGAGGAACTGACCGAGCGCGTCACGCTGCTCAAGACCGAGATCGCAAGGCTGGAAGAAGCCGCTACGAAGAAGCGCGCCTCACGCGATGCGGCGAACAGCTTTTTCAAGTCGTAGGATTTTCACGCCTCTCGTGTCCCGGATGCGGTGCGGCACGCAGTGACGCTCCGCAGAGCCGGGACCCACGTCTCGCGCAGCCGCACCTTCGCGTCCATTCCGGGACGGCGCGCAGCGCCGAGCCCGGAATCCATAACCCCAGGACGTCAAAACGGCGGGCAGAGTTTGTTCCACCCCCGCTCGGTCACTGGCCGACATGGCTAACGAACCCTCAAAAAATTCGCTCGTTTACGGTCGATTAAGCTTTCGGGTTTATGACTGGAACTGTCCTCGTTTGGACACCGAGTGGCTCCTGTCCACTCTGTTTGACGCCTCCCTGTTATCAACTTTCAAAGCCGCCGGTCTCCGGCGGCTCTTTTTTTGCGCACGGCGTCTCGAGTGGCGTGGCTACCGCTTCGCGTCAAGAATCCGCATCAAAACAAGAGTCTCCGCCCAGTTGCATTCCGAGGAATGACCCGCGGAAACCATAACCGTGCTTGTCACTGGACTCCGCGTCCCGCCCGCGCAATGATTTGTTCATCATAAGCCGGCGCCAAAGCCGGGCAGTCAAACAGTTGCGTAAGAGGCGTTAACCATGGAACGTTTGCAGGCCGACGGCGCTCTCGTTCAACTCAGCGAGCGGTTCACCAATTCTGCGGCGTTCGGCGTCCTGTTCCGCGAGGGCATGGACCTCGTCGAAGAGACCGCCGCCTATCTCGACGGCGCCGGCCGCACCGAGGCCAAGGCGCTCGACCGTGCCGTCAGCCTCACCTACGCGACCGAGAGCATGCGTCTCACCACCCGCCTGATGCAGCTCGCCTCGTGGCTGCTGCTGCACCGCGCGGTGAAGGAAGGCGAGATGACGTTGAGCCAGGCCAATCGGGAGAAGACCAAGGTCAAGCTCAGCGCTGCCGATCCCGGCCCCACCGACACCATCGAGAAGCTGCCCTCGCAGCTCCAGGACCTGATCCATCGCTCGATGAGCCTGCAGACCCGCGTCCGCCGCCTCGACACCACCATCCACACCCCGCCGGCCGAACACATCGCGATCGGCAATCCGCTGGTGCCGCACCTCAACGCGCTGAAGGCGGCGTTCGAGCGGTAGGGTGCCGTAGTTCACAGGTGCCGTAGGGTGGGCAAAGGCGCGCAGCGCCGTGCCCACCATCTCTCATTTGGGACTACAGCAGGGGTTTGGTGGGCACGCTTCGCTTTGCCCACCCTACGAAATCTCGGCTTTGGTCAGGCCCCTCCTAAAACAAAAACGCCCCCGGCTCTCCGGGGGCGTTTTTCGTCTCCAGCCATTTCGGGCCGGATCAATCCTTTTTGAGAAAGCCCGAAAACTTCTTCTGGAAGCGCGAGACGCGGCCGCCGCGATCCATCAGCTGGGCATTGCCGCCGGTCCAGGCCGGGTGCGACTTCGGGTCGATGTCGAGGTTCAGCGTGTCACCTTCCTTGCCCCAGGTCGAGCGGGTCAGGTACTCGGTTCCGTCGGTCATCACGACCTTAATCGTATGATAGTTCGGGTGAATTTCGGCTTTCATGGCAATTCCTCGGCGCCCCGGCGCCTTCTTGGGTGGCTATCGAATGACGGATTTGGGCGGCTCTATACCTCACGAAACCCGCTAAAACAAGCCACTCCGGGGCGGTGAACCGGGTTTGCCCCTAAGGGACTTCCCGGATTTGCCACTACCCTTGCACCGGCCTATTGGGAGCAAACGAATGCAATGGGTTGGATCTCATGAGCGCAGTGGAACGGCTTGATGACCAGTATGTCGATCGGCCCGGAATGAATGCCGCGGACACCCCGGCGATCGAGGCCGAGCTGATCGAAGAGCCGGCCAAGGGTCGCGCCAAGCTGCGGCCGCTGCTCGCGCTGGCGCCCTATGTCAGCCGCTATCGCGGCCGGGCGGCGCTGGCCTTCGTCGCACTCACGGTCGCGGCGCTGACCACGCTGCTGGTGCCGGTCGCGGTGCGCCGGATGATCGATTTCGGCCTGACGCCCGAGGGCATCGAGCTGATCAACAGCTACTTCTCGGTGATGCTCGCGGTGGTCGGCGTGCTCGCGCTCGCCAGCGCCGCGCGCTACTACCTCGTGATGACGATCGGCGAGCGCATCGTCGCCGATCTCAGGCGCGACGTCTTCGCCCATCTGCTCTCGCTGTCTCCCGCCTTCTTCGATTCCGCACGCAGCGGCGAATTGATCTCGCGGCTCACCGCCGACACCACCCAGCTCAAATCGGCCGTCGGCGCCTCAGTGTCGATCGCGCTGCGCAATTTGATGATGTTCCTGGGCGCCGCGGCGATGATGGTGATCACGAGCCCGAAGCTGTCGGGCTTCGTGCTGCTGGCGATTCCCTTGATCGTGCTGCCGCTGGTCGCCTTCGGGCGCTGGGTGCGGCGTCTGTCGCGCAATGCGCAGGACACGCTTGCCGACGCGTCGGCTTATGCGGGCGAGCTGGTCGGCGCGATCCGCACCGTGCAGGCTTACACCAGCGAGCAATTCGCCGAGAAGCGCTTCGGCGGCGAGGTCGAGCAGGCCTATGAGGCCGCGCGCACCTCGACCCAGGCGCGCGCCGTGCTCACCGCCATCATCATCTTCATCGTGTTCGCAAGCGTGGTCGCGATCCTCTGGATCGGCTCGCATGACGTGCTCACCGGCGCGATTTCGCCGGGCCGGCTCGGTCAGTTCGTGCTTTATGCGGTGTTCGCCGCAGCCGGCCTCGGCCAGCTCAGCGAGGTCTGGGGCGAGGTCTCGGCGGCATCAGGCGCGGCCGAACGGCTGTTCGAGATCCTGCATGTGCAGCCCGACATCAAGGCGCCCGCGTCTCCCCGCGCGCTGCCGGTGCCGGCACGCGGCGAAGTCGGCTTCGACCGGGTCAGCTTCGCCTATCCGGTGCGGCGCGACGTCAATGTGCTCGATGCCGTGTCATTCACGGTGCGCCCCGGCGAGAAGGTCGCGATCGTCGGTCCGTCCGGCGCCGGCAAGAGCACCATCTTTCACCTGTTGCTGCGCTTCTACGATCCACGCAGCGGCGTGATCTCGCTCGACGGCGTGCCGGTCAAGTCCGCAGATCCCCGCGATTTCCGCGCGCGCATCGCACTGGTGCCGCAGGAATCGAACGTGTTCGCCGCCAGCGCCCGCGAGAACATCCGCTTCGGCCGGCCCGATGCAACCGACGCCGAGGTCGAGCGCGCCGCCGAGCTCGCGCATGCCGCCGAATTTATCCGCCGCCTGCCCGAAGGTTTCGACACCCCGCTCGGCGAGCGCGGTGTGACGCTGTCCGGCGGCCAGCGCCAGCGCATCGCAATCGCACGCGCCATTCTGCGCGATGCGCCGCTGCTGCTTCTCGATGAAGCCACCTCCGCGCTCGATGCCGAAAGCGAAACGCTGGTGCAGACCGCTCTGGAGGAGCTGATGCGCCACCGCACCACGCTGGTGATCGCGCATCGCCTCGCCACCGTGCTGTCCTGCGACCGCATCCTGGTGATGGACCAGGGCAAGATCGTCGAGCAGGGCACGCATGCCGAGCTCGTGGCCGCGAACGGGCTCTATGCGCGGCTGGCGAGGTTGCAGTTCGAGGGGGCTTGAGGCCCTCAGGGCCGGTTCGTAAGCTATTGACTTTGCTTGCGCCGTTTACTGTGCATGGGGTTGCTTTCGACGTTTTGTCTTGGGCAGGCGGGTTTACCGGCACTTCGGCGACAGCGCAGGCACGTTTGGCCACTGCCAGTTCTTCCAGCTGCCGTCCTCCCCGACGCAGGCCGAGGCTGAGGCCGACTCTGTCCGTTCGGAGACCTTGGGCGCGGCAAAACGCTGGTCGACATAGGTCGTCGATAAATATCCGGCGACGATGACGCCCAGAAACACCGAGGAACCCTTGGCAAGATCGCGCAGCCGCATCGATCGCCTCCATTCGCTTGTCATCGCTGACACAACGAATAACCGACCTCGCAGGATCCCTGCGTGACAGGCCTCACGCCCGCCAGAATTACGCCCGCCAGGCCATCTTCAGCACCGGCCGGCCCGAGGTCGGGTTCACATCGTCGCCGGCATGCGCAAAGCCGTTGCGCTCGTAGAAGCGGATGGCGCGGGAATTGTCCTTGTTGACGAGCAGCGTGATGCCTGATGGCGACAGGCGCTTGGCCTCTTCCACCAGCAGCCGGGCTGCGTCCGAGCCCCAGTGATCAGGGTCGACCACGAGCTGGTCGAGATAGCCGTCGCCGTCGATGGTGACGAAGCCGGTGAGGGCACCATTCTGCTCGGCGACGACAATGGACGCCTTCGGCACCAGATCCCTCAGCCAGCGCTCGCGCCACCATTCGAGCCGTGCCGCGAAGTCGATCTGCGGATAGGCCTGCTGCCAGGTGCGATGCCAGAGATCGATCGCGGCGGCTTCGTCGGAGGCCGCGTAGGGGCGGAGGTGGATCGCGCTCACTACCGCTCCGTCAGCTTCAGCTCGATGCGGCGGTTGCGCTTGTAGGCCTCTTCCGTGTTGCCGGGATCGAGCGGCTGGAATTCGCCGAAGCCGGCCGCGACGAGGCGCTGGGCGGGTACGCCGAGCGAGACCAGATATTGCACCACCGAGATCGAACGTGCCGCGGACAGATCCCAGTTCGACTTGAAGTTCGGACCGTTGACCGGACGCACATCGGTGTGGCCGTCGACGCGCAGCACCCAGGGGATGTCGCTCGGGATCTTCTTGTCGAGCTCGATCAGCGCGGCTGCCAAGGTGTCGAGCTCGGCGCGGCCCTCGGGCAGAAGCACCGCCTGGCCAGTGTCGAAGAACACCTCGGACTGGAACACGAAGCGGTCGCCGACGATGCGGATGTCGGGCCGGTTGCCGAGGATGGTGCGCAGGCGGCCGAAGAATTCCGAGCGGTAGCGCGACAATTCCTGCACGCGCTGCGCCAGCGCCACGTTGAGGCGGGACCCGAGATCAGCGATGCGGTTCTGCGATTCCTTGTCGCGCTTCTCGCTCGCGTCGAGCGCCTCTTCCAGCGCCGCCAATTGCCGCCTGAGCGCGCTGATCTGCTGGTTCAGCACTTCGATCTGGGCCAATGCCCGCGCCGAGACCGCCTTCTCCGAATCCAGCGCCTTGCCGAGCTCGGAGGTCTTGCCTTGCGCATCGCTGCCGGCGGCAGCGAGGCCATCATAGAGGCCCTTGATGCGATCGCGCTCGGTCTCGGCCGAGGCGAGGCCGGCTTTCAATTGCGAGACCTGGTCGTCGAGCGTGAGCTTGCCGAGCTTCTCCAGCGACAACAGCTCGTTGAGCTGGGCGATCTTGGCGTTGAGCAGCTCCAGCGCCTTGTCCTTGCCGGTGACTTCCTGCGACAGGAAGAACTGCACCACCAGGAACACCGACAGCAGGAACACGATCGACAGCACCAGCGTCGACAGCGCGTCGACGAAGCCGGGCCAGTAGTTGAAGGCGCCTTCGCTGCGGCGGCCGCGCGCTAGAGCCATGTTGTCCGTCTCCACTTTCGTGTCCCGGACGCGATGCAGCGTGCAACGCTGCTTCGCAGAGCCGGGACCATATTGTCCCCGACGCTGGGCCCCGGCTCAGCGACGCATCATTTCATGCTGCGTCGCGTCCGGGGCACGAGATCGTCTCAGCTCTTTTCCGGCTGGCGGGCGATGCGCTCCAGCAGACGCCGGATCTCGCGGTTCTGCTCGCCCTGGCCGTCGGCCCATTCGCGGATCATCTGCTGCTCGGTGCGCATGTGCGAGACCAGCGCCTGGATGGCTTCGGCAAGGCTCGCCATCGCCGCCGTGGTGCCGCGGCTGGCGCTGCCTTCCTCCAGCACGGAGCGTAAGCGTTCGACCGCGGCCTGGAGCTCGCCACTGGCGACCCCGCCGCCGCTGCCGGAAGCGACCGCGACCTCGCCGCTGCCATATTCGCGCACCGTGGTGGCGAGCCAGTCTTCCAGGTCGGTGTAAAAACGGTTCTGCGCCTGGCTCGATTGCAAATCGAGGAAGCCGAGGATCAGCGATCCGGCGAGGCCGAACAGCGAGCTGGAGAACGAGATGCCCATGCCGCCGAGCGGGGCTGCGAGGCCCTCCTTCAGCGTGTCGAACAGCGCGCCGGAATCGCCGCCGACCTTGAGCCCGTCGATCACCTTGCCGACCGAGCCGACCGTCTCGATCAGGCCCCAGAAGGTGCCGAGCAGGCCGAGGAACACCAGGAGGCCGGTCATGTAGCGCGAGATGTCGCGGGCTTCATCCAGGCGCGTCGCGATCGAATCGAGCAAATGCCGCATGGTGGTCTGGGTGATCGACATTCGCCCGGAGCGCTCGCCGCCGAGGATCGCCGCCATCGGCGCCAGCAGTTTCGGGTGCCGGGCCGGCGCCAGGCCAGGATCGGCGATGCGGAAATTGTTGACCCAGGAGACCTCAGGGTAGAGTCGGATGACCTGGCGGAAGGCCAGGATGATGCCGATGAACAGCACGCCGCCGATCAGGGCATTGAGGCCGGGATTGGCGAAGAAGGCCTGGATGATCTGCTTGTAGAGCACCACGCTGACCAGCGTGCACAGCACCAGGAAGACCAGCATCCTCACCAGGAAGACGCTGGGTGAGGACAGCTTTGTGTACTCGATATCCATGGTGGAGCGGGGCGAGGCGCCTGACGGCATGGCCGGTATCATCCATTCCAAAAGCTTGCTTGCGGCGCGCACTATGGCACAGCGCCGGCCCAAAAAAAGCGCCGGATGCGCCGATTTCGGGGACAGCTCGGGGAACCCGGACCGGAAGCGGGGCTTTGATAAGCAGCTATCTGCAGAGATTCGCCATTCGGGGGGCGCATGAGTGTCGTTTCCGCGATCATCGGGACTGCCGAACGCGTGCCGCTGCCGGACGTCGTGATCCGCGCCGCGATCCAGCGCCTGTGCTCCCGCAGCGCAACCCGCCTCGCCGCGCATGACGCGGCCGCCGACGCCGCATTCGCCGGCCGGATGATGCTGCGGCCGATCGCCGAAAACGCTGAGGCCGGGCGTGAGGAGGTGCCCGCGGCGTTCTTCGCCGAAATGCTCGGCCCCAGCCGCAAATATTCCTGCTGCTTCTACAAGACCGATGCGACCACCTTGCAGGAGGCGGAGGAGGAGGCGCTGCGCCAGACGGTCGAGCATGCCGGCCTCGCCGACGGCCAGACCATCCTCGAGCTCGGCTGCGGCTGGGGCTCGCTGTCGCTGTGGATGGCACGGCAGTTTCCACACGCCAAGGTGACGGCGGTGTCGACCTCGCAGGCGCAGCGCGCTCACGTCGAGGAGGAGGCGCGGCGGCGCGGCTTGCTGAACCTGCGGGTGGTCACTGCGGACATGAACGTGTTCGCGCCCGACGGCCAGTTCGATCGCATCGTCTCGGTCGAGATGTTCGAGCAGATGATGAATTGGCGCAAGCTGATGTCGCGGCTGCGGGCATGGCTCGCGCCGGATGGGCGCTTCTTCATGCAGATCGTCACCCATCGCTCCGGCTCGCAGCTGTTCGACCGGCTCGATCGCGAGGACTGGATCGCGCAGCACGTCTTCACCGGCGGGCTGATGCCGAGCCATCACCTCGTCAGGCAATTCCACGACATCTTCACGGTCGAGAAGGAATGGTGCTGGAGCGGCACGCATTATCAGCGCACCACTAATGACTGGCTCGACAATTTCGACACGCATCGGGATGCGATCGAGGCGTCCCTGCGCCAGGTCTATGGCGAACAGACCTGTCTGTGGATGCGGCGCTGGCGCTGGTTCTTGCTCGCAACTTCGGGCCTGTTCGGCTATGCCGATGGAACCGAATGGGGGGTCAGTCACTACCGGATGAAGGCCGCCGAGTAATTGCGATGTTCCGCCGCACACGCGCCGGTGGAACCCCGACTCACAATCAAGTGACACGGCAAAAGCCTTCTTATTTCAATTACGTAAGCTGTGTGACAATGAGCCGCCCGCGCCATGCGTTGCATCGCAGCAGATGCATTCTATTTTGGCGATATCAGCCGCGTGTAAAGGGCCCAGAACGGGCCTCGCGCGAGCATGATTAGTTTCAACAATATCGGGGCACCCCATTTCATGTCAGGACTTCGCGCGCGATCGGCATGCGTTGCAATACTGCTCGCGGCCCTGGCGCCGCTGCTTGGTGCTTGCGACGAATCCAGCTCCGCCGTGTCTGCCGCCCCGCCCACCTATCCGGACGTCAGCATCGTCATTGTTAAGCCGCAGCCGCGCGCAGTGGTCCGGGAATTGCCGGGACGCATCGCGCCGACGCGTGTCTCGGACGTGCGGCCGCGCGTCTCCGGCATCGTGGTCGAGCGCCTGTTCCGCCAGGGCAGCGAGGTGAAGGCAGGCGATCCGCTCTACCGCATCGATCCGCGCCCGTTCGAGGTCGAGGTGCTGGCCAACGAGGCGGCGCTCGCCAAGGCCGAGGCCGCTGCGATGCAGGCGCACCAGCAGGCACGCCGCGTCGCTGCGCTTACCAAGGACCGCGCCGCCCCGGAAGCCGAGAACGAAAAGGCGATCGCGGCCGAGCGTCAGGCCCACGCCGAGGTCGAGGGACGCAAGGCCGAGCTCGCGCGGGCAAAGCTCAATCTCGATTATGCCACCGTGCGCGCGCCGATCGACGGCGTCGTCGGTGCGGCCCTCGTCAGCGAAGGCGCGCTCGCCGTGCAGAACGAGACCAATCTCGCCACCATCCAGCAGCTCGATCCGATCTATGCCGACTTCACCCAGTCGGTGACCGAGCTCAACCAGCTCCGCCGCGCCTTCGAGACCGGCGATCTCGAGCGTATCGCGTCCGACGCCGCCAAGGTGCGCCTCGTGCTCGACGACAACACGCTTTATTCGCTCGACGGCAAGCTGCTGTTCTCCGACGCCAAGGTCGACGCCCACACCGGGCAGGTGACGTTGCGCGGCGAGTTCCCCAATCCCAAGCGCGAGCTGCTGCCGGGCATGTATGTCCGCGTCCGCATCGACCAGGGTCTCGACAGCGACGCGATCGCGGTGCCGCAGCAGGCGATCCAGCGCAATGGCGGCGGCGGCAGCGAAGTGTTCGTCGTCAAGGACGACAACCACATCGCGGTGCAGCCGGTGCGCACGGGGTCGGTGCAGGACGGAATCTGGTTCGTCACCGAAGGCCTGAAGGCCGGCGACAAGGTCGTGGTTGAAGGCTTCCAGAAGTTCGCCGCCGGCGACAAGGTCAAGCCGCAATCCTGGTCGGAGGCGGACGCGACCGCGGACAACCGGCACGCCCTGAAGCTCACGCGGTAACGCGCCATGGCGAGTTTCTTTATCGACAGGCCAATCTTTGCCTGGGTGGTCGCGCTGTTCATCTGCTTGATCGGCGCAATTGCCGTGCCGCTGCTGCCGATCGCGCAATATCCGATCATCGCGCCGCCCTCGATCTCGATCTCGACCAGCTATCCTGGCGCCTCGCCCGAAAACCTCTACAACAGCGTCACGCGACTGATCGAGGAGGAGCTCAACGGCGCCTCCGGCATCCTCAATTTCGAATCGACCAGCGACTCGCTCGGCCAGGTCGAGATCATCGCCAATTTCGTGCCCGGCACCGATACCAGCGCGGCCTCGGTCGAGGTGCAGAACCGCATCAAGCGGGTCGAGGCGCGCCTGCCGCGCGCGGTGATTCAGCAGGGTATCCTGATCGAGGAAGCCTCGAGCGCGGTGCTCCAGATCATCACGCTGAATTCGACCGACGGCAGCCTCGACGAGGTCGGGCTCGGCGACTTCATGATCCGCAACGTGCTCGGTGAAGTCCGCCGCATCCCCGGCGTCGGCCGCGCCACGCTCTATTCGACCGAGCGCTCGCTTCGCGTCTGGGTCGATCCGGCCAAGCTCGTCGGCTATGGGCTCACCGCCGACGACGTCAACAAGGCCATTGCCGCGCAGAACGCGCAGGTTGCCTCGGGCAGCATCGGCGCCGAGCCGTCGACCTCGAGCCAGCGCACCTCCTCGCTGGTGCTGGTCAAGGGCCAGCTGTCTTCCCCGGATGAATTCGGCGCCATCATCCTGCGCGCCAATGCCGACGGCTCGACCGTGCGCCTGCGCGACGTTGCGCGCATCGAGGTCGGCGGCCTCAGCTACCAGTTCAACACGCGCCTGAATGGCAAGCCGACCGCCGGTCTCTCGGTGTTGATGTCGCCGACCGGCAATGCGTTGGCGACCGCGAGCGCGGTCGAAGAGAAGATGAAGGAGCTGTCGCGCTTCTTTCCGGCCAATATCACTTACGAGATTCCCTACAACATCACGCCGGTGGTCGAGGCTTCGATCAAGAAGGTGCTGACGACGCTGGTCGAAGCCGTGGTGCTGGTGTTCGTGGTGATGTTCCTGTTCCTGCAGAACATCCGCTACACCATCATCCCGACCATCGTTGTGCCGGTGGCGCTTCTGGGCGCCTGCACCACGCTGCTGCTCGCCGGCTATTCCATCAACATGCTCTCGATGTTCGGCATGGTGCTCGCGGTCGGCATCCTCGTCGACGACGCCATTGTCGTGGTCGAGAACGTCGAGCGCATCATGAGCGAGGAGGGGCTGCCGCCGAAGGAGGCGACGCGCAAGGCGATGTCGCAGATATCGGGCGCCATCATCGGCATCACGCTGGTGCTGATGGCGGTGTTCGTGCCGATGGCGTTCTTCCCGGGATCGGTCGGCATCATCTACCGCCAGTTCTCGGTCACCATGGTCGCGGCGATCGGCTTCTCCGCATTCCTCGCGCTGTCGCTGACGCCGGCGCTGTGCGCGACCTTGCTCAAGCCGGTTGCGGCCGGCCACGGTCATGCGAAGCGGGGCGTGTTCGGCTGGTTCAACCGCGTGCTCGAAGGCGGCAAGGAAGGCTATTCCCGCACCGTCGGCTTCTCGCTGAAGCGGACCGGCCGCCTGATGCTGGTCTATGTCGCGCTGCTCGTCGGCCTGTCCTGGGCCTTCGTCAGCCTGCCGGGCGGCTTCCTGCCGATCGACGACCAGGGCTTCGTCACCACCGACGTGCAAACGCCGTCGGATTCTTCTTATCCCCGCACCGAGGCCGTGATCGAGAAGGTCGAGAAATATCTCGCTGAACGGCCGGGCGTGAAGGATGTCACCTTCCTCACCGGCTTCAGCTTCTCCGGTCAGGGCATGAATACCGCGCAGGCCTTCATCACGCTGAAGGACTGGTCGGAGCGTGGACCGAAGGATTCGGCCGCGGCGATCGTCAACGACATCAACCGCGATCTGGGGGCGTCGATCCGCGACGCCAAAATCTCCGCGCTGCAGCCGCCTCCGATCGACAATCTCGGCAACTCGTCGGGCTTCTCGTTCCGCCTCCAGGACCGCGGACAGAAGGGCTATCCGGCCTTGATGCGCGCCGCCGATCAGTTGATCGCGGAAGCCAACGCCAGTCCCGTGCTTCAGAAGGTCTATGTCGAAGGCCTGCCCGAGGCCGGGGTGGTCAATCTCATGATCGACCGCGAGAAGGCCGGTGCCTTCGGCGTCACCTTCGAGGACATCAACAACACGATTTCGACCAATCTCGGGTCGAACTACATCAACGACTTCCCGAACCGCGGCCGCATGCAGCGCGTCGTGGTGCAGGCCGACGCCCGCGACCGCATGCGGACCGAGGACATCCTCAACTACAACGTCAAGAACAGCCGCGGCCAGCTGGTGCCGTTCTCGTCCTTTGCCACGGTGGAATGGGCGCGAGGCCCGACCCAGATCGCAGGCTTCAACTATTATCCGGCGGTGCGCATCTCCGGCGAGGCCAAGCCCGGCTTCACCTCGGGTGACGCGATCGCCGAGATGGAGCGTCTTGCCGGCCGTCTGCCGCGCGGCTTCGGCTACGAATGGACCGGGCAGTCGCTCCAGGAGAAGCTGTCGGGCTCGCAGGCGCCGTTCCTGCTCGGTCTGTCGGTGTTCGTGGTGTTCCTGTGCCTCGCGGCGCTCTACGAGAGCTGGACCATTCCGCTCGCGGTGCTGCTCACGGTGCCGCTCGGCATCGTCGGCGCGGTGATCGCGGCCATGCTGCGCGGCCTGCCCAACGACGTCTATTTCACCGTCGGCCTGATCACCATCATCGGCCTTGCGGCAAAGGACGCGATCCTGATCATCGAATTCGCGAAGGATCTGCGGAAAGAAGGCAAGCCGCTCGTCGAAGCCACCATCGAGGCCTGCCGCCTGCGCTTCCGCCCCATCCTGATGACGGGCCTCGCCTTCATCTGCGGCGTGCTGCCGATGGCCATCGCCCACGGCGCCGGCGGCGCCAGCCAGCAGGCGCTCGGCAGCATCGTGATGGGCGGCATGATCGCGGTGGTGATCCTGGCGCTCTTGATGGTGCCGGTATTCTTCGTCTCGGTGCAGCGCGTGCTGGCTGGGGACAGGGAGCCGCGGGCGGCGAGGGAGGGCGAAGCTTACGGCCCGCCGGCGCCGGTGCATACCGGCCACTGAACGCCGGATCGGTCCTTATTGCTTTAGGTTTGGATGTCTGCCGCGCGACAATGGGCGTTCGGCTTGCTTTCGCGCGAGCGCCGATCCAGACTACATCCCTGGATTGTGCATTCGCACGGCATCTCAAATGCACACGGCCCGCCGATTGAAAGTACGTGATGCGTCTGACAGACATCGCGATCTTGAACTATCGCTCGATCCGACGGCTCTCCATCCCAATCCATCCCCTGTCCGTCTTTGTGGGCGAGAATGGTGTCGGCAAATCCAACCTCTACAAGTCCTTGTCGCTGTTGCGCGACGCGGCGACCGGGGTGATCACGCGGACGATCGCCGACGAAGGCGGATTGAACTCGGTCTGCTGGTCGGGCATCCGCAAACGCGGGGAGGATGGACGACTAAGATTGTCGGCCAGATTCGATCGTCTGAAATATTCCATTGAGATCGGATTTCCCAGCCCGGTGGCGGCGGCGTTCGCCGGCGAGCCGATGATCAAGGCCGAGAGCATCGAGGCGACGGAGGGCAGGCGCACGGTTCTGTTGATGGAGCGGAAGAATTCGCTCGTCAGCGTCCGCGGCGAGACCGGCGCTTGGAGCAGCCACAAGGATGCGGTGCTGCCGTCGGAGCCGGCGCTCGCGGGCTTTTCTGACGGCAAGGAATGTCCCGAAATCGATCTGATCAGAAACGCGATGCTGGGTTGGCGTTTCTATCACGACTTTCGCACCGATCCGGCGTCACCGATACGAAAGCCCTGTCTGGCGATCACGACGCCCTCGCTGAGCGCTGATGGCAGCGACCTCGCGGCTGCCCTGGCGACCCTCTATACCATTCGAGGCGACGCGACCGACCTGCATGAAGCCATTCAGGACGCATTCCCGGGCGCTGAGCTCCGCGCATGGGAGCAGGGCGGCTTGTGCGAATTCGATCTGCAGCTCGAGGATATGCCCCGGCCGTTCAGGGCTCATGAACTGTCCGATGGGACGCTGAAATACATCTGCCTGCTCGCGGTATTCATGGGCTACCGGCTTCCGCCGTTCATCGCGCTGAACGAACCCGAGACCAGCCTGCATCCATCTTTGCTGGCACCATTGGCCCGTCTGATCGCCAAGGCATCGCGCCGCGCCGACATCTGGATCGTCACCCATTCGGAGCAGCTGATGGAGGCCTTGCGAAGCGAGAGCTCTGTCCCGCTTCGCCGTGTCATCAAGGCGAAAGGCGCCACGGCGATCGAGGGCCTGACGCTCGGTGGCGAATATCGCGACGCTGAATCGGAAGACGACGAGTCGGAAGACGACGATTCCTAACCGCGGCAGATCGAGGCGTCGACTGCTACGCCGGCTTCCGCAAAATCTTCACCAATTCCCCGTGCACGTACTCATTCCCGCACACCACATCCCCGGTCACCAGCGCATCGCCGGGCGTGTTGATGTCACTCACCGTGCCGCCCGCTTCGCGCACCATCAGCATGCCGGCGGCGATGTCCCAGGATTGCAGATTGCGCTCCCAATAGCCGTCGAGGCGGCCGGCGGCGACGAAGGCGAGGTCGAGGGAGGCGGCGCCGAAACGGCGCAGGCCTGCGACGCGGTCCTGGATCGCGGTCATCTCGCGGCGGAATTCCTCGTGATCGCCGCGGCCGATGTGGGGCAGGCCGCAGGCCACCACGCATTCGTTGAGCTGGCGGCGGCCGGCGACGCGCAGGCGCTGGTCGTTGAGGAAGACGCCCTTGCCGCGCTCGGCGATGTAGAGCTCGTCATTGGCGGGATTGTAGATCACGCCCGCGATGATCGTGCCCTCGCGCACGAGGCCGATCGAGATCGCGAATTGCGGGATGCCGTGCAGGAAGTTGGTGGTGCCGTCGAGCGGGTCGACGATCCAGGTGTGGCTCTTGTCGGAGCCCTCGCGCGTGCCGCCCTCCTCGCCGATGAAGCCGTAGCCGGGCCGCGCCTTGGCGAGGTCCTGGTAGAGGATCTCCTCGGCGCGCTTGTCGGCGAGCGAAACGAAATTGGCTGGCCCCTTCAGCGAGACCTGGAGATGCTCGATCTCGCCGAGATCGCGCTTGAGGCTGCGGCCGGCGCGGCGCGCGGCTTTGACCATGACGTTGATAGTGGCGGAATACAGCATGAGCTCTGGTCTTGATCGGGGGAAATGGCGGGAAATCACGCCTGTTTGGGGGACTGGGTGCCCTGCAAGGGCCCTCAGGTCAAGTCATTGCGTCAAGTCATTTGGTCCCGAGCCATTTTCTGGCGGCGGCCTCCGCCTTGGCCCGGTCCTCGGCCGGCAGGTCGGATAATTGCTTGTCGAGCTCCGGGTCTCCTTTGCCGGCGGTTTTGGCCACCAGGTGCCATTTGAAGCCCTCGACCTTGTCTACGGACGTGCCCACGCCGTTGATCAGCACCCACGCCAGCCGGTTCTGCGCGATCGCGCTGCCCTGGCGGGAGGCCTTGCGGAGCAGGGCGACGGCAGCCGGCTGGTTCTTCGGCGTGCCGGTGCCGTTGAACATGGCGATGGCATATTCGACCTCGGCGTCGACATTGTCGGCGAGGGAGGCGGCCTGGAGCAGCCGCACCGAGCGTTCCGGGTCCTTCGGCACGCCGGTGCCTTCCTTGTAGAAGGTCGCCAGCGCGTATTGCGCCTCGGGCAGGCCTGCATCGGCGGCCTGGCGCAGCAGCTCGGCGGAGCGCTTCACGTCCTGCGGCAGGGTCTGGCCGTCGAGATAGAGCAGAGCGAGGTTATAGGCCGCCCTGGGCTCGCCGAGCTTGGCGGCGGACGCCATCAGCTTGACCGCCTCGCTCTTGTCGATCGGGCCGCCGCGGCCCGAAATGCGCAGCATGGAGAGCGCGAACATCGCCTCGCGGTCGCCGGCATCGGCCGCGCGCTTGTACCATTCGGCTGCCTTGGCGTAGTCGCGCCGCATGCCCATGGCATTGGAATAGAGCTCGCCGAGCATGGTCATCGCCTTGGGATCGCCGGCTTGCGCGCGGGCAGTGGCGAGGTCGAAGGCGGTCTTGTACTGGCCGCGCTGATAGGCGCCGAACACCAGATCGACGTTGGAATTTTCGGTCGGCGGCGCCGGGATCACGGTGGCGGCCGGCTTGGGGGAAGGGGACGGCTTGGGTGAGGCGGAAGGCTTGGGCGCCGGCGCGGCCTCTTTCTTCTTGGTGAGCGCGTGCGGCTTGGACTTTTGCTTCTCAGGCGCCGCGCTCGGCGTTGTCGCCGGCGGGGTAATCTGGAGCTGCGCGGCCGCGGGCACTGTGAGCAGCAGCGTAGCCAGCAAGGTGATGCAGGGGAGCTTCATGTCGGGCGCTAGCCGTGCTCCTGGCCCGCAGGATCTTGGCCCGCAAGCGCCATCGCATGGGCCTTCTTGATCGCAGCATCGACCTCAATCAGCGCAGCCTTGGGCTCGCGCGGATCGGCCCAGATGAAGTCGCCGACCAGCACGAAATCGGCGCCGCTGGCAGCGAAATCGTGGGCTTCCTGCAGCGACATGGCAAAGCCGACGCAGGGTGGCTCGAATAGCTCCGCCCACCAGTCCAGCCGCTCCGCGATGGCTTGCGCCGAAGGACGCTGGCCTTTCGCATCGGGCTCACCGAACAGCACGTAATCCGCGCCCATCTCGCCCGCATCCATGGAATGGTGCCGCGTCGTCAGCCCGCCAACACCGGCGATGCGATCGGGCTTGAGCGATGGCAGCGCCTCTTTCAGTGCGGCGATGCCGGGCAGGTGCGCACCATCGGCGCCGCCGCGCGCGACCAGCTCGGCATGGCCCTCGACGAGTAGCGCGGCGCCTGCTTTCTGCGCCGGCGGCGCAAGCGCCTTGATGCGCGAGATCATGGTGCGCTGGTCGGTCTCCTTCAGCCGCAGCAGCACGGCCGCGACGTCGGCGGCGGCCAGCAGGCCCGGCAGCTCGGCCACAAGCGAAGCGGGATCATCGACGACAGGCGTCGCGAGATAGAGGCGCGGCGCCGGGCGCGGCGGAGGCGGTTTGTTCGACAAGATCTAGGCTGCCTTCTTTTCCAGGCTACTTTGCCATTCGCCCTTGGAGGCGAGGCCGTTCATTCGCGCGCGATGGCTGAAGGCGGTTTGGCCGGCCGCGACGTTCTCGGCCTTGCCGGACCAGGCTTTCTGCGGCGCGGCCTGCAGGGCGCGGCCGTAGGAGAAGGTCAGGCCCCAGGGCAGCGGGCCGAGCTTGTGCATGGCGTTGAGATGCGCGGTCGCCTCCTCGTCGGACTGGCCGCCGGAGAGGAAGGCGATGCCGGGCACGGCCGCGGGCACGCAGGCCCTGAGCAGCCGGATCGTCTTCTCGGCGACCTCCTCGACGGAGGCCTGCTTTGCGCATTTCTTGCCTGATATCGCCATGTTGGGTTTCAGCACCATGCCTTCGAGAGCGACGCGCTGCACGCGCAATTCCTGGAACGTCTTGTTGAGCACGCGGGTCGTTACCTCATAGCAGCGGTCGATGTCGTGATCGCCGTCCATCAGCACCTCGGGCTCGACGATCGGCACGATCTGCGCGGCCTGGCACAGCGCGGCATAGCGCGCGAGTGCATGGGCGTTGACGCTGATCGCGGTCATCGAGGGGATGCCGCTGCCAATGTCGATCACAGCGCGCCATTTGGCAAAGCGCGCGCCGCGCTCATAATATTTCTTCAGCCGTTCGGCGAGCTTGTCGAGCCCGACGGTGACCAGTTCGCCCGGGCACATCGGCAGGGCTTGCGTCCCCTCGTCGACCTTGATGCCGGGAATGGCACCACTCTGCTCGATCAGCCTGATCAGCGGCGTGCCGTCCTTGGCATCCTGCCAGATCGTCTCGTCATAGAGGATCACGCCGGAAATATACTGGCTCATGGCCTCCCTGGAGCGGAACAGCATCTCGCGATAGTCGCGGCGGTTGTCTTCGGTCGAGTCCACGCCGATCGCGTCAAAGCGCTTCTTGATGGTGCCGGAGGATTCGTCGGCGGCGAGGATACCCTTGCCTGATACGACCATGGCGGTCGCGATCCTGTTGAGCTCAGTCAGATTCATCGAGAGGTCCTCCCAAAACGATTCTGCCCTTGCCCGTGAAAATAGACCGTTCTCGGGCAATTGCCGAGTTAACGTTCGTCGCAGGGTAAAGGGGGGAGGCTGGGTTCTTCGCCTCTCCCCGCTTGCGGGGAGAGGCCGACGCGCACCAGCGCGGCGGGTGAGGGGGACTCTCGGCGAGTCCATTTGTCACCAATTACGCGGAAACAGCCCCTCACCCCGCCCTCTCCCCGCAAGAGCGGGGCGAGGGGGACGAGAGAGCGTTTGCGGCCCTTACGCTACCTTCGGGTCCAGCTCGCCCTTGGCGTAGCGCTTGGCCATCTCGGCGGTGGTCAGGACCTTCTTGATCTTGGAGGCCTGGCCTGCGGTGTTGAACTCCTGGAGGCGCTGCTTGCACAGCTTGGTCATCGCCTCCATCGCGGGCTTCAGGTACTTGCGCGGATCGAATTCTTCCGGATTGTCCTTGAGCACTTTCCGGATCTGGCCGGTCATGGCCATGCGGTTGTCGGTGTCGATGTTGATCTTGCGCACGCCGTTCTTGATGCCGCGCTGGATCTCGGACACAGGCACGCCCCAGGTCGGCTTCATCTTGCCGCCATTGGCGTTGATGATCTCCTGCAGGTCCTGCGGCACCGAGGAGGAGCCGTGCATCACCAGATGCGTGTTCGGCAGCTTGCGGTGGATCTCCTCGATCACGTTCATGGCGAGAATGTCGCCGTCCGGCTTGCGGGTGAACTTGTAGGCGCCGTGCGAGGTCCCCATCGCGATCGCGAGCGCGTCGACCCTGGTCTCTTGGACGAACTTCACGGCCTCGTCCGGATTGGTCAGGAGCTGGTCGTGGCTGAGCTTGCCCTCGGCGCCGTGGCCGTCTTCCTTGTCGCCCATGCCGGTTTCGAGCGAGCCGAGCACGCCGAGTTCGCCTTCCACCGAGATGCCGCCGAGATGGGCCATGTCGGTCACGGTCTTGGTGACGCCGACATTGTAGCCCCAATCGCCGGGGGTCTTGCCGTCGGCCTTGAGCGAGCCGTCCATCATCACCGAGGTAAAGCCGGCCTGGATCGCGGTCATGCAGGTCGCCGGCTCGTTGCCGTGGTCGAGATGCACGCAGACCGGGATGTGCGGATAGATCTCGGTCACCGCGTCCATCATGTGCTTGAGCATGACGTCGTTGGCGTAGGAGCGCGCACCGCGCGAGGCCTGGATGATGACGGGCGCGTCGACCTGGTTGGCCGCGTCCATGATCGCCAGCGCCTGCTCCATATTGTTGATGTTGAAGGCCGGTACGCCGTAATCGTTCTCCGCCGCGTGGTCGAGCAATTGACGTAACGTGATCCGAGCCATCTGTCTTTTTCTCCCGTTGGGGCCTTGCGGGGCCGCTGATTACTCGCCGATCTGGCTTACTTGACGCGCAAAACCTCGACGCCGGGCAGGGGCTTGCCTTCCATCCATTCGAGGAACGCGCCACCGGCGGTCGAGACATAGGTGAAGTCACCGGCCACATGGGCCTGGTTGAGCGCCGCGACGGTGTCGCCGCCGCCTGCGATCGAGATCAGCTTCTTGGCCTTGGTGCGCTCGGCGGCGTGCCTGGCGGCCGCGACCGTGCCGCGGTCGAACGGCTGCATCTCGAAGGCGCCGAGCGGTCCGTTCCAGACCAAGGTTGCCGCATCGTCGATCGCGGCGTGGACGCGGGCGATCGATTGCGGGCCGACGTCGAGGATCATGCCGTCGGCCGGGATCGCATCGAGCCCATAGGCGTGCGAGGGCGCGTTGGCAGCGAAATGATAGGCAACGGTGGCGTCGACGGGGAGGATGATGGCGCAGTTGGCCGCTTCCGCCTTCTCCATGATGCGCAGCGCGGTGGCGCTAAGATCCTTCTCGGCCAGCGACTTGCCGACCGCGACGCCCTGGGCGTGCAGGAAGGTGTTGGCCATGCCGCCGCCGATCACGAGCGCATCGACCTTGCTGACGAGGTTTTCGAGCAGGTCGATCTTGGTCGAGACTTTTGCGCCGCCGATGATCGCGATGACAGGCTTGGTCGGCGAGCCCAGTGCCTTCTCCAGCGCATCGAGCTCGGCCTGCATGGTGCGGCCGGCATAGGCCGGCAGCTTGTGGCCGAGGCCTTCGGTCGTGGCGTGGGCGCGGTGCGCCGCCGAGAACGCGTCATTGACCCAGATGTCGCCGAGCTTTGCCAGCTCCGCGACGAAGGCCGGATCGTTCTTTTCCTCTTCCTTGTGGAAGCGGGTATTTTCCAGACAGAGGATGTCGCCGTCGTTCAGGCTGGCGACGGCCTTGGCCGCGGGCTCGCCGATGCAGTCGTCGGCGAAGGCGACCGGCTTTTTCACCACCTTCGACACCGCTTCAGCGACGGGCTTGAGCGAGTCCTTGGCGTCTCGCCCCTTCGGCCGGCCGAAATGCGCGAGCAGGATGACCTTGCCGCCCTTGTCCGAGATTTCGGTGATGGTCGGCGCGACGCGCTCGATCCGGGTCGTGTCGCTGACGCGGCCATTGTCCATGGGCACGTTGAGATCGACGCGCAGCAGCACGCGCTTGCCCTTCACGTCGACGTCGTCGAGGGTACGGAATTTGGCGGACATCGGGACACTCTCTTGTCCCGGGCGCTGCGCTGGCCGCGGAGCGGTGCGCTGCAGAACCGGGACCTACGCTGGAGGGACATGGGTCCCGGATCTACGATGCAGCGTTTCACGCTGCACCGCGCCCGGGACACGAGAGCGGAGTTAGATCACCTTCGCGATCGCAGCGGCGGTGTCCGCCATGCGGTTCGAGAAGCCCCACTCATTGTCGTACCAGGACATCACGCGCACCAGCGTGCCGTTCTGCACCTTGGTCTGGTCCTCGTGGAAGGTCGAGGAATGCGGGTCGTGGTTGAAGTCGATCGAGACGTTCGGCGCATTGGTGTAGCCGAGGATGCCCTTGAGCTGCTGCTCGCTGGCGCGCTTCATCGCCGCGTTGATCTCCTTGGCGTCGGTGGCGCGCTTGGCGACGATCTTGAGGTCGACGACCGAGACGTTCGGGGTCGGCACGCGGATCGCGACGCCGTCGAGCTTGCCCTTGAGCTCCGGCAGCACGAGGCCGATCGCCTTCGCAGCACCGGTCGAGGTCGGGATCATCGACATCGCAGCCGCGCGGCCGCGATAGAGATCCTTATGCATCGTATCGAGCGTCGGCTGGTCGCCGGTATAGGCGTGGATCGTGGTCATGAAGCCGGTCTCGATGCCGACGAGATCGTTCAGCACCTTGGCAACCGGCGCCAGGCAGTTGGTGGTGCAGGAGCCGTTGGAGATGACCAGGTGCTCCTTGGTCAGCGTCTCATGGTTGACGCCGTAGACGATGGTGGCGTCGGCGCCGTCGGCGGGCGCGGAGACCAGCACGCGCTTGGCGCCGGCGGTCAGATGCGCGGACGCCTTGTCCTTCGAGGTGAAGATGCCGGTGCATTCCATCGCGATGTCGACGCCGAGATCCTTCCACGGCAGCTTCGAGGGATCGCGCTCGGCGGTCACCTTGATCTTGCCGCTGCCGAGATTGATCGTATCGCCGTCGACGGTGACGGTGCCGGGGAAACGGCCATGGACGCTGTCGAAGCGGAGCAGATGGGCGTTGGTCTCGACCGGACCGAGATCATTGATGCCGACGACCTCGATGTCCTTGCGGCCGGACTCGGCGATAGCCCGCAGGATGTTGCGGCCGATGCGGCCAAAACCGTTAATTCCAACGCGGACTGCCATGTTTCGTCTCCTTCAATGACCGTTGTCATCCCGCACAACGCGCTTTGCGCGCCTGCGAGGGTTTTTTAGGGGCGGGCGCCCGGTTCGGCCGGGCGGTGCTTGATCATATGGAAGACTAGGTAGTCCTTTTTTGCGGCAAGCTCAACTCTCAGCTAACGCGCTTCAGCACAGCGTTAACTGCAGCCTCGGCGGTAATGCCGAAATGCTTGTAAAGCTCCTTTGCAGGGCCGCTTTCGCCGAACGAATGCATGCCGATAAATTCGCCATCCTGGCCGATCACGGCATCCCAGCCCCAGCGCACGGCGGCCTCGATCGCAATCTTGACCGGCGCATTGCCGATGATCGCGGCGCGCTTGGCCTCTGGTTGCGCTAACAACAGCTCGAGCGAGGGAACGGAGACAACGCGCGACGCGATGCCGCGTTCCGCGAGCTGCTTCTGGGCGGCGACCGCGATCTCGACCTCGGAGCCGGAGGCGAACAGCGTCACCTTGGCTTCGCCCTGGGCGGCGACCAGCTCGTAGGCACCCTGTGCGCAGGGATTGTCGTTCGGCGCGGTGGTCCGGAGCTGCGGCAGATTCTGGCGCGTCAGCGCCAACACTGTCGGTCCGTCCACGCGATTGAGCGCGAGCTCCCAGCACTCGGCGACCTCCATGGCGTCGCACGGGCGGAACACGCGCATGTTCGGAATGGCGCGAAGTGCGGCGAGATGCTCGACCGGCTGATGGGTCGGGCCGTCTTCGCCGAGGCCGATGGAATCGTGCGTCATCACATAGACGACGCCGGAGCCCATCAGCGCGGCAAGGCGCATCGCAGGACGAGCGTAGTCGGTGAACACCAGGAAGGTCGCGCCGTTCGGCGCGAAGCCGCCGTGCAGGAAGATGCCGTTCATCGCCGCGGCCATGCCGTGCTCGCGGATGCCGTAATGGATGAAGCGGCCCTTCGGCGTCTTGGCCGAGAACGCGGTCGCCGACTTCGCCTTGTTGTTGTTGGAGCCGGTGAGGTCGGCCGAGCCGGCGAGGAATTCCATCGGCATCGCGCCGGCGATGACTTCGATCACGGCTTCCGAGGATTTGCGGGTCGCCGCGGTCATCGGCTTTTCCAGCAATTCCTTCTTGTATGCGCGCACGGCCTTTGCGAGCGCGGCGGGACGCTCGTGGCGCAGGCGGCGCTCGAATTCTGCGCGCTTGCGGCTGCCGAGCTCACCGAGCCGGCCCTCCCATTCCCGGCGCGCCGCAGCGCCGCGGCTGCCGGCTGCACGCCACGCCTTCAGCGCGTCGTCGGCGACCGCGAACGGCTCGAGCGAGATGCCGAGATTTTCCTTGGCGGCCTTGAGCTCCTCAGCCCCCAACGCCTCGCCATGCACCTTCGACGTCCCGGCCTTGTGCGGGGCGCCGAAACCGATGGTGGTGCGGCAGGCGATCAGCGTCGGCTTGTTGGATTTCTTCGCGCGCGTGATGGCGTCGGCAATCGCCGCCTGATCGTGGCCGTCGATCTTCTCGGCGGCCCAGCCCGCCGACTTGAAGCGCTTCACCTGGTCGACGGAATCGGAGATCGAGGTCGGGCCGTCGATCGAGATGCCGTTGTCGTCGTAGAGCACGATCATCTTGTTGAGCTTCCAGTGCCCGGCCATCGCGATCGCTTCCTGCGACACGCCTTCCATCAGGTCGCCGTCGGAGGCGAGCACATAGGTATGGTGATCGACGATCTTCTTGCCGAATTCGGCGGCAAGCATCTTCTCGGCGAGCGCCATGCCGACCGCGGTCGAGATGCCCTGGCCGAGCGGGCCGGTCGTGGTCTCGATGCCGTTGGTACGGAAGTTCTCGGGGTGTCCCGGGGTGAGCGAGTCGACCTGGCGGAACTGCTTGATCTGGTCCAGCGTCATCTCGGAGTTGCCGGTCAAATAAAGCAGCGAATAGAGCAGCATCGAACCGTGGCCGGCCGAGAGCACGAAGCGGTCGCGGTCGGGCCAGGTGGGCGCGGTGGCGTCGAATTTCAGGAATTGCGTGAACAGCACCGTGGCGATGTCGGCGGCACCCATCGGCAGGCCGGGATGACCCGATTTCGCCTTCTCGACGGCGTCCATCGAAAGGCCGCGGATCGCGTTGGCCATACGGGTGTGATCGACCTGCGTCATGTCTGAAATCCGTCTGAAATGAGGCGCTTGGAGGCGGTGTACGCCCGCGCGGGAGGAGCCTGGCGGCCACTGAAGGTCGGGGCTGGGATAGCACCTCGGTTCCGGGAGTCCAAGGCAGTCAAACGCCGATTCGGCCGTAAAAGTTGCCTGCGGCACGCTTCGAAGGGGGGCTCCGTTTCGGAGCTGATCGCGCCGGCAGGAACCCATGGATCGGGATGATCGCTCCTGATCTAGCAGTGCATAGTTTCGCGGCGGCGTTGCGCTTGGCTAGCTTGCCACGTAAATTTCTGCTTCTAACCGCTTGCCGAACCGAGTCTTTTGCCGGACGGCACGCCCCAGGAAAAGGCCACTGGGCAAAGGCCACAGGTTCCGCCGCTGACTACATGAACGATCGCGTGTCCAACAGTGCCGCCATGACGGAGTCCTCCGCGGTCGAGATCGAGATCGCGACCCGCAGGCTGATGGCGGCGCTCGACGCGCTCGAAAGCGCGGTCGAGCGGCGGCGCGATGCTGATCGCGACGAGAACGAGCTTGCGGCACGAATCCAGGCACTGGGCGCGGATCGCTCGCGGCTCGCCGACGAGCTCGACGGCGCGCTGGTGAAGGCGCGCAAGCTCGAGCGCACCAATCGCGAGATTTCCGACCGGCTGGATTCCGCGATCGTCACGATACGCTCGGTGCTCGATACCGGAGAGGACGGATGAGCCACATCAACGTCACCATCAATGGCCGGCAATACCGCATGGCCTGCGAGGAGGGCCAGGAGGTGCGGCTGCTCAAGCTCGCGGAAAGCTTGGAGACGCGGATCCAGTCGCTGCGCGGAAAATTCGGCGAGATCGGCGATGCGCGCCTCACCGTGATGGCGGCGCTGACCGTCTGCGACGAGCTTGTCGATGCCGGCAACCGTGTCCGCACCATGGAGCAGGAGCTGACCGAGCTCAGGGACTTCCGCAACGCCGCCGTCGAGCGCGCCCGGATGACGCAGACCGCCGTGGTGAATGCCCTGAACGCTGCGGCCGAACGCATCGAGAAGTCGACCCAGGTCCTGAACCGGACCGTCGGCAATGGGATTGCGATCGGGTAGCGTCCGCGGATCGCAGCTGGTTCGCTCAATGTGTCCGCGCGCGTACCCTCCCCTGGAGGGTCCGGGACGAGCGAAGCTCGCCCGTGGGTCGATCGCGCGCAGCGCGAGCGGGGTGGGGTGATCTCTCCACACGAACACTGTTGGAGGGTGGAGGGACCGTCACCCCACCCCGTCTCACATTTCGCTGCGCTCAATGTGAGCCGACCTCCCCCTCCAGGGAGGGTAAGAAGCGCGCGGCGGAAGCGAGGCTGCTCGTCGGGCTGGCGATTCGTCAGTATCGTTGTTACATTGCGCGGGCGAGGCTGCGACGCGCGTCAGGAGCCATATATCCCCGGGGCCTTATCGATCCTTTAGGGAACTGTCCCTGGCCGGGCCCGTGGGCCCGGACATATGGTGCCCACCTACTTTCGTAGGGAACTCCGGGATCGAGTGCTTCAACGGCGTACGCGGCTTCGCACTTTTGTTTGCTTGGTTTGTGCTTGTTGAAACGATTGCGGCCCAGTTCAACAGGTGTCATGCCCTGCCCAGTGCGCAATTGTGCATGGGGACCGGAGCATCCAGTACGCCGCGGCCTTTGTGTGAATCACCACCGCCTCTGGAATACTGGATCGTCCGCATTCGCGGGTGATGACGTGGGGGACCAAAGCGCATGCCCAACTCCAAAGCCGAACTCCGTGCCAAGGCCCTGGCGGCACGCGACGCGCTCAGCGAGAAGAAGCGCAGCGCCGCCGCCGCAAAGCTCGCCAAGCGCGGACTGCCGTTCCAGCTTCTGCCCGGCAGCATCGTCTCCGGCTATTCGCCGATCCGCAGCGAGATCGATCCGATGCCGCTGCTGAAGAAGCTCGCCGAAGAGGGCGCAAAGCTGGCGCTGCCTTGCGTCACCGCGCGCGGCCAGTCGCTGATCTTCCGCATCTTCCACCCGAACGATCGCCTGATGCTCGGCCCGCTCGGCATTCCCGAGCCGTCGCCAGCCGCAAGCGAAGTCATTCCGGATATCATGCTGACGCCGCTGGCGGCGTTCGACCGTCTCGGCCATCGCATCGGCTATGGCGCGGGGCATTACGACTTCACCTTCGCGCATTTGCGCAAGGCCAAGAATATCGTCGGCATCGGGCTCGCTTTTGCAGCGCAGGAGATCAAGGCGGTTCCGGCACTATCCCACGACGTCGCGCTGGATTATGTGCTAACGGAATCGGACGTGTTCGATTTCCGGAGTTCTGAAGTTGCGCATTCTCTTCGTGGGTGACGTCGTCGGCCGTGCAGGACGCACGGCCATCGCCGACTATCTGCCCGGCATGGTCAAGGACTGGTCGCTCGATTTCGTCGTCGTCAACGGCGAGAATTCCGCCGGCGGCTTCGGCATCACGGAAGCGATCTATCAGGAGTTTCTCGATGCCGGCGCCGACGCGGTGACGCTCGGCAACCATTCCTGGGACCAGCGTGAAGCGCTTGTGTTCATCGAGCGTGCCGAGCGCCTGGTGCGTCCGGCGAACTATCCGCGCGGCACGCCCGGCCGCGGCGCAGCCCTGGTCGAGACCAAGAATGGCAAGCATGCGCTCGTCGTCAACGCTTTGGGCCGCGTCTTCATGACCCCGTTCGATGATCCCTTCGCCGCGCTGGAGCGCGAGTTAGGGGCCTGTCCGCTCGGCGTTGCCGCCGATGCCGTCGTCGTCGACTTCCATTGCGAGGCGAGCAGCGAGAAGCAGGGCATCGGCTTCTTCTGCGACGGCCGCGCCAGCCTCGTCGTCGGCACGCACACCCATGTGCCGACTGCCGACCATCAGATCTTGTCGGGCGGCACCGCCTACATGACCGATGCCGGCATGACCGGCGATTACGATTCCATCATCGGCATGCAGAAGGAAGAGCCGCTGCGCAGGTTCACCTTGGGGATTCCGTCGGGGAGATTCGAGCCGGCCGCGGGCGCTGCAACGCTGAGCGGTGTCGCGGTGGAGACGGATGATGCAACGGGCCTCGCGCTCAAGATCGCACCGGTGCGCGTCGGCGGAAGGCTGGAGCCGACGACGCCGAAGTTCTGGTTGAGTTAGCAGAGCCGCGTCAACCTCGGTGTCGTCCCCGCGAACGCGGGGACCCATAACCCCAGGGAGTAATATGGGGCAAAGCTCCCAGCCGAGTCATCGTCAAACTACTCCCTGTGGGTATGGGTCCCGGATCTGCGCTTCGCTTGTCCGGGACGACGGCCGAGATTGACGCGCGCGATTGCGCATCAATCTCGCCGCAAGTAACGCCGGCTGCCTACTCCGCCGTCTGCCCCCGCAGCTCCGCGATATCCTTTGCCGTCAGCTTCGAGCCCTTCGTCCCGAACCGCGCCGTGACGTAGTTCGCCACCGCCGCGATCTCGTCGTCGGTATACGCATTGCCGAACGCCGGCATCGAAAGTGCGCCATCCGGCGTGTGCCGCTTCGTACCTGACAGCACGATCTGCGCGACGTTGGTGGCGGCGGGGTCGTTGACGGCCCAGGTGCCGGTGAGCGTTGCCATCGGGGACACCGGGCTCTCGCCGCTCCAGCCGTGACAGCTGGCGCAGGCGCTGGCGAACACCTTCTTGCCGCGTGCGTCCGCCGTGACGCCGTCCTTGTGCGAGGCGGGCGCGACCGGCGCCGTGGTCGCGGGCAGATCGGGCGAGGGCTGCGGCGGCACGCTGCGCAGATAAGCAACGATGGAGCGGATGTCTTCGGGGGCGAACTGGCTAAAACTATGGTCGACCGCTTCACCCATCGGCCCCGAGGCCGAGCCGTGGCCCGGCGCATGGCCGAGCGACAGATAGGAGATCAGATCCTGGTCGCTCCAATTGCCAAGACCCGTCGCCTTGTCGGAGGAGATGTTGAAGGCGCGCCAGCCCGCCGTGATCGCGCCGGCGAACTTCCTGCGGTTATCCAGCGCAAAACCGAGATTGCGCGGGGTGTGGCATTCGCCGCAATGCGCCAGCGCTTCGACAAGATACGCGCCTCTGTTCCAATCCGGGCTCTTCGAAGTATCGGGTGCAAAGCGCGTGTCCGGATTGAACACGGCAGACCAGGCAATCATCGCCCAACGCTGGTTGAACGGGAACGACAGCGTATTGTCCGGCGCCTTCGCGCGCACCGGCGGCAGGCTGAACAGATAGGCCTTCACCGCCAGCACGTCCTCATCCGTCATGAACGTGTAGGACGTGTACGGCATCGCCGGATAGAGCCGCGCGCCGTCGCGACGCTTGCCGTGCTGGACCGCGTTCAGAAATTCCTGGTCGCTGTAATTGCCGATGCCGGTGTCCTTGTCCGGCGTGATGTTGGTGGAATAGAGCGTGCCGAACGGCAGCTTGAACGCGAGCCCGCCGGAATAGTCCTTCTCGCCCGGCTTGGTGTGGCAGACCATGCAGTCCGCCGCCTTGGCGAGATATTCGCCGCGCTCGACCAGGCTTGCCTTCTCCAGCTTGGCGGGCACGCCGGTCGGCTTGCCGGCGCGATAATCCGCCAGCGCCACCTTCGTGCCGCCGGCGAAGTCGAGCGGACCGGGCCCGCGAATGATCCAGACGCCGAGCCCTGCTGCGACGATGGCGATCGCAGCGACGCTTGTGAGGATACGCATCTTGCCGCTCATGCCTTCTTCCCCGCAGCCAGCAGTTTTCGGTCAATGGGCAGGCGCCGCAGCGCCACGCCGGTTGCGGCAAGAATCGCGTTGCGCAGCGCCGGCGGCCCGGCGTTGACGCCGGCCTCGCCGATGCCGCCGGGCGCCTCGCCGCTCTTGACGACGATCACGTCGATCTTCGGCGTCTCGTTGATGCGCATCATGCGGTAGTCATGGAAGTTCGATTGCTGCACGCGGCCCTTGTCGATGGTGATCTCGCCATAGAGCGCGGCGGTGAGGCCGAAGATCAGCCCGCCCTCGATCTGCGCCTTCACCGTGTCGGGGTTGACTGCAATGCCGGTGTCGACCACCGAGGTGATGCGGCGGAGCACGATCTCGCCGATATCGTCGATCTCGGCCTCCACCACGGTCGCGATGAAGCTCGCGAATGACGGCTGCACGCAGACGCCGCGGCCGACGCGCGGAGGCAGCGGCTCGCCCCAGTCGGATTCCTCCGCGACCTGGCCCAGCACCGCGAGCATGCGCGGGTTCTTGGTCAGCATGGACTTTCGGAACTCGATCGGGTCCTTGCCCGCCTTGCGCGCGAGCTCGTCCATCGCGCATTCGACCGCGAACACGTTGTTGTTGGGGCCGACGCCGCGCCAGAAGCCTGTCGGCACCGACAGCGGTTCGGCGCGGACATATTCGACGTGGAAATTGGCGAAGTCGTAGGGCGCATCGACCGCGGCATCGATCGCGTCGATGTCGATGCCCTTCTGGAACGCCGGCGGCAACCAGCGCGCCAGAACCGCGGAGCCGGCGACCTTGTACTTCCACCCCGCGACCTTGCCGTCGACCAGCGACGCCGTGATCTGGTCGCGATAGACCGGACGATAGACATCGTGCTGGATGTCCTCCTCGCGGGTCCACACCACCTTCACGGGGTAGTCGACCTGTTTTGCGATCTTCACCGCCGCGATCACCATGTCGGGCTCGAGCTTGCGGCCGAAACCGCCGCCGAGCAGATGATTGTTGACGATGACCTTGTCGACCGGAAGCCCAGCGGCCTTCGCCGCCTCCGACTGCACGCGCGTCATGATCTGCGTGCCGGTCCAGATCTCGCAGGAATCGGGTTTGACATGGACGGTGGCGTTGATCGGCTCCATCGAGGCATGCGCCAGGAACGGCAGCTCGTAAGCCGCCTCGAACTTGTCGCCGCTCGCCAGCGCCTTGGCGATGTCGCCGTCGGATTTGGCGACCGCGCCGTCCTTCTGGCTGGCCTTGCGCAGATCGTCCCAGACATCCTTCGTGGTGATCGCAGCGTTGGGTCCCTCGTTCCACTCGATCTTGAGCGCTTCGAGGCCCTTCTTGGCCGCCCACATGTGATCGCCGATCACGGCGACCATGTCGTCGAGCACCACGACCTTGCGCACGCCGGGGAGCTTCACCGCGGCGCTGTCGTCGACCTTGCCGACCTTGCCGCCGAACACGGGGCAGGCGGCGACGGTCGCGAACTTCATGCCGGGCAGGATCGCGTCGATGCCGTAGACGGCCTTGCCGTTGACCTTGTCGGGCGTGTCGAGCCGCTTCAGCGGCTGGCCGATGATGACGAAGTCCTTGGGGTCCTTCAGCGCAACATCCTTCGGCGGGGTCTGGCCTTGCGCAGCGAGCGCCAGCGCGCCGTAAGCGAGCTTGCGGCCGCTCGCTTCATGCGCGACCTCGCCCTTCGATGCCGTGCAGCTCGCGGGCTCGACGCCCCATTGGGCGGCCGCGGCCTGCACCAGCATCGCGCGGGCGGTGGCACCAGCCTTGCGCAGCGGCAGCCACCAAGCCCGGATCGAGTTGGAGTTGCCGGTGACCTGCAGGCCGAAGGTCGGATTGCCGTAGAGCTTGTCGTTCGGCGGAGCATGTTGCACCTCGACCCTGCTCCAGTCGGCATCAAGCTCCTCGGCGAGCACGGCGGAGATCGAGGTGTAGGTGCCCTGGCCCATCTCGACCTGCGGCATCATCAGCACGGTGTGGCCGGTCTCGTCGATGCGGATGAAGGCATTGGGCGCGAACTTGCCCTCGGTCGCATCGCGCGGCTGCACCGGTTCGTTGACGGCGGCGCGCAGCGGCAGATGGAAGGCGAGCAGGAAACCGGTGGCGAGACCGCCGGTCAGCAGCGCGCGGCGGGAGACGCTGTCATGTGCATTCATGGCGAACCTCAGGACTGGCGGCCGTTGGCGGCCTGCTTGACGGCCTCGCGGATGCGGACATAGGTGCCGCAGCGGCAGATGTTGCCGGCCATCGCGGCGTCGATATCGGAATCGTCAGGATTGGGCGTAGCTGCCAGCAATGCGGCGGCCGACATGATCTGGCCGGACTGGCAATAGCCGCACTGGATCACTTCGAGGTCGAGCCAGGCCTTCTGCACCTTCGCGCCCGCAGGCGTGCTGCCGACATGTTCGATCGTGGTGATGGCGCGGTTCTCGACCGCGCTGACCGGCAGGACGCAGGAGCGCACCGCCTTGCCGTCGACATGCACCGTGCAGGCGCCGCATTGCGCGATGCCGCAGCCGAACTTGGTGCCGGTCATTCCGAGGATGTCGCGCAGCACCCACAGCAGCGGCATTTCAGGCGGCGCATCGAACGATTTCGTTTCGCCGTTGATGGTGAGAACAGTTGCCATATGCATCCCCTTGCTCGCTCGATCGCTTGCGGCGATCTAGTCAGCGAATTCGCGCGCGACAATAATCATACCGATACGAAACGATGAAGCGTCGCAATCTCCGGCAATGCATATTTGCGCTGCTGACGCGTCAGCCCATGACGTTCACGAATTTGTGCGGCGCTCGCTGCCAGCGTTTTGGGCTAATTGATATGATAATCGTCATGTTTTGACGCATTTTCGGCGCGCGCGATCGTCGATCGCCGCAGATTGTCGTGCGGATGCGCAAAATCATGCGATGACGAAAGTCGTGCGATTGGGAAAGTCGGGTGATTGGGAGAGCCGTGCGGCGGCGCGCACGGGATCAATCGCAACGGCTGGCGGCCGGAGAGTTGCGCGATGACGACATTATTCTCCTGTTTTGCCCGACGGAGCGTCGGCGTCATCAGGCGTGTGGAGCAGAATGACTGTTTGTTGAATCGGTCGAGCCGCGGGCTCGCTTAACCTCTCCCGCTTGCGGGAGAGGTCGGCGCGAAGCGCCGGGGGAGGGCTTTCTCCACATTGGGAGTGTTCGTTGTGGAGACACCCCCAACCCCAGCCCTCCCCCGCAAGCGGGAGAGGGAGCGCACCTTTTCCATGGCAACCAGCCAGCTCAATTTCAGCCGACTGTAAGCCATTGATTTCGCACGCCCCGGCTACTGTGCATGGGGTTGTTTTCGAGTTTTTTGTTTTGGGGAGCCCCGGAACGCCGTCGCGACGCGCGTCAGCTCTGCCGGAAACCCATCCGGAAGGCGCCCCAGTGCTTGCCGCGGATCACGATCGGCGAGGACAGGTCCTTCATCAGCACGAACTGTCCGCCGCCCATGTCACGGCGATAGGTCTGGAGCAGGAACGGCTTGGTGTTCGCCGCGACCTTCTTCACTGCGCGATCGGTGAACAGGCGGCGGTTGCGGCAATTGGCGTTGTTCCAGACCGAGTCCTTGCCCTGCGGCAGGCGGTAGTTGGGGTTGTGGGTCGGCAGATAGCCGCCCTTGGCCCAGGCGACGCAGAACACGATGCGGGGATCGGATTTCTGGATCGGATCCTGGATCGCCGGCAGCAGGCGGTCGGTGAAGTCGACGTAGTTGGTGAGGTACTGCTTTGGATCGGTGCCGGGAATTTCGCGATACGTCTCGTCCATGAGCTGGTCGAGCGTGATGTCGCCGCGATCGATCGCGGCCTCGAATTCGGTCGAGATCCGCTTCGCGGTCTCGACGACGACCCGGATCAGCGGTGCGTCGGATGTTTCCACGCCGCTGTCGGCGATCAGCGCGATCAGGCCTTCGGAGGTGTCGAGCAGCTTGGTCACGCGCTGGTCGGCGCTCTTGAGATCGCGCGAGGAGAGGTCGACGCCCTTGGCGAGTTCGTTCAGCTCGCTGATGACGGTGTCGCAATGTCCGAGATTGGAGGTCGCCGCGCGCGTGACGCTGCCGATCTCCGCCTCCACGGAGGCGAAGCCCTGCTGGACCCGCGAGATGATGCCGGAGATCTGCTGGGCGCCTTCGCCTGCGGTCTTCGCGCGCTGCGAAGCGTCGCTGCTCTCGCCGATCAGGCCTTCGATCTGGCCGTCGAGATCGCGCACGGTGTCGGAGATCTGGTGCGTGGCCTGGCGGGTGGCTTCCGCGAGGTTCTTCACCTCGCTTGCGACCACCGCAAAGCCGCGGCCGGCGTTGCCGGCGCGGGCGGCTTCGATGGTTGCGTTCAGCGCCAGCAGATTGGTCTGCTTCGCGATCGCCTCGATCGAGCCGGAGACTTTCGCGACCTGCGCCAGCGCCGAGCCGACGGCACTGAGGCGCGCCTCGATGCGCTCCACCGCTGCGACGAGCTCGGAGATGTGGCTGACCGCGGTGTCGACGGCGCTGCGTGATTGCGCGATCTCACCGACCGCCGCGGACGTGGTGGTTTGCACGGCCTGCGAGGCGTTGGCGATATCGTGGTTGGCCGAGACCATCGTCTCGGCGGTCTTCTGAAGATGGTGGAACCGTTCCGACTGGTTGGCGACGCGGTTTGCGACTTCCTGGACGTTGCCGGCGATATCGGCGAGTTCCACGCCGAGGCCGCCAATGCGATCGGCAAGCTGATCGATCAGCCGCTCGGCCAGCGTGCGATTGGAGCCGGTGTCCATGACTGCAAGTTGTACGACGGACATATTCGATGAGTCCTCCAGTCAGAGCCGCAACCCGGCTCACGGCGGCATTCCCATTCCAATTCAGTTTAAAAGGATGATTCGCGGCCGGCGTCTTGCCTGAGCGTGCACTCAGGCGCAATTCGCGCCCTGTTTCTCGATTCCGCTCGAAAGACTGCGGGACATTTTTTCGGGCCAGGCTCTAGAGCTTGTAGGCCGTGCGGAATCCACCCCAGTGCCGGCCCTGCACGCGGATCGGAACGTCGATCTCGCGCATCATCACCGTATTCCCGTTGCCCATGTCGCGCGCATAGCTCTGCACCAGGTACGAGCGCAGGTTGCGTGCGGCCGCCAACCCCGCCGGATCGTTGAATATCCTGCGGTTGCGACTATTGGCTGTGTTCCAGGCGACGTCGCCCGGTCGCTGCGGGTGCGAATAGATCTTGTTGTGCACCGGCAGGAAGCCGTTGCGGTCGACCATGGCGCAGAACGCCATGCGCTGGTCCTTGGCCAGAAAGACCTCCTGGAACGGCGGCAGCGCGCGGTCGGCCCAGTCGAGATATTTCGTGCGGTATTGCTGCGGATTGGTTCCGGCGATTTCGGCGTAGTCGGTGTCGAAGAGATCGTCGATCCCCACTTCGCCGCGGGCAAGGGCCTGCTCGAAGATCTTGGTCAGCGCGTTGCCCGCTTCCATGGCGCGGGTGACGAACTCCGTGTTCTCTTCGTGGATCGCCCAGAGCCTGTCCTCGATCTTTTCGCTGAGCTCGGCATTGGGACCGACGAATTGCGCGCGGGCCCCGGCCTTGGATTGCTCGATCACGCGCAGGCGGCAGGCGCCGACGGCTTCGAGGGTGCCTTCGATCATCGCTTGCGGTGCAAGCCGGCCCGCATCCGCGCCACCGATCAGCACGCCCTCCATCGAGATTTCATAGACCGGCATCACGCCGCGCGCGGTTTCGAGCTTCAGATGGCAGGGCAGCCGTTCGGTCTTGCGGCGGTCGTCATGCTCGCTCTGGCGGAGCAGCACGGCGCAGCGCGATTTCAGCTTCTGTGCGAAGGTGGTGACGGCCTTGCCGGCACTGGCGACGTTCTCGCCATGGCTCTCGGCCGCCTTGGTCGCGGCATCGATCTCGGCTGCGCTCTCGCCGACCGAGACGATGAACTCCGAGGCGCTGGCGGCGTTGCCGGAGACTTCGCTGGTCGTGGCGTTCTGTTCGGCGACCGCGCCGTTGACGGTCTCGAAGACCGGGCGGATCGCCTCGATCGCCTGCGAAATGCGGTGCACGGCATCGGCGGAGCCGGCGGCGTCGCGCTGCAGCGCGTCGATCTTCTTCGTAATCTCTTCCGTCGCCCCTTGCGTCTGCACCGCGAGGGCCTTGACCTCGGTTGCGACGACCGCAAAGCCTTTTCCCGCAGCGCCCGCGCGTGCGGCCTCGATCGTCGAGTTGAGCGCGAGCAGCGTCGTCTGCCGCGCGATCTGTGCGATCAGGTTGACGACATTGCCGATGGCGGCGGAGGATTCGCGCAGGCGATCGACATTGGCACGGGCTTCCTGCGCCGCGGCGCTGGCCTCGTCGGCGAGCTTGCCGGCCTCGCGAACCTGCGCCCCGATCCCTAGCGCGGACTGGGTGAACTTGTCCGCGGCATGGGCGAAGGTGGAGGCGGTCGATTGCGCGGCATTGGTCCGGCCGGTCAGGGCGTCGGTGCGGTCGCGGATGGCGGCAAGCGTCGATGCGGTCGCTTCGGCGCCGCCCGCCACCGAATTGGCGGCGCGCTCGAGCTGGCGGATCATCGCGCCGAGCTCGAGTTCCAGCAATTCCAGGATTTCCCGCGCCGAATCACCTTCGGCCGGGGCGGGCTCGGACTGGGCCACCGGCGGTGCGGCCTCTGCGGCTGCCACGGGCGCGGCCATATCCGGCAGACGCTTCCGAAATAGTCCGAATGCCATCAGGTCTCTCTTGTCGGGGGACGCTCGGAGGTTATTTTCGCAGGCTGGAATGAAGTCAGGGTTAACGATGCCTCACCTCTGGGCAGGGGCCTGTACGGTGTTACCTTAAAGTATCCGAGACCCTTTCATTCCGGTGGGTTGGCGGCCTATAAGGCCGCGTTTCCCACCCTCATTGGCGTACGATTCCAAGAGATCCCCGAGAGACCACGCATGGCCGGACATTCCCAATTCAAGAACATCATGCACCGCAAGGGGCGGCAGGATGCCCAGAAGTCGAAGCTGTTCGGCAAGCTGGCGCGGGAAATCACCGTCGCGGCCAAGCTGGGCACGCCCGACCCCAACATGAACCCCCGCCTCCGCGCCGCCGTAATCGCCGCGCGGCAGGAGAACATGCCGAAGGACAATATCGAGCGCGCCATCAAGAAGGCACTCGGCAGCGACGGCGAGAACTATGACGAGATCCGCTACGAGGGTTATGGCCCCGGCGGCGTTGCCGTCATCGTCGAGGCGCTGACCGACAACCGTAACCGCGCCGCCTCCGACATCCGCTCCTTCTTCACCAAATCGGGCGGCAATCTCGGCGAAACCGGCTCGGTGTCCTTCATGTTCGATCGCACCGGAATCATCGAATACGACCGCAGCGTCGCCTCCGACGACGCCGTGCTCGATGCCGCGATCGAGGCCGGCGCCGACGACGTCGTCTCCGGCGAAGCCGGTCACGAGATCTACGCCTCGACCGAAGGCTATCGCGACGTCGCCAAGGCGCTGGAAGCCAAGTTCGGCGAGCCGCGCAGGGCCGCGCTGATCTGGAAGCCGCAAAACACGGTCGCGGTCGACGACGAGACCGGCGAGAAGCTGCTCAAGCTGATGGACCTGCTCAACGAGCACGACGATGTCCAGCACGTCTACGCCAATTTCGAGGTGTCGGACGCGCTGGTGGCGAAGATGGGCGGGTAGAGCCTCACCTCACCCTCCGCTGTCGTCGTCCGGCTTGACCGGGCGACCCAGTATTCCAGAGACAGCAATGGGAATACGGAGAAGCCGCGGCGTACTGGATACCCCGCCTTCGCGGGGTATGACGCCCGGAGTCTGTGGTGGGCGGTGCGGCTCACTAACGCCCCCACTTCCCCTGTTACTTCCGTTCTGTTTCTGTTTCCCCCACGGCAGCCAGCCGCTATCACTGGCCCATGACTGCGCTCCCGATTCGTGGCCCCGTTCGCATCATCGGCATCGACCCCGGCCTGCGCCGCACCGGCTGGGGCGTGATCGAGGCTGAGGGCAATCGCCTGATCTACGTCGCCTGCGGTTCGGTGGAACCGCCGGACGATTTGCCGCTGGCGCGCCGGCTGCTCGCGATCCATGAAGGGCTCGCGGCCGTGCTCTCGAACCATCAGCCGATGGAAGCCGCGGTCGAGCAGACCTTCGTCAACAAGGACGGCGTTGCGACACTGAAGCTCGGCCAGGCCCGAGGCGTCGCCATGCTGGCGCCCGCAATGTTCGGCATCTCGGTCGCCGAATACGCGCCGAACCAGGTCAAGAAAACCGTGGTCGGCGCCGGCCATGCCGACAAGCAACAGATCGCGATGATGCTGAAGATATTGCTGCCCAAGGCCGAGCCGCCGTCCGCCGACGCCGCCGACGCGCTCGCCATCGCCATCACCCACGCCCATCACCGCCAGAGCACCGCGCTGCGGCTGAAGGTGGCGGGGTTATGATCGGCAAACTCAAGGGCCTGATCGATTCCTACGGCGAGGATTTCGTGATTCTTGACGTCGGCGGCGTCGGCTATCAGGTGCATTGCTCGACGCGCACGTTGCAGCATCTGCCCAAGCCGGGCGAAGCTGCCGTGCTGTCGATCGAGACCTATGTCCGCGAGGACCAGATCAAACTGTTCGGCTTCCGCACCGACCAGGAGCGCGAATGGTTTCGCCTGCTCCAGACCGTGCAGGGCGTCGGCGCCAAGGTCGCGCTCGCCGTGCTCGGCACGCTGGCGCCGGCCGATCTCGCCAATGCCATTGCGCTCCGCGACAAGGCCGCGGTGGCGCGCACGCCCGGCGTTGGTCCCAAGGTCGCCGAACGCATCGTCACCGAGTTGAAGGACAAGGCGCCGGCTTTCGCCAATGTCGATCCGGCCGTCGTGCATCTTGCCGGTGCGGTCGACGACCAGCGCGCGCCGCGGCCCGTCGCCGATGCGATCTCCGCGCTGGTCAATCTCGGCTACGGCCAGCCGCAGGCCGCCGCCGCGATTGCGTCGGCCTCGCGCAGTGCGGGTGAGAACGCCGAGACGGCGCAGCTCATTCGCCTCGGCCTGAAGGAACTGGCGAAGTGAGCGCGGCAATGGTCAGTCTCGTAGGGTGGGCAAAGCGCAGCGTGCCCACCACTCTTAGGGCGATCGGAGAGATATCGTGGGCACGGCGCGAAGAGTGCCTTTGCCCACCCTACGGGGAGTTCGCCAAGTGAGCGATCCCAAGGCCTCCCGCATGGTCTCGCCCGAGCGCCGCAGCGACGATGTCGGCGACACCGCGCTGCGCCCGCAGTCGCTGTCCGATTTCGTCGGCCAGCAGCAGGCGCGCAAGAACCTCTCGATCTTCATCGAGGCGGCGCGCAAGCGCGGCGAGGCGCTGGATCACGTGCTGTTCGTAGGTCCCCCCGGCCTCGGCAAGACCACGCTGGCGCAGATCGTGGCCAAGGAATTGGGCGTCGGCTTTCGCGCGACATCGGGTCCCGTGATCGCCAAGGCCGGCGATCTCGCAGCTCTCCTCACCAATCTCGAAGAGCGCGACGTACTCTTCATCGACGAGATCCATCGTCTTAGCCCGGCGGTGGAAGAGGTGCTCTATCCCGCGATGGAGGACTTTCAGCTCGACCTCATCATCGGCGAGGGCCCGGCGGCGCGCTCGGTGAAGATCGAGCTGTCGAAATTCACCCTCGTCGGCGCCACCACGCGTGCCGGCCTGCTCACCAATCCCTTGCGCGATCGTTTCGGCATTCCGGTCCGGCTCAATTTCTACACGATCGAGGAGCTCGAAAGCATCGTCAGCCGCGGCGCGCGCGTGCTCAATGTCGGCATGAGCGCGGATGGCGCCAACGAAATCGCCCGCCGCGCCCGCGGCACGCCGCGTATCGCCGGCCGCCTGCTCCGCCGCGTGCGCGATTTCGCCTCGGCGGCCGATGCCGACAAGATCGACCGCAAGATCGCCGACCACGCCCTGAGCGCGCTCGAGGTCGATGCCGCGGGCCTCGACGCGATGGACCGTCGCTACCTCACGACCATCGCGATGAACTATGGCGGCGGCCCGGTTGGCGTCGAGACCATGGCCGCCGCGTTGTCCGAGCCGCGCGATGCGATCGAGGACATCATCGAGCCCTATCTGATCCAGTGCGGCTATCTCCAGCGCACCCCGCGCGGCCGTCTGCTCACCTCGCACGCCTTCCGTCATCTCGGCATCGCCGAGCCCTCGCGCGATGCGGCGGCACAATTCGGCCTGTTCGGCACGGACGAGAGCGACGACTGAGCTGCGCCAATGCAGCGCGCTCCTTCTGTCATGAATTTCTGGTAATCTCGTGCAGACGGTCTGCATGAACGCACCCCAATTCCGCTCCAATCAGACCGCATCAACAAGGCGCATCTCGATCGGGCTTCCATGATTACGCGCCGTCATTTCATCCGTTCCATCGGCGGTCTGTCCGCCCTCGGCATCTCGACCGCCGCCTACGGCGTCGGCGTCGAGCCGGTGCTGCGGCTTCGCGTCACCCGCTATCATCCGAAGCCGCGGCAATGGCCGGCGGATTTTTCGCTGAAGATCGCGGCCATCGCCGACATCCACGCCTGCGATCCCTGGATGTCGCTGGAGCGGATCGAGGGCATCGTCGACCGTGCCAATGCGCTGAAGCCTGATATCATCGTGCTGCTCGGCGACTATGTCGCCGGCCTTCACCACGTCACGCGCCTCATCTCGTCGCGCGAATGGGCGAGGGTGCTGGCCGGACTCAAGGCACCGCTCGGCGTCCATGCCGTCATGGGCAATCACGATTATTGGGACGACAGGACCGTGCAGCAGGCGGGGCACGGACCGACCATCGCGCATCGGGCGCTGGAGGCGGCCGGCATCCCCGTCTACGAGAACGACGTCGTGCGCCTCACCAAGGACGGCCGTCCGTTCTGGCTCGCCGGGCTCGGCGATCAGCTGGCCTACTACCCCTCAAAGCGCTATGGCCGCGCGCATCGGCTCGGCGCCGACGATCTCGCCGGCACGCTGGCGAAGGTCACCGACGATGCGCCGGTCATCCTGCTCGCGCACGAGCCCAACATCGCGCCGCTCGTACCCGGGCGCGTCGCGCTGCAACTGTCCGGCCATACCCATGGCGGCCAGGTTCGTCTGCTCGGCTGGTCACCGGCGGTTTCGCCCAAGAACGGCGTGCGCCTCGCTTATGGCCACTTCCGCCTCAAATGCGACCTCATTGTCTCCGGCGGCCTCGGTTGCAGCATCATGCCGGTCCGTGTCGGTGTGCCGCCCGAGATCGTCGAGGTGACGCTGGGAAGGACAGGGCTCGCTGTGTCCTAGCAACGCTTGCGCGTCCGGCCGTTTTTGCGCAAAACGGACCTATAGCGACAAGCGAAGAGGCTCGCGACGTGACAGCTCATCTCGACGGCGAGATCCGCGACGGCCGCCACCACATGCAGGTCCGCGTCTATTACGAGGACACGGACTTCTCCGGCATCGTCTATCACGCCAATTATCTGCGCTACATGGAGCGCGGCCGCACCAATCACCTCCGGCTGATGGGTGCCGAGCAGCAGGCGCTGTTCGATCAGGTGGAGACGGAAGGCGCGGGCTTCGCCTTCGTCGTGCGCTCGATGCATCTGGATTTCCTGAAACCCGCGCGGATGGACGACGTGCTCGATGTCGTGACCTGGCCGGTCGCGGTGAAGGGAGCCTCGATCATGCTGGCGCAGGAAGTGCGTCGCGGCGGGGAAGTTCTGGTGAAGGCCGAGGTCCGCGTCGCCTTCATCAGCGGCGGCCGCGCGCAGCCGATCCCGAAATCGATCCGCGCGTTGATGAAGGCCGATCTGATTTCGTGATCGCCCGATAAGTGATCGCCCGATTTGTGATGGCCTATCGACTCCAGCAGTTGGGGCGATAGATTGCGGCCCCGACCAACCGATGAGGCCATCATGTCGCGCCCGCCGCTTCCGCCCTTCACCCGTGAGACCGCCGCGCAAAAGGCCCGCATGGCCGAGGACGCCTGGAATTCACGCGACCCGGTGCGCGTCTCGCTCGCCTATACCGAGGACAGCCGCTGGCGCAATCGCTCCGAGGTCTTTCAGGGCCGCGAGGCCATCGTCGCCTTCCTCACCCGCAAATGGGAGAAGGAGCTGGACTACCGCCTGATCAAGGACCTCTGGGCCTTCGACGAGAACCGCATTGCCGTGCGCTTCCAGTACGAATGGCACGACGCGGGCGGACAGTGGTATCGCTCCTACGGCAACGAGCAGTGGGAGTTCGACGAGCACGGCTTGATGAAGCGGCGCGAGGCGTCGATCAATGATATCGCGATTGCGGAGAAGGATCGCCGGTTTCACTGGACCGCGCCCGGGCCGCGACCCGCGGATGTGCCGGGGCTGGGGACGGATCCCTTCTGATGTTCGCGAGATAGCGCGGCGGGCGCGCTGCACCCTCTCCCCTATGGGAGACGGTGGCTCGCCGCATGGCGGCGATACGGTGAGGGGTCTTTCTCAGCGAGTCCGGAATCGTAGGGTGGGCAAAGGCGCACTTGCGCCGTGCCCACGTCGTCTCGCCAAACAGGCAGGACGTGGGCACGCTTCGCTTTGCCCACCCTACCGCACTGAGTTTATCGAAGCCGGTGCTGCTTCACCCTCTCCCCTTGTGGGAGAGGGTGGCTCGCCGCGCAGCGGCGAGACGGGTGAGGGGTATCTCTCCGCTCGTGAACATCTTGCTTGTGGAGAGATACCCCTCATCCGGCGCTTCGCGCCACCTTCTCCCACAAGGGGAGAAGGGAAGAATCTACGTGGCGACGATTGCGAACTACGTGCGCCTTGCCAGAAACCGCGTAATCGCCCCACCGAGCTTCGCATTGTCCATCGGCTCGGCCAGCGATGCTCTTGCCGTCGCCACCACGTCATCCGGCGCCTTGCCGTCGCGCAGATCGCAGCACACTTGCGCAGACGCCACGTCGAACTCCGGGTGCGGCTGCACGGTCAGCGTGGTGCCATTGGCGTAGAGCAGGCCGGCATGCGGGGTGAACTCCGACGACAGGATCGTGAGCGCGTCGTTGGGTGGCTCGATCACCTGGTCCTGGTGCGAGGCGGCGATGGCGACGGCTTCGCCCTCGACGACGCCGTTCTCCGGCAGCACCCGATAGACATGCCGGCCGATGCCCCAGCCCTTCTCGGATTTGCGCACGGTGCCGCCGAGCGCCTGCGCGATCAGCTGATGGCCGAAGCAGATGCCGACCATCGGCGTCTTGTTGGCGTAAGCGGTGCGGACGAAATCTTCCAGCGGCGCGATCCAGTCGAGCCCGTCATAGACGCCGGCCGCCGCGCCGGTGATCAGCACGGCCTCGAGCTTGCCCGGATCAGGAAGCGCGTCGCCATTCGGGATGCTGACGACGTCCACCGTAGCCGTCGGGTCCTCGGTGCGGACCATGCGTTCGAACATGTCCGGGAACGAGCCGTGCTGCTCCCGATATTTTTGCGGGACCTGTCCGGTCTCGATGATGGTGATGCGTGCCATGTGCCCCCGGAAGGTTGCGAAGCTCAGTCGCTTTCTGCCTGATATTGCTGGTGTGACGCTGTACGCTCCAGCAGTGCGCTTTCCTTGCGGACCTCGTTGAGAAAGGCCTTGGCGAGGCGCGACAGCGGCTCGGCCTCCGACCATAGCATATAGGCGACCGCGTGCGTCGTCGGCGTGAACGGGCGGACGACGAGGCCGCTGCCGCCGTTCTGCCGCGGCGAGTAGGGATCGACCACGGCGGCGCCGACGCCGGCGGCAGCCAGCACGCAGGCCGTGTTGCAGTAGCGCACCTCGACGGTCGGCTGAAACGGCGCGCCGGCGCGGGCAAAACTGTCGCGCACGGCTTCACCCAGCCGCGTGCCGCGTTCGAGCCCGATGAAAGGCAGGCCGGACAGATCCGAAGCCGAGATCACGGGTCTGTCGGCGAGCGGGTGCTGCGGCGGCAATACGCATACCATCTCGCCGGTATGCACCACCTCATGCGCGATGCCGGGATGATGCGTCAGCCCGAGCGCGAAGCCGAGCTCGGCGACGCGGCTGAGCACGCCCTCGATGATGCCCTCGTAGCGGCGCACGTCGAAGAACACGCGCGTTTCCGGGCGTCGTCGCAGGAATCCCGACAGCGCTGAGGGAATGATGCTGTAGGCGAGCGGCGGCGTCGCCACGATGGCAAGATGCCCGGAGCGGTTCTCGCGCAGATCGCGCACGCGGTTCTCGAGTTTCGCGTGCAGCGCGAAGATCGCCTCGCTCTCCTTGTACAGCGCCATCGCTTCCGCGGTCGGAAACAGCCGGTTGTTGACGCGCTCGAACAAGGCGAAGCCCGCCTGCGCCTCCATCGTCTTGAGCGCATTACTGACTGCGGGTTGCGACAGCGCCAGCTCGTCCGCGGCGGCGACCGTGGTGCGATGGCGGATGACGGCGCGCAGGATTTCGAGCTGACGCAGGTTCATATCACTGCCGATTATACTCAGGGCCAAAACATCATAGCAGAACGAATTGATTTTGCAGCCCCGCTCGCCCGTAATGGCAGCGGATTTGCACGTCGCATCAAAGGGTTCATTCGCCCATTGAGGCAGCACTGCGCACAGATTGGAGGCAAACTTGGTTCGTGTCCTTCGCGCCGCCGCAGCTCAAATGGGGCCGACGCAAAAAGCCGATACGCGCGAGCATACGCTGTCGCGGATGCTTGCATTGCTGGAGGAGGCGGCCGGCCGCGGCGCGAGCCTCGTGGTGTTCCCCGAGCTTGCCTTCACCACCTTCTTCCCGCGCTGGCTGCTCGAAGGCGAGGCGCTCGACCGCTATTTCGAGCGCGGAATGCCGAACCCTGCGGTGGCAAAATTGTTCGATCGTGCGCGGGCGCTGCGCGTCGGCTTCTATGTCGGTTATGCCGAGCAAACCGCGGACGGCCGCCGCTACAATTGCGCGATCCTGGTCGATCGCGACGGCGAGATCTTGGGCCGCTATCGCAAGGTTCACCTGCCGGGTTCGGTGGAGCCGCGGCCGGGCGCACGCTACCAGCAGCTCGAGAAACGTTATTTCGAATATGGCGATCTCGGCTTTCCCGCTTTCCGCGCCGGATCGGCCTGGGCCCACGCCATCATGGGCATGATGATCTGCAACGATCGGCGCTGGCCGGAATCCTGGCGCGTGCTCGGTCTGCAGGGCGTCGAACTCGTCTGCATCGGCTACAATTCGGCGGCCTACGATCCCAATGGCGGCACCACCGAAGACGGCGCCTTGCGCACCTTCCACTCGACTTTGGTGACGCAGGCCAACGCCTACATGAACGCGACCTGGGCGATCTCGGTGGCGAAGGCGGGCGAGGAGGACGGCTCCGGGCTGATCGGCGGCTCCTGCATCGTCGATCCCAATGGGCGTATCGTCGCGCAGACGCAGACGCTCGCCGATGAAGTGATCGTCGCCGACATCGATCTCGATCTGTGCCGCCAGGGCAAGGACAAGATGTTCAACTTCGCCGCTCACCGGCGGCCGGAGCAATACAGGGTGATCACTGAACGTGCCGGCGTCATCGAGCCGGCCGTTCTCGACGCGGATTGATTTCAAACGGCCGGTCGCGGCGCCAGCCAAAGGAGCTGACATGACACGCCTTTCGCATTTCCTCGCCCTTGCAACCCTGGTTGCCGCGACGTCGGCACAGGCGGCCGAGCTTCCGGCGGAGATCAAGCAGGCGGGCACGCTGAAGCTCACGGTCAACTCCACCTACGCGCCGATGGAATACCGCGATCCCGCGACCAATGAGCTCGTCGGGCTCGACATCGATCTGGCCAACGAGCTCGCCAAGCGGCTCGGCGGCCTCAAGATCGTCTGGAGCGAGACGCCGTTCGCCGAGCTGATCCCTTCGCTCCAAACCAAGCGTGCCGATTTCATCATCTCCGGCATCTCGGACCGCGCCTCGCGGCGCGAGACCGCCGATTTCGTCGATTACCTCCAGACCGGCCCGCAGTTCTTCGTGATGGCGGACAATGCGGCCAAGGACGCGACCGATCTCTGCGGCAAGAAGGTCGGCACCACCCGGAGCACCAGCTTCCCGGTCGAGATCGAGAAGTGGAGCAAGCAGAATTGCGAGCCGGCCGGCAAACCTGCCATCCAGTATGTCCCCGGCGAGAACTCGATCGACGTCCGCAACCAGCTCAAGCAAGGCCGCATCGACGCCGCCGTGCAGGGCAGCGAGACGCTGCCTTACGCGCAAACGCAGGAGCCCGGAAAATACCGCGTCGTCGGCGAGCCCTTCGCCAAAGGTTACCAAGGCATCATGTTCCGCAAGGACGATGCCGCCCTGCGCGAAGTCGTGACGGAGAAGCTCGCCGCCATGATCGCCGATGGCGCCTACAAGGCGGTTCTCGATAAATGGGGCTTGGGTGCGAACGCTGTCGCCCAGCCCATGCTCAACGCGGCGCCGCAATGAAGCCGGCGCCGGCACTCGCGGAAGGTTTCCCCGATCTGTCGGGGATGAGGATCGCGCGCGAGCCGCACTGGTTTCGCTGGCTCAGCGCCGCGCTGATCATTCTGGTGCTCGCGGCCATTGCGCGCGCGTTTGCGAACGGGCAGATCGAATGGTCCTATGTCAGCCGCTTCCTGACCGCAAAAGTCATCCTCGAAGGCATCGTCAACACCATGGTGATGGCGGTGCTGGCGATGGCGCTCGGCATCGTGCTCGGCATCGTCGTCGCGATCATGCGGCTGTCGCCCAATCCGGTGCTGAAGACGGTCGCCGCCGGCTACACCTGGCTGTTCCGCGGCACGCCGCTGATCCTGCAACTCTTGCTGTGGTTCAACCTCGCGCTGGTGTTTCCAACCATCGGCATTCCCGGCCTGTGGAGCGCGCGCGCCGTCGACGTCATGACGCCCTTCCTTGCCGCGCTGCTCGGGCTCGGCATCAACCAGGGCGCCTACACGTCCGAGGTGATGCGCGCGGGAATGTTGTCGGTCGACATCGGGCAGTATGAGGCGGCGCAGGCGATCGGCATGGGACGGCTGCGCGCGCTGCGCCGGATCGTGCTGCCGCAGGCGATGCGCGTGGTGATCCCGCCGCTTGGCAACGAGTTCATCGGCATGGTGAAGGCGACCTCGCTTGCGAGCGTCATCCAGTATCCGGAACTGCTGCACAACGCCGAGAACATCTATTACGCCAATTCCCGCGTGATCGAGCTCTTGATTGTCGCCGGGCTCTGGTACCTGCTCGTGGTCTCGATCCTGACGCCGCTCCAGATGCTGCTCGAACGCCGTTTTGCGCGCGGCACATTGCGGCTCGCGCGATGACAAAGCCCCTCGTCGCGATCCGCTCCGTCGCCAAGAATTTTGGCGAATTCCAGGCTCTCAAAAGCGTCTCGCTCGACGTCTGGCCCGGCGAGGTGATGTGCCTGATCGGCGCCTCCGGCTCGGGCAAGACCACGCTGCTCCGCTGCATCAACCAGCTGGCCACGATCGATGCCGGCGGCATCTGGCTCGACGGCGAACTGCTCGGGGTGCGCCAGCAAAGCGGACGGCTGCATCGGCTCACCGAGCGCGAGATCGGGCGGCAGCGGCTGAAGACCGGCATGGTGTTCCAGCGCTTCAATTTGTTTCCGCACAAGACGGCGCTGGAGAACATCACCGAAGGCCCGCTCCAGGTGCAGGGCCGCAAGCTAGATGAGGTACGCACTGAAGCGCTCGAGCTGCTGCGCCGCGTCGGATTGTCTGCGAAGGCGGACTGGTATCCCGCCCAGCTTTCGGGCGGCCAGCAGCAGCGCGTCGCCATTGCCCGCGCGCTGGCGATGAAGCCGATGCTGATGCTGTTCGACGAGCCGACCAGCGCGCTCGATCCCGAGCTTGTCGGCGAGGTGCTTGCCGTCATGAAGGAGCTGGCGCGGAGCGGCATGACCATGATGGTGGTGACGCACGAGCTCGGCTTCGCGCGCGAGGTCGCCGACCGCGTCGTCTACATGGACCAGGGCGCGATCGTCGAACAGGGCCGCGCATCGGACGTGTTGGGCGCCCCGCGCGAGGAGCGCACCAAGGCATTTCTTTCGGCTGTGATCTGAACGGGAGCGTGTTGATGAAAAGATTTTTGGTTGCGGCGGTGTTCCTCGGCGCCATCAGTGTGCCCGCGATGGCGATCGATCTGCCCGCGGAGATCGCCAAGCGGGGCAGCATCAAGGTGGCGCTGGTGCCGAACTATCCGCCGATGGAGTTCCGCGATCCCGCGACCAACGCGCTGTCCGGCTTCGACATCGATCTCGGCGAAGCCATCGGCCGCAAGCTCGGCGTCAAGATCGAATGGACCGAGACGAGCTTTGCCGAGTTCATGCCGTCGATCTCGACCGGGCGCGTGGACGCCATCCTGTCCGGCTTCACCGACTATGCCAGCCGGCACGAGATCGCGTCCTTCGTCGATTATCTGCGCAGCGGTCCGCAGTTCTTCGTGCAGCAGTCGCGCAAGGCGGAGTTCAAGGACGCCGCAGCGCTCTGCGGCAAGAAGGTCGGCGCCAGCCGTCGCACCATGTTCCCGGCGCAGATCGCGGCGTGGAGCGAGAAAAATTGCGGCAGCAGTCCGATTCAGTTCGTCGGCACCGACGGCTCGGCCGACGCCCGCACCCAACTGAGGCAAGGCCGCATCGATGCCGCGGCCCAGGGCAACGAGACGCTGCCCTACATCATGGACCTCGAGCCCGGCACCTATGCAACGGTGGGCGAGCCCATCGCACAGCAATTCACCGGCATCGCCCTGCCGGTCAAGGAAAAGGCCTTGCAGCAGGCGATGCTGGAGGCGGTCGAGGCGCTGATCGCGGACGGCACCTATCGTACCTTGCTTGCCAAGTGGAAACTCACCGACAACGGATTAGAGAAGGCGACCATCAATGCTGGACAGTAAGGCACTCCAGAGCATCCCCCTTGTCCCGGCCAACACCGCAGATCCCGCGCCGGACTATCCCTGGCCAAAGCCGTACACCTCGGCGATGTTCCTGTCGTTCGACGTAGACGCCGAGAGCGCGTGGACCAGCAAGGACGCAGTGCACGCCCAGCGGCTCATCACCATGAGCTATGGCGGCTATGAGGCCCGCGTCGGCACGCCAAAACTGCTGGAGCTGCTCGACCAGCTCGATCTGAAAGCGACCTTCTTTGTCACGGGATGGTCGGTCGATGCGCATCCCGCGATGGCCGAGTCCATCCTTAAGGCCGGTCACGAGATCGGACATCACGGCTATCATCATCTCCTGCCCGATCCCGGCGATCCCTGGATCGAGGAGGAGCTGGAGCGCGGTTTCGAGGCGCTCAAGCGCCGGCTCGGCGTCAAGCCAACCGGCTATCGCGCGCCGTACGGCGAGTTCACCGAGGAGCTGCGCGTCGCGCTGGTGCGCCACGGCATCGTCTACACCTCCTCGTTCCGCGACGACGTCAGGCCCTATCGCCATCGTCTCGCCGACGGCAAGCCCGGCACGATCGAGCTGCCGGTCACCGCGAGCTATGACGACTGGATGCACGGCCTCTCCGCCCGCTTCAGCCCGCGCTCGATCTTCCCCAAGGAACATGTGCTCTCGATCTGGAAGGACGAGCTCGACGAGGTCCGCGACTGGGGCGCGATGGTGACGACGGTGCTGCATCCGCAATGCAGCGGCCGTCCGATGCGGCTGCGGCTGCTGCGCGAGTTCCTGACTTACGCAAAGTCGTGCCCGGACGTCTGGATCACCACCGGCGAGAAGATCGCGGAGAACTTCCTGCGCCACGAGGCCGGTAACCGCTAGGGAGCGCCATGACCCGCATCCTCGTCATCAACCCGAACTCCTCGGCGTCGGTAACGGCGGCGATCGACGAGGCGGTCGCGCCGCTGCGGATCGCCGGCGGGCCTGACATCGAGGTGGTCGGCCTCGCCGAGGGGCCGCCGGGCATCAGCTCGCAGCGCGATGCCGACAGCGTCGTCATGCCGCTGGTGAATCGCGTCGCGCGCGAGGATGCCGATGCCTTCGTGCTCGCCTGCTTCAGCGATCCCGGCCTGCATGCGGTGCGCGAGGCGGCCGGCGGTCGTCCCGTGATGGGCATCGCCGAATGCGGCATCTTTCGCGCGCTGATGCTGGGTGAACGTTTTGGCATCATCGCGCTGTCGCCCTCGAGCATCCGGCGCCAGCAACGGATGGTGCGGCTGATGGGCGTCGACGGCCGCTATGCCGGAAGCTGGTCGGTCGGCGCGAGCGCAGCCGAGACCGCAGCTGCAGATATCCGGGGACGGTTGATCGACGCCGGCCGCGCCCTGGTCACGCAATGCCGCGCCGATGTCGTGGTGATGGGCTGCGCCGGCATGGCCTCGCACCGCACGGCAATTGCGGAGGCGATTGGCGTGCCCGTGGTCGAGCCGACGCAGCACGCGGTCGCCGCTGCGATCGGTGCGGTCTTGCTCAACACGTAGAGCGCAATTATGGGACCCCGCTTTGTGACATCGCTCTGGCCGCGCGCTCGCTGCAACCTCTCCCGCTTGCGGGGGAGGTCGACGCGCGAAGCGCGGCGGGTGGGGGCTCTTTCCTCTCGGGGTCATCGCCTGCGGAGACACCCCCACCCCAGCCCTCCCCCGCAAGCGGGAGAGGGAGCACACCGCGGCCGCGGCTGCATGTCACCGCACTCAGGAGCCTCTCGTAATGTCTATCTCCCGCCGTTCGCTCCTTAGGGCTGCCGCAGCCATGCCGGCGCTGTCGCTGCCGGGTATCGTTCGTGCCGAATCCCAATCCACGCTGCGCTTCATCCCCGTGATCGACCTCGCCTTCGTCGATCCCATCTACTCGACTGCGCAGGTGTCACGGAACCATGGCTTCATGGTCTACGACACACTCTATGGCATGAGCGCCTCGCTCCAGGTTTCGCCGCAGATGCTGTCGGGCCACATCATCTCCGGTGATGGGCTGCAATGGGACCTCAGCTTGCGCGACGGCCTGTTCTGGCACGATGGCGAACGCGTGCTCGCGCGCGACTGCGTGGCGAGCATCCGCCGCTGGGCTGCACGCGATGGTTTTGGCGGTGAGCTGATGGAGGCGACCGACGAGCTGTCCGCCGCCGACGACCGCATCATTCGCTTCCGTCTCAAGCGTCCGTTCCCGCTGCTGCCGCAGGCGCTCGGCAAGGCCGCAATCAATGCCTGCTTCATGATGCCGGAGCGGCTGGCGAGCCAGGATCCGTTCAAGCCGCTGACCGAGGTGATCGGCAGCGGCCCGTTCCGCTATCTCGCCGACGAGCGCGTGCAGGGCGCGCGCAACGCCTACGCCAAATTCGAGCGCTACCAGCCGCGCACCGACGGCAAGCCGGATTGGACCGCGGGTCCGAAGATCGTGCACTATGATCGCGTGGTCTGGACCACCACGCCCGATGCCGGCACCGGCGTTGCCGCGCTGCAGACCGGCGAGCAGGACTGGCAGGAGACCACGCCGCACGATCTGTTGCCGGTGATCAAGGCCGCCGGTGACATCGAGACGCGCGTTCTCGATCCCAGGGGTTACGCCTGCATGCTGCGCCTCAATCACCTGCAGCCTCCGTTCGACAATCCAGCCATCCGCCGCGCACTGCTGGGTGCGATCGACCAGTCCGCGTTCATGACGGCAGTGGCCGGCGTCGATCCCGCCTTCCAAGTCTCGCCGATCGGCTACTTCGCGCCTGGTACCCCGATGGCGAGCGAGGTCGGGCTCGATGTGTTCCGCGGGCCCCGCGACTACGCCAAGGTGAAGGCCGATCTGAAGGCGGCCGGTTATAATGGCGAGAAGATCGTGGTACTCGTGCCCACCAACTCGCTGGCGCAGAAGCCGCTCGGCGAGATCGCGGTCGACAGCTTGCGCAAGGCCGGCATGAACGTCGAATATGCCGGGCTCGACTTCGCCGTCGTGTTGCAGCGCCAGCTCAAGAAGGACCCGATCGGGCAGGGCGGCTGGAGTGCGGCGGTCGGCAATTGGCAGGGCATCGACTGGCTCAACCCGGCCGGCAACACCAACATCCGCGGCGAAGGCAAGGTCGCCGGCTGGTATGCGAGCGAGAAGATGGGGCCCTTGCGCAGCCAATGGCTGGCGGCGTCCGAGCTCGCCGAGCAGCAGCGCATCTGCCGCCAGGTCCAGGCGGTCGCGTTCGAGGAGATTCCCTACATCCCAATCGGCCTGTACAAGCAGCCGACCGCCTATCGCAAGGCCATCACCGGCATTCTCGACGGCACCGCCGTGTTCTGGAACGTACGCCCCGCATGAGCACCATCGCAATCTTCGGCAGCTATGTGCTGTCACGGAAAGACGGCGCGCAGGATGTGCTGCGCGACCATTGGGTCCTGATCGAAGGCAAGAAGATCGCCGCGGTCACGCGCGACAAGCCGCGCGCGGATGAGGTCTACGACCGCCCGGGCCGCTTCGTGCTGCCGGGCCTGCTCAATCTGCACAATCACTGTTTTAGCGAGGCGGTAGCGCGCAGCCACACCGAGGACGGCAACGGCCGCAAGAACAACCAGAGCATCGTCTACACGGTGCTGTTGCCGCTGACCAAGCGTGGCGCCGATATCCTGTCGGCGGAAGAACGTATGGCGGTGGCGCGGCTCGGCATCCTCCAGCTGCTCAAGGGTGGCGCCACCACGGTGATGGAGCCGTTCCGCAATTCGATCCCTGAAATGTTCGACGCCGCCGAGGAGATGGGCATCCGCTTCTACGGCGCGCCCTATCTGTTCTCGACGTCCGATGCCAAGGCTGGCCCGGACGGTGTGGTCCAGTATTCCGGCGATGACGGCGCCGCGGACATGGCGACGTGGGATGCGCTCTACCAGCGCTGGAACAAGCGCGGCGACGGTCGCATCGGCCTCGCCATGAGCCCGCACGCCACCGACACCTGCGGCCCCGATCTCCTGAAAGCCTGCGCCGCGCGAGCGCGCGAGCTCGGCGTGCCCATCACGACGCATATGGCGCAGAGCCGCGCCGAGGTCGAGACCATCGGCACGCGCTATGGCGGCCGCACGCCGGCGGAGTATCTGGATTGGCTCGGCCTGCTCGCGCCCGACCTGATGGCCGCGCATTGCATGCTCAGCAGCGACGACGATCTCAAGTTGATGGCCGCGCGCGGCATGACCGTGCTGAACTGCCCGCGCGTGTTCGCGCGCGCCGGCGTCACCGCGGCCTTCAGCCGGTTCGCCGAGCATGGCGTGCGCACCGTGGTCGGCACCGACGGCTACAACATGGATCTGCTCGGCGAGCTCAATGCGGCGTCACTGATCTCCAAGATCACGTCGCAGCGCGCCGATGTCGCCAATTCGCCCGAGTTGATCGAAGCGAACACGACTGTCGCCGCCGACGTCATCAGGCGGCCTGATCTCGGCCGGATCGAGCCGGGCGCGACCGCCGATCTCACCGTCGTCGATCTCACCCATCCGCATCTCCAGCCGCTGTTCGATCCCCGCCGCGCGCTGATCGCGCTCGCCAACCGCGCCAATATCGATCAGGTCGTGGTCGATGGCCGCGTGCTGATCGATGCCGGCCGCTATCTCGGCGCCGACGAAGCAGCGATCACCGCAGCAGGCAGCGCCGCGATCGGCAAGATCTGGGATCTGCCGGAAGCGCAGGCGGCATTCAACGGCTGACGGCCGCTTCCAGAGCCACAAAAAAGGTGCGTTCCCTCTCCCGCTTGCGGGGGAGGGCCGGGGTGGGGCTCTCTCCATGCGGGGACACTCCCGATGAGGAGGGAGTCCCCACCCGGCCTTCGCCTCGGCGTCTCCTAAGAGACGGCCGCCATAGGCGGCCTACGCCTCCCCCGCAAGCGGGAGAGGTTGCCAGCGAGTCTGTGGCTGCATCGTTCCGACCCATGCCCTAGCCCTCGAACTCCATCAATTTCTTGCGCATGGTCTCCACCAGATCCAGCGCCACCGGCGACGGACTGCGCTGTGCGGGAAATACCGCCGAGAATTCGAAGTCGATGCGCGGCAGGAAGCGCCGCACGACGACGCCGCGCGTGGCAAATTCCTGCGCGGTGAAGGGATCGCAGATCGAGACCCCGAGCCCGGATGACACCATCCCGCACATGATCTCCGACAGCGTGGTCTCCACCCGCAGCACGCGGCGGACGTCGCTGCGGTGAAAGACCTGGTCGACGAGGTGTCGGCTCGACGATCCCGCCGACAGCGAGATGAACGTCTCACCCTCGAAATCGCGTGGCTCCAGCACTTCTTTCTCCGCGAGGCGATGTCCGGTCGGCAGCACCGCGACGCGCGCCAGCGCCGGCAGCCGCAGGCTCGGCAGGCCGGAATGGGCAATCGGCACCTCGGCAAAGCCGATGTCGCATTGATTGTTCAAAACCCAGTCGACCACGATCGGCGAAATCACTCCGAAGAAGGCCAGGTTGAGGTTGGGCCGTTCCATCAGGAAATGCCCGGCAAGCCGCGGCAGATAGCCGTTCGCCAGCGCCGGCAGCGCGGCGATGCGCAGCGAGCCGGTGCGGCGTCCCCGGATTTCTTCGGCTGCAGCCGTGATGCGTTCGAGACCGACGAAGGACCGTTCGACCTCGGTGTAGAGCGCCATTGCCGCGGCGGTCGGCACGAGGCCGGTGCCGCGCCGCTCGAACAGCTCCATCTTCAACAGCGCCTGAAAGTCGCGCAGCAACCGGCTGACAGCCGGCTGCGTCACCACCATCAGCTTCGCGGCCTCGGTGACGCTGCCGGTCAACATCGTCGCGCGGAAGGCCTCCACCTGCCGCGAATTGATCCGCGCCATGCCGAACATCCATAACATTTAGGCATACAGAGGTTGCCATTATTCATTGGACGATGGAAGTATAGGTTGCGATCTTTTTCATCAGGACTGGAGACAGCCCGCTTTTTCGGCAGATTGGAGGGGTTCAAGCCTCCAGATCGCGCCAAAACCCGCCGAATGGGCGCCGGAGCCCTGTTTGGAGCGGGATTGCGCGGAAGGAAATGCGGAAGAGGCTTCAGCCAGCGAGACTCGTCGGCACGTCACCTCATTCCGGTATGGAGATCGGTCCACATGAAGACTCTTCGCCTTCTGACCGCGGTCAGCATCGCAGCGCTCATTGCCGCCCCCTCAGTCGCTTCGGCCCAGCAAAAGACGCTCTACGTCGCCGGCTATGGCGGCTCGTTCGAGAAGACGATCCGCGATGAGGTGATCCCTGCCTTCGAGAAGGAGAACGGCGTCAAGGTCGAATACGTTGCCGGCAACTCCACCGACACGCTGGCAAAACTCCAGGCGCAGAAGGGCAATCAGCAGATCGACGTCGCCATCGTCGATGACGGCCCGATGTACCAGGCGATCCAGCTCGGCTTCTGCGGCAAGCTCGACGGCCTGCCGGCCGATCTCTACGACACCGCGCGCTTCAAGGACGATCGCGCGGTTGCGATCGGCATCGTCGCGACCGGGCTGATGTACAACACCAAGGTGTTCAAGGAGAAAGGCTGGGCGCCGCCGACCTCCTGGAACGACCTGAAGGACACGAAATACGCCAAGCAGCTCGTGATCCCACCGATCAACAACACCTACGGTTTGGAAGCCCTGGTGATGCTGTCGAAGATGAACGGCGGCGGCGAGACCAATGTCGATTCCGGCTTCAAGATCTTCAAGGAACAGATCAATCCGAACGTGCTCGCCTACGAGCCGTCGCCGGGCAAGATGACCGAGCTGTTCCAGTCCGGCCAGGCCGTGATCGCGGTGTGGGGCACCGGCCGCGTGCAGAGCTTTGCCAACACCGGCTTCCCTGTCGACTTCGTCTACCCGAAGGAAGGTGCCGCGACGCTGCTGACGACCGCCTGTCCGATCACCAAGCCCAACGCCTCGCCGCTGGCAGCAAGCTTCGTCAAGATGCTGCTCGACCCCAAGATCCAGCTCGTGATGCTGAAGGATTACGGCTACGGCCCGGTGCTGAAGTCGCTGGTGATCCCGCCCGAGCTCGGAAAGATGGCGCCGATCGGCGAGCGTGCGGCCAAGCTCTATAATCCGGACTGGACCGTCATCAACGAGAAGCGCGAGGAGTGGACCAAGCGCTGGAACCGCGAGGTCGAGCGTTGACCTGATCGTCGCAGCGGAGACAGCGTATGGCCTATCTCGAGCTCGATCGGGTCGCCAAGCAATTCGGGGCGCAGACTGTAGTCGACGACTTCAGTCTCGCCGTGCGGAAGGGGGAGTTCATCTCCTTCCTCGGCCCTTCCGGCTGCGGCAAGACCACGACGTTGCAGATGATCGCGGGTTTCCTCGATCCCACGCGCGGCGCCATCCGCCTCGAGGGCAAGGACCTGACCGCGATCCATCCGGCCAAGCGCGGGCTCGGTATCGTGTTCCAGAGCTACGCGCTGTTTCCGCACATGACGGCGGCGGAGAACGTCGCCTTCGGTCTCGAGATGCGCAACGTGCCGCGCGCTGAACGAGCCGAGCGCGTTCGTGCCGCGCTCGCGATGGTCGGCCTCGCCGGCTTTGAGGACCGTCATCCCCGCCGCATGTCCGGCGGCCAGCAGCAGCGCGTGGCACTCGCCCGCGCGCTGGTGATCAAGCCGAGCGTGCTGCTGCTCGACGAGCCGCTGTCCAACCTCGACGCAAAACTGCGCGAGGAGATGCAGATCGAGCTGCGCCAGATCCAGCGCACTATCGGCACCACGACGATTCTCGTCACGCACGACCAGAACGAGGCGATGTCGTTGTCCGACCGCATCGTGGTGATGAGCCAGGGCAAGATCGAGCAGATCGGCACGCCGCAGGAGACCTATGAGAAGCCGGCCTCGGCTTTCGTCTCGCAGTTCCTGGGCAAGACCAACGATTTTGCCGCGGCGGTCGATCGGACCGCCACGCCAGCGCGGGTGACGGCGGGCTCCTGGAGTGCGCCGGCACCGGCGGGCCTCAGCGGCCCCGTCACTGTCAGCATCCGTCCTGAAAGAATCGGCTTCGGCGATGCCGGCCTCAGCGCAAAGATCGTCACGCGCATCTTCCAGGGCAATCACTGGCTGTTCCAGTGCGACAGCGAATGCGGCCCCGCGATCGTGATCCGCCAGAATGACGGCAAGGCGCAGCCGGCCGAAGGCGAGGCGGTTCGCCTCGCCTGGCGACCCGAGGACATGAGTGTGCGCGCGAGGGCCCTCGCATGAGCGCGGTCGCCGAGGAGCGCAGCGCGCGTGCGCCGTGGGCGCTGACGGCGCCCGCCCTGATGCTGTTCGTCGGCGTGCTGCTGATTCCGCTGGCGATGACGGTGATGCTGTCGTTCCACGATTGGGGCCAATACAAGGGCATCGAGCCGGTCTTCATCCTCAAGAACTGGCACGAGATCGCGACCGACCCCTATTACGCCGAGATGTTCTGGCGCACCTTTCGCATCGCGATCCTGACCACGCTGCTCACCGCGCTGCTCGGGGCGCCCGAAGCCTACATCCTCAATCGCATGAGCGGGCGCTGGAAGAGCTTCTTCCTGCTTGTCATTCTCGGACCGCTCTTGATCTCCGTGGTGGCGCGCACGCTGGGCTGGGCGCTGTTGTTCGGCGGCAACAACGGCCTCGTCAACAAGCTCCTGATGTCGCTTGGGGTGATGCGTTCCCCAATTCCCTTCATGTTTACCGAGACGGGCATGATCATTGCGCTCGCCCATGTGATGATGCCGTTCATGGTGCTGTCGGTGTGGGCTGCGCTGCAGCGGCTTGATCCGCAGATCGAGAATGCCGCGATGTCGCTCGGTGCGGGTCCCGCCACCATCATCCGGCGGATCATCATGCCGCAGATCATGCCGGGTGTGCTGTCGGGTGCGATCATCGTGTTTTCGCTCTCGGCCAGCGCGTTTGCAACGCCCGCAATCATCGGCGGCCGCCGGCTCAAGGTCGCGGCGACGCTCGCCTATGACGAATTTCTCAACACGCTGAACTGGCCGCTGGGTGCGGCGGTCGCCACGCTCCTGCTGGTCGCGCTGGTGCTGATCGTCGTCGGCAGCAACGCGCTGATCGAGCGGCGCTATGCCGAGGTGTTCCGATGAGACGGAACGGCCCGCTGGCGCTGATCTTCCATACCTTCTTCGTCATCGTCATGGTGGCGCCGATCCTGGTGGTCTGCCTCGTGGCTTTCACGCCAGAAGGCTTCCTGTCACTGCCGACCAACGGCTTCTCGCTGCGCTGGTTCAAGACGATCGCGAACTATCCCGAATTCATCCACGCCTTCTGGGTCAGCCTTGGCCTCGGTGCGCTATCATCATTCGTCGCGCTGCTGTTCGCGGTGCCGGCGGCATTGGCGATCGCGCGCTATCGATTCCGCGGCCGTGATGCGCTGGCCGCGCTGTTCCTCTCGCCGCTGATGATCCCGCATGTCGTGCTCGGCATCGCCTTCCTGCGCTTCTTCACCTCGGCCGGCCTCGGCGGCAGTTTTGCCGCGCTGATCATCGCGCATGTCATCATCGTGTTTCCGTTCGCGCTGCGGCTGACGCTTGCGGCCGCGACAGGCATGGACCGCACCGTCGAGATAGCGGCGGTCTCGCTCGGCGCCGGCGGCTGGACGCTGTTTCGCCGCGTGACCCTGCCGTTGATCCTGCCCGGCGTCATCAGCGGCTGGGCGCTCGCCTTCATCCAGTCCTTCGACGATCTCACCATGACCGTCTTCCTTGCAGCACCCGGCACCGAGACGCTGCCGGTGCGCATGTTCCTTTATATCCAGGACAACATCGATCCGCTGGTGACGTCGGTCTCGGCCTGCGTGATCGCTGTGACCATGACCGCTCTCATTCTGCTTGACCGCTTCTACGGGCTCGACCGCGTGCTCGCCGGCAAAGGCGATACGGGGCGATAGGAGAACTTATGCAAACGGATTACGACGTCGCCGTCATCGGCGGCGGGTTGCTCGGCTCCGCGATTGCCTGGGGCCTCGGCCGGCTCGGCAAGAAGGTTGCCGTGCTCGACGAAGGCGACATCACCAAGCGCGCCTCGCGTGCGAACTTTGCGCTGGTCTGGGTGCAGAGCAAGGGCCTCGGCATGCCCGCCTATACGGTCTGGACCGTGCAGGCGTCGCAGGCTTGGGGCCGGCTTGCTTCCGAGCTGAAGCAACAGACCGGCCTTGATGTCTCGCTTCAGCAGAATGGCGGCTTTCACCTCACGCTCGGCGAGGACGAGTTCGGCCAGCGAACCGAGCTGGTCAAGCGGATGCACAACCAGGCCGGTGCTGCCGACTACAAGATGGAGATGCTCTCCGCATCCGAGGTGAAGAAGTCGCTGCCGCTGATCGGACCGGAGGTTTCCGGTGGCAGCTATTGCCCGCTCGACGGCCACGTCAATTCGCTGCGCACGTTCCGCGCCTTCCACACCGGCTTCAGGGCATTCGGCATCGACTATTTCCCGGAGCGTCCGGTCTCAGCGATCAGCAAGAGCGGCGGCGAATTCCGCCTGACCACGCCGCAGGGCGAGCTGCGCGCCGCCAAGATCGTGCTCGCCGCCGGTAATGCCAACCAGACGCTGGCGCCGATGGTCGGCCTCTACGCGCCGATGGGCCCGACCCGCGGCCAGATCGTGGTGACCGAGCGCACCATGCCGTTCCTGCCGCATCCCCTCACCACGATCCGCCAGACCGACGAAGGCACGGTGATGATCGGCGACAGCAAGGAAGACGAGCTCGACGATCGCGCGCTGAAGCATTCGATCAGCGCCGTGATGACCGATCGCGCGCAGCGCATGTTCCCGCATCTGTCGCGGCTCAACGTGGTCAGGAGCTGGGCCGGCATCCGCGTCATGCCGCAGGACGGTTTTCCGATCTATGACCAGTCGGAGACGCATCCCGGCGCATTCGTCGCCTGCTGCCATTCCGGCGTGACGCTGGCCTCCAACCATGCCTTCGAGATCGCGCGCATGGTCGCACAGGGCGCGCTCGAGCCGGAGCTGGTTGGTGCGTTCTCCGCCAGCCGGTTCGGCGACGCGGGGGCTGCGAACAACAGCGGCTATTAGAGAATTTTAAGGAGCCACGAGGCATCCCATGTTTAAGAGATCCGAACAGGACAAACGTCCGCAGGTGCAGATCCTCGTCGATGGCGTTGCCGTTGCCGCGCGCCAGGGCGACACCGTCTCTGCCGCGCTGCTGGCCTCCGGCTTGGACGCGCGGCGTTCGACTGCGGTGAGCGGCGCGCCGCGTCTGCCCTATTGCATGATGGGCGTCTGCTTCGACTGCCTCGTCACCATCGACGGTGTCGGCAACCGCCAGGGCTGCCTCGTGCCTGTCGCCGAGGGCATGCAGATCGAGATTCAGAAGGGCAAGCGGGAGATCGGAAAATGACTGTGGCTCCCAAACGCGAAGCCTATGATGTCGTGGTGATCGGCGCCGGGCCAGCGGGCCTTGCTGCCGCTGCGACCTCCGCCGAAGCCGGCCTCTCGACGTTGCTGCTCGACGAGAACATCGGCCCGGGCGGCCAGGTGTTCCGCGCAATTTCGTCCACACCGGTGACCGATCGCAATCAACTCGGCGCCGATTATTGGGTCGGTGCCGATCTCGTGCAGGCGCTGCGTACGACCAGCGCCGAGGTCATCCATCGTGCCACGGTCTGGAGCCTGGACCGCAACCTCGAGATCGCCGTCTCGGTCGGCGGCGCGTCCGCCTTCGTCAAGGCGCAGCGCGTGATCCTTGCGACCGGCGCACTGGAGCGGCCGTTTCCGATTCCCGGCTGGACGCTGCCGGGCGTGATGACCGCGGGTGCGGCGCAGACCATGCTGAAATCATCGGCGCTGGTGCCTGATGGCCGCACGGTGATCGCAGGGCAGGGGCCGCTGCTGTGGCTGCTCGCCGCGCAGATCCTGCGCCTCGGCGGCCGCATCGACCGCATCCTCGACACCACCGAGCGCGGCAATTACTTCGCAGCGCTGCCGCACGCCTTCGCCTTCCTGACCTCACCCTATTTCACCAAGGGCCTCGCGATGATGCGCGAGGTGAAGGCGAAGGTGCAGGTCGTCTCCGGCGTCACGGAGCTCTCGGCGGCTGGCGAGGGCCAGCTCGCCAGCGTCAGCTATGTTGCCGGCGGCAAGCGCGACACCATTCCCGCGGATTTGCTGCTGCTGCATCAGGGCGTCGTGCCCAACGTCAACCTCGCGATGTCCGCCGGTGTCGAGCATCGCTGGGACGATCTGCAACTCTGCTGGTCGCCGGTGCTGGACGCGAGCGGCAATTCGTCGGTCGCCGGCATTGCGATCGCCGGCGACGGCGCCGGCATTGGCGGTGCCAATGCCGCCGTGGTGCGCGGACGCATCGCGGCGCGCGCGGCAGTCGAAGCGTTGGTACCCGCGGCTGCCGCAAAACTTCCGTCGATGACAGCGTTGCGTACCGATCTCGCCAGGGCCGAGCGCGGCCGCGTCTTCCTCGACACGCTGTTCCGCCCGGCGCCGCAGTTCCGGATTCCCTCGGGCGACACCATCGTCTGTCGCTGCGAAGAGGTGACCGCAAAGGACGTCCTCGATTCCGTCGCGATCGGCGCGACCGGGCCGAACCAGCTTAAGGCCTATCGCCGCACCGGCATGGGTCCGTGCCAGGGTCGGCTCTGCGGCCTCACCGTCACCGAGCTGATGGCGCAGGCGCGCGGCAAGACTCCGCAGGAGATCGGCTATTACCGGCTGCGCGCGCCGGTGAAGCCGATCACGCTCGCCGAGCTCGCGGCCGTTCCGAAGAGCGAGGCTGACGTCAAGGCGGTGGTGCGCGGATGACAAGATGCGTGGATGCGATCGTCGTCGGCGGCGGCATCCACGGATGCTCCACCGCGCTGCATTTGTGCCTCGCCGGCCTCAAGCCGGTGCTGATCGAGAAGGATTATGCCGGACGCCACGCCTCCGGCGTCAATGCTGGCGGCGTCCGCCAGCTCGCGCGACACATCCCGGAGATTCCGCTTTCGATCCGCTCGATGGGAATCTGGGAGAAGATCAGGGATCTGCTCGACGACGATTGCAGCTTCGAGAGCCACGGCCAGGTGCTGGTCGCCGAGAACGAGGAGGAGCTCAGCGTTTGCCGCGCGCGCGTGGCCGAACTCAATGCGCTCGGCTTCACCCACGAAGAACTGATCGACGCGACTGAATTGCGCCGGCTGGTGCCGGCGGTGGCTGAAAGCTGTCCCGGCGGCGTGGTCTCACGCCGCGACGGTGCCGCCAATCCGGCGCAGACGACGACGGCGTTCCGCCGCAGGGCCGGACAGCTCGGCGCGACCGTGCGCGAGGGCGTCGCCGCCAGCAACATCCGCTACAGCGATGGGCTCTGGCACGTCGATGTCGGCACCGAAACCTTTGCTGCGCCGGTGCTGGTCAACGCCGCCGGCGCCTGGGCCGGCAAGATCGCGGCTGCGCTCGGCGAGCCCGTGCCGGTCGAGACCGTGGCGCCGATGCTGATGATCACCTCGCGCGTGCCGCACTTCATCGACCCCGTCGTGATCCTGCGTGGGCGAAAGTTGTCCTTCAAGCAGTTCTCCAACGGCACGGTGCTGATCGGCGGCGGCCATCTGGCAACGCCTGATCAGGATCGCAACGAGACGGTGCTGGACTGGAAGAGCCTCGCCATCAGCGCCCGCACCGTGTTCAAGCTGTTCCCGGTGATGCGCAGCGCCACGATCGTCCGCGCCTGGGCCGGGATCGAAGCGAAGATGAAGGACGATATTCCCGTGTTCGGGCCGAGCAGCCGTCACAAGGGGCTCTATCACCAGTTCGGCTTCTCGCTGCACGGCTTTCAGCTCGGCCCCGGCGCCGGCGCTGTCATGGCCGAGCTGATCGTCAACGGCGGCACCCAGACCCGCGTCGGTGATCTCGGCATCGACCGCTTCCATCCCACTACGCTCTAGCAACAAGAGGACATCATGAGCATCAACCGCAGCATCCGCACGCCCATCATGCACCGGGTCGTCGAGGCCAACGGCTTCGTCTTCCTCGGCGGCACCATTGCCGACGACACCTCGGTCTCGATGGGTGACCAGACTCGCAACATCCTCGGCAAGATCGCCGGCTATCTGAAGGAAGCCGGCACCGACAAGAGCCGCGTCGTCAGCGCCTCGATCTTCGTCACGGATCTCTCCAAGAAGAAGGAGATGGACGCGGCCTGGACCGAATTCTTCGGCGACAATCTGCCGACCCGCGCCACGGTCGGCGTTGCCGATCTCGGCGGCAGCGCGCTGATCGAGGTGGTGGTCACCGCACTGAAGGGCTGAACGCGACAGGGACGTCGGCGCTCTCCGGCGCCGGCGTCCCTCGCGCGGTGCCTTGATCTCGCCCTTGGAAGGTAATACTTAGAGGCTCCCTCAATCAGGACATTCGAGAGCCATGGATTTTACCCCGACCGCAAAGCCCATCCGCCTTGCTCACGGGGAATTCCATGCCTGCTTCAATCATCCTGTCGAATCTGTCGCTGTCCACGCCTGACGGCCGTTCTCTCTTTTCCAACCTCGATCTGACGTTCGGCGCCGAGCGGACCGGCCTCGTCGGCCGCAATGGCGTCGGGAAAACCACGCTGCTTGCATCGATCTCCGGGGAGCACCGTCCCCCCGCGGGACATGTCGCCGTCACCGGATCCGTTGGCTTGCTGCGCCAGGATGTCCAGCTCTCAGCGGGCGCGACGGTGGCCGATCTGTTCGGAGCGCGGGATCAACTCGCGTTGCTTCGCCAGGCTGAGCGCGGCGAAGCTTCGGCCGACGACCTCGCCGAGGTCGATTGGACTCTCGAAGCGCGCTTGCAAGTCGCCCTTGCACGTCTCGGGTTCGATCTCGCTCCCGAGACCGAACTGGAGCGGCTGTCCGGCGGCCAGATCACGCGGATTCGGCTCGCCGCATTGGTCTTTGCCGAGCCGGACTTCCTGCTGCTGGACGAGCCAACCAACAATCTTGACCAGGACGGCCGCAAAGCGGTGATCGATCTCCTCGCGGCCTGGCGCGGCGGCGCGATCGTCGTCAGCCACGATCGGCGCCTGCTCGACACGATGGACGCGATTGTCGAGCTGACGTCGCTCGGAGCCACGCGATACGGCGGCAATTGGAGCCGTTACCGCGAACAGAAAGCCGTCGAGCTCGCTGCCGTCAGGCACGACCTCGCGCATGCCGAGAGACGGCTATTCGAGATCGACGGCAAGGCGCAGGAGGCCGCGGAGAAGAAAGCGCGCAAGGACAGCGGCGGCAGGAAGAAGCGTGCCAAGGGCGACATGCCGCGCATCCTGGCCGGGGCGCGCAAGGATCGCAGCGAGGATACCGGCGGCAAGACCGCACAAATCGCCGAGCGGCAGCGCGCGGAGGCGCTTCAAGCCGTCGACGAGGCGCGCCGGCGCGTCGAAATTCTTCAGCCGCTCTCCGTCAAGCTGCCCGCGACCGGCCTGCCGGCCGGCAGGGAGGTGCTTTGGCTCGACGGCGTCAGCGCCGGCTACCGGCCGGAGCAACCGGTCCTGCGCGATCTCTCATTCGCCGTCGTCGGTCCGGAGCGCGTCGCGCTGGTCGGGCCCAACGGCTCCGGCAAGACGACACTGCTGAAGCTGATCGCGGGCGAGCTGCGTCCGCTCTCGGGCACCCTGCGGGTCAGGCCGGATTTCGCGCTGTTCGATCAGAAGGTCAGCCTGCTCGATCCCGCGTTCTCCATCCTGGACAATTTTCGGCGCCTCAATCCGAAGGCGGGCGCGAACGAATGCCATGCCGCGCTGGCGCGGTTCATGTTTCGCGCCGACGCCGCCTTACAGGCAGCCGGAAGCCTCAGTGGCGGGCAAATGTTTCGGGCGGGCCTCGCTTGCGTGCTGGGCGGGTCATCGCCGCCGTCGCTGCTGATCCTGGATGAGCCGACCAATCATCTCGACATCGAGTCCATCGAAGCGGTCGAAGCAGGCTTGATGGCCTATGACGGCGCGCTGCTCGTCGTCAGTCATGATGAAGCGTTCTTGCAGGCGATCGGGGTCACGCGACGGCTCGATCTCGCCGCCAAGGTCCTGCGCACTCATGGCGGGATCGTCTGATCCCGCCCGGCGGTCCTGATATGGCAGTGATTTTCAAAAACCCGACGCCCTGCCCCCAGCGCGTCGGGTGGAAAAAATGAGTATCAATCCGTGATCCCAACGCAACTGTTGTGACGCGTCCCGCAGCAATTGACCACTCCGGGAAACTACCGCGTCGGAATCGCGCTGAGCCGGCCGGTTTGCAACCTACGATGCTGCACTCCCGCCGGGCTCGAGCGCTTCGCCGATCTCGAGCGGATGGGCCATGGTCTCGTGCAGCGCCTCGCGATCGAGCTCGCCTTCGGAGATGCTGATGACCACGCAGGCGACGCCGTTGCCGATCAGATTGGTCAGCGCGCGGCATTCGCTCATGAACTTGTCGATGCCGACCAGGATCGCGATCGACTGGATCGGGATGTCAGGCACGATCGAGAGCGTAGCGGCGAGCGTGATGAAGCCCGCTCCGGTCACGCCCGAGGCGCCCTTCGAGGTGATCATGGCGATGCCGAGGATGCCGAGCTCCTGCCAGATGGTCAGATGCGTGTTGGTCGCCTGCGCCAGAAACAGCGTCGCCAGCGTCATGTAGATGTTGGTGCCGTCGAGGTTGAAGCTGTAGCCGGTCGGAATCACGAGGCCGACCACCGAGCGCGAGGCGCCGAGATGCTCCATCTTCTGGATCATCTGCGGCAGCACCGTCTCGGAGGACGAGGTGCCGAGCACGATCAGCAGCTCGTCCTTGATGTAGGCGATGAAGCGGAGGATCGAGAAGCCGGCGAGCCGCGCGATCGCCCCTAACACCACGAGCACGAACAGCATGCTGGTGAGATAGAACGTGCCGATCAGGGCGGCGAGATTGAGCAGCGAGCCGAGCCCGTAGGCGCCGACCGTGAACGCCATCGCGCCGAAAGCGCCGATCGGCGCCACGCGCACGATGATGCGGATGATGCCGAAGAACATCTTTGCGGCCTTGTCGATCGCGTCCGCAATGGGCTCGCCGGCTTTGCCGAGGAAGGCGATGGCGAAGCCGGACAGGATCGAGATCAGCAGCACCTGCAAAAGGTCGCCGCGCGCGATCGCGCCCAAATAGCTGTCGGGGATGATCGCCATCAGATGGGCGACGATGCCCTCTTCCTTGGCTTTGGTGACGTAGGTGGCCACCGAGTTCGGATCGATCGTGGCGGGATCGATGTTGAAGCCGTGCCCGGGCTGGAGAATCTCGCCGACCAGGAGGCCGACCGCGAGCGCGACGGTCGAGACCGTCTCGAAATAGATCAGCGACTTCAATCCGACCCGGCCGACCCTCTTGAGATCGCCCATCGAGGAGATGCCGTGCACCACGGTGCAGAAGATCACCGGCGCGATCATCATCTTGATCAGCGCGATGAAGCCGTCGCCGAGCGGCTTCAAGGCCTTGCCGAGATCGGGGTAGAAATAGCCGATCAGCACGCCGAGCACGATTGCGATCAGCACCTGCACGTAGAGGATCTTGTACCAGGGCTGATGCCGGCGATGGATGGCTGGCTGGATCGCGACTTGTGTCATAGAGTGGCCCCGGAACGCATTGATTTTGCGTGATTTCGATCTTGCATGGCTTGCATCATGTGATGGTCGCCGCAGAAGCGACAATCACATTTTTGTCTGTTCGCACGAAGATCGGTCGCTGCAGCGCAACTGGGGGGAACATGTCGACTTCATCAGGCTCCGGCCGGCAACAGCAAGGCTATTTCCCGCGTTGGACGTTGAAGACCTCAGGCGTGATCATGCCGGAGGAGCGGCTGTCATGGGGCCAGACCATCGTCTCCGGTCTCCAGCACTGCGTCGCGATGTCGGGCTCGACGATCATCGCGCCGCTGCTGATGGGCTTCGATCCCAATGTCGCCGTCCTGTTCTCCGGCATCGGCACGCTGATCTTCTTCGTCATCGTCGCCGGGCGCGTGCCGAGCTATCTCGGCTCGAGCTTCGCGTTCATCGCCGTCGTCATCGCCGCCACCGGCTATACCGGACAGGGGGCGAATCCCAATATTTCGATCGCGCTCGGCGGCATCGTCGGAGCCGGAGTGCTCTATGGTGTGATCGCGCTGATCGTGATGTGGTCGGGGGTCGGCTGGATCGAGCGGTTGCTGCCGCCGGCCGTCACCGGTGCTGTGGTCGCGGCGATCGGACTCAACCTCGCGCCCGTGGCGGTCAAGGCGGTGAGCGCGAATGCGTTCGACACCGGAATCGGTCTCGCGACCGTCCTGATTATCGGCGTGGTTGCCGTTGCAGCTCCAGGCCTGTGGCGCCGCCTACCGATCATCCTCGGTGCGATCGGCGGATATCTTCTGTACCTGCTGTTCGCCAACGGCCTCGGTTTCGGCAAGCCGATCGACTTCGCGCAACTCTCAGCCGCGGCATGGTTCGGCATGCCGAGCTTCACCACGCCGACATTCCAGGCCGATGCGATCTTCCTGATCGCGCCGGTTGCGATCATTCTCGTCGCCGAGAATCTCGGTCACATCAAGGCCGTCGGCGCCATGACGGGCCGGAGTCTCGATGCCTATCTCGGCCGCGCCCTGTTCGCCGACAGCTTGGCTACCATCGTGGCGGCCTGCGGCGGCGGCACCGGCGTCACCACCTATGCCGAAAACATCGGCGTGATGGCGGCGACGAAGGTCTATTCGACATTGCTGTTTGCCTTCGCCGCCATCGTGTCGATCCTGCTCGGCTTCTCGCCGAAATTCGGCGCGCTGATCCTGTCGATCCCGGGGCCCGTCATTGGCGGCCTCTCGATCGTGCTGTTCGGGCTGATTGCGGCGATGGCCGGCCGGATCTGGGTCGAGAACAAGGTCGACTTCGCCAACCCTGCAAACCTGATCACCGTCGCTGTGGCGCTGACCGCCGGTGCGGGCGACCTCACGCTCAAATTCGGCGCGTTCACGATCGGCGGGATCGGCACCGCAACTTTTGGCGCCATCATCCTCTATCAGATCCTGACCTCGCCGCTGGCGCGGCGCGCGGAATGAATCCCAGGGATGCACGAAAGGGGATGGAACAAAACGCGCCGTCCGTCGATGATGAGCATCCCCGGAGAAAATCCATGCCGCAAACCGATCGCTCGACCTCCTTTCCCTCGCGCCTGGTTGGCCAATACGCCCTGGTGACCGGCGCCTCGCAAGGCATTGGCCGCGCCGTCGCCATCCGGCTCGCCCAGGAAGGCGCAACCGTCGCCATCAATTATTTCGAGCATGATGAGCGGGCGGAGGAGACGCTCGCGCTCGCGCGGGCCGCTTCGAGTGATCGCGGCCACGGCGCGCCCGATCACTGCATCGTCAAGGCCAATGTCGCCGACGAGCAAGAGATTGCTGCGATGTTCGAGGCGATCCTTTCGCGCTGGAAACGTCTCGATTGTCTCGTCAATAACGCCGGCTTCCAGAAGGAATCGCCGAGCGAGGCGCTCGACATCGAGACCTATCGCCGGATCATCGACGTCAATCTCAACGGCGCCGTGCTCTGCGCGCAGAAGGCGCTCGCGCATTTCGTGGCGCGCGGGGGAGGGGGCTCCATCATCAACTGCTCGAGCGTGCACCAGATCATCCCGAAACCCGGCTATCTCGCTTATTCGATCAGCAAGGGCGGCATGGCCAATCTGACGCGCACGCTGGCGCTGGAATTCGCCGGCCGCGGCATTCGCGTCAACGCGGTCGGGCCTGGCGCGATCGACACGCCGATCAACGCGGCCTGGACCGGCGATCCCGAAAAGCGCGGCGTCGTCACCAGCCACATTCCCATGGGGCGTGTCGGCACGCCGGAGGAGATCGCTGCCGTGTTCGCCTTCCTCGCGTCCGATGATGCGAGCTACATCACCGGGCAGACCCTCTACGCTTGCGGAGGCCTGACGCTATTCCCCGAGTTTCGCGAGAACTGGGCGAGTTGATCTCGGTTTGGGACTGCGAGGATGGCGGTTGGTCCGGGTAGGGGTCTGCGGCGCCGTGTGCTATCGACCGTGGACGACGCTGCCGCTATTGGCAAGCGTCGACACATGAAGGGCTCGTGACCACAAGCATCAACATCAATGCCTACAGCGACGCGCTGGTGGTCCTCGGCACGGCCGGTGTCGTGGTGCCGATCGTCCGCCATTGGGGCATCAATCCCGTGCTGGGCTATCTCGGCGCCGGCGCCATTCTCGGTCCGCTCGGGCTCGGCTCGCTCGTCAAGGACATTCCGTTCCTGTACTGGGTCACCGTCGCGGACGCGCAGAACGTCGAGGGTATCGCCAATCTCGGCATTGTATTCCTGCTGTTCCTGATCGGGCTTGAGCTGTCTTTCAGGCGGCTCGTCACGATGCGACGCCTGGTGTTCGGGCTTGGCGGCCTGCAGGTGCTGGCGACGTCCGCCATTATTTTTGGCGCGGCGCTTCTCACCGGGCAGAGCTCGGATACGGCCGTCATCCTCGGCGCGAGCCTTGCGCTGTCCTCGACGGCGATCGTGCTCGAGCTTTTGTCCACTGAGAAACGACTTGCGACCACTGCCGGCCGCGCGACCTTCTCGGTGCTGCTGGCCCAGGACCTCGCAGTCGTTCCCATTCTGGTTTTCGTCTCGGTGCTCGGCGCCGGCAGCGGCGACTCGGTCTTGACGCACATCTCCAGCGCAATGCTGAAGGCCGCGCTGGCCGTCGCTGTCCTCACTCTGCTCGGGCGGCTGCTGATGCGGCCGCTGTTCCAGATGGTGGCTGGCACCCATTCGACGGAATTGTTCGTCGCCGCGACCTTGTTCGTCATCGTCGGCGCAGGGATTGCCGCGCACCAGGCAGGCCTGTCGATGGCGCTCGGAGCATTCGTTGCGGGACTGATGCTGGCGGAAACGGAGTATGGCAAGGCCATCGAGGCCACCGTCGAGCCGTTCAAGGGCCTGCTGCTGGGCATCTTCTTCTTCACGGTCGGCATGGCCATCGACTTCCGCGTGTTCATGCGCGAGCCTGGTTGGCTGCTGGCCGCGGTCATCGGCATTCTCGTCGGCAAGGCGATCGTGCTCATCCTCCTCGGCCGGCTGTTCAAGCTGTCCTGGGCGACGGCGGTCGAGATCGGCTTCCTGCTGGGTCCCGTCGGTGAATTCGCGTTCGTCAGCATCGGGATGGCGGTGGCCGGCGGTCTGATCGAGCCTCGCGTGTCGAGCTTTGCCGTCGCCGTCACCGCGGTGACGATGGCCTTGACGCCGCTCTTGAGCATGCTCGGACGCCGACTGGCCGCGAAGCTGGGTCCTGAGCGCTCGCCCGATCCCGAACTGGCGGTTCGGCCGCCCGGCGACCGGGCGCAGGCCATCGTGGTCGGCTACGGCCGCGTTGGAAAGGTCGTCTGTTCGCTGCTCACCAGCCACGGCCTGAACTACATCGCGGTCGATCACGAGGCCGTCGCCGTGGCGCGCGACCGCCGCGACGGCCACAAGGTCTATTTTGGTGACGCGACGGAACCGGGTTTCCTCGAAGCTTGCGGCCTGATGCAGACGACCGGTGTGATCATTACCATCCAGTCGCGGCCGGCGATCGATGCTGTCGTCGAGCGGATCCGGGCGGTGCGGCCGGATGTGCTGATCGTTTCACGTGCGCGGGACGCCGACCATGCCCGCCACCTCTATGCGATCGGCGCAACCGATGCGGTGCCGGAAACCATCGAGGCAAGCCTGCAGCTTTCCGAAGCCGCACTGGTCGGCCTCGGAGTTGCGGTCGGGCATGCGATAGCCTCGGTGCACGAGAAGCGGGATGAATTCCGGCTGACGCTGCAGCAAGCCGCCCGCGTTGCCGGACAAGAGAAAGCGCGTCCGCTCGATCTCACCGGCCGCCAATCCCCGCGATAGCCGCCCATCCGGGGTCGCTATGCGCCGCGGACTGCGATGATCTGGCAAAACCGGCCCGCGCAGACTACATCTGCGCCATGGCAAACGCTCCACGGGCAAGCTCCCCGCTCCAGGATTTCGTCGGCCGGCACGAAAAGCTGTTCGTGCTGACCGGCGCCGGCTGCAGCACCAATTCGGGCATTCCCGATTATCGCGACAGCAACGGCGACTGGAAGCGGACCCAGCCGGTCAACTTCCAGTCCTTCATGTCGGACGAGCATACGCGGCGGCGCTATTGGGCGCGCAGCCTGATCGGCTGGCGGCGGTTCGGCCAGGCTCGCCCGAACGATGCGCATCACGCGCTGGCCCGGCTCGAGGCCAACGGCCGGTGCGGGATGCTGCTGACCCAGAATGTCGACCGGCTGCATCAGTCCGCCGGCCATAGGCAGGTGATCGACCTGCACGGCCGGCTCGACCTGGTTCGCTGTATGGACTGCGGCCGCAAGACGCCGCGCGATGAGTTTCAGCACGCGCTTGGTCGCGCGAATGCGGCATGGCTGACGCTCGATGCGGCCGATGCACCCGATGGCGACGCTGATCTGGAGCACGAGGATTTTTCGTCCTTCCAGGTGTCTCCTTGCGAAGCCTGCGGCGGCATCCTCAAGCCCGACGTCGTGTTCTTCGGCGAGAACGTCCCCCGCGACATCGTCGCCACTGCAAAGGATCATCTGGCGCAGGCTGATGCCATGCTCGTCGTCGGATCCTCGCTGATGGTCTATTCCGGCTTCCGCTTCGTGCAGGCTGCCGCGCAGCGCAATATTCCGATTGCGGCGGTCAATCTCGGACGCACCCGCGCCGACGATCTCCTGACGCTGAAGGTCGAGGAGCGCTGCGAGGCGGCGCTTGCATTCCTGCTCTGATCGCGCCAGCGCCGAACACGTCTTGCCTATTGCATAGGTGCCAAGCAGAATGGCCGGGCGCGGCGTTGTCCTCGTCGTCCATGGCACGGAAATTGCTGCGCTTTCGACCCCAGTCTTGACGATCAGCGCGGAGAATTTGGAATGCTTGAGGGAGCCGAGGTGCGGCTTGCCGTTGATATCGGTGGCACGTTCACCGACATCGTGCTGGACGTGGGTCAGGATCGCAGGACGCGCAAGGTGCTGACGACGCCGCAGCGGCCCGAGCAGGCGGTGCTGGATGGGATGCGCCTCATTCTCGCCGATGCGCGCGCGCATATCAGCGACATCGACGTCTTCATTCACGGCACCACGCTGGCGACCAACGCCATCATCGAGCGCCGCGGTGCCAAGACGGCCCTGATCGCGACCGAAGGCTTTCGCGACGTGCTCGATATCGGCACCGAAAGCCGCTACGACCAATATGATCTCGGAATCGACAAGCCGAGGCCGCTGGCGCCGCGCGGTTTGCGTTTCACCGTGCCCGAGCGCGTCGACGCCCACGGCGCGGTCCGTCTCCCGCTCGACGAAGCGTCGGTGCGTGCACTCGCGCCGAAATTGCGTGAGCTGGGCGTCGCGAGCGTTGCGATCGCTTTCCTGCACTCCTATGCCAATCCCGAGCACGAGCGACGTGCGGCCGCGATCCTGGCCGAGGAGATGCCAGGCATCTCCGTGACGGTGTCCTCGGCCGTTTGCCCGGAGATCCGCGAGTATGAGCGCACATCGACAGCGGTCGCGAACGCCTATGTGCAACCCTTGATCGACGGTTATCTCGCCCGCATGGCCGACGCCTTGCAGGTCGAGCAGTTCCGCGGCGCCATCTATCTCGTCACGTCAGGTGGCGGCGTCACCTCGATCGAGACGGCACGGCGCTTTCCGGTGCGCCTCGTCGAGTCCGGGCCTGCCGGCGGCGCAATCTTCGCGGCGCAGATCGCGGCGCGTCTTGGCGAGAGCAAGGTCTTGTCCTTCGATATGGGCGGCACCACGGCAAAGATCTGCCTGATCGAAAAGTACCAGCCCGAGACCTCGCGCGTGTTCGAGGTCGATCGCGCCGCGCGTTTCCTCAAAGGCTCCGGCTTGCCGGTGCGTATTCCCGTGATCGAGATGGTCGAGATTGGCGCCGGCGGCGGCTCGATCGCCCATGTCGATGCGATGAAGCGCGTCACCGTCGGGCCCGAGAGTGCCTCGTCCGAGCCGGGGCCGGCCTGCTACGGCCGCGGCGGCCAGCGTCCCGCGGTGACCGACGCCGACGTAGCGCTCGGCATGATCGATCCCGACGCCTTTGCGGGCGGCACGATCAAGCTCGATCCGGAGCTTTCGAAGAAGGCATTGCTGAGCAGCGTCGGCGAACCGCTCGGCCTGTCGGCGGAAACCGCCGCCTATGCCGTTCACGAGGTCGTCTGCGAAAACATGGCGAGCGCGGCGCGCGTGCACGCGGTCGAGCGCGGCGCGGTGGTCGGCCAGCACACGCTGATCGCCTTCGGCGGCGCGGCGCCGCTGCATGCGGCGCGCGTTGCTGAGAAGATCGGCGTCTCTCGCGTGATCGTGCCGTCCAATGCCGGCGTCGGCTCGGCGGTCGGCTTTTTGGCCGCGCCCATCGCCTATGAGCTGGTGCGCAGCCGTCACGTCCGGCTGGACGATTTCGACACCAAGGCGGTGTCGGATCTCCTGCAGGAGATGGTGACCGAGGCGCGTGCGCTGGTCGAGCCTGGTGCTGCCGGCGCGCCGGTGCGCGAGCGACGTGCCGCCTTCATGCGCTATGTCGGCCAGGGCCATGAGATCTCGGTCGAGCTGCCGAACCGGCGGCTGACCGCGGCCGACCTCGCCGGCCTGCGCCAGAAGTTCGAGGCGGACTATTCCGCGATGTTCGAGCGGCCGATTCCGGGCGCTGCCATCGAAGTGCTGAGCTGGTCGGTGCTCGCGACCACCGAGGCGCGCAATCCGCCCACCGTTGCGGCCGTCACGCGCAAGCCCGCAGGGAAGGCTGTCGGCAGCCGCAAATTCTTCGACGGCCGCGCCGGCGAGCTGATCGAGATCCCGCTCTATCGCCGCGAGGACATGGCGCCGGGCGCGACCATCGCAGGCCCGGCCGTGATCGCGGAGGACGAGACCTCCACCTTCGTCTCCACCAGTTTTGACGCCCATATCGACGGTGCCGGCAGCATCGTCATGGAACGAAAGGCGGCCTGATCATGAGCAAGGCAAGCGGCGCGAGCCTGATCGACCTTCAGATCATGTGGCACCGGCTGATCGCCGTGGTCGAGGAGCAGGCGCAGGTGCTGCTCCGCACCGCCTTCAGCCCGATCGTGCGCGAATGCGGCGACCTCTCGGCCGGCGTGTTCGACCTCAAGGGGCGGATGCTGGCGCAGGCGGTGACCGGCACGCCCGGTCACGTCAATTCGATGGCGGAATCGGTCAAGCACTTCATCAACCACTTCCCGATCGAGACGATGAAGGAGGGCGATGCCTACATCACCAACGATCCCTGGATGGGCACCGGTCATCTCAACGACTTCGTCGTCACCACGCCGTGTTTCAAGGACGGCAAACCGGTCGCGCTGTTCTCCTGCACCAGCCATCTCATGGACATCGGCGGCATTGGCTTCGGCCCCGACGCCACCGACGTGTTCATGGAGGGGCTCTACATCCCCATGCTGAAGTTGATCGACCAGGGCGTCGTCAACGAGACGCTGATGGCGATGATCCGCACCAACACGCGGCTGCCGATCGATACCGAAGGCGACACCTATTCGCTGGCCGGCTGCAACGACGTCGGTTGCGAGCGCCTGGTCGAGATGATGACCGAGTTCGGTATCGACACGCTCGACGAGCTCGGCGACTACATCTGCGACCGTTCGCGCGAGGCCGTGCTGGCCGAGATCGCAAAGCTGCCGAAGGGCAGCTGGCGCAACACCATGGTGGTCGACGGCTATGATGCCCCGGTGACGCTGGCGGCGACGCTGACGATCTCGGATGCGGGCATCCATGTCGATTTCGACGGCACGTCCGCAGCCTCGAAGTTCGGCATCAACGTGCCCTTGTCCTACACCACCGCCTACACCGTGTTCGGCCTCGGCTGCGTGGTGGCGTCGCAGATTCCCAACAATGCCGGCTCGCTGTCGCCGTTGACGGTGTCGGCACCCGCAGGCGCGATCCTCAATGCGCCCAAGCCCGCGCCGGTCGCCTCGCGCCACATCATCGGCCAGATGCTGCCCGACGTCGTGTTCGGCTGCCTGCGTCAGATCATTCCCGAGCGCGTGCCCGCTGAAGGCACCTCGTGCCTGTGGAATCTCAACGTCCGCGGCCAGACCCGCTCCGGCGTCGGCGGCAATTACGGGTTCTCGATGGCGGTGACCTCCAATGGCGGCACCGGTGCGCGCTTCGGCAAGGATGGGCTGTCGGCCACCGCCTATCCCAGCGGCGTGCGCGGCACGCCGGTCGAGATCGCGGAGACGCAGACGCCGCTGATCTTCTGGCGCAAGGAGCTGCGTCCGGATTCCGGCGGGGCAGGGCGCACCCGTGGCGGCCTTGGGCAGATCATCGAGGTCGGCAGCGGCGTCGATGCGCCGTTCGACATCCTGGCGGCGTTCGACCGCATCGATCATCCGCCGCGCGGGCGCGATGGCGGCCAGAACGGCGAGGCCGGCTATGTCGGCCTCAAGTCCGGGAAAAAGCTGCGTGGAAAAGGATTTCAGCAGGTGCCGCCGGACGACCGGCTGGTGGTGCTGACGCCCGGCGGCGCCGGCATCGGTGCTCCCACGACGCGCGATCGTGCGGCGGTCAAGGACGATATCGAAAGCGGGCTCGTGTCCGCCGACAATGCGGCTGCAGTTTATGGGTACGCGCGCTGACTTGTCGGTGCGCTTGGGTCAACGGAGGGGTGCAATGATCACGCGACGGAACTTCACCGCGGGCGCAGCGACGCTGCTTGCCGCCGGCCACATCTCGACCCGCGCGCGGGCGGCGACGACAAGCTGGGACATGTCGACGGTCTGGCCCGACGGCAATTTCCACACTCAGAACGCGATGGCCTTCGCCGAGGAGGTGAAGAAGCAGACCGGCGGCTCGGTCGCGATCACCGTGAAGGCCGGTGGCCAGCTCGGCTTCAAGGGACCCGAGCATTTGCGCGCCGTGCGCGACGGCCTGGTGCCGCTCGCCGACGTCCTCAATATCCAGCAGGTCGGCGACGAGCCCTTCATGGGCGTCGAGAGCATTCCGTTTCTCTGCGGCTCCGTGGACGAGCTGAAGGTGCTGCACAAATATGTGCGGCCCGAATACGAGAAGATCGCGGCGCGCAACAACCAGAAGATCCTCTACATCGTGCCGTGGCCGACGCAGTATCTGCACCTCAAGGCGAAGGTCGCCGACGTCGAGGGCCTGAAGAACATCAAGATCCGCGTGCCCGACAAGAATGCGGTCGATATGCTGAATGCGGTCGGCATGGCCGCCGTGATGATCCCCTGGGGCGAAACGATTCCCGCGCTCGCCTCCGGCGCGGTCGCCGGCGTCTCCACCTCGTCGGTATCAGGCGTCGACGGCAAGTTCTGGGAATTCCTGAAATACGTCTACCCGACCAACCACGTCTGGTCGTCGCAGATGCTCACCGTCAATCTGGATTCCTGGAAGGCGCTTCCCGCGGATCAGCAGAAGCTCGTGGGCGATATCGCTGCAAAGATGGAGCCGGGCTTCTGGGCGAACTCGCTCAAGGCCGACGTCGACAGCCTCAACCGCCTCAAGGAGGGCGGCATGGAGGTGGTGCCGGTCTCGGACGCGATGATGACGGATATCCGCGCCAAGACCGCGCCGCAGCTGGATGCCTTCCTCAAGCGCGTGCCGGCGGCCGACAAACCGGTGCGGTCCTATCTCGCCGAAATGAAGCGCGGCTGAGGGCGGGATCGTGGTGAGCGTTTCTCCCGAAGCACCGCAAAGCCTCAATGCGGCGGCACCAGTGCCGCTGCGCATCCTGCTCGACGGCATCGACCGTCTCGGCCGGCTCGACGGCTGGATCGGCGGCGGTTGCCTGTTGATGCTGACGTTGCTGATGCTGTGCGAGGTCGCAACGCGCTTCCTCTCGAACTTCCTGCCGTTCTTCCCGCCGACAATCTCGATTGCCTGGGAGTACTCGTCTTATCTGATGGCGGCCTCCTTCACCTTCGGCGCCGCCATGACCTTGCGCGTCGGCGGCCACATCCGCGTCGTGCTGCTGCTGAAGAATGCACCAGTGCCGGTGCAGCGCGGGCTCGAGATCCTCTCGGCGTTGGCCGGCTTCGCTTTTATGGCGTTCCTGACGTCAGCGATGGCGAAGTTCGCCTTTGCCGCGTACACGCGCGGCCAGGTCTCGACCTCCAGCGATACGCCGCTGTGGTTTCCGGAAGCCGTCGTCACCTTCGGCATGCTGCTGCTGACGCTCCAGTTCCTCGCGCGAGCGATCCAGGCCGTGCTCGGCCTGCCGCTGGAGGATCACCGCATGAAGGCCTCGCCCGTCGAATGACCACCGCGCCCGCACCCGGATTCAAGATCGCATGACCATCGAAGTCGTCGCCCTGTTCGCGATCCTGTTTGCGCTGCTGGCCTGCGGCGTGTGGATCGGCCTCACGCTAGCGCTCACCGCGACGCTGCTGCTCGCGATGTTCCGCTCGATCCCGCTCGACAAGCTGTTGCCGCAATATGCCTGGAACATCCTGACCACGCAGGAGCTGCTGGCGCTACCGCTGTTCATCCTGATGGGCGAGCTGCTGTTCCGCACCCGTCTGTCGCGCTCGCTGTTTCAGGGGTTGGCGCCCTGGGCGGGGTTGCTGCCCGGTCGATTGCTGCATGTGAACGTGATCGGCTGCACCATCTTCGCGGCGATCTCCGGTTCGTCGGCCGCGACCACGCAGGTGATCGGCCGCATGTCGCTCAACGAGTTGCTGCGCCGCGGCTATTCGCGCGACATCGCGATCGGCTCGCTCGCGGGCGCCGGCACGCTCGGCTTCCTGATCCCGCCGTCCAACATCATGATCATCTACGGCGTACTCGGCGACGTCTCGATCCTGAAGCTGTTCACCGCCGGCGTGCTGCCGGGATTCCTGCTGGCCGCCACCTTCATGGCCTGGGTGATGCTGCACACGAGCCTCGACCGCACCATGGTGCCGGAGACGGAAGCCAAACTCTCGCAGGTGCCGTGGAGCGAGCGCTTCGCCGCGCTGAAGGATCTCGCGCCGGCATTGTTCCTGATCGCCTGCGTGCTCGGCTCGATGTATGGCGGGCTCGCGACGCCGTCGGAAGCCGCCGCCGTCGGCGTGCTCGGCGCGGCGCTGGTGGCCTGGGCGCAGGGCGCGATGTCGCAGCAGGTGATGCGCGACGTGCTGATCGGCTCGGTCGTGACCTGCTCGATGATCGCGCTGATCGTGTTAGGGGCCTCGATCCTCGGTAATGCCGCGGCCTTTCTCGGCATCCCGCAGGCCGTCGCCGCCTTCGTCAAGGGGCTCGGCCTGTCGCCCTTCATGCTGATCGTGGTGTTGATCGTCTTCTACCTGATCCTCGGCTGCTTCCTCGACGGCTTCTCGATGATCGTGATGACCTTGCCGATCGTGCTGCCCATCGTGAAGGGGGCGGGATTCGACGAGATCTGGTTCGGCATCTTCCTCGTGCTCGCGGTCGAGATGGCCCAGATCACGCCGCCCGTCGGCTTCAACCTGTTCGTCATCCAGGGCCTCACCGAGGACGGCCTCGGCTACATCGCGCGCGTCACGATGCCCTATCTCATGATCATGGTTGGCTTCGTGCTGCTGCTGACCCTCTGGCCCGGCATCGTCACGATTTTACCGCGGGTGCTGTACGGATAATCGACATCTCGTCGCCGACTTTCGATAGCTCCCCGGCCAGGCCGCCCGGCTCGTCCCAACTACCATCCGTTGTGTTGCCCGACGGGCAAAACACGCCAGCGCTGGGTCGATATCCCTACGCAAAAATATTCGAATTTACAGAAGTTCGGTTTTGCCGTACAACCCGAAGCATCCCGCCCGCCACAAGGGGCGTTTCGCGATCGTCACGGGACGCGGGCCGGGATGCGGTGGCCGCGACGGCGTCGGCGCGAATGGTGGCTGCAGGGCGGGCAACCGTGAGCAGCGACAGGCGCGATACGACACGGCGCTGACAGCGTCTTCGAATGGCCTCGACGGCGAGCGCACGCCAGCCGTGGAGAATCCAGCTTGGATGCGCGCGGACGGAGAAGTCGTGTGGTCCTGACGCCCGGGGTCTGTGCGTCAAGCCCTGCGGAGATGTCGCGCCAACCGGCGTGCATCGAGCATCCGCAAGGCGACGGGGGCAATAGTGCATCGCTCCCCGGGGAGAGCACGAAGGACACCGTGAAAACCATCCGCGCAGGGAAGGCCGGGATGTCCCGGCGTCACCTGTCGTCCACCCCGTGCGCGCTTCTTTAGCACACGCGGGACTTCGGGTGCCAGCCGGCGCCCGGCCTTCCCTGCGCCCTTGCTTTCAAAGGGCGGAAGAGATCAGCAAAGCTCGGGCGAACAAGCCGCGAGAACGCGAAGGTGTGTGCAGATGGAACGATGCTGTGGGATGGGTAGAGCCCTTGCGAAACCCATCATATTTCAACGTGGAAAAGGCGTTGATGGGTTTCGCTTCGCTCTACCCATCCTGCGAACCATCGCCAACAACGGTCTCGTGCCCCGGATGCAGCGCAGCAGCGTAAGAACGCTGCCGCGCGTCCGGGACACGAGAGAGGCGCGCCAAACGTCGTCCCGGCTTGTCGACCGGGGCGACTTGCGCGAGCAAGAGCGAAGGGGTGTTCAGCTCGGCTTACGCCGCCGCCTTCTTGCGCGCGAGCTCGGCCTTGTACAGCTCGAACTCTTCCGCGACCGCCTTCGCGACTGACGGCCGCTGGCGCAGGCGCTCGTAATAGGCCTTCACGTTCGGCCATTTCGCGAGCTCGATCGGCGGCGTCGCCATGGTCCAGTTGATGACCGTGACCAGATAGGCGTCGGCGACGCTGAAATGGTCGAGCAGGAAGTCGCGCCCCTTCAGGTAGTTGTCGAGATAGTCGAGCCGCGACAAGTTCTTCTCGAGGGCATAGGCCTTGGCCTCCTGCGGCGCCTTGCGGTCGAGCAGCGGGATGAAGAGGCCCTTATGAAGCTCGGTGCCGACGAAGCAGAGCCATTGATGCAGGCGGGTGCGTTCGATGCCCTCTGCGGCGCCCAGCCCGGATTGCGGGAAGCGGTCGGCGACGTATTGCAGGATTGCCGCATTCTCGGTCAGAACCACGCCCTCGTCGGTGCGCAGCGTCGGCACCAGGCCGATCGGATTGACGGCGCGGAAATCGGAGCCGTCGCTCAGCACCGTCTTGGTCGGCGGGTCGACCTCGAGATAGTTCGCCTCGGCACCGGCTTCATACAGCGCGACGCGGGTTGCCATCGAACAGGCGAGCGGCGAGAAATAGAGATCCATCTGTAGCCTCCTTGGGCAATTCCTGGGATTTCGCTCAACCTGGCCAGATTGATTTTTGTACCATCTTGCATAATATGAGGTCGGTCAAGGATTAATTTGCGAAATGGTACAAAAATCGAAGCCGCCAGCTGCTGCCAATGAGCCCGAGGGCCGCGGCCAACCCGAGCGCCGCGGCCAACCTAAGCGCCGCGGCCGTCCGCGCGCCTACGAGCCTGACGTTGCACTCGGCAAGGCGCTCGACCTGTTCCGCAAGCAGGGTTTTGCCGCGACCTCGCTCGATGATCTCAGCGAAGCGACCGGGATGAACCGTCCGAGTCTCTACGGCGCTTTCGGCGACAAGCGCGAGCTCTACATCAAGAGTTATCAGCGCTACCGCGAGGACGCGCGGGCTTCCATGGCCGCGATCTTCCGCGAGGAGATGCCGGTGCGTCAGCGGCTGGAGCGCATCTTCGCCTCCGCGCTGAGCATCTATCTCTCGGGCGAGACCGGCCCGCGCGGCTGCTTCACGGTGGTGACCGCGGCGTCAGAAGCCGTTGGCGATCCCGAGATTCGCGCCATGGTGCTCGACGGTCTCACCGAGCTCGACAAGGCTTTTGCGGGCTGCTTCCGCCGCGCCAAGGAGAACGGCGAGCTGCCGGAGAGCGCCGACCCCCTCGTGCTGGCACAGATCGCATCAGCCACCGTCCACACCATCGCCATCCGCTCGCGCGCGCGCGTATCGCGCAAGGAGCTGGAGGCGATCGTGAAGGGCGCAATCGACGTGATGGTGGGAGGCAAGGAGTAGGCTGTCGTCCCGGACAAGCGCAGCGAAGCGGAGCGCAGATCCGGGATCCATAACCACGGGGAGGAGTTTGGCGAAGACTCGGAGTTACCAGCTCGCCTAACAACTTCTCCCTGGGGTTATGGGTCCCCGCCTTCGCGGGGACGATAGTGAGTATGCTGCGCGATCCTGCGTCCCAACTACGCCGCGCGGATCTGCGCGAGGAAGCGATCCACCTCGTCCCGCAGTCGCTGCGACTGCTTCGACAGCTCGATCGCCGAACCCAGCACTTCCTCGGCCGCCGTGCCCGTCGCGGCGATGCCCGCGGTGACACCGGAGATGTTCTGCGAGACCTCGCCGGTGCGGGCAGCCGCCTGCTGGACGTTCTGGGCGATCTCCTGCGTCGCCGTGCCCTGCTGGCCGACGGCTGCGGCGATCGCGGCGGAAATTTCGTCGACCTGCTGGATCGTCGCGCAGATCGACTGGATGCCGTCCACAGCGCCTGATGTCTCGCCCTGCACCGCGTGGACCTGGGCGCCGATTTCCTCGGTCGCCTTCGCCGTCTGCGTCGCCAGGGCCTTGACCTCGGAAGCGACCACGGCAAAGCCGCGGCCGGCTTCGCCCGCGCGCGCCGCTTCGATCGTCGCGTTCAGCGCCAGCAGGTTGGTCTGGCCCGCGATGCCGTTGATGAAGGAGACGACGTCGCCGATCTTCTGCGCCGCGTCTGCCAGGCTCTGCACGCGCTCGTTCGAGCGCCGGCCGTCGCTCGCGGCCTTGCCCACCACTTCGGTCGCGTGGGCGAGGCGCCGGCTGATCTCGGTCATCGACGAGGACAGCTCTTCCGCCGCCGCCGCGACGGTCTGCACATTCTCCGAGGCCAGTGTCGAGGCCGACGACACCGCGCGCGTCTGCTGTCGGGACTGTTCGACGATGGCCGACATCGACCGCGCCGTATGCTCCATCTCGACCGCAGCTGAGGACACCGTGGTGACGACATCGCGGATGCTGGCCTCGAAATTGTCGGCAAGCGCGGCGAAGGCGCGCCGCTTCTCCGCTTCGGACTGCGCCTTGGCTTCCAGCTGCTCGGCCTGAAGCTTCCCAAAGTTGACGGCGTTGTCGCGGAACACCGCAACCGCCTTCACCATCGCCCCGACTTCGTCGTTCGCCTTGCTGGCGGGGATGGTGACGTCGGTCCGGCCGTCTGCGAGCTCGCGCATGACGGACGTGATGGAGAGGATCGGACGCGAGATGCTGCGGGCGATGAGATAGCCGACGATGGCGGCAAGCACGAGCCCGATCGCGGCGATCGCGATCGCGAGCATCCAGGCGCGGTCGGCCGAGGCCTCGTAATCGGCATTGTCCATCACCAGCTCGACGGCGCCGAGCGGCTTTCCGGAAAAATCCTTGATCGGGCCGAGCAGCGCTGCCACCGGCGTGTTGTCGAGCTTGGCCCGCTTCACCGTGAAGCTGCCTGTGGTAGCGCGGCCGTAATCGGCCGCGTCGAAGAAGCTCTTGCCCTTCAGCGTGCCGCCGAACAGCTTGAAGCCCGAGCCGTCGGCGAGGTGGAAGGCGACGTCGACATGGCGGTTGGTCTTGAAGTCGTCGAGGAAGGACTGGCCGAAGGTCAGGCCGAATTCGACCGAGCCGAGATGCTTAGCCCCTTGCGCGATCGGCACCACGCCGCGGATGCCGAGCCCGGCAACGCCGCCTTCGAGGCCGACCACGACCTTGCGATCCTGGTTGGCGACGACGACGGTCTTGCGGAAGCCGGAGAGATCGTCGCCGAATTTCGCGGGCTGGTGCACACGCAGGAACGAGGTCGCCGGCGCCACATGGAACTGGAATTGCTCGACACCGTATTCCGATTTGGTCGCCGCAAAGACCGGCCCGAACAGGGCTATCAGGGCGTTGCGGTCCTGCTTGGCCATCGCATCCTGCGTCGCCGGCATCGCGGCTACGACCGTGCTCATGGCGGCGGCCCGGTGCGATTCCTCGGCGATGCGCGACTGAAGGGCATCATAATGGCTCTGCAGCTCGCGCTGGTCGGCGCGGTCGATGATCCCCGCGATGATCCACATCGCCCCGAGCACAGCGAACAGAGCGGTTGCCGCCGCCGTCACCGCGAGGGCAACCGTGATCCGCATCCTGAGGCCGAGGCTCGCGCGCATGTCCGACTCGTTGTTTGAGCGTTGGTTAACACCGCTTATCAACTTCTCGCTAAGAGAGAGTGAACGGGATACCTGCGGAACGCGGTGGTTGTGGGGGGAGGCTGTCTGCCCCACAATCAGTGTCGTCCCCGCGTGTGCGGGGACGACACTGAATATGTTGTGACGGTGCTCGCGAAAATCCCGGCGCCTAATACCCCCTGGCCCGGTCCACCACGTTCTCCAACGCGCCGCCGGCCTCGAACCGTGCGATCTGCTCGGCGACATAGGCCGAGATCGCGTCCGCGTCGGTGTCGGCTGCGTTGTGCGGCGTCAGCACCACCTTGGGATGGGTCCAGAACCGGCTGTCCGCCGGCTGCGGCTCCTGTACGAACACGTCGAGCGAGGCGGCGCCCAGCGTGCCGTCGTCGAGGCAGGCGAGAATGTCGGCCTCGTTCTGCAAGCCGCCGCGGCCGGCATTGATCAGCACCGGCGCGCCGAGCGGGCTGTTGCGGTTGAGCTTGGTGAAGACGTCGCGGTTGAGGATGCCGTGCGTCTCCGGCGTCAGCGGCAGCAGGCAGACCAGAATATCGGTCGCGCGCAGGAACGCATCGATCTGGGCCGAGCCATGGAAGCACTCGACGCCGTCGATCGCGCGCGGGCTGCGGCTCCAGCCGGCGACGCGGAAGCCGAGCCGCCGCAGCACGTCGGCCGCGTCCGCACCGAGCGTGCCCAATCCCATGACACCGACCGTGACGGCGCTGGCCGGCCATTGATATTTCGGCTCCCAGCGCTTTGCGCGCTGCGAGTCCCGCAAATAGAGCTCCTGGCGGTGGTGCATCAGCACGTGCAGCACGACATATTCAGTCATGCGGCCGGTCAGGTCGGGTACGGCGACCCGGACCAGCGGCACATCGGGCAGGCTCTTGTCCGCCATCAGCGCATCGACGCCGGCACCGAGATTGAAGATCGCCCGCAGATTGGGGAAGGCGCCGAGATCGCCCGGCACCGGCTTCCACACCGTGGCATAGTGCACCTCGGCCGGATCGAGCGTGGAATCCGGCAGCAACACTACACGGCGGCCGCCGCAGACAGCATCAAACCGGGCCTTCCAGCGCTCCGGCAACCAGTTCTGCTGCGTGCTGTTGATCAGGACGGCCAGTGTGCCCTTGGTCATTCGAATTGCCTCGTCGGGTTCCGCTTACGAAGGCCCTCCTTGGCACGATCTGCCGGATTTTTCTCGCAAATTTTTTCCGCAGTCCTGTCGGGGCGGGGCATATTGGCGCGTCTTTAGAACAGACGAGGAAAGTGTCGCCTATGCTTTATGCCATCCTTTGCTATCACGATGAGGACTTCGTCGGCTCCTGGAGCAAGGAGCAGGACGAGGCCGTGATGAAGAAGCTCGCCGTGGTGCAGGAGAAGCTCACCCAGCAGGGCCGGCTCGGGCCGGTCGCGCGGCTGCTGCCGACCACGGCCGCCGCGACGTTGCGGAAGGAAGATCCTCCGCTGGTGCTGGACGGCCCCTATGCCGAGACCAAGGAGCAGCTGCTCGGCTTCTACATCGTCGACTGCAAGAATCTCGATGAGGCGCTCGACGTCGCCCGCGACCTCGGCGCTGCCAATCCCGGCGGCGCCTATGAGGTGCGTCCCGTCGGCGTGTTCCGGCCCGGAGGAAACCTGACGTGAGCGAGGCCGACACCGGCTGGATCGAGACCGCGCTGACCTCGGCGCGACCCCAGGCGGTCGGCGCGCTGCTGCGTTATTTCCGTGATCTCGACACCGCCGAGGAGGCGTTCCAGAACGCCTCGCTGCGCGCGCTCAAGTCCTGGCCGCAGAACGGGCCGCCGCGCGATCCTGCAGCCTGGCTGATCATGGTCGGCCGCAACGCCGCCATCGACGAGGTGCGCCGGACCCGCAAGCAGCAGCCGCTGCCTGAGGACGACCAGGCGATCTCCGATCTCGACGACGCCGAAGGCGCGCTGGCCGAACGGCTCGACGGTTCGCACTACCGCGACGACATCCTGCGGTTGATGTTCATCTGCTGCCATCCGCAATTGCCGGCGACGCAGCAGATCGCGCTGGCGCTGCGCATCGTCTCGGGGCTTACCGTGAAGCAGATCGCGCGCGCCTTCCTGGTCTCGGACGCGGCGATGGAGCAGCGCATCACCCGCGCCAAGGCGAAGGTCGCCGAAGCCGGGACGCCGTTCGAAGCGCCCGGCGCAATCGAGCGCTCCGAGCGGCTCGCCGGCGTCGCGGCGATGATCTACCTGATCTTCAACGAGGGCTATTCGGCGAGCGGCGACACCGCGGAGATCCGCAAGCCGCTTTGCGAGGAGGCGATTCGGCTGGGGCGCCTGCTGCTCAGGCTGTTTCCGAGCGAGCCGGAGATCATGGGGCTCACGGCGCTCATCTTGCTGCAGCATGCGCGCAGTGCCGCGCGCTTTGCCGCCGACGGCTCGCTGATCCTGCTGGACGACCAGGACCGTTCGCTGTGGAATGGCACCATGATCGCGGAGGGGCTGGCGCTGATCGACAAGGCGATGCGCCACCGCCGCAGCGGGCCCTATCAGATTCAGGCCGCGATCGCTGCATTGCATGCCCGCGCGGCGACGCCGGAGGAGACCGACTGGGCGCAGATCGACCTGCTCTACGGCGCGCTCGAGGTCGTGCAGCCGTCTCCCGTGGTGACGCTCAACCGCGCGGTCGCGGTCTCCAAGGTGCGGGGGCCGCAAGCCGCGCTCGATCTGATCGAGCCGCTTGCGCCGAAGCTCGCCAACTACTTCCATTTCTACGGCGTGCGCGGCGCCTTCCTGATGCAGCTCGGCCGCAACGACGAGGCACGTGTCGCCTTCGACCGCGCCATCGCGCTTGCCAACACGTCCGCAGAAGCGGCCCACATTCGCATGCACATCGATCGCCTGATCCGGGACAGCCAGCCGAAGGCGGGCGCGCGGCAGGGCGCGAAAGTGAAGTAGACCCGTCTGTCTCCACATCATCATGTCGGGACAAGCCCGGCCATGACGTGGGGTGGGTAGCGTGCAAAATTTCATTCCGGCAATTGTCGGCTCCTGCCGTTCCCGTTCGTCCTAAGCCCGTACCCACGGAGCCCCTTCATGCTGAAAGCCATTGCCGTCATCGCCGTCGTGCTCGCCGTTGGAATCGCGGGCGTCCTCGCCTTTGCCCTGACAAAATCTGACACCTTCCGCATCGAGCGGAGCCTCGCGGTGAAGGCGCCAGCCGGAGCGATCTATCCACAGGTCGCCGATTTCCGCCGTTGGACCAACTGGTCCCCCTATGAGACCCGCGATCCCGCCATGAAGCGCACCTTCGGTGGATCTGAGGGAGGCAAGGGCGCGACCTATGCTTGGGATGGCAACAACAATGTCGGCGCCGGCCGCATGGAGATCCTCGAGGCGACCGGGCCGTCCAAGCTTCGCATCAAGCTCGATTTCGAGCGGCCGTTCGAAGGTCACAACACCGCCGAGTTCACCTTTGTGCCGCAAGGCGATGCTACTCTGGTCACATGGGCGATGTACGGTCCGGCTCCGTTCATGTCCAAGATCATGCAGGTGTTCATCAACATGGACAGCATGATCGGCAAGGATTTCGATGCCGGCCTCGCCAGCCTGAAGAAGCTGGCCGAGAAGCAATAAGCCTCACTGCAAACGAAGAGGAGAGAAACGATGCTCAACGCTTATCTGTTCTATCAGGACACCTGCGAAGCTGCGTTCAACTTCTACGTCAAGGTCCTGGGCGGCAAGATCGACGCCATGATGCGGTCATCGGACGCGCCGCCGGACATGCCCGCCGCGCCCGGCCGCGAAAAGATGATCATGCATGCGCGGATGTCGCTGCCCGACGGCAGCGTGCTGATGGCTTCCGACGCGCCGCCGGAGCATTTCGCCAAGCCGCAAGGCTTTTCGATCTCGCTCACCGTCAAGGACCCTGCGGACGGCGAGCGTAAGTTCAATGCACTCGCCGATGGCGGCACCGTCACCATGCCGTTCAGCAAGACGTTCTGGGCCAAGGGCTTTGGCATGTGCGTCGACAAGTTCGGCATTCCCTGGATGGTGAACTGCCCGGCCGAAGGAATGTGACAGGCGCGAGCCTGCACGATCTGTGGAATTGCGATCCCCTCTCTCCACTGTCGCGGGAGAGGGGACGCCTGGATTTATCGCGTCATACCCGGATCGGTCGTGAGCTCGCTCAACGGATCGATCCGGTCACGTCCTCGCTTTGCTGCGGCGACTGAACGCAGCGAGGGCAGATCACGAGCTTGGTGCCGAGCTGCTTGTCGTTCTCGGCTTCGATCTCGTCATGGACCGCCCACCACGCATCCGAATATGGCCGCAAGGTGCCGAGCACTCGTTCCCGCTCCTGATTGGGATCAGCTGCCGCGGGCGCGGGGTTCGTCGCGCGCCGCTTCGCGACATGCGGGCGATGCGAGGCTTTGTTGGGGTCCTGGCCGAGGCCATCCCATGCGATCGGACGACGCTCCTGCGCCGATGCGACTGCACATCCAAGCAGCGCTGTGCAGAAAGTAAGCAAGATGAAGCCGCGTCGTATCATGCCGGACCCAAAGTTCGATGCGCAATGCGCAGACTTCCACACGGGAAACTTGCATGGCATCGGTCAAATGGAACTTAAGGCAAACGACTGGCGGGCGTGGCCGAGGAATGAACTCACGATTCGCATCACTTTGCGGGAGCAGTGAGGCCGCTTCGTGAAACCATGCGGACTGCATCGCACAACAATTGACGCAATATTGGGCTGTAATCTGCACGTCAGAATCGCTATTGGTGAATCACAAAATCTAAAAAGCTGGGGTGGACGTCACTTGGAAGGGGAGCGACCGATGGCGGCGGCGCTACAGATCAATTTTGCCCTGTGGGGGATGCTTATCTGCGTCAGCATGAAGCTGGGGCCGGTGATCCAGACTCTTTATTGACGGCAGCCAAAGTGTGATGGCGTGGAGACCCCGGTGCGCACATTGGGTGCGACACAGGGAACCTGCCGTGTGGCCTCGGGCCGGCCAAGCCAAACGCCTTTGATGTGACGCGACGCGGTTCACAGAACTCATTCACGTCACATCCGTGGCGGCTGCCACATTCGTCAGCGGCAGCGCGGATAGATCGCGGCGAGATCGCGCCCCTTGAGCAAGAGCAGCCGCGAGGTGAGGCCGCCACGGCGGCTGATCCAGTCGCGCACTGGGCCGGGATAGGCGGCAAGCACCGCGACCGATGCTTCCGGCTCGGCATAAAAGCGCCCGCGCCGGTCGACCGAACGTGCCGCATGGAAGCCGAGCACGGCGCGCTTGGTGACGCAGATGCGCTCGCCCGGTACGATGCTCAGCACCAGCGTGCAGGCCGACAGACAGGGGCCGTCTATCACCACGCGCTCGCCGCTCTCGCGCACCTTCTCGAACAAATCGAGGAACGGCCCCACCTGTCCGCCGGGAGACTGGATGATGCGGATTTCGGCGGACGCCGGCGCGGTGGCGAGCAGCGCGAATGCAAGCATCAGGGCGTTGAGCAAAGAGATGCGTCGCATGAAGTCTCCACCTAAATCGGTTCCGTAGGGTGGGTTACGCCCAGCGGCCCGCGCAGCGGCAGTGCTAACCCACCCTACAATTTCCGGACCTATCCGTTGCGGCGCTGGCCGCGCAGCGTGGGCAGGCCGATACCTGCCGCATCGAAGCCGCCATCAACGGCCAAAATTTGGCCGGTGATGTAGCTCGCATTTGCCGAGCACAGGAAGTAGATCGCTTCCGCAAGCTCCTCCTCCAGGCCGTAGCGATTGAGCGGAATGGCGTCGTGATAGTCGGCGCGGATCTCCTTGGTGTGCACCTGCTTCGCCATCGCCGTGTCGACCGGCCCCGGCGCAACCGCGTTGACGCGGATGTTGAGCGAGGCGAGCTCGACAGCGAGCTGCTTGGTCAGGTGCGCGAGCCCGGCCTTGCTGGTGCCGTAGGCCGAGCGCAGCGTCGAGGCGCGCACCGCCGAGATCGAGGTGATGTTGACGATGGCGCCGCCATGGCCCTCGCGCATCAAGGGAACCGCGGCCTTGGTGCAGAGGAACGGGCCGGTGAGATTGACCTCGAGCACGCGGCGCCAATCGGTCTCGGACGTCTCCATCAGCGGTGCGAACACCGCGATGCCGGCATTGTTGACCAGTGCATCCAGTCGGCCGAACCGGCGCTCGACCGCCTCCATTGCATTGCTCACCGCGGCGGCGTCCGAGACGTCGCAGGTCAGCGCCAGCGTCGCCTCGCCTTGGTCGATTTCGGCGACCGCCCGGCCGAGCAACTCGCCCTCGATGTCGAGCAGCGCCACGCGCCAACCCTCGGCCAGGAACTTCTTCGCGGTCGCAAGCCCGATGCCGCGGGCGGCTCCGGTGACGAGAGCGATTTTTTGCGGGGCTTGCGGCATGGGAGAATTGTCCTCGAGTAGCATATGGGCGCAGGAATGCAGGCTCCTTTTACTGCGCTTTTGTGCTGGCGAGGAAGGGGCAGGCGAGGGCTGGAGGGGACGTCGTCCTTACGCCAGCTCTGCCGAGGCACGCTGCATGTTGGCCGACATGTCCGCGGTCACGATGCTCTGCTCCTCGACCGCGGCTGCGGTGGAGGCGATGAACTCGTTGACGCCTGCGATCGCGGCCTTGATCGCGGTGAGGGAGCTCGCGACGTCGCCGGAGATGGTGTTCAGCGCGTCGATTTCGGACGTGATCGTGTCGGTCGCCTGCTTGGCCTGGCTCGCGAGATTCTTCACCTCGGAGGCGACCACCGCAAAGCCGCGTCCCGCTTCGCCGGCGCGGGCCGATTCAATCGTGGCGTTGAGCGCGAGCAGATTGATCTGGCTGGTGATGCCCGAGATCATCTCGACGATGCCGCTCATGGCCTGTGCGGCGGCCGTCAGCTTCTGGGCCTGGAGGTCGGCGGACTCGACCCTTGTGGTCGCGACCTTGGACGTCTCGCGCGACTTCGTCATGGTCTCGGAGATCTCGCGGATCGAGGCGCTCATCTCTTCGCTGCCGGCCGCGACCGCATCGATCAGCCCGCGCGCGTTGTCGGCCTTCTTGCGGCCGATCGCCTGCGCGGTGATGTCGGTGGCGTATTTCACCACCTTGTACGGTTTGCCGTTGAGATCGAAGATCGGGTTGTAGGACGCCTGGATCCAGATCTCGCGGCCGCCCTTGGCGATGCGCTTGTATTCGGCGGCCTGGTATTCGCCGCGATTGAGTGCTTCCCAGAACTGGCGGTAGGCGGCCGAATTCTTCTCGTTCGGCTCGACGAACATGGAATGGTGCTGGCCCTTGATCTCGGCCAGCGCATAGCCCATCGCCTTCAGGAAGTTCTCGTTGGCAGTGCGGATCGTGCCGTCCATGTTGAACTCGATCACCGCTTGCGACTTCTGGATCGCGGCGAGCTGACCGTCATTGTCGGCCGCCTTCATCTTTTGCGCGGTGACGTCGGTGGCGAACTTCACCACCTTGAACGGCTTGCCGTTCTCATCGAGAATCGGATTGTAGGTGGCCAGAATCCAGATTTCCTTAGCCCCCTTGCCGAGCCGCTTGTATTCGCCAGCCTCGAACTCGCCACGGTTCAGCTTGGCCCAGAACGCGGCATAGGCCGGGCTCGCACGGTCCTCTGGTGTCACGAACATGGAGTGGTGCTTGCCCTCGATCTCATCGAGCGAATAGCCCATCGCGCCAAGGAAATTCTCGTTGGCGGTGACGATGGTACCGTCCATGTTGAACTCGATCACGGCCTGCGCGCGGTTGATCGCGGCGATCTTGCCGGACTCTTCCATGGCCTTGATCTTATAGGCCGTGATGTCGGTGGCGAACTTGATGAAGCTGACCACCTTGCCGCTTTCGTCGCGTAGCGGGGCGTAGGACGCGTGGACCCAGACTTCCCTGCCGCCCTTGCCGAAACGCTTGTATTGCGTGGTCTGGAATTCCCCGCGGTTCAGGCTGGCCCAAAAATCGCGGTAGCGAGTGCTCTCGCGCTCGGCCGGGTTGACGAAGATGCTGTGATGCTTTCCCTTGATCTCGGCAAGCGTATAGCCGCTCATTTTGAGAAGGTTTTCGTTGGCGTCGAGGATGGTGCCGTCGAGACCGAATTCGATCACGGCTTGCGACCGGTCGAGCGCCTCGACCTCCGCGATGGCGTGCCTGACCTTCTTGCTCAGGAAATTGAACACGTAAGCCCCGCAATGCTCGAAAGCGATCCGACAGGATCGCCATACCGTTTCCCCTGAGCTGAAAGTTGCATGCTATCCTTGAGCATCGGTAAATTCCGGAACACGCCGCGACGAGCTCCGCGACTCCACGTGCGACGGCCAACTACTTCAACTGACAGCTGCTCTTGGTTTATATGCACGGTGGAGTTCACAATGCGGAGCCGTACTTGTACGGGGGCGCAGCCGAGATATTTTTTCGCGTCGCCTCGCATGGCGGTGTCGGCGCGGTCGAGGGCGAACCGTCTTCAACAAGATGCTCGCTGCGGAGACCATTGATGCCCGACGACCGCGAACGCCTGATCCGAGACCTCTTCGCCGCCTATCTCGCCAACAACCGGCAGCGGGTCGCCGACGCACTGGCCGACGATTTCCGCTTCACCAGCCCGTTCGACGACGACCTCGACAAGGCGACCTATTTCGAACGCTGCTGGAGCGACAGCGGCTGGATCGCACGGCATGACATCGAGCGCATCTTCGTCCGGGGCGAGGAAGCGTTCGTCACTTATCTCTGCCTTGCGACAGATGGCAGGAGTTTTCGCAACACGGAGTTCTTCACCTTCGCAGGCGGCAAGGTCCGGCGCATCGATGTCTATTTCGGCGCTGCCCGGCGGGATGGTCGTTTCCTGCCGCAGCCGCGCTAGGGCCGGGGCCCTCCAGATTATTTCCGCGGGCGTGTCGGTTCCGTGAGGGTTCGTTCGTCTTGAAGGCGAGCGGGCCTGCGCCTCACGGCGCATCCCGGAACCACCGCAGAAGCCAGGATACGACCCATGCGATTCATGATGTTGATGATCCCGCTCGGCTACGAGGCCGCGCCGCCGGACGTCCAGCTCGATCCCGAACGCGTCGCGGCGATGATGCGCTATAACGAGGCGCTGAAGGACGCGGGCGTGCTGATCACGCTCGATGGCCTGCATCCGCCGTCGATGGGCGCGCGGGTTTCATTTGCGACCGGCGAGCCTGTCGTGACCGACGGCCCATTCGCTGAAGCCAAGGAAGTCCTTGGCGGCTATTGGATGATCGAGGTCGCCTCGCGCGCAGAGGCGATCGCCTGGGCGAAGAAATGTCCGGCTTCGGCCAACGAGATCATCGAGATCCGGCAAGCCCAGGAGATGAGCGACTTTCCGCCCGACGTGCAGGAGGCCGCGGCCGGTTTCGGCGACCTGAAGAGGTAGCCACAGCGATCGCGATGAAATCGCGTCTGTCGTCAGTCAATCAACAAGGAGAGAACCGATGAGCACCGAACATAAATTCCTCGCCGTCTATCTCGGCAGCATGAGCGGCGAAAAGATGAAGGCCTGGCATGCGATGCCCGAGGCGGAACGGAAGGCAAAAGAGCGCGAGGGCATGGCCGCCTGGCACGGCTGGGTCGAGAAGCATAAGGACGTCATCGTCGAGATGGGCGGCCCGCTCGGCAAGACCCGCCGGATCGACGGACGCGGCATTACCGAGATCAGCAATGCGCTGACCGGCTTCACGGTGGTGCGGGCTGCCTCGCAGGAGGAAGCTGCAAAATTGTTCGAGAACCATCCGCATTTTGCGATCTTCCCGGGCGAGGCGATCGAGGTCATGCCCGTGCTGCCGATTCCGCAGATGTAGCTGCGGACGAGGCCAATTCCGGGTGCGATGCCGTCGCTCAGGCCCGGCATCGCCCGTGAAAGTACGGGGTTAATCACGCCCGATTCCTGCTAGTGACCTTCACCGCCGGCTCATGTAAAGATCGTTCACATGAGCTGGCGCAAGGAGCAGCGCCGCGCCGAGCGCGGCTATCACCACGGAAATCTGAAGGAAGCCCTGTTGCAGGCCGCCCTCGGGCTGATCGCCGAGAAGGGAGCGGCCGGCTTCACCTTCGCCGATGCCGCACGCATGGCCGGCGTCAGCGCAGCGGCGCCCTATCGGCATTTCCGCGACCGTGACGAGCTGTTGTCCTCGATCGCCCAGCGCGGCTTCGAGCAGTTCGAGCAGCGCCTGGCCGCGGCCTGGGACGACGGACGCCCCGACACGGTCACCGCGTTCGAGCGCGTCGGCAAAGCCTATCTCGCCTTCGCCCGTGAGGAGCCCGCGTTCTACAACGCGATGTTCGAATCGGGCGTGCCGGTCGATGCCAATCCCGCGCTTCAGGCCGCCAGCGAACGCGCCTTCAACATCATTCGTGCTGCAGCCGAGCGGCTCGCGGCGCTGACGCCGCCGGGTACGCCGCGGCCGCCGGCGATGATGATGGCGCTGCACATCTGGTCGATGGCGCATGGCGTGGCTTCGCTGTTCTCCCGTGGCGACGCCGCGCGACGAAAACTGCCGATGTCGCCGGACGAGCTGCTCGAGGCCGAGGTGCTGATCTATCTGCGCGGCCTCGGCTTCCCGACCGACCGTCGTCCTGCAGGCAAGGGCGCCGAGCCGCCGCCGGTGCCCCCGGAGGCGCCCTCCGGTTCAGGCGTGCCGCCCGGCGGCACTCCAGGTGGTCCTTGGGGCAAGCCGAAATAAAATTACGCAAATGATCACGCGGGCGTGTCTGGCGGCCAGCTTGACAAAATCGCGGGATGGTCTAGCTATGTAAATGTTATTTACATTCACAACGGCGCTGGTGCCGTGATGGAGATGGGAAATGGCCTACACCGCTGACGTTAATCGCTGGCGCGGCCCTTCGGACCAATACCAACAGTACGAACGTCCCCGCATGCTCGATACGCCCTGGCATCCCGGCTGGATCGCCGTGACCATCCTCGGCTTCATCATCTGGTGGCCGATCGGACTTGCCCTTCTCTTTTTCACACTCGGGAGCAGAAGAATGTCGTGCTGGAGCCACCAAGATCGCTGGCAGAACAAGATGGAAAAGATGCAGTACAAGATGGACCGCATGCGCGGCCGCATGGAGCGCCGCGGCTTCGGCTTTGGCTTCGGCCCCCCGTCCTCCGGCAACCGCGCCTTCGACGAGTACCGCACCGAGACGCTGCAGCGGCTCGAGGAGGAGCAGGTCGAGTTCAAGAACTTCCTCGACCGTCTGCGTCACGCCAAGGACAAGGAAGAGTTCGACCAGTTCATGGCGCAGCACAAGACGCGTCCGACCCCGCCGCCGACCGACCAGCAGCAGGGCTGACCTTCAAGGCTGACTGACACCTCTCAAAGCCTTCAGGCGCATGCCCCCAAAGTCCTGATGGCCCCGAGCCGCCCGTCTGCGCAACCCGCAGGCGGGCGGTTTGGTTTTTGGGTTCAATCTCTCGCGCGCGCGAGAGCAGGCATCGGCCGGTTTCGGCCGCCATCATTGTTCGCATTGCTCGTCGTGCCGGGCCTAGCCCTGTCGCGAGATGCGGGTTGCAATTGATGGCAGCGACAACTGGCAGTCACTAAACCGGACGTTGCCGCAAAATGCCTCCTGACTGGTGCAATGCGGCCTGTCCAGAAATCGAATCTCCTCTTGCAACCACAGGGTGCTGTGCATAGTCTAAGTACGTTTTCACTCGATGATATTTGGCTGAATATTATTAGGGAGTATTTTCGTGCGGATCGTAACGATCGTTCGGAAGGTAGCCCCTCGCTGCTATCCCAATTACCTCAAGGCTTTTGAAGACGGCGACGAAATCTTCGACCGCTTCAAGATCAACACGCCGCTTCGCATCGCGCACTTCCTCGCTCAGGCGCTATATGAAACCGGCCGCGGTACGGTTCTTTTCGAGAGCCTCAAATACAAAACCACGGCGCGACTTCTCGAGATTTTCGGCATCGGCCATCATAGCGCGGCCATCCGGCCCGACGAGGTCGATCAATATCTCAACAATGATCGTGCCTTGGCCGAGCGCGTCTACGGACTGGGTAATCCGAAGAAGGCGAAGGAGCTCGGCAACAGCAAGCCCGGAGACGGATACAAATATCGCGGCGGCGGCCTGTTGCAGACGACGGGCGGCGCCAACTACCTGCGCATGGGCAAGCTCGCAGGCGTGGACTTCTACAATAATCCGGATCTGATTGTTGCACCCGAAGCGGCTCTGCTTCCCGCCCTGCACGAATGGAATGAGGGAGGCCTGAACGCGTATGCGGATCGGAACGACATCCGTACGATCACGCGGCTCATCAACGGTGGTTACAACGGCCTGAGCGGACGCACGGAGCTCTTCGATATCGTGTGGAGCGCAGTAGGCAAGAGCGGCGCGAACCAGGTGGCCTGGAAAGCCGCAACCACGTCGGATGAAACGCGCGAGCTTCAGGAGGCCCTGAACGATCTCGGGGCTGAGCCGGCGCTCGTCGTGGATGGACGATATGGGCCCGCCACGGCGCAGGCGGTCGAGTGGTTTCAAAACCACGCCAAGATCCCGGTCGATGGAAATGCAGGCGTGGTGACGCAGGCGGCGTTGAATCTCCGCCTGAATTCCCGGACGGCTTCAGAGCGCCCCTGAGAGCGTGCCGCCTTTTGACGCGCGAAGTTCGCCGGAGCTTCGCGAATAGATGTCTCGATTATTGAGGGCCGAATTTTAGCAAGTTCATTGCGCAGAAGGAATTGAGCATGACCGACGGCGAAAAGATGCTGAAGCTGGCCGAGTCCCGCATCGGCGAGAAATACGTCAATGTCTGCGTTCCCAAGAACAACAAGAACTGGCACGGTCCATGGGACTGCGCGGAGTTCATGTCCTGGCTGGTGTATCAGGTCGGTGGAATCCTGTACGGATGCGTCGACGACAACGGCAATCCTGCAACGGTCGAAGCCTATACGGGCGCCTGGAAGAGCGATTCACAAAAACTCGGAAAGCGCGTGCCGTGGCGGCAGGCAGCTTCAACGGTGGGAGGCATTCTTCTCCGCTACCCGCCCGGACCGGGCATGATGGGGCACATCGTCGTTTGTGACGGCGAGGGCGGCACCGTGGAGGCGATGGGCACCGCCTATGGCGTTCGTCGCGGCAAGGTGTCGGGCCGGAATTGGGATACCGGCGTCTTGCTGCCGAACTTTACGTATGGGGCGGCGGGTGGAGCACTCGACCTGGCTGAGCCGAGCCAGCTGTATGCGCTTGGGCAGCCGAACATGAAGGCGTCCGTCATTCGGGACATTCAACGCGCTTTGAAAGAGCTGGGATTCAATCCGGGGACGATCGACGGTGAATACAATGACCTGACGGTGGCGGCGGTCGCAGCGTTTCAGGCGACCAAGGGACTCATTGTCGACGGACAGGTCGGACCGCAGACCGCAAAACGGTTGAAGATCGAACTCTAGGGATCGGCGGGATTCTCACCTGCCGCGCGCGCGACGGAAGCGTCCCGGCGCCATGACACGCGCCGGGCTGCATCGCATGGCCGCCGGCTTCAGCGCGCGGTGGCGAGCTGCGCGTGAACCGAAGCCAGGAAGTGTTCGTAGGCGTGATCCACGATCTCGTTGAGCGATCGCGTTCGTGCGAACATCGCCTTGGCCTCGGCGAGAAACTCCTCGCGGGTCGGTATCTTCGGCAGATGCAGGTGTGTCAGCGCGTCGACGCCGTCATGCGCGCGATTGAGGATGTCGTGCAGCGTTGGCAGCTGCAGCTGGGTCGGGTCGGCGCGGTGCAGCGCCGAAGAGATCGCATGGGCAAGCTTCGGCGCGTCGAACCGCCCGGCAAGCTCGCGGGCGGCCCGATTGATGACGCGGGCGCCGAGCGGCTGCTCGTTGCGCAGCACCTGTTCGGGCGGCGCCTTCATGTTCCAGACGATTCCGAACCAGGACAACACCTTCAGCACGTAATAGGTGACGTCGATCTCCCACCAGCGAAAACCCTGCCGCACGCTGCTCTGATAGGCGTGGTGATTGTTGTGCCAGCCCTCGCCCATAGTGAGCAGCGCCAGCAGCCAGTTGTTGCGGGAGTCGTCGCCTGTCACGTAGCGCTTGCGTCCGTGCACATGGGCCAGCGAATTGATGCAGAAGGTCGCGTGATAGACCAGCACCGTGCTCCAGAGGAAGCCGACGATCAGACCCGACCACCCCGCCGCCAGAAAGCAGAGCGCTGCAAGCACGAAGGCCGGCAGCAGCTCCAGCCGATGCAGCCACATCAGCTCGGGAAAGACCGTGAGATCGCCGACTTTCACGAGATCAGTCCCGTCGTGCTCCCGGTAAAAGATCCAGCCGAGATGGCTGTACAGAAAACCGCGCTGACGCGGCGAATGCACATCCAGTTCGGTGTCGGAATGCAGATGATGATGCCGGTGCTTGGCCGCCCACCACAACACGCTCTTCTGTGCGGTGCTTTGCGCAAGGCAGGCCAGGATGAACTGAAACACGCGGCCGGTGGCGAAAGCCCGATGCGAAAAATAGCGGTGATAGCCCGCCCCGATCGCAAACATCCGCACGACATACAGCGCCCCACAGATCGCGACGGCCTGCCACGTGACGCCTGACCAGATCGCCGCAAAGCAACCGAGATGGACCAGCACGAACGGTATGGCGGAGGGGTACATGACGTCGTCGTGGTGGTCGTCGGCGGGCGCGTTGGGCAACATGTTTCAGCGTGACCTCAGGTAACGGGGATCCGGGATTTTGCATCGGCAGCATTGAGGGCTGCCGGGTACGAAAAACCCGCGGGTGGCGGACCACCGCGGGGCTTGAGCGAGCTGCTTTGCGTGATCATCCCGGCCAAAGCAGCGTCGGCCGAAAATTCGACTGACTATATGGTCGCGGATGGCTGGCATGCAAGCTCGTAGCCCCACGGGGAGCTGCGGCATGGTGCTCAGGTAGTCATTGCGGCCGCCGCGTGGCGCGCGGGTTGCCCGCAGCCTATATTCGACACGTGAAGGAAGCACCAAAGCACCGGAGGCGGCCTTGATGGCAGCTGCGACCGCAACGAATGATCGCCTCTGGCAGAATATACGCGCGGAGGCGCAGCGTGCGTGCGCATCCGATCCCGTCTTCGGCAAGTCGCTTGCCGATGCGGTGCTGGCGCATGATAGTTTTGCCGCGGCTCTGGCCGATCTGATCGGGCGCAGGCTTGGCGGCAACGCCGCCGAACAGGCACGCTTCACGGCCTTTTCTATCGACGCCTTTCGTGGCGCGCCGGAATTGATCGAAGCGGCCGGCCGCGACTTGCAGGCGATCGTGCTCCGCGATCCCGCCGTCGCCGGCCTATTGCCGCCGCTGCTGCATTTCAAGGGCTATTTGGCGCTCCAAGCCTGGCGCGTCTCGCACCGGCTCTGGCGTCATGACCATCGCGATGCGGCGCTGCTGTTTCAGAACGAGGCGTCAAACGTCCTGCAGGTCAGCATTCATCCGGCAGTCAGCATCGGCTCGTCCGTGTATCTCGACCACGCCACCGGGATCGTGATCGGCGCCAATGTGGTGATCGGCGACGAGGTCACCATCCTTCAGAACGTCAGCATCGGGCGCCATGGCGACTTGCCGATGCGCTCGCCTCGCATCGGCCGCGGCGTCTTCATCGGCTCCGGCGCGACCATCCTCGGCGACATCGAGGTCGGCGATTTCGCCAAGATCGGCGCCGGGACGGTCGTGATCAGTGACGTGCCCGCCGGCTGCACGGCAATCGGCAATCCCGCGCGTCTGACCAACTGTCCCGAACCCGCTTCCGCGGCCTGACGCTCACCGAGAGCGCGACGTTCTAATCCATGCGCCCGCGCAAAAAGACAGGCGCCTTAGAACCGAATCGCGATGAGGCCCGACCAAGCCCCGACGGCGCCTTTTCGCCTGCGCCGACGGGTACGACCATGAGCACTATTGTATGTAAGGAGACCAGGCAGCGCATCGCGCTGCTTGCGCGTGCCTCGGACCTGTTCGAACGGTTCGGATGCTTGCTGCCGGTCGCGATCGCGTTCCTCAATGGTTGGCCGACCGAGGTCAAGACCTATCAGGAGTTCGTGGAAAGCGGTGCGTGGCACGTCTTTCTCAGCGGCGCCCTCTATCAGCTTGCCGCCTTCGCGCTTGGGCGCGCTGTTTCGTTTGCGGAAGCGGGGCTGGACCCATGATCCTGCTCCGCGACTTTGCGCTCTTTGTTCTGCCTGTGCTGATCGCGGCAGGCGGCTGGCTCTATGTGCTCAGCTTGCGCCGGCGAGCTCGCCCGTAACGCGATCGCTGGTTTCAGGCGGCGCGACGATGGCTCTCGCCGCCATGCTGGGGCGTGACCGGCTCCGAGCTGGTCTGGCCCGGCGCATCCAGCACCGCGACGTGATGACGGTAGACCATCTCCCAGCCCTTCCATCCCGTGAACAGGAGGATGCCGACCACGATCAGGGAGAGCACCACGCCCCACGGCTTGATCGCAGCCTCGGCGCCTTGGGCGTAGCGCAGGTAGAAATTGATCAGGGCCAGCACGACCGCCCCGAGATTGCCGACCATGTGGTACCAGGCATCGTTGAGGCGGCGGATGCGGGGCTCGCTGAAGAAGTCCGTAAAGCCGGCCACGGCCGCGACGAGCGCCATGACGATGCCAGCCCCGATCAGCCACATCGCGGCTCTGGCCCAGAAATTGTCGCCGGTTCCGATGAAGGCGAGATCGGCGATGGGCGCGCCGACCAGACATGCGACCGGGAACGGGATGAGCATGGGGTGGAGCGGGTGATCGCCGATCGCGGCGGTCGTCTTGGGGTTGATGGTCATGGCAGGACCTCGCGGAAAGTGATTTTTGGGACAATTTTTCGGGCGAGGGCTGGTTCCTCCGGACCAGGTGTCCGGACCCAAGCCGATCCAACTGCCTGCGCGGTCTACCTTTCCCGCAGCCAAATTTGCCTGCGGTAACCTCGCATTAACCAACGCCGGGCTCTGGTAAGGGCGGACAGTCGCGCCCAAAGCCCGAAGCCGAGACCCGTCAAGGCCCGGGGCCAAAGGCCCATAGTTTTGACATCTTGGCAGGGAATGCAGACGGCCGGCTTTGGACGAGCCCCTGCACCCAGAATGACAAGGCTTTGAGCGGGCTTGCCGGCCGCGCCGGTTCTAGCGCGGCTATTGGGGAACCGGCAGCCATTTGCTGGCCGGCACATCGGGTAACGATCGCCTTGAGAGGATACTGCTTATGAATCCGGCCGACGTGGCTCAGTCAGCCCTTCCGGTTGCCGCTTCCGCGGACGTGTCGCTGATCGCGCTGTTCTGGCAGGCTCACTGGATCGTGAAAGCGGTGATGCTGGGACTTCTGTCCTGCTCGGTCTGGGTCTGGGCGATCGCCATCGACAAGATCTTCCTGTTTGCCCGTACCCGCCGCTCGATGGACCGTTTCGAGCAGGCCTTCTGGTCCGGCGAATCGATCGAGGAGCTCTATCGCACCCTCTCGGCCAAGCCGACGCATTCGATGGCGGCGTGTTTCGTCGCCGCGATGCGCGAGTGGAAGCGCTCGTTCGAGAACCAGGCCCGCTCGGTCGCGGGCCTGCAGATGCGCATCGACAAGGTGATGAACGTCTCGATCGCGCGCGAGGTCGAGCGGCTGGAACGCCGTTTGCTGGTGCTTGCGACCGTCGGCTCCGCCGGCCCCTTCGTCGGCCTGTTCGGCACGGTCTGGGGCATCATGTCGAGCTTCCAGTCGATCGCGGCGTCGAAAAATACCTCTCTGGCGGTGGTGGCGCCGGGCATCGCGGAGGCGCTGTTTGCGACCGCGGTCGGCCTTATCGCCGCCATTCCTGCCACTATTTTCTACAATAAGTTCACCTCCGAGGTGAACCGGCAGGCCCAGCGGCTCGAGGGCTTCGCTGATGAATTTTCCGCCATCCTGTCGCGTCAGATCGACGAGCGGGGCTGACGGACGGCATGTATAGTGTGAAGGGCAATTTGGGCACGCGATCATGGCGATGAACGTTGCGAGTTCGTCCGGAGGCGGCGGCCGCCGTGGCCGGCGCAAGCCCGTCGTGGCCGAGATCAACGTCACGCCGATGGTCGACGTGATGCTGGTGCTGCTCATCATCTTCATGGTGTCGGCGCCGATGCTGACGGTCGGCGTGCCGCTCGACCTGCCGCAGACCCAGGCCAAGAGCCTCGAGAACAACGACCAGAAGCCGATCCAGATGTCGGTCGACATCAAGGGCAAGGTGTTCATCAACGATGCCGAGATCGCGATCAACGAGCTGGTGCCGAAGCTGAAGGCGATCACGGATGCGCGCGGCGGGCTCGAGGAGCGCATCTATCTGCGCGCCGACAAGAAGGCGGATTACGGCACGGTGGCCAGGGTGATGGGCCTGTTGTCTGGCGCGGGCTTCAAGAAGCTGGCGCTCGTGACCGAGGCGGATCAGGGATAGGCCGGTGAAGGTGAACGTCGACAAGACACTCGTTGCGTCGATTGCCCTGCATGTCCTCGTGCTGGGATGGGGCCTCGTCACCTTTAGCAGCAAGGCCTACGTCGCGCCGGAAGAGTCGCTCCCGATCGACATCATCTCCACCGATCAGCTCGCGAAGATGATGGCCGGGCAGAAGACCGGCAAGAAGGAAGAGCCCAAGCCCAAGGTCGAGAAGATCGCCGAGCCCAAGCCGGAGGAAGACGCCGTCGGCAAGGTCACCGAGAAGAAAGAGCTGATCAAGACCAATTCGCAGCCAGAGCCGCCGCCGAAGCCGGTCGAGAAGCCGGTGGAGAAGAAGCCCGAGCCGCCGAAGCCCGTCGCCGAGGCGAAGCCGAAGGAAGAGCCGAAGCCGCAGGAAAAGAAGCCTGATCCGGCCAAGGAAGATCCGATCGCCGAGCTGCAGAAGAAGCTGGAGACCAAGAAGCCGCCGCCCAAGCCCGTGGAGCAGAAGGTTGCGGCGGTGCAGCCGCAGCAGCAACCGAAGCCCAAGGAGCGCAGCTTCGATCCAGCGCAGATCCAGCGCGACCTCGACAAGCGTGCCGCGACCCGGCACGAACAGACCGGCTCGGCGCTGAATGCGTCGGCCTCGCTGGGATCGGCGACCGGCACTGCTGCCAACAACGTTGCGACATGGCGCGGTGCGTTCCAGGGCGCGGTCAAGCGCTGCTTCACGCCGACCTATAACGGGCAGGATGCCGACCAGTACGAAGCCGACATCGACATTCCCATGAAGATCGACGGATCGCTGGCGTCCGAGCCCATCGTGGTCGCGGTGAGGGGACCGTCGCGGTCGATCGCCCAGGCGGTGGCGGAGAGCGCCAAGCGCGCCATCGTGCAGTGCCAGGTCTACTCGTTCATGCCGAAGCAGCAGTACGAGAGCTGGAAGCTCATTCCGATGACTTTCGGCCTGAAAGATATGTTGTGACATCCGAACAAAAGAATTTTGCAATGAATGACGTCCGATCGATGAACCGCCGCCGCTTCATGACCCTGACCGGATCGACGCTCGCGATGCTCGGGGGCGGACGTGCCTTCGCTCAAGGCCAGGACGGCCGCATCCGCATCGACCCCAATGCATTTCAGCCGATCCCGATTGCGATCACCGGCTTCGTGCCGGGCTCGCCGTCCGACGGCGACGTCGGCAACGGCGTCACGCAGGTCATCACCAACAATCTCAAGCGTTCGGGCCTGTTCGCGCCGATCGACCAGGCCGCCTTCATCGAGCGCATCAGCAACATCGACGTCGCGCCGCAATTCCAGAACTGGAAGACGCTCAACGCGCAAGCCCTCGTCACCGGCCGCATGACGCGGCAGTCAGACGGACGGCTGAAGGCCGAATTCCGTTTGTGGGACGTGGTCTCCGGCCAGCAGCTTGCCGGGCAGCAATATTTCACCTCGCCGGAATATTGGCGCCGCATCGCCCACATCATCTCCGACCAGATCTACGAGCGGATGACCGGCGAGAAGGGCTATTTCGACAGCCGCGTGGTGTTCGTGGACGAAAGCGGTCCGAAGGAGCGCCGCGTCAAGCGGCTCGCGATGATGGACCAGGACGGTGCCAATGTGCGCTACCTGACCCGCGGCTCCGACCTCGTGCTGACGCCGCGCTTCTCGCCGAACTCGCAAGAGATCACCTATATGGAGTTCGGCCAGGGCGATCCGAAGGTCTATCTGTTCAACATCGAGACCGGCCAGCGCGAGATCGTCGGCAACTTCCCGGGCATGACCTTTGCGCCGCGCTTCTCGCCGGACGGCCAGCGCGTCATCATGAGCTTGCAGCAGGGCGGCAATTCCAATTTGTTCGTGATGGATCTGCGCTCGCGCTCGACCACGCGCCTCACCGACACGCCGGCGATCGACACGTCTCCGTCTTACTCGCCGGATGGCACCCGCATCTGCTTCGAGTCCGATCGCGGGGGCAGGTCGCAGATCTACGTGATGGCGGCGGGCGGAGGACAGGCGCAGCGCATCTCCTTCTCCAAGGACGATACCAACGCCAGCTACTCGACCCCGGTGTGGTCGCCGAAGGGCGATTACATCGCCTTCACCAGGCAGGGCGGTGGACAGTTCTCGATCGGCGTCATGAAGCCGGACGGCTCCGGCGAGCGGCTGCTCACCTCCGGCTTCCACAACGAAGGGCCGACCTTCTCGCCGAACGGCCGGGTGCTGATGTTCTTCCGCGATCCCGGCGGCAGTGGCGGGCCGTCGCTGTACAGCGTCGACATCTCTGGCCGCAACGAGCTCAAGGTGCCGACGCCGGGCTTCGCCTCCGACCCCGCGTGGTCGCCGCTGCTGTCCTCGACGGCGGGCTGACAAGAGAACGCTAAAACATCGCGCGTTCAGACGCGCGATGTTGTCGAAAAAACGCGCCGATTTTTTCGACTTCTCGGCGCCAAGCAAGCTTTCCTTCACCTTGTGCCCGGCAAGGCTTGCCTAGTTGCTTGATATTTAAGCGGAAATCGGTTCGCTGATACCGAAAAACAACTCGACTTTAACGATGTTCCCTCAGAAAGACTTCATCTGGGCTGGGTAAGACTACGCGCCAAACAGGACGCGTAACAAGCCAATGCAACTGGCCGACCAGAAGCAGAGTGATCGAGACGAGCTGGAGCCGATACTCTACGCCGCTCTCATCAACTCCATGGTGCAGAATTTCTGGGCGATCTTCTTCGGCTCGGCCTCCGCGGCCGTGGCCGCGGTGATGACTGCGTTGAAGACGGGCGATGTCTGGCTGTGGCCGCTCGCGTTTCTGCTGATCGCTATCGGCACCGCGCGCGCGTTCCAGATGCGCGGGTATGAAAACCGCACCCAGGTGCTGTCATTCGAAGAGGCCAAGCACCTGGAGCCGCGTTACTGGATCGGCGCGCTGAGTTATGCGGCGGTGCTCGGTGTGTGGGCCTTCGTCGTCATCTACAACAACAACGATCCGGTCGCCGACATGCTCTGTGTGGCCATCGGCATCGGCTACACCGCGGGCGGCGCCGCCCGCAATTACGGGCAGCCCCGGGTGATCCAGTGGCACGTCGCACTGGCCTGCGGTCCGATGTCGCTCGCCCTGCTGCTGCACGGCGGCTTCTACCACATCGGTCTTGCCATCCTGCTGGTGTTCTTCTTCATCGGACTGAAGAACATCAACCTCAGCCTGCATGCGATCTTCGTCAAGGCGCTGACCTCGAGCTTCCGCGAATCCGCGCTGGCGAGCCAGTTCGACACCGCGCTCAACAACATGCCGCATGGCCTGTGCATGTTCCGCGCCGACGGCCGCCTTGCGGTGATGAACCATCGTTTCGGCGAGCTGATGGCCTTGCCCGAGGACCTCGTCAAGCGCGGCGCCACCGCCGCCGATATCGCGGCGGCCTGCGTTTCCGCCGGGTCGATCTCGGCGGAGAGCGGCGATCAGATCCTGGCCGAGATCGAGCATGCGCGGATCTGCGAGATCGTCACCGCGGATCCGGATTCCTCGCGCGGCCGCACCCTGGCCTGGACGTTCCAGCCGATGACCGGCGGCGGCACGGTGCTGCTGCTGGAAGACATCACCGAACGCACCAATGCGGAAGCCCGCATCAGCCATCTCGCCCGTTATGACGAGCTCACCGCGCTGCCCAACCGTGTCAGCTTCCACGACGAGATCGAGCGGCTGCTGAAGAATTCGCATCACGCCGAGCGGCTGTCCGCGCTGCTGTTCGTCGACCTCGACCAGTTCAAGCAGGTCAACGACACGCTCGGTCATCCCTGCGGCGACCAGCTGCTGTGCGCCGTCGCCAACCGTCTGCGCGAGATGCTGCGCCCCGAAGATTTCGTCGCCCGATTCGGCGGCGACGAATTCGTCGTGTTCCAGCAGAACATCTCCTCGCCCGAGGACGCCGCCGCGCTGGCCCGCCGCATCGTCGAGCGGCTGAGCGAGCGCTACCGCATCGACAATCATTTGGTCGAGATCGGCGCCAGCGTCGGCATCGCGCTGACCTCGCCGGGCGATGCCAGTGCCGATACGCTGCTCAAGAATGCCGACATGGCGCTGTACCGCGCCAAGGCCGACGGCCGCGGCACCTTCTGCTTCTTCCGCGACGAGATGGCGGCGACCGTCGAGGCCCGCCGCATCCTCGAGCTCGATCTGCGCAAGGCGCTCGCCAACGAGGAATTCGAGCTGTTCTACCAGCCGCTGGTCAATCTGAAGTCCGGCAAGATCACCACCTGCGAGGCGCTGCTGCGCTGGAATCATCCGGTGCGCGGCACGGTCTCGCCGATCGACATCATCCCGGTCGCCGAGGACATGGGCCTGATCGTCGATCTCGGCCGCTGGATCCTGCGCCGCGCCTGCATGGAATGCATGAAGTGGCCGGAGGGCGTCAGCGTCGCCGTCAACTTCTCGCCGCAGCAATTCCACCAGCGCGACGTGCTGAGCGAAATCCGCTACGCGCTGGAGGTGTCGGGCCTGCCGGCGCATCGGCTGGAGATCGAGATCACCGAGTCCTCCCTGCTGCGCAACACCCAGCTGACCCACGACATCCTGTCGCAATTGCATGCGCTCGGCGTGCGCATCTCGCTCGACGATTTCGGCACCGGCTATTCCAGCCTCAGCTATCTGCACAATTTCCCGATGCAGAAGGTGAAGATCGACCGATCCTTCCTCGAAGGCATCGACACCGACCGCCCGCTGACGCTGCTGCGCGGCGTGGCGCGGCTGTCCGCCGATCTCGGCATGGCCGTCGTGGTCGAAGGCATCGAGACCAATGAGCAGCTCGATCTGATCAGCGCCGACGGCACCGTCTCCGAGGCGCAAGGCTATTTGTTCAGCCGTCCGGTGCCCGCCGTGCGGATGCGCCAGCTGCTCAACGCCTCGCATGGACGGCGCGGCGAAGGCCAGCTCCACGTCGCCAGCTCGCGCTCCTTCGCTTAAGTCCGTTTCTCAAAACGTCCCAACATTTCAGGCTGTTGCAGGGTACCGTAGTGCTACGGTGGTTAACCCTAACCGTTCGATTGCTTTGCATACTTGTTAAGAAGGTGTTAATAAATCATGGCGCGCGCGCAAGTTGTCTTGCGGGAATTGCCTTTGAATGTCGCGACGTGAGTGTGGGTAAGGAGTTGGAATGCAGTCCTCAGCCAGATCTGTCATTTCGGCTGTTGGACGGGGAGCGGAGCTTCTGACCGACGTCGATTATCATCTTGCGGAAACCGTCGCGGAGAAGGAGGAGATCTACAATCTCCGCTACCGCGCCTATCTGCGGGAGGGCGCGGTCAAGCCCTCCGCCGATGCGCGGGTGACCGACCGCTACGACGAGCTGCCGAACGCGTGGACCTTCGGCGTCTATCTCCATGGCGAGCTCTGCAGCTCGGTGCGCATCAGCGTGCTGACATCGGAATGGCGCGAGTCCACCTCGGCCGATGTCTTCCCGGACATCCTGCTGCCGCGGCTCGACCGCGGCGAGGTCATGATCGACCCGACCCGCTTCGTCGCCGATCCCGACCAGGTCAAGCGGGTTCCGGAATTGCCCTATCTGACAACGCGTCTCGCTTACATGGCCTGCGAGCATTTCAATGCCGATCTCGGTCTCGCCATCGTGCGTCCCGAGCATCAGGCTTTCTACCGGCGGGTGTTCCTGCACGAGACCATCGCCGAGCCCCGCCTGGTTCCCGGCCTCACCAAGCCGTTCGGACTGATGGCCGCGGACTTCCCGACCTTCCGCAAGAAGGTGTTCGAGCGTTATCCGATCATGCGGTCGACCGCGTTCGAGCGGCGGATGCTGTTCGGGCGCGGCGGCCAGCGCCAGGTGCCGCAGCGACCGGTGCTCGTGGCGGACGCCGCGCACGCCTAAAGTCGGCGGTGGCGCGGATGCGGCGCCAGGTTTGAGCCTGGGCTCGGCCTTTGCCCGTCACCCTTTACCCGTCGCGCGTCGCCATCACGTCCTGGGCCCAAAATTCAGGCGAAAGCCGGCGTTTTTGCCGGCCGGTGCGACTTGCCTTCACCCTCGCGCCACATTTACAACCCATTAACCATGACGGGTGCTTTTCGCTGGTTGGGGGCATTTGATCGGCTGAGGCAAGGTTCCGTCAAGGTTGACGGAACGTTCGCTTAACCAACCCCCTGTAGACCGGACAGCAGTGGACTAACGTGAGCGTGGAGGCTCCGGAATGAAACATCCTATGCGTATCCTCCAGGGATTGAAGCTGGTCGCGGTGCTCGCCGTCGCGCTGTCGATGGGCGCCTGCGCCAACAAGAATGCTGCGACGGATGCGATGGCCAATGCGGCAACGCCTGGCAGTCAGCAGGATTTCGTCGTCAACGTGGGTGACCGCGTGTTCTTCGAAAGCGACCAGACCGATCTGACCCCGCAGGCGATCGTGACCCTGGAGAAGCAGGCGCAGTGGCTGCAGACCTATCCGCGCTACAGCTTCACCGTCGAAGGCCATGCCGACGAGCGCGGCACCCGCGAATACAACATCGCGCTCGGCGCCCGCCGTGCCCAGTCGGTGCGTTCGTTCCTCGCCTCGCGCGGTATCGATCCGAACCGCATGCGCACGATCTCCTACGGCAAGGAGCGGCCGGTCGCCGTCTGTAACGACATCTCTTGCTGGTCGCAGAACCGTCGTGCCGTCACCGTGCTGAACGCGAGCTCCTGACGCCGAGATACTGACACTCAGTCAGGCGCCGTTCATCTTCCAAGACCGATTATGCCGGCGCCCTCTCGGGCGCCGGTTTCGTTTCAGCAATCCGTGACAGAATCCCCGTGGTGCCAGACACATTTTTGGCGTACTCCCCTTCAATGTGTGGCGCGTCGCATGTTCCGTCGCAGGCCATTTCGCTTTCGTCGTCAGGGCAAGATGTCATCCAGATTTAAGGTCCTTACAGGCGCCGTGGCCATCGCCGCGCTGCTCCCCTTGTGCACGCCCGCCTTCGCCCAGACCGATGATGATCCCGAGATGCGGATCGAGCGGCTGGAGAACCAGCTGCGCCAGCTCACCGGCCAGAACGAAGAGCTGCAATACCGCAACCGCCAGCTCGAAGAGCGGCTGCGGGCGCTCGAGGGCGGCGCCCAGGGCGCGCCCGGACAGGCGCCCAACGTCGCGGCGATGCCGCCCGCCCAGGTCGGACCAGGTCAGGTCGCGCCCGGCTATCGCCAGCAGCCGCAGCAGCAGGCCGTGCAGCCGAATTACGAGCAGCCGCAGAGCGCCGCTCCGGCGCCGATCATTCAGGAGCAGCCGGCGCCCGGCGCTCCCGGCACGCGTCGCCGCGGCGATGCCTTCGATCCGAGCCAGAACCCGAACGCGCCCGGTGCGCCGCGCGCGCTCGGCGGCGGCCCGCAGCCGATGCCGTCGGGAGCACCCGGCGGCCGCGGCGCCGGCGAGCCGCTCGATCTCGCCAACACCGGCCCCCGTTATCAGCAGCAGGCCGCTCCCCCGGCCGCGCAGCCCGGCTATCCGCCGGCCCAATCCGGCTATCCGCCGCCGGCTGGCGGCGCCGGCCTGACCACCCTGCCGCCCTCGGCGACGCCGCGCGACGAGTTCGACCTCGGCATCGGCTACATGCAGCGCAAGGACTACGCGCTCGCCGAGCAGACCATGAAGAACTTCACGCAGAAATATCCGAGCGACCCGCTGCTCGGGGACGCGCAATACTGGCTCGGCGAGAGCTACTTCCAGCGCCAGCAATATCGGGACTCCGCGGAAGCCTTCCTCGCCGTCACCACCAAATATGAAAAATCGGCCAAGGCTCCGGATGCGCTGCTGCGGCTCGGCCAGTCGCTCGCCGCGCTGAAGGAGAAGGAGGCCGCCTGCGCCGCCTTCGGCGAGGTCGGCCGCAAATATCCGCGCGCCTCCGCCGGCGTCAAAGCCGCGGTCGACCGCGAGCAGAAACGGGTGAAGTGCTGACGTCAGGGTCCTGACAATGCGGATGGTGCTGCGCTAGACATCGTAACCATCCGCCTGCGGCAGTCAGGGCCCGCGTCATGTCAGACGATGACAATTCTCCGATCTCGGCACGCGAGGCGAGGCGGCTCTTCGCCGGCCTGAAGCGCGCGCCGGCGCTGGTGCTCGCCGTGTCGGGCGGGCCGGACTCGGTCGCGCTGATGTGGCTTGCGGCGCGCTGGCAGCGCAGCCTTGCGCGGGGCCCGCGTCTCACCGTCGTCACGATCGATCACGGCCTGCGGCGAGAGGCGGCGCGTGAGGCGCGCGATGTCAAGCGGCTCGCCACTGAGCTTGGATTGCCGCACCGGACCCTGCGCTGGCGCGGCGCAAAGCCGAAGACCGGACTGCCGGCGGCGGCGCGCGAGGCACGCTACCGCTTGCTCGCGCAGGCCGCGCGTGCCGTTGGCGCGAGCCATGTGCTGACCGCTCACACCCGCGACGATCAGGCCGAGACCCTCTTGATGCGCCTGTTGCGCGGCAGCGGACTTGCCGGGCTGTCGGCAATGGCCTCCCTCAGCGAGCGCGACGGGATCGTGCTGGCGCGTCCGCTGCTCGAGGTCCCGAAGGCGCAGCTGATCGCGACCTTGAGGCGGGCCAGGATCCGCTTTGCCGACGATCCCACCAACCGCGACACCGCCTTCACCCGGCCGCGGCTGCGCGCGCTGCTGCCGCTGCTTGCGGCCGAGGGTGGCGATGCCCGCACGCTGGTGCGGCTCGCGGCCCGGCTGGCGCGGGCCAATGCGGCGGTCGAGGTGCTGGCCGACGGCGCCGAGCGCTTCCTCCGTTTGCGGGATCGCGGCGATGCGCCGCAGGCAGGCGTTCGCAGCTTCGAGGCCGCCACCTTTGCCGGCCTGCCGGAGGAGGTCCGGCTGCGGCTGCTACTGCGGGCCATCAACGCGCTCGGGCATGAAGGGCCGGCGGAACTCGGCAAGATTGAATCTCTCCTGGCCGTGCTCGACCAGGCCATCGCCGCAAGCCCTCGCGCAGGCGCAAATGGCCGTCCGGCCATGAGGCAGACCCTTGCGGGAGCCTTGATCAGCCTTGCCGGCGGGCGTATCCACATCGCACCGGCGCCGGCCCGGCGTCGCAAGGGCGGATAGGCGTGGGCGTGGGCGGATCATGACACCGGCCAATTCGGCCCCGTGCCGTCAGGACACCTTAACCAGGCAGGAAAAACCACCGTCAGGTCGCCATTATTTCAGCGGGAATCGCTCTAAGATGGGATAAATAGTCCCATCTCGTTCCCTTGGCAGCGACCGGGGCGGCACCTAAATTGTATGCGTCTAACGATGAGGATTCCTTGGGGATTTCCTCGTAGAGCCCAAGGATGAGGCCGCGATCCGCGCGACCACGAAGGAAGATCGATGAACGCCAATCTGCGCAATTTCGCCCTCTGGGTCATTATTGTCTTGCTGCTTTTGGCGTTGTTCACGCTCTTCCAGAATCCAGGTCAGCGGGCCTCCTCGCAGGACATCGCCTTCTCGCAGCTCCTGAGCGAGGTTGACCGCGGCAATGTGCGCGACGTCGTGATCCAGGGGCCGGACATTCACGGCACCTTCACCAACGGCTCCAGCTTCCAGACCTATGCGCCCAGCGACCCGACGCTGGTGAAGCGCCTCTATGACAGCAAGGTCCAGATCACCGCGAAGCCGCCGGGCGACAACGTGCCGTGGTTCGTCTCGCTGCTGGTCTCCTGGCTGCCGTTCATCGCCCTGATCGGCGTGTGGATCTTCCTGTCGCGGCAGATGCAGGGCGGCGCCGGCAAGGCGATGGGCTTTGGCAAGTCGCGCGCCAAGATGCTGACCGAAGCGCATGGCCGCGTCACCTTCGAGGACGTCGCCGGCGTCGACGAGGCCAAGCAGGACCTTCAGGAAATCGTCGAATTCCTCCGCGACCCCGGCAAATTCCAGCGCCTCGGCGGCCGCATTCCGCGCGGCGTGCTGCTGGTCGGCCCTCCCGGCACCGGTAAGACGCTGATCGCGCGTGCGGTCGCGGGCGAAGCCAACGTGCCGTTCTTCACCATCTCCGGTTCTGACTTCGTCGAGATGTTCGTCGGCGTCGGCGCGAGCCGCGTCCGCGACATGTTCGAGCAGGCCAAGAAGAACGCGCCCTGCATCATCTTCATCGACGAAATCGACGCGGTCGGTCGTCACCGTGGCGCCGGTCTCGGCGGCGGCAATGACGAGCGCGAGCAGACGCTGAACCAGCTGCTGGTCGAGATGGACGGCTTCGAGGCCAACGAGGGCGTGATCCTGATCGCCGCGACCAACCGCCCCGACGTGCTCGATCCCGCGCTGCTGCGTCCCGGCCGCTTCGACCGCCAGGTCGTGGTGCCCAATCCGGATGTCGTCGGCCGCGAGCAGATCCTCAAGGTTCACGTTCGCAAGGTGCCGCTGGCCCCCGATATCAACCTCAAGACCATCGCGCGCGGCACCCCGGGCTTCTCCGGCGCCGACCTGATGAACCTCGTCAACGAAGCCGCGCTGACCGCCGCCCGCCGCAACAAGCGGATGGTGACGCAGGCCGAGTTCGAAGAGGCCAAGGACAAGGTGATGATGGGCGCCGAGCGCAAGTCGCTCGTCATGACCGAGGAAGAGAAGTTGCTGACGGCCTATCACGAGGGTGGCCACGCCATCGTCGGCCTCAACGTCGTCGCGACCGACCCGATCCACAAGGCGACCATCATTCCGCGCGGTCGTGCGCTCGGCATGGTCATGCAGCTCCCCGAGCGCGACAAGCTGTCGATGTCTCTGGAGCAGATGACCTCGCGGCTCGCGATCATGATGGGCGGCCGTGTCGCCGAAGAGCTGATCTTCGGCCGCGAGAAGGTGACCTCGGGTGCGTCTTCCGACATCGAGCAGGCGACACGCCTGGCACGTATGATGGTGACGCGCTGGGGCCTGTCCGAGGCGCTCGGCACCGTGTCCTATGGCGAAAACCAGGACGAGGTTTTCCTGGGCATGTCGGTGTCGCGCACCCAGAACGCATCGGAGGCGACGGTCCAGAAGATCGACACCGAGATCCGGCGTTTCGTGGAAGAGGGCTACAACGAAGCGACGCGTATTCTCACCGAGAAGCGCGCCGATCTCGAAGCTCTCGCCAAGGGCCTGCTCGAGTTCGAGACGCTGAGCGGCGACGAGATCGTCGATCTGCTCAAGGGCAAGAAGCCGAACCGCGAGTCCGTGCTCGAGCCGAGCACGCCGCGCGCCTCCGCGGTGCCCCCGGCCGGCAAGTCGCCGCGCCCGCGGCCCGATGCGGATCCCGGCCTGGAGCCGCAGCCGCAGGCGTAATCGCGAGCGACAGATGAGATTGCAAAACGCGGCGGAAACGCCGCGTTTTTTGTTGGCCGGCGGTTCGTGGATGCAGGGCGTCCCCGGCGCGAGCGAGGCGCGCGGCTTCCGGGGCAAACGCGGGAATCACTAAAGAAGAACTTAACGCTTGCGGCCTATTTTGGCCCGCCATGACTGACCAGGTCGTCCACAGCGCGGTTCAACCGTTTTCGGCACGTTCAGCGCTCCCTTGGGCAGTGGGCCTCGGTGTCTATGCCCTGCTGCTGATCGTTGGGCCGTGGCTGCTCGGTGATCCCGACAGCTATTCTCATATCGAGGTCGGGCGTTGGATCATCGCGCATGGCACCCTGCCGGAGAGCGATCCCTTTTCGTTTTCGAAGAATGGCGCGCCCTGGATCACGTTCGAATGGCTCTCCGAAATCGTCTACGCCGGAGCCTACGCATTGTCCGGCTGGCCCGGCGTCGTCGTCGTCGCAGCAGCGGCCATAGCGCTCGCCTTTGGCCTGTTCACCTTCTTCCTGCTGCGCGAGCTCTCGCCGGCCCTGACCCTGCTCATGGTGATCGCGGCCGTCATCCTGCTCGCGCCGCATATGCTGGCGCGGCCACATGTCCTCGTGCTGCCGGTGATGGTGATCTGGGCGGCTGCCCTGGTGCGCTGCATGGATCGCGGCGGGCCTCCGCCATACTGGGCGCTGCCGCTGCTGGTGCTGTGGACCAATCTGCATGGCAGCGTCGTGCTCGCGCTCGGGCTGATCGGTCCGGCGGTGCTCGAGGCGCTGCTGCGTGAGGAGCGAAGCGAATGGCCGCGCGTGCTGCTGCGATGGCTGCCCTTCTCGGCCCTTGCCCTCGCAGCTTCCTGTCTGACGCCGCACGGGCCGGAGCCGCTGCTGATGCCGCTGACGACGCTCGGCCTCGGCTCTGCGCTCGCCTGGATCGGGGAATGGCGGCCGCAGGATTTCAGCCATGTCGGTGGCTTCGAGTTGCTGCTGCTGGCCGGCATCTTTGCGCTCGCGCGCGGCGTGACGCTGCCGGTCGTGCGGGCCCTGGTGGTGATCGGCCTGCTCCATTTCGCACTGGCGCAGGTCCGCAACGCGGATCTGCTGGCCATGCTGGCGCCGCTCTATCTGGCGGCTCCCTTGGGGAGGAAGTTCGGCGGGCGGATCACGGACGATGCGGAGGGCGCGTCGCGCGGCCTGAATCTGGCCGCGTTCGGTGTTCTGATCGCGATGAGCGGGGCGGCGCTGGCGCGCGACATACGGCCGGCTCCCGTCATCACCCCTCAGGCTGCCATCGCTCAAGCCGACCTCGCCAAGGCGGGGCGCGTGCTCAACGACTATTCCTTCGGCGGCTATTTGATCTTTGCCGGCATTCCCACCTTTATCGATGGTCGCGGCGAACTGTATGGCGGGCCGTTCATCGACCGCTACAATCGTGCCCTGGCGCTGGTCGACCTCGCAGATTTTCTCAAGCTGCTCGACGAATACGACATCGGCGCGACGCTGCTCGCGCCGCGGACACCGGCGGTCGCGATGCTCGACCGGCTGCCGCAGTGGCAACGCGTCTACAGCGACGACGTGGCGGTCGTGCACAAGCGGCGGGATACGCCGCAAAGATAAAGTCAGACGGTCCCGAAGGCCGCGTATTGGCCGCCGAGCGACACGCCGCTCAGGGCATCTTCGAGGCGACGCGCCGGTTTGGTGTCCCAGGGGAGCAGCAGGAAATGGCGGGCGCCGATCTCGCGCAAGCCGCCCGCAGCCATCAGCTTTCGGGTTTTGCCGGCACTGAGCAGGACGGCGTCCCGGTCGAACTCACAGCGCGCAACGGCAAGACGTGTCAGCGGGTTGTAGGGATTGTGCTCGATCACGCAGACGAGCCCCCCGGGGCGCACCACCCGCCGCATCTCGGTGATGAAATGCGTCCATTCGGCCGGCACGATATGGTGCATCACGCAGATGGCCGTCACGAGATCGAAGCTGGCGTCCTCGAAGGGAAAACTGCGGCCGTCAAACTCGCGGTAGTCGACCCCGCTATTGGCCGCGCGTGCCTGCGCCAGGCTGGCCGACGAAACGTCGATACCGCTCAAGCGGCCGACCATGCCGTGCAGCAGGGGATGAAGGCTGCCCACGCCGCAGCCGACGTCCAGCATGTCGGGCCTCTCGGTGTTCAGCCGCTGCGCGATCAGATTGCGCAGCAGATCGGCCTTCGCGCGCATGAAGAAATCATGCGGCAAGCCGGAGAAGTCGATCGAGGATTGGACAACGTCACGGTAGTTGGCGTGATAGCCGTCGAAGAGCTCGCTCATGCGCCGGGTCACTCGTTGACGGCGTGGATGGCAGGTGCTGCCGCCGCCTCGTTGCGATCGAAGCCGGCGCGCGTCTGCACCACATAGAGCGGGCGGCGTTTCACCTCGGCATGGATGCGGCCGACATAGAGCCCCACGATGCCGGTCATCAGCATGTTGATTCCGCACAGCAGGGACACGACGACGATCGTCGACGACCAGCCGGTGACGAGATGGCTGTCCTTGCTGAGCCACAGCAGGATCACCCAGCCGCCGTAGAGCAGGGCCAGTCCCGAAACCGTCAAGCCGCACCAGATCGCAAGCCGCAGGGGCAGATCGGAAAAGCCGAGCGCGGCGTTCACCGCGAGCCGCACCATCTTGAACAGCGGGTATTTGGTTTCGCCCGCAGCGCGCTCGAGGCGGTGGAAGGCGACCTCGGCCTGCCGGAAACCGAGCCAGGCGATCATGCCGCGTACAAATCGATCCTGCTCCGGCATCTGCCTGAGTGCGTCGAGCACCTTGCGATCGATCAGGCGGAAGTCGCCGACATCGGCGGGGATGCCGACCGAGGACATCCTGCCGAGGAGCCGGTAGAACAGATGCGCGGTCGCACGCTTGAACCGGCTTTCGCCTTCGCGCGACAGGCGGCGGGCGTGGACGACGTCGTTGCCTTCCTGCCATTTTGCGATCAATTGCTCGATCACTTCGGGCGGATCCTGCAAATCGGCATCCATCACGATGATCGCGTCACCTTCCGCGGCGTCCATGCCGGCGGTGATGGCGACCTGATGGCCGAAATTTCGCGACAGGCCGATATAGCGAAAGCGCGGATCGCGCTTGGCGAGCGCCTGGAGCACGATCGAGCTGGAATCGCTGCTGCCGTCATCGACGAAGATCGCTTCGGCCGGACCGTCGAGCCGGGACAAGACGAGGTCGAGCCGGCGCAGCAGGACCGGCAGCACGGCTTCCTCGTTGAACACGGGGATGACGAGGCTGTAGCGGATCGATCTGGAATTGGCCGCCATGCGAGAGCTTCCGGCTGGGTTGCAGGGGCGGAGTCTAGTTCGGCGGTGGTTAAGGTCGCCTTGCCGCAACTGTTAAGGATCTAGGGCCCCGGGGCGACTGAGGGCAGGAAGCGGAGCGGAATGGCGATGCACGATTAACCATGCTTGCGCAGCCGTGGCCTCGGTCTAGGGCCTGCGGCGGATCTTGTAGAGGACAAATCGCTCCGAGGTGTCCAGCACCTCCAGCAGTTCCGGCAGCGGGTTCGCGGCCGGCGGTGCGAGCACATAGAGATAGTCGTAGTCCCGGTACCAGGTGCGGATGAATGGCGGAACGTCCTCCGGCGGCTGTCTCGTTGCGATCGCCGCAAGCAGCTCCGACGGCACCGGTCCTCCGTAGGGAATGGCAAGGCGGCGCACGGCCTCGCGTGGCCGCACCGGCTGCTTGCCCGCTTCCGTGAAGAGGTTGGGCACGAACGCGTTGGCATAATGCACGGCCAGCGTCGGCGCATAGTACATCGGATACGAGGTGAGGTCGGCGAAGGGCGGATCACCATTGTCGCCCGTGCTGCCAACGAGAACGCGTGAGCCGCGCTCGATCTTCCGGAACGAGGCGATGATCGCCGCATAGTCGGCGCGGTAAGGCAGCCACACCGCGAAAACGACCGCGAGATTGATCAGTATGATGCTGCTGATCGCGGCGAGCGCAGCCGTTCTCCAGGTCCGGCTGGGAAGCGACAGCGAGCAGAAGGCCGGCAGGATCAGAGCTGCAGCGGGAATCACGCGAAGGTCGACGAACGAGGTTCCGAACAGCTTCGAGGGAATGACGAGGTAAAGCAGTGCAAAGCCGATCGCGAGCCAGAGGCCGGCCGGCTCGAGCTTGAGGACGCCGCGCCTTGCAGCGAACAGCAACGAGATCATCAGCGCCAGCCCGGTCACTGCCGATGCCGTCAGGCTGTAGCCGTTCAGGATGCGCAGCGGCCAGATCGGCTTGAATCCGAAGAACCAGCTCGTCCCTTCGCTTCCGATCGAGCCCGCGGTCAATTGCATGATCCCGAACAACACAAGCGCCGGCAGGGCCAGCGCGCCGAGCCGCGCGGCCGCCACCCGGTACGATATTCGCTGCTGACGAATGCGCGAGAGCTCGTAGAGGCCAAGCGTCGCACCGTAGATGCCGAGCGAGAAGAAATGCGCCGCGTAGAGCGCAGCGACGAACAGCAGGTTGGCGACGAAGCGCAGCGGCCATGGGCCTTCGGCCAGCATCAGATAGATTGCGATGCCCCAGAGAGCGAGGCCGAGGCCAAACTCGAAATTCACGAAGCCCCAGCTGAACGGCAGACAGTAGAGGAAAGCGAGCGCAGCGAAGCCGGCAAGATGGACCCGTCCCTTCCGGGTCCATTCCAGCAGCAGCGCGCCCCCGACGATCAGCAATTGGCTCAGCAGCAGAAACAGCCGCGTGGCGTTCTCGACGCTCATCAGCCGCGCCAGCTGCGGCACCAGCAGATCCATTCCAAGGTTGGGATAGAAGGCCCAGGCCACCTCGTAATACGGATTGGCGTCGGGGGTGCCGTTCCGGCTCAGAATGTACATGCGGGCGAGGTGATTGGGATAATCCACCATCGCAGGAATGGGGGTCAGCAGCACCGGAAGAAAGGAGACCGCCGCCAGCACCGCAAGAACGGCGATCGCAAGGGACCGCTCCGAGCCGAGCCGAGCCGGGATTGTCAAAGTCGGCCTGTCAAAAGAAGACATGTCGCGGGATCGCCGGGGTTTGAGCGTGGTGTGCCAGGTCGCGTCCACGTCGTCTTTGGAGGGACATCTCACGGTTACGAGTACGCGCCCTCAAGGAGGTTCTCACTTCGAAGGCGTCGCGGTCGCGCTGTCCGCATGGTCTCGCACATGGATCACCGCGATGTCGTCCGCATAGATCCGCTTCCAGCCCTTGAGCTGGTCGAGGATCTGCGGGCCCGGCGCATCGGCAACCAGCAGCGTCGCGTCGATCTTGTACTCGTCGAGCAGGCGCGGCAGCAGCTCGGGCTTCTTGCCCTCCGTCGCCTTGAAGAAGTCCATGACGAATTTCTCGCCATAGAGCTCGGCACGGCCGTCAACGAAGACCGGAATATCGCGCGAGATCAGATAGCCGCCGAACTGATAAGCATTGAAGATGCGCTGCATCTTGCGTTGCTCGAGCACGTCGACGGCCGCAACCGGCGTGTGCGTCGTCGTGAAGGTGAAGCGGTGGTGCGCCATGTAGAGCGACGTCGAGGTCCAGCTCGCCACCACGATCATCAGCGCGCCAAGCGCGGTGACATAGCGGGCGGGCCAGCGCCCGGCACCGGCGGCGTCAGGCGCCGGGCGCGGGAACATCTCGCCGAGCGGCTTTGCCAGCACCAGCGGCACGACGAACGCAAATGCCTCGATGCTCCTGACATGGGTCAGCGCGCTCCAGGTCAGGAACAGGATCAGGAAGATCCGGGGCGCCGACAGTACCAGGCCGCGATAATAGCCGAATGCGATCAGGCCGAGCAGGGCGCCTTCGAATGGGGTGAACGTGGAGAAGTTCGCGGGCATCCATTCGAAGATCAGCGACAGCAGTTCGCCGAGGCCGAGAATATTGGTCGCGCCCAGCAGCGTCCGCCAGCCATACGGCGTGCAGCAGCTCGCGATCAGAGCGCCGATTCCGAACAACACCCAGCGCGTGAACAGCTGGAGCCGTCGTCCCTTCTCGGCGTGCTCGACAGCCTCGAGCGCGATCGGGCCGATCAGCACGAGGCCCAGCACGAAGCCGCCATGCAAATTCGCCCAGAGCGCCATCAGCGGCAGCCAATACCAGGACGGCGCGCTCTTGCGGTCGGCAGCTGCCATCAGCAGGCCGACCCACGCCACCATGACGGGCAGCGCCAGGATATGCGGCCGCGCCAGCACGTGATGGGCCGACAGCAGCAGCGCCAGCATCGCGAACAGCACTGCGCGTGGTGCCTCGATCTGAGCATCGAGCAGATAGACGAAGATCGCGACCGTGACCGCGACCGCGACCGCGGTGAGGATGACGGGACCTGCCCAGTCCCATTGCGCATGGGAATAGGCGAACAGCACCTGCGACAGCCACGACGTCGAGATCCATGGCGCGCCCGTTCGTGTGAACGAATAGAAGTCGGTGGTGGGCATGGCGCGGTGATCGAGGATCCACTGCCCGATCTTCACCTGCCAGAACGAGTCGGAGTCCTGCAGCCGGGTGTCGCCGAGATAGAGGAAGAACAGATAGACGCCGGCACCGACACACAGCGGCACCAGGGCCCTCGCGCGGCTCTGCGCCGCGATGCTGTTGGCAAAGGAAAGGGACATGCCGCCTCGTCGTCCTGTTGTTCTTGTCGGTCGGGCATGATCCGGACCCGGCGGGCCGCGTTGGCGCAAAGTGAGGCGCGGTTTCCGAGAAGATCATGCTCGAGCAATCACCTGAAGCGCGATGAACGATTTATCTCATCGCGCGCCAGTCCGAGCGGGCGGCATTGGACCACGGGCGGTCATAACTTCGGGTAAACCGGCAGGCCACGCCGGTTTCAGGTCCCGACAAATTTAACAGATTGTTTTAGATTTCAATTTACCATCGGCGAATACACGCGAACCGCTCGGTGTTTACGCAGTCGAATTAACTGCGGCGCAATTCTTTGCCTCTACGTTCGGTTCCATGGTCGGGCGGCGCTGGGAAGCCGAAAAGACCAGATCAGTTGTAGCCTCGTGTACTCATTTGGAGCACTCTATGAAGAACCTCGTTGCGCGTTTCCTCAAGGATGAATCCGGCGCCACCGCCATTGAATACGGCCTGATCGCTGCCGGCATCGCGCTGGCGATCATCACCGTCGTCAACAATCTCGGCACCACGCTGAACACCAAGTTCACCGCGATCTCGACCGGCCTCAAGTAAGACCGGACGAACTGCGAATTTCTGAGAGCCTCGTCGCTGACGGGGCTCTTTTCTTTTGGGCGAGGCCGGCAAGGGCCCTAACGAAGCCGGCGCTGCGGACCCACACGCCGTAACTCCGGTCGAGATAGAATTTCGCGGCCCAGATCGAGACTGCGGCGAGCGCGGCGCCGGCAGCGACGTCGGTGATAAAATGCGCACCGATCACCGGCGTCGCCGCGATCATCAACAGACTGAGCACGGCCACGATGCCGCCGATGCCACGCACCGGCTACAGCGCCCACATATAGAGCACGGCTGACGCCGCGTGAAAGCTCGGAAACGAGACGATGCCGGACAGAGAGAACAGCCGGCAAGCTCGCCTTTGACGAGCCGGTGGCCATAGGCGGCCGCGAGTAGCGCCGCGGCGATCGCCAGGGTCACACCTTAGGCGACCGGCTCGAGACTCAGTCCGGTCGAGGGGAGGCCGAGCGCCAGCAGGGTGGCCATCCCGAGAATCGGAAACCAGTTGAGGTGGAAAAGCTGCCAGGCGGTCCGGGAGTCCGTGTCGAGCATGGTGCGCGTTTGCGGCGCGGCCCCTCCGGTGGCGCTCCCACGCATTTGCATCTTGTCATCCCGCCTGAATAGTTGTTCAGTCCTTGCGGGGCGATTTGCATCTTTTGCGTGACGAAGCGTTTAGCCGCAGGGCGTGCGGCAGGCGTGTGGGACAGGAAGCGCGCCATGGTTTATCGGCGGACGCATCAAGTGGTGAAGCGCCTTGCGGCGCGGCGCAGTGCGATCTTGACGGCGGCGCGGGAGACTGCGGCGGAAGGCGGGATGGCGGCGGTGCAGATCGCGCCCGTCGCGGTCCGGGCCAATGTCGCGGCCGGCACGGTCTACCGCTACTTCCCCTCCAAGGCCGAGCTGATCTCCGAGCTGATTGCCGAGGTCTCCCGCGATGAGCTCGCGGCGATCCGCCGGGCGGCCGATGCCGCGCCGGGGCCGTCCTCGGCGCTGGCGGCCGCCGTCACTACCGTGGCGGTCCATACCCTGTCGCAGCGGCGGCTGGCCTGGGGCATTCTGGCCGAACCTGTCGATGTCGATGTCAGCGCCTCCCGCCTTGCCAGCCGGCGGGAGATTGCCGGCGAGATTGCCGCCCGGATCGATGCCGCCGTGCGTGCCGGTCACCTGCCGGCGCAGGACACCGCACTCGCCGCGACCGCCTTGCTCGGCGCGCTGCATGAGGCCCTGGTCGGGCCGCTTGCGCCTGACAATCTCGATGATCCCGTCAAGATGCGCGATGCGGTGCAGACCGTGACGCTGCTGGCGCTCCGTGCCGTCGGCGTCATGGACGCCCGCGCCCGGGGTCTGGTGGTGCAGCAGACGCTGCTGCCGACCGCGAAGGCGCTCGTTGGGGCGTGAAATCGCGGTGCGCACGAAGCGGCCGGCCTGACAGCGCTCAGCTGGTTGACTGAGCGAGCCTTTTCGCAAAACCGCAGCAGGCTCGCCGGGCACTCCGGCTACTGTGCATGGGGTTGTTTTTCGACTTTTTGTTTGGCGTGCCCTGGCGGGCCTACATGATCGCGTCGCCCTCGGGGCCGACCGAGGCGATGCGCACCATGTTGGTGGTGCCGGGGATGCCGAGCGGCACGCCGGCGACGATGATCACGCGCTGGCCGGCGCGGACGAAACCGTCCCGGAACGCGATCTGGCCGGCGCGGCCGACCATGTCGTCCTGGTCGCGCGCGTCTTCCGCCACGACGCAATGCACGCCCCAGACCACCGCGAGCCGGCGGCCGGCGGTGATGTTCGGCGTGATCGCCACGATCGGCGGCTTCGGCCGCTCGCGCGCCACCCGCACTGCGGTCGAGCCCGATGAGGTCCAGCAGATCAGGGCGGGCAGGTCGAGCGTCTCGGCGATCTGCCGCGCGGCGTCGGCAATGGCATCGCCCGCGGTGGATTCCGGCGCGGGGCGCTGCGCGGTGAGCACGGAACGATAAATCGGATCGCGCTCGACCTCCTCGCCGATGCGGTTCATGGTCGAAACCGCCTCGACCGGGAATTTGCCGGCCGCCGATTCCGCCGACAGCATGATGGCGTCGGCGCCCTCATAGACGGCAGTGGCGACGTCGGAGACTTCGGCGCGGGTCGGCACCGGCGACTGGATCATCGATTCCAGCATCTGGGTTGCGATCACCACCGGCTTGCCGGCGCGGCGCGCCATCCGCGTCATCTGCTTCTGCAGGCTCGGCACGCGCTCGAGCGGCAATTCGACGCCGAGGTCGCCGCGCGCCACCATCAGCGCGTCGGAGGCCTCGATGATGTCGGCGAGACGGTCGATCGCCTGCGGCTTCTCGATCTTGGCCATGACTGCGGCGCGGCCGCGGATCATCTTCTTGGCCTCGATCACGTCGTCGGCGCGCTGCACGAAGGACAGCGCGATCCAGTCGATGCCGGTGACGAGCGCCGCCTCGAGGTCGGCGCGGTCCTTCGAGGTCATGGCGGAGACCGGCAGGTCGGTGTCGGGCAGGCTGACGCCCTTGCGGTCGCTCATCTTGCCGCCGACCACGACCCGCGTCACCGCGTGCTCTTTCGAGGTTTCCTCCGCGATCAGGCGCACCTTGCCGTCGTCGAGCAGCAGCGCGTGGCCGGGGCGCAGCGCCGCCAGGATCTCCGGATGCGGCAGGTGGACGCGCGTGGTGTCGCCGGGGGCCTTGTCGGAATCCAGCGTGAAGGTCTGGCCGTTCTGCAGCTGCACCGAGCCTTCGGCGAAGGAGCCGAGCCTGAGCTTCGGGCCCTGCAGGTCGACCAGGATGCCGATCGGCCGGCCATAGCTGCTCTCGACGTTTCGGATCGTCGCCACCAGCTCCCGCATCTTGTCATGCGGGGTGTGGCTCATGTTGATGCGAAACAGGTCGGCGCCGGCCTCGAACAGGCGGCGGATCATCGCGAGGTCTGAAGAGGCTGGGCCCAGGGTCGCGAGAATCTTGATACGGCGAAGACGCCTCATGGCTTATTTCCAGACGGGGGCGAGGGAGCTGGCGGGAGGCCAGGCGGGGCGGGGGGCGTACCACCGGGCGGGCTATTGGGCAAACCCGGAACCCCGCCCGGGCCAACCGGACCGGGGAGGCCGGGTACGCGTTGCTGCGCCGGCTGTTCGTTGGCATCGGTAAGCTGCACCGTCCACGCCCGCTGCTCACCGGTATCGACCTCGAAATAGCCGGTCCGGTCATAGCCGCGCGCGAGGCAATCCTCGGTGCCGCGGATGGTGAACTCCTTGTCGCGCGAGCACATGAAGGCCTGCCCCGACCACTCGCCGCCGCGGTCATAGTCGATGGCGTAGATGTAATAGTAACGGGCGACCAACGTTCCCCGCAGCAGGGTCTCGCAGGAGCGGGACGAGATGTTCCACCAGCCTTCGGTGGTCCAGCCCTCGGCGTCCTTGTAGCCGAGCGCAATGCCGACCCGGCTCGACGTGTTGTTGCAGAGACGGAAATCGGCGGAGGCCGGGCTGCTCCACAAGCACAGCAGGCCAATCGCCAGCACCGGGACCAACCGGACGAGCATGCGAAGGGGGGAGCGGGGAGATTCGGCGATCATTGTCGCGGAAGCTATATCAGATCATTGACGATTTGGCGTAGGGGGCCGGGGAACTGCCTCAAGGCCGGGCTCGGGTCGGTTTGCGCCGGGATATGGCAAAATCTGTGACAGGACCCACCTGATCCCGTAAGGGTGACCTCCATCGGGTCAGGCCCAAGGGGATACCAAGGATACAGCCATGGCAATCGACGACAAAACCAGAACGGAGCTCGAGGCGGCCGCTTTCCGCCGTCTGGTCGATCATCTGAAGTCGCGGACGGATGTCCAGAACATCGACATGATGAATCTGGCTGGCTTCTGCCGCAACTGCCTGTCCAATTGGCTCAAGGAAGCCGCCGACGCCCAGGGCGTCGCCTTAAGCAAGGACGAGAGCCGGGAGGCCGTCTACGGCATGCCCTACGAGACCTGGAAGTCGAAATACCAGGGCACGGCCACGGCAGAACAGCTCGAGATGATGAAGAAGGTCCATCCCCACGGGCACGGGCACTGAACGGCCCGGGCGCGCGCCTCGCCTGAGTCGCACCACACAACAGCTTTCTTGGCCTCGCCGCAGGAAGGTGTGGGCGCGCTGTGGACGAGCGCGATGCTGCCTTGAACGCCGTCGGTACCAACCCTAAGGGTCTACCAGCACGCGCGGTGAGGGATGCCGGCGTCACCTCGTTTTGCCAGTTCCATTGGGAGTACCTAGATGGCCACCTCCGCCGCCGTCCGCGACGACGAGCCCGCGACGAAATTTGCCAAGGACCAGCTCAAATCCATCATCGAGCGCATCGAGCGGCTGGAGGAAGAGAAGAAGGCGATCTCCGACGACATCCGCGACGTCTATGCCGAAAGCAAAGGCAACGGCTACGACGTCAAGGCGCTGCGCACCATCGTGCGCATGCGCAAGCAGGACCCCAACGAGCGCGCCGAGGCCGAGACCATCCTCGAGACCTACATGCAGGCGCTGGGCATGCTTTGAGGCGTTAGCGCCTCAAGCACGACTGCCGTAGCTCGGATAAGCGACAGCGAAATCCGGGCTCTCGCAGTGTGAAAGCAATCCCCGGATTGCGCCGCGCTCCATCCGGGCTACAAATTGCGCGTGTTTCGTTTGCGAACGGAGTCGCGAATGACTGCGCCACCGCTGCCGCGCGAGGTGAGCCGTGCCTTCGGCGCTCTTCCAACGCCGATCGGCAAGCGGCTGCTTCAGGTGCGTGCGCTGATCTTCGCGACCGCCGCGGCGCATGAAGAGGTCGGCCGGCTCACCGAAACGCTGAAATGGGGCGAGCCGGCTTATCTAACCGATCAGACCGGCAGCGGCTCGACGATCCGGCTTGGCCGCGTCAAGGACTCCGCACTTGCCGCCATCCTGTTCAATTGCAAGACGACGCTGATCGATAGCTTCCGCGAACGCTTTCCCGATCAATTCGAGTACCGGCAGACACGGGCGTTGCTGTTGCCGGTGGCGGGCAGGCTGCCGAAGCGGGAATTATCCGTCTGCCTGTCGCTGGCGCTGACCTATCATCTGGACCGGCGAGCGAGGAAAGCGCGGTAGGGCGCCCTCGTAGCCTGGATGGAGCGAAGCGTAATCCGGGGCCGTCGTTGCTCGTGGCGCGATTCCCGGATTGCGCTTCGCTCATCCGGGCTACGAGACTGAATTCGTGGAGGTAGCTCGGCGCCTCAGCGCAGCGCCGCGGTGCGCATGACGAACGACGTCGTCTGGAGCTTCGCGGTCGCGCTGCCCGAAAAACTGTCGCAGGACAGGCCGTGCATCGGGTCGTCGACAAAGCCCATCGCGATCACCGCCTGCGGCTTGACGAAATAGCCGCGCAGCGCGGCCGTATCGAGCTCACCCATCAGCGTGACCGACATCGCGCGGCTGGCGCTCGGCGACAGCATCACGATCTTGAGCCAGATGCTCTCGCTCTTGGCGGCGGAGAGGCGGGTCGCGGTCGCGACCGCGCCGTCGACGCTCTTGCCGACCACCGTGTTGATTTCGGTCGCCTGAGCGATGTTGCGCGACGCGGGACGGGCCGAGCGCGGGATCGGCGCGGAGGCGGCGACGACATTGGCGCGATCGACCGGGGAGGCGGCCGGCGCGAAAGCCAGCGCCTGAAGAGCGGCGTTGGACACGCTCGCGGTCGGTTGCGGATCGGTGGCGGCGGCAAGGGCCTGGCGGGCCTTCAGCGCAGCGATTTGCGCCGGCGTCGCCTGCTGCGGCGCGGCCGGGACATCATCCCAGAAGCCGCGGGCATTAATGATGTCGGCCGGGGTCTCCGGCTTGCCGGCAGCGGGCTTGTCGGCCACCGGCGCGGGCTTCGGCTTGGGCGGTGCAACGAGCTGCGCATCGGCCGAGGCGAGCTGGATCGCGGTGGGGATCTGCGGCTTGGCACGCGGCGTCGGCACCGGTTCGGCGGGCTTGGCGGCGGCTGCGACCACGGTCGGTGTCGCCGGCTTGGCGGCCGGGGCGGGCGCGCCCTCGTCGTCCTCGTCGCTGCTGGCGGCCGGAGCGGCGGACTTGCCCTTGAACAAAGCGGCGAAGAAGTTCGGCTTGCTGCTGCTGGAGTCGTCGCCATTGCCGCGGCGCTCGATCTCGGCCTTGGCGAGCTCATAGTTCTTCAGCGGCACGCCGTCGGTCGGCAGATGCACCGTCTTTCCGTCCGGGAAGACTCGGGCGAGCTGGTCATGCGTCATCCGCGGCCAGTGCCGGACGCTGCCGGTATCCAGATGCACGAAGGGGGAGCCGGAGGTCGGATAGAAGCCGACGCCGCCGCGCTGGAGGCGCAGGCCGGCGAAGCGGATCTGCTCCAGCGCCACGCCCGGAATGTAGAAGTCCATCGCATGGCCCAGCATGTGCTGGCTGGCGCGCGCCACACCCGAGGAGCGGCGGCGGAGCATGGCGTTGGTGGCGGGGGAGCGGTAGGAGGAGATGATCTGGATCGGCTGCTTGCCGTCGACGTCGCGGTAGACTTCCCAGAGGATATCGAAGAGGCGGCGGTCCATGACCGTCTCGTCCTGGGTGCGCCAGTCGCGCAGGAAGTGGTTGAGCTGCTTCAGCGCCGCTTCGTCATAGCGGCCATCGCGCTTGAAGGTGACGGTCAGGTCTTCGCCGGAATGGGTGTGGTGGAAGGAGAGCGTCTTGGTCTCGTTCAGCGCGGCGGCGTTATGAACCGAGCCTGCGCCCGCAAGCAGCAATACGGCAGCGAGGCCGATCCGCGAACCGGTCTTCACTCCCGCATGGGACAACGACAGCACAGCAAGTTGGCGTGCGAGACCAGTCAGCACGTATGAGCCCACCCAGTCGACGAGCGTTCAAATGGACTCTCCCGCCAACCCCGTAGCAGCGCGAAAGAGGATGAACGCTTTCTTAAAGCAAGAAGGTTAATTCGAGGTTGACCTTCCCGCCCCCAAACCAAGTCAGACTACAATCCTAACCCGTTGAGTGTGGCAAAAAAACGCCCGGTGCCGGGAGCCAGGTGGACAATGGTTAACGTTAAACGGCCCCATCCATGGGACGGGGCCGTTGATATCGTTGTGAAATTCGAAAAGCCGGGTCCGCGCAGGCTTACCGGGTGAACACCCGCTGCTGCTGTGGCCGGCGGCCGACCGGAGCCGGCGGGGGCGTCGGCGCCCCGCCTCCGAAGAGCCGCTCGAAGAAGTTCGGGCCGGAGGACCCGAAGCCGCCGCCATTGTTGGCCACCGCCACGCCCGAGGGCAGGGTCGTCGCCGGGCGCGAATAGCTCGGCTGCGAGTGCGCAACGACGGCCTCGAGATCCTTGCCGCGGTTGTTCTTCAGGATGTTGATCATGGTCGCGTCGCGGCCATAGACGTCCTTGCGGAACTGCAGCTTGCCGGCATCGTCCACAAAGGCGGTCTGATAGGTGATGTTGACCGGGACCGGGGTCGGGAATTTCAGGTCGATCTCGCTCTTGCCGTACATGCTGCGCACGCGCTCGGGCGTGTACTTCTCGTTCGGCATGGTGATGTTGAGCAGCACGGACGCGTACTGATCCGGGTTCTGCACGCGCATGCAGCCATGGCTGAAGGCGCGATCTTCCCTGGCGAACAGGTTCTTGTCCGGCGTGTCGTGCTGATAGACCAGGAACTTGTTCGGGAAGTTGAAGCGGATGCGGCCGAGCGCGTTGGCCTCACCGGGCGGCTGCGAGATGTGCACCGAGCCGTCGCGGTTCTGTTCGAGCTTGAGGCCCATGCGCTGGAGCACGGTCGGGTCCTGCTGCAACGCCGGCAGGTACTCGTTGTAGACGATCGACGGCGGCACGTTCCAGGTCGGATTGACCGTGATGTACTTCATCGTCTCGGTGAGCAGCGGGGTCGCGTGCGTGCCTGGCTTGCCGGTGACGACACGGGTGGTCCAGACCTGCTGGCCGCGCTGCATCACCTTCAGCGTGTAGTCGGGAATGTTGAGGATCACATAGGCATCGCCCAGCGCGGGCGCGCCGAGATCGCGCGGCAGCCAGCGCCAGCGCTCCATGTTCACCAGCACCACGTCGATCTGCTTGTCGCGCTTCGGGGTGTTGAGCGCCTTGACCGTCTTGTCGTCGAGGATGCCGGTCGCCTTCATCTCGGCGCCGCTCTGGAATTTTCGCACGGCGTCGGCGACCGCTGCGTCATAGCGGGTGTCGCTGGCGTTCTCGGCAAGGCCGAGCTTGGTGCGGAGTTGCGGCACGCGCGGATCTTCCACGACGATCTCAGCCTGCTTCTTGCTGGCCGGGGTGTATTTCAGCGCCGGACCATCGGCGATCTCGATCGCCGGGCTGCTGCCCTGACCGCGAAGCTCCGCGAGCTTGGCCTTCAGCTCCTTGTAGAGCTTGTGGGGCGGATTGTAGCTGTCGAGCGCAGCGGAGGCGTCCGTCGCGGTCGTGACCTTGGCGAGCACCTCGTTCGGGTCGACCGGATGCTCGGGATAGAGGATGTCGCCGCTGACCTGCGACCAATGCATGCGGCCGCTCTGGGCCTGGCGCGCATAGTCGAACATGCTGGCGGTGAGCTTGAGCTCGGCATCGGCCAGCGCATCGGGCGTGCTGGCGCTGGCGAAGTCCGGCACCGGATAGTCGGCGGGATTGAGGCCGTCGGACGCGGCGTCCTTCAGCCGCGCGATGACGCCTTTGGCCGCGGGGGTCAGGCTGCCGCCTTGCGTCCAGACCGGCGCGAAGTCCCGTGCGCCATAAAACTTCTCGATCGCCGCGCGCTCGTTCTTGCGGTCGAAATGGCGCGAAGCCTTGGCGCCGATGATGTCCTTGAGCTTGTCGGCGACCGGCTGGTCGGCGGCGGGAACGTTGCTCGCAGCCTTCACGGGCTCGGCGGCAGGGGCCGCAGCCGTGGCGGGTGCCGCAGGCGCAGCGGTTGCGGGCTCGGACTTCGCGGTGTCGCTCTTCGGCGCCTCGGGCGCGGGCGTGGTGGCGACGTCGGACGGCTTGGTTTCCACCTTCTCGGGGGCCGGGGCCGGCACGACGTCAGCCCTTGTAGGCTCCTTCGCCGGCTCCTTGGCGGAATCCTGCACCGTGGCGGTGGTGTCGAGCTTGATGTCGGATGCGGTCGGGGGCGGGACGTTGGCCGGCTCGGGGCGCGGGATCGCGGCTTCGATCGCGAGCTCGGCGGCGCTGCTGCGCGCCTGATCCTGCGCCAGGGCCGAGCTGGCCGACACCGTGAGGAAGGTTGCCGCGACCGTCATCAAGACACGGTCGAAGCCCGCACGGTGGTTCAAACAGTCACGCATTGTGTCGCACCCCTCGGGTGAACTGTCCCTCGTGGAACAGCTTTGTTATCGCCTATTGAGCTTCGGCTAAATCGCGCCGGCCTCTCGAAAGTTGCACGCCTGCACGCAACGATTCATACGTAGACGATATACAGGCCCCGGTTTTGCAGCCAGCGCTAACCGGGACAACTCACGCCAAACTGACTTCAAGGGAGCCTCTTGGCAACGGATTGTGCGCCTGCCCAGCGCGCTTTTCCCTGTGTCTGTCACTTCCAAGTCACGGTTCAAGAAGCAGTCGAATTCTGTCGTCATGCGAACGGCTTACAGCCGGTCTCGCATCGCCGCACGAACCCTCGTTCGCATGGGCTCAGTGCGTCTCCTCGCCGCTTTTCCCGCCATGTCCGGGAACCCCGGCCTCGTCGAGTTTGCGGTAGAGGGTGGACCGGCCGATTTTGAGGCGGCGGGCCACCTCGGACATCTGGCCGCGGTAGTGCGAGATCGCGAAGCGGATGATCTCGTTCTCCATGTCCTCGAGCGCGCGGACGTCGCCGGTGGGGGTCAGCATGGCCAGATTTCCCACAGCCGGGAGCGGCGCGATTGGTATTTCATTGCCCGATACCACCGAAGGGGTCGCCGCCGGCTCGAGCATCAGCGGAGCGGTCGGAATCTCGGTTACGGGATGCGGCGGCGAAGCGAGCAGAGGGAAGTCGCCGAGGCCGAGCTGGTCGCCGTCGCTCATCACCACAGCACGGTAGACCGCGTTCTCGAGCTGGCGGATGTTGCCGGGCCAGTCGAGCTGGGCAAGATGGGCCATGGCCTCGCCGCTGATGCCGGTGATCGCGCGGTTCTCCTCGGCGGCAAACCGCGCCAGGAAATGCCGGAGCAGATGCGGGATGTCCTCGCGCCGCGCCCGGAGCGAGGGGATCGTCAGCGGCAGCACGTGCAGACGATAGAACAGGTCTTCCCGGAAGTGTCCCTGTTTCACCCGCTCCAGCAGCCGACGATTGGTGGCCGAGACGATGCGGACGTCGACCTTGACGGGCTTGCGGCCGCCGACCGCCTCGACCGCGCCTTCCTGGAGCGCGCGCAGCAGCTTGACCTGCGCGGTCAGCGGCAGCTCGCTGACCTCGTCCAGAAACAGCGTGCCGCCATGGGCCTCGACGAACTTGCCCATGTGCCGCTCGGTGGCGCCGGTGAAAGCGCCCTTCTCGTGGCCGAACAGAATGGACTCGACGAGGTTGTCGGGGATCGCGCCGCAATTGACGGCGACGAAGGGCTTGGCCTTGCGCTCGCCACTGCCATGGATGGCTCGCGCGAACATCTCCTTGCCGACGCCGGACTCGCCTTCGATCAGAACGGGAATCGCGGAGTTCGCCGCCTTCTGCGCGGCGCGCATCACGCCTGCCATCGCCTCGGCGCGGGTGATGATGTCGGAGAAGGTCAGCCGGCCCTCGCGGCTGTGTCGGATGCGCTGCAATTCGCCCTTGAGCGCGGAGGCGTTGAGCGCGTTGCGCAGCGAGACCTGGAGCCGCTCCACACCAACCGGCTTGACCACGAAATCGGCCGCGCCGGCGCGCATCGCCGAGATCACGTTGTCGATGCCGCCATGGGCGGTCTGCACGATGACGGGGACGCTGAGACCTGCTTCGCGGATTTTCGCCAGCACGCCCATGCCGTCGAGGCCGGGCATCACGAGATCGAGGATGACGGCGTCGATGGCCGGAGCATCGGGCGCGGTGAGGGCTGCGATCGCGGCGTCACCGGAGTCCACGACGACCGTCTCATAGCCGCATTTCTGCACCATGTTCTCGACCAGCCGGCGGGCTACGGCGTCGTCGTCGGCGATCAAAATACTGGCAGCCATGGTGTTCCCCGCACGCTACTACTATCTGTCTCGAATCGGGGCACTCTGGCCGAAGCCGATTAACGCACTCTTAAACCTTGATGCCCCCGCCCGCCGTCGCGCTTGTTGAACACAGGTTTCCCACACAATGAATTCGCGCTCCAAGCCTGCTCTTAAAAAGTCCGCCCTCCACAAGCCAGCTGCCAAGACATCCGCCGCCAAGAAATCTACCGTCAAGACGAAGTCCTCCGGGTCTTCACGCGCAAAGCCTGCGAGCAAGACCGGCAAGCTTCCGGAGTGGAACCTTGCCGATCTCTATTCCGGGATCGATGCGCCGGAAGTGGCGCGCGATCTCGAAAAGATGGATGCCGACTGCGTCGCGTTCGAGACGGACTACAAGGGCAAGCTGGCGACAGGGACAGCAAACGAAGATGGCGGAAAATGGCTCGCGGAAGCCGTGCGACGCTATGAGGCAATCGACGATCTTGCCGGCCGGCTCGGTTCCTATGCCGGGCTCATCCACGCCGGCGACAGCGTCGACCCTGCGATTTCAAAGTTTTACGGCGATGTGTCGGAGCGGCTGACGGCGGCGTCCACGCATTTGCTGTTCTTCGCGCTCGAGCTCAACCGTGTCGATGACGATATTTTGAACCGGGCCATGCAAGCGCCCGAGCTCGCGCACTACCGTCCCTGGATCGAGGATCTGCGCAAGGAGAAGCCATATCAGCTCGACGACAAGCTCGAGCAGCTTTTCCTGGAGAAGGCGCAGACCGGCTATTCCGCCTTCAACCGGCTGTTCGACCAGACCATCTCCGGACTGCGCTTCAAGGTCGGGGCCAAGGAGCTGGCGATCGAGCCGACGCTCAATCTGCTGCAGGACCGCGACGGCGCCAAGCGCAAGAGCGCGGCCGAGGCACTGGCAAAAACCTTCAAGGCCAACGAGCGCACCTTTGCGCTGATCACCAACACGCTCGCCAAGGACAAGGACATCTCCGACCGCTGGCGCGGCTTCCAGGACGTCGCGGATTCCCGCCATCTCAACAACCGCGTCGAGCGCGAGGTGGTGGATGCGCTGGTCGCCTCGGTGCAGGCTGCCTATCCAAAGTTGTCGCATCGCTATTACGCGTTGAAGGCGAAGTGGTTCGGCAAGAAGCGGCTGGCTTATTGGGATCGCAACGCGCCGCTGCCGTTTGCCGCGACGGACGTCATCGGCTGGCCCGATGCGCGCAACATGGTGCTGACGGCCTATCGCGGCTTCTCGCCCAAAATGGCTGATATCGCCGAGCGCTTCTTCACCGATCGCTGGATCGACGCGCCGGTGCGGCCGGGCAAGGCGCCCGGCGCATTCTCGCATCCGACCACGCCCTCGGCGCACCCTTATGTGCTGATGAACTACCAGGGCAAGCCGCGCGACGTGATGACGCTCGCCCACGAGCTCGGCCATGGCGTGCATCAGGTGCTGGCGGCGAAGAACGGCGCGCTGATGGCGCCGACGCCGCTGACGCTGGCGGAGACCGCAAGCGTGTTCGGCGAGATGCTCACGTTCAGGCGGCTCCTTGCCCAGACCAAAAATGCAAAACAGCGCCAGGCGCTGCTGGCCGGCAAGGTCGAGGACATGATCAACACCGTGGTGCGGCAGATCGCGTTCTACTCGTTCGAGCGCGCGGTCCACACCGAGCGCAAGAACGGCGAGCTCACCGCGACCCGGCTCGGCGAGATCTGGCTGTCGGTGCAGGGCGACAGCCTCGGGCCGGCAATCGAGATCAAGGCGGGTTACGAGAACTACTGGATGTATATCCCGCACTTCATCCATTCACCGTTCTACGTCTACGCCTACGCGTTCGGCGATTGCCTCGTGAACTCGCTCTATGCTGTCTACGAGAACGCGAACGAGGGCTTTGCCGAGCGCTATCTCGACATGCTCGCCGCCGGCGGCACCAAGCATTATTCCGAGCTGCTGCGGCCGTTCGGACTGGATGCCAAGGACCCGAAATTCTGGGACGGCGGTCTCTCGGTCATCGCCGGGATGATCGACGAACTTGAGGCGATGGGCTGAGGCGGTGGGCGGCCCGTAAAACATTTGTTGAACTTCTGTTCGCCGGACGTTATACAGATGTATAACGAGGTGCGGCCATGAACGAGAAGGCGGACCCCAAGGACCTGAAGAGCGGCTCTACCGTGCTTCAGGTCCGCAAGATCGGCAATTCCATCGGCGTTATCCTACCGAAGGAACTTGCCGGTCGTCTGAATCTCAAAGAGGGCGACAAGCTGTTTCCGGTCGAGCAGTCGGACGGTGGCGTCTTGTTGACGCCGCATGATCCCGACTTCGAAAAAGCGATGGAGATCGCACGGCGAAGCATGAAGCGTTATCACAACGCCCTCGCCGAACTCGCCAAATGAGCGAGCCGTTCTGGCTGACGCGTCGGATCATCATTGCGATCCACGACGAACAACTGGCGATCCATGGCGGCGCAAGCGGCCTTCGAGATGAAGGCATGCTCGAATCCGCGCTCGATCGGCCCAGAAACAAATGGTCTTACGAGAGCGCCGATCTTCCCGAATTGGCGGCGGCGTACGCCTTCGGCATCGCGCGCAACCGTCCGTTCGTCGACGGCGATAAGCGCACGTCGCTGCTGGCGTTGTACACGTTTCTCGGCGTGAACGGCATCGACTTCGTTGTACCCGAGGCTGAAGCGGCAGCCATCATCCTGTCGCTCGCTGCCGGCGAGGTCAGCGAGGAGAACCTGACGCGCTGGATCCGCGACAATTGGGATTCCAAATGACCTGATTTGCAGGAAAACCGCGTCCCGGTGCCGTTGCCCTGCCCGAAACTTTGCGGTATCCCAGCCCAAGAATTCGACTTTCGACTGGGGACAATCCATGGCTGATCATAGCGAAGTGGCGTACAGCACCGCCGACGGCAACGACTACGTTGCTCACGAGCAGACCTACGAGGGCTTCATCAAGCTGGTGAAGTACGGCACGGCCTCGGTCGCGCTCATCGTGATCCTGATGGCGATCTTCCTGACCTGATCTGTCGGCAGCTGCCCACGCCAGCGGCAGCAGCTGCCCAGAATATTTGCATCCAAGCCGGTGCCAAAACCGGTATCGAACGCCGCGGGAGTAACGCTTAGTTTGCGCGCGCGCTGTCCCGCGCCGCCGGAGGACCTATGAAGATCGCCGTTGCCAAGGAAATCGATCCGCTCGAGCCGCGAGTCGCCGCTTCGCCCGATACGGTGAAGAAGTTCAAGGCGCTGGGCGCCGAGATCGCCGTCGAGCCGGGCGCCGGCATCAAATCGGGCCTGCCTGATTCCGAATTCACCGCCGTGGGTGCCACCGTCAGCGCAGATGCGCTGAAGGATGCCGACATCATCATCAAGGTGAAGCGCCCTGAAGCCTCCGAGCTCGCGCAGTACAAGCGCGGTGCGCTCGTCATCGCCATCATGGACCCCTACGGGAACGAGGCTGCGCTGAAGACGATCGCCGATGCCGGCGTCTCCGCCTTCGCGATGGAATTGATGCCGCGCATCACGCGCGCGCAGGTGATGGACGTGCTGTCCTCGCAGGCGAACCTTGCCGGCTACCGCGCCGTGATCGAGGGCGCCGAGGCGTTCGGCCGCGCCTTCCCGATGATGATGACCGCCGCCGGCACCGTGCCCGCGGCCAAGGTGTTCGTGATGGGGGTCGGCGTTGCCGGCCTCCAGGCGATCGCGACCGCGCGCCGTCTCGGCGCCGTCGTCACCGCGACCGACGTGCGGCCCGCGACCAAAGAGCAGGTCGAATCGCTCGGCGCGAAATTCCTCGCCGTCGAGGACGAGGAGTTCAAGAACGCGCAGACCGCCGGCGGCTACGCCAAGGAAATGTCTAGGGAATACCAGGCCAAGCAGGCCGCGCTCACCGCCGAGCACATCAAGAAGCAGGACATCGTGATCACCACGGCGCTGATTCCGGGTCGGCCCGCGCCGAAGCTCGTCTCCGGCGAGATGGTCAAGTCGATGAAGCCGGGCTCGGTGCTGGTCGATCTCGCCGTCGAGCGCGGCGGCAATGTCGAGGGCGCGAAGGCCGGCGAGGTCGTCGACCGCGATGGCATCAAGATCGTCGGCTACACCAACGTCGCCGGCCGCGTTGCCGCCTCGGCTTCCAGCCTCTACGCGCGCAATCTGTTCTCCTTCATCGAGACCATGGTCGACAAGAAGGAGAAGAAGCTCGCCGTGAACTGGGACGACGAGCTGGTCAAGGCGACCGCGCTCACGAAAGACGGCGCCGTCATCCACCCGAACTTCCAGCCGAAGGTTTAAGGAGACCCGCCATGGAGCATGCTGCACAGGTCGTCGACCCCTTCATCTTCCGGCTGTCGATCTTCGTCCTCGCCGTCTTCGTCGGCTATTTCGTGGTGTGGTCGGTGACACCGGCCCTGCACACGCCGCTGATGAGCGTGACCAACGCGATCTCCTCGGTGATCGTGGTCGGCGCGTTGCTTGCCGGCGGCGTCGCGAACGTCTCGAGTGGCTCGGGCTGGGCCCGCGCCTTCGGCTTTGTCGCGCTCATTTTCGCCTGCGTGAACATTTTTGGCGGCTTCCTTGTCACCCAGCGCATGCTGGCGATGTACAAGAAGAAGTCGAAGTAAGCGGCCACCTCGGGCTGAAGGATTAATGGGGACCTGAGATGAGCGCCAACCTCTCTGCATTTTTGTATCTCGTGGCGGGAGTGCTGTTCATCCTGTCGCTGCGCGGGCTGTCCAGCCCGGCTTCGTCGCGCCAGGGCAATCTGTTCGGCATGATCGGCATGGCGATTGCGGTCGCCACCACGCTGGCCAACCATCCGCCGGCAGACGGCCTCGCCTGGGTGCTCGTCATCGTCGGCATCGCCATCGGCGGCGCGATCGGCGCGGTGATCGCCCGCCGCGTGCCGATGACCTCGATGCCGGAACTGGTCGCCGCCTTCCACTCGCTGGTCGGCATGGCCGCGGTGCTGGTCGCCGCCGGCGCGTTCTACGCGCCCGAAGCCTTCGACATCGGCACCCCCGGCAACATCCATCCGCAGAGCCTGGTCGAGATGTCGCTCGGCGTCGCCATCGGCGCGCTGACCTTCACCGGCTCGGTGATCGCGTTCCTGAAGCTGTCCGCACGCATGAGCGGCGCGCCGATCATCCTGCCCGCCCGTCACATCATCAACATCGCGATTGCGGTGGCGCTGGTGTTCTTCATCGTCCGCCTGGTCCTCACCGGCGGCGCGCTCGACTTCTGGCTGATCGTCATCCTGGCGCTGGCGCTCGGCGTGCTCATGATCATCCCGATCGGCGGCGCCGACATGCCGGTCGTGATCTCGATGCTGAACTCGTACTCGGGTTGGGCTGCGGCCGGCATCGGCTTCACGCTCGGCAATTCCGCGCTGATCATCACCGGCGCGCTGGTCGGCTCCTCGGGCGCGATCCTGTCCTACATCATGTGCCACGCGATGAACCGGTCCTTCATCTCGGTCATCCTCGGCGGCTTCGGCGGCGAGACCGCGGCGGCCGGCGGTGGCGGCGGCGAGCAGAAGCCCGCCAAGCTCGGCTCGGCCGACGACGCGGCCTTCATCATGAAGAACGCCCAGAAGGTCATCATCGTGCCCGGCTACGGCATGGCGGTGGCGCAGGCGCAGCACGCGCTGCGCGAGATGGGCGACATCCTGAAGAAGGAAGGCGTCGAGGTGAAATACGCCATTCACCCGGTCGCCGGCCGAATGCCCGGCCACATGAACGTGCTGCTCGCCGAAGCCAACGTCCCCTATGACGAGGTGTTCGAGCTCGAGGACATCAACTCCGAGTTCGCGCAGGCCGACATCGCCTTCGTGATCGGCGCCAACGACGTCACCAATCCGGCGGCCGAGGAGGACAAGACCTCGCCGATCTACGGCATGCCCGTGCTGCAGGTCTGGAAGGCCGGCACCGTGATGTTCATCAAGCGCTCGCTGGCGTCCGGCTATGCCGGCATCGACAATCCGCTGTTCTACCGCGACAACACCATGATGCTGCTCGGCGACGCCAAGAAGGTCACCGAGAACATCGTCAAGGCGATGTAGCACGCGAAGGAAACGGACCGTGGCCATCAACAGGGATTGGCACCGGTCTCATCGCATGCCTCTCAAGGCGACGCGCGAGCAGCGCGTCGCATGGCATGCCGCCCACAAGGCGGCGTGCGGCTGCCGGGACGTACCGGCGAGCCTCCGGCCCGACGTCATGAAATTGCTGCGGAGCCGTCGCAAGCCCTGAGCCTGAACCGGGGGCCGGCCGCGCAATGATCACCATCGCCAAATGGACCGTCATTCTGCTTGCGACCGTCTATCTCGCCGGGCTCCTCGTGCTCTATGCCCGGCAGCGCGAGATGCTGTTTCCGATACCGACCGCCAAGCGGACCCCGCCTGAGGCGGCAGATTGTCCCGAGGCGGAGGAGCATGTCCTGACCACCTCGGATGGCGAGAAGATCATCGTCTGGCACGTGCCGGCGAGGCCCGGTCGTCCCGTGATCCTGTATTTTCCGGGCAATGGCGACTTTCTTGCCGGCCGTGTCAGCCGCTTCAAGGTCATGACGGCAGATGGCACCGGCCTCGTTGCGCTGTCCTACCGCGGCTATGCCGGCTCGAGCGGCGCGCCGAGCGAGGAGGGGCTGCTGCGCGATGCCGCCGCCGCCTACGCCTTCACCACGGCGCGCTACACGGCGGAACGAATCGTCGCCTGGGGCTTCTCGCTCGGGACCGGCGTGGCGGTCGCGCTCGCCGCAGAACAGCGTGTTGGAAAGCTGGTCCTGGAGGCGCCCTATACGTCGACGGCCGACATTGCATCTTCGTCATTCTGGTTCGTGCCGGTGCGCCTCTTGATGCGCGATCCGTTCCCTTCCGACCAGCGGATCGCGCGCGTCACGGTGCCGCTCCTGGTGATGCATGGCACCAATGACCTTGTCATTTCAATCGTGTTCGGAGAACGTCTGTTCGCGCTCGCGCATGAACCGAAGCAGTTCGTTCGCTTTGCGGGCGGCGGACATGACAATCTCGATGCATTCGGTGCGATCGAAACGGCAAGGCGCTTCATTGGAGAATAAACGACTCGTCACGCGAATCCCGGCCGTATCGCTCGTTGCCATCCTCACCTTGTTGCCGCAGCCGGCCTGGGCCGCAGCCGGGCTCGATGGTGCGGCGATGCGCTGGCCCTATGCGCTGCCCTTTGCCGGCCTGTTGCTGTCGATCGCGCTCGGACCGCTGTTGTTTCCGAAAGTCTGGCACCATCATTACGGCAAGATCGCCGCTGCTTGGTCGCTGGCGGCGCTCGTCTCACTCGTGATTTTTGCCGGAAGCGCGGTCACGCTGGCTGTGCTCGTGCACGCTCTGCTCGCCGAATATCTTGGCTTCATCGTGCTGCTGTTCGCGCTCTATGTCGTGGCCGGCGGCATTCTCATTACCGGCGACATCAAGGCCACGCCAGCGATCAATGCTGGCATCCTCGCGCTCGGCACGCTGGGTGCAAGCATTGTCGGCACCACGGGTGCCGCGATGATCCTGATCCGTCCGCTGATCCGCGCCAACCGGCCGCGGCGCCACAATGCCCATGTCATCATCTTCTTCATCATCCTGGTCGCCAATGTCGGCGGCGCGCTGAGCCCGCTCGGCGATCCCCCGCTCTTCGTCGGTTTCCTGCACGGCGTCGACTTCTTCTGGACCACGCGGAGCATCTGGCTGCAGACCGCGATCGTCGCCGGATTGCTGCTCGCGATCTTCACCGCCATCGATTTCTGGCGCTTCCGCAGCGAACCTCAGCTCAGCGACGCCGGTCCCGCGGATCCGGTCCGCATTCGCGGTCTCGTCAACCTCGTGCTGATCGCAGCCATCGTCGCGAGCCTGCTGGCCTCGGCGATGTGGAAGCCCGCTGTTGCTTTCGACATTCTCGGAACGAAGCTGGGGCTGGAAGACATCGCGCGCAATGTGGCGCTGCTTTCCATTGCGGCGCTGTCGGTGTGGTTGACACCGGACGAGCACAGGGAGGCCAACGGCTTCACCTGGGAGCCGATCCGCGAGGTCGCAAAACTGTTCGCGGGCATCTTCGTCGCCATCATCCCGGTCATTGCCATGCTCAATGCCGGCCACCACGGCGCCTTCGCCTGGCTGTTGTCGGCCGTGACGGCACCGGACGGTGCGCCGCGCGAGGTCGCCTATTTCTGGTTCACCGGCCTGATGTCAGCGTTTCTCGACAATGCGCCGACCTATCTGTTGTTCTTCCAGCTTGCCGGCGGTGATCCGCAAACGCTGATGCACGAGCTGTCGGGCACGCTCGCGTCGATTTCGATGGGCGCCGTCTACATGGGAGCGCTCACCTATATCGGCAATGCGCCGAACTTCATGGTCAGCAGCATCGCGAGCGAGAACGGCATCGAGATGCCGAGCTTCTTCGGCTATCTCTTGCGTGCCGGCGCCGTGCTGATCCCGCTGTTCATGCTGCTGACGCTGCTGCCGGTCGCTCCGATCCTGCGCTGGCATTGAATCTGCCGGCCGATTTGCTACTGCTCGTCTTCAGTGATTGGAGCCGGTAGATGAGCGCGCATAATCCGATGCCCCGGTCGGCCTGGATCTTTCCGGCGCTGGCCGTGCTGTTGTTCGCAGCCGTCAGCGCGACGGGCTACGTCTTCACGCTGTCGTTGGGCGGGCTCGTCTTCGCCATCGTCCTTCTGGTTATCCTGTTCGGCACCGTGTTCGCCGCGGTTCATCATGCCGAAGTGATCGCCGAGCGGGTCGGCGAGCCCTATGGCACGCTGGTGCTGACGCTCTCGGTGACCGTCATCGAGGTGGCGCTGATCACCACGATCATGCTGGGCGACAAGCCCGCCCCGGAACTGGCGCGCGACACCGTGTTCGCCGTGGTCATGATCGTCTGCAACGGCCTCGTCGGGCTCTGCATCTTCATCGGCGGCCTGCGCTATCGCGAGCAGGGCTTTCAGCTCTCGGGGGCCAACGTCTATCTCAGCGTCCTGTTCGCGCTCGCGACCATCACGCTGATCATGCCGAACTACACGACCACCGCGCCGGGGCCGGTCTATTCGGCGGTTCAGCTCGGTTTCGTCGACGTGGTCACGCTCGCGCTGTACGGAGTGTTCCTCTACACCCAGACCGTCCTGCACAAGGATTACTTCGTCCATGAACGGGCTGACGGCGGCAGCGGCGTGGCGCATCTGCCGGGCCGGATGTTGGTGGTCAGCGTCGTGCTGCTGCTGATTGCGCTGCTGGCCGTGGTGCTGCTCGCCAAGAAGTTTTCGCTGGTGGTGGACGCCGTCGCGGCCAAGATCGGCGCGCCGCCGGCCTTTGCCGGCCTTCTGGTCGCGCTCCTGATCCTGATGCCGGAAGGCGTCGCGGCGGTATCGGCGGCCCGCAAGAACGACCTCCAGAAGAGCATCAACCTCGCGCTCGGCTCGTCCCTCGCCACCATCGGGCTGACCATCCCGGCGGTGGGGGTCGCCACCTACGCGCTCGACAAGGAGCTCACGCTCGGCCTCAGCGCCCAGGGCAGTGTGCTTTTGCTCCTGACCTTCTTCCTGAGCATGCTGACCTTCGGCACCGGCAGGACCAATGTCCTGTTCGGGCTGGTCCATATGGTGGTATTTGCCGTCTACGCCTTCATGGTTTTCGTGCCCTGAAGCGCTGCGTCCCAAGAGAGGTTCCAATGCTTGCCGCCAAGTCCGAGGTCCAGGTCGACAACGAGGAGGTCCGGGTGACCGAATGGCGGCTTCCGCCCGGTAGCGCCACCGGCCATCACACCCACGGCATGGACTATGTGATTGTTCCCGTCGTTGCGGGAGAAATGACCATCGTGGCGCCGGGCGGCGAGCGGTCCAAGGCGCAACTGGCAGCCGGGAAATCCTACTTCCGCAAGGCGGGCGTCCAACATGACGTACTTAACGAAACCTCAACCGAGATCGTGTTCCTTGAGATCGAGCTAAAGCCGTAGATCCGGCCTTAACACTTGCCATCGATCCGTCGCAGTTGATCCCTTACAATGCCCTAAAGTTCCCGCATCAGATCGCGCGGGGAGTGGCCGGAATGCTGAAATACCTCGCTAAAATCTCGATGGATATTTTCCCCTCGGTGCTCGCGACGATCATCGGGGCGTACATCGTTAACCACTACATCAACGCCAAGCCGGCGGCTGATGCCCCTGCGGCCGTCGTGGCCCCTGCCGAGGCCGGCAAGAACGGCAAACCCGCCGATGTCGCCAATCTCCCTGCGCCCGGCGTCAAGGCCAAAGGCATCCCCGAGAAGAGCGTGACGGACAAGCCGGCGGTCGAAAAGGCTGCCGATCAGCCGTCCGCCGAGCACAAGGCTGCCGATGTGGCCCCGGCCGAGGCCAGCCCGCGTGGCAAGCCGTCGGCGCGCGAGAAGGCGGTCGCCAAGTCGACCCCGGCCACCAGCACGCCCGCTCCCGCCGCTCCGGTGGTCGAGGCCAATTCGGCGCCGGCTGCTGCGGCTCCGGCCCCCGACGCCAACGACCTCGTGCGTGCCGCGATCGAGCGCCTGCGCAAGACTCCTGAGGGCAAATCTTCCGAGGGCAAGTCTTCCGAAGGAAAGTCGTCTGCCGAAACCAAACCTGCCGAGGTCAGGCCGTCCGAGACCAGGTCAGCCGAGAGGCCGACTGAGCCTGCCGTGCGGGAAGCAGCCCGCACGCCCGAGGCCCCGCGGGTCGTCAGCATGGAGCCGGCTACGGTCCGTCCGCTGCCGCCGCCGATCACGGTATCGACGCCCTCATCGGAGGCCTATGGCAAGGATGGCTCCTCGCCGGCCAATCCGCCCTACACGGCCTCGGTCGGCAACGATGATCCGAATCGGATGACGCCGCCGGCTGACATTCCCGTGCCGATGATCGCGCCACCGCTCGATCTGCGCGCCGACGCCGGTGGCTCCATGCCGCGGCCGAAGAAGACCAATGTCGCCGACGAGATGCTGTCGGGCATGAAGTCGATGTTCCACTCGGTTCTGCCGAAGAGCGCCACCCCCGATTAAGACGGCGCCTGCGCCGTCAAAACCGTCAGCCGCCGACACGGGCAAGACCGTTGCGCGCGGCGTCGTCGCGTGGGCGAAGCGAGACAGCCCTGGTGTAGGACGCCGCCGCCTTGGCTCTGTCGCCCAGCCGCTCATAGGCCTGTCCGCGCGTGGTCCAGACCTGGGCGTTGTGCGGATCGGCCTCGGAGGCCTCATCCAGATCGGCCGTGGCCTCCTTGACCTTGCCGAGCGCGAGATAGCTGGTGGCGCGGCCGAGCAGCGGCTCGACCTTCTGGGGATTGAGTCCGCTCGCAGCGCTGAAATCTGCGATGGCGAAGGCGTGCTGATTGTTGCCCTGGTAGATCAGGGCACGGCCATACAGCGCCTGCGCATTGTAGGGATCGAGTCCGACCGCGCGATTGAACTCATCGAGCGCTGCCGCGACCTCGCCTGACTTGGCCAGGGATTGGGCTTTTGCAGTGTGGGCCTGAGCTTCGGTGACGTTGCCGGCGCTCACCGCGCTCTCGGCGGGCGCAGCCGCCTGGGGGGCTTCCTGCGGCTTGTCCTTCTCCGGCATCAACGATCCCAGATCGAAGGAGCAGCCGCACAGCGCAATCCCCATCAATGCCAGCACGAACGGCGGCTGCCAGATCCGGCGTCGCCGCGCCAAGCCGCGCTGGGGGAAGGGGGAGGCCATCTGCGGTTCGCTCGCGCTAGAGCATGATCCGGACCCGAAGGGCCGCGTTGACGAAAAGTATGAAGCGGTTTTCCCTCGCGACAAAGGCGGAACGCGCTTGCGTAGAGATCAAGGTCAAACAACAAACTAAAGCGCGACGACGTTCAATCCAAATCTCATCGCGTTTGCGTGCCGCATCCGTGGTGCCTGGCCCAAAGAGCAGCGCGCACAAACAATGACGCGGGCCAGAGGCCCGCGTCATCGAAACTGAAATCTTGCAAAATTCGGTGAATCAGCGCGGTCCGCGCGGACCTGCACCCGGGCCGCCACGACCGCCGCGATCACCGCCGGGACCTGCGCCGAACACCGGCTTCGGCTTCATCGGCAGCAGGCCTTCGCGCTGCAGCTTCTTGCGGGCCAGCTTGCGCGCGCGGCGCACGGCTTCGGCCTTTTCGCGGGCCTTCTTCTCGGAGGGCTTCTCGTAATGACCGCGGAGCTTCATCTCGCGGAAAATTCCCTCGCGCTGCATCTTCTTCTTCAGAGCCTTGAGGGCTTGGTCGACATTGTTATCGCGAACGAGAACCTGCACGCGGCATCCTCTTCAGTGGATCGGATTTGAATTCTGGTAAGACGAAGGGGATGGCGAAAACGCGCAAGCCCTTAACCTTGAGGGCGCGGATGTATCAGACAAATCCCGGGATGTCCACCGGACAAGCGGGTTTTCGGGCCAAGTTCAGCCATTAAATGAGGCAAAAATACCTCTGTGCGGCCCTGATTTGGGCGATTCGACGCCAGGGATGGGGCCGTTTCCGGAGCTTTGTTCCGGAATCTTTGAAAGCAGGGGACTACACATGGATATCAAGAAATACGCTGCTGAAGCCATCGGCACCTTCTGGCTCACATTCGCAGGCTGCGGAAGCGCGGTGATCGCTGCCGGCTTCCCGCAGGTCGGAATCGGTCTGGTCGGTGTCTCCCTCGCATTCGGACTGAGCGTGGTCACCATGGCCTATGCGATCGGCCATATCTCCGGCTGCCATCTCAACCCGGCCGTCACGGTCGGTCTTGCCGCCGGCGGGCGTTTTCCGGCCGGGCAGATCCTGCCCTATGTGATCGCGCAGGTGGCCGGCGCGATCGTGGCCGCCTGGCTCCTCTACGTCATCGCGAGCGGAGCTCCCGGATTCGATGTCAGCAAGGGCTTCGCATCCAACGGCTATGATGCGCATTCGCCCGGCCAGTACAGCATGATCGTGTGCTTCCTCACCGAGGTGGTGATGACCATGATGTTCCTGTTCATCATCATGGGCGCGACCCATGGCCGCGCGCCCGCAGGCTTCGCGCCGCTCGCGATCGGGCTCGCGCTGGTGATGATCCATCTCGTCAGCATCCCCGTCACCAACACCTCGGTGAACCCGGCGCGCAGCACGGGCCCCGCGCTGTTCGTCGGCGGCTGGGCGACGGCGCAGCTCTGGCTGTTCTGGGTCGCACCGCTGATCGGCGGCGCGCTGGGCGGGGTGATCTATCGCTGGCTCAGCGAGGAGCCCACGGGCGTCGTCGCAGGCGCGAAGACGGCCTAATCGCGGAGCGGGATCGCAGCTCGAAGCTGCGGTCCCGCTACTTGCCTTTCGTCGGCCTGACTTCGGTGACGTGGCCCATCTTTCGGCCGGGACGCGGCGCACCCTTGCCGTAGATGTGCACGGTCGCGCCCGGCACGCTCAGCCACTTTTCGTAATCATTGATCTCGTCGCCGATCAGATTGGTCATGGTGACGATTTCGCCGTGGCGCACGGGCTTGCCGAGCGGCCAGCCGGCGATGGCGCGGATGTGCTGCTCGAACTGCGAGACCGAGGCGCCGTCGAGCGTCCAGTGCCCTGAATTGTGCACGCGCGGGGCGATCTCATTGACCAGCACCTTCGGGCCGGTGCCGTTGGCGAGCACGAACATCTCGACAGCGAGCACGCCGACATAGTCGAGCGCGCTTGCGATCTTGCCGGCGATGCTGCGTGCTTCCTCGGCAAGCGCAGGCGGGATCGGCGCGGGCGCGCGCGATATCTTCAGGATGTGGTCGCGGTGCTCGTTCTCGGTGACGTCGAAACACTCGACCTGGCCTGTGACCGAGCGTGCGGCGATCACGGAGATCTCGCGCTCGTAGGGCACGAAGGCTTCCAGGATCGCCGATTTGGTGGCGAGGCTGGTCCACACCTTGGCGATGTCGTCGCCCTCGCGGATGATGGCCTGGCCCTTGCCGTCATAACCGAAGCGGCGGGTCTTGAGCACGGCCGGAAGGCCGATCCTGGCGATCGCCTCGCGCAGCGAGGATACGGAGGTGACGTCGGCATAGGCTGCGGTGCCGATGCCGAGCCGCGTCACGAAATCCTTCTCGGCGAGCCGGTCCTGGGTGGTCTCGAGAATCTTGCGGTTGGGCAGGACGGGTCGGCGCGCGTCCAGCACCATCGCGGCGGCCGATGGCACGTTCTCGAATTCGTAGGTGATGACGTCGACGTCGTTGGCGAACAGTTCGAGCGCCTCGACATCGGCATATTCGGCGCAGGTCGCGTTCAATACGACGTCGAAGGCCGGCGAGTCCGGATCGGGCGAGAAAACCTGGCAGCGCAGGCCGAGCCGCGCCGCAGCCATGGCCAGCATCCGGCCCAATTGTCCGCCGCCGAGAATTCCGATGGTGTCACCGGGCTTCAGTTTCACCTGCCTGGTGTCGGTCACGCCTTGTCCTCCGGGCGCTCGGCGACCGCCTCGGTCTGCGCCTTGCGCCAGGCCGCGAGGCGATCGGACAAGGCCGGGTCGGACAACGCCAGGACGGCCGCCGCCAGCAGCGCGGCGTTGGTCGCGCCGGCCTTGCCGATGGCGAGGGTGCCGACCGGGATGCCGGCGGGCATCTGGACGATCGAATAGAGCGAATCGAGGCCCTTGAGCGTCTTGGATTCGACGGGAACGCCGAACACCGGGAGTTCGGTCAGCGCCGCCGCCATGCCGGGCAGGTGTGCAGCGCCACCTGCGCCGGCGATGATGACCTTGTAACCGGCGGCCTTGGCGCCCTTGGCGAAAGCAAAGAGACGGTCGGGGGTGCGGTGGGCCGAGACGATGCGGGTGTCGGCGGCGACGCCGAGCGCGGCAAGCGTGTCGGCGGCATGCCGCATCGTGTCCCAGTCCGACTGGCTTCCCATGATGATGGCGATCGGCGCGGTCATGACGTTAATTGTGCCCGAAAAACAGAAAGATAGGCCAGATTAACGGTTCCGGCCGGCGGCTCGCAAGGCGGTGGCAAGGAGAAGGGAATCCACTATCCTGTCTTGGTGAATCCCCGCAAGCCTTCATTGAGCAGGATGCCCATGAAGAAACCAAAAAGGGCAGGCGCTGCGAAGGCCAAAAAGGGCCGGAAGACCAGTGCCGGCCGATCCAAAACCGCCCCAAAACGGCTGACCAGGCGGCCGGCGAAGCCGCCGGGGCGTGACGCGTCGGGCGATGATGGGGCCAAGGATACCGTCAGGGCGACGATCCGGGGCTTGCGGACCAAGCTCAAGGAGGCGCAGCGCCGGGTCGCGGAACTGGAAGCTGCGGCCGACACCGATTTCCTGCTCGAGATTCCCAACCGGCGCGGCTTCGAGCGCGAGCTGGCGCGTGCCATCGCCTACATGAAGCGCTACCGCGCCAGCGGGGCACTGATCGTGCTCGACGTCGATCGGTTGAAGCCGATCAACGATTCGTTCGGTCATGGCGCCGGTGACGAGGTGCTCAAGGCGATTGCCGCCACGCTGACGCGGCAGGTCCGCGCCTCCGACGTGGTCGGGCGGCTGGGGGGCGACGAGTTCGCGCTGCTGCTGTGGAATCTCAGCGAGACCGACGCCAAGGCAAAGGCGGCCATCTTCGAGCAGGCGGTCGACGAATTGTCCTTTGTCTTTCGCGGCGAGCACGTGACCGCGGGCGCCTCCGCCGGTGTCGCGCTGCTGGGGGCGCAGTCCGACGCGGGCCGCGCCCTGGAGGAGGCCGATGCCGCCATGTATGTGCGCAAGGCGCACCGGCGGCACGAGCCGCGGGTCCGGCTGGTCGGCAGCTAAAGCGCGCTGAGATCTGGCGGTACGTTACCGAATGTCCGCAGCAATTTGGCGTCGCCAAACTCGCCGGTCAGGGGATCGCCGCTGCGGCTGAAGGCGACGGCGCCGATATGGCCGGCGCCGTGCGCCAGCATTTCCGCACGACGCAGGGCGGCAGCCGATGTCTGACATTCCTCGGCCGCACCTGCCACCGGCGATCCGTCCTCGTCGATCAGGAAGGGCAATGCAACGTAGTAGGTGACGTCGGGCATGGTCGGCTCCGATAGCTGACGGTTCAGGCGGCGCTGCTCTTGCTCCGCATCTTGCTGCGCGAGGTCTCCGGAATGCAGCCGGCGGAAATCGCCGCCTGCAATTCCTCCAGCTCGGCCTCCAGATATTCGTTGGCCATGATCAGCGCCTTGATGGTGCTGCGCAGATTGCCGTCGCACATCGCGATCGCCTGATCGCAGGCCTGTTCATAATGGCTGTTGTCGAGAAGGGCGGCGGTCGACATCTGCATTGTCCTTGTCAGTTGTGCTGGACGTTTCCTGGGGGCGCTGGGGCGCTCGAATGTTCCTATTTTGTTCTATTCGAGTCAAGCGGATTCATCTGCACGAGGGAAGCCGGCTCGCAGGTCAGGCGATGATGTCGGGGGTGATCTGGTCTTCGATGAACGCGATGCGGTCTCGTAACAACAGCTTGCGCTTCTTCAAGCGCTGTAACCGCAATAGGTCGGGGGCGGGCGATTGATGCAGTGCATCGATCGCCGCATCGAGATCTCGGTGTTCCTGCTGCAACCGGGTGAGCTCGGCTTCGAGCTCACGCTCGTCTTCATTGGTCATGTCTGCGGTGGCCGAAAACCGATAGGCGTGGGATTAAGGCTGTGGATGCCCTGTGGAAATTATCGTCCTTGCGCGGCGTGATCGCAAGCGATCTGCGACCACCGTTCGCCGATCTCCAGCGACATATTTCCGCTGATCGCCGCGGCGCTGCGCAAGCGCATTGATATCATGGATTTTTCCCGTGCGGTTCCTTTACTCACGCTTCGTTACATATGAATTTTCAAAAATGAAGCTGTCACGACGGTTATCCATCGACAGAACGAATCGCTGATGTACACTTCCTTGTCCGGATCGAATCCTGAGGTTCAACCCTACCGAGGAGGTTTCGAATGACAATTCAGGCACATCTCGTTGAATTGGAGCGGAAGCACAAACTTCTCGAAAACGAATTGCACGAAGCTCTCGTGCACCTTTCAACAGACGACCTGCAAATTGTTGAGTTGAAGCGCCGGAAGTTGATGGTCAAGGACCAGATCGAGCGTCTGAGGCACGGCGACACGCTCCACTAGTGACCCCCGTAACAGCGTAGAGTTGATCGTACCCTTATCCCGCAGGGGTGAGAGCTTTTGCGCTCATCCCTGCAGCAAAGTGCGCACCGTGCAAAGAAGTTTGCGCGGTGTTTCGTTTTTGTCTGAACGCGTTGTCTTGCCGCGAACCGGTACCCGCTTCGCTCGAAAACGCCTTCAGATGTCTGCGAGCTCGGCGACGTGATCTGCGATCGCGAGCGACGACGTCAGTCCCGGCGATTCGATGCCGAACAGATTGATCAGGCCAGCGACGCCGTGATCGCGCGGGCCCTGCATCAGGAAGTCCTGCGTGGCCACCGCGGGCGGTACGATCTTCGGCCGGATACCCGAATAGCTCGGCATCAACGCGCCGTCAGGCAGCGTCGGCCAGTATTTGCGGATCGCCGGGTAGAACCGCTCGGCGCGTGACGGGTCGACCTCGTAGTCGATCGTCTCGATCCACTCGACGTCAGGGCCGAAGCGCGCCTGGCCTGCCATGTCCAGCGTCAGATGCACTCCCAACCCGCCGGGCTCGGGCACCGGGTAGATCAGGCGCGAGAACGGCGCCTTGGCATTGCAGCTGAAGTAATTTCCCTTGGCGAGATAGGCCCGTGGAATTCGGTCCAGCGGCATGCCGTCGATGTTGCGCGCCACATTCGTCGCCGAGAGCCCCGCGGCGTTGACGAGGAGGCTGCATTGCAGCGTCATTGGCGCCTCGCCGCCGGCGTCGATCTCGATCAGGCCGTTCGCCGCCTTGGCGCGGATCAGCGGGGTGTGAAACGCGAAGGCCGCGCCGGCTTCCTCGGCTTCGCCGCGCAGCGAGAGCATGTAGGCGTGGCTGTCGATGATGCCCGTAGAGGGCGACAGCAGTGCGGCGTCGCAGGCCAGCGCCGGCTCCAGCGCGCGTGCCGCCTCGCCTGTGAGCAACTGCATGTCGAGCACGCCATTGGCCTCGGCATGCGCCTTGATCGATTGCAGCTTCGCGGTCTCCTGCGGGCTGGTCGCAACGATCAGCTTGCCGCAATTCTTGTGCGGGATGCCGCGCTCGCCACAGTAGCGGTAGAGCGCGTGCTTGCCGTCGACGCACATGCGCGCCATCCAGCTCCCGGCGCGGTAGTAGATGCCGGCATGGATCACCTCGCTGTTGCGCGAGGAGGTGATGGTGCCGATCGCCTCGGCCTCCTCGAGCACGATGACCTCGCGCCCGGCCTGCGCAAGCTTTCGAGCCACCGCGAGCCCGATCACGCCGGCTCCGATGACGACGCAATCGACCCTATCCATGGTTGTGCAGGATGTCCGCTGGAAGCGCCGGTGGCGTCAGGCCTGGAGAGAATGCCGCGGGGCCATTTTCCGTTAAGGAAGAATTTATCATGTCAGGGCAATTGCCGTATTTCACGTCACATTTTTCTGTTGCGCGTACAGGCGTTTACCCGATCCAAACGCGTGAAGCCAGACAATCCGACGTTGAAATCGCGGGTGGCTGATGGCTGAGAAGAACTGGCACGAGGGCAGCACGCTTCCGATTGCTGTGCAGGCCGTTGTGTGCCTGGCCGGCACGGTTGCGCCTGCGCGCGCCTTTGCGCTGTCGGACAGCTTCGCCGCGCCGAGCTATCTCGGCCAGCTCGATCCCAACGTGGTCTGGGAGGTCCTGATCGCGGGCATCGTCGTCTGCGCGTTCCTCGCCGCGATCGTGCTGTGGATCCATTCCTCGCTGCGCCGGACCAGGCGCTTGCAGTTGCGGCGCAACGCCTTCGTCTCCTCCGCCATGAACAATCTCAATCAGGGCGTGGTGATGACGGATGCGCACCGCCGCATCATCTTCTGCAACGACCGCTATCTCGAGATCTACGGCCTGACGCGGTCGGAACTCTGGGCCAATATGGACGGCCATGAGCTTCTCGATCTCAGGCGCAAGCGCGGGGTGCTTGGCGGCATCTCCGACGATGAGTTCTACGAGAAGGCGGCAAGCCACAACGGCCTGATCACCGAGCTGCCCGACGGCCGGGCCATCCTGGTGAAGTTTTTCGTGCTGCCGAACGGCGGCTCGGTGGCGACGCATCTGGACGTCAGCGAGCAGCGAAAGCTGTCGCGACAGCTCGCTTCCACCAAGCAATTCCTGGAATCGGTGCTGGACCATGTGCCGGCCTGCGTGGCCGCGAAGAACATCGAGGATGGTTGCTACATCTTCGCCAACAGCGCCTATGAGCGATTCTGGGGGTTCTCGCGGGATCACGCCGTCGGCAAGAACGCAGGCGAGCTGTTTGCGCCGGTCTCGGCAGCCATTATCGAGGCGACCGACCGGGCGGCGCTCAACTCCCCGGACGGCCAGTTCCGCAACGAATTCGAGGTCGACCGCGGCGGCGAGCGGCGCATGGTCGCCTCGATCCGGATCGTGGTCCGCAACGAGAGCAACAAGCCCGAGTTTCTGCTGCTGGTGTTCGAGGACATCACCGACCGCCGGTCGCTGTCGCAGGAATTGGAGAGCACCAAGAAGTTCCTTGAGCTCGTGGTCGACAACATCCCGGTGGCGCTGATCGTCGAGCAGGTGAAGGACGGCCGCTATCTGCTCGCCAATCGCAGCGCGGAGACGATCCTCAACCGCCGGCGCGAGGAGGCCACGGGCCTGACCGCGTCCGACATCTTCAACCCCAAGGAAGCCAAGCTGATCATCGCGCGCGACGAGGCCGCGATCAAGAAACGCGGGATGATCACCGAGGAGCATCCGATCTCCACCAAGGACGGCCTGCGGCTGTTCCTGACCCGGCGTGCCACGGTGCTCGGCGATACCGGCGAGCCGCAATATCTGATCAAGACCCACGAGGACGTCACCGACCGCCGGCAGACCGAGTCGCGCATGGCGCACATGGCCTATCACGACGGCCTCACCGATCTGCCGAACCGCGCCGCCTTCCTCCAGGCGCTGACCCAGATGATCGAGGCCTGCGAAGGCACCGGCGAGGAGTTCGCGGTCCTCTGCGTCGACCTCGACGGCCTCAAGGAGGTCAACGACGTCTTCGGTCATGCGCTCGGCGACAAGCTCCTGATCGAGGTGGCCCAGCGGCTCCAGGACTCCGCCCGTGGCGGCGTGGTGGCGCGCCTGTCCGGCGACGAATTCGGCCTGATCATCGACGGCAAGCAGCCGGACGCAGGTCTTGCACTGGCGCAGCAGATTGGCGACGCCGTCGCGAAGGACTTCCAGATCGACGGCCGTGCGGTCCGCGCCGGCGTCACCACCGGCATGTCGATCTTCCCGCACAACGGCGCCGATGGCGCCTCGCTGCTCGCCAATGCCGGTGCGGCGCTGTTCCGCGCCAAGCAGAAGTCGCGCGGCACGATCAGCCTCTACCAGCCCGAGATGGACCACCAGATCCGCGACCGCCGCGTGCTGCACCAGGACCTGTCGGTGGCGATCAAGAACGGCGAGCTTTCGCTTGCCTTCCAGCCGCAGGGCGTCGCCGGCCACAGCGTTGCCGAGAGCGAGATCATCGGTTTCGAGGCGCTGGCGCGCTGGCAGCATCCGGTGCGCGGCCAGGTCTCGCCGGCCGAATTCATCCCGATCGCCGAGGAGAGCGGTCTGATCGTCGAGATGGGCGAGTGGATCCTGCGCCAGGCCTGCCGCGAGGCGGCGTCCTGGCCGAAGCCGCTTCAGGTCGCGGTCAATCTGTCGCCGGCGCAGTTCATGCACGGCGACGTGGTCGGCCTCGTCCATTCGATCCTGATCGAGACCGGCCTTGCACCCGGCCGGCTCGAGCTGGAGATCACCGAGGGTGTGCTGATCGAGGATTTCGACCGGGGCCTTGCGCTGCTGCGCCGCCTGAAGGCGCTCGGCGTGCGCATCTCCATGGACGATTTCGGCAGCGGTTACTCCTCGCTGAGCTACCTCCAGGCGTTCCCGTTCGACAAGATCAAGATCGACCGGGCCTTCATCATCAATCTCGGCCGCAACCCGCAATCGGCTGCGATCGTTCGCGCGGTGATCGATCTCGGCCACGGCCTCGAAATGTCGATCATTGCCGAGGGCGTCGAGACGGTCGAGCAGCTCGCCTTCCTCGCCAAGGAGGGCTGTGACGGCGTGCAGGGCTATCTGCTCGGCAAGCCCCTGCCGATCGGGAAATATGCCGGGCTGGTCGGCCGCGCTGAACTCATGGAGCTTGCGCTCAAGACCGGTTAGAGCGTTTTCGAGCGACGTGGATACCGGTTCGCGTCAAGAAAGAGCGTCAGAATAAAAATCTAGAGCCCCCGTTCCGATTTCATCGGAACGGAAATGGCTCTAGTGATGATGGGGCGCTTTGCTCCCATTCGACGGCTTCATGGCGGATTACGATCTCGCGATCATCGGCGGCGGGCTGAACGGTGTCAGCCTCGCGCGCGATGCGGCCGGCCGCGGCTTGCGGGTCATCCTGTTCGAGCAGGGCGATCTCGGCGGCGCGGCCTCCTCGGCAACACCGCGGCTGATCCACGGCGATCTGTCGGTGCTGGAGCGGCGCCGGTTCCGGCGGGTGCGCCGGGCCCTGGCCGAGCGCCGGACCTGGCTCCGGATCGCGCCGCATCTGGTCCGGCCGATGCGTTTCGTGATCCCCGCGCATGCCGACGAGCGTCCACCATGGCTGCTGCGGGTCGGCCTTTATGTCTATGACGGTCTAACGAACCGGGGCGGTCTGCCACCCTCGGCGACCATCGACATCACGCATCATCCGGTCGGCAACGCGCTGAAACGCCCGTTCGGTACGGCGTTCGAATATTCGGACTGCGTTGTCGACGACTCCCGCCTGGTGGCGCTGACGGCACTGGATGCCGCTGAACATGGCGCGGCGATCCGGACCGGTGCGCGTTGCGTCCGTGCCGACAGAACCGACATTTGGCGGCTCGCGGTGGTCGATCGTGGCCACCGCCGCACGGTGACGGCGCGGGCGCTGGCCAACGCCACCGGCGGCTGGACGCCAATGGTCGCTGAGACCGTGCTGCGGCAGCCGCAGCCCGCGATGGCGGCCACGCAGATGAGCCAGATTATCGTGCCCAAGCTGTTCGACTCCGAGAACGTCTACGTCTTTCAGAACAATGATGGGCGGCTGATCTTTGCCCGGCCCTTCGAGCGCGACTTCACGCTGATCGGCACGGTCACGCACGCCTTCACCGGCGATCCCGCAATTGTGGCGATGCCTGGGGCCGACGTCGGCTATCTCTGCGAAGCGGCGAGCCGCTATTTTCGTGAGCGCGTCGCCCCGACCGACGTGGTCCGGACGGTCTCCGGCGTCAACCTGACGCTGGCGTCCGTGCGCGGACGCGACGGCACGATGCTGTTCCATGCACGCCGGCGCAAGGCGCCGCTGCTCACGATGTTCGGCGGCGACGTCACCACCTCGCGCCTGCGCGCGGAGTGGGCGGTGACGAAGCTGACGCCGTTCTATCCGATGTCGCCGCCCTGGACTGCTGGAGCTGCGCTGCCCGGCGGAGATTTCGCCTGGGACCGTTTCGACATCGAAGTCGACCTCGCGCGCGACCGCTGGCGCTTTCTGTCGGAGCCAGAAGCCCAGCGTCTGGTCGGAGCCTATGGCTCGCGGTTGTCCGCGGTGCTAGGCGAGGCAAAGACCCGCGACGAACTTGGCCCGGCGTTCGGCCCCGAGCTGACCGGTGCCGAGGTGCGTTATCTGATTGCCAGCGAATGGGCGCGCTTTCCGGACGATATCCTCTGGCGCCGCTCCAAGCTCGGCTTGACCATGCCCGCGGCGGATCGTGACGCTCTGGCGGCGTTCATGGCGGGTGTGAAAGATGCACCGCTAATTGGTTGAGCAAAAGCCGATCGGCCGCTAGCGTGCGGCGGAATCGGGGTTGGCAGGGAACATGACGGACGAATTGCCCAAAACGCACGCCGCGACAGGTGCGGCCGATGGAGACGCATCCGCGGCGGGCCGGCCGCTGCTGCGCATCGAGGGCGTCGTCAAAACCTTTGGCACTTTCCGCGCGGTGGATGGCGTCTCGCTCGACATCAAGGCCGGCGAATTCTTCGCGCTGCTCGGGCCCAGCGGCTGCGGCAAGACCACGCTGCTGCGCATGCTCGCCGGCTTCGAGGCGCCGGACGAGGGGCGCATCCTGCTTGGTGATAAGGACATCGCGCAGGCGCTGCCGCATGAGCGCCCGATCAATATGATGTTCCAGAATTATGCGTTGTTTCCGCATCTGTCGGTGCGTGACAACATCGCCTTCGGCTTGAAGCGCGCCGGCCTGTCGCGCGCCGACACCGCCACCCGAGTGGCCGAGATGGTCGCCCTGGTGAAGCTCGAAGGGCTCGAGAAGCGCAAGCCGGATCAGCTCTCCGGTGGCCAGCGCCAGCGCGTGGCGCTTGCCCGCGCACTGGCGCGCCGGCCGCAACTGCTGCTGCTCGACGAGCCGCTCGCAGCGCTCGACAAGAAGCTGCGCGAGAATACGCAAGGCGAGCTGATGGAGCTGCAGCGCCGTCTCGGCATGACCTTCATCGTCGTCACGCACGACCAGGAGGAAGCCATGACGATGGCGAGCCGGATCGGCGTGATGAAATCAGGCAAGCTCGCTCAGGTCGCGAGTCCCCGCGATCTCTACGAAGCGCCGCGCTCGCGCTGGATCGCGGAGTTTGTCGGCGACGTCAACCTGTTCGACGGCGAGACGAAATTGCGCGACGGTCATCGCCTGGTCATTGGCACGCGTGATGCGGGTACGTTGGTGGTGGCGGAGCCGCGCGAACCGGTCGGTGCGGGAAGATTCTCGATCGCGATTCGTCCCGAGAAGATCAAGTTGTCGCGGCGCGCCCCGGTGAGCGAAGCCGGTCGTGAAACCATGATCAACAGCCTGGACGGCGTGGTCGCGGACATCTGCTATCTCGGCGGCACCACGACCTATAAAGTGAAGCTCGATACCGGCGGAATCGTACGGGCCTCGGTCGCCAACAGCGCCCGCCTGGATGTCGACGCCTATAGCGTGGGCCAGCAAATCGTCGCCTGGTTCACGCCGGATGATTGCGTGGTGCTGCCGTCATGAGCTCCCGCCGCATCTTTGCGCGCCCGGCGCGCTTTGCCGCGATCGCGCCCTATGTCTGGATGGTGCTGTTCTTCCTGGTGCCGTTCGCCTTCGTGCTGAAGATCAGCCTGTCGCAGACGGCGATCGCGCAGCCGCCTTACGAGCCGGTATTCGCGCTGACGGCGGGGTGGGATGCGCTCAAGGCGGCCTTTGCCGCACTGTCGATCGAGAATTTCAAGCTGCTCGTCTCCGACGACATCTATGTGTTCGCCTATGTGCGCAGCCTCACCGTCGCTCTGACCGCGACTACGCTGCTGCTGCTGATCGGCTATCCCATCGCTTATGGCATGGCGCGGCTGCCGAAGAGTTGGCAGGCTGTGGCGATGGTGCTGGTGATCGTGCCGTTCTGGACCTCGTTCCTGATCCGCATCTATGCCTGGATCAACATCCTCCAGCACGACGGCCTGCTGAACCAGATCCTGCTGGCGCTACATCTGGTCAGCCAGCCCGTGGTCTGGCTCTCAACCGACAGCGCGATGTATATCGGCATCGTCTATTCTTATTTGCCATTCATGATCCTGCCGCTCTACGCCACGCTCGCCAAGATGGAGCCGGTGCTGGAGGAGGCGGCCTCCGATCTCGGCGCGCCGCCGTGGCAGGTGTTCTGGCTCGTCACCTTCCCGCTGTCGCTGCCCGGCGTCGGTGCCGGCGTGCTGCTGTGCTTCATTCCCATCGTCGGCGAATTCGTCATCCCGGACCTTCTGGCCGGCTCCAATTCGCTGATGATCGGCCAGACCCTGTGGCTCGAATTCTTCACCAACAAGGATTGGCCGGTCGCCTCTGCAGCGGCCATCGTGCTGCTGGTGGTGCTGCTTGTGCCGCTGCTGCTGTATGAGCGGCTCCAGAAGCGGCAGCTGGAACAGGGCCGCTGACGCCATGCGCAAGGTCTCGCGCCTGTCCCGTTTCAACGTCGCCTCGCTCGCGCTGGGGCTGGCGTTCCTTTACTTGCCGATCCTCATCCTCGTCATCTATTCCTTCAATGCCTCGCGGCTGGTGACGGTGTGGGGCGGCTGGTCGCTGCGCTGGTATCACGAGTTCTTCAACGACCGCGCCATGATCGAGGCGGCCTGGATGAGTTTTCGCGTGGCGGTCTCCTCCGCGACCATCGCCACGCTGCTCGGCACGCTCGCCGCGGTCGCCTTGTCGCGCGGCGAGCGCTTCCGAGGCCGTACGCTGTTCTCTGGCATGCTCTACGCGCCGCTGGTGATGCCCGAGGTGATCACGGGGCTGTCGCTGCTATTGCTGTTCGTGGCGCTGAACGCCGAGCGCGGCTTCTGGACCGTGACGATCGCCCATACCACGCTGACGATGTGTTTCGTCGCCGTGGTCGTGCAGTCCCGCCTCGGCTCGCTCGATCGTTCGCTGGAGGAGGCGGCGATGGACCTTGGCTGCGACCCGGTGCGCGCCTTTCTTTCGGTGACGCTGCCGCTGATCGCCCCCGCGATCGTCGCAGGCTGGATGCTGGCCTTCACGCTGTCGCTGGACGATCTCGTGATCGCGAGCTTCACCACCGGCCCCGGCTCGGCGACATTGCCGATCCGGATCTATTCCGAGGTGAGGCTGGGCGTGAAACCCGAGATCAACGCGATCTGCACGCTGGTGATCGCCCTGATCGCGGTGGTGATCGTGATCGCTTCGCTCGCCTCAAAACTGTCGAGCTCGCAGGGCGAGAGCGCCGCGCCGCTGTAAGCGGGGCCCGCTTCTCAGAAAGCAGCCAACACCCACTTGGCTCCGTCCGCGCGTAAGATGTATAGCTTGCCGCGCGCCAACACGGTCTGGAAGTCGGCATTTCCCGTTCCGATGATGGCCTTGAGCTCGCTGCCGGCTGCATCGGCTTGTACGGTCAGGATCTGCCGTGGCGCCAGCTCGATCTTTTGTGAAACTCCCCCGACAACGAACTGGAAGCCGAGTGGCTGACCGGCGTCGTTGTAAAAGCCGACGCTGTTTGCTGCGACCACCGGCTCGGCGAGCGAGCGGACGGGAACGGTGAGACCTTGATTGCCATTCGGAGCCAGCCCTGTGGCTGTTGGAACGTGGCCCGGCGCAAGTCCGGGGACTTGGAGCGGCATCCGGGTCACATAGGGAGTCATCGGAGCCAGATCAGGCCTGATCGCGTTTCTCTCGATCGCCGTCTGCGGATTTGGGGCTCGCAAACCAAGATTTCCAGGCGAGGCTGATTGAGCCGATGCCAACTGGGGCGCCGAAATCAGAATAAGGCCGGCGGTCGCTGCTGCGGTGCTTAAGCAGTCCATGACGATGCCCTCTTGTCTAACGTTAACCTCTAGGTGCGGTCGCGGTGCCCGGCGGTGCCGCTTGATTGGGAGGAGCCGCGTTGGCAGCATTGAGGGCTGGCGGTTGGCCCTGAGGTTCTTCGGCCGCCCCGGCCGCCGACTTGCCAAAAATATACCCGACGATCGTGCCGAGGAGACTGAATACGGGTGCGGTCTGCGTGTCGGTGTAGCCGGCTACGATCAAGAACAACGCGGCAAAAACCACGACGAGAAGTAGGAAGGCCTTATAGAACTCCTGTGTGAGTTTGCCGATCGCCGCCATTACACACAGCAGGATTGCCATTGTGACCACCAATGCGATGGCGAGGCCGGTCAACCAGAATTCATAAGGCGTCTTGTAGGTGATGTAACCCTGTTGCTGCGCCGGCTTGCCGGTCCCCACGCTTGCGGGCGATTGTCCCGTCGGCGGCGGATTGGTAATCCGTTGATCTTGACTGACGTCTGAGGGCGTCGCGGTGGCGCTGGGGCTCGGATTGTCGGGAAGCTGTTGCGCACAAGCCAGGCCGCCGCAGAGAAGCATCAGCACGATGAGGGCAAATCTTGTCAGTCGGTGTAGCAGCATTTTGCTATCCGTCGGGCAATTGAATTGAAAAATACGCGGCACAGGCAATAAGTAGAGAATATCCTGCGCGCACACTTAGGTTGTCAATCCGATTCTTGCCTTTCTCGGCCCGGTCGGCAGGACTGGAGGTCTCATGAAGAGCTGGCTCGCTATCGCCGCCCATACCCCGCTATGGGTCTGGATCTTGTTCGCCTATCTGGTCTGGCAAGGTATCCAGTCGATGCAGCCACGCACGACGCCGATCTGGCGCGCGCTGATCCTGCCGGTCGTGTTCATCGTCTGGGGGATGTCTCGGATCGGTTTCGGGCCTCAGGGCAACGCGTGGCCGCTGATCGCGTGGATCGCGGCCGCGCTGGCACTGCTGCCGCTGGGCGTGCTGACGCCGCGTCCTTTCGAGGTCGATCACACGACAGGTGAGATCATCCGCCAGGGCAGCGCGTTTGCCCTGATCCGCAACCTTGTCGTGTTCTCACTGCAATATGCGGTCGGCGTGATCTCGGTGATCGATGCGAGCGACCGCGCACTGGCAATCATCATCGGCCGCGCCATCTCGGGCGCGACCGCCGGCTACTTCATCGGCTCGACGATCGCGCTGGTGATGGCCTATCGACGAAAACGCACCCTCGGATGATCAGCGCGACCGGGGCGGACGTTTCGAGCCTCTGGTGCCTGTGGGACGCGGCCGCGTTGCGGTGGCTGCGACGGGGGCGGCATACCGCGCGCGCAATGCGCCCTGCGCCGCCGCCCCGAGCTGCCGCAGCGCCAGGGCGTCGAGCGGAAATTCCAGCAGGATATGGATCAGGCTCAGCGCCAGCAGGAAGGTGAAACCGAACGCGTAGTCGTAGAAATAGAGCGCGGTGGAAGCTGCGCTGGCGGCGGCCATCGCCGCCAGCCGCGCCTTCGGGACCGCGGTCCAGCGGATCACGTCGGCTTTAATGAACCAGTTGAGGTAATGATAGGTATAGACGAAGGCGAGCAGGCTCGTCAGCCTGGTGTCGAGGACGAGGCCGGGCACGCCGAACAGCCGGCTGAGCGCCGGACCGACATTGCCGAAATAATCCTGTCCGACCCGGGCAAAGCTCGCGATCCGGATTTCAGCGGTTGGCGGCAGCAGCAGAATCGTAGCGATCGCGACGAGGTAGACAGCCACCAGCGCAGCCTGGACGCGGCTGCCGGATCGGTGCGCGCCGAGCACCATGAAGATCAGCGTGAACAGCGAGACGTGGATCAGGGTCGGAATCAGGATGCCGATCACGGCGAGCGAGGATCCGCTCGAATACATGAGCGCGGACAGTGCGATCGCCGTCATGAACAGCAACATGCTCTCGATCGCCGAGGTGGTGGCCGCAAGCATGGCGCAGGCGATCAGCGCGCCCCACATCGCAAAGCCGAACCAGGAGGCGTTGTCGATCAGGGCCGCGACCACGGCGATGATTGCGAGGGCTGCCGCAATCCCGCGATGTGGCAGGTAATAGCTGCGGTCGTGCAGCCATGAAATCTCGGTGAAGTAGTGCGCCGGGCCGAGCACGACATAAGCCAGCAGCAACAGCTCGAACGGCATCAGATAGGCCGCCGCGAGCGCCAGCAGCATCAGGCCGAGATGGATCGCGTCGTTGCTGCGCATGATGCCGTGCCCTGCATTGGGGCACGGAGGTTAGAGCAGGCGTGGACAACCCGCAATTGTCCACCTTGTCGCTCGAACGTCCTGCTTGCGGCGACCCGATGCGTCCTGTCGCGTCAGGACTTCACCGCACCTGCCGTGAGCCCGCCCACCATGTAGCGGCGGAAGGCATAGTAGATCGCGGCCGGCGGCAGTGCGTAGATGAAGCCGGTCGTCATCAACAGCTCCCACGGCGAGTCGTCGGCGGCGAGGAAGTTGCCGAGCGCGACGGGCAGGGTGATCTCGCGGTCGTTCGAGAGCAGCAGGAACGCGTAGAGATATTCGTTCCAGGCCAGCAGCACCGCATAGGTGCCGATCGCGACCAGCGAGGGCATCATCAGCGGCAGGTAGACCAGGCGGAAGATCTGAAGCGTCGTCGCACCGTCCATCACGGCGGCTTCGTCCAATTCGACCGGCAGCTTGTCGGAGGCCTGCTTGAGCACCCAGATCGCGTAGGGGCTGGCGATGGTCACCATCGCCAGGATCAGCGACCAGTGATTGTTGAGCAGGCCGTAATTACCCATGGTGCGGTACATTGGCACGGCAAGGAATGCCGCCGGGATGAAATAGGTGAACAGCGCGAGATTCATCACGACCCGCCCGCCGGGCACCTTCAGCCGCGAGATCGAGAACGCCGCGGCGGTGGCGATGAACAGCGTCAGCACGCCGACGGATGCCGCGATCACCAGCGAGTTCCAGAACTGTATGTAGAAGTCGCGCAGGAAGTAGTGCTGCTGCTTGAACACGATTTCGAAGTTGTGCAGCGTGGGATGGTCCGGCCACAGCTTGCCGGAGAATGCGTCCTCCTTCGGCGAGATCGCGAACAGGAACATGTGGTAGATCGGAATCATCGTCCAGAGGAAGACGGGAATGCCGATCAGCAGCAACCGCGCTTCGGTTGCGACTTCGCGCAGGGTAGGGAGCTTCATCGCGACAACCGTTTCATCATGAAGTACACGAGCGGCAGGACGAACGGCATTGCGCAGACGATCGATGCCATGGCCAGCGAGAGCTGGTCGAGCCGGAGATAGCGGATGCCGAGGGTCGACAGCACATGCGTGAGGTCGGCCGGGCCACCGCCGGTGAGCAGATAGACGCTGTTGAAGTCGCCGAGCGTCCAGATCATCGAGAGCAGCGTGCAGGTGACGTAGAGCGTCTGCATCGACGGCCAGGTGATGTAGCGGAATTTCTGCCACCAACTCGCACCGTCGACCTCGGCGGCCTCGAACAGATCGTGCGATATCGCAAGGCGGCCGGTGATCAGGATCAGCGTCCAGAACGGCAGCGACTTCCAGATATGCACCGCGATCGCCATGGTCAGTGCCACGGTCGGATCGTTCAGCCAGTTCGGGCCGTCATCGCCGGTCAGGGAGAAGATGAAATGGTTGACCATGCCCCATTCGGGATTGAGCATGAACCGGACCGACAGGATGGTCGGGATCGACGGCACCGCCCAGGGCAGGATGAAGATCACCGAGAGCCATTTGATCCAGGGGCGCTGCACGGCGAAGAAGCCGGAGAGGAATAGCGCGATCAGCATCTTGATGTTGATGCCGATGACCAGGAAGATCAGCGTATTGACCGCGGCACGCGCGAAGATCGGATCGTTGTAAAGCGCGACATAATTCGACGGGGCTCGCGCCAGCCACAGCCCGTAGCCGACGGGATAGACGACGAAGGCAAGGAAAACGAGCAGATAGGGCGCAAGCAGCACGATGCCCCAGACCTGCGCCGGGGTCAGCCGCGACGACAGGGGCGGGGCGGGGATTGCCTGGTCGCCAGAGAGCGTGATCGCCATTCTTTTCGGACTCTTCAAAGAGATGCCGGCCGCGAAACGCGGCCGGTGTTGTTCTTATACCTCTCCCCGCACAGCGGGGAGAGGGAAAGGATGATTCAGCCCGCGACCTGCTTGATGCGGGCGATCAGTTCGTCGACGGCCTTGTCGACCGGAACCTTCTCACTGACGACGCGATTCATCGCCTTCGCCCACACGTTCTCGTTGTTGAGGATCGTGAACTTCCAGTTCTTGGTGAAGTCGAACGCCGCGGTGCCGCCCTTGAACTGGGTGTAGACGGCCTTGCGGTGCTTGTCAGCCTGCCAGAACGGGCTTTCCTGGCTTTCCTTGGTCACCGGGAACCAGCGGCCGAGGGCACCCTCGATGTAGGGACGGACGTTCTCTTCCTGGAGCAGGAAGCTGATGAACTGCTTGGCCTCGGCCTTGTTCTTGGCCGCGGTGAAGATCAGTCCGGTCTTGACGTCGGAGCGGTAGCGGATGGTCGAACCATCCGGCGCCTTCGGGAAGGACGCCGTCACGATGTCCTGCTCATAGGCCTTCTTGCCGGCTTCGCGCTGTTCCGGCGTGAGCGCCTGGTTCTGGGAATCCTCGAACCACTTCGCGGCGATCGAGATCGTGAAATTGTGGGTCATCACGATGGTTTTGTTGTGGAAGGCGACGTTGTTGTCGGGATCCTTCCAGGTCGTGGAGGACGGCGGTGTGCAACCCTTGATGTAGGTGTCGGTGTAATCCTTCATCGCCTTGATCAGGTTCTCGCGAACCTTGGGATCGTCGACCGTGAGCTTGCCGTCGTCGTCGACCAGCTTGACGTGGTAGGCGTCCATGAAGGTGTAGAACGACTGGAAGGCGTCGGTGGATTCCACGCCCATCGGCTGGCCGACGGCATAGATGCGCTGGCCGGTGGCCTTGCGGATCGCCGGCTGCACCTTGTCGCACCAGAACGTCCAGTAGCCGGTCCAGTCGTTCGGGATATCGGTGAGCTTGAAACCGGACTTCTCCAGCATGTCGTTCCAGATCTGGACGTGCATGCTCTGCTGCTTCAGCGGGAAGCCGTAATAGGCCTTCTTCTTGGTGACGTCGTTATAGAGGATCGACGCATCCAGCGTGTTCTGCACGAACCGGCCCTTGATCGGCTCCATCACGTCGGAGAGATCCTCGAGCTTGCCTTCATAGGCCCACTTGCCCTGCGCCTGCACGTCATAAGAGTCGGAATAGGCGACATCGGGCACGGTGCCGGCATCGAGCGCGGCGACCGTCTTCGGAATCATGTCCTGGATCGCGTATTGCGACAATTCGACCTTGATGCCGGTCTTGGCTTCGAACTTCTTGATCGTCTCGATCAGCGCGTCGTCTTCGGAGCGATAGAAGCCCTTGCCCCACCACACCGTGATCGTCTTCTGCTGCGCAAATGCGGGTGCAGCGGCTGCAAACAGCCCGGCCGCAGCGACCGCCAGTGATACTGCGCCAATAACCTTGGATTTCACGTTTTTCTCCCTCAAACGGCCGGTGTTTTTAACCGGTCGTATAAAACACTAGCGCATGGCGTTAACCCGATCTAGCGGCATGTTGTCAGACATAGGTCGTGGGGATGGGCCTTGCGGAGATGCTTAACGCGTGCATCGATCCAATCGCCGCATCAATTCGCGGCCATCAATTCGCCTTGTGCGTTCTGGCTTCGCCGGGCCATCCGCGACGTCAAACGCCGGATTGCCGAAAGACCGGCTGTTGTAAGCGGTGCGAGCACCGGGTGCAACGTGGCAGGCACCCGCGCCACCGCCGCGGCGGTGGATCCAACATGTGTCTTTGAAGACATTACAGGGGCGATCCGAGGGGTTCCGGTTTGGCTCGGGAACAGTCTGGCGCCGTTCTGCGGGTGAATTGTCAGCGTCTGCGCTTTGGCCCCGTCGAAGTGGCATTCGAACTTGCCTCGGTTGATCGGGGCCGCGACCTGCCTTGCCCACTCGTCCGCGATGGAGAGCGCCATGCTTCGAGCAGCATCTTGAGAAACTGGCTGGCATGCGGCGATAGCGTCGCCCCGCGCCTGCGCACAATTCCGATCGTCCGCGACACTTCCGGCTCGACCAGCCGAACGGTGTGAATGATCGGATGACCGGCGGCGGGCGTCGCGAGCCTCGGCAGCACGGCGATGCCCAATCCCTCCTCGACCAGACCAAGCGAGCCGGAGAGGTGGGCGACTTCATAGGACCAGTTCAGCTGCAGGCCCTGCCGCGCCAGCGCATTGTCGATCAGCGCGCGGTTGCCGCTGTTGCGACCGACAGTGATGACCCGGTGCGACACGATCTCCGACCAGCTCACCTGCTTGCGCGATGCTAGCGGATGGTCATGGCGGCAGGCCAGCACGAACGGGTCCTCAACCAATTTCTCGAATTCGATTTCGGCATGCGAAGCGCCGATGAAATTGATGCCGAAGTCGACTTCTCCGCGCGCCACCGCTTCCAACCCCTCATTGGCGCCGATGTCCAGAATGCGGATGCGAATTCGCGGATAGGCTTCGGCGAACCGACCGATCGCTCGCGGAAGAAAATAGAACACCGCCGTCGGCACCGCAGCCACGGAGACCAAACCCGAACTTCGCGCGCCGATATCATGGATGGCGAGCACCGAGGTCTCGAACTCGTCGATGAGGCGGCGGACCTTCGGCAGGAAGTCGCGTCCCGTCATGGTGAGATTGACGTGACGCGTGGACCGTTCGAGCAACGGCGCACCAAGGCTTTCCTCCAGCTTCTGAATGCGTCGGCTGAGCGCCGGCTGGGACAAGTTCAGCGCCTTCGCGGTCCGGACGAAGCTGCCCATCTCCGCGACGGTGATGAACGCCTTGAGGTCGAGCAGTTCTGCGTTCATGCCAGGGCTCCATTATGTCGAACAACGAAATAATACCTCAGATATTTGCATTTCACAAAATAGTTCGGACGGAGGATGCTCTGGCTCAGACGAGCACGTCGCCGAACGGAAGAACATCATGAACGATCAGATTGCCATTCCCTGTGTGGTCATGCGCGGTGGGACCTCGCGCGGACCGTTTTTCCTGGCCCGCGACCTTCCGGCCGACCCCAGCTCGCGCGACGCGGTGCTGTTGTCGGTAATGGGAGCTGGGCACGATCTCGGAATCGATGGAATCGGCGGCGACAATGCCGTGATCAACAAGGTCGCGATCATCGGATCGGCAACGGTGCCCGGTGCCGATGTCGACTACCTGTTTGCCCAGGTGAGGGTCCGTGAAGGGATCGTCGATACCTCGCCGAACTGCGGAAACATGCTTGCGGCGGTCGGGCCATTCGCAATCGAAGCCGGCCTGGTCGCCGCTACTGCGGATCGCACCCATGTACGCATTCACAATGTCAACACCGGCAAGCTGATCGACGCGACGGTCGCCACTCCGGGAGGACGGGTGACCTATGAGGGAGAAGCGCGGATCGACGGCGTGCCGGGAACGGCCGCGCCCATCGAACTGTCGTTCCCCAACGCCGCCGGCGCACGCACCGGCCGTCTGTTGCCGACAGGACGTCCGGTCGATCGCATCGGAGGGGTCGACGTGACCTGCATCGACGCAGCCATGCCCGTCATGCTGGTCCGCGCGGCAGATCTCGGATGGACCGGCCGCGAGGCCCCTCCGGCCTTCGCCGACGGCGCCTTCCGCGGGCGGCTCGAACATTTGCGCATCGAGGCTGGACGCCGGATGGGTTTTCCGGATTCCGCGTCAATGGTGATTCCGAAGCCGGTTCTGATCGCGCCCGCAAGCGGGGCGACGTTGAACGTCAGGTACTTCATGCCGCACGACTGCCATAGCGCGCTGGCGGTGACCGGTGCCGTCGCGATCGCGACCGCCTGTGTGACGCCCGGGACGATCGCCGCAGAGATGGTTGGATCGCTGGCACCGCCGGTGCCGATCACGCTCGCCCATCCCTCCGGCCGGCTCGTGGTTCGGCTCGAGCCCGGCCCGGTTGCCCGGGTGCAGCGGACAGCCCGGCGAATTCTCGAGGGCCATGTCTTCGCCCGTCGATCGCACGTCCCTCATTCGGTCCTGGCGGCCTGAAGCCGGACCGCTTTCAAAGCCTTCAAAAATCAGAGCCATGAAAAATCAGAGCCATGGGAGAAACGAGAATGCAGAAGCAAGCGCTGGTCGGGCCCGCGAACGGTGAGACGCGAAAACCATTCTACCGGATCCTCTACGTCCAGGTGCTGATCGGTCTCATGTTGGGCGTCCTCACCGGCCATCTCTGGCCTGACTTCGGTGCCGCGCTGAAGCCCTTCGGCGACGGCTTCGTCAAGCTGGTCAAGATGATGATCGCGCCGATCGTGTTCTGCACCATCGTCAGCGGTATCAACAGCATCAGCGATTCGCGCGAGGTCGGCCGCACGCTGGTGAAATCCATGGCGCTGTTCTACCTGCTGACCGTGCTCGCATTGCTGGCCGGACTGGTCGCCGTGTCGCTGATCCAGCCGGGCGTCGGCATGCATGTGTCCGTCAGCACGCTGGATCCGTCGGTGGCCGCGAAGTTCACCAAGCAGGCGAGTGCGACCGGATTTGCGGACTTCATGCTGCACATCATCCCGCATTCCTTCTTTGGCGCGTTTGCCGACGGCGAAGTGCTGCCGGTCCTGCTGGTCTCCATCCTGGTCGCCTTTGGCCTGAGCCGTGCCGGCGATGGGGGTGCGGTGGTGACGAAGGCCGTCGATTCCTTCTCTCAGGTCCTGTTTGTGTCCTTTGGCTTCGTCATGAAGCTCGCGCCGCTCGGCGCCTTTGGCGCCATGGCGTTCACGGTGGGCCGCTACGGCATTCGATCGATTGGCTCGCTCGGACTGCTGATCCTAACATTCTATATCGCCTGCTCATTCTTCGTGGTCGTCGTGCTCGGCACGCTGGCGCGGCTGAATGGCTTCAGCCTGTGGAGGACCATCCGCTACTTCAAGGAAGAGCTGCTGATCGTGCTCGGCACGTCATCGTCGGAACCGGCGCTGCCTGGGGCGCTGCGCAAGCTGGAGCAGCTCGGATGCCGGAAAGGCGTGTCCGGCCTCGTGTTGCCGATGGGCTATTCCTTCAATCTGGACGGCAGCGCCATCTATCTCACCCTGGCCTCCATCTTCATCGCGCAGGCCTGCGACATCCACCTGTCGTGGGGGCAGATCGCGGCGATGCTCGGACTGATGCTGCTGACGTCCAAAGGCGCGGCCGGCGTCACCGGCAGCGGCTTCGTCGCGCTTGTCGCGACCCTCTCCGTCATGCCGGATCTGCCCGTGACGGGCGTTGCGCTGCTCGTCGGCATCGACCGTTTCATGTCGGAAGCGCGGGCGCTGACCAGTATGATCAGCAACTGCGTCGCAGCCATCACCGTTTCGCTGTGGGAGGACGCTTGTGACCGAGAGGTGTTGGCTCGCGAGCTGGGAGGGAGTGGCTCTCTCAAGGTCGCGGCCGGATCGAAGATCGGCGGAGGAGCAGTGCTGCAGGGGGACAAGGCCTGGATTTCGACGACGCAATCGGCCGCTTGACGCCACCTCCGGGATGAAATCGGCCGCACTGCTCGATTCGGGTTTGCCAAGTCGCCGGCATGTCGAGCTTGTTGAGCTCGGGCTACCGAAATCCGCGAAGGCTGCGTTGATCAGCCTAGTTGGATTTGGCGTTCTCCTTCACGTTCTCTTTGGCGTTCTCCGCCGTCGGCGCTTCCGCCGGTGGAGGACGCTTTCCGCTGCCGGTGATGCGCTCGATCGCGGAGCGCACGGCGTCGCCCCCCTTGCGATCCTTCAGCATGTCGAGCAGCGGCGCGGAGGCCGGCGAGCGGCGGATCAGGCTTTCCGGATCGGGGAAGATCAGGGGATCGTCCCAGGGACCCTGCACCACGAACGGCAACTCGAATCCCGACGTGCTGTTGAGGCTCGCCACGCCCTTCATGTCGTATTCGCGCGTCGGCACCGAGGCGGTGCCGGTGAGCGTAATCTTGGCCGCCGGCCCTTCGACACGGATGTCCTCGGCGGTGGCGACCCCATCGGAGAATTTCACGGCGATGGTGAGATTGTTGTACGGCGTCGAACCGTTGCGGAAATTGCCGCCGCCCGACAGCGGACGCCGCTCCAGGCGTTTCAGCAGCTGCTCGGCATTGAAGCCCGAGATCGCGCCGTCATGACCGGTGACGGTGGCGCTGCCGTCGAGCGACTGCACGAGGCCGAACGGGCTCGAGCCCGAGGCGAAGAGCGACACGTTGATGTTGCCGCGACCGGATAGCTTGCTGAGGCCGAACAGTTCGGTGGCGCAGGCCTGGAGGTCGACGTCGGTGAACTGGAATTGCGCCTTGATGTCGGCGACGGTGTCGGAGCGCGCGATGCCGAACGAGCCCTTGGCGATGCCGCCATAGACCTGGGCTTCGCCGACCGAGAGTGCGAGCGTGCCGTTGCGCAGATTGGCGCCGATGGCGGTGCGGCCGAGCCTGGTCGGCCCGACCGTCAGCTTTGCTGCCGATAGGCGCATGTCGAGATCGGTCGTCGACAATCCGTTGAGATCGAACAGCTGCCTGTTCCAGTCCCGCGCGCCGCTCGCGAGCAGTCGGAAGGTGGAGATATAAGGCGTGAAGTCGAGCGCGTCGGCGGCGAGCGTCGCCTGCAGCGTCTGCCGGCCGTTATTGGCGTAGGTCATGACGCCCTCGGCGGCATTGCCGTCGAGCTCGACATTGACGTTGGTGAGCGCGATCGAGGCGCCGACGACGTTGGCGCGCGCCTTCAGCACGAAGCGGCCGAAGCCGCCGCTGGCGGGTTGCGGCTGCCCGGTCCAGCGCAGCGCGTTGCGCAAGGAGGGGCTGTCGATCGTCAGCGTGCCTTCCATCATCGGGCTGGTGCGGTTGGCGACGCTGCCGTCGAAAGCGAGCTTGAGCGGTGCGCTGGCGATCCGCGCCTTCAAGCCCGAGCGCTCGCCGGAGAGGGCGGCGACGAAGTCGGAAAAGCTGATCGAGCCGTCAACACGCTCGCCGCGCCAGTCGAACTGTCCGGTCGCGGCGAAGGAGCGCGAGATCGAAGGCCAGGCCAGCGACAGGTCGATGTCCTCGAACTTCTCGGTGCCGTGCGTGGCGGCGTCCTGGTAGTCGAGCACGCCGTCCTGGATCCGGATTTCGGAGAACGAGAGCTGGTTTTCAGCCCCCGGCTTCATGGTGCGCGCGATGGTCTGGATGAAGGGCGTCCAGTTACTCTGGCCGTCCGGCTTCAGGCTGACATGGATGCGCGGCCGCAGCAGCGTCAGGTCGGCGATCTCGAACCGTTGCAGCAATAGCGGCAGCAGCCGCAGATTGGCGGTGAGCACGTCGACCTGGAGCGCGGGATCGCTGGTGCCGCCGCCCTTGAGGCCGACGTCACGGAAGGAGATGTAGCTCGCCGGCAGCACCGAGATGTCGATTGCGCCCGCGACACTGAGTTCGAGCCCGGTGACGTCGCGGATCTGCGCTTCGACCGCCTTGCGCAGCGCGTCGCGGTTGATGAGCCATGAGGTCGCGATCAGGGCGATCAGCGCGACGCCGAGCAGCGCCGCGATCGGCGTCCCGAGGCGCTTCATTCCTTGGGCCATGGTCAATGGCATGTCCTGATCGGGTTGGTCGTTGGAGCCAGGAGGGCGGGTCGGGAAACCTGCGTGCCCACGCCCAACCCCCGCAACTTGATGGGTTTTCTTGTCGCTTTCAAGGCCGCGGACGGTTCTGCCCACGGTGTGGGCAGCTTCTATCACCCGGCCGCCGTGCGGAGAACCCCGTATCATTGACGGCTTTGGAGGATTTCGCCTAATAATCGCCGCCAATAGGGCGCGCCGCCTCCAAGCCGAAGGTTCAGTCGAAGGTTATTTGCATGAACAAGGTCTATCCCGACGCCAAGTCGGCTCTGTCAGGCATTTTGAAAGACAACATGATGATCATGTCGGGAGGCTTCGGCCTCTGCGGCATCGCCGAGGAGCTCTCGGACGCGATCCGCGAGTCCGGCGTCAAGGGCCTGACGGTGGTCTCCAACAATGCCGGCGTCGACGGCATCGGGCTCAGCCGCCTTTTGGAAACCCGGCAGATCAAGAAGATGATCTCGTCCTATGTCGGCGAGAACAAGCTGTTCGCCCAGCAATTCCTCGCCGGCGAGCTGGAACTCGAATTCAATCCGCAGGGCACGCTTGCCGAGCGCATCCGCGCCGGCGGCGCCGGCATTCCGGCCTTCTACACCAAGACCGGCGTCGGCACGCTGATCGCCGAAGGCAAGGAAGTGAAGGAGTTCGACGGCGAGAAGTACCTGATGGAACGTGGCCTGTTCGCCGACCTCGCCATTGTCCACGCCTGGAAGGGCGACACCGCCGGCAACCTCATCTACCGCAAGACCGCGCGCAATTTTAACCCGATGATGGCGACCGCCGCCAAGATCACCGTCGCCGAGGTCGAGCATCTGGTTCCGGCGGGTGAACTCAATCCCGACCACATCCACACGCCCGGCATTTTCGTGAAGCGCATCGTCGAGGTCGGCACGGCCAAGAAGCGCATCGAATTCCGCAACACCCGCCCGCGTACCGCCGCTTAAGCGTATCAGGAGACACACATGGCCTGGACCCGTGAACAGATGGCCGCGCGCGCCGCGAAGGAACTGCGTGACGGCTACTACGTCAATCTCGGCATCGGCATCCCGACGCTGGTTTCGAACTTCATCCCCGACGGGGTCGATGTCAGCCTGCAGAGCGAGAACGGCATGCTCGGCATGGGCCCGTTCCCCTATGAAGACGAGGTGGACGCGGACCTGATCAACGCCGGCAAGCAGACGGTGAGCGAGCTGCCCTCGACCTCGTATTTCTCGAGCGCGGATTCCTTCGGGATGATCCGCGGCGGCCATATGGACCTGTCGATCCTCGGCGCCATGCAGGTGGCCCAGAACGGCGATCTCGCCAATTGGATGATCCCCGGCAAGATGGTCAAGGGCATGGGCGGCGCGATGGACCTCGTCGCCGGCGTCAAGCGCGTCGTCGTGGTGATGGAGCATTCGGCCAAGGACGGCTCCAAGCTCCTGAAGAAGTGCAATCTGCCGCTGACCGGCGAGCGCGTGGTCGACATGGTCGTCACGGATCTGGCGGTCTTCACCATCGACAAGCACGGTGATGGCGGCATGGCCCTGATCGAGCTCGCCGACGGCGTCTCGCTCGACGAGGTCAAGGCCAAGACCGAAGCCGAGTTTCGCGTGGCGCTGAAGAACACGTAAGGTCTTCGAGAATGGGGCGCGTATGACGATAAGGTCAGCGCGTCCCGAGGACGCTGCTTTCATCGCACGAACCATCCTGCACTCGATGCGCGGCTGCCGGCCGCGGGGCTGGTTCGACGTCGCGCTTGGCTGGCCGGAAGCGGAGTGCCTCGATTTCATCGCACGCGTCGCCGTCGCACGCGCGGTGTCGATGTGGCATGTGTCGCAGTTCCTGGTCACCGAAATCGATGGCAAGCCTGCTGCTGCACTTTGCGCCGTGCCTGCGGCCGGCACCGGACCTGCGGCCTGGCGCGCGCTCGAAGAGGTCGGTTTCTCAATTGGGCTCACGGCGTCAGAGCTGGACGCCATCCGCCGGCGCGGCGCCTATTCGCGGACTTGCTGGGTCCAGGGCGGCGAGGGCGACTGGATGATCGAGCATGTCGCGACCGACCCTGCCTATCGTGGCCGCGGCCTGATGCAGGCGCTGATCGCGCACGCGCTGGACAAGGGGCGGGCGGCCGGGTTTGCCCGGACGACGATATCGTTCCTGATCGGCAACGAGCCCGCCGAGCGCGCCTACGCCAAGGCCGGATTTGTCTTTGCGGAGGAGAAACGCGATCCCGCGTTCGAGACGATCATCGGAGCTCCAGGCTTTCGCATGTTCGCGCGCGCGATTTGACGTGTCCGTAGCCCGCATGAGCGAAGCGATATGCGGGACCTTCCCGGGTGTCGCTTCGCTCACCCGGGCTACGCGGCGATAATCTTGGCTATGACCTCACCGCCCACACCTTGCTCCACCGCGCCGACACGCTCGCGACCCAGGAGGTCTCCTCGCGCACCAGGCGGAAGCCGAGATTGGCGGGCGGCACGCCCTGGGCGCAACCGCCGGCGCGGGCGTCGCGGATGAAATCGGTGACATAGGCGCGGTGGGCGCCCTCGGCGACACGCACGCCGCAGTTCACCGTGGGTCGGCCGGCATTGCCGGCGGCGTCGACGCGCGAGCGCACGAAGCAGGTCGAGGTCCACTCCCAGACATTGCCGGCGAGATCCTCGACGCCGTGCTCGTTCGGGCCGAACTTGCCGAAGGGATAGGCAGTGGTGTCGGAAAGATCGCGTTCGGACTCGCGCTCATAGCGGCTGATCCAGCGCTTTGAAGGATCGTCGGCATCGACAGCGACGCCGTCGTCCTTGAATCTGGAGCCCGCTGCAAAGGCCCATTCCGCATCGCTCGGCAGGCGGTAATGGTGGCCTGTCTTGCGCGACAGCCAGCCTGCATAAGCCTCGGCATCGTGCCAGTTCACCTGCACCGCGGGACGATCGGCAGCGACCGTGACGTCGCGATCGAGCGCGCGGCAGGCGCCCTCCTGCACACAGAGCTGATAATCGGATGAGGAGACCTGATTTCGCATGATGTGCAGCGGTCGGTCGACGCGCATCGCGCGCAGCGGCGCCTCCGCCTGCTGCCCGCCGCGCGTGAAATCGCCGGCCTCGCGATAGGACAGACTGCCCGGCGCGACCCTGACGATCGCTGGCTCCGTCGCGGTGCCGCGGACCGTCATGTTCGAAACCAGCGGCGCCATCGCGATCGGTCCGGCGAGCCCGGCGGCGCAGGCGAGGGCCAGTTTGAGCTTGAATGCGATCAGCATGGTCATTCCCCGAAGAAAGAAGGGGCCGGTGATGACCGGCCCCTTGTCGCGTTTAGTTGGTGTTGGCAGCCGGTATTTCGGCGGGGGCCTTCACCTGCATCATCAGATCATCGTTCCACTTGCCTTCGACCTTGAAGTGCGCGGTGGCGCCGAGGTCGGCGGCTTCGATCAGGTTATGCGTGACGTAGGCGTAGATGCCGGGCTGCTGGAATTTGTACAGCGCGGCTCCCGCCGATCCGCCGCGGATGAACCAGGTCTCGAGCCCGACTTCCGGCGCATTGCCGAACTTGCCGGTCTCCCAGACGTAGTCGCCATGGCCGCCGATCAGGTGCGGACGGCTGTCGCGGTTGGCTTGCGAATGCACGATCAGCACGTTCTCGCCGACATTGGCCGTCAGCGCGTTCTTGCCGGTCAGCGCACCGGCCTTGCCGTTGAACACGACATGGGTCGGGATCAGCTTCTTCATCACCTCTTCGGTCTCGGTGAAGGCCTCGCCAGGCGATTCGTAGGACTTGAAGTTGCCTTTCTCGTCGCGGGGCACGTACATGTCCTGCTCGCCGATGTAGTAGACCTTGTCGTATTTCAGCGCGCGGCCCTTGCCGTCGTTGAGGCCGTCACGCGGCAGCACCATCACGGCGCCGTTCATGCCGGAGACGACGTGCCAGGGGATCATCGGGCCGCCCGGGGCGCAATGGTAGACGAAGACGCCGGTCTTGGTTGCCTTCCAGCGCAGCACGACTTGCTCGCCGGGATTGACCAGAGTGAGCGCGCCGCCACCGAGCGCGCCGGTCGCGGAATGGAAGTCGATGTTGTGCGGCATGGAGTTGGTCGCAGGATTGACCAGCGTCGTTTCGACGTAGTCGCCCTCGTGCACGACCATCAGCGGACCCGGCATAGAACCGTTGAAGGTCATGGCCTGGAAGGTGGTGCCCTTCTCGTCGATGACGACCTTCTTCTCCTCGATCGTGAGTTTGAACTCGATGATCTTGGGGCCTTGCTTGGTCGCCTGCTCGTGCGCATGCACGAACGGCGGAGCGACCAGCTCTACCTTTTGACGCGGCAGTTTGAGATCGTCGCCAGCCAAAGCGGGGGTCGCCAGCATCAGAGCTGTCGCGGCGGCGCCGATCAATGCGACTCTGCGGGTGAACATCGGAAGCATCCTTCATCTGGAAAGGTTTTGATGACGGATGCAGTGTGCGCCTATCTCGGCAAGAGTGTTTGCGCTGCGACAAGGTTTTGCCGGATTCGGCTCCGCTACAGTACTTAGGTGCCTTAGCGGAGCAGAATCGGCGACACGACGTTGACGGCATCCTTTGGCGTGATGCGGATGTCGAGGCCGAGCGACCAGCGGCCTGACAGCGGTGCCGACATTCTGACGCGCCACTGATCGTTACCGACGCGTTCGGCGTTTGCGGTGATCGGCGCCACGCCATGCTCGGGATTGCCGAGTGTGACCGCGACCGCATCGGCACTCAGCGGCAACTCGTTCGCATCTTCGAGCTGGATCGCGATCTCGACCGGACCGGCGCGCCCGGGCGAGACCGTGACGTTGGCCATGGCTTTTTCTGCATGGAGATGCGTGAAGAAGCTCTCGTCCGCGTCGGATGTCGCGGCGGCAGGGACCGCCGCCTGCTCCGCGCGATGCGCAGGCTCTGCGGCCGCCGTGGTCGCCATGCTTTCGGGAGCCTGTGCGCCGATGGCCTGCACGTCCAGCGTCACTTTCACCGCGCCGGCGTGCTCGAACGACAGCGTCACGGGCATCTGGTCGCCGGCATGAAGCGGCACATCGAGACCGATGAACATCAGGTGTCCGCCGCCGGGCGCAAGCGTTACGATCTGTCCGGGAGCGATGACAAGTCCCCTGTCGAGCGCGCGCATGGTCATGACACCGTCGTTGACGGTCATCTCGTGGATCTCTGTTCGAAGCGCATGCGCGGCCGATGCGGCCTGCAGTCGCTCCGGCGCGCGGCCCCGGTTCTCTATCGTCAGATAGCCGCCGGCGACCCTGGCTCCGCCGGGCGTCGCCCGGCTCCAGGCCCTGGTGATGACGAGGTCGCCGCTGGTCGTGTCGGCCGCGAAGGCCGGCACCCCGGCAAGGCATGTCAGGACGACCGCGCCGGCGAATGCACGCTTGGATGAGATCATGGTCGAGGCCTTCGCGAAGACGCCACTAGACGAGAGATGTGGCAAGCCAGACCGTTGCCCAGATCACCAGTGACAGCACGACGAAGATGGCGATGGCTGCGGCCAGAGCGCGCACGGTGCCGGCCGGGGCCGCTGCGAGCGGGGCCGGCCGGAAGTCGTCGAAACGCGGGATATGGCCGCGGACGTCGAGCAAGGAAAGAAGCAGTTCGAGTGCGAGAAGCCTCATGGGCAAACGCTCCGGATGGCGTGCGAATTGGCATGATCATGGCCCCGAAATGGCCGCTGCGCTTTGCGCGAGCGCAATGTCTGCGGCACCCCCGGCCGACTTTGCGCAAGCGCAAGGTCACCCCCTCGGATCCGAGGTAGTGGGGTGTATTCCGTGATTTGCCGTGGTCTGCACACGGCGGAAATTTACGAATGGGTAAGACATGAGAGCTGATCTTGCGGCGAGCTACGGCGAAGAACGATTGCCACGCTACACGAGCTATCCGACCGCGCCGCATTTTTCCACGGCGGTCGGATCGGACGCCTACGCCAGTTGGCTGGCGGAGCTGCCGGCGGGCGCCAGCGCGTCACTCTATCTCCACGTGCCGTTCTGCCGCGAGATGTGCTGGTATTGCGGCTGCCATACCCAGATCGTGCGCCGCGACGAACTGATCGCCGGCTATCAGCGCACGCTGCGCAACGAGATCGAGCAGGTCGCCGAAACCATCGGTCGCCGCATCAAGGTGGAGCACATCCATTTCGGCGGCGGCACGCCGACGATCATGCAGCCGGAAGCCTTCGCCGAATTGATGGCGACGATGCGCCAGAAGTTCTTCGTGCTGCCCTCGGCCGAGATCGCGGTCGAGATCGATCCCCGCACATTGACCGCCGACATGGTCGATGCCATGCGGCTCTCCGGCGTCAACCGCGCGAGCCTTGGCGTGCAGAGCTTCGATCCCGTGGTGCAGCGGGCGATCAACCGCGTGCAAAGCTTCGAGCAGACGGCTTCCGTGGTCGACATGCTCCGGCGCGCCGGCATCGAGGGACTCAATTTCGACCTGATCTACGGGTTGCCGCACCAGACCGTCGCGTCGTGTCTGGATACCGTCCGGCGCAGCCTCACGCTCGCGCCCGACCGCTTCTCCGTGTTCGGCTATGCTCATGTGCCAAGCTTCAAGAAGCACCAGCAGATGATCAACGAGGCTGTGTTGCCGGACGGCCTCGCGCGCCACGACCAGGCCTGCGCGATCGCGAATGCACTGAAGGAGGCCGGTTACGTGCAGATCGGGCTCGATCATTTCGCGCGGCCCGGCGACTCCATGGCCGTGGCCTTTGAGGAACGGACGCTGCGGCGCAATTTTCAGGGCTACACCACTGACAAGAGCGAAGTCCTGCTCGGTTTCGGCGCCAGCGCGATTGGGCATTTGCCGCAGGGTTACGTCCAGAACGAGGTGCAGATCGGCGCCTATGCGCAGAGCATTGCCGCCGGCCGTCTCGCCACCGCCAAGGGCTATGGGCTCACCGACGACGACCGGCTGCGCGCCGACATCATCGAACGCATCATGTGCGAGTTCAGCGCCGATCTCGACGACATCTGCGCGCGCCATGGCGCGGAGGCGGCGGCGATGCTGAACTCGGCGGCACGTCTGAAGCCACTGGTCTCCGACGGCATCGTGAGGTTGGACGGCAACCGCCTCGCAGTCGCAAAAGATTCCCGCTTCCTGGTCCGCAGCGTCGCGGCCGCGTTCGACGCGCATCTCAATCCGGCGAAGCAGCTGCACAGCCGGGCTGTGTAGCTGGTCATTCCGGGCCGCGCGAAGCGCGAGCCCGGAATCCATTCCTCCATGTCATCCGCTGCACGATGGATTCCGGGCTCGCGCCAAAAGGCGCGCCCCGGAATGACGGCGGAGGAACGGGCAACAGCTTGCGCTCCAACAAAGAAACTCAGGTCACCTCCGTTATCGTCGTGTCGGAACGGAGTTGCCCATGTCTTTCGGATCCGACGATCTGGTCGATGACATCATGCGTACCGCGCCGCACACGATCCGCGTGTTTCTGGCCTTCAGGATGGCTTGTGTCGGTTGCCCTATCGCAACCTTCCACACGGTGGATGATGCCTGCCGCGAGCATGGCATCGACCGCGACAAATTCCTCGCCGCGTTGTGCGATTGCGTGCCGGCGTGAAGCAGTCTCGAATTCGCGCGGGCGCGCGCGGATTCCCGGGTGAGGGACGGCTTTCGCCGTAAGCGGAAGCGCCCCTCACCCCTATCTCGATCCCTATCCTGGTCCCTATCTTGGGCGGAGACGCCCCGGTGCGGCTGTGTCACGCCGCGCCGCTGTCGGCGCTCCGCTCTGCCAACACGACGATCCTGTGCGGATCGCGCAGGATGATGCGCTGACGGCCGCTCTCGACGAGGCCTTGGCTCTCCCAGCCGCTCAGGATGCGGCTGACGGTGTGCAGCGTGGTGCCGGTCATCTGCGCGATGTCCTGGCGGCTGATCGGGAAGTCGATCTCGATGCCGTGGTCGAGCTTCTTGCCGGACTGTTTGGCGAGACGCAGCAGCGCATGGGCGACGCGCTGCTCGACCTGCTGGGTCGACATTTCCAGGATGCGGGTGTGGCTCTCCTGGAGGCGCGCGCCGACGGTCTGGAGCGTGTTGGCGGCCAGCGAGGGAAATCGCTCGACCAGCCGCGGCCAGGCCGAGGTTGGCCATATCAGCACCACGCTGTCATCGACAGCGATCGCGGTCGCCGGATATTGCACGGCTCCGATCGCCATCGCGAGCCCGAACGTTTCGCCGGGCGCGACGTAGCGGACCACGATCTGCTCGCCGGTCGGCGTGGTCTTGGCCGCGCGGACATGGCCGTGCAGCAGCAGGAAGAAGGACTGCGCATCCGCCCCCTGCTCGAAAATGGCGCTGTTCTTGGGATAGCGCGCCGAACGGGCCTCACGCAGGATCTCATCCAGAGCTTCCGGCGTGACCCCGGCAAACAGCGGCAAATGCGCAACCAGCGATGTGTCGACCTTGGCCATTCTGCCTCCTTGGCATCAGGGAGTGTGATGGCACCTGCAATCGTCCGATAGTTTGCGATAGCGCAAAACGGGACGGCTGAGTGGCAGTATTTTTCCAGACAACGGACTGAATTTTATTGGAGTTGACCCCATGGCTGGCGCCCGATCCCGCAACTTTGAGGGCTGGCCGCTGTTTGCGAACAGTTTTCGGCCCTTTTTCCTGCTCGCCGCGATCCAGGCGGGGCTATCGATCCTGGCCTGGCTGCCGATGTTCTACGGTGAATTGTCGGTGAGTTCCGCATTCGCGCCGCGCGACTGGCACGTCCACGAGATGCTTTATGGCTTCCTGCCGGCTGTCATCACCGGGTTCCTGTTCACGGCCATCCCGAACTGGACCGGGCGGCTGCCGATCCAGGGCACCTCGCTGGGGGCGTTAGTGATGGTCTGGCTTGCCGGGCGTATCGCGGTGACGTTGTCGGCCGATACCGGCTGGGCGTTTGCGCTTCTCGTCGATGCCGCCTTCCTGGCGCTGGTCGTCGCCGCCGCGGCGCGCGAGATCATCGCAGGCGGCAATTGGCGCAACCTGCCCGTGGTGGCGCTGGTGTCCGTTCTGCTCGCCGGCAACGTCACTTTTCATCTCGAGGCGCACTACCAGGGCGCGGCCGATGTCAGCATCCGCGTCGGCATCGGAGTGGTCATGTTGCTGATCTCGCTGATCGGAGGCCGCATCATTCCGAGCTTCACCCGCAACTGGTTGGTCAAGTTCAATCCCGGCCGCCTGCCGGTGCCGTTCGGACGCTTCGACGGCGCAGTGATCGGATGCAGCGCGCTCGCGCTCGTCTTCTGGATCGTGGCGCCGCTGAATGTCGTCACTGGTGTCCTGATGGCGCTGGTCGGCGGGCTGCATCTGGTGCGGCTTGCGCGCTGGGCCGGTGATCGCACGTTTGGCGAGCGACTGCTGGTGATCCTGCATATTGGCTACGTCTTCGTGCCGCTCGGCTTCATCCTGCACGCCGTCGCTGTTTTCGGAGCGCTGCCGCCAAGCGCCGGCATCCACGCCTGGATGGCGGGCGCGGCGGGAACCATGACGCTGGCGGTGATGACCCGCGCGAGCCTCGGCCATACCGGACAGGCGTTGACCGCTTCGCCGGCGACGCAGGCAATCTATGCTGCGATCATCATCGCGGCCCTGGCCCGGGTCGCCGCCGTGGTGTTGCCCGCACATAGCGATGTGTTGTTGCACATCGCCGCCTGCGGTTGGCTCGTCGCGTTCCTCGGATTTGCCGTCGCGTTCGGCCCGCTGCTCGCCGGCAGCCGGCGGCGTGCCCTCGCCACGATGGGCGTGCCTGCTCCGGCGCGCTGAACTCAAGCTGCGGTTGCCGATGGCGCATCGGGCGGCGGCGTCGGAGGCCGAACGCCCTTGCGCCAGTCGGTTATGGTGCAGCCGAACCGGCCGCGGAACCAGCGCGCCATGGCGCTCTGCGCGGAGAAGCCGAGCTGCATCGCGATGTCAGCCAACGGCCGGCCGGGGTCCTCGATCAGCTGGATCACGAGATCGGCACGTTGCGCATCCAGGATGGCCGAGAAGCTGGTGCCTGAGGCAGCGAGGTGGCGGTGGATGGTGCGGCGGGTGCAGGCAAGATGCTCGGCCACGCGCTCGACCGTACAGTCGCCGCCGGCGAGCAGGGTCCGTACGACCTCGTCGACCTTCCCCTCCCAGCTCGCGGGCCGCGTTTCGATCGCCTCGATCCGCTTGCGCAGATAGCTTGCGATCAGCGGATGCGCGCTCGGGATCCGGCGCTCCATGTCGCGCGCCGAGAGCAGGATCGCATCGTGCTCGGCGTTGAAGGTCACGCGGCAGCCGTAAAATTCGCGGTAGCGCTTGCGATCGCGCGGCGGCGGGTAATGCAGCTGGACCTCCTGCGGCCGCCAGTCTTGGCCATGCAGCGATTGGATGATGCGGTGGATGCTGCCGAGCGCCATGTCGATCGCCTGGCGCGGCGCGCTCGGCCGCCTGCCGCGCAGGTGCAGTGTGACCGTCACGATCTGCCGGTCGCGCGCAACATCCAGCCGCATGCCGTCATGATGGATGTGGATGAAGCGCGAAAATGCGTCGATCGCCTCGCCGACAGTCGCCTGTTCGCGCACGATCAGGCCGACCGCACCGAAATTGGTCAGGCCGCCACGCTCGGCGAGACGCAAGCCGAAATCTTCGGCGCCGGAGGCCTCCGCCGACAATTCGAGCAGACGGCGCAGGCCGGCGACGGCAATGGGCGTATCGGGCTTGTCGAGGCAGGCCAGCGGCAGCCTGGCCTTGCGCATCATCTGTTTAGGATCGAGCCCAACCGACCGGGCGATCTCCGGGTAATAGCTCAAGCCTGCGCTGCGAACGAGGTCGGTCATGCGAACCGTTCCTGCCAGCCATTCCCGCAGATGTCCCGAAATGTAAAATTTCTGTCTCGATCCGTCAAATCCAGGAACCGGCCGGAACATACATAGGGGAAACCGAAGCACTGGCGTGAATGCCGTGCTCACGACGACGCGGCAGGGCGATGCGGCCCGCTTTCCGTCTCGGACCCATTTGACCAAGACATTGCTGGATCGGGATTATGCCGGGGAACATGCTTTCCAAGGGCGAGGTATTCGTCATCGACACCGACGCTGCCTCCCGCGAACAACTTTCGACCGCGCTCCAACAGAGCGCCTATGACGTGATCTGCTTCGCTGACGGTGCCTCACTCCTGTCCGAAGCAAAGGCACGCATGCCGGCCTGCGTGCTGATGGAGCTGCCGCCCGATCGCTCCGGCCTCGACATGCTCAGGCGGCTGCGCGAGGAAAATTGCATGGCGCCTGTGCTGGTGACCTCGGCGAATGGCAGCATCGCCATGGCGGTCGACGCCATCAAGAGCGGCGCGACCGACTTCATCGAAAAGCCTTTCCGCACCCACGACATCATCGGTCGGATCGATGCCGCCATCGACGAATTCGCGCAGCCCGGCACGAGCCGGCAGCGCTGGCTGCCCGGCTGCGAGCCCTTGACCGAGCGTGAGGGCGACGTGCTCGAGCACCTCGCGGCCGGCCTGACCAACAAGGAGATCGCCCGGCGCATGCATCTGAGCGCACGGACCGTCGAAGGCTATCGCGCCGGCGTCCTGAAGAAGGCCGGGGCCAAGAACGTGACCGATCTGCTCCGCCGCATCTTCGGCCAGGGGTAGCCCACCCAGGCCTGAGGCCTGCCGCGGGCGATACGTTCCGCAGCCTTGGTGCCGCCGCGGCGGCGCCCCACGGAAACCCCAATCGAACCAGTTCCTTCCCTGCCGCGTCCAACCATGTTGGCGAGGCATTTGATCGCGCGCGTCCGGCTGGCGGCGCGGCGATACGGCAGGAGGGACTTCATGCGCATCACCGCAAGATATTTGGCAACGACAAGCCTGGTTCTGGTCACCATGGCGGCGGCCTCGCCTTCATGGGCCGCCGATTTGGACGCTACATCGGCGATCGATACGGTCACGGTTTACCCCGATGGCGCCACCGTCACCCGCGTCATCACGGTCGACCTGCCGTCCGGGGATTCGACCCTGGTCGCCAAGGATTTCCCGCTTGGTCTCGATGCCTCCTCCATCCGGGTCGAGGGTGAGGGCGGCGCAAAGCTCACCATCGGCACGATCGATGCGCGGTCGCCTCGCGCCGCGCCGGTCAATCTGCCCGAGCTGGAAAAGCGCATCGAGGCCTTGAACGATCAGCGCGCCGATTTGCAGGGCGCGATCGACTCGGCGAATGCGCGGCGCAAGTTTGCGGAGCACTTTGCGGAAACCTCTCCCGCGGGGATCGGCGACAAGGGTGAGGCGCGGCCGATCGCCGAATGGCGCGCGGCCTTTGCTGCGGTCGGCGAAGAAATTGCGAGCGCCGACACCGTCATCCGCGATGCCACGCGCAAGACGCGGGAAATCGACCGGCAGATCGCCCAACTCGAGGTCGAGCGCAAGGCCAAGCCGCCGAGCAAGCTCGAGGTTCGCATGGACGTTGCCGCGACTGCTGCGACGAAGGCGACGCTGCGCGTGACTTACGCCGTGCGCAATGCGCGCTGGATGCCGCTCTATGACGCTCGGCTCGACACCGGCGCCAAGGATCGCAAGCCGCAGCTCGAGCTGATCCGCCGCGCCGAGATCACGCAATCGACCGGCGAGGATTGGTCCAACGTGACGCTCGGCGTCTCCACGACCCGCATCAGCCGCGGCGGCAGTGCGCCGGAGCTGCATTCGCTGGTCGCGCAATATCCACAGGTGCCGAAGCCGCTGGCAGCAGGTTCGGTCTCCGATCTGGCGCGGCCCGCGCCGGTTCTGCGACAGATGCAATCGCCAGCGATGGCCAAGATTGCGGAAGCGGCCGAGCCGCGCGAACGTGCCGACGAGCAGCAGGCAATTGCCGAGATCGGGGATTTCCAGGCGACGTTCAAAATTCCCGGCCGCGTCAGCCTCGGCGCCGCCGAGGGCGCCAAGAGCCTGCGGATTGCAGCGATGACGGTGCCCGCCGACCTGGCGGTCCGCGCCGCACCGGTGCTGGACCCGACCGCCTTCCTCGAAGCCAGCTTCAAGCAGACCGATGACACGACGCTGCTGCCGGGCAAGGTCGCGATCTACCGCGACGGCGTCTTTGTCGGTCGCGGCAAGCTTTCCGCTTCCGCCAAGGACGACATCGTGCGGCTGGGCTTCGGCGCCGACGACAAGGTGAGAATCGAGCGCGCGGTGCTCAAGCGCAATGAGGGCTCGGCCGGTCTCCTGGTCACGACGTCCAAGACCGACGAGCGTACGTTCAAGACCACCATCCGCAACGGTCATGATTTCCCGATCAAGGTTGCGATCGAGGATCAGTTGCCGGTCAGCGAGAGCGAGGACATCGTCGTCGAAATGCTGCCCGCGACCACGCCGCCGACCGCCAGCAACATCCGTGACCGCCGCGGCGTGCTGGAATGGTCGTTCGACGCCAAGCCGGGCGAAGTCAAGGATATCAACTTCGCCTGGCGCATCCGCTGGCCGAAGGACAAGAGCATGGTGATCGTCCCGGCGGGGTAGGCTGTTCGCCCCAAACGAGATGCGCTTCCTCTCCTTGCGGGGGAGGGAGCGCACCTTCATCGTGGCGGCGGCGCCGCCTGCATCGACTGCGGAAGCACGTAAGGCACGCCGTCGTCGCCTTGATGGACAACGGCATCGATCTCGAAGATCTCGCGGATGGTTTCGCGGGTGACGACATCCGCGCGCGAGCCATCTGCGGCGAGCCTGCCGCCAGCCAGCACGGCCAGCCGGTCGGCGAAGCGGATCGCGAGATTGAGGTCGTGCAGGATCGCGATCACGGCCGTGCCGCCGGCCGCACGGCGGCGGGCGGCTTCGACGAGGTCGATCTGGTGGCGCAGATCCAGGCTCGAGGTCGGCTCGTCCAGCAGCAGGAGGCCCGGGCCGTGCTCGGCTTCGCCGCAGGCGAGCTGCACCAGCACGCGGGCGAAATGGGCGCGCTGCTGTTCGCCGCCTGATAGAGTCGGCAGTTGCCGTTCGCGGAAATGCGCGAGCCCAACCTCGTCGAGGGCCGCGTCGGCGAGCGCGCCTGCTTCACGCGCGCTGCGCTCGCCCGCGCCCATCAGCACGATCTCCTCGACGGTGAAGGGGAAGGTGACGTTGATGTGCTGCGACAGCATCGCGCGGCGCGCGGCAAGCTCGCGCGGCCTAAAGCTGCCGATGTCACGCTGTTTCAGGCGCACCGCACCCTCGTTCGGGCGGAGATCGCCGGAGAGCAACCGCAGCAGCGTCGACTTGCCGGCACCGTTCGGGCCGATGATCGCGACCATCTCTCCGGCCGCAACCGTCAGGTCGACGCCATCGAGCAGCGTCGCGCGGCCGGCGCGCTTGCTCAAGCCGCGCGCCTCGATCACGGCGCTCATAGCGAGGCGAGCCCGCGCTGCCGCAGCAGGATGAAGAGGAAGACCGGCGCGCCGACCGCTGCGGTCAGGATGCCGATCGGCATCTCCGCCGGCGCCACGATGGTGCGCGCCAGCGTGTCGGCGCCGACCATCAGGATCGCGCCGAGCAGGACCGAGGCCGGCAGCAGCAGTCGATGCGCAGGTCCAATGACGAGACGGAGCAGATGCGGCACGACGATGCCGACGAAGCCGATGACGCCGCTGATCGACACCGCGACGCCGGTCATGGCGGAGACCATGACGATCGAGATTCGCTTGAGACGCTCGACGTCGACGCCGCCGTGAAAGGCGTCGGCCTCGCCGAGCACCAGAAGATCGAGGCCGCGCGCGATGAAGGCACAGGCGCCAAGCCCGATGATGAGGATGGGCGCCAGCATGGCGGCCTTGGTCCAGGTCGCCCCGCTCATCGAGCCCAGCAGCCAGAACGTGATGTCGCGGAGCTGGCGGTCGTCGGCGACGAACACCAGCAGCCCGATGCCGGCATTGGCGATGGCGGTGATGGCGACGCCGGCCAGCAGGAAGACCGCGATCGAGGTGCGTCCCGAGCGGCTCGAGATGCCGTAGAGGATCGCGGTCGTGGCCAGCGATCCCGCGAATGCCGCGAGCGGCAGGAGCTCGGTCTGGAGGAAGCGCAGCGTCTCGCCGAAGCGCGAATCGGTGAAGACGATCGCGCTTGCGGCTGCGAGCGCGCCGCCGCTGGAGACACCGACCAGCGCGGGATCGGCGAGCGGATTGCGAAACAGCCCTTGCATGATCGCGCCGGCGGCCGCGAGCAGGCCGCCGACCATCGCCGCCGCCGCGATCCGGGGGACGCGGATCGACCACAGCACGAGCTGGTCGCGGGCCGTCATGGCCGTGCTTTCGCCTGATAGCCCCAGTGCAGCAGGCAGGCGGGAGAGGGGAATGCCGGCGGCGCCGAAGCTCAGCGCCACGATCGCGGCGACCGCGAGCAATGCGATCAAGAGAGGAATTGCGAGTGATGCGGACCGCCGCCGCGCGTTGGCGCGTCGTTCCGTGCCGCGCGCTTCCATGCCGATCGCCACGCTCATTGCCGGCAATTCGCCGCCGACAGCGCCGAGGTGAAGGCAGCGCCCGGTTCGGCCAATCCCGGATAGAGTTTCACCGAAAGGTCGCGCGCCGCCGCCGCCGTCCGTGGCCCGAAACCGAGCAGATAGAGCCCGTCCATGGTGATGAGGCTCTTGTTGGCCACGACCGGCGTCAGGGCGAAGCCGGGATGGGCATAGATCGCGTCGGCCTGCAGCGAGTCCTTGCCACGCTCGATCGACAGCACCACGTCGGGTCCTGCCGCCGCGATCGCCTCGTCACCGATGATCTTGTAGCCGTCGAAATCGTCGACGGCATTCGCGGCGCCGGCGAGCTGGATGATCTCGTTGGCCGCGGTCTTGTGGCCGGCGACCATGGCGCGCCCGTTCTGGAGCGACATCACGAATATCACACGCACCGGCTTGGTCACCTTGGCGCGCAGGGCGCGCAGTTGGGCAAAATCGGCGCCGACCGCGGCGCTCAGGCACGCGGCGCGTGCGTCGACACCCATGGCGTGGCCGACCAGCCTTATCTTCTCGATCAGTCCGTCCTCGGAGAAGGTGTCGGGCACCAGCACCAACGGCACTTTCGCCGTTTCCAGGATCTCCATGGTCGCGTGCGGGCCCGAGCCCTGAATCGCCAGGATCAGGGTGGGATTGAGACCCAACACGCCTTCGGCGGAGATCTGGCGCATGTAGCCGACGTTGGGTTTGTCTTGCAGCGCCGCCGCTGGATAAAGGCTGGTGGTGTCGACGCCGACCAGCCGGTTCTCGAGCCCGAGCGCATAGATGATCTCGGTGATGGCGCCGCCGATCGAGACCGTGCGCGCGAAGTCGGTCACGGCGACGTCGCGATTGCGCGCGTCATGCACGGTGATGCCGGCGGCGTGCGCGGCAGAGGCGAGCGCGATCGTGCTGGAGAGCAGGAGGCTTGCGAGGGTGCGACAAAATGTCATTACAGGTTACTTCGTCAGGATCAGCTTGTTCTGCGAGGTCAGGCGAAGACGATAGCTGTCCTCGCCGTGCGCGATGATGATCTCGCGCTCGACCGCAAACAGCTCGCGACTGTCGATCCGGCTCCCACGCATGGTGAGGGTTCGCGTTGTCGCAGAAGGGCTTCCTGCCGACCCCGCCGCGTCGCCGCTGCTGTCTCCTGATGTTGCCGACATGTTGGGTGTGATGCGCTTTCGAAACTCTGGAGTGCTGCTTGTTTGTATAAGCGGCACGAAGCGCATTCCAACGGCCGCAATTTACAATCGATATAAACTGCAAGCTGATGTCATTGACCGTCAGAGTGTTGCCACGTAACCAATTATGGCGGCGGGGTGACTTGCCCGCGTCTCGAGAAAATCAGCCAGCCAGTCGTTCGCGTTGCGAACGCACGCCAGCCAAACGACCTGAAAAAATAGAGTGAAGTGCAGGCTGGGGCTGATATGGCTGACGGGGCTAGGTATTCGCGCGCCTTGATTTTGGGCGCGTCGGTGGTTTCATTTGCGGCAATGACGACGGAGAGCGGTCTTGCGCAGACCGCCGCGCCGCAGGCCGAAAGTGCGTCGACGGAACGGCCGAGGCAAGCCAGGCGCAAGCCGACCAAGCCGCTGGTCGCGCAACAGGCAGCGCCGGAGGTCCTCAACGCCCGAGCCCAGGCCGGCGGCACCGCGCCGGTTCAGACGCTCGACACCATCACGGTCGCTGCAACGAAAACCAAGGAGCGCGCGATCGATGCGCTCGCGCCGGTCAGCTCCATTTCGCTCGACCAGATCCAGGGTCTTCAGCCGAACCGGCTGTCGGGCATCTTCTATGCTGTACCCGGCGTGTCGTTCCAGGAACGCGGCGACGATCCCGCGACCGTCATCAACATCCGCGGCCTGCAGGATTTCGGCCGCGTCGCCGTGGTCGTCGACGGCGCGCGGCAGAATTACCAGCGCACCGGCCACAACGCCAACGGCTCCTTCTTCCTCGATCCCGAATTGATCGGCGGTGTCGACGTCGTGCGCGGTCCGACCGCCAACATCTACGGCTCCGGCGCAATCGGCGGCCTGGTCTCGTTCCGCACCAAGGACATCGACGACGTGCTACGTCCTGGCGAGCGCTGGGGCGTCGATCTCTCCGGCTCCTACGGCTCCAACAACAATCGCGGCCTCGGCTCGGTCTTCGGCGGCGTGCGCGCCACGCCCGACGTCGATATCTTCGGCGGCGCGGTCTATCGCACCCAAGGCAATTACAAGGACGGCAACGGCACCGAGATCGGCAACACCGGCAACCAGGTCGAGGCCGGGCTGATGAAGCTCACGGTGCGGCCCGCGATCGGCCACGAGGTCAAGTTCGGCGCCGTCTTTCAGGACTACCAGTACGATGTCGGCCAGTTCAACCGCGGCCCGGTCGCGACGGCGGCGCAGCGCGCGCTGTATCAGGGCTCGTCGGTCTATGCGTCCGACACCAAGAACTACACCGGAACGGTGACCTGGAACTATTCGCTGCCGAGCGACAATCTGTTCGACTCGCACATATCGGTCTACGGCAATCGCACCGACAACGACCAGACCAAGACCTATCACTACTCGACATCCGGCGCGGCCTATTGCGGCGCCGGCAATGTCGGCAACAACATCTCCGGCTGTGTCGGCGACAAGCGCGGCTATGTCCTCGATACGTTTGGCTTCGACGCCAACAACACCACGCGCTTCAACGTCGGCGACTGGCGCAATGCCGTGACCTACGGCGTCGACGCATTCCAGGACGACGTCATTACGACCGACAGCCGCGGCAATTCCAACATCACCACGCCGGGTGGCATCCGCACCGTGTCGGGCGGCTTCATTCAACTGAAACAGAACTACAACACCTGGTTCGAGGCGGTGAGCGCGATCCGCTATGACCGTTACAATCTGCAGTCCGGCGGTACCAATGCGAGTGGCGATCGCTTCTCGCCCAAGATCACCCTCGGTGTGACGCCGGTCCCGGGCTTCCAGCCTTATGTCAGCTACGCCGAAGGCTATCGCGCCCCATCGATCACCGAGACGGTGATCTCCGGCGCGCACGCAACCGGTGGCGGACCGGCCTTCTTCCCCTGTCCTGACGGCACTGTTGGCCTGTTCTGCTTCCTGCCCAACCCGAACCTCCGTCCTGAGGTCGGCAAGAACAAGGAGGTCGGCTTCAATCTGAAGTACGATAACATCTTCAGCGCCAATGACTCGTTCCGCGGCAAGATCAATCTGTTCCGCAACGATGTCAGCGATTACATCGACCTCGTCGCCTCGGCGCGGGTCGCGGTGCCACCGTTCGGCTCTTTCAGCCAGTTCTACCAGTACCAGAACATCGCCAATGCCCGCATCCAGGGTTTCGAGGCGGAGACGATGTACGATGCCGGCAGCTGGTTCATCGGTGTCGCCGGTCATTACATCCAGGGCAAGAACGCTGTCACCAATGTCGGGCTCGCGACCATCACCCCGCGCAAGGTCGTCACGACCGGTGGCGTCCGCCTGCTCGATCGCACCCTGATCCTGTCGGCGCAATGGGCCTCGTTTGGTGCCAACAACGATGTACCCGTCGGCTATCTGCCTGCGACCGGCTACGAGCTGGTCAATTTGTACATGACCTACAATGCGACCAGGGACATCGTGTTCACGGCTTCGATCGACAATCTCTTGAACCAGTACTACCGGCCTTACGCCATTCCCGGCAGCTCGACCGACGGCACGTCGCAGAACGACGTGCTGTGGTCAGCCCCGGGACCGGGCAGGGTCTACAAGGCCGGCATGAAGATTCACTTTGGAGGTGCGTAGCCGCCAGCTTCGCAGCACCACATCTCCGCCGGGCCGCGCTGATGCTCCAGCGCGGCTTCGGCGTGTTTCGTTTTGATCAGAAGGAGAGACTTTGATGTTCATCGCCATGAATCGTTTCCAGGTGAAGAAGGGCGCGGAGACCGCGTTCGAAACCGTCTGGGCCACCCGTGAATCCTATCTTGGCAGCGTGCCGGGCTTCGTCGAGTTTCACCTGCTGAAGGGCCCTGAGGCCGACGACCACACGCTCTATTCGTCGCACACCACCTGGGTCGACAAGGCGGCGTTCGAGGCCTGGACGCGCTCGGACCAGTTTCGTCGTGCCCATGCCCGCGCCGACAACTCGACCGGCGAGAGCCTGTATCTCGGCCATCCCAAGTTCGAAGGCTTTGAGGTGATCCAGAGCGAGCGCAAGGCCGCGGCCGCCTAGATTGCAATGGCAGAGGAGCCGGACATGTTGAGCACCGATCTTGCCGATCTCAGGGCCCATATGGCCGACAATCCGAGCGCGGTGATCGAGGACGTTGCGCGCCAGCGCAAGGTCACCCCGCGCAGCGTGATCGAGGCGCTGCCATCCTCCATGGTGCATATTGGCGGCGGCGCGCATTTTGCCGCCGCCATGCAGGACATCGCGGAGTGGGGCGAGGTCACGCTGATCGTGCACACCGATGACGCGATATTCGAGTTCACGGGCGCCATTCCCGCGGGCGAGATCGGCCGCGGCTACTTCAACCTGATGCAGCCGAAGGGTCTGCACGGCCATCTTCGCCACGAGCGCTGCGCGGGCGTCGCCTTCGTCGAGCGCCCGTTCATGGGCAAGTCGTCGGCCTTCGTCGCGTTCGTGAACGCCGACGGCGGCATCATGTTCAAGGTCTTCGTCGGTCGCGACGAGACAAGGGCGCTGCGGGCTGATCAGCTGGCGCGGTTCCGGCAGCTCGCGGCCCGGATCGCGGCGCAGCCGGCTGCGTAGCTTTCTTTTGTTGTCGGGAGATCAGGATGCAAGGCAAGTCCAGGCTTCGGCAAATGGTCGTTGCAATCGCGCTGGCGCCGACACCGGCCTTCGCGATCGACGAAGCCCTGTTACCGCGCAATCTGTCGCCCTGGGGCATGTTCGTCAGCGCCGACATCATCGTGAAGACGGTGATGATCGGGCTCGCCGTCGCCTCGCTGGTGACATGGACGGTGTGGCTCGCCAAGACCATCGAGCTGCGTCGCAAGGGTGCACTCGCCTTGCGGCGGACGCGCGCGCTCGAAGGCAACATGACGCTGGCCGAGATATCGTCACGGGCCGGTGACGCGCGCGACGCCGTCGCCCAGCTGATCCAGTCCTGCGCCAGGGAAGCCGAGCTCTCCGGCGGCATCCTCGACGACGGCCTCCAGGAGCGGGTGGCGCTGCGGCTCGAGCGGGTGGAGGCGGCAATGTCCAGACAGATCGCGCGCGGCACCGGCGTGCTCGCGACCATCGGCGCCACTGCGCCTTTCGTCGGCCTGTTCGGTACCGTCTGGGGCATCATGAACGCCTTCATCGGCATCTCCGAGAGCCACACCACCAGCCTCGCGGTGGTCGCGCCGGGCATCGCGGAGGCGCTGCTCGCCACCGCGCTCGGCCTCGTCGCGGCGATCCCGGCGGTGGTGATCTACAATCATCTGGTCCGCGGTATCGCCAATTACCGCGCGCTGCTCGGCGATGCCTCGGCGCAGCTGATGCTGCTGGTCAGCCGTCAGCGCGACCACAGGGAGTTCCGCCTGGCGCGGGCGGCGGAGTAGGCTCATGGCTGCGAAGCTCGGCGCGCGCGGGGGATCTCCGCTCAAGCGCGGTGACCCGGATGATCTCGACGTCGTCAACGAGATCAACGTCACGCCGTTCATCGACGTGATGCTGGTGCTGCTGATCATCTTCATGGTGGCAGCCCCACTCGCCACCGTCGATATCGGTGTCGAGCTGCCCGCGACCGCAGCCGAGCCGGCGCCGCGGCCGGACAAGCCGACCTTCGTGACGGTGAAGCCGGATCTCACAATTGCCGTTGGCGAGGACACGATGGCCCGCGACGGTCTCGCCGCCGCCCTCGATGCCGTCATCAAAGGCCGTAAGGACGAGCGCATTTACCTGCGCGCCGACAAGGCCGTCTCCTACGGCGACCTGATGGAGGTGATGAACACCCTGCGTAACGCCGGCTACCTCAAGGTCGCCCTCGTCGGCCTCGACGGACGCAACTGATGGCCGCAAACGCCTTTGCCCTGCATGAGCCGCTTCGAGAGCGCGAGACCGCGCGCTGGGGCGCATCGGCGGCGGTGATCGTGGCGTTGCACATCGCCGCCGCACTGCTGGCGATGAATTGGATCAGGTCGCAGCCCGAGCAAGGTGTCAACATGCCGGCGATCCTCATCGACATGACGCCGGAGACATCGGCGCCGCCGTCGACACCGCTCGATATCGCGCCGGGCCCCGTGATGGAGCAGGCGGATGCGTCGCCGCCGGAGCCGATGCAGCAGCAGGCCGTTGAAGAGACGATCGCGCCGACGCCGCCGCAGGAAAAGCCGGACGTGGTTGCGCCGCCGGAGCAGAAGCTGGAGCCGGCTCCGCCGAAGCCCGAGCCGGTGCAAGTCGCGCCCGTGGAGAAGCCGGCACCGGCAAAGCCTCGGGTGGTACGTCCCGATGCTCGGAAGCCGTCGGATGCGCCGCCCGCGCCGCGCACCAGCGCGCCGCCACGTGCCGAGCGCCAGGCTCCGCTGGCATCCGCCGTGAGTGCCGGCTCAGTTGCTTCGGCGATGGCAACCTATTATCAGCGCGTGCGCGCGCACCTCATGCGCTTCCACCAGTATCCGACGAGTGCGAATGGTCAGAGGGGCGTGGTCAAGCTGAGCTTCACGCTCGGCCGTGGCGGTCAGGTGCTGTCCAGCCGCCTCGGGGGCTCTTCGGGTGTGGCGGTGCTCGATGCCCAGGCCATGGCCATGGTGCGTCAGGCCCAGCCATTCCCGCCGGTGCCGTCCGAAATCAATTATGCGACGATTCCCATCAACGTGGGCGTCGCGTTTGGTAATTGATTTGCGACGAACTCCTCCCCCGCGCGAAGCGGGAGAGGAGCATAGCGTCAGCCTATTTCGCCTTCAGGAAGTCCGCGACTTCGAGCAGCATGAACTCGTCGTCGTCGGCCTTGTTGGGATCGCGGCTGGAGGAGAACGGCAGATTGTTGTCGTTGCCGACGATGATGTGGGTGTCGTCGACGCGATCGACGTTCTCGATGGTGAAGAACGGGAAGGTGTAGACGCCGTCGTTGAGCGGCTTCCTCGCCTTCTTGTCGGGATCCCTGATCTTCATCAGGTCGATATAGCCGATCTTGCGCACGGGCTTGCCGACATTGGCTTCGGTGAGCTCGATCTTGTAGATGCGCTTGAACTTGGCGAGATCCGGAAAACAGGTCTCGCCGCGGGTGCCTTGCGGGCAGGCCTTGTCGGCGGTGCCTTCGCCGTTGTCGCGCTCGATGATGAGGCCGGAGGCCTGATCGATCATGTTGAAATCGCCGATGGCGTTGCCGTTCTGCTCGAACACATACTGCCAGTAGCGGCCGGTGAATTTTTCCGCGGCGACGTCGAATTCGAGGATGCGGGAGGCTTCCTTGCCGTCGACCTTCTCCCAGTCCTTTTTCTCAGCATCCCACAGCGGTCCCTCGAGCAGGCCGTAGAGGAATTTGCCGTCCTTGGAGGACGCAAAGCCCTCATAGCCCTTGGAGCGGCGGAGGTTGACGTTGGTGTAGGTTGCGCCCGGCGCGCCCGGCGTTGCCACGGCCCAATTGTCCGGCGACCGCACCGGCTTGCCGTCGGCAACCGTATCGAACACGGCCAGGATCTTGCCTGACTTGTCGGCCTTCAGGATGTAGGGGCCGAACTCGTCGCCGATCCAGAAGGTATCGCCGATGATCTGGAAGCCTTCGGTGTCGAAGTCGGAGCCGGTGAGATAGCGCCTCTCGGTGTCCTCGTGCACGATGCGGAACGGGACCTTTTTGTCGGGGTCGTGCAGGAAGATCGTCTCCTGACGATCGATCTTGCCGCTCGCCCAATCCATCTTGTAGCGGTTCAAATACAGCATCGAATCCGGCGAGTTGGCGCGCGCGCCCATGCCGTTGTCGGTGATGACCCAGAAGCTGCCATCGGGCATGGTCTTGATGCCGGAATGGCCCTGCAGCGGCTGGCCCTTGAACGGCAGCGACACGCCGGTCGCGCGCTCATAGGACTTGCCCATCACGGTGCCGAGCGCGTCGACCCGCTTGCCGGTGGTGTATTTCCCCGAAGTCTTGAGATCGGCGGGGGCGTCGGCGGGGGCGTCGATGAACGTTGCGGCCGGCATCACCACGTGGCCGGCGAGCTTGGCGGGGAATTCACCTTCGCTCTGCGCGAGCGCTGGGCTCGCGGCGAGAATGATCGTTGCGACGGTGCTGAAAAAAGTCGCGCGCATGTGCGTCTCCTGTTGGCGGACGCACGCCTTATGCTGTCAGCGTGTTGCAGTTTTGTGAAACCGGGCCAAACGCCGCAGCCGCGATCTACTCCTTTACCGCGCCGGTCAGCGAGGACACGTAGTAGTCCACGAACAGCGAGTAGAAGATCGCGACCGGCAGCGATCCCAGCAGCGAGCCAGCCATCAGCGCACCCCACTGATAGACGTCGCCGGTGACGAGCTCGGTCAGGATCGCAACCGGCACGGTCTTGTTGGCGCCGCTCTGGATAAAGGCGAGCGCGTAGATGAACTCGTTCCAGGACAGCGTGAAGGAGAAGATGCCGGCCGAGATCAGCCCAGGCACCGCCAGCGGCAGCGTGATCCGCCGCAGGATCTGGAGGCGTGTTGCGCCGTCCACCAGCGCGCATTCCTCGAGCTCATAGGGGATCGACTTGAAGTAGCCGATCAGCAGCCAGGTGCAGAACGGCACCAGGAAGGTCGGATAGACCAGGACCAGCGCCAGCGGCGAGTCGAACAGGCCGAACTGCACCACGACGGTGGCGAGCGGAATGAACAGGATCGACGGCGGCACGAGATAGGCGAGATAAATGCCAAGGCCCACATAAGGACTGCCGCGGAAGCGCAAGCGCTCGATTGCATAGGCGGCAAGCGTGCTCGCGATCAGGGACAGCGTGGTCGAGCCGATCGCCACCAGCATCGTCGTCTTGAGCCAGCGCGGATAGGCAGTGTCGAACAGCAGATGCTTGATGTGGGCAAGCGTCGGCGAGGAGATCCAGAACGGATTGTGATCCTTGTAGTTCATCAGCTCCGCGTTCGGCTTGAACGAGGTGATCGCCATCCAGTAAAATGGGAACAGCAGGATCAGCACGAAGCAGCCGAGCGGCAGATAGATCATCATCAGCCGCCGCAGCCCGGAATCCCAGGCCATGGTGTCGGGTGCCGCTTTCGCGTCGGCGACGGCGGAGCTTTGCGCGACGGTGTCAGTCATTGGCCTCTCCCTGCTGCCATTTGCGGCGCGCCAGGCCGAAATAGGAGAACAGCGTCGCGAATATCAGGAACGGGATCATCGACACCGCGATCGCCGCACCTTCGCCGAGCTCGCCGCCGGCGATGCCGCGCTGAAACGCCAGCGTCGCCAGCAGATGGGTCGAGTTGACGGGTCCGCCGCGGGTGATGGCGTAGACCAGCTGGAAGTCGGTGAAGGTGAAGATGATCGAGAATGTCATGACGATGGCGAGGATCGGCATCATCATCGGGAAGGTGATGTAGCGGAAACGCTGCCAGGCGCTGGCGCCGTCGAGCATCGCGGCCTCGTAGAGCGAGGGTGAGATGGTCTGCAGACCCGCCAGCAGCGAGATCGCGACGAAGGGAATGCCGCGCCAGATGTTGGCGGCGATCAGCGAGAAGCGCGCCGGCCAGGGCGAGCCGAGGAAGTCGACATTGCCCGACCGCCAGTGCAGCACGTCGACCAGCAAATAGGAGATGATCGAGAATTGCGGATCGTAGATCCACCAGAACGCCAGCGCCGAGAGCACGGTCGGGACGATCCAGGGCAAGAGGATGATCGCACGCAGGATGCTCTTGAACGGAAAATGGTTGTTGAGCAGCAGCGCGAGCCAGAAGCCGAGCGCGAACTTCCCGAAGGTGGCGATGCCCGTATAGACCACGCTGTAGAACACTGCGTTCCACCACAGGGGATCGGTGAGCAGATACTGGAAATTCTCCAGGCCCACGAAGACGCCGCGACGGCCGATCGTGGTGTCAGTGAAGGCGAGCCAGATGCCGAGGCCGAGCGGGTAGGTCAGGAACACCGAGAGCAGCCCGATCGCGGGCGCCAGGCACATCACGATCAGGAACGGCTTGTAGTCGAACAGCCGCACCAGCCAGTTCGGTTGCCGCTGGGCAAGTGCGGGAGAGGAGACTGTCGTCACGGACATTAATGTGTTGTCCTATCGTTGAACGTCACTACATCGTCATTGCGAGCGAAGCGAAGCAATCCAGTCTGTCGCCACGGCTGCAGTCTGGATTGCTTCGTCGCAAGTGCTCCTCGCAATGACGACGGTTCTATCGTCGCGCGTTACCGCTGCCGCCGGAAATACCGCTTGCAGCGCTGCTCGGCTTCCGCGGCGGCGGCCTCTGGCGTGGCCGCACCGGTCGCAACGGACGCGCACATCTGAATGAGCACGTAGTCGGCGCTGACGGCTCCGGTCGCCGTCGAGATCGGGCCCTTGTAGCCGTCATAGTAAGTGCTGTTCATCGTGTCCTTGAACAGCTTCACCTTGGGATCCTGCGACCACACCGCGGCCTCGGCATAGGCGGCGAGCGGCTGCGACCAGTAGCCGGAGTTGGCGTTGAGCCAGGGCTCGTACTGGTCCTTTTCCAGCATGTATTGCAGGAAGGCCTTTGCGGCGTTGGGGTACGGGCTGTGCTTGAACACCATGGCATTGAGGGTCAGGCCCGCCATCGGAGAGACCTTGGCCAGGCCCTTGGGCAGCAGCTGATGCTCGCTGTCCTCGGCGATCGCCTTGGTCGCCGGGTCGTTCTTGAGCGAGAAGTACAGCGAGACGCCGTTGGCGGTCAGGGAGATCTCCTGCGAGGAATAGGCGCGGTTGTTGCTGACGTCGTTCCACGACGGCGTGCCGGCGATGAAGGTCGGGTAGACCTGCTTGACCCAGTTCAGCGCCGCGATGGTCTCCTTGCTGTTGATGACGACATTGCCTTCCTCGTCGAGCAGGGAAGCATTGTGCGACCACAGCGACCAATTGGCGAAGCCGTTGCCATCGCCCTTGGCGTTGCCGAGCGCGAAGCCGGCCGGCTTGCCGGCCTTGTGCAGCTTCTGGCACAGGTCGATGATTCCGGCATGGTCTTCCGGCACCTTGTCGAAGCCGACCGATTGCAGGATCGACTTGCGGTAGATCAGGGGCCCCGCAGTTGCACCGAACGGCAGGCCGATCCAGGCGTCGCTCTTGTTCTTCTTGCCGTAGCGCTGCGCAAGCGGCAGCCAGCCGCCATAGCGCTTGCCGACATAATCGGCGACGTCGGTCAGCTCGATCAGCTTGTCGACGTAGATGTGGGGGGCGTCGGAGAAGCCGATGATGATGTCGGGGCCGGCGCCGGAGTTCGAGGTCACCGCGGTCTGCTGGTTGATGTCCTCCCAGCCGACGAAATCGACCTTGACCTCGACGCCGGTCTCCTTGGTGAACTTTGCTGCATTGGCACGGAACACGTCCTCGTCGGCCTGGACGAAGCGCACCGGGCGCAGCATGCGCAGCGATGCGCCCTTCTCGATCTCGAGCTTGGGTGCCGCCACGTCGGCGGCCTTGATTGTCGATGATGTTGTTTGCGCTGCAGCACCGGTGGCCGCGAGCGTTGCAGCGGATAGGCCCAGCGCCAAGGCATCACGACGTGTGATGTCGTTCCTCATCAGTACCTCCCTATGATGTTCCCTTCCCGGCGTTGATCGCCGGTGAAGGGCCGTTCGGTCGTTGGCGCCTCGGGCGCCGGCCGCCTAGCTGTTCGGCCCGCGATCCATGCTGACGGGTTGCCAGCGGCGGAGCGTGGTGTCTTGCAGCACCGACGGATTGACGCAGCTTACCGGCCACATGCCCTGAAGCACCAGTGACAATTCGTAGCCCACGCGGCGCTTGCGTGCCTCGTCAAACCGTGCCGAGGCCGAGGCGACGTGGGCGGTCAGCGTCACGTTCTCCATGCCGAGCAGGGGATTGTTGTGCGAGGGCGGTTCCTTCTCCAGCACGTCGAGCGCGGCGTGCGCGATCCAGCCCTCCTGCAGCGCCTTGATCAGGCTCTCCTCGTCCACGGTTGCGCCGCGCCCGGTATTGATGAAGATCGAACCCTTCTTCATCTGCCGAAAGTGCTTCTCGGTCAGCATGTGATGCACCTCGGGCCTTGCCGGGGCATGCATCGAGACGAAGTCGGATTGCGACAGCACCTCGTTCAGCGTCGCCGGGATCACGCCGTGGTCGTACATCAGCGTTTCCTGGATGAAGGGATCGTAGGCCATCATGCGCAGGCCGAACGGCGCCGCGCGTTTCGCAACTGCACGCGCGACGCGGCCGAACGAGACGAAGCCGAGCGTCTGGCCCATCAGCCTCGGGACCTTGAGCAGCGCTGGCCGGCCCTCCGCCCAGCGGCCGTCACGCACCATGCGGTCCTGCTCGATCAGGCGGCGGAAGCCGGCGAGCAGCAGCATCATGGCGTGATCGGCGACCTCTTCGATGAAGGTGTCCGGAATGTTGGTGACGGGAATGCCGCGCGCGGTGGCAGCCTTGACGTCGACGCTGTCGACGCCGACTGAGCCGAGCGTGATGACCTTGCAGGTCTGCAAGCTGTCGATGATGGTCTTGGTGATCGGGATGCCCTTGGCATAGATGGCGTCCGCGGTCTTTGCTGCGGCGATGAAGCCGGCCTCGTCGGCGGGAGCCTCGATGATCTCGGCGTCGATCGGATCGAGCGCCTCGCGCTCAAAGGAATAGTCGCTGCCCGCGACCGTGAAGCTCGCGCCCTTCGGCGTCACCACCCTGTATTTCGGCATTTTCTCGCTCCCGATTTGGTTTGTCGGTTCTTGTTGTGACCCGCCTCCGCGGGCGGGCCTTTGCGTCTTTTACGCGAAATCGGAGCGGTCGCGTACAATCGTCGGTTGCCGGTGCGGGGATAAATTGCCGCTTTTTGCGGCTGCGTCCGGGCTTCTACGGAGGCACGTAAGTAACTTGCTAAGGCTCTCTCCCTAAAAGTTGTTTCGATTTCGATCGATCTGTCGCGCGCCCATATCCCATTATTGCCGGAGCTAATCGTGAAGTTGAGCAATCTGAAGATCGCCCCGAAGCTCGGCATCCTTGTCGGCGTCACCTTGTTCGGCCTGTGCATCTCCGGCGTCCTCGCCGGCTATCTGATGAAGCGCGAGATGGTGAATGCGCGCATCGATCAGGCCAAGGCGATCGTCGAGCTGGCACGCAACTATGCGGGCGCTCTGAAGAAGCGCGTCGACGCCGGCGAGCTGACGAAGGACGCGGCCATGGCCGAGCTTCGCCGCTACGGCAATTCGATGACCTACGACAACGGCGCGGGCTATCTGTTCGGTACATCGTACGAAGGCATCACGCAGCTCGCGCCGGATCCCAAGCAGATCGGCACCAATCGCATGGATGTCGTGACCAACGGCCGCAAGCTGTCCGTCGAGCTGATGGACGGCGTCAAGGCCAACGGTTCGATCCTGCTGCATTATGAATATATGAAGCCCGGTCAGCCGACGCCGATCCGCAAGATCGGCTACGCGGTGGCGGTGCCCGGCTTCGACATGTATCTCGGCACCGGCGCTTATCTCGACGACATCGACGCCAAGATGGGCCCGGTCTATTGGCTGCTCGGCTTTGCCATGCTCGGCATTTTCGTTGTCGCCGGCAGCGTTGCCTGGCTGATCGGCCGCGGCATCAGCCGCCCGCTGGCGCTGCTCGGCGCCCGCATGAAGGATCTCGCCGACGGCAAGCTCGAGGGCGACATACCCGGCGTTGGCCGCGGCGACGAGGTCGGCGCGATGGCCTCCACCGTCCAGATCTTCAAGGACAACGCGGTCCGCATCCGCGACCTCGAAAGGACCGAAGCCGATGCCAAGGAGCGCGTCGCGGCCGAACGTCGCAGCGCGATGGAGGGCATCGCCAGCGACTTCGAACGCAGCGTCAACGGCATCGTCCGCTCGGTCTCCTCGGCCGCGGCCGGCATGCAGACGACGGCGCAGTCGATGACCGCGACCGCCAGCGACGCCTCCTCGCGCGCGGCGACGGTCGGCGCTGCCTCGCAAAAAGCCTCCGGCAATGTCGGCACCGTCGCGGCGGCCGCCGAAGAGCTGTCGAGCTCGGTTGCGGAAATCTCCCGCCAGGTCACGCGCTCGACCGAAGTCGCCAGCCGCGCCGTCAGCGACGCCGAGCGTACCAACGCCACCGTGCAGGTGCTTTCGACCGGCGCCGAGAAGATCGGCGAAGTCGTCAAGCTGATCCATTCGATCGCCGCGCAGACCAATCTGCTCGCGCTCAACGCCACCATCGAGGCGGCACGCGCCGGTGAATCCGGCCGCGGATTCGCGGTCGTCGCCTCCGAGGTCAAGGCGCTCGCCAACCAGACCGCCAAGGCGACCGAGGAGATCTCCGCGCAGGTCGCGGCGATGCAGACCTCGACCAGCGACGCGGTCACGGCCATCTCCGGCATCACCCAGACTATCGCCGAGATGAGCGAGATCACCGCCGGCATTTCCGCCTCGATCGAGCAGCAGGGCGAGGCGACCCGCGAGATCGCCCGCAACATCCAGTCGGTCGCGGCCGGCTCCAGCGAGATCAACGCCCATATCGGCAGCGTCACCTCCGCAGCGGAAGCGACCGGCACCGCGGCCGCCGACGTGCTCTCCAACGCCCGCGAGCTGGACAATCAGTCCGGCGCGCTGCGCAGCGCCGTCGACGGCTTCCTCGCCAAGGTGCGCGCGGCGTAGATTCTTGCACTGAATTCGTAGGGTGGGCAAAGGCGCGCAAGCGCCGTGCCCACCTTTCTTTTTAGTTCGCTGACACTCGTGGGCACGCTTCGCTTTGCCCACCCTACGAGAGCCGTGTCCCGGCTCAGCGCCGCGTCCGGGACACGAGACCGTCCTACTGCTTCTCGATCTTCGCGTTCGTGATCAGCTTCTCCCACAGCACGAGTTGTTCGTTCACGAACGTGCCGAGCTGCTCCGGCGTGCCCGAGAACGCGTCCATGCCGAGCGTGGCGAGCTGGGCCTTGATCTCCGGCTTCTCGACGATCTTCCGGATCTCGGCGTTGAGCCGGGTCACGATCTCCTTCGGCATGCCGGCGGGGCCGAAATAGCCCTGCCAGGACGAGATGTCGAAATCAGGCACGCCGGCCTCCTGCATCGAGGGCAGATTCGGCACCAGCGGCGAGCGGTCCTTGGTGGTGACGGCAAGCGCGCGCAGCGCGTTGCCGTTGACGTGGGGAAGGCCGGTCAGGATGTCGACGAACATCATCGAGACGCGGCCGCCCATGACGTCGTTGAGCGCCGGCGGCGAGCTCTTGTAGGGCACATGCAGCAGATCGAGCCCGGCATTGTGCGCAAAGGTCGCACCCGAGACGATCGCGGAGGACGATCCCGAGGCGTAGCTCAGCTTGCCCGGATTGGCCTTGCCGTAGGCGACCAGCTCGCCGACGGTCTTGGCCGGCACTTCCGGATTGACGACCAGCATGAAGGGCAGGTCGCCGGTGCGCGCGATCGGCGTGAAGTCCTTGACCGGATCGTAGGTGAGGTTCTTGAGCAGATAGGGATTGGCGGAATGCGTGGTGTTGGTCGTCACCAGCAGCGTGTAGCCGTCGGGGGCGGCCTTCGCGACATAGCTTGCGGCGAGCATGCCGTTGGCGCCCGCCTTGTTCTCGATCACGATGCCGACGCCGAGCGCCTGCGACAGATGCTGCGAGATCAGCCGTGTCGTCGTGTCAGTGCCGCTGCCGGCCGCGAACGGCAAAACCAGCGTGATGTTGCGGCTCGGATAATTGTCGGCCTGGGCCGTGGATGCGGCGGCGAGGCACAATGCGGCCGCTCCGGCGGCACGCAGGTTTCGAATCAGCCCTGAAAGCATGTTTGAACGTTCCCTCTTTTTGGTTGGCGGGGAACCTAGCGCCTCCTCGTCGAAATCGGAAGGCGCGAGTTTGTCGCCTTGTCTCCGCGTCGCGGAATTACTTCACCGCGGAGCCCTGGCGTGAGGCGATCACGACGCCGGCGAGCACCAGCGCGTAGCCGATCAGGTGGAACGGCTGCAGCTTTTCGCCGAGCAGCAGGATCGCCATCGCCGAGCCGAACACCGGCACCAGATGGAAGAACGGCGCGGCCCGATTCGGGCCGATCAGCGCGACGCCGCGGTTGAAGAAGAGATAGGCCAGCGTCGAGGGAAAGATCAGGATGTAGCCCAGCGTCGCCAGCGTCGTTCCGTCGAATTGCAGCACGCGGCCGCTTGCCGCCTCCCAGATCGCGGTCGGCAGCAGCATCGTCGCGCCGCAGCAGGTGGTGAAGGACAGGAAGGACAGCTGGTGGATCTTGGGCCGGCGCCGGATGAAGGCCGAGTAGATCCCGAACGCCACCAGCGAGGAGGCGAACATGATGTCGCCCCTGTTGAAGCTGATGCTCGCGAGCGCGGCGAGATCGCCGCGCAGAATGATGATCAGCACGCCGAGAAGCGAGATCGCGATGCCGGCGAATTGCCCACCCGTCAGCCGCACGCCGAACAGCACCAGCGACCACAGCGCCACGAACAGGGGACCTGCCGACTGGATCAGCAGCGCGTTCAGCGCCTCCGTGTATTGCATCGCCCAGTACGAGATCGCGTTGTTGAAGGCGAAGCCCACCAGCGACAGGAACAGCATCAGCGGCAGGCTGTTGCGCAAGTCGGGCCAGTCGCGCTTCAGATGCGGCCAGGCGAACGGCAACAGGATCAGGAAAACGCCGAACCAGCGGATCGTGGTCACCGTCAGCGGCGGCACATGCGCGCCGACATGACGCGCCAGCACGATGTTGCCGGCCCAGAACAGCGAGCTCAGGCTGAGCAACAGATAAGGCTGGTTGTTGAGCCAACTGGCCGGATTGGCGGTCTTTGGCGCGGGCGGAGCAATCGTCATTGGCGTTGGACGAAAGCTTGCGCCGGATTGCCGTCGCCGCACAAGCCACGCGGCCGCAATGCTACAATGCAGGCAAACCCTGAGGAGCGCCTTTGGCGGTTAATATGTTGAACATCGCTGGCGCGCGTCTCCCCCTCTCCCCCTGTGGGGGAGGGTGGCTCGCCGCGAAGCGGCGAGACGGGTGAGGGGTCTCTTTCCGCGAGTCCAATTCTCATTTGAGTGCGCGGATGCAACCCCTCATCCGGCGCTTCGCGCCACCTTCTCCCGCAAGGGGCCTGTTGCGTAATCCGCCAGTTGTGATTCCCTAGGGCAAAGCCTTGGGGGAATGACGATGGCGGTGAAGCGGACAGGACAGCCGAGCTTTGTGGAAGCGCTGATGCCGAAGGGCGCCGGCGCCAATGCGGCGCTGGATCGGTTGGCTGGCCTGGTCAAGTGGTACCGGTTCGAGAAGCTGATCGG
>NZ_FOUS01000041.1 GCF_900114915.1 Bradyrhizobium sp. Rc3b
CGCGGCGTGATGCCGATGCATTGCTCGGCCAATGTCGGCGCCAAGGGCGACGCGGCGATCTTCTTCGGCCTGTCCGGCACCGGCAAGACCACGCTGTCGGCCGATCCCAACCGTACGCTGATCGGCGATGACGAGCATGGCTGGGGCCCGAACGGCGTCTTCAATTTCGAAGGCGGCTGCTACGCCAAGTGCATCAAGCTGTCGCAGGAAGACGAACCCGAGATCTACGCGGCCTCGACCCGCTTCGGGGCGGTTCTCGAGAACTGCGTGCTCGACGAAGATACCCGCGTGGTGGATTTCGAGGACGGCTCCAAGACCGAGAACACGCGTTCGGCCTACCCGCTCCACTTCATCCCGAACGCCTCACGCACCGGCCGTGCTCCTCACCCGCGAAATTTGGTGATGCTTTCAGCTGATGCCTTCGGCGTGCTGCCGCCGATCGCAAAACTCTCGCCGGCGCAGGCGATGTATCACTTCCTCTCCGGCTACACAGCCAAGGTTGCGGGCACCGAGCGCGGTCTCGGCAACGAGCCGCAGCCGGAATTCTCGACCTGCTTTGGCTCGCCGTTCTTACCTTTAGATCCCTCCGTATACGGCAACATGTTGCGCGAGCTAATAGCTAAGCACAGTGTCGACTGTTGGCTCGTTAACACCGGGTGGACGGGCGGCAAGTATGGCGCGGGAAGCCGTATGCCAATTCAGTTGACGCGCGCACTGGTCACCGCCGCGCTCGACGGCTCGCTCCTCGACGTCGAATTCCGCACTGACAAATATTTTGGCTTTGCAGTCCCGACTGCGCTGCCGGGCGTGCCGGCCGAGATCCTCAACCCAGTCAATACCTGGAAGGACAAGGACGAGTTCGACAAGACCGCCCGTGCGCTGGTCGGTATGTTCCAGAAGAATTTTGCCAAGTTTGAAGCTAAGGTTGACGCTGAAGTTCGAGCTGAAATCGAAGCTTACGCGTCATCGCTAATCCGAGCTGTCGCATAGGCCTGCGGCCGTTCCGCGATGAGCTAGCTTGATCTGAGGTTTCTTTTGTCGCGCCCTTTCTTGCTCATGGTTGCTGGGCCGAACGGATCGGGCAAGACCACGCTCACGCAGTATTTGCGCGATAAGGGCATTGATTTTGGCGTCTACATAAACCCCGATGACATCGCGAAAACTCTTGAGGGCACATACGATGATCGGGTACGAGCGGCGCAATCGGAAGCTGATACGCTCCGGGAGCGCTGCATCCATGACCGCGCCAGCTTTAGCTTCGAAACCGTGATGTCCCATCCAAGTAAGCTCGCCATCTTGGGTCGAGCTAATGCTGCTGGGTTCAAGACTTCGATGTTTTTTGTTGGGACCGACGACCCGACCACCAACATCGCTCGCGTTGCTGCACGTGTCGAATTGGGCGGACACGACGTGCCGAGGAATAAGATCGTTGATCGTTGGCACCGCACGATGAACAGTCTGCGCGAAGCGATGAGAATTGTCGATGAGTCCTTCGTTTTCGACAACAGCTCGATTGATTTCGGACCGCGGTTGATTCTCCGCCTCGAAAATGTTGATGGCCATCATGTTGCAAGACATGTGAATGCACAGTTCATCCCGCCGTGGGCGGTGAACTATTGTTTGTGGCCTGAGAGCCCTTTGGAAGCCGACTCGATCGAAGGCGACTCTTTAGCCTCACAGTCCCGGTAAGCCCCAATGCATCTGATCCCCGCAATTTTGCTGCGGCCGTAAAGATCCGCACCCTTGCTATCAACGTATCGCTCGCAACCTTTGCGGCGCCCTTGCTGGAGCATTCGGTGCAATGGCGCCGGACTCGAGGCAGACGAGACCCAGTCGGTCTGGGCTGACCTTGGGGCATGAGGGCGGGGATGGGCGCGGAGATCTCGTATGGGCATGGGCCTCTCACTCTAGTTCGGACGGCACGCGGGACTATTTTTTTGCTCTGGCGATGCGATTTGCCAGGTCAGAATGCAGATGGGCCCAAACGTCGGTGATCAGCTGATGGTGGCCGCTCATCTTCTGTGGCGGGCGCGTAAGAAAAATTCCGATGCCTATCGCCTCGCCGCCAACCTGATCTTGAATGCAGAGGCTTGTCTATGCGCCTCCTGACGGCTTTGCTGCAATGGATTGCGTTCTTTTGGAAAGGCGCCGCCGTCCACGCCGGCACCCGATATCGGCGCGCCTCCTTCGCGGACACATGTCTATCGCAACGTCGTGCAGTACGGCCCTGTCCATTGGGTCAACTCTCAGGCGGATGCCACGCCGTTGCTATCAAGCAATGCGATCGTCTTGGTCAAAGGTACCTCGGGTGCAAAGTGGCTTCTCATGAACTGTCCGGATGACTGTGGGGAAGTGAGGCGGATCAGTGTGTCAGAGGCGATGCCTCCAGCATGGAAGTTCCGAGCGGAAGCCGATGGGACGATCTCGCTGTTTCCTTCGGTTCATTTAACGTCGGGGTGTCGCGTCCACTTCGTCCTACGCCATAACAAGGCGCACGTTATTTAAGCGCCTCGCGTTCAATCGGGCAGATTCCGATCGGGTCCGCAGCTATCGGGTACCGGGCCGATCCTGCCCTCCATCATTGCTCCTGCAAAGCCCGCTCTTTCCGGGCAAATCATCTTAAGCGTGGTTGGCGGCTTCTCAGCCATGCCGGGTCTGGGCGCTAGACTAGTGCGCCACGCATCGAGGCGGCAAGAGGATCGTTTCAGCCCGACATACGGCGCCGTTGTAGTCCGTGCCGAGCGGCACGTTCTGGATAGTGCATCCTGCCTTCCGCGCTCAAGACGGCACGTGAAAGAAATAGCCCCAGCCGCCGCTCTTGAGCGGCTTGCGCTGAACGAAGCGCGGCAAGGGCAGCGCAGACGAGGCGGTCCCTAGGCGATCGTCTCGTCTTCGAAGGCGGAACTTGGCTATCAAAGGTTTACGGTGCGATCCGCCGTTTTTCGGAAGATGTCTATCTCACCTTCGACAATCGAACGATAGCTCCGGACCTTGTGAACACTAGCGAGGAAAATCCCATCCCCGAACTCGCAGTCAGAGCAAGAAATGGAGCGCGCAGGCGCGAGAGCCTCCCAGTCTGGGTGAAGGGAGAAAGCATTACCGTTCTTCGAGCAGCGGCTGGAGAAAGCAGACTCAAGGCAACCGGTGAGACCCAGGCAAAGGCAAACTGAAAGGCGAGCGCTTCGCCCGCCGTACGACATTGTAAGGCTGGGCGATGCGAAGATTGCCAAGGCGAGATACGGCTCCGCATAATCGCCCCGGTGCCGCTGAGGCCGTTTCCATGTCCGCACGATTGTGACCGCCTGGATAGTTAAACCTACACGGCCAGTCGCGCCGTCAGGCCGACATTGCCGCGAGAGTTGAGACGAATCTCTCCGCGACGTCTCCGCGCGAACATTGGATGCGCTCGTTCACGCCGGCTGCGGAGCGCATATCGATCTCACCGTAAAGGCAAATCGGTAGCTGCCGATTGTTGTTGAAGCGCCGGTCCGGACCACCCTTGCGATTCACATAACGCCAAGTCTGGTCGACCACGATGGCGTCACGAGGTGGAGTCTCTTCCTCGATGAACCGAGCATTTCGGAACGCGAACTGGACATCCTGGTAGGCGAAAGCTGCAATCGTCCTGCCGGCAGTGACGAGGATGGCGTCAGGCGTCAGGTAGAAGGTCTCTTTTCCAAGTGGCAGCTTCAGGAAATCGACGTTGCTTTTGACCAAGAGCGGCTTGTCTCTGCCCAAGGAGATCGGGTGCCGTCGTATCAGCTTCGAGGCACCAGCATTGCGCTTCCAATCCGCTTCCTGCATCTCAAGAGGAACGTTCCAGATGCCGCCGCAACTGGCCAAATCGTGAAAGGCCGAAGCGAGGCTTTCAAAGCGGGACGAAAAATCCGCTGACAGCTCGTACTCGAGCGACACGGTGCTGGATTGGCGACCATGGATTGCGAGCGATCCGACGATCAGAACCGCGCCGGCCGTCAGGACAAAGGCCGCGAGAGGGGGGACGGCGAAAGCTGAGCCGGCGACCATCAGGGCGCCAGTGGCAAAGAGTGCGGTCAGCATCCCGATCAATATCTTGTACCGCCCCCATCTGGATCGGGCGGCCGCCAAAGTTTGCGCAATATCGATGGTTGAATTGGCGACTAGCTCATCGATCGGAGCACTGTCGATCACCGTGGCCTGGCTGACCTCGATCGGATCAGGGACCGGCGGCTGGTGTACGTCCGGCAGGGGAGGCGGCGAGGCGTTTGCCGCCCCATATGGTTGGTATGACGTCCACGACACTCCCGATCCCGGCAGACCTATCGTCGTGCGCCTACCACCTGGGCCAACAGTGTAGTGCAGGCCGCGCGGCCCGAGCGTAACACTGGCACCACTCCCGCTCACATTCAGCCGGACGCCGGGAATGATCTTGAAGCTGCGGCGGAATCTAAAGACCATTCAGAACAACGATTGGCAAACGGTGAAAGTAGGATCGTGCCATTCTATCTTGCAGACATCGAATGCTACAAGAGTGAGGGGGCGCTGGTCCGCCCCGTATAGTTGATGGAGGTCTAAGGGGGGTCTGCCCCCGCGTTAATCCTGATACATAGCCCGTCGCGCCGCTCGATCGTTTTGTCCGGCCCTTCAGGCACATTGTTTGGGGCACTGCCCACAACTGCCTTTTGAGTATGGTTCGCCGACGAACTGATGTCGACCAGCTCGCGAGCTTGATGACTGGCTCGCAAGGCGTTCGTGGTCGATGATTTAAAAGACAGACCAGCTTCGGGCAGAGCGACCGGAACTGATATCGCAACCATGCTCCAGGAGCGGGCGATTACCGTGGTTGAAAGCAGCCGCTCCTCATTGCGTCGACACTGGCTCGGGCGAGCCCCTAATAGTCGGGCTTCAGAAGGGCAACTTCCACAGGAAATAGAGTAGCGCAGCAATGACTCCCCAGAAAAGTATGCCGCGGAAGATGAAGGCGAGCGTCATGTTAATCGCCGTCTCGCCCAATCGCTGCGCCAGGACGGTTTCCATCGATCGCGTTTGCCAGCACTTCTAAGAACACCTGATGCCATGCATCATCATCGGGAAGCTCCCACTCTCGTAGGCTGCCGACACGGGCCAGAGCAATGACGCCAGCGATCGCGGTTGGCGCTGACCGGATGAGCACATTCGCATGGTCCGCGAGAGCATGGCTCCTTTGAAGTGCTGATTTCGTCCGCAGCATCAAACCCGGCCCAACAATCGAGCTTCGGCGATACGGACAACGCCCCGTCGTAGCGCGGCCGACAGCTCGCGGTGACGCTCGATCACGACGTAGAGTCTTTCCCGAAGCGCCTGCAGCAGTCGACCGGGTGGAAATTTCCTGCGATGACAATGTTGGCCCCAACCAAGTAGCGGGCCTACGTTAGCATCGCGGCCATGATGATAATCAGCGTAGAGGGCCCTTCATCTGCGGTATTTCTGCTCGATTGGATTGGGCTTTCAAACGACCAAACGGCTGCATTTGGAGGTCGAGAAGTTTCACGGACGAGGGAGCGCCTTACTCGCGCAGGAAAACGGCTCCGCTCCCGCTGTTCCCGGCGTAAGGCTGCACATTTGCGCCATATCAAAGGTTGTTATCGAGCATCGGCTGCGCTTGGATACGCTTCCACATTCGAAAGGGGCGGGCGAAAAATGAAGTTGATTGCAATAGCTGCCGGTCTGTTGCTGCTCGGCGTGCTTGGACAAGCAAACGCACGCGGAGGGCATGGAGGGCGCGTCAGCTACGGCGGCGGACATCACACGACCAGTCATGGCGGCAGCTATTTGGGCGGATCCGGCTCATCACACCGTGGCGGGACTTATGTCAATTCGAGAACTGGCAACCGTTACGGCACTCATCGATAACGAGCGAAGAGGCGGGACTCGGGGCGCGGCCCATTCGATGGGGAGTTTTACCCGTGGGCTATAATAATGGGAGCCGACGTTCGGGCGGGCGTACCTGGAGAGGCAAGTTCGTCGTGATCGAGATTCCCGGTCCTATCTGAGTGAGAGATGCCGGCAATCCTGCGGGCGGACGGATTACCGAACAAGTCTGTAGCGGGCGAACTCGGCATCCACGGACACACCATCGGCGAATGGCGCCGCCGATTTTTGAAGGCTCACCTCGGTGGCCTGCTTGAGGGGGCCCGCGCTGGCCGCACTCGAACCATCAACGACGATCAGGTTGCTGCCGTGATTGAGCGGACGTTGCGCAATGACGCCGCCAGATGCGACGGATTGGCTGAGCCATAGCACCGCCACCTCTCGAGGGGGCGTTCGGATATAAGGCTCGAGACCCCAGCTTCAGAGCGCCACGAGTTCTGCTCTCTGAAGGTGACCCGAACGGGCGATGGGAGCGACCCAGGGCGGAATGTGAGCCAAGGCGGACTTAGGGCCGCGGCCCTCCGAGAGCCGTCACGTATTTGTCTGCATCTCCAAATGGAGATATACATTACCGGCGTGTCCGCAATCGAGAATTCTTGTCCGTCCATTGGAGGACACTCGGTGGCACACGTGCGAGGAGGAAGGCCATGAGTGCACCGATTCCTTTGGATGATCCCGCCCTTGATCAGGCGCTCGCAATCGTCACCGCCGACTACAATGGACCACGACCCACAATCAGCGGTGTAGACCCATTCGGCGAGCTTTTTCCGTTTACCGACGCCGAGCGCGCCCATCTGGGCGCAATGCGCGATCTAATCGAGCAGTATGTCGCTCGGCAGGATGATCCCCGACGCCCCCTGTCGCTTGCTGTATTCGGGCCCCCCGGAAGCGGAAAGTCATTCGCGGTCGAGCAAATCCTGAAGGAACTTAAGCTGGCCGCGAAGCCAATAACCGTGAATCTCACCCAAGCCGCTGACGCGAGTGCTCTTAGCGGCGTCTTGGCTCAGGCTCAGGCTCACGCTGACGCTGCGATGCCGGCGACTTCCAGATGGTCGTGGTTCAAGGGCAAGAAAAACGGCAGCTTCGCCCGAAGGGCGGTACCAGTCATCTTCTTCGACGAGTTCGATGCTCCCAGGGATGGCGCCCCGTATGGCTGGCTCGCATGGTTCCTCGCTCCGATGCAGGATGGTCAGTTCTTGCACAACGGCAATGTCATTACATTACGGCGGGCGGTGTACATCTTTGCCGGCGGCACCGCCCCGACCATGCGGCAGTTCTCTGAATTCGATCGGCTGCCCGAATTTCAGCGAGCGAAGGGGCCCGATTTCATCAGCCGCCTGCGCGGCTTTCTGGACTTGTGCGGACCAAACGAGGAGCCTCGGATGTTGCGGCGGGCAATCCTGTTTCGCGCCGAGTTGAGGGGTGCGATAGGAAAAAGTCCAGGTTCGTTCCGCCCGGATCCCAATCTCATGAAATCATTGCTGCAGGCCGGTCGATATCGTCACGGCGCGCGTTCGATTGCCGCCGTGGTCGATTTGAGCGATATAAGAAAGAACAGGCGCTTCGAATGGCAGGACCTGCCCGAGGATCATCTGCTGGGATTGCACATCGATCGCGGTCCACTGGATGCGAAATTGATCGGCGGATCGATCGCGTTCAGCGGGTACGACGAAACGGCCGAGGTCCAGGATATGTGGCGCACGGTCGCGCGCTGGCTCTGGAACGAAGGCGCGACGCTTTCTTATGCTGGCCGCTGGGCCTTGGGGCCCGGCGGCTGGCTGATGAAATTTCTCGGGGAGGAGTTACGCCGGCGACCTGCCGAGCCGCGCGCGCATCGCCGCGGCAAGCCCGACCCGTGGCTGGAAAATTTCCTCGATGACATCAAGCAGGAACGCGACTCGGTCGACGCCGTGGTACCCGTGGCAGACCGCGATCGCCTGGGCCTGAGGGTGACGTTTGCGCCCCATCTCACAGATAAGGAACGCGAGCGCGCGGCATCGGAGCCATGGCTCTGCTCGGCGCTCGAGCATTTTCGCAGGCGACTTGCAGTGACTGACGCTTCGGTTGCGAGATTCGTCGTCGCGGGAGCAAGGTCCGGACACAAGGGTCGGTTTCCAGGAATCGCCGAGGAAGTGATGCTCACGCTGGCACAGCGGAAGCCGATCTATGTCGCCGGCGCGTTCGGCGGCGCCGCTGCTGATGTCGGCTCACTGCTGGGACTCGCCCATCCACGCCGAGGTGAAGTGCCGCTGTCGTTCCAAGCGGAACCAACGGAAGCCGAAGGAAGTCTCTCGACGATCGCAGATGAGCTACGACCTGGCCCATGGACAGAGCTTCCGATCACAGCGGGTGAGGTCGCGGTATTCCTTAAAGCGCACGCGCTAGGCGGTCCCCAATGGCCGGATAACGCCCTGAGCTTCGAAGAGAACCGTCGGCTGTTTGCTTCCAATAACTCCGATGAGGTCGAGCGTCTGGTGCGGACGGGTCTCCTGCGCCTGTTTGCCAACGCTGATCCGGCGACACTGAGCTATAGCTGCCGCAATTTCGCGCTTCGGTAGGGTTGGCCGAATAATGCAGTCTTCTAGCGCATCGCGACATACTGCCTGCCGCACGAATTTGGTGTTGTAGGACCAAAGCGGACGTAGTCACAACTCACATCAGGACGCCGAATTTATGGTACACGGCCCAGTTCGGTTGTCCACTTCCTATTGTTTCTTCGATCAAACCAGCCTGCGGATTCCGACTGACGGCAACCGATCATGTTACAGCCAGCTGTTGAACGTCTCGACTCGGTATCACCAACAGCGCGTGCGATGAGGGCAGCGAAATTTACAGGGATGGCGAGTCCGATCGACCCGCGAAACTTTCGCAGATAACAGGAGCGTTGATCCGATGCCGAAGAGAACCGCCGATCCCATAGGCGCCGGCGGCCAAAGTGAGGGGAGGAAAGGCCCGTTCGGTTTGGCTGTTTGGGACGCCCTTATCCCTGGCTGTGAAGAAGACGGCGCGACAATCATGATGGGAGCGCATATTGCCTCACATATCGATGCTCCCGAGTGCGATCGGTTGCCTCATTTATTTTGCTCCCGGCTCGGGTTGAGGAGGACGCCGGTTGCGGAGATGGCCGGCGTTTCGGAGGGCCCCGGCCTCCTCCGCTGGCACCTGGCACATCATTGGGGTGCTGTGACCTCATACCCTGGAAGCGTTTCCTCCGTACTAACGAACAGCAACCGTTCGCTTGCTCGCTGCGCCAGGATCTAAGTCGACGTTGAAGCGTTCGAAGAAGCTTGTTCGGAGAGGCGGCGGCCAAGTGCTGGTGTGGTGTTGACGGCGCGCTGTATGTCTTGCGCACACGCGCGCCGTCGCGCTGCTTGGCTATCAATTTGAACGAGGATTGGAAGAAGTTCACGAACAGCCGCACAGCCAGCAGCTTGGTCGCTTCCAGACTCTCGAACCGACGATAGCCGACCATTCTGCGTAAGACGGCTCCGTTCTTCTCGACGAACGCTTGGTCATTCGGTAGGCCGGCAACGCCTGAAGACGATGTTGGCCGCCTCGCAGTAGGCTTTCAGCGTCTCGTTCAGAACACGGTATCATTGTCAGTATCGAGGCCGAGCAGCGCAAAAGGCAATTGTTTGCGCAATTCCGTCAGCACCGTGCTCAACCGTGTCTGTTCGCGCGGTCAGAGGAGCGCACTCCGTCCAGCCGGTAGCGATGTCGGTGAGCACGAGGGTCCGGGGCCGGGCGACCCGCAAGAAAAAACCGATATGGCGGTCAATTTCCGCATCAACGATCCGCCCCTGCTGCCAGGCCAAATCCAGTACGCCTGGAACAACATGAAGGGCGATCCCAACGCGCAGCGATCGTTGGTGGTCTCGCCTTTGTTGACCTTCCAGACCGAAGTCCAGTTCGTCCAGATGCCCGCGAAGCGGGCGAGTGGCCGGCTACCGTCGAGAGCAAACCAGATGTCGCCGCTGAACGAGTTGAACGGCACCACGCGCCGAGGCTCCGGACCCAGCCAACGCGCCCAATCTTTGCTTTCACGTCACGGATAATCGTCGTGCCGCCGTCCGGCTCCATCGGGAAGAGTTCCTTGACTTCGACTGGCTTACCTTGGCTTCCAGCCGGTCGCCTCCATTGGCGCATGCTGCGAGGAGGCACAGCCCAGCGCGCAGTTCCGAGCTCGCGGCCGTCGGCGCTGGTCCGGACGATCGGCGCTTTGTAGTCAGGAAAGCTTCCGGGCATCGGTAAGAGATCGCCGACTTAGCGGGTTGACCGCAGAACACGGCGCTGATCGCCGGCTCGTCGGTGGTGATCGAGTAGATTGCACATCTTCACATTTCCCGAGCAGCGTGACGTGACCGCTGCACCTGCAGCAGGGTCGCCGAAGGGCGGTGAGCGGGGCAGGAGTGAGGGCGCGAAGCTTCACACACAGCGCCGCGAAGAACACGCAGACGACCAACAGCGCTCTCACGGTAACGCGAGGCATGGATGTCAGTCGCCACCGGATCCAGACAGGGCGCTCGCTCGCCTCCTGCAAAGTACACAGTAGAACAGATAGGAGGGGCTTGATCGTGTGTGATCATTTACGTGCTTCACAATGCTTGAGGTGAGTAAGAGCGTATCTCTCCGGCGGCGGCCGTCTTGTGAAGTTTGGGCGTCTTTCTGAGGATGTGACCTTAAGTCTAGCCTTAAGGTCATGCCGCTATGCAGGTGAAGGTATTGGGCGCCGAGCGCCGGCGCCGATGGAGTTACGACGAGAAGGTCCGCCTTGTTGAGGAGACCTTGCAAGCTGGTGAGACGGTCTGCGGGATCGCGCGCCGGCATGGGGTGGCTCCGAGCCTGCTGTTCACCTGGCGTCGGCATGCGCGACAGGGCCGCCTGGGCGGTGACGCGGTGTCAGTTCTCGTTCCTGTCGAAATCACTCCGGCGCCGGCTCCGATATCGATCAGCGCGCCGCAACCGGCGTCTTC
>NZ_FOUS01000030.1 GCF_900114915.1 Bradyrhizobium sp. Rc3b
GGCATCCTCGAGGCTCAAACCAACGAAGCGCTTGAATGACAACCGGTCGCCCAGCGCCTCCTCCAGTTCGCGCTCCGAAAGACCGTAGAGCGACTGCAGCAGCACCGCGCGAAACAGCACAAGCACCGGATAGCCTGGACGACCGGGACTCCCTTCATCCCGCAAATGGCCGATCAGCTTCTCGAACCGGTACCACTTGACCAGGCCAGCCAACCGATCCAGCGCCGCATTGGCGCCGGCGCCCTTCGGCATCAGCGCTTCCACAAAGCTCGGCTGTCCTGTCCGCTTCACCGCCATCGATACCTCCAAGGCTTTGCCCTAGGGAATCACAACTGGCGGATTACGCAACAGGCCCACAGGGGGAGAGGGGAAGATCAGCGCGCGACACGATACGCCTCGACCTGCGCGTTCAGCTCATCCAGCGACGCCGTCGGCGTCTTCGGATCGACGCGATACTCCCCGCTCGCCAGCCACTGCAGCACTTTCGCATCGACGACCGGCGAGTGGTGGATGACGTCGCCGTAATTTTCGAGGTCGTGCGTCACCGCCTTGATCGCGCGGAAATCGTGCAGGCGCACGTTGGGAAGCTGCGTCAGGCGCTGCGCGACCACTGCCGTCAGATCGGTGACGATCTTCAGCGTCTCGGGCGAGGCATCGCGCATCGCGACGAATTGCAGGATCGAATAAGGCGGGAAGTAGATGTCGAAGGTCACGTCGGGGTGGCGCGTGATCAGGCCGATGGCATCGCGCTCGAAATGCCTGACCATGGCGTCATAGCCGTAGCCTTCGCCGAGAAAACGGCTGCGCACCGGGCTCGTGATGTAGGCGAAGGCGGCGAGCGTCCTCCTCGCATTGTACTCGCGAGCAATGTCGAAATCCCGCGGCAGCGCGTAGATGTCGTCGACATCGGCGAACGCGAACTTGACGGGAAGAAACGGCGCCGCGCGGGTCAGCGGCCCTTGCAACGGCGGGACCGACCGCAGCAGCGTGAACAGGGACTCCTTCGCCATCGCGGCGCTGAACAGATAGGATGCGATGCCCTTGGCCGTCCCGCGATAGAGATCGACGGACAGATAGGGATCGGCCTCGATGTCGGCCGCATCGACGAAGATGAAATCGTCCATCGCCCAGATCACGCGCCTTGCGCCGCCCGCGATCGCCTGCTCCAGCACGAAGGCCTGCTGGCGTGAGTTGGAGCCGGTCATCGCCAGCTTGAGCGAGCGAACGCCGAGCGCACGGTCGATATCGCTCTGGCGGAAATGGATCGCGAGCGAGGTGCCCATGAAGGCGGTGTCGAACGACTGGCTGCGGATCAGACCGGCATTCTGCACGCGCGTGTCGTCGGAATAGAAGGCGGAGCGCGAGGGACGGAACAGTTGCAGGGGATCGACGACGTAGGTGAGCACGGCAGCACCAAGCAAGAATGCGATGCTCGCGAGCAGAAGGCGCTTGAGACTGGTGAACGGCCTGCGCATCAGAACCGGAAATAGATGAATTCGCTGTGGCTCTGGATGCCCAAGATGCCGAATGCAAGCACCAGCGATGCGCCATAGAGAAACAGCGGCCGCATGCGCCCTGCCCGCAGGCTCTCGCCGACCCGGCGGTTAGCGTGATCGTATCCCAGAATGCCTTGCGTGTTCGGCGCCAGCCACACCAGCGCGGCGTAGACGGCGACCAGCACCAGCGCCGCGATCTCCTCGCGGCCGAAGACGATGTTGGAGGGATCGGCCATGGCGCGGAGAACCCGCAGCGCCCACGCAACGCTCTCGGCGCGGAAGAACACCCAGGCGACGACGACGGCGAGGAAGGTCAGCACCGCTCCGGCGATGCGGGCCGGGCGCGTGAGAACAGATGGGATGTTCGGCATCAGCGTGTTGAAGGCGTGGTTGACACAGAGATAAGCGCCGTGCAGCGCACCCCAAATGACAAAAGTCCAGGCCGCACCGTGCCAGAGCCCGCCGAGCAGCATCGTGATCATCAGATTGACATAGCGCAGCACGCGGCCGTGGCGGTTGCCCCCGAGCGGGATGTAGAGATAGTCGCGAAGGAACTGCGACAGCGTCATGTGCCAGCGGCGCCAGAACTCGACGATGCTGGTCGCCTTGTAGGGCGAGTTGAAATTGACGGGCAGGAAGATGCCGAACATCAGCGATATCCCGATCGCCATGTCGGAATAGCCGGAGAAGTCGAAATAGAGCTGGAACGTGTAGGCGAGCGCACCACACCAGGCCTGATCGAAGCTCGGCGAGCGCGCCTCGAAGGCGAGCGCGACCAGCGGCTGGATGCCGTCGGCAAGACAGGTCTTCTTGAACAGGCCGATGGCGAAGATGATGACACCGCACAGCATCAGATGTCCGTCCGGATACTTCGTCTCCTTCCGCTCGAACTGCGGGATCATGTCCTTGTGGTGGAGAATGGGCCCGGCGATCAGATGCGGGAAATAGGTCACGAACAGCGCGTAATGCGGCAACGCATAGGCCGCGACCCGCCCGCGATAGGCGTCCACCAGGAACGCGATCTGTGTGAAGGTGTAGAAGGAGATGCCGACCGGCAACAGGATGTGAGCCGCAAGATGCGAGCCGAACAGCGTGTTGATGTTCTCGGCAGCGAAGCCGGCATATTTGAAGATGCCGAGCACGAGCAGATCGCCGACGACACCGAGTGCGAGCGCCGCCTTTCGGTGTGACGGACCGAGCTTCGCCACGATCAGGAGATGGCCGACGCCGTAATTGAAGCCGATCGACAGCAGCAACAGGGCCACGAACTGCCAGTTGCCGATGGCATAGAAGGCGAGCGAGGCCAGCGCCAGCCAGATCACCGGCGTGAAATTGCTGCGCCGCCCAAGCCAGAAATAGCCCGCCAGAACGACCGGCAGGAACAGCAGGATGAACGGGTAGGAATTGAACAGCATCAGGCTGGACCGGCGGCGGGGATTTTGGTCCGTAAAGCATACAAGGGGCCGATCAACAACCCGGCGACTTGGCACCAGTCTTTGGCACTAGCCGCGCTGGCAATCCACGGAAGCGGAACGATATAAGGGAACGCGGCGAGCCGCTTCCTTCCCCCTCTCCCCGCATGCGGGGAGAGGGTCGGGGTGAGGGGGAGTCTCCGCAAGGACGGTGAGAGTTGGACTCGCGGAGAGTCCCCCTCACCCGGATTGCATCTTTGATGCAATCCGGCCTCTCCCCGCAAGCGGGGAGAGGCAAAGCAGCGACGTCGGACACGAATGAGGATCGAGTGACCCAGGCCAAAACCCCTTCCCAGCCCCCCGTCGCCCCGCGCCGGCCGCATTCTTTCACGCGGCACGGCATCACCGTGACCGACGACTATGCCTGGCTGAAGGACGCGAAATGGCAGGAGGTGCTGCGCGATCCCAAGGTGCTGGATCCCGACATCCGCAAATATCTGGATGAGGAGAACGGCTACACCGAGAGCCTGCTCGGGCACACCGCATCCCTGCAGAAGACGCTGGTGCGGGAGATGCGCGGGCGGATCAAGGAGGACGATTCTAGCGTGCCCTCGCCCGACGGCCTGTTCGCCTATTTCCGCCGGTTTCGCGAGGGCGGACAGCACGAGCTGTTCGGTCGCATGCCGCGCGACGGCGGCGACGGCGAGATCGTGCTCGATGGCGATGCGCTCGCCAAGGATCACAAATATTTCAGGTTCGGCGGCAGCCGGCATTCCTACGATCACAAGCTGCAGGCCTGGAGCGCCGACACCAAGGGCTCGGAATATTTTTCGATCCGCGTCCGCGACTGGGCAACAGCCAGGGATCTCGACGACGTGGTCGAGGAGACCGATGGCGGCGTGGTCTGGGCCGCGGACTGCAAGAGCTTCTTCTATGTGAAGCTCGACGACAACCACCGGCCGATGCAGGTGTGGCGGCACAAGCTCGGCACCAAGCAGGCCGACGACACGCTGATCTATGAAGAGCAGGATGCCGGCTGGTTCACCCATCTGCACGAGAGCACCAGCGGCCGCTTCTGCGTGATCGCCGGCGGCGATCACGAGACTTCGGAGCAGCGGCTGATCGATCTCGCCAACCCCGAGGCGCCGCCGCGCCTGGTCGCGGCGCGCGAGGAAGGCGTGCAATATTCGCTGGCCGATCGCGGCGATCAACTCTTCATCCTCACCAATGCCGACGATGCCATCGACTTCAAGATCGTCACGGCGCCGCTCCTCTCGCCCGAGCGCAAGAACTGGCGCGATCTGATCCCGTATCGTCCCGGCATCTACCTCATCGACCTCGATCTCTATGCCGGCCATCTGGTGCGGCTGGAGCGCGCCAACGCGCTGCCGGCGATCGTGATCCGCGATCTCGCCTCGAACGAGGAGCACGCCATCGCCTTCGACGAGGCCGCCTATTCGCTGGATACGATGGGCTCCTACGAATTCGAGACGACGAATCTGCGCTTCGCCTATTCGTCGATGACGACGCCGTCGGAAGTCTATGACTACGACATGGTCAAGCGCACGCGCACCTTGCGCAAGCGCCAGGAGATTCCGTCGGGCCACGACGCGGCCGATTACGTCACCACGCGCATCACGGCGAAATCGCATGACGGCGCCGAGGTGCCGGTGTCGATCCTCTACCGCCGCGGGCTCAAGCTCGACGGCACGGCGCCGCTGCTGCTTTACGGCTACGGCTCCTACGGCATGGCGATGCCGGCCTCCTTCAACGCCAACCGCCTGTCGCTGGTCGACCGCGGCTTCGTCTACGCCATCGCCCATATTCGCGGCGGCGCCGACAAGGGCTGGGGCTGGTATCTCGACGGCAAGCGCGAGATGAAGATCAACTCGTTCGACGATTTCGCAGCCAGCGCCCGCGCGCTGATTGATGCGAAATACACCAGCGCAAAACGCATCGTCGGCCATGGCGGCTCGGCCGGCGGCATGCTGATGGGCGCGGTCGCCAATCGCGCCGGCGAATTGTTCGCCGGCATCGTCGCCGAAGTACCGTTCGTCGACGTGCTCAACACCATGCTCGACGACACCCTGCCGCTGACGCCGCCGGAATGGCCGGAATGGGGCAACCCGATCGAGAGCGAGCAGGATTTTCGAACGATCCTGTCCTACTCGCCTTACGACAATGTCGCGGCAAAGGACTATCCGGCGATCCTGGCGATGGGCGGCTTGACCGATCCGCGCGTCACCTACTGGGAGCCCGCCAAATGGATCGCGCGCCTGCGCGCCACCATGAGCGGGGGCGGCCCGGTCCTGCTCCGCACCAATATGGGCGCCGGCCACGGCGGCGCGTCGGGCCGATTCGACCGGCTGGATGAGGTCGCGATCGTCTATGCGTTCGCGCTGTGGGCGGCGGGGATGGCGGAGGCCGGGGTGTAGCCACACCCACCGCCGTAGCGACATCCTCCGCTGTCGTCCCCGCGAACGCGGGGACCCATACCGCGTGATGTATCGGTGGAAGGCGAAAGCAGTACCGGCGAAGATTTCTTAACTGCAAGTCTTCGCCAAATTGCTCCTTGGGTTTATGGGTCCCTGCGTTCGCAGGGACGACGGTCTTGTAGGGTGGGGAGAGGCGAAGACTCACACCGCCCCGTGCGCCTCGACATACAGCGCATACACCGAATGGCTGCTCGCCATGTAAAGCCGGTTGTTCTTCGGGCCGCCGAAGCAGAGGTTGGCGCAGCGTTCGGGCAGCTTGATGAAGGCCAGCGGCTTGCCGTCCGCGTTGAACACCATGACGCCGTCGAGATCCTCCGGCTTGGCCCTGAGCTGAAACACCTTGCGGCCGCCGACATCGGTCGGCTCGCCCTGCAGCGCGCCGTTGGAGCCCCAGCCGCACCAGAGATTGCCGTCGCGGTCGACGCGGAAGCCGTCGAGCGAGCCCTGATCGGCGGCGTCGATCAGCTTGGTCTTGCCGCTGAGCGCACCATCGTCGCCGACATTGTAGCTCCAGATGCTGCGGTTGGGCGTGCCCTTCCATTCGACCACATAGAGCTTCTTCTCGTCCGGCGAGAAGGCGAGGCCGTTGGGATTGACGAGGTCGGTGAGGACGGCGGTGATCTTGCCGTCCTTGGCGATGCGGTAGACGTTGGTGGTGGCCTGCTCGGCCTTCTCCTTCTTGCCCTCCCACTCGCCGTTGATGCCGAACAGGGGATCGGTGAACCAGATGCTGTCGTCGGACTTCACCACGATGTCGTTCGGCGCGTTCAGCCGCTTGCCCTCGAACTTGTCGGCGAGCACGGTGACCTTGCCATCCTTCTCGGTGCGGGTGATGCGGCGGGTGACGGAATGCTCGCAGGTGACGAGACGGCCCTGGCGGTCGCGCGCATTGCCATTGGCGTAATTGGCATTGGCGCGGAACACGCTGGTCTGCCCGGTCTTCTCGTCGAACTTCATGATCCGGTTGTTGGGAATGTCGGAGAACAGGAGATAGCCGCCCTCGGGGAAATAGGCCGGGCCTTCGGCCCAGCGCATGCCTGATGCGACCTGCTCGACCGTCGAGGAGTAGAGCCGGTATTTTGTGAAGCTAGGATCGAGGATCTGGACGGCGGGGTCGGGGTAGCGCTGGTTGGGCGTGAACGGGAACGACTGGGCGCCGGCGGCGCGGGCCAGAAGCGTGGACGCCATTGCTGCGCCAGCGCCGGCCACGAGATTGCGTCGCGTGAAATTCATAAAATCCTCCCTGGGTGATAAAAGGCCGGCGCTTGATGTGGCCGGCCTGTTTTCTTGACTTGGTTTGGCGCTGGCCTTACCGGCCATTCTTCTTCCGCCACGCCGCAAAATCGGTGAGCGTCTGCGGATCGGTGGCGGGATAGAGACCGAAGATGCCGCGCCCCTTGCCGACTTCCTCGGTGACGAAATCCTCGAACGCCGTCATCTCGAAGGTCTCGTTGGCGATCTCATCGGCGAGATGCGCGGGGATCACGATGACGCCATCGGCATCGCCAAGAATGACGTCGCCGGGAAACACCGGCGCATCACCGCAGCCGATGGGGACGTTGATCTCGATCGCCTGGTGCAGCGTGAGATTGGTCGGCGCCGACGGGCGATGGTGATAGGCGGGGATGCCGAGCTTGGCGATCTCGGCGGAATCGCGAAAGCCGCCGTCGGTGACGACGCCGGCGACGCCGCGTTTCATCAGGCGCGTCACCAGGATGGCGCCGGCCGAGGCCGCGCGCGCATCCTTGCGGCTGTCCATCACCAGCACCGCGCCCGGAGGGCAATCTTCGACCGCCTTGCGCTGCGGATGGGAGCGGTCCTTGAAGACCTCGATGGTGTTGAGATCCTCGCGCGCCGGCATGTAGCGCAGCGTGAAGGCCTCGCCGACCATGGTCGGCTGGTCCGCACCGAGCGGGTGCACGTCCTGGATCATCTGGATGCGCAGCCCGCGCTTGAACAGCGCGGTGGCGACGGTCGCGGTGGAGACCGATTTGAGTTTTGTGCGGGTGGCTTCGCTGAGTTTTGACATGTGCGTCCTTTAGTAAATCGACGGCTCGCCGATCGGCGCGCCGAAATCAGTCTCGAGGAAGTCGAAGTCGCAGCCGTCATTGGCCTGCTTGATGTGCTTGGTGAACATCCAGCCGTAGCCGCGCTCGAAGCGGCGCTCGGGCTGCTTCCAGGCGGCGCGGCGTTTTTCCAGCTCGGCTTCGGGGACGTCGAGATCGATGGTGCGGGCGGCAACGTCGAGCGTGATGCGGTCGCCATTCTGTACCAGCGCCAGCGGGCCGCCGATGTAGGATTCCGGCGAGACGTGCAGGATGCAGGCGCCGTAGCTGGTGCCGCTCATGCGCGCGTCCGAGATGCGCACCATGTCGCGCACACCCTGCTTCACCAGTTTCGTCGGGATCGGCAGCATGCCCCATTCCGGCATGCCCGGCCCGCCCTGCGGCCCGGCATTGCGCAGGATCAGAATGTGATCCTCGGTGACGTCGAGATTGGGATCGTCGACCGCCTTCTTCATCGAGGGGTAATCGTCGAACACCAGCGCGGGTCCGGTGTGCTTGAGGAAGCGCGGCGCGCAGGCGGAGGGTTTGATCACGCAGCCGTCGGGCGCGAGATTGCCCTTGAGCACGGCGAGCGCGCCTTCCTTGTAGATGGGGTTGTCGATTCCGCGGATTACGTCGTCGTTGTGAACTTCGGCACCCTCGATATTCTGAGCCAGCGTCTTTCCGGTCACCGTGATGCAGTCGAGATGCAGATGTTGCTTGATCTGCCCCATCAGCGCCGGCAGGCCGCCGGCATAGAAGAAGTCCTCCATCAGATAGGCATCGCCGCTCGGCCGCACGTTGGCGATGACGGGCACCTTGCGGCTCGCGATCTCGAAATCGTCGAGACCGATGTCCTGACCGGCGCGGCGGGCCTGCGCGATCAGATGGATGATCGCATTAGTGGAGCAGCCCATCGCCATGGCGACCGCAATCGCGTTCTCGAACGCCTTGCGGGTCTGAATCACTTTCGGCGTCAGGTCCTCCCACACCATCTCGACGATGCGGCGGCCGCATTCAGAGGCCATGCGGATATGATTAGCGTCGGCCGCGGGAATCGAGGAGGCGCCGGGCAGCGTCATGCCGATCGCTTCGGCAATCGCCGTCATGGTCGAGGCCGTGCCCATGGTCATGCAGGTGCCGTAGCTGCGGGCGATGCCGGCCTCGATGTCGAGCCAGTCCTTGTCGGAAATCTTTCCGGCGCGGCGCTCGTCCCAGTATTTCCAGCCGTCGGAGCCGGAGCCGAGCGTCTTGCCCTTCCAATTGCCGCGCAGCATCGGGCCGGCCGGCAGATAGATCGCCGGAATGTTCATCGAGGTCGCGCCCAGCAGCAGCGCTGGCGTGGTCTTGTCGCAGCCGCCCATCAGCACCACGCCGTCGACGGGATGGCTGCGCAGCAGTTCCTCGGCGTCCATCGCCAGCAGATTGCGATAGAGCATGGTGGTTGGCTTGAGCAGCGATTCCGACAGCGACAGCGCCGGCAGCTCCAGCGGCAGGCCGCCGGCCATCAGGATGCCGCGCTTGACGTCGTCGACGCGCGACTTGAAGTGCATGTGGCAGGGCTGCGCATCCGACCAGGTGTTGAGGATCGCGATGATCGGGCGGTCCTTCCACTCCTCCGGCGCGTAGCCCATCTGCATGGTGCGGGAGCGGTGGCCGAACGAGCGGAGATCGTCGGGCGCGAACCAGCGCGCGCTGCGGAGCTGGTCGGGCGTTATTTTCTTCTTGATCATGATTGGGTGCCCCATTTCTGCACGGTGTTCCGCTCGATGGCGCGGAAGATCAGGTTCTCGACAAAGAGCCCAATGATGATCACCGTCAAGAGGCCCGCGAACACCGCGGGTATGTCGAGCAGATTGCGGTTCTCGAAGATGAACCAGCCGAGGCCGCCCTGCCCCGAGGACACGCCGAACACCAGCTCGGCCGCGATCAGCGTACGCCAGGCAAAGGCCCAGCCGATCTTCAGGCCGGTGAGGATCGAGCCGAACGCGGCGGGGATCAGGATCTTTGCCACATAGGGCAATCCGCGCAGGCCGTAATTGCGGCCAACCATGCGCAGCGTGTTGGACACGCTCTTGAAGCCGGAATGGGTGTTGAGCGCGACCGGCCACAGCACCGAGTGGATCAGCACGAAGACGAGGCTGCCATTGCCGAGCCCGAACCAGATCAATGCGAGCGGCAACAGCGCGATCGCCGGCAACGGATTGAACATCGCCGTCACCGTCTCGAGGAAGTCGGTGCCGATCCGAGTGGAGATCGCGAGCACGGTGAAGATCGCGGCCAGTGCGATGCCGGCGGAATAGCCCATGAACAGCACTTTCAGCGACGTCCAGGCCCGCATCGGAATGGTGCCGTCCTTGACACGGTCGAACAGCGTGATCGCGGTATCGTGCAGCGTCGGGAACAACAGCGGATTGTCGAGAGCGACGCCGTAGGCTTCCCAGACCGCCGCCAGGAACAGAATGATCACCGACTTGCGGACGAAGCCGTCGTTCCACAACAGCTCGAGCACGCTCAGCTTGCGCTCGACCTCGCTCGTCCCGATCGCGGCGGCCGGCTCGGCCCGCAGCAATATCTTGGCTTCGCCCATCAGAGGCTCCTCAATGCGCAGTGGCTTCGCCGGCGAACAGGAGATCGTGGATCTCCTTCTCCAGCCGGCCGGCGCTGCCGTCCTCGTTCGAAACCTTGTCGACGTCGATCACCTCGGCCTTGACCCGGCCGGGATGCGGCGACAGCAGCAGGATGCGGTTGCCGATGCGGATCGCTTCCGCAATCGAATGGGTCACGAACAGCACGGTGAATTTGGTCTCGCTCCAGAGCTGAAGCAGCTCGTCCTGGCAGGTTCGGCGCGTCAGGGCGTCGAGCGCCGCGAACGGCTCGTCCATCAACAGGATATCAGGCTCCATCGCCATACCGCGCGCGATCGCGACGCGCTGCTTCATGCCGCCGGACAGCGTGTGCGGATAGGCATCGACCACGCGGGTGAGGCCGACCTTCTCGATATAGGCCCGTGCCTTCGCCTCGGCGTCCCTGCGCGACAGCTTTCGCGCGGTCAGCAGCGGAAACATCACGTTGGCGAGCACGCTCTTCCAGGGCAGGAGCTGGTCGAACTCCTGGAAGATCATCATGCGGTCGGCGCCGGGACCGTGGATCTCGCGATCGCCGATGGTCATGCGGCCCTCGCTCGGGGTCATGTAGCCGCCGACGGCCTTGAGCAGGGTCGACTTGCCGCAGCCGGAGGGACCGAGCAGCACGAAGCGGTCGGATTTGTCGACGGTGAAACTCACCCTCTCGGTGGCGGTAACGACTGCGCTGGAGGTCTTGTAGCGCAGCGTCACGGAGCTGACGTCGAGCAGCGCCATCAGTTGCCCTTCAGATCGTGCGCGACGGGGAGATAATAGTCCGTCCAGGCCTTGGGCTGGCTCTTCAGCGTGCCGGTCTTGAACAGATGCGCGGCGAACTTCATCGTGCCCTGCGGCTCGAGATTCCACTCCATCATGCCGGGCTCCTTGAGCAGATCGAGCAGCTCCTCGACCGAGGTCTTGTCGCCGGTGATCTCCTTGTAGATCTCGACCGCCTGTTTCGTGTCGCTGCGGATCAGGGCCTGCGCTTCCTTGGTCGCGTCGCGCACGGCCTGGATGATCTTCGGATTGGCCTCGGCGAACTTGGTGGTCGTGAAGAATTGCGCCTGGCTGAGCGGCCCGCCCATCACGTCCGGCGACGACAGCACGATATGCGCGCCCGGCACGTTCTTCAGCTCCAGGAAGGTGAACGGCGGGATCGAGAAGTGATTGTGCACCTCGTGCTTCGGGTTGGACAGCGCCGCATAGGCGTCGGGATGGCCGAGCTGCACCGTGTTGGCATCCAGCTTCGACCATTGATCGGCGCCAAAGGCCTCGGCGGCTGCGATCTGAAGCACGATCGCTTGGGTCGAGACCTTGACGGTCGGCACCGCGATCTTGTCCGCCGGGCCAAAGTCCTTGATCGACTTGATGTTGGCGTCGCGGCTGATCAGCGTCATCGGCTGCGCCGAGGTCGCGACGATGCCCTTCACCCCGCCGCGGGTGCGGTCCCACAACAGCAAAAGGTTGCCGGTGCCGGTGTTGAGGATGTCGACGCCGCCCGCGAGCAGCGCATCGGTCTGCGCGCCGCCGCCGGAGAAGGTGATCCATTTGGTGGTGATGCCTGCGAGGCCGAGTGAAGCTGCGTGCTTCTCGATCAGCTTCAGCTTCTCCATGATGTGGCTCGGCATGTAGAAAATGCCGGGCTGGCGCGACAGCGCGATCTCGGACTTCTGCTGCGCACGCGCCGGCGAAGCCGCCAGCACGGTTGCGACGATCAGGGCGATGGCGGCAGCGCCACGCTGGAATTGCTTGATCATAATTGTTCGTTTCCTCCGGCCGCCATTGACGAGCGATCCTGCTGATGCACTAATGCATTAGTGCATCAAAGGCAAGTCTCCCGGAGTTCCTCGCATGGAAACCGCCCATTCCGCGTCCCGCGCGACCGCCCGCCGGGGGGCGCCGCTCGACCGGGCTCGGCAGGCCGCGCCGCAGGTGTTCGAGCGGCTGCGCAACGCCATTCTCGCGCTCGAACTGCCCCCGGGGTCGCCGCTGTCGCGCACCGATCTCGCTGCGCAATTCGGCGTCAGCTCGACGCCGATCCGCGACGCCCTGATGCGACTCGAGGAAGAAGGGCTCGTGGACGTGTTTCCGCAGCACGCGACCGTGGTCAGCCGGGTCGATGTCAGCCGCGCCAAGCAGGCCCATTTCCTGCGCCAGGCGCTCGAGCTCGAAATCGTCCGGCTGCTCGCCGAGCAGCATGACCAGGCCCTGGTCCTCCGCCTCGACCATGTGATCGCGCTTCAGCAGCAGTTCGCCAAGGCCGGCGATTTCGAGAGCTTCATCGCCGCCGACAATGATTTTCACGCCCAGCTTTATGCTGCGGCTGGCAAGCAGGAGCTGTGGACGCTGGTGCGCAGCCGCAGCGGACATATCGACCGGCTGCGCCGGCTGCATTTGCCCTCGCCCGGCAAGGCCCAGAACATCGTCCGCCACCACAAGCTGATCACCCGCGCGATCGAAGCCGGCGACCCCGACGCCGCGCAACAGCATCTGCGAAAGCACCTATCGGGCACGCTCAGCGAGCTCGACAAGATCCGGAGCCATTATCCGGAATATCTGACCGATTAGACAGACCACCAGCCTGGCGAACCCCCTTATGCACGTAACCGTGCATAATCATGCTTCCCTTGGGCGAGCATTCACCGGGCACTCGCGAAGTGCTTGCAGGCCGGGCGGAATCCGCGCAACAATTTCGTCTTTGATGGTTTGATTTGCGGCCGGTGGGGACGTCCTGTCCGGCCCGGAGGAATTCAGACGTGGCCAACATCCTGATCGTGGATGACGACCCGGCCGTTCAAATCACGATCCGGCTGCTCCTGGAGAGGGCCGGTCATCACGTCACGGTCGCGGGCGATGGCCGCAAGGGACTTGCGCTGTTCGAGGCCAGCCGATTCGACCTCCTGTTTCTCGACATCTTCATGCCCGGCATGGACGGGCTGGAGACAATGCGTCACATCCGGGTGCTGGCTCCGGCCATTCCGATCATCGTCATTTCCGGCCGCTCGATCACGCCGGACGCCTATGCGGAACCGGACTTCCTGAAGATGGCGACCAAGCTCGGCGCGGTGGCAAGTCTGCAAAAGCCGTTCCGGCCTGACGCCCTGCTTGCCGCTGTCGATGGCTGCCTGAAAGCAGGCGCGCCGGAGGGGTCCGATGTCAGCTCCGGCCACCGATGAAGGGCGCGCCGCGGCTCCAGGCCAGACCAGGCGTGGTCATCCTGGAAGCTCTGCGAACATCCGCTTGACCCTCGCAACGCGGCTGGCAATCGCGATGATCCTGCTGGTGGCGGTCACCGTGGCCGCAGTCGGATGGCTCGGCTTTCGCAACACCACGCAAGCGGTCATTCCGCGCGTCCTGGAGCGGGTCGGGGCCCAGTCGCGCCTGCTCGCGGCCAATCTGGAATCCTATGTTGCCGGGGCCCGCGGCGATTTGATCGGCTATCGCTCTGCCGCGGCGATCAATGGCCTGATCCGCGCTCACGTGGCCGGAGGAATTGACCCTTCAGACGGCGTCTCGGAGCAAACCTGGCGCGAGCGTATCGCCACGCGGCTCGCGGCCGAGATCGAGGCCAAACCCATCTACGGGCAGTTTCGCATCATCGGTCTCGACGACGATCAGCGCGAGCTGGTCCGCGTCGACCGCTCTGGCCCGAATGGAACGGCACGGATCGTCCCCAGCGGCGAACTGGAGCGCAAGGGCGAACGAACGTACTTTGAGGACACGATACGCCTGGCGCCGGGCGAGATTTACGTTTCACCCATCGATCTCGCGACCCGCCAGGGAGGCACCACCGCCCTGCACGTTCCGACGCTGCGGGTCGCAACGCCGCTGTTCACGCCGGATGGCAAGCCGTTCGGGATCATCATCGCCAATATCGACATGCGTCCGGCGCTCGACCGCGTCCGCGCGACATCGACCTCGGGGGGCGAAATCTACGTCGTGAATTCGCGCGGCGACTATCTCGTTCATCCGGATCGCACGCGAGAATTCGGCGCATTGCATGATCGTCCCAACGACTGGCGCAAGGACTTTCCGTATTTTGGTGCCTTGACCGGTACGCTGGAGGGATCCACGCGCCTCATGACCGACGGGCCGGGCCGGCCGAGCGGGGCGGCGATCGCGCCGGCGCTGCTCGTGGGCAAAGAATGGGTCGCAATCATCGAGACAATCCCCGCGCCGGTGTTCGGCCTCGTACCGGCGGCGATTCAAAGAACGTCGTTACTGGTCGGTATCCTCGCTGTCCTCGCCGCGGCCTTACTCGCGGTGCTGCTTGCGCGCTCGCTAACTCGTCCGATCGGTCGCCTGACCGCAGCGGTGGAGGCCATCGGCAACGGACGGCCAGCCGACATCCCCGTCGATGCCAGCGGCGAGACGGGCGTGCTGGCGCGGGCTTTCGCCCAGATGGTCGAAGAGACGCGGGCGAAGACGGCCGCGCTCCAACGCGAGATCGAGGAGCATCGCCGCACCGAGGCCGCGCGAAGCCATCATGCGGCGCGGGAGCGCTTGTTCAGCGCTGCCGTCGAATCGTCCGACGATGCGATCGTGATGCAGACGCTCGACGCCATCATCACGGGCTGGAATCCGGCCGCCGAGCGGCTCTATGGCTATTCGGCTAGTGAGGCGATTGGGAAATCCACTGCGATCATCGTGCCGCCCGACCGGCGCGAGCATGGCAAGGGCTATCTGGCGCGGATCGCGCGGGGCGAGCCGATCGAGCGGTTCGAGACGGTGCGCCTGCGCAAGGACGGCACGCCGGTCGAGATCTCACTCAGCCTCTCGCCGATCAGGGGGCCGTCCGGCGAGATCATCGGCGTCTCCGGGACTGCGCACAGTCTCACCGAGGCGCGGCGGGCCGAGCGGCAGCTGCAGCAGCAGCTCGAAGAGCGCCGGCAGATCTTCGATACCTCGCAGGATCTGATCATGGTCATGGACCCGCGGGGCCATGTCGCGCAGATCAGCCCGAGCAGCGAGACCATTCTCGGCTACCGGCCGGAGGAGATGATCGGCCGCAGCGGCGCGGACTTCATTCATCCCGACCATCTGGCACAATCGCGCGAGGACATGCGCGCGATGCGGCGCGGCGAGCGCCCCAAGCTCGGCGACACCCGCTGCTTCCACAAGAACGGGCACGAGGTCTGGCTGTCCTGGCTCGGCAACTGGTCCGAGCAGGCGCAGCGCTTCTTCTTCGTCGGACGCGACATGACGGAAGCGCGGCTCGCGCAGGAATCGCTGCGCGAGAGCGAGCGGCTCGCCCGCAACATCGTCGAGACCTCGCTCGACGCCTTCATCCAGACCGACGAGACCAGCAGCATCCTGAACTGGAACTCGCAGGCCGAGCAGCTGTTCGGCTGGTGCCGCGACGAGGTGCTCGGCAAGAGCACGATCGACCTGATCGTCGCCGAGAGCGAACGCGAAAGGGTCAGGGCCGGCCTGAAGCACTTCCTGGAGAACGAGGGCGACAGGACGCTGAACCGCCGCCGCGAGCTGATGTGCCGTCGCCGCGACGGCAAGGAATTCAAGGCCGAGCTGAGCGTCACCGCGCTGAAGCGCCGCGAAGGCCTGCTGTTCAACGTCTTCTACCGCGACCTCACCGACAAGATCGCCGCCGAGGAGCGCATCCGCCATGCCGAGAAGATGGAGGCGGTCGGCCAGCTCACCGGCGGCGTGGCGCACGATTTCAACAACATCCTCACCGTCATCACCGGGACGATCGAGATCCTCGCGGAAGCCGTCGAGAAGGAGCCGCAGCTTGCGGCCATCACGAAGATGATCGACGAGGCCGCCGCGCGCGGCGCCGATCTGACCCAGCACCTGCTGGCCTTCGCGCGCAAGCAGCCGCTCCAGCCGCGCGAGATCGACATCAACTCGCTGGTCGTCGACACCGCGAAGCTGTTGCGGCCGACGCTGGGCGAGCAGATCCAGATCGAATCGGTGTTCGAGGACGAGAATTGCGTCGCGATCGTCGATCCCAACCAGCTCACCACCGCGATCCTCAATCTCGCGCTCAATGCCCGCGACGCCATGCCCGGCGGCGGCAAGCTGATCGTGGAGACCGGCGCCGCCTATCTCGACGAGGTCTATGCCAGCGGCAACGACGTCCGCCCCGGCCATTACGTGCTGATCGCCGTGAGCGACACCGGCACCGGGATCCCTGCGAACATGCTGACCAGGGTGTTCGACCCCTTCTTCACCTCGAAGGGACCGGGCAAGGGCACCGGGCTCGGGCTGTCGATGGTCTACGGCTTCATCAAGCAGTCGGCAGGCCACATCAAGATCTACAGCGAGGAAGGCCACGGCACCACGATCAAGATGTACCTGCCACCCGGCACGACGCCGACAGCGGTCGGCGAGGGCGTGACGCCGGCGACGATCGAGGGCGGACACGAGACGATCCTGGTGGTCGAGGACGACCGGCTGGTGCGCGACTACGTGCTGGCGCAGCTGCATGCGCTGGGTTACGTCACCTTGCAGGCCGCGAATGCGGCCGAGGCGCTGGCGATCGTTGCCGCCGGCAAGCCGTTCGACCTGCTGTTCACCGACGTCATCATGCCCGGCAAGATGAACGGACGGCAGCTCGCGGACGAACTGATGAAGACACGCCCCGATCTCAGGGTGGTCTACACGTCAGGCTATACCGAGAACGCGATCATCCATCACGGCCGGCTGGATTCCGGCGTTCTGCTGCTGGCCAAGCCTTATCGCAAATCGGATCTCGCGCGGATCATCCGCAAGGCGTTGAGCGCTTGAGGTCTCGCGCTCGTGTCCCGGACAAGGCGTAGCGCCCCTGGCGCTGCGCCGCAGAGCCGGGACCCGGAACTGTCAGCGGTGAGTTTGGAGAGATGGGCCCCGGCTCAGCAGCGCATCATTGCATGATGCGCTGCGTCCGGGGCACGAAGAGAGAACCAGCCGCCTACGACGCGCGCTGGGCCGCGGTCATCACGATGCGGATCAGATCGGCGGCGTTGCGCGCGCCGAGCTTCTTCATGATGTTGGCGCGGTGATCCTCGATGGTGCGCGGGCTGATGCCGAGGGTGCGGCCGGCTTCCTTGTTGGACGCACCGGAGGCGAACTGCTCGAGCACCTCGCGCTCCCTGCGCGTCAGCGGCTCGCGCCCGGGGAAGTGCAGCGAGCCGAATTTCGGCGAGGCGTTCTCCGCCTGCCTGCGCGCATAGGCGCCGATCGCCTCGTCGAGCCGGCCGACGATCTCGCTGCCGCGGAACGGCTTCTCGATGAAGTCGAGCGCGCCGCTCTTGATCGCGCCCACCGCCATCGCGATGTCGCCCTGCCCGGAGATCATGAAGATCGGCGCCGGATAATCCTCGCCGTGCAGCTCCTTCAGGATGTCGAGGCCCGACTTTCCGGGAATGTTCACGTCGAGCAGGATCGCAGCCGGTGTGCGGTTTCGCGCGACGGAGAGCAGCGCTGCACCGTCCGCAAAACAGATCACCTCATAGCCCGCCGCCTTCAACACCATCGACAGGGTGTCGCGAACGGCAGGGTCGTCGTCGACCACGAAGATTTCACCGCGAGAGCTTTGTTCGGCCATGTGCCACATCCAGTTGGCATGAAGGACTCGCGTCCGCGCCAAACCGTTATGGCGTTCGGCGCGGATTCGGCCCACCCGTATTTGTACGGGACATGGACTTAACGCACAAGTAGCGGCAGGGTGCCTAATTGCGGGGTACGGAGAATATCCATGCTAAATTTCGCTGGCACACCCCCGCTCATCGCGATGCCTGAAACTGACAGCCGTCAGTTGATCGCTGCCGATCTTCGCGCCCTGATCACACAGATCGAGAGCAGCATGCGCCTGATCGACGCAGCCATGATGGAAGCTAGCCTGCTGGAAATGGGTCTGGCGCACGACGATAACGGCGATCGGGCCGGTTCCGCCGACATTTTCGTGCTCGACGACGTCACGCCGCGCTATGCGACGGCGAGCGCCGCTCTCAACGCCTGCCGGGCGGGCCTCGGCCACGCCCTGCAATGCCTCTCGGAATCCGGCAGCCCGGCATAGATCGCGATCAGCGGCACGCCGGCCGCATCCATCGCATGGCAGCTCCGCAAGTCCTAGGCGCGGTGTCGTTCCACGATCGCGTCGGTGGCGACACCACCCCAGGTGTGGATCGCCGGAAGGCCCATCGCGGTCTTGCCGAGATTGGCGAGGCTGATGCGCAAGGCCGCGAGGTCGAGCGGCTTCGGCAGGCTCTGGAGCTCGATCCCGACGGACCGGGCGAAGCTGCGGGCGGCACTGCGGCGCTTGCCGTCCATGCCGCTGATGACGATCACGGCGCCACCGAACTTCGCCGCCGCCATCTCGCGCAGCACGTCGATGCCGTCGCCATCCTCCAGCACGAGATCGAGCGTCACGCAGTCGAAGCGCGCGGCGCGGAGCTTCTCGATCGCATCCGCCACTGACGGCGCCACGGTGACTTCGTGGCCGGCCTGCTTGGCGGCGACCGTGATCAGGCTGCGCTGCGTGGCGTCGTCATCGACCACCAGGAGCTGAAGCGCGCGTCGCTCGGCGCCGTCGGGCAGGTTTGAGGAGATGGGGGAAAGAGAACTTCTGGGCATTTCAGTATCCTGAGATTGGGACCATCAATGGATACACGGTTCGCGCTTAGGCCACGTAAAGGCCCTGTCGCGAATTCATTCGGATGTTTTCAGAAAATGTGAAGCAACGGACCGGAAAAGACGGCGACGGATGCGGGCGGATCACGCCGCTTCGTCGCGGCCGCCGGCTGCGCCGCGCTTCTTCCTGTTCTTGCCGCGCAGGAACTGAATGTCCATCTCAGCGCCGTTGACGCGGACCAGCTCGCAGCGGCGGTAGGCGAGGCCCGTGGACGACAACAGCAGGAAGAACTCTTTCAGGTTCAACCCCTGGATCGAGCCTTCCACCGTGAGGATGGCGTCGGTATCGGAGATCGCGTTGAGCTTGCAGTCGCGGCGCCAGGTGCCGTCGATGGCCATGATGCAGACATCGTAGCCGCGACTGAAAGTCACGCGTTCCGTACCCTTGCCATCCTCGGCCATGTCTATCGTCCTGCCATGGCCGCCAGGCGCGGCGCCGCGCCGGCCAGAGCCGGCTTGGGGGCTGCGGCACGCGGATCGTTCGGCTTGTAGAGGCCGCGCCGCTCCGGAATCGGCCGGAACGTATCGGTCAGGCCGACCACGGTTTCGGCCGCGCCCAGCACCAGGAAGCCGTCGGGCTCGATCTGGCGGGCCAGCCGGTTGAAGATGTTGATCTTGGTGTCCTGATCGAAATAGATCAGCACGTTGCGGCAGAAGATGACGTCGAAGGTGCCGAGCTGCGCGAAATCGTGCAGCAGGTTGAGCTGCCGGTGCTGGATCATCGCCCGCAATTCGGGATTGACCTGCCAGGTCTCGCCGGTCTGCTTGAAATATTTCATCAGCATCTGGATCGGCAGGCCGCGCTGCACCTCGAACTGGCTGTAGATTCCCGCCTTGGCCTTCTCCAGCACCTCCTGCGACAGGTCGGTCGCGATGATCTCGATGCGCCAGCCGGTGAGAGCCGCGCTCATCTCCTTCAGGCACATCGCCAGCGAATAGGGCTCCTGCCCGGTCGAGCCGGCGGCGCACCAGATCCGTATGCTGCGGCGGGCGGCCCGCGCCTTGATGATCTCGGGCATGATGGTGTCGCGGAAATGATCGAACGGGACCTTGTCGCGGAAGAAGAAGGTCTCGTTGGTGGTCATGGCTTCGACCACGTCGGTGATCACCGTGCGCGCGCCGCCTTGCAGCTTCTGCACGAGCTCGCCGATGCCGGCGAGTCCGGCCTTGCGGGCCAGCGGCAGCAGGCGGCTTTCGATCAGATATTGCTTGTCTGCGGAAAGATCGAGACCGGAATTTTCCTTTAGGAACTTACGCAGATACTCATACTCGGTCGGGGTCACGGATGGCCTCTTCGAAGCTTGTACTGGAACACTCTGGCCTGAATACGCGGGCCAGACACACTCAGACCATGGCTTGTCCGACCGGGATCAAACCTACTTCAGCGAACTTGTCGGCGATGATGTCTTTGTCGAAAGGCTTCATGATGTACTCGTTGGCGCCGCCGCTGAGCGCCTGCGCGATATGCGCCACATTGTTCTCGGTGGTGCAGAACACCACCTTGGGCTGGTCGCCGCCGGGCAGGCGGCGCATGTGGCCCATGAATTCGAAGCCGTCCATCACGGGCATGTTCCAGTCGAGCAGCACCGCATCGGGCAGCTGCCGCTGACAGATCTCGAGCGCCTTCGAGCCGTCCTCGGCCTCGGTAACTTCGAATTCCAGGCCTTCCAGGATCCGGCGGGCGATCTTGCGCACCACGCTGGAATCATCAACCACCAAGCAGGTCTTCATTTTGGTTCTCCGGCTTCGATGTTTCGTTGGCTCACGCAGCCATCTGCACTTTGGTTTCGAGCTCGAGGACGCGATCGACGTCGAGGACGACCATGAGCTGTCCCTCGAGGCGGTGGACGCCGCCGGCGAGCTTGGCCATGCGGGGATCGAGGTTGACGGGATTTTCTTCCATGCCGGCTTCGGGCAGGCGCAGCACCTCGCCGATCTGGTCGATCAGCAGGCCATAGGATTCACCGCGGAGGTCGACGCCGACCGCCATCGGCACCTTGCCGTCCTCGGGCTGCGGCAGGCCGAGCCGGGCGCGCATGTCGACCACGGTGACGATGCGGCCGCGCAAGTTCAGCACGCCCGCGATCTCGCGCGAGGACAAGGGCACGCGGGTGACG
>NZ_FOUS01000042.1 GCF_900114915.1 Bradyrhizobium sp. Rc3b
GGACGACCGGCTGCGCAACCCCGACCAGCTCCGCCGATCGTCCGTTGCTCCACCCGCGCCACTTGGCGTACAAAACCCCGAGACTCTAACTGCCGCTGGATGAAAGTTCGGTGGCAGGTCAGGTGGCGGCAAGCGAGAGCTGCCGGTAGCCGCTGCAACCTTCAAAGTCAGCGTTGGCAGCTTAGTGAAATGGCGCAGCGGTTTCGTGCAACTTGCAAGCGCCGCGGCCCGCTCGACGGGCGACCATCGTCCTACGTGTTGTCTTCCGACCGGAACTGGCTCCTCATGCGGCTCGACGAGCACCCGGACATCACATTGCGCGCTGCTCAGAACTGGCAGAACGTGGGATGAAGGTCAGCTATTACCGGGCGTGGCACACCTTCGAGCACGAAGGCATCAGATTAGAAAAGAAGCCTGCACACCGGCGAGCAGGATCGTCCCGACGTGGCGCAACGGCGGGTGCAAGGGAAAAAGTAAAGGGCGGCTCGGTTCCGCTCCTGGTCTTCATCGGCGAGACTTGCGCCAAAGACCAACATGACGCGCACCGACGCCCGCGCGAGCCGAGGCGAGCGCCTGATCGCCACCGGCGGACTTTGACCTTCCTCGCGGCGCTGCGCCACGACGCATTAGCGCTCCTTGTGTGATGGACGGACCGATCAACGGCGAAAGCGTCCTCGATTGTGTCGAACGCATCCCACAGACCCGGCGACATTATCACTATCGACAATCCCGGCAGCTACAAGGGCGGAGTGCCATCCGTGCCGTTGGCGCAAAGCTGTTCTAGCTGAGTCCTACAGCCCCGACCTCAGTCCGGCCGAGCTTGCTCAAGCCCCTGCTCGGAGCCCGCCAAGCGAATCGTACCTGGAAGCGCATCTACCTTGCTGGACTGGTGTGGCGCTTCGCCTTCGCGACGCCTGCTAGGCCTGGATACCAAGCCGATCCCGCGCGCACCTTTACAGGCAAGCCAAACAAAAAGGGCTGGGCTTTAACCAGGCCGCGGCTCCATGAACTTGAAACGCGCGATACTCTGTCGCCCGTCAACACTTACGGGCACCTCACCCTGGATGGTCGCGCGACCCACGATGCGGCGCTGGTCACCGTAATCCTTGGTCGCGCGATGCATTGTGGCTCGGTTGTCCCAGATAGCGACATCACCTTGCTTCCACTTCCATCGCACCGTATTTTCCGGAGCGGCAATATGCGAGTCAAATAGCTCGCAGAGCTTGTGGCTATCATATCTCGGGATACCAAGAAAACCTGCAACATAAGAGCCTAGCACCAGGGTACGCTCGCCCGTCTCCGGGTGGACCCGTACCACCGGATGTTCGGTTTCGATTCTCGGTCTGGTGAAATCCTCTGTATAAATCTTGTTAGATGATCCGGGATAGCTGTGAACAGCCCAGAGCTCGTCGGCGAGCCGCTGCAGAGTTGGCGGCAAGTCGCGATATGCAGCCGCCGTGTTCGACCACACGGTGTCTCCACCGATTGACGGGATCACAACTCCTCGCAGCACCGAAATCTTGGGATAGGCATCCATGCACGACCAATCGATATGCCAAATGTCTGTCGGAAGATCTCCTACAGAATCGATTTCAAAGATCGGTCTCGTTCCCTCCGGATATGGCGAAGCGTTCCCGAAGCGGATAGAGAAGCGCTCTTGCTCAGTATCGTTGAGATGCCCCTGGTCGCGAAAGAAGATGACCTTATACTCGAGCAGCAACTCGTTGATGGCAGCGATGGTTTGTTCAGGCAAATCAGCCGATAGTTTGATGTTCCTGATTTCAGCACCGATGCGGGGCGTCAATTTGACGACATCAGTACACGGGATGACATTCTCGATCACATTCATTTCAATCATGCGCGAATTCTCCAGAGTTGCGGCTTTTCGTCAGGCATCGTGAGCCGCATTTTGATCGTTCAGACAATGTCTCCAGCCGCAGATGCTTGCACTGATTTACCCTCAAGAACACCATTCGGCCTATAAACATTCCAAGACTCCGGCTTGACGTCTGGCAGCCTTTGAGGGTCACGTATTCGATCGTGCATTGCCCAACTGTGTGCCTTGTTGCCTCCAGCCCCGCTGGGGCTACTGTTGCACTTCTCTCGTGCCACCGCACCTACCTCTCCTAGCGGGCACGCGGCCTCCGTCGGGGTATGAAAATTCTGATGCTGTATGCGGATTGCACGCCTGGAGAAACACTAGATGAGGGATTTGGGCTTTCTGGGTCAAGCTGGACCTATCATCAATATGAAGCAGACAAATCGGTTTGGCTCACAGCCAGGGCAATCACGTGTGAAACTGCTGGTGTTCGCTGTTGCTACTTAACTATCGGTGCGGACTGGTCATGAGATGCGCCACAATGCCTTCTGCTCTGATTTCACTACAACACGGGGGGACTTTCCGCACGAGAGGTCGGATCCGATACACTAATGCTGGCGATGATCTGGATCAGTTTGCCGACATCCCGCGGTAGTGTAACGGGCCACTTGGCCGGAACAACAGTCGATCACGTTGCAGCCGAACTCGATTACTATGCTAAAGAGCTCGGGGCGCTGCATCGAATGCGGAGTCTACTCGATGTCGCCGAGCATTCCGAGATGATGGTCCCGGTTGACGAGTTTGCTTCCATAAGGTCAACGCTTTCAGCGTTGAAGGGCCCCTGGACGCCCACGGAAGAGACTTGCGATGCACAGTGTGCGCGATGTGAGCAAGATCAAGGCGGCTGGCTGCCGAGGCGCGAGATCGCGCGACGGTAGGAGGGGCGGCGTCGATGGTGTGGCTGGCGATCCTCGCAGACGTCGGTGACGCCGAATGGCTCGCGCTGCTTTCGAACATGAAGCTTAACTGCGGCACGAGGGCCAGCTCGCCACCCGCCCACGGCACCGTAAAGCTGCGCCAGTAAGCGTCCGCCGAGGCTCCGCGCCCGCTGTTCGCCGACCTTTCAAGGGCTGATCGACGACCGTATCACCCGGTTGATCTGCGGCCGGTTGGCTTCCGGCAAGAGCTGCATCGCTTCGGCGCGCTCAGCGACAACGCCTGCCGAGACAATCGCTCCGCGCTGTACCAACGTGTCCCTCCTCGCGCGCGGCGACCGCCATCCACGCTCATTGCGCGGCCTTCCATGTATGCCGACCCTGTGCGTGGTCGCATCTTGCATGCCCATCGGCTCAATCTCAGGGCAAGAGCCTGCGTCGCACTCGGCATCTGTCCGAAAGGCGTGAGTCGGGCCCGTGTCATGAGCGCAAGCCGAGCAATATCAAATGACGAAGTCATTTTTCTGTTTTCTGCTAAGCTCTACTGAGAAAGCGCTAAGCTGGATTGATCGCTTTTTTACGACATTGGATTCATCGATATTGCCATTTTTGCGATAAACATCTTTTGAAGGTTGTAACAGATGCTCACCGCCGACCGGCCTTATTCATTGATCCGGTGAGATTTGGCTGTTGCGTGCGCGACCGCCACAATCGGGCCCGCAAGCTGTTTGGCTCGTGGATCTGGAGATCGGTGCGCCGTGATCACCCGCAGCGAGCATTCGAAGGGTTATAAGCGAGGCGCTGGAGCCCGAACCAGCCGCTTTCTTTGAGAGCACCGAACGGTCCATAGGCTGCCTCCTGGACGTCGCTTCCGACTCGCTAGCGGAACAGCAGGCCTGATTCCAGCCACTCCATCAGAAGCCGCTCCCAGCGGATCACGTAAAATGCCTGCGACAGCATCGCCCCCGCAGCTTCTCAGGCGGCATTAACATACGTCCGACCGCCGAAGAACGTGTGGGCGGTCGGAACGCGTACACAGACAACGTCCGCAGTGCTGGCGCAGCCCAAGCTTAAGAACCTTCTGTCAAACGATCATTTCTCAGTCGAGTGTGTTGAAAAAGGCGGCAGTTCCGACTCGAGAATAGGAGTTATTCAGTCTGTCTCATTGGCCGGACTGATGATAATGATGGGGCATCAGCAGGTCGAGCAGACTGCGTTGTTCTACGAAGCATATTCCCGCAGAACATCTCTTGAGATCAGATCGACAGGTTTGTCGATCTGCAGGAGATCAGGCGGGACCTGGCACTTTCTACAGCAGCATCGGCCGACCTTCGATCAATCCTGAACTGATGATCACGATGCTCCTGCTCGATTACTGCTTCGGCATCCGATCAGAACGGCACCTGTGCGCTGAGGTTCACCTCAATTTAGCCTACCGGTGGTTTTGCCGGCTCGGTCTGGGTGGGGCAGTGCCGGACCATTCGACATTCTCCACGAACAGGCAGGGCCGCTCGACATTCCGTCGCGTTTTCGAGAGTGCTGCGCCCATGAATCGAGAAACGACTGGTCGGCAGTGACGGATTTCGCCGTCGATGCTAGCCTAATCAAGCCTGATGACAAACGACAATCGAAGGCGAAAAGTGACTTCCACCGGAGGCTGCCGGCAAGCAATCGAAGAGTATTTGGCTGTGCTCGATGACGCCCCTTTCGGAGCCGCGACCGAGGTTACCCCTCAGTTCGTATCGCCCACTGATCCGGCAGCGCGCTGGACAGGGGCGCATGGCAGCCAAGCGTCTTTGCCTGTTCGACGAACTACCTGCATTGAGAACGCGACTACGAAGCCGCGGCAACATGGCGCGCCAGATCGCGAGACCCTCGGAGGGAGGCACCTCGCGCCGGCTCCGCAACAAATCGAGATGTTTGTTCCCCCATCTCAAGCGCATTCTCAAGCTCGACCGTTTGCGTTTACGACGCCCCAACGGCGGGCGCGACCGGTTCATCCTCGCGGCCATCGCCCAGAACCTTCGAACGATGGCCAAGCTCATCCCGATGCGGCCCCGGGCTCGCATAGGGTCAGTAGAGCAGTTCGGCCTCGCGGCGACGAACCTGTCACAATGAAATATTGCCGCCCTTTTTCAACGGAATCGGTCGGTAGCAGAAGGGCACGAAAACGAAGCCGTATTCATCAGAACTCCCTGTTCGAGAGCCGGCATGACGTCGACTCCTGCTGACGCGGGGACGAGCATGCCCCGGCGGAGCGCCGAGCTTCACATAATCGAGCCGCGTCCCGACTTGCCGACAGCGATGGCGCTTGGCGCCGAGCTAGCCTACGACGCAGAAGACTTCGTCAACGAGTCGCGTTCGATGCACGTGAGGCCAGATGCTGCGCAGCAAGCCAGCGGCCGCAGCTCCGGCACGGAGGGCGAACGAGCCCCACGGTTGCTATGCCTTCGTCAGCGCATCGGCAAGGCAACGACCAGGCATTCGGCTGGATCAAGACGGATCGCCTAGCACAGAAGACGAGCTGCTGTGGCTGTGATCGAGTCGTATGGCGCGTTATCTTCGCCGCACTATGTGCAATTGTGCGTTTCCCCAAGCTGATGGGTAGGGCGCCCTGCTTCGCAGGACTTTTCATGGCGGCTGGCACGCCGAGATGAGGTCTCGGGCCACAATGTCGTCTAGGTGGCGCGTCTCACCTTCCAGCCCAATCTGACCGCGAAGTTGGCTTTGAATCTATCAAGCGCTTCCTGCACGTGCACTACAGACCCGCTCGACAGATCGGTTTGCCCTGACGTCTCATCGGAAGGGCACGAGGAGATCCGTCCTGCGGTGGCGGATCTTCTGTGGTCGACGTGCGGGCAGGCTCGTTGGTAACATCTACAACAGCGAGGAATTCAACCTCTCGCCAACGCCGCTGAGTTATCAGCCTGCTTGCAGAGCTGCATGGACCAAGCCAAATGCGCCCTGCGATCGAAGTCGTTAAGGTTTACCGAGTACACGAATGCTGCGGCCCGAGCAAATCCTTGGGGCTGCTTTCAGGGGCCGACAGGGCTCGCGCAAAAACTGTAGAATGTCGCAGCTGGCAGGAGGACTACAAGCCATGGTAGTTCCCCATTCTTCGCTTCGCACCTAGATGTTTCTTACGCAGCTAAGTGGAGCCGCTGCGAACGGCCACTGCATGGGATCGCGCATCGGCCCCGCCGAGAGCCGCACTTGCCGATAGCTGATCCATAAGTCCGCTATTGGGAAAGTATCGGGGTGTTGAACCGGCGGCCAGGAGAAGACGAAGGACAAGTGGCTATGCAATCGCGCAAAATGGAACGTTTCCAAGCTCTTGAATCGAACGTCCATGCGTATTCACGTTCATTCCCTGCTATGTTCAGCCGCGCACGTGGCTCGATTATGCTAACCGACGACGGCCGAAAAGTAATCGACTTCCTCTCCGGTGGGGGGGTACTTAACTACGGCCACAACAATCATAGGATCAGAGACGCAATCGCTGAGCATCTCTCATCGGATGCTGTCGCCCACGGGTTTGATATGGCCACTCCCGAGAAGCTTAAGTTTATGGACAATTTCAGCTCCTCAATACTTCAGGATCGAAGCTTGCAATATCGGTTTCATTTCACCGGACCAACGGGTGCTAATGCCATTGAGGCGGCTTTAGAGCTCGCACGAAAAGCCACAGAGCGTCGGACCATCGTTACATTCACACGCGGCTACCATGGGATGAGCTTAGGATCCTTCGCCGCGAGCGATAATCGAGTCCATCGTACAGCTACCGGCGTCTCTTTGTGTGACCGTAGGTTCATGCCGTTTGATGGCTATCTTGGTCCAGCTGTCGACACCGCCGACTACCTCCGAAAGGTGCTAAAAGACACGAGTAGCGGCGTCGATCTTCCGGCAGCCATTCTTGTAGAAACAGTACAAGGAGAAGGTGGCATGAATGTCGCTTGCGAGCAGTGGTTGAGGTCTCTTCACGTTACAGCGAAACAAGTGGGAGCCCTTTTTATAATCGACGATATTCAGATGGGTTGCGGTCGCACGGGCGACTTCTTTAGCTTCGACTTTGCAAACTTGTCGCCAGACATAATCGTGATGTCTAACTCGCTAAGTGGGTATGGTCTTCCATTATCGATGTTGCTGATCAACCACGAGTTCGACGCGTGGAGGCCCGGCGAGTGCACTAGCACATTTCAAGGGAACAATCTTGCACTTGTATCTGCAAACGCAGCGGTAGAGTTGTATTGGCGTGACAGAACTTTCTCCCGGGAAGTTAAGCGGGTGGGAAGAACTTTGCGGCAGCGGCTGGAGGCAATTGCTTCAAAGCATGCGGGTAAGTTTAATGTCCGAGGTCGTGGTATGGCCTTGGGTTTTGATTGCCAAAGCGCCGGAATGGCAGCCGCCACTAGGGGCAAAGCATTCGAGAAAGGGTTGCTTATCGAACGATGCAGGACCAGCGACCAGGTCCTAAAAATTCTACCTGCACTGACCATCGACGATGAAACACTGGATGAAGGACTTGAGCTGTTTGAGTTAGCTTTGGTGGAAGCATTGCGGGAGTTTGGAGGCGATGCCGATCTAGGGGGCGAGCAGCAAATCTCGGAAGGTGGCGCTTCGTCGTTTTAGCCTTATCGCGGCGCAATCGCCACTGCCTAGCTTCTCGATCCCGACAGAAAGTTGTACTCGCGACGTCGAACCGCGTAGTGGTAACCGTTCGGTGCTCTTCTCGGCACTCGTCCATTCCTGGATTCGGCGCCGTACCTTTGACCTGCGGCCAGGTATGACCCTAGGGCTAGGCTTAAGCGGACATCCACAGGCCACGGGCAAAATCTCGCAAGGGTCGCGCTGCCGGAGGGAAGTCGAGAACTCGCTAGCGCCTGGCTCACTCGCATTGAGCTCGCGTCGCCCGTGTTCGGCTTTAACCATGGGTAGCCACGTTTGAGTGACCATAGAAGAGCATGTCGCGACGCAGAACATAAGCGCAACAATCGAGCAACGCCAGAAAATCGTCTTTAGAAGAAATGCAATATCAAGCACTAGAAGTTGCGCAGGCGTTTACGTTCACCTCTTCGCGGTCGAACGGACCACCATCTCTGTAATTGTGGCTCGTTAGACTACGAGCAGAATAGGAGAGCTCGTGACTGACCGGTATTCCAAGCGCGCCTACTTGCGTCGAGCAGCTGTCGTTGCGCCCCCAAACTTCGTCGGCATCATTCAGGCCAACTCCCATTTGAAAGCAGCGTAGTTGTTCGTTGGCTCCGATCACAGCGCGTCTCGCGAAGGGACCTCGGCGGAAGCGACCTACTACTCGATGATTAAGCTTGCGGGTATGTCTTTGACGTCGAGCTTAGGCAGCGGCTCCACATCGCATTAATATGCAGATCTGTTCCCCTGGCGCGCTTGCACTGGCGACGAGTAGGATTGAGCGGGTCGGGCATGTGGACTCCTTCACTCAGGCAAGAGATAGTCTCCGAAGCGGCATGGCCTGGTGCTCGGCTCATTGCGCGTTGTGCCTACAACTTGCGAAATACTTGTGAAGATCTAGTTCGATTTTATGCGGCACCTCGACAACAGCTTCTGGGCAAACGCCGAGCTCAAGCAGTACGTATTTGAAAGCATGGCAACGGCTCACAAACAAGCCACCAAAAGCCCCGTTCTGTTCACGCACGACCCAGTTACCGTTGCAATTCTCGCCAACAAAGACAGTGGACGCTGCGCACCTGCGCGAAGCTCGGTTAGTGAATTGCACTTTGGGTCCTTGCTTCGACGGGCTTCTGTCTCACAACTAAGGATGCTGGAGGTGGGATCTACCTGCACGCGTGATTCGATGTCATCTCCAGAACGTTCTACGGGCTCACGAGCGTTCGCCGAATTCCGGGGAGCTCATTGCCGCAAACTGCCGGTCGCGACGCTATTGGCGAGGACGGGATACCATGAGCGTTCGTGACGAACAGAAAGTAGAAAGGCAAGCGCCTACAAGCCTTTGGAGGGAGTGCCCAGAGCGCCTTGAATTCTGAACGCTGGTCGATTGTGGGGGATCCGCCATCATCATCAGAGACGCGAGCTCATCATCTGAGCAGAGCTGGACGCGAAGCATTTTCGAGAGGCGACGACGATGCGCATTGATGACCTGCGGTAGGCCGAACGGCTTGTGGTTGATACTGCATACCTCAATCCTGGAAGCCGTTCCCATTTGCGCCGACGTCACTGTTCATATCCTTTTAACGTGACGCGGATCAATGACCAGCATCGGTAGTTTATCAAGAAGCGTAGACTTGCGTGATCGCTGTAGGATTGGCGGCCAAAAGCGAAGAGTTCGTCATGGGTTGATGGGCGTCGCGCCTAAAGTCTGGAAAGGGCTTTGGACGCAAACGAAATGACCTGGGTTCCGGAGCCTGGTGCTATCGCCGCTGGAGAAATTCCCCGCTCCTTGGGGGGCGTGCTTAGGGAAAGGGTGATATGCGGCCCACATAGAGTTGGACACAAATACCGACAGCCATGATTGTCGTAATGCTGCTGTCGGGTTTACGGCAAGGTGCAAGCCCATAGGCAGGGCTGCAGTGGGAAGGCGGCCTCGCGCCTACGTCGCGGCGATCGCCGAAGAATATCTCCTGCCTCGCCGATGTTTGCTGGCTCCACTGCGTGGCATGGCATTTGCTGATGCCTCTCCTGTTCTCTCGAGCTCAGGAGAAATTCATCGCGAACGAGAACGAGGTTGTGCTGTCAGAAGGAAAAAGACAGTGTTCGCGATGGGTCGACGAGGGGAAGTCATCCTGGGCTATCGGAGTCGTCCTTAAAGTGGGTGAGAACAGCGGTATCTCTCCGGCGGCGGCCGTCTTGTGAAGTTTGGGCGTCTTTCTGAGGATGTGACCTTAAGTCTAGCCTTAAGGTCATGCCGCTATGCAGGTGAGGGTATTGGGCGCCGAGCGCCGGCGCCGATGGAGTTACGACGAGAAGGTCCGCCTTGTTGAGGAGACCTTGCAAGCTGGTGAGACGGTCTGCGGGATCGCGCGCCGGCATGGGGTGGCTCCGAGCCTGCTGTTCACCTGGCGTCGGCATGCGCGACAGGGCCGCCTGGGCGGTGACGCGGTGTCAGTTCTCGTTCCTGTCGAAATCACTCCGGCGCCGGCTCCGATATCGATCAGCGCGCCGCAACCGGCGTCTTC
>NZ_FOUS01000032.1 GCF_900114915.1 Bradyrhizobium sp. Rc3b
TAGGCCGGGTCGGCGCCGCCATAGAGGTCCTGCGCGAACAGCTTCTTGCCTTCGGCGTGCTTGAGGAAGTCCTGATAGAGCGTCTCGAACTGCTCTGCGGTGATCGACTGGTTGCCGGCCCACCACATCTTCTTGTCGGTGGTGGCGTCACGCACCGTGAACTTGTCCTTCGGGCTGCGCCCGGTGAACTCGCCGGTGTCGGCGCAGAGTGCACCGTCAGCGGACAGCACCGCCTCGCCCGCAGTGAGCGAGTATTGATAGAGTTGCGGCGCACCGAGGTTCCAGTGAACCTGCTTGAGCTTCTTCAAGCCGAATTTGTCGGCCCCGAACCCGTTGTTGCGAACACCCGTTTCAAACCGCGGCTGCCGAACGGGCGAAACAGGTCCCAAGTCTTCTATCGTTCCATCCGGATATCGTCGGACGAGCCGTCCATTTCGGGATCCTGTAACTGGCAGCCCTGCGTCCAAAGTGCGTCGCGCCGCTTCGCCCCAAGCTTGACGAGCGGCACCCTCGAGATCATCCCAAGTCAGATCGTTCACTGTTTTGGCCATTCAGACAAACCTAGTAGCTAGGGGCGCGCCAGACAATCTGCTCCAAAACCGTACCTTAAATTGGTTAAGATCACACGGTCACGCTTTGTTCCGCTTCTGGCGATTATATACTTGACACCACAAACCGCAAGCCCTAGGATTCTGCAATCCTAGGGAGTTGTGGGTATGTCGCAGTTCAACGCGCCGCACTTTCAGAGCCACGAAGCAGCCCGCGAATATCTTGAGGCCATCCGCTGGGGTGGCGAGCGCGTTTGCCCGCACTGCGGCACGGTCGGTAAGTCGTATGCGAACGCCAAGAAGCCGGGCGTGTATCGTTGCGGTGCCAAGGAATGCCGCAAGGACTTCACCGTCACGACCAAGAGCATGATGGAAAGCAGCCATATCAAGCTGCATATCTGGTTGCAGGCGTTCTATCTGATGGCATCGAGCAAGAAGGGCGTTAGCTCGCATCAACTCCACCGCGCCCTTGGCGTTACTTACAAGACTGCTTGGTTTCTTACCCATCGTATTCGCGAGGCGATGCGTGCGGGTGGCCTGCTTGCCCCTCTTGGCGAGGGCGGCAAGGTCGTGGAGCCGACGAGACGTTCTATGGCTTTCTAAGGCCAGCCAAAGACCGGCCGCCGCGCGTGGTCGAACAAGAACGTCTGGTTGAGCGCGGCGGTTCTGCCCGCAGCTTCCACGTTGATGGCGTTCGCGTCGGCGACCTTATGCCAATCATCCGTGAAAACCTGAGCCGTGAAGCTTAGTTGATGACGGACGAGCACTACACCTACAAATTCATCGCGGAAGCTGGTGGCCTCAGCCAAGACACCGTCACCCATAGCAAGGACGAGTACGTTCGCCGCGAAGGCGAAAAGGTGATCTCAACCAACACGGTTGAAGGCTACTACAGCATTTTTAAGAGGGGAATGAAGGGCGTCTAAGCACCTTCACCGTTATCTTGCTGAGTTCGATTTCCGCCACAGCAACCGCGTCGCGCTGGGCGTCAACCATAGGGAACGTGCCGACCGCGCCATCAAGGGAGCTACTGGCAAGCGTCTGACGTACCGCCAATCTAACTGAGCGGGATTTCAGCCGCTGGATTCGGCGGCTGCTGCGTCAGAATTTGCGGTCAGGAGGCGGAACCGTTAGTTCAATAATAAGTTGACAGGTCGGCATGTGTAGCTTATAACATACACATGCCGGTAATTAGAGAAACAGAAGAATTCTCTAATTGGCTCAATAGTTTGCGTGATGCCGTTGCTAAGGCGAAAATCCTAGTTCGCATCCAAAGACTAGCAAACGGCAATCCCGGCGACGTTAAGCCAGTTGGTGACGGAATAAGCGAGCTGCGCATCCATCACGGGGCGGGCTATCGAGCTTATTTTCTCCAACGAGGCAAGGAGTTGATCTTTCTTCTTTGTGGTGGCGACAAAGACTCGCAAGAAGCGGATATCGCCAAGGCCAAGAAGATGGCGAGTGAGTTGGAGGAGTGAGCGATGGCCAAAACGAGACCCTTTGATGCGGCCGAGTACCTCGATACTTCAGAGGCAATCGCCGCCTATCTCAGTGAGGCGTTTGAAACTAATGATCCTGGTTTCATAACCGAAGCCATTGGTACAGTTGCTCGCGCTCGGGGGATGGCTGCCCTAGCCAAAGACACCGGCCTCTCCCGCGAAAACCTCTACAAAGCACTTAGCTCAGAGGGCCACCCAGAGTTCAGCACGGTTATGAAAGTGCTTAACTCACTGGGGGTCGAGCTTCATGCTGAGCCGAAAGTGGCAAAGGTTGCCTGACCAAAAGCCCGGCCCTAGCCGGGCTTTTTCTTTGCTTTCTTCGCCGCCATTTTTGCCCCTCGCCTCGGGACCTTGGGCTTATCCTTCAATGGCTTCGGCGGAGTGCTCATCCCAGCCTTGAGCGCATCCAAGAAGCGGGATTGGGCTTCCGCCTCAGAGTACTTGTCGTGCGATTGGCGCTTGCTCATGGGCCGACTTATAAACCATTGGATTGGAACGGGTGGCCTCGAATCCTTGCGGATTCCCAATGTCTTAGTTATATTGGGCATATGGCGCGCCGCCGGTAGGACGGCGACGCGCCACGTTTCATGCCTCAACTACGTTGTTGCATGTTACCCTCCTTCGGGGCTTACCGTGACCGCCCCGTTTCCGTGAGCTACTCGGGGTCTGCACCCTTTCGCTTCCCCTCTGCATCAGTGCCACGGCCTCATGCAGACGGATTTCAGACGGCGCCTTCGGGCGCCGTTCTATTCAGTGAATGCGCTCCTCATCGCTAGGCTGCATAAGCGCACTAATCTTCACGTTCTCTGTTTTCACCACAACGCCATTGCTGACATCGCTGTTGCGGATGTCCTTAGGAATTCCGGCATAGTCAGCAATCCTGCGCCACTGACGACGATATTCGACGCCGGTGTAGGGAAGGCCGCTGTGTTCGTTGATGATGATCGGCCCCCTCTTAGGAAGCACGCCCCCATAGATCTTCTGCAACTCCTCCAGCACCATCTTTGTCTGCTTTAAGTCTAGGGCGGCCTCATCGCCGTCGATGTAGCTACGGAAGATCATATCGCCATCGACATCTTCCCAACGAAGGCCGGTCAGCCACTTCAATTCGTTCGAAATGATGTCGGACTCACCTATGTCCAGCATCGAAACCCATTCACCGATTACGACGCGCTGGGGCAGCGAAAATTCATACTGCAATACTGCAACGCCTGCGCAAGCGCGATTGACGGATCCAATGCGCCTTTTCGCGGATGGCGTTGACCTGATCCAACGTCAAACCAACCTTCTCGCGCGCGGTCGGGACCGGGAATTCAAGCCGGTTCATGATGAGGCTAAGACGAATGCAGGCCTCGTCATTCAAGACCGTGACGCCAAACGAGGCGAGCAGCCGGAGCTTGGTCACTATGCTATGGCCGAGCGCAATCCGGCCGTCCCCAACCCACTTCTTGTGATAGCCCTTCAGGAACTCCGCGTTGATCTCGTCCAGCGCCATCGATCCGATTCCTCGTGAAGGCGATTATGGACGTTGTCGTAGTTGGCGCGAACCTTCGGCTTGAGGTTTCTGTAGGGGGAGCGAGGATCAGTCCGATTAAAGACGAATAAGCGTCGCAATGGTCATCGCGCCGCTTTCTTCCACGCATTTCGAGGCGGGCGTAGAACCGATACTCTGCGCCTGCGGATACACTATAACGGGCAGTTCCGGCGCCTGGGGTACCCCGGGCGGCTCGGCTGCCTGCCTATTGACGACCTCAAGGTTATACTTGAGGAGCAAGCTTTCGAGCGTAGCCATGTCGCGCGCGCGCACATTGCGAGAGTGCATGCGCATGGGCTACAAACAACCCATGAGCTACCGAGATTCGACAGCCATCAAGAAGGCGCTTGAACTTGAGAAGGCCCGCCGCCTCGCGGAGGCGGAATCGAGAAGCAAGCCGATCTGAAGTTGAAATGACGCCGCATAGAGAGGGGCACCGGCCCACCCAAGGAGGGGAGCTCACATGCGATACTACATTGCACTGATCCATAAACACGCGGACAGCGACTATGGTGTTTCATTTCCCGATCTTCCCGGTGTAATCACCGCTGGTACGGATCTGGATGACGCGCGGGCTATGGCCGCTGAGGCCTTAGCCCTTCATCTGCAGGGACTGGTGGAAGATGGTGAAGCCGTGCCTGAACCCTCGTCTCTTGAGGAGATCATGGGGAACGCAGAGAATAGAGGCGCAGTTGCCGTGCTCATTCCAGCGCCGGCGGAAGAGGTCAAAAGTGTTCGCGTTAACGTCACTCTTCCCGCTGACGTTCTGAATGAGATCGACCAGTACGCCGAGCAGCACGGCTTCACCCGATCCGGTTTTCTTGCTCAGGCCGCCAAGAAAGCGATAGCGGCCTGACTGGAGCCGCGTCCAGTCGGTTGACCTGACGCGCGGCAAGGGACCAGATTCCGACGATGAGCGAAGCCCTTCGATCGCGAGCGCATCGTCGGCTGAAGCATTCGGGCAGGCAGTTATTTCTTGCTAAGGGCTAGGTCCACCAAGCGCCGGACAGCCTCTGGTCTTGTTAAGGCATCGTCCCTCTGCTTCGCGATCCAACCATCAAGGGCTTGCAGTTGGTGCGGCGGCATTCGGTTGAGCCTCCTCCCGGCGCAGCCGTCGAAGAAACCGCGTCGAACATTCCAGACCGCGCTGGCGACGCCCAGACCAGGCGCAAGCAACGGCGATCGTCCTGTGTCCGCCTCTATTTCGAGAAAGTAGCGTAGGCGCCCATTTCCTTACTGGTCTTATTCAGTTTGAGTGCATCGTTGAGGATCGAAAGCTGTTCCTGCCGGACCGGTTCCGGGAGCGCTGCCGATACGGTGCCCGCATGTTCTTCCTGAAGTTTGCTGCGCACTTCCTCGGAGCCCGAAATTGCATACCCCCGGGTGGACTGAATCGCCAGATCGCGGCTGAGGGCGCGAACATCGTCATCGTCTAGTCCCTTCGATCCGGGGTTCGGCGCCTTCACCAACGACAACCGTTGCTCCCAGAATCCCTGTTGCGAGGCACTCCTGAGGATGGAGATATCCTTTTCGGGCAGGTTATTGCGGTTGGCGATCGTTCCCATGGCTAGGGGGGCCGCAAGCCGGGCACCGATGTCCACGTCGGTCTTCTCGGGCGAGATGTTCGTGTCAATAATCTTCGCCAACAGCGGTATCGTGTCCTTGTTTCCGATCGCACCCAGCAGCACGATGATGTTGCTCCGGTACGGGGCAAACTTCGGATCAAAGAGCATTTCCTGGACCTTCGGGAGATCGCCCTCGTATTGCTTCAGCTTTTCAAGCGGAGGGTTATGGAGGAAGGTCTGCTTCACGAACTCCTCCACCGGCATGCGAGCCGGCTCAGCCGATTGAGGCGTGACCCCAGTCGCCTGCGCCAGTTCGATCAGGCCGCCGGCCGGCATCGGCATCGCCGCAGCTAAAGGTGCAGCACCTGCGGCCGGCACGGCGCTGCCCAAGACAGCACATTCGCTGTCGTTGATGGAGCGGTTGGTGGGTCCAAGCCCCGGCGCCATCACGGAAAGACTATCGAGCGCATTGTGTTGCAATCCGCGGGTATGACCGAACTCATGCAGCCAGGTGACGGGTTCTACACCGCGATTGAAGCTGTCCGTCAGGCCGAGCACCCGACGGACGACGACGAGGCCTTGGCCCGGCACGGGAGCGCAGCCCAATGCGCCAGGCACCAACCCTCCGCACCAAATGATCCTCTCGACAACCTTGACACAGGCGTCGCCAGTAAATTTTGTGAATTCGCTTTCGAGCGCCAGAGACCTTGGAAAAACAGATTCGTCGAACGGCGCGACATTGCCCTGCCGCGACAACTTCACTCCTTGGCATGGCAACCTTGTCGTGCCCACCTCGCTCAGGATCGCGGATGCGCGCGACAATATGTCGTCGACGTCTGCGTCAGTGAGCGGAATCTTGTTGAAGTTGCGCACACAGATCGGATGATCGATGCCTTGCGCATCTGCCGTCTGGACTTCCGACAACAAAAATGCGGCGAAACCGGCGATTGCAAGACGTCCCAGGAGCCCGGCAACATGTCTGTGTCGCATCGCTATCACCCCTCTACTTGAAAAAGCTGGGCGAGGCTCGAACACCCGCATCAGGGTCATATGGAACATTATGTGCCCCATACAGGATTAAAGTCAACTTACTCGACTTTCGGTTGCGTCCGTCCGGCGCTATACTGCCTCTGTCTCACCCTTGGGATTAGCCGAGATCAGGGAGGCCATAATGGCGATTTCGCGCCGAACTTTCATTTCCAGTTCCTTATTGTCGATGGCAAGCGTTCTTCCCTTGAGCCTAGCCGACGCGCTGCTGGCGCAAGCTGCCACCCCCGTGAAGCGGCGCGATGTGAACGGCACAGATGCCGCTGCCGTCGCCGCGGTGAAATCCTATCGCCGGGGCGTCCTAATAATGAAGGAAAGGCCACCTCACGATCCCACCAGCTGGACGTTTCAGGCCAACATTCACGCCTATCCAGGCAGCAAGGGCGTGATGAACGACGATCCCGAAAAGGAGTTTCGTGAAACTTTCCCTGATACCATTCCGGGACTATCACCTGCAGAAAGAGCACGGCGTCTTCAGATGGCGCGGACGGTCTGGAATACCTGCCCACACGGGCCTGCAAGTTTCCTTTCCTGGCATCGGGTCTACCTTTATTTTTTCGAGCGAACTGTCGCCGCGGCAGCGGGCGAGGCAACCTTCGGCCTCCCTTACTGGAACTGGACGAAGGACAGATCCTTGCCCAAGTCGTTCTGGGAAAGCGTCGACGGCGTCCAGGACAAAAACGCTCTGTATTGGAGCAACCGCAACCCGGGAATCAATGGCGGCGCCGACGGCTCGCCTCCGACCCGTGCACTTACCCAGTCCAACGTACGGATCGAAATGCTGTCCGATCCGATCCTCGACGAACGGCTGCAGGCCGGCGATACGACCGGTTTCGGAAGAAGGATCGAGCAGAGGCCGCATGGCCCCGTGCATACGACGGTGGGCAATGATACCGGCATGGGCTTTTTCGAAGCGGCCGCGCGCGATCCCATCTTCTGGCTGCACCATGCCAATATCGACCGGCTTTGGGAAAGTTGGTCCAAGCTACCGGGGCACGCCAATCCGGCAACCCCAAGCTGGCGTGCCGACAGGCATTCATTCGCCGGTCCGGATGGCCAGCTTACGTCGCTGACCACCGAACAGGTACTTGTAGCCGCGCAGATCCTGCAGCAAGCATATGAGTATGATCACGAGGAGACGTTGATCTTGGCAGCAGCCCCAGCTCCGACGCCGGCGGCGACCGTGACAACTGTAGCGGGGGAAGCGCCGATCCCGCGCTCCGCGCCACAGCCCGGTGCACCGGCTGCGGCGACCGCTTCACAGCCGGCGATCGCGAAGGTCGAGGCGGTTACGCTGTCGGACCAACCGAAGGAAGTCACATTGACGCCCTCTGGGCCTGCCGCGGCGCTGCCAGCCGGCGCCGCGCCGAACGAGCGCTGGATTCTCGTGCTAAGAGACCTTTCCGTCGTGCAAAGCCCTGCGGATAGTTTCGCCGTTTATATCAACTTGCCGGACGGCCAAGCCACAGATCCGGGCCGATCTGAACCCGCACAGTATTTCGTCGGAGAGCTCGACTTCTTTTACGCGGTGCGCAAGGGAAGTAAGTCCGGCGGGCAGCATACAGGCCACGGCGTCGAGGCGCCGTTATGGGAGCGGGATGTCACCGCCATCCTTCGCAGGCAAAACTGGGGGGGCGGTGCCGTTAAGGTGACAATCGTGCCGACGGCGGGCACCGTCGATCCAAAATCGGAGCCTGCCATCGGTTCGGTGGAATTGATACGGAGATCGGGCGGATAAGAATGCCGCCGTCAAGGACAAGAGCGAGGCCCCGGAGGTCGGGGCCTGCTCGGGTCACGGTTGGAGCTTGAGCGTTCCGGCCATACCTGCGTGATGGATCACGCAATAAAAGTCGACGGGATCCTTAAACGTATTCATGACTTCGAGGCGCAAGCTTCCTGTGAACGCTACGCCGAATCTGCTTGCGGCCCCGCAATCAAGCTCGCGCAGCACAGCATTCGGCTTTGCGCTGCTTTCTTCGCCGCATGCCAGGACGGGACTTCTATCCTCCACCGGAGCCCCCCCGTCGCTCCGTTTGATGGTGACGATTCCGTGCGGAATAGCGCCGGCGATCTTGACCTCGACGATGTCAGCTATCTTCAGCTCGTCGACAACGAGAGGTGCCGCAGGTGTCGATTTCTTGTCCTTGTAGGTCCACGAGATTCCTTGAGTACCGATGGTGAGCGTATCGGCCGCAACCACCGGGCCGGCACAGGCAAGAGATCCCCCAACAACAAGACAAGAAACGGATAAGCGCTTCGACGATTTTCTCATTCGGCGTTCCTTCCATTCGCGGTGATCTATTGCAACAACGGTCCGGGCGTGGCGGACCACACTTCGATCGGAGCCATCAGTCCTTTGTCCTCGTGCTTGAGGATGTGGCAATGGAAGACGAACCTTCCGATCTGCTCTCTGGCGTCGAAGCTCATGATGACGAATACCCTGCCGAACGGAGGGATCGGAATCGTGTCGTGCCAGCGGCGCGTTGCACCGGGATCAACGTCGCCCAACGTCTGGTCGTCATAAAGATCGTAATTCGGCGTATCAGGTGGGCATCCGCCGGGGTCGCAGGTGCGGGCCGGGCTGGGCGGTTCGATAAAGTAGTTTTTCTTGAGCTCCTCGGCCATCGCGAGCCGGAACTTCATTTGATGGATATGAAAGTTGTGCAGGGTGCCCGTCGCATTGAAGAGAACCCAGAGTTGCTTGTGACTACCCGCATGTGCAGTGTCGTCCATGAAGATGCACACGTGCCGCTTGGTCCAATCGACCAACCCGTCGGCCCCGACATATTCCTCAAACGGGTAGCCTCGAGGCGCACCCCCGGGTTCTAGGCCGAGCGCAACCGTAGTCTCTTGCGCGTCCGCCGGGACGTACTCTCCCTCGTCCTTCAGTTGCGTTCCTGTTGGGCGGATGATTTCGGTGAGGACGCTCCAGTCGGTCTTCAGTCCACTCGAGGTCTCTCCTCCGGGAATAAAGGTGACGCGACGGAATTCACGGAAAGTCGGATCCAGGTCACGGACACATCCTTCGGGTAAGGTAGCCCTCGCGCCTCCAAGCGGACCGGCCGCTTGTGGCCCGGTACCGTGGCTGGCGATTGGAGCGTTCAGCGCAACCAATACCTTGCTCGTACCAGCGTTCGGCTCCAGCACGATGCGTGCGAGCTGAACCTCGGGCCATTCGTCCGTTCCGACCACGTGCTTCCTGCTTCGCAGGACATAGACCTGCCGGACAGCATGAGGCTTCTCGTCGTTGCGGACATAGATCTCGGCGCGGGTGGCTGGCATCATCAGCACGTTTTCGTAGTTGACCGCCTGAACCGGCTTCTCGGCCTGCCCCGGAGGAACCGGGGCCGCCGGGACCACACCGTCGAGGCTCAGGATGGTTAGCGGCAAGACCGATCCGTCAGCCTCGTTACGCAATTCGAGCCAGTAAGGAATATTGGCGCTGAGATTGCCCAATCGAATAAGAAGGTTTCGATCACCTTCCACCGTGATCGTCGGGAATAGCTGACCGTTTACAGTGAACAGCAACGCCGAATCCTGGTTGCGCTGACAGAACCCGGTCCGAAGCGCCGGGTCGGCATCCAGTCCGGAATTGTCGGGCTTCCACACACCGCAGCGTCCACCGGTCGGAAACTCCCGCGCGCCCGGATCCGGATCCCATTGGGCGATATCACCATCGGCCTGATCGGGCCGCTTGTTGATTTTCACCGGGAGATCGCGAAGCAGGGCATACCGCACCTTGGTCCTGCTCCGCAGATCGCGCGTGTCGCTGTCCACATCATTGCGGCAACTAGTAGGATTGTTAGGGTCCTTCAGGCAGCCCGCCCTGACGTTGGCGGTGGCCTCTCCGACCGACAGCAAACCCGACATGCCGCCCATCACTTGATCGGACGAAATGCCATGCATGTGGGAGTGGTACCAATTCAGGCCGAGAGGATGCGCAATGTACCCTTCGGTCTCCAGGACCCGTGCGTCGAGCGTCTTCTCGCCCGGTATCGGCACCTTATAATCGAAGCTGTTCGGGCTTCCCTTGGCGTTGAGACCGGACTTGAGATAGACATAGACGTTGTCACCATCGCCGGTTTCGGCGGCTTTTGGCCGCGCATTGTTGGGCGATACGATTCCGCCGTGAAAGTAATGAAGGTTCGTCGGATTATCGTGGCCGCTCCCGTGGCCCATACCCTGATGCTGCTTCGGAGACAACCCGTTGACCAGACGCGCTGACACTGTGTCGCCCGGCATCGCTTCGATGACCGGTGTCAGATAATTTCCGTTGTAATTTTCGGTGACGACCTTGTAGCCGCCCACGTCGATTGCGGCACTCGCGGCCGTCAACTCCACTTTGACCTCGCTATGGCCGTTGCCTGCAGGCGTGACGGTACAGATACCGTTGAGCGCAGGTTGCGTCGCGGTGAGCGCCGAGCACACGAGCGGCTGGACCAGTTCTGCGGCGAGTGCCGGTTGCAGCGTCATGAGGCCGAAGCCAACCGCAACGACCCACTCCGTCCTTCGGGCCGGCAGGCGGCAGTATCTGACGCCGCACCTCACACCCCGATTTCGTTCCGTGATGGCCGTGAGCATGCGGGCTCCGAAAATAAAATCAGCAACATCAACCACAATAATTAACAACTATCGACGCCTGAAGCCGACCGAGCGACAGGAAGCGGGCCTCTCCACGAAACACGTCGGGAACTCGCCTTAACATTGTTTCCCATGATAGCTTCTCTTTTTTAGTGTCGTCAACGCGCTTGGTATCGCGAAGCACGCCGGACGGAGCTGACACTCGGGCGTCAACCGCGGGCCGGCCCTCCGGTAGGCACGACGCCATGCTTCGCAAAGCGAGGGCGCCGCGAGACGCGGAGACGAAGCATTCAGAGTCGGCTTATCAGGAGCAACCGTTTCGCGGCCGTTTGGAGTTCTTCCGCGAGCACCACCTGACGCAGGGCCATGGGCATCTTGATGCGATAGTCACGGCACTGCGGCGATCGTGGCCTTTGGTGAGAATTATCGACGACCGGTCTTGGCACTCAAGCAGGCAGGCAGCACGTTTCGACGCCCCTGAGCTGTCTCGTACGTGCTCGCCTGTGATGGATTTACGACAAGCCAAGCAAACCGGGAAAACCTTTTGGGCTTGACGAGTGATGTTCGCTTCGACACGCTATGGGAGAGCGCCACGTGCCGTCGGCACGACCGGCCGGATCTGGACATATGTGCGCGACGATCGGCGCTACGGTGGGCCTGCGCCGCCGGCGGCGATCTATTACGCCTCGAGCGACCGACGAGGCGAACATCCCCAGAAGCATCTAGCCGCCTTCGCCGGCATCCTGCAGGCGGATTGCTATAGCGGCTTCGAGCCGTTGTTCGACCCGCAAAAGAAAGCGATGCCGATCACGCCGGCATTCTGCTTTGCCCATGCGCGGCGGGGCTTCTTCGAGCTGGCCGACATCGAGAAGAATGCCAGGGAAGGCCGCAAGGGCAAACCGGTCTCCCCGATCGGCACTGGAGTCTGTCAGACGCCTCGATGCGTTGTTCGAGATCGAGCGCGCCATCAACGGCCGCAGCGCCAACGAGCGGCGTGCCGTGCGCCAGGAGCAGAGCAAGCCGCTGCTCGACCACATGCACGACTGGTGCTCCGCGAGCGAGAAACCCTATCGCGTTCCTCCGAGGTCCTGAAGCCCATGAACTACATGCTTAGGCGCTGGGACGACTTCGCCCGCTTCCTCGACGACGGCAGGATCTGCCTCAGCAATAACGCCGCTGAAAGAGCGTTGCGCGGCATCGCGTTGGGGAGGCGCAACTGGACCTTCGTCGGCAGCCTGCGCGGCGCCGACCGCGCCGCCATCATGCTGACGATGATCACGACCTGTCGCCTGAACGACGTTGATCCCAAGGCCTGGCTCGCCGACGTCCTAGCCCGTATCGCCGATATTCCTGCATCGCGTCTGCACGAACTGCTGCCCTGGGAATGGAAGCTTCTGCGCCAAGCCGGCAAGCCCGACGATCAGAAAGCCGACTGACCTTCACCCAACGCTATCATACAGCTCGCCACGCCCGGCATGCGTCAATCAGGCGGCCTTTCGTCGTATGCGTACGATGCTGGCATCTGCTCCTTTTTGATCTTGCCATGCGTCCGCTGCCGGCGAGCCGGGGTGGATGGTCTCGTTGTTCGATGAGTTGGCTGCCCGACACTTCTCGAGATTACCGCCTACGAAGAAAACGGCCAACGAAGTCCTCCTCACCCCGCGAACCCGGAAGATTCCAAGCAATTCTGATGGCGAGGACACAATGACGCTCGCGCATGCCATACGCAATCCGCTTCTCCCGCCCGAGCCACAGTCGAAAACCCCGGCTGGAAGCTGGGGTTTTCTTTTGTGGTATTATAGGCACCAACTCTCCTAAACCGCCGCGGAGCGGTCAGTACAGTGCACCTCACGGATTGAGCCGAATTTGACTTCGGCTTCGTTCCGTCCAAGGCTCGATCGTAAGCCGCAGGTGTCGGTTGGTCTGCGCTCCTGCTCCACCTCAATCGATTGGTGGAGATCTCACGTCACATAAAGTCTCCATCCGAATCGGACTCTGGTGAAGGTTCATCATCGCTCGGCGTTTTGACTTTGGAGAGATACATCGGAGAATTGGTTGCACGCTGCCATTCACCATCCCTATATCTCCACTGTCTGGACTGGGTGGGATCGAGTACCATATCATTGTGATCTACATCAACGAAGCCCATTTGTTCTGCACGGGCTCTCGCTTCGTCATTAGCAGGACGCCAGTTCACCAGCGGCCGTTCGCCGTCTTGCCGTAGCTGGTGCTCAAGCAGAATATCGCCGGCGTTGCCGACGAGCGGATGAGCAACCTGAAAATCCACGATTGATGTGACGTCAGTTCGTCCGGGGAACTGTTCTCGCCACCGTTGGCTGGTGAACTCAGTCGCCATAGGAAATCCGGCTTCCGTTCTTTGGAGGCCGACGCTCCTATTTCCCAGTTGGTAGCTGTAATATCGGGCGGCATCAGAATCCCTTCGGATCGCGAAACTGCTAGCGACATCCGCGGTGCGCCTAGCTCTTTCGGATACAAATTCTGAGTATTCCTGCGGATTGTTGGCGATATGATTGATCTCGTCACCATGAAAGCTCCTCACCCGTTCCCGGAATTCGGCTTGGTCGATCTCAACAACGGGAGATCCTGAAGTGAGGTAATAACTCGGCTGCGAGGATGAGCTGGCACCCGAATCCTGCAATCCCATTCTACCGAACGCGTCCGCGAAATAGTCAGCATTCCTGTGCTCTGGGGAGCTCGCGTAATGATATTCATCAGCGGATGGAACATCCGACCAATTGTTAATTCGACCGCCCAAAGCGACCACTCCTATGGCTGTTGCATTGTGTTCAGGTCATTAGACCTGACTCCGCCGATAAGCAGCTTAGCTGTCCGTAAGCTGACGCCGACAGAAAACCGGAAAGCAAAATTCCCTAAAACGATAGAGCGAGCCCGGCGAGAGCGTGCAGTTCGGCGCCGCGTTCGCCGGAGCGTGTTCATAACTCGGCCGAGCTTGAGATCAGCGTGAGCGAAGCTCCGTTCCCACGATGGACGCGCCATCAGGAATAACCCGCATCAGCAAGCCTTTAGTCTGGGCGATGTCATGGAGGGAGCGAGCGAAGCCTTCCCAGCGCTTGAGCATATAATTGATAGGCTTCAGCACCTCGGGCGAGCGCGAGAGGGTTTCGCGCTCTGCAGCGGCCAGGCGTGCATGTCGTCGAGAAGCGGCTTGCTCTGTTCCTGAGGGCGCGCCGGTCCTTAGCGTCACAGCCCTTGATATCGCGCTCGATCTCGAACAACGCCTCCAGCGGTCTGATGGCCTCCAGTGCCATGGGGAGGACCGCCTTTCCCGTTTTTGCCTTCCCGAGCATTTTGCTCGATGTCAGCCAGCTCGAAAAAGCCTCGCCGGGCATGGGCAAAGCAATACGCCGGCGTAATGGGCAGTGTGTTCTTCGGCGGGTCGAACAGCGGCTTTGTAGCAATCGGCTTGCAGGATGCCGGGGAAGACCAGATGCATCTGGGGATGCTCGCTTCGTCGGTCGCTCGAGGCGTAATCACCGCTGCCGGCGGCGGGAAGCCGGCGAATGGCCGGTCGTCGCGCTTATGTGAATCTCGCCATAAGCGGGATTAGGCACACCCCGTGATTAACCCGTCGAGGCTCGAACCTAAGACCAGAGACAGATCTGAACCAACACCCTGGTTTGACCCACAAATGTTTTATTTTGAACCTGTATAAACTGCGCGTTGCAAGCTCATGTCGAGATTTGGACAGAGCTCGGCCGAAGCTCTCGAGCGAAAGCTGAGTGGAGTTGCTCATGACTACTGAGCGGAATCCCGACCCTGTGATCCTGTTGTTCGCGATTGCCGTCGTAGTCGCGGCTCTCGCCGCATTTGTCACCACGTTTGAGCGGGTCGAGACCATCACAGCTCATGACGAGACTCCCTCTGGCACCACGGGCTTGGGCAAGCCTCGGCCGCCTCTTCAGCGCGCACCCGACCAACCAGTAGGAAAGAAGCGCCATCCGGCGCAGGGTGCCCATTGTTGTGGTGCGGCGTCAGACCCGCCGCCTTTTGCCGAGTGACCGGACTTTCGAATGAAAGCTGACTCGAAAGACAAAGCGAAAGATGCGCAACGACAACCCTCTGGTGTCCGGGAGTCTTCCACGTCACGCCACCGTATTTTGGGACTTGTATGGTCCTACCTCCGATTGCATATTCTTCCCGTCGCCGCGTGCATATTGATCTTAATCTTCATTGTTCGAGGCAATAATGAGTAATCGACGTCAGGTTTACAACTATTCGGCTATTCTACGCGAAAGGGTTGAGGGGCTCATCGCATTATTAGGCGAACTACAGACGCTCCGGCGTCGCCTGCTAGCGGCTAACGCGAGAAGGATTGCTCGGCGTATTCCGAAGGCCGTGCGGAGAAGAAGAGTTCTGCGGCGGCGATAGCTGCCGTTCAATGCAGCGACCGCGCGTCCCGCTTCCACGTTGATACGCAGCCACTCAGGTCGCTTGACGAGCACCTGCATCTGGAGCCATTGCCCGCAAGACTGACGCTTTGGAGAAACAGTTTTCCTGGCACTTTGACCAGCGCGCGATTGTTAATTTGCGTCGTGTGGGCGACTCAGACCTGCTCCCCGTACGAAGCAGACAGAATGTAAGGGGCGGGAATGATTGTACGCGCGGGGGCCGTTGTTGCGGTGTTGCTGATGCCGCTGGGGTCCGAAGCCTTCGCTTCGCGTCACGACAGGCCACAACGCGCATATCTTGCAGCGAGGTCAGATACCGGTGGCTGAGATGTACGCCCGTCACCACGGCGCTACCGAGGCACAAATCGAACGGCCGCGACGTTGCTTTGCCTTAAACGAGACCGCCGAAGCCGACCGACCACGCGCTTATGCCGATTGAAGGGTAGATCGCCTCCCCGAACGCCGTCTTGCGTTCACCCCGAAGCTCGACCAAATGGACTGTACTTTGCAACCTTGAGGAGCTGGTCCGGCCTTGCATTCGCCCCCGGATATGGTGGCACAAGCACAATGAATCCATCCCTCCGCCAGGTTTGAGCCCCATGGCTGCCTAGGTCGGCGCGAAGGGTCATCCGGGTGGGCGCAACACCGGGAGTTTTCGATGTCCGGTTATTTCCGATTGTGCTTCGTCAGTCTCGTTCTTGTTGAAATTCTTTCGACAGCGCCTGCCTCCTCCAATCCTCTCGCGGATCTCTTCAATACTGCTGCAGCCCAACCTTCGGTGACCTCTCCGCCTCAAGCGGAATGCTTGGGAAGCCCAGGCAACTCGGCTCCCGACGGCCAACATTGGGTCTATCGACTGGACGGACATCGCAAATGCTGGTTCCTGACTGAAGCTCCGGCGAAGGTGAAGAAGACAGTTCGTCGCCGCATGGCCAAAGATAGCAATGCCAGTTTGGACGAGAGCGGGACCCCGCGGCCCAGGCAGAGCGGAGTCCTTGATGCGCGCGCGGAGTTGCTGCGCTCGACACCGCCCTTGCCTCCCCAGCCGCCTCGACCCGAGCTTAAGGTAGCTGATGCTGGCTCTGAGAACAGTACAAGCACTGTTCTGACATCGGCGGCTCTCATCGCCCAGAACAGTCGTCGGCCCATGCTTTACCGGCCGACCCAAGATCATCAAGTCGACGTTGAGCAACTTCTTGCGGCCACGCCCACCAACGATGTGACTTCGTCCGAACCTCGGAGTGTTTCAGTCGACCCACGCCTCGACGGGAACGGGGCGGTGAGCCGGACGGCAACCTGGCTCGGCGTACTGCTGATCATGCTAGGCATGCTCTCGATATTGAGCTCGAGCCGCTCGCTTCGGCGCGCAGCCCATTTGCGCTACTAAAGCGCAGGAAATAGCTGACGAGGCGTGCGGTCAAAGAGCTCCAGGCGCGGTATAGCGGAACTGTCATTCGGCCTGCAATATTGACCCCCTAAGCCGGGGGATCGGCGTCCAAAATTGACCCCCTACAGGTTGGTCTGTTGCGCTGCCTGCTTCGTAACAAAGCAGGTGGTGGAGGATGCTGGTCGTGGAGACGATTGCGCGGATTCGGCGCGAGCACTTCATCAAGGGCAAGACGATCAAGGAGATCGCCCGTGACCTGAAGGTGTCACGGAACACGGTCCGCAAGGTTCTAAGGTCGGGAGAGACCTCCTTCGAGTATGAGCGGCAGGTGCAGCCGCGGCCAAAGCTGGGACGATGGGCAGTAGAGCT
>NZ_FOUS01000005.1:0-190362 GCF_900114915.1 Bradyrhizobium sp. Rc3b
CATGACGGCCTGCAGATGCGCGACCGCAGCGCGCTTGGCGGCGGGCCCTACCATTTTTTTGAAAGAAGCTCGCGAAGAGCGGCCGCATCGAGCATCTGCTCCGCCAGAAGCTTCTTCAGCTTCGCATTCTCCTCTTCCAGGGCCCTCAGCCGCTTCGCCTCGGAAACGTCCATGCCGCCGAATTTGGCCTTCCAATTGTAGATCGTCGCTTCCGAGATCCCATGCTTGCGTGCCAGGTCAGCCGTCTTCGCCCCAGCATCATGCTCCTTCAATACTGCGATAATCCGCTCTTCCGTGAACCTTGCTCGCTTCATCTGTCCGTCCTTTTTGGGCCGGACTCTAACTCCTTCTGGAGGAAATACTCAGTGGCAGGTCAGATGCCGTTCAACGAGAAGCAAAGCGCTCCAATCGAGGATTGCACCTTCGAAAAGAAAGGTGATAGCCGCGAGCACCGCTATTAGCAACACACTGCGATGGGGTACGGCAAACAGTGGGTCCTGCCGCGGATCACCGGCGTGTTCTTAACCGAGCAACTGATGGTCGCCAAGCCCGGGATGACCACAGCGTGAAGATCTCAATGCGTAAGGGAGCCTGCAGTGGTCGCAGGCTGCTTCTCTCACTACACTAAGCTAACCTGGATTGGTTTTATAATCATTGCTTGGTCATCTGGGCATCAGCAGCGCCGGTGATGTCGAGCTCGGCAGCGATCTTCGCGCGGCCGGAGCTCGCATCGACACGATGATCGGACGCGATCGCGACATAGACCGCCGGCAGCACGAAGAGCGTGAATAGCGTGCCCACAGACATGCCCGCGACGAGCACGAGCCCGATCGAGAAGCGGCTCGCGGCGCCAGCTCCCGTTGCGGTCATCAAGGGTATGAATCCCGCTACCATCGCCGCAGTGGTCATCAAGATTGGACGCAGTCGGACGCGCGCCGCCATCTCTATGGCCGAACGACGGTCAAGTCTCTCCTTCAGCTGCAGCTCATTGGCGAACTCAACCATCAGGATGCCGTGCTTGGAAATCAACCCAACCAGGGTCAACAGTCCCACCTGAGTGTAGATGTTCATCGTCGCCCAGCCAAAGAATGTCGGGATCAACGCGCCGACGATTGCCATCGGCACGCTGATCAGGATGATGAAGGGATCCCGCAGACTTTCGAACTGTGCCGCAAGCACCAAAAATATAATTATTAGTGAGAATCCAAAGGTAACGGCCAGTTGGTTACCCTCGTGCACATATTGGCGGGCCTCGGCGAGGAAGTCGTGGCTGAACCCTGCGGGCAGTTTCTTCGCCTCCGCTTCCAGGAAGTCCACAGCCTGACCGATCGTGACGCCCGGCATCGGCACGGCCTGAAAGGTCGCGCAGTTGAGCTGGTTGTAGTGGGTCAACGCGTTCGGATCGGTCGCAGTCTCGATGGAGACTACGGTGGACAGCGGGAGCATCGAGCCCGCCGCAGTCTTCACATAATAGCTCCCGATTGCTTGCGGCGCCAGGCGTTCTTCGCGTGGCACCTGCGGGATCACCTGGTAGGAGCGGCCCTGCAAATTGAACCGGTTGACGTAGTTTCCGCCAAGTAAGGTGGCCAGCGCGTTTCCGATGGTCTGCATGGTGATGCCAAGCTCGTTGGCCTTGGATCGATCAACCTTGATTCGTACGACCGGCTGGTTGAACTCGAGGTCGGAGTCGCTCACCATGAACAGACCGCTTTTCCGCGCGGCTTCCTTCAGCTTCGACATCTGCTCGTAGACGGATTGGAAGCCAAGCGTCGAATTGATCACCATCTGCACTGGTAGGCCATCCGAACCGCCCGGAAGTGGCGGCAAGCTAAAGGCAAACGCGTTGACGCCTTCGATTTTGGACAGCTCGGCCTGGACAAGGGACTTTAGCACGATCGATGATCGCTTTCGCTCGTCCCATGCCTTGAGCAACATGCCGGCCATGCCGCTCTGCTGGCCGCTGACGCCATTGAGCACAAAGCTCAAGTCAGTCTCTGGAAATTTCTGGAGCGCGTGTTCGAGCTTGGTGCCGTAATAGTCGAGGTAGTCGATATTGGCGTATCTCGGCGCCTTGGTTAGAGCGAATACGATACCTTGATCCTCCTCGGGTGCGAGTTCCTTGGAAGTATTCATATAGAGGAAGCCGACGAGGCCCAGCATGGTCAGCGCAAACAGGCCGGTAATCGCACGATAGTCGAGCGAGCGGTCGAGCTTGCGACCGTACCATCGTGTCATGGTGCTGAACCCGCGGTTCATCAATCTTGCAAACCGCCCCCCCTCTGCGCGTCTCAGGAAGACCGAGCACATCATCGGCGACAGCGTCAAAGCGATCACGCCCGACACGATCACCGCTCCCGCTAGCGTAAACGCGAACTCGCGGAACAGCGCACCAGTGAGGCCGCCGAGAAACCCGATTGGGGCATATACCGCAGCCAAGGTAATCGTCATGGAAACAACAGGGCCGACGATCTCGTGCGCGCCCCTTGTAGCAGCCTGAAGAGGCGGCGCGCCTTCTTCTAAATGGCGGTGAATGTTCTCCACCACAACAATCGCGTCATCGACCACGAGACCGATTGCGAGAACCATCGCAAGGAAAGTCAGGAGATTGAATGAAAACCCCAGCGCCAGCATCATGCTGCAGACACCAACGAGCGAGAGCGGAATAGTGATCACAGGAATGATGACCGACCGCAGCGAGGCCAGGAATAGGAAGATTACCACCACTACGACCACGACGGCCTGGATAAGCGTCTTCTCCACTTCATCGATCGACGATTGAATGGATTTGGTGGAGTCGTAGGCCACTTTCATCTTCAGTGACGGCGGCAAGTTACGCTCCATTTCTGGAAACAGCGCCCGAACGCCTCGCGCTATGTTTAGCGGATTGCCTTGGGGGCTTGCCCGAACGCCGATAAAGACCGCGTGCTCGCCGTTCATTGCGACGCTGGTGTCTGTGGTCTGGGCCGCAAGCTCGACTATCGCAATGTCCTCCATGCGCACAAAGCCACCGTCATTGGATTTGACGATCATGCGCTTGAAGTCATCGACACTCCGCAGATCCGTGTTTGCCGTGACATCGGAGATGGTGAAATAGCCCTTGGTCTGGCCGGCGGCAGCCTGGAAGTTGTTAGCGGCGATTGCAGCCGAAACTTCAGCTGGCGACACGCCGTGCCCTGCCATTTTCGCGGTATCGAGCCATAGGCGCATCGCAAAACTCTGGCCGCCCAGGATGTCTGCCGCTGCGACGCCGTCGACGGTTGACATAACCGGTTGCACAACGCGCGAGAGGTAGTCGGAGATCGCGCTGGCCGCCAGTTCCTCGCTGGAGAAGGCGATATACATGACAGCGGTGGCTTGACCGGTCGACTTAGTGATGACCGGATCGTTTGATTCCTTCGGGATTAAGTATTTGACTGAGTTGACCCTGGAGAGCACCTCGGTGAGCGCTTCGTTGGGATCAAAATTGAGTTTGATGTAGACTTGGATCGTGGAGGTACCGAGAACCGATGAGGAACTAATGTAGTCGACGCCCTCGGCGGAAGCGACTGCCTGCTCCAGGGGAGTGGTGATGAACCCCTGGATCATGTCGGCGGAGGCCCCTGGATAGGAAGTCGTGATATTAACGACCGTATTAGATAGCTTGGGATATTGGCGGATCGGCAGTACGGTGGCCGCGCGAAACCCGATCAGTAAGATCAGGAAACTGACGACGATAGACAATACCGGACGTTTGATGAAAAGCTCGGTAAAGGCCATCTCGACTCGCATTTCAAAAGGGGGAATGCAAATTTGCCGCAAGTCTAAAGCGGCAATGATCGCCAATGCGGCGGCTGTGCTGGGGCCCCCCAGTATGAGGGACGTGCTATTGGCTAATCTGCCCTCTCACGTGCTCGCGAGGGACGCCCTATCCTTCGCTTCCATCTTCGTCGCTCTCGAGTGAATGTTATTCCGTTGCTCTGATGGCATCGCGATCTCGATGGTAGGCACCGTCCAGAAACCCCTGTCTTTTTGCGTGCAATCGGCCAACGTCTGACACCTGATCGGAACTCAACGACTTACGGCAAGGCATCAGTTCAGCTTGCACTGACCCGCAGACCGAATGATCCAGGTTCGACATCGAAAGTACAAACGATCTGACGGGTGCTCAACTCTACAAAGGTAAATGGGTGATATAGCCTGGGCTGCAAAGCACTATACCAACGTTTGTCGAAATTGGTCGCTGATCGCCGTTGCGCAACTCGTGATGTTGCAGGGGTTCTCGGTCCCACAATATTCCGTACGCACGCGTTATCGCTTAGTCGCCTCGGAGTTGGCCCTTTGGCTACCAGCTCGACGCCCCTTTTTCGAGCAGTGCCTTGAGCATTTCTTGCCGCTCAATATGCTGCGCCCGGTTTAGCCACGCATAGCGCTACCGAGTTGGCGACCTCAGTATTACGTTGTCGATCAGCCGCGTCGAACCGACGTGGGCTGCCGCACAAAGGCGTCGCTTGGCGCCGCAGTGGACTGTCGGCTGGTTTGAGCCGGTCACCGTCGACAAGTTCAAGATAAGCAGGCTGTCACTGCCTCTAAAGCCCCTTGGCGACGGCAATCATCTTTTTACGTTGCTCTCTCCCGGCGAAGTTCGTGGTGCGCTGCGGATAGTTGGGAACCCCAGCCGTATGCTAGCAGCCGGAACAAACGACCCGCCCCAGGATTCGTTGTATTCGGACTCATTTCAATGCTGATGAGCATGAGCGACGGCCGACAACACGGACTCTGCGGGCTGGGCAATCCAAATGCTCCAGGAACCGGGCGCCATCCGCGAGTGCGAGGAGCACGGTTGGATGCAGGACCGCGCCGATCCGCATGCACGAGAGAGCGCCTTCGATATCGCCCGTCGAGACCCGCCATCAGACGTATCCCCTCATACGGCGGAGGCCGCGGTTCGCACGTGCTGGACTCGATTGGTGACACACCTGCCCAGAATGCGCCCCTGACGAGGAGGACCGGCGCTAGGCACCCACGCCAACCCGTCTCCGACCCAGCGGCCTAGCCGATTGTCCACGCGCTTGCGGACTTGCTGGTTTCCCAAAGCCCATTATGACTTGCGGAAGAACCTGCGAGGCGTCCGAGGCAATCTCTTCCACGAAGACATTTGCCTGGTTAGCAGTTTCTTTAACCTAAACCGCCACAGGATCAGACCGCAGGTGGCAGCATGGATGCACTTAGCAGTTTGCATTTGCAGCGCATCTGGAACGCTTCCATTTTCCTGCAAGAACGCGAGTGCCAGTCGAAAATCATCGGCGACAGCAGCGAACGGCTTCCTCGACATGACTAGGGCCCAATGCCCTTTATTATTCTCTCCCCCTTTCGAAAGGAAGCTTTTGCGCTCGGAAGCTTTAGCTTGACTGGGCAATTGACTGAACGCTCCCGCATCGAAGCTTCAAGTTTGTCGCGTGTTCCGTTCTGCTCTAAGATTCAATCACGCGTGCCGCGATGTCGCTTCTGGACATCTTGCCAGGATCGTTCAAGGCGCGACCGACAGGCATCTGGATCGACGAGACGGTGGCGCGGATCAAAGAGACCGCCCAGCCCGAGCTTATCGAGTCCCTGTTTCGCAACCGCATCCCGAAGGATGCCAGGTTTCTGGTGCTGAGGCATCTCATCACCGTGGACGGCACCAAGCGGCCGGAAGGCCATTCCTGCCCCTGCCCTATGTGCAACGCCCACCGGTTTCTGACCGCTTCGCTGGTTTGGTTTCCCGGCTCGTCTGAGCGCAGTTGCGCCTTTCGGGTTACCAATCGCCTAACCTCTGGATGGCCTCGCTGTCCGGTCTCCTCGATGCGCTTACGTGCCATCTGCAACGCGTCCTTGGTCCGCCTGGAAGTCGCTTGTGCCTCCGCCTGGGCGACCACTGCCAGAACTCCAATGGTGAGATCATTGGGCTCCGGCATGTCGCAACAAACGAACTTCACACCGCTGTCTCTCAAGGCCAACGTGAATAATGCCGAGCGGGAGATCCTCCCAAAGCGGCGAAGCCTGCCAGACCATCATCAGCCGAGCCTTCCCTAGTAGAGGACCTATAGAGGGGGAGAGCTCGGTCGGCACACGACTTTCACCATCCCTACCCTTGAAGGCAGACCTTCATGCCCGCCACGACACGCCCTAGGGTAACCTTCGGGCGATGATGCCAACCCGGCCATCACCACCACTAGGTCTCCTGACGGAGCACCTTGGAGGGATGAGCAGGACGCCGCTACCTGCCCCGCCCCCCAAAGGAATGACCGTCAGGCTCTCCCCAATGCCGGCTGCTCGGAATGGCGGACGACCAAGAAGGTCATTATCCCCGTAACGCCTGCTCTTACGGCGACTTGCAGGGGCATTTCGAGGAGCGCCCTTAGCAAGGAGGGAGTACACGGGCTATCAACGGCCTTAGAGGCTTTCCCTTGGCTATCGTAAACGCACTCAATGCCCCACCTTAGTGCTCAAAGCGACCGGCCCGGCACCGGACGCTACGTTCTGCCGGCTCGGAGTTGGCACCGAACGAACGCCTCATTGGGTGGATCACTCGTGTGTCGCTTCGACCACCACCTTTTGCCATCCGGCGAGAGTCCGCCTCCGTTTTGGACAGCGCAGAGACAACCTAGCCGATCATGCATCCTGTCGCATCGAGAGTCCCCGCTAGGCTGTTGGGCTTGTTTCGTCGCTCGCGTTTGATCTTCGCGACTGACACTTGAAGACGGGGCGCTGGTCTCCCTTGGCTTTTGGGAGCGCTCTTTATTGTTCGTCGGGTCGCCGACCACAGCTGCTGGCTTATTCAGTTGCCACACTGGGTAGAGGTCGATCGTGGGCCTCTCAGTCGGATGGTCGGGATTAGAGTTCGACAATCTAATCACGTTCTTCCCGTCCAGCTTTACGGCAATCGTCTCGCGGAACTTCAGTGAGAAGCCGTTGCCTTCAATGTACTCGGCAAATTTGGAGTACCCGGCCGGCGATTGCTCCCAAGACGCCTTTGTAGGTGGGCCCCAAAGCCAGTACCCACTGGCCAAGCCGGTTGCCGAAACAGCCGTAATAATTAACATCCCTTGACGGCCTCTGCCTTTTTGCCAGCCTTGCTTGCTGGACCACACGCCAACGAACCTCGCATTCGCTCCAGATGACGCCGACCTATCGGCTGAGATGGTGAACTCCGGCATTTTCAATTGCTGCTTGGCCCCTATTGCTGCTACCCGCTGGCTGTCCTCAGGCGTGAATACACCGCTATCAGCCGCTATTGCGCTCGCGGTTGCTGCTTCCTTCGGGACGTTATTGTCAGCGTTGAGCGTAGACACGGTGGGCGCGGGAACAACGGACGACGCGGGAACGCTAGAAGCGGGAGCATTCGGAGGTCTTGCAGTTGGTCCTTTAAGGTAGATCTCCTCCTTTGACAGCGACCCATACACAAAGGGTTGCTGTTCGCGCTTTGTCGCCCTCATGACATCATCACGCACTCGACGAAATAGGAATGAGATCTCCAACCCGGGTGTCTCGATGTGTCGAAGGAGCGCGGCCGTGAATGGACTGTTTCTTCCATCGCCATCGCTGGCAGTGGTCCCGTCACGTGCCGCATATGCAATGAGGACGTTATCCGTTGGTTCCGTAGGAGCTAATCCACGGGCTACCGCGCGGGTAGCCAAGGAACGCTTCATTTTCACTTCAAAGGGATTGTTACGGCAGGCGTCCAGAATGACCAATCCTAGCTGTCGCGCCTTGCCAACTTGAAGATTGACCGACCTCAGACTGACTGCTTCGCTCTCAACATCTGTATCGCTCCTCAACTCGGCGTCCGTCGGAATCAGCCAGTTTTCTCCTCCGGCTTCCATTCCATGACCGGCATAGAAAACTACAGCCATCGTTGAGCCTTCTGCGGAACGGCCAAACTCGACTAGCGCCTTGCGCATATCGGCAGCGGTCCCATTGCTCAACTGAGTGACCTTAAAGTCTAGACGTTCCAATGCACGAGCCACGTCGGTCGCATCTCGTGTAGGGTTCGGGAGGGTAGGCACGCGTAGGTATGCACCATTACCAATGACAAGCGCGACTCGCTCGGCAGCAAGTGCCGGCGCCGCGGCCAGAAGTAAGACGAACATCATGAAAATGAAGCGCGGTCGCATCGTTTGCACCTCAGGTAATCGACTTCTGAAACGCTGCAGACTAAACGATGATTCGAAACGGCGCCACCAAAGGGGGAACCGGACGACCGGCCGTGCACCAGAAGACCTCCCGCGACGATCGCCGTAATGCTGGTGGCCAGGGGGTCTCCTTCAAGGCACGCGCCAATACGGCCAGGACAGTGATGGTGCGTTACGGGTGCACTGCTCGACTTGGCTCACGTAGGTGCGATCCGGCCCGCCTTCAGAGCCAAATCCTGTTGGATCAGCCCAAGTCCCTTGCGGGCCCGCCGCCTCGGCCGCCACTTCAACGATGACGACCTAGCCAGCCTACTGGGCCACCATCTGGAGCTTCATTGCGCTCCGCCTTTGGCTCGAACATCAGGTTCTCAAGCGGTTGGACATCGCGTCGGGCAGCCTCCAAGTTGCCATCCTTCTTGTGAGCACACCGGCCATATTCTTGGCGACGGTCCCTCGCATTCAGAAGACCCCCAAAGCGCGGCTGATTTTGGAGCGGGCCCGCTACGTCGTCGTCTTGGTCGCCGCGGCCTTGCTAGGGGCCTATCTTTACGCGAACCACAAAGGCGATTCGTATGAGAGCGCCGTGCGGGACGGGGCTGTGGTAGCTTGTTTGAAGCTGGCGGCCTGCAAAGCGGCAGCAACCGACTATGCCAACAATCGCTAGGAGTTAATTAATATCGGCTTTCGGGCACAGACTGGACCATGCCTGCTCACTGTGAGAGGTCCGCTCGTGACCCATTTGCGGACCTCGGCTGTGGCTAACCTGATGCCGCTCTAGGCAGCCGGAGAAACCGTGAGCAATGAGATCGGGCGGCAATTAGCGCCTGTCTACCGTTGACCGTTGGCCTTCTTCTCGAGTTCATCGATTCTGTCGAGTGCCTTGCTGAGGAGCTCACCTAACACCAGCAGTGTTGAGTAGAGCTGCTGCGACATACCGGGTGTCGCAGCATGTATCACTCGCTTTATTTCTTCTCGCATTGCCATGGCCGTTCTCGTTGTGCATTTCGTGATCGGAACAAAGATAGACGCGACTTCATCGGCTCTGTGCAAGTCGAAGTCACTTGCGGCGATCCTGCTCAATCCGGTTGGCAGTCGCGAGTTTTCTCGTGATGTACTGCTTTAGATCACCGACCTCTTTCTCGAGGGCCTCTCGCGGGATGTTTTGAGTCTTGGCCCCTTCAATGAGGCGGCCAACCAATTCGTCCACGCTTTGTGAAGCCCCCGGCGTACCATATTGCTCCGCAGGGTGAACGCCTGTTCTCGACCCAAAAATCAATGTACTCGCGTGTCGTCGTTGGCATGTCAAGTTTCTGCCAGTATCGGATTGAGCTCCGCGTGGAGAGTAACCAGTGGAGAGTAGTTATATGCAGAGCTGGGGGCAAGGCGGCGGGCGCATAGCGGTGCCAGGCTTAGCTATCGGACGTTCCAGTTGTGGGCCTGTATCTCCCTCGGCTTCACCGGCTATTCACCCGTACGAAATCCTTGATGTGCAGCATCTTTGGACCGCAATGACCGTCGGCATCGCAGCGACACTGCGAACGAATACCGCTAGATTGAGCCTCTCTTCCCCGCAGCAGCGCCGCCGCAGATTTATGACTTTCCGAAGGAAGAGTTCTCATCATGCTTCACTTGGCCTGGCGGCCATTTCGGAAACATTTCCTCGGTGATCATCTCGGCGGTCACTTCTTTAGCCTGAGCTCGTCAGGAGATTGACGTCCACGCTGCCAGCCAGCAGCTCATAAGCGTCTTGCCTTCCACGGGGAGACAACTTCACTTGAAACGGCTCAGAATGTCTTCGAGTGTCGACAAGATGGTTCAGAACCGCCGGATGAGCCCGATCGAGCGAGATCGATGGATGCCCCAAATGAAGGGCGAAATCTCCAGATTAGCATTGGCCGCAACTGTTGATGAAAGCTTGAGTTCCAGTAAGCTGATGGCTTGATGCACCAGACAAAACATGCCGGCTAAGGAGCGCGGCCGAAAAGCTCGTGCCGCTCACTAATTGAAATAGAACATCCTGCGTATGCTAAGCGGCTATACTGAACAGAACGGTTTCGTCAAAACCAGTGAGAGAGACTGTGGAGGGAAATCGCGCCCTCCCCCCCGTGTTGCCATAATGATACAACTTAAGATTTTGTCTCGACATTGACGCCACACGCTTGCGAAAGTCCCATTGTCCATGGCCTGATCGCATCCATTGCAAAGGAAAAATATTCAGGAGACGAACATGCCCCCGCATCCGCCGCCCTGTTTGCCCGACGAACGCCTCTGGGGAAGCCTCTGCTACCCCAAGATCGACGCCCTTCGCATTATGAAATCAGGCGACAATTTCGATTTCATACTCGGGGATGTGCCGGGCGAATTGCTTCCCGAACTCGCCAAGTCTGCAGGTGATCAAGGCCGTCTAATCGTCAAGAAGACCGATCCGGGGTTCGAAGTCACCATCAAGGCTTTGCCGCATGGGGAAGCGACTGAACTGCTGAAGCAGCTCCAACCCGACTCCGGCGTCAAGCTGCCGGAATAAGGGATCGAACAAATGTCCAGTCTCTCTTTGAGGGCGACCGCGATAGCGCTCGCCCTGGCGATCCCGCTTGCCGGCTGCGGCTTCACCCCGCCCAAGCTTACCGAGGGGTGGGAAGCCCAAGACATTGGCACCGATATGGTGTTCAATATCAAACGGAACATTTTCTGTGAGACGATCAGAGCAATACGCGAGGTCAACAAGATCCCGACCAGCTTTGGCCCGGCGATACCGGATGACTACGGCGTGCAGTTGCAAATGACGCTGACGATCGCGGAAAGCTCGGCGGTCACCCCCAACCTCACCTATAACCGCACGCTGACGGACGGAATGGAATCCGGTAATTCGATCGGGCGGAGCTGGGGTGTCGGTCTATCGGGCGAGTTGTCATCAACGGCGACGCGCACGGATACGACCTATTCCTATTGGGGCGTGTCCAAGATTGCCGGTCCTGGCAAGAACAAGAAGATGTGTGATGTCGAGGATTGGCCGATTAATCAAAATGTCAGCTCTCTCTTCGTAAGATCCGACCTGGGTATCGAGCGTTTTCTGCGCGATCACGTGATGGCGGCGGATCTACTCTTTTCGTCGAAGCCGACGGGCGATAAGAAACCGGAAAAGGTCGACGTCTATAGCTACGATCTGAAGTTCGCGGTTGTATCCAGCGGTGGTGTTAGCCCACAATTCAAGCTCATCCCGCTATCCGGCGGCGGAACGCCGATACTCAACGTGAACCGGACGCGTACGCACGAGCTCCTTCTGACCTTTGGCCCGACGGGGCCCAACGGTTTCACACCGTCGGACATCTCGTTCAGTCAGCACCTGACGAACCAGCTCAACTCTTCGCTCGGCCGTAGGCGGCTCGTGCCGTAGAGAGCGCGGAGCATCGTAAATCGGGGTACTAGACGTCCGCCTCGAGCAGGCCTTGCTCATTCGGCAGCCTCAGCAGGAGAGCTTTTAAGCTCCGCAAATTTCGCCACCATCGTCGGATCACCCCGGGTCAACTTCTTGATTGTCACATCCTGCGCTTTGTCATTTGCAAGGCGCAGATTGCAATCGGCCCCGATTAATGCGTCCTTGGTCTTCTGCAGGTGATCGATGGATTTGTCGATCTCGGCAATCGCCGTCTGGTAGTGCCTGGATGGCAGGTCATAGTTCTTCGAGAATGCGGCCTTGAAGGTTTCAAGCAGGTTCTCTAACTGGGTGATGTCGATATTCTGCGCTTTCACGAGCGCCAGCTCGGTCTTTTACTTAAGGGAATTGATGGCCGCATTCCGCAAGAGCGTAATGATCGGGAGGAAGAACTGCGGCCGGATAACATACATTTTCGCGCAACTAACAAATAGAACACATGTGAGTAACATTTGAATGACTGCATCGAAGCTAGTCTCGACACTCGGTCAGTTCGCAATTGGACTTCCGAACTGGCCGCGGACGGCATGCACACTGCGATTCGAAGAGCAGTTGACTAATCGGCTACGACCGCGTGGCGCGTTGGGCTCGACATCGCGCGAGAATCGGCTTGGCCGCGAAGGTGGCCCACGAAAGCATTGTTGCTCGTACGTCTCTTTGTTTATTGATTGAGCATCAAACGAATGAACTAATTAACGCGCTCGGCGTCTCGCATGTTCTCGAAGGCGACCTCTGAACTTTTGCAGCGTTCTCCGGCCTTTAAAGCAGGCGTGCTACAGCCAAATGCTCCGCAACCCGCGAACGGCAAGCGCCAGGATGGCCAATTCCAATCCGGCGATAAGCCAGGGCTCAATAAAGGGGAAGTAGCTTACCGTGTTCGTATGTGAATCCTCCGCCGAACGCAGTGGCCCTGTTGTACCAGAAGTGATCCAACCCCTTTATGGAGGCGTCGCCCTTCCGCGCTGTCCCATCAATGAATTTCAGAAAGAAGTGCACTTGCGCCGCAAGCGGAATCCCGAGCAGGGCGAGCGCCGTCGCAACCTGAGTCCGCCGTCCCGCTTGTGTTGCCGGGTCTATTCCAAATCCGCCGATCCTCGGTATCCGAAACGCTGGCCGCTCGTACCCATGGTGGCGCGCAAATGCGGCCGTTAGGGATAGAAGTAACAGCAATGGCGGACCCAGCAGCAGCATGCCGTAGATGGCCGCGGCATGCGTTATCCGACGGTCGCTGCCGATCTCGGTGGTGAAATCAACAATACTCGGAAGCTCGATCCGCCATTGCTGCGAATAGGACTAGAAGTTGATCGACAGATAGGCAACGCCGGCCCGAGTATGAGCCAAAGTTTTGCGAGTCCCTGATCAGTCATGCGCGTATTCCAGGATGTTGCTTCGAATGCTGCACTTACCGCCACAAGCCTGCCTTTTTGCCTGCGTCGCCTACCCCCCGGACAACCGTATCGACGGCCTTCTTTCCTTCTCGGACTGTATTGCCAACGGCTTTGGCACCTTCCGTGATCGCGTTGCGCGGCGCGTCCATCGCGGCGCGGGCGGGATCGTCCAGCACTTTGTTCACCTCCTTGTCGACACTTGCGAAGGTTTTCGTGACGGGGCTGTTTTCTCCAAAGATCTTGGCGCTGGCATTGGCGATTTCGCGAGTCAATGCGCGAGCTGCGTCATCGTGCGGAGAAAAGGCATTCAGGGCATCAGCAATTTTCTGCCCCGCCTTGACTGCTTCATTGTTATCACCGGGACCTTTTACTAGATCGTTCCACGCGTTTCGCAGGAACTTTACTACTTCATTGTTTGGTCCGATAGCGATATCGCCGAGCAAGACTTCGAGGTTTCCCTTCGCATTGCATCCTGTGTCTTCGTCCTGCACGGCCTCAGAAACCTTCCGCCATTCATCGAGGAGCGTTCGCGTTTCTTTCGCCACGTCTTCTTTTGCCGCTTTCACCGCGGCGCTTTCGCCCTGCGGTGCGGCGCGATCTACGCGCACTTTCGCGCCGGCGTGAAGTCGAGCATCCTCCATCTCGCCATCGACCTCGGTCAGATGGAATATCCCCCCGCCCCAGGCGGGCCGCACCCGCCATGGTCCCTTCTCCCCGTCGGGGTCGCGTGGCGCTATCTCCACAAATTGAGGGCGTGTGTCGACCAGTAGCGGAGGCGGAAGCGGCTCTCGTCCGAGCGGTATAGCCATCCTCGCGCCGATCTTCGGCACGGAGGTCCAGCCGAAGTCCGCTTTCAGTCTGCCGTCGCTCGTAACCTCGGCCGTGATCGTGCCGCATTCCGGGGTCGCTTCGACAATAACGAAACGGGCGTTCTGGCTATCGAGAGCGCGAACCTTCACGTTAATGATGACAGTGTTGTTGCTGCTGCCTTCGATCCCTATATCTGTTCCCGCTCCGCCACCAATAAGCGGATCGACGTGGACATGAACCGGAGCCGATGCCTTAAGCTGTCCAGACAACGCCAGCACCAACGCGTTCTTGCTCCAGCGCACATCTTGAACACTCATCTCAAGTGTCGCCTTCCCGCGAGGAGGCTTCGCAAGTTCGGCGTAAGCCCCTCCTTCACCTAGTATTTTGTCCCGCCATTTGATGTCGGCGAGGCGGCCAGCGGCCCCTATGACCTCAATGGTGATGGTGCGCTTCTCGCTCGGGAGAGAGCCAATCCGACGAGCCATGTCACTGAATGCCGCGCCGCTCAAGAACAGCTCCAAGTCCTTCGCAGGAGGCTGAGGGAGCATCGCCGAAACTTTGGCTTCCAACGCAGCAACGGCCGCCGACAGGGCGCCAGGGTCGGGCGCGGGCGGTGGATTGGTCTCGATCTGCCCCTTCTCTGTTCGCCGCGCGAGTATCCAAATTCCGGCGGGCGTCACCAAAGGGGGCCAGGCGCTGAATTTCTGCTCGATCGTACTCGGTGGGAGCGTCGTGCGATACGTCAGAGTCGCCCCGCTATCGTTCACCTTTTCAGTTTTAGTTTCGTCAATTCCAAGAGATAACGCGGTGTGATCTGTGAAAGGTATGCGGAATTCAAACAATGACGTATCGGCGAGCAGCCTCAGGGCATCCGCGCCCAATGATGCCCAGAATCGCTTCGCGGCAAAGGAAAAGAATCCGATTTCGGCGGACGGACGGATGCTGAGCGGCTCCAACCGCATGCGAAGGTACGCAGGATCGTCATCATCGCCTGGCTTGATTCCTACGGCAAGGACAAGTGCCTCGCCATCGAGACTCAGAGAAATCGCACCGTCTTTGGTTGCAGCGCGTAACGATAATCGCGCGCTCATTTGCCCTATTCCGGGAACAAGCTCCACCCGCTGCAGCGTAACCGATGACCCTGCGAGGGAACTTCCCTCCCTATTGTAAATGAGTTGACTTCCCTCAAGAAGCTTCAGCGAGTCGGAAATCACATGCGCGCTCAAAAAAGCAGCGGCATCGTGCGCGCGCGGAATCTCTCCCGCTTGAAGCGTAAGATCGGCGAGCGATAGCGCTGACCACCGCGAAGATAGCCTTTCCTTGAGCACGATTTCGCCCGGTGGCGTGAGCCATTTTTGCTTGAACTCCTGCCACGAAAACGCGGCCGCGGACTGGAAAGAAAGGAGGATCATCGAGGACCCGACCGTCGCCAGTCCTACCTTATGCAAAAATTTTCTCTTCATTGGCGTGATCCCAAGTTTTTGAAGGGCGACACGACGACAGGCGAGCGCCGTCCCTACCTCAATGAAGCTGGCTCAAGTAAAACGGACAAATGATCCTCACCGAAAGCTGTACTCTCTTCGCCATGTTACAACCAGCGCCATCGAATGAACTTTGCGACATGCCGCTACTAAAGCAATTGCGGTGCAAGCAATCAGGTCATCGCACCCCTGCGCCGCCATCTGGCGACATGTAGCTAAACACCGACACGCTATTCGCGGGCACGATTATATCTGCATGCGCGGGCAATCCGTGCATACCGCCCTGCCGTGCGACAAGGCTGCCACCATTACCCGCGGTAGCCGGATTGACCCAGTTGTCGTACACATCTGAGTTGAAGCACTCGATCCAACGGCCTGGCCGGGGAAAACCGAGCGCATATCCGTAGTGGGTGACCTCGCTTAGAGAGACGACGACGACGACGTCCCTGCCCGAGCCCTCGATCCAACGATGGAAAGCGAGGACGCGGGTGGGATCCCAAGAGTGGTAGACGTTAACTCGGCCGCGACGTAGCGCATCGAGATTGCGGCGAAGCGCGATCAGTTCGCGCATAAAGCGCAGGTAATCAGACATTGCCCGGTCGACGCTTAGCCCCTTCCACCAGATTAGGAGGTCGGTGCCGCCCGCTGAGTCATCCCAGTATTTGTCCTCCAGAAACTCCTGCCCCATGAAAAGCATAGGGACGCCCGGACCGGTGATCAGCAGCCCTGCGGCAACCCGAGCTCGGCTACGCGCATACCACGATCGCGGATTGCTAGGGTCGGCTGCGGCCGCAACGCGCGGTCTTTTGTCTGACTCCGCGTGCGAGGCGAGCAGAAGATCATGGTTCTCGAGCATGGCGACAGCCCGCCATGGATAGTCGAAGCCTGGAGCAGAACCCAGCACGGATGCGACTTCCGACCAAGAGAACGGCGCGTCCCGGCCTCCGGTAGCCTGAGCGAGCACACCCCGAACCGCATCGCGCATCCGGTCGTCCCAGACCAGATCGAAACCCCCTCCACCAGCGCTTGGCGGCTTGACCGCAAACCCTTTGCTCGCATTCCAGAATTCCGCGATCTGTACGGCGGAGGGTGCGGCAAACCGCAGCGTTTGCGTCAACGCCTGGCAGAAGTACCAGCCCCCGAACCTATCAATGACACTCACCTCGTCGTAGCGAAACCCATCCACATGGAATTCGTCGAGGAAGAACTTGGCATTGTCGATCAGGAACTGCCTGACCCCGGCGTTCCAATAGGCAAACACCAGTCCACCAGCCCAGCCTTGATCGGTAAAATAGAGACTGTCATTGTTGTTGCCGTAGGGCAGCCGGTCGATGAAAAACAGGCTCTCATCACCAAAGTCACCGCCAGCATGGTTGTAAACGACGTCGAAGAGCACGGCGATGCCGTAGACGTGGAGGATATCAACTACCGCGCGGAGCTGGTTGGCTACGCCTTGGAGGTTCTCTCGCTTGAGATGCGACTTGCCGCGCAGTGACAAAAGGCGATTGGCCGTCGCCCAGTAGCGATCCAGCTCGTTGTCGTCGATCCCGTAGGAGAACTCTGGCGAGAAATAGTCAACGCCGTTGTAGCCTTGGCTGAAGCGGGTCAAGAACTCCACGATGGGCAGTGGCTGCACGGCGGTGACGCCAAGCTCGACCAAGTATTCAACCCTGTCGAGCACATCGAGAAAACGGCCCCTTCGTCCGAGGCGCGCATCGTTGCCCTGGCCGTCAACCGCGTAGTAAGAGCCGATATGGAACTGGTAGATGATCAGATCTTCGAAGGCTGGCGGCTTGAATTCGGAATCGTGCCACGGATAGCTCTTCGGATCGCGAATTACACAATTCCATACGGTCCCTTCGAGCTCGCGGGCATACGGGTCACGCTTGAAGCCCGTGGAGCCTGGTCCGCTTACCCAATATTTGTAGTATTGGCCCTCGCGCGCGCCAGAGAAAAAACCCGTCCAATGACCGTTCGCACGTTTCACCAATAGCGAAGCTTCGGACTGTTGCCATTGGTTGAAATCTCCTAGCACATGGACTGCATTCGCCCTCGGTGCCCAAACACGGAAAACGCAGCCGCCACCGATCAGAGTAGAACCCATAGCGGTGTCCCGGGTGACATGGGTTTGGCTGGCAGGCATCTACGAATGTTCCTGCTGGGCTGTGCTCGGCAAGTTTCGCACAATTTTGCTACCTAGACGAGAGCGAAATGATGTGGAATTATCCTCACCAAAGTGAGGGTGCATGTTCGCAGCCGTGGTCCAGAAGGAGCCCGACTACGTCCTCAGCCACTGCGCTAAGTACTTAGCGCGTGACAATGCTGACGAGCGGCATAGCTTCTTTGGCTCGGATGCCGGCCAAGCGCGTGCCCGAATTAGCGAGCCATGGCGATTTCCAATTGTTGATGCCGACGACAGCGGCGCTACGGACGCCTCTGAGTGGAATCACGTTACCTTCATCTATCGCGCTCCTGATGATCGGCCGGATATATCTGTCCAATTGCTGACGCCGTGCCTGGGACTGCACGCGCCAGCCGCGCTGAATCCCGTCGATGACAGCCTGTACCTTGCGCTGACCTTGCGCATTCCCAAGGGACGGCGGCATCGTTATCGGTTCATCGTCAACGGTCATGCGCAACTTGATCCGATTAATCCCCAAACCATGACGACGCCTCAGTACGAGATTTGGTCGAGCTTCTGGACGTGGACATACAACGAGCCCATCAATCTTGAGCGTTGGGAAATGGCACTCGTCCGGCGCATGACGAATGCCTTGTTACCTTTCCAAGGTCGCGAAACTCGCAACCTTATCGAGCGAGGCCTGAATGACGGCAACGTAACGCACTTCTTCCGGATGGATATTCCGGCGGGTGTCGCGAACTATATCGACAACATCCTGGCACGCGAAGAGCGCCACCATCTGCATTCTTACCGGCTCTGCTTACCGATGATCGACCGGGTACTGCGCAAACGGCACCCAAGCGTCGAGCCCGTCAACGTCAGCGATCCTGACTATAAGGCCCTATTCGACGATATGAAAAATAGGTCGCCGAAGTTGATCGAGGACGGATGGGACCCCGCGACCTACGACAGCCCAGGCTATTTCCTTTATGTCCTCCGGCGGCACACTTGGACCGGTGCGTTCTCTCATCCGAAATACGGCGGCAACCCGGGCGGGCTTGGCTGGGCCTTTCTCGGCGAAACCTTCCGCACTACCGCTGATCCTACAAAGACCGCATTCGATTGGACGCGCGCCGTCGAGGCGCCGCTTGGAAAGAGCACCGAATATCGAGGTTAGGTGATGGGCACCCTGCGGGATCACTTCGACGTTGTTGTCATTGGCAGCGGCGCAGGCGGTGCACCTATCGCCTACGAGCTTGCCAGGGAGTCCAAATCGGTGCTGGTACTCGAAAAGGGCCCCCTCCTGCGCACTCAGGAGGAGCGAGGCGCTGGTAGGCTAAGCGACTTCAAGCGGGACGAGATGTTTAACGCCGGCCCTGAGCGGATCATCACCACCCCTGGGATGGTCAATACGGGCGCCAGTTTCTTCACCAGCCATGTCGAACCTGATCTCAACGATGAGCCGCACGTCTTCACAAATGTGGATAGGCCACAGGATGGCTCCAAGATCACCATTGAGGGCTATACGGCGCAGGTCGTGGGCGGCGGTACGCAGCTTTACGGCGCGGTCTCGTTACGCTTTGCGGAACGGGACTTCAAACTGAAGTCGGCCAATGAAGGACGCAAGCTCCAGGGCGACCCGAATAGAGATGCCCTCAAGCATGTCATAGACTGGCCTTTCGACTATGACGATCTTGAACCCTACTACGCCAAAGCCGAATATCTGATCGGTCTTAACGGGACAGTAGCAGGTCAAGCAAAGAGGTTTTCGAAGGATAGCTATCAGACGCCGCGGCCGCCCAACCCCATCAGCGAGTTTGCCCGAGTCGGCATGGGAAAGCTCGGTCTTCGAACCTATCGTACACCGCTGGCTGTGATAACAGAAGATCACGCGCCGAGTGACCGCAAAGCGGGCGATCCCAAGGTCGGATACGTAAACCGTTACGGTGATCCCCTCGGCTACAAATCCAACACTTGGGTGTCCCTGCTTCGTCCGACCATTCGCGAGGGGCACGATCTCGAGCTGCGGCCAAACTGCGTAGTCACCCACCTTGAGGCGAGCGGTCGCACCATCTCAAAGATTCATTATCGGGATGCGAGCGGCCGCCCCTGCATGGTTACCGGAAAGGTGGTCGTCGTAGCCTGCTCGGCAATCGAATCGGTCCGGCTGCTTATGCTCTCGGCGGAGGAGGATCGGTCATCGTTCGGATCACTAGTCCGCTATCAGGAAGATGGCAGCCTCCTCGGGCGGTTCTTCCTGACCCACGCATTCGGTGGCGCCGAGGTACAGATCAAGGGCCAGCGATTCGACAAATCGATTTCCCTCGACAGCGACTATGCTACCGACTCCTGCGCATCTCAGGATTTCCTCGATGCTCACGGACTGTGGGCTGGCGGAGCCATCTACAACAACACGTCCGATCAGTGCTTGCCCATTACAATGGCGCGAACCGAAGGCGATACCGACCTCGATTTCTTCTGGGGCGGCTTCATGAGTGCCCAGGACCACACTTCGGAGGCGGCGCTGCAATGGCTGAGCGCCGCATTCGGCGCCCGTCTCTCCGCAGCTTTTATGGCAAATCAGGTGCCTCGTTTCGAAAATCGAATTGAGTTGCACCCGGATGTTCGCGACAAATGGAATCGTAAGTGCGGACACATCATCAAGAATTTCCACCCACACGACGAACAGGTGATGAGTGCCTTCGCTGAAGTGTGTCGTCAGATCATGGCGGCCGGTGTTCCGGAATACACCGAGCTCGGATGGGGGTCGGTCTATGGCAACGCGGTGCGCATCGCGAACCACATCCTGGGCGGCGCTCGTTTCGCACAGACGCGTGAGCTAGGCGTTCTGAACACGAACTGCAGGATTTGGGATATCGACAATCTTTACGTAACGGACGGCGCGTTTATGCCGACCTCAGGAGGCGCGAATCCCACCTTGACGATACAGGCGAACGCATTCCGCGTCGCCGATCATCTGAAGCAGATCTGAGGTTCCGATGGACCCGAGATTCAATGACATCGCGGCAGATCCACGCAATTCGATCTTCCAGGTTATGTTCTTCCCGGATCGGGTTTATCATGCGCAATACCTCAACGCGACGCGTAGCAGCCGCTACCGCTATGTTGTGCAAGAGGTTCGAGGAAAGTCAGAGATTACCACTCTTAAAGGCTACGTGTTCATCGACGGGCTTCAAATCTGCAACTTCCTCCGTATCGAAGCGCGCGGTGGCCGATTGGCCGAAGTCGTCCGGGAGAGAGGCCGACTGATGGGACCGGACATCATCGCTAATGTCGGCCTCACGGCGGTTGGCGGCCCGCGAGTGGACGCCCAGGTGCGGATGCATTTTTGTCCCTGGATCCATGGCTACCAAGTCGAGTTATGGGAGACTTTGGATGCGCCATCGGGCAAGCATCACGATTATCAGGTAGTGGATATGATGGGCTATCGCGGCTCCATCACAAAGGTGCCTGAGTTCGCAGGCGCCCTCGCCGATCTTGGCGGCCTGAAGCGGATCGACCTCGCCTTTCGCGAAAATGACGTATCTTACCCGTTTCGTACTATTGTGGAGGACAAGGATGCGGCTTGGGACAATTACTACAAGCGCAATATCCAAGTACCCAATACAAATGAGCCGAGCAGCGATCACAACACGGTCGAACAGAACGGCTATGGCGTGGATTTCGAGCGTGGCTGGTTCATCAAGAAAGTCAGGGACATCCCACCGGTCCGTTATCGCAATGGCATGATGGAGCCGGGCAATCCGAACGCGCGGGATGACAACATCATCGAGATGCGATGGGTATTGCAGCAGGAATTTGGCGGCACGGTCGTTTTCTTCCATGAAGTTACAATCCCTCCGCACACGGTTGAAGGCACCCATCAGCACATCGGCAGTGAAGAACTCTACTACGTCTTCGAGGGCCGGGGCGTCGCGTATATGGGTGCTGAGGACGATCCCAAACTGGCCCGGGACGACACGATTCCGGTCGTAACCCGGCCGATCTACGGTCTCGATCCGAAGCCTTGTAAGAAGCTCGACGTGGCCCCGGGCAGCGTGATCTACACGAAGAGCGGCGGCATTCACGGGATCGAGAATCCGTTTGACGAGCCGCTACGGTTTGCCGCGTTTCTCTACCACAGCACTTGATACGGATCGGGAGCGGGCCATGTCGATCGTTGATGCGGAGATACCCAAAGTCAGGACGTTTTCGCCGGGCACACGACCGAACTACAACCAAAATAACCCAATCTGGAAATTGGTGAAGGTACTCGAAGCGACCCAGCTTCAGGCCGATCGCGAGCATTACCTGCCGGAAACTCTCCAGCATCTGTTCGGGCTCCAGGAGGTAACGCTCATTGGGCCGACGGGTGACGGATGGCAGAACCAGGACCCGCGGCTTCAGGACATCAAGGAGGATTTCCAGAAGCAAAATCTCTATGATTTCATCCTGAACGGGACTGAGATCACCCGAGGCTATGCGCGCGCCGGTGATTGGACCGGCAGCTTCCTGCGCATAGCTTATGTTCCTCGGCCCCCGCTCCTCGGTTCAGATGGGGTATTCCCGGGCGAGACCATTCGGCTTTATCTCAGGGTCGGCAAAGATGAGACCGGCAAAACCTACCTGACTGTTCCCTACAGTGCGGAATCGGCCCGTTACGAGATCGAGCTTTGGGCTTACCCGGGAAATGATCTGGCCGGCCAGCTTGGACCGCGCGGTAAGGATGCCATCGCACGTGGCGCATTGCTGGCACGACCTGATCTCGTCCATGGCCAGCTTAGCGACTTCGTCGGGCTTCCGTTCGACGATGCCCGGGCAGCGGCCCGGAATGCCGGACGAGGCATCAACCTGCTCGACCTAGCCCCCACTCACACCATGCATCCGGTGCGCCCGCTGCGGCTGGAACTTGCTTGGACGGATTCCACGGCAACGAGGTGGGACAATTCGGCGGGCAGCAACTACGTCTACGAATTTTCGATGTCGCTGCGCGGCTGGAGCAGCTATTTTGCCATCGGAGAGAGCCAAAATCCGCACGGAGGCATTGGTGGCCTCGAGTATCGCAACCTCTACTCGAACTATTTTGATCACGAGGCTCAACGACGTGGCGAACTCGGATCATCATGGACGCCCGAGCTCGGTCGGATCTTACGGGATTGGCAGTTCGATGCCGATCACAACCGACCGTCAGGAAAGAGACAAGAGGATTTTTTCGCCATCGACTATATGGACCTGCATATCCTGAGGCCCGCAGCGATAATTGGGATGCACCGCCATCGCGACAACCAGGAAGTGTTTCTGCTAATGGAAGGACGCGGGCTCATGGTGATGGGCGACTGGGAAAAAGTACCTTCCCGCGAGCGCGCGGTCGAACTACGGATCATGAAGCCGGGCGATCTCTCTTTGGTGAAGCCGGGGCAGTTTCACGCCCTTGTCAACCTGCTCGACGAGAACTTATTGCTGTTCATGTTTGGCGGCTACGATTGAGAGTTTTGAACGCAACATCCGCGTTTGGCCAGGCTCGGGAGTTGCACGTGTTTTCAATCCTTGCTTCGATCTAAATTGGATTGGAGCTCTGATGTTGCAATTGCAACGATGACGAAAACCGCCTGCGACCTGTTCAGGTTGAGCGCGCAAGGCAATCTGCAATATCTCACACTCTCGTTCTTTAATTTTTGTGAGGTCGTATGAGCAACCAGCAGATGAGCAAGGTTTGGACCGTCGTCGGTCTTTTTCTACTCTACTATGCGCTCAATACGTGGATTGTTACGCAGGGCGGACAGGAGATCTTCGGCGCAAAGCTGATCGTTTCGAACCGGGCTCCCGCCGCAATGTGGGGTATCCCCATCATCTGCATTGCGCTGTTTCTAAATTCAATTGTCGGAACTCATTATGCACGACGAACCGGCCCAAATTGGCACGAGCGGGTCCCCATAGTCGGATTCGATAATATTAGCAGCGGAACCCGCGAGGGTAGATTTTACCAAGGATCGATGCTGGCGCTCCTGTCACTGCTTCCCGCAGTTGCGCTACTTCACTTCTGGCGGCTGTTTCTCAGCGCAAACGTGGTGACAACTGAAAAGCCGCCACGGGAGGCTAGCAGCATTTGGGATTGGTCGGCTCTGACGACACTCAACGACCCCGCGCGCATCTGTACGGACTTGGTTCGTGAGGGCGGCATTCCGAGCTGCATGAAGAACGCCACGATACTTCCTGGTCTCGAACCAACATTTTTCGCCTTGCTTACTATTGCCGCGGCAATCGCTTTCATCAAACATTGGCGCGCTATTTTCCGCCGCTGATGTGATGAAGCCGGCTCGCTTTTTTGAGGATCTTCCCAGGAGGATGCGATGCGAAACTCGTTCGCCATTCTTGGCATTGCCGCCCTACTCGCGGCAGCGGCTGCCGCTGCCTACGAGTTCTCTTCACGAAAGTGCCGCCATGGACACACGAGCAGGCCGAAGTCAAAGCACTGACTTTTGCAAATGGCTTGCTCGATCAGGGGCGCTCTCCGGAAGCATGGCCCAATCGCGCGTTCGTTCCGGCTGCGATAATAAACTCGGTGACCGCTCAATTTGTAGGGACCGAATATCGCGTGACGACGGGAGAACGCGATCCGCAGGGACAGATAGATCGATCATTCCTTGTCAAGCTCGACACACTCGAACTAGCTGGTTCCGCGGGCATGCTTCGCTCGCGACTTGGGCTGACTCTCGAACGCGACAGAGATGTAGGCGGCGGGCCACCTAAGGAAGAACTCGCGCCTCAACCGGAAGAAATACCGTCCGTGGATGAGTCCGAAAAGCCGGCTCGCGTCGAAACCGCTGTCACGGAAGCGCAGTCCGAAGCAAACCAAACTGGAGTCTCGCCAGAACCGGCGAGCTACGACGGTCAGCCGATCGTACCAACGAAAATCTACGCGCGCCGACCGTTGAACGAGGAACGGGAAAAGGCCCCTGCGGCAACGTATGCCAAGGCAGACCCCGCCAGTGTGGCAACACCTGACCGGGACCGCTTCTACGAGGTCGGCTACCGTGGAACGCTGCGTAGGATGGTCGATCATGTCATCGAGATTGAGGGTCCCCTCTATTTCGACGTCCTCGTCGATCGAATTGCGCGCGCACACGGCTTCATGCGCTCAGGGGAGACGGTCCAAAAGATCATTGCCTCATCGCTGGGGCGCAATCGGTTTCCGACCACCAAAGACGGCGAACGGGAGATTGTCTGGCCGCAGGATGCCATGGCGGAAAGCGCTCCTTACAGGGGCGCGGGGGGACGCGACCACATCGACATCCCGCTTCCCGAGTTGGCAAGTCTCGCTGCCACGCTGCGCTCGGAGGAGGATGAGGACATCATCCGTGGAATGCAGGAGCACTTCGGCTTAGGGCGCCTGGCAGCTTCGACCCGCGAACGCTTCGAGGCAGCCGTCGCCACAGCTGGCTAATGTCACAGTTTATTTCTGCCTCGCCCGTCAACATGACGCAGCCATTCTGACGAAGTCGCGCCATGTGCAACCTTAAGCGGGCCTAACGATCTATCCATGGCGTATGCCTACCGCGGCGTGTAACTCTCGGTCAATTGGGCGTCTTCGTCCTCGATCCCATCTAGATCATCGGGAAGTTCGTCGCTGGAGAAAGCCGATCACAATTTACGTCAATGGCACGGCGTACGAAGTTCCAAAGGATCGCATTTCGTATGAGGAACTTATGGCACTGATCGGAGCCCCGGCCCTTCCCGACGACCAGCGCTACTCCGTTCAGTTCAGCAAGGGACAGTCCGGCAAGCCGACGGGCACTCTCATTGAGGGCGAGACGGTACAGGTGAAGAAGGGCATGGAATTCGATGTCACACCGGCTAATCGCTCGTAGCAACGACCTTCTCCGTCTGCGGAACGACGGTTTCAACATCGAAGTTCGCAATGGTTACCTGCTCATCAAGGACGTGCCCTACGTCGATGACGCTGGCATAGTGCACGAAGATGGCGTGCTGATCTCAGAACTTGAACTCGAAGTACGAGACGGCCAACAGGTCACGCGGCGCCCCAACGATCATGTAGCCCGCTGGGACCGGAAAGCATCCCTATCACGCGAATGGCCAAAAAATCCGTAGCTTCGAAAACGGTAGCGCGCCGCATGACCTCGGCAACGGCATCAAGGCGGATTTCACGTTTTCCGCTAAGGCAAGCTATCGCGACTACGAACACAAGATGCGGGCTTACCTCGGAGATTGTGGGTGAAGCGCAGAAGGTCAGACCGGGGGTAACGGCCCAGACATATCCGGTTTTTGCGACCGACGACAATGACGCGAGACGGCACGTCCCATCGAAGCCGTCTTCAGGCGGACCGAACGCAGCGGCGAAGCCCGGCGCGAGCTTGATAACACGCACGGCATCCAGCCAGAGACTCACGCCGCGAAAGCCTCCCGTGCACCACGTCACAATGACGCCAGCGACGCGGATGAGCGAGCCGCCACAGATGATGATGCCCTGCTTGAGGGAGTTACCTTTCGCATCTACGAGTTCTGGCTGCTTCTTGGGCGACCTGAAAAAGAAAGCGATTGCGCCTTCCTTCGTCTCCTTCCATGGAACATAGACTTTCTTCTTGCTAGCGAAATGCTGGTCAATGACTGCTTGAATTTCTCCCCTAAAGTGCTCTGTATAGTCATCATCGGCAGTCGCTTCGGTCTTGTATTTCCCATCTGCATAGTCACCCTCCGTGTCGGGCTCGGTCAGCTTCGGATGGCGCGCGGTCATGACTTGGGTGACGAATGGGACGTACTCAAATCTCTTATCGGCCATCGCTGTGGACCTCATTGGAGGCGGTTCACTTTGCATGATTCCCCAACACAGGCCTAATGCATGTTATTGCATTTCAATTGTAAGCATTCGAGCCCACCCGGCTTGTTGATCGTTGAGAGACCAGACGAGTGGCAGCGCACAAGAATCAGCATTACACGCCGAGATGCCTTCTAAAGCCCTTCACTCTCAACGGAGGCGGCAAGGCAATTAACCTGTATACACTTCGCAAGGATAAACTCGTTAGCGATGCGCCCGTCAAAAACCAGTGCTCGCGAAACTACTTCTATGGCGATGATTTGGTACTTGAAAACACGTTAGCTGAGATCGAGGGACCTTACAGCAAGATGCTGGGTCGAGTGATCGCACAGACCGAAACGCAAGAGGATATGAGCAACTTGCTTTTCTTCATGCATTTGCAGTTGCGCCGGACTGATATGGCGATACGACGGTTCTCGGCAATGCAGCAAGGTCTCTTCCGTGAGGTGTTTGGTGACGACGAACCGGAGAACTCACCAGAGAGCTTCAATATCCAGTCATCGTTGCAATCTTGCGTCGAACTGCACGAGACATTGACTGATTTGAAGCCACGGATTGTGGTGAACAGAACCGCGCTGCCTTTCGTCATATGTGATGATCCGGCCGTCCTCGCTAACAGATTCGCAAATCAGCGCCTTAAGCAACAGGACTACGGTCTCCACTCATCGGGACTGATGTTGACAATGCCCCTCACTAGGCATCTGGCCGTTCTTGCATATGACGGCAACGTGTACACAGCCCCCAATCTCGCTGACGGCCGCATAGTCCTCAAGAAAGATAGCGACGTTGAAGCGTTCAATGAGCTTCAGTTTCTGAAGGCATCCGCCAGTATTTTCTTTGATGATTGGGGGCACCGTGAGTATGTGCGAGAGCAATTCCAACGCTCGAAGGAGCGGCGCTTAGGCGACTTAGGACAGGAAGTCACATTCACTTGGGCCCGCCTTGAGGAGGAGCGAGAAGACGGAACACGCTTGTTCAAAGCGGTGCCTAAGGAAGAAGCGCAGGGAGAGCGCGTGCTAATCCATCAGTCGGTCAAGTATCCGATGCCTGCAAAGTGGATGTCGGAACTTACGTATCGAAATCCCCTCAAGACGTTCCACAACGGTACAGGCGCTGGACATGTGCGCCGCCAAGAATGGCTGAGCCGCGACTAAAGAAGGCGGAGGGTAGTCCGGCTGGCCAGCGAGGGACTACCGTCCTTTGGAGCGGAGAAACCGCAGAGCGTCCGTAGTCACGCGAAGCAGGTTATGTCCATCTACCACGACGGCACCCGTCCTGTCTCCGGCCATCGAAACGCCAGCCATCGCTCTGCCTGCGCGCGCGGGTGGGCGTTCGTACACTTCGGCTGCTTCGAGCCCTCTAGGGCTTGTAGTTTTGACGTGTTTGAATGCGTTGGCGGCCTCGCTCGCCACTCGGAAGTGTTCGCATTCTTCTCTGAATTGCTTTCGGAGCTTCGCCCGCATATCGCGATGCGCCTTGCCGTCCCATTGAGAGCGGTCTCCCGGATACGCCAAATAATCGACGGAGTGATCTATTGCCACGCAAGCTAGGAAACCCATCCTCACGCTGGACGGTCTTTGGCGAAAATCTTCCACAGTCGGCTCAACTATCTCGTTTAGATAGCGCTCAAGGTCTTCCACTACGTCCTCAGGGATTGATTCTAGTTTCGATGGGGCCTGCGCGCCGACTTCAAATAGGGCTCCGTGCGAGCTCACGCTCGGTCAGTCGAATACCGCAGCCTGACTAAGCGGTATCTGCACAATGCGCCAGGCATGTGAATTTCGGTCGCGCCCGAGCGAGCGGTAGCGCTCTCGTGGTAGCTATCTGGTAGCTACAACAGTTCCCCAATCGTCAACGATTTCCATAATCACTTGATTTTGCTGGTACAGTTGGGTGGGCTCGAACCACCGACCTCCTGTTCCACAGACAGGCGCTCTAACCAACTGAGCTACAACTGCATCCTGGCGAGCCGCCCTCGGGGCTACCTGAAAAGGCCGTCGACCTAGGGGGCTGGACGGGGCGGAAACTAGGTGCAACGGCCCGGTTTGGCAAGGCCGCAGAGCGACGAAAAACCGGCTGAAATCACGTTCGGTGCGAGGAAATCGGGCTTGATCACGGCCATCCAGGTGCTGCGCTGCCTCTGCCGCTTATGGCGGCACTCCCCGGGCGGAGACAACCCTCAACCCGTCGCCCGACGATGCTTCGTATCGCCCGGCGCCGGCCTCTCCCGCATCCGCCTTCGCCAAGGCTTCGGCGGACAAGAGCGGGAGAGGCGAAGAAAAAACCCGGGCCTTTCGGCCCGGGTTTCTCAAATTCAAACCAACCTGCCGGATCAGGCGGCGGGCTTGTAGAACTTCGAGGCGCTGGCCTTGATCGGCTCGGCGGTCTCGGCGGCGACGCGCTGGGTCAGCTCGACCAGCTCCTTGGCCTGAGACTGGAAGGTCTCGAGCTGGGTGCGGGTGTGGCCGGTCCACAGCTCCATCGCTTCGGCCGGCGACTTCAGGCCGAACAGCTGCTGGGCGAAGTCCAGCTGGGCGTTGCTGTTGGCCTTCATGAATTCCACCAGCTTGGCGGTGTATTCGCTCGCGCCCTTGCTGGCGGAGGTGAACACGGCCTCGACGGTGCCGTTGTGGGTTTCGGCGGCGTCCTTGAACTTGGCGTAGCTCTCACGGGCCTGCGACACGCCCTTTTCGGCGAACGCACGCATCTGCTCGGGCACCTCGAACGGAATGATCGAGGCAGAAAACGGATCAGTCGCACCTGTCATGGTTGTCCCTCACGATAATGAAAAATGGAGTGAGCCTTCTGGCGCGCCCGCCGGCCCCCGGTCTGGGCCGTCACACATTGAGCGGGTACGAAAGACTGGAAACGCGAAACAAACGAGATGGCTCGCCCAGCGCCCAAGATTATGGCTGCCTATCATGTCAACATTGTGCAGCGCAATGCGGAGGCAGGGTGCGCCGCGATAATTTAATCTAGGTTAGGGCGAGGTTCCGGGTTCGGGGAACCGGGGGTTGAGGTAAGGGGGTGGTGGCGTGAGTCTGCCCGCAGGCTCCGCTCTTTCCGTTCCCTCCCCCCTTGTGGGGGAGGGGCAGGGAGGGGGTGCCGCACGGGGATTCTTTCCGTCGCGCACCCTGCTCTCGGCACGTCACCCCAACTGACATCGCTTGCTGGGCTACCCCTCTCCCTAACCCTCCCCCACAAGGGGGGAGGGAATGCACCTTTCTCGACGTGCATACCGAGTCAGGTCACGCCGGCCGACGATCAGCTTCCCTTCGAATCCCTTGGATGAACCGGGCGGCGGCTTGCGGGTTCGGGCTGATTAAGGTTATCGCGGCTTAGGGCCGCCGCCGGGGACCGGGGCCGTGGACCTGCCCGCGGGCGCGGGCGATACTAACCCTTTCTTAAGGCTGTCATTCCCGGCAGCCGCCAGCTTCAAGCGCGAGACACAGCCGGTCGGATGACGAGTTCGGATTTCCAGTTGCGAGGTGTGGGCGATCCCCGGCTGGCCGTGCATGCGACCTCGCCGCTCGCGACCTGGCTGTGGTCCACCGACGGCGCGCGCGTGCTGTGGGCCAATCCGGTCGGCGCAAAGCTGTTCGGCGCGGCGAACGGCGCAGCGCTGGCGGAGCGGATTTTTGGCCCGGCGGACGGCCATCGCCGCCAGGTCGCCCGGCTCGCCCGGCAGCTGCCGGCGAACGGCACCGTGCGGCTCGAACGGCTGCGCGGCTTCGGCGCCCGGCTCGGCACGCTGATGACCTGCGCCTGCGCCCGGCTCGACTTTGCCGATGGCGGACACGCCGTGCTCGTCACCGCGATGGACCCGACCTTGCGCACCATGCCGCTGGTCGAGCGGCTGCATCGGCTGGTCGAGGGCGCGAAGATGCCGATGGCGGCGTTCGCGCCCGACGGCCTGTTCGTCGGCGCCAGCGAGGCCGCCCGCTCCCTGCTCGGCTTTCGCGATCTCGGCGAGGCCGGCCTCGAGCAAGCGCGCAGCGATGCGCTTCGCGCGGGCCGCGTCGAAACGCCGATCGGCATCGGCCAGATGGTGCTGCAACGGGTCGGCAGCGGCGCCGATGTCGGCCTGGTCGCGCTGATCGAGCCCGCCACGCAAGCAGCACCCGCAGCTTCCGTGCCCGCGAGCACGGCGGAAACCGCAAACGAAGCGCCGGTTGAACCTGCGCAGCAGGCCGCGGCCATGCCGTGCGAGCCGCCACCGTCGCAGGACGGATCGGCCGGGATCTCGTTGTTCGATGCGTTCGCCGAGCCGGTCGAGGCGTGCACAGCGACCGAGACAATGGCGCCTGAACCGCAGGACTCGACGGGGGTCGAGGACACGGCCGAACAGCCTGTTCGAGAACCAGCTCACGAAACCCCGGACCAGGGCGCCGACATCGCGCCAAAGACTCCGGTTGAAAACCCGCATCAAGCCATCGTGTCGCCGCAGGCTGTGCCGATCACTCCCGGCATGGTCGAGCCGCCGTCGGGCCAGCAATCGTCTGGCCGGGATTCGTCGGGCCAAGAGCCGCCCGCACCGCGTCAGCATCCGCTGCGCTTCCTCTGGCAGATGGATGCGGAGGGCCGCTTTGTGCTTCTCTCCGACGAATTCATCCGCCTGATCGGCGCGCGCACCGCCGCCGGCTTCGGCCGCCCTTGGCGCGAGATCGCCGCGGAATTCTCGCTTGATCCTGAGGGGCGCGTCGCGGAGGCGCTTGCGCGCCACGACACCTGGGCCGGGATCACCGTGAACTGGCCGGCTGACGGCGGCGAGCATCTGCCGGTCGAGCTCGCGGGCCTGCCGGTCTACGACCGCGAGCGCAACTTTGCCGGCTTCAAGGGCTTTGGCGTCTGCCGCGATCTCGACGGCCTCAATCGTCTCGCAGCGCTGAGGCGCTTCGAGACGGTGACCGAACCGCCGGCGCAGCACGGCCCGTCTGCCGAACTGGTCGCGCCGGAGCCCGAGGCCGAGCCGGTCGCGGAGGCGCCGCCTCCGCCGATCGAGCCGCCCGCAGCCGAGCCCGAGCCAGCATCCGAACCTGAACTGCCCGAACCCACCAGCGACGCGAATTCACACCCAACCGATCCGGAAACGTCAGTGGAAACGCCAGTCGAAACCCCTCCGAATGTCGTGCCGTTCCGCCCGCACGGCGATGTCAGATCACCCAGTGATCAGAGATCGCCGACGCTGACGCCGGTCGAGAATAGCGCGTTCAACGAGCTCGCCCGGCAATTGTCCGAACGGCTCGAACGCGAGCGCGAGACGATCGCGGCAGAAGCTTCCGAGCCCGTGGCGGAGACCCTCACCGAGCCGTCGGCGCCGGAGCCCTCATCGCCGCAAGCTGCGGCCGAATGGCTGAGCGAGCCCGCGCCGCCGCCACGCGGCGCCAGCGCGCGCGACCGCACCCTGCTCGACCTGTTGCCGACCGGCATCCTGATCTACCGGCTCGACCGCCTGCTCTACGCCAACCCCGCCTTCCTCGCGCGCATGGGCTATGACGGCATCAACGCGCTGGAGAGTGCCGGCGGGCTCGATGCGCTCTATGTCGAGCCCGGCGTGTCCTCGGCCAGCAGCACCTCGCAAGCCGGCACGCCTGTCACGATCAGCGCGACGCTCGCGAACGGTGAAGCGCCGCTTGCGACCACCGAGGCTCATCTGCACACGATCGACTGGGACGGCGAGAGCGCGCATGCGTTGATCTGCGCGCTGCCGCCGGCGCCCAGCGTCGCGGCTTCGATCGCCGAGACCGTCGTCGTGGAGCCCATCGTCGCCGAATCCTTCCCCTACGCGCCCGAGCTCGAATCCGCGGCCGGCGATGCCGATGCGGAGGATCTCGCCGCGATCCTCGACACCACCGCCGAGGGCATCGTCATGTTCGATGCCGAAGGCAACATCCACGCCTGCAACCGCAGCGCCGAGGCGCTGTTCGGCTATGACGGCACCGACCTGCTCGAGCAGAATCTGGCGACGCTGTTCGCGCCGGAGAGCCGGCAGATCGTCGCCGACTATCTCGAAAGCCTCAAGAGCCAGGACATTTCGAGCCTGCTGGACCACGGCCGCGAGGTGCTCGGACGCGAGAAGAAGGGCGGCGTCATTCCGCTCGCGATGATCATGGGCCGCACGCGGCCGGACGGCCCGAACTTCTTCGCCGTGTTCCGCGATCTCTCGCAGAGCAAGAGGGGCGAGAGCGAGCTGACGCAGGCCCGCCACCTCGTCCACAGCGCGGCCAACGCCAAGGCCGACATGCTGGCGCGGATCAGCCACGAGATCCGCACGCCGCTCAACGCCATCATCGGCTTTGCCGAGGTGATGATCTCCGAACGCTTCGGCACGCTCGGCAACGAGCGTTACGGCGAATACATGAAGGATATCCGCGCCTCCGGCGAGCGCGTCATCGCGATCATCGACGATCTGCTGGAGCTGTCGCGGATCGAAACCGGCAAGCTCGATCTCAACTTCGCCAACCTCAGCCTCAACGACCTCGTCGAAGCCTGCGTGACGGTGATGCAGCCGCAGGCCAATCGCGAGCGCATCATCATCCGCACCTCGCTCGCGCATGCGCTGCCGCAGGTCACGGCTGACGCGCGCGCGATGCGGCAGATCACCATGAACCTGATCTCGAACTCGATCAGGCTCGCCAGCGCCGGCGGCCAGGTCATCGTCTCGACCGCGCTGTCCGACCGCGGCGAGATTTGCCTGCGCATCCGCGACACCGGCCATGGCCTCTCCGAGCGCGAAGTCGCCGCCGCGATGGAGCCGTTCCGCACCCCGCCGCCCGGGGACGCCGCGGACAATTCGGCGCTGAGCCTGTCGCTGACCAAGGCCCTGGTCGAAGCCAATCGCGCCCGCTTCAACATCAAGAGCGCGGGGAATTCCGGCACGCTGATCGAAGTGGTGTTCGCACCGGTGGTGGCGGGGGCTTAGCAGTCACGACCACAAGCTCGTCATGCCCGGGCTTGTCCGGGGCTGACGACACGGAGGCATCACGCCGCGCGCACGGTGTCCAAGAACCTGCTGACTTCGATCTTCAGCCGGCTGCTGTCGTTCGACAGCGACTGCGCCGCGGACAGCACCTGCGCGGAGGCAGATCCCGTCTCGGTCGCGCCCTGCCTGACGCTGCTGATGTTGGCGCTCACCTGCGTGGTGCCGGCGGCCGCATTCTGGACGTTGCGCGAGATCTCGCCGGTCGCGGCGCCCTGCTCTTCCACGGCCGCGGCGATGGTGGACGATATCTCGGACAGCCGCTCGATGGTGCCGCCGATGGTCTTGATGGCGCCGACCGAATCCTCGGTCGCAACCTGGATGCTGGAAATCTGCTGACCGATATCGCCGGTGGCCTTCGCGGTCTGCTCGGCCAGCGCCTTCACCTCCGAAGCCACCACTGCAAAGCCGCGCCCGGCTTCGCCGGCACGCGCGGCCTCGATGGTGGCATTCAGCGCCAGCAAATTGGTCTGGCCCGCGATGGCGCTGATGAGCTCGACCACGTCTCCGATGCGCGCGGCCGCCTTCGACAATTCGCTGACGCGGTCGTTGGTCTGCCCGGCCTGGCTGACGGCTTCGCCGGCCATGCGTGCGGAGGCCTGCACCTGGCGGCTGATCTCGTGGACGGAGGCGGTCAGCTCCTCCGCTGCGGAGGCCACCGACTGCACGTTGGTCGCGGCCTCTTCGGAGGCCGCCTCGACCAGCGTGGCAAGCTCGGTCGAGCGGCTGGCGGTGGTGGTCAGCGAGGTCGCCGACGCCTCGAGCTCGTTGGCGGCAGACGACACGGTCTCGACGATCTCGCCGATCGCGCCTTCGAAATCGTCGGCCATCCTGATCATGTCGGCGCGACGGCGCTCGGCGGCGAGCTTGTCCTGCCTGATCTTCTCTTCCGCCTCTTCCTGCGCCTTGCGCTCGGCATTGACCTTGAACGTCTCGACGGCCTGCGCGATCTCGCCGATCTCGTCGGGACGGCCGAGCCCGGGGAGCACGATGGCGAAATTTCCGTTGGCGAGCTCGATCATCGCCGCGCGCATGGCCGACAGCGGCTTGGAAACCGAGCGGCCGATGAAGATGCCGAGGCCGAGCACGCCGGATGCGATCAGCGCGATCGCGACCGCGATCCAGAACTGGATGTTGGCACGTTCGGCCTCGTTCAGCCGGTCGGCCTCGACACGGATCTGGTCGACCGACTTCGAGACCTGCTCGATGACGGGCTCGACCGCGGAGAACGCTTCGGACATCGCCTTCAGCTCGGCCGCGAGCTTCAACGCGGTCTCCATCCACGCGGAGAAGTCGCGCTGGTAATCGGCGAGCTTTTGGCGAAGCTCGGCCTTCGAATTGTCGGGAATGGTTGCGGCGTTCAGGTTGGCGGAGAATTCAGCCGCACGCTTCTTGATGTCATCGCCATATCGCGCGTCGCGACGGAGCATGAAGTCCTTCTCATGCCGGCGCATCATCAGCATGATCACCTTGAGAGAGGAGTCCTGAAGCTGGTCGACCTGGCTCTCGATACCGTGGACCGACGCGCGCAGGCGCCCCTCCAGGCCGGATTTCTCGTCGAGGCCGAGCCGCTGCCGCTCCTCGACCACCGCGGTAAAGCGCGCTTGGTAGGTCTTCAGCGATGCATTCATCGCGTCGATCTTTTGCGCCAGCTCGGGCTTGCCGACGACAGAGATCCTGCCGCGAAGCGTCTCGATGTCGAGCGCCGCCTGCCGGCTGATCTCGACCTGGCGCTCGGCTCTGGCCGGATCGCTGCGTAGAAGGAAATCCTTTTCGGCCCGGCGCGCCTCGAGCAGTTCGACCGCGATCCTGTTGTTGAGCTCGAAGACGGTGCGCGCCTCCTCGGCGGCGTTGCGATAGACCGCCATCGCGCGCTCACCATAGAGGTGAATGCCGCCGATCAGGACGACACCAGCGACGCCGATGACGCCGATTGCAGTGATCTTGTGGGTGAGCCGCAGGGAGAATAATCGCATCTTTGATTTCAAAATTGGTTGTGGCTGATGCGATTAATGAAGCCTCAATGCGCGGAAACTTCCGTTAATTTGCGGACACGTATGACTACGTACTTATGCACGATACACGTCACAGGATAGGTCTCGATGGCGTTTATGCACGGTGAAGTGCACAAAAAAACACGGCGCTCGTACGCGCCGTGCTTCCTTCCCTTCAAGCCGTTGGTTGCGGATCGGCTCAGCTGTAGATCTCGAACAGGCCGGCGCCGCCCTGGCCGCCGCCGATGCACATCGTCACCACACCCCACTTCGCCTTGCGGCGCGCGCCTTCCTGCAGCAGGTGGCCGGTGAGACGGGCGCCGGTCATGCCGAAGGGATGGCCGATCGCGATCGAGCCGCCGTTGACGTTGTACTTGGCGGGATCGATGCCGAGCTGGTCGCGGCAGTACAGGCACTGGCTGGCGAAGGCTTCGTTGAGCTCCCAGAGATCGATGTCGTCGACCTTGAGGCCGGTGCGCTTGAGCAGCTTCGGAATTGCGAACACCGGGCCGATGCCCATTTCGTCGGGCTCGCAGCCCGCGGTCGCCCAGGCGACGAAGCGGCCGAGCGGCTTGAGGCCGCGCTTCTCGGCGTCCTTGGCTTCCATCAGCACCACGGCGGCGGCGCCGTCCGAGAGCTGGCTGGCATTGCCGGCAGTGACGAACTTGCCGGGGCCCTTCACCGGCTCGAGCTTGGCGAGACCTTCCATCGTGGTCTCGGGCCGGTTGCACTCGTCGCGATCGACGACGTAGTCGACGATGGTCTCGGCCTTGGTGGCCTTGTCGACGACCTTCATCTTGGTCTTCATCGGGACGATCTCGTCCTTGTACTTGCCCGCCTGCTGCGACGCCGCCATGCGGCGCTGCGATTCCAGCGAGAACTCGTCCTGATATTCGCGGCTGAGCTTGTAGCGCTCGGCGACGATGTCGGCGGTGTCGATCATCGCCATGAAGATGTCGGGCGCGACCTTGAGCAATTCAGGATCGATCGATTCCTTCGGCGTGCCGCCGCCCGGCATCGAGATGCTCTCGACCCCGCCGGCGACGATGCAGTCGGCGCCGTCCGAGCGGATCGAGTTGGCGGCCATCGCGATGGTCTGCAGTCCCGAGGAGCAGAACCGGTTCACCGAGACGCCGGCGGTGGTCTTCGGCAGGCCGGCCAGCAGCGCGGCCTGGCGGCCGATGTTGGGCGCGCCATGGGCGCAATTGCCGAGATAGCAGTCCTCGACATAGTCCTTGTCGACGCCGGCGCGCTTCACCGCGTGCTGGATGGCGTGCGCCGCGAGCGACATCGGCGGCGTGATGTTGAACCCGCCGCGGCCGGATTTTGCGAGGCCCGTGCGCGCATAGGAAACGATGACGGCTTCACGCATGTGTTTCTCCCTTGTCGAGCGATTTTGAACGGAGCGCTCTTTGAACGAGTTGTCCTGGCGCCATTGGTACACAAAGTTTGAAGGCTGCGGAAAATAAAAACGCCGCCTCCCGTGACGGAGGCGGCGTTGTTCCGCGGGTCGGAATATGTCAGCGTCTCAGAACGTCAGCGCCTTGACCTGCTTGACCTGCGGCAGGGCCTGCACCTTGGCGAGCACGTCCGCCGGGACCGCGCCATCGACCTCGACCAGCGCGATAGCGTCGCCGCCCTGCTCGACGCGGCCGAGATGGAAGGTCGCGATGTTGATCTTGGCGTCGCCCAGCAGGCCAGCGAAGCTGCCGATGAAGCCCGGCTTGTCCTCGTTGGTGACATAGATCATCGACTTGCCGAACTCGGCGTCGACGCGGATGCCCTTGATGTCGACCAGGCGCGGCTTGCCGTCGTGATAGACGGTGCCGGAGACCGAGCGCTCCTGGCGTTCGGTCGCGACCGTCACGGTGATCAGGCTCTCATAGTCGCTCTGGGCGGCGCGCACGATCTCGTCCACCACCATGCCGCGCTCCTTGGCGACGACGGGGGCGGACACCACGTTGACCTCGCCCAGCATCGGCCGCAGCAGGCCCGACAGCACGGCGGAGGTGATCGCCTTGATCTTCATCTCGGCGACGTGGCCCTCATAGGTGATCTCGACCTTGAGGATGCCGGTCTCGGTGAGCTGGCCGGCGAACGAGCCGAGCTTCTCGGCGAGCGAGATGAACGGCTTCAGCTTCGGCGCTTCTTCCGCCGTGATCGAGGGGAAGTTGACCGCGTTCGAGATCGCGCCGGTGAGCAGGTAATCCGACATCTGCTCGGCGACCTGCAGCGCGACATTCTCCTGCGCTTCGGTGGTGGAGGCGCCGAGATGCGGCGTGCAGATCACGTTGGGATGGCCGAACAGCACGTTGGCGTTCGCGGGCTCCTCGACGAAAACGTCGAACGCGGCGCCGGCGATGTGCTTGGAATTGAGTGCATCGACCACCGCCTGCTCGTCGACGAGACCGCCGCGCGCGCAGTTGATCAGGCGCACGCCCTTCTTCATCTTGGCGATTGCGGCAGCGTCGATGATGTTCTTCGTCTTCTCGGTCAGCGGCGTGTGCAGCGTGATGAAATCGGCGCGCTTGAGCAGGTCGTCGAGCTCGACCTTCTCGACGCCGATGTCCTTGGCGCGCTCCGGCGACAGGAACGGATCGAACGCGATCACCTTCATGCGCAGGCCGAGCGCGCGGTCGGCGACGATCGAGCCGATGTTGCCGCAGCCGACGACGCCCAGCACCTTGCCGGTGATCTCGACGCCCATGAAGCGGTTCTTCTCCCACTTGCCGGCCTGGGTCGAGGCGTCGGCCTGCGGGATTTCGCGCGCGAGCGCCAGCATCAGGGTGACGGCATGCTCGGCGGTCGTGATCGAATTGCCGAACGGCGTGTTCATCACGATGATGCCCTTGGCCGTGGCGGCGGGGATCTCCACATTGTCGACGCCGATGCCGGCGCGGCCGATCACCTTGAGGTTGGTCGCCTTGTCGAGGATCTTTGCGGTCGCCTTCGTCGCGGAGCGGATCGCAAGGCCGTCGTAATTGCCGATGATCTCGGCCAGCTTGTCCTTGTCCTTGCCGAGATTGGGCTGGAAGTCGACCTCGACGCCGCGATCTTTGAAGATCTGCACGGCAGCGGGCGAGAGCGCGTCGGAAATGAGAACTTTGGGTTTGGTCATGGGATGTGTCCTTCACACCCTCCCCTGGAGGGGGGAGGGTCGGCGCGAAGCGCCGGGGTGGGGTGAAGCTGCGAATTCGAAATTCGCCAGTGCGCCGTGTGGAGAGATCACCCCACCCCGCCGCACCTGACGGTACGTCGACCCTCCCCCTCCAGGGGAGGGTCAGAACTCAGGCCGCCTTGGCGAGCGTGGCCTTGGTCTCGGCAAAAGCCCAGTCGATCCACTGCGTCAGCAGCTCGACGTCCTTGGCCTCGACGGTGGCGCCGCACCAGATGCGCAGGCCAGCCGGCGCATCGCGATAATACGCGAAGTCGTAGCCGGCGCCTTCCTTCTCCACCAGCGCCACCAGCTTCTTGGAGAACTCGGCTTGCGCGTCCTCGGACAGCGAGGTGATGGCGGGATCGGTGAACTTCAGGCACACCGAAGTGTTGGAGCGGATCGCGGCGTCCTTGGCGAGGAAGTCGATCCACGGCGTCTTCGCCTTCCAGTCGGCGAGCACCTTGGTGTTGGCGTCGGCACGCGCGATCAGCGCCTTGAGGCCGCCGATCGACTTGGCCCAGTTCAGCGCATCGAGATAATCCTCGACGCAAAGCATCGACGGCGTGTTGATGGTCTCGCCGACGAAGATGCCTTCGTTGATCTTGCCGCCCTTGGTCATGCGGAAGATCTTCGGCAGCGGCCAGGCCGGCTTGTAGGTTTCCAGCCGTTCCACCGCACGGGGCGACAGGATCAGCATGCCGTGCGCGGCCTCGCCGCCGAGCGCCTTCTGCCAGGAGAAGGTGACGACATCGAGCTTGGCCCAGTCCAGCGGCTGCGCAAACGCGGCCGAGGTGGCGTCGCAGATGGTCAGGCCTTCGCGGGTCGCGCTGATCCAGTTGGCATCAGGCACGCGCACACCTGACGTGGTGCCGTTCCAGGTGAAGACAACGTCGCTCTTGGGATCGACCTTGGAGAGGTCGGGGATCTCACCATAGGCTGCGTTGAGCTTGGTGACGTCCTTGAGCTTCAATTCCTTGACGATATCGCTGACCCAACCTTCGCCGAAGGATTCCCAGGCGAGCGTGGTGACGGGCCGCGCACCGAGCAGCGACCAGAGCGCCATCTCGACTGCGCCGGTATCGGAGGCGGGCACGATGCCGATGCGATAGTCGGCGGGCACTTCGAGCACTTCGCGCGTCAGATCGATCGCGAGCTTGAGCTTGGTCTTGCCGACCTTCGCGCGATGCGACCGGCCGAGTGCTGCGTCCTTGAGATTTTGGGCGTTCCAGCCGGGGCGCTTGGCGCAGGGGCCGGAGGAGAAATGCGGCACGTTCGGCCGCGAAGCGGGCTTCGCTACAGTCATCATATCTACCCTTCCAGATAGTCAGCCTCCCGTTGGGGGGAGGTGTCCCGCCGCGGCTGATACGGGAAACAGGAAGAGTCGTCAAGGAAGTTCCGGCGTCTCACGGCGGCGTGATGGTGCTTCCGGTGCGATATCAGGGGATTCAACGACCGCGAGCGCATTCAGCAAGTCCGTGGCCTCGCTGATCAATTGCGCGGCTCTGCGGCGGCTGCCGACTTTCAAAATGCACTTGTCATTGGCCTGCACGACGTAATCGTTGCCGACCTTGATCATTGAATAGCTTGTCATCGAAATCCCCGAACCGACAGAGCCCGGTGTCTGAAGCTGCCGTAGCACCGTTCGTTCCCGGATCAACGTGAACGACGGCTGGGTAGTTTATCAGCTGTTAATATGAACAAACGCGCGATCCGAATTCGCTGATCGCGCAAGGCTCGCGAAGAGCTGCCTCAAAAGCGGACAGTCATACCGACGTGACTCGCTGCGAACCCGAGCCGCTTGTAGAAACGCTGCGCATCGACGCGGCTCGCATGCGTCAGCAACTCGACCAGACCGCAGCCGCGCGCTTTCGCTTCCGCGATCGCCCATTGCACCAGCCGCTCGCCGATGCCGCGGCTGCGACAATCCGAAGCAACGCGAACGTCTTCCAGCAGGCCGCGCACGCCGCCTTGCGAGCTGATGCCCGGCAGGATCGCGAGTTGCAGGCAGCCGACCACCCTGCCCTCGCTCTCGGCAACCACGAGCGTGAGGTTCGGATCGCGCTCGACCCGCGCGAAGGCATCGTAATAGGCGGCAGGCAACGGATCCTCGACGCGCTCGCGCGCGCGGCCGAGATGATCGTCGGCGAGCATCGCCACGATCGCAGGAACGTCGTCGCGGCGCGCGCGGCGAATGGAGACGGATTCGGCGTTCATGTCAGACAACTCCAACCTCAGCGCGCCGGCGGGAGGCCGAGAAACGCTTCGACCTCGCCGATCCAGCGGCGGAGGGCGGCATAGCGGCCGAGATCGAAGCCGCCTTCATGCGCCACGCGGGTATAGGCGAGCAGCGAGACGTCGGCGAGCGAAACCTCTTCACCGGCGAAGAAGCGGCCGGCCGAAAGATGCTGCTCCATGCGGTCGAGCGCCGCATAGCCGCGCTTGACCTTTTCGGGGTCGAGCGCGGATGCATCCTTGCCGAGATAAACGAGGAGGAAGCGGCACACCGCGATATAGGGCTCGTGGCTGTACTGTTCCCAGAACAGCCATTCGTCCATCTTGGCCGCAATGAAGGCGTCGCGCGGAACGAGCGCGCTGTCGCGGGCGAGATAGCGGATGATGGCATTGGACTGCGCCAGCGTGCGGCCGTCGTCGAATGCGACGGTGGGCACCTGGCCGGCGCCGTTCATCTCAAGGAATTGCGGCGTGCGCGTCTCGCCCTTGCGCGTATCGATCTCGATCCACTGGTAGGGCAATGCAAGCTTGTCGCAGACCCACTTCACCTTCAGGCAATTGCCGGAATTGCTGTCGCCGTAGATCTTCATCGCTGCCGCCCCGCTTTGGAGCGACAGAGCATCAGGACGCAAGCGAGCTGTCAACCGCGGCGCAGCGCGGTCCCGTCAGAACTTGTAGCCGAGACCGGCGCGGACGGTGTTGATGCTGGTGTCGACCTGGGAAGTGAAGCGAATATATTCGTACTCCGCGCGCATGAACAAGCCGCCGACCAGATTGACGTCGACGCCGAGACCGGCGGTGTAGCCGTAGATCAGGTGATTGTGCTGGGCATCGGTCGAGGTCAACGGCGCCAGCGGCGTGTAGACCCCGAGCTGGGTCGCGCTCACGCGGTCCTGCACGCTGACGGTGCGAACGATGTCGGCATTACCGAGCGCGAGCCCCGCAAACATGTAGGGCAGGAAGCATCCCCATGCGTAGGCGGCGCGACCGCGGAACGTCCCGATGTCGCTGATGCTGATCGAAGAGGTCGACGTCGCCGTGACATCATGGAAATTGCCGTCGGACAGTGCAGTGGGGCTGACGCGCCGTTCGCTGGCCGACGACGATCCTCCGAACCTGCCGTGCAGCCAGCTCACTTCGAGACCGAGGACGACGTCGTCCCATTGCGCATTGTATCCGACGAAGGCGCCGTAACCGGTGGTGCGCTGCGAGGCCTTGCCCAGTCCGAGATTCCACTGAGACACGCCCATCGAGCTCTCGATCAACGTATCCGCCAACAGGGCAGCCATCATGTTGCTGGTCGAGCCGTTGAAGTTCTCGTCGGACGAACCATAACCGGCCTGGGCTCCGATATAGGAGCCTTGCCAGTTGACGCTGGACCGGGTGAGACCGTCCGTGAAGCTGCCGCGCAGGATGGGAAGATCGGGCATATCGGCCGCATGCGCGGCAGACACCGTCCCCAACATCGCCGCCGCCAACAAAAGGCCACGCATCGCAACGCTCCATCGAACTCGAACTGTCATCGTGATCATGGCTCGTTAACCTTAACCAATGGTTGCGCCCGCCGCCTTCATCGCTACTCGCCATGAAAAATACGCAAAGCAAAACGGCGCGGGATGAATCCCGCGCCGTTAAGAAGTCCTAACCGATCGAAGTATCGATCAGCCCTTGGTGACGAGCGGCGGCGCGTAGACCGGCGGGCTGCTGAGATCCCAGCGCACGCCGAGCTTGATGTCGTGCGAGGTGAGCTCCTTGACCTTGATCGAGGTCGGGCCGGAGGCGCTGTTGTCGAACAAGCGGTAATTGCCGGGCGCGGCGTCGCCGAGGTTCATGTAGCTGTAGGCCAGTTCGACGGTGAATCCGGGATTGACCTTGTAGGCGAGACCGGCGTGAGCGGCCCAGGCGAGGTTCCACTTTCCGTTATCGGCGAAGTAGGCAACGCTGTTGTTGAGCAGCGGGTTGTAGGACACGCCGTCGTCGCGGAAGCCGCTGATCTTGTTGTAGGAGCCGCCGACACCGGCGCCGATGAACGGGGTGATGCACCACCAGGTGCCGAGGTCGACATAGGCGTTGGCCATCACGACCCACTCGGACTTGCTGCCGCTGTAGTTGTTGACGCCGACGAAGCCGGGTCCAACGACGTTGTCGCTGCCGTGCAGATTGGATTTGCCACGATACTGGCCGATCACGTCGGCGCGGAACCAGTTGTTGAAGCGATAGCCGACGCCGAGATCGAACAGCCCCGCCGAGTCGAAGCCGAGCCCCTCCGTCGTCTTGGAATAGCCGGCCGGCAGGGCGCTATCGATGCGCTTGGCGCTCTGGTTGGTCATGCCGATGTCGCCGCGCAGATACCAGCCGCCGAAGTCCGCGGGCGGAGCCGGCGGCGCGTACATGGGAGGGGGCGCCGCGATCGGCATATCGGCAGCGAACGCCATCGACGAGATCAGGGTTGCCGCACCCGCGGCAAGGAGAGACTTAACGCTACGCATTGGCTTCGTCCTTTTGGCCGGTGAGGCAAATACGCAGGCCTCACGTTCTGGAAACTCACGGAGCGGACGATGCCAGCAAATGTTTAAGCGCCACTTAACCCTAATTTTTAAGGTTGATTTTTCCTGACTGCTCGCGCGCACGGATGAGAAGCGTTGCAAAATTGCAGCGCCTGGCGCCGCAATTGCTAACGATGTGTAAAGCCGCAGTGCAGCGGGAGAGAATCCGTTAACGCGCGTGCCGCGGCAGCTTGGGCAGGAACACCGCAAGCAGGCCGATCGCCGGCAGGTAGGCGCAGACCTGGTAGACGAACTCGATCGAGGTGTGGTCGGCGAGCTTGCCGAGCACGGCGGCGCCCAGGCCCCCGATGCCGAACGCAACGCCGAAGAACACGCCGGAGATCATGCCGAATCTGTGCGGCACCAGCTCCTGCGCGAACACGATGATCGACGACGTCGTCGAGGAGATGATCAGACCGATGATGACTGACAGCACCGCGCTGCCGACGAGCCCGGCATAGGGCAGCGCCAGCGTGAACGGCAGCGCGCCCAGGATCGAGATCCAGATCACGATCTTGCGGCCGAAGCGATCGCCCAAGGGACCGCCCAGAAACGCGCCGACCGCGTTAGCCGCGAGGAAGATGAAGAGATAGATCTGCGCTGCCTGCGTCGACACGCCGAACCGATCGATCAGGTAGAAGATGTAATAGCTCGACAGGCTCGAGACGTAGAGCTGTTTCGAGAACAGCAGCGCGACCAGCACGAGCAGCGCGACGGCGACGCGGCGCGAGCTCGGTGCGTCGGGATGGGCCTGAACCGCCGCTGTCTTCTTCGCCTTGATCTGCGGCGCGTACCAGCGGCCGATGCGCCAGAGGATGAGGATCGCGAGGAAGGCGATTGAGGAGAACCAGGCGATGCTGCCCTGCCCGAACGGCACCACGATCGACGCCGCCAGCACCGGCCCCATCGAGGTGCCGAAACTGCCGCCGAGTTGGAACACCGATTGCGCGAAACCGTAGCGGCCGCCGGAGGCGAGCCGCGCAATGCGCGCGGATTCGGGGTGAAACACCGCCGAGCCGAGACCGACCAGCGCGGCGGCGACGAGGATGACGAGATATTGGTGCGCGGCGCTGAGCAGCAGGAGGCCGAAGAAGGTCGAGGCCATGCCGACCGCCAGCGAATAAGGCTGCGCCTTTTTGTCGGTGTAATGTCCGACCACCGGCTGCAGCAGCGAGGCCGTAAACTGGAAGGCCAGCGTGATCATGCCGATCTGCGCGAAGTCGAGCGCGTAGGTGTCCTTCAGGATCGGATACACCGAGGCGATCAGCGACTGCATGGTGTCGTTGAGGAAGTGCGAGAAGCTGATGCCGGCGAGCACGACATAGGCCGGCCCGGCCGCTTTGGCGGCGGGTGCCACGTCAGCGACGACGACGGGCTCGGTCAGCGTTTCCTCTGAGACGACAACAGGCTTGTTCAATGCAGCATCCCGGCGCGGCAGATTGCCGCGACCTCGTAGGTACGATGCAACGCGCGATGGAACCACCGCCAATCGCAAATGGCTGGAATGCGCGCGCTCTGCCGCGAGCAGCGCGACCTGCATGGTTCAAGAGGCCCGCTTTCACGGGCTCCTCACCATGAAGGTCTGGATCTCGCCATGAAAAGGGTGGGCGAAGGCGCCCTTGCGCCGTGCCCACGATCCTTCGATACGGCCACAGAAGCGTGGGCACGCTTCGCTTTGCCACCCTACGGCAGGGTGCTTGGGACCTCAGGCCGCCGCCTGGCCGAGCGCGAAGACGATGGTGTCGACGACGTCCTCGACCAGGATGCGGTCTTCGCCCTCGCCCATGACGCGGATCACCGGCTCGGTGCCGGAGGAGCGGATCAGGAGACGGCCGTGGCCGTTGAGCCGTTTCTCGCCGTCGGAGATCGCAGACTTGACGTCGGAATCATCGAGCGGCTTGCCGCCCTTGTGGCGGACATTCTTGAGGATCTGCGGCAGCGGATCAAAGCGGTGGCAGACTTCCGACACGGGACGGCGCAGCTTCTGCACCACCGCGAGCACCTGCAGCGCAGCGACAAAACCGTCGCCGGTGGTGGCATAGTCGGACAGGATGATGTGGCCGGACTGCTCGCCGCCAAGATTGTAGCCGCCGTTCAGCATCTGCTCGAGCACGTAGCGGTCGCCGACCGGCGTGCGGACCAGATCGAGCCCCTGCCCTTTCAGGAAACGCTCGAGGCCGAGATTGGACATCACGGTGGCGACGATGCCGGGCCGCGACAGGCGGCCGTCTTCCTTCCAGCTCTGCGCGATCACCGCCAGGAGCTGGTCGCCGTCGACGACATGACCGCGCTCGTCGACCAGGATAACGCGATCGGCGTCGCCGTCGAGCGCGATGCCGATGTCGGCGCGCATCTCGCGCACCTTCCGCGACAGTGCTTCCGGCGAGGTCGAGCCGCAATCCTTGTTGATGTTGAAGCCGTCGGGCTCGACGCCGATCGGCACAACGTCGGCGCCCAACTCCCACAGCGCTTCCGGCACCACCTTGTAGGCGGCGCCGTTGGCGCAATCGATCACGACGCGCAGGCCGTCGAGCGAGAGGTCGCGCGGCAGCGTGCGCTTGGCGAATTCGATGTAGCGGTCATGCACGCCGTCGATGCGGCGGGCGCGGCCGAGGCTCGCGCTCTGTGCCAGCCGCTTGTCGATGGGCTCGTCGAGCAGCTGCTCGATCTGCCGCTCGACGTCGTCGGACAGCTTGAAGCCCTGCGGGCCGAACAGCTTGATGCCGTTGTCCTCGAACAGATTGTGCGAGGCCGAGATCATGACGCCGAGATCGGCGCGCATCGACTTGGTCAGCATCGCAACCGCCGGCGTCGGCATCGGGCCGACCAGCAGCACGTCCATGCCGACCGAGGTGAAGCCGGCGACCATCGCGTATTCGATCATGTAGCCGGACAGGCGGGTGTCCTTGCCGATCACGACCCGGTGGCGGTGATCACCGCGCTGAAACGCAAGGCCTGCGGCTTGGCCGACCTTGAGCGCGAGCTCCGGCGTGATCAGTCCGTTAGCGCGGCCCCGAATCCCGTCCGTCCCGAAATATTTGCGACTCATATCGTCCCCCGAGCAACAACCAGGGGATCCCCTCTACAACCACGGGCTGCCCGAACGGGACCCGCATCCCTGATTTGCTAAACGTCTTATAATGCCTATGGGGCTAACTTGGCTTCAAAAAATATGATGAATCATTACGGAACCGGGGCGCCGCCGCTCCGACAACGTCTTGTTAACATTATATTTCCTACCCATGGCGCCGGTCGGGGTGGAACCCGATTTAATCGCTGCGCTTGACGTGGCCATCGCCGCGGCTCGGCGCCGGCTGGGTGACGTTGACGGGATCGGAGCCCGGAAAGGTCTCTTCCAGACCCTCTTCCAGGGCTTCCTCGAGATCACGCTTCTCCTTGATCTCTTCCGGCGAAGGTCCAGCGTGCGGCTTCGTCATGGCGCCCTCCTGCAAAACGGTCTGCAAACGGATTTGGCTGTGCATCCAACCATGCTAGATGACCCCGAAATCTTCCGATGCAAGACTCTTGGTAGAAGACGGGCCGGGGAACGATCATGAAACATATCACCTGTATCGACGATCTTCGCACGCTGCATAAGCGCCGCGTGCCGAAGGCGTTCTTCGACTATTGCGATCGCGGCTCCTATGCCGAGGAGACGCTGCGCGCCAACCGCGAGGATATGCAGGCGATCAAGTTTCGCCAGCGCATCCTGGTCGACGTCTCCAAGCGCGACACCTCGACCACGATCCTCGGCGAGCCCTCGACCATGCCGCTGATACTCGCGCCCGTCGGCCTGCTCGGCATGCAGCATGGCGACGGCGAAATTTATGCCTGCCGCGCCGCGCAGGCCGCCGGTATCCCGTTCACGCAATCGACCATGTCGATCTGCTCGATCGAGGACATCGCCGCCAATGTCGAGAAGCCGTTCTGGTTCCAGCTCTACGTCATGAAGGACCGCGGCTTCATCAAGGAATTGATCCAGCGCGCGATCGCGGCCAAGTGCAGCGCGCTGGTGCTCACCGTGGACCTCCAGGTGATCGGCCAGCGCCACGCCGACATCAAGAACGGCATGACGGTGCCCCCCGAATGGTCGCTGTCGAAGCTGCTGGATTTCGCCAGCAAGCCCGGCTGGGTCTCCGGCGTGCTGCAGGGCAAGCGCCGCACCTTCGGCAACATCGCCGGCCACGTAAAGAACACCGAGGATCTCAATCGCCTCGCCGAATGGACGGCCTCGCAGTTCGACACCTCGCTGAACTGGAAGGACGTCGAGTGGGTCCGCAGCATCTGGCCGGGCAAGCTCGTCATCAAGGGCATCCTCGACGTCGAGGACGCCGAGGAAGCCGCCAAGACCGGCGCGCAGGCGCTCGTCGTCTCCAACCATGGCGGCCGGCAGCTCGACGGTGCGCCGTCCTCGATCGAGGTGCTGCCCGAGATCGCCGATGCGGTCGGTGACAGGATGGAGATCATGTTCGACGGCGGCATCCGCTCCGGCCAGGACGTGATGCGCGCGCTCGCGCTCGGCGCAAAGTCCTGCATGCTCGGCCGCGCCTATGCCTACGGCCTGGGTGCCGGCGGCCAGGCCGGCGTCGCCAAGGCGATCGACATCATCCAGAAGGAGCTGCTCACCACCATGGGCCTGTGCGGCGTCAACCGGATCGACGAGATCGACGATCATGTCATCGCGATGTGACGGCAGCGGCGGTGCCGTAGGGTGGGCAAAGCGTAAGCGTGCCCACCAATGTGCGCAACGTGAGGAAGACGTGGGCACGGCGCTGACGCGCCTTTGCCCACCTTACGTTTGTTTTCTCATCACATCGGCGGCGTCAGGCCGTCGCGGCCGACGCTGACGCGGTTGGTCTCGAACGAGCCGTCGGGCAATTGCTTCATGAAGGCGATGACCTTTGCTCCGGGCTTCAACTCGGATTTGTCGCTCGGCACGAAGGTCACCACCGGCGTGTTGTCGGCGACGAACACCTTCTTCTCGCCGTCCTTGTACTTGACCAGCAGCGTATGGCCGTCATTGCCGACCACGCTCTCCGACACCGTGGCGTTGGTCATGCTCGAATTCGGCTTGAGGTCATAGGGCCGCGAGCCCTCGCCGGTGCCGCGCATGCTCTCCGGAAACACGTGGACCTCGACCGCGTTCTGGCCGCCGTCCGGTCCGGGCACCGTGGTGGCGCCGACGAAGGAGCCGACCTTGATGTCGGCGAGTGAAATTTTGGTAATCCCCGAGACGTTCACGTCGGGAGCGATGCGTAGCTTGACGTCCTCACCGCTGCGCGACTTGACCTGCATCGTGTCACCATTGACGCTTTCGATCGTGCCGCGCACGCGCGTCGGCACCGGTGCCCTCTGCGCGTAGGCATAGAGGGTGGAAGCGGCCACCATCGCGACGGCGATCAGCGGACGTGTGAAAGTTGCACGTTGAACAGACATGACGGTCTCCGATTGTCCCCCAGGAATGGAGAACTCCGGACGACGCGTGCTATTCTCTCAAGTCTTTGTGAGATCGGCCTCGACCAGCGCCCGCAGCTCGGCCGTGACCTCCGGCCGCCGGCCGAACCACAGCTCGAAACCGCGCACCGCCTGGTGCAGCAGCATGCCGAGCCCGTCTGCCGTCTTCAGGCCACGCGCCGTTGCGGCGGCGAGCAGCGGCGTCACCAGCGGGACATAGACGAGGTCGGCGACCACCGCCGCCTGCGGCAGGCGCGCGACATCAACATCGAGTGAGGGCTGGCCGTGCATGCCGAGCGAGGTCGTGTTCACGAGAAGTTTTGCGCGCGGCAGCACGTCGTCGATCCCGTCCCACGTCACGGGACGCACGTTCGGCCCGAACTGTCTTGCCAGCGTCTCGGCCCGCGCGATGGTGCGATTGGCAAGATGGATGTGCTTGATCCCGCGCTCGAGCAGGCCGAACACGACCGCCCGCGAGGAGCCGCCGGCGCCGAGCACCAGCGCCTCCTCGGAGGCATCCCAACCGGGCGCGCTGGCGTCGAGATTGCCGATGAAACCTTCGACGTCGGTGTTGGTCGAGCGCAGCTCGCCGTCGGCAAACCACAGCGTGTTCGCCGCGCCGACGGCCTTGGCGCGCGCATCGGGCGCCGACAGCGCCAGCACCTCTTCCTTGTGCGGGATGGTGACGTTGGCGCCGACGAAGCCGCGCAGCGACAGCCGCAGCACGAAATCCCTGAGATCCTCGGGCGGAACCGCTTCGATGACATAGCCGCCGGCAATGCCGAGCGTGCGCAGCCAGTAATGATGGATCAGCGGCGAGCGCGAATGCGCGGCCGGCCATCCGATCAGACAGGCTGCAGGAGCTTTGGGCGCGGTCATCTTTCCCTCGGGTCGTTTCCGAGGCGATCCATTTCGCGTCCCGTGGGGCCTGTCAAGCGTGCGGACGTCGCTAGTCCGCCGCAGCCTCGTCGGCCGCCCGGCCCTTGATGTCGGCGATCGCGCGGTCGAGGCTCTGGCGATAGCGCGCCCGCGGCGGCGTCACGCCATGGGTGAGCAGCGCGCGGCGGACAGCGGGCGAAGCCCCCGTGATGAACAGGCGGATGCCCTGGCGGTGCGCCTTGGCGGCGACGCGGCCCAGCACGTTGGCCGCCGTCGAATCCAGGAACGGCACCGCGGCGAAATCGACCACGAAGGCCTTGCGCCTGTCGGCGACCTCGTCGAGCACGCCTCCGATGGCGGAGGCCGCGCCGAAGAAGAACGCGCCGGTGATGCGATAGACCAGCACGTCGCGATCGACCGCAAGCGCAGGATCGTAGCGAACGCGATCGCCATTGCCGTCGTCGGGACGATCGCCGGCGACCAGCGGCGAGCGTTCCTCGATCCCCGTCATCTCCGCCATGCGATGGATGAACAGCACGGCGCCGAGCGCAAAGCCGACCAGGATGCCTTCGGTGAGATCGCGGAAGATCGTCAGCAGGAAGGTCGCGAGCAGCACGACGGCGTCGCCCCATGACGAACGCAGGAGCGTGGCGAATTCGTGCTTCTCCGCCATGGTCCAGGCCACCACGACCAGCACCGAGGCGAGCGCCGCCAGCGGAATGTAGCTTGCGAGCGGCGCCGCGATCAGCATGAACAGCAGCAGAAACACGGAATGCAGCATTCCGGCCAGCGGCCCGCGCGCACCGGCGCGAATGTTAGTCGCGGTCCGCGCGATCAGGCCGGTGACGCAGATGCCGCCGAACAGCGCCGAGCCGATATTGGCGGCGCCTTGCGCCACCAGCTCGCAATTGGAGCGGTGACGGCGCCCGGTCATGCCGTCGGCCACCACCGCCGACAGCAGCGATTCGATGGCGGCCAGCAGCGCGAACGCGATCGCATCCGGCAGCACGGCGCTCGCCTTCGCGACCGAGAACGCCGGCAGCGCCGGTGACGGCAATTCGCGCGGAATGCCGCCGAAGCGCGACCCGATGGTTTCCACCGGCAGCGACAGCACGGCACACGCAACGGCCGCGATCACGACCGCGATCAGGATGCCGGGCCAGGACGGCCGCCAGATCCGCAAGGCCGCGATGATGGCGATGCTGACGATCGCGACCGCGACGGCGGATGGATTGATGGTGTTGAGACCGCCGGCGAGCGCGACCAGCTTTGGAACGAACTCGCTGGGCTCCTTGCCCGCAAGCGTGATCCCGCCGAGATCGCGGAGCTGGCTGGCGAAGATGATCACGGCGATGCCGGCGGTGAATCCGACCGTGACCGGATAGGGAATGAACTTGATGTAGGTGCCGACCCGGAGCAGGCCCGCAGCGATCAGGAACACGCCCGCCATCAGGGTGGCGAGGATGACGCCGTCAACGCCGTGACGCTCCGCGGTCGCTGCAACCAGGACGATGAAGGCGCCGGCGGGTCCGCCGATCTGGAACCGGCTGCCGCCGAGCAGCGAGGCGATGAAGCCGCCGACGACAGCGGTGTAGAGACCGCGGTCCGGCGTCACGCCCGAGGCGATCGCGATCGCCATCGACAGCGGCAGCGCCACGATCGCAACCGTCAGGCCCGCGAAGACATCGGCGCGGAAGTCCGCGACGCCGTAGCCTTCACGCCAGACGGTGACGAGCTTTGGCAGATACAGTTCGGCAAAAGTCGGCTGACGCAGCTGGTGCAGCCGGCTTGCGTGATCGCTTGTGATGCTCATGCTCCGCTGCCCCACAATGCTCCACCGCATCGTGCGGCCGCGATCCGGACGCGACGGTGCGTTGGTTCAGTCTGCTCCGGGCAAGACCCGCAAGATCAAGCCCCCACCCGGCGCGGCGGCCCGGGCTCCTTCAGGCGGACGCCACGCCCGCCGCTGTCGCTGCGGACCTGCTCGCCGATCAGCTCGACGCCGGCCCGGTCGAACGCCTCGACCACCTTGATCAGGGTCTCGACCACGCCACGCACATTACCGGTGCTGGCCTCCATCCGCTGGATGGTCGGCAGCGAAACGCCGGCGAGCTCGGCCAGGGTTTTCTGGTCAATGCCGAGCAGCGCGCGGGCTGCCCGCATCTGGAACGACGTGATCACCTTGGCCTCACTTACCAGCACTTATAAATGATATCTGAGACGTGTACAATGATGTAAAATACATCATATCGGGCTGAAGGCAAGAGGTTGCCCTTGCCCAGCTACGCCGCCGTAATTGCGAGGACCCTTGCGACGAAGCAATCCAGAATCCTGCCGCGGCACGACTCTCTGGATTGCTTCGCTTTTGCGGTTGGGGCGCGATCACTTGAAACGCCGCACGCGTAGAGACGGCCCCTCACCCACCCTCTCCCCGCGAAGAGCGGGGAGAGGGTGCGAGAGCGTGCGCCTCTGACTAAGCCAGCTTGATCACGCCGCGTGTTGATGCGCGGCGATGATCTGGTCGGCGGCACGGCCGGTGACTTCGGCCATGTGGTCGAACGTGCGGGTGAAGCTGCCGGCGCCGGCGGTGGCGGAGCGCAGCTCCACGATCAGTTCGCCGATCTCGGCTTCCGGCATCATGGCACGGACGCTGTCCCAGCCGCTCCAACCGTCACGCGTGTCGAAGCCGAGGATCTGGCCGCGCCGCGCCGACAGGATCGCGTTGATCTTGGCGGTGGCGTCGGTCGGACAGACGATCTCGACCACGTGGATCGGCTCCAGCAGCACCGACTGACAATGCGGCAGGCCCTCGTTGAGTCCGATCCGCGCCGCCGTGCGGAAGGCGAGATCTGAAGAGTCGACGCTGTGATAGGAGCCGTCGGTCAGCGTCACCTGCACATCGGTGACGGGGAAACCGAGCGGACCGCGCGTCAATCCGTCGACGACGCCTTCTTCCACCGCGCCGATGTAGTTGCGCGGAACCGCGCCCCCAACAACCTTCTCGGCGAACTTGAAGCCCTCGCCGCGCGGCAAAGGCCTGATGTCGAGCACGACGTCGCCGAACTGGCCGTGGCCGCCGGACTGCTTCTTGTGGCGACCGCGCTGGACGATCGGCTTGCGGATGGTCTCCTGATAACCGATGGCGGGTGGATGCGAGGTGATCTTGACGCCGAAGCGGTCGCGCAGCCGCTCGCTGGCAACGCGCAAGTGCATCTCGCCCTGTCCCCACAGCACGGTGTCGTGGGTCTGGGCGTTCATCACAATGACGAGCGAGGGATCCTCCTCGTGCAGCCGCGTCAGCGCCTGGCCGAGCTTGACGTCGTCCTTGCGGTCGGTGGCCGCAACCGAGATCGCGAGCACCGGCGGCGTCGGCTCCGAGACCGCGAGCGCCGCTGGCGGGGTCTTGCCGCTCGAGACCGTGTCGCCGGTCTTGATCGGATCAACCTTGGCGAGCGCCACCGTGTCGCCGGCTTCGGCCGCGGCACGCTTGGTGTCGTAGGCGCCGTTGACGGCGAGGATGCCGGAGATGCGGCCCGCGCCTCCGGAAGCGGATTGCAGCGTGGCGCCGTCGTCGAGATGGCCGGCGAGCAGCCGCGTCAATGACAGTTTGCCGCCATGCTGCGAATGCAGTGTCTTGAACACGAAGCCGAGCGCGTCCCTGGTCTCGGGCACACCGAGACGTTTTGCGGTCTCCGCAATGCCCGGTGCCTCGTGACGCAGCGCCTTCATCAAACGCAGCACGCCGTTCTCGCGCGCGGCAGCGCCCAGCAGCACCGGGCAGATCAGTCCCTCGCGCAATTCGCGGGCGAGATCGTCGAACACGGCATCGCGCGGCGGCTGGATGTCCTCGAGCAGTTGCTCCATCAGCGCATCGTCGTGATCGGCGAGCTTCTCCAGCATCGAGAAGCGGGCTTCCTTCTCGCGGTCGAGATTGCCGCCTTCTAGCGCGACCACCTCGGAGGCCTTGTGCTCGCGATAGATGAAGGCGCGTTCCAGCGCGAGATCGACGAAGCCCTCGATCAGCTCGTCCTTCCAGATCGGGATCTGGCGCAGCACCAGCGGCACGCGGGAGGCGGGCTGCAGCATTGCGAGCGACTCGCGGATGCGCTGGCTCGCGCGGTCGATCTTGTTGAGGAACAGGAAACGCGGGATCTTCAGCTCCTCCAGCTCGCGCAGGATGATCTGAAGCTGCGGCAGCTTCTTCTCGTCGGCCTCGCAGACCACGATCGCGGCATCGACCGCAGGCAGCGCGGCGCGCATGTCGTGGGCAAACTCGACGGAACCGGGACAATCCAGGAAGGTGTAGCTGTCGCCCATGAAACTCGTGGTGGCGGCAGTGAGCCCGACGGTCATCTTGTGATGACGGGCCTCGGGCGCAGCGTCGCCGACGGAAGTTCCGGCGTCGACACTGCCGGCACGCGGGATTGCGCCCGTTCGCGCCAGTATTGCTTCGAGAAGTGTGGTTTTACCGCTTTGGAAAGGGCCCACCAGCGCGATGCACCGTGGACCTCGGGGACTTCTGACGTCTTGTCCCATTCGCCGCCTCCTTGGTGTGGAGCTCGGCCCATGATTGGGTCGGCAACCGCAGATGCTCTGCCCGTCCCCGAGATTTGGCAAGCATCAAACGTCGCTGCGGTGCGTCGTCGGCTGGATTAGGTCTTAACGCGGCGAGTACGGCTGTCGGCCGCGTGTTCCACCTCTCCCCGGCGAGGAGAGATGAAAGCAGCAAACACCGTCGTCGGGCGTCAACGGCCCGGACGAAGTTCCAGGCTCTCGAGGCCGGCGGCAATGTTGAGGCCGACCTGTCCCTGCACGCTGAGCGGTTGGAGCGCGATCGAATTGTTGGAGCCGCCGACCAGCACGTTACCGCCCAAGCCGACACCGACCGAGGCGCTGCCCTGCGCGCCGGCATAATTGCCCGAGAGGTCGCCGGGGCCGAGCCGGTCGACGGGCGCGAACACGCCCCACGCCAAAGCCGTCTCCTGGGTGATGCCGATGTCGAGACCGACTTTGCGGATGGTCGCGACGTAACGATCGTCGGGCAGACCGTCGGCGCGCAGCACGCAGCCGAGATGGGTCACCGATCCCACGATGAAGCCGACGCTGGCGCCGCCGCGGCATTCGAGCACGCCCACCCGCGCCATCCGCTGCTGTGCACTGCCGCCCACGCTAGAGGCAACGAGGCTGGCGGCGGCGAGCCCGGCGAAGATGAACGAACGGCGCATAAAAATATCTCCGGCGATGAAGGGATGCGAGCAGAGAGCGCCCCACTCGCTTTGCGCGTCTATGCCACAACAGGCGTGGCCGGGCCAGATCGTGCAGAGGGATTGGCGTGCAAACAACAAAAAGGCCCGCCGAGGCGGGCCTTTCCGATCGTTCATCGCGACGCGATCAGCGCAAATTACCGCAGAAGCGCTGGATGCGCTTGCAGGCGTCTTCGAGATCCGAGGTCTTGGTCGCGTAGGAGATGCGGAAGGCCGGGCCAAGGCCGAAGGCCGAACCCTGCACCACCGCGACGCCTTCGGTCTCAAGGAGCTCGGTGACGAAGGTCTCGTCATTGTCGATCACCTTGCCGGACGGCGCGGTCTTGCCGATCGTGCCGGCGCAGGACGGATAGACGTAGAAGGCGCCTTCGGGACGCGGGCATTCGATGCCCTTGGCCTGGTTGAGCATGGAGACGACGAGGTCGCGCCGCTCCTTGAACACCTTGTTGTTGGCGGGGATGAAGTCCTGCGGACCGTTCAGAGCTTCCACCGCGGCCCATTGCGCAATCGAGGACGGGTTCGAGGTCGACTGCGACTGGATCGTCGACATCGCCTTGATCAGCTGCGCGGGGCCACCGGCATAGCCGATGCGCCAGCCGGTCATGCAATAGGCCTTCGACACGCCGTTCACGGTGAGCGTGCGATCGTAAAGTTTCGGCTCGACCTGCGCGACCGTGGTGAACTGGAAGTCGTCATAGACGAGATGCTCGTACATATCGTCGGTCATCACCCACACATGGGGATGCTTCACCAGCACGTCCGTGAGGGCCTTCAGTTCCGAACGCGTGTAGGCGGCTCCCGTCGGGTTCGACGGCGAGCACAGGATCACCCATTTGGTCTTCGGCGTGATCGCGCGCTCGAGCGCCTCGGCCTGGAGCTTGAAGCCGGTCGCGGCGGTGCAGACCACCGGCACCGGCTCGCCGCCGGCGAGCGCCACCATCTCGGGGTAGCTGACCCAGTACGGCGCGGGAATGATCACCTCGTCGCCCGGATTGATGGTCGCCATCAGCGCGTTGTACAGCACCTGCTTGCCGCCGGTGCCGACGATGATCTGGTTCGGCTTGTAGGCAACGCCGTTCTCGCGCTGAAACTTGGCGATGATGGCTTCCTTCAGCTCGGGAATGCCGTCGACCGCGGTGTACTTGGTCTTGCCGGCCTCGATGGCGCGGATCGCAGCCAGCTTGATGTTGGCGGGCGTGTCGAAGTCGGGCTCGCCGGCACCGAGACCGATGACGTTGCGGCCCGCCGCTTTCAGCGCGCGTGCTTTATCCGTGACCGCGATGGTCGCGGACGGCTTCACACGGTCGAGCGCAGCGGCAAGGAAGGACATCGTCATCTCCTGACAAGCGTCGAAAAGCCCTAGGCCTCACGACTCTGATTGTGGGAATGAGATACCCTAAAACGTGTGCCGCTGCGCCGCAAGAAACTTCGGCCCGATCTCGGAAAAACTTACGGATTTGGAGCGGTTCAAGCCGCGATTTCCAGCAATTTTCCGCAACTTTACCGCGCGAATCGCTCATATCCCGGAAGGCTTGTCCTCGGAGCAATTTTGCGTGTTGCGTGCTGAAGCGCCGTCATGGCCGGGCATAGCCGTCCGAACGACGGCGTCGCTTCTGCTCGCCTGTTTCCCGGCCATCCACGCCTCGCCCCGGCACGAAGAACGTCGATGCCCGGCGCACTGGATTGATGACGGCGCTCTCCCCCAATCGCTCGCCCTGCGCACAATCGCGCGAGCCAAGCGCGCGCATGCTGACGCAAGCGTGATCTGATTTGCATCGTCGCGCGGAAATGATCTTCCGCAGCGCTGCAGTGCGGTAGGGATTTCGAGTTTTTCTATTGGCCGGCCCTTGCGGCGGATTCGCATCGGCATCATTGTTTAGCCGCCTCGCGTGGCGACGAGCGCAGTGCCTCCCCGTCTTCCGGAATCATTCTCAGAATGTACAAGCTCTATTCGATGCAACGCTCGGGCAACAGCTACAAGGTCCGCCTTGCGCTGGCGCTGCTCAACGTGCCCTACGAAGCGATCGAGGTGGACATTCTGCGCGGCGAGAGCCGCACGCCGGACTTTCTGACCAAGAACCCGTCGGGACAGGTGCCGCTGCTCGAGGTCGGCGACGACCGCTTTCTCGCCGAGTCCAACGCCATCCTCTGGTACGTCGCCGTCGGCACCCCGCTCGCGCCCGAGAACCGCATCGACCGCGCCGAGGCGCTGCAATGGATGTTCTTCGAGCAGCACGCGCTGGAGCCGAACATCGGCGCCGCCTATTTCTGGCTGTCGCTGGTCAAGGGCGGGCGCGACCTCCAGACCCATTCGCTGGAGGACTGGATGGAGCGCGGCTATGGCGCGCTCCAGGTGATGGAGAACCACCTCAAGACCAACGCCTATTTCGCCGCGCGCCAGCTCACGGTCGCCGACATCGCGTTGTACGGCTACACCCACCTCGCCGACCGCTGCGACTTCGACCTCCAGGCCTTCCCGGCGATCCGCGACTGGCTGAAGCGGGTGGAAGCTGCGCCGGGCTTCGTGTCGATGGACTGGCGGCCGGCCGACGTCGACGACCCCGCCAGCATTGCAGCCGGTGCCTGAGCGCGCCCCTGCCCTCCGGCGAATAGCGGGTACAAAGGTGACGTTCGCCGCAATCCCGCCATTTTCCGCGCGATAGCCGCCGCAATATTGCCGGTTGAAACTGGGAAATTGTGGAAAGTCGCGGGTGATTCGCTCGCGCGTTGAAGGATTTAGACCATGATACGGGCGTCCGGCACGGCAGGCTTTCAGGGCCATCCCGCTACCGTAGCGTCTTCCCGGCTGACCAACGCGGTCGCGGCCTCGCTCGCCGTCGCCGCGCTATCGCTGTGCCTGATCGTCACCCTGACGGTGCTGTCGACCAAGGCGACCATGGCGATGGGCCTGCCGGTCTGATTCCCGTTTCATCCTGGTCCAGCCTTCAAGGCGCCGTGTGCCTCGCGCCTTCAGGCATCGCGCGGGACGTCGATGAAATCACCTGTGGTAGTCGTTGCAATCACACTGACTGCGGCCATTTTGGTCGCGGCGTCGCTGTTGATTGTCGTCACGCGCAAGGGCCCGGGGATTTCGACGCTGAATGCGCCGGCGCTGCAACAGCCCCTCAAGCACGCCCACTTGGTCTAAAATCATCCGAAAACCTGAAGCTTGCACGCAAGCGGACCTTAAACACACCGCAGGAAAACGTATCGCGGTGGCGCAACGATCAGCCAGTGTTGCGACGTTACCTCGGTTCGGGAGGAGCGAGACGGGTCCATGCGGTTCGGATGGCGTGCGATCTCCGGTCCGGCGCTGACGGCAGCAGCCCTGCTGCTGACGATGCACTTCGATCGCTTCATCCCCTCGCCCGCGCCGCTGCTCGTGGGCATCGTGGCGCTCGCCGGCGCATTGTCGGGTCTCGCCTCCGCCATCGCCAGCGCGGCCGTCGCGGTGATCGGTGCGACGCTGCTCCTCCTCGGCCGCCACGGCGTTTCCGGCGCCACCAGTGCCGATCTGATCCCGCTCGGCCTCATGGCGATCACGGCTGCCGCCACCGCCGGCATCACCGGCCTGATGCGCGAGCGGCTGCTCGGTACGGTCGCGGCCGAACGGCAGAGCCACGCCACGGCCGCGCGGCTGTCGGCCGCGCTCGATCAGGTCGATATCGGCATCGTGCTGCTCGATGCCGAGACGCGGGCCGAATTCATCAACCGCGCCTTCCGCGACTATTTTGCGGTGCCGGACGAGATCGCCGACGGCAAGCCGCCCTTCATCGCGCTGATGTATCACAGCCGCGACACCGGCGCGTTCGAGCTGCCCGAAGACGAGCTCGGCACCTTCATCGCCCAGCGCATGGAGATGGTGCGGATCGGCGATGCCACGCCGATCAACATCGCCTTGCGCAACGGCGAGGTGCTGCGCTTCGTCTGCAACGCCCTGCCCGATGGCGGACGTATGCTGAGCTACACGCCGGTGACCGATCTCGTGCGCCACACCGATGCGCCCTCGCGCGCCGACTACTACCGCTCGCTGCGCGATCCCACGGGCCGCAGGCTGATCCGGCATCTGCGCGCCGCGGAGTGATGCGACTGGCGATTGATCGGCACGCCCGTCATCACGTATGAAGGACGTCCCATCGATCGCAGGAAATCCACATGTCGCTCACCATTCGCGCCGTCACCAGGCAGGACTACGATCAATGGCTGCCGCTGTGGGACGGCTATAACGCCTTCTACGGCCGCTCTGGCCCGACCGCGCTGGCGGGCGAGATCACTGCGATGACGTGGCAGCGTTTCTTCGATGCCTATGAGCCGGTGCATGGATTGGTCGCCGAGAGCGACGGCAGGCTGCTCGGCATGACGAACTACCTGTTTCATCGCAGCACCACCGCGATCGAGCCGTCCTGCTATCTGCAGGACCTGTTCACGCTGGAAGCCGCGCGCGGCAAGGGCGTCGCCTCGGCGCTGATCCACGGCGTGTATGAGCGGGCGAAATTGGCGGGATCGCCGCGCGTCTATTGGCAGACGCACGAGACCAATCTCACGGCACAGCGCTTGTATGACAAGGTCGCGGAGCGTTCCGGTTTCATCGTCTATCGCAAGCTGTTCTGATCCCCATCCGCACCCTGTGGATAACTCCCGCTGTCACCCCCGCGTAACATAGCGGGACTACGCTGTGCCTGCGTCTGATCTGGCCCCCCGTCACCGATCAAGCGCCCCAAGCGGTCACCGTCAGTCGCCGCGTCTGACAGGGGCCGCATTTTTTTGTCCGCCTTGTCAGCATGGCAGCAGCGCGGCGCGCGCCTTGCTGCTGCGGCGCACGATGGTCACAATGCGTGGCTGCTCTCTCTGACAGGATCTCCCATGGAAATTCGCAATCTCGGCGCCTCCGGCCTTCGCGTGTCCGCGGTCGGGCTCGGCTGCAACAATTTCGGCCAGCGCACGGATCTGGAGACCTCGCGCAAGGTGATCCATCGCGCGCTCGATCTCGGCATCACGCTGTTCGACACCGCCGACATCTATTCGAACATGGGCGGCTCGGAGACCGTGCTCGGTGCTGTGCTGGGCGACCGCCGCAAGGACATCGTGCTGGCGACGAAATATTCCAAGCCGATGGCGGAGGACGGAACCAAGCAGGGCGCCTCGCGCCGCTACATCATGGAGGCGGTAGAGGCGAGCCTGAAGCGGCTGAAGACCGATTACATCGATCTCTACCAGCAGCACGACTATGACCCGCTGACGCCGATCGAGGAGAGCCTGCGCGCGCTCGACGATCTCGTCCGCCAGGGCAAGGTCCGCTACATCGGCAATTCCAACTTTCCGGCCTGGCGCGTCGCCGAAGCCGAGTACGTCGCGCGCGCGATGAATGTCAGCCGCTTCGTGTCGTGCCAGGACGAATATTCGCTCGTCGTGCGCGACATCGAAAAGGACCTGCTGCCGGCAGCAACGGAATACAAGCTCGGCCTGTTGCCGTTTTTCCCGCTCGCAAGCGGCCTCCTGACCGGCAAATACCGGAAGGGCGAGGCCGCGCCCGATGATACCCGCTTCGGCAAGGTGGAGCGGCTGCGCGACCGCTACGTCACGCCGCGCAACGAGGATATCGTCGAGAAGCTCCAGGCCTTCGCCAAGGCCCGCGGCCACAGCATGCTCGAGCTCGCCTTCTCCTGGCTCGCCGCCCGCCCGCAAGTATCAAGCGTGATTGCCGGCGCCACCCGCGTCGAGCAGATCGAGCAGAACGTCAAGGCGATCGCCTGGCAGCTCAGCGCGGAGGAGATGGCGGAGATCGACAGGATCACGCTGGGCTAGAGCATGATCCGGAAAAGTGTGCAGCGGTTTTCCGGAAAGATCATGCTCAGACAAACAAAGGCCGGCGCGGCGCGCTACTTCGCGCCGCGTCCCACGGTCTGCATCACCTCGAAGCCCTCGAACTGGGGATGGCCGAGATAGAGCGGCTTGTTGTCGCCTGCCTTGTGGTGCGCAGCGCGAAACGCTTCGGACTTGGTCCAGGCCTCGAACGCGGCATGGTTCGCCCACACGGTGTGCGAGGCATAGAGCGTGTGGTCCTCGAGCTCGGGTCCGCGCAGCAGATGGAATTCGACGAAGCCCGGCACCTTGTCCAGATGCGTATCGCGGCCGAGCCAGACCTGCTCGAAAGCGGCCTCGGAGCCCTTGGCGACACGGAAGCGGTTCATGGCGATGTACATGGGGATGGTTCTCCTGATGCTGCACCATTATCTCGTCATTCCGGGATGCGCCGCAAGGCGCAGGCCCGGAATGACGGCGCGTGGGGTTAGGCGACCAATCCCTTCATCGGCCGTACTCCCGCACTATCCGGGAACACCGTCTCGGCCAGCACGCGATCGGATAGACCGAACTGGCCCTGCAGCACGCCCTTGATCACGGAGCGCAGATCGGTGGTCGGCTTGAGATCGCGAGCTTCATACAAGTTCGCGAGCTTGAGGCCCGGCCATTCGGAGATCACGCGTCCGCCTTTCACGGCGCCGCCGGCGAGCAGCGCGATCGTGCCGGTGCCGTGATCGGTGCCATCGGTGCCATTGATGCGCGCGGTGCGGCCGAACTCCGTGGCGACGACGACGACGGTGTCGCGCCAGCGCTCCCCCAAACCGCTTTGGAATTCGGCGAGCGCGCCATCGAGCCCGCCGAGCAGGAAGGCGAGACGCCCCACGGGGCCGCCTTCATTGGCATGGGTGTCCCAGCCATCGAAGGCGAGCGCGGCGATGCGCGGGCCATCGTCCGCCGCCATCAGCTTGGCCGCGCCGCGCGCGACCTGGCGCATCTGCGCCACCGCATTGCCGGGTTTCGGTTTCATGTCGTCTCCGCTCGCGGCCTTGTCGAGCTGAAGGCCTTGCGACAAGGCCATCGCCAGCGCGGGATCGCGATGACGGTAGAGATCGACGAGGCGCATCGCGGTGTCGTCATCCGCCTGCGGCAGCGCCACCGGGGCCCAGCCGACGGTCGGCGCGTTGCCGCGCAGCACCAACGGCGTGGTGGGCCCGACCGCAAGAGCGCTCGATACGCGCTCGCCGCGCGGCAGCGCTTCCAGCGCGCGGTTGAGCCAGCCGGACTGCACGCGGCCGGGACCGGCATAGCCGCTTTCGAGCACGTCCTGGCCGTCGAAATGCGAGCGGTCGCGATAAGGCGTCGCCACGGCATGGATCACCGCGGCATGCTGGTCGCGATACATGCGCGCAAATTCCGGCATCGCCGGATGCAGCGCGAAGAAGGAATCCAGCATGATCGCGGGATGCGCGCCGTCAGAAGTGAGCGCGATCGAGCCGTGCAGGCCGGCATAATCGGGGTCGCCGATCGGCGCGACGGTCGCAAGACCGTCGAGCGCGCCGCGCAGGATCACCACGATCAGCCGGGGATCGTGCCCATCGGCCGCGCGCGCGAATTTCGGCAAATAAGCCCAGGCCGCGAACGAGGCGCCGCCGAGCAGGAGACTGCGGCGCGAGGTGAGGAGCCGGTTCTCGGTGCAGTCCATCGTCACCTCCTCTGCATTTCCGGCGACATCAAGAGCAGCGCCAGCGCCTGCTGGCGCGACTCCGCGCGCTCGATGGTCCGGCGCGTCTCGATGGAGGCCGCATCCGCCGCTGCGAATTCCAGCAGATCCAGCGGATCGATGTTGGGCCCGAGCCGTGCGCCCATCTGCGCGGCGATATCGAGCCTGAGCTTCATGCCCTCAGGCGCGGCCCATGCGGCGCTGGTATCGGGGAAACCATTGGGGCCGGCCGGCGACCACAGCGGCTGTCCCAGCAGGTTGAGATTGTTCAGATAGGCGCCTGGATCCTCCGGCACGCGCGCGAGCAGCCGGCCGCTCGCGACCAGGAAATCATAGGGCGAGCGCAACTTGGTCAGCGGCGCCTTCCACGCCTCGTCGGAATCAACCAGCGCCGTGGCAAGCGCCTTGAGGTCGCCGTCGGTCTTGACGAAGATTTCGCGCAACCGCGCCACCAATCCCGGCGGCGGATCGTCGGCGACGAAATGGCGGACGAACTTGGTGGCGATGAAATTCGCGGTCGACGGATGGCTCGCGATGTCAGCGAGCGCGGCTTCGCCTTGCGCAAGGCCCGTCGCCTCGTAGCTCTTGCCGAGCAACATCTGCGCGCCGGGCTGGTGCGCATTGGTGTTGAACACGAAGGAGCCGGGTGTGCCGAGCTGCCCCTGCCTTCCGGCAAAGGTCCAGCCGGTGATGATCCGCGCGAGCGAGGTGACGTCCTCCTGCGTGTAGCCGCCACCGACGCCGAGCGTGTGCAGCTCCATGATCTCGCGCGCGAGATTTTCGTTCAGGCCGCGCTTGCGGTTCTGGCCTGCGCGCGAATCCGGGCCGAGCGATTGCTGGTTGTCGAGGAAGAACAGCATCGCCGGATGCTGCTCGACCGCTTTCAGCATGTCGGCGAAGCGCCCGAGCACATGCGGCCTGATCGCCTCGCGCTCGAACGCGCCGGCCCAGATCCGCGCCAGCTCACCCTTGGTCGCGGAAATGCAGAAATGGTTGGACCAGAACGCGACGAGACGCTCGGTGAAGCCGCAGGTGGCCAGCGTCGCGCGCTGCAGGCGCGCCAGCGCTTCGCTGCGGAAGGTCTTCTGGATGACGTTGAGCGGCTGCGGGGCCGGCTTGGCCGCCGGCGGTGCAGCCGCATTGGGCTGCATCGCGTCCGGCTTTGCCGCATTGTCCGCCGGCTTGGCTTCCGTCATCTGGCCGGCGACTTCCGTTGCTGCCGCATTCAGCGAGAGATTGCGGCGGAGCCCGGGCTTCGGTTCACTCGGCGCAGGCGGCTGCGTCTCGGCGGGCGCGGCGGCCTTCGCCGCTTCGCGCGCCTGCCTGACCTGATCCTGATAGGCGAAGACGGCCTGCCCGAGTTGCTGGGTCGATTGCAGACCGGGCGCCTCCAGCAACACCCCACTCGCACGGACCAGCTCTGCCTTCACGAAACCGCGAGGATCGGAGGCTGCGTTGATGAGATCGCCCGAGGCGCCGCCGCGGGCGCCGAAGCCAAAACGGTTGAGCGCGACGAGCGCGGCTTGCGAATCGCGGGCCATCGATTTGTCCTTCGCGTGTCGGGAGCCGCTTTCGGAGTCCGCGCGCGACGCCTAATATACCGCAGCGACCGATGAACCCGACATGAAAATCACGGCGAAGCTTCGACGTAAATCATGACAAATCCGAAAGAATCCGCATCACCGGAACCGCGCCGCCTCGCCTGCGCGCGCTGCGGTACTGAGTTCGGCTGCGACCTCTCGGGCACCTGCTGGTGCGCGGAGGAAACCGCGAAGCTGCCGATGCCGGTCGAGGGCGAAGACTGCCTGTGCCGGGAGTGCTTGCGCAAGGCGGCGGAGGCGGCAGTATCGTAGGGTGGGCAAAGCGCAGCGTGCCCACCATTTTCATTTGCCTGGGCACGGCGCTATGCGCCTTTGCCTGCCCTACAAGATCCGCCCGGCGAAACTTACACCTCATGCCCCGGCGATTTCCGCGCCATGCCGTCGAATGCATCGAGCAGCTTTTCGCGCCAAGCATATACCGGATCGTCCGTCTCGAGCAGCTTGAACGGGCTCACCACGCGCGCCCACTGGAAGCCGCCGAACACCACGTAGTCGGCGTAGTTCGGCGCGGCGCCGCCGATGAAGGGCTGCTTCTTCAACGTCTGGCGCATCACCTCGAGCGACTTGCGGAAGGCGACCACGCCGGTGTCGCGACTTGCCATGACCGCTTCCAGGCTCTTGCCGCCGAAGCGCGCCTCGCGCGACTTGCGGAAATAGGCGGCATCGATCTCGGCGAGATTTTTCGGGATGTCGGCAACGATCAGCGGAAAGATGCCGCCGACCACGGCGATGTCGCCGAAGGCGTTGATCATGCGCGCCATGGCGCAGCCGCCCTCGCCGCCGAACAGCGACGGACGGTCCGGGAAATTGTCCTCGAGATAGGTCGCGATCGTCCAGGAGTCGACGACCGGTCTGTCATCGTGCAGCAGCACCGGAACCTTCTCCGACCCGTGCGGCGAAAGCGCGCCCTTCTCGGTGAAGCGCCAGGGCAGCGATTCCGCCGCGAGGCCCTTGTGCGCCAGCGCCATCCGCGTGCGCCAGCAATACGGGCTGAAGGGACGCGAGGCGTCGGTGCCGACGAGTTCGTAGAGTTTGAGTGACAAAGGCGCCTCCACTGGCTCCGTCATTGCGAGGAGCCCTTTGCGACGAAGCAATCCAGCCTGCCGCGCGGCGACATTCTGGATTGCTTCGCTGACGCTCGCAATGACGATGTGGCGAGAGTTAGCGCCCGTTGTTTCGCAGCAATTTCTCGCCGCCCTCGGTGACCGCGATCACCAGCCCGAGACCGGGCAGCGTCTCGCGCGCGACGTAGCCGCGCTCAGTGGCATCTTCCCAGATGGTGAGGCGCGGGCACGAGGTCTTCCAGGTCGCGATCACTTCGGCATAGGCGCGCGGCTCGCGCGCGACCCATTCGACGAAGTCCAGCACCAGGGGATCGGCAGTCTCGTTCATTGCAAACCTCCCTTGTCGAAGGCGGCCAGCACTGGCGTGCGAACCATGAGCCAGCCGCCATAGGCGATGTAGTAGCAGGCAATCGTGGTGATCAGCTTGTTCGACCAGGCCAAGAATTGCTGGTCGGTCATGGCTTCGAGGATGCGCCGCGCCAGCGTGGTGCCGAGCATCGAGGCAAGGATGGCGACGCCGGCGAGCACGGGATCGAGGCTCGCCGCCTGGTCGATGATGCCGCCGAAATAGATCAGCTTGGTGAAATGGCTGACGAGCTGGCACATCGCCTTGGTCGCGACCTTCTCGCGCCGGCCGAAATCGCCGCCGAGGAAGAAGGTGTCGAGCAGTGGCCCCGACACGCCGGTCATCAGCATCAAGCCCATGCAGATCGTGCCATAAACGGTGCCCTGCCAGAGGCGGTCCGGATCCGGCTTGATGTTGGCGGGCAACAGCCGTGCCATGAACGGTGTAACGCCGAGCAGCAGCAGCGCCATCGGCTTATCAGGCACGTAGCGGGTGAGCGACCAGGCCGCCAGCGCGACAGCAGCGCCGACCATATAGTTCGCGACCGGCCGCCAGCGGATATGCGCGCGCCACAGAAATGCGCGCCAGCCGTTCGAGGCCATCTGCGTGATCGCATGCAGCACCATCGCGGTCGGCAGCGGCATCAGCGCCAGCAGCACGCCGATCAGGATCAGCCCGCCCGCCATGCCGAACAGCCCCGACAGGAACGCGGTGGCGACCATCAGCAATCCGAGGGCAGCGATCATGATGGGCGTCACGTGGGGAATCTCCGGTGGTGGCTCATCGTAAGGGACGCAGACTGCTTCACTCCCTCGCCCCGTTCTTACGGGGAGAGGGTGGGGTGAGGGGCCGCTTCCGCAATCACGGTGGTAGATGGACTCGCGGAGACTCCCCCTCACCCGCCGCGCTTTGCGCGTCGGCCTCTCCCCGCGCGCGGGGAGAGGCGAGGAGAACGTGCCTCGCTTGCTCCTTCCGCGCAAACTGAGTTATCTTGGCCTGGCATCAGCTTTCCTGAGGGTTGGGCCTTTGCGGCGTCTGCTGTTTCTCAACGGCATCAAGGCATTCGAGGCGGCGGCGCGGACCGGCAGCTTTGCTGCGGCCGGGCTCGAGCTGAGCGTGTCGGCGGCCGCCGTCAGCCGCATGGTGCATCTCCTGGAAGAGCGGCTCGGCGTCGCGCTGTTCGAGCGCAAGGCCAATCGCCTGGTGCTGACGCAGCCCGGCCGCGCCTATCAAGGCGGCCTGACGCCGATCTTCGATGCGCTGGCTAGCCTCACCGCGCAGGTGACGGCGCCGGCAAGCGTCCGCGTGCTCACGATCGGCGTCGGCCACACCTTTGCGATGCGCTGGCTGATCCCGCGCCTGTCGGAGTTTCGCAGCGAAGAGCCCGACATCGAGGTGCGCTTTACCACCGGCGGCGCGTCGGTCCCGTTCGGCGAGGATTGGAGCTGCGGCATCAAGCTCGGCACCGGCGACTGGCCTGGCCTGGTCGCCGAGCCCCTGTTCGCCGGCGATCTCACGCCCGTCTGCGTGCCCCGTCTTGCGAGCGGCCTGAAGCGGCCGGCCGACCTGAAGGGACCGAGCCTGATCCGCGTCGAACATTCGCCGGAGGACTGGCCGATCTGGCTGAAAGCCGCGAACCTCACCCGCATCAATCCGCGCGGGCCGGAGTTCCAATTTTACGGCCAGGCACTGCAGGCCGCCGCCGACGGGCTCGGCATCGCCATGGGTATCCGCCCCTATATCGACGACGACCTTGCCGCCGGCCGGCTGGTCGCCCCGTTCGACCTCTCGGTGCCCAAGGGCATGCGCTGGTACCTGCTCTATCGCAGCTTTCAAACCGAGCATCGCGACTTTGCCGCGTTCCGCCGCTGGATCATGCGCGCGGCCTCGGAACCCGCCGCCCGCCCCGTCAAGCGGACGGGCCGTGTCGCCGCGCGGAACTGACGCCGGAGGCAAAAAAGCCTGCCGCTTGTGAACGACTTCACATTCCGGAATCCGCAAACGTGGTCCCCTGACCCTCCGAAAAGAAACGTGGGACCGACAAGAATGACGACCCTTTACGACGGCTTTGACATTGAATCCTTCGAGGCTGGCAAAGGCCTCTGGCACGCCCGCATCCGCCGCGCCGATCTCAGCCCCGTCGCCATCGACGGCGTGCTGTTTCCGGCGATGGAAGTCGGCTTCGCCTGGCCCGATCAGAACGCCGCGATCGCCGACGCCAAGCACCACATCGACCGCTTCCGCCGCCGGGCCGACAGCGACGACGAATAAGCGATCCGGACGGCAAGCGAACCAGGGGCAGCGCAGCGTCAAAGGGGGAACCGGGTCATGTCAGTCATCGAAATCGAAGACACGCCGCGGCCGAGAATCTACGCCCGCAATGTGCTGTCCAACTGCCCGGAATGCCACGGCGATCTTTCGGTGCTCCGCGTGATCGGCGGCCGCGCGGGGTGCGAGTACTGGACCATGCGCTGCACCGATTGCGGCGGCATCCATCTCGACGTTCTCAAGCCATATCAGGCGGGTGACGACGACGGGCCGGCGGCGTGAGGCCGACCCCTGCTGCCAACCTGCTGTCAGCAGGCTGCATGAGGACGGTCATTCGCCCTTTATCGGGAGGCGGACTCATCCCATATTCGCCTCATGGCGAAGAAACCTGCATCCTCCGAAAAATCCGGCAAATCCCCCAAGACCAAGGCTCCGAACTCGAAGGCACATCGGCCTGATGTGCAGCCGATCGGGCCGGCGCTGGCCGAGCTGCTCAATCCCGCGATCAATCGTGGCGATGCCGGCCTTGGCTCGGGCACCGGGCTGCAGCCGCCGCCGGACAATTCGCGCGACCGCCGCTCCGGCGGCGAGGCTGCGGCGCATCGCGCGCGGGCCTCGACGCCGAAGGAGTTTCCGCAGGACAGTGCGCGGCCGATGCCGCTGCGGCCCAACCCGCAGCCGGCGGGCGCCCGGCAATCCAGCGAAATTGGCGGACTGGAAGAAGCGCCGCAGGCCAATTACGGAACCGCGGCCACGATCCCGACGCTCGATCCGGAACTGGCGCGGCAGCTCGGCCTGCCCACCGAGGAGGACGATGCCGAGGCGCTGGCGCGTCCGCCGCGCAGCAAGATGGAGGCGCTCGGCGTCAAGGCGACCGCGGATGCGCTGGAGGCGCTGATCCGCGAGGGCCGGCCGGAGTTCCGCAAGAACGACGGCTCAACCAAGGTGTGGACGCCGCACCGGCCGCCGCGGCCGGAAAAGTCCGAAGGCGGCGTGCGCTTCGAGATCAAATCGGAATACCAGCCCAAGGGCGACCAGCCGACCGCGATCGCCGAGCTGGTCGAAGGCGTCCAGCGCAACGACCGCACTCAAGTGCTGCTTGGCGTCACCGGCTCGGGCAAGACCTACACGATGGCGCAGGTGATCGAGAAGACGCAGCGCCCCGCGCTGATCCTGGCGCCGAACAAGACGCTCGCCGCCCAGCTCTATGGCGAGTTCAAGAACTTCTTCCCCGACAACGCCGTCGAGTATTTCGTCTCGTATTACGACTACTACCAGCCGGAAGCCTACGTCCCGCGTACCGACACCTATATCGAGAAGGACTCCTCGATCAACGAGCAGATCGACCGCATGCGCCACTCGGCGACGCGCGCGCTGCTCGAGCGGGACGACGTCATCATCGTCGCCTCGGTGTCGTGCATTTACGGTATCGGCTCGGTCGAGACCTACACCGCGATGACCTTCGCACTGAAGAAGGGCGAGCGCATCGACCAGCGCCAGCTCATCGCCGACCTCGTCGCGCTCCAGTACAAGCGCACCCAGGCCGATTTCACCCGCGGCACGTTTCGCGTGCGCGGCGACGTCATCGACATTTTCCCGGCGCACTATGAGGACCGCGCCTGGCGCGTGAATTTGTTCGGCGACACCATCGAGAACATCGAGGAGTTCGATCCGCTCACCGGCCACAAGCAGGACGAGCTCGAATTCATCAAGATGTACGCCAACTCGCACTATGTGACGCCGCGCCCGACGCTGGTGCAGGCGATCAAGTCGATCAAATCGGAGTTGAAGCAACGGCTCGACCAGTTGCACGACCAGGGGCGCCTGCTGGAAGCGCAGCGGCTGGAGCAGCGCACCACCTTCGACCTCGAGATGATGGAGGCGACGGGCAGCTGCGCCGGCATCGAGAACTACTCGCGCTATCTCACGGGACGCCGCCCCGGCGAGCCGCCGCCGACGCTGTTCGAATACGTGCCCGACAACGCGCTGATCTTCGCCGACGAGAGCCACGTCACCATCCCGCAAATCGGCGCCATGTTCCGCGGCGACTTCCGCCGCAAGGCGACGCTGGCCGAATACGGCTTCCGCCTGCCCTCCTGCATGGACAACCGACCCTTGCGCTTCGAGGAATGGGACATGATGCGGCCGCAGACGGTTGCGGTGTCGGCGACGCCGAGCGGCTGGGAGCTGAACGAGAGCGGCGGCGTGTTCGTCGAGCAGGTCATTCGTCCCACTGGCCTGATCGATCCTCCCGTCGATATTCGCCCCGCCCGCACCCAGGTCGACGATCTCGTCGGCGAGGTCCGCGCCACCGCGCAGGCCGGCTACCGCTCGTTGATCACGGTGCTGACCAAACGCATGGCCGAGGATCTCACCGAATATCTGCACGAGCAGGGCATTCGCGTCCGCTATATGCATTCGGATATCGACACCATCGAGCGCATCGAGATCATCCGCGATCTGCGCCTCGGTGCCTTCGACGCGCTGGTCGGCATCAACCTCTTGCGCGAAGGCCTCGACATTCCCGAATGCGCGCTGGTCGCGATCCTCGATGCCGACAAGGAAGGCTTTTTGCGCAGCGAGACCTCGCTGATCCAGACCATCGGCCGCGCTGCGCGCAACGTCGACGGCAAGGTGATCCTCTACGCCGACCAGATGACGGGATCGATGGAGCGCGCCATCGCCGAGACCAACCGCCGCCGCGAAAAGCAGGTCGAGTACAACACCGCCAACGGCATCACGCCGGAGAGCGTGAAGAAGCAGATCGGCGACATCCTCAACTCCGTCTACGAGCGCGACCACGTACTGATCGAGGTCGGCGGCCACGACATGACTGACGACGTCATCTCGATCGGCCACAACTTCGAAGCCGTGCTCGGCGATCTGGAAACGCGGATGCGCGAGGCCGCAGCCGATCTAAACTTCGAGGAAGCCGCGCGCCTGCGCGACGAAGTCAAGCGCCTGCGCGCCACCGAGCTCGCCGTGGTCGACGATCCCACCGCCAAGCAGCGCACCGTGCAGGGCAAGGCGGGCGCCTATGCCGGCAGCAAGAAGTACGGCGACGCCGCCAACCTGCCTGTCAGCGCCATGAAGAAGAAGACCGTTGGGTCCGCGCTGAAAGCCAGCGGCGGCGGTAGCGGCTCGAAGGTCCACAAGCCGCATCTCGACGAGATGCACGGCCCGGAATCGCTGCCCTACCGCGAAAACCAGACCCTGCCGTCAAAGCCGTTCGGAAGTACGAGCCGGATCATCCAGCCGACGGATTCAAGGCAATCCGGTCCGGAGTTCGGGCCGGCACCGAAGTCGACGGGGGGACAGCCGGGAAGACGGGGTGGGTGGAAGAAGAGGTAGGGACGCTCTCACTTCTCATTGCGGTTCGTGGTTATGGATTCTCAAATGCGCAATTGCGCATCATAGCTCGCCGCTCTGCGGCGCCCGGAATGACGCCGGAGAGATTTCTCCGCCCTCACCCCACACTCGCCGTCACCACCGCCATCACCGACAGCAGCAGCACGATCGTCACCAATTGCAGCGAGGCGACGGGCTGGGTGCGCCAGGCCGTGATCTTGTCGGACAGCGACAGATGGGCCTCGAAGAACTTTGGCTCGTAGACGGTCTTGAACATGTGCGGGAAGCTCGGGCCGAGGGTCACGGCGAGCATGGCGTGGGCGAGCGAAGCGATGGCGACGAAGATCGCGACGCCGGGGTCGCCGACGAGGTCGTGGTTGCCAACGAGCTTGAGCAGGAAGGCGGCGGCGGCGAAGGTCGGAAAGCTCTGCAGGACCGTGGTCAGCGCGAGGCCTTCGAGCGCGTTGTGCAGGCGGGACTTTCTGACGGTGGCGATGGCAGCCATGGCACGTCTCCCTGATGACTTGGGATGACGTTAGGCGCATCGGCAGCGGGGTGATGTGAGATGGATCACGCGTTGCTTCGCCTCTCCCCGCTTGCGGGGAGAGGCCGGAATCCAAGCTCAGCTTGGATTCCGGGTGAGGGGGAGTCTCCGCGAACTCGCTCTTAGCGTCCCCGGAGAGACTCCCCTCACCCCAACACTCTCCCCGCAAGCGGGGCGAGGGGGCGGACCGCCGACGCGGCAGCGGGTTTCCCTTTGCCGAACCGTCGGACGGTTAAAGCTTCCCCTGCCCGTTCACCTGGCCCTGCTGCTGCCGCTGCTTCTCCTGTTCCTTGGCGTGGTGCCTGCCGTAGAGGCAGCCGGCGGCGGCACCCAGGACCCCGTGATGACCGGCATAGTGGCCGGCAACGCCGCCGACGACGGCGCCCTTGATGCAACCCTTGGCGTGGGCGGTGGAGGTCGCGCCAAGCATGAGCAGTGCGGCGGTGACGGCGAGGAGCGATTTCATGATTGATGCTCCGAATGCGTATGTCGGCGCTCCAACGGGCACGGGCGCGCGGCGGTTCCATACGGCTGCGCCGTGATGACGCTTGCGCATTGTGCCATGCACGTTGCGCGTCATGCAGCTCGATGCCGCGCGAACTCGCGCAGCCTCGCCGCAATTCAACTCGCATTGCACGCCATGAACCTGGCATTGCGCTCGAGCGTCATATCGTCTGCAACATCCCTGTGATTTTGCGGATTGCCGGTGCAGGAGACCGCGCGTTAGCGTTGCAGGGCGCCACACGGCCAATGAGGACGGGCGGAATGACTGTCGAGAAGCTCAATCGCCAGCGCGTGCTGCATCTGCTCGACGCCTTCGCGCGCGGCGACATCGAGGCCGCGCTGGCGTGCTGCACCGATGACGTCGACTTCCTCACCCATGCGCCGATCGACGTGCTGCCGCACATGGTGCCGCGCCACGGCAAGGCCGAGCTGCGCGAGCTGTGGCAGACGGTCTGGTCGCGCTATTCGGAGATCCGCTACAAGGCACCGCACATCCTGGCCGAGGGCGAGGCGGTCGCGACCTACATGCAGGCCTATTTCAGGAAGCGCAGCAACGACCGCATCGTGCAGTTCGACATGGCCGTGTTCTACACCTTCCGCGGCGGGCTGGTGGCCGAGATCCGCGAGATCATCGATTCCTACGATCTGGTGCAGCAGGTGCTGGAGCGCGAGATCGGGCCGCTGATCACGGGTGCACGGGTGGACTGAGCCTGCTCCCTCCCCTGGAACCCGTGCGCAAGCCGCCAGGACCCGGAAGATTACGGGGTTTTATTGCAGATCTCACATATCGCCATCAATTGTGCATTGCGAAAACGTGAATTGCGTTTTGGCCGAAATCGGGTATTTTATTCGTATACAAATGAGTTGAGCCCCACCGCCTGACTGCGCTGGGGTCGTTTTCCGTTTTTCTTTCGCAAAGCCAGCTTCAGGACTGCCCAAAATGACAGAGCACTGCCTCTGGCGTTTCTCGCGCGCGTTGCACCGCGCCATCAACGACCGGCATTTCGAGGACATCGAGGCCCTGATCGACGAGGAGGTCGAATGGGCGCTCTACGGCCCGATCGACATGTTTCCGTTCCTCGGCGCGCGCCAGGGCAAGGACGCCGTGCTCGACGTCATCCGCCAGCTCGCCGACAATTTCCAGGTCCGCCGCTTCGACCGCGAGAGCATCATGCTGGGCGTCGATTCCGCCGCCTCGATGATGCGCTATTCGCTGACGGCACTGGATTCCAACAAGCCGATCAGCTTGCGGGTCGCGCAGTTTGCCCAGTTCAGGGCGGGCAAGCTCACCAGCATGCGGGTCCTGATCGACACCTTCGACCTGGTCGAGCAGGCACTCGGCCGCGCCATTCATCTGCCGAAGATGACCAGCGTCGGCTGAGGGGGACGCCAACGGGCCCCGCTGTTCGGGACCGATGACAATGCCTGACGCGACGTCCTGGCCGCCAGCCCCGCCGGATGCCGTCGCATCGAGAGCTCGTCGTCGGGCGCGCGCCTTTCGCGCGGCCCGTTGGTTCGCGTCCCCCACGCGAGTTGCCACAATTTCGCAACGATAAATCCGCATTGATGCAAGCAGACCGAATGGCGCATGGTCATCACCAAGGACCGCCTTATATTGGCGGACAACATGCGCTGGGGTTTGCGGGCAGGACGATGGAATTCTCGACAGGTTTCGGCTGGACCAGGCTGCCGGTGCTGGCGGCCGCGTTCATCTTGGGCTCAGTGCTGACGGTTTCGGCGCAGATCATTCCGCCCTTCTCCCCACCCGCGGCCGCGCCAGACGAGGCCGAGACCGAGACGGCAGAGACCCCCGACGTCAACGACCCCGACGTGCTCAAAGGCATCGACGTCGACAAGCTCGACTGGAGCCAGCTCGCGGTCGATGCCGGCACTGGCATTGACCCCATCGCCGCCAAGAAGCGCGCCAAGGCCGCCGCAAAGGACGGCCTGGACTGGTCGTCGAATGCCAATGCGAACGGCTCCTCGGCGGTGACGGTGAAGCAATCCGTGTTCTCGTTCTGGGATACCCGGATCGGCGCCGACATGACGGTGACCAGCGAGCCGCGGACGATGTCCGAGCTGCTGGCGCAAAAGGCCACCAATGGCGGCAACCTGCCGCAATCCTCCGGCAGCGCCTGGGCGACGGCAACCGCGCCCGGCGCTGGAGTGATCTGGGACAAGACCGCGGTGGAAGCCCGCGTCGATCCCGGCTCGGAACAGAGCAAGCTCGGGGCCTCGCTGACCAAATCGGTGCCGCTGTCCAGCGATACCTCGCTGACGCTGCAGAACGGCTACAGCGTCAACCAGCAGGGCACGAGTGCGGTCCCCGGCATCGGCGGCCACATCACTCGCAATTACGAGACCGACCAGTCGGCCAAGGTCACCCTCACCGACACCGGCACCAGCATCACCGCCGGCCAGTCGCTGTCGACCACCGACGACAAATGGCTGCGCAAGGTCGGCGCCGAGCAGAAACTGTTCGACAATGTCACCGTCTCCGGCTCGGTCGGCGAGACCTCGCAGGGCGCGATCAACAAGAGCCTGACGGCGGGTTTCAAGAAGAGCTGGTAGGCCGAGCCTCCACTCTTTCTCCTCATCCTGAGGGCGCTCCGAAGGAGCGCGTCTCGAAGGATCGAGGCCCTGCATGGTTCAAGACGCGCTTCGCGCTCCTCACCAGGAGGAGCTGGAACGGTGGCCGCCGCAGCGACGTTCACACTCTCCTAACCATACGCCACGGCAAAACCCCCGAATGGTCCGCCCTTGCCGCATCTCGGCCCATTTGCGGCCCAATTCCGGCGCCCTGATGCGGGCTGCCTCACAGACGTCGTCGTGCGGGGGACACTCGCGCTGCGCTCAACGCGAACAGGGGAATAACGATGAACGCCATGCGTCCGGAAAAGACCGAAGCCGCCGAGACCGAGACGGTCGACACCAACCTCGCTGCAGTCACGGAAGTCGAAGCCGGCATCCGCGACTTCGTCCGCAACGACATTGCCTATCTGCGCCGTCCGGCGGCGGCGACCACCGACGCGCCCCCGCTCGATCCGAGCGCGGACGCCACCGTCACCAACGTCAACTCGCTGATCCAGCGCGTCGCCGGCACCTCGCTCGCCGAGATCGAGAATCTGATCTCGGAGCTCGAGAGCCTGCGTGACCTGCTGCATGCCGAGGGCCAGCGCGTCCAGCGCGAGATCTCCGGCTACGCCCAGCTCAGCCAGGCCGCGATGAAGTCGACCCGGATGATCGCCGACAACGTCGCGCAGTGGAAGCGCGCCGCCGACGGCCTGCGCAACAGCTAAGCACTGACATCACGCATCACCGGCTGCCGCGTTCCGCAAGGAGCGCGGCAGTTTTGATTCGGGATGTCGCCCCGGCGTAGCGGGTCCGGACGCTATCTCGTCAAAACAGGTGTCATCACCCGCGAAAGCGGGTGATCCAGTATTCCAGAGACGCCAGTGATTGAACCGAGACGCCGCGGTGTACTGGATGCCCGGATCAAGCCCGGTCAAGCCGGGGCATGACGGCGGTGGGTGTGGCTGCGAAAAAGGCCGCGTAAGACGGTGGACGCACGTTCACACCGTCACCGTAGCTATGCGGTGCGCTATTGAACCCGCCGCGCCTTCCCGACGACCAATGCCAAGCGCCCGCTTCTCTTGCGGCCGGGCCGGGGGACATCTCATGGAAAGCATTCGGCCCGACAACACGGACCCGATATCGCTGCGGCCCGCGCCCAGTCAGCTCGGCACGATCATGCTGCGGTTCGTCGGATTGCTGGTGGCTGCGATCGCGGTGCTGGCGTTCGTCTATAGCCGCTGAGGGGGCCGCTTTCCGGCCCCGAGAGCTTAACAGATTCTTACCGGCTCGCGTCGACGGCCGAGGCTTCCAGGGTGTAGGCGCCATCGGCATAGCCCTTCACCACCATGCCGGCGACCAGCATCACGGCCAGCGTCGCGGTAGCGAAGATAAATCCAACAAACTTGAGTGCGCCGCGATCAGCCATGGTCCTCGTCCCCTGTCTCTGCCCAATTCGTTTCAATTAGACAGCGACAGGTTCATAATTAGTTAGCAACTCACTGGTTCCACCAAACTGCTTCGCGGTAACCATGTTGCGCAGGCTTATGGCAGCCGCCCGGAATCGCGTCCATAGCGCGCGGGCAACACTTGCGCACTCATTTGCCCGTTCATCTTGGAACAGATCTAACCGCTCTTCCGCATCGGCACGAAGGCGCTGGCGGTGATGGAATAGACGTCCTCGCCGCGCTGGTTAGTGCCGGTGGTGCGGGCGGTCAGGATGCCCCAGCCGGGGCGCGAGGCCGAGGTGCGCTTGTCGGTGACCACGTTGACGTAAGCGACGGTATCGCCGGCAAGCACCGGCCTGATCCAGCGCAGGTCGCGAAAGCCCGGCGAAGGCCCCCACACCGCGACCTCCTCGCCGCGCGCTACGGCCTCGCGCGCCAGACGCTGGCCGTCAGCGACAAGCAAGCTCATGCAGGCCGAGCCGACATGCCAGCCCGAGGCGGCAAGCCCGCCGAACAGCGAGTTCTTGCCCTCCTCCTCGTCGAGATGAAAACGCTGCGGATCGAACTTCGCGGCGAAATTCTTGATGGCCTCGGCCGTGAACGTATAGGTGCCGATCTCGCGGCGCTGGCCGATCTCGATGTCGTCGAAGAACCGCATCAGACCGCCCCCTCGCGCCGCTTGATCAGGATCGGCGAGGTCATCTCGCCCAGCGGCTCACCCTTAGCGTTGCGCACGGTGCATTTGAATTTGACGATGCCGAGTTCGGGCCGGCTCTTGGAGGGGCGCGCCTCCAACACGTCGACGTCGAGCATGAGATCGTCGCCGGGCCGGAGCGGCGAGAGCCAGCGCACCTCGTCGACGCCGGGAGACCCCAGCGACGCGGCGCGGGTAATGAAGCCGTCGGCCATCATCCGCATCATCAGCGAGCAGAGATGCCAGCCCGAGCCGGACAGGCCACGCAGCATGCTCTTGTTGGCGGCCTCCTCGTCCAGATGCATCGGCTGCGGATCAAACTCGGCCGCGAAGGCCAGAATCTCGTCGCGGGTGACGTGGCGCGGGCCGAATGTTCCGAACCGGCCGGGCGGGAAATCTTCGAAGGTCAGGGTCATCTTGGGATTGGCTAGCGGAAATGACAGATTGTGGCCGCACTTTGCGGCAATCTCAACCCGCCGGCCCGCATGGCTCGTGCTACATACGGGGTGGTGGCGTTGGTCTTGAGTCGGATCAACCGAGGGCCAAGATCCATTTACCAAGGCCCGATGCCCTGGGGAGAGCAATGTTTTCATTCAGCGATCTGTTTCAGTGGGACCGCTTCATCACGCCGACGATCATCAAGACCTTCTACTGGCTGGTGATCGCGCTGATCTGCCTGTTCGGCCTCTCCGGCATCTTCTCCGGCCTGGCTGCGATGGCGATCAGTCCGTTCGGCGGCTTCCTGGTGCTGCTGTCGTCGATCGCGAGCGTCGTCGTCGGAATCGTGTTCTCGCGCATCGCCGCGGAGCTGATCCTGATCGTCTTCCGCATCAACGAGCATCTCGGCGCCATCCGCGACCAGGGCAGCGGGATGCGGTGAGCGTCACGCACAGGTGCCGTAGGGTGGGCAAAGGCGCAAAGCGCCGTGCCCACGATCATTCCGCGATATGAGAGATGGTGGGCACGCTTCGCTTTGCCCACCCTACGGCATCGATGTTGGTACTTAAGTATTGAACCTGAAATGCATCACGTCGCCGTCGGCGACGACGTATTCCTTGCCTTCGAGGCGGAGCTTGCCGGCATCGCGGGCGCCGGCTTCGCCGCCGAGCCCGACGTAGTCCTCATACGCAATCGTCTCGGCGCGGATGAAACCCTTCTCGAAATCGGTATGGATCACGCCCGCCGCGCCCGGCGCCTTGGTGCCGCGATAGATGGTCCAGGCGCGCGCTTCCTTCGGACCCACCGTGAAATAGGTGATGAGGTCGAGCAGCGTGTAGCCGGCGCGGATCAGGCGATCGAGGCCGGCCTCTTCGAGACCCAGCGTCTCCAGGAAGTCGGCGCGTTCCTCACGCGAAATGGTCGCGATCTCGGATTCGATCTTGGCGGAGATGACGACGGCAACCGCGCCTTCCTTGGCGGCCTGCTCCTGCACCGCCTGGGAGAACGAATTGCCCGTTGCGGCCGAGCCTTCCTCGACGTTGCAGACATAGAGCACGGGCTTGGACGACAGCAGGCCGAGCATGCCGAAGGCGCGTTCCTCCTCCGCCTTGCGCTCGACGAGGCGCGCGGGCTTGCCTTCACGCAGCAGCACCAGGGTGCGGTTGACGAGGTCGAGCTGCTCCTTGGCGTCCTTGTCGTTGCCCTTGGCCTTCTTGGTGAGGTTGTCGACGCGCTTCTCGAGGCTGTCGAGATCGGCGAGCATCAGCTCGGTCTCGATGGTCTCGATGTCGGCGAGCGGGGCGATCTTGCCCTCGACATGGGTGATGTCGGAATCTTCAAAGCAGCGCACGACATGCGCGATCGCATCGACCTCGCGGATGTTGGCGAGGAACTGGTTGCCGAGGCCTTCACCCTTGGAGGCGCCGCGGACGAGGCCGGCGATGTCGACGAAGGTCAGCCGGGTCGGGATGATCTGGCCGGACTTGGCGATCGCCGCGAGCTTGTCGAGCCTGGGATCGGGCACGGCGACCTCGCCGACATTCGGCTCGATGGTGCAGAACGGATAGTTCGCGGCCTGCGCCGCGGCCGTCTCGGTCAGCGCGTTGAACAAGGTCGACTTGCCGACATTGGGCAATCCGACGATTCCGCATTTAAATCCCACGAGCGTTATTCCTTGCCGTTCTCGTCCTTGGTCAAAAATCCCTTCGCCTGCATGGCGAGATGCACCCTGTTGGCGAAGGTCGCATCCGTGCCCTTGGCGACCAGGCCTGCGTGCTCGGCCACCGCCTCGCACAGCGTCGTCACCCAGTCGTTGTCGGCCTTGGCGAAGTCCGACAGCACGTGGCCGTGCACCAGTTCCTTGACGCCGGGATGACCGATGCCGAGCCGCACCCGGCGATAGTCGTTGCCGATATGCGCCGAGATCGAGCGCAGGCCGTTGTGGCCGGCGATGCCGCCGCCGATCTTCACCCGCACCTTGCCCGGCGGCAGCTCGAGCTCATCGTGGAACGCGGTGACGTCGCCGGGAGCGATCTTGAAGAAGCTTGCGGCTTCCTGCACGGCGCGGCCGGAATCGTTCATGTAAGTCGTCGGCTTGAGCAGGATCACGCGCTCGGTACCGAGCGTGCCTTCCGAGGTCTCGCCCTGAAAACGACGGCGCCATGGTGCGAAACCATGACGCCGCGCGATCTCGTCGACGGCCATGAAGCCGATATTGTGCCGGTTACGTGCGTATTTTGCGCCGGGATTGCCGAGCCCAACAAAGAGTCGCATGACGCGGCGCGCCCCTCGCTCGGCGCGCGATCAGAGACCGCGCGCCAGCTTTGAGAGATTACTTCTTCTTGTCGCCGCCGGCGGGAGCCTTGGCAGCCGCGGCAGGAGCAGCAGCGGCCGGAGCCGCAGCGCCAGCCGCCGGAGCAGCCGCAGCAGCGCCAGGAGCTGCAGCCGCAGCGGCGGCCTTCTGCTCTTCGGCGTAGCCGGACGGCGGCACGATGGTGACGAGGGTCGCGTCCTCGCGGGTCAGCGCCTTCACGCCGTTCGGCAGCTTGACGTCCGACAGATGCAAGGAGTGACCGATTTCGAGCGAGCCGACATCGGCCTCGATGTACTGCGGAATGCTCTCGACGCCGCATTCGAGCTCGATCGCGTGGGCGACGATGTTGACGGTGCCGCCGCGCTTCACGCCCGGGGACGTTTCCGCCTTCACGACATGCAGCGGCACGCTGATGCGGATGGTGGCGCCTTCGCCGAGCCGCATGAAGTCGACATGGATCGGGAAGTCCTTGACCGGATCGAGATGGTAGTCGCGCGGAATCACGCGGTGCTTCTTGCCCTCAAGATCGATGTCGACCAGCGTGGTCAGGAACCGGCCGGCGAGGATGCGCTGGCGCAGTTCGCGATCTTCGATCGAGATCGTGACGGGGGGCTGGTTGTTGCCATAGATCACTCCGGGCACGCGCCCGGCGCGACGCTCAGCCCGGGCGGCCCCCTTGCCGCTCTTCGGACGTGCGGTCGCCTTCAATTCCTTGACGGTCGTCGCCATGTCGTTAAGTCCTTGTTTTTGCAAAAGTTAATGGGCCGCAGCGCGGCCCATGGCATCGTTCGCAGCAAGCCTCCAGGGGTGCGGGGGCCACGAACTGGCGGGCTTTTACCCGGAAGATGCGGAAATGACAAGGAGAATGGGCGGCACCCTCACCTGGAGGGGGAGGGTCGGCTCACATTGAGCGCAGCGAAATGTGAGACGGGGTGGGGTGATCTCTCCCCACGGGCACTTTCGACGCGGAGAGACCGTCACCCCGCCCCGCTCGCGCTACGCGAGATCCACCCTCCAGGGGAGGGTAAGAAGGGCGCCTACCCGCCGAGCTTGGCCTCCAGCGCCGTGATGCGCGCCTTCAGCGCCTCGTTCTCCTCGCGGGCGAGGCGGGCCATGTCCTTGACCGCCTCGAACTCCTCGCGCTTGACCAGATCCATGTCGCGCAGGAATTTTTCGGCCTGGGTGCGCATCACGGTGTCGAACTCGCGCTTGACGCCCTGGGCGGCACCGGCGGCATCGTTCATCAGGCGGCCGATCTCGTCGAAAAACCGGTTGTTGGTCTGGGTCATTTCGGCCTCCTGGCAGCTCCGATAAACTTTGCGCGAACGCTCCAAAACACAATGGCAATCCGATTGGGCCGGTTCAAGGCCCGATCGGAGGTATCCTTGTCATGCCCCGGTTTCCTTGCAATCGTATTCAACGTCCCTGCATAAGAAGAATCACAAGGCGCATGAGATGATCGACCAGCAGATCGCGATCCCCACCAGGGACGGCCACACCGCAACCTTCATCAGCCATCCCGAGCGCGGCGGGCCGTTTCCGGTCATCCTGTTCTACATGGATGCGCCCGCGATCCGCGAAGAGCTGCGCGACATGGCGCGCCGGCTCGCGACCTCAGGCTATTACGTGATGCTGCCGAACCTCTATTACCGCTCCGGCGTGATGGAGCTCGGCGCGCTGCCGGCCGACCCGAACGCGCCGGAGCGCAAGCGCATGTTCCAGCTGATGGGCTCGCTCACCATCCCCATGATCATGGACGACACCAGAGCGCTGCTCGCCTATGCCGAGGGCCAGGCGGCCGCGAACACCAAGCTGGTCGGCACCGTCGGCTATTGCATGAGCGGCCGCTACGCCATCAACGCCGCCACGCATTTCCCCGACAGCGTCAAGGCGGCCGCCTCGATCTATGGCGTGCAGCTGGCAACGGATCAGGACGACAGCCCGCATCTGGCCGCGGCTAAGACCAAGGCCGAGCTCTACTTCGCCTGCGCCGAGACCGACGTCTACGCGCCGCCGGAGATTATCGAGAAGGTCAAAGAAGGCATGAAAGCTGCGAAAGCCGAGGTCGAGATCTATCCCGGCACGCATCACGGCTTCGCCTTCCCCAAGCGCCCGGTCTATGACCGCGACGCCGCCGAGCGGCATTGGGAGCGCCTCTTGGCGCTCTATCGCCGCAATCTCGTCCAGAAATAGAAGGCGAGATGCAGCTTCTTCTCATCGACTTCCCCGCCTTCAAGCCGATCGCGCTGGAGATCGGGCCGTTCGCGATCCGCTGGTATGCGCTGGCCTATATCTGCGGCATCGTGTTCGGCTGGCTCTATGCGCGCTCGCTGCTGAAGAAGGAGCGCCTGTGGGGCGGCCCCGCGCCGATGTCGCTGCTGCAGATCGACGACTTCATCCTGTGGGTCACGCTCGGCATCATTCTCGGTGGCCGCACCGGCTACGTGCTGTTCTACAATCTGCCTTTCTTCATCGATCATCCCGCCGCGATCTTCCGGTTATGGGAGGGCGGCATGTCCTTCCATGGCGGCTTCCTCGGCTGCGTCGTCGCGGTGATGTTGTTCGCCTTTCGCAACGGCATCTCGATCCTGTCGCTCGGCGACATCACCACCGCGGTCGCGCCGGTCGGACTGCTGCTCGGGCGCATCGCCAACTTCATCAACGGCGAATTGTGGGGCCGCGCCACCGATCCGAGCCTGCCCTGGGCGATGATATTCCCCAACGATCCGACGCAACTGCCGCGTCATCCGAGCCAGCTCTACGAGGCCGGCATGGAAGGCATCCTGCTGTTCACGGTGCTCGCGGTGATGATCCGGCTCGGCGCGCTGAAACGGCCGGGCATGATCCTCGGCGCCTTCATCCTAATCTACGGTCTGACCCGGATTGCCGGCGAGCACTTCCGCGAACCGGACGCGCAGCTCGGTTTCCTCTGGGGCGGATTAACCATGGGCATGCTGCTGTCGATCCCGATGCTTATCGTCGGCGGCATACTTATTGTATTGGCAGTCAGGCGCGGTGCGCCGAAGCCCGCAGGGGCCGTTCGTTAATTCATTTCGAGAAGATAGCCGTGACCGAACAGCCGCTACTCAACGAGATCAAGGCGCTGATCAAATCCTCAGGTCCCATGCCGGTCTGGCGGTACATGGAACTGTGCCTGATGCATCCGCGCCATGGCTATTACGTCTCGCGCGATCCGCTCGGGCGTGAAGGCGACTTCACAACCTCACCCGAAGTCAGCCAGATGTTCGGCGAGCTCTTGGGACTATGGACCGCCTCGGTGTGGAAGCAAATGGGCTCGCCGCAATTCCTGCGGTTGATTGAGCTCGGCCCCGGCCGCGGCACCATGATGGCGGACGCGCTACGCGCCCTTCGCGTGCTGCCGCCGCTCTACCAGGCGCTTCATGTCCACATGGTCGAGGTCAATCCCGTCTTGCGCGAGCGGCAGAATGCGACGCTGTCAGGCGTGCGCAACATTGCCTGGCACGACAGCATCGACGACGTGCCTGAGGGACCGAGCATCATCCTCGCCAACGAATATTTCGACGTGCTGCCGGTCCACCAGATGGTCCGCCACGAGAACGGCTGGCACGAGCGCGTGATCGAGATCGATCCCAACGGCAAGCTTCAATTCGGCGCGGCGTCCGAGCCGACGCCGCGCTTCGACGTGCTCCTGCCGCCGCTCGTGCGCGCCGCACCCGTCGGCGCCGTGTTCGAATGGCGCCCCGACGGCGAGATCATGAAGCTCGCCACGCGCGTGCGCGACCAGGACGGCGCAGCGCTGATCATCGATTATGGCCATTTGCGCAGCGACGCCGGCGACACCTTCCAGGCGATTGCGCGCCACACCTTCGCCGATCCCTTGAAGGCGCCGGGCCAGGCCGACGTCACCGCTCATGTCGACTTCCAGGCGCTGGCGCGCGCGGCCGAGGACGTCGGCGCGCGCGTGCACGGGCCGGTGACGCAAGGGGACTTCCTCAAGCGGATCGGCATCGACACAAGGGCCGCCGCCTTGATGCAGAAGGCAACGCCGGAGGTCGCCACCGACATTTCGATCGCCCTCAAGCGGCTGACGGACACCGGGCGCAGCGGCATGGGCTCGATGTTCAAGGTGCTCGGCATCTCCGAGCCGCGGCTGACAGGCATTGCCGGCCTCAGCGATCTCGAACAGGCCGGAGAAGCCTCATGACGCTCGCTTCGTCGCTGCTGTCAGCCGTGCCCGGCCTGCGCCACTCGTTCTTCACCCGCGAAGGCGGCGTCTCCAGTGGCATCTACTCGGCGCTGAACGGCGGCCTCGGCTCCAACGACGATCAGGCCCTTGTCGCGGAAAACCGCCGCCGCATGGCCGAGCATGTCGGCGTCGCGCCGGCACGCTTCCTCAGCCTGCACCAGATCCATTCACCCGACGTGCTCGTCGCAGAAGCACCGTGGCCGAACGGGCCGCGGCCGAAGGGCGATGCGCTGGTGACGAACACGCCCGGCATCGCGCTCGGCGTCTCCACTGCCGATTGCGGGCCGGTGCTGTTCGTAGATCCCAACGCGCGCGTGATCGGCGGCGCGCATGCGGGGTGGAAGGGCGCGCTGACGGGCGTGCTGGAAGCGACGATTCTAGCGATGGAGAAACTCGGCGCGACGCGCAGTGGCATCATCGCCGCGATCGGCCCCTTGATCCGCCAGGACAGCTACGAGGTCGGCAACGAGTTCGTCGCGCGCTTCATCGAGGCCGATGCGGACAACGCGATCTTCTTCATACCCTCGGTGCGCGAGGGACACGCGATGTTCGATCTCGCCGGTTTCATTCGCAAGCGACTGGACGCCGCCGGCATCCTGATGATCGACGATCTCGGCGTCGACACCTACGCCGACGAGCGCTTCTTCAGCTATCGCCGCTCGGTGCATCGCAAGGAGCCGGATTACGGCCGCCACGTTCACGCAATCGCGCTCGAAGCGTGAACACAGCGGCAACGCCGTGTCATTCCGGGGCGCTGCCCTGATGCGATGACAGTGGTCTATGTCGCCTCCGCCCTAGACCTTAATCGATTTTAACGATATCGCTGCCCTCCATAATGAGGGACGCGTCATTCATCTTGGGCCGTGCGGGTGCGCGCGTGCTGGCGGTCATGCTGCTCGCGGCAGCGACTGCGCTTGGCGGCTGCGCCGGCGGCGGTGGGGCCGCCAACTCCTATGCAATGGCGCCGACCGCCGGCTCCGGGGCAACGGTCGCCTTCGAATCGATCGACGGGCCGCCGCCGCAGGTGTTCGACCGCATGGTCGGCGTGCTCGACAGCGAATCCAAGCTGCGCAGCCTGTCCGTCATCTCCCGCGAGGGGACCGCCGCCTACCGCGTGCGCAGCTATCTCTCCGCCCAGGTGGTGCGCGGCAAGACGGTGATCGCCTGGGTCTGGGACGTCTACGACGCCAACCAGCAGCGGGCGCTGCGCCTCTCCGGCGAGGAACCGACCTCGGCCAAAGGCGGCCGCGATCCGTGGGCAGCAGCCGACGACCTCGTGCTGCGGAAGATCGCCCAGGCCGGATTCAGCGGACTTTCCAACATGATCAACGGAACGCCGGATACCCCGGGCACGGCTCCTGGCCTGCGGGGCCCGGCGGTGGCGAGCGTGATCCCGCAGGCCCCGGTGGCAGAGATGCCGGCCACGGCACTCGGCTATGCCGAACGATAACCCCCGCTAAACCACGGCCTCGAGTTGCGGCCAAGCCGTTGGCCTGACTCAGGATTTTCGAAGGGAAAACGTAGCATCCCGGGTTGCCATTGCAGCCCCCGGCCTGATATTTCCTCGCCCGTTGTAACCGTGCTTCCAGTGGGATCTGAGATGTTGAACGTCGTATCCAGCAAAGCGCGGGAGGAAGCGTCTATGTCGGCCAAAAACGGCTCCATCAAGCTTGTCGCCGGCAACTCCAATCCGGCCCTCGCGCAGGCGATTGCGCAGGGCCTGGACCTGCCGCTGACCAAGGCGGTGGTGCGGCGCTTCGCCGACATGGAGATCTTCGTCGAGATCCAGGAGAACGTCCGCGGCTCGGATGCCTTCATCATCCAGTCGACCTCGTTCCCGGCGAACGACCATCTGATGGAGTTGCTGATCATCACCGACGCGCTGCGCCGCTCCTCGGCGCGCCGCATCACGGCGGTGCTGCCCTATTTCGGTTACGCCCGGCAGGACCGCAAGTCCGGCTCGCGCACGCCGATCTCGGCCAAGCTGGTCGCCAATTTGATCACGCAAGCCGGCGTCGACCGCGTCATGACGCTCGATCTGCACGCCGGCCAGATCCAGGGCTTCTTCGACATCCCGACCGACAATCTCTATGCCGCGCCACTGATGGTGCGCGACATCAAGGAGAGGTTCGACCTCTCCAAGACGATGGTGATCTCGCCCGACGTCGGCGGCGTGGCCCGCGCGCGCGGCCTTGCCAAGCGCATCAATACCCCGCTCGCGATCGTCGACAAGCGCCGCGAGAGGGCGGGCGAATCCGAGGTCATGAACGTGATCGGCGACGTCGCCGGCTACACCTGCATCCTGATCGACGACATCGTGGACTCCGGCGGCACGCTGGTGAACGCGGCCGACGCGCTGATCGCCAAGGGCGCCAAGGACGTCTACGCCTACATCACCCACGGCGTGCTCTCCGGCGGCGCGGCCGCCCGCATCGCGGGCTCGAGGCTGAAGGAGCTCGTGATCACCGACTCGATCCTGCCGACCGACGCGGTGACCAAGGCGCCGAACATCCGTACGCTGCCGATCGCCAGCCTGATCTCCGACGCGATCGCACGCACCGCCGCGGAAGAATCCGTGTCGAGCCTGTTCGACTAGTTTTTCCGATCCGAAAGTCTCGCGCAGGGTGGGCAAAGGCGCAAAGCGCCGTGCCCACCTTTTCTTTTGTGATGAAGGTGGTGGGCACGCTTTCGCTTTGCCCACCCTACGGCAGTCTGCCTACCCCACGATCCCCGCCGCGACCTGGCCGCGCAGGCGCTCCAGGCCGAGCAACGTCTCCGCACAGGCGGCCGCGACCTCGACGCCCTTGATCGCAAAATGCTTGCGGAAGAAGTCGTAGTGCACCTCGGTCTCGTGGAATTGCTGCGGCGTCAGCACCGCCGAGAACACGGGCACTTCGGTACGCAGCTGCACGTCCATCAAGGCCTTGATCACGGTATCGGCGACGAACTCGTGGCGATAGATGCCGCCATCGACGACGAGGCCGGCCGCGACGATGGCGGTGTAGCGCCGCGTCTTGGCGAGGACCTGCGCGTGCAGCGGGATCTCGAACGAGCCCGGCACCTCGAACACGTCGACATGGGTGAGATGGCGCGCCTCGGCCTCCTTGATGAAGGCGATGCGGGCCTCCTCGACCACGTCGCGGTGCCAGCAGGCCTGCACGAAGGCCACCCGCTGCGGCTTGGCAAAGCGCGGGTGGTCGGGCGCCGGGTCTTGTGGAACCGGCGGTTGGGTGGCTTCGGAAGTTTCGGTTTTGGGGTCTTGCAGCATCTGATTCATGGCTTTCCTTCTTAAGGACCAGAATCAGGGCACACGGAACGACAAACAGCCGCATCTTGCGATGCGTCTGCCTCCGACCGTTCTCTTTCATCCGGACTTTAACCGTCGGCTTCGGAGTTGCACCGAATCTGCTGACCCTTCCCCTCGGCAAGAAAGACCTAAGGGAAGGCGCTCGCGGGCTTAGGCCTTTCGGCCCTTACCGCCGGTGGGGACTTTCACCCCGCCCTGAGAACATCGGCCGTCCGGGATGAACGGCCTGGCTGGAAATATGCCGCCAGCCGGCGGCCGCAGCAAGCGTGTTCCGTATGGGCGGATCGCATGGTCCCATGTCATTCCCGCGGGAGCGGCCCTCGCGGGACGGAATTAACGAATGGCGCCCTCCCCCCGCGAATCCGATTCCGGTTTGTTCTCATCCATCCGGATCGAGGACTTCCCTCCGTTAAGAATTGTGGCGGAGATGAGCTGTGGACGAACGAGTCCTGGCTTGTGGACGGACTCGGGACCCCGTTGCGCAGATTCCGCAAATCACATCACTTGATCCGCGACAGGCCCGCGCTGATCCGAGGGATCGCAAGACTCCGAGGGGACGCCGTAGCGACGTTTAGGGAGCGCGCGCCGGGCCCAACCGCGTGCGTATCAAAGACAACAAGAAGGCAAGAGGTCGAGACGGCATGTCCCTGCTCGAAGGCACTATCGATTCCAAAAGCCATCCGCTCGCGGTGGTCGAGGATATCGCTGCCAGCAACAACTGGCCGTTCGAACGCTCCGGCGAGGACGAACTCACGATTGTCTCCAAGGGACAATGGACCGATTACCAGCTCTCCTTTACCTGGATGGGCGAGATCGAAGCGCTGCATCTGGCCTGTGCGTTCGACATGAAGATTCCGGTTGCGCGCCGCAGCGAGGTGCAGCGGCTCGTCGCCGCGGTCAACGAGCAGCTGTGGGTCGGTCATTTCGATTTGTGGACCAACACCGGCATGGTCATGCACCGCCAGGCCCTGGTGCTGCCCGGCGGCCTGACCGCATCGACCGCGCAATGCGAGGCCATGCTCGCCGGCGCCATCCATGCCTGCGAGCGCTATTTCCCGGCGTTCCAGTTCGTGGTGTGGGCTGGCAAGACCACGACCGAAGCGATGGACGCGGCGATGTTCGATACGGTGGGAGAGGCGTAGGACCTTAAGGAAGCCAACACTCCCTCCTCCTGTCGTCCCGGACAAGCGAAGCGCCGCTCCGGGAGCCATACCGCGTGATGCCTCTTGTGGCACGCGGCTTGTTGCCAACACCTTCATCCACTAGAACCGCCTGAGGTGGCGCGACGAGCGCAAGCGCTCGCGCGGGGGTCCCCGCGTTCGCAGGGACGACACCTTTCCTTGGGTGATCACAGTGGCTAACAACAGCACTCTTCAAAACATCACCGGCACCATCCTCCTCGCCGGCGCCGGCAAGATGGGCGGCACGATGCTGACCGGATGGCTGGCGGGCGGACTCGATCCGCGCCGCGTCGCGGTGATCGATCCGCATATCTCGCCGGAGATCACGGCACTTGCCGCCAGGGGCGTCGCGCTCAATCCCGACGTGAAGGCCGCGGGCACAGTCGAGACGCTGGTCGTCGCGGTGAAGCCGCAGATGTTCCGCGAGGCCGGCGCGAAGCTAAAAGCGTTCGTCTCGGACAAGACGTCGGTGGTCTCGATCATGGCGGGAACCACGATCACATCGCTCCAGGAGGTCTGCGGCGGCGCCGTGGTGCGCGCGATGCCGAACACGCCGGCCGCGATCGGCCGCGGCATCACGGTTGCGGTCGCCGCGAACAACGTCAGCGCCGCGCAGCGCGCGGTGGCCGATGCGCTGCTGCGTGCCACCGGCTCGGTCGAATGGGTCGATGACGAGAGCCTGATGGACGCGGTCACGGCCGTCTCCGGCTCCGGCCCGGCCTATGTGTTTCTGCTCGCTGAAGAGCTGGCCCGCGCCGGCGTCGAAGCCGGACTGCCTGAGGCGCTGGCAATTAGGCTCGCACGCGAGACCGTCGCCGGCTCCGGCGAATTGCTGCACCAGTCGGAGCTGCCGTCGAGCACGCTGCGCCAGAACGTCACCTCGCCCGGCGGCACCACGGCCGCCGCGCTCGGCGTGCTGACGGGCGAGCCGGGTCTGCGCGACCTGATGATCCGCGCGATCGCGGCGGCGACGAAGCGGTCGAAGGAATTGGCGAAGTAAGCAGGTGCCGTAGGGTGGGCAAAGGCGCAGGGCGCCGTGCCCACGATCTTTCAATTGTCTCTCCGGAAGCCGTGGGCACGCTTCGCTTTACCACCCTACGGCGTCGTGGCCGCGGCGAGCCGCCTGTTGAACATCTCGACATTGACGAGCCCGCGCGCGTGGCGGCCTTCGCCGAGCTTGCGCGTGCCCTCGAAGGCCTCGACCTCGAAGCGGATGACTCGGCGTTCGACGGCGACGACCTTCGCGGTGGTCCGCACCGTCGCGCCGACGAGGGCGGCTGCGAGATGGCGGATGTCGACCTCGGTGCCGACAGTGACCCAGCCGGGCTGAAGCGCAGCGCGGATCGCATCGCCCGCCGTCATCTCCATTTCCAGGATCATCATCGGCGTCGCGTAGACAAACGGCATGCCCGGCACGAAGTGCCCGACCGTGCGCTCGGCCGGGACCACCAGCGTGCGCTCGGCGCTCATGCCGACCTTGATGAAATCGCGTGCGTCCATGGGGGCCTCACACACGGTGTCGTCCTGGACAAGCGCGCCTTAAGCGCGCGCCGATCCCGGACCCATAACCACAGGACGTCGTGGTTTCGGGGACTCGGAGTTACCGCTTCACCGCATAACCACTCCCTGTGGTTATGGCTCCCGGATCTGCGCTGACGTTTGTCCGGGACGACAGCGGTGATTGACGCTACAGCGCTGGCTACTTCTTCGCCGCCGCCGCGCGCTCCACGAACGTCTTGCCGCCCTTCATCTTGTGGCGGAGCGGGGCTTCGTTGATCTGGATGACGACGGCATCGGCATCGACGCCGAGATTCTTCACCAACGCCTGGGTGATGTCGCGCATCATGCCGGCCTTTTGCTCGTCGGTGCGGCCTTCGGCCATGCTGACAGTGATCTCAGGCATCGTCTTCTCCCTGTTGCTGTCGTCATGGCCGGGCTTGTCCAGGCCATCCACGTGCTCATCCATCAAACAAGACGTGGATGCCCGGGACAAGCCCGGGCATGACGGCTTGGCGGAATGGCTATCCCCACTTTACGTCATGGCGGGCCAGGACCTCGCGCACCTTGGCGACGAGATCGGCTTCGCTGCACGAGAACTGCGCCGGCCGGCTCTCGCGCCATTCCTGGTTGGAGGCGATCGCAGCCGCCGCCTTGGCGCCTTCGATCAGATCCTTGATCTGCAGCTCGCCGCGCGCCTTTTCATCCGAGCCCTGGATGATCACGCACGGTGAATTGCGGCGGTCGGCATATTTGAGCTGATTGCCCATGTTCTTGGGATTGCCGAGATAGAGCTCGGCGCGGATGCCGGCGGTGCGCAAGCTTGCCACCATCTTCTGATAGTCGGCGACGCGGTCGCGGTCGAACACGGTGACGACGACGGGCCCGAATTCAGGCCGCGTGTCGAGCTTGCCGAGCAGCGTCAGCGCGGCCTGGAGCCGCGACACGCCGATCGAGAAGCCGGTGGCCGGCACCGGCTCGCCGCGGAAACGTGAGACGAGGCCATCGTAACGCCCGCCCCCGCCGACCGAGCCGAAGCGCACCGGGCGGCCCTTCTCGTCCTTGGTCTCGAGCAGCAGTTCGACCTCGTAGACGGGGCCGGTGTAATATTCGAGGCCGCGCACCACGGAGGGATCGATCTTGATGCGGTCGGCACCGTAGCCCGACGCAATCACCAGCTTGGCAATCTCCTCCAGCTCGCTCACGCCGGCCTGACCGACTGCGCTCTTGGCGAGGTAGGTCTCCGCCGCGGCAATGGCGTCTTTCCAATCGTCGCGCGGTTTGGTGATGGCGAGAACGACGTCAGCTTCGGCGTCGCTCAGATTGGCGCCCTTGGTGAAGTCGCCCTTGCCTTCTTCGCCGCCGTCCCATCGTCCGGGACCGAGCAGCTTGCGCACTTCGTCGGCGGAAAACTTGTCGAGCTTGTCGATGGCGCGCAGCACGGTCAGCCTACGGCCTGCGTTCTCGTCGCCACCGAGCCCGATGGCTTCCAGCACGCCATCGAGCACTTTGCGGTTGTTGACCTTCACGACATAGGAGCCGCGCGCGATGCCGAGCGCCTCCATCGTGTCCGCAGCCATCATGCAGATCTCGGCATCCGCCGCCGGCGTCGCCGAGCCGACCGTGTCGGCGTCGAACTGCATGAACTGCCGAAAGCGGCCCGGGCCGGGCTTTTCGTTGCGGAAGACATAGCCGACCCGGTAGCTGCGGTAGGGCAAAACCAGAGCGTCGCTGCCGTAGCGCTCGCCGACATAGCGGGCGAGCGGCGCCGTCAAATCGTAGCGCAGGCTGATCCACTGCTCGTCGTCGTCCTGGAACGAGAACACGCCCTCGTTCGGACGATCCTGGTCGGGCAGGAACTTGCCGAGCGCGTCGGTGTATTCCATCGCCGGCGTCTCCACGGGCTCGAACCCGTAGAGCTCGTAGACGGCGCGGATCTTCTCGACCATCTCGCGCGTCGCCCGGATCGCTGACGGATCGCGATCCTCGAGCCCGCGCGGCAGGCGCGCCTTCAGTTTCTGGGGTTTTTTGGGTTTCTCGGCCATGCGCGGCGTTTACCAGCCGGGGCGCGAGGCGGCAACCGGTGCTTAGGGAACGCCGTCATTCCGGGGCGATGCGCAAGCATCGAACCCGGAATCTCGAGATTCCCCGGTGCGCAATTGCGCACCTGAGGTCTGGTCGTTCGGACCGTTCCGGAATGACGGCCAACCTTTACGGCTGCTCCATCCGTGCCCTCAGAGCATCCGCGTCCGCCTTCGGCAGCGACTTCAGCGTCGGCTTGATGGTTTCGCCGCCGACGATCTTGCCGTTGCGCATGAACATCCAGTCCGAAATGTCGGCCTCGGTGAACTTGACCTCGTCGCCGGCCCGCTTGCCGGGCAGGTCACGCGGTTCGTTGGCGAACAGACCGGAATAGGTCCCGTCTGGCCGCTTCTTCACCTCGCCGATCCAGATGTGCTCACCGCCCTTGCGGGTCGAGAAGCGCACCTTCAGGGCGTGCCCGGCCTCCGACGGCTTTGGCGATTGATAGGAGGCCCAGAAAGTCGGCAGCGTGCCGCGGGCGCGCGCGATCGCGGCATTCATCTCGGGATCGCTGGTTCGCACATCGACGATCGGCGAGCGGTCTTGCGCGACCACCTCATGCATCGGGCCGATGGTCAGGATGCCGAAAACGGAGACGCCGGTGATTGCGGCGAGAACGACCCATTTCATGGGTTGGGAGAGTTTCGTTGCCATGGTCGCGATGTCCTGATGTCCAGATGTGTCCAGACTTTGTCGCATGTCGGCAACGGCACGTTCAGTGCACGAAAAACCACAAACGATGCGCGTTTCCCCTCTCCTCACGAAAGGAGAAACGCGCATCGCCGCATCTCAAAACACCTTGCGGATCCAGTTGTGCGGATCGTTGGTGCGGCCGTACTGGATGTCGACGAGCTGCTTGCGCAGGCCCATGGCGACGGGGCCGGCGGCGCCGCCCGAGATCTCGAAATCGCCGCTCACCGAGCGCACCTTGCCGATCGGCGAGATCACGGCCGCGGTACCGCAGGCAAACGCTTCCTTCAGCTTGCCGCTGACCGCATCCTTGCGCCACTGGTCGAGCGAATACGGCTCCTCGCGCACGGTTTTGCCGGCATCCTTGGCCAGCGCGATGATGGAATCGCGGGTGATGCCGGGCAGGATGGTGCCGAGCGGCGGCGTCGAGAGCGAGCCGTCGTCGAACACGAAGAACACGTTCATGCCGCCGAGCTCCTCGATATAGCGGCGCTCGATCGCGTCGAGGAAGACGACCTGATCGCAGCCATGCTGGATCGCTTCGGCCTGGGCGCGCAGGCTCGCGGCATAATTGCCGCCGCATTTGACCGCCCCGGTGCCGCCGACGGCAGCGCGCGTGTAATTCTCCGAGACCCAGATCGACACCGGCGCGGGACCGCCCTTGAAATAGGAGCCGACCGGCGAAGCGATGACGGCGAAGATATATTCGGACGACGGCTTGACGCCGAGGAAGGTCTCGCTCGCGATCATGAAGGGCCGCAGGTAAAGGCTGCCCTCGCCGCCCGGCATCCAGGCGCGGTCGATGCGCACGACCTGCTCGACCGCCTCGATGAAGACGTCCTCGGGCAGCTGCGCCATCGCCATGCGGTCGGCCGAGTCCTTGAAGCGCCGCGCATTGGCGTCGGGACGGAACAGGTTCACGCCGCCGTCGTCACGCTTGTAGGCCTTCAGACCCTCGAAAATTTCCTGGGCGTAGTGCAGCACCGCGCCGGCCGGATCGAGCTGGAAGTTGGCGCGTGCCTCGATCTTCGCCTCGTACCAGCCGCCCTTGGCCTGATTGTAGCGCACGATCGCCATGTGATCGGTGAAGACCCGTCCGAAGCCGGGATCCACCAGCTTGGCCACGCGGTCCTTCTCGGACGTCGGATTGGATGCGGGCTGGATGTCGAATTTCATGCTCATGTCCTTGCCTCCCGCTGCCGGTGGCGACGCCGTTCTGGCGCCGGCCTGCCCCTTTCGGGTCCGGCTGGCTTGATTGGTTTTAGGCCGGACCACCGCCAGCCTTGTTACGGCCGGTTTCCGTGGCCAGCATATCGCCGAGGACATGCTTTTGCGGAAGGCGGAAGTCCAGTATGTTTTGCCGAAACGCCGCTCGACAATCGCACGGTAGATCTGATCCGGCCGTCGTCGCCTGTCCGGCTCTCTCCAGCCGCCCTGCTTCGATGCCACCCGCGCGAAACGATCTAAAATTTCGTGCTGGTCGATCGTTTTGTAACATTGAACCCAAGATACGTCAATATGCCTGACATAAATTTCGCGACTTCCTCTCACGACGCCGCCGAGCCCAAGCCGGCCGCAGACGACGGAGGCAATTTGCGCTGGGATATCATCGAGCTACTGTTCTTCGCCTATCGCGACTTCGTCGGCGACCCCGACCAGGAGCTGGAGGCTTTTGGCTTCGGCCGGGCCCATCACCGGGTCATGCACTTCGTCTACCGCTATCCCGGTCTCAAGGTCGCCGATCTGCTCGACGTCCTGCGCATCACCAAGCAGTCGCTCGGCCGCGTGCTCAAGCAGCTGCTGGACGAGGGCTACATCGTGCAGAAGACCGGCGACAATGACCGCCGCCAGCGCCTGCTCTACGCGACGCCGAAGGGCGAGGCGCTGGTGCAGAAGCTCGCCGGTCTGCAGACCACGCGGATCACCAAGGCGCTCGCCGAAATGGGTCCGCAGGATGCCGAGACGGTCAAGCGCTTCCTGCGCGCGATGATCGATCGCGACGATCCGGACAAGGTGCTCGAGACGATCTTCGCTTCCGTCAACCACGACGCCAAGGAGTGACCGTGACGCTCGCTGCCACTCTCGCCCGCCCGCCGGCACGCCCGGCCGATGACGCGCCGCATCTGCTGCTCGTCGACGACGACCGCCGCATCCGCGATCTGCTCTCGCGCTTCCTCGCCGCCGAGGGCTACCGCGTCACCACCGCCGCGAGTGCCGGCGATGCACGCTCGAAACTGCAGGGCCTGCATTTCGACCTCTTGATCCTCGACGTCATGATGCCCGGCGAGACCGGCTTCGATCTGGCCCGCTTCATCCGGACATCCTCCTCGGTGCCGATCGTGATGCTGACGGCACGACACGAGGCGGAAGCGCGCATCGAGGGCCTGCAGATCGGCGCCGACGATTACGTGGCGAAACCGTTCGAGCCGCGCGAGCTGGCGCTGCGCATCAACAACATCCTCAAGCGCGCCGCTCCGCCGCCGCAAGCCACGGCGGTGGAGAAGATCGCGTTCGGTCCCTACGTCTATCATCTCGATCGCGGCGAGCTGCGCCAGGGCGAGGAGGTCATCCACCTCACCGACCGCGAGCGCGAGATGCTGCGCATTCTCTCGGAGACGCCGGGCGAGACCGTGCCGCGCAGCGCGCTGACCGGCAACGGCAGCGTCAACGAGCGCGCCGTCGACGTGCAGATCAACCGCCTCAGGCGCAAGATCGAGACCGACCCCGCCAATCCGCTGTTCCTCCAGGCGGTGCGCGGCATCGGCTACCGGCTGGTAGCCTCGCCATAAATCAGTGAAGCGCGAGCGATGAGCACGATCGATACCGGCCTGACGCTGCTCCGAAGCGCCGCCGGCCGCGTTTCCGCCGCCAATGGCTGGATGGGCAACGCGTTCAAGGGCTGGATGCCGACCGGCCTCTACGCCCGCGCGCTCCTCATCATGATCGTGCCGATGGTGGTGCTGCAATCGGTCGTCGCCTTCGTGTTCATGGAGCGGCACTGGAACACGGTGACGCGCCGACTGTCGGCCGCCGTGGTGCAGGACATCGCCGCGCTGATCGACGTCTACAAGGGTTATCCGCAAGATAAGGATCGCGACCAGATCCGCCGCATCGCGCAGCAGCGCCTCGGCCTCGTGGTCGACTTCCTGCCCGCCGGCGACATGCCGCCGCCGGGACCAAAGCCGTTCTTCTCGCTGCTCGACCAGACGCTGTCCGTGCAGCTCGGCCGCCAGATCGGGCGCTCGTTCTGGATCGACACGGTCGGCCGCTCCAATCTCGTCGAGATCCGCATCCAGCTCGACGACGCCGTGATGCGCGTGTTCGCGCAGCGCAGCGCCGCCTATGCCTCCAACTCGGAGATCTTCCTGTTCTGGATGGTCGGCACGTCGTCGATCCTGCTGATCGTCGCCGTGCTGTTCCTGCGCAACCAGATCAAGCCGATCCTGCGCCTCGCTGACGCTGCCGAAAGCTTCGGCAAGGGCCGCGAGGCGCCGAACTTCCGCCCAAGGGGCGCGCGCGAGGTGCGGCGCGCAGCGGTCGCCTTCCTCGAGATGAAATCGCGCATCGAGCGCACCATGGAGCAGCGCACCGCGATGCTCGCCGGCGTCAGTCACGATCTGCGCACCATCCTGACCCGCTTCAAGCTGGAGCTGGCGCTGATCGGCGACAGCCCCGAGCTCGAGGGCATGCGCAAGGACGTCGACGAAATGTCGATGATGCTGGAAGATTACCTCGCCTTCGCCCGCGGCGATTCCGGTGAGCAGTCGCAGCCGACCGACATGGCGCAGGCGCTCGAGGAGCTGCGCAGCGATGCCGAGCGCCACGGCCATACCGCGACCGTCGCCTTCCATGGCCTGCCCGTGGTGACGGTGAAGCCGGCCTCGTTCAAGCGCTGCCTCGCCAATCTCGTCACCAACGCGGCGCGCTACGGCAAGGCCATCGCCATCACCGGCCAGCGCGATCACCGTTATTTGACCGTGACGATCGACGACGACGGACCTGGCATACCCGCGCATTTGCGCGAAGAGGTGTTCAAGCCGTTCCTGCGGCTGGACAACGCCCGCAACCAGGATGAAGGCGGCACCGGCCTCGGCCTTGCCATCGCCCGCGACATCGCCCGCTCGCATGGCGGCGACATTACGCTTGGCGACAGCCCGATGGGGGGACTAAGGGCGAGCGTCAGGATACCGGTGTAGCCGCCGTAGCCCTACTTCGGCAGCAGCGCCTTCAGCTTGTCCATGTCGCGCACGTTCATCTTGAAGCCGCCGGGCATCACGATGTCGCCGGGCTTCTGGTCCGGCTTGCAGGACCCGAGCCATTTGGCTTGCAGCGTCATGGTGGTATCGCGCCCCGCAGCGCCGGCGACACCGCCTTGTGCGTGCGAGGAGGTCTTCACCGTATAGGCCGAGTTGAAATCGCCGGTGATCTCGGCATGCGAGGTCGTGCTGACGCCGGCGACGCTGCATTCGGAATCGCTGACATAGCCGGTCGCGGTCTTCTTGATCTCCTGCTTGGCGCAGATCTGCTTGGCCATCGGGGAGACGTTGTTGCTCATCTCCTTGTCGACGGTCTCGTCGGTGCAGTGCTGCATGGTCATCTCGGGCACGGGCGAGCCTGATGTGACCAGCTTCATCTCCCAAAGACCGGCCTTGCGCACCGGCAGGTCGTCGGCAAAGGCACCGCCTGCCGAAACCACGAGGCAAAGGGCCGAGCCGAGCAAAGCGAGTTTGCGCGTCATGTGAAAAGGCTCCCGGCTGAGAGAGTGCGGCGTTACGACAACGCCTCAATAGAGCGTGCGGATCGGCTGGTCGGCGGCGCCATAAGGCACCCAGCGGCAGGAGAACGAGATGTAACCGCCCTCATAGGCCTGCACCGCCAGGAATTTCACGACCTTGCCGTAGCGCGCGCAGTGATCTACCGCCGCCTGGCGCGCATCGACCTGGGTGGCCATTGAATAGGCGATGATGCCGCCGGTGTCATTGCCCTTGAACGGCGGCACATAGTCAGCGCGCGCCGACTGGCTCGCCATCATACCCGAGACAACCAGGCTGGCGAGAAGACCCGCGGCCGCAATGATTCGCATTCCCGTCACTCCAATTGGCTGGCGGGCAGTTTACGGTGCCGGGAGGGAAGTGGAAAGAACCCAAGCCTGCCAACCACGAAGTTGTGGTCAACTCCTGGCGAAGTGTTGCCGCGCTGCACTTGACCTCCCCCGGCCTTCGCGGCACCGTCCAACCTTCGCAAGACCTTAGCTGTCCGGATTGACCATGCGCGTTTCCTTCCTGAAATTGCTCCGCTATGCCGCCGTGCTCGGCCTCATGTTCGGAGCGATGTCGCTCGGTGAGGCCAGGGCCGCCAATCCGCTGGAGCTGAACTTCTGGCTGAGCGGCCCGCGCTATGACGGCGCCGTCGCCGATTGCGACCGGGCGCTGCCGACCATCGCCACCCAGTTCTGGGAAAAGGAAAGCACGTTCTGGAATTCCTCGTTGAGGATCACCAGCTTCGCCGCCGTTCGCGAGACCGCATTCCGGCCCTGGCAGTCCGACAATATTCCCCGCCGCTATTGCACCGGCGAGGCCATGCTCAATGACGGCAAGGTGCGCAAGGTGCACTTCTCGATCATCGAGGATGGCGGCTTCGCAGGCTATGGCAACGGCGTCGAGTGGTGCGTGGTCGGGCTCGACCGCAACTGGGCCTACAATCCGGCCTGCCGCGCCGCCAAGCCCTGATTGGGAAGCCCTGATTGGTCGCTCGAGGCGCCGAACGGCGGCCGCCCCGAATTTTGTTCTTGAAATGTTCCTATCGCCTGCTAGGCTTCCTTGCACAGTCTAGTTGAGGGGCGTCGCCATGTTTCATTCCAGATTGCATCCGTTCTCCCGTCTCGTGATCTCCCTGACCCTTGCCGCCGGACTGGCCTTGTTGGCCGGTGGCGCGAACGCCCAGGACAAGCGGCAGAACGCGCCCGGCGAATTCGACTTCTATGTGCTGTCGCTGTCGTGGTCGCCCTCGTTCTGCGAGGAGGCCGCCGAGCGTGGCGGCCGCTCGCAGATCCAGTGCAGCGGTCGGCCCTACGCTTTCGTGGTGCATGGGCTGTGGCCACAATATGAGAACGGCTTCCCGGAATATTGCCAGCGGCCCGCACCGCGGCTGAACCGCAGCATCGTCTCCTCGATGCTTGATCTGATGCCGGCGCCGGGCCTGATCTTCAACGAATGGGACAAGCACGGCACCTGCTCGGGCCTCGAGGGCCGCAGCTATTTCGAGACGATCCGCAAGGCGCGCGCTGCGATCAAGATCCCGGCCGAATATCTCGATTTGTCGCAGGCCAAGACCGTGGCACCGGCGGAAGTCGAGGAAGCCTTCATCAAGGCCAATCCGGGGCTGAGCAATGCCGCCGTCTCGGTCACCTGCAACCGGACGCGGCTGTCCGAGGTCCGTATCTGCCTCAGCAAGGACCTGCAATTCCGCGCTTGCGACGAGATCGAACGCCGCACCTGCCGCCGCGATCAGGTGACGATGCCGCCGATCAGGGGCGGATAGGATTTGTTCGCCGTCATTCCGGGGGCGCGCGCGGAGCGCGAACGATGATGCGCATTTGCGCATCTGAGAATCCATCCAGCAGCATGCGCCGTGGCGAAATGGATTCCGCGCTCGGTGCCATGCACCGCCCGAAATGACAGCAGTTACTTTCGGCGCGTGATGTCGTAACTCTTCGCCATGAATTACCGCCACGCCTTCCACGCCGGCAACTTCGCCGATGTCATCAAGCACATCGTGCTGGCGCGCATCATCACCTATCTGCAGGACAAGCCGGGGGCGTTCCGCGTCATCGACACCCATGCCGGCGCCGGCCTCTACGATCTCGACAGCGACGAGGCGCGCCGGGGCGGCGAATGGCTGACCGGCATCGCGCGGCTGATGCAGGCGCGCCTCTCGAACGAGACCCTCGCGCTGGTACAACCCTATCTCGATATCGTCCGCGCCTTCAATCCCAAGGGTGAGCTCAAGGCCTATCCAGGCTCGCCCTTGATTGCGCGCGGCCTGCTCCGGCCGCAAGATCGGCTCATCGCATGCGAGCTCGAGCCGAAGGCGCGAAAAGCGCTGATCGACGTGCTGCGCCGCGACGAACAGGCCCGCGTGGTCGACCTCGACGGCTGGATGGCGCTGCCGGCTTTCGTGCCGCCGAAGGAGCGGCGCGGCCTCGTGCTGATCGATCCGCCCTTCGAGGCCAAGGACGAGTTCGAGCGGCTGGGCGAAGCCTTCTCCACCGCCTTCGCGAAATGGCCAACCGGCATCTATGTCATTTGGTATCCGGCCAAGATTCGGCGCGCCACCGACACACTGGTTCAAACGGTGGCGCGGCTCGCATCTGCAGCAAAACCGCCGGGAAATTGTCTGCGCCTCGAATTCAGCGTCGCGCCTCAGCTCGATGGCGGAGCTCTCGCCTCCACCGGGCTCCTGATCGTCAATCCGCCCTACACGCTGCAGGGCGAGCTCAAGACGATCCTGCCCGAGCTGGAAATGCCGCTCGGCCAAGGTGGTGCTGCCAGATTCCGATTGGAGGTGCCCAAGCCTTAAAGCCAGCCCGTAACACTCCGGCATTCTTGGGAAAAATATGCAGGAGCGGTAGTCAATCTGCAGAGAACCGTATTATGCTGTTTCCGTGACTGGCTTTACGTTCCGCTTCCGCGAATGGTTGCGGCGGAGTGAAGGCCTAAGAAAGATCCGGCCGGACCGTTGAAGTCCGCCCAAGGATGGCCAGCTCCCGGGCTCCGTAGTGCCCCGTCATGTCGTGACGTGAGTCTGCGTCGCGGCGGAGGAGCAATGAGGGGGAGTTTCCCGATGGCCATGACGGGAACGGTCAAGTTTTTCAACGGCGAACGCGGCTACGGTTTCATCAAGCCTGACGACGGCGGCCGCGACGTCTTCGTACATATTACTGCTGTGGAGCGGGCCGGACTGAAGGACCTTGCGGAAGGACAGCGTATTACTTTCGAAGTCGAACCCGACAAGAAGGGGAAGGGACCGAAGGCGGTCAATCTGGTCATCCTCTCCTAGCGGGCCTGACGCACAACATTCGGCGCAATACTTGGCGCAAAAATACTTGGCAAAAAAATCCCGGCCGCGAGCGGCCGGGAGGTTGTGGTCCGGTATTTTTTTCTTCAGCTATCAGAAGCGATAGTTCACGCCTGCGCGCACAACGCTGGCGCTATAGCCGTTTGACACCCCTGTAATTGCGAACTGTGTCGTTGACAGATCGATGTAGAGATATTCCAGCTTGGCGCTCCAGTTCGGGGCCAGACCGACTTCCGCACCGGCGCCGATGGTCCAGCCGGCGGTGGTGTGCGATTCCGTCCAGCCGAAGGTCTGCGCACGCAGCTCGCCGAAGGCGAGGCCGGCGGTGCCATAGAACAGCACGTTGCTGAAGGCATAGCCGGCGCGGCCGCGCAGGGTGCCGAACCACGGATTGGAGAATTTCCACGGCGCGAAGGTGTCGTCGGCACCCGCGGCCTGGATGTCGCCCTCGACGCCGAACACAAAGGGGCCATTCTGGAAGTTGTAGCCGGCCTGCACGCCGCCGACGAAGCCCGACGGCTTCGAGGGGTTGTTGTCCACCGAGCCCCATTCATAGCCGATGTTGCCGCCGAGATACGGGCCTGCCCAGCTATATGCGTTGAGCGGCTGGTTGACGGTATAGGGTGCGCGCTGACCGTAAGTCATGTCGGCGGCCTCCGCCGAAGCTGTCCAGCCGGCGGCAACCAACGCGGCTGCGCCCACAACGAGCCTCTTCATCACTTAACTCCAACGCAACTGCCGTCACCGGTGCGGCCCCCGCGCCGCCGCGCGAGGCAAAACGCATGGTTACGGAACCACCACTTTTTCGCGTAAGATTTATCGAGAGTTTTAAGTTAAAGGGCTGTTAAGCTGGGTTACCGCGCTGTTAACAGGCTTAAGCAAGCGTTACCGGGAACTGCGCCGCCATCCTGTGCGTGCCGCACGGCCGGAACTTCAAATCGGCACCCCCAGCGCCTAAATTCGCTCCATGGTTCACGATTCCACCGACAATCCGGAAGACCGCGCGCGCAAACCCGTGCGTGGCGCCGTGCCGGACGTCCCAGCCGAAACGCCTCCGGACCTCGATCCCGCCACCAGCGGCGGCGATGACGAGGACGATGCGCGGCTGCCCGATATCCTGGAAGAGAGCGGCGCCGTCGGCGAAGGACCGCTGGCGACTGGCCATGAGGCGATCGAACGCGCGGTCCGGCTCGCCCCGACCTCGCCCGGCGTCTATCGCATGCTCAATGCGAATGCCGACGTGCTCTATGTCGGCAAGGCCAAGAACGTCAAAAAGCGCCTTTCCAACTATGCGCGCCAGAATGCACCGCAGCCGGCCCGCATCCTGCGCATGATCGCGGCCACGGTGACCGTGGAGATCGTCTCGACCAACACCGAGACCGAGGCGCTGCTGCTGGAAGCCAACCTCATCAAGCAGCTGCGGCCGCGCTTCAACGTGCAGCTGCGCGACGACAAATCGTTTCCCTACATCCTGATCACCGGCGACCATTGGGCGCCGCAGATCCTGAAACATCGCGGCGCGCAGAGCCGGCCGGGGCGCTATTTCGGGCCCTTCGCCTCCGCCGGCGCAGTCAACCGCACCATCACGGCGCTGCAGCGCGCCTTCCTGATCCGCTCCTGCACCGATTCCTTCTTCGAGAGCCGCAGCCGGCCCTGCCTGCTCTACCAGATCCGCCGCTGCGCCGGCCCCTGCACCCGAGAGATCGACTTCGGCGGCTATACCACCCTGGTGCGCGAGGCGAGTGACTTCCTGTCCGGCAAGAGCCATGCGGTGAAGCAGGAGCTTGCAGGCGAGATGGAGAAGGCGTCCGGTGAGCTCGAGTTCGAGCGCGCCGCGCTCTACCGCGACCGCCTCGCCGCGCTGTCGGCGATCCAGTCGCAGCAGGGCATCAATCCGCGCACGGTGGAGGAGGCCGACGTGTTCGCCATCCATCAGGAGGGCGGCTTCTCCTGCGTCGAGGTGTTCTTCTTCCGCACCGGCCAGAACTGGGGCAACCGGGCCTATTTTCCGCGCGCGGAGAAGACGTACACCCCGGAAGAGGTGCTCGGCTCCTTCCTCGCCCAGTTCTACGACGACAAGCCGCCGCCGAGGAACATCCTGCTCTCGCACGAGATCGAGGAAAGCGAGCTGCTCGCCAATGCGCTGTCGATCAAGGCCGGCCACAAGGTCGAGGTCACCGCGCCCAAGCGCGGCGAGAAAAAGGAACTCGTCGCCCACGCGTTGACCAATGCGCGCGAAGCCCTCGGCCGCAAGCTCGCGGACACCGCCACGCAAAGCCGCCTGCTCGATGCCATCGCCACGACGCTGAGCCTGCCCCATTCGCCCAAGCGCATCGAGGTCTACGACAACAGCCACATCCAGGGCACCAATGCGGTCGGCGCCATGATCGTCGCCGGCCCCGACGGTTTCGTGAAGAACCAGTACCGCAAGTTCAACATCAAGTCGGAAGGGATCACGCCGGGCGACGACTTCGCCATGATGCGCGAGGTGCTGGAGCGGCGCTTCAAGCGCCTGATCAACCCGCCCGAGGAGGGTGCGACCAAAGCCAAGGACGACGACTTCCCGCAATGGCCTGATCTCGTCATCATCGACGGCGGCCGCGGCCAGCTCAACGCCGTTCGCGAGATCTTCGCCAATCTCGGCCTGACCCAGGTGTCGCTGATGTCGGTCGCCAAGGGGCCGGACCGGGATGCCGGACGCGAGACCCTGTTCATGCCCGAGCGCGAGGCGATCAAGCTGGAGCCGCGCGATCCCGTGCTCTATTTCATCCAGCGGCTGCGCGACGAGGCCCACCGCTTCGTCATCGGCTCCCACCGCAAGCTGCGCAAGAAGGACATCCGCGAGGCCGGTTTGCAGGAGATTCCGGGCATCGGCCCGTCACGCAAACGTGCCTTGCTGCATCATTTCGGAACCCTGAAGGAGATCGAACGGGCCTCGATCGCCGATCTCGGCAAGGTTCCGGGGGTCAGTGCCGAGAGTGCGCGCAGGATTTTCGAGTATTTCCATCCCCAGCCGGGATGAATTAAAGGGGGACCGCAGTCATATGATCGTCGTGTCCGCACCTCATTTGGGGTGCGGGACGGTTGACGTTCAGGCAGCAGCGGTATTGGTAGGACGGATGAACATCGCCACCACACGAGGGACGACCAGCCGCGCGATGTCCCTCCCCAACATCCTGACCTATGGCCGGATCGCCGCGATCCCGGTCGTCGTCGGATGCATCTATGCGCAGTCGATTCTGGATCAGCCGCTCTGGCTGCGCTGGGTGGCGGTCGCCCTCTTCATCGCGGCCGCGGTCACCGATTACCTCGACGGCTATTACGCGCGGATCTGGAATCAGCAATCGGCGTTCGGCCGGATGCTCGACCCGATCGCCGACAAGCTATTGGTCGCCTCGTGCCTGCTGATGCTGGCCGCCGACGGCATCATCCATGGCTGGTCGCTGTGGGCCGCCATCGTGATCCTGTGCCGCGAGATCCTGGTCTCGGGCCTGCGCGAATACCTCGCCGCGCTCCGGGTCAGCGTGCCCGTGACCAAGCTTGCGAAGTGGAAGACCACGGTCCAGCTCGTCGCGATCGGCTTCCTGCTCGCAGGACCGGCCGGCGACGAGGTGGTGCCCGTCGTCTCGATGATTGGCCTCGCGCTGCTGTGGGCCTCGGCGATCGTGACCATCTATACCGGCTACGATTATTTCCGCGCCGGCATCCATCACCTCATCAAGGAGGACGAGGGATGAAGGTGAAGTATTTCGCCTGGGTGCGCGAGCGCGTCGGCAAGGCGGAGGAGACCATCGAGCCGCCGGCGACCGTGCGCACCGTCGAGGAGTTGATCGCCTGGCTGTCCGGCCAGAGCGAGGCCTATGCCTACGCGTTCGAGAAGCCGAAGGTGATCCGCACCGCGATCGACCACGCTCATGTCAAATCGGATGCCGCGATCGCGGGCGCCCGCGAGATCGCGTTTTTCCCGCCGATGACCGGCGGTTAGGCCATGTCTTCCCCAGCCGCCAGCTGCCCTGTCACCATCCGTATTCAGGAAGACGATTTCGACATCGCGCGCGAGATCGCGGTCCTGACCAAGAGCCGGACCGACATCGGCGCGGTCGTGAGCTTCTCCGGCATCTGCCGCGCGGACGATGACAGCGCCAAGGTCGCCGCGCTCACGCTCGAGCACTATCCTGGCATGGCCGAGGAAGAGATCATGCGCCATGCCGACGAGGCGACCTCGCGCTGGCCGCTGAACGGCGTCACCGTGATCCATCGCGTCGGCCGCTTCATGCCGGGCCAGAACATCGTGCTGGTGCTGACCGCCTCGCAGCACCGCCAGGCCGCATTCCATGCCGCCGAGTTCCTGATGGACTACCTCAAGACCAGCGCCCCGTTCTGGAAGAAGGAAGAGAGCGCCACCGGCACCGGCTGGGTCGAGGCCCACGCCCGTGACGACGAGGCCGCCGCACGCTGGACCAAATCCTGATGGCAAGAGCATCCAAAAAGACCGCGCGCAGCCGCGCCGCGCCGAAGCTCGCGACAGTCGGACGCGGCGAGCTTCTCACGCTGCTCGACTATGTCCGCTACGCGGTGAGCCGCTTCGTTGAAGCAAAACTCGCCTTTGCTCATGGCACGACCGATCCGGTCGCCGAAGCCGCCTTCCTGGTCTGCGAGGCGCTGCATCTGCATCCCGAACAGCTCGAAAGCTTTGCCAACGCGCGCGTCACGGCCGCCGAGGGCAAGACCGTGCTCGATCTGATCCACCAGCGCGTGACCACGCGCAAACCGGCCGCCTATCTCGTCAACAAGATCTACATGCGTGGCCTGCCCTTCTATGTCGACGAGCGCGTCATCGTTCCGCGCTCCTTCATCGGCGAACTGCTGGATTCGCATTTTGGCGGCGACGGCGAGGCCGGATCGCTGATCGACGACCCTACGGGCGTAGAGCGCGTGCTCGATCTCTGCACGGGATCGGGATGCCTCGCCATCCTCGCCGCGCAGCATTTCCCGAACGCCGCCGTCGATGCCGTCGATATCTCGAAGGGAGCGTTCGAGGTCGCCACGCGAAATGTCGGCGAATACGGGCTCGAGGACCGGATCAGCCTGTATCGCGGCGATCTGTTCGCTCCGCTCGGCGATGCGCGTTACGACCTGATCATCACCAACCCGCCCTATGTCGACGCAGAAGGCATGGCCGCACTGCCGCCTGAGTGCCGGGCCGAACCCAAGCTCGCCTTCGACGGTGGCGCCGACGGCCTCGACGTGGTCCGCCGCATCCTGGCTGAGGCGCCCGATCATCTCACCCCGGACGGCGGACTGATCTGCGAGATCGGCCGCGGCCGCGAATTGGTCGACGAGGCCTTTCCGGAACTGCCGCTGCTCTGGCTCGACACCGAAGACTCCGAGGGCGAGGTGTTCTGGATCGCGGCCGCCGATCTCGCCTGATTCACCACGACGGACGGAGCTCCGTCGGAACAAGTCAAATTCCGCCACGTTCATCCCCCGAACGAATTTTCTCGCTCTCGGAGGATGTCCGTATGCTCGCGCCATCGGGCGAATTGCTGCGCGCCGGCATGGCGCTGAAGCTCAACCACGTCAAACGCGCCGCTCAATCCTATCTGCGTGACCAGACCAGCCAGGCGACCGGCAAGGTGACGTCTTACGCCGTGGCCGGCGGGCTGTTTGCGGTCGCGGGCCTGTTCGTGATCGCGGCATTCTTCGTCGGGCTGATCGCCCTGTACCGCTGGGTCGCCATCAACTACGGGCAGTTCTGGGGTTTCGGTGCCGTCGGCGGCGTGCTGCTGGTGCTGGCGGCGGTCTGCGCGGGCGTGGCAATGGCGCAGATGAAGCGCAAAGCCAAGCCGATCGTGCCGCTGGCCAGCCGGTTGCGCGTTGCGATCGCGACCCCGCGGATCCCGCGCGGAACGGTCAAGGAGGCCGTGAAGGAGGTTGCGACCACGATTCCCCTTGCGCCGCTCGCACCAGGCGAGCGCCGCCATGGCGCAAGAGCCCGGCCCGTTCGCACCAACCGACCCGTGCAGCTTGGCTTGATGCTCGCCGCGATTGGGTTGGCAGGGTTCACGGCAGCGCGCCGCCGGCGTCACGGCCGGAGATTGGACGCTTAAATGCTGGTGCGGCGCTCCGAACAGATCGACTCCTGGCTGCTGGTGGCGGCGACGGCCGTCTTCGTGCTGACGGCGGAGCGCTACTTTCAGGACAGGGACCTGGTCCCATCGGGGCCACCGCAAGACCATCGCAAAGGCGAGGCGAATTCACCGGAAACGCATCCCGCGCGCGCGGCCGTGCAGCCCGGCCATGGCCGCCGCGCCAAGAGCCCGTTTGAGATCCCCTGGAAGGGCTGGAAGGATATCTTCTGGCGGACCTATCAGCGCATCGATGAGGATCGCCTGCTGGCGACCGCGGGCGGCGTCGTGTTCTTCGGGCTGCTCGCGGTCTTCCCGGCGGTCACGGCGGTGGTCTCGTCTTACGGCCTGTTCGCCGATCCCGCGACAATCAGCGCCAATCTGCAGACGCTTGCAACGATGCTGCCCGAGGGCTCGTTTCAGATCGTCGAGGACCAGGTGGCGCGCGTGGTCTCGCATGGCAATACCACGCTCGGTGCCACGTTCCTGCTCGGCCTTCTGCTGGCAATCTGGAGCGCCAATGCGGGGGTCAAGGCGATCTTCGATGCCCTCAATGTGGCCTATGAGGAACGCGAGAAGCGCAGCTTTATCCGGCTCAACATGGTCTCGCTGGCCTTCACGGTCGGCGGCATCGTGGCACTGCTGGTGATGGTGGGGGTTGTCGTTGCCTTTCCGCTGGCGCTCAATCATCTCGGCATGGCGCCCGAAAGCAAGCTGATCGTGGCGCTGGCACGATGGCCGCTCATGTTCCTCATCCTGCTGGTAGCGCTTGCGATCCTCTACCGCTTCGCGCCCAGCCGCGATGCGCCGCGCTGGCAATGGCTGAGCCTCGGCGCGGTGATCGCCGCCATCCTCTGGATCGCCGGCTCGGCGCTGCTGTCCTGGTATCTCTCGGAATTCGCCAATTACAATGCGACCTACGGCTCGCTCGGCGCGGCAATCGGCCTGATGACCTGGATGTGGATGTCGGCGATCGTCATCATGTTCGGCGCCGAGCTGAATTCGGAGCTCGAACGGCAGACGCTGAAGGACACGACCGCGGGGCCACCCAAGCCGCTCGGCACCCGCGACGCCGTCTCGGCCGACACGGTGGGAGCCGCCGCGCCAGCCTGACCGCGCCCGGGAACGAGCCGCTATCCCCTCGAATCAACAATGATGATAAGCTCATGCAGCTTGGGGGAGCATGAGGCGTGACGGGTTCGCACAGTGACCCGTGTTTTCCCGGGTGAGGCAGTCAGCTCTTTGAGGCGTAACGCGCGGCATGATTCGCATTTCGACGATCTTCATCGCCATCTGCATGGTACTGGTCGCGGCCTCGCTCGGGCTTGTGCTCTACGCCGTCGCCGGCATCAGCGGAACCGAATCCGCGATCGTGGCGCTGACCGCGCTGACCTTCCTGATCCTCTACAACGCGGTGTCGATGCGGCTGCGCGACCGCAGCGACGTCGGCGGCCAGATCGCCGATTTGTCGCGCGGCACCGCCGACCTCGCCCGCCAGGTGGCGGAGTTCGGTCGCCGCCTGGCCGCGATCGAGGGCCGTATCGCCTCGTCCAATTCGACCAACTCCGACCGCATCCAGTCGGTGGTCGGCGAGATCAACGAGCTCGGCGGATTGGTCAGGCAGCTCGCCACCACCGTATCGACCCATGAGGATCTGTTGGCTGGCAATGCGCCAGCGCCGGCTCCCGCTCCGATCGCCAGGCTGGAGCCGGAGGCGCCAATCGACCTGATTGCGCCGTTCGAGGAGCGGCCTGCCCCGCCTCCGCTGCCCGCACCACCGTCACGACCGGCACCGGCGATCCAGACCCAGGCCGCCAATCCGGTTCCGGCCGTCAACGGGCGCAACCAGACCCAGTTGCTGGCGGCGCTGCGCAACGCGATCGACGAAAACCGCATCGACATCTTCCTGCAGCCGATGGTGACGCTGCCGCAACGCAAGGTGCGGTTCTATGAAGCCGTGACGCGACTTCGTGACGAGCGCGACCAGCTGATCGCCGCCGAGGAGTTCATCAGCATCGCGGAGGCGTCCGGCCTGATCGGGCGCATCGACAACATGGTGATGCTGCGCTGTGTGCAGGTGCTGCGGCGCCTGATGGTGCGCAACAAGGACGTCGGCGTGTTCTGCAACGTCGCGGCCTCAACGCTCGGCAATTCCACCACCTTCGCGCAATGCCTCGACTTCCTCGAAGCCAACCGGGCGCTGGCGCCCTCGCTGGTGCTGGAGTTCAAGCAATCGACCTTCCGCAATCTCGGCCCGGCCGAGACCGAGAATCTCGCGGCGCTCGCTCAGCGCGGCTTCCGTTTCTCGATCGACCATGTCACCGATTTGCGCATCGAGCCGCGCGAGCTGGCCGACCGCGGCGTCCGCTTCATCAAGGTGCCGGCCACCCTGCTGCTCGACCCCCGGCAGGCCTCGGCCTCGGACATCCATCCCTCCGACCTCTCCGACCTGCTCGGCCGCTTCGGCATCGACCTGATCGCCGAAAGGATCGAAGGCGAGCGCGCGGTCGTGGACCTGCTCGACTATGACGTGCGGTTCGGCCAGGGCTTCCTGTTCGCGCCGCCCCGGCCATTGCGGCCTGAGGGGGCATCTGCTACCGGCGGGGCCTCGCCGAACCAGGCGCAGGACATTCAGGGATCCAATGGCTCCGCTCCCCCCAGCCAAGGCGCGACATCTGGCGCGACGTCAGCCGCTCCGGCACAACGCATCACCGGCAACGCGGCGCTCGCGCGCCGCATCTGATCGACGCTGCGCATCATGACCACACTGCATTTCGCCGAAAGCCTGCGCGAGCTCGTGGGCGGTGTCGATGTCGTGCTCAGCGACATCTGGGGCGTGGTCCATAACGGCCTCGAATCCTTCCCGGAAGCCTGCGAGGCGTTGCACACTTATCGCAGCCGCGGCGGTACGGTGATCCTGATCACCAACGCACCGCGCCCGGCCGATAGCGTGCAGCGGCAGTTGCGCAAGCTCGGCGTCGCCGACGAGACCTATGACGCCATCGTTTCGTCCGGCGACCTGACCCGGCTCTATGTCGCCGAGCATCCCGGCCGCAAGATGTTCTGGCTCGGTCCCGAGCGCGACAACTCGATCTATCGCGGGCTCGACGCGAAAACCGCGCCGCTGGAGGAAGCCGACTACATCGTCTGCACCGGCCTCTATGACGACGAGACCGAAACGGCGGAAGACTATCGCGGCATGATGCTGAAGGCGCGCGAGCGCAAGCTGACGCTGGTCTGCGCCAATCCCGACATCGTGGTCGAGCGCGGCGACCGGCTGATCTATTGCGCCGGCGCCATCGCGGAGCTCTATCGCGAGCTCGGCGGCGAGGTGATCTTCTACGGCAAGCCGCACCGGCCGATCTATGAGCGCGCAATGGCACTCGCCGGTGAACGCCAGGGCCATCCGATCGACCGGAAGAAAGTGCTGGCGATCGGCGATTCCGTCCGCACCGACTTAACCGGCGCGCGCGAATTCGGCATCGACTGCCTGTTCGTCACCCGCGGCATCCATGCCGAGGAGTTCGAGGGCCTCGACCAGCTCGACCCGGCATCGGTGATGGAATTGTTCGGCCACCCGCCGAAGGCGCTGATGCGCGAATTGAAGTGGTGACGGCTGGGCGTGAACTGACGCCGGCTTAGACCAATTGCTTAGCTCTCAACACCGTCATGGCCGGGCACAGCCGTCCGAAGGACGGCGTCGCTTCCGCTCGCCTATGACCCGGCCATCCACGACTTGCTTCCAACGCCCAAGAACGTAGATGCCCGGGACAAGCCCGGGCATGACGATCTCTATAGAAGGCTGTGTTTGGATCAGGCGGCGCTTTACGCGCTCGCCATGTCCGGGAAGACCGCCTCGATCTTGGTCTTCAGCGTCGCCGCGTTGAACGGCTTGACGATGTAGTTGTTCACACCGGCCTTCTTGGCCGCGATCACGTTCTCGGTCTTGGATTCCGCGGTGATCATGATGAAGGGCGTGGTGGCGAGGTTCGGATCCGCGCGCACTTCGCGCAGCAGGTCGTAACCCGTCATCGGCTCCATGTTCCAGTCGGAGATCACGAGCCCGTACTTCTTGCCGCGCATCTTGTTCAGTGCTGCCGAACCGTCGCTGGCATCATCGATGTTCTCGAAGCCAAGCTGCTTCAGCAGATTCCTGATGATACGGATCATGGTGCTGTAGTCGTCCACCACCAGAACCGGCATCGACAAATCAACCGCCATCTCGACTCCCCCAACGCAAACCCAGGAATATTACGATCGGAACTGCCCCAAGCTGGAGCCCCGGCAGTTCCACGCTCAAGGACTAGCACCAAGGCGTTAAACAGCGCGTTAATTGGGGACGCCCGCCAAGAACTGAAATCGCGTTCGATCCGGCCGCCTCCCTCCCGCTTGACTTCATCCAGCCGGTCGCGCCACGGTCCCGCCCGGTCCTGCCGGTTTGAGAATTCCCCTGATGGCTCCGCATTTTACCATTATCCGCGACACCACGCCGGTCTCCGCGATTCCAAGGGGTGCCGTGGTCGCCATGGGCAATTTCGACGGGGTTCATCTCGGCCACCGCGCCGTGATCGCCGCAGCCCTGGAAATGGGCCGGGCGCAGGGCCGCCCCGCGCTGGCATTGACCTTCGAGCCGCATCCGCGGCGGTTTTTCAGCCCCAACACCCCCCAATTCCGCCTGACGGACGAGCGGGCCAAGCTGCGGCTTCTGGCCGGCACCGGGCTTGCCGGCGCCGTGGTCATGACCTTCGACAAGGCCCGTGCCGGAACTAGCGCGCAAGACTTCATTCACCATGACCTGATCGGGCGGCTCGGCGTCAGCGGGATCGCGGTCGGCTATGACTTCCATTTCGGCAAGGGACGGGTCGGCTCGCCGAGCCTTCTGGTCAACGAAGCGCCCCGCCTCGGCATCGAGGTCGATGTGCAGCCCCATGTCGATATCGACGAGCGGCCGGTGTCCTCCAGCGCCATCCGGATCGCACTCGCCGAAGGCCTCCTCGGCGAAGCCACCACCATGCTCGGCGCGCCCTGGTTCGTCACCGGCGAGGTCATCCACGGCGAAAAGCGCGGCCGCGATCTCGGCTATCCCACCGCCAACATCCGCCTGGACGCCAATTGCGGACTGAAGCACGGCATCTATGCGGTGCGCGTCGGCCGCGGGCCTGAGCGGCTGGACGGGGTGGCAAGCTTCGGCCGCCGCCCGACCTTTGATAACGGTGCCCCGCTGCTCGAGATCTTCCTGTTCGACTTCAAGGGCGACCTCTACGGGCAGGCTCTGGACTGCGCCTTCGTCGGCTTCATCCGCGAGGAGCTGAAATTCGACAATCTGCAGGCCCTGATCCGCCAGATGGACGACGATTCCGCCCGTGCCCGCGCCATCCTGGCCGCCGCCCCGGACGCATTTCCGCGGCTCGGCACCATCGATTGAGCCCGAACCCGGCTTCCCCGAACCTTTGCGCTTCCCTTGGCCCCCTGCTATGGAGGGCCCATGTTTGCGCGGCGCATCATAGGGATTAGCGGCCCGGCTTCCGCCTGAGCCTTCGGCTCGGCGCAAGACCGGGATTTTGTCGTTTCACCCCGCGATTCCGCATCGCCATCCGTTCCCGCGCCCTTCCGAGCCAGTCAGCCTCATGTCCGAAAAGCCGCAAAAGTCCCCCAAGTCTGAAGCCAAAGACTATTCGAAGACCCTGTTCCTGCCGCAGACCGAATTCCCGATGCGCGCCGGCCTGCCGCAGCGCGAGCCGGAGATCCTCAAGCGCTGGTACGAGATCGGTCTCTACGAGAAGCTGCGCGAGGCTGCCCAAGGCCGCGCCAAGTTCGTGCTGCATGACGGCCCGCCCTATGCCAACGGCAACATCCATATCGGCACCGCGCTGAACAAGATCCTCAAGGATCTCGTCACCAAGAGCCAGCAGATGCTCGGCTTCGATTCCAACTACGTGCCCGGCTGGGACTGCCACGGCCTGCCGATCGAATGGAAGGTCGAGGAAGAGCACTATCGCAAGAAGGGCAAGCAGAAGCCCGACTTCCGCGACTCCACCGCGATGATCGACTTCCGCCGGGAGTGCCGTGCCTACGCCACGCATTGGCTCGGCGTGCAACGCGAGGAGTTCAAGCGCCTCGGCGTCATCGGCGACTGGGACCATCCCTACGCCACCATGAGCTTCCCGGCCGAAGCCCAGATCGCGCGCGAGCTGATGAAGTTCGCGGCCAACGGCACGCTCTATCGCGGCTCCAAGCCGGTGATGTGGAGCGTGGTCGAGAAGACCGCATTGGCCGAAGCCGAGGTCGAGTACGAGGACTACACCTCCGATACGGTGTGGGTGAAATTCCCGGTCACCTCGCCCGCGCACGGTGCGCTCGCTACCGCAAGCGTCGTGATCTGGACCACCACGCCGTGGACGTTGCCGGGCAACCGCGCCATCTCGTTCTCGCCGAAGATCGCCTACGGCCTGTACAAGGTGACGGACGCGCCCGCCGACAATTGGGCCAGGACCGGAGATCTCCTGATCCTCGCCGACGCGCTCGCTGAAGAGGTCTTCAAGCAGGCGCGCGTGACGGCCTTCGAGAAGGTGCGCGACGTGCCCGGCGACACCATGGACGCGATCGAATGCGCCCATCCGCTGAAGGGTCTTGCCGGCGGCTACGACTTCATCGTGCCGCTGCTGCCCGGCGACCACGTCACCGACGACACCGGCACCGGCTTCGTGCACACCGCGCCCGGCCATGGCCGCGAGGACTTCGATGCCTGGATGGCGCAGGCGCGCGAGCTCGATGCGCGCGGCATCACCACGGCAATCCCCTACACCGTCGACGAGAACGGCGCCTACACCGATCATGCGCCGGGCTTTGCCGGCAAGCGCGTCATCAACGACAAGGGCGAGAAGGGCGACGCCAACGAGGCCGTGATCAAGGCGCTCGTCGAAAAAGGCATGCTGCTAGCGCGCGGCCGGCTCAAGCACCAATATCCGCACTCCTGGCGCTCCAAGAAGCCGGTGATCTTCCGCAATACGCCGCAATGGTTCATCGCGATGGACAAGGACGTGGCGCAGGGCGGCAAGACCAAGAGCGGCGACACGCTGCGCGCCCGCGCGCTGCACGCGATCTCGGTGACGCAATGGGTGCCGCCGTCAGGCGAGAACCGCATCAACGGCATGATCGAGGCGCGGCCCGACTGGGTGATCTCGCGTCAGCGCGCCTGGGGCGTCCCGATCGCCGTGTTCGTGCGCGAGAAGGGCGACGGCTCCGCCGAGATCCTCCAGGACGAGGCCGTCAACACCCGTATCGGCGATGCCTTCGAGCAGGAAGGCGCCGATGCCTGGTACGCGAAGGGCGCGCGCGAGCGCTTCCTGGGCGCACGGGCCAATGAAGACTGGCAGAAGGTCGACGATATTCTCGACGTCTGGTTCGATTCCGGCTCGACGCACGCCTTCGTGCTCGAAGACCCCGTGCAGTTTCCCGGGCTCGCTGGCATCAAGCGCAAGGTCGACGGCGGCACCGACACGGTGATGTATCTGGAAGGCTCGGACCAGCATCGCGGCTGGTTCCACTCCTCGCTGCTGGAGAGCTGCGGCACCCGCGGCCGCGCGCCCTACGACGTCGTGCTGACCCACGGCTTCACCCAGGCCGAGGACGGCCGCAAGATGTCGAAGTCGCTCGGCAACACCATCGAGCCGCAGGCCGTCATCAAGGAATCCGGCGCCGACATCTTGAGGCTCTGGGTCGCGTCCTGCGACTACACCGACGACCAGCGCATCGGTCCCGAGATCCTGAAGAACACCGTCGAGACCTACCGCAAGCTGCGCAACACCGTGCGCTGGATGCTCGGCACGCTGCATCATTACAAGCCGGCCGACGCAGTGGCGCCTGCCGAGATGCCCGAGCTCGAACGGCTGATGCTGCACGAGCTCGCGGTGCGCGCGGCTGCGGTCGACAAGGCCTATCGAGAGTTCGACTTCAAATCGGTGGTCGCGATCCTGTCCGCTTTCCTGAACAGCGAGCTCTCGGCGTTCTATTTCGACATCCGCAAGGACACGCTTTATTGCGATCCGCCGTCGTCGCCGACGCGCAAGGCGGCGCTGACGACGATCGACCTGTTGTGCGCCTCGGTCCTGAAATGGCTGGCGCCGATCCTCAGCTTCACCGCGGAGGAAAGCTGGCGCATGTATCGGCCAGATGCCGAGCCATCGGTGCATCTGACGCTGTTCCCGACCGATCTCGAAGCCTTGCGCGACGACAAGCTCGCCGCGAAATGGGAAGCGATCCGCAACGTCCGCCGTGTCGTCACCGGCGCGCTCGAGCTCGAACGCGCCGCCAAGAACATCGGCTCCTCGCTGGAGGCTTCGCCGGTGATCTACGTCGCCGACCGGGACATGCTGATGACGCTGTTCGACGTCGACCTCGCCGAAATCTGCATCACCTCGAATTACGAGGTGCGCGAAGGCGAGGCGCCCGCCGATGCGTTCCGGCTCGATGCCGTGCCCGGTGTCGCGGTCGTGGTGGAGAAGGCGGTCGGCACCAAATGCGCCCGCTCCTGGAAGATCTCCCCAATGGTCGGCGAAGACGCTGAATATCCCGACGTCACCCCGCGCGATGCACAGGCGCTGCGCGAGTGGAAGGCGTTGGGCGTGAGCGTCTGATCCCGCGGCCATGACCCCGCTCCGCGCCGGCATCCTCGCGGCCCTGGTCACCCTCGTGGCGGACCAGGCCTCAAAGCTCTGGCTGCTGAACGGGTTCGACCTCGCCCGTCGCGGCGTGGTCAAGGTGACGCCGTTCTTCGACCTGGTGCTGGCCTGGAACATCGGCATCAGCTTCGGCTGGTTGCAGAACGACGGCCAGGCGGCGCAGCTCGCGCTGATGGCCGTCAAGGCCATCGCCGTGGTCGCGCTGGCGATCTGGATGGCCCGCTCGCACACCCGACTGGCCACGATCTCGTTGGGCCTCATCATCGGCGGCGCCATCGGCAACGGCATCGACCGCCTCGCCTATGGCGCGGTGGTCGATTTCGCCCTGCTCCACATCGAGATCGGCGGAAATACCTATAATTGGTATGTGTTTAACCTCGCCGACGTGGCCATCGTTGCTGGGGTGGCGGGGCTATTGTATGATTCCTTCCTGGGGGTACCCGCCGCAAAAGCGCCCTGATCCCGGCCGATACGGACCGGCAGGTGGAACCCGGCCTTTGCGAGGGTTTGCCGCGTGCGAGCGGCGATCTGACACAATATGGAACAGGTACAGTAATGCGCAGCTCGAAGACCAGCATTTCGATGGTTCGAGACCCCCGATTGGGGCTTTGGCGGGCGTTGAGATTGTCCGCCGTCGCGCTCGGCATCGGCCTCGTCATGTCGGCCGGCGCAGCACGCGCCGGTGACGACGACGATGAAGATGACGGGATGACCTTCGAAGAGAAGATCATCGACAATCTGATGTCCGGCATCGGCGCCAAGAGCATGGAAAAGCCCGGCATCGAATACCGCGAGCGCTCGCCGCTGGTCGTGCCGCCCAAGCTCGACCTGCCGCCTCCCGCGACCCAGGCCAAGGCCGCGCCGAACTGGCCCAAGGACCCCGAGGAGAAGCGCCGCAAGGAAGCCATCGCCGCGCGCAAGAAGGCAACCAAGGAAACGGAAAACTGGCAGGCCGCCCGACAGCTGACGCCCGCCGAGATGAAGGCCGGCCAGGTCGCCGCAGCCCCCCGGACAAGCAATGACCCGATCCAGCCGGGCACCAACGGCAATCCGTCACTCAGCCCCGCCGAACTCGGCTTTTCCGGCGGCCTGTGGAATATGATGAAGGGCGGCAACGCCACCGAAGAAAAGAAATTCACCGAGGAGCCGCCGCGCCAGTCGCTGGTCGAGCCGCCGCCGGGCTATCAGACGCCGTCTCCGAACTACGCCTATGGCGCCGGGCCGGACAAGTCGCGACGGACCTATTTCGACATCATGTCCGGCAAGGACAAGGAACAATAGCGTTCCTGTTCCACAGACCCGAAATCCCGCGCCGGCGAGTCATGCACGCCGGCCGAGGCGCATAAATTGCTGATCAGTAACTTGCCATCGCGTTGAGTTCTCTGCTTCGTGACGCGAAGCCTCAGCCGCACGGTGTAGCATGCCGTGCCGTCCGAGCCGGACATCCGGACCTCGGCCTTTCACTAGGGATCATGATGTCCGCAAACCGATCGGCTGCCTGCCTCCTTGCCGCGCTGCTTTCGACCAGTGTCCTGACATCAGGCGCGGCCCTTGCCCAGACCACGGTCACATCGGCCCCGCCCGCCAGCTTCACGCTCAGCAACGGCATGCAGGTCGTGGTGATCCCCGATCACCGCACGCCCGTCGTCACCGAGATGATCTGGTACAAGGTCGGCTCGGCCGACGAGACGCCGGGCAAGTCCGGCCTCGCCCACTTCCTCGAGCACCTGATGTTCAAGGGCACCTCGAAGCACCCCGTCGGCGAATTCTCCCAGACCGTGCTTCGCGTCGGCGGCAACGAGAACGCCTCGACCTCGGTCGACTACACCAACTATTACCAGCGCGTGCCGAAAGAGCAGCTGCCGACCATGATGGAGTTCGAGGCCGACCGCATGACCGGCCTCATCCTCAAGGACGAGAACGTGCTGCCCGAGCGTGACGTCGTGCTCGAAGAATACAATATGCGCGTCGCCAACAATCCGGACGCGCGGCTGAACGAGCAGATCATGGCCGCGCTCTATCTCAATCATCCCTACGGCCGTCCGGTGATCGGCTGGCACCAGGAGATCGAGAAGCTCGACCGCGAGGACGCGCTCGCCTTCTACCGCCGCTTCTATGCGCCGAACAACGCGATCCTGGTGATCGCCGGCGACGTCGAGGCCGCCGACATCCGCCCACTGGTCGAGCGCAATTTCGGCTCCATCCCGGCGCAAGCAGCGATCCCGGCGCGGCGAGTCCGTCCGCAGGAGCCGGAGCCCGCCGCCCCGCGCACCGTCACGCTGGCCGACCCGCGCGTCGAGCAGCCGAGCATGCGGCGCTATTATCTCGTGCCCTCGGCAACCACGGCCGCGGCCGGCGAGAGCGCCGCCCTCGACGTGCTGGCGCAGCTGATGGGCAGCGGCAGCAATTCCTATCTCTACCGCGCCCTCGTCGTCGACAAGCCGCTCGCGGTCTCCGCCAATGCCAGCTATTCGAGCATCTCGCTCGACCCGACCCAGTTCGCGATCTCTGCCTCACCGAAACCCGGCGTCAGCTTTGCCGAGGTCGAGCAGGCGGTCGACGGCGTCATCGCCAATGTCGCGCAGAACCCGATCCGCGCCGAGGATCTGGAGCGGGTCAAGACCCAGCTCATCGCGGAAGCGATCTACGCCCAGGACAACCAGGCGGTGCTGGCACGCTGGTATGGCGGCGCGCTGACCACCGGCCTGTCGATCGAGGACATCAGGAGCTGGCCCGATCGCATCCGCGCGGTCACCGCCGAGCAGGTCCGCGCCGTTGCGCAGAAATGGCTCGAGAAGAAGCGCTCGGTCACGGGCTATCTGATCAAGGACACCAGTGCCGCCAAGCGCGAGGAGAAGCGTTCGTGACCTATCCCTTCCTTCGACGCGTTGCCTTCTCGTTTGTCACGGGCGCTGCGCTTTCCCTCGCCGCCATCACGCCATCGCAGGCGGCCGCAAAGATCCAGCACCTGGTCTCGCCGGGTGGTATCGAGGCCTGGTTCGTGCAGGACGCAACCGTGCCGCTGATCGCCATGGAATATTCCTTTGCCGGCGGCTCGGCGCAGGATCCCAAGGACAAGCCGGGCGTCGCCAACCTGGTCGGCGATCTCCTCGACGAAGGCTCCGGCGATCTCGACTCCAAGACCTTCCACGAGCGGCTCGACCGCCGCGCCATCGAGCTCTCCTTCAGCGCCACCCGCGACACTTTCCGCGGCAGCCTGCGCATGCTGCGCGACAACAAGGACGAGGCCTTCGACCTGCTCAGGAGCGCGCTGACCTCGCCGCATTTCGACCCCGCCGATGTCGAACGCATCCGCTCGCAGGTCGTCTCGGGCCTGCGCCGCGAGACCACCAATCCGACCTCGCTGGCGAGCCGCAAATTCCTGGAGGTCGCCTTCGGCGATCATCCCTACAGCCGGCAGAGCAACGGCAACCTCGACAGCGTGCCGACCATCACGATCGCCGACATGAAGGACTATGTCGGACGGGTGATCGCCAAGGACGGGCTGAAGATCGCAGTCGTCGGCGACGTCGATCCGGCGACCCTCGGCAAGCTGCTCGACCACACCTTCGGCAGCCTGCCCGCCAAGGCCAACCTCACGCCGGTCCCCGACGTCGAGGCCGCAAAGCCGCCGCAACGCGCCTTCGTGACGCTCGACGTGCCGCAGACCGTGATCACCTTCGGCGGCCCGGGCGTGAAGCGTAGCGATCCCAACTTCATGGCGGCCTATGTCGTCAATCACATCCTCGGCGGCGGCGGATTGTCGTCCAGGCTCTATCGTGAGGTGCGCGAGAAGCGCGGCCTGGCCTATTCGGTCTATGAAGCGCTGCTCTGGATGGAGCATTCGGCGGTGTTCATCGGCAATACCGGCACGCGCGCCGACCGCGCCGGCGACACCATCGATGCCATTGAAAAGGAAGTGCGCCGGATCGCCGAGGAAGGCCCGACGCAGAAGGAGCTCGACGAGGCCAAGTCCTACCTCAAGGGCTCGCAGATGCTGGCGCTCGATACCTCCTCCAAGCTGGCCCAGGCGCTGCTGCAGTACCAGCAGGACAAGCTGCCGATCGACTATATCGAGAAGCGCAACGCCATCGTCGACGCCGTGACGCTGGACGACGCCAAAGCCGCCGCCAAGCGCCTCTGGGGCCAGGGCCTCCTGACCGTCGTCGTGGGCCGCGCCCCCCAGGCTGCGGCGCAGCCCTCCGCGGCTCCGGCGACGAAGTCGAACTGACATCCCTCTCAGATGTCCTGAAATGGCCGGGCTCGCCCGGCCATTTGCGTTTCCACCAAGCACCATTGCCCAACGCAGACGTCCGCGATATGTCCGGACATCACGAATGGTGCCATCATGCTGCGGATATCCCGCGATCTCGTCATCGACGAGGACGACATCGAGATCGGCTTTGTCCGCGCCTCCGGCCCGGGCGGGCAGAACGTCAACAAGGTCGCGACCTCGGCGCAGTTGCGCTTCGACGCGCGCAAGCTGACCCTGCCGGAGGATGCGGCGATCCGGCTCGCCCGCCTCGCCGGTCAGCGCATGACCAAGGACGGCGTGATCGTGATCCAGGCGCAGCGCTTCCGCACCCAGGAGCGCAACCGCCAGGATGCCATTGACCGCCTCACGGAGATGCTGCGCGAAGCCATGGTGCGGCCAAAGCCGCGGCGGGCGACAAAGCCGACTTTTGGCTCAAAGCAACGCCGGCTCGAGGGCAAGAAGCGCCGCAGCGACGTCAAGGCCGGACGCGGCGGGCGCTTCGACGACTAATTAGCGCGGCAAAAAAACTCCGGCCGCTGGGCGACCGGAGTTTTGCCGTTTCACCGGCGAGACTAGTAACGCTTGGAAGGGGCTGCGCCGCCCGTCGTGGCATCGTCGGCCGTTCCCTTGTGCGCAGCGCTACCCGTGGTGCCGACCGTGCCCCTGGTGCCTTTGGTCGATTTCATGCCGGTCTTCTCGCCCGCCGCGCCCGGCTGAGCATTCATCTCCTCGTCGCCGCTGCCCATCGTGCTGCCTTGCATGGGTTTGCTCTGCACGGTGCCGCCCGGTTTGGCGGTGGGGGGCGCGCTTTGCGCGAGAACGGGCGTCGCAATGAGAGCCGACAGAGCGCATGCGATCATCGAGGTCTTCACCAACTTCATCCATTTCTCCTGGATTTTTTCGCGACGAATGGCTCGGCGGCGCACACGCCGCTGATCTGCACCGGGCCATTGCATCGCGTCGAGAGTTCAAGCGGCGCAATCGTCATGCAATGCGCATGGTGTGGTGATCGTTTAGGGATTTGACGGCGGTTTCGCGGAATTGTGCTCCGCATATAAGGCAGCGCGGAACACCGCGCATCACGAGCATCTCCGCACGCAGCGAAACAGCCCGCTACTACCACCGCCCATCTGACGCCGCCTAGAGTTTGCGCAGGTTGATGTCGATGGGCGGCTCTAGACGATGCGCGCGTTCGTGCTGGGATTGTGCACCGCGATGGTGCTGGTGGTGCGGGTTGCCGACGCACAGATGCCTTTGCCGGCCGCAAAGCCGCCGGACGGTGCGACACTCTTCAAGCAACAATGCGCGGCGTGCCACACCACGAACCTGTCGGAGCCGGTGCGCCAGGGACCGCCGCTGCTCAAGGTCGTGGGCCGTCTCGCCGGCAAGGTCGAAGGCTTTCGGTATTCGCAAGGCCTCGCCAACGCAGATTTCACCTGGGACGAAGCCCGGCTCGACGCCTGGCTGACCAATCCGCAAGCCGTCATTCCCGGTGTCGTCATGGCCTATCGGCAAGGTAAGCCGGAGACGCGCGCCGCCATCATCGCTTACCTGAAGGGGCAGAACTGAATGGCAAAGCCGGTCCATTCCATGATCCGCGTGCTCGACGAGGCGCGCTCGCTCGACTTCTACCGGCGTGCCTTCGGCCTCGAAGTCGCAGACCATCTGAAATTCGCGGACTTTGCCCTGATCTATCTGCGTCACCCCTCCTCACCTTTCGAGGTCGAACTGACGGTGAATTTCGATCGCAAGACGCCGTACCAACTCGGCGACGGCTACGGCCATCTCGCCGTCGTGGTCGAGGATCTCGAGGCCGAGCATGCCCGCTTCGAGCGCGAGAAGCTCGCGCCGGGGCCCTTACGCGATTTCAAGCACGACGGCAGGACGCTGGCGCGCTTCTTCTTCGTCAGCGATCCCGATGGCTACAAGATCGAGGTGATCCAGCGGGGCGGACGGTTCGGCTGACACAAAGGTCCAAATCATAAAAATCCACGGAGGAATGCCATGAGAGAAGTCGATCGTCGAAGCAAGCACAGCCGTCGCGTCTTTCTCAAGGGTGCGGCGACCGCCGTGCCGGTCGTAGCCGTCGCGACCAGCGTCACCGTGAGCATCGAAGATGCGTGGGCCGATGATGCCAGCGCACTCTCGCCCGCGACGATGAAGACACTGCTGAAAGTCGCGCGCGACATCTATCCGCACGACGTGCTCGGCGACAGCTATTACATCACCGCGGTCAAGCCGTGGGACGGCAAGGCGGCGAAGGATCCCGCCGTCAAGTCGCTGATCAGCGACGGCATCACGCGGCTCGATCAGAATGCGCGGGATCGCCACAAGGTGCCCTATGTCGAAGTGCCATGGGAAGCCGACCGTGTGGTGCTCTTGAAGGAGATCGAGGGAAGCGACTTCTTCCAGAAGGTGCGCGGCGACCTCATCGTCTCGCTCTACAACCAGAAAGAGGTCTGGCCGCGGTTCGGCTACGAGGGCTCCTCCGCCGAGCACGGCGGCTACATCAACCGTGGCTTCGCCGACATCGACTGGCTGCCGAAGGCTTGAGACCCACCCCAACGGTTCAGGAGAACGCATATGGCAAAATTCGATCTGAACGACTCCAGCGTTGTGGTGATCGTCGGCTCCGGTGCCGGCGGCGGCACGCTGGGCAACGAGCTCGCGCAGAAGGGCGTCAAGGTGGTCATTCTCGAAGCGGGTCCCCGCATCGAGAACCACGACTTCGTCAACGACGAGTGGGAGAGTTTTTCCCAGCTTGCCTGGACCGATGCGCGCACCACCTCGGGGACGTGGCGCGTCGCCAAGGATTTTTCCGGCCTTCCCGCCTGGATCGTCAAGGCGGTCGGCGGCTCGACGACCCATTGGGCCGGCGCCTCGCTGCGCTTCGATGAGCACGAGTTCAGGGTGAAGAGCACCTACGGCAACCTTCCCGGCGCCAATCTCCTGGACTGGCCGGTCACGCTCGCCGAGATGGAGCCGTGGTACGCCAAGGCCGAGAACAAGATGGGCGTGACCCGCACCAACGGCATTCCCGGCCTTCCCGGCAACAATAATTTCAAGGTGCTGGAAGCCGGCGCCAAGAAGCTCGGTTACAAGACGGTGCACACCGGCAATATGGCGATCAACAGCCAGCCGCGCGACGGCCGCGGCGCCTGCCAGCAGATCGGCTTCTGCTTCCAGGGCTGCAAATCCGGCGCGAAATGGTCGACACTCTACACCGAGATCCCGAAGGGCGAGGCGACCGGCAATCTCGAAGTGCGACCGAGCAGCATGGCGATCAAGATCGAGCATGATGCCGGCGGCAAGGTGACCGGCGTGGTCTACGCCGACGAGAGCGGCGCGATGCAGCGCCAGAAGGCGCGCATCGTCGCGGTCGCCGGCAACTCGATCGAGAGCCCGCGGCTGCTGCTCAACAGCGCCTCGACCATGTTCCCCGACGGCCTTGGCAATTCATCGGGCCAGGTCGGCCGCAACTACATGCGGCACATGACCGGCAGCGTCTATGCCGTGTTCGAGAAGTCGGTGCACATGTATCGCGGCACAACCATGGCCGGCATCATCCGCGATGAAGCCGCCAACAACCCGAAGCGCGGCTTCGTCGGCGGCTACGAGATGGAGACGCTATCGATCGGGCTGCCGTTCATGGCGGCGTTCCTCAATCCCGGCGCCTGGGGCCGTCCATTCACCGCGGCGCTCGACGGTTATCCCAGGATGGCCGGCATGTGGCTGGTCGGCGAGGACATGCCGCAGGAGACCAACCGCATCACGCTCGACCCTCGCGTGAAGGACAAGTTCGGGCAGCCGGTCGCGAGTGTGCATTTCGACGATCATCCCAACGATCTCGCGATGCGCGCGCACGCCTACAAACAGGGCGCTGCGGTCTACGACGCCGTCGGCGCCACCGTGACCTATCCGACGCCGCCCTATCCGAGCACCCACAATCTCGGCACCAACCGGATGAGCGAGAAGCCCAGGGATGGCGTCGTCAACAAGTTCGGACAGAGCCACGACGTCAAGAACCTGTTCGTCTCGGACGGCAGCCAGTTCACCAGCGGTGCGGCCTGCAACCCGACCCTGACCATCGTCGCGCTGGCGATCCGGCAGGCGGACTACATCGCGGGCGCGATGCAGAAGAAGGAGATTTGATCGTACGTTGGCGTCGCTCGCCAGGACGACGTTGAGGAGGGATTGCGTATCCACACTCAAGGTGTCGTCCCGGCGCCCGTGCGCAATTGCGCACTAGGCCGGGACGACCCCGAAGGTGCGGAAGCTATTCCGCCGCATCGAGAATCGGCGCCACCGTGGCCTTGAACTCCGGCACCGTCGCCATGCTCTTCGAGCGATAGATCAGACACGAGCAGCGCAGCAGCGAGGCGAAATTGTTGACCTCGCCATGATGGTCGAGCACCTCGTTGTAGAGCGTCGTCAGGAACTTGCCGAGGCTCATGGCCTCCCTGGCCGCGATCTCCTCCAGCGTATCCCAGAACGCCATTTCCAGCCGGATCGAGGTGCAATGGCCATCGATCCGCAGGGAGCGGGTCTGGGATTCGTAATCGCGTTGGGGCTGATGCGCGAAGAGATGGCACATGGCGTCCTCCCGTCCTGTTGCCATTTTTTCACGATGCTACACCGCTGCCCGGCGCCTCACAATCCGGACCGTCGTCGGATGTCGGCAGGTGCCGGCCTGCGCAATTTTCTCGAACGCTCAATGTCTTCAATGCGATAGGTAGCCCTCTTCCCCAGGCGGCCACACGGCTGTTGCCCAACACATGCTTTTGACGCAACACGGCCTAGAATAGCGCTGTCCGCGAATCCAGATCAGAACCTCATGCCCGTCCGCCAGCTTCCAGAACAGGTCGTCAACCGCATCGCCGCCGGCGAGGTGGTCGAGCGTCCGGCGAGCGTGGTCAAGGAGCTGGTCGAGAACGCCATCGATGCCGGCGCCAGCCGGATCGACGTCTTCACCGATGGCGGCGGGCGGCGCCGGATCGGCATCACCGACGACGGCGGCGGCATGACCGCGAAAGACCTCGCGCTCGCGGTCGAGCGCCACGCCACCTCCAAGCTCGACGACGAGGATCTGCTCCAAATCCGCACGCTCGGGTTCCGCGGCGAGGCGCTGCCCTCGATCGGCTCGGTGGCACGACTGTCCATCACCACCCGGCATGCGGGTGAGCCGCACGCCTGGGCGCTCACGGTCGAGGGCGGCGAGAAGTCCGAGATCATGCCGGCGGCGCTGGCGCATGGCACCCGCGTCGAGGTTGGCGACCTCTTCTATGCGACGCCAGCCCGGCTGAAATTCCTCAAGACTGACCGCACCGAGGCGGAAGCGATCCGCGAGGTGGTCAGGCGCCTCGCGATGGCGCGGCCTGATATCGCCTTCACGCTCGCGGGCGAAGAGCGCGCACCGGTGACCTGGGCTGCCGCGCTGCCCGGCGCCGCCGGCCGCCTGACGCGGCTCGGCGACATCCTGGGCGCTGAGTTTCGCAGCCATGCCTTCGAGATCCACGCCGAGCGCGAGGGCGTCGTCGTCGCCGGCTATGCCGCTGCACCTGCGCTGACCAAGGCCAACGCGCTCGGGCAGTATCTCTTCGTCAACGGCCGCCCGGTCCGCGACAAGCTGATCCTCGGCGCGGTGCGCGGAGCCTATGCCGACTATTTGCCACGCGACCGGCATCCCGTGCTGGCGCTGTTCGTTACGCTCGACCCACGCGAGGTCGATGCCAACGTCCATCCGGCCAAGACCGAAGTGCGCTTCCGCAACGCCGGCCTGGTCCGCGCGCTGATCGTGCACGGGCTGAAGGAAGGTCTCGCGCGTGAGGGGCGTCGCACCGCTGCCAACAGCGGCGAGAGCGCGTTGTCCGCGTTCCGGCCGGCCTTCACGCCGCCGCGTCCCGCAAGCTGGGACTGGCGGGCTTCGCCGTCCGCCCCAGTCGCGCCGATGCCGTCCTTCGAAGGATCGGCCGCACCCGCTTTCGCCGAGCGTGCGCAGGCCACCTTCGACGTCGGTGCGCCCAGCGCGGACGTGCGGATCGAGTCCCAGCCCGTCAGCGATCTGGTCGATCGTCCGCTTGGCGCCGCGCGCACGCAGATCCACGAGACCTATATCGTCTCGCAGACCCGCGACGGATTGATCATCGTCGACCAGCATGCCGCGCATGAGCGCATCGTCTATGAGCGGCTGAAGGCCTCGCTGGCGGCGAACGGCGTGCAGCGGCAGATCCTCTTGATCCCCGAGATCGTCGAGATGGACGAGGCGACGGTGGAGCGCCTCCTGGAGCGCAGCGAGGAGCTCGCATCGTTCGGCCTCGCCATCGAATCCTTCGGCCCCGGCGCGGTCGCGGTGCGCGAGACGCCCTCGCTGCTCGGCAAGACCAATGCCGGCGGCCTCTTGCGCGATCTCTCGGAGCACATGGCCGAGTGGGACGAGGCGCTGCCGCTCGAGCGCCGCTTGATGCATGTCGCGGCGACCATGGCCTGCCACGGCTCGGTGCGCGCCGGCCGAAGGCTGCGGCCGGAAGAGATGAACGCCCTGCTCCGCGAGATGGAGGACACCCCGAACTCCGGCCAGTGCAATCACGGCCGGCCGACCTATGTCGAGCTGAAGCTCAGCGATGTGGAGAAGCTGTTCGGGCGGCGGTGAGCCGTGGTGAAGGTGCCGTAGGGTGGGCAAAGCGAAGCGTGCCCACCACCTATCGCGATTGTGCAGAGTGCGTGGGCACGGCGCGACGCACCTTTGCCCACCCTACGGCAGTGCAGCTACGGCCGCTTCAAAAACACGAACTCCGTATCGTCATACGCCCGCCGCTCCAATTCCTCGTACCCTTCCGGCGTCACGAACTGCGCGGCCTTGGCCTCCTCGACCACCAGCAGCGCGCCGGGCGTGAGCCAGCCTCCGTCGCGCAAGCTCGCCAGCGCCTTCTCCGCAAAACCCTTGCCATAGGGTGGATCGAGGAACACCAGCGAGAACGGCTCGACGGGATGCGCGGGCCCGAGATCGGTGGCATCGCGGCGGTAGACCTTGCTCACGCCGCCGAGGCCGAGCGACTCGACATTGTTGCGCAGCAGCGCCCGCGCCTCGGCGCCATTGTCGACGAACAGCGTGAACTTCGCGCCGCGCGACGACGCCTCGATGCCGAGCGCCCCGGTACCGGCGAAGAGATCGAGCACGCGCGCGTCCGCAATCGGATCATCATAGGCGTGCACGAGGATGTTGAAGACGGACTCGCGCAAGCGGTCCGCCGTCGGGCGGATGTCGCGCGAGGACGGTGAGGCGAGATTGCGCCCCTTCAAACGACCGCCGACGACGCGCATTATGAGACTCGAATAGTAGAGGAACGGAAGGTGAGCTCCCTTCCCCCTTGTGGGGAAGGGTTGGGGAAGGGGGTGCCACAAGCAGCGACCTCTCGTGGGGTACCCCCCTCCCTAACCCTCCCCCACAAGGGGGGAGGGAACGAGAGAGTGCGGAGCGAATGACCGCGCTCCACCTCAGTCCTCCCGCGGCGTCAGGTCGCGCTTGCCGTGATAGCCGCGCTTGGGACGGCGCGGCGGGCCGTAGCCGTTGGCCTCTTCCTCGTTGCGCTCGCGCGCCTCCTCGCTGCCGGTGCGCTGCACCAGCACGCGGCGGCCCTTGCGGTCGTTGATCACGGCACGCTTGCTGGTGGGCTTCTTCTCGTCATCACCTGCAGAAGATTTCTGCGGCACGTCGAACTGCGCACCCGACTTCTCGATCACCTTGTCGCCGAGCTGGTCGCGCAGCACGCGCGAGCGGATCTCCTCGACCTGACCTTCGGGCACCTCGCCGAGCTGGAACGGACCGTAGGAAACCCGGATCAGGCGATTCACCTCGAGCCCGAGATGAGCGCAGACATTGCGCACCTCGCGGTTCTTGCCTTCGCGGATCGCGAACACCAGCCAGACATTGGCGCCCTGATCGCGCTCCAGCGTCGCTTCGATCGGACCGTATTTGACGCCCTCGACCTCGATGCCGTTCTTGAGCTCGTCGAGCTGCGCCTGGGTGACGTCGCCATGGGCACGAACGCGATAGCGGCGCAGCCAGCCGGTGTCGGGCAGCTCGAGCGTGCGCGCGAGCCCGCCGTCGTTGGTCAGCAGCAGCAGGCCTTCGGTGTTGAAATCGAGCCGGCCGATCGAGATCAGGCGCGGCAGGCCTTCGGGCAGGTTGTCGAACACGGTCGGACGACCCTCGGGGTCGTCATGCGTGGTCATCAGTCCGCGCGGCTTGTGGTAGAGGAACAGCCGCGTGCGCTCGCGCTCCGGCAACGGCTTGCCGTCGACCAGGACGACGTCGTTCTTTGTGATGTCGAGCGCCGGCGAGTTGATCACCCGGCCGTTGACGGTGACGCGGCCCTGCGTGACCATCTCCTCGGCATCGCGGCGCGAGGCAAGCCCCGCGCGGGCCAGCGCTTTCGCGATGCGCTCGCCGGCCTTCTTCGGCTTCGGCGCTTCTTCGCGGCGCGGACGGCGGTCGAAATCGCGGTCCCGCTCGCGATAGGCGCCGCGGCCGCCGAAAGCGGGACGCTTCTCGAAAATCCTGCTGTCGTCCTCGTTGTCACGGCGCGGGCGATCGCCGAAACGACCTTCGCTGCGCGGATGCTCGTGCCAATCGGAACGGCCTTCCGAGCGCTCGCGCGGACGGTTGAATTTCGGCCGGTCGCCGCCACGCCCGCCGCGGTCGCCATCGCCGTCGCGACGGGGCCGATCGAACTTCGGACGATCCTCGCGCGGGCGATCGAATTTGGGCCGCTCGCGGAACGGACGGTCGCCCGACGCGCGATCGTCGCGGGAGCGCGAGAAGCGCGGACGGTCCTCGCCGCCTTCGCGCTTTTGCCAGGGCTTGTCCTCGCCGCGATCACGGCCACCGAAATCCTTGCGCGGGCCTTTGCCAAAATCCTTGCGCGGCGGACGATCGCCACGCGGACGGTCGTCGCGCTTCTGCCACGGCTTGGAATCACCGCGCTCGCCGCGGTCGCGATCAGGACCGCCCCGCGAAAACTTCCGCTCGCTGTCGAACTTGCGTTCCGGACGATCGCCATGCGGCGCGTAGGGACGCTTGTCACCGAATTTCTTGTCGCCGAACCGGCCAGCGGGACGGGAATCGTCACGATCCCGGCTGCGCGGCGGACGGTCGTCACGGCCATAGGACGGACGATCACCACGCGGCTTGAACGGCCGCTTCTCGCCATCGCGCGAAGAGCGATCGGAAAACGGACGGTCGCCGCGCGGCTTGAAGCTGCGCTCGCCACGACCCTCGCTGCCGCGGTCATCGCGCTTGAAGCGGGGACGGTCGGAAAAATCGCGGCGCGGGGCATCGCCCTCCTCGCGGCGGCGGAACGGTTTCCCCTCGCGCGGCGCGCGGCTGTCACGGTCGCCACGGGGCGGGCGGCTGTCGCGATCGCCCCTGCGCTCGCTCTTGCCCTCAAAACCGCGCTTGGCGAACTTCTTCTCGGGGCCGCGTGCCTTGCCGGAACGGCCGCCTTTGGCCGGGCCTCGCCGGCCGCGGGAATCGTTGTCTTTGTCGCTGTCGCGAGGCATGAATGATCTCACTCAAGGGGGTGGCCATTAGGCATTGTGCGCGCTCGTTCCGAGCCGCATGCCCAGGCAAAACCGGTAAGCACTTCTGCTGAAGGCGCAGCTACTAGCAGGTTTCTTCGGATGATACGAGGCTTGAAAGCCCCCTCCTTCATGGATTTGGCGCTCAAAACGGCCGAAAATGCCGGAAAAGCGGGCGAAGTTCCGATCGGCTGCGTGGTGGTCCGCAATTACGAGGTCATCGCCACCGCGGCGAACCGGACGCTGACCGACCATGACCCCACGGCCCATGCCGAACTTGTCGCGCTGCGCGAGGCGGCGAAAAAGATCGGCAGCGAGCGCCTCGTGGACTGCGACCTCTACGTGACGCTGGAGCCCTGCACCATGTGTGCGGGCGCGATCTCGTTTGCAAGGGTGAGGCGCCTCTATTACGGCGCCGCCGATCCCAAGGGCGGCGCGGTGGAATCCGGCGTGCGGTTCTTCGCCTCGCCAACCTGTCATCACGCCCCGGACGTCTATTCCGGGGTCGGCGAGAGCGAGGCGGCGCGGCTGCTCAAGGAGTTCTTTCGGGAGCGAAGGTAGGGCAGTCGTAGCCCGGATGGAGCGAAGCGCAATCCGGGCCAGTGTCGCGGCGTTGACAGACCCGGATTTCGCTTCGCTCCATCCGGGCTACAAGATCGTCAGCCCGAAAAGAACTCGCGCAGCGCCTTTGCCGTCACGTCGGGATTCTCCTCGGTGAGGAAGTGGCCGGAATCCACCGGCATGCCCACGACGTTCGTCGCCCATTGCTGCCAGGTGTCGAGCGGCGTCGCCGCGGCCTGGGCGACGCCGGCATTGCCCCACAGCGCCAGCATCGGAATGGTGATCTTCTTGCCGGCTTCGAAATCGGCCTTGTCGAGGTCGTAGTCGAAATAGGCGCCGGCGCGGTAGTCCTCGCACATCGCATGCACGCGGGCGGGATCGCGGAACGGGGCGAGGTAATGCTCGAGCGCGCGCGGGTCGATGGCGTCCAACGTCCTCGACTTGGTCTGGCTCGCCATCTTGAAGCGCAGGAAGAACTCGCCATTGCCAGAGATCAGGGTCTCCGGCAGCGGATAGGGCTGCGCCAGGAAGGTCCAGTGGTAGATCTTCAGCGCGTAGGCGCGGTTCATCCGCTCCCAGTAATTATAGGTCGGCAGGATATCGAGCACCGCGAGCTTCGACAGCCGGCCGGGATGGTCGAGCGCGAGGCGGTAGGAGACGCGGCCGCCGCGGTCGTGGCCGGCGAGCGCGAAGTGCACGTGACCGAGCCGCTCCATCACTTCCACCATCGCCTTGGCCATGGCGCGCTTGCTGTAGGGGATGTGCAGCGCATCGCTCTCGGGCATGTCGGACCAGCCGTAGCCCGGCAAATCGGCGATGATCAGCGTGAAGTGCCTGGCCAGCTCGGGCGCGACCTGGTGCCACATCACATGGGTCTCGGAGAAGCCGTGCAGGAGCAGCAGCGGCGGCCCGCTGCCGCCGACGCGGGCGAAGATGCGGCCGAAGGAGGTATTGATCCATTCGGCGGCAAAATCCGGATAGAGGTCGGCGAGATCGGACATCTTTCTGCATCCTTTAAAGGGTCAATCGTGAGGCCGCCCCGACACCTAAAATTGCGAAAACAACCCCATGCACAGTAGCGGTATCATCAGCGGGGCTACTAACCCCAACAGCTGATTGCACATTCTGGAATGTCGATATGGCGGCGCGGTGACACAAGCCCTCGAGATTCTCGGATTGGCGCGCTTTACGCGCCGTCCGGGATCGCGAGCCGGTTCTTGTCAGCTGCTTGTTAGCCCTTGGCCTTCTCCGCCTCCACCGCCTGCCAGCCGATGTCGCGGCGGCAGAAGCCCTCGGGCCAGCTGATGCGGTCGACGGCCTGGTAGGCACGGCTCTGCGCCTCCGTCACGGTCTTGCCGAGCGCGCAGACATTGAGCACACGGCCGCCATTGGCGAGGATCGCGCCGTCCTTCTCGACCGTGCCGGCGTGGAAGATCTCGACGGTGTCCACCTTCGCCGCGTCATCGAGCCCGTCGATCCGCGTGCCCTTCTGGTAGTCGCCGGGATAACCCTTGGCCGCCATCACCACCGTGAGCGCGGAGTCCGGATGCCAGCGCAGATCGAAATTCTTCAGCTGGCCGTCGCAGGCGGCGAGGAAGGCCGGCACGATGTCCGACATCATGCGCAGCATCAGGACCTGGCACTCGGGATCGCCGAAGCGGACGTTGAACTCGAACAGTTTTGGCCCCTGCGTCGTCAGCATGATGCCGGCATAGAGAATGCCGCGGAACGGCGTGCCGCGCTGCTTCATGCCTGATACCGTCGGCAAGATGATCTTCGCCATGATCGCGTCGTGGATCGCGGGCGTCACCAAAGGCGTCGGCGAATAGGCGCCCATGCCGCCGGTGTTCGGGCCGACGTCGTGGTCGAACACGCGCTTGTGGTCCTGGGCGGAGGCCAGCGGAATCGCCGTCTCGCCGTCGCACAGCGCAAAGAAGCTGATCTCGCGGCCCGGCAAGAACTCCTCGATCACGACTTCAGTGCCGGCCTCGCCGAACGCGCCCTCGAACATCATGGCGATGGCGTCCTCGGCCTCGCGCACGGTCTTGGCGACGACGACACCCTTGCCGGCGGCGAGCCCGTCGGCCTTCACCACGATCGGCGCGCCCTGGCTCTGGACGTAGTCGCGCGCGTCCTTGGCGTTGGTGAAGCGCTTGTAGGCGCCGGTGGGAATGCCGAATTCGGTGCACAGCGCCTTGGTAAAACCCTTGGAGCTTTCGAGCTGGGCGGGAATCCTGCTCGGGCCGAACGCCTTGATGCCGGCAGCGGCGAGATCGTCGACGATGCCGGCCGCCAGCGGCGTCTCCGGCCCGACCACCACGAGCTCGACCTTGTTCGTCTTGCAGAACTCGATCACCGCCGCATGGTCGGCGACGTCGAGCGCCACGCATTCCGCCTCCCGCGCGATGCCGGCATTGCCGGGCGCGCACCAGAACTTGGTCACCAGGGGGGAGGCCGCGATCTTCCACGCCAGGGCATGTTCGCGGCCGCCGGAACCGAGCAGGAGAATGTGCATCGAGGGCTCGAAATGAGGGGTTTTGCTTGGGGGCGGAGGTCGCACGAATCGCGGCGGGTCTCAAGGGGGCGGCCCGAACTTCCCGTCATTCTGTGGGCGCGGCGCCTGCAAGCGGCGCACCGAGGTGATCGGCATTTTCCCAACGAGGATGGCGTCGTGCGCCTCACGGAAGGGATCCTGCTCAAACAGAACTATGATTAGACGGTCCGGCGCGCCCGCTGCATGAAACTCGAAACCATCGCGCCATTGAGACGATCCGACCGTCGGCCTTCCGGCAATCGCCAGCTTTCCTGCTCGGCTCTTGGCGGCGAACGCATTGGTGCACCGCCGGCTATACCAAGATTGGGGACACGATCGCAGTGGCGAACCGCCCGGTTTGCGGACCAAACGGCGGCGTACGGTATGGACGAACCTATCCACTCATGCCGTTACGGTCACGTGAGCCACCCGGAACACTTTGCCCGATGGGTAACGCTTTCTTCAACTTTGCATGGGTATGGTCACAGTGCCGATATCCGTAAACAGGCGAATTTTTGAGGCATCCATGACTAAATCTTTTGAAGATGTGGCGGATTTAGACATCCAAGATCCGACATACTTGGCCAGTCCGGGGATCAACGGAACTGATCTCAAGGCTTGGCGCAAGAAGCATGGGTTTACCCAGGAAATGCTGCGGCTCGCCCTTCAGGTCGGATCGCGGCAAACCATTATCTCTTGGGAAAAGTCCGAACAGCGACTGCCTCGCTACATCTACCTTGCCTTGATTGGACTTGAGCACTTGGACCACGGTCACGGCTTCATGACCGGGTATCGGTTTACTGCTGCTGAGGCGCGGGCGGCTCGGAAAAAAGCAACGTTTTGAGACTTGCTATGACGGCTGCGAGCCATATTTCATTGGGTAGGCCCCCCACCTACGCCCTGTCGGTGGATATTGGGGTCTGTGTCTTTGATCTATGGAAACTACGGGGTGATGCCCCGTCCTGCCAGACGTTAAAGTGGCGACATTCGATCTCTCGTGCCCTGACAAGCACCGCGTGGTGGGCCAAAGGCCACGCAAAGCGATCCCTGAAACTGCAAACAGCCCCATGGGCTGAGGGATCGCTATTATGAAGACCATTGGTTGGGCCGCTATCGTTTACTCCGTTCATGATGCCTACACGTTCGGCGCGCTTGTCGCGCTTATCGTCGGCGAACTTGCCGTCACGCAATTGGCGAAGAAGCGTCGCCTTGGGCGCCCTTAACTCGACTTTCGAGGGTCGCAATGAAGCCGCCGCAAGTCGAGCACGCCATCATAGCAATGTAGTCATCGGATTGATCCTCCATTGCGGCGGCATTTTCTGGCGTCATCGTAGCCAGATACTTCTCTTTCAGATCAGCCATTCGGCGATCGATTTCGTCCAGGTCGAGGTTGTGGGCAATCGTGTTGCGCAAGCTGTTGGCTGCGTTGAGAACGCCCCACCACGGCTCATTCTGTTCGCCCTTAGCGAATACCTTGCACTTCTCCATTTTGTCCGAGAACTTCATCCGGCGCAGTCTGCGCTTCGACACACCATTCGCAGAAACGTAGGAGTTCATTATTTGCTCGGCTTCCAAATGATTGCGGAGAATAGAGAGCGTGAGCGTGTTCATATTCTCATTGCGTTCACGTATTTCCGCAATCCGCGCCTGGACTTCCGAGTCGTCAATATTCATTGTTTCCCTCCGTGAACTCCGAAGCCAAAGCATCAGTGGAGATGGTTTAGTGCATTGTCACCGTAATCCTCCGAGTGAATCAGCAAATTGGGAGTGACAGTCCACTAAGTTCTTAAGTCAAAACATCGGTTGACACGATTGAGTGCACCGTCGCCTTAATCGCAATGATACTCTAAGAGAATCGAACGGGCGTCACGGAGCCGGTGGAGACGAGTCGTCTGACTTGCCGGCTGGCTTGCGGCCGGCTTTCCCTGCTTCTTCAGATGTCTCCCCTAAGCGCTCCCCAAGCTCTAGAGCCTCGCTCTTGAGAACGGAAGCCTTCAATTCAGCTATGCGTGTCTCGATCTCCTCGTCGGAGACTTCGATACGAAGCTGGTCTTGAACAAACTTTAGCCTGCCCTCGGCGTCGCGGAGCAACTCGGACCAAGACTTCACCCACACCTTGTGGTTCGGCTTGTCGATGAAAAGACCGACCGCTCTATTTTCCTGAGTGATGCGTGCCTTTACAACATCATCGTATTCACTCGTCACCAAATAGAAGTTCCAGCTCGTTGAAGTGTTTATGAAATCCGGCTGCGCCAAAATCGAATTCACATAATCTTCCAACTGATCGAGCTCCTTGCGCCCAATCGTAAGCGATGGACGCTTCAGCTCTATCAACAAAAACTCACGGTGGTTCTCATCTCCGTGCGGGACAAGACGCCCCATGAATGAGTCTATCCTACCGATCTTGCCATCGGGCTTCCTACCCTTTGCACCTTTGGAGCGTTTAAGCGCCAATTCCTCAGAGACGCGCTGCATAATCTTGGTGAGGCCAGCCTCGGCCATCGTAAAATGAAAGCCTTCACCGAACAGCCAGGTATTGTCTCGCACGAGCACATCAAGCTCGCCCCGCTCCTTAATAGTTCGGCGGTGCTTCGGTTCAAACACGATTTCCTTCAGTACCTTGAGCGCAACTATTCGGTTGGCGACAAGGTTTGATGCCGCGATGATGTTGCCCAGCTCCGTCTTTTCAAGGAGCTGTGAGAATTCATCTTGCCGAAGCTTTGGGAGATTGAATACGGCCTTAAGAATGCGCGACACCGACTCGGGATTGTTCCTCACGGCCTCCCTAAGTAGCCCTAAAGTGATCTTCTTAAGTGGATTGTCGGCCTTCTTGAAGTCGCGCGAGTACGAGGCGACCGCATGGGTGGTGATATCGAATACTTGCCGCTCACGACGCTCGACTTCGTCTTTTGGTTCCCCCTCGTACGGGTACACTCCAGCCGCCCTTAGCTCTTCAATCAGTTCGCCAGACTTTTCGGCTTGGCGAAAACGGAAATAGTCCGTCAACGTATCTCGAACGTATTCAAGTACCCGAGCGAAGTCAGGATCAGTCAGGCCATCAAACTCAAGGAGATTGGCTTGGGCGATCTCACCAAAAAATGGAGTGTAGGCGTACGCCGAGAACTCGAATTCTGGAGCAGTCACATTGGCTGGCAGCGAGCCAAGGACAACTCCGCTTTCCCCTCCAAAATATATCTTTCGTGCTGTGACGCGCGGTCTCCACTCGATCACGCGGAGAGTCAGGTCCTTGACGACGCGACCCGGACAGATAATTGCCTGCTTCGGAAACTCATGAGAACGTTCAATAGTTCGCTTCGGATCAACTGCTTTACCGTCATATATGATCTCGACATCAGGATATTGAAGTATATATGGCGCGAAGATCGCGTCGAACTCTGAGCGTGCTTGATCGCCGGTCAGCCAATCGAACGTTTCTTTTAGAGGGGAGAGTTGGACGACTGTCCCTTTTTCGGCGTTCGCATCGGCTGGAGTGGGATCAGATACGTTGCTGATCTCCAGCCGATCCGCGTCTATATCGATCGTCAATTTCAACAGCGAGTTGTTTTGCTCATAGACAGAATCCCAGTGCGCTCGTCGCGCTAGCGAGAAGAAGCGCAATCGGCCTTGGCCTTCCTTTCCATGAATCGCGCGAGCGAGAACGAGCGTTCGAGCGTTGGTCCTCTTCCATGACTCGCCTAGACTTTCGAAATCATGTTCGGCTCTCTCTTTGCTGATGCCGGTTCCGTTATCTCGAATGATAATGCTCTCCAGGCCTCCCAAGGCATTCCGTTCGAATTCGACGGATGTGCGCTTGGCGTCGGCGTCGAGGGCGTTCCATACGAACTCTGAAATCGCCTTCACGTGGTCATGCGTGCTTGCCACCTTTTGCAGGTGGTCATGTTTAGCCTTGAGAGTGAGTACGACCATCTCTTAAACGCATTGCGGATGAAAACGAGGGAATATGGCGAAGCTAGTCTAGCCAGATGAGTACGCTATTTACAACCTCAAGTCTGCGCGGCGGACTGGCGTCAGTCAGTCGAGCTAACCGAGCTTGGCGCTTGGGAAGCAGCCGAATCGGCTAAGCCTCCAATCCAATAGTCAGTCAGTGTAATCCTCGAACGTGTTCACCTGAGGCAACGTGGCTGATGAAGCGGCCGCCTCCGATCGCCGCGCGCTTATTCACGATTTGCTTGCTTTGCCGAGTCGCGAGCAGACCTAAACTCGAAAAACCTCGACTCCGGCCGAAATGTCGAAAAGTGCCTACACTGTTTTCCGCACAGTCTATCTGATGGCTGGTTATTACAGTAAAATCAGATAGTTATAATACTCTAAACTCCCTCAAAATGGGGAGGGCGCCGCAATTCGCACCGCGATCAAACGTAACTGCGTGGCAGTGCCCCTACCCCTGCTTCCCCGCAATGATCTCCTGCAACGTCGCGACGTGCCGGGCGAAGGCGCCGCGGCCGGCGGCGGTGGCGGTGACCGTCGTCTGCGGCTTCTTGCCGACGAACGCCTTGTCCACCTGGACGTAACCCGCCTTCGCCAGCGTCTCGATATGCGCGCCGAGATTGCCGTCGGTGGCGCCGGTCAGCTTCTTCAGCCGCGAGAACTCCAGTCCCGCGGTCGCAGGCAGCGCGTTCAGCGCTGCCATGATCTTCAGCCGCAGCGGCTGGTGGATGATGTCGTCGAGATCCGCCACGCCTAGCCCCGCCGCATCCAGAGGGTACCTGCGATCAGAGCACCGCCATTGACGGCCGCCATCCACGGCAACAGCGGCACACCCGGGATATAAAAATATCCGATCAGCGTCAGTGCGATGATGGTCGCGCCGAGCGGTGCAAAGGCGTAGCCGAACCGAAGGCCCGCCGTCAGGTAGACCAGTGTGATGTAGACCTGCCAAAACACCGTTTGCTGGCGCGGCGAGAACCTGCCGAAGTAGCAGCAGACGAGGCCAAAGGCGGCGATCAGCAGGAGCGCCAGCAGAGTGCGCCTGTCGAACAGGCGGATGCCGTTTCTCGAAAGATGATAGGCGCCGAGAACAACGAGGCCGAGAGCCGAGACGACGTAGAGTGCAAACCAGAAATACAGCCCGTCATTCACCACGAACCAGCTGTTCCAATAATAGGCCCCGTAGCGCGGCCAGAACCACATCAGCATATCGTCGGCAAACGGCATCACGGCCCATATCAGCAGGACGAGACCCGCGACCAGGTAGACCTGCGACCGCTGCCCACGACGAACGGCATGCTCATTGGCGTTCAGTGCTTCAGGAGCCTGATGGCTGTCGATCACGGGCGCGCTCCTTCCTGGGTATTGGCTGCAGGCTGGTGGATGATGTCGTCGAGCCCGGGCATGCGCTAGATCCGCCGCATCCAGAGGCCGCCGAGGATCAGGCCACCGCCATTGACGAAGGCCATCCAGAGCGGGAACGCCTCGCCGATGTAGAAAAAGCCGATCAGCGTCAGCGCCGTGATGCCGAGGCCGATCGCAACGAAGGCGTAGCCGAACCACAGCCCGGCGAGTGTGTAGAACAGCATGAAATAGATCGGCCAGAACGTTCCCAGCTGGCGCGGACCAAAATGACCGACGACGTTGGTGACGAAATAACCGAAGGCGAAGAACAGCGCGAATACCAGGAACAGCCTGATGCCAACGCCGGCGCCAAAGGGGTGGCTTTTCGGATCGAGCACGCGAAGTGCAATCAGACCACCGACGCCGAAAACATCCGCGGCAACCCAGGCGTAGGCCGCGTAGATCGGCCAAAGCCAGGTCACGAGATTGGCTGCGAACACCAGCACGCCCCACCAGACCGCGGCGAGGCTCGCCAGCTCATAGAGCTGCGATTGCTTCACGCGCTGGACGATATCGTCGATATCGGCCAGCGCTGCGGACGCCTCCCTGCTGTCGATCATGACTGCCCTGCCCCGCGCGTTGCCACGTCCTCGGCGATCACCGAAATCGCCTTCGGATGGGTGACGATGCCCATATGATTGATGCCGTCAATGACCTTGACGTCGACCGACGGCTTCACCGCCTGCACGGTCTGCGCATATTTGTCCGAGATCATCATCTCGTCATCAGTGCCGCCGAAGATGGTGACCGGACGTGTGGTTGCCGGCAGATCGAGGCGATAGCCGCGCGTCGCGAAATTGCGCGTCAGGCGATCGGAATAGGTCGAGACGAGGTACTTCGCCGAGCTCGGCGGCACCGCCAGGGCCAGCACCGGAAGCTGCGAGCAGCAGTCGATGCCGAGCTTGCGCAGCGCCGTCAGACCGAAGAAGCGCGGGACATTGAAATTGGCCCAGCCGCCCGCGTTCGGCCGGTTGGTCGGTGCGTCATGGCCGAGATAGGGCGCGAGCAGCACGGTGCGCACGAACATGTCCTGCATGATCGGCGTCGCGGCGACTCGCAGCGAGAAGCCGGCGCCGGCGGAATGGCCGATCAGAGTGAGCGGCAGATCCGCCGCGGTCTTGCGAACTTCGGCAACGAAATCGACGAGATCGTCCTCGAGCTGGCCGACATAGCCGATATCGCCGCGGGTGCCGGAGCCGCCATGCCCGCGGATGTCGAGCGCCCAGGTCTCCACCCCGCGCGCGGCGATCGCGTGGGTCAGCGCGTGGTTAACGGTGCCGCTGGAGCCGGAGGAGCCATGGATGAAGATCGCGCCGCGGCCCGCCGCCGGGCCCCCGGAGCCATTTCCGTTCCGATGGGATCGGGCTCCGGATTCTTGTTTTGACGCGTTTTCTTCACGCGAACCGGCTTCCACTTCGCTTGAAAACGCTTTGGCCGCATAGTGGCGATAGCCGATCCAGGTGCCGTCGCGGGCCTGGAAGCGCTCCAGCGGCGGCAGCGTGGTCCAGTCGATCCCCTTGGCGGAGTCGGAGACCGACCGCATCTCGGGTGGCCGCTCCAGCGGCGTTGCGATCATCGCAGTCAGGATCAGCGCCACGCCGCCGACCGCACACAGGGCCCATTTCAGACCGCTCAAGACGCCGCGCAGCAACCGGACCGCCATGACCGTTCTCCCTCAAACACATCAATCAATAGAGAACTCTATAATACAGAGTACTCTCCCAATCAATCCCTCGATTGGCGCCGCGCGGCGAAAATCCTTAACGTCGGGTCTGACCCCAAAATGCCGAATCGTTTGCTAGATGCCGCCTGCGGAACAACTGAACAACGCGTTTGAATTCACCGTCTCCGAGCTCTCCCAATCCCTGAAGCGGACGGTGGAGGACACCTACGGCCATGTCCGGGTCCGCGGTGAGATCTCGGGCTTCCGCGGCGCCCACTCCTCCGGCCATTGCTATTTCGCGCTCAAGGACGAAAGCGCCAAGATCGAGGCGGTGATCTGGAAGGGCGTGCACGGCCGGATGCGCTTCAAGCCCCAGGAAGGGCTCGAGGTCATCGCCACCGGCAAGCTCACGACCTATCCGGGCTCCTCGAAGTACCAGATCGTGATCGAGGCGCTGGAGCCGGCCGGCATCGGCGCGCTGATGGCGCTGATGGAGGAGCGCAAGAAGAAGCTCGCCGCGGAAGGGTTGTTCGATGAAGCGCGCAAGCAGCTGCTGCCGTGGCTGCCGGAGGTGATCGGCGTCGTGACCTCGCCGACCGGCGCCGTCATTCGCGACATCCTGCACCGGCTGGAGGACCGCTTCCCCCGCCGCGTGCTGGTGTGGCCGGTGAAAGTTCAGGGCGACGGCTCGGCCGAGCAGGTCGCGGCCGCCATCCGCGGCTTCAACGCGATTGCCCCGGGCGGCAGGATTCCGCGCCCCGATGTGCTGATCGTCGCGCGCGGCGGCGGCTCGCTGGAAGACCTCTGGTCGTTCAACGAGGAGATCGTAGTGCGGGCAGCAGCCGAGAGCATGATCCCGCTGATCTCGGCGGTGGGGCACGAGACCGACATCACGCTGATCGACTTCGTCGCCGACAAGCGCGCGCCGACGCCGACGGCGGCGGCGGAGATGGCGGTGCCGGTGCGCAGCGAATTGTTCGTCGAGGTCGCCGACCTCGGACGCCGCACCCGCGCCTATTGGCAGCGCGCCCAGGAAAGCCGTCGCAGCGAGTTGCGCGCCGCCGCACGCGCGCTGCCCGCGGCCGGCGATCTGCTCGCCATTCCCAGGCAGCGGCTGGATTCGGCGGGCGCGTCCCTGCCCCGCTGCCTCAAGGCCAACACGCACGCGCATTTCCGCAGGTTTACCGCCGCAAGCTCAAAGCTGACGCTGCGGGTGCTGCACGGCCAGATCTCTCAGGCCGACCACCGCCTCACCGTGTGCGGCGAACGGCTTGGCCTGTCCGCGCGCTCGTTGCTGCGGCGTCGGCGCGACCGCTTTGCCGGACTTGAGGTTCGCTTGCGCGCGTCAAAGCTCTCCAATGCGCAGGCGCAGCGCAACACGATTGCCCGCCAGCGCGAGCGCACGCATCGCCTCAGCGAGCGCGCCGGCCGCGCGCTCGTCACGTTGCTGCAGCGGCTGGAGGCCCGCGTCGAGAACAGCGGCAAGCTGCTGTCCGCACTGTCCTACCGCAGCGTGCTCGCGCGCGGCTTCGCGCTGGTGCGGGACGAGGCGGGGCATCCCGTGCATGCGGCCGACAGCATCGGGCCGAATGCGCGGCTCGAGATCGAGTTTGCGGATGGACGCGTGGGCGCGACCGCGGATGCGGATCGCCCGGCGCCAACGGCCAAGCGCACGCCCGCGCAGCCAAAGTCGGCTGCGGCGGATACAAAGCCCGCGCCGAAGCGTGTGGCCAAGCCGGTGGATCAGGGCAGCTTGTTCTGAGGTGTGAGGCGCCTCTGCGATCGCAGCGCTCCCAATGCTAACCCGTCATCCTGAGGTGCGAGGCTTGCGATGCAGACGCATCGCAAGGTGAGCCTCGAAGGATGTACGGCCGCGATGCAGCCGGGCCGTCGCCCTTCGAGGGCCGCTGAAGAAGCGGCCGCCTCAGGGTGACGGTGTTGGACTGATGTACTTCACCGGCACGACAATCCCGCGTCGATCGTGGTCCAGAAGCCGCAATGCTCCGGTGCGCGCTGTGGGGCGCCGGCGTGGGCTTCGTAGAGGAAGATCGCGACGGTGAAGACGGCCAGTGCGGAGGCGAAGAGGACGATGCGCATGAGGACTGCGTTTAATCGACATCGTGGTCGAACTAAGGCGCCCTCACCTGCTGAAACCGGCGCCGCGCGCGATCCGTAGATTCCCGGTCGGCCATCACAGTCCGTGCAGGGCGGTGGTCGATGCGGGGCTGTCCGCCTGAATTTGTTCCTCGGACGGCCCCGCTTTGGAAGACCCGTAGCCCGGATGGAGCGAAAGCGTAATCCGGGTTCGTGCCACGCGCTGCGCTGCCCCGGATTGCGCTGCGCTCCATCCGGGCTTCGGCACTTCCATTACCGCGCCAGCCACTGCGCGACGTCCTTTTGCGACTCCGCGCGCGCCTCGGCATCCGTGCCGAGATGGCCGCGCTCGGGCACGGCGGCATCGTTGCTGCCGCCGGCGGCGTGCAGCGGTGTGTTGGCGCGGTCGAAATCGTGATAGGCGTCGGGATAGACCACGATGCGTGCGAGCGCGCTGCGGCCATGCGCGCCCTCGACCATCTGGCGGCAGGCCGGCGGCGAGGAGACGTCGTCATTGGCGCCGATCAGCACCAGGGTCGGCACCCGCGTGCTCCAGCCGAGACCGGCGGAGATCCGGCAGTCCGGATAGAACGCGATCGCGGCGCGGAAATCGGGCGCCAGGTCGCGCGCCGCGCTCTGCGGCCGCACGGCCCACAGCAGCGCGCTCGCGCCGTTGGCCCAGCCCATCAGGCTGACGCGATCGCGCGCCACCCAGGACTGCTTCATCAGCCAGGCGCGCGATGCCGCGACGTCGGTGACGCGCTCACGCCGCGCCTTGACGTGCATCTCCTTGACGCGGCATTGCGGCCCGAGCTCACGCGAGCCGTAGCTGTCGGGCAGCAGCACGGCATTGCCTGCCCTGAGCAGGCGCTCGGCCCAATCGCGGTAGCGCGGCAGCACGGAATCGGAATGGCTGCTGAGGCCGTCGCAACCGTGCAGCGCGATCACGGCCGGAAATGGCCCCGCCCCTTCAGGCTTGTAGAGCTGCGCATGCAGCACGCCGGACGCCAGCGGAATGTCGACCTGCTGCGGCGCCGGCGCGGCATGCGCGGCGGACATCAGCAGCGTCAGAAACAGGGCGGTCAGTCGAAGGCGCATCGGACTCTGCCACAGGAGATGCCGGAACCAGCGATCCTTCACCCAAGCACTATCACGCGGAAACGGCGGCAAAACATCACAAACCAGTGGGTTTACCGGGCGGACAAGCCGCCCTATCTGTGCTACATCCCGTCCAACACATCGTGCCCTCCAGTTTCGACGGAGCGGCCTTCCACGGAGACTTTCGACCGTGCTGAACAAGTTCGGCCCCTCGGGCCATGGCGAAGCGCAAGTGCAATATCTCGACGGCGACTTCCGCGTGATCTCGCCGGGGACCTTCGTGCGCTGTGCCATCACCGACACGCGGATTCCGCTCGACGAGCTGAAGTACTGGAGCGTGGATTTGCAGGAGGCCTACGCCACACCCGCCGCCGTGCTGCAGCGGCATTTCCCCGGCGCGCCGAAACCGCAGCAATGAGCCTTCGGCTCTCGTAGGGTGGGCAAAGGCGCTAAGCGCCGTACCCACCATCTCTCCATGACCGCGATGGACAAGGTGGCCACGCGTTGCTTTGCCCACCCTACGAGAGCGGGTTCGTGGCGTCGTTCTGCTATTGCTGCTCGGGACCATCCGCCCCCACACAAGTCTTGATCGCGCTCTTCCTGGCTTCGCCGACGACCTTCTGATCGATCGCCTGCTTCAGGCAATCGAGCCGCGCCTGCGCCATGCAGAGCTGCAGCTGGTCGCGCTTGTCCTGTCCTTTCAGGCTCGCGGTCGTGGCAAGGCACGTCACGCGCTTGGTCGCGGGAACCGGCACGGTGACGGTCGGGCTTGCTGTCGGCGCGGGAGTTTGCGCGAAGACGGGCGCAACGATCAGACACACAAGGCTGGCGGCAACGGTCGCAGACGGCAGTTTCATCGAATTCTCCTGATCGTCGGGAACCGATAGGCGTTTTGCGATGAATGTCGCCTGAATGGCGGGCTGCTGCGGGTTAGGCAAAGCGCAGCCGTGTGGCGTGGCACGAGCGGTGCAACTTTTGGCGCGTCATGGGATGGAGACGATGTTCGCGTGCACCTGAACCGCGAGTCTCACCGAGGAAAAGATCTCCGTCGTGCCGATCCGCGTTGCATCGAAGAATACTTGCACTCCGTAGTTAGTCATTTCGCGTTGTGGTTGGATTCTTTGTTGCAATCCGGCGCCCTTAAGTTGTTTGACGAAGTCTTGTTGAAACAGAGAGCTGCTACAGTGTTCGTTAGGTAATTGGCCCTGTTCCTTTTATCGCACAGACAATCAAGTCAACCAAACAGCCATCGAGCTTTGGAATTGGCGCAGTCTGTGAACGGGCTCATATCGAAAGAGCCATCCGACGGGCTACGATCACCTCGAAAATTTGCGGTGGAATATCTGTAAATCGAGAGTCAAACGATGGGGGTGATCATGCCCACCATATTGGACTTGCTCTATCGTGAATATTGTCGCGCCCGTCTCGCTGAAATGCGCAAACAGCTTCTGATCGCAGCTGAACGCTCCGAAGCTCTCGAAGCGCTTCGTCATCCTGCGGATCAGGTTGACGATGAGAGGACGGACGCACATCGCAAGACCGTTCACGGCCTGCCGCATTGAAGTGGCCCGCGACCGGCGATCTCTCCCGCGTAGCAGTGACCAAGCAATTGGCAACAGTTTGGGAGTGAGCAATGAATACACCCGAATGCTATACCGTCGCGGTAGCCTGCGTCTCGTGCCTGACCATTATTGGATTAATGGCCGTCGGGGCGTGGTGAGCACGACTGATTGCTGAACTGCGATACCGGTACGCGTGAAGACGACGCGCCAAGAACGGGAATCCAGAGCTCCGGTTCTGCTTCAATCAGAACCGAAGCTCTAAAGCATGATCCGGAAAAGTGCGCAGCGGTTTTCCGAAAAGATCATGCTTAAACAACAACCTAAAGCGCGATGACGATTCATCCTCATCACATCGCGCTTCAGATCCTGATGTCAGCTTCCGGGCGGGGTATACGAAGAACGCAGCTTCGCCGCGTTCTGGCGGACCTGCTTGATCTCGTCCTGCGTGAACAACCTGGTCAGTTTCACATTCTGCAGGGTGCCTGCGGTGACGGTCAGGCCGGAAATGGCCGGCGCCGCACCCGGATCAGGCACATCGAAAATCACCAAAACGCCCGGGCCGTCGGCCGCAACGCTGTACATCGAAAGCAGCTTTCCGCCGGCCGCTTCGATGAGCTTTCGTGCCGCCTCCTGGCGATCGGTGGTGGGATTCTCCAAAATGGCATTGAGAGCGCGTGGGGTGTATTGTCCGGTGAGGCAAAAATGCATGGCATGTTCTCCTCTGGTTTTTGGCAATGATTTTCCCTGCCGTTCCGAACTGATCGTTACGGCCGCTGCATCTGAAGTGATGAAGGTACTGCCCGCCGTGGGCATAAACGCCGTCGATGATTTCCGGGAGGTCGGCACGTCCCGGTGACGGCTCTCATCAAAGGCTACATCAACTCCCGAACGTGCGGAAGAGAATTCATCAGCCGCGACATGTCGCCCGATCAGTTGTCGAATACCGCATGGCGCTGGATGACCAAACGAGATCATCGCCTGCTGAACCGCCGCTCGCGCGCCTTGTAGAGATGATCGCTGATCAATTGCCGGAGCGCTGTCGGATCATCGAATTCGAGCTGCACAGCGAACGGCACGATGCTAGCAGGCAGGCCCTCGCGGCCGCGGAGGCGCGCGAGATCCTTTTCCGTCGTCACCAGTGTGTACTGCTCGCGCTGCGCCTCCGCTGCGAGCGCTGCGATCTCGTCGTTTGAAAACATGTGATGATCGGCGAAGGCGCGCGTGCGCGCGACCTCGATGCCACAGGCGCGCAAGCTGCGGAAGAATCGTTCGGGATCGCCAATGCCCGCGAACGCAAACACCGGCTTGCCCAACAGTCTTGCGACCGCCCCGGCGTCCGGCCTCAGACGCGCGCGCAGCTCCGGCTTGTCGCGCTTGGCAAGCTCGGCCGCGACATCGTTGGCGGCACGGCCGTCGCCGATCAGCACCAGCGCATCGGTGCGCGCGAGCTGCGCGTTCAGCGGCGCGCGCAGCGGGCCGGCCGGAAACACCTTGCCATTGCCGAGGCCACGTTCGCTATCGATCACGATCAGCGAAGTGTCCTTGACCAGGCGCGGGTTCTGGAAACCGTCGTCCATCAGGATGACGGTGGCGCCTTGCGACTTCGCCAGCGCGACACCCTCGAGGCGATCCCGCGCGACCGCGACCGGGACGTCGCGCGACATCATCAAGGGCTCATCGCCGATGTCGGACGCGGTGTGGCGCGCGCGGTCGACCATGACCGGGCCCTGCAGGCGTCCGCCATAGCCGCGACTGAGCACCACCGGGGTCTCGCCGAGCTCGCGCAAAAGCTTCGTCAGCGCCAACACGGTCGGTGTCTTGCCGGCGCCGCCGACATGATAATTGCCGACGCAGATCACGGGGATGCCGGCATCCACGCCTTTGCGCAGCATGCGCCGTTCGGTGATTGCGCCGTAGAGCGCTCCGAGCGGCCATAACACGCACGACTGGAGAGAACGTGGCCGGTACCAGAAGGCCGGCTCACGCATTGGCGGCTCCCATCTCGATCCGTAGCTGCAGCAGATACGGCTCGAGCGCGATCATGGTGCGATCGAGTGCGCCGCCGAGCTCCTCGACCACGCCGCTGCCCGCGCGCTGCATCTTGTCGCGCAAGGCGGGATCGGCCAGCAGCTGGCCGAGCTGCTTGACCAGCGCTTCCTGCGTGTCGGCCTGGCGCGCACCGCCGCTGCCGTCGAGCGCCTCATAGACATCGGCGAAGTTGAAGACGTGCGGGCCATGGACGATCGCGGCACCGAGCTTGATCGCCTCGATCGGGTTCTGCCCGCCATGGCGGATCAGCGATCCGCCCATGAACACGATCGGCGACAGCCGGTAGAACAGGCCGAGCTCGCCCATGGTGTCGGCGACATAGATGTCGGTGGTCGCGGTCGGCAGCTCCTCGCGTGAGCGCAATGCCGGCTTCAGGCCCGAGGCGGTGATCAAGCCAGCGATCGAGGAGCCGCGATCGGGATGGCGCGGCACGATCACGGTGAGGAGCTGCGGGAAGAAGCCGGCGAGGCTGCGATGCGCCGCGACCAGCATCTCGTCCTCGCCCGGGTGTGTCGAGGCCGCGACGATGATGGGGCGCCCGCGCGTCATCGCCATCAGCCGTTCGAGCTTGGCGGGATCGGCCGGCGGTGCCGGCACGTCGAGCTTGAGATTGCCTGTCGTGACGACGTCGCGGCCGCCGAGCGCGGCGAAACGCTCGGCATCGGTCTTCGACTGCGCCAGGCAAATGTCGAAACGCGACAGCAGTGCCGAGATGGTGCCCTGCATGCGGCGCCAGCGCGGGAAGGAGCGCGGCGACATCCGCCCGTTGATCAGCACCATCGGCACCCGGCGGCTAGCGCCCGCCAGGATCAGGTTCGGCCACAGATCGGATTCGATGAACAGCGCCAGCGACGGCTTCCAATGATCGAGGAAGCGCGCGACATAGCGCGGGGAATCATACGGCACGTATTGATGGATGACGTCGGGCGGAAACCGCTTTGCGACCACGGCGGCCGAGGTGACGGTGCCCGAGGTGAGCAGGATGCGCAGATTGAGATCGCGCAACCGCTCGACCAGCGCCGCAGCGGCCAGCACCTCGCCGACACTGGCGCCGTGGATCCAGACCAGCGGACCATGCGGCCGCACGTCCCTGGACAGGCCGCGCCGCTCGCCGACGCGCGCGGGATCCTCCTTGCCCTGCTTCAGCCGCCGCTTGATCAGCGCCGGCGCAAACGGCACCAGGCCGGAGGCCAGCCGCTGATACATCCGCAGCGTCATCGGCAACGAATTAGGCATCTTCCGGTCCCGGGCGGCCGAGTTGCGCATAGGCGCGGCGGGTCGCCTCGTTCAACGTGTCTTCCAGCTCCTGCCGCAACGCTTCCATCATGGCGGCGTCGGCATCTGCGGGAACGTGGATTTCCTTGATGCCGACCAATGCGCCCCGCCCGAATGGCAAATTGATGGTGGTGCGGTCCCAGTTCTTGAGCCGGACGAAGCGGCTGGTCGCCATCGCGAAAGGCATGATCGGCCGCCCCGATTCCCGTGCCAGCATGATAATGCCTAGCCCGGCCACGCGCGAGCGCTTGGGGACATCGGCGGTCAGCGCGACATTACAACCGGTCTGGAGCGTGCGCACCATTTCCTTGAAGGCGCCGACCCCGCCCTTGCGGTGGAAGGCGCCGCCATGATCGCCGGAACCGCGGATGGTGCCGATGCCGAGCCGCTCGGCGGCGATCGCATTGAACTCGCCGTCGCGGTGGCGGGAGATCAGGACCTTGGCGCGATAGGACGCCTTGTTCTGGTTCTTGATGAAGGGCGTGAGGAAATGCTGGCCGTGCCAGAACGCGAAGATCGCAGGGAGCTGCGGCTCAACCTGCGCATAGACGTCGGGCGGATCCAACGTGAATTTGTTGGTCCGCCAGACCAGACGCAGATATTCGGCCGCCAGGACCCCGACGGCACGCTGAACGAAGCTGCTTCGCAGCGTATTGCGAAGCAGTTTTTTCAACGCGCCGGTTCTTGATTCGGGTCGAGCAACCGGTGGAGGTGGACGATGAAATAGCGCATCTGCGCGTTGTCGACCGTGCTCTGCGCCTTGGCCCGCCAGGCGGCATGGGCGGTCGCATAATTCGGATAGAGGCCGACGATCTCGACGTCGTCGAGGTTCTTGAAGGTGTTGTGCTCGAGATCGACGAGCTCACCGCCGATGACGAGGTGAAGCAGTTGTTGCGGGGCACTATCTGGCATGAGTTCTGTTCCTAACGGGCTGCCCGGCAAAAGCAGTGTTCGACGAGCACGACGAAAAGCGCTTTAGGCCAAGGGGCGGTTTCGAAAATGCGCGACAATGCCCGCATGACGATCGCGCCCCGCTGCCACCAGCACCCCGTGCGCCACTTCCCGGCGGTTATAGAGGATGGGTTCTCCGGAGAGGTCGCTCATCCTACCATCGGCTTCCTGCACGATCAAATCGGCCGCCGCAAGGTCCCAATCATGGCTGTTGCCCCCCGCAAAAGCCGCATCCAGCGCGCCATGGGCGACCCGGCACAGGCGCAGCGCGAGCGAGCCGATTCGCGGATGCAGCTTGATCTCGCCGTCTGAGATGTTGAGCCGCTCGACCATCGGTTTCGGGCCGGCGATGCGGGAGAAGTCGAGCGCCGATCCGGGCGAAGCCTGCACGGCTGCGCCGTTGAGCGTGGTGCCCTGGCCGCGTGCGGCGAAGAAGAACTCGCCACTCGTCGGCGCGAACACCGCGGCCAGCACCGGCGCGGCATCCTCGACCAGCGCGACGCTGACGCACCAATCGTCGTGGCCGTTGAGATAGTTGCGCGTGCCGTCGATGGGATCGACGATCCAGGTCAGCCGCCGCGACAGCCGCGCCGCATCGTCGGCGCTCTCCTCCGAGAGCCAGCCATAATCCGGCGTCGCACTGCGCAGGCGCGCTTCGAGCAGGTCGTTGACGGCGATGTCGGCTTCGGAGACCGGCGAGGATGCGCCCTTGGTCCACTTCTTCAGTTCGGTACGAAACATCGACTGCGCCAGCGCACCCGCCTCGCGCACCGTGTCCCGCAGCAGTGCCGCGTCGCGCGTCAGGATGGTTTCGCCCGGGGCGTTCGCCTCAACGTCCGCCAAGCGTCAATCCCTCGATGCGCACCGTCGGCGCATTGATGCCGTAGCGGAACTCGAGATTGTTCGCGGGCTGCATCGACTTGAAGATCTCGAACAGATGCCCCGCGATCGTCACCTCGCTGACGGGATAGGTGATCTCGCCGTTCTCGATCCAGAAGCCGGAGGCGCCGCGGCTGTAATCGCCGGTGACGCCGTTCACGCCGGAGCCGATCAGATCGGTGACGTAGAAGCCCTGCTTGATGTCGGCGATCAGCTCGGCCGGGCTCGGTGTGCCAGGCTCGAGATGCAAATTGTACGGCCCGGGCGAGGGCGAGGAGGAGACGCCGCGATGGGCATGGCCGGTGGTGGCAAGGCCGAGCTCGCGCGCGGTGGCGCAGTCGAGCAGCCAGGTCGTCAGCACGCCTTCGTCGATCAGCGCGATCTTCTTCACGGCAACGCCTTCGGCGTCGAAGGTCTGCGAGCGCAGGCCGCGCTTGCGCAGGGGATCGTCGATGATGCGGATGTTCTTCGCAAACAGCTGCTGGCCGAGCTTGTCCTTGAGGAAGCTGGTCTTGCGCGCGATCGAGGCGCCGTTGATGGCGCCGACGACATGGCCGACCAGGGAGCCGGCGACGCGCGGATCGAACACGACAGGCACCTTGCAGGTCTCGACCTTGCGCGGATTGGAGCGCGCCACGGTGCGCTCGCCGGCGGAACGGCCGACGATTTCCGGCGACAACAGGTCCGCACCATGCGGCGCCGAGGTGAAGTCGTAATCGCGCTCCATGCCGGTGCCTTCGCCCGAGATGGCGGTGGCCGAGATGCCCTGGCTGGAGCGCAAATAGGAGCCGTGGAAGCCGGTCGAGGTGACCAGCACCATGCCGCCCATGCCCGCGGAGGCCGAGGCACCGCCGGATTTGGTGACGCCCTTCACGGCGAGCGCGGCAGCTTCGGCCGCGAGTGCGCGGCGCTCGAGCTCGCTGGTGGCAGGCACATCGGGATCAAGCAGATCGAGATCGGGGAAGTCGCGCGCGAGCAGCGCGGGATCGGCGAGCCCGACATATTTGTCGTCGGGCGCAACGCGCGCCATCGCGACCGCGCGTTCGGCGAGCTTGGTCACGGCATCGCCGCTGACGTCGTTGGTCGAGACCACCGCCTGGCGCTGGCCGACCAGTACCCGCAGGCCGACGTCGTCACCCTCGGAGCGCTCGGATTCCTCGACGCGTCCGTCGCGCACCTCGACGCCTTGCGAGACGCCGCGCACCGCGACCGCGTCGGCCGCATCCGCGCCGGCGCGCTTGGCCGCCTCCACCAGCCGCTGCGCCAGATCCGACAAAGCGGACTGGTCGAACAGGTCGCGGCTGGCCTTTGACCCCTTGGAGGAATCCTTGGACGAAAGCGTCGAGCTTGCGGATGGTGAAGAGTTCACGAACGAAATCCTGTTGGGGCGGGGGTTCGGGACCGGAACCCACAGATGTGCCCTGATCGCGCGGACTTCAAGCATTTTCAGCCCGCCAAAAGCTCAGATTCGCACCTTTGGCGCAACGTCTCGTCAATCATGCGCGCCAAGGTCTTGTCAATCATGAGCAGCAGTGACGGTGGGTTAACCAGCCTTTTTAAGCGGTTTCGGAAGGCGGCGCGCTAAGGTCCTCGCATCGACCGGGAACATAATCCCGGCGGGGAGAACTAAAGCCGTGAGGCGTCAAACAGCAACATGCGGGGTCGCTCCCGCCGGGTCGAGCCGCTCTCTGCGGCTCGACCCCCTTTCCCTTCCGGTCCGCTTCGATGCGCACGATCCGCGCGCCGACGGACATGTCAGGCAGATCGAGCTTCATCGCGAACGCGTCGTGCTTCGCCGTGCCGTTCGCGGCATGCAGATGGCGATCAACGTCCGCGTCAGCGACTTCACAGGCGTCGCACTGCGCGGCAATGACGAAGCGCAGGCCATCGTCCTGGTGCATCGCGATCCCTCGCTCTCCGTTCCGCTGCTCGTCGGCGCCGACGGCGAGGAGCTCGTCGAGGCCTTGGCGATCTGGAGCGAGCTGTTCGCGCTTCCGCAGCTCGACGAAGGCGCGCGCAAGCCCGCGGCCCGCCGCCGCCGCGCCAATGCGATCCGCGCCCGCCGTCCGAAATTCCTGATGCGCCGCCGCACCGGCATCGCGCGGAAGCTGTCGGTTCATCGCGAAGAACGCGAGATCATCGCGAGGAATTGAAGGTGCCGTAGGGTGGGCAAAGCGCAAGCGTGCCCACGTTCTTTGTCGATCATTGAGAGCTCGTGGGCACGGCGCAAGGGCGCCTTTGCCCACCCTACGGGAGCTACGCCCGCATCACCGCGTCGGCGAGCAATCCTGCAAACAGCAACAGACCCGCATCCCTGTTCGACTTGAACAAGCGCAGACACAGCTCGGGATCATCAATCCGCAAGCGCACGATCTGCGAGGCCAGGTGCGCGGCGAAGGCGGCAAGCCCGAGCCAGGCCGGCCAGCGCGCATCGCCTGAGGCCAGCGCGACACCGATCAGCATCACAGCGAGCCCGTAGAACAGGATCAGCGCCTGGTGCGTATGCGCGCCGAACAGGCGCGCGGTGGACTTGATGCCGATCAGCGCGTCGTCGTCGGCGTCCTGATGCGCGTAGATCGTGTCATAGCCAATCACCCATGAAATCGCGCCGGCATAGAGCACCAGCGCGGTGACGTCGATGCGGCCGAAGGTGACGGCAAATCCCATCAGGGCGCCCCAGGAGAAGGCAAGACCGAGCACGATCTGCGGCCACCAGGTGATGCGCTTCATGAAGGGGTAGATCGCGACGATCAGGAGCGAGGCGATGCCTGTCGCAATCGCGAAGCGGTTGAACTGCAGCAACACGATAAGGCCGATCAGCGCCTGCACGACCATCCAAGCCAGCGCCTGCTTCGTGCTCACCTGCCCCGACGGCAGCGGCCGCGAGCGGGTGCGCTCGACCTTGTCGTCGAGGTCGCGGTCGGTGATGTCATTCCAGGTGCAGCCCGCTCCGCGCATCACGAAGGCGCCGATGAAGAACAGCACGATGGTGAGCGGCAGTCCGCGGACGTCATGCGCCATGCCGCTCGCGAGCGCCGCCGACCACCAGCACGGCATCAACAGCAGCCAGGAGCCGATCGGACGATCGAAGCGGGACAATCGCAAATAGGGCCGCGCCCATGGCGGCGCGAGCGTATCAACCCAGTTGCCGGTGGAATCGGCAACGCGGGCGGATGTGCTAGTGTCCAGTTTTCGAAGTTCGTATTCCATCGCGGCGTATCCCGGTACGAACTTCGAAAACTACAAGGGCACTAGCAAGAAACTATAATTCACGTGCCGCTTATCGATTTGAAGTTCTCATGAGGATCTCGCGGCAAACACCGTAGGAACTTCAAATCGGCGGCACGTGTATCATCGGGTCAGGACGTTGCCGTTGAGCGTGTCGAAGGTGCTGCCGCCCTTCTTGCCGGCATTGGCCTCAGGCGCCGAGCCTGAACCTAGCACCTCGCTCAACGACGGGCCGGCCGGACCGCGCGGCTGGTTCTGCATCTGCTGCGCGACGTTGCAGACCTTCGTCGCCATGGCCTCGGTATTCTTGTGACCGTCCTTCATCTGCGCGCCGATCTGCGGCGGGATTCCGCATTTGGCGGCGTGGGACTCGATGTACTTGATCATCTTGGTCTCAGCCTGGCTGAAATTGCGGATCAGCTTGCAGGCTTCGTCCGGCGGCGCATGACGGTCGCTCGCGGCCTTGATCAGCTTGCCGCGCTTCTCGGCTTCCTCGCGCAGAGGAATGAAAGCCTTCATGCAGTCCTCGCCGGGGCCGCCCTGGGTCGGCGGGGCCGCGCTGAACGCGCCAGCGCCGCCGACGGGCGCGGCGCCGTTCACGGGAAAGGACGATTGCGGTGCCGTGCCGACCGAAGCGGTCGGCGCCGAGCCGTTCACCGGGGGAAACGCGGAACTGGTGGCGGCCTGGTTCGGCAGCGGCGCCGGGAAGGCGCTTTGCGCATAGGCGCCCGCGGTGCTCAGGGTGACCATGGCGGCAGTGATCGGAACCATCAAATGACGGATCATCAGGATAGTCTCTCCGGCAGGAGCTACGGGGTTCAGCGTCTTCCCAATTGAAGCGCAACCAGCGTGTTCGCGTTTTTACGATTCCCGCCGGCGCTTAACAACCCGTTGAATAGGGCAATAGCGCGGCGCGGGGACGCACTATTTCGGCAATATTTACCCCCGGAATGGCTGCTTTCGGTTAAGAACGGCCCCAAATCGGACCCTTGAACGATGCCCTCCCACGATTTTCGCGCTCCCCGCCTGTTCGTCGACGCTCCCCTTGCCCAGGACGCCAGGATCCCGCTCGACCGCGACCAGAGCAATTATCTCGGCAATGTGCTGCGGCTTGCCGCCGGGGCCGAGGTTTTGGCCTTCAACGGCCGCGACGGCGAGTGGCAGGCCGCCATCGAAGGTCGCAAGCGGCCGGACGGCCTCGTGATCCTGCAGCAGACCCGGCCCCAGGACAGGCTGCCGGACGTCGCCTACGTTTTCGCCCCGCTCAAGCATGCCAGGCTGGATTACATGGTCCAGAAGGCCATCGAGATGGGCGCCGCCGGCCTGCAGCCGGTCCTGACCCGGTTCACCCAGGCCTCCCGGGTCAACACCGAGCGGATGCGCGCCAATGTCGTCGAGGCGGCCGAGCAATGCGGCATCCTGAGCATCGCCACGGTCGCCGAGCCGGTGCCGCTGGAGCGGTATCTCAGTCAGCGCCCCGCGGGCCGCCTGCTGATCTTCTGCGACGAGGCGGCGGAGCTGCAAAACCCGGTTCAAAGCCTGCAAAACGCCCGCGAGGCCGGACAGGGGATCGACGTGCTGATCGGCCCCGAAGGCGGCTTTGCCGAAGAGGAGCGCGCCCTGCTGCTGCGGCAACCCAGGATCCTCCGGCTGGCGCTCGGCCCGCGGATCATGCGGGCCGACACCGCCGCCGTCGCCGCGCTGGCGCTGGTGCAGGCGGTGCTGGGCGACTGGGGTGGCAAGACCGGCACCTGACAAGGCTCGATTGGCAGCCGCAGGGGAGACGCGCCCCCTCTCCCGCTTGCGGGGGAGGGTTGGGGTGGGGGTGCCTCCGCGTCGGGATTGTCTGAGGCTTAGGGAGAAATTCCCCTAGCGGAAAGAGCCCCCACCCGGCGCTTCGCGCCGACCTCCCCCGCAAGCGGGAGAGGTTGAGCGAGCCCGCGGCGGCCCAGGTGGCTCCCCTAGCGCGCGTCGAGAACGTCCATTGCCCGTCCATTAAGCGATTGATCCTTTGGAGGTCGAAACCGCGCATCGACCATGCTAAGGGCTGCGCAATTCGCTTGCCTCCCCTTGCCCTTGCCTGCCCGGTTCCACCGGGACGATGGACCCCAGTTATGACCGCGACTGCCACCTCAAATGCTGCCGGCTCCGCCGCCTGGGCGGATACGCTGCTGTTGTCGTTCGCGCAGGCCGGTTACGTCAGGGCCGAGCCCGCCATCCTGCAGCCGGCCGAGCCGTTCCTGGACCTCTCCGGCGAGGACATCCGCAAGAGCCTATATCTGACGACGGACCTCACGGGCGAGGAGCTGTGCCTGCGCCCGGACCTGACCATTCCGGTGGCGCGCGACTACCTGAGCTCCGGTCGTGCCGGCCAGCCGGCCGGGTTCAGCTATCTCGGCCCGGTGTTCCGCTACCGCAGCGGCCAGGCCAGCGAATTCCTGCAGGCCGGCATCGAATCATTCGGCCGCCAGGACCGCGCCGCCGCCGACGCCGAGACGTTGGCGCTCGGGCTCGAAGCGACCGCGGCCTTCGGTGTCCGCGACGTCGAGATCCGCACCGGCGACGTGGCGCTGTTCAACGCGCTGCTCGATGCGCTCGACCTCTATCCGGTCTGGCGCCGCCGCCTGGTCAAGGACTTCAATCGCAAGATCAGCCTGGAAAAGGATCTGGAACGGCTCGCGGCCGCGACCACCGCGACCCGCAGCGAATATGAGGGCGTGCTCGCCGCCCTCGCCGGCTCCGACCGCAAGGCGGCGCTCGCCTTCGTCACCGATCTGATGTCGATCGCCGGCACCACCAATGTCGGGGGACGCACCACGGCCGAGATCGCCGATCGCTTCCTCGAGCAATCGACGCTGAAGGGCGGCGCATTGCCGCGCGAGGCGATCACCGTGCTCAAGCGCTTCCTGACGATTGCAGGCAATCCCGACGACGCCATCGCCGAGCTGCGCGCGCTCACTGCCGACGCCAAGCTCGACCTCACGGCAGCGATCGACCAGTTCGAGAGCCGGGTCGGCTTCATGGCGGCGCGCGGCATCGACGTGAAGCAGACGCGCTTCTCGACCGCGTTCGGGCGCGGGCTCGACTATTACACCGGCTTCGAATTCGAGCTGCATCACCGGGGCAACGGCGCCGAGCCGCTGGTTGCCGGCGGCCGCTATGACGGGCTGATGACCCAGCTTGGATCGACTGAACCGATTCCCGCGGTCGGCTTCTCGGTCTGGGTGGACGCGCTGACGAAGATCGGCCGCAAGGTGGGAGCTTAAGTCATGAGCGCGCCATTCGTTCTGGCCGTTCCCTCCAAGGGTCGCCTTCAGGAAAACACCGAAGCCTTCTTCGCCCGTGCCGGCCTCAAGCTGTCGAAGGCCGGCGGCGCCCGCGACTATCGCGGCACGCTTGCAGGCCTCGACCATGTCGAGGTCGCCTATCTCTCGGCGAGCGAGATCGCCTCGCAACTGTCGCGCGGTCTTGCGCATCTCGGCGTCACCGGCGAAGACCTGGTGCGCGAGAACATCGCGGACGCCGACAAGCGCGTGTCGCTGATCGATGGGCTCGGCTTCGGCTATGCCGACGTCGTCGTCGCGGTGCCGCAGGCGTGGATCGACGTTCGCACCATGGCCGACCTCGACGACGTCACCACCGGCTTCCGCGAGCAGCATCACATGCGGATGCGGGTCGCGACCAAGTTCATCAACCTCACCCGCACCTTCTTCCAGAGCCACGGGATCACCGATTACCGCATCGTCGAAAGTAGCGGCGCGACCGAAGGCGCGCCGGCGGCCGGCAGCGCCGAGCTGATCGTCGACATCACCACCACGGGCGCGACGCTTGCCGCCAACGGCTTGCGGGTGCTCGACGACGGCGTGATCCTGCGCAGCCAGGCCAATCTGGTCGCCTCGAAAGAGGCCGACTGGACGCCGCAGGCGCGGGAGACCGCGCGCGTCATCCTCGATCACATCGCAGCAAGGGCGCGGGCCAACAAGTATCGCGAGGTCCGCACCCGCTTCCGGCAATGCGACGCCGCCCTGCTCGGCGAAGCCCACAGCCGGTACGGCGTCGAGGCCCCGTTCGGCGGGCCGACCTCGTCAGGCATGCTGACGCTGCACTGCCCACCGGGGCAGCTCTATGCGCTGGCAAGCTTCCTGCGCGAGCATGGCGCCGAAACCGTCTCGGTGGTTTCGCTCGACTACGTGTTCGACCGGGAGAACCCGCTGTTCGCCAAGCTCGAGGCGTTCCTGCGGCGGTGAGCCCTGGGACGTTCGGCCTTTCGTTCAGCTTTGCGACAGCAAATGGCGGCTACCATATGCTGTTGAGATGACTTTGAACGCTTCTGGAACCTTGATCGATGACGCTGGGCTCTGACGTTTCCGGCATGACGACGACCGCAGGCACCGCAGCCGCGAAGGGACTGTCGATCGTCGTCCCCGTCTACAACGAGGCGGCGGGCCTCGCCGCCCTGCACCAGCGCATCTGCGATCTCGCAAAGACTTTGCGGGAGCGCTATCGGCTGGCTTGCGAAGTCGTCTATGTCGACGACGGCAGCAAGGATGCGACGCTGGCGATCGCCCGCTCGCTGCCGGCCGACGCGATCGATGTCCAGGTGGTGTCGCTGTCGCGCAATTTCGGCAAGGAGGCGGCGCTGATGGCCGGCCTCGACCATGCCCGGCTCGGCGCCGTCATGTTCATGGACGGCGACGGCCAGCATCCGCCGGCGCTGATCGAACAGCTGGTGCGGCACTGGATCGATGACGGCTATGACGTCGTCTACACCGCCAAGGCGCATCGCGACAACGAGACCTTCCTGCGCCGGGTCGCCGTGCACGGCTTCTATGCGCTGATCAATTGGGGGGCCCGGCAGAAGATTCCCGAGGACGCCGGCGACTTCCGCCTGCTGTCACCGCGCGCGGTCACAGCGCTCAGGCAGCTGCCCGAGCGCAACCGGTTCTTCAAGGGCCTCGCCAGCTGGATCGGCTTCCGCCAGATCCGCGTCGACTACGAGCCTGCCGCACGCGCCCACGGCGTCACCACCTTCAACGCCGCAAGCCTGCTCGGCCTGTCGATCGAGGGCCTGACCTCGTTTTCGGTCGCCCCCCTGCGCTTTGCCAGCCTGCTCGGCGTCATTCTCGCCGGTGGCGCCTTCCTGTTCGGCCTTTCGATCCTCTGGGAGGTGTTCACGACCGGCAAGCAGGTGCCCGGCTATCCCTCGCTCGTGATCGGCCTGATGACGATCGGCGGCGTGCAGCTCATCATGATCGGCATCGTCGGCGAATATATCGGCAAGATCCTGTCCGAGCTGAAGGCGCGCCCGATCTACTTCGTCGCCGAGCATAGTGAAAAGCACTTCGAAGCCGACGATGCCGCGAAGAGGACGGCCGCCGAATGAGCGCGGCCGCGGGCCTGCGGCGGATCTGGCTCTGTGCCGACGATTACGGCATCAGCCCGGGCGTCAACCGCGCCATCCGCGACCTGATCGAACGCGGCCGTCTCAACGCCACCTCGGTGATGATGGTGGGGCCTGCGATCGCGCGCAGCGAGGTCGAGGCGCTCCAGGCCTCGGCGAAGACGAGCCCGCGCTGCGCGATCGGATTGCACGTGACGCTGTCGGCGCCGTTCCGCCCCCTCACCATGCATTTTCGTCCGCTCGACGGCGACATGTTCATGCCGTTTCCGAAGCTGCTGCGCGCGGGCATTTTGCGGCGGCTCGACCGCGAATTCTTCCGCAACGAGGTGAAGGCGCAGCTCGCCGCCTTTGCCGAAGCGTTCGGGCGCGCGCCTGACTTCGTCGACGGCCATCAGCATGTGCAGCTCTATCCGCAGGTGCGCGACGGCTTCGTCGATGCGGTCAGCGAAGGCGCGCCGAACGCCTGGGTGCGCCAGGGCGGCCGCGACCTGCCGCTCAGGCAGCGGCTGGCCGCACCCAAGGCCATCGTGCTCGACATCCTCAGCGCCCAATTCCGCCGCCGTGCCGGCAGCGCCGGCCTCAGCTTCAACCCGGGCTTTGCCGGCGCCTATGACTTCACGCGGGCGGCCGATTTTGGCGAGCTGATGCGGCAATTCCTGGAAGGCTTGCCGGATGGCGGCCTCGTGATGTGCCATCCCGGCTTCGTCGACGATGTCCTCGCCGGCCTCGATCCGATGACCGATGTCCGCGAACGCGAGCACGCCTATCTGGTCGGCGACGCCTTTGCGCGTCTGCTGGCGGACAGCCGCACCACGCTGGGATGACAGCAAGCCGCGGGGCAGCTTGTCGCATACCGAAATTTAATCCGGCCGGCACTGTTGGGGCCATAATGGAACCCTACATCTGCTTCGCGCTTGTTTTGCGCGAGGGAGACTGATCATGACGCCGCAGGAACGCCAGCTCGTCGACGACCTTTTCGACCGGCTTTCGAAACTGGAAAACGCACCGCGCGATCCCGACGCGATCGCCGCGATCTCGGACGGGCTGCGCAAGGCACCCGGCGCGATCTATGCGCTGGTGCAGACCACGCTGCTGCAGGACGAGGCGCTGAAGCGCGCCCATAACCGCATCCAGGAGCTGGAAGCGGCCCATGGGCCCGAGCAGGCGCAGTCCGGCGGCTTCCTCGACACCATGCGCGACACCTTGTTCGGCGGAGGCCCCTCGCGCGGCTCGGTTCCGAACGTGCCGCCGCGTGACGCGCGGCCGGTCTGGAACAGCGGCGGAGCGATGCAGCAGACGCAACCGGGCTACGGTCAGCCCCCTTACGGCCAAGGTCCAGGTCAGGGCCCAGGCCAGGGTTATGGCGCACCGCCGATGGGCGGTGGCGGCGGCTCGTTCCTCGGCACCGCGGCGGCAGCTGCCGCCGGCGTCGTCGGTGGCTCGCTGCTGCTCTCGAGCATCCGCGGCATGATGGGCGGATCGCATCAGCAGGCCTTTGGCGACACCAATGCCCTCGGCGACCGCGGCGCTGGTGGAAGTCCTTGGGGCGGCAGCGATCAGTCCGGCGGCTCGCTCGCGCGCGATGCCGGCCTCAACGACATCGGCTCGAACCGCGAGTCTCGCCAGAGCTTCTCCGACCAGGCGAACAACGATCGTAACGACAACGACCAGAACTACGGCGACAACAACGACGACGGCAATATGGACGTGGCCGACGACAGCGATTTCGGCGGCGACGACGATGGCGGCAGCGATTACGCGTGAGCAATTCGCCCGAAAGATGCCAACGGCCGCCTCTCGGCGGCCGTTTTCTTTAGAGCGTGCCCCGAGCGCCTTTTGTGCGACGGCAAGCAGCCGGGACGTTCGATATAGTATGACTAATGTGCAGCGTCATTGGACTGGCTGAACGTTACCCGAGGCGCCTGAATTCACCATGACAAATCAAATCGGCATCTGACACGCGCAGCCGTAGACTCCCGGATTTCCAAATGCGGACATGGGTGTTCAACTGGAAGAACACGTTGCTCATGCCACACACCGATGTGGTTGCCTCTCTTGGTTATAGTCGGGGTTTTAAAAATGAGTCCACTTCAGCAGCGCATCGCCACCCTGACCAACGTGACAACTCATCTCATCACCGAGTTGTCGGAGTTGGAGGGACTGCACGAGCTCGTCAAGAAGGCCGAGCTGTCGGCGCGGCGATTGAAGCGCTCCGCTCGCGCATCGCTTTCCCATTCATCAACGCGTCGTCGCTGCTCTGTTGCCCCTCGTCTCGCTTCGACGGGGCATCGTCGGCCAGCCTAGACCTTAGCCGGAGGACGTACGCCGGCGGCACGCAACGCCTTCGATGCCGCGCGTCGCGAGCCGGCGCGACACGCGGAGTTGACGGCTCGCAGCGAGCGCCGGGCTACATCACCACGACCTTGGTGCCGACATTGACGCGGCCGTAGAGGTCGATGACATCTTCGTTGCGCATGCGGATGCAGCCGGAGGAGACGTTGGTGCCGATGGTCCAGGGCTCGTTGGAGCCGTGGATGCGGTACAGCGTCGAGCCCAGATACATCGCGCGGGCGCCGAGCGGGTTCTCCGGGCCGCCTTCCATGTGCCGGGGCAGATCGGGGCGGCGGGCGAGCATTTCGGCCGGCGGCGTCCAGTCCGGCCATTCGCGCTTGGCCGTGATCGCCTTCACGCCGGACCAGGTGAAGCCGGGACGCCCGACGCCAATACCGTAGCGCATCGCCCTGCCATTGCCCTCAACGAGATAGAGGAACTTGTTCGGGGTATCGACCACGATGGTGCCGGGACTTTCCTTGCCGCTATAGTCAACAGATTGCTTCTCGAACCTCGGATCGAACGGACGCTGCCGCGGGTCGACCGTCTCCTGCTGAACCGCGCCTTGCTGATATCCACCCTGCTGCGGCTCGCCCATCGGCGGCAGGCGGCGCTGGTCGTAATAGCCGGGCTGCTGTTGATAGACCGGCCGCTCGGGCGCGTAGGCCGGACCGCGGCCGGGACCGTCGCCGAACAGGAACTCGATGAAGCCGCCGCCCATGTTCGCATTGGAGGCGACGCGCACCGGCGCCGGCGGCACCTGCGGCTGGTAGAGCACCGCGGGCGGATCGTTCGGCACCGAATTGTCGAAGGCGCTGGCACTGTTTGCGCCGGCAATGAAGGTGCAAGCGCTGCCGAGCAGCGCGACAGACATTTTCTTGAACATCGACGTACTCTGTACTGTTTCGTCTAGATCACATGCGCCGTGGAGAGCTGATGGCTGGTCCGCGCCCCTCGACGTGGTCAATAAAAGGCAAAAGCCGTTTTGTTTGGTAAACAGAAACGGCGTTTGGATTCACCACGTCGTCAGCAGCGGCGCAATTTGGCGATCAGCGTTTATTTTCGATGAACGCCGCGCGCGCATGGTTAATCGCTTCTTTGCGCGCCGTCGCGCGCAGCCGCACAACAGTTCCTGCCGTGAACTTCGTGTTAAATCGCTTCTGCCTACAAAGACGCGTGAGTGAGGTGGGGGGGAGTATCCTGATGGCTGTTCACCGCAAACGTTTTCGCGTCGAGGATATCGCTGGTGGCGAGATGCCGATTTTGGACGTAACCGAAGAGGCAATCCCGATGCATAGCGAGATCATGGCCGAGCTACGTGCGATCCGTGCACAGATGGCGAAAGGCGCTGCGCCCTTGCCCTTGTCCGGCAGCGCAGCCATGGCGGCGATCGACGCCTCCACCGCCCACGAGCTCTCCGAGGCTCGTACCATGCTCGAAACCTATCGGGCCCAGATCGAGCAGTGCGAAAAGCTGAAGGTCGAGCTCGACCTCATCCATGACGCCATCGACCGCACCAAGCGCGAAATCGCGACGCTGCACGGCAAGAGCTTTGACGGCGGCGAAATGGCCAAGGTCAATGGCGAGCTCGGCGCGGTGGTCGGCGGCACCGAGCAGGCGACCCAGCAGATCCTCGAAGCCGCGGAATCGATCGACCAGGCCGCCAGCGCAATGTCCAAGGTGGACTCGATCGACCAGCAGAAGCGGCTCGCCGACGACATCCAGGAACGCGTCATCTCGATCTTCGAGGCCTGCAACTTCCAGGACCTGACCGGCCAGCGCATCAGCAAGGTCATGACCACGATGAAGTTCATCGAGCAGCACATCAATGCGATGATGGAGATCTGGGGCGGCGTCGACGCGATCAAGTCGCACGTCGTGCCGCCGGTCGACAATCGCAGCGAGGACGACAAGCTTCTCAACGGCCCCAAGCTCGCCGGCGACGTCGGCCACGCCTCGCAGGACGACATCGACGCGCTGTTCGACTGAGCGGACGCCAGATAGAGAAAAACAAAACGCCGGCCTTTGGCCGGCGTTTTTGCTTTTTGGGACCATCCTCTCCGCTGTCATCGTCCGGCTTGACCGGACGATCCAGTATTCCAGAGGCAGCAGTGATTGAACCGAGAAGCCGCGGCGTACTGGATGCCCCGCTGTCGCGGAGCATGACGTAGGCGAGAAGCTACGCCCGCGGCGCGCAGCGGACGTAGACCATGTTGCCGTAGCGGGTGGCGGCGTCCTTGTCGATGAAGCGGGTGATCAGAACGCGGCCGTCGAAGGAGATGATTTCGCGGTCCTGCTCGCCGGGGGTCGGACCGGCCGGTCCGATGTAGTTCTTGCCGCTCGGCGAGCCCTTCAGCCGCAGCTCCTGCGGCGTCGCCTGGTCGGCCAGATGCATGATCACGCCGCCGGAGGAGCCGGCGGTGATCACGTAGGGATTTTTGCACTGGGCCCGGGCGGCAGCCTCGGTGCGGGCGCGGTCGGCCGGGTTCTGGAACGAGGCGAGGCCCCAGCGTCCGACGATCTCGTCGGCGCGAATGGTCGCAGGCATTTCGGGCGCGACGCCCGGCTCGGCTTCGGGCGGCGGCGAGGACGACGAGAAGGACGGCAGGCTCATGCCGCCGCCGCAGGCGCCCAGCAGCAGCGCCAGACAAGAGGCGGCGGCCAGATTGGCAACCGTGCGCGCGTGAGCTGAACTGATCATGGCATTCCCCCGAACAAGACCATGGCCGCACCCCTCCTGCAGCCAAGCGCAAAACCGCTGCCGGAGCAATGACGTCCTTTAATACGTCGGCGCCCCGAACAAGTTTCCAGTGCCACCATCCTATATCCGCCTCACCAATCGCTTAACCACCTTTGCTTGACAGGATCGCGGCCAAGCCATATTTCCGGGCCCACTATTAGCACTCGGAAAGCCCGATTGCTAAGCACGCCGTTCGATCCTCGGGATAGGGGGCGGACGGAAGCGCCGCCCCACCCACTTCACTACTTCCGAAGCGAGCCTCCAAAGGGAAACGTCATGGCTAAATCCAAATTTCGTCCGCTGCATGACCGTGTCGTGGTCAAACGTATCGACGCCGAGGAAAAGACCAAGGGCGGCATCATCATTCCGGACAGCGCCAAGGAAAAGCCGTCCCAGGGCGAGGTCGTCGCCGTCGGCCCCGGCGGCCGTGACGAGACCGGCAAGCTGACCCCGATCGACCTCAAGGTCGGCGACCGCGTGCTGTTCGGCAAATGGTCGGGCACCGAGGTCAAGATCGACAACGAAGAGCTCCTGATCATGAAGGAGTCGGACATCATGGGCGTACTGGCCTAAGGCCATCCGCCTGAACAGCCGCTGAATGTCATGCCCGGATCCAGGCGATCCGGGCATCCATCATTCCGCCGGGTTCGGTCCACGAATCCGGGATTGATGCGACGGGCGAGCGGCAGACACATCACCACACACGAGGGATTGCTAAAATGGCTGCCAAAGACGTCAAGTTTTCCGGAGACGCGCGCGATCGCATGCTGCGCGGCGTCGACGTTCTTGCCAACGCCGTCAAGGTGACGCTCGGCCCGAAGGGCCGCAACGTCGTCATCGAGAAGAGCTTCGGCGCACCCCGCATCACCAAGGACGGCGTCACCGTCGCCAAGGAGATCGAGCTCGAGGACAAGTTCGAGAACATGGGCGCCCAGATGGTGCGTGAGGTCGCCTCCAAGACCAACGACCTCGCCGGTGACGGCACCACCACTGCCACCGTGCTGGCCCAGGCCATCGTGCGCGAAGGCGCCAAGGCCGTTGCCGCCGGCATGAACCCGATGGACCTCAAGCGCGGCATCGACAGCGCGGTTGCTGCGGTCATCAAGGACATCGAGAAGCGCGCCAAGCCGGTCGCCGCCTCCTCCGAGGTCGCCCAGGTCGGCACCATCTCGGCCAACGGCGATGCCGCCATCGGCAAGATGATCGCCCAGGCGATGCAGAAGGTCGGCAACGAAGGCGTCATCACCGTCGAAGAGAACAAGTCGCTCGACACCGAAGTCGACATCGTCGAGGGCATGAAGTTCGACCGCGGCTATCTCAGCCCCTACTTCGTCACCAACCCCGAGAAGATGACCGCCGAGCTCGAGGATGCCTACATCCTCCTGCACGAGAAGAAGCTCTCGGGCCTGCAGGCCATGCTTCCGGTGCTGGAAGCCGTGGTGCAGTCGGGCAAGCCGCTCGTCATCATCGCCGAGGACGTCGAGGGCGAGGCGCTGGCCACCCTGGTCGTCAACCGCCTCCGTGGCGGCCTCAAGGTCGCCGCCGTCAAGGCGCCGGGCTTCGGCGATCGCCGCAAGGCCATGCTCGAGGACCTCGCCATCCTCACCGGCGGCCAGCTCATTTCCGAAGACCTCGGCATGAAGCTTGAAAACGTCACGGTGAAGATGCTGGGCCGCGCCGGCAAGGTCGTGATCGACAAGGAGAACACCACGATCGTCAAGGGCGCCGGCAAGAAGCCGGACATCGAGGCCCGTGTCGGCCAGATCAAGGCGCAGATCGAGGAGACCACCTCGGACTACGACCGTGAGAAGCTCCAGGAGCGCCTCGCCAAGCTGGCCGGCGGCGTCGCGGTGATCCGCGTCGGCGGCGCCACCGAGATCGAGGTCAAGGAGAAGAAGGACCGCGTCGAGGACGCCCTCAACGCCACCCGCGCCGCGGTGCAGGAAGGCATCGTCCCCGGCGGCGGCGTCGCGCTGCTCCGCGCCAAGAAGGCGGTGGGTCGTCTCACCAACGCCAATGCCGACGTCCAGGCCGGCATCAACATCGTGCTGAAGGCGCTGGAGGCCCCGATCCGCCAGATCTCCGAGAACGCGGGCGTGGAAGGCTCGATCGTCGTCGGCAAGATCCTGGAGAACAAGTCCGAGACCTTCGGCTTCGACGCCCAGAACGAGGACTATGTCGACATGGTCGAGAAGGGCATCATCGATCCCGCCAAGGTGGTGCGCACCGCGCTCCAGGACGCCTCCTCCGTGGCCGGCCTGCTGGTCACCACCGAGGCCATGGTCGCCGAAACGCCGAAGAAGGAAGCCCCGCCCGCGATGCCCGCCGGCGGCGGCATGGGAGGCTTCTAAGCCTCCGTTCCGTTACAGTGTTGCGAAGGCCGCCTCCGGGCGGCCTTCTTTTTTGCCGACCCTGCCCCTCCGCTTTCCGATTCAACCGTCGGCCAAAACCCACTACGGTGACGCGCCGATTCGAATTGTTTGGGCATGATCCTCTCGGAAAACCGCTTCACACCTTTCCGGATCATGCCCGTTGCGCGAGGATTTCATCGATGCGTGCGCTTCTGGTTTGTTCGACAGCCGTTTTGGCGGCTCTGCTTGCAGCTTCTCCGCATCCCGCCTCCGCCCAGATGAAGCTGTCGCCGAAGGCCACGATGCCCGGCGGTCCGGAGACGCGCTATTTCACCTCGATCGACGGGCTGATGGACGGCAATGCGGACGTGATCCTGAAGGAGACGCGCCAGGGCAAGACGGTGACGGCGGCCGTGCTCGACGTCTGCTATCCCGTCGCAAAGAATTCCGACCGCAAGGACCGCTTCGTCGTCAATCTGCAGGTCGCGGGCCAGACCCTGACCGGCACCACGCAGAGCATCAGCGAGAAGTCGCCCGTCAGCGTCAAGCTGCTGCGCAAGCAAGCCGGGGACACCTTCGAATTCCGCGGCCAGATCAGCATTGGCCAGGTGGTGACCGAGGTGACCTCGCCCGACAATTCCGATCTCAGCGAAAAGGAATTTCAGGACAACCAGACCTCCGACGACGGCATCACGCCGCAGCCGAAGGATTTCACCGACGTCTCGCCGGAAGCGATCGCGGTCAAGGTCAAGCTCGACGCTGCAACCGACTTCCTGAAGAGCCTGAAGGGCCAGGCGGTCGAGGTGACGCTGGCGAGCCTCACGGTTGGCTGCGATGCCCTGCGCGCAGGCGAGCAGACCATCAACATGTCGGTCGATCCCGAGCGCGCCGGCGCGCTGCTGGCGAAATTCAAGGCGACGCCGGGCGTCACCGCCGCGGGGTGGACTGCGGGCATGACCGAGATGGACCGCACCATCCGCTTCGCCGCGGCCGACTGGCGCGACGGCGACAAGATCAGCAAGGACAAGCTCGCGGCGGCCGTTTCGAACGTTTTGAGCCGGACGCTCGCGGCAAAGCCGATCTCGCAGAGCTTCAACCCCGCCACGGGCAAGCTCAAGCTGGTCTTCAAGCGGCCGAACCCTGACTTCCCCGCGCTCGATCTCACCGACACGATCGAGGTCGCAGGGCTCGTCTCGCCCGACAAGCCGGGCACGACCGACAAGCTCATGCTCTGGATCGGCAGCCCCGCGACGACGACCGCCGACGAGAGCAGCGGCGCTAAGCTCAATCTCTCCGACGACACCTCGGTCGACGAGGAAGGCGAGCAGCCCGACGACAACGGTTCAATCGAGGCGCTCACCAAGGAGCTTAAGGGCCAGCGCTGGGATGCCGACAAATCGGTGTGGAAGTAGGCTTTCGTGCCCCGGACGCTGCGCAGCACGTCAGTGATGCGCTGCAGAGCCGGGGCCCAGAGGCCCCGCGCAGTCGCCGATCGAGTTTGGGTCCCGGCTCTGCGCAGCAGCGTTGCACGCTGCAGCGCGTCCGGGACACAAGAGCGGAGCTAATTCCCCGTCGTGCGAAAACGCAGCGGCTTGGGGCCGATCAACGTCAGCACGTCGCCCTGACGCTTCCAGGTCTCGACGCTGCTGAGTGCCGCGACCAGATCGTCGTCGGCCTGCGCCCTTGCCGGCGGGCAGGAGCGATCCTGGATCTGACCGGGGACGAAGATCACGGTGTTGCCGGCGACCGAGAACTGGCCCTTGCCGCCCTTGCACCAGAGCTCCAGCACGACCTCGCCATGGTCGCCGATCTCGATGTTCGGGATCCGCTTCGAGCCTGCTTGCGGCAGCGCTTCCAGCGTCATCTCGGTGCCGAACGGGAAGCCGTCCTCGGCACGCGCGACAATGGTCATCGCGAGCATTGCAACCGCAGCACACACCAATCGCTTGAGCGAAACCATGAGACCTCTCGTCCGACCTGATTTGCCGCACCTTCTATAAGACGGCGGCGCCATTGAGAAGGTTCGCGCCACCTGGAGCGCGATGAGATTTGATTGGACGCAAAAATCCCCGCGGGGCGGAACCTCGCGGGGATTTGCCTTCGAGCCGGAGTTGGCCTGCTACTTCAGGACCATTGCCGTGAACGGCCAGACATAGGCCTGCAACGTCACGAGCACGCCGACGAGACAGGCCAGCACGATCGAGTGCCAGAACACGAAGCGCAGGATCGTGCCCTCGTGGCCGTACCAGTTGGTGGCAGTGGAGGCGACCACGATCGACTGCGCGTCGATCATCTTGCCCATCACGCCGCCGGACGAGTTCGCCGCGGCCATCAGGACCGGCGACAGGCCGAGCTGCTCGGAGGTGATCTTCTGCAGGTTTCCGAACAGCACGTTGGAGGCGGTGTCCGATCCCGTCAGCGCCACGCCCAGCCAGCCGAGCAGCGTGCCGAAGAAGGGATAGAGCACGCCGGTTGCGGCGAAGGCGAGGCCGAGCGTCGCGTCGACGCCGGAGAGCCGCGTCAAGGTGCCGATCGCCAGCATCGCCGAGATCGTGATCAGCGAGATCGCGCAGAGCCGGATGGTGCGGCCGTACTCGGTTACGAGCTTGCCGGGACCGACGCCCATCAGGACACCGGAGATGATCGCCGCGATCAGCATGCCGGTGCCGGTGAAGGACAGGTAGGTGAAGCCGAACACCGCGCTCTCTTTCGTCGGCGCTGGCGCGACAGGCGGCATCTTGTTGATCATCTGGTGCAGCTCGGGCACGGGATAGTTCCAGACGAAGATCGAATTCGCCCAGGCCTTGAACGCCCCGTTACCCCAGATCAGCATCACGATGCAGACGATGATCCACGGCAGCAGCGCGCCGAACAGTTCGCTCTGCGTCAGCGGCGTCTTGTCGAGCGGTTTGGCCGCCGCCATGGTGGCTGCCGATTCATCGCGGCCGCGCAGCGCCGGCGACAGCCAGAGCTGCCTGGGCTGCCAGACCTTGAGGAACAGAATCAGCGCGCCCATCGAGATCAGCGACGCACCGATGTCGACGATCCAGGGGTTGATGAAGTTCGAGATCACGAATTGCGGAATCGCGAACGACACGCCGGTGACCAGGATCGCCGGCCAGACATCCTTCATGCCCCTCCAGCCCGCGAACGCCCACACCACCCAGAACGGCACGATCAGCGAGAAGACCGGCAATTGCCGGCCGACCATGGCGCCGAGGATGTAGGGATCGAGCCCGGTGACCGAGGCAAGGCCCTGGATCGGCGTGCCCAGCGCGCCATAGGCGACCGGCGCGGTGTTGGCGATCAGCGACAGGCCGGACGCCGCGAGCGGCGAGAAGCCGAGGCCGATCAGCACGGCACCGGTGATGGCGACCGGCGTGCCGAAGCCCGAGGCGCCCTCGAAGAACGCGCCGAAGGAGAACGCGATCAGCAGCAATTGCAGCCGCCGGTCCTCGGTGACGCCGCCGATGGCGCGCTTGAGCAATTCGAAGCGTCCCATGCTCACCGTCACCTGATAGAGGAAGATGACGTTGAGCACGATCCAGCCGATCGGGAAAAAGCCGGTGACGATGCCCAGCACCGAGGCGCGGATCGACATGTTCGCCGGCATGGTGAAGACGAAGATCGTGATCAGATTGGCCACGATCACGGCGATGACCGCCGCGATATGCGCCTGGACGCGGCCGCTCGCGATCAGAACCAGCAGCGTGACGACGGGCACCGCCGCCGCAATCGTCGACAGCACCGGGCTGTTCAGCGGATCATAGACTTGATTCCACATGGTCTTCCTCCCCACGCATGTTTGCGGCAGACGGCCCGCGTGGAGAGCCGATCCTGCTTGACGCTGGAAGCGATAACCCTCGAGCTGGACGCGAATTCCTCGCGAATGCGGCGGTTCCCGTCCCGCTCACAAGCTCGCGAAATCCCCGAGCACCCCTACCCCGCGCCGTCGAACCCCATGCTAGGGTTGCGGGGTGCGACAAGACAACGCAAATTGCAGACCTTGCGACTTTAGTCTAAGCGCGCCGCTTTTCGCCATTGCCTCAAGTGGTTGGCTCAGGGCATTTGTGCACATCCCCCCAGGAGACCCCGCTCTGTGAAGAACATCAGCGCCACGCTCGCGATCGTCTGGCGAATCGCCGTCCCCTATTTCCGGTCGGAAGACAAATGGGCCGGCCGCGGCCTGCTCGCCGTCGTCGTCGCGATGGAGCTGGTGCTGGTCGCGATCAACGTGCTGCTCAATCAGTGGCAGAACCGGTTCTACAGCGCATTGCAGGCCTACGATCTGCCCGAATTCGTCAAGGAGGTCTGGATCTTCCTTGGGCTTGCCTTCACCTTCGTCGCGCTGGCCGTCTACAAACTCTACCTGAACCAGTGGCTCCAGATCCGCTGGCGGCAATGGCTGACGCAACACTATCTCGGCGAATGGCTCGAGGGCGCCACGCATTACCGCATGCAGCTCAAGGGCGATGCCGCCGACAATCCGGACCAGCGCATCACCGAGGACCTCAAGAATTTCGTCGAGCAAACGCTGACCATCGGCCTCGGCCTGTTGTCGTCGATCGTGACGCTGGCCTCGTTCGTGGTCATCCTCTGGGGCCTGTCCTACAAGGCCCCCTTGTACATTTACGGCACCGATATCCTCGTGCCCGGTTTTCTGGTCTGGTGCGCCCTGGCCTACGCTATTCTGGGTACCGCGCTGACGCACTGGATCGGCGCCCCGCTCATCAATCTCAATTTCGAGCAGCAGCGCTTTGAGGCCGACTTCCGCTTCAACCTGATCCGCGTGCGCGAAAATTCCGAGCAGATCGCCCTTTTGAAAGGCGAGAACGCGGAGCGAGGGCATCTGCTGCGGCGCTTCGGCTTCGTCATCGGCAATTGGTACGAGATCATGGGCCGGACCAAGCGCCTGACCGCCTTCACGGCAAGCTACGGTCAGGCCGCGACGCTCTTTCCCTATGTGGTGGTGGCGCCTGCCTACTTCGCCAAGCGCATCCAGCTCGGCGACATGATGCAGACCGGCTCGGCGTTCGGCAGCGTGCAGGATGCGCTGTCCTTCTTCGTCACCGCCTATCGCTCGCTCGCAGAGTGGCGCGCGGTGATCGCCCGCCTCGATGGCTTCGAGATGTCGGTCAGCTCCGCCGCCTACGGCGCAGCGCTCGAACCGACCATCGACATCGCACCAGCGAACGGCAAGGCCATCGCGCTCGAGCAATTGCTCGTCAAACTGCCGAACGGCGCGCCTCTGGTCGCAGCCGATGCCTTCACGATCCAGCCGTCGGAGCGGGTGCTGGTGACCGGCCCGTCGGGCTCCGGCAAGTCGACACTGTTCCGGGCCATCGCCGGCGTCTGGCCGTTCGGCACCGGCACGATCGCCATTCCCGAGACGTCGAAGCTGATGATGCTGCCGCAGCGGCCGTATTTCCCGATCGGCGCGCTTGGCGACGCCATCATCTACCCGACTGAGCACGGCTCGGTCCCGCCCGAGAAGATCCGCGACGCCTTGATTGCCGTCGGCCTGCCGCGGCTGGCGGACCGGCTCGACGAGCACGGCCACTGGAACCGGACATTGTCGCTCGGCGAACAGCAACGCCTTGGGCTTGCTCGTGCGCTGCTGCACATGCCGGACTATCTCTTCCTCGACGAGGCGACCGCCTCGCTGGACGAGCCGTCCGAGGACCGGCTCTATCGGCTGCTGACGGAGAAGCTGCCGCAGGCCACCATCGTCTCGATCGGCCACCGCTCGACGCTCGACGCCTTCCACACCCGGAAGGTGGCGTTGGTGGAGGACGGCGAGATCTACGTCCTCGGTAAAGCCGGCGAGCCGGCCCGGGCGGAGCCGACCGCAGCGCGCTGAGGGGCCGGCCGGCATCTCGAACTACCAGGGCGGGCCCGCGGCCCAAAAGCAAAAGGGCGGCAGATTGCTCTGCCGCCCTCGTAGATGGCCTCGGGAACAAACTTACTTCAGGTTGGTCATCGCCGTCAGGTCGAACGAGAGCTTGGCGATGCCGGTCGCGCCGCACCACTTGGAGCCGACGCCCGACGGATTGATGCTGCTGTAGCTGCTGCTGAAGGTGGCGGTGTTGTCGCTGGTGAAGGCGTTGCAGTTAGCCTTCGAGAGGTCAGTGTCGGAGTAACGGAGATCCAGGGTCATCACCTTGTAGGTGAAGCCGACGCCGACGTTCCAGGTGTTGTAGTCAGCGTATTTGATGCCGTTCGGGAACGGGCCGCCGCCGAGCGGGCTGGCGATGCCGGTGCCGTAGAATGAGTCGGAGGTGCCGAACCACTGACGGCCGAATTCGCCCGACACATACATGCCGACGCCGCTCGAACCGAACGTCGTGCTCGGCGCCGTCCACTTGGCCGTGACCGAGGTGTAGTTGCCCCAGGCGCCGGTGTTGAGGAAGTTCGGCGAATAGAACTCGTTGATGCCGAACGCCCAGTTGTCGTTCACCGTGTAGGTCATCTTGCCGTAGACTTCGAAGAAGCTGACGTCCTTCTTCATGACGTTTCCGTTCGCCAACGCGTTGGCGGCGCATTCTGCGCTGAGCGGATTGCCGGCGGTGTCGAAGCCGGCGCCGTAATAGCAGGTCCCACCCGGATACAGGTAACCCCAGACGCCGATGTCGAAGGCGAAGGCACCGAAGGTCGGGCGGATACCGCCGTAGATGTCGATCTCAGCCGCGGCGCGGTTCGGGAAGGAAATGCTCTCACCGGCGACGCCGACATAGAGCTGCAGGTCCTTGGTGACGTTGTAGCGCGGCTCGAAATAAGCCGCGACCGACGGCTTGTTGTTCGACTGGGTGATACCGCGGAAGACGTAGTTGCTCATGATCGCGCCGCCGAAGGCGATATCCCAGGGGTCGAAGGCGGGTGGCGGCGGGGCTTTCAACGCCTTCACGCGCAAGTCTGCCGCGAAAGCCGAACCCGTCGTCACCATTGCCAGCGCCGTTGCCAACAAAGCCACTTTCTTCATTTCGATCCCCATCGTCAGTTCTTACCCAGTCGGATCCCGGAAGCCCCCCGGGGCAAACGACTTGTCTGCAAAATTGCGTTACTGCGACAATCTGGATTGAGGGATGGGGACCGTGAAGCAAAAATCACGGGCATCTGCCGACTTTTTGGGCGTTTTGACGATTCCACGAAAGGTTGTCGCCCTGTGTGTCTTCTCGATCACATTATTTGCATTCCAAAGTGCACGAAGGGACCGTGCAAGTACGGGGAAGGCAGCTAGCGTGGCAACCGGGCTACGAATCAGGCTGGCGGGGGGAAGAGACGGCTTCGGGAGGTACTTGCGGCGATGCAAAAAGGCCGCAGCGTCACCGCAGCGGCCTTCCCTGTTGGCGATCGCGGTCGCAGGACGGGAGCTAGCTTTGCCCCTCGGCCGGTGCCGCTTCCGCAGAAGACGAAGGCATCGCCCAGCTCGTCTCGGCGGCCGGCTCGGGAGCCGGAGCTGGCGCCGGCGCTGACGGCTTCGGCGCGGGCGCTGCCTTCGCCTTCTTCGGTGCCGCTTTCTTCGCGGCCTTCTTCGGTGCAGCCGGCTTGGCTGCTTTCTTGGCTGTCTTCTTCACAGCCTTCTTGGCGGCCTTCTTTGGGGCGGCCTTCTTCGAAGCTTTCTTGCCAGCTTTCTTGGCAGTTTTCCTGGCAGCTTTCTTCGTGGATTTCTTGGCAGACTTCTTCGCGGACTTCTTCGCCGCTACAGCCTTCTTCGCCTTTTTGGCCTTCTTGCTTTTTTTCTTCTTCGCTTTCGCCATCGTGGTCCTCCTGTTGCCGACGAACAATGGTCGATCGGGCGTCGTTCTACCGTCGCCTCCGGAGGAAAGCTCAGGCTTGAAAGCTCAAACTTGCGCGTTCAATGCCGGCCGCGACCCGCCCGTAGCCCAATCGAGAAGCTCAATCGTGTGTACGACCGGAACTGACGTGCCACTGGCAATCTGCACCATGCAGCCGATATTGCCCGCGGCAATCATGTCCGGCTTGACGCTTGCGATGTTGGCGACCTTGCGATCGCGCAACCGGCCCGCAAGCTCGGGCTGGAGAATGTTGTAGGTCCCCGCCGAGCCGCAACACAAATGGCTCTCGGGTACATCTTTCACCACGAATCCATTCTTGGAAAGCAATTCTTTCGGAAGGCCCGTGATTTTCTGCCCATGTTGCAACGAACACGCCGAGTGATAGGCGACGACGATGTTGTCATGTCGCGCAGTCGGCTCGAGTGCGAGGCCGGCGATGTATTCGGTGATGTCCTTGGCGAGCGCGGACACCCTCGCCGCATCGGCGGCGAACGCAGCATCCTCGCGCAGCAGATAGCCGTAGTCCTTGATCACTGTGCCGCAGCCGGACGCCGTCACCAGGATGGCGTCGAGCCCCTCGCCGGCCGCTTCCTTCCGCCACGCCGCAACGTTGGCTCGCGCCCGCGCCAATGCATCCTGATCGTTGCCGAGGTGATGGGTCAGCGCGCCGCAGCACTGCTCGTCCCGGACCAGGACAACCTCAACGCCGTGGCGGGTGAGAAGACTGATGGCCGCCTGGTTAATGCGCGGCGCCAGGACCTGCTGGGCGCAGCCCTGGAGCAGCGCGACCCGGCCGCGCTTCTTGCCGAGCGCCGCGAACACGCTGCCCGCGGCGGGGCCCGGCGGCGGCAGCCGGTGCGGGGCCAGCGCCAGCATCGCCTTGATGCGCTGGATCAGGCCGGGCGTCGCCGAGGGCCGCGGCGTCGGCAGGAAAACGGCAAGCGGACGGGCCAGCCGCGCCAGCACCATGCTGATGCGGAAACGCTGCGGATCCGGCAGGACGAAGGCCAGCACCTGGCGCAGCAGCCGCTCGGCCAGCGGCCGCTGATAGCGCTGCTCGATCCTGACTCGGGCCTGGTCGACGAGATGCATGTAGTTCACCCCTGAGGGGCAGGTCGTCATGCAGGCCAGGCACGACAGGCAGCGGTCGACGTGCTTGACCACCTCCGCCGTCGGCGCCTGGTCCTTCTCCAGCATCTCCTTGATCAGGTAGATGCGGCCGCGCGGACTATCGAGCTCGTCACCGAGCAGCACATAGGTCGGACAGGTTGCGGTGCAGAAGCCGCAATGGACGCAGGCGCGCAGGATCTTGTCGGCTTCCGCGATGTCGGGATCGGCAAGCTGGGCGAGTGAGAATTCGGTCTTCATGCCACAGCGCCTCGGCTCAAGCGGCCCCGGTTGAGAACGGCCTTTGGATCGAAACTGGCGCGCACCCGCTCGCTCAGGGCGGCAATGCCCGGCGCCTGCCGATGAAAGACGTCGACCTCGCGCCTGACGTCCTCGGCCGCCTGGATCAGCGTGGCGTGACCGCCGACGGCGTTGGCACGCATCCGAACAGCCGGAGCATGCGCGTCGCCCTTTGGCGGCAATGCCGCCCAGATCAGACCGCCGCCCCAATCATAGATCACGTCGCCGCCGGTCTCGCGCGCCAATTGCGAGCCGAGCGCAGCGCCTGAGGCCGGCGGGCAGACGATCCGCCAAACCGGCCAGGCGCCAAGCGCGCCGCTGGCCGCGAACGGCAGCACGTCGCGGATCGTGGCCCACAGCGCGGCAGACGCCGCGTCCTCGATCAGCGTCGCGGTTCCGAACGGCGCCAGCAATTCCCGCAGCGAGTTGGCGCGGTGGGCGGCTGAGGCCGTGATGCCCTCGAGCCGCAGCACAGTCAGCGCCTCGTCCTGGCCTGCGAGATCACCAAGCCCGTCGGTCTTGGCCCGGAACGCCGATTTCGGCAGATGCGCGGCACCGGAAACGTCGAAGGGCGAGCCGAGCGCCGCGGTCATCGCCTTGTTGGCGGCGGCATCATCTAACCCGCGCAGCAGCAGCGTCCGCTCGGCCTCGGGCTTGGGCATCACCTTCAGCGTGACCTCGGTCATGACGGACAGCGTGCCCCAGGACCCCGCGAGCAGCTTGCAGAGGTCGTAGCCGGTGACGTTCTTCACCACCTTGCCGCCGGTCTTGAAGCTGTCGCCGAAGCCCGAGACGGCGTGCGCCCCGAGCAAATGGTCGCGCGCCCCGCCCGCCCTGATCCGCCGCGGCCCGGCCAGCCCGGCCGCGATCATGCCGCCGATGGTTCCGAGCGCGGGCGTGCCGAGCAGCGGCGCGGTGTTGACAGGCTCGAACGCGAATTGCTGGTTCTTGGTATCGATCAGCGCCAGCACATCGGCCAGCGGCGCGCCGGCCTGGAGCGTGATGATCAGCTCGTTCGGCTCGTAGGAGGTGACGGCGTTCAGCGCGGAGAGGTCGAGCACGGCGTTGGTCGCCATGGCATGGCCGATGCCGCGCTTGGAGCCGTGACCGATAATCTCGAGCGGCTGCTCATTGGCAATCGCCGCGCGCACCACCTCTTCGACGTCTTTGGCGTCTCTGACCTTAAGCGTATCCACGACTGAGCCGGTATCCAAGTTTAGAACGGAAAGCAAATTTGGCGGTTGCAGCGAAGGCGCAGCGACCGACGCTAGAACCGCGGGAGATCCGGAAACGCCAGCTTGCCGGCATGCACATGCATGCGGCCGAGCTCGGCGCAGCGGTGCAGGGTCGGAAACACTTTTCCGGGATTGAGCAGGCCTTGCGAATCGAAGGCGCATTTCAGCCGCTGCTGCTGGTTGAGGTCGATCTCGCTGAACATGTCGGGCATCAGGTCGCGCTTCTCGATGCCGACGCCGTGCTCGCCGGTGAGCACGCCGCCGAACTCGACGCAGGCGCGCAGGATATCGGCGCCGAAGGCCTCGGCGCGCTCGATCTCGCCGGGCTTGTTGGCATCGTAGAGGATCAGCGGGTGCAGATTGCCGTCACCGGCGTGGAACACGTTGGCGCAGCCGAGCTGGTATTTTTCGCCGAGCTCGCGGATGCGCGCCAGCGCCTTCGGCAGCGCGCCGCGGGGAATTGTGCCGTCCATGCAGAGATAGTCCGGCGAGATCCGGCCGACGGCGGGGAACGCAGCCTTGCGGCCGGCCCAGAACAGATTGCGCTCGGCTTCCGAATTGGAGATCTGCAGCGTTACCGAGCCGCAGCCGCGTGCGATGGTCTCGACGCGCGTGATCAGCTCGTCGACCTCGATCTTGGGCCCGTCGAGCTCGATGATGAGCAGCGCTTCGACATCGAGCGGATAGCCGGCATGGACGAAGGCCTCGGCGGCGTGGATCGCGGGCTTGTCCATCATCTCCATGCCGCCAGGAATGATGCCGGCGCCGATGATCCGCGCCACGCATTCGCCGGCGGCCTCGACCTCGGCGAAGCCGACCATCAACGCACGCGCCGTCTCCGGCTTCTGCAGGATGCGCACCGTGATCTCGGTGATGACGCCGAGCAGCCCTTCCGAGCCGGTGATGACGCCCATCAAATCGTAGCCCGGGTTCTCGCACCCCTTGCCGCCGATGCGCAGGATCTCGCCGCTCATCAGCACGATCTCGCAACCGAGCACGTTGTTGGTGGTCATGCCGTATTTGAGGCAGTGCACGCCGCCGGAATTCTCCGCGACATTGCCGCCGATCGAGCAGGCGATCTGCGAGGACGGGTCGGGCGCGTAATAGAAGCCGGCATGAGCGACCGCCTGGCTGATGGCGAGGTTGGTGACGCCGGGCTCGGTGACGACGACGCGATTGTCGAAATCGATCTCGCGGATGCGCTTGAACTTGCCGAGCCCCAGCAGCACGCCGTCTTCGAGCGGCAGCGCCCCGCCTGAGAGCGATGTGCCGGAGCCGCGCGGCACCACCTTGATACCTTGCCCTGCACAATATTTCAGGATGAGGGAGACCTGCTCGGTCGTATCGGGCAGCACCACGACCATCGGCGGCTGCCGATAGGCCGTCAGCCCGTCGGATTCATAGGCCCGCATCTCCGCAGGCGTATCGATCACGCCCTCGCCGGGCACGAACGCGCGCAATGCAGCAACGATCTCGGCACGCCGCGCGAGCACGGCCTGGTCGCTTGCGGGCATCATGATGGCCATTTTGTGGAGCCTTCGTCCGACGGATGGAATTGTTTCGGCAAATCAATCATGTCTTGCCGTCTTTGGGTAGGTCCTCCGAAGGTCTCATTGCTTTGTTGCAGCGCAAGTTCTCTCTGGGGCAAGTCTGCTATCAGGAAACCTGTCAAAGTTTCGCGGCTTGTCCACTTGCATCGAACCTGCCAAAACCACGACCCTCCATCTGACCCGGGAAGAGACGAAGAGCACACTTATGACAAAACTGACTTTCGGCGCGCTGACGATCCTCACCGTCATTGCCAACGCACCCGCCGCGATGGCGCAGGATGTCGCGGCCGGCAAGACATCGTTCAACAAATGCCTGGCCTGCCACGCGATCGGCGAAGGCGCCAAGAACAAGGTCGGCCCCGAGCTCAACGGTCTCAACGGCCGCAAGTCGGGCACGGCTGAGGGCTACAGCTACTCGGACGCGAACAAGAATTCCGGCATCACCTGGGACGAGGCCGTGTTCAAGGAATACATCAAGGACCCCAAGGCCAAGATCCCCGGCACCAAGATGGCGTTCGCCGGCATCAAGAACGAGACCGAGATCAACAATCTCTGGGCCTATGTCTCGCAGTTCGACAAGGACGGGAAGATCAAGCAGTAAGCACGGATCGGTCGACAGCTTCGGCTTCGGTTCTGACCGAGTCAGAACCGAAGCTGCGGCTTTTTGTTTGGCGCGTTTTTTTGCGCCGTCATTGCGAGCGCAGCGACTTGTCCGCCGAAGCCTTGGCGAAGGCGGAAGCAATCCAGAATCATTCCTCCGAAAGACTCTGGATTGCTTCGTCGCAAGAGCTCCTCGCAATGACGGAGCAAGGGGCGGCATCGCGATGCTCCAATGCACATCCCAGCTGCAGTGCCGTAGGGTGGGCAAAGGCGCGTAGCGCCGTGCCCACGATCTCTCTCCATGAGCAACAAGGCGTGGGCACGCTGCGCTTTGCCCACCCTACGAGATCTGGTTTGTGGCACGCAGCTCAATCGCACACGCAGCTTTGCGGCCTCGCGGCGCGTTCGCCCGAGCTTTGCTTGGTCGCTCCACCCTCTCATCCAAGAGGGCGCAGGGAAGGCCGGGTGCCGGCTCGCACCCGCGGTCCGCTGCGCAATAGGCACACGCAGAAGAACCGCACAGCAGCATACAGGTGTCGCCGATCACTCGGCCTTCCCTGCGCGGTGGTTGGACGGCTTATGCCGTGATCTCCCGGGAGCCGACCATTCCTTCTGGCCTCCCTCGCCCCGCGAATTTGGATGATGCAGTCTGCCCGGTTGGGCTCGCTCGCACCTTCGCAAGGACTTGACCGTAGCAACGACGGCCAGGACCACACGGTTTTGCCGTACGCACGGCCCGCCATTTCGCCGCAGTTTTCCCGAGCCCTGTCGACGAAGCCGGAAACTTACAGACGAGACGAAGCCTTGCAGCGCCGTCGTCCGCACGAAGCCTCGGGCTCACAGGGACTACCCGCCCTGCCCGCGCCTCTCGTGCCGACGCTGCCGCGTCCACCGCAAGCCCGGCTCGCGACAGTGACGACCACATAGTCGCCCCTCTTGGGTGAGCCGGGATGGGCGACACATACGCCGAAACCGAATTTCGGTAAAGTGGAACATTTTTAGCGAAGCGGATTGACAGAGGGCGACACAGGCACGGTGCCGTAGGGTGGGCAAAGCGAAGCGTGCCCACGTATCTTTCGCGACCGAGAGAGCTCGTGGGCACGGCGCAAATGCGCCTTAGCCCACCCTACGAGAGCTCTACGGGTGCAGCCACTTCGCGCGAAAAAGCTTAATCAGCCGCCGCCTGTGCCGGGGCGATGCTACCGATCATCGTCTCGATTTCCGTCTTCACGAGCTCCGGCACGGCGTTCTGCACCATGTGGCCGAGATCGGGCAGCACGATCAGCTTCGCATGCGGCACCATGGCCGCGAACGGGCGCGCGTGGATGTTGGTCTTCACCGTCTTGTCGGGCTCGCCGGCAATGATCGTGACCGGCACCGAGATCTCGCCATAGCGCGCGGCTTGCGCAGTCACCGCCTCCTTCAGCGTCACCAGATCATAGGCATTGGCGATGAACTCGCGCGGGCGCAGCAGCAGCGGCGTCGCGGAGTCCTGCACGAATCCATCCGGCATCATCTGCGGCAGAAACACGTTGCGCGCGCCGGGCTCGGCCAGAAAGTACCCGAGCGGCAGGGTGATCGTGTAGGCGAGCAGCGGACCGATCACCGGCGTTGCGATGAACTCATTGTAACGGCCGACACCGCCGCGCCAGGGATGGGTGACGGGAGCGAGCATGACGAGGCCGGCGACGCGGCCGGGATGATCGAGCGCGATCCGCGCGCCGAGCGCGCCGCTCCAGGAATGCACGACGAAGACCGCGCGCTCGATCCCGAGCTTGCCAAGCGCCTCATCGATCATCCGCGCCTGGACCTGCGGCGTCGAATCCTCGCGCCGCGCGCGCGTGCTCCAGCCATGGCCGGGACGGTCGACCAGGATGACGCGATGATCTTTGGCGAGCAGGTCGCCGAGCGGGCGCCGCATCGCTTCGAGATTGGAGCTCGCGCCGTGCAGCATCACGATCGGCAGGCCTGCTTCGCGCGGACCGATATCGACGACGTGAAGCGTCGCGCCATCAACCTCGACCATCCCGCCCTGCGGCGGAAAGGCGCGCTGCACGGCGACGATTCCAGCCTGCGTGACCAGCGCCAGCAGAACCAGCGCCGTCACGACTGACATCACGATCATGGAGAGAATCCGGGTGATCCTGGGCACAGGGCAGTTACGGGCGTTATGGGCGGCAGTTTCGCTCCGCCAGCCTTCCGCGCTTGCGCCGAAACTGCCGGGGCTGTGGATATGTGCATAATTGAAGAACGTGAAAACTCAATAGAATCAACAATATTCCAGGAGGACACGCAAGCCTCGGAACAGCTTCATGGGGCCGTCATCGCGGCCTCCATATAATCGCCATGGTCGGTTCCGCCATCTAGGCGCGGGTGGGCGCCGATCCTCCTCGCAGGCCCCGGGGCAACCTCAGGGGATGCGGGAAAGACCGGCAGGATTTGTCCTGATTTGAACCGGAGGATTTTCGATGAGCTTCAGATCGAACGACACTGCGATCGACGAGATCGTGGCGAGCTGCAACGGCGATCTGCGCGGTGCCGTGAGGGCGCTGCTGCTGATCAACGAGCACCTGGAATCGGAGCTTGCAAAGGCTTACGCCGCAGCCGCCGATCGCGGCCTGGTCGAGCGCGGCGGCAACGCCCTGCACTAGATGCAGGCTAGTTCGTGCCGTCCTCGGCTTTTTCCTCGTCCGGCGTAGGCACGGGACAGGCACGGATCGTCGAACGGGCAAGCTTGGCATCGGCCCTCGATTTGTAGGGACCGTCGCCGAACCAGATATCGCCGATGATGACCGGGTTGCTGGTCACGATGTTGCATTTTCCGGTGGCGCGGTTGCCGACCACCCAGAAAAGTCCGTCGGCGAAGCTCACCGTCCCCGACGCGAGCAGCAAGCTACCCGCAAAGATCAAACGCTTCATGGCTTTTGCTCCTGCCATGCAGGTAGGCCTGCGGCGGCGCCGGCAATAGTGCTCACGATGCCGCGCTTCCGATCGTGGTTAATCGGCGCAGGCGGCCATCACTCGGAAGATGATCAAACTATCCTCGTCCGGATCGTGCGCTAGATATCCCGTCCCTCGACCTTCTCGGTCAACGCCTTGACCTGGTCGGGAATCTTTTCGAGATGCGGATTGACGGCGAGCGCCTTGCGATAGGCCTCGAGCGCGCGCTTCTCGTCGCCGACCTCCTGCATGATCATGCCGAGGCCAGCGAGCGCGCCGAAATGGCGCGGCTCCCGGATCAGCACCTGCTGGATGTCCGCGAGCGAACGGCCATAGTCGTTCTGCATGTAATAGAGCGTGGCGCGCCGGTTCCAGGCCTCGATGTAGTCGGGCCTGAGCTTGATGACCGAATCCAAGAGCTTGATCGCGACCTCGATCTTCTTGGCGTCGACCGCGGTCTTGGCGCGGGCCATCAACAGCGCAGCGGTGTCGCTCGGGGTCTGCAGCCAGATCGCCCAGATCCGCGCCTCGACATGCTTGGCGCTGGCCTCGTCGGGCGCCGCCTTCAGCGCGCCGAACAGGAATTCGAGATTCTTGTTGCGATCGACCTTGGGCAGCTTGGCCGGCGCCTCGGGGAGCTTCTTCTGCTTGCCGGGCGGCTCAATCTGCTGTGCCAGGGCCGGGGCAAGGCCGGAGGTTCCCAGCACAAGGGCCAGACACAGGGTGCGCGCGAAGAGGAATCTCACTGCCATGGTCGAAGTCTAAACGCGCAAAGCCGCCCTTGCAAAGCAAAGGCGGCGTCAAACTCGTGTGAGACCGTGGTCTTGCGGGGCGCGCTCAGGAGCCCTCGGCAGGGATCAGCCCTGACGAGCCTTGAAGCGGCGCTGCACCTTGTTGATCACATAGACCCGGCCCTTGCGGCGGACCAGGCGGTTGGCGCGATGGCGACCGCGCAGCGATTTCAGCGAGTTACGGACCTTCATGGCGGAATCCTGAACGTTCGAAAGGCCGTGTTCGGCACTACCGTTTCGGCACGCGCGAATGTGGCAAAATGAGATTTTTCCCGCCGGCGGACGACCGCCCGGGACGGGGCGGTTCTTAAGGCATGGCGGGAGGTGATGTCAATGTTAACTGCCCCGTTCCGAACCGGCAAATTCGTGAAAACAACCCCATGCACCGTAGAACCGGCCGGATCGGCCCGATTTATCGCAAGGGAATCAGTCCTTTCGACGACGCCTTGCCAAATTCGTTATATGATATAATCAATTCGGCAACCCGTCGGGAGGAAACCCATGCCGAAGCTGAAGCTGCCCAATATCGACGATGTCGTGGCCATCGACATCCACACCCACGCCGAGGAGCCCTGCGGCTGCCATCCCGACGACGGCTATGACGATTTCCAGGCGCAGATGGCGGAGTATTTCAAGTCGCCGAACAAGCATCCGCCGACGGTGCCGGAGACCGCGGCCTACTACCGCTCCAAGAACATCGCCGCGGTGATCTTCCCGGTCGACGCCGAGCGCGAGACCGGCTTCCGCCGCTACAACAATTACGAGATGATCGAGGCCGCCTCCGACCATCTCGACGTCCTCATCCCCTTCGTCTCGATCGACCCGCATAAGGGCAAGCTCGGCGCGCGCGAGGCGCGCAAGCTGATCGAGGAATACGGGGTGCGCGGCTTCAAATTCCACCCGACCATGCAGGGCTTCTACGCCAACGACCGCATGGCCTATCCGCTCTATGAAGAGATCAACAATGGCGGCGCGGTCGCGCTTTTCCACACCGGCCAGACCGGCGTCGGTTCGGGCATGCCCGGCGGCATGGGCATGCGGCTAAAATATTCCAACCCGATGTACATGGACGACGTCGCGGCCGATTTCCCCGACCTCAAGATCATCCTCGCCCACCCCTCCTTCCCCTGGCAGGAAGAGGCGCTCTCCGTCGCGACCCACAAGCCGAACGTCTATATCGATCTCTCGGGCTGGTCGCCGAAGTACTTCCCGCCGATCCTGGTGCGCTACATCAACTCGATTCTGCAGGACAAGATGCTGTTCGGCTCGGACTGGCCGGTGATCACACCGGACCGCTGGCTGTCGGACTTCGCCAAGATCGAGATCCGCGACGAGATCCGGCCGAAGGTGCTGAAGGCGAACGCGCGCAAGCTGCTGGGGATCTGAAGCGGGTGGGCTGACGTCGGATCGAACTCGGACAATAGCAGCGCTCTCTCCGTTCCCTCCCCCCTTGTGGGGGAGGGGCGGGGAGGGGGGTGCCACTCGGAGATTCTTTCCGTCGCGCACCCTAGCGCTGTGCATCGTCAACAGCCGGCGCCTTTTTCTGGGCTACCCCTCTCCCTAGCCCTCCCCCACAAGGGGGGAGGGAACACACCTCCGCCGGGGCGCTCGGCGGATCTTATCTCATCACGCCTTCGAAAGCGCATGAGGGCTTCGATCGAGCGACCGAAGCCCTCATGCTCAAGACCTCATACTTGCGCGAGGCCTCCATCGACGAAGACCTCGCCGCCCGTCATGAAGCTGCTGTCCGAGGACGCCAGGAACGCGGCCACCGCGGCTTAGATGCAACCCTGCGGGTCGTGGCCGGCAAGTGGAAGCCGCTGATCCTCTACTTCGTCGCCCAGGGTGGCCCGACCCGCTATGGCGAGCTCCGGCGCGCGATCCGCGACGTCAGCGACAAGGTGCTGATCCAGCAGTTGAAGGAGCTGGAGGCCGACGGTCTCGTGAAGCGGACCGACTACAAGGAGGTGCCTCCGCGGGTCGACTACAGCCTCACTCCGTTGGGTCACAGCCTCGCCCAGGCCCTCGTGCCGCTCTGCACGTGGGGCACGGAGCACATGGCGGAGGTCAGCCAGGTGTTCGCCGAGAGGGCGACCTGGACGCGGCGGGGACGTCAGCCGACAGGCTAGCTTGAATGGTTGCATCGAACACCATGCAAACTCTACTGCGTCTGCTTCCTCTTAAAACGGTTGTTTAGACAGTTGGCTGGCGAACAATATTTGCGGTGTTTTGCAAAAGCCGAACCGTCCATGGCGCAACTTCCGGTGGGACATTGTCCGCTGTCAGAGCTCATCTTGGCTGCTGGACTGTGCACCTGAGCCCTCGCTTCGACCGCAAGCACCAGCGAACACATCACAACCAAAAGAACTGCAAAAATCCTCGACATCAACCGCCCCCTCGATTCAGTATCAAGTCAGACTTTACCTAAGAATTGACTCGGAAAGAAAGCAAATCGCTCGTTGAGAGCATACGCCTTGCGCCTCGACCGCGGAACGTCTCCATCCATTTGAGCTGATGCAAGTTCAAAACGCGACTAAGCCGACAACAGCCCGACCACAAGCAACTTTCATTTTTCTCCGCCTTGGTGATTCAGCACGTCGGCTGCCGACTGCACCAGATTTTGGCTCTCTGCGGGTCCATCTGCTGAATAGCCCTTGCGTAACATCCCGTGATGGGGCCCATGCATTTCTGGTAGGTACCGTTAGATAGAGCCGCATCAGCGCGCGTGACGGCGGAGGACGAAGAGGGTCTTACTTCGCGGTGCTGCAGCTCTGGCTTTTTCTTTGCTTCAGGCGACGCTCCCTTCTTCTCGCACTCATTCTCGTCGTTCAGGACGTAGCCCTTGCGGCAGCTGATTTTCGTGCAGCGGTCCCCCTCTGCGCGGTAGCCGTTCTCGCAAATCAGCGGACATATTCGCCCGCCCTTGTTTTTGACAGCGTCGAGCGCGTCGGTAGTGGCGACGCTCACATTCAGTTTCATGCCGGCGTGCTTGTTGAAGAGGTCGAGGGCTTTCTGCGAGGGCTCACCCCAAACGCCGTCTACAACGCCCACATTGCATCCCACGCGACGTAGCTCGGCTTGCAGCGCGCGAGCTGTATCGGCGCTGATCTGCTCCGTCTCGACGGGAGGTGGTAGAGCAGCGACTTGCTGGTTCTTTTCTCGCGAGGCCTTCTCACGAATTGCGAGTTCCCGTGCCGCGTTCTCCTGGGCTGTCAGACGAGCTCTTTCAGCGGCAGCAGCCTTGTCCTGCTCGATCTGCTTGACCTTCTCGGCAGCGATGCGGGCCTCTTCAGCAGCCTTGGCAGCCGCAGCTGCTTTTTCTATCTCGAACTGTCTTGCACCTTCTGCGGCAAGTCGAACCCTCTCCTGCTCTGCTAGCCTCGCCTTTTCAGCGGCAGCTGCCCGCGCCTCTTCTGCGGCGATTTTTTTCGCGTGCGCTCTCGCAAGGTTGGCATAGAAGCCATCTGGATATTGAGACAGAAAAGCTTCCCAGCCATCGTGGGTGCCGAGTTGCAGCGCCAACTCGTAGTCCCTTCGGATCGCCGTCTGAGGATCAGCCTGCGGTCCTGTTGGTGACGGCGCCGCCACTGCCGGGACAAGCGATAGATCATCGCCTCCAAGTGAGCCGTAGAGATATGGCTCTTGCCTATTGGCGGTAGACTTCAAGACTTCGTCGCGGACGTAACCAAAAGCCTTTCGCAGATCCAGGCCCGGCTTGGTAACGTGGTGAACCATCGCCGCCGTGAACGGACTGTTCTTGCCATCGCCATCCAGCGCCGTTGAACCTGCCTTTGATGCGAAGGCAATCAGGGTGTTGGGGCTTGACGGTTCTACCTTTGCGAGGCCGCGCCCAATCGCCCTGGACGCGAGGGTCCGCTTCATCACCTTCGAGAACGGGCTGTCACGGCATGCGTCAAGAACCACCAACCGCAACTTTTTCGCAGGCTCGATCGCTACTAACACCCGATCCAGCGACATTGCCTCGTCATAAATGTCAGTGTCACGTTCGAGGACAGCATCGATCGGGACGAGATAATTGACCCCATCAACTTCGATGCCATGACCTGCATAGTAAACGACCGCAACCTCGGCATCGCGGGACTGTTCGATAAAGTCCCGCAGCGCCCGCCTCATATCAGCTACTTTTAGGTCACGACGCAGGTCGACAAGATCGAAGCCGGCAGCCTTCAAGGTTTCCGCCACGAGTGCTGCGTCGCTGGATGGATTGCCGAGCCGCGCGACCTTTTCATAAGCCGAGTTACCGATCACCAGCGCCACGCGACGCTCGGCCTGCGCCGAACCGCAGGTCAGCCAGATGAAAATGAATAATGAAAACCAACGAAGAGCGCCCATTGTAGGCCCCGATCAAAGTGTGCGCAGCCTACGTCGAGCCTGATGAAAGGCAAGCATTGGCTCTGTGATGTTGATCACACTTCGATGCCATGCCTGCAGTGGCAAACTTCCGCTGTGCCTTGGTAAGCTAGCGACAACGCGTACTCCCCCAAGCGGAGTTCGTGTGCCCACAACGGCCCGGAAAGACACCCCGATGCCCATCAAAGCCGTCGTCTTCGACGCCTACGGGACGCTCTATGACATCCAGTCGGTCGCTGACATCACCGAGGATGCGTTTCCCGGCTATGGCGAGATCATCACGCAGGTCTGGCGCATCAAGCAGCTCGAATACACCTGGCTGCGCTCGCTGATGCGGCGCTACCAGGACTTTGCCGCGATCACCCGCGACTCGCTGGCCTATTCGCTGCGCGTGCTCGGGCTGGCCTATGAGAGCGAGACCTTCGAGCGGGTGATCGAGAAATATCTGCATCTCGACCTCTATCCGGACGCGACAAGCGCGCTCACCGCGCTGAAGCCGCGAAAGCTCGCCATCCTCTCCAATGGCAGCCCGGACATGCTGAATACGCTGGTGCGCAACACCAAGCTCGACCGTCTGCTCGATGCCACCATCAGCGTCGATGCCAAGAAGATCTTCAAGCCGAGCCCGGAGGCCTACATGCTGATCGGGGAAGTGCTCGGCACCGCACCGAGCGAGACTCTGTTCGTGTCCTCCAACCCCTGGGACGTCGCGGGCGCGAAGGCGTTCGGGCTGAACGTCGCCTGGATCGAGCGGGTGACGCCGGAGGCGATGGCGCTGGCTTGCGTCGAGAACGAACTCGTGGCACCGCTGACCATGTTCAAGGCGATCCGCACCCAGATGGACGAGCTTGGCTTTGCGCCGGACCACCGCGTCCGCGCGCTCTCCGAGCTGCCAGGGATTGCCTAGGTATCGCCGCCCCGTAAGTCTGAAATGAGCTGCCCGGAATGAGCCTGGAGTCCGTTCGCGCCTTTTTCGCCGAGAAAGCCCCCGACATCTCCGTCATCGAATCCCCGATCAGCTCGGCCACGGTGCCGCTGGCCGCCGAAGCCTATGGCGTCGAGCCCGGAATGATCGCCAAGACGCTGAGCTTGCGCGTCGGCGAACGCGTGATCCTGATCGTCGCCGCCGGCACCTCGCGCATGGACAACAAGAAGGTCAAGGCGCAGTTCGGCGGCAAGCCGAAGATGCTGGGGCTGGAGGAGGTCGCCGACATCACCGGACACGAGGTCGGCGGCGTCTGCCCGTTCGGCCTGAAGTCGCCGCTCCCGATCTATTGCGATGTGTCGCTGAAGGCATTCGACGTCGTGGTCCCGGCCGCGGGCTCGACCCACAGCGCGGTGCGCATCACGCCCGACCGCATGGCCGAGCTGACCGCCGCCGAATGGGTCGATGTCTGCGAGGTCAGGCCTTAAGGCGGCACCGGGTACGATCCCTGATGCATTTGCCGATCAGGGAGGCTAGCATGGCGCCGATGACCGACGACAAGGTGAAACGACGACTGACCACCGTGCTGTGCGCTGACGTGTACGGCTATTCTCGTCTCATGGAAGCAGACGAGACCGGAACGTTGGAAACGCTCCGCCGCTACCGCACCGCCATCGCGCGATTGGTCGAGCGCCGTGACGGCCGCATCGTGAATACCTGGGGCGATGCCGTGATCGCCGAGTTCGCCAGCGTCGTCGAGGCCGTGCAATGCGCGGTCGAGATTCAGCAGGAGATCTCCAGTCAGGCTGCGGACGCGCCGCAGGCGAGCCCGATGCAGTTTCGCATCGGCATCAACCTCGGCGACGTCATGGTGGACGGCTCTGACATCTATGGCGACGGGGTCAATATCGCATCACGGCTGCAAGAGCTCGCCGAGCCCGGCGGCGTCGTGATCTCGAGCTCGGTCTACGACCAGGTGCACAACAAATTATCCGTCGGCTTCGACTGCCTCGGCCAGCGTCCCCTGAAGAACATTGCTCCCTTGACCAGCTATCGGCTGACCCTGGGCGGCCGAGCTGCTGCACAAGGGAGCTTCCCGATCGAGGAAAGCGCAGCTCCCTCAGAAAGAGCGCGTGCTCCGCGGATCGGAGACAGGCGCGAGCTGTCTTCGGCGACGAATATCGTCTCGGATTGGCTCGCAAGGCTGCCCCGCCCGCTGGCAGCGGCCCTCACGGTGTCGGCCTTCCTGATTCTGATCAATCTTTTCACGGGCAACAAGATCTGGTTCCATTGGCCGGTCGCGGCCATTCTCTTCGGTGTCGTCCTGCGGATGGTGCTTGGACAACGACCTGAATCGGACAGCAAGACCGAGCGCTGAACGAGGCGGCACGACCGCATCGTCGCGCCTAAAGCGCGATGAGATCTGGATGAATCGTCATCGCGCTTTAGGTTGTTGTTTGCGCATGATCTTTTCCGGAAAACCGCTTCGCACTTTTCCGGATCATGCTTTAGCGCTGCGCAATTTTCCCGATCATGCGCTCTTCAAAGCCTAATCGTCGTAATCGTCATAGGGACGCTGCGGAGGTGGCAGCGGCGCATTGTTATAGCGCGGCGGTGCGGCCCGATTGCGTGGGACCTGCTGCGGCGGCATTTGGTTGTTCGACTGGAACACGGCGCGGCAGCCGCTCGACAGCTGCGGCGTGTTCTGCTGCAGGCAGGCGGTGATCCGGCTCACGTCCGGAATCTGGTCGCTGCAGAGACGCCAGACGTCCGGCGTACACGCCATCTGCTGTTCCATGGTGCCGCGATATTCCTGGGCGAATGCAGCGCCCTGCGCGACGATGCCGCCGACCGCGAGCGCCACACCCAGCGCAATCCGCTCTGTTCGCATGTCCCGATCCTTCTCGATTCCCATCGATTTTCATCAATCAATGAGGCAGGACCCGGTTCTGGACCAACAACAAAATGTGAAAATGGCTTCGGAACCTACTCCACCTTGCCGATCTTCTTCACCGCCGCGATCAGCCGCTTGCTGTCGGTCGCGACGAATTCGGCGAAGGCCGGTGCGTCCTGATAGGCGACGAGGCTGCCCGAGGTTTCGAAGGCCTTGAGCACGTCGGGACTCGTCATCACCTGTGCCATCGCCTCGCGCAGGCGGGTCGCGATCGGCGCGGGAAGAGAGCTCTGCGCGAACAGCCCGGCCCAGATGTACATCTCGACGTCCTTGTAGCCGAGCTCCTGGAAGGTCGGCACATCGGGAAAGCTCGCGATGCGCTGGGCGCCGCAATTGCCGAGCACGCGCAGCTTGCCGTCGTCGACCTGCGGCTTCAGCGTCCCCGGTGCGGCCGCGATCGCCTGCACGGTCCCACCGAGGATCGCGGTGAGCGCGGGACCGGCGCCGCGGAACGGCACGTGCAGCAGCTTGATGCCGGCGCTGCTCGCGAACATCTCCATCGCCACATGCAGCGTGCCGTAAGGCCCTGACGAGGCGTAGGTGATCTGACCCGGCCGCTTCTTCGCATCCTCGACGAAATCCTGCGCCGTCTTCCACGGCGCGGACGCCGGCACCGCCAGCAGCGTCGGATCGGCGAGCACGCGCGCGATCGGCATGAACTGCGAGACCTCGTAGGCGGCGGGACGGTCGAACAGCCGGTCGGCCTCGGGCAGCACCGCGAGCGAGGACAACGTCATCAGCAGCGTGTAGCCGTCGGGCTCGGCGCGTGCCGCCGCGGCATTGCCGACCGAGCCGCCGCCGCCTCCGGCACGGTTGTCGACGATGACGGCCTTGCCGAGGATCCGCTCCAGCGCCATCGCCACCGGCCGCGCTGCGAGATCGGCCTGTCCGCCGGCCGGAAACGGCACGATCATGGTGATATTGCGGGCGGGATAGGTTTGCGCAGAGGCCGGTCCGGGTAACGCAGCGCGCAGCAACGGCAGTGCAGCAGCGGCGCGCAGGACGTCGCGTCGATCCATGGCAGGTCCCTCCCCCGAATTTTCTTGTTTCGCACCCAGCCTAGCGCCGCGATCGGCAAGAACAAGACGTTTACGAAGCGTTAGCCATGTTCGGCCGAGCCCGGAACGCATGCCTGGAGCCGCTGTTGCCCTCTTGAGGGAGTGCGTGATGCCTAACATTGGAACCATCGATGTCGCGCTGGACGAGATGCTGGTGAATCTCGCCGCGATCGTTCTGAGGCTTGCAAGGCCCGAAGTGACGCGTACGCCGGAAGCGCGCCGCGCGCTGGCGCAATCGGTCCATCAATATGCGGTTTGTGCGAAGCGTTCGAGCGACCCTCGCGTTCACGAACTGAAGTCGCAGCTGGAAGAAACGCTGAAGCCAAGCCTGCGCATCGTCGCAATCGACGGCGTGAAGGTGGCGTAGTCCGGCCCGAAAGACGGCTGCCGTAGGGTGGGCAAAGGCGCGCTCTTCGCGCGCCGTGCCCACGATCACTCTCCGAAATGACCCGCGATGTCGCGAATGTCCCCGCCCCAATCCAAAGGCCCCTGCGGGCGCCGATATCGAGACACCTGTGATCTCTTCAGGCAAAGACGTGGGCACGCTTCGCTTTGCCCACCCTACGATAGTTTGCACAAACG
>NZ_FOUS01000005.1:190722-345722 GCF_900114915.1 Bradyrhizobium sp. Rc3b
CTTCGCTTTGCCCACCCTACGATAGTTTGCACAAACGATAGATTGGCGAGCTGCCGTAGGGTGGGCAAAGGCGCGCTGCGCGCGCCGTGCCCACGGTCACTCTCCGAAATGACCGGCGATGTCGCGCATGTCCCCGCCCCAATCCACGGGGAGGTCGCCCTGCTCCACGTAACGATGAAAGCTGCTGAGGGACCAGTCGCGCACGCGCGTGACGAGCCCGTGTTTCACGGGATTGAAATGGATGTAATCAACGTGTCGCTCCAGATCTGCGTCGTCGCGAATGGTGTGCTCCCAATAGCGACGCTGCCAAATGCCCTTTTCGCGCTTCTTCAATTTGCTCATTGAAGGCGGCCCGCCCTCCAAGCCTCGCGAAAAGCCGCCCTTGATCAGATTCCACCGCGACGAAAAATCAGCATCGTCCTCCGGAAGCAACCAAACAGCATGGAGATGGTCGGGCAGGATACAAATGGCGATCGTCTCGAACGGGCGGCGCTGCTGAACTGTTCGGTAAATTCGCCTGAGGCGATCAACTTGGTCCACGAGCAGCGTGCTCGAGCGGTCGGCGAGCACGACGGTGAAGAAGAACATGCTGCCTTGTGCCCGCCGATATCGAGACACTTGCGATCCCCTCAGGCGAAGCCGTGGGCACGCTTCGCTTTGCCCACCCTACGATAGCTTGCGCGAACGATAGACTAGCGAGATCTCGTAGGTGGGCAAAGGCGCGCTGCGCGCGCCGTGCCCACCAAAGTCTATCCCGCCCTCGCACCTTTCTTCGCGCGCCGCTTGCAGGTGCCCGGGAGCTTGGCCGCGAGGAAATCGCCGAGCGCTTCGACGCGGGCGGGACGGGGGCCGCCGGGGGGCGTCACCAGGTGCACGGCGCCTTCGGCCTGCTTCCAGTCCTTCAGGATCACTTCGACGGCGCCCGACGAGATCGCTTCGCCAACGATGAATTCGGGCAGCTCGGCGATGCCGAGGCCCGCAATCAGCGCCGGCATCACGGCTTCGCCGTTGTTGACGCGGAGCTGTCCACCCGGGCGCACGCTGGCCTGCTCGCCGGCCGAATTGGTGTAGTGCCAGATGTTGGGCGTCGACATATAGGCGTAGCTGAAGCACTTGTGCTCGGCCAGGTGCATCGGATGCGTCGGCCGGCCGTGCTTCTTCAGATAGGACGGCGCGGCCACGGTGAAGCGCGGCATGGTGAAGAGCCGCCGCGCGAGCAGCGAGGAGTCCGGCAGCCGCGCGATCCGCACCGCCATGTCAAAACCCTCGCCGATCAGGTCGACGGTCGCATCGCTCAAATGCAGATCGACCGAGACTTCCGGATAGGCCTCGAAAAACTCCGGCAGCAGCGGCGCCACCGCCTTGATGCCGAACGTCATGGGCACGGCGAGCCGCACCAGGCCCCGCGGCGCCACCGATTGCGCCAGCGCCTCGTTCTCCGCCGCTTCACCGTCGGACAGCAGGCGCGTCGCGCGCTCGGCGAGCTTGTGCCCGGCGTCGGTCAGCGCAAGCCGGCGCGAGGTGCGGTTGAACAGCCGGGCGCCGAGCCGCTCCTCCAGGCGGGTGACCGCCTTGGACACAGTCGCTTTCGACATCGCCAGCTCGCTCGCGGCCCCCGCGAACGACCGCAATTCCACGACTTTTGCGAAGATCGCGAGTGCCTCGAAATCGGGAAGTTTTGCCATGGCGACCCATCCATAGGGTATTTATGGAAACAATGCGTTTCAACAGTTTCTATTTCTATACCACAGACGGAGGCTTATCCAAGGGGTCATCAGACATTCAGGACTGGAGAAATCCAATGACCAAGAAGCTCTCAGGCAAGGTTGCCCTCGTCACCGGCGGCTCGCGCGGCATCGGCGCGGCTTCTGCCCGCGCTCTCGCAGACGAAGGCGCGGATGTCGCCATCAGCTACGTGGCCTCGCCGGAAAAGGCGGAAGCCGTCGTCACCGAGTTGAAGGCCAAGGGCGTCAGGGCCCGCGCTTTCAGGGCGGACCAGGCTTCCGCCAAGGACGTCACGCAACTGGTCAACGACGTCGCCAGGGAATTCGGCCATCTCGACATCCTCGTCAACAATGCCGGCGTTGCCGCGGGCGGTGCCATCGACGACGCCAATGCCGACACGGATGCCCTCGCCCGCCAGGATCAGGTCAACGTGCACGGCGTCATCGCGGCGATCCGCGCCGCCTCGCAGCTGATGGGTGAAGGCGGCCGCATCGTCACCGTCGGCTCCATGCTGGCCGACCGTGCCTCGTTCCCGGGCCTTGCCGACTACGTCGCCACCAAGGCGGCCGTCGTCGGCTACACCAAGGGCGTGGCACGCGACCTCGGACCGCGCGGCATCACCGTGAACGTGGTGCAGCCAGGATCGATCGACACCGACATGAATCCGAAGGATGGCGGCGAGTTCGCCGAGACCCAGCGCAAGCAGCACGCGCTCCAGCGCTTCGGCCGTCCCGAGGAAGTCGCCGCCGGCATCGTCTTCCTCGCAAGCCCGGACGCCTCCTTCGTCACTGGCACGGTGCTCAACGTCGACGGCGGGTTCGGCGCCTGATCAAGGCGCCAACCACCCACACAAGGAATTACGCAGATGATCGAACTCAGACCTTTCAACAAGCTCGGCAGCGCCGACCACGGCTGGCTCAAGGCCAAGCATCACTTCTCCTTCGCTGGCCATTACGACCCGAACAACATGGGTCACGGCGCATTGCGGGTGTGGAACGACGACGAGATCGCGCCCAACACCGGCTTTCCCGCCCATCCCCACGCCAACATGGAGATCATCACCTATGTGCGCGAGGGCGCGATCACCCATCAGGACAGCCTCGGCAACGAGGGCCGCACTGAAGCGGGCGACGTGCAGGTGATGAGCGCCGGCAGCGGCATCCGCCACTCCGAGTACAATCTGGAGCCGACCCAAACGCGGATCTTCCAGATCTGGATCGAGCCGACGACGCGCGGCGGACAGCCGACCTGGGGTTCGAAGCCGTTTCCGAAAGCGAATCGCTCCGGCAAGCTCGTCACCATTGCGAGCGGGATCGAAGGTGACACGGATGCGCTGCCGATCCGCGCCGATGCGCGGGTGCTCGTCACCACGCTCAAGGCCGGCGAGAGCGCGGAGTACGCACCAGAGAAGGCGCGGCATCTCTACCTGGTGCCTGCGGCAGGTTCAGTCGAGATCAACGGCGTGCGCGTCAACGCCCGCGACGGCGCCGCGATCCGCGACGAGGACCGGCTGAAGATCACCGCGCTCGAGGACACCGAGCTCGTGCTCGTCGACGCGGCCTGACGACTCTCTCCGTCATGGCCGGGCTTGTCCCGGCCATCCACGGCTCAAACAACCATTCAAACTCATCCCCCAACGGAGACCACCATGACCAAAGTTCTCGTCCTCTATTATTCCGCCTATGGCCATATCGAGGCGATGGCCAACGCCGTCGCCGAGGGCGCGCGCGAGGCCGGCGCCACCGTCGACGTCAAGCGCGTACCGGAGCTGGTGCCGGCCGAGGTCGCCAAAGCCTCCTATTACAAGGTCGATCAGGCCGCCCCCATCGCCAAGATTGAGGATCTCGCCAGCTACGACGCAATCATCGTCGGCACCGGCACCCGCTTCGGCCGCATGGCCTCGCAGATGGCGAACTTCCTCGATCAGGCCGGCGGGCTCTGGGCCAAGGGCGCACTGCACGGCAAGGTCGGCGGCGCCTTCACGTCGACTGCGACCCAGCATGGCGGCCAGGAGACGACGCTGTTCTCGATCATCACCAACCTCCTGCATTTCGGCATGGTCGTGGTCGGCATGAACTACGGCTTCGCCGGCCAGATGAAGCTCGACGAAGTCACGGGCGGCGCGCCCTACGGCGCCACCACGATCACCGGCGGCGACGGCAGCCGCCAGCCCAGCGCCAACGAGCTCGCCGGCGCGCGCTATCAGGGCCGCCAGATCGCGGAGACCGCCAAGAAGCTCCATGGCTAAGCTCCATGGCTAGCCACACGGCTGACGCGACGGGCGGCATTCTCTTTCGGGAATGCCGCCTCAGCTCCGCTCGGTCTTCTTCCTGACGAGCTCGCGGCCGATCGGCCGCGCCGGTTCGCTCCGCAGCACCAGCGAGGTCGTCACAGTGCCGAAACCGGCAATGCGATCCACGATCGTCTCCAGGTCTTCCGGCGCCGGAACCAGCACCTTCAGCACGAAGCAGTCATCGCCGGTCACGCGATGGACCTCGATGATGTATGGAATCTCGCTGAATCTCTTCAGGCAGGTCTTGATGTGCTCATGCGACGTGCGCAGGCGCACCAGCGCCATCAGGCCGAGCCCGAGCGCGCGCGGGTTGATCCGGGCCCCGTAGCCTTCGATGATGCCGGCTTCCTCAAGCCGCTTGACGCGCTCGGAGACCGCCGGTTGGGACAGGCCGACGGAACGGCCAAGCTCGGACAACGGCACGCGCGCATTGGCCTGCAGCGCCTCCAGGATCTTCAGATCCTTGGCGTCGATGCTTCCGAAACGATCCAAGAAAATTCTCCATTCCGCCTTGAGATCATCGGCAGATGATCGATTCGGCCGATGACTTGCCATGTCACGCAGCACCGTGACCGGCCACACTGCGCCTCCATCTCAGATATCACGGGACGATCATGCACGACATCATCACCTTGCCCGGCCTCGGCGGCTCCGGCGAAACCCATTGGCAGACGCTCTGGGAGCGCAGTGATGCGTGCTTCGGACGATTTCAGCCGACGAGCTGGGACCAGCCCGAGCTCGACGACTGGGAGCAATCACTGGAGCGAGCGGTCAGGCGCTGCGCGAAGCCGCCGGTGCTGGTGGCCCACAGCCTCGCCTGCCTGCTGGTGGCGCACTGGGCCGCCCGCTTCCCATCCGCGATCGCTGGTGCGTTTCTGGTAGCGGTGCCCGATCCTGACGGCACCAGCTTTCCCGGCGAGGCCGCCGCGTTCAAGCCGGTCCCCGACCGCGCGCTGCGCTTCCCTTCGCTCATCGTCGCCAGCACTAACGATCCCTACGGCAGCCTCGAGGTGACACAGCGACGCGCACGCGCCTGGCAGTCCGGCCTGATCGTGCCGGGCGCACTCGGCCACATCAATGGGTCGAGCGGGCTCGGCGACTGGTCGCAGGGTCGCGCATTGCTGGATGCCTTCTGCGCGGGCCTTCCGAGATGACGGGCGAGCAGACAGCCTGTGTCAGCGCATCTTGCGTATCGCCCGCGCCGCGAGGGCGGCGGCCGCGGGATAGCGGCGCAGGCCCTGCGCGGCGTGGTCGCGCCATGCGAAAGGAGCGCCGCGCCAGGTCAGCGCGACGCTGACGTCGGTCAGCGGCACCCGCTCGGCGCCGAAGCGCCGCTTGTAATCCTGATTGCCGATGCTGAGGTCGAAACGGCGTACGCCTTTCGCATGCATCGCGGCCATGGTGCGCTCGGCGACGAGCAGGCCCGGCGAGCAGCTCGACCATGAGTCGCCGCCGTGGCTGATGCGCAGCAGGTAATAAGTCGCGCCCTGCCTGATGCCGAATGACGTGCCGATGACAGCTTCATCGCAGACCAGTGCCGCAACGACGGCATAGCCTTCCGCGACGCCCTGGCGGGCAACCTCGCGGTAGAACTGCGCATGGGCGTCGTCATTGAGGACGAACCGCGAGCCGAGCTGGCGCATGCGCGCCTGCTGCTGCACATCCATCACGTCCAGCAGCTCATGCGCGCGCGCAACGTCCGCGGCGATCTCGAACCGCGCGCCTTGGTGACGGCTGAAGACGCGCCAGCAGCGCGGCATCTGCATGCGCTTGATCGAGGCTTGATAGTTCTCATAGTCGTCGCCCATCAGCACGACATTGCCGTTCAGCGATGAGGATCCGATCCGCCCGAACGCCACCAGCGGATTCGGCTTGCCACCGACATGGGCCGGCATCTTCTTCAGGCGGAGCAGGTCGAAGCGGTCCGGCAAGCCGCGCAACGCCTCCACCAGCGCCCCGCTGATCGCATGCGCCGCCGCCGCGTCCAACGCGGCATCGCTCGCCAGGATCGGCGCGTTGTTGTCGGAGACGCCGAGATCGGCGAATTCGACGATGCGGATGCCGCGCCTGATGTGGCTGATCATCGGCACCATCGCGATGTCCTTGCCGGTGGCGGCATCCGAGATCATCGCGATCAGCGGCGCAAAATCGTGAAACGCCTCATACCATGCATCGAGCCAGTAACCATGCTGGAATGCGGTGCGATGCCCGGCGCTCAGGCGCGACGCGGCCTGCCGCCAGTCACGCAGGAAATCGACAGCGATGTTCGACGTGCTGGACACGAGGCCATCTGGTTGCTCGACGCTGAGGAACGTCATCTGCGGGGCATACGATTATTGAATGTTTCGAGATAGATTATGTTTTGTCGCGCACCACAAGAGACCTAGCCGCTTAATCGTTAAGCCGATGCCACCATCGCCCCGACTGCGACAAGCTGTCAGCGCTCCGGTTCCATCTGCTCGACGCATTGGAACCTGGCGAGGAAATGCAGGCCGGCCACCGCGAGCGCGAACATGAACCAGATCGGATTCTGCCGTTCGAGCAGGAAGGTCTCGGTCGCGCCGTAATACAGGCCGAACAGCCATACGGTCAGGAACAGCTTTGCCAGTGCGCCACTGCGGTTGTGTGTCTGGGCTGACTGGAAATTACGGAGGGGGGCGAGCACGAACACGAGAATCACGAGCAGCAGCCCCGGCAGACCGATGGTGACCGCGAGGTCGAGATAGCTGTTGTGACTGTGCGCCGCCGACGTCGCCCATTCGGCGCCCTGGGCGGTCTGCCGCGCCGTGACATCATCCCAGAAGGCCGCATAGCCGTGACCGATGACCGGCTTCTCGGCGACGGCCGCGAGCGCGAACTCCCAGATCGCGGATCGGCCGGTGAAGGTCGGATCAAGGGGAAGCAGCCGCGTCATCGCTCCCAGCGCCGGGCTCAAGACACTGCCGACCGTCAAAAGGTTCATCACGATCAGCGGCACGAAGCAGATGATCCGCTTCAGCCACAGGCTCGGCGTCACGTAGACCAGCGACGCGAGCGCATAGATCGCAAGGCACAGCACCGACGAGGTCTTGCCGCCGGTGAAGATCAGGAAGATGCCGGCCAGCGCGGCGATCGCCGGTCCCATCACGAACGAGCCGACGGCGGTCAGGTAGATGCCGACATAGACCAGGATGGTCATCACGGGTGAGGCGATGTTCTTGTGGCCAAAACTGCCGCGCCAGTCGCCGGCAAGCTGCGGCTCGCCAATATCAAGCCCGGTGTGGATCGAATATTGCGGCGCGAGGATGACGCCGAGATAGCAGAGCGCGAGCAGCACCAGCGCGGCAGCGCCCAGGCACAGGTTGAAGCTGCGCTGCGTCGGCGGCAGCAATGGCAGCAGGACGGCGAGCGACGTCACGCTGGCGGCGAGCACGAAGCGCTGGATCGAAACGCCGCGGCTTTCAGAGAGGACAATGTTGATCACCAGCCAGCCCACGAGGCAGAGGTGAAGCGGCGTCACCAGAGTCTTCAGCGCGGGCGCATCGGTGGTGGCGACGAGCAGCACAGCGACCGCAGCGAGCAGTCCCCAGGAAACATAGGCCAGCGCCATTCGTCCGCCGACGACGGTGGTGACATCGGGATTGCGCAGGTCCGGGAACGGATCGAGCGTCACCAGCACCAGCAGCAGCGAGGCGACGGCGACGAGGCAGCGCGCCGCCTGCACGGCATTGAGCTCCGCCAGGCCGTCGCGCAGGACGCGGCCCAACGATCGGGCCTCGAGGTCAGTCATGTCGGCGGCGCTGCGGTCCATACTGCGGTCCACGGCTCAAGACACTTGGTGACGCCGGTGAAGTTCGAGGTCCTGGCTCAAGCCCATTGAGCGTCCGTCACCAGGCCTTTCGGAAGTCTGCGCCACCGGCTGCCGCACGATGCTCCGCGCAATCTCGTAATATTGCAGCGCCCGTTGCTCCAGCGTGAGACTGTCCAGGATATAGCCGCGCGGATCGAACGCGCCCGCGGCACACCCTTCCCAGAAATTGTCCCACCCCGCCTCGAATCCCGCGACGTCGACGAATTTGGCCCCGCAGCGCTCATCCCAATACGGCACCGACGACACGGGCGCGAACTGCACGCGGTGCGGATAGTAATCGGGGTCTCGCCACGGGCCGCCCGGATCCCAGGCGAATACCGGCACGCCGCAAGACAAGGCCTGCTGATAGGCGATGCCCTGGCTCTCGTTCTGACACAGGAAGATCATCGCGCGCGAGGCCGCCAGCGCCGCCTGATAATCTTCTTCCTTGTAGCTGCCATAACGCAGCTCCGTGAACGAGCGGCCCTCTTTTCGCAGACGGGCGCGGACGGGTTCGATCAACTCCGGCGCATAGCGCTCGCGGTCCCAGTGGACCTTGTCGTAGATCAGCACGTCGACCGCCTTCTGCGAGGCGTGCGACGGCACCCAGAGATCGGTATCGATACCGACCGGCCAGGCCTCCGTCTCGGGCCAATACGGCCGGTACATGTCGACGTACCAGGGCCCGGGCACCACGACCTTCTTCACCGGCAGGCGCTTGAACAGATCGAGGTCGTCCAGCGGATGATTATGGGCGGCGACGCCGAGCAGGATCGGATTCTTCCACGCGAATTTGTCGAGCAGGAAGGTGCGGCCGACGATGCAGGCGAGCTCGTCGGGATGCCGCGCGATGTAGCCGTAATCGTTGACGCGGTAGCGGATGCCGAGCCGATCGAGCCCCGCACAGAGATTGAGGAACACGCGAAGCTGACCGCTCATGCGCGGCTCGCCGAGCAGCAACCGGCGCGCCATGCGTCGCAGATGCCGGTCGCCGGGAAACCAGCGATCGTCCTTGTCCTCATAGAAGAGGTTGAGGATCATCGCATCTGGGTCGTGTTCGAATGTCTTTGCGGGCACTGGATTCCATCCGCGGCAGCCGGATGCGCATTCTCGCATGGGACCGGCGGTCGCACTCTTCCAAATTTGCCACAGGCTTAATGCCAGCGGCTTAACGCTAATTGACGAAACCAGCGCCACACACGGCTTCACGGCAACGATCTGGCTGTAATGCGAGTATCATTCGCGGGGCCTGCCCACGTTGCGATCGATCGCATCATCCATTCAGCGCACGCGTCCTGGTTAACAGACTCTTAAAGGCGAGCCGTGGCTCAGATCACCGCCGAAGACGTCCTCGATTTGCCGGCCACCAGACGCGTCGTTCCGGCGGCACGCCAGCCGCTGCCGTCGAGCTCGACCTGGTCGGTGTCCGTCGTCATTCCCGCCAAGAACGTTGCGGCCTATGTCGGCGAAACCCTCACCAGCGCACTGGCGCAGGGCGAGGTGGGCGAAGTCATCGTCGTGGACGACGGCTCGACCGACAACACCGCCGCCATCGTCCGCGGCATTCGCGATCCGCGGCTGCACCTGATCACGAATGATTCCGCCGGTGTGTCGGCAGCGCGCAATCTCGGTGCGCGATATGCCCGCGGCGACTGGCTGCTCTTCCTCGATGCCGATGACCGCCTTCGCTCTGGCGCAGTGGCGGCGCTGCTGGAGGCGGTACGCGCGGCTCCGCGGGCGGTGCTCGTCTATGGCGATTACAACACGATCGACAGCGAAGGACATCAGATCGGCCGGCGCGGCCTGCTGAAGGGGCGCCGGAAGCCGTCCGGCGACGTGCTGACGCGGCTCGCCGCCGGCAATTTCATCGTCAATGGCGGCATCGCGCTCGCGCGCGCGGAAGCTTTCCGGGCCATCGGCGGCTTTGATACGTCCTTGAGATATTGCGAGGACTGGCATTGCTGGTGCCGCTTGGCGGCGATCGGCGAGTTCGAATTCGCGCCAAAACTGCTGCTCGATTATCGCCTGCACACCGCCAACACCATGAACGCCGCGGTGCGGACGCCCAAGGATTTCTTCCCTGCCATCGCGCGGGTATTCGACGACGGGCTGATCCTGGCACGTCTGCCCGAGGGCACGGCGGCCGGACTGCGCCTCGCCGCCGAACTTCATCTCATCACCTACTCGGCGATGCAGGCGGTCCGTTTCGGCCGATATCGCCAGGCTTTTGGCTATCTTGGAATGGTCGGCCGCCGCTCGCTCAAGGCGTTGCCGCGCGCCGCGGCCAGGACTGCCCTCGCCCGCTTCGGCATCTGATCGTCACGACACGATCTTCGAGGCCTCGTAGGGCTTCGGCTCGATCCCGAACGCGGCGAGCATCGAGCCGAACGCGACCATCACGGGGTGCATCGCGACGACGGCCTTCGACGACGTCAGCAGACCTGCGGACCGAACCAGCGAGAGCGGCAACCGTCCGAGCATCTGTACGAACACCCGCGCCCGCGCCGCCGCGCTCTGCGCGGCCTTGTACTGCACGCGATAATTGATCGCGCCGATGCGCAGGCCACGCTTGGCGATCCAGCCGAGGCTGGTGCGGCTTTGCGGCACGGTCTCGGTGATGACGGCCTCCGCCGTCCAGTGGAAGATCATGCCGGCATCACGGCACCGCACGAAGAAATCGCAATCGCCGCCGCCGAGGAAATTGAAGCGCAGGTCGAAGGCGGGACGGTCGAACCGCTCGAAGGCCGCGCGCGTGATCAGACAATTGCCGCAGCCATAGATCAGCGGCACCGCGCCGGAATAGTCGTAGGCGGGACAGAAGGCGGGATGACGCGACAGCCACGGCTTGCTGTCGTCGTCGAACACCGGCAGCACCGGCCCGCCGACCACGTCGGCGCCGGTCGCCTCCGCGGTGCGGACCATCAGTTCGAGCCAGTCGCTTGACGCGATCTCGTCGTCGTCGATCATCAGGAAGCGGGTTGCGGCAGGAAACAGTGCCTGCGCCGTCTCGAACGCAGCATTGATCGCCTGGCAATTGCCCTGCCGCTTCTCGACGAGGCAGACGCCCTGCAGCCTGCCGGCGGCCAGAAACTCCGCGGCAACCGGCGCGCTCTCGCGCTGCGCGGCATCGTTCTCGACCATGACGACGGCAAATGAACGCGGGGTCCGCTGGTTCGCCAGCGACTCCAGCGTCAACCGCAGATGCTGCGGACGGCGGAAGCAGGGAATGCAGACGACGATACCGACCGACAGGTCGATGACCGCGGAGCTCGCCACGATCTCCCGGTTGGGATCGCGCACGGCATCCGCGATACGCGTGGCAGACAGGTCTGTCGGGATCAATGTCATGCCGTTCTAGATGTCCGAGATATATTGAAAAAGCCCTGCTTCATTCGTACGTCCCGCGACGGCACATCGTCGCGGGACAGATGCGTCCCAAAACGAACGGCCTGTTGATGGCGCGTGCCTGCGCCTCACGCCAGTCTCCCGACCGTCCCAAGACAACATCATGCGTTTAACCGCTTTCGCCTGTTTCTCCCGCGAAATCATGCGCACGTGGTACTGCAATTCGCGGTCCACGCGTCGATCAAGACCCAACATGAACAATGCCGTAGTTAATGCGCATGCGCATTAACCCGACCGTAAGCACTGCGACCGGTGAGACGGCGCGGCATCAGATTTGCTCTTCGGGCTCGCGATATTTTTCCTGTAAATTTGAATAGAACAAGCGCGGTCAGAAAATATGAACAAGCCAGCCACGATCGATTTTGCGACAGCCACGGCGATCCGGATCCCCGCGGCCGCGGCACCCGTCCAGGCGCTTCACGATCTCGTCCCGGGCGAAGCGCGCGACAGCCTGCTCGCCGTTCACGACGTGCTGCGGCGCGAACTGCCGCAAGGCCAGCTCGCCATCTATGAAGCCGGCGGCGGCTCGTGCAGCGTCCTGCCGCCGGAATTGCCTGGACGCAGCAAGGTCACCGTCGTCGACATCGACGAGGACCAGGTCCGCAACAACACCTACGCGGACGAGGCTATCCTCGGCGACGTGCAGACCTACCGCTTCGAGCGCGAGACCTTCGATCTCGTGATCTGCTACAACGTGATCGAGCATCTGCCCCACGTCGACGCCGCGCTCCTGAATTTCCGCGATGCGCTCAAGCGCGGCGGCATGATCTTGATCGGCGCGCCCAATCCCCGCTCGCTCTCCGGCGTCGTCACCAAATATTCGCCGCACTGGTTTCACGTCTGGTTCTACCGGCACATCCGCGGCATCAAGGATGCCGGCATGCCCGGCGAGCCGCCGTTCCCGACCTTCTTCCATCCGCTGGTGACGCTGCCCCGGCTCGAAGCCTTCGCGGCCGCCAACGGCCTTGAGATGATCTACCGCCGCGAGGTCGAGAGTCCGCGCTATCCCGAGATGCGCCGGAGCAAGCCGCTGTTCGCGGCGCTCGTGGACGCCGGCGCCGCCGTGCTGAATACCATGCTTTCGCGCGGGACCGACGTCCGTCGCGGCGACTATCACGTCATCCTGCGGAAGAGCTGACGATCATGGCGCGCGCGCGGCCCATTGCAGAACAGGCGGAGCTTCGCAGCCATGCCGCGCGCGGTAACGAACCGTTAATCTCCAGGGAGCCCCGGCATCGCTGGCGTCACGAGGACGCACTGCGGAGTGGCATGCGCTTAAACGCTTTGTTTGCCATTTCGGTGAATAGTCCCTCAATGAGTATGGTTAATTTTCCCTGTTGCGTTGATTGGGCACCTATATCCCGGGTGCATGGCGTAGAGCGAAGAGTAGCCCCTCAGCCTGCGGCATTTGGAATGAAAGCTGGGGATCATGCTTGACTATAACCAGCCGATAGATCGGGCCAGACCGGAGTCGCCGCAACAGAGGCCCCAGGCCGGCTTCAACGTGCTGGAGCTCGCCAATTTGCTCTGGCGACGCAAGATCGCGATTACCGCGGCTGCCCTGCTCGGTGCAACGCTCGCCGTTACCGTGGGCAAGAGCTTGACGCCCCGCTACACCGCCACCGCCCAGCTCTATGTCGATCCGCGCGAGCTTCAGCTCGTCGATCGCGAGCTCACGCCGCGCGCGCAGGACGTCTCCGGCATGGCCATGGTGGTGGAGAGCCAGGCGCGGCTGATCACCTCCAACAGCGTACTGCTCAAGGTGATCCAGCAGACGGGTCTCGACAAGGACCCGGAATTCGGCGGCGGCAGCGACGGCCAGAGCCTGATGTCGTCGCTGCTCGGCCTGATCGGTCTGCAGCCCCGCGCTCCCTCCGCTGCGGACAACAAGGAGGTGCAGCTTGCGGCGCTCGAGGCGCTGAACAGGCACATCACGATCCGCAAGACCGAAAAGAGCTTCATCGTCGACATCGAGGTCTGGTCGACGGATCCGGCGAAGGCGGCGACGCTCGCCAACACGCTGACCAATGCCTATCTCGCCGAGTCCCGCAACTCGCAGGCTTCGGCCGCACGGCGCGCCACCAACGATCTCTCCGGCCGCCTCAAGGAGCTGCGCGAGCGGCTGCGCAACGCCGAGACCGCGCTCGCCACCTACAAGGCCCAGAACAATTTCGTCGGCACCCAGGATGCGCTGATCAGCGATCAGCAGCTTTCCGCCAGCAACCAGCGGCTTTCCGCGGCCCGCGCGGCGACGATGGATGCCCAGGCGCGGCTCGACCAGATCGAGGCGAGCCGCCGTACCGCGGCCGACGCCGGCGCGATCCCGGAGGCGCTGCAATCGCCGACGATCGCGAACCTGCGCGCGCAATATGCCGATGCACGCAAGAAATATGCTGAGCAGGCCGGCGAGCTCGGGCCGCGCCATCCGGCACTGCGCCAGACCGAGAAGCAGGTCGAGGATCTCAAGCGCACCATCAGCGAGGAGATCGATCGCTTCGCCCAGTCGGCCAAGAACGATCTGACGCGCGCCCGCGACTATGAGGCCTCGCTCAACCGGGCCATGGAGGCGCAGAAGCGGCAGAGCGTGCAGCTCAGCCAGGCCGCCGTCCGCCTGCGCGAGCTCGAGCGCGAGGCCGATGCCAGCCGCGACGTCTATCAATCCTTCCTCAAGCGCTCGCGCGAGACCGAAGAGCAGGAGACGCTGAACACTTCGGCGGCCCGCGTCATCGGCGAAGCGACGGTGCCGCAGCGGCGCTCGTTCCCGCCCGCGATGAGCCTGTTCGCCATGATCGGCTTCATCTTCGGCGCGCTCGCGGCGTCAAGCTGGTTCGCCGCGGTCGAACTCCTGCTCGTCGGCGCACCGGCGCCTGCGCCAGTCCGCCGTGAGCGCGAGCCGGCGCCGGAGAGAACGCGCGCTCCCGAGGTATTGCCGGCTCCGGCAGCTCCGCAATCTCCTCAGGTCTCGCGACCTCAGGAAGTGGCGCAGGCCCTGCCAGAACTTGCCGCGCCATCGCTGCAGCCTGCGATGGTCGAAAAGCCCCTGATCGAAAAGCCGCTGATCGCGCGCCTCCAGGAGGCCGACGTCATCCACACGCTCGGAGCCATTCTCGCCACCGGCGGCGGCGTCGACCTTACCCGGCTGGGCTGGCCGACATTGCGGCCCGGCTTTCCGCTGACGAAGCTGCTCAACGCCTGGCGCGATATGCGCACTGCCGTAGCCCGGCGCGCCGGCGACAAGGCGATGCCGGTCATCGCGCTCGTCGGCGCCGGCGACACCACCGGACGCAGCGTGATCGCGCTGAATTTCGCGCTTGCGGCTGCGCGCGACGGCGCCCGCGTGCTGATGATCGATGCCGACCATCAGGCCCACGCACTCTCGAACAAGGTCAGCCGCCCCGGCAGGAACGAACCGAGCAGGCTCGGCTGGCTCTCGATCGGCAGCAAGGCCGCACGCGAGATCAGGACGGTCAACGGCATTTCGGTGCTGCCGGCCGGCGAGGGCGACGCCGGCAAGGCCACCGATGCGATCCGCAAGGCGATTGCGCAGGCGCGCGCCGCGGGCGGCTATGACCTCGTGATCCTCGACGGCCCCGTGATGCCGCTTCTTGCCGGCGGCCGAAAGCTGCTGGACGACACCGACGCGCTGGTGGCGGTGCTGCCGACCAGCCTCGACATCAACGACAGCCTGGAAGAGATCCTGACCGCGCTGGGCCGCGCTGAGCGCAAGCTCGTCGGCGTCGTGCTGGACGAGCTCACCCCTGCAATCCAAACGCGCCAGCGAGGCAGACAATATGCTTGAGCGTCGCGTCAACCTCGACGGACGGGCAGCAACGGCCGACGTGCCGCGAATCACCGTCGGCGGGCTCCGCATGGCCGCGATCGATCTGGAAGCGACCGCCGATTTCATGATCGAAGCGACCGATCCCGACAATCGCATCGGCCGTCCGTTGTTCCTGACCTCGGCCAATGGCGAGGTGCTGGCGCGCTGCTCGACGGAACCGCAGACCGAGCGCCTGTTCCGCGCCGCCGACCTAATCAACGCCGACGGCCAGCCGCTGGTGGCGGCTTCAAGGCTGCAATCCTGGTTTCCCCTGCCCGAGCGCGTCGCGACCACGGACCTGTTCCACGTCGTCGCGCGCAAGGCGGAAGCGGTCGGCCGCACTTTCTACATGTTCGGCGCCAGCGAGGCCGAAAACATCGTGGCGGTCGAGAACGTCCAGAAGATGTATCCGAACCTCAAGATCATCGGACGCAGCCACGGCTATCTGCGAGGCGAGGCGCTGCGCGCCAAGGTCGAGGAGATCAACGCGCTTGCGCCGGACTATCTGTGGGTCGCGCTCGGCGTGCCCAACGAGCAGGCATTCGTGGAGGAATTCACGCCGTACCTGACCAATGTTGGCGTTATCAAGACATCAGGCGGCCTGTTTAACTTTTTGTCGGGCAGCCGTTCCCGCGCGCCGCAATGGATGCAGAAGATCGGACTCGAATGGGCCTGGCGCACCTTGCTCGAGCCGCGTCGCCTGTTCTGGCGCTATTTGACCACCAACCCCCGCGCGCTCTATCTTCTCTTCAGCCGCAACCGGCCCCTCCGCTAAGAGAAGAGCAGAAGACGATATGACCGACCGACCGACCGTCCTCGTCACCGGGGGCGCGGGCTATATTGGCTCGCATGCCTGCCGCGCATTGACCGCCGCCGGCTACCAGCCCGTCGTTTATGACAATCTCTCGACAGGTCATCGCAGCTTCGTTGCCGGCCCCCTGGTGACGGGCGATCTGCTCGACGGCACGGCGCTGGCACGCGCCTTCGCCGACCACAAAATCACGGCGGTGATGCATTTCGCGGCAGCGAGCCTGGTCGGAGAGTCCATGACCGATCCGCAGAAATACTACATCAACAACGTTCAGGGCACGCTGTCGCTGTTGCAGGCGATGCGCAACGCAGGCTGCCATCGCATCGTGTTCTCCTCGACCGGCGCCGTCTACGGCAATGCCGATTCCAAGGAGCTGCCGGAAGACTTTCCCTGCATGCCGATCAATCCCTATGGCGCATCGAAATTGATGATCGAGCGGATGCTCGCCGATTATCGCTCGGCCTATGGCTTCGGCGCGTTCTGCCTGCGCTATTTCAACGCCAGCGGCGCCGATCCGGCCGGCGGCATCGGCGAGCTGCGCGACAATGAAACCCACCTCATTCCCCGCGCCATGATGGCGCTGCAGGGCCATGTCGACTTCGCGGTGTTCGGCGACGACTACGACACGCCCGACGGAACCGCGATCCGCGACTACATCCACGTCACCGACCTCGCCGCGGCGCATGTCGCGGCCCTGAAGCTGCTGGAAGAGGGGCATGCCGGCGGCAGCTTCAATCTCGGCACCGGCTCCGGCTTTTCCGTGCGCGAGATCCTGAACGCGATCAGGCAGGAGACCGGCCGCGAGGTGCCGCACACCGTCAAGCCGCGCCGCGCCGGCGATCCGACTTATCTGGTCGCAGACCCCTCCGCTGCGCGAAAGGTGCTGAACTTCGTGCCTGGCCATTCCGACCTGGCGACGGTCATCCGCACCGCCTGGGCCTGGCACCAGAAGGCGCATCCGTTCAGACCGCGTTAGGCAATCGGGGCGCTCGCGCCTTGCTCGGCGAAGGCGTGAACGGCTAGACTGGGCCTTCGCTGCCGGCGACGATGCCGGCATGCATGCTCGGCCGATTGAGCGAGCCGATTTTTCCGAGCGTCAGGTCACGATCATTTCGGCGCGAAAGCCTGTCATCGGTCGCGGATTCCTGGGAGCATGGAACGAATGCATCAGGCCGCCCGCCTGGAGTTCGAGCGCGTGATGGAGGAGTTTGCCCGCTGGCACATTGTGCCTGCGGACGAGCGCTCCCCTGCGCCCGCCTGGTGGTGGGGACCTGCCATGGCGGTGTTCGACGACCAGGAGCAGATGAGTAGCCCATGGTGCGCCGAACTCGGTTTGAACGAGGGTGCGAGCTTCGCCGAGGGCGCGCACGCGATTCTCGCGCTGTTCGTCGAGCAGACGTCGCTGACGGGGCCTCAGGATTTTCCGAGCAAGGCCGAGGTCGGGGAGCACGACGTCCGCGAGCTGCACCCGCAGCCGTCAGACGACAGCGCGTTTCAGCCGTGACGCCGCGGCTTTCGTGACGGCGACGTCCGGCTCCGGCTGGAGCGGCGGCGCGACAGGCAGGACCATCGGCCGCAGCAGCTCGGCCATCTGCTTGGCCGGCAGCGGCTTCGAGATCAGGAAGCCCTGCATCTCGTCGCAACCATGGGTGCGCAGGAATGCCTCCTGCTCGACGTTCTCGACGCCTTCGGCGACGACGGTCATGCCGAGCGCCTTGCCCATGCTGATGATGGCCTGCGCGATCGCCTGGTCCTCGGAATCCTGCGGCAGGTCGCGCACGAAGGAGCGGTCGATCTTGATGGTGTCGATCGGGAAGTGCTTCATCAGCGACATCGACGAATAGCCGGTGCCGAAATCGTCGATGGCGAGGCGGATGCCGCGGCTCTGGATGGCATCGAGCACCTTGAGCGCGCGGCCGACATTGCGCATCATCATGCTCTCGGTGACTTCGAGCTGGAGCAGCACCGGCGACATGCCGCTGGCCGCCAGCGCCTCGTCGACGTCCTGCAACAGATGCTCGTCGGCGAACTGCCGCGGCGACAAATTGACCGCCATCGACAACGGCAACAGGCCGCGGCGCTGCCAGGCCATGGCTTGCGCGCAGGCCTCGTTGAGCACCCAGCGGCCGATCGGCACGATCAGGCCGGTTTCCTCGGCGAGCGGAATGAACTGAGCCGGCGAGATGTTGCCGAGATCGGGATGCGTCCAGCGCAGCAGGGCTTCCACGCCGGTGATCTGGCCGGTCTCCATGTCGACCTTGGGCTGGTAGTTCAGCGAGAACTGCTCGCGCTCCAGCGCACGGCGCAGCGCGCTCTCCAGCGACAGCCGCTCGATCGACTGCGTCTTCACCTCCTTGGAGAAGAAGCGGTAGCCGTTCTTGCCGTCCTCCTTGGCCAGGTACATCGCCATGTCGGCGTTCTTGGTCAAGGTCTGCGCATCGGAGCCGTTGGCCGGATACATCGCGATACCGATCGAGGCCGTGGTGTGGCACTCGTGTCCGGCGAGCTCCATGGGCTCGGCGAGTGCCGCGAGCAGCCCGGTCGCGATGCGCTGGACGTCGTCGATCTCGCCGCACCGGTCCAGGATCACCACGAACTCGTCGCCGCCGAGGCGCGCCACCACGTCGCTTTCCCGCAGCGCGCCGCGCAAGCGGTTGGCGACTTCGAGCAGGAGCAGGTCGCCGGCCTCATGGCCGAGCGAATCGTTGATGACCTTGAAGCGGTCGAGATCGATGAACAGCACCGCGAAACGGTGGTCGTGGCGCTCTGCAGTTTCGATCGCCTCGCGCAAAAGCCCGTTGAAGGTCTCGCGGTTCGGAAGGTCCGTCAAGCTGTCATGCGAGGCGAGGTACTCGATCCGCTCGTCCGCCTCCTTCTTCTCGTCGGCGCGATCGAAATTCTCCATCGCGAAGGACACGTTGTCGGCGAGACGTTGCAACAGCTCGACGAATTCGGCCGTGAAAGTAGCCGGCTCGGTCGACATGTAGATCATGACGCCGACGGCCTGATCGTGCACGATGAGCGGAAATGCCGCGCCAGATCGCGCGCCGTCGCCGCGGACGACGGCGTGGAATGCGCTGACGCGATCGTCATTGAGATAATCGTTACTGATGCAGGGCCGGCGCGTGCGGAACGCCGTGCCGCTCATCCCGCGTCCTTCGGGCCGCTCGGGGTCGATCGAGAGGCGAACGTTCCGCGTGGTGTTGGAAGATGGCCCGGCACTCGCCACGATCTCCAGCTGGTCGCTGTCGGCCCTGGCCAGCGCGATGGTCGTCGACGTGAACTTGGCACCGTTCGAGGCCGCGAGACAGACGAGATCGAACAGCTCGGCGCGCGACTTCGCCCGCATGATCGCCTCGTTGGTCGCGCTCAGAGCCGCGAACATGCGCGTCAGGCGCTCTTTCTGCGCCTCGGTGCGGGCCTTTTCCTCGGCACGGTCAAAATTGTCGAGCGCGAAGGAGACGTTTTCGGCAAGGCGCCCGAGCAGTTCGACCAGATCGGGCGTGAATGTGTCCTCCTCGGGCGCGAGGAAAAGCAGGATGCCGATGGGCTCCTGGCCCGCCTTTAGAAGCGGGAAGCTGGCGGCGGCCCGCGTTCCGTCCTCGATCGCCTTCGCCCGCCAATATGCCGACCGCGGCTCGTTCAGATAGTCGTTCATGACGCTGGGCCGGCGGGTCCGGAGCGAGGTGCCGATGATCCCCTTGGCTTCGGGATGGTCGGCGGAAATGTTGCAGGTCCGTCCAACCATCTGCTGCTGCAGGCGCCCCTTCACCGCGACGACGCGGACGAGCTCGTTTTCCTCGTCGATGATGCCGATCGTTGCCGACGCGAACACGTCGCCGAGAATAGCTGCCTGGCACGCGGCCTCGAACAGGTCCTCGCGCGTCTTGGCGCGCATAATCGCTTCATTGGTTGCGCTGAGCGCTTCGAACATTCCGCTCAGGCGATTGCGCTGCTTGTCTACCTGCGCCTTCTCCTCGGCGCGATCGAAGCCTTCCAGTGCGAAGGCGACGTTGGCCTGGAGCTTGCGCAGCAATTCGACGAATTCGGGTGTGAACGTGCCGCACTCCGGGGAGTTGAACAGGAACACGCCTTCGACCTGGTCGCCGTTGAAGAGCGGCAACGCGGCAGAGGACGCGATCCCGTTGCGGCGGGCGCTGGCGTGCCAGGGCGCGATGCGCTCGTCGGCGAGAACGTCGTTGCTGACGGCGGGCTGGCGCGTGCGGAACGCGGTGCCGGTCAGTCCGCGCCCTTCCGGCACCTGCTCGGAGATGGATAACTTGAAGTTGCGAACGTGGTCGGCGTTCGGTCCGTAACAGGCGACGACGCGCAGCAGCCCGGCGTGAGGGTCGACCAGGGCGATGTTGGCCGAAGTGAACTTGGCGCCCTTCGCCGTCGCCTCGCAGACGAGGTCGAACAGATCGGCGCGCGACCGCGCCCGCAGGATCGCCTCGTTGGTGGCGCTGAGCGCCGCATACATGCGTGCCAGCCGTTCCTCTTCGGCGGCGATTTTGGCCTTCTCGGACTCGCGGCCGAAATTATCGATCGCGAACGAGACGTTCTCCGCCATACGCAGCAGGAGCGCGACGATCTCCTCGTCCTTGGCCCAGGAGCGGCTGATGAAGAACAGGAGCACGCCGACACTTTCACCGTGCCTGATCAGCGGCGCGACCACGCAGGCGGCAACGCCAGTGTTGACGTTGGCCTGCTCCCACGGCGTGCCTCTGGTGCGGCTGGCGAGATCGTCCTCGACGATGGCCTTCTGCGTCCGGAACACCTCACCGGATAGTCCCTTGCCGTAGGGATTCTCCGGATCAATCGAATAGCGCGCCTGGGTGATCAGTGCGAGGTTCTGGCCGGTGGACGCGACCGGACTCATCCAATGCGAATCCGGTTCGCGGAGCAACACGATGGTCGCCAGCGACTTGCCCCCGTGAACGGAGGCGTCACACACGAGCTGGTAGAGCTCCTGCTCGGTCTTGGCGCGCAGGATGGCTTCGTTGGTGGCGCTGATGGCGCCGAACATGCGGTTGAGCCGCCGGGTCGCCCGTTCGCTGGTCTGCCGCGCTGTTTCGCGGGCGAAATTGTCCAGAGCGTAGGAAATGTTGGCCGACATGCGCTCGAACAGCGACACCATCTGCTCGTTCAGCGAGCCGGCTTCGCGGCGGGTCACGTAGAGCACGCCGACGCTCTTGCCGTTGCAGAGCAGCGGCAGCGCCGCAGCCGCGCCGATGCCGGCGGAAGCTGCACCCTGACGCCACGCCAGCGAACGCGGGTCGTTCAGATAATCATTGCTGACGCACAGTTTCTGATCGCGAAATGCCTCGCCGCCGACGCCCGAGCCTTCGGGTGTGCCGGCATCCGTCGTGATCTCGATCGAGCGCAGCCGCGCAATGTCATCGCCACAGCCGGCCGCAAAATGGAGCCGCCGGTCGTCCGCTCCGACCAGAAACACGGCGACAGCCAAGAAATCCCCGCTCGAAAACCCGGCGTTGCAGACCTTCTGGTACAGCTCGTCCGGCGATTTCGCATAGAGGATCGCTTCGTTGATGGCGCTCAACGCCGCAAATGTGCGCGCGAGTGTCGTCGGCACGATCTCAGCTCCCGGGCATTTCTGCCTATTTCTCCCGGGTGACTTTATGAGGGGCCATCGCCTAAGTGGTGGTTATTGCGCGCTGCAAACAATCGATCAAAGTGAACGAGCTGCGAACGACCCCGGGTAAACTACCGAAAATACCGCCGCGCGGGACGAATCCTCAGCGAGAGGCGCGATCTCTTTACGAATTTGCAGCCCTGTATTGGTTTACGGGAGATTGATATCGCTGCCGCGCTTTGAGACGATGGCCTCCAACAATCAGTGCCCGCCAAGGGCAAAGACCCCGGGGAACGCCATGCCGATCGTCACGGCCGATCGCCTCACGCGCGTCAGCGCCGCCCTACTCCGCGCCGCCGGAGCCTCCGAGGAAGAAGCCGATGCCGTCGCGGTCGGCTGCGTCAATGCCAATCTCGCCGGCCATGATTCCCACGGCGTGATCGCCGTTCCCACCTATATCGACCGGATCAAGGCCGGCCACATCGTTCCCGGCGCCAAATGGACCGTGGTCCAGGAATCGCCGACCACGACCGTGATCGACGGCCATTGGGGCTTTGGTTTCCACGTCAACGCCAAGGCGATGGCGCTGACGATCGACAAAGCCAGGACGGCGAATGTCGCTGCCTGCACCGTGTTCCGGCAAAGCCACGTCGGCCGCCTCGCCGCCTACCCCTTGATGGCGATGCGCGCAGGCATGATCGGGATTGCCACGGCGGATTCCGGCCGCTCGCCGAAGCACGTGGCGCCGTTCGGCGGCAAGGAGGCGCGGCTCGGCACCAACCCGATCTCGATTGCCGTGCCGTCCGATCTCGATGCGCCGTTCTATCTGGATATGGCGACTTCAGCTGTCGCGGCCGGCAAGATCCAGCTCGCGGTCGCGCGCGGCGAGGAGATTCCGACGGGCTGGATCATCGATGCCGAGGGACGGCACACCACCGATCCGACCCAATACCGCAAGGGCGGCGCGCTGCTGCCGCTCGGCGGCACCGAGGGTTACAAAGGCAGCGGCCTTGCTGCGATGGTCGAGGTGCTGTGCGGCCTCCTCACCGGCCTCGGCTTCGGCGTCGAGCCGACGGGGCGACACAATGACGGTTGCTTCATGGCGGTGTTCAATGTCGCCGCATTCCGCCCGCTGCAGGAGTTCAAGCGCGAGGTCGCCGAGTTCGCGCGCTATCTGAAATCGACGCCGCCGTCAGAGGGCAGCAAAGGCGTCTACTATCCCGGCGAGATCGAGGGCCTGCGCGAGCAGCAGCGCCTGCGCGACGGCATCGAGATCGAGGATGCCACCTGGGAAAGGCTGCGCGCGCTGGCGCGGGAATACCGGCTCGACACCGTCCTCGATCTGGCCTGACGGCATCAGGAGAACAGCAGCATGAATCGACAGATGGTCCTGGTCGGCTTTCTCCAGGCGCAGAACTGCACCAACCTGCCGAGCTCCTGGCGGCATCCGGATTCGCGCGACGATTCGATGTCGGCGGACTATTATCAGGAGATCGGCAGAATTCTCGAAGCCGGCAAGTTCCACATGGCCTTCTTCGACGACCGCCTGGCGATGCCGGACCGCTACGGCAACGACCACGCCCATACCGTCGAATACGGCATCCGCTGCGTGAAGATGGATCCGCTGATCGTGCTGACCACGATGGGCATGGTCACCGAGAAGCTCGGGCTGGGCGCGACGTGCTCGACCACTTATTACGAACCGTTCGACGTCGCCCGCCGCTTCGCGACGCTCGATCTCATGTCCGGCGGACGCGCCGGCTGGAACGTCGTCACCTCGCTCAACGACGGCGAGGCGCTCAACATGGGGCGCGACTCCCATCCAGAACATGATTCCCGCTACGACAAGGCCGACGAATTCATGGAGGTCGTGCTCGGCCATTGGGACACCTGGGAAGACGGCGCGCTCATCATGGACAAGAAGACCGGCCGCTTTGCTGATCCGACCAAGGTGAAGCGGCTCGACCACAAGGGCGCGGCGTTCAAGTCACGCGGGCCGTTCACCGTGCCGCGTTCGCAGCAAGGCCATCCCGTGATCATCCAGGCCGGGGCATCGGGCCGAGGCCAGCGCTTTGCCGGGCGGTGGGGCGAGGTGATCTTCACCGCCGCGCGCAATCTTCAGGGCGCCAAGGACGGCTATGCGTCCGTGCGCAACGAGGCCGCCAAGGCCGGCCGCGATCCTGATGAGATGTTCCTTTGCAATTTGACGACGCCGGTCTGTGGCGCGACCAAGGCGGAAGCCGAGGACAGGATGGCGCTGATCAACAAGCTGCCGCTCCAGATCGACGCGCTGTCGCTGCTTGCCGAAGCGCTCAACTACGACTTCGCCTCCAAGGATCTCGACGAGCCGCTGACCACTGACGAGCTGAAGAGCATGCAGGGTATTCTGGGCATCCGCGACGGCGTGCTGAAGAATTCGGGCAAGAGCAATCCGAGCGCGCGCGACTTCGTCACTTTCTCCGGCCGCGGGCAAGTGCAGGACGCAATGGTCGGCGGCCCCAAGGAGATCGCGGACAAGCTCGAGGAGATGTTTGTCGAGCGCGGCTGCGACGGCTTTGTCATCGCGGCGACCTATGTGCCCGGCTCCTACGCCGATTTCGTCCAGCATGTCGTCCCGGAGCTGCAACGCCGCGGACTGTTTCAAAAAGACTATCGCGGCAAGACGCTGCGCGAAAATCTCGGACTGAAGCGGCCCGCGGCCGGCGCCTGGAAGGTGCTGCCGCGCGATGCCGCGGAATAGCAACGAGGACTTGGCATGCGCTGGCTGAAATTTACTGATGCAGGCAAGACCTCGTGGGGAATCATCGAGGACGACAAGGTAATCGCAGTCGAAGGCGATCCCTTCGACGAATGGCAACGCAGCTCGCGCACGCATTCGCTGTCGGACGTGAAGATCGAGTTGCCACTGATCCCCCGCACCTTCTATTGCGTCGGCTTGAACTACCTCAAGCACCTGAAGGAAGCCGCCGACAAGGCCGGCACCGTGCCGGCCGTGCCTGACCGTCCCGAGATCGGCTATCGCGCCCAGAACGCGCTGATCGCACATGACGAGGACGTCGTGATCCCGTCCTTTGCGACGGAGAAAATCCATTACGAGGGCGAGCTCGTCGTCGTCATCGGCAAGAAGGTGAAGCATCTCACGGAGGACAACGCGATGGATTGCGTGTTCGGCTACACTGTCGGCAACGACGTCAGCGAGCGCAGCTGGCAGAAGGCCGACCGCAGCCTGTGGCGCTCGAAGAACGCCGACACGTTCAAGCCGATGGGACCGTGGATCGAGACCGAGGCCGATCTCGAACAGATGGAAACGGTGGTCCGGGTCAACGGCAACGAGACCAACCGCTTCGCGACCAACGACATGATCTTCGGCGTGGTGCCGTTCCTGGTCGAACTGACCAAGTATTTTACCTTATGGCCCGGCGACGTGATCTGGATGGGCACGGACGGTGCCTCGCCCGACATCAAGCACGGCGATATCGTGGAGATCGACATCACCGGTGTCGGGACGTTGCGGAACAGGTTTGTGCGGGAGGGGCGCTAGCGGCCCCGCAGCACCGGTGCCGTAGGGTGGGCAAAGGCGCTCTTGCGCCGTGCCCACCATCTTTTTCCGTCGTGAAAGATCGTGGGCACGCTTCGCTTTGCCCACCCTACGGCACCTCTCGGGAATCAAAACGGCAGCGCCACACTCGACTTGATCTCCTTCAGCACCACGTTGCTGCGGACGTAGCGGATGCCGGGAATGCGGAACATGAACTCGTCGAGGAAGCGGTTGTAGGCCGCCATGTCCTGCACGACGACGCGCAAATGATAATCGGCGTCGCCCGTGGTCGCAAAGCACTCCAGCACCTCGCGGCGCTTGGTTACCCGCGCGACGAATTCGTCGACGAACTTTGCGTCATGCCGCTCCAGTGAGACGTGGAGAATGGCTGACATCGCAAAGCCCGCCTGCTCGCGCGCGACCAGCGCCGCGTAGCCCTGGATGATGCCGGCCTCCTCCAGCGCGCGCACTCGGCGCCAACAGGCAGAGGTGGACATGCCGACCTCGTCCGCCACTTGCTGGTTGGTGGCGCGGCCGTCCTTCTGGAGGTGCGCGAGAATCCGGGTGTCCTGGTCTTCGATCATCGATCGGCTCAATCTGGTGTATTCTACCGCATGATAGCGGAATCCGGGATAATTTACCAGAATCAGCTTGCAGCTAGGAAAGATAGGTAAGACCTACCAACCATCAGGGCCTACCCTCCGCTCATCCGGCAAGGATGCCGCGGGAGGTCCGCATGGACGCCTTTCCGTCACTCGACCCCTACGAACTCTCCGATCGCTACGATCGCGAACACGGCCGCGTCTTCCTTACGGGCACACAGGCCATCGTTCGCATCGCGCTCGACCAAGTCAGGCGCGACCGGGCCGCGGGGCTCAACACGGCCGGCTTCATCTCAGGCTATCGCGGCTCGCCGCTCGGCGGCATCGACCTCGAGCTCTGGCGCATCCAGGAGCGGCTGAAGCGAGACCGCATCGAGTTTCTGCCCGCCGTCAACGAGGACCTCGCCGCGACCGCGGTACTCGGCTCGCAGCAGGTCGAGACGCAGGGAGATCGCGAGGTCGATGGCGTGTTCGGGCTCTGGTACGGCAAGGGACCCGGCGTCGACCGCTCCGGCGATGCGCTGAAGCATGGCAATGCCTACGGCTCCTCGCCGCATGGCGGTGTGCTGGTGGTCGCCGGCGACGACCATGGCTGTGTCTCCTCCTCGATGCCGCACCAGTCTGACGTCGCCTTCATGAGCTGGTTCATGCCGACGCTGCATCCCGCGAGCGTCGGCGAGTATCTCGCGTTCGGCGAATATGGCTATGCACTGAGTCGCTTCTCCGGCATGTGGGTCGGCTTCAAGGCGATCTCGGAGATCGTCGAGTCGGGCGCCTCCGTCGCGCTGCAGCCGCCGCGTCACTTCCGCACGCCGGAGTTCACGCCGCCGCCAGGCGGCCTGCATTATCGCTGGCCTGATTTGCCGGGCCCGCAGATCGAGGAGCGGCTGGAGGCGAAGAAGCACGCGGTCTACGCCTTCGCAAAGGCCAATCCGATCGACCGTCACATCTACGACATTGCGGACGCGACCTACGGCATCGTCACCACGGGCAAGGCACATCTGGACCTGATGGAGGCGCTGCGGCTGATGGGCCTTGATGAAGGCGCCTGCCGCAGCATCGGCATCGACGTCTACAAGGTCGGCATGGTCTGGCCGCTGGCGCTGCATGACGCCATGGATTTTGTGAAGGGTAAGCGCGAGATCCTCGTGGTCGAGGAGAAGCGCGGCATTATCGAGAGCCAGTTCAAGGAATATTTTTACGACTATCCTGGCAGCAAGCCGGAGCGCATGGTCGGCAAGCACGACGAAACCGGGGCAAGGCTGATCTCCTGGATCGGCGAATTGTCGCCCCGCGCGCTGGCGGGCGTGTTGGCGCGCCGGCTTGATCCGATGTTTCCAGGCCTCAATCTCGCCGCACGCGCGGCCGCTCTGATGCCGGAGGCCGCACGCACCATCAACGTCTCGGGCGCGACGCGCACCCCGTATTTCTGCTCGGGTTGCCCGCACAACACGTCAACAAAGGTACCTGAAGGCTCCAAGGCGCTGGCCGGCATCGGTTGTCACTTCATGGCAAGCTGGATGGACCGCGAGACCTCGTCACTGATCCAGATGGGCGGTGAAGGCGTCAACTGGGCGGCTTCGTCACGCTTCACCGGCCACAAGCACATCTTTCAGAACCTCGGCGAAGGCACCTATTACCACTCCGGCTCGATGGCGATCCGGCAGGCGATCGCCGCCAAGGCCAACATCACCTACAAGATCCTGTTCAACGACGCCGTCGCGATGACCGGTGGCCAGCCGGTCGACGGTCCCATCAGCGTGCATGCCATCGCCCACAGCGTCCGCGCCGAAGGTGTGGCGCGCATCGCGCTGGTGTCGGATGATCCGGCACAGTTCTCGCCTGCCGACCTGCCGGCCGGCGTCACCCTTCATCCGCGCGAGGAGATGGATGCCGTGCAGCGCGAGCTGCGCGATGTCCCCGGCGTCTCGGTCCTGATCTATCAGCAGACCTGCGCCACGGAGAAGCGACGCCGGCGCAAGCGCGGGCAGATGGCCGACCCGAAGCGCTTCGCCTATATCAACGATCTCGTCTGCGAGGGTTGCGGCGACTGCTCGGTGGAATCCAACTGCCTCAGCGTCGAGCCGAAGGAGACGCCGTTCGGCCGCAAGCGCCAGATCAACCTGTCGACCTGCAACAAGGATTTTTCCTGCCTCAACGGCTTCTGCCCGAGTTTTGTGACCGTCGAAGGCGCGACGCGTCGCAAGAAGAGCGCGAGCCAGCTCGACGCGGTTGGTCGGACCGCCACACTTCCGTTGCCCGCGACGGCGGCACTCGACCGTTCTTACGACCTGCTGGTGACCGGCGTCGGCGGTACCGGCGTGATTACTGTCGGCGCGCTGATCGGCATGGCGGCGCACCTCGAAGGCCGCGGCGTCTCAGTGCTCGACTTCACCGGCTTCGCGCAGAAATTCGGGCCCGTGCTGAGCTATATCCGCCTCGCCTCGAGCCCCGCGGCGCTGCATCAGGTCCGTATCGACCAGGGCGCAGCCGATGCGCTGATCGGCTGCGATCTCGTCGTCAGCTCCTCGCCGAAGGCCTCCGGCACCTACCGCCGCGGCACGCGCGCCGCGATCAACACCGCGGAGATGCCGACCGGCGACGTCGTCCGTTTCCGCGATGCCGATCTCGCCTCCCCCGCGCGCCTGCGTGCCATCGGCCAAGTCATCGGCGAGGGCAATCTCGGCACCATCAACGCCAATGCGCTGGCCGAACGACTGCTCGGCGATGCCGTCTATGCCAACATCATCATGCTGGGCTTTGCCTGGCAGCGCGGTTTGGTGCCGATCTCACTGCAAGCGCTGCTGCGTGCAATCGAGCTCAACGGCGTCGCCGTCGAGCGCAACAAGCAGGCCTTTGCCTGGGGCCGGGTCGCCGCAGTCGATCCGGACTTTTTGCCGAGGGTGGACGATGCGCCCAAGGCCGAGACGCTCGACCAGATGATCGACCGTCGGGCCGATTTCCTCACCACCTATCAGGACGACGCCTATGCGGCGCGCTACCGGGCGACCGTCGCAAGGGTCCGCCGCGCCGAAGCTGTCCTGAACAGCGAGGCCCTGACCGAGGCCGTCGCACGCGCCCTGTTCAAGCTGATGGCCTACAAGGACGAATACGAGGTGGCGCGGCTGCACATGCAGGGCGGATTCCTCGACGAGCTGAAGCGCGAATTCGAGGACGGCTTCAGCGTCCAGTATCACCTCGCCCCGCCCTTCCTGCCGTCGCGGCGCGACGCACGGGGGCGCCCGCGCAAGCGCGCCTTCGGCCAATGGATCCAGATGCCACTCGCCGTGCTCGCGCGCTTGAAGGGGCTGCGCGGCACGCGGTTCGATCCGTTCGGCTACACCCGGGAAAGGCGCACCGAGCGCGAGCTGATTGCCTGGTATGAAGGTTTGATCGAGCGGTTCCTCGGCGGGCTCGATGCCGCACATCTGCCAGGTCTCGTCGCAATCGCGACAGCGCCGATGGACATTCGCGGCTATGGCCCGGTCAAGGACGCCGCGATCGGAAAGGCGAAGATCGAGGTCGAGCGGCTGTTCAATGAACTCCACCCGTCGCCGCCGGCAAAGCTGCGCGCCACCGGTTGACGCGGAGCCGGCGAGGCTTCAGCCTCTATGCCCGGGAGGGCGCCCTGACGGCTGCCCGCCAATCGGGTGACGCATCATGGATTTCGACCAGTTGACCCTGACCCAGGCCGCGGCCGCCCTCCGCGCCGGTTCAGTCACGAGTACCGCGCTCACAACGGAGGCTCTTGCCCGCGCCAAGGCCAATGCCGATCTCAATGCCTTCGTCACGCTGGACGAGGCCGGCGCCTTGAAGGCCGCCGCGGCATTCGACACAACGGGTGACAAGGACAAGCCGCTCGGCGGTGTGCCCCTTGTGATCAAGGACAACATCGAGGTCGCGGGACTGCCCTGTAGCGCTGGCACACCCGCACTCAGAGATTACGTTCCGAAAGCCGATGCGCCGGTCGTGGCAAAGCTGCGCGCGGCGGGCGCGATCATCATCGGCAAGACCAGCATGCACGAGCTGGCCTTCGGCATCTCCGGCTACAACACCGCGTTCAAGACCGGCACCGAGTTCGGCGTGCGGAACGCCTATGATCGCAACCTGATCGCCGGCGGCTCCTCGTCGGGCACGGGTACGGCGATCGGCGCACGGATCGTCTCAGGCGGGCTCGGCACCGATACCGGAGGATCGGTGCGCGTGCCCGCCGCGCTGAACGGATGTGCCTCGCTGCGCCCGACCGTCGGCCGCTATCCACAGGAAGGCATCGCCCCGATCTCGCACACGCGCGACACTGCAGGCCCGATGGCCGCGACCATGGCCGACGTCGCACTGCTCGATCGCGTCATCACGAATGGCGAGGCGGCCCTACCGGCCGACCTGAAGCAGGTGCGGATCGGCGTCGTGAAGACGATGTTGACCAATCTCGATGCCGATACCGAAACCGCCTTCCAGGCCGCTATCGTGCGGATGAAGGCCCACGGCGTCACGATCGTCGAGGTCGAGATGCCGCAGCTCGCCGAACTCAACGGCCAGGTCGGCTTCCCGGTCGCGCTCTATGAAGCCTATGACGACATGGTCGGCTATCTCGCCCGCACCGGCACAGGCCTCACCATCGAAGCGCTGGCGAAGGAGATTGCGAGCCCCGACGTGAAGGGCACCTATGATGGCCTCGTCATCCCGCGCAAATTGCCGGGTCCGGACAATACACTGCTCGATGCCAGGCCGATCTACGACGCGGCGATCAAGACCGCACGACCGGCGCTACAGGCGCTCTATGCCAGGACCTTCGCCGATCATCGGCTCGACGCCATCGCTTTCCCGACCACGCCGCGCGTCGCAATCGCATCCAATCCCGACTCCAGCAGCCTCGAGAACTTCGGGCTGTTCATCCAGAACACCGACCCCGGCAGCAATGCCGGCATTCCCGGCATCCAGATCCCGATCGCGCTCGGCGCCACCAGCAGATTGCCGATCGGACTTGAACTCGATGGCCCTGCCGGAAGCGATCGCCGCCTGCTCGCGATCGGCTTGTCGGTTGAAAAGCTGTTCGGGCGGCTGCCGCCGCCGCATTGACGCTCTCGTAGGGTGGGCAAAGCGAAGCGTGCCCACGTCTTCTGTCCACCAATTGACAGATCGTGGGCACGGCGCAAGGGCGCCTTTGCCCACCATACGACACGGCCGCTGCCGGCGCGGCTCACGAATACGGATTGATCAGCTTTTGCTGCTCGGCGCTGTGGTACGCGAGCAGGTCGATGAAGGTCCTGACCTTTGCCGACAGATGATGACGATGCGGATAGACCGCGTTCATCGACAGCTCGATCGTCCGATATTCCGGCAAGAGGCGCACGAGGCGGCCGGCTTCGAGGTCGTCCTGAATGAGAAATCCCGCCATCAGACAGATTGCGGCCCCCTCCAGTGCGACCTTGCGCAGCGCTTCTCCGCTATTGGTGACGAAGCTGCCCGAGATGCGTACGGAGGCCGGTGCGCCTTTGCGATCGAGGAAGCGCCATTCGTCGCCGAACGGATAGTTCAGGTGCCGGCCACAATTATGCGCGGCGAGCTCGTCGAGCTTCTGCACCCGGCCGTGCTTCTCGAGATAATCGTGCGAGCAGCACAGCACGTGACGCCAGGTGGCGAGGCTGCGGACGATCAGGCTTGAATCCGGCGGCGAGGTCATGCGCAAGGCGACATCGTAGCCTTCCTCGATGAGATCGACGTCAGCCTCGCCCATTCGCAGATCGACCTTGAGCTCCGAATAGGTCGACAGAAGCTTTGCCACCACAGGCGCGACGAACTGCACCATATGCGTGGCGACGTGGATGCGCAGCGTGCCGCGGGGCACCGACTGCAATTCACTTGCGATATCGTCGGCCTGTTCGATGTCGGCGAGGATCTGGACGCACCGGTCGTAATAGGCCTTGCCGATCTCGGTGAGGTTGACCTTGCGCGTGGTCCGCTGAAGCAGCCTCACCCCGAGCCGGTCTTCCAGCGCCTGAACGTGATTGCTCACCATGGTGGTCGACATGTTGAGCTTGCGGGCGGCTGCAGAGAAGCCGCCGGTCTCTACCACCCGGCTGAAGACTTCGAGGCTGGTCAATCGATCCATGGCGCCGATTATCCGCCTTTGATGGATAATCGCAAGAAATTCACCCCGATTATCTATCAAAACACGGGATTTCACCCCGCGTGGAGCAGGACGCATGCGTTAGCAGCAATCGCTCGACGGGCGCGGCAATCCCGCTGGGGCAGTCGCGGGTCTGGTTCGCTAGACATCACAACCAAGGCGACCTCTCCGGATTATCCAACCCTGATGGATAATCCTTCCAGCATTTCGCCGATTATCACCCGGCCCAGAAAGACCAATAGTCTCAGGACGCCGATAGGAGACTTCCATGTCCGAGATGCCCCGCGCCGAGACTTTTCAGCAGGCAACTGAAATCACCCCCGATAACCCCAAGACCCCGCCGACTGCCCCGGCCCGGAACGGGGTGCGGCGCGCGGCGCTGGCGCTCGCGTTCCTCGCGGGCACGACAACCGCTGTTTATTACGGGCACGATTACTGGACCAACGGCCGCTACCTCGAGACAACCGACGATGCCTATGTGAAGGCTGACTCCACGATCATCGCACCAAAAATCTCCGGCTACATCGCCAAGGTGCTGGTCAGTGACAACGAAAAGGTGAAGGCGGGGCAGGCGCTGGCCAAGATCGACGATCGCGACTTCAAGGCGGCGCTCGACCAGGCCAAAGCCGACGTCGCCGCCGGCGCAGCCTCGGTGCGCAACATCGATGCCCAGCTCGAGCTGCAACAGCCGATCATCGAGCAGAGCACGGCTGACGTCACTGCAGCCGACGCCAACCTGAAATTCGCGCAGGAAGAGCGCGCCCGTTACGACGACCTCATGAAGACCGGCTCCGGCACGATCCAGCGCGCGCAGCAGACCGACGCGGCGCTACGCGCGAGCAGCGCGCAATTGCAGCACGCGAAATCCGGCCTTCTTGCCGCTCAGCGCAAGATCGACGTGCTCACCACCCAGCGCGCCCAGGCGGCGGCCCAGCTCGAACGGGCCCGCGCTGTCGCACAGCAGGCGGCGTTGAACCTGTCCTATACCGAGATCACCGCGCCGGTCGAGGGCACCGTCGGCGCTCGCTCGCTGCGCGTCGGCCAGTACGTGCAAGCCGGCACGCAATTGATGGCGGTGGTGCCGCTCGATGCGGTCTACGTGGTCGCCAACTTCAAGGAGACCCAGCTCACGCATGTGCGGCCGGGTCAGCCGGTCGAGTTGCACGTCGACAGTTTTCGCAATCGAACCCTGCACGGCCATGTCGACAGCCTGTCGCCCGCGAGCGGGCTCGAATTCGCGCTGCTGCCGCCCGACAACGCCACCGGCAATTTCACCAAGATCGTGCAGCGGGTCCCGGTGAAGATCGTGCTCGACGACCACAGCCTCACCGGCCTGCTGCGCCCCGGCATGTCGGCGGTGCCGACGGTCGACACCAAGCAGGCGGTGCTGGCCGAGCGCGAGACGGCGAAGCGCCTCGCCGGCAACACGTCCCGCCCGAACGGCGGCTGAAGCCGGAAGGCCTCGGCAGGATTATCAAATCCTGCCGAACGATCCTTCCACAGCTTCATCGATTATCGAAACCATTCGCCTGACGCATCCTGTCTCCGTACCCGAGACGAGGCCTTCATGAGCACGCTGCAACCGACCCTCGACGCCGCCACCAATCTCGCCGCCCCCGCAGCTCCGAGCACGCCGGCCGTATCCGCAAAGACCTGGGTCGCCGTGATCGGCGCGACGCTCGGCGCCTTCATGGCGGTGTTGAACATCCAGATCGTCAACGCCTCGCTCGCCGACATCCAGGGTGCGATCGGCGCCGGCATCGACGACGGCGGCTGGATCTCGACCTCCTATCTGGTCGCCGAGATCGTGGTGATCCCGCTGTCCGGCTGGCTGGCGCAGGTGTTCTCGATCCGGATTTACCTTCTGACCAATGCGATCCTGTTCCTGGTTCTCTCGGCGGCCTGTGCACTTGCGCAGGATCTGCCGCAGATGATCGTGCTGCGCGCCGTGCAGGGATTTACCGGCGGCGTGCTGATTCCGATGGCGTTCACGCTGATCATCACGCTGCTGCCGCGCGCAAAACAGCCGGTCGGCCTTGCGCTGTTCGCGCTGTCGGCGACGTTTGCGCCGGCGATCGGCCCGACCATCGGCGGCTATCTCACCGAAAATTTCGGCTGGGAGTACATCTTCTACGTCAACCTCGTCCCCGGCGCGGTGATGGTCGGCATGCTCTGGTACGCGCTCGAGCCCAAGCCGATGAAGCTGGCGCTGCTGCGCGACGGCGACTGGGCCGGCATCATCACCATGGCGATCGGGCTATCGGCGCTGCAGACCGTGCTGGAGGAAGGCAACAAGGACGACTGGTTCGGCTCGCCCTTCATCGTCAAGCTGTCAGTGATCGCGGCCGTCGCGCTGACCGCCTTCCTGATCATCGAGCTCACGGTGAAGAAGCCGCTGCTCAACCTGCGCCTGCTCGTCCGCCGCAATTTCGGCTTCGGCATGCTCGCAAACTTCCTGCTCGGCATCGCGCTGTACGGCTCGGTCTTCATCCTGCCGCAGTATCTGTCGCGCATCCAGGGCTACAATTCCGAGCAGATCGGCATGGTGCTGGCCTGGACCGGATTGCCGCAACTTCTGCTGATTCCGCTGGTGCCGCGCTTGATGCAAAAGTTCGATGCGCGGATCATCATCGGCGTCGGCTTCGTGCTGTTCGCGGCTTCCAACTTCATGAACATCTATATGACCAACGATTACGCCGCCGACCAGCTGCTGTGGCCCAACGTCGTCCGCGCCATCGGCCAGGCGCTGGTGATGGCGCCGCTCTCGGCGGTCGCTACCGCCGGCATCGAGCCGGAGAACGCGGGCTCGGCCTCGGGCCTGTTCAACATGATGCGCAATCTCGGCGGCGCCGTCGGCATCGCACTGCTCCAGACCGTGCTGACCAAGCGCGAGCAGTATCACTCCAATGTGCTGATGCAGTCCGTCTCGGTGTTCGAGCAGGCCACCCGCACACGGCTGGAACAGCTCACGCAATATTTCGTCAATCACGGCATCCTCGACCGTGCGGATGCAGCACATCGCGCCTATGTCGCGATTGGCCATATCGTGCAGAAGCAGGCGTACATTCTCGCCTTCAGCGACACGTTTTATCTGCTCGGCATGGCACTGATCGTCGCGCTCGCCGCGGTCCTGTTCCTGAAGAAGCCCGGCCAGACCTCAGCCGGTGGCGCCCACTGACTCAACCCAGCAAGCAAGGAGAACGACCATGAAACCCCGCATGAACTACTATCAGGCCGCGCCGGATACGATCAAAGCGCTGATGGCGCTGGAGACGCAGATCCAGTCCACGGGGCTCGAGAAATCGCTGATCGAGCTCGTCAAGATCCGGGCGTCACAGATCAACGGCTGCGCCTTTTGCATCAACATGCACACCGAGGACGCCCGCAAGCGCGGCGAGACCGAGCAGCGCATTTATTTGCTCGATGCCTGGCGCGAATCCCCGCTTTACACCGATCGCGAGCGCGCCGCGCTGGCCTGGACGGAATCGGTCACGCTGATCTCGCAGACGCATGCGCCTGATGATGTCTACGAGCAGGTCCGTGCGCAGTTCTCCGAGGAAGAGACCGTGAACCTGACCATGCTGATCGGCGCCATCAACGCCTGGAACAGGATCGCGATCGCGTTCCGTGCGATTCATCCGGTGAAGATGAAGGCGTCGGTGGCGTGACGGGAGGCGCTCCCCTCACGGGTAAGTCTCGTAGGGTGGGCAAAGGCGCACTTGCGCCGTGCCCACGTCTTCCCATCAAATAGGCAGGACGTGGGCACGCTGCGCTTTGCCCACCCTACGGCAGCTGAGTGCGCGGCTCAGACCGCCGTCGCCTTGGCGAACTCCACGTAGATCTCGCGCAGGCGCGTCGCCATCGGGCCGGGCTTGCCGTCGCCGATGGTCTTGCCGTCGATGGCGACCACCGGCTGGACGAACAGTGAAGCCGACGTCGCAAAAGCCTCCTTCGCGGCAAGCGCCTCGGCGACCGTGAACGAGCGCTCCTCGACACGGAGCTGACGTTCCTCGGCGAGCGCCACCACGGCCTTGCGGGTGCAGCCCGGCAGGATCGCGTTGGAGTTCTTGCGGGTCACGATGACGTCGTCCTTGGTGAGGATGAAGGCCGAGGACGAACCGCCTTCGGTGACGTAGCCATCTTCCAGCATCCAGGCTTCGCCGGCGCCGGCTTCGGCCGCCGCCTGCTTTGCCAAGACCTGCGCCAGCAGGGCCACGCTCTTGATGTCGCGCCGCTCCCAGCGGATGTCTGGCACGGTGATGACGTTGATGCCGGTCTTCGCCGAAGCGGCGTTGATGATATCCTTCTCCGAGGTGAACATCACCAGGCTCGACTTGACGTCGCCCTTGGGAAACGGAAAGTCGCGGCCCTTGTCGGCGCCGCGTGTCACCTGGAGATAGACCAGGCCATTGGCGACCTTGTTGCGCGCGATCAGCTCCTTCTGCAGCTCGGTGATGCGCGCGACCGTCTCCGGCAGCTTCAAGCTGATCTCGCCGACCGAGCGCTCCAGCCGCGCCAGATGCGAGGCGTTGTCGACCAGCTTGCCGTCAAGCACGGCCGAGACCTCATAGATGCCGTCGGCAAACAGGAAGCCGCGATCGAGGACCGAGATCTTGGCGTCCGAGAGCGGGACAAATGAGCCGTTGACGTAGGCGATCGGGTCCAAGGCAGGTCTCCTGGGGGGAAGGGGGATTTGGCCACCGGTATAGGAGATTTGGCGAGCCCGATAAACCCTCGATCCGTCATTCCGGGGCATTCGCAAAGCGAATGAGCCCGGAATCCATCTTACCTCGCGTACTGCCGCCCGATGGATTCCGGGCCCGCGCCAAGAGGCGCGTCCCGGAATGACAGGGGAGCTAATGCGACAGAATCTTCGACAAGAACTTCTGCGCGCGGTCGCTGCGCGGCTGGCCGAAGAAATCGTCCTTCGCCGCGTCCTCGACGATCTCGCCGCGGTCCATGAAGATCACGCGATTGGCCACTTTGCGGGCAAACCCCATCTCGTGGGTGACGACCATCATGGTCATGCCCTCATGGGCGAGATCGACCATGACGTCGAGCACTTCGCTGACCATTTCGGGATCGAGTGCCGAGGTCGGCTCGTCGAACAGCATGACGATCGGGTCCATGGCAAGCGCGCGCGCGATTGCCACGCGCTGCTGCTGGCCGCCGGAAAGCTGCGCGGGAAATTTCTGTGCCTGTTCCTTCAGGCCGACGCGATCCAGCAGCATCATGCCCTTCGTCACCGCCTTGTCAGACGACCTGCCCAGCACCTTCTGCTGCGCGAGGCAGAGATTATCGATGATCTTGAGGTGCGGGAACAGCTCGAAGTGCTGGAACACCATGCCGACGCGCGAGCGCAGCTTGGGCAGATTGGTCTTGGGGTCGTTGACCTTGGTGCCGTCGACGCTGATGTCGCCGCTCTGGAACGGCTCCAGCGCATTGACGCACTTGATCAGCGTCGACTTGCCCGAGCCCGAGGGTCCGCAGACCACGACGACCTCGCCCTTGGTGACGCTGGTGGTGCAATCGGTCAGCACCTGGAAGCTCGGAGTGTACCATTTGTTGACGTGGCTGATTTCGATCATGACCGACACGCTCTATCGAATGATGGCGATGCGCGCCTGGAGGCGACGGACGCCGAAGGACGCGATACAGGAAATGGTGAAGTAGACGACGGCTGCGAACAGATACATTTCGACGAGACGCCCGTCGCGCTGCGCGACCTTGCTCGCCGCTCCCAGGAAGTCCGTGATCGAGAGGACATAGACCAGCGAGGTGTCCTGGAACAGCACGATGGTCTGCGTGATCAGGACCGGCAGCATGTTGCGGAAAGCTTGCGGCAACACGACGTAGCGCATGGTCTGGGCGTAGGTCAGCCCCAGCGCGCTGGCCGCGGCCGGCTGGCCGCGCGAGATCGACTGGATGCCGGCGCGCATGATCTCGGAGAAGTACGCCGCCTCGAACATGATGAAGGTGATGAGCGAGGATGCGAACGCGCCGACGCTGATGGGACGCGAGGCGCCGGTTAGCCACTGCCCGATATAGGGCACCAGGAAGTAGAACCAGAAGATCACCAGCACCAGCGGCAGCGAGCGCATGAAGTCGACATAGACCCCGGCGATCCGGCCGAGCAGCTTGAGGCCCGACAGGCGCATCAGGGCGAGCGCCGTGCCGAAGACGAGGCCACCGAGGGCTGCAAGGCCCGTCAGCGTCAGTGTGAACGTCATGCCCTCGTAGAACAGATAGGGCAGAGCGCGGCGGATGACGTCGAAATCGAGATTGCCGAACATCGCTTATTTCCCCGTGATGTAGCCGGGGATCGCGACCCAGCGTTCGAGGAAGCGCATCGCGGTCACCACGACGGCGTTGACGAGGAGATAGAGGATGGTCGCGGCGGTGAAGGCCTCGAACACCTGGAACGAGAATTCCTGCATCGAGCGCGCCTGTCCGGTCAGCTCCAGCAGGCCGATGGTGATCGCGACCGCCGTGTTCTTGATGGTGTTGAGGAACTCCGACGTCAGCGGCGGCAGGATGATGCGGAACGCCATCGGCAGCAGCACGTAGCGATAGCCCTGCACGGTGGTCAGACCCAGCGCGGTCGCCGCCATCTTCTGCCCGCGCGGCAGTGAGCCGATGCCGGCCTGCAGCTGCACGGCCACGCGCGCCGACATGAAGAAGCCGACGCCGATCGCCGCCGTCCAGAACGGCGCGTTCGGCAATTGCTTGAGCCAAATGCCGGCGGCCTTCGGCAGCAGCTCCGGCAGCACGAAGAACCACAGGAACAGCTGCACCAACAGCGGCATGTTGCGGAAGAATTCGACATAGGCGAAGCCGAACCAGTTCGCCCCCTTCGACGGCAGCGTGCGCATGACGCCGACGATCGAGCCGGTGATCAGCGCGATGACCCAGGCCAGCGCCGCGGTTTTCAGGGTCAGCGCCAGGCCCGACAGCAGCATGTCGAGATAGGTGCCCGTCCCCATCGGGTTCGGCTGGAAAAAGATTCCCCAGTTCCAGTTATAGTTCACGTGTCCCCCGCGCGAACGCGCCAGTCAGAGATATCCTGGCCGCCTATGCAAATGTCCGGCCACCCCTGTGTCAAGAGTGGCCGGACATGATCCCGATCGAAAGATCGAGGTTATCTTACTTATAGTCGTCCGGGTTCGGCGAGTCCGTCGGCTTGGCGAACTCGTTCTTCAGCTCGGCCGAGATCGGCGTGTTGAGGTTCAGGCCCTTCGGCGGGATCTTGGCGGTGAACCACTTGTCATAGATCTTCTGGGCCTCGCCGGACGTATAGAGCGCCGCGGTCGCCGCATCGACCACCTTCTTGAAGGCGGCATCGTCCTTGCGCAGCATGATGCCGTAGGGCTCCGGCTTGGAGAATGCGTCCTTGGAGATGACGTAGTCAGCCGGCGACTTCGAGCCGGCGACGAGGCTGGCGAGCAGGATGTCGTCCATCACGAAGGCAACCGCGCGGTCGGTCTCGACCATCAGGAAGGCTTCGGCGTGGTCCTTGGCCGGAATGATGTTGGCGCCGAGCTTTTTCTCGACGTTGGCCTCGGTCAGCTGCTTGATGTTGGTGGTTCCCGCGGTCGAGACCACGGTCTTGCCCTTGAGGTCTTCGATCGACTTCAGGCCGCTCGACTTCTTGAAGACGTAGCGGCTCGCGGTCAGGTAGTGGGTGTTGGTGAAGGCAACCTGCTTCTGGCGCTCGGCATTGTTGGTGGTCGAGCCGCATTCGAGGTCGATGGTGCCGTTCGCCATCAGCGGGATACGGGTCGCCGACGTCACCGGGTTGAGCTTGACCTCGAGCTTGTCGAGCTTGAGCTCCTTCTTCACGGCGTCGACGATCTTGTAGCAGATGTCCATCGCAAATCCGACGGGCTTCTGATTGTCGTCGAGATAGGAGAAGGGGATCGAGGAGTCGCGGAAGCCCAGCGTGATGGCGCCGGTGTCCTTGATGTTCTTCAGCGTGCCTGTCAGCTCCTGGGCCCCGGCCTGGCTGACGGCGAAGGTCGCGGCGAGCGCGAGCCCAATGCTACGGAAATGTTTCACTTTTTTGGTCCCCTTTCAGGATGATGCGGCCCGGATGCAAGCACAGATTGGGCCGGATTAGAATGTGACTTTCGGCTGGCTTGCGGCAGAGGTTAATGGGCTCAGGTCAGCGGCTTGGGCAATTCCCCGAGATCCCAGAACAGGCCGGCCATCACCGTCAAGGCTTCTTCCGTCAATGGCAGCAGGATGTGCTCATTGGGCGCATGCTGGGAGCAGCCGGGATAGGAGTGCGGGACCCAGATCGTCGGCAGACCCAGGATCTCGGAGAATACGTCGTTGGGCAGCGAGCCGCCGAAGTTCGGCAGCACCGCCGGCGGCTTGCCGGTGGTCTCTTTCACCGAATCCGCCGCCCATTTGATCCAGGGGCTGTCGAAATCGGTGCGCGATGCAGCAAAGCTCTGCGCCGCCCGCACCTCGACCATCGAAAAGCCCTTCTGGACAAGATGCGCGCGGATCGCCTCGATCAGGCCGCCGACCTCGGTGCCGACCACGAAACGCAGTTGCAGCACGGCATTGGCATGGCCCGGAATGGCGTTGGCCGGCTTCTCGATATTGCCGGATGACATCGCCAGCACTTCCAGCGTGTTCCAGGCGTAAAGCCGCTCGGCGGCCGACAGCCCCTCCTCGCCCCAGTTCTCGGCAAGCGCCGGCTCGTCCTCGGTCGGCACCACCTGTACGTCGGCAAGATAGCTGCGGATCTGGTTGCTGAGGCGCGGCGGTTTCAGGGCGTCGAGCTGCAGGCGGCCATGGCCGTCGACCAGCGTCGAGATCGCATTCACCAGAATGGTCGCGGGGTTGGCGAGCACGCCGCCCCAATTGCCGGAATGGTGGCCGCCATCGCGCAGGTTCACATCCAGATGAATGCGGATGCCGCCGCGGCATCCCAGGAACAGCGTCGGGCGGTCGGCGGACAGGCGCGGCCCGTCGGAGGCCATGAACAGGTCGGCCTTGAGCGCGTCGCGATTGAGGTCGCACACCTTGCCCAGATCGGGTGAGCCGATCTCCTCGCCCATCTCGACGATGAACTTGGCGTTGAAGCCGAGCTTGCCGCCACGGGCGTCGCGCACCGCGCGGAGTGCCGCCATGTTGATGCTGTGCTGGCCCTTGTTGTCGGCGGTGCCGCGGCCATAGAGCCGCGTGCCCGCAACCGTCGTGCGCCAGGGATCGCGGCCCTCGCGCCACTCGCCCTCCATGCCGTCGACGACGTCGCCATGGCCGTAGATCAGCACGGTGGGCGCTGAGGCGTTTTCGTGATGCTCGGCGAACAGGAACGGCGACTTGCCACTGGGGGACTCGACGATGCGGCTGGTAAAATCCAGCGCGGCAAACGCCGGCTGCATCTCCTGTTCCAGATAGGCGCGCAGCTCGGCGCCGCGCGAGGGATTCTGGCTTTCGGTCTTGAAGGCGACGCGGCGGTCGAGTTCAGCGAGGAACGCACCGGATTTGAAATCCTCACGGGCGCGGGCGATGGCGTCGGCTCTGGTCATGACTTGCTTTTCGAGACTTTGAGACAAAGGACACTACCCGAGACAGGTGGCCCTTCGAAAGTGGCGGGGACGTCGATAGTTCTTGGAGTTCTCTTGAACTTCTCTTGTAGTTCTCTTGGGAATTCGTTCTTGCTCTCTTGAGACTGGCTTGCCAAGGGCGGCAGCCCGCTGATTTTGGCCTTGCCAAGCGCAGGTTATATGCAAGAACTTCGCCAAGTTCGGGCGCACATCTACCATTCGAAGAGCGCTCAGTATAGAGCGCCGGGGAACGATCATGGCCAAGCAGATCAGGCTCAATGCCTTTGCGATGAATTGCGTCGCGCACCAGTCGCCGGGCCTGTGGACTCATCCACGCGACCGCACCGCCGAGTATAACCGCCTGCCCTACTGGATCGATCTTGCCAGGACACTGGAGCGCGGCCGTTTCGACGGGCTGTTCCTGGCCGACGTGCTCGGCGTCTACGACGTCTACGGCAACAGTCCTGACGCTGCCTTGCGCAACGCAGCACAGACGCCGTCGAACGAGCCGCTGCTGCTGCTCTCGGCGATGGCCGCGGTGACGAAAGACCTCGGCTTCGGCGTCACCAGCAATCTGTCGTTCGAGCCGCCCTATCCGTTCGCGCGGCGGATGTCGACGCTGGACCATCTCACCGAGGGCCGGATCGGCTGGAACGTCGTCACCGGCTATCTCGACAGTGCCGCGCGTGGCGCCGGCAAGGACAAGCAGACCGGGCATGACGACCGCTACGACATCGCGGACGAATATATGGAGGTGGTCTACAAGCTCTGGGAAGGGAGCTGGGAGGACGACGCCGTGCTACGCGACCGCAAGCGCGGCATCTTCACCGATCCCAGCAAGGTTCACCGCATCAATCACGAGAGCGCGAACTACCGCATCAACAACACCATCCATCTCAGCGAGCCCTCGCCCCAGCGCACGCCGGTCCTGTACCAGGCCGGCACCTCGCCGCGCGGCCGGCAGTTCGCGGCCAAGCATGCCGAATGCGTGTTCATGTCGGGACCGTCGGCCAAGATCATCGGGCCGCGTGTCGCCGCGATCCGCCAGGAGGCCGCCGCGGTCGGCCGCGATCCGGCTGAGATCCTGATGTTCAACATGATGACGATCATCCTCGGCAACACGGAAGCAGAGGCTGCGGCGAAATATGCCGACTACCGGTCGCATATCAACCCGGAAGGCGCGCTGGCCCTGATGTCGGGCTGGACCGGCATCGACTTCTCCGGCTACGAGCTCGACCAGCAGGTCCGTCACGTCCAGAACGATGCCGGTCGCAGCGCACTCGACAACGTCACCCGCGGCGATCCGGACCGCGTCTGGACCGTGCGCGACGTCATCGAGCATGTCGGCATCGGCGGCGCCGGCCCTGTCGTGGTCGGCACGCCGGAGATGGTCGCGGACAAGATCGAGGACTGGTTCGAGAAGACCGACGTCGACGGCCTCAACGTCGCGTTTGCGATCTCGCCCGGCGATTTCGAGGATATTGCCGACATGCTGGTGCCGGAGCTGACGCGGCGCGGACGGTACAAGTCGGAATACGCCAAGGGCACGCTGCGGGAGAAGCTGTTCGGCGCCGGCCGCGCAAGGCTCGATGCGCCGCATCCGGCGGCCGGATATAGGGTGGGGAGGAAGGGGTAGTTGCCACGTCCTAGGTGTCGTCCCCGCGAACGCCGGGACCCATAACCCCAGGGAGTGGTTTGGCGAAGACTCCTTGTTCGGGATTAGCTCTGTCCGCAATCGATAGATCGCGCGGTGGGTCCCGGCGTTCGGAAGCAGCCTGCCCTACACCTTCCCGTCCACCATCACCTCGATCAGCTTCGTCCCCGGCCGATTGAACGCCGATGCCAGCGTCGCCTTCAGCTCGCGGGGATCGCTGACCTTGATCGCCTCGCAGCCGAGCGCCTTGGCGACGCCGGCGAAATCCACGGGCGGATCGACGAAATCCATGCCGACATAATTGTCGTCGCCGTGGAAAGCGAGCAGGCGCTGCTTGATGATGCGGTAGCCACCATTGTTGACGATGACGACGTTGAGCGGCAGCTTGTGATGCGCCGCGGTCCATAGCGACTGGATCGAATACATCGCACTGCCATCGCCCGAGAAGCAGACGACCGGACGATCAGGATTGGCGATGCTAGCGCCGACCGAGGCCGGCAGGCCCCAGCCGATGCCGCCCGAGGCAAGACCGTGATAGCCGTAGCGATCGCGATGCGGCCGCAGCGCCGTCACTTGACGGCTGGAGGTGAGGCCTTCGTCGACCAGGATGGCATTGTCAGGCATGGCCTCGACCATTTGCAGCACCAGGAAGTCCGGATCGATTGGCGTGCGGCCAGCGCTCTTGCCGATCTGCTCGACCAGCGCCGCGCGGCGTGCGGTCCAGTTCTTCGGCGCGAGTTCGGCGAGACGCTGCTTGGCGCGGCTCGCCAGTGTCGCGCCACCCATCTCTTTCAGCACCGGGATCAGCGCGCGCAAGGTTTCCTTCAGATCCGCCTTCAGGGCGATCTCGACGCCATAATTCTTGGCGATCTCCCAATCGACGAGGCCGATCTGCACGACACCGAGACCATCCGGCAGCGCATCAACCTCGCTATAAACAGACATCCGCAACGGATCGCCGCCGAGCGCGATCAGGAGGTCGTATGGCGCAAGCGTATCGCGCGCGACCTTCTGCACGCGTGCCAGCGTGCCGACGAAGCTCGGGCTCTCCGACAGGAAGTGCGAGCCATAGGGCGTCGAGGACTGAAAGGCCGCCGCGCCGAGCAGTTCGGCAAGTTCGGCGGCCTCCTTCAGCGCATCGCTCTTGACCACCTCGTCCATGGTGACGATCACGGGGCGCTCCGCCCTGAGCAGGCGCGCAGCAAACGCCTTGAGCGCTTCGTCCGACGGTCTCGTCCGCGCGTCGATGCGGGTGGAGCGGCCGAGATCGATCCCGGCTTCGCTGTTCAGGATGTCGCCGGGCAGCGAGATGAACACCGGCCCCGTCGGCGGCGTCGTCGCAATCTTGGCGGCACGGCGCACGATGCGCGGCAGATCCTCCAGCCGCGTCACCTCCACCGCCCACTTCACCAGCGGCTCGGCCATGCGCACCAGCGGGCCATACAGCACTGGCTCCATCAGGCCATGGCCCTGCTCCTGCTGGCCGGCGGTCAGGATCATCGGCGTACCCGTGAACTGGGCGTTGTAGAGCGAGCCCATCGCGTTGCCGAGGCCGGGCGCGACATGGACGTTGCAGGCGACGAGCTTTCCCGAAGCGCGGCTATAGCCATCGGCGATCGCGACCACCAGACTCTCCTGCATCGCCATCACGTAGGTGAGGTCTGGATGGTCCTTCAGCGCATGCATGATCGGCAGCTCGGTGGTGCCGGGGTTGCCGAACAGATGCGTGATGCCCTCGTCCTTGAGCAGCGCGAGAAAGGCGGAGCGGCCGGTGATCTTGTTCTTCATGTTTCCTCCAGGAGCGGACGTTGCCGCAAGGACTGAAAGCATGATGGCCGAAGTCGCGGGAGGCGCGCAAGGAAGCGTGGTCATGGCTGCGTTGCATGGAAACCCCGCTCGTGTCCCGGACGCGACGCAGCGCGCAGCGGTGCGGCGCAGAGCCGGGACCCAGTTGCTCGCCGCATTCTCCGCCGTATGGGCCCCGGCTCAGCGGAGCGTCACTTCGTGCCGCACCGCTTCCGGGGCACGAGAGCGGAGTACGTTGCGCATTACATCTCCTCCCGCCCCAGCTCGAACGGATCCTCGCCACCCGCCCGCTTCTTCTTTTTCGAGCGCTGCCAGACCACGCCCGGAAAGCCTTTCAGCGGCACCAGCGGCTCGCCGGTATAGGCCCAATCCTGCAGCTCCTCGATCGCGATGTGATAGAGCGGCTGGCGGCCGGTGCGCTCCCTAAAGAGCGCACGCGGGATGTTGACCATGTGCGGACCGCGCGGACGTTCATAGGCGATCGGCGTCCCGCATTGCGAGCAGAAGCTGCGCGTGGTCCTGGTGGACTTGTCCTCGTAGCGCGTCAGAGCCGTCTTGCCTGACGTAATGCGAAACCGCTTCTTCCAGCTGCCGACATAGGTCGCGTACGCCGCGCCGTGAGCGCGGCGGCTGGAGGCGGAGTGATCGTGCCAGGCCCAGCGCGCAGGGATATCGATCTCGAAGGTGACCTTGCCGCAGAGGCATTGCCCGGTGGCGAGGCCTGCGGCGGCTGCGGCTTTGGCCATTTGTGTTTTCCCTGCTGTCATTCCGGGATGGTGCGAAGCACCAGACCCGGAATCTCGAGATTCTCCGGTGCGCAATTGCGCACCATAGTTCGATGCTACGCATCGCCCGGATGACGGAAGAGATCAGGCCGGCGTCAGCTCGTCATAAACAGGATAATCCGTGTACCCCTTCTCCTCGCCGCCGTAGAACGTCGCGCGGTTGTACGGGGTGATCGGATAGTCATGCTCCAGCCGCCGCGGCAGGTCGGGGTTGGAGATGAAGATGCGGCCGAAGGCAATGATGTCGGCGTGCCCCTCGGCGATCGCGGCATTGGCGGTCTCGCCGGTGAAGCCTCCGGCGGTCATCAGCACGCCGCTGTAGTGCGGACGGAACAGCACCATCGCGGAAGGCACGTTCTCCCAATGGACGTCGGCACGGCCGGCGCCGCTGGAGCGCGGCTCGATGAAGTGCAGATAGGCAAGGCCGAGCTTGTCGAGCGCCTTCACCACGTGTGTATAGAGCGGCATCGGGTCGGGCTCGCCGGAATCATTGGCGATGCCGTGGGGCGACAGCCGCACGGCGACGCGGTTGGCGCCCCAGACATCGATCGCGGCCTGCGTGACCTCGAGCAGCAGCCGCGCGCGGTTCTCGATTCCGCCGCCATATTGATCGGTGCGCTGGTTGCTGCGTGATTGCAGGAATTGCTCGAGCAGATAGCCGTTGGCACCGTGGATCTCGACGCCGTCGAATCCGGCCGCGAGCGCATTCTTCGCGCCTTGCCTGAAGGCCTCGACGATACCCTTGACCTCCTCGGTCTCCAGCGCTCGCGGCGTCTCATAGTCCGAGATCTTGCCGTCGGCCGTCATCGCCTTCATGCCCTCGGCCTTGATCGGGATCGCCGAAGCCGAAACCGGCAGCTCGCCGCCGTGGAAGGAGGAATGCGAGACGCGGCCGACATGCCAGAGTTGGAGGAAGATGATGCCGCCCTTGGCGTGCACCGCATCCGTCACCTTGCGCCAGCCGGCGATCTGCGTTTCCGAATAGATGCCGGGCGTCGCGGGATTACCGCGGCCATGCGAGAGCACCGGCGAGGCTTCGGCGATGATCAGGCCACCTTGCGTCGCACGCTGGCCGTAATATTCGGCGTTGAGCGGCCTCGGAGAAAAGCTCGCGCGCTCGGCCCGCATGCGTGTCAGCGGCGCCATCGCCACGCGATGCGCAAGCTTGTACGGCCCGACCTGCAACGGTCTAAACAACGCCTCGAATTTCATGCTGACCCCGAATTACTTTGGAAGGATGCGGATCATATAGCGAGGGGCGGCCCCCGGAAAAGGCGCCGCCCCACAAAAGCAGATATTCCCTCTCGCGGAAGGCGGAGAGCACAGGGGCTAGGCCGTCTTGACCCAGACGGCCTTCACGTTGAGATATTCCTCGACATGCTGCTTGCCGGACTCGCGGCCATAGCCGCTCATCTTGTAGCCGCCGAAGGGCACGGCCGGGTCCATGGCCTGGTAGCAGTTCACCCAGACCGAGCCGGCGCGCAGCGACTTTGCAACCGCATGCGCCTTGCTGACGTCGCGCGTCCACAGGCCCGAGCCGAGGCCGAAGGTGGTGTTGTTGGCGCGCTTGACCAGCTCGTCCATGTCCTTGAATGCGATCGCTGAGATGACGGGGCCAAAAATCTCCTCCTGCGCGATGCGCATGTTGTCCTGAACGCCCGCGAACACGGTCGGCGAGACGAAGAAGCCCTTCGACAATGCCCCCTCGGTGACGCGGCCCCCGCCGGCGAGCGCCTTCGCGCCTTCCTTCTGGCCGATGTCGAGATAGCCGGTGACGCGCTCGAGCTGCTGCTCGGACACCAGCGGGCCGATCTGCACATTGGGATCGAGACCGTTGCCGACCTGCAGCTTCTTGCCGAACTCGGCGACGCGGCCGACGAACTCCTCGTAGATCGACTGCTCGACGAACAAGCGCGTGCCGGCGCTGCAGATCTGCCCCGAATTGGCGAACACCGCCATCGCCGCACCCGGCACTGCGGCGTCGAGATCGGCGTCGGCGAACACGATGTCCGGCGACTTGCCGCCGAGCTCGAGCGAAACACGCTTGAGGTTACCGGCGGAGGCGCGGATGATCGACTGACCCGTGACGTGCGAGCCGGTGAAGGCGACCTTGTCGACGTCATGATGCGAGGCGAGCGCGGCGCCCGCGGTCTCGCCATAGCCGGGCACGACGTTGACGACGCCGGGCGGAATGCCGGCCTCCATCGCCAGCTCGGCGATACGCAGCGATGTCAGCGGCGCCTCTTCGGCGGGCTTGAGCACCACGGTGCAGCCGGTCGCGATCGCCGGGCCGATCTTCCAGATCGTCGCGGTCAGCGGGCCGTTCCAGGGAATGATGGCGCCGACGACACCGATCGGCTCCTTCAGCGTGTAGGAGAAGATTTCGCCGGGCAGCGAGTTCTCGATGGTCTCGCCGTGGATCGCCGTGGTCTGGCCGGCGTAATAACGCAGCATGCCGACGGCGCGCAGACGATAGGCCCGGGTGCGGCTGAGAGGCGCACCCATGTCGAGGGTGTCGAGCTGCGACAATTCGTCGAAATTCTTCTCGACGAGATCGGCGAGCTTGAGCAGCAGATTCTGCCGCTCGAACGGTTTCACTTTGCTCCAGGGGCCCTCGAAGGCGCGGCGGGCGGCGGCAACCGCACGATCGATGTCTTCCTTGTCGCCCTCGGCGACGGTGGCGAGCAATTCGCCGGTGGCAGGGTTGTGAGTCTCGAAGCGCTTGCCTGAGGCTGCGTCGACCCACTTCCCGTCGATCAGCATCTGCTTGTAGGACCCATTCGCGAACGGATGGCGCGTGATCGGAATAGCCTGCGACACAGCCATGGCTGCACTCCCTGTCAGGTGATTTATTGGTTCGATCTGGGCGGGATCGTTGGGATGAAGGATACAGCCGTGCCGGATAGGCGTAAAGGCAGCGCCGAACGAAGACCTCCCATGCCAACTTGTGCAGGGTCGGAGTGCTGCCATGTTATAACGCGACGAAGAGTCCTCCCCGGAGATGATCCATGCCACATCCCGCCATCGTCAAAGACAATGTCGCCGTGATCACAGGTGGCGCATCCGGAATCGGATTTGCGGCGGCCGCAGCGTTCGCGCGCGCCGGCATGAAGGTGTGTATCGCGGACGTGGACCAGAAGCGGCTGGCGGACGCTGCGACAAAACTGTCATCCGTCACGGTTGCCACGAACGTGATGACCTTCGCCGTCGATGTCAGCAGCGCGGAGAGCGTGACGGAACTGGAACACGCCGTGGCTGCGCAGTTCGGCGGAACGGACCTGCTCATGAATAATGCCGGCATCCAGCCGGGCAGCACGCTGTTCGGCGAACCCGACAATTGGCAGCGCATCATCGCCGTCAATATGTGGGGCATCATCAACGGCTCGCGCATCTTCGCGCCCAACATGATCGCACGCGGCAAGACCGGCCTCATCATCAACACCGGCTCGAAGCAGGGCATCACCACACCGCCGGGCGACCCCGCCTACAATGTCTCCAAGGCCGGCGTGAAGGCATTTACCGAAGCGCTTCAGCACGAGCTGCGCAACATGAGAGACTGTCGCGTCACGGCACATTTGCTTATTCCCGGCTTCGTCTTCACCGGCCTCACCGCGAAGGGGCGCACCGAAAAGCCGGACGGCGCGTGGACGCCGGAGCAAACGGTCGATTTCATGCTGGCGCGGCTGGAGGCGGGCGATTTCTACATCCTGTGCCCGGACAACGACGTGCCGCGCGCGCTCGACGAGAAGCGCATGCAATGGGCCGCCGGCGACATCGTCGAGAACCGCCCGCCGCTGTCGCGCTGGCACCCGGACTACGCGGACGCGTTCACCAGGTTCGTGGAAGGGAAATAACTGTCAGACCCTCATGGTGAGGAGCGCGCCCTTGCGCGCGTCTCGAACCATGCAGGCCCGGCTGCAACAGCCCGGCCTCGATCCTTCGAGACGCCCGCTTTCAGCGGGCTCCTCAGGATGAGGGTTGGAGTGTTCGCGGCGCGGTAAGTCGCAACCGCCCTACAGCGTCTCTTGCTGATGCCCGCAATTCTTGCAAGCGAACTTGACCCGGGTCTGGCCTTTTTCCGCCTGGATCCGGTTCGGCGCGCCGCACTTGCCGCAGACGGCCTCGATGCGGGTCGCGCCCTGCTTGACGACGATGGTCTTCTTTTCCATCGATTCGCGGATCAGGCGCTCGGCCTCCTCACGCAGCGATTGTTTCGACAAAGCTCGTCTCCGCCTCTGGAAAGCGCGAGAGCCATAACGCACCTGCGTTCGAAGTACAATGCGGGATGCGGATCGGAAGGCCCGATCAAAACGTCATTCCGGGTGGTCGCGGACGCGAGAGCCGCGGCGCGACGCTCCGCGGCTCTCTTGCTCGTGGTCCGATTGGCGCAAGGCACATTCTTCAAGCCGCCTTGGAAACCTCCATCAGCAGCCGTTCGGCCTTGGCATCCTCGATGCGGTTCACCAGCCGGCTGCTCTCGTGATTGTCGCGCACGGTCTTGGTCAGGGTGATGCAGGTCTGGATCAGCATCACGATGCCCATGGTGAGATAGCCCTTCATCCAGAGGTCGATCGGCAGGAAGAAGATGCCGATGGCAATGAGGAACGCGGAGGCTGCGAAGGACGCGTAAGTGAAGGTCACCCAGGCGCTGCTATGGGGTTGGCCGTTCTGGTTCATGATCGTCTCCTGTTGGTTCGAATGATGATGGGGTTGGGGATCAGGCAGTCGGCGCGCGCTTGGACTTCAACCGGACCAGCACGTCGTCCGCAGTCGTCTTCAGCCGGGGGCCAAAACCCTGCTCGGCGAGTCTCTCGGCGGTGGCGAGCGGACCGGTGGCCGCATCGAGCTCGACCAGCGCATCATCGGCCGCCTGGGCCTCCACCTGCCGCTCGCGCAGGCGCCGCAGGGTGCTCTCCGCCTCCGGCAGCGTGGATTCGTAAGGGCGTGCCGCCTCGATGCCGCTGCGGCGAAGCGAGCGCACCGCCTCCGAGGCGCGGGCGACGCGGCGGCCGCGATCGAGCTCGGTGATGCGGGCCTGCGCGGTTGCGACGTGTCGCTTCAGCCGGGCGATCTCGGTCGCGAACAAGGCGCGGGCCGTCATCGCCGCATCGCGGTCGGCCTCCAAGCCTGCGATGGCTTCGGCAGCGTCCCTGGCGAGATCCTCGCGGCCGCCGTCGAGCGCCGCAACCGCGCGCGTCTCGAGATCGGCAATGCGGGCGATCGTCGCCTCGAGCTTGCGGCCTTCCTGCTGATCCTGCGCGATGGCCAGGGCCAGCGTCCGCTTGCTGCGCTCGACGGCGGCTGCCGCATCCCGCATCTGCTGGTCGAGGATCAGAAGGGCAGTTCGGTCTTCCAGCTCTTCGCCGGCGGCGGCCACGCTGCCGCGGAAAAGTGTCACGACGGTCTTGAACATCTGTTGCTCCCTGTTATGAGCGTTGCTCACAGAACCTTTGTAGCAACAACCTTGAACATTGTTCAAGAGAAATTTGAGCAACGCTCAAGAATTTTGCCGACATATGTCTAAAGCCTTGGAACGTCGAGAGAAACTTCGATCCGCGCTCATCCTGGCGGCGGAACGGATGATCGCGGACCGTGGTTTGTCAGGGCTGAAAACCCGCGATCTCGCCCGCGAGATCGGCTGCGCCAATGGTGCGGTCTATAATCTCGTGGCCGACATGGACGAGCTGATCCTGCGTGTGGGGTCGCGCACGTTGCTCCGGCTCGACGAGGCGCTGAGCGTGGCGGAAGGCGCGGGCGTCCCCTCGCCGCAGGAGACCCTGGTCCGCATCGCCATCGCCTATTGCGATTTCGCGGCGGAAAATCTCCAGCTCTGGCGCGCGCTGTTCGAGCACCGCATGGAGGCCGACAAGGTCGTCCCCGACTGGTCCGTCGCGGATCAGATGCAGCTGTTCCGCCACATCTACCAGCCGCTGGCCGCGCTGTTTCCAAAGCGCGGCCAGGAGGAGCTCGGCATCACCGCGCGCAGCCTGTTCTCGGCGGTGCATGGCATGGTGGCGCTGGGGTTGGAGCAGAAGCTGGTCGCCGTGCCGCTACCGGCGCTGCGCAAGGAAATCGCAGGCCTCGTGCGCGCGATGATTGACGGACTGATCGCGCGGGCGCCGTAGAGCCGCGCAGCAGCGGGATCGTAGAGATCTCGCCTGCACCAACGAACGTGCATATGCGCTCCGCTTTACTTCCTCGCACAGCACCGGATCCGAATCTCGACGAGAGTAGGAACGAACATTCCGAGGGTCGGTTGACGCGCATAGTTTCCCTCAGAGCGCGAGCCCTCCCATGTATCATCACGTCAAAAAACTGATGTTCACCGTGCGTGTCGACGAACCCGATCCCCGCTTCGGCAATATGCTGCTCGAGCAGTTCGGCGGCGCCAACGGGGAACTCGCGGCCGCGATGCAATACTCGATTCAAGGTTTGAATTGCGAGGACCCCGACCGCAAGGATCTCTTGATGGATATCGGCACCGAAGAGCTCAGCCATCTCGAAGTCGTCGGTTGTCTCGCACGGATGCATCTTGCGCCTTCGAAGAACGACCGCCAGGCGGCGGAAGCCGATCCGCTGATTGCGATCGCCGGCGGCGGCGGCGTCAACCTGTTCAATTCGCAAGGCAATCCCTGGACCGCCGACTATCTCAAGATCACCGGCGAGCTCGACGTCGACCTCCGCAGCAACATCGCCGCCGAAGCGCGCGCGAAGATCGTCTATGAACGGCTGATCAATTTCTGCGACGACGCCGGCAGCAAGGACGCACTCCAGTTCCTGATGACGCGGGAGATCACTCATATGAAGGCGTTCGCGCGAGCGCTCGAAAGCCTGTCGAAGCCGGCCTTCAGCGTCGGCAGGATCGCGCCGACGCCCGGCCTGGTGAACCAGTACTTCAACGATTCCACCGGCAGCGGTGAGCACGGCGAAATCGACACCCGCGGTCCCTGGAACGAGGGTGAGGACTGGGTGTTCACGGAATCGCCCGCGCTGCAGTCCGCCGATCCCGGCGCCGGCACGCCGATCGTCACGGAGAGCTCACCGCCCGTCGACGAAGCCGGCCTGACCGATCTGCTGCTCCATGAACTGCGCGACATTCTCCATGCCGAGAAGCAGTTGACCAAGGCGCTTCCCAAGATGGCGCAGGCCGCCCGCTTCGACCAGTTGCGGGAATTGTTCGAGCAGCATCTGGCCGAGACCGAGAATCAGATCGAGCGCATCAACGAATGCTTCGAGCTGCTCGGCGAGAACGCTCGCGCCAAGCCTTGCAAGGGCATGATGGGCCTCATCGAGGAAGGCCAGGAGGTCATGAAGGAAGGCGAAGAACAAGAGGACGCAGCCGCCGACCTCGCACTGATTTCTGCGGCTCAACGCGTCGAACATTACGAGATGTCCGGCTATACCACCGCACGCAACCTGGCACAGCAGCTCCGGCATAGCGCAGTGGTCGCCCTGCTCTCCAAATCCCTCGCCGAAGAGGAAAACGCCGATCTCCTGCTCAATCAGGTCGCGCGATCGCTGATGTCGGTTGCGAAGATGCCTGCCGCTCTGGAGCAGGCCGAATAGGAAGCGCCTGGCGCAACGCACCGGCGCACTGAATGAAACCGCCTCGCGCCGTCGCGCGAGGCGGCCGGCCATGGATACGGTACGATCATTCGTGCCGGTGGCACACACCTTGCCTCTCGATACCGGACAATTGCCGGACAGGAGGCCCCCATGAGCAGTTCACCCTTCCATATCAGCCGCCGCAGCGTGGTGCTCGGCGGCGTGGGTGCCGCCGGCATCAGCGCCGTCGCGCCTTCCTTCGCCTGGGCGCGGGGCCGGAGCGAGACGCTGCTGGTGGTGCAGGAGCTGGGTCCGAACTCGCTGGACATGCAGGGCGTCGGCTCCAACCAGACCGTGAACGGGCTATCGTGGAATTGCTACGACCGCCTGCTCTCCTACGCCTCCAAGACGCTGCCGGACGGAACGCTGTCGTATGATCGCGAGAGGCTCGCGCCCGAACTCGCCGAGAGCTGGGAGGTCGCGGCCGACGGCATGTCCTGCACCTTCCGCCTGCGAAAAGATGCAAAATTCCACGACGGGACGCCGGTTACGGCCAAGGACGTGAAATGGTCGTTCGACCGCGCGGTGAAGGTCGGCGGCTTTCCGACCTTCCAGATGTCGGCGGGATCGCTGGAAAAGCCCGAGCAGTTCGTAGTCGTCGACGATCACACTTTCCGCATCGACTATGTCCGCAAGGACAAGATGCTGCTGTTCAACGTCGCCGTCGTGGTGCCGTTCATCATCAATTCCGAGCTGGCGAAGAAAAATGCGACGGTTGAAGACCCGTGGGCGCTGGCGTGGCTGAAGAACAACGAGGCCGGCGGCGGCGCCTACAGGATCGAGAGCTGGAAGCCCGGCAGCGAGACCGTGCTGGCGCGCTTCGACGACTGGAAGAGCGGACCGTTGCCGAAGATCAGGCGCGTGATCGCACGCGACGTTCCCTCCGGCGGCACGCGCCGCGCCATGCTGGAGCGAGGCGATGCGGACTTGTCGAGCGGCTTTGCGCCGCGCGATTTCGACCAGCTGATCAGGGAAGGCAAGGTCAGGGTGTCGGGCGTGCCGATCCCCAATGCGCTCTGGTACGTTGCTCTGAACACCGCAAAGCCGCCGTTCGACAACGCCAAGCTGCGCCAGGCCATCGCCTGGGCGATGCCGTATGAGCAGATCCAGAGCAGCGCGTTCTTCGGCCGCGCCGTTCCCATGTACGGCGGCGCCGCCGACGTTTCAAAGCCGGTTTGGCCGCAGCCGTTTCCCTATGTCACCGATCTCGACAAGGCCAAGGCGTTGATGAAGGAAGCCGGCTTCGCCTCTGGCCTGGAGACGACCTTGTCGCTCGACACAGGCACCGCGACCGTCGGCGAGCCGACCGCGATCCTGATCCAGGAGAACCTCGCCAAGATCGGGATCAAGGCGGGAATCGAAAAGACCCCCGGCGCAAACTGGCGGACGACGCTGAATAAAAAAGAGCTGCCGCTTGCGCTCAACCGTTTCAGCGGCTGGCTCGATTATCCCGAATATTACTTCTACTGGAATTTCCACGGCAACAACTCGATCTTCAACATCTCCTCCTACCAGAACAAGGAGATGGACGCGCTGATCGACAAGGCCCGCTTCACCGCGGACGCGGCCGAGTACGACCAGTGCGTGAAGGACTTCATCGCGCTCTGCATGCGCGACGTGCCGATCGTTCCGCTCAACCAGCCGATCCACGACGTCGCCATGCAGAAGGCCGTCACCGGCTACGAGTTCTGGTTTCACCGCGAGCCGGACTACCGTCAGTATGTGAAAAGCTAGTCCTGGCGGGCGAGGCTGATCGCGCCCGAGCCTACGAGTGCCTGCTCGATCGGAAATCCTCTTTCCAGACGCGTCGCGCTTGCGCGCAGCATCGCCGCATCGAGCCGGCCCTGCCGCCAGCCGTCCAGAGCGCAGGCGAAGACGCGGTAGAACTGCGTTCCGTCATAGGCGACCAGCAGCAGGTCGACGCCGGCATTGATCGCCTCGACCACGGCCTTGCAGACGTCGTTCTGGTAGATCGCCCCCATCACGAGGTCGTCGGTCATCACCATGCCCTGGTAGCCCCATTTGTCCCGGAGAATGCCATCGACGACGCGCTTGGAATGCGAGGCCGCACGGTCGGGATCGACCGCGGTCAGCGTGACATGGCCGACCATCAGCGCGCTACGCGAATGCGACAGCACCTCGCGGAACGGAAGCCAGTCGGTGGCTTCCAATTCCCCAACCGGTGTATCGAGATTGGCACTGAAATGATGCGTGTCGTTGCGCACGCGGCCGATGCCCGGAAAATGCTTGAGCGTGGCACCGACGCCGGATTCTTCCAGCCCGCGGACATAGGCACTTGCGATCGTGCTGACGACAGCAGGATCGGTTGCAATTGCGCGCTGGCCGATCAGCGTGTGGAAATCGAGACGGTTGCGCCTCGCCGGCGGCTTGAGGTCGAGCACCGGCGCGAGATTGAGGTTGACGCCAAGCGCACTGAGCTCGTGTCCGTGAATGCGGCCGAATTCTTCGGCTTTGGCTTGCTGGTCGTCGGGCGCCAGCCCGGTGAGCGTCGCCAGCGCCGGCACCTTGGTCAGCGGCGGGGCAAGATGCCCGACGATGCCGCCTTCCTGGTCGGCAGCGACGACCAGCGGCGGCAGGCCCGCCGCGCGCCGCTTGTCCTGAAGCGCCGAGATTTCGGCACGTAGCGCCGCAATCGTCCGGCCCCGGATGTTGTGCCGGGTCACGTAGACGCCGCCGATCAATCCCTGCTCGGCCAGCCGCGCGACCTCGGGAAACGAGGAATAGCCGACCATGAAATGAGGCCCGAGCTGTCGCGCCTCGGCGGCGCTTGCGCCGAGAACGTCGTGCTTGCGCAGCTCGAACTTCAGATGTGCCGCGGACATCAGGAGCGGCGACAAGCACCAGAGCGTGACGAGCAGCTTGCCCGCGATACTACGCCAGCGCCCGCGGCGCAGCAGGAGAACGACGATCGCGATGCTTGCGACGACAAGCGCGATGTTTCCGGCGCCGCGCAACGGGACCAGATAGGGATCGTTCTTGTTCGCGGCCGCGAATGCGACCACAGGCGCGGCAAGCCAGAGCAGGATGAGACCGATACGGCGGAGGAATTGCATGATGCATCACGCGCTGGGAGTGGCGATGCTTCGCACCTATCAAAGCGATTTGCGCTGGGCGAGAGGCAAAAGCGCGCCTGCACGAAAACTGCAAAAGACTCCTGAAACCGTGCAGACGATGATCCCGGCTTCTGCACAAGCACCGTTCAGACTTCGTGATGCCACCCATCACGAAAGGTCTTCTGGACATGACGAGCCTGGCTTCGACGATAGCAGCGGACCTCCAGCCGCTCAGGCATTCCTCCATTCCGGCCAAGCTCGGCCTCGCGCTGGTGCTGGCCGCACTGGCGGACTGGCTGTTCTATGGCCACCGGATCGGCCTATCGCTGGCCCTCTTTGCCGTCGCCACGGCTTGCGTGTCGGTGCTCTTCAATCACGCGGCCCTGAACCTGCGGCGCGCCCTGATCGCCACAGCCATTCTCATCGCCGGCCTCGCACCGGCCGTCGAGGAGCTCAACGCGATCTCGTTGCTGATCCTCGGCGCGGCTCTGCTTATCGCCCTGCTGCTGGCGACCAATCCGGAGACGACCGGGCTCGCCGACCGCGTCCGCGCGCTACGCAACTTCGTCCTGCTCGGCCCCTTCAGGTTCTTCCTCGATGCGCCTCAGGGGTTCAACGCGTCGGCGCTGACCCGCGGCATCGCGCGCTGGCTGCTCCCGGCAGCACTCAGCACGGTCTTCGTCGCGCTGTTCGCCGCGGCCAATCCGGTGATCGAGCAATGGGTGTCCCTGCTCAATCCGAAACTCATCCTCCAATATATCAGCATCCCGCGCGCACTGTTCTGGGCCTTGATGCTGGCGTTGGTCTGGCCGTTCATCCATGTGCGCTGGCGGCGCAAATCCATAGTCGCCACCGCCGTCGCGGACGGACCTGTGCCGCCGCCGCTCCCGCCGCTGGTCTCGGCGGAGTTTCTTGGCCCCTCCACCATCCTGCGCTCGTTGATCCTGTTCAACCTGCTGTTCGCGGCGCAGTCCATTCTCGACGGCATCTATCTCTGGGGCCATATGGCGCTGCCGGACAATCTGACCTATGCGGGCTATGCGCATCGCGGCGCCTATCCGCTGATCGTGACCGCCCTGCTCGCGGCGGCTTTCGTGCTTGTTGCGATGCGCCCGGGCGGGCCGGCTGAGAAATCGCCAGTGATCCGCCCGCTGGTCTATCTCTGGGTCGGGCAAAACGTGCTTCTCGTCGCCTCCTCCATCCTTCGCCTCAACCTCTACGTCGACATCTACATGCTGACCTACTGGCGGATCGCGGCCTTCATCTGGATGGGGCTGGTCGCGCTCGGACTGGTCCTGATCGTGACCCGCATCGCCCTCAACCGGTCCAACCAATGGCTCGTGGGCGTCAATCTGATCGCGCTCGCGATCGTGCTCTATGGCTGCTCACTCGTGAACTTCGATGCCTTCATTGCCGACTACAATGTCAGCCACAGCCGGGAAGCATCGGGCAACGGCGTGCAGATCGACATCGACTATCTCCTGACGCTCGGACCGCAGGCACTCCCCGCCATCGACAGGGCCATCGCACTTCGGCCCGGCGCCAGCGAGAGCTGTCTTGTGTCGCGACGCGACCGCCTTGTAGAACAGCAGCGTCAGGATCTGGCCTGGCGGAGCTGGGGCTTTCGGAGCTGGCGACTGCAGCGCAGGCTGGACGCGCAGGCGAAAGATCAGACCGGCAGCCGGCCGGCAGGGTGAGCGGAGACTTTCTTGGCGCATCGCATTCTCATCGTCGACGACGAAGGCCATATCCGCGAGGTCATCCGCGTTGCGCTGAAGAAGGCCGGCATGGACGTGATCGAGGCCCGCGACGGCAAGGAGGCGCTCAGCCGCTTTGCCGCCGACAGGCCCGATCTGATCGTGCTCGACATCGGTATGCCCGAGTTCGACGGCCTCGATGTCTGCCGCGAGATCCGCAAGACGTCCGACGTGCCGATCCTGTTCCTGTCGGCGCGCGACGAGGAGATCGACCGCATCCTCGGCCTCGAGATCGGCGGCGACGACTACGTGACGAAGCCGTTCAGCCCGCGCGAGCTGGTGGCGCGGGTCAACGTGATCCTGCGCCGGCTCAGTCCGCGCAACGGCGAGATCAAGGCGGGTCCCACCGCGCTGTCGCAAGGCGGCCTGCTGATCGATCCCGAGCAGCATGTCGCGACCTTTGCCGGCACGCCGCTGAAGCTGACCGCGATCGAGTTCGGCATCCTGCGTGCGTTCCTGACCCGACCGACCTCGGTGTTCAACCGCGAGCAGCTGATGCGGGCGGCCTATCAGCTCAACATCCAGGTCTCCGACCGCACCATCGACAGCCACATCCGCAACATCCGAGCCAAGCTCGCCGCGCTGGCCTGCGACAACGTGATCGAGACCATCCACGGCGTCGGCTTCAAGCTCGGCCGCTGCGAGAAAGCGGCATGAGCGCGGCGCCCGACAAATGGCGGCCGTCGCTGGCCCTCGTGATCTTCACGGTGCTGACCACCGTAGGCGTGCTGCCGCTGGTCGGCCTGTTCTTCTTCCGCCTCTATGACAACCAGTTAATCCGCCAGACCCAGGCCGAGCTGATCGCGCAAAGCCGCGTGCTGGCGACGATCTATGCACAGGAGGTCACGGCCAGGCTCGACAGCGGCCTGACGCTCGGCGCCGAGGTGCCGCCGAACGTGCTGCCCGACCCCGGCGACCAGGTCACCCCGATCCGCCCCGCGCTCGATCTCACCGCCAACGATCTGCTGCGCCGGCGGCCGGATGCGCAAGCCGCGTCTCATCCGTCGCAGGCGGCCTATGTCGAGATCGGCGCAAGGCTGACGCCGATCATCCGCGAGACCCAGAAGGTAACGCTGGCGGGCTTCCGCATCCTCGATCCGCAGGGCGTCGTCATCGCCGGGCGGCAGGAGGTCGGCCAATCGCTCGCCCATATCGAGGAGGTCGCGGACGCGCTGCACGGGCAATACCGCGCCACCTTGCGCAACCGCGTGCCGGACAAGCCGCCGCCGCCGATCTATTCCTTCAGCCGCGGCCTCGGCGTGCACGTGTTCTCGGCGATGCCCGTCATCGTCAACAACCGCGTCGCCGGCGTGATCTACACCACGCGGACGCCGAGTAACATCTTCGACCATCTTTATCAGGAGCGCGCCAAGTTCGTGCTGGCCGGGCTCGCCGTCATCCTCGGCACGATCGCGATCGGCCTGGTGTTCTCGCGCACCATCACCCTGCCGATGCGCGAGCTGATCGACCGTGCCGCACGGATCGGCCGCGGCGACCGCGAGGCCTTCCAGCCGCTCCGGCATTACGGCACGCGCGAGTTCGCCCAGCTCTCGCACAGCTTCCTCGGCATGGCCGAGCAGCTGGCGCGACGTTCCGACTATATCGCGACATTCTCGGCCCATCTCACCCACGAGCTGAAATCACCGCTGACCTCGATCAAGGGCGCGGCCGAGCTGCTGCAGGATTCGTATCAAGGCAGGTCTGACGGACTGACGCCGGCCGAGCAGAAGACGTTCATCGCCAACATCCTGTCCGACACTCAGCGGTTGGAGGCGATGGCGCAGCGGCTGCGCGATCTGGCGCGCGCCGAGAGCCTGCCGCAGAACGAGCGCACGGAGCTTGCACCCGTCATCGCCGATCTCAGGAACAGGTTTCCGGCAAGCTCCATCGAGGCCAGCGGCAGCCTCGACCGGGCGATCGGCATGTCCAGCGAAAAGGCGCTGATCGTGCTGTCGCATCTCGCCGACAACGCGATGCGGCACAAGGCCGGGACGATCAGGCTGCATGCTGTGGACGAGCGCACGACCCTGCGTCTGACGGTGAGCAATGACGGCGAGCCGATCTCGGCACCGAACCGCGACAGGATTTTTGATGCCTTCTTCACCACCCGCCGCGACCAGGGCGGCACCGGGATGGGGCTTGCGATCGCGCGGGCGGTGATGGCGAGCCATGGCGGCTCGATCAGGCTGAAGCCGACCGACGAGGGCGCGGCCTTCGAGCTACAATTCCCTGTCGCCTGAGGCGCGATGAGGTCATCGCCCCTCAGCTTTTATTTGGGCATGATCTGTTCGGAAAACCGCTTCACACTTTTCCGGATCATGCCCTAGATCGCAAACACCCACGCCGCGACGATTGTGCCGATGGTGACGAGACCAGCGATGGTCCAGCCAGCGGCATATTCCAGCTCAGGATGACCGGTCGCCCGCATGATCTCTGCCGGATCGGCGGTATGCTTGTGTGCCATGACAGCCTCGCACGTTTCTTCCCGCGTCATATGTAAGTCGCACCAGCCGCCATTAGGTTCCATCACGGAAATGCGAGGCATGACGCAGCTTGGCTTGTTCGCCGTCCCTGACGAAGGCCCTACCGGTCTTCGCTACGCGGACAATTTTATCGAAACCGCCGTCGAGCAAGGCTTGATCGGCCGCATCGCAACATTGCCGCTCGAGCGTTTTCAGTTCGGGGCGTTCGAGGGCAACCGCCGGGTGGCGTCGTTCGGCTATCGCTATGACTACACGCTGCAGCGGCTCGCCGAGGCGGAGCCGATCCCGGACTGGCTATTGACCATCGCGCGTCAGGCCGAGGCCTGGGCCGGGCTGCCGGAGGCCAGCGTCCGGCAGATGCTCTGCACCGAGTATGAGGCCGGCGTCGGCATCGGCTGGCACCGCGACAAGCCGCACTTCGACAAGATCCTCGGCCTGTCGCTCGGCTCGGCCTGCAAATTCCGCTTCCGCCGCCGCAGCGGCGACAAATGGCAGCGCCATACGCTCGAGGCCCAGTCGCGCTCGCTGTACATGATGGAGGGCGAGGCGCGCTCGCAATGGGAGCACAGTATCCCGCCGGTCGAGGCGCGGCGTTACTCCATCACGTTCCGGACGATGAAGCGGGCCTAACGCGGCCGGCCAAACAAAAAATGCGAAAACAACCCCATGCAAAGTAGAACGCCCGTTCTGCCCGAGGCGTGGCCACGCCGCACAAGGGTTTGACACATCGGTGCAAAACCGCCGCCTTGCGCAATCACCGCACGGCTTGCGTCTTGCCTTCCGAATCCGGTTGCATGCTAGATTGGCAGCACGCATTCCGCGGCAGGAGGGAAGCATGGCCGACAACAAGGCAAAGCGCGGCGGGGCCGATCGGGCGCTGATTGCGCTCACGGAAAAATATGAAGTCGCCTACTGGTCGAAGAAGTTCAAGGTGACCCCCGCCAAGCTGAAATACGCCGTCAAGAAGGTCGGCCGTTCCGCCAAGAAGGTCGAGGCGTATATCAAGCTCCAGAAGCACCGCGCCTCCGACAAGAGCCGGATCGCGCTGAGCGAAGCCTATGAGGTCCGTTACTGGTCGAAGAGATTCAAGATCACCCCGGCCAAGCTGAAAGCTGCCGTCGCCGCGGCCGGCCATTCCTCCAGGAAGGTCGAGGCCTATCTCGCCGCCCGGAAGGCTGCAAAGAAGAAGTCCGCCAAGAAGACGACGAAGAAGGCTGCCAAGCGCAAGAGCGCCGCCTGAAACGCCGCCAAGCCTTGAAACGGCGGACGAACCAAAGGTGCCGTGAAATCGCCTCAAGGCGGACGAATAAGGCGAATTGAAAAGACAGGCCAAACCGGCGAACCAATATGGGGGGCGCAAAGGCCGGCACCAAATGAAGAATTATCTCGCTTTTTTCCTGTTTCTGACCATCACGACAGCATCCGCGCATGGCCCGTTGCCGGCGCCGCTGACGCCGCCCTCCGACCTCATCCAGACAGGCCTGACCGATTCCGACACCACCGCCGGCGGCACCGCGCGGCTGTGCGAGCAGGTCACCTTCTCGCGGGGCCTGCGCTACGGCGAGAGCGAGGCCAACGTGCTCGACGTCGCCGCCAGCACGACCAAGGCGGATACGCCGCGGCCGGTGCTGCTGTTCGTGACCGGCGACAGTTTCACCGGTGACCGCGCCGCCCCCGAGCTGTCGCGCCAGATCCAGGACCAGGCCATGTGCTTTGCCGCCCGCAATGACATGATCGGGGTGCGCGTCAATTATCGCCTGGCCCCCGCAGCGACCTGGCCGATGGGAGCGACCGACGTGGCGGCGGCGCTGTCCTGGGTTCACGGCAATATCGACCTGTTCAACGGCGACGCCCGCGAGATCGTCGCGGTCGGCTACGGCGCCGGCGCGTTCCATGTCGCAACCCTGCTGGCGCATCCCGACCTCCAGGCCGACCGTGCCGATGTCGCGGCCGTCGTGCTGGTATCCGGCATCTACCGTGCCGGCAAGGACGCCAGCGACAGCGAGAAGGCCTATCTCGGCGGCGACGCCAGCCAGTACAACGCGCGCTCGGTATTCCCCGGCATCCTCAATGTCGATGTGCCGATCGTGCTGGCCTGGGCCGCGGACGATTCCCCTGGCCTCGTGACGCAGGGCGAGACCCTGAAGAAGACGCTCTGCGGCGCCGGCCATTGTCCGCGCAGCGCGCTGCTGCGCAGCCGCGACGGCATCGCCTCCGCCTTCGGATTGGATGGCTCCGGCGACAGCCTCGCCGAGCCGACCCTGCTGCTGGTGCATCAGCTCGAGGCGCGCGGGCTGCCGTAGCGGCGTGTCAGTACGCCTGCCATTTCGTACGGGCCTGCGCTGTATTGAAGCGGGCTGCCAAGCCACACGATTGCCAAACGCCTGATCTAGATCAACTCGCCTTGGTGCGGACTGAGCCGACCTCGTTGGGGGCCAACGACAAGGTGTCGAGCATGCGCGTCACCGGCAGACTGCTGTTCGTTTTGATCGCCGCACTCGCGTCGCTTGGCGCGATGTCCGAGCAACGCGCGGACCAACCCACAAGCGACAAGGAAATCCGCGTCGGCAATGTCATGCCGTATTCGGGAGCGCTCTCTGAATTCGGCGCGATCGGTCAGGCGGAGGCCGCCTATTTCGACATGGTCAACGCGCGCGGCGGCATCAATGGCCGCAAGATCCGCTTCATCACGCGCGACGACAATTCCGATCCGTCGACCGCGCTGGAGCTGACGCGCAATCTGGTCGAGAAGGACGACGTGCACCTGATGTTCGGGTCGTTCGGCACGCCCGGCAATCTCGCCACGCGCTGGTATCTGAACGAGAAGAAGGTGCCGCAGCTTTTCGTCGCCTCCGGCGACGAGGAGCTGAGCCAGGCCAGGGCTTTCCCCTGGACCATGGGCTGGCAGCCGTCGATCCGGTCGGAGGGGCGCATCTACGCCAACTACATTCAGGCCTATTATCCCAGGAAGAAGATCGTCGTGCTCTGGCAGAACGACCAGTTCGGACGCATGCTCTACAAGGGAATCCAGGACGGACTTGGCGATCTAAACCGCCATGTCCTCGTCGACATCGCCTTTGACATCGGTGACGAGCACCTCGACGGGCACGTCTCGATCCTCAAGCGCGCCGGCGCCGATATCTTCGTCTTTCTAGGCGTACCGTCGACGGCATCCAAGGTGATCAGGCTCGCGGCTTCGCTCAACTGGCGTCCGGTCTTCATCGTCAACGATACTTCCGCCTCGATCGCCAATGCGATGGCGCCCGCAGGCCTGGAGAATTCGGCCGGCGTGATCTCGGCGGCCTTCCTGAAGGACCCCAGCGACCCCGCCTGGAAAGACGATCCTGCCATGAAGGAATGGTTCGCCTTCATGGACAAATACCATCAAGTCGAAAGCACCAACAACAGCGCCGCGGTCTTCGGCTACGCCGCGGCCGAGGCGTTGACGCAGGTGCTGAAGCAATGCGGCGACGACCTGTCACGCGAGAACATCATGCGTCAGGCGGCTTCGCTGAGGGGTTACAACCCTTCCGTCGCGCTGCCCAACATCAGGATGAATACCTCGCCGAACAACTATCTGCCGATCAAGCAGATGCGGCTGGTGCAGTTCGACGGGCGGTCGTGGCAGCCTTTTGGTGAGGTGATCGAGACGGCGTTCACGGAGGGGGCGGCGAGGTGAGGCCCACGTAGACCTTTTGGTGGGCCTCCTTCCTCTCTCGTTGCGGGAAGCGCACGCTTACCCTCCCCTGGAGGGTAAGAGAGCATGCCCCACGGAAGCTCTCTCAGAACAGCAGCCCTCACGCGGGCTTGAGCGAAGCCAGTGCGTTTTCCAGCAGCGCGCGCCGCATCGCCGGATTTCACCACCGCGGGATCGAGATAGAGCTCCAGGCCCGGCGCGCGCTCGGTGATGACACCGCTTCGCTCGGCCGCCGCATCGCTCAGCGCGTCGACCGAATAGGGAATCACCTCGCGGCTGATGGAGACAGCTCTGAGAACCAGGAGCCTATGCCGCATCGAGGGCTTGCATTGAGAGACCGGGTCTGGCTGGTTCTAGCTCCTGACAATCAGACCGGAACTCACCATGATCCAGTTCGACACGTTGCTGACCTATATCGCGGTGGTTCTCGGCCTCTTTCTCATTCCGGGTCCCGCGGTGCTCTTGGTGCTCGGGCGCGCGTCTGTGGGCGGGCATCGCGTCGGAATTGCCACCGGTCTTGGCATCGCTACTGGAGACCTGCTTCACACCGCGATGGCTACGCTCGGATTGTCGGCGGTGCTGATGACCTCGGCCCTCGCCTTCAGCCTGGTGAAGTACGCCGGCGCTGCCTACCTCATATATCTCGGCATCCGCGCGCTTATGGAAAGAGGCGAGGATATCAAGTTGGCGCAGTCGCGTTTGGTCGACGCGTCGCTCGCCTTCCGGCAGGCGGTGCTGGCCGAACTGCTCAACCCGAAGACGGCGCTCTTCTTCCTGGCCTTTCTCCCACAGTTCGTACATTCCGAGAAGGGCTCCGTCGTTGCCCAGCTTGCAATTCTTGGCCTCATCTTCGTCATCATGAGCGCGATCTACACCGCGTTGATCGCTCTTGTTGCCGGGCAAGTCGCTGGCTGGCTCACCCGTCATCGCAGCATCGGCCGCTGGCAGGGCCGCGTCATCGGGGCGATCTACCTGGGTCTTGGCGTTCGCATGGCCTTGCAGCAAAAGTAGCCTGATCGTTCCGCCCCCGCCTGGAGAGACTCATGACCGAGACCATTCGCATCAAGCGCTTCCATGCGCGGCCCGTGATCGTGCCGATGAACCTGCCGCTGCAGACCTCGACCGGCGCTGTCGCCAAAGCCCCGCTGGTGCTGATCGACTGCGAGACCGACCAGGGCGCCCGCGGGCACGCCTATCTGTTCTCGATCACACCGTCGGCATTGAAGCCGCTGACGGCGATGGTCACGGAAATGTCAGACCTGCTTGCCGGCGACGAGCTGCTGCCGTTCGAGATCGAGCGCAAGCTGACCCAGCGCTTCACCCTGCTTGGCCTCGCCGGCCTGCAGCGGCTGGCGCAATCCGGCATCGACATGGCGGCGTGGGATGCGCTTGCCCGCAGCAGAGGCCTGCCGCTGGCACGGCTGCTCGGCGGCGCGCCGAAGCCGGTCAGGGCGTACAATTCGAAGGGGCTCGGCATCATGCCGGCGGGCGCCGCGGTCGAGGAGGCGCACAAGCTGCTGGCCGAGGGGTTTCAGGCCGCCAAGATCCGCGTCGGCCGGCCTGATGCGCGGGAGGATCTCGCCGTCGTCCGCGCGGTGAGAAAGGCCGTCGGCGACGAGGTGACGCTGATGTGCGACTACAACCAGGCACTGACGGTGACCGACGCCATCCAACGCGGCGAGATGCTCGACGACGAGGGCTTGAGCTGGATCGAGGAGCCGATCCGCCACGACGATTATGCCGGCTGCGCCCGCATCGCCGACGCACTGCATACGCCGGTCCAGATCGGCGAGAATTTTGACAGCGCCTTCTCGATGCAGGCGGCGCTTTCCGCGGAAGCCTGCGATTACGTGATGCCCGACGTGCAACGGATCGGCGGCGTGACCGGATGGCTGCGCGCCGCGTCGCTCGCGCATGCCGCCGGCATCGAGATGTCCTCGCATCTGTTCTCCGAAGTGAGCGCGCATCTGCTCTGCGTGACGCCGACGGCGCACTGGCTGGAATATGTCGACTGGGCCGACGCTGTGCTGTCGACGCGGCTCGATATCAAGGACGGCTTTGCGCTGCCGAGCGAGGAGCCCGGCAACGGGATCGCGTGGGACGAGGCGGCGATTGCCAAATATCTCGTCAGATAACGCTGCCCGCTATGACCGAACAGCGGCAATCATGTTCAGCTCGACCGGCGCCCCTCGCGGCAACTCGGCGACGCCGACGGACGTCCGCGTATGACGACCGCGCTCGCCGAGGCGTTCGATCAGCCGGTCGGAGGCACCGTTCATGACTTGCGACTGCTGGGTAAATCCAGGCGCTGAAGCGACGTATCCAACGAGCTGCAGGACCTGGACGATCCGGTCCTCTCCGCCTGTGGCGTGATTGATGGCGGAGATGCAGAGATCAGCGCAAAGGGCAGCAGCTTCCTGTGCGGCCGCGATATCGACGCCTGCTCCGACCTTGCCCACATACAGCAGGTCTTCGCCGCGACGCGGCAGCTGGCCACTGACATAGGCGAGCCCGCCATGGATGATCACCGGCAAGTAGTTGCCGCCGGGCTTATTCACGCTGCTCATCTCAATAGCCTGCCTTCTCTTCACATCCGGCGGAGCGACGCATTTCGTCGCACGCGATAGCTCGATCGCACCAGCTCGCCGTGGCGGATGACCGGACAATGACAGGCCGCGAATCATGGATCAAGCCTGCGAAGCTGATCAGGCCTGGCGTGAAGACCTGACCTTCGTGCATTGCACGGAGGCGGCGCGCGCGATAACGATCCGTCATGACCATTTGGCGCCCTCATCCCCACATCCGCGTCGTCGCGATCGGCCTGCACTGGCGGGACGGGCGCCTGCTGGCGGCCGAAATTCGCGACGATGCCGGGCGGATCAAGGGCGTACGCCCGCTCGGCGGCGAGATCGAGTTCGGCGAGAGCTGGCGCGCTGCGCTGATGCGCGAGCTCAACGAGGAGCTCGGCATCGACGTCACCATCACAAGCGAGCCGTTGGTGCTGGAGAACATTTTTGTGCACGAGGGATCGACCGGGCACGAGGTGATGTTCATCTGCGAGGTGGAGTTTCCTGACGGCGCCTTCGCCGGTGAGGACCGCATCGACTTCCTCGAGGACAATGGAGAGCCGATCGTCGCGCGCTGGTTCAACCTTGCCGATCTCGATGTGGACGACGGACCGAGCCTTTATCCGACCGGGTTGAAGGATGTGCTGCTGGGAGCAAAAGACGGCGGGACGTGAGAGGAGGCGCTCCCTCACCGGCCCTCGCCGCCATCGCGCCGATAGCGGAAGTCGCAATGGGACGCGCCTTGCATGATCGTCTGCGTCCGCGTGAGCTTGATGTCGGGACCAAAGCCTTCCGCGGTCGCAAAATCGGCCGTGCAGATCAGGAGGAAGCCGAGCTCCGGTTCGCCGAGCGCTTTATAGAATTCGGCATAGGCGCAGCGCTTGACGTCGAAGGCAAAGGCATCATGCGACTGCTCGATGACGTCATAGGCGAGCGCGTCATCGCGGGAGTAGGTCTTGAAGGCAGACGATACAGCCTTGCCAAGATCGGCTTCGCTCTCGCCCCCGTTCTTGGCCTTCCAGAATTCCTCGCCGAAGCCGCGATAGAGATCGCCGAGCGCCTTGCGCACCAGCGCGTTGGCGCGCGCCTCGCCGAGCTCGGCCTGGAGCGCCTTGACCAGCGGCACCAGCACCTGGGCCTGGATTTTTGCTTGCTCGATGACGGATATGCTCATGGGCGGGCTCGCGTCGGAAGGCCACATCGCAGCCAGGATGGAGCGCAAGCATAATCTCCGCGGCGAGGATTGGCTAACTCTCGGCTGGGTAGGCTAGGCGGCCGTCAGCCACGCCCCGCGCCGCCGGGTTCATTTCGGCCGGTTTGACCTGCCCGGGACCGAGAATGTGGAACACCGTCTCGCCGGCGGCGAGCAGGTAGTCGGTGATGATCCTACGGTGACATCGCCACCACAATGTCTCCGCGCACATGATGGCGCAGCGCTCCATCTGCCCGACGGCGCGCAGATGTGCGAGCCCTTCGTGAAAGGCCGCGCCCATCGCGTGGTCGGCGTAATTGTGAAAGCTGCCGTTCTGCCAGAAGGCATTGGTCTCACGCGGCACCTCGCGCTTGCGGCTGCGCAGGCCGCCGAGCGAGGCAATGTGCTCGTAGCCGATCGAAGCAGCCGCGAGCGATTGCGGCAGGGTCTCGCGATTGTACTGCGGGTTGGTACGGGAGCGGGGCACGGTCCGAACGTCAACCACGAAGGTGACCGCGCTGTGATGCAACAATTCGAGGAATTCCTCGATCGAACGTGTGGCGTGGCCGATGGTGAAGAACGGATGAGCCATGGTGAGACCTCGACCGCTCGGCTCGCCGGCCGTCAGCTTTTCAACGACCGCAACGCCCGGCCCTTGTGCAGGGCGACGTGATCGGTCTTGTCGCTCCTGATCTCGTACTGCGGATCGTCGGGCGTGGCGTGATGGACGTAGCCCTTGTAATCGACGTCGGCGGTGTGCACGCGCTGGATATGGACGCGCACCCGGCCGGCCTCGGAATTCCAGCTGACGTGGTCGCCGACGGCAAACCTTTTTCCGCGGGTCTTGGACATGGCGGATCAATGCGCGGCAGCACCGGCCTGTTCCAGGGGGCAGCCCCCGACCGCGCGGGGCAGGCTAAATCCCTGCGGCAATCCACCAAGGCGTGGGCAACGAAGACGTGATGCAGCGGCGACCGCGGATCGCGCGATCCTGAAAGGTCGGCGAGGCGATCGATGATATTACGGCTATCATTCAAAACGAGAGGTAACCATGCCCCCTTCCGAGATGTCTCGAGGCTCCATCAGGCCGCGGCCATCTGGGCGATGCCGTCGTGCTGCGGCAGCGACCGCAGCGCTGGTGCTCGCCGCAACGTTCTGGTCAGCAGGAGGGGCGCAAGCTGCCGCAAATGACGCCGAGGCACGAGCCATCTTCGAGAAATTCATCGCCGCGCAGAATGCGCATGATGCGGACGATGTGAAGGTGATGCTCTGGAATTCGCCCGGCACGCTGTTGTTTGCGAGAGGCATCGAGACGCGAGGCCGCGATGCGGTCGCCACCCGCTTCAAGGCCTATTACGAGGGCACCTGGCACCTCGAACCCGACATGTCGAAATTCCACGTTGCGGTGATCTCGAACGAGGTGATGCAGATTCTCGTTCCAATCGTTTTCACACGCGGCCTTCCGAGCAAGCCGTCGCAACAAAATACGTTTCTGATCAGCCAGACCTACGTTCAGGATGCGACCGGCTGGCACGTCGCCTCCATCCTGCCGGTGGCGAACACGGAACTGAAGTGATGGCCGGGATGGGCCTCTGCAGGGGCAACCCGGATTGCGCTTCGCTCCATCCGGGCTACGGGCTGTCCAGCGAAACCGAGCAAGACGCCCCAGTCCGTCTCCGCTCTTCGAGCTACGCCGGACACGCTTCGCATTGAGATCGTGGCTTGCCGAGCCGTAGCTCGCGGCGGCAGCCCGCCTGCGCCCTTCGGGCTTCGGCGCGGCATCCTTTTCTCGCTTCGCGAGCGAAGGATGGTGGGCACGACAGGGATCGAACCTGTGACCCCTACCATGTCAAGGTAGTGCTCTCCCGCTGAGCTACGTGCCCTAATAGTCCACTTACGTCGGGTGGGGTCCCTATAACGGACGAGGGGACCCTGCGCAAGGACGGAACGGGGCCGATTTAGGCCGCCAGCATCTTGTTCACTTCGCTGACCAATTCGCGCAGATGCACGGGCTTGGACAGCACCTTGGCGTTCTTGGGGGCGTCCGAATCCGAGTTCAGGGCGACCGCGGCGAAGCCGGTGATGAACATGATCTTGATGTCGGGGTCGAGTTCCGAGGCCCGGCGGGCGAGCTCGATGCCGTCCATCTCCGGCATCACGATGTCGGTGAGCAGCATCTCGAACGGCTCTTCCCGCAACCGCTGATAGGCGGCCATGCCGTTGTCGTGGGACGAGACCTGAAAACCGGCGTTTTCCAGCGCCTTGACCAGGAAACGGCGCATGTCGTTGTCGTCTTCGGCGAGCAGGATTTTTGGCATGGCAGGAAACGTCGAATCCCCAGAGGATATCAGCAGAGCTTACTAAGCCGGACAGAGGGTAAATTTGGGGTGAAAATCTTAACCCCAAGCCGGCTGCGCTGCCGGCTCCTTGTGAACCGGAATGCTGCTCGAATCAATCGAGCCCCCGGCGCATCCCCGCTTCCCTGCCCACACGGTTAAGACATGTTCCAGCGCCAATCACATCTTTTCGCTTGGCAGAATGGTTGCGATTCCGGACAATGACGACACATAAGAGCCGCATCGATCGGCCGAATCAATTCGATCCGGGGCCCGGATCCTGCCGCTAAGGGACGAAGCCTGAGAAGATGACCCGGTTTGACGGCGAGGTGTCGCCAGCCTTCGAGATCGTTGAGCCCGCGCAATGGCGCGCGCCTGTCATCTTCAACTCGCCCCATTCCGGCTCGACCTATCCGGACGAATTCCTCGCGGCGTCCAGGATCGACCTGCCGACGCTGCGGCGGTCCGAAGATTCCTTCATGGACGAGCTGATCGGCCATTTGAGCGAGCGCGGCTTTCCGACCGTGCGGGTCAACTTTCCCCGCTCCTATGTCGACGTCAACCGCGAGCCCTATGAGCTCGATCCCCGCATGTTCAGCGGACGGCTGCCGAGCTTTGCCAATACCCGCTCGATGCGGGTCGCCGGTGGCCTCGGCACCATTCCGCGCGTGGTCGGCGACGGCCAGGAGATCTACCGCGACCGCATCCTGGTCGACGATGCGCTGGGGCGGATCGAGACGCTGTACAAGCCCTACCACCGCGCGCTGCGCCGGCTGATCAACAAGGTGCACCAGATGTTCGGCACCGTGGTGCTGGTGGACTGCCATTCGATGCCGTCGGTCGGCGTGTCCCGCGACGAGCCGCGCCGGCCCGACGTCGTGATCGGCGACCGCTACGGCACGAGCTGCACCCCGCTTCTGCCCGACCGGGTCGAGGAGACCATGACCGGCCTCGGCTATTCGATCGGCCGCAACAAGCCCTATGCCGGCGGCTTCATCACCGAGCATTACGGCAATCCCGCGAGTGGCCTGCACGCGGTGCAGCTCGAGCTCAACCGCGCGATCTACATGGACGAGCGGCGGCGCGAGCGGAGTGCGCGCTTTGCGCAAGTGGCATCCGACTTCGGCGTTCTCGCCGACGTGCTCGCGACCACGATTCCCTTCGGCGATCTCGGCCCGTTCCAGGCCGCGGCGGAATAGGCGCCGGCCTTCCTTCGTCAGATCGTATTGCCTGTGATTGGCGCGAGCGCGCCTTCGCTTTGCTTTCGAGGCGCACGTTGAAACGAAAACAGAGCCGCAAAGAAAAAAGGGCCGCTCGCGAATGACGCAAGCGGCCCAAGTCTAGGGAGGAAACGCCCAAGGAGGGCAGCGGTAACGCCAAGCGCTACCGCACCGCAACAATATGCGACCGCGACGCACAAAGTGCAAGGGCTTTCGAGCCGTTTCCCATGCAGTACGCACATGGCTCAATTGCTTCTATGGAAACCCAGATTCAGTTTCTTTGATAAGGAAATTCAATGGGTTGATAGTCATTTGCATACGAACAAGGCATATTCGGAACTAAGTTTTCAACTCCGTGATCGATATTTGGCCAGCAGATGACTTGAATGAGGCAGCCGCCTTCGGCATCCAAAATACCAGGGTGCAAGATCAAGACAGCGCTGCACGAGGGAGGCGAATTGAGCTAGGCAGGAGGAAGCTCCATCCAACTTTCGCTTTGAGGATTTGGCCTGTGACGGTGATCGACTTCTCCGCCTTCATCGGACGGCTCGCCACCGCCTCCGGCGAAACTATCCTGCCGTTCTTCCGCACCTCGCTGTCGATCGACGACAAGAGCAAGACCAAGGATTTCGACCCCGTCACGGAGGCCGATCGCGCCGCTGAGGCGGTGATGCGCCGGCTGATCAAGGCCAACTTCCCCCAGCACGGTATCGTCGGCGAGGAATTCGGCAACGAGCGCGAGGACGCCGACTATGTCTGGGTGCTCGACCCCATCGACGGCACCAAATCCTTCATCGGCGGCTTTCCGATCTGGGGAACGCTGATCGCACTGCTGCACAAGGGCGCGCCGGTCTACGGCATGATGCACCAGCCCTTCATCGGCGAGCGCTTCTCCGGCGACAACGGTTCGGCCAACTACAAGGGCCCGTCCGGCGAGCGCCGGCTCCAGGTCCGCCGCTGCGCCTCACTTTCGGAAGCCACGACCTACACCACCAGCCCGCTTCTGATGAACGACCGCGACCGCGCCATTTTCAGCCGTATCGAGCAGGGCGCGCGTCTGTCGCGCTATGGCGGCGACTGCTACTCCTATTGCATGCTGGCGGCCGGCCACGTCGATCTCGTGGTCGAGACCGAGCTGAAGCCTTACGACATCGCAGCGCTGATCCCGATCGTGACCGGCGCCGGCGGCGTCGTCACCACCTGGGAAGGCAAGCCGGCCCAGGGCGGCGGCCGCATCGTCGCGGCCGGGGATGCCAGGGTTCACGAAGAAGCACTGAAGCTGCTCAACCAATAACAAACGCGAGCGGAGGCTTGCATGACCATCTCACGCAGGCTTCTTCTTGGATTATTGCTGCTGCTGCCGACGCTGGCGTCCGCGCAGAACTTTCCGACGAAGCCGATCAAGTTGATCGTGCCGTTCCCGGCCGGCGGGCCCAACGACATCATCGCGCGGGTGATCGGCCAGCGCATGTCGGAGCTGTCAGGGCAGCCGGTGCTGATCGACAATCGCGGCGGCCAGGGCGGCGTGCTCGGCACCGATGCGGTCTCCAAGGCCCCGCCCGACGGCTACACCATCGCGATCTCCTCAGCCGGCGCGCTCGCGATCAGCCCGAGCATGGAGAAAGTCGCCTACGACACCTTGAGCGACCTTACCCCGGTGACGCTGGTTGCGACCGTGCCGGAAATGCTCGTGGTCGCCACCAACGTGCCCGCCAAGGACATCGGCGAATTGATCGCGCTCGCCAAGGCGCAGCCGGGAAAGCTCAACTTCGCCTCCTCCGGCGCTGGCAGCCTGCCACACCTCGCTGGCGAGCTGTTCAAGCTGACGGCGAAGATCGACATCGTCCACGTGCCCTATCGCGGCGCAGCTCCCGCCGTGAACGATCTCTTGGGCCAGCAGGTGCAGATGACGTTTCTCGATCTCCCCGTGCTGCTGCCGCAGGTCAAGGCCGGCGCGCTGCGTCCCATTGCGGTCGGCTCGGCCGCGCGGGCGCCGACCGCGCCCGATGTGCCGACCACCGCGGAAGCGGGTTTTGCCGGCCTCCACATCGAGAACTGGTACGGCATGGTCGCACCGAAGGGCACGCCGAAGGAGATCGTCACGGCGCTGCATGGCCTCGCCACCAAGGCGATGGCGGATCCGGCGGTGAAGGGAAAGCTCGCCGCCCAGGGCGCGACGCTGGTCGGCGACGAGCCGGAGCACTTCCGGCAGTTCATCGCGGACGAGACCGCGAAATGGGCCAAGGTGATCAAGGACGCCGGCGTGGAGACGGCGAAGTAGGGCCGGCTGACGGGCCGCTGGCGGCCGACCTCGCCGAACCCGATGTGCCGCGACCCCAGGCGTGCCGAGCCCATTTGGAACGCCGCCTCACTGGCCGCGTTTCAATGTCGAAATTGGAGATTTCCATGAAGCGTCGTTTGCTGATAGCTGCCGCCACTCTGTCGTTCATGGCGTGCCTTGGCTGTTCGACCTCGGCAGTTGCGCAGGATCGCTACTGCCTCCAGGGCCGGACCTGGGGCTATCCGGGCAATTGCCAGTTTGCCAGTTACGCTCAATGCATGGCGACCGCCTCGGGCACGCACGCCTATTGCGGCATCAACCCGCGCTATGCCCAGGCACGCCGTTACAGGGAATACCGGTAAGTAACCTCCGCCAAGGCGAGCCGTGCCATGGACCCGGAGCGATCCCTGACGGCCGTGGTCTTTTCCGGCGGCCTGGGCCTAGGTGCCTATCATGGCGGGGCATTCGAAGCCCTGACTGATCTGGCACCGCGGATCGATTGGGTGGCCGGTTCATCGGCGGGCGCGATCACGGCAGCCTTGATCGCGGGAGGCGGTCACGCCATCCATCGGCGCAATGGTGGTGATGTCCCAGTTGGCCAAGACGGCTTCCTGCACAGGATTGCGCTGCGCGACAAATACAAAGGATTTCGGCCGGTCCTGGCGGTGGCCGGAATCGTCTCAAATCTGCCGGTGCAGGAGCAGACGTATGTTGGGGGCGGACATGCTGTAGCCGACCAACAGCAGCATGCTTCCCAAGGCGTCGGCGCGGAAACGGATATCTAGCGGGGAATTGAGCAATCCGGAGAAAGACCAGATCGATCCGAAGCGGCCACCGGTCGACCTGGAGAATGGCAGAAATCGAACAGGCACTAGGCGCGGTCTGTCAGGACGTCGCTCCTCGATCGCGACGGCACTGCTCACACCGTCTCTGCCCTTAAATGCTCCACCAGCATCTTGGCCGGCCGTGGCAGCGCCTTGAAGCTGCGCGCGCAGATCACGAGGCGGCGGTTGGCGAAGGCATCGCGCAGGCGGACGATGGCGAGCGGCATCAGCTTGGCGCAGCGGCGGGCGGCGGATTCGGGCACGAGGGCCACGCCGACATCGGCGGCGACCATCTGGCAGATCGCGTCGAAATCGCGCAGGCGTGCGCGGAAATGCGGGCGCATGCCAAGCCGCGCCGCGTGCTTCGAAATATGCATCTGAAGCGCAGTGGCGCTGGTCAGCCCGACGAACTCGCACGCCCCCGCCTCCTGGAAATCGATCTGGCGGCGGCCGGCGAACGGGCCGCGGCGCGAGGTCACCAGCGCCAGGCGGTCCTCGCTGAACACAAAGCGCTCGATATGATCGGGCAGCGCGTGCTCGGCGGCGAAGCCGAGATCGGCCGCGCCTGCGGTGATCGCGGCTGCGATGTCGGTGCTCTCGCGCTCCTCGATGTCGACGGCGATGTCGCGATGCTCGCGCAGAAAGCCGGCCAGCGCCTTCGGCAGATGCTCGGACAGGCCGGAGGTGTTGGCGAGGAAATGCACACTGGCGCGCACGCCAGAGGCAAAGCCGGCGAGATCGCCGCGCATGGCGTCGATCTGGTGGATGACCAGCCGCGCATGGTCGAGCAGGCTTTCGCCCGCCGCGGTCAGCTCGACGCCGCGCCGTCCGCGCTTGAGCAGCGCGACCCCGAGCGCGTCCTCGAGCCCCTTGATGCGCGCGCTGGCCGAGGCCAGGGCCAGATGCGACCGCTCCGCACCGCGGGTGATGCTGCGCTGGTCGGCGACCGCGATGAACAGCTGGAGGTCGACGAGGTCGAAACGCATGGCAGGTCTCTTTCTTGTTGTTGGAGCACGATCTTGACGGAAAACCGCTGCGCACTTTGCGCTGACGCGGCCCTGCGGGTCCGGATCATGCGTCAGCCTTCGTCTCCAACGAAGGCTTGCTCCGTAACCTCCAGATTGTGCGTCGGCGCGGCTTCGGTCAATGTGCAGGCATGATCGACCCGCTTCTCATTGTCATCGCCGCCGTCTTCCTGGTCGCCGGATTCGTCAAGGGCGTGGTCGGGCTCGGCCTGCCGACCGTGTCCATGGGCCTGCTCGCGGTGAGCATGACGCCCAGCCGCGCGATCGCCATCGTCATCGTGCCCGCCATCGTCACCAACATCTGGCAGACCTTCGTCGGCCCTTATCTGCGCGACATCCTGAAGCGGCTGTGGCCGCTGATGATCGGCACCGTGATCGGATGCTGGCTCAATGCCGGCGCGCTGACCGGCCCGCATGCGCGCTACGGCACGATCGTGCTGGGCGTCCTGCTCGTCATCTACGCCGTGATCGGCCTGAACAAATTCCAGTTCCGCGTCGCGCAGCAAAACGAGAAATGGGTGGGCGGCGTGGTCGGTGTCGTCACCGGCGTGATCTCGGCCTCGACCGGCGTGCAGGTGATCCCCTCGATGCCGTTCATGCAGGCGATCGGCATGGAGAAGGACGAGCTGGTGCAGGCGCTCGGCGTGTTCTTCACGACAGCGACGCTGGCGCTCGCCTTCAACCTCACCGCCGTTGGCCTGGTGACGCCAGCCAATGTCGTGCCGGGCGCGGTGGGTATGGCCATGGCTTTTGCCGGCATGTTCGTGGGACAGTCGGTGCGGGCGCGAATGCCGGCGGAAGCGTTCCGCCGCTGGTTCCTGATCGCGATGATCCTGCTCGGCCTTTATCTCGCCGGCAGCGCGGTGGCGAAGGAATTCGGCTAGGGCAGACCGTAGGGTGGGCAAAGCGAAGCGTGCCCACGCATTTTTTGTGACCGAGAGAGGGTGGCGGGCACGGCGCAAGTGCGCCTTTGCCCACCCTGCGCAGCTTCCCTCATCCGTTCGAACGAGCTACCGCGTCTCCAGCATGGCGACGCGGATGCCGAGATAGATGAAGAGGCCGCCGAGCGCGCGGTTGACCCAGGCGATCGCACCTTCGGATTCTCGCAGCCGGTGGGCGGCTTTGGCCGCGAACGCGGCCAGCACCAAGCACCACAGCGTCCCTGTAGAGATGAAGATCAGGCCGAGCGTCAGGAAGGCGAGCGGCTTGTGCGGTGAATCGGCCGCAACGAATTGCGGCAGGAAGGCCAGGAAGAACAGCGCGACCTTGGGATTGAGCGCGTTAGTGAAGACCCCTTGGAGGAACACCCGCCGCAGCGAGCTTCGCACCGGCTCGTCGATCGCCGCCGCCAGCACAGGACGCGACCACAGCATCTGAATCCCGGTGAACACGAGATAGGCCGCGCCGACCAGTTTCAGGATCGAAAAGGCGGTCGACGAGGCCATCAGCAGGGCCGAAAGGCCGATCGCGGCGGCCGCGACATGGACAAAACAGCCGCAACTGATGCCGAATGCGGCCGCGGCGCCGCCCCGCCAGCCCATCTGCATGCTGCGACCGATGACGTAGACGGAATCAGGCCCCGGCGTGATGTTGAGCAGCACGCCCGAGAGGATGAAGAGCCCGATTTCGTGAATGCCCAGCATGCAAAAGGTGCCCCTGCCGCCCGTTCGTGCGTCGCAATTCCGCTTAGTCGGTTCGGCCGCCGCCGTCCACCGCCGGGATTGCGTGGGATTTACCTCGAATTTGCAATGCGGATCATGCTTCCGCTCGGCCACATCTGCTTTATAAAGGCGAGGTTCTTGAAATGCGGGATTCGAGCCGACTTGCCACGCTGTGGCCAGTCCCAGGTCCCTTCACGATCACTTATCGATCCCTTGGAGCTTCCGGGATATGGAAAGACGTCTGGCCGCCATCGTCTGCGCCGATGTCGCCGGCTATTCGCGCATGATGGGCAGCGACGAGGCCGGCACCCATGCCGCCTTCAAGGCCCATCGCAGCGCGATCCACCCGATCATCCTCAATCACGGCGGCCGCGTCGTGAAGAACACCGGCGACGGCTTCCTGCTGGAGTTCCCCTCGATCGTCGGCGCCACCGAGGCCGCGATCGCGATGCAGACGCTGATGGCGGAGCGCAACCACCATCTGCCGGCCGACCGCGCCATGCAGTTCCGCCTCGGCATCCACATGGGCGACGTCATCGCCGATGAGGACGAGGTATTCGGTGACGATGTCAACATTGCCGTCCGCCTGGAATCGGTGGCGAGCCCCGGCGGCTTTGCGATCTCGGCCAAGGCCTACAAGGAGGCGAGCAAGCATCTCAGCGTGCCGCTGGTCGATGCCGGCAATCATCGCTTCAAGAACATCAAGGATGCGGTCGGGGTCTGGACCTGGACACCCGAGGGTGCGCCGGCGCTCGCGCCCGAGCTCCGCGAGGCGTCCGCCCTCTCGCAACAATACCGCACCGCGATCGTCGGCGTGCTGCCCTTCGCCAATCTCAGCGATGCCCAGGACGAATATTTCTCCGACGGCCTCACCGAGGATCTGATCCACGCGCTGTCGCTGCAATCCTTCTATCGCGTGCTGAGCCGCAACTCGACTTTCGCCTTCAAGGGCAGGAACACCAGCACCCGCCTGATCGCGCGCGAGATCGACGCCACCTATTTGATCCAGGGCTCGGTGCGGCGCGCCGGAGCCAAGATCCGCGTCACCGCCGAGCTGATCGCGCCGGAGACCGGCGAGCAGCTCTGGACCGGCCGTTACGACCGCGACATCGGCGACTTCTTCGCGATGCAGGACGAGATCACGACCAATCTGTCCGCCGCCATCGCCACCGAGATCGTCCGTGCCGAAGCCTCGGCGCCCGCGCGACTCTCGACCGACGTCACCGCCTGGGACCGCTTCCTCAAGGGGCTGTCGCATTACTACCGGCAGACCAAGGAGGACCTGGCCACCGCCGTCGATCTGTTCCGGGAGGCCATCAGGGTCGATCCCAAACTGTCGATCGCGCACGCCTATCTCGCCACGATCCAGATCCAGAGCATCCAGTTCGGCTGGGTCAAGGGCACGCGAGAGATGTGGGCCGAGGCGATGAACCTCGCCGAAACCAGCGTCCGGCTCGACCCGCGCTCGTCCTTTGCATTCTCGATCCTGTCCTGGGCGCACGCCATGGAAGGGCATTATGAGGCGGCGATGGACGCGGCCAAGCGCGCGGTCGCGCTCAATCCCTACGACATGGGCGCGCGCGGCGTGCTCGGCATCTGCCATTTCGTCATCGGCGAGCACCGGGAGGCGATCGAGCTGTTCTCGATGGCCGCGCAGCGCGACAACAGCGACCCGCGCTACCAATGGGCGGCACTGAACGCCTTCAGCCATTATCTGTTGCGCCAATATGACGCGACCCTGTCATGGGCGCGCGAGCAGCTCTACATCAACCCCAACCACATGCAGGCGCTGGCGATCCGCGCCGCGGCCCTGGCACAATTGGGCCGGAGCGCCGAGGCGAGCGAGGCGACGGGCGTGCTGATGGGCAACTACCCGACCCTCAATGTCGATCGTCATTTGCGCAACTTCCACTGGAAGCGGCCCGAGGATCTCGCCCATTATCGCGAGGGGCTGCTGAAGGCCGGCGTGCCGCTCGGCAAGCTGACCCTGGTTCAGAGCGACGTCAAACGCGTCGCCGAGTCCTGACCGGCAGACCGCGGTCTCCCGCAGCCGTTCCCTTTGGTCTTTGGCCAGAACCGCCTGCTTGTTGACAGGACAGTGAATTCGGCCACACTTCGCCACACGCTGAAGTAGTATAATCTGATGTCGGTTTGTTAGGACTTTCCGCGCTTGATCGGCGCCTCATTTCACGATTCGCTGTTTTCAGGATTTTGGGCCATGCATGACCCCGCTTCGAAGCCGCCGTTCGATCCCTCGGTCCAGGTCTCGCCGAACAATCCCTGCCCATTCCTGCGCGGCCTCGTCGGCGAGGGCTTCGTCGAGGGCGGCACCGTCCCGCTCGGCAAGCTGTCGGAGACGATCGCGAACGCGACCGGCGAGACCGGGCTGAAGAAGGCGTCTGCCCAGCTCCAGGTCCGCGGCGTGGCGCTCATCGCCAATGGTCTCGGTCACATCCTCAAGAGCATCTTTTCGGGCGCGCAGCTCGATGCGCTGCGCGGGGGCCCGCTGGACAAACGCGGTGCCGGCTCGCGCATCCTCGGCGTCGACGGCAAGGTCAACGACGACGAGATCGCTCGGTTCGCGAGTTTCGGCCGGACTTACACCGATCCGAATGGCGGCTCCGAGCTGGGCCTCAACGCCTCGGAAATCGAAATCTTCATGCGCGACAACCTCAAGCGCGCCGGCAGCGCCGCGCGCTGGTACTACCCGCTGCTGATGAAGTTCGAATGGCCGATCCTCCTGAAGATCATCGGCAAGGGCACGGGCGAGGATCGCTATCTCAGCGTTGCCGACGTGCGCACGCTGTTCAACGAGCGCCAATTCCCCGCGCGCATCAACCAGCGACTGGTCCCGCCGGTGCTATCGACCTGCCAGCGCGTGGTGCGGGGCGCCCTCAAGCTTGCGGCCTTGCTGATCGCCGTCGGCCTCGTTGCTCTTGTCGCGGTGGCCGAATTCCCCAATCAGGTTCGCGCCATGCTGCCGCAGAAGGGAATTCTCGTAAATCTCCTGCCGCCGCCCTTGCCTGCGGTCCCGGAGACGAAGGCCGCCTTCTGGCTCGAGCAAAACTGGTCGCTGAAGGACCGGCACTGGTTCCACCATGCCAGCCAGGGCACCGCGACCTTCCCCGTGCCCTATGAATGGTTCATGGCGCTGGAGCAGCCACGCCTTCATCTGTTCTCGAAGCCCGGCATGATGAAGGACAGCGCCTACCTCGAAGGCTTCGGCTTCATCCCGAGCCCGCAATCGATCCAGACCGACACGACGACGTTGCGCCGCTTCGGTTACGCCAATGTCTACGAGACGACGCAGGTGCCGGACTGGTCGACCAGATGGACGCCGGTGGAGAACGTCGACGGCCTGCCGGTCGGTTTCGCGCGGATGACCGGCGTCGTCGATCCCGCGACCGGCCGTCGCGAGGAAGATAAGATCGGGCTGACCTGCGCGGCCTGCCACACCGGCCAGATCCATTACCAGGGCGTGGACGTGCGCTTCGACGGCGGCCCGGCCATGACCGACCTGAAGAAGCTGGAGCTCTCGACCGGCCTGTCGATCGCCTACACCCTGTATGTCCCGTTCCGCTTCCAGCGCTTTGCCGATCGCGTGCTCGGCCCCGATGCCAGCAAGACTGACCGCGCCGCACTCAAGCAGAAGCTCAACGCGATCGGCACGTTCCTGATCGACTGGGCGAAAACCCAGCAAAAGACGGTTGAAAGCAAGAAGACCTGGAACGGCAGGCAGCAGCAGGACACGGAGGAAGGGTTCGGCCGCCTCGACGCTCTCAATCGCATCGGCAACCAGGTCTTCTCACAGGATCTCGCGCTGAGCGGGGTCAAGGGCTTCGAGAAGAACCTGCATGCCCAGGACGCGCCGGTCAGCTACCCCGCGATCTGGACCGTGCCCTGGTTCAAATTCGCCCAGTACGACGCATCGATCGAGCAGCCGTTGATCCGAAATGCCGGTGAAGCGCTCGGCGTGACTGCGCTGCTCAACCTGTCCGATGCCTATCCGGAGGACCGGCTGTGGCGGTCCTCAGTGAACATCAGGACACTCGGCTGGATCGAGGACATGCTGAGAGGCCCCGATCCGTTCAAGCCGGCCGATCCCTCTGCCGATCCGAAATTCGGCGGCCTGCTGGCGCCGCAATGGCCCTCGCAGATCCTCGGCGATGCATGGAGGATCGATCAGGCCAAGGTCGAGAACGGCCGCAAGATCTACGCCGAGATGTGTTCCGGATGTCACCTGCCGGCCGTCAACACCAAGGCTTTCTGGTCCTCGACTCATTGGGAGGCGAGCGGCGACAGCAAGGTCCTGAACGCGGTCACGATTCCCCTCAAGGAGATCAAGACGGATCCCGAACAATCCCTTGTTCTCAGCAACAGGATCGTCGATGTGCCCGGCTTCCTGAAGGTGAATACGGCCGACCTCCAGAAATGGTGGCAATGCGACATCCCGACCGCGAGCAAATCGCCCAATGAGATGGTCTATGCGCTCGGGCTCATGACGGTGGTCGATCTCGTCGCCCGCAAATGGATGGACGACGAGAAGGTCCCGGAGGCCGAACGGGCGAAATTGTGGAATCTCGCGCGCAAGAATTGTCTCAATCCGGCGCCCGACCCGCGCTATCGCGCGCGGCCATTGAACGGCATCTGGGCAACGGCGCCTTACCTGCACAACGGTTCGGTGCCTTCGCTGTATTGGTTGCTGAAGCCGGCGAACGAGCGCCCAACCAAATTCTGCATGGGCCGCCGCGACTATGATCCCGTCACCGTCGGCTTTGCGGTGACCGCGGATGAGACGTGCAAGACGGGCGAAACGCAGTTCTCGGCGGGGTCGGAGAAGGACCCGGTCCAGGGTAACAGCGTGCTCGGCCATTCCTTCGAGCGCAAGGAAGGCGAACCGAAACGCGACGGCGTCATCGGCCGCATGTTCAAGGACGATAACGAGCGCTACGACCTGATCGAGTATCTGAAGACGCTGTAGATGATCTTCACCTCTCCCCGCTTGCGGGGAGAGGTCGAATTCGATTGCAGATCGAATTCGGGTGAGGGGGACTCTCCGCGAATCCAACTCTCACCGCCCCCGCGGAGACTCCCCTCACCCCGACCCTCTCAGCGCGAGCGAAGCTCGTCGCGTCCCCGCATCCGCCTTCGCCAAGGCTTGGGCGGACATGAGCGGGGCGAGGGAGAAGGTCTCCTCACTTAAACAACGGCGTGCCCGGCACGAAGGCGTCGAAGGCGGCCCAGAACTGGGAGCGGTAGCGGTCCTGCTCCTGGAGGATCTCGTGCTTGGCGCCGGCGATCACGAGATGGGAGCCGGCGCGCAGATGATAGGCGAACTCCTCGATCGCCGCGGTCGAGACCACGGCATCGTTGGAGGCCGCCAGCATCAGGATCGGCTGGCGGATCTGCGAGGGGTAGTTCTTGCCCTTGAAGGTGTTCATGGCGCGGAAGGCGGTGTCGGCCCAGGCCACGGTCGGTGATGCCAGCCCGAGCGTCGGGTCCTCCTCCAGGATCGCGGCATTGCGCGCATAGCGCACCGGATCGCTGGTCACGGGATTGTTGATGAAGGGATCGAGCCCGGTGAGACGGTCACTGCCGCCGGGGACATAACGGCCGCCCTGCCCGAGCAGGCGCATGGTCTTGAGCAGCGCACGCACCGGAAGCGAGGTGGTGCGGCCGGGCAGGTCGATCATCGGTGCCGACAGCACCATGCGATCGAACCAGCGCTTGCCCGCATGCGCCACCCGCAGCATCACCGTGCCGCCCATGGAGTGGGCCAGCGCGAAGAAGGGCGGCGGGCAGTCCGGCAGCACGACCTGCTGCACGAAGGCCTCCACGTCGACCTCGAAATCGGAGAAATCGCGCACATAGCCCTTGCGCGGGTCGCGCAGGCGGCGCGAGGAATGGCCCTGCCCGCGCCAATCGATCATCGCCACGGCAAAGCCGCGGTCGCGCAAATCGCGCACGGTCTCGAAATATTTCTCGATCTGCTCGCTGCGTCCGGTGAAGACGCAGACGGTGCCCTTGCGGTTCGCCGGCGGCGCCCAGCGCGCAAAGCGCAGCTCGGCACCATCGGGCGTCTTGATGGTACCGCTGACGACGTCTTCGGGGACGGGATTGGACGGGATCGAGACCAGCGTCATGATTGGAAGTGCTTGGGCGCGAAGTGCTGCAAATCAAGGGGCGGGAGCGCCGAAAAGGCGCTGATTGCCGCCCTCTTGAACGCCGTCTCGTTCCACCCATATCATCTTCGTGCAGGCCGCTACCAGTGTTTCGGAACCGGAACATCAGGCTGCACACAGACTAAAGCCCGGCCCGATTGGCGGGCGGGTTACCCAACAGTCGCTCAATGGAGGACTTGACCATGCGTAGCTATGATCTCACCCCCTTCTATCGTTCCACCGTCGGCTTCGACCGCCTCTTCAGCCTGCTCGACCAGGCCAGCTCGGACGGCAGCCCCGGTTATCCCCCCTACAACATCGAGCGTACCGGCGAGAACGCCTACCGCATCACCGTTGCGGTCTCGGGCTTCGCCAGGGATGAGCTCTCCATCGTCGCGAAGGAAAACACGCTGACGATCAAGGGCGAGAAAGTCGCCAACGAGAACAGCAAGTCCGAAGTGCTCTACCGCGGCATCGCCGCGCGTGCCTTCGAGCGCGCCTTCCAGCTCGCCGACTTCGTGCAGGTGAAGGACGCCTCGCTCGAGAACGGGCTGCTTCACGTCGACCTCGTCCGTGAGATTCCCGAGGCGAAGAAGCCGCGCCAGATCGCGATCAACACCAGCGCACCCAAGGCGCAGGTGATCGAGAACTCGGTCGCTGCCTAAGCAATAGGCCACTTCCAGGTTGCGAAAACGCCCCGGTGCCCCGGGGCGTTTTTTGCGTGCTCAGTCCGCGGCTTTTGTTTTCGGTCGAAATGGAAATACAGGTTCGGGTCGTCATTCTAAGTCTGGTCCGGTTCAGGCGCGGGAAACCAGAGATAGCTGCATCGATTGCGCAATCGCGATGCTCCCCGACCAGACGCTTGTCACAGCTTGGTGACCGCGCGTAACGCCGACGCTCCACGTGCCGTCCTTTCGAGATCGAACCCAAAACAAGACGGAGAAAGATCATGTCACTCTGGCGCAGCCTTTTTGTCGCCGCGAGCCTTCTGGCGGCTCCCCTCAGCCTTGCTCATGCGCAGACGCCGCAAACGGTGAAGGCGAAAAACGTCGTGCTGGTGCACGGTGCCTGGGCCGACGGCTCGAGCTGGTCGGAGGTGATCCCGATCCTCCAGGCCGCAGGCCTGCACGTGACCGCGGTGCAGAATCCGCTGTCGTCGCTTGCGGACTCGGTCGAGGCGACCAAGCGCGCGCTGGCCGAGCAGGATGGTCCGACGGTGCTGGTCGCGCATTCCTGGGGCGGCACCGTGATCAGCCAGGTCGGCACCGATCCGAAAGTAACCGGGCTCGTCTATGTCGCCGCCCGTGCGCCGGATGCGAACGAGGATTTCGTCGCACTGTCGAAGCAGTTTCCGACCGGCCCGGTGCGTGCCGGCATCGTCGAGCGCGACGGCTACACCAAGCTTTCAGAAGAGGCCTTCCTGAAGTACTTCGCCAACGGCGTGAAGCCCGAACAGGCCAAAGAGCTCTACGCCGTGCAATGGCCGACCGCGGCGTCGATCTTCGCCGGCCGCACCACGGAAGCTGCGTGGCATTCGAAGCCGAGCTGGTACGCGGTGTCGAAGAACGATTACACCATCAATCCCGATCTCGAGCGCTTCCTCGCCAAGCGCATGAACGCAACCACGATCGAGCTCGATGCCGGCCATCTCTCGCTGGTGTCGCATCCGAAGGAGGTCACGAATTTGATCCTGGAAGCGGCGGGGTATCCGCGGAGCTGAGGCTTCACCGCGACAACGCAAAAGCGCCCGAGATCCTCGGGCGCTTTTTGTTTTGCTCAGTCTCCCGGATGTCGTCCCCGCGAACGCGAGGACCCATAACCCCAGGGAGCAGTTTGGCGAAGGCCAGTGGTCCGGTACTCGCACCTCATCCGCACCGATAGATCACGCGGTATGGGTCCCTGCGTTCGCAGGGACGACGGCGTGGGTGCGGCCGGCGCGATCGCGTCAAACTCGCGGTGCTAATCCAGCCCCTGCGCGGCAGGCATCTCCTGCGTCGGCAGAATCGTTGGGGCCGGCTTGGCCTGGCCGACGGTTGGCGCAATGGCTTGTGGCGCGGCCTCGGCAGGCCTCGCCTGCGCGGCAGCGGTCTGCTGCGGGGCTTGGGCCTGCGGCGCCTGAGCCTGCTGCGCCACCGGCTCCGCCGGCTTGGCGGCGGCGACCGGCGTCTCGCCGCGTCGCGGGGCGGCCTTGGGCAGCGGCACGGCGCGGCTCGTCACATGCGGGATCGCGGCCGGCGGCCGCGGCGGGCCGCTGCGGATCACGGTCGGCGGCGGCAGCGCGCTTTGCGGACCGTAAGGCGAGGACGCGCGCTCGTCATAGGCGGGCGCCATGCCGTAGGCGTCGGCGGCTGGCATGAAACGGATGATCCGCCCGTCGCGGGCGTCGATCACGAGCCGGCCGTCGTCACCGCGACGGTCGATCACCGCGATGGTGTAGACGCTGCCGCGCAGGCGCGGGATGCCGAGCGGCGAGAAGCCGTTTTCACGCAAGACCGCGTAGACCTCGGTCGACGGCAACAACGCCGGACCGCGCTCTTCGTAACCATAGCCGTAACCGTAGCCTTGGCCGTAACGCGGCGGCGGTGGCGGGGCGGCTTCGGGGGGCGCATAGGGTCCGTCGAAATCCGACGCCGGGATGATCGCCCCTCTCGCAATACCGTTCGCGGGAACTTGCGCCAAAACCTGCCCATGCCCGGCGCTCATGGCGAGCGCCAGCGTGGCGGCAGCCACACATCCTGTGAAAAACTTCATCGTCGACACGCTCCTGTCAGGCCCCCGAATGCCTCGCGCTCTTTCGCTTCTTGCGGCGTGGCGCGCCTTTCGAAGGGTTGATCCGAAGCTTCATTTGGGATTTCGGCGCCCACAGGGCCGGATCGGGGCGCGTTTGCTTCAAAACCGGGGCCGCGCAACTTTCGGAAAGCGATTGATTGACATATCGGGAATCGGGACTTCCGCACGCTTGTGTGCTAGACAAAAATTTGGCAAGGTGATGGTTAGGACAGGAAGACTGTCTCAATTTTGCTTGCGGTTCCGGCATTGGAATTGCAACGAAAGCGGGTGCTTTCGAGCACCATAAGGCAACGGGCAAAGCCGTTCTCGGGGACGAAGAACGCCTTGGCCTGAATTTAAGAAAATGCGGCTCGCTAGCGGACGAGCGGTGACCCAGAGGCGGGTGCCGCGGAACGCCCAAGGTGCGCCGATGATGGCGGTGAGGCAGCTTGCCGCATGGAGAGGATTGGAACAATGAACGGGTCGCAATTCGAGCGCGCAAACATCGTGGCAGAAGAGCTGTCGGCGACGGTCGCCTCGAAAACGACCGATCCGATTCAGGAACACAATTCGCGCCCGCCAGCCGTTGGCCTCTACGATCCGAGCCTGGAAAAGGATTCCTGCGGCGTCGGCTTCATCGCCAATATCAAGGGCAAGAAGTCGCACGAGATCGTCGCGGACGCGCTGAGCATCCTGTGCAATCTCGAGCATCGCGGTGCCGTCGGCGCCGACCCGCGCGCCGGTGACGGCGCCGGCATCCTGGTGCAGATCCCGCACGCCTTCTTCAGCCGCAAGGCGAAGGAGCTCGGCTTCGCATTGCCCGCACCCGGCGAATACGCCATCGGCGCGCTGTTCATGCCGCGCGACACCGCATGGCGCAACGTCATCAAGAGCATCATCGCCGACCAGATCAAGGAGGAGGGCCTGACCCTGCTCGGCTGGCGCGACGTGCCGACCGATAATTCCTCGCTCGGCGTCACCGTGAAGCCGACCGAGCCTGCCTGCATGCAGGTGTTCATCGGCCGCAACGGCACCGCCAAGACCGAGGACGAGTTCGAGCGTCGGCTCTACATCCTGCGCAAGTCGATCTCGCAGGCGATCTACCAGCGCCGCGACCGCGGGCTCGCAGGCTATTACCCCTGCTCGATGTCCTGCCGCACCGTGATCTACAAGGGCATGTTCCTCGCCGACCAGCTCGGCAAGTACTATCCCGATCTGCACGAGACAGATTTCGAGAGCGCGCTCGCGCTGGTGCATCAGCGCTTCTCGACCAACACCTTCCCGGCCTGGTCGCTGGCGCATCCCTATCGCATGATCGCGCATAACGGCGAGATCAACACGCTGCGCGGCAACACCAACTGGATGGCGGCGCGCCAGGCTTCAGTGAGCTCCGAGCTCTACGGCAAGGACATCAACCGGCTCTGGCCGATCTCCTACGAAGGCCAGTCGGACACCGCCTGCTTCGACAATGCGCTCGAATTCCTGGTGCAGGGCGGCTACTCGCTGCCGCACGCCGTTATGATGATGATTCCGGAGGCGTGGGCCGGCAATCCGCTGATGGATGAGAAGCGCCGCGCCTTCTACGAATATCATGCCGCGCTGATGGAGCCGTGGGACGGCCCCGCCGCGATCGCCTTCACCGACGGTCGCCAGATCGGCGCCACGCTCGACCGCAATGGCCTGCGGCCCGCGCGCTACCTCGTCACCAAGGACGACCGCATCGTGATGGCGTCCGAGATGGGCGTGCTGACGATCCCCGAAGACCAGATCATCACCAAGTGGCGCTTGCAGCCCGGCAAGATGCTGCTGGTCGACCTCGAGCAGGGCCGCCTGATCCCGGACGACGAGATCAAGGCCGAGCTTGCCAGGAGCCATCCCTACAAGGAGTGGCTGGAGCGGACCCAGATCGTGCTGGAGGAGCTGCCGAAGGTTCCGACGACAGGCGTGCGCTCCAATTTGTCGCTGCTCGATCGCCAGCAGGCGTTCGGCTACAGCCAGGAAGACATCGCCATCCTGATGACGCCGATGGCGGCCACGGGCGAGGAAGCCGCGGGCTCGATGGGCAACGACACGCCGATCTCGGCGCTGTCGGACAAGTCCAAGCCTCTGTTCACCTACTTCAAGCAGAACTTTGCGCAGGTCACCAACCCGCCGATCGACCCGATCCGCGAGGAGCTGGTGATGAGCCTCGTCTCCATCATCGGACCGCGGCCGAACCTGTTCGATCTGCAGGGCCTTGCCACCACCAAGCGCCTCGAAGCGCGCCAGCCGATCCTGACCGACGCGGATCTCGAAAAGATCCGCTCGATCTCGGACGTCGCCGAGTCGCACTTCAAGTCGCGCACGCTGGACACCACCTTCCACGCCGGTCTCGGTGCGGCCGGCATGGACCAGGTGCTCGACGAGCTCTGCGCGCGTGCCGAAAGCGCGGTGCGCGAGGGCGTCAACATCATCATCCTGTCCGACCGCATGGTCGGCACCGACCGGGTGCCGATTCCGGCACTGCTGGCCTGCGCCGCCGTGCATCATCATCTGATCCGCGTCGGACTGCGTACCTCGGTCGGTCTCGTCGTCGAATCCGGCGAGCCGCGCGAAGTGCATCACTTTGCCTGCCTGGCCGGCTACGGCGCCGAGGCGATCAATCCTTATCTCGCGTTCGAAACCATCGTCGCGATGAAGGACCGCCTGCCCGGCTCGCTCGACGATTACGAGATCGTCAAGCGCTACATCAAGTCGATCGGCAAGGGCCTTTTGAAGGTGATGTCCAAGATGGGCATCTCGACCTACCAGTCCTATTGCGGCGCGCAGATTTTTGACGCGGTCGGCCTCAAGGCGGACTTCGTCGCAAAGTTCTTCGCGGGCACGCATACCCGCGTCGAGGGCGTCGGCCTTGGCGAGATCGCCGAGGAGGCGGTGCGCCGTCATGCCGACGCGTTCGGCGAGGCGCAGGTCTACAAGACCGCGCTCGACGTCGGCGGCGAATACGCCTATCGCAGCCGCGGCGAGGACCATGCCTGGACCGCCGAATCGGTGTCGCTGCTGCAGCACGCCGCGCGCGGCAATTCGCAGGAGCGCTATCGCGCCTTCGCAAAGATCCTCAACGAGCAGTCGGAGCGGCTTCTGACGCTGCGCGGCCTGTTCCGGATCAAGAACGCCGACGAAGAGAAGCGCAAGCCGATCCCGCTCGACCAGGTCGAGCCCGCCAAGGACATCGTCAGGCGCTTCGCCACCGGTGCGATGAGCTTCGGCTCGATCTCGCGCGAGGCGCACACCACGCTCGCCATCGCCATGAACCGGATCGGCGGCAAGTCGAACACCGGCGAAGGCGGCGAGGAAGCCGACCGCTTCAAGCCGATGCCGAACGGCGATTCCATGCGTTCGGCGATCAAGCAGGTCGCCTCGGGCCGCTTCGGCGTCACCACGGAGTATCTCGTCAACTCCGACATGATGCAGATCAAGATGGCGCAGGGCGCCAAGCCCGGCGAAGGCGGTCAGCTGCCCGGCCACAAGGTCGATGCGACCATCGCCAAGGTCCGGCACTCGACGCCGGGCGTCGGCCTGATCTCGCCGCCGCCGCACCACGACATCTACTCGATCGAGGATCTGGCGCAGCTCATCTACGATCTCAAGAACGTCAACCCGACGGGCGACGTCTCGGTCAAGCTCGTCTCCGAGATCGGCGTCGGCACGGTGGCCGCGGGCGTTGCCAAGGCGCGCGCCGACCATGTCACTATCGCGGGCTTCGAAGGCGGCACTGGTGCTTCGCCCCTGACCTCGATCAAGCATGCCGGCTCGCCCTGGGAGATTGGGCTAGCCGAAACCCACCAGACCCTGGTGCGCGAGCGGCTGCGCAGCCGCATCGTGGTTCAGGTCGACGGCGGCTTCCGCACCGGCCGTGACGTCGTGATCGGCGCATTGCTGGGCGCCGACGAGTTCGGCTTCGCCACCGCCCCGTTGATCGCGGCCGGCTGCATCATGATGCGCAAGTGTCATCTCAACACCTGCCCGGTCGGCGTCGCGACCCAGGACCCCGTCCTGCGCAAGCGCTTCACCGGTCAGCCCGAGCACGTGATCAACTACTTCTTCTTCGTTGCGGAGGAAGTCCGCGAGATCATGGCTTCGCTCGGCTTCCGGACCTTCAACGAGATGGTCGGCCAGGTTCAGCTGCTCGACCAGACAAAACTGGTCGCGCACTGGAAGGCCAAGGGCCTCGATTTCTCCAAGCTGTTCGTCAAGCAGAAGGAAGAGAAGGGCCAGAAGATCTATCACTCCGAGCGCCAGAACCATCATCTGGAGGCGGTGCTCGACCGCTCGCTGATCGAGAAGGCAACGCCTGCGCTCGACCGCGGCGCGCCGGTGAAGATCGAGGCCACGATCAACAGCACCAACCGCTCCGCGGGCGCGATGCTGTCCGGTGCGGTCGCCAAGATCTACGGCCATGCCGGCCTGCCGCACGACACCATCCATGTCAGCCTCAAGGGCACCGCAGGCCAGGCTTTCGGCGCCTGGCTCGCCCACGGCGTCACCTTCGAGCTCGAAGGTGAAGGCAACGACTATGTCGGCAAGGGTCTCTCGGGCGGCAAGATCATCGTCAAGCCGCCGAAGAACTCCGCCATCGTGCCGGAAGAAAGCATCATCGTCGGCAACACCGTGATGTACGGCGCGATCGAGGGCGAGTGCTATTTCCGCGGCATCGCCGGCGAACGCTTTGCCGTGCGCAACTCGGGCGCGGTCGCCGTGGTCGAGGGCGCCGGCGATCATTGCTGCGAATACATGACCGGCGGCATCGTGGTCGTGCTCGGCAAGACCGGGCGCAACTTCGCGGCCGGCATGTCCGGCGGCATCGCCTACGTGGTCGACGAGACCGGCGATTTCGACAGGCTGTGCAACATGGCGATGGTCGAGCTCGAGCCGGTGCTGTCGGAAGAGCTGATCAACGCCGGCACCTATCACCATTCCGGTGACCTCGAGGCGCACGGCCGGGTCGACGTGTTCAACAACCTGCTCGCCTCCGACGTCGAGCGGCTGCACGTCCTGATCTCGCGCCATGCGAAAGCCACCGGCTCCAAGCGCGCCGCCGACATCCTTGCCAATTGGAAGGAATGGCTGCCCAAATTCCGCAAGGTGATGCCGGTCGAATACCGGCGCGCGCTGCGCGAGATGGCCGCCAACGCGGACGCCGAGCCGAAAATCGCGATCGGGGCGTAAGAGAAAGCCCTCATGGTGAGGAGGCGCGGAAAGCGCCGCCTCGAACCATGAGACCACCATCCGGGCCTCTATCCTTCGAGACGCGGCGCGAAGAGCGCGCCGCTCCTCAGGATGAGGAGTGAGAGAACAAAGAACTTAAGCGGCAGGGACTTCGGGTTTAATGGGCAAGATCACGGGTTTTCTGGAAATCGAACGGCACGACCGCAAGTACACCCCGGTCGCCGAACGCGTGAAGCATTACAACGAGTTCGTCGTTCCCTTGACCGAGAAGGAAACGCGCGACCAGGCCGCGCGCTGCATGAATTGCGGCATTCCCTATTGCCACGGCACCGGCTCGGTCGCGCCCGGCACGCCCGGCTGCCCGGTCAACAACCAGATCCCCGACTGGAACGACCTCGTCTACCAGGGCAATTGGGAAGAAGCCTCGCGCAATCTGCACTCGACCAACAATTTCCCCGAGTTCACGGGGCGCATCTGTCCGGCGCCGTGCGAAGCCTCCTGCACGCTCAACATCGACGACAACCCCGTCACCATCAAGACCATCGAATGCGCGATCGTCGACCGCGCCTGGGACAATGGCTGGCTGAAGCCTGAGGTCGCAGCGGTCAAGACCGGCAAGAAGGTCGCGGTGATCGGCTCGGGCCCGGCCGGCATGGCCTGCGCCCAGCAGCTCGCGCGCGCCGGCCACGACGTGCATTTGTTCGAGAAGTACGCCAAGGCCGGCGGCCTGCTGCGGTACGGCATCCCCGACTTCAAGATGGAGAAGGGTGTCATCGACCGCCGCGTCAAGCAGATGGAGGGCGAAGGCGTCACGTTCCACTACAACAGCCATGTCGGCGTCGACGGCAATGTCGATCCGCGCGAGATGCTCAACGAGTATGACGCGGTGGCGCTGACCGGCGGCGCGGAAGCCCCGCGCGACCTGCCGATTCCCGGCCGCGAGCTGTCAGGCATCCACTACGCCATGGACTTCCTGCCGCAGCAGAACCGCCGCGTCGCCAGCGAGCCGCTGAACGGCGTCAAGGAGATCCTGGCCGGCGGCAAGCACGTCGTCGTCATCGGCGGCGGTGACACCGGATCAGACTGCATCGGCACCTCGCTGCGCCAGGGCGCGCTGTCCGTGACCCAGCTCGAGATCATGCCCGCCCCGCCCGAGCGCGAGAACAAGGGCCTGACCTGGCCGAATTGGCCGCTGAAGATGCGGACGTCCTCAAGCCAGGCCGAAGGCGCAGTGCGCGAATACGCCGTGCTGACCCAGAAGTTTTCCGGCGAGAACGGCCAGGTCAAGAAGCTGCACTGCGTGCACGTCGACGACAAGTTCAAGCCGATTGCCGGCACCGAGTTCGAGTTAGAGGCCGAGCTCGTCCTGCTCGCCATGGGCTTCGTCCATCCCGTGCACGAGGGCCTGCTCAAGATGCTCGCCGTCGAGCTCGACCCGCGCGGCAACGTCAAGGCCAACACGCTGGACTACCAGACCTCGCGTCCGAACGTGTTCACCGCCGGCGACATGCGCCGCGGCCAGTCGCTGGTGGTGTGGGCGATCCGCGAGGGCCGGCTGTGCGCAAGGTCGATCGACACGTTTTTGATGGGGAAGACGGATCTGCCGCGCTGAGCTTTTTGCTCCGCCGCCGGTCAGCAAACGTTGTCATCGCCCGGCTTGACCGGGCGATCCAGTATTCTAGAGACATCTAACGTATACGGATAGGCCGCGGCGTACTGGATGCCCCGGTCGAGCCGGGGCATGACAGCGGAGTAAGTGGCGAGAGCGGAGCCGAACCAAGCCGCATGCGCTCAAACGCGCCTCACCGCAGCCCTCAATTCTGCAGCCTCACCCCCACCATCACCACCGTCCCCTGCGAGCTCGAGCCCGGCTGGTTCGAGTCCAGGATGTCATGGCGCAGCGTGCCCTTGACCCAGATGTTGCGGTTGAGCTTGTAGATCAGATTGCTCTCGAACGAGTAGGTCTTGTCGTTGCGGTTCTGGCCCTGGTAGTCGAGCGTGCCGTAGGTGAACTTGCCGACGGCGGTGAGCCAGCGGCGGAAGTCGTGGTCGACTTCGGCCGAGTAGGTGCGCACCAGCACGCCGGAGGAGCCAGGGATGGTGGTCTCGGCGATCTGCGTGTCGGTGAAGAATTTCACCGTGGTGAGGCCGCTCGCATTCCAGATCAGCGAGCCCGTGGTCAGAAACCCTGCGAGCTGGCTGAGGCGCGGGTCGGTGTAGTTGCGCGCGGAATAGCCGACCGAGATTTCGCCGGTGAGGATGCGCGAGAATTCGAAGGACGAGCCGACCTTGGCGTAGCCGCCGTTTGAATCGCGGAAATAGCCGTTGCGGTCGGCGGCCTGGTCGTGGACGCGGGTGTCGCCCTGGATCTCGACGAATGGCTTCAGTCCCGGCTTGAGGTCGTAGGAGAAGCGGCCGATGCCGCCATACTGGTTGAAATCGCGATCGCCGTTGCTGAAGGTCGAGCCGTCGGTGAGCTTGGAGTCCGTGTAGGCGGTGCGATCGACCGTGGCGCCGGCGGCGACCTGGAAACGATTGAAGGTCTGGTCGAAGCCGACGGTGGTGCCATAGGCGGCGTAAACCGGATATTTCTGCAGGCCGGCCTGCACGTTCGGGCTGCCGGGATTGTCGGTGGCGAGCCGCAGGCGCAGCTGCGAGGTCAGCTTGAGATCGCGGTCGACGTCGAGGCGGCCGTCGACATGGCCGGTGAAGTCGGGACGATCGGCCTCGACCGGCGAAGGCGAGGCAAAACCGTTGATCGTCGCCGGCATGTTGTTGGTGTAGCCGGAGAACGAGCCGCGCAGGTCAGCGACCAGCGCGTGGCGCTCCCAGTCGGACATCACCAGCAGATCAGGCGCAACGACATAGACTGGCGATCCCACCGGCTTGTTGAGACGCGTCGGATTGCTGTCGTAGCCGGTGGAGAGCTCGAGCCCGCCCTTGATCAGGAAGCTGCCGGCATAGTCGCCGACGGCTCCGAACGCATCGTCATCCGCCTTGAGGCGGCGGCGCAGCGGCTGGCCGGGCACGGTGCCCGCCATCGCCGCCGGCACCGGCGCCTTGTTGGCGGACGCGGATGGCGGCGGCGCGATTCTGGGCAGGCCGAGCGTCGAGGGCGGCGGCGCCGTGGTCGGCACCGGCGAGCCGGGCCCGGCGGCGCGCTTCGGCTTCGGCTGGCCCGGATAGAGCTTGGGTTGCTGTCGCTTGCGGTTGAGCGAATCATAGCCGGAGGCGCTCGCGCCAGTGGCGGCGGGCAGTCCGTAGGTCGGGACCTGACCGACGCGCGAGGTCGCCGGCGTCTGCTGGCGTTTGCGCGGATCGGCACCTTGATCGGGCAGTGCCGGCAACGCATCCGACGGCGCCTGCGGCACGCCTGCCGTGCGGCGCGTCGGCAGCGTCTCGGGCGCGGCGAAGCCGCCGCGGTTGGGATTGAACAGATCGGACGTGAGGCTCTGGCCGGCCGCGGGCACGCTTGTGAGGGCCGTCAGCGCAAGACCCGGCGCAAGGCACGGCAAAGCCGCGCGCAGGAACTGCGCGCGTTTGCTCCGGCCGGTGCCTGGAGACGACCCCACGATGGAATAACTCCAACGAAATCAAACACTTTCACGGTGACCTCCGCCGGCTGGCGGGAACCATCGTTAATGGAGTTAAAACAATTATGGTTAATGACCGGTTGAGGGCTTAGGCGCGCTCGTCGCCTCCACCGCCGCGGCGTGCTAATGAGGCGCCGACCGGGCAAACGCCCCCTCCTCCCTGGACCAGAACATGCCGAGTTCGAAACCGCTGATGACCCAATCATCCGGCCCCATCCCCGACAGCGTCGAATCCGCGCTCCGCACGCTGGAGACGGAGAGCGGCGGCATCAACGCGCTCGCAGCCGCCCTGCGCGGCCCGCTGGGCGAAACGTTTGTCAAGGCGGTCGATCTGATCCGCAACGCCAAGGGCCGCGTCATCGTCACCGGGCTCGGCAAGTCGGGCCATATGGGGCGCAAGATCGCCGCAACGCTGGCCTCGACTGGCACGCCGGCCTTCTTCGTGCATGCCGCGGAGGCCGGCCATGGCGACCTCGGCATGATCACCACCGACGACGTCATCATGGCGCTGTCCTGGTCCGGCGAGCAGCCGGAGATGAAGAACCTCGTGAACTACTCGGCGCGGTTCGCCATTCCCATGATCGCGGTGACGTCGAACGCGGCGTCCTCGCTGGGACAAGCCGCGGACCTCGTGATCGAGCTGCCGAAGGCGCGCGAGGCCTGCCCGCACAATCTGGCGCCGACCACCTCGACCCTGATGCAGGCCGCGATCGGCGATGCCCTCGCGATCGCGCTGCTCGAAGGCCGCGGCTTCACCGCGCTGGAGTTCGCGCATTTCCACCCTGGCGGCAAGCTGGGCGCGATGCTGAAATTCGTCCGCGACTACATGCGCACCGGCGCCGAGATTCCGGTCAAGCCCCTGGGCACCAAGATGTCGGAGGCCGTGGTCGAGATGTCGGCCAAGGGCCTCGGCTGCGTCTGCATCGTCAACGAAGCGAACGAGGTCGCGGGCATCATCACCGACGGCGACCTGCGCCGCCACATGCGGCCCGATTTGCTGACGGCGTCGGTCGACGAGATCATGACGAAGCAGCCGAAGACCGTGCCGCCGTCCATGCTCGCCACCGAGATGATCGAAGTGCTGAACACTAGCAAGATCACGACGCTGGTCGTGACCGAGGCGGGCAAGGTGGTGGGCATCGTGCATCTGCACGATCTGCTGAGGGCCGGCGTGGCGTAATTTCTTCGCCTCTCCCCGCTTGCGGGGCGAGGGAGTCCACCGCCGGAAATCGCGCCGCGTTCTCCTCCAGCGGCAGCCGCAGCCCGTTCGCCAGATACGACACCGTGCGATAGAAGCCGCACAGCAGCATGATCTCCAGGATCTGCGCCTCGTCGTAATGCGCGGAGAGCGCGGCGAACTCTTCGTCGCTGAACGTCGCGCGGTGATGCAGCGCGTCGACCGCTGCGATCAGCGCCTGTTCGGCCGGCGACCAGCACGGTGACGTCGCATCGCCCTGCACGGTGGCACGCACCTCGTCTTCGGCGAGCTTCGCCGGCCCGGCGAAAACCGCGACATGCACGCCCCATTCATACTCGCATCTGTTCAGCGCGCAGGTGCGGTCGATGACGATTTCGCGCTGGCGCAGGGAGAGCGGGCCGGGATCGAGCAGGCCGCCGGCGCGAAACTTGTCCCAGGCGCGGGCATGGCCTGCCATCACCCGGAAAAGCACCAGCGGCGCGGCGCCGCGCATGATGCGGTCGAACTGCGCCTGGATCTCCGGGGGATAAGGCGGGGTGAGCGGGGCAATGCGCGGCGTGGATTGGGACATCGGCCGCCTCCTTTGCTACATTTATTGTAGCTATACGCTACACTATCTGTAGCACGGCGCAAGGGGGCGGGGCGATGGCAAAACAGGCAGCATCAGGAAGCGTCCGCGGCTCGCGCACCGGGCGGCCGATCATGGCGCTGCTGGACCTGCTCGGCCGGCGCTGGAGCCTGCGAATATTGTGGGAGTTGCGCGGCGAGCCCCTCACCTCCCGCGCATTGCGCACTGCCTGCGACGAGGCCTCACCGACCGTGCTGCAAGCGCGGCTGACGGAGTTGCGCGAGGCGGGGTTCGTGGAGCTGGGGGAAGGCGGAGGCTATGGGCTGACGCCGCTCGGGCGGGAATTGTGCGAGATGGTCATGCCGCTGCACCGGTTTGCGGAGAGGTGGAAGGGGTAGCGCTTTTTCTTACCCTCCCCTGGAGGGGTCCGGGACGAGCGAAGCTCGCCCGTGGGTCGGCTCACATGGAGCGTAGCGAAATGTGAGACGGGGTGGGGTGACGGTCTCTCCACCGCGGCAGCGCCCGTGTTGAGAGATCACCCCACCCCGCTCGCGCTACGCGCGATCGACCCTCCCCCTCCAGGGGAGGGTAAGAGACGGCTACGCCGCCGCCACGGTCAGGTTCGCACCGTCGACCTGCACCACCTTCACCCGCGTCCCCGCCGGCGTATCCGGACCTGCGACGCGCCACACGGTGTCGCCGATGCGCACGGTGCCGCTGCCGTCGATGATCGGCTTCTCCAGGGTGAACTCGCGGCCGAGCAGTGCCTCGGTTCGCTTGTTGAGGAACGGGCTGGCGCTTGCTTCCGGCTTCGGCCGTGCAAGGCGGCGCCATATCGGCACGGCGGCGGCGGCAAACACCGCGAACATCACGAGCTGGATCTGCCACGATATGACGACGGTGAACGAGATCAGGCCGACGAGCAGCGCGGCGAGCCCGAGCCAGAACAGGAATATGCCCGGCGCCAGCACCTCCAGCGCCATCAGGATGAAGCCGAAGATGAGCCAATTCCAGCTGCCGAGCGATACGAACATGTCGGTCATGACACGACCTTCCATCATGGTGCATGCCCCCGTGCGGAGGGACATGCGCCGGTGACTATCCCTGCCGCGGCGGCACCGCCGGCGGCGTGCTGCCTGTCGTCGGCACCGAGCCGGTGCGGCGCGCGGCGGCGGCTGCGGAGGCGGCGCTTTCGCCGAACGTTGCCTTTGCGATCTCGCCGATGCCGGCGAGCGAGCCCAGCATGGAGGTTGCTTCCATCGGCAGCATGATGATCTTCTGGTTCGGCGCGTCCGCGAACTGGCCGAACGCCTTGATATATTTGTCGGCGATGAAATAGTTCAACGCGGCGACGTCGCCCTTGCCGATCGCTTCCGACACCGCCAGCGTCGCCTTGGCTTCGGCCTCGGCCAGACGCTCGCGCGCCTCGGCGTCGCGGAAGGCGGCCTCGCGGCGGCCTTCGGCCTGGAGGATCTGGCCCTGCTTGGCGCCCTCGGCGCGCAAAATCTCGGACTGGCGCTGGCCTTCGGCGGCGAGGATGTCGGCGCGCTTGACGCGCTCGGCCTTCATCTGCCGGCCCATGGCTTCGACGAGGTCGGCGGGCGGCACGATGTCCTTGATCTCGATGCGGTTGACCTTGACGCCCCAGGGCGACACCGCGGCGTCGACGACGCGCAGCAGGCGCTCGTTGATCTCGTCGCGGTGCGACAGCACCTGGTCGAGATCCATCGATCCCATCACCGAACGGATGTTGGTCATGGTCAGGACCGTGATCGCCTGGGTCAGATTGGCGACCTCGTAGCTCGCCTTCGCGGCGTCGAATACCTGGTAGAAGGCAACGCCGTCCACCGTTACCGTGGCGTTGTCCTTGGTGATGACCTCCTGCTCGGGGATGTCGATCACCTGCTCCATCATGTTGATCTTGCGGCCGACGCGATCGAAAGAGGGCACGATCAGATTGAGCCCGGGGCTCAGCGTCTGCGTGTATTTGCCGAACCGCTCGATGGTCCAGTCATAGCCCTGCGGCACCGTCTTCACGCCGGCAACCAGCGTGACGATGACGAGCAACACCAGAACAATCGCAAAAATGTCGAAACCGCTCATATTTCCTCCAAGGCAGGAAAAAGCTCCTTGCCGCGCCGTCATTGGTCGGGAGCGCAACCCTACCGGTTCAGCGGTCGCAATTCACGTCGGTATCGATCCAATTCTGCACAAGTCATCCAAACGGGGAAGGATCAAGATATGTATTTGTAGCGGGCCCTTGGAAGCGTGCAGCGGAAACCTAGCGGCGAAAATTAACGAATCTGAAGGCGCACGTTAGACGATTTCATTCGATCACGTCATTCGCGAGGGCGATGAGGCCCGGGTGAAGTGTGACGCCGCACTCCCTAGCGGCCTTGAGGTTGACCGCTAGCTCGAACTTGGTGGGGTTCTGCACTGGCAGGTCGGCTGGCCGCGCGCCCTTCAGAATGCGGTCGATATAGTCCGCGGCGCGGCGGAGCTGCTCGGCGCTGTCTGTGCTGTAGGACATCAGCCCGCCCTCCTCGACGAAGGTGCGGCTCCAGAACACCGCCGGCACGCGCGCCTGCGCGATCGCCGCCAGAAGCTGGCCGCGATTGGCCATGGTGAAGAAGTCCGGCAGGATCAGAAGGCCGCCGTCCCTCCGCGACGCCAGCGCTGCTATGGAGACGGCGTCATGCACCGGCGCGGGCTCGACCGTCACCTGAAGGGTCCGTGCGGCGTCCTCGATCGTGCGCAGCATCAGCGGCGCGAACGGGGCGGTGGCGGGATTGTAGACGACGAAGACGCGAGACACCTTTGGCGTGACCTGCGTCAGCATCTCCAGCCATTTGCCGGCCAACGGGCCGTCGTAATCGGTAAAGCCGGTGACGTTGCCGCCGGGATGCGCGAGGTTTTCGACAAAGCCCTGGCTGACGGGATCGGTGACGACGGCGAACACGATCGGGATCGTGGTGGTGCGCTGGCGCAGCTCCTCGACCGAAGGCGTGCCGACCGCCAGCAGGACGTCGGGCCTGAGCGCGATCAGCTCGTCGGCGAGCCGCGCGATGCGCGCGCGGTCCCCGCCACCACTGCGCCAGTCGATCTTGAGGTTGTCGCGCTCTTTCAGGCCATGTCCGGCGAGCGCCTCGAGCAGGACCATGCTGCGCGTCTGGCCGATCGCATCATCGGCAGCCGTGACCGAGAGCACGCCAAGCCGACGTGCCGCGTTCGGTTGTTGCGCCAGGACTGGGACCGGCAGCGCCGCGATCATCCCAAGAAACGCCAGACACTCTCGGCGGTTCATGGGACGCCCATCAGATCCAGCCCTGGAGCTCACGCAGCACCAGGGTGCGGATCACGTCCATGCCCGGGTCGCTGTCGTTGAGGCAGGGGATCGCAGAAAACTGCTCGCCACCATTGTGCTTGAAGATCTCGGCGTTCTCCTGCGCGATCTCCTCGAGCGTCTCCAGGCAGTCGGCGGAAAAGCCCGGCGTCACCACCGCGAGGCGGCGCACGCCTTCCTTCGCGAGCCGCTCCATAGTCTTGTCGGTGTAAGGCTGGAGCCACTCGGCATTGCCGAAGCGCGACTGGAAGGTCAGCAGCAGTTTGGTCTCGTCCATGCCGAGCCGGCGACGCAGCGCTTCGGTGGTGGCGATGCAGTGCTGCTGATAGGGGTCGCCCTTGTCGACATAGGATTTCGGCATGCCGTGGAACGACGCCACGATCAGCTCCGGCTTGAAGGACAGGGTTGCCAGATGCGTCTCGATCGAGACGGCAAGCGCCTCGATATAGGCCGCATCCTCGTAATAAGGCGGCGTCACCCGCAGCGTCGGCTGGTTACGCAAACGGGCGAGCACGCGGAACACTTCGTCGCAGACCGTCGCCGAGGTCGAGGCGGAATATTGCGGATAGAGCGGGACCGCCAGGATGCGCTCGCAGCCTTTCGCGATCAGTGCGTCGATGCCCGACTTGATCGAGGGATTGCCGTAGCGCATCGCCCAGTCGACCACGACGTGGGCCCGGTCCGACAGGGCGGCGGCCAGCTTGTCGCTCTGCGACCGCGTGATGGTCTTCAGCGGCGACTCGTTCTTCTCGGTGTTCCAGATCTTCTGGTAGTCGAGCGCCTTGGTGCGGGGGCGGCTGCGCAGGATGATGCCGTTCAGCACGAACTTCCAGACCAGGCCCTGGTCCTCGATGACGCGGGCGTCCGAGAGGAACTCCTTCAGGTAGACCCGCACGCCGGGCGCATCGGCCGTGTCGGGCGTTCCGAGATTGATCAGGAGCACGCCAGCGCGCGGCAAGGCGGATTGGGCGGCCGGTCTCGCGGCCTCGATGGGGACGACACTGGTCATGGCTCTGTGGGTCGCGCGTTGGTCCGAACTTGTCAAGATGAGGCCGGTTTCGCTAGGGTCGCACCCAGGCAGGGGAGGCAAAGATGACACTCGCGGAATGGTGCGTCTTTGGAGCGCTGCTGCTCTATCTGTCGACGATCGGCTCGATCAAATGGATCAGGTTTCGCCGCTTCGACAATTCCCGGCCACGCGACCCCGCCTTCTACGAGGACGCGCTCTCGCAGCGCGCGCTCGGCGCGCACCAGAACGGCATCGAGACCTTCCCGTTCTTCGCCTTCGCGGTGCTGCTCGCCGAATTCAGGGATTCGCCGCAGCGGCTGATCGACGAGCTCGCGGCCCTCTTCCTCATCGTGCGCCTTGCCTATGTGCTGACCTATCTCGGCAACCGCCCGACGCTGCGCTCGATCCTCTGGAGCATCGGCTTTGCGATCAATCTTGGGATCTTCTTCATGCCGGCGCTGAAGCGGTTTCTGCCGGTGTGAGGTTTGCGACCGTAGCCCGGATGGAGCAAAGCGTAATCCGGGGTCTTTCCACGGCGGCACTGTCCCGGATTGCGCTGCGCGCCAGCCGGGCTACGAGACCTTCGCCTAGAAACACGTCGTCCGCTCGGCCGCGATGTAGCCGAACAACAGGCCCGCGCCAAACAGCAGCACGACGCCAGCAGCCGCGAATTCGATGCCGCGCATGAACAGCGCGCCGCCGCCGTCGCGCCCTGCGCTGAGGCGGGCGGCGATGTCCTTGGCGGAGACGGCGACGACCGCGATGGCCGCGACCGTGATCGCGGTGCCTAATCCCATCAGGAAGGTGGCGGCGATGCCGGCCCAGAACAGGCCCTGGGCGAGCGCGAACACCAGCACCAGGATCGCGCCCGAACAGGGGCGGATGCCGACGGTCAGGATCGCAGCGAAGCCGCGCCGCCAGCCACCGGGGCCGGCGAGCTCGCTCGGCGTGGGGCCATGGGAATGACCGCAATGCTCGTCATGGACGTGGTCATGCCCGTGGTGGGCATGATCATAACCGTGATCGTGATGATCGTGGGCATCGTGATGATGGTGATGACCGTGATCGTGATGATGCGGCACGCCGGCGATCGCCGGCACCGGCTGGGCCGCCTGCAGCGCCCGGATGAAAATGCGGCCCTTGACCCAGACGAGGCGCAGCCCGAACAGCGCGATCAGGGCGTAACTCGCGATCTCGATCGCCCCTTCCGCCTTGCACATGGTCTTGGCCGTCGCATTCAGCACCCAGGCAGAAATGCCGACGATGAGGATCGCCACCAGCGACTGCATCAGCGCCGAGGCGAACGACAGCGCGATGCCGCGCCGCGCGGTCTCGCGGTTGGCGACGAGATAGGAGGCGATCACTGCCTTGCCGTGGCCGGGGCCGGCGGCGTGGAAGATGCCGTAGGCAAACGAGATGAAGAGCAGCGTCCACACCGCCGAGCCGTCGGACTTGGCGGCGCGAATGGTTGCCGACATCTGGCGATAGAATTCCGACTGTTTGGCCAGCAGCCAGCCGATGAGGCCGCTGGCCTCGGGCTGGGCCGCCTGCGCCGGGCGCGGCGCGCCAAAGGGATTTTGCGCGAAGACATCGTGAAGCGCCGCATCAGCCACGCCCATGACGAGGAAGACGGCGGCGCAGACAAGAAGCCCGCAGGCGAGCGGAGAGCGAAGACGGCCGATCAAGGGCAATCCACCGTGATCTTGTTGGCGAACATCATGCCGAAATTCGAGTTCTCGCCGTTCATGAAGGTCTGCTCGTTGAGCTTCTGCGCGCTCGCGGTGCCGTCGCTCGGGCGCTCCAGCTTCATCTGGCAGCCGGCGGGCGCGCCCACCAGTTTCACCGGGCTCTCCTTGGCCATCTGGAAGTCGATGAAGAAAGAGCGGTCGAACACTTCGAGCACCAGCTGCTTGGACTTGACCGGGTTCTTCAGCGGCAGCGTGAAGTGCAGGGTCAGGACCGTATCCTTGTAGTCGAGGAAATAGTCGACCGGCTCCTGGAATCGCTCCTTCTTGCCGTCCGCTCGCGCGAAGGTGAAGTAGGCGTATTCCTTGAGCGACTCGACGTTGGTCTGCGCCAGCGGCCCAAGCTCCTCGCGCGTATAGGCGCCCTTGGTCTTGCTCTCGAGCCCCTGCACCGCATAGGACGAGAACATGTCATCAAACGTCCAGGCGTGGCGGACGCCGGTGATGGAGCCGTCGGCCGCGTAGAGCAGCTCGCTGGTCGCGGTGATCCAGACATGCGGATGGGCCTGCGCCGTGCCTGCCGCGAGCGACAGGCCGGCGGCAAGCAGCGATCCGAACAGGGCGCGCATGCCCATCAGGCCGCCTTCGCGTCATCGAGCAGGCCGCGCCGGCGCAGCAGCGCGTCGGGCTCCGGCGGGCGGCCGCGGAACGCCTCATAGGCGGCCTCGGGATCGACCGATCCGCCCGAGGCGTAGATGTCGTCGTGCAGGCGCTTGGCGACGGCGGGGTCGAAGATGTCACCGGCCTCCTCGAAGGCGCCGAAGGCGTCGGCGTCCATCACCTCCGACCACATGTAACTGTAATAGCCGGCGGCATAATGGTCGCCGGTGAAGATGTGACCGAACTGGGTGGGCCGGTGACGCAGCGCGATCTCCTCGGGCATGCCGATCTTCTCCAGCTCCTTCTTTTCGAAGGCGCGGACATCCTGCGCCGCTTCGGCCGGCTGGGTGTGGAATTCGAGATCGACCAGGGCCGAGGAGACGAATTCGACCGTGGCAAAGCCCTGGTTGAATTTTCGCGCGGCCAGGAACCGCTGCAACAGCTCGTCCGGCAGCGGCTCGCCGGTCTGGTAGTGGCGGGCGAACTTCTGCAGCACCTCGGGCCGCTCCTGCCAGTGCTCGTAGAGCTGCGACGGCAGCTCGACGAAATCGGTGAACACGGAGGTGCCCGACAGCGACGGATAGGTCACGTTGGAGAGCATGCCGTGCAGGCCGTGGCCGAACTCGTGGAACAGGGTGCGGGCATCGTCGGGCGACAGCAGCGAAGGCTCGCCGCCGGCGCCCTTGGCAAAATTGCAAATATTGAGAACCAGCGGCGCAACATCGCCGTCGAGCTTCTGCTGGTCGCGCAGCGAGGTCATCCAGGCGCCGGAGCGCTTCGACGGCCGGGCGAAGTAGTCGCCATAGAACAGCGCCTTGTGCTTGCCGTCGGGGCCCTTGACCTCCCAGACCCGGACGTCGGGATGCCAGACCGGAACGTCCTTGCGCTCCTTGAAGGTGATACCGAACAGGCGCGTGGCGCAGTCGAAGGCGGCGGCGATCATCTGGTCGAGCGACAGATACGGCTTGATCGCGGCATCGTCGAAATTGGCGCGCTGAAGGCGCAGCTTCTCGGCGTAGAAGCGCCAGTCCCAGGGAGCGAGCTTGAAATTGCCGCCCTCTTCCGTGATCAGCGCCTGCATGTCGTCGCGGTCGGCGAGCGCCCGCGCTCTGGCCGGCTTCCAGACCCGCTCCAAAAGGCTCCGGACCGCATCCGGCGTCTTGGCCATGGAGTCCTCCAGCCGGTAAGCGGCGAAGGTCGGATAGCCCAGCAGCTTGGCGCTCTCTTCACGCAGCTTGAGGACCTCGACGATGGTTCCATTGTTGTCGTTGGCATTGCCGTTGTCGCCCCGCGCGGTGAAAGCCTTGTAGACCTTCTCGCGCAGATCACGCCGGGCGGAGCTCTTCAGGAACTGTTCGACTGAGGAGCGCGACAGCGTGACGATGGCCTTGCCTTCCATGCCGCGCTCTTCTGCCGCAGCCTTGGCGCTGGCGACGAAGCTCTCCGGCAGGCCCTGGCGGTCGGCCTCTCCCAGCTCCATGACCCAGTCTTGCTCATCGCCGAGCAGATGATGGCTGAAGCTGGTGCCGAGTTGGGCGAGCCGCTCGTTGATCTCCGCCATCCGCATCTTGGCCTCCTCGGAGAGGCCGGCGCCGGCGCGGTGGAAGCGGGTGTAGGTGCGCTCCAGCAGGCGAAGCTGCTCCGGAGCCAGGTCCAGATTGGCGCGGTTCTCGTGCAGCTGGGCGATGCGGCCGAACAGCACGGCGTTCATCATGATCGGATTCCAGTGCCGTGCCATCCGCAGGGAGACCTCCTTGTCGATCTCCAGGATGGCCGGGTTGGAATGCGCCGAGACGAGGTCGTAGAACACGGCCGCCACCTTGCTCAGCAGCTTGCCCGAGCGCTCCAGCGCCGTGATGGTGTTAGCGAAGTCGACCGCCGCCGGATCGTTGGTGATCGCCGCGATCTCGGCGGAGTGGTCGGCGAAGGCCTGCTCGAAGGCCGGCAGGAAGTGCTCGGGCTTGATCTCGTCGAACGGCGGGGTCGCAAACGGCGTCACCCAGGCCTTCAGCAGCGGGTTGGTCTCGGAGTCCGTAATTTGGCGGGGTTCTGACATCACAAGTCCCGATTTCGTGGCTCAATTGTTGCGGCCAGCTATAGCACGCGATAGGGCTTTTTTGGGCCATTTGCCCTTGCTCCCGGCCGCCTTTTCGGGGAGATTGCGGCCCTCGACAGACTAGGGATCCCTGAGCTCATGAACGCGCCTTCCTCCTCGTCCCGTCAGATCGCCTGGCCAAGCGTCATCACCGTCATCAGCGCCGCCATCCTGATCGGTGCGGAGGTGTTCGGCGCGGCCTTCGCCGGCGGCTGGGCGCTCGCGATCCTGTTCGGCCTCGGCGACCAGGGCACGCACATCCTGCAGGCCGTGCTGTTCGCGCTCGGTGTGCTCGTGATGACCGCGTTCATCCGCGCGGCCCAGCGTGTCGAGCCCTTCACGAAGCGCCGCTGACGCTTCTCGCGCGCGAGAGACGCGCGCGCTGCCGCAGAAAACTTAACGCGTGTTCATCTTCCGCGTCGCTCGCGCAACACCGCGCAAGCAGATGTTAGGCAATTCTGTTCTCAGCCTAAAAAAATTCTTGCGAAGCTGATTCAAAACGCTTATGTGCGCTCTTGCCCAATTTCGCACGTGCCTGTGGTCGTGTGTCAGTCGGTAGGTATCCGGACAAGAGGCCGGACAGCCGCCAAGGGGTGAAGAAGCCGAGGGGCTCTTCGGAAGTGCGGAAGTCGGAAGACGGAAGGTCGCAAGGCCTGAAGGTCGGACGAAGAAGCAAACCCGGAGCGTCCAGCATCTCTCTCAAAGAGATGCCTTGTCGAAGGTGACTTCGCTCTTTGCAACCGTGACTGGCAGCCGGAGGCGAACCGGCGCACCCCGCTCTCAACGGGGGACGCGACTTAAAGCAACGACGGATCGGGCTTTTTTGGTCTCTACCGGCATTCCAACGCCGGCGCGGGCTACTGAAAAGGCTTGTCCTTCATTGCCAGGTGTGCGGGCGGGAAATTCCCAACCAATCCACGGCAGCACAATTCGGTCTAGGGGTCTTTGCCCTGTCGCGTCTCCATCGTGCGGCAGCGGCGTAGCACCCTCGTCCGAGAACCACTTTGAACGAGCTCCGTCGCTGGGGCCGCTTTGGAGAGTGCTATGACCGAACGTATCCAGGAATTCCTGCGCAACCGCCGCAAGGATGGCCTCGACACCGAGCCGTGCCTCGTCGTCGACCTCGAGGTCGTGCGCGACAATTACCAGACCTTCGCCAAGGCGCTGCCCGACAGCCGCGTGTTCTACGCCGTCAAGGCGAACCCGGCACCGGAAGTGCTGGCGCTGCTGGCATCCATGGGCTCCTGCTTCGACACCGCGACGGTCGCCGAGATCGAGATGGCGCTGGCCGCGGGTGCGACGCCCGACCGCATCTCCTTCGGCAACACGATCAAGAAGGAGCGCGACATCGCGCGCGCCTTCGCGCTCGGCATCCGGCTGTTCGCCGTGGATTGCGCCGCCGAAGTCGAGAAGGTCGCCCGTGCCGCACCCGGCGCGAAGGTGTTCTGCCGCATCCTCTATGACTGCGCCGGCGCCGAGTGGCCGCTGTCGCGCAAGTTCGGCTGCGACCCGGAAATGGCCGTCGAGGTGCTCGACGTTGCCAAGCGCCTGGGCCTGGAGCCGTGCGGCATCTCGTTCCATGTCGGCTCGCAGCAGCGCAAGGTGAAGGCGTGGGACCGTGCGCTGGCGATGGCCTCGCAGGTGTTCCGCGACTGCGCCGAGCGCGGCATCAACCTGTCCATGGTCAACATGGGCGGCGGCTTTCCGACCAAGTACCTGAAGGACGTGCCGCCGGTCGTGACCTACGGCCGCTCGATCTTCCGCGCGCTGCGCAAGCACTTCGGCAACCAGATTCCGGAGACCATCATCGAGCCGGGCCGCGGCATGGTGGGCAACGCCGGCATCATCGAATCCGAGGTCGTGCTCATCTCGAAGAAGAGCGACGAGGACGAGGTGCGCTGGGTCTATCTGGACATCGGCAAGTTCGGCGGTCTCGCCGAGACGATGGACGAGTCGATCCGCTACGCCATCCGTACCCGTCATGACGGCGCGGACATGACGCCGTGCGTGCTCGCGGGTCCGACCTGCGACAGCGCCGACGTGCTGTACGAGAAGAGCCCGTATCCGCTCCCCGTCACGCTCGAGATCGGCGACAAGGTGCTGATCGAAGGCACCGGGGCCTATACGTCGACCTACTCGTCGGTGGCGTTCAACGGCATCCCGCCGCTGCGGACGTACCATATCTGATCCGCCTCTTTCTCTGAGGCCTGACGAACCCGGGAGCCGGCTTGCCGGCTCCTCCCTGACAGTTCGATCTGACGACGTCTTGGACAGGCGTGCTGCGCGCACGCCGGTTCAAGCGGGGACTGACGCGCCATGACTGCTTTTCGGAAGCCACAGATCGCCCTCACCTCGAAAGCCGCTCCGTTCGCGATCCGTGCGGAACGTGCTGTCGACGTCGCCGCCCGTGAAGCGCTGCTGGATGCCTGCTTTGGCGAGAACCGCCATGACCGCACCTGCCAGCGCCTGCGCGACGGACGCGCGCCCGCCACAGGCCTTGCCCTGTCGGCGGTGCGCGAGGGCAAGCTCGTGGGAACCGTGCGGCTGTGGCACGTCAGCGCCGGAGGCAGGCCCGCTCTGGTCCTCGGACCGCTGGCGGTGGACCCTGCCTGCCGCGAGCTCGGGATCGGCGCCGCGCTGATGCATCAAGCGCTGGCCGCCGCCCGAGCGCGCGGGCATGAAGCCGTCATCCTGCTCGGCGATGCCCCCTATTATGCCCGCTTCGGCTTCTCGGGCGAGAAGACCGGCGCGCTGGCGCTGCCCGGCCCGTTCGAGCGCGACCGGCTGCTCGCGATCGAATTCCAGGCGGGTGCGCTCGATGGCGCCGAGGGGATGATCGTCCCGACCGGCGCGCCCCTGTCCAAACGGAGGATCCTTCGCGCCCTCCATGCGCACGCGGCCTGAGGGATTGCCATGATGGCGACGACCGAAGCCGCGTAAAGCGGCAACGCTTGGCTGCGCCGTCCTGACGCCTGATCTTTCGGGGTTGCGCAGGCTCGAGAAACGCCCTTTAACCCCGCGAAACACGCCTTTCAGTCGAGGTCCGAAGCATGTCCCGTCGCCTCATCTCCACCGGCTCTCCCCTCGAGAAGACCGTCGGCTACAGCCGCGCCGTGATCGACGGCGATTTCGCCTTCGTCGCGGGAACCACGGGCTATGACTACACCACGATGACGATGCCGGCCGATGTCACGAGCCAGTCACGCAACTGCTTCAAGACCATCGAAGCTGTCCTGAAAGAGGGCGGATTCGAGATGGCCGATATTGTCCGTGCGACCTACTACGTCACCGACGCCAGCTACATCGACGCCCACTTCGCCGTCTGCGGCGAGGTCCTCGGTGACATCAGGCCGGCGGCGACGTTGCTGGTCGTCAGCGCCCTCGCCAAGCCCGAGATGAAGGTCGAGATCGAAGTCACCGCCAAGCGCCGCAGCGTCTGACAAGCGCCGCAGCGCCTGATCCACCCCTCACCATTTGTTTGCCAGCACGTTCCGGAGAAAACCATCCCATGAGCCCCGCCTCGCAGATCTACGCGAAGATCACCGGTCCCATCGTCATGGTCGGCTTCGGCTCCATCGGCAAAGGCACGTTGCCGCTGATCGAGCGGCATCTCGACTACGACAAGTCCCGCGTCACCGTGATTGATCCCAAGGACGAGGGCCGCAAGGCGCATTGCGAAAAGCACAATGTGCGCTTCATCCAGAAGGCCGTGACCCGGGACAATTACCGCGAGTTGCTGACCCCGCTGCTGACCGAAGGCGGCGGCCAGGGCTTTTGCGTCAATCTATCGGTCGACACTGGCTCCACCGACATCATGGAGCTCTGCAACGAGCTCGGCGCGCTCTACATCGACACCGTCAACGAGCCCTGGCTAGGCTTCTATTTCGACTCCTCGAAGGGTCCGGAAGCGCGCTCCAATTACGCCCTGCGCGAAGCCACGCTGGCGGCCAAGCGCGCGCGTCCCGCGGGCTCGACCACGGCGGTCTCCTGCTGCGGCGCCAATCCCGGTATGGTCTCCTTTTTCGTCAAGCAGGCGCTCCTCAACGTCGCCGCCGATCTGAAGCTCAATGCCCCCAAGCCGAAGACCAAGGCCGAATGGGCGGATTTGATGCGGCAGGCCGGCATCAAGGGCATTCACATTGCCGAACGCGACACCCAGCGCTCGAAGAAGCCGAAAGAGCCCGACGTGTTCGTCAACACTTGGTCGGTCGAAGGCTTCCTGTCGGAAGGCGTGCAGCCGTCAGAGCTCGGCTGGGGCACCCATGAAAAATGGATGCCCGAGAACGCGCGGACCCACGAAGCTGGCTGCGGCGCTGCCATCTACCTGATGCAGCCCGGCGCCAACACGCGCGTGCGCACCTGGTGCCCGACCCGCGGCGCGCAATATGGCTTCCTCGTCACCCACAACGAGTCGATCTCGATCGCCGACTACTTCACGGTGCGCGACGCATCGGGCAAGGCGATCTACCGGCCGACCTGCCACTATGCCTATCACCCCGCCGACGATGCCGTGCTGTCACTGCACGAGATGTTCGGCCGCGCCGCGAAGATGCAGGAGAAGCACCACATCCTCGACGAGAACGAGATCGTGGACGGCATCGACGAACTCGGCGTGCTGCTGTTCGGCCACGACAACAATGCCTACTGGTACGGCTCGCAGCTCTCCATCGAAGAGACCCGCGCGCTCGCACCCTATCAGAATGCCACCGGCCTGCAGGTGACCTCTGCCGTGCTCGGCGGCATGGTGTGGGCGCTGGAGAACCCGAAGGAAGGCATCGTCGAAGCCGACGAGATGGATTTCGATCGCCTGTTGGAAATCCAGCTGCCCTATCTCGGCCCAGTGAAGGGGTTCTACACCGACTGGACGCCGCTGACGGATCGTCCGGGACTGTTTCCGGAAGACATCGACACCAGCGATCCCTGGCAGTTCAAGAACATTCTGGTGCGCTGAGGGGCGCGGGCTTCGGCCCCACCACAGCTGTCATGCCCCGCGAAGGCGGGGCATCCAGTACGCCGCGGCGTCTCGGTTCAATCACTACGGTCTCTGAAAATACTGGATCGTCCGCCTTCGCGGACGATGACACCGTTGGTCTATCAGACAGCTACTTCTTCTCGATCGGCGGCGCGATCTTCTCGGCCGGTGCCGGCGGCAGTGCCGGCTTGGTCGCCGCGCCTTGTGTCTGCGGCTCAGGCCGCGCCGGCTCGGGGGCCGGCGTGGTCGGCCGGTCGCCGCCCGGCTTGGCTTCCGCGGGCACCTTGCTCTGCTCGTCAGAGGGCGTGCCCTGAAGCGGCGGTGTCGCCTGCGCCAGCTGCATCCGGCTCTCGGCGCGGATCTGCGCGATCGATATGCCCGATATAACGACACCTGCTGCGAACAGCGAACAGGCGATCAGAAGGTCGAGTTTCAGTCTGCGCTTGTCATTGACTGTCATGTCGATCACCGCCTTTGTCCGCGGGATCAACGAAATTGCCCGACCAGGGTTCCGTTCCCGGCGAGGGGGAACTGCAGCCTGCGCGCCAAAACGCCGCGCTCACTCCGTCGTGCTGACTTCCCACGTCGCGTGGCGGACGCCGGGCAGATGCTGGAGATCGGTCGCCGCCGCGTTCAGCTCGTTCGGGTCGACCGCGCTGGCGACCAGCTTGGCGACAATCTCCAGCATATCCTCGCCGAGCTCGACGACCTCGATACCCGCCACCGGATATTTCGCACCTTCGAGCTTGTCGACGAGGCGGTCGCGCATGTCGGGCAGTGCGTCGGCGGCGACCGCGAGCTTGAAATAATAGGTCGCCTCCAGCGCCTTCTCGTTCAGCGGGATGCGGTTGATGGCGTTGACCAGGGGGCGCAGCATGGTGTTGCCGGCGATCACGAACACGGTCAGCGCTGCAGCCTGCGCGATCATATCGGCACCGGCGCAGGAGCCGACCGCGGCCGAAGCCCATAGCGTCGCAGCGGTGTTGAGCCCGCGCACGTCCATGCCTTGCTTCATGATGACACCGGCGCCGAGGAAGCCGATGCCCGAGACGACATAGGCGATGACCCGCACCGCGCCGTCGGCGCCGTCCAGCTGCATGGCGAGATCGACGAAGGCGGCCGCGCCGACCGCGACCAGCACATTGGTGCGCAGGCCCGCGGTACGCTGGCGATATTGCCGCTCGGCACCGATCAGCGTGCCCAGCACGAAGGCCGTGGTCAGGCTGACCAGCGTGTCGAGGAAATCAGCAAGCTGGAAGGTCGTCAGAAATCGCATGAATGTCAGCCGCGGTAGGGTGGGCAAAGGCGCGCTCTTCGCGCGACGTGCCCATCACTTTTGCTTCGCTGAGAGAAATCGTGGGCACGACGCAAGGGCGCCTTTGCCCACCCTACGGCCGGAACCATGACGAATTAAAGCTCGAGAAGCCCGCCGTCCCCATTTTCATCGGCGAAAGCGAGCAGCGTGCCTTTCGCATTCCAGGCGATCGCTGCGACAGGGGGCGTGCCGTTGCGGCGGACCAGGATCTCGGCGCCATCCTCCAGCCGCACCATCAGCACGGTGCCGTCGCTGTAGCCGGCGGCGAGGATGTCGTTCTTCGGATGGCAGGCGACCACCGACACCCGCGCCTGCAGCGGCGCGAGCATCGCGGGCTCCTTGCCCATCGGGCCATCCTTGCTGGCGAACGGCCAAATGATGACGGTGTCGGCGCCCGAGGTCGCGAGCCCCTTGCCGCCCGCGCTCCAGGACATCGAGCGGACGCGGCCGGGATAGCCGGTCATCCGCATATGCCTGTTGTCGGCAAGCCGCCAGCCATGCAGCGCCGCCTCGTGCATGGTGGTGACCAGGAATTTGTTGTCCGGGCTGAAGGTGACGCCGAGATGCGAGCCGGCCCAGGGCAGGAATTCGGCTGATCCCGCCATGTTCGGAAACCACAGCGTCGCGCCATTGTAATGGGCGATTGCGAGCCGGAGTCCCTTGGGCGCGAACGCAAGCCCACCGACGGTCGAGGGCACCTCGAGCGACTTCTCTTCGGACTTGCCGCTCTTGACGAAAGCCGTCTTGCCGGCCGACCAGGCGTAGGAGCCGTCCGCGTGCAGCGCCACCGCATCGATCCAGCGTCGCTTGGGATCGGTGGCGAGCAGCGTCACCTCGCCCTTGGCGTCGAGCGAGACGACCTTGCCGTCGTCGCCGCCCATCACCAGGCGCTTGCCGTCGCAAGCGGTGGAGAGAATGCCGCCGCTGTGAACAGTGACCGTGCTGATCTTACCCTTGTCATCGACGAACGCGACATTCTCCTCGCCGCCGACGAAGGCGGCGCGATCCCTGAGGAAATGCACCGAGGTCACGCCCATGCCGAGCGTAACAGGCTTGACGCGATCGGTGACGGAGACGATCGAGGCGGAATCGGGGGCCGGCGAAAACTCTTTCATCACGAGACGATGCAGCTCTCAAAACCCTTGCGGATGGTTTCTTCCGGCAATTCGCGACCGATGAAGACGAGGCGGCTCTCGCGCGGCTCGCCCTCCTTCCACTTCCGCTGGTGGTCACCCTCCAGCATCATGTGGACGCCCTGGAAGACGTAGCGGTCGTCGTCGTCGTGGAAGGCGAGGATGCCCTTGGAGCGCAGGATCTTGCCGCCCTCGACCTGCACCAAATTCTGCAGCCAGGGCATGAACACGTTCGGATCGAGCGGCTTGTCGGTCTTGAGCGACAGCGACTGCATGTCCTCGTCGTGATAGTGCTTCAGGCCGTGACCGTGATCATGGTGGTGGTGATCGTGGCCGTGATGGTGGTGATCATGGTCGTGGTCATGATCGTCGGCCTCCAGGAAGTCCGGCTCGATGTCGAGGATGCGGTCGAGATCGAAGGCGCCGCGGTCGAGCACGTCGGCCAGGGCCACCGAGCAGCGCTCGGTGCGGTGGAGTTTCGCATAGGGATTGATGCCGCGGATGCGGGCTTCGACCTCGGCAAGCTCGCCCTTGCTGACGAGATCGGTCTTGTTCAGCACGATGACGTCGGCAAAGGCGATCTGGTTCTTGGCCTCGGGCGCGTCCTTGAGCCGATCGGACAGCCATTTGGCGTCGGCCACCGTGACCACGGCATCGAGCCGCGCATTCTTCTGCACGTCCTCGTCGACGAAGAAGGTCTGGGCGACCGGCGCCGGATCGGCAAGGCCGGTGGTCTCGACGATGATGGCGTCGAACTTGCCCTTGCGCTTCATCAGGCCGTCCATGATGCGCACGAGGTCACCGCGCACGGTGCAGCAGATGCAGCCATTATTCATCTCGAACACTTCCTCATCGGCGCCGATGATGAGGTCGTTGTCGATGCCGATCTCGCCGAATTCGTTGACGATGACGGCGTATTTCTTACCGTGATTCTCCGACAGGATGCGGTTCAGGAGCGTGGTCTTGCCGGCACCGAGATAGCCGGTCAGGACGGTCACGGGAATTTTCTGAGAGGTCGCTTCAGACATAACAACTCCGGACTTCGGGCTTTTCGCGCGACGCGAGGCGGGGTGGCCCCTGCCCTAGTGGTCAAGCGCGCTGGTCAGCGCCTTTATATTGTGCCTGACCATATCAATGTAAGTGGGTGCAGGCCCCTTTTCGCCGGTCAAACCGTCCGAAATCAGGGTCCCGCCGACTTTTGAGCCGGTCTCGGCCGCGATCCGCCGGATCAGCCGGTCGTCGCTGATATTTTCCAGGAACACGGCCGGTATTTTTTGGGCCTTGATCTGGCCGATGATGGCCGCGATGTCGCGTGCGCTCGGCTCGGTTTCGGTGGAGACCCCCAGGGGGGCGATGAACTGGATACCGTATTCGGCGGAAAAATAGCCGAAGGCGTCATGGGTCGAGATCACCTTGCGCCGCTCTGGCGGGATTTTCGCCACGGCCTCGCGGACCTCGCGGTCGAGCGTTTCGAGCTTTTCCAGATAGGCTTTTGCCTGGACCCGGAAGAACTCCGCATCATCCGGGGCGGCCGCCGCCAGCGCATTGGCGATATCGGTCACGTAGACCTTGGCGTTGGGGACCGACTGCCAGGCGTGGGGGTCGGCGGCCGAACCGAGCTTCAGCGGCACGATGCCGGCGCTCGCGGTGACCACCACGGCCTTGCTCCCTGCGGACTGCACGAGACGCGGCAGCCAGCCCTCCAGCCCGAGCCCATTGACGATGACGAGCTTCGCCTCCGCGACCCGCTTCGCATCGGCTGGCGCCGGCGTGTAGACGTGGACGTCGCTGTCGGGGCCGACCAGCGTCGTAACGTTGGCCCGATCTCCCCCGACGTTACGGACGAAGTCGCCGAGGATCGAGAAGCTCGCAATGACGTTGAGCCGTTCCGCGGCCTGCAACGGCGAGGCGATGGTCAGCAAGGCAAGGAACAGAAGGAAGCGCATCGCCCGTCACGCTTCCAGATGCCGGCCGGGAAACATCTGCCGGACTATGCCGCCGACGCGGCCGAACAGCACGGAGACGATGTAGAGCACCGTCGCCACGAGAATGACCGCAGGGCCTGACGGCACACGGGTCTGGAACGACAGCACGAGGCCGGCATAGCCGGAAGCCGCGGCAGCGACCACCGCGATGCAGATCATGACGGTGAGATCGCGTGACCAGAACCGCGCGATACCCGCCGGCAGGATCATCAGGCCGACCGCAAGCAGCGTGCCAAGGGCCTGAAAGCCATTGACGAGGTTGATCACGACCAGCGCCAGGAAGGCGAGATGCGCGGGACCACCGGCGCGGCTGACTGTCCGCAAGAACAAGGGATCGACGCTCTCGATCACCAGCGGGCGGTAGATCACGGCGAGCACCAGCAGCGTCACGGTGGCGTTGAAGGCCACCACCAGCAGGGTCTGGTCGTCCATCGCGAGGATGTTGCCGAACAGCACGTGGAGCAGGTCGATATTGGTGCCCTTGATCGAGACGATGGTGACGCCGAGCGCCAGCGAGGCCAGATAGAAGGTCGCGAGCGAAGCGTCCTCCTTCAGCCCGGTCGAGCGCGCGACGACGCCGGCGAGGATCGCGACGGCAAAGCCTGCGATCAGCCCGCCGGCCGTCATCGCGAACAGATTGAGCCCGGAGAGCAGGAAGCCGACCGCCGCGCCGGGCAGGATCGCATGCGCCATGGCATCGCCGACGAGGCTCATCCGCCGCAGCATCAGGAAGACGCCGATCGGCGCACCGGCCAGCGACAATGCGATCACGGCGGCCAGCGCCCGCCGCATGAACTCGAATTCGATGAAGGGACCGACCAGCGTGTCGTAGAGCATCGGTGATCACGCCGCCCGCGAGCGGGTATCGTCGGCGGCGCAGGCCGCGGCGCTGTCGTCGAACGCCTCGCACATCCGCATCGCCACCAGCAGGTTTTCCGGCGTCAGCACCTCCACCGTCGGTCCCCACGCCACGGGGCCGCGCGCCAGCACCAGCGTCTCGGTGAAATGGTTGCGCACCATCTCCATGTCGTGCAGCGCGGCGAGCACGGTGCGGCCCTCACCGTGCCAGTGCTTGACCAGCGCGAGCAGGTCGGTCGTGGTCTTGCTGTCGATGGCGTTGAAGGGCTCGTCCAGCACTATGAGCGAAGCGTCCTGCAGCAGCACGCGCGCGAACAGCACGCGCTGCATCTGGCCACCCGAGAGCGTGCCGATCGGGCGGTTCTCGAAACCATTGAGGCCGACGGAGGCGATCGCGCGCAAGATCTTCCCGCGCGCGGCCTTGCCGATGCCGCCGAACAGGCCAGTCCCGCGCCACAGCCCGGTGCCGACGAAGTCGAACACCGAGATCGGGAAGCTGCGGTCGATCTCCGCGCTCTGCGGCAGATAGGCGATATCGCGAGAGTCGAGCCCGCCGAGATGGATGCTGCCGTCGAGCGGCCGGAGGATGCCGACGATGCCGCGCAGCAGGGTCGACTTGCCGGCGCCATTCGGGCCGATCACGGCGACCAGCGCGCCCCGCGCAACCTCACCGTTGAGATGGTGCACGGCCGGATGCCGGTCATAGCCGAGCGTCACATTGTGAAAGTGGAGCGCCGCCATCGTCACCTCATCGCCAGGAAGACCACGCCCCAGAGCACGGCACAGACGGCGAGCGCGGCCCCAAGGCGCGCCGCCATGGTCATGCGCAGGATCGACCAGGGCGCCGCCTGGGCCGGATGCGGCGAGGCCGCGTCGTGGACATGGGCGTGGGTGTGGTCGTGCCCATGCGAATGCGCGTGGTCATGAGAATGGCCATGGGCATGGTCGTGATGGTGGGCGTGGGACGCGGCGGGAACCATTTCGGAACGTTATATTATAACATAACCCCTGTCCACGCCGGGCTCACGGCTTGCCGATCACCATCGCGATGGCAGCTGCCACGAAAGGAAACGGCACCGACACGGCGCAGCGGAACCAGACGAAACGGGCCGGCATGAACGGGATTTCCCACAAGATCACCCGCTGGAAGGCGAACAGGGCCCAGGCAACGACATAGGCCACCACCTGCGGCACCCCGCCGCCCGACTTCAGCGCCACTGTGCCGATGGAGAAGCCGATCACGGGCCCGCCCGGCGTTGCGGCGCCGGCGACCACGGCGGTCGCAACCCCGAGCCAGCCGCTGTCCGGCCCGAGCCAGCCGGTGATCACCTCCTGCGGGATGATCGCGGCGATGTAGCCGGAGCCGATCACACCCAGCGCGATGCGCGGCACGATGTTGATGAAATCCATCGCGCCTTCGCGCAGCGAGGCCTTGAACACAGGCGGGCCGCGGCGAAAGGCGATCAGGCCGACGCCGAACACCGAGCCCCACAACAGGATGTCGATGAAAAGCGCGGCGCTCATGCCGCGTCCTCGTCGCTTTCGCGCTTCGGATAGAGCCGGACATAGACGAAGCGGCCGAGCGCACCGGCGAGTACCGGCAGCGGCAGCGAAATCAGAATCCGCCACAGCGTGAAGTCGGTGCCCATGATCGGGATTTCCCAGGCCACCGCCCGGCCATAGCCGATCAGGGTCCAGCTCACGACCATGGCGATGGTGGCGCCGAAATCGGCGCCGACTGCGAGCAGCGCACTCGCCACGGGATAGGCAGTGAAGGGACCGCCCGGCAGGATCGCGCCGAAGGCGGTGCCGATCAGCAGCCCCATCAGGCCGGATTTCGGTCCGAGCGAGCGCGAGACCTTTTCGTGCGGCAGGATCTCCGAGATGAAGGCCCCGAGCAGGCAGCCGGCGAGCACGCGCGGCAGGATGCCTGAGAATAGCGACAGATCGTGGGTCAGAATGTCGAGAACACCGTCGGTGCCGTCACGCCGCCAGACCAAGGTCGCACTCACCGCGACCAGCGCGGCGATGATGATCGTCGACCAGCCGATCGGCTTGCGGACCCGCCCCGGCCGCGGTTCGGACTCCGCGTCCTCGGCAGGCGCCGGGTTCTTCGGGGAAGGTTCTGACAACGGGCTCGGTCGCTCGAGGGTGATGCCGTTCCTGATTAAGGGCGGCGTCCATTCGATGCAAACAGTACGATGACAGACCGGTGCGCGCGCCACGCAGGGCAATTCCGCACAGCAAAAAGGCGGCCGCGCGAGCGACCGCCTTTTGTTTTCTGTCATTCCGGGGCGCACGAAGTGCGAGCCCGGAATCTCGCGCCACAACTTCTGGATTCCGGGTTCGCCCTGCGGGCGCCCCGGAATGACAACGAGGCCTTACGCCTTCTCGAGCAGGGACTCGACGTATTCCCAGTTCACGAGGTTCTCGACGAACGCCTTGAGATAATCGGGGCGGCGGTTGCGGTAGTCGATGTAATAGGAGTGCTCCCAGACGTCGCAGCCGAGGATCGGGGTGGCGCCATGCACCAGCGGATTCTCGCCGTTCGGGGTCTTGGAGATCTCGAGCTTGCCGTTCTTGACCTGGAGCCAGCACCAGCCGGAGCCGAACTGGCCGACGCCGGCCGCCTGGAAGTCGGTCTTGAACTTCTCGAAGCCGCCGAGGTCCTCGTTGATCTTCTTCTCGATCTTGCCCGGCAGCTTGGTGCCGCCGCCATTGGGCTTCATCCAGCTCCAGAAGTGGATGTGGTTGTAGTGCTGGCCGGCATTGTTGAACACCGCGGGGTTCTTGCCGAACGAGCCCTTGACGATCTCTTCAAGGGACTTGCCTTCCCATTCGGTCCCCTTGAGCGCGTTGTTGCCGTTGGTGACGTAGGCCTGATGATGCTTGTCGTGGTGGAATTCCAGCGTCTCCTTCGACATGAACTGGCCGAGGGCGTCATAGGCGTAAGGGAGGGGGGGCAGCGTAAAGGTCATGGGATGTTGTCCGCGACTGATGGGGAACTGGCTTAACGGGGACTCTTATAGAAGGTTCCACCGCCGTTAAATACCTCAGAATTTGCGAAAAGACGTGATGCCACGGCTTGGCCGGATTGCATAACTTCGCAGCACCGAGGGACATTCAACCCGGGCCGATCGCCGGCCGAAGAATATCGTTGCCTTTGAACCGGTTATGACAGAACGAATGAACCGCGCAGCCGCGTTGCGAGAGACAAATCCATGAGCATCGAGATCGACATTTTGAACGGCGACGCCTCGTGGCCGATCGCGGAGCCGTTGCTCAGCGCGGTCTGGGCTCAAGACGCAGCGGAGAAGCCGGCCTGGGCTCACGTCAAATGGGCCAATGCCGACCTGCGCGTGCTGATCGAGACGCCCGAGGACGGTCTCGTCTGCCATGTCGGCATCTACTTCCGCACCGTTATCTGGAACGGGCAGAAGGTCCATATCGGCGGCATCGGCGGGGTCTGCACCCGCGAGGACCGGCGCGGTCGCGGCTATGCGACCGTAGCGATCGACGCGGCGGTTCACACCATTCGCGCCAATGAGGCCGTTCGCTTCGCGCTGCTGTTCTGCGAACCACACAATTTTTCGTTCTACGAGACCCGGAGCTGGCTGCCCTTCAAGGGCGAGGTCTATTGCGAGCAGCCGGAGGGGCGGATCCGCTTCACCGCCATGGCGCCCTACGTCTTCAACATCGTCCGCGCGCCGACGCTGGGCACCATCGACCTATGCGGCCTGCCGTGGTGACCCCTGCGTGGAGTGAGGGCTGCCGCAGGGGCTCGGCCGACCTATAATATGTCGAGCATCATCTAAAATTCCGCCCGGTGAACATGACGATCGACGCCCCTGCAGACGCCGTCCCGCCGATTGCGCCGGTCGCCTCCCCGATCGCCAGCCTGCTGACGGCCCCGATCCTGCCCACGCTGCTGCGGCTCGCGATCCCCAACATGATCGCGATGGTCGGCAGCACTTTAGTTGCGATCGCCGAGACCTCCTATATCGGCCGGCTCGGCACCATTCCGCTCGCCGCGATCGCGCTGGTGTTTCCGTTCGCGATGCTGACGCAGATGATGAGCGCGGGCGCGATGGGCGGCGGCGTTTCGTCCGCGATCAGCCGCGCGCTCGGCGCAGGGGATCGTGACCGCGCCGCGACGCTGGCGCTGCATGCCGCCATCATCGGCCTCTGCGGCGGGCTGTTCTTCACGGTGATGATGCTCGTCTTCGGCCGCTCCTTCTTCACCCTGCTCGGCGGGCGCGATCGCGTGCTCGAGGAGGCCAGCGGCTATTCGCAGGTGCTGTTCTCCGGCGCGGTCGCGATCTGGCTCGTCAACACGCTCGCCTCGGTGATCCGCGGCACCGGCGACATGCGCCTGCCCTCGATGACGCTGATCGGCGCCAGCGTGCTCCAGATCGCGCTCGGCGGCACGTTGGGGCTCGGCCTGTTCGGCGTGAAGCCCTTCGGCATGCCGGGGGTCGCCAGCGGCCAGTTGATCGCGTTCACCTGCGCCGCGATCTTTTTCCTCTGGTATCTCGCGTCCGGCCGCAGCCGGCTGCCGCTGAATATTCGCGCGTTTCATTTCGAGCGCGCGATGTTCCTGGACATCCTCAAGGTTGGTGCGGTGGCCTGCCTGTCGCCGCTCCAGACCGTGCTCACCATTTTGATCTTCACCAAGATCCTGGCCACGTTCGGCACCGAGATGCTGGCCGGCTACGGCATCGGCTCGCGGCTGGAATTCTTGCTGATCCCAATCACCTTCGCCTTCGGCATCGCATCGGTACCGATGGTCGGCATGGCGATGGGCGCCGGACAGGTGAAGCGCGCGCGGCGTGTGGCCTGGACCGCCGCTGCAGCTTCCGGATTGACGGTCGGCCTGATTGGCCTCGCCGTCGCGCTCGCTCCATCGCTATGGGTCGCACTCTTCACGCGCGATCCCGGCGTCACCGCCGCCGCGCACAGCTATTTCCACTGGGCCGGCCCGACCTTCGTGTTCTTCGGCATCGGCGTGTCGCTCTACTTCTCCTCGCAAGGCGCGGCGCGCGTCGGCGGCCCCGTGCTCGCTTCCACCGCGCGGCTTCTGATCGTCGCGATCGGCGGCGTCGTCCTCATGATGACGCAGGCGCCGGCCTGGACCTTGTTCGCGCTGGTCGGCGGCGCCATGGCGGTGTTCGGCCTGTCGACTGCGGCCTCGGTCGCCTTCGCGCGCTGGGACAAATGATCGCAGGTCCCAACGCAGGCAAATGAACGCAGGAATGTGATTCCAGCCAGCGTTGCACTATCCCGCCGGGCTGCTATGGAGGCTCTCCATTTTCGGGGCCTCTTCCATGACTTCCAGATTCGCTGCTCTCATCGTCCTTCTCGCTGCGCTGCTCGGCGCGCCGGCCGCGCATGCGCAGAGCGCCGATGGGACATGGCTGACCCAGGCGGGTGATGCGCGCGTCAAGATCAGCAAGTGCGGCGGCGGCATCTGCGGCGTCGTCGCCTGGCTGCGCGAGCCCTATGACACCGCGACCGGCCAGCCCGCCACCGACAGCAAGAACCCCAATCGCGAGCTCGCCAGGCGCCCGATGATCGGCCTGCCATTGTTCAGCGGCATGCAGCCGTCAGGTCCGAACAAATGGTCCGGCCAGATCTACAATGCCGACGACGGCAGTACCTATGCCAGCAGCATCTCCGTGACGGGAGCGGATTCGCTGCGGGTCGAAGGCTGCGTCGGCGCGCTCTGCGGCGGCGAGACCTGGACGCGGGCGGGACGCTGACGCTTCACGCCACCATCGCCTTCAGCGCCGTCGCCGCCGAGGCGTAGCCGCCCCGTGCGCCATCGATGAAATGGACGTGATCACTGCGCAACGCCGACGGCGTGAAGCAGGTCATCATGGCGGCGTCCTGCTGGTAGAGACCGTAGCGCACGATACCCTCGCGCGCAGCCGCCGCCAGACGGTCGCTCAGCGCGCGCTCGAGCTGCGGCGTGCAGTCGAGGATCATGCGCAGGCCGTCGTCAAATTTCCTGAAGTCCGAGTTCTCGACCACCTGACGCCTGTAGACGTTGGGCACGAAGCCGCCGACGTTGAGGTCGAAGCGCATGATCAGATAGACGAACAGCGTATAGGCCAGCACGCTGGCGCGGCGCGCGAGCAGCGGACCACCGCGCCTGGTGCGGGCTTCGTATTCCAGCCCCTGCGGCGGCCATTTCAGCGGCGGTCCCTGCGGCGGCACCGGGCGGGCGCCGTCCGGGCTGCGCTCGACGAGATGGATAATGTCCTCGATCACCTTGCGGAAGGCATGCGGGTCGGCGCCGCGCGCCGGCATCACCAGAACCGAGAGGATCAGCCCACGTGAGGCCGGTATCACCTCGAAGCGGCAGGACAGGCCCGAGAGATCGGGCTGCGTGCCCGCCGGCGCTGCCGGCACGGCAAATTCCCCGCGCTTCATTGCGGCATCGGCGAAGGCGAGCCCGCCGCCCGAGAACATCGCATAGGACAGGTTAGCCGACGGCCCGAAGCGCGCGACGCGCACGTCGAGGCCCTGCGCGCGGATGGCGCTGACCGGCACCAGCGCGACCCGCATCGTCAGATCGAGATCTTCCCGCACCCAGGTCGCGGTTGCCGCCAGCGCCTCTCGGGCAGGTTCGAGGTCGCCTGGCGCAACCGCAAAGCTCGCGCCGTCGCCGCCGAACACGAAGGGGAATTCGCGTCCCTCCAATGCGTTCGTCACCGCCGCGATCACGGCGGCGCCGGCCATGTTCACCGCCTTGTAGCGCTGCGCCGCGATCGCCTTGGTGGAATCGACGATATCGGCAACGCCGATGCTCCAATCGTCCGGCAGCGGCACATAGAGCGCAGGGTCCATCAGGCTGGTGAAGCCGCGGAAGACGGGAATGCCGCCATAGAAGGATTCGCCTGAGGTCATCGGGGATGCCGGATGGTTGGAATGCAAAACAAATACGTGGCAGGATCGATCCGGGTTCGCCGGCCGGCGGCCCTTTCAATCATTGGCCGAAACGGGCCAGGACAACAAGATACGGCAACAACAAGGTGAGGCCGCGTTGCAATACCGCAGCGGGTCATTGATCGGAATCAAGCGGCCGGCCGGGGAGAACGGCTATCGTTGGCCAGCTCCAACGGTTGCATGGGATGATCCAGGTGTCAGACTTCGGCAGCAAGGATTCCACCTCTCCCGTCCGCCGGCGCACGGGCATCGACCCGATCAGCGCGGTGAAGATGCCCGAAAGACTGACGGCAGCCGTCGATGCTTGGGCTGAAGCCCATCAACTGACCCGCTCGGATGCGATCTGCAAGCTGATCGAGCTGGGCCTGAAGATCGCGCCCCCGGTCCACTCCTCGGCGCATCCGATCGCATCGGACGCCACCAGGATCGAAGAGATCGCGGTCCACGAGATCGAGACGCTGCTCGATCCGGCATTGCCCGTGGACGAACGCGACCGCCGCATCCGCCGCCTCACCGAAGGGCCGCCGGAATTTTCACATGAGCGGATTGACCTGCCGAAAGACCCGCCGAAGCACCGGACGTGAGCTGCTAATGCAGCTTCTCGTCCTGACGCTTGCGCAAGCTATCGAGAGACGCATCATGGCAGCCGACCAGGCGCACGAATTGCTGCGGGTACATTTCGTGACCATGACCGCCGGAATTCTGGTGCGTCATCGGCGGGCAACGGGCATCGTCCTGCTTCGCGCGGGATTGCTCGGTCCGGCCCTGATTTGAAGCGGTCATGCTGGGCATGGTCATGGACTGCTCCTTGTCGATTAGGGCAGATCGATTGACGTAACCCAATCGATTGCGGGGCATCTTACGACCAAATCCGGCTGGATGTCATTGTGCCGGATCAACGCAATCATGACGGCGGAGTTCCGCCTAGGCCGTATTCCCCGCGTCGACAGTAAACACCGTCCCGGTGACGTTGCGGCCGCCTTCGCCCAAGAGATATTCTACCATGCGCGCGACGTCGTCCGTCTCCGGCAGGCGGCGCAGCGCGCTGCGGCCGGCGATGCGCTTGCGCGCCTCGTCGGACAGATTGTGCGTGAGCTCGGTATCGATGAAGCCCGGCGCGATCGCGTTCACGGTGATGCCGAGCTTGCCGACCTCGCGCGCCAGCGAGCGGGTGAAGCCGGTGGCAGCCGCCTTGGTCGCGCCATAGACGGACAGGCCGTTATAGCCGGTGGTCGCGATGATCGAGGAGATGTTGACGATGCGGCCCGCGCCGTCGGCCATCATCTGCCGCGCGACATATTTGGTGAGGATGATCGGCGACAGCACGTTGAGCTGCACCAGTGCCTCGATCTCGGAATTATGCATGGTGGCGAGCAGGCCTTCGGTGCCGAGGCCGGCATTGTTGACGAGGCCGTAGGTCGGGCCGAACTCGTCGCGCACGAGTTTTGCAAAAGCCGGAATGGCGTCGATCACGGCAAGGTCGCAGGCGCGGAAATGCAGGCGCCCTTCGGACTCCGCAATCGCGGCCTTGAGCTCTTCGCTCTCGCGCCGGGCGGCCGCGACCACGTTGTATCCGGCGCCGGAGAGGCGCTTGCCGATCGCAAGGCCGATGCCGCGGCTGCCGCCGGTGACGAGGACATTATGCATCGGTGCGCGCCAGTTTTCCGGCCGGGGTGACGTCGAGCGCCTCGACGAAGCGGATCACCGCCGGCACCTTGTGGGACGCGAGCTGCGCGCGGCACCGCTCCAGGATCTGGTCGCGGATCTCTTTCGCGCGGGCGGGATCGGTGCCCTCGGTGAGGATCACATCGGCGACCACGATGCCGCCGGTGATCGGGCTCTTGCGCGATTTGGCCCGCGACATCCGCGCGTCGGGATGGCGGTTGATGACCGCCTCGATTTCTTCGGGGTGGACCTTCAGTCCGCCGATATTGATGATGCCGCCGCGGCGGCCGACGAAATAGTAGCGCTCGCCGCGCAGCTCGACGATGTCGCCGCTGTCGACAAATCCGTCGTCATCGGTGAGCGCGGCAGCATTGCGGCCGACATAGGCATGCGCGGTGCGCGTCGAACGGATACGCAGCGACCCCTCGACCACTTTCATCTCGACGCCGTTGCGATTGCCGAGATAGTCGGCCGGAAAGCCTTCCAACCCGTCATTGACGGCAAAGCCGACGCCGGCTTCGGTCGAGGCATAGGCGTGACCGACGGAGGAATTGGGGAATGCCGCCTTCAGCCCGTCGAGCACCGCCTGGTCGGCGATCTCACCGGAGAGGCGGACGTAAGCGGGGGCGAACTGCGCGGCCGAACCGCTCATCAGGAGCTTGCGCCAGTGCGAGGGCGTGCCGGAGATGTGCGAGACGCCGCGCGCCTTCAGCCGCGCGACGTGATCACCGAGCGTCTCATGGGGATCGGACAGCACCATCGAGCCGCCGGAAAGGACGGCGCGGAGGAAGATTTGCAGGCCGCCATAGCGGCGGATGTCATAGAAGGTCGCCCAGACCGGCGCCGGGCCGCGCGCGGTGCCTTCGGCAACGATCGCACCGGTCAGCGCCTCCAGCGTGTGGCCGGCGATCTTCGGCACGCCTGAAGTGCCCGAGGTGAGCATCAGCCATTCCGTCGCGCGTTCGGTCTTGGCCGGCGCGGTGGCTTCGAGCGGCAATTGCGCGGTGACGATGAGCGGGACGCCAGTCCCGGCCCAGCGATCGGATTCGTCGGTCACGACGGCGTCGATCTCGGCATCGGCGATCAATGCCTCGAGATGCGACGGATTGAGATCGGGCGGGCACAGCAGCATGCGACGGGCGATGCCGTCGAGCTCGATCATGGCAAGACCCGACCGGAGCTGGTCGGACAATTTGAGCAGCACGGAGCGGCCGGACAATTCGCGCAGGCGGCCGCCCAGGACCGACTGCGACAGGATATCGGTCAGCGACATGCAGGTTTGCGCGTCCGACAGCGTACGGCCGGTCAGCTCCGCGCCGAGATGGTCGCGAAGCGCAAAGATCTCACGCGGGGACATTTTCGTAGGCCCGCACGAAATCGCCCACCGTGGCGGGAAACGCTGCGTCCTCGGAGATGGTGAAGGGGTCGACGCCGGTCTCGTCCTCGAGGCGCGCGACCAGGATGGCGAAGGCGAGCGAGTCGAAACCCGTCTCGTGCAGCGACAGATCGTCCGAGAGCGCGGGAAGCGTGACGTGCTGCTCTTTGGCGATCTGCTGGATCGCGTCAATGACCTTAGACCTTACCGACATGGCTGGCTCGCTTTGTTATCGTTGGTGTTGCGGCGGCTCTTGCTGGCCGCCTCCCCATGGCCGTCTGTTTACCCGACAGAAGTAAATGGCTTCTTGGACAATTCAGATAAAATTGGACCTATCTGCGGATTTTGGCGGGATTTACAGCCTGATCGAGCCGTCCACGATTCGCGCATGGGCCTCGGTATCGAGCGCCACATAGGCCCCGGACTTCGGGTCTGTCATGAACAGTGGATCGGAGATCGCGGCGGGATCGAAGCCTTCCCGCGACAGATCGCCCTTCTTCTGCTTGAACGTCTCGGTCGCATCAATCTCGCTGGAGATGCGAATGAAGACGGGACGCGCATAGGCCGGTAGGCGTTGCGCCAGATGTGCGGGCAATGCCGCGATGTCGAAGCCTTCGTTGACGACGATCGCGCTCATGCCGGCGCGGCCGTCCGCGCCGGGGATGCTGACGCCGTAAGTTGTGGCATCGACCACGCCGGTGAAATCGCGCATCGCGTCATTCACCTCCGAGGTCGCGACATTCTCGCCCTTCCAGCGGAAAGTATCCCCGATCCGATCGACGAAATGGAAGAAGCCCTTGTCGTCGATCCGCATCAGGTCGCCGGTGCGGAACCAAGCGTCGCCCCTGGTAAAGACATCGCGAAGAATCTTCTTCTCGGTCTCGCCGGTGTCGGTGTAGCCCTCGAAGCGCCCGCCGCCTTCATCGGCGGTGCCGATGCGGCCGATGGCTTCGCCGGCCTCACCACGGGCGCAGGCGAGGCAAAACCCCTCTTCGTTGCGCAGCGGCACGCCGCTGTCGGGGTCGAGCTTGACGAGATTGGCAGGGAAGCGATGCGCCAGCAGCGGTGGGATGCGACCGATCGCGCCGGGCTGCCCCTCGACGTTGAACAGCGAGAAATTGCCTTCCGTCGCCGCATAGAATTCGAGGATGCGCGGAATGGCGAAACGCGCCTGAAAGTCTTCCCAGATGTCACCGCGCAGGCCGTTGCCGCAGACGAGGCGGAGACGATGCCGGTTCTCATATTCCGACGGCGCCGCCTTGAGCAGATAACGGCAGAGCTCGCCGATATATTGAAACAGCGTGCAGTCATGGCGCACGATGTCGGACCAGAAATGCGAGGCCGAGAATTTCTCCGCGATCACCACCGAGCCGCCCGCAGCGAGCATGCTACAGGGCGCGACGATGCCGCCGACCGAGTGGAACAGCGGCAGGCAATCGTAGAGCCGGTCTTGCGGGCTCGCGCCGGTGAGGCCGGCGAACCAAAAGCCCCAATTGAGAATGCGGCGGTGGCTGATGCTGGCAGCCTTCGGCAGGCCGGTGGTGCCCGAGGTGTAGATCAGCAGCGCACGGTCATCGATGGTGACCTCGCCGTGCTCCTCCGGCGACAAAGGAGCGTCGTCCAGCGCCGCGAGGGCGACGTCGATGGCGCGCTCGCTGCGGGCATCGCCATGCGTCCAGACCTTGGCCTGCGTCTTCAGGTGCGGCGTCGCGCTCTCCAGCATCTGCGTCAGCTCCTGCGCAACGATGATATGCGAGGGCTTTGCGACATCGAGGCAATGCGCGAGCGAGGGTCCCACCAGCCTGGTGTTGAGCAGCGCCGCCACACCGCCGATCCGGCTGATGCCGAGCCAGGCCGCGACATAATCGATGCCGTTCGGCATGATCAACGCGACCGTATCACCCTTGGCCACGCCGGCCGAGCGCGCCCAGCGCGCGTAGCGGTTGATGCGCTTCGACAAGCCTTCATAGTCGAGGCTTGCTTCGTCGGTGATCAGCGCGACGCGGTCGGGCTGGCGCTGCGCCCAATCGTCGATGACGTCGGCGAACAGACGCCCCGGCAGCGTCTCGATCCGCGCCGTGAGCTCGATGGCCTTCAGCCATATCTTTGAAGCCGAAGGCGCGCGCGCGACTTTTTGTCGTTCGATGACACCGGGGGTCATGCCGTTGATTCTTTCGGGCCGCCTGCTGACATCAGGCAATCTAGCCCCCGCGCCCTGCCCAGGTGTTAAGAGACAAGGTAAAACTCTGTTAGGGCGCGGTTAACTCTAGTGATCCTTACCGCCGCACGGCAACGCCGGTGAGTTCGGCGGCGTGGTGACGGTCGAGACCGATCGCGCTGGCGCAAGGTGGTCGAGCTGTGGGGGCAGGAAGGAGTAGCGCGCAGCACCTGCCGACGCTAGCCGCTACGCCTGTAGCGCAAGTACGGCGGCGGCGCGTGAACCGGATAATACGGATTGAGATCGCAGATCGCGGATCGGCCATAAGCCGTGGCGCGGCACTGCGGCAACGAGGTGAAGGAGCAGTCGTACCACTCCCCACCTCCCCCGTTTGCACCTGAATAAACGTGCATGCAGACGGGATAGCGCGGATCAAAAGTCTGCGCATGCGACGGCGCGGCTGCGAGCACCGCGCCGGCGGTCACGATCATTCCGAACGAGAAACGCATGAACTGTGTTCCGGTACGAGGCATCGCGGATTCGCTATTGCACCTTCTTGTGACGCCGGCGCGGCTGCGGCGGCTGGTCGAAGGCGTAGTACGGGTTGACGTCGCAGCTGGCCGCGCGGCCCGACGCGCTCGCGCGGCACTGCGGCAGCGAGGTGAAGGAGCAGTCGAAATAATCGCCGCCACCACCGGTAAAGCCGCCGGGCGTATAAACGTGCATGCACACCGGGTAGCGCGGATCGTAGGTCTGGGCGCTGGCATCTGCCGCGACGAACAGCGCGGCAATCGCGGTGAGGGTCAAAATCGACAGGCGCATGGACTTAATCCTCGAATCGACGGCCTCGGCGGATCTGATGCCGGCAGCCTCGTATGGCATAACACCAGGCCGGAGGCGACTGTTCCTAGGGACAGATGACGGCAAGGTGAGCGCTGCGGGCTGCGGCGCTAGGCGCCGAGCCCCTGCAGCACGAGCCGGTTCAGCCTTGCGGCAAACGCAGCCGGATCCTCCGGCAATTCGCCGTCCAGGATCTGCGCCTGCTCGAGCAGGAGCAGGCTGAGATCGTCGACCGCCTTCGAGCCGGCCTGCGCCTTGGTGATCGCGCCCACCATCGGATGGCGCAGATTGATCTCCAGGATCGGCTTGGTCTTCATGCCGCGGTTTTGCTGCGACAGGATGCGCTCGAGCTCGCGGCTCGGGCCCTGGCTGTCGGCGACGAGGCAGGAGGCCGAACTGGTGAGGCGCGTCGAGGCCTTGACGTCGCTGACCCGCTCGCCGAGCGCAGCCTTGATCACGGCAATGGTGGCCGCTTCATCCGCCTCGGGCTCGTCCTTCTTTGCCTCGTCCTTGTCGTCGACGCGCGGAATCAGGTCGAGATTGAGATCGCCCTGGCTCAGCGACTTCAGCGGCTTGCCGTCGAACTCCGACGGCATCGAGGTCCAGAACGCATCGACGGGATCGGACAGCAGCAGCACCTCGATGCCGCGCGCGGTCGCAGCCTCCAGCCGCGGATTGGATTTCAGCCGCTCGATACTGTCGCCGACGAGATAATAGACCTCGGTCTGGTTCGGCTTGAAATCGGCGATGACCTGCTTCAGCGACCGCTTCTCGCCCGATGTCGTGGTGAAGCGCGAAAGTGCCAGCAGCTTTTCGCGCCGCTCGAAATCCTCGTAAATGCCTTCCTTGAGCACCGCGCCGAACGCGTCCCAGATCCTGGCGAAGTTCTCCGGATCCTTCTCGGCCAGGCTTTCGAGCTCCGACACGACCCGGGTCGCCACGGCCTTGCGGATCTGCGCCAGCTGCGGATTGTTCTGCAGCATCTCGCGCGAGATGTTGAGCGGAAGATCCTCGCTGTCGACGACGCCGCGGATGAAGCGCAGATATCCCGGCAACAGATCGGCATCATCGGTGATGAAGACGCGGCGGACGTAAAGCTTCACCCGGCCCTTGCGGTTCGGCTCGAACAGGTCGAACGGCTTGGTCGAGGGCGCGAACAGCAGCACGGCGTAGGAATAGCGGCCCTCGGCGCGGTAATGCAGCGTCATCGCGGGATCGTCGAAGGCGGAGGCGATCTGCTGATAGGCCTTCTTGTAGTCCTCCGGCGTCAGCTCGGATTTCGAGCGTTGCCACAGCGCGCTGGCCGAATTGATCTGACGGGGATCGCCTTCTTCCGGCACCAGTTCGATCGGGAACAGGATGTTGTCGGAATAGGCACCGACGATGCGCTCAATCTCGAAGCTCTCGAGATATTTCTTGGCGTCCTCCTTCAGGTGCAGGACGATCTCGGTGCCGCGCGCCAGGCGCGCCGCCTCCTCGTCGCCGGCACGGGCGATTTCGAAGCCGGAGCCGCCGGAGGACGTCCAGGTCCAGACGTCGCTCTCGCCGGCACGGCGGCTGACCACGACGATCCTGTCGGCGACCATGAAGGCGGAATAGAAGCCGACGCCGAACTGGCCGATCAGGCCGAGGCCGTCCTTGGCCTCCTTCAGCTTCGACACGAATGCCTTGGTGCCGGAGCGGGCGATGGTGCCGAGATGGTCGATCAGCTCCTGCCGCTCCATGCCGATGCCGTTGTCGGCGATCGTGAGCGTCCCGGCCGCCTTGTTCGGGATGATGCGGATCTTGAGCGCGTCACCCTCGCCGAGCAGCGAAGGACTTGCGATTGCCTCATAGCGCAGCTTGTCGCAGGCGTCCGACGCGTTGGAGATGAGCTCGCGCAGAAAGATGTCGGTCTCGGAATAGACGGAGTGCACCATGAGGTGCAAAAGCTCGGAAACCTCGGCCTGGAAGGGCTGCGTATGCACAGCCGTGTCTGACGTCGTCATGCGTTTACCCGGTCAAAACGAAAGGGAAGAAACCCGGGATATAACGCGAGCGTAGAGGGGATCAAGTGGACGTGAAGAATCGTCCTCCAAACGGGAGAGCGATCTATCCGGCGCCCGGGCGGATCAGGTCACGCAGCGGCCGGGCTGGAGCAGCTTTGCGACCTCGGTCAGGGAGCTGACCATCGGCTCGCAGGCGATCGTCGGCCTGTTGCGCACCTTCTTCTGGTTCTGGAGCAGCCCCGGCGGCTTGGCATTACCGGTCTCGATCACCGCGGGGACCCGCAGCAGCACCGAGGTGTCGGCGAGGTCATTCAGCCGCATCGAGACGGTGCGGGTCGGAACAGCTGCCTGTTTGATCTCGGCGAGCCGGTCGGCCTTGCCGGTCCGATTGACATTGTGGCCGGGCTTGTCGGCCTTGTCGGCGACCGCCTGCCAGCGGTCTGCCAGATCATGACCCGAGGCCAGTTGCACGGCACCGAGCGTCGCAGCAGCGGCAACGACGCTCAAAAATACCTTATGAATCTGTGACATGGCTGTCGATCCCTCGCCCCATGGCGATCGCGGGAACAACGCCGGTGAAGGATCAGGGGTTCTTAGCGGTTACGATCACTTAACCGTGTGCGACAAATACGACAGCGTGCGCAAAATATTTCGCGAGGGGTGGAACGACTTTCGCAGACTGGAGTCGTCTCAACAGCCGGCTATTCCCCCCTGCCCCATAAGCCGGTGACGTAGGGCGCGACTGTGGTGATGCCAGTCGCGCCTTACTTTTGTCTGGGGTTCACTTCCCCGCCAGCCAGTCGCGCCCTTCGCCATAGAGCTTCTCGACCTCGGGTCCGATCAGGCCCGGCATGTCGCGCTTGACCTTGTAGCCGATCAGCTCCTGCATGTAGGCGAGGTGGCGATAGCCTTCGGGCAATGCGGCCAGCGCGGTCTGGTCGAGGCGGAGCTCTGCTGCGGGATCGACCGGGTCGATCCGGTCCTTCTCGTAGATCGGCTGGCGGCGGACGATGCCCCACTTCCCCTGCCGCTTCTCCAGGAAATCGTAGAAGCGCCCGGTGCAGACGACGTCGCAGACCACGTCATGCACCGGGGCACGCTGCGAGATCGTCATCTTTGTCTGCGCGATGGCCCGCTCGCCTGCGAGATCGATGCTGGTGCCGCCAAGGAAATGCAGGATGCGCACGCCCCTGGCAAAGCCCTCCTGGCTGACGCGCATGAAATCCCGCGCCGGCCCTTGAAACCAGGTGGCGGACATCCAGCCCTCTTCATGCCAGACCGTGGCAAAGCGCTCCCAGTCACCGGCATCCCGCCAGACCGCCCAGTTCTCGACGAGGTCGCGAATGGCGAGGCGATCGAGGAGTTGCTGGTCCATGGGCACATCTCCGGCTGGGATCAATGCAGCGGTATGAGGGGCGAAGCCGACCCACGTCAAGCACGGCAGGCGACACGAAAAATCCGGCGTGCCTTGCAGCACGCCGGATCGGATCGTTTGGCCAAATGGCCAGCTTTATCCAGCTCTATTAAGCCGCCGGCGCCTTCGGCGTGCGGTTGCGCGAGTTGCGCTGGAAGAACAGCGCCTGGCTCGCCACCGCCGACACCATCGCGGGCTGGAACGGTTTTGAGATCAGGAATGCCGGCTCGGGCCGCTCGCCGGTGAGGAAGCGCTCCGGGTATGCGGTGATGAACACCACGGGCACCTCGAAGGTGCGGAGCAGCTCGTTGACGGCGTCCAGACCCGACGAGCCGTCGGCGAGTTGGATGTCGGCGAGGATCAGGCCGGGCCGCCTGTTCTTGGCCAGCGCCACCGCATCGGCATGGGTGCGCGCGACGCCGACGACGTTGTGGCCGAGATTCTTCACCAGGCTCTCGAGGTCCATGGCGATGAAGGTCTCGTCCTCGATGATCAGCACGTCGGTGGCGATCTCGGCGGCCATCTCGCGTCCGGCGGCATCCGCAAGCCGCCGCGTCTCGGCGACGTCGGTGCCGAGGATGTAGCCGACTTCCTCTTCCGAGAATCCCTCCAGCGAAAGCAGCAGGAAGGCCTGGCGCGGCAGCGGCGTGATGTTCGACAGCCGCCGCTCGGGCGGCATCGGCAAGGTCGTCACCTCGGAATCATCGTTGACGGAGACCGAATTCCAGATCTGGGTGAACAGCCTGAACAGGCCGGCCCGCGGTCCATGGCTCTCGTCGAGCACCGACGGATCCCCCAGCATGGCTTCCAACATGGCTGCGACATAGGCGTCACCGGAGGCCTGGCTGCCCGTCAGGGCGCGTGCGTACCGGCGCAACAACGGCAAGTGTTCAGCAACAAGCTGTGAACGGGACATCCCCACTCCATTCATCTTCGGGGCCAACCTTGACGTCCAGGCAATCCGAGGGGGGCCCGGGTTCCCCTGCTGGGCTGATTACGCCTCAGGCCAAGAAAAGTTCCGTCTGAGCGGGAACTTTTTATCGAACCTGGAATTGAGCCTATCCAGGGAACGGCTCCCGGTTGAGAAAACCTCTCGATTTTACAGTCACTTAACTCGGGGAAACGTGGAACAGGTCATGAAAGATCTCAAGTCTCAAGCCAGCAGAAGCACGACCCCCGGCAAGGGAGGCCTCACTCCGGAGATTCAATCCCGGATCGGGCACCAGTTGCGCGCCATGTATGATGATGTGGTGCGACAAGGGGTTCCAGATCGGTTCGCAGAACTGATCAAGAAGCTTGATGCGCCGGGAGCGACACCCCACGTGGGACATGAAGGCGGATCCAACGACAACAATGGGAGGGATTAATGCCTCTCACGGACTCCCTGCGTAACGACATCCTGGCGGCCGTGCCCAGTCTGCGCGCGTTCGCCATTTCGCTCAGCGGCAATGCGGACCGCGCCGATGATTTGGTCCAGGAGACGCTGCTCCGCGCGCTCGCCAACATCGACTCGTTCCAGCCTGGCTCCAATCTGCCGGCATGGCTGTTCACGATCCTGCGCAACCTTTTCCGCTCCGACTATCGCAAGCGGCGGCGCGAGGTCGAGGATGCCGAAGGCAACTACGCCAAGACGCTGAAGACACAGCCGTCGCAGAACGCGCATCTCGAGTTCGAGGAGTTTCGCACGGCGCTCGATAAGCTTCCGCAGGACCAGCGCGAAGCGCTGATTCTGGTCGGCGCCTCCGGCTTCTCCTACGAAGACGCGGCCTCGATCTGCGGCTGCGCAGTCGGCACGATCAAGAGCCGCGTCAACCGCGCGCGCTCGAAGCTCGCCGCGCTGCTCTATGTCGATGGCGCCGAGGATTTTGGCCCGGACGAGACCGTTCGGGCCGTGATCGGCGGCAGCGGCGGCTGACGGCCGGCGTCCTCAAGGACTTAGATGAAGATGAAGGCGGCCGTTCTCACGGCCGTCTTCGCGCGCGTCCGACAGCGATAGCGGAAGCTACGCCGCTTGATCACTCGTCCGCGAAGGTCACGGTCTCGGCCACGCTGGCGCGCGAGGTGCGGTAGCTGTTGACCTTGTGAGCGTCGTCGGCATAGCCGAACGAAATGCCGCAGACGACGCGGCGATCGTCGGGCAGATTGAAATGGCGGCGGATCAGTCCGGAATGCCGCGCGAGTGCCGCCTGCGGAATCGTGCCGAGCCCGAGCGCCTGCGCAGCCAGCATGAAATTGGAGACATAGGCGCCACAATCGATCGCACCGTAAATGCCGAGCGGCTCGTTGGTGTGAATGATGGCGACATGCGGCGCGCCGAAGAAATTGTAGTTCTCCAGCGCCTGCCTGGCGTAGGCGCTTCTGTCGCCGCGAGCGATGCCGAGCGTGTTGTAGAGCTGAAAGCCGCTTTCGCGGCGGCGTTCGAGATAGACACCGACATATTCGCGCGGCGGGGTGAAATCGTAATCGTCGCCGAGCCCGCCTGACGCCTCCGTGTAGATCAGCTTCCGGAAGCGCTCCTTGGCCTCGCCGCTGGCGATGATCACCTGCCAGGGTTGGCTGTTGCACCAGGACGCGGTGCGCTGCGCGGTGGTCAGCACATGCTCGATGGTCGCGCGGTCGACCTCTTTGGGAAGGAAGGCGCGGACGGAGTAGCGCTCGTTGAGGAGCTCTTCGAGCACGCCGATGCGATCGTTCTGTTTGACTGTAGCGTCCATGGTTCAGCTCGCGCTCTTCTCGTAGGGTGGGCAAAGGCTCATCGCGCCGTGCCCACCGACAGGCTTGCTCCGGAGCATCTGCATATGGTGGGCACGCTTTGCTTTGCCCACCCTACGAGATGCAGCGAGAGGTGAGATCATCGCCCCTTGGTCGGGATCTTGTTATACGGCACGTCCTTGTCGACGCGGATGTCGCCGGGCAGGCCCAGCACGCGCTCGGCGATGATGTTGCGCAGGATCTCGTCGGTGCCGCCGGCGATGCGCATCGAGGGCGAGGACAGCAGCATCTGCTGGAACTGGCCCTGCACCGTCTCCTCGTCATTGCCGGTGAGAACACCGGCCGCCCCCTGCAGGTCCATGGCGTAGGTCGCGATGTCCTGCAGCATCATGCCCGACACCAGCTTGCCGATCGAGTTCTCCGGACCCGGCCGCTCGCCCTTCGACAGCGCCGAGATCGTGCGATAGCTGGTGTATTTCAGCCCGCTCGACTTCGCCGCCCAGCTCGCCAGCTTCGAGCGCACCGCGGGATCGTCGATCGCGAGGCCATCTTCCAGCATCAGGTTGGAGCAGAACTCGAACATTTCAGGCACGCCGGTCGCAAGGCGCGAGCCGATCGACATGCGCTCGTTCATCAGCGTGGTCAGCGAGACGCTCCAGCCCTCGCCGACGGCCCCTAACCGCTGGCTGTCGGGGATGACGACGTCGGTGAAATAGACCTCGTTGAACTCCTGCATGCCATTGGCCTGCCTGATCGGACGCACCTCGACGCCGGGGCTCTTCATGTCCAGGAAGAACATGGTGAGGCCCTTGTGCTTGGGCACGTTCGGATCGGTCCGCGCGATCAACAGACCATAGTCGGAGTAATGCGCGCCAGAGGTCCAGATCTTCTGGCCGTTGACGACCCAATTGTCGCCCTTCTTCTCCGCGCGGGTGCGCAAGCCGGCGACGTCCGAGCCGGCAGACGGCTCGGAGAACAGCTGGCACCAGATCTCCTCGCCCGAAGCCAGCTTCGGCAGATAGCGGCGCTTGGCATCCTCGCTGCCGAAGGCCATCACGGTCGGGCCGCACATGCCTTCGCCGATCTGGAACGGCTGCGTCAGCTTGCCGTAGACACCCTCCTCCTGCTGCCAGATCACCTTCTCGATCGGCGTCGCGCCACGGCCGCCATATTCCTTCGGCCAGTGCAGGCAGGCCCAATTGCCCTCGAACTTCTTCTTCTGCCAGGCTTTGCCGACCTCGACGATATCTTGCTTGGCAAGCCGAATGCGGCCGAGCGAGGATTTTGACAGCTCGGCGTGCAGCTCCTTCGGCGCATTGGCCTCGACCCATTGGCGCGCGGTCTGGCGGAATGCGGCTTCCTGCGGGGTGTCGTCGAAATTCATAACGGCCCTCTCGATCCTTGATCAGTGCGTAGGGTGGGCAAAGCGAAGCGTGCCCACCACCTTCTCTCGATAGACTTCTTGGGCACGGCGCGTGCCGCGCCTTTGCCCACCCTACGATTCTAGCCTCTTCCCTTCGTCGGGATCTTGTTGAACGGCACGTCCTTGTCGACACGGATATCACCGGGCAGGCCCAGCACCCGCTCGGCGATGATGTTGCGCATGATCTCGTCGGTGCCGCCTTCGACACGGGTGCCGGGCGCACGCAGCAGCATCGCCTGGAAACGGCCGGCCAGCTCGCCATCCTCGCCGCTGACGACGCCGCTCGCACCCTGCAAATCCAGCGCGTAGGTCGCAACGTCCTGGATCATCGAGCCCGCCACCAGCTTGCCGATCGAATTCTCCGGCCCCGGCCGCTCGCCTTTCGACAGCGCCGAGATCGCGCGCATGCTGGTGTATTTCAGCCCGCTCGCCTTCACCGCCCAGTTCGCCAATTTCGAGCGCACCGCGCGATCCTCGATCGCGGGGCCGTCGTCGAGCATCAGGCTGGAGCAATATTCGAACAATTCAGGAAATCCGGTCGAAACGGCCGCGCCGATCGCGCTGCGCTCATTCATCAGCGTGGTCAGCGAGACGTTCCAGCCGTCACCGACCTCGCCGAGGCGCTGATGATCGGGAATGCGGACATTGGTGAAATAGACCTCGTTGAAGTCGGAGGCGCCGCTGGCCTGCTTGATCGGCCGCACCTCGACGCCGGGGCTCTTCATGTCCAGGAAGAACATGGTGAGGCCCTTGTGCTTGGGCACGGTGGGATCGGTGCGCGTCAGCAGGATGCCGTAATCGGAATAATGCGCACCTGACGTCCAGATCTTCTGGCCGTTGATGATCCAGTCGTCGCCGTCCTTCTCGGCGCGCGTGCGCAGGCCCGCGACGTCGGAGCCGCCGGCGGGCTCGGAGAACAGCTGACACCAGACCTTCTCGCCGGAAGCGAGCGGCGGCAGATAGGTGCGCTTATGCTCCTCGCGCGCGAACGCCATCATGGTCGGCCCGCACATGCCGTGGCCGATGATGAACATGCGGGAGAGTTGGCCAAAGGGCCCTTCCTCCTGCTGCCAGATCACCCGCTCGATCGGCGAGGCGCCGCGCCCGCCATACTCCTTTGGCCAGTGCAGGCAGGCCCAACCGGCATCGGCCTTCTTCTTCTGCCAGGCTTTTGCGACCTCAAGAATATTGGCGTTCTTGAGCACGGTGCGGCCGAGAGAGGATTTGCGCAGCTCTTCCTCGTATTGCGTGGGCGCATTCGCACCGATCCAGGCGCGGGCGGTGGCGCGAAAGTCGGCTTCCTGAGGGGTGTCGTCGAAGTTCATGGTCGTCTTCTTACCTTCGTAGGGTGGGTTAGCCGAAGGCGTAACTCACCTCTTTGGTTTCCTCGTCGACGGAAGTGGTGGGTTACGCCCAGCGGATCGCGCTTCGCGCATCCGCGGGACTAGCCCACCTACGAACCTAATTACGCCGCGTTCTTCTTCCGCATGCGGTCGATCAACTGGTCTTCCCAATAGGACAGGCTCCCCAGCCCCAGCGCCATCGCGTTGGCGCGGCGGTAGTACATGTGGCAGTCGAACTCCCAGGTGAAGCCCATGCCGCCGTGAACCTGGATGTTGTTCTTGGCGCAGTGCTGGAACGCCTGCGTCGCGCTGATGCGCGCGGCAGCAGCGGCTTCCGGCAATTCAGCCGCGTTGGTCGAGAGCGCCCAGGCGCCGTAATAGCTGTTCGAGCGCGCCAGCGTGGCCGAGACATACATGTCGGCGAGCATGTGCTTCACCGCCTGGAACGAGCCGATCTGGCGGCCGAAGGCGATGCGATCGAGTGCGTAGTCGCGGCCCATCTCCAGCGCGCGGTCGGAACCGCCGACCTGCTCGAACGCGCACAATACCGCGGCGCGGTCGAGCATTTGGGTGAGGATGCTCCAGCCTTCGCCGGCGGCACCCAGCGGCTCGGCCTTGCAGGCTTTGAACGAAATCTCGGCCTGCCCGCGGGTCGGATCGAGATTGGTGAGGCTTTTCACCTCGACGCCGCCGGCTTTGAGATCAACCAAGAACAACGAGATATCACCGTCGCGTCCGCTCGACCCAGTGCGCGCGGCAACCACGGCGAAGTCGGCAATCGCACCATCGGCGACCGGTTTCTTGACGCCGTTGAGCACGCCGTTCGCAGCCGTCAGCTTGACGTTCTTCGGCGCGGGATTGCCCTTGCCCTCGAACAGCGCCAGCGTGCCGATCGCCTCGCCCGAGGCAATCGCCGGCAGCCATTTCTTCTTTTGCGCGTCGCTGCCGGCGATCAACAGCGCTTCGGCGGCGAGATACACGGTCGAGGAGAACGGCACCGGCGCGTTCGCGCGGCCCATCTCCTCGGCGATAACGCAGAGCTCGAGATGACCGGCGCCCGCGCCGCCGAACTCCTCGGGGATCGCGACGCCGAGGAAACCCATCTCGGCGAGGCCCTTCCAGAGCTCCTTATCGTAAGGCGCCTTGCCGTCGAGCACCACACGCACCGCCTTCGGCGAGCATTTTTCGGTGAGGAATTTGCGCGCCTGATCGCGGAGCTGCTTCTGGTCGTCGGAGAAGTCGAAGTTCATGGCGCGTACCCGTGTTGATGATGTCGATTACTTGAGAACGATGACGTCTTGATCCGGCTTGTCGGCATACAGCCGCTCCACCAGTGCGGCGCGGCGTTCGAGGCCGGCACGCTGATTGATGTAGCCCTTGTCGGTAAGCTCGTTGCCGTCGATCGAGGGCGGCTCGACCATCAGCATGGCGCGCGCGATGATGCGGCTGCTGGCGCCTTCGCACTCCCTGTTGTGAGTTTCCAGTCCCCGCCTGAAGCAGGCGACGACCTCGGGGTGCTTCACTGCATCCTCGAAGTTCAGCTCGGGATTGCCGACAAGTTGCCGGCAGGCGTGCAAATTGGGCCAGGCGAGCAGGCCGATGAACGGGCGGTCCTGCCCCGCGACCAGCGCATCGTGCACGACAGGCGTCGCAGCTGCGATCGTATCGGTGCGGAGCGACCCGACATGCACGAAGGTGCCGGTGGTGAGCTTGAAGTCTTCGACCACGCGACCTGCAAAGATGATGCCCTTCACCGGATCGGAATCGTCGACGAAAATGCCGGCATCACCGATGCAGTAAAAGCCTTCCTCGTCGAACATCTGCTTCGTCAGCTCCGGCTGGCCGAAATAACCGGGCGTGACGTTGACGCCGCGCAGCCGCAGTTCGTATTTCGAGCCGCACGGCACCATCTTCAACTCGACGCCGGGGAACGGCAGGCCGATCAGGCCGACGCGCTCGGTATCCCAATAAGTTCCGGTCGAGGTCGGCGCGGTCTCGGTCGAGCCCCAGCCGGTGTAGAACACGATGCGCTCGCCGGTGGTCTTCACCGCGAGGGCCTGCATGCGGTCGTAGAGATCGTCAGGCAGGCGCGCGCCGCCATAGGCCATGATCGAGAGGTTCTTGAAGAACGAGCGGCAGAGCGCGTCGTCCTTCTCCATGGCGGCCGCGAGCGCCGCATAGCCGGCCGGCACGTTGGCGTAATAGGTCGGCGAGATCTCGCGCAGGTTTCGCAGCGTCTCCTCGAACTGGCCCGGCATCGGCCGGCCGTCGTCGATATAGAGCGTGCCGCCATCGACCAGGATCGGATGGAATGCCGCGTTGCCGCCCATGGTGTGATTCCAGGGCATCCAGTCCAGCATGGTCGCAACAGGGCCATCAGGCGAACGTGGCCGCACCTGCATCATCATCGCTGCATTGGCGCACATCATCTTCTGCGTGTTGATGACCGCCTTGGGCATGCCGGTCGAGCCTGACGTGAACAGCAGCTTGCCGACGGTGTCGGGCGTGATCTTCGCGATCGACTCCTCGACGTCCTCGGTCACCGGAGTTGCCGCGAGCTCAGCAAAGCTGACGCTCTTCATGCCCTCACATGGCCGCGCGACGTGAACCACGGTGACGCCGGCGAGGTCGATCGCCTTCAGTGCCTTCTCGAAGGTCGGGCCGTCCTGCACCATCACCACGGCCGGCTTGATCAGGTCGAACAGGTATTTCAGCTTGACGTGATCGTGGCTCATCAATGAGTAAGCCGGCGAGACCGGCGCTGCCGGGACGCGCGCCTGCATCGCGGCCTGCGTCATCAGCGCATGCTCGATCGAATTGCCGGAGAGGATCGCAACGGGGCGGCCGTCGAGTCCGAGGTTGAGCAGACCTTGCGTCAGCGCGTCCACAGTGCGCTTGGCTTCGCCATAGGACACCTTGCGCCATTCGCGATTGGGACCACCGCGCTGAGCGAGCCAGATGCGCTCGGGCGCTTCCTTCGCCCATTTCGCCAGCGAGGCCGGGATGTGCTTCTCGTAAGGCTGCAGCGGAATGCGCGACTTCAGCACCACCGTGCCGTCGCTGCGACGCTCGACGTCGATGTCGCGCGCGAGCCACTCGATCTTGCGAAAGGCGGGCTTCGTCATCACGGCCGCCGCGCTTCCACTCATTTTGCGTCTCCCGGAATTATTGTCCTTTGCGGATCGTTCTCGTTCAGCGCTTGATATAGACAGGCTTTCGTTTCTCAAGGAAGGCCCTGATGCCTTCCGAAAATTCCTCGGAACGGCTGCACAGGACCTGGTTGCGATCTTCCATGGCGATAACGGCCTCCAGCGATCCCGCGTCGACGCTCATGTTGAGACATTCCTTGGATAGCCGCAGGCCCACGGGCGAGGCCGTCATCATCGCCTCGACATAAGGCTCGGCCGCGTCATCGAGCCTGTCCTCGTCCACGACTTCCGAGACGAGGCCGACCGCGAGCGCGCGCTCGGCGCCGATGAAGCGCCCCGTGAGGATCAGCTCCGACGCCACGGACACGCCGACCAGCCGCGGCAGGAAATAGCTGGTGCCGATGTCACAGCCACCGAGGCCGAGCTTGATGAAGGCGCAATTCATTCGCGCCGATCTCGTCGCGATGCGGATGTCGGAAGCCAGCGCCAGCGCGAATCCGCCGCCGGCGGCCGCACCCTGCACCAGCGCCAGGATCGGCTGCGGACAACGTCGCATCAGCATCACGATGTCAGCGATGCGACGCTGCGAATCCAGCGACTCCGTGACGCCGGGCGGCTCCTGTTGTCCGGCACGGCGGGCCATCGCCGCCTTGAGGTCGAGGCCTGCGCAGAAATTCCGGCCGGCGCCCTTCAGCACCACGACACGCGTATCACGGTTGCGTTGAAGGCCCTGGAAGTAGTCGTTGAGCGCGTCGATCAGCGCCGGATCGAGCGCGTTGAGCTGTTCCGGCCGATTGAGCGTCACCCGGTCGACGCCGTCGTCATGCTCGATCAGCAGCGGTTGGGACATGGGGCGCTCCTGCATCCGCTCTTTGGGTGGCGGTTATTGCGCCCTCTCCCCTTGTGGGAGAGGGCAAGATCGCTGTCAGCCTAGAGTTCACTTGGGTGAGGGGTCTGTCTCCGCAGACGAGATCGGGGAGAGAGACCCCTCATCCGGCGCTTCGCGCCACCTTCTCCCACAGGGGGAGAAGGAAGAAGAGCGCCGCTTACCTCGGCGCCATGCGGATGGCGCCGTCGAGGCGGATGGTCTCGCCGTTCAGCATCGCGTTCTCGACGATGTGCACCGCGAGCGAGCCGTATTCCTTGGCATCGCCGAGGCGCGAGGGATGCGGCACCTGCGCGCCCAGGCTCTTGCGGGCTTCCTCGTTCAGCCCCATCAGCAGCGGCGTGAAGAACAGGCCGGGCGCGATGGTGTTGACGCGGATCTTCTGGCTGGCGAGGTCGCGCGCGGCCGGCAGGGTCAGGCCGACGACGCCGCCCTTCGAGGCCGAATAGGCGATCTGGCCGATCTGGCCTTCATAGGCCGCGACCGACGCCGTATTGATGATAACGCCGCGCTCTTCACCGACGGGCTCGATCGTGACGAGGCGCTCGGCGAACAGCCGCAGGCAGTTGAAGGTGCCGATCAGGTTGACGTTGATGATGCGCGCGAACTTTTCGAGCGGGTAGACGCCGTCGCGGCCGACGATGCGCTGCGAGCCGCCGATGCCGGCGCAGTTCATCAGCACCCGCGCAACGCCATGCGCGGCTTCGGCCTTGGCGATCGCGGCCTTGATCTGCTCTTCGCTGGTGACGTCGGCATGGAGCGCCACGCCCTTCACCTCGGCCGCGACCTTCTCGGCATTCTCTTTGTTTTGGTCGATCACGCCGATCCTGGCGCCCTTGGCCGCCATGGCGCGGGCGGTCGCCTCGCCGAGGCCCGAACCACCGCCGGTGATGAGAACGGCTACGTCTTTCAATTCCATGACAGGCTACCTTTCCTTGGACGTTTCTTCTCTAGACTTGAGAGTTGCGGCCGGATCATCCGGCCGCGGCAGCTTCCCCGGCTTGCGTGAGGATGCCGCCGCAGATCAGCGTTTCCATGTGCTTGATATATTGCCGGCAGACGTCGTCGGTGACCGGGCCGACGCCGGTCGCGCGAGACATCGCGTGCCGGCCGAAGAACAGATGATCGCAAGCGCCGATCAGGCTGGTGTAGAACAGCACCGGATCGGTCTGGCGGAACTCGCCGCGGCTGACGCCCTCGGCGAGCAGGCGACGGTGAAAGTCCAGCAGCGGGGCGACGAAGAATTTTGAAACTTCGTCCGCGGAGCCGGCGACGCTCTCATGCAGGAGATAGTGGATCAGCCGGTTCATATAGGGGAACCGATGATAGGCGCGGATGATGCCGCCGATATGCAGCTTGAGCTTCGCCGTCGCCGTGATCGGCTGCGCCAGCAGATATTCGAGATTGGACATCTCGGTCGCGGCATCCCGCGCGAGCAGTGCCAGCAGCAGGCCGTCCTTGTTGCCGAAGTGATATTTGACCAACGCGGCATTGGCGCCCGACTTCTGCGCGATGTCGCTGAGCGAAATCTCGATCGAGGAGCGTTCGATCATCAACTCGCTCGCGGCCACGAGCAATTTCTCTGCCGTGGAATTTTTTCCGCTGGGGAGCCTGTTCGGTACGCTGGTAGCCACGGAGATCCCTGAATGCACCTCGAGAGGCGCGCAGATAAGCCCAAGCAGCGCCTCATCACAAGAATTAATTGATCGATTGACTAAATGATCTTGCGTCCCTTAAATCCGCCCCGACAACCGACCCAATCAAGAATCCAGGGAGAGACCGACATGGCCGAGGCTTACATCGTCGCCGCTGCGCGTACCGCGGGCGGGCGCAAGGGGGGCCGTCTCGCCGGCTGGCATCCGGCCGATCTCGCCGCAAAAGTGCTGGACGAGTTGGTCGACCGCACCAAGGTCGATCCTGCGCTGGTCGAGGACGTGATCATGGGCTGCGTGATGCAGGTCGGCGAGCAATCCAACAATGTCGCGCGCAACGCGATCATGGCCTCGAAGCTGCCGGAGAGCGTGCCGGGCACCTCGATCGATCGCCAGTGTGGCTCCTCGCAGCAGGCGCTGCACTTCGCCGCGCAAGCCGTGATGTCCGGCACCATGGACGTCGTGATCGCCGCCGGCGTGGAATCGATGACGCGGGTGCCGATGGGCCTGTCCTCGCAGCTCGCCGCCAAGAACGGCTTCGGCCATTACAAGAGCCCGGGCATCGAGGCGAGATATCCCAACATTGTGTTCAGCCAGTTCACCGGCGCGGAGATGATGGCGGAGAAGTACGGCCTGTCGAAGGATGATCTGGACGAATATTCCTATAACAGCCATCAGCGCGCGATCGCGGCGACCCAAGCCGGCCACTTCAAGAAGGAGATCGTACCGCTCGAGATCACCCGCGCCGACGGCTCCAAGGACACCCACCACATCGACGAGGGCATCCGCTTCGATGCCACGCTCGAGGGCATCAAGGGCGTCAAGCTGATCGCCGAGAACGGCAAGCTGACCGCGGCCAGCGCCAGCCAGATTTGCGACGGCGCCTCGGGCGTCATGGTGGTCAACGAGCGCGGTCTCAAGCAGCTCGGCGTCACACCGCTGGCGCGCATCCATCACATGACTATGACCGGCGGCGATCCCGTGATCATGCTGGATGCGCCCCTGCACGCCACCAAGAAGGCGCTGGAGAAGGCCGGCATGAAGATCGGCGACATCGACCTGTTCGAGGTCAACGAGGCCTTCGCCTCGGTGCCGACCGGCTGGCTCAAGACCACCGGTGCAGATCCGGCCCACCTCAACGTCAATGGCGGCGCCATCGCGCTCGGCCATCCGCTCGGCGGCTCCGGCACCAAGCTGATGACGACGCTGGTTCACGCCCTGCACCAGCGCGGCAAGCGCTATGGCCTGCAGACCATGTGCGAAGGCGGTGGCATGGCGAACGTGACGATTGTCGAGCGACTGTAAAAAAAACAAAAGCGAGTAGTGAGTGGCGAGTAGCGAATGGTGAGTAGGCGAAGAGCGGTTGCCCTTCTTCCTATTTGCCATTCGCTACTCGCCATTCGCGTTTTGAGGAAACGCCATGACCCACCCCTCCATCCATGCCCGCACCACGCCCGACAAGATCGCTTACCAGATGGCCGGCACCGGCAAGGCGATCACCTATCGCGAGCTCGACGAGCTTTCGAACCAGGGCGCGCATCTGTTCCGCTCGCTCGGCCTCAAGGCCGGCGACCACATCGCGCTGCTGATGGAGAACCGCCTCGCCTTCATGGAGCTGTGCTGGGCCGCCCAGCGGAGCGGGCTCTACTACACCGCGATCAGCCGCTATTTGAAGCAGGACGAGATCGACTACATCATCGCCGATTGCGGCGCCAAGGTCGTGATCACGACGCCGAAATGCGCCGACCAGATCAAGGGCCTGATCAAGGGCGCCGCCGGCGAGCCGATCTTCTACATGATGGACGAGCCGCTGCCCGGCTTCCGCTCCTACGACGAGGAAGCAGCAAGCCAGCCGATCACACCGATTGCCGACGAGATCGCCGGCTACGACATGCTGTATTCGTCCGGCACCACCGGCCGGCCGAAAGGCGTCAAGAAGGCGTTCGAGGGCAAGCCGATCGACGAGCCGAACGCATTCCTGCGCGTGCTCTGCGCCAACATGTGCGGCATGAACGCCGACACAATCTATCTTTCTCCGGCGCCGCTCTATCACGCAGCTCCCTTGCGCTTCAACATGATGGCGATCGTGCTCGGCGGCACCTCCATCATCATGGAGCATTTCGACGCCGAGGAATTCCTGACGCTGGTCGAGAAATACAAGGTGACGCAGTCGCAGCTGGTGCCGACCATGTTCGTGCGCATGCTGAAGCTGCCGGACGAGATCCGCGCGAAGTACAAAGTCTCCACGCTCAAGGGCGCCATCCACGCCGCGGCGCCCTGCCCGGTCGACGTCAAGGCCAGGATGATCGAATGGTGGGGGCCGATCCTGATCGAGTACTACGCCGGCTCGGAAGGCAACGGCGTCACCGTCTGCAGCTCCAAGGAATGGCTGGCGCATCGCGGCAGCGTCGGTCGCGCCGTGGTCGGCAAGATCAAGATTCTCGACGAGAACGACGAAGAGCAGCCGGTCGGCGAGATCGGCACGGTCTATTTCGCCGACGCTCCGGCGTTCACCTATCACAACGACGCCGAGAAGACGAAGAAGGCCTACAACGCCAAGGGCTGGTCGACGCTCGGCGACGTCGGCTATCTCGACAAGGATGGCTTCCTCTATCTCACCGACCGCAAGTCCTACATGATCATCTCGGGCGGCGTGAACATCTACCCGCAGGAGACCGAGGATGTGCTGATCACCCACCCCGAGGTCGCCGACGTTGCGGTGTTCGGCGTCCCGAACGAGGAGATGGGCGAAGAGGTGAAGGCGGTGGTGCAGCCGCACGACATGAAGCGTGCCGGCAAGGCGCTCGAGGCCGATTTGATCGCCTACTGCAAGGGCCGCCTCTCTGCCATCAAGTGCCCGCGCTCGATCGATTTCGAAGCCGAGCTGCCGCGCACGCCCACAGGCAAGCTGGTGAAGCGGCATTTGCGCGACAAATATTGGCCGAAGACGGCGGCGAAGATCTAGCGGAGGTCTCGTAGGGTGGGCAAAGGCACGAAGCGCCGTGCCCACGACCTCTCCATGTTACGACGAGACGGTGGGCACGCTCCGCTTTGCCCACCCTACGGCAGGGGTGCAAGCCGCCTCAATCAAATAAACTCGGCGTGTGGTTCACCAGCGCGCCTTCGATCTCGAGCATCTTCAGCTTCGTCACCACGCCGCCATTCGCCGAGAAGCCGCCGGGCTTGTTGCCGGCAGCCAGCACGCGATGGCAGGGCACCACGATCGGGCACGGATTGTGGCCGAGCGCCTGGCCGACGTCGCGCGAGAGCTGGACGCCGCCGAGCTGCTTGGCGATGTCGCCATAGGTGATGGTCTTGCCGGGCGGGATGGCGCGGGCGATCGCGTAGACGCCGCGGTTGAACTCGGGCACACCGTCGAGATCGAGCTCGATATCGGTGAGGTCATCCGGCTCGCCTGCGAGCAGTTTTGTCATGCGGTCGATCGCCTGCTGCACCTCGGCGGTCGGCTCGGTCTCAACGGCATCACCGTGGCGCTGGCTGATGCGGGTGCGGATCTTCTGCTCACCGCCCATCGGCAATTGCGTGCCGTTGATGCCGCGCGGGCCCCAGGCGATGGCGCAGAGGCCGATCCTGGTGTCGAACAGAGCGAAATGCTGGTCGGTCATGGTTTGGTTCCTGAGCTTGCGTCCCTCGTCGCATGCCCCCAATGTGATCTCGGACCAAATCTAGGCTTGGAAATAGTTGCGATCCACCCGGTTTCCGGGAATCTTGCACAGGAGTTCCAATCCTTCGCGAGCCCCGGAATGCAAAGCCTCCACGTCAACGGATACGATATGCCCTATCTCGACGTGGGCGAGGACAAAGGACGTGCGCCGCTGGTCTGCGTGCACGGCTCGCTCAACGACTTCCGGGTCTGGGGCTGCGTCCTCGGCCCGCTGTCGCAACGGCACCGGGTGATCGCGGTCAGCCTGCGGCACTTCTTCCCGGCGCGATGGGACGGCATCGGCGACACCTACTCGATCGCCCAGCATGTCGACGACGTCATTGCCTTCATCGAGGAGCTCGACCTCGGGCCCGTCGACCTGATGGGCCATTCCCGCGGCGGGCACATCTGCTTCCGCGTGGCGCAGCGGCGGCCGGATCTGTTGCGGCGGCTGATCCTCGCTGAACCCGGCGGCGAACTCGATGCGAGCCTCGATCCCGACTATGTCGGCGGGCCCTCGCCGCTCCTGGCGCGGTTCACGGCCTCGGCCGAGAAGATCGCGGCCGGCGACGTCGACGGCGGCCTTGCCGTGTTCGTCGACACGCTGGAAGGCGCCGGCACCTGGCCGCGGCTGCCGGCCCTGGTGAAACAGAACCTTCGCGACAACGCCACCACCCTGATCGGCCAGGTCCGCGACAACCGTCCGCCGTTCTCCAAGGCGGATGCGGAGGCGATCAAGATGCCGACGCTATTCGTCCTGGGGGCGCGAACCAAAGGCCTGCTGCCAAAAGTGCTGCATGCGCTCGCTGCGCATGTGCCCTATTCGAAGACGGCGATCATCCCGAATGCGACGCATCCGATGTTCGAGCAGGCGCCGCAGAAATACTCCGAAGTGGTTCTCGACTTCCTGGCGAGCTGATCATGCAGACATTCCGCGTCAACGGTTACGACATGGCCTATCTCGAAGTCGGAGAGGGCCATCCGCTGGTCTGCGTGCACGGCACATTAGGTGATTTCCGCACCTGGTATTCGGTGCTCGGCCCGCTCTCGAAATCCCATCGCGTGATCTCGGTCAGTCTGCGGCATTTCTTCCCCGAACATTGGGATGCCGTCGGCGACGACTACAAGATGGCGCAGCACGTTGCCGACACGATCGCTTTCATCGAGCAGGTGACGCCCGCACCGATCGACCTGATGGGCCATTCGCGCGGCGGCCACATTGCCTTCCGCGTGGCGCAGGCCCGGCCTGATCTGCTGCGAAAACTGGTGCTGGCCGAGCCGGGCGGCGATCTCGATGCATCCCTGCCGGTGCCGGAAGGCACGCCCGCGCACCCGCCGCTGGCGGCGCGCACCGCGCGCTCGGTCGAGATGATCCGCGCCGGCGATATCGAGGGCGCGCTGCAGAATTTCTACGAGGGCATCGAGGGTGACGGCTCGTGGCGGCGCGTGCCCGCGGCGGCCAAGCAGCAGCTGCGCGACAACGCGCTCACCTTCCTTGGCCAGATCAACGAGCAGCGCCGGCCCTACACGCTCAGCGACGCACAGGCGATCCGCACGCCGACGCTGCTGATCGGCGGCGGCGCGACGACGGGAAGCCTGTCAGTGATGTGGCGCGTGCTGGCCGCGCACATCGCGGGCGCGCAAACGGCAGTCATTCCGAACGCCGGCCACTGGATGTTCGAGCAAGCGCCACTGGAGTTCGGCGAGGTGGTGAACCGGTTCTTGGCGGAGTAGGTGCTCTCGTCGCCTCTCCCCGCAAGCGGGGAGAGGCGAGGGAAAGAGACCTCACACCTTCCACACGCCGACCGGCATCTTGATCGTTGCATTCAGCCGGTTCCAGACATTGATGGTCGCGATCGACAGGATCAACGTTGCGAGCTCGCGTTCGTCGAAATGCTTGGCGGCCTCGTTCCAGGTTGCGTCGGGCACCGGATCCTCGCGGTCGGCGAGGCGCGTGACGGCCTCGGTCAGCGCCAGCGCGGCGCGCTCGGCGTCGGTGAAATAGGGCGCATCGCGCCAGGCGGACACGGCGAACAGGCGCTCGTCGGTCTCACCAAGCTTGCGGGCGACCTTGGGGTGCATGTCGACGCAGACACTGCAACCGTTGATCTGGCTGGCGCGGAGGTGCACCAGTTCCAGGAGCTTTTCCGGCAGCCCCTGCTTGGTCAGATTGCCGAGGGATTGCAGGACATTCATGGCCTCGGGGAGGACCATGACAGGGTGATTCATGCGGGCGTGCATCTTTTTCGTCTCCATCGCTCGAATGTCGAAGGTTCCGGTCACATCGGCCGGATTGGCTTCGTCATGGGCATGACGGATCGCGACGAGGGAATGTGACCGATGACCGAAAAAAACTTCGAAGACGATTTTCTCAGCCACCAGTTCGAAGCCAGCAGGGACCATCTGCGCGCGGTCGCCTACCGCATGCTGGGCTCCGGCGCCGAGGTCGACGATGCCGTGCAGGAGGCCTGGCTGCGGGTCAGCCGCTACGACATGTCCGATGTTGCGAATTTGCGCGGCTGGTTGACGACCGTGGTCGCGCGCATCTGCCTCGACATGCTGCGCGCACGGAAGTCGCGCAAGGAAGAGCCGATGGGCCCGCATGTGCCCGAGCCGCTCGACGAGACGCGGGAGCGCGAGGCGGAGATGGCCGATTCCGTCGGCGCGGCGCTGCTCGTCGTGCTCGAGACCTTGCAGCCGGCGGAGCGGCTCGCCTTCGTGCTGCACGACATGTTCGCAGTGCCCTTCGAGGAGATCGCGCCGATCGTCGGCCGCTCGGTCGACGCATCGCGGCAACTCGCGAGCCGGGCGCGGCGGCGCGTGCAGGGGGCGCCGGTGCCCGAGACCGACCTGTCGCGCCAGCGCGGAATCGTTGATGCCTTCCTCAAAGCGTCGCGCGAAGGCAATTTCGAGGGGCTGCTCGCCGTGCTCGACCCCGACGTCGTCTTCCGCGCCGATCAGGCCGCGGTGCGGCTCGGCACGCTACCGGAGATCCGGGGCGCGGATGCGGTCGCACAGCTTTACAAGGGCCGCGCCCAGGCCGCGCGGACGGCACTGGTCGACGGCGAGATCGGCGTTGCCGTCATCCTCGGTGGCCAGCTGCGCATCGCGCTGCGCGTGACGTTCAAGGGCGAACGCATTGCCGGAATCGAGGCGCTGGCCGATGCGGAAGGGATCGCCGCGCTGGAGGTGGAGGTGCTGGAGGGTTGAGGCGGAGGTTTTTCCGCGAAAACAACCCCATGCACAGTAGACGATCATAGCGATATCAATGACTTAGCGAAGCCGCGCGGGCGCCTTGGGCGCGGGCGCGCAGCTCGTCTTGACGCCCTCCCCCTCCCGCGATACCTTCGAATACGGAATTCCGTATTCCCTCGCAGGAGCTGCCGGCGTGATCCCTCTCGACCCGCTCCCAAACCTGATCGACCAGGTCTATGCCCGCATCCTGGAGGCGATCTCCGACCGCACGCTTGAGCCCGGCCAGCGCATCCGGCAGAACGAGCTCGCCGACAAGCTTGGCGTGTCGCGCCAGCCTGTCTCGCATGCGCTGCACCTGCTGCACCGCCAGGGCCTCGTCGCCGAGAGCGGCAAGCGCGGCTTCGAGGTCACCCAGCTCGATCCCGCGCGCATCCGCCAGCTCTACGAGGTGCGCGGCGCGATCGACGCGCTGGCCGCGCGGCTTGCGGCGAAGCGCGCCGCCAGCGACGCGGCAGGACGCGCGCGGCTGGAGGCTGCGTTCACCGCGGGGCGCGGCATTGACCGCAACACGACACTCACTGAACTGATCGTGCTCGACGTGAATTTTCACCGCGCGATCTATCAGCTCGCCGGCAATCCCGTGATCGAGGAGACGATCGCGCCGCAATGGCCGCATATGCGGCGTTCGATGGCGACAGTGCTGTCGGAGCTCGACTATCGCGGCAGCGCCTGGGCCGAGCACGCCGATATCGCCGGACACATTCTCGCGGGCGACGCGAAGGCCGCCGAAGCCGCCGCGCTGGCGCATGCGCAAACGGCGGGACGGATGACCGAGGAGAGATTGAGGGCGACGGAGGAAGCGGCGGCGTAGCGATTTGCGCTGTCATTCCGGACGCGCGACGCGCGACTACGGTGCGCAAGTGCGCACCGGAGCTCGGTCCTGCGGACCGCCCCGGAGCGACGAAACGACAAATAAACAAAACAGGAGGAAACGACCCATGAAACTGTCTCAGGAGCAATTGGAGTTCTTCCACCGCGAGGGCTGGCTGTTCCTGCCCGAGCTGTTCAATCAGGAGGAGGTCGATCTGCTGGCGCGCGAGGCGGTCGGCATCTACGACGCCAACCGTCCCGAAGTCTGGCGCGAGAAGAGCGGCGCGCCGCGCACGGCGTTTGCCGCGCATCTTTACAATGAGGCGTTCGGCCTCCTCGGCGCGCATCCACGCATGATCGACCCGGTCGAGCAGCTGTTCGGCGAGCCCGTCTACATGCACCAGTTCAAGATCAACGCGAAATCGGCCTTCACCGGCGACGTCTGGCAATGGCACCAGGATTACGGCACCTGGAAGCGCGACGACGGCATGCCGGAGCCGCGGGCCATGAATATCGCGATCTTCCTCGACGAGGTGATGCCGATCAACGGGCCTCTGATGCTGGTGCCGCGCAGCCAGAACGCCGGCGATCTCGAAGCCTCGCACGACCTCGCCACCACATCCTATCCGCTGTGGACGCTGGACGAGGCGACGGTGACGCGGCTGGTCGCGCAGGGCGGCATCGTGGCGCCGACCGGCAAGCCAGGCGGCATGCTGATGTTCCACGGCAATCTCGTCCACGGCTCGGCCGGCAACATCACGCCCTTCCCGCGCAAGATCGTGTACCTGACGCTGAACGCGGTCTCGAACTACATCCGCAGCCCGACGCGGCCGGACTACATCGCACATCGCGACTTCGCCCCGATCAAGACGGTGGACGACGACGCGCTGCTGCGGCTTGCCCGTGCGCCGCGGCAGGCGGCGGAGTAAGTAGGTCTCGCGCCCCGGACGCAGCGCAGCGCTTCTTCAGCGGTGCGCTGCTGAGCCGGGGCCCATGCCGCGCTGATAGTTTCCTTTTTGGATCCCGGCTCTGCGCAGCAGCACTACGTGCTGCACCGCGTCCGGGACACGACCATTACCAGGACAATCCCCCATGAACCTCTTCCGCCTACTCCAGGCCCGCGCGTCCGCCGGCAAGCCGGTCCGGGTCGCGCTGGTCGGCGCGGGCAAGTTCGGCTCGATGTTTCTGGCGCAGGTGCCGCATACGCCGGGGTTGGAGGTGCCCATCATCGTCGACATCGACCGCGACCGCGCGCGCGAGGCCTGCCGCACCGTCGGCTGGAGCGCCGAGCGGATCGCCGCAACCGTCTTCACCGATGACGGCGCCCGCGCCATTGCCGGCGGCGCCATGGACGTGGTTGTGGAGGCGACCGGGAATCCCGCCGTCGGGATCAGGCATGCGCGCGCCGCGATCGCGGCGGGCAAGCATATCGTGATGGTGAATGTCGAGGCCGACGTGCTGGCAGGTCCGCTGCTCGCCGAGGAAGCGCGCAAAGCGGGCGTGGTCTATTCGCTCGCCTATGGCGACCAGCCGGCACTGACCGCCGAGATGGTCGACTGGGCCCGCGCCACCGGCTTCCGCGTCGTCGCCGCCGGTAAAGGCACAAAATATCTGCCGGCCTATCACGACGTGACGCCTGACGGCGTCTGGCAGCATTACGGCCTGACCGCGGGCGAAGCGCAGTCGGCCGGCATGAATCCGCAGATGTTCAACTCGTTTCTCGACGGCACCAAATCAGCGATCGAGATGGCCGCGATCGCCAATGCCTGTGCCCTCGACGTGCCCACGGACGGCCTGCTGTTTCCGCCCTGCGGCGTCGACGATCTGCCGCACATTATGCGGCCGCGCTCGCATGGCGGCGTGCTGGAGCGGCCGGGCGTGGTCGAGGTCGTCTCCTCGCTCGAACGGGACGGGCGGCCGGTGTTTCGCGACCTCCGCTGGGGCGTCTATGTCGTGCTGGAGGCGCCGAACGACTATGCCGCCGACTGCTTCCGGCAATACGGTCTCAAGACCGACGGCAGCGGACGTTATGCGGCGATGTACAAGCCGTATCATCTGATCGGGCTCGAGCTGAACATCTCGGTGCTGTCGGCGGCGCTGCGGGGCGAGCCGACCGGCCAGGCCAGCGGCTTCCGCGGCGACGTTGCGGCAGTGGCCAAGCGCAATCTGCGCGCGGGCGAGATGCTGGACGGCGAAGGCGGCTATACGGTGTGGGGCAAGCTGGTACCGGCGGCCGCGAGCCTCAAGGCCGGCGCGCTGCCGATTGGCCTCGCCCACCGCCTGAAGCTGAAGCACGACGTCACGCACGGCGCGGTGGTGCGCTGGAGCGACGTCGAGTTCGACGCCGGCAACGAGACGGTGAAGACGCGCAAGGCGATGGAGGCCGCGTTCGCAGCGCAGCATTGAGCGGCGCCACCGCAAGCTCAACCAAAGTGCGCTTGATTTGCGATCCCCCTTTGGTCATCCTGCACCTCGATCCGGGAACATAGAATTTCGGACGCAATAAAACGTCGGCCACCGGCGAAGACAAAGCGACGACAAGATCGCGATCCCTCGTCGAGGACTCGACAGGACAGGGAGGGACTACATGGAACGTCGTAAATTCCTGACGGCGGGCGGGCTGGGCCTGGCCGCGAGTGCCGTTGCCGCGCCGGCCGTTGCGCAGTCGATGCCCGAGGTGAAATGGCGGTTAGCTGCGAGCTGGCCGAAATCACTCGATACGCTCTATGGCGGCTGCGAATATTTCTGCAAGCGCGTTGCCGAGATCACCGACAATCGTTTCCAGATCCAGCCCTTTGCCGCCGGCGAAATCGTGCCGGGCCTGCAAGTGCTCGACGCCGTCTCCAACGGCACCGTCGAGATGGGCAACACCGCTCTCTATTATTATTGGGGCAAGAACCCTGCATTTACCTTCGGCACATCGCTGCCGTTCGGTCTCAACACGCGCCAGCACATCTCCTGGCTGATCTGGAACGGCGGTCAGGAGATGCTCAACGATCTCCTGAAGGAGCACAATGCCATCGGTGTCCCCACGGGTTCGACCGGCGCCCAGATGGGCGGTTGGTTCCGCAAGGAGATCAAGACCGTCGATGATCTGAAGGGCCTGAAATTCCGCGTCGGCGGTTTCGCCGGCACCATCATCGCGAAGCTCGGCGGTGTGCCGCAGCAGATCGCGGCCGGCGATATCTATCCCGCCCTGGAGAAGGGCACGATCGACGCGGCGGAGTGGGTCGGGCCGTATGACGACGAGAAGCTCGGCTTCGTGAAGGTGGCAAAGTATTATTACTATCCGGGCTGGTGGGAAGGCACCGGCCAAGGCCATAACCTCATGAACCTCGAGAAGTGGAACGCGTTGCCGAAACATTATCAGGCGGCGATCTCGACGGCCTCGCTCGACACCTTCACCTGGGTGACCGGCAAGTACGATTCGGTAAATCCGCCCGCGCTCAAGCGGCTGCTCGCCGCCGGCGCGATCCTCAAGCCCTTCCCGCAGGAGGTGCTCGAGGCCTGCTACGGCGCGGCCAATGAGATCTACGCGGATCTCGCCAAGAGCAATCCGCATTTCGGCAAGATGTACTCGAGTCTCACCGCTTATCGGGCCGACTCGCTTGCCTGGATGCAGGTGGCAGAACTCAGCTTCGACAGCTTCATGATGCGGATGCGGACGCGAACGTAACTGCCTCGCGCTGCGAGGCGCGAAACGACAAAAGCCCCGGAGATGTCTCCGGGGCTTTTTTTCGCGGATGAAGGTCTCGTAGGGCGGGCAAAGCGGAGCGTGCCCACGCGTCTGTCTGAACCAGGAGGACGTGGGCACAGCGCGCCTCGCGCGCTTTTGCCCACCCTACGGCTGCGAATGCGCGGCGCGAGCAACGGGGCCACAAACGTCTTCAGTT
>NZ_FOUS01000005.1:350722-517806 GCF_900114915.1 Bradyrhizobium sp. Rc3b
CCTAGCCGAAGCAGCGAAGCGCGAAGGCTGGTGGGCCTGGGAAGACTTGAACTTCCGACCTCACGCTTATCAAGCGCGCGCTCTAACCAACTGAGCTACAAGCCCCTAACGCATATCCAGTCAAGGACCAGGGATTCTGCAAGCTTGCAGCCCCAGCGCGTGTTCGTCCGCGAAGAAAGAGAAACGAAGACGGCGAAATCCCGCCAATGCAGCTCAACAATCCTGACGATTGTTGGCCACTGATGTTTCTAAAACGATCCGATAGTGAGCCGAAGCTCGCTGAAGGATCATCCTTAGAAAGGAGGTGATCCAGCCGCAGGTTCCCCTACGGCTACCTTGTTACGACTTCACCCCAGTCGCTGACCCTACCGTGGCCGGCTGCCTCCCTTGCGGGTTAGCGCACCGTCTTCAGGTAAAACCAACTCCCATGGTGTGACGGGCGGTGTGTACAAGGCCCGGGAACGTATTCACCGTGGCGTGCTGATCCACGATTACTAGCGATTCCAACTTCATGGGCTCGAGTTGCAGAGCCCAATCCGAACTGAGACGGCTTTTTGAGATTTGCGAAGGGTCGCCCCTTAGCATCCCATTGTCACCGCCATTGTAGCACGTGTGTAGCCCAGCCCGTAAGGGCCATGAGGACTTGACGTCATCCCCACCTTCCTCGCGGCTTATCACCGGCAGTCTCCTTAGAGTGCTCAACTAAATGGTAGCAACTAAGGACGGGGGTTGCGCTCGTTGCGGGACTTAACCCAACATCTCACGACACGAGCTGACGACAGCCATGCAGCACCTGTGTTCCAGGCTCCGAAGAGAAGGTCACATCTCTGCGACCGGTCCTGGACATGTCAAGGGCTGGTAAGGTTCTGCGCGTTGCGTCGAATTAAACCACATGCTCCACCGCTTGTGCGGGCCCCCGTCAATTCCTTTGAGTTTTAATCTTGCGACCGTACTCCCCAGGCGGAATGCTTAAAGCGTTAGCTGCGCCACTAGTGAGTAAACCCACTAACGGCTGGCATTCATCGTTTACGGCGTGGACTACCAGGGTATCTAATCCTGTTTGCTCCCCACGCTTTCGTGCCTCAGCGTCAGTATCGGGCCAGTGAGCCGCCTTCGCCACTGGTGTTCTTGCGAATATCTACGAATTTCACCTCTACACTCGCAGTTCCACTCACCTCTCCCGAACTCAAGATCTTCAGTATCAAAGGCAGTTCTGGAGTTGAGCTCCAGGATTTCACCCCTGACTTAAAGACCCGCCTACGCACCCTTTACGCCCAGTGATTCCGAGCAACGCTAGCCCCCTTCGTATTACCGCGGCTGCTGGCACGAAGTTAGCCGGGGCTTATTCTTGCGGTACCGTCATTATCTTCCCGCACAAAAGAGCTTTACAACCCTAGGGCCTTCATCACTCACGCGGCATGGCTGGATCAGGGTTGCCCCCATTGTCCAATATTCCCCACTGCTGCCTCCCGTAGGAGTTTGGGCCGTGTCTCAGTCCCAATGTGGCTGATCATCCTCTCAGACCAGCTACTGATCGTCGCCTTGGTGAGCCATTACCTCACCAACTAGCTAATCAGACGCGGGCCGATCTTTCGGCGATAAATCTTTCCCCGTAAGGGCTTATCCGGTATTAGCACAAGTTTCCCTGTGTTGTTCCGAACCAAAAGGTACGTTCCCACGCGTTACTCACCCGTCTGCCGCTGACGTATTGCTACGCCCGCTCGACTTGCATGTGTTAAGCCTGCCGCCAGCGTTCGCTCTGAGCCAGGATCAAACTCTCAAGTTGGACTTGAACTTTGAACCGGCTGATCACAACGTTTGACGAGGTCCCACCATTATCGACCGAAGTCGATGTGCTGCCTGCGATTCACATCGCTGGCAACGATGGTGTTTCCTTTGAAACGTGTACCGCCGAAGTCTTTCGTCCGGTCCCGACCAGAAAAGCCGAAGCTTTTCAGGAGCGAGACCCGCAAGGACTCCGCCGTCCACGTTTCTCTTTCTTCATCTTCACTTGTCAAACAGCCCGGGACCGTGGAGGCCCCAACCTTCCTGAGAGGAAGGGTTCCGACACCCTTACCGACGATGGATGAACTCCAATCGACTTACGTCGACTGTTGTGTCACTCAACAAGGTGAGGAGCATCAGTGGCGCGTTCGCTCGCCTTGGTCAGTGACCCGGCGGCGCCGCGCTCAGTGGTCGGGTTATAGGCCCCCGCACTCGGGATTGTCAACGCCCATTGTCAACAAATCGTCGCACGGTGGATTGTCGCGAAAAAGGACGTGTTTCCAGGCGGTTAGGAGGACCGTAGATGCGCCGATCCGGTCGGGACGGTGAAAAAACTTGAAAAAAGTTTGGGCCCCAGGGGGCTCCGGAGCCGACCTGGGAGGGGTTGTGGGTGGGGACTGGGAAGCGACTTGGCGAGCCACCTGGGAAGCCACATGGGGAACGGCTTGGCGAGTGGATTGGCGCGCGGGTCGGGATCGACACAGGGTACTTGGGGAGGGATTGAGGGGCGGCTTACCGTACCTTCGCGGTGGGAAGCAGCTTGCAGCACCCTCTCGGGAGGCCCCCGCCCTCCGGCCGTTCAGGAAACTTTTTCGATGACAGGCGCCGTACTTGAGCCACAATCCCGCGGCGTTCTGATAAGAGACAAGCTTGAATCGCACGGATGCCAGTGGGGGCTGCCGGCGGTTTTCATGGGGTCAGAGGAAGGCGATCTTGCAGATGACGCGGCCTTCCTCCGACATTCGAGAGACATCGAGAGAGCTTCACCCGTCCAGCTGTTCGTAATTTCGGCCGGCCCCACCCGAGGGGCCTTCTGAGCACGGACGCCTGCGCGGCTTGCCTTTTCCGGCGATCCCCCTTCAAGAGGGCGACCAGGACGAGGTTCGAAAGCGGGCATCTTGGGTCGTTGATTGGGGGACTTGCGTTGAACCACAGGACATCACGCGGCGCTTACGGGCGTGAGACCGGGATCATCGATCTCGGCCACGAGCCGCCGCTGTCCGTCGATGGTTCTGAAGCCGCCGTAATCGACCGCCGTCGCGTCTCGGTGCAATGGTTCAGCGGGACAATTTTGACCGGACTCTGCGGCGCAGCCCTGATCGGCGGCGCCGTTTTCGCATCGCTCGACGGCGAGATGACCTTCGCCAAGGTGCCGGAGCGGGTCGAGGGCGCGCTGCGCGGTGCATTCGGCGGCGCCGATCGCGCCGCCACACTGCACAAGAGCGACCGCCTGCCGCCACCGAGCGAATCCACCGCGTCCCGCAACATCATGCGCGTCTCCACCGTGGCCCGCGTCGGCAACCGCGACGTGATGCGGGTGCGCCCCTTCGTCCGGATCGCCGGCAATCTGTCGATGACGACGAGCGACCTGTCGGCGAAGATCCCACCGTTCAACGCCCAGCGCCTGCTCACCGATGTCGGCTCCGATCCGAAGACCGCATCCGACGATCCCAACAATCCCGAAGCGGTCGAGCCCGACGCCGAAGTGTCCTTTGTCACCAAGGACCTGTCGCCGGTGCTGCCGAAAGCCAAGATTTCCGCGGTGGTGGCGCTCGACGACATCCTGATGCGGGTGCGCGATGCCGCCAACTGGCGCGGCAATGGCGGAGTGCGCTACGCCTCGCTCGCCAATGCCGCAGCCGATGTCTCCGGCGCGACCGGCCCGTCCGACATCAGAACCGCCTACGCCGCCGAGGCCTCGCCGTCCGATCCCTATGCCGGTTTCGAGACGCGCGTGGTGCCGGAAAACGTCACGCTGCTGCCCAAGACCAAGGAGCAGATCACCGGCGGCAATCCCAACGGCGAACGCGTCCATCTGGTCAAGAAGGGCGACAGCGTCGCCTCGGTGCTGCGCGATCTCGGCGCGAACGCCGACGAGATCAAGGCGATCACCGCGACGCTCGGCCCCCGCGGCCGCGACGGCGGCCTCAAGGACGGCGAGAAGCTCCGCATCCTGATGGCGCCGGCAAGTCCTGGCGCCCGCCTCCAGCCCTATCGCGTCGTCGTCGCCAACGAGTCCATGGTCGAGGCGATCGCGGCGCTGTCCGATCTCGGCAAATACGTCGCGGTCGACGTCTCCAGCATGAACACCGTCGCCGATGCCGCGGCCAGCGCCAGCAGCGATGACGACGATGATGACGACGGCTCCGGCGTGCGGCTCTACCAGAGCATCTACGAGACCGCGATGCGCAACAAAGTGCCGATGCCGGTCATCGACGACATGATCAAGATCTACTCCTACGACGTCGATTTCCAGCGCAAGGTGCAGCCGGGCGATTCCTTCGACGTGTTCTACGCCGGCGAGGACGAGGGCGTGACGTCGACGGAGAAGAACGACGTGCTGTTCGCCTCTCTCACGGTCGGCGGCGAGACCAAGAAATACTACCGCTACCAGAGCCCCGACGACGGCGTCGTCGATTACTATGACGAGACCGGCAAGAGCGCGAAGAAATTCCTGGTCAGAAAGCCCGTCAACAACGCTATCATGCGCTCCGGCTTCGGCGGCCGCCGCCACCCGATCCTGGGCTATGTGAAGATGCACACCGGCGTCGACTGGGCCACCGCCTACGGCACGCCGATTTTCGCTTCCGGCAACGGCGTGATCGAGAAGGCCGGCCCCGAAGGCGGCTACGGCAAGTATATCCGCATCAAGCACAACAACGGCTATGAGACGGCCTACGGCCACATGTCCGCTTTCGCCAAGGGCATGGAGATCGGCAAGAAGGTGCGGCAGGGCCAGGTGATCGGCTTCGTCGGCTCATCCGGCCTCTCGACCGGCCCGCACGTCCACTACGAGATCCTGGTCAACGGCCGCTTCGTCGACCCGATGCGCGTGAAGCTGCCGCGCGGCCGTTCGCTCGAGGGCCCGATGCTCGCAGGCTTCGAGAAGGAGCGCGACCGGCTCGACGGCATGATGAGCGGCCGCGGCGGCGCCATCGCCCGCATGTCTGACGCGACCGGCGGCCCGTTGCAGGTCAGCAACCGCTAATTGCAACCGGCCGGCATCGGCCGGACATCTCAAGATCCGATCCGAATTCGACGTTCTCGCGCGAGGCGCGCTTGGCGGCGGCTCAACGTCAAGTTTTGTTTGCCAAAGCGGCACCAGGGGCGAATACTTTCCAAAAAACGGGAGGTCTCGCCATGAAGAACAGGCTCGCCTGCGCAGCATTCGTCGCTGCCCTTTTCGCTACCACGAGCGTATCGGCCGAGACTTGGGAGGTCACCAAGCTGGTCCAGGGCTCGGCGTTCCATGGCGTGCATGGGCTCGGCATCGACAAGGCCGGCCATCTGTTCGCCGGCAGCGTCGCCGGCGCCGCTCTCTACGAGGTGGATGTATCAGGCGGTACCGCCAAGGTTGCAATCCCCTCGCCGATCGGAATGGCCGACGACATCGCCTTCGCGCCCGACGGCACCATGGCCTGGACCGGTTTCCTCACCGGCGATCTCTATGCGCGCAAGGGCGACGGCCCGATCAAGAAGCTCGCCAGCGGCCTTCCCGGCATCAACTCGCTCGCCTTTCGCAAGGACGGCAGGCTCTACGCCACCACCGTTTTCCTCGGCGACACGCTCTATGAGATCGACGTCGAGGGCGTGAAGCCGCCGCGCCAGATCATGGAGAAGATGGGCGGCCTCAACGGCTTCGAGTTCGGTCCCGACGACAAGCTCTACGGTCCGCTCTGGTTCAAGGGCCAGGTCGCAAAAGTCGACGTCGACAAGGCCGAGCTGACCGTCGTGGCCGACGGCTTCAAGATCCCGGCCGCGGTGAACTTCGATTCCAAGGGCAATCTCTTCGTAGTCGACACCGCGCTCGGCCAGCTCGTCCGGGTCGATCCCAAATCGGGCGCCAAGACCATGGTCGCACAATTGAAGCCGTCGCTGGACAATCTCGCCATCGACGAGAAGGACCGCATCTACGTCTCCAACATGGCCGACAACGGCATCCAGGAGGTCGACCCCGCGACCGGCCAGGCCAGGCAGATCATCATCGGCAAGCTCGCTTTGCCCGGCGGTATCGGCGTCACCTCGGAGAACGGCAAGGATACGATCCACCTCGCCGACGTGTTCGCCTATCGCACGGTGGATGGGGCGACCGGCGAGGTCACCGAGAAGGCGCGCATGCACGCCGCCGACACCACGCTCGAATATCCCATGAGCGCGACGGCGCGGGGCAACGACGTGGTGCTGTCGAGCTGGTTCACCGGCACGGTGCAGGTGATCGACGCCAAGACCGGCGCCACGCGCGACATGCTGCATGGCTTCAAGGCGCCGCATGACGCGATCGTGCTCGCCGACGGCAGCATTTTGGTCGCCGAGCTCGGCACCAAGTCGCTGGTCAAGGTGAGCGGTGAGCACGGCAAGGATCGCACCACGCTGATCGGCGACCTCGAGGGCCCGGTCGGGCTCGTTCGTGGCAAGACCGACGAGGTCTACGTCACCGACGCCTTTGCGGGCACTGTCTCGAAGATCGACAGCAACGGTGAAAAGACTGTGGTCGCCAAGGAGCTGAAGATGCCGGAGGGCATTGCGCGCGGCAGCGACGGCCAGCTGATCGTGGCGGAAGTCGGTGCCAAGCGGCTGATCGAGATCGCGCCGGACAGCGGCAAGATCACCGAGATCGCGGCCAATCTCCCGATCGGCCTCGCGGGCGCACCCGGCGGCCTGCCGACCAACATTCCGACGGGCGTGGCGGTCGGGGCGACGGGGGTGATCTACTTCTCGTCCGACATCGAGAACGCGATCTACAAGGTCTCGAAGAAATAGCGATCGGCCGGCGGGCAAGCCGGGCAAGAACAATTCGCCCCGGAGAGGATGACCTCTCCGGGGCGATAATGTTTAACGGCGAACGCCCGCGTTTCAGTTCAGCTTGCGCTTCGCCACCGGCGCCTCGAACTGGGTGATCTCGGCGGTCTGCGGCGCCTTGCCGTTGAAGGTCAGGACGTTGCCTTCGGACGAGATCGCGACAGTATCGCCGTCCCTGACGTCGCCGGCGAGGATCATCTCGGCGAGCGGGTCCTGGACGTGACGCTGGATCACGCGCTTCAGCGGCCTTGCGCCGTAGGCGGGATCCCAGCCCTTGGCGGCGAGCCAGTCGCGTCCGGCAGAATCGAGCGTCAGCACGATCTTGCGATCGGTCAGCAGCCTCTGCAGCCGCGCGAACTGGATCTCGACGATCCGGCCCATCTCGCTCCGCTGCAAGCGGTGGAACAGGATGATCTCGTCGACGCGGTTGAGGAATTCGGGGCGGAAATGCCCGCGCACCATTGCCATCACCTGCTCGCGCACGGCCGAAGTGTCCTCGCCCTCCGGCTGGTTCACCAGGAATTCCGAACCGAGGTTCGAGGTCATGATGATCAGCGTGTTGCGGAAATCGACGGTGCGGCCCTGACCGTCGGTCAGGCGGCCGTCGTCGAGCACCTGCAACAGGACGTTGAAGACGTCAGGATGCGCCTTCTCGATCTCGTCGAACAGCACCACCTGGTAGGGCCGGCGCCGCACTGCCTCGGTGAGCGCGCCGCCTTCGTCATAACCGACATAGCCCGGAGGCGCACCGATCAGCCGCGAGACCGAGTGCTTCTCCATGTATTCGGACATGTCGAGGCGGACCATCGCGGTCTCGTCGTTGAACAGATACTCCGCGAGCGCCTTGGTCAGCTCCGTCTTGCCGACGCCGGTGGGCCCTAAGAACATGAACGAGCCCGTGGGGCGGTTCGGGTCCTGCAAGCCCGCGCGCGAGCGACGCACGGCGGTTGCGACCGCGCGCACGGCCTCGGCCTGGCCGACGACGCGGGTGCCGAGCTGCTCCTCCATCTTCAGGAGCTTTTCCTTCTCGCCCTCCAGCATCTTGTCGACGGGCACGCCGGTCCAGCGCGAGACCACCTGCGCGATGTGATTGGCGGTGACCGCCTCCTCCATCATCTCGCCGGAGCCTTCACGCGCCTCGATATCCGCAAGCTGCTTCTCGAGCTGCGGGATCCGGCCATAGGCGAGCTCGCCGGCCTTCTGGAATTCGCCGCGACGCTGGGCGTCGGCGAGATCGACGCGCAGCGCGTCAAGCTCCGACTTCAGCTTCTGGGCGTTGGAGAGCTTGTTCTTCTCCGCGCTCCAGCGTGCCGTCAGCGCCGCGGACTTCTCCTCGAGCTCGGCGAGCTCTTTCTGGAGCGCCTCGAGACGGGACTTGGAGCCGGGATCGCTTTCCTTCTTGAGAGCTTCCTGCTCGATCTTGAGCCGGATGATCTCGCGGTCGAGCGAATCCAGCTCTTCCGGCTTGGAATCGACCTGCATCTTCAACCGCGCAGCCGCCTCGTCCATCAGGTCGATCGCCTTGTCGGGCAGGAAGCGATCGGTGATGTAGCGGTTGGATAGCGTCGTCGCGGCAACAAGCGCGGAATCCGTGATCCGCACGCCATGATGCTGCTCGTACTTGTCCTTGAGGCCGCGCAGGATCGAGATTGTGTCCTCGACCGAAGGCTCGCTGACGAAGATCGGCTGGAAGCGCCGCGCCAGCGCGGCGTCCTTCTCGACGTGCTTCTGATACTCGTCGAGCGTGGTCGCGCCGATGCAGTGCAGCTCGCCGCGGGCGAGCGCCGGCTTGAGCAGGTTGGAGGCGTCCATCGCGCCGTCGCCTTTGCCGGCGCCGATCAGCGTGTGCATCTCGTCGATGAACAGGATGAAGGTGCCCTCGCTGCCAGTCACCTCCTGGAGCACGGCCTTCAGCCGTTCCTCGAACTCGCCGCGGTACTTCGCGCCCGCAATCAGCGCGCCGAGGTCGAGCGACAGCAGCTTCTTGTCCTTCAGGCTCTCGGGCACGTCACCATTGACGATGCGCAGCGCGAGACCTTCGGCGATGGCGGTCTTGCCGACGCCGGGCTCGCCGATCAGGACGGGATTGTTCTTGGTCCGGCGCGACAGCACCTGGATCGTACGGCGGATTTCCTCGTCGCGGCCGATCACCGGGTCGAGCTTGCCGTCGCGCGCCGCCTGCGTCAGGTCGCGGGCATATTTCTTCAGCGCGTCATAGGCGTTCTCGGCGGTCGCGCTGTCGGCCGTGCGGCCCTTGCGCAGCGCCTCGATCGCCGCATTGAGGTTTTGCGGGGTGACGCCGCCCTTGGCGAGGATGGTGCCGGCCTCGCTGGTCTTTTCCAGCGTGAGCCCGAGCAGCAGCCGCTCGACGGTGACGAAGCTGTCGCCGGCCTTCTCACCGGCCTTCTCAGCCGCGTCGAAGGTGCGGGCGAGCTCGGGCGCCAGATAGATCTGCCCGGCACCGCCACCGCTGACCTTCGGCACCTTGCTGAGGGCATCCTCGGTCGCCTTCAGAATTGCACGGGAATTGCCGCCGGCGCGGTCGATCAGACCGGAAGCCAGCCCCTCATTGTCGTCCAGCAGGACCTTCAGCACGTGCAGGGTGGAGAACTGCTGGTGCCCCTCGCGCATCGCGAGCGACTGCGCGGACTGGACGAAGCCCCTGGAGCGTTCGGTGTATTTGTCGATATTCATCTTTTCTGTCCCTCGGCCTGCCCTCAGGGCCCTCTAAGGCACCCCAAACGGCATCTTCATTGGGTTTCCGATTACCGCATTGACGTTTCTCAACCGGTAACGGTCGTGTTTTGCCGACGTTGCCGCCGGCCTGAGCCAGATGTGGGAAGCAGGTTGCAGATGCGAAAGAGGCCAGTTCACAATTTCGTGCGCTGATCCGCCGGCTTGGCGGGCCCGGGGCGAATCCCTTAAGTAGCGGCATGACAGCTAGCCAGACTGCCGAAATCACCGGCCTCTACCGCTATCCGATCAAGGGCCTGACGCCGGAGGCCCTGCGCCGCGTCCCCTTGCGGACCGGCCAGACCCTGCCCGCCGACCGCCGCTACGCCATCGAGAATGGCCCGAGCGGCTTCGATCCCGAGGCGCCCCAGTGGAAGCTGAAAATCCAGTTTCTGATGCTCGCACGAAATGAGCGGCTTGCCGAGCTCGATAGCCGGTTCGACGACGCCACCAATGTCCTGACCATCCGCAAGGACGGCCAGACCGTCGCCAGCGGCGATCTGGAAACCGCGGTCGGGCGCGCCGCCATCGAGCGCTACTTCGCGGAAAATTTCCAGCCGGAGCTGAAGGGCCCGCCGAAGCTGCTGTCCGGCCGCGATCACAGCTTCTCCGACGTCGCCCGGAAGGTGGTCTCCATCATCAATCTCGGCAGCGTCCGCGCCATCGAGACCATGCTGGGCGGGACCGCCGTGCATCCGCTGCGCTTCCGCGCCAATCTCTACGTGAAGGGCTGGCCGGCCTGGTCGGAGCTCGATCTCGTCGGCCAGACGCTGGCGATCGGCGCGGCGCGCCTGAAAGTGGTCAAGCGCATCGTCCGCTGCCCGGCCACCAATGTCGACCCGGTGACGGCCAAGCGCGATCTCGAGATACCGCCGACGCTCTCGCGCAATCTCGGCCACATGGACTGCGGCATCTATGCCGAGGTGATCGAAGGTGGCGAGATCGGCGTCGGCGATGCGGTCGCGGTGGAAGAGCCGAAGCTGGTTTGAGCCGGCACCGGTACCGTAGGGTGGGCAAAGCGACTTGTCCGCCATAGCTCGAAGAGCGACGGTAGAAGCGTGCCCACGCAATTTCTGCGACGGAGAGAGATGGTGGGCACGGCGCAAGTGCGCCTTTGCCCACTCTACGGCTCCGTCGTTAGTTCGGCATCACATATGCGTAGATCCGGCCGCGCGAGACCGGCGCCTCGCGGACGCGGTTGCCGTTGTTGCCGGAGATCATGATCGGATTGCCCTGTGCATCGATGCCGGTGATGATGCCGACATGACCGCCGCGGCGACCGCGCGACATCACTGCGATGGCGCCGACCTGCGGACCGGAGACGCGGGTGCCGTAGCGGGCGAACGAGCTCGCCATGTCGGAGCCTGAGCCCTTATGGCCGGTATGCTCCAGCACCATGTTCATGAAGCGCGCGCACCACAGGCTGCCGCGCCCGGTCGGATTGCCGCCGACATAGCGGCGCGCCTCGGACACCAGGCTCGATCCGCCGCCGAAGCCGCCGCTTGCAGCCATGGTGTTGTTGACCATGCCGCCGCTGTTGGCGTTCGGATCATAGCTCGCCTGGGTGTCGGCGAATCCACTCGCCCGCAACTGCGCCGCGCTGCGCTCGAAGCGCGAGCTGCGTGCATGGTAGCGGTAATGATGATGTCTGGCGTGGTGCACGTGTGCGTGCCGCTCTGCGCTATGACGATGATGCGGCCGCGCTGAGGCCGGAGAAACGAACGCGGCAACCGCCGCGAAGAAGATCGCCAGCGCGACAACACAACGCGACAGGCGAGACGCAAACAACTCAAACATTCTTCATCCTTCGTTGACACCCCACTTCCCGATCGGCCCGTGCAACGGCCGATATCGGTCTGGCCGTTAAGCCGTCCGATGTGGCGAGAAAAAGACGCGGGCTGCCTGCGAATAGCTGTGATGATTTTGCGCCGACACTGATCGAGGCCGCCGCATTGCGGACAACAGCATTAACTGCAATCCTGCAAAGGCGGCTTGAAGAGAGGGAAACGGTTAATGCCCCACGCCACGACCAGGGACGACGTCCGCATCTATTTTGAGGAAGCGGGTCAGGGAACGCCGATCATTTTTCTGCACGAGTTCGCGGCCGACTACACCAATTGGGAGCCGCAGATGCGTTACTTCTCGCGCGGCCACCGCTGCATCACCTATTCGGCGCGCGGCTACACGCCGTCGGACGTGCCGGAGGGCGAGGTTTACAGCTACACGCATTTCTATAGCGATGCGCTCGCGGTGCTTGATCATCTCAAGATTGAGCGCGCGCATCTGGTCGGCCTGTCGATGGGCGCCTACTCCTCGCTCCAGATCGGGCTCAACGCGCCGCAGCGCGCGTTGTCGATGACGCTGGCCGGCGTCGGCTCCGGCTCGGAGATCGAGAACCTGGAGGCCTGGCGCAAGCAGTGCCGCGCCAATGCCGAGCAGTTCGAGACGCTGGGCTCCGCCGAGGTCGCGAAAGTCACGCGCGAGGCGCCGAGCCGGATTCCCTTCCTGGTGAAGGATCCCCGCGGCCACGCCGATTTCTACGCCGCGCTGGCGCGCCACGACGCCAAGGGTTCGGCACGCACGATGCGCGGCTTCCAGGGCCGCCGCCCCTCGATTTACACGATGACGGATGCGATCAAGCGCGCATCGACGCCGGCGCTGATCATCTGCGGCGACGAGGACGATCTATGCGTCGGACCGAGCCTGTTCCTGAAGAAGCATCTGCCTGCGGCGGGGCTGGCGATGTTTCCGAAGTCGGGGCACGTGCTCAATCTCGAAGAGCCCGCGCTGTTCAACGAGACGGTGGCGCGGTTCGTGACGCTGGTGGAGGCGGGAAGATGGCCGGTGCGCGACCCGCGGTCGCTGGCGCATTAGGCACAGGCGCAGCAAATACTCCGTCGCGTAGCCCGGATGGAGCGAAAGCGTAATCCGGGATTGTCAACGCGGCGCGACTTGCCCCGGATTGCGCTGCGCTTCATCCGGGCTACGGGGTTCGGTTAGGTCTGCACTATGAAACGCCCCGCGCTCTCAACTCCATCACCCTGAGGTGGCCGCCTCTTCAGCGGCCCTCGAAGGGCGACGGCCACGCTCTCGCCACAGCGAGAGATGAGCACGCCGAAACACTCGGCCGCTCATCCCTCGAGGCTCCCGGCGCGATGCTTCGCATCGCGCCACTCGCGCCTCAGGATGACGGGTCAGGCCGCAGCAGGCGAGAAAAACTACTTCCCGCCGCCGCGACTGAGCAAGAACACCGCCTGCTCGCCGAACATGTTCCACACCCACCAGGGCAGATTCAGCGGCACCGGGCGGCCGTAGAGATCGAGCGCGACCGAGCGCTCCATCTTGACGTTGATCTCGTCGCAGAGCTGCACGAAATCCTTGATGGTGCAGAAATGGATGTTGGCGGTGTCATACCATGTCGCCGGCAAATTCTCGGTGCGCGGCATGTGGCCGCCGACCAGGAGCTGCAGCCGCATCTTCCAGAAACCGAAATTCGGGAACGAGACGATGGCGCGGCGGCCGATGCGCAGCAGATTCTCCAGCACCACGCGCGGCTGCCGCGTCGCCTGCAGCGTCTGCGACAGGATCACATAGTCGAAGGCGTCATCCGGATAATTGACGAGATCGGTGTCGGCGTCGCCCTGCACCACCGCAAGGCCCTTGGCGACGCAGCGATTGACGCCCTCGCGCGACAGCTCGATGCCGCGGCCGTCGATGCCGCGGGTCTCCAGCAGCTGAAGCAGATCGCCCTCGCCGCAGCCGACGTCGAGCACCTTCGAGCCGGGCTTCACCATCTCGGCGACCAGCAGATGATCGGCGCGAAACTGGCCGGACGATCCGGTCGCGACGCCGTTCAACGGCAACACTTCCTGTACAGACATCGCTAGCCGTCCTTGTCAGTCGTTCTTGCCAGTGAGCCCGCGCGCCTTGCCCGCCGATTGCAGGAAGGCGCGGGAGATGTCGAAGAATTCGGGAACGTCGAGCAGGAAGGCGTCATGGCCGCGATCGGTCTCGATCTCGGCGAACGACACCCGCGCGCTCGATGCATTCAGCGCGTGCACCAGCGCGCGCGATTCCGAGGTCGGAAACAGCCAGTCGCTGGTGAAGGAGACCACGCAGAAGCGGGTCTTGATGTCGACGAACGCCTTGGCGAGCACGCCGCCTTGGTCGGCGGCGATGTCGAAATAGTCCATCGCGCGCGTCAGATAGAGGTACGAGTTGGCATCGAAGCGCTCGACGAAGGACGAGCCCTGGTAGCGCAGATAGCTCTCGACCTGGAAGTCGGCGTCGAACGAGAAGGTCGGCAGCTCGCGGTCCTGCATGCGCCGGCCGAATTTTCGATGCAGCGCCGCATCCGAGAGATAGGTGATGTGCGCCGCCATCCGCGCCACCGCGAGCCCGCGATGCGGATGGATGCCGTGATCGGCATAGCCGCCGCCGTGCCAGTCGGGATCGGCCATCACGGCCTGGCGGCCGAGCTCGTGGAAGGCGATGTTCTGCGCCGAGTGCCGCGTCGCGCAGGCAATCGCCAGCGCGGAGAACACGCGGCCCGGATAGGCGGCGGTCCATTGCAGCACCTGCATGCCGCCCATCGAGCCGCCGACTACCGCAAACAGCGTGTCGACGCCGAGCCGGTCGACCAGCATCGCCTGCGCGCGCACCATGTCGGGAATGGTGATGACCGGGAAATCCAGGCCCCAGACCTTGCCGGTGGCAGGATTGATCGAGGCCGGCCCGGTCGAGCCCATGCAGCCGCCGATCACGTTGGAGCAGATGATGAAGTAGTGCTTGGGATCGATGGGCCGGCCGGGGCCGACCAGCGTCTCCCACCAGCCGGGCTTACCGGTGACGGGATGCACATTGGCGACATGCTGATCGCCGGTCAGCGCATGGCAGATCAGCACCGCGTTGGAGCGATCGGCGTTGAGCTCGCCATAGGTCTGGTAGGCGATCTGGAACGGGGTGAGATCGACGCCGCAATCGAGCCGCAGCGGCTGCTCGGCGCCGAAATGCGCGATCTGCGAGCTTGGATGATCCACCTCGTGCGACCGCTCGTCGGCGCTGATCGCAGGACTCGGTATCGACTTGACGCCACCCATCTGACCATCGACCTCGTTTGCGATCACGCGTGATCGCCACTTGCATCAGGCCATGAAAAACCCGGCCTGAACGATAGGTTCGGCCGGGATCGGAAGCGTCCCCGGCCTGTTTAGCGAGTTTTTTAACGTGGCTGCAAGCCGGCCGGCTCAAATGACCACGGAACGGGCAAAAACTACCGTCTTGGGTGGTTTTCGTCAAGTCGCGGCCGGGATCGGCCCAATTCGTCTCTCTCGCGTCGTCCGAAAAGGACGTGATTTCTCTTTGCTTTCGCCGTCCCGACTGCCTAATCAGGACATCCCCCATCGAAACCATCGACAGCCAGACATGTCCCAACGTCCGCCCGCGCCACCATCGCTTCAGGAACTGCGCAAGGAGATCGACGCGATCGACGAGGGCATGCATCGCCTGCTGATGCAACGCGGCGACATCATCGACCGCCTGATCCAGGTGAAGCAGACCCAGGAGGTCGGCTCGGCGTTCCGCCCAGCGCGCGAGGCCGCCATGATGCGTGACCTCGTGCAGCGCCATCGCGGCATCCTGCCGCTCGACACCGTCGAGAGCATCTGGCGCGTCATCATCTCGACGTTCACTTACGTGCAGGCGCCGTTCTCGGTGCATGCCGACATCTCGGCGAGCGAGCCGGCGATGCGCGATTCCGCGCGCTTCCATTTCGGCTTCACGGTGCCTTACGTCGCGCATTTCAGCGCACAGGCCGCGGTCGAGGCGGTGGCGAAATCCAAGGGCGATCTGGCGCTGGTCTCGGCGACGTCGAGCCGCACGCCATGGTGGCTCTTGCTCGAAACGGAAGGCGCGCCGAAGATCATCGCGCGGATGCCCTTCGTCGAGCGCGCCGACCATCCGGCGGCGCTGCCGGTGTTCGCGATCTCGCGGGTCGCCGACAGCGCCCTGGTGACGGAGGTCGAGACCTTCAGCGTCCGCGTCTCCGGCTGGAACGCCGAGGTCGCGCGGGCCCTGTCGCCGCTCGCCGAGATCGTGGCGGTACCCGACACCGCCTTCGACGGCGCAGCGCTGCTGGTCTCGGTCACGACTGCGACCAGCATCGACAAAATCAGGGCTGCCCTGATCGAGGCGGGGGCCTCGGTGCGCTCCACGGCCCTCGTCGGCAGCCACGCAACGCGCTATACGGTGCCCCCGACCGGGGCGAAATCGTAAACCACGCGCCGCGCCCCGCCATTTTCGGAGTTCAAGATGTCCCGCCCAGTGCCGAATCCCGGCATTCTCGATATTGCGCCCTACACGCCCGGCAAGAGCCCGGTCGCGGAGCCGGGCCGCAAGGTGTTCAAGCTGTCGGCCAACGAGACGCCGTTCGGGCCCTCGCCCAAGGCAATCGAAGCCTTCAAGCACGTGGCGGACCACCTGGAAGACTATCCGGAAGGAACCTCGCGCGTGTTGCGCGAGGCGATCGGCCGCTCCTTCGGGCTCGCCCCCAACCGCATCATCTGCGGCGCCGGCTCGGACGAGATCCTCAATCTGCTGGCGCACACCTATCTCAGCCACGGCGACGAGGCGATCTCCACCACGCACGGCTTTCTGGTCTATCCGATCGCGACCATGGCGGTCGGTGCCAAGAATGTCGTCGCGCAGGAGACCAACCTGACCTGCGACGTCGACGCCATCCTCAAGGCAGTGACGCCGAAGACAAAGCTGGTTTGGCTCGCCAATCCCAACAATCCGACCGGCACCTATGTGCCGTTCGACGAGGTCAAGCGCCTGCGCGCCGGCCTGCCGTCGCACGTGCTGCTGGTGCTCGATGCCGCTTATTGCGACTACGTCTCGCGCAACGATTACGAGATGGGGATCGAGCTGGTCGCCACCACCGAGAATACGGTGGTGACGCACACCTTCTCCAAGATCCACGGCCTCGCCGCACTGCGCATCGGCTGGATGTTCGGCCCCGAGCACATCATCGACGCGGTCAACCGCATCCGCGGCCCGTTCAACGTGTCGACGCCGGCAATGTATGCCGCGGTCGCCGCGATCGAGGACACCGCGCACCAGGCGATGTCGAAGCAGTTCACCGAGACCTGGCGCAACTGGCTGACCGAGGAGATCGGCAAGCTCGGACTGAAGGTGACGCCGAGCGTCGCCAATTTCGTGCTGATCCACTTCCCGACCGACAAGGGCAGGACCGCTGACGATGCCGACGCCTTCCTGACCAAGCGCGGCCTAGTGCTGCGCGCACTGAAGAATTACGGCCTGCCGCATTCGCTGCGCATGACCATCGGCACCGAGGAGGCCAACCGCCTCGTCGTCGACGGCCTGCGCGACTTCATGGCCGGCAAATGAGCGAGCAAGCGCACTTCCAGCGCGTCGCGCTGATCGGCTTCGGCCTGATCGGCGGCTCGATCGCGCGTGCTGCGAAGCTCCAGGGTCTGGCGGACGAGATCGTCACCACCGCGCGCTCGGAGAAGACCCGCGCGCGGGTGCTCGAACTCGGTATCGTCGACCAGGTCGTGGCGACCAATGCGGACGCGGTGAAGGATGCCGATCTCGTCATCCTCTGCATTCCCGTCGGCGCCTGCGGCGAAGTCGCGCGGGAGATCGCCGCGCATCTGAAGCCCGGCGCAATCATCTCTGACGTCGGCTCGGTCAAGGGCGCCATCGTCAGGGACATGGCGCCGCATCTGCCGAAGACCGTTCATTTCGTGCCGGCGCATCCCGTCGCGGGCACCGAGCATTCGGGGCCGGATTCGGGTTTCGCCGAGCTCTTCATCAATCGCTGGTGCATCCTCACCCCGCCGGAAGGCGTCGATGCGGCCGCGACCGATCGCCTGCGCGCTTTCTGGGCGGCGATGGGCGCCAAGGTCGAGGTCATGACGCCGGATCATCACGATCTCGTGCTCGCGATCACCAGCCATCTGCCGCATCTGATCGCCTACACCATCGTCGGCACCGCCGACGAGCTGGCGCAGGTGACGGAGTCCGAGGTGATCAAGTTCTCCGCCGGCGGTTTCCGCGATTTCACCCGCATCGCGGCGTCCGATCCGACGATGTGGCGCGACGTCTTCCTCGCCAACAAGGAGGCGGTGCTGGAAATGCTCGGCACCTTCACCGAGGATCTCGCAAAACTCACCCGCGCGATCCGGCGCGGCGACGGCGAGGCGCTGTTCGACCATTTCACCCGCACCCGCGCCATCCGCCGCGGCATCGTCGAGATCGGCCAGGATTCGGCCGCCGCGGATTTCGGCCGCCAGCACGGGGCGCTGAAGAAGCCGTGAGTTCGTAGCCCGGATGGAGCGCAAGCGTAATCCGGGATTCTTGATCGCGGCTGGCACCGTCCCGGATTGCGCTTCGCTCCATCCGGGCTACGGCAGCTACGCCACCTAATACAGCGGCGGGATCTGGCCGACCTTGACCGGCCCGAGCAGCACGGCGCCGTCGACGAATTTCAGCGGGAAGCTTCTCGCCTTCTTGCCTTCCAGCATGCTCTCGGTGCCGATCGAGTTGATGCCGGCGGCAACGCCGGCATTGGCGTTCTGCTTGATCACCTTGCCGAGGCCGGGAACGGCGCGATCGAGCGCGCCGAACAGATTGTTGAGGTCCTGCGACTTCACCCCGGGCGCAACGCGGTCGAGCGTGGCCTGCGGCACACCCTCCTCCAGCATCTTCTCGATGCCCAGCGCCGGGATCACGCGCTCGAGCCCCGTCACCGTCATCTGCAATTCGCCGTCGAGCCGGCCATTGGCCGAGAGGGCGAGCGTGCCGGCCGCAACCGCGATCATCTCGCCCTGCTGAATCCGCGACAGCACGATCTCGATGTGGCCGCCGGCGGCCTGGATCTCGCGGAAGCGCTGCGGCCAGGGCTTTGGCGTCAGGTCGGACAGGCCCGTGATCTTGGCGCGCGTGTCCGCCTCGAACGGCTCGGCAAGCAGGGGATGAACGCCCTGGATGCTGCCCTGCGCGACTTGGAGCACGGTCTCGATCACAGGATGATCGGCCGGCGAGCCATCCGCGAGGCGTCCGTGCAGCTCGACCTGCTTGGCGCGCGCGAGCGGCACCTGCATGCTGCCGTCGAGACGATTGATGTTGGGATCGTCGAACACGATGGAGGCGCGGTCCGGCACGGCCGGCAGGCCGACCACGCTGCTGCGGCCCTTGCTCCAGTTCACCACGAAGGTGTTTTGCGTGACGCCGTCGGTCAGCGTCGCGGGCGCTGAGAATTCGGCGATGACGAGCTTGGGATCGTACACCTGGGCAACGACCAGGATGTTGTCGAGCTTGGCCGTGAACGGCGTCTTGCTGGCATTCTGCGAGACCAGGGCGACGCTGGCGCCGGAGCACTGGACCTCGAAGCGGAACGGGAAGCCGGCGATCGAGCGCTTGGCGCAATCATAGATGCGGCCGGACTTGGCCTCCTGCGCCCGCCACGCGTCGGCGACCACTTCGGCCTGCGAGGCCGCGTAGAACCAGAAGCAGCTCCAGGCGACGGCGAGGATCAGGACGAGGACGGGGGCAATGAAAAGGCCCCAACGGGAACGGCGGCCTGCGGCAACGGTCATATTGGACATGCGGCGACCCTTTGGCCCCAGATTTTGGCAAATGTAAGCGAGGCCCGCCCCCGACGAAAGGCGGAGAATTCGCTTCGCTTGAGGGCGCGGTTCTGGTAGCCGTGCCCGAAATGTCCGAAATCACCCTCCCCTCCGTCACCACAGCCACGGGCGACCTCTGGGTGTTCGGCTACGGCTCGCTGATGTGGCGGCCGGGCTTCGACTTCGAGGAGCGCGTCCCGGCACGGCTGGTCGGCGAGCACCGGGCGCTCTGCGTCTATTCCTTCGTCCATCGCGGCACACCGGAGAAGCCGGGCCTGGTGCTCGGGCTCGACCGCGGCGGCGCCTGCCGCGGCATCGCCTTTCGCGTCGCTGAAAAGAACCGCACCGACGTGGTCGCGTATTTGCGGGCGCGCGAGCAGGTCACCTCGGTCTATCGCGAGGTGATGCGCTCGGTGTGGCTGGAGAACGATGCGCGCCAGCGCGTCTCCGCGCTCGCCTATGTCGTCGACCGCGGCCATGTGCAATATGCCGGCCGCCTCTCGCTCGCCGAGCAGCACCGCCATGTCGTCCAGGGCCACGGCCAGTCCGGCGCCAATCGCGACTATGTCACCGCGACGGTGAAGGCGATCGAGGCCGAAGGTTTTCGCGATACGCAATTGCATCAGCTCGCAACCATGCTGCATGGGGAGGCGCATTCCCTGCACCCGCCGGCTCGCGACGATCGAGAGAGCCGCTAGAGCATGATCCGGAAAAGTGCGCAGCGGTTTTCCGGAAAGATAATGCTCAAACAATAAACTAAAGCGCGATGACGATTCATCCTAATCTCATCGCGCTTTAGCTCTCCGACGGGGCGTAACTCGGCGAGGCGCCAATCAGTTGCTCCTGCTCCTTGCGGCCGGCCTCGACGAGGCGGCCGGTTGCCTCTTCGATCGCCGTCTGCACACGGGAGAGAAACTCATCCTTCGGCAGGCCCGATGGCAACGGATCGAGGAATTCCACCACGAGCGTGCCGGGATAGCGCATGAAGGTGCGGCGGGGCCAGAACAGGCCGGAGTTGAGCGCGATCGGCAGACACGGCACGCCGCAGGACGAATAGATCTGCGCGAAGCCGGTCTTGTAGTCGGGCGGCGCGCCCGGCGCGCGGCGCGTGCCTTCCGGAAAGATGACGAGCTGCCGGCCCGAGCGCACCGCCTCGCGCGCCCGCCGCGTCATGTCCAAGAGCGCCTTCACGCCGGCCTTGCGGTCGATCGCGATCATCCCGGTCTTGACCAGGAACTGGCCGAACACCGGGATCTGCATGAGCTGACGCTTGAGGATGAAGATCGGACGATTGAAGAAGCCGGGCAGCACGAAGGTCTCCCAGAACGACTGGTGCTTTGCCACGATCACAAGCGGCCCCTGCGGGATGTTCTCGACACCGCGGAATTCGACCTTGATGTTGCAGACCACGCGCATCAGGACCAGCGTCGCCTTGGCCCACCATTGCGCGACCGTCAGCATGGCGCGCGGCGGCAATGCGAAGGTCGGCAGCGCCACGATCGCGAGGCAGACCAGCACGGCGTAGAACAGCACGTTGAACACGAGCGAGCGCAGGAAAATAAGGAACATCGACGATCCGATTATTTTGCCGATCAATTGGCCTGTGCGGTGGCGGGCCGCTTTGGCTGCTGACCTGCAGGCTGCTCCGACATCTCGGGCGAAAGGTCAATCCCGAAATCCTCCAGCCGCACCCTGAGCTCGGCCGCGACGTACTTGACATATTCCGACAGCAGCAGCCGCAAGGTGGACGCCGATGTCCACCACGGTTCCTCGCGCCATTTGTCGCCGACCACCGCGAACGGGATCAGCGTCGTCTGCGGCATCGCATGCGAGAATTCCACCAGCGCGCGCGGCATGTGATAGTTCGAGGTGACCACGATCAGCGACTTGAATCGGCGGCCGTCGGCCCAGCGCCGCGCCTCCGCCGCATTGCCGCGGGTCGAGAGCGCGGTGCGGTCGAGATCGACACAACAGGTCATGAAGGACTGGTTCTCCGGCAAGGTCCGGGAGATGTCACTCGCCGTCGACGTCGGGTGCACGCCGGAGATCAGGAGCCGCCTGCCGTAGCCGGCAGCGAGCAGCTCCATCGCGTCCGACACCCGCGAGGAGCCGCCGGTCAGGACCACGATGCCGTCTGCCCTGCGGCTTGGGGCGATCTCGGCGCCGCGCAATTGCGACAGGAACGCGATGAAGCCCGCCGCCGCGCCGACGAAGGCGAGCGCAATCGTCGACACCACGGCCGCGCGCAGCCAGCCGCGCGGCAGGTTCGGCGATCGATCGTCGGTCGGCGAGGTCATATGATGTCGATGATCCCTTCCCTGAGGTGATTTTAAAAGGTTTTGAGGCGAAGTGGAGTCCGGTTTCTTCGCCCTCTCCTGCCGGAGAACGGAAGAAAGAACTCAATCAACATCGTTCAACGTCGCAAACAGGGTCTGGCGTGAGGCCACCGCGGTGATGGCGCCGATCAGCACGGCCTGGGCCGCGAGCACGATGTAGCCGGACGGCCGCAGCGAGAAGGTGCCGAGCAGCGCCGCGAACTGGTCGCCGACGGGGGTACCGGAAAACCAGCCGGCGATCGACTCGGAGAAGCCGAACACCAGCATGGCGGCGCCGCCGCCGATCACGCCGCCCTCGAGGCCGAGCCTCAGGAAATGACGCAGGAAGTGATTGGCGATGTAGCGGTCGCCGGCGCCGACGAAATGCAGCACCTCGACGATCGGACGGTTCGCCGCCATGGCGCCACGGGTCGCGAACGAGACCGAGATGATGGTGGCGATGATGACCAGCGCGAGGATGCCGAGGCCGGCGAGCACGGTGGCGTTGGTCATCGAGCGCATCCGCTCGATCCAGGCGCGGTGATCGTCGACGCTGGCACTTGGCGCGACCTGGGTCACGCGCGCGCGCAAGGCGCCGAGATCGAGCAGCGTGCCGGGTTGCACACGCGCGATGATCATGCGCGGCACCGGCAGGTCGTCCATCGACAGCCCGGTGCCGAGCCAGGGCTCGAGCAGCTTGCCGCTCTCCTCCCGGGTGAACGGCTTGACCTCGACGACGCCGGCTTGCGCGCGCATCGCCTCCGTCACCGCCGCGGTGTCGCGTTCGAGATCGCGGCCGGCCTGCGGGCGAACCTGGATGGTGATCTCGCTGGCGACGTCCGACTGCCATTCCGCGGCGGAGGCGCTCACCAATAGCACCGTGCCCGTGGTCATCGACGCCAGGAAGGTCATGATGGCGACGACGGCGACCAGCGCGCGGCCCTGGATCGAGGCGCGCGGCACGATCGGCGACATGTTGCGCGCGTTGGCTGGAAGCTGCGGACGCTCGTGTCCGAGGTCGACCAACACGCCGCGCTCGTCGGTCCTACTCATAGACGTGCAACCGTCCCTGGTGCAGCACCAGCCGCCGGGCCTCGTACTGGTCCATCAGGCCGATGTCGTGGGTCGCGATGATGACGGCGGTGCCTGATTTGTTGAGCTCGATGAAGAGGCGCAGCAGACGGCGTCCGAGCGTCGGGTCGACGCTGCCGGTCGGCTCGTCCGCGAGCAGCAGTTGCGGCCGCGAGATGACGGCGCGCGCGATCGCCGCGCGCTGCTTCTCGCCGCCCGACAGGATCGGCGGCAGCGCGTCCATGCGGTCGCCGAGCCCGACCCAGCGCAGCAGGTCGATCACCTCCTTGCGATAGCTCGACTCGCTGCGGCCCATGACGCGGAACGGCAGCGCCACGTTCTCGTAGGTCGTCATGTGATCGAGCAGGCGGAAATCCTGCAGCACGATGCCGATGCGCTTGCGCAAATCGGCGATCTCGTCCTTGCCGAGACGCGAGATGTCGTGGCCGAACAGATTGACAAGTCCCCGCGTCGGCCGGTGCGACAGGAACAACAGGCGCAGCAGCGAGGTCTTGCCGGCACCGGAGGGGCCGGTGAGGAACTGGAACGAATGCGCCGGGATCTGGAAGCTGAGGTCGCGCAGGATCTCCGGCCCCAGACCGTAACGCAATCCGACATTTTCGAACCGAACCAAGCTCAGCTCCGTTCGAGAGGGGACGCGGGTCGCACTGCTGCGCTCCGCCATACGCGACCAACGGGTTTTGCCGCCGTTATGGTTTCCGGTTCGTTAACGGTCGCCTTGTAGCATCCAGAGTGCCCGGTTCGGCGCGGCTGGGTCATCGTCGAGGCCCGTCCATGCATATCGTCTGCCCCCATTGTATGACATCCTACGCCATCAAGCTCGCGAGCCTTGGGGCGAACGGACGGGCGGTCCGCTGTTCCCGCTGCAAGGAGACCTGGATCGCCCACGCCGAGGATGCCATCGAGGAGGCATCCGTCCCGGCCATGGCCGCGGCCAGCCAGGCCGACGACCAGACCGACCTTGCCGAGCAGTGGAACTCCTATGCCAAGGACGACAGCGCCACTGACGCACCTGTCGTCGACAGTCCCTCGATCGCCAGCGACTGGCCCGATGAAGAGGCCCCCAAGGAAACCGAGGACGAGTGGTCCGCGGCGGCCCGGGAAGCCGAGGAGGAGGTCGTCGGCGCGCAGCACCAGTCCTGGTTCCGCGGTCTGTTCGGCCGCCGCGGCGCGCGGGTGAGCCGTCCGGTCGCCACCGCGTCGCCCAAAAAATCCCATTTCGGCCTGCCGACCGCCTGCGCCGCCATGGGCGCGCTGGTGCTGGCGCTGGTGATCTGGCGCGGCGACATGGTGCGGCTGCTGCCGCAAACCGCCGTCTTCTACAAGATGGTCGGGCTCGAGGTGAACCTGCGGGGCCTCGCCTTCAAGGACGTGAAGCTGTCCAGCGAGACCGTGGACGGTAAGCAGGTGCTGGTGATCGAGGGCGTGATCGTCGGCGAGGGCAAGAAGCCGCTCGACATTCCGCGGCTGCGCTTTGCCGTGCGCGACGGGCAAGGCGCGGAGATCTACGCCTGGAATACGGTGCTGGAGCAGACCGTGCTGCGGCCCGGCGAGCGCGCCTTCTTCCGCTCCCGCCTGGCCTCGCCGCCGCCGGAAGGCCGCAATATCGACGTTCGCTTCTTCAACCGGCGCGACATTGCCGGCGGCAGCGTATAATCGCGCTGCACGGTACCGAGGTTGGTCCGAAAGTTGGTCCCATGCCGAAGATCTTGATCGCCGATGACGAAGATTCGATGCGCACGCTGGTGGCGCGCGCCATCGCCATGGACGGGCACGAAACGGTCACCGCGCAGGACGGCGCCGAGGCGCTGGAGATCCTGACCCGCGAGGACGGCGCCTTCGACCTGCTGCTCACCGACATCCAGATGCCCGTGATGGATGGCATCGCGCTGGCGCTCTCCGCCGCGCGCGATTTTCCCGACCTGACCATCTTGCTGATGACCGGCTTTGCCGACCAGCGCGAGCGCGCCTCGAACCTCAATGCGCTGGTGCACGACGTCGTGACAAAACCGTTCTCGGTCGCCGACATCCGCACCGCCGTGGCGGATGCGCTGGCAGCGAAGAAAACCTGACACCTCAACACAGTCACAGCTGATCCGTCATCCTGAGGCGCGAGCCGTGCGGCGCAACGCGCTGCATGGGGTGCCTCGAAGGATGTACGGCCCCGATGTAGCCGATCCAGCCGGGCCGTCGCCCTTCGAGGCTCGCCGAAGAGGCGAGCACCTCAGGGTGACGGTGATAGATAGGGCACGTACTGGGCCGCCTCAAAAATCCTTCAGCAGCCGCTCGATGTAGTCGAGCTCGATCTGCGGACGCGAGCTGTCGCCGAGGCGGCGGCGGAGCTCTTCGAGGATGCGGCGGACGCGCTGGGCGTCGATCTCGCCCGGGATCTTGACGGTGTAGTCGTCGCTGAGATCGCGGCCATGAAGCGGGCGCCCGAGCGGATCGGTCTGGTTGCCGCCGCTCTGCTGACGGCCGGCCCGATTGCCGGGACCATCGCCCTGCCCGTCGCCATCGCCCTGCTGCATCGCCTCGGCCATCTTCTGCGCGCCCTTGCGCATCGCGTCGAGAGCCTTGCCCTGCGAATCCACGGCACCGTCGGCATTGCCTTCACCGAGCTTCGAGCCGGCATCACCCATGGCACCGTCGGCGGCGTCGAGGCTGCCGTCGTCATCACCCTGATCGCCGTCCTGATCGCCGCTCTGGCCCGGGTCGCCCTGCTGGCCTTTCTGACCCTGCTGCCCTTTTTGACCCTTTTGTCCCTTCTGTGCGAGGCCGCGCTTGGCGAGCTCGTCCTGCAGCTTCTTCAGGCGATCGCGCAGCGACTGCTGATCCTGCTGCAGGTCCGACATCGACTGGTCGCCCTGCTGCTTGCCACGCGAGCGGTCACGCCGGGAATCCTGGCCCTGCTTGAAAGTCTTGTCGCGCAACTGCTGCTGCTTGCGGATCATGTCGCTGAGCTCGTTCAGCGCCTGCTCCATGTCGCTCTCGCCGGATTGCCCGGGCTGCGCCATCTGGAGATTTTCCATGATCTGCGCGAGCTGCTCGAGCATGCGCTGGGCCGCCTCTTTATTGCCCTCGCGCGCCGCCTTCTCGATCTGCCGCAGCAGGTCGTCCAGATCGCGCTGCGTGATGACGGAACGATCGCGATTGGAAGACTGGCTTCTTTCCGTGGCGCGCTTGTATTCCTCGAGCTTCTGAATGGCGTCGGACTGGTTGCTCAGGCTCTTCCCAGATTCCTTCTGCCTGAGGCTGTCGCCGGATTCCTGCATCGCCTTTTCCGCGCTGTCGAGCAGCGCATCGGGATCCTGATCCAGCTGTGCGGCGGCCGGCGAGACGCCGCCCAACAGCAAGGCGAGGCAGGCGATCGACATCACCTTCAAGACTGGCACGGGTGCTAGCTTCCGCATTTCCGGTCCCGCGTAAACTGGTTGGTCCTGTCGTCCCCCGCCTTGTTGGCACGGTTGTTCGCCGACTTGCGATAGGCCTGAAGCTGCTCGCGCAAGACGTCCTGCTGCTGCGCCAGCTCGGCGAGCTGCTCGGGCGTCGCGTGCTGGGTCTTTTGTCGCAGCTCGACGGCCTTGTCGAGGATGAGCTGGACCTCCGCCGGGAACGGCTGCCGGGCGCCGAGCGGATTCTGCTCGGCGCGGCGGGCGAGATCGCGCACCTTGCCGGCCATGGCCTCGCGCAGCTTCTGCGTCAGCACCCTGAGCTCGTCCTCGCTGGCGCCGCGGTCCAGCGCCGCCTTGAGCGCGTCCTGCGCCGAGCGCAGCGCGGCGTTGACGCTGCCGGCGACGCCGTCGTCCTCGATGGTCGTCGCGAAGGCCCACATGCTCGCCACCACGTTGCGCAGCGCATCGTCGGTGCGGGCAGCCTCGAGCTGGCTCGCGAGGCTGCGGAGGCCGAGATAGCAGCCGGCATCCGGCGTGAACAATTCGGGTGCGATCATCAGCGCGTCGAGCGCGGTGTAGACGTCCGAATTCCTGTTGGCGTCGAGCGCGAGGATGCGGCGCTGCTCGATCAGCGCGCGTGCGAGCGAGTTGGTGAACAGGCGCTCGGGCAGGCGCATGTTGAAGGGTTCGCTCCTGGCCTCGTTGCCGGCCTCGTCCTTGGCGGTGAGCGTCAGCGTGACGTCGGCGCCGGCATAGGGGTCCTCGCTGAGATCCTTCACTGTCTGGCCGACGCCGTTGCGGGTGCGCGCGTTCGGCAGCACGAGCGGGAATTGCGGCGGCTGGAACAGCGGCCGCGCCGCGGCCTTGCCGTCGGAATCCTTGCTGCCATCCTTGCTACCATCCCTGGCGTCGGCGGGGCGCAGGGCAATGTGGGCATCCCCGCCGGTCACGCCGTAATCGTCCTCGATCTTGTAGGAGAGCTGGAGCCCGCCGCGCGCCTGGCGCTCGGGATCCTTGGCGAGCGCGATCGTCGGTGCACGGTCCGGCGTTGCCGCAAACGCCCATTGCGGCTGGCCGGAGGGCGCGCGGACATGCGCGGTGCCATCTGCCGTGATGGTGAAATGCTTCTCGTTGGTGCCCTTGGGCGCGGCCTCCGCGGGAGCAACCTCCTTGAGGCCGCCGGAGACAACGACATCCAGGCTGCCGCCGGAGGAGCGTACGATCAGGGTCGAGCCGGCGGGAACGGCAAGCGGGCCGGCGGCGGGCAGCGCCGCGGCCTCCTTGTTGGCGGCCGACAGGATGACCGGCGGCTTGCCGGTATAGAGCGGCGGAGTGACCCAGGCATCGACGCGAACATTAGCCGGCGCCAGCACGCCGTTCCAGTCGAAGGCGGCCCCGAGCCGCATCGCGCGCTCGTCGCCGGCGGCGAAGAAGGTCGCGACCAGCATCACCATGACCAGCGCGCGCAGCGCCCAGGGATCATGCAGCGCGAGCCGCGGATGCGGCAGCCCGGCGCGGATGCGCTTGAGCGAGGCCAGCGTACGCTCGCGCTGCGCCTGCCACAGCGCCTGTGCGACCGGGTCCTGCGAGGACAGCGTGTCCGTCAGCGTCGTGGCCGGGCGATGACGGATGCCGGAGCCACGATCGAGCCGGCTGAGCGCCTCCTCGCGGCTCGGCCAGCGGAAGCGAATCAAGGGAAACAGGACGGCAATTGCGATGCCGGCGAAAACAACGAGACCGATGGCACGGGCAACGAACGGCAGCGCCAGCCAGAGGCCGGCCCAGGACACCACCAGGAACAGGCCGACGACGGTCAGCAGCCGCGCCAAATTCGGCCAGGCACGCTCCCACGCGATGGCATAAATGGCCCGATCGAGGGCCTGCGCCAGCTTCAGCCGCGACAGAGCATCGCCGTTGCGGATCGGGTCTGACGGGTCGGGGGTGACGCCGTTCAATCAACTCTCCAGGTTGCCCGGTAGAGAAGCCTATCACAACGGCAGCACTGAGGCATCCGTTCCGGTACGGGAGACACCCCTTTTCCCGCATAACACGAGGACGTGACTGGCCCGCTGCAACCCCGTAATTTCCGCGCCGCCCCGAGGGAGACGAGAGGAAACGCCATGGACAAGAAGATGCACGACAAGGGCCTGGAAGTCCGCAAAGCGGTGCTGGGCGAGGCCTATGTCAACAACGCCCTGAAGAATGTCGACGACTTCAACCGCCCGTTCCAGGAGATGCTGAACGAGTATTGCTGGGGCACGGTGTGGGGCCGCGAGGAGCTGCCGCGCAAGACCCGCAGCATGCTCAACATCGCCATGATCGCGATCCTCAACCGCCAGCACGAGTTTCGCGCGCATCTGAAGGGCGCGCTGACCAATGGCGTCAGCCGCGAGGAGATCCGCGAGATCCTGATGCAGGTGGCGATCTATGGCGGCATGCCCGCCGCAGTCGACAGCTTCCGCATCGCGCGCGAGGTGTTTGCGGAGATCGACGGCAAGGCGTGAGATGCAGCGCCAATCTCCGCTGTCGTCCCGGACAAGCGCAGTGAAGCGGAGCGTAGATCCGGGACCCATCACCACAGGGAGATGTGGTTAAGGGGACTCGGAGTAACCGCTTCGGCATAACAACTCCTCCCTGGGATTATGGGTCCCGGATCGGTGCGCGCTTTGGGCGCGCTTGTCCGGCACGACAGCGAGGATGGAGCAACAACAACAACAACCAAAAGGAAACACCATGGACATCGGATTCATCGGGCTCGGAAACATGGGTTTCCCGATGGCACGGCGGCTGATCGAGGCGGGACACCGGCTCGTCGTGTTCGACACGCGCAAGGAGGTGACGGGCAAGCTCGTAGCACTCGGCGCTAAGCCAGCGACATCGCCGAAGGACGTCGCCGATCAGGTCGAGACCGTGATGGCAAGCCTGCCCTCGCTGCAAGCCTCGCTCGAAGTCGCAACGGGAGCGAACGGCGTGATCGAGGGCCGCCGGGCAAAACGCTTCGTCGATCTCTCCACCGTCGGCTCGGCGATGGCCGTGAAGATTCACGACCTGCTCACCAAGCGCAACATCGTGCAGATCGACTGCCCCGTCTCCGGCGGCGTCGGCGGCGCCGAGAAGGGCACGCTGGCGGTGATGGTCTCTGGGCCGAGAGCGGAATTCGAGCTGCTCAAGCCCGCGCTCGACGTGATCGGAAAGGTGTTCTTCATCGGCGAGAAGCCCGGCGCCGCGCAGACCATGAAGCTCGCCAACAATTTCCTGTCGGCCACCGCGATCGTGGCGACGTCGGAAGCCGTGGTGATGGGCGTGAAGGCCGGGCTCGATCCCGCCGTGATGATCGACGTCATCAACGCCGGCTCCGGCATGAACACGGCGAGCCGCGACAAGTTTCCGCGCGCCGTGCTGCCGCGCAGTTTCGATTTCGGTTTCGCCACGGGATTGATGGTGAAGGACGTCCGGCTGGCGCTGGAGGAGATGAAGCAGCTCGGCCTGTCGATGGAGGTCGCGGACGCGGTCGGGCGGTTGTGGGAGACCGTGATCAGCGCAGAAGGCGCCGAGTCCGATTTCACCGCGGCGATAAAGCCGATCGAGAAGAAGGCGGGGGTGGTGGTGGGCGAAAAAAAATAACGCCAAACCCGTAGCCCGGATGGAGCGCAGCGTAATCCGGGGTTGTTACGGCTCGGCGAGAACCCGGATTTCGCTGCGCTCCATCCGAGCTACGATCACTGTCTCACAGCCACGGCGCGGGCGTATCCATCGCGATCAGCTGCTCGACCTCGATGCGCGGGCGGACCACGGCGTACTGATCGTCCTTCACCAGCACCTCCGGCACCAGCGGGCGGGTGTTGTAGGTACCGGCCTGCACCGCGCCATAGGCGCCGGCGGTCATGATGGCGATGAGATCGCCGGGCGCCGGCGTCGGCAGCGTGCGGTCGAGCGCGAGATAGTCGCCGGTCTCGCAGACCGGGCCGACGACGTCGGCCATGATGGTGGCGGCGCCCTTGGTGGGCTGCTTCACCGGCAGGATGTCGTGATGCGCCTCGTACAGCGTCGGGCGGATCAGGTCGTTCATGGCGGCGTCGATGATGACGAAATTCTTGCCGTCGCCGTGCTTCACATAGATCACCTTGGCGACCAGGATGCCGGCATTGCCGACGATCATGCGGCCCGGCTCGAACATCAGCGTGCAGCCGAGATTGTGGCTGACGCGCTTGACCATGGCGGCATAGGCCGCCGGCGCCGGCGGCGCCTCGCGGTCCATGTAATAGGGAATGCCGAGGCCGCCGCCGAAATCGACATGGGAGATGTTGTGGCCGTCGGCGCGCAGCGTCTGCACGAATTCGGAGAGGATGCGGAAGGCGGTCTCCATGCCGGAGAGGTCAGTGATCTGGCTGCCGATGTGCACGTCGGTGCCCGTCACCTCGATGCCCGGGAGTTTCGCGGCACGGGCATAGACCTCTCGCGCATGCACGATCGGGATGCCGAACTTGTTCTCGGACTTGCCGGTCGAGATCTTGGCGTGGGTGCCGGCGTCGACATCGGGATTGACGCGCAGCGAGACGCGCGCGGTCTTGCCCGTCTCGGTCGCCAGGCGCGACAGCAGCTCGAGCTCGGGCTCGGATTCGACGTTGAGACAGAGGATGTCGGCGGCGAGCGCGGCGCGCAGCTCCTGTTCGGTCTTGCCGACACCGGAGAACAGGATCTTGCTTGGCGGAATGCCGGCGGCGAGCGCGCGCTTCAACTCACCGCCGGAGACCACGTCGGCGCCGGCGCCGAGCTTGGCGAGCGTGCGCAGCACCGACTGGTTCGAGTTCGCCTTCATGGCGTAGCAGACCAGCACCTTCTCGCCGGCGAAGGCATCGGTGAAGACGCGATAGTGCCGCTCCAGCGTCGCGGTCGAATAGCAATAGAACGGCGTGCCGACGGTTGCGGCCAGCTCGGACAGGTTCACCGCCTCGGCGTGCAGCACGCCGTTGCGATAGTCGAAATGGTTCATGACGCAGGCTCGGTTGTCCCGGCTTATTTCTTGCCGGGAGGTTCGTCCAACAGCGGGTCGAGAATAAACGGTTTTTTCCTACCCTTGGCCGCCGCGGGTGCGGCATCCGCACCGGAGGTTGGGTCGAAGAGGCTCGGCGTCTTCTGGGCTGCGGTCTCGGTGTCGGTCGGAGCTGCGACGTTGCCCGTTGGCGCGTTGGAGGCGGTCGGCGGCAAATCCAGCGGACCCTTGCGGCCGCAGCCGGCAAGCGCGAGCGCCGTCAGGCTCAAGACAATGATGGCCCACCCCGAGCCGGCCGGGCGAAACTTTGACGTCACGACGAAATTCCCCACTACGCGGGGCGCACCATACAGAGATTGGCGCGCTCTGGCGAGAGCCGGATGACCATGAAACATAAGCGAAATTTTGCCCCTCAGCCCAATTTTCGCTCTTTTTCCAGCCGCTTCGCCCAGGCCTTGGCCTGCGACGTCACGTTCTTCGGCGCGGTGCCGCCGAAGCTGGTGCGGCTCTTCACCGACGATTCGACCGAGAGCACGCCGAGCACGTCCTTGGTGATCTTGGGCTCGATCGCCTGCATCTCCTTGAGCGGCAGCTCGTGCAGGGCGACGCCACCCTCGGCGGCCTTGGCGACGATACGGCCGGTGACGTGATGGGCGTCGCGGAACGGCATTTTCAGCGTCCGCACCAGCCAGTCGGCGAGATCGGTCGCGGTGGAATAGCCCTCGCCTGCAGCAAGCTTCATCTTGGCTTCGTCAGGCACGAGATCGCGAACCATGCCGGTCATGGCGCGGATCGCCAGCGACAGCGCGGCAAAGCCCTCCATGGCGCCCTGCTTGTCCTCCTGCATGTCCTTTTGATAGGCGAGCGGCAGGCCCTTCATCACGATCAACAGGCCGTTGAGCGCGCCGATGACGCGGCCGGTCTTGGCGCGCACCAGTTCGGCGGCATCCGGATTGCGCTTCTGCGGCATGATCGAGGAGCCGGTCGTGAACTTGTCGCTGAGCCGGATCATGCCGACCAGCGGCGAGGTCCAGATCACGATCTCCTCGGCAAAGCGCGACATGTGCACGGCGCAGATCGAGGCCGCCGACAATGCCTCCAGCACGAAGTCGCGGTCGGAGACGGCATCGAGCGAGTTCGCCATCGGACGGTCGAAGAGAAGCGCCTTCGCGGTGGCGTGGCGGTCGATCGGGAACGAGGTGCCGGCCAGCGCGGCGGCGCCGAGCGGGGATTCATTCAGCCGCTTGCGCGCATCCTGGAAGCGGCCGCGATCGCGCGCGGCCATCTCGACATAGGCGAGCAGATGATGGCCGAAGGTCACGGGCTGCGCGGTCTGCAGATGGGTGAAGCCGGGCATCACGGTTGCGGCATGCTCCAGCGCGCGATTGACCAGCGCGGCCTGGAACGCGGCGAGCGCCGCGTCGGTTTCGTCGATGATGTCACGGACGTAGAGACGGAAATCGGTCGCGACCTGGTCGTTGCGCGAGCGCGCGGTGTGCAGGCGGCCGGCGGCGGGGCCGATCAACTCGGACAAGCGGCTCTCGACATTCATGTGAATGTCCTCGAGCGCGCGCTTGAACTCGAAGCCGCCCTTGCCGATCTCTGACAAAATCGTGTCTAGACCCTTGCCGATATTTTTCGCATCAGAACCCGTGATGATGCCCTTCGCGGCAAGCATCGCAGCGTGGGCCTTGGACGCGGCTATGTCCTGGGCGAAGAGGTGACGATCGACGTCGATGGAGACGTTGATCTCTTCCATGATCTCGTCGGGACGTTCCGAGAACCGGCCGCCCCACATCTTGTTGCTCATGATCCCCTGCTCACGCCTTGATTTGCCGCACGTTTGCTGGCCGCCGCCAGCCGTATTAAGAGGCCCCTGATAGCCATATCTGCGACCGGATGACAAACGATATGCTCGACAAGACGCCCTCCGCCACGCGCCGGGTCCCCCTCGTCATCGCCACCGTGGCGGTCGTAGGGCTGGCCGGCTTCGCCGCGCTGTACGGACTGGGCCTGAGCCGGGCCCCATCAGGCGATCCGGCCTGCCGGGCGGCGGTGGCTACGGCGCAAAAGATCGCCCCGCTGGCCCATGGCGAGGTGGCGGCGCTGACCATGGCGAGCGCGCCGCTGAAGCTGCCCGACCTCGCCTTCGAGGATGCCGACGGCAAGCCGAAAAAGCTGTCCGATTTCCGCGGCAAGACGCTGCTGGTGAACCTCTGGGCCACCTGGTGCGTGCCCTGCCGGAAGGAAATGCCGGCGCTGGACGAACTCCAGGGCAAGCTGTCGGGCCCGAATTTCGAGGTGGTGGCGATCAATATCGACACTCGCGACCCCGAGAAGCCGAAGACTTTCCTGAAAGAGGCCAATCTGGCCCGGCTCAGCTATTTCAGCGATCAGAAAGCCAAGGTTTTTCAGGATCTTAAGGCCGTAGGCCGGGCGCTCGGCATGCCCACCTCGGTGCTGGTCGATCCGCAAGGCTGCGAGATTGCGACGATCGCGGGGCCGGCGGAATGGGCGAGCGAGGACGCGCTCAAGCTGATCCGGGCGGCGACCGGCAAGGCCGCCGCAGCGCTCTAGGATTTTCAGGCGGTGATGTTGAGATTGCCGCCGACGCCGGCACCGACATTGGCCAGCGAGGGCTGACCCGCACCGAGCAGCGTCAGGACGGTGGATTTCTCCATATCCGCGTTCTGCTTGGTCAGCGTCGCCGCAATATTCGACTGCAGCGCGCCTTGCTGAGCGGCCAGCATGGTGCTGACCATTGCCATCATGTCCATTACGCGAACCCTCTTACCGGCTGCAGCCTAGGCGCGAGGGGTTAACGCGACATGAATCGACACAGGATAGGTGCCGTAGGGTGGGCAAAGGCGGACTTGCCGCCGTGCCCACCACCTCACCATGGTCGCGAAAAATGCGTGGGCACGCTTCGCTTTGCCCACCCTACGGCACCGCCGCCTTAGCGCGTCGGAACCGGCTTGGCGCCGCGGTAGTCGTAGAAGCCGCGCTGGGTCTTGCGGCCGAGCCAGCCGGCCTCGACGTATTTCACCAGCAGCGGGCACGGGCGGTACTTGGAATCGGCCAGCCCCTCATGCAGCACCTGCATGATCGAGAGGCAGGTATCGAGGCCGATGAAATCGGCGAGCTCCAGCGGGCCCATCGGATGGTGCGCGCCAAGCTTCATGGCCGCGTCGATCGCCTCGACATTTCCGACGCCTTCATACAGCGTGTAGATCGCCTCGTTGATCATCGGCAGCAGGATGCGGTTGACGATGAAGGCCGGGAAATCCTCGGACACCGCGACCTGCTTGCCGAGCTTGGCGACGAATTCCTTGGACGCCTCGAAGGTCTGGTCGTCGGTGGCGATGCCGCGGATCAACTCCACCAGCTCCATCAGCGGCACCGGATTCATGAAGTGAATGCCGATGAAGCGCTCGGGCCGGTCGGTGGCGGCGGCAAGCCGGGTGATCGAGATCGAGGACGTGTCGGAGGCGACGATCGCCTCGGGCTTCAACACGGCGCAGAGCTCGTGGAAGATCTTGCGCTTGACCTCTTCCTTCTCGACCGCGGTCTCGATCACGAGATCGCAATCGGCGAGGTCGTCCAGCTTCTCGGCGGACGTGATGCGCGCCATCGCCTTGGCCTTGTCGTCCTCGGAGACGGCCTTCTTGGAGACCTGGCGCGCCAGATTACCGTTGATGGTGGCCATGCCCGACTTGAGGCGATCAACCGAAACGTCGTTGAGCACCACGTCGAAACCGGCCAGCGCCGCAACATGCGCGATGCCATTGCCCATCTGACCCGCGCCGATCACGCCGACCTTCTTGATCACTGCCGCCATCTTGTCATCCACCGGAACGGCGCGCGACGAGCGCGCCTGCCTATCCCCCGAGCCGGGAGGTCTGATTTGATCAGAAGCTTGATTTAATCAGAACCCGGGCTCGAAACCTAGATTGGATCGCTTCGAAGGCGTGCCCCACGCCAAAGAAAACGCTTCAGAAATGAAACACCGGCCGGAGTTTATGCCTCCGGCCGGTGTTTTTGGCGTCTTTTACTTGCCGAGCTTGCCGAGTTCGGCCGTCAGCTCCGGAACCGCCTGGTAGAGATCGGCGACCAGGCCGTAATCGGCAACCTGGAAGATCGGCGCGTCCTCGTCCTTGTTGATCGCGACGATCACCTTGGAGTCCTTCATGCCGGCCAGATGCTGGATGGCGCCGGAAATGCCGACGGCGACATAGAGCTCGGGCGCCACCACCTTGCCGGTCTGGCCGACCTGCCAGTCGTTCGGGGCGTAGCCGGCGTCCACCGCCGCGCGCGAGGCACCGACACCGGCCCCAAGCTTGTCAGCGAGCGGCTCGATGTACTTGGCAAAATTCTCGCGGCTCTGCATGGCGCGGCCACCGGAGACGATGATCTTGGCCGAGGTCAGCTCGGGACGGTCGCTCTTGGCGACCTCCTCGCCGATGAAGGACGACAGGGCCGGATCGGCCGCCGCCGCGACGGTCTCGACCGCCGCGCTGCCGCCCTCGCCGGCTGCGGCGAAGGTCGAGGTCCGCACCGTGATGACCTTCTTGGCGTCCTTGGACTTCACCGTCTGGATGGCGTTACCGGCATAGATCGGACGCTCATAGGTGTCGGGGGCGACCACCTTGATGATCTCCGAGACCTGCATGACGTCGAGCAGGGCGGCGACGCGCGGCATCACGTTCTTGAAGCGCGAGGTCGCGGGCGCGACGATCGCATCGTAGCCGGAGGCCAGCGAAACGATCAGCGCGGCCAGCGGCTCGGCGAGATCGTGGGCGTAGAGCTCGCCGTCGGCGAGCAGCACCTTCTTGACGCCGGCAAGCTTGGCAGCGGCATCCGCCGCGGCCTTGGCGTTCTGGCCGGCAACGAGGACCTCGACGTCCGCGCCGAGCGCGGCGGCCGCGGTCAGGGCCTTGTTGGTCGCATCCTTGAGCGACGCATTGTCGTGTTCGGCAATCAGCAGCGTCGTCATCAGAGCACCCCGGCTTCGTTCTTGAGTTTCGACACCAGCTCGGCGACGTCTTTGACCTTGACGCCCGCCTTGCGGCCGGCCGGCTCCGTCGTCTTGACGACCTCGAGACGCGGAGCGACGTCGACGCCGTAATCGGCGACGGTCTTGTCGGCGATCGGCTTCTTCTTGGCCTTCATGATGTTCGGCAGCGAGGCATAGCGCGGCTCGTTGAGACGCAGATCGGTGGTGACGATCGTCGGTCCCTTCAGCTTCACGGTCTGGAGACCGCCATCGACTTCGCGGGTGACCTTGAAGTCAGAACCTTCGACCTCGAGCTTCGAAGCGAACGTCGCCTGCGACCAGCCGAGCAACGCAGCCAGCATCTGGCCGGTCTGGTTGCTGTCGTCGTCGATCGCCTGCTTGCCGAGAATGATCAGGCCGGGCTGCTCTTCTTCCGCAACCTTCTTCAGGATCTTGGCGACCGCGAGCGGTTCGACCGTGCCCTCGGCCTTCACCAGGATGCCGCGATCGGCGCCCATGGCAAGACCCGTGCGGATCGTCTCCGACGCCTGCGCAGGTCCAATGGAAACCACCACGACTTCGGTCGCCTTGCCGGCTTCCTTCAGGCGCAGTGCTTCCTCAACCGCGATTTCGTCGAACGGGTTCATCGACATCTTGACGTTGGCGAGTTCAACGCCCGATCCATCGCCCTTGACGCGGACCTTGACGTTGTAATCGACCACCCGCTTTACCGGCACTAAGACCTTCATCGATCCTCTTTCACTCAATTTGGGAGGGGGGTTATCAACTGGCGCGGAACCTAAAGGCCTGATCTGCCCCGGTCAACGCGCGAACGAGTCTAATTTCGGCCTTCTGAAATGCAGAGGGCACGGTAGGTCAGCGGTTTTGGCCCGGAACCCAAAGCACGTCGCCGGCGCCATTCCCGTTGGCGGCCCGGCTGGCCACGAAGAGGAAGTCCGACAGGCGATTCATATATTGGATGCCAGCCGCGCTGACCTGCTCCCCGGGTTGCGCCGCCAGTTCCACGATCACCCGTTCCGCCCTGCGGCATATCGTGCGCGCCACGTGGAGATAGGCCGCAGTCGGCGTGCCGCCGGGAAGCACGAAGGAGGTCAGCGGCGCGAGCTTGTCGTTGAGCGCGTCGATGTCGCGCTCGAGCCGCTCGACCTGGCTTACCACCACCCGCAGCCGCTCCGCCTTGCCCTCACGCTCGGGCACCGCGAGGTCGGCGCCGAGATCGAACAGGTCGTTCTGGATGCGGCCCAGCATCGCGTCGAGCTCGGGCATGTCCGCGGTGTGGAGCCTGACCACGCCGATCGCGGCGTTGGTCTCGTCGACGGTGCCATAGGCCTCGATGCGCAGATCGTATTTCGGACGCCGCTCGCCGGTTCCGAGCGCTGTCGTGCCGTCGTCACCGGTTTTCGTGTAGATGCGATTCAGTACGACCATAGGAGACTCTTAATTTTGGGGCATGATCCTGTCGGAAAACCGCTTCACACTTTTCCGGATCATGCCCTACCGCCCCATCGCCCAGACCGCGAGCATCGCGATGATGATCGCCACGAATTGCAGCAGCACGCGCCAGCGCATCAGCTTCTGCGAAATGTTGGGCGAGCCGCCGCGCATCATGTTGATGAGCCCGAGCAGCAGCACCAACGCCACGGCGCCGGCTGCCGCCGGCAGGATGAAAGTCGTCAGGAGAGATGCCATTGGGGGGTGATAACACCGTGCGCGCCGGTCCGCCATGGTGCCGCGGCAGCCTCCGGCGTCATTCCGGGGCGATGCGAAGCGTCTCGCCCGGAATGACAGCGAGACGCTTCGCGAACTGGCTTTTGGGGCAAGAATATCAGATGGTATTGCGATGATTTCCGATTTGCGCCCATTGCCTATTCTCCTGACCTCTCCCTACGTGCGGGGAGAGCGGGCAGCGGTGTAGGTGCCATTTGAAAGCCATCCGCTACATTTACTGCGTCTTGGAGGATGCATTCTACACGTTCCTGGCCGACGACGGCTGGGCGATCGCGAGCCATATCGCGCTGTCGACGTTGATGGCGCTGTTCCCGTTCCTGATCGTGCTGACCTCACTCGCGGGCTTCTTCGGCTCCAAGGAACTCGCCGACCAGGCCGCCAGCCTGATGCTGCAGATCTGGCCCAAGCAGGTCGCCGATTCGATCTCGGGCGAGGTGCATGACGTGCTGACCACGACCCGCACCGGCATTCTGACGATCGGCGCGGCGCTGTCGGTCTATTTCGCCTCCAACGGCGTCGAGGCCCTCCGGGTCGCACTCAACCGCGCCTATGCGGTGGTGGAGATGCGGCGCTGGTACTGGCTGCGGCTGGAATCGATTGTCTACACGCTGATTGCTGCCTTCACCGCGCTCGCCATGGCGTTCCTGATCGTGCTCGGTCCGCTCCTGATCGAGGCGGCGCGGCGCCACATCCCGCTGTTCGTCGAATCCAACGAGAGCATCCTGACCTGGCTACGCTACGGCATCACCATCGGTGCGCTGGTGGTGGCGCTGATCATCCTGCATGCCTGGCTGCCGGCTGGACGGCGCGGCTTCTTCCAGATCCTTCCCGGCATCGTCTTCACCATCGTGGCGTCGCTGATATCAGGCATCGTGTTCGGGCAATATCTGGCGCGCTTCGCCAACAATTACGTGACCATGTATGCGGGGCTCGCCTCGGTCATCATCGCGCTGGTGTTCCTGTACTTCATCGCCGCGATCTTCGTTTACGGCGGCGAGCTCAACGCCGCGATCATCAAGTCGCGGCTTCCTCACGGCGTGTCGCTTCAAGCAGCGCAGTCGCTAGCGCCCGCGGAGACACAGGCTTGACCAGGAAGGCGTCGGCACCTGCCTCGCGCGAGGCCGCCTCGTCCTCGCCGCGGCCGGACACCCCGATGATCGGGATCTGAGCCAGCGGGGCCTCCATGGTGCGGATCCGCCTGATGGCCTCGACGCCGTCGATGCCCGGCAGCACCATATCCATCAGCACCGCATCGAACGCGCCTTGCGCCAGCCGGCCGACGGCGTCCTCGCCGCGCCCGATAAACTCGGCATGATGGCCGAGCTCAGTCAGAATCGTGTTGAGCACAACACGGCCGAACGGATTGTCCTCGACACTAAGGACGCGCAGCGCCGCGGCCACATCCGCCTCGGCTTCGCCCTTCGCCTTGCGGGATTTGCGCGGTCCCGCCGCATCGAGCGACACCGTCAGCGTGAAGGTGGCGCCACCGCCGCGGCGTGGGGCCACGGTGATGTCGCCGCCCATCGCGCGCGCCAACTGCTTGACCGAGGACAGGCCCAAGCCGGCGCCGCCGAAGCGCGAGGCGATGGTGACATTGGCCTGGGTGAACGGGCGGAACAGCCGCTTGATTTCGGCCATGGTCAGCCCGATGCCGCTGTCGGACACCGCGAAGGCGACGCCGACCCTGCCCTTCTCTTTTGGCTTGCCCTTCGCTTTGCCTTTGGCTGGACGCCAGGGCGCGACCTCGAGTGCCACGCCGCCCTGGTCGGTGAACTTCACGGCATTGTCGATCAGGTTCTCGAGCGCGGCGCGCAGGCGGACGGGATCGCCGACCACGAGGCCGGGGAGCTTGTCGGAGATCTCGACCTGGGCCTGGAGACCCTTGGCGGCGGCGCGGCCGGCCAGCGAATCCCCGGCGCTGCGGGCGAGCGTGCGCAGATCGAACAGGTCCTGCCGCAGCGTACTTCCGCCCTTTCCGGCCCCCTTGCCGGTTCGGGCGGCATCCACGAACAGCGTGGCAAGGCTCGCCAGATGCTCGGCGCCGGCCTTGATGGTGTCGGCCCAGCGCCGTTCCCGCTCGCCGAGATCGGAGGTCGCGAGCAGGTCACTGATCGCCAGAATGCCGGTCAGGGGGGTGCGGACCTCATGGGCAAAGGCGGCGAGCGCCGCCTGGACCACGTCCGGGGCGACCGCCTTGGTGCTGCGCTTGCGCAACCCGCCGGCCGTCCCGGACCGCTTCCGAGGCGGTCGCCTGGACGTCCGCGTGGTGCGCGCTGGGCGCGTTTTCGCCGCCATAAATCCCCTTCGAAGTGTCCCCTTCGAACCCCGGGCTGTCGGCCAAGCATGGCACGGCGGAACCCCCGGAGTCACGGCGGCGTTTGGCTAACCCCCAGAGAAACTTAATCTAATCCCACCAGCTGACGGATGCCGGCAGGCGTGATGCCGGCCGCGCGCAAGGCGCGCAGACCGGTCGAGCGGCTCGATTTCGACAGCTTCCGCCCCTCGCCGTCGCCAATCAGCCGGTGATGGCGGTAGGCGGGTTCGGGCAGGCCGAGCAGGACCTGGAGCAGGCGGTGGACGGCGGTGGCGTGAAACAGGTCCTGGCCACGCACGATCTCGCTGACGCCCTGGAGCGCGTCATCGACGACGACGGACAGGTGGTAGCTGGTCGGCGTCTCCTTGCGCGCCAGGATGACGTCACCCCAAGCCTCGGGCCGCGCCGGGACGGTGGCGTGCTCGCCATCGGGCCCCTCGCCCAGCTCATTCCAGGTCAGGCCGGCGACGCGCCGACAGGCGGCCGCCATGTCGAGCCGCAGCGCGTAGGGCGCGCTTGAAGCGATCAGGCGCGCCCGCGCGTCGGCAGGCAGTGATTTGGACTCGCCGGGATAAAGCGGCGCGCCGTCGGGATCACGCGGCCACGGGCCATCCGCCTCGCGCGCGGAGACGAGCTTTGCGATCTCGGCGCGGCTTTCGAAGGCGGGATAGATGAGCCCAAGCGCCGACAGCTTGTCCAGCGCGGCGCGATAATAAGCGAGATGCTCCGACTGCCGCCGCACCGGCGTCTCCCAGTTGATCCCGAGCCAGGCCAGATCCTCGTAGATCGCCGCCTCGAATTCCGGCCGGCAGCGCGTTGCATCGATGTCCTCGATCCGCAGCAACAAGCGGCCGCCAGTCTCGCGCGCGCGGTCGAAATTCAGCAGTGCGGAATAGGCGTGGCCGAGATGGAGGTGGCCGTTCGGGCTCGGGGCGAATCGGAAAACGGGTGGTGCCATCATATCAAACTCGTCATGGCCGGGCTCAGCCCGGCCATCCATCTTCCAAGTACTCTGTTACGATAGGAGATGGATGCGCGGGTCAAGCCCGCGCATGACGTCGAAGAGAGCTTGCCAATCGCATGACCATCCATCTCGAAACCCAATCCGATCTCGAAGAGGCCGTCCAAGCGCTGATCAAGCGCGATCCCCGTCTCAAACCCGTGTTCGAGATCGCAGGCATGCCGGCGCTGCGGCGGCGGGAGCCGGGTTTTGCGGGCCTTGCCCACATCGTCTGCGGCCAGCAGCTCTCGACCGCGAGCGCCGCGGCGATCTGGGGACGGTTGTCGGCGGCCTTCGATCCGTTCGACCATGACGCGGTGCGCCGCGCCCGCACTGACCGGTTGGGGCGGCTCGGCCTGTCGGCCGCCAAGATCAAGACGCTGAAGCATCTCGCGCGCGAGATCGGCGCGCAGCGGCTGAACCTCGACGTGCTCGCCGAGGAAGACGCCGACGCCGCGCATCACACGCTGATCGCGCTGCCCGGCATCGGCCCCTGGACCGCGGACGTCTATCTGTTGTTCTGCCTCGGCCATGGCGATGCCTGGCCCGCCGGCGACCTCGCCGTGCAGGAGGCTATCCGCGTCGGGCTCGGCCTTCAGGCAAGGCCGACGGAAAAGCAGATGGCGCCGCTCGCCGAGCCCTGGCGTCCCCTGCGCGGCGCGGCGGCGCATTTGTGGTGGAGCTATTATCGCGCGGTGAAGAAGCGCGAGGGCGTGCTCGCCGGCTCGGGCTAAAGAAACCGCTGCGCACTTTTCCGGATCATGCCTAGCCCCGCAGCCTCGCGCGGTCGGCCCGGGCGCATTCGGCGACGAAATCCACGACGGCGCGCACCGCCGGAAGCTCGACGAGGTCGGGATGGGCCAGCAGCCACAGGTCCGCCACGCTGGCGAGCTTTTGCGGGGCGACGCGCACGAGGTCGGGATAGCTTTCCGCGACGAAGCAGGAGAGCGCCGAGATCCCAATCCCGGCGCGAACCGCCGCCAGCATGTCCCCCTGGGAAGAGCAGCGCATCACCACCCTGGCCTGCCGGGTGACGGCGTCGCTCCAGCGCGCAAGCTGCGCATTGGACGCCTGGTCGGCGAAGCCCACGACGCTATGCTCCTTCCACTCGCCGCGCCGTTCAGGCAAGGAACGCCCCGCGGCATAATCGCGCGAGGCATAGAACCCGGTGCCAAGGCGGCCGATCTTGCGGCCGACCAGGTTTTCCTCGCCGCTGTCGAAAGGCCGCAGCACCACGTCCGCCTCACGCCGGCGCACGCTCGCCGGAAACGGGTGGGTGATGATCTCGAGCTGGACATGATCGTGCGCACGCAGGAAGGCGGGCAGGCGCGGCATCAGCCAATGCGAGGCCAGCGTCGCGCCGATCGAAAGCTTGACGATGCCGCGCGCCTTATGTCCTCCGGCCGCAACCGCGGTCTCGGCCCGCAGCGCCGCCGCCGCCATGGCCTCGGCGTGCTCGCGCAATGTCCGTCCATCCGCCGTCAGCGCCAGGCCGTCGGCGGCGCGCGCCACCAACCTGGTGCCGAGCTGAGCTTCCAGCGCCGCGATCTTGCGGCTGACGGTCGGATGGCTGGTGTGCAGCCGGCGGGCGGCGGCGGTGAAGCTTCCGGTATCGGCGACCGCGACGAAGGTCTTGCAAAGATCCCAGTCCAATCGGCACCCCCGTTCATATCTGAATGGCTATCCGTTCATTATTGAACGACCGGAGCGCGCCGTCCAACCTTATAGTGGGTTCAAACCCGCGACACGGGCGGCAATCGCCCGCGCGACAATCAACAGGGAAACGCCTCGTCATCCGCCCGCCGGCGGGGCCGCGTTTCCAGGGAGGACATGATGGCGCTGCCCGCTCTCTTGAAGGATTCGCTCGCGCTGCCCGTGGTGGGCTCGCCGCTCTTCATCGTCTCCGGACCAGAGCTGGTGATCGCCCAGTGCAAGGCGGGCGTCGTCGGATCCTTCCCCGCGCTCAATGCCCGTCCGGTCGCGAAGTTCGACGAATGGCTGAGCCGCATCGAGGACGAGCTCGGCCAATACAAATCGCTCAATCCGGGCAGGAAGGTCGCGCCCTACGCGGTCAACCAGATCTGCCACGCCTCCAACGACCGCCTGATGAAAGACATGGAGACCTGCGTGAAACATCGCGTCCCCATCATCATCACCTCGCTGCGGCCGCCGGCCGAGATCGTCGAGGCCGCGCATTCCTACGGCGGGCTGGTGTTCCACGACGTCATCAACGTCAAGCATGCGCGGAAAGCGGCCGAGCACGGCGTCGACGGCCTGATCCTGGTCTGCGCGGGCGCCGGCGGGCATGCCGGAACGCTGTCGCCCTTCGCGCTGGTGCGCGAGGTCAAGCAATGGTTCAAGGGCACGATCCTGCTGTCAGGCGCGATCAGCGACGGCTTCGGCATTGCCTCCGCGCTGACGCTGGGCGCCGACCTCGCCTATATCGGCACGCGCTTCATCGCGACCAGGGAAGCCAACGCCGACGAAGCCTACAAGGCCGCGCTGACGCAGCATGCCGCGCACGACATCGTCTACACCAACCTGTTCACCGGCGTGCACGGCAACTATCTCGGCCCCTCCATCGCCGCCGCGGGACTCGATCCGGGCAATCTGCCGGTGGCCGACAAGACGAAGATGAATTTCGGCTCCGGCGGCAACACGAAATCAAAGGCCTGGCGCGACATCTGGGGTTCGGGCCAGGGCATCGGCCAGATCACCGACGCGCCGCCCGTGGCCGACCTGGTCGACCGGATGAAGGCGGAGTTCGATCAGGCCCGCCAGGATTTCCTGCTCCGCGCCAGCGCCTGACGTCTCGGACTGACAAGAAAAAACGGGAGGACACCATGAAGCTCGCAGCCGCATTGATCGGCATGTCGTTGCTGACGCTCGGCGCCGCCAGCGCCCACGCCGAGGGCAGCGCCGAGATCCGCATCGGGCAGACCCTGCCCTATAGCGGCCCGGCCTCCGGCTTCGGCGCGATCGGGCGGACACAGGAAGCGTTCTTCGAGAAGATCAATGCCGAAGGCGGCATCAGCGGCCGCAAGGTCAAGTTCATCACGCTGGACGACGCCTATTCGCCGCCGAAGACGGTCGAGCAGACCCGCAAGCTGGTCGAGCAGGACGAGGTGCTGATGATGTTCGGCTCGCTCGGCACCGCCACCAACAGCGCCGTGCAGCGCTATCTCAACGCCAAGAAGGTGCCGCAGCTGTTCGTGCTCTCGGGCGCCACAAAATGGGCCGAGCCGCAGAAGAATCCGTGGACGATGCCGGGGATGGCGGCCTACGAATCCGAGGGCGTGGTCTATGCCAAATACATTCTGCAGACCAAGCCCGACGCCAGGATCGCGATCCTGGCGCAGAACGACGATTTCGGTCGCGACTATGTCGCAGGCTTCAAGCGCGCACTCGGAGCCAAGGCGGCCAGCATGATCATCGCGGAGCAGACCTACGAGACCAGCGCGCCGACGATCAGCTCGCAGCTCTCGACCCTGAAGGCCTCGGGCGCCAACGTGCTGTTCGGCGTCGTGCTCGGAAAGTTCACCTCGCAGATGGTCAAGGGCGTGGCCGAGATCGGCTGGAAGCCCGAGCTGTTCTTCGTGCCGACCTCGGCTTCGTCGATTTCGTTCCTGGAGCCCGCCGGGCTCGACAACGCGGTCGGCCTGATCTCGTCGAGCAACCAGAAGGACACGATGGACCCGCAATGGGCCAACGATCCCGGCGTGAGGGAGTATTTTGCCTTCATGAAGCAATACATGCCGAACGCCGACCTTTCCAACTCCAACTACGCGGCCGGCTATCACTACGCGACGCTGCTGATGACGGTGCTGAAGGCGTGCAAGGATGATGTCAGCCGCGACAACATCATGCGCCAGGCGGCCTCGCTGAAGGAGGTGAAGCTGCCGCTGCTGCTGCCGGGAATATCGGTTACGACCGGTCCCGACGATTATCTGCCGTTCCAGCAGCTTCAGCTCCGCCGCTTCAACGGCAAGAGCTGGGTCGGCTTCGGCGACGTGCTGGACGATCGCTAGGCTCGCGCGGGAAGGACACGCCATGATCATCAGCGGCGAGCGCCGGATCAGCTATGACGAGATCCAGTCACGCATCAGGCGGGCGGCGAGCGGATTCCGCGCCCTGGGCCTTGCCGAGGCCGCGCCGGTTGCGATGATGCTGCGCAACGACTTCGCCCTGTTCGAGGTGGTTGCGGCCTCTGCCGCCCTCGGCAGCCCGGTGGTGCCGATCAACTGGCATCTCAAGGCCGAGGAGGTCCGCTACATCCTGACCGACAGCGGCGCGAAGATCCTGGTCTGCCACGCCGACCTGCTGCCGCAGATTCGTGACGGCGTGCCGGAGGACGTCCGTCTTCTTGTGGTCCAGACGCCGCCCGAACTGGCGACAACGTTCGCCGTGCCCGCCGCGCTGACGCAAATCCCCGCCGGACTGACCGATTGGGACCGCTGGCGCGACGGCCAAGTGGAAGCTCAGGAACCGCCGCGCCGGGCCGCGGCGATGATCTACACGTCGGGCACGACCGGGATGCCGAAGGGCGTGCGGCGCATGCCGATGCAGCCGGAACAGGCCGCCGCCTCCGAACGCGTCGGCGCCATCGCCTATGGCATCAAGCCACGGGACAACCAAATCGTGCTGATCAACGGGCCGATGTACCACTCGGCGCCGCATTCCTACGGCATGATGGCGTTTCGCAATAGCTGTACCATCATCCTCCAGCCGCGGTTCGATGCGGAGGAGCTGCTGGCGCTGATCGAGCGTCACCGCGTGACGCACATCCACATGGTCCCCACCATGTTCGTGCGGCTGCTGCGGCTGCCCGAGACCGTCAGGCGCCGCTACGACCTGTCGTCGCTGCGCTTCGTCGTGCACGGCGCTGCGCCCTGCCCGCCCGAGGTGAAGAAGGCGATGATCGATTGGTGGGGGCCGGTCATCAACGAGTATTTCGGCTCGACCGAGACCGGGATCCCGGTGTGGCACTCTGCCGAGGAGGCGCTGAAGAAGCCCGGCACCGTCGGCCGCGCCATCGAAGGCGGCATCGTCAGGATATTCCGCGACGACGGCAGCCCGTGCAAGGCCAACGAGGTCGGCGAAATCTACATGCGTCAGACAGCGGTGCCCGATTTCGATTATCACGGCAAGGCGCAGGCGCGCGCCGAGGCCGGGCGCGACGGCCTCGTCAGCGTCGGCGACGTCGGCTATCTCGACGAGGACGGCTATCTGTTCCTGTGCGACCGCAAGCGCGACATGGTGATATCGGGTGGCGTCAACATCTATCCCGCCGAGATCGAGAACGCGCTGATCGGCATGCCCGGCGTACGCGATTGCGCCGTGTTCGGCATTCCCGACCCGGAATATGGCGAGCGGCTCTGTGCCTGCATCGAGCCCGACACCGGCGAGCAGCTCTCCGCTGCCGCAGTGCAGGCCTTTCTGCGCGAGCGGCTGGCGAACTTCAAGGTGCCGAAGGAGATCCGGTTCCTGGATGCGCTGCCCCGGGAGGCGACCGGAAAGATCTTCAAACGCAAGCTGCGCGATCCCTATTGGACCGGCCGCGGTCCGGGCGGCGCTTAAACCTTCACCGGCCGGCGTCCCGCGCGCGAGTGGAGGGCCAGGCCATATTCCGCCCGAGCAGGGCTGCATGCCTGCCTCGCTCGGGTCGGCAGCTTTTTGCGGGCAAGGAAACCGTATAGCGTTCGATTCAGAGGAAACGCCGCGAAAGACGGCCAAGAGGTCGCGCATGCTCGACAAGATCAAGGATCTATCCGCCTGCGCCCAGGCCTGGCTCGATGAATTCGAGCGCGCGCTGGGCAGGCCCGATCCCGCCACGCTGGACCGCCTCTTCCTCGCCGACAGCTTTTGGCGCGACGTGCTGGCGCTGAGCTGGAACCTGCAAACGATCGCCGGCCGCGAGACGATTGCGCTAGCGCTGACCGCGCTCGCGCCCCAGGCGGCACCGACCAGCTTCAAGATCGCGCCGAACCGCGCGCCGCCGCGCTGGGTGACACGCGCCGGTACCAATACCATCGAAGCGATCTTCAATTTCGAAACGGCGTTCGGGCGTGGCAGCGGCATCATCAGGCTCATTCCCGATGGCGCTGACGGCGACCGCCTGAAGGCCTGGACATTGCTCACCGCGCTCGACGAGCTCAAGGGATTCGAGGAGCAACTCGGCACGTCGAGGCCGCGCGGCCAGGCCTATTCGCGCGATTTCCGCGGGCCTAACTGGCTCGATTTGCGCAACGCCTCGCGCGACTACGCCGATCGCGATCCGGCCGTGCTGGTGGTCGGCGGCGGCCAGGCCGGGCTCGCGATCGCAGCACGGCTGAAGCAGCTCAAGGTCGACGCGCTGATCGTCGATCGCGAGACGAGGATCGGCGACAATTGGCGCAAGCGTTATCATGCGCTCACCCTGCACAACCAGGTGCAGGTCAATCACCTGCCCTACATGCCGTTCCCGCCGAACTGGCCGACCTATATCCCCAAGGACAAGCTCGCCAACTGGTTCGAGGCCTACGTCGATGCCATGGAGCTGAACTTCTGGACCGGCACCGAATTCGCAGGCGGCGCCTATGACGAGGCGAAGGGACGCTGGACGGTCACACTGTGCCGTACCGACGGCAGCAAGCGGACCATGCATCCGCGTCATGTCATCATGGCAACCGGCGTCAGCGGCATCGCCAATATTCCGGCCATTCCGACGCTCGACAATTTCAAGGGAACGCTGCTGCATTCCAGCCGCTACGAGGATGGCGAGAGCTGGACCGGCAAGCGCGCGATCGTCATCGGCACCGGCAACAGCGGCCACGACATCGCGCAGGACCTTCATTCCAGCGGCGCCGAGGTGACGCTGGTGCAGCGTTCGCCGACGCTGGTCACCAATATCGAGCCGTCGGCGCAGCTCGCTTATGCGACCTACAACGAAGGCACGCTCGAGGACAATGATTTGATCGCGGCCTCGATGCCGACGCCGCTGGCGAAGAAGACGCACGTGATGCTGACCGAGCAATCGAAGCAGCTCGACAAGGAGCTGCTGGACGGCCTCTCCCACGTCGGCTTCAAGCTCGACTTCGGCGAGGCCGGCACCGGCTGGCAGTTCAAATACCTCACCCGCGGCGGCGGCTATTATTTCAACGTCGGCTGCTCCAACCTGGTCGTCGAGGGCGCGATCAAGCTCAGGCAGTTCTCCGACATCGAGGGTTTCGTCGAGGAGGGCGCACGGATGAAGGACGGCACGCTCCTTCCCGCCGATCTCATCGTGCTCTCGACCGGCTACAAGCCGCAGGAATATCTGGTGCGAAAACTGTTCGGCGAGGCCATCGCCGACCGCGTCGGGCCGATCTGGGGCTTTGGCGATGGTCTTGAGCTGCGCAACATGTACGCGCGCACCAGGCAGCCCGGGCTCTGGTTCATCGCCGGCAGCCTCGCCCAATGCCGGATCAACTCGAAATATCTCGCGCTGCAGATCAAGGCGATCGAGAAAGGGATTTTGGGGCGAATATAGCCGTCATTCCGGGGCGCGCGTAGCGCGAGCCCGGAATGACAAGAGGAGAGATCAATGCCAGCCATTCTCGGCAGCGGCGAGCACCGCTACCGCGTCGTCGACAATTTCGCGAAACTGCCCGACGGCTGGCAGCTCACCGACGTCGCCTCCGTCGCGGTCGACAGCAAGGATCGTGTCTACGTCTTCAACCGCGGCGCTCACCCGATGGTGGTGCTCGACCGCGAGGGCAATTTCCTGCGCAGTTGGGGCGAAGGGCTGTTCTCGCGAGCACACGGGCTGCATATCGACGCCGACGACAATCTCTACTGCACCGATGACGGCGACCATACCGTGCGCAAATGCACCACGGACGGCAAGGTGCTGCTGACGATCGGCATCCCCGAGAAACCGGCGCCGTTCATGAGCGGCGAGCCCTTCCACCGCTGCACCCACACCGCGCTGTCGCCGAAGGGCGAGATCTACGTCTCCGACGGCTATGGCAATGCGCGCGTGCACAAGTTCACGCCGGACGGCAAGCTGCTCAAGAGCTGGGGCGAGCCGGGCACAGATCCCGGCCAGTTCAACATCGTGCACAATATTGCCACCGACGCCGACGGCTGGGTCTATGTCGCCGACCGCGAGAACCACCGGGTGCAGGTGTTCGATGGCGAGGGCAAATACGAGACGCAGTGGAACAACCTTCACCGCCCCTGCGCGCTGTGCTGCTGCGGAGGGGCCAAGAGCCCGACCTTCGTGATCGGCGAGCTCGGCCCGGGCCTCGCCATCAACCGCAATGTGCCCAATCTCGGCCCGCGGCTGTCGATCGTGGACGCCAAGGGCAAGCGCATCGCGCGCCTCGGCGGCGAGGAAGGGCCGGGTGTTGCGAGCGGAAAGTTCCTGGCGCCCCACGGCATCGCGCTGGATTCCAGGGGCGACATCTATGTCGGCGAGGTCGGCGTGACCAACTGGGACACCAGCTTTCCCGACGAGGAGATGCCGGCGGCGGTGCGCGCGACGCGGTGCTTGCAGAAGCTGGAGCGGGTACGGGAGTAGCTTCCGCAGCAGACCACCAGCCGCTGGTCACGGCGGTTCCTAGCCAGCCGCGTACCTCCTCCAAAACGCGGCTTTTTGAGCACTTTCGCCACCCCGGCGCCGCATTGCTTGCACCTGAATAAGTCGCTCAACGGGCTTCACAATCCCGTCACGCTGCATGTAGTATGTCAGTACATGCTGCTTCGCAGCGTATATTGGAGGCCGGGAGCGTTACTTGAACGCACATGTCTCGCAAGGCAGTTGGCCGGTGTTGGTGCTGAATGCGGACTTCCGGCCGCTGAGTTACTACCCGCTGTCTCTTTGGTCGTGGCAGGACGCGATCAAGGCGGTGTTCCTCGATCGCGTCAACATCGTCGCACATTACGATCAGGCGGTTCATAGCCCCACGCTGCAAATGCAGCTGCCGAGCGTCGTCTCGCTCAAATCCTTCGTCAAGCCGACCACCCATCCGGCCTTCACCCGGTTCAACGTTTTCCTGCGCGACCGTTTCGCCTGCCAGTATTGCGGCTCGCCCGAAGACTTGACCTTCGATCACATCATCCCGCGCAGCAAAGGCGGCCAGACCACCTGGGAGAACGTGGTCGCGGCATGCTCGCCGTGTAACCTGCGCAAAGGCAATCTCACGCCGGTGCAGGCAAAAATGTTTCCGCGCCAGCACGCCTTCGCCCCGACCGTGCACCAGCTTCACCGCAACGGCCGCCTGTTCCCGCCGAACTATCTGCACGATAGTTGGCTCGACTATCTGTACTGGGATACGGAGCTGGATCCGTAGGGTGTGGTCTCACGCCCCGATTGCATTCCGTGCCACCACGTCGCGATAGAACGCCGCGCTCAGCTTCGGCAGCCTTGCCTGGGTCTCGAAATCGACCCGGTAGAGGCCGAAGCGCTTGCCGTAGCCGAAGATCCACTCGAAATTGTCCATCAGGCTCCAGAGGAAGTAGCCGCGGATCGGCACGCCCTCGGCGGTCGCGCGCTGCATCTGGGACAGATAGTTGCGCAGGAACATGATGCGGTCGAGGTCGTAGACCTGGCCGTCGGCAGCGATCTTGTCCTCGCACGAGGTGCCGTTCTCGCTGATATAGATATTCTCGATGTTCCAGATCTTTGCCGCAAGGCGCGGCGCCCAGTAGATCACTTCGGGGCCGATCCGCAGCCATTCCGAATTCATGTGCGGGAACGAGGTGGGGAACGGCAGCACGTGGAAGCCGGGCGCGCGGTCGGAAGCCGTGACGTAATACTGCGGCGCGTAAATGTTGAGGCCGACGAAATCGTTCGGCGTGCCGATGATCTTCAGTTGCTCGGCGGTGAATTTCGGCGCATCCGCGCCGGCATAGGCCAAAAAGCCCTCGGTGTATTTGCCCTCCAGCACCACGCCGAGGAAGCCGGCGTTGAGCTCGCGCGTCGCGATCTCGGCGGCGTGGATGTTTTCCAGCGTCGCGATCGCCGGCACGCAGGCGGCGATGTTCTCGGCCGGGCCGACGCGGGTGCCGGCGCGGCCGGAGGCGCGGATCGCCTGCACGGCAAGCCCGTGCGCCAAGGCGACGTGATGGCGCGCCTGATTGAGCTGCGCGGTCGGCAGCTTGAGACCGGGCGCATCGATGCCCCAGCCATAGCCGAAATTCACGAAACGCCCGACCTCGTTCACGGTGAAGATATTCTTCACCCGATCGGTCAGACGCGCGGCGACATGCGCAGCGTAATCGGCAAAAGCCTTCGAGGTGTCGCTCGACGACCAGCCGCCGACGCGGTCCTGGAGCGCCTGCGGCAGGTCCCAATGATAGAGCGTGGCATATGGTTCGATGCCGTTCGCGAGCAGCTCGTCGACGAGACGGTCGTAGAAATCGAGCCCCTTGGGGTTGGGCTGGCCAAAGCCTTCCGGAAACACGCGCGGCCATGCGATCGAGAAACGGTAGGCCCTGACGCCGAGCGCCTTGATCAGCGCGACGTCCTCCTTGTAGCGGTGATAGTGCTCGTTGGCGCGGTCGCCGGTCGAGCCGTCCTCGATGTTGCCGGGGATGTGGCTGAAAATATCCCAGATCGACTTTCCGCGACCGTCCTCATCGACCGCGCCTTCGATCTGGTAGGACGAGGTCGCCGTGCCCCACAAAAAATCCTTCGGAAACGGCGCCGGCAGGTGGCGGTCGGTCGATGCGGACTTTTCATTCTCCGCGGCCCGGACACCTGCGGCTACGCCCAGCGCGGCGAGGCCCGTGAGCTTGGCAAAACGGCGCCGCGAGACATCGGCTGGCATCGCTATCTCCGTGCCAGCTCCAGATCGATCTGATAGACGGAAATCCGGTCGATCTCGAACGCGACGCTCGCTGGCGATTCCGCATCGACCTGACTGACGCCCGGAAAAAACTTCGACCCGATCGCCAGATTGACGATCATGTACATGGGATCATCGAAGCCGATCGGCACCTTGATGTCGGAGACCGGCCTGCGGTCGATGAAATAGACCAACCGATCCTCCTGCCACAGCACACCGTAATTGTGGAATACGCTCGAGGCGTCGCCGACCGCGAAATCGAAGCCGCAGGATTGGATCTTCTGGGTCGAGGGGATCCGCCAATGCGTCGTCATCACCAGATCTCCCGGCCGTTCGCCGCGGCCTTCCAGCACGTCGACCTCCGGCGGCCAGCCGCCGTCGTCCGCCAGCATCCAGAACGCCGGCCACACTGCGTGGCCGACCGGCACCTTGGCGCGAATTTCGAAATAGCCGTGCTTCTGGGCGAATGTGCCCTGGGTCGTCAGGATGCCCGAGATGTACTCGTTGTTGAACAGCACCGGCTTCAATTCCGGCGGGGTGCGGCTGGCGATGATCGATAGCACGCCATCCTTCACCCTGAACGGATCGAGCCCGAGCGGCGCGGCCGCGCGGCCCGCATAGCGCGGGTCGACGTAGATCTGCTGCTCGCCATTGGCGCTGGTCTTGCGCTTGAAGTCGGAGCCGTCGCCGCCCCAATATCGCGCCTCCGGCCACGCCGCGCCGCCGGCATAATGCGGGACCCAACGTCCCGTCGACAGCGGATGCTCGTCGAAATCCTCGCTGAAAGTCCGGCGCAGCGGCAGGAACACCAGCGAAGCCGGATTGACCGTATCGAGCCGGCGACACGCGATGGTGGAAGGATCGGTCGTGACTTGCAGCGACATGCTCGCCGGCGCGCCATCGAGCTCATCCTGCGCCATACAAGGCGCGGTCAGCACGCCGAGGCCGATCGTAACCAGAGTGCCCCTCGTCCAACGGTCGATCATCACCGCACTCGAAGCTGCCACGACATGCGCAGAGGTTAGCTTATCCGTCTTCGCGGGGGCAACCGCGGCATCCAGCGCCGGCGGGCGATTTGAAAACCATTTCTCGCCTCCGCTCCGGGGCCATCGGGCGCTGGGAACCCGAAGCGTCCACGCCCGTTCAGAGTCAACGCCATGCGCTCGCATGCACGTTCCATCGAGCGCGTTTGTCCGCTGCAAGATGACACAAGGGAAGACCCATGGCCGCAACCGAGAGTGATCATGTCTACAAGATCCTGGACCTCGTCGGATCGTCCGAAACCTCGATCGAGGACGCGATCAAGAACGCGATCAGCCGCGCCTCCAAGACCATCCGCGAGATGAAATGGTTCGAGGTGGTGCAGACGCGCGGCCACATCGAGAACGGCGCCGTGCGCCATTATCAGGTGACGCTGCGCGTCGGTTTCACGCTTGAGGGATGACGCGGCGGGCAGCAGACGGAACTGTCGCACTGCGGTAGCGTGGCTCCGCCGACGAGCCCTGGCGACATCGGCAATCCTTCCGGTTGATTACGGACCCCGCACAATCATCGCGGATTTTGCAATAGGCCGTTAAGGCGAAAGTGAGAGGTTTGCCCCAATTTGGAGCAAGCCCGATGGTCACCAGCCGCGAACTCGGCAAGGCGCGTCTTCCGCTCTGGGCGGCGGGCTTTGTTGCGCTGATTTGCGTGACGATCCTCGGCTTGAGCGCCTGGCGCGAATGGGAAGCTCGCAATGTCGACCTCAGGAACGCCGAGATCGACGTCGCCAACCTCGCACATTCACTGATCCAGCACGCGGACGATACGTTCGAGCTTGCCGATACGCTCCTGGTCGGGCTGGTCCACCGGCTCGAACTCGACGGAACCGGCCCCGACACCATCACAAAGCTCCAGGCCTATCTGCCGACACGCAAATCATCGGATCGCATTCGCGGCATCTTCGTCTATGACGCGACGGGCCGGTGGCTTGCCACGACCGAGCGCCTCGACTTCTCCAAGCTCAACAACAGCGACCGGGAGTATTTCCAGCGCCATCGCGCCTCCCCGGAAACGGGCACGCTGATCGGACCGCCCGTCAAGAGCCGCTCCGGGGGCCAGTGGATCATCACGGCGTCCCGTCGGATCAACGATCACGACGGCGGCTTCGCCGGCGTTGCCCTGCTCACCATCGACGTCAGCTATTTCGTCAAATTCTACGAGCGGTTCGACGTCGGGCCGAACGGCTCGGTATCGCTGCTCAACAATGGCGGCATCATGCTGGCACGCAGCCGAGACGAGAGCGGCGCCTTCGTTGGACGCGACCTGTCCAATGCGCCCTTGTTCAAAAGCTGGCAAAGCCGCCCCGCCGAAGCGGTCTATTATTTCAAGTCGCCGCTCGATGGCGTGCAGCGCCTGAGCTACTACCAGCGCAGCAGCCGCTATCCCCTGATGGTGCTGGCGAGCAAGTCCCGGGACGACGTGCTGGCTCCCTGGCGACGCGCCGCCGCCACGCGCTTCACCTTCGTCGTCGGCCTCGTCCTGCTGATCGCGGTGATCGGCTCCTACCTGGTCCGTCAGCTTTGGCAGCGGCAGCGCATGGCGCAGGCCCTGGTCGCCAAGGAGGCCAATTTCCGCCTGCTGGCCGAGCAATCCAGCGACATGGTGACCCGGATCGGGCTGGATAACCGGCTGCTCTACGTCTCTCCGTCATGCGTGCGCATCACCGGCTGGACCGCCGAGGAACTGCTGAACTCGTCGGCCCTGGCCGGCATTCACGCCGACGACATGGAACGGGTCGAGCAGGCCATCACGGCACTGAAGAACGGCGAGGCCGAGGAAGCGCGGTTCGTCTATCGCCAGCGTCATCGCGAAAAAGGGGAGATCTGGGCGGAGGCGGCGCTGCACGTGACGGTGGCATCGGACAGCGGCGCGATCGACGGCGTCGTCGCGGTCGTGCGCGACATAACCGAGCAGAAGGATCTTCAGGACAAGCTCGCTTCGCTTGCGAGGACGGACGGCCTCACCGGCCTTGCCAACCGGCGCGCATTCGACGAACGCCTCACTGAGGAATGGGCGCGCGCCCGGCGCGACGGCACGCAGCTTTCGCTCCTGCTGATCGACGTCGATCATTTCAAGAAATTCAACGACCATTACGGGCATCTGGCGGGCGACGGGTGCCTGCGCGCGCTGGGCCGGATCCTGTCCGCCCAGGCCAGGCGCCCCGCCGACCTCGCGGCGCGCTACGGCGGCGAGGAATTCGCCGTGTTGTTGCCGAACACCGGCTCGGATGGCTGCGTGGAGGTCGCAGAAGCGGTCCGCCAGGCGCTGCACGATCTTGCCATGCTGCATGCGCAAAATCCGCCCTCCCGGCTGGTCACGGTCAGCGTCGGCGCCGCAACCGGGGTTCCGTCCCTGACCTCCACGGACTTCAGCACGCTGGTCGCTGCGGCTGACCGTGCGCTCTATGCCGCGAAAGACAGCGGCCGCGATCGGCTGGTGATGTCCGGACAGGTCGTGCCCTGGCCCGCGAAGACCGCGTGACGGGACCCACCGCTCACCAATTGTAGCGAACGCTGCCCTTGCCGGCGTAGCTGCGGGTGACGCTGGAGAACTCGCCTTCGAACGTGGCCGCCCCCGACCAGCCGTTCAGCCATTTCATCTCGACCGATGCCGTCGTGAGCGCGGCGTCGCGGGCCTGCGCTGCGCCGTTGACGACGAAGCTTGCGACCGGCAAAGCCTGAAAGGTTGCGGCGGCCGCACGATCGGGATTGAAATCATGCGCCCAGGCGACACGGCCGCGCAGTGCCAACACGCCGGCCAGCGTGGCGAACGACTTGTCGGTACGCAGGCCGAGCTCGCTGCGGCTGTCGGTCACGCTCTTCGCGGCGTAGTTCAAGGCGAATGCCGATGAGCCGGAGACGACGTGTTCGGCATAGGCTGGCAGGTCGAGCGTCGTGAACTGCATCGCCCCATAAGGCGTGAGGCCGATCCCGCCGATCCATGCCCCGACCAGGCGGTAGCCGCCTTCGAGACGACCGGAATACGCGTTGGCGTCGAATGCGGCGCGCAGGCGGTCTGTGCCAGCGACCGTCACGGTGCGATCGGTGGTGATGTTCTGCCAGCCATAGGCCAGCGCGGCGGAGACGTAGGCCGCGCCGTTCGCATGGTAAAGATAGGCGCCGGCCTGGAACAGGTCGGAGCGACCGGAGCCGAGACCGTTCACGCCGAAGCTGGTGCCACCGCCGGCAAGCGCGAAGCCGAGCTTCGTGTTCGGCGCGAGCCAATAGTCCGCGCCGACCGCCGTGCCGGCGATGCGGCTCGTCATGTCGTTCGAACCATCCGTCGCACGGCCGTCGGTCGATTGCGATCCGCCGAAGCCGGCAGCCCACACGCTCCAACGCCGCGCAAATCCCTGCGCCGGAGCCTTGCCGAACATGGCGAACGCGTCGGTGCGCTTGCGTGCGGCATAGGCGCTTGCCTGAACATCTTCGGCAAGTCCAGCCGCACCGTTCGCAGGATCCGGCCCGCCCTCGCGCTGCGCGAAGGGGTCGGTGAGCAGGCCCATGAACTGGCTCATCGCGCTGATCGTCGTCTGCTGCGCTGCCGTGCCTTGTTCGCCCGAGGCTTGCGTCAAGCCGGCCGCCGTCATGCTGCCATAGATCAGCGGAATGCCGCCGTTGACGTCGAAGGAATTGACCAATGCGTTCGCCACCGCCTGCTGATTGCCGTTCAGGCCGGAATTCGGCGGCGGCACGAAGGCGAGCGACAGGTTGAGATAGGCATTGTTTGCGTCGTAGCTGAGATCGGTCTTGAAGTTCGCCGGGAGATTGCTGCTGGCAACGGCCGAGGCAAAGCTACCGGAGAGACCGCCGCCCGCGCTGAGGATGGTGTATTTCTTCTCGATATAGCTGCCGGCTGCAAACACCGCGCTCACGGTAGCCCCGCCCAGCGTCGCGCTGCCCGTGACGTTCGCATGGGACGCCGTCGACGGATTGACCTGGACCTGATAGATCGCGCCCGATTGCAGGGCGAGATCGCCGACGATGCTCGTGACGCTGCCGGGCGTGCCGTTGCCGGGCGCGAACGTGCCGCCGCCGGCAATCGCCACCAACAGCGGATCGATCGTGCCCGATCCCATCAGCACGCCACCGGCATTCACGGTGACTGAAGAGGTGCCGGTGATCGTTCCTTCGACGTCGAGCACACCGCCATTCACGGCCGTGGCTCCGGTGTAGCCGTTGTTGCCGAGCAACATGGTGAAGCCGGCCGTGGTCGTCAGGCTCGCGGTCCCGCCGATGCCGTTGAGGACGCCTCCGATGGAGGTAATGGGCGCGTTCAGGTTGCCGTTGCGGATCGTGCCGCCGTTAAGGCCGACCGCGCCCTGGGTCTGCGTCGTGCCGCCCAGATCGAGTGTGGCACCGCTGTTGACCGTGGTCGTCCCGCCGACGTCGCCCAGCGTGCCGGCGCCGCTCAGGGCCAGCGTGCCGCCGTTGACGAAGGTGCCGCCGCTGTAGGTGTTGGCGCCGGACAGCGTCAGCGTGCCCAACCCCATTTTGGTCAGGGCTCCCGTGTTGATGATCTGTCCTGATAACGTCGCATTGAAGCCGTTGGTGTCGATCGTGCCGCCGCCGGCCAGCAGCGAGATTGTCCGCGCGGTGCTGAAAGCCCCCGTGAACCGCAGCGCGCCGCCGTTGAAGTTGACGTATTGCCCGAAGCTCAGTGCCGAGAGCGCGGCATCGCTGCCCGCCGCGACCGCCCCACCCGCCGCAACGATGACGTTCGGCCCGATGAAGGCGGTCCCGGCATTGCCGTTGTCCGCGATCGGCATGGTGACGGAGGAGAGGATCGTGTTGGTGGCCGTATCCATCACGTAATAGCCATGGCCTGTCGTGATGTAGGCCCGGCTGCCGTCGGGCGTCACGGTCACTCCGATGCTGAAGCCGGACAAGGTCACGCTCGCCGTGACAGTGTTCGTCACGGCATTGATCACCACGAGTTGGTTGGACTGCGTCGCCACATAGATCCGCGACCCGTCCGGGCTGGCCGCGACGCTCAGGGGCAGTCCGGAGACCGAAACCGTCGTAACCACCGATTGCGATACCGCATCGATCACCGAGACGCTGCCACTGCTTTGATTGGCCACGTAGATCCGGCTTCCGTCCGGAGACATCGTGATGCCGGAGGGGGAGCTTCCCGCCGCGACCGTGCCGATGACGGTTTTCGACGCGGCGTCGATGATCGAAATGTTCGCGGAGCCCTGGTTGGCGACATAGGCCCGGGTCCCGTCCGGCGAAACGACGACGCCGAAAGGGGCTACTCCCACCGCGATGGGTGAGCCGACCACGAGATTGGTCGCGGTGGAAATCACCGTGACCGAACCGGCCGAGGAGGACGTCACGTAGAGGCTCGAGCCATCCGGACTGAGCGCCAATCCCGCCGTCAATCCGGCGACGGGTATGGTCGCGACGACCGTCCGGCCAGCGACGTCGATGACCTCCACCGCGCCGGACATGGCAACGACATAGGCGAAGCGGCCATCGGCCGAAAACACCGCGCTGTGAGGATATGCGCTCGTTCCGATCGGGGACCCGATCGGAGCGTTGCTCAGCGTGCCGAACTCGATCACCTGCCCCGGTGTGCTGTTGATCGCGGTCCAGATGCCGTAATTGTCGATCTGCGCCCGGCTGGCGGAGGTCGAGCCGAGATACGGCAAAGCCAGGATGACGAACATGCCGCAACCTCTCACTGTCCGGCGACGACGGCAGCTGCGCGGACGTCGTTGCCAACGACCAGCGCGCAAAATTCCCATTGACCCCACGCGACAACCCCATTCCGACGGCGCAGCCCCGCATGGCGCGCTCGCATTCCAGAGACGGGAGAATCTCTAACAGGGCGGCAGACCGGACGATGTGCCCAGCGTCTCAGCGCGACAAAATCCAAGTAAACCTCTCGATGGTTGCAAATACACAATCGCACAATCTATCTCGACCTCGCTTGCGCACCGATTTCCGAATGGCTACATCCAGACCCGACATTGGCTTGCCGCCGATCTCGAGAAATCAGTTGCATGCGGTCTTCCGCATCGCGAGGGGATGTGGACGGGACTGCGTTGAACGGAAGCACGGCGGCGGACATTCCCGGGCGCGGTCCGGAGGCGCTCGCGCAGTTGCGGGCCATGACGGTCGACATTTGTGAGGTCATTCCGCGGACCGCGGAGGGCGACTTCCATGTCACTACGGTGACGAGGATGACCCGCAACGCCCTGCTGATCGACACGCGTGCCACCGACCAGGACTATGACCGCACGCCCGCGCACGTCGCCCGCGGCGTCATGGATCATTTTCAGATCACCCTCTGCGTCGAGGGCGAGATGCAGTTCAGCTCGGGCCGGCGCGAGGTCACGCTGCGGCCCGGCGACATCGTTCTGATCGACATGGCGCAGCCAAACCGGACCGCGCTGCGCGCCGCGGGCAGCCGCACCCATCTGATGTCGATCGTGCTGCAACGCGCGATGCTGGCGCCGCGGCTCGCCCATCCGGATGCGGCGACGGCAACCCTGCTGCCGTCGGATCACCCTCATGCACGCCTGCTCGCCAGCCACTACGCCGCGCTTGCCCTGCCGTCCGAGCCCGGCACGGACACCGCGACCGGCCATGCCGAAGCCACGGTCGAGGCGATCGCCGATCTCGTGGCGGCCGCTGCCGGCGGGACGGCGGAGATCGTCGCGGGCCTCGAGCGCGCCGAGCGGCACCTCTACCTCACGATGATCAAGCGCCGCATCGCGAACAATCTCGAAACCGATGCGCTCACCAGCGAAGAGCTCTGCCGCCACTTCCAGATCTCGCGCGCGACCCTCTACCGGATGTTCGAGGCCGAGGGCGGGCTTGCGCATTATGTGCGGGAGCAGCGGCTCAATCTCGCGTTTCGGCGCTTGATATCACCATCCGCGCAGGACGGCCGTCTGATCGAGCTCGCCGTCGACATGCGCTTCAGCAGCGATTCCACCTTCATCCGCGCGTTCCGTCGCAAGTTCGGCCTGACGCCGGGCGAATTGAGGGAATTGGCCGACACGTGGCTGCGCGAGACCGGAGCGGTGCCGGCCGTCGACACGGTGCTGCATCAACTGGCGCGGCGGCGCGCATCGCAGCCCTAGCCAGCACCTGATTTGTCGCCCGCGTTCCGGCGCGATATGACTCACGCCAGGGCCGGATGTTCGGCCAATGCGCGAGCGTCGCCGTGACTGATGCCATCAAGCTTGTCCTCTTCGACATGGACAATGTCCTCTGCGACTACGACAGGGCGACGCGCGTCGCCTATCTGGCGGAGCTTGCGGGGACCAGCAGCGAAGCCGTTCACAACGCGATCTGGGACAGCGGATTCGAGCTGCTCGGCGATTCCGGCGCGCTCGAGGCCGCCGACTATTTGCGGGGCTTTGGTGAACGCATCGGCTATCCCCTCTCGCTCGATGAATGGGTGGAGGCCCGGCGTCGTTCGATGCAGGCCGATCGCGCGATGCTGGACGTTGCCGGCAGCCTGCGAAACACCGTCGATATCGCCGTCCTGACCAACAATACCACGCTGGTTGCCGACCACATCGACACGCTGCTGCCGGAATTGCGCCCGCTGTTCGGCGCCCGGATCTACACCTCGGCGCAATTCAAGACCGCCAAGCCGGACCCGCACTGCTATCGCCTCTGCCTCTCGGAGCTCGGCTTGAGGCCGCAGACCGTCCTGTTCGTCGACGATCTCGCAGCCAACGTCGCCGGCGCGCGAGAGGCGGGCTTGTTCGCGCATCAGCACACGTCCGTGGAGACCTTCAGGCAGGCTTTGTCGGAGTACGGCCTGCTTCCCTGATGAATGTGCGTAGGGTGGGCAAAGGCGCGACAGCGCCGTGCCCACGTCTTCAGAATCGTGGGCACGCTTCGCTTTGCCCACCCTACGTGTTCATCGCACTACGCCAGATGACACGCCACGAAATGCCCGCCCGCCCCTTCCTTCAGCACGGGCGCGCTTTCCGCGCAGCGCGGCTGGGCGATCGGGCAGCGGGTGTGGAAGTGACAGCCCGACGGCGGCTTCATCGGGCTCGGCACGTCGCCCTTGAGGCGGATGCGCTCGCGCTTGAGCTTTGGATCGGGCACCGGCACCGCCGACAACAACGCCCTGGTGTAGGGATGCTGCGGGTTGCGGTAGAGATCGCTCGCTTTCGCCAGCTCGACGATCCGGCCGAGATACATCACCGCGACGCGGTCGGAGATGTGCTCGACCACCGAGAGGTCGTGCGCGACGAAGAGATAGGTGAGGTTCAACTCGGCCTGGAGGTCTTCCAGCAGATTGATGACCTGGGCCTGGATCGACACGTCGAGCGCCGAGACCGGCTCGTCGCAGACGATCAGCTTCGGCTCGACCGCGAGCGCGCGCGCGATCACGATGCGCTGGCGCTGGCCGCCGGAGAATTCGTGCGGATAGCGCCGCATGTGCTCGGCCTTGAGCCCGACCTTGACCAGCAGGCCCGCGACGCGCTCCTCGCGCTCCTTGGCGGAGGTCGCAAGGTTATGGATGGTGAAGGCCTCGCCGAGGATCGCGCCGACCGTCATGCGCGGATTGAGCGAGGCGAACGGATCCTGGAACACCAGCTGCATGTTGCGCCGCATCGCGCGCAGATCGTTGCCGCCGAGGCTGCGCACGTCCTGGCCGTCGAAAGTGACCTCACCGTCGGTCGGCTCGATCAGGCGCAGCACGCAGCGTCCCGTCGTCGACTTGCCGCAGCCGGATTCACCGACGAGACCGAGCGTCTCGCCGCGATTGACCGAGAACGACACGCCGTCGACCGCATAGACGGTGCCAACCTGGCGCGACAGCAGGCCACCGAGCACGGGGAAATGCTTCTTCAGATTGGAGACTTGCAGCAAGGGTTCGCTCATGCCGCACCTCCCAGATTTGTATCGCCGAGATGACAGGCCATGCGATGGCCGGGTGCGATCTCGCGCAGCAGCGGCTCCTTCTCGGTGCAGACGTTCATGGCGAACTTGCAGCGTGGCGCAAAGCGGCAGCCGACCGGCGGATTGATCAGGATCGGCACCGAGCCGCCGATCGCCTCGAGCCGCGTCTTGTGCTCGCTGTCGAGATCGATGCGCGGGATCGAGCGAATCAACCCTTGCGTATAGGGATGGCCGGGATTGCCGAAGAGATCATCGACCGGCGCTTCTTCGACCACCTTGCCGGCATACATCACGACGACGCGCTGCGCGGTTTCGGCGACGACGCCCATGGCATGGGTGATCAGCATCACCGCCATGCCGAAGCGCTCCTTCATGTCCTGGAGCAGGTCCAGGATCTGGGCCTGGATGGTCACGTCGAGCGCGGTGGTGGGCTCGTCGGCGATGATCAGCTTCGGCTTGCAGGCGAGCGCCATCGCGATCATCACTCGCTGGCGCATGCCACCGGAGAACTGGTGCGGATAATTGTGCACGCGGCCTTCGGCGTTGGGGATCTGCACCAGCTTCAGCATCTCGATGGTGCGATCGAGCGCCTGCTTCCTGGTCACGGCCTCGTGGCGGCGCAGGCTCTCGGCGATCTGCTCGCCGACGGTGAGCACCGGGTTGAGCGAGGTCATCGGCTCCTGGAAGATGAAGCCGATCTCCTTGGCCCTGATCTCGTCGAGCTCGTTGCTGGTCAGCGGCACGAGATCGCGACCCTCGAAGATGATCTGACCCGCCGCGATGCGGCCCGGCGGCATCGCGATCAGCTTCAGGATCGACATCGCGGTGACGGTCTTGCCGCAGCCGGATTCGCCGACCACGCAGAGCGTCTCGCCCCGGTTGATGGAGATGTCGACGCCGTCGACGGCCTGGAGGATGCCGTCGTCCGTGGAGAAGTGGGTCTTCAGTCCCTTGATCTCGAGCAGCGGCGCCATCAGATCACCCGTCGCGCATCGAGTGCGTCACGCAGGCCGTCGCCGATGAAGTTGATGGCGACCACCGCGATGAAGATCGCGCCACCCGGAAACAGCGCCCAGTGCGGGCCGATATCGAGAAAGTCCTTTGCGTCATACAGCAGCCGGCCCCAGGTCGGCGTGTCGGGCGGGAAGCCGAGGCCGAGGAAGGACAGCGTCGATTCCGCGATGATGGCGGCGGCGACGTCGATGGTGCCGGCGATGATCACCGGACCGAGCGCATTGGGCAGGATGTGACGTACCACCTGCCGCACCGGGCTCGCCCCGAGCGCCCGCGCGGCCTCGACGAACTCCTTCTCGCGGATCGACAGGAACTGGGCGCGCACGAGCCGCGCCACCGGCATCCAGCGCAGGCCGCCGATCACGAGCACGATCAGGATGAAGATACCGCCCTCCGGACCGAACGCGGCCTTCAGACCGTCGCGGAAGAGATAGATCAGCAGCAGCAGCAGCGGCAATTGCGGCAGCGACAGGAACAGATCGGTCAGCCACATCAGCCCGTGGCCGAGCGCACCGCGCGACATGCCGGCGAGCGCGCCGATCAGCACACCGACGAAGACCGAGACCAGCATCGCGGCGAGGCCGACCGCGAGCGAGATGCGCCCGCCATAGATCATGCGGGCGAGGATGTCCTGCCCGAGATCGTCGGTGCCGAAGGGATGCGCCGGCGAGGGCCCCTGCATGCCTGCGACGATGTCGATGTCGTCGATCTTGACGCGCCAGATGAAGGGGCCGAGCACCACCGCCAGGATCAGAACGAGCAGCAGGAACGCGCTGACCACGGCAAGCTTGTGGCGGCTGTAGCGCCGCCACGTCTCGCGCCAGGGCGAGTAGACGCGCCGCTCAGCGGAGGGAGATGCGAGGGTCAAGCCAGCCATAAAGCACGTCCGCGATGAGATTGAACAGCACGACCAGACACGCAAAGACGAAGGTGACGGCCATCACCACCGGCGTGTCGTTGGAAAGGATGGAGGAGATCAGCAGCGAGCCGATGCCCGGAATACGGAAGATCTGCTCGGTGACGATGGCGCCGCCGAACACCGCGGGCATTTGCAGCGCGATCAACGTCACGACCGGAATCATGGCGTTGCGCATGACATGCTTGACGATGACCTTGGCCTGCCCGAGCCCCTTGGCGCGGGCGGTGGTGACATAGTCGAGCCGGATCACATCCAGCATCGCCGAGCGCACGAAACGCGTCATCGACGCCGCCTGGAACAGGCCGAGCACCGCCACCGGCATGATCGCCTGACGGATCATCTCCAGCACCCAGTGGATGCCGGTGCCCTTGATGTCGGTGGTGTAGACGAAAGGCAGCCAGTCCAGCGTGACCGAGAAGATCAGGATGAACAGGATGCCGGTGAAGAAGGTCGGCAGCGAGAAGCCGACGAACGCGAGTGTGTTGGCGATCTGGTCGAACAGCGAATAGGGCTTCGTGGCGGCATAGACGCCGACCGGAATCGCGATCAGCAGCGCCAGGATCTGCGCCGAGCCGATCACGTAGAGCGTGGCCGGCAGGCGCTGCAGGATGAGCGTGTCGACGTTCATCCGGCTGACGAAGGAGAAGCCCCAGTCGCCGTGCAGCATGGCGTTGAGCCAGTGCAGGTAACGAAGGTGGATCGGATCGTCGAGGCCGAACTTGGCCCGGAGCGCCGCCTGTACCTCGGGCGGCACGTTCGGGTTGGTCGCCAGCTCGGAGAACGGATCGCCGGGCGCGAGCGCGAGCACGACGAACAGCACGACCGAGATTCCGAGCAGGCTCGGAATCGCGATCATCAGGCGACGCAGGACGTATTGGCTCATGAGGGAAGGCCCCGTCTAGAGTTGGGGGATCATTCCTCGCGGTACCAGTCGAACAGATTGTCGGTTTCGTTGGCCCAGCCGGACACGACCGGGCGCAGATTGTTGGCCGCTGCCTCGACCTTGAGGCGATGCTGCACCGGGATGAACACGGTGTCCTGGTACATCAGGTCGTTGGCCTTGATGTAGAGCGCGGCGCGCTTGACCGGATCCATCTCGCCGTCCGCAGCCTGGATGGTTGCGTCATATTCCTTGTTGACCCAGCGCGGGAAGTTGGTGCCCTGCCACTTGTTCTCCTTGGTGGCGACGAGGGTCGAGAGATAGCGACGCATGTGCTGCGACGGATCGGGCTGGCTCAGCGGGATCTGGAACATCTCCATGTCGGCGTAGAATTTGGAATAGGTATCGGGATTGCCGACATCGGACGAGAAGAACACGGAGGCGACGACCGATTTCAATTCGACGTCGATGCCCGCCTTCTGGCAGGCCTGCTTGACGATTGCCTGGGTCTTCTGGCGCGGACCGTTGATCGAGGTCTGGTAGAGCAGCTTCAGCTTCTTGCCGTCCTTCTCGCGGATGCCGTCGGCGCCCGGCTTCCAGCCGGCCTCGTCGAGGATCTTCGAGGCCTTCTCGATGCTGAACTCCCACGAGGTGTTCTTGGAGACGAACTTTTCGGGACCGTTGAGGAAGTTGGCCGTGGTGCGGCCGGCGCGACCATAGATCGCCTTCTTGACCGACTCGCGATCGATCAGCAGCGAGAGCGCCTTGCGCACCGCCGGATCCGAGAACAGCGGGTGCTTGGTCTTGATCGAGGAGCGTTCGCCATCGACCTCGGTGTTGGGATCGGTGAAGTTCAGCGCGATGAACTCGGTGTCGCCACCGACCGCATAGACGGTCTTGCCCTTGCCGCCCTTCTCCAGGCGCAACAGCACGTCGTCCTCGACCTGGATGTTCCAGCCGAAATCGTATTCGCCGGTCTGGATCACCGCCCGCGCGGCCGAGACGGCGTCGCCGCCGCCCTTCATCTCGACCGAGTCGAAATAGGGGCGGCTCGGCATGTGATAATCGGGGTTGAGCACGCCGCGGACGAGGTCGCCCGGCTTGAACTCGACGAACTTGTAGGGGCCGGTACCGACCGGCGAGAGGTTGGTCGGCGCCTCCCGCGATTTGGACCCCATATAGTCCTTGAACAGATGTTTCGGGATAATGGTGTTGGGCGCACCGACGAAGGCGTCGGCCCAGAACGGCGTCGGCTTGTTGAAGAGGATGCGGACCGTGAGGTCATCCACTTTCTCCACCGTGATGTCGCGGAGCGTCGCGATCGTCAGCGCGGAGGTCGCGGGATCCTTGGCGTATTCCCAGTTGAATACGACGTCGTCGGCAGTGAACGGCGCGCCGTCATGCCATTTAACGCCGGGCTTGAGCTTCCAGGTCACCGACTTGCCGTCGGCGGCCAGGCCGCCGTTCTGGATCGAGGGAATTTCGGCGGCGAGAACCAGCTTCATGTTGCCGTCGGGATCCCAACAGGCCAGCGGCTCGTAGAACAAGCGCGCACCGTCCTGGTCCTTGGTGCCGGTGGCGAAATGCGGATTGAGCAAGGTCGGGCCCTGCCACCACAGCAGCTTCAGCGCACCACCGCCGCCACGCTTGGTCGGCTTGTAGGTCGAGGCGCCCTCGGCCATGGCGACGCCGCCGAGCGCGAGGATCTGGTTGGCCAGCGGGGCAGTGAGACCGACCGCGGCCATGCGCGTGATGAAGGCGCGGCGATCCATCCGTCCGTCCTTCACCTGGCCGATCATCGAACGCAGTTCTTTATCCAGCATGGTTGTCCCCCGTCTGGTTCCCATCGTGATGAAGACGGCCGTCAGAGGCGGCCGCCCAATTAGCTGGCAGTAGATGGCACACCGAATGGGGGGCGCGTCAACTGGGACCGTGTGTATGCAAACGGTCTTCTGGCTGTCTGTTGGGCAAAACTGTGTTCTGCAGCCCATCCGTTCGGCAATCCAGCATCAAAACATGCTGGATTGCACGCTGCACTGCGGAAAATTTGTTCGCAGGATCAGACGAAGTGTGGAGGCGAAATTCTACGCGACGGACATGTCGAGCGGCGGCTCGACGTGATCCGGCAGCGGACAGACATACGGCGTCTTGGCCGTTCGCTTCTTCAAGTCGGCCTTGGCCGCCTTGATCAGTTCCGGATCTGTCAGCGCCTTGATGCCGAGACCGGCCATCGCCTTGGCGGCCTGCACCATGGCCTTGTGGGCATGCGGGCTCTTGCCCTGCGCCACCACCTGCCAGGTGTGGAACGGCGTGCCGATTGCAACCGTGGGGGCGTGAACCTGCACGGTCGGCACCACCCAGCTGACGTCGCCGACGTCGGTCGAGCCGACCAGCGGGTTGCGCTTGGCATCGAGCGGCACCAAGAAGTCGGCCAGCGGCCGATCGGTCTGCTCCATGCCGATCGCGTAAAAGACCGACGCGATATCCTTGTCGCTCAAGGTCGCGCGGATCTGGCTGGCAAAGCCCTTGTCGGCATCGTCGAAATGCGGCGGTCCGAGCTCTTCCATGACCCGGTGCAGCGCCTGCTCCAGCGGCGTGTTCGGCAGGATGTTGGAGACCGCGGAGATGATCTTCATCTCGACCTTGGTCTCGGTCATCAGCGCCGCGCCCTCGGCGATCTTGCTCACACGTCCGACCAGCTCGTTCATGCCGGGAAGGTCACGGGCGCGGATCGAATAGCGCACCCGCGCATGGGCCTGGACCACGTTCGGCGCAATGCCGCCGGTGTCGAGCAGCGCGTAATGCACCCGCGCATCGCTCGGCATGTGCTCGCGCATGTAGTTCACGCCGACATTCATCAACTCCACCGCATCGAGCGCGGAGCGGCCGAGATGCGGCGAGGCCGCGGCATGCGAGGTGCGACCGGTGAAGATGAAATCCGCGCGCGTGTTGGCGAGCGACGGCGTCACCGCGACCTCCCAGAAGCTGTGCGGATGCCAGGTGATGGCGATGTCGGCGTCCTCGAACGCGCCGGAGCGCACCATGAAGGCCTTTGCGGCGCCGCCTTCTTCAGCCGGACAGCCATAATAGCGCACGCGACCTGGCACCTTGTTTTCGGCAAGCCAGTCCTTCACCGCGGTCGCGGCGAGCAGCGCGGCGGAACCGAGCAGATTGTGACCACAGCCATGGCCGTGCCCACCGGCTTCGATCGGACGATGCTCGGCGACACCCGCTTCCTGGCTGAGACCGGGAAGGGCGTCATATTCGCCCATGAATGCGATGACCGGACCGCCCTCGCCCCACTCGCCCATCACTGCGGTCGGAATGCCGGCGACGTTCTCGGTGATGCGGAAACCCTGATGACGCAGCTCGGCGAGATGCTCGGCGGCGGACCGCGCCTCGGTGTAGCACACCTCGGGCATGCCCCAGACCTTGTCGCTGAGGTCGATGAAACGCCCCTTGATCGTGTCGACGCCACGCCAGATATCGCTGCGGTTGTCCATTGCTTCGGTCCGTGATCCCTTGGTCAAACGAAGCGGCAATGGTTAGCAGCTTCATGGTACGGCGCCTAGCACCTCGCCGGACACCAGCCATGCGGCGCATGCCGGATTGAGGGGTGCCTACCGCTCGTGCACAAGGTGTTTCCGTGCCTTTCAAAGATTTCACGCGGCGCTCTCACGAATAATTGGGAACGAGGCTTTCAAGACGGCCTGCCCCGGCCTAAATTATGCGGGCTTCGCGCGTCGCTCTGCAGCAATCACGGAGCGATGCACTCAGCCAGGAGAACTCCATGCCCGCTTTGACCGAATGGAGAGTGCCGCCGGCCAATCAGCCGCGTGCGGGCGACTACGGTTTCGATCTCGACCGCGCGCTCGCATCCGTCGTTGGCCTGCACGCCATCGTCCCGCCGGACGCCTTCAGCGCCGAGACGCTGGGCACCGAACGCGCCGGCAACGGCGTCGTGATCGATCACGGACTGGTGCTCACCATCGGCTATCTCATCACCGAGGCGGAATCGGTGTGGCTGCACCTCGGCGATGGGCGGGTGGTCGAAGGCCATGCGCTCGGTTTCGATTCCGAAACCGGCTTCGGCCTGGTGCAAGCCCTCGGTGAGCTCGACGTCGAACCGTTGCCGCTCGGCAGCTCGGCAGAAACCGGGATCGGCGACCGCGTCGTGGTCGGCGGCGCCGGCGGTCGCACGCGCTCGGTCGCCAGCCAGATCGTGGCCAAGCAGGAATTCGCCGGCTATTGGGAATATCTGCTGGACGAAGCCGTCTTCACCTATCCCGCGCATCCGAACTGGGGCGGCACGGCGCTGCTCAACGAGCGCGGCGAGCTGATCGGCATCGGCTCGCTTCAGCTGGAGCGGGAGCGCGACGGCAAGGCCGAGCATGTCAACATGGTCGTGCCGATCGACCTCTTGAAGCCGATCCTGGACGATCTGCGCAAGTTCGGTCGCGTCAACAAGCCGGCGCGCCCCTGGCTCGGGCTCTACTCGACCGAGATCGACAACCGCTTGGTCGTGATCGGGATCTCCCCCAACGGCCCTGCCGCGCGCGCCGAGCTCAAGACCGACGACATCATCCTCGCCGTGAACGGGGACAAGGTCACGAGCCAGACCGCCTTCTACAAGAAGATGTGGGCGCTCGGCACCGCCGGCGTCGACGTGCCGCTGACCGTGTACCACCAAGGCGTCACCTTCGACGTCACGGTGACCTCCACCGATCGCTTCAAGCTCTTGAAGGCACCGAAGCTGCATTGATCCCACGCTGAAGGAAGCCGCGATGAGCGAGGCCGTGATCGACGACATCGTGGCCGTGCTGCCGCCGCTGCTCAATGCGCTGGAAGCACTCGGCTTCTTCCAACGCCATCTGCATCCGCCGGCGTTCGCTACCGTGATGAACGCGATCGGCGCACCGGATGAGGCGCTGCAAGCGGCACACGCGGCTATTGGAAAGTGGCCAGAGCAGTTCGCGGGCCTCCGCGAGCGGCTCGATCGCGCCTGCGGCGAGACGCTCGCCGCCTTTGCCGGGATCCGCGAGGTGGAGCGCGGCAATGGCGATCTCATCGCTGTCTTCCGCGCGCTGCGCCACGTGCCGCGCGCGCAGGAGGCGCTTTATCCCCTGGCGATGCAATTTCCTCCCGTAAGCAGCTTCTTCCTCAACACCGCCAATCGCGAAAATGCGGATCTGTTGTCGCGGCTCGACGTCGGCGCGAGCGAAAATACTGGCATCTTCCACGATCACAACGAACCCGGCAGCCGCGGCGGCTTCTCGGTCTATGTGCCTGAGGACTATACGCCCGAGCGTGCCATGCCGCTGGTGATGGCGCTGCATGGCGGCAGCGGCAACGGACGCGGTTTCCTGTGGAGCTGGTTGCGCGACGCCCGCAGCCTTGGCACGATTCTGGTGGCGCCAACCGCGACCGGTCCGACCTGGGCGCTGATGGGCGATGATGCCGATACGCCTAACCTCATGCGTATCCTCGAAACCGTGCGCAGCCGCTGGAGCATCGACGCCTCGCGCATGCTGCTGACCGGCATGAGCGACGGCGGCACCTTCAGTTACGTCAGCGGCCTCGACGGCGCCTCGCCTTTCACCCATCTGGCGCCGGTCTCGGCAACCTTCCATCCGCTGATGGCGGAGATGGCCGACGCCGCGCGCCTGCAGGGGCTGCCCATCTTCATCACCCACGGCAAGCTCGACTGGATGTTTCCGGTGCAGACCGCGCGCCAGACCCAGGCCGCGCTCGCAACGGCCGGGGCTGATGTCACCTATCGCGAGATCGACGACCTCAGCCACACCTATCCGCGCGAGATCAACGCGGAGCTGGTGCAGTGGCTGAACGCGGGGTGAACAACCCGTCCTTATCCGCGCCGCACTGCCGCGGAACCATCGCTCCGGGCCGACGTTATTGCTGGCCCACCGGAGGTTCGCAAATGCAGACTTTTTTCGGAATGATCCTTGGCGCGCTGCTGCTTGCCGGCGGCGTGTATGTCTATGACTCCATGCAGACCTCGTCCGTCGCCAATGGCGAGGTCGCGACCACCAATCGCACCATCGTGAACTGGGATGTCGCGAAGGCGGATTGGGATGCGCTGCGCGACCGCGCGCACAAGGACTGGGTCCGGATCTCGTCGAAGTAACAACGCCCATCATGAACGAGGCGCCGTCGCGAGCTCCGCGGCGGCGCCTTTGCGTTGGCTACCGCCGATGCGCCTCAGTTCATCTTGGCCTTGCGCGCATCGGCGATGACCTGCTCGAACTCGGTCATGCTGAGCACGCCGGGGACGCGGTACTTGCCGACGATGAAAGACGGGGTGCCGCTGAAACCGAAGGCTTCGGCCTGCTCGTTGTTGCGCTTGAGCAGGGCGTCGATATCGCTGCCATGGCCGGCGAGATCGCGCTTCAGGCGATCCATGTCGAGGCCGGCGGCGGCAAGCAGCTCGTTGATGCGCGGCTCGGTCAGGCGCGAGCTGACGCCCATCAAGGCATCATGGGCCTGATGGTATTTGTCCTGGAATTTTGCCGCGAGAGCGGTCCGCGCCGCGGTGACGGAGACCGGCCCGAGGATCGGCCAATCCTTCATCACCAGCCGCACCTTGCCGTCGTCCTGAACGACCTGGCGCAGCTCGGGCTCGAGCTTGCGGCAATAGGGGCAATTGTAGTCGGACCATTCGACGATCGTGACGTTACCGTTGGAATTGCCGGCGACGGGCGTGTCGGGATCGCGCAGCACCTTGGCTTCGGTCAGCACCTCGTTGTCGTCGGTCGCCGCGCGCGCCGAGGCGCCCGTCAGTGCGAGGGCGCCCGCCCCGATCAACGTCAACGCCGCGCGCCGCGTCGGCGCAAGGCCCTTAGTCTCAAATCCAGCCATATCTCGTCCCGTTTCGGTCCCATCTCCCTGAATACGGTCGGGACCGGGAATTGTTACTCGTCATATAGAGTGTCGCGACGGCGATGTCATCGCACCAGCAGCGTGACCGTCAGGCTATGCGCCGGACGCACTCGCCGCGGGTGGCGCTGCAATGCGCGGCAGCATCGCCATCAACGTGCCGGTCATCGTTGCAATCAGCGTGGTCTTGCCCTCGTGCTCGGCAAACGCCCTGGCCTCGCAGAACGTCAGCGTGCGGCCGGGCTTGACGACCTCGGCCTTGAAGACGAAGCGCTCGCCTTTAGCCGGAGCCAGCAGCGTGGTCTTGAACTCGACGGTAAGGATATCAGCCTCGCGCGGCATCAGGGTGAAGGCGGCAACGCCGCAGGCGTTGTCCAGCCCGGCGGTGATGATGCCGGCATGAACAAACCCGTTCTGCTGGGTGAAGGCCGCGGAATGCAGCATCGCCAGCTCGGCCTCGCCCGGTGCGAGGCGGACGATCACGATGCCGAGCGTGTGCATCGCCGGCTGGCCGTCGAACATGGCGATGGCCGCCGCCCGATAGCCCGGGTTCTTCGGCTCGAACGCAGCCATGGCTCAGGCCTCGGCCGGCTCGGCGAGATGCCGAAGAGCGATCTCGCGGACGGCATCCGTGAACGGCGCCGATTTGCGCTGGGTTCGATCCATGTGCACGCCGGTGATCTCGCAAATCGCCGCGATCTCGCCGGTCTCGGCATTCGTCATGTCGTGCCGGAAGCGGATCAACTTTTCGCGCACCTCGAGCAGATGGCTACGGATCTCGACGATGTCGCCGGCGAGCAGCTCGCGCCTGTAGGCGATGTTCTGCTGCACGGCGGCCATGCCGCGGCCGGAGGAACGCAAATAGCTCGGCGTGAGGCCGAGGCGGGCGAATAGATTCCAGTTGGCTTCGTCGAATTTGCCGACATACCACATGATGTTCATGTGGCCGACATGGTCGCATTGCCACGGATAGACCGTGCCGCGATAGGTCGCCTCCTGCTCCATCGCCATTTTCCGCCCTCGTTGTTTATTGATTGATACGGTAGCGTATCAGGCACGAGACGCGTTAGCAATACGGCACCGTATCAAGAGTTCGAGAGGCTTCATTCATGAGCGACGGCAAGGGCGATGTCTGGGTCGAGGCGGGGTTTGCCGAGCTCGCCCGCGCGGGGGTCGAGGGTGTCAGGGTCGAGGTGCTTGCCAAGAATCTCGGCGTCACCAAGGGCGGCTTCTACCGCCGCTTCGCCGACCGCGCCGCGCTGCTCGATGCCATGCTGCAACATTGGCGCGAGGGGCGGGCCGCGTCGATCGCGCAGCAGACGCGCCTCGATGGTCAACCGCCCCGCGAACGGCTGAAGGCGGTGATCCAGCTCTACTCCGAGCGGCTCAATCCGGAAGCCATGGCGATCGAGCTCGCGATCCGGCAATGGGCCCGCTCCGACGAGAGCGCCGCGGCGGCCGTGGCGAGCGTGGACGCAGCGCGGCTCAAGCACGTGGCCGAGCTCTATCGCGCGACCGGGCTTGCACCCGAGGAGGCCGAGGCGCAGGCCTTCCTGTTCTATTGCTTCATCTTCGGCCAGAGCCTGTTGTTCGTCGAGCGCGGCCCGCGCAAGCGGTCGCAACTGGTGGCGAAATCGGCCGAAAAGCTGCTCAACTAGAGCATGATCCGGACCCGAAGGGCCGCGTGAGCGCAAAGTGTGCAGCGGTTTTCCGAAAGATAATGCTCCAACTCAAAATCAAGTGAAAAGGCCGGAGCGGTGCTCCGGCCTTCGTATCGATTCGAAGCTCAGGCAGCGCCCTTCAGCTTCTTGTTGCATTCGCTGTAGTAGCCGCCGCCCTTCTGGATCCACTTCATGCCGCCGTTGCCGTTGGTGGTCTTGTTGGCGTTGTACTGGTCGACGCAGGTGTGCAGGCGCCCCTTGCCCGGGGTCTCCTTGGCATATTTCGGATCGATCGCGTTCGGATAGATCGCAGGTCCCGCCGGCAGGGTCGGCGCGGCGGCGGGGGCCGCCTCCTTCTTGGCCTGCTTCGGCTCGGCGGGCGCAGCCGCGGTCGGTGCAGGAGCAGCCGGTGCTGCAGCAGCCGGCGTTGCATCCGCGCCGCACTGGGCCTTGCGGAAGTCATTCCACTTCATGGTGCCGAGCGAGCCGTCCTTCTTGGCCGCCTGGTATTTGGCGCTGCACTCCTGCGACGTCAGCGCCTGCGCCGGCGCCGATACCGAGAGCACAGCAAATCCCGACAACGCAATCGCGCACAGCATTTTTGATTGAATGGTCATCCTTAGGTCTCCTCCTTGGTCTTCCCCCGAGGGGAAGTGAAACAAGAATTGCTATCCTAGCGTGCCGGCCATTTGCGACAAGGAAGCGATGGCTCCCGGCCGCCAAAATATAGTAACGGCGCCGTTCAGATTATTCATGTCGCGTTCAGCAATGCGAGCCGACGTTCGCAGCCCTTCGCAATTCTCGCAAGATGAGTGCAACACCATGACCCTCGCCTCTCGCCTCGCCGCCGTCGCCCTCGCCTCCCTGCTCGCCGGCGGCACTGCCTTCGCGCAGACCGCCGCGCCGGCTGCCAAGACCGAACCTGCCGCCACCGCCGACAAGAAAGCCCCGAAGGAGCGCTCGGCGGAGTCGCTCGAATGCTCCAAGCAGGCCGACGCCAAGGGCCTGCACGGCAAGGAGCGCAAGAAATTCCGCTCCGAATGCATCAAGACCGCCAAGGCGGGCGCCGCCGCGCCGGCTGCCGACAAGAAGTAGCCCCGACACGATCTTCCGCGAGCTTCCAGCGAGAGGCGCGCGCATTGCGGCATGACGAGCCTGCAATTGTGCGCCTCTCGCTGATTTGCGATAAGGTGGCGTGAAGCAAATTGCCGCCTCCCTGTCGTTTGAATGGCCGAGCCGTGCCAAGATCCTGAGCACGGCGGAGACGCTCGTCATCGGCACCGCCGGCGGCCTTGTGTTTCTCCTCGCCGGCCTTCCCGGCGGGCTGATCTCCGGCTCGATGATCGCGGTCGGGATCGCCGCGATCGCCGGGCGCCAGCTCGCGCTGCCGCCGCTCCTGACCCAGACCGTGCTGGTGCTGCTCGGCATTTCGCTGGGCTCGGTGGTCTCGCGCCATCTGCTTCAGCAGGTCGGCGCATATCCCCTCACCATCGGGCTGCTTGCGCTCGCGACCTTCTGCTCGACCTTCGGCTCGAGCTATTACCTCCAGCGCATCCATGGCTGGGACCGCACCTCGGCCTTCCTGGCCGGCAGCCCCGGCGCGCTGTCGCAGATCACGATCCTGGCGGTCGAGCGCGGCGCCGACCTGCCGGGAATCGCGGTGGTGCAGACCATGCGCGTCATCATCCTCACCGCGGCCCTGCCGATGGTGCTCGCGTTTGCGGGCGTCGCCCCCTCCACCGCGCCGTCGCTGGCGACGACGATCGCCTCGCCGCTCGATCTCGTCGAGCTGGCCGCGGCGTCGCTGGCCATGGCGCTGGTCCTTCGCCTGATCAGGTTTCCCGCGAGCTGGATGTTCGGCGCCATGATCGCCTCCAGCGTGCTGCATGGCGCCGGCTGGGTCGAGGGCGGCCTGCCGGACTGGGTGCGCGGCGTGGCGCTGGTCGGGATCGGCGCGCTGATCGGCAGCCGCTTCGCGCGGATGCGGATCAAGACGCTGGCCGGCCACCTCAACGCGGCGCTGGGCTCGTTCACGGTCGCAATCGCCGTCTCCGCCATCTTCGTCGGCATCGTGGCGCTGACCACCCAGGTCAGATTCTCCGACGCCGTCGTCGCCTTCGCGCCGGGCGCGATGGATGCCATGCTGGCGCTGGCGCTGACGCTGCACATCGACCCGATCTTCGTCGGGGCCCACCATTTGTCGCGTTTCGTGTTCGTGACGATCGCAACGCCGGGCATCGTGCATCTGTTCGGGCGTACGCAGGACGATGTGGATGATTAACGGCGCGCGGTGCGCCTCGCGAACTCCGCTCTCGTAGGGTGGGCAAAGGCGCATAGCGCCGTGCCCACGTTCTCTTTCGACCTTATCACTACGAGATGGTGGGCACGGCGCGCGAAGGGCGCGCCTTTGCCCACCCTACGGCAGCCTGCCTGCCCACCTACGGCAGCTGACCTAGCCTCTCGCCGTCTTCGCAAATCCCCACGCGGCAATCGCGGCCATGAGCAGCGAGATCAGGACGTTGTAGCCGGCGAGCGAGAGGCCGAGGAAGCGCCACTGCACCTCGTCGCAACGCACCACCTTCACGGTGTCGAGCTTTGAGAACAGATCGCCGGCATTGCCGAGATTGACGACGGGACCGCTGCAATCGGTCGGCCCCTTCCAGAACCCCCATTCAACGCCGGAATGGTAGGTGCCGAGACCGGCATTGGCGAGCGTTGCCAGCGCGAGGATCGCCAGCCCCGCCAGCAGCAGTGGCCGCGGCGCGCCGCTCCGCGCCGCCAGCGCCGTGAGCGCACCGAGCGGAATCGCGAGATAATAGGCGTAGCGCTGCTCCAGGCAGAGCGGACAGGGCAGGATCTCCAGCACGAGCTGGAAGAACCAGGCGCCCGCGATGGTCGCGGCTGCAATCAGCGTGACGAGCAGCGAGGCCGTCAGCGCAGCGCCGCTCGCAGCCGGCTTGAACGCAGCAGGTATGGCGGCACTCTGGGTCGTCACGGCAGCCTCTTTCCGGTAGGTCGCGCTCCTAAGCCTCTAGACCCGCTCCATGCGGCTGTCGAGAACGGCTGACATCACTTTGGCGCGGGTTGACCCCGCTTTGTCCATGGCTATAGTCCGCCGGCTTCGCGACGCTCCCTGCAAGGGCCGACCGAGGGCCCCTGTGGCGGAACTGGTAGACGCGCTCGACTCAAAATCGAGTTCCGCAAGGAGTGCTGGTTCGATTCCGGCCAGGGGCACCAGCCTTCGCTGCTTCGCAGCTACGGCTCGGCAAGCCGGGCGCAGCCATATCCATGCGAAGCGGCGAAGGCTGTCGCGCCGAAGCCTTGGCGAAGGCGGACTGGCTCAACACACTCGCTCTCCCCCCTCCCTAGCCATCCCCTCATCTCCACTGTATAAACCGGTAGCTTCTTCCGTAACTCGAAGGAGCTCATATGAACGACCTGCACGCGTGGCTTTCGCAGCAACACCACGGTTTGCGGACCTTCCAGACCTTTCAGCAGAAGCTCGAGACGCTCGGCCAGCACGATCCCGCCCAGCGCGGCCTGTGCCGCCTGCTCAGCGGCGTCATCGGCAGCTATGTCGAGGCCTTTGACGAGGCCCCGCTGCCGGTCGACACTGCCGAGGACGCCTATCGGCGCCTGCTGACGCTGGTCGAAAGCCTCGATCTGCACGGAAACGCCGCTCGCCGGCTCGCCGACATCAACCGCGTGGCGACCTGCGAGTTGTGGCGGTGATCGTCAGGACCAGCGTGCCCACTTCAATTTCTAGGTAACAGGACACGCCTCTTCGGCCTCGCGACGCATGACGCCCGAGTCCAGTGCTTCTCTTGACGCCCCTTCCTTGGAAAGGGCGCAGGGAAGGCCGGGCGCCGGCTGGCACCCGCGGTCCGCTGCGCGCAAATTGCGAAGACAAATGCACAGCGGCATACAGGGCAGCCCAGGACATCCCGGCCTTTCCCTGCGCAATGGTTTTACGGCTTATGGCGCGCTCTCCCCGGGGAGCGATGCACTATTGCCCCCGTCGCCTTGCGGATGACTGGCGCGCGTGCCCGGTCGGGCCGCTTCACCACCACAAGCCTTGACGCACAGACCCCGGGCGTCAGGACGACACGCTTTTGCCGTACGCGGACCGCACCGGTCGTGTGCGCGCTGCTCAACCGCTCACGGGCCAAACCCGCCCTGCGATTGCTGGCGCGCCGATGCACTCCACGTCCACCGCCACCCGGCCCGCGCATCGTGACGATCGCGAAACGCCCCTTATCCTTGGGCCGGGATGAGCGACACATACGATATTTCCGAATTTCGGTGAAGCAGAATCTTGTGTGACCAAGCGGCGAGTGTCCAGAGAGACCTTGTTCCGGCCGAGAATCATCTCCTGCAGCTCAATAGCTTCGTTTCTCCCCCGTGTATCCGCATCGTCATTGCGAGCGCAGCGAAGCAATCCCGGAATGCATCAGCGGAAACAGTCTGGATTGCTTCGTCGCAAGAGCTCCTCGCAATGACGAGGAGGAGAGATTACGCTTCTTGAGGCCGTTCCACTTCGCCGCGCCGATCCCTATATCCTGTGGCAGCAGATGTGATGCAGCGGACAGTTTGATGGCCAGGACACGCAGGACGGACGCCGACGACCTCCCCCGCTATTTCGTCTGGGTCCGGGGCCTCGAAGGCCCCGAGCCGCAGAAATGGATGGCGATGGATTTCGGCGTCGGCGACTGGAAGCGGCCGCTGGTGCTGGCCTATCTTGAGCTGCCGGCGGACGAGCGCGATCTGTCGCTGTCGATGCTGGCGCGGCGCTACCCGCCGCCGCGGGTGGATCTCTCGTAACGGCGTCAGCCCATCCAGCACAAGTCTGTCGCCATGGAGACAACGACCGCTGGAGGCAGCGCCGCCGCCAGCCAGCGACGACCCGACACGGCGACGCCGCACGATCCCGCTTGCTACCTCAACGCGACTGTGCGCAGAATGCACCTGTGTTTTCATGAGTCAGATATTTCAACCACTGATTGATTCCGGGAAATGGTGCCCGGTTTGGCCTGACGCTTTCCTTGTCGAATTGCCGGAGGGGCCCATGACGCATCATGATGTCGGGGGGAACGCCGATTCTCCGAGGCCGGAACGCGCGCCCAGCGATCAAGACAGCAATGCCGGCGCGGGCGCGGCCCTGCCAAGACGCAAGCTGGTGCTGTTCGCCGACGGCACCGGCAATGCGTTCACCAAGCAGGAATCCAGCGTCTGGCGTCTGTATGAGGCCCTGGACCATACCCAGCCGGACCAGATCTCGCATTACATCAAGGGTGTCGGCACCGCCGGCTGGGCACCGCTTGCCGCGCTCGACGGCGCCACCGGCATCGGCGTCCCCGGCAACGTACGCAAGCTCTATCGCTTCCTGTGCTGGAATTGGCGACCCGGCGACGAGATCTACATCTTCGGCTTCAGCCGCGGCGCCTTCACCGCGCGCACGCTGGCGGCGCTGATCGCGAGCCAGGGCTTGGTGCCGGCGGAGATCGACGACACGCCGGTGTCGCACGCGGAGATGGGGCGCAACGTCAAAGCCGCCTGGCGCGAGTATCGGCGCGAGACCGTGCCCTGGACCAAGAGCTTGCCGACGATCTGGGTCACGCGCTGGATCCGCGACTTCCTGCTGTTCGTCTATCACTGGCTTTGCGGGCACCGTAGCTATGCCGAGGTGCGGAGCAAAATGAACGGGCGCAGCGAGGTCGAGATCGCATTCCTCGGCCTGTTCGACACCGTCGAGGCCTTCGGCGTGCCGGTCGAGGAGCTCCGCCTCGCCATCGACTGGGCAATCTGGCCGATCTCGTTCCGCAATCACCGGCTGTCGCACAAGGTCAGGCACGCCTGTCACGCGCTCGCGCTCGACGACGAACGCACCACCTTCCATCCGCTGCGGATCGACCAGAGCCATCTGGCGGAGGGACAGATCGTCAAGGAAGTGTGGTTCACGGGCGTCCATTCCGATATCGGCGGCGGCTATCCTGAATCCACGCTGTCCTTCGTGCCGCTAGTCTGGATGGTCGAGCAGCTCGGCGACCGGTTGCGCTTCCAGGACGGCGAGATCGAGCATTTCAGGGAATATCAATCGGCGCTCGGGCCGCGGCATGATTCACGCAGCGGCGCAGCGGTGCTGTACCGCTACGGGCCGCGTCCGATCCTCAGCGGCGACGTGAATGGCGGGCTGCCGGTGGTGCACTTCGCCGTCATCGAGCGCATGCTGCTCGGCTGCGACGATTACGCCCCCATCATGCTTCCGGCGAACTGCCTGGTGCTGCTGCCGGACGGAACGAGGTTGCCGCTGCGATCGGAGGGAGAGACCAAGGATCTCGACGAGCAGCATGCGCGCGAGGTCATGAAGGCCGCCTATCTGCAAAAGGCGACGGGACCGCGTCGTACCGAGGAGGCCAGGGCCTTCACTGGGATGAGCACGCCGGACGCCACCATGTCGAGCCTCACGCGCGACACCGTGTGGTGGCGGCGCGTCGCCTATTTCTCGCTTTTGTTCATGGCCGGCGTGATCGCCGCGTGGCCGTGGATCGCGCACGCGCTGGTGCAATGGTCCGAAGACCGCGCCCTGGAGGGCACCGGCGCACTGTCTTTCATCACCAATATCGACTGGGTGATGGGCGCAGTGGTGGCGCCACTGACCAATCTGCTGCAAGACGTGGTGCCGTCCTATGCGGCCCCCTGGCTCAACATCGCGACCTACTATCCCTTCCTGACCTCGATCGTGGTGATCGTCACCTGGTGGATCTGGCAAAAGAACGGAACGTTGCGTGACGACATCGAGGAGCGGGCGCGTCTTGCATGGAACACGTCGCGCCGCAGGGCGAGCATGGAGCACATCGACAAGCCGGGGCCGTTGATGCGGCTCGGACACTGGATGCGCCTGAACGCCAGCCCGGCGCAGCACGTCATCACCAGGGGACTGGTGCCGGCGGTCTTCCTGATCGCGATCTTCGGCTCCGCCGCGCTGATCGTGTCGAGCAGCCTGTTCACCGCACGTCTCGCCCTCGGATCGGTCTGCTCGCCGCCTGCCGTCAAGGGCTCGGCCGCGTTCCAGACCGGCACGCCGGTGACGGACGAGCCGGTCGACGCGCGCGCGTTATTCGACACCAGGGACTTTTGCTGGTGGAGCGGGCTCGCCGTCGAGAAGGGCCGCAAATACCGCGTCTTTCTCGAGATCAAAGAGCCATGGTTCGACCGCACCATCATGAGCGGCGTGAACGGATTTGCGACCTACGAGCCGCACCACTACGTGGCGCTGCCGGAGCGTCGTCTGTTCGCCGCGGACTGGTTTCAGCCCGTGGTGCGCGTCGGCAGCAAAGGCATCAACGACCTGCCGCTCAAGGCAGTCAATGTGATGCCGGCCGACGAATTTCCCCGCCGCATGAAGCCCACCCTGCCCGCGGAGGACGACATCAGCAGGAGCCGCAACAGGTACCCCGCGCGGCTCGACGACACGGCCGAATTCAAGGGCAGGCTCGACGGACTCGGCAAATTCGAACCGATTCCGCCGGCCATGCTCGCCGAGGCAGGCCAGGTCTGGACCAAGCAGCTGTTGACCGGCCGCGTCGTCGCCGAATTCGTGGCGCCCGAGTCCGGCGAGCTGTTCTTCTACGTCAATGACGCCGTCCAGATATTCCCGCGGCTGCTTCCGGAGTCGTGGGTCCCGTCCTGGCTCGATGCGATCCAGGGGCCGCACGATCTGTTCTACCGAAACAATAGCGGCACTGCGAAGATCAAGGTCCAGCGCCTGCCGGCCCCACCGATGCCGCCGGACAAGCCGGCATTACCGCTGGCGAGCAACTGAGGTCCAGCGGGGACGCAGCGTCGGAGCGCTCCGCGCCGCGACTTGGACACGGGGCATTCCCGCCCCCATGATTATGGGTGTCGCTGCCTGCGTCCGGTGGTTAAACTTGCCCTTGCGCCGCGGGGGACACGCGGGTCGCGGGACCATGATCATGACCGAACAGGGCGAGACGGGTGAAGCCATCACCATCCTCCTCGTCGAGGACGACGCGCCGACCTGCTGGCGGCTGCAGGATGCGCTGGTCAAGGCCGGCTACGAGGTGCGCAGCGCCGGCACGCTCGGCGAAGCCCGTTCCGCGCTTGCCGGCGGCGCGCCCCGCGTGCTGCTGACCGATCTGCGCCTGCCCGACGGCCACGGCATCGAGCTGATCCGCGAGATGAGGCAGCGCTTCCCCGACACCGAGATCATGGTGATCTCGGCCCTCGGGGACGAGGAAAGCGTGATCTCGGCGATCACAGTCGGCGCCACCGGCTATCTGCTCAAGGACGCCTTCCCCACCGACATCGCCACCACGGTGCGCGATCTGGTCGCCGGCCATTCGCCGATCTCGGCCTCCATCGCGCGCTTCATCGTGCGCAGAACCCAAGGTGCCGCGCCAAATTCGGCGGAGCCGCCGCCCGGCCCGGCGCTCAACACGGCGAGGCTGACACCGCGCGAGATCGACATTCTCTGGGGCATCGCAAAAGGCTTCAGCTATGCCGAGATCGCCAGCCATCTCGGCCTGTCCAAGCAGACCGTGCCCGGCCATATCAAGAACATCTATCGCAAGCTTGAGGTGCACACGCGCAGCGAAGCGGTCTTCGAGGCGGTGCAGCAGGGCCTGATCAAGCTGTGAGCGAGATCGCGGCCAAAGCACCTATCAAGGCAGCTACGAAGGCGCCTACGCGGCCGCGGCGCCGGCTGATCGCCTCGCGCCTCGTGCCCTATCTGCTGATGCAGGCCCTGATCGTGATCGCCACCATTCTCGGGCTGCGGCTGCTGCAGCCGAGCGATCCCGACGATTTTGCGTTGAGCGGGTTTTCGCTGCGGCAGGACGGCGTGACGCTGCCCGTGAACCTCCCGCATTTCACGGCGTCGCGCTATTCCCTGGACGACCCACCGCTCTACACCGGCAGCTTCACGTTCCGGCGCGGCGAAGCGGCAGCGGGATGGTCGGTCTATCTGCCGCGCTTCAGCAACGCGGTGGAGGTCGCCGTCGACGGCGTCGTCGTGCTCGATTCCCGGCGCGACGCCAATGCCAACCGGCCCGACCGCAACACGCCGCAGATCGCAGCGATACCCGCCTCACTGCTGCGCGAGGGCGCCAACGAGATCACGGTGCGCCTGTTCGTGTGGGGGCCGTTGAAGGGTTTTCTCGACACTGTCTATGTCGGGCCGGATGCCGCCTTGCGGCCAGCCTATGAGACGCGCACACTGCTGTTTGTCACCCTCCCCGTGGTGTTTTCGGCCTGGCAGTCGATCCTCGCCGTCATCCTCGCGATCATGTGGCTGATGCGGCGCCGCGAGCCGGTCTACGGCGTGTTGGCGGCCGCGATGGTGCTCGGCGTGGTGCAGGCGTACGTACCGCCGCCGGTTCCGCCGGCCGCCACGTCGCGGCTTGCCGCGGTGCTGCTGGCGTCCGCGCCGATCGAGAGCGCGTTGGTCGTCATGTTCGGCGTGCTGTTCTTCGGCTGGCGCTGGCCGCGCTACGGCATGCTGCTGTTCGTGCCAGGCCTCGTCGTGTTCGTGGTCGGGCTGATCGGGGGCCCGCCGCTGCCGCGCATCCTCTTTCTGGTGCTCGGCATCCCCACCGTCGGGATTTGCCTGTTTCTGATGGCCTGCGTGACCGCGACCGCGGTCGTCCGGCGGCAGGACGCGGCAAGCTTCACGATCGGATGCGCCGTCACCATCGTGCTGGTCTGCTGGGTCCAGGACATGTTCACGGTGTTCGAGATCGTCGCCAACGAACGCATCTTCGTCTCGCGCCTGTCCTATTCGGCGATGCTGGTCGCGATCGGGGCCGGCTTGACCTGGCGCTTCGCCCGCGCGCTCAACCAGGTCGACAGCTTCGCCGGCCAGTTGGTGACACGTGTGCGCGAGGCCGAGGAGCGGCTGAAGGCGAGCTTCGTCCGCGAGGAGGAGCGCGCGCGCGCCGCCGCGCTCGCCAATGAGCGCACGCGTCTGATGCGTGACCTGCATGACGGCCTCGGCGGCCAGCTCGTCAGCATCGTCGCGCTCTCCGAGCGCGGCCATGAGGGCGCGACCATCACCGACGCCGCCCGTGCCGCGTTGAAGGATCTGCGTCTCGTCATCGATTCCATGGACGACATCGGCGGCGACCTGATGCTCGCGCTCGGCTCCTGGCGCGAGCGCGCGAGCGCGCAATTGCGGCCGCACGACATCACGCTCGACTGGCGCGTGGCGACCCCGCAGGGCCTGCCCCTGCACCCTGAACTCAGGCCATGGCACGTCATCCAGATCGTGCGCATCCTCGACGAGGCCGTGACAAATGCGGTCAAGCATGCACACGCCCACCGCATCGCGGTCACCATCGAGACGCTCGATGCAAGCGAGGGGCCGTACGGCCTGATCAGCGTGACCGACGACGGCCAAGGCTTTGCGCTGGCCGGCCATGGAGAGACCGCCCGCGCGGGCCAGACCGCGCGCGGCTTGCGCAACATGAGAAGCCGCGCCGCGCGCTGCGGCGCCGTGCTAGACCTGAGTTCCGATGCTTCCGGCACGCGGGTGCGGCTGCAATTGCCGCAGCGTTTTCCCGACAGCGACGCGGCTGCGGGCTGAAAAGCCCCCTCTCCGAACGTGTGGGACGCGCGGAGAGAGGGAACGGGCCGGGTGATTTGCCGGCGGAGGACGGGGGTTCGTCCGCAGGGCGCCCTGGGCCCGAGGCGATGCAATCAATTCAATCGAATGGAAATATCAGCGCACGCCGACGCGATTGACCGGGCCGCCGCGATTCATCGGCGTTCCCGCGCGCACGCCGACCCCGGGGGCGCCGACGCCGGGCGTTGCGACCGCGGCTCTTGCGACCGGCGCTCCCGGCGCGACCACCACGGCCGCCGTCGGCCGCACCACGCAGCCCTTGGGCACGCCGACCGTCTTGCAATAGACCACCGCCTGCGCCGGGCTCGTGCCCAGCGACACCATCGCCGCGCCGGCCAGCGCCATGACCGTCAGCCCCGCACTCAGCGCTCCAGCTCTCTTCGACATCCTTTGCTCTCCTGCTTCCCGTTCGGCGTCCCGATGCAATCACCGGGTTTCGCAGCCGAGGTGCAGCCTGAATGACAAAATACGGCGCGCGGATACATGCCATGAAGATGGGGGTTGCCGCGGCCGGGACACCGGGCCGACGCCATGAACATGGCATGGACCCACGCACGACCTTCGCGAGATGGTCCGGCCCGATTGATCCCGGTCGGGACCAACGTCGATTCCAAAGAGGTGCTTTATGAAGATTTCAGCTGTTGCCGCGCTGCTGCTCGCCGCTTCCGCCCTGCCCGCTGCTGCACAATCCGGTCCATCGGTCCAGGAGCAAATGGCCTGCCGTGGCGATGCCAGCAAATTCTGCGCTGAGCATATCGGCAAGCCCCCTCAGATGAATGCCTGCCTGCGCGAGAACAAGTCGAAACTCTCGGACAGCTGCCGCAAGGTCGTCGAATCACGCGGCGGCTGATCTGCCAACGCTCTCGCGAAGAAGAGAGGAGCGGCGTGCTGCCGCCCTCTCAACACCCGGCGCCGCTACTCCTGCATCATCTCGCCGCTGCCGCCGAACTCGGCCGGAAAATCCTTCAGCTTGGGCAGGCCGTCGCGCATCGGCAGCACGGTCTCGGCATAGTTGACGTGAACGCCGGGCGCGAAGGCGAGCGTCGGGATGGTTGCGGTGAAGACGTCGACCAGTCCGAGCGGCGGATGGTTGGTCATGAGATGGCCGCCGCACTTCTTGCAATATTGGCGCTGGCTGAGCGGCGTCTTGGCAAACGTCTCGACATTCTGGGCGCCTTCGGTGACGCGCACGGCCTCGGGCTTCCACAGGCTGAAGGCGTTGACCGGACCGCCCGACCAGGAGCGGCAGGAGCGGCAATGGCAATAGCCCATCGCCTCCGGTGCGCCCGTGACCTCGATCGTGACCGCGCCACAGAAGCAATTTCCGACATGTTTCATTTGGTCGTCTCCGTTTGATGAAGAGGAAGAAATCCTCTCCCCGCTCCTCGTCCACAATATGTCGGGACCGATGGGAATGCGGGGAGAGGTGTCGGGGTGAAGGGGGACATCACCCCGGGGACGTTGAGGGGACGGGTATGTGAGATGCTCGCATACCTCAGCCGGCGCGGCCAAGCGTCCTCCGTTCGGCGGACGCGCGGTGCCGCACCGAGGCTAGAGTGACCGACGCCAGGGAATAAGCATCGACACCCGTTGTTTGTACTGCCGGTACTCGTCGCCGAAGAGAGCGACGAGGTCGTGCTCCTCCAGCGCGATGCCGACGAAGATGTAGAGCGTGGTGACGACCGCAAACAGCAGATGCCCCGCGGTCATGGTCGGCGCCGCCCAGAACGCAATGATGAAACCGAGATAGATCGGATGGCGGACGAAATTGTAGAGCAGCGGCGTCCTGAAGCGCGGCGGCGTCATCTCCTTGCCGACCAGATGGTTGGTCACCTGATGCAATCCGAACAATTCGAAATGATTGATCAGGTAGGTGCTGGTGAACACCAGGATCCACCCAGCGAAGGACAGCGTGACCAACGTCACGGCGAGATCCGGGTTCTCGACATTCCATACGATCGCAGGCAGCGGGCGCCACTGCCAGAACAGGAGCAGCAATGACAGGCTCGCGAACAGCACATAGGTCGAGCGCTCGACCGGCTTGGGGACGAATTGCGTCCACCACGCCTTGAACTGCTTGCGTGCCATCACGCTGTGCTGAAGGGCGAACAGCGACATCAGGAGGAGATTGACGATGACGGCTTCGGCCGTCGGCGTGTCGGTTCCGGTATCGATGGTCTTGGGCACCACCATCCCCATGACGAAGCCGATGGCGTAGAGAATGGTGACGAAAAACACGAGATATGCCGCAATTCCGTACAGAAAGGCGATGAACTTGAAAATGCGTGAGCCCGCAACCTCCGGGCTGATGGAATGAACCTGGTGATCAAGTTGGGTCATAGAACGCTCCGTTGTGCCGAGGCATCGACACTGTTTGGTCTTCGCACCATGCCGGATCGGACGTCCCCAGACTTTCGCGACCGGTTGATTTTCGCCTGAGACGACTTTGATTTTTGCTTGAGACGACAGAAACGTGCGATTTCGCTTTGAAAACAACGTGCTCGACGGCGACCTGCGGGAACTGACCTGCGGCGGGGCAGCCGTGCCGTTGCAGCCGCAGGTGTTCGATCTCTTGCTCTATCTCGTCGCGCAACGCGCGCGTGTGGTCAGTAAGGATGACCTGATCAGCCAGATCTGGAGCGACCGGATCATCTCGGATTCGGCGCTGAACAGCCGGATCAACGCAGCGCGCAAGGCGCTCGGCGACGACGGCGCGACGCAGCGGCTGATCAAGACCATTCCGCGCAAGGGCTTTCGTTTCGTCGGCGAGGTCCGGGAAGATGTGGCAGCGTCGATCGTGCCGGCCGAAGCCAGGCCCGCGCCGTCGCGCGTGGGGGACCGCCCGGCGATCGCGGTGCTCGCCTTCGAGAACATGAGCGGCGATCCCGCTCAGGACTATTTCGGCGACGGGATCAGCGAGGACATCCTCACGGCGCTGTCGAAGCAGCGCTGGTTCATGGTGATCGCCCGCAACTCGTCCTTCACCTACAAGGGGCGCGCAGTCCACCTCAGGCAGATCGCGGAGGAGCTCGGCGTCCGCTACGTCGTCGAAGGCAGCGTGCGCAAGGCGGGCAATCGGGTGCGCATCACCGCGCAGCTCAACGATGCCACGTCAGGCAGCCATCTATGGGCCGAGCGCTACGACCGCGAGCTGGTCGACGTCTTCGCCGTCCAGGACGAGATCACCAACGCGATCGCCGCGGCGATCGAACCGCAGATTCACGCGGCCGAAAGTTTTCGCGCCCAACGCAAGGGACCTGCGAGCCTGGACGCATGGGATCTGCTGATGCGGGCGCTGTCGCATTATTGGCGCGTGACCCGGCACGATCACGAGACCGCACGGACGCTGCTCGAACGCGCGATCGGGATCGATCCGAATTACGGTCAGGCGCTGTCGGTGCTGGCGGCGAATTACATGTTGGGCGTGCACCTCGGCTGGGCCGAGCTCGCCACCGTGGTGCCGGTGGCGGAGGCCGCCGCGCTGGCCGCGGTGCGCTGCGACCATGAGGATGCCTGGGCGCATGTCGCCCTCGGCAGCGTCTGCTTCTCGACACGCAGGCTCGGGGACGCGCTGTCCGAGTTCGAGCAGGCGCTCGCGCTCAATCCGAACTTCTCGCTGGCGCAGGGTTATTACGCGCTGGCGCTGTCCTATGCCGGACGTCCCAAGGATTCGTTCGAGGCCGCGCAACGGGCGATCCGGCTGTCACCGCGCGATCCGTCGCTGGCGATCTATCACGGCATCGCCGGCTATGCGCGCTTCACCGAACGCCGTTATGACGAGGCCATCGCACTGGCGCGCGAGGCGATCCGCCATCGCGGCGATCTCACCGGCGCCTACCGCGTGCTCGCGGTCTCCGCCGGCATGACCGGTGACGGAACGCTTGCGGAGACGGCGCTGGGCGAGCTCCGCCGCACCCAGCCCGACATCTCGCTGCACTGGATCGCGACGCAACTGCCGTGGGCCAATGACGGGGATCGCGAGCACTATCTGGAAGGATTTCGGCGCGCGGGACTGCGCTAGGCGGCTGCTCTTACCCCGGCGCTACGCGCGCTTGCGGCGCAAATGGACGATGACGTCGAGCCGCGCGATCTCGTGGCCGGGAAGCGCCTCGGGGATCCTGGTGAAGGCGAGGCCTTCGGCAACGTCGACCAGCACATCCTCGCCCTCGAGATAGAAGTGCGGATGCACCGATGTGTCGGTGTCGAAGAACGACTTGATGCCGTCGGCGGCGATCCGGCGCAAGAGGCCCGCCTCGGTGAACTGGTTCAGCGTGTTGTAGACGGTCGCGAGCGACAGATAGGCGTTCGCCGCCATTGCCTCTTCGAACAGGCTCTCTGCGGTGACATGACGATGACCGCGCAGGAACAGCAACTGGCCGAGCGCCAGGCGCTGGCGCGTCGGGCGCAGACCGGCATCGCTGAGCAATTGCAGACAGTGCTGCACCCCTGCATCGGGCGGCAACTCGAGGCCGGCGACATCAGGATCGCTATCGTCATGCGCAGGGAAATTCGTGGCCTGGATGTCCATCGATCGTCTCACGGCTCAGGGGGAGCAGGACGCACAGTGCCGGGTCCTGCCAGTTGCTATTCGATCGCAAAAGCGGCGGCCTGGCTTTGATCCGGATCAAATCCGGAGCGGGGCCGCCTCTGACCTATCGCAAGGCGGTCCGGTTTATTCCTGGCCGGTTTGGCGGCGGGCGCTCGGCGCATCATGACCGCCTGACGCTTTTGGTCGCAGGCGCAGGCTTGTGCAACGCCTTCGTAGACTCTCGACAGGAGTAAGGCCGCTTGATCACCCGGAGCGGGCCGATCCGCCGCGCGCGAAGGTATGCGGAAAACAGGACGCGCTGTACATTTTTTGTGCGAGCACTGTCGCGACTTTCATCTTGCGGCGCCGAACGGGACTGTGTGAGCCTCGATATCGGATGGGGACTGGGATGGAGCGGCCGTAGTTTCGCGCGCCATGGCGTGCGAGGCGTTGACGGCTGGTCTCGCTTGAGAAAGATACGACATGCCGAAACGAGTGTTGCTTGGTCTCCTCCTGGCGTGCGGCCTCACGGCCCCGACACTGGCGCAAGAGCCGAAGACCGGAGGTGTGATCAATGCGGTGATCCAGCCCGAGCCGCCCGGCCTGATGCTGGCGATGGTCCAGAACGGCCCCGTGCAGATGGTCTCGGGCAACATCTTCGAGGGCCTGCTGCGCTACAGCCCGAAGCTCGAACCGCAGCCGGAGCTCGCCGAGAGCTGGAGCGTCAGCGAGGACGCCAAGACCTACACGTTCAAGCTCCGGAAGGGCGTCACCTGGCATGACGGCAAGCCCTTCACCGCCGCGGACGTCTTGTTCTCGATCGAGATGCTGAAGCAGACCCACGCGCGCGCCCGCAACAACCTCGCGCAGGTCGACAAGGTCGAGGCGCCCGATGATTACACTGTCGTGTTCACGCTGAAGCAGCCGTTCGGTCCGTTCCTCGGCATCTTCGAGGTCGGCTCGATGCCGATGGTGCCGAAGCATCTCTATGAAGGCACCGACTGGAAGACCAATCCCTACAACAACGCCCCCGTCGGCACCGGCCCCTTCATGTTCAGGGAATGGCAAAAGGGCTCATTCATCCGCCTGGTCAAGAACCCGAACTATCACGAGAAGGGCAAACCCTATCTCGACGAGATCTACTGGCAGATCATTCCCGACGCCGCGGCGCGCTCGGTGGCGTATGAGACCGGCAAGGTCGACGTGCTGCCCGGTGGCTCGGTGGAGAATTTCGACGTGCCGCGGCTGTCCAAGCTGAAGGACACCTGCGTCACCGGCGCCGGCTGGGAGTTCTTCTCGCCGCTGGCCTGGCTGTGGCTGAACAACCGCCAGGGTCCGCTCGCGGACAAGCGGGTGCGGCAGGCGGTCATGTATGCGATCGATCGCGACTTCGCCAAGGACGTGATCTGGAACGGGCTCGGCAAGGTCGCGACCGGCCCGTCCGCCTCGACCATCAAGTATTACACCGACGACGTGAAAAAATATCCGTACGATCCGGCCAAGGCCAAGGCCCTCTTGAAGGAGGCCGGCTACAAGGGCGAGAAGATCCGGCTGTTGCCGCTCGCTTATGGCGAGACCTGGCAGCGCTGGGGGGAAGCGGTGAAGCAGAACCTCCAGGACGTCGGCATCAACATCGAGACCATTGCCACCGACGTCGCCGGCGGCAACCAGAAGATCGGCGACTGGGACTACGACATCGCCTTCACCTATCTCTACCAGTACGGCGATCCCGCGCTCGGCGTCGGCCGCAACTACGTCTCCAGCGCCATCGCCAAGGGCCAGATGTTCAACAACGTCGAGGGCTATTCCAACCCCGAGATCGACAAGCTGTTCGCCGACGGCGCGGTCGCGACCCCCGACTCCAAGCGCAAGGAGATCTACGAGAAGGCGCAGAAGATCCTGGTCGAGGACGTGCCGGTGGCCTGGATGCTCGAGCTGCAGTTCCCGACCATCACCCGTTGCAAGGTCAAGAACCTGATCACAACGGGAATCGGGGTCAATGACGGCTTCAAGGACGCATGGCTCGACAAGTGACGGGCGCTTCGCGTCTGATCTCTCGTGCTGTAGCTTTCGCCGAATGATTGCCGTCCGAGCCACCGAAAAGGTGCACCTCTCCCGCTTGCGGGGGAGGTCGACGCGCGTCGGGCGATGCGAAGCATCGTCCCAAGCGCGGCGGGTGAGGGCTCTCTCCACTCGGGGACCTTCTCTGCGGAAACACCCCCACCCCTACCCTCCCCCGCAAGCGGGAGAGGGAGCGCACCGTCGCTGCGGCGACACTCTCGTCAAACAAGCGTCGCTCTAAGTATGCTCTCCTTTATCGCTCAGCGTGTCCTGAAGGGCGTGATCGTCCTGCTTGCGATCGTCGTCCTCAATTTCTTCCTGATCCGGCTTGCGCCCGGCGACCCCGCGGTGGTGATGGCGGGCGAGGCCGGGGCCAGTGATCAGATCTTCGTCAATCAGCTCAGGGAGAAATTCGGGCTCGACAAGCCGTTGCCGGAACAACTCTTCCTCTATGTCAAAGGCGTTGTCACCCTCGACCTCGGCTTCTCCTTCCGCCAGCAGGCACCGGTCGCAAAGCTGATCGGCGAACGGCTGCCGGCGACGCTGCTGTTGACGCTGACCGCATTCGCGATCTCGCTCGCGCTCGGCATCCTGTTCGGCACCTTCGCCGCGCGCTTTGCCGGGACCTTCCTCGACACCGCCATCACCGTGTTCGCACTGATCTTCTACGCCATGCCGATCTTCTGGGTGGCGTTGATGGGCATCCTGCTGTTCTCGGTCACCATGGATTGGTTGCCGAGTTTTGGTTACGAGACGGTCGGCGCCAATCTGACCGGCTTCGCCCACGCGGTGGACGTCGCAAAACACCTGATCATGCCGGCGATGACGCTCGGCCTGTTCTTCATGGCGACCTATACCCGCATGACGCGCGCCTCGATGCTGGAGGTGAAGCGGCTCGATTTCGTCAAGACCGCGCGCGCCAAGGGCCTCTCCGACGCCGTGATCCAGCGCCGCCACGTGCTGCGCAACGCGCTGCTGCCCGTCGTGACGCTGGCCGGCGTGCATTCGGGAACGCTGATCGGCGGCGCCGTCATCACCGAGACCGTGTTCGCCTGGCCCGGGATCGGGCGCCTGATGTACGACGCGCTGTTGCAACGGGACTACAATCTGCTGCTCGGCGTCTTCGTGATCTGCTCCGCCATGGTCCTGATCTTCAACCTCATCACCGACCTGGTCTATCGCCTGGTCGACCCGCGCATCGAATTCGCCTCATGAAACAGTTCTGGAAATCGATGCTGCGCAGCCCGAGCGGCGTCATCGGGCTCATCATCCTGGTTCTCGCGATCTCGGTCGCGTTGTTCGGACCGATGCTGTTCCCGAACTCGCCATGGCGCATGGTGCAGCGGCCGTTCCTGCCGCCGTTCACGCTCTCCACCGTGCCGCTCGGCACCGACGCGCTCGGCCGCGACGTGTTCGCCGGCATGATTTTTGGCGCGCGCGTCTCGCTGCTTGTCGGCCTCGTCTCCACGCTGGTCGCGCTGATCGTCGGCGTTCCCATCGGCGCCATGGCCGGCTATTTCGGCGGCAGGGTCGATGACGCCCTGATGCGCTTCACCGAGTTCTTCCAGACCATTCCGAGCTTCGCGCTCGCGATCGTGCTGGTCGCGATCCTGCAGCCCTCGATCTATTCGATCGTGACCTCGATCGCGCTGGTGAGCTGGCCGCCGGTCGCCCGCCTCGTGCGCGGGGAGGTGCTGTCGCTGCGCACGCGGGAATATGTCCAGGCGGCCGTGGTCACCGGCCAAAGCAACACCTGGATCATTATGCGCGAAATCCTGCCGAACGCACTGTCGCCCGTGATCGTGCTGGCCTCGCTGATGGTGGCGACCGCGATCCTCCTGGAATCCTCGCTGTCCTTCCTCGGCCTCGGCGATCCCAATCTGATCTCCTGGGGCTACATGGTCGGCGCCGGCCGCACCGTGATCCGCCAGGCCTGGTGGATCACCGTGTTTCCCGGCGTCGCCATCCTGATCTCCGTGCTCGGGCTCAATTTGATCGGCGAAGGCCTCAACGACGCGCTCAATCCGCGCCTGTCGCGGGAGGGACGCTGACAATGACCGCCCCGCCCGCCGTCTCCATCAAGAACCTGCGAATTGCCCTGCCCAAAGGCGCCGAGCGTCCCTTCGCCGTCGACGGCGTCTCGCTCGATTTCCGGCCCGGCAAGATCGTCTGCATCGTCGGCGAGTCCGGCTCCGGCAAGTCGATGTGCGCGCATGCGCTGATGGGCCTGTTGCCCGATACGGTCTCGGTGGCCGCCGGCGAGATCCAGTTCGAAGGACGCGACCTGCTCAAGCTCGACGACGACGGCTGGCGCGATCTGCGCGGCCGCCGTCTGGCGATGATCTTCCAGGAGCCGATGACCGCACTCAATCCGTTGATGCGGATCGGCGACCAGATGGCGGAGATGTTCGAGGCGCACGGCCTGCTGACGCCGAGGGAGCGGCGCGCGCGAGCGCTCGCTTTGGCACGGGAAGTCGGCCTGCCCGACCCTGAAAGAATCGTGCGTGCCTATCCGCACCAGCTCTCCGGCGGTCAGCGCCAGCGTGCCATGATCGCGATGGCGCTCGCGCTCGAACCAGCCGTTCTGGTCGCGGACGAGCCGACCACCGCGCTCGACGTCACCACCCAGGCGCAGATCCTCAAGCTGATCCGCAACCTCCAGCGCAACCGCAACATGGCGGTGATGTTCATTACCCACGATTTCGGCGTGGTCGCCGACATCGCCGACCAGGTCGTCGTGCTCCGGCACGGCAAGGTCGTCGAGGAAGGTCCAGCCGCGACGATCTTCAACGCGCCGCAGCACGACTACACCAAGGCGCTGCTCGCCGCGGTGCCCTCGATGGACCCGCCGGCGCGCGAGCCGCTCGACGATCAGGCCAGGGCGGTCGAGGTAATCGGGCTCGACAAGACCTATATCACCTCGGGCGGCTGGTTTCGCGAGGACCGCCGCGTCGATGCCGCGCGCGCGGTCAATTTCAACATCCTCAAGGGCGAGACGCTCGGCCTTGTCGGCGAATCCGGCTCCGGCAAATCGTCGGTGGCGCGCCTGGTGATGCGGCTGATCGAGGCCGACCGCGGCACGGTGCGGATCGGTGAGACCGATCTTACTTCTCTTTCCGGCAAGGCGCTGCGTGCCGAGCGCCATCGCATCCAGATGATCTTTCAGGATCCGTTCGCTTCGCTCAATCCGCGCCGCAAGATCGGCCACATCATCGCCGACGGCCCGATCGCGGCCGGCCTTGATGCCAAGGTCGCGTTCGACCGTGCCCGCGACCTCCTCAAGATGGTGGGCCTGGATGCCGGCGCACTCGAGCGCTATCCGCATGAATTCTCTGGCGGCCAGCGCCAGCGCATCGGCATTGCGCGCGCGCTCGCACTCGAGCCCGAGATCATCGTTGCAGATGAGGCCGTCTCCGCACTCGACGTCTCCGTGCAGGCGCAGGTCTTGCGGCTGCTCGAAGACCTCAAGACCCGTCTCGGTCTCTCTATGCTGTTCATCACTCACGACTTACGCGTCGCCGCCCAGATCTGCGACCGCATCGCGGTGATGCAGCGCGGCGCCATCGTCGAGCTGAAGCCGACCGCGCAGCTGTTTGCCGCGCCGGAGCATGCCTATACGCGCGAGCTGCTGGCGGCGGTGCCGGGACGTAAAGAGCGCGCGCCGGCGGCGTGACGATCGATCGCATCGAGTCGCCGAATTCCGGGATTGTTCCAAAAACTTGCACGCGGCCTGAGGTGAAACATATTCGGTCCAGAAGAATTTTCTTGACGAGAATATCCTTGCCGATGAGCGCAAGGAGCAAGTCGACACCAGCATTCGCGCGCGCGGCTCCAGAAAGCCGCGCGACGGATGTGAGCTGGTGAGCGGTCTCTCAACCCGGCGCATCAAAGGCACGGGAGACGTTGGGATTCCGGAGTGCGCTCACGCGCTTTTTACTCATTCGTGATCGGCGACACCGCTTCAAAGCCGAAGACGGCGTCATAGATGACGATGAAATGATAGCCGTCATCTGATGACGGGATTTGCCAACTGATATTCGGAGCCAACATGGGCGAAGTCATTCGATTTGTCTCCAAGTCCGAGCGCGAGCGAGCACGTCTCATCCAGGAGGCGCGCGCCATCTACGACAGTATCTTCCCGCCGACCGACCCGGCCAGCGAAGGCCAGGATAAGGCCGCGATGGGCCGTGCATATATCGGCCGCGACGGGGGTAACCTGTCGTGATCAAGATCATCGCCGTGCTTTGCAGCCTTGCCTCCCCGACCAATTGTCACGAGCAGGTCGTCACCACCTCGGATTTCGCGCAGGTTTCGGTGCAGTCCTGCCTGATGGGCGCGCCGCAGCTCGCCGACTGGATGAACCAGCATCCAGCCGAGCGGCTGGCTGCGTGGCGCTGCGTGATCGGTCAACAGGCCGGCCGGGGCATCTAGCGTCTGACGGCCGCGTTCGATCGGCGCGCCCGCCCGGCCATGACGGTCTCGACTGAAGGGAGCTCTTGGCCGGGGGCCACGGCTCGACCAAAGCAGTGACGACACTCCATTGCCGGGGTAACCTCTCGTTGCGGCCATTGGCAGCAAGGGGGGATCCGCATGGAAGTCGCGAGCCTCGTTCTTCCCGTATTCGCGATCATCGTCACCGGCTGGCTGGCCGGCGAGCTCGGCTATCTCTCCCGCTCGCTCGCCGACGCGCTGGTGCATTTCGCCTACAACGTGGCAATGCCTGCGCTATTGATCGTCACCATCGCGCAGGAGCCTGCGGGCAATCTGCTGGAATGGCGTTTCCTGCTCGCGTTCGGCGGCGGCTCCCTCGTCTGCTTTGCGCTGGTCTTCCTGGTGGTCCGCGCCCGCGGAAAGCATGATCTCGCCAGCAGCACGATTCATGGCATGGCGGCGGCGATGACCAATACCGGCTTCGTGGCGCTGCCGATCCTGCACGCGATCTACGGCCAGCCCGCCGTCCTGCCTGCTGCGGTAGCGACAGTATTCGTCGCGGCCGTGATGTTTCCGATCACGGTCATCCTGCTGGAAAGGGACGCACGCGGATCGTCCGCGCAGTCCGCCGGCCTCGCGAAGCAGATCCTGCTCAATCCGATGGTGCTGTCGACGCTTTGCGGTCTCGTCTGGGCGATTACGGGCCTGCCGATTCCGGCGCCGGTTGCCGCCTACCTCAATATGGTCGCCGCCGCGCTCACGCCCTGCGCACTGTTTGCCATCGGGCTCGGCCTTTCGGTCGAGGGCCTGCGCTCCAACCTGAAGGCATCGTTCGCGCTCGCGCTCGTGAAGCTCGTGATCATGCCGCTGATCGTCTACGGACTTTGTGTGGTCACCGGCCTCAACGCGCTCTACACCGTCGCCGCCGTGATATGCGCCGCCGTGCCCACGGCGAAGACGGTGTACGTGCTGGCGCACGAACACAAGGTCGAGGAGAAACTGGTCGCGGCCACGGTCTCGGTCACGACGATGCTGTCGGTAGCGACATTGCTGGTCGCGCTATACCTTCTCTCGGGTCTGGCGACCGGCACGCGCTAACCCGCACTTATCTCGTGGTGTTGCTCCAGGTGGGCGCCGAGTTGGTCACGCCGACCGAGGGCCAATTGTAAGATCCGACCGACGGTGCCGTGACCGTTCCGACCGTCTGGCCGGACGAGCCGTAGGACGCCCGCGGCTGCACAGCAGTGGGCGCCCCGGCGCCGCCATAGGTTGGGGCCACCACGCCCGTGCTGTAATGTCGGCTCGACCGCGCCTTCTTCGCTTCAGCCGCAAAGGGCGCGGCAAGCAGCCCGGTCGTGATGAGCGCGGCAATGGCGAGTTTGATGCTTGTCATGGCTGATCCCTCGATCGCTGGGGCCCTTGTGCCATGTGTTCATTGATCGCACGATGTCCATAGGCACAAATTCATAACTCCGTGTGCTGGCGAATGTGCCGAAGCAGTGCGTTCGTCACCTCCGCTTCGGACGAATCATGCCCGCCTTCGGATGGACCCGAATCAGCGCTAGTGCATTGCCCTTAGCGACTTCGCGTATTGAGGCGACATGACCGGGCCCGAACTGAAGCAACTCCGCGCCGACCTCTCCGATGTCCTCGAGCGGAAGCTCACGGCGGCCGACATGGCAAAGCTCTGCGGATTGCCGGAGAAAGGCGGCAGTGACACCATCCGGCGCTGGGAGGTGAGCGGCCCGACGCCGGAGGCGACCAAGGTGCTGCGCGTGCTTGCGATGGCGAGCGAGCGCTACCCGATCCTGGAGAAGTTCGACATCTTCGATCGACATGACGTGCGCGAGGAAGACCGGCCCGCGAAGCGCGCGGCGTTCCGCGCGCAGATGCGCGATGAGGCGCGACGGCGTCTCGGTTAACGAAGGACGCCGAGAGGTTACCGAAGGGCTGCGAGGTTAAGCCTTCCTTCACCACTTCTTAAGCCGGCATTAAGCACGAAATTCATTTGCAGCCCAATAAGTTAGGTTGGGTCTCGCTGTGCCATGCATGTGACAGCATTTTCGTCAAAAGCGAGCTATCTGCAAAACCAACGCGGCGCGGAAAGCGCGCCTGCCGGGGACCTTAAGTGTCGGAGTTCAAGACGATGAAGAAGATTCTGTTTGCGACCGTTGCGCTGCTCGTGATGGGCGCTGCTGCACCGGCCGTCGGCGCCGATCTCGGCAACCGCAACTATTACAAGACGCCCGCGCCGGCCTATGCCGCGCCGATCTACAACTGGACCGGCTTCTACATCGGCGGCCATATCGGCGGCGCGTTCTCCAGCGACAACAATTTCAACGGCCTTTCCACCGGCAACAACGGCAATGGCCGTTTCCTCGGCGGCGTGCAGGTTGGTGGGGACTGGCAGTTCCACCCGAACTTCGTGGTCGGCGTCGAGGGCCAGTATTCCTGGCTCTCCGGCAGCGTCGGTGCCGTGTTTCCGGGCGGCATCGCATATACCAACGACCAGCGTGGCCTCGGCTCGATCACCGGCCGCGTCGGCTACACCTGGGGCCCCGGCCTCGTCTATGTGAAGGGCGGCTACGCCTATTCGGACAACAACGAGAAGGTGACGGTCGGCGGCGTGCCGACCGCGTTCGTCATCACCGGCGATCACCGCAACGGCTACACGGTCGGCGCCGGCCTCGAATACATGTTCGCCCCGAACTGGTCGGCCAAGGCCGAGTACCAGTACTACAATTTCGGCGACTCGAGCTTCACCGGCGGCCCGCTCGCGGGCACCGGCAGCTTCACGACCGACGACCACACCATCAAGGCGGGCGTCAACTACCGCTTCAACTGGGCAAGCCCGGCCGTCGCGCGCTACTGATCGGTTACCACAACCTTACCAGGACGGAAGGGCCGGCGATTTCGCCGGCCCTTCTTTTTTTCGCCCTGCGGAACACGCGCAACCGTTTGGGGAGATTGCGAATTTTTAACCGGCGGTGCGGATACTGCCGGCCGCAAACAGAAGCAAGAACGTTGGGGGAATTTCGATGGCGATCCGTTTCAGCCTTGGCGGCTCACTTGGCCGGATGCGGCCTCGTTTCAAAATGCCGACCTGGGGCGTGCGCGGCAGCCTGTTCGCGGCCTTTGCAGTGATCGCGGGCATGGGCCTCGTGATCGCAGCCGGCGCCGGCCTGGCGCTGCAGAATCTCGGCGGACGGATGACCGAGCTGAGCGGGCGGGATATTCCGCGCCTCACTGCCAGCCTGCAATTGTCGGCCCTCAGCGCCAGCCTAGCGGCACAGGGACCTGCCCTGCTCGCGGCTCAAACCGAGGAAGCCCTGAACGAGCGCACCAAGAAGCTCAAGGAGCTGCAGGAGCAGACCCAGCAGAAGCTCACCGAGATCATCGGGCTCGGCGGCGACAAGACCGTCGTCTCCGGACTCAGCGAGACGATGAAGAGCATCAACGAGGCGGCGCAGAGCCTCGCCAAGGCGGCCCGCGAGCGGCTCGATATCGCCGCCCTCCATGACAAGCAATATGACGCGCTTCGCAGCGCCCAGGGCGCCTTCGTCGGCGCGGCCAGTCCGGTGATGCTCGACGCGCAGACCCGGGTCAACGCCATTCTCGGCTCGGCCGACCTGTCCGCCGCAGATGCCAACGATGCCGCGCAGACCGTCGGCCAGCTCGGCAACGTCGTCGCCAGCGGCAATCGCGCGGCCGCCAACATGAGTGCGGCACTGTCGGCGAACACCAGCGACAAGCTCGACGACATCCAGAAGGAATTCAAGACGGCACAGGGACGCCTGCGGTCCAACCTCGATCTGTTGCCGGACAATCAGGGCAACAAGATGCTGCGCGAGACGGCGGAGAAGCTGATGGCGCTCGGCACCGGCAAGACCGGCGTGTTCAATCTGCGTGAGAAGGAGCTCGACTCCGTCGACTACGGCCAGACCATCCTGGACGAGACCCGCAAGCTCAATGTCGGCCTCGGCATCAGCGTGCAGCAGCTCGTCGACGGCGTGCAGAAGGAGACCAACGCCTCGACCTCGCAGGCGCAGCAGGAGACCTCGCTCGCGACGACCGTGATGCTGGCCCTTGGTGCCTTGATGCTGGTCGGCTCGGCGCTGTTCGTCTGGCTCTATGTCGGCCGCAACATCCTGCGCCGCATCCGTGAGCTTCAGCGCGCCATGCAGCTGCTGTCGGCCGGCGACCTCGACACCGAGATCGTCCGCTCCCGGCAGAACGACGAGATCGGCGTGATGAAGGAAACGCTGACCGTGTTCCGCGACAGCATGATCGAAGCCCGGGCACTCGCCGCCGAGCAGGACAAGGACCGTGTCGCCAAGGCCGAGCGGGCCGCGCGCATGGAAGCGAAGATCGCCGAATTCGAAAGCACGGTGCGCTCCGCGCTCGACAATCTGGCGCAGTCGGCCAATTCGATGCAATCGACCGCGCAGAGCATGTCGACCACCGCCGACCAGTCCAACGCGCTGGTCAACGCGGTCGCCTCCGCCGCCGAGGAGACCTCGGTCAACGTGCAGACCGTGTCGTCAGGCACCGAGCAGCTGTCGTCCTCGATCGAGGAGATCAGCAAGCAGGTCGTGACCTCGGCCGCAATCGCCAAGAAGGCGGTCGACGAGGCCGGCGCCACCGACACCACGGTGCAGAGCCTTGCCGACAGCGCGAGCCGCATCAGCGTCGTGGTCGACCTGATCCAGACCATCGCCTCGCAGACCAATCTGCTCGCGCTCAACGCCACCATCGAGGCGGCGCGCGCGGGCGAGGCCGGCCGCGGCTTCGCGGTGGTCGCCTCCGAAGTGAAGAGCCTCGCGAGCCAGACCGCCAAGGCCACGGAGGAAATCCGCACCCAGATCGCCAGCATGCAGGAGATCACGACATCGGCGGTCGGCGCCATCCAGGGCATCGGCCGGATCATCGGCGAGATCGACAACGTGACCACAACGATCGCAGCCGCAGTCGAGGAGCAGGGCGCCGCCACCCGCGAGATCGCGCGCAACATCCAGCATGCCGCCGGCGGCACCAGCGAAGTCTCCAGCAACATCGTCGGCGTCTCCACCGCCTCGGCCGAAGCCGGCGCCGCGGCAAACGAAGTGCTGGGCGCCTCCGACGCGCTCCGACGCGAAGCCGACATGCTGCGCGGAGAGATCGACGCGTTCCTCAACAACATGCGGGCGGCCTGACGTCATTCCGGGGCGCCTCGAAGAGGCGAACCCGGAATCTCGCAACAATCTCCAGATTCTCGGGTGCGCAACAGCGCACCTGAGTTCGCGCTCCGCGCGCCCCGGAATGACGACGTTTTTTACGGTCACGACCGGGACGCGGAAAAACGCCGCCCGGTATGTCCGCCATGCGGAGACCACGGACGGTCCTTTTTCGGCTGGCGTCCCGCCGTATGTGCGGGTACCGATAATGCATGAACGCAAAAACCGACACCGCACAGTCCTCGGCCGAAGCCCTGCGCTACCCCTGGGAACAGCACCCCGGCCACGACGAGGTCGTGGAGATCAGGCCCGGCGTGTTGTGGGTGCGGCTGAAGCTGCCGTTCCGCCTCAACCATGTGAACATCTACCTGCTCGCCGACGGCGACGGTTATGCGATGGTGGATACCGGCTTCGGCAACGAGGAGACGATCGAGGCCTGGACCAAGCTATTCGACGGGCCGCTGAAGGGCGTCCACATCACGCGCCTGATCGTCACGCACTCCCACCCTGACCATGTCGGCCTTGCCGGCTGGGTCGTCGAGCGGTTCAACTGCCCGCTGGTGATGTCGCAGGTCGAATATCTGCAATCGGTCTATCACCAGAACCGCGGCACCGCGGAGCGGCAGGAAGCGCAGCGGCTGTTCTTCCGCCGCCACGGCATGGACGAGTCGCTCACCGAAAAGCTGCTCGGCCGCGGCCAGGATTATCTCAAGCGCGTTTCGGTGCTGCCGCCCTCCTACCGCCGCATCTCCCATGGCGAGGACGTCGTGATCGGCACGCGCCGCTTCAAGGTGATCACCGGCGGCGGCCACGCGCTCGACCAGGTGATGCTGTATTGCGCCGACGACAAGCTGTTCCTCTCCGCCGACCAGGTGCTGAGCAAGATCTCGCCCAATGTCAGCGTCTGGGCGGTCGAGCCCGACCAGAACTCGCTCGGCGAATATCTGGCTTCACTCGCCAGCCTCACCACGACGCTGCCCTATGACGTCCTGGTGCTGCCCGGCCACGGCGTGCCGTTCTACGGATTGAAGACCCGCATCAAGCAGCTCGCCGACCACCATGAAGAGCGCTGCCGCCTGATCGCGGAAGCCTGCCGCGAGGTGCCACAGACCTCGCGCGCCCTGGTGCCCGTCGTGTTCAACAAGCATGTGCTCGACGAGCACCAGATGGGCTTTGCCGCCGGCGAGCTGGTCGCCCACGTCAACTACATGATCGTCGAGGGCCGGTTGACGGCCGAGACGAAGGACGGAGTGCTGCAGTTCACGACGACGTGAGTCACTTCGTCATGGCCGGGCTTGTGGCGGCATCTCACTTCATATTCGCGATTGCATGCAGCGCCGCGATGTAGCCGAACGGTCCGAGGCCACAGATCACGCCGGTCGCCACGAACGAGATCTTGGAGTGGCGGTGATATTCATCGCGGGCGTGGATGTTGGAGATGTGGACTTCCAGCACCGGCCCTTCGAACGTCTTGATCGCGTCCATGATCGCGACCGAGGTGAAGGAAAATCCGGCCGGATTGATGATGATTGCATCGGCGTCCTGCCGCGCCGACTGGATCAGGTCGACCAGCACGCCTTCATGGTTGGATTGGTGGAAGGCGAGCTTGAGCCCGAGCGATGCGGCGGCCGCCTCGCAGCTCGCGTTGACCTCTGCGAGCGTCGTCGTGCCGTAGATGTGCGGCTCGCGGATGCCGAGCATATTGAGGTTGGGACCGTTCAGAATCATGACTCGCTTCATCGGGCGTCCTTTCGCATGAGCTGCTGGCGAGCCGATCCGCGCCTCGCCAAGGCAAAGGCTACGACATCGGCGCGACCAGCTCAGCAATCATGGACGGAGCGCGCCCCATGGACAAAATGTCCAAGCCGGCGGCAACGGTCCCCGGCTTTCCCCGAAGCCTTGGCCGTGCGGACGGGCCAGCGTTAGGCGTTTGATCCACATCAACTATCGCCGGCGATACGCCGCTATCAATGGACCCGCGCGCCTCGTCACAAATGTGTGCGGGCGCATGGACATTGGAGCTGGAAAAGCTCTAAAAATGAGCGGCCGCCGTGGCCGGGTTCCGTTGCAGGTTTTGCCGATGGATTACAACCAGTTCTTCGATACCGCCCTCGATCGTCTCCATTCCGAGCGGCGCTACCGCGTGTTCGCCGACCTGGAGCGCACGGCCGGCCGATTCCCGCACGCGGTCTGGCACTCGCCCAAGGGCAAGCGCGACGTCGTGATCTGGTGCTCGAACGATTATCTCGGCATGGGCCAGCATCCGAAAGTGGTCGGCGCCATGGTCGAGACTGCGACGCGCGTCGGCACCGGCGCCGGCGGCACCCGCAACATCGCCGGCACGCATCACCCGCTGGTGCAGCTCGAGGCCGAGCTCGCCGATCTCCATGGCAAAGAAGCCGCGCTACTGTTCACCTCGGGCTATGTCTCGAACCAGACCGGCATCCCGACCATCGCAAAACTCATTCCGAATTGCCTGATCCTGTCGGACGAGCTCAACCACAATTCGATGATCGAGGGCATCCGCCAGTCCGGCTGCGAGCGGGTCGTGTTCCGGCACAACGACCTTGCGCATCTCGAGGAGCTGTTGAAAGCGGCCGGCCCGAATAGGCCGAAGCTGATCGTCTGCGAGAGCCTCTATTCCATGGACGGCGACGTCGCACCGCTCGCCAAGATCTGCGATCTCGCCGAGAAGTACGACGCGATGACCTATGTCGACGAAGTCCACGCGGTCGGCATGTACGGCCCGCGCGGCGGCGGCATCGCCGAGCGTGACGGCGTCATGCACCGCATCGACATCCTCGAAGGCACGCTGGCGAAAGCCTTCGGCTGCCTCGGCGGCTACATCGCCGCCAACGGCCAGATCATCGACGCCGTGCGCTCCTATGCACCGGGCTTCATCTTCACCACCGCGCTGCCGCCGGCGATCTGCTCGGCTGCGACCGCCGCGATCAAGCACCTGAAGACCTCGAACTGGGAGCGCGAGCGCCACCAGGACCGTGCCGCCCGCGTCAAGGCGATCCTCAACGCCGCCGGCCTGCCTGTGATGTCGAGCGACACCCACATCGTGCCGCTGTTCGTCGGCGATCCCGAGAAGTGCAAGCAGGCGTCCGACCTCCTGCTCGAGGAGCACGGCATCTACATCCAGCCCATCAACTATCCGACGGTCGCCAAGGGCAGCGAGCGGCTGCGCATCACGCCTTCGCCCTATCACGACGATGGCCTGATCGATCAACTCGCCGAGGCCCTACTGCAAGTGTGGGAGCGCCTGGGTCTGCCGCTGCGCCAGAAGTCGCTCGCGGCGGAGTAGGTCTGTCTTACCCTCCCCTGGAGGGGGAGGGTCGGCTCACATTGAGCGCAGCGAAATGTGGGCCGGGGTGGGGTGACGGTGTCTCCTCATCCAACCGTGCCCGAGTGGATAGATCACCCCACCCCGCTCGCGCTTCGCGCGATCGACCCTCCCCCTCCAAGGGAGGGTGAGAGCAAGCAGCTCGCCCTACGACTTAACGACAACCCCAGTTCCCACCGCCGCGCGGCATTTCGCTGTCGCCTCGCCCCGTCCAACGCGCTAGAATTACTGGGAAAATGAGCTCGGGCGCCGCCGGCGCCCTTTCGAGAAGCGCGCTCGCCATGCTGCACGATTGGGGCGTGATCGCCGCCGCCTTCGGCTATATCGGCTTCCTGTTCCTGGTGGCGAGCCATGGCGATCGCCGCTCGCCGGCCGGGCGCGGCCGTGCCTCCGGGCTGATCTATCCGCTCTCGCTGGCGATCTACTGCACCTCCTGGACCTTCTTCGGCTCGGTCGGCTTCGCCACCCGCGCCTCGACCGACTTCCTCGCCATCTATGTCGGCCCGATCCTGATGATCGGGTTAGGCGCCGGCGTATTGCGCCGCGTGATCCAGCTCGCGAAAACCCACAACATCACGTCGATCGCCGACTTCATCGGGGCCCGCTATGGCAAGAGCCAGGCGGTGGCGGCCACCGTCGCACTGATCGCGATCATCGGCTCGGTGCCCTACATCGCGCTCCAGCTCAAGGCGGTCGCCTCCTCGCTCGAAACCATCCTGAGCGAAGACCAGGCCTTCTCCCACATCCCGATCGTCGGCGACGTCGCGCTGATGGTGACGCTGGCGATGGCGGCCTTCGCCGTGCTGTTCGGCACGCGGCAGACCGACGCGACCGAGCACCAGCACGGCCTGATGCTGGCGATCGCGACCGAATCCATCATCAAGCTGGTCGCCTTCCTCGCCGCCGGCATCTTCGTCACATTCTGGATGTTCTCGCCGCACGAACTGATCGAGCGCGCCATGAAGACGCCGGAGGCGGTGCGCGCCATCAACTATTCGCCGTCGATCGGCAACTTCCTCACCATGACGCTGCTGTCGCTTTGCGCCATCATGCTGCTGCCGCGCCAGTTCCACGTCAGTGTGGTCGAGAACTCCTCGGATGCCGAGGTCGGCCGCGCGCGCTGGCTGTTCCCGCTCTACCTCGTCGCCATCAATCTGTTCGTGATCCCGATCGCGCTCGCCGGCCTCGTCACCTTCCCGTTCGGCGCGGCCGACCCTGACATGTACGTGCTGGCACTGCCGATGGAGGGCGGTGCGGGGCTTCTCAGCGTCGCCATTTTCGTCGGCGGCCTGTCGGCGGCGACCGCGATGGTGATCGTCGAATGCGTCGCACTCTCCATCATGGTCTCGAACGACCTCGTGGTGCCGCTGGTGCTGCAACGGCGGCCGGAAGGACGCGCCGGCGGCGCGGATTTCAGCGACTTCCTGCTGCGCTCGCGGCGGCTTGCGATCTTCGCCATCATGGTGATGGCCTATTTCTACTATCGCGCGCTCGGCAATACCCAGCTCGTGGCGATCGGCCTGCTCTCCTTTGCCGCCATCGCGCAGCTTGCGCCGAGCTTCTTCGGCGGGCTGCTGTGGCGGCGCGCGACCGCGCGCGGAGCCATCGGCGGCATGCTGGTCGGCTTCGTGGTGTGGCTCTACACACTGTTCATCCCGAGCTTCATGGATACCTCGACATCAGGCATCCTGCTGCTCCAGCATGGCCCCTTCGGCATCGAGGCGCTGCGGCCGCAGGCGCTGTTCGGCGCCGATCTGCCTTCCTTGATGCACGGCGTGATCTGGTCCCTGTCGCTCAACATCCTGACCTATGTGCTGCTGTCGCTGGCACGAAGGCCCTCGTCGATCGAGCTGCTGCAGGCCGATCTGTTCGTGCCCAATACGCTCGCGCCGATCTCACCGAGCTTCCGCCGCTGGCGCACCACCGTCACCGTGCAGGACATCCAGACCACTGTGGCGCAATATCTCGGACCCGACCGCGCCCGGCATTCCTTCGAGGCGTTCTCCGCACGGCGCAACGTTCGTCTGGAGACGGGAGCGCCCGCCGATTTCGAGCTGTTACAGCATGCCGAGCATCTGATCGCCTCCTCGATTGGAGCTGCCTCCTCGCGTCTCGTGATGTCGCTGCTGCTGCGCAAGCGCACGGTCTCGGCCAAGGCTGCACTCAAGCTGCTCGACGACTCCCACGCGGCCCTGCATTTCAACCGCGAGATCCTGCAGACCGCGCTCAACCACGTGCGCCAGGGCATCGCCGTGTTCGATGCCGATCTGCAGCTGATCTGCTCCAACCGGCAGTTCGGCGATCTCCTCAACGTGCCCCCGCATATCGTCCAGTTCGGCGAGCCGCTGCGCGATATCCTGGAATTCATCGGCGTGAGCGATCCGGGCGACCCGGTCGAGCGCGAGGCCATGCTGGAGCGGCGCCTCGCCGCCTACACCACCGACAGCGAGCCATATCTCGAACGCCTGCCGGAACGCCACATGGTGATCGAGGTGCTCACCAATCGCATGCCCGGCGGCGGCTTCGTCATCACCTTCACCGATGTCACGCCAACCTTCGAGGCGGCGGAAGCGCTGGAACGCGCCAACGCGACACTGGAAAAGCGCGTGCGCGACCGCACCGAGGAACTGACGCGGCTGAACTCCGAGCTGGCGCTGGCCAAGAGCGCGGCGGAAGACGCCAGCATCTCCAAGACGCGCTTCCTCGCCGCCGCCAGCCACGACATTCTCCAGCCGCTGAACGCGGCGCGGCTCTATGTCACGAGCCTGGTCGAGCGCCAGCACAGCGGCGAGGAGACGCGGCTGGTCGAGAACATCGACGAATCGCTGCAGGCGATCGAGGAGATCCTCGGCGCGCTGCTCGACATCTCGCGGCTGGACGCCGGCGCGATGACGACCTCGACCTCGAGCTTCAAGATGGCCGATCTGATGCGCTCGCTGGAGATCGAGTTCGCGCCGATCGCGCGTGCCAAGAACCTGGAGCTCACCTTCGTGCCGTGCTCGCTGCCGGTCGAATCGGACCGGCTGCTGCTGCGGCGCCTGCTGCAGAATTTGATCTCGAACGCGATCAAATACACCCCGCGCGGCCGCGTCCTGGTCGGCTGTCGCCGGCAAGGCCCTTCGCTCAAGATCTGCGTCTACGACACCGGCGTCGGCATCCCGCCGGTCAAGCGCGGCGAGATCTTCAAGGAATTCCACCGCCTCGAGCAGGGCGCGCGGATCGCGCGCGGGCTGGGGCTCGGCCTGTCGATCGTCGAACGCCTGGCGCGCGTGCTCAAGCACGGCATCGCCATCGACGGCAACAGGAGCGGCGGCTCGGTATTCTCCGTGACGGTGCCGACGGCGAAAGCGATCACCCACACCGCCGCGGTGACCAGCGCGACGCCGCTGGCGCGCACGCCGATTTCAGGCGCCCTGATCGTCTGTATCGAGAATGACGCGGCGATCCTCGATGGCATGCGCACGTTGCTGAAGGCCTGGGACGCCGAAGTGATCGCGGTCGCCGATCCCGAAGGCGCGATCGCCGCCATCGAGACGGCGGGACGGCGCGTCACCGGCCTCCTGGTCGACTATCATCTCGACCGCGGCAACGGCATTGCCGCGATCCGCGAGATCCGCCGCCGTTTCGGCGACGGCATCCCGGCGATCCTGATAACTGCCGACCGCAGCCCCGCCGTGCAGGTCGCTGCGCGCGACGAGAAGGTCGCGGTGCTGAACAAGCCGGTCAAGCCGGCCTCGCTCCGCGCCCTGCTCGGTCAGTGGCGCACGCAGCAGATGGTGGCGGCGGAGTGAAGCGGCTTGCTGGCGACGGCCGGCACGCTTGCACAATTCAGGGCGCCAGCCGCGTGAAGACGTAGTCCCGACTCTTGGCGCGAGCTTCGTGACAGCCCCAGCAAGTGCGGTGCTGGGCCTCGTCGACCGGCTTGCCGTTGATGAAACGGCCGAAGCCCCAGCCGCCCGTCGCCGCGTATTTTTTGGAATCCTTGACCATCACCTGGACCGTGGTAGCGGCACCAGGAATTGTCGCGGACGCGAACTCCGGCGACTGCTTCCGCTTCCAGGCGCGCTTGACCAGGATGGTGCCATCAGGGAATGGGAGCTTGCCGGCCTGATACGCATCGATTGCGGTCTGGTTGCCAACGACGGCGCGAAGCTCGTCGAGCGGCGCGGCTTCTTCGGCCGGCGCGATCAGCTCCCACTGCTTGTAACCGGGCGGAATCGTGATGCCGAAGATCGGCGAGGCGTCTGCCGCGTTTTGCGCAGGCCCCTCGGCAAGAGCGATCGAGACCAGATAGGGCACGCAAGTCAGCAGAACGACCAGAAGAAGCACGGCCAGCGTGATCACCGTGACGTAGGATCGCTCATTCTTTTCAGGTTCGATAAATGGCATGACGTTTCTTCAAGCTGGGATCGCGGTACATCCCCGGCCCAGCCACGCTGGACCGAGGCACGCATGAATGCTCAGGCGCCGTCGGCGTCGATGACGGCCTTGGCAAAGGCTTGCGGCGCTTCCTGCGGCAAATTGTGGCCGATGCCGCCGGTGATCAGGCGAAACTCGTATCGGCCCGAGAACTTCTTGGCATAGGCGCTCGGGTCGGGATGCGGCGCGCCGTTGTCGTCGCCCTCCATCGTGATCGTCGGCACGTCGATGACGGGAGCCGCCGCCAGCTTCTTTTCGAGATGCTCGTATTTCGCTTCGCCCTGGGCGAGCCCGAGTCGCCAGCGGTAGTTGTGGATCGTGATCGCGACATGATCCTTGTTGTCCAGCGCCGCCGCACTTCGATTGAAGGTGGCGTCGTCGAACTTCCATTGCGGTGAGGCGAGCTTCCAGATCAGCTTGGCGAAATCATGCGTGTACTTCTCGTATCCGGCACGGCCGCGCTCGGTCGCGAAATAGAACTGGTACCACCATTGCAGCTCGGCGGACGGCGGCAACGGCGCGTTGCCGGCGGCCTGGCTGGAGATCAGATAGCCGCTGACCGACACCAGCGCGCGGCAGCGCTCCGGCCACAGCGCGGCGATGATATCGGCGGTGCGCGCGCCCCAATCGAAGCCGGCGATAACAGCCTTCTTGATCTCAAGCTTATCCATCAGCGCGATGATGTCGTCCGCCATCGCGGCAGGCTCGCCGTTGCGCGGCGTCTCGCTGGAAAGGAAACGCGTCGTGCCGTAGCCGCGCAAGTGAGGGATGATCACGCGATAGCCGGCCTTGGCCAGGATCGGCGCGACGTCGACGAAGGCGTGAATGTCGTAGGGCCAGCCGTGCAGCAGGATCGCCACGGGACCGTTCGAAGGACCCGCCTCCGCATACCCGACATTGAGGACGCCGGCATCGATCTGCTTGATCGCCCCGAAGGACGCAGTCGATGCGGACGATTTCGGCGCTTCGGTCTCAGCGCGCGCGAGTTCGATCACGCCGAGGCCGACGGCGACGGTTCCGGCGGCGACGCCAAGGAACTGGCGGCGATGCTGATCGATGATCTGCTTCATGGTGGTGCTACCTTTCTTGATGGTTGGTGATGGCGCGTCAGATCAGCGCGACCGTGACGTCGACGTTGCCGCGAACGGCCTTGGAATAGGGGCAGGTCTGATGCGCATCATCGATGATGCCGCGTGCGATCTCGGGGTCGAGGCCCGGCAGGCTGACATTGAGGCGCGCCCGGAGCGAATAGGCGCCCTCGTCGAGCATGAGATCGATTTCCGCATCGATCGCGCATTTCCTGGGAAGCTCGATCTTCCGCTTGCGCGCCGCGATCTCCATCGCGCCTTCGAAGCAGGCCGACCAGCCGGCGGCGAACAATTGCTCGGGATTGGTGCCGATGCCTGCGGCGCCCGGCGGCGACAGCTTGACGTCGAGGCGGCCATCGGAGCTGCGCGATATGCCGTCGCCTCGGCCGCCGCTGGTGTGGGTCTTGGCCGTGTAAAGTATTTTTGCCGCCTGCGTCATGAAGCTGTCCTTTCCGTTCCGCAACTGACTAGCAGTGGCTGGTGCAGGACACCCGTTGGGAGTTGTGAGAAGTTGTGAGGTCAGACCTCGCGCGCTTAACAAGGCCTGCACCCGCGGCCTGATGCCGATGCAGCGACGGCCTTGCCGGATCGCGATCATCTGGCTATCGGGTCCTGTCGAAGGGACCCGAGATTTGCCATGACAGAGCCGGCCGGCACCGCAGCGGGAACTTTATCGTTCGGGCCATTCTCCGTGACGCCGCATGAAAGGCTCGTGACGCGCGATGGCGTCGCGTTGCCGCTGGGCGCGAAAGCGTTCGACACGCTGATGGCGCTGATGTCGCGACCGAACCAGGTCGTCGGCAAATGGGACCTGATGGCGCTGGTGTGGCCCGGCGTCACCGTCGAAGAGGCCAATCTGCGCTTTCACGTCGCAACGCTGCGCAAGGCGCTCGGCGACGGCAAGGACGGCGCCCGCTACATCACGACGCTCTCCGGCCGCGGCTATTGTTTCGTGGCGCCGATCTCGCAACTCGCAGCGCCGGTTTCGCAAACAGGCATTGCGGCAGCCCAGCGCCCCACGCCGCGGCTGGAATTGCCGCCGGTGAAACTGCCGAACCGGCTACAGCGGATGGTCGGGCGCGACGATGAGATCGCCACTGTTTCCGACAAGCTCATCGCCTCGCGCTTTGTCACGATCGCCGGCCCCGGCGGCGTCGGCAAGACGGCGGTCGCAGTGGCGATCGCCCACGACCTGCTCGAGACTTTCTCCGACGCCGCGCACTTTGTTGATCTCGCCGCGCTCAGTGATCCCGATCTCGTGATCACCTCGATCCTGCTGATGCTGGGCTTGCCGGCCGAGACCGACGATCCCCTGCCCGCGCTGCTCGCGCATGTCAGGGACAAGCGGATGCTGCTGGTTCTCGACAATTGCGAGCACGTCATCGCGACCGCCGCGCCGCTGGCGGCGGACATCTTCCAGGCCGCGCCACATGTCCATATCCTCGCGACCAGTCGCGAGGCCCTGCGCGTCGAGGGCGAGCAGGTCTATCGATTGGCGCCGCTTGCCGTTCCGCCCGACGGCTCCGGACTGACGGTCGCCGCAGCGCAGACCTATCCGGCGCTGCAACTATTCCTCGAACGTGCCACGGCCAGCGGCGCGCAGATCAGTCTCGATGACGCCAATGCCGCGATCATCGCGAGGATCTGCCGCAAGCTCGACGGCATGGCGCTGGCGATCGAACTCGCCGCCGGCCGGGTCGAAGCCTACGGCCTGGAGCAGACGGCCGCACTGCTCGACGAGCGCCTCAATCTGCTCTGGCAAGGCCAGCGAACGGCGCCGCCCCGGCAGAAGACATTGCAGGCCACGCTCGACTGGAGCTACGGACTGCTGTCGGATCTCGAACGCCTCGTGCTGCGCAGGCTTGCGGTCTTCGCCGGGCATTTCACCATCGATGCGGCGCTCGAGGTCGTGCCGGACGAGCGCGTCGACCAGGCCCGCCTGTTCGACGCCGTCGACAGTCTCGTGGCCAAATCGATGGTCGCGCCGCGCCCCATCGGCGCCATGATGCGCTACCGCCTGCTCGACACGACGCGCGCTTATCTGCTCGAGATCGAGCCCGATGACGCGGCTCTCGCCGCCCGCCACGCGACGTACTACCGGCGATGGCTGGAACAGGCCGGCATGACATGGGCCGCCGTGCCGAGCGCGGACGAGCGAGCTGCTCACTTCTCCGCGCTTCACAATGTGCGCGCCGCGCTCGACTGGTGCTTCGGGGCGGGCGGTGATCTCGGCATCGGCATTGCGCTCGCCGCCGCCGCGGCGCCGATCTTCCTGGCGATGTCCTTGTTGATCGAATGCCGGCGCTGGTCGGAGCGGGCGCTGCTGGCGATGGACCCCTCCTCGCGCGGCAGCGCCGAGGAAATGCACATCCAGGCCGCCCTCGGACTGACCTTGATGTTCACCCGCGGCGGCAGCGAAGCGGCGCGCAGCGCCTTGAGCCGGAGCCTTGCGATCGCCGAAGCGCGCGGCGACGAAATCAACCAGCTCCAGCTGCTCGGCCGGATGCATATCTTTCACGAGCGGATGGGAGAGTTCGACGCCGCGCTCGGCTATGCGCAGCAGAGCCTCGGGGTCGCGAGGTCGCTGGGCGATTCCGCCTCAATCGCCCTCGCCCATTCCCTCCTCGGCGTCTCCTTGCATCTGGCAGGCCGGCATCGCGACGCGCTCGAGATGCTGGAGGTCGCATGGCGGGGACCGGGCACGGAGCGAATCAGCACCGTCCACGGCTTCGATCATCGCAATCGGGCCGGCATCACGCTGGCTCGCGAGCTCTGGTTGCAGGGCCGCCCCGCGGATGCGCTGCAACTGGCGCGACAGACGGTCACCGAGGCCGCGCAGATGGATCACCCGATCACGCTCTGCATTGCGCTGATCTGGACGGTCGCAATCGATCTCTGGAGCGGAGACCTCGACGGTGCGAACGCGAACATCGACCGCTTCATCGCGCATGCGACGTCGCGCTCGATGGGGCCTTATCTCGCCGTCGGCCGCGGCGTCAAAGGCGAGCTGGCGATCCGGCGCGGCGATGCCGCAGTTGGCGTCGAGACGATCAGGACTTGCCTGCGTGAGCTCCACGATGCCCGCTACGAGCTGCTGACCACGACGTTCAACATCGCGCTGGTTCAGGGATTGATAGCGCTCGGCCAGATCGCGCAGAGCGCACAGCTGATCGACGACGCCATCCGCCTCGTCGCGCAGAGCGGCGATCACCTCTATATGCCCGAGCTGTTGCGCATGAAGGGCAAGGTGCTGTCGCACCTGCCCGAGCCGCAAATCGAGGAAGCGGAGGCCTGCCTCGTGCAGGCGCTGGAACTCAGCCGCGACAAGGGTGCCAAAGCGTGGGAACTGCGCGCGGCAATCGATCTGGCGCAGCTTCTTGCCCACCGGCGCCGCGCCAAGGAAGCCAGGCGATTACTTCAATCGGCACGCGAAGGTTTCGCTGCAGGTTCCGAGACTGAAGATATCAGGGCCGCCGATGCGCTCCTGAAGACGCTGTAGCGGGCTCACCCCGTCGGCGTGCCCTGCTTCCACTGGCCGCCGGCGATCTTGGCGGCGGCGATCACCGCCTGGGTGCGGCTTTCGACGCCGAGCTTTTGCAGGATCGCCGAGACATGTGCCTTGATGGTGGCCTCGGAGACCCCGAGCTCATAGGCGATCTGCTTGTTGAGGAGGCCCTCCGACAGCATCATCAGGACCCGGACCTGCTGCGGCGTCAGCGTCACCAGACGGTCGCGCAGGCGCGTCATGTCGGGATCGGCCGCAGCCGACAGATCGGTATCGGCGGGAACCCAGACGTCGCCCTCCATCACCTTGAGGATGGCGTCGCGCAGGGTCTCGACGCCGAATCGCTTGGGAATGAAGCCGGAGGCGCCGAAATCGAGCGAGCGGCGGATCGTGGCGCTGTCGTCGGACGCCGAGACGATCACCACCGGGATCGCCGGATATTGCGCACGCAGATAGATCAGGCCGGAAAAGCCTGAGATCCCGGGCATCGAGAGGTCGAGCAGGATCAGGTCGACATCCGAGGTCTGTTCCAGGAGCTTGGTCAGATCCTCGAACGATCCGGCCTCGTCGATCCTGGCCGAGGTCAGGACGCCGGCCACCGCCTGTCGCAGCGCGTCGCGGAAAAGAGGATGGTCATCGGCGATGACGAGATGGGTCGAGGGAGCGTTCATCGTTCTCTTGCTGTCGTTCGCGGGCCGGCGGACAGATCCCGGGTCTGTCAATTCTTCCCCGAGCGGCCGTGGCATGCAAGTGCACATTATCCCTTTGCTGCAAAGGGGTTAATCCGGAAGCCTACGTGGCGGCGCGCCGGTGCCTGATACCGGCGTCAGCTACGCGTCAGTGCGCAAGGCCGAAAGTCGTATTGGGGCGGGTTTCACGCCGATGTTACCTTGCAGGCAAGACCTGGGTTGATCCGGCATGTCCGGACGTCTGGGGTGCGAGGAAACGCAATTCGGGGAGCGACTCAATATGTCGACAATGGCTGTGTCTCAAGCAGGCGCGGGAGGGATGACGAAGGACGAACGGTTCGTCATTCTCGCCTCCTCGCTCGGTACCGTCTTCGAGTGGTACGATTTCTACCTCTACGGCTCGCTGGCTTCGATCATCGGCGTGCAGTTCTTCTCGGATTACCCGCCAGCCACCCGCGACATCTTCGCGCTGCTGGCCTTCGCCGCCGGCTTCCTGGTGCGTCCGTTCGGCGCGATCGTGTTCGGCCGCGTCGGCGACATCGTCGGCCGCAAATACACCTTCCTCGTCACCATCCTGATCATGGGTCTGTCGACCTTCATCGTCGGCCTGCTGCCGAACGCGGCGACCATCGGCATCGCGGCTCCGATCATCCTGATCGCGCTGCGCCTCGCCCAGGGCCTGGCGCTCGGCGGTGAGTATGGCGGCGCGGCCACTTATGTCGCGGAGCATGCTCCGAACGGCAAGCGCGGCTACTACACCTCCTTCATTCAGACCACCGCGACGCTCGGCCTGTTCCTGTCGCTACTGGTGATCCTGTTCACCCGTAGCGCCCTCGGCGAGGCCGATTTCGCGAAGTGGGGCTGGCGCATCCCGTTCCTGGTCTCGGTGCTGCTGCTCGGCATCTCGGTCTGGATCCGGCTTCGCCTCAATGAATCCCCGATCTTCCAGAAGATGAAGGACGAGGGCAAGAGCTCGAAGGCGCCGCTGACCGAAGCCTTCGGCAACTGGCAGAACGGCAAGCTGGTGCTGCTCGCGCTGCTTGGCGGCGTGATGGGCCAGGGCGTCGTCTGGTACACCGGTCAGTTCTACGCGCTGTTCTTCCTGCAATCGATCCTGAAGGTCGACGGCTACACCGCCAACCTGCTGATCGCCTGGTCGCTGCTGCTCGGCACCGGCTTCTTCATCGTGTTCGGCATGCTGTCCGACAAGATCGGCCGCAAGCCGATCATCCTCGGCGGCTGTCTGATCGCGGCGCTGACCTTCTTCCCGATTTTCAAGATGATCACCACCAATGCCAACCCGGCGCTGGAAAAGGCGATCGAATCGGTCAAGGTCGACGTGGTGGCGGATCCCGCGGGTTGCGGCGACCTGTTCAACCCGGTCGGCACCCGTGTCTTCACCGCACCTTGCGACACCGCACGTGCCTACCTGTCGCAGTCGTCGGTCAAGTACTCGACCACGTCTGGCGCAGCCGGCTCGGGTGTGAAGGTCGTCGTCAATGGTAAGGAAGTGCCCTACACGAGCGCCAAGGACAGCAACCCGGCAGTGCTCGCCGCGGTGCAGGCGGCCGGCTATCCGAAGGCCGGCGATGCGGGCATCGTGAAGATGTCCCATCCGTTCGACATCTTCCGTCCGCAGGTGGCGGCGATCATCGGCCTGCTGTTCATCCTGGTGCTGTTCGTCACCATGGTGTACGGCCCGATCGCGGCGATGCTGGTCGAACTGTTCCCGACCCGCATCCGCTACACCTCGATGTCGCTACCCTACCACATTGGTAACGGCTGGTTCGGCGGCCTGCTGCCGGCGACCGCCTTTGCCATCGTGGCCTCGACGGGCGACATCTATGCCGGCCTCTGGTACCCGATCATCTTCGCCTCGATTACCGTCGTGATCGGCTTCTTCTTCCTGCCCGAGACCAAGGACGTCGACATCAAGGCGACCTGATCGAAAGCAGCGATAAGTACAACGAACCGGCCGCGGAGCGATCCGCGGCCGGTTTTGTTTGAGCACTAAAATTGCTTTATTGATTGCTGCCGACGAATTGCAGCACCACCTCGCGCCGGTGCGGGCGCTTGCGGTGCTCGATCAAATAGATCGCCTGCCAGGTGCCGAGGGCAAGCCTGCCGCTCAGGACCGGGACCTGAAGCGAGGCCCCGGTCAGCATCGTCTTGATATGTGCCGGCATGTCGTCCGGTCCTTCGGCGTCGTGGGTCCAGCCGGCATTCTCCGGCGCCAGCCGGGACAGTGCCGTGGTGAGATCGACCAGCACGGAGGGATCGGCGTTCTCCTGGATCGTCAGCGAGGCCGAGGTATGGCGGATGAACAGCGTCAGCGCGCCGTCGCGCGCGTGAACCTCGGCGATGAATTTTGCAGCCTCGCTCGTCAGATCGGTGAAGCCGTGACCCGATGTCTGCACGGTCAGCAATGACGATGCGATGGTGTCGGCTTGCACCGACGATGGCGCCGAGCGGGTGACTGATCTGGTTGATGTCATGAAGGGTCTCGACTAATCGAATACTGCCGTAGGGTGGGCAAAGGCGCAACGCGCCGTGCCCACGTCTTTCCTCATTGCCTTAGAACCATGGTGGGCACGGCGTAAGAACGCCTTTGCCCACCCTACGGCACCTCAACGCATGGATGGCGCGAAGGGGTCCTCAAATCTTCCCCGACACGTCCTTCTGGACGCGGTTGGCCATGTCGATCAGCCGCCGCCAGGCCTTTTCCAGAAACGACATCACGCGGTCGACGTCCTGGTCGCTCGGCAGCGGGATCTCGATCTTGCGCTCGCCCTCGGCGGCCTTGGGCTCCGCTTTCTTCAGCGGGTCGGATTTCGGCAGCGCCTCGTCGATCTTGCCGGACACCGTCGGCCCGGCCGCGAGCTGTCCCTGCAGCCTTTCGACCTCGGCCTGGAGCCGGCCGATCTCGGCGTCGAGCGCGGTCCGTTCGTCGGGCACCGCGTAACAGGCCCAGCCGGCGCCGTTCTTGGTGCAGGTCGATACCGTGCCGGTGCGCGTGTCGAGCCGCAGCACGCCCTCGGGGATGGGCGTCATGCTGTAGCGGCCGTTCTCGCTGTCGGGCGCGGATTGCGCGGCCTCGAGGTCGCCGGCGATCGCCACCGCGGCGGCGAACGCCGCCAGCGCAAGCCATGATGTTGTGGATGACGTCACTGGTCTCATCGCGATCTCCGCCACGGCGTGCTGGTGGCCCTCTCGCAAATTCTACACCCCGGTGAGGCGATCCGCCGCCCAAAACACGCACCCTTATCAACGATCGCGGCGGCGTGTTCGATCCCGGCAGCGTGGCGAAAGGGCGGCCGCCTTCGCCGATCCTGAGGCTTGCTGCTGCGGTGCGGCGTCACGCTGTGTGCAGCGCTGCCGTGCGCGCCAATATCATCAAATAAATCAGCTACATAAACGAAAGCGACGCAATCGTGACTTGGCTTGACTTGATTATGGGCCATCAGTATGGTCCGCGCGGCTTTTGAGGGTGGCGGGCGCAATTTCCATTCAGCCGCGGCGTTTCGGGTCTTCGTTGCATGACACAGGGCACGGGACACGGCGAGAATGGGGATCGCGATAGATCGTCCGAGGAAGCTGCGCTTTCCGAACGGCTCGGAAATCTTGATCAGCGGTTGTCCGAATTCCGGGACCGACGAATCAAGACCGAGCAACCCGCAGGTGACGGTGAGGACAGAGCGGCCAGAGCTTCGGCGATGGCGCTTGGTTTCCGGTTATCCTCCGAGTTGATCGCCGGGGTCGTTGTCGGAGCGGGGATTGGCTGGGGTTTCGACCGCTTGCTGTCGACGTCGCCTTTCGGATTTATCGTGTTCCTGTTGCTGGGCTTCGTCGCCGGCGTGGTGAATGTGGTGAGAACGGCGGGTGCGGGTCAAAACAGGCGCGGTGGGTCTTAGCCGATCCGCACCAGGACAGGAATGATCGTGCCGGCCTTGCCGGTACGGGCCGGCCCGGCCGGCAGACCGAGACCCGCCGGCATTGCCCGGCAGACCAAGAGATGCCGCGCTGATGAAAATCGACCCGATCCACCAGTTCAACATCGAGCCTCTCTTCACCCTGGGCCATATCGGCAATCACACGATCGCCTTCACCAATTCGTCGCTCTACATGCTGGTGGCGGTGGCGGTGATCTCGATCCTGATGCTCGCCAGCGGCACGCAGCTGGTTCCCGGGCGCCTGCAATCGGTCGCCGAAATCTCCTACGAATTCGTCGCCTCGACCATCCGTTCGACGGCCGGCGCGGAAGGCATGAAGTTCTTCCCGCTGATCTTCTCGCTGTTCATGTTCATTTGCGTCTCGAACCTGGTCGGCATCATCCCCTATACCTTCACGGTGTCGAGCCATCTGATCGTCACCGCGGCGCTCGCGCTTCTGGTCTTCTTCACCGTCCTGATCTACGGCGTCGCCAAGAACGGCCTGAAGTTCTTCTCGATCTTCGTGCCCCACGGCGTCCCCGGCTACATCCTGCCGCTGGTGATGTTCATCGAGATCCTGTCGTTCTTCCTGCGGCCGGTCTCCCACAGCGTCCGTCTGTTCGCCAACATGCTGGCCGGCCACATCGCGCTGAAGGTGTTCGCGGGCTTCGTCGCCATGCTCGGCTTCTCGCTCGGGGCGCTGGGCTGGGTCGGCGGCGTGCTGCCGCTGGCTCTCACGGTCGCGCTGTACGCGCTCGAGATTCTGGTCGCGTTCCTGCAAGCCTATGTGTTTGCGATCCTGACCTGCATCTACCTCAACGACGCCATTCATCCGGGACACTGAGCGGTCCGGGGAATTTCCACCCACAACCCAATCTTTCTTCCAAGGAGTCTAAAATGGATCCGGCAGCAGCAAAACTTATCGGCGCGGGCATCGCATGCATCGGCATGGGCGGCGCGGGCGTCGGCGTCGGCGTGATCTTCGGCAACTACCTCGCCGCAGCCGTTCGCAACCCCTCGGCCGCTCAGGGCCAGTTCGGCAACCTGATCTTCGGCTTCGCCGTGACCGAAGCGCTCGGCATTTTCTCGCTGCTGATCGCGCTGCTGCTGCTGTTCGTTCCGCTCTGAGGACGACGTTTTTCGCGCCGTTCCATCCATTGGGACGGCGCGTGTGACTGCAACAGGAGAACTCCGTGGCTGAAAGTCATGGCGGCGCAAAAGGTCCGGCGGCGGGCGCTCACACCGAGGCTGACGGTGGTCACCACGGTGGCGGTTTTCCGCCGTTCGAGAGCAGCAACTACGCTTCACAGCTGGTGTCGCTCGCGATCTTCTTCGTCCTGCTTTACGTGATCGTGTCCAAGCTCGCTCTGCCGAAGGTCGGCGGTGCGATCGAGGCGCGTCAGAACAAGATCGAGGGTGACCTCGCCGAGGCGCAGAAGCTGAAGGACCAGTCCGAGGCGGCGCTGAAGGCCTATGAAACCGAGCTCGCTTCGGCGCGCACGCGGGCACAGGCCATCGGCAACGAATCCCGCGACAAGGCGAATGCGCAGGCGGAAGCCGAGCGCAAGACGCTGGAAGAACAATTGGCGGCCAAGCTCGCCGGGGCGGAGAAGACCATCGCCTCGACCCGCGCCACCGCCATGAGCAACGTCCGCGGCATCGCGGCCGATGCGGCAGGCCAGATCGTGCAGCAGCTTACCGGCGTCGTTCCCGACGCCGCGTCGGTCAATGCCGCGGTCGATGCGTCCCTGAAAGGTTAGTCGAGATGTTCTTCGATCCTGAAACCTGGGTCGCCATCGCCTTCGTGATCCTGATGGTCGTGTTCGCCTATCTCGGGGTCTTCAAGTCGGCGATGACGGCGCTGGATCATCGTGCCGCCCGCATCAAGGCCGAGCTCGACGACGCGACGCGCCTCAAGCAGGAAGCGGCCAAGGTGCTCGCCGACTACAAGGCACGCAGCGCCACGGCCGAGCGCGAAGCTGCCGACATCATCGCCAACGCCAAGGCCGAAGCCGAGCGCATCGCGGCCGACGCCAAGGCGAAGATGGAAGACTTCGTCGCCCGCCGGACCAAGACCGCGGAGAGCAAGATCGCGCTCGCCGAGGCCCAGGCACTCGCCGATGTCCGCGCCGCAGCCGCGGAAGCCGCCGTCCAGGCCGCCTCCACGATCCTGTCGCAGTCGGTCAAGGGCCAGGTCGCCGACGATCTGCTCGCCAAGGGCATCACCGAGGTTCGCCAGAAGCTGAACTGAGGGTTTTGCCTTCAGTAATCAAAAAGCCGGCGCGATGAGCGCCGGCTTTTTTGTTTGCGACACCGCAATCCACAAATACCGTGTCATCACCCGCGAAAGCGGGTGATCCAGTATTCCAGAGACAGCAATGAGATACGGAGAAGCCGCGGCGTACTGGATGCCCCGCCTGCGCGGAGCATGACAGCGTTCTTCGTGACGACTTGCTTACCTACTTCTTCTTCCGTCCCTTCGGCTCGGGCGACAGCGCCTGCGGGTCGAAGCCGACATAGAAGACATAGGAATCGGCGACCGCGGCGGAGGGCGTCGGATAAGCCAGATCCTCGACGATGAAGGTGAAGGGCACGCTGCCGCCCTCCGACATCTCGACCGTCGTCCGGTAAGCCTTCGAGGCGATCACTTTCTCGCCGACGCCGCCCTGCACCACCGCGACACGCAAAGGCACCTCGACGGTGGCGGGCGCGCCGGCGGGACCGGCGATCACGCGGCCCTGGATTCCGATCCGGGCCGTGATGCCGACACTGCTGCGGGAACATTCGCGCGCCATCTTGGTGATCGAGGCCTGGAAGCGGATCTCGTTGCCGACGGCCGGCTTGCCGGCCGCCCCGACCGCGTAGGTTGATGCGCCCGCGCGCACCGTCACCTGCGGGCAATCGACCTCGTCTTCCGCCGGCTGGCCAGGCGCGGGCGCGGGCTTGGGCGGGGCCGGCTCATCCGACTTGCCGCCGAACAGGCTCTTGAAGCGGTCAGTCAAGGACTGGGCGGCCACCGGCGAAACCGCCGCGAACGACATCGACAAGACAAGCGCGATCGCCGTCCCCCGCCGCAGCACATTCCGCGATGACCGAAGCTGCTTCACCATCAAAGCCCGTACTCCAATGACAATTGTCCGGCCGATCGTGGGCCGGGGCATGCGGGTTATATCGTCAAAATCGGCGAACCCAAGGCAGCAAAAAGGGGGACTTGGCAGGGGACTTGGCCAAAGGACTTGGGCAAGGGATTTGGCCACATGATCGAGCGGCTCAGCCGCGGAAATCCTCATGCAGCAGGCCGAACAGCAAATGGTCCTGCCAGACCCCATTGATGCAGAGATAGCGGCGCGCCAAGCCCTCACGGGAGAAACCGCACTTCTCCAGCACCCGGATCGACGGCGCATTGGTGGGGATGCAGGCGGCCTCGACCCGGTGCAGATTGAGCTCGCCGAACAGCGTCGGCAGCAGCACCCGCAGTGCAGCCGTCATGTAGCCGCGATGGGCATGGGGTTGGCCGACCCAATAGCCGATGGTGCCGGCCTGCACGATGCCGCGCCGGACATTGGCCAGCGTGATGCCGCCGACCATGGCGCCATCAAGCTCGCGGAAGATCAGAAAGGGATAGGAACGGTCCGCGGCAATGTCCTCGGAATAGCGGCGCAGGCGGCGGCGGAAGCCGGATCGGGTGAGATCGTCAGACGGCCAGATCGGCTCCCAGGGCGTCAGATAATCGCGGCTGGTTTCGCGCAAATGCGCCCATTGCAGGAAGTCCGACATCTGCGGCGCGCGCAGCAACAGCCCGTTACCGCGCGGCGCGAGGGCGGCGGGTCCACTGGACGGCAGGCGAAAGAGGGCCATGGTGATGCTTCCCGGGGCAGCTCAGCCCGCGCGCGGCTCCTAATGCAGCCGCGCCTTGGCACGTGCCCGCGTCAATCCTTCCGCAAAAGACACCGCCGTGTCCAGACCCCTGCCACTGCCTAATGCGACAACGGCAGGCCGGCTCCGCGACAGCAGCGCACGCGCCGCGTCCCGGGTCGATTCGACGCTGACGGCGTCGATCCGGCCCACCAGCTCCTCGACCGTCTGCGGCCGGCCATAGGCCAGCACGTGGCGCGCCAGCTGCTCGGCACGCGACGAGCAGCTCTCCAGCGCCATCAGGAGCCCTGCCTTCATCTGCGCCTTGGCCCGCGCGATCTCGGCCTCGGTCAGCGTCTCCACCGACTCATTCATGATGTCGACCACGACCTCCATCATCTCCGGCGCGTCGGCCGGATCGGTGCCGGTGTAGAGGCCGAAGAAGCCGGTGTCGGTATAGGGCGCGTGGAACGAATAGATCGAGTAGCAGAGGCCGCGCTTCTCGCGCACCTCCTGGAACAGGCGCGACGACATTCCGCCGCCGAGGATGTTGGTGAAGACCTGGAGCGAGAACAGCGACAGATCGTTCTGCGGCACGCCTTCCAGCGCCAGCGTCAGATGCGCCTGCTCCAACTCGCGATGCACCACCTTGGCGCCGCCCTTGCCGAACTGAGCGGTTTGCGGCTTCGGGCCCGGCGTCCCCTCGAAACTCGCAAAGCGCTTCTCGACCTCGGCAACGACTTGGCTGTGATCGACCGCGCCTGCGGCCGCCACCACCATGTCGGGCCCGCGATAATGCGTCGAGAGGTAGCCGCGCAGCATGTCACGGTTGAAGGCGCGCAGCGTCTTGGCCGTGCCGAGCAGCGAGCGGCCCATCGGCTGATCGGGATAGCAGAGCTCGTTGAGATGCTCGAACACGACGTCATCGGGCGTATCCTGCGCGGCACCGATCTCCTGCACGATGACGTTCTTCTCGCGCTCCAGCTCGTCGGGCTCGAAGGCCGGATTGGCGAGGATGTCGGCGAGCACGTCGAGCGCGAGCGGCACGTCGGCCTTGAGCACCCGCGCGTAATAGGACGTAGTCTCGGTCGAGGTGCCGGCATTGAGGTCGCCGCCGACCGCCTCGATCTCCTCGACGATCTCGCGCGAGGAGCGCTTCGTCGTGCCCTTGAACGCCATGTGCTCGAGCAGATGCGAGATGCCGTGCTCGTTCGGCTTCTCGTCGCGTCCGCCGACGCCGGCCCAGACGCCGAGCGCCGCGGTCTCGAGATGGGGCATCTTGTCGGTGACGACGGTCAGGCCGGAGGCAAGCTTGGAAATCTCGACGCTCATCCGGCAACTCCCTGCTTTGCGGCGCGGCTGACCGACAGCACGAACCGCTCGACCTCGGCCTGATCGTTCTTCATCACCTTCATGTGTTCGGATTTGGTCATCAATCCGTCGAGCCAGGCCGGCAGTTGCGGCCGCTGGCCGCAGGCCGCTTCGACGGCGTCGGGGAATTTGGCCGGATGCGCGGTGGAGAGCACGATGCTTGGCACCCTCGTGTCGGTGGTGTCGCGATCGGCGACAGCGAGCGCCACCGCCGTATGGGGATCGACCAGCTCGCCTGCCTCACGCCAGCCGGCGCGGATCGCAGCCGCGGTCTCGGTCTCGTCAGCGCGGCCGGCGTCGAACTCCTCGCGGATCGCGGCCAGCGTTGCGTCCGGCAGCACGAAACGTCCTGACTGCTTCAGCGAATCCATCAGGCGGCGCACGCCGGCTGCATCGCGCTTGCCGGCCTCGAACAGCAGCCGTTCGAAATTCGAGGAGATCTGGATGTCCATCGACGGCGACGCCGTCGCGTGCACCTCGCGCACCTCATAGATCCCCGTCTTCAGCGTGCGCGCCAGGATGTCGTTGACGTTGGCGGCGATGCGCAGGGTCCGCACCGGCAGCCCCATGCGCTTGGCGACGTAGCCGGCGAAGATGTCGCCGAAATTGCCGGTCGGCACGACGAAATCCACCGCGCGCGCCGGCGCACCGACGGCGACGGCGGAGGTGAAATAGTAGACCACCTGGGCGACGATGCGCGCCCAGTTGATGGAGTTGACGCCGGAGAGCGAGGTCGCATCGCGGAAGCGATGGTTGTTGAACATCCCCTTCACGAGCGCCTGGCAGTCGTCGAAATTGCCCTCGATGGCGAGCGCATGGACATTGGCCGCGCCCGTCGACGTCATCATTCGCCGCTGCACCTCGGAGATGCGGCCGTGCGGGAACAGCACGATGAGATCCACGTTCTCGAGGCCGGCGAAGGCTTCGACCGCAGCGCCGCCGGTATCGCCTGAGGTGGCGACCACGATGGTGGTGCGCTGGCCGCGCTTGGCGAGCACATGGTCCATCAGCCGCGAGATCAGCTGCATCGCCACGTCCTTGAAGGCGAGCGTCGGGCCGTGAAACAGCTCCAGCACGAACTGGTGCGGCGACATCTGGCGCAGCGGCACCACCGCCGGATGGCGGAAGGTGGCATAGGCCTCGTTCGCCATGCGGCCAAGCTCGGCGTCCGAAATCTCGTCGCCGGCGAACGGACGGATCACGTCGACCGCGACCTCCCAATAGGGGCGGCCGAAGAAGCCGGCGATGGTTTCATTGGAGAGCTGGGGCCAGATGGTCGGCACATACAGGCCGCCGTCGCGCGCAAGCCCGGTCAGCATCACGTCGCAGAAGCCGAGTTCGGGGGCCTCGCCCCGGGTCGAGATATAACGAGTCAAACTGCCCTCCAAAGGCCGACCGGGCTTACGACCGCTCGTTAAGCCTTTGATTTTACGAAATTACTTGTTAACAGCCAGAAGCTTTGCGCCACCATAAAGTGTTTTGCGGCATCAGGAAACCGCTTCCCGCCGGCACCCCTGCCCAGCAAAAAAGGCTGCGGCGATGCCGCAGCCCTCTCTTGGAAGGTCTGTCGTTGATATGTGCAGACCGGTTTGCCTCTGGGGTCGCCGCTCCCGCTGAAACTTGTCCGGCAACCTTTCGCCGTCAGTCACGAAATCGTCAAGGGCGAAAACGACGAGCGCGGGAAGATGTTCCTATTTTTCCCGACATGCCCAAGCTTTTGCGAGCGCGCTCCAGCCAACCGTCGTGAAGAATTGCCATTTTATCCCGACAATTGCGGGGATCCGGAACGAATGCCACCTCGACCCATTGTGTCCGCGGATGGGTGTCGGCGGTGTCCATGCATTGCCCGGCTGCACGCCGGCACCAATCCGTCTCGCCGAACCGGCTGCATCCTGGAGCAGCCGGTTCGGTGCCGGGCCCCCGGGCCCTCAATTCATGCCGATTTCAACCGCGATCCTGATCAGGTCGGAATGGTTCTTGGCTCCCAGCTTCTGCTTGAGCAGGGACGTGGTGTTGGCGACGGTCTTGTAGGAGATGCCGAGCGCCTCGGCGACTTCCACGATCTTGTCGCCGCGTCCGAGCAGGCGGAGAATTTCGAGCTCCCGCGGCGTCATCTGCGAAGCCGGGTTGGCCTTGATCGCCGCGCCGGAAAACGTCACGGCTTCCGCGAGTTGCGGTGAGATGTAATTGTCGCCCGCGATCACCTTGCGCACCGCTTTCAGCAGGATCCTGGGATCATCGCCCTTGGAGACATAGCCCTGCGCCCCAAGCTCGACCGCCCGCACCACGAAGGCCGGATCGTCGTTCATGCTGAACATGATGATCTTGGCGTCGGGATCGTCCTTGCGGATGCGTCGCATCAGCTCGAAGCCGGAGACATCGGGCAGGCTGATGTCGATCACGGTGACGTCGGGCCGCTTGCTGACATAGGCGCGATGGCCGGATTTGGCGTCGGTCGCCTCGTCGATACGGATCGAATGGTCCGAAGCGAACAGGGTGCGGCAACCGGACAGCACCACGGGGTGGTCATCGACAATCAGGACCCTGGTCGCCGGCTTGGCGGTATCTTGCATCGCGCACTCTCTTGTTTTTCGACTCATAGACCGGCGGGAACAAATGGAAAGAGTAAATCCCGCCGATGCGCGTTAGAATTGACCTAATGTGGCAACGACTCTCGTTCAGAACGCAACTGTTTCTTCCACTTGGGGCGAGCTTTCTCGCAGCGCTGATCCTTGGCGGCGTGCTGCTCCAGATCTTCGCGGCCGGTCAGCTCGCCGACGAGAACGAGCCCGCACGACGTTCGACCCGGACGATCGCGGCCGCACTCAACAACACTCTGCGCGCGTCGGACGACCCGCGGAAGACGCTTGACGCCTTTGTTCAATCCTTGACCACCTCCTCGGACATCCAATTCCGTTCCGCGGAAGCCCCTCCTGCGGAGCCACCAAAGGACGGCCTTCACAACCTGCAAGGGATTCCGCAGTGGTTTGTCAACCTGCTCATGGTACCGGACATGGACGCCGCAACCCCGGTGCTGATCGATGGCAGACGTGTCGGCGATATCGTGTTCCTGCCGGACCTGTCGGCCGACCTGTTCGAGAAGTGGATCGGCTTCCTGGCGCTGACCGGCCTCGTCGCCGTGCTGACCGTGCTCACCGGAATCATCGCTTACGTCTTCGCGGGATCGGCACTGCGTCCCCTGCAGCATCTCGGCCAAGGCCTCACACGGATGCGGCGCGGCGACTACGCAAAGCCGATCCCGGTCGGAGGCCCGCCGGAGATCCGGCAGAGCTGTGCGGAAGCAAATGCGCTGGCTGCGACGCTGGCGCAATTGAGCCAGGACAATCGCGATCTGATGCACCGCCTGGTGTCGCTCCAGGACGACGAGCGGCGCGATCTCGCCCGCGAGTTGCACGACGAGCTCGGACCGCTGCTGTTCAGCATCCGCGCCGGCACGATCGCGCTGGTCGACGCCTCGCCGCAGGTGGGAAATCTCGGCAAATCAGCCCAGGATGTGCTGCAATCGGTCGAGGCGCTCCAGCAGACCAACCGCCGCATCCTCGATCGGTTGCGGCCGCTCTACATTCAGGAGCTTGGCCTTTCGACCAGCGTGCAGACGCTGCTCCAGAACTTTCGCAAGCAGGCACCGCATATCGTCCTGACGGAGACGATCGATCCGGGTCTCAACGTGATCGCCGGGCCGCTGGCCCAGACCGTCTATCGCGTGATCCAGGAGGCGCTGACCAACGTGCTGCGCCACGCCAAGGCCGGCAACGCCCATGCCCAGGCGACCGTCACCGGCGAGGCGCTCATCATCGAGATCTCCGACGACGGCGACGGCTTTCCCGAGGGCAACGTTTTCGGCCGCGGTCTGACCGGCATGCATGAACGCGTGCGCGCGCTCAGCGGATCGCTGTCACTGTTGCGCGTGGATGGGCGAACTTATGTACGCTGCCGGCTTCCGACCGAGCCGGCACGCCAGGCGCCGGTCCAGCCCATTGGATGAGCTGACCTTGTCGGAGACCCACTGCGCACTTTGCGCCAACGCGGCCCTTCGGGTCCGCATCATGCCCTAACAGGCGCAGCCATGATGCGCGTCCTGTTGCGCCGGCTCGCACAACGTGCTGCGGATCTTGCCTTCCGGGCTGAAGCGAAACGAGGCGTGAATGCGTAGCGCGCCGGCGACGGAATATTCGACATCGACGCCATGGGGCGCGGGATGGATCTCCTCCAGCCCGAAACCTGCCAACGAGAAGGCACTGAGGCGCGGCTGCCAATAGGCCTCGAGCTCGCTGCGGCCGCGATAGCGCTGCGCGCCGTTGCACGTGCATTCGACCTGGGCGTCGTCCGCATAGAGGTCGAGCAACGTCGAGAGGTCGCCCTTCCGGCAGGCGTCCACCCAATCGACGACAATTCCCATCTGGTCGAAATCGCTCACGCCGCAATCCCTGTCTGCCGCGGAAACTCACCGGCGGCTTAGGACCACACTCGTGAATGCGCGCTGAATAATAAACCCCGGACGATACCGGGTTCCCTCAGAGTATCTACGGTCGAGCTCAGCTCTGCCGCCGGCCTCTTGCCCACACCGCGAAGGCGATCAGCACGGCGCCTGCGAGCAGGAACCAGGTGATGGCGTATTGCAGGTGATCGTCCTTCAGATGCACGTCGAGCGGCCCCGGGCGCGGGATGCCGTTCTCGGGCACCGGTTGCTCGAGGTCGACATAGAACGGCGCAACCGCGCCCCAGCCGAGCGCGCCTGCGATGGCCGGATGATCGCGCACGAACCAGAGCCGCTTGTCGCGGTTCTCCGCCGGCGTCAGCCAGCCTGGCGGCTCGGGAAAGCGCAGGTAACCGGTGAGCGCGACCGGCTGCCCGGTGACGAGCTTCTTCACCGCGCGATCCTCGACGCTGCGGTCCTGCATCGTGTTCTCGACGAAGCCCGCATCGATCACGACCGTCTCGCCGCTGGGCAGCCGCGCCGGCAGGAACGCCCAGGTGCCGGGGCCGGAGGCGTCCTTGCGCACTGCCGAGCCCGACGAATAGATCATCGCATCCGGCAGGGCTGCGTAGGTCGCGGTGAAGCTGACGCGGCGGAATTCGTCGCGCGCGGGATCGAGTGCAGCCCATTGCGAAGATGGCGGCAGCACGATGGGCACCTCTGCAAGGCGCTCGGTGAGCGCCGCGACCAGCGCGTGCTTGGCGGTCCGGCGCTGCAATTGCCAGAGGCCGAGCGCGATGAAGACGGCCGTGAGGAACAGCGTGAACAGCGCGAAGCCGGCCACGCGAGGCTTGCGCGCAGGCTGATTCATTTCGCGCGGTCGACCAACCGGCCCGGCGCCGCCTTGTGGTGGAATTGCAGCGCGATCAGCAGCGACTTCATCGCACGCAGCGGCAACAATGTGGTGGCCAGGATCAGCGGCAACCACAGCGCCGCATGCAGCCAGTATGGCGGCTGGTATTTGACCTCGACGATGAGCGCAGCCGCCACCACGATCCCGCCGGCCAGCATGATGATGAAGATCGCCGGCCCGTCGCCGGTATCGATGAAGGCATAGTCGAGACCGCAGCGGTCGCAGGCAGGCGCGAGCGTCAGGAAGCCCGCATAAAGCTTGCCCTGGCCGCAGCGCGGGCATCGGCAGGCAAGCCCGCGCAGCGCGCTTTGCAGGACGGTGGTTTCAGGCACGGACGGGCCGGTGCTGTCATTCATGATCGCGGACTCTATCACAGTTCCGCCGGAGCTTCCGGCGGCCTGAAAGCGAAAGGGCGGCCTTGCGGGCCGCCCTTGTTGATGATCTGCCGCGCGGGCTCAGTGCGCGCCGTGGGCCATGGTTTCGGCGCCGTGTCCCCAGACGTAGATGCAGAGGAACAGGAACAGCCAGACCACGTCGACGAAGTGCCAGTACCAGGCGGCGAACTCGAACCCGAGGTGCTGCGTCGGCGTGAAGTGGCCGGCATAGGCGCGGAACAGGCACACCAGCAGGAAGATGGTGCCGACCAGCACGTGGAAGCCGTGGAAGCCGGTCGCCATGAAGAAGGTCGCGCCATAGACGTTGCCGCCGAACGAGAACGCCGCATGGCTGTACTCATAGGCCTGCACGCAGGTGAAGAGCGCGCCGAGCACGACGGTGAGGATCAGGCCGTATTTCAGGCCCTGGCGGTCGTTCTCGAGCAGCGCATGGTGCGCCCAGGTCACGGTGGTGCCCGACGTCAGCAGGATCAGCGTGTTGAGGAGCGGCAGGTGCCAGGGATCGAAGGTCTCGATGCCCTTCGGCGGCCAAGTGCCGGGGACGGCGCAGGCGCCGGCCTGGGTGCCGAGGCCGCAGCCGAACACGGCATCGCGGGTGGCGTGGACGGCGTCGGCCGGAAACAGCGCGGCGTTGAAATAGGCCCAGAACCAGGCCACGAAGAACATCACCTCGGAGGCGATGAACAGGATCATGCCGTAGCGGTGATGCAGCTGCACGACGCGGGTGTGGTCGCCCTTGTACTGGGCTTCCTTGATCACGTCGCCCCACCAGCTCGCCATGGTGTAGAGCACGCCCACGGTGCCGACGCCGAACACGATCGGCGCGGCCGAGAACATGTGATGCATCCAGGCGATCGCGCCGACCGCCATGATGAAGGCCGAGAGCGAACCGACGGCCGGCCAGGGCGAGGGATCGACCAGGTGATAGTCGTGATGCTTGGTGTGCGCCGTAGCCATTTCGGTCTCTCTCCTCAATCCCGTGCCTGTCAGGCACTTATCCCCTTGTTTCCAACCGCCTGAGCGCGAGCCCGGCGATCAAAGATTTCCCTTGCGCTTGTCGCCTTCGCCCGATGCCAGCGGCTTCACCACGGGATCCTTCACCGGATAGAAGGTGTAGGACAGCGTGATCGTGTTCAGCCCGTCGTTCTCGTGATCGTCAGCGATCGAGGGATCGACGTAGAAGACAACAGGCATCTCGCGCTTCTCGCCGGGCGCCATGGTCTGCTCGGTGAAGCAGAAGCAGTTGATCTTCTGGAAATAGGAGCCGACAGTCAGCGGCGCGACATTGTAGGCGGCCTGCGCGGCGGTGGTGCGCGCGGCCTGGTTGGTCACGGTGTAGAAGACGGTCACGACCTGGCCGATATTGACCTCGATCTCGCTCTGCTCCGGCTCGAACTTCCAGGGCAGGCCCGGCGCGACGTTGGAATCGAAGCGCACCGAGATTTTCCGCGCGATCGGGCCGGTGGCCGGCGCGGAGGTCGCGACCTGGGTCGTGCCGTTGAAGCCGGTGGCGCGGCAGAACCAGTTGTAGAACGGCACCGCCGCGTAGGAGGCACCGACCATCAACGCGACCACGCCGCCGCAGATAGAAGCAACCACCACATCGCGGCCCAGCCCGCGGCCCTTGGTCGGCTCACGCTTGGCCGGCTTGGCGCTGACATCCTGCGATATGGTGGGATCGTGATCCATGTTTCCTACATCGGCCGCACGAGGACTGCCGGCCCCTTGACCATGGTGACGGCGAAGAACAGCACCACGAGCACGCCGAGCGCGAGCGCGATCGCAATCGAACGCTGACGACGGCTCTTCTTCTGCGCCTCGGTGAGGACGATTCCATCTGGCTCGGGTTTGTCGACCATCCCTGCGATCATGCGCCCCCTACCAGCGGAGCAACTGCCCGGAACACGACCTCGGCCAGCAGGGTCGCGAACAGCACGAACAGATAGAGGATCGAGAAGGCGAACAGCTTGCGGGTCGCGCGCAGCGACGCAGCTCGCTCGCGGCGCAGATAGACGTTGATCGCGAGCACCAGCATGCCGGCGCCAAGGATCAGCGAGACGATGCCGTAGATCGCGTCGAAATAGCCGAGCGCCCAGGGCGCGGCGGCGACCGCGATCAGCACGATGGTGTAGAGCAGGATCTGGAGCCGCGTCGCGTCGGGACCGGCGACATTGGGCAGCATCGGAATGCCGGCGCGCGCGTAATCGTCGGAGCGGAACAGCGCCAGCGCCCAGAAGTGCGGCGGGGTCCAGAAAAAGATGATGGCGAACAGCAGCAGCGGCTCGACGTCAACCGTGCCGGTCACCGCAGCCCAGGCCACCACCGGCGGCAGCGCACCGGCGGCGCCGCCGATCACGATGTTCTGCGCGGTCCAGCGCTTCAGCCACATCGTGTAGATCACGACGTAGAAGAAGATGGTGAAGGCGAGCAGCGCGCCGGCGATCCAGTTGACGAGGATGCCGAGCGTCATCACCGAGAAGAAGGACAGTGTCAGGCCGAACGCCATGGCTTCAGGGCGGGTGATGCGGCCGCGCGGAATCGGCCGGTTCGCCGTGCGCGACATCTTGGAGTCGATATCGCCTTCCAGCGCCATGTTGAGCGCGCCGGAGGCACCGGCACCGACGGCGATGCAGAGCAGCGAGGTGATGGCCAGCACCCAGTGGAAATGCCCGGGCGCCATCGCCATCCCGACCAGCGCGGTGAAGATCACCAGCGACATCACCCGCGGCTTCAAGAGCGCGATGTAGTCGCCCACCTCCGCCTCGGAGATGCGGGGATTGATGTCGATGGCGTTGTGGTCGAGGACGGACACTTAATTCAACTCGCTTGGTTATAGAGCCGCGGCGCCCGTCACGGGCGCCGCGGGAGATCGATCACTGCACGCGGGGCAGCACTTCGAACTGATGGAAGGGCGGCGGCGAGGGCAAGGTCCACTCCAGCGTGGTCGCACCTGCACCCCACGGATTGTCGCCAGCCGGCACCTTCTTCATGAAGGCGTCGAGCACGCAGTAGAGGAAGATCAGCACGCCGAAGCCGGAGATGTAGGAGCCGACCGACGAGACCAGGTTCCAGCCCGCGAACGCGTCGGGATAGTCGACATAGCGGCGCGGCATGCCCGACAGGCCGAGGAAGTGCTGCGGGAAGAACACCAGGTTGACGCCGATGAAGGTGACCCAGAAGTGCGCCTTCGCGAGCGTCTCGCTGTACATGTAGCCCGACATCTTCGGGAACCAGTAGTACCAGCCGGCGAAGATTCCGAACACCGCGCCAAGCGACAGCACGTAGTGGAAGTGGGCGACGACGTAATAGGTCTCCTGCAGCACGCGGTCGACGCCGGCATTCGCCAGCACGACGCCGGTGACGCCGCCGACCGTGAACAGGAAGATGAAGCCCACCGCCCAGATCATCGGGGCCCGGAATTCGATCGAGCCGCCCCACATCGTGGCGATCCACGAGAAGATCTTCACGCCCGTCGGAACCGCGATCACCATCGTCGCGGCGACGAAATAGGCCTGCGTCGCGCTGGACATGCCGACCGTGTACATGTGGTGCGCCCACACCACGAAGCCGATGCCGCCGATCGCGACCATGGCGTAGGCCATGCCGAGATAGCCGAACACGGGCTTGCGCGAGAAGGTGGAGATGATCTGGCTGACCATGCCGAAAGCCGGCAGGATCAGGATGTACACTTCGGGGTGGCCGAAGAACCAGAACAGATGCTGGAACAGCACGGGGTCGCCGCCGCCTTCGGGGTTGAAGAACGTCGTGTGGAAGTTGCGGTCGGTGAGCAGCATGGTGATCGCACCGGCAAGCACCGGCAGCGACAACAGCAGCAGGAACACCGTCACCAGGATCGACCACACGAACAGCGGCATCTTGTGCAGGGTCATGCCCGGCGCGCGCATGTTGAAGATCGTGGTGATGAAGTTGATGGCGCCGAGGATCGAGGAGGCGCCCGCCAGATGCAGCGACAGGATCGCGAAGTCGACGGCCGGGCCCGGATGGCCCGAGCTCGACAGCGGCACGTACATGGTCCAGCCGGCGCCGACACCGTTGGCACCCGGCTCGCCCTCGACGAAGGTCGACATCAGGAGCAGGGCGAAGGAGGCCGGCAGCAGCCAGAACGAGATGTTGTTCATGCGCGGGAACGCCATGTCGGGCGCGCCGATCATCAGCGGCACGAACCAGTTGCCGAAGCCGCCGATCATCGCGGGCATGACCATGAAGAAGATCATGATCAGGCCGTGAGAGGTCACGAACACGTTATAGGTGTGCGTCTCATGGAAGATCTGCACGCCCGGATACATCAGCTCGGCACGGATCGCGATCGACATCGCGGCGCCGATGACGCCGGCGATGACCGCGAAGATCAGGTACATCGTGCCGATGTCCTTGTGGTTGGTCGAATAGACGTAGCGGCGCCATCCGGTCGGATGGGCATGCTCGTCATGTCCGTGGGCGTGATCGCCGTGTGCCGCTGCGCTCGTTGCCATTTTCAAATCCTGCCTTGCGTCCCAATCGGACCTCTGGAGGTCCCGCCCTTATGTCGCTTTCAGTCCCTTAGAGCCGTCACCCGACGCTTACTGCGTCGGGCCGGCCGCGGAGGCGTAGGTGCTGGTGCCGCCGCTCGCAAACTTCTTCTTTGCCGTCTCGACCCAGGAGGCGAACTCCTGGTCATTCACGACGCGAATCGCGATCGGCATGAAGGCGTGGTCCTTGCCGCAGAGCTCCGAGCACTGGCCGTAGAACATGCCGGTCTTGGTCGCCTTGAACCAGGTTTCGTTCAGCCGGCCCGGAATGGCATCGATCTTGACGCCGAAAGCCGGCAGCGCGAAGGCGTGGATGACGTCGGCGCCGGTGACCTGGACACGAATCACCTTGTTGACGGGCACCACCATCTCGTTGTCGACGCCGAGCAGGCGGGGCTGCTTGTCCTGCGCCATCAGCGAGTCGAACTCGAACTTGCCGTTGTCCGGGTAGGCATAGGACCAGTACCACTGCTTGCCGGTCGCCTTGATGGTGATATCCGCCTTCGGCACGTCGAGCTCGAGGAACAGAAGCCGGAACGACGGCACCGAGATGCCGACCAGGATCAGCACCGGAACCAGCGTCCATGCCACCTCGATCAGCGTGTTGTGGGTGGTCCGCGACGGCACCGGATTGGCCCGCGCGTTGAACTTGACGACCACGACCACGAGCAGCGCCAGGACGAACAGCGTGATCAGCGTGATCAGCACGAACAGGAAGTTGTGGAACCAGACGATGTTGTCCATCACCGGGGAGCCGGACTCCTGAAGCGTCCATTCCCAGGGCTTCGGCTGCCCGAGCTCGGCAAATGCCGCACCGCCCGTCGCCAGCGTCAGACCCGCCACGGCCAATCCCAGCAAGTGCCGGCCCACCGGGCCCATCGACATCCTCATGCCGTTCGCGCTCCCCTTACGAAATCACCCCAAGTGCGCTCCCCCTGTTTGCGGGAAACGCTTATTCGATCCGCCCGCCTGACAAACCGCCGCGCAAGAATACCTCTAAGAGGAATTGGGGCCAGATCGCTAGAACGCCGAAATCAAGCCTCTCAAACCATAATTTTTGATCTATCGCAATGCAGTCTTGAGCCCCGTCTGCCAGCGATCACCCGCAAGATATTTCCTAGTAAGATCAGACAAAAATACCGTTTGCCGGGATGCTGCCGCTTGACAGCGGAATTGCCCGCGGTAGGCACTGACAGATGGCCGCGCAGGAACCTGATTCGTGCGGGCGGCGGCGGCGCGAGGCGGCGTGGAATTTGCTTGGGAATCGCCTTCAAGGCGCCGTCATTCCCGTATCAGTCCGCCAGATTAGTCCGCCAAGCGCGAGCGAGAAAGGCGAGCAGAGGGACCGACCCGATGGGGCTTTCGAAATCGATGGCAGGGCTGGCTATGGCAAGGCTGGCTAGAAGGCAGATGACCCGCCTCCCGGCGCTGGCCAGCCTGCTGGCCGCGCTCGTCCTTCTGGCACTCCCCGGCCTCGCCCATGCGCAGGGCGCAGTCCGCTCCGTCCATGGCGACTGGCAGATCCGCTGCGACACCCCACCGGGCGCCCAGACCGAGCAATGCGCCCTGATCCAGAGCGTGGTAGCCGAAGACCGCTCCAATGCCGGCCTGACCGTCATCGTCCTGAAGACCGCCGACCAGAAGAGCCGCCTGATGCGCGTGGTCGCGCCGCTCGGTGTCCTGCTGCCCTCCGGTCTCGGCCTCAAGCTCGACAACCAAGACGTCGGCCGCGCCGGCTTCGTCCGCTGCCTGCCCAATGGCTGCGTCGCCGAGGTCGTCATGGACGACAAGCTGCTCGGCCAGCTCCGCAGCGCCAAGACCGCGACCTTCATCATCTTCGAGACCCCGGAAGAGGGCATCGGCTTCCCGCTCAGCCTGAACGGGCTCGGCGAGGGCTATGACAAGCTGCCTTAGGGCTACGCCCTGTCCACGCGATAAAGCTCCGTGTCGCACCAGCCGCAGCGATAGATGCGGCCTCTGCCGGCCACTGGCCCGACCAGCGCCTTTCGCCGACATGTCGCACAGAGGATGCCGTCAACGGTGTCACAGGCCGGGTGAGCCGCGACATAGGCCTCGCGCGTGGGATAGGATGTCCAGCGGCGTCGGTAGACGAACTGATTGAAGATCAGGACCAAAGCCAGCGCGGCGAAGCCGATGACCAGGCCGTGATACTGATCCCAGAACACTGTCAGGGAATTCCACATGCTCTGGCTGCGGCTCCGACTCCGGGTTCGCCGTTGATAGCCCGAAAAGCCTGAAAGCCGGCTTAAGCCCGAGCCGCACCTATCGTTTTCGTAATGTCACGGTCCGGCCCTCGCGGAACTGGCGGGAAACCATTATCTTGCCCTACATCTTCCGATAATGGACGGACGCATGACAAATCCTGCCACGACCTCCCTGCTCGACCGTGCCAATCTCGACCGCGACCAGGTTCGCCACGAGGTCGCGCGCGGGCTTTCCGGTGCCGACGATGGTGAGCTGTTCCTGGAGTACAGCCAGACCGAAGCGCTGATGTTCGACAATGGGCGGCTGAAGCAGGCGACCTACGACACCTCGCAAGGGTTTGGCTTACGCGCGGTCAAGGATGATGCGGTCGGCTATGCGCATTCCTCCGACGTCTCGCTGCCGGCGCTGATCCGCGCCGCAGACGCGGTCGCGGCCGTGCGCGGCGGCTATTCCGGCAGCTTCGCCGCGCCGCCGGCGCACACCAATGTGCGCCTTTACGGCGATGACAACCCGCTCGATGCCCCGGGCTTCGAGACCAAGGTAAAACTGCTCGCCGAGATCGACGCTTATCTGCGCGACAAGGATCCGCGGGTGCGGCAGGTCAGCGTCAGCCTGGGTGCGACCTGGCAGGTCGTCGAGATCCTGCGGCCCGACGGCGAGAGCTATCGCGACATCCGCCCGCTCGTGCGCGTAAACATTTCCGTCGTTGCCGGCCAGGGCGACCGCCAGGAGAGCGGCAGCAAGGGTTATGGCGGCCGCGCCGGCTATGCCGAATTCATCGAGAGCAAGAACTGGCGCGATGCCGCCGACGGCGCGTTGCGCGAGGCTTTGGTCAATCTGGAATCGATCCCCGCCCCCGCCGGCGAGATGGACGTCGTGTTAGGGGCCGGCTGGCCCGGCGTAATGCTGCATGAAGCGGTCGGCCACGGCCTCGAAGGCGACTTCAACCGCAAGAAGACGTCGGCATTTGCTGGCCTGATGGGCCAGCAGGTCGCAGCCAAGGGCGTCACCGTGGTCGATGACGGCACCATGGCCTCGCGCCGCGGCTCGCTGTCGATCGACGACGAGGGCACGCCGACCAATCGCACCGTGCTGATCGAGGACGGCGTCCTGGTCGGCTACATGCAGGACCGCCAGAACGCGCGGCTGATGAACATGAAGCCGACCGGCAACGGCCGTCGCCAGGGCTATGCTCACGTGCCGATGCCGCGCATGACCAACACCTACATGCTCGCGGGCGACCGCGATCCGGCCGAGATTCTCGCTTCGGTGAAGAACGGCGTCTTTGCTGCGAATTTTGGCGGCGGCCAGGTGGACATCACCTCGGGCAAGTACGTGTTCCAGTGCACCGAGGCCTACAAGATCGAGAACGGCAAGCTGGGCGCGCCGCTGAAGGGCGCAATGCTGATCGGCAACGGGCCGACCGACCTGCATCGCATCCGCATGATCGGCAACGACCTTGCGCTCGATACGGGCATCGGCACCTGCGGCAAGAATGGACAGGGCGTGCCTGTCGGCGTCGGCCAGCCGTCGCTGCTGATGGAGCGCATCACGGTGGGTGGAACGGGCGCATGAGCGTGGAAGAAAAGGTCACCGTCACCCCCAAGCGGAAGAGCAGCGGCTGGGGCGGGCAGATCGTTCAGCTCGCCGGCATCGTCGCAGCCGTCTTCATCGCCAAGGGCGCGCTTGCCGAGCCGTTCTACGTGCCGTCGGGCTCGATGGAGCCGACGCTGCTGATCGGCGATGCACTGCTCGCCTCGAAATTCCCCTACGGCTACGGCACCTCGTCGCTACCGATCCAGATCAGCCTGCCCGAGAGCGGCCGCGTCTTCGCGGAAACGCCGAAGCAGGGCGACGTCGTCGTGTTCCGCTGGCCTGGCGATCGCTCGCAGGCCTGGGTCAAGCGCGTCGTCGGTCTGCCCGGCGATCGCATCCAGATGCGGCAGGGCCAGCTCTTCATCAACGACCGCCCTGCCGAGCTCAAGCCGGACGGCGTTGGCGCGGCCGAGGACGACAATGGCGGCAGCGAGCCCGCCTATCGCTATGTCGAGACGCTGCCGAACGGCGTCTCTCACCTGATCTTCAAGATGCGCGACAACGGTCCGCTCGACAACTCGCCGGAAGTGACGGTGCCGGCGGGTCACCTCTTCGTGCTCGGCGACAACCGCGACAATTCCGCCGACAGCCGCGTGCCGCTGCGGTCCGGCGGCGTCGGACTGTTGCCGATCGACAATCTGATCGGCCGTGCCGATGCAGTGCTCGGCTCCTGGGATCTCGGCATACGCGGCCAGCCGGTGTACACTTGGCTCTCCGGCTTCCGGCTCGGCCGGTTCTTCACCGCCGTGCATTGAGCCGCCTCATCGCGCGATGAACCGTGACGAATTCCTCGCGCTCGCGCTGAGAAATCCCGTCAACGTCACGATCATCGACGAGCTGGCGCGGCTCGATCTGCCGGATGCATGGCTGGTCTCGGGATGCCTGATGCAGACTGTATGGAACGTGCTCACCGGCCGCGCCATCGATCACGGAATCGCCGACTACGACGCGTTCTATTTTGATCCTGATACATCGTGGGAAGCGGAGGATTCGGTCATCCGCAAGCTGCATGCGCGGCTCGGCCATCTCGGCGCCAAGGTCGAGATCCGCAACCAGGCGCGTGTTCATCTGTGGTTTCCCGACAAGCACGGCCTGCCCTATCCGCCCCTGAGAAGCTCGAGGGAAGGCATCGACCGCTTCCTCACGCAGAACACGCAAGTCGGGGTCAGGCGCACAGACGATGGCTACGAGGTCTACGCGCCGCACGGGTTCGACGATGTCGCAGGGCTGATCGCGCGGCCCAATCCGGGTCCGAATTTTTCCGCTGCGAACTACGTAGTGAAAGCCGCGCGATGGAAAGCGCTGTGGCCGGAGCTCACGGTGATCGTGGCAGAGTGAGATGCCGTAGGGTGGGCAAAGCGGAGCGTGCCCACCCGCCTGCGCCGTATCTCAGAGATCGTGGGCACGGCGCAAGGGCGCCTTTGCCCACCCTACGGCACTACGGCACCTTGCCTACCGCACCACGCCCGACGTGAATCCCGCCTTCCTTCGCGGCGGTTTGATTTCCTTTTTCAGGAAGCAGCGCGCCTCGCGTCCGGTGTAGCCGGGGCGGGCATAGGTGAAGGCGCGGCATTTGTTATCGGCGGTGCAGGCGGCCTTGCAGGCCTCTTCGCCCTCGCCGTCCTTGAGCTCGAAATTGCGCAGATCACCACCGGGGCGGTCGATCGACGTCTCCACGCCCTCGACCCGCGGCTCGATCACGCCGGCGCCGCGCACACCCGAGATGCAGCAACTTCCCGGCACCCGCGCCGGCACGGTGTTCTTCAGCCAGCACACCGCCGCGCCGCCTTCGACGTCGGGATAGCTGAAGCTCCACGAGCGGCAGCGGCGGTCGCGCTCGCACAGCAGCGCGCAATCCTCGGGATCGCCCGAGGCGACCGGCGTGCTGAAATAGTCGCCGCCGGGCCGGTCGAACGCAGTCTGGGCGCGCGCCGGCACGCTCACGCATGCGAGCGAAAGCAGCGCGGCGCATGCCACGGCGCTTGCCAGGACTTTTGCCAAGACCTTTGCCATGACGGCGCCGGACAGGCGGCCCTTCCCCATCAGAACAGCTTTCGAGTTATTGACGACGTTCAGGTTTTTTCAGCCGGTCATTTGATCGCCGCAAACCTGTATGGGCGATGAACGGCTGAATCCCTGACCGTCCTAGAACGCGTATTCCGCGTAGGCCGGTTCCACCGAGCCCTTCCAGGGACCGTTGAACTTGTCCAACATTTCCTCGGCCGGCGTCCGGCCGGAATCGATGATGCGGTCGAGCGGCTCAAGGTGCCGCGTTTCGTCGCGGCCGAGCTGGTCGATCCGGCCGCGCCGGCGCAGGCCGGCATGCGCCAGAACCAGGCATTCCTTGGCGATCTCGAACAGATAACGGTTCTTGATCCGCGCCTTGAAGCCGAAGCGCGTCACGTCGTCGCGCAGGGCCTGACGCTCGGGCGCGCTCCAGTGCTTGACGATCTCCCAGGCCGCATCGAGCGCGACGTCGTCATAGAGCAGCCCGACCCAGAACGCCGGCAGCGCCGGCAACCGGCCCCACGGGCCGCCGTCGGAGCCGCGCATCTCGAGATAGCGCTTGAGCCGCACTTCCGGGAAGATCGTCGAGAGATGGTTGGCCCAGTCCGACAGGGTCGGACGCTCGCCGGGAAGGTTGTTGTTGCGACCGTCGAAGAACGCGCGGAACGAGGAGCCCGACACGTCGATGTACTCCTCGCCGCGCTTGACGAAATACATGGGCACGTCGAGCGCGTAGTCGACATAGCGCTCGAACCCCATGCCGTCCTCGAATGCCCACGGCATCATGCCAGAACGCGCATTGTCGGTGTCGCGCCAGATCTCGGAGCGGAAGGAGAGGAAGCCGTTCGGCTTGCCTTCGGTGAACGGCGAATTGGCGAACAAAGCGGTCGCGACCGGCTGCAGCGCGAGCGAGACGCGCAGCTTCTTGACCATGTCGGCTTCGGAGGAGAAGTCGAGATTGGTCTGCACGGTGCAGGTCCGGTACATCATGTCGAGGCCGTATTGGCCGACCTTCGGCATGTAGTTGGTCATGATCTTGTAGCGGCCCTTGGGCATCACCGGGATATCGGCGCGCGACCAGGACGGCGTCATGCCGAGACCGAGGAAGCCGATGCCGAGCGGCGTTGCGATCTCGCGCACCTGTGCAAGATGCGCCATCAGCTCGCTCTGGGTCTGGTGCACGTTCTCGACCGGCGCGCCGGAGAGCTCGAACTGTCCGCCGGGCTCGAGCGAGATCGCACCGCCGCCGGTGACGTCGTAGAGGCCGATGATGTTGCCCTTCTCCATGATCGGCTCCCAGCCGAGCAGGAGCTTCATGCCTTCGAGCAACGCACCAATGCCGCGCGCGCCCTCGTAAGGCACCGGACGGTGGCCCTCGAGCGTGAACGGCGTCTTCTCGTGCTCGGTGCCCATGCGGAATTCGGACGGGTCCTTGCAGCCTTCCTCGAACCACGAAACGAGCTCGTCGCGCGATTGCAGCGGCGTCATATCGATCTGGTCTCGCGCCATATCAAACTCTAATCAAAAGGCGCTTCGATCGAACGCGCGCGGGTGACGGGATGGTCCGCGAACCCACCGGGTGCACGGACGAGCTGGTGTGCCGCGCGATCATCGCGACGGCGAGGTTTCGTTGACGTTGGCGACGGGCGGCAGTTTCATCTCGCCGCACGAGCAGCCCAGGCGGTCGAGCAGACCGCTGAGCTTGACGGCATCGGCATCGGACAATTTCGAGCCGACATATTTCTCGATCGCAGCCGAATAGGCGCTCCACATCCGCTTCTGCAGCTCGCGGCCGGCTTCCGTGATCTCGACGAACTGGCCGCGCTTGTCGATCTTGCATTCGCGCCGCGAGGCGAGGCCCTCGTCGACCAGGCGGTCGATCAGACGCGAGGTGGAATATTGCGGGATCAGCATCTGCCGTTCGAGTTCCACTGGCCTTAGTTCGCCCGAGGGAGCTCGCGACAATTCGAGCAGCGCGTCATACCATGCCAGCGGCGGGAAGCCGGCCTTCTTCAGATCCTGCTCGACGCAATCGAGCACGCGGCTCTGCACCCGCATCAGGCGGATCCAGGCGGAAGTCGCCTCGGTCGATGGTTTGCGTTTCATGGTCCCGCTCAAGCTCGTCGCCCGTCTCTTACCCCATTTGATGCAGCTGCATCAATATTGACTGTTACAAGCAGCTGCATGTAGTCGTTCTTTCCGCCGAACCAAGCGTCAAGAGGAGGAAATTCCATGAAACTGTACTATTCGCCCGGTGCCTGCTCGCTGTCCCCCCACATCGCGCTCCTGGAAGCCGGCCTGCCCTACGAGCTGGTCAAGGTCGATATCCGGGCCAAGAAGCTCGAAAATGGTGAGGATTATCTGAAGCTGAACCCCAAGGGCCAGGTCCCTGCGCTGGGCCTCGACAGCGGCGAGATCGTGACCGAAGGCCCGGTGATTGTCCAGATGATCGCCGATCAGGCATCAAGCAAGGCGCTGGCGCCCGCCCATGGCAGTTCCGAGCGCTACAAGCTGCTGGAGTGGCTGAATTTCCTCACCTCGGAGGTGCACAAGAGCTTTGGTCCGCTGTTCGCGCCGGCCCTGAACGACGAAGCCAAGGCTTTCTTCAAAGATCGCGTCATGGGCAAGCTGAAATACATCGACAGCCAGCTCGCCGGCCGCGACTACCTCATGGGCAAGCAGTTCACGGTCGCCGACGGATATCTGTTCACGATGCTGACCTGGGGCGAGCGGATGAAGTTCGACCTCTCGGCGATGCCGAACCTTGCCGCCTACAAGGCCCGCGTCGAGGCGCGGCCGCAGGTGCAGGAAGCGCTGAAGAAGGAAGGCCTCGCGCAGGCGAAGTAAGACCCGCGCACGACAGTCGGGACGACGAAGAGCCGGATCGATGATCCGGCTCTTTTGCTTGAAGCGGTCGCGGAAGCCCGGACGTTCGCGATGTCCCGAGCATCAATTTTACGAGCATTGTCGGAGTTAACAATAACTCCGCCTTGCGTGTGCGGCAGAGATCACCATCGTTGTGAGAGCAATCCAGTTGGCTCAATTTCAGCCATGTACCGCGATGCGGCCTGAACTGGGAAGCTCTCGTGACAACCGTACTCCTCCTCTTGCTTGCGAGCACGATCACCGGCTTGGCGGCGGGACTCTTCTTCCGAGTCGGGAGTCTGTTGCTGGTCTCGCCGGCGACCGCGATCCTCGTCGCAACGGTCCTTCAGACCTCGGGCTTTGGATTTTGGACGGGCATTCCCATCGTCGCCGGTTGCCTGGTTGCCGGCCAGGTCGCCTATTTGGCGGCGACGCTCTACGTGCACAGAGGCGAGCTCTCAGTGCAGGACGACGTCGACGGCGACCCAGGCCAGCGCGGCCATCGCCATGTCGATGAAGAGAACGAGTAGCGCCAGGCCGACCCAGGAGGGGAGCTTTCTGCGCCGCCGGAAGAGCCTGCGCCGTGGCCACGGCTGCCCCAGCCGCAAGAGTGGGGCGTATCTTACGGCAACGCCGGCTGCGCTGACTTGAGACACCGTGGGGATCATTGCGGGACACCTTCAATGCTGACGAGCCATCCGACGGATCGTCAGCAAGAGCGGTGCCAGAGCGGAGCGAGCGCAGCTGGACGGGTTTGCAGCGGCGTTTTCTAACCGTTCGACGACTGCAAATAGAAAGGCCGGATCGACGATCCGGCCTTTCCTGTTTCTGCGTAGCCCGGATGGAGCGCAAGCGTAATCCGGGGTGCTCTCGCAAGTTGAAAAACTGGTCCCGGATTTCGCTACGCTCCATCCGGGCTACAGGCTGCTCGTCAGGCCGCCGCCTTCTTCGGCGCGAAGCGGCCATAGAAGGTCTCGCCCTTCGCCGCCATTTCCTCGAGCAGTTTCGGCGGGGTGAAGCGCGAGCCGTACTTCGCTTCCAGCTTGTGGCAAAGCTCGACGAACTTCTTCGTGCCCATGAAGTCGATATAGGACAGCGTGCCGCCGGTGAACGGCGCGAAGCCGAAGCCGAGGATCGAGCCGACATCCGCTTCGCGCGGATCGGTGATGACGTGGTCCTCGACCGTGCGCGCGGCTTCCACCGCCTGCACCACCAGGAAGCGCTGCTTCAGCTCCTCGATATCGAGCGTGTCAGGGTCGAGCTGCTTCGGCTGCAGCGCCGACAGACCCGGCCACAGACTCTTCTGGCCCTTGCCCTTTTCAGGATAGTCGTAGAAGCCCTTGCTGTTCTTGCGGCCGAGCCGGCCCTGCTTCTCGACCATTTCCACCATCAGCTTCTTCTGGTCGGGATTGATGGCGTTGGGACCGAGATCGGCCTCCGTCGCCTTCATGATCTTGAGGCCGAGGTCGAGCGCGACTTCGTCGGAGAGCGAGAGCGGGCCGACCGGCATGCCGGCCATCTTGGCGCAGTTCTCGATCATTGCCGGCGGCACGCCCTCGAGGAACATCTCGTTGCCCTCGGCGACGTAGCGGCCGACGCAGCGGTTGGCGAAGAAGCCTCTGGAGTCGTTGACGACGATCGGCGTCTTGCCGATCTGGCGGACGTAGTCGAGCGCGGTCGCGAGCGCGAGATCGCCGGTGCTCTTGCCCTTGATGATCTCGACCAGCATCATCTTCTCGACCGGCGAGAAGAAGTGGATGCCGACGAACTTGCCCTGATCCTTGAACGATTCAGCCAGCGAGGTGATCGGCAGCGTCGAGGTGTTCGACGCGAAGATCACGTCCGGCTTCATGTGCTCCTGCGCCTTGGCGAAGGTGTCGGCCTTGACCTTGCGGTCCTCGAACACGGCCTCGATGACGAGGTCGACGTCCTTCAGCGCCGCATAGTCCGCGGTCGGCGTGATGCGCGCGAGCAGCGCTTCGGCATCGCCGGGCTTGGCGCGGCCCTTTTTGATCTGCTCCTCGATCACCTTCTGCGCATGCGCCTTGCCCTTGTCGGCGCTCTCCTGGTCGCGGTCGATCAGGACGACGTCGAGGCCGGCACGGGCCGAGACGTAACCGACGCTCGCGCCCATGAAGCCTGCGCCGATCACGGCGATCTTCTTCATCTTGGTTGCGGGCATGTCCTTCGGACGGCGCGCACCCTTGTTGAGCTCCTGCATCGACAGGAACAGGCTGCGGATCATCGCCGCCGCTTCCTTCGAGCGCAGCACCGAGGTGAAGTAACGCGATTCGACCCGAAGCGCGGCGTCGATCGGCAGCTGCAGGCCTTCATAGACGCAGCTCATGATGGCGCGCGCGGCCGGATAATTGTCGTAGGTCTCGCGGCGATAGATCGCATTGCCGGCCGGGAACATCATCATGCCGGCCTTGGAGAACACCGGGCCGCCGGGCAGCTTGAAACCCTTCTCGTCCCAGGGCGCGATCGCCTTGCCGCCCCCCTTGATCCAGTCCTTTGCCGCCTTGACGAGATCGGCAGCCGGTACGATGGCGTGGATCAGGTTCAGCGCCTTGGCCTTGTCGATCGTGACGGGATCGCCGTTGAGCAGGATCGTCATCGCGTCCTGCGGCGGCACCAGGCGCGGCACGCGCTGCGTACCGCCGGCGCCCGGGAACAGGCCGACCTTGACCTCGGGCAGGCCGAGCCGGGTCTTGGGATTCTCCGCGGCGACGCGATAGTGGCAGCACAGCGTGATTTCGAAACCGCCGCCGAGCGCGAGCCCGTTGATCGCGGCCGCCCACGGCTTGCCTGATGTTTCGATCGAGCGCAGCACCAGCGAGAAGCGTCGGCTCTGGTCGAACAGCATCTGGTTCGCGGCGGTCTCGCCCTGCTCCTTGAACACCTCCGCGTAGGCCTGGTTCATGCCCTCGAGCATCGACAGGTCGGCGCCGGCGCAGAACGCTTCCTTGGCCGAGGTGATGACGACGCCCTTCACCGCGGCATCCGCAGTGGTCGCCTTGACGATGGCGTCGAGCTCGTTGGTCGAGGTCTCGTCGAGCACGTTCATCGAACGGCCCGGGATGTCCCAGGTGACGAGCGCGATGCCGTCTGCGTCGGTCTCAACCTTGAAATTCTTGTACGACATGTTGGTTGCTCCTCGGTGCCGCAGCCAATCTCAGGCGCGGCGGTTGATGGGGTCTCGTAGGGTGGGCAAAGGCGCTCTTGCGCCGTGCCCACCATCATTCGCGACGAGAGCAGTGGTGGGCACGCTTCGCTTTGCCCACCCTACGGCAGTTCGTTACACCCGCTCGATGATGGTCGCGGTGCCCATGCCGCCGCCGATGCACAGCGTCACCAGGGCGGTCGCCTTGTTGGTGCGCTCGAGCTCGTCGAGCACGGTGCCGAGGATCATCGCACCGGTTGCACCAAGCGGATGGCCGAGCGCGATGGCGCCGCCATTGACGTTGATGTTGGCGTTGTCGATGTCGAAGGCCTGGATGTAGCGCAGCACGACCGAGGCGAAGGCTTCGTTGAGCTCGAACAAATCAATGTCCGACTTCTTCATGCCGGAGCGCGCGAACAGCTTTTCGGTGACGTCGACCGGACCGGTCAGCATCATCGCCGGCTCCGAGCCGATATTGGCGAACGCGCGGATTTTTGCACGCGGCTTCAGGCCGTATTTGCTACCAGCCTCCTTGCTGCCGAGCAGCACGGCGCCGGCGCCGTCGACGATGCCCGACGAATTGCCGGCGTGGTGCACGTAATTGACCCGCTCGATCTCGGGATGCGACTGCACCGCGACGCCGTCGAAGCCGCCCATCTGCGCCATCATCGTGAACGAGGGTTGCAGCTGCGCCAGCGACTGCATCGTCGTCGAGGGACGCATGTGCTCGTCCTTGGCCAGGATGGTGAGGCCGTTGATGTCCTTCACCGGGACGATCGACTTGTCGAAGCGGCCTTCCTCCCAGGACTTCGCCGCACGCTGCTGGCTCTGCACGGCGTAGGCATCGACGTCGTCGCGCGAGAAGCCGTATTTGGTGGCGATCAGATCAGCCGAGACGCCCTGCGGCATGAAGTAAGCGGGGACTGCCATCGACGGATCCATCGGCCAGGCACCGCCGGAGGCGCCGATGCCGACGCGGCTCATCGATTCAGCGCCGCCGCCGATCACCAGCTCATGCTGGCCGCTCATCACCTGCGCGGCGGCAAAGTTCACGGCATCGAGGCCGGAGGCGCAGAAGCGGCTGATCTGCACGCCCGGCACGGCTTCGCCGAGACCGGCTTTCAGCGCCGCAAAGCGCGCGATGTCGGAGCCGGCTTCACCGACCGGATCGACCACGCCGAGGATGACGTCGTCGACGGAATCCTCAGGCAGATTGTTGCGGTCCTTCAGCGCCTTCAACGGCACGGTCGCGAGCGCCAGCGCCGTGACTTCGTGCAGCGAACCGTCCGCCTTGCCGCGGCCGCGGGGGGTGCGAACGTGGTCGTAGATGAATGCCTCAGGCATGACGCCCTCCTGATGTGATGTTCAATACGATTGGGAGCAGGCAGCGGAAGCAGGCTCAGAACGCTTCCGCCGGCAATTCCATGATGGTGGCGCAGCCGGCCTGGATGCGCGCGAGATTGGCGGCGGTCTCCGGCAGCATCCGCTCCATGAAGAAACGGCCGGTGACGAGCTTGGTGGAGAGATAGGGCGTCGCCCCGCTCTCGGCAATCTTGGCATTGGTCACCTTGGCCATCTTCGCCCACATGTAGCCGAGCGCGACGAAGCCGAAGAGATGCAGGTAATCGGTTGCGGCGGCGCCGGCGTTATCGGGCTTCGCCATCGCGTTCTGCATCAGCCAGGTCGTGGCCTGCTGGAGATGGCCGAGCGAGGCCGAGAGCGGCGCGATGAAGGGTTTTAGCGCCTCGTCGCCGCCGTTCTCCTTGGCGAAGGCCATGACCTCGCCGAAGAAGGCCATGATGGCGCGGCCGCCGTCGCGCGGCAGCTTGCGGCCGACGAGGTCGAGCGCCTGGATGCCGTTGGCGCCTTCATAGATCATGGCGATGCGGGCATCGCGCACGAACTGCTCCATGCCCTGCTCGGCGATGTAGCCGTGGCCGCCATACATCTGCTGCGCCTGCACCGCGTTGGCAAAGCCGTAATCGGTGAGGAAGCCCTTCAGCACCGGCGTCATCAGGCCCATGTGGTCGTCGGCCGCCTGGCGGTCCTTCGGGTCTTCCGAGCGATGGGCGACGTCGCTCTTCAGCGCAGTCCACATCACAAAGGCGCGCGCGGCTTCGTTGAAGGCGCGGATCGAGAGCAGCGTGCGGCGCACGTCGGGATGCACGATGATCGGATCGGCTTGCTTGTCCGGCGCCTTGGCGCCGGTGAGCGCGCGGCCCTGGATGCGCTCGCGGGCGTAGGCGACCGCGTTCTGATAGGCGACCTCGGACTGCGCGAGGCCCTGCACGGCGACGCCGAGCCTCGCCTCGTTCATCATCACGAACATGCCCTGCATGCCCTTGTTCTCTTCGCCGATCAGCCAGCCGGTGGCGCTGTCGTAGTTCATCACGCAGGTGGAATTGCCGTGGATGCCCATCTTGTGCTCGATCGAGCCGCAGACGACGCCGTTGCGGGCACCGACTGAGCCATCCGGATTCACAAGGAACTTGGGTACCACGAACAGCGACACGCCCTTGATGCCGGCGGGCGCGCCTTCGATGCGCGCGAGCACGAGGTGGATGATGTTGTCGGCAAGGTCGTGCTCGCCGGCCGAGATGAAGATCTTGGTGCCCGTGATCTTGAAGCTGCCGTCGGCCTGGCGCACCGCCTTGGTGCGGAGCATGCCGAGATCGGTGCCGCAATGCGGCTCGGTCAGGTTCATGGTGCCGGTCCATTCGCCGGCAACCATCTTCGGCACGTAGGTCTTCTTCTGCTCGGGCGAACCATGAACGATCAGCGCCGCGGTCGCGCCCATGGTGAGGCCGCCATACATCGAGAACGCCATGTTGGCGGAGATCTGGAATTCGTTGACCGCCTGACTCAGCGTCACCGGCAGGCCCTGCCCGCCGAACTCGGTCGGCGCCGACAGACCAAGCCAGCCGCCTTCGGCAACCTGCTTGAACGCGTCCTTGAAGCCCTTCGGCGTGGTGACGCTGCCGTCATCGGCACGCTTGCAGCCTTCAAGATCGCCGACACGATTGAGCGGTTGCAGCACCTCTTCGGCAAGCTTGGCGGCTTCGCCCAGAATGGCTTCGCGCACATCGCTCGACGCATCGGAGAAGCCGGCGAGATTGTCGTAGCGGTCGATCTGGAAGACGTCGTTGAGCAGGAAGTTCACGTCTTCGACGGGGGCTTTGTAGATCGGCATGGGGTTCTCCCGGCAATGGGCCTTGAAGTGGTGGAATTCTCTGAACGGTTCTTGCTGCGCAGCCTTGCCCGCGAGCTTAGCGGGTTCTGCAACCTCAGGGCAGGGTCACGATTGGGCGGCCAACTGCTCCGCCATCAGGCGATGCAGCATGTTGATCGCCTTGAGCGGACGCACCATCACCTTGAAATGCGTGATGCGTCCCTCGGCATCGAAGCTGATGATGTCGACGCCGTTGATCTCGATACCGTCGATCATGGTCTTGAATTCGAGCACGGCGCCGCGCTCGCTGGTCCACTCACCGACATAGGTAAAGCCGGGACCGCCGAGCACCTTCTCGGCGCTGGAGAGGTATTTGAAGGTGATGTCGCGCCCGCGCTGCGGCGAATGCACGACGGGACTTTCGAAGACGGCGTCGGGATGAAGCAAGTCCCAAAGCGCGGTGCGGTCGTGGGACTTCATGTAGCCGTACCAGGAGTCGAGGCCGGTCATTCCAGGATGCCTCCCTAAAGGCCTTGGCAAAAAACGCGAAAACAACCCCATGCACAGTAGCGTGCTGATTGATTCCGCTGGATTTTTCGGGTCGGATCTTCAGCCCGTCCCTGAACGCCTCATATGCACATTGACGCATATGCGCCAATGCGCATAAAGTCAAGCGGGTTGGTCGAGGTCGAAGAAGAAGGAGGCCGGTCATGGCACTGGGCGACGCAATCCTCGCATGCCTGACGGAACGCCCCATGACGGGCTACGAGCTTGCCAAGACGTTCGACTCCTCGATCGGCTTCTTCTGGAAGGCCGACCACCAGCAAATCTACCGCGAGCTCTCCAAGCTGCGCGACCGCGGCCACATCCAGGGCCGCGAGGTCGTGCAATCGGGCAAGCCCAACAAGCTGGTTTATACGCTCACTCCGGAGGGGCGAACAGCGCTGCGGCACTGGGCCGCGCGACCAAGCACGCCAGCCTCCACCAAGGACGATCTGCTGGTCCGCCTCCATGCGCTCGACAGCATCGACATCGAGCCGCTGCGCACCGACCTGATGGCCCGCCTGGAGCACCATCGCGACCGCCACGCCAATTACGAGCGCATCCTGAAGAAGCGCTTTCCGGAGGGCACGGCGGAAGGCCGGCTCGATCTCGGCAATCTGCTCCTGCTCCGCTTAGGGGCCCGCCACGAACAGATGGTCGCCGACTTCTGCGAGGAGGCGCTCGATGCGCTGTCGGCGATGACCGGCAAGGCCACGGTGGTGCCGCTGGAGGATGGCAAGCGCGAGGGGAAGGGCTGAGGGGTGGCCCGACCCGACAGGAGACTGTCACCACATTTACCGGTGTCATGCTCCGCGAAAGCGGGGCATCCAGTACTCCGAGGCAGCGCGGCTGGAATCGAGCCGCCGCGGCGTACTGGATCGCCCGCCTTCGGGGGCGATGACAGCGGAGTATATGGCGGCGGCAGGTCGCGAAGGATGCAATGACGCCGCTTCCGGCGTGCCCCAGTTCCCGCCGCCCAACTTTAAGACACCGGGCTCGCGTTCCTTAACCCGTTATTTACCGTAACAGGAAAAAGTCGGTTTTCGAGGCAGACGACCCGCGCCAAATCCGATTGTCTTTGCAACCGGCACGCGAGGGGAGGCTGGAGGCGCCGGGTGGGGCGCCGGAGTCGGAACCGGACAGAGTCATGAATTCGCGCGTATCGTGGAGTGTTGACGGCATCGATCCATCCGTCAGGGAGCGGGCCGAAGCTGCTGCGCGTCGCGCCGGCATGTCACTCAACGATTGGCTGAACTCCACCCTCGGCGAAACTGCTCCCCCGAACTTTCGCGAACCTTACGACCAGCGTCCGCAAGCCCCGCACGTTCAAACCCGGGGACCGAGTCAGGAAAGCCGCGAAGTCGCCGACATCCACCAGCGGCTCGACGCGATCACCCAGCAGATCGAGCGGATCTCCAAGCCCGCGCAGCGCCAAGATACTTCACGACAGGATTCGTCACGACAGGATTCGTCGCGGCAGGACCCTTCGCGGCCAGACGCCTCGCGCGAGCAGGGCGTCGCGCGCCAGCTCAACGATGCGATCTCGCGTCTCGATGCGCGGCTGTCGCAAATCTCCCGGCCGCAGCCTCAACCGCAGCAGCCCCCGGCTCCGCGCCCGGCGCCGGCCGACACGCGCCAGCGCCAGGCCGATGCGGTCGAGCGCGCGGCGGCGCAGGTCTATCGCAACGCCCCGCCCCTGAGCCCCGCCTCGTTCGACGTCGCCGTCGCCGAGATCACCGCGCGGCAGAGCGAGCTCGACGGCTTCACGCCGCGGCAGATGCCGCCGCGCGCCGCGCCCTCGATCGCGCCCAATGCTGCTCCCTGGGCCGCTCCTTACGCACCTCCGATGGCGCCACCCGCGCCTGCCTATGCTCCGCCGCCACCGCAGCCGGGGCCGGATTTTTCCGCGCTCGAGCGCCATCTGCTCAAGATCACGAGCCAGATCGAGTCGCTGCAGCGCCCCGACAATACCGAGCAGGCGATCAACGCCTTCCGCAGCGAGCTTGCCGAGATCCGCGCCGCCATCACCGAGGCGATGCCGCGGCGCGCGATCGAATCGATCGAGAACGAAATCCGCTCGCTGCATCGCCGGATCGACGAGACGCGTTCCAACGGCACCGACGGCCAGGTCCTGTCGGGCATCGAGCACGCGCTGTCCGACATCAAGCAGGTGCTGCGCACGCTGACACCGGCCGAGCAGCTCACCGGCTATGACGAGGCGATCCGCAATCTAGGCGCCAAGCTCGACCTGATCCTGCGCGCCAATGACGATCCCTCGACGGTGCGCCAGCTCGAAGGCGCGATCACCGCCCTGCGCGGCATCGTCTCCAACGTCGCGTCCAACGAAGCGCTGGCACGCCTGTCCGAAGACGTGCAGCTGCTGTCGTCCAAGGTCGACCAGGTCACCCGCGCCTCCGGCCAGGGCGACAGCTTTGCGGTGCTGGAGCAGCGCATTGCGGCGCTCACCGCGGCGCTGGAAACGCGCGAGCGGCCTCAGCCGGCCGAGAGCACCGAGCACCTGGAATCGGCGATCCGCGCGCTGTCGGACCGCTTCGACCGCATGCAGGTCGGCAACGATTCGGCCTCGACCTTTGCGCATCTCGAACAGCGCGTCTCGTATTTGCTGGAGCGGATCGAAGCCGCCGCCGATCCGCGCAACGGCAATTTGAGCCGCGTCGAGGACGGGCTGCACGACATCCTGCGTCACCTCGAGCGGCAGCAGGCGACCTATTCCGCGCTGGCCGAGAGCCGCAGCTCCGCAGCACCGGCCGATTCCGGCGTGGTCGATCTGGTCAAGCGCGAGCTGTCCGACATCCGCTTCAGCCAGGCCGAGACCAACCGCAGCACCCAGGACTCGCTCGACGCCGTCCATAGCGCGCTCGGCCATGTCGTCGATCGCCTCTCCATGATCGAGGGCGATCTGCGCGCGGTGCGCACCGCGCCGCCGGCCCCCGCGCCAATGCCCATGCCGATGGCCGCTCCCATGGAGCCCGCGCCGCCGATGGCGCGTGAGCCGCGGCCGCAAGCCCAGCAGCAACCGAAATACGATCCGAAGCCGGAGCTGCCGAACCCCGCCGCGCAGCAACAGGCCCACGCGCAGCAACAGGCCCACGGCGCCTTCGCCCAAGCCGCCTTCTCCGCCGCGCCGCGTGAATTCCATGCTGCTAGCCCCGCCGCGCCGCCGCCGGTTCCGTCGGCACCACCGGTGCCGCCGCGCGCGATCAGCGAGATCCTGGAGCCGCACACGGCGCCCGCGCGCACCGCGCTCGCGCCGGAATTGCCGCCGGATCATCCGCTCGAGCCGGGCACACGGCCGGGTGGACGCCTCGCCACGCCGTCGGAGCGCATCGCCGCCTCCGAGAGCGCGATCAGCGACATTCCCGCCGCGCCGAAAGAGCCGGTGTCGTCGTCGAGCTTCATCGCGGCCGCCCGCCGCGCCGCCCAGGCCGCCGCCGCGCAGCCGGAAAAGCCGGCGCGCGGCGCCAAGGGTGGTGCGAAGGCCGGCGCCGATCGCGGCAAGGACAAGGGCAAGGACGGCAGCTCGACCATCACCTCGAAGATCCGCTCGCTGCTGGTCGGCGCGAGCGTGGTCGTGATCGTGCTCGGCACCTTCAAGATGGCGATGAACCTGCTCGAGGGCAGCGCGCCGCCCGCGCCGCAGGCCATGGACAATACGTTGAGCCAGCCCGCGCCGCAGGCCCCACCGCCACCGCCGGTGATCGAGAACAAGCCCGCCACGCCCGAGCAGGTCACGCCATCGATGACCTCGCCGACGCCGATTGGACGGCAGTCCCAGAACAACGCCGCGCCGGCTCCCGCCGCCAATTCAGGCAACTCGGCCTCGGTCGAAATTCCGCCGCCGCCCGCCGCATCCGTGCCGCCGCCTGCCACGAGCAGCGACGTCACCGGCGCGCTGTCGGGCACGAGCCGCGCCAAGCTCGGCATGATCCAGGTGCCGCCGAGCGAAAAGCTGCCTGACGGCATCGGCGGCCCGGTACTGCGCACCGCCGCGATGAAGGGCGATGCGACCGCGGCCTACGAGATCGGCTTGCGCTTTGCCGAAGGCAAGGGCGTTGCCACGAATTACGACGAAGCGGCCAAATGGTACGACCGCGCGGCGCAGGCCGGCGTGGTGCCGGCGACCTTCCGCCTCGGCACGCTCTACGAGAAGGGCCTCGGCGTGAAGAAGGACGCCGACATCGCCCGCCGCTACTACACCCAGGCCGCCGAGCGCGGCAACGCCAAGGCAATGCACAATCTCGCGGTGCTCGATGCCGACGGCGGCGGACGCGGCGCCAACTACAAGAGCGCGGCGCAATGGTTCCGCAAGGCCGCCGATCGCGGCGTTGCCGACAGCCAGTTCAACCTCGGCATCCTCTATGCCCGCGGCATCGGCGTCGAACAGAACCTCGCCGAATCCTACAAATGGTTCAGCCTCGCAGCTGCCCAGGGTGATGCGGACGCCTCCGGCAAGCGCGACGACGTCGCCAAGCGTCTCGACCCGCAATCGCTCGCGGCCGCCAAGCTCGCGATCCAGACCTTCAGCGCCGAGCCGCAGCCCGACGACGCCGTCAACGTCACGGCGCCCGCCGGCGGCTGGGACAGCGCGCCGCAGGCGAATGCAAAGCCGGCGCCGAAGCAAGTCGCGACCAAGCGCTCGGCCTCGGCTGCGCATTAAAGGCGAATTGCTTTAGACAGACAGAACGAGCCGCGCGCGCGGTGCACCTCTCCCGCTTGCGGGAGAGGTCGCGGAGCGAAGCGACGCGGGTGAGGGCTCTCGCCTCTTGGGGGTTCTCGCGAGAGGAGGCACCCTCCCCCCAACCCTCCCCCGCAAGCGGGGGAGGGAGCGCATCTCGCGTTATCGCAACGATCGGGGCCTCGTTCACGACCCTCGTCAACATTCACCACGCCCGAAATTCCGGGTCCCTCCCGGCTCCGAATTCCGCTATTGAAGGGCGCGGCAATCGTTCCGACCTTCCCGCGAGCATTCCGCGACAATCGATCCGTCTCGCCGGCGTATGGTCCTTCGATGCAGCTCTATCTTCCGATCGCCGATCTTCCCGTCAACGTCTTCCTGGTGCTCGCCATGGGCGCCGCGGTCGGCTTCGTCTCGGGGATGTTCGGGATCGGCGGCGGCTTCCTGATGACGCCGCTGCTGATCTTCATCGGCATCACGCCGGCGGTCGCGGTCGCCTCGGTCACGAGCCATATCGCGGCCTCCTCCTTTTCCGGCGCGCTGTCTTATTGGCGGCGGCGTGCGATCGATCCGGCGCTGGCGAGCGTCCTGCTCTGCGGCGGCGTCACTGGCACGGCGCTCGGCGTGTGGACCTTCACGCAGCTTCGTGCGCTCGGCCAGCTCGATCTGATGATCGCGCTCTCCTACGTGGTGCTGCTCGGCACCGTCGGCAGCCTGATGTTCTCGGAAGGGCTGCGCGCACTGATGCGGACCCGGCGCGGCGCGCTGCCGCCACGCCGCACGCACAACTGGATCCACGGGCTGCCGCTGAAGATGCGCTTCAAGCGCTCGAAGATCTATCTCTCGGTCATCCCCGTGGTGATCGTCGGCATCATGATCGGCTTCATCGGCGCCATCATGGGCATCGGCGGCGGCTTCATCCTGGTGCCGATCATGATCTATCTGTTGAGGGTGCCGACCTCGACGGTGATCGGGACCTCGATGGTGCTGACGCTCGTCACGATGCTGTTCGCGACCATGCTGCACGCGGTGACCAATCACCTCGTCGACGCCGTGCTGGCGCTGATCCTGATGGTCGGCGGCGTCACCGGCGCGCAGTTCGGCGTCCGCGCCGGGCAGAAGATCCGCGGCGAGCAGCTACGGCTGCTGCTCGGCCTCCTGATCCTCTCGGTCGGCGTCCGCTTCGCGATCGAGCTGGTGATCCGCCCCGAGGATCTCTTCACCATCCGCGAGCTGGGAGTGAGCGGATGATGCGCGCAGCTCTCGCACTCCTGCTCGTCCTGCTGCTCGGCTCCGCCGCGCGCGCCGAGCGTCTGATCGTATCGGTCTCAAACCACCGCGTCACGGTGACCCCGAACTATTCCGGCGAGGAACTGGTGCTGTTCGGCTCGGTGGAGAAAGATGCGACAACGTCCGCCGATCGCACGGCCTATGACCTCGTCGTCACCGTGATGGGCCCGCGCGCCGACATGGTGACACGGCGCAAGGAGCGCACCTTCGGCATCTGGATCAACACCGACTACCGGCAGTTCCTGCAGGTGCCGAGCTATCTGGCGCTGTTCGCCAACCGCTCCTTCGACGCGATCACCTCGCCCGAGATCGCACGGCGGCAGCAGATCGGGCTGAACAACGTGCTGCTGACGCAGCGGGTCGGCGGCGATTATGCCGACGTGGTGCCGAACGACGCGTTCCGCTCGGCCTTCATCCGCCTGCGTACCCAGCGCGGGCTCTATCGCGAGGATCCGAGCGCCGTCACGTTCCTGACGCCGACCCTGTTCCGCACCGGCATTCCGCTGCCGGCGGAGGTGCCGATCGGCACCTACGAGGTCGAGATCAAGCTGTTCGCGAACGGCGCGTTCATCAGCAAGACCGAGACCGCGTTCGAGATCGTCAAGGTCGGCTTCGAGCAATTCGTCGCCACCACCGCCCGGCACAACGGGCTGATCTATGGCCTCGTCACCGCCGCGATGGCGCTGATGACGGGATGGATGGCGTCGATCGTGTTCCGGAAGGATTAGTTGCCGTCATTGCGGCGCGCGCCACTCTCTCCGCTCGTCGTCGCCCGGCTTGACCGGGCGATCCAGTATTCCAGAGGCCGGCGTTAGGGAGCTCGCTCTCGCAACGGCCGCCGCGGTGTACTGGATGCCTCGGTCAAGCCTGGTCAAGCCGGGGCATGACAGTGGGGCTCACGGCGCCTGGATCACCGTCGGCACGCCCGGCTCCAGCAGCCGCAGCCGCGTTCCGAAACCGAGCACGTCGAACGTCTTGCGCAGATCTTCGCTGTTCTGGCGGAAATGCGCCCAGCCTTCGGTATGCACGGGCACGATCGTCGCATCGGGGAAGGCGCGCGCCGTTTCGATGGTGTCGTTGGTGTCCATGGTGAGATGGAACGGCCCACGCGTCTGCGCGGCGCCGGCGAAGGGCAGCACCACGCCGCATTTGAAGCGGCGCGCGACTTCGGCGACGCCGTCGAACCAGGTGGTGTCCCCGCTGACATAGACCGTGCTGGTGTCCTTCCGGCTGGACGCCACCACGAAGCCGATGACGTCGCCCGACAGCGGCTCGATGCCAGCCGGGCCATGGCGCGCCGGCGTCGCGGTGATGGTCAGAGTGTTGCCGTCGCTATCCTTCAGATGCGTCGTGCTCCAGGGCGCAAGGCCCTCGACATGGCCGCCGAGGCGCTTCGCGCCCGCCTCCGTCGTCAGCACGCGCTTGACCTTATGGAGATAGTCGCGGCCCGAATGATCGAGATTGTCCGAATGCTGGTCGTGGCTGAGCAGCACGGCATCGACCGGGCCGATCGCATCGGCTTTCAACGCGGGACCGATGGTTTTCTCCAGCGTCACATGCGGCAGCTGGTAGGCGCCGGGCGCATCGAAGGTCGGGTCGGTGAGCAGGCGGAAGCCGTCGATCTCGATCAGCGCGGTCGGGCCGCCTATCAGGGTGATGGAAATGGGCACGAGAGAACTCTCCTCTTACGAGACAGGCTTTGCAGGGCGCGTCACCAGGTAGATGCCGAGCGCAACCGGGATGATGCCCAACAAATCACGGGCCTCGACGTGCTCACCAAGGACGAGATACGCGAACAGCATGCCGAGCGGCGGCATCAGGAAATGATAGGCGCTGGCGGCGGTCGCGCCGCACACTTTCAGGAGATGGAACCAGAGCCAGTAGGCGAGGATCGAGCCGCCCAGCACGAGGAACGCAAAGGCGCCGATTAGGCCCGGCGTATAGTCGATCGCGTGCACGTCGGCGAAACTGAACGCGATCGGCGAAAGTGCGAGGCCGGCCGCGAGGTTCTGCACGCCATTGCCGATCCACAAGGAGCCCTTCGGCGCGAGCAGCTTGAACAGGATGGTGCCAGCGACCAGCGAAGCGAGCGAAGCCAGCGTGAAGACGATGCCGTGCAGGGAATCCGTGCCGACCGACAGGCGATGCCAGACGATCAAGGTCACGCCGGCGATGCCGAGAAGGAGGCCACCGGCCTTGCGCAAGGTCATGCTCTCGCCGAGCAGCAGGGTCGCGAGCGCCGCGGTGAAGACCGGATTGGCCGATACGATCAGGCCGCCGAGGCCGGCGGAGACCGATTGCAGGCCGGTGTAGCCGAGGCCGAGATAGAGCGCGTTGTTGGCAATCCCTAGCACGGCGAAGATCGCCGCATCGCGCCAGGTTAACGACCAGCTGTCGCCGCGGATCAGCGTGGCGCCCAGGATCAAAATGCCGGCGAGCGAGAAGCGCGCGGCGAGCAGGATCAACGGCGGGCAATGGGTGACCCCGATCTTGCCGGCGACGAAGGCGTAGCTCCAGAGCAGGCAGAACAGGCCGATGGCGAGCGGCAGGGTGTTGAAGCGGGTGCGGGGGGCCGAAATCGAGGGGGCGAGCGACATGGGGGCATTCTCCTGAGCCTCGATCTAGGGAGTCCGCTTGTCATTTGGAAATTAAATGATTAACTCCACGCCAGTGGATTTTCGAATGGAGGCGGCCATGCTCGATCTCGAGCTGCTGCGCAGCTTCGTCTCGGTGGTCGAGGCCGGCGGCTTCACCCGCGCCGGCGCGCGCGTCCATCGCACGCAGTCGACCGTCAGCCAGCAGATCAAGCGGCTGGAGGACGATATCGGCCAGGTGCTGCTGCACCGCGACGGCAAGACCGTGCGCCCGACCGAGGCCGGCGAGCGGCTGCTCTCCTATGCGCGGCGCTTGCTCTCGCTCGCCGAGGAGGCGCGCGACGTGCTGCGCCAGCCGGATGGCGAAGGCGCGATCCGGCTCGGCATCCCCGAGGATTTCGCGGCGTACCGGCTGACCAAATTACTGGGCGCGTTCGCGCGCTCGCATCCGGGCCTGCGGCTCGACGTGCGCGCGGACCAGAGCAAGCATCTGGCGCGCGATCTCGAACGCGGCGAGCTCGACCTTGCGCTGTTCAAGCGTGCGGCCGGCGAGAAGGGCGCCATCGCGGTGTGGCCGGAGCGGGTGCACTGGGTCACCAGCAAGAGCCATCCGGTCGATGTTCACGCCGCGTCCGTGCCGCTGATCGGCTTTCCGACCGGCTGCCTCTACCGGGCCGGCGCCATCCACGCACTGGAAAGCATCGGCCGTGCCTGGCACATGGCCTATTCTTCGTCGAGCCTCTCCGGGATCCAGGCCGCGGTCGCCGCCGGCATGGGCCTCAGCATCTTGTCGGAGATGTCGATCCAGTCCGACCACCGCGTGCTGACGGCGAAAGATGGTTTTGCGCCGATCAACAAGACCGAGGTCGCACTGATGGCCTCGCCCGATGCGAGCCCGGCAACGCTGCGACTTGCAGATCGTCTCGCCGAGTTTTGCGATGCAGTGCAGGCGAAGGCGGCTTGAATTCGCAGAATATCGGACGGTCTCTTAGTTCGCCGCGGACATCAGCCTGTCGCCGCACGCATTCGCATAGAACTTGCCGCCACATTGGCGCTTGATGGCGGCGCAGCGGGCCGCGGGCGAGGCATTCTGCGGGACCGTGAAGCCGCAGCTGAGGCCATCGGCGCTGCGACCGGGCTTGCCGGCGGCAAACGCGGCACTGAGGGTCCCGATGCAGACGACGAGCAGGGCCGCCGCGGCGATCTCGATCAGCAGTCGCGTCAGCAGTCTCATGGGAATGTTCCTCCACACTGATGGCTGATTTGATCCGCAATCTAGCACCGAATCCCGGTTTCTCCGTGCTCGCCCGGGTTCCCAAACGGCCCGTTCCTTGCATAAATTTGCGCCAGCGCAGTGCACGGCCGCTCCAGTGGCAGTTCCGGTGCAGGGGCAAGACGCGTAAGGGTTAGTGGTGTGTTCGACCAGGAAGTGACGGCTTTGCAAGATCAATCGTTCCAGCCCAGTTTTCCCGCCCCCGGCCAGCCGATCGACGAGCTCGCGCTGGCTGAGATCAAGGGCGCGATCCTGGCGAAGCTGCGCCTTGCCATCGGCAAGGATGCCGGCATGGCGACCAGGCACGACTGGTACCAGGCCGCGGCGCTGGCGCTGCGCGACCGTGTCGTGCATCGCTGGCTCACGGCCGAGAAGCACAGCTACGACGCGGGCCGCAAGCGCGTCTATTATCTCTCGCTCGAATTCCTGATCGGCCGTCTCTTTACCGACGCGCTCAACAACATGGGCTTGCTCAAGATCTTCGAGGTCGCGCTCGGCGATCTCGGCGTCTCGCTGCCGGAGCTGCGCAAATGCGAGCCGGACGCTGCGCTCGGCAATGGCGGCCTCGGGCGCCTTGCCGCCTGCTTCATGGAGAGCATGGCGACGCTGTCGATCCCCGCGATCGGCTACGGCATCCGCTATGATTACGGCCTGTTCCGCCAGATCATCAACCAGGGCTGGCAGCAGGAATATCCCGACGAGTGGCTGAGCTTCGGCAATCCCTGGGAATTGCAGCGCCCCGAGGTGATCTACGACATCTTTTTCGGCGGCGGCGTCGAGCATGTCGACGACAAGGGCCGCGACCGCGCGATCTGGCATCCGGGCGAGACCGTGCAGGCGATCGCCTATGACACGCCGATCGTCGGCTGGCGGGGCCAGCACGTCAACGCGCTGCGCCTGTGGTCGGCGCGTTCGCCCGATCCGCTCAAGCTCGACGCCTTCAACAAGGGCGACTATGTCAGCGCCACCGCCGAGCAGTCGCGCGCGGAAGCGATCTGCAAATTCCTCTATCCGAACGACGAGAGCCCGGCAGGCCGCGAGCTGCGCCTGCGCCAGGAATATTTCTTCGTCTCGGCCTCGCTGCAGGATCTCGTCAAGCGGCACCTTGCGTCCGACGGACAGCTGCGCAGCCTGTCGAGCAAGGTCGCGGTGCAGCTCAACGACACCCATCCGAGCCTTGCCGTCACCGAGCTGATGCGGATCCTCGTCGATCTGCACAATTTCCGCTGGGACGAGGCCTGGAAGATCACGGTCGCCACCCTCTCCTACACCAACCACACGCTGCTGCCCGAGGCGCTGGAGACCTGGCCGGTCGAGCTGTTCGAGCGGCTGCTGCCGCGGCATCTGGAGATCATCTATCGCATCAACGTGCAGCATCTGGCGCTGGCCGAAGCGCGCTGCCCCGGCGACATCGACTTCCGCGCCTCGGTCTCGCTGATCGACGAGAAGAGCGGGCGCCGCGTGCGCATGGGCCAGCTCGCCTTTGTCGGCTCGCACCGCATCAACGGCGTCTCGGGGATGCATTCGGACCTGATGCGCGAGACCGTGTTCCACGACCTCAACCATCTCTATCCCGGCCGCATCACCAACAAGACCAACGGCATCACCTTCCGGCGCTGGCTGATGCTGGCGAATCCGAAGCTGACCGACCTGTTGCGCGAGACCTGCGGCGAGGCGGTGCTCGACGATCCGACCCAGCTCTCGCTGATCGAGGCCCGCGCCAGCGACGTCGAATTCCAGAAGAAGTTCCGCAGCGTCAAGCTTCACAACAAGACCGCGCTGGCGCGCCTGATCGGCGAACGGCTCGGCATCAAGGTCGACCCGACCGCGCTGTTCGACGTGCAGATCAAGCGCATCCACGAATACAAGCGCCAGCTGCTCAACGTCATCGAGACCGTCGCGCTGTACCAGGCGATCAAGGACAACCCCAATGGCAATTGGGTGCCGCGGGTGAAGATCTTCGCCGGCAAGGCTGCCGCGAGCTATCGCTACGCCAAGCTGATCATCAAGCTGATCAATGACGTCGCCGAGGTCGTCAACAACGATCCCGCGATCGGCGGCAAGCTCAAGGTGGTCTTCCTGCCCGATTACAATGTCAGCCTCGCCGAAGTGATCATTCCCGCGGCCGACCTGTCGGAGCAGATCTCGACCGCCGGCATGGAGGCCTCCGGCACCGGCAACATGAAGCTGGCGCTGAACGGCGCGATCACCATCGGCACGCTCGACGGCGCCAATATCGAGATCCGCGACCATGTCGGCGCGGAGAACATCGCGATCTTCGGCATGGAGGCCGGCGACGTGATGATCCGGCGCAAGCAGGGGCTGGACGCCTCCGACTTGATCCGCAACTCGCCGAAGCTGCAGCGCGCCATCAATGCGATCGGCACCGGCGAATTCTCGCCCGGCGATCCCGGCCGCTTTGAATCGATCGCGCACGCGCTGCGCTATCTCGACCATTACATGGTCAGCGCCGATTTCGATTCCTATTACGAGGCGCAGCGCAGCGTCGATGCGCGCTGGCTGGTGGCGCCGGCCTGGACGCGCGCCTCCATCCTCAACGTCGCGCGCATGGCGTGGTTCTCCTCCGACCGCACCATCCGCGAATATGCCGAGGAGATCTGGAACGTGCCGGTCAATCCGACCACGCCGTTGCTGCCCAACCTGCGCGACGCCGCGGGCTGATTTTTCCGCGGCGTGGAAGCGTTACCCGACAGGTAATTGCACAGCCACGCGATGGCTGTGATATGACGACCGTCATTCCGGGGCGGCTCGCAGAGCCGAACCCGGAATCTCGAGCTTCCGGATTCGATGCTCGGTCCCGCGCTACGCGGTCCCATCGCATCGCCCCGGAATGACAGACGGAAACGAAAATGCACGCAAAACTTCCCCATCCCTTCGACGATGCCACCCGCGTCACTGCCGGCGACTCCAGCTGGCAGGGGCACACCAGCGACGATTACTGGGCCTTCGTCGGTCCGTTCGGCGGCGCCACCGCCGCGACCATTTTGCGCGCGCTGATCGACCACCCGGAACGCGCCGGCGATCCGCTCGCGCTCACGGTCAATTATTGCGCGCCGATCGCCAAGGGGCCGTTCGATCTCGACGTGCGGCTGGTGAAGGCCAACCGCTCCAGCCAGCACTGGAGCGTCGAGCTCAGCCAAGGCGGCGGCGAGGTCGCAACGCTCGCCACCGCGGTGTTCGCCGAGCGGCGGCCGTCCTGGGAGCACCGGGTGGCGCAATATCCCGATGCAAAGCCGTTCGAGGAGACGCTGCCGTTTCCGAAGATCGCGGCGTCCTGGGCCAACCAGTATGAATTCCGCTTCGTCGAGGGCGAGATGCGGATCGGCCCAGCGCAGGCCGAACCCGCCAGCACCTATTCAAAAATCTGGATCAGCGACCGCACGCCGCGCAAGCTCGACATGCTGTCGCTGATGTCGATGTCTGACGCCTTCTTCGGCCGCATCTTCCACGCGCGGCGCGAGCTGGTGCCGTTCGGCACGGTGTCGCTGACGACCTATTTCCACACCGAAAGCGAAGAGCTCGCGGCTGAGGAAATCACGCGCGTGCTGGCGACGGCCGATTCGAAGATCATGCACAAGAGCTACGCCGACCAGAACGCCGAGCTGTGGTCGCCGAACGGAAGGCTGCTGGCGACCACGACGCAGATTGCGTATTTCAAGGCGTGAGCTCTCTCCACCCCTCGTCCCGCTCTTGCCGGGGTTCCTAACCCGCCATTCGCTGCCTCAGGCTCTGATAAAACGCCGTCTCGAAATTCATATAGCCGATGAACGACGTTGGATCGCCGAACGGAAGAATCTGCGTGGCCCAGAACCCGCCGAACCCGTTCTGCCGGTCGATCCAATAGAACAGATTGGCAAGGCCTGCCCAGCCGAGGGCGCCGGCGGGACGCCCGGTGGGTGCTTCCTGGTCGTTGATCATGAAGGACAGCGCCCAGGACTTTGACTGGCCCGGGAAGAACTCGGCATCATTGCACAGCGCTGGGATGACGCCGGTGATCGGTGTCACCTTCTTGTCTCCGAGATGATTCTTCTCCGCCATGCGCACGGTCTCCGCCTTCAGCACGCGGCCATGCTCGCCGGCACCGTCATTCAACCACATCCGGATGAAACGCATGTAGTCGCCGACCGTGCCGTAAAGGCCGTGGCCACCCATATGCACTTCAGGGTTGGCGGGGAGCTCGAAATCCATCGGCGTCAACGAGCCGTCGGCGCCGCGCGCGTGGATCCCGGCCAGTTTGCCGCGCATGGCCTCCGTCAGCTCGAAGGTCATATTCTTGATTCCGAGCGGCTCGAAGATGCGCGTATTGAAAACCTCGCCAAGCCGGCGCCCGGCGATGGCCTCGACGATTTGGCCGCACCAGTCGAGATTGGTGCCGTAGTCCCAACGCTCGCCGGGATCGAACAGCAGCGGCGTCATCAGGCAGGCTTTGGAAGCGGTGATGACGCTGGGCTGCCCTTTCTCTTCGGCGAGGCGGTTATAGGTGCGGTTGATGAAATCGTAGCTGAGACCGGCGGTATGCGTCATCAGCATCCGTGTGGTGATGTCCCGCTTGGGCGCCCGCAGCATCGGCTCACCCGCGGCATCAAAGCCCTCGATGACCTGGAGCTTGCCGATGTCCGGCGCGTAGCGCTTGGCCGGTGCGTCGAGATCGAGCTTGCCCTCTTCGACGAGTTGCAGCACGGCCGTGCCGGTGATCGCCTTGGTCGTGGAGAAGATGGCAAAGATGCTGTCGGCCGTCATGTCGGCGGGCTGGTCAAGGCGCCTTTTTCCCGCAGCACCTTCGTAGATGTTGCGATAACGGTCCGTCACCATCGCGACGACGCCGGGCACGCGCGGCGTGGATGTAACGACACCGTCGAGAACGGCGTCTGCAGCAGCACCGAAATTCGTGCTCATGGTTGTCCTCCCGTTGGGATTGGATGAATTCCGTCGACGCAGCGCTTCGCGAGCACTCAGTTCATGGTGAAGCCCAGGTAGCCGCTGGCGGCGACCTCGTTGCATTTCTGCCGGTAGGCGCCGACGCCGCCGCAGTAGGACAGAACGCGGCGCGGTTTGCCTTCGACGTTCGAGCCCAGGTACCAGGAATTGGTCTTCGCGATCAGCGTCGCATTGGCGATCTCATCGTGATGCGCCACCCATCCGTCTTCGGCATCCCTGGTCGGCTCAACCACCTTCAGGTTCTTCGTGCGCACGAACCTGATGCAATCGTCGATCCATTCGACTTGCTGCTGGAGACAGGTGGTCATGTTGCAGAGCGCAGCCGACGGAGCCAGCGGCACCGCGGTCGTGAACAGGTTCGGATAGCCGTGAACCTGCAGGCCCATCGTGGTGCGGATATCCTTGCTCCAATCCTCCTTCAGCGACCGCCCACCGCGGCCCCTGATATCGATGCGCGTCAACGCGCCGGTTCCGGCGTCGAATCCAGTCGCCAGAACGATGACGTCGAGCTCGTGGATCGTCCCGTCCGCGGTCTGGATACCCATGGGTGTCACGCGTTCGATCGGATTGGCCTTGACGCTGACGATCTCGACATTCGGGCGATGGAAGGCCTCGAGGAAATTCTGCTCCAGCGGCACCCGGTGCGTCCCGAAACCGTAGTCGGCCGGAATCAAGGCTTCGCACAGCTTTGGATCCTTCAGTCGCTCGCGCATCTTCTCGCGCACGAAGTCGGAGATCTCGGCGTTGACCTCGGCATCGAAGAACAGCTCGGCAAAGGACGAGATCCACAGCTTCAGGGAGCCGTCGTTCCAGCAATCCTCGATCACCTCCCTGCGCCGTTCTGGCGAAAGTCCGGCCCAGGCGTGCTCGAAATCGTATTCGAACCCGGTGAAGGTATGCGGCAGGCGCTCCGTGAGGTGTTGGAATTTCGACTTGTAGGCCTCCGCATCTGCCGCGCTGTACTTGGGATTCTTCATCGGAATCATGTATTGCGGCGTGCGAATAAAGACCTTCAGATGACCGACCTCGCCAGCGATGGTCTGGATGACCTGGATGCCGGTTGCGCCGTTGCCGATGACGCCGACGCGCTTGCCGGCAAAATCGATCGGCTCCCTGGGCCAGCGCGCCGTGTGGAACAACTGCCCCTTGAACGTCTCCTGTCCCGGAAACGATACGTGGGGGGCGGAGAGCATGCCGCAACAGGTGATCAGAAACTGGGTGTCGATCACGTCACCCCTGTCGGTCGTGACCAGCCAGCGCTGTGTGGCTTCGTTGAAATGGGCGCTTTTGACGATCGTCCCGAACTGGATGTCCTTGCGCAGATCGAGGCGGTCGGCGATGTAGTTGAGCCAGCGTTCGATTTCCGGCTGGCCGGGGAATTTCTCGCTCCAGCTCCATCCCTTGTAGAGCTCCTCGGAGAACAGATACTGGTAGATGTGGCTTTCTGAATCGAAGCGGGCGCCGGGATAGCGATTCCAATACCAGGTGCCGCCCACGCCTGCGCCCGCGTCAATTGCCCTGACCTTTAATCCCTGTTCGCGCAAACGGTAGAGCTGATAGAGCCCGGCGACGCCGGCTCCAACAACCACCGCGTCGAATTTCGCCGTGACATGCGCGCCATTGCTTCCATTGGGTTTGGTCGCCGTTTCCGCCATTTTTCCCTCCTAGGTGTTTCCAGAGCGCGCGCGACCCTCCCCACCCGTCGTGCGCTCGGATGGTGGTGCATCGCGTCATTTGTCGGTCCCGCGAGTGCCTGCGGCTTTTCACCCTTCTTCCGCACTTGCCCGGGACGCGAGGGAGGCTATGAGGCGGGCTGCGTTCCCGGCTTGAACAAAACCGACAATCCTTTGAATGAAGCCGGAGGCCGGCACCGACCTCGCCCGAGCTCGCTTGGCAAATGGCAAATCCGGCCTATGCTGCTGCCTTGCCGATCGGCCAATGAGAACAACAAGCAGTCGACCATGCCAAAACTCCAGGGAGGAGGCTCGCGCGATGGGGCAGTTCATCACGGTCGAGGAGCTGCCACGCTATGCTCCCGGCGAAATGATGCTGGACAGTTCGGCGGTGGGAAAAGCCGATTTTCGGCTGCGCGTGTTCCGCTATGCGCCCTCCGATATCTGGGTGCCGCCGTCCGATAACTTTCTGATCGTGATCTATCGCGAAGGCACCACGGCGATGAAGCGCCGCGTGACCGGATCCTGGAAGCAGGATCGGGTCGGCCGCGGCGTCACGACACTGCTGACGCGGGCCGAAGCGTCGAACTGGCGATGGTCCCATGACATCGAAGTCAGTCATCTCTACATCTCGCCCAGGCTCATGGCGAAGACCGCGAGCGAGGCTTTTGACCGGGATACCGAAAGCGTCGAGCTTCATGATCTGCTCAGGATCGAGGATCCAGTCCTGACCTGGATTGCTGACCAGATGGTGCAGGAGGTTTCCGCAGGAGGTCCGGGCGGCCGGCTCTGCTACGATGCCATGGCACTTCAGGCGAGCATTCACATCCTGCGAAAATACGCCTCAGTGCAGTTCAAGATGCCCTGTGCGCAAGGGCCCTTCAGGCCGGCGCATGCGCGAATGATCGAGGACTATATCGAGCAGAACATTTCCCGGAACATCACGCTCGACGAACTGGCTAACATCTGCAACTGCACGCCGGTGCAGTTCGCCCGCAAATTCCAGGCACACTATGGCATGCGGCCGCACAGCTATGTCCTCACCCGCAAGGTGGAGCGCGCCTGCGAACATCTGCGCAAGGACCGCCTGGCGTTGAAGGAGATCGCCCTGTTGAGCGGATTCTCCGACCAGAGCCATCTCAACCGGATCTTTCGCCGGCACATGAGTACGACTCCCGCAGAATATCGCAAGCAATGCACGGGCTAGACAGCCTGACGATGCTCAGGCCGTAAAAAGAAAGGGCGGCTGATGAAGCCGCCCTTTCTCGTCAATCACATCTTGCGAGAACTTACTCCGCCGCGAGCTTCACGTCCGGCGCGGCGGCGCGCACTTCGGCGTCCACCTGGGCTTCGAACTTGGCAAAGTTCTTCTGGAACATGCCGACCAGCGCGCGGGCGGTCTTGTCGAACTCGTCCTTGTCCTTCCAGGTGTTGACCGGGTTGAGGATCTCGGCCGGCACGCCGGGCAGCGCGGTCGGGACCGCGAAGCCGAAATATTTGTCGGTGCGGAATTCGACGTTGCGAAGCGAGCCGTCGAGCGCGGCGGTGAGCAGCGCGCGCGTCACCTTGATCGGCATGCGCGAGCCGACACCATACTTGCCGCCGGTCCAACCGGTGTTGACCAGCCAGCAATCGACGTGGTGCTGGGCGATGAGGTCACGCAGCATGTTGCCGTAGACGCTGGGGTCGAGCGGCAGGAAGGGCGAGCCGAAGCAGGTCGAGAATTCCGGCTGCGGCTCGTTGCCGAGACCCCGCTCGGTGCCGGCGACCTTGGCGGTGTAGCCGGACAGGAAGTGATACATCGCCTGCGCCGGCGAGAGCTTGGCGATCGGCGGCAGCACGCCGAAGGCGTCGGCGGCGAGCATCACCACGTTCTTCGGCTGCGGCGCGCGGCCGGTGCGCGAGGCGTTCGGGATGAAGTCGAGCGGATAGGCCGAGCGCGTGTTCTCGGTCTTGGAGCCGTCGTCGAAATCCACCACGCGGGTATCTTCGTCGAGCACGCAGTTCTCGAGCACCGCGCCGAAGCGGGTCGAGGCCGCGAAGATCTCGGGCTCGGCTTCCTGCGACAGCTTGATGCACTTGGCGTAGCAGCCGCCTTCGAAGTTGAAGACGCCGTTCGGGCCCCAGCCGTGCTCGTCATCGCCGATCAGCGTGCGGTTCGGATCGGCCGATAGCGTGGTCTTGCCGGTGCCGGACAGGCCGAAGAAGATCGCCGCGTCGCCCTTGGCGCCGACATTGGCCGAGCAATGCATCGGCATCACGCCGCGCTCGGGCAGATAATAGTTCAGCGTGGTGAAAACCGACTTCTTCATCTCGCCGGCATAATAAGACCCGCCGATCAGGACGATCTTGCGGGCGAAATCGATCGCGACGACGTTCTCCGACTTGCAGCCGTGCCGTTTGGGATCGGCGCGGAAGCTCGGCATGTCGATGATGGTGAGCTCCGGCACGAAGGTCGGCAGCTCGACCGCCTCGGGGCGGATCAGCAGGGTGCGGATGAACAGCGAGTGCCAGGCGAGCTCGGTGAAGACGCGCGTCTTGATCCGG
>NZ_FOUS01000016.1 GCF_900114915.1 Bradyrhizobium sp. Rc3b
AGCCCCGCATCGCGTTCCGTCCCAACAGACATCATCCGGAACTGCCGCCAAGGCTCAAACGCTACAACCGCCTCATCGCACGCCGGCGAGCCCAGGTCGAGACCACCTTCGCCACTCTCAAACGCCGCATGCGACTGACTTGCATCCGCTACGTCGGTCTGATGAAGGCAAGCGGGCAGGTCCTGCTCGCCTCGATCGCCTTCAACATGAGGCGGTGGGCCACGATCGCGGCCTGAACCGCCCGCCGAGGGCGAACACTAGAGACCTCGCTGGCAATTGCCGTGACCGCGCCCCTCTCTCCTCATGTCCTCAGCCTCCAAGACCGATAACGCAACAGGCCCACAAGGGGAGAAGGGAGAAAGCAATCACACCGTCGCGCCTTGCGCCTTCGGCCTTCGCAGATGCTCGTCCAGCCGCGGCATGATCTCGACAAAATTGCAGGGCCGCGTGCGGTAGTCGAGCTGAGCGGCAAGGATGCCGTCCCAGCCGTCGCGGCAGGCGCCGGGGGAGCCTGGCAGGCAGAAGATGTAGGTCGCACCCGCGACGCCGGCGGTGGCGCGGCTCTGGATCGTCGACGTCCCGATCTTGGCGTGGCTCAGCAGGTGGAACGCGATCGAGAAACCGTCCATGCGCTTTTCGAACAGCGGCTCGATCGCCTCCGGCGTGACGTCGCGCCCGGTGAAGCCCGTGCCGCCGGTGGTGATGACGACGTCGATGCCCGCATCCGCGATCCAGCGGCGAACGACGGCGCGGATCGCCTCGACATCGTCGGTGACGATCTCGCGGGCGGCGAGGCGATGGCCCGCTGCGGCAAGGCGGTCGGCGAGCGTCTGGCCGGACTTGTCATCCGCGAGCGCACGGGTGTCGGACACGGTGAGCACCGCGATGTCGAGCGGGATGAATTGTTTTGCTTCGTCGATGGAGGCCACGACTTCACTCCTGTTTCCTGCCCACCGCCGTCATCCTGAGGTGCGCGCCGTGCGGTGCAAGGGCACCGCAGGGCGAGCCTCGAAGGATGGGCCGCAGGCTCCGCCATCCTTCGGGGCTCGCCAAGTGGCGAGCACCTCAGGATGACGCCACTAATAGCTTACTACTGCCCGCCGCCGAACGTGTTGCAGGCCTGGACCGTGCCCTGCTGATAGCCGGTCATGAACCACTGCTTGCGCTGCGCGGCCGAGCCGTGGGTGAAGGAATCGGGCACGACGCGTCCCGTGGCCTGGCGCTGCAGCGTGTCGTCGCCGATCGCGCTCGCCGTGGTCAGCGCGGCGTCGATGTCGCCGGGCTCGAGGAAGTTCGGACGCTTCTTCGACTCGCGATTGACCCAGACGCCGGACAGGCAATCGGCCTGCAATTCGACCTTCACCTGGAGCGCGTTGGCCTCCGCCTTCGAGCCCGCCTGCTGCTGCAGCCGCGTCACGCGCGGAATGATGCCGAGCAGGTTCTGGATGTGATGGCCGGCTTCGTGCGCGATGATGTAGGCGGTGGTGAAATTGCAGGCGGACTTGCCGGAGCAGCCGCGGAAGCGCGTCTCGACCTCGCGGAAGAACGAGGTGTCGAGGAAGATGGTGCGATCCGGCGGACAATAGAACGGCCCCATCGCCGACTCTGCCCGGCCGCAGCGGCCGCCATTGGTGACGTTGCGGAACAGCACGACCTTCGGACCGGTGTAGGACTGGCCGGAGGCCTGGAAGATTTCGCTCCAGCGATCGTCGATCTCGCCGAGAATGCCGGAGATCATGCTCCCCATCTCGTCCGTCGGCGCCCCGCGCTTGCCTGACGAGGCCTGGCGATCGGTCTGATAGCTCGGCGCCTGGCCGCCGCCGGTGAGAATCTCGGCGCCGCCGATCAGGATGCGCGGATCGATGCCGAAGGCATAGCCGACGAGGCCGAGCACGATGATGGTGCCGATGCCGAGCCCGCCGCCGCCCATCGGCAGGCCGAACCCACCGCCTCCACCGCCGCCACCCTCGTCGCGACGATCCTCGATGTCGTCGCTGCGGCGGAAGTCATCGTAACGCATGGCGGCCTTCCCTTTGGAGCCCCCGATTCCCGGACCCCCGATTCAGTTTCGTCGGCGCGCAGGAGCGCGAAAGCTCAACGCGCCACACACGTAAAATTTCCCTTGCCTTTATCAATATCGTGGCCGGCAAAAATTGCCTAGTGCGGCAACATGGCGATGCCAGCAATTTTTTCCGAGGGTCGAGCAATTTTTTCCGAGAGAAATTTGGGGCTTTTTTGGCGCCGGGACTGCTCCCGCAACGCGAAGAATTGCGAAATACACTGTAAAACACGACGAATGCGCACGACGACCAGCGCGCCGGACGCGGTGCGGGGACTGCTCACGAAAGCGGCGGGTTAAGTCGATTTTTACTTTGCCGCTTCAATGTAACGGTCAGTCGGTTGTTTGGTCCCGCGTCGCCGACAGCGTCGCCTGAGTCAGAGTTCTTGAGTCATGGTAGAGTCGCGTCGCGGGGCGTCTGCAAGGGCGCCCCGCACAAATTTTGAGTCCGCCTCGCATCGCATCATTCTCGGTGATTGCGTCGCCGAGATGTCGAAGCTTCAGGCTGGTTCGGTCGATCTCGTGTTCGCCGATCCGCCCTACAATCTCCAGCTCAAGGGCGATCTCAAGCGCCCCGACGAATCCCATGTCGACGCGGTCGACGACGACTGGGACAAGTTCGATTCGTTCTCCGCCTATGACGATTTCACCCGCGCATGGCTGCTTGCCGCGCGCCGCGCGATGAAGCCGTCGGCGACGATCTGGGTGATCGGCTCCTATCACAACATCTTCCGCGTCGGCGCGATCATGCAGGACCTCGGCTTCTGGCTCCTGAACGACATCGTCTGGCGCAAGTCGAACCCGATGCCGAATTTCCGCGGCCGCCGCTTCACCAACGCGCACGAGACCATGATCTGGGCCGCGCGCGACGAAAAGGCCAAGGGCTACACGTTCAACTACGAGGTGCTGAAGGCCGCGAACGAGGACGTGCAGGCACGTTCCGACTGGCTGATCCCGCTCTGCACCGGCGAGGAGCGCCTCAAGGGCGCCGACGGGAAGAAAGTGCATCCGACGCAGAAGCCGGAAGGCCTGCTCGCACGCGTGCTGCTGTCCTCATCCAAGCCCGGCGATCTCGTGATCGATCCCTTCAACGGCACCGGCACCACCGGCGCGGTCGCAAAACGCCTCGGCCGCTCCTATATCGGCTTCGAGCGCGACAAGACCTATGCGAAGGCCGCGGAAGCCCGCATCGCCAAGGTCGAGCCGCTGCCGGAGGAGAGCCTCGCCCCGTTCATGACTGCGCGCGAAGCACCGCGGGTCGCATTCTCCGAGCTGATCGAGCGCGGCATGATCATGCCCGGCACGAAGCTGTTCGACGCCAAGAAGAAGCTCGGCGCATTGGTGCGTGCCGACGGCGCCATCATGTTCGGCGACAAGGTCGGCTCGATCCACCGCATCGGCGCGGTGGCGCAGGGCGCGCAAGCCTGCAACGGCTGGACCTTCTGGCACGTCGAGACCAAGAAGGGTCTCAAGCTGATCGACGAGCTCCGCGCCGAAATCCGCGCCGGCATGGCGGCGGAGTAGCCGCTTCCCACGATCTTGTAGGGTGGGCAAAGCGAAGCGTGCCCACGTCCTGCCCAATTGACGCGAAGACGTGGGCACGGCGCAAACGCGCCCTTGCCCACCCTGCGGCGCCTTGAATGGGGCGGCAGTCGGGACTAGATTTGCCCGGTCAGCTCCCGTCCTGACCGGTGGGCCCCATGCGACGACAGTCCGAGACATTGCTGTTGGTGCCGCTGCTGCCGATCTTCCTGCTCGGCATGTTTCCGATGTTCCTGATCGCCCTGCTGGGATTCTTCGGCCTCGCGCTGTTCGGCGTGCTCGTGATCTGCGTCGGGCTCGCCAGCAGCAACGAGGCTCACGACAATTTCAATCACGACGTCATCGTTCACGGCTATGCGCGCGGATCGGAGCGCGCGGCGCGGGCCTCCGACATGCATCTGGCCACGCGGCTCGGGCTGCGGCTGGAAGCGGTCGGCGCCGCGATGGTCATTACGGCGGCAATCGGCCTTTGTTACGCCGGCTGATCTGCGTGGCGCGCAGATACCGCCCGGCAAACTCGCCGGTTGCCCTCCCGCAACGGGTTCAGGCAAGACAGGCGGCGCGGCCATGACGCTGCGTTCGCGCCTTGCAACAACCATTGGGGAGATCGATGCTCAAATTCTATTTCAACGGATCGCCGAACCCGACCAAGGTTGCGCTCTATCTCGAAGAGTCCGGCCTGCCCTTCGAGCCGGTGAAGGTCGACACCCGCAAGGGCGAGCAGTTCACGCCGGAATTCCTCAAGATCAATCCGAATGCCAAGGTCCCGGCGATCGACGATGGCGGCACCATCGTGTTCGACAGCAACGCCATCCTGCTTTATCTCGCCGAGAAGACCGGCAAGTTCCTGCCCGCCGCGAGCGTGCGCGGCGAGACGCTGTCATGGCTGATGTTCATCGCCACCGGCGTCGGGCCGTATTCGGGGCAGGCCGTGCACTTCAAGCATTTTGCGCCGAAGGACCAGAACCACGACTACGCCCATAACCGCTACCAGTACGAGACCGACCGCCACTACAAGATTCTCGACGCTCACCTCAAAGGGCGCAGCTACATGGTCGGCGACAGCTATTCGATCGTCGACATGGCGCTGTGGGGCTGGGCACGGATGCTGCCGTTCAAGCTCGGCGACGACGCCTTTGCGCGCTACCCGAACGTGAAGCGGCTGGTCGACGAGATCTCGGCCCGCCCGGCGGCTGCGCGCGCGATCGCCCTGAAGGACAAGTTCACCTTCAAGGCCGAGATGGACGACGAGGCGCGCGCCAACATGTTCAGGCACATGGCGACCAAGGTCGCCTGAGCGCACCGCGCCGCTCTTCGAGGCCACGCGCATGCGCGTGGCCTTTTGCGTTTGGGATTCAGGCGGCGTGGACCGAGTTCAGGAACTTGGCCACTTCGAGCTTGAGGCGGTTGCTGTCGGCCGACAGCGAGCGCGCTGCCGACAGCACCTGCGATGAGGCCGAACCGGTTTCGGAGGCGCCGCGCTGCACGTCGCCGATGTTGGACGACACCCTCTGCGTGCCATGAGCCGCCTGCTGGACGTTGCGGGAAATCTCCTGCGTCGCCGCGCCCTGCTGCTCCACGGCGGCCGCGACCGTCGACGAAATCTCCGACAGCCGCTCGATGGTGCCGCTGATCTCCCTGATGGAGCCGACCGATTCCTCCGTCGCGGCCTGGATGCCGGACACCTGCTGGGCGATCTCGCCGGTGGCCTTCGCAGTCTGCTCGGCGAGCGCCTTGACCTCGGAGGCGACGACGGCAAAGCCGCGGCCGGCTTCACCTGCGCGCGCCGCCTCGATGGTGGCGTTCAGCGCCAACAGATTGGTCTGGCCGGCGATGGTGCTGATCAGTTCGACCACGTCGCCGATCCGCGCGGCGGCCTTGGAGAGCGCGCCGACCCGGTCATTGGTCCTGCTCGCCTGACCAACGGCCTCGACCGCGATGCGGGCGGATTCCTGCACCTGGCGGGCAATCTCGGACACCGAGGAGGACAGCTCCTCGGTCGCCGAGGCAACCGCCTGCACATTGGCCGAGGCCTCCTGCGAGGCGCTGGCGACCTCCGTCGACAAATCCTGGGCCCGCGAGGCGGTCGTGGTCAAGGTGCCGGCGGAGGCTTCGAGCTCGTTCGATGCCGACGACACGGTGTTCACGATCTCGCCGACCGCCTGCTCGAACTGATCAGCGAGCCTGACCATGTCCTTCTTGCGGCTTTCGGCCTGCCGCGCCTCGACCTCGGTCTGCTCGGCGCGCAGGCGCTCGGTCTCGACCATGTTGTCCTTGAACACCTGGATCGCCTTGGCCATGTCGCCGATCTCGTCGGCCTTGCCGCGCCCGGGAATCTCGACCTCGAGATTGCCGCCGGCAAGCCGCCCCATTGCGCTCGTCATCGAGGCCAGCGGACCGACGATGCTGCGGGCGATCAGGAAGGCGACGATGCCGCCGAACAGGATGGCGAGGCCGCCGGCGATCTCCTGAACGGTCGTCGTGCCGGCGATCACGGCTTCGGCGGTCGCACGCGAGTCCTGATAGTCCTTCTTCAGGGTCGTTTCCGCGGCCTTGAGCCTGCCGACGCTATCGACGATGAGAGGCGCGAGGTTCTTGTGGTAGATCTCGTCGGCCTGAAGCATCGCGGCGGACGTCGTCTCGAACGCCGATTTGTAGATGCCGAGCGAGGTCTTCACCGGCGCGAGCGTGGATCGCAATTCCACTGCCTGCGGGCTCTTTTCGAGAGCCGCGAGCCGTTGCGCCGCCCGGTCTACGCTCGCCCTGAAATTCGCGGGTCCCTGCGCGTCGCGCAAGGCCAGGAAACGCCAGTTTGCGACCCGAACAAGGAGGATCCTGGATTCGAGGTCGGCGACGAGGGCCGCGGTGTCTTCGTCGACGGCTGCGCGCGCCGCATCGACCAGCTTGCCCATCTTGACGGCCAGCTCTTCGCCGCTCGGCAGCAACGTGGCCTTGCCCGTTCTCGCCTCGTTGACGGCGTCGCCGAGGTTGTCACGCAAGCGTCGCATCTTGGCAATGTCGTCGATGAGGCCGTTGTAGAGCGCTCGCCGATCCTCCGAGAGCGTCCCCTTGGCGCCGACCCGCAACAGCTCGATCGCAGCGGTTTCCCGCTCTTGCGCCTCTTTCATCGCGGGCTCGTTGGCGTCGTAGACGTAACGCAGATTGGCCCGCTGGATCGCCTGAAGATGGGTCGATATTTCCAAAACCCGCGCCGTGCTGTCCGAAAGTGCGGATTGTCTCGCGACCTGATCCTGCACCGCCCGCAAATTCCAGACGGCAACCACCGCCATCGCGAGACCGACCGCCACCAAGGCCATGAAGCCTGCGTACAGGCGTCCCCTGATCCGCAAACGAAACTTCGGCATTCCCACTGTCCACCCAGATGCATTTCACTTCGAGCGGCCGAACAAGTCCGGCAAATCGTCACGACCACCCTGGCAGCCGCGCGTCTTTGCGACCCACGCTGCACCGCGACACAATGGGGGACACTCGTTAATTGAACCTTCCCATTTTTCGCGCGCACCAAAGCGGCGCGCACAATATCTGCTGATTTTATAGCCAGTTGCGCTACGCCCTTGGCGCAAGGCGTGCGACCCATGCAGATAGATACCTGCATGGGGCGCCCGGATGCATGCCTGCCTACGCGGTGGCCTGCTGCAATTGCCGCCCTGAATCCCTCCGTTCTCTCGATATTTTCAATTCCGCCGGAAGGGCTTCTTCAGCTCGTACTCAATCTCCGAACGAGACATCCCGCAGTCCAGAAGCTCCCGCTCGCTCATCATGACGAGCTGACGGCGCGCCGAAGACCGCTCGCGCCTGATACGGACGATCTCCGCCAGTCTTTGCCAGACCGACGCGACCATCGCCCACGGTGACGGACGTCGCCGGCGGGCGGACCAGATCATGCTCAAGTCGGTCAGCCCGCGGCTCTGACGCCCCCTTGGGGAAAAGAACCGAGCGCCCGCTCGGTCAGGATCGAGTCGCAGTACTCGCGGATCTCCTTGATCTTGCCGTCCTCGAGACGAAACACCAGGCAATAGTCATTGTCGTAGCGCACGCCTTCGGGCGTGACATTGTCGCCCTTGGCCTCCACGACGACCACATCTCCGTCGGCGATGAAGCGGTGGGCGACCGTGCGCGTGCGGTCGCGCAGGCGGGTGCGCACATAGGCGTGCAGATCGTTGAGGATCGACTCCTTGCCCGAGAAGGTGCGCGACCAGGAATACTGGCCGGTCACGACCCATCTGGCATCCTCGGCAAGACTTGCGGCGAACAGGGCGCGATCGCGCGCGGCCGGATCGGGATTGGCGGCGGCGGCGAAAATATCCTGCATCAGTTTCTTGTTGGCGCTCGCGTTCATGGCGGCATCTCCGTTTGGTGGGAACGCGGAGATCATCGCCGCAGCATCAAAATTCCTCAAATCGATAGAGAATATGATATCTATTCGCCTGATGAATTTGAATTCGCTTGACCTCAACCTGCTGACCGCGCTCGACGCCCTGCTGCGCGAGGCCAGCGTCAGCCGCGCCGCGCTCCGGATGGGCCTGTCGCAGCCGGCGGCCAGCCACGCGCTGCAGCGCCTGCGCGACATACTTGGCGATCCGCTGCTGGTGCGCACCGGTGCACGGATGGAGCTGACGCCGCGGGCGCAGGCCCTGCGCGCGCCGCTGGCGCAGGCGCTCGATCAGGTGCGCGGCCTGTTCGTGCCCGATGACTTCGATGCCGCACGCAGCGAACGGCAATTCCGCCTGATGATGCCGGATCTCGCAGTCGAGCTGCTGATGCCGCCGCTGATGGAGAAGGTGACGCGGGCCGCGCCCAACGTCCGCATCGACATCGTGCCATGGCGGGGATCGGCGATCTTCCATGCCGAATTCGCCCGCACCATCGACCTCGTGATCTCGATCGGCAACGCCTTCAAGGGTTTTCACCGCCAGCTGCTCTACGTCGACAGCGACGCGCTGGCGGTGCGGCGCGGCCACCCCTTGGCCGCGAAGCTGAAGCGTCGCGAGACGTTCCTGGCCGCGCGCCATGTCGGCGTGATCATCCGAGGCAGCAACGAGGATCTGATCGACACCTGGCTCAGGGCCAAGGGCATCGAGCGGCACATCTCGCTGGTCGTGTCAGGCTATCTCGAAGCGCTGCACGTCGCTGCCCGCACCGATCTCGTCGCCTTCGTGCCACGCCGGCTGATCGCGGCACTGTCGAAACAGCTCGGCCTCGTCACAGTGACCCCGCCGCTCGACCCCGGGATCGACGAGCAGTTCATGTTCTACCCGACCCGCGCGCAGATGGACCCCGGCTCGATCTGGCTGCGGCGGCTGATGCTGGAGACGGGGCGGGAATTGGAGAAGCGGAAGGCCGGGTAGCTCCCGTAGGGTGGGCAAAGCGGAGCGTGCGCACCACCTGTCGCCGCCGGAAAATGATCGTGGGCACGGCGCTTTGCGCCTTTGCCCACCCTACAAGAGCCGGGCTCTTACGCCTTCTGCGCGGCCATCACCTTTGCTACGGCGGGGCGGTCAGACATGCGCTTGAAATGATCGGCGATCTTCGGCGTCGCGTTGATGTCGACGCTGTCGCCTTCGAGCCAGGTCGAGAGCGTGTAGAGATAGGGATCGCAGATCGTGAACTGATCGCCCATCACCCAGGGCCCCCGAAACATCTTCTGCTCAATCAGGGCGAAGCAGGCGCCCATGGTCTTCGGGACCATCGCCTTCATGTCGGCGAACGAGCTCTCCTGCGTCGCCCAGCGCGGACCGCGCATCTTGTGGGCATGATTGATGTGCACGGTCGAGCAGAGGTAGGAGTTGAACGACTGCACCTGGGCGAAGTCGAAGGGATCATCGAGCGGCGCGAGCTTCGCCTTCGGGAAGGTCTGCGCGAGATAGGCCAGCATCGCCGGCGTCTCGGTGAGGACGCCGCGATCGGTCACCAGCGCCGGCACGCGGCCCTTCGGGTTGATCTTGAGATAGTCCGGGCTGTTCTGCTGGTTGTCCTTGAAGCTCAGCCGTTCAGCCGTGTAGTCGGCACCCGCCTCCTCCAGGGTGATGTAGGTTGCGAGCGCGCAGGTGCCGGTGGCGTAGTAGAGCTTGAGCATGTCGGACCTCATGGGGGAAAACCCGAGGTTAACGGCCCTCCGCCGCCCCGTCCATAGGGACCTCTTCGCAGTTGCCCACGGCCGCCCGGCCGTGCGAAGACGCCGTCAATCGGAGGGGATTTAGACATGACCGTACTCATCGCCGGTGGCGGCATCGGCGGGCTGACGCTTGCGCTCAGCCTGCACCAGATCGGCGTTCCCGCAAAAGTCTTCGAAAGCGTCGCGGAGCTGAAGCCGCTCGGCGTCGGCATCAACGTGCTGCCGCATGCAGTGCGCGAGCTGATCGAGCTCGGGCTGATGGACAGATTGGACGCCAGCGGAGTGCGGACGCGCGAGCTCGCCTATTTCTCCAAGCACGGCAAGCCGATCTGGAGCGAGCCGCGCGGGCTGGAGGCCGGCTACAAATGGCCGCAATTCTCGATCCATCGCGGCACGCTGCAACAGCTCCTGCTCGACACCGCGATCGAGCGGCTCGGCCGTGACAACATCCTCACCAGCCACCATCTGACCGGCTGGGCCGAGACGGCCGACGGCGTGCGCGCCGACTTCATCGATCGGGCGACCGGCAAGGCCGCCGGGAGTTACGACGGCGCGATCCTGATCGCCGCCGACGGCATTCATTCCGCCGCGCGCGAAAAGCTCTATCCCAATGAAGGCCCGCCGATCTGGAACGGCCGCATCCTCTGGCGTGGCGTCACGCCTTCCAAGGCCTTCCTGACCGGCCGCACCATGATCATGGCCGGCCACGAGATCCTGAAATTCGTCTGCTATCCGATCAGCAAGACGCCGGACGCGGCGGGCAACCATCTGATCAACTGGGTCGCCGAGCGCCACATGCCGCCGACCTATCAGTGGCGGCGCGAGGACTATAATCGCGCCGCGCGGCTGGAGGAGTTTCTGCCCTGGTTCGAGAGCTGGCAGTTCGACTGGCTCGACGTGCCCGGCCTGATCAAGAACTGCCCGCACGCCTATGAATATCCGCTGGTGGACCGCGATCCGGTCTCGCAATGGACCTTTGGCAAGGTCACGCTGATGGGCGATGCCGCGCATCCGATGTACCCGATCGGCTCGAACGGCGCCTCGCAGGCCATCCTCGATGCCCGCACCATCACCCGCGAGATTCTCGCGCATGGACCGACGACCGCGGCGCTGCTCGCCTATGAGGCCGAGCGCCGGCCCGCGACCACCGACCTCGTTCTGCTCAACCGCAAGAACGGCCCCGAGCAGGTCATGCAACTGGTCGAGGAGCGCGCGCCCGACGGCTTTGAGGTCGTCACCGACGTGCTGTCGCAGCAGGAACTGGAAGACATCGCCGCCAACTACAAGCGCGTTGCGGGCTTCCAGGTCGAGGCGCTGAACGCGAAGCCGCCGATCGTCAGGGGAGATGCGAAGCGCGAGCGCCTGAAGGCGGTGCGGTAAGAGTTGTCCAACCGCCCCGCGTCCGTCACGGCCCATCAATATCCATACTGTCCGGAACACACCCAATTGCCATAGGCATCGTAGCAACGGTTGTTGTAGTAGCCGTATGCACCTGCCGCCGCCGCTCCGACTCCGACTGCCGCGGCTCCGTATGCGGCTCCCCGGTAGACGCCTCTACGCGCCGCAGTACGTGCTACGGGGTACCCTGCTATCGGCCGGGAGACGTGAGCGCGGCCGTAGCGACCAGCGTGAACGGCACCGCCTCTGTAGTGCGCGCCTCCTCCGTGAAATCCCCCTCCCCGATAGGCGACACCTCCTCCGCGGCCGCCGCGGGCGAGTGCGTCATCGGGAACAAGGCTTGCGCCGACAAGAGCGGCTGCGGCCAAGCCAACCAGAGCATATCGAAACATGGGCGTCCTCCCGTCATTGGAGTGCCGGTTCTATCCGCAGGGTGATGCCGTCAACGGGACAGGCACTTGCCCCATCATTTGGCGCGCCCTGCATGTCCAATTGACCTAGATCAACGCCCGTCTGTTTCAAAGACCCGAATTGGTCCAGCGCTTTCAGGCCGAGGCTGAAGACCATGAGCGGCCGCAACCGCCCGCTGGTGCGCTTCGATCTAAGCCAATCCTTGGATGCGAGAGAAATTTGTCCATTCGATAGACGCGAATAACCGAGGCTGCGATCATGAAGTTCCGGGCGGGGTTGCTTGCGGCGGCTATCTTGCTGACCGAAATGCACGCAAGTCATGCGGCGATACGGATCGCCGGCGATCGTGGCGGGCTAATCGACGCCTATGTTGACAGATATGAGCGCCTGCGCACTTCCGGAGAGACCGTCATCATCGATGGACTCTGTGCCTCATCGTGCACCATCGTTCTCGGTGCAGTTGCCGCTGACAAAATCTGTGTGACCTCGAAGGCCGCTCTCGGCTTCCACGCTGCTTGGGATTTCGGTCGGAAGGACGATTACCGACCATGACGCCACCAATTACCTATACTCCATGTATCCCGGGCCGGTGCAGCGTTGGATCGCGGCACGCGGCGGGTTGAGGCCGCAACTCATCTTGCTGCGCGGCAAAGCACTTCAGGCGCTGTATAAGCCTTGCGCGCAGCACTCCGCGACACGGCCCCGACGGTAACGACTACCGCACCACCCTCGCCGCTTCCAGCAACCGCTCGGTCGCGCTTGCCGTTGCCAGCACCGTGCCGTTCTCCGCCATCAGCTTGGCCTCGACAAACGCGATCGTCTTGCCGAGCTGCGTCACCGTCGCCTCCCCGATGATCGGACCGGGCTTGGCGGGGCTGAGGAAATTCACGGTCATGCTGATGGTGGTGGTATAGAGCCGGCCCTCGCTCATCACCAGCACCGCCGGGCCCATGGTGTCGTCGAGCATGGCCGAGAGCATGCCGCCCTGGATGAAGCCTGCCGGATTGCAGAACTCCGGCTTGCCCTCGAAGCCGAGCTTGATCCAGCCCTCCTCGGGACGGGCATCGAACAGGCGCCATCCCAACAGCTCCGCACAGGGTGGCCTTGGAAAATTGTCGAGCGCGGTCTTGACCATTGGCAGCCTCCGTTTCGCACCCGATAGCTTAGCGCTGCTGCCAGCGTGCTGTCAGGAGGACGAGCCCGCTGAAAGGTTGAGCGCGTGCGCGATGACCTTGCGCATGACATTGGGCAGCGCCTCGTCCCTAAGGGTGGCGAGCGGCACCCAGCGCATGCCCTCGGGCGCGCGGGTGCGGGCTGCGGCTTTCGCCGTGTAGACCACCAGTTCGAGCGGAAAATGCGTGAAGACGTGGGTGATGACGCCCATTTTGCGGTGCCAGCGCGACAGCCCCTTCAGCGCCGGCGCCTGCAGCTTCGCCGCCGCGTCGTCCTGGCCGGCGAGCCAGTCCGAGCCGGGCACTTCGGTCATGCCGCCGAGCAGGCCCTTTTCGGGCCGGCTGCGGACCAGCAGCTCCTCGCCGCGTGTGACGACGAAGGCCGCTCCGCGCCTGAGCGTTCCGCTCTTCTTCGGCGCCTTGCGCGGAAAGGTCTCCTGCGTGCCTTGCGCGCGCGCGATGCAATCCTCGTTCAGCGGACACAACGAGCAGGCCGGCTTTTTCGGCGTGCAGATCGAGGCGCCCAAATCCATCAACGCCTGCGCGCTGTCGCCGGCGCGGGAGTTTGCAAGCAGCGTCGCCGCCAATTGCTGGATCAGAGGTTTCGCCTGTGGGAGCTCATCTTCAACTGCAAAGAGCCGCGACACCACCCGCTCGATATTGCCGTCGACCGGCATCGTGTGGCGATCGAAGGCGATCGCCGCGATCGCCGCCGCCGTGTACGGCCCGATGCCCGGTAGCGCACGCAGCCCCTCCTCGGTGTCGGGAAAGATGCCGCCATGCTCGCGTGTCACCGCGACCGCGCAGGCGTACAGGTTGCGCGCGCGCGAGTAATAGCCGAGCCCGGCCCACATCCGCAGCACATCATCCTGCGAGGCCCGTCCGAGCGCAGTGACATCCGGCCAGCGCGCGACGAATTTTTCGAAATAGGGCCCGACCGCCTTCACCGTGGTCTGCTGCAGCATGATCTCCGACAGCCAGACGCGGTATGGATCCGACGTCTCGCCGGGCGCGGCCCGCCACGGCAACCGGCGCCGGTGGCGGTCGTACCACTGGAGCAGGAGCGTCGGACGCGATGAGACTTTCGACTGAACTGGTTCCGGCTTGGCCTTGAGGGCAGATCTAGGGCTCATGCCTTCACTCTAGCTGCAACGCATCAGTCTCTCCACGTCATGCCCGCGCCTGTCGCGGGCATCCACGTCTTTCTTCGTGGCGAGACGTGGATGGCCGGGACAAAGCCCGGCCATGACGGCGTCAGTTCCTGACACGTCGCGCATGGTGCTATAAGGACCCATGTCCAAATTCCCTCCCAAACCCGGTCCCCTCAGCGCCAAGCCGCTGGGCATCCTGCTCAACGACGTCTTTGCCGAGGCCTATGCCAAGCAGGGGTTTGCGGCGCGCGAATTGGTGACGCGGTGGGCGCAGATTGCAGGTCCGGAGATCGCGGCCCATGCCGAGCCGCTGAAGATGCAATGGCCGCGCCCGGTGGAGGGCCAGCCGCAGGAGCCGGCGACCCTGGTGCTGCGGGTGGAGGGGCCGATGGCGCTGGAGACCCAGCATTCCGCCGACGTGATCCTGGAGCGCGTGAACCGCTTCTTCGGCTGGAGCGCGGTCGGCAAGCTCGCCTTCCGCCAGGCTCCGCTGTCGCGCCCCCGGCGGCCGGTGCGGCCCGGCCCGCCCGATCCCAAATCGGTGGCCAAGGTGGCGGAGAGCCTTGGCGACATCGAAGATGAACAACTGAAGACGGCGCTGGCGCGGCTGGGGGCCGCCATCAAGCGAAATTGAGCCTTATTTCGCGGTCAATCTGGACCCGTCTCTACCGCTCGCCATTGCCTCAAGCTACGTTTCAAGCTAGCGACAGGCCGCCCGGGCGGGAACTTCATGGACCCCTGGGGCGAGATTTTTGCCAATTCGGGAGCCGACCTTGATCATCACCCGCCGCGCCTTCACTACGATGCTGTCGCTGACCGGGCTTGCCGCGCTCGCCGGGCTCTCGCCGCTGCAGTTCGTCTCCGAGGCCATGGCGCAGTCGGCCGCCGACGTCGCCAAGCCCGTATCGCTGCCCGACATGGCGCTCGGCCCGAACGACGCCGCCGTCACCATCACCGAATACGCCTCGATGACCTGCCCGCATTGTGCCGCCTTCAACGAGCAGGTGTTCCCGAAGATCAAGAAGGAATACATCGACACCGGCAAGGTGCGTTACATCTTCCGCGAGTTCCCGCTCGACATCAAAGCCGCCGCCGGCTCGATGTTGTCCCGCTGCATCGCCAATGGCGACGGGCCGAAATACTTCGCGGTCACCGACATGCTGTTCCGCCAGCAGAACGACTGGGTGGTGAAGAACACCACCGAGACCCTGACGCGGATCGGCAAGCAGGCCGGCCTCACCCAGCAGCAGGTCGAGGCCTGCCTGAAGGATCAGGCGCTGCTCGACAAGATTGCCGCCGACCAGAAATATGCCAGCGACGTTCTGAAGGTGGATTCGACGCCGACCTTCTTCATCAACGGCGAGAAGATCAAGGGCGAGACCTCGTTCGAGGAGTTCGCCAAGAAGATCAATCCGCTGCTGAAGAGCTGATTCGCTCGTCAATATCCTGATTCGCATCTCGAAAGCCGTATCTTTCCCGGCATAAATCCCTTGGGAAAAGCGGCTTTCGCCGGTTGCCCTCGCGGCGCACCGCGGCCATTGTCCAGCCGCATGAGGCGCCTCGCGCGACTCGCCCGGATAGCGACACTGCCTTCCATGGTAGTGTCCCGGCAGGGGGATTCGCGCCTGCCAACAGAGATGCGTGCTTATGAAAATCACCCGCCTGCGCCTTCACGGCTTCAAGTCCTTCGTTGAGCCCACGGACTTCGTCATCGAGCCCGGCCTGACCGGCGTGGTTGGGCCCAACGGTTGCGGCAAGTCGAATCTCGTCGAAGCGCTGCGCTGGGCGATGGGTGAGACCTCGTATAAGTCGCTGCGCGCCGCCGACATGGACGCGGTGATCTTCGCCGGCTCCGGCAACCGTCCCGCGCGCAACCACGCCGAAGTGACGATGACGATCGACAATGCCGATCGCACCGCGCCGGCGGCGATGAACGACAGCCAGCTGCTCGAAATCTCCCGCCGCATCGAGCGCGAGGCGGGGTCGGTCTACCGCATCAACGGCCGCGACGTACGCGCCCGCGACGTGCAGATCCTGTTTGCGGATGCCGCCACCGGCGCGCGTTCGCCGGCCCTCGTCCACCAGGGCAAGATCGGCGAGATCATCCAGGCCAAGCCCGAGCAGCGCCGCCGCGTGCTGGAAGACGCTGCCGGCGTCGCCGGTCTGCACGCCCGCCGCCACGAGGCCGAGCTGCGGCTGAAGGCGGCCGAAACCAACCTGACCCGCGTCGAGGACGTGATCGGCCAGCTCGCAGGACAAATGGAAGGCCTGAAGAAGCAGGCCCGCCAGGCCGTGCGCTACCGCGAGGTCGCGGCCAAGGTCCGCAAGGCCGAAGCTACGCTGTTTCATCTGCGCTGGATCGGCGCGCATGCCGACGTCAACGAATCCGGCCAGACCCATGACATCGCCGTCCGCGAGATGGCCGAGCGCACCCAGCACCAGGCCGAAGCCGCCCGCATCCAGGCGATCCGCGCCGCCGAAATGCCGGCGCTGCGCGATGCCGAGGCGCGCGCCGCTGCAGGCTTGCAGCGCCTGACCAATGCCCGCGAGCTGCTCGACCGCGAGGAAGAGCGCGCCAAGGAGCGCGTCGCCGAGCTCGAGCGTCGTCTCGCCCAGTTCGAAGGCGATATCTCGCGCGCCCAGCAGCAGACCATGGACGCCGACGTCGCGCTGCAGCGGCTCGACACCGAAGACTCCGAACTGAAGGAAGAGATCAAGTCGCGCGTCGAGAAGCGCTCCGGTGTCGACGAGCGCGTCGGCGAAGCCGAGGCGGTGCTGACCGAAACCGAGCAGCAGTTCGCCGAGCTCACCACCGCGCTCGCCGACCTCACCGCCAAGCGCAACCAGCTCGAGGCCAACGTCCGCACCCACCGCGACAAGCTCGCCCGGCTCGACCAGGAGATCGCGAACGTCGCAGCGGAAGAGCAGAAGCTTGCCGCCGAGACCGGCGGCTTCGGCGATCTCGACGAGCTGACCGCGACGGTCGAGACCGCGGAGCAGACGCTGGCCGCCTCGGAAGCCGCAGCGCAAGCGAGCGAAGCCGCCCACGTCGCGGCACGCCAGACGCTGGAATCCTCGCGCTCGCCGCTGGTCGAGGCCGACAAGCGCGCACAGCGGCTCGAAACCGAGGCGCGCACGATTTCCAAGATCCTCAACGGCGAGACCAAGAATCTGTGGCCGCCGATCATCGACGGCATCACCGTCGACAAGGGTTTTGAAAAGGCGATCGGCGCCGCGCTCGGCGACGATCTCGATGCCCCGATCGACCCGTCGGCGCCGATGCGCTGGACCAATGTCGGCCAGACCGACGGCGATCCGGAGCTGCCCGAAGGCGCCGTGCCGCTCGCCAATCATGTGCAGGCGCCGGCCGAGCTGACGCGCCGTCTGGCCCAGATCGGCGTGGTGCCGCGCGAGCGCGGTGCCGAGCTGGTCTCTCAGCTCAAGACCGGCCAGCGGCTGGTTTCGCCCGAGGGCGACGTCTGGCGCTGGGACGGTTTTGTCGCGGCCGCTCACGCCCCGACCGGCGCAGCGAGGCGCCTGGCCGAGCGCGCCCGCCTCGTCGACATCGAGAACGAGCTGGAGCAGGCCCGCATCGACGCGCAGATCAAGCGTCAGGCGCTGGAGAACGCCGAGTCCGAGCTGCAGATGGCGGCCAGCACCGAAGGCGCCAGCCGCGAAGCCTGGCGCGCCGCGCAGCGCGAGCTCAACGTCGCGCGCGAGCGTCATGCCACCGCCGAGCGCGAGATCAGCCGCCATGCCGCGCGCAAGGCAACACTGTCGGAAGCGCACAGCCGTCTCGCCGCCGACCGCGCCGAGGCCGAAGCTGCGTATGAATATGCCGAAGCCGGCATTTCCGAGCTGCCGTCGAGCGAGGACACCGAAACCCGTCTCGCCGCGGTCCGCAGCGACATCGAAGGCCATCGCCGCATGGCCGCCCAGGTCCGCGCCGAGGCGCAGGCGCTGGCGCGCGAGGCCGAGCTCGCCGACCGCCGCGTGCAGGCGATCCTGGCCGAGCGCACCGAGTGGCAGAACCGCAAGGAGAGTGCGGCCTCCCACATCGACACCATCCAGGCCCGCATCGCCGAGCTCACGATCGAGCGCAGCGAGCTCGAAAACGCGCCGCAAGTGTTCGCCGAGAAGCGCAGCGCGCTGATCACCGAGATCGAATATGCGGAAAACGACCGCCGCATGGCCGCCGACGCGCTCGCCACCGCGGAGACCGCGATGGCCGAGACCGATCGCGTCGCCAAGCTGACCTTGGAGGCGCTCTCCAGCTCGCGCGAGGCCACCGCCCGCGCCGAGGAGCGCATGGAAGGCGCCCGGCGCCGGCTCGAGGACATCGAGCGCGAGATCCGCGACATGCTGGAAGTCGAGCCGCAAGCCGTCGCCGGCCTTGCCGAACTTGAGCCCGGTGCGGAGCTGCCGCCGCTGCACGACATCGAGGAAGACCTCGAGAAGATGCGCCGCGACCGCGAGCGCCTCGGCGCCGTCAATCTGCGCGCCGAGGAGGAGCTGCGCGAGGTCGAGACCCAGCACACCGGCCTCGTCACCGAACGCGACGACCTCGTCGAAGCCATCAAGCGGCTGCGCCAGGGCATCCAGAGCCTCAACAAGGAAGCGCGCGAGCGCCTCTTGACCTCGTTCGAGGTCGTCAACAACCACTTCAAGCGCCTGTTCGTCGAGCTGTTCGGCGGCGGCGAAGCGGCGCTGCACCTGATCGAGAGCGACGACCCGCTGGAAGCCGGCCTCGAAATCATTGCGAAACCGCCGGGCAAGAAGCCGCAGACGCTGTCGCTGCTCTCGGGCGGCGAGCAGGCGTTGACCGCGATGGCGTTGATCTTCGCGGTGTTCCTCACCAACCCTTCGCCGATCTGCGTGCTGGACGAAGTCGACGCGCCGCTCGACGACCACAACGTCGAACGGTACTGCAACCTGCTGCACGAGATGACCGGCTCGACCGACACGCGCTTCATCATCATCACGCACAATCCGATCACGATGGCGCGGATGAACCGCCTGTTCGGCGTCACCATGGCCGAGCGCGGCGTCTCGCAGCTGGTGTCGGTCAGCCTGTCCGAAGCGGTGGACATCCTCGACCAGAACGTGGCGTGACGCTGCGGTCGTTCCACACCCATTGACGTCATCATCCGCGAAGGCGGATGATCCAGTACGCTGCGGCTTCTCGGTTGACGGCACTGTCTCGGAGTACTGGATGCCCCGCCTTCGCGGGGCATGACTGCGGATGATGATAGCCCCCACCCTCCCCGCCGAACTCAAGGCCGCCCTCGACGGCAAGCTGCAGGGCTTCTCCCGCACCGACGCTGCACAACGGTCGCAGAAAATCTCGACCGCCTACCGCGCCGGCGGCGGCTCCGGCACCATCAAGACGGACTCCGATGCGCTCGCCTATGCGCTCGCGCGCATGCCGGCGACCTACGCGGCCGTGGCCGCCAGCCTCAATGCGCTCACCGAGATTGCGCCCGATCTCGCCCCGGAAACGTTGCTCGATGTCGGCGCAGGTCCGGGCACCGCGAGCTGGGCCGCTGCGGAAGCCTTTCCATCGCTGCAGGATTTTACCCTGCTCGACGCCAACGCCACCTTGAGCCGGCTTGCACTCGAACTGGCGCGCGACAGCTCACGATTGGCGGAGTGCCGCTATCTGCCCGGCGATGCCGGCGGCAACCTCACTGAAGTCTCGCCAGCCGATCTCGTCGTCGCCAGCTACGTCATCGGCGAGCTGGGCGAAAGCGACCAGCGCAAGCTCGCGGACGCGATGTGGGCAAAAGCGCGCCACGCGCTGGTCGTGATCGAGCCCGGCACGCCCGCCGGCACCGCGCGCATCCTCGCCCTGCGGCAGCAGCTGATCGCGGCTGGCGCTTACGTCGCCGCCCCCTGCCCGCACGAAAAGCCCTGCCCGCTCACCGCGCCCGACTGGTGCCATTTCAACCAGCGCCTGCCGCGCTCGCAGGCGCACCGCCAGATCAAGGGCGCCGAGATGCCGTTCGAGGACGAGCGTCTTATCTACGTCGCGCTGACCCGAACGCCGCCGACTACCCGTGCCGCGCGCGTGCTGGCGCCCCCGGATGTCGGCAAGGCCGAGATCACGGCCAAGCTCTGCACCGAGGACGGCGTCGCCATCACGAGGGTGCCTCGCCGCGACAAGGCCGCCTATGCTGGGGCACGCCGCTGGCGCTGGGGCGACGCTATTCTGTCCGAAAGTTAACCTCGTTCCGGACTTTTGCCTTGAACGCGGGCGGCTCCACATTCGACCAAGTCTTACCTCCCCTCTGCGCCGGGCTCTCATCCTGCGCCAATTTGGTCTAGGCTAGCGCCTGCCTTCTTCCCCCTTCAGGAGTTCTCCATGTCGACCGGCTGGATCGTTCTCGGCGTCATCGTCGTCCTCGCGCTGTTCGCCTTCAGCGCCTACAACCGCCTGGTGGCGCTGAGCCAGCGCGTCGGCCAGGCCTTTGCCGATATCGACGTGCAGCTCAAGCAGCGCCACGACCTGATTCCGAACCTGGTCGAGACGGTGAAGGGCTACGCCTCGCATGAGCGCGGCACGCTCGACGATGTCATCAAGGCACGCAATTCGGCGATGTCGGCGCAGGGGCCGGCGCAGGTTTCTGCGGCCGAGAACCAGCTGTCCGGCGCGCTCGGCCGGCTGATCGCGCTGTCGGAGGCCTATCCCGACCTCAAGGCCAACGCCAATTTCCAGCAACTCGCATCCGAGCTTTCCGACCTCGAGAACAAGATCGCGGCGAGCCGCCGCTTCTTCAACAACGCGGTCCAGGAATACAACACCGGCATCCAGCAGCTGCCCGCCGCCTTGTTCGCAGGCATGTTCGGCTTCACCAGGAAGGACTTCTTCGATCTCGGCGCCAGCCGCACCGAGGTCGAGGCCGCGCCGCAGGTGAAGTTCTGATCTTGAGCCGATAGGCCGGCAGGGCACCCGCGTCATGGCCGCGTATGGACTCTACACGCACATCGCCTCGAACAAGCTTCGTTCGATGCTGCTGCTCGCCGGCCTGTTCATGCTGGTCTACGTGCTGGTCTATGCTGGCGCGCTGGTCGCCGAAGTCGTCATCAACGGCAATGAGACCGTCGTCTATTACCTGAGGCGCGCCCTCCACGATCTGATCGTGGCCGCGCCGGTTGCGACGATCGTGGCGGCGGCCTGGGTCGTGATCGCCTATTTCTTCCACCAGTCGATGATCGACGCGGTGACCGGCGGCCACGACGTCACGAGGCAGGAGGAGCCGCGGCTCTACAATCTGCTGGAAAACCTCTGCATCTCGCGCGGCATCACCATGCCGAAGCTGAAGATCATGGAGAGCCCGGCGCTGAACGCGTTCGCGACCGGCCTCAATCCGCGGCAATATTCGATCACCGTCACCACGGGTCTCCTCGATGCCCTGAACGACAAGGAGATCGAGGCGGTGCTGGGCCACGAGCTGACCCACATCAAGAACGGCGATGTGCAGCTGATGGTGGTCGCCGTCATCATCGCCGGCGTGGTCGGCTTCTTCGGCGAATTGTTCTTCCGCCTGTTCACCAATTTCAACTGGAGCTCCGGCTCCGGCGGCTCATGGTCCTCGGGCTCCTCCTCGTCGTCGCGGTCGTCCTCCTCCTCGAGCGACAACAAGAGTTCCGGCGGCGGCGCGGTAATCGTGATCATCATCGCGATCGTGCTGATCGTGGTGGCCTGGCTGCTGTCCCAGGTGGTCAAGCTCGCACTGTCACGTTCGCGCGAATATCTCGCCGACGCCGGCTCCGTCGAGCTGACGAAAGACCCTGATGCGATGATCTCGGCGCTGCGCAAGATCGAGAATCGCGGCGAGCTGCCCGGCGCGACCTCGGCCGTGATGGAGCTCTGCGTCGACAATCCCCGCGAGGGCTTTGCCGATCTGTTCGCGACCCACCCATCCGTGCAGTCCCGGGTCGACGCGCTGGTCAAGTTTGCCGGCGGCCACGATCCTGGCCCGCGGCCGCTGGCCGAGGAAACGGAGGAGCCCGAGGCGCAAGCCGACCTGCAGGACGCCCCACCGCCGCTGCGTCATGGCCCGTGGGACGACGCCAGCGGCCCGGCCGCTCCTCCGCCGCCCCTGCCCGCACCCGGCCCCTCGGAGACCGCGAGCAGCAAGCCTACAGGCAATCTCATGGGTCCCTGGGGCCGTCATTAAGCACGCGATGTCCTGCCATGCGCGGCGGGTTTCGCCGCGATTGGGAAAAACTTCGGGAATTGCCGTATCGACATGCCGAGGATTTGAATTCTCCCTTGTTTCTGCCATGTTCGCGCCCAACAGCAGACTTGGGACATCCTTGGGACATCGATTTGGGGCCCGGCCGATTGCGACCTCGCGATCGGGGGCGCGTTAGGGGACAGCAATGGCAAAGCCGGCAGTGGTTGTGGTGGGCGCGGACAAGGGCGGGGTCGGCAAGACCACGGTGTCGCGGACCTTGCTCGATTATTTTTCCGCCAACAACGTGCCGACGCGCGCCTTCGACACGGAATCGCCGCGCGGAACCCTGAAGCGCTTCCACCCCGACATCACCGAGATCGTCGACATGACGACGACATCGGACCAGATGAAGATCTTCGACACACTTAACGCGGTGAGCCCGTCGGTGACCGTGATCGACGTTCGCGCGGGCCTGCTCTCGCCTGCGCTGGCTTCGCTGCGCGACATCGGCTTCCTCGACGCCGCCAAGGCCGGCCAGATCACCTTCGCGGTGTTCCACATCCTCGGACCCTCGATCGCCTCGCTGGAGGAGATCGCCGAGACCGCCGGCTTCATGACCGGCGCAAAATATTTCCTGGTGAAGAACTTCATCAACGACACCCAGTTCTTCCAATGGGACCAGGCGACCTACAATTCCTACTTCCACCGCATTAAGGACGCGACCGAGCTGACCATCCCCAAGCTCAACGAAATGGCCTATGAGCAGGTCGAAGTGTCCTCCGTCCCGTTCCTGAAATTCGTCGCCAACAAGGGCATCAGCGACGAGGCCGCGAACTATTCCTTCGTGCTGCGCGGCTATGTCCGGCACTGGCTGGCGAATGTCTGGAGCGAGTTCGACCGGATCCGGCTGACTGACATCGTGGGTTCGAAGCCCGTCACCCGAAACAGCGAAAAATAGTTGCGCAAGCAGGGCTGATACGGCTGGATTGGTCGCCAGGTTCGACTGATATAGCTGCCGATGCCCGCAACGCCCGTCTACATCATCTGCTCGCCCCGCCCGCAGGTCGGCAAGACACTGCTGGCGCGGCTGCTTGCCGAATTTCTGCTGCTCAAGAACGGCAATGTCGCGGCCTTCGACGTCAATCTGAAGGAACCGTCGCTGCTCGACTACCTGCCAAAGATCACGGAGACCGCCGACGTGATCGATACCTACGGCAAGATGCAGCTGATGGACCGCGTCATCGTCGATGACGGCATGGCCAAGGTGATCGACCTCGGCTTCCACGCCTTCGACGAGTTCTTCAAGATGACCGACGAAATCGGCCTCTTGAAGGAGGCCGCCCGCCGCCACGTCGCACCACAGATCCTGTTCGTCGCCGACACCGACCGCGCCTCGGCCCGCGCCCACGAGATGCTGCGCGGGCAGATCCCGCGGATGAACCTGATCACCGTGGACAATGAATATGTCGTGCGCGGCGAGCTGCCGGCCGCGATGGCCGGCGGCCGCCTGTTCCGCCTGCCTGCCTTGCCCGGCTTCCTCAAGACCTATGTCGACCGGCTGAACTTCTCCTTCACCGGCTATCTGCGCCAAGAGAAGGACGCGTCGACCGAGCTGCACCAATGGACCCGGCGGAATTACTTTGCTTTCCGCGAGCTCGAGCTCAGCCTGATCCTGCAGCGATCCTAGATAATTTCACCCGGATAATATTGACTGCGGGTTGAAGCGGGCTTATTGAGGCGGACATCGGTATCCCCTCAGCAAGGCCTGTCACCGTGAGCATCGACCGGAAAGCAGCGATCGCCGCCTACAAGGAGCGAAAGACCATCGCGGGCGTCTATGTCGTCCGCTGTGCGGCCTCCGGCGAGGCCTGGGTCGGCCAGGCACCGAACCTCGAGACGATCCAGAACCGCATCTGGTTCTCGCTACGCCAAGGCAGCCACACCTGCCGCAGCCTCCAGGCTGCCTGGAATGCGCATGGCGAGGCCGGCCTGACCTTTGGCGAATGCGAGCGCCTGGAGGATGAGGAAACCGCCTATGTCAGGAACGCACTCCTGAAGGAGCGCCTGCTGCATTGGCGGGATGAACTGAAGGCCGAGGCGATCTGAAGATCGCGGCGACCTCTCAGTGTCCCTCGAACGTCATCAGCGTTCGCACGGGCACGTCCATGGCGCGCAGCTTGGCGGCGCCGCCGAGCTCGGGCAAGTCGATGATGAAGCAGGCGGCGACGACGTTGGCGCCGATCTGGCGCAGCAGCTTCACCGCGCCCTCCGCGGTGCCGCCGGTGGCGATGAGGTCGTCGACCAGGATGACGCGCTCGCCGGGCTGGATCGCGTCGACATGCATCTCCATCTCGTCGATGCCGTATTCGAGCGAGTAGGCGATGCGCACGGTGGTGTGCGGCAGCTTGCCTTTCTTGCGGATCGGCACGAAGCCGGCCGAGAGCTGGTGCGCCACTGCGCCGCCGATGATGAAGCCACGCGCCTCCATGCCTGCGACCTTGTCGATCTTGTTGCCGGCCCAGGGATTGACGAGCTCGTCCACCGCGCGGCGGAACGCGCGCGCGTCAGCGAGCAGGGTCGTGATGTCGCGGAACATGATCCCCGGCTTGGGATAGTCGGGGATGGTCCGGACGCTCGCCTTGATATCGTGGTCAAAGGTCATTGGTGCCTCTCAATCGACACGCGCATCCAACCGGAACGCGTTTTCAACAATACGCAAGCCCACCTCATTGCTGAGCGACATCAGCGATTCCGGGTGGAATTGCACGCCGGCGACCGGCAGCGTCTTGTGCTCCAGCGCCATGGCGACACCGTCCTCGGTGCTGGCTGTGACGGACAACACCTCCGGCATGCTGTCGCGCTCGAAATAAAGCGAGTGATAGCGGCCGATGACGATCTCGTTCGGCAGATTGCGCATCAATCGCCCGCCGCGCACCTGCACCCGCGAGGGCCGGCCATGGGCGGGATGGGTGAGTTGGCCGAGCTCGCCGCCGAAATATTCGCCGATCGCCTGCACGCCCAAGCAGACGCCGAACACCGGCAGCTTCCTCTCCAGCGCCGCGTCGATCGTCTTCTTGATCCCGAAATCTTCCGGCCTGCCGGGACCGGGCGACAGCACCAGCAAATCCCATGTCTTCCGCTTGAGCATGTCGAGCGCATGCACATGGCGGACCACGGTAACGTCGGCGCCGACCTGGCGGAAATAATCAGCGAGCATGTGCACGAAGCTATCGTCGTGATCGATCAACAGCACCCGCTTGCCCGAGCCGGTCGCATCGGGCGCAAAGGTCGACAGCGGCTTCGGCGGATCGCCGCGCAGCGCCTGGAACAGCGCGGCGGCCTTGACCTGGCATTCGCGGTCTTCAGCGGCCGGATCGGAATCGAACAGGCAGGTGGCGCCGACGCGCACTTCGGCGAGACCATCCTTCATGCGGATGGTGCGGATGGTCAGGCCGGTGTTGATGCTGCCGTCGAAGTTCACCGCACCGATCGCGCCGGCATACCAGCGGCGCGGCGAGCGCTCGTGATCCTCGACGAACTGCATCGCCCAGAGCTTGGGTGCGCCGGTCACCGTCACCGCCCAGGCGTGGGTGAGGAAGGCATCGAGCGCGTCGAAGCCGGGGCGCAGCATGCCCTCGACATGATCGACGGTGTGGAAGAGCTTTGAATAGGTCTCGATCTGGCGCCGCGCCAGCACCTTGATCGTGCCGGGCACGCAGACGCGCGCCTTGTCGTTACGGTCGACGTCGGTGCACATGTTGAGCTCGAACTCGTCCTTCTCCGAGTTCAGGAGCTGGCGGATCTGCTCGGCGTCGCCGATCGCATCGCTGCCGCGCGCGATCGTGCCCGAGATCGGGCAGGTCTCGACCCGGCGCCCGTCCGACCGCACGAACATTTCCGGCGAGGCCGACACCAGAAATTCGCCCTCACCCAGATTCATCAGCGCGCCGTAGGGCGACGGGTTGATGACGCAGAGGCGCTGGAAGACTTCGGCCGGCGAACGATCGCAAGGCTCGGCGAACAGCTGCCCAGGCACCGCTTCAAAGAGATCACCGCGGGCGAAGGCCGCACGCGCGGTCTCGACCGTTGCCTGATATTCGCCGGGCGCGTGATCGGCAAAACCCTGCCGCGGCGTCTTCAGATACGGACTCTCGGCAGTCTCGCGGGGCAGGCCCTCGGTGGATTTGCCCTTCCAGGCAAAGTCGTACGAGAGCACCACGCCGCGGCCGGTGGCGCGGTCATAGGCCAGCAGGCGATCGGGGACGTAGAGCACGATGTCGCGCTGGTCCTGCTCGCGCGCGCGCTTCTGCACGAGGTCCTCGATCTGGAACACCAGGTCGTAGGCGAAGGCGCCGAACAGGCCGAGCAGTCCGTCGTCATTGGCGGAGAAGGCGGCGACGAGATCGCGCACCAGCGACATCACGCTGGCGCGCCGCGTACGCTGGTCTTCCTCGACCGGCGCATCGCCGCGGATGATGTGGCCGGCAAGCCGCGTCGCCGTCTTCTCGGAGATGACGACGCAGGGCTCGCGCAGCACATCGACCAGGAAGGCGATCAGCACCTGCCCACGCTCGTTCAGCGCTTCCAGCTTGAAATTGACGCCAGTGGTCTCGAGCTTGAGCGGCGGATCGGAGAAGCCGAGGTCAAAGCTCTCATAGCGGCCGGGCACGGTCGTGCCCGAGGACAGCACCACGCCGCGACGGCGGTCGAGCAGGCTCACGAGATCGTCGAGCCTGTTGGCGCCGCCGGTGAACTGCTCCGCCACGCGCGTGATCGCGAGACCCGCGCGGGTCGCGTACTCACTTCTGGCCGGGAGGGCAAAGACTGTCCTGTTCATGTGATCCTCTTGGGGTCCTCTTACGAGACTTGCCGAGGAAACGCCACACAGGACAAACGATCAGGCCGCCGCACTGCGTTGGCGACCTCAGACGATTTGGGAAAGGAAAATCGCACCGGCCACCTCGTTAGGAGGTGCGCCACCAAAAACGGGCTGGGCGAACGGCGGTGCTCATGGGGGCGATACTCACCATGGCGCGGGGGCGGCGTCAAGGGTGGCCGGGCAGTAGCCCGGATGGAGCGCAGCGCAATCCGGGGTTCGTGCCACAAGGGAAAGTCCCCGGATTACGCTGCGCTCCATCCGGGCTACAGGCTGGGTCAGGCTGCGCTGTTACCGCCGAGATGATTGGCGAAGAACTTGATTGCCCTGCCCCAGGCGAGCTCGGCGGCCTCGCGGTCATGCACGGCCTGGCGCTGCTCGTTGACGAAAGCGTGCTCGGCGTCATAGCGGAACAGCTCCAGCGACTTCCCGGCGGCCTTCATGGCCTTCTCGAAGCCGCCCACCAGCTCCGGCGTGCACCAATCGTCCTTGTTGGCGAAATGGGCCTGGAGCGGGATCTTGACGTCGGCGGGCTTGGCCGCCTGCTCCGGCGGGATGCCGTAGAACACGACGCCGGCCGCGAGCTCCGGTACATGCACCGAGCCGATGATGGTGACGGCGCCGCCGAGACAGAAGCCGGTCAGCCCGACCTTGGCACCGTTACGCGACAGATATTGCGCGGCGCCGCGTACCGTCTGCGTGGTGGCGTCCATGAAGTCGAGCGAGTTCATCTCCTTGTTGGCGCTGTCCGTGTCGTGATACGGCACCACCTTGCCCTTGTAGAGATCGGGCGCCAGCGCGTCGAAACCGGCCAGCGCGAAGCGGTCGCACAGGCCTTTGATCTGGTCCGACAGGCCCCACCATTCCTGGATCACGACCACGCCCGGCGCGTTGCCGCGCGCGGCATTGGCGAGATAGCCCGAGGCCTCCTTGCCGTCCGGACGCTTGAAGGTGATGGCGGTTCCCATGGTGTCCTCCGATGAGTTCTTGGGGGAGCGGTTGGTGGCATCTTGGCGGGTGCATGCGAATGACGCAATCACCGCGCAAACAAACTCTCGTGCCCCGGATGCTGCGCAGCGCGTTGCCCCTTGCGGCGTGATGCGCTGCCGATCCGGGGCCCCTACGAGCATTCTGGGTCCCGGCTCGCGCTTCGCGCGTCCGGGACACGGACCCAACAAAAAAGCCCCCTTGCGGGGGCTTCTTCATTTTCTCGTCGCATCAGAGCGCTCAGTGCGAGCTGGCCCAGACCTTCTTCTTGGTGAAGTACATCAGGCCCGCGAACAGGATCAGGAACACGAAGACCTGGAATCCGAGGCGCTTGCGCGCTTCCATGTGCGGCTCCGCGGTCCACATCAGGAAGGTGGTGACGTCCTTGGAGTACTGCGCGACCGTGGTCGGCGAGCCGTCGTCATAGGTCACCTGGCCGTCGCTGAGCGGCTTCGGCATCTTGATGGCGTGGCCCGGGAAGTACTTGTTGTAGTACGAGCCCTCCGGGATGGTGACGCCTTCCGGCACCTTGTCCTCGAAGCCTTGCAGCAATGCCGAGACGTAGTCCGGGCCCTGCTCCTGGAACTGGGTGAAGAAGTCGAAGATGAACCAGGGGAAGCCGCGCTTATAGGAGCGCGCCTTGGTGATCAGGGAGAGGTCGGGCGGCGCCGCGCCACCGTTCGCCGCGCGAGCGGCCTGCTCGTTCGGGAACGGCGAGGGGAAATAGTCCGCCGGACGCCCCGCACGCTCGAACATGTCGCCGGCATCGTTCGGACCGTCCTTGACCTTGTAGTCCGACGCGAAGGCCGCCGCCTGCGCCACCGAATAGCCGGGCCCACCGGGCTCGGCGAGGTTGCGGAAGGCCACATAGGACAGGCCGTGGCAGCTGGCGCAGACCTCCTTGTAGACCTTCAGGCCGCGCTGCAGCGCGCCGCGGTCGAACTTACCGAAAGGGCCGGAGAACGACCATTTGTTGCCCGGAGGCGTATCGCTGCCTTCAGACGCCTTCGCGCTGTCGACCGAGCCTGCGAACAACGAACCGGCGAGCGCCAGCATGATCGCGGTCGAAACCATCGGCGTCGATCGGCTGCCGGTCTTGGCTAGCACCGCATCCGAGATCGAGTTCGGCACCGGCCGCGGCTTCTCGATGCGCGAGAGCAGCGGCAGCACGATCAGGAAGTAGGCGAAGTAGCAGACCGTCAGGACCCGGCCGGCAATGACGTAGATGCCTTCCGGCGGCTGCGCCCCGAGATAGCCGAGCAGGATGCAGACCACGACGAAGATCCAGAAGAACTGCTTGGCCAGCGGGCGATACTTCGACGACCTCGTCTTCGCGGCGTCCAGCCAGGGCAGGAAACACAGGATGATGATCGCACCGAACATCCCGATGACGCCGGCGAGCTTGTTCGGGATCGAGCGCAGGATCGCGTAGAACGGCAGGTAATACCATTCCGGCACGATGTGCGGCGGCGTCACGCCCGGGTTCGCCGGAATGTAGTTGTCGGCGTCGCCGAGATAGTTCGGCATGTAGAAGATGAACCAGGCGTAGAGCAGCAGGAAGCAGGCGACGCCGAACATGTCCTTGATGGTCGCATGCGGCGTGAACGGCACCGTGTCCTTTTCCGTCTTCGGCTCGACGCCGTCAGGATTGTTCTGGCCGGCGACGTGCAGCGCCCAGACGTGGAGCACGACGACGCCCGCGATCAGGAACGGCAGCAGGTAATGCAGCGAGAAGAAGCGGTTGAGCGTCGGATTGCCGACCGAATAGCCGCCCCACAGCAGCGTCACGATGCTCTCGCCGACATAGGGAATGGCGGAGAACAGGTTGGTGATGACCGTGGCGCCCCAGAAACTCATCTGGCCCCAGGGCAGCACGTAGCCCATGAAGCCGGTCGCCATCATCAAGAGGTAGATGATGACGCCGAGGATCCACAGCACCTCGCGCGGCTCCTTGTAGGACCCGTAATAGAGGCCGCGGAACATGTGAACGTAGACGGCGACAAAGAACATCGATGCGCCGACCGCATGCATGTTGCGCAGCAGCCAGCCGTAGTTCACGTCACGGACGATCAGCTCGACCGATTTGAAGGCGAGATCGGCATGCGGCGTATAATGCATCGCCAGGATCACGCCGGTCAGGATCTGCATCCCCAGCATGAAGGAAAGGATGGCGCCGAAGGTCCACCAATAGTTCAGGTTACGCGGGGTGGGATAGGCAACGAACGAGGAGTGCATGAGGCCGAGGATCGGCAGGCGCCGCTCGATCCATTGCAGGGCCGGATTGCTCGGCTGGTAGTCGGATGGTCCGCTCATGATGCGATCCTGAGGAAATAGTACGACGAGACGGCGCGAAGCTTCGGACGAGGATCCGAGGCTCAGCCGATCTGGATTTTGGTGTCGGAAACGAACTGGTACGGCGGCACCGGCAGGTTCGCGGGCGCGGGCCCCTGGCGGATGCGGCCGGACGAATCGTACTGCGAACCATGGCAGGGGCAGAAGAAGCCGTCGTAGCTGCCTTCATGAGCGATCGGGATGCAGCCGAGATGGGTGCAGATGCCGATCACGACCAGCCATTGCTCGTGGCCGGACTTGACCCGGGCCTCGTCGGACTGCGGATCGGGCAGGCTCGCCACGTTGACGGCGCGCGCCTCGTCGATCTGCTTCTTGGTGCGGTGGCTGATGTAGATCGGCTTGCCGCGCCAGAACACCTTGATGTCCTGGCCTTCGGCGACCGGACTGAGATCGACCTCGATCGGCGCACCGGCGGCGATGGTCGAGGCGTCAGGATTCATTTGGGAAATGAAGGGCCAGAGCGCAGCTGCGCCCCCTACTGCTGCAGCTGCCCCCGTTGCAACGAATAAGAAATCACGGCGTGTCGGATGGTCCGCCGAAGACGCTGTCGTCACGATTCCAACCCTTTCTTCTTGTGCAACCGGTGGAACCGCTCCAGGGGGCGCCCATGAGGTCCCCGGAAAGGCTGCCGGCGCCCGCGGCCCCCCGCGGCGGCAGAACTTCGCATGTTCACCTCTAAACGGGCAAAACAGCAGTCCAGAATCGTTCTATTGGCACCCTTGCCGGGCGAGCGCAAGCCCGCTATCGGCGCGGGAGCGTGCAATGCACGAATTCCCGGGCAGGCGATGTTTTATTGAGACATTTCCGCCCCGCATCTCCCCCGAGACAGCCCTCGCACAGCCCATGCAGATAGCGCTTTTCCAACCCGACATCGCCCAGAACACCGGCACGATTCTCAGGCTTTGCGCTTGCCTGGGCATCGCCGCCCATATCATCGAACCGGCGGGCTTCCCCGTCTCAGACCGCCTGTTCCGCCGGGCGGGAATGGACTACCTCGATCATGTCAGCCTTATCAGGCACGACTCCTGGGCCAAATTCGAGGACTGGCGCACCGCCCATGGCTACCGCTTGCTGCTGTTCACCACGAAAGCTGCCACCGACTACCGCGATTTCCGTTACCAGACGTCGGACATCCTGCTATTCGGGCGCGAGAGCGCCGGTGTCACCGACGCGGTGGTCGAGGCAGCGGATGCGCGGCTGGTGATCCCGATCAAGGCGGGGCTGCGGTCGCTCAATGTCGCCATGACCGCGGCCATGGCCGCCGGCGAGGCGCTGCGGCAGATCCGGAACCCGCAAGCCTGACAGATTGAGGAGAGACGATTGAGTTACGCGGTCAAGGAGATCTTCCTGACCTTGCAAGGCGAAGGCGCCCATGCTGGGCGCGCGTCCGTGTTCTGCCGTTTTGCCGGCTGCAATCTCTGGAGCGGCCGCGAGGCGGACCGCCTTGAGGCCACCTGCAAGTTCTGCGACACGGATTTCGTCGGAACCGACGGCACCCTCGGCGGCCGCTACGGCTCGGCCGCGGAGCTCGCCGACACCATCGCCGCGCAATGGACTGCGGCTGCCGCCAACCGCTACGTGGTGCTGACCGGCGGCGAGCCGCTGCTCCAGGTCGACGCCGCGCTGATCGGGGCGCTCCACGCCCGCGGCTTCGAGATCGGCGTCGAGACCAACGGCACCATCGCAGCGCCGGACGGGCTCGACTGGATCTGCGTCAGCCCCAAGGGCGGCAGCGAATTGGTGCTGCGCCAGGGCCACGAGCTGAAGCTGGTCTATCCGCAGGCCCTCGCCGCGCCCGAGACGTTCGAGCACCTCGCCTTCGAGCGCTTCTCGCTGCAGCCGATGGACGGACCCGAGGTCATCGAGAACACCGCGCGCGCGATCGACTACTGCCTGCGTCATCCGCAATGGCGGCTCAGCGTGCAGACGCACAAATCGCTCGGCATCCGATAGGGACAGATTTGTAGAGTGGGCAAAGCGGAGCGTGCCCACCATTCAAGATGACGGTAGAAGACGTGGGCACGGCGCAAGGGCGCCTTTGCCTACCCTACGGCACACTCCGCGTGGTAAGCGACCGGGAATGAAGATGGACATGTCGACGATCGAAGACCGCAAGGGCCGCGCCCGCGCCTGGTTCGAGGCCTTGCGTGACGACATCTGCGCGAGCTTCGAGCGGCTCGAGGACGACGCCCCGCAAAGCCTCTATCCAGGCGAAGCAGGCCGCTTCAAGCGCACGCCCTGGCAACGCACCGACCATACCGGAGCGGCCGGTGGCGGTGGCGTGATGTCGATGATGCATGGCCGCCTGTTCGAAAAGGTCGGCGTGCACTGCTCGACCGTGCATGGCGAATTCGCGCCCGAGTTTCGCGCGCAGATTCCCGGCGCCGCGGACGATCCAAAATTCTGGGCCTCCGGCATTTCGCTGATCGCCCATATGCGCAATCCGAACGTGCCCGCCGTGCACATGAACACCCGCTTCGTCGTCACCACGAAAGCCTGGTTCGGCGGCGGCGCCGATCTCACGCCGGTGCTCGACCGACGGCGCACCCAGGACGATGCCGACAGCATCGCTTTCCACGCCGCGATGAAGCAAGCCTGCAACCAGCCGAACGGCGTTGCCGACTACGACAAATACAAGAAATGGTGCGACGAATATTTCTACCTGCCGCACCGCAAAGAGGCGCGCGGCATCGGCGGCATCTTCTACGACTGGCACGACAGCGGCGACTGGGACGCCGACCTCGCCTTCACCAAAGACGTCGGCCGCGCTTTCCTGAAGATCTATCCCGACATCGTCAGGCGCAATTTCGCGGCGGGCTGGACCGCCGCAGACCGCGAGGAGCAATTGATCCGGCGCGGCCGCTATGTCGAATTCAACCTGCTCTACGATCGCGGCACCATCTTCGGGCTGAAGACCGGCGGCAATGTGGATTCGATCCTGTCGTCGATGCCGCCGGAGGTGAAGTGGCCATGACTGTCTCGAGGCCGCTGCCGCGCGCCATGCTGATCGATATGGACGACACCATCCTGTCGGCCTATGGCCGGCCCGAGATCGCCTGGAACACGATCGCGAACGAGTTTGCCGAGGAGCTGGCGCCGCTGCCGCCGCCGCAGGTCGCCACCGCAGTGCTCGCCTTTGCGCGGCAGTTCTGGTCGACTGCGGAGCCGATCTGGCGGATGAAGCTCGGCGAGGCGCGGCGGCTCACGGTGCGCGGCGGCTTCGCCGCGCTCGCCGCAAACGGCCATCGCGCCCTGCCCGACGATCTCGCCGATCGCATCGCCGACCGCTTCACCACCTATCGCGAGGAAGCCATCTTCGTCTTCCCCGGCGCGCACGATGCCATCGACGCGTTCAGGGCACGCGGCATCAAGCTCGCGCTGGTCACCAACGGCGCCGCCGACGTGCAGCGCGCCAAGGTCGAGCGGTTCGAGCTGACCCATCGCTTCGACCACATCCAGATCGAAGGCGAGCACGGCTTCGGCAAGCCGGAGGAGCGCGCCTATCTGCACGCCATGGAGGCACTCGGCGTCTCCGCCGAGGATACCTGGATGATCGGCGACAATCTGGAATGGGAAGTGGTGACGCCGCAGCGCCTCGGCATCTATTCGATCTGGATCGACGTGCACGGCGATGGCCTGCCCGAAGGCTCGACGGTCAGGCCCGACCGCATCATCCGCTCGCTGACCGAGCTGGTGCCGGGCTAGCCCTGAGCAGGGCACACAACAAAATATCGAAAAACAACCCCATGCACAGTAGCGGCCCCCTGCAAGATCAATGGCTTGCGGATTTCACGAAACGACTTTGATCCGTCGGCCAAAACAGGGGTATGATGTCATCGTCGAAACTTGCGATGGACTGGTTTCCCCGCCCGCGTTTCCGCGTTCGTCGCGAGAAGATCACCGCCCTACGGCAGCTCGGGTGCGGGAAATTTCTTCGCCTGCTGACGTAACGCCCCATCAAGCCAGCACGTAGATGTCCCCTGCGGGCGCTTTTGCCCCGAGGGAGGGCGCGGCATCGTGAGTGGGGAATTGAGCATCCGTAGAGCTGAGGCGGGCGATTACGCTGCGGTTCGGAGCCTTGCGGAAGCGTTGGCGGCCCATATCGAAGAGCCGCCACCGCCTCTGACGCTCGAGCGCTATCTCGCCTTCTATGTCCACGAGCATGCGCCCGTGCACCTCTTCGTCGCACTGCTGGAAGATCGCGTTGCGGGCCTGATCGCCTGGATCCTGACCCACGAGCTCTATAGCGCCCAGGCGGGCATGTACATCAGTGACATCGTGGTGCATGCCGAGGCGCGCAGGAAGGGCGTCGGCAGAGCGCTGATGACGAAGGCCAAGGAATGGGCTGCCGATCACGGCGTCACGAAGCTCGGCTGGGATGTCTGGAAACACAACGCGTCAGCGATGCAATTCTACGCTCGCCTGGGCGCGACCGTCGACACCGAGGCCCTGCCGCATCTCCTGCTGCTGACGAACCGCTAGCTTCATCATGGCCGATTGGTGACTGCGGGCGTCGCACGCGATCCTCATCCTGAGGGCTCGCCAACGGCGGGCGTCTCGAAGGATGGCCACGGAGGAAGCCGCTGCCATATGCGATTGCCCAGCGTGTCGACCGGGATCGCCACCCGCCGCTGGAATTTCCCGGCACGGCCGGCCGGCGTGATCGGCCTGTCATGACCGCTTGCTAGGCTCCCGTCCGGATCGATCGCGCGAAAGGACAATCCATGGACTTGAAAGCCGGTGATGTCGTGATGCTGAAATCCGGCGGCCAACCGCTGACGGTCGCGGAAGTGAGGCAGGACGAGGTGCTCTGCCTCTGGATGGGCATGGAAGGCGACCTGTTCCGCGAGACGCTGCCGCTGGCCACGCTCGTGCAGGTGGAAGAGGAGGAAGAGGATGATGAGGACGAGGAAGAGGACGAAGAGTAGGCCCGCCTACACCGCATCCTATCTGGATCGGGTGTGCCTCAGCTCCAGCACGTCGGATCTCCCTCTCAGAACAGAAATGAAGGATCGGGCCGAGGACTCGGCCCCGATCTATCAGGTCGCGTTCGATGGCGACTTGCGCACGATGCGATTTCGTTCGCCCTACTGGATAAAGGCGATTTCGAAATGCATGCCATCGGGCCGGCTTCCAAAGTGCCCGCCCCAATAAAATCCATGTTTGTTGGCGATCGGGACCAACTCCCGGACCGCTCCGCGCGTGCCCACGAGCTTGGGCCGAGCCCCCAACGGATTCTCGTCGGCGTTGACGTCGAACGCGCTTCCGAAAGCGTGGTTGCTCAATTGCGTCGTCGATCCCCTGATGAAGCGAGGCACGAAAGCTCCGTCAAATGACAGGATCCTATCCAGCAGACTCGCGCTCTCCCACTCCTCCCAAAGCGCCTTGAGCTGTGCCGCCGCGAGCTTATGGAATTGCATGGAGGCAGGAGCATGCGGTCCCAAAGCCTTCCGCAGTTGGGGAATGGGAACGCTCACGATGTTGTCCCTGGTCCAAGTCCCGAGGATCCGGATGTTCTCGCGGTTATCCGGACGAGGCTCCGAGACGAAGTTGAACGCGCCAAAAACCGCCCGTCTCGCGGCCGTATTTTCGAGCGGCGGAAAATCCGGCCGTGGCGGGAAGTTTGAACCCGTCATGTCAGCGGCCGGCTCTTCAATGAGCTCAAATCCGAGCTGCATGGCTTTCATCATCGTTTCGCGACCTGCCACGCCGTCGCTCGTCAGTCCGTTTGCCGCCTGAAACGCACTCGTCGCCGCCTGGGTCTTGTCGCCGAACTCTCCGTCGAGGCCACCCGGATCGAAATGCTGTCCCTGCAGGAAGCTTTGCCAAGCTTTCACGAGTGGTCCCTGCGAACCGAGCCGAAGCGCACGCAAAGCAACGGGCCTGGTCGACTCACTCGTCAATGGAGCGGATATCTCTGCGATTGGCGCGATCTCCGCAGAAGCGTCCGCAACGCCACTCGACAGCATTGCATTGGTCGCGGCCCGTGATGCGCTGAAGCCGCGAGATTGAGGCTGAATCCTGGGGCTTTCGATCTGTGTATCGGTCAATGCAACCTCCTCTGAGCTGGTGATAAAACTCTTTGCGACGTTCAATGCGTTATTCCACCGGTTGACCAGGCCCTTCCAAAACTTGCTCGTCTCACTGCGTTTCGCGACATCCCGCTCGTACTGTTCGCGCGCAGCGCGCAGGTCTTGCAGAAGCTCCAACGTGTCGTCCTCGCGGGCCGCTACGAGCGCTCGTCCGGCGTCATCGATCACGCCACTGTCAGGAACATGCAATGCTCTTTGGAGTATTCGCGCAGCACCGCGAGGACCGCGGTTGAAGCAGCAATCTCGCAAGTAACATTCGATCGCCGGCTTTCTCGACCAACTCGACACACCATCAGTGTAAGTGGCTATGATTTCGCAGGCCGCCCGTTCCGCCTCTTGAAAGTGGCCCCCTCGATCAAATCGGCCAGCATCCGTGCTTCTTCGGGATGGAAACGTTCGTTGATGCCCGCGACTTCATATGCTCCTCCACCGTCGTCAGCCGGCAGCCTGTAGATCGTCAGGCGTCCCTGTTTATCGCGCCGGGCTTCGAAGCTGAGAATGGAGGCTGCCATCCGGTGACGATCCGCCGACGTGCTCATGCAAGGCCTCTGCAATATGTAATGTTAGGCGGCGCAGCTTCTGGCGGCTTTCATAGCTCGGGCATGGTCGTGAACTGGCCAGCGCCGACCACGCCGAGGAGCCCGCCGCATCCGCAACACGCCTCAATGACGCTGAGCTTACGCCACGCGCTGAAGCTGTGTTGTGAAGTGCTTCACAACCCGGTTGCGATTCGATGACGCATTGCCGCGCGAACTGCGGGGATCGGAATCCTTCCCGCGTTCGTTTGCCGGTATGGATTAAACGTCAGGGTCAGGGCCGTCTGCGCTTCAGCTCGGAAGCGGGCGCGCGATCAATTCGGCCTTCGCGATTGCCAGCCGATCTATGCAATGTGCGCTGCCCCTCTGCGCTGCTGATGTTGCTCACGCCGATCTACCCGACGAGCTGCTTCGCCGCCGCCGAGATCATCACCAGCCCGCCGGTGATCACCGCGACATCAAGGATCGCGGTGTGGATGTGCAGCGGCATACGCTCGACGAAGGCCTTTGCGAGGAACGCGCCGGGGATGGCGATCGCTCCGATCAGCAGCGCGAAGGCGAGCACCTGCGCGGTCACGGCGCCGGCGAGGCCGAACACCGAGATCTTGATGAGGCCGGTGCCGAGCGAGATCATCGCGTCTGTTGCGATCACGGCGGCGCCTTCGAGGCCGGCGGCCATCAGCAGCGATAGCAGGATCACGCCGGAGCCCGAGGTGCCGCCGACCAGCACGCCGTAGCCGACTGAGCCAGCGGCAAGGCCGCTGTCGCCGATCTTGACCTTTCGGCGGCGGAGCACGCGGCGCAGCGGCACGCTCAGGATCAGCATGGAGCCGATCACGAGCGCCGCGCCGGCATTAGTGAGACGCGTGTAACCGTAGGCGCCGAGTGCGGTCGTCAGCGCGGCGCAGGCGAGCACGATCAGCGCGCGGCGGCGGTCGGCGTAGCGCAAGTAAGCAATCGCTCGGCTGGAATTGGTGAAGAGTGCGGAGATCGCGATGATCGGCACCACGGGCTCGGCGCCGACCAGCGGCACCAGCACCAGCGGCATCAGGGCGCCGGTGCCGTAGCCGGCGAGACCACCGATGATCGAAGCAAACAACGCCATCAACGCGACCAGCAGGAGCTGAAAGATCGAGATGTCGGCGAAGCCTGAGACGATGGTCACGTTCTCTCGTCGCGGCTGATTCGTGCCGCAGCTTGATCGGCGATGGAAGCGAGTGCGGCTTCCTCTAGGGGAAAATCCGCCGCAAGCCAAGCGTCCTCGGCGAGCGTCAACACATGTCCGAGCGCGGGTCCTTCGGCCAGACCGCGGGCGATGAAGTCGGCGGCCTTCAGCGGAAATTTCGGCGCAGTCCAGCGCTGCGGCAGTTCGGCGAGAGCGCGCCAGCGCATCGAGGTGACGTCGCCGCCGGCCCGCGCCCAGCCGAGCAACACACGATCGTGATAACGCTCGGGGCCGAGCCGATAGAGCAGACGCCGCGCATTGGCCTCGTCCTTGGTCGTGAAGCGCCACCAGCGATGGCCCATCGAATCCAGTGCCTTGGTCTCGGCATTGGAGAGCCGCAGGCGCGCGGCGACGCGCTTGGCGTCTTCGGTCACTGCAACGGTCAGCGCGGCTAGGCGCCGCGTGCTGCTTGCAGCGAGGCCGAGTTCGCGCTCGATCGCGATCATCGTTTCCAGCGGGCCGGTATAGGCGACACCGCCGATCAGCGCCTGCAGCAATCCGCCATCGGCCATGGCCAGCACGGCCGCGGAGGCGCGAGCTGCCACCAGCAGCTTCAGCATCTCCATGCGCACGCGCTCGGCCGAGAGGCTGGCAAGACCCGCGCGTCCGCGGATGCAGGCGAGATAGCCGTCGCGGTCGGGATCGCCGGCACCAAAGGCGGCGTGGATGCGGAAGAAGCGCAGGATGCGCAAATAATCTTCGGCGATGCGCTGGTCGGGATCGCCGATGAAGCGCACGCGACGCGCCTTGGCATCCGCGATGCCGCCGACATGGTCGTAGACCACGCCTGCCGCATCGACCGACAGGCCGTTCATCGTGAAGTCGCGCCGTTCGGCGTCCTTGACCCAGTCGCGGCCGAATGCGACCTTGGCCTTGCGGCCGAAGGTTTCGGTGTCCTCGCGCAGGGTCGTGACTTCATAGGGGTGGCTGTCGATCACCAGCGTGACGGTGCCGTGGTCGATGCCGGTCGGTACACTCTTGATGCCGGCAGCCTTGGCGCGCCGGATCACCTCCTCCGGCCGCGCGGTGGTCGCGATATCGATGTCGCCGGGCTGAAGACCGAGCAGCGTGTTGCGTACGGCGCCGCCGACCACGCGCGCTTCCTCGCCGCCAGAGTTGAGCAATTGCAGGACGCGCGCGGTCCCGCCTGCGGTCAGCCAGGGCGCATCGGCAAGAATTGGCGCAAGTATCGGCTCCGCGCTCATCGTGCGGCCCCTATTTTTCCACGCCCGGCACCAGCCGGCCATTCTCGATATGGGCGGGAACGTAGGTCGAATCCGGGGCGGCGCCGGAGAAATGCGCAAGTCCGATCAGGCCCGCGATCACCAGCACGATCGCCGCCAGCGCAAGGCGCGCGACGACCGCAACCGGCCAGGAGGAACGCGCGAACAGGCCGGACCGCGTCGCGGCCAGGAACAACGCGTAGACGGCAAAGGGAATGAGGAAGATTCCGATCTCGGTCAGAACCGTCCGGATCATGATGAATAGATCCGCTCATACAGCACACGCAGCATGCCCGCCGTCGCACCCCAGATGTAGCGTTCCGCGAACGGCATCGCGTAGTAGAACCGCTCCATGCCGCGGAATTCCTTGCTGTGCACCTGATGGTTCACCGGGTTCATCAGGAAGGATAGCGGCACCTCGAACGCGTCATCAACCTCGGAATGATTGATGGTGAGCTCGAAGCCGGGCCTGACCCTGGCGACCGTCGGCAGGATTCGGAAGCCGAAGGCGGTGCCGTAGAGATCGAGATAGCCGATCGGCTCGACGAAATCTCTGGACAGCCCGACCTCCTCCTCGGCCTCGCGCAGCGCCGCATCCAGCGGCGAGGCGTCGGTGGCGTCGATCTTGCCGCCGGGGAAAGCGATCTGGCCGGCATGGTCGTTGAGATGCGCCGAGCGCTGCGTCAGCAAGATGGTCGGCTCGGGATGATCGACCACCGCGATCAGGACCGCCGCGGGGCGCACCGGCTGCTCGCGCGCGACGATCTCGAGCATCTTGTCGGTGCCGGGATCGCCCGAGGCGGGAATGATGTTCGGATCGTAGAGGCCGAGCGGAACGTCGAAGCCGAGCTTCGCCCTGGAACGGGCGAAGAAATCCGCCGCGCCGAGCGGGACGGGACCGGTCGTTAGAATAGGCTTGTTCAAAGCGCGGCCCTCACCTGCTCCGCATCGGCCATGGGGAAGAATTCGCCTGATGATTCGACGCCGAACATCGGCTGGCCATCGACCATCCGCTCCTCACCCATGTCAACCAGATCGTAATAGAGCGCCCTTGTGACCTTGGCCCAGAGCTCGGCGCGAACATGCAGATAGGGCGTCAGCCCGCCGTCTTTGGCCTGCTCGAAACGCAGCCGGTGCGCGGCATCGCAGGTGACCCAGTCATCGACATTGGTGCGGAAGCGCAGCACGCGATGGTTGCTCTCGCCGTCCTTCTGCATCTCGACCGCCATGAAGGGCGCGTCGTCGACGCGGATGCCGACCTTCTCCACCGGCGTGACCAGGAAATGCTTGTCGCCCTCGCGCTTGAGGATGGTCGAGAACAGCCGCACCAGCGCGGGGCGCCCGATTGGCGTCCCCAAGTAGAACCAAGTACCATCGGAGGCGATTCGGATGTCGAGATCGCCGCAAAACGGCGGATTCCACAGATGCACCGGAGGCAGGCCTTTCTTGGCGCCTTCGGCATTGGCAGCACTTTTGGCGGCGACAGTCAGTCCCTCGAGACCGCGATCCGCGCTCTGCCCTTGGTTCGCCATGGTTTGCCCTGACTTTGTCCTTGGCACGATTGGTGCAGGTCTACGTTGTTCTCGGGTGCACGGTTCCACCCCGGATTAGTCCGGTGGGGTAGGTCGCCACTTCGTGATGCCGTACATAACCCGAAGCCGATAAGGTGGGGATAGGTTAATTCAACGAATACATGGCCTTCCTGCAAGTCTAGCATAGGGCCCATGATCTAGCGTGATGGCCTGGCGTGATGCGATGACATCGCGACGCAAGCCGCATGGCGCGCTGAAGGAGCTAAACGAATGGCGGAGAGTGTCGAGAAACTCGAGGACGGGATCGTCCGTTCGGCCGAGCAGGTGTCGAGCCAGATTCGCGCAGCGAAGGAGGCGATCGCATCCGTCATCTTCGGCCAGGATCGCGTGATCGAGAACACACTGGTCACCATCCTCTCCGGCGGCCACGCACTGCTGATCGGCGTGCCCGGCCTTGCCAAGACCAAGCTGGTCGAGACGCTCGGCGTGACGCTCGGCCTCGATGCCAAGCGCATCCAGTTCACGCCGGACCTGATGCCGTCGGACATTCTCGGCGCCGAGGTGCTGGATGAGAGCACCGCGGGGAGGCGCGCCTTCCGCTTCATCGCAGGTCCGGTGTTCGCGCAACTCTTGATGGCCGACGAGATCAACCGCGCCAGCCCGCGCACGCAATCGGCGCTGCTGCAGGCGATGCAGGAGCAGCACATCACCGTCGCCGGCGCGCGCCACGATCTGCCGAAGCCGTTCCACGTGCTCGCGACGCAGAACCCGCTGGAGCAGGAAGGCACCTATCCGCTGCCCGAAGCGCAGCTCGACCGCTTCCTGATGGAGATCGACGTCGACTATCCCGATCGCGACGCCGAACGCCGTATCCTGTTCGAAACCACCGGCGCCGAGGAAACGCTGGCGAGGGGTTCGATGACCGCCGACGCGCTGATCACGGCGCAGCGGCTGATCCGGCGCCTGCCGGTCGGCGATTCCGTGGTGGAGGCGATCCTGTCGCTGGTGCGCTCGGCCCGTCCAGGTCCTGACGCCGGCGAAGCCGGCAAGTTCATCGCCTGGGGCCCCGGCCCGCGCGCCAGCCAATCGCTGATGCTGGCGGTGCGTGCCCGTGCGCTGATCGACGGACGGCTGGCGCCCTCGGTGGACGACGTGCTCGACCTGGCCGAGCCCGTGCTGAAGCACCGCATGGCGCTGACGTTCCAGGCGCGCGCCGAAGGCCGCACGATTCCGGACGTGATCCGGCAATTGAAGACACGGATCGGTTGATGGCAGCGGAGAACGGGCACACAGCGAAGGAGATCATTGCGATCCGACGTGCCGATGGCGAAAGCCGCACGCTCGCTGCTTCCTTGCCGCGCCTGGTGCTCGAAGCCCGCCGCATCGCCGCCAACGTCATCCACGGCCTTCACGGCCGCCGCCGCGCCGGCTCCGGCGAGAATTTCTGGCAATACCGCCGCTTCGTTTCCGGCGAGCCGGCGCAGAACGTCGACTGGCGCCGCTCGGCGCGCGACGACCATCTCTATGTCCGCGAGCTCGAATGGGAAGCCTCGCACACGGTGTGGATCTGGCCGGATCGCTCGCCGTCGATGGCGTTCGCCTCGAAAACCGCGCGCGAGTCCAAGCTCGAGCGCACGCTGATCGTCGCCTTCGCGCTGGCCGAGCTGCTGGTGTCCGGCGGCGAGCGCGTCGGCATTCCCGGCCTGATGGCGCCGACCGCGAGCCGCAGCGTGATCGACAAGATGGCGCAGGCGATGCTGCATGACGATGCCGACCGCCTCAGCCTGCCGCCGTCCTTCGTGCCGGCGGCGTTGGCGGAGATCATCGTGCTGTCGGATTTCTGGTCGCCGATCACGGAGATCAAGACGACGCTCACAGGCCTCTCCGGCTCCGGCGCGCATGGCACCATGGTGCAAATCGTCGATCCCGCCGAGGAATCGTTCCCCTATTCCGGCCGCGTCGAGTTCGTCGAGCCCGAAGGCTTCGGCGTGATCACCGCCGGCCGCGCCGAGAGCTGGGCGCAGGATTACACCGCGCGGCTCGCGCTGCACCGCGACCAGATCCGCGCAGAGACCAACACGCTGGACTGGCTGTTCACCACGCACGCCACCGACCGCTCCGCCGCCGAGCTCTTGCTGTTCCTGCATGCCGGCATGCAGGTGAGCAAGTCGGGCGCCCGCACCACGACGATCAAGGTGGGGCCGGCCGCATGATGGGACTGCCGCTCGCCTTCACCGAACCGCTGCTCCTGATCGGCCTCGTCAGCCTGCCCGTGCTGTGGTGGCTGCTGCGCGTGATGCCGCCGCGGCCGCGCCGCGTCGAGTTTCCGCCGACGCGCCTGTTGTTCGACATCGCGCCGCGGGAGGAGACGCCCTCGCGGACGCCGTGGTGGCTGACCGCATTGCGTCTCCTGGCTGCGGCTCTCGTCATTTTCGCGGCTGCCGGCCCGATCTGGAATCCGCAAACAGGCGCAGCCGACAGCAAGGCGCCGCTGATGATCATGCTCGACGACGGCTGGAGCGCGGCGTCACACTGGGACGTCAGGATCAGGGCCGCCGACGAGCTGATCGCCAATGCCGACAACGACCGCCGCGCCATCGCGCTGGTGCCGCTGTCCGAGCCGAACCGCGACATCACCCTGATGCCGGCGGGCGCCGCGCGCGTCGCGCTGCGGCAGCTCGCGCCAAAGCCCTATTCGATCGACCGCGTCGAGACGCTGACCGCGGTCGACCGCTTCCTGAAGGCCACCGGCGACTGCGAGATCGCCTGGCTGTCCGACGGCGTCGACACCGGCCGCGGCGAGGACTTCGTAGCTGGCCTCGGCAAGACCATCGGTGATCGCAGCCTGACCGTGTTCGAAGGCGGTACCTCCGCGCCGCTGGCGCTGGTCGCGGCCGAGAACGCCGCGGCGAAGATGACGGTGAAGGTGCTGCGCACCGACAGCGGCATCGCCATGGGCACCGTGCGCGCGCTGGACCAGAAGGCCTCGCCGATCGGAGAAGCCCGCTACACGTTCGGCCCGCAGGACAAGGAGACCGACGCCGCGTTCGATCTGCCGGTCGAGCTGCGCAACGACATCACGCGGCTCGAGATATCGGGCGAGCGCTCCGCCGGCGCGGTGCAGCTGCTCGACAAGCGCTGGCGCCGCCGTGCCATCGGCATCGTCTCGGGTGCGACCAGCGAGACCGCGCAGCCGCTGCTGGCGCCGACCTTCTATCTCACCCGCGCCCTGGCGCCGTTCGCCGACGTCAGGCTCGCCGACAAGGGTTCGCCGCAGCAGGGCATCACACAATTCCTGGACCAGAAGCTGCCGATGATCATCCTCGCCGATGTCGGCACCATCGCGCCGGAGCTGCGCGAGCGCCTCAATGCCTGGGTCGACCAGGGCGGCGTGCTGGTGCGCTTCGCCGGTCCCCGGCTGGCGCAGGCCGAGGACGATCTCGTGCCGGTCAAGCTGCGCAAGGGCGGCCGCACGCTCGGCGGCAGCCTGACCTGGGAGAAGCCGCAGCATCTTGCGACCTTCGCGGCCGACGGCCCGTTTGCCGGCGTCGCCGTCCCCAAGGACGTCACCGTGAGCCGCCAGGTGCTGGCCGAGCCCGATGCGGTGCTCGCCACCAAGAGCTGGGCCTCGCTGGAAGACGGCACGCCGCTGGTCACCGGCGAGCATCGCGGCAAGGGCCTCGTCAGCCTGTTCCACGTCAGCGCCGACATGCGCTGGTCTGACTTACCGATGTCGGGCACCTTCGTCGAAATGCTGCGGCGGGTCGTCGACATGTCCGGCTACACGTCCAAGCCCGGCGCAGGCGTTGCCGGCGAAGCGACCACCGAGACGGTGGCCCCGTTGCACATCCTCGACGGCTTCGGCGCCTTCGGGCCGCCGCCGGCCACGGCAAAGCCGTTGCCCGCGGATTACCGCGACCGGGCCACATCAGATCATCCGCCGGGCTTCTATGGTCCGGCCGAAGGACCGCTCGCCGTGAACACGCTTGCCAGCGCCGACCGCATCGCCGCGCTGAACACCGCGAGCCTGCGCGCCCGGCATGCCACCTACACCAATGCCGAGCCGCGGGACCTGCGCGGCTGGCTGCTGTCGACCGCGCTCGCGCTGTTCCTGGTCGATGCCATCATCGTCGCGGTGCTCGGCGGCGGGATCGCCGCGCTGCTGCGCCGCCGCGCCGCGCCCGCGATGATCGTGCTTGGCCTGCTGTTCGCCTCGCTCTCGCCCGCGCCGTCACGCGCCGACAGCGCCGCGGACGATTTCGCGATGAAGGCGACGTCGCAGACCCGCCTCGCCTATGTCGTGACGGGCAATGCCGACGTCGATTCCATCGTAAAAGCGGGGATGAACGGACTGACGCTGTTTTTGGCGCAGCGCACCGCGCTCGAGGCCGGCGATCCCGTCGGCATCGACCCCGCGCGCGACGAGCTCGCCTTCTTCCCGCTGATCTACTGGCCGATCGTGCCGGGCGCGCCGAAGCCGCCGCAGGATGCCATCAACAAGATCGACGCCTACATGAAGCAGGGTGGCACCGTGCTGTTCGACACCCGCGACGCGATCGAGGCGCCACCCGGCGCCAACGGCGCGGCGCAGACCCCGGGCATGCAGACGCTGCGCGAGATCCTGTCCTCGCTCGACGTGCCCGAGCTCGAGCCGGTGCCGCGCGAGCACGTGCTGACCAAGACCTTCTACCTGCTGCGCGACTTCCCCGGTCGATTCGTCACCGGCCAGACCTGGGTCGAGACCCTGCCGCGCGACGAGGACGAGGACAGCGCGCAGCGGCCGGCGCGCGGTGGCGACGGCGTCTCGCCGATCATCATCACCTCGAACGATCTTGCCGGCGCCTGGGCGGTGCGGCCCGACGGCCAGGCCATGCTGCCGGTGACCGGCGGCGACACCCGCCAGCGCGAATTCGCCTACCGCGCCGGCGCCAACATCGTGATGTACACGCTGACCGGCAATTACAAGGCCGACCAGGTGCACGCACCGGCCCTGATCGAACGGCTGGGGCAATAGGACCGATATGAATTACGGCATCGCATTCACGCCGCTTGTTCCCGCGATCGTGCTGTGGCTCGCGCTCGCCGCGATCGTCGTCATCGCGCTTCTGCTGCTGGTTGCGCGCGCGCGCGGCGCCGCTGTGCGCGTGGCCGCGCTGGCGCTGTTCCTGCTCGCGCTCGCCAATCCCTCCTTCACCCGCGAGGACCGCGATCCCCTCACCTCGGTCGCGGCCGTCGTCGTCGACAAGAGCCCGAGCCAGAATTTCGGCAACCGCAATCGCGAGGCTGCGCAAGCGCAGGAGGCGCTGGTCGATGGCCTGAAGAAGGTCAAGGGACTGGAGGTCCGTGTCGTCGAAGCCGGACAGGCCGACGGCGAGACCGACGGCACCAAGCTGTTCGGCGCCCTCGCCTCGGCCTTGTCGGACGTGCCGGTCGACCGTGTCGCCGGCGCGTTCCTGATCACCGACGGCCGCGTCCACGACATTCCGGCCAGCGCCACGGCGCTCGGCTTCCAGGCGCCGGTGCATGCGCTGATCACCGGCCAGAAGGACGAGCGCGACCGCCGCATCGCGATCACGGCGGCGCCGCGCTTCGGCATCGTCGGCCAGACCCAGACCATCAGCTATCGCCTCGACGACCAGGGCGTCTCCGGCGAGCGCGCCAAGGTCACGATCCGCAGGGACGGCGAGGTCATCAACGAGCGCACGCTCTCGAGCGGCCAGGCCGCGAGCGTCGACGTCGACATCAAGCATGCCGGCCCGAACATCGTCGAGATCGAGGCCTCGCCGCTCGAGAGAGAGCTGACGCCGGTGAACAACCGCGCCGTCGTTGCCATCGACGGCGTGCGCGACAAGCTGCGCGTGCTGCTGGTCTCGGGCGAGCCGCATTCGGGCGAGCGCACCTGGCGCAATCTGCTCAAGTCCGACGCCAGCGTCGACCTCGTGCACTTCACCATTCTGCGTCCGCCGGAGAAGCAGGACGGCACGCCGATCAACGAATTGTCGCTGATCGCGTTTCCGACCCGCGAGCTGTTCCAGCAGAAGATCAACGAATTCCAGCTGATCATCTTCGATCGCTACGCCCGCCAGGGCGTGCTGCCGATCGCCTATTTCGACAACATCGCGCGCTATGTCCGCGGCGGCGGCGCGGTGCTGGTCTCGGCCGGCCCCGACTACGCCTCCAACACCAGCATCTGGCGCACGCCACTGGATTCAGTGCTGCCGGCAGAGCCCGTGGGCGTGACGGAAAAGCCGTTCTATGCGCACCTGTCCGACATCGGCAAGCGCCACCCCGTCACGCGCGCCCTGGAGGGCTCCGCCAGCGAGCCGCCGCGCTGGAGCCGTTTCTTCAGGACCGTCGACACCCGCAATTCCGTCAACCCGCCGGTGATGACGGGAGCCGACGGCAAGCCGCTTCTGTTCCTGTCGCGCTTCGGCGAGGGCCGCGTCGCGCTTCTGCTCTCCGACCACATCTGGTTGTGGGCGCGCGGCTATGAGGGCGGCGGCCCGCATCTGGACCTGCTCAGGCGGATGTCGCACTGGCTGATGAAGCAGCCGGACCTCGACGAGGAGGCGCTGCGTCTGCAGGTGCAGGGCAAGAACCTCGTCGTGGTGCGTCAGACCATGGCCGACAGCGTCCAGCCGGTGAGCGTGACCTCGCCGTCCGGCGCGTCGCAGGATCTGACGCTGAGCCCCGGCGATCCCGGCGAATGGCGCGCCAGCCTTCCCGCAAGCGAGCTCGGCCTGTGGCAGGCCACCGACGGCACGCTGAAGGCGCTGATCAATGTCGGCCCGACCAATCCGAAGGAGTTTTCGGAGGTCACCTCCACCGTCGAGACACTGAAGCCGCTGACGCAGGCGACCGGCGGCAACGCCGTGCGCGTGGCGAGCGGCGCCGACGTCGAGCTGCCGCGCATCCTGCCGGTGCGTTCGGCCAGCGTCTTCGCCGGCGACGGCTGGATGGGGGTGCGGATGCGCGACGCCAGCGTCGTCAAGGGCGTCGGCGTGCTGCCGATCTTTGCCGGGTTGATTGGCCTCCTGCTGCTACTCGGCGCGTTTGCCGCGACCTGGGTCCGCGAGGGGCGGTAGGTAGTTGCCCGAAGCTTGATTGGACGAGACTCGCGTAGCGCCGCGACGGCGGTGCGTTCCCTCCCCCCTTGTGGGGGAGGGCCAGGGAGGGGGGTAGCGCAGGAAAAGGGGCCGGTTGTTGACGATGCATCGGGCCTGTGCGCGACGGTAAGAGTCCGTGTGGCACCCCCCTCCCTGCCCCTCCCCCACAAGGGGAGAGGGAACGGAGAGAGCAACGCTCTCCGCTGAACTGGACTTGAATCCATCGTGTCTAGTTGCCCGAACGACACATCGGGCCGGCTGCCTGCACAGACAGGCCTGAGGCGCCGTTGACATCCACCGACCTGTCGCGCGATGTTACATTGTAACGTCGCAACGTCAGGGAATTGATGTGCCGCGACGTGGGGTGGCTTTCCAGATGAAGTGGTTCCGGTCGAATATCAGGCACGGCGCCCGGCTCGCGTTGTTCGCGATGCTGGTACAGTTCGCGCTGACGTTCGGGCACAGCCACTGGTTCGCGCAGGCCGCGCCGCTTGCCCAGGCCTCGCTCCAGCAGACCGACAGCGCCAAAGGTGCCGCGATCGACCGCGCCGCGGTCCAGAAGCAATCGCCCGCCGCTCCCGACCGCGAGCATCAGGGCGAGGACAATTGCGCGATCTGCGCCGTCGTCGCGATGGCGGGCACCGTCATAGCGGCAGCGCCGCCCGTGCTGCTGCTGCCGCAGGCGATCGAGCTGCTCCACCGCACCACTGATGCCGAATTTCTCCATCTGAAATCGGCCGGCACGGCGTTCCAGCCGCGCGCCCCTCCCGCGTCCTGACTCTCAACATCGCTTGATCACGCCCGGGCTCGCCGCGCATCGGCAAATACCCGGGAGAAGTTGAAGTCGAATTCCGTCGCGCCGCGACGGCAGGCCGCCTCCCGATCAAAAGACCATCACGCGGACGGCGCCTGAATGGAATCAGGACCCATGTCATTCAAATTGCGACGCGCGCAGCGTCTTGGCGGAGCAAGCCTGCTCCTGCTCGGCGCTGCCGCCACGCCTGCTTTCGCCCAAACGCCTGCGCAAGACAAATCGTCGACCGAGATCCCCGCCGTCACCGTGACGGCGCCGAGCCCCATCGTGCGCAGAGCGGTGGTGCCGTCGCGCAATCCGGGCCGCGGCACGCGGACCGCGCGAGTGCGCAGCCGCCAACAAGCGGCGGAAGCAGAGCCGGCGGCCGCCGTGCCCGCCGCGCCTCAGCAGGGCGTGCTGCCTATCGTGACCAACCAGTTCGCGACGGTCACGGTGGTGCCGAACGAGGAGATCCGCCGCGAGGGCGGCGGCCAGCTTGGCGATCTCCTGTTCTCCAAGCCGGGCATCACCGGCTCGAGCTTCGCGCCCGGCGCCTCCAGCCGGCCGATCATCCGGGGTCTCGACGTCAACCGCGTCGGCATCGTCGAGAACGGCACCAATTCGAGCGGCGCGTCCGATCTCGGCGAGGATCATTTCGTCCCGATCGATCCGCTCGCGACCAACCAGATCGAAGTGGTGCGCGGGCCCGCCGCGCTGCGCTACGGCTCGACCTCGATCGGCGGCGTCGTCAGTGCCACCAACAACCGGATTCCGGATGCGGTGCCGAACTGCGCGCCGTCATTCCAGGCTTACGGCCTGCCGACCAAGGCGCCGCTCGCGACCGCCGCGACCTCGCCTTGCGTCACTGCCGAGACCCGCACCGCGTTCTCTTCGGTCGATCGCGGCGTCGAAAGCGGCGTGCTGCTCGACACCGGCGGCGGCAATTTCGCGTTCCACGCCGACGCCTATGGCCGCACGACCTCGGACTACTCCATCCCGAGCTATCCCTATCTGAACGATCAGTCGCGCCCCGTGAACGGCCGCCAGCCGAACTCGGCGACGCGCTCGGACGGCGCCTCGATCGGCGGGTCCTATTTCTTCCAGGGCGGCTATATCGGCGCATCGATCACGCAGAACGACTCGCTCTACCACATCCCCGGCATCGACGGCGCCGACCACCGCACGCGGATCGACGGCCATCAGACCAAGATCAACGTCAAGGGCGAGTATCATCCCGACGCCGCCGCGATCGACGCCGTCCGCTTCTGGGCCGGCGCGACCGACTACCGCCACAACGAGATCGGCCTTGCCGATCCCGCCGACCTCAACAGCGACGGCATCAGGCAGACCTTCACCAACAAGGAGCAGGAAATCCGCACCGAGGTGCAGCTGATGCCGTTCAACGCGCGCTTCGCCGAAGTGACGACGGCGCTGGGCTTCCAGGTCGGGCATCAGGAATTGAGCGCGCCGAGCCCGGACAATCCCGGCACGCTGTTCAACGGGCTGTGGGACCCCAACAACAGCACGCGCGTTGCCGGTTACGCCTTCAACGAGTTCAAGTTCACGGAGGCGACGCGGGCGCAGATCGCCGGCCGCATCGAGCATGTCGAGCTGCACGGCACGACGCCGGACTTCCCGGCCGACTATTTGCCCGACGGCACGCCGCAGGCGGCGATCGCGCGCAATCCGTCCTTCACGCCCAAGAGCGGCAGCATCGGCCTGCTGCAGGATCTGCCGGGCGGCATGGTCGGCAGCATCACCGCGCAATATGTCGAGCGCGCGCCGAAGGCGGCCGAGCTGTTTTCACGCGGCGGCCATGACGCGACTGCGACCTTCGACATCGGCAATCCCAACCTCACCATCGAGACCGCCAAATCGGTCGAGCTCGGCGTGCGCAAGGCGACGGGGCCGTTCCGCTTCGAAGCGACCGTCTACTACACGCATTTCGACAATTTCATCTATCGCCGCCTCACCGGCGTGTCCTGCGATGACGACTTTGCCTCCTGCGGCACGCCGGGCGCCGAGCTGAACCAGGCGGTGTATTCGCAGCGCAATGCCAATTTCCGCGGCGGCGAATTCCAGTCGCAGCTCGACGTCGGCGCGTTCCAGGGCGGCATCTGGGGCATCGAGAACCAGCTCGACGTGGTCCGCGCCACCTTCAGCGACGGCACCAACGTGCCGCGCATTCCGCCGGTGCGGATGGGCGGCGGCGTGTTCTGGCGCGACGACAACTGGCTGATGCGCGTCAACCTCTTGCACGCCTTCGCGCAGAACAACATCGCCGTGATCGCCGAGACGCCGACGGCGGGCTACAATCTGCTGAAAGCCGAGGTGAGCTACAAGACCAAGCTCGACCGCAACTGGTTCGGCGCGCGCGAGATGATGGCCGGCATCGTCGGCAACAATCTCCTCAACGAGAACATCCGCAACTCCGTGTCCTACACCAAGGACGAGGTGCTGATGCCCGGTATCGGCGTGCGGGCGTTCGCGAACTTCAAGTTCTGACGGTGATCAAGCCGGGGCCCGCGGGCCCCGGCAACGACGGGGTGTCAGGCGCGGCCGCGCGCGTCATTGACAGCATCGTAGCCCGGATTGCGCTGCGTTCCATCCGGGCTACGAACTACGCGTCAGCCGTTTCTCGAAGCGCCACTGATCCACAGGGAAAGGCCCCTTCGAGGTTTCCGACATCATCACGAAGGTGCCGGCGTTGCGCCAGCCGCTCTTCTCGTAGAACCGGGCGGCGCGCATGTTGCCGACCGCGCAGGCGAGCCACGCCAGCTCCACACCACGCGCGGCGAGCCGTGCTTCCGCATCGGCGATCAGTGCCGCAGCCACGCCTGTCCCGTGGGCGGTTGGCGACACGAAGAGCTGATACAGTTCATCGCCCTTGAGGGCGCAGAAGCCAAGCGGCGTACCGGAGGGGCCGACGGCGCAGATGTCGGCAAGCATGACTGCGAGGCGATCGCGAAAGCTCGCCAGCGTGCGGAGGCGGACCAGCTCGGGCGGCGCAAGATGCGCATGCGACCCGTGCCAGGCATCGTGCCACAGCTGCGCGAGGTGGTCGATCTCACTGGAATCGGCTGGACGCACCTGCATTGGCGATACTCCGTATGAGCCTCGTAGCCCGGATGAACGAAGCGACATCCGGGGGCGGTGCATCTGCATCGACAGGTTTCCCGGATATCGCTTCGTTCATCCGGGCTACAGGCTACGAACCTGACGCCCTACCCTGCCCGCGCCTTGCTCCAGTCCGGGCCGACCGGGCCCGACACGCCTTCGAAGGCGCCATCGACGAGCTCGAACACCAGGATGCGGGCGGCGTCGACGGGACCCGGCATGGTAACGCGGCCCTTCGGGACCGGCTTGAAGCCGACACGGCTGTAATAGGGCTCGTCGCCGACCAGCAGCACCAGGCGGTGACCTTTCGCCTTCGCGTCCTTTAGCGCGCGCTCCATCAGCAGACGGCCGACACCGCGGCCGCGGAACGGCGGCTCGACCGTCAGCGGGCCAAGCAACAGCGCCGGCGTCTCGCCGACCAGCACCGGCAATTGCCTGACCGAGCCGACCAGCAGCGTGCCGATGCGCGCGGTGAAGGACAATTCGAGCAGATGGTCGACGTGCTCGCGGATCCGGTAGGCGCTGAGCACGAAGCGGCCGGGACCGAAGGTACGTTCGTGCAGCCGCTCGATCGACTGGGCATCGCCGGCGGCTTCGGGGAGGATGGTCAGTGAGAGATCGGTCATGTCAATTCGCGGGATAGCACCTGAACGCAGCGCGGTCCATCGGGCAGCGGCCGCGCTCAGCTCCTTTTCGAGGTCGAGGGGAGGTGTTCCGAAACCCTCGGCTTGCATTCGTTCAACGACATCTCCTGATGCATCAGCACAGGCCGACCTCAGCGCCACGTCGCAATCATTGGCCGGCCGTCCAGCACTTCCGCGATCCGCAGCCGCGTCCCTCGCGTGGTGCCGTCGGGCAGCGCCGTGAGCGCGAAGAACCCGCACTCGACGATCTCGCGGTTGGGCTCGGGCTGGCGGTCCTGCCTGAACTGCCTGACGACGTAGACCGCGACGTGGTCGCGGCGGGAAACATGGCTGTTGAGGAAGATGCCGTGCAGCACGGCCTCGCCGGTGAGGTCGATATCGCCCTCCTCCTTGAGCTCGCGCCGCATCGCCTGCTCCATGCTCTCGCCGTGATCGACGCCGCCGCCGGGCAGGTACCAGCCGCTGACATAGCTGTGCCTGACCAGAAACACCCGATTCTCGGCATCCAGCACCACGGCGCGGACGCCGAGCGTCATGCCGCGGACGATGAGGAAATAGGCGTGGAAGACTCGCCGCAGCAGCGGCTCGAATTTTCGTCGAATGCGGTCCAGACGATCTCCCATCAGGCTTCCTTGAGGCCGCTGTCCCGGCGCCGCTTGCACAGTCCCCGCGACCTTGCCATTACAACGGAGCAATAGCGAGGCAATCGCACGCCATGACTCCCAACACGCTGGCCCCCTTCACGCTCGCCCATCTGTCCGATCCGCATCTAGCGCCGTTGCCGAAACCGCGGCTGATCGAGCTCGCCGGCAAGCGCGTGCTCGGCTACGTCAACTGGACGCGTAACCGCCACAAGTACCAGCGCCGCGAGGTGCTCGATGCGCTGGTCGCCGACATGAAGGCGCAGGCGCCCGACCACATCGCGGTGACGGGCGATCTCGTCAACCTCGCGCTGGAAGCCGAGTTCGCCCCTGCCCGCGCCTGGCTCGAAGGCGTCGGCCCGCCCGACCGCGTCACCACGATTCCCGGCAATCACGACGCTTATGTACGCGCCACCTCGCATCGCTTCGGCGAGACGTTTGCGCCCTATCTCGCCGGTGACGACGGCGGCATCGGCTTTCCATCCGTGCGCCGGCGCGGGCCGCTCGCGCTGATCAGCCTGTCCACGGCGGTGCCGACCCTGCCGCTGATGGCGACGGGCACGCTCGGGCGCGATCAGCTCGACTCGCTTGCAGCAATGCTCGAACGGCTCGCGGCCGAGGACGTCTTTCGCGTGCTGCTGGTGCATCATCCCCTGAAGTCCGATGCGCGGCAGAAGCGGATGACCGATTCGGCCGCGCTGCTGACGCTGCTCAAGCGCCACGGCGTCGAGCTGATCCTGCACGGGCACGACCACATTCATTCGACGATGTGGTTCGAGGGTCCCAACGGCAACATTCCCGCGCTCGGCGTGCCCTCCGCCTCCGCGCTCGCGCACGGGCGCTACCCGGCGGCGGCCTACAACCTTTTCAGAATCGAGAAGGACAATGCCGGCTGGCGCTGCGAGCAGACGGTGCGGAGCCTCGGCGCGGGATTTCAGATGGGGCAGATCAAGCATGTGAGGCTGATCTAGTTCGATGTCATTGCGGGGCGCGCGATGCGCGAGCCCGGAATCCATCGGGCCGCAGAATTGGTGGATGAATGGATTCCGGGCTCGCGCCTTTGGCGCGCCCCGGAATGACGGCGGAGAATACCTCACCAGCTCCGCAGGGCCGCCAACAGGGCGAGGCCGAACAAGGCGGCGGCGCCGAGCACGAAGCCGAACACGAACGGCCACAGGCGCGAGCGGCGCGGCGGCGGCGCGACTGCGGGCTTCGGTTCGGGCGGGACCACCATCGCGTGCTCGCGCTCGACCATGCGGCGCGCGACATAATCGGTGACGGCCTCGACGATCACAGCGGTGTCGTGCGATTCGGCGAGCACGATGCGGCCGAAGCGGGTGTCCTGGACGAAGCGGTACATCCGCTTGTCACGCCCCATCACGATGTGGGCGACAACATCGATCCAGAGTCTGGGCGTATCGCCCTGGCTGATGCCGCGGTCAAACAGATCGATTCTGTCAGGCACCTGCGCGAACAGGGGATCGAGCGCATCGTTGAGGATCTCGAGCCGCGCCACCTCGGCATCCCTGAGATCGACGACGACGCCGGTCCTGTCGGCCGCCTCGATCCGCGCGCGCAGCAGCGCATCGCGCAGCCGCACCGGGCGTGGCTGGCCGGGATGGGTCCCGCTGGTTTCGGGCTCTGACATTGTCGGCCTCGTCCTCGACTTTCCTCCATTAACCTATCAGCAACCTTGAGGCCCGCAAAGGGTCCATAATTCCAGATACTTACGGCACCCACAGGCGATTGACCTGTGCCAAAAACAGACGATCCCACCCAGGCAGAGCCTGGATGGGACCATCCGTCCTTGGACGTCTTCTTAATTCAGGTCGGCACCAGGCCCTTTAGGCCGAGACGCGCGACGGCTCTTCCACGATGGAGAAGCGGACGCCGGCCTTGTGGCGGTTCTCTTCCGAGACCGTGCGCCAGGCATCCTCGGCCTCCTTGCGGGTCTTGAACGGACCCTGCACCTGGGCCGAGCCTTCCACGAGCTTGTGGAAGTTCATCGAACCGAACTCGCCGCCGATCACCCAGAAATTGCTGCCTTTGGTCATTGTCAGTCTCCTGTCCAATAGCGTGCTGTGTTAGCCGAACTGGTTCATGGTGTTGTGGACGCCGCCCGCCTTCAGGGCAGCCTCGCCGGCGAAATATTCCTTGTGGTCGTCGCCGATGTCGGAGCCGGCCATGTTCTGGTGCTTGGCGCAGGCGATGCCCTGACGGATCTCGGCGCGCTGGACGTTCTTGACGTAGCCGAGCATGCCCTGGTCGCCGAAATATTCCTTCGCCAGATTGTCGGTCGAGAGCGCCGCCGTGTGATAGGTCGGCAACGTGATCAGGTGATGGAAGATGCCGGCACGCTTGGCCGAATCCGCCTGGAAGGTGCGGATGCGCTCGTCGGCTTCCTGCGCCAGCGGCGTATCATCGTATTCCGGCTTCATCAGCTCGGCACGGTTGTACTTGCTGACGTCCTTGCCGGCTTCCTTCATCGCGTCGTAGACCTGCCAACGGAAGTTCAGCGTCCAGTTGAAGGACGGCGAGTTGTTGTAGGCGAGCTTCGCGTTCGGGACCACCTTGCGGATGCGATCGACCATCTTGGCGATCTGCTCGATATGCGGCTTCTCGGTCTCGATCCAGAGCAGGTCCGCGCCGTTCTGCAGCGAAGTGATGCTGTCGAGCACGCAGCGGTCTTCGCCGGTACCCGGGCGGAACTGGTAGAGGTTCGAGGGCAGCCGCTTCGGACGCATCATCTTGCCGTTGCGGTTGATGATGACGTCGCCGTTGCGGGCGTTCTCCGCGGTGATTTCCTCGCAATCCAGGAAGCTGTTGTACTGGTCGCCGATGTCACCGGGCTTGTGGCTGACGGCGATCTGCTGCGTCAGGCCGGCGCCGAGCGAATCGGTGCGGGTCACGATGACGCCGTCTTCGACGCCGAGCTCGAGGAAGGCGTGGCGGCAGGCGCGGATCTTCGCGATGAACACTTCGTGCGGCACGGTGACCTTGCCGTCCTGGTGGCCGCACTGCTTCTCGTCCGAGACCTGGTTCTCGATCTGCAGCGCGCAGGCGCCCGCTTCGATCATCTTCTTGGCGAGCAGATAGGTCGCCTCGGCGTTACCGAAGCCGGCGTCGATGTCCGCGATGACGGGGACGACATGGGTCTGGAAGTTGTCGATCTTCTCGATCAGCTCCTTCTCGCGGGTCTTGTCGCCTTCCTTGCGCGCCTTGTCGAGGAGACGGAAGATGTCGTTGAGCTCGCGCGAGTCGGCCTGGCGCAGGAAGGTGTAGAGCTCCTCGATCAGCGCCGGCACCGAAGTCTTCTCGTGCATCGACTGGTCGGGCAGCGGGCCGAACTCGGAGCGCAGCGCCGCGATCATCCAGCCCGAAAGATAGAGATAGGTGCGATCGGTCTTGCCGCCGAAGTGCTTCTTGACCGAGATCAGCTTCTGCTGGGCGATGAAGCCGTGCCAGCAGCCGAGCGACTGGGTGTACTTGGTGGGGTCGTTGTCATAGGCGGCCATGTCGGCCCGCATCAAGGCGGCGGTGTAGCGGGCGACGTCGAGACCGGTCCTGAAGCGGTTCTGCAGGCGCATGCGTGCGACGGCCTCGGCCGTCACCCCGTTCCAGGTCGGCTGGGTCTTGAGGAGCGCCTGGGCCGCCTCGACCTCGTTCTGATACGAACCCGGGCCCTGAAGGGTGCTGATGCCGCGCGGCTGGTAGTTCATGTGCCTGATCCTTTCGCTGACGATGGCGATGGCTGGCCATCGACATTCTTGACAGTGCATTGCGAGATGCCTGTCAGGAGCTAAACGCGAAAACAGAAACTTCGGATAGATGGCTTGTTTTTTATTGGTGATGTCATGTAACATCGGAACATGTACTAGATGTTATTTTGTAAATCTTGTAAATTATAGGTCAGCTAGACTGTCCTTAATGTGCATGGAGTCCTGAGAAATGCCCGCCAATTCCGGCAAGAAACTCTTCGTCGGCCCGCGGTTCCGCAGGATCCGGCAGCAACTGGGGCTGTCGCAGACCCAGATTGCCGAGGGCCTCGGGATCTCGCCGAGCTATGTCAACCTGATCGAGCGCAACCAGCGCCCGGTGACGGCGCAGATCCTGCTCCGGCTGGCCGAGACCTATGACCTCGATTTGCGCGACCTCGCCACCGCCGACGAGGACCGTTTCTTCGCCGAGCTCAACGAGATCTTCTCCGATCCGCTGTTCCGCCAGATCGACGTTCCCAAGCAGGAGCTGCGCGACCTCGCCGAGCTCTGCCCCGGCGTCACCCATGCGCTGCAACGGCTCTACGCCGCCTATACCGAGGCGCGCCAGGGCGAGACGCTGGCGGCGGCGCAGATGGCCGACCGCGACGTCGGCACGCGCTTTGAGGCCAATCCGGTCGAGCGCGTCCGCGAGCTGATCGAGGCCAACCGCAACTATTTTCCGGAGCTCGAGCAGGCCGCGGAGGCCCTTCGCGATGAGCTGAACGTGCCGGCCGAGGGACTCTATGCAGCGCTCGCGGCGCGGCTGCGTGAGAAGCATTCGATCCAGACCCGCGTCATGCCGGTCGACGTGATGCGCGAGACGCTGCGGCGTTTCGATCGCCATCGCCGCCAGCTGCTGATCTCCGAGTTGGTCGATCCGCCCGGCCGCGCCTTCCAGCTCGCCTTCCAGCTTGGCCTCGGCGAATGCGCGCAAGCCCTGGAGAGCATCATCGGCCGTGCCGGACCGCTCGACGACGCGCCGCGCCGGCTGTTCCGCATCACGCTCGGCAACTACTTTGCAGCGGCCGTGATGATGCCCTACCCCGCGTTCCTCGCCGCGGCCGAAGCCCTGAATTACGACATCCACGTGCTGGCGCAGCGATTCAATTCCGGCTTCGAGCAGGTCTGCCACCGGCTCACCACCCTGCAGCGGCCGAACGCGCGAGGCATTCCGTTCTTCCTCTTGCGCGTCGACAATGCCGGCAACGTCTCCAAGCGCTTCTCCTCCGGCACTTTCCCGTTCTCGAAATTCGGCGGTACCTGTCCGCTGTGGAATGTGCACTCGACCTTCGACACGCCCGATCGCCTGCTCAAGCAGGTGATCGAGCTGTCCGACGGCACGCGCTATTTCTCGATCGCGCAGATGGTGCGCCGCCCCGTCGCGCCGCACCCGCTGCCGCAACCGCGCTTCGCCATCGGCCTCGGCTGCGAAATCCGTCACGCCGCGCGCCTGACCTACGCCGCCGGCATCGACCTGGAGAAGACCGAGGGCACTCCGATCGGCGTCAACTGCCGCCTCTGCGAGCGCGAAAACTGCGCCCAGCGCGCCGAACCGCCGATCACGCGCACGCTGATTTTGGACGAGACGACGCGGCGGGTATCGAGCTTCGCGTTCTCGAATGCGCGGGAGTTGTGACGGGCACTCTCTCCTTCGTCATGGCCGGGCTTGACCCGGCCATCCACGCGCTACAGCGTGCGAGGAAAGACGTGGATGCCCGGGACAAGCCCGGGCATGACGACCGAACATGCGGCCGCTGCTCGCCAATATCGCAAACAAGGCCCTACGCCAGCGTATGCACGATCACCGGCCCCGCAGCCGCGCTCGCATGGCCCGCAAGCAACGGCCCGAGATCCTTCTCGATCCAGGCGATCGCCCGCCGGTTCGCCTCCTCCGCCTGCTCGAACTTGTCGAAGATCGAGATCGCGGTCACGGTATCGTCGCCGGCATAGACGACGTAGTAGGCACGGAAACCGTCGACGTCGCTGATGATCGGAACGGCGCCGTCCTTGATGCGGCGCGCCAGCTCTTCCGCGCTCCCGCTTTTCGCCTTGGCCTGACGGATGGCGGCATACATGGCATCCTCCCCTTCCGGCTGTCTGGACTTTTGGGCTCTGTGCCCGGAGCCGATGTTACGCCGAAGCCCGCCGCCAATCCACGCTTGGTTAACCCCGCACTAATCTGCCGCAGCGATCTGCAACCACCGGTTAAGCACGCCTCAACATCGCTGCCTTAGTCTTGCCCCACTCACTTTTCGCAAACAACGGTGGCCTATTCTGCCGGGCGAAGTGACATCAGGGGGTTCATCATGCGCATTGCGTTGCTGCTGACCGCAACCATTGTCGGCGCGCTCTTCGCCAATCCATCCCAAGCCGGATCGCTCGATGCCGATGCAGCGCAGTCGCTGCCGCCGGGCTTCCAGAGCTATCGCGGCTACATGTTCGACCTGTCGGAGAATTCCGACCGCAAGGATGTCGACAAGCTCACCGACAATCTGAAGAGCCAGATCGACGCGGTCGAGGCGGCCGGCCTGTCGCCGCGCGTGCTGCGCTTCTTCCGCACCGTGCCGATCATCGCCAGCGAGCTCGCCTGCCTCGACGAAGGTGCCGCCACCGCCTGCTACGGCCGCGTCGCTCCCAACGTCGAACGCCGCGTGCCGCGGACGCTGACGGTCTGGGACCACGACAAGCAGCGCTGGACCAATCCGAACGCCGTCGACCTCGCGGTCGATTCGGGCCTCGGCGTGATCATGCTGCGGCCGGACATGATGCGCTACGAAAAGGAGGCGGTGCTGCTGCACGAGCTCCTGCACGCCTACCACGCGCGGCTGTTGCCGGACGGCTACGCCAACAAGGGCGTGATCGCCTATTTCGCCCTTGCCAAGTCCAAGGACTTGCTGCCCAAGGAATCCTATGCGTTGAAGAACCCCATGGAGTTCTTTGCCGTGACCGCCAGCATCTTCCTGGCCGGAAAGAGCGAATTCCACGATCCGAAGTCGCGCGAGACGCTCAAGGAGAAGATGCCGGACTATTACAAATATCTGGTCGGAGTGTTCGGCTTCGACCCGGAGCCGGCGGCTGCAAACGGCCCGGTCGCCTCGCTGAAGTGAGGCGAACGTCGAGCTGCCTCAACCAGATCAACCAAAGAGCCGCGCGAAATGCGCGGCTTTTTTGTTTTGCAGGCCGGAAGCTGCGGATGACGCCCAGGCGGGAATTGCCAAGGCGGGGCCCGATCTGCATAGTCCCGCCCGCATCGAGACCCATTTTCGAAGAGGATAGAACAACATGGCGGACGCCGACCTGGATGTCGTGATCCGGCAACTGGCCAGACAGCTGCATACGGGCCTGATGACCCGCGCCAAGGAGCGGCGGGATCGCTTCAACGGCCTGGCGGCCAAGGCCAAGGGCAAGGACACCGGCGACCGCTTCAAGATGATGGCCAAGGCCACCATGGAGCAGGCCACCGCCGCCGCCAAGCGCCTGCAGATGTCCGCCGACAACGTCGCCGACAGCTACGCGCGGTCAATGCGGCTTGCCGCTAGCGCCCCGGTGGCGGCGAAGGTCGAGAAGAAGGCGAAGGAAGAGAAGCCGGCGAAGAAGGCCGCGAAGGCGAAGAAGGCCAAAGCCAAGAAGGCGAAGTAGGCGGACGAGAAGTATCTCTCCGCACAATCAGCACCTAGGGTGGGCATAGCGACTTGTCCGCCGTAGCTCGAAGAGCGAAGGCGGAAGCGTGCCCACGCGTCTGTTGCCGTATTGTAGAGATCGTGGGCACGGCGCAAGGGCGCCTTTGCCCACCCTGCGATTCCAGGATTCGGTGGATAGAGCCCCCTCACTGCCTCGGCACTGACACCTGCGTCGGCTCGGCGCTGGCGAGTTCGGCGAGCCTGGCGCGCGCGGCTTCGCGGGTTTGACCGTCCTTGCCGGCCGGCAGCGCCAGCGCCGCCTCGAAATCGGCGCGCGCATCGTCGGCCTGGCCGCGGGCGAGGAACGCCAGGCCACGGTCGAGGCGGGCCTGCGCATCCGAGGGGTCGAGGCGAACCGCCGTGTTGTAGCTCAGAATCGCGCGGTCGAGATCGCCGGTGGCGGCGAGCGCGAGACCGCGCTGGTGATAGGGCGCGGCGCGCTTGGGATCATGCGCGATCGCCTCGTCATAGTCGGCGATGGCGAGTTCGAGGTCGCCATTCTGACGGCGCGCGAGCGCGCGGTCGCGATAGAGCGAGGCGCGGTTGGGATTGAGGTGAATGGCCTCGTCGAAATCGGCGACCGCCCGCCTGAAGTCGCCGTGGCGCAGCGCGATCCGTCCGCGCCCCTCATAGGCAAAGGCGATCAGCGATCCGCGCAGCGGCGAGAAGCCGATCACGGCGGAGCAGATGTCGGGATCGTCCTCGTCGCCGCAATTGACGACCATGTGCGTGGACAGGCCGACGAGCACGCACAGGACGATCAGCAATGGTACGGCAGCTCTGGTCATCTTCGACGGTGGCCGGCAGCGGGCCGGTCACGCATCCCCTTTCGAAGGAAGTGTCTCGCCGGGGTCTTAACACCGGCTCGGACCATCCTGTGTGCGCCAGGTCACAAAGCCGACCGCAAATTGCCGCAGGTTCCATATCAGCCCCAGGGACCACGCGAGGACGAGCGCCCCCATGGGCTGCGCGGCGGATAGTTCTCGTTGGCGCCGACCGACGGCGCCGGCCGCGTGCCGAGCTCGGCCGCGAGCTGCTGAAGCGCCGCAATGCGGTTCTGCGTCGAGGGATGGGTGGCGAACAGATTGTCCACGCCATGGCCCGACAGCGGATTGATGATGAACATGTGCGCGGTCGCGGGGTTTCGCTCGGCCTCATAGTTCGGCACCTGATGCGCGGCGCCCTCGATTTTCACCAGCGCGGAGGCCAGCCACATCGGCTGCCCCGCGATGCGCGCACCGAGATTGTCCGCGGCATATTCGCGAGTGCGGCTGATCGCCATCTGCACCAGCATGGCGCCGAGCGGGGCGAGGATCATCATCAGGATCGAGCCGACGATGCCGAGACCATTGTTGTTCTCGCGGTTGCCGCCGAAGAACATGCCGAACTGCGCCAGCATGGAGATCGCGCCGGCGATGGTCGCAGTGATCGTCATCAGCAGCGTGTCGTGATTCTTGATATGGGCGAGCTCGTGCGCGATCACGCCGGCGAGCTCCTCGCGGCTGAGCTGACGCATCAGGCCGGTGGTGACGGCGACGGCGGCGTTTTGCGGATTTCGGCCAGTCGCGAACGCGTTGGGCTGCATCTCATCCATCAGGAACACGCGCGGCATCGGCAAGCCTGCCCGGCCCGCAAGTTCCGCGACCAGCCCGACCAGCTCCGGCGCGGTCGAACGATCGACCTCATGGGCGCCGTACATCGAGAGCACCATGCGGTCGGAGTTCCAGTAGGTGAAGAGATTGGTCGCGGCGGCAATAACGAGCGCGATCATGGCGCCGGAGGCGCCGCCGATCAGATAGCCGACGCCCATGAACAGGGCGGTGAGGCCTGCGAGCAGCATTGCGGTACGAAAATAGTTCATGGCCGTCTCCCAAGGCGGCCGCGGGCGAACCTCTGGCCGGCACCCCGGAGGTATGAAGGCTGCCTGCGACTGCAAGGTTCGTGCGTCGCCCGGCCGCACATTCCATCGCGGCGTCAGCCTTTCCCGCGCCGCTAAAGCTTGAGCGGGATTTGCGCAAAAACACCCGCAGACGTTTAGCAACCTGGAAAGCGCAATCGCGGCTTAATTCGTGGTAACCGGGCACGCCGCGCGGTCGCGGCGCATTGACCGGTTCCGTTGGCACCCCGTCAGCAAGGTGACCGTCATGATGGACCGCTCGAGCGCCGCCTCCCTCGATCCCGCATCTGCTCCCTCCCCTCACGACGCCAAGATCGACGCCAAGATCGACGCGAGGACTGACGCGAAGGGATTGCAGGAGGCGCTGTACGAGCAGATGTTCGCCAATGACGAGCCCGGCCCCGCGCCCGATGCGAAGACAGAGCCGGAATCGCAGCGGCGCTGGCCACGTCTGAGGCGCGGCGCGAAGATCGCGATCGGACTTGCCCTCATCGCCATTTTCGGCTGGCTGCCGCTGCGCGCGGTCTGGGAGTATTCAAGCGTCGAGGCCGTATTGAATTCCCGCCTCGTCACCCTGCGCACGCCGATCGGCGGCCGTGTGGCAGCCGCGCAGCGCTTGACCGACCAGGCCAGACTCGACGCCGGGACCGTGGTCCTGCGCGTGGTCAACCCGCGTGGCGATCGCACCCGGCTCGACGATCTCCGGCGGCAGAAATCGCGCCTGGAGAACGAGCGGCCGAGCCTTGCCGCCAAGCTTGCCTCGGCCCAGGCCGCGCAAAAGGACCTGGCGCGACAGGCGACGCAATTCCGCGACGGGCGCGTGCTCCAGCTCGAGGCCCGGATCGCCGAGATCCAGACCTCGATCGAGGCCGCGGCAGCGCGGCGGGAGGAAGCCAGTGCCGCGGTCGACCGGGCTTCCTCGCTGGCGAAATCCGGCAACGTCTCGACCGTCGAGCTGGCACGGCTGACGCGCGAGCTCTCCGTGTCGCAGCAGATCGAGCTCGGTGCGCGCAAGCGGCTGGACGCGGCCATGGTCGAGCTTGCCGCGGCACGGAACGGCTCCTTCCTCGGCGACAGCTACAACGACCGGCCGAGCTCGGTGCAGCGCGAGGAAGAGATGCGCCAGCGTGCTGGCGACCTCGACGCCGACCTCGCACGCATCGACACCGAGATCGCCTGGCTCGCCAGCGAGATCATCACCGAAGAGGTTCGCTTCGCCGATCTGTCCGAAGCCAACATCACGACACCGGTCACAGGGCGCGTCTGGGAGATGATGACCTCGCCGGGCGAGGACGTGCAAGCCGGCCAACCGCTGCTCAAGGTGCTCGATTGCAGCAGCGCCGTCATCACCGCGAACGTCACCGAGAACGTCTACAACCGTTTGCAGCTCGGCGACCACGCGACCTTCGAGCCGAACGACGGTGGCGCGCCGATCTCCGGCACCGTGGTCAACCTGACCGGCGCCGCCGGCGCGCCCGCCAATCTCGCCATCAATCCCGACGCGCTGAGCAAGGAGCCCTATCGCGTGACCGTTGCGCTCGGTGATGGCGCTGCCCACTCCTGCACGGTGGGACGCACCGGCCGCGTGGTGTTTGCAAGGCAAGAGACCGCGCCGTGACGACGGCGCTGACGCCCGGCCTGATTGCGCTCGGCGCCTTCATGGCGATCGTGCCGCTGCTCAGGCGCGACAGCACGATGGCACGCTCGTTCCTGGCCATCGTGTCACTCGTTTTCCTGCTCCGCTATCTCCATTGGCGCGTCACAGCGACTCTCCCGCCGCCGCATCTGACCGCGGATGCCGCGGTCGGCTATCCCTTCATGCTGCTGGAAGCGGCCTCGCTCGTCGCGGTCAGTTTGTCTCTGCTGTTCCTGAGCCGAACAATCGATCGTTCCAGATCAGCCAGGATTGACAGCCGCGCCTTCGATCCCGGCGCGCCGCTGATCGACGTCTTCATCTGCACCTACAACGAGGAACGATCGATCCTCGAGCGCACGATCATCGGCGCGACCGGCATGACGTACGGCAACTACCGCGTCTGGGTGCTCGACGACGGCCGACGGCCCTGGCTGCGGCGACTTTCGGGCGAACTCGGCTGCCATTATCTCACGCGGCCCGACAACCATCACGCCAAGGCCGGCAATATCAATCATGCGCTCCGGCATGTCGGTGCGATGCCGAAGCCGCCGCAATTCGTCGCCATCCTCGATGCGGACTTCGTGCCGCGGCCCGACTTCCTGGCGCGGACCATCTCGCTCATGGACGATGCTTCGGTCGGGGTGGTGCAGACGCCTCAGCATTTCATCAATCCCGACCCGATCCAGAGCAATCTTGCTGCAACCGACGTTTGGCCGGACGAGCAACGCTTCTTCTTCGACATCCTGCTGCCGGCCAAGGACGCCTGGGGCGTCGCATTCTGCTGCGGCACCTCATCGCTCATTCGCTACGACGGACTGGTGCGGATCGGCGGGTTTCCGACCGATTCCGTCACGGAAGACTATCTCGTCACCCTTCGCCTGAAGGAACGCGGCCTCAACACGATCTATCTCAACGAGCGGCTGACGATCGGGCTCGCGCCGGAAGGGTTGAAGGAATACATCACCCAGCGCGCCCGCTGGTGCCTCGGCTTGATGCAAATCGTGCGCGGCCGCAGCGGACCGCTCTCGCGCGAGTCGAAGCTTTCCTTCATCGACCGGCTCTCGCTGGTCGATGCTTTCATGAGCTGGTCCGCGGTCTACACGTCGAAGGTGGCGGGCCTCGTGGTGCCCTGGCTGTTCCTGCTCTTCGGTATCAAGGCGGTCCGTGCCGACCTGAGCGAGCTGCTCCGGTTCTTTCTGCCGTTCTATGTCTGGCACAGCCTCAGCATGGCCTGGCTGTCGCACGGCCGCTCGCTGGCCATGATGACGGACGTGTCGCAACTCATCGCCGCGCCCGCAGTGCTGAAGGCGGTGGCAACCGGTCTGCTGAAGCCGAAAGGACACAAGTTCAAGGTCACGGCGAAAGGCGGGGACCGGGACAGGAGGTTTGTCGAATGGCCGCTGCTGCGGCTCTATGGCACCGCGCTTCTCGTTACGCTCGCGGCCATCGCTTATGCCTTCATCCTGCACCTGCGCGGCGAGAACATCGCCTACGGCGGGCTGGCTTTGGCCTGGAGCCTCTACAACGCGTTCATCCTCACCGTGGTCTGCTTCGTCTGCATCGAGCAACCGCGCAAGCGCAAGGCGGAGCGTTTTGATCGCAACGAGACGGTGCTGCTGCGCCAGCACGGCAAGTCGCATCTCGCGCGGCTCGCCGACATCTCGATCACCGGCGCCCGCCTGATCGATCCCGATCCGCCGCACCCGGGCAGCGCGATCGAATGCCGGATTTATGGCCGCCCGATCGCCGCAGTCGTGGTGCGGCAGACCGCGGACGGATTCGCGGTGCGTTTCGAGGAAGGCATGGATACACGCGTGCATGCGATCAGGGCGTTCTATGCCGGCGAGTATGTACGCGCCTATCAGGGCGTCAGGGCGCTCCCGGTCGGGAAAGCGCTGCTGATGCGACTGTTCGGCTAGACCGGCATCCACTCGCATCCCATATGCTGGCATGGCACGGAAGGGATGGCCTGAGGCCATCACTTCACCTAAACTTCGGGCGAATCCACGCCTGCCCCTTCCCCGCCGGAACCCCTATGGTCCAGACCCGATTTCTGATCGCGGCCGTCGCGCTCCTCGCATGCTCCGCCACCGCCTCCGCCCAGTTCGCGCCGCCGCCCGCCAAGCCCGTGGCGCCCAGGACCACCGCAGCCTCGCCGCGTGCGGCGTCCTGCCATAACGGTGCGAGCTTCGATCGCTTCCTCGCCGACGTGAAGCAACAGGCTGTGGCCGCCGGCGTATCGCAGCGGACGATCGCGGAGGCTTCGCCCTACCTCGTCTACGACCAGGGCATCGTCAACCGCGACCGCGGCCAGCGCGTGTTCGGCCAGCTCTTCATCGAATTCGCCGGACGCATGGCGGCGCCCTATCGCATGCAGAACGGCCAGCAGCACATCAAGCAATACGCTGCCGCGTTTGCACGAGCCGAAAAGGAATATGGCGTGCCGCCGGCGGTGATCGCCGCGTTCTGGGGGCTGGAGAGCGACTTCGGCGCCAACATGGGAAATCTGCCGACGCTGAAATCGCTGGTGTCGCTCGCCTATGACTGCCGTCGCTCGGAGATGTTCGTGGGCGAGACCATCGCCGCGCTGAAGATCATCGACCGCGGCGATCTGCATCCCGACGAGATGATCGGCTCCTGGGCCGGCGAGCTCGGCCAGACCCAGTTCCTGCCTGTGCATTACGTCAACTACGCCGTCGACTATGACGGCGACGGACGGCGCGACCTGTTGCGGTCGCCAGCCGACGTGATCGGCTCGACCGCGAACTACATTGCCAACGGCCTGAAGTGGCGGCGCGGCGAGCCGTGGCTGGAAGAGATCAAGGTGCCGCAAAACCTGCCATGGGATAAGACCGATCTCACGGTGCGAGAGCCGCGCTCGACATGGGCGCAGCTTGGCGTCACCTATCCCGACGGCCGGCCGCTGCCGAATGACAATCTCGCGGCCTCGGTGCTGCTGCCGATGGGACGCAATGGTCCGGCCTTCATGGCGTACCCGAATTTCGCGGCCTACACCGAGTGGAACAACTCGTTGATCTATTCGACCACCGCGGGCTATCTCGCCTCGCGCATTGCAGGTGCTGCACCGATGCGCAAGCCGTCGGCGCCGGTGGCGCAGCTGCCGTTCAACGAGCTCAAGGAACTGCAGCAACTGCTCGTGCGTGCGGGCTTCAATGTCGGCAAGGTCGACGGCGTGCTGGGCCAGCAGAGCCGCGCGGCCGTCAAGGCGATGCAGATCAAGCACGGCCTGCCGGCCGATTCCTGGCCGACCGCCGAGCTGCTGGCGCGCATGCGCGGCGCCACGGCGCAGGCCCAGCCGGCGGGGACGTTGCGGTAGAATTTTCGCACTGCACAAGCAGCTTCCCGCGATTGTATTTTTCCGTGAGCCTCCCATGTGAGTAGCTCAGGTTTTCTCCTGAGATTTCCCATTCACAAGCGAGCATCACATGTCCTTCTACGACGCCGTCGTCCCCGCCTATTTGCAAATGCTGAACAGCGTGACCGGCCTGCTCACCAAAGCCGAGGCGCATTGCGCGGCCAAGAAGATCGACCCGAGCGTGCTGCTCGGCTCGCGCCTCTTCCCGGACATGCTGCCGCTGTCGAAGCAGGTCCAGCTCGTCAGCGATTTCGCCGCCAAGGGCTGTGCTCGGCTCACTCATAGCGAGGTGCCCTCCACGCCTGACACCGAGACGACCTTCGCAGAGCTGAAGCAGCGGCTGGCCAAGACCATCGACTATGTGAAGTCGTTCAAGCCCGAGCAGTTCGAAGGTGCCGAGACCAAGGACGTCACCTTCCCCGCGGGCCCCGACAAATCCATCACCATGAAGGGCCAGCAATTCTTGAGCGCGTTCTCGCTGCCGAACTTCTATTTCCACGCCACGACCGCCCACGGCATTTTGCGCCACAATGGCGTCGAGATCGGCAAGCGGGATTTTATGGGCGCGAACTGATTTGCGAAATCGCACGGCCGTGGCAGTCGTAATCCACTGCCACGGCCAAAATCGCACATGAATTATGCTACGCGGCCCCCGCCGCGTAGCGCGCCTGCACTTTCCGTATGGCTCATCTCTTGCGCTTGATGTCGCGATGCACAAGTGTTCCTGACCTTTCACCGTCTGGAACATCCCCCATGAGCCGTTCGACCAAATTGTTTGAGACCTACAAGCTCGGCCCGATCACGCTGGCCAACCGCCTGGTCATGGCGCCGCTGACGCGCAACCGTGCGGCGCCCGGCACGTTCGTGCCAGGTCCGCTCGCCGCTGATTATTATGGCCAGCGCGCCTCCGCAGGGCTCCTGATCACCGAAGCGAGCCAGGTCTCGCAGCAGGGCCAAGGCTACCAGGACACGCCCGGCATCTACAGCAAGGACCAGGTCGCCGGCTGGCGCAAGGTTACCGACAAGGTGCACGAGCGCGACGGCAAGATCTTCATCCAGCTCTGGCATGTCGGCCGCATCTCGCATGTCGACCTGCAGGCGGGAGGCGCAGCCCCCGTGGCACCGAGCGCGATCCGCGCCAAGGGCAAGACCTTCGTGAACGGCGGCTTTGCCGACGTCTCCGAGCCGCGCGCGCTCCAGCTCTCCGAAATCCCCGGGATTATCGACGATTTCAAGCGCGCCACGAAGAACGCGCTGGAGGCCGGCTTCGACGGCGTCGAGATTCACGGCGCCAACGGCTATTTGCTTGAGCAGTTCGCCAAGGACGGCGCCAACACGCGCACCGATGCCTATGGTGGCTCGATCGAGAACCGCGCGCGGCTGATGCTGGAGGTGTCCAGGGCCGTCGTGGCCGAGGCCGGCGCCGACCGTACCGGCATCCGCATCTCGCCGGTGACGCCTGCCAACGATATCTCGGATTCCAACCCGCAGGCCCTGTACAACCATATCGTCGACGGCCTCAGCGCGCTGAAGCTGGTCTATCTCCACGTCGTTGAAGGCGCCACCGGCGGCCCGCGCGATATCGCGCCGTTCGACTATGCATCCTTGCGCAAGCGCTTTGCCGGCGCCTATGTCGCCAATAACGGCTACGATTTCGATCTCGCCACCAAGGTGCTGGACACCAATGCGGCCGACCTCATCGCCTTCGGCAAGCCGTTCATCTCCAACCCCGACCTCGTCGAGCGGCTGAAGCAGGGCGCAACGCTGAACGACTGGGACAAGACCACGTTCTACGGCGGCGGTGCGAAGGGTTATACGGACTATCCGACGCTCGCGGCCGAGCCGGCGGAGTAACGACCAACCACACGAAAGCTGTCATGCCCCGCGAAGCGGGGCATCCAGTACGCCGCGGCCTCTCGGTTCAATCGCGACCGTCTCGGAATACTGGATTGCCAGCCTTCGCGGGCAATGACACCCAGTGTGTAAGACGCGCTGGTGCCACAAGCGCAAAACAAAAAGGCCGGGATTGCTCCCGGCCTTTCGTCCTTGTGAGACCTTGCCTTACTTCGCTTCCGCGCGCTTGGGCGGGGTGGCCGGCCACGACTTGATCAGAGTGTCGTAGTCGACGGTCTCGCCCTTCGGCTTCTCGTTGGCGAGCTTGCGCTGCGGAGCAATCGTGCCGTCCTTCTGGGCCTTGGCGAACCAGTATTCGGCCGTCTCCTTCTTGTGCAGCTTGGGACCGCAGGCGCCCTGCACGCCGGACTTCTCCAGGCGCTCCATGACGGAGTCCTGAGCGGCGGCCAGCGCGTCCATCGCCTGCTGCGGGGTCTTCGCACCGGACGACGCATCGCCGATGTTCTGCCACCACAGCTGCGCGAGCTTCGGATAGTCGGGCACGTTGTTGCCGGTCGGGGTCCACTGCACGCGCGCGGGCGAGCGGTAGAACTCGATCAGGCCGCCGAGCTTCGGCGCACGCTCGGTGAACGACTTGTCCCAGATGTCGGATTCACGGATGAAGGTGAGACCGACATGGCTCTTCTTCAAGCTCACCGACTTCGAGATGATGAACTGGAGATAGAGCCAGGCCGCCTTGCGGCGATCCGCCGGGGTCGACTTCAGCAGCGTCACGGAGCCGGCGTCCTGGTAGCCGAGCTTCATGCCTTCCTTCCAGTACGAACCGTGCGGCGAGGGAGCCATACGCCATTTCGGCGTACCGTCCGCGTTCATCACGGCGATGCCCGGCTTCACCATGTCGGCGGTGAAAGCGGTGTACCAGAACATCTGCTGGGCGATGTTACCCTGCGCCGGCACCGGGCCTGCTTCGGAGAACGTCATGCCCTGCGCCTGCGGCGGCGCGTACTTCTTCAGCCACTCGAGATACTTGGTGATCGAGTAGACCGCGGCGGGACCGTTGGTGTCGCCACCACGCTCCACCGAGGAGCCGACCGGACGGCAGCCTTCCATCCGGATGCCCCATTCGTCGACCGGCAGGCCGTTCGGAATGCCCTTGTCACCGTTGCCGGCCATCGACAGCCAGGCGTCGGTGAAACGCCATCCGAGCGAGGGGTCCTTCTTGCCATAGTCCATATGGCCGTAGACCTTGACGCCGTTGATCTCCTTGATGTCGTTGGTGAAGAACTCGGCGATGTCCTCATAGGCGGACCAGTTCACGGGCACGCCGAGCTCGTAACCATACTTGGCCTTGAACTTGGCCTTGTAGTCGGCGTTGGTGAACCAGTCGTAGCGGAACCAATAGAGGTTGGCGAACTGCTGGTCGGGCAGCTGATAGAGCTTGCCGTCCGGCCCCGTGGTGAATGACTTGCCGATGAAGTCGTTGACGTCGAGCATGGGATCGGTGACGTCCTTGCCCTCGCCGGTCATGTAGTCCGACAGCACGACGGTCTGACCGTAGCGGAAATGCGTGCCGATCAGGTCGGAATCGTTGATCCAGCCGTCATAGACGTTCTTGCCGGACTGCATCTGGGTCTGCAGCTTCTCGACGACGTCACCTTCCTGGATGAGGTCGTGCTTCAGCTTGATGCCGGTGAGCTCGGAGAACGCCTTGGCCAGCGTCTGCGACTCATATTCGTGAGTCGTGATGGTCTCGGAGACGACGTTGATCTCCATGCCCTTGAAGGGCTCGGCGGCCTTGGCGAACCACTCCAGCTCCTTCTTCTGGTCTTCCTTCGACAGCGTCGAGGGCGTGAATTCCGCGATCCACTTCTGGATCACGGCGTCGTCGGCGGCGCGGACCGGCGCCGAGACGGCGAACGACACCGCAATGATGGCGGCGGCGCTGGACATGGTCAGAAAACTATTCTTGGCCAATGGACCTTTCCTTCTCCTAAACTGTCGCATGTTGTTCCTCCGTTGCAGCGACAAACTTTTATACAGACCCGGATTGCCCCCGGATCTGGCCGTCCCTTCGCGAGCTTCAGACCGTGCGAAAAATGAGCACGGCCGTGACCAGCGAAATTCCACTTGCGAGCCACAGGCGCGAGATTTCAACGCCCTCCTCGCCGATCGGCAGCGTTGCGATCGCATCGGTGCCGAAGAAGCCGATCCAGAGAAGGTGGATGACCGCCGCCGATATCAGCGAGATGAACAGGCGGTCGCCGCGCGTGGTCGGAATTCGGAGCACACCGACCCGCTCGGCTTCGGGATAGACCGCCGCAAGCCACGTCATCACGGCGAGCGTGCAGGCGAGCGCGGCGAAGAAGATCGCCGTCGGCAGCGTCCAGGCCATCCATGCGATGGATTCCATGCTCTTACTCCTTGCGCATGATCTGGTCCGAAAACCGGTTTGCACTTTTCGGGATCATGCGCGCTCTCCTTACACGCGACCGAGCGCAAAACCGCTCGCGATGTAGTTACGGACGAACCAGATCACGAGCGCGCCCGGGATGATGGTGAGCACGCCGGCGGCTGCCAAGAGGCCCCAATCCATGCCCGACGCCGACACCGTGCGCGTCATGATCGCAGCGATCGGCTTGGCCGACACCGAGGTCAGCGTGCGCGCGAGCAGGAGCTCGACCCAGGAGAACATGAAGCAAAAGAAGGCGGCGACGCCGATGCCGCTCGCGATCAACGGCACCAGGATCTTGATGAAGAAGCGCGGGAAGGAATAGCCGTCGAGGAAGGCAGTCTCGTCGATCTCGCGCGGCACGCCGGAAACGAAGCCTTCGAGGATCCACACCGCCAGCGGCACGTTGAAGATGCAGTGCGCGAGCGCGACCGCCCAGGGCGTATCGAACAGGCCGATCGCCGAATAGAGATTGAAGAAGGGTAGCGCGTAGACCGCGGCCGGCGCCATGCGGTTCGACAACAGCCAGAAGAACAGATGCTTGTCGCCGAGGAAGCGGTAGCGCGAGAACGCATAGGCCGCGGGCAGCGCCACCGAGATCGAGATGATGGTGTTGAGAACGACATATTCCAGCGAGTTGATGTAACCGGAATACCAGCTCTCATCGGTGAAGATGCGCTTGTAGTGCTGCAGCGTCGGCGTGTGCGGCCATAGCGTCATCGTCGAGATGATCTCGCTGTTGGTCTTGAAGCTCATGTTGACGAGCCAGTAGATCGGCAGCAGCAGGAAGATCAGGAACAGCCCCATGATGAGGCGGCGGCCGGGAATCGAATGCATCACGCCACTCCTTCCTTTGGCTTGAGCACCGGCACGGGCTTGAGCGCGGCCGCAGACTTCGGCTCCGACGCCGGCTCACTTTCGGCCTGGACTTTGCGCTCGACACCGGCGTTGGTCATGACGGTGTAGAAGATCCAGCAGACGATCAGGATGATGAGGTTGTAGACCAGCGACAGCGCCGCGGCCTTGCCGAGGTCGAACTGACCCAGCGCGATCTTGACGAGCTCGATCGACACGAAGGTGGTGGAGTTGCCGGGTCCGCCGCCGGTGACGACGAACGGCTCGGTGTAGATCATGAAGCTGTCCATGAAGCGCAGCAGCACCGCGATCAGCAAGACGCGGTTCATTTTCGGCAGCTGGATTGCCTTGAACACGGCCCAGCGCGAGGCACCGTCGATCTGGGCGGCCTGGTAATAGGCTTCGGGAATCGACTTCAGGCCGGCATAGCAGAGCAGCGCGACGAGGCTGGTCCAGTGCCAGACGTCCATCACGATGACGGTGACCCAGGCGTCGATGTCGTTGGAGACGTAATTGTAGTCGATGCCCGCGGCGTTGAGGACGTAGCCGAGCAGCCCGATGTCGGGACGCCCGAAGATCTGCCAGATCGTGCCGACCACGTTCCACGGAATCAGCAGCGGCAGCGCGAGGATCACGAGGCAGGCCGCCACCGTCCAGCCCTCGCGCGGCATCGACAACGCGACGACGATGCCGAGCGGCACCTCGATCGCGAGGATCACCAGCGAGAAGAACAGATTGCGGCCCAGCGAGGCAAGGAACCGGCCGCCGAGATCGGTCGAGGGATCGAGCAATTCCTTGAACCAGCCGACGCCGTTCCAGAAGAACTGGTTGTTGCCGAAGGTGTCCTGCATCGAATAGTTCACCACCGTCATCAGCGGCAGCACCGCCGAGAAGGCGACGACCAGGAACACCGGCAGCACCAGGAACCAGGCTTTTTGGTTGACGGTCTTGTCCATCAGGCGGCTCCCTCCACCAGAAGGCTATCGGCATAGACGTGGACGTGGGACGGATCGAATTTCAGTCCGGCCATGCCGTCCGCGCTCGTGAAGCCCGCCGGCGCGCGCGCCGCGAGCTTGGCGTCACCAAGGCGTGCCCGCGCAAAACGGATCCGGCCGAGATCGTCGAGGCGCTCGATCTTCGCCGTGAGCAGGCCGGGCGCAGGTGCGACGACCTCGACGAATTCGGGACGGACGCCGATCTCGATCTTCGCACCGGCAGGCAGATTGTCGTAAGCACGGTTCAGCGCGATGACGTGACCGCCAATGCGCGCCTCGCGTCCCCTCACCTCGGCCGGCAGGATGTTCATGCCGGGCGAGCCGATGAAATAGCCGACGAAGGTGTGTGCCGGCTTGTCAAACAGCTGGGCAGGCGTACCGCTCTGCACCACGCGGCCGTCATGCATGACGACGACGGTGTCGGCGAAGGTCAGCGCCTCGGTCTGGTCGTGGGTCACGTAGATCATCGTGAGGTCGAGCTCGCGATGCAGCGCCTTCAGCTTGGAGCGGAGCTGCCATTTCAGCTCGGGATCGATCACCGTCAGCGGTTCGTCGAACAGCACGGCGGCGACGTCGGAACGGACGAGACCGCGGCCGAGCGAGATCTTCTGCTTGGCATCGGCCGTGAGCCGCGTCGCCTTGCGGTTCAGATAGGGTTCGAGATCGAGCAGGCGGCCGATCTCGGCGACGCGCTTGTCGATTTCGGCCTTCGGCACGCCGCGGTTTTTCAGCGGAAACGCCAAATTCTGTCCGACCGTCATGGTGTCGTAGATCACCGGAAACTGGAACACCTGCGCGATATTGCGCTTCTGGGTTGACAGAGGTGTGATGTCCTTGCCGTCGAACAGGATTTGCCCCCGCGACGGCGTGATGATGCCGGAGATGACGTTGAGCAGCGTGGTCTTGCCGCAGCCGGACGGACCAAGCAGCGCATACGCGCCGCCCTGCCGCCAGGTCATGGTCACCGGCTTCAGTGCAAAGCTGTCCTGCGGCGCATCATTGCCGCCGTAGGAGTGGGCGAGATCGACGAGGTCAATGCGGGCCATGGCGCATCCCCCTCAGGATTGACCGGGAGCCGCGACCAAACGGTCGGCAGCATCGAACACGAACACATCATTCGGATCGAGCACGGCGTCGAGCGTCTGGCCGGGCTCGAACTCGTGCACGCCGTGCAGCACCGCCACCCAGTTCGATCCTTCGCGGGTCAGATGCACGAAACTCTCCGAACCGGTGATCTCGGTCACCGTGACAGTGGCATGGAAGGCATGGCGATCGGCCTCGCCATTGGCGAGCGCGAGCTGATGCGCGCGAAAACCGACGCGATAGGCGCCGTCGGCCAGCGACGAATAGAGGCCAGAGGCCGGCGAGGCGGTGCCGCCGGCATATTGAACGGAGCCGTTCTTCTTCTCGATACCGACGAGGTTGAGCGGCGGATCGGAGAAGACCTGCGCGACACGCAGGGTCTGCGGCCGGCGGTAGACATTGGCAGTCTCGCCGATCTGGAGCGCCTGGCCTTCCCACATGCATACAGTGTTGCCGCCGAGCAGCAACGCCTCGGTCGGCTCGGTCGTGGCATAGACGAAGATCGCGCCCGAGGCCTCGAAGATGCGCGGCAGCTCGGCGCGCAGCTCCTCGCGCAGCTTGTAATCGAGATTGGCGAGCGGCTCGTCGAGCAGCACGAGATCGGCGCCCTTGACCAGCGCGCGCGCGATCGCGGTGCGCTGCTGCTGGCCGCCGGAGAGCTGGAGCGGCGTGCGCTTCAGAAACGGCTCGAGCCGCAGCAGCTTTGCGGCTTCCGCCACCCGCGTCTCGATCTCGTCGCGCGGCTTGCCCTGCACGCGCAGGGGCGAGGCGATGTTCTCGTAGACCGTCAGCGAGGGGTAGTTGATGAACTGCTGATAGACCATCGCAACCGAACGCTGGCGCACGTCGGCGCCGGTAACGTCCTTGCCGTTGACCAGCACCTTGCCCGAGGTCGGCTTGTCGAGGCCGGCGAGCAGCCGCATGATCGAGGTTTTGCCCGACAGCGTCGGCCCGAGCAGCACGTTCAGCGTGCCGCTCTCAAGCGTCAGCGAGACGTCGCGGATATGCTGGACCCCCTCGACGGTTCGGGTCACGTGATCGAGCGTCACGGTCATGAGCGTCCTCCCGCTTCCAGCAGAGGACTTTGCGGCACGGCGTGGGTCCTGATCCAGTCGTCAAGCGCAGCAATCTCGTCGGCAGATAGTCGCAGGCCGAGCTTGGAACGGCGCCAGACGACGTCCTCGGCGGTCACGGCCCATTCATTGGCCATGAGGTAGCGGACCTCGCGCTCGGTCAGCGTCGCGCCAAAGGCCTGGCCGAGATCGGCCGATGATTTGGCGTCGCCGAGCAGCTTGATGGCCTTGGTGCCATAGGCGCGCGCGAGCCGCCTGGCGTGCTCATGACTGATGAAGGGATAGCCGCGCTGCAGCTCGGCGATCAGGCCGTCGATGTCGGACACATTCATGTCGCCGCCGGGCAGCGGCCATTTGCCGGTCCACCCCTCCCGCGCTTTTGCGCTGCGAAGATAGGGCGCGAGCCGCTCCAGCGCCTCCTCGGCGAGGCGGCGATAGGTGGTGATCTTGCCGCCATAGATCGACAGCAGCGGCACGCCGCCGGGCGTGTCGAGCTCGAACACGTAGTCGCGCGTCGCGGCCTTGGCTTCGCTGGCGCCATCGTCATAGAGCGGGCGCACGCCGGAATAGGTCCAGACCACGTCGCCCGGGGTCACGGGCTTCGCCAGATACTCGCTCGCCGCGGTGCAGAGATACTGGATCTCCTCCGCCGTCGCCTTCACCTTGGCGGGATCGCCGTCATAATCGCGATCCGTGGTGCCGATCAGCGTGAAATCGTCCTGGTACGGAATCACGAAGATGATGCGGCCGTCGGCGTTCTGGAACATGTAGGCGCGGTCGTGGTCGTAGAGCTTCCTGACCACGATGTGTGAGCCCTGCACCAGGCGCACCTTGGCTTTCGCGTTGACGCCGGCGCCGCGGCCGAGCACGTCCTCGACCCAGGGGCCGCCGGCATTGATGAGCGCGCGCGCCTGGATCGACGAGCGCTCACCGGTCAGCGTGTTGACCATGCTCACGGTCCAGAGGCCATCGGACTGCTTGATATCCGTTGCGCGGGTGCGGGTGCGGATCTCGGCGCCCTTGTCGGCGGCATCGCGTGCATTGAGCACGACGAGGCGGGCGTCATCGACGAAACAGTCGGAATATTCAAAGGCGCGACTGTAACGATTCGGGATCAGCGGCTTGCCGACCTCGTCACGCCGCAGATCGACCGAGCGCGTCGCCGGCAGCAGATGCCGGCCGCCGATGTGGTCATAGAGGAAGAGGCCAAGCCGCAGCAGCCAGGCGGGGCGCAGGCCGGCATGATGCGGCAAAACGAAACGCAGCGGGCGGATGATGTGGGGCCCGATGCCCCAGAGGATCTCGCGCTCGATCAGCGCCTCGCGAACGAGGCGAAACTCGTAATATTCGAGATAGCGCAGGCCGCCATGCACCAGCTTGGTCGACCAGGACGACGTCCCGCTCGCCAAATCGTTCATTTCGCACAGGAAAACCGTGTTGCCGCGGCCCACCGCGTCGCGCGCGATGCCGCAGCCATTAACACCGCCTCCAATGATGGCGAGGTCGAAAATACGCTCCAACAGACGCATCCCCCGGCGACTCGCTCGTTCCGTCGAGCGACTACTTTCGTTTTTGATTAGATCACACCGAAAAGCGAAAGCAAGACGAAAGAGAGGAGGAAGGAAGTGAAAGCGAAACTTTTTCAGCGCCAATACGGCGGAGAAATCAGCAGGAGAACGGACAGTTTTGAGGCAGACGGCTCGGCTGATCGGCTCAGGGGCCCACCGCACCGCTTCAGCTGACTTGGATGTAGCAACATGCCTACATATAATTTGCCCCAACGCAGGCGAGGAGGCGCGAACCGATGGTCACCACCCTGACCAGCCGAGAGTTCAATCAGGATACGAGCGGCGCCAAGAAGGCAGCAGCAAAGGGGCCCGTCTTCATCACCGATCGCGGCCGTCCGGCCCATGTCCTGCTGAGCATCGAAGATTATCTGCGCCTGAGCGGTGGACACATGAGCCTTGCCGAAGCTTTGGCACAGGCGAACGCGGACTTCGATTTCGATCCGCCTCGCATCACCGGCGGAATCTCCAGGCCGGCCGATCTCGACTGATGTTTCTGCTGGACACCAACGTCATTTCCGAACTGAGGCGGCCGGATAAGGCTGATCGCAACGTGCTTGCTTGGGCCAATACAGCGCCCGCGGCGAATTTCTTCATGTCTGCCATCTCGATTCTCGAAATTGAATTTGGCGCGCGCCTGATCGAGCGCAAAGACGCGGTGCAAGGTGCTTTCCTGCGCGCCTGGATCGACGATCACATTCTGGCCCGCTTCGAAGGGCGGATCCTGGCTATCGATACGGCCGTGGCGCAGCGTTGTGCCCAACTTCACGTTCCCAATCCGCGGGCCGAACGCGACGCCCTTATTGCAGCCAGCGCGCTTATCCACGGCCTGACCTTGGTTACGCGCAATGTGGGGGATTTTGAACCTACGGGCGTGCCACTGCTCAATCCGTGGAGCAGTACATAAGTCTCTATCTCAGCCGCACCACCGGCGCGGCTTCCGGTGCCGCATCCTGGGCATCTGCCGGCGCATCGTCGATGTCCGCGCCCTTCGGCAGCGCTTCCACCACTTCGATGCCCTTGCTGTGGCAGATGGTGGCGAGGCGCTCCGGAAGCTCCTGGTCGGTGACGAAGGTCTGGATCTGGGTCATGTGGGCGATGCGCACCGGCGCGCTGCGGCGGAGCTTTGTGGAATCGGCAACCAGCATCACGCTGCGGGCATTGGCGATGATGGCCTGCGCCACCTGCACCTCGCGATAGTCGAAGTCGAGCAGCGCGCCCTCCTCGTCGATCGCGGACGCACCAATGATGGCGTAGTCGACCTTGAACTGACCGATCAACTGCGTCGCGGTGGAGCCGACCACGGCGCCGTCGGCACGCCGGACCGTGCCGCCGGCGACCACCACCTCGATGCGGGGATGACGGTAGAGCAGCATCGCGACGTTGAGATTGTTGGTGATGACGAGGAGATCCTCGTGCGAAGTCAGCGCGCTCGCGACCTCCTCGGTCGTGGTGCCGATGTTGATGAAGAGCGAGCAGCCGTTCGGGATCAGCGAGGCGGCCGCGGCTCCGATCGCCTTCTTTTCGTCGGCGGCGACGAAGCGCCTTGCCTCGTAAGCGAGGTTTTCGACGCCGGAAGCGATGATGGCGCCGCCATGGATGCGGGTCAGCGATCTCCGCTCGCAGAGGTCGTTGAGATCCTTGCGGATGGTCTGCGCCGAGACTTCGAAGCGGCGCGCGAGCTCCTCGACCATGACGCGGCCCGAGGCCCGCGCGATGTTGAGGATTTCGGCTTGGCGATGGGTTAGTCCGGTCACGGCAAAGGCCTCAAATCAGGAGAATGCATGGTGCGGCGGTTCGCGCCTTCGGTCAATGCGCGCGCCGATCACGGTTAACTTATGCGGCCCGTCACCACGCCATGGTGCTCGCGAGACGCGCGAGCAGCTGCGGATCGTCGAAGGCACTGGCGGACGCGACTGCGCCGGCTGCAACCAGGTCAGCATGGCTGAGGCTGGTCCGGACGCCGATGGTCGGAATGCCGGCCGCCGTGGCCGATTGCACGCCGGTACGGGAGTCCTCGAATGCGATCGAAGCCTCTGCGCTCGCACCGACGAAACGCAGCCCTTCCTGATAGGGCAGCGGATGCGGCTTGCCGTGCGGCAGCTCGGCGCCGATCACGAGCGCCTTGAAACGATGCGAGATGCCGAGGCCGGAGAGCAGCAGCTCGGCATTGAGACGCGGCGCATTGGTCACGGCCACCATGGGAACGCCGGCTGCGTCCGCCCGGTCGAGCAGCGCCATCAGGCCCGGCAGCGGCTCGATCTGCCCGGCCACGAGCGCACGGAAGACCTCCTCCTTCTCATCGAGGATCAAGGCGCGCCGCTCCGGCGCCTCGTCGGGCAGAAAGCGCTCGCCGATCGCGACATTGGCGAAACCTTGCAGCTCTCTAGAGAACCGCGCGTGATCGAAGACGTGGCCGCGAGGGCCGAGCACCTGGTTGAACGCCTTCAAGTGCAGCGGGTCGGTGTCGGCCAGCGTGCCGTCGATGTCGAACAGCAAAGCCCTGCCCATCGCTTCCGTTTTGGCCTCGATCATTTCCGTACTTTCCCAAATCCACGGCGTATTGATGCGCGAGACGTATCAATATGGCTTCGACCGCGCAATGACGCATGCTGATGACGACGACGTGACACTCGACAAAGTCGCGCGCGGCTGCAACACTCGCCGCAAGATCAAAAAGGAGGAAACGATGACGATCAACCGACGCGATCTGGCTCTCTCGACTCTTGCCGTCTCCGCGCTTGCGCTCACGACACCGGCGCTCGCCGCTTCGGCGGACGAGGACGCCGTGGCGAAGAAGGTCGAGGCCTTCCGCCTCGCCCAGATCGCGGCCGATCCGAAGGCGCTCGGCGCACTGTGCTGGGATGACCTCAGCTACAGCCATTCCAGCGGCAAGGTCGAGGACAAGGCGACGTTCATCGCCAACGCCACCGACGGCAAGTCGAAATTCCTGTCGATCGACTACAAGGACCCCACCATCAAGGTCGTCGGTCCTGCAGCGATCGTGCGCTTCCACTGGCTGGGCGAACAGGAGATGGCAGCCGACGGGAAGAAAGTATCGACCAACCTTCACATCCTGATGAACTGGCAGAAGCAGGGCGACGAGTGGAAGCTCCTGTCGCGGGCAGCAACGAAGTTGTGACGACTCTTACCCTCTCCCCTGTGGGAGAGGGTGGCTCGTCGCGTAGCGACGAGACAGGTGAGGGGTTGCCTCAGCGAACCCCTCTCTCTCTGAATCTCGAGAACGCCGAAACATACCCCTTATCCGGCGCTTCGCGCCACCTTCTCCCACAAGGGGAGAAGGAAGAAAACAGCAGTATCAAGGGCGGCAAAAAATTCCGACCTCGCTCCGCGAGCCCGGAATCACCAGCGGGCGCTTACGCCGCTTCCTTCACATCACCGTTCACCAGCTTGCGCGCGGCGCGTTCGGCTTCGCGGGCGTTGCGGAAGAGCTGGCCTTCGAGACGGTTGAATCGGTGGGACGAGGCAAAGAAGCAATAGCCTCCCGAAGAACGAACGACGATACCTGCGGTCTGCGAATTGACTTCGATGATGTAGCTGTCCGGCATGGTCCGTGGATTCCTCAGTGCGGGCAAATAACGGCACTCATGCCCAAAGGTTCCCAGGCATTTTGAGGCCGTTTCCACCCCGAATCGACACGCAATTGAGTACGCCGAGACCTCATCCGTTTTATGACTGGTTCTTGGCGAAGCGGCGACGAAGATGACTCACTGGTGCCGCGTTTGACGGCGCTTGCCACGCATTTGTGAGATGAGGCAGAGCGTCGCGCGCGATTACGTCGCGATGACAGTGTCGGTCGGGCGAACCGCTTGCGGGCGACCATGTTCGTCGATCGAGACGTAGGTGAAGTTGCCGTCGGTGACGAGGAACGGATGCTCCTCCCCGCGGCGCAGCGCCCACGCTTCCAGATGCACAGTGAGCGAGGTGCGGCCTACGCGCACGAGATTGGCGTAGACCGACACGAGATCGCCGACATAGACCGCCTTGCGAAAGTTCATCGCCTCGATCGCAACCGTCACGGTCCGCGATTTCGCGACCTTCGAGGCAAACACGCCGCCGCCGACGTCCATCTGACTCAGCAGCCACCCGCCGAAGATGTCGCCATTCGCGTTGGTATCGGCGGGCATCGCCAGCGTACGGATGCAGAGATCGCCGTTAGGCCCGGGGGCGGAGCTGATAGGGGCGTGGACATGCGTATCGGTCATATGGTTGGTCTCCCGCGGCTCTCGGCTCTGGATACAAAGCCGCGGCGCCTTGCGCAACATCGACACGAGGCAAGCTTGCGCTATCCAATCGGCCGCGGCGACCCGACGAGGATTCCGGTATCGTTCAGTTTGCGTTGCCACTCCGCATCGTCGGCCCGCGGCGCGCGTCCGGTCGTCGCCGTTACCAACCGTTCCAGCCTGCTCCATAGCCGGAGACGGTCGCATGGATAATTGGCCCATCCATTGATGACACAATATCGGATGGTGTGGTCACGGTGATGACACCAATGATGCTCGGGTGAGCAGACCAGATGCAGCCGTTGCGCCATGCGCAGGAGCAGCGGGCGGACCGGCCGGTGCGCGAGATTGTGAAAGCTCATGCCAAACAGCATGCAGGTCGCGATCACGAACCAGACGATCATCAGCGCATAGGTGAGCGCGGAAACCGGAAACAACGCCGTGACGGTGGCCGCGACTCCGACCACCAGCGCGCTCGGCGCCGCACCGAGAGACGCCTGGTCGAGGAATCCATAGAGTAAGACGTGGCCGGGGTGGGTGTGATGCTCCCGCGTGATCGCGATGCCGCGGCCGAGCATCCCCTCGTCGAGCCAGGTGTCGACCACCCAATGCACCAGCCCTGAAAACAGGTCAGCGAGGAAATATCCTGCCAGGAGCGCCACGATCAACCACGGCCAGCGCAATTCCACCGCGGGATAACGCCCGACGAGATAGCCTGCGCAACAAAGGATCACGACGATATCGGCCCCGCAGCACAGCCGCGTGATGATGATCTCGCGCAGGGTCGCTTGCTTGAAGAACGGGATCGTCGGCACCGGCGATACTCCCCACGGGCTCTACCACCCATGATAGCATCTTTTTACCGACGGCCCCCTATTGCAAACTGTCCCAGCCCGCATCCGGCGCAAAACGTCCGCCGAATCGCTCGGCGAGCCCACGCAACGTGGACACGACGTTCTCCACGCCGCGCGTGCGCGCATAGTTCAGCGGGCCGCCGCGGAACGGTGCATAGCCGGTACCGAAGATCATGGCGCCGTCGACCGCATCAGGATCGTCGACGATGCCCTCGCGAAGGGCAGCAACGCAGACATTGGACATCGGCAGCATCAGGCGGTCGATCATCTGGTCGGTGACGCGCGGACCGGTCTCGGGGAGCGGTGCCTTCTCGGCCTTGCCGTCCTTCCAGGTGTAGAAGCCCTTGCCGGTCTTGCGGCCGAGCTCGCCCTTGGCGACCTTGTCGCGCAGCCAGGCCGGCGTCGGCGGCAGGAGATCGCCGAACTTGGTGCGCAGCATGTCGCCGACGTCGAGGCAGATGTCGAGTCCGACCTGATCGGCCAGCTCGATCGGGCCCATCGGCATGCCGAACTGCTCGGCCGCGGCGTCGATCAGACGCTGGTCGATCTTCTCGTCCAGCATCACCATGGCTTCGAGCATGTAGGGCGTCAGCGCGCGGTTGACGAGAAAGCCCGGCGAGCTCTTCACAGGCAATGGCAAGCGATCGATCGCACCGACGAAAGCGAGCGCGTCTTTCAGCACCCGCGGGTCGTTGCCGTCATGGCTGACGACCTCGACCAGCTGCAGCCGCGACACCGGATTGAAGAAATGCAGGCCGACCAGCCGCTCCGGTCGCGCCAACGTGGTGCGCAGATCCTGAAGCGGAATGCTCGAGGTGTTGGTGGCGAGAATCGCGCCCGGCTTCATGCGCGGCTCGAGCCCGGCATAGACCTTCTGCTTGAGCTCGAGCTTTTCCGGGACAGCCTCGATGATCAGATCGGCGTTGCGGACGCCCTCGCCGTCCATGTCAGGGATGAGACGATCGAGCGCGTCGCGCACTTCGGTCGGCTTGCGGATGATCTTGCCGTAGAGTTCGGCGGCGCGCTTCACCGCGCCCGCAATCGGCGCCGCCTTCATGTCGGCGAGCGAGACGCGCAGTCCCTGCCCGGCTACCCAAGCCGCGATGTCGCCGCCCATGGCGCCGGCGCCGATGACATGGACATGCTTGATGGTGTTGCCGCTGCCGGCCGCCTTCTTCATCTGCTCGCGCAGGAAGAACACGCGGATCAGGTTCTGGGCGGTCGGTGTTACCATCAGCTTGGCGAACGAGGCCTGCTCCGCCTTCAGCATCGCGGCCTTGTTGCCGCCATGGGTCTCCCAGAGGGAGATCAGCGCGTAAGGCGCGGGATAGTGCTCGCGGGACGCGGCCTTCGCCGCCTCCGAGCGCATGCGCCTGGCCAGGAGACCGCGCACGAAGCCAAAATTGGCTGCACGCCCGAGCAGGCCGGGCTTGGCCCGCTTCAGGCGGCCGAACAGCGCGTCCTTCACCGCGCCCCGGACATGGCGCTCTTGAGTCACGGTATCGACGAGGCCGAGCGATCTGGCGCGGCGTGCGTCGATGGTGCGGCCGGTCAGCATCAGCGCCATCGACTGGGTGGGATTGACCAGCGCGGTGAACCGCGCGGTGCCGCCGAGGCCGGGGTGCAGGCCCAGCATCACCTCCGGAAAGCCGAAGCGTGCGCCGTCGATGGCGATGCGCGACTGGCAGGCCAGCGCAACCTCGAGCCCGCCGCCGAGGCAGAAGCCGTGGATGACCGCGACCGTTGGTAGCTTCAAGGCTTCCAGATGATCGACCACCGCGTGCGCGGCGCGGATTCGCGTCTCCACCATCTCGGGATCATCAGCGCCGCGGAATTCGTTGACGTCGGCGCCGGCGATGAAGCCGGACGGTTTTGCGGAGCGGATCACGAGGCCGGCCGGGCGCTCGGTCTCGATCGCCGCGAGCACGGCGTCGAACTCCTCCATCACCTCCGAGGACAGCGTGTTGGCGCTTGCATCAGCGCGGTCGAACAGCAGCCAGGCGACGCCGTCTTCATCTCGCGTCAGCTTGAAGTGCCTGTACGGACTGTCCGTCGCGGGCTTGGGCCCGAGTTCGAGCACGCGGTCGCCGAGCGCGGTCATGATCTTGGAATCCATGGTCACACCGCCTCGATCAGCATGGCGCCGCCGAGCCCGCCGCCGATGCATTCGGTGGCAATTCCGCGCCGCGTGCCGAGCCGCTTCATCGCGTTGACCAGATGCAGCACGATGCGGTTGCCGGAGGTGCCGACGGGATGGCCGAGCGAGATGGCGCCGCCATCGACGTTGAGCTTGTCACGGTCGATCTCACCGGCCGCGCCGTCGAGGCCCAAAATCTCGCGGCAGAACTTGTCGTCATTCCAGGCAGCCAAGCAGCCGAGCACCTGCGTCGCGAAGGCTTCGTTGAGCTCCCAGGTCTCGACGTCCTTGATGGTGAGGCCGTTGCGCTGGAGCAGCGGCGTCGCTGACATCACGGGACCGAGGCCCATGATGGCAGGATCGAGCGCGGCCCAGTGGCTGTCGACGATCGCGGCCTTCGGCGTCAGCCTGTGCTTTGCGACCGCGGCGTCGGAGGCGAGGATCACCCAGGAGGCGCCGTCGGTGATCTGCGAGGAATTGCCGGCGGTGACCTGGCCCCAGGGGCGCTCAAACACCGGTCTCAGCTTGGCCAGCGTCTCCGCCGTGGAGTCCGGCCGCACGCCGTCGTCATGGTCGAAGAATTTTCCGTCGCGGGAGAACGCGGTCTCAACCTCACCCTTGAGAAAGCCCGCACTTTGCGCCTGGGCGAGCCGGCGGTGGCTCTCGGCGGCATAGGCATCGGATTGCGCGCGCGTAATGCCGAAGAGATGGCCGACGACCTCGGCGGTCTGGCCCATGTTCAGATCGGTGACGGGATCGGTCAGCCCGCGCTCGAGCCCGATGATCGGCTTGAGATCGCGCGGGCGCAACTTGAAGGCAGCCGCGAGCTTGGCGGCGACGCCCTTGGCGGTGGCAAGGCCGGCGAACCAGCGCACGCCGGAGTTAGGCCAAACCAGCGGCGCGTGGCTCAGCGCCTCGGTACCTCCCGCCAAGATCATGTCGGCATGACCTTCGCGGATATAGCGGTAGGCGGTGTCGATTGACTGCATGCCGGAGCCGCAATTGATCTGCACGGTGAAGGCGACCATGTCCTCGCCCATGCCGAGCCGGAGCGCGGCAACGCGGGCCGGATTCATCTCGTCCGCAATCACGTTGACGCAGCCGAGGATGACCTGGTCGAAATCCGTGGGCGCAAACGGCTGGCGCGCCAGCAGCGGCCGTCCGCATTGCACGGCGAGATCGACCGGCGTGAAGGGCCCCGGCCCCGAGCGCGCCTTTAGAAACGGCGTTCGGCTGCCGTCGACGATGAAAACCGGTCGTGCCATCAGCTCGCCGCCCTCTGTTCACCGAGTTCCTGGAAGAACTGATGCACATTGACGGTTTTCTTGTAAATCGGCGACAGCGCCTCCGGCGCAAAATCGTCGACCTCGATTACTTTTGTGACGGCTTCATGAGCCGCGGCCAGTTGCTCGCCCTCGGCCTGCGTGATCACGCCCTTGGCGACGGCGTCCTTCCAGTCGCGGATATGCGCGGCGCGCATGCGCTTGGCGATGGCATCGGTACTTGCGACCAGCACGAACGCGCGCTCCAGCCGGGCAAAGCCGCCGTCGTCATCGACATGGGCGAGATCCTGCGTGAGGCGCTCGCGCGCCGCCGACGGCTCCAGCACGATGGCCGCGCATTGGTGCACGACGCGGTCGGAGGGGCCGAGCACGCGGGCGCCGAACGGCTGGACCACGAGCTTGAGGAAGCCGGCAACAAAGCGGTTGGGCAGATTGGCCAGGATTTCGGCCAGCCGGTTCTCGATGGTCCTGAAACCGGTCGCCATGCACCATTCCAGCGCGGCAAAGTCCTCCTTCTGACGACCCTCGTCGTGCCAACGCTTTAGCGCGGCCGACAGCAGATAAAGCTCGGAGAGAATGTCGCCGAAGCGGGCCGACAGCATCTCCTTGCGCTTGAGCGCGCCGCCCAGCGTCAGCAATGCCATGTCGGCGCAGAGCGCGAACGCAGCGGAGTAGCGCGAGAGCTGGCGATAGAACGGTGTGGCATCGCCCGCATCCGGCGCCATCGCAAAGGCGCCGAAGGTCCAGCTGCGGCCGAAGGCACGGAACAACGTGCGGAGGCTATGGCCGACATGTTTCCAGAACGCCTTGTCGAACGCGGTCAGCCCGCGTTCGCGATCGGTATCGGCCAGCGCGTTCATCTCGTCGAGCAGATAGGGATGCGCGCGGATCGCGCCCTGCCCGAACACGATGAGATTGCGGGTCAGGATGTTGGCGCCTTCGACCGTGATCCCGACCGGCACGGCGCGGTGCAGATTGCCGAGATAGTTCTGCGGACCGTCGATCACGGCCTTGCCGCCATGGATGTCCATGGCGTCGTCGATCGCGGTGCGCATTCGCTCGGTGGCGTGCAACTTCATGATGCCGGAGATGACGGCGGGATGAACGCCGGCATTCAGTGCCGCGCAGGTCAGCCGCCGGGCCGCATCCAGCTGGTAGGCGGTCGCGACGATGCGCGCGAGCGGCTCCTCGACACCTTCGAATTTCGAGATGGAGATGCCGAACTGCTCGCGGATCCGGGCATAGGCGCCGGTGGTGCGTGCAGCATAGGCGGCCCCCGCAGCAGAGAGTGACGGCAGCGAGATGCCGCGGCCGGCGGCAAGCGCGGTCATCAGCATCTTCCAGCCTTGCCCCAGCCGCTCCTTGCCGCCGATGACGTAGTCGAGCGGGATGAAGACGTCGCGGCCCCGGTTCGGGCCGTTCTGAAACACCTGCATTGATGGCAGATGGCGATGGCCGATCTCGACGCCGGGCAGATGGGTCGGGATCAGTGCCACGGTAATGCCGAGCTCCTCCCGGTCGCCCACGAGGTGGTCGGGATCATAGGCCTTGAAGGCGAGGCCGAGCAGCGTCGCGACAGGTCCGAGCGTGATGTAGCGCTTGTGCCAGTTGAGCCTGAGGCCGACGACCTCGCGGTCCTCGAAGGTGCCCTTGCAGATGATGCCGGTGTCGACCATCGAAGCCGCGTCGGAGCCGGCTTCCGGGCTGGTGAGGCCGAAGCAGGGAATATCGCGTCCGTCGGCGAGGCGCGGCAGCCAGCGCGCCTGCTGTTCCGGAGTGCCGAAACGCATCAGGAGCTCGCCCGGCCCGAGCGAGTTCGGCACCATGACTGTGACGGCAGCAGCGATCGAGCGGGTCGAGATCTTGCGCACCACTTCCGAATGGGCATAGGGCGAGAAGCCGAGGCCGCCAAACTCCTTCGGAATGATCATGCCGAAGAATTTTTCGTGCTTGACGAAGTGCCAGACATCCGGCGGCAGGTCGCGCCATTCCCAGAAGATCTTCCACTCATCGAGCATGGCGCAGAGCTCGTCGACGGGTCCGTTGAGGAACGCCCGCTCCTCCTCGGTCAGCCTGGCCTGCGGGACCTTCAGCAGCTTCGACCAATCCGGGTTGCCGGTGAAGAGATCGGCATCCCACCAGACATCGCCCGCCTCCAGCGCCTCGCGTTCGGTATCGGACATCGCCGGCAGCACGCCGCGGGCCCAGGAGAAGATCGGCTTTGTGATTTTGTCGCGGCGGAAGCTCATGGCTGACCTCATGCATCGGCGCGGTGTCGGGCATTTTAGCGGAAAGCGGCCGGCGGCGGTGAAGACTTCGCCTGCGACATTGACGCGGCCAAGCGCCCCCGGACCATAACGGCCAGGGTGCGACGGCGGTTCCGGGAGGGGAAAATGGCGATGGATCGTAGCCCGGATGGAGCGAAGCGCAGTCCGGGTAGGCCTATCCGCGCGGGGAGAATCCCGGATTACGCTGCGCTCCATCCGGGCTACGGGCGCGACCGATCAATCCGGCCGCACCATCTCGAACATGTTTTCCGGCTTGATCTCGAAATAATCGCCGCGGCGGCCGGCACGGACGATCGGGCGGGCGGCGGCGGTCTGGTAGACGCCGTCCTTGATCATGGCCTTGTCGATATGGACGGCGACGACCTCGCCCAGCGTCAGCCAGGCGTCGGCCTCCTTGCCGTCGGCGCCCTTGAGGCGGACGATGTCGGACACCTTGCACTCGAAGGCGACGGGGCTCTCAGCCACGCGTGGCACGTTGACGAGCTTGCCAGGCACGGCGGTGAGGCCCGCGATCTCGAACTCGTCGACCTCAGGGGCGACATGCGCGGCGGTCGCGTTCATGTGTTTGGCGAGGTCCATGGTGGCGAGATTCCAGACGAACTCGCCGGTCTGCTGGATGTTCTCGACCGTGTCCTTCCAGTTGGTGGAGGAGAAGCCGATGATCGGCGGCACGTAGCAGAACGCATTGAAGAAGCTGTAGGGCGCGAGATTGACGTGGCCCTTGGAGTCGCGCGAGGAGATCCAGCCGATCGGCCGCGGCGCGATGATGGCGTTGAAGGGGTCGTGCTTGAGGCCGTGGCCCTTGGAGGGCTCGTAGAAGTACAGATCTTTGTCGGTCACGCGCTTGCTTCTCCGTTTTCCGTCATTCCGGGGCGGTCCGGACGGGACCGCGCAAGCGCGGCCCGGAGGACCGAACCCGGAATCTCGAGATTCTCAGGTGCGCAATTGCGCACCATAGTTCGCCTCTTCGAGGCGCCCCGGAATGAGAGAGGCAGCTTATAGGAGGAAACCCGCCACCCCGTCAGTGGCGCGGAGACAGACCCGCGATGACGAAATCGATCATCTGGTCGATGGTCGGGCCCGGCTTGGTGGCGCACTGGGCGATCATCTGGGGGTGGAAGAAGCGTATCATCGCGGTGCAGGCGCACAGCGAGGCCAGCTGCAGGTCCGGCGCCTCGAACTCGCCGGAGGCAACGCCTTGCGCGATCATCTGGCCGATCACCCCGGCGATGCACTCCATATGGGCGACGCAGACGTCCCAGTCCTCCTCCATCGCGATCGCGACCATCTCGTGCAGCTTGTTGTCGCCGACATAGCGCTCGGTGTTCATGCGATGGATGGTGGTGAGCAGTTCCCGGAAACGCTCCTTGACCGGACCGGGCCTCGCCACGATCCGCTGCGCTTCGAGCTCGACCTCGCCCATCAGGCCCTGCGCCACCGCCTGATGGATCGCCTTCTTCGATTCGAAGAAGCGATAGACATTGGCGGGGCTCATCCTGAGCTCCTTGGCGATGTCCCCGACCGTCGTCTTCTGGTAGCCGATCTGGCGGAACAGCCGCTCGGCCACCTCGAGGATACGATCCCGGGTGTCGACTTCGATATGTTCCGAAATAAGGGCCATCAGTCAGGACTCGTTGGTCAGCAGTCTTCTCATCTATTCAGCCGCTTCGGCAAGCGGAATTGCGCGCTGGTCATCGCTCCCATGCTGCGGCGCGGCAGGTTGCTCGGGGGTACCCGCCTCGTCCAGGCTCTTCCTGAACCACAGCGCGTAGAGGCCCGGCAGGTACAGCAGCGTCAGGAAGGTCGCGACGAACAGACCGCCCATGATCGTGATCGCCATCGGGCCCCAGAAGGCCGAGCGCGACAGCGGGATCATGGCGAGGATGGCTGCCAGCGCTGTCAGCACCACCGGACGGGCGCGGCGGACGGTTGCCTCCACGATCGCCTCGCGCCGGGTCAGGCCATGCGAGACGTCGGTCTCGATCTGGTCGACCAGGATGACCGTGTTGCGCATGATCATGCCGGCGAGCGCGATCAGGCCGAGCAGCGCCACGAAGCCGAACGGGGCGTTGGCGACGTTGAGCCCGAAGGAGGCGCCGACGATGCCGAGCGGCGCGGTCAGGAACACCAGGATCAGGCGCGAGAAGCTCTGCAGCTGGATCATCAGCAGCGTCAGCATCACCATGACCATCAGCGGGAAGAGGACGAAGATCGAGGCGTTGCCCTTGGCGGATTCCTCGAAGGCGCCGCCCGGCTCGATGCGGTAGGCCGGCTCGAGGTGGTCCTTGATCGCCTTCAGCTTCGGCGTGATCTGGCTCGTGACGTCGGGCGCCTGCACGCCGTCGACGACGTCGGAGCGCACGGTGATGGCCATGTCGCGGTTGCGCCGCCACATGATCGGCTCCTCATGGGCATACTCGATCTTGGCAATCTGCTGCAGCGGCACGGCAACGCCATTGCGCGAGGTGATGGTGAGATCACCGACGCCGCCGAGGTCGAGGCGCTCGGACGGAATCGCACGGGCGACCACGCCGACCTTCTCGATGCCGTCGCGCACAGTCGTGACCTGCGAGCCCGAGATCAGCATCGCGAGCGCCTGGGACACGTCCTGCGGGGTCAGGCCCATGGCGCGGGCGCGGTCCTGGTCGACGACGAGCTTGAGGTAGGGCGACTGCTCGTTCCAGTCGAGCTGGACGTCCTTGACGCTCTTGTTCTGCCGCATGACGTCGCGGACCTGGTAGGCGATCTCGCGCACCTTGTTGGCGTCGGGGCCGATCACGCGGAACTGCACGGGGAAGCCGACCGGCGGGCCGAAGTTGAAGCGGTCGACGCGGACGCGCGCTTCGGACAGCATGCCGTCCGCAACCGCGTTCTCGATCTTGGCCTTGACGCGCTCGCGCCCCTCGACGCCCTTGGCGACGATGACGATCTCGGCAAAGGCCTCGTTGGGCAGCTGCGGATTGAGGCCGAGCCAGAAGCGGGGAGAGCCCTGGCCGACATAGGACGTATAGGTCTCGATATCCTTGTCGTCCTTCAGCAGCGTCTCGGCCTTCTTCACCGCCTTTTCGGTGACGTTGAAGGCGGTGCCCTCAGGCAGGCGCAGCTGGAAGAACAGCTCGGGCCGCTCCGACAGCGGGAAGAACTGCTGCTGGACATGGCCGAAGCCGACGACCGAGGCGATGAAGACGCCGACGGTCGCGACCACCACGGTGATGCGGTGATTGACACACCATTGCACGATGGCGCGCAGGCCCCGGTACATGCGGGTCTCGTAGACCGCGTGCGGATCGTGGTTGTGGTGCGCCTTCATCTCCGGCAGCAGCTTGACGCCGATATAGGGCGTGAAGATCACCGCCACGAACCAGGAGGCGACCAGCGCGATCGCCACGATCCAGAAGATGCTGCCGGCATATTCGCCGACGGCGGAATTGGCAAAGCCGATGGGGAGGAAGCCAGCGGCCGTGACCAGCGTTCCCGTGAGCATCGGAAACGCGGTAGATTCCCAGGCAAAAGACGCCGCGCGCATGCGGTCCCAGCCCTGCTCCATCTTCACCACCATCATCTCGACCGCGATGATGGCGTCGTCGACGAGCAGGCCGAGCGCGATGATCAGCGCACCCAGCGTGATGCGGTGCAGGTCGAGCGACATCATGTTCATGACGACGAAGACGATGCCGAGCACCAGCGGCACCGACAGCGCGACCACGATGCCGGTGCGCCAGCCGAGCGCCAGGAACGAGACGAACAGCACGATGACGAGGGCTTCCATGAAGGAGTGCACGAACTCGCCGACGGCGTGCTCGACCACCTTGGGCTGGTCGGCAATCAGCTTGACGTCGACGCCCTGCGGCACCGCCTTCATGAACTCGGCCGTCGCCTTCTCGACCTCCTTGCCGAGCTCGAGGATGTTGGCACCCTTGGCGGTGACGACACCGATGCCGATCGCGGCCTTGCCTTCCTGGCGCACGACGAAGCTGGGCGGATCGACATAGCCATGGGTGACGGTGGCGATGTCACCGAGGCGGAACACGCGGCCGTTGCTCTCGACCGGCGTCTCCGCGACGGCCTTGGCACCGTCGAGCGCGCCGGTGACGCGCAGCGGCACGCGCTGCGAGGAGGTTTCCACCGTGCCGGCCGGCGTCACGTTATTCTGCTTGGCGAGCGAATCGAACAGCGCCTGCGGGGTGATGCCGAGGGTGGCGAGCTTGGCGTGGGAGAACTCGACGAAGATGCGCTCATCCTGGTTGCCATAGACGTCGACCTTGGTCACGCCGGGCACCTTGAGGAGGCGCTGGCGGAATCCCTCCGAAACCTTCTTGAGCTGGGCATAGTCGGCGCCGTCGCCGGTCATCATGTAGAGGATGGAATCGACGTCCGAGAACTCGTCATTGACGACGGGTCCGAGGATGCCGGAGGGCAGCTGGCCCTGCACGTCGACCAGCTTCTTGCGCAGAAGATAGAAGAGGTAAGGCACGTCCTTAGGCGGCGTGGAGTCGCGGAAGGTAACCTGGAGCGCGGTGAAGGCGGGCTTGGAATAAGTCTGCACCTTCTCGAAATAGGGCAGCTCCTGGATCTTCTTCTCGATGGGATCGGCGACCTGGGTCTGCATCTCCTGCGCGGTCGCGCCGGGCCAGATCACGGAGACGTTGACCACCTTCACCGTGAAGAACGGATCCTCGGCGCGGCCGAGCTTCTCATAGGAGAAGAAGCCGGCGACACCGAGTACGAGCATCAGGAAGAGAACCAGCGTCGGATGGCTGACGGCCCAGGCCGAAAGGTTGAAGCGCTTCATCGCTCTCTCCGAAAAGACGATCCAGTTGCCAAAAAACGACAGCCACTCTGTTCAGGCCGTCGTCGCGAGGCAGCGAAGCAATCCAGGGGGCTGGGCAGATTCTGGATCGCTTCGCCGCTTCAGCCTCTGCTTAGGGACAAAGGCCGAAACTCACCTCACACGACGTAACTCGACTTCTTCTGTCATTCCGGGGCGCCCGCAGGGCGAACCCGGAATGACAGGAACTAGAAAGACAGCGACGAGACAACCCGCACCCGCTGGGCCGGATCGAGCTTCTGCACACCGAGCGCGACGATCTTGGCGCCCTCTTCCACACCGCCGGTGATGACGACGTCGTTGCTCTCGTAGGACTTCACTGCCACCGGCTTCAGCGTGAGCGCACCGTTGTCGTCGACGACGTAGAAGGACGGCTTGCCGCCTTCGTTGAACAGCGCCGACAGCGGCAGCCGCGCAACGCGCTCGGTCCCGGCGTCCGACAGCGTCAGCGTCGCGGTCATGCCGAGCGCGACCTTGTCGTCGGCCTCCGGCAGCGAGAACTTTGCAAGATAAGTACGCGTGGCCGGATCGGCCGTCGGCGCGATCTCGCGCAGCTTGGCCGTATACTTCTTGTCCGGCTCGGACCAAAGGGTGACGCTGGCGACGCCCGACTTGGCGCGTCCGACCAGCGTCTCAGGGATCGCGACGACCGCTTCCTTTTCGGCAAAGCGGGCGACACGGATCGAAGCCTGGCCCGCGGAGACCACCTGGCCGGGCTCGATCAGCGTTGCAGTGACGACGCCTCGGGCGTCGGCAACGAGCGTCGCGTAGGAAAGGGAATTCTTGGTCAGCTCGACCGAGCGGACCGCACGATCGAGGCGCGCACGGGCCTCATCGGCAGATGCCCGGCTCGAATCCAGCTGCGCGTCGGTGGTCCAGCCCTTGGCCTTCAGATCCTTGGCGCGCTGCTCGGCAGCGGCGGCCTGGGCCAACACGCCGGTCGCGGCGGTCTGCTCGGCGACGGATTGCTCGGCCTGGAGCTTCAGGTCGACCTCATCGAGAGTGGCGAGCGGCTGGCCGATTTCAACGGTCTGGCCGACTTCCACGAGGCGCTTGGCGACCTTGCCGGCAACGCGGAAGCCGAGGTCACTCTCGATCCGGGGCCGGATGGTGCCGACGAAGCTGCGCTCCGGCGTCTCGGCATCATAATGGGCGGTTGCGACCAGAACCGGCCGCGGCGGCTCGGCTTTCTCGGCGACGGTGTCATTGCACCCGGCAAGGCTAGCCGCCATCAGGGCTAACGACACACCTGCCAACAGCCTGGAATAGCTCGACAAAACCGACCGGACGAACATCGAAGGACACTCCTGCATCTCGAATGAGAGGAATGTCGACTAATCACTGATAAAAGTCAATAATCGTCAGTCATCAGGAATGCGTGATCGTTGAGGGGTAGTAGCGAGGCGGAGATTGTTGTCAGGAAGGTCCCATCGTAGGGCTAGACAGAGGCGATGAGCCTGGATGGAGCGCAGCAGGCCTCAGCTCAGACGCCGTAGGGTGGGCAAAGGCGCGCTAGCGCCGTGCCCACGATCTCTCAGTTGAGGATCACAATAACGGTTTGGTGGGCACGCTTTCGCTTTGCCCACCCTACGAGACTGGTCGCTCGGCTTACCGCCCCTGCCCGGCGAACTCATGCTTGCTGTCGTGGCCGCCGACGAACACCAGGATGCCGGCGATCAGGGGCAGCACTGCGAGCACCAGCAGGCCGGTTGAGGTCTGGCCGGTGGCTTCCTTGACCCAACCGATCAAATAGGGCCCGCCGAAGCCGGCGAGGTTGCCGATCGAGTTGATCAGGGCGATGGCGCCGGCGGCCGCGGTGCCGGAGAGCCAGGCGGTCGGCAGCGTCCAGAACACACCGAAGCAGCAGAACACGCCGATCGCGGCAACCGTCAGCAATACCATCGTCATGGTGGGATCCGTGAGATAGGAGGAAACGGCGAGCGCGACGGCGGTGAGCAGCAGCGGCGCGCCGACATGCTTCACGCGCTCGCGCGTCGCATCGGAGTGACGCGCCCACAGGATCATGGCGATGGTGCCGAACAGATACGGGATCGCGGTGACGAAGCCGGTCTGCGCGTTGGTCAACCCGAACGCCTTGACGATCTGCGGCAGCCAGAACTGCATGCCATAAAGCGCGCCGACGAAGCCGAAATAGATCAGGCTGAGCGCGATCACCTTGGGCGAGGACAGCGCCTCGCCGAGCGAGAAATGCTTCACCGCCTGCTTGGCGGCGATTTCCGAATCGAGCTTCGCCTTCAGCCACGCCTTCTGCTCGGTCGACAGCCAATTCGCCTTCTCCGGCTTGTCGGTGAGATAGAACCAGGTGACGATGCCGAGCAGCACCGAGGGGATGCCCTCGATGATGAAGAGCCACTGCCAGCCCTTGAGGCCCATCGCACCGTCGAGCCCGAGCAACAGGCCCGAAATCGGCGCACCGATCACGGTCGACACCGGCACCGCGATGGCGAAGGCCGCAAGGAAACGGGCGCGATATTCGGCCGGATACCAATAGGTGAGATAGAGGATGATGCCGGGGAAGAAGCCGGCCTCGGCGACGCCGAGCAGGAAGCGCAGGACATAGAAGCTCGTGACGCCGCTGACGAGCGCCATCAGAGCGGAGATGATGCCCCAGGTCACCATGATGCGGGCGATCCAGCGGCTGGCGCCGAACTTCTCCAGCGCGAGATTGCTCGGGACCTCGAAGATGAAATAGCCGAAGAAGAAGATGCCGGCACCCCAGGAAAAGATCAGCGGCGTGAACTTCAGCTCCGCATTCATGGTCAGCGCAGCGAAGCCGAGATTGACGCGGTCGAGATAGGAGAAGAAGTAGGCCAGCACCAGGAACGGAATCAGGCGCCAGGAGATAGCGCGGATCGTCGAGGTCTCGATTTCCGACTTGTTAAAGTTCTTGGCCGCGTCGGCGGAACCGGCATAGGTCGTGGTCTGGCTCATGGCTTCCCCCAGGGTTGTTGCTTTTATGGGCTGGTTGCGGTTTTCAGCATCGCGGGCGAAGAGTCAATGGAGCGAGCAATGCACGGGACGCAGCCGGATAAACCTGTTGCGCTGTTACGGACATCGCTGATCCGCGCCGCCCTCGCGCTCGCGGTAATCGTCTGCGGGCTGTCGCTGCGCTGGTACGGCTTTCCGCTCGGCCTGCCCGCCTTCGTCGTGAAGTATGGCGGCTCGCTGTTGTGGGCGACGATGGTGTTTCTGCTGGTCGGGGTTTTGCTGCCCCGGCTCACCCGGACTCAGATTGCGGCGATCGCCGTGGTCATCGCGGTGGTGGTCGAATTTTCCCGACTGGTGCATACGCCGTGGCTCGATGCGTTCCGGCTGACCACGGCCGGCGCACTGCTGCTCGGGCGCATCTTCTCGCTGTGGAATCTGGTGGCGTATGCGGTTGGGATTGCGTTCGGCGTCTGGATCGATCGGCTCGCCACGACGCACGCTCTCGTAGGGTGGGCAAAGGCGTCCTAGCGCCGTGCCCACGTCTTCTCATCAAATAGGCAGAGGTGGGCACGCTACGCTTTGCCCACCCTACGAGACCGACGCCGTGGCAATCAGCCTTCACTCCGCCAATTGAAACCGCTCGAAGCGATCAAGCTCCTCCTCGATCACGCGCTTGAGCTCCTTGCGCCCCACCGTCTTCTTGCCCTGCCCGACCCAGGTCCATTTCTGCATCAGCAGCTTCTTCGCCTGCCGGTCGGTCTTCAGATCAAGCGCGGCGATGATCTCGTCGCCGACCAGTACAGGTAGCGCAAAATAGCCGAGCTTGCGTTTGGCCTTCGGCACATAGGCCTCGAACAGGTGGTTGTAGCCGAAGATGAGACTGGTGCGTTTGCGCTGGATGATCAGGGGATCAAACGGCGAGAGAATGTGGACGAGATCAGGCGGGACCGCCTCGCCGTTCACCTCCAGCGCGGCCGGCGCCGCCCAATGCTCCTGCTTGCCGGCGCCGTCGATCGCAACAGGCACGAGCTCGCCGCGGCGGACGCGGGAGGCGATCAGGCCGGCCACCGCCTTCTTGCGCGGCGCGTCGAGATGGCAGATCGAATCCAGACTCACCACGCCCTGCGACCGCAGCGCGCGATCGAGCAGATAGGTCGTAATCTCCCTGGCCGAGGCTGGCCTCGGCAGCGTGTCCCAGCCGAAATGCCGCGTCATCAGCTCATAGGTCTTGAGCATGCCCTGCCGCTCGCTGATGGTCACGGCGCCGGTATAGAAGGCGAGCTGCAAGGCCCGCTTCGAGGGCTTGCGGCTCTGCCACAGATGCTCCTTCTCGGTGAGCACGTCGTCCTCGATATCGCGGATCGTCAGCGGCCCGGCGCGCACCAGCCGCATCACCTTGCGCGTGTCGGCGGGCTTCACCGAGGCGAACCATTTGTGCCCTTCGCGGCGGTGCTCGCGCATCGCCGGCAGGAAGAAGCGGAAGTCGCCGGCGGGTACGTAGGAAAGCGCGTGCGTCCAATACTCGAACACGCTTCTGTCGACGCTCTGGGCGTGGCGCAGATCGGCGCGGCGATAGGACGGGATACGGCTGAACAGGATGTGGTGATGGCAGCGCTCGATCACGTTGATGGTGTCGATCTGCACATAGCCGAGATGAGCGACCGCGTCCGCGACGGCCTGCGCTCCCTCGCCGAACGGGGCGCGTTCATCCAGCCGCTGGGCATGCAGCCAGATCTGCCGGGCCTGTGTCGTGGTGAGGTGGAGCGGTTTGGGCGCGCGTGACATTGCGGGGAGGAATGTAGCGGGATTCGCGCCAAGAAAAAGAAGAAGAAAAAGAAGACCTCGAGGCAGCAGTAAAAAAACCGCGCTGCCATCTGCTGACAGCGCGGCCGGATGCGGGGCGCCTCGCGCCTACTTCATCGTCATCGCCTTCTGCGACTTCATGTAGTGCATGCAGGCGCTCTTCATCTTGCCGTTGCTCATGTCCGTGTTGGCCATGGCCATTTCCTTGTTCGCCGCCATCTTGGCCGGCGTGTCGGGCGTACCGCCCATCATGGCTGCTGACTTCATCATGTTGTCCTTGGTGCACGCCATCATCGCGGCGGACGCGGGGGACAGCGAAAGGGTGAACGCGACAAAGGCCGCGAACGTGAGCAAGATCTTCATCGAAAAGTCTCCTCCGTAAAACAAAACCGGCGTCATGCCGGCCTTCGCAATTACGTATTCTCTCGCGCTGACGTTTCGCGGAGAAGACAATTTTCTTGCTGCGGTGCGAAGGCGGAGGGCCTAGCGGCCATCCTTCGGGGTCTTGGGCCGGTCCCCGAGGCTTCCGGTGGCGACATCCGGCTCGCACAGGGCCTTGCCGCGCCCCTCCGCCTGGCAGCGATAGACGCTGCCGGTGAGGCGGTCGACCAGCCACACGTTCTCCTCGGTCGGCGCTTCGAGCCCGACATAGCGGGAGGTCAGCCCCGTGATCAGGGTCGACAGCAGGATCGCCACCGCGATCATGGCCGCACCGATATAGATGGGCATTGAGCTCAGGGACACTGTCCGATCCGGCGGGCCGCTGCGATTGAAGTAGTCACGCTGATAGTCACTTGGCCTCGGCACTGGACGGAACTCGGCTCCTTCACTCGGCAATTGGCGGGGGCAAATCCTGCTAGGCGCGCATCTGGCCGATTTCTTGTTCGCGGCCGGGCCGTGCGGCGACGGCTTTGCGACGATCGGTGTGCAAAGGTTTCCCGCACGCCTGCCGGCCCTCGCCGGCGCTGGAACCTTTGGCCAGCACCTCCCCACCGGCACGGAAGGAATGAGCCTGCTCGCAGCGTGATTTCAATCACACGGGGGATTGCCGCCGTTTGAACCCACGCGGCGGAGGATGCGACCACTGCTATTGGGACCATCGGCCCCACCCGCGGAGCAGCCGCGAAACGCGCCGGTTCACCGCCCGGGACGCGGAGAAACACCCGAAAATGAGCCTGAGAGCGCTGTCGCCACAGTGACCAAGATCACATCAGGGCTTTTGAACCCGCCCTATGCTCGCAGCATCAAATCGCTATCAGGCGTAACAACGAGGATACGACAATGACCCGTTTTGATAAGTTCTTTGGACTGAAGGCGATAACTCTCTCCGCCGCGCTGTCGATGACGGCGGGCCTGGCTTTGGCCGGTGACAACAATGTCTCCACAGGCCAGATCCTGGATGCACTGAAGCCGAAGCCGGCGACCCGCGGCCTGTCCGCCGGTCCGCAGACCGATCCGGCGGTGCAGGCCAAGGAATCGACATTCCTGAATACGGTACGCAACCGCTCGACCCGGTCGCTCTCGACGGGCGAGCGCGAGCAGATCGCCGAACTCGCCGCGACCAAGCCGAAGATCGACCTGGAGATTCAGTTCGACTACAACTCGGCCGATATCGCCAAGACCTCGATGACCTCGGTGCAGGCGCTCGGCAAAGCCCTGTCCGATCCGGCGCTCAAGGGCTCGACCTTCGTGGTCGCCGGCCACACCGATGCGACCGGCGGCGAAGAGTACAATCAAGGGCTCTCCGAACGGCGCGCCGACACCATCAAGAAGTACCTGGTGCAGAACTACGGCCTCAACGCCACCGATCTGGTCACCGTCGGCTACGGCGAGACCAAGCTGAAGGACACTGCCAACGGTGCCGACCCGGTCAACCGCCGCGTCCAGGTCGTGAACATGGACACCAAGACCGCATCGAAGTGATCTCTAACTGATCCATACGCCGCCTGCCGCCCCGGCAGGCGGCGATGTCATATCCAGCTCTGGAACAGCATCAGCCGGCCGAAGCTCAGCATCGACGTGCCGATGAAGGCCGCAGAGATAGGCAGCATGACCGCAAAGCCGATCGCAGCGACACCGACATAGGCCCACAGCAGCCAGTGCGGCAGGCCGTCCCGGCGCAACACATAGACCAGCGCGAGCGACGCCGCGGTGGCGGCCGGCATATAGTAGTAGATGAACCCGAGCGTACGCGGCAGCAATGCCCATGCAAGCCAGGGACCGAAATAGAACGCCGCGATCAGGAACGCATCCCACCGGCGCAGCACGATGAAATCGCGCAGCACGAGCGCGAGTGCGAGCAGAGCCGGCCACAACACCAGCGGATTGCCGAGGAAGACGATTGCGGAGACGTTGTCCTCCCCCGTCTTGTCGAACAGGAACCACACCGGGCGCGCGAGCAGCGGCCAGGATGGCCATGCGCTCATATAGGTGTGTCCGGCGATCGCGGTCGTCGTGTTGTCGGCGAAAATCCGGCGCTGCGCCTCGATCAGATCCGGCAACGACACGCCGTAGAGCGGAACGAAAGCCGCCAGATAGGCCACGCCTGGCAAGACGGCGAAGCAGAGCGCGACGTGGTGCAGCCTCGAGCCGGGCCAGAGGTCCGGCCGATACCAGTCGTCCGGCTTCGCGTCGGCGAACAGCGTGCGCCAGCCCTGCATCAGGCGGATCACCGCGACGATGAGGATGCAGACGCCGAGCGGAAACAGGCCGCTCCATTTGCAGGCTGCGGCAAGACCGAACAGAGCGCCCGCGAATGCGAACAGTGCATGCGGTCGCTCCCTGCGAAAGCCATGCATGAAGGCGGCGGTCGCGAGCAGACCGAATCCGAGCGCAAAGATGTCGAGCATGGCGATGCGCGCCTGCACGTAGAGCATCTGATTGAAGGCCGCGATCAGCGCCGCGGCGATCGCGGGCCCTTGCGCGGAGAACAGCGCGAGGCCGCACAGATAGATTGCGACGATCGCCAATGCGCCGAACAATGTCGCAGGGTAACGCCAGCCGAGCGCGTTGTCGCCGAAGGCCGCGATCGAGGCCGCGATCAGCTCCTTGGCCAGCGGTGGATGCATCGGATTGAGCATCGGCTGCGACATCGCCGGTGCCAGCATCTGCCGCGCCGCCGGCACGTAGTGCACCTCGTCGAAGACGAACTTTTCCGGCGTCGTCAGTCCGATCAGCAGCGCGAGATGGGCAGCTAGGAAAATAGCGACAGCAATCACTGCGCTTCGCGACAATCTCGGAACTGCAGACCGTTCAAGCGGCTGCTGTGGGGATGTTTTGCGTGGCAAATTTGCGTCACCGCGGACAAAAATAAGGATCGCGGTTTTCATTGAACGCATTCCGCCGCGACTGTCACTAAGCATAACGCACGTCCCGCGCCGCTTGTGATAATTTCGCCACATCAGAAGCGCGCGCGATCCGGTACGATCAGGGGCACATCGATCGGTTGTGAAATGAATTTGCGTTTCTGGCTTTTCCCCGCCCTGTTGTCGGCCGCACTGTGCGCGGCGCCCGCTGCGCTGGCGCAGACGCGCGTCGGCGAAGCCGTCGTGATCCAGAACGAAGTGGTCCGCGTGGCCGCGGCCACCACGCCAATCAGCGTCGGCGACAGCATGCTGCGCGACGAGACCGTGCGCACCGGGGCCGACAGTGCCGCGCGCTTCGTGATGGCCGACAGCACCAATCTGTCGCTCGGCCCCAGCGCCACGCTCAAGCTCGACCGCACCGTCTTCAACGACGAGCACAGCTATCGCGACGTGGCGATCCGCATGACAACAGGCGCGTTCCGTTTCGTCACCGGACATTCCGAGAAGACCGCCTACAAGATCACGACGCCGCTTGCGACCATCGGCGTGCGGGGCACCACGCTCGACATCCTCTCGCAGCGGGGACGCTCCGTCGTCGTGCTTCAGGACGGCGCGGCGAGCGTTTGCACGACGAGCTCACAATGCGTGCAGCTCACCCAGCCGGGCGACACCGCAATCATTACATCGACCGGCGGCAAGGTCAGCATCACCAAGACCAACACGCCGCCCTGGACCTTCGCCGCCAACTGCGCCGCAAGTGCCGGGCTGTGCGCGGTAAACCAATATGCCGGCGCCTCGCCGACCATCACGCCCGCCGTCCAGGACGACGGCATGCTGTGCGGGCGCTGACGATGGCGCCGCTCAATTTTCGGCTCTTCGCCCTCACCGGCCTGCTGACCGTGGCCGCTGCACTTGCGTTTGTCGCGCTCGACATTCGTCCCGCCGTAGCTCAAGCGACCTGCGAAATCGGATGCGGCGAGCCGACGCCCTACCCGACCTATTCACCGTCTCCGACGCCGACATATTCGCCCTCACCCTCCCCTTCGCCGAGCCCCTATCCTTCGCCGTCGCCGAGTCCATATCCGTCGCCGAGCCCGACACCGACCGGCGCCGATACCAGCGGCAATTCGATCGGCGGCCTCGCGGGCCAGCGCTTCAACCAGATGATCACCAACCGGGTGCTCGGCACGGTCCTGCTCGGCGTCAACGAACAGATCAATTGCAGCGACTGCATCAGCGCGTTCGGCTCAGCCGGCTCGTTCTCGGCCGGCATCCACGGCCGCAAGGAGCTCACCAACAATCTGTCGCTGCTCGCCGGCATCGCCTACACGCATTACAATGAGGGCGGCTACAAGATCACGAGCGCGCCGATCGGCGCCTTCGCGCTCCGCTACGACTTCACCGATTGGGGCTCGTCGCGTCCGTTCTTCGACGTCGGAACGATCCTGACGCCGTGGGAGAAGGCGCGCTACACCCGCAGCTACAATACCAGCCTCGGTCCGGTGAGCGTGACGAGCTCGACCAACGCTTCGAACTATGCGGTCTACGGCCGCGCCGGCTGGATGAGCCGCGTGTCGCCGCGCGACGAGGTCGCAGCTTCGATCGAGGTCTGGCAGCTCTGGCAGCGCGTGTCCGGCTATAGCGACAATGCCGTGGCCTTCAACCCGTTCGACGCCACCATCGCGACCGGCACCGACCGCACCAGCCTGGTCAAGATCGGCGGCCAGTGGACGCATCTGTTCGGCAGCAACGTCGAGACCAACATCAATGGCGGCTGGGTGCAGTCGTTTGCGAGCCACAGCGGAATCGTCGCCACCGTGACCGGCGACGGCGTGGTGGTGCCGACCATGGGCAACCAGGGCTGGTTCGAATATGGCGGCCGGCTCGGCTTCCGCGTGCAGAAGGGCTGGGTCGTAGACCTTTTCGCCAACGGCACGCTCGGGCCACAGCCCGTCGGCAGCACCATCCACGGCGGCGTGGGGCTGCGGATAAATTACTGAGGCAGCTTCGTAGGGTGGGCAAAGCGAAGCGTGCCCACCACCTCTCTCAACTGGAGACGGATCGTGGGCACGGCGCAAGAGCGCCTCTGCCCACCCTACGGCACCTCGCCGTCACGCCGCCGACTTGCCCTCGAACGCGCGGCGCAGCGCGTCGACGTCCAGCTTCACCATCTTCATCATTGCCTGCATCGCGCGCGCGGCCGCTGCCCTGTCCGGGCTCGACAGGAATTCGAACATCACCTTCGGCACGACCTGCCAGGCCACGCCCCAGCGATCCCGGAGCCAGCCGCATTGCTCTTCCTTGCCGCCATCGGCGAGGAACGCATTCCAGACGCTGTCGACCCGGGCCTGGTCGTCGCAATGGATCATCAGCGAGATGGCGTGGGTATATTCCATCTTCATCCCGCCATTGAGCGCGACCAGCGGCTGACCGGCGACCGTGAACTCGACGACAAGCACGGAGCCTTCCTTGCCGGAGGGGCCGTCCGAAACATTGCGCTGAACGTGCGTGATCGCCGAATTCGGCACGAGCGAAACGTAGAACTTTGCGGCTTCCTCTGCATCGCCGTTGAACCACATGCAGGGTACGACCTTGGACATCGTGAATGCTCCTCGTTGGTTTAGCGTTCGACGGACTGCGATCAGGCATTCGCCATGGCGGGCTGCGGAGGGACAGCCGCCATGTCCAGCCAGTTCACACCCCACATGTGGCCATCCGGATCCTCGAAGCTGCGGCCGTACATGAAGCTGTATTCGTCCTTCGGGCTGGGATCGGCCACCCCGCCTGCCGCCTCTGCCTTGCCGACAATCGCGTCGACCTCGTCGCGGGTGTCGGCGGACAGGCAGAACAGCGCCTGGTTCGAGGTCTTGGCATCTGCGATCGGCTTCGGCGTGAACTGGCGGAATTTGTCGTGGGTCGCCAGCATCACGTAGATGGCCTCGGAAAAGACCATGCAGCTCGCCGTGTCATCGCTGAATTGCGGGTTCCGGGTCGCGCCGACCGCCTCATAGAAGGCGGTCGCACGTTTGAGGTCGGTCACGGGAAGATTGAGGAAGATCATCCTGGGCATCGGAAGCTCCTTGGGCGGGTTCTGCCCAAGGACGGACTGCCGGGGGCCCACCCGACACGGCTTCCGAATATTTTTTCACCCCCGGAGACGATCGCGCCTCCCACGGCAGGGCGGTCTTACTTCTTCTCGTTCGGATCCCGGTGGATGGGGTCGACCCACAGCACGGTCTCGGGCTTCTCGACCGGCTCGATGTCGAGGTTGATCGCCACCGCCTCGCCGTCACTGCGCACCAGCACGCATTCCAGCACCTCGTCCGGGCTGGCGTTGATCTCCTGATGCGGCACGTAAGGCGGCACGAAGATGAAATCGCCGGGGCCGGCCTCGGCGGTGAATTGCAGGCTCTCGCCCCAGCGCATCCGCGCCTTGCCCTTCACGACATAGATGACGCTTTCGAGATGGCCGTGGTGGTGTGCACCGGTCTTGGCATCCGGCTTGATGCTGACGGTGCCGGCCCACAATTTCTGGGCGCCGACGCGCGCGAAATTGATCGCGGCCGCGCGGTCCATGCCTGCCGTCGACGGCACGTTGGTATCGAGCTGGTTGCCGGGAATGACGCGCACGCCGTCATGTTTCCAGCGATCGTCGTGATCGTGGTCATGGTGGGAATGCGAATGGTCATGGCCGGTCATGGGACTTGCTTTCTGTTGGTTCCGTGCGCGGCAACCTAACCCGAAGCCGCACTCGCGAGCCATGCCAAAATCGGAACCCTCGTAGCTGCGGGACGTTTGTCTTTGCGAGCAAAATGGATGGAGAGTTTCATGGGTAGCACGACCGACAAGATCAAGGGTAACGCCAACGAAGCGATCGGCAAGGCCAAGCAGGGCATCGGTGAAGCCACCGGTTCCGAACGCATGAAGGGCGAAGGCGTGGTCCAGGAAGTGAAGGGCAAGGGCCAGCAGGCGATGGGCGATGCCAAGGACGCCGCAAAGGACGCGATCGATCGCGCGGCGGCCGGGGCAAAGCGCGCGACGGAATAGCGCGCGCAGGACTGAACGCGAAAGACCGGCCGAAAGGCCGGTCTTTTTGTTCGTGTCGATTATCTCCGTCATGGCCGGGCTTGACCTGGCCATCCACGTCTTAGCAGCACGAAGAAAGAACGTGGATGCCCGCGACAAGCGCGGCCATGACGACGTGGAGACGTCAGTTATTTCACCGCTAGCAATTCGACGTCGAACATCAGCGTCGCATTCGGCGGGATCACGCCGCCGGCGCCGCGGGCGCCGTAGCCGAGCTGCGGCGGGATGATCAGCGTGCGCTTGCCGCCGACCTTCATCGAGGCCACGCCCTCGTCCCAGCCGGCGATGACACGGCCCTTGCCGATCGGGAATTCGAACGGCTCCTTGCGATCGACGGAGCTATCGAATTTCTTGCCCTTCTGACCGTTCTCATAGAGCCAGCCGGTATAGTGCATCACGCAGATCTGGCCGGGCTGCGGCGAGGCACCGGTGCCGACGGTGGAATCGATGATCTGCAAGCCTGAAGCTGTGGTCATGGTCTTTCCTGCGGTCTGGGCCGAGGCCGTGGTGGAAACGAAATGCGACACGCCCGCGATCACCGTGATCGCGAGTGCCGACATCAGGGTGAGGAGCGCGCGCTGGAAACGCTGCATAAGGCACCTTCCGTTTGAGGCGGAAGGTGTCTAGCGCAACGCGGGTGCTGTTTCCACCCCTCACACCTCGATATTTTCCAGCCGAACCGGGAGCTTGCGGATGCGCTGGCCGGTGGCATGGTGGATCGCGTTGCAGATCGCGGCATTGGTGCCGACATTGGCGAGCTCGCCGAGGCCCTTCACGCCGACGGGATTGATGCGGTCATCCTGCTCGGAGAGCAAAATGACCTCGACGCCGGCGACGTCCGCATTCACGGGCACGAGGTAGTCGGCAAGATTGTCGTTGACGTAGCGCGCATTGCGCTCATCGATTTCGGTGGCCTCGAGCAGTGCCGAGGACATGCCCCAGATCAGTCCGCCCATCAGCTGGCTACGCGCTGTGCGCGGATTCATGATCCTGCCAGCCGCAAACGCACCGACGAGGCGAGGACAGCGGATTTCGTGGGTGAAGCGATTGACACGGACCTCGACGAACTCGGCGCCGAACGCATAGGCGATCTGGTCTTTCATGGCGTGACCACCAACGAGCCGCACCTGCCCGTTGTGCATGGCGCGGAAGGAATCCAGCGGCGCGCCTTCCGGCTTCCACTCGCCATATTCCTCGACGACGCCGACACCGAGCGCATCGAAGGCCTTCTCGATGTCCAGCGGACGATCGCCCTTCGCCGCTTGCGTGGCCGGCGTCTGGCCAAGACCCACGGTCTCCTTGGCCCGGTCGGTCAGGCTTTGAGCCGGCATCGCGGCCTTGAACAGGCGCTGGCGAATCTGATCGCACACCATCATCACCGCCGAGCAGGTGCTCGCGGTCGAGTTCGAGCCGCCGGCAACCGGCGCCGGTGGCAGATCGCTGTCACCCATGAAGACGGCGACTTTCTCGAGGGGCACGCCGAGCCGTTCGGCCGCGGTCTGGGCGATGACCGTATAGGCGCCGGTGCCGATCTCGTGGCCGGCGATCTCGACCCGGGTCCGGCCGTCGCGCTGCAGGCGCACGCGCGCGGCCGACGGCCCCATCTGCGTCGGATAGCAGGTCGCGGCACAGCCATAGCCGATCAGCCAGTCGCCGTCCGACATCGATTTCGGCTGCGGCGAGCGCTGCGCCCAGCCGAAGGCCTTGGCGGCCTCGTCGAAGCACGCCATCAACGAGCGCGAGGTGTAGGGCTTGCCACCGATCGGCTCGTTGGTGGTGTCGTTGATGCGCCGAAGCTCGACCGGATCCATGTTCAGCTTGACCGCGAGCGCGTCCATCGCGCTCTCCAGCGCAAACAGATACGGCACCTCCGGCGGCGAGCGCATGAAGCCCGGCGTGTTGCGGTCGGCACGCACGATCGACACCAGGCTGTCGACGTTCGGGCAGGCATAGAGCCGCGTCGTCGTCTTGGTGCCGCCGACGCAATAGGCGTCGGCGCGCGAGGAGACCTCGGCGCCCTCATGCCTCAAAGCCAGCAGCTTGCCATCCCGGTTTGCGCCAAGCTTGATCTCCTGGCGCGTCTCGGCACGGTGGGTCGTAATGGTGAAACCCTGATCGCGGGTCGGGACCAGCTTGATCGGGCGGCCCAGGCGCTTGGCGATGCCGGCGATGATGGCGGTCCGCGGCGTCATCGAACCGCGCGAACCAAAGCCGCCGCCGACATAGGGATTGACCACGCGCACCTTGTCGGCGTCGATGCCGAGCTGCTCGGCGACGCCGTTCTTCAAGCCATAGACGAATTGGCTGCCTTCGTAGATGACGAGATTGTCGCCCATCCAGGCGCAGCTCGTCGAAAACAGCTCCATCGGATTGTGGTGCTGCGTCGGCGTGTCGTAGGCGGCGGTCAGCTTGACCTCGGCCGCATCGAATGCCTTGGCGAAATCGCCGACCGCGGGGTCTTCCTTGAACTGCGCGTTCTGGCCCTTAGCGGCTGCCGTGGTCGTTCCCGGCGAGTCGAAGCTCGCGCTGGGCGCGGTGGCGGTGTAGCTGACCTTGACACGATTGGCGGCCTCGCGCGCGGCCTCGTAACTCTCCGCGACAACGACAGCGATGATCTGGCCGTCATGGGCGATGTCGGCCGACTTCAGCGGCTGGATCGTGGTCCCGGCATAGCCGCCATTGCTGAACAGCTTCGACTCCTTCAGCTTCGGGGCGTTCTCGTGGGTGACGATCTCGATCACGCCGCGGACGCGCTTGGCGTCATCGAGATCGAAACGGTCGATGCGGCCCTTGGCAATCGCACTGGTGAGCAGGAATGCATAGGCCGGATTATCCAGCGGCATGTCGGACGCATAGGTTGCCCGTCCCGTGACCTTTGCAGCCGCATCATAGCGCGGCACGGGCTGGCCCATATTCGCCTTGGGCGAGGGAGCTGCAGCGGTCATGATCAGATCTCCATCGTTACGGCCTGCTGGAGCGCGCGCGCCACCACGCGCTTGCCGAGCGCGATCTTGAAGCTGTTGTGCCGGCGGCCGCGGGCGTCTGCGAAAGCGGCATCAGCGACGCGTTGCGCCAGAGCTTCGTCGAACTTTTGTCCCTTCAGCAGCGCCTCCGCCTCGCGCGCCCGCCAGGGCATGGTGGCGACGCCGCCGAGCCCGACGCGCGCATCCCGGATCGTGCCGTCCTGCACGTCGAGCGCGATCGCAGCAGAGGACAGTGCAAACTCGTAGGATTGCCGGTCGCGCGCCTTGAGATACACCGAGCGCGGCCAGCGGCCCTGGATCGAGAAGGCCGAAATCAGCTCGCCGGGCTGAAGCGTGGTCTCGATATCCGGGGAGTTCCCCGGCGCCTTGTGCAGCTCCGCGAACGGTATGCTGCGCGTGCCGGCCCTGCCCGTGATCTCGACCACGGCATCGAGGGCGATCAACGCCTGCGCGAGATCGCCGGGATAGGTCGCAATGCACTGATCGGACGTGCCAAGCACGGCATGCATCCGGTTGACGCCGTCCATGGCGGCACAGCCGGAACCGGGATTGCGCTTGTTGCAATTCTCATAGGAGACGTCGCGAAAATAACTGCAACGCGTCCGCTGCATCACGTTGCCGCCGAGCGTTGCCATGTTGCGCAACTGGGCGCTGGCTGCGAGCTTCAGGGAACTCGCGATCACCGGATAATTGCGCTGGATCTCGGCATGGGCCGCCACGTCGGACATCTTTGCGAGCGCACCGAGCCGCAAGCTGTCGCTGCCCGGCTCGATTGCCGACCAGGCCTGCGCGAGCGGATTGATATCGACGATCGCGGCGGGCCGCATCACGTCCAGCTTCATCAGATCGATCAGCGTGGTGCCGCCCGCAAGCGGCTGGGCTATCGCCTGCGACAACGGATGGTTGGCTGCTGCGGCGGCGCTCAGCGCCTGCACGGCCATGTCAGGGTCTGTTGCCCGCTGATACGAGAAGGGTCGCATGCGCCTAGCCTTTCATGATCTCGGGCGCGGCTTGCTTCACAGCCGCGACGATGTTGGGATAGGCCGCACAACGGCAGATATTGCCGCTCATGTATTCGCGGATGTCGGCCTCGCTCCCGGCATGCCCCTCCTTGACGCAGGCCACGGCGGACATGATCTGGCCGGGCGTGCAATAGCCGCACTGGAACGCATCGTTGTCGACGAAGGCCTGTTGCATCGGGTGCAGGCGATCGTCGGTCGCCAGCCCCTCGATCGTCGTGATCTCCTGCCCTTCCGCCGCGAGCGCCAGCGTCAGGCATGACACCACCCGCCGATCGTCGATCAGCACTGTGCAGGCGCCGCACTGGCCGTGGTCGCAGCCTTTCTTGCTGCCGGTGAGCTTGAGGTGATCGCGCAGCGCATCGAGCACCGTGGTGCGCGCGTCGATGCGCAGGCGCTTGTCCTTGCCGTTGACGTGCAGCGTGACCTCGACAGGAAGTGAGGGGTCCTGTGCAGCTGGGGCTTTGGCTTCCTCTGTGGCCGCGCGCGCTGTGATCGGGACGAGCGCACTGCCAGCCGCGCCGGCCATGAAGGCGCGCCGATCGAATGCTGATCGTTTGGAACTTGAGGTGTCGGACATCGAGGCCTCCGCCGCTTATCTGCAAAGCAGCGCACGCCCTGCACCGCTCATCGCCCCTTAACCGGAAGCGATGAACTCTGTTCCGAACGAGAAAGGGCGACGCAGCAAATGCCGCGCCGCCCTTCGTCAACTTTTCCTGATCTTGCGCGCGGAACCCCGCGCGGCAGCACTCAATAGCCGAGCGCGCAGCCGTCCTTTCGCGGATCGGAGCCGCCGGTGAGCGTGCCCTTGTCCCAGTCGATCCAGATCGCCTGCGCGCCGCCGAGCGGGCCGACCACGCTGGTGGTCTTGTGGCCGAGCTTCTTCAGGCCCTCGACGATCGCAGCCGGCACGCTGTCCTCGAGCTGATACTGGCCCTCGTAGTGCAGGCCGCGCGGCATGTCGATCGCCTCCTGCACGTCGCAGCCATAGTCGAGGATGTTGGTCACGACGCGGGTCTGGCCGACCGGCTGGTACTGCCCGCCCATCACCGCGAACGGCATCACGGAGCGGCCGCCCCTGGTGAGCAGGCTCGGCATGATCGTGTGCAGCGGCCGCTTGCCGCCGGCGATGCAGTTGGGATGGCCCGGCTGGATGCGGAAGCCGCCGGCGCGGTTCTGGAACAGGACGCCGGTCTTGTTCGAGACGATCGCCGAGCCGAAGGAATGCGCGATCGAATTGATGAACGAGCAGACGTTGCGGTCCTTGTCGACGACGGTGATGTAGATCGTCGACGGATTCATCGGCGGCGCGACGTTCGGCAGGTCAAGCATGCCGTCCATGCGGATCTTGGCGATGTGCTCGTCGCAGAATTCCTTGGCGAGGATCTTGGCGACCTCGACCTGCATGTGGTCGGGATCGGCGACGTGCAGCTCGCGATGCATGTAGGCGATGCGCGCGGCTTCCGCCTCGAGATGGAAACGCTCGATGCTGAGCGGCGCGTATTTCGTCAGGTCGAACCGCGACAGGATATTCAGCATCAGCAGCATGGTGAGGCCGGGCCCGTTCGGCGGGCACTGCCAGACGTCGTACCCTTTGTACATGGTGCCGATCGGCGTCGTCGTCTCGGTGGTGTGCGCGGCGAAATCGTCGAGCGTATGCAGGCCGCCGATGCCCCTGAGGGTCTCGACCATGTCTTCGGCAATCGGGCCCTTGTAGAAGGCGTCGCGGCCGTCCTTGGCGATCGCGCGCAGCGTTTTGCCGAGCTCGGCCTGGCGTATGACGTCGCCGGCCACCGGCGGCTTGCCGCCCGGCAACAGGTAACGCACGGTGTTGGTGCCGCCCTTCAGCTTCTCGAACTGGTTCTTCCAGTCGAAGGCGATGCGGGGGGCGACGACGTAACCTTCCTCGGCCGCCTTGATCGCGGGCTGGAGCAGCCGGTCGAAGCCGAACTTGCCATGGTCGCGAAGGACGGTCGCGAACGCATCGACCACGCCGGGAATCGAGACCGCATGCGCCGAGGTCAGCGGCACCGAGTTGATCTTGCGCTCCAGGTACCAGTCGGCGTTCGCCGCCTTCGGGGCACGGCCGGAGCCGTTATAGGCGATGATCTTGCCCTCGCCGCGCGGCTGGATCAGCGCAAAGCAGTCGCCGCCGATGCCGGTCGATTGCGGCTCGATCACGCCAAGCAGGGCCGAGCCCGCAACCGCCGCGTCCACCGCGGTGCCCCCCTCGCGCAACACCTCGATCGCGGCGAGCGAGGCCTGCGGATGCGAGGTCGCCACCATCGCGTTGGTAGCGTGGACCGTGGACCTGCCTGGGAAATGAAAGTTTCTCATCGAATGCTTGCTCTCTTGGGCCCGTGGCGCGGATGGCGCGCCATCTCGGAAAAACCGGGGTTACATGACACATTCCGGCAGCTTTCGGCAATGCTGGCATACCAGGGAAATGGCTGCCATCCGCTGGGCGAATAGACCTTTCGAGGCCGGCGGCCATGCGGGTTTTCCGGGCCGCACGCGCCTGCTAAACGAACCGCCATGTCTGATCCGAATTCGATCAAGGTCGCCGCCTTCTACCAATTCACCACCCTCCCGGATTACCGCGAGCTGCGCGAGCCGCTGCGCGCGTTCTGCGCCGGTATTGAGCTGAAGGGCAGCGTGCTGCTGGCGCAGGAGGGCATCAACGGCACGCTCGCCGGTGCGCCGGCGGCGATCGACGCTCTTGCCCATGAGCTGGCGAACGGCGACATGTTCGGCGGCAGGCTGCACAATCTCGAATTGAAATTCTCGGCCGCCGAAGCGATGCCGTTCGGGCGGCTCAAAGTGCGGCTGAAGAAGGAGATCGTCACGCTTGGCGATACGGCTGCCGATCCGACCCGCCAGGTCGGCACCTATGTCGATGCGAGCGAATGGAACGCGCTGATCTCCGCGCCCGACATGCTGCTGCTCGACACCCGCAACGCCTTCGAGGTGGCGATGGGAACGTTCGAAGGCGCCGTCGATCCCGGCATCAGGAGCTTTGGCCAGTTCAAGGATTTTGCCGCCGTCGAGCTTGATCCAGCAAAGCACCGCAGGATCGCGATGTTCTGCACCGGCGGCATCCGCTGCGAAAAGGCGAGCGCGCACCTGCTCGCGCGCGGCTTTACCGAGGTCTATCACCTCAAGGGCGGCATTCTCAAATATCTGGAAGAGGTGCCGGAGGCGCAGAGCCGCTGGCGTGGGGAGTGCTTCGTGTTCGACGAGCGCGTCGCGCTCGGCCATGGTCTGCAAGAATCGCGCTTGCAAGAATCCGGTTTGCGCGAACGAAACAAGGATGCGACGCGTGACGAATGAGATCAAGACGCTGAGCGAGCGCATCGACACGCTTGAAACGCGCCTCGCCTACCAGGACGACACGATCGAGACGTTGAACCAGACCATCACCGCGCAGTGGAAGCAGATCGATCTGCTGACCCGGAAGATCGCAGAGCTCGGCGAGCGGCTGCAGGAGGCCGAGGCCAATGCGCCCGGGCCCACCAACGAGCCCCCGCCGCATTATTGAGCCATCTTACTGGCCGGAGGCCTTGGGCAGCAGGTTCATGAGCTCGCCGGACATCACCAGGCGGTCGCGGCCTGCATCCTTGGCGGCGTAGAGCGCCCGGTCGGCGGCCTCAACCAGCGAGGCCACGCCCGCCGTGCGCTCCAGCGCCGGCCGACAGGTCGCACCGCCGACCGAGGCGGTGACACATCCGGACTCCGGATTGGTGGCATGAACGAGGCCGGCTTCGTGGATGGCACTGCGGATCCGTTCGCCGAAAAGGGCGCAGCCGACGGCATCGGTGTTGGGCAGCAGCATGGCGAATTCCTCGCCGCCATAGCGCGCCGCCAGATCGCCCGCGCGTTGCGTCTCGGCCGCGATGATCTTTGCGACCAGACGCAGGCAGGCATCGCCCGCGGGATGGCCGTATTCGTCGTTATAGGCCTTGAAGTGATCCACATCGATCATCAGCAAAGCAAGGCTCGAGCGGTCGCGATAGGCGCGCGCCCATTCCTCTTTCAGCCGCTCGTCGAAGCGGCGGCGATTGGCAAGGCCGGTGAGGCTATCCTCGATCGCAAGCGTCTCGAGCCTGGTTTCCAGCTTCTTGTGCTCGGTGATGTCGCGGGAGATCGCGACCACGCCGTCGACGCGGCCATTGTCCTTGCGCGTCACCCGCATGGTCGATTCCAGCCAGACTTCACCGTTCTGCCGGTGCGAGTTGCGGTAGGTGAGACGCGCCTCCTCCCGCTCGCCACGCTTCATGGCGTCGACGATCGCCTGGACCTCCGGCAGATCCTCCGGATTGATGCCCGCCAGCGCCGGCGTGCCGATCAATTGATTGGCGCGCCAGCCGACGACGCGCGCGGACGAGGGCGAGACATAGCGCAGCCGCTCGTCGAGCCCGATGCGGGTCACCATGTCGCTGGAGCCTTCGGCGAGCAGGCGGAAATGCGCCTCTTTCTCGACCAGGGCCGCGGCCATGCGCTGGCCCCGCTGCAACTGCCGCACCAGCACGGCGCCGATGACCGCAATCAGCATCACTAGCGCGGTGACGTAGAGCATGCGGGAGATTGCCGCGGCGCGCCAGGGCGCGAGCAACTCGTCCTTGTCGACTGTGGCAAGCAGAAGGAGCGGGAAACGGCCGCTGCGCTTGAAGAAGCTGACGCGCTCGGCGCCGTCCAGGGGAGACTTGAAATAATAGGCCCCGCTCGGCCGTTGCAGGCTCGCGTCGCGGAATAACGGCTTGTCGGAAACGCTGCGTCCGACAAATGTCTCGTTGCTGGGGTTGCGAGCGATGATCAGGCCATCGCCATGCGTGAGCGACACCGAGCTGTTGCGGCCGATCTCGAACTGCTCGTAGAAATGCGAAAGATATTTTGAGCTGATGGTCGCGAGCACTACCCCGCCGAAGCTGCCGTCGGGCTTGTTGAAGCGGCGCGACAGGGTGACGACCCATTCGCCGTCCAGGAGGCTCTTTACGGGACGGCCGACATAGGGCTCTCGTTTCGGGGAGAGCTGATGATAACGGAAAAACGCATCGTCGCTGAGCGTTGAGCCGATCGTGCCGGGCGCGGTCAGCCAGTTGCCTTGGTCGTCGATGATGGCGAGGCTGTGAACGCGCTCGATGGCCTTTTTGCGTACTTCCAGCAGGGTGCGCAGTTTGGCGATCGTGGCCGGTGCAGTGCCGTCCATCTCGAGCCGGCTGACGACGCCGACGACGCCGGAATCCAGCAGATCGAGGCTGTCCTCGGCATGCTGGGTCAGCGAGCGGGCGACGTTCGCCATCTCGGTCTCGGCACCCCTGAGCACCGCGTCGCGCGCAGCCCATTCGCGCCAGCCACTGACGCCGAGGATGGTCGCGCAGGTCAGCACGACGAACGCCGCCGCGCGCAGCGGCAGGCGGCTCCATCCGGCTCTTTGGGTCGCAAGGCTCATGCGGCAGAATTCTCCGATCGTCGGAAACTCTGCTGCTTCTATTATTGAACTCTGAAATCACTACTGGAATACGCGGCCATCTCCCCGGTTTCCAGTAGTCCTACGGACACCGCGATCAGCACATCGCTAACAAGGTATTAGCAAGCCGATCGGAATCGGGCCTCGCCTGCCCTTAGCTGAATATCGCCTTGACCTTGTCCCAGAGCGAGGGGCTGTCGGCTTCCGCATCAGCCTTCGTGGGTGTTGGCTGGGTGGCGCTTACGGGATCAGACGCTGGGAACGTGTCCTTTAGCCCGGCGTCGAGCTTGGATTGCCGATCAGCGGCGAGCGCCTCGTGCGGATCGACGGCGTGCTTGTCGTGCGGGGCGGGATTGAATCTCTCAGCCATGATCTCCTCCATCGGCTGGATCAACGCGGCCCTCTTGCGCTGGTTCCCCTGTTCCGCTGAGGGCCGGAGCGGTGTATCAGAGGCCATAACCTTGCTCAGGACCATTCGTGCCCCAATCTGCGACGAAACCTTTCATCGACGTGCTCTCCGGCCAGCGCCAGAGCATCCCGCCCATGTGGATGATGCGGCAGGCCGGCCGCTATCTGCCGGAATATCGCGAGGTCCGCGCCAAGGCCGGCGGCTTCCTCGACCTGTGCTTCAACCCGGAGCTTGCGGCCGAGGTGACGCTGCAACCGATCCGCAGGTTCGGCTTCGATGCGGCGATCATCTTCTCGGACATTCTCGTGATCCCCTACGCGCTCGGACGCTCGGTGCGGTTCGAGGTCGGCGAGGGCCCGCGGCTGGATCCGCTGGATGATCCTGCGAAGGTCGCAACGCTTGCCGCGCGCGCCGACTTTGGCAAGCTCGAGCCGGTGTTCGAGGCGCTCAGGATCGTGCGCGGCACGCTCGATCAAAAGGTCGCGCTGATCGGCTTCTGCGGCGCGCCGTGGACTGTCGCGACCTACATGGTCGCGGGCCAGGGCACGCCCGACCAGGCGCCGGCGCGGATGATGGCCTACCGGCATCCGGAGGCGTTCGCTGAAATCATCGACGTGCTGGTCGAGAACTCGATTCAATATCTGCTGGCGCAGCTCGCCGCCGGCGCCAATGCCTTGCAGATCTTCGACACCTGGGCCGGCGTGCTGCCGTCGGCCGAGTTCGCGCGCTGGTCGGTCGAGCCGACGCGCCGCATCGTCGAGGGCGTGCGGGCCAAGGTGCCGGATGCGAAGATCATCGGCTTCCCCCGCGGCGCCGGTGCGCAATTGCCGGGCTATGTCGAGGCGACCGGCGTCAATGCGGTCAGCATCGACTGGACCGCGGAGCCCGGTTTCATTCGCGAACGCGTGCAAAGCAAGGTCGCCGTGCAGGGCAATCTCGATCCGCTGGTGCTGATCACGGGCGGCGCCGCGCTCGACCGCGCGGTCGACAACACGCTGGCCAATTTTGCCCAAGGACGGCTGATCTTCAACCTCGGGCACGGCATCCAGCCGGAAACGCCGATCGCCCATGTCGAGCGGATGATCAAGCGCGTGCGGGGCTAGTTCGCCCGCCCCCAACGGGGCGGAAACAAAAAACGCGAAAACAACCCCATGCACAGTAGACAAGTCATTGAAAAAGCTGGGCCGGCAAGATCCGACTCACCAGCCGCGTTTGACACGTCGGGCAAAACAGGCGCACGGCCGCATGATCTCGTGATCGCGGCAGCCTAGCGCGGCCGGCTGCGCTCGATGATCTCGGCGGCCCCCTTCGTCAGCAGATCCAGACCCACGGCACGGCCGAGCTCGCGCGGGCGATTGGCGGGGCCTGCGCGCGAAGCCTCGATAATGATGTTGCCGGAAAGATCGAGCACGGATGCGGTGAGCGACATCTGATCGCCCGTGATGGTCGAGAAGCCCGCCACCGGCGAATTGCAGTGGCCGTTCAGCACCCACAGCACCTCGCGCTCGGCGTCCGCGCTGGCGTGCGCGGCGGGATCGTCGATCGACGACAGGATCTGCCGCGTTTGCCAGTCCTGCGCGGCGCATTCGACCGCAACGATGCCCTGCCCCGCCGCGGGCAGCATCTCGGCCGCGGTGAACTCATAGGCGATGCGGCCGGCGAGGCCGACACGGTCGAGCCCCGAACGCGCCATGATCAGCGCATCGGCCGGTCCCACCGTGCCGCCATCCGGCAGGCGCTGCTTCTCGCCATTGTCGAGCTTTCGCACGCGCGTGTCGGCGGCGCCGCGGAAGTGGATCACGTCTACATCCGGAAACAGGCGTCGCGCGTAAGCGGCGCGACGGACCGCATTGGTGCCGATTTTGAAACCCTTGCCGCGGGACTGGCGCAGCGCCTCCAGCGTCACGCCGTCGCGCAGCACCAGCGCGTCGCTCGGCGGATCGCGGGACAGCGTGGCGCCGATGACGAGGCCGGGCGTGTCCTCATTGCCCGGCATGTCCTTCAGCGAGTGCATCGCCGCCTGCAATTCGCCCGACAGCACGGCGGCGCGGATCTGCGCCACAAAGGCGCCGCCCTTGCCGCCATGGGGCAGCAGCTTGCTGGTCTGATCGAGATCGCCCGTGGTGTCGAACTTGACGATCTCGACGTCGAGACCGGGCACGGCGGCGGTCAGGCGGCGCGCGATCTCTTCCGTCTGTGCCAGCGCCATTGTGCTCTTGCGTGTGCCGATCCGAAATCGAGTAGCCAAGTCCAAACCCTCTCAAGACGCGAATTTATCGCGCATCCTCCAATATCATGTCGGAGGCCTTTTCGGCGATCATGATGATCGGCGCGTTGGTGTTCCCCGAGACGAGGTCCGGCATGACCGAGCCGTCGACGACGCGAAGGCCTTCGAGCCCCCTCACCTTCAGCCGCTGGTCGACCACCGCGAGCGCATCATTGCCCATACGACAGGTCGAGGTCGGATGGTAGATGGTGCTGCCGCGCTCGCGGCAATATTCCAGCAGCTCGGCGTCCGTGGATACCTTCGCCCCGGGATCGTACTCATTGACCACGAATGGCTTCAGCGCCGGCGCATTCAAGATCTTGCGCAGGATCTTCAGACCTTCGACGTTGGTGGTGCGGTCGGTCTCGGTCGACATGTAGTTGATGCGGATCTCCGGCGGCACCGTCGGATCGGGGCTTCGGATGCGCAAGGTCCCGCGGCTTTCAGGACGGAGCTGGCACACAGAGGCGGTGAAGCCGGAGAAATCGTGCAGCTTCTCGCCCATCTTGTCGGTCGAGAACGGCAGGAAGTGCACCTGGATGTCGGGCGAGGCCAGCCGCGGGCTGGTCTTGAAGAACGCGCCCGCCGTGCCTGCCGCAATCGTCAGCCACCCCTTGCGAAACAGCGCATAGCGCGCGCCGGCCATGGTGCGCCGGAGCGGATGATTGACGGTGTCGTTGAGCGTGATCTTCTGCGAGCAGCGCATCACGATGCGGACCTGCATGTGGTCCTGGAGGTCGTGACCGACGCCCGGCGCGTCCAGCACGACATCAATGCCGTGCTTGCGCAGGAGATCGCCAGGGCCGACGCCGGAGAGCTGCAGCAGTTGCGGCGAGTTGTAGGCGCCGCTCGACAGCACGATCTCTCTTCGCGCGCGGGCCCGGCGCAGAGCTGCGCCTTGCCGATATTCGACGCCGACGGCGCGGCGGCCCTCGAACAGCACGCGCTGGCCGAGCGCGGAGGTTTCCACCTTGAGATTGCTGCGGGTCCTTGCCGGGCCGAGATAGGCCACCGAAGTCGAGGCGCGCCGGCCGTTGCGCGTCGTGGTCTGGAACAGGCCGACGCCTTCCTGCGTGGCGCCGTTGAAATCAGGATTGTAGGGCAGACCGGTCTCGACCCCGGCGTCGATGAAGGCCTTTGACAGTGGATCGGTCACGACCATGTTGGAGACAGGCAGGGGCCCGCCGCTGCCATGATATTGGTCGGCCCCCCGCGACTGATTTTCGGCCTTCTTGAAATAGGGCAGCACGTCGTCGTAGCCCCAGCCGGTGTTGCCGAGCTGGCGCCAGCGGTCGTAGTCTTCGTGCTGACCGCGGACGTAGAGCAGGCCGTTGATCGAGCTCGATCCGCCCAGCGTCTTACCGCGCGGCTGGAACACCTGGCGTCCCTTCAGCTCGGGCTCCGGCTCGGTCTGGTACATCCAGTTGACAGACTTCTCCTTGAACAGCTTGCCGTAGCCGAGCGGCACGTGGATCCAGATGTTGGAATCCTTCGGGCCGGCCTCGAGCAGCAGCACGCTGTGCTTGCCGTTCGCCGAGAGCCTGTCGGCGAGCACGCAGCCGGCGGAGCCGGCGCCGACGATGATGTAGTCGAATTCGGGATCGGACGGCGCGAGGGAGGAGTTTAGGGTCATGTCTTGTCAGTCTTCTTGTTGGTTGGGGCGTTTCCGTCTGCGTGGCTTAGCACAATCATTCCCGCAGGCGCAGCGCCTCGACCAGCGACTTGAACGCACGGGCATATTCCGCGCCTGCCCTTGCGATATCAGCGCGTCCGGCGCAGGCGACCGCGGCCTCCGTCACCGCGCCGAGCAATAGCCGCGCCAGCGGCTCGACCGGTTGCTTTGCGATCAGGCCAGCCTCCATCGCCGCCGCAATCGCGCGCGGCAGCTTGCCGCCAAAATGCTGCGCGTCGATCTCGCGCCAGCGCTCCCAGCCGAGCACGGCCGGGCCGTCGCGCAGGATGATCTGGCCGGTCGGGCCCTTGGCGGTCGCCGCGAAATAATGCTGCGTGCCGGCGACCATCGCTGCGAGCACGTCCTTCTCGGCGCGAGCCGTGCCATCGATCTCGACGACGAGGTCGCGCGAGACCTGGTCGAACACGGCTTCGAACACCGCCTCCTTGGTCTTGAAGTGATGATAGACCGCGCCCTTGGCGACGTGGGCTGCTTCCGCGATCTCGTCCATGGTGGTAGCGGCAAAGCCTTGCGTCCCGAACAGGCGGCGCGCCGCCGACAAGATCGCTTCCGATGTCGCCGCCCGCCGCTCCGCCTGTTTCGCCATGAGTCTCGTCTAGTCGAATTCGGCAGGGGCGGCCAGTTGACTTTTTGACCCTCGGTCGGTATTTACCGACTATCAGTCGGTTTTAATCGCGAGGTTTGCCATGCCGAGCCGTGACGTCATCGAAGCTTTTGCGCAGCGGTTGGAGGCCGGGGATTTCATCGGCGCAATCGAGCAGTTCTGCACGCCCGACGCCGCGACCTATGAGAACAACGGCGCCCCGACGATCGGCCGTGACAAGCTCGTCGCCAAGGAGCGTGCCGTGCTGGCGGCCTCGAAAGAGGTCAGGGCCGTCCGCATCGGACCGAGCCTGATCGACGGCGACCATGTGGCGACGCGCTGGACGTTCAGCTTCACCAACGCAGAGGGTGTCTCACGGACGCTGGACGAGATCGCGTGGCAAACCTGGCGCGGCGACCAGCTCATCGAAGAGCGGTTCTACTACGATCCGAAGCAGCTGGGGCGGTGACGACGTCTCTCCACACAGGTGTCATCGCCCGGCTTGACCGGGCGATCGAGTATTCCAGAAACGGTTGGGATTCCTCGATAGGCCGCGGCGTACTGGATGCCCCGGTCAAGCCGGGGCATGACGGCGAGCTAGTGGGGAGCCCCTGCTCTCATTACAGCCGTAATCCGAAGTCTGCATTTGTATCGATTTGTTATCGATATCACGTCACGAACACGCAGAAGTGGTCGCGGCGAGCGCCGCAGTCAGGGATAATTCATAGTTCGTCAAAGGTTTGCGGCGAATTTCCCTGAAGGAGCCGACCAACGGCCCGTCCTGCTAGGCTCTGAAATGCGGACTCAAACGACCAGCTATGTCGCGCGGCTGTTCGCGGGCGATTTATCGGCCTTTGGCGGTCCCGCAACCGACGAAGCCGTGGCCGGCCATATCCGCGCCGAGCAGATGTCGATGGTGCTCGGCTATTCAGTCGGCATCATGCTCGCCAATGCCTGCAACGCCATCGTGCTCGCCATTGCGCTTTGGCAATCGCCGGACAGGATAGCCGCCCTCATCTGGGCCGCCGCCGTCGCCAGCGCAGCGATCGCATTCGGCCTGCAATCCCGCGCGGCCCGCCGCATCACCAAGCCGCAATTCGTCTCGCGCCGCGCCATGCACCGGCTGGTGCGCAACGCCTTCGTCCTCGGCACCGCCTGGGGCATCGTCCCCGTCGCCTTCTTCGACAATGCTTCGACCGGCGGCCAGCTCGTCATCACCTGCCTGTGCTCGGGCATGCTGGCCGGCGGCGCGCTCGCCTTCGCCACCATCCCGATCGCAGCGATCGCCTTCACCGCCCCGATCTTCGTCGGGATCGCGATCTGCCTCGGCAGGAACGGCGATCTGGCCTTTCTGCTGATCGCCTTCCTCGTCGTGGTCTATGGCAGCGTGCTGATCCGCGGCGTGTTCGTCAATTCCTTCTCGTTCGCGCGGCGCGTGATGCGGCAGATCGAGGCGGAGCGCACGGTGCGGCTGGATCCTCTGACCCACCTGCCCAACCGCGTCGCCTTCAACGAGACGCTCGAGGCCGCGCTCAAGCGACTGGCATTGTCCGGCGAGGAGTTTGCGGTGCTGCTGCTCGATCTCGATCGCTTCAAGGAGGTCAACGACAAGTTCGGCCATCCCGCCGGCGACGAATTCCTGGTCCAGGTCGCAAGCCGCCTGCGACGCTGCACGCGCGCCGCCGAGCATGTCGCGCGCATCGGCGGCGACGAGTTCGCGCTGGTGATGGCCAATCTGGCGCGTCCCGAGGATGCCCTCGAAATCGCCGAACGCTTCGTCGCGGCCTTCACTGAACCGTTCCGCATCGAGGGCCGCCAGATCGGGGGCGCGACCAGCGTCGGCATCGTGCTGGCGCCGCGCGACGGCACTACACCGCTTGACGTCATGAAGAATGCCGATGCCGCACTCTACCGCGCCAAGAAGGTGGGACCTGGCACGATCCGCTTCTTTGACGCCAGCGACGACAGGGTGTCACGCGATCGCAAGGCGCTGCAATCCGACCTCGAGGGCGCGATCGCGCGAGACGAGCTGTTGCTCGTGTTCCAGCCGTTCCTCGATCTCGACCAAAGCCGGATCACCGGTTTCGAGGCGCTGCTGCGCTGGCAACATCCTGAGCGCGGACTGGTGCCGCCGAGCGAATTCATCCCGATTGCGGAAGAGACCGGGCTGATCCACGAGATCGGCGAATGGGTCGTCCGCCGCGCCTGCGCGACGGTTGCCGAGTGGCCGGACGAGATCAGGGTCGCCGTCAACTTCTCGGCCGCGCAGTTTCATAACGCCGGCATCCTCCAGATCATCGTGCAGGCGCTGGCGGACGCGAAGATCGCGCCGCACCGGCTCGAGATCGAGATCACGGAATCGATGCTGCTGTCGAAATACGGCTCGGCCGAGCCGGTTCTGAACGCGCTGCTGCAGCTCGGCGTCACGGTCGCGCTGGACGATTTCGGGACGGGTTTCTCGTCCCTCACCTATTTGCGCAAGTTGCCGTTCAGCCGCATCAAGATCGACCAGTCCTTCATCCGCGACATGCTGGTGCAGCCGGACTGTGCCGCCATCGTCAAGTCGGTGATCTCGCTCGCGCGCGACCTGCGCATCGCCGTCGTCGCAGAAGGCGTCGAGACTGCCGACCAGCTCGACTATCTCAGGCAGATCAGTTGCGACGAGGTCCAGGGCTATCTGATCAGCCGGCCGGTGTCGGTGGATGGCGTGCTGGCGCTGCTGGACAGGAAGAAGCTTCGGGCGACGTTTGCGGCGTAGTTTGCGGTAGATCCTGAGTGCAGGCAATGAGGGAGGTGAGCCCCCTCCCCCGCAAGCGGGAGAGGTTGGGGAGCCTGCCGCCCGACTTCCCTAAGCCATTCCCTCAGATCGCATCCGCCCGCAGCAACGTATCCACCGTGATCGTGCCCCGCGCGCGGGAGACGCAGGCGCAGATCTTCTGGTTGCTTTGCTTCTGATGGTCGCTGAAGAAGACGTCGCGATGGTCGATCTCGCCGTCGACCTCGACCACGTCGATGGCGCACAGGCCGCATTCGCCGCGCTTGCAGTCGTACATCACGTCGTGACCGCTGGCGTTGAGCACGTCCAGCATCGAGCGCTCGCGCGGGATTTCGAGCTCGACATCGGAGCCCTTCAGGCGCACGCGAAACGTCTCGGTCGGCAGCGTGCCGCTGGAGCCGAAGGTCTCGTAGCGGAGATCGGGCAGCGGATGGCCCGCGCCGATCCAGGCGTGGCGTGCGGCATCGAGCATGCGCATCGGGCCGCAGAACAGCGACAGCGTGCCTTGCGGCAATGACGCGAACACCGCATCGAGGTCGAGCCGTTTGCCTTCATCGCTGGCATGAACGACCAGGCGATCGCCGAGAATTCCGGCGAGATCGTCGAGATAGGCAGCCTCGCCGCGCGAGCGCACCGCATAATGCAGCGTGACGTCAGCCCCGCGCCGCGCCAGCGCCTGCGCGGCGCCGAGGATCGGCGTGATGCCGATGCCGCCGGCGATCAGGCAATAATTTTCACGGGACCAGTCCACCGCAAGCAGCGAAGCGGGCTGCGTGATGTCGAGCCGCGCGCCCGGCGCGAGCTGCCACATGTAGCGCGAGCCGCCGCGGGAATCATCGGCACGGCGCACCGCGATCTTGAAGCCGGTCGAGATGGCTTCGCCGACCAGCGAATAGGACCGCGTCTCCGGCAGGCCGTCGATGGTCACGCTGACATTGATGTGGCTGCCGACCGGATAGGCGGCGGCGTCGAACTGATCCGGCCGGATCAGGAATTCGCGGATGCCGGGGGCAAGATCGCGCGTCGAAACGAGCGTTGCCGGAATCCAGGTTTCGATGAAGCGCATGATGATTGCCCTCAATCGGTTGTGGTCTTGATCAGTGCGAGCGCCGGCAAGAGGTCGAGATGGGTGCGGTTGCGCAGCGCGAGGCGCAGATTGCGCACCGCCAGCCGCGCATGCTCGCGCATGACGGCTTCGGCACGCGCGCCTTCGCGGTTCTCGATGGCGTCGATCACGACACGGTGGTGCTCCTGCCCGATGATCAGGATCTGCTGCGCCTCGGGCAGCGCCGATTGCGCCATCACGAAGCCGCTTGGGGATGCGAACGGCAGCGCCGAGGCGCGGTCGATCTGGCGGATCAAGGGTGGGCTGCGCGACAATTCCGTGAGCAGGGCGTGAAAGCGCGCGTTCAGCGTGACATAGGACGAGAACGCTTCGATCGAGATCGGCACCTGCCGCAGCAGTTCGTCGATCGCGGCAAGGCACTCCTTGAGCGGCTCCAGCTCGCGCGCGGAGACGCCGCGCTCGGCGGCGAAGCGCGCAGCGAGCCCTTCCAGCGTGCCGCGCAGCTCGATGGAATCGGAGATGTCGCGCTCCGAAAACGCCTTCACCATGAAGCCGCCGGACGGGATCGCCTCCAGCAGGCCTTCCTCCTCCAGTCGCACCAGCGCCATGCGCACGGGGGTGCGCGAGGCCCCGGTGGTCTCTACCGCCTGGAGCTCGGAGATGCGCTCGCCCGGACGTAGGGAGCCGGACAGGATCTGGTCGCGCAGCGCAAGCTGCGCCTTGACGGTCTGCGAGACGGAGCGGTCGACCTCACGTTCGGCCATGATCTACTCCGCCGCCTGAAGGTGCTGCGGCCCGTTTTCCTTGGCCACCATCCTGTCGATCAGCTTGCGCGTCCACATCGCGCCGGCGTCGATGTTGAGGTTATAGAAGATGCGATCGGGGTTCTCGTCCATGGCGCGCTGCTGCGCCTCGAGGATCAGCTCGTCCTCGTGGAAGATGCCGGAAACGCCCTCGCGGATCTCGGAGGTGATGCGCTGCTCACCGAGCTGATAGTTGCGCACGAAGGCCCAGAAATAATGGCAGGTCTTCTCGGTCTCCGGCGTGATGGTGTTGAGCACGAAGCCGTTGACGCCCTGCGAGCGGTCGCCTTCCGGCGCGCCGGTGCCTGTGGGCGCCACGCCGACGTCGATCGCGATGGTGCAGGGAGCCTCGAAACGGATGATCTGCCAGCGATCGACGGGACCGGACTTGCCGAGTTGTTTCGCCCAGAACGGCGGCGGCTCGATGTTCCGCATCCAGCGCGTCACCGTGACCGTCTTCTCACCATGGGTGACGTCGAACGGCGCCTCCGCCACCGCCTCGTTGCCGATGGAGGAGCCGTGCACGAAGGTCTCGTGGGTGAGATCCATGAGATTGTCGAGCACGAGGCGATAGTCGCATTTGACGTGGATGGTCTTGCCGTCGCCGGCCCAGGCCGGATCGTGATTCCAGTGCATGTCGGGGACGAGCGCGGGATCGGCCAGCGCGGGATCGCCCATCCAGAGCCAGATGTAGCGGTGGCGCTCGACCACGGGATAGGCGCGGACGCAGGCCGACGGATTGATGGTCTCCTGCGAGGGCATGAAGGTGCAGCGTCCCTGTGCATTGTATTTCAGGCCGTGGTAGCCGCAGACGACGGTGTCGCCTTCGAGCCGGCCCTTGGACAGCGGCACCAGGCGGTGCCAGCAGGCATCCTCCAGCGCGGCGACCGAACCGTCGGCCTTGCGATACATCACGACATGCTTGCCGCAGATCGTCCGCGGCATCAGCGCAGCTTTCACGTCCGCGTCCCAGGCCGCGGCGTACCAGGCGTTCATCGGGAAGGGCTTTGTCATTGTCTCACTCCCACGGCTTGTGAATACGTTATGTATACAATAGCGGAGGCAAAGAAAGGTTCAAGTGGCAATTTAGCTGTACTATAATACCTTTATGTATTTTGATGTATACACACCAAGGTGGCGGGTCATTCCCCGCGAAAGCGGGGAATCCAGTACTCCGCAGCGGGCATGAGACTCACACAACTGGAGCCGCGGCGTACTGGATCACCCGCTTTCGCGGGTGATGACAGCGGTGGATGCGGCAAGCGGTCCGCTTCTGAGCGGCAGAGGTATCCCTGCGGGCAGCAGCGAGAGCCGTAAGCGTTCGGACCCTTAAGCCCCGAATACCTTGGCCAGGCCTGCCTTGGCCTCTTCCTGAATCCGCGTCAGGTGCTCGGTACTGCGGAAACTCTCGGCGTAGATCTTGTAGACATCCTCGGTCCCTGACGGCCGCGCGGCGAACCAGCCGTAGTCAGTCTCGACCTTGATGCCGCCAAACGGCTGGCCGTTGCCGGGCGCCTTGCTCAGCGTTGAGCGGACGGGGTCGCCGGCGAGATCCTTCAGGCCGAGCTGCTCGGGCGTGACGGACTTCAAGATATTCTTCTGCGGCCCGGTCGCGGCGACGTCGATACGCGCGTAATGCGGAACGCCGAACTCGGCGGTGAGATCATTGAAGAGCTGGCTGGGATCGCGGCCGGTCTTGGCCATGATCTCCGCTGCGAGCAGGCCAAGGATGACGCCGTCCTTGTCGGTGGTCCACACCCCGCCATCGCGGCGCAGGAACGAGGCCCCTGCACTCTCCTCGCCGCCGAAGCCGAAGCCGCCGGTGAGGAGGCCGTCGACGAACCATTTGAAGCCGACCGGCGTCTCGACCAGCTTGCGGCCGAGCTTCTTGGCGACGCGGTCGATGATCGAGCTCGACACCACGGTCTTGCCGATCGCGGCATCCCGGCTCCAGTTCGGGCGGTGCGCGAACAGATAGGAGATCGCGGTCGCCAGATAATGGTTCGGATTCATCAGGCCGCCGGTGCGCGTCACGATGCCGTGGCGATCGGCGTCGGTGTCGTTGGCAAAGGCGACGTCGAAGCGGTCGCGCATCCCTATCAGGCTCGCCATCGCATAAGGCGATGAGCAGTCCATGCGGATCTTGCCATCCCAGTCCACCGTCATGAAACGGAAGGTCGGGTCGATCGCCTCGTTCACCACGGTGGCCTTCAGGCCGTAGCGCTCGATGATCGGATGCCAGTAATGCACGGCGGCGCCGCCGAGCGGATCGATGCCGATCTTGATGCCGGCGGATTTGACGAGGTCGAGATCGACGACATTGCCGAGATCGGCGACGTAGGGCGTGACGAAGTCATAGGCATGGACGTTCGAAGACTTCAGCGCCTTGGCATAGTCGATGCGCTTCACGCCCTTGAGGCCGTCGGCGAGATAGGCATTGGCGCGCTTCTCGACGACACCAGTCACATCGGTGTCGGCCGGGCCGCCATGCGGCGGATTGTATTTGTAGCCGCCATCCTCCGGCGGATTGTGCGAGGGCGTGATGACGACGCCGTCGGCGAGACCGCTGGTACGGCCCTTGTTGTAGGTGAGGATCGCGTGAGAGATGACCGGCGTCGGCGTGTAGCCGCCGTCCTTATCGATCATGATGTCGATGCCGTTGGCGGCGAACACCTCGACGGCGCTGACCAGTGCCGGCTCGGCCAGCGCGTGAGTGTCGATGCCGATGAACAGCGGTCCGGTCAGCCCCTTTTCCCGCCTGTAGTCGCAGATCGCCTGCGTGGTCGCGAGGATGTGGCCCTCGTTGAAAGTGTTCTTGAACGAGGTGCCGCGATGGCCGGAGGTGCCGAACGCTACGCGCTGCGCGGGATCTGTGACATCGGGCTTGCCGGCAAAATAGGCCGTCACCAGCCGCGGAATATTGGTGAGCGCGTCCGGCGAAGCCTGCTTGCCCGCCGCGGGATGAACATCAGCCACTGAACTATCCTCGTCGTTGTCAAATTGAGGCCCTGCCGCACCATAGCATTGGGCTTGCACACGCCAACTCAAAAGCCATCGGCCGACGCCGGCAACAAATGGCCGCATTTGGGTCCATGAATGGGGACATGACCATTCTCGCAACGGCCCTGCTGCTCGCCAGTTCCTTGGTGCTATCGTCTCCCGGATACGTCGAGCAAACCGGCGTCGAACGCAACCCGATGCTGCGCAACGCAGCCGTGGATCATGACCTCGCCAAGGTGAGGCGCCGGTTCGAGCGGGAGCTCCGTAGCGACACCACGGACACCTCTGGCGCATCCACCGGGCGCTAGCGCCGCGCGTCGTGCACGTAGGCACCGCAATGCAAATTGCGGGATCGTGCTATGGTCGAGGCCTTCCGGCTGTTCGAATCGCCTCATGGCTGTCCTGCGCAAGCTGCTCCCTCTGCTGATCGCCTGGCTGATCCCGGCGGACGGGCCGTCGTCTGCGGTGGCCGCGGAGTTCTACACCGAGGATCTCCGCATCCCCATGGCGGAGGCCGGGCCGCAGGGGCTCGAGGCCTTCCTGGTCCGCCCGGCCGGGACGAAGCGCTATCCGCTGGCGCTGCTCAGCCACGGCTCGCCGCGCAGCTTCGACGACCGCGCGACGATGTCCGCGCACAAATATTACGGCATTGCGCTGGAATATGCCCGGCGCGGCTTTGCCGCGCTGATCGTGATGCGGCGCGGCTACGGCAGCTCGCCCGGCGGACGCGTCGACAGCGTCGGCGGCTGCGCGAAAGCCGCTTATCTGCCCGCAGTCGCGGTCGCGGTTGCCGACTTACGGGCCGCGATCGATGCGATGGCGCGCCGCCCTGACGTCACAACGACGGGCATGATCGCGGCCGGCCATTCCGCCGGCGGGCTCGCCACGATCGCGCTCTCTGCGCAGGCGCCGTCCGGTCTCGTCGCCGCGATCAACTTCGCCGGCGGCCGCGGCTCGCGCGACGACGACGACGTCTGCAATCCCGATGGGCTGGTGCAGGCCTTCGCCACCTTCGGCAAGACCTCGCGCGTACCGACGCTGTGGGTCTATGCGACCAACGATTCCTATTTCGGCCCCGACCTCGCGCGCCGCCTCCATGACGGATTTCGCACCAGTGGCGGCAATGCAAAATTCATTGCGGCGCCGCCGTTCGGTGACGACGGCCACTACATCTATGCGGTGGCGAGCCGTGCGCAATGGACGCCCTATGTCGACGCTTTCCTGCGCGAGCGCGGCCTCGTCAGCCGCGACATCCTGAGCCCGCCCGATCCGCTGCCGCCGCCGCGCCAGCTCAATGAGGCCGCGCGGGCCGAGTTCGCGCGCTATCTCGCCAGCATGCTGCCGCACAAGGCGTTCGCGGTGTCGCCGAATGGCGGCTACGGCTGGCGCTCGGGGCACATCACGGCCGACGACGCCCGGCGCGAGTCACTGGCGGCCTGCATGAAATGGTCGCCGACCTGCACGCTCTATGCGATCGACGACCGGCTGGCTGAACCTGCGCAAGCGACGTCCACCGATCAGAGCGCCCGCGCGCGCTAGTTGCCGCAGCGGAGGCCGGTTTATTAACTCCGGAGCTCTATGACGGACCGATGCTGTGGGATCGGGCAGGCTTCAATCTCGGCGCGACGTGGAGACACCTGGCGGTCGTCCTGCTGTTGTCGGCCCCGATCTGCGCGCACGCCGGAGACGCCGAGATGGACGGGCCGCACGCGACGTCGGCGATCTCCACCGGCAGGACGGAGCTCGGCGCCGGCGAAACGCCGTCATCCCGGGCCATGATCCGGAAGATCATCGAGCGAGAAACCGCAAACACCAATTTACCGGCCGATGTCGCCGAAGCGGTCGTGTTCGTCGAAAGCGGCTACAATTCGGCCGTCATCGGCAGCGTCGGCGAGATCGGCCTGATGCAGGTGCGGCCCGAGACGGCGGCGATGCTGGGCTTCCGGGGCAGCGATGCGGAACTCACCGAACCCGACATCAACATCCATTACGGGGTGCTTTATCTCAGCCGGGCCTGGCGCCTCGCCGGCGGGGATCTCTGCCGGGCCCTCATGAAGTATCGGGCAGGCCATGGCGAAGAAGATATGACCGCGCGGTCGCAGGTCTATTGCAATCGGGCCCGCAACCGTCTTGCCGCCATGAATTCGAAGGCTCTTGAGACCGAGGTTGCGGCCGCTCCGAATCCGGCGCCCCGGCCCACTCCCGCAGCACCTACGGCAGCTCCGGCAAATCCGGCGAGCCGCCCGAAGATGGCTGCGCAACCCAAAGCCGTCTATGCCCGCTATCGTCAAGGCACCGCGGCCGCCAGCCGCGCCTATTGGGCCGCGCACGAGGCCAGGGTCAGCCAGATCAAGGCTCGCATCGCAGCGCGATGGAAGCGCGTCGCATCGCGCTGACGACAAGTGCCCTAGAGCCGCTCGCTGAGCGCGAGCTTGTAGCCGACGCCGGTGACGGTCGCGATCACGGGCGTGCCGCTGCCGACGAGCTTGCGGCGCAGCCGCGCCACCAGCGCATCGACCGTGCGGATGTCGACCTCGGCCTGGCGGTTGCTGACGACCTCGATCAGATAGTCGCGGCTGAGCGGCCGTCCGTCGGCACCGACCAGCGCCGCGAGCAGGTCGAATTCGGCGCGCGTCAGCGCCACCGGCTTGCCGTCGCTGCCGAGCAATTCACGCCGGGTGAGGTCGATGATCCAGTCGCCGAAGGCGATCGAATTGTGGTTGCGCGCCGCCTTGCGGTCGAGCGAGCGCCGCCGCAGCACGCTGCGTGCGCGCGCCAGCAGGTCGCGCAGATTGATCGGCTTGGTGACGTAGTGGTCGCCGGCGATCTCGAGGCCGAGGATGCGATCGACGTCGGTGTCGCGGCGCGTCACGAAGATGATGCCCGCGTTGCTGGTCGCCTGGATCTCCTTGGCGAGCTCGAAGCCGTCACCATCGGGCAGTTGCACATCGAGGAAAATGAGATCGGTTCGGGCGCGCAACGCCTGGCGGCACTCCGCGCAGGAGCTGGCGCCGACCACGTCGAAATTGTTCTCGCTGAAATAGCCGACCAGCATGGTCCGCGTCACCGAATCGTCCTCGACGACGATCAGCCGCTCGCGGCCGGCGGGACGCAATTCCTTAAGTGCGGGATCAACCACTGTCTTGGATGTCCTGTGTGCCTGGGACCCGACCTGGAAATTCAAGTCACCGCGCAATGCGCTGTCATGTGAACGGACATTCACGACTTGTTCGAGCCCCCGAAATTGCTTGCTGGAATATTAGGCGCGTTGCGACGCGCAAACAATATTGCTCATGGTCTCCAGGGATTAAGTATGAATTGGCCCACAATTCTCATTCCGCGCATCGTACCGCAGGATGGCCCCTGGGAGGCCTTACGCCGGCCCCGGGGCCGGCGACCCCACACATTCAGCTTTGGACTCAACCGGCGGTTAACGTAAAGACAGCCTTCGGCTTCGGAAAGCCCACCTGCGCCTCTATTGTCCCGCCTGCACAATACGAAACCACGGAGCAGGCGTGATGCAGGGGCAGGCCCGGTTGGCTGCCGGTCGAATCGAGCAAGGCATAGCGCCGTTCGGCCGCTCGCACACGCTCGATGTCCTGCGCGGCCTGGCCATCGCCGGCGTGATGGCCATCCACGTCTCGCAGTCGTTTCCATCAAATATCCACGCCGTCGATTACGCCTTCATGTGCGGCTGGACCGGCGTCAACGTCTTCTACTTCGTCAGCGCCATGACGATGTGCCTGATGTGGACGCAGCGTGTCGAAACCAGTCCGACGCGCAAGTTCTACATCCGCCGCTTCCTGCGCATCGCGCCGCTGTTCTGGCTCGCGATCCCGATCTACCTCGTCATCAACGGCACCGGCCCGAGCGCCAATGCGCCTGGCGGCATCGGGCCAGCTCAAGTGATCCTCACCGCGACGTTCCTGCACGGCTTCTGGCCGGACAGCGTCAACAGCGTCGTGCCCGGCGACTGGTCGATCGCGGCCGAGATGACCTTCTATCTCGTCTTCCCGCTTCTGATCACCGCGTTCGGTTCGCGCCGCCATCTCTATCTCGCGCTGGCGATCGTGCTGCATCTCGTCAATGTCTGCCTGTTCAAGCCGTGGGCTTTCGCGCTGTTCTCCGCCTATTACGGCCCCGGTCACGAGGCATTCGTTTGGACCACGCTGCACATCAGCTTCCTGAACCAGCTTCCGGTCTTCCTGGTGGGATGCGCGCTGTTCTTCGCGCTGCGCGACAGATTTGCCAAGTCGGACGCTGCGATCTACGCGGTCTTCATTGCGCTGTCCTTCGCCGCCGACCGCGTCACCGGCTCGCACGAATTCAACTATCTCATGATCAACCTCGTGCTCGGCGCGCTGGTTACAGGTTGCATCAAGCTTGCCATCCGCTTCCAGCCGCTCGAGGCGCTCGGCCGCAATTCCTATTCGATGTACCTGTCGCACTTCGCGGTGATCTACGGCCTGCATCAGCTCTGGCCGCTCGCCGATGGACTGGTCTCGCTGCTCATTGCCTACGTCGTCACTGCCGTGCTGAGCTATCTCGTCGCGCGCGCGACCTGGCATCTGGTCGAACGGCACGCGCAGGATCTGGCGCATCGCCTAACGAAGGCAGGACCGGACCGGTCAAGCCTCCGGCCAGCCGTCGCCGCCACCGCGGCCAGCATCCCCTAAGTCCCCCGCTGCATGCTCCGGGCCTGATGCGGCTTGCCTCGCTGCCGCCTCCGAATCTACTGTGGAGACTCTTCACGCTGGAGAAGGCTCCATGGAGGTCATACTGCTCGGCACCGGCGGCCCGCGGCCGGACCCGCGCCGCATGGCGACGACCACCCTGATCAGGCTCGGCGACGAGAACATCCTGTTCGACGCCGGCCGCGGCGTCGTGGTGCAGCTCAGCAAGGCCGGCGTTCCGCTCGGCTCCATCAACACGGTCTTCCTCACCCATCACCATTTCGACCACATCGGCGATCTCTACGATGTGATGCTGAATTCATGGATGCATGGTCGCAAGGACGATCTGCGCATCTATGGACCGCCGGACACCGAACGGCTTGTCAACACGCTGGTCACGCAGGTCTACGACAAGGACATCGCCTGGCGCGATCAGGGCGAGCCGACCTTCGGCGGCTGGAAACCGGTCGTGGCGACGGACATCATTCCCGGACCCGTGCTCGACACCGCCCGCTGGAAGATCAGCGCCGAGCTCGTCTCGCACGGCGACGGCCTCGACATGTCGCCGGCGTTCCTGGCGCGCTGGATGTGTCTCGGCTACCGCTTCGAGGCGGAGGGGAAGGTCATCGCGATCTCCGGCGACACGGTCCCCTGCCCCGGTCTCGAGCGGCTGGCCGAGGGCGCCGATTTGCTTGTCCAGTGCTGTTTTCTCGCAACGCCGGAGATCAACAACGAGCACCTCCGCCGCCTTGCGAAATTCACGATCGCCTGCGGCGACACCGTCGGCAAGGTTGCGGCCAAGGCCGGCGTCAAAAAGCTCGCGCTGACTCATCACCGGCCGCGCGCCGACGATGCCATGCTGAAAGCGCTGCTTGCGGATGTCAGGCAGGATTATGCGGGGCCGGTCGTGCTCGGCGAGGATCTCACGCGCATCGAGATCTGAGGGCCGACGCTCGGCTCGCCCTTCGGCTTCAGGACGATCCGACCTCGATCCGGAACGACAAGCGCTCTTCCGCACCCGGCGCGATATGCATCAGCCCCGGCTTGTCCGCGAATTCGCCGTCAAAGCCGGCGGGACTGGCATAGCCGCGCCAGGGCTCGATGCAGAGGAACGGCGCGCCCGACGGTTTCGACCAGACGCCGAGTTCGCGAAAGCCGCGCCAGGACATTTTGAGCCAGGGGCCGCTGGACGCGGCATAGCGGACCGCGTCGCTTTCGATTCGGTCGAAGATGACGGCGTCATCGACGAACAGGGATTCCGACAGGGGGAGCGCGGCACCTTTGACTGGGCTCGGCTCCGTTGCCGGGCGCAGCAGCCCGCCATCGAGTCGGCGGACGGGAGAGGATTCCACCTTCGCAAAAGCCAGCGCGTAGTCCTCTTTCGCGCTTCCGAGCCGGAGCGGCCAGTTGAAGGCGGGATGACCGCCGATCGAGGCCGGCAAAGTCTCCTTGCCGGTGTTGGCGATCGTGAGCGTCAGGTCGAGGCCGGCCTCATCGAGGACATACGCGGCCGTCAGACGGAACGCGAACGGATAGAGCGCGCGGGTCGTCTCGCTGTCTTCGAGCACCAGCGTGCAGCGGCTCTCGCCGCGCTCCGCCCATGCAAAGCGGCTGTCTCGCGCAAAGCCGTGCTGGGTCATCCGGTATGTCTTGCCCCGGTGCCGCAATTCGTCCCCGGCGAGGCGCCCCACGATCGGAAACAGCAGCGGCGCATGGCGCGGCCATTCTGGCCCGGCCTGCCAGACGAATTCGGTGACATTGTCCTTCAACGAGCACAGCTCGGCGCCGTGCGCCTTGATGGTCGCGGTGAGCCCCCCGCTGCGGAGGGAGTGGGTGTCGTCACTCATGGCGGACATCTACACCGCGACCTCACACGCAGCAAGGCAACGTCAGCCATGCAGGCGGAACGTCTCCACCGTGCAGGGCTACGTCATATTTCTGTACCTAACGGTTGCTCCTTTGCGGTTCGTCCCCCGCCAGCTTGCTGCAGGGCGGCCCGGACTCCGATCAACACTATGGTAGCCAATTGAAATTCTTCATCAACGGTCGTTTTCTGTCGCAAAAGCTCACCGGCGTTCAGCGTTATGCCGCCGAGATCGTCAAGGCGATCGACGTGCTTTTGGCGTCGGAGCAAACTCCCGCCTCGCTGCGGAACGCAGACTGGCAGTTGCTGACGCCCGTGGATGCAAGCGAGCAGCTCCAGCTGGAGCGAATCAAGATTCGCGCCGTCGGCCGCTTGCGCGGGCACGCCTGGGATCAAATCGACCTGGCGCGCGCCGCTGCGGGTGGCCGCTTGATCAGTCTCGCCAATTCCGGCCCCGTGTTCCATCGCGACCACATTGTGGTGATCCATGACGCACAGGTCTTTCGCAGGCCCGACTTCTTCAACTGGCGCTATCTGGCAGTTCACCGAACCATGGGCCGGCTGCTCGCCCGGCACGCAAGCATCGCAACCGTATCGGCCTTTTCGCGCAAAGAGCTTGCCGAGGTGCTGAATCTGTCAGCAACGGCGATCCCGGTTTTCCCCAATAGCGCCGAACACTTTGCCAGGACGAAGCCGGATCCCGACATCATTGCCCGGCTCGGCGTTCAGCCGCAAAAGTTCTTCCTCTTCGTGGGCTCAAAGACCAAGAACAAGAATCTCTCCATCGCGATCCGCGCTGTCCAGCTGCTCGATCGAGCCGACGTTCCCCTGGTCATCGTCGGAGGGGATAATAGCAAGGTCTTTCAAGACAATTCGGGCGACGGGGTTTCCGGCCTGCTGCTCGCCGGGCGTCTGACGGACGGCGAGATCGCCGCTCTCTACGCGCATGCATCGGCATTCGTGTTTCCCTCGCTGTACGAGGGCTTCGGCGTGCCGCCACTCGAAGCCATGATCTTCGGTTGCCCAGTCATTGCCTCGACGGCCGATGCGGTCGTGGAGACGTGTGCCGACGCCGCTGCGTATTTTGACGCCAATGATGCCGAATCGTTGAAGCAGCTGATGCTCGAAAGATTGGCAATCGGCGCCATCTCCGATCAGGAACGGCGGCGGCAGCAGGAACGCGTTGCGTTCTTTTCGTGGCAAAAGTCGGCGAAGTCGTTGCTCGATCATCTCGCACCATCGGCAAACGTTGCCAGCGCTGCTTGAAGTTCGATGCACTTCGCTTATCCCGCGCATCGGTTTTCGCACAAACAATTTGCAACTGGCTGCAACTCGCACACCTGCGCATGGTTCCACGAAAAGTTTTCGTTCTTCCCATGACAATCACGCGCACAAAGAGCTTGGCGCAACATCACCACATCGCTGCCCCAATATCGCTACGTATTCGAGGAACTGTCTCTCGCACTAGCGAACACTAGCGAACTCAGAACAGGGATACAGGATGTCCGGCTCTCCAACGCGGCCCTACGGAAGGCAAACGATGAAAGTGCTGCACATCGCCGAGACGATCCGGGGCGGGATTGCCAGCTACCTGAACGAGTTGCACCCACAGCAACAGGCGAGCTTCGGCACCGGGAACGTGCACTACGTCGTGCCGTCGGATCATCGCCGCGATCTTCCGGCGATCAATGACAACCAGATTACGACGTTCGAACGATCCGGTCGCGGCATCTCTGGGCTATTCCAGATGCTGCGCGCAAGCATGCAGGCGCTGGATGCCTTTCGCCCTGATGTCGTTCACCTGCATTCCTCGTTTGCGGGCCTGGTGCTGCGCCCGGCGCTGGCGGCCCGCTCCGACGGTCCGCGCGTCGTCTATTGCCCGCACGGCTGGGCGTTTTCACGCGAGACCGGCCGCCTCAGTCATCTCGTGACGAAAGCGGCGGAGAACCTCCTTGCCCGCACGTCGGACCGAATCATCTGCATCTCGAGCGACGAGTTCAACGAAGCCGTCCGCGCCGGGATTCCCGCCGAGCGCCTCACCCTCGTCCATAACGGCATCTCGAAGAGCCGCACACCGCAGCCTGTCGCGGCCGACTGGACGTCCGAAAAGGTCAAGGTCCTGTTCATCGGACGGCTGGACCGCCAGAAGGGCTTTGATCTCCTGATCGAAGCGGCACGCTCGCTCGAGGACGTGCTGGAGATCCGCATGATCGGCGCCTCCGTCGTCAACAAGTACGAAGGCCCGAGCGTCCCGTCCAACGTGTCCCTGCTGGGCTGGCTCGATCGCCCGACCATTGAGACCCAACTCGAGGCCGCCGACCTCGTCGTGATCCCGTCACGATGGGAAGCCTTCGGCCTCGTTGCCCTGGAAGCGATGCGCGCGGCCAAACCCATCCTGGCGTTCCGCAGCGGAGCATTGCCCGAGATCGTCGTCGATGGCGTGACCGGCGTGCTTTGCGAGCCCGTCGCGGTCCAGCCACTCGTCGACGGTTTCCGGCGAGCACTCGATCTCGACCTCAAGGTGCTCGGACAGCGCGGTTACGACCGGTTCAAGCAGTTTTATGACGTTCAGAAGACGCATGGGCAATTGCAGCAGGTCTATGCCGAGCTGCTCCATGACGACCGGACACCGATCGACGCGAAGGCGGGGCTGCAGTCGGACCTCTCCAAGAATTTCTGATGGCTCGACGTTCACACTTGCCCTCGCAGATGCAGGAGATCGCGATGGCGATGTCATGGACCGGACTGGGTGTCACCGCGAACGCAGCACGCGCGAGCATGAACTAGCCGATGATATTCTCACGCACCTTGGTTCGCGGCAGCTTCCGCCTCGCGGGCATCATGGCATCGATTTTTCTGCCGGTCTCCGTCTGCGCACAGCAGGCGCAACCGCTCGATGCCCGATTCCTGCTGGGCGTCGGCACCCATCAGGGGCTGGGTGGCCCGGTGAGCGCGCGCGGATACGTTCCTTCGGAAAACGTCGCGCAGATCAAGCAGCTCGGCCTCAACGCCTTCCGCGATGACTTTCCCTGGTCCGATTTCGAGGTCGGGGGACGCCGGATGGGCTTCACGCCCAGGCTCGGCCGGCTCGAAGCGCAAGTCAAATCCGGCGTCGCGCGCCCCCTCCTGATCCTCGCCTTCGGCCATCATCTGGTTCCGAATTCCTCACCGCCGACAACCGATGAGGCCCGGCAGCGGTTCGCCGATTATGCCGCGGCGGCGGCGCAATCGGTCGTGGCGCAGCATCCGGTCTTCGAACTCTGGAACGAATGGAATCTGGCGGCGAAGAAGGATCCGGCGTTCTCACCGGAGAACTATCTGGCGCTCGCGCAAGTCGCGCGGCCGGCGGTCAAGCGCGTTGCACCGCATGCGCCTTTCCTGGTCGGAGCTCTCGGCGACGATCCGGGCTGGACATGGACGGAGAAGATGCTGCGAACCGGCATTCTTCAGCATGCGGACGGTGCTTCGATCCATCTCTACAATTTCTGCATGGGCCCGAGCAAACGCACGTCGGCCGAGATCATCGACCGGCTCACGGCGTTTCACCGTCTCGTCGGCCAGGCCAGCGGAAATCCTGACTTCCCGATCTACGTCACCGAGACGGGCTGGACCACGGCCACCAACAAGTGCGGCGTCAGCGAGCAGGCCCAGGCCGACAATACGGCTCAGCTCATCCTGTGGGCGTCGACCGCGACACGCTGGCTCAAGGGCATGTGGCTCTACGAGCTCAAGGACAGCGGAAAGAACCCGTCGGAGCTGGAGGATAATTTCGGGCTCTATCGTTTCGATAATTCGCCAAAGCCGGTTGCCTGCGCGGCCCAGGGGGCCTGGGCCTTCATTCGCCCCAGCCTGAGTGCCGAGCGCCGCGAACTCGCTAGCGGTGTCGTGTCGATCAATGCATCGACGGCTTCCGGCGGCAGAGTTGCAGTCTGGTCCGAGGCCCCGGACCGACGTTACGAGATCCGGCTCAAGGGCGATCAACAAGGCGCAAGCTTTGCGATGCCGTGCGACCAGGCGGCAAGGCCTGCGTCCGGGGTCTGGATCCCGGTTTCGAGCACACCGGTTTTGATTGCAGCCAATGACAGTGCCGTTCCCGCCCTGGAGATAAGGCCGGCGCGGTAGACGCGATTTTGCAGATATGAGGTTGATGCGATGAAAGTTCTTTTGACGTCCACGCTTTATCCGACGCCTCAGGCCCCAAAGATCGTCGGCGGCGCGGAGATTTTCGCCCGTCGTTTCGCCGAAGGTCTGGTGCAGCGCGGTGATGAGGTGGAAGTGATCCGGGCCGCATCCACGCCTCATCAGGCTCCGGAAACCTGCGACGGCATCAACGTCTACTCCGCTCCGGTGCGGAACGTGTATCTGCCCTTCACGGAGCAGAAGAACGTCGCGCTCCGCAGCATCTGGCACGCGGTGGACGACTGGCAGATGCAGGCCCCCCTGATCGCGGAGCGCATCCGGGCCTTCAAGCCGGACGTGCTGCACTCCAACAATCTGTCGGGCCTCACCACCGCGATCTGGCGCGTTGCCGCCCAGCTCGGCGTTCCCGTGCTCCATACGCTTCACGACTATTATCTGACTTGCCCGCGCTGCTCCCGCTTCAACAATGGGCGATCCTGCGAGCACACCTGCACGAGCTGCGGAATTCTGAGCTTTCATCGCAAGCGCGCCACGCATTGGCTCAGCGCCGTGGTCGGCGTGAGCGAGCGCGTCCTGTCCATTCATACCGACATGGGCATGTTCTCGGAGACGCCGATCCGCACCGTGATCCGCAACGCCTCGACCGAGCCGCCGCGCGAGCCCTACCCTCGGCCGGTCTGCACCACGGAAGTGACGTTCGGGTTCATCGGCCGCCTCACGGAGGAAAAGGGCATCGACAATTTGATGCAGGCCCTTGCTCAGCTGCCCCGTGATCGGATTCGAATGATGATCGCCGGACGGGTCAGCGAGGAGGAGCAACGGCGCCTCAGGGCGCTCGCGCCCGATGCGCGAATCGAGTTCATGGGCTTCGTGGTGCCGGACGATTTCTACAAGCAGGTCGACGTCGTGATCGCGCCCTCCATCTGGCACGACCCCGGTCCGCTCGTCGTCGCAGATGCCAAGGCTGCGGGCAGGCCGCTGCTCGGCACGCGCTTTGGCGGCATGCCCGAGGTCATCGAGCACGGCGTGACCGGCTGGCTGACCGAAGCCGATCCGCAATCCCTGGCCAGGAGCATGCTCGCGGTCGCAGCCGATCCGCACAAGATCGACGAGATCAGCCGGCGCCTGATCGCAGATACCAACAAATGGATATTCTCCGACGTGCTGTCTTCATACAAGAACCTGTATGAACAATTGCGCGAGCAGCGGATGTCGCACGTGCGCGCAGCAACGGCCGAAGCGTCGCAGGGGCCATCGATCGTCGGCAAGGAGCGCCTCATTCCGCGATGACACGCCTCCTCGCGATGGCGGGCTACGTCTATCAGAGCGCCGCGGCGATCATCCTGATCTTCGCGATCAGCCATCTGTTGCCCGCCGCCGACTACACCAACTTTTCCCTCGCGCTGGCCTCGAGCCAATTGCTCTGCGTCCTGATGTTCGAGTGGCTGCAGCTGGCCGGACTGCGGTTTCTGGCGGCAGCCAAGGAAAACGAGGCGGCGCGGCTGAGGTGGTCGCTATTTGCCGCCGGCCTGTCGAGCGCAGCCGCGCTCGTCGTGGTCGGGAGCTGCGCGTCTGTGGCCAGCGTGCTCCCGACCGGGATCGTCGCGTTGGGTCTCGGCATATCCGTGCTCCAGGGCTTGACGGATCTTTACTTCCTGTCGGTCCGCCTGTCCGACCGGCTGGGCATCGCATCCTTTCTGCTCGCGCTGCGTGCCACCGCCCTTCTGATTGGAGCCGCCGCGGGCGCGATGATCTCGGGGACGGCCGAAGCGGCGCTGCTCGGCATTGCCTTGGGTCACGCCCTCGGCCTCCTCGCCGGCCTTGTCGCCTATCGCACGCCGATGGAGCGCGTGTCGCCGCAAACGATGCTGGCCGACTGGAAGGAGTTCTCCCGCTACGGCATGCTCGCGGCAGGCGCGTCCGTCATCCATCTGTCGGTGCCGGTGCTGCTCCGTGTCATCGTCGTCGGCCAGCTGGGTGCGACCGGGGCCGGGGCTGGATTTTCGATTGCGCTCGACCTCCTGCAACGTCCCTTCTGGGTTCTCAATGCGGCGATCCACACCGTGAGCTATCCGGAAGTGGTCAACGACTTCGAACACGGAGGCAGCGCAAAGTCAGTGCAGTCGGCGCGGCGGATGTTCGAATTCATGATCTGCACGACCCTCGTGCTGCTCGGTGGTCTGATTGGATTCATTCCAGATGCCGCCCGTATCCTGGTGCCGCAGGCGAGCCTGGATGGCTTTCTCGAGACGGCACCAACGGTCGCCGCCTTCTATTTCCTGCACACCCATCTGCAGGCGACGATCGCGGTCGTTCCCCACCTCGAGAAGCTGGCGACCAGGCTCGTCGTCGTCGCGGCCTGCCAGCTCGCCATCGTTGTGTCCCTCTCCCTGGTCGCGGTATCGGCCGGCCTGTCGCCGCGGGGGGCGGTCGGCTGCGCTGCGGTCGCCACGCTCGCGACGATCCTGGTCGCACTCGGTCCCACGCTGCGGTTCGAGGCGTTCCCGCGCTGGCCGTTGGTCATGCAGGCGGTCGTGGCCGCAATCCTGATCGGATCGCTCGGTTCGATACCGACGGAGCCCGCGGCATGGCTGGCCGGCAAGATCGCGGTCGCCGCGATGGCAACGGCGGTCATCGGATGGCGCGGAGACTTTCTGATGCTGGCCCGGCGCAGCTGATTGGCTGCATCAGCGGTGTGCGAAGCAGATCTGGTTCCGATACGGAACCGGGTCTTCATCAGCGGTTTCCGCGGCGAAAGCTGCACCATCCCTGAGCAGCCACAACCATTGCGAGTAAATCGATTGGTTTAACCGCCCATGGAAGCGGCATCTGCGAACTTCCCGTGCAGGAAGGCGCGAGTAGCGCGAAGGAATGAGACGAAGATGCTTTGATCCACGGCCAGCGAGAAAATGTCTTGCTGCTCCTTGCCGACCTCGCGCGCCGCGCGCGCGCCAACCGCTCTTTCAAAATCTGTCATATAAAATCCAATTCGCGCGATCTGCGCATACATTCAGCAGTGCAAATCACGAAAATCTTGAAAGCGCCTTCCTCACGCCATGCTGCCCGGGCATCGCATGAATATTCTGCTGCAACACAGAGCAAGTCTGTTCCTGCACAAGGAACCTCGTTTCGCTCGCGATTTGTAGCTTCCATTTTTATCTGAAATTCACACTCGACAGAGAAGCTTGAACGCAATCCCTGCGAGCAATTTCGTTCGCGCTGAAACTCGAGTGTGAAATGTCCGATCAAACCATCCTATCCGCCAGCGGCTTCATCGACTCTATCGGCGTCAACACGCACGCCGGCTTCGGCTGGACCGGCTACAACAATCTCGCGCTGATGGTCGATGACCTCGAGTATCTCGGCGTCACCCATCTCCGCGACGCCATGGGGACCAGCCCGGCCGCGCAACCCGTCGTCGACGGTCTGGCCGCTGCCGGCTACAAGTTCGACTTCCTGGTGTCATCCGCGCTGCCCCAGACCGGCACAACCGGGCTGCAGAACTACATCGCCTCGCTCCAGAAGTTCGTGACGAGCCACCCGGGCAGCATCAGCGCCATCGAAGGGCTCAACGAGGCCAATCACCAGCCCTTCAGCTACAACGGCAGCTCGAGCCTTACCGCCGCAGCTCAGTTCCAGAGCGCGCTCTATCAGGCCGTGAACGCCAACGCCGCGCTCGGGAGCATCCCCGTCTACAATCTGTCACTGGCCTACAACGATCCGCAAGGCTACAGCCAGCTCGGCGACATGTCGGGCTCGGTCGACTACGCCAACGCCCACGCCTATGTCAGCACCAGCCTGACGACCGGCAGCTCGATTTCGGCAACGCTGAGCGCCGTCATGGCCGCGGCACCGGGCAAGCCTGTCGTCATCACCGAGACCGGCTACACCACGCAAGCCAACACCCAATATCTCGGCGTCAACGAGACGGTGCAGGCCAAATCGATCCTGAACACCCTGGTCGATGCCTACAAGGCCGGCGTGAGCGCGACTTATCTCTACGAGCTGTTCGACCGCGATTCTTCCGCCGGCAATACCAATCCCGAGGCCAATTTCGGACTGTTCAATTCCGACGGGACGCCGAAGCTCGCCGCCACCGCCATTCACAATTTGACGACCATTCTGGCCGACGACGGCAAGGGCGGCCTGCAGCCGACTGATCCGTTGAACTACACCCTGAGCAACATGCCAGCCACAGGCAACAGCATGGTGCTCGGCAAGAGCAACGGCGCTTACGAGCTCGTCGTTTGGGCGGAGCCGAAGCTCTGGAAGGACTCGAACGACACCGAGATTTCCAATCCGACCGAGACCGTCACGGTGAACCTGGGCGGCGTGCATCATTCGGTGAAGGTGTACGACACGCTGACAGGGACCACGGCGATCGCCAGCTACACCGACGTCAGCACGATCACGATCCCGGTCAGCGATCACCCGCTGATCATCGAGATCGACGCGCCTCCGACCACCACGACTCCGCCGGACACAAGGACCACTGTCAGCGGCACCGCCGCCGAGATCGTGCCGCAACTGTCCGACCTCAGCGACTCCACGGCCCTGCAGACCATCACGCTGACCGATTCGCACGTCCTGCCGGTCGCCTCGAAGGCGACCATGGACTACATGATCGCCCACTACGGCAGCGCCCTCTCCAAGATCCAGGGCGGTTACTCGTTCTCGGTGACGAACTCGGCTGCGACCTGGAGCAGCACGAAGACCTATAATTCCAGCGGAACGCTTGTGTCGAAGTCGGACACCGGCCTGAATGCAAGCGGACAGCCGACCTCGACCACCGTCGCCTACACCGACGGTTCCAAGGACCTGATCAGCTACACCGGCGGCGTGAAGACGAAGTTCGTTCATGTCGGCACCGACGCAACCAGGACGACCGACACCTACAACACGGCCGGAACCCTTCTGAGCGAAGTCGTCCAGAAGTCGGACGGCTATTACTCCACCACGCTCTACACGAGCGGCGTGAAGACGGCCGCCTACGTCAAGAATGCCGACGGCTCGCAGGACAATTACACCTACGGCATCACGGGTAAGAGCTTCACGACCCAGGTTCAGCATCTCGATGCATCCGGAAAGGTCACCTCGGTGACCCGCAGCCATGCCGACGGCTCGCTGGACTCGACGCAGGTCTACAACGCCGACGGCAGCAGCGTGATCACCACCTACAGCGCCACCGGCGTCAAGCTGGTCGAGACCGCCTATCATGCCGATCACAGCAAGGATGTCTGGACCTACAACATCACAGGCCAGAACTACACGACCGAGCACGACGTCTACAATTCGACCGGCTTCCTCACCAGCCTGACGCGGCTGCACAGCGACGGCAGCCTCGCCTTCAAGCTTACTCAGACGACCGACGGCACCAAGACGACCGATTGGTACAATGCCGCCGGCAGCCTCACCAGCGAGGTGGTCCAGAAGGCCGACGGCTTCTCCTCGACCACGCTCTACAGCAACGGGGTCAAGACCAACGCCTATGTGAAGAATGCCGACGGCAGCCAGGATAATTATGCCTACGGCATCACCGGCCAGAGCTACACCACGCTGATCCAGCACGTTGATCCCACGGGCAAGGTCACCGCCGTGACCCGCAAGCATGCCGACGGCACGCTCGACTATACCCAGGTGATCAACAGCGACGGCAGCAGCGTCGTCACCAATTATGATGCCGCGGGAACGCGAACCAAGGAAACCGACTATCACGCCGACGGCAGCAAGGACGTTTTCCTCTTCAACATCACCGGCCAGACCTACACGACCGAACACGACATCTACGACGCGACCGGCTTCCTCACCACGCTGATTCGCAAGCATGCCGACGGCAGCATGGCGTTCAAGCTGGTGCAGAGCGCCGATGGGGCCAAGACCACGGACTGGTACGACGCCAGCGGCGTGCTGACCAGCGAGGTGGTCCAGAAGCCGAGCGGTTACAGCTCGACCACGGTGTACGCCAATGGCGTGAAGACCGCGGCGTACATCACCAACGCGGACATGAGTCACGACAACTACAGCTACAACATCACCGGGCAGAGCTATACCACGCAGTACCAGCACCTCGATCCATCCGGCCAGACCACCGAGGTGACCCGCTGGCATGCCGACAACTCGCTCGACTACACCCAGATCGTCAACAGCGACGGCAGCAGCGTGGTGACCAACTACGATGCATCAGGTGTCAAGAAGACCGAAACCGACTACCACGCCGACGGGTCGAAGGACGTCTTCCAGTTCAACGTCGTCGGCCAGAACTACACGAACGAGCACGACAGCTACGATTCGACCGGCTTCCTCACCAACATCGTGCGCACCCATGCCGACGACAGCCTGGCCTTCACGCTGGTGCAGAGCGCCGACGGCACCAAGACCTCCGACTGGTACGATGCCAACGGCGTCATCACCAGCGAAGTGACAACCAAGAGCGATGGTTACAGCTCCACGACCGTCTATACCGGCGGCGTGAAGAGCGCTGCCTACATCAAGAACGCCGATGGCACATCCGACAACTGGAATTACAACATCACCGGGCAGTCCTACACCACCCAGCATCAGCACCTCGATGCCTCGGGCAAGTTGGTCGAGCTCACCCGGACCCACGCCGACGGCACCCTGGACTATACCCAGGTCATCCATGACGACGGCAGCAAGCTGACCGACATCTATAACAGCTCCGGGACCAAGACCCAGGAGATCGCCAACAACGTTGACGGCTCGAAGGACGTCTTCCTGTTCAACTTCAACGGACAGACCGGTACGACGCAGCACGAGAACTACAACTCCGCCAGCGCGCTGCAATTCTTCGATCAAACCAAGGCCGACGGCACCCACAATGTCACAGCCGTCGCCGGCGGCGTGACGATCCAGGGCGGGGCCGGCAATGACGTGTTCTCGGCCGCGCCAAACTCGACCACGGTTGCCTACGATCACGGCCAGGACCAGATCCTCAACTTCCAGGCTGGTGACGGCACAACCCACGACGTCGTCCAGATCTCGAAGCTCCTGGCCGCGGACTACAGTCACCTGCAGATCACGCAATCCGGGACGAATGCGCTCATCACGTTCTCGGCCAATGATTCGATCCTGCTGAAGAACGTGTATGTCAGCAGCCTGACGAGCCACGATTTCTTGTTCGTCTGAGCAAGGCGAGCTGACGACAAGTCCGCATCAACGTTGACACGGGCCGGGACCAGCCAAGGTCCCGGCCCGCTCGTTAGGCGTCTGCCTCATCAGAAGGCAGAGTTGGGACGATGAAGACGTTCACTTCCCCGGCAAGATGGTTTCGAGGAACTCGAGGCCGACCGATCCGCGATCACGCCACCTTCCCCGCTCCATCCAGCGAACTTGCGTCACAATTCGTCTCTAGAAGCGAGACGAAACCGCGCAAGGACTCTGAGGCCCGATGGAAGCCAGTGAAGCAAGACGTTTTGTCGTTCTCGACTTCTACCGCTTCGTCGCTGCGCTCGGGGTCTTCATCTTTCACCTGAAGCTGATCGACACGGGCATTTCGCCGACCTGGAACGGATCCTACGGCCTGTTCGTGGACATGTTCTTCATCCTGTCCGGCTTCGTGATCTCCTATTCCTACCCGTCCGACGCACGTGGCGTGGCGGCCTATTCCCGGTTCATGATCCGTCGCATCGCGCGGATCTATCCGCTGCATCTGTTGAGCTTGCTCATCTTCGTGGTGCTCATCGGCGTCGGCCTGGAGCGCACGGCCCGCTCGACCTCGCTGGACTTCCTGTACAATCTTCTGCTGCTCCAGGCCTGGGGCGTCACCGACCATCTCAGCTTCAACTCGCCGTCCTGGTCGATCAGCGCGGAGTTCTTCTGCTATCTGATCTTTCCGCTGCTGATGCTGCTTGCACGCAAGGTGCAACCGTTCGTGCTCGGCGCGATCGTGGCCGCGCTCTATCTGGTCCTTGCTCACGGCCATTTGCCGATCTGGCAGGAACGGTCGCAGATGTATGGCGCCAATTTCGACTACGGGATGCTCCGCGCGCTGCCGAGCTTTTTGAACGGTATCCTGCTCGCCATTCTATTCCGGATGTCCCATCCCTACCGGCACAAGCGGATGATCTTCGCCGGCATCGGCATGTTCGGCCTCTCCGTGCTCGTCCTCAACGTCTTCGCCAAGCCGGACCTCGCCATCCTGCTGTTCTCATGCGCCATCCTGCTCACAGCGGTCGGCGAGAGCGCCTTCAAGGAGTTTCCGGGCGCCCGCCTGCTCGGACGGCTCGGCAACACCTCATATGCGATCTACATGCTGCACGATGCCATTCTCATTGCCGTGTTCAAGCCGCTGTGGATTTGGCTCGGACTGCGTCCTGATCAGTTCGGCCTGTTCGCTCTGGCGTGCTGCGTGGTCCTGACCATCGCCGCGGACCGCACCTACGCCTATTTCGAAAATCCGGCGCGGCGCTTCATCAACCGCTGGGCCGACATTGGTGCCACGTCCTCGCGCAAGCCGGCCGCAGCCGACACCTCCGTGCGCTTTGACAACACCGAGCGGGCGGTCAACTGACGCCTGCCGGCGATGCGAGGGCGTTCAGGCGACCTTGCCGCCGGCCTGCTGCACCGTCCGCATCGCGCTCTCTCCCAATAACGGTGCGATGTTGGCGCGGGACAGCTCCATGACATCCGGCAGCATCTGTCGTACCTTCTCACCGACGGCTTCGTGTGCGCCAAGGAACTGCAGCACAAACTTCTCAAAGCTGTCGTCGACCAGGAACTGGGCCGGCGACAGCAACAACGATTCGCTGACGCCAAAGTGCGCGAACAGGCCCTGGAACTTGTCCTGATAGGTAATCGCCGCGACGGGCGTTCCCTGCCCCAGCGCCGCGATCGCCAGATGCATGCGGCCGGTGATCACACCGTCGACCAGACCGACAACGGCCTTGATCTCGCCCGCCGACAGCGCCTGATCGACATGATGCACGTGATCGCCGAGCGTGGGCTTCAGGCGGTCGGCCAGCGGCCGAAGGCAATTGTCGTCGGCGATCTCGGGGCGGTAGTCATGAGCGAGCAATAACCAGCTTGCATTGTGCTCGCGAGACAGCCGCTCCATGGCGCCGGCGGCGAGCTCTATCATTTGCCGCAGCTTGGCCGGCTCCGGCTTCCTGAACAACATCGGATGAATGTTGAAGACGAAGACCTTGCGACCCTGTTCGCGCTGTCGCGCGATCGTGGCCGCGATCTGCTTCACTGCGGCCGTATCCGCCCGCGGGGTCAGCATGAACGCCGCGTCGGCGACCAAATGGGCACGTTTCCGCGCGAAATCGTCGAAACGCTGAAGAGATATTGTATCGCGCAGATTCAGCACCACGCCCGGGTCCAGCAGCCGGAACACCTCGCGTAACGCCTTCGCCGGGCGGGAGTTGAAACTGAAGCCGAGCACGCTGACCTTGGCGCCGAACGCAGCCATCAGATCGGCCACGAGCAGCATGCGCGCGGCATCCACCGGCGAATAGTAGCCATCGAGCACGTCGGCGCCCAGAACCAGCCCGAAATCCGGCCTGGTGAGCGACAGCTCCTGCGCGACCGTCTCGTATGAGAACGGCTGTCTCCAGAGTTCGAGGGGCTTGAAACCCATCGCGCGCACGTCCGCGCTGGCCGTTGGCGTCGCGGTGACAATGTAGACCTCAAGGTTCGGATAGGTCTTCTTCACCTCCCCAGTGGCCGCTTCGATCATCGCCTCATCGCCGCGCGATTGACGAACGCTCCAGGGATCGGAGGGGAGCACGACGAGCCGGCGCGGAGTGTTGCGCGGCGCGGCGTTGACGCCGACGTCCCTCCTGGCGATCTGCCATCTGCGCAGCTCGAGCAGGTCGAGCGCCAACGGCGTATTCTTCGCGCTGTTGAGCCAGCCTCGGAGCTGCCTGCGTACGGGCACCGGGATCAGTTGCTTCACGACATCCTCCTCGTCTTCATCAAGCGGTCGCACCGCGCTTCACGACGAAATCAATCAGGGAAAGGAGCTGCTTCCGCCAGAACAGCAAAATGCCCGTCAGATAAGTCGCGCCAAAACAGGACGACAGCAGTCCAATCCGCAAATAGGGATTCATGCCCGGCGTCGCCTCCCGGCACAGCACGACTGCGCCGTAGGCCAGAGCGATGGCGCAAAGGCATCCCGCAATGGGGCGCAGAAACTGGCTCCAGCTCAAGCCGAGCAGCCGGAGCGCCAGCGTAAACGTGACGGGGGTCACCACGAGCTGCGAGAACGCGAAGATCGTGGCCAGCTGACCAATGTCGCGCGAGGGAAGCAGGAACATTGCCGGCACGACCGTACAGAATTTGAGGATGTTGAGCAGAAAGACGTAGTTCGGCTTGCCCAGAGCACCAAAATAGGCGCTGTTGACGAACTGCACCGTCTGGACCGCGCCAATCAGCATCAGCGGCCGCATCACCGCCTCGCTGCCACCCCACTTCGCACCGAACAGCAGCAGCGAGAACTCCGGCGCGATCGCCGCGAGGAGCACGAAGACCGGAGATCCGATCAGTGCGCCGAGACTGACGCTGCGCAAATATGCACCTGCGATGCGATCCCGCTCGTGCGCGATTTTGGACAAGGCGCTCAGCGCCACGTCCATGACCGCCTGCGTGAGCAACTGCATCAGGATGATATAGACCCTCGCCCCGACCGTATAAATGCCAAGCGCGGCGACGCCATAGAGCGACAGGATGATCATGTCGATCGTCCGAACGATGGCGAAGTCCAGCAGCCTGTTCAGCATGACGTGGATGCTGTAGCCGGAGAGCTCGCGAAAGCTCTTCAGATCGTAGCCGCGCATCGGCAACCATCGCGGCTGGCTCCAGAGCCACAAGCCGCTGATCGCGCTCTGAACGACCACCTGGATCACCAGGCTGAGGGCGCCGAACCCTGCATAGGCACAGGCGATCCCCACGACGCCGGAGATGGCTGTCGCCACCATGGTCCTGACCGCGAGCACCCGAAAATCCATCTGGCGCTTGTAGAGCGCCTCCTGGAACAGCGTCGCGGTGCCGATCGGAAGCGAGAGACTGGCGGCCGTCAGCAGCGGCGCCAGCCCCTTCACGTCGAACCAATGCTCGATATGTGTCGCGAGCAATGCGATCAGAACGGCCAGGAGCGCTGAGGCGGCAAACGAGCAGAAGAACGGCAGCGTCACATCGGCGGGCTCGAGCGTCCGCCGCTGGATCAACGCATCACCGAAGCCGAATTCCGCGATGGAGCTCAAAAGCAGCAGGATAAAGGCGACCAGCGCCGCAAGACCGAAATCGGCGGGATCGAGCAGCCGTGCCAGCACCAGGAACAGCACGAACGACAATGCGCGGCCGCCCCAATTCTGCGCGAGCGACCAGAACAGCGCCACCACGACCTGATGTTGCCTGCCTCGAGTGACGTTCATCAAGAATTCGACCCAATTCCGATCCAGACGACGCGGCAATGATGAGGACACGCCACCGCTTGTCGCCGCTCACAACGGCGACTGATTGCTCGCTACAATACGACGGAGTGATGGCAATCAGATGAGCGCCATCACGATTCCGATTTAGAGTGGAAGTGAGTTCAAATCGTGGACTACACTCCCATCGCTCTCTGCGATGTGATGCAAAATGGATGCCTTGATGAATTCGCCGGCCCCGCGTTCTTTTCCCAATTCCAGGCGCTTGCGCGTGGCGATCTACGCCCCGCATTTTGCGGAATATTCCTATCGGCTCGCTTCGGGATTGGCTCACCATTGCGACGTCAGGCTCGTGCTCAACCGCAAGGACGCCAACCAGCAATGGGAACTTGCCGACATCGCCGTGGCGGCTTCCTTCGAGACCCGAATTCGCGATTTGAGCCTGCGCCGCGGCGGCGTGATCGGTATCCCGGCTTCTTTTCTCGACATAATTTCGTTTCGTCCGGACGTCGTTCATTGTCACGAAGTTCCGGAGATCTATACGTCCAAGTTGATCCAGTTCCTTCGTCCACTCGGCATTCCCCTGGTGCTGACCGTTCACGATGCTATCCCGCATTCGGAAGGCGGCTCCGGCACCTCGCCACGTGAAGACGGTTGGCGCGGGCACATGCGTGCCGCCGCGTCGATCGTCACGACGCATGGCGAGAGCTGTATTGCCGATTTTCGTCGCGCCTCGCCAGACTTCAAGGGCGGAACGGTCTCCAGCATGCACGGCGTGCTCATGGTTCCACCGAACCGAGATGCGGTCACCGCGCCCGAAGCCGCACGCATCCTGTTTTTTGGACGAATGTGGGCCTACAAGGGCCTCGACGTCTTCATCGACGCGATCGACATGTTGGCCCGGCGCGGTGTGGCGCATGAGGCGATCGTCGCCGGGCGCGGCCCCGAGATGACACGGCTCGGCGCGCGGATGGAAGCGATGCCGACGGTCAAGACCATCAACGCCTACATTTCGCCTGCGGACACCGGACAGCTGTTTCAATCCGCCACCGTGGTCGCCTTGCCCTACAAGGATGCAACACAGAGCGGCGTGCTTGCCTCCGCTTACGGCAATGCTCGTCCCGTCGTTGCCAGCGCCACCGGCGGCATTCCCGATGTCGTCACCGACGGAGTTAACGGGCTGCTGGTTCCTCCAGGGGATGCCACTGCACTGGCCGATGCACTCGAACGCGTGCTGACCTCCAAGCCGCTCGCCGCGACATTGACGGATGGCGCGCGGCAGACCGCGGCCGGCATTTTGAACTGGGACCACATCGCCGAACAGCTGCTGGGGTCCTATCACAAGCTCGCCGGCCGTACCGTGAGCTGACCGCGACAGAGACGCGGCCGCTCAAACCGATTGCCCGACCTTCAGCGGTCGAAAGAACGTGCCGCGGATCGCGCCGTCCAGCAGGCGCCTGAGCCTGACCTCGATCAGCTCATAACTGATCGCGCTTGCGACCAATGACATCACCAGCCCGAGCACGATGAAGGCGGCCCACAGCAGCCAGCGGTCGACGCCGGCGGCGACCAGCTTCAGGCCGATCACCTGCAACGGAAAGAGCACAAAGGGATGCACGAGATAGAGGCTGTAGCTGATCTTGCCGACATATTGCAGGGCCGGGGCACTCAGAGCCCTGCCAAGGCCGGATTCCGGGGCAAGCACCATGCCGAACAGCAGGAATCCGGGAAGGAGCCCCACGAACGGGTGAAACAGCACGAGGCTCGCATACAGCGCGGCTCCGCAGGCGAGGCCCGCGAGCAGGCCGACCCGTCCGGGGATGGAGATGCGAAACCCGGTGGCGCTGAACAGCATGCCGATGCAGAAGAACGCCGTGATCGGCCAGTGCATCAGGCAGGCCAGACCCAGCAGGATCAGGGGCGCCGCCAGCAGCTTGCCCCCGCCGCGCCACATCGAGAATGTCAACGCAAACCAGATGTAGAACGCCCACTCATAGGTCAGTGTCCAGGCATTCTGCTGGGCAATGGGCAAGCCAAGCGCGTCCTGCACGAAGAACAGATTGGCCGCGAAAATCCCGAGATAGCTCGTCAGATCGATCCCACGGAAGAACTTGTAGCCGACGATCGGACCTATCGCGAACAGCGCAAGATGCAGCATGACGAACACCGGCATGATGCGCAGGACGCGGTCGAAGAAGAACCGCGGCAGCGAGCCGTGCCGCACCAGGCTCGCCGGAATCAGGAAGCCGCTGATCATGAAGAACAGCTCGACGCCATGCCCGCCGACATTGATCACCGATTGCAGCCAGAGCCAGAGCGGCGGCAGGAAGCCGGGATCCGGGATGTCGTACATGCCTCCCTTTGGCATGTCGTAGAAATGATCCATCAGCACGCTCAGCGCCGCAATTCCCCGAAGCCCCTGGACCGAGGGAACGAACGATCCGTCGTAGGCGGCGCCCGGCTGGTGCAGCGCGCCACTCACTCTGCAGCACCCTGAGTACTGAGGGCGGGCTCGAGAACGACCTTCTTTCTCCGTGCCGAACGGAACCTTTGTCCGAAGGCGATGCTGGGCTTCTCGACGAATGTAAACGTCATCCAGCTGACAAGGATCGACAACGCCAGGATCAGGGCCATGAAGATCGACCATCCGAGCGGCCCGTCGCCGAACCAGACGAGGCGGTGGATGAAGACGAGCACGAACGGCGACATCAGGTAGACCGAATAGCTGATCACGCCGACGAACGCCATCGGGCGCCACGCCATTCTCTCACCGAACACGGCAAAGCCGATGAAGACGATCGCCGCGCAGACATAGGCCGATGCGATCGAATAGCTGTAGAAGAAGTTCTCGTGGTAAACGCCTCCGAACCGCCGGTCGGCCAGGGTGATGGCGAAGATCGCATACAAGAGCGTGCAGACCGCCACGTGGGACCATCGCAGCTTTCCGCCGATGACGGTGTCGCGGATGATCTTGCCCAGGAACATCGCCGACAGGTTCAGCCCGACCTCCATCACCGAGGAAACCGCCCTGTTCTCCACCAGGAGCGCGGCGGTGGTGCCGACCAGCGCGGCCGCAACGACGATCGTCACCGCCGTGAAGCGCCGATTCAGCAGCCCCATCGCAAACAGAATGGTGCATCCGACATAGAACAACAGCTCGATCGCCAGCGTCCAATAGAACACCCAGAGATTCGGGACGTTCACGAAGGTCTGCAACATCGTCACGTTCGCGGCGATCTGTCCGAGCGGATAGATCTTCGAATCCAGCAGCTGCATCGTCACGAGCCCGACCACGAGCGAGGTCCAGTAGGCCGGGTAGAGCCGGAAGAAGCGGCTGATCGAAAAATCCCGCACGGGCGTGGCGCTGTCCGGGAAGCTGAACGGAATGACGAAGCCGCTGACGAAGAAGAACAGCACCACGCCGAACCGGCCAAAGTTCATGTAGTAGCCGAACAAATCGTGGATGGGCCAGTAATAGGCGCCCGTCGGGTGCTTCTCGACGATCACCTCGAACACATGCTGGACCAGGACCGACAACACGGCAATGCCGCGCAGCGTGTCGATGAATGCGAGCCGTTTATGCATTATTCGTTCTCACCTGCTTCCGCTCGCCGCCGGCACGTCCGGGCGGAAGCCTTCCAATGACGGCATCGGCGGCCGCATGACAATCGGCACGGCGTCGCCCGCCCGTGCAGAGGCCGCGCGGCGCGAAAACACGTCGCTGAAGCTCAATGCGATGATCAGGAGGCCGGACGCCGGGCCGTAGTTCAACACCGTGATCGTGAACAGGTTGACGACGAAGATCAGCGTCAGCTTGTACACGTCGGTCGCGCCGAATGTCGCCCTGAATACCATCACCATGAACGCCACGAACGGCAGACCGAACATCAGGTAGGTCCCGATGTAGAAATTGTCGACGGGCACCCAGAAGTGCGCGAGCGGCGAGAACAGCTTCTGCGGATAGTTGAAGCAGCCCGCGCCGCAGCCCGTCACCAGACCGATCGGCATGAGCTGATTCATGTAGACGAACGGCAACTGCCAGCTGTTGTTGATGCGATCGACGATGCTGAACAGGGTCGAGTGCGGGACGGCGGCGGTGCCGGAAGCGATCACGATCATGAAGAACGGAACGAAGATCGCGGCAAAGGACCATTGCGCAATGCCCCTGATTGCGGGAAAGCGCGACTTCTCCGGCAGCATACGCACGAACACGAGCAGGAGCAGATAGAGCACGAGGACGATCATCGTCGTCTTGCTCGTGGTCAGCTTGATGACATAGACCGCGAGCGAGCCGAACAGAAGGCACCACGTCGTGCTCTTGCGAATCGAGGTGATCGCAAACGACACGAGAATGAAGAAGGCGGCCATGGTGTTGTCGGCCGCAAAACCCATGAGGCGCTGGTCGTCGCCGCCATAGGCCCACCACAGCCGGCCCGCCTCTCGAACTGCGCCGAAGGACTCGTATTTATACCCGACCCAGGGCATGAGGTAGAACTTCGTCAGCAGCACCCCGATGACCGAGAGGTAGAAGGTCACGGCGATGACCGACAGCAGCTTTTTGTACGAGCCGAGACTCGAATCACAGAAGCAGAAGCCGACGAACACCGGCAGCATCATCTTGAAGGACGAGATCGCCGCGTTTGCCGTTCCCATCATGAAATAGCCAAGCACGAGCGACAGCATGATCTGGACCAACACCAACAGGGCCAGGGTGCTGCGATTGCGCAGGATGCAATGCACGATGAACTGGATCAGGCACGCAAGCGCGACCGCATCGGGCAGATACCAGAGCGCATCCATGTGATAGATGCTGGTATAATAGCGGATCACGCCGCCAAAGGCGTCGCGGACCAGATAGACCCCGAGCGCGATCGCCTCGATGCTGAGGCTGATCAGGATCAGACGCGGCCGTTGCATTGCGAGGATGCTCATGCCCGACTCAGTTCGTCAGCCGCGCCGACGGCGCGGGGGATGGCGCGAAATCCCGACGGCTTCCCAGCACATTTCGCATGAACTTGCCGCCGGGAATTTCGATGTAGAGATAAGTGAAGTGCGAGACCGCTAGCACGGCGGCCAGCGAAACGACGAGATTCAGCGTCGCCGGCAGGCCTGCCCAGACCGAATCCAGGGCGGCGATCCGCCCCGCCCCCACTGCCCGCACGAAATATTCAGCGAGCAGCACCACGAGCGCGTGCACCATGTAGATGGAGTAGGAACGTTTCCCGAGCCAGACCAGCGGCCCCGCCACCAGCATCCGCGGCACCAGCAGCGCATCTGGAAAGGCCAGCAAGCTGCCGAGGAAGATCGCGAACGTCACCGGCGCGAGGAAGGTTGCCGCGGGATTGGTCTCCGCCAGGGACACCAGAACGATGCTGGCGATCATGGCGGCGAACTGCAGTACGCCCTGCGCGGCAGGGCCCGGCTTGGCCGGCAGGCGATCGACGATCCTGACCGTCAGCACGCCGAGAAAGAAGCTCACGAAGCAGCGCAGGATGCCGAAGTCGGTCTGAAGCCCGAGGCTCCTCTTGTCGAGCACGAAAATGATGACGACCAGACTTCCCACCGCGAGCAGCCCGCAGAGAACGTAGAACCACAACAGGGAACGCATGCGCTGGGCCAGCAGCACGATCAGGCCAAATACCAGATATGTGTAGAACTCGACGCTGATGCTCCAGCTCGGCGCATTCCAGCTGAGATAGTCGATGAATCCCATCGAATGCAGCAGCAGGACGTTGAGACCGAAGGAATAGACATTGTTCACTTCGAACGCCGCCGGCGCGGCCACCACGACACCGGCCATGACCAGACCGATCCGCAGGAGGCGAAACAGAAGATTTGCCATCAGCATGACGATGTGCAGCGGATAGACCCGCGCCAGGCGCCGCACCATGAACTCGCGCAGCGAGAAGCGCCCGAAGTCGCTCTCGACGTAGCTGAGCGACATGACGATCCCGCTGAGAACGAAGAACAAGTCGACCAGCAGCCAGGAGCTTCTGAAGAACGAGCAATTGATCCACGCATTGTGCGGGAACGCCGCGAGGAAAGTCGGCATCAGCAGGAGATGGTGAATCACCACCGACGTCGCGGCGATCCCCCGAATGCTATCGAGCGGCAGGACATGCGCCTTCTCACGATGAACCATCTCCGTCACATCAACATTCCGTAGCTATTGCACCGCAGCAGTGTGTATCAGGTCTTGCGCGTGTTCAATCTCTGCGATCGCGGACTCGCATTCGACGCATGAGGGTCGACGATAATTTCAACGCTCGCAGATCATTCGGACATGCGAGCGCCAAGATCACGCCACTTTTTGCCTGAGATCGACATGCGTCGGCGCGCAAATCAATTCGGTCGTGATGATTGCGAGTATTTGCGTGGAAAGTGTGCGCGAAATTCGGCGCTGTTGCGATCAAGCCGACCGCGAAGACGTCGATCTCTTCGCATGCAGGATGCCGCACATATCGCACTGATAATTTTTCGCAAGCGGGGAACAATGAGTCGCGTGACGACTTGTGTCGGTTTTGCGACGCATGCTCGCGACACTTCGACGTTCAACGCCTCTTATGTTTTCAGTTTGCAACATTCCTAGGCGCCAGCGTGCCGATCTCGCAGGCATTGCATATCTTCATTTTGCAACCGACCGGGAAACAGACAATGCACGCGTTGTCTCGCCGAGTACTCGCACGCAGCTTTTGCATCGCACAAAAATTGACACAGTTGCATGCGAGGTTTCGCGTGTTCTCCTATTGCAACAGGGAGCAAGGGACACGGATGGGTTGCGGACTAACACGTCGACTTGCGAGATCGCGATGGCTACCGATCATCTTGGCAGGTTCTGTCTTGATGGTGTCGAGCATCGATGCTTGCCGCGCCCAGTGCGTCGAATTTACGGATCGTGCCTCGCAGCTCCAACTCGACACGTTCGTAAAATCGCCCTCCTCGCTTCTGGAGCAGCTGCGCAATGACAAGGAGAAGCTGAGATATCGGCTCGCCACTTTTATCGCCACGAACCCGTCGGTGTTGCCGTCCGTGCAGACCCTCATCTCGGCGTCGACTTCAACCGACCGTTCAGCCATTGGCGCCGCGTTGAGGATCGCCGAAGGGCGGTGCACGTCGACGAAGCCAGACGCTGCGCGCAAGATCAGGGATTTCACGCAGCGGATCGGCGATCTCAACGTGCAAGCAGGTTATTCCGCCGCCGGAGAGGACGCCTCCGGCGCCCAGGCCCAATCGCAAGACAAGGGCCGTGCGCAACCGCCCCAAGGCGGGGCGCTGCTCGACGGCGAGTGGAAGACCAAGCTGGCCAACCCGTTCAAACCCGTCCCCCTTCCGAATTGATCAGCGATCGTCAAAAGGCAGCGAATTAACAGATGTATCAGCCTAGAGAACATTTCCCGTCGGGCCACAGATTCGGCATCGAATTCGGCGGAGCGGTCCTGAGCTTCGAACGCGTAGCCGATGTCCTGCGCCGGCAATGGCCGATCATCGCGGTGTGCACCGGCGCTTCGCTGGCGCTGGTGATCGTCTATCTGATCATGGCGCAACCCATGTACACGGCGAATGCCCGCATCATGATGGATACCCGTCAGGCGCAGGTGCTGGACAAGGACAGCAACGCCAACAGCGCCCTCATCGATACCGGATACGTCGATAGCCAGGTCGAGGTCATCAACTCGGACGACCTGATCCTCTCGGTCGTCCGCCGCCTGAAGCTGACGGACGATCCGGAGTTCAATGGCTCCAATCCGGGTTTGCTCTCCATCGTCCTCGGCAAGTTCATGGCGTTGTTCAGCTCCGGAGAACCGGCGTCGCAGGAACGACTCGAGCACGCCGTGGTCGAGCAGGTTCAGAAGAACCTGAGGACGGAACGCGTCCTGACGACCTATGTCTTGTCGCTGAACTATCGCTCGCGAAGCCCTGACAAGGCCGCCAAGATCGTCAACGCCATCGCCAGCGCCTACCTTGTCGGCGCCCTGGAAGCCAAATATCAGTCCACCAAGCGGGCGACCGAATGGCTTCAGCAGCGCAGCATCGAGCTGAGCGAGCAGGCAACGGCCAGCGACCGCGCCGTGCAGACCTTCAAGGCCGAAAACAACATCGTCGGAACCAGCCGCGGCCTGATGTCCGAACAGCAATTGTCGGACCTCAACACCCAGCTGGTTCAAGCGCGGGCGTCGACGGCCGAAGCCAAGGCCCGGCTCGACCGGATCACCGCGATTTCGGACCAGGACGTCGCACAATCGACGGTGACCGATGCTCTCAACAACTCGGTCATCACCCGCCTGCGCGCGCAATATCTGGACCTCCAGGCCCAGTATGCCGACTGGTCGAGGCGCTATGGCAAGCAACATCTTGCTGCGGTCAATCTGGCCAACAAGATGGAGGAGCTGCGCAAGAACATCGCCGACGAGCTGCATCGGATCGGCGACGCCTATCGCAGCGACTATGAAATCGCAAAGAGCCGGGAAGCCTCGCTCGAGAAGAACGTAAAGGAACTCGTCGCCCAGGCCGGCGATACCGGCCAGGCTGCAGTCAAGCTGCGCGATCTCGAAAGCGCCGCCGACACCTACCGCAACCTCTACAACAACTTCCTCGAGAAGCTGCAGAGCGCGACGCAAAATCAGAGCTTTCCGCTCAGCGAGGCGCGCCTCATCAGCACCGCCACCAAGCCGGATCGCAAGAGCTCGCCGCGCACGGTCCTGGCGCTGGTGGGAGGCCTGGTGGGCGGCCTGTGCCTCGGCTTCGGCGCCGCCTTTGCCCGTGAGCTGCTCAGCGACGTGTTGCGGACCCCTGGCGAGGTCGAGGACGAGCTCGGCGTGAAGTGCCTCGGGGTCCTGCCGGACATTCGTCCGCCGACGAAGACTGGCGCGTTGCTTTCGACGTCCGCGAAGACAGGTCCACCCGATCTGTCCCGCTACGTCGTCGATCATCCATTCTCGCGGTTTGCCGAGACGTTGCGCAACATCAAGGTATCGATCGACGTTGCGCGCCTGACCCGCGAGATCAAGGTGATTGGCATCGTCTCGTCCCTTCCTAAGGAAGGAAAGACGACGGTGGCGGCCAACTTCGCCCAGTTGATCGCCCTCACCGGACATCGCACGGTGCTGATCGACGGCGATCTGCACACGCGTTCGCTCACGCGAGAGCTCGCGCCGAACGCCAAGAGCGGACTGGTAGAGGCGCTCAGCGATCCAGCCAGCCTCGGCTACCATGTGCAGCGAAGCAAGGAGACAGGGCTGGATTTCCTGCCGTCCGTCGTGGCCTCCCGCATGGTCAATTCGGCAGACGTCATTGGATCGAAGGCGATGGCCGATCTGCTCAAGGTGCTGAAGGAGCACTACGAGTATATCGTGATCGATCTTGCCCCGGTGATGCCGGTGGCGGATTCAAAGGCCGTCAGCTTCCTGATCGATGCCATGGTCTATGTAATCGAGTGGGGGCAGACGACACGAAGCGCCCTTCAGGAGTCGGTTTCCGGGTCGGAAGTCCTGCAGAAGAAATTGCTCGGCGCCGTGCTCAACCGCGCCAATCCGAAGATGCTCAAGCGCATCGAGGCGTACAAGGGCAAGCACCACAACAGCTATTACGTCGAGCATGCCTAAAAGGCAGAGGCGCGGCGCCGCGCCCAGCCGAATTGTAAAGACGTCGGGCCCGCTGCCATTTGGCAGCGGGCCTTTTTTTCGCGTCTTGCGCAACTGTCGCCTGAAGAGGAACGAGCGCGCCTTCGCACCACGAGACGGAAGATTGCGCCGAGCCCACCTCCGACTGCTGAGGCCTCCGTATTCGTCCGGAATCCACAACTTGCAGTTATTGCTCTAGCCAAAAGCAAGGATTGACGAAGGCGACGATGGCGAGGACAGTGCGCCAATTGGCAATCATTCATCGGTAATGCGAGACAATCCGGTCCTCGATGCTTCAAACTGCTGAAACTTTGGGCATCTTTCTTTCTGGGTTCCCTGAGGCTAACCTCGGCTGATATTGTCGTTCATTTCCGGCGGGCTCGGAATGCTGATCGTCCTGACGATTTTGACTATTTGGGTTCTGCTCAACATCCTGTTCGTGTTGATCGTGGTTCCCCCCCGTAAACCGCGTCCCCAGCCGATGGCGACGACACTCTCACCCGCGCCCATCGACCCGAGTCAAAGGGAAATCGAGCAGGACGAACCCTTCTCGATCCGCCATGTCATCGTTTCCGTCGCGATGGGAGCTTTCTTCGTGCTGGTGCCGCCGTTGCTTGCCTTGCGCGACGCGATCATGCGGCTCTTCAGCAGGTCGTCGAGAGACGGAACCTGATCCCTCGAGGATCCGGTTCCGGACAGTGAAGAAATTGAACGACTAATATGCTTCCTGGAACATCACTGCGGACGCCGTCCGGGCCATAATCTTCAGGTCGAGCCAGATACTCCAGTTGCTGACGTACCAGACGTCATATTCGACCCGCTTCTCCATCAGATCGATCGTCGGCGTTTCCCCCCTGAACCCGTTCACCTGGGCCCAGCCGGTCAGGCCCGGCTTCATGTGATGCCGGTAGACGTACTTGCTGATGATCTCGTCATAGTAATTGTCATGGGCCAGCGCGTGGGGGCGCGGCCCAACCAGCGACATATCCCCGCGCAGCACGTTCCAGAGCTGCGGCAGTTCGTCGATGCTCGTCATGCGAAGGAAGCGCCCGATCTTGGTGACCCGAGCATCCCTCTTGGTCGCCTGGGCAATCGTTTCGCCGTTCTCGCAGACTGTCATGCTCCGGAACTTCCAGATCTCGAACGGCCTGCCATTGAAGCCGCGGCGCGACTGGCGAAATATGACGGCTCCCGGGGAGTCCAGCTTGATCAGCACGGCAACGGTGAGCAGCAGCGGCGTCAAGACTACGAGCGCGAACAGGGCCACGCCGACGTCGAGACAGCGCTTTTGCAGCCGCTCGAGAATGGTGAGAGGCGGCCGCTGGATTTCGACCGCTACGGTTCCACTGACCGGCAGGAAAGGACGAGCCACCAGATCCGCGACCGGATCGTCCGGCAGCAGGCGTATCGGCTGCGGGACCGCGCGCAGATATGGCCCGAGCTTGCGGAGCATCGGCAATTCGTTCCAGTCGATCGCAAGCAGATATTCATCGACGTCGGCCGAGCGCGACTGACGGATCACGTCGCGAATCTGCCGCTCCCAATGGCCGTCATCCCGGTCGTCGCCAAGCACGAAATGGCGCATGACGTCGAAGCCATTTCTCCGCAGGTCCTTGAAGCGGCTGGAGGTGAAGTCGAGCGGCTTGAGGCTGAGCAGGATCACCTTGCGATCGACCAATCGGCTTCGCGCAAAGCTCGTACCGAACACCGCCTGCCAGACGAAGCGGAGGCTGACCAAACCAAGTCCGCCGATCACGGCAAATACGATGACGGTGCCGCGGGAGAGGTTGTCGGTTGATTTCAGCAGGAAGGCCGCAACGGCAAGGATCGTCAGCGACGTCAGCCAGATAAACACCGCCTTTCGAAGCTGCCAGACGATGTTGAGCAAGCGGTGGGTGGCGTAGACATCCCGGAAATAGGCGACTGCGACGAACACCACGCCGACAAACAACCCCGCTCCCACCGAAGCGCCGTCGGCGGGTGAAGCGACGGCCGCGCCGTACAGCGAAGCCCCGGCGGCATAGCTCAACAAGATCAGCAAAAAGTCAGCCGCCATGACGACGATCTGAAATGGCCTCTGAAGAGCGCTGCCGCGCATCGACGACAGCGTGTGAGTGTTTTCAGAACCATAAGTTGCAACAGCCATTCGTACCTCTGTCTATCGAGAGAGTGTCTGACGCTCATCGTGATGCTGAAGACTCGTCACTTCCCCGCACGGAAAGTGTTGAGTGATCGCAGCGACATTGTGGCGCTGCACGCAAAACTTTTGCGGCGCACGGATCATGCGTCGTGTTGAAATGCGCAGCGAAATTCGACGCGCTGAAAATGTCGTCACAGTGATGACATATGAGCGAACGCGTTGCCCTATTTTGAATCAAGTTCCACGTCCACCGCGATGCTTTGCCGTCGTGTGAGCGACTCCTCGCTCATCTTTCAGGCGATGGAATCCCTCGGCGAAGCACAATGAGTCATTTGCGAGAATTTCGATGATTTTCTATCTGGGCGTGCGATGCGAAATTGCGCCAAGGCATGCATCTTTGCTGCACTCTCGCCTTGAGCGATGCAATCCTGCGGACCGACCATTCGCACCGCCGGTCGCATACCCCAGGTGGGCAAAAAATGCCGCGCCCTTCTTTTGGCGTGATCGAGCCGGAGAACAAGGACGCTCCCTCGCCAATTTCACGTCGTTCGTGTTGGATGGAAGCTCTCCGGTGCCGGCGACTTGGGGAAATTTTTTCGACCACCCGATCGATTGAGCGCCATGATATCTCTCGCCCGACCACGCCCGCCTATGCCCAAACCGCAATTGCCGGAGGGAGTCCGCATCTATGCGATCTCGGACATTCATGGATGCGCACATCTCCTCCAGCCGATGTTGCGGGTGATCGACGCCGACATCGCCTGCAGCCGGCCGCGCTACGCGATCGAGGTCTTCATGGGCGATTACATCGATCGCGGCCCGGATACGCGCTCCACCCTCGACGTCCTCGTCGAACGGAGCCGCCGGGGCAACGCGGTCTTCCTCAAAGGGAATCACGAGGCATTTCTGGTGAGGGTGTTCGAAGACCCTTCACTGTTCGAGGATTGGATTGCCGTCGGCGGGACCCAGACGCTGATGTCCTACGGGCTCGCGCCGCCGGACCTGAAGCGCGACGAGCCGGCATCGATCATGCGCGATCTGATTCGGGCGATGCCCACCGAGCATCTGGAATTCCTGGACAATCTGCGGCTGAGCTTCAGTTGCGGAGACTTCTTCTTCGTTCACGCCGGCGTTCGCCCCGGCGTTCCATTGGCCGAGCAGACGGAGCGCGATCTACTCTGGATTCGCGAAGAATTCCTGCGCAGCGAGGAGCAGTTCGGCAAGTACATCGTGCATGGCCATACGCCGGTCCGCAGCGCCGAATTCATGGCGAACCGCGTCAACATCGACACCGGCGCCTATGCGACCGGCAACCTCACCCTGATGAGCATCCAGGGCAGCCGCATGCTCGCGGTATGACGCGGAGCCTTGGTTCGCGACGGCTAGCCCACCGGACCATGGCATCGACCTCGACCGGATCTAGTTGAGCAAGCGGGGCTTTTCCAGCCGCGCGCGTGTTTCGGCCATCCAATCGTTCCAAGCTCGCTCGTGCTTGACGTAAAGCTCCAGCCAGCGCTCCCCATGTCTGTCCTGTCGGACACGGCGCGTCTCGACAAGCAAATCGGCCCCGGGGCGGGAGCTCGGATTATCCAGCGCTTCGAACTCGACCGTCTCCGAGATCGTCAGCCCGACAAGCACGCGTTGTCCGGCGCCATCAACGATGTAACGCCGCGGCGCATCCTTCTTGGGTTCGCTCATCTCGTCATGCCCCATCGTACCAGTGAGATCCCGCCAGCGAATCGGACGTTGCCTAAAAGGCTCGTCGAGGGTGGCCGAACGTCGAGGTGGGAGTCGGTCCGGTCATTCGGCGCGAGGCGCCGCGGGACGGGTTCGCAGGGCTTCGTTGCACGCGCCAAGCGCGTAGCGCGTATCCCAAGGTGAGGCCAGCGCCGAAAATGAAAGCGGAGAGGAATGTAGAAGTCATGGGAGTCGCCCTAGATAGTCCGGGACTCATCAAGAGCGAGCAGTGTGTCGACATCATGGTTCTTGCCGACTTCGGGCGCCGAAAGATTGTTCATACCTGACCTCTTACGTGCATGCAGCACAATCCCGTGCATTGATCGCTGCGATCAAGATCACTCATTAGAGTCACTCCATATAAAGAGATGTCCTCGCGATCCCGATCTGTCCGAAGGCTGCTGCCGTCGAACGGACCTGGCACGCCCTCCCACGAACAGGAAATTTCGGGCCAACCGGCCAATCCATGCCCTTGCAACCAGTCGGGACCCGTCGCATTATTTCGCATCTCATATTACGAGGGATTCAATCCAATGAACGTCCGCGCCCTTATTCCATCCATTGCCCTGTCCGCTCTCGGTCTCGCTTTGACAGCATCCGTAGCACCGGCCGCCGAGCTGGCGGTTGCTCCAGCACATCAGCGCGCGGCCTACGCGCAAACCGGGGTCGTGCTGTGGGATGACGTTTATCCGCCCGCGATCTACGGCCCGCAACTTCGCTCCGTCGAAGAAGTCGCAGCCATGAAGGCGCAGGCGCGTCCGGTGTCCCAGCGCTGGTGGGGCTATTGGTACGTTCGGTGAGCGCGGGAGCGCTTAGCTAGGAGCCACCTTCGACCCAGCGACCTTCGACCACAGACCGCCGATCCACCGGATAGCTGGTGGCGGCGGTTTTTGTGTGGGCTCGCGCGCCGATTGCCGGACGGCGGCTCCGGAGACAGGCCGGCAGGCGGCCAACGCCTTCTCCGAAGCCGGTTCCCTCTCAGCTCAACAGGAAGTTGCTGTTGTGCAGCGTGCCGCTCGCATTCTGCAGGCTCACATCCATATCACTCGTTCCGTCGCCATCGATATCGATCTGAAGATAGTCGTTACCCGGCCCGAAGTTCTGCAGATGAGCCGAGGCATGATTGCCGCCGAGCAACGCCGCATTCTCCACGTACTCGATGTGACCGCCGGCGACGCTGATGCCTGAGAACGTAAAGCTGTCATTGTCGGCATCGAAACTGTGAATGGTATCCGCGGAACCGGCGGCGGAATCCGCCGTGCTGACGAAGCGGAAGTTGTCATGGCCCGCACTGGCGAAGATCTCATCCGCACCGGCGCCGGCAGTGATCGTGGTGTTACCCGACGCATTGCCGATCGTGATCCTGTCGAAATTCGCGGCGGCATTGACGGTTTCGACATTGGTCACCGTGATGTCATAGACATTCGCGTTGAAGTTCAGAGTGTCGTCGCCGCCGCCGAGATCGATCGCGTTCGCCGGGCTGCCCTGCAACGTCAGAATGTCGTCCGACGAGCTCCCGTTGAGCAGATTCACGTTCCACAGATTGTCGAACGAATTGCTGCCTGCGGCGAGATTCAGGACGTTGGCCGTCCCTTCACCGAGATTGACCGACACTCCGGACACGGTGTTCAGAAGCGTGACCATATCGTCCGACGGGTTGAGATTTCCGGTAAAATCACTGCCGTTGAGGTTTTCGACACCAGTGATGCTGACCGAATTCACCCCATTGGCGAGCGACACCAGATCGTTTCCACCGCCCATGTCGATGACGATGCCGTCGACGGTATTCGTCAAGCTGACTGAATTATCGCCGGAATTGCCGTTGATGTGCTCGACGCTGAGCGCGGCGAATGCCGCGAAGTTTCCGTTGAGAACGATCGTATCCTCGCCATCGCCGAGGTCGACCGCGACGCCGTTGGCCGCGGCGATCGCACCGGTCACGGTCAAGGTGTCGTCGCTCGCGGTTCCGTGCACGTGGTTGACGTCGTAGATGTTCACGAACGAGTTCGCGCCGGCTGCGAGATTCATCGTATTGTCGCCGTTGCCGAGGCTGATGTTCAGGCCTGTGACAATCGTCGATAAGGTGAGCACGTCGTTGACGCCGGGCGTCACGCCGAAATCGGACCCGCCGACTCCCTCGACACCGATCAGGCTGAGCGTGTTGGCGCCGCCCGCGAGACTGAGCTGATCATTGCCACCCCCGAGGTCAACGACCAGTCCGTTGGCGGTCGTCGTGAGGTTGACGAACTCGTCGTTGCCGTTGCCGACAAGGTTTTCGACACCCGAGAGATTGAGCGTGTAACCGTTACCGAAGGTGCCGTTGAGCAGGACGGTATCGCCCGTCCCGGCTCCCAGATTGATCCCGTGTCCGAAGATGTTGGCTCCGACGCGAAGATAATCATCTCCAGCCGTTCCGATCACGGGTGCCGTGTTAGAGAACTGTTGCGTCGAGAGGTCGATCGGACTGCCCGAAGCTCCCGACGACAACAGCACGATGGCGTCGCTGAACTGCAGCGCTTCGACATTGGTCAGACTGTCGGTGCCGTCGCGATTCACGACATTGTCTTGAACCTGGATGGTTCCCGCCGTCGTGACGGTGTATTGCGATTGCGTACCCGAGAAGATCACCATGTCGGTGCCGGCGCCGCCGTCGATCGTATCGTTGCCGCCCTGGCCGGTGATGCCGTCGTTGCCGCCGCCTGCGTTGATCGTGTCGCCACTACCGCCGCCGAAGAAGAACTCGTTATTCGAGCCGCCGACGAGCGTGTCGGCCTGGTTCGACCCCTGGACGCTGTTGACGCCTCCCGTGATGAAGTCTGCGCCGGCCGCACCGCTCACAATTCCCGTCGAAAGATCGACGGAAACTCCGCCCCCGCTCGCCTGAGAATACGAGACCCGCGTATTGCCGTTGCCGGTGATGGTGTCGTTACCGAGCAGGCCTTCGAACAGGTTGAAGGTGCCGAACGATCCGGCCGAAGTCACGCCGGTGAAGCCCGCGGCATTGTAGGTGTCGTTCAGGTTGCTGCCGGTCGCGCTGTTGACGCCCACATAGGTATCCGTGCCGATGGAGCCGCCGCCGGTCGCAGTTCCCGCCTGCAGGTTGACCGTCACCGCATCGGTCGCGCTGGAATAGATGATGCGGGTGTTGCCATTGCCGGTGATCCCATCGTTGCCGGCCAGACCTTCGAACTGGTTGAAGTTGCCGTTGTTGCCGACGTTGTTGGTTGCGGCGTTCTGGAAACCAACGGCGCCGAAATTCGTGGCCGTGAAGACGTCGTTGAACGTGGTGCCCTGGGCACCCTCGATTCGGCGGAACGTATCATTGCCGATCGAACCGTCACCGGTCGCGGTGCCTGCCGTGAAGTCGATGGTGACCGGGCCGGTGGAGAAGTAGATGTTATTATAGCTGATGACATCGAAGCCACCGCGGCCGTCGATGAAGTCGTCACCGGCAAGTCCGGTGAAGGTCTCCGTGGCCGTGGTGATATCGCTGCCGCTGATGGTGTCGTTGAACATCGAGGCCATCACGGCGTTGACGCCGCCGAACGTATCGTTGCCCGTGGATAAGTCACCGCTTGCAGTACCTGCCAGCAGATCGACCGTCACCGCGCCGGTGGCGTTGGTGAATGCAACGCGCGTGTTGCCGTTACCGGTGATGCTGTCGTTACCTCCCATGCCGATGAATTCGTTGAAGGTGAGGTTGGAACCGGCATTTTGACTGCCCCCGCTGAAGCCAACGGCGTTGAAGACGTCCGCAGCGTTCGAGCCGCGCACTGACTCGACCGATCGCAGCGTGTCGGTGCCGACCGTCGCGGCGTCGCCTGTCACGGTTCCCGAGGCCAGTTGAACGTTGATCCCGCCCACTGCGGCCGGGTCGAGCGCGTAGTCCGCCCGATCGAAGCCAGCCCGGCCGTCGATGAAGTCATCGCCGGCGCGGCCTTCGAAGATTTCCACGGTTCCGGCGCCGTTGGTGCTGCCGAGCAGTTGGTCGCCAAACCCAGAGCCGACAACTCCCCCAAAGCCCGAGCCCACCAGGATATCGGTACCGACCGAAGCATCTCCCGTCGCCGAATGGGCCGCCAAATCGACGGTCACGCCGCCCGTTGCGTTGGCATACGAGATGCGCGTCAGGAGCGCACCCAGGCTGTTCATCGCGCCCGTGATGCTGTCGTTCCCGCCGCGGCCTTCGAAGTCGTTGAAGCCCACATTGGTCCCGGCAATACCGGTATCGCCCGCAAAACCGGTCGCGTTGAACGTGTCGGCATAGTCGCTGCCCACGATCCCCTCAACATTCACCAGCGTGTCAGTGCCGACCCCTGGACCTGTCACGGACCCTGCCGCGAGATTTGCGGTAACGCCTCCCATTGCAGCGACATAGTCGGCGCGGTCGAAGCCGAGGCCGCCATCGAGCAGATCATTGCCATCGAGGCCCTTGAGGCGATCGTTGCCGCCGAGGCCGCTCAGGCTGTCGGCATAGGCGGTGCCGACCAGCGTATTTGCGCCAGCGTCGCCGACGAGATTCACGCCTTGCCCCAGGATGAAGTCGGCAGCCGTGAGGTTCGACAGCGTCACGTTCAGCAGCGTGAGGGTGTCGCCATTGCCGAAGTTGATGACCGTGTTCGGCCCTTGTTGTGTAGAGAGCGCCTGAATGTCGGCAAGGGTCGAGACACCAGGGATCCCCGTGAGGTCGATCTTGTCGGCGTCCGTCTGCAGGAAGTCGCCGATGGTATCGGCGCCGCCGCCGGCAGCGTAGACAAAGGTGTCTGCACCGATGCCGCCGTTCATGCCGTCGTTGCCGGCACCACCGCTGAGCAGATCGTTGCCGCCGTTGCCGAACAGCTGGTCGTTGCCGCCAGAACCGGTGATCGTGTCGTTGAAGTTCGAGCCCGCAACGCTGGTCACCCCTCCAATGATGGTGTCATGACCTACCGAACTATCGCCGTCCACAGTACCGCTTGCGAGGTTAACGGTCACGCCGCCGGTCGCGTTGGCGAACAGCAGCTGCGTGCTGCCGTTGCCGGTGATGAGGTCGTTGCCGGCGAGGCCCTGGAAGGAATTGAAGCCGATGAAGCCGGTCGCGTCGTAAGTGTCGGCGAAATTGCTGCCATAGACGCTGTTGACGCCCGTGAAGGTGTCGTGCCCGACCGACACGTCGCCCGCGACCGAGCCAGCGTTCAGGCCGACGGTGACGCCGCCGGTGGCATTCGTGTAGAGCAGTCGCGTGCTGCCGTTGCCGGTGACCTGGTCGTCACCGCCGAGGCCCTCGAACTGGTTGAAGGTGCCGTTGTTGCCGATATTGAGCGCACCGGCCTGGCCGTAGCCCGTCGCCACATAGGCGTCGGCGTAGCCCGTGCCTTGAATGCCCTCGATCGAACGCAGGGTGTCGGTTCCGATCGACCCGTCGCCGGTTGCCGTGCCCGCCGCCATGTCGATCGCGACGCCACCCGTGACCGTGCTGAGGCTGTTGTAGATGGCAACGTCGAAGCCGGCGCGGCCGTCGATATAATCGTCGCCGCCAAGACCGGTGAAGTTGTTGTTGAAGCTGCTGCCCAGCAGCGTATCGGCGAAGGTGGAGCCCTGCACCGCATTGACGCCGGTGAAGCTGTCGGTGCCCTCGGTCGCACCTGTGGCGCTGCCGGCAACCGTAACCGCATTCGTGGTCCCGACGACGCTGGTCTCGAGGTCGACGCTGACGCTGGAGGCCGCGATCTGGTAGTTCAGGCGGGTGGAGCCGTTGCCGATGATGGTGTCGTTGCCGCCGGCGCCGGCGAAGTCGTTGAAGGTGCCGGAGGAGCCGACATTGGTCGCCCCGACCTGACCGAAGCCGGTCGCATCGAACGTGTCGTCAAAATTGGTGCCGCGCGCGGCTTCGACGTTGCGGATCGTATCGGTGCCGACCGTCGCATCGCCGTTCACGGTGCCCGCGGCGAGGTGAACATAGATGCCCGAGGTGGTCGTCGTATCCGAATTGTAGGTGACCTGATCGTAGCCGCCGCGGCCGTCGATATAGTCGTCGCCGCCGCGACCTTCATAAGTCTCGTAGGTGAAGGCCGCATTGTCGCTGCCGTAGAACGTGTCGTTGGAGGCCGAGCCCCAGATCGTCGAGACGTTGGAGAAGGTGTCGTGGCCCACCGAAGCATCGCCATCGGCGGTCCCTGCCCCGATGTCGACCGTGACCGCGCTGGATGCGCTCAGATAGGACAGTCGCGTCACTGCCTGCCCCAGGGTGTTGAGATCGCCGACGACGCTATCGTCGCCGCCGCGCCCTTCAAACTCGCTCTGGCCGGCGGCTACGCCGGGCAGACCGGTCGAGCCGGTAAACCCGGCCGCGTTGAACGTGTCGGCATAGTTGCTGCCGACCACGCCTTCGATGTTGACCAGCGTGTCCTTCCCGACGCCGGGTCCCGAGACGGTGCCGGCCGCGAGGTTGGCGGCGATGCCGCCGGTCGCATCGGTATAGATGGCGCGGTCGAAGCCGGAGCCGCCGTCCAGGAGATCGCTGCCGCCGAGGCCCTGGAGGCGGTCGTTGCCGCCGAGACCGCTGATGGATTCGGCATTGGCGCTGCCGACGAGGTCGTTGGCGTTGTCGTCGCCGACGATCGGCGCGGCCGGCGTGCCGAACAGGAAATCGCTCGCCGTCAAGCTGTTCAGATCGACGTTCTGAAGCGTGAGGCCGTCGTTCGAATTGAACGTGATGACCGTGTTGGGACCGTTCTGCACCGCATGCGCTTGCAGATCGGAGAGACTAAAGATGCCGTAGACGCCGGTCAGATCGAGCTTGTCCTGGCCATGGACGAAATCCTGGATGAAGTCGAAGCCGCCGCCGCTCGAATAGACGAAAGTGTCCACACCGGCGCCGCCACTGAGGAAGTCGTTGCCGGATCGACCATCCAGGGTGTCGTTGCCGTTGCTGCCGGAGAGGCCATCGTTGCTGGCGCTGCCGACGATGGTGTCGTTGAAGTTGGACCCCAGAACGTTGAACACGCCACCGGTGATGATGTCGTGGCCGACCGAGCCGTCGCCATCGGCCGTGCCCGCGGTGAGGTTGATGCTCACACCGCCGGTCGCGTTGCCATACTGGATCTGGGTATTGCCATTGCCGGAGATGGTGTCGTTTCCGGCATTGCCCTGGAATGTGTTGAAGTTCGCGTTGGCGCCGGTGAAACCCGTTGCGTCGTAAACGTCATCAAGACTGCTGCCCACGGCGCTGTTGACGCCGGTGAACGTGTCGTGACCGGTCGAGCCGTCACCGGTGGCGGTGCCACCCGCGAGATTGACGGTCACCCCGCCGGTCGCGTTGGCGAAAATCAGACGCGTGTTGCCATTACCGGTGATGACGTCGTCACCACTCAGCCCTTCGAACTGGTTGAAGGTCCCGTTGTTGCCGATATTGGCCCCACTCGCGCCGTAACCGGTCGCGTCGTAGGTGTCGTCGAAGTTGGTGCCCTGAATGCCCTCGATCGATCGAAGTGTATCGATGCCGTTCGATGCATCGCCGGTGACGATGCCGGCCGCCATGTCGACGGTGATGCTTCCCGTGATGAAGAAGATGTTGTTGTAGGACGAGACGTCAAAGCCGCTGCGACCGTCGATATAATCGTTGCCGGCAAGGCCGGTGAATGTGTCGTTGGTCGCCCCGCCCAGCAGCGTGTCGTCAAACATCGATGCCTGAACGGCGTTGACGCCGCTGAATTGGTCGGTTCCGACGGATGAATCGCCGGTGGCAAAGCCAGTGACGAAGTCGACCTGGACGCCAGCCGTCGCGTTGTTGAAACCGAGCCGCGTGAAGCCGTTGCCGGTGACGATGTCGTCACCGCCATTACCGGTGAACTCATTGAACGTCCCGTTCGAGCCGGCATTGACGCTGCCCGAGCCGAAACCGACGGCATTGTAGGTATCGGCGAAGTTGGTGCCGCGGATCGCCTCGATCCCGCGCAACGTATCGGTTCCGATGGTCGAATCGCCGGTCACGGATCCGGCGGCGAGATTGACCGTAATTCCCGTCGTGGTGTTCGGATCGACATTGTAGTCGACGCGGTCATAGCCACCGCGGCCGTCGATGTAGTCGTTGCCCGCAAAGCCCGAATACACCTCCGCGGTGAACATCGGATTGTTGCTGCCCAAAATGGTGTCGTTATACGCAGAGCCCCAGACGCCGTTGAAGCCGGACCCGACGAGCGTGTCGTGACCGACCGATGCATCACCCTGTGCATAGCCGGCGGCAATATCCACCGTCACCGCGCCGGTGGCGCTGACATAGGACACGCGCGTCAGCTCGGCACCCTGGCTGTTGGTGTTGCTGATGATGGTGTCGTCGCCGCCTTTGCCTTCGAACTCGTTGTAGCCGACGGGGCTACCCGGGACATGGGCGTCGCCGGTGAAGCCCGCCGCGTTGAACGTATCGGCAAAGTCGCTGCCGATGGCAGCTTCGATGTTGACGAGGGTATCTGTTCCCACGCCCGCGCCGGACGCCGTTCCGGCCGCGAGGTTGATCGTGACGCCGCCGGTTGCGTCGGTATAGACGGCGCGATCGAAGCCCGGGCCACCGTCGAGGATGTCGTCACCCGAGCCGCCGCCGAGATAGTCCTTGCCAGCTCCCCCGAAGAGGATGTCGTTTCCGTCACCAGCGCTGATGCGATCGTTGCCGTCCTGGCCGTCGATCAGATCGTTGCCTGCTCCGCCCGAAAGCAGGTCATCGCCGAGCGAGCCGAACAGGGCATTCCCGACCGGGGTCAGCACGGCACTCTGGACCTGCTGGTCGAGATTCTCGACATAGAGCGTCGTGAGCTCAGTTACCGAATCCGGGTCGGAGAAATCCGTCGCAGCCAGTTGCTCGGCAGCCGCGCCTTGAGCGACCTGGCCGGCCTGCGCCAGCTCGGTGACGCTCGTGGCCCCCTGAATGCTGTCGTTCGCGGCAGCAACGACCTCGATAACCGTCGCGGCGGCCGCCGCGTCGACGCCGGAGGACGTGACGACGCTCTGAACCGTTTCCGGAGACGCCAGATCGAAGACGGGCGCGCCGGGCCCGCTCAGGGAGGCCGTAATGGCGCCTGCAATGGCTGTAATGACCGCGCCCGTCTCCACGCCGACGGCCGACACCTGGGCGACCGTGCTTTGGACCTGGATAGCCGCCGCAAGCACCGCCGTTGCCGTCGGATCGCCATTCACCGCAGCGGGCACGGGATCGTACGACAGCAGGTCAATGGGGTTGGCGGGATCAGAGGCGAGATCGACGTTGAACGCGGCCGCAATGGCGTTGATGGCTTGGTCCACCGTCAGCGGGTGCTCGTCGTTTGCCGTGCTATCGACCAGCGCAACGATCAATGTCGTCAGCGGAGTGATGACGGTGGAGCCCTCCGGCGCCCTCAGCACACCGGCGACCTGCAATCCCGTCGAGATATCGACGCCGCCGATACTCACGAGCGGACCGGAGCCGCCCGCCAGCGTAAAGCTGCCGTCAGCCCGCGTCGTCGTGTACGCCTCGCCTGCGTCAAGTATTCCATTGTTGTTGGCGTCAGCAAATACGGTCGCCCCGCCGATATAGCCGTCGATATCCAGCGCGTTGATCTCGTTGGCACCGGACGTCACCGTCAGCGCGAGCTCGGCTGAGCTCACCGCCTGATGAATGCCGTCGTCGGAGATGGCGGTGACCTGCAGTGTGAACGGATCGGTGCTGCCGACGGCGTGGTTCGGAATCAGAACGACGTTCTGAATGGAGTCGCCCGTCACGAGCCAGGCGCCGTCCCCGATCGCTGCGCCGTTCTGGACCGTAAAGCTCGACGGCACCCCCTCGATCTTCACCGACAAGGTGCTGCTCTGGTCGACCTTATCGGCGGCAATGTGAAGCGTGATGTTTCCGTCGGCGGCGCCCGATGAGTCCTGAACGCTCAGATTCGGCGCGTCCTGCGCGCCATGGATATCGAAGCTGATGTTCTTTGTCGTGCCGTCGACCGACGTAACCGTGAAAGTCTCCGTCCTGGTGTCGTTGGCGCCGAGATACTGAATAGCGGCGTTGTCGACCGAATAGGTGTAGTGGCCGTCGGCCTGCAGCGTCACCGTGCCGAGGTTGCTTGGTGCCGTGATCTCGCCAGCTTGGAACGCGGCCTGATTCTGGTCGGCGTCGAGGATGGACAGCTGCCCGGACGCCGTCAGCTGGCCGTCCTCGGTGACGTCGTGATCGCCAACATTGCCGATGGTCGCGCCGTCGTCCTCGCCGTGGATTGTGAACGTGACATCCTTGGAGCTGCCGTCCTGAGAGATGACCCTGAACGTATCGATCTTGGTTTCGCCGGCTCCGAGATATTGCGCGGCGTTGTTGGCGACGGTGTAGGTGTAGCTGCCGTTGGCCGAGAGGTTCAGCGTGCCGAGATTGCCCGGCCCTGTGAGCACGCCGGCCTGGAACGAGGACTGGCCCGCGTCCGGGTCGCTGACCGAGATGCTGCCCACGGCGGTCAGATTCCCGGCGTTGTTCGCCGCAAGGTCTTCCGTCACATCGGCAATGGTGGGATCGCCGATCGTCGCCGCGTGGTTGCCGCCGGCCGGGCCGTGAACGGTGAAGCTGACCTGTTTGGTGGTGCCATCGACGGCGGTCACGGTGAAGGTATCGACCTTGACGGTACCGGCCGCCAGATTATGCGCAGCGCTTTCGGCCACGACGTAAACATAGCTGCCGTCGCCCGACAGCAGCAGGAAGCCGAGATTGCCGGCAGCGGAGCCAACGGCCGGCTTGAACGCCGCTTCGCCCTGATCAACGTCCGTGATTCCGATGCTGCCGGATGCGGTGAGCACGAGTGCGGACGGATTGTCGTAGACATCGTGAATCGTGGGTGTGCCGATCACCGCCGCGTCATTGACGCCCTTGATGACGAACGAGATTTGCTTGGCCGTGCCGTCGAACGACTTGACGGTGAAGGTTTCGACCTTGGTGTCGCCCGCACCGAGATATTGCACGGCGCTGTTGGCGACCGAATAGTTGTAGGTGCCGTTGGCATTCAGCGTCAATGCGCCCAGATTGCCCTGCCCTGTGATCACGCCGGCCTGGAACGTGGACTGGTTCTGGTCGGCATCCGAGATCGAGATCGTGCCTGACACCGACAGCGTCGGCGTGCTCGCGTCCTCGGTGACGGTGGTGAAGGCGGGCGCGCCGATCACGGCGGCATCGTTGGTGCCGTGAACCGTGAAGGAGACCTGCTTGGCCGTGCCGTCCAGCGCGCTGATCGTGAACGTCTCGACCCTGGTCTCGCCGGCGCCGAGATATTGAACGGCGCTGTTGGCGATCGAATAGGTGTAGCTGCCGTCGGCTTTCAGGGACAGCGTGCCGAAATTGCCCACCGCGGATACCACGGTGGTCTTGAACGCCGATTCGCCTTGATCGACGTCGGAGATCGCGATCGTCCCGCTGAGCTTCAGGGTCGGATTGCGGGAATCCTCGGTGACATCGGCAGCCGAAGGCGTGCCGATGATTGCGGCATCGTTGGCGCCCTGGATCGTGACGGTCGCCGTCGCTGTCGATGTCAGGCCGGCGCTGTTAGTTACGGTGTAGGTGAAGCTCTCGCTCGCGGACTGGCCGGCGCGCAGTGACTGGAACGCCGAACCCGGCGTATAAGCGATGCTGTGGCCGTCGGCGGCGATGCTGACCGTCCCCAAAATTCCCTGCGTGTTGACGGAGGTGACGCGCAGCGTCCCGCCCGCGGGGTTGGTGTCATTGGCGAGCACGTTGATCGCGGTGGCGCCGGCATCCTCGCCGATCGTGACCGCATCGGCATTGGCGACCGGTTTCTGCACGAGCGAAACCTGGAAGACGGCGTCGTTATAGTCGGCGTCGCCCGGCGCGGTGTAGGTGCCGTTGGACCTGCGCGTCGCGGCGGAGTCCTCCCAGGCGATGGTGCCGGTTGCGCCGTCGGCGGTGTCGCCGGCGAGCTTGGCTGCCGTCTGCTGGCTGCCCATGACCGACGAGGCATAATCGACGCCGCCCGCGTTCTTGGAGGTCTCGGTGAACAACGCATTGGCGCCGGCGCCCCTGAGCAGGTCGGGCTTGCCGGCAACGTAAATGACGTTGCCGTTGGCATCGACATCGGCGACCGCCCAGGTGCCGTCCGAGAGCTTGATGACCTTGATGGCGCCGGAGAGATCGTCGGCATCGTTGCGGCCCGGCGCCGCGCCGTCGGGAATGAGGAAGAACTGGATCTTGCCAAGATCGGCGGTGTTCACCGCGAAGTCGACATAGGAGACACCGGGGGTGAGGGCGCCAGCCCCTTGCGAATCCGCATTTGCGAACAGAATTCCGCCGAGCCCTGTTGAGCTGTTGTACCAACCAAAGGTGTTGCGATAGGCCGCGGACTCCGAGACAAAACTGGCGCGCAAAATCGTCTGGTCGCTCATGGCGAGCCCCCCTTTAACGTTCTGATGCTCAAAAGTTCGCCGTCAGCCCAACGGCGCGAGTTGGAAATGAAATGGTCTTGTTATGATTGTATCGGGTATCGATTCGACGAGGCGCCGTTGCCCGACGTCGAACGGCGAAGTCCTGTCACGGAGCGACGAAGGACTTCTGATAATTGCAAATTGTTTTCATTGTTGCGTGACTGCGTCAAGACAGCACAGCTGCTAACCTTAAGCGCAGTGTGAATCGGACTGCGCAGCCGAGAAAGCGCGCGTTCCAGGTTTGCGATTGCGCCCGATTTCGGCAAACCAGAGGATCGAAGCTCTACCGAATTGCAGCACAATACGGGATGGAATGAAGCGATCGCCTTGCCTCCCCGGCTGGCCTTGACCAGATCGCTTAAGCTGCCGAGAAAATGGATTGCGACCGTTGATAGCGCAGCTGAACAATTCGCGCCGCGCCGGGCAACACATACTGCGACACTCTGACGCGCACAGATATCCCCACAGATCGATATCGGGAGCCGAAAGCCGTCGTCGAGATCCGACTGACTCAAGCAAAGCAATGTCATCTCAATTCCTGGTGCGGCAAATATTTCTCTTCCATGGAATAGCGCCGGCACATCTGGACGCATGACCCGAATGGGTCATTCCGGTCCGGGCGCCGCCGCCTGCCGCAGCCATCCGCTAGACTTTCGTCAAGTGCGATTTTTCAGGAAAAACAGGCAAGGGGGGCTTGCTTCGAGCCGCCTCCTCACGAAGCATCGCCGGTCAGGGAAACGCATTCCGGGGCCCAAATGTCGGGGACTTGCATGCATGCAGCAAGGATGCATGCGGGCTCGCAACGAAATGCGTGGGGTTAGGCGGAGGGGGCCGCGCTTGAAAGTCGACAAAATCGACGATGCGGAGCTGTCGAAGGTCCTCAATCGACTTGGCGAAGCCGCCGTGAATCCGGAAGCATGGCGCGACATCATGGATGACATCTGCAAGGCGGTGGGCGCGTCGGCGGCCCTACTCCTTCAAAGCGATATCCGGACCCCGGACGTTCCACGCACGGCGTCGATTGCGGAGGCTACCGAGCTCTACTTTAGGAATAACTGGCATCTGAGGGACCCGCGCGCCAAGGGCTTTCCGCGCATGATGGCGGGAGAGGTCGTGACCGACCTCGATGTGATGACGCCGGAGCAGATTCGCGCCGATCCCATGTACAACGAGTTGCTGTTTCCATCCGGATTCCGCTGGTTCGCCGGCATCGGCTTCTGGGCCGACAGCGCCGCGTGGGCATTGACAATCCAGCGAACCGGCCGCGAAGGCCCGTTTGAGGCAATCGACAAGCAGCTGCTTGCCCAATTGGCGCCGCGCCTGACCGAGACGGCCACGCTCGCGACGGTCGTCGGCAGGACTACACTCACCGCGATGACCGATGTTCTGGACCGGGTCCGACAGCCCGCGTTGATCCTCAATCGGGAAGGAATGGTCCTGCGCACCAACGCGGCAGCCGAAACGGGATGTCATTCGGCCTGCAATATTGACCCCCTAAGCCGGGGGATCGGCGTCCAAAATTGACCCCCTACAGGTTGGTCTGTTGCGCTGCCTGCTTCGTAACAAAGCAGGTGGTGGAGGATGCTGGTCGTGGAGACGATTGCGCGGATTCGGCGCGAGCACTTCATCAAGGGCAAGACGATCAAGGAGATCGCCCGTGACCTGAAGGTGTCACGGAACACGGTCCGCAAGGTTCTAAGGTCGGGAGAGACCTCCTTCGAGTATGAGCGGCAGGTGCAGCCGCGGCCAAAGCTGGGACGATGGGCAGTAGAGCTTGACGGATTGCTGGCGGCGAACGCGGCCAAA
>NZ_FOUS01000035.1 GCF_900114915.1 Bradyrhizobium sp. Rc3b
CGAGGAGGCCCTTGAAGCTGCTGTCGTCGCGATCAAGCCGGGTGTGACGGCGGGAGAAGTGGATGCCGCAGCGCGCAAAGTGATTGAGCGATCCGTGCGACCACAGGCCCTTAATCATCGGGTTGGATACCAAACCGGTGCCCCCTGGAACGAACGTGGCAACGTCAGCCTGGAGCCCGGCGCAATCGACATCCTTGAGACCAGCATGACTCTTCACATGCCAGTCATTCTCCTCGGGAAAGACGATTACCTGTTTGGCTGCAGCGAGACCGTCCTAGTGACCGAACGTGGTGCAGAGATCCTCAGTCGTACACCACATACGCTCTATCGGACCTAGTGACTAAGCAGATCATGGATGCACCAATTAGCCGGCGGTCGCACCGCCCGCTTTCTTCTTGTAGATCGCAGGGTCAGCGTCAGCAGAGGCCTTTACACCTGGAGGCGCTCAGCCGACGCGCTTCACAATAAACGTAACCGGCGTGACGCCCTCACCTAGCCATCCCTCGGCTTGCGCGCCATACTGCCTGACATGAGCGGTTCGGTGGAGGTGGAACGATGGCAAATGCCATGCTTGATGCCAGGCAGGAAGGCGATTCTTATCGTCGCGTCGAGGTAATCACCGGGGAGCGCCTACGGCGACGATGGACTGGCGAGGAGAAGGCCCGGATCGCGGCGGAGAGCTTTGAGGAAGGTGCGAACATCTCCGAGGTGGCGAGACGCAATGGCCTATCCCGCGGGCTGCTCACGGTGTGACGACGCCAGGTTGCGCCGGTGGTAGCCGGCAAGGCGTCTAGCTTCGTGCCGATCCAAATTGGGGCCGAGAGCGACGGCGAGACGGCCGCCGAGTCCGAGCGCAGTTCGCCAGCACAGACGAGGCCTTTGGAGATCGCCGCGCCGCCGGTGAAGGCCTGCGGAGTGATCGAGATCGAACGGGGTGGGGCGCGCATCCGGGTTGCGCCGGGCGTGGAGCTGGCGACGCTTTCGACTGTGCTGTCGGCGCTTCGGGACATCCGTTGATTGCGCTGCGGTCTGACCTCAAGGTGGTGCTGGCGACACAGCCGGTCGATTTCAGCAAGTCGGTGCACGCGCTGTCGGCGCTGGTGAGCGAAGCGCTGCGTGCGACCCGTATTGTGGCGACGTCTTGGTGTTCGGCAGCAAACGCATGGACAGAGTGAAGCTTTTGGTGTGGGACGGCAGCGGCATGGTGCTGGTGACGAAGTGGTTGCAGCAGGGCGTTTCACTGGCCGCCGATCCGCGACGGTGTGGTACATCTAAGTGCGACTTAGCTCGCGATGCTGCTCGACGGACTGGAGTGGACGCGTGTCTCTCCCAAGCCTGTGAAGCAGCCGGCCGTTGTTGCTGAGAGGTGAGGATTTCGCTGGAACATGGAGTGGGCGCATGTATCGTTCGATCATATGATTCGCCCCGATGCTCTCCCGACCGATCCGGCGGCTGCTCTGACCGAGATGGTGCTCGCGCTTGACGTCGAGAACGAGGAGCTGCGCGTGGCGATGCGGACGCTCAAGGAGATGCTCTTCGGGAAGCGCTCGGAACGGCTTGCCGCGCTCGTGGCCGAGCAACTCGCGCTTGAGCTTGACGACCTCGAGACCGGCGCCACTCCGCCTGTGTCTGCCAACGACGATGCGCCGGCGGCGAAGCCGTCTGATAGGCTACGCAAGAAGGCGCGCCGCAACATCGGCGCGCTGCCCAAGCACCTGCTGCGCTGTGAGCAGGTGCTTGAGCCGGAGGCGACCGCCTGCTCGGGATGCCAGGGCCAGCTCCACAAGATCGGCGAGGACGTCAGCGAGGTGCCTGACGTGATCCCGGCGATGGAACGCGTTTCCGCGCCTGATCGAGAGCGGCATGGCCTCGACCGCGCTCGTGACTCACGTGGTGGTCTCGAAGTTCGCCTGGTATTTGCCGCTGTACCGGCAGGTGGAGATCCTGGCCGGCCAGGGCGTCCATCTTGATCGGTCGACGCTTGCCGCCTGGGTGAAACGTGTGGCCTGGTGGCTCAAGAGCCGCTATGAGCTCCAGCTGCGCACAATCCGAGCCTCGCCGCGCGTGTTCTGCGACGAGACTTCGATGCCGGTGCTCGATCCCGGACGACATCGCACTCGCACTCTGCCAGTTCTGGGCGCATGCCATGGATGACCGGCCACGGGGTGGCCCTTCGCCCCGCTGTGGCCTACGTATTCGCCGACGCGGCACCGAGGAGATCGCCGGACAACATTCTGCAGGTGGACGGTTATGCCGCCTACAAGGCGCTCGCCCGCGACCACGGCGGCGCGATCCAGCTCGCCTTTTGTCTCGCCCATGCCCTACGCAAATTCGCCGAGGTGTTCCAAACGACGCAGTCGCCGTTTGCGCGCGAGGTGATCGAACGCCTGCGGGCGGTCTATGCGATCGAAGCGGAGATCCGCTGCAACAGTGCGGAGCAGCGGCTGGCCATCCGCCGGACCAGGAGCGCAGCGTTGATGGCGGCGCTGAAGGCGCGACTGACCGAGATCGTGGGCCAGCTCTTCTCCCAGTCGAAGCTGGCAGAGGCGATCAACTATGCGCTCAATCACTGAAGTGGCCTGACGCTGTTTCTCGGCGACGGCCGCGTCGAGGTCGATACCAACACGGTCGAGCGTTCCATGCGCCCGATTGCCATGGGAACACGCAGCTCGTTGTTCAGGGGCAGCGAGGGCGGCGCCGAGAGCTGGGCGATCGTGGCGTCGCTTGTGAACACGGCAAAGCTCCACGAACTCGATCCGCAGGGCCACCTGGCCGACGTACTTAGCGCATCGTGTCCGGGCGAACCAAGAGCCATCAGCCGCACGAGCTGCCCGCCTGGAACTGGAAGGCGGCGCGCCAGCGCACCGCACAGGCCGCGGCATGAGCCCGCGTCATCATAAGCAGCGTCGTCGATGGCGGCACGCGATGCCACTTGAGGAGCTCGAGTGATGCTCCAGGCTCGCGTTGATCGGCATCCTGTCGCCACCAGCATTCCCACGCTCGACGGCTACGTCGCCGCGATCGTGACCGGACCGGTATCGATGAGCCCACTCGACTGGATCTGCCCGCTGCTCGCCATCGATGCCGCTGCCTTCGACCACGGAGGCGCCCCGGAGTTCGCGGCGATTTCCGCCGTCGCGCTGCATCATAATGAGATCAGCAAGACGCTTTCGACCACGCCTCTTCGCGCCGATGCAGCGGCGTGAAGTGAGTGGCGATATCGATGCGCGTCCCATGCGGCTCAGGCTGTCGGCGTGGGCGCCGTTGCTGGACACGAGCAACGTCAATCACGGCCTGCTGCTACGCGTCCTGCTGCGCTGTCGCGACGATCAGGGCCGTCCGCTGCTCGGACCGCCGCGAGACCGAGGACTTTCTCCGCAACGCCCACCTCGATATTCCAGCGGCCCTCGAGGCGCTACGCCAATACTGGATGCCGATCCGCCACGCACGCGCCCTCTGATCACTGCGGACGGGAGCTCATACCGGTTACGCTAAAGCTGCCTTGATCCTTGCTCCGGCTCGCCGATACGCGCCTGACCTTGGCAAGCTCATCAGCTCCGATCAGCGGTTGGCCGTGCACCACTTCGCTCGCGGCGCGATCAGGTTCATCTTCCTTCCACCGCACCGAACCGAACGGGCGCTCTAGCATACGGCGGACGCGCACGGGTTCTGGATCAGCGTGAAAAGCCGCCGCCTGTTGATCCAGGGCCCGCTCGGACTGCGTCGAGCGGTTGCGCTGCAGTAGATAATCCGGCCACGTCGGACAGTAATAACGTTCAATCCTAAGTTCAGGGTCCGCGATGTCGCGGGCAACGGACCAGCCATAACCGCCACTGCGTTGTCGGTACAATTGCAAGTCCTGCATCACGTTGTGAAAGGCGCGCACTCTCCTGTGCTACACGATGTTCAATTTCGACGACTAGCGGCCCGCTGCGCCGGATAGTTGAAGGCGAACTGCGGGATCAGCCAGCATCTCAGTGTCTTGCTCGCCAGCGGTGATGCGCGGCATGCGTTGCCAGAGCCCAAAGATCGGTGACACCAGCATTAGGCCGGCCGAAATCAGGAGAGTTGTTTGGACACCGGTGAAATTAGCCAAGTATCCGCACGCCCAACTGCCCACGGCGATCCCACCTGATCCCGCTGCGTGGTAGGCCGCAAGCGAACGGCCGGCGACCCAGCGCGGTGCCGACAACTGCACTCCAATATTAAATAGCGCCCGCGCAATCATCCATACGACACCCGCAAGGAACAGAGCGACCCTTGTTAATATCGGCTCGCTGCTTAGCGCTACTGCGATAATTGCCCCAACCCATCGACGGCGCACACGCGCGGATTGCCTCGCCGGTCATGCGCTTACGGACCTCGGTAATGTTAATCGCACCGATCACCCCGCCTAGACCGAAGGCGCTCAACATCATGCCATAAGTTTTTGCGCCACCATGCAGCAGATCGCGAGCTACAACGGGCATTAGCGCTGAGATCCCGCCGCCGATCAGGCCCATTACCATAGAGCGAACCTGAATGATCATCAATTCACCATCGATGCCGCACCAACATAGAGCTGTAGATGAAGTTGCCACGTTAATCTCGGAGGGAGAACTCAATGCCGACAGTGTATCGGCCTTTTGCGCAAGGCGCATTGATCAGGTGTACGTCGCAAGTGATAGTGATGCTGGAGTTCGCATTACCGAAAGATCAACGATGAGCTCAGTCGCTCCCTCTGCCGCGCCATTTCAAATCAGTTCAGGTGGCGCAAATATCTTGCGTCCATTTGCCGACACGAGCTCCTACATCACGCATTTGTTTGGTGGAAGAGTGCACCTGACTGTCTGAGCGCCCGCGTGATCGTCCAGCTTCCCGCATGTTGCGAAATGATCCTGGAAAGCGGGTGAGCGGCGAAATCGCAGCTACCACGCCGTCGCATTTGCTTACGTTGCGAAGACTTGGCGATCGGAGGATCGCCCTGCCTCGGGCCATGCGACGCGAAACATTAGAATTTTGCGGAAAATGCCGGATTTATGCGAGACTACCCCGCGCTCTTGTTAATTTCCTCCCGGATCGGGGTGCTATGCTGCCGAACAAGTCAGCTATGCACCTCACTAGGGAGAACCGACCATGTTCACATCGCGTCGCGAATTTCTGAAAAGTGCTGCCTCCGCCGCCGCTCTTGGCACTGGCATGTCATTAGCAAGCGCTGTGGACGCCCGCGCTGAGGAGACCATTACTGCGGTCGAGTGGGGTGGCAACTACGGCAACGAGATGAAGAAGCTTGCAGCCAAACAGTCAGATGTGAAAATCAATTGGCAGCTGCACGCGGGCGGCGCCTTGGCGATTTTGCCCAAGATCAAAGCTACTTGGCCGCGGCCAGGTGTTGACCTCCTGACCGGCTGGGATGCTTCGTGGCAGGCGATTGCCCGCGAGGGCTGGGCAGAGCCGGTGACGCAGGACAGGGTTCCCAATCTGGCAGACATTCCACGTAAGCTGCTGGTCAAGGACAGCGCCGGAAGTATCGTAAATATTCCCCGCACAACTACAGCGTACATTTGGTACTATCTGGAAGACAAAGTTCCTTTTCAGATCACCAAGATTGAAGATCTCTTGGACCCCCGGCTAAAGGGAAAGATCTGTTTCCCCGTCCCGACACTGGGCAACAACCTCCAAGTAGTAATGATGGCGCTGCATAATGGTGGCGATGAGAGAAATATGGAGCCCGGATGGGAGTTCATGAAAAAACTGGCACGCAGCGGAAACATTGGGCGTGTCGCGACCACGGACGTCGACATCTCAAGTTCGCTCACTTCCGGCGAGACTTGTATAAGCATGGCGTCGAGTTCCGGCGCCCTTAGGGTGGGGCGTCAGTTTAAGACCCGACTCCTAAGCAAAATGGATAAGCAATCAGGTTTCCGGGCCTTCGTTTTACAGGAAGGGTGGTGCGTTCTGAAGGGAGGTCGCACGGACGCGGCATTTAAGTTTGCGAACTTTGCGATCTCTCCGGAAAACAACGCGGAGTTCAACAAGGCCATCCAAGGTGTGCCTGCCAATATGAAATCAAAGATAGCGGACGAAGCCAAGCCCATCATATTCAATAACGAAGAGATGGAAGAGTACGTGTACATTCCGGACTGGGCCTTTCTCTCATCGCAGTTAGACACCTGGATGAAGCGGTGGGAGCAAGAAATCGCGCCGCTGCTTTAGCGGCCGGACGCGCTAATAATATCATACGCCGGTGGGCGTTTGCCTGGAGAGAGCGAATGAGGGCTGCGAGATCTAAACTCTTACTGTTGCTTCCGGCAGCGGCAGTGTTCGTTCTCTTCTTGGTGTTTCCGATTTTGATCGTGCTCAATGAGAGTTTCCACACGTTCGAGCCCGGTCGGATTGGGTCGGTCGAAGGAGGTCCGCTCACTCTCGCAAACTATGCAGAGCTCTTTCAACCGGTCTATGGGCAATACTTTGCCCAGACATACGTTTTAGCGATCTGCTCGTCAGCCGTCTCGATCGTCTTTGCTTTGCCGATTGCCTATTGCATTGCGAGAACTGAATTTGCATGGATGCAGAAAGCGGCGATCTCCGCGATTGTCGGGCTCATGTTCCTAAGCTCTCTGGTGCGGGTCTATGCGCTTGAGCTGACTTTCGGCTCCGCCGGAGTGCTCGCTCCGCTGATGTCGATTATCGATATCGATACCAACAGTCGGATGTATATCAATTTTGTGATCCTCGCGGGATTGCTTCAATATTCCATACCGATGTCAATTCTGATCTTGATCGGGGCGATCAAAAATCTAAACCCGCGGTTGACTGAGGCGGCTATGTCTCTTGGTGCCTCTGCACTTGCGGCTCACCTTACCGTAACGATCCCCTTATCCATGCGAGGGATTGTGTCGGCATTTTTGGTCTCAATGACCCTTGGCGTAAGCGCGTTCGTCATACCGTTGATCCTCGGGCGAGGGCGCATCCTGTTCATTTCGAATCTTATTTATAGCCGGTTCAGCGAGGTCGCCAATTATCCGAGCGGCGCAGCGATTTCGATTGTCATGATGGTCCTCGCGTTGCTTTTGATCCTTGTGATGTCCAGATTGGCGACGACCCTTGAGCGAGCGTGAGAATAAGATGCTCAGCACCAAAGAGAGGCTTAACGCGGACGTGACGTTCAGAACAAAGGCGCTCGTCAGCGCGAAGCCGATGCTCAGCAAGCGACGCATCGACACTCTTCTTGCTATTGCCGTGACTGCGATCGTTGCGGTGACAGCGCTGTTCCTGCTGTTCCCGGTCGTCGTAACCGTGCTGATGGCATTCGATGGGCGCGACTACATCGGCCCATTCCCTCCGACCGAGCTTTCGACCCAATGGTTCGGCAGGCTCTTTGAGGATGCCTACATATGGGAGGGCTTCAAAACCAGTCTGCTGCTGGCCATTGCCACAACTGCGGCGGCGGCAGGCATTGGAGCGCTGGCCGCATTGGCGATTAGCTGGATGTCTCCGCGATTGCGCGACGTTGTCACTACCATGTTTCTGTCACCCCTCGTCTTGCCAGGAGTGATCATTGGTTTTGGTCTGCTCATGTTCTTTGCGGCTTTCCACCAGCTACCGGCCTTTCTAAAACTGTTTGCCGGTCACCTGATCATCACGCTTCCCTTCACAATAAGAATGACGCTGGTCGGCCTTGCCGGGATCAGCCAAACGCTACGTGAGGCGGCATTATCGCTCGGTGCGAACGAACGCCAAGTCTTCTTTACTATCACGTTGCCGCTCACCAAGAATGGTATTGCGGCGGGAGCGATATTTGCTTTTGCGACCTCCATGGACGATGTCACTATCAGCCTGTTCTTGAGTGACTTCCAGACGTATACGCTTCCCCTCGCGCTCACCACCCTCATAAAGTCGAACTTCGATCTGACCATCGCTGCGGCCGCAGTAGCAATGATAAGCCTTACGCTTGTTCTACTGATCGTGCTTGACCGAGTGCTCGGGCTCGAGCGCGCAATGGGGCATGGAGCCAATAGGATTCGGTAGATGAATGTTCTTGAACTGAAAGACGTCACGAAAAAGTATGGTGGCTTCACTGCGGTCGAAAACCTCTCTCTGGAGCTAGAGCCAGGAAAGGTGCTTTCGCTCCTCGGGCCGAGCGGCTGTGGCAAAACGACTACACTGCGCATCATTGCAGGTTTTGCCGCCCCGGATGAAGGGAGCGTTCAAATTGCGGGCGAGGATGTCGGGGAACTGAAGCCCTATGAGCGTAACGTAGGACTGCTGTTTCAGGATTATGCGCTCTTTCCCCACATGACAGTGGCCCAGAATGTTGCCTACGGAATGCGGTACCGAGGAGCGGCGGCAGCTGCGATACCTTCTCGGGTTAAGCAGATGTTGTCGCTCGTACAACTCGCAGGAATGGAGCTCAGATACCCTAATCAACTCAGTGGCGGACAGCAGCAGCGTGTTGCGCTTGCGCGGGCGCTCGCAACCGATCCCAAGATTGTTCTTCTCGACGAGCCGTTGTCGGCACTCGATGCTAAGCTGCGCCTCGAATTGCGCATTGAGCTGAAGGAAATTCTCAGATCTGTCGGTGCCACAACGATCGTTGTCACGCACGATCAAGAGGAGGCGTTGAGCCTGGGAGACGAAGTCGTCATCATGCATGCAGGCAAGATCGTTCAGCGTGGGACTCCGACGCAAATCTATCAATCGCCTGCCGACAAGTTTGTTGCTGAGTTCGTCGGACGGTCAAATTGGTTCCATTCAACCAGGAGCGGCCAATCGAGCGCGGGCTTCACGTCTTATCTTACCGGCGATGGAGTTGAGATTCGGGCGAAGTCGTCGCCATCCGGTTACAACGGCGGCGCTGATCTTTGCGTGCGACCGGAACACATTCAGCTCGTGGATAGTGCCGCTCCTGAGGCGCCTAGCGACGCGCAACATAACAGCATGGCGGGTGTTGTTCTCGACGTGGCATCTCTAGGCCCTGACGTGCATGTTGTTGTTGAGCTTCCTGGAAAAGTCCGTTTGCTAGCGATCCGGAAGAATGTTGGGAAGATCACGGGGCTCGCCCCCGGACAATGTGTGCGGGCGCTCTTTTCGGCCTCGGATGTGCTCGTATTTGATGTGGATTGGCGATAAGGCGACAGTTGCGCGAAGCAGATCGGAAAGAAGGCTCTGTAAGGTCTCAATCGGATTGGACCCGCTGCCCCATCAAGAGCCGAGCAATCCAAATCCTGCGTCGCGTGAAAGCAGACACCGTGACGTGGCGGAGTCAAAACAAGCTACGCGCCGCCAACCCAGCGCTGATCGCGTTTGGCGCAAATGCGATGCGCGGAGTGCGCGTGGAATACCGTGATGTTTGTCGCATTGTGGCCGCAGGTTTCTGGCGGCATCGTCCTCTCAGCGTTCGGTGGAGGCGGCCGATGCCGCTCAGCATTGTGCATTGTTCGCGGCGGCGGGACACAACAGGCTGCGCTGCTCTGAGTTACCCATTGCTTAAACGCGCTTCGGCGAGCGTCAATGATGTCCGCTAGAACATTCGATTGAATCGCAGGCGGCGAGTGTCGGCTGGGGTGCCGGAGACCGCTGCCGTTGCCGGTAATGCAGCTCACTTTGTTTAGTGCTGATGGAGTACGGCACCGCGCAACTCAGCGGCACACGACGCACTGTTGCTAACGACGGCAACTGCGTATGCCTCCCGGGCGCTTCAATTGCCCACGCATGATCCGATGGCAGTAGCCCTAGCTAATCGAAAAAGCTTGAATCGGATGAATCGCTTTGTGGTGGCGCTTGAATCGCGACGACGGGGTGCCTTCATGTTTCAAGCGGAACAACGTCTCGTTGGTCGTCAGGTTGCCAAGATGATAGTGATGAAAGTGTCGTCGAACACTGGACAGAGCGCGAGATCGACAAGACAGTTTTCAAGGATGCCCGTCTTAGTCAGCGATTTGGCGAGCAGTTGAAGCAAATTGGTGACGGCATGGGCAGAAATACCGTTCGCCTGCCAGGACTGGGCGAACACCAAGGCGGCCTTCCGCTTCTTCGCCAATGAGCGCATGGAGGAAGCCGACATTCTTAGCGGCCACTTCGTCGCCACGCACGCGCGTTACGATATTTGTACAGTCCCAATACTCATCATTCAGGATACGACGGAATTCTCCTACCACGCGCGAACACGAGCGCTATCGGCCTGACCAAGAGCGCCAACAGCGGCCGGAATTAGGATGGCCGTTGGAGCCATCAAACGATCTGCGGAATGCTGATGCGTTCCAGTCTTCGTAACTGTTGAGGGCCTACCGTTGGGATTGGCGGATTGCCGGCCCTGGCCAAGTAGCCACCTAGACGTGCAAGCTTAGCGAGGTAAAAAGCAGGGGTTCCAGGGCGACATCGTCGATGACTGGCGCCGCTGATGAGTTGATCAAGCAATACGATCTCGGTGTTTGTCAACGCGAGCTTCGGTTACGTGTCTGGTGCGATGCGATTGAGCATGGTGAGCCAGAGGACGCGCCAGCTGAGAATGCAGAAGACCGCCATTAGATTGGCGAGCCGCTCCGCGGTCCGGAGTTTTAAGTTCTTTCCGCCTCGCAGCCCGATTTCACGTGGAACGCAACGATTTCTCGAATTCGATATCTGTACGTCTCGAGAGGCCCGCATCGGCGGGAAATCGGCGCAGGTTCGTCACGAAATTGATCGCTGGTCAGACGGGCTCTGCTAAAGCACGTCAGAACGGGAGTCTTTCTTCGTCAATTCGGTCGAACTGCCAACTGACTAAAGCTTGGCAGATTTATCCGGTGGGAGGGATCGACGTCTCCGTCGTCGGAAAGCTCTGCAGACCTGATTCAGGAAATAGGCGCCCCATATCACAATCATATCGGAAAACCCGATCCGTCTAGAGTAAGAAACCGCCCGACTTAGGCGTTCCTGGCGGCAGAAGCTGATAAGCTCTTATTCCGAGAGCGGGGGATCGCCCGCCCACTCGGCGATGCGTGCTACGCTCCATCATAGGGCGGCGCTTCCGCCGTCGGCAGGGGTTCGGCATTGAGTTCGTCCGCGTGACCGCGCCACGAATGGGCCCGCACGTCGACCAAACATCGTAGATAACGTTGTTGCTTTTTAGTGTGTCGTACCGTCGAGGCATGTTTCGCATGCAGGGCGACGCGCAGCTTGTTGTCGCTACTTTGTTCTCTTGCATGGGTAGGTCATGTTGATCGGTGCCACGCGCGGGCAGGAAGTCAATACCTGATCGCGTTTCCTTCCAAAAAACGATATCCGCAATACGGCGAGCGTCGCGATAATCGAGATGAAAAGATGCGGTCATCCTCCACAACCGCAGGAACTGTGCGTCGAATTTGAGCAAGAATGCTGATCGTCGAATGGAGGAAGGTAGAGACGGCTTCCTCGTCTCTGCCGAAATCGAGGACCGTTCATGCATAATCATGATCTTGTCTCGGGTAGCCTCTTGGCCCTTACCGCAGCAGGCGTCGCGCTTCTCTGCACCAGCTTACTCGCATTTGTCTTGATATAGGGCTGCTTCCCGCACCTGTAGCGGAGGCTGTGGCGTTATTGGGCGCCGGTGGCGGCGGACAGCGCTGTAGTCCGGGCAACTCCTAGACGGCTTGGAGCACAAGGAGAGTGCGCCTCGCTATTTCGATTCGAAGGTAGGGGCTATGCAGCAGCGCCTTGAGGGCGGCAGCAGCATCGAGTGGACAGCAAAAGCTGTTGGAGACGACCATGAAGAGATACTATTTTGATATCCAGCACGGCAGCCAATTCATTCGCGACGATGAAGGTGTGGAGCTACCCCATAGCGACGCTGCACGCGAGGAGGCGACCGCGGCGCTCGCGGAGATGGCCAGCGGATGGGCCAGAAATAGGCCGCATCACCACATCGCAATTAAAGTTCGCGACGATCATGGCCCTATCTTGCAGGCGAGTGCTAGCTTCGTGCTGAAGCCATCGTGCGACTTGAAAGCCTCCGGTTGGCATCGAAACGAAATTTTGGACGCTGATTAACAGGGAAATCGGGGTGCCGTCCTCATACGCTAAGGGCCGATAGTGGGCATCCTCAGATTGGAGTGAGTGAGAACAGCCAATAGGCTGTGGCCGAGGCTCTTATTGACACTTGCCGCGCGTGATCGCGAGTTGCTGGCGACGCACCTGATCATCCGTCTGGCAAGTCGTCTCACGAATCAGGCCTGCAATCGCAACGACTGTTCGGGCGCTGTCCTAAGGTGCGCTCCCGGGAGGTTCACCCCGCGCTTACCGATCCGTTTCCGTTTGATTAGATCGAAGACGAGCAAAGTTCGACGAGCACCGTTACGCAAGGGCTACTGCCGAGTTGATGTTCCGGGTTGCTCGGCCTCTCTCTGAAGGGCGTCTGACGCGCGGAGCAGCCGTCGCTCAACAGATGGCTGGTTCTGTGAGAAGAGCTGATCGCAGGAAAACTCTGTACTCTCCTGCTCAAGTGTAGAATTGTTGCGTACGAACGGCTACTTTGCGCGATCCCGGCGCACCGTCGCGATAATGTTTTCCGATGTTTCATCATAAGCCGAAGCTAACGGAGTCCTGAATGGCATCTCAAACCCAGCGCTCTCTCGGAATTCTTAATCTGGAACGGGGTGGGCCGTCGGACGCTATGCCGCGGGCGCCAGTACGCGGCCACTTGATGAGTTCAGCAACTTACGATTTTCCCGTTATTTCGGAAAGCGTTGTCGGTGCGTGGGCGGACCTTGTGGTCCCTGGCGCGCCAGAGCTGGAGCCTGCCTGCGTGGCTGCAGCGAAGCGCCTAGTCGAGCGCGGTGCGGTTGCAATAAGCTCCAACTGTGGTTACTTCATTCGACACCAAGCGGCTGTGGCTGCGGCCGTGAATGTACCAGTGGTGACGTCGAGTCTACTGCTGCTACCTGTGCTACTGCGCCAATTGCCGGCCGACGCTAAGCTCGCGGTTGTGGTCGCCCAACCCAAACACCTAAGCGAGGACATGCTCGGGATCGCGGATCCAGCTGCACGGGCCCGGGTGGTCGTCGGAGGGATCGAACATAGCGCGCTCGTGCGAAATGAGAATATGCGACCCCCGCCGCCGACGGATATGGCGGAGGTCGAGAAGGATGTCGTCGCGTGCACCGCCCGACTACGTGAGTCTCATCCAGATATCGCGGCATTTCTGTTTGAGTGCACGGCGATGCCGTTGTCTGCCCCGGCGGTCCGCCGAATGACGGGTCTGCCTGTCTACGACATTACCACGCTCTGCAGGATTACCTTGGCCTCAATCGTCTGAGGGAGTTTGCTACGCGATCAGCAATCGCTGCGGGCGCCACTGAATTGTGAGCGCCCGCAGTTTTTCAACGCGATTGTTGGTGTCACCGTTCTTGCTGTTTCACGGCTGGAAACGCCGCAACTAACATCCGGCTGTAGAAGTGAGGAGCTTATAGACGATAAGTAACCCCCAAATCGCGGCGGGCAATCTTCAGCAGTGGGTCGACTCCGGCTAACATGAAAATCCGATGAAAAATCGGCGCGCTGGGCAGTGAGTTGCACCTCGTTGAGGGCCTGGCTCGAGTGTGAAGGCTACCACACTGACGCCAATAGCGTGTCGGCTCGAAGTTGCTTAACCACCCACGTCGTAGGAAGGCCTTCATGTTGCTTCAACCGGACGCAGAAATTCGCGAAGGAAGCGCCCTACCTTGCAGAAATTCGGCAAGGGGAATTGGTAGCCTTTCGAAGCACTGACCAACTTGGTCAAGTCACCGCGAGAGTCGCGTGCGATCGTTCACGAGAGGTCGAGTGGTTTTCGCTGTTCGCCCCGCATCCGGAGGGCGAACTAAGGGCGGAGGGAAGGCAGTGAATTTTGACATCGCTCAGCAAATTGTTGCGCTCAGTTTTTCTGATTCCTATCTCGAAGCTAGGGAGAAATTCTTAGCAGCGGCACCGACGTCGAAGGCGTATCGCTGTAGTGCAGAAGGGCCGTCCGGCGAGGCGCTCTTTACCGATGCCGCATATTTCGGCTCCGCAGATGCCAAGAACCTCCTGGTCCTGGTTTCCGGCACCCACGGACCAGAGGGCTACCATGGCTCCGCAGCGCAGCTACTGTTCTTGCAAGCAAAGTTGCACGAGGAGCTTCCGCCGTCGACGGCGGTGCTCTTTATTCACGCGCTGAACTGCTACGGGTTTGCCTGGGATCGTAGGTCGACGGCAGAAGGGTGCGACCTCAATCGTAACTTTATCGACTTTTCAAAGCCGATGCCGCCAAGTCCCGAGTATGAAGAGTTGGACGAGTTTTTCGTTCCTGCGGATAGGACGGAGGAGGGAATCAGCCGCGCCGAAGCTGCGATTGCCGAATATCGCAAGCGGCACGGCGAGATGACTTACCGATCAGCGAGGTCCCGTGGCCAGTACACTAAGCCGGGTGGCCTGTTTTACGGCGGAACTGAACCTACGGAAGCCCGGCTGACCCTCGAAAAAATAGTGGCCGACTTTGATGTGGCGGCGCGCGATAACGTCGTCATCATCGATTACCACACCGGGCTTGGTCCTTACGGGTACGGAGAGCTCCAATGCGAGCAGCCGTCCGGACTAAAGGGATACGAGCGAGCTGCAAAAATCTTTGGGCCGTCGGTAACACTGCCAGATTTAGGAACCTCTTCGTCCGTTAACTTGCATGGGACACAAGATGAGTATTGGCAGCGTATCTTGGGGGATAGGCACACCTATGTAGCCCTAGAGTATGGAACCTACACTAGTTCGAGAATACTGAGCGATGAACACTGGCTGTTTAGGTACAGACCGGACGCGGTTGATTCGGAACTCGGACGTCAGATTCGGAATGCCACCAAGCGCCATTTCTATCCCCAAAAGCCGGATTGGAACGAGATGGTTCTTTGGAGAGCGCACTTGGTACATCGACAAGCGCTTGAGGGGTTTAGGTCTAGAAGCTAGTTGCCTGCCGATAAACCAGTTTCAGTGATGTCTCATAGTGCTCACTCCGCCACGCTCGCATCGCTCCACATGCACTTCCGCCGCTGTGCCTTGGCAAGCGCATCCATAGCAGCTGGCAAAGAGCACAACTTTCATCGAGTCAATGAATTCGAATGTGGGGATCGGCGCATCAAGATCGCTTCACAGGTATTTGGAATCAAGAGTGGCAGATGCGGGTGTCGGTCCCGTCAAATTTGATTAACGAAACGTCAGTGGTTACGAAAAGGAGCTGATCTATGACCGCGCTCAAAGCGATCCCTTTCACCGGTGCCCCGTCTTCCCTAAAACAGAATACGAGCGGCGGCAGAAGAAGGTGCTTGGAGCAGTGGCGTGAGCTGACCTCGACGCAGTCGTGGTCACCGCCCATGGTCATCTCCGGTATCTCAGCGGATACGATGGAATGGGCGCGTACTTCATGCCGTTCCCGTTGATCCTCATGCCGGAGCGAGCGCCGACATATGTGGTCCGCGAATATGAGTTGACTGGCGTTCGGGCAGAAAGCCACATCGACGATATCGTTTGCTATACGGAGCAGCCAGACTTTGCCAAAGTGTGCGCCGACGTTCTTCGGCGGCTGGGCTTGGCGGACAAGAGGGTAGGTTTCGAGCTCGGCTGCTGGAACCTCGCCCCGGCCGATGTCAGTGCGCTCCAAGAGCGCCTTCCGGAAAT
>NZ_FOUS01000037.1 GCF_900114915.1 Bradyrhizobium sp. Rc3b
TCGCCCAGTCCGGTGGCCAGCTTCTCTTCCACCTCGTCAGCCGGCTCTATGAGCGCGCCTCCGTCATCGTGACCACCAATCTCGCCTTCGGCGAATGGCCGAGCGTGTTCGGCGACGCCAAAATGACCACCGCGCTGCTCGACCGATTGACCCATCACTGCGACATCGTCGAGACCGGCAACGATAGCTGGCGGTTCAAGAGCCGAGACGACGATCACGCCACCCGCGCTCGTCTCGCCTCCGCTATCCCGGCCAGCTCCGACGAGACGAGCGCTACCAGCAAAGCTCGCCGCACGAAGGGGTCAAAATTGGACGCCGATGAGGGGTCAAATTTGCAAGCCGATTGACACCGTGAAGGACACGGCCGCTGAACACCTTGTTCTCGTGGCTACGATCGAAGCGCTGATCGCTGGACATGGATTGAACGAAGCCATCTTACGTGAAAATGCCTATGCCGAGGCAGGCGCCGATGCAATCTTGATTCACTTGCGAAAGAGTACCGCGTACGAAATGCTTTCGTTTGTCAGCGAGTGGCGGAACCGGCTACCTGTTGTAATTGTTCTGACGTCGTACTATCGAACGCCAGCGTCAACCTTTCGTGATGCGGGGATTTCCGCGGCCATCTGGGCCAATCACTCCTTGCGAGCTGCGGCAGCTGCAATGCGTCGCGTCTGCGATAGTATCGCAACTCAAGAGGGAGTTGCGGGCATTGAATCCCATATCGCCCCGCTCAGCGAGATATTCGAACTTCTGAAGTATGACGAGCTCGCCGCCGCCGAAAAGCAATATCTGCGGCCCCGATAGCCCAAGACAGCAGGGTTGGCACTTGATTTTTCCTTTCTTCAGGACCTGCCTGATGCGCCCCTCGCCTCTCGTCGGTCCCGCGCCAGTGGCTAAACACGTCCCTGCCGCTTAAGGAAGCTCACACGGCGGCTGATGCAGGTGTATGCGTTAATGACTATTCACACCGCCCCCCTTCAATCTCCGGGGTGATCTGGCAAGTCTGCAGCGCGCCCCCGTAGAGGCGTTCATGACGCTTGCGGAGCGGCACTCGGGCTGAAGACGGCGAATGAAATGCCTGTGAACGCTCCCAAGCATGCGATCATTCTTGCCGCTGGAGCGGGTTCTCGACTGCGGCCACTAACGGATCTCAACCCGAAACCCCTGGTCCAAGTCCACGGCATTCCCATCCTGCAGAACGCGTTACATAATCTTGAGCGTGTTGGCGTGGAACAGGCAACGATTTGTCAGGTATCGCAAAGAGGTGATCCAAGCAGCTGATCGTCAGTGAAGCGCCCGACGCGGCTGCTGTCGCTCTCTTCCAAGAGCCGATGCAGGGATCAGCGGTCCTGTTATCCGATCTAGGGTTCATTTCAGACTTTCGTTTGAAACAAACAGCGAAAACTCTCATCGCGGATGACCCGCCTTTATACAAGACGATGAACCTGTTGCGGCTGTCCGCGTCTACTCTGCGGACAGAAGTCGTTCCGGCCCTCGACGATAGCAGCGTTTCAGTGACCAATCGCTCAGCAAACTCATCTACGATCTCACCGTCGACGTCTGCAGACAGATAGGTCGAGTCATACAAGAACGGCATATCGTCGGTAACTATCGTCTTGCGGACGCACAGCATCGCTTCCCTCGGCGAGCGGAAGGTAAGCACAACCGGGTCTGAAGTCCTCTCTCGTGTGATGGAACGCACTTTCATTGTGGTCCCCTCAAAGGAGGGAACCGTCAGATCTAGCGCGCGCAGAATCCTGGCTTGCTTCTTGACGTATGCACCCTTCCCAGCAACAGAGATGATTACGCCAGCAGCTTGGAGGCCGCGAAGCGCCGGTTTAATCGTGATGAGGCTGACTTTCAGTTTTGTTTTTAGTCCGAGCCTGATTTCGGAAGCGGCTTGACCTCTGCCAGATCTTGCTCCGTTGATGCGAATGGTACGGAGTCCGGTCGCGGAAAGCGCGAGGCATCGCCACCCAGCGCGAGTATCACGCCACATCCTCCATCACCGACATAAGACCAAAAAGGGCATCACCTGTACGAGACAAAGTCGGAAAGCGTCGGTAAGCAACGAGACCAGAGGAAGGAAACTTCAGTTCAATCGGTTCGGCGGCAACATCACCTAATGGATAGACACGTCCCGCCGGCTGGTTCGCTTTGACTTCATCGGCCGGTTTGGCGAGCGGCTCGAACAGACCGTCGCAAGGCGCGTAGATGGAGTTGCGCGGGCTTTGATACTTGAGAATCACGGACGAGCTTGGCTCGATGCGATGTATCGTCGGAAGAATTTCATAATCGTGCAGAACCCGTCTCAGGCCCCGCTCAGCGATTCGCAGCCCGCGTTCCGAGAGAGTGGCGCCGAAGCCGAGCTCGGTCGTCAGAGCAGGAATTCCGTGTTGCTCAGCAGCGGCGTAGAGGGTTGACCCGGCACCTGCACCGGCGCCATCGGTAATCGCCCCAAAAGGTGCGTCAAAGCTTTTCAGAAGCCGCAAAATCGCCGCAGCCTCAGCGTCGTTCCGGCCGGATCGCCCGAGCGCCACCGGCAAATAGTCCAGCGATCGGCCTCCGGAGTGAAGATCGATGACCACATCTACCAGAGGAAAAAGTTCTGACGTCACATAGTGGGCGATCATGGCGGTTGGTCCACCATTTGCCTCGCCCGGAAATTCACGATTAAGATTACCGCCGTCCAATGGAGAATTCCGGCGACCAGCACTAACGGCTGGCCAATTCAGAGCAGGAAGGATAATGACTCGACCGCGCAGATTTGCGCTTAAAGACAACTCCCGCGCGAGATTTCGTAGCGCTATTTGGCCCTCGTACTCGTCGCCGTGCGTTCCTGCTGTGAATAGTGCCGTTGGTCCGCGACCGCCGTTGAAACAGAGTATAGGAACAGGTATCCAGCCGTAGGCGGATATGTCGGACGAATATGGGACGCGGGCATAGTCCGCCTGCATTCCAGTTGCCGAAAAATCGATCTTGCTCCACACACGGCTTTTCATGGTTAACCCCGCTTAGTAACCGATCTGCCTGTCATCGCTCGGCTTAACGCAAGGCAGTTTTCTTCGCTTATAGGTCGACGAATAGGGCTGGACCATGCGGGCTTGAGATAGATTTTACAGATCGACGATGGGCAATCGCTCCGGTGCGATGTCGCTAAGAAATTCAGGACCATTCAGTAACTCGAAAGACTTCTTCGGTCTGATAGACACCGCCGGCGATCTCGAGCTTGATGCAGGACCATGCCTTCCAGAATGATCTCGTCAGAGCCGGCCATCAATGATGGCGGTTCCGTCAACGAGACACCTGAGCCGTGGCCGACACGACCTGCCCCGTCAGGCGAGACAGGTTGCGCTCCGACCAGAGTTACTCAAAGAGACGATAGACTGTGGGGCCGGTCATCCCAGGCCTTACCTTCTCTGCTAGTCGAACTGTAAGGCCGCCCACGAACCCGTAGAGGTCTTCCTGCTCTGGAGTTGCCTTACCAACCTTCGCGACCCGATCCAAATCACTGATCTGATCAGCACGGCGTGCCCACATATCAACCTAGATGAAGTTGCCGCGGGCGAATGCAACGTCGTGCTTCGGTTGTGCGTAACTCTTTCCTGGGGGATCGAAGCGAACTGGAAGCGAGTCCACGCTATCGGCCCCCAGCGCGATCATTCGCTGCTTGAGCAATTGGCCGAACTCATATTTATTCATGCCGAGGCGCAGATGCGCCAACCCAGCAAAAAAGCTCTCCGTTGCTATGCGACAGGCCTGACGTTTGGATGGCCAGTTCGTGCTGACTTTGACGAGCCGCTGTTGCCAGATGAGGTCGGCTTGGTCCGATAGCCTAAAAGTGCGCGACGCCCCCCTCAGGTGATCGAACAGTGCGATCGATCCGCGCCCAAACATGTCAAGTCCATAGTCAACGGTTGGGAGATCATTCAGAAACTCGCCAGCGGCGGATACTGCGACCTCGGTGTAGCCATGATAAAACACCGGCTGTACATGGCAGTTCGGCCGCGCTTGCGCGTTGCGCTCTTCCGAGCTGTTAATGATTATTGCAACTTCGGCGCGATCACGTCGCGCAATCGCTAACAGCGGCCTATTATCCGAAGCCCAGAATAGCGTCCTGAACCCGGAGTAGTATTCAAAATTTTGACGCGACGTCAGAATCAGCGCGTCGACATTTGCATCGGCCATGTTGACGCGCAGCCGCGCGATGCGGGCTCCAATCTCCTCTTCACCCGGCAAGAGAGGAGGCAATGCCATGATGGTCTCCGTCGCTTAATTTGATTGCATCGACTTCGCAGCCGACTGGCCGTTTGCCGCGGTTTGAAGCTGCGATGGTTAATCGGCGTACCTAATATACCTGTTTTGTCAACTGACTTTCTTAGGCGCTGACATACGAGATATGTTCGAGCAAAATGGCGCAGCGGATCGGCCTGACACAGCAGCGCAATTGTTCTAGCGCTGCGGAAGATTTTTAAAAGAAGGTCTAATGGACCAAGGACGCAGATGCGACACGACGGTGGTCAAAGCATCCTATGAAGTCGATGGAGGTTTAAAAGCGCACATCGGCATGATCGTGATGGTAACGATCAGACCCCGTCACATGGGGCTTGTGCCACGCTTACCTTACCTGGCGTCGCGCTGTATCTCGACACCGGTAAATCGTGCAACTTCGCTTTCGGTCGATCTAAAGGTTTCGTTCTCTGGACTTGATGCAGCGCTGGCTCAGATCGACGCTGGCGTACTTCAGACGTTGTTGCGTTGGGCTGTACATCGGCAGCCATGGTCATGAGCCACAAGAACTATATAGCGCAGGTCCAGGCCGTCCTTTCCAAGGCTCATGTCAATGATCCGTTTCGGGGAACTGTGGGAACTCTATGCGAGCTCAATTCAAAGGGCACCGGTTATGTCCCGCCTTTATCCGCGCGATCTTGCTGACAAAATGATTTCCGCAATTGAAGCCGAGGGCTTCTCGATACCTGCTGTAGCAGAACAAACGGCGGCGTCGCGCGGTTCGATTTCCTCTTCCATTTCGGCCGAAAGCATCATGAGTTCTGTGCGTGATCTAGCAATAGCAGTGCCGTCGACACCATCATCGTCTCATGTACCCAGATGCGCGCCGCTACGGTCATCCAGCCATTGGAAGCCAAAACCAGCAAGAACATCACTATGTCCAATCAAACCCTCTGCCTTGCAGACGCTTCGGCAGCCTTCCTCGCCGGACGGGTCGACATGCTTAGCAAATGCCTCGGGGCCGATTGTGGGCAGTTTGAAAGATCCCAAGGCGCGCGCGCGTCGTCAATGGATTCGGGCGCGCCGAACCCTTCGAGGACGTCGTACACGGCAAGGAGATGATTTACTATCGTCCCTCGCGGTTCGACCTGAGGACAAGGAATTCCGCGCCTTACTCGATCAAGGCCACGCTCAAGATCGTGAACGCTTTGTCGCAAAAACGATCATGAGCTACGGCTTCCCTAAGCGTGATGCAACGCCTACCGACGTTACAGCGAAAGAGCTTTGAGGAGGCAACTGTCGCTAACGACCCAAATAGCGTTCGAGGCCTGCCGCTCAAGGGGTCATGCGATGCCGACCGGCCCTCTCCTGATGGTACGTATCGCGAAAGGTCGCGGCAGACAAGCAGAAGTCTTCGATTTAAGGGCGCCCAATGGACATCAGCTCAAACAACAACGATACGGTGTGCGTCGTTCCCCCACCCGCGTCGCTCGAAGGGTTTGCCAGTCTCTCAGTACCGGTTTATCGAGCTTCAACGATTGTTTTCCCAAACGTTGCGGCCTATCGCGCTCGTGCGACGCGGTCGCCGGATGGCTATACTTATGGCCTCGCTGGAACGCCAACAACACGAACGTTGGAGAACCAGCTGACGCAAATTCATTCCGCGAGCCGATCAATCATCGTGCCGTCGGGGCAGTGCGCGATAACAACCGTTATGCTCGCCCTGGTGAGCCATGGCGAACATCTGCTGATCGCCGACAATGTCTATCCTCCGGTGAAGCTATTCGCGCGGACGATTCTTCACTCCTTTGGGGTCGATATGGAGTACTTTGATCCGACTCGTCTCGCCGACCTCGACGCCAAGTTGCGACCTGGCGCAACCAAGCTAGTTTGGGTTGAGTCGCCGGGCTCAACCACAATGGAAATCTGTGATATCCCGGCTATCGCAGCGAGGTGCAGAAGATCTGGCGCCCTTCTGGGATGCGACAATACATGGGCGACTGGTTTGCTGTGTAGACCTCTAAGCCTGGGCGTGGATGTCGTGGCCGAGGCGCTTACCAAATATGCAGGTGGTCACTCCGACCTAGTTCTCGGTGCAATTATTCTTGATGATCTTGAGCTGTATGCGCGTTTTCGGAGCACTTTAGGCGCTCTGGGGGTAGGCACATCCCCAGATGATTGCTCGCACGTGTTACGCGGCATCCAAACGATGGCTCTTCGGATAAGGCACGCGGGCGCCCTGAGCGAGGTATTCGCGCATCGTTTGGAAAGGTCAGGCCTCAACGTCTTGCATCCATCTCTTCCTTCGTTCTCTGGACATGCCTTATGGCAGCGTGACTTCGGGGGCTGCTCCGGTGTTTTTAGTCTGCTACTGCAGGACGTCGATGTCAGCAAAGTTGACCGTGCTCTCGACCAGTTGAGGACATTTGTCATCGGTGCTTCTTGGGGAGGTACGCGAAGCATTGTCGCCCCCATGACTGTCGCAGGCGAGCGGCAGGCAATGCCCGCAAGCGAGCACCAAAGCTATATCCGGCTTAGCCTTGGCCTTGAGAGCGCTGAAGATCTTTGGCGTGATCTTGAAGGAATGTCGGATGTTCTCCTGGTCTGAAGCGCACTGCATGTAAACCACGCTTAATGGTTCGAGGTATCGAGGAGGCAATCTCAGGAGCAGCGGGAGAGACCGTTTCTGCCTCAAGGCTGGAGCGGCTCCGGCGGAGCAACCGCCCCGGAAACTCCCAGCAAAAGTACTGCTGTTCCGTAGTTTAGCTCTGAAAAGCAAAACGGCAGTTCTGCGCCGATAATGGAGGTCTAATGAGTTGGCGCGATGAAGCTCTCTGGCGAATGACGGGTGACGATTAGCTTGTCCGACGCATTGGGCATGGCGACGGAGATGGCGATGAAGAACTATGCCAGCATCCGGTTGGCCCTGGCTTGGCCACCTCATGTGCACCGCTCTGAGACCGCCCGGTGCTTACCTCCGGCGCGATGATGCAGCTCCCATCACCGGATGAGATCGTCATGATGTCGGGCCTCCATCCCATCCGCGCCAAGAAGGCGCGCTATTGCGAGGACCGACGTTCAGGAGCGCATCCTGGCAGCGCGGGCCCCAATCAAGCCGAACGACAAACGCCCGGACCATTGGAAGTAAGCGGCTACTGCCGCCGCGCCTAAACCGTAGCCCGACCTAGATCGACGACACGACCGACGCAGAGGATCCGAAGTCCGCCGACCTCGGCAGTAGCCGGAACTCGCTCGTGACGCTGTGGAGAGGAGAGAACCCCTCGGTATCGAGTTCACCTCGGAATTTGCGGACGAACTCGAGGGGATGCCCCGCGGATCGGGCGCCGCAACGACACGATGCATGGCGTCGCGCGCAAGGCATCGGCCCATTGGGGCGACGATGTGGGATTGTGAGGCAGGCATTGAGCACCCCAAAGAGAAGCGCAGATGTACCGGAATGAAGACGCACCAGCTGCGTTCAGACCCATTCTCGTGGGTTGTTGAGCGCTTCCCCGACCCGATCCACAACGCGCGACCCACCGCACCTCGCCAGGTTCGCTGTTCAAGAATTGACTCAGCGCAATTGTCGCACAGACAGGCCCACGGCAGAGGTCCGAAACAGAACGCCAGTGGCTCGACTATGCAAAGCGGAACAGGGAAGAACCTACATGGCTTGAGCTTGCGTTTTCCCGTAGCGTACAGAGAGGTTCTACGAGATCATCGCGATCCAATACGATGCTGGTCAGGCGTGTCCATGTTGCGATGAAGAGAATCCATGCGTAAGATATCCGACAATCTGTGCCGGGCCAAACGCGCCAGTCCTGGTTCGTACTCACGTGCATCCCCGGCGCGTTAAAATGCATACGATAAGTCACGAAGCGCTGCTTATTAATCAGGAGGTTCGCCTCCATACTGTGGCTGAGTTATAATATGAGCTTCGATGACGCAAAACTTGCGGGACGGTAACTTTCACGCAGCCGACTACATATAAGGCGCAGCGCCTGCGATCAGTGCCCTAAGAGCTGCTTACTTTGGCACGATACCTGCTCATACTCTCGTCAGAGCTTTTTCGCACATCGCTGTGTTTACCCAAGCGCAGCGTGGCGGAGCGAAGATGGGAGACGGTTACTTAAATGAATGACGCTGGATCGAATTACTTCATAATCAATCTGCCAGTCACGCGGCTGAGGCCCACTGAAGAAATTGACACTGAACGAGCTAGGCTGTTGGCAAAGGCAATCAAGGAAGACGGCAGGTGGACCGAGCCTATCTTAGTTGAACGCAGCCATTCTCTGATTATGGACGGTCACCATCGCCACTTCTGTGCGATCAGACTTTGTTTGGCCGTCGTTCCATGCGTCCTGCTATCCTACGACGACCCCAACTTGGAAGTATCCTACTGGGCCAATGGGACGCCTGTTGATGTGGGGCGTATTGTCAAAGCTGGCCTTTCAGGTAATCTGATGAAATACAAGACCACCCGACACCGGCTACATGTCCCACTGCCATCTTGCTCGGTGAACCTCGAAGAGTTGAGACGACGATCACTGAATCAGCTGATGGCTCAAAACCGATTGAAATGATTGGCCCTTAGTTGCTTGAGGAACCAGCGGAGCTACATGGCGCATCCAGCGAAGTTCGCGCCTGCTTGTTGGACAGTTTACAGTAGGGTGGCCGCGCTGCCGCAATGCTAGTGCTCCGAACCACAATAGCCGCAATATAGTGCGCTGTCGGGGCATTTGTACCGGCAGAAGCGCCCAACGCAAGTCGGCTGATTTGATCCATCTGAAAAGTTTGCGATCGGCGTTGTGCCGGTCGCGATAGACAGACGCCGCGCCTGATTTTATTATAGTAAGGAGCGCGAGACAACGCTCGATACGGTCGGGCCGTGCCGACTTGGTCGGGTCAGGTGCACTTGTCGACTTGCGGAACTCTGAACGGCCACCAGTGGGCCTATTTACCCGTCTGCGCGCGCCCACGACTTTTCCTGCGTCCAATCCGCAGGGCGTTCACCGAGGATGTTCGGACAATCGACTGAAAACAAGCTTGGTTTCGGATCGATGGCCGGTTTCCTTAACGCGGCAAGGCGTGTGTAGTCGGTGTCGAGAGCCAGGTCGGTCCATCTCCTTCGTCGGCGACGATCCGAAACAGGCCTGACGTTGGCGCCGAGTGGACGGAAAAGTCCGGCAGCCGCTGATATCGTCGAGGACCGGATACCGCGGCGGAGTGCTTCCGTTCTGACGGCAGCCCATAAGGCGGCAGTGTCCGGTGTCGGCCAGCCGCCGCGTTCGTGAACACTGATCTCATCGGATTCCAGCCAAGCGCGCATTTCGGCTGGGGTCATGAATAGGGGATTGGAGCTTTGAAGAGCCGCCTGCCGCCGTCGCGAGCGAAGGCGGGCCCGATCAGCATCGACATCATGAATTGCGGCACCCATGTTTCAAGAGATGCAGCACCGCCACCGGTGATGATGTCCTACGACCAGCGCAGTCTCGCGCGCCGTGTTCTAATCGTCTCGAAGGCCTAAACTAGTCGAGAGGTGAACGTTTCTTCGACCAGTTTCATATTTTGCGGCCCGATCTCCGAAACTTCGGCGGCCGACACCCATTACTTGAGGATCGTCTTCCAATTGGTGGGAAGAGCATTCTACTAGTCGGGCATGAACGGGCGAATGACAAGAAGCCGATCCTCCAAGCGCCGCCAACGCGTCCGCCAAGTCGTCGACGATCTCCCGGGAGGGATGCGGCATCGGCACGATCCATCAGATCGCCCAGTTCATCCACCATTGCGTCGATCGTCAAACCGGCTTCGAGCCCCTCACCTGCGACCTGCTCCATAACGGCGCTGTTTGCGGCCCCGCGATCTGCAACAACGAGATGCTGGCCGGCTTGGCCGCCAAGAGCTGGTTAAACGCTTCGACCCGATTGTCGATGCCGTTTGTGCAGTCGAGCCGGTCTACGCCGGTCGCAAACTTGACGGCCTCGAACTTTTTGTAATAACAGCAAGCTTTTTTCTTTGCTCTGCGGGCCCGAACTCTGCCCGCAAGATACTCTGCGAACTGCTTGGGACTAATTGATTGGGAATTTTTGAAGCCGCGTCTGGCCCATGCTCCGTGGTCACCACGCAATCCTTGCTCTCCAGCCCGAAGCATGTTCGCAGGCAGGCCAAGAAATTATTCAGATCCCCGTTCGCGCGAAAATCGAGCAGATCGTATTCCAGCATCGACTCCATCAGTTTCGTGGTGATTGGCTACGCGCATTATCATGTCGGAAGTCGGCCATGGCGTGTGCAGAAAAACGCCGGCCGGTATGCAGATCGCCCCCGAGCGGAAGCAAATGATAGTCATGCATCCAGAATGCGTCCCGATACCGCAAGTCGAATGCCGCATGCGCCATGAACTCGTCGATCTTTCGATAGCTGTCATAATCAGCTTTGGCGCCCGACATCCGCTTGGGAAAGGAGTGCAACTGCTGGCCACAGCGTCGAGTTCAAAAAAACGGTATAGTAGTTGGAATAGTCCGCGAGCCTAGCCACATAGCGTGCACCGGTCCTCACGAGCGGCAGGCGCTACTCGGCCCGTCTCCGCGGTTTCCTGTAACCATAGTCGGTGAACCCATTTATCGGCGGGCCTCGAGCCCGTCGTGGAACGTTCCGGTGCGGTCTGCAAGAGCCCCGCCTTTCGTCTCCGGCCCAGGCCGCCTACACCGCTTTTACGATGACCAAGACTTCGATATCTAAGCCGGGACGTCTACCTCTGTTCAACTTTGGGACACGCACATGACGCCATCGTCCGCATCGGGGGGAAGGGACCGATCACAACGGTAGCAGAGGGATCCCACCGGCCGTCGAGCTTTCAGGAGCGTTATGCGCTCGTGATCTCACCTCGCCTAGGAGTCCACCGCGCCGGATCGGCGAAGAAATAGACGCACGCCGTGTTCATGCTAACAGCGCCTACACTATGGCTCTACAGCGTAAGCGTCGTTCCGGTCCCACCTTTTCTTGGCGTTTGTGATAGTCGAGGTTCGCGATCTGTTTGAAGGGATCTGCTCGTGTCTATGCTTGACCATACGCTTAAGACGGACGGGACGGCGCGTCGGCTGGAAGTGCTGACAGAGACGGGACGGCGTCGTTGGTTCTCCAAGGATGACAAGCCCCGGATTGTCGACGAGACATTGGCACCAGGCGCGGTCGTTTCCAACGTTGCCCGACGACATGGGCTGACACCCCAACAAGTGTTCACCTGGCGCCGACAGGCGCGCCAGTCGACGGCAATGGAGGCGGATGAGCTGCAATTTGTACCGGCGGTGGTGGACACACCGGCTGCAGCCCTCGGCCCGGAGCGCAAGGCGCTGCGATGCAAGGCGCCCAGGCCGGATCCGGAGGTATCGAGATCGAGGTCGATGGCACCATCATCCCGGCAGGTCGCGGCGCCGACGCGACGATGATTGCGGCCATCGTCCATGCGCTGAAGGCGAACCGGTGATCGGCCCGTCCGGAACGGTTCGGGTGATGGTGGCCACCAAGCCAGTCGACTTCCGCAATGGGATGGAGGGGCTTGCGACGTTGGTGCGCGAGCACATGAAGGCTGATCCATTCTCGGGCGCGGTCTATGTGTTCCGCGCCAAGCGAGCGGACCGGATCAAACTGATCTTTTGGGATGGTACGGGCTTGTGCTTGTTCACAAAGCGGCTCGAGGAAAGCGTCTTCCGCTGGCCGAAGATCGAGGATGGTGTAATGCGTTTATCAGCGGCGGAGTTGTCGGCGCTGCTCGAAGGGCTTGATTGGCGGCGCGTCCAGAGGCACGGGAGACGGTCGTCCCGACGCAAGCCGGATAATTGTGAGCCGCGCCGCGGCGAAGTGAATCAGCAGCATCGAGCACGTCGCCAGGCGGGAGCGAATATGCTCTGATTGTTCTGTGAGCGACAACCTTCCTGATGATCCCGAAACGCTGAAGGCGATGCTGCTGCCGAGCGGCATGAGAGCGAGCGGCTGCGTCAGATCATCAAGGAACTGCAGCGTCATCGCTTTGGCCGGAAGGCGGAGTCGCTTCCCGAGGAGCAGATGCTGCTCGGCCTCGAGGACGTCGAGCAGGCCGCAGCCTATACCGACGCGGTTCAGGACGAGACAGCCCCGGAAGGCCGGGCGGAACGGGCGCGCAAGCGCCGCGTCAACCGTGGAGCGCTGCCGCTGCATCTGCCGCAGGTCGAGGTTGTCGTCGACATCGACGACAAGACCTGCCCCTGCTGCAAGGGCGAGCTGCACCGGATCGCCGAGGACAGAAGCGAACGGCTGGACATGGTGCCGGCGCAGTTCCGCGTTGTGGTCACCCGCCGTCTCAAATACGCCTGTCGCGCATGCGAGGACGGCGTCATCGCAAGCGGAGGCTCCGGCCCGGCTGATCGAGGGCGGACTACCGACCGAAGCAACCGTCGCCCAGGTTCTGGTGTCCAAATATGCCGATCATCTGCCGCTCTACCGGCAGGCGCAAATCTATGCGCGCCAGGGCATCGCTCTCGATCGATCGACGCTCGCGGATTGGGTGGGACATGCGGCCTTCCATCTGCGTCCGCTGCATGTGCGCCTTCTCACAGCGCTTCGCGCGAGGTCCAAGCTGTTCGCCGACGAGACGACGGTGCCGGTGCTCGATCCCGGTCGAGGGCACACCAAGACCGGCCAGCTCTGGGCCTATGCCGCCGACGACAGGCCCTGGGGTCGCCTCGACCCGCCCGGCATCGCCTACGTCTATGCACCCGACCGCAGGGCAGAGCGGCTGTTTAGCCATCTGGCCGGCTTCAAGGGTGTCCTGCAGGTCGATGGCTACGTCGCCGACCCAAAGCTTGCCGATCGCGGCGAGGTCGAGCTCGCATTCTGCTGGGTGCACATGCGGCGCAACTTCTACGAACTCGCGGCGGCCGGCCCCGCTCCGATCGCCAGTGAGGCGCTGAAGTACATTGCCGTCTTCTATGCGATCGAGAAGGATCCGCGGCCGCAGCCCGGAGGAGCGCCGTCTCGTTCGGCAGCAGAAGAGCCGGCCGCTGGCCGATGCCTTCGAGGCTTGGCTGCGCGCCAAGCTGGCTCTCATCAGCCAAAAGATCAAACTCGCCGCAGCCATTCGCTACGCGCTCTCGCGCTGGCAGGGGCTGACGCGCTTCATCGACGACGGCCGCATCGAACTCGACAACAACACGGTCGAACGATCGATCCCGTGGCATCAAGCTCAGTCGCAAGAACGCGCTGTTTGCAGGATCCGACGGCGGTGCCGAACACTGGGCCGTCGTCGCGTCCTTGATCGAGACCTGCAAGATCAACGACGTCGATCCGCTTGCTTATCTCACCGATGTCCTAACCAGGATCGTCAATGGTCATCCGAACCGCGACATCGACCAGTTGCTTCCATGGGTCTACCGCGGTCGACCCCTCAAAGCCGTGGCCTGAGAACCACGCTACTCTACAGCTGCGGGCGCGTCATTCGCTTCTCATTCCGCCGGAAGTAAACCACGATCGCTCCTTACATTTCTTAGAGCTATATGAGCGGCAACGGAAGCGCGGCCGTCACTACAAATGAGGCCCTGACGTCGCGCCTTGACGACGCACTGAGTCCTTCCAGCCTTCGCATCGCATTCTTGACATGAAAGTTGACGCTGTTCGTACGCATACGACGAAGACCGCCTGATTGAGACATGCGCGCGGGCACGGCGAGCTCTATGATGGCGTTGCGTGAAGGTCAGGCGGCCTGCTGAT
>NZ_FOUS01000040.1 GCF_900114915.1 Bradyrhizobium sp. Rc3b
CACGAAGCCTCGGGCTCACAGGGACTACCCGCCCTGCCCGCGCCTCTCGTGCCGACGCTGCCGCGTCCACCGCAAGCCCGGCTCGCGACAGTGACGACACATAGTCGCCCCTCTTGGGTGAGCCGGGATGGACGACACATACGCCGAAACCGAATTTCGGTAAAGTGGAATATTTTCGGCGAAGCGGATTGACAGAGCGCGACACAGGCCCCGTTTTGGCTGGATGGGGGTTCAGCCGGTCTCTAACGCACCCGCCAATCGGACGTCACAGCCGATTGTCCTGAACAGAAGGGAAGCAAGGCGATCCAGACAACGCCGCCACAAGACCTGGATCGCCCTCGCCTTCCGTTCCTCAATCGATTCGAATCCGACGTGACCTGTCGCGCGGCCGTGGAGCGGCCGTGCTGAATGCGGTCGAGCAGTCGTCGTCATTCTCACCATCGAGCAGCGGAGCACCACAGTGCCGGCACATGCGTGCCGACATCGACGACGCCTTGCCGCTCGCCAGGACCTGACGATAGTTCGCCAGGTCGATGACGTTGCGGGGCGACGTTATGTGTTTTTCAACCATGGTTGTTCCTCGCGGCTACGCACTGCTTATCGCAGACAAGTTTCGCGCAAACGTTCAGCCCACCGCTCAAATTTTACCGGAGGAATTGCGGCACGGCGAACACATCACGGCGCGGCCGCAATCCCGATCTATTCTGCGACACGATTCACCGTGTCTGTGCGACCGGCGTAAGGTCTCGGTAGCTATTTTCCGAGCGCAACGGGATCAGAGCCACTTCTTCCACTTGAAGAGCCAGTACGGAAGGATCGCGGCGACGAGCATCATCACCAGCGCCATCGGATAGCCGTGCGCCCATTCGAGTTCCGGCATCATCTTGAAGTTCATGCCGTAGATCGAGGCGATCAGCGTCGGCGGCATCAGCACGACGGCCATCACCGAGAACAGCTTGATGATGTTGTTCTGCTCGAGATTGACGACGCCGAGCATGGCGTCGAGCACGAAGGTGATCTTGCTGGAGAGATATGAGGCGTGGTCGGTCAGCGAGGAAACGTCGCGCTGCATGGTCTTGAGCTGCTCGCGCATGTCCTTCGACCATTTCACGCCCTCCACCACCGCGGAGAGGAAGGTGACGACACGGCCGATCGACACCAGGCTCTCGCGAACCTTCGAGGTCAGATCGCCTTTGCGGCCGATCGAGATCAGGATCTGGGAATATTGCTTGGCGTGACCGTGGCGCTCGCTCTCGGGCTCGAAGATGTCGTGGCTGACCTGGTCGATCTCGGCGCCGCAGCGCTCCAGGATGTCGGCGCAGCGGTCGATCACGGCGTCCAGCAGTTCCATCAGCACCATCTCGCCGGTAATGGAGGGCGTGCAGGAGCGGGCAAGCTTGGCCTCGACCAGGGCGAACGGCTTCGGCAGGTCGTAGCGCACCGTCACCAGGCGGTGGTCGCCGAGGATGAAGGTCACCGCCGTGGTCCGGGGCATGTCGGTATCGGAGTGGCACATCAGCGTCGCGGTCATGTAGCGCGCGCCGTTCTCGATATAGAGACGGCTGGAGATCTCGATCTCCTGCATGTCTTCCCGGGTCGGGATGGCGATGCCGGCGAGCCGCTCCACTGCCTTGTCCTCGGCCGCGGTGGGGTTGACGAGGTCGATCCAGACCGCGCTTTCGGGCACCGCGGCAAGATCTTCGATGACAACCTTCTTCAGGACAGACTCGGAGGGAACAAACACCGAAAACATGCACGACTCCAGAGAACCTGCGGCAGAATGACAGCCCTTAGCGCGATTCTGACAAGTTCACGATGACAACCACATTAATGGAGCGTTTGCATTTGTGGCGCGGCCATGGCTCAACTGTGGCACGGAATCGACAGTCCGGCCCCCTTTGGCCCAAAAATCTTCACGGGGCCGCAAAACTTGCGGCAGAAAAGCCACAGCTTGGGTCTCGCAGCGCGGGATAAGGCCTTCAGTGCTGGAATTGTGGCAGATTTCAACGATAATGGAATTAACGGAGTCGAGGAACTTGGGCAGTAAGCTCAGGCCTTCCGCACGGTATTGTTTTGATTGGAACCAAATCATGTCGTCGCTGAAAGTTAAGTTGGGAATTCTGGCCGCCGGCCTGATGCTGTCGGGCTGCATGCAGGCCACGCATTTCGAGGCGACCGACACCAAAGCCTTCAAGCCGAAGGACAAGGAACTGCTGGCCAAAGTTCGGTACGAGAACACCCCGGTTGCGGAACCGTTCCGCCGCGCCATCGTCCAATACCACCGCAAGGAATCGCCGGGCTCGATCGTGGTCGATTCCGACAATCACTATCTCTATTACGTGCTGGATGGCGGCAAGGCGATCCGTTACGGCATCACCGTTGGCGAAGAGGCCATGGCCTGGTCGGGCATCGCCAAGGTGGGCAGCAAGACCGAGTGGCCGGCCTGGCACCCCACCCCCGGCGAAATTTCGCGCCTGGGCGTGCCGACCTATGTCGCACCCGGCCCGGACAATCCGATGGGCTCTCGCGCGATTTACCTCTATTCCGGCGGGAAAGACACGTTGTTCCGCATCCACGGCACCAATCAGCCGGAATATATCGGCGCTTCGATCTCCTCGGGCTGCATCCGCCTGACCAACGAGGACGCGATCGATCTCTATGATCGCGTCAAGCTCGGCACCCTCGTCGTGGTGCTCGAGCCGAAGCATGGCGATTCGCCCTACAATTCGCGGCTGGCGCTCGGCGGCAGCCAAACCGGCCAGGCGGGCAGCTACTGATCGCCTGCTGATCTCTGCGATCGAAAAGCGCCGGTTTCACCGGCGCTTTTTTGTTGCCGGCTTGCGCGGCTGGGACTTGCTGGCATCGGCCGCCGGCTTTTTCGCAGGCGCCGGAGACTTCTCCACCGCCTCGTCGTCAGCTCCTTCCTTTTCTTCAGGCTTGGCCTCGGGCTTGACCTCGGGCTTGGCCGCGACCTCGCGCGGTGGCGCCTCCTCGGGGCGTTCCGCTGGCAGCAGCGGGGCGACCTGCGGCAGGGGATCCCAGACGTTCCACTGGCAGATCCGGTAGTCGTTGCGCCGCTGCGCCAGGTCGAGATGGATATGGTCCTCATGGTACCAGTCCGAGCCCGGGCCGAGCACGGTGGAAAAGCGCGCGCAGACCGAGTGCAGCACGCGCTCGCGCACGTCGCGCGACATGGTGCGGTCGGTGAGGCCGATCGACTGCCCGTTGGTCAGCTTGATGGCCCGGACATCGAGGGCATTGGCCTTGCCGTGCTCTGACAGCAGCGCGCCGACGACACGGTTGCGTCCGCGGCACTCGAACGAATCGAAATTGTCGAGTTCGCCAATGGTCGAGCCGAGGCTGGTGGCCAGCGGCGCCATGTCCTTGCGCAGCCAATCGGCGATCGCCGACGCCATGGTGCAGCGAAGAATCGCCGCCGGCTTGACCGTCACCTTGCGCTTGTCCGGCAGAACGACGGCTTCCAGCCGCACCAGATCCTCGCCGCCACAAGCGCCGGGGCCGCGGATATCCGGAATCGAGGGCGCGATCGCGATTTCCTCGGTCAGCGCAAGACGACAGGCCGAGACCGGCTTCTGGGCTGGTGCCGCAACCTCGGCGGGCTTGTCGGCGCCGGGCTTGTCCGCGAGAGGCTTGCCGTCCGCCTCCCGCGGAGCCTCGTCCGATGCCTTGTCCGATGCCTTGTCCGATGCCTTGGGCGCCTCCTCGGGGCGCGGTCTCGGCAGCGGGATCCTGGCGGAATGAACCGCGGGGCGCGACCGTGGTGCGGCGATACCGAAGATATCCAGTGGGGATGTGTATTTTCGCGCCTCTGCCCTCTCGGCGAGGACGAGCGACAGCCCGAGCGCAGCGGTAACCATTGCCGCGCCAGCGGACATATAGCCGCGACAAGACCATTTGCGGCGAAAGTCCGGCAGGCTAAAACTCATGACAATTCTTTGGCCCAACGCTGAGAGCGACAACGCGCCCAGCGACTTCTCGGAGGAACGTCGGAATGCTTGGTTTGATGCAAGATTGGCCCCTGCTCTGCCACCGGATCATCGAACATGCCGCCAAAATTCATGGCAAGCAGGAGGTGGTTACCCGCTCGGTCGAGGGACCGATTCATCGCACCAATTACGCCGAGATCCACAAGCGCGCGCTCAAGGTCTCGCAGATGCTGGAGCGCGACGGCATCAAGCTCGGCGACCGTGTCGCGACGATCGCCTGGAACACCTGGCGCCATCTCGAGGTGTGGTACGGCATCATGGGGATCGGCGCCATCTGCCATACCGTCAATCCCCGCCTTTTCCCCGAGCAGATTGCCTGGATCATCAACCATGCGCAGGACCGCATCGTGATGACCGACATCACCTTCGTTCCGGTCCTGGAGAAGATCGCCGACAAGCTGACCAGCGTGGAACGCTACGTCGTGCTCACCGACAAGGCGCACATGCCGCAGACGACGCTGAAGAATGTGGTCGCCTACGAGGACTGGATTGCGGAGGCCGACGGCAAATTCAAATGGAAGGACTTTGACGAGAACACGGCAGCCGCGATGTGCTACACGTCGGGCACGACCGGTGACCCGAAGGGTGTGCTGTATTCGCATCGCTCCAACGTGCTGCATGCGCTGATGGCCAACAATGTCGACGCGCTCGGCACCAGTGCGTCCGAGACGATGCTGCCGGTGGTTCCGCTGTTCCATGCCAACAGCTGGGGCATCGCCTTCTCCGCGCCTTCGCAGGGCACCAAGCTGGTCATGCCCGGCGCCAAGCTCGACGGCGCCTCGGTCTACGAGCTGCTCTCGACCGAGAAGGTGACGCACACCGCCGGCGTGCCCACGGTGTGGCTGATGCTGCTCCAGCACATGACCGCCAATAATCTCAAGCTGCCGGACCTGAAGATGGTGATCTGCGGCGGCTCGGCGATGCCGCGGTCGATGATCAAGGCCTTCCTCGACATGGGCTCGAACGTGCGTCACGCCTGGGGCATGACCGAGATGAGCCCGATCGGCAGCGTCGCGGCGCTGAAGCCGCCGTTCCAGAACGCCACCGGCGATGCGCGGCTCGACGTGCTGCAGATGCAGGGCTATGCGCCGTTCGCGGTCGAGATGAAGATCACCGACGACGCCGGCAAGGAGCTGCCCTGGGACGGCAAGACCTTCGGCCGCCTCAAGGTCTCCGGCCCCGCCGTCGCCAAGGCCTATTACCGCGTCGACACCGACATCCTCGACGAGGACGGCTTCTTCGACACCGGCGACGTCTCGACCATCGACGAGGACGGCTACATGCGGATCACCGACCGCTCCAAGGACGTGATCAAGTCCGGCGGCGAGTGGATCTCCTCGATCGACCTCGAAAACCTCGCGGTTGGCCATCCGGCCGTGGCCGAAGCCGCCGTGATCGGCGTGTTCCACCCCAAATGGGACGAACGGCCGCTCCTGATCGTGCAACTCAAGCAGGGCCAGCAGGCCACCCGCGAGGACATCCTCAAATACATGGACGGCAAGATCGCCAAATGGTGGATGCCCGACGACGTCGCCTTCGTCGAGGGCATTCCGCATACGGCCACCGGCAAGATCCTGAAGACGGCGCTGCGCGACCAGTTTAGGGATTATCGCTTCCCGAACGCGGCGGCGTAGCGGCAAAGCAAGCAACGTCATTCCGGGGCGGTGCGAAGCATCGAACCCGGAATCTCGAGATTCCGGGTTCGGCTCCTTGAGCCGCCCCGGAATGACCGGTCATAACAGCCCGATCTCCCTTGAATTTGCCCCCGCGCCGTGGTCTCAACGGCCCTCGTCGCGCCGAACTGGCCGGCATCGCCAACCCCGGCAGAGCTCACTCGATGGCCCGCAGGTTTTCCGCTCCCTATCAGTCGGAGCCCGTGTCCAGCCTCGCGAGCTGGGCGCGCAATCTGGCCGTGTTCGCGGTGGTGGCGGTGGTGGTCTCGATCATCATCGTCCGCTTCGATTTCCTGGAGCCGAAGCCGGCCCTTGCGACCTTCTTCGGCGGGCTCGCGATATCAGGCCTGTCGATCCTGTTCGGGCTCGCCGGCTTTGCCGCGATCTGGCAGAACGGCTCGCGCGGCATGGCGCGCATCCTGCTCGCTTTGCTGATCGACGCGGCGATCCTCGCCTATCCCGCCTATCTGGCCCTGCAATATCGCAAGCTGCCGGCGATCTACGACATCACCACCGACCCGATCGATCCGCCGCGTTTCGACGCGCTGGCGCGCCTGCGCACCGGCGAGGGCACCAACACCGCGGTCTATGCCGGCCTCTATTCGGCGGAGCAGCAGCGCCACTTCTACCCTGATATCGAGCCTGTCGAGCTCGAGATCTCCGTCGACCGCGCCTATGCGATCGCGCTCCAGCTCGTCAACAAGCGCAAATGGATCATCATCGACGAGCGCGCACCGCAGCCGCCGCGCCGCATCGGCCGCATCGAGGCGGTGGCGCGCACGCCGATCATGGGGTTTCGCGAGGACATTTCGATAAGGTTCGTGCCGGACGGCGATGATTCCCGCGTCGACATCCGCTCTGCCTCGCGCAATTTCGACAGCGATCTCGGCAGCAATGCCGCGCGGGTCAAGAAATTCATCGACGATCTCAACACCGCCGCCGATGCCGACGCGCTCAAGCCGGTGAAGAAGACCCCGGTGGCGCCGCCGAAAGCGCCGGCAAAGACGGTGAAGAAATGAAACTGGCGAATGGCGAGTAGCGAATAGCGAATAGCGAATGGAACGCTACTCGCTACTCCCCATTCGCCCCTACGCCATCCGATACGTCCCGCCGATCACGGGATCGCCGTCGGTCGCCACCACGCCGCGGGCGACCAGGTCTTCCAGGTGCGCCAGCACGGAATAGCCGGCGGCCGTCGTCAGCCTCGGGTCGATACCGATATAGATCGCGCGGACCATGGTCGGGATGTCGGTCTCGCCCTTGGCGAGGCGGTGCAGGATCGAGGCCTCGCGCGCCTTGCGGTGCCGGATCAGGAAGCGCACGAAGCGCTGGCCGTCGGGGATCTCGGGGCCGTGGCCGGAGAAATAGAGATCCTCCTCGCGTGCGGCGAGCCGGTCGAGCGAGTCCATGTAGTCGATCATCGAGCCGTCGGGCGGCGCCACGATCGAGGTGGACCAGCCCATCACGTGATCGCCGACGAAGTTGAACTTTCGCTCCGGCCAGGCGAATGCCAGATGATTGGCGGTGTGGCCGGGCGTCGCAACGGCCTCGAGCCGCCAGCCGTCGCCCTCGACGACATCGCCATGCGCGATCCGGATGTCGGGTACGAAGTCGCGATCGGAGCCGGATTCCGGATTGTGCTTCTCGCTCTCGAAGCGCGGGCGCGAGGCCCGGTGCGGGCCCTCGGCATAGACCGGCGCGCCGGTCGCCTGCTTGATCCGCGCGGTGTTCGGCGAATGGTCGCGATGGGTGTGGGTGACGAAGATATGGCTCACCGTCTCGCCGCGCACGGCATCGAGCAGCGCAGCCGCATGCGCCGCATCGTCGGGACCGGGATCGATGATCGCGACATTGCCCTTGCCAACGATGTAGCTGACCGTGCCGGTGAAGGTGAACGGGCTCGGATTGTTGCAGAGCACGCGGCGCACGCCGGGCCGGACTTCCTCGACGACGCCCGGCTTCAGCGGAAAGTTGCGGTTGAACGGGACGTCGTCATTGTCGGACATGGCTTGCTCATTCCTTGCTGACTTCGTCATGCCCGGCCTTGTGCCGGGCATCCACGTTCTTCGCGTGGCTTAAGACGTGGATGGCCGGGACAAGCCCGGCCATGACGCAGTTGGAGAGTTCTCGTGCCTCACGCGTTCACCGCGTAGCCGCTCAGAAAAACGCCTGAATGCCCGTGATGGCGCGCCCCAGGATCAGCGCGTGGACGTCATGCGTCCCCTCATAGGTGTTGACCGTCTCGAGGTTATGGACGTGGCGCATCACATGGTACTCGATCGAGATGCCGTTGCCGCCGTGCATGTCGCGCGCGACACGGGCGATGTCGAGGGCCTTGCCGCAATTGTTGCGCTTCATGATCGAGATCATCTCGGGCGCGAACTTGCCCTCGTCCATCAGGCGGCCGACGCGAAGCGAGCCCTGAAGGCCGAGCGCGATCTCGGTCTCCATGTCGGCGAGTTTTTTCTGCACGAGCTGGGTCGCGGCGAGCGGCTTGCCGAACTGCTTGCGGTCGAGCGTGTACTGGCGCGCGCGGTGCATGCAGTCCTCGGCGGCGCCGAGCGCGCCCCAGGAGATGCCGTAGCGGGCCCGGTTGAGGCAGCCGAACGGACCCTTGAGACCGGAGACGTTGGGCAGCAGGGCGTCTTCAGGAACCACGACGCCGTCCATCACGACCTCGCCGGTGATGGAGGCGCGAAGCGAGAGCTTGCCGCCAATCTTCGGCGCGGACAGGCCCTTCATGCCCTTCTCGAGCACGAAGCCGCGGATCTGGTTGTCATGCGCGGCCGACTTGGCCCAGACCACGAACACGTCGGCGATCGGCGCGTTCGATATCCACATCTTGCTGCCGGTGAGGCGATAGCCGTCCGCGACCTTCTCGGCGCGGGTCTTCATGCCGGCCGGATCGGAGCCGGCATCGGGCTCGGTCAGGCCGAAGCAGCCGACCCACTCGCCGCTGGCGAGCTTCGGCAGGTACTTCTTGCGCTGGTTCTCGTCGCCATAGGCGTAGATCGGGTACATCACCAGCGAGGACTGCACCGAGTTCATCGAGCGATAGCCGGAATCGACCCGCTCGATCTCCCGCGCGACTAGGCCATACGCGACGTAGCTCGCATTGGCGCAGCCATATTCCTCCGGCAGCGTGATGCCGATCAGGCCGAGCTCGCCCATCTCGTTGAAGATCTCGCGGTCGGTCTTCTCTTCGAGATAGGCCTTGGAGACGCGCGGCAGCAGCTTGTCCTGGGCGTAGGCGCGGGCGGTGTCGCGCACCATGCGCTCGTCTTCGGTCAGCTGCTCGTCGAGCAGGAACGGATCGTCCCACTGGAAAGAAGCCGCAGCCGGCTTGTCCTTGGCCTGAGGGCGCACGCTCATGAAACGTCCTTTCGTCTGGTTCCGTCAAAATTTGCCCGACAAAGTAAAGCGCCGCGGCAACAAGTGCAATTGCATCCTGGTTTCGGTCGTTCCGGGGCGCAACACCGACGAACCGGAAATGCCGTTGTCAGGTTTCGAGCTGCTCGTTGGCAACGATCTCGATGCCGAAGCCGGACAGGCCCTTGTAGTCGTGCACCGAGGAAGTGAGATGCCGGATCGAGGTGACGCCGAGATCGCGCAGGATCTGCGCGCCGACGCCGACCTCGCGCCACTGGCGGTTGCGGTCGGCCTCGGTCGCGCTCTCGTCGGGCAACGGGGACACGGGGACACCGGCCGCGCCGTCGCGCAAGTAAACCAGGACGCCGCGGCCTGATTTCTTGAAATGCTCGAGCACGGCCGCCATGCGCTTGTGGCCGGTGAAGGTGTCCTTGACGATGTTCGGCTTGTGGAAGCGCGTCAGCACGTTCTTGCCGTCACCGACGCCATTGTAGACGAACGCGACGTGGGCGATGGAATCGAACGGCGAACGATAGGCATAGCCCTGCAAGGGTCCGATCGGGCTTTCGGTGACGAAGGTCGAGACCCGCTCGATCAGCTTCTCGCGCGCCTGGCGGTAGGCGATCATGTCCGCGATGGTGACGTGCTTGAGCTTGTGCTGGGCGGCGAAGCGGGCGACCTGCTCGCCCTTCATCACGCTGCCGTCGTCGTTCATCAATTCGCTGATGACGCCGACCGGCGGCAGGCCGGAGAGCTTGCAGAGATCGACGGCGGCCTCGGTATGGCCCGAGCGCAGCAGCACGCCGCCATCCTTGGCGATCAGCGGGAAGATGTGGCCGGGCCGGGCGAAGTCATTGGCACCGACATTGGGATTGGACAGCGCGCGGCAGCAGGAGGCGCGCTCCTCGGCGGAGATACCGGTGCCGCCATCGGGCTTGTAGTCGATCGACACCGTGAAGGCGGTGGTGTGCGCGGAATCGTTGTGGGCCACCATCGGATCGAGCCGCAGGCGGCGCGCGTCCTCGGTGGTCACAGGCGCGCAGACGATGCCTGAGGTATGGCGGATGATGAACGCCATCTTCTCGGCGGTACAGAGCGAGGCGGCGACGATCAGATCGCCCTCGCCCTCACGGTCCTCGTCGTCGGTGACGACCACGAGCTCACCCCGGGCAAAGGCCTGCAAGACTTCCTGGACGCTATCGGGCATGTCCCAATCTCTATCGGTTGTGGGCGGGAGGCTTAGCCGGACTTGGGCCGGGGCGCTAGTGTCCTGGACGCAACCGCATATGCCTGACGGCAGGCCTGCCAAGGTGGGCAGGCTTGCACCGAAGATACCAGGGATATAGGCGCGGAATGCCGGGAAGGAAGACGGCCGGTCCCCGCGTCAGGGCAGCACTTCGCGGCGCTCGCCGAGCCGCTGGTCGAGCTCGGCGCGCTTGTCGGTCAGCAGGCCGGCCTGCGCGGCCTCGATCACGGTAAACAGCTCATGAGCGTCGCTGAGGCGGGTCACGGTGACGTAGCTGGCGCCGGCCGCATAGAGCTCCTCAACGTCCGACAGGAGATCGGCCGTGGCCACGATCAGGGCGGTCGGATTGAGCGCGCGGACGTGGCGGACCAGCTTCTCGTTGCTGGCGCCCTTCAGCAGCGAATCCGGCACGCTGAGGATGATCATCTCGGACTTGCCGACGCCGGCATGGAGCAGCGTGTCCGCGCTGCTGATGTCGCCATAGATCACGTGCAGGCCGCGCGACAGCAACGTCTGGTACACATTGGGGTTGAAATCGACCACGGTGATCTGCTCGAGCAGCACCGGCGCCTGCCGTTCGATCTCGGCCAGCAGCGCGCTCGCCGCACGGAAAAAGCCGAGGATGACGATACGGCGGGCCTCGCCATGGCCGCCCTCGTGCCCCTCCTCGGCATGGCCGTTGCCGTGGTCGAGATCGCGCAGGCCGATCCGCTTCAGGGGGCCGATGGCCCAGCGGGTGATCTCGTCGCTGCGGCTCATCGCGAAGGTCGAGAGCACCGCGAGCACCACGAAGGCGAAGGAGGCGGCATTCGCCGTCTGCGCTGCGATATGGTGATCGGCAACGCCGGTCTGGATCACCACCAGCGAGAACTCGGAGATCTGCGCGAGGTTCAGCGCCGGCAACAGGCTGGCGCGCAAGCCCTGCTTCATCAGATAGAGCGGCGTGAAGGTGGTGACGAGGCGGCTCACCACCGTGAAGGCGGCGATCATCAGGGCCAGCCCGATAACGGAGAGACCGGGGACGGGAATGGTCATGCCAAGCGCGACGAAGAACAGCGTGATGAAGAAGTCGCGCAGCGTGGTGACCTTGGCGGTGACGTCGAGCGCATAGGGAAAGGTCGAGAGCGAGACGCCGGCGATCAGGGCGCCCATCTCGCGCGACAGCGACAGCCGCTCGGCGGTCTCGGCGACGAGAAAGCACCAGGCCAGCGCGCCGAGCAGGATCAGCTCGGGCCGCCGGGCGATCTGGTGGAACAGCCGCGGCAGCACGTAGCGGCTCACCAGCAGAGCTGCGGCGACCAGCACCGCGACACGACCGATCGAGAGCAGGATGACGCTGGCTTGCAGATTGGCAAGGCTCGGCTGCACCGCCAGGAACAGGATGGCGAAGATGTCCTGCAGCACCAGCACGCCGAGCGTGATGCGCCCCGGCAGCGTGTCGAGCTCGCGTTTCTCGTAGAGCACCTTGACGATGATCACGGTGCTCGACAGCGCGCAGGCGACGCAGAGATAGACCGCATCGAAGTGCCCGCCGCCGAGCGACAGGCCGATGCCGACGAAGAACAGGACCCCGAGCAGGCAGCCGCCGAGCAGCTGGCCACCCGCCGCGAACAGGATCACCTTTCCCGCCCGCACGATCTTCTTCAGGTCGATCTCCAGGCCGATCATGAACAGCATGAAGATCAGGCCGAGCTCGGAGATGACGCCGATCGATTCCTGCGAATGGACCCAGCCGGCGCCGAATGGACCTATGCAAAAGCCGGCGATAAGATAGGCCAGAATGAGCGGCTGCCGGGAGAAATGGGCGAGCAGGCCCAGCATCCAGGCAAACAGAATACAGAGAGTGATGTCGCGAATGAGCTCATGCATGCCAAATTGGTCCGTTTTGCCGCACCCTAGAGACGGGTTGCGGCGCGGCAAGCGAGCAATTCGTCACATGCGAAAAGGGCTGTTCGCAGCAATGCTGCTATGCCCCCTCGCCTTTGCCATGCCCGCCGTCGCACAATCCAAGGTCAATATTGAACAGAACTTCGCCGATTCCCTCGCCGCGCTGCCGAAGGAGGAACTCGCAATCTCCGGTGGATTCTACGTGCCTGCCTATTCCAGCGTCGCAATGAGCCAGGGCAAGCTGCGCGTCGACTTCTCGGTGACCTTGAGTGTTCACAACG
>NZ_FOUS01000025.1 GCF_900114915.1 Bradyrhizobium sp. Rc3b
AGTCGCAAAAGGCAGAGTAAGTAACCACCCCCTTGGGGGATGTGTCCTTGACAGGCTTCTGCTTGGCAAGACACGCCCGATGCGCAGGTCTGAAAGCACCCTTCCAGATCACAGGAAACTCCGCTGCTCGCCGCAGATCCTGGTAGAGGACGGGATATTTAATCATGTCCGATACGGCCTTCTGGTCGCTCTTGCCGACTGCAGCTTTGAACTGCGTCCAGAACGTTGTGAAACCGTCATCGCTCCCTGCCGCCAGCCCCGGTCCCGCTGATGTTAGCAAACCAGCTACAAACAGCGCCCCGCCGATGACCGGTCCGATCCAATTCATTTTAATCTCTCCAGCGTCTACTATCGGACTTGAGACCAGCCGGGCACCAACCTCGCGACATCTGTCGCAGGAGAGAGGAAAGGTCGCCTGATCTACAACTATTAACTCGGACATTGCTGCTCGAGTGGCCTCGGAAGCTTAAAGCATCAGGTCCGCTTCGGGTCAAAACCGGCGGTGGTGCCGTCCCTCTCGTGAGTCCGCTCTCCGAAGAGAAGACCCAACGGGGAGTTACAGCGAGCGGCAGCTTGGGGCCAATAAGCGACATCCCGAGCCTCCTTGCCAAAGTCCATTTGGTGCCGCCGTCTGAACCGTCTTACAATCTACCGCGGTGTTGGATTGCGGTCATGGTGCAGGAGGATTGACCAATGACCAGCAGGTATTTTGAAGAAATCGAAGTTGGCGACAGCTTCAAGGCTGGCCCCTATTTTGTCTCCAAGGACGAAATAATACAGTTCGCAAAGCAGTTCGATCCACGGCCGTTCCACCTCGATGAGGAAGCTGCGGCTCGTTCAGTTTTTGCGGGACTGTCGGCATCCGCTGCCCACACGTTCGCGATTTTCATATCGTTAACCAACAAGTTGCAGCCTCCGCGCCGTGTCCTTGCCGGAATGGGCTGGGACGAGCTGCGGCTGCCGAATCCGGTACGCCCAGGAGACGAGCTAGATCTTGAAGTGACCGCTTTGGAGAAACGGGAGTCGAAGTCGAAGCCGGATCGGGGCATCGTGCGCAACCAGGTCCGCTTGCGTAATCAAAGACGCGAAATCGTATTGCAGGCGATCGGCAACATTCTCGTTGCGAGGCGCCCGGATGAGAAAGCAGCCAAGTAGGCCTTTGTCGGCTTGGTCGGCTGTCTGCTATGGGTCACAAGCGATCGTCGGGCGAGAGCGGCCCCACGTCTGCTCTACCGACGATAACGGACATCACGACGTGATTACCATGGTTCGGCTAAGGGCCCAGAAGCGGTCCGCTCTACGGGTCGTGGCGTACTTCTATTCCCACCTGATCCGCACAAAATCGTGACCCTTCGTCGAACGACCCGCGCGTAACGAGCCAATCGAGCCTGCGTATTAGCCAGTAGCCTGTGACGAGGAAGATCACAACGCGCTGATCGAATGCGAGGGATAGATGAAGGAAGCGTTCAATGTTGCCGAGACCGGTTCGGGACCATACAAGGTGCTGGCCCTCTTGCGATGGGTCATGGTGGTCATCTTCGTTTCGTTTGGAATGCAGAAGTTTACACCTCAGTCAGCACAAGGTATCGCCGAATTCATCATCAACAGTCCTTTCATCTCCTGGCTATCCGTGCTCGGCTTGAGAGGTGAGGCTTATTTCCTTGGCGTAACGGAGTTTGTGATTGCGGCACTGCTCGTGGCAGGTGCGTTCAATCCAATGCTCTCGGCTGTTGGCTCGTTTTTTGGCATTGTTACGTTTGCCATCACGTGGTCATTCTTCTTCACGACACCCGGCGTGGTAACGTGGAGCCTGTCGTCCGATCCGATGGCTTGGAATTTGGCGGGCGAGTTCCTGTTCAAGGATATCGTCCTGTTGTGTGTCTGCATCGTGCTGTTTCTTGCATCGCTGCCCAGAGCGAGGATGTGGTTGAGCAGCAATCCGTCGCCGTAGGCGTCAGATGCGAGCTTGCGTCACAACGCGCCTATCGGTGAGCACAACAGGCTCGGCGAACACAGGAAACGCGAGTTCCGCTACGGGTCAAAGGCTGACCCTGGGCAACTCCACGATGCTATTCCACTCACCGCCCGGAAGCGGACAATGCATGGCCATGGGGCTAATAGCTGACATCCAGACCGCGCCGGAACGGATCAAGGGTCCTCGTCGCAGGTGGACGTAATGCGAAACTCAACAACCTCCGGCAGGCCACGCAAATGACTAGCGAGTCGTTCGGCATTGCAGCTGTTGCGGCTTTTGATCGTCATCCGATACTCGGATTGCTGCCCGCCCTCGTCTGCCAAAGCTGACAAAATGGCAGGCTACACCTCCGGAAAATAATCCCATTCCCATTCGGCCCGTCCTGGTGTTATGATTTCTGCGGTATCGTGCCATTGATCCCGGCCTCAACAAGCTTTCTCGAACTCCTGCGAGGGGCGGAGCGCGCGATGGTGAAGCAAGCCAAGTTTTTCCGGAAACAGGCAGAAACGGCTGAGCGTATGGCGCTGGCCTACTCTGATGCCGAACTCTCGCAGAACTTCCTAAATATGGCCAAGGCTTATCGCAACCAAGCGGACGTGCTCAAGGCTAAGGAAAAGTCGAAAGCCAAGAAAAAATCGAACAAGAAGTGAGGCTCGGTAAGACAACAGGATTTTTGTCATGAATAGAGCGGCTGCTATTTTTGCCATCACCCTTTCCTTCGGTGCGGTGGATTTCGCGAGAGCCGATCAGCCGGGACCGGACTGGATGCCAGCTCAGGAAGTGATCGAGAAGGCTCTCAAGTCAGGCTATACGCAGGTGACCAAATTAGAAGCCGACGACGGCCGATGGGAAGGTGAAGGCGTCAAGAATGGCCAGAGAATGGAATTTCACGCCGACGCCAAGACCGGCGCGATCACGTCCGAGAAACTGGATGACTAGGCCGTGTACTCGGCCGCCGCCTGATGTCCGCTCAAGCCCGATCAGCGGGGGAGAAGCAGCAATCTTCCAATGTCACTGAAGGCCACAAGCCGCCCTCGGCAGCTCGCATCGCCAATATCGGCTCAACTCTCGAAAGCGGACAGTGCGAGACCAAGAGCGAAAGTCAGCTAAGGGCTAGAAGCGGACCAATCAGGCCTTCACCGAAAGGGGAGCAAAAACGACATGTTCACTCCCTCTGTGCCGCATGTTCGGTTTCGTCAAGTCAGCGGACAACGGCCGCAGCATCGTCCTTGCTCGGTACCAGCCAATCGATCGCAAGCAGGCAACCTTCGAGGACAATGAAGGCAGCCAGGCCGCCGAGCCAACCGAAGAAGACGATGGAAAAGGTTGCATTGTGCTTTCCTGAAAGGTTCCGAAGCCTAGCCTCAAAGGGCGCTAACCGTCCACTCCACTCAGGGGATCGATCGTGCTACACACCGCCGATGTCAGAAGCTGAAAATAATCACCCAGAATCTGAAAAGAATATCCCAGAACCAAAGTGCGCTAAGTGCCGGACCATCCCTACGCTAGTCCAAACGGTCCTCGATCCTAGCAAGGGCCGGTCCGTTCGCCTGTTTAGCTGCAGTTGTGGAGAGCGCGTGTGGGACGATTAGAGTGTCACTCTCCACCCGGCCCGACTTCTCGGACTGTCAGTTCGGCTAACGCAGGGGCGCTAGTGACGCCGCGCTTGTGAAGTTCAATCATTCCCTGGCGACAAGTTCACAAACGGGATCGTTACGATCTATCAGGCCGAGCTTCCTGAAGGCATGATTGAAGGCCAGTTGAAGATGGGTTGTTGCTTGGGAGTGAAATTGGTGTTCGCGATCAGACGCAAGATCGGCATAACCGTGCTCCACTGGCTGTCAGAGGTCCGATTAGCCGTCGTTCAGTTGGTCCACTTGGGATCGTCCTCGTGCTCGAGGGCTTCCACCAGTCTGGTCCAGTCGTCAGCGAGGTCCAGCCACGCAGCTTCATCAAAGTCGCATCGGGCGTACCTAGCGTTTGAGCGGCGATCTTTCGCTCTCTTGCGGCATCTCTCGATCAGCTCTTTCCGCACAACGGCAGCGCTTAAGTCGGCGGCTTGAGGCCGGGCGAATTGAGCCACTCGGTCACGTGCGCGGCGGTTACGTCCTGGCGGGCCTTCCGCAGCACGCTATCGCGCTCGGACCAGGGGCAAGCGTTGCCGCCACCTTGCGCAGCCCGGTTGCTTCTTCAGCAAGGCACTTTCGAGGGATTTGGTTTGTTTGAAACGACGTCGCTTCTGCACGGCGCTGCTCCTTTCCATGAGAGGAAGGCGGGAGCGCAAACCGGCGTTCTCATCACCGATAAAAGCCACGATCCGTGCGGTAATGGTTCCCGACGTTCGACGGGCCGAAGGGTTGCTCCTAATAGAAAATCAATTCGGCTTCCCCATTTGATCCAGTTGTTCCTACTCCCTCAAGGGCTCGAAGCCCTAGTTCATCTTCTGGCGTAGCTTCCTGATGATCTCGCGGAGGTTGGCGGCGTACTCCTCGATGACGCGCCGCGCCTCGTCCAACCGTGACGGCTTGGCTTCCTTACCCTCGGTCTGTTTGTCGGGCTCAGTCATGGTCCGATGGACCGCCGCGGACGCCGATACCCTTTGAGCTAGATCAAAGAGAGGAAGGTAACTCAGGCGGCATACTTCACGTCCATTGGGAAATTTGCGGGTTATCGCCTCTTCAAGCGCCAATAACCTACCAGTGCGCGCCACTCGAATATAAGGACAATGCTGCCGACCAGCATGGTCCCGACCCCGAACATTATCAAAATCATTTGGAGCATCGAATCTCCGCGGAGCGCGCACGCAAGGGCGACTGCGTTTTCTCCGCCAACCTCGCAGCGATAGGCAAAGCCGGAACTGCGCTCTAAAATGCAATGATGCGCTCTCCGCGGAGAATGGCACGGCGTCGACCAACTCAAAGCCCATCGTATGTAACGGTCTCCAAGATGCGTGCACGGCTATCGGTTGAAAAACCCATTCAGGGCGATTTCTCAAAGCTGCGCATGAAGATTCGTTGCGTCAATCCTGCCCGATCATTTGCGAAGAGCATTCGGGCGGCAGCCTGCATCGCGCGGCCGCTGGCGGTCTGGCTCTCGATGTTTCAAGGCCTTGCACGGACATCGACGAAATCTCGATCATGCTCTTCGCTACCAAACCCGTTCTAGATCCGAGTTTCGCATACTGCCGCAACGTTCGCTTGAGAATACGGACAGGCGACCGGCGTGCTGAGCCAAATATGCATACTTAGTTACACATCGCACAACGTGATCGATTGTCCACCAGCCCGATCCATCATTGGCCAAGCTTGAGCAACCTAATGCAACAAAGGGGCGATTTGATGCGCGTTCAACTAAATTGGTCACACCAATAGATGACGCAAAAAGCCAGTCACCGGAAAATGATCCCTCTCTTCTTCTCCTATTCTCACTGGCTCACAATGAGGCTCGGCTCCTTCAGTTACCTCATAATGCTCGAAGCTTTCTCTACTTTCACTAGAATGACGAGCCAACGCTGTGATTGCATGAATTGACGCAGAGCCTTCTTCCGTTGGATTCGTCATCTCTTGCGATCGCGAACCTGGCTGTCGAAACCCAGTTCACAGAGGCGGACGACAGGCGCGCTGCTCCAAAGCACGATGACGGCTTGCTTTTGCGCGAACCGCGATGTCGGTCCCGACTTGGGCGGCGGACAAGGATGAACAGTCGAACACGAGGAAGGTTTCAATGACAACGACAGACGGGCCCCCTCAGAAAAGGACTCTAATTCCGTTGAAGAAGGCGTTGGAGCGCGGCGGTTTCGGTCGGACCAAGGCCTACGAGCTCATCAAGAAGGGAAAAATCATCGCCTACAAAATGGAGGGCCAGACCATGGTTGATGCCGCTTCGATCGAGGCCTATCATATGAGCCTCCCTCGCATCGAGCCGAGCGGATGAAGAGATGCGCTCTAACCTAGCTAGTTCGCCAATCTTTCATGGGTTACCTCGATCGGTACAATCTTTTTTGGATCAGCAAAGCTATCGATCCGGTCCGCCCAATGCTGCATCAGCTTGGTGCGTGGACCGATCAATGCCAGCGGTCCATGCCGTTTGTAAGTCGCCTTTACAGAGTCGCTTTCGAGATGCGCCAACTGTAGTTCGATGACATCGCTGTCCCACGCCTTGGCTTCATTGACCTCCTCATGATGGCAAAGGGTCGAGAACGTGGTGCGGAAGCCATGGGCGCAATGTTCGGTCTTGGTGTCGATGCCGAGCGTTCGCAGCCGATGACAGAGCGTTCTGCTGGACAGCGGTGTGTCTTTGGCACAAGCGAAAACGTAGCGCCGACTGCCGGTGATCTGCTGCACGCGCTGTAGGATCGTGAAGGCTTGCCGCGACAGCGGCACGACATGGTCCCATCCGGTTTTCATTTTTGCCGCCGGGATGGTCCAGCGCTTGGCATCCCAATCGATTTCGGTCCATTCCATGTCGTTGATCATACCGGGTCGAGGGACCGTCAACGCATCGACCCGGAGGGCATCACCGACCACATCGCCAAATCTGGTCTTCTCCCAAGGCGGCATGATTAGCCTGAAGAGACGAACCACATCCTGCGGCTCAGTGACGCCAGGGCGTGGTGTCGAGACGTGGACACTGAGTTGCTTCTTGCAGGCACGAAACGGATTGTAGCCGTCGCCTTCGAGGTCGGCGTAGTCGCAGACTTGCTCACCGATACTGTGGACCCGGTCACGGGTCTCTAACCTACCCTCAGCCTGCATCGCCCGAAAGAAGGCAAGCACGTCAGGACGCTTGATGTCCGGCCGGTAGAGCTTGCCGAAACGATCCTTCAGGTAGCCGGCCCATCTTTCGAGTAGCGCGATGGTTTCGGGACTGCGCACGGTGACAAGCCTGCCACGTTTGATCTTCTCGGTTTTCTTCTCGGCAAGCCATTCGTCGATCCACGCGCCGAATGGGCGTTCAGCTGCCTGGCGATGCCGTTCGAATTGCTTTTCGATTGAGGGATCGACCGGCCTGTCTTGTGCGAGCAGGGCCTTTGCGGTGTCACGTTTCTGGCGGGCTGTGGCGAGCGAGACGGTGCCATCGTTGCCGTTTCCGTAAGACCCGATGGAGTAGGTCTTCTGCCTGCCGTGAAAGCGATAGGCCATCCGCCAGAGCTTGGAGCCGGCCTTGCCCGGCCTGTTCGGGTCTGGCGTGATCAAGAGATAGAGACCGCCGCCAGTCACGTCCGAAATCTTGGTGGCTCTCCACGCGCCGTTCTCAAACTTCGGTCGGGCGACGCGGCAGTCGACATCGGTCCTGATCTGTTCGGGAGCGGCGTGCTCCTCCTTGTTGCGTGCCATCTGCTTTGGATTTCCTTTTATTCGGAATATCGAATTCCCGTACCAACAGATACCAACAAAAGTGCCAACAAATCGGATGACTAGGGGCGTATGAGAACAAACAGTGACGAACACCGATGTACGCAGAAGCAATTGTTTTTCAAGGGATTTTGTGCACCTCGCGAATAGCGTCGAACAATTTAGAACCGTCTTGAATAGGCGCCTTTCTTACCCACGAGGTAATCGAATTGGCCCTCGGGCCGGCGCATCTTCAGTGGCAACAGGAGATGACCATGATCGCGCTGCTGCTCTACCGGACCGTCGCAGACCACCTTGTTCCCTGGGCCACGGCCTTCGCAACGCGGATGCTGGCGCGCAGCCTCAACATGCCGGAGCCGCTGGTGCATTCGACCGGCGACTATGTGCTCGCGCAGGTCACGGCTTTCGAGCACGGCGTCGGCAGGAGCCTTTGTCCGTTCCGCATCGCCCGCCTGCTCCGCGCCTGGTGGCGCGCATGGCACTGAGTTTCACCCCGAGCCCACCCCAACCATGGAGACCTCTGATGATCGACGCTTCCACCTTCCTGCGCCGCGCCCTGTTGGCCGACGCCATCTTCAGCGGCGTTGCCGCCCTCGGCTTCACTTTCGGCGCGAGCGCGTTCGCTGCTCTGTTCCACCTGCCCGAAGTGCTGCTGCGCGAGACCGGCCTGTTCCTGATCGCCTACGCCGCGCTGGTCGGGTGGCTGGCATCACGGGCCTCGGTGGCGAAGGCGCTCGTGCTGCTGGTCGTGATCGGCAATGCGGCCTGGACCGTCGGCAGCATTGCGCTGCTGCTCTCCAGCGCGGTGTCGCCGAACCTTGCCGGCGCGCTCATGGTCGTCGCGCAGGCGATCGCCACCGGCGTGTTCGCCGAGCTGCAGTATGTGGGATTGCGGAGAAGTGCGAGCGTTGTGGCGGCTTGAGGCCCGGGCTTGGCCGCGCATCAGTCGCGGCCATCGCGCCTCGGCTACGCCTTGGCGCGGCCGACCTTGCCGGCAAAGTGCTTGCCGTTCAGCTTCTTCTTTTTCACGGACGCGGTTTTCGCGCCCGCCTTCTGCGCCTTGCGCTCCGTGCGCGCCTTCACCTTGGCGCGCTCGGCCCGCGCCTCGGCGCGCACCTTCTTGCGCTTCTTCTCGCAAGACTCGCACTTGCAACCGATCGGCTTCAGATAGGCTTTGAAATAGTCGGTGCCGTAATCGTAGTTGATCTCGTCACCCGGCTCGATGTTCCTGATGGCGCGGATGAAGACCTTGCGCTCGCGCGGCCGGACGTCGGACTCGGCATTGGGCCGGCAGGAATGGTTGATGTAGCGGGCGAGGTTCTTGCGCACCGAGCCGTCGATGGTCCAGCGGCCGTTGAGCTCGAACAGGTACTTGTTCTCGATGTCGTCCTGCTCGGGGATCCGCGAATCCAGGATAGGTCCGAAATAGCGGATGATCCGGGTGCCCTTCTTGATCGGCTTGGTGGCGAAGAGGCCGAGCCCGGTCTTGGAGCGGCCGACGCGATAGGGTTTTTGCGAGGAGATGGCTGGCATGATCAAGTAAAGGAGGACGCGAACGAGGCTGGAAGAGCCCAAGCGAAGCCGCTCTTCTAGAACGATTCCGCGCCGCTGTCAGGTCTATCCCACCCCTGTTTGAACCTTGCCCACAATGAAGACGTCTGATGGTACGGAGTTCCCTACGATCGAAGCCTCATGATGAACCGCGTCACCTGCATAGGCCTGGCTGTCTTGATGATCTGCATCGGCCTGAACAGCGCCGTCGCCCAATCCGTGGGCAGCACATACACCTCGACCGCGCCCAAGGATTGCCGCCAGATCGGCAAGCCCAACGAGCTCGACGGCAGCACGACGCGCATCTGTCCGGGCAAGAACGGCCTCCTGGTGCTGATTGCCGAGGACGATCTTCGCGAAATCGTCTCGGTCGGCCGCAATCGCAAGCAAGCGGCCGAGGAACCGGCAGCCAAGGTCTGGTTCGCGCCGTTCAATTCGTCGGAGACCACGATCGAATGGCGCGCCGTGGGCGCAAAGCCGTTTGCGATCATCCAGCGCTGGCACATCGCCGATAACGCCGATCCCGACAAGCAGGGCCGGCCCAACACCAAGGCCATGCTGGTCGTGACCCGGCTGCCGCCGGGCCCGGTCTGTCACGTCGCCTATGTCGATGCGATCGCCAATCCCACCGCCAACGAGCTTGCGCGCAAGGCTGCGGACGATTTCGCCCAAGGCTTTACCTGCGGCAAGGACGAGGTGAAGATCATCGGCACGCGCGGCCGCGCCGTCGAGCTGGCGACGATGCGCTAGCCTCTCGCCTTGGCATGCCGATAGCGCGCCAGCAGCCGCTCTCCCTTCGCCGCGATGCGCCGTGCCGCCGCCACCGTCTTCGGAACCGGCTCGCCCCAGGCATGCGCTGACAGCGCGTGCCTGGTCGGCTGCCCCTTGGCATCGACCAGCGGCGGCAGTTTCGTGCGACCATAGAAGCGCACGGCCCAGCTCCCTTTCCGCCGCATCTCCTGTGGCGTCATCTCCGACTCTTTCTTCGTGACGCCGGGCCGCAAATGGGCGCCCTGCTTGCGCGCAAACGCCTTGCGGCCCGTCGCGGTCAGGCCGCCGCGCGGATCTTTTTCGCGGCTGGATACGCTGCGCTTCCGGGACTTGGCCTTCTTCGCTGTGCGCTTGCGCGTCTTCTTCGCCGAAGCCTTCGACTTTGCTTTTGACGCTTTGGACTTTGAGCTCTTCTTCGCGGTCTTCTTCTTTGAAGTCTTCTTCGCTGCCATGCGCATGTTGTCCACGAGGTTGGGATAGCGGCGGCCGGCGCGGCGGGCGCGCGCCTTCGCCGCCGATTTCTGCGCGGGACTGAGATGCTTGGAGGCCTTGCCTGCCCGCTTGCGGGGATTCGAGCGTTTCCAGGGCGCGCGCGGTGTTCTTGCCATGCGGCGTCAACGCCTGACCACGGCAAGGGTTGCGTTTCGCGGTGGCGATCAGGTGCCGGGCGGCTTCGCCGCGATGGGCGCCGTCAGCATCGCCTCCAGCAGGCGTTCGGCCGTCGTCCCCTCGGGCAGCCGCCCGAGGATGTCCTCGAGCCGTCCATCGAGCAGCAGCATGGTGAAACCGTGCACCATCGACCAGGCGCGCGCGATCGCGGCGCCCTGGTTCAGCGTCAGCGCGTCTTCGCTGATCTGCTCCTGCCGCATCATGCCAATGGCGTTGGCAAGGCCCGCGAAGGAGGCTTCGGCGGCCTCGTGCAGCGAGGGTCTCGAATAATCCAGCCGCTCGGTGCGGAACATGATGCCGTACATGCCGGGATGCGCCTGCGCATAGGCGACATAGGCCTTCGGCCGCGCCAGCGCGCGCGCGAGCGGCGTGGTGGCGGCGTCGGACGACGAGGCCATCGCGGCGTTGAACTGGCGGAAGCCCACGGCCGCGAGTTCGCTGAGCAGGCCGGTGAGATCGCCGAAATGATGGGTCGGCGCGGCATGCGAGACGCCCGCCTCGCGCGCCACCGCGCGCAATGTGAGACCGGCGAGCCCGTCGCGTTCCAGCACCCGTTCGGCGGCCTGGAGCAGCGCCTCGCGCAGGGCGCCGTGATGATACGGCGACTCGGTCTTCGCGCTCGCCGAGCCGCGCCTTGGGCGCGATGCCGCACTCGACGTTGTCTTGCTGGGGGCACGCGCGCTTCGCGCCGTTTCGCTCTTGGGATCAGTCTTGGCCATTTGCAAGCTATATGACGCAATATTGACAGTGTAAAGATTTCGCTTGACCGATGCGGCAATCGGCGCTATCTGATCTTTACGATGTAAAGATTAGGAGGGATACGCCGTGCAGCACGACGCCGTCGCCGAGCGCCGCAACAACATCGCGCCGATCCCGTTTGAAGCGGACGCGCCATTCCTGAAGATCATCGGCGAATTGCCGCGCGAGCTGCACGGCGTGCTCTATCGCAACGGTCCCAATCCGCAATTCGATTCCCCCGGCGCGCATTGGTTCGTCGGCGACGGCATGCTGCACGCCTTCCATCTCGAGAACGGCCGCGCCAGCTATCGCAACCGCTGGGTCCGCACGCCGAAATGGCTCGCCGAGCACGATGCCGGCCGCGCTTTGTTCGGCGGCTTCGGCCGCAAGCTGCCGGACGCGCCGGCTGATCTCACCGATGGCGGCGTCGCCAACACCAACATCATCTTCCATGCCGGCAAGCTGCTGGCGCTGGAAGAAGCGCATCTGCCGACCGAGATCGAGCCGGGCACGCTGGCGACGCGCGGCTATCACAACTACCAGGGCCGCGTCGCCGGCAGCTTCACGGCGCACCCGAAGATCGATCCTGTGACCGGCGAGCTCGTGTTCTTCGGCTACAACGCGGCGGGGCCGCTGACGCCTGCCCTCTCCTACGGCTCGATCGATGCCGCCGGCAAGGCGACTCGCTTCGAGCGGTTCGAGGCGCCCTATGCCAGCATGGTGCACGACTTCATCGTCACCGCGAACCATGTGCTGTTTCCGATCCTGCCGATCACCGGCAGCATGGAGCGCGCGATGCGCGGGCAGCCGCCCTATGCCTGGGAGCCGGACAAGGGCGCCTATGTCGGCGTGATGAAGCGGAGCGGCGCGGCAAAGGACATCGTCTGGTTTCGCGGTGAAGCCTGCTACGTCTTCCACATCATGAACGCGTGGGAGGACGACAACCGCATCATCGCCGACGTCATGCAGTTCGAGGAAGCGCCGTTGTTTCCGCATCCCGACGGCCGGCCGACCGATCCGGAGAAGTCGCGCGCCCGGCACTGCCGCTGGACCTTCGATCTCTCAGGGAATACCGATCGCTTCCAGCAGACCTATCTCGACGATCTCACCGGCGAATTCCCGCGCATCGACGACCGCCACGCCGGGTTGAAAAATCGCCACGGCTGGTACGCATGCGCCAATCCGCGCCAGCCGATGTTCGGCGCGCTCTCCGGCGTCGTCCATGTCGACGGCAACGGAAGGCGTCTCGGCCATTATCTGCTGCCCGCCGGCGACACCATCTCCGAGCCAGTGTTCGTCGAGCGATCGAAGGATGCGGCTGAGGGCGATGGCTGGCTGCTCGCCGTGGTCTGGCGGGCGCGGGAGAACCGCAGCGACCTCGCCGTGTTCAATGCCACCGATGTCGAAGCGGGTCCCGTCGCGCTGGTGCAGCTCGGCCACCGCGTGCCCGACGGCTTTCACGGCAATTGGGTGGGAGCGCAGTAACTCCCGTCCTTCTGGGGCGCGCCACTTGGCGCGCGCCCGGAGCCACAGCACGGACGTGTCACCAAAGAGGCCCGTATCCAGATGCCCTCAATCACCGCAGGCTTCCTCGCCATCCTCGCCCTGGTCTGCGTCGCGCTCACATTCGAAGTGATCCATCTGCGGCGGAGCGGCCAAGTCATCTTCAACGGCGGCATCTTCAACGGCGGCATCCTGCTCGCCCTTGGCCTCGCGATCGCCTGCGCGCTCCCCATTCTGTCGCGCCTGCCCTGGGCGGAATTGGCCGACGAGGCGTCCGACCAGGCCGTTGCCGCCCTTCATCTTTTGGAGGTTGCCTACGTTATTTTGACACTGTAAAGATTTCCCTTGACCCGACTTCGCCTCTGAATTATTGATCTTTACATCGTAAAGATCGGCCTGACGAGATAGGCAATGGCGATTTTCCTGATCCTTGCGCCCTACGGCGCTTACAGCCTCCTGATGCTGGTGACGTCGGCCGCGATGAGCGTGTTCGTGGCCTCCGCGATCTGCCTCGGCACCGTCGCAATCGATGTGGCGCGCGGGCGCTCGGTGAAGACCCTGGCCGCAGGCTCGGCGATCGTGTTCGCCGCAATCGGCCTCTACCTCGTGCTGCTCGACCCGCAGCTCGGAACGCTCGGCGTCAAGCTGTCGGTCGATATCGGCATCTTCGTCATCTCGCTCGGCTCGCTGCTGGTCCGCCGTCCCTTCACGTTGCAATATGCGCTTGAAGCAGTGCCGGCCGAGACCGCGGCGATGCCCGGCTTTCTCTATGCCAATTACGTCATCACCGGCGCCTGGACCGTGGCCGCGCTGTTGATGGCGGCTGGCAATCTCGTGCTGCTCTACGTCCCCGGCCTGCCGCTCTGGTCGAGCCTTGCAGTCGCCTTCGCAGCCCGCAACAGCGCCATCTACTTCACAAAATGGTATCCCGAGTATCGCCAGATCAAGTACGGTACGCCTGCCCGCGCATTGCCCAACGCCCACTGAACAGGATTGACGATGAAGGACGTATTCGCCCGCCTCGGCTCCGATCTCTTCTCCGCCATCCTCTTCCTCGTCATTTATCTCGTCACCGACAACGTCATCCTGGCGACGTCGGTGGCGATCGCCGGCGCGATCGCGCAGGTGATCCACGCCCGCATCAAGGGCCAGCAACTCAACTACATGACGTATGCGAGCCTCGCGCTCGTCGTCGGACTGGGCGGGATCACACTGCTGACCAATGATCCCCGCTTCATGATGGCAAAGCCTTCGATTGCGCATTTCGCCATCGGCGCGATCATGCTGAAGCGCGGCTGGATGCTGCGCTACATGCCGCCGATCGTCGTCGAGACCGTTCCGGAATATGTGACGGCTGCAGGCTATGCCTGGGCGCTGCTGATGTTCGTCATCGGCGTCGGCATGATCGTGGTCGCTTCCACGGGCGATCTGAAGCTGTGGGCCTTCTATCTCACGGTGGTCGCCGGCGGCGCCAAGATCCTCGCCTTTGCCGTGCAGTATGTCGTTCTAAGGCTCATCGTCACCAGCCGCCGGCGCGCTGCAGCCCGCGCTTAAATGCCCTATCGCGGGGTTAGGCAGGAGCTGCGAGTTGGGTTATAGGCTCGCTTAAGGACTGGCCGCGGATCGTCGCGGTCCGCCGGGATTTGTTCGGGAGACGGGAATGGCCGTAGACGGCAACTGGAATCTGACCATGACGACGCCGATGGGCGAGCGCCAGACCACGCTGAGCCTGAAGGCCGCCGGCGGCACGCTCACCGGCACGCAGCAGGCGGAAGGTAATACCACCGAAATTTTCGACGGCACCGTCTCCGGCGACAACGTCTCCTGGAAGGTCTCGATCGACAAACCGATGCCGCTCACGCTCGAATTCACCGGGACCGTCTCCGGCGACAGCATCAACGGCGAGATGGGCATCGGCCCGATGGGCAGCTTCCCGTTCACCGGCGCCCGCGCCTAAGGCCGCGCAGCATCATGCGCGTGCTTCGTCTCATCGCGGCGACGATGCTGTGCGTCGCGACACAAGCGGCGCGCGCGGATGACACCGAACCGGCGTGGCGCGCAAGCGCGCTCGCCCTGCTCCCGGCAGGCTATGTCGCCGGCGCCGCTTATCGAACCGATGGCTCGATGGGATATCTCGCGGTCTATCCGGCGACGTCGAACGATCCGAAAACACCGGCAAGTGTGTTCGCTGCGCGCCAGGCCCTCGTGGTCACGCTGACGCCGGATGCAACACGCGCCGTGTCAGCCGAGTTGAAGCCGCGCGCGGAGCCCGATCCCGACAATGACGAGACCGATTTCGCAAAGCTGCACGCCGATCTCGCCGCCGGACGTGCAAAGCTGCCCGAGGGCACCGAGCCCTGCAGTCTCGGCGCCTGGTCCGTCGACAAGGACCCTGCTGGCCTCAACGTGCGCGCCGAGCCGTCAGCGACGGCGCGTGTGCTCGGCACGCTGCCGCCGCCCTACCGCTTGAAGTTAGGCGGCGCCGAGAACACGCCCGACGGCGGCTGGCTCACCGAATTCCGCATCATCGGCTTCAAGAACGGCTGGTTTCTGATCGAAGGTGCCAAGCCGCCGGGCAAGGACTACGAGGACGAGAAGAGATATCCGCGGAGCGCTCCCAAACCCTATGCCGGGCGCGGCTGGGTTGCGTCCAACAAGGTCGGCGCGAGCTACGCCAACGGCTACACACGCGCGGGCGGGCTGTTCCAGGCTCCCTTCGTTGATGCCAAATGGATGCCGGCCCAGCGCGAGCTCGGTGGCCCGATCGATGGTGACGGCGGCCCGAAGCGCCTCTTCGCCTGCAGCGGCTTCTGGGGTCTGGTCGAGAGCCATGACGGCGTCCGCGGCTGGTGGCGCGCGCTGTGCTCCAATCAGGTAACGAACTGCAGCTGAGTATTCTCCCTCGCCACGCAAGCGGCAGAGCAATGGCGCTTTGCGAGTCCCGAGAGCGCGCCTCGTCCTTCGAGACGACCGCTTCGCGGTCTCCTCAGGATGAGGCTAAGCAGCATCCGTGCTCGTTGAAACTACAGCCGCGCAGTCGGTCCTCATCCTGAGGGCCCGCCAACGGCGGGCGTCTCGAAGGATGGCCACAGGCGAAATCGCTCACGCATGCGATTGTCCTGCCCGCATGCGGGGCGAGGTAAAAGGGCTAGCCCAAATTCAACTCCTTGAAGAAGTCGTTGCCCTTGTCGTCGATGATGATGAACGCCGGGAAGTCGACGACTTCGATGCGCCAGATCGCTTCCATGCCGAGCTCGGGATATTCGAGCACCTCGACCTTCTTGATGCAGTGCTCGGCAAGGTTCGCCGCGGCGCCGCCGATCGAGCCGAGATAGAACCCGCCGTACTTCTTACAGGCCTCACGCACGGCCGGCGCGCGGTTGCCCTTGGCCACCATCACCATCGAGCCGCCGGCGGCCTGGAACTGGTCGACGAAGGAATCCATGCGGCCGGCGGTGGTCGGACCGAACGCGCCAGAGGCGTAGCCCTCGGGCGTCTTGGCGGGGCCCGCGTAATAGACCGGGTGGTTCTTGAAATAATCCGGCAGCGGCTCGCCCTTCTCCAGCCGCTCGCGCAGCTTGGCGTGGGCGCTATCGCGCGCCACGATCATGGTGCCGGTCATCGAGACCCGGGTCTTGATCGGATACTTCGAGAACGTCGCCAGAATGTCCTTCATCGGCTGGTTGAGGTCGATCTTGACGACCTCGCCGCCGAGCGCCTGCTCGACCTGCGGCAAATATTGCGCCGGGTTGTGCTCGAGCTCCTCGAGATAGACGCCGTCCCTGGTGATCTTGCCCAGCACCTGTCGATCGGCCGAGCAGGACACGCCAAGCCCGATCGGCAGCGATGCGCCGTGACGCGGCATGCGGATCACACGGACGTCGTGGCAGAAATATTTGCCGCCGAACTGCGCGCCGACGCCGAGCGATTGCGTCATCTTGTGGATTTCCTTCTCCATCTCGACGTCGCGGAAGGCGTTGCCGTCCGGCGAGCCGTGGGGCGGCAGCGCATCGAGATAGCGCGCGGAGGCGAGCTTCACCGTCTTCATGCAGAGCTCGGCCGAGGTGCCGCCGATCACGATCGCAAGATGATAGGGTGGGCACGCCGCGGTGCCGAGGGTGAGGATCTTTTCCTTAAGGAAAGCGAGCAGCCGGTCCTTGGTCAGCACCGAGGGCGTCGCCTGGAACAGGAAGCTCTTGTTGGCGCTGCCGCCGCCCTTCGCCATGAACATGAACTTGTAGGCGTCATCGCCTTCGGCGTAGATCTCGCACTGCGCCGGCATGTTGTTGGCGGTGTTCTTCTCCTCGTACATCGAGAGTGGCGCGACCTGCGAGTAGCGAAGATTGCGGCGCAGGTACGCATCGCGCGCGCCTTCCGACAGCGCCGCCTCGTCGTCGCCGTCAGTGATGACGTTGCAACCCTTCTTGCCCATGATGATCGCGGTGCCGGTGTCCTGGCACATCGGCAGCACGCCGCCCGCGGCGATGTTGGCGTTCTTCAAAAAGTCCAGCGCGACGAACTTGTCGTTCGGGCTGGCCTCGCCGTCCTCCAGGATCGCGCGGAGCTGCTTCAGATGGCCGGGGCGCAGGTAATGATTGATGTCGCCGAAAGCCGCCTCCGACAGCGCCCGCAGCGCCTCGCGCGACACCACCAGCATGTCCTTGCCCAGGACCTTCTCGACCCTGACGCCCTCGGCCGTGATCTTCTTGTAGGGCGTCTCGTCCTTGCCCAGCGGGAACAGCGGGGTGTGCTTGTAGGGCGGAACGGGCTTTGACGGGTCGGGGAAGGCGGTGGGAGCGTTCATGGGGCGAATCTCGGGGTTTGGGGCCACGCGCGGGCCCTCGCGTAGAAGCGTTCTAAGCCCATTTTGGACGGAAAAGGAAGGGACCGATACGCATGAGAGCGCGCGGCCAGGGCTCGGGAAGGCATTGGCGCAGCACGTGGAAATGCCCGTTCCCACCCTTGCACTTCGCGCCCGACGACGCTTGAATGCGCGCCCTAAGGGGCTTTTCATCATGACATTGAACTTGAACGTCCGCGGCGCGATCCTGGTCGCCGCCGCCATCACCGGCCTTGTGACCCTCATTTCGCCCGCACGCGCCGACCGCTGCGACGACAGTGCCAAGGAGCTGGCGAACCAGGTCGATCGCCTCAAGGTGAATTTCCGGGCGGCCAACGTTGTTTACCTGACGCACCCGGCGGCCAAGGAGCTGTCCGTGGGTTGCCGCGGCGACAAATATTCCATCGAGCTCTATGCAAAGGGCGATCGCAAGCCGACGCCAGAATTCTATGCGCTGGTGGGATCGATGGCGGCGATCGTCTTCACCGTGACCAAGGACGACACCACGACGGGCGCAACCCGCTGCCTCAAGCGGATGGGTCTGCTGCGCGGCGACAAGATCAGCATGCGATATCGGCGACTCAACATGGAATGCACCCGCACCAAGAAGGATGCGTCCATCGCGATCACGCGCGGCAAGGACGAATAGGCGGGGTTGCCCTCCTTCGTAACTGCTGCGGACACGGTACACGTCTGGTTCGACGCACTTGGCCACATACTCCGTCATTGCGAGCGTAGCGACTTGTCCGCCGAAGCCTTGGCGAAGGCGGAAGCAATCCAGAATCCCTCCGCGGAAAAATTCTGGATTGCTTCGTCACAAGGGCTCCTCGCCATGACGGGGAGAGGTTCGTCGCCTCCTTTGGCAGCGCGCGGATGAGACGCAAACACGGCCCTCCCGCCACACCAATCCTTCGCATTTTATCGATTGCCTTGAAGGAATTTTCGCTCCTCGCAGCGCAGGGTCAGTTGCTTCCATGTGTGAGGATTTGCGGATGAAGGTTTCCACCGTTGCGCCGCCGCCGATCGCGATCGTGGTTCCGAGCTACGACACGACCAAGCAGCAGGACGATCAGACCAAGACCAAGGACGCCGACCCCACCTACAAGCCGCAGCCGCCCGCGCCGCTGCCGCCGGGTCAGGGCACGCGGATCGATCAGCTCGCCTGATCAGGTTTGCCTAGGCTGAACCGATCCGGTCGATCGGGCCTTTCGTACGTCTGGCCCTATCTTTGCCGGATAGCAAAGCCAACATCGTGCGAGATTGCCGGGGGAGCCGCGCATGATCGCCAGACTGCTGCTGCAGAACACGATCACCACCGCCGCGATGGGCGCGCTGCTGTTCGCCTCCGCAGGGACGCTGCGCTGGCCCTCGGCCTGGGTGTTCCTCGCGACCTGCACCCTGCTCGGCCCGCTCTGCGGCTGGTGGCTCTACCGGATCGATCCGGCGCTGCTCGCCGAGCGGCTGCGGCCGGTGCTGCAGAAGGATCAGCCCGCCGCCGACAAATTGTTCATGAGCGTCTTCGTCGTCGCGATGCTGGCCTGGCTGGTGCTGATAGGCGTCGACCGGCGCCTTCAATCGTCCGACATGCCGGTCGCGCTTCAGGCCTTCGGCCTCGCGCTGTTTCTGGCCTCGACATTGTTCACGATGTGGGTGTTCCGCGAAAACTCGTTCGCTGCTCCCGTGGTGAAGCTGCAAGCCGAGCGCGCGCAGCGCGTGATCTCGACCGGCCCCTACGCCCATGTGCGTCATCCCATGTATAGCGGCATGGTCCTGTTCTTCGCCGGCGTGCCGTTGCTGCTGGGCTCGTGGTGGGGACTGGTGATGGTCCCGATCCTGGTCCTCCTGTTCGCGATCCGCATCGGCATAGAGGAACGCACCTTGCGCGATGGCTTGGCGGGCTATGCCGATTACGCGGAACGGGTGCGCTATCGCCTGATGCCGGGCGTTTGGTGAGCGCGCATCGCGCTGCCTCCTCCGAACGGCTGACGCCTGGGAATGCGGACTTCGCTAGACAGCGGTGGCACGCAACGCAACGAAAGACGCGACGATGTTCTGCAAGCCGCCCTGCCCCGACGAGCATGACCTCTCGCCTCTGCCCGATGATTCAGACGACCGCTCTGGGCCGCAGCGTCTACAGACGCCCACCGGCCACGACGCGTTCGGGCGATTGATCGCGCCCGAAGCGGCCGGTCCGGAACGGGGGCTGCCGCCAGCCTCCCTCCGGACCGGCTAAAGTTCTTCTTTTGACGCGTTTTCTTGACGCGAACCGGTATCCACTTCGCTCGAAAACGCTTTAGCCATCCAGTTCGCGATAGCGGCGGAAGATGCCCTGCTCGTTGAAGGGAATGCGGCGCTCGCTTGCCAGATAGGCTTTGATGTTCGGCCGCGCAGCGATGCGGTCGTGCAGGCCGAGGAGGCCCGGAATGTCTGTCTCGAACGCCTTCATGCGCTTGGGAAAGGCATAGCGCAGCCCCGCGACGATCTGGAACAGCGAGAGATCGACATAGGTCAGCCGCCGGCCAGTGACATAGGCGCCGCCATTCTCGGTGAGAAGCTGCTCGAAATAGCCGAGATATTTCGGCACCCGCTCCTCCCAGAAATCGGCCGTGCGTTTCTTTGCCGGCGGCTTCTGGTCCTCGTAATAGAGCGAGGGTCCGAGCGGATGATGGGTGTCGTGGATCTCGACCACGAGGTCGGTGATGGTGAGCTGAAGCTGGTGCACCCAGAGCCTGCCGGCTTCCGTCTTCGGCGCGAGCGCATGGCGGGCGCCGAGATAGAGCAGGATATTGGCGGTCTGGCCGATGACGAGCTTGCCGGCTTTCAGGAACGGCGGCGCAAAGGGTGGCGTGTCCTTGTGTGCGTCCATCATCTTCATCATCGCAGCCGTGCCGCGCGGCCCGCGCGCGACATCGACGTAGGCGGCCCCCGCCTCCTCCAGCGCCAACCGCACATATTCGCCGCGGCCCTGGATCTCGGGCCAGTAGTAGAGCTCGTATTTCATGAGAGAGGTCCGTGAGCGTGAACACGTACGGACCAATGTAGCATGTGGCTCGGAGTTCCGGCAGGGTGAGACGGAACGGCGCCACCAAACACTCCGTCATTGCGAGGAGCGAAGCGACGAAGCAATCCAGACCGCCTTCGCGGAAAGATTCTGGATTGCTTCGCGGCGCTCGCAATGACGGGTGGAGAGAGTTGCGTCCAAACTCAATTCGCAGCGAAGCAATACAGCAGGCCGTCGCCGCCCGTGCTCTTCAGATCAGCCTGCGAGCAGCCACCATCGGGACCGCGCGAGGGGTGCGAGCTGTTCCAGGACTTTGACGGTTCGTCGTCGCGCAGGCCGCGGCGATCGAAATGGCCGACCATCGCGGTGCCTTGCGTGCTCGACGTCCAGTTCTTGCAGGTGCGATCGTCCGGACCGGCAAACGCGGTGCCGTCTGGTTGCGATCCCGTGAGGACGTCGTGCCGGTTCGGCTGGTCACCCATACCGTTGATCCCCTCGCCCTTCTCGCTGAGCGCGGTCTGCTTGGTGAGGTTGTTGGCGGGGCCGTGCAGTTCGGCAACATCCTTGGCAATGACCGCGCCCTTGGCGTTCTGCCACGGTCCCTTGCCGATGCGATCGCGCGCGTTGACGGCCGGTTTTCCGTCGGCGGCCTGCGTCGAGAGATAGGCGCGCCAGGTCTTCGCACCGGCGCCGGCGGTCTGAGCGAGCCTCGCGCACTGCGCATCGGCTCCCTCCAGGCCGCCGAGATCGGCACCCTTGCCCGGGCCATTGGAGGTCACGAAGAACGTCATGTCGGCCGACTGTGCCTGCACGGCTGGCGCCGCAAGGCATGCAAGCGAGGCCGCAGCGAGCGCTGAAATCGTCACGGATCTCTTGATACGGATCATCTTGTCCTCCCGTTGTGTTTGTCGTTGGCCGCCTGATTTCAACCCGATGCGCCCCCACTTATTCCGATGCCGCGATGAAAGGGGTACAAAAGAAAAGGGCGCCGTGCGGGAAGCACGACGCCCTTGTCTTCAATCGCTTTGCAATCAGTTGGTCTGCTGGATCGCCGACAATTCCCAGCCGCTGCCGGGCCGTCGGGCAAAGGTCCAGACTTCGGTGACTTCGCCCGGCTGCTCGCTGCCGGCGACGACCGTGCCGCTGTTACGGTCGAGCGTCTTGTCGGTGAGCGCGAAGCGCAGCGCCACCGTGGCGTAGTCGGTCTCGCCTTCGCGCCAGGCTTCTGCGAGGTCGCCCTGCAGCAGCTTGACGCCAGTCACCTTGTTGACGACGTTGCGCGCGCGGTTCTGGGCGAGGTCCTGCTCGAAATAGGAGACCATCTCCGGCGTCGCGAGCGTGTGCAGCTTGGCCACGTCCTCGTTCGACCATGCAGTCTGGACATCGCCGAGCAGGCGCTCGAACGCCTCGTAATCGTCCGGCTTGATCTCAAGCGGCGCGTTATTGGCGTTCGCGCCGAAGCCGAAGCCGCCAAGACCACCGCCAAGACCACCACCAAGACCGCCGCGCTGGTTCGGCTGCGGTCCGGAACCTGCGCCCGCGTCGGCATTGGCATAGGCCGCCTGCGGCGTGTGACGGCGCTGCCACCAGGACATCGCCAGCCGCACCACCAGCACCACGAGCGCGATCTGGATGATCAGGCCCAGGATCGAGGACAGGCCGCCGAGGCCGCCGAACAGGCCGCCGCCGAACAGCATGCCGAGCAGGCCGGCGCCGAGGAAGCCAGCCGCGAGGCCGCCCATAAAGCCGCCGGCGCGGCCGAACAGGCCGCCGCGCGCGGGCGCGGAAGCAGCCGAGTTCATGCCTGCACCCGGCTGGGTGTAGGTGCGGTTGAACTGCGAGGTCGAGCCGGGCGCCGTCGTGGTCGGGGGCGGGGCCGAATAGGTGCGCGAGCCGCGCGAACCGGACGAGCCGCCGCCGCCGACACGCGCGTCGGCAGACGAGATCGCCAGCGCAGTCGGCAGCGCAAGCGCCAGCACGACAGCGATCGTCTTGAAGAGACTGCGGGAGCGTAGCGAGAAATTCATGTGCGTTTCCCAAATCCCCGGCATGGGGACGTGCGCCTAAGATGGGCAGACTTCCCGAAAAGTGAAGCCGGTTTCGGAACCTATGGCTGCGGCCCTCAGTCGCGGGGATGTGGCAAAAGCCCATATTTGGCGGGGGCTTGGCCGGGTGCGTCGGGGAACCGTGGTCGCGGGATACCGGCGGTTTTGGGCCGAGATTTCCGCTCTTTCCCCGTCATTGCGAGCGTAGCGAAGCAATCCAGACTGCCTCCGCGGAAGGACCCTGGATTGCTTCGTCGCACCAGCGCAAAATTGCTCCGCAATTTTGTCGCGGGCTCCTCGCAATGACGGAGGGGGCGAACGGCGTGCGCCGCCGACCCTCACCCCTGCTTCGCCATCGTCTCCTTGACCGCCGCCACGAGCTGGCTGAGCGTGAACGGCTTCGGCAGGAAGTCGAACTGCTGGCCTTCGGGCAGGCTCTTCTCGAACGCATCCTCGGCATAGCCGGAGACGAAGATGAACTTGATGTCGGGGTTCTTCTCCCGCATCGCCTTGAGCAAGGTCGGGCCGTCCATTTCGGGCATAACGACGTCGGAGACGACGAGATCGATCGCGCCGCTCTGCTCCTCCAGCACTTCCATGGCCTCGACGCCGTTCTCGGCCTCGACCACGGTGTAGCCGCGCGAGCGCAATCCGCGTGCGTTCAGCGCGCGCAGGCCCTCTTCGTCCTCGACCAGCAGGATGGTGCCCTGCCCCGTAAGATCGGTGCGCGGCTTGGCCTCGGCCGCCGCGGCGTCCTTGCCGGCGCCGCTGGTCGCGCTGACCACAGCCGCCGGCAGCTCGACCTGCGCTTCAGGCTCGGCATGGTGACGCGGCAGGAAGATATGGAACGAGGTGCCCTCGCCCGGCTCCGAATCGACGTAGATGAAGCCGCCGGTCTGCTTGACGATGCCGTAGACCGTGGAAAGGCCGAGACCGGTGCCTTTGCCGACTTCCTTGGTCGAGAAGAACGGCTCGAAAATCTTGTCGCGGATGTCGGCGGGAATGCCGGTGCCGGTGTCGGCGACCTCGATCCGGACATAATCCGCGGCCGGCATCCCCTTGTAGGCGAGCTTGGCCGCTTGTTCCGCGGTGACGTTGGCGGTGCGGATGATCAGCTTGCCGCCGTCGGGCATGGCATCGCGCGCGTTCACAGCGAGGTTGACGATCACCTGTTCGAACTGGGAGACGTCGACCTTGACCGGCCAGAGGTCGCGGCCGTGGATGGTCTCGTGCTTGACCTTCTCGCCGATCAGGCGGCGCAGCAGCATCGCGAGATCGGACAGCGCATCGCCGAGATCGAGCACCTGCGGCCGCAGCGTCTGCCGCCGCGAGAACGCCAGCAACTGCCGCACCAGGGTCGCGGCCCGCGTGGCGTTCTGCTTGATCTGCATGATGTCCTGGAACGACGGGTCGGTCGGCTTGTGCGCGTTCAGCAGGAAGTCGTTCGCCATCATGATGGCGGAGAGCACGTTGTTGAAGTCGTGGGCGATGCCGCCGGCGAGTTGGCCGACCGTCTCCATCTTCTGCGACTGGTTGATCTGGTTCTCCAGCGCGCGTCGCTCGGTGGTCTCGAGCATGTGCACGATGGCGGCTTCCGCCTCGTTCTCGGCCGCATCGACCGGCGTGACGAAGAACTGGCCCCAGCGCTCCTTGGTCCCTTCCAGCGCCACCTCGACCGGGGCGATGTCGGCCTGGCCGTCGGCGGCCTGGTTGATGGCCGCGATCAGGAGGTGCCGGTCGCGCGAATTGACCGCGCGGAAGATCGACTTGGAGGCGCTGTCGAGCCCGAGCGCCTGGCCGAGCTTGGCGTAGCGCGCATTGGCGCGCACGACATTGCCGGCACGGTCGACGGTCGCGATCGCCATCGGCGTATGGTCGAAGAAGCGCATGAAGCGCACTTCGGCGGCGCGATCGGGATCGCTGCGCTCGTCGCGGGCGCGGCTGATGACGAGCGTGCGCGACGGCCCCGGCGCGCCGTCGGCGCCGAAGGCGAGCTTGTGATAGAGCCGCACCGGCATGGTCTTGCCGGTGCGCATCCGCAGGTCGATGTCGAAGACCTCGGTCTTCACCTCGCCCGGCACCGCCACGATCGCGGTGAGCAGCGAGGCGCCATCGCCGGAGACGATGTCGGTCAGCTTCAGGCCGCCCGAGCCGATCTCGGCGAGGTCGTAGTCGAGCCAGTTCGCCAGCGTCGCGTTGACGTAAGCGAGCTCGCCGGCCGGATTGACCGAGAAGAAGCCGCACGGCGCGTGATCGAGATATTCGATGGCGTGCTGGAGCTCCTGGAACACGTCCTCCTGGCGCTCGCGGTCGCGGGTGATATCGGCAATCGACCACACCGCGTATTTCGCCTCGCGCTTGCCGGTGCCGAGCGGGCGCACCCGCATGCGCAGCCAGCGGCCCTGGCTGCCGTCTTGGCCGGAGATGCGGACCTCTTCCTGCTGCCGTTTGCCTTCGCGCGCGGCCTTGAGCAGGCGGAACACGGCTTCGGAGACGTCGGGGTTGCCGATGAAGACACGCTCGACCGGGCGCACGTCTTGCGGACCGGTCGCGCCGGTCAGCGTCAGATAGGCGGCGTTGGAATAGACCACGTGGCCGCGCGCATCGGTCACGGCGAGGCCGTCGAACCCGTGATCGGCGATGCGGCCCACGACCGGGTCATCAAGACCGCGGTCGGCGAAACGGATGATCCCGGCGGCGAAGGCGAACAGGTTGAACAGGCCGACCATCGCCAGCACGGCGAGGATGCCGAGGATATAGGGCTGCGCCTGCGCGCGCCCGAGCGTCATCAGCCCGACGGCGACGGCGACGAGGCCGGCGGCCACCAGCAGCACCAGCGCAATGCTGCCCGAGCGCGGCGACGGCTCGTGCGTCGCAACGGGCTCGCGGGTGAGGTCGTGGTCGGTCTCGGCGGTCATTCTCGAGCTGGCGCAGCCTGTCGGCAGAGAATCAACGCGCTACGGGGCGCGTGGGGTCCTCCCTGCCTGAATCGGACCCTGAGGTGCAAGGGCAGCGGGGACGAAAGGTACGCTGATTCCCAGATTACGGCCATTTCCGGTACTTTTCGGGTGTTTTATCCTCGCCCGGCGCTGAATCCGCGCTTCAGCCGCATGACGTAGCCGATGACTTCGGCGACCGCATGGTAGTGCTCGGTCGGGATTTCCTGGTCGATCTCGACGGTGGCATAGAGCGCGCGTGCCAGCGGCACGTTCTCCACGATCGGGATGTCGTGCTCGCGCGCGATCTCCCGGATCTTGAAGGCGAGATTGTCGACGCCCTTGGCGACGCAGATCGGAGCCGTCATGCCGCGCTCGTAGGACAGCGCCACCGAATAGTGGGTCGGGTTGGTGATGATCACCGCGGCCTTGGGAACCGCCGCCATCATGCGCTTCTTGGCGCGCTGCTGCCGCAACTGCCTGATCTTGCCCTTGATGTGCGGATCGCCTTCGGACTGCTTGAACTCTTCCTTGATCTCCTGGAGCGACATCTTCTGCCGCTGGAACCAGCTTCTGTACTGGAAAAAATAGTCGGCGATGGCGACGATCGCGAGCGCGGCGACCACCGCACCGAGCAGATGGATCGTCATGCTGGTGCTGGCGCCGAGCATGGCGGCCGGATCGAGCCTGACCATCGCCTCCATGCGATGCCGCTCCGGCCACAGGATCATGGTCATGACCACGCCGAGCAGCACCAGCTTGCCGATGCCCTTGAGAAAATTGGCCGCCGCCTGCTTGCCGAAGATGCGCTGGAAGCCGGCGCCGAGCGAGATCTTGCTGAACTTCGGCGTCAGGGATTCGGTCGACCAGACCAGGCGGTGCTGCAGCATGTTGCCGGCAATCGCCGCCAGCATCAGCAAGAAGAGAGGCACGCCGATCGCCGCGAGCAGGGCGAACTCGATCTGCTGCATCAGCGCGAGCAGGGCCTTGCCGTCGGTCTTGATCATCCAGGAATTGGCGAGCAGGTTGCGCATCGGCGTCAGCAGCCCGCTGCCCACCGAGCCCGAAAAGGTCGAGACCACGAGCGTGCCGCCCGCCATCATGAACCAGGTGTTGATCTCCTGGCTCTTGGCGACGTCGCCGCGTTCGAGCGCGTCGTCCAGACGCTTTTGCGTCGGGTCTTCTGTTTGACTCTCTGGGTCCTTGTCTTCTGCCATCGATCTACCGTGACCTCAGCGGCATCAACTGGTGCATGACACCGATGAAGTAATCCAGATACGTCCCCATCATCGCCGTGAGCACCACGGCGAGCACCAGGAAGCCCGCGAAGATCGAGAGCGGCACACCGACGAAATAGACCTGCATTTGCGGCATCAGCCGCGCCAGCACGCCAAGGCCGATGTTGAAGACCAGGCCGAACACCAGAAACGGCCCCGAGAGCTGCAGGCCCAGGCGGAACGCGGCGGCGAAGGCGCGCGTCGCGAGCGAGGCCACATCGCCGCTTGATATGGTCTCACCCGGCGAGAAGATCGTGTAGCTGTCGTTCAACGCCGCGATCACCAGATGATGGCTGTCGGTGGCGAACAGCAGCGTTACCCCGAGGATGGTCAGGAAGTTGCCGACCAGCACGCCCTGCTGGCCCTGCGTCGGGTCGACCGAGGTGACGAAACCGAGCCCCATCTGCTGCGCGATCACCGATCCCGCAACCTGGAGCGCCGAGAGCGTCACGCGCGCGGTCGCGCCCAGCACGATTCCGATCGCGATCTCATGCAGCATCAGGACCAGGAGCGGCGCGAGCGAACCCATGTCGACCTGATAGGCGTTGCGATGCAGCGGCAGGATGATCAGCGTGAGCAGCAGTGCGATCGACAGCTTGATCCGCGTCGGAATATTGGTCTCGCCCAGCCCCGGCAACAGCATCACCATCGCACCGACCCGGGCGAAGGCGAGCATGAAGGAAGCGGCGAGCGCCGGCAGCAGCGAGACGTCGATGCGCATAATTGACGCATCTTGCCTCAGCCGCCGATGATTCGCGACGAGATCCGCAGCATGTGGGCGTGGAGCGCGTCGGCCATGAACGGCAGCGCCAGCAGCATCGTGGCAAAGATGGCGAGGATCTTCGGCACGTAGATCAGCGTCTGCTCCTGGATCTGCGTCAGCGCCTGGAACAGCGACACGATGACGCCGACCACCAGACCGACCACCATCAGGGGAGAGGACACGATCACGATCGTCCAGATCGCATCGCGCGCAACGTCGAGGGTCTCGGGTCCGGTCATTGTTTGATACTCGCTATTGGTTGTCTGACGTGCCGGGAAATGCGAATGGCGAATCGGAGACGTCCCCATTCGCTACTCACCATCCGCCAAAATCAGATCGGCATCTTCATGATGTCTTCATAGGCCGCGATCACGCGGTCGCGGACCGAGACCAGGGTAGACACCGCGACGTCGGTGTCCGCCACCGCAGTCACCACGTCCATCACGTTGGCCTTGCCGGAGGCCATCGCCACGGTCTGCGCATCCGACTTGCGGCCGGACTCCATGACGCTGCCGACGGCGTCCTTCAGCATTGAGGCAAAGGATTGCCCGCCGGCCTCGGTGGCTTTGTCGGCACCGCTGTTCTCCAGCACCCGGGCGAGGTTGGCATAAGCGTTGGCCGCGATTGTCGGTGATGCCATGGCTCAATTGTCCTGTTCAGCTCTTGAGGATGTCGAGCGTGCGCTGGATCATCCGGCGCGTCGCACTGATGATGTTGAGATTGGCCTCGTAGGACCGCTGCGCATCGCGCATGTCGGTCATCTCGACCACTGAGTTCACGTTGGGGTATTTGACGTTGCCGCTGGCGTCGGCGACCGGATTGTTCGGCTCGTATTTGACGCGGAAGCTCGACTGGTCGGGCTTGATCTTGCCGAGGGTGACGACCTGCGCGTCGAGCGTGCGGTCGAGCGCGGAGGAGAAGGTCGGAACCTTGCGTCGATAGGGATCGCCACCGGCGGTCTGCGAGGTCGAATCCGCGTTCGCGATGTTCTCCGAGATCACCCGCATGCGGCCGGCTTGCGCCCGCAGACCGGAGGTCGCGATCGCCATCGAGCGGGCAAAGTCGCTGCTGTCATTGGCCATGATGCGCCTCCTCTAGCTGTTCTGTTCCCGGATCATGCGGCTAGCCCTTGCCGATCGCGGTCTTGAGCAGATGCAGGCTCTTCGAATAGAGCGAGGTCGCCGCCGCGTAGTCCATCTGGTTGCTGGCCGCCTTCATCATCTCCTCTTCGAGATTGACGGCGTTGCCCGCGGGGCGGGTCTCGAACCCCGCGTTCCTGTTCTGGTCGAATCCGGAAGCAGCCCCCGACGGCGTCATGTGAGAACCGCTGGTGCGGGCGAGCGCGAGGGGGCCCATCGAGCCGGTGACCGCCCCGGACTTGTCGAGCTTCGGCTCGACCAGGTCGCGCGGCCGGAATTTGGGCGTGTCGGAATTGGAGACGTTCTCGGACAGGACGCGCTGGCGCTCCTGGTGCCACTGCATCTTGGTGCGAAGCGCCGACAGTACCGGGAGGTCGTTGATGGACATCGTCGCGGCTCCTTCCGCCTCTTGCGAACCTTGAGGTCCAACTAGGCAGAATTTGCCGCGTGTATGGTTAATAGCTGGTTAAGGACGCCCTCGCGGCGTGTCCCCGGGCGGGACACTATTTTGCGCCCCGTGATTCTACGCGTCCAAAAATGGCATTAACCCAACCATTTGGCGGCGCATGCACGGGCCAAGAAGTCGTTTTGGATCGGGCGATTCATAGGTTATTAAGAGTTGGGGACGGCAAAACTTGCCGTGGGACGTTAAGAGATCGCAGTTTGGGGCATCGTTAAGCCGGTGGTTGGCGCGTCTGACCATGGGCACGAGAACAGCGCCATTTGTCGGGGACAAGTATGCAAGGCAGCCCTATCACCTTCATCGTCGCGTTCATCGTCGTTCTGGCGTTGATCGGCGTCGCTGCCTGGCTGGTTCGCCGATTCGCCGGCAGCCGGGTCGGCGCCAACACCCAGCGCGGCAGGATGCCCAGGCTCGCGGTGATCGACGCTGCCGCGGTCGACGGTCGGCGCCGCCTGGTGCTGGTCCGGCGTGACAATGTCGAGCATCTCCTGATGATCGGTGGGCCCACCGATATCGTCGTCGAACCCAATATCGTTCGCGCCGCGCCCGGCCGCGACCAGCTTCCGCAGCGTCCGAACGCCGCGGAACCGCCGCGGCTTGCGCCCATGCCGGATACCAGCAGCTGGGCCGACGAAGCACCGCGGCCCGAACTGCTCGACCATCCCGAGCCGCAAATGCCCGAGCCGCCGCCGCGGCCCGCGCGCCCGTCCTTCGCCGACGAGGTGCGCCGGCCCGCTCCCGCGCTGGCCGAACGCCGCAGCGATCCCCTCGCCGGCTTCACGGCCGAGCCGATCGCGCCGCGCCCCGAGCGCGAACCGCGGCCCGAGCCGCTGCCGCCGCGCGTTCCGCGCAGCGAACCGCCACTGATGCCGCGGCCGCCGCGCCAGAGTGAGCCGCCGAAGATGCCGCCGGTGCGCGCCGAGCGCGCACCTGCCCCGCCGCCTCCTCCGCCGGTGCCGCAGGCTCCGCCTGTTCCGCCGCCGGCTCCCGCCGCGTCCCCCTCCAGCGCCGAGCAGAATCTCGCCGAGATGGCGCAGCGGCTGGAGGCAGCCTTGCGTCGCCCGGCCGGCGAGACGGTCGCGCCTCCGGTTGCGCCCGAACCTCCTGCGCCGCCGCCCCGCGCCGCACGCAGTGAGCCGCCGGCACCACCGGCCCCGCCCGCAAAGCCGGCCACGGAAAAGACCAGCTTTGAAAATCTCGAAGACGAGATGGCCTCCCTGCTTGGCCGTCCGAAGCCGTCTTCGTGAGGCTGCCGTCCCTCCCGCGTAGAGTATTTTTTCTTTCTGTCCTGATCGGCGCGGCATCGGCAGCGATGCCGGCGCATGCGCAGGACATCAGCATCAATCTCGGCGGCGGCGCTGGCGGCGGCGGCGTCACCGAGCGCGCGATCCAGCTGATCGCGCTGCTCACAGTGCTGTCGATCGCGCCGTCGATCCTGATCATGATGACGTCGTTCACGCGCATCGTGGTCGTGCTGTCTCTGCTGCGCACGGCGTTGGGCACGGCGACCGCTCCGCCGAACTCGGTGATCATCGCGCTGGCGATGTTCCTCACCTTCTTCGTGATGGGGCCGGTCCTGCAAAAATCCTACGATGACGGCATCCGCCCGCTCGTCGCCAACCAGATCGGCGTCGAGGACGCACTGCAGCGCGCCTCCGTTCCCTTGCGCGGCTTCATGCAGAAGAACGTGCGCGAAAAGGACCTCAAGCTGTTCCTGGATCTCTCGGGCGAGGCACCGCCGGCCACCCCAGACGACCTCGCACTGCGCATCCTGGTCCCCGCCTTCATGATCTCCGAGCTGAAGCGCGCCTTCGAGATCGGCTTCCTGCTGTTCCTGCCCTTCCTGATCATCGACCTCGTCGTCGCCTCGGTGCTGATGTCGATGGGCATGATGATGCTGCCCCCGGCAACGATCTCGCTGCCGTTCAAGCTGATCTTCTTCGTGCTGGTCGACGGCTGGTCGCTGGTGGCCGGAAGCCTGGTGCAGAGTTACGGGGGGTGAGACGGAGTTGCGGGCCGCGCTTCGCGCGGGCAGCAGTCCTACCGCGTCATCTTGATCTGCCGCACGACGGGGATCGTCGGCAGCGAGCCGGTGTGGTCGGCTTGTTCCTTGGCCTGCGGTGAGCCAGGGGCGCGGGCGGTGGCGTCGGGGAAGCGCTGCTTCATCTCGCGCAGGAAGCCGTCGAGCGTGTCGACGCTGGCAGCCAACTTGGCGATCTCGGCGAATTCGGCGCTGGAGGCCGCGGCCGGCTTGCTGGCGATGTCGAAGGCGAGACGGTCGGCGCTCTCGCTCATCAGCGGCGCGTATTTCTCGCGGAAGCGCGACAGGCCGATCGAGTCGTCGGCGAGCGCATAGCCGACGGCGGCGCGGATGATGTCGCTCTTCTCCACCGCGTTGAGCGGCTTGAAGTCGCGGAAGCGCTCGCCGTAATAGAGCTCGATCTGCTCGGCGGACTCGCGCCAGCGCCGTGCCGCCCAGAAGATGTCGGAACGCAGGCGCAGCACTTCGCGCCCGGAGACGTTGGAGACGATGTCGAGCGCGAGATCGTGGCGGCCGACGTCGCTCTGCGCGCGCGCTTCCAGCAGCAGGCGCTGCTGCCTGAGCTCGCCGGAGAGATCGCTGATGCGGCTCGCGCGCAGCGCGGTGATCGCCATGTCGGGCTTGCGGTTGGCGAGATAGATCATGGACAGGCGCGCGGCGACTTGGGCGCGCGCAGCACCTTCGAGGCGGTGATCGACCTGATATTGCAGCAGCTCGGCGGCCTGGTCGAGCAAGTCAATCGAGGCGAGACGGTCGGCGAGACGGCGGATCAGCTCGTCGCCGCGCCGGCCAATCGGCGTCAGCTCGCGAAATTCGTAGAACATCCCGAGCGCCTCGACCGGCGGCAGCTCGTCGCCCTTCGGTCCCAGGAAGATCTTGGTGAACAGGTCCGAGGCGAGATCCTGCGCCTGGCGCGAGGCTTCGGCGTTCGGCTGCAGCCTGGTCGCGGTGCGCGCGGCGGTGAGCGCGTCGCGGTAGCGCCCGTTCTCGGCAAACATCTGCGACAGCATCTGCAGCGTCTTGACCTCGATCGCGTCGCCGCGCCAGGTCATGGACAGGGTCTCGAGCTCGCGCAGCGCGTCTTCCTTGCTGATCTCGTCGCGCTTCTGCCGCAGCGCGACCTCGAGCTGCTTGGCCTCGGCCGCAGCCGGCCGATCGGCCGAGGCGGCCGCGAACTTGTAGTCGTCGAGCGCGTCCTTGTCGTGGCCGAGCGCCTCGGCGAGCCGGCCGCGCAGCACAGCGAAGCCGGGCGCGGCCTCGGGCGAGACGCCGACCACCTCGAGCTCGCTGCGGCGCTTGGAGGCGCCGGCATAGTCCTTCACCTCGAGCGAGGCGCGCATCGCGTCCATCGTCACGATGCGCTGGATGTCGAGCGGCAGCGAGGCGATGGCGAATTCGACGTTCTTGAATTTTTCGCGCGCATCGGCCCATTTGCCCTGGCGCGCATAGGCGAGCGCCTTCCAGAGCTGGGAATCGTGGCTGTTGCCGATCACGGGATTGGCGAGGTCCTTCAGGCCCTGCGCCGGCCGGCCGATCAGGACGCTGGCGATCGCATGCATGATCAGCGCGCCGCTCTCCTCCTTGTTGAGCGGATCGCTCAGCATCAATTCGGTCACGGCCTTGGCTTCGTGATACATCGCGCGCGACATGTAGAACTGCGCGAGATCGAGCCGCGGCAGCGAGCGCAGTGCCGGTTCGACGTTGGAGATCGCCGTGATCAGGTCGCTCTGACGCGTCATGAAGTTGTCCGACTGACCCTTGCGCCAGCCTTCGGGGCTGAAGATCGGGCGCACTGCGGTCGGCGCCCGCTCGGCGGAGATGTCGACCGGCGACAGCGTCAGCCCGCCCTTCTTGCCGAGGATCACCTTGTCGGCGCCGACCTCGACGCCGACCTCGTCGGAGTTCGGCCGGATCGCGATGCCGTGCGCGGATTCCAGCAGCGAGAGATCGACGAGGTCCTGCCGCTTGATGAAGCCGCGCACCGGCCGCTGCGCGGTGACGACATAGAGCGCGTCGCCGGCGTCGGGGTCGGTGAATCTGTGCAGCAGGCCCGGATTGGCGAAGGGGATTGCAATGTTGGCGAGCGCGGGGTCGGTGATGTTGCGCGACATCATCAGCGGAAGCGGCGTCGACTGGATCTTGTCGGCGAGCGTCAGGAGCCAGTTGGTCTCCTTGCCGACCTCCTCGCTCGCCAGCGAGTAGACCAGCGGGCGGGTGAGACGGATACGCACCGCCTGCCCCTTGTCGAGCGGGATGCGGCCGACCTCGCCGATCATCGCCCCGCCCCTGGCACGGATCGCCTCGACGTCGATCGGCTTCGGCGTATCGAACACCAGCCACACCGTGTCGCCGCGGCGGAACGCGGCCGCAGGTGTTGCGACCTGAATCGGGAACGTCACGCGCAAGCCGTCGCTGTCGCGGCGCGCATCGACGCTGGCGACGGTGGGCTGCGGCGCGGCCGGCGCCTCGGCGGGCGCAGCCTTGGCGGCTTCCTTCACGGCCTCTTTCGGCGCTTCGGCAGGCACCGGCTTGGCCGGCGCGGCCGCAGCCTCGGAAACCGGCGGCGCGGGCTTCGCAGCTTCCTTCGCCATTTCCTTGGGCGCTTCCGGAGCGTGCACAGCCTCAGTGGCGGCAGCCGGCGCCGGTTTCGGCGCTTCAGCGGGCGGCATCGCGGCGGGCGCTTCCGGCCTCACCTCGGGCTTGACGTCGATTTTGGCGTCGCGCGCGATCGTCTCGGAGGTCGGCGGCGCGATCTCGCGATGGGCCTCCTTCGGCTTCTCGGCCGCGGGCTTGTCGGGCGCGGGCGCCGGTCCGTGACCGGCAGGCTTCATCTGCGCGATCGCCGCCTCGGGCGTCGCGGCGGTCTTGCCCTTGTCGGGCTGGAAAGAGACGTCGACGACGTAGTTCTTCTCGTCGCGGAACGAATGCACGTCGGAATCGCCGATCAGCGCGATCTCGACATTGGTCTGATCGATGTCGGCCTTCTGCTTGATCGAGGCGACGTTCGGCGGCGCCGCGACGACCGCGTCCGCCAGATCGAAATTGAGGTTGGCGTTGAAGGCGAGCGTGAGCTTCTGCTCGTTGAGCACGGAGGAGACGCCGACGCCGTCGGGCATCTCGAACACGAAGCGCACGAAGGTCGGCTGCACCGAGGCCCGCACGCGGATCTGCGGACGCTTCTTGGTCTCGGCCGCGGCGCGCTGGGCGCGCAGCGCGCGCTCGGCGACGCGGGCGCGCTCGGCGAGCTCCTTGACCACGTCCATCGGCAGGCTCGGCGGCGGTCCCTTCCAGCCCTCCGGCAACAGGTCGACGAAGGTGCGCTCGCCGGCATTCATGGTGTTGACGGTGACGCGCCGCGCCAGCGACAGGCGGATGGCGCCGCCATCAGGATCGCGGCGCGCGGAGTTGACGTAATCGGGCGCGCCTTCGGGAACGCGGTCGACGGGAACGTCAACCGCGCGGTCGAAGCGGATGATGAGGATGGAGCCTGCGGTCGTCACCTCGGAGGGGACGTCCTCGCCGAGCTTGATGACGAGACGGGCAAAGCCGCCGCCGGCCGAAAAGCTCGCCTCGCCCCTGATCGGATCGGCCGCCCGGGCAGGCGCACCGAGACCGATCAGCAGGCAGGCCGCCAGCGCGCCCGCCGTTCGGACATGACGCGACAGCCCCGGCGCCAAGGCGCGGGTTCGCGACACAAATCCAGCGGCAGCCTTTCGCGCCATTGGCGGCATTTCTTCCGGTTCGGCGGTCCATGCCGGCATCAAGGCCGGCCATGCCGTCGACTGTAGGTCCCGCCAATTAAGGACTTGTTAATGCTATATCTTGATTTGCTTTGGAGGCAGCACGCCGTGCCGCATCGAGCGTGGGCGGATCCGCTGGGTGAATTTGAGACGCCGATAGTTAAGGCTTCGTTAACACCTGCAAGACGGTGCTGTCGCGGTCGGCCAGTCCCTTCACGGGCACCCCATAGCGGACAAAGGCTTCGTCGATCCCAGCGTCGATTTTTCTGGCCGCCGAGATATCGCTTTGGCCACCAACTGCGTCGCCGAGCTTGAATCTGGCAATCCCTCGGCCGTAGAGCGCGCTCGCAAGCTTGGGCGCCAACTGCAGCGCTGAGTTGTAGTCGTCCATCGCCGCGGAGAATTGCCCCATTTTCAGATTAATGAGAGCGCGCGAGTCGTATGTTGCCGCGCTGTTTGCTCCCGATCGAAGCGCAATATCGCAATCCTCCAGCGCAGCCTGCAGAGCGCCAAGGACGGCTCGGGTCCAACAGCGTCCGCTTCGCGCCGCCTCCAGCTTCGGATCAAGGCGAATTGCCTCGTCATAGTCCCGCGCTGCGCGGTCGTACGCGTTCCCCTGCAGGTAGGCCGCCGCACGGTTGGCAAAAGCCGCGCCATAGTTCGGGTTGAGCTTGAGCGCCTCCTCAAAGGCGCCGATCGCCAGATCGCGCGCCCCCGTTCTCAGATAGGCCACGCCGAGGTTGTTGAAGGCTTTCGCATAAGTCGGATCAAGCCTGGTCGCTTCGACGAAATCCTTGATCGCGCGTTCGTAGTCGGCTTTGGCGCTATAGGCATTTCCCCTGTTGTTGTAGGCGATAACGAAGCCGTTCACGGCTCCCTCGCCCGCATCGATAAACGCCGTGCAGCCATCGATCCGAGCTTCGGGTGATACGCGGTCTGAGCCGTTACACAGTTCAACATTCTTGAGGGAGCTGCCCTTCTTCTGTGCCCAGCCCGACGAACTGGACAGCCCAAGGACAAGAATGAGCATCACGGCCTTGATGAAACTGGCTCTTGCGGTCATTTCCACACCAAGTGTCCGACACCGACGGCGAACGAAGCGCCAATCCTGATCTCAGTGCCGGCCGGCACTGCGGCGTCGCGGCGGCTTCGGGCCAAGCAAGTTTCTCAGCACCCCCGACAGATGTTGAGTCTCCGATTGAGGCTTCGATCGGGCTCCGGCGCCGCGGATGTCGACGGCTTCTTCAAGAGCTTGCTCTTGCCCTCTTCGATCAGGGTCGAAATTTTGACTGACCCATCGTCCGAAATCTCGACATGCGGCGTCGTGCCTCGAATCCCCAGCGTGGCGACGGGAGTATCGACCTTCATGTCGCCGGTCTTTGCGACCCCGCCCGCAACAAAAGTGAATGTTCCCTTGGCGAGATTGAACAGAGTCGCATTGGACTTGCCGGCCGGCTCATACACATAATGATCCAGCACCATACGGGCGTTGCTCGATAGATTGAACGAGCTGCCGTCGGTAAAGTTGATGCCGACGCGGCCGTCGGCGCCGGTGTACACCACGTCACCAAGATATACGGGATCACCCGTGTTGGTGCGGCCAGGGTCACTCGACACATTCGCCTGAACAATCACTGCGCCCGCGTGTTCGATCGTGACCGAGCCTGAGACCACCACCACCTTCCCAATCGGTTTCGGCGATGAGGCCGCGACGGCGGGCTTGGCGGAATCGCTCTGCGCTTGAGCCGCGCTCGGCGAGAAATTGGCAAGCGCCAAAACAAGACCAATCGCCAAAGCAGCTATCGTAGGTCTGCACATGATCCCCCCTTTCTGAGAAGATCTTGTCGCTATCGGTGGCCCATTTCTTGAACCGCGTAGCGCAGCCACAGCAAATATAATTGTTGTTTAATTCTATTAACCAGCCTAATTTATCTCCGGCGCTACGCAAGCGCCACAAATTAAATGCGTTCCGTTTGTCAATTTAATCACATTGGCGGGAGGGGGCACGGCGGGAATGGCGGTACGCGTCGCCGTCCCCCCGCGCAATGCGTCTCTCTCGATCAGACTTGATTATTTCGGCGGGCAAGCCTTCGGGCTGCCAGCGCCCAGGAAATTTTGTCCCTTGGCGAGGGCCCGAGCAGGATTATGGCAGCACGCCGAGCCTGAATCGATCACCCAGGCGAGGTCGAGCCATGTTAGTTGCATCCGGCATCCACGCTGATAACGGGGCCGCCATGGCCCTGCCCGTCGAGCTCATCGGCCATATTCATACCGTGGTCGGTTGCTGTGCGCTTACGCGAGCGAGCGGTGTCGCCACACAGGCGGTAGCTGGTGCGCCTATCTACCGGGGCGACGTGCTGGAAACCGACGCCGACGGGCGGATCACAATTGGCTTCATCGACGGTACTTTTTTCAACATCGCCTGCGGCACTCATGTCGTGCTGAGCGAGTTCGTCTTCGACGTCGAAGGCATGCCATCTGCAGCCTTGTTCGACGTGACCCGAGGGAGCTTCGGTTTCGTACCGGGCCGGCTGGCGGAAACCGGAGCGCTCCGGCTGAATACGCCCATTGCAGGCATTCGCGCCCGGGGCCACGCGGGCGGTTTCGGGATCCTGACACTTGCAGCATTGACTTTCTCGGCCGCGCAGAATGCCGAGGCGGCGGATCCGGATGTCACATTCCTGGATGACGACTCCATTACCTACAAGGACCTTGCGCACGGCGCATTTGAGCTCGTGACCAAGGAGCGGGTCCCGCGACACATCATCGTCGAAGATCCCGGCGAGACGATCGTCATCAAGAAGGTGGGATCCACCATCAGCGTCAATCAGGTCGCGAATACGGCGGCTCGCATGGAGGAGTTGCGCGCCGCCCAACAGGATGTGCTCGCCAATCTAGGAGAACAAGGGCCCCGTGGCTCGAGCACGCCTTTCTTCGTCAAACCCCAGCCACTGCAGCCGATCAATTTCATTCAGCCGGATGCGCCCACGCTGCAGATCTTGCCGACCACGTCGCCACTCATCACTTTCGCGCTGGTGGACCCTGTACCGCCGACTCTCAGCACCGGGGCTGGGCCAATCGAGCTCGATACGGTCGTGTTTGACACATTCACGGCGACGACGGGAACCTTCAGTGCCAGTAGCACCAGCGGCGGTGGCAATCTGACCTTCGGCATCGTCGGGGCCAGCGCCGGCAGTACGGTTCTGGATGGAGTGACGTACGATCTGTCGAAGACAAGTTCCTACGGGATTCTCTACGTCAACAGCACGAGCGGCGCTTATACGTTCGTACCCGACAATGCCGCAATCAACGCGCTGAAGGCGCCTACGACCGACGGTTTCGTTATCACCGTCTCCGACGGACTCACCTCCGTCACCCAGACCTTCACGATCACCATCAACGGTGTCAACGACGCTGCAATCATCTCCGGCACCACGACCGGTTCGATTATCGAGGCTGGCGGCATCGCCAATGGAACGCCCGGCACGCCGATTGCAACCGGCACCCTTTCCGATACCGACGTCGACGATCCGCCCAATACGTTCACCGCCGTAAGTTCGCCAACCGCGAGCGCCGGTGGCTATGGCACCTTCACGATGACGGCTGCCGGCGTGTGGACCTACACCTTGGACAATGCCAACCGCGCAGTGCAGGCACTCAATGCCGGCGAGACGTTGACCGACAGCTTCACGGTGACCTCGATCGGAGGCACCCCACAGGTGGTGACGATCACCATCCACGGGACCAGTGACGCGGCGATCATCTCCGGTGAGACGACCGGTGCAGTTATCGAAGCCGGCGGCACCGCCAATGCAAACCCCGGCACACCCATCGCGACCGGCACGCTCACCGACGTCGACGTCGACACCACCGCAAACGCCTTTACGCCCGTCAGCTTGCCCAAGGCAAGCGAGGCGGGCTACGGCACCTTCACCATGACGGCAGCGGGCGTGTGGACCTATACGCTCGACAACGCCAACGGGGCAGTGCAGGCGCTCAATTCAGGCGAGACGCTGACCGACAGTTTTGCGGTGACCACGCTGGACGGAACCGCTCAGGTGGTGACGGTCACCATCCATGGCACCAACGATGCTGCCGTCATTACCGGCATGACGACCGGCTCGGTGACCGAGGCTGGAGGCCTTGCCAACGCGACGCCCGGTACGCCGAGCGCAACCGGCACGCTGCTTGCGGCTGACGTCGACAATCCATCCAATACCTTCACGGCAGTGACCTCGCCGAAGGCAAGCATCAGCGGTTTCGGCACCTTTACGATAACCGCCGCCGGCGTGTGGACCTACACGCTCGACAACGCCAGCGGCGCGGTGCAGGCGCTCAATGTCGGCGGCACGCTCACCGACAGCTTCACTGTCACGACCCTCGACGGTACGCCGCAGGTGGTGACGATCACCATTCAGGGCAGCAACGATGCCGCCCTCATTTCCGGCACCACGACCGGCTCAGTGACGGAGGCGGGAACTTTCTCACCCGGCGTTCCCATCGCGACCGGCACGCTCACCGATACGGACGTCGACAACGCTCCGAACACGTTCACCGCAGTCTCTTCGCCGGCTGCGAGTGACGGCGGATACGGCACCTTCACGATGACCGCAGCCGGCGTATGGACTTACACCCTCGATAACAACAACACCGTGGTTCAGGCGCTCGATGTCGGCGACACCTTGACGGACACCTTCTCGATAACTGCCATCGACGGTACGTCACAGACGGTGACCGTCGCCATTCATGGCGCCAGCGACGCAGACCCGAACGATTTTGATAATTTGGCCACCGGATCTGCCGTGATCTCCGATCCCCCCAACGTGTATGGAACGCCGGGGAGCGAAACCATTGCCGGCGGCGGCGACACAGGTCAGATCATCTACGCGGGAGCCGGCAGCGATACCGTCAACGGCACTGGTAAAGCCGACGTTCTCTACAGCGGATCAGGCAATGACACGATCAAAGGCAATGATGGGGATGACACCATCTTCGGCGGCTCGGGCAACGATACGATCAACGGCAACAACGGCGCCGACACCATAACGGGCGGATTTGGTGCGGACCAGCTCACCGGCAGCAATGGGAACGACCGTTTCGCTTACTTGTTCGTAGCGGATTCCAACGCAAGCCAGTTCGACACCATCACCGACTTTGCATCGGGAGCGGACAAGATCGACTTGACCGCCATGGGCGCGCTTGGGTTCGCCATATTGGCATTGAGCTCAACCAGCACGGCCGTGCCGGCACATACGATCGCCTGGCTCTATGACAGTGCGGCGAATGAAACGATCGTGTACGTCAATTCAACGGACCAGACCCTGCACGTCGGCGATTCCAGTCTGCTCGAAATCCATTTGCAGGGCATCGCCACCATCGACGCGTCGGACTTCATCACGGCGCCGGCAGCGGCACCTGCGACGGCGGTTGCCGGCGAGCTGCTCGACCTCATCGCAACCTCGCAGGGTGACGCGACCGCCGTGATGACGATCACTTCCGAAGGCTTGTCCGACTCCGGCAGCGCCGACGGCACGCTTCTCGCTGCAGAGAGTTCGACCATCCAATCGACCGAGGCGACCTACAGCCTCGATTCGAACTGGGACCAGATCGGACAGGCCGAATATTCCAGCTTGTCCAGTTCAGACGAAACGCAAACGCTCGCGACCGAAACGCTCCGCAGCGACACGGCAGCTGCCTCAGCCAGCGGACTGTCTTTGATCGTGCAGCACGTGATCCCACTCACCGAGGCCAGCTTTGTCTTCAACAACCCGACCGGGTTCAAAAATGGCGCGGTTGCCGCAAGCGGCCAGATGCCTGACGTCGCCATGCTGAATTTTGCCCACGACGCCGCCGGACAGCACGCCGGTAGCGGGCTTGCGCTCGGACACGATGCAGGGAATGACGGCGTCGCGTCATCAAGAGGCGCCGCCCAGGCGGCTCATGCCCATGGTTATACCAGCGGTGAAACGGCAGACACGACGTTCAACCCAAGCCTGCTGAACCCAAGCCTCCTGAAGTCATCGACCGGCGGTGCCAACCATTCGTTTTCAAGCGGGGCGGACCAGCACAACCCCTCCCTGGAAGCGTCTGGATCAAAGCCTGCCAATCCGCTTCAGCTCGGCGACTCGTTCCAGTTCAGGGATGTCGCGTCGCAAGGCTCACTGCACGGCGCAGTGTTGGATCATCTCTCAGACTTCGTCGGTCATCACGAGCACGCTGGGGAATTCCATGGATCCGAGCCGGCATTCATGCCTGAAGCATCGCCGTCCGATGTTGATCCACCTTTCCCGGCAGGTACCGTTCACGGCCATGTGTCGCACGATCTGATCGTGTGACGGCTCAAGCCGATTGCGGCTTCAATGTTGCTTGCCGGCGCCTTCCGGTGCCGAGGAGCTGTCTTCGTCGAGAGAAGATTCATCATCGTTGCCGTCGTCGCCTTCTGGCGGCTCTGCATGCTGATGGCTGAGGGCGGATGTCCACGCCGATGTCATCGCCGCGATGAGCAGCCGGTTGAGGGCCTCGATGACGCGTTCTGCTGCGGACGAGTAGTTCATGGCCTCCTCCTGCGCTGCCGATTGCGACTAGCCAAGCGTAGGACCGGGCCTTGAACGCCACTGTACGCCACTTCACACCCGCGCGCGTCAACTCATCGCAGTCTCAGAAGATGCCGCCAGCTTCGACTGCATCCGCCACGGGAGCTTGATCTGCCGCATTGAGGAGTTGCTGAGCGCGCCCACTCACAACCTTCGGGGCGTTGCAGTTCGCGCGCGACTCTGACTCAGATGTGACCTCGGCGATGCGAATCGCATTGGTTAGCTTTGGGGGTAATCAATGAGCGGAGAAGCCGGTTGCATTGTGTGTAGCAGGGCAAGAGCGGTCGTAGCGATCGTTCCGATCGCCAGAGGATATGCCCTGAAAATATACGAGTGCTCCTGTTGCCATAGCACCCTGCAGCTCGTGACTCGCGTCACGAAGGCAGCGCTGATCAAGCAGCAGGCCGATACTCTTCCTCAGGTGGAGAAGCAGTTGCGCCCGCCTGTTCGCAGGGTGCAACAAGTCTTCGCGAGCTAGACCCCGCAAGGCCTCTCGCGGGGCGCCAGTCGAACGACCACGCGACAACGCGCCGGGTCCGATAGCGCCGTTCGCCTCGCGCCTTCAATTCGGCTTTTGCGTCGGCTTGCCGTCGATCTTGGGCAGCTCCGCCGCCGAGGCCGACTGATCGCCGCCGCCATTGGCACGGCGGGCCATCTCGACCGTCAGCTTCTCGGCGGCCTCCGGCGACATCAGTCCCATGATGTCCGACATCTTTCGCGGCGCGATCGCCGAGGCGATCTCGATCAGCACGCCCATCTCGAGCCGGTCGAACACCCGTGCGGCGTCCTTGGGCTTCATGCCCTCATACATGGTCACGAGGCCCTTCATGCGCTGGGCTTCGGCGGCCTTCTGCTCGGCCTGCGTCGCGGAGATGCGGGTTTCCACCGCCTTCATCTCCTCGACCTTGCCTTCGATGCGCTTCTCGGCCGATTTGAGCAGGCTCTCGCGAATGTCGATCTCGCGCTGGCGGGCCTCGATCTCCTGGCGGCGCGCCTGCAACCGCTCGAGGATCGCGCGCTCGGAGGCCGAGACCTGCGGCTGGGCTTCGTCGACCTTGACCACGGTGCCTTCCGGCTTGGTCTCCGGCGCGGCGGGCTTGGGCGCCTCCTTCGGCGCGCCATGGGTCGAGCCGGTGATGATTTCCGGCTCCTCGCGGCCGGTCGGGAAGTTCAGATTCTCCTGCGCCCAGGATTTCTTGGCCTGGTTCGGCTTGTAGTCGAACACATAGCCGCCATTGATCACGAGGCCCGCCACCTTCAGCGTGGCGAGGCCTGCGACGGCAACCAGGACGACCGGGATGACGCGGATGTTACGAAAGGACTTCATACCCCTGACTTCATGCGGCAAGGCCGTTGGATCGTCGGCGCTCGGAGAAGGCTTCGGCCGCAGCCGCCACCGCCTTCGCCGTCGACGGCTTGGCTGCGGGCGCAGCGACCGTTTCCGGAGGGCGCGCCGCGATCGCGATCTTGGACAGCCGCCGCACCACGTTGTCGGCCTCGCCGAGCTGCTTGTAGAGCTGGTCCGACATCTGCGTCGCCGCGGCGAGCTGGCTGCCAAGGTTCTCGTTGACGTCGCGCACCGCCAGCTTCAGCCCGCCGATCGCGCGCTCGGCGATCTCGGTCGCGGTGATCAGCTCGCCGATCACCGCCTTCAGCGAGTGCTCGTCGGCCTTCAGCCGCGTCAGCCGCTTGTTGAGCATGACGCAATACACGATCGTCAGCATCAGCAGGATAGCCACCAACGTCTCGATCGCCATTCCCAGGGAGTGGTTCATGGGGCCTCCATCATCTTGTTCTGCTCGTCCACCTTCTCGAACATCGCAAGTGTCGTACTTGGCTTGCGCAAGGGTTTCGTCACGCGGATGGCGACGCGGTCGCCGACCCGGCCCATTCGCCCCTCGGTCAGCGTGACGTCGCCGCAGCGCACGGTGACGTTGGCGTCGGCGCGCATGTCCAGCGGCAGGGTGTCGCCCACCTTGAGCCGCATCAGCTGCTTGAGCGGGATGTCGGCCTCGTAGAGCACCGCATCGACGGCGATCTCGGCCTGCACGATCTCGGTGGCGAAATGGCCTTCCCAGACCGGGTCGCGGCCGAACTTTTCGCCCATGAACATCTGGAGCAGGACGCCCCGGATCGGCTCGATCGTGGCATAGGGCAGCAGCAGCTCGATGTTGCCGCCCCGGTCTTCCATGTCGATGCGCAGGCGCACCAGGATCGCGGCATTGGCGGGACGGCTGATCGCGGCGAAACGCGGGTTGGTCTCGAGCCGGTCGATCGTGAAGGTCACCGGCGACAGCGGCCGGAACGCCTGCTCGGCGTCGGCCAGCACCACCTCGACCAGCCGCTTGACCAGCTCGGTCTCGATCGTGGTGTAGGGCCGGCCCTCGATGCGGAGCTGGCTGGTGCCGCGGCGGCCGCCGAGCAGCACGTCGATCATCGAATAGATCAGGTTGGAATCGACCGTCGCCATGCCGAAGTTTTCCCACTCCTCGGCCTTGAAGACGGTGAGGACGGCGGGCAGCGGGATCGAGTTCATGTAATCGCCGAAACGCACCGAGGTGATGCGGTCGAGCGAGACTTCGACGTTGTCGGAGGTGAAATTGCGCAGGGACGTCGTCATCAGCCGCACCAGGCGATCGAAGACGATTTCGAGCATCGGCAGACGCTCATAGGAGACCATCGCCGAATCGATGATCGCGCGGATGCCGGAATGGTCGTCGAGGGTGACGTCGCCGACGGTGAAGCCGAGGAGATTGTCGATCTCCTCCTGCGACAGCACGCGCTCGCCGGAATTCTTGCCGCTGCCGAGATCGCGGCTGCCGTCCTCGACCATGGCCGCCCATTGCAGGGCCATGGTCTCCGACAGCTCGTTCTCGGCCGCAGCCTTCGCGGCCTCGGCGGGATCCTCGGAATCGAGCGACGCCTCCCACTGGGCGGCAATCGCATCCTGGTCCATTTGCTCGTTGCCGGCCATGACGCTAGCCCATCACCTTCCGCAGCGTCCTCACTGGATCACGACTTCCTTGAACAGCACCGCGCTGACCTGGACCGGGGCGACCGCCGCGTTGACGCGCTTGGTCAGCTCCTCCTTGAGGCGGAAGATGCCGGCGGAACCGTTGAGGTCGGAGGGCCGCAGCTCGCGCACATAGGTCTGGAAGATGTCGGTGACGCGCGGCATCGTCGGCTTGATCGCCTCGATCTGCTTCTCTTCCTTCAGCTCCAGCACGATCTTCAGCCGCAGATATTGCACGCGCTCGCCGGGCGCACCGGCCAGGTTGACCATGATGTCGGGGACGTCGACGAAGGACGGCGGCTTCGGCGGAGGCGCGGCCTCGGCATGATGCTCGTCGTCGCCGTGCCGGAAGAAGAAGAACCAGGTCGCAGCACCGCCGCCGAGAACGGCGAGCAGCCCCACGGCCATGATGATGAGCTTGAGCTTGTTCTTCGGCGGAGCGGCTTCCGCGCCTTCGGCAGCTGCGCCGCCTTCCGCTTCATTCTCTGCCATGGTCGCCGCGCCCGGATCTCTCAAAGGGGTCGAAAGAGCGAAGCCTTAAGACAAGGACGCGATACAAATGCCCCGGCGCAATGCGCTCCTCTTCATGGCAAACGCTACGGTAATAATGGTTAACGGAATCTTTCAATTGGGCCTCCACTAGGAAAAATCTGCCGGGCAGACATGGCTAACAGAACCTTTCTGCCGCCCTCCAGTGCCCCTTCAAAATCAGCAAGCCACTGAAATTTCGAAGTTTTCCAGGTTGGCACGGCTTTCGCTGAGAAAGGGCCGAGACCCGACGGTTTGGGAGAACCCGACGGTCTCGTTCACGGGGTCCGCCAAGGCGCTTGGGAGAGCGAAATGGCAGATCCGCTCAGGGGAGATTTCCGATGCAGAACGCGCTTCTGATCGGCTTGTCACGGCAGATGACGTTGGAACGGCAGATGGATGTCATCGCCAACAACGTCGCCAATGCCAACACCAACGGCTTCAAGGCCGACCATTCGCTGTTCGAGGAGTACCTCAACTCGAACGCGCGTGAGGACAATTTCATCGGCGCGGACCGCCGTGTCTCCTATGTGCAGGACCGCGGCACCTATCGCGACATCGGCCAGGGGCCGATGGAGCCGACCAACAACCCGCTCGACATGGCGATCGACGGCAACGCCTATTTCGCGGTGCAGGCCAATGGCGGTGAGCTGTTCACCCGCGACGGCAAGTTCTCGCTCAACTCGACCGGCCAGCTCGTCACCCCGGACGGCAATCTGGTGCTCGGCACCGGCGGCCCGATCACCTTCCAGCCGACCGATCACGACATCAACGTCGCGCCCGACGGCACCGTCACGGTGCTCGAGGGCACCGCCAAGACCGACTCGATCCGCGGCAAGATCCGCATGGCCTCGTTCGACGATCCGACCAAGCTGACCAAGCTCGGCGCCAATCTCTATGCCGCCGGCTCCGCCACCCTGCAGCCCGATGCCAAATCCAGCAGCGTGCGCCAGGGCTATGTCGAGAAGTCGAACGTGAATTCGGTCGGCGAGATGACCCGCATGGTCGAAGTCATGCGCAGCTACACCGCCATCGCCAATCTGCTCCAGCAGCAGAGCGACCTCCACAAATCGGCGATCGAGAAGCTCGCCGACGTTCCGGCCTGATTGAGGGAGAACTGACATGCAGGCGCTTCACACCGCAGCGACCGGAATGGCGGCACAGGAACTCAACGTTCAGGTGATCTCCAACAACATCGCCAACCTGCGCACCACCGGCTTCAAGAAGCAGACCGCGGCGTTCCAGGACCTGATCTACGAGCACGTGCGCCGCGTCGGCGCGCAGGCCTCGGACCAGGGCACCATCCTGCCCGTCGGCGTCGACATCGGCGGCGGCGTCAAGACCGTCGGCACGCCGCGCAGCATGACGCAGGGCACGCTGTCGCAGACCGGCAACGATCTCGACCTCGCGATGTCCGGCGAAGGCTTCTTCAAGATCCTGATGCCCGACGGCACCTACCAGTACACCCGCGACGGCACCTTCCAGATGGACAATCAGGGCCGCGTCGTCACCGCCCAGGGCAACCCGGTGCAGCCGAGCATCACGATCCCGAACAACGCCTCCGGCATCAGCGTGAGCGAGCAGGGCCAGGTCTCGGTGACGCTGCCGGGCTCGTCGACTTCTACGATCGTCGGCCAGATCGGCGTGACCCGCTTCATCAACAAGGCGGGCCTGCAGCCGGTCGGCAGCAACCAGTTCACCGAGACCCCGTCGTCCGGCCCGCCGCAGGACGGCACCGCGAACTCCGAGGGCTACGGCAAGATCACCCAGGGCAGCCTCGAGCAGGCCAATGTCGACGTCGTCTCGGAGATGAGCGACCTGATCGCCGCCCAGCGCGCCTACGAGATGAACGCCAAGGTGATCAGCGCCGCCGACCAGATGATGCAATCGACCACGGCGCTGTTCCGCTGAGGCAATGACGATGATCCGCACCACCCTCGCCACCATCTCCGCCCTGCTCGCGCTGGCCCTGCCGGCAGCGGCCGCGGACGACTTCATCGCCTCGCCGACGCTGCGCGCGAGCGTCACCGTGACCGCGGACGTGGTGCGGGTCGGCGATCTCATCGACAATGCCGGTTCGGCCGCGCTGATCCCGGTCTACCGCTCGCCCGATCTCGGCACCACCGGCACGCTGACGGTCGCGCAGGTGCTGTCGGTGCTCCGCGCAAAGCAGGTGATCGGCGTGATGACCGGCGACCTCAAGGAGGTCCAGGTCACCCGCCTCGCCCGCACGCTGGCGAACAAGGATCTCGAAACCGCCGTCGCCTCGGCGCTCGAGCGCCGCTTCGGCCTCGGGGACGCCGCCAATATCACCGTCACCTTCGACCGCGGCGTCGCCGAGATGCGGCTGGATGCCTCCAACTCCGGCACGCTGCAGCCAGTCGCAACCCGCTACGACGCCCGCAGCGGCCGGTTCGACATCGCCTTCGAGATTGCCAACGACAGCAATCCGACCCCGACCAAGCTGCGCTTCACCGGGACCGCGATCGAGACGGTGGAAGTGGCCGTGCTGACGCGCGACATCGAGCGTCTCGATCTGCTGAAGTCCTCCGATGTCACGTTGGAACGCCGGCCGAAGGCCGAGGTCACCGGCGAGCCCGCCTCGCGCGACCGCAGCATCGGCATGCAGTTGCGCCGGCCGATGCGCGCAGGCACCCCGCTCCGTGCCGCCGACATCGTCAAGCCCGATTTCGTGGTGCGCGATCAGAACGTCACCATCATCTACCAGGTGCCCGGCCTCTATCTCACCTCGCGCGGCAAGGCGATCGAGAGCGGCGCCGAAGGCGACACGGTCAGCGTGCTCAATGTGCAATCCAAGCGGACGTTGACCGGCGTCGTCACCGGCCGCGGCCAGGTGACGATCCAGGGCGCGAGCCAGTCCGCACCGATGGCGCCCGCGGTCGAGCAGACTTCCTCGCTCAAGCGCGATGAGGCGCCCGCCCCTGCGGCTGCGGCAGCAGCCCTCGCCCGGAGCCTGATCGAGGCGCCGGCGTCGCCGGCCCAGATCGCACAAGCCCAGATCCCGCAAGCTCGCGTCTCGCAAGCTCAAGCCAAGTAAGAGTTCGTCATGTCCGCTTTCAGTTCGGCTTACCGTCTTCGTCGCATCGCGATCTCTGCCCTGCTGCTGGCCAGTTGCGCGCTGGGCGGCTGCTCCTCGATCGACCGCCTGTCGCAGATCGGCGAGCAGCCGAAATTGTCCGCGATCGACAATCCGACGGCGCAGCCGGGCTACAAGCCGGTGCAGATGCCGATGCCGAAGCCGGAAGTCGCCTCCTACAATCCGAACTCGCTGTGGCGCAACGGCAGCCGCGCCTTCTTCAAGGACCAGCGCGCCCGCCAGGTCGGCGACCTCCTCACGGTGACCGTCAACTTCACCGACAAGGCCAACATCGCCAACGAGACCCAGCGCAGCCGCACCAACTCGGAAAACTCTCAGGTCACCGACTTCCTCGGCGCGAAGACGATCACGCAGGCCAACAAGATCCTGCCCGGCAGCCTCCTCACCGCCGGCTCCACCGCCTCCAGCGACGGCAAGGGCTCGGTCAACCGCACGGAAGCCTTGCAGACCAACGTCGCCGCGGTCGTCACCCAGGTGCTGCCGAACGGCAACCTCGTGGTCGAGGGCAAGCAGGAGATCCGTGTCAATTACGAGATCCGCGAGCTCGTGGTCGCCGGCATCGTCCGCCCCGAAGACATCCAGAGCGACAACACCATCGATTCCAGCAAGATCGCGCAGGCCCGCATCGCCTATGGCGGCCGCGGCCAGATCACGGACGTGCAGCAGCCGCGCTACGGCCAGCAGGTCATGGACGTGCTGCTGCCCTTCTAACCTCTTCAAGAGCTCCCACATCGTGTTTGCGAACCTAGGCGCGAACGACGATGTACTACGCGGCCCTCGCTAGCTCCCCTGGCGAGGGCCGCATGTATTTTGCCTGCGCCGCGGAAAGCGGCGCAGGCAACTCTCACAGCAGCATGATCCCGCGTGCTTGCGCCCACCGCTCCAGGATCTTGCTCTCCTCCGCGAGCGGCGGACGGTTTGCAAACCCGCGAACCTGAACCGCCCGGGAACGGGAATCCAGCTCGATGGTCAGCAGCCGCTGGACGTCGCCCGAGGCACGGCGACGGAGCGACCAGATCGACGCCTGCCCGGCAATGCACTTTGTCGCGTAAGAGGCAACGCAGTGGCGCATACCCCGCGTCTCGGCCACGAGATCGGCTGCGGTCCGCAACTGGACCACAACATACTCTTCACGCTTGGCCCGATCCTTGGACGACTTGGTCCATGACCAGTCCGCGATCGCTGCACCGAGCCAACGGTCCTCGATCTGCTCGGGGCTTGCTGCCAGCCCACGCGCACGGTTTCGCGCAGCCTCGGCGCGACGGCGTGCGGCCTCGATACGAGCGATCGCATCGAGATCGCGATGCCATTCGCGCATCTGCCGACCAAGCGAGATCAGTGAACGCCCCTTGAGGGTGTACTCCGGATCACGCCGGTGGCAATCGGCGAGGTAATCGTGGAAGTCATCCATGTCCTCGACCGTGGTGGGATGCGCGCAGAAGAAGCGCACCACCTCGCGCCAGAAGCGATTCTGAGCGCGCGGCGTCTGCGTGATCCTGGTGCGTGCGATCCGCATCGCAACGGCGGGATCGTTCGCATAGGATCGCGCGATCGCCTGCCAGATCGCAGCCTCGAAGCCAACGCTCCCCAAGGGATTGAGGAACGCATGGACCTCCTTGCGAGACAGCCATTCGGCCGCACCGGCAGTGTAGAGCGAACCGCCGCCGGCCGCCGCGATGTACCAGCGCTTGCGCAAATGGATCTCGCCGGCGCCCAGTCCCGCGCCGTCGATCCAAATCTGCTCCAGATGTTCTGCGACAGGATAGCGCGCGAAGAGATAGCGAGCCGCGGCAAGACGAAGACGCGCGGCATCGCGAGTCTTCATCCGCGGCTTCCAGGCCTCGGCATCGCGCACGATGTCGGCCTCGAAGCCACGCCTGGCCTCGTAGATCGCGGTCTCGAAATCCGGTGGAGGACGCGTCCGCTGCGACACATGCCGCAGCGACAGCTCGTAGGCTTCAACCCGCGCGCGCTCGGCCTCCCGCCGGCGCTGAATCAATGAATGTGCCATTGTCGTTCAACATGATTGGATGACTGTCAGCCGGACGCAGTGGGAGCGTCGGCACGGAGCGTGTCGATCGCCACAGACTGTTCACGGCTGGTCTCCTCATTGTTGAACGCGCAGGTTGAATGGGACGGGGCTCATAGACCCGATCGCCGGCGGGCGCAAGATGTCTCTGTCGGATGGAGTCAGAAACTGCACATCACGAGAGAGGCTCGCGGCATTTTGGCAACGCTGTCGCCGCATGCGGTCCTTGCGAGCGGCTTGTCCGCCGAAGCTCAAAGAGCGAAGGCAGAAGCGAAGCAATCCAGAATTGCTCCGGCGAGGGGTTCTGGATTGCTTCGCTTCGCTCGCAATGACGTGGATGAGGGTACAGCATTCAAGCCACCCCTCTGTCATCGTCCGCGAAGGTGGACGATCCAGTACTCCGAGATATTCGTGATTGTACTGGTGCAGCGCGGCGTACTGGATTCCCCGCCTTCGCGGGGAATGACTGCGGGGACTACCGGTGCCCCTCAGGTAAACTTCACGTCCACCGCTCCCAGCCCGTCCAGTTCCATCCGCACCTTGTCGCCGGCCTTCAGCCACAGCGTCTTGACCAGGCTGCCCGTCAGCACGAGCTGTCCCGCGTGAAGACCCTTGCCCTCAGCGGCGAGATGGTTGGCGAGCCAGGCGAGCGCGTTGTGGGGATGGCCGAGCACGTCGGCGCCGGTACCGTGGCTGACCTCCTCGCCGTTGAGGATGGCGCGGCCCTTGACCGCCTTCAGGTCCGGCACCGACGAGCGCGGAACCGACCGACCTAGCACGCAGCCGGCGGCGAAGAAATCGTCGGCGATCAGCGTCGGGGCGCCCATCGTCTCCCACTTCACGTAGCGGTCGTCGACGATCTCGATGGCGGGATGATAGGCCTCGACCGCCTCGCCGACCCATTCGGCCGTGAACGGCGCCTCGCTGGCGGCAAGGTCGCGCTTCAGCCGCACCGCGATCTCGCATTCGACCCCGACCCGGACATAGTTGGAGGCGGCGAGCTTGGCGCCGGTGTCGTGCACGCCCTTTTGGAACACGCCGCCGCCGCAGGGATGCGGGATGCCGATATAGTCCTGCATCACCTGGCTGGTGCAGCCGATCTTGTAGCCGACCAGCGGCCCGAGATGCGGCAGCAGCAGATCGTGCACCGCACGCTGGACCTGGTAGCCCTCGGCCTCATCCATGGGGGGACGCTCCAGCGCCGCGAGCGGCGCATGGTTGCGGCGCGCCAGCGCGATCGCCTTTGCGGCTTCGAGAATCTTATCCATCGGCGCCGCCTCCCACGCTACGCAACATTGCGGCTCAGTTCAGCATCCCCGTTCGCGCCTGACAAGCGCTGGTCGGCGCTCAGCCGGGCTGAATACGGGGGCTCCCGCCGCTTAAGGAAATATTGAGTTGGTCCGGTCTTTATGGAGCCACGCGCCCAGGCCCGCCCGCCCCGCGCGGAACGAGACCCTGATTGCAGCGATGCGTGAAGCCGCTGCGCCGCCGTCTCAAGATGCCGGTCGATCTCCTTGATGCGACTCGCAAAACTTCCCGCACCTGAAGTGAAGGCTTTTTCTCATGCGAACTCACGTGAGCATGCAGGATTCGACTCTAGCCCATTGATCGCGATTCATTTTTCGCGATCCCGGAAATTGGCGTCGGACGACAGCGGCGTTGTGGCGCAGGAACCCGCCACAACGCCGCGTGCAATGACATCGCTTCCGTCAAATGCGTCCAAGCGCGAGGCGGATGGCGACCTCGACCGGCGAGTAGTCGCCATCGCCGCGCTCCAGCCGGTACGGCTCGGCGAGATGCAGCGGTGGTTGCGCCAGGAAGCGCGGTCGCGTTCCCCGATGCTTCTGCGCGGCATGAACCAGGAAGGGATGACAGAGATAGACCGTGCCGGCCGCACCGGTCGCGAGCGCCACCGGACAATCGGCCCCCATCTGCTCCAGCATCATGTGCGCCCGCCCCGCATCGCCGGCTGGCGCCAGGTAGCGCGCCATCGGCAGATGCGAGCCGACCCGGATCCGCGTCGGCGCATCATCGTCACCGACATCGGAGAACAGGAACAGCAGCAGCAGCGCCCGCCCCCGCGAGGTGATGTTGACGCGCCAGGCCGAGAAATCCTGCGTCTCGTTCGGGTTGCTGGCCTCGCCGGGAAAGCTGAGATCGACATGCCAGCCGTCGTCGCCCGGATCGTCCGGGTGCGGAAAACGCACCGGAAAGGTGCCGACGTCGCGTCGCGGCCGCCACCGCCCCTGCCCGACGATCTGGTCGAAGGCGGCATGGAGCACGGCGGTGTTGATGGCATCCCCGAACGGCGGGCCGCCATAATAGGGCAGCCGCACCACGGGCCGGGTCCAGCTCGCTGGGTCGTGCTCGCTGCATGGCAGATCGCGCCAGATGATGGCGCGGGCGGCCTCGGCGAGCTCACTTGGGAAAGCATTGTCGATCCGGACAAAGCCGTCGCGGATGAATTGGGCTATTTGCGCGTCGTCCAACGCGCGTGGATTGGCAGTCATGATGATCTCTCAAAGGCTCGCCAGCCCTCATCGTCCGCTCGCTGCGGAACCGGCTGGCTCAATCGGATGGGAAGCCGCAAGTCGAACTCGCGGGACGCAATGCCTCCGCGGCGGAGGCGCCTGCGCTCAGCCCAGGAAGAAGACCGATGCGATGTTGAGAGTGCAAATCATCATGGCGGCGCGAATCTACGCGCCGTACCAGCGGCGTTCAAGCGACGCCGTGAGCCAAAAACAAAAGAGCCGCACGCGGCGGCTCGGGCTCTATTCGTCGCGATAGACCTTCTCGCGCTTCTCGTGGCGCTCCTGCGCCTCCACCGAGAGCGTCGCGATGGGCCGGGCCTCGAGCCGCTTCAACGAGATCGGCTCGCCGGTGTCCTCGCAATAGCCGTAGGTGTTGTCCTCGATACGCTGGAGCGCGGCGTCGATCTTGGCGATCAACTTGCGCTGGCGGTCGCGGGCACGGAGCTCGATGGCACGGTCGGTTTCGGACGATGCCCGATCGGCGAGATCGGGGTGGTTCACGTTCTCCTCCTGCAGGGCTTGCAGGGTGAGCTTGGACTCTTTGAGGATCTCATCCTTCCAGGCGAGGAGCTTCAAACGGAAGTACTCCTTCTGCCGGTCGTTCATGAAAGGCTCTTTTTCGGTCGGTCGGTAGTTTTTCAACTTTTCCAAGGGCGGCCTATCTGTCTAATCAACGACTCGCAACGGAAACAGGGTCCGTTGAGCCGGGCCTTATATAGTGGCCTCCTGTGACAGACAATATTTCCCTGAAGCCCCGGCTGGCGCCCCCAAGCCCTTGCACAGGAAGGTTTATCCTGGAGGCCCTGGGGACCGCCGAAAGCCTAGTAACCGACCGTGAAACGCTGCCGCGGATGGGCTGGCCGCTCGATCTCATCGGCGAGCGCAATGGCGTAGTCGGCGAAGGTGATCCAGCTTTTTCCGTTCGCATCTGCGAGAAGCTGATCGGTGCCGAGGCGGAACTTGGCCGTGCGTTCCCCTTCGACGAACAGGGCCGACGGCGAAATGAAGGTCCAGTTCAAATCCTTTTCCTGCCGCAAGAGGTCGAGGAAGGCCGAGCCTGCCTCCGCTTCCGCCTTATATTGGGCCGGGAAACTGGGAGTCGTGACCAGTTTCACGCCCGGCGCGACCTCGAGGCTGCCGGCGCCGCCGACGACGAGGTAACGACCAACCCCGGCGTCCTTCGCCGCACCGATCAACTTCCGCGCGTCGCTGGCCAGGAAGTGCACGGAACTCACGGCGACGTCGTGCCCAGCCCACAGCTTGGCAAGACCCGCCTGGTCGAGCACGTCCCCCTTGGTCGGCGTGACGTTCGGCAGGGCCGCGATCTTCTCGGGGTTCCGGGCGATGGCCGTGACGGCATGGCCGCGGCGGGACAGTTCCTTGGTGATCTCCGACCCGGCCCGACCCGAGGCGCCGGCAACTGCGATTTTCATGGAAGGCTCCTTTGCTTCTATGGTAACTAGCAGTGACTAGATATCGCAAAGAATGCTGGTGTTAAGAGCGCACTTTGTGCTTACCTGATTACGCAAGGGTAACCGCCACGCGTAGGGCAAGCGACGAACAGGGATTCCGAGGACCGACGATGAAACCCGACGTCTATGCAGCGAACTGCCCCACGCGCCAGATCCTTGATCGCATCGGCGACAAATGGGCGGTGCTGATCCTGCTGCTGCTGCGCGAGGAGCCGATGCGCTTCAATCATTTGCGCCGCACGATCGAAGGCATTTCGCAGAAGATGCTGAGCCAGGTTCTCAAATCGCTCGAACGCGACGGGCTGATCAAGCGCCATGCCATCGCGACCGTGCCGGTCACGGTGGAATATTCGATCACGCAGCTCGGGCTGACGCTCGCCGGCGCAGTCGATCCGCTGCGCGATTGGGCCGAGCAGAATCTGAAAGACGTTCTCGCCGCCCAGCGCCGCTACGACGCGCAGCAGAAGGAGGAAGCGGCGTAAGGGGTGCGGCGAAGATGCAATAGCAGTCCCGTCATCCTGAGGCGCGAGGCATGGGACGCAACGCGTCCCATGGGGAGCCTCGAAGGATGCACGGCCGAGATGCTTCAGCGGGCCCGTCGCCCTTCGAGGCTTGCCCTGCAATTGCATTGCAGGGCGCGCACCTCAGGGTGACGGATGACGATTAAGCCCGTCCGGCCTTAGCGAGTTCAACCTCGACGCGCAGCTCGATCTCGGAGAGCACCGCATCGAGACCGGGATCGCCCGAGGACGATTTCAGGTTCGCCGCGGCATCGCGCAAGCGCATCACGGTCGAGGCGTCGAGATTACCGGCCAATAGCCCCATCTTGAGATCGTCGAGCACGTCGAGCGCCGTCCTGCCGCGGGTGACCGAGCGCTTGCGGCGCTCGACCGGATCCTCCTCGACGCCTTGCAGCGCGAGCAGCCCGTCGATGTTGGTGGCGGCCTTCGGTGCGGCAGCGCTCCGGGTCTCCTGCGCCGACGAGGTGTCGGGCAACACGAAGGTGCCGGAGCCGGTCCGCCTGGCCTGGTTGGCCGGCGTTCCAAGCGTCGTGCCGTTCGGTCCGTAGATGCGCATCGGAGGGAATCCGGGTGATCGATGCGGTCACCTTCGCCGTCTTATGGTTAACGGCGCGTAAACGGCCCGGCAAAATCTGCCGACGGGCGGCAGTTTCGCTCCTCAGGGACAACGCTCGCTGACACCGGTCGAAACAGATTTATTCAACCTATTCAGCGGCCTATCCCTTCCGCCCCGGGTTGGCACAGCCCTCGCAAGGACAGCGCCGGACCAGCTCGTCATGGGAGTGTCGTGCAGGTCCTTCCGATTTGAGGAGCCTTTTGAGGATCCTTGGGGAGCAGAGGATGCCAAGCGTTCGTTGGGTGAGGATTGTTGGGGTGGCCTGCGCCGCGCTGTCGGCGCTGGTGCTGTCGCTCGCGCCGGCGGCTGCGACCTCGCGCATCAAGGACCTCGCCAATATCGAAGGCGTGCGGCAGAACCAGCTCATCGGTTACGGCCTCGTCGTCGGCCTCAACGGCACCGGCGACACGCTCAACAACATCCCCTTCACCAAGCAATCGCTGCAGGCGATGCTCGAGCGCATGGGCGTCAACATCCGCGGCGCCACCATCCGTACCGGCAACGTCGCAGCCGTGATGGTGACCGGCAATCTGCCGGCCTTCGCCACCCAGGGCACGCGCATGGACGTCACCGTCTCCGCGCTGGGCGATGCCAAGAACCTCCAGGGCGGCACCCTGCTCGTCACCCCCCTGTTAGGTGCCGACGGCAATGTCTACGCGGTGGCGCAGGGCTCGCTCGCGATCTCCGGATTCCAGGCCGAGGGCGAGGCGGCCAAGATCGTGCGCGGCGTTCCGACCGTGGGACGCATCGCCAACGGCGCCATCATCGAGCGCGAGATCGAGTTCGCGCTCAATCGGCTGCCGAACGTGCGCCTGGCGCTGCGCAACGCCGACTTCACCACGGCCAAACGGATCGCGGCCGCGGTCAACGACTATCTCGGCGTCAAGACCGCCGAACCGATCGATCCCTCCACGGTCCAGCTTTCGGTCCCGCCCGAGTTCAAGGGCAACGTCGTCGCCTTTCTCACCGAGATCGAGCAACTCCAGGTCGACCCGGATCTTGCCGCCAAGATCATCATCGACGAACGCAGCGGCATCATCGTGATGGGGCGCGACGTCCGCGTCGCCACCGTCGCGGTGGCGCAGGGCAACCTCACCGTCACCATCTCCGAGAGCCCACAGGTGAGTCAGCCCAACCCACTGTCGCGCGGCCGCACGGTGGTCGCGCCGCGCAGCAGCGTCACCGTCACCGAGGACGGCAAGAAGCTGGCCGTCGTCAAGGACGGCGTCTCGCTCCAGCAGCTCGTCGACGGCCTCAACGGTCTCGGCATCGGTCCGCGCGACATGATCAGCATCCTCCAGGCAATCAAGGCCGCCGGTGCGATCGAAGCCGACATCGAGGTGATGTGATGCAGGCAAGCGCGATCAACACCCCTCGCCTCGCCACCTCCTCGGCTTTCTCGGTCGAGAGCCGCAACGGCCGGCCCGATTTCGAGCTCGCCGCCGCCCTACAAAAGGTCTCGCCGAAGCAGCAGGCCAGGGCGCAGAAGACCGCCACCGACTTCGAGGCGATGTTCCTCAACAGCATGTTCTCGCAGATGACATCGGGCCTGAAAGGCGAAGGCCCGTTCGGCGACACGCCCGGCACCGGCGTGTGGCGCTCGATGCTGACCGAGCAATATTCCAAGAACTTCGCCAAGGCCGGCGGCGTCGGCGTCGCCACCGAAGTCTACCGCACCCTCATCATGCAGCAGGCGAAAACGATCCGCACGGCATAAGGTCAAACGAGATGAACCATTTCAACGCCTCACGTCAGCCGATGCAACAGCGCCCGAACACCGCGCCCGGCAGCGCCGAGGCGCGCAAGCTCGCCGAAGACCTGATGGACGCGATGAGCGCGCTGCTCGGACTGATCGAGCGCGAGACCGAGCTCGTTCGTGCCGGCAAGGTCCGCGAGGCGATGACGCTCGAGAGCAAGAAGCAGGAGCTGTCGCGAAACTATGTCGGCGCCGTCAGCCAGTTGAAGGCGAACCAGGCGCAGCTTGCGAAATCCGCGCCGGAGCTGCTCTCGACGCTGCACCGCCACCACGATGCGTTCCGCGCGATGCTCCAGGTCAATCTCACCGTGCTCGCGACCGCGCACGCGGTCTCCGAAAGCGTCGTGCGCGGCGTCAATGCCGAGCTCCAGAAGCGCAACGTGCCGAACACCTATACGGCCGCTGGTCGCCGCGCAGCTCCAGGTCCGCGCCACATCACGCCGTTGGCGGTCAGCCGCTCGCTCTGAGCTGAGCGCCACAAGAACAAGCGACAATTTTACGAAAAACCGCGCGGCGAAATCGTCGCGCGGTTAGTCACGTTTCCTTACCGGGTCTTCAGTCCTGGTGTTCCATGGTTGCGTTATTAGAGGGGTTGGGATTTGACTCACATTAGGCAACCAGGAGGCTGCCATGAGTACAGATTTCAGCATCAGGCCGGTGGGGATCCCGGCCCCCGTGCAGATCGTCACGACGTCCAATGCGGCGGCGAACGAGGCTGTGCAGACTGATCTTCCGGTGCGCCAGACGGTCGCCGCGGCGGATACGGGCGCGCCCGTGCGCAACGATCTGCCGAACCACGAGAACGTCTCGCGCCAGGTCGTGTTCGACCAGGCGGCCGCATCGTTCGTCTTCCAGGTCGTCAACGAGAGGACCGACGCGGTGGTCAACCAGTTCCCCGACGAAGCGATGCTGCGCCGGCGGGCCTATTTCCATGCAATGGATATGAAGTCCGAGCCCTCGCGTCCACTCAGCACCGACGTCAGCGCCTGACGATTGCGCATTGAGCTGGCCGAGGCAATCGCTGGCAAATGCTCGCGATGCCGACCATCACGTGTCCTCGTCACGGCCGTCCGGACAGGCCCGCAGCGATATTGCGGTTGATCTCGATCAGCGGACGGAAGTGATCGAACTGCGGGCTCATCTGCAGCGCGGCGGTCTGGCTCAGCACGAACACGCTGATGTTGGCGATCTTCTGCCGGACGTCGATCGGCTGCGGATTGTTGTCGCGCATCGCCTCGCTCAGGAAGATGGTCCAGAGCTTGCGGTTGAACATCAGGGCCTGCATGGTCTGCTCGCTGAGCGGATCGGCGTTGTTCACCGCATCCTGGAGCTTGTTCGCGGCCTTGAGCAGGGTCTGCGCCTCGATGTCGCGAGGAGATGCGGTGGTTGTTGCAACACGCGCATAAGCCGAGGCAGCGGAATTCGACATCAATCACACCCTGGAGGTTACCTAGCGCGTTGGACGCGCTTAAGGATTTCTTTCCCAACCCTAGGCAGCACCGCTTAAGATTTGCTTACGTGTTGTGCTTGGAAGCCCTCCGGATAATTACGGGTCACGGAGCTCTTCGTCGGCGCAACGCTAGATCCACGCACGCACGATGTAAATTCGCTTCGCGTGATGCGTGTCGATCTCAGCTAATCTTGTCTTAGCGATCTCCCTCAAAAGAACGGCGGAGCGTTAGCCCCGCCGCGATATATCGTGTGGCGATCTTGCGCCTCGAAATTAGCGGAGCAGCTGCAACACGCTCTGCTGCGACTGGTTGGCCAGCGACAGTGCGGACACCGCGATCGACTGGCGGGTCGACAGCGCCTGGCTGTTGGCCGCTTCCTCGTTGGTATCGGCGAGCGTCAGGTTGGACGAGCCGGTCTGCAGCACGTTGATCAGGTTCTTGGAGAAGTCCTGGCGCACCTGCACGATCGAGAGGTTCGAGCCGAGCGAGGAGCCTTCCGAGCGCAGTCTGCTCGAGGCGGCATTCAGGCTGGCCAGCACCTTGTTGGTGGCGCCGTTGTCGATGAAGTCCGTGCCGGGAACGAGATTGCTGAGGCCGAGGCCGGCCGCGTTGAACACGACGCCGTTGATGCCGAGCGTGGAGCTGCCGGTTTCGTTGAAGACCAGCTTCAGCGTGTCGCCGTTGAGCAGGTTGATGCCGTTGAAGGACGAGTCCTGCGACGTCGTATCGATCTGCGCCAGGATGTTGTTGAACTGGCTGACCAGGCTCGAACGCGCCGTCTGCGCGACGGGATCCTGAACCGGCGGCTGTGCAGTGGTAAAGGCGAGCACGCCGGTGAGCGTACCACCGACCGCGCCGCCCGCCGCCGTCGAACCAAGGGTCGAGGAGGCGTATTCGTTGACGGTGGTGACCGTCAGCACGCCGTTGGCGTCGATCGTCGCCGTCAGGTGGTTGGCCTGAAGCTGCACATTGAGCTGATCGAGCGTCTTGACGGTGCCGTTGGTGCCGTCGCCGAAGGTGACGTTCACCGGCGTACCGCCGTTGAAGGAGGAGAAGGTCAGGGTCTTGCCGCTGACACCGCCAACACCGGAGGTTCGCGCCGCGGTAAAGGCGGTCGCCGTTCCCGTGTTGCCGCTGAGGCCGAACGCGCTGAGGGCGTTGCCGGTGCCGGTGATCGAAAGATCGGAGTTGATGCCGGTGGAGAGCGCAAGCTGACCGCTGCTGTTGACGGACGACGGGATCTGGCCCGCAGTGGTCGACAGTGTCGCCGCGCCGTTAAAGAGGCTCGCGGTCTTGACGCCGGTGGCAAGGTCGACCGCGTTGAGCAGGTCGGTCAACGTCGCGCTCTGCAGATAGACCGTTGAGTTGCCGTTGCCGTCGGTAACGATGTTGCCGCTGACGCCACCCGACGTGACGCTCGCCGCCGATTGCGGCGTCTGCGCGTTCTTGAACGTGATGGTGTGACCATCGATGTTCAGCGTCGAGCCGTCCTGAACGAGAGAGCCGAGCGAGCCGGCGGTTGTCGACCGGTTCGCGGTCACGCTTGCATTGCCTGCGCCGGTCGCCGCGGTCAGACCGAGCTTGTTGAGGAAGTCGGCCTTGCCCGTCACGCTCAGATCGGCGCCGGTCGAGCTCTTCAGCGTGACCTGGCCGCCGGTGATGGACGATGCGACTTGAAGCGTGCCGACGGGACCCGCCGAACCGCTGACCGCGATGGTCGCCGCACCCGCACTGATTGTAGCGGTCTTGACGCCGCTGGCGAGGTCGATCGCGGTGAGGACGTCGTTGATGGTCGCCGCGGGCGCCGCCGCCGTTCCCTCGTAGACGATCGAATTGCCGTTGCCGTCGGTGGCGATGTGCCCGCTGGCGTCGAGGCCCCAGCCCGTCGGCTGCGTGGCCGGAGCGACGCCGGTGCGGAAGGTGATGGACTTGCCGTTCACCGTGATGGTGTCGCCATCCGCGGGCGCGGCGCCGAAGGTGGTGGAAGCGGTGGTGCCGACCAGCGTGGCGGTGCCGCTGAGCACGGTGGTGCCGTCGGCCGCGGTCGCCGCAAATCCGACCAATGTGCCGGCGCTCGAGCCCAGCGAGGCGCCAAGTGCGGCGGTTCCGGTGACCGGGGTCGTGCCACCGGCAGCGCCGGTATAGAGCACGTTGCTCTTGGCGGTCGCGCTTGCATAGGAGGTCGTCCCGCGCAAGTCGGCCGGCGTCGCACCGGGAATGGTGGTGGAGACGTTGGACTTGGTGGAGTAGCCGACCGTGGTCTGCAGCGCCTGGTTGGCGATCGACTTGGCGCTGTCGATCAGCTTCTGCAGCGAGGTGATGCCGGTGTTGGCGGCTTGCAGCACCTGGACACCATTATTGATGCCATCGAGCAGGTTGCTGATGTCGCTCGCCCGGTTGTCCAACCCCTGCGCCGTGAAGAAGTTGGTGGGATTGTCGAGCGCGGTATTGACCTTCTTGCCGGTCGACAGCCGCTCCTGCGTCGTGGCCAGCAAGTCGGCCGTCGACTGCAGCGACAACAGGTTCTGGCGAACGGACGCCGAGAGAACGATGTTGGACATTGGCGAGTCTTCCTCTTGAACCGGATACGAATCGGCCGCGCGGTCTCGAAAGCGGGCTTTTGTCCAGTTTTAGGAGGTGTCCTTTAAAGTATGGTTAACGCCGGTTTAATCGATAGGGTTAACCGCCGGTGAACGCCCCTCTCCGCCTCCGGACGCAAAAAGAGCGGCGGGGCAAATGACCCCGCCGCCCGATTTTATTTAATAATTTCAGCCGCTTATTAGCGAAGCAGCTGGAGCACGCTCTGCTGCGAGGTGTTGGCCAGCGACAGCGCGGAGACCGCGATCGACTGGCGGGTCGACAGCGCCTGGCTGTTGGCCGCCTCGACGTTGGTGTCGGCCAGGGTCAGGTTGGACGAGCCGGTCTGCAGCACGTTGATCAGGTTCTTGTTGAAGTCCTGACGGATCTGCACGACCGAGAGGTTCGAACCGAGGCTCGAGGCTTCCGAGCGCAGCGTGCTCGAGGCGGCGTTCAGGTTGGTCAGCACCTTGTTGGTGGCGGCGTTGTCGATGAAGTCGACGCCGACGGTCAGGGCAGCAAGACCAAGACCCTTGGAGTTGTAGGTCACGCCGGTGATGTTCAGGCTCGACTTGCCGGTCTCGTCGAACACCAGCTTGAGCTGGTCGCCGTTCAAGAGGTTGACGCCGTTGAACGAGGAGTCCTGCGCGGTCGTGTCGATCTGGTTCAGGATGTTGTTGTACTGGGACACCAGATTGGCACGCGCCGTCTGGGCAACGCCATCCTGGACGGGGTTGGAGGCCGTCGAGAAGGTCAGCGCCGAGGTGAGCGTTCCGCCGATCGCGCCGCCGGCAGCCGTCGAGCCCAGCGTCGAGGACGCGTAGTCGTTGGACGCGGTGATGGTCAGCAGGCCGTTGGCGTCGATCGTCGCAGACAGGTTGTTGGCCTGCAGCTTGGTGTTGAGCTGGTCGAGCGTCTTGACCGTGCCGTTGGTGCCGTCGCCGAAGGTGACGTTGACCGCCGTGCCGCCGTTGAAGGAGGAGAAGGTCAAGGTCTTGCCGGCGATGCCGCCGATGCCGGAGGTGCGGGCCGCGGTGAAAGCGGTCGCGTTGCCGGTATTGCCGGCGAGGCCGAACACGTTCAGCGCATTGCCGGTGCCGGTGATCGAGAGGTCGGCGTTGACGCCGGTCGAGATCTTGAGCTGACCGGACGTATTGATCGTCGAATTCGACTGACCGGTGGCGGTCCCAAGCGTCGCGGTGCCGTTGGCGTTGATCGTCGCGGTCTGCACGCCGGTGGCAAGGTCGATCGCCTTCAAGACGTCGTTGACCGTGCCGGCCTGCAGGTAGACCGTCGAGTTGCCGTTGCCGTCGGTGACGACGTTGCCGCTCACACCAAAACCGCTCGGAACGCTCGGAGCACCGGTCGAGCCCGGAACCGGCGCGTTCTTGAAGGTGATGACGTGACCATCGACGTTCAGCGTCGAACCGTCAGCGATCGCCGCACCCAGCGAGGCCGAGCTCGTGGTCCGGTTGACGTTCACCGTGGCATTGCCGCCACCCACGGACGTCGTCAGGGCGAGGGCCTTGAGCAGGTCGGCCTTGCCGGTGACGCTCAGATCCGCACCAGTCGAGCTCCTCAGCGTGACAGCGCCGCCGGCAACGGTCGAGGCGGTCTGGCCGACACTCGTGGCGATCGCCGCAGCACCCGCGCTGATGGCAACTGTCTTCACGCCGCTGGCGAGATCGATCGCGCTCAACAGATCGTCGACGGTCGCAAGCGTCGCAGGCGTGCCGGTGCTACCGAGATAGACGGTGGTATTGCCGCTGCCGTCGGTGACGAGATGGCCGCTGACGCCCGAACCGGAGGGGACACCG
>NZ_FOUS01000038.1 GCF_900114915.1 Bradyrhizobium sp. Rc3b
CGCATCCCCAGCTCATAGTCCGCCCCTGTCCCGTCGGTGGCATTGGTGTTGGATGGCGTCTGGGTGGTGAACAGGGTGGTGGTGGCACTCGCAGCTGTAACCGTCGTCGTGGCCGCGCTGATTGCGTTCTCGCCGGTACCGAGCAGATCGGTGTAGGTGGCATTCACCCGGATCCGCTTGCCGACCAGGCTGCTGTCGAGGGTGAGGCTCGAGGTCGTGGCGGACAGATTCGTCCAGGTGGTGCCGTCGGGGCTACTCTGCCAGCGATAGGTGATGCTCGCCGGGACGCCGTCGGGATCCGTGACGCTGGCCGTCAGGGTCTGGTTCTGGGTCGCCGTGCCGCTGATCGTGACGACGCCGACGTCGTTGACGTTGGCCACCTTCGTGGCGGTCCCGGCGCTCACCGGGGTCTCGCTGCTGCCCAGCAGGTCCGTGTAGAAGGCGGTGACACGTATGAAGCTGCCGACCTGGGCCTGCCCGAGCGTCAGCGTGCTCGCCGTCGCGCCGGCGATGTTGCTCCACGCGGTGCCGTTCGTGCTTTTCTGCCACTGATAGGTGACGGTGCCCGGCACTCCATCCGCATCGCTCACCGTCGCGGTCAAAATCTGATTCTGCGTCGGGGTCCCGCTGACGCTCACCGTACCGGGGTGATTGTTGGGCGTCGACGAGCCCGCCGCGAACGCGACGTCGCGGAAGTAGTTTGTATTCTGATAGGTGGCGGTCGGGAAAACGCCCGCGCTGTAGTCGAAGACGCCGGCGCCGGCCGGAGCGTTCAGGCCACCATTGCTGATGCCCGAGGCGAAGCTCTGCGGGGTGGAGACGTAATAGCTGTTGATATTGACCGAGACCACGTAGGTCGTGTCGGCCGCGATGGTGAGCGGCATGGCGAGCGCCTGCTGCTGCCAGCCCGATGCGCCTTCGTTGGTGAACGTGACCGTCGCCAGCTCCTGACCCGTTGCCGACCAGATGTGGCCGATATGGGTGCCGGTCTCGTTCGAGGCCTTGTAGTACCGGATCGCCTGGATCACGCCGGACGTGCCGCTGGTGAAGCGCATCCCCAGCTCATAGTCGGCCCCTGTCCCGTCGGTGGCATTGGTGATGGACGGCGTCTGGGTGGTGAACAGAGTGGTGGTGGCCACTTTCTGTACTCCGGGCTAGTCAGCACAATGGTCTATGATTTGAAATTGCCGGCCGACTTATGAGTCGCCGGAGTAATCTGCCGTAGCGTTCGAATTTAAAACATTAAATATCACAAAATAAATTAAATCAAAACTGTTTTCGTTGTCGGAAAAGCGACCCTCGTCAATTTCTCTTGAAGTTGAAAGAAGCAGGCGCGTGACCAACCCGTGCACCAGTTGCGCCCGCCATTCCGGGGGGAACAATCGCTGCAAATTCGGATGCAGGGGGCTGCGCGCTTACCCCCGGCCTCGAACGCTCGCGACTCCAGTTCTTATGGCTCCATCCGTTTCGCGATCAGGTCGGCGAATTCACCCAGGTTCCGGGCCGCCTCGACTTCGCCAACGCGGAATCGCACGCGAAATTTCTGCTCGACAGCGATGACCAGCGAGATCTGCATGAGCGAGTCCCATTCTTCGACGTCGGCTGCCGAAAGTTCGGGCTTGGCCGCGACCTTCTCAAGGAAGATTCCGTCGAATACCTCCTGCAACTTCGTCAGTACTTCAGCTTGCTTCATAAGCCCTCCGGGTTATGCGGATCTTTGTCGAACACCCCTGATACTTCTCCACCTTGAGCTCGAACTCCTTTCGGGCGGCGGAGTCTTCCGTACGCACGAAGCCAAACTCCTCGTAGATGCCGGCAACCATTCCGTTCTTGGCCGTCGGAAGATAAATGCCGCGCACCGTTGCGCAGCCGGCGGCCTCTGCAAGCCGAAAAATCTCATTCATGATCTCGTTCTCGACCTGGCGCTTGAGCACGCGGCAGCTCATCAGCCAGGTATCCAGAACGAGGACTCCGCCCTCGATCTTCGCAATGACCACAGAGATGAGCCCGGAATCACCGAAGCGATCCTCGAGCCGCATCGTGAAGCACCGGTAGTCCGGTCTTCCCAGGAGCCCCTGGATCTCGGTTTCGGATCGACGGACCGTCGTCAGGTTGAACTGGTTGCTGCGCGCGATCAGCTGGGCAATGCGAGGCAGGTCCAGCGGGTCGAATTCCTTGATCGTACCTCGCATCTCCAGCGAGGCGAGGTAGGCTGGCATGTCGGTTACGCTCGCCGCGAGCTCCGTACGTCGCCGTTCCTGCCTATACTGCGCCGTCCGTTCGAGATCCTCCTCGGTGACGTTCCGCGGCTCGAAATGACGCCCGGCCTGGAGGCGACGGATGAATTCGGCGGGATCCGCCCCGAGGAGCACGCCCTCGACCTGAGGCTGAAACTGACGCACGATCTCGATCTCGGCCGGATTGTCATCGGCGAAGACGAAGCTGTCCAGGCCGACGCGGAGTTCATCCGCGATCCGCTGCAGGTTGTCGGACTTCGGGTTCCAATTGGCTTGGAAGGCTGCAAAGTGCTCCAGCCGGAGAACCATCTCGGGATGCTTCTCGAATACCTCGCGGGCGCGCGCATCGTCGTTCTTGCTGCATACCGCAAGTAGGACGCCGCGCTCGGAAAGGGCAAGGAGGTGGTTCTGGAAAGCCTTGAATGCTTCGCCGCGGGGAGACGTGTCACCAAGTTCAATTCCCTCGACGCCGTCCTCCGCAATCACACCGCCCCATAGCGTGTTATCGAGATCGACCGCCAGAACCTTCTTGGGGCCTTGCTTGCGGGAGGCGATCAGGTGGCTTAGCTCTTGTGCGATGTCCACCAGGAAATCGGGTGAGCCGAGCTGCTTCGATTCGTACCACGCTCGCGAATCTTCCGCGGCCATGGTCCCTCGGCGTGCCGAGAGGAATTCGACGTCGCAGATTTGCACTCCGGCCGGGGCCCGGAGCCCGAGCTCAAGATTCACCGCCTTGCGGAAACTCCAATCGGCACCGAGCGTGCGTGAACGAAAAGAGCCGAGATCGAGGTCGCCGGGCAGCGCAAGATTGGCGAGAATCACCGCCGCGCCCGAGCGTTTGATGAAAGTCTGCGCGAGGTTGAGGAGATGCTCCGCGGCGCCGACAGCAGCTTCGCGCTGATGCTCCACAGCATCGAGCAGCGAGCCGGAAAACCGGTAGTGGCTCGCGTTCGGCAGAATGAAGGCGAGATCCGGCTTGAAGGCGTACAGTCGGCTCGAGGCGTCGAGGATTTCCGAGACGAAATTATCGTACTCCCCGAGAAAGCGTTCGCATTCGACTCCACGAGTGACCAAGAGATGCGCAACCAGTTCGTGCAACGGATACAGGTTGTAGCCGCCGATCAAGGCGAGGCGGAGTTTCGGCTGGACACTTTCGTTCGCAGGTAGCTTGGCCTTTTTTCGAAGCGTCGACAGAAAAAACAGTTCTGAAAAGCTCGTCGCTTGCCGCGAGCGGGCGGCGAGGTGTCCCCAGAACGCCGCATCGCCGGATAGCGCCAAGGACTTGAGTTCGGCATCATCTACGTGCCGGTCGGGCAAGACGGGTACAGTAGCGAGAATGGCAAGCCTCCACCAAGGAAAGCATCATTTGATTTGCGCTCACAATAAATAATGCTATCCCTTGGGTCAATTAAATATATTTAAATGTTAAAGTGGAGGTTGAATAAATACATGGCCGGCCACATTGAGTTAGAGCCGTCGGGCTCGTGTACGCTTTCCGCCAAGGCTGAGAACCTCAAACGGCTCCCCGAGGGAAATAACCTGGTCCTCCGAGAGATCCAGCTGGAGGATTCCGCGCAAATCGTTGCTTGGCGGAACGATCCCGTTCTGGGCAAGTTCCTGACCCGAGAAAGGCTAACTTTGGCTCAGCAGGAAGCGTTTTTCCGAGGCTACCAGGCTAGGGCGGACGACTACTATTTCATTGCCGAATTCAAGCGCTCGAAGAAACCGGCTGGCAGCATCGCCCTCGCAAACCTGGATTTCGCGACAAAACGCGGCGATGTGGCACGGTTGATCGTCGATCCGGGTGCGCGCCTTTTTCTAGCCGAGATCTTCGATCTGCTTTTCTCGTTCGCGTTCGTGCAGCTAGGGCTCTCGGTCGTGTTTGCCAGCGTGCAAAGCAAGAACGTTGCCTCGAAGAACTTCCATATTCGCCTTGGTTTCCAAATCGAAAAGATTGCCCCGAAGGCTTGGTGGAACGGCGACGACGTCATTACATTTCGAATGACACGCGAAGATTATCCCCGGTTGAAACAGGCCTGGTCGGCGCTGCTCCTCGATGCGCGGGAAGATTGATCGTCCCCAAGTCAGGGAGAGCAGCGCATTGCGCTTCTGGAGGCGACCGATCTCACGATGAAGTTTGGGTGTTGTCTGGCGCAGGAGCCCTTCATGGCCACTCGTGGATCACGGACCCTGCGCGGCCCCCGACGGGATTCCCATCGTTGACTGTTGCGCCTGCGGTTGCATTCGACATCCGTCGCATGGTGTTTCTCGCCTAGGCTATGCTCCTGCTCGTCGATCTCTATCGGCGAGGATCGGGCGTGAATTGGCGAAAGCTCGATCGGGGCTGAACGACGATTTGCGCGACTCCGTCAGATGAAACTGGTCTACTGCGCCGCACCCACTCAGCAGCGCGGAGGCCGCCTGCCTGCAGTCTCACGATCGGTTCAGGGCCAATCTCCGACAGGAGGATGCCCATGTGCCCCGATGCCGGAGGCGCTGTTGGCCAAACGCCCAATCCATTTGCTGACAATACGGTCCGATCCATATCGCCCCAAAACTGCACGACAATGGCACCAGCGGGCACGCAAGCAGCGAGGTGCGTCGCTTCCGGCGAACCGATGCGTGGCTCAGCCGCTGGTCGCAGCGCGACGATGACAGCATCCCACTCGTCGCGATACATGGCCTGGGCGTCGTCGAAGGTGTCCACGCTCGCTCCAGAGTTCGCCAGACCAGCGCGGAGCGAGCCAACAAAATCATTGTCGCACAGCACAGCAATGCGATTCTTGTAAACGGATAAGCCGCAATCGTGGAGTTGCTTCACGCACAGCGGACCGAGAAACGAGAAGACATCGACTGACGGGTGGCGTTCGTTCACGCCGACGATGGGAATTCCGCGCCGCAAGCATGCTTCCATGTCGAGGTCCTCGGGGCGAAATTCCCAGGTCTCAAACATCAAGGCGATGACGGCGTCCCTCGGTAATTTATCAATGAGCGCGGCGGTAAGGGGCCGAAGATGGCCGCTGTTCGTTACAATATCGGTTTGCTGGAGGATATCCGGGGTGATCTGCTCCAAGACGTCGATGCGATCGGCCACGCCGACCGAATCTGCAAGCTCTAGCGTCTGTTGCCTGGCATCGGCTGCTGTGCCGTGCCGTGTAGCTTTCGTGAAGGCATAGACGTGCCTGGCTCCGGCCATGGCCGCAAGGACGGCTGTCACGGCGTAGGCCCCGGTCGCGGCCTCCGTGAGAACTGTTAGTTCAGAGAGGTCCAAGAGTGTTCCCGCAAGGGCTCGGCTCATCAGGCCACCGAGACGCGGCAATGAGAATCCTGGTCGCAAGGCCGTATCGAAGCCGGATCGCAATTGCCTGAACGCTGCTCCGGCCTCGGTTGCTGTCATGAACTGCCTTTCGCTTTGCCACCTTGGGAACAACGCGCGTAAATATATGGTCGAGTTACGCTGAGCCCCTGCGCGCCGAACGGACTTTATGAGTGAAGTTGATTGCAAGTTAAATAATATATTTATTATAATAATAAATCTATTTATTAATGTCAATAATGTGCAGCGGTGCCCTCAAGGACGCGACTGCAGCGCCTCAATCAGAACCTTGCCATGGTACAACGTGGTAGAGAACTCGGTAATTTGAAATTGTTGAATTAACAAATTTAATTTGCCGTAGATCCAATTTCGGTCTAATTTTGCTGACCGACGATTGCAGGATAATGCTGATGACCCACCTCGACCCCGCCAGTGAAGATCGTCGCGAGTTCTTGAAGAGCTGTGGAAAATTTGCAGCCGTCACACCTCCGACTATGACGCTGTTGCTGTCCACCTCGCTGACCTCCACCGCCATCGCCAGTTCCGGCGGTCGAATTGTGCAGGGCAACAATGGCTACGGCAACAACGGTGGCGATGGCAGTCCCAATGGGAAACCGGATGGCAACCGCTAAAGGCAAAGGAAGCCTCACCGTCCCGAGCGCACGTCCGAGAATCGGAGGCTCAGCCGGTCCGGCGGCGCCTTTGGGCCGACGAGCGGTCGATTAGGAGATCATTTAGCTTCTTACCGGCTCGAAGCTGCGCTTTCAGCCAGCGGGGCTGTTTGCCGCGACCGGACCAGGTCTCGTCCGGGTCCTTCGGGTTCTGGTATTTCGGCAACACCGGGGGGTAGGGGCGGCGCGGACGTTCCCCGTTCGGGGACGAAACGGCGGTCCCCTCAATTTTGCGGAGCCGCTCTTCAAGCTTGGCCTTTTCCGCGGTCATCCTCCGACTGAGAACGGTCGTGACCTCATCGTAAAGCCGCCACAGCTCGGCCGTGGTCGAGTTGGCCCAGTCACTCTTCTCCATGGAAGCCGTCCCCAGCTACTTCCCAACCGAATCAAGAGCGGGCATTATCAGGTCATAGCAGGGTTGGGCAAGCGCGATCCGGCCGCGCGGCCGCACTCGTGTGCAGCGCAGTACCTGGTGCTAGCGGTTGAGACCGTGTCTCCGACCGGGCGGTCGCTTCCTAAACGCCCTCCGTCCGTGGGCTCGTCGTTTGGGCGCGAGCAATCGCTCCTCTGCTTTCAATACGCGACTACGTAAGTTCTGCAATTCGGTGAATTGAACGATGAGGGCCTTATGTGTTTGACGCAAAACTGCCGAAGAATACATGTGAACACCTACTCATTGCCAACGACGTCCGTGCTAATCATTGAAGTTGCTGAATTATCGAAATACGGCTTCAAACGCATTGCTGGACTTCCAGCGGTACTACACGTGCCACGATCAACCGCGGCCTTGTTCTGTTACCAGCCGTTGCTTTGATGAATAGTAATACTTTTCTCGCCTCCCTTCCCGGAGCGAGGGCGTTCACGAACGGCCTCGCTTCAATGAAACTTCGTCGAATGTTAGATTTGAATCGTGAATGTCCCTATATATCGTTCGTAATATTCGGCTCTAACTAAGTTAGTTGGATGTTGACCATAATAGCGACTCGCCCCTTAGTACGCCGATGGACATTCCTGGCGATTATTTTCAGATTGAAACCATCAGAAATTGTAGTCGGAATGTCATTATCCTCGTAGAATTCGCGGTTTCGAATTTTGGATCGAGCACCGCATTCTTACGGTGCTGCACGCATTCTCTGGGCGAGTTACGATAGTGTGGCCATCGAGCGTTGCCGTCAGGTGCTGTCTCCGATCTAAGACCTGCGACATTATTGACGGAGCTGGCTGGCTATAACCCGCGCGTCTCAAAAGGAGAGTGGGATTAAACGGCCGCAAGGGGGGTTGTTAGCAACAGGCAAGGGAAGCATGCGCCGCATCAGAATTGTTATCGCTGATCGACACCCGATCGTCTTGCAAGGAATTAGGAGCGTTCTTGCGGCGCAGCGTGATTTTGCGGTCGTTGCTTCCTGCGGCGATGGCGCAAGCTGTATCGAGGCAATTCGATTTCTTGCACCGGACGTGGCGCTTGTCGATGCTGCACTGCCCGACTTCAGTCGACAGCAGATCCTCGCTCGTCCAAACGCCGTCGGCGCACGCGCTCCGGTAATCTTCTTCACCGGTATCACGGGCGACAGTGAGTTAAAAAGGCTGACCTTGGACGGCGCCTGCATCGTCCTCTCGAAGGATTCGGACGTGGAGATGCTGGTCGCAACCCTGCGGAAAGCTGCCCAGGGCCAAGCTGCGGCCTCGCCGAGCACTGGGCACATCAGCGAGGACGACCTCGCCGGTGTGAAGCCCCTGACGCAACTAACGGACCGGGAGCGGCAGATCATGCGGCTCGTATCGGAGGGGCTATCGAACAAGGAGATTGGGCGTCGGTTGAATCTTGCCGACGGTACGATCAAGGTCCACCTTCATCATATCTTCCAGAAGCTGGAAATCAGCAATCGTACGGTTCTCGCAGCATTGGCGATCTCGCGAAGGGAGCTGCATGCAGCGCCAGATGAGCCGGATTCCCCTAATCTGTTGCGTCAGGATCCCGCCAGCGCGAATTGACGGGTACGTCTGGCGCGCGTTCGGGAGTTTGCGCGAGGGGCGGCCTATCGCGGTGCCAGATGCTCAATCATGTTGAGGCAGGCCCCTTCGGCCTCGGACAACGTTCGAAAGGGCGAGCCGCCAATCTTGATTGCGGCTTGGTTGATGTGGAGCGGACGCCAACTCGCCAGGTAGCCGAAGCGTCCGTGAAAGCCCGGACCTCCCGGGCTTTCGAAACTGATCACGAACGAGAAGCCGTGGCTGCTCGCACTCCAGATCTCCATGTCCCGGACGGACCGATAGAATTGCAGTGGCATCGCAGTGATCCATTGTAACCGGGCTCCGCCCGGTGGTTAATTAATTTAACTAAATTAAATTCCGGGAAGCAACTCAAATCGGTGCGTCGGGCGAGTGTGCTCGGAAAATCGGGGGAAGCGCGGCAAATTGCCGAGTTTCGGTCCCGGGCATGCGCACGTTCAGCAACCTCTCGCCAGGTAAAGAAAATTCTTGGTTGAAAATCTATTTAATATATAATAATCTAAATATCGTTTTAAATCGAGGAGGCGCATCGTGACCCGTGACGGCAACGAGGATGACGACCGGCGGGAGTTTTTGAAGACCTGCGGAAGATTTGCAGCCGTGACGCCCCCTGCCATGACGCTGCTTCTGTCCACCTCCCTGACCTCAAAAGCCATTGCCCGTTCGGGCGGCCTGCACGGGCCGAGGCAAAGCGACAGCGGCCAGTCGTTCTTCGACAATGATCGGTCGTCCGCGGCCGCCCCGGAGGGCTCCAGCGGCGGATCATCAGGGGGTGGGGGAGCACCTGGTGGTAGCTCTGCTGGATCTTCTCGTGCCGGAGGGACATCCGGCGGCGGATCCGGCGGTAGCGGCGGGGCCGGTGCTGGCGGAGGCAATGCAAAAGGGCCCTTCGCAACCGGCGGCGGCTCTGGAATTCCAAGTGCAGATGGTGGGGTCGATTGCGCAGAAGAAGACGAGGAAAAGCGCAAGGCCGATTGCCCCGGAGCTAGTACTCAAATTTCCAGCGCAACCCAATCCAGCCGGTAAGATCTTCTCATCCCATGAAGGAGCTCGATGGGCTGCCGTGCGGTCAAGCCGGGCCGGGGCCTTGTGCTCCGACAGGTCAAACGCGAGGCCGAAAGCATATCTGGCCAGCCGAGCGGCCTCCCGGGAGACTCGGTCAGGAGGCGTGTCATGAATACCCGCATTCGAGCGCAGAATCCTGCGGCCCTTCTTCGAGAGCGTCTCGAAGCGCTTGTCGCCCAGCTCGCAGAACTCGAGAAGCTCAGAGACCGGGTAGGTCGAGAAGAAAATCGTCAGCGCAAGCTGCGCAAGGCGGACAGTCCCCCATGTCGAGCTCGGACCGCGGGCAGTCGTTCCAGCTTCGCACAGGCGAAGCTCATGCCCGTGCTGCTTGGTTTCAATAAATCGCGGTGTTGTAGCGAGCGTCCCAAAGCAAATGGATGACCGAAGCGGTGCGTGCGGATGGCTCGGGAAAGCGAACCGGCCTACGAGCCTGTCCCGGCTATTCGGCTACCGGGTGAGCGGGGGTGCCGCGCTGGAGCCCCAGGGATGAGCCCGACCGCGCCGTGCGAGACTATCCGATCGATTCTGCGGCTCATGACCTTGTAGCACTCGCATGCCACGGCTTCGAGCCGCGGCCGATCAATCTCGAGCTGGCCGCGCCGACTGGATTTCAGCGCTCTTGACGCGCGCATTGTGCACACGACATGCGTGACGGTGGTGCGGCGAACGCCGAGCAACTCCGACAATGTTTCTTGCGTCAGCGGGAGCAGGTCACCTTCATTCGCACGATCGTGGATGTGGAGAAGCCAGCGCGCTAAGCGCGCTTCGACGGAATGCAGCGCATTGCAGGCCGCCACGTGCTGGAGTTGTGTCAACAACGACATCGTGAAGACCTGCACCATGGATGCGATTGCGGGGCTGCGATGCTGGGCTGCCAGGAATTGCGCAGGCGAGATCTGCAGCGCGGCCCCGGATAGGCGGACGACCGCGGTCGCGGGCGCGGCGGATGCGCCAAACGCTGACGTCAAACCCACAGCGCCCTCATGCCCGATTATCGCCGTGGCAACTGTCTGCCCGTTCGGCAGCTCCGTGATCGCGGCGATCGCGCCGCTGAGGGGGAAGAGAAGATGTTCGATCCGATCGCCCGATCGGATGAGCACGGAATTGCGTTCGATCACGACTTTCCGCAGATGAGGCGCTAGCAAAGCAAAATCCGCTGGCGGCAACGCTGCTAACAAACGATTACCAATTCTAGTCGCATGGTCCATCATGGGATTGGCTCCCGACGGATACTCGGCACTAGAACTCATGCCGATGTGTTGAGCTGCTCTGCGGAGTGCAGCTCAACAGCAAGCCAACCGACCACCACAGATATGGTTCCCATGATCGATGGCGCGCGCGCGCGGCCCGACAATCGCATGCCGCGACGTAGGCATATGGCCCACTGATATCCGCGTTGAAGACGCTGAAGGCGTATGTCCTTCGACATGCCATCGCTAAGGAGTGGCACGCAACGGGCTCGCAACGACGCGTTCGTACGGGAACGCCGGCTTTGCACTGCAAGGCCAACACGTCACCCAACGCGGGCTTGGATCGCGCCGCGGGTCTAGTGGCAGGGACTGCAGTCCAGCTCCTTGATCCTCCCGGTAACGTCAAACGAGAAGAGCGCACTCATGACACCACTCTTGGTGACGTACGAGATAATGGTCCCGTCGTGCGAGGGATTGAGATCGTTCAATGTACCCGCCGGATATTCTCGGAGGCGATCAATCCAATAGGCACGAAGTGCCTCGTGGCCGGTAACGGTCTTGACGCCCCCGCAGCCGCAGCGAACCACGGCACCTTCGGCATACATTTCTAAGATCGCCTCGATGTCGCCCGCGCGGTAAGCGTCAAGCCAGTCAATCGCAATGGCCATTGGGTCAAATGATATATTTCTCACCTAAATACCATAAAAGCTTGCGATTTTGGGTCATTTTTAAGCCGTTGGGCCCTCTTTCCCTACTCTATTACCCTCTTTCCCTATTCTATTAATTGTATTTTAATAATGCCGCTTGGCCCCGGCCATATGCCGAAGTACATAGATGGCCGGGCCGAGGCAGAGTTCCAATGTTAGACGTGTCTGTGAAGCAGAGACGGATCCGGCTTCTGATCGTAGATCGACAACCGATCGTTCTACAGGGACTGAAGTCGGTATTCGGGGCACAGCAGGACTTCGACGTTGTCGCATCATGCAGCGATGGGACAAGGTGCCTCGAAGCAATTCGGAATTTGACACCCGACGTCACGCTTGTTGCTGACAACCTGCCAGATCTGACGGTACCCGAGATCCTCGCGATTGCGAAAGCTGAGAATCTCCCCACGCGCTTGGTGTTGTTTACCGAATCCGAAGCAGATCACGATCTGGCCGCAGCTATTGCTGCTGGCGCCTCCAGCGCAATCTCGAAGCATGCTTCGTCGGCCACTATGCTGCGATTACTGCGGCTGATGACAGAGCGCAGCGTGTCGCCCGAGCAATCCGATCTCTTTCCAGCCGGCGAGGGAACTGACGGCGGCGGCAAAATTGAAACGATGCTGGAGCTGTTGACGCACCGGGAACGTCAAATTGTACAGCTAGTCTCAGAAGGAATGTCGAATAAGGAGATCGCGCGCCAGCTAAACGTTTCCCCAGGGACAGTCAAAGTACACCTGTACAACATATTTCAGAAGCTTGAAATTACCAACAGAACTGTGCTCGCTACCCTCGCGTTGTTGCGGCGCCCGTCCGGTTTCGGCCTGCCTGCGCTGGCGTTTCTGGCGTTCGCAATTGCGGACGAACTCAAGGCGTCGGAAGCGAACGATGTGGATCCGGATGACGATAGCGCCGGTCGCGCTGGAGAGCATGCCGAATATGAGCCCTGGAAAAGAGCTATTCTCCGACACCTCGTGCTCTGGGACTCCGGCGAGACGCCCACCGAGAGGGACCTCTTCGCCAAGGCGAGCCTGGTCACGAACCCGACGGCGGCAATGGAAGGGCTGCGCCCGGCTGAGCAATCCGTAGGCTCCAAACCATGGAAAGACTACGGCCCAGTTGGATCGAGCACGCCCAATCTTCCTACGCCATTACTGCGGGGAACCAGCGACACACAGATCGTTGGTGACCCGACTGCGGAACATCAATTCCCGCGGCTTGCGTCCACGCCGACGTTGACTCACGGAGGGTATGGCACCTTCGCCACTCTGACCGGTGCGTTGATCTACGCACTGAACGACCCCCATCTTGCCGTGCAATCGCATGACCCGGGCAAAGCGCCGATCGACAGCTTCGTGGTGGTCACCGGCGAGAATGCGAACACAAAACTGGCCGCAATAACCGATGCTGATACCAATGATGTAGACGGCTCGCCTCCGGCTTTCCCTTTGCACGATTTGCGCCTGCCTGCCGCGCTTGTGACCACCGGCGACGAACGCGTCGCTGGAGAAGGCACTTCGAGCCAAATGAGCCATGGCGCTGCGGATGACAACCTGCAGGAACCTCTTGGCTCACTGGGCTCTGGTCGCGGTGCCGGTATTGGCGGAGATGGCCGCGATCAACTGATGGGCGGCAACGTTGGCGAAAACGTTGTTTTTCGCTCCCCGATCGATTCCCATTCGACCTCTTCCCACTCCGGCTTCGATTTCGCATCTGGATCGAGCAGGATCAATCTTGCCGCTTTCGGAGCGCTTGCCTGGCTCCATATGACAGCAGCAAGCAAGTCTATACCGCCGCATACCCTCGCTTGGATCTACAATCCCGCAACCAACGAAACGATCGTCTACGTGAATCCGACCGATCGGACTCTTGATGTCGGGGACCGGGGCCTGCTGGAAATCCATCTGCAGGGGATCGTCTCCATTGCAGAGGCGGATTTCGCCGGCCAGCCGGAAGGCACGTTTGTCGCGATCACCTTGGAGCAGCTCGAAGAAGCGCTGACATCGGCGACCGCAACCGAAGCTGTTCTGGATGCGGACAGTACCCACATAATTATCGGGACGAGCGAGAGCACACTCGGAGCCGCTGCAGTCTGGAACACTCTTGCCGATGACGGCCTGAGGTTCGAATTCGGGCAGGCTCGGACCGGCTTAGGGGGAGCGACCAGGTTCAGAACCTTCACTAGCGATTCGGTGAATACAACGGATGAGAACGATGATGGGTCCGCCCCGTCGGCTCATGTATCACCGATCGTGCTTGCTCATAGCGCGACGGTGACGGCAGTTGAAAATCTCACATCGAAGAATGAGCCGATCAACGGGGGCTCTAGCACCGAAGCGGGCGGTAGTTCACAGCACGCTTCGGAGCCAGGGTCTGCAAAGGCGGCAGCGGAGTTGTCTGAAGCTGGCATCATACGGGGAAATGGCGTCGGCAATGACAACGAGCATCATCCCCCCGCTTCGGACGCTTCGCGAGGGTCAGCGAAGACGGCAGAAGC
>NZ_FOUS01000039.1 GCF_900114915.1 Bradyrhizobium sp. Rc3b
GATTATCGCAGTATTGAAGGAGCATGATGCTGGGGCGAAGACGGCTGACCTGGCACGCAAGCATGGGATCTCGGAAGCGACGATCTACAATTGGAAGGCCAAATTCGGCGGCATGGACGTTTCCGAGGCGAAGCGGCTGAGGGCCCTGGAAGAGGAGAATGCGAAGCTGAAGAAGCTTCTGGCGGAGCAGATGCTCGATGCGGCCGCTCTTCGCGAGCTTCTTTCAAAAAAATGGTAGGGCCCGCCGCCAAGCGCGCTGCGGTCGCGCATCTGCAGGCCGTCATGAGCCTGTCGGAACGGCGGGCCTGTTCGATCGTCGGCGCGGATCGGAAGATGATCCGCTACGGCTCCAGCCGCCCGCCGGACACGGCTTTGCGCGGCCGATTGCGCGATCTGGCCAACGAGCGGCGGCGTTTCGGCTACCGCCGACTGTTCGTCCTGCTGCGGCGGGACGGCGAGCCGTCGGGGATCAACCGGATCTACCGGCTCTATCGGGAGGAAGGGCTCGCCGTCCGCAAGCGACGGGCCCGTCGCAAGGCCGTAGGGACCCGGGCCCCGATCCTGGTGGAGGCCAAGCCCAACGCACGCTGGTCGCTCGATTTCGTCCACGACCAGTTCGCCAACGGGCGGCGCTTCCGCATCCTCAACATCGTCGATGACGTGACCAAGGAATGCCTGGGCGCCATTCCAGATACGTCGATCTCGGGACGGCGCGTCGCCCGCGAACTGACGGCGATCGTCGCACGACGTGACAAGCCAGCAATGATCGTGTCCGACCATGGCACCGAGTTCACCTGCAACGCCATGCTGGCCTGGAGCAAGGACACGGGTATCGACTGGCACTTCATCGCGCCAGGAAAGCCGATGCAGAACGGCTTCATCGAGAGTTTCAACGGCCGGATGCGCGACGAACTGCTCAACGAGACCCTGTTCTTCGATCTCGACGACGCCCGCGCCAAGATCGATGCCTGGGTCGCCGACTACAATCTCCAGCGGCCTCACTCGTCACTGAAATACCTTACCCCAGCGGCCTATGCCGCCCACCTCACCGCAACGGACGACCGGCTGCGCAACCCCGACCAGCTCCGCCGATCGTCCGTTGCTCCACCCGCGCCACTTGGCGTACAAAACCCCGAGACTCTAACTGCCGATGGATGAAAGTTCGGTGGCAGGTCACATCTTCTCGCGGAGGCCCACGGGGGCATTGGTTGTATGCTCTTCTCAATCGCAATGACCGCAGGGCGTCTCAGCGGAGATGCCGTGGCGGCGCGAATCGGCGACCGTGCCACATTGATGCTCGGGACTATGCCGATCGTGACGGGCTTCTTGGCTGTGATGGCCGCGCCCTTTGCCTTAGTTGCTATGACGGGGTTTCTGCTTATTGGATTAGGTATTTCAAATGTCGTACCCGTGCTGTGTCGACGCGCCGGCAAACAGAAAGTGATGCCAGCAGGTGTTGCTATCGCGGTCATCACGACAGGCGGCTAGTCGGGCCCGCCGGCGTCGGGTTCGTCGCCTACATCTTTGGCTTGCCGTTGGCATTCGGGATGTTAGGCGCGCTCATGTTCATCGTTACGCTGTCGGCGAGGATGATAATGACAGACCGGCGTTCGACCCGTTGGTCGAGAGGAAAGGGAGACCAGCACAATTCGGCCAATGACGGTTCCACGGTCGGCGTTTAGCGGCTTAGAGTCGATGAGCTCTCAACTTGGTGGCAGCAGGTTTCGATAATGGCCATCCTTTCCCTGCAAGTGGTTGGCCACCTCGTAGCTAAGAGACGCCGCATCGCTCGGGCTCTTGGCGCCCGACTGAGCTCGGTTGTTGACAATCAACGCTTGTCAACTCCGAAGCAAAGTTGGCCGTTACTTGAGCGGCAAGTCCGCTAGGCTGGACATTCACCGCCGATTCTAGGATTGGCCTGTTTACTGGGGAACAGGCAGATCAATCCGGTGCCGTCCAATGCTGTCGGCGCGATACGCCCGGTATGCCAGCTGAATGCCCTCCTCAAGCGAGGTCGTGGCGCGCCAGCCGAGCCCGGACAGCCGCGCGACGTCGAGTAGTTTGCGAGGCGTGCCGTCAGGGCGCGACGTGTCGAATCTGATCTCGCCGCTAAAACCGATGGCGGCCGCGACCATGAGTGCTAACTCGGCGATGGTGATGTCCTTGCCGGTGCCGATATTGACGAGCTCGGTTCCAGAATAGGTCTTCATCAGGTGCACGCAGGCATCGGCCATGTCGTCGACATAGAGGAACTCGCGGCGTGGCGTGCCGGTGCCCCAGACCACCACGCTTCTCGCGCCCGCGAGCTTTGCCTCGTGGAAGCGGCGGATTAGGGCGGCAACCACGTGGCTGTACTCGGGATGATAATTGTCGCCGGGACCGTAGAGATTGGTCGGCATTACGCTGATGAAGTCGCTGCCATACTGTCTGCGATAGGCCTCCGCCATCTTGATACCGGCGATCTTAGCGATCGCATAGGGCTCGTTGGTTGGCTCCAGCGGGCCCGTCAGCACCGAGTCCTCGCGCAAGGGCTGCGGCGCCAGCTTCGGATAGATGCAGGACGAGCCGAGGAACATCAGCTTCTCAGCGCCGTTCTGCTGGGCCGCATGGATCACATTCGCCGTGATCGCGATGTTGTCGTAGATGAACTCGGCGCGCAGCGTGTCATTAGCGACGATGCCGCCCACCTTGGCGGCGGCGAGGAATACGACCTGCGGCCGAACCCGCGCGAACCAGTCGAACACGGCGGCCTGGTTGCAGAGGTCGACCTCACGCCGGTCCACTGTGACGATCTCGACGTCCTCGCGCGCCAGCCGGCGCACCAGCGCGCTGCCAACCATGCCGCGATGGCCGGCCACGTAAACGCTCTTGCGAGTCAGCTCAAAGGTTGCGCTTGCCATGGACCGCGTCCCGTTTCGCCTCGGCGAGATCGCTCGCCATCATCTCCCCGACGAGCTGAGCAAAGGTCCGCTTCGGCTTCCAGCCGAGCTTCTTGCGCACCTTGCTGGCATCGCCGACGAGGAGATCGACCTCGGTCGGCCGGAAATAGGTCGGATCGATCTTCACCACGGTCTTGTTGCTCTTCGTGTCGATTCCGGTCTCATCAACGCCCTTGCCGCGCCATTCGACGCGGCGGCCGAGCTGCGCGAAGGCAAGCTCGACCATCTCGCGTACAGATCGGGCCTCGCCGGTGGCGAGCACGAAATCGTCCGGCTGGTCGGCCTGCAGGATCATGTGCATGCCCTCTACGTAGTCTTTCGCGTGGCCCCAGTCGCGCTTCGCCTCGAGATTGCCGAGATAGAGCGTCTGTTCGAGACCGACCTCGATGCGGGCGACACCACGGGTGATCTTGCGGGTCACGAAAGTTTCGCCGCGAATCGGGCTCTCGTGATTGAATAAGATGCCGTTCGACGCGAACATGCCATAGGCTTCGCGGTAGTTCACGGTGATCCAATAGCCGTAGAGCTTGGCGACGCCGTAAGGTGAGCGCGGATAGAACGGCGTCGTCTCCTTCTGCGGGATCTCCTGCACAAGACCGTAGAGCTCGGAGGTCGAGGCCTGGTAGAATCGCGTCTCCTTCTCGATACCGAGGATGCGGATCGCTTCCAGGAGGCGGAGCACGCCGATCGCGTCGGCATTGGCGGTGTATTCCGGGCTCTCGAAGCTGACGGCGACGTGGCTTTGAGCTGCGAGATTGTAGATCTCGGTCGGCCGGATTTGCTGCACCAGGCGGATCAGATTGGTTGAATCCGTCATGTCGCCATAGTGCATCACAAACGGAACCTCGCCGACATGCGGGTCCTGGTAGAGATGGTCGACACGCGCGGTGTTGAACGAGGACGAGCGCCGTTTGATGCCGTGCACGACGTAGCCGAGACCGAGCAAATACTCGGCGAGATATGCGCCGTCCTGCCCGGTCACGCCTGTGATCAGCGCAACGCGCCGCTTTGAGTCCTGAGCCGCCATGGTCTCCCTTAGTTGCGCCGCAAAGAGCCTCGCTGTGCAACACCATCGCGAGGCCGTTTCTCGAAAAAATCTAGATGCGCACGCGCGCTCCGCCGTAATTAAAGGAAAGCGATCGTTAGCTCCACTCATACACATGATGCGGGAATGCACACCATATACATTGATTTAATTTGGACTGAAGTATGCCAACACATTGAGCTTCAAAAAAATGAAGCTCAATCGCCCTAGCAGCGCGACACCAAGTAGGCGAGATGGATGGCAAAACACCATTACGAGCGCCGGGGGCGCGCTTGCCCCTGAGCAAGATTTCAATGACATGGAGCGACGGTCTGCGGTCGGCCCATGTGTGCATTCGCGTGGTCTCGTCATGGCGTGGGAGAGCGACGAGCCGAGGTCGCATTCGTCAATGCATTTGTCGGAATGACGGCACGAAAGCCAGGCCTGCTCATAGAGCCGCAGTCTACAAAGCGCTGTTAAGTTCGGAACAGAACACGCGGTCTTGTAGGTCGAGCGATCAACTATGATCAGCGCCGTTACCAATAGCCAACTCGCGGCAGGCAGTGGACGATCGACGCGGGACAAAGTGAAATTTGCAAACGTTGGTATAGATAGTCGAACGTTTCGATATCGAGAGCTTACTTTCGTACAATGGAGCTTCGACGCCGCTCGTTTAACTTGGCCGAGCGTGAGTTGCCTCGGTTCGAGTATGATAAGTCTCTTAAACCCGCGCCGGAAAAACTCTCGAGTAAGACAGGGCAATTCAAGCTAGAGCTGCTGCGCGGTTTGTGCTCGGTCGGCATAAGCGGAATGTACCCGGGCGAAGCGATATGGCCGAAAGAGATCTAACTCACGCTTGTGAATGCGCCGGCGACACAGTCGGCCGCGAAAATTATCGAACTTGACAGCTGTTAACGTCGGGCGAGCGAATTTTATGGCCGGGTTCCTCTAAGGGGGGACGTCGGAATCCTTAAACTTGGGTTGCATTGATCGATATGTGTGGAATTGTTGGCATTCTGGGGCGTGGTCCGGTCGTTGCGCAGTTGGTCGCGTCGCTCAAGCGATTGGAATATCGCGGGTACGACTCCGCAGGCCTCGCGACTCTTGAAGGTCTTCGTATCGAGCGCCGCCGCGCTGCAGGTAAGCTGAGAAACCTTGAGGAGCAGCTGCGCTATTATCCTCCGTCGGGTCATACGGGCATCGGTCATACCCGCTGGGCGACACATGGAAGGCCGACCGAGAGCAATGCTCACCCGCATGCGACGGAGAACGTCGCGGTCGTTCATAACGGGATCATTGAGAATTTCCGCGAGCTGCGAGCCGAACTAGAGCGGAATGGAGCCCAATTTAACTCAGAGACAGACACGGAGGTGGTGGCGCATCTCGTCGAATCTTATCTCAAGAAGGGTTGCCCGCCGCAGGATGCGGTGCAAGCGTCGCTGCCGCGGCTGCGCGGTGCCTTCGCACTGGCATTCCTTTTCAAGGCCCACGACGACCTTTTGATCGGTGCGCGTAAGGGGTCGCCGCTTGCAATTGGGCATGGTAATGGCGAAGTGTATCTAGGATCGGACGCGATCGCGCTCGCACCTTTGACCGACACCATCACCTATCTTGAAGACGGCGACTGGGCCGTGCTTACGCGCACGATGTGCGTGATTTATAGCTCAGACGGATCTGTCGTCCAGCGGGAAGCATCAAAATCTGGCGCATCGGCACTCCTGGTAGACAAGGCGAATTATCGCCACTTTATGGCGAAGGAAATCCACGAGCAGCCGACAGTTGCCGGCAAGACATTGGCGCATTATCTCGACATGGCGGCCAAGCGCGTCGCCCTGCCGCTTACATTGCCGTTCGACTTTCAATCCATTCAGCGCATCTCAATCACGGCCTGCGGCACTGCAAGCTATGCCGGACACATCGCCAAATACTGGTTCGAGCGCCTGGCGCGCCTGCCTGTCGAGATCGATGTAGCGTCCGAGTTCCGCTACAGAGAGGCGCCTTTGCGCCGGGGCGATCTCGCGATCGTCATCTCGCAGTCGGGCGAAACCGCTGACACGCTAGCTGCGTTGCGATACGCCAAGAAGCAGGGAGTGCACACGATATCTGTGGTCAACGTCCTGACGTCGACGATTGCGCGGGAGAGCGAATCCGTTCTGCCGACGCTGGCGGGGCCGGAAATCGGCGTCGCGTCCACTAAGGCGTTCATCTGCCAGCTAATTGTATTGGCGGCGCTTGCCGTCGCTGCGGGAAAAGAGCGCGGTAAGCTGTCTGAGATCGATGAATCGAAGCTTGTGCGTGAGCTTATCGAAGTGCCGCGGTTGATTGCTGCGGCGCTGTTGATTGAGCCCCAGATCGAGAAGCTCGCGCGTTATATCGCCGACACAAGGGACGTGCTCTATCTCGGTCGTGGCACATCGGCCCCCCTGGCGCTTGAGGGCGCACTCAAGCTGAAGGAAATTGCCTATATCCACTCAGAAGGTTATGCGGCCGGCGAGCTCAAGCACGGACCGATCGCATTGATAGATGAGGCAGTGCCTGTGGTGGTGATCGCGCCTTATGACGGGGTCTTCGAGAAGACCGTCTCGAATATGCAAGAAGTTGCGGCTCGGGGGGGCCAGATCATCCTGATCACCGATTCGAAGGGTGCTTTGGAAGCGACGGTGGACACACTCATGACCATTGTGCTGCCGGAAACGGCCGCAAGCTTTACTCCGATGGTCTATGCCATTCCGGTTCAGCTCTTGGCTTACCATACCGCGCTTGTAAGGGGCGCGGACGTGGATCAGCCGCGTAATCTAGCAAAATCGGTGACTGTGGAATGAGGCGGCAGTGTTATGTCTGAGCATCCCGAGTCGCGTCTGCGCGCTCAAGGAGAACACCAGCCATCAGCAGGTCACACAGACCGATGCAGCTCAACAACCAAAGTCACTCCTGCTTGCTCATCATCGGTAAGCGACTAACGCCGATTGGAGCGAGCCTTACCTTCCTGTCGTTCGAGCGGAACGGTCGATAACAAGTGGGAATTACGGAGGAGAGCCAAGTCGGCTCTCGGTTACCCAGCCTGCAATCTGCTTTGCAGGGCCAAATGAGCATGAAGCTCGGTGCAAAAAAAAGACTTTCTGACTCATCCTCCCGCCTTGCCGAAGCCAACGAGCAAGTCGATGCACACAACAGCTTCGGGCCGCTCCGGCGCGGCTTATTCACTAGCAGCCCACATGCGCAACAGCTTACTTGTCCCGATTGCCAGAATCCCCATGTCGGGCACGTTCCCCGAGGTAGCGAATGCTTAGGATTAGCCGTTCGGTTTGTGGCCTAGATCGCGCCTAGCAGCGGCTCACGCAATCCGGTTGGACCATACACGCCACGCGGCCTTCCCAGCTGCTACGTGTCATAAAAGGATTGTTAGAAGCCTGACATCGAGGGCCTAAAACCAAGTCAGGGGAGCGCCGCACCGGAAGGATGCGGCGCCCCCGGCTTTAGCGGCGAGAGAGTACATATACTCCAGCGACTTGCTCGTATAGCAGGTTCGACCAGCCTTGTGGCGACGCGGGATTTAGCACGACTGGCAAAACCGGTTGGTGGGCCTGCGATCGCAATGGGTTCCTACCGCGGAGCCGCAGAACTAGTTGACGAGAGACCGCTCCTCATTCTGGGCACGGGATTTGCTGTCCCACTCCTCGAATGATTGCTGTCAACGCATTGTCTGGGTGGACCGCCGCCCTAGGGCAGCCTGTCCATTTCTATCGTTTTGAAACCTCGCACCGAGAGTACGAGTGTGCTTTCGCAAATCTCAGAGCGGCACCTCACCAACCGAACGTGGTGAGGTGGCTTGCTGGGCTAGGTCTCCGCTCGCCACACTACAAGGAGGAATGCAATGAATGGTCGGAATGTGGCCGAAGTCGATCTTCACAACCTGCAGGTTCGGATCCACTGATTGGGCAATGCCAGCAGCTGGTCAGGGCAGTGGCAATTCCCTACCAATGGGAGGTGCTAAACGATCGCAACCCTGAGGTGCCACCGAGTCACGCGGTAGAAAACTTCCGCCTTGCCGCTGGACGTGCGAGGGGCGAGTTCCATGGCATGGTTTTTCAGGACAGTGACGGCGCAAAATGGCTCGAGGCTGCTGCATGGTCGCTGTGCCAGGCACCAAATCCAGACCTGGAGAAAACCGTCGATGACCTGATTGAGTTGATTGCCGCCGCCCAATGCGCCGACGGTTATCTCTACACTTATTTCATCCTGAACGCGCCTCAGGAGCGCTGGACTAACTTAACGGAGTGCCATGAGCTCTATTGTGCTGGTCACTTGATCGAAGCGGGTCTCGCATTCTTTCAGGGGACTGGCAAACGGCGGTTGCTGGAAGTCGTTTGCAGGCTTGCAGACCACCTCTGCACTATTTTCGGCCCAGAGCGCCATCAGTTGCACGGCTATGATGGACATCCGGAAATCGAACTCGCGTTGGCACGCTTCTACGAAGCGACGAAGGAGCAGCGATATCTCGCGTTAGCCAATTATTTCGTGGAGCAACGCGGCACGGAGCCACACTTCTACGACATTGAGTACGAGAAGCGCCAGCAATCCTGCGTCCCGAAATCCGACGACACGCCTTGGATGATGAAAAACAAAGCGTATAGCCAAGCGCACTTGCCGCTTTCGGAGCAGCGGACTGCAACCGGTCACGCGGTTCGTTTTGTATACCTCATGACCGCAGTAACTCATCTCGCGCGTCTGCGCCAGGACGAGCAGCAGCGCCAAACTTGCATACGGCTATGGCAAAACATCGTGCAGCGCCAGATCTATATTACCGGAGCCATCGGCTCGCAAGGCGCCGGCGAAGCGTTCAGCAGCGATTACGATTTGTCAAATGATACAGCGTACGCGGAAAGTTGCGCGTCGATTGGCCTGATGATGTTCGCGCGCCGTATGCTGGAGATGGAACCGGACGGTCGCTATGCCGACATGATGGAGCGCGCGCTCTACAATACCGTTCTCGGTAGTATCGCGTTCGACGGGCGTCACAATTTCTATGTTAACCCGCTCGAAGTGCATCCCAAAACGCTGAGGCATAATGGCATCTACAACCACGTCTCGCCAGTGCGACGACGCTGGTTTGGCTGCGCGCGCTGTCCACCGAACATCGCACGCCTATTCACATCGATTGGTCATTACATCTACACGCCCAGCACCTGCGCGCTCTATGTGAATCTCTACGTTGGTAACAGGGCGGCAATATCCGTCGAAGGATATGCGCTGCGGTTACTCATGAGCGGCAGCTATCCCTGGAGAGACGAGGTGGAAATCGTGGTCGAATCTGCGCCGCCAATTGCCCACACGCTTGCCCTGCGCCTGCCGGAATGGTGCAGCGCGCCGCAGGCGAGCCTGAACGGCTTGCGAGCCTCGCAAGGGCTATTTGCATATTCGCAGAACGTGGCAGCAGGGAGATCGCATCAAACTATTGCTGCCGATGCAAGTGCGTCGCGTATACGGCCATCCCCAAGTTCGCAATTTGGCCGGCAAGGTGGCTATCCAGCGTGGCCCCTTGATTTAATGTCTGGAGGAGGCCGACAATGGGACCGAGTTACACAATATTTGGCTCCATGCAGACAGTCAGTTTTCTCTTATCGAAGGAACAGGTCTCTTTGACGGCAAGATTTTGCTGCAAGCCGACGGGACGCGGTTGCAACACACGCATTCTGAGGAAGCGGCCCTTTATCAATACGACAAAATCCTTGGAGAGCTTGAACCGCAGCGGCTGACGTTCATTCCGTGGTTTAGCTGGGCTAATCGCGGCGAAGGCGAAATGCGAATTTGGATTAATGAGCGTTGAAACCGAACGCGCAGGTCGCGCTCCTCGAGTCTGGCGCAGGCGATATCGTTGGTCAACGCCTGAAAATCGGCCAAAACTATGGGAGCCTGCTCGTCCGCGAGCTCCACTGCAGATCGAAAATGACAATTCGGATATCAGGCGGCGCGGCGAAACTCCGAAAAGAGAACAATCCGATTGGCAGATGAATCATCGATCGACCCAATTCGTAATCGCGGAGCTTCCTCGGAGCTGTTCGCGGCCTCTCATCAAGCCTGATGAATGCAATGGCACGAGGGTGCCGCCGTGTCCTTTCAGAAGGAAGACCTATGACAACCCAACGTGAGGGCGGCCGCGTCAGGCTTTGGTAAGCCAGGCTCCCTATCAGGCCCCGCTGGGCCTAACAAGCCTAAGTTAGATGCGGACATGTATGTCCGATGGGAGCACCAATCGCTATGTATAATCGGGTCAATGGCTCGTCCTACTTCCAGTCCTCTCAGTTTGCTGAAACTGATGAGCAACGGGGCGAAGACAGCTTTGCGGATGCGTTCGCCAATATGCGCTTAGTCCAAACGGGGCTCGAGTAGCAGTTCATCTTCGGCAACAAGACCGTATTCGCTCGCTTCAAACCCTCCCATAATAGAGTTCAAGGATCGTCACGTGTTCCGAAAAGCCGCGGAGGCCTATTATGGCGATGAAATCAACTACATCGCCAACAACCCCCGAGAGTTCTCTGAGTTCGTGTCCGCCAAGGCAAAGCGAACCGCAGAAATGACCGAAGAGTACGCGGCAACCCGAGATTCCGATGATGCGCGATACTCCAGCTACCAGTTGGGGAACAAGAGTGTCGGTCTTCTCAGAATGGAAGGCGGCGACAGCATGAACCTAGTTCGAGGGCGAAAGGTGGGAGGAACTATTTCCTGGGCGCCAAGGGACTACCTCAACTGTAGATCTTCAAGTCGTTCATCCGCTTGTTGAGAACGCTGGCGATATCCTGCTCGAGCACCAGCTTCGACGAGACGTCAGACGGCCGTTGCTCAATTTGCGTCCGGCTAATCCGGAAGCAAGAGCCCGGGCGGCAAATTTGGGATTCGTCGAGGTTGACGCCGACAACATGGTTCTCGACCCAGAGAAGTCAGATAAGTGGGTAAGGAATAGCGACGGCGAATGGCCGCGAAAAGGCGCTGCTGGGCGGTATCTTTCCAGAGCTGACGATAGTGAAGATAGTGATGCCGAGATCCCAGAGAGCCCCTCAACATACGATTATGAGGATGATTTTATGTGACCATGGGATCACAGGTGATTGGGCCCGATGGAGTAGACTAATCTGGCCTGCTCCGGGCTCCTCTGTGTTTATTGCCTTTTCGGCTGAGAGTTCCTTTGAGTTGGCTCAGAAGACCGCTGCCAAAGTGCTCCTTGGCCTAGCAGTTGCTGAGTTGTTTGAGCGTTGGAAGTAGGGGCTAACTGCGCAAGGCCATTTGCGGCAATGCTCGCTGCGGCGAGGACCTGCATGGGGTGCCGCCAAAGCGCGCCCGGCCGCCGAGGGCCGGGCGTGTTGCACCGAGCACGTTGGATGGTTTGGAGGCAGAAGTCGTCTAGAGATGCCGGCCTCCGAAGAAGTAAGCATCGTCGCGCCCGCCGTGAGTCGGTGGGCAGGGAAATGCACAACGAAGCGGCGCCCGATGCGCAAAACAGTCGGCACGCGTCCACGGACATAACGACGCCGTGAGCACGAGCATCGTCCAGAGCACTTTCACCGGAAAAGTCTCAACCCAACACGCGAGTCGGTTGTCTAGGCGAAGCTGCGTTATCATCGTCACTGAAGTCGGACTGCAAAAAGACAATTTCTTGCCTTGTCGTGCGCTCTCGCGCCAGCTCCACTCTGTAATGGAGTATATAGCCACGATCTAGACGAGTTAAGTGCTTAGGGTGGTCGATTGCTTTAGGTGAGCATCACGTTGAACGTCGACCTACAGAATGAGTCGAGCTAGCGTGCCCTTCCGGCCCTCGCAGCGATAAGGTTATTCTGCACGAAGGTAGCCCCCCGGCGATAGTCGGTAAAGCATGGACATGGCAACAATTGGCCGCTCGCTCGCGTTTTAAAGCAAGTAGCGTGCTTGACCGCGAAGGGGTCGATCGGCGGCACGATCGACGCGTGGAGCGTTTAGATCGGACACCAATTCAAGCCGCAGGTTGAATGCATCAGATGCCGCCTCGGCCGTCATACGCGTTCAGTGCGGTGTCGACGCACTCGATTAACGCTTGTCCGGTAAAGGGTTTGGCAAGGAAGCCAATCGCTCCGGCGCCCAGCGCTGACGCGCGCACGCGGTCGTCGGGGAAAGCCGTAATGAAAATGAATGGTGCGTCGTAACCACGTGTCCGCATCTCTGCCAACAGCTCCAGGCCGCTCATAGCCGACATCTGCACATCGGTAATGACACAGGATGTCTCGTCTAATTGCGGGGACCTCAGGAGTTCCTCGGCCGATGCAAATATTTGGGCGATGTAGCCTCGCGATTTCAAGAGATTCTCTGTCGCCGCACGGACTGAGGCGTCGTCGTCAACGACGAAAATCAAAGGCGTGGACAAGACGAGCACTCCTGAACGGGGAATAGCGGCTGCAAGCGTCAGCCACCTTCGGCGAAAAGTGGGCTCGACTGATGAAATTGTAAAATCATACTTGGGTTTGTTCAGGACGATTGGCGCGAATTCCCAACGTCTCAGCCATTCTGATCAAGTCGGCCAGCGACCGTGCACGCATCTTCTTCATTACGTGTCCCCGGTAGATCTTGACCGTAATCTCGGCGAGCCCAAGCTCGG
>NZ_FOUS01000043.1 GCF_900114915.1 Bradyrhizobium sp. Rc3b
CCCAACAAACTCGATGTGACCAGAGGCTGTCCTCGTCGCTCGTGCCTGCGCATGGATGTGCTTTACCGAGCCGTCCGGTAGCAGAAGCCGGTATTCATGCTCGAAATCGCTCGGGTCTCGCATCGCGCGATCGATAATTTCTCTAACCGAAGACCTATCATCTGGATGCGTGCGCTCAACGATCAGCTGCGGCCCCGGTAGCACTGTTTGAGGGTCCAATTGGAAAATTCGAAATGTTTCCTTTGACCAGAAGGCGTCGCCGGTAGTGACGTTCCAGCTGAAGCTGCCTGTGTGACTCAACTCCTGCGCCTGGACCAGATGTGCTTCGCTCCGCTGCAGGGCAAGTTCGGTCCGCCTCCGCTCCGTGATATCTTCGCAGGCGATAAGGACAATGGGCTGCTCATCGGCCCAGAGCATGGCTTTGGCGCTTTCACGTACCCACAACACCGAGCCGTTCTTCTTGACTTTTTGGACGTCCCACGTGCGCGTTTGTCCGACATCCTCAAGGCATGTCCGAACGCATTCGCAAACGAACGCGCGATCCTCCTCAAGAAACACGTCCAGCACGGATTGACCGATCAGTTCAGCACGAGCATAGCCAAGTTGTGTCGCGCCCAATGTATTCACGTTGAGCACAGTGCCAGCTTCATTGACCATGAAGTACATGGCCGGATTGTGCTCGAAGATGGCGCGCCACCGATTTTCGCGATCCTCCAAATCGGCCGCGCTCCGCTGAAGCTTGGCCGCAACCACACGCGCAGCCTCTCTTTCCTGTCGGAGCTTTGCGATCAGGTGCGCTCCGACAATCGAGGCAATAAAGAATGCAACAACCACCGGCAGGTCTTGGGGGTCATCGATTCGCAGGCTGAATGCCGGCGGCGCAAAGTAGTAAGCGAGAGCAGCGATGGCTACGATGCAAAGCGCGGACGACGCGACGAAGCTGCCGATCAGGGAAAACAGCAATACCACTAACAAATATGCGAAAGCCGTCGCGGCGAAATGCGCGTGAAGGTAAAAGGAAGCCAGTGTCACCAGGGCCAGCGTTATGCTGCCCAAGGTAAACTGATGGGCTGAACGTTCTAAACCGCTGATATGGCTACGCATTTTGATACCGTCCGGCCTATTCTCCGGCGGGAGAGCTACAACATTTTAGGCAAAAATAGGGCAATACTCGGCACCAGCGCCCGCTGGGCGAGCGCTTCCGAGATCGATTGCGTGGTGCCGAACTGAGCACGCCCGGGGAAAAAATGCATCACAGACATACGTATAGTTGTCCTAAACCTTTCAATATGGCGCGCTGACACGCCTGCAATCGAAGCTTTGATGTCTGTTTCCTGCTCTGCCGATAACAGCGGCCAGGCGATCGAGGCTGAAGCCGAGGACAACTCCCATACGCCGGCCACGAGGATAGCGGCTACAGTTCAGTCAAGACGTTGAGCCGGAACAACCAGGCGCGCCTCGACGAACCGAAAAGAACAAAGACAAGCTGCTGGACCACTCATCTCGCATTGCGATCGATCATGCGGAAGAAGCGCAATAATCATGTGCCGAGATACGAGGCGAAGTTTGGCGACTGCTTTGTATGCCCTAACGCCGTCACGCCTGGGTGCGGAGGACTTGTCTGCGAGTGGTTAGCCGAATCGAGCGCGCGCAGCGACGCCAAACCGACACTAACCGTGTGTGAGCCGCCACGGATCCGTCAAGATGCCATCTAATCCGCGCTGATCACACCTATCACGATCTGATGCAGCAGCGCGGACCGTGACAAAGGATGACGAGTTGCGTCAGCAAGGTCGGTACGACGTCGTTGGTCAGGACGGGGCAAACGCAGGGACCGCGCACATGGGCAATTGTGGGGATCACCACCTAGGAAAGCCAAGCTAAACACGTTCTGTCGCAGTCCTGTTATTTGGCCCGCCAAAATATTGCAGAAGCGTTCAGATCGCGATGAGCGAGGCGGCGAAAGACGCGCTTGAAAATGACCGTTACAAAACTCCTACTCTTTTGCTAGGCAGCATCTTCTTGAGGGTGGCTGACCGGCGGCGCGCGGGGCAAGGGTCGCCCACTGCAGATCGCGCGAGAAAGTTCCGGCTCCTGTCAAGTCGGCTGTGTCGATTCGAACTATGAGAATTGTGGCTGCGCTTGCATTCGATGCGTCTTCAAGCGGCGGGGTTAACATACTGGCCTATCTCATTGTGTGTCAGTAGTGGTGGAAACAGTGGGCTGGTTGAGCCGAGCCTGCAGCGTCGCATGCTCGAGCTCGCCTTCCCACCAGGAAACGAACACGGCGGCGATGCCATTGCCGGTAATGTTAGTAAGGGCGCGCACCTCGCTCATGAACTTGTCGATCGAAAACACGATTGCCATGCCCGGCACCAGCGCTGGGTTGACCACCGACAACGTCGCAGCGAGCGTGATAAAGCCGGCGCCGGTGACACCGCTTGCTCCCTTGGATGTTAGCATTGCCACGAGGAGGATCGTGAGCTGCTGGCCAAAGGTGAGGTCGACCCCGAGTGCCTGGGCAATGAACAATGTCGCAAGTGTCATATAGATATTGGTGCCGTCGAGGTTGAAGGAGTAGCCAGTTGGCACCACCAGCCCGACCACGGGCTTGGAGCAGCCCAGCCGCTCGAGCTTCTCCATTAATTGCGGCAGCGCGCTTTCAGAGGACGAAGTGCCGAGCACGATCAAGATCTCGTCCTTGATATAAACAACGAACTTGAAGATTGAAAAGCCGACGAGGCGCGCGATCAAACCGAGCACCACCACAACAAATAAGGCCGCCGTTGCGTAAAATAGCGCGATGAGACCGATCAAATTGCCTAGCGCTGCCGGCCCGAACTTGCCGATGGTGAAGGCCATGGCGCCGAAGGCGCCGATCGGGGCAGCTTTCATGATGATAGCGATTACGCCGAACACCGCGTGCGCGACGTCGTCAATCATGCCTCGCAGCCGCTCCCCACGGCTTCCTAACGCCATCAGCGAAAAGCCGAATAGGATCGCGAATAGGAGAACCTGCAGAACATCGCCACGAGCGAAGGCGCCCACCACGGTATCGGGAATGATGTTGAGAAAAAAATCGATGGTCTTTGAGGCTTCCGCCTGCTTGACGTAACTGGCGACCGCGGCAGCATCCGGCTTGACCGCAAGGCCATGGCCGATTTGGACCAGATTGCCCATAAGAAGGCCCAGCAGCAAGGCAAAGCTGGAGACGATCTCGAAATAGATCAGCGCCTTGACGCCGACGCGCCCGACTTTCTTCGCATCCTGAATGTGCGCAATACCAGATGTGACGGTACAGAAAATAATCGGCGCGATCACCATCTTGATGAGCTTGATAAACCCGTCACCGAGCGCCTTGACCCAGTCATTGGTCGCGACAGACGGCCACAGGCAACCAACGACGGCGCCAATCAAGATCGCGATCAGCACCTGCACGTAGAGAATCTTATACCAAGCTTGCGACGCGCGCGCGGGCGCCGCAGTTGCCATGGTGGTCATGACGCTTCCTTCCCGAATATACTCGAATGTGAGCCGCCGCGTCGCTGAGAGACGACGACGTCATACGAGACTCATGATTTTAGCCGTGTCCGGTTGAAGGACGGTTCCGAGAGCCGTCGTTCCAAAGGCAGGCGTTCAGTTGCGTTATCCTTTTTCGTTAAGCAAGATATGCACCAGATGCCCAAAGGGCGCCCGATTGAGCCGTCTTGTACAACTGTCTGTCTCCGGGAAGCATCGGTTGCTTAGCCCGAGTTCGCAATGTCGAACAAAAAGTGGCGGCGTGACGCGTAACTCGACCGGATGGTGGCATTAGCGGAGTCCCGTCTCGGGATGGAATCCAAGCGTGATCCTTATGCGCCGACTGCTGAGAGGGATGCAACAACAGGTGACGTTGGTAAAATCGATAGTTTGGATTGTACTCATCTACGCGATGGAAGCCTGGTTTAGGGGATCGATTTGACGGCAATAATCTTGAATCGATGCACTGCGTTGTCGCTAGCGGCAAAGCTCGATCGTGCACGGAGCCATTTGCCTCCAGGCCTTTGCTAACGATACGCATTAAGCAGGTCGGTCGAGAGGCGGCCTTCGCTCTCGGCCTCTCGCGTCTTTTGCCGTGCGCAGAAGCAGCGTTACGATGTTGCCGGTGCAGCGTGTGCCCGCCAGAGACCAATCAAGCATCTCTGGCGGCGTCAAATTCTGCCGTTTCGTTGCGCGGCTGTCCCTGTTTGCTCGGCAACAAAGATGCCAGAAATCTGACATCGCGTTAGGTTCACGCCACAGTGAAATCGACGTCTATGCAAAGTTCTCACGTTGAACATAGAGCGCGCCACAGTTCGCACGCGGACGGCTGGCGCTTTGCGCGCGTGCCTGTTGGCAAGACGTCCTGGCACGCCGGCCGAATTGTTGCGGCTCGAAGAGGGCGCCATCAACGGTCGCAAGATCAATCTCGTCTCTGCAGGAAGCATCTATTCCGGTGAAGCCAGCGGTCGATCTATCTGCGAACTCCTTGGACTCGATCCGATCCATGTCGCCAACGAAGGCAAGCTCGTTGCCATCGTCGCGCCTGAGTTGGCCGATGCCGTGCTAGCAGCCATGAAGGCGCACCCGCTCGGTCCGACGCAGCTGATACTGGCGAAGCGGTGGTTGACAATCGGAAATTTGTGCAGCTGACGACCGGGTTCGGTGGTCGACGAATCGTCGATTGGTTGTGGGGCGAACAATTGCCTCGGATCTGTTGACCACGCTGCGCATCATCTAGATTTGGGAAATCAAGTTTATAATCAATGGTCATGGGCCATTGCCCATCACCCATTAGCTCTTGAAACGATCCCTACTACGGCACTCTGCCCAACCGGCAGACTGCGACTTCGCTCTTTAGGCTTGCTGAACTTGGGTTGTTAGCTTTTCCACGAGCCGAGAGGGAGCTTCGAAATGACGCTTCGCCATCGCGCAGTTTCGAGGGTGTCACCACCATCCGGTGGGCCATGGGTTTGGAATCCTGCGAGCCTTGTCAAATATCGTTGAATTTCTGCGCCATTTTGACGGCAGCGTCGCAATATCGCAGCTCGCTTCCGATTAGAAAGGCGCTCCAGGCAGGGAGTTTTCAAATGAAGGTCGGAGTCCCCAAGGAAATCAAGGCGCACGAGTATCGCGTGGGCCTTACCCCGGGAGCTGTCCGCGAATACGTGGCGGCAGGCCACCGCGTGATGATCGAGACCAATGCCGGCGTTGGCATTGGTGCAGCCGACGACGATTATCGCAATGTTGGCGGAACAATTCTAACTTCCGCAGCTGAGGTATTCGCATCGAGCGAGATGATCGTGAAGGTTAAGGAACCTCAGCCGTCCGAATGGTGTCAGCTGCGGGAAAATCAGATCCTGTTCACTTATCTGCATCTGGCCCCCGACCTGGATCAGGCCAAGGGCCTCCTGAAATCTGGATGCACTGCGATCGCCTATGAGACCGTAACTGATGCGCATGGTGGCCTTCCGCTCCTCGCGCCGATGAGCGAGGTCGCGGGTAGGCTTGCGATGGAAGCGGCGGGAAGCGCCCTGAAGCGGAGTGCAGGTGGACGAGGGCTGTTGATCGGTGGGGTACCCGGTGTTCAGCCTGCCCGAATTGTGGTGATCGGAGGTGGCGTCGTCGGTACGCACGCGGCACGCATGGCGGTTGGTCTAGGCGCAGAGGTAACCATCATCGACCGTTCGATACCCCGACTCCGCGAGTTGGACGAGCTATTCGAAGGACGCGTTCGCACTAGGTTTTCGACTACCGAATCCGTGGAGGAAGAGGTATTTGCGGCGGATGTGGTGATTGGTGCGGTGCTCGTTCCAGGTGCGAGCGCGCCGAAGCTGGTCCGCCGGACCATGCTGAGCTCGATGCGCAAGGGGGCGGTGCTCGTGGACGTCGCTATCGATCAGGGCGGCTGCTTTGAGACATCGCACCCAACCACTCACGCTAATCCTACTTACGAAGTGGAGGGCATCATTCATTATTGCGTGGCCAATATGCCCGGGGCCGTGCCGCTGACCTCGAGCCAGGCCCTGAATAACGCGACGCTGCCGTTTGGTTTGGCTCTGGCCAACAAGGGCTTTTCCGCCGTGCTAGAAAATCCGCATTTGCGCGCAGGCCTCAACGTCCATCGGGGCCGGCTAACTTACGAAGCGGTGGCCGAAAGCCTCGGGCTGCCCTTCTCACCGATCGAACAGGCTGCGGCCTGATCCCAGAGGCCCTCATGGGCGTTTCCTCCCTGACTTAGGCCACCCTTCGGGGTGGCTTTTTTTTGGCTCCATCGATCTGCTGACCGCCGCCGGCATTTACTTCGAACGCAGGACGAAGCGTTGGATCACCAGACGAACGCTTGGCTTCAGTCGCCCGCACGATGCGGGACAATGTGCTTTCGCTCCATACAGCGCATATAAATGCCGGTTTTGCCAGGAAACATTCAAGACAATTGAGAATGCGTCCCGCGGACCCGCTGCGGACCCGCGATCACCGGAGCGACTTTATCTGGCGCGATCGCCGCGACTTCTTTTGAGTGGCTGTGGAGACGCAAACCGGGCCGCTGATGAATGCGCGGGTTATTTATCGCGGTGCTGTCGCCGAAGCCGCCGCTGTCCCGGTGAGTGGATACCTCGAGACGCGGCTCGGGGTCGACCTGATACACCGGCGGAGGACTTTTGAAGTCTCGCGGCGCATCCATCATCGCCGCGGCACGGCGGCCTAGCAAGAGTCGCAGATCGTACCCTGAGGCTGGCGAACGCGGTTCACCTGATCTCTGATGGCCGTGAGAACGACCATGCTCGAACCACGCCATCGACCTCAAGCTACTGTCGTGCGCGTTGTAGGATTTGCGACACCGTGTCGAGGCGGCGACTTGCGCTGCACAAAATAGCTCAGGCAAAATCAAGCTAAACTGTCTGGCACAAGACTTGAAAGCAAGAAACTGTCCCGCAACTTTCGCTCTATGGAATCGCATTGATGGCCTACAAGATAATCGCATCCCAGTGCACCGTCTGCGGTGCATGTGAGTTCGAATGTCCCAATGCCGCGATCAGCCTGAAGAACGACATATATGTGATCAATCCGACCCAGTGTACCCAATGTGAGGGGCACTTTGACGCGCCGCAATGCGCCGTCGTTTGCCCGGTGCCAGATACCTGCGTGCCGGCATAGGTGGAGTGGCCGGTGAGAGGAGCTCCTGCGCAAAACAACATGAAAACGCTGTTGATAGCCGCCGTCTATTGGGTCCGTCTTCTGTTTCTCTCAATTGCTAGCCCCAGGTTGCCGGCGACTTGCGCGATCCGCTTAGATAGATTGCAGCAGAATCCTTGCCGGCGGGAGTTGTCGTTGTGCCACTGGAGCGGGCAATGGTAGCCGTGCAAGAGACGGTCGAGCGCGTGAAGCGCATCGACGTCGACCAGTATCGTTATGGGTTTGAGACCCTGATCGACTCCGAGAAGGCCCCCAAGGGGCT
>NZ_FOUS01000019.1 GCF_900114915.1 Bradyrhizobium sp. Rc3b
CAGGGCGGGTAGTCCCTGTGAGCCCGAGGCTTCGTGTGGACGACGGCGCTGCCAGGCTTCGTCTCGTCTGTAAGTTTCCGGCTTTGTCGACAGGGCTGGAAAAACTGCGGTGAAATGGCGGGCCGTGCGTACGGCAAAACCGTGTGGTCCTGGCCGTCGTTGCCACGGTCAAGTCCTTGCGAAGGTGCGAGCGAGCCCAACCGGGCAGACTGCATCATCCAAATTCGCGGGGCGAGGGAGGCCAGAAGGAATGGTCGGCTCCCGGGAGATCACGGCATAAGCCGTCCAGCCATCGCGCAGGGAAGGCCGAGTGATCGGCACCACCTGTATGCTGCTGTGCGGTTCTTCCGGCGCGTGCTTTTCGCGCAGCAGACCGCGGGTGCGAGCCAGCACCCGGCCTTCCCTGCGCCCTCTTGGCCTTAGAGGGTAGCGAGACCAAGCAAAGCTCGGGCGAAATCAGCCGCGAGAATGCGAAGGTGTGTCTGCCGTCATGCTTGAAAGGGCAACCGGACTGCAGGAGGATACGAGGCCGGCAGTTCGACGGCGATCCGCGTTTTTCGAGTCAGGTCGAGACCCCGAACAGTCTGCGAACGGCCGGCAGCCACTCGCCGGTCATCGTGAACTCGAGCCCGAGGCGGGCGCCGCAGGCGATGGCCACCATCGTGACGGGGGCCGAAACCGCGAGCGTCGACAGCGCGCTCAGGCCCTGACCGATGGTGCAGCCCATCGACATGATGCCGCCGATGCCCATCAGCAGCGCGCCGATCATGTGACGCTTCAGCTCGCGTGCGTCGTCGCACGCTTCCCAGCGGAATCCGCGCGCGAGCATCGCGGCGGCAAACGAGCCGGCGACGACGCCGGCAACCGAGCCGATGCCGAAATTGAGCCGCGCGCCGGAGAAGGTGGCGACGTAGAGAATGGCATCACCAAGCGGTGCCACGAAGCTGAGCGAGGAGACCCGCACGGGGTCGAACTCGTCGTCGGCAAGCCATCCGGTGGCAAACCAGCCGAACGCAATCGCGGCGCCGACGGCAATGCCGGAGGCCAGGAGCCGCGGCGACCGGATCAGCCTGCCATCTGCAAGGGCCCAGAAGGCGAGCGCGGCGGACATCGCCACGACGAGGATCGCGCGCATCGCGCTGCCTGCGCCGAGCAGCGACGTCAAGGTCTGGGTGCTTCCCTCGGGTAGCCGCAACGACAACGGCTCGATCAGCATCAGGCGCAGCATGCCGGTGATGCCGCGCATGGTCGCGAGCGCCGACAGGCCGAGCACGAGAAAGACCACGATGGCGCGCAGATCGCCGCCGCCAACGCGCACCAGCGTGCCGAAGCCGCAGGTGCCGACCAGCGCCATGCCGACGCCGAACATCAGCCCGCCGATGATCGCACCGCCAAGTCCGATCGACGCCGTGAGGTAGATCGACCGCGACAGATCGACAATGCCGAACGCGGCGAGCGCCTGGGTCGCGAGCAGAGCGACTGCCGCGGCCAGCGCGAAGGATTTCAGCCGACGAAAATCCGATCCGAAGAATGCGTCCTCGAGCATCGCCAGCGTACAGAAACGACCCGCGCGGCCGGCAACGCCGAGCACGGCACCGGCGGCAAGCCCGCATGCGAACGCTATGGTCGAAGGGCTCAGCATTCCTCCCGCTTCGTTTTTGGTTCTGCCTTGCGGGTAGTCTGCCCCGGTGGGGCGCGAAAATCCAGCGTGGAGAACTACCGGCGGCGCCGGCGAACCGGCTCGCAGAACACGTCGTAAACGGCGGTGAGAATCTTGCGGACGTCCTCGCTGGCGAGACTGTAGTAGATCGTCTTGCCGTCGCGGCGGGTCGTCACCAGCCGATCGAGCCGCAACCGCGCGAGCTGCTGGGAGACGGTCGATTGGCGCTCGCCAAGGAACTGCTCGAGCTCGGTCACGGACTTCTCGCCCTCGGAGAGGATGCAGAGCAGCAGCAATCGGGACTCGTGCGACAGCGCCTTGAGCATGTCGCTGGCCTCGCGCGCCTTCTCGATCATCTGCTCGAGTTCGGCGGAGCCCTCGATATCCTTCAGCTTTGGCAACGGCATCGCGTCAAGTTCCTCTCAGAAAATCCGCAAGATGGTCACGACCTCCCGGGTTCCGATCCCGTGTTTGACAGGATTCGGTCCAACAAGCCGAAGAAGAAGGCATCGCCGGGATAGCCGCGAATGCGCCCGATCTCGCGGCCCCCTTGTACCACGATGAAGGTCGGCGTGAAGGGACCCGGATCGATTCCGGCGAGATCGGCGGGAAGGGGGCTGTTCAGGTCGACCCGGCGCAGTGGTGCAGCCCGGCTTTCGTCGGTCTTGCCGTAGATCGGGGCGATCTCGGCGTTGAAGCGCGCGCACCAGGCGCAGCCGGCGCGCTCGAACATGACGAGCTCGGCGGCGCGCGATGCCGTCGCGGGCAGCGTGAGCCCGACGGCGAGCGCGAGCAAAACGATGATTCTGTGCATGCTGCGTAACCGGCCTTTGCAGACTTCCTCGTGAAGGACTTGCTTTCCAAACGTCCTCGGCGCTTTATATCATTAAATTCGTATATGTGCTAGGGATGGGGCGGAAATGACCTTGGACGTTACGCTGGGTGCGGCCTTCGTCGCGGGCCTGTTGTCGTTCCTGTCGCCCTGCATCCTGCCCCTGGTGCCGCCCTTCCTGTGCTACATGGCCGGCGTCTCGGTCACGGATCTGTCCGGCGACAGGCCGGATCTGCGGCCGCGGATCCTGATCTCCGCGCTGGCCTTCGTGGCGGGCTTTTCGCTGGTGTTCGTCGCGCTCGGCTCGACCGCCTCGATCGCGGGACACTTCATTTCCGCGCACCTGTCGACGCTCGGCATCGTCGCCGGCGGGCTGATTATCGTCATGGGCCTGCATTTCCTGGGGCTCCTTCGGATTCCGCTGCTCTATCGCAGCGCGACCGTGCAAGTTGACAACCGCCCGGCCGGCGTGGCGGGGGCCTTCGTCATGGGCCTGGCCTTTGCGTTTGGCTGGACGCCCTGTGCCGGCCCCATCCTCGCCGCCGTCCTGCTGATGGCGGGATCGGAGGACACGACCGGACGGGGCGCACTGCTGCTCCTCGCCTATTCGGTCGGGACCGGCATTCCCTTCCTGGTCGCGGCGGCCTTCACCGGTCGCTTCATTGCCGCGCTTGGCCGTGTGCGCCGGCATCTCGGTCTGATCGAGAAGACGATGGGCGTATTCCTGGTCGCGACGGGTCTGATGTTCCTGACCGGATTGATGCCCGTGGTCTCCGAATGGCTGCTCGAGCATTTTCCTGCATTGACCAGCATCGGCTGAGGCTAGCCGTAACGGAAGTCGAGCAACTGGGCAGAGGATTGCAGTTCGATGAGGTAACGATGCACGAGCGGGCCGTCGCCCGCCATCGCGGCATGAGCGATCTCGCCGCTGCTGGCGATTGCGCCGTCGATCAGGCGGCGGAATTCACCTTGGACGGCGATCTCGCTGTTTGCCCATTCGTTACAGCGTTGAAGCCGATCGCGGAACGCACTCGCGGCGGCGACGGTGTCCTCGGCATTCGCCGATGCCGGCTGTTCGCCGTACCTGGTGGCGGCGATACGCAACGCTTCCATGGCGGGCGCGATCTCGAAGATGCAATCGCCGAGGTCGTACAGGCCCGCGTGACGCCTGAGCGCGTGAAAAGCCTGCCGAACCGCAAGCAACTCGCGGCCAGCGGCGACATTGTCTCCGCGGTCCAGCGCGCCCGTGATCGCCGTGAGTCTCTCGCGACCTCCGTCGAGAAATCGCGTCAATTCGGCCGGCGCATAAGCGGGCGGGGGACCGGATGTGCTCGGCACAAGCCGCTTCCACCCGGCGACCGCTTCGTCCGTCTCGATCTGCGCCAGTGCGAAATTTCCAGTGCGCGCATAGCTCGCGGCGGTGCGCAGATTGGCCATGATCGGCGCCATCGCCGATGCGAAATCCGCAGGTCTATCGGCTTCCGCGCCGAGCGCGAGCGCGTTCGAGGCCAGCCATGCCAGCAGCACGATGGTGCAGCGCAAGATAGGATCTCCTTGTCACATTCGTGTATTCGAATATCATAATGAAAATGAGCAACGCGCAAGACCTTCCGAGGCACGAAACCCCGACCTCGCTTCGCAAGCCGACGCGACGCGGCGTCCTCGCATTCGCTGCAGGCGCGGCGTTGGCCGGCCGCGGCGCGGCGGCGGCCGAGGCAGTCGTCGGAGAAGACGGGCTCTATCACGAGCCCTGGTTTCTGCAGAGCTTCCTCGATCTGCGCGAGGATCTGGAGGGCGCTGCGGCCGGCGGCAAGCGGCTTGCCATCATGTGGGAGCTGCGCGGCTGCCCCTATTGCCGCGAGACGCATCTTGTGAACTTCGCCGATGCCGGCATCGCCAGCTATATCCGCGACAATTTCGAGGTGTTGCAGCTCAACCTGATCGGCTCGCGCAAGGTGACGGACTTCGACCGCCAGGAATTAACAGAGAAAGAGCTCGCCCAGAAATACGGGATCCGGTTCACGCCGACCTTTCAGTTCTTTCCACCATCCGCCGATGGCCTCGAAACAAAGGATGCAATGGCGCGCGAGGTGGCGCGGGCACCCGGCTATCTCAAGCCGCCGCACTTCCTGGCGATGTTTCGCTTCGTGCGGGAGCGCGCTTACGAGCGCGGCTCGTTCCGGGATTTTCTCGCCGCGAACGGCTGATGCGGAACGCCGTCGAATTCCGCTTGACGCCAGCGTTTATATGAACATATCATAATAACTGAATTTGATGGACTGTGAGTCCGTCGTGACCAAGCGGGCGTCACCCCGCGATCCGAGGGTAGGAACATGCGGCGCTCGCTTGCAGCTGCGTTTGCACTTTGTCTGTCGGCCGGAAGCGCTCTGGCGCAAGATCCGAACAAGGAGCCGATCAGGCTCGATATCGTCAACGACTCCTTGCCGAAATCCCTGACCGGCGCGCCCGGTAATGCCGCCGCCGGCAAGAAGGTATTTCTGACGCGCACGCTCGGCAATTGCCTGGCCTGCCACCAGGTCACCAGCCTGAAGTCCGAGGATTTCCACGGCGAGTTCGGTCCATCCCTGGACGGCGTGGCCGGCCGCTACACCGAGGAGCAATTGCGCCTCATCATCGCCGACCCCAAGCGCATCTTTACCGACACCGTCATGCCGGCGTTCTTCCGGAATGATGGCCTCAGCCGGGTGCGCCCGGAGTTCGTCGGCAAGTCCATTTTGACGGCCGCGCAGGTCGAGGACGTCATCGCTTTTCTCAAGACGCTGAACTGACGGCGAGGAGGATCAGGAATGAGAGCCATCAATCGACGGCAGGCATTTGCGCTCGGGGGCGGCTTCGTCATGCTGACGCTGATGCCCATCGCAGCCGATGCCGAGGTGACGGGCGATGCGGCGAAGTGGATCGAGACGTTCACCGGCGGCAAGCCGCCTGCCAAGGGCAAGATCGCGCTCGACCTGCCGGAGATCGCGGAGAACGGCAACACCGTGCCGCTCTCGATCAACATCGAGAGCCCGATGACGGCAGACGCCTATGTGAAAGACGTTCTGATCATCGCCGACGGCAACCCCAATGCGGGCGTGGCGACGCTGTCGTTTACGCCGCTGTCGGGCAAGGCGGAAGCTTCGATCCGGATCCGGCTTGCGACCACGCAGAACGTGATTGCGGTCGCGAAGATGAGTGACGGTTCGCTGTTCATGGAGCAGAAGACCGTCAAGGTCACCATCGGCGGCTGCGGCGGCTAGGGCGTCAGGAGAGGAACAATGGCAGACAAACCGCGCATCAAGCTTCCCAAGGAAGCGGCCAAAGGCGAGGTGATCCAGATCAAGACCCTGGTCTCGCATGTCATGGAATCCGGCCAGCGCAAGGACGCGCAGGGCAAGGCCATTCCGCGCAAGATCATCAACAAGTTCGCCTGCGAGTTCAACGGAAAGCCGGTGTTCTCCTGCGCGCTCGAGCCTGCGATCTCGGCCAATCCCTACGTCCAGTTCGACGCGCGGGTCGACGAAGCCGGCACGTTCAAGTTCTCCTGGACGGACGACGATGGCACGGTGATCACGGCTGAAGAGAAGATTGCGTTCAAGGCATGATGCGCATCGCGCATTGAGGGAGGCACGCAATGGCGCGACGATATGTTGGGTTGGCCGCTCTGGTCGCGGCCGCCGCGTCGGTTGCGACGCTCGCGGTCGCTGAGGACGCCGAGCGCAAGGGCATCGCGGCGCCGCCCGGCCACGTCTTCAAGACCATCATCTCCGGCTACGAATTTCGCAGCAAGGAGACCCGCGCGCTGCAGGACGACGATCTCGAGAATCCGGGCTTCCTCGCCGTGGAGCGCGCGGCTGACGTCTGGAAGAAGGTCGAGGGCAGCGAGGGCAAGTCCTGCATGAGCTGTCACGGCGAGGCCGAGACCAGCATGAAGGGCGTCGGCGCCGCCATGCCGAAATGGGACGACAAGCTGAAGAAGCCGGTCAATCTCGAACAGCGCATCAACATCTGCCGCAGCGAGCACATGAAGGCCGAGCCCTGGAAATTCAAATCCCGTGAGCTGACCGACATGACAGCGTTCGTGCGCTACCAATCGCGCGGCATGAAAGTCTCGGTGAAGACCGACGGGCCGATGTCGCCCTGGTTCGAGCGCGGCAAGCAGATCTATTACACGCGCTACGGCCAACTCGATCTCGCCTGCGAGTCCTGCCACGAGCGCAACAACGGCAAGTTCATGCGCGCGGACTTCCTGAGCCAGGGCCAGACCAACGGTTTTCCGACCTATCGGCTGCGCGACCAGCGCCTGGTGCCACTGCATGAGCGATTCGAAGGCTGCATGTTCGACGTGCGCGCCGAGCCGTTCAAGCCGCTATCGGACGAGTTCCTCGCGCTCGAGCTCTATGTGGCCTGGCGCGGCATCGGCCTTCCGGTCGAGACGCCGTCGGTGCGCAACTGAAACGTTGAGCTTGCAGGAGTGTTGCGCATGATCTCTCGCCGCGAGTTCATTCAGGTTGCCGCGGCAACGGCAGGACTTTCGACCGGTGTGGGCTCCAGCCTGAACCGTGCGTTCGCCCAGCAGCGCTTGACCGAAAAGGAATTGTTGGCCTTCGAGCCGCTCGGCAACGTCACGCTGGTGCATGTGACCGATATCCACGGTCAGCTGATGCCGCTCTATTTCCGCGAGCCTTCGACCAATCTCGGCGTGGGTGAGGCCAAGGGCCTTCCGCCGCACGTCACCGGCAAGGAGTTTCTCGCCCGCTTCGGCATCGCGCCCGGCTCCTCGGCGGCCTACGCCCTGACCTCGGAGGATTTCGAGGCGCTCGCCAAGAGTTATGGCCGGATCGGCGGCCTCGATCGCGCCGCGACCGTGATCAAGGCGATCCGTGCCGAGCGCGGCGACAAGGTCGCATTGCTCGACGGCGGCGACACCTGGCAGGGCTCATGGTCGTCACTGAAGACGCGCGGTCAGGACATGATCGACTGCATGGCACTGCTCAAGCCCGACGCCATGACCGGGCATTGGGAGTTCACCTACGGCAGCGAGCGGGTCAAGCAGGCCATCGAAGGCCTCGGCTTCCCGTTCCTCGGCCTCAATATCCGCGACACCGAATGGAACGAGGCGGCGTTCGAGGGCTCGACCATGATCGAGCGCGGCGGCGTCAAGATCGCGGTGCTCGGCCAGGCCTTCCCCTATACACCGGTCGCCAATCCGCGCTGGATGATTCCGAACTGGTCGTTCGGCGTGCGCGAGGAGGACGTCCAGGCGCAAGTCGACAAGGCGCGCAAAGGCGGCGCGCAGCTCGTCGTGCTGCTGTCGCATAACGGTTTCGATGTCGACCGCAAGCTCGCGAGCCGCGTCAAGGGCATCGACGTTATCCTGACCGGCCATACCCATGACGCGCTGCCGGAGGCGGTCAAGGTAGGCAAGACCCTGCTGATCGCATCGGGCTCCTCCGGCAAGTTCGTCTCGCGGCTCGATCTCGACGTCCGCGACGGTGAGGTCAAAGCGTTCCGTTACAAGCTCATTCCGCTGTTCTCCGATGTGATCACGGCGGACGCCGAGATGGCCGCGAAGATCGCCGAGGTCCGCAAACCCTTCGCCTCCGATCTGGCCAAGGTACTCGGCAAGACCGACTCGCTGCTCTACCGGCGCGGCAATTTCAACGGCACGTTCGACGATCTGATCTGCCAGGCGCTGCTGCAGGAGCGCGATGCCGAGATCGCACTCTCGCGCGGTTTCCGCTGGGGCACCAGCGTGCTGCCCGGACAGGACATCACTTTCGAGGACGTCACCAACGCGACCGCGATCACGTATCCGGCGGTTTACCGCATGGGTATGACGGGTTCGCGGTTGAAGGAGATCATCGAGGACGTCGCCGATAACCTCTTCAATGTCGACCCCTATTATCAGCAGGGCGGCGACATGGTGCGGATCGGCGGGCTTTCCTACGCGATCGACGTCACCAAGCCGCAGGGGCAGCGCATCTCCGACATGCAGGTCCTCAAGACCGGCACACCGATCGAGCCCGCCAGGGAATATCAGGTCGCCGGCTGGGCCAGCGTCAACGAAGGAACCGAAGGGCCGCCGATCTGGGACGTCGTCGCGAATTACCTGACGCGACAGAAAACCGTTCGGCTCGAGCCCAACCGGGCCGTCAAAGTTACCGGAGCGTAAGAAGCGATGTCGAAGATGGACAGTCAATCCCGTCGCAGCTTCCTGGCCGCCGGCGCCGGCGTCGCAGCCTCGATGCTGGCAAGGCCGGCGGCCGCAGGCGGAAATCCCGCCAACCAGCCGCCCAATGTGCCGGAATGGACCAAGTCGCTCGGCGAGGGCGTCGCGGTGCGCCCGTATGGTAAGCCGTCGAAATTCGAGAAGGACGTCGTCCGGCGCGACGTCGAATGGCTGACCGCCTCGCGCGAATCCTCGGTGAGTTTCACGCCGCTGCATGAGCTCGAAGGCATCATCACCCCGAACGGCCTCTGTTTCGAGCGGCATCACGGCGGCATCGCCGAGATCGATCCGGCCGATCATCGCCTGATGATCCACGGGCTGGTCGAGCGTCCGCTCATTCTCACCCTGGAGGAGTTGAAGCGCTATCCGCGCGTCAACCGCATCCACTTCATGGAATGCGCGGCGAATTCGGGCATGGAATGGCGCGGCGCCCAGCTTAATGGCTGCCAGTTCACCCACGGCATGATCCACTGCGTGCAGTACACCGGCGTCTCGCTGCGCACCCTGCTGGAGGAAGCCGGCGTCAAGGCGAGCGGCAAGTGGCTGCTGGTCGAAGGCGCCGACGCGGCGGCGATGGACCGCAGCCTGCCGATCGAGAAAGCGCTCGACGACTGCATCATCGCCTACAAGATGAACGGCGAGGCGCTCTATCCCGAACAGGGCTATCCGATGCGGCTCGTGGTGCCAGGCTGGCAGGGCAATCTCTGGGTCAAGTGGCTGCGCCGCATCAAGGTCGGCGACCAGCCCTGGCACACTCGCGAGGAGACGTCGAAATACACGGACCTCATGCCGAACGGCAAGGCGCGCCGCTTCACCTGGTCGATGGACGCCAAGTCCGTGATCACGAGCCCGAGCCCGCAAGCACCGATCAAGCACGGCAAAGGCTTTACCATCGTCTCGGGTCTGGCCTGGAGCGGCAACGGCAAGGTCAAGCGCGTGGACGTGTCACTCGACGGCGGCCGAAATTGGTGGCCGGCGCGGCTCGACGGGCCGGTTCTCGACAAGGCGCTGACGCGTTTTTACTACGAGTTCGACTGGAACGGTGAGCCGCTGCTGCTGCAATCGCGCGTGCAGGACGAAACCGGCTACGTGCAGCCGAGCAAGGCGGAGCTGCGCAAGATCCGCGGCGTCAACTCCATCTATCACAACAATGGCATCCAGACCTGGCATGTGCAGGCCAATGGTGAGGTCGAGAATGTCGAAGTCGCTTAAGTTCACTGCAGCCGCGCTGCTCGCATGCGCGCTGAGCGTGCCGGCGCTCGCGCAGCAGAAGGCGGACGCCAAGAACGGTCCACGCTATCACATCGGCCGCGCGCCGACCGCGGACGAGATCAGCGGCTGGGATATCGACGTGCGCCCGGACGGCCAGGGCCTGCCGGACGGCAAGGGCACGGCCATGCAGGGCGAAAAGCTGTTCATGGACAATTGTTCGTCCTGCCACGGCGAGTTCGGCGAGGGCAACGGCCGCTGGCCGGTGCTGGCCGGCGGCAAGGGCTCACTGACGTCTGACAACCCGGTCAAGACGGTCGGCTCGTACTGGCCCTACGCGTCCACCGTGTTCGACTACGTCCGTCACGCTATGCCTTATGGCAATACGGGATCCCTGTCCGTCGATGAATATTATGCGCTGGTCGCTTACGTCCTCTATCTGAACGACGTCGTCACCGATCAAAACTTCGAGCTGAACAAGAAGACCCTTGCGACGATCAAGATGCCGAACGAGCAAGGGTTCGTGATGGACGACCGCGCCACCAGCGAGAAGTCGTTCTGGCAGAAAGACCCCTGCATGAAGAATTGCATCGCCCCGGTGAAGATTACGGGGCGCGCTGCCGCCATCGACGTGACGCCCGAGGACGGCAAGGAGAAGAAGTCGCGGGGCGTGGAGTGAGACACGGCCGGGCGAGCCGCCGCGCGGTGCTGCATGCGGCTCTCGCTGTTGGCTCGCTCATCGTAATCCATCCGGCCGTGGCCCAGGCGGCCGAACCTCACAGGCTCGCGCTGCAGATCAGCGACGACGACCCGGTCAAGATGCGCGCCGTGCTCGATGTTGCGGCCAACGTCTCGCGGCATTATTCGGGGCAGGGCGAGGATGTCGAAATCGCAGTGGTTGCGTTCAACGGCGGCCTCGACATGCTGCTTCAGGACCGCTCGCCGGTGAAGGAGCGCCTGGCGAACTTCCTGAAATCGATGCCCAATGTGAGCTTCATCGCTTGCGGCAACACGCTGGAGACGCTGGCGGCGAAGGAGGACAAGCGGCCGCCGCTGATTGAGGGCGTCAGCGTCACGCAGGTCGGGGTTGCCGCGCTGATGGATTTGGCGGAGAAGAACTGGACGATTGTCCGGCCCTGAGGAGAAAGCCGCTGATGCGATGGTTGATAGGACTGGCCGTCTTGCTCGCGTTCGCAGGGTCCGCATATGCGGCTGAACAGGAGCTCGAACTGTCGGTCGACGGCCGCACCACGCTCGCGACACTGCGCACGCCAGCCGCGATGACACCGGACACGCCGCTCGTCGTAATGACCCACGGCACGCTTGCGCACAAGGACATGGAGGTCATTCAGGGCGTTGCCAAGGCGCTTGAGCAGCGCGGCATCGCTTCGCTCGCCCATACGCTGTCGCTGGGGCTCGATCGCCGCAAAGGCATGTACGACTGTACCGCACGGCATGATTATGTCGTTGAGGATGCAGTCGCGGAGATCGGCGCCTGGGTCGCGCGGGCGAGGGGCATGTCCCGGCTCGTCTTCGCGTTCGGCCATTCGCGCGGCGGCAACCAGGTGGCGCGGTATCTTGCCGCGAACGAGACTTCGCCGGTGGCGGGTGGGGTGCTGCTGGCGCCGGTGACCGCAAAAGCCGAGGCCGATCTGCGCGCCTCCTACGCCAAGACCTATGGCAAGCCGCTCGAGCCGGTTCTGGAGCTGGCGACGAAAGCGGTTGCGGCGGGCCGGGGCGGGGAGTGGATGGACGTGCCGGGCTTCGTCTATTGCCGCAATGCCGTGGTTTCCGCGCGGGCCTTTGCGTCATTCTACGGTCCCGATGCCGGCCAGGACACGGCCGCGCTGGTGGCGCGCGTGAAGCTGCCGGTGCTGGTGCTCGCCGCGACCAAGGACACCGTCGTGCCCGACGTGGCGGCCGCCTTCACGTCGCTTGCCGGTTCGAGCGGGGGCAGGGTGCATCTCGACAAGATCGAGGACGCCGATCATTTCTTCCGCGACCTGTTCGCGGAAGACGTTGCCGATCGAATCGCCGAGTTCATCAAGCAGGCACGATAGGAGGGACCATGCAGCGTCGATCCATGCTTGGCGCGAGCGTTGCCGGGCTGTTTGGTGCGTTCGCGGTGCGCCAGGCGTCCGCGGCGACGGAAACGCCCGCGCGACAGCGCGTCGTCTATCATCTGGCCGATTCCGATCGTGTCGTCTTCGTTCTGGGCAATCTGCAGAACCATGTCGACGGCGTCGGTGGACCCGGCAAGGCCGACATCAGGCTGGTCGTGCACGGACCGGCGCTGCGTGCCTTCCACGCGCTCGCGGCGCAGGACCACACCGTTGCGATGATGACGAAGCTCGTCGATGCCGGCGTCGGCTTCGATGCCTGCGCCAATACGATGAAGGCGCAGGGCGTCAAGCTGGACGATCTCACGCCCGGTTTCGTGGTGGCCGAGAAGGGCGGCGTGGTGCGGCTCGTCGAGCTGCAACAGCAGGGATTTGCCTATTTGCGCCCCTGAGGCCGCTGTGTTCCGGCATCCTGCGACATCGAGCTTTGATCTGGCTCATGGGACGCGACGACGCGATCGCTAGAATTGCATGCTCGCAGCAACAGCCGAGGCGGACGTGCTGACGCCGATCATCGATCTCTTGGGTGAAGATCCGCTGTCATGGTTCGGCGGCCTCATGGTCGGGGGTCTGTTCGGGTTCTTCGCGCAGCGCAGCCGCTTCTGTCTGCGTGCCGCGGCGGTCGAATTTTCCCGAGGCGAGGGCGGGCCGCGCCTTGCCGTCTGGCTCCTGACTTTTGCCGCGGCGCTGGTGGGTACGCAAGGCCTGGTCGCGCTCGGCTGGCTCGACGTATCCGAGGCGCGCCAGCTCGCGCAGCAGGGCAGCATCTCCGGCGCTCTCCTGGGCGGTGTGATGTTCGGTTGCGGGATGATTTTGGCGCGCGGCTGCGCCAGCCGGCTGCTGGTGCTCTCGGCCAATGGCAATCTCCGGGCATTGTTGTCGGGGCTGGTGTTTGCGGTGACCGCGCAAGCCTCCTATCGCGGCCTGCTGTCGCCCGCCCGTGAATGGGTGACCAACCTGTGGCTGGTCGATGGCGGTCCGTCGCGCGACATCATGGCCATGTTCGGTGCCGGCACGCCCGAGAAGCTTGCATTCGGAGGTTTGTGGCTGATTGCGGGGCTGGCCTTCGCCTTTCGCAGCCGGTTGCCGCGCCGGCTGATCCTTGCCGCGATTGCGACCGGAACGGCCGTCGTCGCCGGCTGGCTCTTCACCTACCAGCTGTCGCAGGCTTCCTTCGCGCCGGTGACCTTGAAGAGCCTCACCTTCAGCGGGCCGTCGGCCGAGCTCTTGATGCTGGTGCTCAACAGCGCGCAGCTTCGGCTCGGCTTCGACCTCGGCATCGTCCCCGGCGTATTCCTCGGCTCGTTTCTGGCCGCGGCGCGCGCGCATGAACTTAAGCTCGAGGGATTTTCGGACGGGCTCGGCATGCGGCGCTATCTGTTCGGCGCGGTGCTGATGGGGTTTGGCGCGATGCTCGCCGGCGGCTGCGCGGTCGGCGCCGGCGTGACTGGTGCCTCCGTATTCGCACTCACCGCCTGGCTCGTGCTCGGCGGCATGTGGCTGGGGGCGGGACTCACGGATCTGCTTGTCGACCGCGCCGGCGTGCCGCAGCAGACGACGGGCTTGCCGGCCGCGAGCGGCTGAAATCAACATTGTCGCATTGCTAAACACAACATCGAGCGTTTTGGCGAATGCGCGTGCTTGCTTCTGAGGTACGTAGATCAGAATTTTAGTTGCGTACCTCAGAAATCGGGAGCAGGATCGCGGCAAAGAATAAGATCGGTCGGGAGGAGATGTGATGAGACTGCTCAGGAAGCTGGGACTCGCCGCTGCCGCATGCCTGCTTTTGGCCGACGCCGCAGCATCCGATACGATCGTAAAGTGGCTGCACATCGAGGCAAATCCGGCCCAGGTGAAAATCTGGGAGGAGGTCGCGCGCGCCTATGAGGCCTCCCATCCTGGCGTCAAGGTCGAGATGCAGTTTCTCGAGAACGAAGCCTACAAGGCCAAGCTGCCGACCATCCTGCAATCCAAGGATCGCCCGAACATCATCTACAGCTGGGCCGGCGGCGTCCTGAAGACCCAGATCGAGGCAGGCGTTCTCGACGACATCACCGAACAGGTGAAGGGTTACAGCGATAGTCTCACGCCGGCCGCGCTCGCCGCGTTCACCGCCAACGGCCGCGTTTATGGTCTGCCGACCGCGCTATCGCAGGTCGGCTTCCTCTGCAACAAGGAGCTGATGGCCAAGGCGAAAGTCGATCCTGCCGGGATCAAGAGCTGGGACGATCTGCTTGCGGCGGTGAAGACGTTGAAGGCCGCCGGTGTGACGCCGATCGTGGTCGGCGGCGCCGACAAATGGCCGTTGCACTTCTACTGGACCCATCTTGCGGTGCGCATCGGCGGCAAGCCGGCATTCGACGCGGCATTGCGCGGCGAGGACAGCGGCTTCGCCGGCGAGACCTTCCAGAAATCCGGCGAGCTGTTCAAGCAACTCGTCGATCTCCAGCCGTTCCAGAATGGCTTCCTTGGTTTCAAGAATCCTCAGGCCGTCGGCTATTTCGGCGACGGCAAGGCGGCGATGACGCTCGCGATCAGCACTGTCTATCATTTGCAGCGCGCTCTCGCCGCCGACAAGGTCGGATTGAGCGAAGACAAGATCTGCTGGTTCGACTTCCCGGTGGTGGCCGGCGGCAAGGGCGCGCCGACCGACACGCTCGGCGGCATTACCGGCTGGCTGGTCACGAAAGGTTCGCCGAAGGAGGCGGTCGATTTCCTGAAGTACTTCGTCTCGAAGGACGTGCAGACGCGGCTTGCGGCGGGTAACTTCATCATCCCGGTGGTGCAGGGCGCGGACGCTGGTCTCAACAATGCCTTCATGAAGCTGATCGCGGCCAATCTGGCGAAGTCGAACTACCACCAGAACTTCTATGACCAGAGCCTTGGTCCGTCGGTCGGCCGCGTCGTCAACGACGTCACCGCGGAGATCGCCGGTGGCAGCATGAGCCCGCAGAATGCGGCGAAGGCGATCGAGGCGGCGTGGAAGCAGGGCAACTGACGGTGGCGCGGCGTATCGCGAATTCGCCCGCGATTGGCGTTGCGGGGACACCGTTCTCTTCGCTCGCGGTCCGCGGCCCGGCCTGGGACGGCCGCTTCACGGTTCTGATCTTGTTCCTGCCGCCGGCGCTGCTGTTATTCACGCTGTTCGTGGTGCTGCCGATCGGCGAGGCCGCCTGGTATTCGGCCTTCAATTGGAACGGGTTCGGCAGGCCGACCAACTGGATCGGCTTCGACAATTACCGCTTCGTGCTGGAGACGCGCGCCTTCTGGCTCGCGCTGCGCAACAATGGGCTGATTATTGCGGTCTCGCTCGCGATCCAGCTTCCGCTCGCGCTGACGCTCGCCTTGATGCTCGCCGAACGCTTTCGCGGGTCGGTGGCGCTGCGCATGCTGTTCTTCATGCCCTATATCCTGGCCGAGATCGCGACCGGGCTGATCTTCAGCTTCGTCTATGACGGCGATTACGGCCTCGTCGCCTCGATCTGGCGCAGCTTCGGCGCCGAGCCGCCGCATCTGCTGGCCTCGACCGACACGTCGATGCTGGCCGTGCTGATCGTGATCGTGTGGAAGTATTTTGGCTTCCACATGATGCTGTTCATCGCGGCGCTCCAGAGTCTCGACAAGAGCCTGATCGAGGCGGCACGCATTGACGGTGCGACGCGCTGGCAAGCCCTGCGCCATGTCGTCATTCCCTTGCTCTATCCGACGATCCGCCTCTCGGTGTTTTTCGCCATTGTCGGCTCGCTGCAGCTGTTCGACCTCGTCATGCCGCTGACACGCGGGGGGCCTGCGGACTCCTCGAACACGATGGTGAGCTTCCTCTACAACAACGGCATCTCGCGCATGCGGGTCGGCTATGGCAGCGCCATCGGCGTCATCCTGTTCGCGATCTGCGTGACCTTTGCCTTTACCTACAAGCGTTGGTTCATGCGCGATGAATAGTGCGAAGATTTCCCGCAGCCCGGTCGATCCTGCCGTGCTGTTCAAGGCCGTGTTCCTCGCCATCGTGGCCATCTTCGTGCTGGTGCCGCTGCTCGCGACGTTGCTCGGCGGCTTCAAATCGCTCGGCGAATTGCGCGTCAACCCGTTCGGTTTGCCGCGTCAATGGGAATGGCAGAATTACTCCGACATCCTGTTCTCCGCGCGCTACTGGCAGCTCCTGCGCAACTCGCTGATCATATCGTCGCTCGCGGTGGTGTTGACCCTGATCACCGCATCGATGGCGGCGTTCACCTTTGCCCATGTCAAGTTCTACGGCAGCTCGATGCTGCTGAGCTATCTCACGCTCGGCCTGCTGTTTCCGGCGGCGACCGCGGTGCTTCCGCTGTTCATCAAGGTGCGCGATCTCGGGCTGCTCGATACCTATTTCGGCGTTGCGTTGCCGCAGGTGGCCTTCAGCCTCGCGATGAGCGTGCTGCTGCTACGGCGGTTCTTCAAGGACATTCCCTACGAACTGCTCGAGGCTGCGCTGGTCGACGGCTGCAGCTACATCAAGTTCTTCCGCTATGTGACGTTGCCGCTGTCGCGGCCGATCCTGGCGACCGTCGGGACCATCACCTTCGTCAACAGCTGGAACGCCTATCTGTTGCCGCTGGTGATGCTCAACACGGATGCGCTCTATCCCTGGCCGCTCGGCATCATGGTCTATCAGGGCGAGTATTCGTCCGAATGGCACCTGATCCTGGCCTTCATCACGTTGACCATCCTGCCGACGATCATTCTCTTCCTTCTGGCGCAGAAGCACATCGTTGCCGGCCTCACTGCGGGTGCGGTCAAGGGATGAACGAACCCTTACGGAGATCACAATGAGAAAAGTCGGAATTGGAATCATCGGCTGCGGTGTCATCAGCACCGCCTACCTCAAGGCGGCGCAACGCTTCCCGGTCATGGAGGTCAGGGCGCTCGCCGATATGCGCAGTGAAGTCGCGGAGCGGCAGGGTGCCGTTTTCGGGCTGCCGGCGATGCGGGTCGATCAATTACTCAAACGCGATGACGTCGAGGTCGTCATCAATCTCACGGTGCCGCTGGCACACACTGATGTCAGTCTCGCGGTGCTGAATGCCGGAAAGCATGTCCATTCCGAGAAGCCGCTCGGCATCAACGCCGCCGAAGCCCGCAAGGTGATCGATCTCGCCGCACAGAAGAACCTGCGCGTCGGCTGCGCGCCCGACACGTTCCTTGGCGGCGGGCATCAGACCGCCCGCAAGCTGATCGACGACGGTGCGATCGGCACGCCGGTGGCGGGCAGTGCCTTCTTCGGCTGCCCCGGCCATGAGCGCTGGCACCCGGCGCCGGGCTTCTATTACTTGCGCGGCGGCGGGCCGATGCTCGACATGGGGCCGTACTACATCACCGATCTCGTGCAATTGCTCGGCCCGGTCGCGAGCGTGATGGGCTCGACGGCGCGGCCGCGATCCGAGCGCCTGGTTACCAGCCAGCCGATGAACGGCACGCTGATCCCGGTCGAGGTTTCGACCCATGTCGCGGGCACGCTTGAATTCGAGAGCGGAGCGGTCATCTCGATCGCGATGAGCTTTGATGTACCGAAGCACCGGCACGCGCCGATCGAGATCTATGGCGACAAGGGCAGCCTGCAGGTGCCGGACCCGAACCGCTTCGGCGGCGAGGTGCACCTCGCCAGGACCGGCGGCGAATGGGAAACAATGCCGTGGACGCACGGCCATGTCGAAGGCGAGTTCCGCTCCATCGGGGTCGCCGACATGGCGTCCGCGATCCTGAACAACCGACCGCACCGCGCCAGCGGCGCGCTTGCGTTCCACGTGCTGGAGGTGATGGAGGCGTTCCAAACCTCCGCCGATGAAGGGCGCCGCGTCAAGATCGAGAGCAGCGTCGAGCGGCCGGCGATGCTGCCGGCGGGACGTGAAACGGGACAGGTCGACTGAGGGAATGACCATGCGCAAAGCAATGATTGTATGGGGCGGCTGGCCGGGACACGATCCGGATCTCTGCGCCTCGATGATTCGCGGCTGGCTGAGGGCGGAAGGTTTCGAGGTGCGGATCGAGACGACGACGGCGGCATTCGCCGATCCTGAGATCCACGACATGTCGCTGATCATCCCGATCTACACGATGTCGAAGATCGAGAAGGCGGAAGCGCTCAATCTCTGCGCGGCGGTGCGGAGCGGCGTCGGGCTCGCCGGCCATCATGGCGGCATGTGCGACGCGTTCCGCGATTCCGTCGACTACCAGTTCATGTGCGGCGGGCAGTGGGTTGCCCATCCCGGCAACATCATCGACTACAAGGTCGACTTGACGAAGCCGGATGACCCCATCATGAAGGGCCTGAACAGTTTCGAACATCGTTCCGAGCAGTATTACATGCATGTCGACCCCGCCAACGAGGTGCTGGCGACGACGACCTTCACCGGCGAGCACGCCCCGTGGATCGAGGGTGTGGTGATGCCCGTGGTCTGGAAGAAGCGCTACGGCGCGGGTAGGGTGTTCTATTCTTCGCTCGGCCACCGTGCCTACGAGCTCGACGTGCCGGAGATCCGGACACTGATGACCCGCGGCATGCTGTGGGCGGCGCGCGAATGACGGGTGGGGCGACGCAGCCGGCGATTCGCGCCACGCTCGAGGACGTCGCGCGTGCGGCCGGCGTTTCGCTTGCGACCGTCGATCGAGTCGTCAACCGGCGCGAGGGCGTGCGCGCCAAGACCGTCGCGCGTGTCGAGGCCGCGGTGGCAAAACTCGGCTATCGCGCCGACCTCGCGGCGGCGCGGCTCGCCCGTGGGCAAACATTCCGCTTCGCCTTCGTGCTGCCGACCGGCAGCAACAGCTTCATGACCAATCTGAGCGAGCAGGTCCTGCGCACCGCGGACTGGCTCGCCGGCCAGCGCGGCTTCATCGACATTCTCCATGTCGATGTGTTCGATGCGGATGTGCTCGCCGGCGCGCTGGAGACCCTGTCGCCGGCCTACCAGGGCGTTGCCGTCATCGCGCTCGATCATCCCAGGGTTCGGGCCGCGATCGACGAGCTCGTCGGACGCGGGGTCGCCGTGGTGACCCTCGTGTCGGACGCGCCAAGCTCGCGCCGCCTGCACTATGTCGGCATCGACAATCCCGCCGCAGGCCGCACTGCCGCGACGCTGATGGGGCGCTTCCTCGCCGGGCGCGAGGGGACGGTCGCGGTGATCGCGGGATCGCTGTCGCTGCGCGATCACACCGAACGGCAGTTCGGTTTCCACCAGATCCTGTCCAGCGAGTATCCAAACCTGCCCGCGCTGCCGGTCATCGAGGGCCGCGACGATAGCGATCGCACACGGGAGCTCACGGCCGCGCTGCTCGCGCGCCATGCAGATCTTCGCGGCATATACTGCTGCGGTGCCGGAAACCGCGGCATCGCCGATGCGCTCGAGGCTTCGGGCCGCGCTCGCGAAGTGGTCTGGATTACCCATGAGCTGACCCAATACACACGGCGTTTCCTGGTTCGCGGCACCCTCGATGCCGTGATCAATCAGGATCCCGGGCACGAGGCGCGCTCCGCGGCACGCATTCTGCTCGCGCACTGTTCGGGCGAGCCAATCAGCGCCGACCAGGAGCGCATCCGCATCGACATTTTTCTGCGGGACAATCTGCCGTAACGCGAGCTCATACCGCGAGCGCCGCAGCGTTGAGCCAGGCGCGGGCCGGTCAGCGAGCGAGCTTTGGGCGAGCAGAGCGCGGATAGCGGATCACGCGGAAGCGGCTGACGACTACCCAAAAGCTGTAAGTCACATCGGCTCGATGCCGATCTTCTTGATGATCCCGGCCCATTTCTTGGTTTCCGCGGTCATGAAATCCTTAAGACCTCGGGGGTCCATTACCAGGGGCTCGGCGCCCTGCTCCACCAAGAGGGTACGCACCTTCGGATCGTTCATGGCTTCGATCATGGCGGCATAGAGCTTGTCGATAACGGCGGTGCCGGTGCCCGCGGGCGCGAGCAGGGCAAGCCACGCCGCGCTCTCGTAATCCTTCAGGCCAGCCTCGGCCGCGGTCGGCACGTCCGGCAGCGCCGTCATGCGTTTGTCGCTGGCAACCGCGAGCGGGCGCGCGTCGCCGCTCCTGATCAGACCGATGACGTTCGGCAAGAGCTGGAAGCCCAGTGGGACTTGGCCCGCGATGAAGTCCGGCGTGTAAGCGGCGATGTTGCGGTAAGGAACGTGGGTTATCTCGGTGCCTGTGAGCTGCTCGAAATAGGCGGCCGCGAGGTGCTGCGACGAGCCGACTCCGACCGTCCCGTAGTTCAGCTCCCGGGGGCGCGCCTTGGTGTACTCGATCAGTTCGCGCAGCGATTTCGGCGGCAGCCTCGAATTGATCACAATGACATTCGGCAGCGTGGCAAACAGTCCGATCGGGGCAAGATCCTTCAGCGGATCGTAGGGCAGCTCCTTGTACAATGATCGGTTCGCGGCCAGTGGGCCCGAGGTGCTCATCAGCAGCGTGTAGCCGTCCGGGGCGGCATGTGCAGCGGCCGCGGTACCGATATTGCCGCCGGCTCCAGGGCGATTGTCGACCACGAAGGCCTGTCCCAATGACGCCGACATGCGGTTAAGGAGGATGCGCGTGATGACGTCGCTGGCGCTGCCGCCTGCGAAGGGCACGAGCACCTGGATCGGACGCGCGGGGTAGTCTTGCGCTTGCGCAGGACGCGGCCCGGTGGCGGAGAGAGCTGCGCCCAGGCCGAGCGAGAGCAAAGACCTGCGGTCAGGGTGAAATCCTTCAACGCGCGGCGCTGTGCCGTCCGTGATCTTGCTGTGACCGAACCTTGCCATCTCGGACTGAATCTCCCGACCGTGTCTTGTTCTGCAAGCCTTGGGAGCGTCCGTGACAAGAATGTCCGGGAGGAGCGCCAGGCCGCGATTTTCTGCGCCTGGACCGTAGTTAGCGGCTTGACGTGACCGTCATGCCGGCTCGTCTCGAAACTTACCAACCCGTCTCATTTTGCAACGGGCGCGACATCTTGTCCGAATGAGCGTTCGGAATTCAGGAAATCATCTTCCCAGCCTTGTGACGCCGCTTGCGGGATGACGAGGCTGCGCGGCCGGAGCCAGGTTCAGCCAACTCCTTTGCCACCGCGGCGGCCTGCGCCAGATCGTGGCTGATGACGTCCAGCACGGCCTTGGCCGCAACCGAGACCGCTCGCCGCGGGTGATGCACCCAGGCGATCGAGCGAACGATCCGTTGCGCGTCGAAACGATGGGCTCGAATGGTTCCGCTTGCCAGTGACTGCCGGAGCGCGATGGTCGGCAGCACGGTCGCGAAGTCGGTGGTCGCGATCACGTCGCAGAGGGCGGGCAGCGTGTCGAGCTCCAGGCGCGGCCGCAGGTCGATGCCGAGGGCTGCGGCGTGCTCATCGAGGATCAGCCGCAGTCCGTGGCGCTTGGATGGTAGCACCAGATCGAAATTCGCGATGTGGTCGAAGCGCAGTTTTGCGGGCGGCTTGATCGGGCCGTCCTTGCGGCAGACGAACACCATTTCCTCGTCCATGATGTGATGCGCGGCGAGCGGCATCCTTCGGCGCGGCACGTTGATCAGCGCGAAATCGAGCTGGCCGCTGTTGACCCAGTCGACCAGCGTTTCGGTGTAGCCTTCGCACGCGGAGAGGATGATCTCGGGATAGCGGCGCGCGACGGTCGCCGACGAGCTTGCCATGGTGCTCTGCGCGACCGAGGTGATGAGGCCGACCGAGACGCGGCCCGAAATCCGCCCGCCGATCTGGGCCATCTCCTGGCGCGCATACTCGGCATCGCGCACGATAGGCGCCGTCAGCCGCACCAGCGCCTCGCCGGCGCTGGTCAGCGTCATGCCCTGGACGCTGCGGTCGAACAGCTTTTGGCCGAGCTCGGCCTCGAGCTTGGCGATTTGCATGCTGAGCGCCGGCTGCACGATGTTGAGCCGGCGCGCGGCCCGCGTGACGTTCTTTTCATCGGCCAGGCACAGGAAATATTGCATCTGCCTGAGTTCCACGAGGCCAGTCCTTCGTTCGCCAACTCGCTCGCGATCCATCATCTCTGATGATGAATGATATAATCAATCATTATTTGTTGTGATGGCAGAGATTGCCTAGTTTTGCGGCCGGCCACGTGACCTCGAGGGTACGTGCCTACGGGAGCGAAATCAGACATATGCAGCACGCAGCGCCCAAGCGCATGATCATCGGCATTTCCGGCGCCTCGGGCGTCACCTATGGCGTGCGCCTGCTGCAACTCCTGCGCAATGCCGGCGTCGAGACTCACCTGGTGATGTCGAAGACGGCCGAGCAGACCTTTGCCTACGAGACCGACCTGAAGATCGCGGAGGTGAGGGAGCTCGCCAATGTCAGCCATGCGATCGACGACATGGCTTCGGCAATCTCGAGCGGCTCGTTCCGTACCGCCGGCATGATCGTGGCGCCGTGCTCGATGCGCTCGATGTCCGAGATCGCCTCGGGCGTCACCACGACGCTTTTGACCCGCGCCGCCGATGTTGTGCTCAAGGAGCGCCGGCGCCTGGTGCTGATGGTGCGCGAGACCCCGCTGCACTCCGGGCATCTCAGGACGATGACGGTTCTATCAGAGATGGGCGCGATCATCGCGCCACCTGTGCCCGCCTTCTACGCAAAACCCGAGAATCTCGACGACATGGTCGAGCACACCGTCGGCCGGGTGCTCGACCTCTTCGATATCGATATCGGCGTGGTGCGTCGCTGGGGCGAGGACGAAGCGCTCAAGCGCCGCTCGCCGTCGCTGCGCAAGATCGCGCCCTGACCCGAACGGCCGAGGAAAGATACGTCATGCGAATGCAAAATTCGGCGAAGAGCACGAACGCACCGGCCGATCTGCGTGCCTGGCTCGCTTACCTCGCCGAGCGCGGCAAGCTCGCGATTGCCCGCGAGGGCATTGCGTTGACCGATGAGCTCGCCGCTATCGCGAAGCGGCTGGAGCGCGACAGCGCGGTGCTGTTCCCGCGCCCCGACGGGCACGAAATTCCCGTCATCGCCAACCTGTTTGCCGGCCGTGATTGGGTCGCCGATTCCATCGGCGTCACCGAGGACCAGTTGCTGCCACGATTCCTTGCTGCCGCAAGCAATCCGCTGCCGACCCGCGAAGTTCCCGACGGTCCAGTGCAAGAGGTCGTTCACGACGACGTTGATCTGCTCCGACAGCTTCCAGTGCCGAAGCACAATGAACGCGATAGCGGTCCCTATATCACGGCCGGCCTGCTGATCGCCCGCAATCCGAGGACCGGCGTTCAGAACGTTTCGATTCATCGTTGTCAGGTCAGCAGCAGGAATCGTATCGGCGTTCTGCTACTGCCGCGGCACACTTTCTCTTACTATCGTCTCGCGGAGGAGCTGGGCCAAGCGCTGGAGATCGCTATCGTCATCGGCGCGCATCCGGCGCTGCTGCTGGCTTCGCAGGCGATTGCTGCGCTTGACGAGGACGAGATGGCGATTGCGGGCGCGCTGCTCGGCTCGCCCGTGGACGTCGTCAAATGTCGCACCAATTCGGTTCGCGTTCCCGCCCATGCGGAGATCGTGATTGAAGGACGGATTCTGCAAGGCGTACGCGAGCCGGAGGGTCCGTTCGGGGAATTCCCGCAATATTACGGCCCGCGCGCCAATCGCGAGGTGATCGAAGTCGATGCGATCACGCATCGCGCGGCGCCGATCTTCCATACCATCGTCGGCGGCGGCTTCGAGCACCTGATCCTCGGCGGCGTGCCGCGCGAAGCGACGCTGCTCCAGCATCTGCGCCGCAGCTTCCCGTCCGTGCTGGATGTTCGCCTCACGCGCGGCGGCACCTGCCGCTACCATCTCGCGATCAAGATGGACAAGACCAATGACGGCGAGCCGAAGAACGTCATGATGTGCGCCTTCGGCGCGCATTACGACATCAAGCAGGTGGTTGTGGTCGACAAGGATGTCGATATCTCTTCCTCCGAGGAGATCGAATGGGCGGTGGCGACGCGCTTCCAGGCCGACCGCGATCTCATGGTCGTCGCCGGCGCGCTCGGCTCGAAACTTGATCCGACCACGGATGACGGTATCGGCGCCAAGATGGGCCTCGACGCGACCGCGCCGGTCAGGGCGTCCGAGCTCGCCTTCAAGCGCATCCGCGTCAAGGGCGAGGAGGACGTCGACTTGACGACAGCCCTGCAGGCCGATCCGGGCGCTGCGGTCGCGCGCCTTCTTGCGGAGGCGCGGATGTGAGCGGGTTGCCGCCCGGAAGCGCCTTGCGTCCGTTTGCGCCGTTGGAATATGTAGCTGGGGCGGCCTATAATGCCGCACCAACAAGGCAACCATTTTGCGGCGCAACGCCGGGAGGAAGAAACTGATGTCGACGGCCCTGCGCATCGCTCATGGCGCTTTCGGCAGGGTCGCTCTGCTCGACATGGACCGTTCGCTGGTCCGCCACGCTCATCATCACTGCCACGTCCTGCTCAAGGTCGAGGGCGCCGACACCCAGTTTCTGGTCGGTGACCAGGTCACGCCGCTGACGGACACGGCCGCCGTTCTGGTCGACGGCTGGAAGCCGCATGCCTATGTGCATGACGTCAATCGCCCGCGCACGCTCATCATGGCGCTCTATATCGAGCCGGAATGGCTGAAGGAGTTCCGGCCCGGATGGGCCGCGAGTGGCGCGCCGGGCTTTTTCGAGCGGCCCTCGGGCGAAGTCTCGCCGCGCATTCGGCAACTCACGCTGCATCTTGCGGCCGAAATGATGGCGAATCCCGATGCGGTGCGAACCCACGAGCAGACCCTTTCGGACCTCATGATCGCGGTGATCGAGCGCTTCACGCCCTGGCGCAGCTTTCCGACCTCGATCCGCGGCATGAGCGCGGTGAGCTGCGACTGGCGGATCCGCCGCGCGATGGACGCGATGCGCGTGAACGATTCCTATGCCAACGTCGATCAGTTCGTGAAGGGCGCGGGCCTGTCGCGCGCGCAGTTCTTCCGCCTGTTCGAGACCTCGCTCGGCGTTTCGCCAAAGCTTTACCTCAACGTCGTCCGCATGGAGCGCGCACTCGACGCGGTGATGCGCGAGGACACGCCGCTCGGCGAGCTCAGCGAGCGCTTCGGCTTTCCGGAGCCTGCGCATTTCACGCGCTTCTTCCGCGATCATGCCGGTGTCAGCCCGCGCGAATTTCGCAACGTCTCGCGCCTCGCGGGCTGATCCTTGCGGGCTGATATTGCGCTGCACGCTCTCGAATGAGACGATTTGGTAAGTCGTGAGAGCGGGCGGTATGGCCCTCGCGCCTCCTGTCCTGACAAACGTCGCCGTCGCGTCAGAGAACGCGTCGGGAGGTATGCCGGGACATGGTGCAGGCCGCGGTTCAATCCGCAAATTCGGTTGATCAGGGTGACGACAAGCCGTGGGTCGGGCGTTCAATCGAACGCGTCGAGGATGCCGCGCTGCTCAGCGGTCGCGGCCGCTTCATCGACGATCTCGGCGTCCAGCCCGGCACGCTGCATGCGACGATCCTGCGCTCGCCGCACGCCCACGCCGATATTGTTTCGATCGACGTTGAAGCGGCCAGGCGGCTGCCGGGCGTTGCCGCGGTCCTGACCGGCGAGCAGATCAAGGCGGTCACCACAAGCCTCGTCGTCGGCGTGAAGGCGCCGGTCGAGTGCTGGCCGATCGCGGTCGAGCGTGTGCGCTATGTCGGCGAACCGGTCGCCGTGATCGTGGCGACTGATCGTGCCCGTGCTGAAGATGCAGCCGAACTCATCAATGTCGCGTATCGCCCGCGAGCGGCCACAGTCGACCCGCTCGGGGCGATAGCACCGGGTGCACCGGTCCTGCACGACGGTTTTCCCGGCAATCTCGCCAGCGACCGCGCGTTCCGCTACGGCGATCCTGAAAAAGCGTTTGCGGATGCGCCGCATCGCTTCTCCATCGACATCCGCTATCCCCGCAACTCCTGCACGCCGATCGAGACTTATGGCGTCGTCGCCTCGCATGATGCCGGCGAGGATGCCTTTGAGGTTCTCGCGAATTTTCAGGGGCCGTTCAGCATTCACACCGTGATTGCGCGTGCACTGAAGGTGCCGGGCAATCGGCTGCGGCTGCGCACGCCGCCGGATTCCGGCGGCAGCTTTGGCGTCAAGCAGGGTGTGTTTCCGTACATCGTTCTGATCGCAGCTGCGGCGCGCGTCACGGGCCGGCCGGTGAAGTGGATCGAGGACCGGCTCGAGCATCTCACCGCGTCGGTGTCAGCGACCAACCGCGCGACGACATTGGCCGCGGCGGTTGCGGCCGACGGCAAGATTCTCGCGCTCGACTGGGACCAGGTCGAGGATTGCGGCGCGCATCTGCGCGCGCCCGAGCCCGCCACGCTCTACCGCATGCACGGCAACATGACGGGGGCCTACGACATCGGCCACGTCAGGATCCGCAACCGCGTCGTCGTCACCAACAAGACACCGACCGGCCTCAACCGCGGCTTCGGCGGGCCGCAGGTCTATTTCGCGCTGGAACGCCTGGTGCAGCGCATCGCGATCGGGCTCGGTCTCGATCCGCTCGATGTCATCGAGCGCAATCTGATCGAGGCAGGTGCCTTTCCCTATCGTACCGCAACCGGCGCGTTGCTCGATTCCGGCAACTACCAGGACGCGATCGCGCGCGCGGTCGAGCAGGGCAGGCTTGCGGAACTGAAGGCGCGGCGCGACGCTGCGCGGGCAGAGGGGCGTCTCTACGGGATCGGTTTCACGGCGGTGGTGGAGCCCAGCGTCTCCAATATGGGTTACATCACAACGGTGCTGACTGCCGCCGAGCGCCGCAAGGCCGGGCCGAAGAACGGGGCGCAGGCGACCGCCACTGTCGGCCTCGATCCGGTCGGCAGCGTCACCGTTCACGTCGCCTCCGTGCCGCAGGGGCAGGGCCATCGCACCGTGCTGTCGCAGGTGGTCGCCGACGTTTTCGGCCTTGAGCCGAAGGATATCCGCGTCAACACCGAGATCGATACCGCCAAGGACGCCTGGTCGATCGCGTCGGGCAACTATGCCAGCCGTTTTGCTGCGGCGGTGGCGGGCACCGCCAAGATCGCGGCCGAGCGCGTCGCCGGCCGTCTCGCCCGTATTGCTGCCAGCCAACTCAACGTCGAGGCCGCGGACATCGTGTTCGCGAGAGGTTTCGTGACCTCAAAACAAAATCCGGAAAACCGGATCGCGTTCTCGCGCGTCGCTGCGCTCAGTCATTGGTCGCCGGGCTCGCTGCCTGACGATGCCGGCCAGACCATCCGTGAGACCGTGTTCTGGACACCGCCGGAGCTGACGCCGCCCGGCGAGGACGACCGCATCAACTCCTCGCTGTGCCATGGCTTCATCTTCGACTTCTGCGGCGTCGAGATCGACCGCATTACTCTGCAGACGCGGATCGACCGCTACGTCACCATGCACGATTGCGGCACCATCCTGCATCCCGGCATGGTCAATGGCCAGATCCGTGGCGGCTTCGCGCAGGCGCTCGGTGCCGCGCTCTACGAGGAATATGCCTACGCCGAGGACGGCAGTTTCCTCACGGGAACGCTCGCGGACTATCTGCTGCCGACCACCACCGAGGTGCCGGAGCCCGAGATCTTCCACATGGAGACGCCATCGCCGTTCACGCCACTCGGCGCGAAAGGCGTCGGCGAAGGCAATTGCATGTCGACGCCGGTGTGCCTCGCCAATGCGGTTGCGGACGCGCTCGGCGTTGCCGACATCACGTTGCCGCTGGTGCCCGCGCGGCTTGCCGAGCTGGTGCGCGGCGCCGAGCCGCCGCCTCCCGCGGATGGCGTGGCCGCGGCGCCTGCGCGCGAATCAGATCGGCGGCTTCGCGGCGAAGGGCAGGCCTCGGTGAGGGGGACGCCCGAGCAGGTCTGGGTCATGCTGCTCGATCCCGCCACGCTCCAATCGATCATTCCCGGCTGCCAGCGCGTCGACAAGATCACCGAGACGCATTTCCGCGCCGACGTCACGCTCGGCATCGGACCCGTCACCGGGCGCTATCGCGCCGACGTGGAGCTGTTCGATCTCGATCCGCCGCGCGCGGTCACCTTGCGCGGCGGCGCCACCGGCGCGCTCGGCTTCGGCAGCGCTGAGGGGCGCGTCACGCTCGCGCCCGACGGCAGCGGCGGGACGAAGCTGACCTACAGCTATGACGCCGCGATCGGCGGCAAGATCGCAAGCATCGGCGGCCGGCTGCTCGACGGCGCGACGCGGGTGATCATCGGCCAGTTCTTCGCCGCGCTGGCCCGCAGGGCCGGCGGTGGTGGTGCGTCGGGCGGCTTCTCGCTGTTGGCTCTGCTGGCGAAGGTCGCCGGCCTGTTCGGGGGGCGCCGATGAAGCCGCCCGCATTTGACTATCTCCGCGCCGAGACCGTCGGCGAAGTCCTTGACGGGCTGGCGCAACAAGGCGGCGATGCCCGTGTGCTCGCCGGCGGACAGTCACTGATGGCGATGCTCAACATGCGCCTCGCCAAGCCGAAGCTTCTGATCGACATCATGCGGATCCCGGAGCTCCGCAAGATCGAGCGTAAAACTGATGCCGTCGTCATCGGTGCCGGCGTGCGCCAGGCCGATCTGCTGGCCTGGCCGGATCTGGCCGAGGCATTGCCGCTGGTGGCGCTGGCGCTGCCCTGCGTCGGTCACATGCAGACCCGCAGCCGCGGCACTATCTGCGGCTCGCTCGCGCATGCCGATCCCAGCGCCGAGATGCCGCTCGCGCTGGTCGCGCTCGGCGGCGAGGTGCTTTTGCGTAGTGCCAGGCGCCGTCGCCGCGTCGCGGCCAAGGATTTCTTCGCCGGCATGATGCTGACGGCGCGCAGCGACGACGAGCTGATCGAAGGCATCTCGCTTCCGGTCATCAATGGATCTCGCTTCGCGTTCCGCGAGGTCGCACGCCGGCACGGCGATTTTGCCATCGTGGCCTGCGCCGCGACGAAGACGCCATCCGGCGTCCGCCTCGCGGTCGGTGGCGTTGCGGACGTCCCGACCGCGCGGGACTGGCCGCGACTCGAGGGCAGCGCGGTCGACGATGCCCTCAACGCCTTTGCCTACGAGCTCGGCGCCCGCGACGACGTCCATGCCACCGCGCGCTATCGCCGCGACCTCGTGCGCATGATCGGCCGCGATCTGATCGGCGAGGTTCTCCGATGAGCCGTTTCAAATCCGACGCCCGCCATCCCATCCACGTCTCGCTGAATGGCGAGCCCGTCGCGGGGGAAGCCGAACCTCGGACGCTGCTGTCCGATTTCCTGCGCCACCGATTGGGCGCCACCGGCACCCATGTCGGCTGCGAGCACGGCGTCTGCGGCGCCTGCACGGTCGTCGTCGACGGCATGCTGACCCGTTCCTGCCTCACGCTGGCGGCGCAGGTCGATGGCTGCGAGATCAGGACGGTTGAAGGGCTTGCACCCGCGGCCGATCGTCTCGGCGTACTGCAACAGGCCTTCCGCCGTCACCACGCGCTCCAATGCGGCTTCTGCACCGCCGGCATCCTGATGTCGCTCGATCATTATCTCGCCAGGAACCCGGCGCCGACCGAGGCGGAGATTCGCGATCTCCTCAGCGGGCATCTGTGCCGCTGCACCGGCTACACGCCGATCATCCAGGCGGCCCTCGAAGCCGCCGCCCAGCTCGCTTCATCAAAAAAAGAGACGTCAGATGCTTGATCTCGCCAGCAGCTTCATGGCCAGCGCCGCGCGCGATCCGCGCGCCATCGCTCTGGTCGACGGCGATCTCCGCCTGACCTACCGGCAATGGTACGACAAGGTCTCTGCTTTGGTCGCATCCTTCGGCCGCCTGGGCCTCAAGCCCGGCGACCACGTCGTCACGCTGCTGCAAAACCGCTGGGAGGCCGCGACGCTGCATTGGGCCTGCCAGTTCGCAGGACTTGTAATCACCCCGATCAACTGGCGAGCCAAGGCCGACGAGCTGGACTTCTGCATCGAGAACGCCGAAGCCCGCGCAGTTTTCTACCAGGATGTCTCTGCCGAGGCGGTGCAGGGTTCGGCGCTCGCCGGCCGGGTGCTACGCGTGTCGGTCGATCCGGGCACAGGCGACGCGGTGGGCTTTGCCGATCTTATCAGGGGCAGCGCGCTCGACGCCGAGCCGTGCGTCGACTCTGATGCCTGGTCCATCATGCTCTACACATCGGGCACAACCTCGCGGCCGAAGGGCGTGCCGCGGCGTCATCGCGCCGAGCGTGCCGCGGCGATCGCCCATGTCGCGCAAAACCTCTACGGCCGCGGCGAGCGCACGCTCGGCGTGATGCCGCTCTACCACACCATGGGCGTCCGCTCGTTGCTCGCGATGTCGCTGATCGGCGGCAGCTTCATCTGCTTGCCGCGCTATGACAGCCGCCAGGCGCTGGAGCTGATCGAGCGGGAAGGGATCACCAATCTCTATCTGGTGCCGACGCTCTATCACGATCTCGTCCATCACGGGGCCTTTGCCCGGACCGACGTCTCCAGCGTGCGCAAGCTCGGCTTTGCCGGCGCCTCGATGACGGATGGCCTGCTGAAGAAGCTGAACGAGGCCTTCAGGCCGGAGCTGTTTGTCAATCATTACGGCAGTTCCGAGATCTACACCTTCACCATCGATCAGAACGCTACGGCAAAACCCGGCTCGGCGGGCAAGGCCGGGCTGAACCAGCACGTCAAGGTCGTGCGCATCGGCGCGCGTTCGGTGACGGAGCTTGCCGCGGTGGGCGAGGAGGGTGAGATCATCGCCACGCTCGCGGGCGACGAAGCCTTTGACGGCTACTGGCGCCGCCCCGAGGCCGACGCCAAGTCGCTGCGCGAGGGCTGGTATTTCACCGGCGACACCGGCTTTATCGATCCGGACGGCGACCTGTTCGTCACGGGCCGCGTCGACGACATGATCATCACCGGCGGCGAGAACGTCTCGCCGGTCGAGATCGAGAGCTGCCTGTCGCTGCACCCGGCCGTCGACGAGGTCGCGGTGGTTGGCGTCGCCGACGAAAAATGGGGCAAGGTCGTCGCCGCCTTCGTCAAGCGCAATCGCAACGTTTCCGAGATCGAGCTGGAGAAGTTCTGCCGCACCTCGGGCCTCGCCAATTTCAAGCGGCCGCGCCGCTACGTCTTCGTCGACGCGATTCCGAAATCGCCGGTCGGCAAGCTGCTGCGGCGCCTGCTCGTCGCCGGAGAATACGAGACCGAGCGCCGGCCGCCATCGGACGGCGCTTGATCGTCACGCATCAACAGAAGGAAGCGAAAATGCCGTCACCCTATACTTTTGCCGATCCTCGGCTCGCCAAGCTCGATGGGTTCAAAGTCGAGATCGATGAGGCGCATGAGCGCGCGGACATCATCCTGGGACGTCCGCCCTACAACGTCGTGGCGATGCCGCAGCGCGACCAGCTCCGGCTGACCTTCGAGACTCTCGACGAGGATCCGCGCGTGCGCATCATCGTGCTGCGCGGAGAGGGCGAGCATTTCTCGAGCGGCGGCAATATCGGAGGCTTCATGGAAGCGAGCCCCGAGCACGTCTCCAAGCTCGCCTGGAACATCGCCGCGCCGGCGCGTTGCGCCAAGCCTGTCATCGTCGCCAATCGCGGCTATTGCTTCGGCGTTGGCTTCGAGCTGTCGCTGGCCTGCGACTTCCGTATCGCCTCGGAGACCACGCAGTACGCGCTGCCCGAGCAGAAGCTCGGACAGATCCCGGGCTCCGGCGGGTCGGCGCGGCTGCAGAAGATGGTCGGCATCACCCGCACCAAGGACATCGTGATGCGCTCCAAGCGCATCTCGGCGAAGCAGGCGCTGGAGTGGGGCATCGCCACCGAATGCGTGCCCGATTCCGAACTGGAGAAGGCGACCGACAAGCTCGTCGACGAGCTCCGCAGCTTCTCGCCGCTGGCGCAGCGCACCGCCAAGAAACTCCTGAACGACACCGAGGATTCGACGCTCGCCATCGCCATCGAGCTCGAAGGCCATTGCTACAGCCGTCTGCGCCAGTCGGAAGATTTCAGGGAAGGCGTCGAGGCCTTCAACGCCAAGCGTCCGCCGAAATTCGCCGGTCGCTGATACGCGACGCAACAAGCTGCCGCGGTTCGCAATGGCGCGGATCGCGGCCCTATTCAAACGGGGAGGGTAAAACAAAATGGCTGAGATGGATATGCCGGTCGCCGGTGCACGGGCATCGACGGATAACAAGCAGATGGTCAATGCGATCATCGCATCAGTGCTCGGATGGGCACTCGACCTGTTCGATTTGTTCATTCTGCTCTATGTGGCGCCGGTGGTTGGCGCGCTGTTCTTCCCGTCGAGCAATGCGGCGCTGTCGCTCGCCGCGGTCTACGGTTCGTTCGCCGTTACGCTGCTGATGCGACCGCTCGGTTCGGCGGTGTTCGGGCACTACGCCGACGTGCACGGCCGCAAGCAGGCGATGCTGATCGCCATCATCGGCGTCGGCATCAGCACGGCCGCGTTCGGCTTGCTGCCGACCATTGCGCAGGTCGGCGTGATCGCTCCCATCGTATTCCTGATCCTACGCCTGGTGCAGGGCGTGTTCGTCGGTGGTGTCGTAGCCTCGACCCACACGATCGGTACGGAATCGGTGCCGCCGCATTGGCGCGGCGCGATGTCGGGCCTGGTCGGCGGCGGCGGCGCCGGCATTGGCGCGCTGCTGGCGTCCTTCATCTTCCTGATCACGTCCTCGGTATTCCCCGGAGATGCCTTTGCCGTCTGGGGCTGGCGCTTCATGTTCTTCTCGGGTCTGCTGAGCTCGCTGCTCGGCTGGTTCATCTTCCGTAATCTTGAAGAATCTCCCTACTTCAAGGAGCTCAAGCGCCAGCAGGGCAACAAGCAGGCGAAGGTCTCGAAGGCGCCGGTCAAGGACGTATTGTCCCGCGAGTATCGCGGCGTCCTGCTGATCAACCTGCTCATTACCTTCGGCGGCGGCGCCGGGTATTATCTGACCTCGGGGTACCTGCCGAGCTTCCTGAAAGTCATCAACGCGGTTCCGAACCAGATCTCTTCGCTGATCCTGATGGGCGCCAGCGTCTCGGCGTTCTTCGCCGCGGTGCTGGTCGGCGCGCTGAGCGATCTCATCGGCCGCAAGAAGACGTTCCTGCTGATCGGGGTCCTGGCGGCGGTGCTGTTGCCGCTGTGCTATCTGAACCTCGCCGCGACCAAGGACACCACGCAGATCACGCTTCTTGCGCTTGCCATCGCGTTCATCGGCAATGCCGGCTATGCGCCGGTGCTGATCTTCCTGAACGAGCGTTTCCCCACGGCGCTCCGCGCCAGCGGCACCGGCCTGTCATGGAACATCGGCTTTGCGCTGGGCGGTATGATGCCGACGTTCGTTTCGCTGGTAAGCGGCAGCCCCGCGGAGATTCCGATGTCGCTGGCCTCCTTCGCAGTCGGCGTGTTCGTGATCTATTTGATCGGCGCGATCGTGATCCCCGAAACCAAGGGCAACTTCCGCTGAGCTGGATCGGCGCGGCTGCACCTGCGGCCGCGCCAGCCACTACCCCGCAAGAAACCCGCCATCCACCGCGACCACCGTTCCGGTCGCGTATTGCGAGGCCGGCATGCAGAGGAAGGCGACGGCACCGGCGATGTCCTCGGGCTGGCCCCAGCGCTTGAACGCGGTGCGGTCGGCGATGCGCTGATAATGGGCGCGGTCGGTGCGGCCGGCTGCATTGATCGCGGTTTCGACATAGCCGGGCGCAACGGCGTTGACGCGGATGCCGTCTTCGGCCCACGCCAGGGCCAGCGCCTTGGTCAGCATCACGACGCCGCCCTTGCTGGCGCAATAGGCAGGAATCCGCGGCAGAGCCAGAGTTGCATTCATCGAGGCGATGTTGACGATCGATCCTTTCATCTTCGCCAGCTGCGAGCGGAACGCCATGCAGGTCCGGAACGTGCCCGTGAGATTGACGTCGAGCACTTTCATGAAGGTCTCGATTTCGTATTCCTTGTCCCGCGCCAGGATGCCGGCACAATTGATCAACGCGTCGACGCGTTGGTGCTGCCCGGCGAGTGACCCGACGGCTTCATCGCTCGTGACATCGAGCGTCGTGAGCGCAAGTCCGGCGCGCGGCTTGAGCAGGGAGCGTGCGAGATCGGCGTCATTGACGCCTGTGGCGGTCACCGTCGCCCCGAGGTCGCAGAACTGGTTGCTGATCGCGGCGCCGATGTCGCCGGCGCCACCGATCACGACGGCATGAAAGCCGGGGGTGAGAGAAAAGCTGGCACTCATCGGGGGATCTCACTTCGGGATTGCAGGAGGCGGAGCCGTCGATTCCCGGACCACCAGCGAGAAGTCGATCTCGCGATGCATGATGGTCTGCTCGCCGGCGAGGCTGCGCACCAGGTATTCTCCGGCCCGCTGCCAGGTCTCGTCGGTTGGGACCTGGATCGTCGTCAGGCTCGGTCGCAAATGGCGGCTCCAGTCGAGGTCGTCGAAGCCGACGACCGACAGATCACGCGGCACCGAAAAGCCGCTGCGCTCCGCTTCCAACAGGACGCCATAGGCAATGACGTCGTTGCCGCAGACCACGGCCGTCGGGCGATTCTTGAGGTTGAGGAGATGGCGGGCCGCCTCGCGCGCGTCGTCCAGGGTATAGGGCACCTCGACATGCCATTCCGGAGGCAGCTCCAGGCAGTTCTCCGCGAGCGCGCGGCGAAAGCCGGCGACGCGGGCGCCGGCGCGGTCGTTGTTGCGCTGAAGCGCGGAAACGATTCCGATCCGGCGATGGCCGAGCTCGATAACATGCTCGGCCGCCCGATGGGCGGCGGCCTCGTTGTTCGTGCCGACGCAAGGGTAGGGCCGGTCGGGCTGATAGATCCCGACATTGATGAAAGGCACCGCATTGTCCGCGAGTAGCTTGCGCAACCCCTCGTGATGGCAGTCGCCCCGCAGCACGAGGCCATCGACGCCGCGGCCGATCAGGTTGCGGGCCTGTTGCAGCTCGACGTCGAGATCGTATCCGCTCGTGGTGAGAAACAGCATGTAACCCACCGAGGAGAGGTATTTTTGCAGCGAGGCGATGCCGCGCGCGAACATCGTGTTGTCGATCGTCGGCACGATCGCGCCAAGCGTACGCGATCGCCGCGATGACAGAATGCGGGCCGGCGCATGCGGGATGTAACCGACGGCTTCGATTGCCTGCGCGATGCGCGCGCGCAGGGACGGGCTCACCGCATCGGGATTGTTGAGCGCACGCGAGACCGATGCCGTCGACACGCCGGCTCGTGCCGCGACGGCGCGGATGCCTTGCTTCGTCAATTTGGCGGACGGTGCGTTCATAATGTAACGTTACAATATCGTCTCACGAGCGAGGTAAGCAGAACAATTGCGATAATGCCGCACAAAGGATCGATTGTCTATCGCTTGACAGAGGTGCGTTGGCGCTTAGGATGTAACCGTTTTCAGAAAGTGCCGACAGCATAATGCGGCCAGCGGGAGGAGAGTTCGATGAAAGTCAGGATGCTCGCGACGCGCGTCGCGTTGCCCGTTCTTGCGATTGCCGCCGTCAGCGCGCAGGCGCGCGCAGCCGATTTCGACTGGATGAAGTTCAAGGGCAAGACCGTCACCTTTCTCGCCAACAACAATCCGGTTTCGCAGGCGCTGCTCACCTATAAGGCCGATTTCGAGAAGCTGACCGGCATGACCCTCAAGGTCGACGGCTATCAGGAACAGCAGATGCGCCAGCGTCTGGTCACCGTCATGAATGCGAACAGCGACGAGGTTGATGTGTTCATGACGCTGCCCTCGCGCGAAGGCGAGCAATTCGCCGCTGCCGGCTGGTACGGCGATCTCACCGCGATGGCCAAGAACGAGGTCGCCAAGGACTACGATCCGGCGGGGTTGAGCCAGGCCTTGCTGAAGGCCGCGACGTTCGGCGGCAAGCTGACCAGCATGCCAATGAACATCGAGGGCCCGATTTTCTATTACCGCACCGATATCTTCAAGAAGTGCGGCCTCGAGGCGCCGAAGACCATCAAGGACGTCGAGGCCGCCGCCGAGAAGATCAAGACCTGCGACAGCACGGTGACGCCGTTCGTCTCGCGTGGCCTCAAGCCTGCGATCGCCTACACCTTCAGCAACATGCTGCACAATATCGGCGGCACGTATATCGCGAGCGGCAAGTCGAGCCTGTGCTCGGCCAAGGGCAAGGAGGCGCTCGACACCTATAGCCGGTTGCTGCGCGACTTCGGACCGCCCGGCGTCGTCAATTATAGCTTCCAGCAGATTTCGGCGCTGTATCGCGGCGGCCGCGCGGCGATGGCGTTCGAATCCTCGAATGAATTGCGCACGGTGATGGAAGGCGGCGCGCGCCTGAAGGACACCGGCCTGTTGCCGTTCCCGGCGGGCGAGGCCGGCCAGGTGCCGACCACGATCGGCTGGGGCATGGCGGTGTCCTCGCACAGCAAGCAGCCCGATGCGGCCTGGTACTTCGTGCAGTGGGCGACGAGCCCCGAGGTGCAGAAGAAGATGGCCCTGCAGGGCATTGCCCCGCCGCGTCCGTCCGTCGCCAAGGACCCCGAATATCGCAAATGGATCGACGAGGAGCCGGTGCGCAAGGAATGGCAGGCCGCGCTCGATGTGCTCGCCACCAAGGGCTCGTCCGAAGTCGGCTATCCCATCGTCGCCAATCCGCAATCGCGCGAGTTCATTGGTCAGGCGGTGCAGGATTTGATCCTGAAGCAGAAGACCGTCGATCAGGCTTGTGCGGACGCCGACAAGGCGCTGGACGCGCTGATCGCGCTGAACTGACCGCCTGGTGCCGGCTGGTGTCCGCGCCGGCCGGCACCTAACTCGATCGAGGACAGGAATACATGTCTGATACGGCTGCGACACTCACGCAGGACCGGCAGAAGCTGGAAATGGCGGCGCTCTCGGCACCGGCCGTGATCTTCACGGTCGCGATGATCGCATTTCCGGTCGTCTATACGATCTGGCTCGGCTTCCAGACTTTCTCTTCGACCGGCAAGCAGTCCTTTGCCGGCCTTGCCAATTACACCAAGCTGATCTCCGACGTCGAGTTCTGGCATGGGTTGTGGATCACCATTGCATTGTTCGTGCTCTCGCTGGTGCTGCAGCTCGTCTTCGGCGTCTGGCTTGCGTTGGTGCTGTTTCATGCCAAGCGCCTTCCTGGGATCGTGCGCTCGCTGTTCATCTCGCCCTTCATGATGCCGCCGGTGGTCGCCGGCATGATGTGGCTCGTGATTCTCGATCCGTCGCTGGGCGCGGCCAATTACATCCTGCAATCGCTCGGCTTGCCGCCATCGGACTGGATGGCGTCGCCGACATGGGTCATTCCGACGGTCGCGCTGATCGATAGCTGGCAATGGACGCCGTACGTCACCTTGATCGTGCTCGGCGGCCTGCAATCTCTGCCGCCGAGCGTCTACGAGGCCGCGCAGATCGATGGCGCATCTGCGTTCAAGACCTTCCAGCGCATCACGCTGCCGCTGCTGCTGCCGACCATCGTCACTGCAGCCATCCTGCGCAGCGTCGATCTCCTGCGCTTCTTCGACATCATCTACATCACGACCCAGGGCGGCCCCGGCAACGCCTCGAATACGCTCAATATCTACGGCTTCCGGGTCGGCTTCGAGTTTTTCAACATCGGCTATGCCAGCGCGTTGATGCTGACGCTGACCGCGATCGTGTTCGGCGCCGTGCTCGCCTTCAACCGCCTGCGCGGCGCGGTAGCGTGGTGATCTCATGACCGACGCAGTCAACACCGACCGCTGGATACGCTGGCTCAACCTGGTGCAACTCGTGCTGGCCGGCGTGATCATCATGACGCCAACGGTCTGGATGGTGCTGTCCTCCTTCAAGCCGTCCTTCGAGGTGACGGCCTATCCGCCGACACTGATCTTCACGCCGACGCTGGACAATTATGTCGAGCTGACCAAGACGACGCCGTTCCTGAGCTACGCCCTCAACAGCCTGATCGTCACCGTCGGCTCGACCGCGCTTGGGCTCCTGTTCGGAATCCCTGCCGCGTTCGTCGTCTCCTGGACGCGTATTTCGTGGCCGGCGATCCTGACGCTCGCGGCGCGCATGGCACCGGGAACGCTATTCCTGCTGCCGTGGTACGTCATGTTCCGGCAGGTCGGCATGATCGGGTCGTACACGGCGCTGATCCTCAGCCACGCGGTGATCACACTCCCGATCGTGATCTGGGTTTTGCTGCCGTCGTTCGATGCCATTCCACGTAGCGTGTTCGAGGCGGCGCAGGTGGATGGATGCGGGGTCACCCGCATCCTCTGGCGCATCGCGCTGCCGCTGGTGGCGTCCGGCATCGCCGTCTCGGCCATACTCGCCTTCGTATTCTCGTGGAACTACTTCCTGTTTGCGCTGGTGCTCTCCAATGGCGACACCAAGACTCTGATCGCGGCCGCCTTCAATTTCATCGGCGAGGGCTCGACGCAATGGGGCGCCCTGATGGCCGCGGCGACGCTGATCGCATTGCCGCCGCTGGTGCTGGCGGCTCTGGTTCAGCGTTGGCTGGTGTCCGGGCTGACGCTCGGCGCGGTGAAAGGTTAGGTATCTGATGAACGAAATGCCTCGTCCGAACGCGATCATGCAGGCGGCGGTGTTCCATGGTCACGAACGCATCACCATCGAGCCGGTGCGGATGCCCGACGTCGGGGCAGGCGAGGTGCTGGTGCGGGTCTCGCGCACCGCGCTGTGCGGCTCCGACTTCAAGCTCTGGCACAAGGGCGCCGAGTTCACCGCCGGTCACGAGATTTTTGGCGTGGTCGAGCAGCCCGGCCACCGCCTGCATGGCCGCCGCTGCGCCGTCTATATCCCGCTGCACTGCGACCACTGTGCGGCCTGCAAGCGCGGCGACACCCAGATGTGCCTGGAGGTCTCGAGCCTGATCGGCTGGAACAGGCCGGGCGGCTACGCCGAATACGTGCCGGTGCCGGAGAATTGCCTGCTGCCGGTGCCCGACGATATCGAAGACAGCCTCGCGCCGCTCTTGCTCGACACCATCGGCACCTCCGGCCACGCCGTCCGGTTCGTCAGTCGTGTCGTGCCGCCGGACGAGGCAGGTGCGGTCCTCGTGATGGGAGCGGGGCCTGTCGGTCTCGGCGTCGTGCTGGCACTCCGCAGTCTCGGCTATGATGACATCCATGTGGCCGATCCGAACGCCGCACGCTTGAATATCGCCCGATCGTTCGGCGCGAAACCGCATCCGGTCGGCGACACATCGAAACGGTTCGCCCTCATCATGGAATGCTCCGGTGCGCATGCGGCACGCAATCTCGGCATCGAGCTCGTCCTGCCGCGCGGGGCGCTGGTGCTGGTCGGCGAGAACGCCGCGCCCTGGACCATCGAGGAAGGCAAGGTGTTCCGCCGCAAGGACTTCTACATGATCCGGACCTTCTACTTCCCGGTCTCGGATTTCGAGCCTAACGTCGAACTGCTGCGCAGGTACAAGGACGAATACCGCGTTCTCGTCGACGGCGAGTTCGGCCTGTCCGCTTTGCCCGAGAACTTCGCCCGCTTCGCCAAGGGCGAGTTGATCAAGCCTGTACTGGCGCTGGACTAAGCGATCATGGCCTCGATCTCGATCCGCAACCTTACCAAACGCTACGGCAATTTCACTGTGATCCCCGATCTCAATCTGGAGATCGCGGACCACGAATTCGTGGTTTTCGTCGGCCCGTCCGGTTGCGGCAAGTCGACCTTGCTCCGGATCATCGCAGGTCTCGAGCCCATTTCCTCCGGCGACCTCTACATCGGCGACACGCGCGTCAACGGCGTACAGGCGGCGCAGCGCGACATCGCGATGGTGTTCCAGGATTACGCGCTCTATCCGCACATGCGGGTTTACGACAACATGTCCTTTGCGCTGGAGCTGCGGGGAACGCCGAAGGCGGAGATCGACGCGCGGGTGAAGCGCGCGGCGGCGCTGCTGCACATCGAGCCGTATCTCGACCGCAAGCCGAAGGAGCTCTCCGGCGGCCAGCGCCAGCGCGTCGCCATGGGGCGTGCGATCGTGCGCAATCCAAAAGCCTTCCTGTTCGATGAGCCGCTCTCAAATCTCGACGCCAAGCTGCGCGGGCAGGTGCGCGCAGAGATCAAGGCGCTGTCGCAGGAACTCAAGACCACCATGGTCTTCGTGACGCATGACCAGATCGAGGCCATGACCATGGCCGACCGCATCGTGGTGCTTCAGAGCGGCACGATCCAGCAATACGACACGCCCGAGGCGGTCTACGAGCGGCCGGCCAACCAGTTCGTCGCCGGCTTCATCGGTTCGCCAGCCATGAATTTCTTCCCGGTCGAATGGCGACAGGAGCGTGCGATCCTTTCGCAAGGCGGAACGGTGGTGCCGTTGGGCGAGGAGACGGCAAACGGGCTGCGGCATGCCGGCAGGGCTGTGCTTGGCATTCGCCCCGAACATTTTGCCGTTGCCACCGATGCTGCCGACGGCATTACAGTGAATGTCAAGCTCGTTGAGCCGCTCGGCTCGGACACGCTGATCCATTTCGATCTCGCCGGCGCGGCATCCATCGCGCGGGTCGATCCGTCGCTACGACCGAAGGTCGGCGATCGCATCAATCTGCGACCGCAGCCCGGCAAGACGCATCTGTTCGATGCCGCAAATGGACAGGTCGTGCGGTGAGCGCATTGGTCAACATCGGCGATCTCTCGGCGCTGGCGGACGTCGCGTCCAAGGCGAGGCCCGTGCACGTGATCTGTCTCGGGTTGTCTGCGCTCGACCAGGTCTGGCGCGTCGACCGGCCGTTCTCGGGTGGAAGCGAGAAGATCAAGGCCGTCGAGTACGGCACGCTCGGCGGCGGCATGGCCGCCAATGCGAGCGTTGCGGTCGCAAAGCTCGGCGCATCCGTCGCGTTCTGGGGGCGGGCAGGGAATGATGCTGCCGGGCACGAGATGAAGTCGGCCTTCACCGCGGAAGGCGTCGACATCGAGAATTTCCGGCTGTTTGCGGACGGCCGCTCGTCCGTCTCCGGTGTCATCGTCGACAATTCCGGCGAACGGCAGATCGTCAATTTCCGCGGTCTCTATCCGGAAGCAGCCGACTGGCTGCCGCTGGAGACCGTTGCCCGCGCATCCTCGGTGCTGGCGGATCCGCGCTGGGTCGAGGGGGCCGCGACGTTGTTCCGCGAAGCCCGCGCGCGCGGGATCCCGACGGTGCTCGACGGCGACATGGCCGATGCCGAGGTGTTCGAGCGGCTGTTGCCCCTGACAGACCATGCAATCTTCTCCGAGCCCGCGCTCACGGCTTTTGGCGGCTCGGCAAAGGATGAAACCCTCGCCGCGCTCGCCCGCTTCGGGTGTCGCATCATCGCCGTCACGCGCGGTGAAGAGGGCGTGAGCTGGTACGAGAACGGCTGCCTGCACCGACAGGCGGCCTTCGCGGTCGATGTGGTCGACACCACCGGCGCCGGCGACGTCTTCCATGGCGCTTATGCCCTCGCGATCGGCGCCGGTCTCGACGTGCGCGACGCGATGGCGTTTTCGGCTGCGGCGGCCGCGATGAAATGCCGCCACGCAGGCGGACGCAACGGAATCCCCACCATCAACGAGTGTCTTGCATTCATGAGGACGAAGCCATGAGAACGATTGGAAAGAACCGCGGCCTGGCGCGTCTGGCCGACGCGGACGGTCATTTTCGCATGGTCGCGCTGGATCAGCGGCCGCCGCTGTTTGATGCTATTGCGAAAGCAAAGGGGATTACGCGGGACCAGGTCGAATATTCCGACGTGACGGCAGCAAAGCGTCTGCTCGTCGAGAACCTCGCGCCGCATTGCAGCTCGATGCTGTTCGATCCGAATTTCGCGGTGCCCGCGGCAATCGATCTTCTGCCGCCGCGTTGCGGTCTCATCATGACCCTTGAAGAGCACCGGGTGGATGAGACGTCGGGCGGACGCAAGTCGCGGGCGATCACCGATTGGAGCGTTGAGAAGATCCGCGCCATGGGCGGCGACGCTGTCAAGGTGCTGGCGTGGTACCGGCCGGACGCCGATGCTGCGGTCATTGAGCATCAGAAGCGGTTCGTTCGCGAGATCGGGCAGGATTGCGCCCGTCACGACATTCCCTACGTCCTGGAACTGCTGGTCTATCCGTTCCTCGGCAGTGCCAATCACACTGCCGACTACGTGGAGTCGCCCGGAAAACTTCCAGATCTGGTCATCGAGAGCGTGCGCGAGTTCGCCAAGCCGGAATATGGCGTCGACCTTCTGAAGCTGGAGAGCCCGCTGGCGGCCAACAGTCTGCCTGCCCGGGATGGCAGCGCCGAGGCGAAAGCCGCGCAGACGGAGTTCGATGCGATTGGCGACATCTGCCGCGCGCGCAGCATCCCCTGGGTGCTGCTCTCCGGCGGTGCTGCGCCCGAGAAATTCGAACGGGTGCTCGACTTTGCCTATGCCGCGGGCGCGGGCGGGTTTTTGGCGGGCCGCACGATCTGGCTCGATGCCGTCTTGAAGAATTTCCCGGACCGCGCGGCGGTTGCCGCCAGCCTGCGCAAGGACGGCCTTGGTGTGCTCGAACGGCTCAACGAGCTGACAAAGGCCAAGGGAACGCCGTGGAAGGCGCGCTTTCCCGTATTTACTGATATCAAGCGGGAAGGGGACTTCGCGCGCGCGTATTGAGCTGATGGCCGTTCCGCGTGGTCTGATCCCGATCGCAGGATCTGCAACATGACGTCTGACAGCTTCACAATCCGCTCGATCGAAGCGTTCTGCTATCGCTATCCGTTGGCAACGCCGGTGGTGACGTCGTTCGGCCGCATGCTCAACCGCCCCGCTGTCTTCATTCGTGCTGTCGATGAAGATGGCGTCGAGGGATGGGGCGAAGCCTGGTCGAATTTTCCCGCGCCGGGTGCGGAGCATCGCGCACGGCTCGTGAACGAGGTGCTCGCACCGGGTCTCGTCGGGCGCAAGTTCGACGGTCCGGCTCAAGCCTTCGAGAGCCTGAGTGGGGGCACCGAAGTGCTGGCGCTGCAATGCGGCGAACCCGGTCCGTTTGCGCAGGCGATCGCGGGCATCGATCTCGCGCTATGGGACCTCTCGGCGCGCCGTCGGCGTTTGCCGCTGTGGCGGCTGCTCGGTGGGCACGGCAGCACGATCAAGGTCTATGCCAGCGGCATCAATCCCGGCGGCGCCACGCAGACGGCCGAAACCGCACTCGAGCGAGGTCATCGCGCGTTGAAGCTGAAGGTCGGATTCGGCGCCGACATCGACCTCGCCAATCTCGCAGCCCTGCGCCAGATCGTCGGCGCGGGCATGCTCGCGGCGGACGCCAATCAGGGCTGGTCGGTCGAACAGGCGCTTCAGATGCTGGAGCGGCTCGGCGGGTTCGATCTGCGCTGGCTGGAAGAGCCCATCCGCGCCGATCGGCCACGCGAAGAATGGCAAAGACTGCGGGCAGGCGCGGACATGCCGATTGCGGCCGGCGAGAACATCTCGAGCGTCGAAGGCTTCAGGCAGGTGCTGACCGAGGACGTGCTCGGCGTGGTTCAGCCGGACATCGCGAAATGGGGCGGACTCACGGTCTGTGCCGGGCTGGCGCGTGACATTCTCGACGTGCGCAAGACGTTTTGCCCACACTATCTCGGCGGCGGCATTGGACTGCTTGCCTCGGCTCATCTGCTGGCCGGTATCGGAGGAGATGGCTGGCTGGAGGTCGACGCCAACGATAATCCGCTGCGCGATTTGTTTTGCGGCTCCCTGATCGACGTGCGTGAAGGCATGGTTCAGCTGAGTGACGACCCGGGGCTCGGAATAGTGCCGGATCTCTCAGCTATCGCGCGCTATCGCAGCATCTAGATCAGTGCGGGTTTGGGGTGTTCTTCGCCTAAAGTACCTCGGCCAAAGACTGGCCGTGCAGCTCGATGTTCAATCCCCGCATGCCGAGGTCGTTGATCTCGCCGCCCATCGCCTTCAGGCTCTCCTCGCGGATCAGGGACATCAGCCCGCGGCGCAGCGCCAAAAATTCCGAGGACATCATCATCGATTGCTGCCGCGGCCGTTCCAGCGGAATTGGGATCTCCGCCTTGATCGAGCCGGGGCGCGCGGTCATGCAGTAGACGCGGTCGGACAGGAAGATCGCCTCGTCGATGTCGTGGGTGACGAACAGCACCGAGATCTTCAGCCGCTGCCACATATTGGTGAGGATCTGCTGCATGATGACGCGGGTCTGGGCGTCGAGCGCACCGAAGGGCTCGTCCAGCAGCAGCACTTTCGGCCCCGTCGCGAGCGCGCGGACGATGCCGACGCGCTGCTTCATGCCGCCTGAGAGCTTTTCCGGATAGTGCTTCTCGAAGGCTTCCAGGCCCGCCAGCCCGAGCAGCGTCCGGGCGGCGCGCTCGCGCTGCGAGCGCGGCATGCCGCGCATCTTCAGCCCGAACTCGACGTTCTCCCGCACCGTCTTCCAGGGAAACAGCGAATATTGCTGGAACACCATGCCGCGCTCGGCGCTGGGACCGCTCACACGCTCGCCGTCGACGGTGACGATCCCTGTGGTGGGTTTAAGGAAGCCCGCGACCGCGTTGAGCAGCGTCGACTTTCCGCAGCCGGAGGGCCCCACGATCGAGACGAATTCGCCTGGCTTCACATGGATCTGTGTATCGGTGACGGCCTGGACCGGTCCCTCGATACTGTCATAGCTGAGGGAGAAGCTTCTGACTTCGATATGGCCCTGCGGTGCCTTGGCGGGGATCTCGCTCATTTCGCTCTCCACGGCATCACCAATTGTCCGGCGCCCCGGATCAGCAGGCTCGATCCCAGGCCGAGAACGCCGATTGCGATCATGCCGAGCGCGATGTCGGCGTACTGGACCAGCGAGTAGGCCTCCCAAGTGAAATAGCCGATGCCGTATTGGCCGGAGATCATCTCGGCCGCGATCAGCGATACCCAGGCCACGCCCATGCCGACCGTAAGACCGGTGAAGATGTGCGGCAGCGATGCCGGAAAGTACACCTCGCGGAAGATCGAGCGCTCCCTCGCGCCGAGGCACTGCGCAGCGCGCACTAGCACGGGATCGACCAGCGTCATGCCGTGAAGTGTGTTCACCAGGATCGGGAAGAACGAGCCGAGGAAGGTGATGTAGACGATGCTCTGCTCGTTGGTCGGCCACAGCATGATCGCCATCGGCACCCACGCGATTGCCGGGATCGGTCGCAGCACTTCGGCGACCGGGAAGATGACCTCATGGACGAGCTTGAAGCGACCCATCACCAGACCGAGCGGCACCCCGATGATGGCTGCGAGGGAGAAGCCGACGAGGATGCGCCGGCAGCTCAAGACGATGTGCATCAGGAATTTGGGATCGTGGATCGCCTTGATGAAGCTGGCATAGACCGCGAGCGGCGAGGGCACGTTGGTGAAGCGCACGAAGAACACGACGCGATAGGTCGTGAGCAGGTGCCAGACCAGGAGGAACGCCAGCAGCGAGGTGATGCCGATCGCGATCGCGCGCAGGCCGCTGCGGTTCAGTCGATACCAGCGCAGCGCGAGCGTTCCGAAGGAGGGCGGGGTGGCGACGGGCTCCGGACCCGTCTCCGCAATGGCTGTTGCCGGCATGCTGTCCTCGGGATGTCTGAGGATGGCGGGACTGCTCACGTCTTGCCTCCGCCGACTGCCGCCTTCACCGCGTCGTCGAAGCCCAGCACCCTGCCGCCGAACTTGGCGGCATAGGCTTCTGCGTCCTTCTTCAGCAGGAACGGCGCGACGTCGCCATCGCCGACCGCGAAGAAGGCCTGGTCGGCGAATAGCTTGATGCCGCGCGTGGTGTCGAAGACGTAGGCGACGTTGATCTTCTTGCCCTTGGCCTTGAAGTCGGCATAGGCCCCCAAGGTGCACGCCGCTGACGCAAACGGCATGATGCCGGCATCATCCACCCAGACCTCGCCGGCCTTGCGCGGATCGGTGATCGGCTTCTTGCAGAAGGCGTCCGCGCCAGCGATCTCGTAATTCTTGGTGCTCGCGAGCTGAGCGTCGTAATCGAGCTTCATCTCGGCATAGGCTTTGCGGATATAGCCATCGTCGACCCATTTCTTCGGATCGAATTCCTTCATCCGGCCGAGGTTTTGCAGAACCTTGACGTCGGCGGTGGCGGCGTCGATCAATGCCGGCTTGACCGTGGGATCGGTGGTCATGTTGCCGCTGGGTCCCAGGAAGATGTACACGACTTCCTTGCTGATGCCGGTCCATTCCTGGATTTTTTCCGCGGCGATCTTGGGATCGTCGCGCAGCCACTGATTGGCGGCAATGACCGCCTTCAGATAGGCGGTGACGACCTCCGGATATTTCTCGGCGAAATCGGTGCGGACCACGATGCCGTGGAAGGTCGGGACATTGGTCTCGACGCCGTCAAAGATCTTCCGCGCGAAGCCGCGGAACGGCAGCAACTCGGCGAAGGGAACGAAGTCGGCATGGGCGTCGATCTTCTTTTCCTGGAGATTGGTCGAGCCGACCTCCGGGCTCTGGCTGACGAGCTGGAAGAAGTCGGACGTGTAGCCACGGTCCTGCATCGCCTTCAGCACCATGCCATGGGCGGCGGAGCCGAACGGCACACTGACGAGCTTGCCCTTGAGATCGGCGAGATCATAGTAGGGCGAGTCCTTGTGAACGACGATGCCGTTGCCGGAGCCGGACAGGCTGTAGGCGGCGATACCGATCAGCCGACTCTTGCTTTCCGGGTTACTTTCGAAGGTGAAGCCGTTCACGATCAGCGGATAGTCGCCCATCATGCCGATCTGCAGCTTGTTCGCCATCATCGCGTTGGTGACGGGCGGGCCGGAGGTGAAGTTCTGCCACTCCAGCTCGAACTTGATGTTGCTGTATTTGCCGTCTTTCGGCAGATATTTCTCGAGCAGGTGCAATTGGCGGATGACGACACCGGCGGTCACCGTGTTGGTTGTCGTATCCTGCGTTCCAATGCCGAGCGTGACGGTTTCCGCCGAGGCCGGCTGCGCGACCAGAAGGGCCAGCGACGTCGCCGACGTCGCGATCGAGAGCGTGGGAAGACGGCGGACCATTCTCATCCTCATTCGGTTGGATGTGCTGTGGTTGCCATGATTGGGTGAGGGCCCGGACAGGGCAAATCCGGAATGAGCGCTGCAGTCGATTAGTTGCCGGGAAAAGCTGATTGCATACTCCTTGAGCAGTTCTGCACTATAAAGCCGCTTGCCTGTGCAGGGGCGATGGTCGCAAATTCGGTCAGTCGGATGCGTGGCCGCGCATCTCCTCCAGCACGTCCGTCCGGCAGACCACGATCTGTGACCGCTTGGTCTGTACGATTCCCTTTTCCTGCATCCGCTTCAGGCTGATCGTGACCCATTGCCTGGTGGCCCCGACCATGTGTGCGATGTCGGCATGGGTGAAGGCGGCCGCGATCACCCGGCCATCGGCGTCCTCGACGCCATAGAGCTCGACGAGATGCAGCAGCAAATGCGCAAGGCGCTGCGTGATCGAGCGCGTTCCCAGCATCTGCGCGAGAGCCGAATAGCATTTGCCCTTGAACGTCAGGCCTTCGATCAGGCCGATCGCAAGGTTCGGGATCTCGACGGCAAGGGATCGCAGCTCCTTTCCGGGAAGGTGCACGACGCTGCAATTGCTGGACGCAACACCGGACCATTGATGCACGGTGCCTTCGAACACTTCCGGCCCGCCGACGAAATTGCCGACGTGCCAATAGGCCAGCGTGATCTCGCGCCCGAGTGGGGAGGTGTAGAACACCCGGATACGGCCGCTCTCGATCAGCCAGATGCCGTCATGCTTGCCGCCCTGGCTGAACAGCGTCTGGCCGCGGTTGAGCACTTTTCGGCGGCCCTGCTTCAGCACCTGCTCCCGCTCGCGCGGGGAGAGCTTGTCCATCAGCGGCGGGGGCCCGCCGATCCATTGCTGGTTCTCGGTGAGCAGCAGCGAGGAGCTGCCTGCAGGCCGGACTGCCGGGGGAACAGCCCCGCGAACCGCATTCGCCGCCTGCAACATCATCTGCCTCCGGAACGTTCAAATCGTTCTAAAGAGGAGCAATGTCCGTGCCAGATTGGGGGTGATTAACTTTCTGCGCCACTCAGGGCTCGCCTTTCGGGCGCCCCGGAATGACGACCCCAGTTATGGGTCATCCCCCGCCAAACTCAGCAGATACGGCTTCGGATAAATCCCCCTGTTATGCCCGTCCGAAAACGAGATGTTCAGCCCATAGCCGAGGTCGCCGATCTCGGTGATGGCGATGCCGGTAAAGTGCTCGGGGAAGCGGCCGTCAAAGCGGGCGCGGGTGCAGTGGGCGCATTTGCAGGAGAGGCGAAGTTTTTCGGCAGGGACGCTCAGCGCGTGATCCTGTGTGGTGCGGACGAGTAGCGTCGCCAGATCGGCGCTCGCTTCGTAGTCGGCCACGGTCGGTGCTACCAATGTCGCGGTCATGGCGTATCTCCGACCCCCTTCTACGTCGTCGCGGACGCGCGCGAATAGCAACTAGTTGCCAACGCCGGCTGCTCTCCGATCATCGCCCGCGAAATGTGAAACTAATCGACCGGGAAATTCACTTCCGCGTTGCCGGATTCTCGTCTCTCCGAAACCTTGTGCGCAAACGAGGCATGGAGAGACGGCGGATGAGCGCATTTCAGAAAGAGACGGTTCTGTCGGTCAGGCACTGGACCGAGTCCCTGTTCAGCTTCACCGCGACGCGCGATCCCGGCTTTCGCTTCCAGAACGGCCAGTTTGCCATGATCGGGCTGGAGGTCGAGGGCAAGCCATTGATGCGGGCTTACAGCATGGCGAGTGCCAATCACGAGGAAGCGCTCGAGTTCTTCTCGATCAAGGTGCAGGACGGTCCGCTGACCTCGCGCCTCCAGAAGATCAGCGAAGGCGACATCATTCTGGTCGGCCGCAAGGCGACGGGGACGTTGATCACCGGCAACCTCATTCCGGGAAAGCGCCTCCTGCTGCTTTCGACCGGCACGGGGCTCGCGCCGTTCGCCAGCCTGATCAAGGACCCAGACGTCTACGAGAACTACGAGGCCATCGTGCTCGCCCACGGCTGCCGCCAGGTCTCGGAGCTCGCCTATGGCGAGCACGTGGTCGAAGGCCTTCGCAATCACGAGTTCTTCGGACCGCTGATCCGCGACAAGCTCGTCTACTATCCGACCGTCACCCGAGAGCCGTTCAGGAATCGTGGCCGCATCACCGATCTGATCGCCTCGGGCCAGCTCTTCGACGATATCGGGCAGGGCAGCCTCGATATCGAGACCGACCGCATCATGCTCTGCGGTAGCCCGGCGATGCTGGAGGAGCTCCCCGCGATGTTCTCCGCGCACGGCTTCGTCGAAGGAAACCACAGCCAGCCCGGCCATTTCGTAATCGAGAAAGCCTTCGTCGAGCGCTGAGGCGCAAATCGCGTCCCGGCGACAACTAATTGCTATCGCCGAGACGCCCTCTGAACAAATCTGATGCAAAGGCGCCGGAAATGCCGGCGAACCAGGAGCAAGCGATGGCACTAGATCAGATCGTCGACGGACTTTCGGAGGTTTCCTGCGATGTGCTGGTCATCGGCGGCGGCACGGCCGGCCCGATGGCGGCGCTGAAGGCGAAGCTGAAGAATCCGAAGGCCAACGTCGTCCTGCTCGAAAAGGCCAACGTCAAGCGCTCCGGCGCGATCTCGATGGGCATGGACGGCTTGAACAACGCCGTCATTCCCGGCTATGCGACGCCGGAGCAGTACACCAAGGAAATCACCATCGCCAATGACGGCATCGTCGACCAGAAGGCGGTCTATAAATACGCGCAGAACTGCTACGGAATCATCGAAGAGCTCGACAGTTTCGGCATCCGCTTCCTGAAGAACGAGAACGGCGACTACGCCGTCAAGAAGGTGCATCACATCGGCACCTACGTGCTGCCGATGCCGAACGGCGAGACAGTGAAAAAGGCGCTCTACCGCCAGCTCCGGCGTGCCCGCATCCTGATCTCAAACCGATACATGGCGACGCGTCTGCTCAAGTCGGCAGATGGGCGCATCGCTGGCGCGATCAGCGTCAATACGCGTACCGCAGAGATGCTGGTGATCAAGGCCAAGGCCGTGATCCTGTGCATGGGCGCGGCCGGCCGCCTGGGTCTGCCGACCTCCGGCTACATGTTCGGAACCTACGAGAATGCTGCCAATTCCGGCGATGGCTATTCGATGGCCTATCACGCCGGCGCCGCGCTTGCGAACCTCGAATGCTACCAGATCAATCCGCTGATCAAGGATTACAACGGTCCCGCCTGCGCCTATGTCGCCGGTCCCTTCGGCGCCTTTACCGCCAACAACGAGGGATCGCGCTTTATCGAATGTGACTACTGGTCCGGACAGATGATGCTCGAATTCTACAACGAGCTGCTGTCGGGTAAGGGCCCGGTGTTCCTCCAGCTCAAGCATCTCCACCCGGATACGATCTCGGAAATCGAATCAACGCTGCACAAGGTGGAGCGGCCGACGCGTGGCCTGTTCCAGCAGGGACGCGGGGTCGATTACCGCAACGATTCGATCGAGATGCACATCTCCGAGATAGGCTTCTGCTCCGGCCATAGCGCCTCCGGCGTGTTCGTCGACGACAATGCGCGCACCACCGTGCCCGGCCTCTACGCCGCCGGCGACATGGCGAGCGTGCCGCACAATTACATGCTCGGCGCCTTCACCAACGGCGCGGTGGCCGGCATCGACGCGATGGAGTTCGCCGACAGCCACGACTTCGCGGATTTCGATGCCGCCGACGTGGCCAGGGAGCGCGACCGCGTGATGGCGCCGACCAGGCGCGAGGACGGCATTCCGCCGAACCAGGTCGAGTACAAGACCCGCCGTCTCGTCAACGACTATCTCCAGCCGCCGAAGGTCACGCGCAAATACGAGCTCGGCATGCGCCGCCTCGCCGAGGCGCGGCAAGACATGCAGGAACACATGATTGCGCGTAACGCACACGAGCTGCTCCGCGCGCTTGAAGTGCAGTCGATCATGGACTGCGCCGACATGGCGGTACATGCCTCGCTCTACCGCGAGGAGAGCCGCTGGGGTCTCTATCACTGGCGCACGGACTTCCCGGAGAAGGACAACGAGAAATGGTTCTGCCACACCCTGCTGAGCAAACAGAACGGAAGGATGACCAGCGAGAAGCGCGCGGTCGAACCCTATGTCGTCCCGATCGCGGACGACGAGAAGGATCTCTACGACAAGCAGCGCATCCGCGCGACCGCCTGATCCACCGCCAACGACAAGCAACAGGAGATCAACGATGCCTCTCGCGTCCTATCAGACATCGGTCCCGGTGGTCGTCGACGACGCCAAGTGCATCGCCGACAAGGGCTGCACCGTCTGCGTCGACGTCTGCCCGCTCGACGTGCTTCGCATCAGCGACATGACCAACAAGGCCTATATGGCCTATGACGAGTGCTGGTACTGCATGCCCTGCGAGGCTGATTGCCCGACCGGCGCCGTCACCGTGAACATTCCCTATCTCTTGAGGTAGTCATGTCGAGCCCGTTCGAATCCTATGACGATCTCGAAGACGCCGACGAGCGGTTGCAAGCCGCAGATCCAGCCGAGCGGCGCGTCGCCATCATTGCGCTCGGCCATTCCGGCGATCCGGTTGCGGTTACGCATCTCGCCAACATGGTGTCAGATCCCGACGCGGGCGTGCGCCAGCAGGTCGCGATGGCGCTTGGCGAGTTCGACGGGCGGGAAGCGGCGAGTGCACTCGTCAAGCTGCTCGTCGACCCTGAGAGAATCGTGGCGTCGGCCGCAGCCGACAGTGTGGCCGAATTCAAGGACCCCGCCTGCGCCGAAATCATCCTGCCGCTGGTCAAGCATGCCCACGCTTTCGTCCGCATGGGCGCGCTGCGCGCGCTCAAGGAGTTGCGCCGCAAGGACACGCTGAAGCCCGCGCTGGAAGCGCTCCAGGATGGTGACGCGGCCGTCCGCGTGCAGGCGATCGGCGTCATCGGTTTCCTGAAGCTCGAAGAATCGATCCCGGCGCTCACCGCGCTGATCCATGATCCCGACGCCCATGTACGCCGCGCCGCCGTGAGCGCGCTCGCCTTCTCGCAGATGAAGCCGGCGGCCGAGACGATCACCCGCGCACTCAGGGATGCGGACTGGATGGTCCGGGAGATGGCAGCCGAGACCCTCGGGCTCAACGTCAATGGTTCGCTCGCCGCCGATCAGCTTATCGTCTCACTTGCCGACGAGTTTTGGCAGGTGCGGCTCAAGGCGATCCGCAGCCTCGGCAAGATGAAGGTCGAGCGCGCCCTGCGTCCGATCGGTAACTGCATCAACCATGAGCAGGCGAATTTGCGGAAGGAGGCGGCTGCCGCGCTCGGCGAGATCGCCGCCCCCGAGGGCGAGGCATACCTCGTGGTGATCGCCAACGATCCTGATCCCGACGTGCGCAAGAACGCGCGCTGGGCGCTTCAGCAGATCGCTGCGCGCAAGGGGAAGGCGGGGTCGTAGGGTGGAAAGGGCCAGTACAACTTTATTGCACCATTGTGCCAGGCCGCGACACGTGCCAGGTCAATTCGATCACCTGCCGCCTGTCGAATAGCTTGCACGACGTGCGCACCTGGATCAAGGAAAGTCTTCCGACAGTAACGTCAGCAGGCGTCTCAAGATTTGCAGGCCCCTGACAATCGGGGCGGTTTCATGTCTTGCTCTCGCGCAACTCAGCTTTCAGAACCTTGCCGTTTGCATTGCGCGGCAGCGGTGTCGTGCGCAGCATGATCGCCGCTGCCAATATCCGGGGACAACCATCGGTCCGGCGATCCACAGCTCGCCCGGCGTGCCCCTGGAAACTTCGATACCGGTGTCATCGACGAGCTTGATCCGGCCGCAAGGTACGCTCATTCCGACGCTGTCGATATGTCCGCGCCACTGCGTTCGCGGCATGATGGTCGCGGGCGAGGTTGTCTCGGTTGCCCCATAGGCGCTGAGCAGCTGCAGATGCGGCAGTCTCGCCGCCAGCATCTCGATGGTGGCAACCGGCGTCGGCGCGCCGCCGTCGCTGATCATCTTCGATGAACCGACCAGAGGCGTGGATGTCGGCGCGATCCCGCAGCTTCATGCCTCGGTCGCACCAAGCAGGAATTCAAACCCAGCATCACTGGTCGGAGGACTGCGGGGCAGCAGCCTTAAGAGTGCTCGTCCAGATACGTGACTTTGGCGGCGAGCTGATAGCCACCATTGCGCACCGTCTTGAAAATGTGGTTCGCGCCATTCTCTGAAAGTTTGCGCCGCAGTCGACTGATCAGCACATCGATGGATCTGTCGAGGACGTCTCCGTCGCGCCCGCGTGTCAGCTCGAGCAGTTGATCTCGGGACAGCACGCGACCGGGACGATCGAGAAAGGTCAACAGGAGATCAAACTCGGCGCCGGTCAAGTCGATCGAACCACCTTGCGGACTGATCACCGACCGGGCGGACGGGTCGGCAGCGAATCCCTCGAAGAGATAGCGCCCCTTTCCGCCCGGAGAGGAGCGATCATTCTCGCCCCGCCGGAGGACGGCCCGGATGCGGGCGATCAGTTCGCGCGGGTTGAACGGCTTGCCAAGATAGTCGTCGGCGCCGATCTCCAGGCCGATGATCCGATCCACGTCTTCCTTCAGAGCGGTGAGTAGAATGACGGGGACTCGGGATCGTCTGGACCGGAGATCGCGACAAAGATCGAGGCCGGATCCGTCGGGAAGCATCACGTCAAGCACGATCAGATCGATCTGGCTCGTGGCGATCCGCTCGTGCACCTCGGCGCACCTCGACGCGAGCTGCACCCGAAAGCCTTGCTCCTTGATGTAGCGAGCAAGGAGCTTTCGGATCTCTAAATCATCATCGACGACAAGGATTTGTGGAACGTGCATAGGGCCGGTTTAGTCCGGTTCGAGCAACTGGAAGAGTATTATTTGTAACGAAGGCTGTCCCCCAATTCGCGTGGACATCTTTCGACACAAATGGCGGTCGAGTAGCAACATTAGGTCATCCGCGGCCAGATTCCGAGCCATGTAGCCCGTCTATCAAAAGCGCAGGGTCACAATATGGGGGTCTGAATGCGCTCCGCCGCCGGTTTTAACCAGTCTCGGTCACATAAGTCGTTTCCGTACCAGCGCCGGGGGCCTCTTGGATTTGGCGTATCGCGGCTGCTCGGCATGTCGTGCTCGCTCCTTCGGGTTGTGGCGATCCCGGTGACGCACGCTTTCGGCGAGAACGTTCCAAGTGCGTTCTTCCTGATCGTCCGCGCTCTCCGGCCTCTGAGACTGCTATTGTGCCGGCAGGCGCGCGCGAAGATCCCATACGACCCGCGTAACCGGCTCTGCGCCGAGATCGCTGCGAGCCGGAAGCAAACGGTGGGTGCCCGAAACAAGGCGATGTGGTTGGCGGCCGTGCCGATCCTTGCCGTGCTACCTGGCTGCGCGACTCCCGCACTGGTGCAGGGCAACGGCCTCTCCTCATACGATGGGTTGAAGCAGTCCGACGGAAAGATCACCAAGTCCCGCCTTCAGGTGAAGAAGGAGCAGGTAGCGGCAGCAAAAACCATCAACGTCGCACCGACAGCATTCCCAGCGCATGTTGCGCCCGACCTGACGCACGAACAGCGCGTCCTTGTTGCCAATACGGTTAGTCGCGCCCTGTGCATCAACTTGAGCGATCGATTCAGACTGGTGCCGCCCGATCAGCGGGCAGATTTGACGGTGCGTGCGGCCATTACGCGCGCTACGCCGACTGATGAAGTCGCCGCTGGCGTCTCGGCTGCTGCGAGTCTCGGATCGAGCTTCGTCGATGCGAGCGTGCCGATTCCGGTGCCGCGCATTCCCGTAGGCTTGGGGGATATGTCCATCGAAGCTGAGGCCGTCGACGCCGCGGGGCGGCAGCAGGCCGCCATGGTCTGGGGAAGAGGAGCGACCGCCTTTTTCAGTACACCGAGGGCATCGAAAGCGAGTGACGCCTACGACCTCGCCCGGGACTTCGGCGACGACTTTGCGAAGATGCTCAGTAAGGGCGAAAGCCCCTTCGAGGGCTTCAGCATCGACATACCCTCTTTGGAGAAAGTCGGTTCGAACATCGGTCTCGCCCCCAAATACGTGGCCTGCGAAGTGTATGGCCGAGCGCCTGGCATCGCTGGCCTGGTCGGCGGCAAGCTCGGACTTCCTCCTGAATGGACCGACGACGGTCCGGCGGCGACGCGAAAGCGGTGACGCGGCTATGGACGACCGGAACGACGGACGCTGCCTGCACGGATCAACCGCGAAGGTCGCCATGATGACGGTCATCCTCGCCGTCGTGTACGGGGCTGTAGCTTATGTTGGTTTTTCGCTGTTCAGGACGGGATGGCCCGGATGACCATCCCAATCATTCCTCAGCCTTCTCGCGAGTCGGATTAGGCTTGCTGATCGTGACGACTGTGTGCCTGTCCAGATTGGTCATGCGCTTGTTCGCGCTCCTTTTGACGACCGTTCTTCTTTGCGGATGCGCCCTCCCTGTTTCCGCGCGATGTTGTTCCGAAACGCCTCATCGACGAGGCCGAACTCGCGGGAATGCCGAACATTCGGGTATGGGGAGACGCTCCGCCGGAAGCGCTTGCCGCGCTCTCCACGACCGAGCAGCCGGGGACAGCGCCAGGTGCCGCGGCATTTCAATCGGGCCGGCTGAATATTCTCACAATCTCTGGCGGGGGAGATAATGGTTCCTTTGGCGCCGGTCTTTTGGTCGGCTGGGGCGATGCCGGCACGAGACCTGAGTTTGATCTCGTCACCGGGGTTAGCGCCGGGGCTTTGACGGCTCCGTTGGTCTATCTCGGGCGGAGCAGGGACACGGCACTGAAGGAGGTCTTCACGCGATATGAGCGCAGCGATATCTACGATCCCGGCGTTATCGCGCCGCTGCTTGGATCGGGCTTGGTCGACAGCTCTCCGCTCGAAAGCCTGATCGCAAAATATGTCGATGATCGCTTTCTCCGCGAAGTCGCCAACGAGCGGAGAAAGGGAAGGGTATTGCTCGTCGGAACGACCAATCTGGACGCGCAGCGCCCGGTCCTGTGGGATATGGGCCGCATCGCAATGAGCGATCATCCTCAAGCCTTGAACTTCTTTCGCAAAATCCTGCTGGCTTCCGCGTCCGTACCCGGCGCTTTTCCTCCCGTGCGCATCAAAGTCAGAGCTGGAGATCGAACCTACGAGGAGCTGCACGTCGACGGAGGTGTGACTCAGCAAGTCTTCGTGCCTCGACCTTCGACAATCATCCGCAGGGACGCCTCGACCAAACGAACCGCTGCGCGACTATTCATCATCCGAAACGGAAAGATCAGCCCGGAATGGGAAGCCGTAGAACCGGGCATTTTCTCGATTTCACTGAGATCGATCTCCACCCTGATAAAGAACCAGAGCATCGGAGATCTTTACCGGATCTATGCGAAAGCAAAGATCGACGGTGTCAACTTCAACCTTGCGGCGATACCATCGACTTTTGGTGCGACGAGGGAGAAGTCATTCGAGCCGGGATATATGCAAGCACTGTATGAGGAAGGCTATCGTTCAGGGTTCGCAGGCTATCACTGGATGAAAGCGCCTCCTGGAATAGCAAAGAACCCGGAGCCGATAAGTAGCACACCCGGTTCGGCATCCCTCTCGGCGGGCCAGGGCGCGGAACTCAGGTAGCGAGATCCCTCGGGGGCCTTCGCCACATCAAGTCAGCCTCCACCCTGGTTCATTGGGGCTTTCCAGGGCGGAGGCTTAGCGAAGCTCAAGCCTGAGAAGCATGCGCCCGCAGCTGACAACTATGCATGTCCATCTGGGCCGTATTGCGGAGAATTATTTCCGAAGTTTGCGCAAGAGATGCGCGGACGGCTGAGCGCGGTGGCTCGTCCGCGAGGGCATCCAGGCTCTCCGACGCCACAGAGGACACGAATCAATGTGGCTCCGCCGGGAGCAACTGCGTAGCCGGCAACGTCACGGTCTGAATCAGCCCACGCAGAGAACCGTTCTCGATCTTGATGCTGCCTCCGGCCCGCTGGATGATCTCTCTTGCGATCGTCAAGCCTAGTCCGGCACCGTCGAACTGCTTCATGCGCGCTCGGTCGACGCGGAAAAACGGCTCGAAAACCTGGCCGATGAGACCGGGTGGGATGCCTGGCCCATCATCGTCGATCACCACGATGATTTCCGTCGCAGTGCTCTGAACGGCGACCCGGGCTTTCTTCCCATGGGTTGCCGCATTGATGATCAGGTTCCTGAAGGCGCGACTTAATCCTGTTCGGTTCGCCTGCGCGGTCCCTGCCGCGGCGCGCGTCAAAGTGATGTCATACGACAGGGTCCGAAGCTCGTCCACGAGGTCGGAAATGAGAATGTCCAGTCGGATGGGTTCGGGGGCCGATTTGCCGGATTCCTCCCTCACAAGAAGGATTGCGCTATCCGCGATCCGGTCAAGCTCGTCGATATCCTTCAACCACATTTCGCGGTCCTCGTCGTTCTCTACGAACTCCGCACGTAGACGCATACGCGTGATCGGTGTCCGCAAATCGTGGCCGGCCGCGGCGACGAGACGCATCCGGCTCTCCATTGCCCCTTTCAGGCGCGAGGAGAGCGAATTCAGCGCTCTGGCCGCGACCCGTACCTCGGCCGGCCCGGTCATTGCGAGTTCCGGAAGCACGGCGTCGGGTCCGACGGTCTCGATTGCACGTTCGAGAAGGACGAGAGGCTTGACCATCCGGTTCGCGAAGAAGAGAGCGACTGCCATCGTACCAAGCGTGGTCACCGCGAGCCAGATCAGGAGTAGATGGAAGACGCCGCCTCCTGGAGGCAAATCCGTGATCTGCGTAACGATCCACCCTTGGTCCAATGGAATGGACAGAAGCGGCAGGTCGTCCTTGCGAGACACGATAACGTCGCGTGGAGTTCCTCGAGTCGTCAGCGCGTCGCGAAGCCAAGAGGTGAGGTTGGATTCGACCTTGCCGCCAGCCGCAGCCTGCTGAACGACGACCAACTTGGGAGCGATCCGGTTGGCTTGGGTCAACAGCTCTATCTGTTCGACGAGTGGACCAATTGCTTGTCGTTCGTTGGGCGGATCGAACAGGTAGATGAGGATGCCGGTCAGGATGCAGACCACCGAGATGATCACGACGGTGAGAAGCACGGCGAGCTTGGCGCGCAAAGTGTTCACGACGGGAAATCCTGCAGCCCGACCTTTGCGACGAGCTGATATCCGCCGTTGCGAACCGTCTTGAAGAGCGGTGGCATCCCGGGCCTGTCCAATTTGCGCCTCAAGCGGCTGACAAGGACGTCGATAGAGCGATCGAAGACGTCTCCTTCCCGGCCGCGCGTGAGATCCAGCAGCTGATCTCGCGAAAGCACGCGACCCGGTCTGTCCAGGAAGACCTGCAACAGGTCGAATTCCGCGCCGGTCAATTCGAGTGCATTGCCTTGTCCGTCGATAACGCTGCGCAATTGCGGATCGGCCGTGAGCCCGTCGAACCGGTACCTTCTTGTCTCTTGGGCTCGGAGATTTCTTTCCGAGCGGCGCCGCAAGACGGCACGAATTCTGGCGACCAACTCTCTCGGATTGAACGGCTTTCCCAGATAATCGTCGGCTCCCATCTCCAGCCCGACGATGCGATCGACATCTTCCTTGAGCGCCGTCAGGAGGATGACCGGAGTCGTGTTCCGCTTCGCGCGCAAATCGCGGCAGGCGTCGAGCCCGGAGCCGTCCGGAAGCATGACGTCCAGAACCACCAGATCGATCTGGTCTCCCGCGAGGCGCTCGCGCATTTCAGCGCAGCTTGCAGCCAGAACGACGCGAAACGACTGGCTTTCCACGTAACGCGCGAGCAGCTTTCGGATCTCGGGATCGTCGTCGACCACTAGAATTTGGGAGGTTTCTTCGCTCATGGACGCCGTTCATGATGGCTCGGGGGATTTTGTTCTACCGCGAAGTCGGGTCGAAAGAAGCCGGAATTCGTAACGAAACGCCCCAAGGCTCCAATCCAGCAATGTTTCGACACAATCGGGGTCCCGCCGAGACGATCCGACACAAATTGTTCGACGTGAGCAAACCTCCCGTCCTACCTGCATCGTCGCCGGTCGTTCGGAAGTGGGCGGTTGGCGAGGCATTGGGGCGTCGACGGTGAGTGGAGGAATTGCTGGCATGAAGAGTGTCCATCGTGGCCTGAGGACGATTGGGATCATAGCGACTTCTCTGGTCTTCAGTTCGATCGTCCGTGCGGAAACTCCCTCATCCGCAATGACTGTGGTGGCCGCACCTGTCGAGAAGTTGGAGGTCACCAGGACGATCGCCGCGACAGGCAACGTCGTAGCGTGGCGCGAAATCCCGGTCAGCTCCGAAGCTGGCGGTATCGCGGTGATCGAGGTCACCGTGGACGAAGGTGATGTCGTTACCAAAGGTCAGATATTGGCCCGCCTCAGCCAGGAGTTGGCGGCTGCAGCGGTATCCAAGCAGAAGGCCGTGGTCGACGAACTGGAAGCGAGCCTTGCCAGTGCCAGATCGGATGCTGCGCGCGCGCATTCGGTCTCTTCAGGGGTAGTGAGCGCTCAAGTCGTCGAGCAGCGCGATACGCTCGTCAAGACGACCGAGGCCAAGCTGGGCGCGGCTCGCGCCCAGCTCGAGGAAGCAGAAGCGCGGCAACGGCAGACGGTCATCGTCGCTCCCGCGGCGGGGATGATCGCGGCAAGATCCGTAGCGATCGGGCAGGTGGTCCAAGCCGGAGTGGAGATGTTCCGATTGATCCAGGACAACCGCATAGAGGTCGATGCGCGCGTCGTTGAAACAGACATCCTCGCTGCTGCCGCTGGACAACACGCGACAGTGGTCGGCGCCGGTGGGCAAGCCGAGCAGGGGGCGGTCCGCATGGTTTCGCCGCTGGTGGATCCGAAGACGCGCTTGGGTACGGTGCATGTCGCGCTCCCCAAGGGCACGAATCTGAAGCCAGGGATGTTCGCCCGTGTCGAGATTTCAGTCGAAAGACGGCTTGTATTGACCGTTCCTTTGAAGGCAGTGGTCTGGCGAGAAGCGAAGGCTCACGTCTTCAAGGTCGGAGGCGACAGTCTGGTGTCATTGGTCGAGATCGGAATCGGCGTCAAGGAATCGGATGACGTGGAAGTTTTGCGCGGACTGGAGGCTGGAGATCGCATTGTGACCCAAGGTGCCGGTCTTCTGAGCAACGGAGATCTCGTAAACGTCAAGACCGCGTCGTTCAAAGGCGGTGCACTGCGATGAACGGCATCTCCAGTTGGGCGATCCGTCATCCCGTTGCGACCATCATCCTGTTCGTGCTGCTGAGCCTGGCGGGGGCCGTCGGGTTCTCGAAGCTCCGGCTCAACAACATGCCCGATATGGACATTCCGACGGTGACGGTCAGCGTCGCCTGGCCCGGAGCTGCGCCGAGTGAAATAGAGACGCAAATCACCCGCTTCGTCGAGGACGGCGTCGCAGGACTTGGGACTGTCAATCGCACTCGTTCGATCGTGAACGAGGGATTGTCCATGACGATGGTCGAGTTTGCGATCGGTACCGATATCGACCGGGCCACGAACGACGTCCGGGATGCCGTCGTATCGATACGTTCGAAGCTGCCGCAAGGAACACTCGATCCGATGATCCGGCGCGTCGAGGCGACGGGGCAAGCGATCCTCACGTTCATCGTCGACGCGCCGATGATGGCGCCGGACGCGCTGAGTTGGTTCATAGACAACGACATCGCCAAAGCTGCGCTTGCCGTGCCCGGCGTTTCCAAGATTGCCAGATCCGGTGGTGTCGATGCGGAAATTAGCGTTAAGCTCGAACCAGACCGATTGCTCGCTCTTGGTTTGACGGCCGCAGAAGTTTCCGAGCTCGTGAGGAACCGCAACATCACCCAGCCCGGCGGCCGTATGAAACTGGCAGGGTCCGAGCAAGCCGTTCGTACGGTGGGCAGTGTCCCGGACGTCGCGGCTCTCAAGGAGATGCGGCTCGCCTTCAGTGACGGCCGCAGCGTCAAGCTGTCGGAGATTGCGACCGTCGAGCGCGGGTGGGCCGAGCCGCGACAGAGGTCATGGTTCAATGATAGGGAGGTCGTGGGCTTCAGCGTCTACCGCGCCGTTGGGACCGGCGAGTTCGCCGTGACCAGAGACGTCAGAAAGCGGATGGCCGAATTCGCCGCCGCTCACGATGGCGTAGGGATCCTCGAGGTGACATCCTCGACCCACGCGGTCATCGAGGGATACGACGCCGCCATCGAGGCACTTCTGTTGGGAGCGTTGCTCGCGGTTCTGGTCGTCTGGATCTTCCTGCGGGATATCAGGGCGACGTTGATCTCGAGCGCCGCACTGCCGTTGTCGATGTTGCCGACCTTCGCTGTGATGTATGCCCTGAACCAGTCGCTGAACAATATCACTCTTCTGGCGATTGCTCTGGTTGTCGGCATTCTCGTCGACGACGCTATCGTGGAAATCGAGAACATCGTTCGGCACATTCGGCAGTCCGGAAAGACCGTTTACGATTCGGCCATCGGTGCGGCCGACGAGATCGGCCTGGCCGTGGTTGCGACGACGTTCGCCATCATCGTGGTTTTCGCCCCGGTTGGGCTGATGCCGGGCATCCCGGGGCAGTTCTTCGAGGCCTTCTCGATCGCCGTTTGCAGCTCTGTCTTCTTCTCTCTCGTGGTTGCCCGCCTGCTTACGCCATTGATGGCGGCCTATCTCCTGAAGACGGGCAAAAGGGAGCATCGCGAGCCGGCATGGGTGCGGTACTATGCGCTGACGTTGACCTGGACGCTGCGCTACCGATGGGCCACTGTCGTCGCCGGCGTGATGTTTTTCGTTGCGTCCCTGTCCCTTATTCCATCCCTTTCGACGGATTTCATGCCGGCGGCCGATCGAAGCCGCACGATGCTCAGCGTGGAGTTGGCACCGGGGGCGACTTTGCAGGAAACGGACGCCGCCACGCAGAAGGTTGCGTTTTTGCTTAGGACGAGACCCGAAGTGGCGTCCGTCTATGCCGCGGTCGGAACCGAGACGTCGACGTTTTCCGGCCCGGGAGACCTGTCTACCTCGGTAGGCGAGGTCAGAAGATCGACCGTGACGATCAATCTCGTTCCGAGAGCCGAGAGGGCTCAGTCCCAGCAGGCGTTCGAAGCCTCGATCGGGCGGCAACTTTCGATCATACCGGGCATTCGGATCCGCCTCGGCGAGGACGGATCTTCCGGCGCGAAAATCCAGGTATCCCTGTTGAGCGATGACGCCGCTGCGCTCGCCGATGCGGCACGTCGGTTGGCCCAGGATATGGGTACCACTACGGGATTCCACCGCGCGAGAGTCATGAGCAGCGTCGCCCGACCGGAGCTCCAGATAACGCCCAAGCCGGACAAGGCTGCTCTACTTGGAGTGCCTACGGCCGTGATTGCCAAGACGGTCAATATCGCCACCGTCGGAGATATCGACCAGAACCTGTCCAAGTTCAGCCTAGGCGCGCGACAGATTCCCGTGCGCATCTTGCTAAACGATGCTGCTCGTTCCGATATGGCAGGCCTGTCGCTGCTGCTGGTGCCTGCCTTCGAGAAGCCGGTGCCGTTGTCCGCCATTGCCGATATCAGCTTTGGCTCGGGTCCGCTCCAGATCGAGCGGACCGATCGCACCAGAAGCGAAACGGTCGAAGCGGAACTGAGTGGCCTGACGGTGGGTGAGGCGGAGGACTTGGTGGCTCAGATGCCGTCGATGAGGGGGCTGCCGGCGGGAGTATTCTACAAGCCCGCAGGCGATTCCGAACGCATGCAGGAGCTGTTCGATGGGTTCAAGCTCGCGGTTGGATCCGCCATCGTTCTGCTCTTCGTCGTTCTCGCTTTGCTCTTCAATGGCTTCGTTCAGCCCGTGACCATTCTCACCGCGCTGCCACTGTCGATCGGAGGCGCTCTGGGATCGTTGCTGATGACGCGGATGTCGATGTCCTTGCCGGTCATGATCGGAATGCTCATGCTCATGGGAATCGCGGCGAAGAACTCGATTCTTCTCGTCGAGTACGTGATTGTGGCCCGGCGCGATGGTGGCCTTGATCGCACGCAGGCTCTGTTGGACGCTGCTCGGAAACGAGCTCGGCCGATCGTGATGACCACCATAGCCATGAGCGCCGGCATGTTGCCCATAGCCCTGGGCATGGGAGCGGATGCCGAAAGGCGGGCGCCGATGGCGATCGCAGTGATCGGTGGACTGTTCAGCTCGACGATTCTCAGTTTGGTGTACGTGCCCGCCTTTTACACGGTGATGGACGACCTCGAGCGTTGGGTCGGGAGAAGCCTTCGCAGACGCTTTACGTGAACCGGTGATCCATTTGAAGCCAGGCGTCTGGTCGGCCTGGAGCATGCACACCGGAGCTCACGCCGGCCATGCCTGGCCGCCACCGTCGATGCGCAGCACCTGACCCGAGACGAAGGCGCCCATGGGTCCGGCGAAGAATTCGACGACCCGCGCGACCTCGTCGACGGTGGCGATGCGGTCGAGCGTGCCGGTCTCGACCATCCGGCCCGGATCGACTGCGCGGGTGCCGAGAAATCGGCCGGTGCGGGTGTCGCCTGGCGCGATGCAGTTGACCGCGATGTCGTAAGCGCGGAGCTGGTCGGCGAGACAACGCGTGTAATGCGTCACGCCGGCCTTCGCCACTGCATAGATCGAGCCGTTGGTGCGCCCCTTGAATGCGGCGACCGAGCCGAGCGTGACGATGCGGCCGCGCCGCCGCTCCATCATGCCCTTCGCGACCGCCTGGCAGGTCAGGATGGTCGAGAGCAAATTGCGTTCCAGCACCGCGCGCACGTCGGCTTCCCTGATGTGTACGGCGTCGTTCGGATCGGGCTTGCCGCCGGCAGCGGCGATATCGCCGCCGGCATTGTGCACGAGGATGTCGATCGGGCCGAGCGCGCCTTCCGTCTCGGTGATCACGCGCGCGATGTCCTCTCCCTCCGTGAGATCTCCGAGCACGCGTTGGCTGCGGACGCCATAGTCCTTGCCGATCTCCGCGGCCACCGCGGTCAGCGTGGTGCCCTCGCCATATTCCGCCGGCCCGTTCTCGCGCATGCCGTGGATGGCGACGTCAGCGCCGAGCGCGGCAAGCTTCTCCGCAAATGCGCGGCCGAGCCCGCGTCCAGCGCCCGTCACCAGCGCAACCTTGCCAGCCAGAATTTTCGTAGTGCCATGCGATGCCATGATCTTCTCCGTTATGAATTGTCAGTCGGCCGCGAGGTCGAGGCCGATCGCCAGCGCCTGCACTCGAGGAAGCTAATCGCCTGCCGGTCGGTCTTGCCTCCTACGCTTTTACCAGCTCGACCAAGTCTGCTACCGCGATCGGCTCGGCGATCGAAGCTGGCATGATGTCCATCAACAGCTTCGGTCTGGCTTTGCCCGAAGTGCCGTTCGGTGGCATCAAGGATTCCGGCTACGGCTCGGAAGCGGGCACCGAGGCCATGGAAGCGTACCTCAACACCAAGTTTATCAGCCAGACCGGTCTGTAGGCGCGATGGTCCCAGACTCCGTGAATGTTACCGTCTGGGCGAGGCTCATCGCTCGGCGGTAGGTCAAATCACGGGTTTTTCTTTGCTTATAAGTTCAATAATAGAATGAAGTAACCAGATATTGTAACGCGCGATATCCGGGCTGAGAGGGGCATCCCCGCAACTGGGCATCGATTCGCGCCACTGCCTTATCAGGTTAAACGTATAACTCGTCACAACATCGCAAGCGCTTCGTTCCTTCTCAGGGGAGATACATCTAGCGCTTGACGAGTTCTAAAAAAGAACTGTAAGCTTTGGGGAATGAGGCGGCCGATCCAAGAGCCGCAACGGTTGACGCGCTTGGCCATCGACGCTTGGCGAGCGCGCTCGATTTCGCGCGGCATGACGCCTAGCGAGCCGTTAGAGACACATAAAAATTACACGGCGCACCGGAAGAGTGCGCATCAGGGAGGATGCCGATGTTGCCGAGATGGAAGAGTCTTGTCGTTCTGCTCGTGCTGTTGGGCAGCCCGGCATTCGCGGCCGACGAGCCCGGGGTTACGGCGACCGAAATCAAGATTGGCGGGGTGTTTCCGTTCAGCGGGCCGGCTTCATCGATCGGTCTCGTGGGCAAGGGGCTGATCGCCTACATTCAGTCCCTGAATGACCGCGGCGGCATCAGCGGGCGCAAGATCAATTACGTCGCCTATGACGATGCCTATAGCCCGCCCAAGGCGGTGGAGCAGGTCCGCAAGCTCGTTGAGAGCGATGAAGTTGCATTCATGTTCGGCCAGCTCGGCACTCCCGCCATTTCGGCGACCTCAAAATACCTGAAGTCGAAAGGGGTGCCCAGCATCGCGATCGTCAGCGGATCGTCCAAGTTCACCGACGTCGCCAGTTACCCGCTGATCACGACAGGTCTCGTCAGCTACGATACCGAGGGAAAGATCTACGCAAAATACCTCACGAAGGCTCTGCCGAACGCCAAATATGCGATCCTCTACCAGAATGACGACCTCGGAAAAGACTACGTCAACGCCTTCAAGGCGTTTCTCGGCAAGGACTACGATCGCAGGGTCATCACCGCGTCCTATGAGGTCACTGAGCCGACCGTCGATTCGCAGATCACCAACCTGAAGAGTTCCGGTGCGGATGCCCTGATGATCGCGGGCACGCCGAAATTCGCTGCGCAGGCGATCCGGCAGGCCTCTTTGATCGGCTGGAAGGCGACCGTGATCATCAACTTTCCGTCCGGTTCGGTTGGGGGCACGCTCACGCCGGCCGGCCTCGACAAGTCGACTGGCGTGATCGTCGGCACCATCAACAAGGATGTCGTGGATCCGAAGTGGAAAGATGATCCCGGCATGCAAGCCTATCGGGCGTTTATCGACAAATATCTGCCCGGCGTCGATATCACCAACGGCAGCTATCTCACCGGTTACCAGCAAGGCATCCTGCTCGAGCAGATCCTGAAGCAATGTGGGGACGACCTGTCCCGCAAGAATATCCTGGCGCAGGCCAAGAACCTCCGGGACTTCGTCGTACCGACCGCACTGCCGGGCATCAAGATCAACACCAGCGAAACCGAGAACATGATCTGGACGCAGATGCGCCTGCAGCGATGGACGGGATCGACTTGGGAAGCCTTCGGAGAAGTGCTGGACGCCAGGTCCGAATGAGCAGGTAACAGGCGAGGGGCGAGCGGCATTGAGCCGGCGCCGGCGTCCTGCGCGACTTGAGCGCAACGGGTGCGATCGCCATCCCGGTACTTCAGGAGATCAATTCGATGTCGACGAAGGCACTGACGTTTGCGCCGCGCGAGGTTTCAATCGAGCGCCGACCAGATGGCGCGCTCATATTGAGTTCGCCCCTCGAGTGGAAGCCATGTGACTGGCGTATCACGGACTTCTTGCCGAGTTGGGCGAGCGCCACGCCGGACCGGATATTCCTCGCGCAGCGCAATGCGAAAGGCGGGTGGGACGAGATCACCTACGGCGAGGCATGGTCTCAGGTCCAGGCGGTGGGCCAAAGTTTGCTCGATCTGGGCGCAAAGCCAGCGGACAAGCTGGCCATCCTCTCCGGAAACTCGATCGAGAACGCCGTGGTTTCGTTTGCGGCGATGTCAATCGGTGTCATCCTGGCGTCGATATCGCCAAACTACACGCTGATGCCCGGTGGACTTGCTCGTCTCAAGGACATTGCCGAAGTGCTGCGCCCGAGCTTCGTGTTCGTCCAAAGCGGACGTGAGTTTTCCGCAGGCCGCACTATTCCGGAATTGGCGGCCGCGACCTGGATCAGTGTCGATGGCGCGCCGGACACGGTACCCTTCCAGACCCTGACAGCCAAAACCGCGTGCGACGGATTTGCCGGGGCATCTCGTGCGGTCTCGTGCGACGCTGTCGCCAAGATACTCTTCACGTCGGGTTCGACAGGCTTTCCGAAAGGCGTGCTCAACACCCATCGCATGATGGCAAGCTCCCTGCAAATGGGCAGCCAGCTCGTGTCTCCTCCGGCTGCGCCAGTCCAGGTGGAGTGGCTGCCTTGGCACCACACGATGGGCAGCAACGTCATTCTTCACGGCATCCTCAAGAACGGCGGTACGCTCTATATCGACGACGGCCGTCCGCTGCCGCAGCTCTTTCACAAGACGGTCGCCAATCTCAAGGAAGTGTCGCCGACCGCCATGTTCAACGTGCCTGCCGGTTATAACCTCCTGTGTGACGCGGTCGAGAAGGATCCCAATCTAGGCGCCAGTGTATTCAAGCGGATGGACCGAATGAGTTATGCCGGCGCTGCAATTTCAAAGGACACGCTGGAGAAGCTCTATCGCTTGACACTCTCGGTGACCGGCCGGCGAATTCCGGTCATGTCGGGTTACGGTACGACCGAAACCGCCCCGACCATCAGTACGACCCATTGGGCGACAGATCGACCCGGCGAGATCGGTCTTCCCGCGCCGGGACTGCGGCTCAAGCTCATTCCGGTCTCGGATACTTACGAGGTCAGGGTCAAGGGACCCAACGTCACGCCGGGTTATCTCGGGCGGCCGGATTTGACGGAAATGGCCTTCGACGAGGAAGGCTTTTATCGCATCGGCGATACTGTCTCGTTTCTGGATCCGCAGAAGCCTGAGCTCGGGCTACGCTTTACCGGTCGAATTTCCGAGAACTTCAAGCTTGCGAATGGGACCTGGGTCTCGATCGGCAATATGCGCGCGGCAATCCTGGCCGCAACGCGCGGTGTCTTGCTCGACATGGTGGTCGCGGGCGAAAATCGTGAGGCGTGCGCGCTGCTCTGCTGGTTGAACCCCACGGAGGCCGCGCGAATCTCGAAAACTCCGGGTGCGGATTTGACCTCGGATCCCGCCGTGGTCGGATTCCTGCAGGATCGCTTTCGGGACTACAACGAGACTGTCGGAAGCAGCGAACGGATCTGCTCCTTCGTTCTGCTGAAAGATCCGCCATCAATGGCGGCAGGAGAGATTACCGACAAGGCCTATGTCAACCAACGCGCTGTGCTGAAAGTCCGATCCGAGCAGGTTGAGCGTCTCTATACCCATGAAGGCGGCGCCGATGTGATCCGGGTCTGAGAGCGAGCTTGTCGCTGTGCGGACGTTACGGACTCCTGGCCGCCAGATCACGTCTGCCGGTACCTTCTGCGGGATTGTTTGCCGCGGAACGGCTTCGGTGCAGGCCTCAGGCGGCCCGCGAGCGCGCCTTTGTTTTCGAGGTCGTCGGCGCCGCTGCCGCCGGGGCGCTGCGAGCACCCGGCCCGGGATGAGTATGAACCCCCTTGGCCGACAGCGGCTCGCCGCACTCGGAGCACACCATGACCGGATCGAAATCTTTTCCGCACTTGCGATGCTGGTGCAGCAGGGGGCGGCCGCGCTCGTCGACCATGTGAGTATCGCCCCAATGCACGATTGCCATCATGATCGGATACAGATCGAGCCCCTTCTGGGTCAGGATATATTCGTGCCTTTTGGGGGATTCCTGGTAGGGAATGCGGCGCAGGATGCCCTGCCGAACCAACTTCTTCAGACGTTCGGCAAGCAAATGCCGGGTGATTCCGAGTGCCGACTGAAATCCCTCGAAGCGGCGTGTGCGCAGAAAGCACTCGCGCAGGATCAGAAGAGTCCAGCGATCGCCGATCACGCCGATAGTTCGGGCCATCGAGCACGGCTCTTCCTCGAGTTCCTTCCACTTCATCCATGCACTCCAGTCGCCGCCGCGGCACGGACCTCGTCTCGAATCGTTGCGGAGGCCGGCGCGGGATTTGCCATTCTAGATAGGTACTAAATTCCAAACAATACCCTTCCAGCCAAGACGAAAGCAGCAGATTGCGGGAGCGATTGACAGTTCTATTTTAGAACTATATGTTTGAGGAAAGTCAGGCCGGCGACCGATCGCCAGTGCAAGCACATGTTCCGCGGGAGGAGCCGAGATGACCTTGAAGATTGAATTCCAGTTCGATTTCGGCAGTCCGAACGCTTATCTGGCAGAGGTGGCGATTCCGGGCATCGAGCAGCGCACCGGTGCGAAATTCGAGTATGTTCCGGTCTTGCTCGGCGGCATCTACAAGGCGACGGGCAATTTGTCGCCGTTCGACTCGCTTCGTGGGATCAAGAACAAGCCGGAATATCAGGCGCTCGAAACCCAGCGGTTTATCCGCCGCCACAACGTCACGAAATTCCGCCAGAATCCCTTTTTTCCCGTCAACACGCTGATGCTGATGCGGGGCGCCGTGGCGGCCCAGTTCGAGGGCGTGTTCGAGTCCTATTTTCGCGCGGCCTATCACCATATGTGGGAGGAGCCGAAGAAGATGGATGACCTCGAAATCTTCCGGAATGCGTTCATCGCTTCGGGGCTCGATATCGACAGATTGATCGCTCGCGCCCAACAGGACGACGTCAAGAAGAGGTTGATTGATCTGACCAACGATGCCGTCAGCCGAGGCGCGTTCGGCTCACCAACCTTCTTCGTCGGCAAGGAGATGTTCTTCGGCAAGGATCAGCTTCGTGACGTCGAGGAGTCCATCCTCGAGCAAACGAGGCCAGTCGCAAGGACGGCATAAGCTGCCGAGTTAACGAAGTTCAATTCAACCGGGAGACGATCCGTGCAAAAGAGAAACGCAACTGTCGCAGTGATCGGTGCCGGCGACTATATCGGCAGCGAGATCGCCAAGAAGTTCGCCTCTGAGGGCTTCACGGTGTTTGCCGGGCGCCGGAACGGCGCCAAGCTCGAGCCGCTCGTCAAGGAGATCGAGGCCACCGGAGGCGAAATCCACGCGCGCTCGCTCGATGCCCGCAAGGAGGAGGAGGTTATCTCCTTCCTCGCTGATGCCGATCAGCACGCGCCGCTGGAGGTCTGCATCTTCAACATCGGCGCCAACGTCAACTTTCCGATCCTCGATACGACCGAGCGCGTGTTCCGCAAAGTCTGGGAGATGGCCTGCTATTCCGGCTTTCTCGCCGGCCGCGAAGCCGCGCGGCTCATGCTGCCTCGCGGCGGCGGCAACATCTTCTTCACCGGCGCGACAGCGTCTCTCCGCGGCGGCAGCGGCTATGCCGCCTTTGCCAGCGCGAAGTTCGGCCTGCGGGCGGTGGCTCAGGCGATGGCGCGCGAGCTCGGCCCCAAGAACATTCACGTCGCGCATCTCATCATCGATTCCGGCGTCGATACGGAATGGGTGCGGCAGCGCCGGCTCGAGGCGCTCGGTCCGAATGCTCTCGACGATCCCGATCTCTTGATGCCGCCGTCGTCCGTCGCTGCGTCCTATTGGCAGCTTTATCAGCAGCCGAAGAGCGCGTGGACGTTCGAGCTGGAAATCCGCCCCTTCGGCGAGAAGTGGTAAGGAGGCCCTTACGATGGAGCTTGCGCTGTCTGCCGAGGACGCGGCTTTCCGCGATGAAGTGCGCGCCTTCATCGCGGACAATTATCCGGCGGAGATGCGCGTTCCCAATCCGGAGACCGACCTGACCAAGGAGCAGTCACTGCTCTGGCACCGGATCCTCCACAAGAAGGGCTGGATCGCGCCGCTGTGGCCCAAGGAGTATGGCGGGCCGGGCTGGACGGTCACACAGCGGTTCATCTTTGAGCAGGAAACCTCCCGGGCGGGAACACTGCCGCCGCTTGCCTTTAGCGTGACCATGGTCGCGCCGGTGATCTACACGTTCGGCAACGAGGCGCAGAAGAAGAAGTTCCTGCCGCGAATTCTGTCCGGCGAGGATTGGTGGTGCCAGGGCTATTCCGAGCCGGGCTCCGGCTCCGATCTCGCAACCGTCAGAACCAAGGCGGTGCGAGAGGGGGACCACTACGTCGTCAACGGGCACAAGACCTGGACCACGCTGGCACAGCACGCCGACTGGATCTTCTGCCTGGTGCGAACCGATCCGAATGTGAAGCCGCAATCCGGAATCTCCTTCCTGCTGATCGACATGAAGTCGCCCGGCGTCACCGTGCGGCCGATCATCACGATCGACGGCAGTCACGAGGTCAATGACGTCTTTCTCGAAAACGTCCGTGTGCCCGTCGAGAACCTGGTCGGCGAGGAGAACAAGGGCTGGACGTACGCCAAATTTCTGCTCGGCAACGAGCGCACCAGCATGGCGGGCATCGGCCGGTCCACCCGCTATCTCCGGAAGCTGAAGCAGATCGTGAAGGCCGAGATACCGGCCGACGATCCGGCGCATCTGGAATTTCTACGCGACATCGCCCGCGTCGAGCTGGACGTGCTGGCGCTGGAGGCGACCGAACTGCGCGTCGTCGCCCAGATGGCGCGTGGTATCGATCCCGGTCCGGCGGCGTCGCTGTTCAAGATCCGCGGCACCGAGATCTTCCAGGACATCACCGAGCTCACGCACCGCGCGATCGGCAATTATGGTCTTGCCATCCGCGAGCATCCGGTCAGTGCCAACTGCTTCATGCCGGGCCCGGACTACGGCCACACCGCGTCCGAGAAATATCTGAACGCGCGCAAGCTCAGCATCTACGGCGGGTCCAACGAGATCCAGCGAAACATCATCGCCAAAGCCGTGCTCGGGCTCTAAGCCACGGCGGATCGGGAGGATCGGATGGATATTCAGTTCACGGAAGAGCAGGAATTACTGCGATCCAGCGTTCAGCGCCTTCTGCGCGACCAGTATGATTTCGAGGCGCGGCGCAAGATCGTGGCGAGCGAGGAGGGGTTCAGCCGGACGCGGTGGAAGGTCTTCGCCGAGCTCGGCCTGCTCGCTGCGCCGTTTTCAGAGGACGCCGGCGGCCTCGGCGGCGGTCCGTTGTCGACCATGATCGTCATGCAGGAGTTCGGCCGTCACCTCGTCGTCGAGCCTTTCGTCGAAACGGTGGTGCTCGCCGGCGGCCTGATCGAGCGGCTTGGTACGTCCGAGCAGAAGCAGGGATTCATTCCAGGCATCATCGACGGCTCCAGGATCTGGGCGCTGGCCTGGACCGAGAGAGCCTCCCGGTTTGATTTCGCCAATGTCGCGACCAAGGCGCGGCGTGAGGGAGGCGACTACGTTCTGAGTGGCGAGAAGACCATGGTGATGGCAGCGCCTTGGGCGGATCATCTGATCGTCTCGGCGCGGACCGCCGGCGATAATCGCGACCGCGGCGGCGTCAGCCTGTTCGTGGTCGAGCGCCATGCCGCGGGTGTCAATCTCCAGAGCTTCAAGTCGATCGACGGACGCCGCGCCGCCGAGATCAGTTTACGCGAGGTCCGCGGTCAATTGCTGGGAGCAGAAGGCGAGGGCGTTGCCGCGCTGGAAACCTGTCGTGACCGCGCGATCGGCGCACTCTGCGCCGAGGTCGTCGGCGCGATCGGCGAGTTGAATGCCGCAACGCTGGACTATTCGAAGACCCGCAAGCAGTTCGGCACCACCATCGGCTCCTTCCAGGTATTGCAGCATCGCATGGTCGACATGTTCATTGCCCATCAGGAGGCGCTCTCCCTGATGCAGCATCTCAATCTCAGCCTCAACGCCGGTGATTCAGGCCTGTCGCGGCTCGCCTCCGGGGCCAAGTCGAAGATTGGCTATGCCGGAAAGTTCGTAGCCGACCAGGCGGTGCAGCTTCACGGCGGCATGGGAATGACCGACGAGCTGAACGTCGGACACTATTTCAAGCGAATCTCCTCCATCAACATCCAGTTCGGCGATCCCGCATTCCACGTGCTGCGCTACGCGCAGCTGGATGCGGCCGCGTAAAAGAAGAGGCCAGCATGACGACTGAAGCAGTCATCGTTTCCACCGCCCGGACGGCCGTCGGCAAGGCCTATCGTGGCGCGCTCAACGACACGGACGGCCCGACCATGGCCGGGCATGTGATGGCCGAAGCCGTGAAGCGCGCCGGCATCGCGCCGGGCGAGGTCGAAGACGTGGTGATGGGCTGCGCGATGCAGCAAGGCACCATGGTGATGAATGTGGCGCGCAAGGGCGCGATCCGCGCTGGCCTGCCCGTGACGGTGGCCGGCACCACGATTGACCGGCAATGCGCGTCCGGCCTGCAGGCCATCGCCGTTGCCGCGCGGTCGGTGATGCTTGATGGGGTCGAAGTCGCCATCGGCGGCGGGATCGAGTCGATCAGCCTCGTGCAGAACGAGCACATGAACAAGTTTCACGCCGTCGACGACGAGCTGATGGCGATGAAGCCCGAAATGTACATGTCGATGCTCGATACGGCGGAGGTCGTCGCCGAGCGGTACAGGATCGGCCGCGACAAGCAGGACGAGTACAGTCTCGAATGCCAGCGCCGTGTCGGTGCCGCATTGCAGGCCGGCCGCTTCAGCGACGAAATCGTGCCGTTCACGACCAGGATGGCGGTTGTCAACAAGGACACCAAGGAGGTCACCTACGAACAGGTGACGCTCACGAAAGACGAGGGCCCGCGTCCGGAAACCACGGCCGAGGGCCTCGCCAAGATCAAGCCGGTGTTCGAGGGCAAGACCATCAGCGCGGGCAATGCCAGCCAGCTCTCGGACGGTGCTTCTGCCTGTGTGATCACGAGCGGCAAGTTTGCAGCCAGCAAGGGGCTGAAGCCGCTCGGCATCTTCCGCGGCTTCGTTGCCGCCGGCGTCGAGCCGGACGAGATGGGTGTCGGCCCGGTCGTTGCGATCCCGCGCCTGCTCAAGCGCCATGGTTTGAGGGTCGACGACATCGATCTCTGGGAGCTCAACGAGGCGTATGCGGTGCAGGTAATCTATTGCCGCGACAAGCTCGGCATCGATCCGGACAAGCTCAACGTCAATGGCGGCTCGATCGCGATCGGCCACCCCTACGGCATGACCGGCTCGCGGCTCACCGGCCACCTCCTGATCGAGGGACGGCGGCGCAAGGCGAAATACGGCGTGGTGACCATGTGCATCGGTGGCGGCATGGGCGCCGCGGGCTTGTTTGAAATCATCCACTGAGCGGAAACGCGGGGAGATCATTCGTGAAGACAGCGATCACTGAACTGTTCGGTATCGAACATCCGATTATCCAGGGCGGAATGCACTATGTCGGCTTCGCCGAAATGGCAGCCGCGGTATCCAACGCCGGCGGGCTCGGCTTGATCACGGGCCTCACCCAGCGGACGCCGGAGCTGCTTGCCAAGGAGATCGCGCGCTGCCGGGACATGACGGACAAGCCGTTCGGCGTGAACCTGACGTTCCTGCCGACCTTCAGCGCGCCGCCTTATCCGGAGTACATCGCTGCCATCAGGGAGGGCGGCGTCAGGATCGTCGAGACGGCCGGACGCAGCCCTGAACAGTATATGCCGTCGCTGAAGGCGGGCGGCATCAAGGTGATCCACAAATGCACTTCCGTCCGGCATTCGCTGAAGGCCGAACAGATCGGCTGCGATGCCGTCAGCGTCGACGGCTTCGAGTGCGGCGGTCATCCGGGCGAAGATGACATGCCGAACATGATCCTGCTGCCACGTACGGCCGAAGAATTGAAGATCCCGTTCGTGGCCTCCGGCGGCATGGCCGACGCGCGCAGCCTGGTTGCGGCGCTGGCGATGGGAGCCGCGGGAATGAACATGGGTACGCGGTTCATCGCCACCAAGGAAGCGCCGGTGCACGAGAACGTCAAGAAGGCGCTGGTCGCAGCGTCCGAGCTCGACACCAGGCTCGTCATGCGCGCGCTCCGCAACACGGAGCGAGTCCTGAACAACAGGGGCGTCGAGAATCTGCTCGAAATCGAGCGCGAGAAGGGCAAGAGCCTCAAGATCGACGACATCCATGATCAGGTGGCGGGCGTCTATCCCAGGGTGATGATCGACGGCGACATGGACGCGGGCGCCTGGAGCTGCGGTATGGTCGTCGGACTCATTCGCGATATTCCGACCGTGAAGGAGCTGATCGACCGCATCATGGCGGACGCCGAGCGATTGATCAGGGGCAGGCTGACGGGATTCCTTGACGCCGACAGCGGGGCCAATCTCCGGGTCGCGTGAAGCCACGGCTTGGCGATCCGCGCTGCAGACGACATTTCGTCGTCTCTGCGCGGGCTGGAAGCTCCGGCCGTGATGGGACCGTCATCAGCGAATATCTTGGGCCATCCCGGAGCAGGCGATGCGTTACGCAAAGGACCATGGGCAGCATACCCGCAGACGCATCGTCGAAAGCGCTTCCCGCGGTCTGCGCCAGGCCGGGGCCGATGGCTTGAGTGTGGCCGACCTGATGAAGCTCGCCAATCTGACGCATGGCAGCTTCTACGCCTATTTCAAATCGCGCGATGCGTTGGTCGTCGAAGGGCTCGCCCTGGCCATGGATCGAACGATCGTGCATTGGCTCTGTCTCACGCAGGGGCTGCCCGCCGGGAAGGGATTCGACGCACTTGTCGAGTCTTACCTGAGCCCCCGCCACCGTGACGATCCGGGGCGGGGCTGCGCGCTGCCGGCCTTGGCGGCCGATATCGGGCGGTCGGGTCCGGAGGCGCGGCGCACCCTTGAAAGGGGGCTCGGCAAGATGATCGATATCATCGCGCGGTTGACCTCGGCGAGGCCGTCATCGGATGTGAGACAGGCGGCCGCCGGCGCAATTGCGACCATGGTCGGTTCGGTCGTGCTGGCGCGTGCGGTCGACGACAAGCGTTTGTCCGACCTCCTGCTGGAGGCCGGACGGCAGGCTTTGGGCAATTCCGTTGCGCGCGACTGCGAGAGAGCGCATTCGGCCGACAATTGAGACCTGTCTTAACCGACGTTGGCTTCAGGGCGGTGCAGGCCGATGGCGGAGGCAAAAAGGCCGTGCCTCCACCATCGGCGGCAGCCTTGGCAGCTATGCGGCCATTCGCAGCAGATCGACGATTTCGGCTTGGTCGTTGAAGGGGCGCGGATTGGCTTTGACGAAGCGATGGTTGATCGCGATTTCGCTGATCTTGCCGAACTTGTCTTCGCCGATGCCGACCTCGGCGAGGCGGCCCGGTAGTCCAAGTTGCCTGACGAACTCCGCAAAGGCGTCTGCCGCGTCCCCACCGGGAGCACCCAAAGCTGCCGCCAAACGCTTCTGCGCGTCATCGGTGAACGGCTTGTTATAGCGAAGAAGGCTCGGCATGATGACGGGCGTGCAATAGTAGTGGGGTACCCCGAAAGTCCCGCCAAGCACGTGGCCGATGCCGTGACTTGCGCCCATGGGAACGCGTGCCTGCAGTCCAAAGGACGCAAGCCATGAGCCGTATTGACACAAGCGGCGCGCCTCGAAATCGTCAGGTTGCTGCAGGGTCCGGAGCATTCCCTCGCGCAGCTTGCGGATACCCGCCAGAACCACTTCGTCAGCAAGGGGAGTGCCGGCTGGCGAGCACAATGCTTCGATGCCGTGATCCATGGAGCGAGTGCCCGATCCCATCCAGAGATTCGAAGGCGTATGAAGTGTGAGGGCAGGGTCGAGGATGACTGCCACCGGCATCATGTGGGGGTGAAAGAATATTTGCTTCAGCTTGTTGCGCTCATCGGTGACAAGCGCCGCGGCATTGTATTCGCCGCCATTCAGCGTTGATGGCACGGCGATCTGTCGGACTGCAGGCGCGCGGAACGGGGAATGGCTCACGCCCGGTCCCATGGGGAACGGATCGAAGCCCGCTTCATCGCGGATATCGTGCTCCATCGCCATGATGACGATCTTGGCGAGGTCAACGGCAGAACCGCCGCCGACGGCCACGACGAGATCAGCGTGGGCTTCCTTGGCGTGGAGGGCAACTTCGGCGGCTTGCTTGCGCGTGGTGTGCTGCGCGATTCCGTCGAAGGTTGCGGCATGCTTGTCGCCGAGCGTATGCTGGATTTTCTCAATCTCGTCGGTCTTGGTGTTCAAGGTGCGGCTGACGATAAGGAAGACGCGCGTTGCCTTTAGTCGTTCCGCTTCTTCGTTGATGGCCTCAGCCGCCGGTCTGCCATAGATCACGCGATCAATTGCCGGAAAATTGTGTGCTCCAGTGCTGCGCATTTTTATCCTCCCATCGGAACTGCGGTCGAAGCCGACATAGTCTTTTATATTATGAGTATCATGCAATAGTGGTTCAAAAATATCGCACCACCTCGGGGTTAGACTGCCTTCGCCAGGTTCCACGCGAAGCACTGGCGAGGACTTGCCGGCTTCGCGCTCCATCATCCTTCGCCGCCCTTGCCCCGTCGAAAAGTCTCAGCCACATCATGTCTCTTGCAGCGGACTCGGCCGCGCCAGTTCCTGATGCCAATTGAGTGAAGGCCACTACGCATGTGCACTCAGCTTTCGTGTGCACCGAAAGGGCAAAACGGGTAGGGCTGGTCGAGAAAGGCTGACGCCGAACGCTGCGATGGTCTTCGGCGTTTGCAGTATACCTTGCACCGCAACCACCAAGGCCTGTGCACGAGTGTTGCTCGATGCTCTCGAACTCCTCGCGTGCCGTCTTGCCGATTGAGGATGCCCCGACGGTCTCGAAAGCCGAGACGATCCTGGGGTCTTTCGCACGCAGAAGCGTGGAGAATGGCACCGGCCGACGGGGCCTAACGCTCTGCGAGATTTGAGTGTCTCAGAGACGCACCCCGGTCGTAGCAAACGCTTGGGCGACGGGCTCCTGGACCCGATTCAAGACCACCACTCCCGCAATCGCGATCACCGTGGCCGCGACGCAGCCAAGAAGAAAAGCCTTCATCCGCAGCCTCCTTCGATCGAACGTCGAGGTGTTTATACAACACGGCGTGCCGCGAGCAAACTCGTTGATCGCACCAAGGCACAGGCGATCTTATGGGCTCTTCAAGATGGGATCGATGGAAAATCCATCGCCCAACAAGCCTACGGACCGAAGCGCCGCGCTATTCAGGTCGACTTCCAATATCGCAAGAAGAAGCGCAAGCACGATGGCAACGAGGATCAGGAAGGGCGAGGCTTCCCAAGAAATAGGATCTTCCGGCCCATCAAGCGCGCGCAGAGCGCGTAGCCGCGCCATCATCCGCAGAAATGGCCGCGTTGGCCCCTGCATGTCAGTCGTCCTTGACGTGACCAGCAAGAGACTAGTCTTCGGACCACCGGCGTTCAAGCGGAGGAGGCGGGAAGTCAGGTTATTGCAATGCACGCTCCGGAACGGAAGGCCGTGTTGCCCGGTTGAGTACACGCACCGGAGGATCCGACGTGAAATTGCCAACAACGATCTTGTGCTTCGCAGCACTCTGCTTCTTCCAGAGCGCCTCCGCCCAACCCGCGCAAACCAACTCATCTGCGCCACCAAGCCCTCCCGAGGAGAAGGGTCAACCACAGCCGCAAGGCTGGACGGGCCCAATCAATACAGGTTCGGGTGGCGCGCCCGCCGAGAGTCCCCAAGGTCAGAGTCCGCCTGGAATGCAGGCCGCGCCTCACGGATCGTCCAAGAGCACGACGGCACCAGCCAAGTAGATCGGTTAGGATATTCTCCTCCGTCCGCTGTTCTGGCAATCTGAGAGCGTGAACGTGACGCGGCGAGGGTCAATGAAACTACCTTTCTGCGCGGGCGGCGCCGCAGCCTTGTGGGCCATCTTTGCCGTATCATCCGTGCACGCCGACATGGCGGGACACGGCGGCCCCGTGCGGGCTCTTGCTATTTCCCCCGATGGGAACGGACTCTTGTCCGGCAGCTTCGACTCAGCCGCCATTCGGTGGTCGCTAAAGGCGGAGACAGCGGAGGAGGTGCTGCGGTATCATGCTGATGCAGTCAATGCCGTCGCCTTTCTGAGCGACGGCCGCATGGTCACGGCGGGTGCCGATGCACGAATTGCGGTCTGGATGGCGGGCAGGCGGCAGCCGGACCGGGTGTTCGAGGGACACGTCGGTCCAATCGTCGCACTCGCGGTCTCTCCCGACGGCGCGCTGCTCGCGTCGGCTTCATGGGATCGGACGGTGCGGCTCTGGTCGCTGTCGGACGGCGTGTCGCGCGTGCTCGAAGGGCATTCGCAGAACGTCAACGGTGTCGCCTTCACGTCGGACGGGAGGTCGCTCGTCAGCGCCGGCTATGACCTTACGTTGCGCATCTGGCGGTTGTCGGACGGCCAGCCTGAAGTCGTGACGTTGCCGGCTCCGCTCAACGTGGTGGCCGTGGCGCCGGACGGTGAAATCGTCACAGGCGGGGTCGACGGCATGCTGCGGATGCTGACCATGGACGGCAAGGTCAGCGGCGAGGTATCGGCCGGCCCAACACCAGTGGTGGCCTTGGCGATGTCGGCCGACGGCAAGCTGATTGCCGCGGCCAGCATCGGAGGCACAGTGGCGATCATCGATCGCAAGTCGCGCAGCCTGCTACGCACGCTGGTCGGGCCTGGGCTGCCGGTGTGGTCGGTTGCCTTTCTTCCGGATCGCGAGACGCTGATGACGGGGGGCGCGGACGGCAAGATCAGGCGGTGGAATGCACGCACTGGTGATCCCGTCGGCTCGAGTCTGATGGGCTCACCGGCCGATCCGCTTGCTGCCTATGCCGGCGATCATGGCGCCGACGTATTCCGGGCGTGTGTTGCCTGTCACACGCTGTCGGACAAGGAGGTCCAGCGCGCAGGCCCGACCCTTGCCGGATTGTTTGGCCGTAAGATCGCATCGCTGCCGGGCTACCGCTTCTCCGATGCCCTGAAGACGATGGACATCGTCTGGACCCCGGAGACGGTTGCAAAGCTGTTCGAGGTTGGACCGAACGCCTACACCCCCGGTACCAAGATGCCGGAGCAGCGCATTGGCTCGCCCGAGGATCGCCGCGCGCTCACCGATTTCCTTGGCCGCGTGACATCGCGATAGCTGCCTCTCAGATCGAATCCCAATTGTCCATCGGAAGATCCCTCATCTCCGGATGTTGCTTGAGGATCTGAATGACGTCGATGCTGGGGTGCTCTTTGAGCGCTTCCGCGACGCAGTGATTGACGTATTTGCGACGCGACAGCCATGCGATCTTCTTGCCCTTGGCCTCGGCTTTGCAGGCGGCGATCGCCTGTTTCACGGCAACCTTTTGTGCCTTGGTCAGTGGAGGAGCGGCAGCCTCGGCCGCCGCGCCGGCGAAAGCGATGGAGATCAAGCACGTCGACAGAGCTGTGATCAAACGAGACATGGTGATGCTCCCCCTGGTTTCCTGCCCCTGCGTAGATGTCTGGTGGTCTTGTCTAGTCCTTGCCCTCGCGCTGACGTAGGTAGTCGTCCGTGGTTCGCGGTGGCGTGCGTTCGGGAACGCCCTTGAACGGATTGAACTGCTGCTCGCTCATGACGATGACGCGGCAGTCGGCGCACATCCTGAGTGCCTCGATCCGTTTGTCGCCGGCGGGATACATCCAGTGCCGCCCCTCGAGCTTGGCGGCGATCCGGTCGATCGCGCTTTTGACGCCAAAGGCCGTGCCGCAGCGGACACAGAGCGCGGGCTCCTCTTCCTTGATGACCGCGGCGGGTGCGCGGGCGGCGCGGAAATCGATCTGCGGCTTGAGCGTGATGACCTTTTCCGGACAGGTGGTCTGGCACAGGCCGCACTGCACGCAGGCATCCTCGATGAATTTCAGCACGGGCCGCTCGGGGTCGTCGCGCAGCGCGCCGGTCGGGCAGGCGGAGACACACGAGAGACACAGCGTGCAGCCGCCCGTGTCGACGCTGATCGCGCCGACTGGTGCGCCCTGCGGCAGCGCAATCACGTCCACCGGCTTTGGCGCAAGGCGATGCAGCTCGCTGAGGCCGAAGCGCAGGAGGTCGCGCCGCTTGCCGACGGTCTTGAAGGTCGCCGGTGTTGCGACCGCCGCAAGCGTGCCGATGCCAGTCAGATGGCCGCCGAGCGCGTCAGGGTCGTCGGTCTCGATCGTGGCGACGCGCTGGCCCTCAAATCCGAGACCGCCAAGGATCGCATCGGCAATGCCGATCGTCTGCGATAGTCCGGTCACATCGTGGCGCGGCTTTGCGCGCAGCAGGAAGCGCACGGCTGTTACGCCATAAGCGAATGCTCCGACGATCGCTTCCAGCCCGACCTGCGTGAGTTCGTTGACGACAAAGGGAAGCACGTTCGCCGGAAGACCGTCGCCATGTCGTGCCAGAGCATCGATCAGCGGTGTGCCGTGCGGGCCGTCATGGAACAGCAGCACCGCGTTGGCGCCGCCGGCTTCGTGGTAGGCGAGCAGCATGGCGCGAATTCGTTGAAGCTGCGTATCGGCAGGCGGCAACGTGTAAGATGCAGCGCCGGTCGGGCAGGCGGCGGCGCATTGCCCACAGCCCGCGCAGATGTTCGGGTCAACAGCGACATGACCGCCAGCGGGCGTGATTGCGCCGGTCGGGCAGAGATCGAGGCAGCGATGGCACCCCGTGCGCTTCGAGCGCGAATGGGCGCAAAGACCGGGCGTAACGTCGACATATTTCGGCTTGTCGAAGCTGCCGACGAGGTCGCGTGCGGCGAGCACGGCGCGCAGCACCGCGGCGGGATCGTTCGGGTCGGCGCGGAGATACCCGTCGCGCAGGTCATGTGCGGGAAAGAGTGGCATTCCGCCCGAAAGGTCCAGCACGATATCGCAGTGCGACGTCACTCCGTTTCGGGGAGCGTCAAGCACGTAGCGATCGCGCGAGGAGGGGCGGGGCCTGGCATAATCGTCGATCGCAAGCTCGAAGGCGCCAAAGTGTCCTTTTGCGGCGCTGATGGTGCCCCTCACTATCGGGAAGACCGTTGCCGCCTGCGGCACGGTGTCACTGATCTGCTTCAGCATGACCGTGACGTCGAGGTGATCCGCAAGCAGCCGGCCGGCCTCGATCGCGGCTTCGTCGCGCCCATAGATCAGGATCACGCCGTCGCTCGACAGGGTGACCAGCGGATAGTCGGGCGCCGGGATAGAGGCGGCCGCCAACAGGGCGGCCATTTTCGCCCCGGTGCGCGCCCCTTCGTGTGACCAGCCGGCCGTCTCGCGGATATTGACAAAGCTGATCGCCTTGGCTCGTTCGCCCGCCTCGTGCGAAAACTGCGCGGCCTGCTGCGTGCAGGCGACCGTCAGCGGGCCAGTCTCCGCGGCTGCCGTGCGGAAATGATCGAGCTCGGGCCCGCAGAGATGGCGAAAGCCTCTGATCTCGCTGTTGGGGCATCCTCGCCGGATCGTGGCCACGTCAAGACGCATCGTGTCTTCGCACGAGCAGATCAGGACGGTCTTCGATGGCTGTTCCAGGTTGACCCCTCCGCCATTCGGGCGCCGACGACGGACTCGCGCCGACCCTTCGCCTCGTATAGACATTATTCATCGGGAAGAAAAGGAAAGCGGAGGACGGCCTGACGTCGACCCCTGTCAGCCACGTTTCCGTGGCGGAACCGATCCATCTGCCGCCGCCGTTCACATTGGTGCGGTTGCGCGAGAGTGGCGACGCTTTTGCCCAAGCATGCCGCATTGCACCGGAGAGTGGCGCCGGCACGCTCGTCTACGTTGGGCGCTTTGACCTGGCGGAGTTCGCCGTGGTGCTCGAGCCGGCTGAGCCGCTGCGCAGCGCGCGACGCGCGTTCTACGCCGGCATGGTCGCGCTCACCGATGCCCTGCGCGCCTACGCGCCGCCGAGCAAGTCGATCGCGATCGGCTGGCCGGACGCCGTCTGGATCGACGGAGGTCTGGTCGGCGGCGGCCGCATGGGGTGGCCTCTCGCGGCCGTTGAGGAGGAGCCGTCGCCGTGGCTGGTGTTCGGCGCGATGATCCGGACGATTGCCATGAATGACGACGAGCCTGGTGTTCATCCGCTCGCCTCGGCGCTCGACCTGGAAGGCTTTGGTGAGGCCGGCGCGGCGCAGATCACAGAGAGCTTTGCCCGGCACCTGATGCTGGCATTCGATGGCTGGCAGGCGGACGGTTTTGACGGCGTCGCGCGCGAATATCTGTCCCGCATGCCCCGTGAACGGCAGACCATTCAGCGCATCGACGATCGCGGCAGTCTGCTGACGCGCCGGATTGGGGCGAGCGCGATCGAACGTGGCGACCTCGTGCAGGCGCTCGCGACCCCATCCTGGCTCGATCCGGCAATCGGAGGGCCGCGGCTGTGAAACTCCTGCGCACCATCGCGCTCGATCCCTCCGACACATTCGTGTTTGATGTGGCGGCGGAGCCGGGCGAATGGGCTGTCTCCGGCGTTTTCCGCTTTTGGGATCGCGATGCTGCGAAGCTCGAGGGAAAGGCGCGCGCGGCTTTTCGCGGCGGTTTCCTCGGGGTGCAATCCTGGGGCTGGTCGACGCTGGCGCAGATCGTTCCGGCCACCGAGGACGATTACCGCAGCCTGGTCGATCTCCTTGCCGGGCAACTGGTCGATCGTTTCGGCGCGCCGGATATGGCGGCCGCGAAGAGCGCCGCAGAGGAGGAGGTAGCGTTTTCGCAGTCGCTCTGCAGCCATCCGATCAGCTCCCTTGTTGCGGTGCACCGGGCCGTAAGCGACGGCGAGGTTCGCGAGTCCTTCCGCCGACTGCAACTGCGCGAAGGGCAGGGGCACGGCAAGGCGTTCTCGTTCATGGAAATGGAGGACGACATCGAGCCTGACGGCAATCTCAAGCTTGTGGATCTGGGCCGGAGGCCAACCGCCAGATGAACGATTTCTGGATTGCCTGCGGCCATCATCTGCTCGATCGCGACGAGGGCGGTGGGCTCCGCGTTACCGACGAATTCCTCAAGGCCTATTTTGCCCGTCCCGAGCTGATGCCGCCGGATGATGCGTGTCAGGTCGAACGCCGGCTGCACCGGGAGTTGCTCTCCGATCCGCGCCAACCGGTCAGCGCCGGCGAAATCGCCGGTATTGCCGACCCCGACGCCCGGGAGAACTGGCAGTTCGTGCTGGCCTTTCGCGATCTCCTGTTGCGGCATCCGACGCTCGAAGCCGCTTATCTTGCGACGGTGCGCGCAGGCGCGAACGATCTGCCGCCGCTGTTCGTCAATCAGCTCGTGCACGTCATCCTGCGCAATGCGCTCGACGGTTGCGACGATCCGTTCGTGCTGCGCGCGGCTGAACTGTTCTTCCGGGCCCAGCGGATTCTGCCGCATGAGCAGGCCCTGCTGCTCGGCGACGAGGAGATCGTCGGCGGAATTAGCCCAACTCCGGTGCTCTCGCTGATGTCGATGCTGGGCGCCACGACCGATGCGGTGGTCGATGTCTTGAACGCGGAGAATGTTGCTGCCTATTGGCAGCGCAGCGACCAGTTCGACATGGCCTTCGACCTCACGGCCGACGGTATGGGGCCGACTGCCCTGGCGCAGGTGATGAGGCGCTGGCTCTCTCATCTGCTCGGTCTGGACGTCACGATCGAACCGCTGCGCGCACTGCAGGACGCAAAGCTCACCTGGTATGTCGGGCTCGATGCCGATGCCACAAGGCTCGGCGATCGTCTCTGGCACGGCGAGGAGCTCGACGGGCCCAGCGCCGACCGTGTGCTCGCGCTGTTCCGCCTCACCTTTGTCGATTCAGCGCTCGCGCTCGACGATGTCGAGGACGAGCCGGTCTACCTGATCCTGTCGATGTCGGCGGATCAAAAACTGCGCATGAAGCCCCAGAATCTGCTGACAGGCTTGCCGGTCAAACGTCTGGAGATGGTGACATGAGCCCCGCGGCGCTGCCATTGCTGTCGATTCCGGTCGGTGTCGTGGTGGAGCGGCGCAAGGCCGACTCTCCTTGGGTCGATTTCATCTGGCGTGGCGTCGCCATCCTGCCGGACGAGCCCGCCACGAGACCCTGGACCGTGCTTCGCGAGCAGGACGGCACGACGCTGTTCTATGCCGGAAGCGCGACCGTGGATCTTTATCCGTCCGAGACGGCGCGCTATCGCGACAATCTCGCCTCCGGCAGTCCGAGCATCTGGATTGTGCTGTCGCCCTCGGAAGGCGCCTGGCCCTATGCCATCGCCGCGGTTACCGCCGATCCCGCGGAGGGCGAGGGGTTTACCGAAGCCGCCGACAATCTCGTCGAGGCCGTGCCGATGCCGGAGGTGCTGCGCGAAGTCATTGAAAGGTTCGTGGCCGAGCACCATGTCGAGCGGGAATTCGTCAAACGCGAGCGGCGCCGCGCCGACCCGGAGGCGTTGGCGCGCCGCGAACATGAAGGCGGACAGGAATGAGCGACGAGGAGTTCCTTGCACGTTGGTCACGCCGCAAGCATGAGTCGCAGGCGGAACCGGCGAAGCCTGCCGAGGCGCAGCCCGCGCCGCCGCCCGAGGCCAAGGACAACGAGAGCGAGGTCGATCTCTCGATGCTGCCGTCGATCGACGAGATCAACGCTGCGACCGACGTCACCGCGTTCCTGCGCAAGGGTATTCCGCAGGAGTTGAGCCGTGCGGCCCTTCGCCGCGCCTGGGCGGCCGATCCCGCCATTCGCGACTTCATCGGGCTCGCGGAGAATGCGTGGGACTTCAACGATCCGACCGCGATGCCGGGTTTTGGGCCGCTCGATTGCTCTTCGGAGGAACTGGCCGCACTCGTCGATCGCATCGTCGGCGGGGTGCGTGAGGCAGTCCGATCCCTCCCCGAGGCGTCGATTGAAACTGCGGATTCTTCAGCGCATTTGCATCAAGCCGATTCGACAGCCGTATCCGACGTCGTCGAGCCCCCGATCGAGGCGGAATGCCCAGCGATCCCTGCTGCAGCGCAACTGACGGTGGCGGACAGACCTGCGGATTTTGCCGAGCCCGTCAGGCCGCGTACGCACGGTGGTGCACTGCCGCACTGAGCAGCACGACCAAAGACTATAGGCTTGGGCTATGGGCGGGCGATTGACGGTTCGTGGAACCGGGATTACGCTTCTTCCTAGTGCTTTGTTAGAAAAGCAAAAATCAAGCAGACGGGACTCTTGGATGGGAGGTCCACGTGCGTGATGACGGGCTTGATCGTGCGATCGATGCCGCGGGCGGCATCGCCCAGCTTGCGCGCAAAATCGGCATCAGCCAGCCGTCCGTCTCGAACTGGACGCGCGTGCCCGCACAACGGGTGATTGCGGTCGAAACCGCCACCGGCGTTCCTCGCAACGACCTGCGGCCCGACCTCTACAGCGAACAAGCCGTTTCCTCAGAGCTCGTCGATCCCGTCGATGCTGCGCGGGCGCAGGAATACGCGCTGCTGGCAATGCTGCTGTCTGCGCCGCCGTCGCGACGATTGCTCGGCCAGCTTTCCATGTTGACGGGCGAGGCGACGCCGCTCGGGCGCGCGCATGTTGCGCTGGCTGAGGCGGCCTCAAGCGCTGTCGCGGCGAAAGTCGAGCGCGAATATTTCGACCTGTTCGTCGGGCTCGGCCGCGGCGAATTGCTGCCCTACGCCTCCTATTACCTCACTGGCTTCCTCAACGAACGGCCATTGTCGCGCCTGCGTGCGGACCTGGCGGGGCTCGGCATCGAGCGGGTTGCCAACAACTCCGAACCTGAGGATTCCGCCGCCATCCTGTGCGAGATCATGTCGGGCCTTGCCGACGGATGCTTCGGCGTCTCGCCCGATGCCCAGCGCGCCTTCTTCGAAAAACATGTGTCGCCCTGGATGGCGCGGCTGTTCGCCGACATCGAGAGTGCCGGGAACGCCCGTTTCTATCGGGCGGTCGGCGCGCTCGGTCGCACCTTCATCGGGATCGAGACGGAAGCATTCACATTCGCCAACTGATCGACGCGCGTCGGTCCGGGAGAGATGCGATGAGTGAAGAAACCAAAGCCAAGGTCGGACGCCGCGATTTCTTGCGCAAGGTCGGCATCGGTACGGTCGGCGCGGGCGCGACGCTCGCGACGCCGCTGGTCGGCTCCGCGCAAGCGGACAGCGAGAACAACGATGAGAAGAGCAAGGCGCGCTACAAGGAATCCGACCACGTGAAGGCCTATTACCGCGTCAATCGCTACCCGACTTGAGAGGGAGGCCGCCCGTGCTTATCAAGCGAACCCACCAGAATTCCAATCGCCGCCGTTCTGTCGCGAACACCCTTGCAAGCCAGACCACCGGTCTCGATCGCCGTACCTTCCTGCGCCGGTCCGGTCTTGCGGGTGGCGCGCTCGCAGCCCTCGGCACCCTGCCGGTTTCAGGCGTGCGCAAGGCGGAAGCGGCCGTGGCGGGTCCGCTGACCGCCGGCGCCGCCGTCAAGAAGAGCATCTGCACGCATTGCTCGGTCGGATGCACCGTGACCGCGGAGGTATTGAACGGGGTTTGGATTGGCCAGGAGCCGAGCTGGGAGTCCCCCATCAATCGCGGATCTCATTGCGCGAAGGGCGCTTCGGTGCGCGAGCTGGTGCACAGCGAGCGGCGTCTGCGCTATCCGATGAAGCTCGTGAATGGGCAATGGACGCGCGTCTCCTGGGACACCGCGATCAACGAGATCGGCGACAAGATCTTCGAGGTTCGCGAAAAATCGGGGCCGGATTCCGTCTATTGGCTCGGCTCGGCCAAGATGACCAATGAAGGCTCGTATCTGTTCCGCAAGCTCGGGGCGTTCTGGGGCACCAACAACACCGATCATCAGGCACGCATCTGCCATTCCACCACCGTCACCGGCGTCGCCAACACCTGGGGCTACGGTGCGATGACGAACAGCTACAACGATATTCGCAATGCCAAGACCCAGATGATCATGGGTGGCAATCCGGCCGAGGCGCATCCGGTTTCGTTGCAGCATTTGCTCGAGGGCAAGGAGCTGCAAAAGGCCAACTTCATCGTCATCGACCCGCGCATGACGCGCACCGCCGCGCACGCGACGGAATACGTGCGGATGCGTCCGGGTACCGACATTCCCGTGCTCTATGGCATCATGTGGCACATCCTCCAGAACGGCTGGGAGGACAAGGAATTCATCAAGCAGCGCGTCTACGGCTTCGACGATCTCCGCAAGGAAGTGGAGAAATGGAATCCGCAAGAGGTCGAGCGCGTCACCGGCATTCCCGGCGAACAGCTCAAGCGGGTGGCTAAGATGTTCGCCACCGAGAAGCCGTCGACGCTGATCTGGGCCATGGGCCAGACCCAGAAGACCGTCGGCACCGCCAATGTGCGGGCGAGCTGCATCCTGCTGCTCATGACCGGCAATGTCGGCGGACCGGGCATGGGCGCCAACATCTTCCGCGGCCACGATAACGTGCAGGGCGCGACCGATGTCGGGCTCGATATCGTGACGCTGCCGTTCTACTACGGCCTTGCAGAAGGCGCCTGGAAGCACTGGTCGCGGGTCTGGGAAGTCGACTACGAGTTCCTGAAGTCGCGCTTTGATTCCAAGCAGATCATGGAAACTCCTGGCATTCCGCTGACCCGCTGGTTCGAGGCGGTGACGCTGCCGAAAGATCAAGTCGCTCAGAAGGACAACGTGCGGGCCGTGTTCGTTCAGGGACACGCCAGCAACAGCATCACCCGCATTCCGGAGTCTCTCAAGGGCCTGAAGGCGCTGGACCTGCTTGTCATTGCCGACCCGCATCCCACGACCTGGGCGTCGCTGGCGGTGGAGGCTGGCCGCAAGGACGGCATCTACATTCTTCCGGTCGCCACGCAATTCGAGTGCAAGGGATCTCGCGTCGCCTCGAACCGCTCGCTGCAATGGGGCGAGCAGATCGTGAAGCCGATCTTCGAATCCAAGGATGATCTCGAGGTCATCTATCTCATGGCCAAGAAGCTCGGCTTCGCCGACCAGATGTTCAAGAAGATCAAGGTCGAGAACAACCTGCCTGAAGCAGAAGACGTGCTGCGCGAGATGAACCGCGGCAGCTGGTCGACCGGCTATTGCGGCCAGTCGCCGGAGCGGCTCAAGGCGCACATGAAGAACCAGGCAAAGTTCGACATGCTGACGATGCGCGCGCCGAAGGACGATCCCGAAGTCGGCGGCGATTATTACGGCCTGCCGTGGCCGTGCTGGGGCTCGCCGGAAGTCAGGCATCCCGGCACGCCGCTGCTCTACAACACCAATCTCGCGGTGATGGACGGCGGCGGCACGTTCCGACCACGCTTCGGTATCGAGCGCGAGGAGAAGCTGCCGGACGGAACCACGCGCAAGGTCAGCATGCTGGCCGACAAATCCTATTCCAAGGATTCCGAGATCCAGGACGGCTATCCCGAATTCACGCTGGCGAGCCTGAAGAAGCTCGGCTGGGACACCGATCTCACCGAAACGGAGATGGCCACGATCATGAAGGTCAATCCGACCAATCCGGATTCGGTGTCGTGGTCGCTCGATCTCTCAGGGGGCATCCAGCGGGTCGCGCTCAAGCACGGCTGCGTGCCTTATGGCAATGGCAAGGCTCGCATGAACGCATTCGGCCTGCCTGATCCGATTCCGGTCCATCGCGAGCCGATCTACACGCCACGCGTCGACCTCGTCGAGAAATATCCGACGCTGCCCGATGCCAAGCAGTTCCGCATGCCCAATATCGGCTTCTCGGTGCAGAAGGCTGCCGTGGAAAAGGGGATTGCCAAGCAGTTCCCGCTCATCCTCTCCTCGGGCCGTCTGGTCGAGTATGAGGGCGGTGGCGAGGAGACGCGGACCAATCCGTGGCTTGCCGAACTGCAGCAGGACATGTTCATCGAGATCAATCCGGCCGATGCTGCCGATCGCGGTGTCAAGGATGGCGGCTGGGTCTGGGTCACGGGCGCCGAGAACAATTCCAGGGCGAGGATGAAGGCGCTCGTCACTGAGCGCGTCGGCAAGGGCGTCGCCTGGATGCCTTTCCATTTCGGAGGCTGGCTGGGAGGCAAGGATCTTCGCAGCGCCTACCCGAAAGGGACCGATCCGATCGTTCTTGGCGAAAGCGCGAACACCATCACCACCTACGGATACGATCCCGCGACCGGCATGCAGGAGCCCAAGGTCACGCTTTGCCAGATCGCGGCGGCATAAGGAGCAACGACGATGGCACGTATGAAATTCCTCTGCGACGCCGACCGTTGCATCGAATGCAATGCCTGCGTCACCGCTTGCAAGAACGAGCATGAGGTGCCCTGGGGCATCAACCGGCGCCGCGTGGTCACCATCAATGACGGCAAGCCGGGCGAGCGCTCGATCTCGATGGCCTGCATGCATTGCACCGACGCGCCCTGCGCGGCGGTGTGCCCGGTGAACTGCTTCTACACCACCGCCGATGGCGTGGTGCTGCATTCCAAGGATCTCTGCATCGGCTGCGGGTATTGCTTCTACGCTTGTCCGTTCGGCGCGCCGCAATATCCGAAGGTCGGAAACTTCGGCTCGCGCGGCAAGATGGACAAATGCACCTACTGCGCCGGCGGCCCGGAGGCCGACGGAAGCAAGGAGGAATACGAGAAGTACGGCGCGAACCGCCTCGCCGAGGGCAAGCTGCCGCTGTGTGCCGAAATGTGCTCGACCAAGTCGTTGCTTGCGGGCGACGGCGAGATCATCGCCCAGATCTACAAGGAGCGCGTCTTGAAGCGCGGCTACGGCTCGGGCGCGTGGGGCTGGAAGACCGCGTATCGCGAGACGATCGAGTCCTGAAATGGACAACCGAAGGGCGCACAACACCGGGAGGACGTGATGGCGTCAATTGAAAGGATCATTCGCCTGGCTTTCGGCGCGTGCGCGCTGCTCCTCTTGGTCATGGCGGCGCCCGCAACTGCTCAGCAGGTCAATCCAACCGCGAGTGCGGTCAAGGAGCAGCAGCTTTTGCAGGAGCTCAACCGGATCCAGGGGCGCGTCAGCATTCCCGATCAGCGGTCGGGCGTTCTCGAGCAGCCGCAGGGGCGGGAATGGCGTGAGTTCCGCAACGTGACATTGCGCTGGGTCGGGGGCGTTGCCATCCTTGGCATGATCGCGATCATCGTGATCTTCTATCTCTCCGTCGGGATGGTACGTCTCGAAGCCGGACGGTCGGGCCGCACCATCGTGCGCTTCAACATGTTTGAACGCTTCGTGCACTGGATGACCGCGAGTTGCTTCATTGTCCTGGCCATTTCCGGGCTGAACATCACGTTCGGCCGGCCATTGCTGCTGCCGCTGATCGGCTTCGAAGCTTTCTCCGAATGGTCGCAATGGGCCAAGTACGCCCACAACTATCTGAGCTTCCCCTTCACCATCGGCGTCGTCCTGATCTTCCTGATGTGGATCGGCGGCAATATCCCGAACAAGGTGGATGTCGATTGGGCGAGGCGCGGCGGCGGCCTGATCGGTCACGATCATCCGCCGGCCTATCGCTTCAATGCCGGCCAGAAGATGATCTACTGGATCGTCGTGATCGGCGGCGGCTTGGTTGCAATCACCGGGTACGCGCTCATGTTCCCGTTCTATATGACCGGGATCGAGGCCATGCAGATGGCCCAGATCGTCCACTCCATTGTGGCCGTACTGTTTGTCGCGGCGATGATCGGGCACATCTATATTGGCACGATCGGAATGGAAGGTGCGTTCGAGGCGATGGGCTCAGGCGAGGTCGACGTCAACTGGGCGCGCGAGCACCATAGCCTCTGGTTCGACCAGGAGACGGCACGAGCGGGGCCCGACGACGGACAGTCACGACCCGCAACCGAGGCGGCAGAGTAAGACGGACAGCCGCGAAAGCGGGTGGTTCGCTCTATTGCGCCGGTTCTTTCGCAAACAAGATCGAACGGTCTTGCATCTCCTGTTCAGGGAGCTTGTTCGCCTGACCTGTCTGCAGTTCTTGGATGGATGGCATGCCGTTCTGATCGAACAGTGCGTGCGATCTGAGCATGCTGCTGGCCGCTCCGGCGAGAAGCAAGGCTGCAATGAGCGAGAGCATGAGGCGTTTCATGCGCATCTCCGTCTGCCACGTCCACCCAGCACGACGGATACACGTATATTGTCTTGCGCAATGTGAGCCACTTCACAGCTAGCGGTTCCGAAGTCATCGACGCGTCTCGTCCAACGAAGCCGGAAGTACGAAGCGAGGAAACGGGAAGAGCTGGATCAGACTCGCACGAATACGTTCGGCGCTGTCTGTTGTGATGCGGCTTTGGTCGTGACGAGAGCCGGAATCGGGGTTCAAGCCTGCGATGTATGCCGCTGTGCAAGTGGCCGTATGGCCTCGCTCTCGTGGGCGCGATGTGGGCACCGGTAGACCCCAAAGGATCCATCGAAGGCAATTGGCGCCTGTCGAAGGCGGGCTAGAGAGGACACGGCACGCTTGCGGCGAATAGGCGTTGCGCATCCATGCTGGTCTTTGATTCAGCCAGCATGGTGATCAGAAATGCACTAACTTGGGAATCGTTCGCGTGCGATATCTCGTTGCTCGTGGCTTTCGCGCACGCGACGCCGATGTTCGTCTGTCTCCCGAGCGCCGTGCTTCCGCCCTTCGTACTCTCTCCCGGAGCCGCTTCAATTGAGCGAGCAGGTTAACGAGCTCGATCGCTGTATGATGCAGAACAGCCAGGCTGCAAACCCCAGTACTCACTATAACACCCCAACAGGCCTTGCCGAATCCGTGACGGGAAGATCGAATTTGTGACGACGTGACAATAATTTCTAAGCAATGGATCCCGGAGTCGTCCGTTCGCTTTACGACGATACGCAGAAATATTTTCGAGCACTCTAGTGCATTGCATCAAAATGCTTGCATCGGAAAAGGGAGTTTGGACGCGCGCTTTGAAATGGCCTTGGCACTACATCAGCGCGAAGGAGCCGCACGAAGGATATCCACCGTCCGGGCGATTGATTCTTCGACCCAGGCCTCGCGGGCGAACCAGTTGTGATTGGCCTCACAGATTGGGCAAAGAGTATTGCCGAAAAACACGATGCTCCGCAGGAAAGTCTCGCGATCGGATTTGATGCCGGTAGGAATCGCGCGACCCGTTTGCGGACACTCGACCATGACCATACCCATGTGACCCTCCCAGAAACATACTGCTGAAAAAGGGGCCGGTCGGCTGGAGTGCGCTCTCGTCGGTGCGGGTTACTTGGGGGGGCATCGCACCTGGGGTCGTTGTCGAGCAAAGGGCAGCTTGCTCGTGACGACGCTTCTCCAACCGACCGGATTCCTGCTTGGCGAATTCTCGGGATACCGCCGGCTTAGCCGGCAGGCCTATGAAATGAGGCTTTCGGCTTCAACCGAAGGCTTCTGGGAGGCCCCTCACAATTGGCATGTCCAAATCCCTGCGGCTTCGTGCCAAATATTCTGCTGAATATCTTCCTCTTGACGGACAGATCGGCCAACCGGATCACTGGTCTCACTCCCCCTCGCGCAACTCGTTAACATTATCTTTTCGCATTTAATGCGCAATTAAATTCGTGTTGTCGGTCCGGTTTGCGACTCTCGGCCGATTTATTTTGTGGGCTGTCGCGGCGGGGTGTCGTCATTGAAAAGGTCGGGCCCTTCGCACGCTCGGCCCATCCCTCACTACCTGCCATCAGTTCGGTGCGCGCCGCCAATTAGCTTTGGTAACGGGTGGTTAGGTTCGGTTCAAATATGAAATAAATTTTGATTATATGGTACTGCTGTAAATATCATTGTTAATTGCTGCCGATCACGTAAGCTAAGCTCGTCCAGGTTTCGTTCGGCTGGAGGAGACAATGTGGGATTTAACTCTTAGCGAGTACGATTTCGCCCCCGATGCGCCGCAGTTGGCCCAGATGCGCGCGGATTTGATAGGCATTGGCGAGAAGGAGCGCATTCTGCGAGAACGCAGTGCCGATCGCGAGGCCTATCGGTACCTCCTGGATGCTCATCGGTTGAGCGCGAGCGCACTTTCTTTGAGAGCAGGTGTTGAACATTTCTCCGGAGGGAGGGGGTAGGGCGGCCAGCTGTGGCATGACGGACCGGATTGTCGCTTCGAAACAAGACCGATTGGGTCACTTGTGCCCGGCAGACGGGAATTGCTGCGCCGCGGACGGTTCGGATTGAACTTCGTGGGCTGCCGAGGCCGCGACGATAGCATCCCAGGCGCTGTCGTCGCTTCGTCGGTGCAGGACGGGGCAGATGTCTTCACATTGGTTGGAGCCGTGCTGGAAAGATCGTCGGCAGAGATGGGGTTGAGACCGGCTTCGGACGCAGTGTTCGCGCTGCTGGACGGTCGATCAGTGCTCTTCAGCGGAGCAGGGCAGAAGATCTTTGAACTGGACCGAATAGGGGCATTCATCTGGTGTAAGCTGGCGCAAGGCGCCTCTCTGGAAGACGCCTGTAAGGGGCTTGGGACGCTAGGCGTTGACGAGCACACGGCGCGCCAGTTCACGCGACAGGTCGTAGATGCCTGGATCGATCGAGCGTTGCTCGAGGTCGACTGGCAAATGCGGACCGATTGTGCCTTCTCAGCGGTACTGGGCCGGCACCGGATAGGGGTCCGAGCTGCAAATCGGGACCTGTTGGGGCGGCTGTGTTCGCTGTTTTGTGTTTCAGACCAGAGCGCCGGCGGCGATGACGACATTGCGATCGAGGCAGTGATGCTGGACGAGCAAGTGATCTTGCGCGGAGAGGATTCCAGCATCTCCAGATGTCAAGTCGAGGCTCTGGCCCCAACGATCAAAGCTCACATCACCGAGCGGCTTATTCGAAGCGATCGCTGGACCTTCTCCCTTCATGCCGCTTCTCTTGTGAAGGACGGTATGGGCCTGTTGTTGTGCGGCCAACCGGGAGCTGGAAAGTCTACCCTCTCGTTGCAGCTGGTGGATGCCGGACTTCGGTACGCCGGCGATGACGTTGCGCTGGTTGGCGCGGACGGAGCGATCTGCGGCATCCCGTTTGCACTCACCCTCAAGGAGGGATCGTGGGATTTGCTCTCGCGACTACATGGCGGCCGGTACGATGCGACGCATTGCCGCTCCGACGGCGTTCTGGTGCGATACGTACCCATTGCGGATGCGTACCGTCAGAGCTTTTCCGCAAGCTGGATTATCTTCTTGAACCGTGTCGCGAGCGGTCCGGCCGAACTAACCGCGATAGATCGACTGGATTCGATGAAGCGGCTCATCGATAACGCGTTTGCTGCTGACGGAAGACTTTCGCAGGCCGGCTTTTTCGCCTTGAAGCGGATCATCGCGGGCGCGCGCTCGCTTCAACTCACCTATTGCGAGGCCGTGGAGGCTCGGCGCGTGCTTATGGATCTATGCAATGGCAAGGCATAGCGCGGCGCTGACGAGCCTCTGCAATTGCCTGCGAGGCATGCCACCTGTCGATGTCGAGTGGACGTCCGTAATCGCGCTCGCAAATCAGACACTGACGACGCCGGCGCTCATCGATTTTGTCGACAAATTTGCACCGATCCTTTCGGAGGACGTCTGCGGATATATTCGCCAGATCCACCGCCGGAACGTGCTGCGGAACAATCGGCTCGTCGCTCAACTCGAAGAAGCCGTCATTGCGATGAACGACCTGGGAATTACGCCGATCATGCTCAAGGGGGCATCGACCTTGGTGACCGCGCCCGAGGAGCGACGAGGCGTTCGGCTAATGTCTGACCTGGATATTATGGTTATGCCGGACGACGCCAGATTGGCGGTCTCCGCCCTATGCGTAATTGGCTACAATGTAGACTATGAGACCCCTCCTGAAAGCCCTAGATGGCATGTCGAGCTAAATCGCTCGCAGGATGTCGGGACCATCGACCTGCAGCGGGCAGCTCCAGGTCCTGCGTACCTCTACCAGAGCTTCGGGCACCCGCTGAACCATTGTGTGCCGGCGCCGCTGGGGCGCGGACGCGTGTATATCCCCGCGCCCACCTACCGGGCGCTCATGTTGATCATCCATGATCAATTTCAAGACTACGGTTATTGGCTGGGCGATCTCGATCTGCGGCACCTTGTTGAATTGCGCGATATGAGCAATTCTGCTGAGGGCCTGGATTGGAAAGAGCTTGCCTCTCTTGTGTCAGGCGAATTGATGAAGAACGCGGTTGAAACCCAGCTGTTCGCTCTTGCTGAGTTGCTTGGCGTCGAGATTCCGCAAGAGTTGCGCTCTCGGCTGATTCCCCGTCTGCAGTTCATGCGACAGTTGATGCAAGCACGATTTCCGGCCACACGCGTGCCCTTCCTCGCAATGATGATGCTGGATCTCGGAAACTACCGGAAGATGGCGAATGACACCATCCAACCCACTGCGCGCCGGCGTGGATTGTGGTCCCTGCCGAGGATGGGAACCCTGCAGTTTCTGTTGAAGGCGGCCGTCGCGGTGCGCGCAGGGAAGGCCTAAAATCACAAGCTTCTCCGTAAAGGCGGCAGCTCCGAAGCGAACGCTTTCCATTGGCCGCGTTCCGAGCGGCTGCCAGCTTCCGTGGATCAAACGATTTCGCGCATGCGGGATTTGCAGTGGCAGGGCAATCAATGCCCCTGACCACCAGCATTCTGGTCGGAGGCTTCACCGTTCTCGTGAATCCTGAACTCCTCCAATGTGTGCCCTGATTGTAGTGCGGCGACCAGCCAGCGCGGCTGTTTGCCACGTCCAGACCAAGTCTCTGTCGGCTTGAGAGGGTTGAAGTATTTCGGTACGACCTTTGGGTATTTGCGGCGGGGAGGCTGGCCTAGGCCCATCTCTGCCGCCCCGCTCTCGGGCTCACCGACCTGTTCCGGTTGATTGAGTTGCGCCAAGCGCTTCTCCAACTCCCGCTTTTCGGCCGTGATCTTTTCAGCAAGAATCTTTGTTAGCTCCTCGTGGAGGAGCCAAAGTTCCTCAAAATCCATGGTTTCGAGATCTTGCCTGCGCATACGATTCTGGTCACCGTTCGACCCACGCCCCGACTATCTTGTCATCTCCACGCCGAGTATCGTTTCCGAGCGCCAAATCTGGGGATAGATCCAATGCTGGTTTTTCAAATTAGCGTGACGATAAATAAATAATATATTATTTAATATTTATTGCGAGGATTATTTTCGTTATTTTTAATGCCTCCGAAGAAAAGGGTCGGATGTTATCGATTGCCCTCTGGGCGCCTTCAGGAGGCGATCAGCCGGTTCATCGCTCGCGCGGCTGAATAGACTGATAGCCAGGCTTTGAAGCCACAAATCCAGCTGCGACGGCTCGCCCTCAGGCGTATTGCAGTCCCTCAGCATCCCGGATGCCGCGGGTCCATGGTCGCATTTCAGTAAGAGCGAAGCAGCGCGGCCCGCGTGCCGGATATGTTTTTCGAGGGCGCGGCATGGGAGGTCGATCCCACGCCAGACCCAACGTGTCATTCTTCACTTGAGTCGAGACGTCGGTGCACGCAAGGCGCGTAATGTTACTTCGGCCGCTATTAAATTCAGCGGATAAGTTCATTTTTTTGTCTTGATCAGAACCGGCGGCGCAGTTATGTGGAGCACGAACCTGCCGTTCGGTTCCACATATTTTTGAATAAGCTGACCACTTGGTTCTTGATTACCCGGCCGGGACAATATTAAATGGGCGCAACTACAGGATGCTAGCATGTCGACCAAGAAGCTCGAACTAGAAGCGATGTCTCTCGACGATCTATGGTCGCTTCATGAGGAAATTAGCGGCATTTTGTCGGATCGGATTAAGGCCGAGAAGCAGGAGCTCGAGAAACGCCTGGCGGTTCTCGGCGGGGGGATGGCTGTGTTGGCCGAAGCAGGCGGGCCGGGCGTCTCGCCGACCGGCAAGCAGAGGCGCAAATATCCGCGCGTGCTGCCGAAATATCGCAACCCCCAGACTTCCGAAACCTGGTCAGGGCGTGGCAAGCGGCCGCGGTGGTTGGTTGCTGCCATGAAATCCGGCCGTCGGATCGAAGAGTTTCGCATAGGGGCAGCGACTCCGAAGCTTCGGCAGCGGGCGTGAAACCTCGCTGCGCCAGCGGGGTTGCGGAGTCTGGGGCTTTGGGCGGGGATCGACCCTAGTAGGCGTTGCGGCCCCGCAAGACCTCCATCGGAGTTTGTAACACGATTGCGAGATCGAGCCGAAGACTCCAATTGTCGATGTACCAGAGATCGTACTGTACACGTGCTTCGATCATGGACGCTGTGGGTGTTGCACCGCGGCAGCCATGGATCTGGGCCCATCCGGTCAATCCTGGCCTGACCCTGCGGCGAAACGCGTAGTTTCGCACGAGCTTGTCAAATTCCCCGTCGTGGGCCAAGGCATGGGGACGCGGACCCACCAGCGACATGCTGCCGTCAAGAACATTTAGCAGCTGTGGCAGTTCATCGAAGCTTGACCGCCGTAGCCATTTGCCGACGCGGGTGACACGTCGATCGGCGTGGTGGGCCTGAAGGATCACGGGCCCGTCCTCGAGCACATGCATGGTCCGGAACTTGCGGATCAAGAAGGTCCGGCCGTTGAAGCCACAGCGCTTCTGCCGAAAGAATACAGGGCCTGGAGAATCCAGTTTGATCGCGACCGCGGCCAACGCAAGCAGCGGCGCAAGTATCGCCAGCGCGAGTCCCGCGCCAATAATATCAATCATCCGCTTCGTCGCGCATTCCAGCGGTGTGAGGGGGCCGGGCTGAAGTTCTACACAAACGGCGCTTCCAAGACTTCGCGTATGATGTCGAAGCAATTCGGATGGTGTGCCGACCGGCACAAACATGATCGGGAACGGCAATACCCGTAAATCGGCAATGAGGGCCCGAAGTTCGTGCCATCGTTCCGGCTTAGCTTCCACCACAACCTGCTCAAGCTGGCAACTGCGAATGTAATCGATCACGCGGGCGGTGAGCCGCCTTCGACAGACCGGACCAAAGCCCATTGGAGGCAAGCTGAACCGTCCCTTGACGCAATAACCGTGCATGGCGAGCGCTTCAGACAGCCCCGCGTTCTTCGATAGTGGTTGATCGCTGATCAGAACGATATTTGTCTCGGCGAACTTTCTGCCGCTGAGTCCCCTTCCGAGAAGCGCCTTGACCCCCCACCGCTCGGCCATAAGCAATCCGAGGCCCAAGACGGCGAAAAGCGGGGCTGCTTGCTGAGAAGACTCCGGGCGAACCGCAAAGCCGGACACGGCCCAGATGAAGAGCAACAACGACGTCCAAGCCATACAGACGACGCGTATTTGGTTTCGGAGGGCGAGGAGCTCAACTGGCTGATAAAGGCCCTGGGTCTTCAGCACGCAAACGAGATAAACCGCGCTTACTAGCGCCAAGCCAGTTGCAGCGCCCAAGTCGCCTGCGGCTTGTCCATTTTTAGCCTGATGCAGCAATGTGGAAGCGACGCTCGCAAACAAAATGGTCGCAATATCCGCGCAGAGCGCCACGTATTCAACCGAGTCATAACGGAGGGGCCATTTGTGCTGGCGGGACACACCCGGCCCGGGACTGACACGATCCGTAACCTCCCGATCGGGAAAATGTCGGTTCACGAAGTTCATTTCTCGGGCACCAGCGAGTTAATATTTAATATATTATTAATTAACTGAATTTATCAAGAAAAAAATACCGACCTTGGCTATCTAGCATTCCGTGCCCCCCGGAGGGTTTATCGAGATCCCTGTCGGGAGTTCCGCGCGTGTATCTTGTCGAGGTACGACGGATCCAGCTCCGAAATCAGGCTCTCGAGATAGACCTTTCCGTCGGCCGAAGCCGACCGGTATGCGGCCGCAAGCACCGGGCTCACGATAGGCTGATGCGTAACGACGAGGCTGACGTCTCGTTTGATCAAGTCACGGAACTCGAAGTCCCGTAGCACTGCATCTGTAGCGAGTGCGATGGACAGCCTCAACGGAAGCAGATCCAACTCGTTGGGCGCGGTGTACCACGACATCTTGAGCATCGCTGCCGTGCTAGACTGAGCCAAATTGTGCTTCGATGCCGCCGCGAGCAAGAGCCAAATGTCGCCGCGGAGGGGCGAAGAGCGCAATGCACGAGCAAACGCTTTTGAAGCCGCTGGAGAATCCGTCTTTTGCTCGTCCGCAGCTGGTGTCAAATCCCAACTGGATCTCGCTTCTCCTCGGAGAGATAAGTCTTCACGTGTCGCCGCAACTGAAACCGGTTTCGAGATCCCGTACGGCCATGGTGCTATTGTCGATAGGGCTGTCGACAAAGAAGATTGACCACCGAGATACCACTCGTGAGGGACCGTCCATACTGCCTGCATGATCAGCACGATTCCAAGCAGCATCAGGGCAGCGCGGGGCCAAATGGCGGTCAATGATGACGCGAACTTTGGAAGCGGCGCCGGAGCCGGACCGGCCATCCGCTCCGAAGGCGCCTTCCATTCTGCGGATATGGCGTCTCGGCCCGCGCCGGGGAGGCTTTGAGCGAACGCCAGTCCAAAAAGCGCAGCGACCAAAAGCGACGCGCCCAAACCCAGAATTCCGTGATCGGCAAAGGCTAGTATCGTCAGCGCTATCGAAGCGCCCGCGCCCAGGGCCGGGTACACGTAATCGTAAGCTCGAGAAAGGGAACGCCTGACCAGAATACAGGCGCCGAGCATTGCTATAATTACGAGGCCGCAAAGGAAGGCCCAGCCCATATCTATGACAATGGCCGCGGCGGCGGTTGGCCTTTCTGTTGTCGCGCCGGTTCCAACGTCGCGATAAATCGGCAAGAGGACCGCCGAAGCGCCCGCACCGGATCCTGCCGGCGCGACGTCCTGCAGCATCCGTTCTGTCGCGATCTGGCTGCTCGTTGACAAGGCGATCGTCAGATCGGTGTTCGTTCTGAACGGAATGACCGTGACGCTGGCGATAGAGAATATTGCGGCTGTTGCGAAAATGCCGGCGGTACCCCACAAGCCCAAGAACCACCTGCGAATAGCGAATACCGATAGCAAGATTCCTGATCCGAGGAGGGCAGAAACGATGGCGGTGGAGTTGGCCCGGCTGAGCAGCGCGGCCAGGCAGACGATCATTGCGATGATCGCCGCGAACAGAGCAGGGAGCGGGGCTGGCGCGATTGTTCCGGGCCGACTGTGCCGTCGTAGCTGATCGAGCGCTCGTATTGCCGTCGCACAGGAAAGCAAAACGCCGAGCACAGCGACGGTTGAGCCATCGGGCCCGCCAATACCAGTTGTTTCCTTACGGAACCACATAGCAGTGGCGATCGTGGCTATCGACAGGAGAATATGAAGGACTTGCGCCGCGCGGTATCGATCAAGCGCGATGACCGCGGTGAGGAGGGCCGCGGCGAGCACTGCACAATACTGCGAGAGCGAGACCATAGTCGCCCTGGTATCGACCGTGACTATTTCGGCGAGCGACTCGTTCAGGGCGGCCGATGCAGTGGCCCAAATGGGATTGCCGAATGTGCCCATGGGCATCGGCACTGCCTGTAACGCCATCCAGAGCGCCGGAGCCACGAGTACAGCGACGAGACCGGGCCGGAGCAGCTTGGAGAGCCCGAGGGAGGTGGACGATGGAAAGATCGCTACGACCAGCGCGGCCGTTGCAAGTACGAAGGATGCCAACACCCAGCTTTGCAGGCTTTCCGGCATCGCGAGCGCCGCGGTAATCGCCACGAACTCGGCCAACATGACAAGGCGGATAATCATGTGAACCTCATCGTGTGGTGCGGCCACTCCGCCGATCCACCGGCCGGAGAACGCGGAGGCCGCTACGAGACAGCCTCAAGAGCCGGAAAGTCCATAACGGATGTAGTGGCTGTCATGATAATAGTAGCTCCGATGACCGTCATATCGAGCCATTGCCTTGGTATCGGTTTTGCTGAGCACTGCCCCAATGAGCGACTCGTGAATGTTGGGTGCTGTGTGCAGCGCGTGCTGCACGACATCTATTTTGGTACGGCCCCATTCAACAACCAGAATGTAGCAGTCGATGAGAGAAGAAGTGGCTCGGACATCAACCAACGGGGTCAGGGGAGGAAGGTCGACGATGACGTAGTCATAGTCAGCTCGCAAACGGTCGAACAGCTTGCTTATCGCGTCCGCGCAAAGAATTTCGCTGGTGTGAAGCAGGGGTCCCCGCCGCACGGCGGGCAAAAATGCAAGGTTGGTTGTCGGATCCCGCCAAATGGCGTCCGCCAGGGACCGGGTGCCGTTTGCAACTTCGATGATTCCGCTGACAGCCTTGGGCGCAAAGATAGCTGTTAGTGAGGGATTCCTGAGGTCGCAGTCGACGATGATGGCTCTCTTGCCGGTGTGCCCGATCAATTGCGCGAGCGAGGCCGCAATCGTGGTCTTCCCCTCATTCGGCAGGGCCGAGGTAATGCCGATGACCTGGGAGGAGATTTTCGCCGGATTGTGGTCGATGGCCAGCTTGATAGAACGAATTGCCTCCGTATATCGAGATAGCGGCATCCCGACTACGGTTCGGTGAATTGCGGTTGGAGACGAAACTATCCGCTGCTGGTTATCATCGTCGGTTTTCAGGAGCCGAACTGACGGCTTCGGAGACTTGCGGGCGGGTAACAACGGGACCATAGATAGGCAAGGCAATTCCAACACAGTTTCCAGTTGGGAGGAGGTACGGAAGACGCGGTCCATGAGGTCTCTGAGGAGCGCCAAGCCGATGCCCACTCCAAGACCGCCAAGGATGCCCAGCGCCAGTACCAGCCTCGTCTTTGGCTTGCTCTTGCTTGGCGGCGGCGAAGCGGGAAAAAGGACCCGCGTTTCTGAGACAGGAAATGTCTCCTGCTGTGCGGAGCCCATGTAACGCTGCAAGAAGGTCTCGTACAGGCTGCGCAAGCCCTTCGCCCGGCTATCTAGATCCTTGATAGTCAACTCGGCAGAATTGACTGAACGAGACTGCGAAACGGCCTTGGACAGCTGCTTTTCGACTTCTTCCTGGCGCTGTTTGGCGAGTTCGAACTCGCTTCGGCTGACTTCGGCAAGTCTCCTGACTTCGTCGAAGACGGAGACGCGAAACTCCCGCGCGCGGTTGCGGACATTAACGACTGCCAAGTGGTCGCGACCGACCCTGGCGGACAACTCGGCCTCGCGTCTCATGAGTTCTAGATACTGCTGACGCAGCCCCGTGATGATCTGACTGTTCAGCGCATCGGCCCCGACGGCATCCAGATTGGCCATTGAGGCCGGATTTTTCGGATCGGAGGTGGTAAGGAGAGTTTGATAGCGAGCCAATTTGGCCGTGGCCTCGGAGGTCTGGGCGCGTGCGGCAGCCAATCGATTGTTGATCTCCGTGATCTGCTGCTCGTCGATGGGCTTTCCATCCAAAGAAACAATATTGTTCTGAGCCTTGTAGACGTCGACGGCACGTTGTGCAGCGAGGGCCTGGTCACCGAGGTCGCGCAGCCGCTCCTGCAGCCAGCTTGTTGCCCTGCGATTTGCGTCGAACTTTGCGTTGAGCTGGTCCGCAACATAGGTCTTGGCGACGGCGTTGACGATCTCCGCGGCTCGAACCGCGTTGCTCGAATTGAAACTGATCTCAATGATGTTGCTGTACCCGACACGTCCCGCTGAAAGTCGGCCGAGAAATGCGTCTACCATAGCGTCCGATGGTTCGCCCTGCGTATCCGAGGGCGCTTCCTTCTTCGGTCCATTCGAGGCAAATGACCGGATTCGCTGCCAGAGCGACTGTAGAGATGGCCCCGACGCCTTAAAGTCTGGATCGTCCGTCAGTTTCAACTGATCGATCACCGCAACCGCAATTGCCCTTGATCTCAGGAGCTGAAGCTGGGTCTCGATCTGACCGAGATCGTATGCCGGCTCGGCGACGAGCGATTGCTGCTGGACAAACTGGGGCCTTGGATTGGCTAACAGGATCTGAACCTGCGCCGTATAGGTTGGAGATACCAGCCGGAGATAGAGCACGCTGGCCGCAGTGATGAGTCCAGCAGTGACAAGGATCACGAGATATTGGCGTCGCAGAAGCCCGATCGCGAAATTGATGACGTCGTTGATCCCTCCGCTGTCTGCCTGGACGGGTTGAGCAAGCCCGTTCACCGCCAGCCGTAGTTTATCCGTGTGTTGAAGATTGTTCTGGAGCATCACGTACCTATCCGACTGAGCCACGTTGAGGCCGCCCGCCAGCAGACCAGCGTTCAAGAAGGACGTACCAAGCGGCGAGGGATTATATACCTTATAAAAATCTACTTGCCAAATTAAATGAATCATCTATTAATTGAAACGAGACCGAAAATCAATGAACGCGTCATTTTGGGCCAAATCGTGGGAAAATAGTATTATATTTCCGTCACTTAAGGTCTATGCAGTGTTTTTATCAAAAATAATGCGATGGTTAGGGGCCGGTTTGGCCTGGCAAAGAATTAATTCCATCGGGGATTATGCCCTCCGCATGGAAACCCGATTCTGAAGTGAGGGCCGGCAGGAGTACCTAATGCTGGAACTGCGATCCTTGGCGATCCCTGATGTCAAAGTAGTTCGAACAGATCGGTTTGCCGACGGCCGCGGCTACTTCTGTGAGACCTTCCAGCGATCGGCCTTTGCCGAAAAGGGTATCCTCCACGACTTCCTGCAGGACAATCAGTCCAGCTCAGACCGGATCGGCACGGTACGTGGCCTGCACTTCCAGCGACCGCCCTTCGCCCAGGCGAAACTCATACGGGTGTTGAACGGGGCCATTCTCGATATTGCCGTCGATCTCCGGCGGTCATCGCCCAACTTCGGCAAGCATATCGCCATCCAGCTGGATAGTGAAAGTGGTGAGCAGGTGTTCATTCCGAAGGGGTTCGCGCATGGCTTCTGTACGCTGCAACCCAAGACCGTCGTCTTGTACAAGGTCGACCAGGTCTATGCCCCGAGCCACGACGGCGGCGTCTATTGGGCTGATCCGACGCTAGCGATCAAGTGGCCCGTGACGATCCCTCAGGCTCAGGTGTCACCAAAGGACCAAACCCTTCCTGCGTTCAACCAGCTTGGTTTCGTTTTTGAGTAGTGGAGACGAGTAGAATGCGTATCCTGGTGACCGGCGGAGCGGGCTTTATCGGTTCTGCGGTGTGTCGCCGTCTGGTGCTGCAGACTGGTGCCGCAGTCATCAACATCGACAAGTTGACATACGCAGCCAACCCAGTTGCGCTGGCGAGCATCGAGACGCGGGAATCTTATGCGTTCCTGCAGTCCGACATCTGCGATCGCGAGGTTATGGATCTCGCATTCGCCGATTACGAGCCGGATGCGGTCATACATCTGGCCGCAGAAAGCCACGTCGACCGTTCGATCACCCGGCCCGACGCCTTCGTCAACACCAATATAGTTGGCACCTACACGCTGTTGGAGGCCGCCAGGACCTACTATGAGCACCTGCCGCTTCTGAGACGCAAGAAATTCCGCTTCATCCATGTATCGACGGACGAAGTCTACGGTTCACTAGGGCCCGACGACTTGTTTCGCGAAGACACGCCGTACAGGCCGAGTTCGCCGTATTCGGCCAGCAAGGCCGCCTCGGATCACCTCGCGCTCGCGTGGTTTCGAACCTACGGTCTGCCGGTCATCGTATCGAATTGCTCGAACAATTACGGGCCGTACCAGTTCCCGGAAAAGCTCATCCCGCTGACAATCCTCAATGCGATCGACCGGAAGCCTCTACCAGTCTATGGCGACGGCAGAAATATTCGCGACTGGCTTCACGTCGATGATCATGCCGCCGGCTTGATAAGACTGCTCTACGATGGGAAACCGGGCGAGAAGTACAATCTTGGAGGAGACAGCCAGCGATCCAACTTGGAGGTCGTCACCCAGATTTGCGACGTGCTGGATCGATTGTCCCCGGGCGCGGGAGCGAGACGATCTCTGGTTACGTTCGTGCCGGATCGTCCGGGGCACGATGCGCGCTATGCGATCGACGCGTCGAAGGCACATCGCGAACTTGGCTGGGGACCGACGAGAACCTTTGAAGAGGGCTTGGCCGAAACCGTCGGATGGTATCTCAAGAATCGCGCATGGTGGGAGCGTGCTCGCTGCGGTGTCTATGACGGCACGCGTCTGGGTCTCCTGGCTGCCCAAAACTGAGGTGAAGATGACAGATCGCCCCATCCTCATTGCCGGACGGAATGGTCAGCTGGCAAGGTGTCTTCTTGATCTCGGTGCAATGCGCGGTCTGCCTGTGGTGGCCCTCGGGCGTCGAGAGCTCGATCTGGAGGACCGCGAGGGGATCGACAAGCTCATCGCGTCGGTCGCGCCGGCTGCGATCATCAATACGGCAGCCTACACCGCGGTAGATCAGGCCGAAACCGAAGCAGCGAAAGCCTTCGGCATCAACCGCGATGGCGCGGCGGCGCTGGCAGATGTCGCGTGGCAGATGAACATTCCACTCATCCATCTCTCGACCGACTATGTGTTCGACGGTGCGAAACCGGATGCCTACGACGAAAGTGACATTCCTGCGCCGTTGAATGTCTACGGTGCCTCGAAGCTCGCCGGCGAAGCTGCTGTTTTGGCCGCGCACCCGCTCGCGACCGTGATCAGGAGCTCGTGGATTTACTCTCCCTATGGCAGCAACTTCGTTCGAACGATGCTGCGGCTATGTGAGAGCCAGCCCATTGTGAGGGTTGTTCGGGACCAACATGGAAATCCGACCTGTGCATTCGACCTCGCGGAGGCCGTGCTTCGGATCGCAGAACGGTCAGTAACGGACGATCGCAGGGCGACGGCCGGCATCTTTCACCTTGCTGGCGGAGGCGAGACGAACTGGTACGACTTTGCGCAGGCGATCTTCGACGCGCGCTCCCGTCGCGGAGAGCGGATTCCGGCGCTCGAGGCGATCACGACGGAAGAGTTTCCGACCGCTGCGCGTCGGCCTCGAAATTCGCGCCTCGACTCATCCAAGGCCGAACGCGTGTTCGGGATTCGATTGGCGCCCTGGCGCCATTCGCTCGAAGCCTGTCTCGATCAGTTAGCGGGAGAAGGAGAAACCAATGCTGAAGGGAATCGTGCTGGCTGGCGGCAGCGGAACGCGCCTCTATCCGATCACGCGCGTCGTCAGCAAGCAGTTGCTCCCGATCTATGACAAGCCCATGATCTATTATCCCCTGTCGACGCTGATGTTGGCAGGGATCCGCGAAATTCTGATTATTACCACGCCGTCCGATCGGTGTCAGTTCGAGCGGTTGCTGGGCGACGGGAGCCAATGGGGCATTCGGCTCAGCTACGCCGAACAAGCCCGTCCCGCCGGTCTCGCGGACGCCTTCATCGTTGGTGCCGATTTCATCGGAAACGATCGTGTAGCGATGGTTCTTGGGGACAATATCTTCTTCGGGGATGGCCTGAGTGAACTGCTTGCCAAGGCGGCGGGACGTGAGGAGGGCGCCACGGTTTTCGCTTATCACGTGCGAGACCCAGAACGATATGGCGTGGTCGCGTTTGACGAGGCGGACCGCCCTGTATTGATCGAGGAGAAACCCAAACGACCGCCTTCGAACTGGGCAATTACGGGGCTCTATTTTTTCGACAACCGGGTTGTTCGCTACGCTCGTCGCGTCGAGCCATCGCCCCGCGGAGAGCTCGAGATTACCGATCTTCAGATGCGCTACCTCTCGGCCAACGCGCTGCACGTCGAGCGCATGGGACGGGGGTTTGCCTGGCTGGATACCGGCACGTTCGAGTCTCTCGTCGATGCAGGGATGTTCGTGCAAACCCTAGAAAAGCGGCAGGGAATGAAGATTGCTTGCCTCGAGGAGGTCGCCTTCAGACTCGGCTTCATCAATCGTGATCAGGTGCTCGCGCTCGCGCAGCCGCTGGAGAAGAGCGGTTATGGCAAATATCTGAACGAAATCACTCGGCTGCCGCATTACGCTTCGCAATGACAGCTCTACCAAGCCGATAATTGTAAATCACCTGAATGATATATGCATTGAATTGACGGACGATTTAAAATAGAATTAAATCGATAGGGTTAGTTTAATTAATCGGTCTAGCCATGCTGGTGCAAAAGGCGAGCGTCTTTGGTCGGGGAGCCCGGGCCGTTTTGCCAGGGGAACTTACCCCCGCCTTTTGGCCAGAATCGGCGTTTTGGAATGCGTTCGATGGCCCCGATCCATCCGTCCTCTGGAGCCAACTGTTTGCTGATCCCTCAGCGAGCGTGGCTTCGCGTCTGCCGCTTCCGGTTAGGGTCGCCGATTTCGCCCGCGCGTCGTCTGGGGCCGGCTCGGGCGATCCGCCAGACTTGCGCGGCGCCTTGCCCAGTCTCTTCCCATCTTTCCAGTCGCGATTGTCTGCTCTGCTGTCTTCGACGTCTTTGACGAGCCGCCATCCGGGCTTGGCCGCGACGATCCCAACTGTGGCAAACGAGCGGACGCCGCCGACATCATCATCGGTGTCGACCCCGAGCACCACACACTGGACCAATTCGAGCGACGGGGTCTGGAATGTCGCTACGAACTGGAGCGCCGGCGTCCCAGGGATCATTGACTCCGCGGTCCTCGATGCGGCGGGAGCGTATGTCGTCACCAGCACTGCCCGTGTTGATATCGGGAGCCTGGTCGTTGATGCAGGCGCGACGCTTTCGATCGGTGGGTCGCCCTTTGTCGTCGAAGGCGATGTACTGAACAACGGGACCGTCGAAGTTGGGGCGTTCCTTGGCAATCGCATTGCTACGGGGGACTTTAAGGGCGACGTCAAAGGCACGGGATCTTTCGAAATTGCAGACAAGGCGATCCTGGAGATCGGAGCTTCGGTTTCGGGGCAGTTCTTGAATGGATCGTTCTCCGGCATAACCGTGTCGTTCGGCACGGAAGCTGGCACGCTGGTCCTCGATCAGTCGGCCAAATTCCACGGGTTGATCGCAGGTTCGTCCCCTGGGGCGCCGCTTTCGCCGGGGAACCTCATCGACCTGAAAGATCTACCCTTCACATCCTCGATGTCGGCAGCCGTCCACTATGACAACAGTTCGAATATCAGCACGGTCGATTTCAGCAACGGTGCCGCAAGTGCCACTTTGCTGTTCTCGGGGATGGACCTGAACTGGAATTTCAAGAGTGATGGGCAGGGGGGCACCCTTGTCTCTGATCCACCCACAAACTCCATCGTACTGGAAAATCAGAAGCCGGGTACGCCGAAAAGTGTCTGGCAGATCCAGCCGGGAGACAATTCGACTCAGACTCAAGGGTTTACAACAGCGATCAGCACCAATGTTGGGGGGACGGTCCAATTCAAGATCAGCAACCAAACCGGCAACCCGAACTATCGTGTCGATGTGTACCGGCTAGGTTATTACGGTGGCAATGGTGCCAGACTGGTTACGAGCCTACAGCATCAGGCCGCTGCCGCGGTCGTCCAGCCCGCCCCCCTACGTGACCCGTCGACCGGCCTCGTAGATGCCGGCAACTGGAGCGTGACGGACTCCTGGAGCGTGCCGACCGATGCAGTCTCGGGCGTCTACATCGCCAACGTCGTCAACGGCACCCAGATATTCCAGATCCCGTTCATCATAAGGAATGACGCTTCGCACAGCGACATCGTGCTCCAGACAAGCGATCAGGACTGGCAAGCCTACAACGGTTGGGGAGGGGCCAATCTGTATTTCGGCAACGGTCCTGGCGTCAACGGATCAGCCTACGCAGTCAGTTACAATCGACCCCTCGTAACGCGTGATGGCACCGGCACCTTTGCCGAGGGAGGAGACTCCCCGTTCGCGGCGGAGATCGCGGCAATCTATTGGCTGGAGCAGAATGGGTACGATGTCTCCTACATCTCTGGAATCGATGCTGCGACAAACGGCTCGCTATTGCTCAATCACAAATTGTTCATGGATGCGGGGCATGACGAGTATTGGACCGAAGCTCAGCGCGCCAACGTAGAGGCCGCGGCGCATGCTGGCGTGAACCTTGCGTTTCTCGTGGGTAACGAGATTTTTTGGAAAACAAGGTTGGCACCCAGCATCGACGGCAGCGGATTAGCCAACCGCACACTGATTAGCTACAAGGACACGCACGCAAATGCCCTTATTGATCCAATAGGGCAGGCGACCGGCAATTTCGCCGACCCGCGGTTCGGCCCTGCTCTTCCCGCAAATTCCCTGACTGGTACGTTGTTCGCTGTCAACGCGTTCCGGTATGACACGATCACGATACCGTACTCGATGACCCAATTGCGCTTCTGGCGCAATACAGCTGTCGCGCAAACGTCACCCGGGCAGACCGCCTCGCTCGTGCCGGGCCTATTAGGCGTTGAATGGGACATCGCGCCGGATAACGGATTTCGCCCAGCAGGGTTGATCAATGTATCCTCTTCAACAGTGCAGGTGGACGGAAAGTATCTGCTTGATTATGGCAACACCTTCGGTGCAGGCACGGCGACACATAATCTTGTCCTGCATCGAGATCCTATTAGTGGTGCACTGATATTTTCGGCCGGTTCAATCAACTGGTCTTGGGGGCTTGCTAGCGACCACGACGGACCGGCAACTCCGGTAGATCCCAATGTACAGCAGGCGATGGTGAACCTGTTCGCCGACATGGGGGTTCAACCAGCGACGCTGCAGGCGAGCTTGGCGGCCGCGTTCAAATCCACAGACGGTACGGCGCCGACTTCTGGCATCACCAATCTCTCAGCTGCGAGCGTTGCGGAGGGGCAATCGATCACAGTGACGGGGACGGCCGCGGATGCTGGCGGAAAGATTGCCGGCGTTGAAGTCTCCACGAATGGTGGCACAACGTGGCATCCGGCCAACAGCAATGTCGGTGCGGCGAACGTGACGTGGTCATACACGTTCGTCACAACCGGTCAGGGGACATATAGTCTCAAAACCAGGGCGATCGACGACAGCCTGAACCTGGAAACGCCGGGGGCGGGCGTTACCTACACGGTCACGCCGTCATCCAACCTGACGCTCTTCAGTAGTACCGACACGCCTGCGGTGATCTCAAACAGCGATTCCGACTCAGTTGAGCTTGGCGTCAAGTTCATCCCTACCGCGTCTGGCAAGATCACCGGTATCCGTTTCTACAAAGGGCCCCAGAATACGGGCACCCACATTGGTGATCTCTGGACCTCAAACGGCACTCTGCTCGCGAGCGCCACCTTCACTAACGAAACCGCGAGCGGCTGGCAGCAGGTTAATTTCGCGACGCCCGTCAACGTGCAGGCCGGCGTCACGTATGTTGCCTCCTATCACACGAACACTGGCCACTATTCCTCAACGGATTACTACTTCATCGATTATGGGGGCCTTACGAAAGGTGCGCTCACCGCGCCCGGTGGCAGCCTCAACGGCGTCTATGCCTATGGCACTGGCCCGGTCTTCCCCGGCAACACCTCCTATGTCAAGGCCGCGAATTACTGGGTCGACGTCGTTTTCACCGATTCAGGGACGACGTCGCCGCAAGCCAACGCCGACAGCGGCTTCACGGTTGGCCAAAATGGCGTGCTGAGCATTCCGGCATCGACCCTGCTAGCGAACGACACCAACCCGTCCGGTCTGGCCTTCTCGCTTACCAGCGTCGGCAATCCGGCCAATGGAAGCGTAAGCTACAATTCGCAGAACCAGACGGTGACCTTTACCCCCACCAATGGCTATGCTGGGGCAGCGAGTTTCACCTACACGATCACGGACACGAGCGGCCAAACCGGGTCCGGGCAGGTGTCGCTCAAGGTCAACTATCCGCTCTCTGCGCAGAGCCTGTTCGGCACCAGCGATGCGCCAAGCGTCCCCAATTCCGGTGATACCAGCCCCATCGAAGTCGGGGTCAAGTTTACCGCATCCGTGAACGGGACAATAACAGGGCTGCGCTTCTACAAAGGGTCGTTGAATACGGGCTCCCACATTGCGGATCTCTGGAGTTCGACCGGAACCCTGCTTGCGACTGCCACCTTCACGAACGAGACACCCAGCGGATGGCAGCAGGTCAATTTCTCCAATCCTGTCGCCATCACGGCAGGCACCACTTACGTCGCGTCCTATCACACCAATGGTAATTATTCCGGTACTCAGAACTATTTCGCGACGTCGCTCACCAACGGCCAGTTAACCGCTCCGGCTGGCGCCAACGGCGTCTATAGCTATGGATCCGGAACCGCGTTCCCGACGAGTACCTTCAAATCCTCCAACTACTGGGTCGATGTCGTCTTCAACGGCTCCTCCGCTGCCAGCGTGCCGCAAGCAAACGCCGACGGCGGCTTCACCGTTAGCCAAAATGGCGTGCTGAGTATTCCGGCATCGACGCTGCTAGCGAACGACACCAACCCGTCCGGGCTGGCCTTCTCGCTTACCAGCGTCGGCAACCCGGCCAATGGAAGCGTAAGCTACAACTCGCAGAACCAGATCGTGACCTTTACCCCCGCCAATGGCTATGCCGGGGCGGCAAGTTTCACCTACACGATCACGGACACGAGCGGCCAAAGCGGATCCGGTCAGGTGTCGCTCAAGGTCAACTATCCGGCCTCCGCGCAGAGCCTGTTCGGCACCAATGATGCGCCGAACGTCGCCAATTCCGGCGATACCAGCCCCGTCGAAGTCGGAGTCAAGTTTACCGCATCCGTGAACGGGACAATAACCGGCCTGCGATTCTACAAAGGATCGTTGAATACGGGCTCCCACATTGCGGATCTCTGGAGTTCGACCGGAACCCTGCTTGCGACTGCCACCTTCACGAACGAGACACCCAGCGGGTGGCAGCAAGTCAATTTCGCCAATCCTGTCGCCATCACGGCAGGCACGACCTACGTCGCGTCCTATCACACCAATGGTAATTATTCCGGTACTCAGAATTATTTCGCGACGTCGCTCACCAACGGCCAGTTAACCGCTCCTGCTGGCGCCAACGGCGTCTATAGCTATGGATCGGGAAGCGCGTTCCCGACGAGTACCTTCAGATCCTCCAACTACTGGGTCGATGTCGTCTTCAACGGCTCCTCCGCCGACAACAATAACCCGCCAACCGCGGTTGCTGACACCACGAATGCCACCGAGAAGGGCGGCACGGGCAACAGCACTGGCGGTTCGTCCGCCGTCGGCAACGTGCTGACCAACGATACCGATCCCGATTCCGGTGACACAAAGACCGTCACGGCTGTCAGCTTTGGCTCGACCAACGGGACTGTCAATTCAGCTATCGCGGGCGCGCACGGCGCCCTCTTGCTCGGCGCCTCGGGTGCTTTCACCTACACGGTGAACGAAAACGATACGGCCGTGCAAGCCTTGCGGCAATCGACCAATACGCTGACCGATGTCTTCAGTTATACGATGCGGGACGCCGCGGGCGTTGCATCGTCGAGCACGCTTACTGTCACCATTCATGGCGCCAACGACGCGCCGGTACTGGCGATCCAGACCGGCAACCAGGCCGTGACCGTTGGCTCGGCGTTCTCGCTGACGTTGCCCGCCGGCACCTTCACCGATGTCGATGCCGGCGACTCGCTCACCTACACGGCAACCGCCGCTGACGGCTCGCCGCTTCCGGCCTGGCTCACGTTCAACGCGTCGAGCCGAAGTCTTAGCGGCACGCCAACGTCTGTTGACGTCGGCACGCTCAGCGTCAAGGTCTCGGCGACCGATCTCGGTAATCTCACCAGCAGTGAGACATTCGATATCGCAGTGTCGGCAGTTCCTTCGACGGTGAGCCTGTTCTCGAGCTCCGATGCCCCGGCGGTGGGGTCGGGTTCGGACACCTCCCAAGTCAACCTCGGAGTGAACTTCTCGTCGTCCGTGGCAGGCACGATTTCCGGCATCAAATACTACAAGAGCGCAAATGACCTCGGCACCCATACGGGTTCGTTGTGGAGCAGCACCGGCACGCTGCTGGCAACCGCAATTTTCACCAACGAGAGCAGCAGCGGCTGGCAGTCCGTCACGTTCAGCAATCCCGTGACCATTGCGGCGGGCACCACCTACGTCGCGAGCTTCCACAGCAACGGCCATTATGCTTCCAGTCCCAACTACTTCACGACCGCTCGCACCAACGGCCCGCTCACAGCCCCTGCGAATACCAATGGCGTCTACACCTACGGAACAGCCAATCTGCTTCCGACCAGTACCTATAACGCAACCAACTACTGGGTGGATGTCCTGTTCAAAAGCTCGAGTGGTGGCGCCAACCAGTCACCGGTCGCTGCGAACGACAGCGGCTTCTACGCCACGCAGAACGTCCCCTTCGGGATCCCTAGTTCGGCTCTTCTTGCCAACGATACCGATGCCGACGGCGATACGCTCACGATCACAGGCGCGAGCAACGGTGTGAATGGCACCGCCAGCTTCAACGTCCAAAGCAACAGCGTGACCTTCACTCCGACGACTGGCTATACGGGACCGGCTTCCTTCAACTATAGCATCTCCGATGGCCAGGGCGGCATCGCCAGTGCATCCGTCGCTCTCAATGTGACCGCTGCGTCTTCGACAACTGTGCGCCTGTTCAGCGCAAGTCAGGAGCCCAGCATTGTGGCGGCCAATGATCCAAAGTCGGTAGAATTGGGCATCAAATTTCAGACCTCCAGCCCAGGCGATATCATCGGACTTCGCTTTTACAAGGGGCCTTCCAACACGGGCATCCACGTTGCGGATCTTTGGAGCGGCACCGGGTCTTTGCTGGCAACTGCGACCTTCACCAATGAAACGGCGAACGGCTGGCAGCAGGTCAATTTCGCCACGCCTGTGACTATCATGCCGGGCACTACATACGTCGCCTCCTATCACACTGCCGGCAATTACGCGGCCGATCCAGGCCTGCTCGCCAACGCAATTACCAACGGACCTCTATCAGCGCCATCCTCCGTGTCAATCGGCGGCAACGGCGTGTTTGCGTACGGGACAGATAGCCTGTTTCCGACCAACACCTACAACGCGACGAGCTATGGCGTTGACGTAGTTTTTAGGCCGCAGCTGGCAGCATAGGAGACGTAAAATGCACGCCGAACTTTATACCGACGGAATTGAAGAAATCACCGTCAGTGGCACCATCGTCCGCGTCGATCTGGTCAGTCTTTCACCGACGGAGCGTGACGCAAACAATGTCCCCAAACGAGTGTTTTCTCAGCGGTTGATCTTTTCGGTCGAATCCTTCGCCAATTCGGTCGATGTGATGCAGAAGGCGCTTCAGGGCCTGGTTGACGCCGGCGTGGTCCGGCGGAATCCAGCCGAGTCGCACAATGGTGCCTCGGGGTCACGTGATGCGCTCGCGTCCAACACACGGCCTTTGAATGTCTCATCAAACTTCCGCTGAAATTGACGACGCTGGCGGCGTGAAGGACCAGGTTGCGGATGCCCCCGGATTGGCAACGCAAACGGCGTTGGAATGCCTGTCCAAGATTTGCCGTCATCATGGCATCGATCTGCCGGTCGAGCGCTTGAAGCACGCTTACGCCGTGGCCGGCCCGCTTTCGTTGAATCTCCTATTGCAGATGGCGAAGGATGCTGGCCTACGCGCGAGAGGCACGAAACTGGATTGGGGCGCGCTGATTCGTCTCGGCGAAGCCTATCCGGCGCTGGCTCGACTCACCAATGGCAACTGGATCGTGGTTCTTGATGCGGGGCGGGGAGCTGAGGGAGCGGAGGTCGTCAGCATCTTCGACCCGCTCGCGGACCGCAAGCACGAGGTCCTGGTTGTCGACCGGGACCGATTCTGTGCCCAATGGGCCGGCGACACGATCCTGATCAAGCGCGAGCAGTTTGCGCAGGATGGTCGGAGGAGTTTCGGCCTCCGGTGGTTCGTACCGGAGCTACTTCGTCAATGGCGACTCTTTAGGGACGTCGCGATTGCCGCGGTCCTGCTCTATGCGTTGGGCCTCATCATCCCGATCTTTTTCCAGCTCGTGATCGACAAGGTTCTGGTTCACGAGAGCTTCACCACGCTCTACGTACTCGCTTGCGGTGCGAGCGTAGCGCTCGTCTTTGATGCGATATTCGGCTTTTTGCGACGCTACTTGCTGCTTTATGCGACCAACAAGGTCGACATTCGAGTTGCCACGAAGACCTTCGGTCATCTCCTCGGGCTGCCGGTCACCTTCTTTGAACACATGGCAGCTGGGATCCTCGTCAAGCACATGCAACAAGCGGCGCGAATCCGTGAGTTTCTGACTGGGCGACTATTCTTAACGACCCTTGACGCGCTTTCGCTATTTGTCTTCCTGCCGGTACTTGCACTCTACAGCGTCAAGCTGACGCTCATGGTTCTGGCCTTCACTGCCGCGAGCGGCGCTGTTGTCGGCCTGCTCATGGGTCCTTTCCGGCGGCGTCTGTACGATCTCTACCAGGCGGAAGGTGCGCGGCAGGCTCTTCTCGTCGAAACAGTTCACGGTATGCGCACGGTGAAGTCGCTTGGGATGGAACCAGTGCAGAGCCGGATCTGGGATAGCCGCTGTGCGCAGTCCGTGGCCATGCGATTCGGCGTCGAGAAAATCTCCGCAGGTGCTCAGGCGCTCACCGGCTTTCTCGAGAAGATCATGACGCTTGGCATTATCGCTGTCGGCGCACTCGATGTCTTCGCCGGGGAAATGACAATCGGCGCGCTGGTCGCTTTCAACATGTTAGCCGGGAGGGTCTCCGGACCGCTGGTCCAGCTCGTGACAATGGTGCACGAGTACCAGGAAGTGGCTCTTGCCGTGAAAATGCTTGGCGAGGTGATGAATCAGAAGCCTGAGCGTGATGGGAGGAAAGATGGGCTTCGGCCCGACCTCGTCGGCAAAATCGAGTTCGAGGGTGTTTCCTTTCGCTACGGAGCTGAGGGAGCGCCGGCGCTTGATGACGTCTCCTTCACCATCGTGCCAGGTTCGATCTTCGGAATCGTGGGCCGCAGCGGCTCCGGCAAGACGACGCTCACAAGGCTGATTTCCGGCATGTATCCGGTGCAGCAGGGGCTGCTGCGCGTCGACGGATATGATTCGAGGGAGCTCGACCTAGCCCACCTGCGCCGAAACCTCGGAATCGTCTTGCAGGATAATTTCCTGTTTCGCGGGACGGTTCGCGACAATATTGCCTGCGCGAAACGCGATGCGACCTTTGCCGAGGTGGTCGCTGCGGCGCAGCTCGCAGGTGCGGACGAGTTCATCGAGCGGTTGCCCCGAGGCTTCGACACCATGCTTGAGGAAGATGCCTCCAACCTGTCCGGCGGACAGAAGCAGCGGCTCGCGATTGCGAGAGCTCTGATTGTCAATCCACGGATCTTGATTTTCGATGAGGCGACGAGTGCCCTCGACTCCGAAAGCGAAATGATCATCAGGCGCAATCTGCGCCGTTTGGCGGCTGGGCGTACCGTCATCATCGTCTCGCATCGGCTGTCGATGCTGACCGAAGCGAGCCAGATTCTGGTGATGGACCGCGGCCGTATCGTGGACGTGGATCGCCACGACCACCTCCTGTCGAAATGCACCATCTACAGGCTTTTGTGGAACCAACAGATGAAGCAGATCGCATGAAGGAGACAAGACAATCACGGGCGGATGCAAAGCCGGACGGTCTGGTTTCGGCCAGAACGATCGAGCGACGGCGAAGGTTCAGGCCAGGGTCGAGGCAAGCACCCGTAATCGCCGAATTCCAGTCCGATGCAACCGAAGTTGAGCAGCAAGCGCCTCCGCGGCTCGCGCGTCTCACCCTCTACGCCGTACTTGCACTGATTGCCTTTGCGGTCACCTGGGCATCCGTTTCGCAAGTGGAGATGATCGTCACGGCGCAGGGAAAAGTGACCACGACACGTCCCAACCTAGTCGTGCAGCCGTTAGAAACGTCGGTCATACGCGAGATCCACGTCAAGGCCGGTGACCGCGTGAACCGCGGCGACGTTCTGGCGACCCTCGATCCGACGTTCTCGCAAGCGGATTTCGATCAATTGCGCGGCAGAGTGGCCGGTTTCGATGCCTCGATCGATCGGCTGGGCGCCGAATTGAATGGAGCCGAGTACGCCGTCAAGGAGCTCGCGAACGCGGACCAGGTCCTGCAGGGCAAGTTGTTCTTGCAGAGGAAGGCCGCTTACGAAGCGCAGATCCAGAATTACGACGCGCAGATCGCTTCCGCTCAAGCCAATCTCAAGACAGCACAGAACGAAGAGGCGGTTCTCCTTCAGCGTCTCGACACGATGCGTTCAATTGAAGCCATGCGCACCACACTGATGGACAAGGAAGTCGGTTCGAGGCTGAACTTCCTATTGTCTCGCGATGCACGGCTCGAGGTTGAGAGCAATTTGGCGCGTGTTCGTGGCAGTATCGCCGACACGACGCATCGGCTCGACAAGGCCCGCGCCGATCAGAAGGTCTTCGCCGAGGAGTTTCGCCGTACCACCTATCAGGAATTGGTGGAGACGGTGCCGAAGCGTAACGGCGCAGCAGAGGAATTGAAGAAGGCCGAGCTTCGTCGACAGTTGATCGTCTTGCAGGCGCCGGCAGATGCCGTGGTGCTGGATATCGCGAACCGGACAGTCGGCTCGGTGGTTCGCGAAGCGGAAACGCTGTTTGTCCTGGTTCCGCGTGACGTGCCTCTTCAGGCGGAAGTCAACGTCGAGGGGCGGGATATCGGTCAGGTGGCGCTTGGACAAGCGGTTCGGATCAAGTTCGAAGCGTTTCCTTTTCAGAAGTATGGAACTGCGACGGGAGAAGTCCGCGTCATCAGTCAGGACACGTTCTCGCCGGATACGAAGGCCGAAGGTGCGCGCCGTGCGCCAGCTCCCTATTACCGCGTACTGGTCGATTTGTCGGACACGCACCTTCGGCTTCCTCCTGAGCGTATTCAACTGATTCCGGGGATGGCGGTGACGGCCGAACTGAAAGTCGGCAAGCGCACCGTGATTTCCTATTTCCTCTATCCATTGCTGCGCGGATTGGATGAAAGCATCCGGGAATATTGACCCGGCTAGGGATGGTAAATGACCATGATCATTAGTCCAAATTTTGGGGTGAAGCTCCTGGTGCCCACGGCTTCGAGTAAGCTCTCGCACAATTCACCGCTGGTGAACTATGCGCTCAATGGGCTGGAACGTTGTTGGTTACCTGAACATCGCCGGTGGTCGCACATTTTCCATCTCGATGGACGTCCTTCGCCAAACGAGTCGGTACCGAACAGCGACGTATTCTATACGCTCAATGTCTTACTCGGGATGTCGCGCGTCGCTGGAATTCCGAGTGGTCTTGATCTGCCCGAAATATTCAGCCGCAACGCTTCGCTACTCACGAGGCTTCCGGTGCGCAAGTACGCCTTCGGTATGGCGCTGTGGAGCGCCGCCGAGCTCGGCCTCGAAACGCCCGAGCGGGTGAAACGCGAGCTGACGGCCATTCTCGCCGATGAGTCCAGGTGGAAGAGCTTTCGTGCGCAGGATATTGGCATGCTGCTCACGGGAGTCGTGGCTCAGGCGAGGGCAGGCGAGAACGAGTGGTGGCGCTACGCCGGGCCGCTTTTTCGTTTCCTGAAGGAACGCTTCCACAGCGAATCGGGATTGTTCTTCGATGCACCGTTCGGGTTTCGCCGCCGCTTCTCGTCATTTGCGACGCAAACCTATCTCTCGATCGCCTGCTATCAATATGGCGAATTCGCCGGAGACGCGTCCGCGCTTGTCATGGCCGATACTTGCGTGCGCAATCTGATAGCGCTTCAAGGCCCACAAGGTGAATGGCCCTGGTTTTTCGACGCGATGAGCGGCCGCGTCCTTGATTTCTATGAGGTCTACTCGGTTCATCAGTATGGAATGGCCCCGGCACTGCTGGAATGGGCGGAGCGCTTTGGGCAGAGGGGATCGCGGGACGCCCTGGTCAAGGGATTCAACTGGGTACTTGGCCAGAACCAGCTGGACCGGGCCATGCTCGTGCCTGAACTGAGCCTGACCCTCCGCTCGCAGGTTCGCAAAGGCGAATTGACAACGAAGGCGCCGCGCGTATTGCGCGCAGTCAAGAACGCCTGGCTCGGAAAGGGAGAGCGACTGATCGACGGCACTGACGTAGAAGTTCGGCTTGAGTGCCGTAGCTACGAATTGGGCTGGATTCTGTGGTCATTCGGCCAGCGTACTGACTTGCCGGAGCTGACCAACAACTGTGCCTTCGGCGGCGCCTGAAGAATTGCCGGTGCACTAACGATTCCAAGCTACTGCTCGCCGCCCCCGTAGGTGCGAAAGCATCGTCATGGCGCGGTGCGCCCGGACGGCACATAACACCGCAATTGCTTTGAGGCGGACGCGGCTACCATGTAGACGGTCGCTGGTTAGCACAGTCACGGCGTTTGGCGCGAGAGATGCGAAGACGAGCAACGCTTGCGCGAGCCAGCGCAATTGCCAAACAGGTTTACCTTCCGCCATGTTGCGATAGTGCGCAATGTGTCGATCCCATTTGGCGTAGAGCTCCTGGAGAGAGCCTCGGGCCGGATGGAAGACGATCATTTCAGGGGTATACCGAAATCGAAGTCCGGCGCGCAGCGCACGTTCCCCCCATTCCATATCCTCGGCCACCTCAATGCCAGCGAAAGGGCCGACGCGATCGAAGTCGCGGCGAAACACCGCCATATTGCCGGTGCCGGAATAACCGTGGCGCTCGATATAGAGCTTGAAGCGATAAGCGAAGACGCTCTCATAAGCCGCAATGGCATCAAGCCTCGCATTCTCCGGCCGCCAAATACGAACGTCGCCCCCGAGGACTGTGCCAGCCGGCGACAAGCAAGACCATTTCATCACGTTGCTAAGCCAGTCCTGATGGGCCCTGCAATCGGCATCGATGAAGGCGAGGATCTCGCCTTTGGCAGCGGCGACGCCTGCATTTCGCGCAGGGCCGGGACCTGGTTGCCATTCGTGCTGGAGCCGTACGCCAGGATGACCGGCAACGACGTCCACTGGCGGCGTTGCCGAGCCGTTATCTACCACGATGACCTCGAACGAGCGCCGGTTCAGGGTCTGTGCGTCCAGGCTGCGTAAACAGGCTTCCAGTGCGTCAGGCTGGTTGAGGTGGGGAATAACGACCGAGATCATCGGTTAAATCCTTTATTTAATTCCCGTTAGATCTGCTGTCTCACTCGTAGCTGGGGCGCCCTCGTTTTTCCGCGCCGCATAGCAAATTCGAGGCGATTTAAAACTTGCAATTAAATGGCGTCCGCGTATTATCTCAATAATAATCTTAAATGCCAACTTAAATATGGTCGATCTTTCTGGGAGATAGGTTCCAATGCGTGCAGCATTCCTGGGGTACCCGATCGACCTGCTGACGATGGCGGAAACCGTCGAGCTGGCGCACAGAGCCATGCGCAGCCGCCAGCGGCTGCAACATGTGGCGCTGAACGTCGCCAAATTCGTCAATATGCAATCTGACCCCGTACTCGCGGCCGATGTTGCCAACAGCGATGTTGTCGGCATCGATGGCATGGGCATTCTTTGGGGCGCTCGAGCACTGGGGCTTCCAGCAACATCGCGGGTGGCGGGCGTAGATCTCCTTGCCGAGTTGCTCGCGGTATGTGCCCAGGAAGGCTTTAAGCCCTATTTCTTGGGAGCCACTTCCGCCGTTCTGGATCGGGCTTTGCAAGTTGCACGCGAGAGGCATCCCTCACTTGTCTTTGCGGGCTGGCACGACGGCTACTTCAAACGCGAGCAGGAGAATGAGGTCGTCCGGGACATCCAGTCCAGCGCGGCCGATTGTCTTTTCATCGGCATGCCGACGCCCAGGAAGGAGCGTTTCCTCGCCGCCCATCGCGATGATCTCGGCGTGCCCTTTATCATGGGGGTGGGTGGTGCATTCGATGTCCTGGCAGGTACCGTTCGGCGCGCGCCCGTACGGCTTCAGAAGCTGGGCCTCGAGTGGCTGTATCGCATCTATCAGGAGCCCGGGCGGATGTGGTGGCGATACGCCAAGACAAACGCCCTGTTTGCGGGCGTCCTGGCACAAGCTCTCATCAGGCAGGGGCTTCGACACCCCCTTGGTGCGCCCGGAGCCCTTCCGCCGGGTCCGAGCCGGATCGGAGGGTGAGGCGTGCGCAAGCATTTCTTCATTCTTCTGGGAACCCGGCCTGAAGCAATCAAGCTCTTTCCGGTCATCAACCGGCTGAAGGCTGAGCGGCGCAAGGACATCTCAGTAACGATCTGTGCGACTGCACAGCATCGAGAGCTGCTTGATCAAGTCCTCAAGTTGGCCAAAGTGGTCCCGGATTTCGATCTGAACGTCATGACGACAAATCAGACGCTGGATCACTTGACTTCTCGGTTGCTCGGGCAAATCGGCGACCTTCTCGAAAAGGTGAAGCCCACCAGGGTCATTGTTCAGGGCGACACGGCAACTGCCATGACTGGTGCATTGGCATCCTACTATCACCGTATACCGGTCTCACACGTCGAGGCCGGACTGCGCAGCGGCGACATCTTCGCACCGTGGCCCGAGGAGGTGAACCGCAAGATCGTCGGCTCGATCGCCGATCAACATTTTGCCCCAACAGAGCGCGCGGCCCGAGCCTTGCGTTCCGAGAACGTCTCCGGTGACCGCATTCACGTTACCGGAAACACGGTGGTGGACGCTCTCATCCTCGCGAAAGCCATGGTCGAATCCGATCCAGGACTCTCGTGCCGCTGGGACGGCATAAAAAAGCGCCACGGCAATCGCCGCATCATCCTGGTGACCTGCCATCGCAGGGAAAACTTCGGCGGCGGCGTCGTCAACATCGTGAACGCGTTGGAGACCATTCTGCAACGGGAGGACGTTGCCGTGGTTCTCCCGGTACATCCGAATCCGAATGTCCGGGACCTGTTTGCGTCTCGATTCTCGGATCATCCGCGGGTCGTTCTTATTTCCCCTCAGGAATATACGGATTTCGTGAGCCTGCTCTCGTTATCATATTTGGTCTTGACGGATTCGGGAGGTGTCCAGGAGGAGGCCCCCACTTTCGGCAAGCCAGTCCTGGTGATGCGAGAAACGACAGAGCGTCCCGAAGGAGTGGAAGCGGGAACCGCTCGCCTCGTCGGGGCGAACTACGAGCGAATCGTTGCGGAGACATTTCGTCTGCTCGACGATGACGAGACGTATGCTGCCATGGCTCGTTCGCATAACCCGTTTGGTGACGGGCACGCAAGCGACCGTATCGTGAAGGTTCTTCTCGATGCCTGAATTCCAAAAGATCAATGTCGTTGGACTTGGTTATATCGGGCTGCCGACCGCGGCGCTGATTGCGAGCCGAGGGATGCAGGTGCTCGGTATCGACACCAACGAACGAATTGTCGATACGGTGGCATCGGGCAAGATTCACATCGCCGAGCCCGATCTCGACGGACTTGTCTCCAAAGTCGTGTCGAGCGGTGCGCTCACAACGTCCAGCAAGCCGCAGCCAGCCGACGTTTTTATCATCGCAGTACCGACGCCGATCGACCGCGAAAGCCGCCCAGACCTGTCAAGTGTGAATGCCGCAGTCGACAATATCGTGGATATCCTTGCTCCAGGCAATCTCGTGATCCTCGAATCGACATCGCCGATCGGAACCACCGAGGCCATGGCGAAGCGGATTATTGAACGCAGGCCGGACCTGCATATAGGTGTCAACGGCAAGGAGGACGGAGCGATCTACGTAGCCTACTGTCCAGAGCGCGTGCTGCCGGGACGGATCCTGACCGAGCTTATCAACAACGACCGGTGCATTGGAGGAATTACGCCGACGTGCACGCGGCGTGCTCAGCGCTTCTACAAGATGTTCGTTCGCGGCGCTTGCGTCGGTACTACGGCGCGGGCAGCCGAGCTGGTCAAGCTGACGGAAAACGCCTTCCGAGATACCAACATAGCATTTGCGAACGAACTGTCGTTGATCTGCGAGAGGTTCGACATCAATGTCTGGGAGGTGATCGACATCGCCAACCGCCATCCTCGCGTAAACGTTTTGCGGCCGGGACCGGGAGTGGGTGGGCACTGTATTGCGGTCGATCCCTGGTTCATCATCGACTCGGCGCCGGATCTAGCGCGCGTGATGCGAACAAGCCGGGAAGTCAACAACGCCAAAACGCAGAAGATCATTGAGCGTACAGACGCGCTGATCGACGATCATCCTTATGCAAACATCGCCTGTTGTGGATTGACCTTCAAGGCCAATGTCGACGACTTGCGCGAGAGTCCGGCCATGGAGATAGCCACGCATCTAGCGGCAAAGTACGGAGAACGGATCAAGGTCGTTGAGCCGAACCTGCGCCGTCTCCCGCCTCAGTTGGCCGACTACCATGTCGCATTGGTCAATATAGAGGAAGCTCTGCGCAGTTGCGAAATCGCGATTCTACTCGTCGATCACGATGAGTTCAAAATGGTGCCGTTGTCAGAGCGACGGCATCTCGATGTCATCGATACGCGCGGCATATGGCAGGATATGCCAGCGCGGACGTAAGGCATAAGGCCGTAACCCCCGAATGGATCGAGGTTAGCATGCGAGATAGCCAGCTTGGAATCGGGGTCGTGGGATACGGCTATTGGGGTCCCAATCTCGTTCGAAATTTCTCAGCCAATCCTGCCGCCCGCGTTGTCAGCGTGAGCGACCTCGATCCGGGCAGGCTCGGGCTTATAGCGCAGCTTTACCCCGCGGTAGCAACGACCACGCACTATGACGATCTGCTGAAGGACGCCTCGATTGATGCAATTGCTATCGCTACCCCGGTACACACGCACTACGAACTGGCGATTGCGGCGTTGCGGGCTGGCAAGCACGTGTTGGTCGAGAAGCCCCTTGCGCCGAGCTCAGAGCAAGTGATGCGCCTGATCGACGAGGCGGATCGGCGCGGATTGACACTGATGGTCGATCACACCTTTCTCTACACGCCGGCCGTTCAGAAGATTCGTGAGCTTGTGCTGAAGAGAGAGCTGGGAGACGTATATTACTACGATAGCACACGCGCGAGCCTCGGGCTGTTTCAGAAAGACGTAAATGTGATCTGGGATTTGGCGGTGCACGACATCTCGATCATCCATCATATCCTCGATGAGGAGCCGGTCGCGGTTTCGGCGACGGGGTCGTGCCATGTTGTCGGTTCGCCCGAAAACATGGCTCACATCACATTGTTCTTCGCCAACGCGTGTGTGGCCCACGTCAGCGTTAACTGGCTCTCGCCTGTCAAGGTACGTCAGACGTTCATTGGCGGCAGCAAAAAGATGATCGTCTATGACGATCTCGAGCCGACTGAAAAGATCAAGGTCTATGACAAGGGAATTACGCTCGATAGGCCCCCCGAGAGTGCACATCAATTTCGAATCGGATATCGCGCCGGCGACATGTGGGCTCCGCATATCTCGCCTAGGGAGGCGCTGCAGACCGAGGTTGAGCATTTCATCGACTGCGCGCGCAACGGCGGGCAGCCGATTTCCAGCGGCATGTCTGGGCTGCGAGTAATCGAGGTGCTTGAGGCGGCTTCGCGATCGATCACGGAACAGGGCAAACCAGTCGCGATTCGGCAGTTGCCGTGCGTGATAGCGGAGCGGGCTCGGGCCACGGCTTAGTTGGCGGTTGGTCGTGGTTGTTCGCCAGCTAAGCCCGGCGTCGGGAGCCGCGATGAATTCAGTACAGCGTTCGGTCTTGTTCTCTGCGGTGGACCGCTATGCGGGTCTTGTGCTGTTTTTCGTCTCCACCGCGGTGCTTTCGCGCCTGCTGACGCCGAGCGAGTTTGGGGTTTATGCGGTTGTCAATGCGCTTACCGCCGTGATCGCGGCCGCTTTTCAGGAATTTGGAGGGGCAAATTACCTGATTCAGAAGCGTGAGCTGTCGCGCGGGACGATTAGAACGGCGTTCACCATCACCTGGGGGATCTCGCTGGCAATTGCGCTGATTCTTTTAGTCACGGCTGACGTTGTATCGCGGCTCTTTGCGCAAGACAGTCTAAGGCTGGGTATTGAGGTTTCTGCGCTGAATCTTCTCGTTATACCGGTCTCCGGAACGTTGATCGCCTTGTTCCGCCGTGACATGCAGTTCGGCACTCTTGCGATCTGCAATTTTGCGAGCAACGTGGCGGTTGCGCTGGTTTCGATCGGACTGGCAGTATTGAACTTCAGCTACATGGCTCCAATCTGGGGTGGTGTGGCTGGGAGCATCGTTCTCGCGGGCATGCTGCTGAGCTGGCATCGCGATTTCAGCGTGTTACGCCCTTCGCTGTCCGAATACCGAGACGTCATCGAATTCGGTCTCTATTCCAGCGGCGTCAGCGTCATCAATGTCTTCTACAACCTCGCGCCTCAGCTCTTTCTGGCGAAGATCCTCGATCTCACGGCTGTGGGTCTCTACAGCCGGGCAATCAACCTGACCCAGGTATTCGACAGGCTCGTCACGCAAGTCGTGAACCCGATTATCATGCCGGCCATTGTGACCAAACGTGCAGCTGGGGCAGATCTAAAAGGCGTGTATCTGGATGCGGTCCAACTGCTTTCCGCCGTGCAGTGGCCATTTCTCACGTCCGTGGCGATTATGGCAAAGCCGATCGTCCTGATCTGGCTTGGCGGAGCCTGGCTCGAAGTCGTGCCATTGGTGCGCATTCTTTGCATTGCAAATCTGGCGCTGTTCGCTGCGTGTCTGACCTATCCTGTGTTCCTGGCAGTTGGACGCGTGCGCGACGCGCTTGTCTCGTCCTTCATCTCGTTGCCACCCTCGCTGCTTGCCCTCCTATCTGCGTCCTTTTTTGGCGTGGAAGTAGTTGCAGCATGCGCGTTGCTGACATTGCCATTCCAGGCAGCGGTGGCGATTTACTACCTCAGTCCGCATCTGGCACTGCGGCCAAGCGAGTTTGGCCGGGCCCTGCTGAAGAGCGGTGCCGTCACGATGGGGACCGCTTCGGGCGTAGCCGTCTGTGCGGTGTTGATCGAGGCAGGAGCTCTTAATTTCGTCGCAGGCCTGATAACAGCATTGGTGGTCGCCACGTTCTGCTGGTGGTGCGCACTGACCCTGACGGGGCATCCTCTGCTGGGGCACCTTCGTCATGCTGCAGCGGGTCTTGCCGAGATGGCGCCCAGGCTGCTGCCCTCACGCCCGGTCCTGTAAAGGCTGGCGTGATTGGAGAGAGAGAGAGAGAGAGAGAGAGAGAGAGAGAGAGAGAGAGAGAGAGAGAGAGAGAGCTGACATGCCAATAAAGGACACCGCGCTTGGCCGCGACGTGCGCATCGTGCATCCGGATCTGGTCAACCTGTATGGTTGCGTCGTCGGTGACGAGAGCGGGATCGGTACCTTCGTCGAGATCCAGGCGGGGGCAGAGATAGGTGCGCGTTGCAAGATATCGTCGCACAGCTTCATTTGCGAGGGCGTCACGATCGAGGATGAGGTGTTCGTCGGTCATGGCGTGATGTTCACGAACGACAAGTATCCGAAGGCAACAACCGCGGACGGTCGTCCTCAGCAGGCTTCGGACTGGACGCTGCAGCGCACGCGGGTCGGTCGGGGGGCTTCGATCGGCTCGAATGCCACCATCCTGTGCGGTGTGACGATCGGAGAGGGCGCCTCCGTAGGTGCCGGTGCGGTGGTCACTAAGGATGTTCCGCCCGGCGCTATTGTCGCGGGAGTGCCCGCTCGGGTCCTGTCCGCAGCTGAAAATACGCTCCTGAGCGATCGTCGCTCGTAAGAACTGCTCCATAAACCATTTTGAAGCGCGATATATATGCGTCACAATTTAATGCTTGATTTAATATGATTATGAGAGTTAATATTTTATTATAATGTTTGGCCCAACCAAGGTCTTGAATCTTGATACCCTTCCTGGATCTGAAAGCCCAATATAGCCAGATCAAGCCGGAAATCGACGCCGCGGTGGCGAGGGTCATCGGGAGCGGGCACTTTGTGCTCGGGCCGGAGGTGACCGCCTTCGAGGGACGCTTTGCGGGTTATTGCCGGACTGCCCATTGCCGCGCGGTGAACACCGGCACTTCGGCGCTTCACCTTGCCTTGCTTACGGCGGGTGTCGGACCCGGTGACGAGGTCATCACCGTATCCATGACGTTCGTCGCGACGACCGCGGCCATTATCTACAGCGGTGCCAAGCCGGTGTTTGTCGACGTTGACCCTGTAACGTGGACGATGGATCCCGGCTTGATTGAAGCTGCGATAACACCACGAACCAAGGCGATCCTGCCGGTTCACCTCCACGGGTTGATGGCCGACATGGATCCGATAATGGCCATCGCGCGTCGTCACGGCCTGGTCGTCATCGAGGACGCCGCGCAGGCGCATGGCGCCGAATACCGGGGACGCCGAGCAGGCTCGATTGGCGATCTGGGATGCTTCAGCTTTTACCCTGGCAAGAATTTGGGGGCGTTCGGCGAGGGTGGAGCCGTCGTAACTGATAGGCCTGAATTCGCGCACCGCGTGTCACTGCTGCGAGATTGGGGGCAGGAGGCGAAGTACGACCACGCCATCCCCGGATATAACTATCGTATGGACGAAATTCAGAGTGCGATATTGAACGTCAAGCTGGACTACATTGAGAGCTGGACGGAAGCGCGCCGGTCGGCGGCTGAGCAATACAATGCACTGCTGTCTGAGCTCCCATTCGCGCGTCCCCAGCCGCCAGGGCACGCCCGTCACGTGTATCACGTCTATGCGGTCAGATTGGAGGAGCGCGATCACGCACTGTCGCTGTTGCGCGATGCCGGAATAGGCGCCGGGATTCACTATCCCGTTCCGGTGCATCTGCAAAGAGCCTACGCAGAACTCGGCTACCGTGCCGGTGATCTCCCCGTCACCGAGATGCTGGCGAACGACTTCCTCTCTCTTCCCATTTATCCGGAGCTGCAGCCGGAACAGGCGGCCGAAGTTGTCGCCACATTGAGGAACGCAGCGATGCTGCGGCCCAGTGAAGCGGTTGGCGCCCGAGCGGAGCATCCACAAAGCGTCATGACATGGTCCCACAACAGGAGAGCGTCTTGATTGATCTCAAGGGAAAGCGCGTTCTGGTCACCGGCGGCGCAGGTTTCATCGGGTCCCACATCGTTGATCTGCTCTGCGACGAGGGCTGCATTGAAATTGTTGCTCTCGACAACATGGTCAGAGGCCGACCGGAAAATCTTCGGCGCGCGCTCGGGCGCGGACCGGTGAGATTGGTTCACGGCGACATACGCGATCGCAAGCTGATGGAAGCATTGGTCAAGGCGGCCGATATCGTCTTCCACCAGGCCGCCCTCCGCATCACTCATTGTGCGGCCGAACCACGCCTCGCCAAGGAGGTTATGGTGGACGCCACCTACGACCTGCTGGAGCTGTGCATCAAGCACGATATTGAGAAGATCATCGCGGCGTCTTCGGCATCGGTATATGGCATGGCCGAGGAATTTCCGACAACAGAGCGGCAGAATCCGTACAACAACCGAACTCTCTATGGAGCCGCCAAGGCGTTTAACGAAGGCCTTCTGCGGGCCTTCAACGATGTATGCGGCCTCGACTATGTGGCATTCCGGTATTTCAACGTCTACGGCAGCCGGATGGACATCCACGGACGGTACACCGAGGTCTTGATCCGCTGGATGGAGCGGCTGGAGGCCGGATTGCCTCCCGTCATCTTTGGTGACGGCCATCAGACCATGGATTTCGTTCACGTCCGCGACATCGCGCGCGCCAACATCCTCGCGGCCAGGTCAAAGATCACCGATGAGGTCTTTAACGTCGGAAGCGGCACCGAAACCAGCCTGACGGAGCTGGCTACGGCGCTTGCGTCCGTGATGGGACGCCGTGGTCTGACGCCTGAATTCGCGCCGGAGCGTTCGGTCAATCCGGTGCCGCGCCGACTGGCATCGACGGGCAAGGCAGAGCGTTTGCTGGGTTTCCGCACCACGGTTTCGCTTGAGCAGGGGCTCGCAGATCTCGTGAAATGGTGGCGATCGGAACGCGATCTCGCTTCGGACCGCCGGCGGCAGGCCGCGGCATCATGATCCCGATCGCGACGCCGTTGCTTGCGGACGAAGAGGCTGATGCTGCGCGCGTGGCCGTGCTGTCGGGCTGGGTGTCGCAAGGTCCGCAGGTGGCCGCGTTCGAGCGCGAGTTCGCTTCACTTGTCGGCGCTCCGCACGCCTGCGCTGTCGCGAATTGCACGGCCGCCTTGCAGCTCGCCTTAGCGGCGTTGGACATCGGCGCCGGCGACGAGGTGATCACGGTCAGCCATTCCTTCATCGCGACCGCCAACGTCATCCGATGCCAAGGCGCCACTCCGGTTTTCATCGATATTGATCCGGAGACATACAACTTGGATTGCGACCGGCTGACTGACGCCATCACCGAGCGCACGCGTGCGATCATCGCGGTTCATCAGATGGGTATGCCCTGTGATATGGCCGCGCTCATGGCGGTGGCGGGGCGCCACGGGATCACGGTAATCGAGGATGCAGCCTGTGCCGCCGGATCGCAGATCCGGGTGAACGGACAATGGGAAGCGATCGGCAGGCCGCATGGACACATTGCCTGCTTTTCCTTTCATCCGCGGAAGGTGATCACGACAGGTGAGGGTGGAATGCTCACCACCGCGGACGCCGAGCTTGATCGCAAGTTCAGGCTGCTACGCCAGCATGGTATGAGCGTTCCGGATATCGTGCGTCACGGATCACAGCGTGTCATCTTCGAGGAGTACGTCCTCGTCGGCTACAATTATCGAATGACGGATATGCAGGCTGCGATCGGTCGCAAACAGCTCGAGCGGCTGGTAGAATTGGTGACGCGGCGCCGCGCGGTGGCCGCCAAATATGCCGAGCTACTCGGCAATTTGGAAGGGTTGCGACTGCCTACGGAACCGATTTGGGCGAGGTCGAACTGGCAGAGCTATTGCGTGCGTCTCCCCGACCGCCTCGACCAACGCACCGTCATGCAAAACCTCCTCGACAAGGGAATCGCGAGCCGCCGCGGGATCATGTGCTCGCACCGTGAGCCGCCTTACGCCGAGTCGAAGCAACGGCACGATCTTCGTCAATCCGAACTTGCGCAGGACAGGTCGATCCTGCTGCCCCTTTACGCTCAGATGACGGACGTGGACCTGTTGAGTGTTGTTGAGGCGCTGAAGGCCGAGATAGCCCAATGATGAGTGCGGCGCATCTATGAGAATCCTGGTCGCAATAGCCAGCTACGGCCATGCAAATGACCTGTACCTGGATCGGGTGATCAATGAATACCGATCCATGCAGTTCGATGTCGACGTGGTAGTTCTCTCAAATATCGAAAAGGCCGTTCCGCCCGCTGTCGAGTGTCTAGTTGGGCTCCCAACCAAAGACCCCTGGTCTCTTCCGTTTTTGCACAAGAAGCTGTTTCTGGACCGGCTCAATCTGTACGATCTGTTCATCTACTCGGAAGATGACATTCTAATAACCGAAGAGAATATCAGCGCCTTTCTGGACGTTGGCTCTGCCCTGAAGGAAGACGAGATCGTCGGATTCTTGCGGGTTGAATATGGTCCGGATGGGGAGCGCAACTTTCCGGAGGTGCATGGTCATTTCCGCTGGGATTGTGAATCGGTCAGAGTAAGGGGGGGCTATACTCTCGCCCATTTCACGAACGAACATTCAGCCTGCTACATATTAACCCGGCAACAGTTGACGAAAGCAATTGCTTCAGGCGGTTTCCTGGTCGCACCGCACGAGGGAGAATACGATCTTCTTTGCAGCGCTGCCACCGACCCGTATACCCAATGTGGTTTCAGAAAACTTATTCCCATATCGCATATAGACCAATTCTGGGTGCATCATTTGCCGAACAAGTATATCGGCCATTTTGGTGTCGACCAACGCGAACTAGGCTCTCAAATATCGGCGTTGTTGCTGATCGCCTCTCAGGAGAAAAGATGTCGCCCCCTGCTGAATACCGAGACCAGCTTGTGGCACAAGATGTATTCGAAGGATTGCTATGAACCGATCAGAAGCGAGGTCTTGAGCCTGATCCCCAAGAGCGCCGAACGCATCCTGTCGATCGGGTCAGCGTCCGGCGCTAATGAGCTCTGGTTGCTCGAGACCGGAAAACAGGTGGTAGCGGTACCACTTGATGATGTCATAAGCAACAAATCAGCCGCGCGAGGGCTCCAGGTGGTGTCGGGAGATCTCGATGCCGCTCGTGCAAAGATTTCCTCAATGAGATTTGACTGCATCTTGTTTCTTAACGTTTTGCAGTTCGTACATCGTCCGGAGCATTTACTGAGACTGTTTGTCGATGCTCTCTTGCCCGGAGGAGTAGTCCTCATTACGGCACCGAACAGGCCATATGTCCGTTATCGGTGGCAGCGCAAAGGCGGACCGCGCCATAGTCGGCTTAGCTTCGAAACGACGAGAATTCACAACACATCGAGCTCAGTAATTCGACGTTGGTGTGTCGAATCGGGGCTCTCGATGGAGAGGACATCGAAAGTCGATTCACCTCGAGCCAACGGATCCAAACAAAATCGTTTGTCCGCCCTTTTTGCATCGGAGGTCGTCGCGCTGGCAAAGAGAATGCCTGATCCGAATGAACGCAGGGGTTCGAAGAGAGGCGTGGGAAACGCGTGCGGGCCGCTATGACAGAAAGAAAAGACGCACGCGCCTGTAACTCGGAACGTACCGAATATTACAGGCATTCACGCGAGGAAATTAGGTCGCTCTTGCCAAATGGAGCATCGAGGATCTTGGAGGTAGGGCCGGGCGGCGGCTACACGCTGCGTTGGCTGAGATCAATCTACCCAAACGTCAAGACTGTGGGGGTCGAGGTCAACGGCGAGCTGAAGGAAGAGTTGGAGGAAAACGCGGATACAGTCGTCATCGGCAATATCGATGATTGTGCTTCCGACCTCGGCCAGTTCGACCTCGTCTTACTGCTTGATGTCCTGGAGCACCTGCCGGATCCCGGGAGGACGCTTCGATCGATCAGCGGGCTTCTAACGGAAGGCGGCCGCATTATCGTTTCGGTGCCGAACGTTGCGCATTTGAGTGTAGCGCTGCCGCTGCTCTTCCGGCGAAAATTTACATATCGGGATTCCGGGATTCTTGACCGGACGCATTTAAGGTTCTTTGTCGAGGGAACGGCCGTCGAACTTCTGAATGATGCTGATTTGATTGTCACAGATGGTTTGGTTGCCGGCATCGAAGGAACAAAATCGAGGCTGATCGACTGTCTCTCGCTCGGGGTCCTTCGTCACCACCTCGTCAAGCAATATATCATGGCCGGACAACGACGCGGCGATGCTCCGGCACAATCGAAAATCGGTTGGAGGAGAGCGGGCAGCGTGCGCGTAACGGAGGGACGCCGGTGAGCTCGACAGATGTAGTCATCCCTTGTTATCGATATGGGCATTTTCTAAGGGATTGTGTCCAAACCGTCCTGACCCAATCCGGTGTGACGTTGCGCGTGCTGATTATCGACGACGCGTCGCCGGACGACACGGCCGAAGTTGCGCAGGAGTTGGCTCGCGCGGACTCACGGGTTACCGTTCTCAAACACGCATCTAATCGGGGTCACATCGCAACGTTCAACGAAGGGATCGCCTGGGCGGCGGCCGACTACCTGGTGCTGCTTTCTGCGGATGACTATCTGTTGCCTGGTTCGCTTGCGAGGTCAGCCCGCATGATGGATGATCACCCTTCTGTCGGTCTCGTTTTCGGTCGAGCGATTGTACAAGAGGATGATCGAAGGGAAGTCGTAGCTGCTCCCGCAGGTCTGGGGCAGGGAACACGGATACTATCTGGAACTGAGTTCATTCATCTCAGCCGGGCCAAGAACATCGTGATCGCGCCTACTGTAGTGGTTCGGACGAGCTTACAAAAAAAGCTGGGCGGATATTCAGCGCAACTGACGCACAGTGGGGACATGGGCATGTGGTTGCGATTTGCCGCGCACGCCGAGGTCGGATTCATTGACCGGGCTCAGGCTGTTTATCGACGGCATACGGCCAATATGTCAACGACGTACTCGCCGGAGCAGGATCTCGCGCAACGAAAGGAGGCATTTGAAGTCTTCCTTAGCAGTTGCGCTCCGGTGCTTGCAAACGTCGACGATCTTCGGACCTGGTTCGTCAACGAACTGGCGCTGGACGCGGTCAGAAGTGCGAGCCGTGCCTTCAACGAAGGAGCAATGGGACTTTCCGATCGGCTTTGTGAGGCTGCATTGAAAATCGACCCAAAGGTCGAAGGAACGCCGCCTTGGTTGGCTCTGGCTTGCAAACGGCGTTTGGGCCGTCGTGCGTGGCAGCTTCTACAGCCGGCCGCCGATCGAGTACGACAGATGCTCGCGCGATAGTTGGTAAAGCCTGCCTGGCCTTGTGCTGCACGGACGCGCCCCGGGGCGCAGTTTTCTCCCATTTGACGGAATCTTGTGAGCATGGTCGCGCTCCAATTCAGGCACGCTTATCGTCGCGCGTGAACTAGGGAAATGTCAGCGGCCATCAACGGCATCGGCTCGTCGGCGGGCATTCGGTATTCGGTCATAGATGCCTCGCGAAGAGACGCGCGAAGCCCTAGACAAAGAGCCCAGAATATCCAAAGAAAGTGCCAGTAATGAACTGTCAGGCCGGTGAGCATCGTCAGTACAAGCGCTGTCGTAAATCCCCAATGTGGCGGGTCGTTAGTGACCTTGCTGGCGTTTCGCCTGGCCGGCAGAATAGCTGCAATGTTGGTGAGGGCCACTAGCACAATCATGGGAATGCCGAAGCGTATCGCCAGCTGCAGCCAGACGCAATCGACGGTGTAGTCCAATATTTCGTTGTTCAATGGGTTAAAAGCGAATCCGGTCCATGGCTCCTGGCCAATTTTCAGTAGGGCCAGATCCCAGATCATCAACCTGAAGTATCCTGACACTGGATCGAGTGTCAGATGGGTGATGATCCAGCCGATCGGATGATTGGCAATGATGAAGATAGCCAGCATGCCTCCCGCAACGGCCAGCCAGAACACGCTCCAACGAGATGAATAATTCTTCATAAGGCATTCGTATGCAAAGGCCACTATGGCAATGATGAACGACAGCAAAGGTGCAGAGGACATTGATAGTATGCATCCGAGAAGGCACACGCCCACCCACCATGTTCGCTTTGCAAAGGTCTGTTCGTAAGACATCAACATTGCGCCGGACAGAGTGCAAAACGTGCCGAACAGGATGGGGTGGTCAAATGTCGATGCGGTCCTCAGCAAGTCCGCGCGAAAATCAGCCTGCAGCAGGGGGGCGCTCTGGAAAATGCCGGCCAGAGTCGTGTGCACCACGAGTCTTCCGGTGACGCTGTCTGCGAGTGCCAGGAACACGACGATGATCACGAATGTCTTCAGCACCTGAATGAAAGTGGAAACGGCGGCTCCGAAAAGCAGCCCTCGAGCCACAAAGTACCCTCCGACGTACTCCAGGCATACTGCCGACGCGGATGATAGGCTGCCGTCTCCTCCGACATAAGCCGCCGCCCCGACCATCCAGATGCCGGTTATGGCCGCGAGATAGTCACTTGCTATAAGGTGGCGATCAGCCCTAGTAAGTCGGACGAGGGCTGGTATGAGCAGTATCAGGATGGCAATCCTGCCGACCGTGAGTTTGGCGCCAGACACGTCGACGGCGACGAGTCCTCCTGGAAACAGGATTGCTAGGAGGACAACGTAGCACGCGAAGGCGCCTACATTTCGGGGCTCCGGCCGCGGTTGTTCGCAACTCGCAAGTGTCGAATGGGATAGCGGTGACTTCATTGCTCTCGCGTCCAATGTTCTGGATAAGCTGCAATCAGGATACAACGGCTCGTTCGAGAACTTGCGCGTATCGCTGGATACACGCTTCTGTGTCGAAGCGGACCTTCGCCTCACTTGAGAGGGTCGCGCGAGAAGTCGCCCAATACTCTCGATTTGCGATGATAGAATTCATCGCTGAGACAAGGGCGGCTCTGTTGCGCTGAGGCCGAAATCTCTCACGCGCAACACTATCCCATGTTACGGCCTCGGGATTTTCTAGGGGGTTGGGCACGAGGCAGCCATGTCTGCCGTCCAGACCAATTTGTTCGCGGGCTCCCCCGACATCGCTCATCACAACGGGTAGGCCTGCACAAAGAGCCTCCATTGGGGCGAGGGGCCATCCCTCAAAGAAGGAGTTGAGAACGAAGCAATCGGCCGCTGAGAGCAATGGGGACGGGTTGGAAATATTGTCGCGAAGATGGATTCTATGGCGCTCGGGGATCTTCTTGTGAAGGAGTTGCAGCTGCTTCATATAGACGGGATCATCCGCCCGACCCGCCAGGACAAGATGTGCGTGCGGGAACAATTTTGCGACCTCTGCAAAGGCGACCAGCAGGCCGTATGCGTTCTTCTGCATGACGTGACGGGCCAACGATACGAACAGAAACTCATCTTGAAGACCCAGCCACTTCCTTGCCGCGGTCCGGTCAGTCATCTGCCGGTGGGTAGAATTGAAACCGTTGGGTATCGTGTAAATCGCATCGGCGCTGAATGCCGGGTTGCCGCGCAAATATTGCCGTCGTACCAGGTCGCTTACGGCGATCAGAAAACGAATATTGCGACTTCTCGGCCCCTCTGCTCGCCAATCGGTTCCAATTGGGGTCGGAGCGGCGTGCAGCGTTTCTACTACCGGGATTCCCAGCTCGTGAGCCGCCTGGACCAGCCAGTCTGGAGGTGCATGAGCGCTGATGACGTCCGGCCGTTGTTCCCTGAGCCAGCCAAGGCATTCAGATGGGTATCCATGGATGACCTCAATCCCTTCTTCTTGCAGCGCACGCATGAGACGCCCGCCGGATACAGCCGGGTCTGTTACCATGACCGTGGATCTGATGCCTCTGTCGGGCAGCCGCCGAGCAAGAAATGCCACGAACTCATCGATTCCGCCGGCGTCCAAGACGCTCGTCGAAATCAAGCATGATAGTCGTCGATGAAGTCGGTCTGGCCTTTCAAGACGTGAGGGGAGGCACGCGGCGGCCTGGTTCAAGTCAATTGCCGGACGGGCACCGCTCTCGCGGACGATCAGCGGCGAATTCCAACCTTCGAGAGGTGCAGGACCCCCCTGAAGACGCGAGAGCATCGCAAGTCCCATTTGCCTTAGGATGCGCGGGATGAGCCAGGAGCGGCGCTGTGCCCAGAGGGCGGTCGTGACCACCGGGGAAAAGCGGGATACCGAAAATTGGCTCACAATTGGCTCCTCGGCCGGGAAAATCCTGAGTCATCATTTAAAATGGTGCTTGTCGATTTATAGCAGATATTCAATATTTAATAAAATGGACTTTTGGGTGCGCCGCTGATTAATGAATAATCGCGAGCAACAAAACCTATCGTGACAGAGGTCGCGGGCTGCTGCGGCCTGCGTGGGCATTCGACATGCGAACGCTCCTCGGCGGATGCGGAGTTGGCTTGCCCAGAACCTGGCTCTGTCCCGGGGCCTATTGAACGTTCAGTTCAAGCACCTTTAGCGATAACCGTGTCGTCTATCGAAGGAAATTTCGGGCCGGCCCGTTCTGCCGTTCATTCCATGCCACAAGCCCGTGATCGTAAGCATGGCAGCCGCTGGAGCACCAAGCAGAAGGTATCTCAGCGCGTACAACATCCAAATCGCGGAGTGAAAGACCCAGCGCCACCCGGCTCGACGCCGGGAATAGAGGATACCGTTCCGGGCGGACAGGTAGACCGACAAATGGGACTGATCTCTTGGGTCTACGGCCGATCCGATGGTCGTGCCTCCCACATGGCGTATCAGCGCCCCTTCAGCAACTCCGATACGGTGGTTGGCTCGTCGCCGGCCCCAGTCAAGGTCTTCCATATAGAGGAAGTAGTCGTCCATCATTAATCCTACATCAGCGATGAAGTCTCTTGTCACGAGCACACAAGCGCCGCTAATCGCATCGATCTTTTCAACCATTTCCGGTGTGAGGCGACGTCCCGCAGGCGAGTTTCGGCCAAGAGCTGTCACACGTCCCGTGAGAGCGGACCATCGAAGCCCATAATTGGCGACCTTGTTCGGGGAATCGTCGAACACCAGAACGCCGCCAACCATGCCGTATCCTTCGGCGGCTTTGGCCACCAACTGTGATAGGCACGTCTCAACAACCTCGGTATCCGGATTGAGAACGAGCACGGCGTGCCACCCGGGTTGACCGAGCAATCTCTCGAGCCAGGCATTAACTCCGCCGCCGTAGCCGAGATTATCAATTGCGAGCGCTATCCTGACCAAATTGGAGCGGGATCGAAATCGACATTTCGCCACGCGGGCCAGTCGCCCTCCCGGTCGATCCAGCTCATTCGAGCAATCTTTCATTTGCTGCAATGTGCCGTGTTCGTGTGCAATGACCTCCATCAAGGAGGCATAAGCTTCCCGGCCGGCATTCTCGCAGATGAAAACATCAAAATTCTCGAGGTCGGACTGGGCAAGTGACTTCAAGCAACGATCCACATCGTCGGGGTTTCCGTACGATACGATGAGGACTGCTAGCTTTGTGGCTTCTTCTGGCCCGGTATTTGACATCGCTCCCTCGCTCGGGTGATGGACGGCCATCCGCAAGCCTTGCCGCGCCCGTCATGGGTCGAAATCGTGGCCTCGCCCCGCCGCCCATGTTAAATATCGTGATAAATTAAATGCGCGTGGTAATCAATATAATATTGAATTGATTAAATCTACGGCCTATGATCCCCTGGCTGTAAGGAATGGCGATTGATCGAAGTGTCACAGGTCATTGAACATAGCGGGTACGAGAAGGCTGCGTCGAGCCGTTTCCGGCTGGCGCGATTTTCGATCTTTCTCGATCTGGTGAACTCGATCCCGAGGACCGATCGTCCGTTGCGTATTCTCGATATTGGCGGAGTCGAAGCCTATTGGTCGGACAAGAGGCGCCTGATAGCCCGACCGACTGAAATAACCCTACTCAATCTGGACGGCGGCGGGCCGCCGAAGGCGGGCTTCATATTTTGCCGGGGCAACGCCTGCCATATGCCGGAATTCGCGGACAATAGCTTTGATGTGATCCATTCGAATTCGGTCATTGAGCACGTCGGTCAATGGTCGAGCATGATGGCAATGGCGAATGAGATCCGGCGCATCGCTCCCAATTATTTCGTGCAAACTCCCTACTATTGGTTTCCGATCGAGCCGCACGCGAGAACGCCCTTTCTGCACTGGCTTCCCGAGTCGCTGAAGTTCCGGCTTGTGATGGCTCGGAAGTGTGGCCCTTACTGGTCCAAAGCGGCGACCGTCGACGAGGCGATGAAGACGATACAAAGCTCGTCCCTGCTGGACAAGCGTATGTTCGCTGCATTGTTTCCCGACGCGTCGATCATCTCAGAGAAAATCCTCGGCGTAACTAAATCCCTTATGGCTGCACGAAAGCGCTCTTGATATATGAAGGAGCGTAAATGGACGGTCAGCTCAGAGAGGTCGATTTATCGCCGAGAGAGGAGAGCGGTTGCGGTGTTGACCAACAGAGGACGTCTTCCCGACGGAGCCGAATAACCGACGGTTGGCGCAAGAGAACTTGAACCGCACCGCGGTTCAATGTTGCGTATGCAAGGCTCCCCCGAACGAATTGATGATCGGGCTTCTCGTCTTTTGTCATGGCGAGCGAGCGAGTCGCATCAATGGTAGCAGGCGCGTCCGAGGTCGTTTAGAATGAAATCCTTGCTCGTTTGGGTCGCCGCGCTAATGATGGTCGCGTCTTCCGATGAAGATGACGTCCGCATTGCGCAAGAGAGCAGCGGCAAGGTCGAATGCACGGCCAACCGTTGCGATGTCAGCGAGCAAAGGGTTTCATCTGCAGCACCTCAGCATCCGGAAGTGCTAAGGCGGTATGCCGTGCGGCCGGGTTGGAGTGTCGCCGGCGTCGATTACGCAGTCGGAGCGGCATCAACATCACTCAAGGATCCGGCGACCATCTCGATGGCGGGTGTTTCGATAGATGCCTCGAACCGCACCATAGCGATTAGCAGAAACAATATCACGCTTGATGGGTATGATTTTTCCCTTCACGGCGGATATCAGGTGACCGTCGCAGGAGCGAATGCGACGATCTCGAACAGCAATTTTGCGATTGGCGCCAATCAGGGATCATATTTGATCTACGGGAGCTCAGCGGCTTCCAATCTGACCATCACGCATAACACCTTTGACGGCAGCGCCATCGGTAACGCCACATCGTTCATCGGCTTCGCGGGTTCGGGCCAGGTCACGATGGAGTACAATTGGTTCAAGAGGTTTCCGCAGCACGTCGTCGAATTCACGCAGGCAAACGGCAGCCCGAGCTTCTCCGTCGTCTACAAATATAATCTGATCGAGCAAGGGGCGATTAAAGACGGCGCCCACCTGAACTTCCTGCAGTTCGGCGGTGGTACCGCGAGCTCGGTGGATGTCGAGTTCAACACCACCTACCAGACGCCGCAGGCCTCGGGAGGCGAGGGCTTCCAGTTCTACAGCAATACTCAGGGCGGGGTGATCCAGGATGCCGTCATGGCATACAACACGATGATTGCGACCGGTGGATCCGCCGGTTCAGCGATGTCGTATATGGTTCATGCCAATTCTTATAACGACGGCAGTTCGGCCCTCAGTGGCAGCGTGCACGACAACTTCTTTGATCTGCAGGCGGCGTGGGGGGCATTCTACTCCGCTCCGAGCGGCTGGTCCTTCTCCAACAATATGGATATGCGCACCGGCCAAGTGGTCAATTCGAATAATACGAGGTCATCCGCAAAATTAAACAGAGCATCGCCACCACGGCCAACGTCGCGCTGATGGTTCGTTTGCGCATCTTCAACAAGACCGTCGAATCCGGCCCGCTTCAAATGCGCGGCCTGGGAAGGCACCGCATCTCGAAACGCGAACTCTCGGCACGCGTTTCTAGCTCTTTTTGGCCGCCCTAGATCCGCGGCCGAGCCGGTGCAATGGATCAGTGCTCAGTAGTGCAGCTCACTCCTGATCTAGGTTTCTTCTTCATCGGCTGCGACATTGTGCGCCAGATGCGAGCTGGTTCGGCTGCCATCATTTGCGCTTGGCATGACTAAATTCAGATCTTTCGCGCGCAGCTTTTGTAAATTTCCGATCCGCTGCGAATTCGTGAGCTAATGTCTTGTAGTAGAACGCGAATGATCAGGTGTTTCATCTGGCATAAATAATCGAATAAATACGTACTCCAGTATATTGTTATTTTTCGGTGGATAAGTTTGAACGCGCAGTCACTACTTTAGATCCCTGAATTACCTTTGCTGAGTCGTGTTGTTGTCCCAAAAAAGCCTTTGGTGATGAGCCATACGGAGGCCGCCTTGCATCCGAGCTTGGCTCTACATGATCTGAAATCGCTGCGGACTCAAATGGGGTTATTTGATCGCGCAGTGCGTGGCAGACCAGATTAAACTCGAATAGGGGACCCTCCTTAATGGCAACTTCGCAACTTCCGAACCTGCTTGACGGCTATGCTGTGCGGCCGACCTGGAATGTCGCCGGCGTCGATTATGCAGTTGGGACGACGTCAACATCGCTCAAGGATCCAGCGACGATCTCGATGGCGGGTGTTTCGGTAGATTCGTCGAGCCGCACGATCACAATCAGCGGAAGCAACATCACGCTCGATGGGTATGATTTTTCGCTTCACGGCGGCTATCAGGTGACGGTCGCTGGATCGAATGCGACGATCTCAAACAGCAATTTTGCGATTGGCACCAACCCGGGATCATATTTGGTTTACGGGACCTCCGCAGCGTCCAATCTCACCCTCACACATAATACCTTTGATGGCAGCGCCATCGGCAACGCGACATCGTTCATCGGCTTCGCTGGTTCGGGCCAGGTCACGATGGAGTACAACTGGTTCAAGGAATTTCCGCAGCACATCGTCGAATTCACGCAGGCAAACGGCAGCCCAAGCTTCTCCGTCGTCTACAAATATAATCTGATCGAGCAAGGGGCGATTGAAGACGGCGCCCATCTGAACTTCCTGCAGTTCGGCGGTGGTACCGCGAGCTCGGTGGATGTCGAGTTCAACACCACCTATCAGACGCCGCAGGCCTCGGGAGGCGAGGGCTTCCAGTTCTATAGCAATACTCAGGGCGGGGTGATCCAGGATGCCGTCATGGCATACAACACGATGATTGCGGCCGGTGGATCCGCCGGTTCAGCGATGTCGTATATGGTTCATGCCAATTCCTATAACGACGACAGTTCTGCCCTCAGTGGCAGCGTGCACGACAACTTCTTTGATCTGCAGGCGGCGTGGGGGGCATTCTACTCCGCTCCGAGCGGCTGGTCCTTCTCCAACAATATGGATATGCGCACCGGTCAGGTGGTCAATTCGAATAATACCGAGTCGGCGCCAACATCTTCTCCAGTGGTGGTGCCGGCAGGAGCTGATGGCTCGTCAGGCAGCACATCGTCTGGTTCCGATTCGACCGGTTCTACTCTGCCTGTCGCTCCTGTCATCGCGTCCTTCTCGGCCGACAGCGGTGTCGCCGGCGACCGCATCACGAGCGACAATACGCTCGAGCTCAAGGGTACCGCGGGAGCAAACAGCACCGTCAAGATTTATGATGGCTCGACCCAGATCGGTACAACGACCGCCGATTCTGCAGGCGCCTGGGATTACATCACAAAGGTCCTGACTGACGCCAAGCACACGCTCACCGCAACGTCGACCAACTCGTCGGGTCAGACCAGCGCGGCGTCGTCTGCGTTGGCAGTCACCGTCGACACTCAAGCGCCGGCTGCGCCGACGATTGTCAGCCAAACGGTGAACAGCGCCAATCAGGCTGTGATGTCCGGCAAGGCCGAAGCGAGCAGCGTCGTAAAGGTGTTCGACGGCACGACCCAGATCGGGACCGCGACCGCCGACAGCAATGGCCTGTGGGGCTATACCTCCGGCGTCCTTGCGGCCGGCTCGCACAGCCTGACCGCGAAGGCAACGGATGCGGCAGGGAATACCAGCGCGGCGTCCACCGCGGTCACGGCCAGCACCGGTAGCTCGACGCTCCCAGCCACACCGACGTCGCCGACGCCAACTGCCGGTACGGTAATCGAGTCGGCTGGTGCGACACGTCTCGTTGAGAATGCTGACAAGTACTACCTCAACAGCAGCAGCGGGACGGGCCCCTCGCTGAAGTATGGCGGTGTGGATGTTGTCGACGGGTCAATTGGCACCTGGGCTCCCATTGCCGCGGAGAAGACGGCGACGGGCTATCAGGTTGTCTGGAAGGAGGCGAGCACCGGTCAGTACACGGCGTGGAATACCGACAACAACGGCAACTACGTCTCCCATGTCAGCACCCTGACCGGATCCACGTCGGGCGGCTCGGTATCGGGTACGAACTCTGGCCTTAAGTCGCTCGAGACGAGCTTCCAGCAGGATCTCAACGGTGACGGGCAGGTCGGTGCTTCCAGTGCAACCGCACCGACATCGCCAACGCCAACTGCGGGTACGGTAATCGAGTCGGCTGGTGCGACACGGCTCGTTGAGAATGCTGACAAGTACTACCTCAACACCAGCACCGGGACGGGTCCCTCGCTGAAGTATGGCGGTGTGGATTTTGTCGACGGGTCGGATGGTACCTGGGCTCCCATCGCCGCGGAGAAAACGGCGACGGGCTATCAGGTTGCCTGGAAGGAGGCGAGCACCGGTCAATACACGGCGTGGAACACCGACAACGACGGCAACTACGTTTCCCATGTCAGCACCCTGACCGGCTCCACGTCGGGCGGCTCGGTGTCGGGTACGGACTCTGGCCTTAAGTCGCTTGAGACGAGCTTCCAGCAGGATCTCAACGGTGACGGACAGATCGGTGCTTCCAGTGCAGCCGCACCGACGTCATCAACGCCGACCGCTGGTACGGTAATCGAGTCGGCTGGTGCGACACGTCTCGTCGAGAGTGGCGACAAATACTACCTCAACACCAGCACCGAGACCGGTCCCTCGCTGAAGTATGGCGGTGTGGATTTTGTCGACGGGTCGGACGGTACCTGGGCTCCCATCGCCGCGGAGAAGACGGCGACGGGCTATCAGGTTGCCTGGAAGGAGGCGAGCACCGGTCAATACACGGCGTGGAACACCGACAATGACGGCAACTACGTCTCCCATGTCAGCACCCTGACCGGCTCCACCTCGGGCGGCTCGGTGTCGGGTACGGACTCTGGCCTCAAGTCGCTTGAGACAAGCTTCCATCAGGATCTCAACGGTGATGGACAGGTCGGTACTTCGAGCCTGGCTACGTCGTCCACGAGCACCACGCAGACCATTGCTACTTCGAGCTCAACGACCAGCAACACACAGACGAGCACTTCAGGCAATGACGTGTTCGTTGGCACCAGCAAGGCCGACACTTTCTCGTTTGCCGCGAATTTCGGCAACGATGTCATCAAGGGCTTCGTTGCCAGCGGACCTGCTCACGACACGATCGAGTTCAGTAAGAGCGTGTTCGACAGTTTTGCCAGTGTTCTCTCCCACGCGACCCAATCAGGCGGCGACGTCGTCATCGCGACGGGGGACGACACGCTCACGCTGAAGAACATGAAGGTCGGTTCGTTGACCAGCCAGGACTTCCACTTCGCGTAAGGTGTGGGCATCCACACCGAGTAGTACTCAACAACTGCCTTGGGGATCTCTTGGGGGATCTTCCGTCAAAGGCATGGTTCAAGGGCGACTACCATGATTGACTTTGGACGGCGGGGGGTATTCCCCCCGCCCGCGAATCTCATTCGGATTCCACTTCTTCACATATCAGAGCTCTGGGCGTCCGGACGACAGTGGGCGGATGACGCCGAACTGCGGCCCACGCGACTGATCGGCTTGGCGAGGCGGCCGGTCGAGGCCCTGCGGCAACGGATGTTCGCTGGTCGGTCCGGACCGGCGGAGCACTATGAGGAACCGCAGTCGGAGATGTCGGCTTTCCTGCGGTCTTGCCGCCGGATTTTCTGGGCTCTCGCGGCCTTCAGCGGAATGAGCAATCTCCTCATGCTCACCGGCTCGTTTTTCATGCTGCAAGTCTACGACCGCGTGCTGCCCGGACGCAGCATACCGACGCTGGTCGCCTTGATGGTTCTGGCCACGGTCCTCTACGTGTTTCAGGGTGGGCTCGACTTCGTCAGAAGCAGGATCAGCGCGCGGGTCGGGCGGTATTTGGATGAAAGGCTCGGCGTTCGCATATTCGACGCGCTTGTTCGTCTGCCTTTGAAGACCAGGGCCGATGGCGACGGCCTGCAGCCGGTGCGGGATCTGGATCAGGTCCGCAGCTTTCTGTCGAGCGGCGGGCCGACTGCGCTCTTCGATCTACCCTGGATGCCGATCTATCTCGGCGTTTGCTTCCTCTTTCACTTCTGGATTGGCGTCACTGCGCTGGCCGGCGCGTTGGTGTTGATCGGCATTACCATGCTCACGGAAACCCGGACGCGTGGGCCGGCAAAGGCGTCCTCGCGTCTCGCAGTCTCGCGAGCGGCACTGGCGCTCGAGGGACGGCGAAATGCCGAGGTTCTGCAGGCCATGGGCATGCGGCAGCAGGCGGCGTTGCGTTGGCGGGATGTCAACGCGAAGTACCTCGCGGCCCATGAGCGGGCCAGCGACGTCGCTAACGGGCTCGGAGGCGTCTCCAAGCTCTTTCGAGCGATCTTGCAATCGCTGGTTCTCGCCGTCGGCGCAGTCCTCGTCATCAACCAGGAATCGACGGCCGGGATCATCATTGCCGGATCAATCCTCACGGCGCGGGCGTTGGCGCCTGTCGAAATGGCCATTGCGAACTGGAAAGGGTTCGTTGCTGCCCGGCAATCCGGGGGGCGGCTCGATGCTTTGCTGAAACTTCTGCCCGGCGAGGAGGAGCGGCTGGCATTGCCTCCTCCTGTTGAAACTCTCACCGTCGAGCATCTCTATATCGGGGCTCCGAACTCGGAGCAGCCCACCGTCAATGACGTGTCGTTCCAGTTGCGGCGCGGGCAGGCGGTTGGAATCATTGGTCCGAGCGGATCCGGCAAATCGACGCTGGCACGTGCGCTGGTTGGGGTATGGCCGGGCATTCGAGGCCGGATACGGCTGGACAACGCCGCACTCGATCACTGGTCTTCTGACGCCCTCGGCAAGCACATCGGGTACCTGCCTCAGGACGTGGAGTTGTTCGACGGCAGCATCGCGATGAATATTGCGCGTTTCGATCCGCAGGCGACCGCCGCCGCTGTTCTGGAGGCCGCGCATGCCGCGGGCGCGCACGATCTCATCCTTTCGTTTCCGGATGGCTACGGCACGAAGATCGGCGAGGGAGGATTAGCACTGTCGGCGGGGCAGCGGCAGCGCATTGGGCTCGCTCGCGCCTTCTACGGCAAGCCGTTCCTGGTGGTGCTCGATGAGCCCTCGTCCAATCTCGACGCCGAGGGCGAGGAGGCGCTGACCGAGGCGATCCTGAACGTGCGCCGTCGCGGCGGGATCGTCGTCGTGGTCGCCCATCGTCCGAAGGCGCTTGAAGGCGTCGATCATGTCTTGTGCCTCGGGGAAGGCAGGGTTCAGTCCTTCGGCAAGAGGGAGGAGGTCCTCAAGAAGGTCTTGCGAAATCCCGTGCCGCTCAAGGTGGTCGCGGAAGCTCAAGGAGGCAACCGATGAACGGCCAGGTGGTGGCGCCGGCATTGCAATCCATCCAGCGTTATATGATCGTCGGTATGATCCTGTTCGGTCTGGTGACATTTGGGATCGGCGGTTGGGCGACAACGAGCCAATTGTCGGGCGCGGTGATCGCCCAGGGCGTGGTCGTGGTGGATTCGAGCGTCAAGAAGGTTCAGCACTCCACGGGTGGGATCGTGGGTGAGTTGCGCGTGCGCCAGGGCGATCGGGTCAATGCAGGCGACGTTTTGATCCGCCTCGACGAGACTCAGACGCTCGCCAATGCGACGATCGTCACGAACAGCATCGATGAGCTGCTCGCGCGCCAGTCTCGTCTCGAGGCCGAGCGCGATGGTGCCGAGCAGGTCGTTTTTCCCAAGGTGTTGCTCGACCGAGCCAAGGAGAGCAACTCCGAGGCGAGCCGTGCAATCGCTGCGGAGCGGAAGCTGTTCGACCTCCGCCGTCAGGCAAGGAGCGGCCAAAAAGCGCAGTTGCAGGAGAGAAGCGCGCAGCTGGAGAACGAGATCAAGGGCTATACGGGGCAGACCGAGGCCAAGCAGAAGGAAGTCGAGTTCATCCGCCAGGAGCTCGAGGGCGTGCGCAGCCTCTGGCAGAAGAATCTGGTGCCGATCACGCGGCTCAATTCCCTCGAGCGCGACTCCGCACGCATCGAAGGCGAGCGCAGCCAGTTGGCCGGCATGATTGCGCAATCGAAAGGCAAGATCTCCGAAATCGGCCTCCAGAGCATTCAGATCGATCAGGACCTGCGGACGGAAGTCGGCAAGGACCTCATCGAAACGCGCTCAAAACTCTCCGAACTGGGCGAGCGCAAGACTGCGGCGGTCGATCAACTGCATCGGATCGATATCAGGGCGCCACAATCCGGCCGCGTCCACGAGCTCAGCGTCCACACGGTCGGCGGCATCATCTCACCCGGCGAGCAAATCATGCTGATCGTGCCTGACGCGGATTCGCTTGCCGTCGAGGTCAAGATCGCACCGAAGGACATCGACCAGGTCTATGTGGGGCAGACAGCGACGATGCGCTTCGCAGCGTTCAACCAGAAGACCACGCCCGAGATCGACGGCGAAGTGAGCATGGTCTCGGCAGACATCACGCAGGATCAGCGTGCCGGCACGAGTTACTACACCGGTCGCATCCTGTTGAAGCCGGAGGAGCTGGCGAAGCTCGGTTCGGCCAAGCTGCTGCCAGGAATGCCGGTCGAGGTCTTCATCAAGACGGCTGGTCGGACCGCGCTGTCCTATCTGCTCAAGCCGCTGCACGATCAAGCGGAGCGTGCATTCAAGGAGCGCTGAGCTGGTGCAAGATGGAAGCAGCGCTCGATTGCATGTGTTCGGGACCGGCGCCATTCCCCTGGGCGTCGCGACCAGCGCTGGAAAGCACGGGCGGGCGGTCGCAAGCGCCGGAAGCGGGGGTGCCGGTCCAACGAGCGGGCGTCTCAATCCGGACCGGCGTCTGCAGCCTGATTTGAAATATCCGGCGCAGCATCCAAGAAATCGGGTGGAGCGAACGTGACGAGACCGCCCAACTCCCGGTGAAACGCAGTAAATCGTGGGCCTTCGATTGAGCGACCGCGCCGGACGCTTGTTTTCTCCAGGAGGGGCGATGGGGTGCTCGAAACGATCGTCCGCTCAATACGTCCATTCGCTTGGTATGCAGGCTCATTGCGGCCACGAAACCGAGTATTGCAGCCTCAGCTCCGAGAATGACGAGTAGCTCGACCGGCATTGAGATAGGTCCTGCCCGAGAAAGCCTGTTCGACGGTCTAGCTCCGGCGAATATTTAAATCAGCATGAAAATATATCGATGGCAAATGATTGTTCGCGCGCTCGGCGGGACCAGCATCCGCCGCGCAGTAGCGGCTTTCCCCGAGGGCGATTGAGGTTCTCTCTCTCTCTCTCTCTCTCTCTCTCTCTCTCTCTCTCTCGGCGCCATCCCTTCTATTGATTCTCACCCGTGTAGGACGCTCTGCGGCCCTCACTGTTATGTCTTTTGCGCTCAGTCGGATATTTAAATATTATTGCTATTTAAATTAAATATATTACAATAAGTCATTAAATACCCTTTTGGTGGTCAGGCGGCGCGCCGGCCAGCGTACGGAGGGGCGGTGATTCAGCGAACCTCGGGCCCGGTCATCGCCGGCGCCATAGCTCTCGTGATCGGGGGCGTTCAGTGGGCGCGTGCAGCATTGCTGGTCATGCCAAAGCCTCCCCGTGCGGACCTTGCACACATCGAGCTGGGGCGTCCCGCTCTTCCGCCCCTCACTTACACGGTGTTTTGCCTGCGCTATGAGGCCGAGTGTCGTCCGCGACGCTTCTTCCGCGGCGGGCCGATCCGGTTGACGAAGGAACGGTGGGCGGAACTGGATGCAGTCAATCGCGCAGTGAACCGGGCCATTGTTCCGCAACCTAACGAACTCGGCCTTGCACATGAGGAGTGGCTCATTAATCCGGCTCGCGGCGATTGCAACGACTACGCAGTGAGCAAGCGTCATGAACTGCTGCAACGTGGCTGGCCCGCGCGGGTTCTGCTATTGAGCGAAGTGGTGCGAGGTTCTGGAGACCATCACCTTGTGCTCGTGGTGCGTGCCAGGACTGGCGATTTGGTCCTCGATAATTTAACGCCCGAGATAAAGCCTTGGTCGCGGGCACAGTACGGTTGGATCCGGATGCAGACGCCGCGCGACAACCGAATGTGGGCGACGACTGGCCGCTCAGGAGCATGATTTCTGCGGTGGCGACAGGCGAGAGCAGGCTCGCCCGCCGTCAGGACGCCGCAAGGCCCAGCGTGTTCCCGGCGGCGGCCGTCGAGTCCAGCCAACGTCGGATCGTACCGTCATATATATCGGCACCGTAGAGCCAGCCGTCGGGCCCTTTCTGCAGGTCCACGATGCCTTGTACGTTGTCCACCAACTGAACGCTTGCGATCTGCCGGTTCGCATCCAACGTCGCAGCGAAGATTGTTCCGTTATAGACGTCGTCGAAGAACATCGTATTCTGATTATAGAAATCTCCAGCGGTGATTACATGGGCGTTGTCGGGTGCGCCGTGGCTAAGAGACAGGATCGGGAAGGCGGCAGGCGGGTCTGACAGATTGTTGCGGTTGCCGTTATTATAGAAAGTGATCGCCTGGGACAGGTTTTGGTAGCTGGCGGTTTTGTCCGGACCTTCAAAGTATGGCCATCCAAAATTAGAGCCGGCAGGGCCCGTATCGATCTCTTCCCAGTTGTTCCAGCCCACGTCTCCGAGCACAGGCAGATTCGTAACGGGATCGAAGCTGAAGCGGTACGCGTTGCGGACGCCGTAGTAGAACACTTTCGACTGATTGCTGTTTGGGTCGCCAGCCTGATAGTACGGATTGCCGGGCGCTCCCTCACCCGTAATAGGATCGATCCGCAAGAGCTTGCCCGAGAGATTGTGGATGTCCTGGACCCGCACTGCGCGGGGATCGACGAAGTTGTACGACGTGCCATCCCCGACCGTGAGGTAGAGATAGCCGTCGGGACCGAAATGAACGGCACCGATCGAATGGGAATCGCTGTCGGTCGCAAGATAGTCCCGGATGTTCTGGTTCTGGATGCCGGCCCTATCGGGATCGTTGTCCTGCGCTCCTGTCTCGATCTGGCTCGCAGGAGCCGTGATGGTGGTGCCGTTGACGATGCCCGAAGGAACGATGCTGGGATCACCGCCGCTGTTTGCGTCGGGACGGCTGGTATAGGCCCAGATGCTGTTCTTGCCGACCAGCACCACTTCGCTGGACGGATCGGCAATCATCGTGGTGGGGTCGACTGTCACCCTCACCAGACGGCTAGGTCTGTTGCCACCCCCATCGGCCGCTGCGAGCCCGCTCTGAGTCGTCGTCTCGGGCGGATCGTAAGTGTACAGCAGATAGACATAGTGGTTGCTTGCGAAATTCGGGTTCACCGCGATTCCCAGCAGCCCGCGATCGCCGAAATCATTCACCTCGCTCGAAAGGTCGATGAGCGGAGTCGATCGCAATGTGCCGTTGTCCACCACGCGCACCACGCCGTCCTTCTGCGCAACCAGCATGTAGCGGCCGTCGGGCGTCCAGTCCATCGCCGCAGGCTGGTTCAGACCCGACACCGCGGTCTCGCCCACCAGGTTGCCGAGAGCGGGGTTGTCATTATCCAGGATCTTCACGGTCGTCGTCGCCTGGGAGCCGAGTGTGGCGCCGGTTGGGTTGCTCAAGGTGACGGTGAAGGTCTCGTCGTTCTCCGGTGTCGTATCATTGATGATCGGCACGGAGATGGTCTGGCTCACCTGTCCGGCGGCAAAGGTGACCGTACCGGTCGTGGTCGTGTAGTCGGCCCCCGCGATTGCGCTGCCGCTGCTCGTCGTGAAGCCGACCGTGGCTGCTTGACTGGCGTTCCCGCTGCGCAGCAGCGTGACCGTCGCCGTTGGGCTAGTCTCAGCAACGCTCAACACGACGTCTGCCATTGCGATCGAGGCGGGTGAGTCGTCGTCGATGATGCTGACGAGGACGGTGCGTGGAGCTCCGAGGGATCCGGAGCCCGGATTTTGAAGTCCGATTGCGAACGTCTCATTGCCCTCGGTGAGTTGATCGTTGACGATCTGGATAGTGAAGCTCTTGGTGCTCTCTCCCGGTCCGAAGACGACCTGGCCGGTGTTCGTCCGACCATTGAAGGTGGGCTGGATGAAATCCGATCCAGCAGTCGCGGTACCGCCGGTGCCGATCTCATTCGTCGTGTACTCTACGGTGTTTTGAGACGAGAGGTCGCCGGAGCGCACGACGGTGATGGTGGCCGTGCCGGACGCTTCGCCGACATAGATCGTAGAAGTGTTGAGTAGTGCGATGACGTTGGAGGGAGCGAACACGACGTCGCGAAAATAGTTTGAATTCTGATAGACGGCGGTGGGGAAGACGCCCGCGCTGTAGTTGAAGACACCTGCGCCGACCGGAGCGTTCAGGCCGCCATGGCTAATGCCGGAGGCGAAGCCCTGGGTTGTGGAGACGTAGTAACTGTTGATGTTGACCGAGACCACATAGGTCGTGCCGGCCGCGATGGTGAGCGGCGTGGCGAGCGCCTGCTGCTGCCAGCCCGATGCGCCTTCGTTGGTGAACGTGACCGTCGCCAGCTCCTGGCCCGTTGCCGACCAGATGTGGCCGACATGGGTGCCGGTCTCGTTCGAGGCCTTGTAGTACCGGATCGCCTGAATCACGCCGGAATTATCGGCGGTGAAGCGCATCCCCAGCTCATAGTCCGCCCCTGTCCCGTCGGTGGCATTGGTGTTGGATGGCGTCTGGGTGGTGAACAGGGTGGTGGTGGCACTCGCAGC
>NZ_FOUS01000006.1 GCF_900114915.1 Bradyrhizobium sp. Rc3b
CACATAGTCGCCCCTCTTGGGTGAGCCGGGATGGACGACACATACGCCGAAACCGAATTTCGGTAAAGTGGAATATTTTTAGCGAAGCGGATTGACAGAGGGCGACACAGGCTCGGCCCCGGAGCCCGGATGAGCGTAGCGACATCCGGGATCGGCGCGAGTCGCGGCACAGCGATGGGCGCAGACGCGCGGAACCTGTTCAGCGACATCGAGCCGGACAGCGCGGGAGCGCAAGGGCTCTCGTTTGCGCCCTCAGTCGTGAGCGCCGGACATTTCGTCGTGCTTCAAGTGCCGCCTGCGGATATTGCGGGTGACGATCCAGACCACCGCCACGGCGACCGGCACGAAGATCGCGGTTGCAAGCGAAGGCTCGACATGCAGGCCGCCGTCATGGGCACCCTTGGCGAGGTAGCCGAACAGGCTGACGACGTAATAGCCGATGGCCGCCACCGACAAGCCTTCGACCGTGCTCTGTAGCCTCAATTGCAATCGGGTGCGCTCATCCATCGAGCGCAGCAGATCGCGATTCTGCTCCTCGAGCTCGACATCGACGCGTGTGCGCAACAGATCGGCCGCGCGCGCGAGCTTGATCGACAGATCGGCCTGCCGGTCCTCCATCGTCGCGCAGGTGCGCATCGCAGGTGCCATGCGGCGGGCGAGGAAGGAGGACCAGGTCGGATAGCCCGCGATCTCGCCGCCTTCGATCACGGCGAGGCGCGCCTGCACGATGTCGTTGTAGGCGCGGCTGGCGCCGAACCGAAACGAGCTGCCGGCAGCTCCCCTTTCCAGCGAAGCCGCCAATGCGGTCAGTTCCGTCAGGAGATGATTGTTGAGCTTGAGATCCTCGGCGCCCTGCATCTCCTCGAGCACTTCGACGAGCCGCCTACCGATATGATCGACAGCGGGCGCAAGCTCAAGCGCGGCGGGCAGACCGAGCAGCGCCAGCGTGCGATAGGTCTCGATCTCCAGCACACGCTGCACGAGGGCACCGAGCCGGCCGGGCGAGAGGCCGTCGTTGCAAACGAGAATGCGGACGAAGCCCTGATCGTCCGTGCGAAAGTCGGATGCGACGACGGCAGGTCCGCTGCGGACCGCGGCAATGGCGAGACTGCCTCTCTCGAACAGCTGCTGCGCACGCTCCAGCGCCGCCGAAGTCTGCTCGACCTCGAGCTTGACGGCGACCAGCAATTGGCCGGATTGGCGCAGAGACCGGATCAACGCGGCCGACTCTTCACCGATCTCGCCGAACCGGCGCGCGGGCGTCTGCGGGCTGCTCAGGATCCAGGTGAAGGTGCTGAACTCCGAGTGTTGCTCCCAGCGGAGCTGGGTGTCACCGATCATCACCTGATGATGCTTGGTTCCGGCGTCCGGCGGCGCCTGGCCGTGCGACATGCAGAATGCCACGAAGCTCTGCCGGTCCGCCTCAGCGACCTCGCCCTGGCCGAGAAAGGCAAAGCGCAGCACCGTGACCGGCGCTGTCAGCCGGGTGAATGGGCGGGCATGCACCTCGGCCAGCACCGCACCACGCTGCGGGTGCAGTTCGAAGTCGGCGAGATCGAGGTCACGGTTCATCGACGGTCCCCCTGCTGGGCTTTCAGGCCGCGATGTGTCGCCAACCTCGCCGTTCACTACCACAACACACCTCGCCTGCAACGCATCGCGCGTTGCGGGACCATTTTTTCGCGCGGAGACTCTCGCGGCCCATGGCCTGCCGCGACCTAGAACGTCCCGGCGATGGTAAGACGGAACGTCAACGGCTCCACGGGGTGCAGCACGTAGTCCATCACGCCGTTCTGACAGACTGAAGTTGGCGCAGTGCCCGATATGCAGAGGTTGTAAAGCGTATCGGTCTTGAGCAGGGAGCCATAGGCATAGCTGATCTGGTTCGCCCTCGTGTTGAAGAGGTTCAGCACGTCGAGCTGAAGGTGCCAGCCATTGTCGATGCGATAGCCAAGGCGGCCGTTGAAAATGCTGGTCGCAGAGGAACGGAATGCGTTGTCCTCCGTCAGCGGGCTCGACGCCAGATAGCGCCAGCGCAAGGTTCCGAACCAGCCGGTCCTCTCGCCCAGCGTGACGCCTGCCGATGCCACCATCGCCGGCGCGTTCGGAATGTAGTTGCCGGGCGCGTTACCGATCTGCGCCTCGGGATAGCCGGCGAGCGAGGCATAGACGTCCGCCTGCTCGCTGTCATAGCCGCGGAAGCGTGCATGAGTCATTGCGAGATCGGCATCGATGTCGATCCAGGATCTGGGCCGGTAGTGGTTGGTCCATTCGAAGCCGTAGCGGCGGCTGGCGCGGGTTGCCGACGTGTCCCCGGCATCGCCGGAGAACAGGATCTCGGAATCCTGATCCAGCATGAAGACGCTGAGCGAGGTGTCGAGGCCGGGAACGATCCTGCTGCGCACGCCGACCTCTGCACCCCTGGTGCGCACCAGGAGCGGCGATGGCGTCAGCCTCGTCGCGGGATCGCTGGGATCCTCCGTCGTGGTCGCGCCGCGGGCGTCGTTGGAGTGCATGCCGTAGCCGGCGCCGAAGAAGAATTCGGTCTGGTTGAACGGGCCGAGCACCATCCTGAATTTCGGGCTGCCGAGCGCGGCGTCGGTGCGGCCGGAGTTGTTGGCATTGAACCGCGAGGTGACGTCGGCGGCATAATAGTCGCCGCGCCATCCCACCGTCGTCCTGAGCCAATCGGTCCATCTCACTGTGTTTTCGGCATAGACGCCGACGCTGCCCTCGCCGACCTTGTCGCTGCGAATGTTGGCGAGGAAGCCGCGCTGGAAAGTGTTGGTGAGCGCGAGATCGATCGCATCATAGCGCGACTGCAGGCCAAAGGTGGTCTGCATCGGCAAGCCCGCCAACGAGCCGTTCAGCGTGCGCGAGATGTTGGCGCCCGCCATCAGGCGATCGTCGTGCTGGTGGAACTGGTCGCCGAGCACGGGATCGCTGAGGAAGTAGGTGAAATTGTTGAAGAGGTCGAGCTGGCTCTTCACGACATAGGCGTTGGCTTGCCAGGAGCCGAGGTCGTCGCTCTGCGCGATGCGGCCCGAGAGCGCGAAACGGTTGGTGTTGCCGCCGTCGCTTGGATCTTCCGAGCCGAAGCGATCGAGAAAGCCGGATGCGATCGCGCGCTGCGGGACCTGGTCCGTCGAATTCCATTTGTTGGCGTAAGCCATGCCGGTGACGGAGACGCCGTCGGTCGCGGTGCCCTGGCTGTAGCGCACGAGGCCGTTGAGCTTTCGCACATTGTCCGGGTTGTCCCACGGGCCGTTGTAGGTCCCGATCTCGCCGGCCACGAGCAAGGAGCCGTCACCGACCTTCGCGGAGTCCATGCCGAGCAGACGGCGATAGCCGAAGCTGCCGGCGGTCACCTGCGCTATTCCCCTGGTGCGGTCGATCAGACCGATATGGACGCTGCCGGCCGAAGCGAAATCGCCTTCGTCGGCGAAGTACGGCCCCTTGCGCGCGTCCACTGCGGCGATGGTTTCCGGGATCAGCCAGTTGAGATCGGCATAGCCCTGGCCGTGCGCGTGGGTGCGCATGTTCACGGGGACGCCGTCGACAGTGATGGCAAGGTCGGTACCGTGGTCGAGATTATAGCCGCGCAGGAAATACTGGTTGGCTTTGCCCTCGCCGGAATGCTGCGTCACGATGAGACCCGGCACGGCTTCGAGCGCTTCGCCCGGCCGCGTGAAAGGGCGTGCATTGATCTCCTCGCCCGCGACGGAGATCTCGCTGGCCATGCCAAGCTGACCCTTTGCACCCGAGGCGACGCTGCGCACATCCGACGCTTGCGCCGCTGCCGGATACGCGGGGATGCGGTGGTCGGCCGGGGACGGCTTGCCGGCCCGGCGCGATGCGACCGGCTTCTTGCGCCCCGCCGTCTCGCCGCGGCCGACCTGGATTGCCGGCAGCTCGCGTGAGGTGCTCTCGCCCTGCGCCAAAGCGCGGCCATCATCCGCGAGCAGCACCAGGACCGAGAGTGTCGTCAGCGCGCCGCCGCCACGAAAGGGCTCATGCCGCTTCGGTTGCATCGGCGCATGCCAGAGCTTTCGTCGCGGCCCGGTGCCGGCCGTCCGCAAAGATGCGGCGATAGAGCACGACCGAGACGAGCCAGGCGATTGCAAACAGCGCGATCACGGCAAAGCCGACATTGGCGAGCGACTCGTTGAGGCCCTCGACCAGCGTCCACATCCCTCCGGACAAGTCGAGCCGGTCGGCGATCAGCCCGAGCGCCTCGATACCGCCGATGAACAGCGCGACCGCCACGGAGGCGCCGGTGATCGTGAGGTTGTACCAGAGCTTTCGCAAGGGATCGACGAAGGCCCATCGATAGGCGCTCACCATCAGCGCGGAGTCGGCGGTGTCGACCAGCGCCATGCCCGACGCGAACAGTGCAGGGAAAACCAGCACGTCGGCGATTGACGCGCCGCGCGCGGCTTCGGTTGCTGAGATGCTGAGCAGGCCGATCTCGGTCGCCGTGTCGAAGCCCAGCCCGAACAGGAAGCCGAGCGGATACATGTGCCAGGGTTTTGTGACCAGGCGGAACAGCGGTCCGAGCAGTCGCGCGAGGAAGCCGCGGTTGGCGAGCATCGTCTCAAGACCCTCGGCGTCGTGAACCCCCTGCTCCCGCGCCGCGCGAAACGTCCGCCACAGGCCGGCGAAGATGACGAGATTGATGGCCGCGATCACGAGCAGGAACAGCGCCGACACCGACGTGCCGATGAGGCCCCCGATCTCCTTGAGCAGGCTGTCGCCGCCAAGGCTCACCACGCCGAGCGCGAGCAATATGGTCGCGACCACGACTACGGTGGAATGGCCGAGCGCAAAATAGAGGCCGACGCTGCGCGGCGCGCCACCCGTCTGCATCTGCTTGCGCACGACGTTGTCGATGGCGGCGATGTGGTCGGCATCGACGGCGTGGCGCAGACCGAACACCCAGGCCAGCAGCGCAGTCGCCAGCACCGTCGGCCGATCGCCGAACAGCGCGAAGGCCCAGGCCCATGCGGCGATGTTGGCGGCGATCAGCCCCCCGAACAACACCACCGTTCCGGGCTCGACCACCCGCGAAGTCCGCCTCACCGCCTGCTCCATCCACCTGATCCCGCAGTATGACGTTTATCAAGAACCCTCATACTGGCAAGAGCAAGAGCCGCGCCACTTTTCGGCCTGGCGGCCGAAAGGGCTCACCGAGACGGAAGTCACCTCGTTGATTCAATGGAGACTTTTCTAGTCCGGCGCATCACGGCGCCGGAGCGGAATGCTGGGCTGCGTTTCACGCAAGCGAAATGCGCAACGATCACATGTCCACGGTCATCGACAGGAGATATGTGCGCGGTGCTCCCAGGAAGAACGTTCCGAACGAAGCCACGCTGGACCAGTAACTCTCACCGGTCACGTTCTGGATGTTTGCGCGGAAAACCGTCTTCTTGCCGTTGATCGCGGTGGTGTAGCGAGCGCCGAGGTCGAGCCGCGTCCACTCGGGAATCGGCTGCTTGTTCGCGGCGTCGACGAACTGCCTGCCCGTGTAGATCACGGCTCCATTCACGGTGAGCCCTCTCATCCACGGGAGGTCCCACTCCGCGCCGATATTGGCCTGTATGTTCGGAACGCCGATCGGTGTGTTGCCCACATTGGCCGCGACGGCGGTCTTGGTCAGGGTGCCGTCCAGCAGCGAAACGCCTCCGAGGATACGAACATCCGGCGTGAGCTCGCCGGATACGTTGAATTCGAGCCCGCGGACTCGTTGCTCGCCTGTCGCCGCGAAGCGCCCGGCGGACAGCTCGCCGCTCGCCTTCGATATCTCGAAAGCGCTGAAGGTGGTTGCAACCCGGCCAAAATCCACTTTGATGCCGGCCTCGTACTGCTTGGCGACGTAAGGCTGCAGCACTTCGCCAAAGTTGGACGCGTTCTGAGGAGCCACGTCGCCCCGGGCGAGACCTTCGACGTAGTTCGCGTACAGGGAAATATTATCCACGGGCCGGACGACGAGGCCGACCACAGGGGTGACCGCGCTCTTGTCATAGGACGACGTCAGTGTCCCGACGTTGGAGAGGTAGTTGTGCGCCTCAATGCCCTGGCGCCGGACGCCCAAAGTCAGCAGGACGCGCTCATCGAGCACGGACAAGGTGTCGGCAATCGAGAGCCCGGTAAGCTCGCTGTCCGAGAGCCGGGGGCGGTCGCTGATCTCGTTCGCGAACTGCGTCGGCGCGACAGTGGGACTGTAGATGTTCGAGGTGACCAGACTGCCATTGGTGAGCCGCCGGTGCAGCGCGTCGTGATAGACCGAGGCCTGGAAGGCGACTGCATGGTGGACGAAGCCGGTATCGAAGCGGGCGCGAACACCGCCATCATATGTAGTTCGATCGATGCTGAGGCCGAAGTACTGGGGCGTTGAGGTCGTATTGCCGCTCGTGCTGACGATGGTCGGAAGACCGAAGAACCGCTCGACGTTGGTCTTGGAGCCGCCGACGTCCGCGAACAGCGTGACCTGCTCGGTGAGATCGTACTCGGTCCGCAGCAAGGCGGACTGGTCGTTGATGCGCGACCATTCCCAGGGCTGGGTCACGTTCAGCTTGCCGTCCGGCGCCTTCGGCACCTGCAGGCCGGGAGCCATCAGAAAGGGACGTGACGGCGCGTCGAACCGATCGGTCTGGGCGATGAGATAGAGCCAGGATCTGAACCGTTCGCCTTGATAGTCGAGCGCCAGCGATCCGACACCTGTCGTCTCGGACTGGCGGTCGATGGGCGTGTCGCCGCCGCGGACGCTTCCGCTGGCGCGTACGCCCCATTCCTTGCCATCGCCGTAGCGCCTCGCAACATCCCAGTGACCGCCGAAACGTGCGGTCGAGCCGTAGCTCGCGGTCAAGCGGGTCAAATCCTCTTCCGCGCGCTTGGGCACGACATTGATGACGCCGCCAACGCCGCCATTGGGCGCCATGCCCGAGAGCGCGGCCGAGGGACCCTTGAGCACTTCGATGCGCTCGACGTAGTCCGTGAAGATCCGATATGTCGGCGCGATTCCGTAAAGGCCCTCGAAGGCGAACTCGCCGTTATTGCCTTCGTTGATCGGAAAGCCGCGTATGTTGAAGGAATCGACGATACCGCCGGTCGGATGGGAACTTCGCACGGAGGGATCGAGGATCAGGGCATCCGCACCCGTTGCCGCCTGCTGATCCCGAATGAGCTTGTCCGTGTAGCTCGTCACGCTGAACGGTGACTTCATGGTGTTGGTATTTCCGAGCATCCCCAGTCGTGCGCCTTGAGCGACCTGCCCGCCGGCAAATGGCGGGACGACAGCCGGTTGCGATTGCACTGCGACCGTCGGGGCTTGCGGGGCGCGCCGTGAGGTCGATCGGACCCGCGCGTCGTTTCGCCTGGTTGGCGCACGGCGAACCGACTGTTGCGTCGGGGCTTCGACAGTCACGGGCGGAAGGGAATTACCGCCCTGGGACGTTTGGGATTGAGCAGGCGATTCGAACCACGTCAACCACGCCACACCACCCAGCAGCGCCGCACCGAAGCGAGCTACCGTCTTATCCCCACCCGCACGTCGCATTCCAGAAAGTCCTTCATCAATAGTGCGCAGCCCGCCGTGAAGCGGCTTCCGCGTCTGGCCAGCAACGACCATGGATCGAAGAGCAGCTCTTCGTATCCGAGCTCGGCCGGCATGCATGGCCCGTCAATCAGTTGCTCTGCAGACGCGCACGCGCGTTTGCTGCCTTCGTCTTGGCGGCAACATTCGAATGTCAGCGATCTGCATCGCCTCTTTAAAAAGACGCCATTGTGACGGCAACGCAAATGCGTGCGCGCGACTTAGAATGCCTCGATCATCGCCAACCGGGAGGAGAATGTCTGGAACGATTCAAATGCGCTTTCGATGATTGCAGATCGGTGCGGTCAAAATGCCGCAGGAAGATTCGCCGGGAGTGCGGTCGTCAGGAATGCTTCGGCGCCATCACTTCGTTGCTGTGGCCTTTATTGCGACGACATCTGCCGCTGACGCGCTCGATCTCAGCGAGATCATGATCCGGCTGATGGTGGCTGCAATGCCGATACGTCTGGGGTCGCGACAGGACTGACGGGGCTGCTCAGGTCGGCGAAAATTGCCGAGCGTTGCGACATTCTGGTTGTGAGACGCGCGATGTTGAGCTGGTGGATCCGGCTGGTGCCCTCATCTCATTCCTGCAGCGCCTCCTCGCGCCGCGCCCGGATCGTGGGTAGCATGATCAGGATAATCGCGATGGCGGCCGCGGCCAGGAGGCTCGCCGAGAGCGGCGATGTGAGCAGCACGGTGACGTCGCCGCGCGACAGCACCATGGCACGGCGAAAATTCTCCTCGATGGCAGGGCCCAGAACCAGCCCCAGCAGCAGCGGCGCCGCCGGCAATTGCAGCTTGATCAGGACGTAGCCGAACACGCAGAACATTGCGGCCTCGTAGACCTCGAATGTTCCGCTGTTGATGGAATAGACGCCGATCGAACAGAACACCATGATCGCCGGAAACAGATATCGGTAAGGAATGGTGAGCAGCTTCACCCACAGCCCGACGAGCGGAAGATTGAGGATCAGCAGCATCAGATTGCCGACCCACATCGAGACGATGAGGCCCCAGAACAGGGTCGGGTTCTTCGTCATCACCTCCGGGCCCGGGTGGATGTTGTGGATGTTCATGGCGCCGACCATCAGGGCCATCACGACGTTGGAGGGAACGCCGAGCGTCAGCAGCGGAATGAACGAGGTCTGCGCGCCTGCGTTATTCGCCGATTCAGGCCCTGCAACGCCTTCGATGGCTCCTTTGCCGAACTGCTCGGGATGCCGCGACAGCTTCTTCTCGAGCGTATAGGACGCAAAGGACGAGAGCACCGCACCGCCGCCGGGCAGGACGCCCAGCAACGTGCCCAGGGCCGTACCGCGCAGCATCGCCGGCACCATGCGGCGGAAGTCGTCGCGGGTCGGAAACAGATTGGTGATCTTCTGGGTGACCAGCGACAGCTTGTCGTCCTGCTCGAGATTCTTGACGATCTCGGCAAAGCCGAAGATGCCCATCGCCAACGGCACGAAATCGAGACCGTCGAACAGCTGGGGAATGCCGAAGGCAAAGCGCTGGCTGCCGCTGTTCAGATCGGTGCCGACGAGGCTGAGGAGCATGCCGAGCACGACCATGCCGATGCCCTCGATGAACGGGCCGCTCGACAGCACCGAGGCGAGGATCAGCCCCAGGATCATGAGCGCAAAGAATTCCTTTGGGCCAAACAGCAGCGCCGTCGCGGTCAGCGGGCCTGCAAGGGCGGCCAGCGCGAGCGTGGCCACGCATCCTGCAAAAAACGAGCCGATGGCAGCGGTGGCGAGCGCGACGCCGGCGCGGCCCTGCTTCGCCATCTGGTAGCCATCGATCGTGGTCACCACAGAGGAGGACTCGCCGGGCAAATTGACGACGATGGCAGTGGTCGAGCCGCCGTATTGCGCGCCGTAATAGATTCCGGCGAGCATGATCAGCGCGGCGTCCGGCGGCAGCGCATAGGTGATCGGCAGCAACATCGCGATGGTTGCGAGCGGGCCGAGGCCGGGAAGCACGCCGATCAAGGTCCCGAGCAGACATCCGAAGAAGGCGTAGAGCAGGTTGGCGGGCTGGGCGGCGGTCGCAAAGCCGATCGCCAGATTGTGGACGAGATCCATCGATCGGCCCGTTCAGTTGAGAAGGGACGGCCAGACGGGCAGCTGCAACCCGAGACCGTAGACGAAGACGGCAAGACACAGCGCAATCAGCACCGCCGCATTCGCCAGCGCGCCTGTCCAGGTGAACTCTGAGCTGGCCCGGCTCGACACCATGATCAGCACGAACAAGGCGCCGACCAGACCGAGCGGAAACAGCAAGGCTGCGAACAGGACCACGGACCCGGTCACCCAGGCGAGCCCCTTGAAATCCCATTTGCGCAGCAGCTGCCGTTCCGCGGCGGGCTTCATGGCACTGAGAATCACGACGAGGCCGATGGCAGCGAGCACGATCGCGAGCAGGCGCGGGAAATAGCCCGGCCCCATTCGCGCGACCGTGCCCGCGGGGTAGCCGAGCGCCGCCACGAAGAAGAAGATTGCAAAGGCGAGGAACAGGGCGCCGGACGCGAAGGCCCTGTGATTGCGGATCGCCAATCCCTTCATGCTCGCTCTCCCTCGCCCGGCCCTTCCCCGCTTGTGCCGGCCATCGACGAACGCTCATCGAGGGCTTCCATCAGAACCGGCATGCCGATGGCGCAGGCATGAACGCCTAGATGCGCGGTCATCTGGAGAACCTGAAGCATCTCTCGCTGGCCGATGCCGAGCCGCAGGGCCCGTTTGATCTGCACACGCAGCCCTTGCGGGTTGAGCGCTGTGAAGCAGGCGTTCAATGCGATCGAGATCAGACATTGCGACCGCTGGTCGAGGCCCTCCCCGGCCGCTCCGCCCGCGAGGAGATCGAACAAGAGGGCAAAATAGCCGGGATCACGTCGCAGCCACTGCTCGCAGAAGTCAGGCCAATCGCCGAACCGCGCGACATAGGCATCCCGCAGCACCCTCTGCTCGTCGGAGAGCTCGCCTTGATCGACCTCCAGGCCCGCGCTTGCCAGTTCTTCCGCGAGAATGCCGACGCCGACGTTGCAGCCGTCGAGCCCCTGGGCCGTTGCGAGACGGAATACATCGACGATCTCCCGCGCCGACGCTCCCTCCTGAAGCGCGAGGCGGAGGTGCAGTGCGAGCCCTGAGCGGAACAGATGCGTCGCTGAGCCATCGAGCGCGACGTAGATCAGCTCCCGCATCTTGGGCGACAGCGGCCCCTTCTCCGCGGCGTAGCCCGCATACTTGCCATAGGTCTGAAGAAATTCGGGATCGAGGCGCAGCAGGCCTTCCGTCCAGGGCCGCCAATAGCCGCGCGCCTTGATATAGGCCTCTTTCAGGACCTGCTGTTCCGGCGTCAGACTGGACATGGCGATCGCACCGTCAGGCAATGTTGGTGAGGGTGATCCCGCCGTCGACGGTGAGCACCTGTGCCGAGATGAATCCGCTGTCGTCGCCGGCGAGGAAACAGATCGCCTTGGCGATGTCGTCGACCGTGCCGAGCCGCCCCAGCGGCGTTCGCGCGATCCGGCGCGCATCGAGCTCGGCGTTGCGGTTGCGCATGGTTCCCTCGGTCGGAATCGCCGAGGGCGCCACTGCGTTGACACGGATGTTGCGCTCCCCGAGCTCCGCCGCGGCTGCGCGTGTGATGCCCATGACGCCGGCCTTGATGCCGCTGTAGACGATGCTGTTCTTGGCCGAAAGCAGACCGGCCACCGAAGCGACGTTGACGATCGCGCCGCCACGTTCGGCATCCATGACTTCCGCGGCCGCCTGGATACCCCACATCACCGACTTGAAGCCGATATTGAGCATGCGCTCGACGGTCTCCGGCGCGATGTCGGCGACCGATTGATAACGGACCCAGGCTGCGTTGTTGACGAGGATGTCGAACCGTCCCTGCCGCTCCGCCACTCCAAGCACCGCCTGCCGCATGCCGTCGCGACTGGACACGTCCTGCGTAACGGCCAACGCCTCGCCGCCGGAGGCCTTGATCGCATCGACCGTGCCGTTCACGAATTCCGGCTTCAGATCATTGACGCCGACAATCGCGCCGCGTGAGGCCAATTTGAGCGCAGTCGCACGGCCGATGCCGTTTCCGGCACCGGTGACGAGTGCAACGCGGCCCGCGAGCGTCTGATCCCTGGTCTCGGTCATGGTCATCTCCTTCATGCTCCTGCCTCAGTGAACGGAGCAATTTCCGATACGTAACGGCGGCCAAATGCGCTGATCAGGCCGCTGGCATCGCCCTGCGCTTGCAGCGTGCGGATCCGGCGCAAATGACGATGCACCGGAATGTCCCAGGTGAAGCCCATACCGCCATGGATCTGCAGCGCGCCTTCGCTGATCGAGCTGCCATAGGTTGCCGCGGCCAGGAACGCCGCATCGCGCTGAACGGAACCACTCCCCTCGGACAGGCTTCGCGTGATCGCATGACGAATGCTCTCCAGTCCCAGCTTCTGTCGCGCCAGCGCATGACGAATGGCTTGATTGTAGGACAGAGCGTGACCGAACTGCCGGCGCGTCGACGCATGCTCCTGCGCCAGCGACAGGCAGGCCTCGGCAGATCCCAGGATGGCCGCGGCACGCAGTACGTTGGCGTCTGAGCTGAGCATATCCCATGTGTTCGCCGGCAGGATCGAGTCGATGGGAATGCGGACCCTCTGGAGACGCACCGCGTGTTCCGGCACAGTCAGGTCGAGGCCTGCCGCGTCTTCCACCACAACGCCTTCGGCATCGATTCTGACCAAGGCCGCAGCACCTTCGCCGATCCGGGCCAACAGATAGTCGACCTTGTCCGCGCAGGGGGCTCGCGCAACCCAGCCGCTCAGCACGACAGCTTCCCCTTCCCGCTCGGCGACAGCCTCGCCCTGCCACGCGATGGACACCAACGTCTCGCCCGAGACGATCGCGGTGGCGAGATGCGGCAGCGACTGCTGGAGCAGGCGGCCGGCAAAGAGCGTCTCGAGCAGCGGAAAGCCGAGCAGTCCGGAATGGGCGGCCGCGATCACCGGCACCGCGAAGCCGAGCGGAAGGGCAAGTCCCCCGACCTCCTCGTCCGCGATGATGCCGAGCAGTCCGTCACCGGCGAGATTGCGCGCCTGCGCCCGCATCTCCTGCCCCGCACAGGCGACGACCGCACGCGTCGCGGTTGCGGCGAATTCGGCGGGCTGAAGTCCTTCACCGGCCACGATCATCACTTGCCTCGCGAGAGCTGGAGGATCCGATCGGCGATGATGCCGAGCTGTATCTCGGTCGTGCCGGCGTAGATCGTTTCTGCGCGGGCCTGCAGATAGATCGCCTCGAACCGCCGCCGCGCCACCTTGATCGCCGCGAGCTGCGGCAACATGGCCTGCTGGAGCAGCTCCAGGGCGAGCGCGGCAAAGCGCTGATGCGATTCGCTCCAATAGAGCTTCGCAAGGCTGCCCCGCGCGCCGATCTTGTCACCGTTGACGAGCGCCTCGACGGCGGTCTCGACATGCGCTTTCAGCACCTCGATCTCGACCGCGACCTCGCCCAGCCTGACCGCGTAGTGATGATCATCGACCATCTGCGACAGCGCAGCGTCCGCCTTGCAGGCCGAAATCAGATGGCGCAGCTCGTTCTCGAAGCGCCAGGCGCGATACATGCGGTTGGTCGCACGCTCGATCTCCAGCACGCGGATCGCCGCGGCCCAGCCCTCGTCGGGCGCGCCGATCGCATCGGTCTGGGCCACCTCGACCTCGTCGAAGAAGACCTCGCAGAAGCTCTCGCGGCCATCGATCGACTTGATTGTCCGCACCCGCACGCCCTTCGCATCGAGCGGCACCGCGAACATCGCAAGGCCGCGATGGCGGTCCTCCAGCGGCCCGGTGCGGGCGAGCACGAGACAGCGTTGAGCCCGGTATGCGCCGCTGGTCCAGATTTTCTGGCCGGTGATGCGCCAGGCGTCACCGTCCCGGGTGGCGCGGGTGCGGAGCCCCGCCAGGTCGGAGCCGGCTTCGGGCTCGGAAAAACCCTGACACCAGATGTTGCGCATGTCGAGGATCGCAGGCAGGAAACGCTGCTTCTGCTCTTCGGTCCCAACTGCGAGAATGATGGGACCGGCAAGCTCCTTGCCGATCGAGTTGACGCTTTCGGGCATCGCGAGCGCACCGATCTCCTGATTGGCGATCAGGTGCTCACGCAAGGAGCGGCCGTGCCCGCCATAGGCCTGCGGCCAGGTAATGCCCGTCAGCCCGGCGCGGTACATCGCCGACTCCCAGGCAATGGACTGCTGAAGTGTGGGCGATGCGAATGCGGCGCTGTCGCTGCGGAAACTGGCGGGCAGATTGCCTTGCAGCCAGCGACGCATCGCGCCGCGATAGGCTTCACCCGTCAGGTTCTCCACCACGACGGCTTGCATCGATACCGCTTCAACCACACTCATCGCACGCTTCCTGCTTTCGTCATATCCGCCGACATGTCCTGCCCGGCCGCCTATCCTTCACTGCGACTTGAGAAGATCGCAGGCGCTTTCCGATGCCGGCCGCCATGCATCCTCGGGCGCGATCGTGCCTGTGATGTCGTAATAGTCGTAGGTGTATTTGGATTCCGCCGGAGCCTTGATGCGCGCGACATGGAGCGGTCGCATGACCTGGCCGTCAGCCCTGATGCTGACATTCTTCATTTCGAAATCGTTGATCGGCGTGTTCTTCATTTGCCGCATCACGGCGTCGCCGTCGTCGGAACTGGCGGCAGCGACCGCCTTCAGATAATGCGTGATGGCGCTGTAGGTGGCGGCCTTGCCCTCGTTGAGAAGCTGACCATTCGTCGCCTCGGCATAGCGCTTGGCAAAGGCCCGGCTCTCCGGCGTCATGTCCCAGTAGAACGGCGTCGTCAGCCGCACGTTCTGAAGATCCTTGAGACCAATTCCATGCGTCTGGCTGATCATGAGGCCGAGCGGAACAAGCAGTTGCGATTTGGTCAGCCCGAACTCCTGCGCCTGCTTGATCGCATTGGCGAAATCCGCGCCCGAATTGGCGAGCGCAATCGCCTTGGCGCCGCTGGCCTGTGCCGTCAGCAGGAACGAGGAGAGATCCGACGAGTTGAGCGGATGCAGCACCGAGCCCACCACCTTGCCGCCGCCCGCTTCGATGAACTTGGTTGCATCCGCCTGCCAGGCCTTGCCGAAGGCATAATCCACCGTCAGGAAAAACCAGCTGTCGATCCCTTGCGCGAGCAGGGCTTTCACGGTGGCCTTCGGCTGGGCATAGGTATCAACCACCCACTGCGTGGTCATCGGCGAGCATTTGTCGTTGGTGAAGAACGAGCCCGCGGTGCCGGCCAGAAGATAAGGCTTCTTGCGGTTCTTCATGATATCCTGCACGGCCAGCGCGATCGACGACGCCGAGCAGCCGACAATGGCGTCGACACCTTCATTGTCGACCCAGCGCAGCGCGATGGCGACGCCGATATCGGGCTTGTTCTGGTCGTCAGCGATCACGAGCTCGATCTTCTTGCCATTGAGCGTTCCGCCAAAGTCGCCAACCGCGAGCTTCGCCGCGGCGACCGAGCCGAGGCCGCAATTGTCCGCATAGGGGCCGTTCTGGTCGTTCATGATGCCGATCTTGACGACGTCGCCGGAGATGCCCTGTGCGGACAGCGGCGCATTCGTGAGCAGCAAGGCAATCATGCCGAGCGCAGTGATCGTCGATCTCTTCACCGTTTCCTCCTGCTTTGACGCGCTTCCTCTGGACCGGCTTCTGCCGGTTCTCTTCGTTTAGATTCAGTGTGGGACCGGCCGCTCTCCGTGCGGGATCAGCAGCGCATCGAGCGCCACGGCCCCCTCGCCCTCCGCCCGTAGCAGCAGCGGGTTGACGTCGATCTCGGCGATCTCATCGACATGCGCGGCGGCAAAACGCGACAACGCGGCAACGGCCGAGGCCGCAGCTGCGAGGTCGGCCCGCGGCCGGCCGCGCGCGCCGTCGAGCACCGCGAACGCCTTGAGCGATTTCAGCATCGCCATGGCCTGCGTCTCGCTGACCGGCGCCATCTCTACGGCGGAGTCCTGCAGGATTTCCGCGAAGATCCCGCCGAGGCCGACCATCACCACCGGTCCGAAGACGGGATCGATGCGGCTGCCCAGGATGAGCTCGGCGACGCCCTTGGCCATTGGCGCCACGATCACACCATCAATCGTTGCATGCGGCGCCCTGGTGGCGACGCGATCGCGCATCTGGGCAAAGGCCCGCCGGACCTCGGCTTCCGAGCCCAGGCCTAAGACCACACCACCGGCCTCGGTCTTGTGCGGCAGATCGGGCGAGGCAATCTTGAGCACCACGGGATAGCCGATCTCGGTGGCGGCACGCGCCGCCGCATCGACATCCTGCACGAGACGCTCGGCAAGGACAGGAACGCCGGCCTCGGCCAGCGCGCGCTTGGCTCCGAGTTCGTGGCGGAACGCATCGGTTACAAGCGGTCGTGCTCGCTCGACCGCCGCGGGCGCCTCCTGCGGGTGCTTCGACACCGCCTGCAATCGCACCAGTGCAGCGATGGTTGCGCAGCAGCCGTCGAAGCTTTCCACCGTCGGAAAGCCCAGTGCGTGCAGCTCGGTCAGCGCATCCTCAGGGCCGTCGACACACAGGATGACGGGACGGTGCGGAAACTGCGCGCGGATGTTGCGCAGCGTGTCCATATAGATGGATCGCAGGCGCGGCAGGTGCAGCGAGAACGGCAACGGCAGGATCACCGCATCAGCGCTCTCGTCCGCCACGACCGCGGACATGATCCTTTCCAGGAGATCCGGACGGCTCGACATCTGCGCCGTGGCGTCGACCGGGTTGCGGGCCGACGCGAACGGCACCAGCTCAAGAATCTGCCGCTGCGTCTCCTGTCCGAGTTCCGGCAAGGTCAGCCCAACCGCCTGTGCCGCATCCGCGAGCAGCACGCCGAAACCGCCCGACGCCGTGAGGATCGCGACGCCCGGCCCCTTCGGCAGCCGATCCGGCAGCAGGATCGATGCGGCATGACCGAGATCGATGAGTTCGTCGACGCTGCGGACGCGCACCGCACCACAACGGCCGAACAGTGCGTCGAATACGGCGTCCGCCCCCGCCATCGCTCCGGTGTGCGACGCCGCGGCGGCCTGCCCAGCCGCCGATGTCCCGATCTTCATCGCGATGACGGGCTTGCCGGCATCACGCGCCTCTTCCAGCGCCGAGATCAGGCGGCCGGCGTCACGGCAGGCTTCGAGGCAGCACAGGATGACCTTGGTGGCGGGATCACGCGCCATCCAGGCGATGCCGTCAGCGATGTCGATGTCGCACTCGTTGCCCGTCGTGATGAAGCGGCTGACACCGACACCGCGCTCGCTGGCGAGCCGCATGGTGTAGCTGCCGAGATTGCCGCTCTGCGACACGATTCCGAGCGAGCCGGCAACCGGCATGCTGTGCTCGAGCACGATCGAAAACGTCGCGATGCTCTTCTCGGCGATGCTGACCGCGCCGAGGCAGTTCGGCCCCAGCAGGCGCATGCCGCCATTACGCGCGGCGACGCGCAGCCGCTCCTGCATCGCGCGGCCCTGCTGGCCGAGCTCGGCAAAACCGGACGAGAACACGACGACGCTGCGGACGCCACGCGCGGCGCACTGCTCCACGGCCTCGCCCGCGCGCTCCGCGTCAACCGCGATGATGGCGAGATCCGGCGCCTCCGGCACCTCGGCAACGGAAGCATAGGCCTTCAGGCCCTGCACCATCGCGGCCTTCGGGTTGACCGGATAGATGCGGCCTGCGTAGCCGTGGCGACGCAACAGATCGACCGGCCGGCCGCCGATCTTGGTCGCCTCTTGCGAGGCGCCAATGATCACGATCGAACGCGGCGACATCAGCGCGTCGAGACCTTCTCCCGGCCGCATCTCAGCGCCCCTTGAACACCGGTGCGCGCTTCTCCAGGAACGCCATCCGCGCTTCCTTGGCGTCTTCCGTCTTCGACAGCGCCATGGTGATGTTCTGCTCGAAGCGATAAGCGTCGCGCGGCGGCATCAGCTCGACCATGTTCGCCGCGTTCTTGGCGTATTCCATCGCGATCGGGCTCTTGGACGCGATCTCCCGAGCGAGCTTCATCACTTCGGGGATCAGGTTTTCCTTGGTCGTGCAGGCCTCGATGATGCCGAGGCGGTAAAGCTCGGCGGCCGGCACGCGATAGCCGGTGAAGAACATGCGGCGCATCAGCGAGCGGCCGAACAAGGTGTTCAGCATGGCCGCACCGCCGGCGAGCCCCACATTGATCTCGGGCATGCCGAACACGGCCTCTTCGCTGGCGTAGAAGATGTCGCAGGAGGCCATCAGGCCAACGCCGGCCCCCAGCGCAACGCCGTTGATGGCCGCAATGACGGGCTTTGAGCATTCGCGGATGCAATTGCCGGTCTCGCGCGTGATCCGGTTGTGGCTGTGGAACGCACCGATCTTGGTCGGATCCGGACGATCCTTCAGATCCGCGCCGCTGCAGAACACCTTTCCGGCTCCGGTCAGGATTGCGACCCTGACGTCGCTGCGCTCGGAAATCTCGTCGAACACGGCGACGATGCGGTCGCGCATCGCGCGATCGAGCGCATTCACGGGAGGCCTATTCAGCGTCACCAGCGCGATGTGGTCGGACACTTCGAGGGTGACGATATCTCCTGACATGGCTTCCTCCTGGGCTTCTGCTTGCCTGGTTTGTCTTGCTTGTTATCTCCTGACCGATCGGTCAGCTTTTCGCGGTGATAGCACCGAACGTTGCAGCTGGCAATATCCTGCCGATGTCCTATTGACCGACCGATCGGTCAGCCGATAGATTCACATGCAATCAAAGAACGACCTTGAGGAGGACTCGCATGCCCAGGATCAGCCGACGCCAGGCGGCAACTCTGATCGCCGGCGCCCTCGCCGCTCCGCTTGCCGCACCTGGCATCGTGAGAGCGCGCTCCTCTCAGACGGTTTTCATCATTGTGCCTTATGCGCCCGGCGGCTCCATCGACAGCCTGATGCGCTCGATCGCGAAGGCGATGGCGGAAAACCTGGACCAACCGGTTCTGGTCGACAACAAGCCCGGAGCCAACGGCATCGTCGGATCGCAATATGTGGCGCGCGCGCCGAAGGACGGATCGGTTCTCTTGGCCGGCGGCACCGGCCCGATTTCGCTGAACGTCCTGCTGCGCAAGAACCTGCCCTACAAGCTCGCGGATTTCGCCTCCGTCGCCATGCTCTGCAACGGCCCGCTGTCGCTGACCGTCAACGCGCGGACGCCCGTCGCCGACGTGAAGAGCTTCGTCGCCTATGCCAAAGGGCGCGACAAGCCGCTGTTCTACGCCACCCTCGGTCCGGGCAGCGTCACGCATCTGTTCGGAATCATGATGAGCAAGTCGATGGGATTTGCCGTCACCGACGTCGCCTATCGCAACAATCCGGCCTCCATCATGGAAACGCTGTCGGGAGAATGCGACCTCAATTTCGCAACGCCCGCCGCAGTCATCGAGCACGCGCGCAGCGGTCAGCTTCGCATCCTCGCGGTCTCTTCGGACAAACGCATGGCCAGCTTCCCGGAGATCCCCACCCTGGCCGAATCCGGCTATTCCGACCTGACGGCATCATTCTGGACCGCGCTGCACGCGCCTGCGGGCACGCCGCGCGATGCGACCGCGCGGCTGAACGCGGCGGCCAACGCCGCGATGCAGAAGCCCGAGATCGCAAAGCAGCTCGAGACCGACGGCCTGATCACCGATACCGGCGCACCGGACCGGCTCGACGCGCAGCTGACCAAGGATGCCGCGCTCTGGGGACCGGTGATCAAGGCGCAAAACATCGTGTTGGAATGAGGCCCGGCCGCCAGCCGCCGCTCAGCGCGATTTGCGCCGGCCTGTCTTGAGCGGCTCCTTGGGTGGCACCGCTCCGGGAAGCTCGACCAGCTCGCCGCTTCGTAGCCCATTGAAGATCATGTCGAAGAAGATCTCCGCGATCTGCTCGGGGGTCGCGGACTTGTTGGGGTTGTACCAGCGATGCATCCAATTGAGCGAGGACAGGATCAGCCGCCCGGTCATGGGAACGTCGACCTTGCGGATTTCGCCGGCATCGATGGCTTCCTGGATCAGGCCGCGGAGAAAATTCTCGAAACGGTCGCGGCGCGTCAGCCGCTCCTTGTGCCTGTGGCGATCGGGATCGTTCCAGAAGGCGGTCGTGGAGGCGATCCAGGCCCAACGATAGCGCCGGAAGTATTCGGCCGTGGCGACCATGAACGCGCGGATCTTCTGCGAGGGCGCCCCGTCGGGAATGCGATCGCGCACGAACAGATAGAGCTCGAGCGTCGAGCCGACCGCCACGCGCGCGTAGATCTCGTCCTTGTTGGCGAAATGGTGGTAGAGCAGCGACTTGGAGATGCCGCAGGCGAGCGCGATATCGCGCATCGACGTTCCCTCGAATCCCTTGCTGGCGAACAGCCGCCCGGCTTCGGCAAGAATCTGCAGCACGCGGTCGGAGGCCTCGGCCTGGTTCGCAACGCCGTCCTTCATCGTTGACAGTTCAGTCATGAAGCCTGCAATCCATTCGGCGGCCCGGCGCCAACCAGAGAACCCTGGAATGAAACTAGTTTTTCACAGACCGATCGGTCAAGCCCGGCGACCCCTTCGAGAGGAACCATGAGCGCAATCCGGATTATGCGCGTCGGCGCGACAAAGGACCAACTCGGCGAGAGCCCGGTATGGGATGAGCGCCGCAAGCGCTTCTTCTGGATCGACGCGCTGGCCGGATTGATCCGCATGCGCGATCCCGCCACCGGGACGGCGGACGCGTTCAGCGTGCCTGCGCCGATCGGTTCGATGGCCCTGCGAGACGATGGCGGCGCGGTGCTGGCCATGCGCCACGGATTTGCCGGTTACGATTTCGACAAGCGCACACTGATCGAGGGACCGTCGATCGGGCTGGACCACCCGAAGCTGCGGCTGAATGACGGAAAGGCCGATCCCCATGGTCGCTTCCTGGCAGGCACGATGCACAGTGACCGCGCCCAGGATGAGACGCCGCTGGGCGGTCTCTACCGGCTGGACGCAACAGGCGCGGTGGAACTGCTGGAGACCGACCTTGCCGTGAGCAACGGACCGTGCTTCAGCCCGGACGGCCGGACATTCTATCTCGCCGACAGCGCAAGACGGATGATCTGGGCCTATGACTACAGGGCGGAGGGCCCCCTCGCGAACAAGCGCGTCTTCGTCGAGACGGAGGCGCAGCAGTCGGGTTGCGACGGTGGAACGATCGACTCGGAAGGCTATCTTTGGTCCGTCCTCGTGCGCATCGGCAAGATCGCGCGGTTTGCACCTGACGGGACGATGGTGCGGACGATCGACATGCCGATCCGTCACCCGACCAGCCTCGCCTTCGGCGGACCCGATCTCGACGTCCTCTACGTGACATCGATCTCGCGCAGCCACGCACTCGCCGACGATCACCCGGATGCCGGCGGCCTGTTCGCGATCGAAGGCCTCGGCGTGCGCGGGCTGCCGGCGCACAGGTTTGCTTCGGGCTAAGCGCGACCTCGATTACTGCGATCGCTTGACCTGCTTCGGTACGTTCTCCGCCATGTAGTCCACGAACACCCTGATCTTCTCCGGCAGATAGCTGCTCTGGAGAAACGTCGCGTAAATGCCTTCATCGAAGGTGGAGTTCGTCACCCGGAAGCCCGGCAGCAGGCGGATCAGACGCCCGCTCTTCAACTCCTCCGCTACGGTGTAGTCGTCCAGCAGGGCAATGCCGTGCCCGGAAACGGCGTGATCGCACAGCACCACGCCGTTGTTGCTACTGAGGGACGAAGGCACGACGATCTCGCGCAGCCGGTTCTTGCGCATGAACTTCCAGACCACGTCGTCGGGACCCATCCAGTAGGTCAGGCAATTGTGGCGGGTGATGTCCCCCGGTTCTCGCAATTTCGGCATCCGGCCGACATAGTCCGGTGAAGCCACGAGAATCCGCTCGCTCCTCAGCAGCCTTCGCTGCATGAGGCCCGCGTCCTTCGCCGCCTGGATCTGGAAGTCGACGTCGAATTCATCTTCGCGAAGCTGTGGACGCCGCTCGGACAGACGCAGCTCCACCTTCAGCTCCGGATAGAGCTTCTGAAAGCCCGGTATCAGGGGCGAAAGCACCTTGATGCCGAACAGCGTCCGCGAGTGCACCCGCAGGGTTCCACGCGGTGCAGTCTGAAGCGCAAGCGCCGCGGCTTCGGCATCTTCGATGCCGTGCAGCACCTGCTCGGTGCGCTGGAAGAAGATCTTGCCGGCATCGGTCAATCCGAGATGGCGCGTGCTGCGGTTCAGCAGCTGCACGCCGAGCTGCGCCTCGAGCTCGCCCACGTAGCGCGACACCGACGCCGGCGAGAGCCCGACGCGGCGCCCGGCCGCGGAAAAGCTGCCTTCACGGACGGCGCTGACGAACAATTCCATGGCCTGAAGGCGATTCATTCGATCTTTTCAGATTTTGCAAAGGACATGCTCAGATTACGTCAATTGTTCGAAAAAGCTCAAGCCCCTAGCTTGCTGAGAACGCGTCGCAAAAGCGACGAGCGGCCGCAAGCGCGGCCGAGAAGCAATCCGGTGGAGGACGCAATCGATGGAATTCGGCGTATTCATTCTGGCGCAGCAGCGCGGCTATCATCAAAGCTCGCAGCAGGTCATCAACAACGCCGTCGAGCAGACGGTTACCGCCGAGCACGCCGGTTTCGACACGGCGTGGTACGCCGAGCATCATTTCAACAATTACAGCCTCTGCCCCTCGCCGCTGATAATGGTCGCGCATTGCGCCGGCCTGACCAGGCGCATCCGCCTCGGCACTGCGGTCTGCGTGCTGCCACTGTACAATCCGGCGCGACTGCTCGGCGAGATCGGCTTTGCCGACACCGTCTCGAACGGCCGCCTCGATCTCGGCATCGGCTCGGGCTACCAGAAATTCGAGTTCGATCGCTTCGGAGTCGATCTCGATCATTCGCACGCGCTGTTCGCCGAGTTCTACGACGTGCTCGAGGCCGGCATGCGCGAACGCATCTTCTCCTATGACGGCGAGCACCTGAAGATGCCGCCGACCGCGATCGCCGTGCGCACCGTGCAGAAACCGATGCCGCCAATCTGGGTCACGTCCGGCCATGGCGAGACCCTCGGCCGCGCCATACGTGACAACCACAATCTGTTCGTCACTGCGCTGCTCAACGGCCTCGACGCCATCAAGGCGCTGCGCGAACGTCTCGAGGGGATCGCGGCTAAGGAAGGCCGTTCCATCGACGACACGCATTTCGGCTTCCTGCGCTGCGCCTATGCCAGCGACAATGACAGTGAGATCCAGTCCTATCTGGACAATGCGCGCTTCCAGCGCCGGCTCTCCGAAAGCCTGAAATTCCGACGCGCCCAGAGCGACGACGGTTATCTGATCAAGGAAGAGGCCGGCCCGAACGATATGAGCCTGGAAACGATGCGCAGCAACCTGCCCGTCGGCAGCGTCAACCAGGTGATCGACCGTATGCTGGAAGAGATCAGCATTCTCAAGCCGTCCCATATCGCGCTTCAGACCCAGCTCGGCGATTTCGATCAGCGCACGATGCTGCGCCAGATCGAATTGTGGGGCAGCAGGATCATCCCCGCGATCCGGAAAGAGCTGAAATCCGCCCCTGCCGGGCGCGGCATGATCGCGGGCGATACGGTTTCGGCATAGCGCGGCGCCAGGGCGAGCCCGGAGGTACGTCATGGGATGCCAGATCACTCAAATGACCGACGTCCGCTCAGTCGAAGCTGCCGAATTCCGCCTGGCCATGCGCAACCTCGCGAGCGGCGTCGCGATCGTGGCGACGGGAACGGGGACCGCACGGCGCGGGCTGACGGTCAGCTCCGTCACCTCGCTGTGCATGGAGCCGCCCTGTCTGCTCGTCGGCGTCAATGCGAGCTCCGAAACGCATGCCGCCATCCTCGCCAATGGCTGCTTTGGCATCAGCCTCCTCGGCAGCGGACAGGAAGATCTGGCGCTGCGTTTCGCCGGCGGCGCCAAGGGCATTGACCGCTTCGCGACGGCGCCATGGGCACAAGGCGTCCTTGACGTGCCGCTGCTCGAACCGGCGATCGGCGTCCTGGAATGCGTGCTGCACCACCACCAGATGGTCGGCACGCATGGTCTCTTCATCGGCAGGATCGTGGCGACGCGCGGCGGGGACGGCGATCCTCTCGTCAACTTTCAGGGCGCACTGCGGGCCTTGCCTCAAGCATAGGCGGCTCCGGCGGTACCAAATCGGCATCGTCGCCCGAGGGCCAGAACACTGGAGCGGCATCGTGATCATCGAATGCTTCGACGGCGGAATTGTCCGGCTCACCGAGCCGTTCGACTTCCGCAACTTCAAGCTGGCGCTGCATGCCGACGCGAATTCCGAAACGCAGGGCTGGAAAGGGATCACGCTTCTCGACGATCGTGATGCGCTCGTCTCGATCGATCTGGTCCCTACGCTGGCGGGCCGCCCCGATGACGCAAGCTGGGATCGGCGCTATGCGGAGATGGTAGCCAAGGCGCGCCAGCATGGCTGGATCGATGCCGAGCGACAGGCGATCCGGGCTCATATCGAACGAGCGCGGTAAGGCTGGCAGTTTGATGCAGCGGGCAGACCCGATGGCACTGACCGCCACCGGCAGAACATCCCGAAGAGCTCTCGCTCAGCGACGGCTTCCGTCGGCATTGGTTCCGGCTTCACACGCAGGCCTGGCGCGATCTCAATCGCGCTTGAGCCCGGTCGACCTGACGATGGGAGCCAGGCGGACCAGTTCGTCCTCGACCAGGCGCTGAAACTTGTCGGGACCCGAATCGATGTCCGGCTCCAGACCTTGTGAGCGATAGCTTTCCTGCAACTGAGGATCGGCCATCGCCGTGCGGGTCGCCGCTGCGATCCGCTCCACGATCGTATCCGGGGTCGCTCTTGGAGCGAACAAGCCAAACCAGCCGGCGTAGTTGAGGCCCGGCATGCCGGATTCAGCCACCGTCGGAATCTCCGGCGCGCCGCTCAACCGCTGTTCGCTCGTCACGGCGATCAGCCGCAGCTTGCCCGCAAGGTGCAACTGCAGGATCTGACTCGATACCACGGCAATGACGGCAGAGATCTGGTTGCTGACCAGGTCGTTGGTAGCGGGGCTCATGCCCCGATAGGGGACGTGGACGACGTCCGCTGCGAGGCCGGATTGCAGCCTGAACATTTCCCCGACGAGATGATTGCCGGTGCCGACGCCTGGAGTGCCGTAGGAGAGCTTGCCCGGATGAGCCTTCGCAAAGGCTATCAGTTCCTGCAGATCTTTCACCGGCAAGGAGGGATGAACCGCGAATGCGAGCGTGCTGGTAATCAGGCGATAGATGGCGCGGAAATCACGAACCGTGTCGTAGGCGGGTTGCGGCGACGATAACGGAATCATCACCTGCGTGCTGCCATTACCGAGCAAAATCGAATAGCCATCGGGGGCGCTCTGCGCCACCGCGGCGGATCCAATCGCACCACCGGCGCCGCCGATATTCTCGACATAGATCGGCCCCAGCAGCGAGCCCATCCTGTCCGCCCAGGGACGTCCGATCTGATCACCAGCGGCGCCAGCCGTATAGGGAATGACCAGCTTGATGGGACGGGAGGGATAATCGTCGGCGGCAGCGCAGCCGGGCCATGCGGCCAGCGCCGTGATCCGCGCCGCCATATCGAACAGCTCTCGCCGTGAAAGGGGGGACATCTTCCGCATATTCCGAACTGAGCTGGTCATCATACACGAATGAGGGACCTTGGAAATCCGTGCAGGACGATCGCTGCCGCGCTTGGCGCAAGCGCACATTCACGACCACCACCGGCGTCAACGACGAGGTTTCGTTGGGGCGGGTGAACTTCAGCTGCCCGGAGCCTTGTCTGGCATCAGGCCGCCTCTGCACAATCTCATCCTGAGACCAAGCCCAAACGGCTCTGGAATTTAAGAATTTGGTAACGATACGAACGTGGTTGAGCGCGTTAATGCAAATCGCACGCCGCCGGTGTCTTGCCCGTAACGGCCTGCTATAAGGCGTAGCCACGGCTCGATCGACTTCGCGAATTATCCGGTTTCCCTGATTGCGCATGAACAAGCTTAGCAACACGTTCGACATCGTCATCGAGCAGGCGTTCGACTTTCTGTCTCCGGAATATGCCGAGCTGTTTGATCGCTCGGCTGCTACTGCGTTCCAGCATCCGATCTGGCTGCACAGCCTCTACACCAGGCTCGCGTCGGATGCGGGTGCGACACCTCTGGTCGTCGTGGTCCGCCACCGCGCGACGGGCGCCCTTGCGATGGTGCTGCCCTTGCTCCGGATCCGGCGCGGTCCGATCCGAACCGTCGAGTTCGCCGACCTCCGTGTCTCCGATTATCTGGCGCCGGTTTGCAGCCCGAAATTGTTTTCACAACTGCTCGACGACGCCGAAGCATGCGCGGAGATCCGGCGCCTCGTTCGTCCTTTCGATCTGCTCCGGATGACCAAGCTGCCCGACGGGCGGCTTCCGATCGAGAACCTCCTGGCTACGTCCCGCCGCGTATCGATGGACACCAATGCCTACGCGACGGTGCTCGTCGCGCCGTTCGAGCAATGGCGGGCCAGCGCGATCGATCGCTCCTATCAGAAGGAGCTTGCAAAGAAATATCGTCAGCTCCAGAAAAAAGGCGCACTGAGCTTCTCATGCTGCAATGACAGCGCCTCCGTGCTCGAAGCGCTGGATGTGATGAGGAAGTTTCGCGGTCCGCGCTTTCAGGCGCAAGGCGACGGAGATCTGCTCCAGCGTCCCGAATATTTCGGCTTCTATTCCGACGTGGCCCTTCGTGGTCTCGGCTCCTTTGTGCGTCTCTATGCCATGAAGATGGACGGCGAAGTGATCGCCGCCGTGCTCGGCCTCTGCCATCAGGGCAGTTTCCTCATCATCATGAGCGCCTTCGACATTGCCGGGTACAAGAGCCAGTCGCTCGGCGCGCTGATGTTCGAGCAGGTCGCGCGGGATTGTATCGAGCGCGGCGATCAGATGCTCGATTTCACCATTGGTGACGAGCCATACAAGAAACTGTTCGGCGGACAGCCCTCGCCGATGTGGGCGATCACGAAAGCCGGCAGCACCGCAGGTGCCGTCGCCCTGTTCGCGCTGAAGCAGGCTCCCTGGCTCAAACTGGCGGCCAAGCGGCTGTCGGATTTGCGGCTCCTGCCCGCCCGCACTCCAACGCCCACGCGCTGAAAAACGGCAGGCGAAGGGCTACGGAGCTCAGGCGCGCAACGCCCCGCGAACTCGCCCGAGCCAGCCGGGATGCATTTGATCGACGCGGTGCGCCAGGCTGCGCCGCAGGAAGTGCAACCGGCGCCGGACATCCCAGCCGATATCGTTGCGGGATGTCAGGGCCTGGCGGAAGCGCGCCATCTTCAGGGACTGCTGGTCCGCCGCAATCTTGTCGCGGTCGGAATAGAACTGCGGGATCTTGTCCAGGCCCATGCCTGGGGTCGCGAGCCACTTCGGAGCATATTCAGTGCACAGACGATCGACGTCCACCAGCAGGCGCGCGACGCCCGTGCCGGCGGCGGGACAATTGGTCTGGAACGCATCGCCGATGAGCACGATGCCGGGCTGGAGATGTCCCTCGACCACGGTCAGATCCATCACCCAGTTCTGGACACGGTCAGTGACGCGGAAATCGCCGAGATAGGGCCGCAATCCCGGCAGCAGACGCAGAACTGTCGCTTCCGGCTCACGACGCAGCTCGCGCATGATCGGATCGGTCGGGTCGCGGAACATGAAAAGATTGGCCCGCATGCCGGCGCGCACCGGAAACAGGCTGAGATAGTCGATGCCGTCGGCGGTGCGCTCGCCATAGCAGGTCAGCGCCTCGAAATCGAACGGCGCGCCATCGCGGCGGGCGATCGTGAAGCCGAACGAGACCGAATGGCGTTCGGCCAGAATCTGCCGCTTGATACCGAGTTTGTAACCGAGAGCCGCCGCCATGCCCGTGGCCAGAACGACGAGGCGCGCAGTCACGCGCCGTCCGGAGGCCAGCTCGAGATGCTGGACGTCGTCGCTGCAGCTGATCGCGGTGACCTCGTCGACGATCAGATCGGATGGATCGGGGATCCGGCTGCGCGCCATGGCGACGAGATCGGCATAGGGAAATCCGTAGGCCTGGCCGACGCTGACATCGACCACCTTGCCTTCCCGGATATTGAGCACCTGATCATATCGACAAGCGACATTTTCGAGCGCATCGAGGAAGCCCAGCTTGCGGAGCATCGCCAATTGATGGCCGCCGATCTTTTCGACCCGGAACTCGTCCGGATAGACTGCCCGCTTGTCGATCAGGACGATGCGATGCCCTGCCCGCGCCAGCACGGCCGCCGCAAGCGATCCCGCAAGGCCACCACCGACGATCGCGATGTCCGCAACGATCGTCGAAGTGCCAGCTGCGCCGATCGGCTCGGTCACAGTTCTATCCGCCGTCATGATCCAGGCTCCCACGGTCAACCAAAGCCGCACGTGCAATTCTCCGGCCTGATGTCGCATCGCAGGACCAAACGCGATCATTTCTCGGTATCGAGGTTAATGAAGCAGAGAGCCGGGCTACCCAGACGATAACCGGCACGCCTCTTGCTCGGGATTCTCGGTAAATTCCGGCTTCCGGCAGTTCTGCGGCCGATCCCGGCGAGCCATTCCGCATTCAAGCGCCTGATCTCGCCTTTATCGGCCGTCGATGCGGCACTATGCCGTCAGTCGGCCTGAGCTCGGCGCTGCTCTATTTGGGACAACGGGGAAGGCGATGTTCCACAGTGGAGCAACCGGCATCATCGCGGTATCGAGCCGCGGGCGAGATCCTGGACGCCCGCATTAACACTCGCTGTTTTTCGGCATGCTAGGTTGTCACCGATATCGGAACATGTTTTTCAGGGGAGAGCAGCTCCTTAAACTTCCATGATTAAATCCATCCTCCAGCTCATGCGGCGCGATGTCACGCGCGGTGTCGTCGGTACCATCCTGCTCAAGGTTGGTAGCGGCGCGCTCGCGTTTGCGTTGTTTTCGCTGGCGGCGCGAACGATGTCGCCCGACGGCTTCGGTATCTTTGCGACCTGGCTTTCGGTTGCCCAGATCGCCGCCGTCGTGGGACTGGTCGGCCAGGAATCGTTGCTGGTGCGGTTCCTGAACGAGTATCAGGTCGGCGACAGGCCGGACCTCACCAAAGGTGTTCTCCTGTCGAGCTTCAAGATTACCTCGGTCGCAATGCTGATTGTGATCATCGGGATCGCCATCGCGGCGGACATGAGAGGCGACGGGTGGCTGCTCATACTTGCGGTGTCGGCCTATACGGCCGCGACTGCCGGAGTGATGCTTGGCAGCCAGATCGCACGCTCCCTGGTCAGCATTCTCACGGGCGAAGGAAATCGCGAGTTCTTCTGGCGAGTCATCGTCGTCCTGTTTCTGCTCGCCATGCTGCTCGGTCATCGGCAACTCGATCCCGCCGAGTTGATGGCGGTGATGACACTTGCCATATCGGTGGGCCTGGTTGCGCAAATCGTTTCGATCGCGCGCGTGCTGCCGGATTTGCGCGGTACTCCGGCGCGCTCCGAAACGTCCCGCTGGCGCTCGAGCGCCCTGCACTTCTGGCTTGCATCCATCCTTGAAGCTGCAAACCAGTATTTCGACGTCATTCTGGTGTACTGGATGCTGGATCCGGTGACTGCCGGTATCTACTTTGCCGCATCGCGCCTTGCCAACATCTTCGCCATGCTGTCGGCAGCGCTATACACGTTCGGAGCCCGCCGGCTTCCCTCGCTGTATTTCAGCAAGAACCACCGGGAGTTCGAGCGAACCTTGCAGCTGATGGCGGAGGTGACCGCGCTATGCGTGATCGCCGGGCTGGCAACGATCTGGATCGGCGGCCCCTATCTCCTCAACCTGTTCGGACCTCATTTCACCGCGCAGCACTCGGTCTTGATCGTGCTCGCAATCGGGACGGCCATCCAGGCCGCAGGCGGCCCGTCTGCTGCGATCCTGCAACTGACCGGCCATGAACGAATCTACGTCCCCGTCGTTGCCGCCAATGTCGCGCTGCGGCTCGTGGGATTTCTCATCCTCATTCCCTGGCTCGGTGTGCTTGGCGCCGCGATTTCGGCGACCGTATCGCTGGCGCTCGCGACCATTGCCCTGAACGTCCTCTGCCGCCGCCGAACAGGGGTGGATCCTTCGATCCTCGTGCTGCTGCGCTTCTCCGCCTTGAAGCGCGGCAATTATGCAGTGCGCGGCGCCGACTCCAGCGACTAGGCCTCAATCACGCCCTCCCCCGGCAGTTCGCGATCACGCGCTGGTAGCGCTCGGGATCGATTGGTTAACGCGCTCGCTGCGCAGCATCCTGGAACCCGTGAAATGCCTGCGGGAGCGATGTCGGCGGCCAGGCCTGGCATTAACTCCGTTTGTTGCTAGTCGGTGTCCGCGCGATGCCCGCATGATAGGTACGGAGTTAAGAAGGTGAAGATTTCGTTTCTTTAGCGGGTCGGGATCGGTGCTCCACTATCAGCCGAACAAGGAATTGGGCGAGACGACCGCGACGGCACCCGCGCGGTCGAACGGCGGCGGACGAAAGCTGCACGTGCTTCTCGCGCAGACCCAAGCCGAGAACGCCGGTGCGCAGGAGATCTCCAGGCTTCTCGGCGCCGGGCTGACCGCGCGTGGCTACCGCGTCACCAATCTATTTTTCTTCCGCAAATCGGATTCCTTCGACGAGCCGCCCGATACGCTCTATTGCGCACCGAGCCGACCCGGCAATCCGGTGGCACTGCTGCGGATGCTGTGGGCGCTCGGCCGCCATATCAGCACCATCAGGCCCGACGCCGTCCTGACCTTCCAGCATTTCGGCAACGTCATCGGCGGCGGCGTGACGCGCCTCGTCAGCCGCGCACCTGTCATCGCCAATCAGGTGTCATCCGCATTGTCGATGAGCTGGCCGGTCCGCACCGCCGACATCGCCATGGGCAGCCTCGGCTTCTTCGATCGCATCACGCTCAATTCGCAAGACATGGAGCGCGAATATTCGCGCTACCCCGCGGCCTACCGGTCGCGCATGGTGCATGTCCCGCACGGCTTCGATGACAAGGCCCTGATCCTGTCGAAGGAAGCCGCACGACAAAAATTCAGCCTGCCGCCGGATCGTATATTGCTCGGCTGCGCAGCGAGGCTGCATCCGCACAAGCGTCTCGACCTGGCGATACGTCTGCTGCCGGATCAACCGTCCTGGCACCTCGCGCTTGCCGGCCAGGGAGCCGACGAGGCCCGGCTGAAGCTGCTCGCGAGTGAATTGAAGGTGTCAGACAGGCTGCATTTGCTGGGGGAAATCCCGCCCAGCCGGATGGCGGAGTTTCTCGCCTGCCTCGACGTGTTCGTATTCCCGACACAGGCCGAGACCTTCGGTCTGGCCGCGGTCGAAGCTGCGAACGCCGGTGTTCCCTCCGTCGTCAACGATCTTCCCGTCTTGCGCGAAGTGTTGTCCTACGAAGGAAGACCGACTGCGCTCTTCGTCGATGCCTCCGATCAAGCGAAGCTCTCTGCAGCCGTCTCCGGGCTGTTGACGGACCAACATTTGAGCGACCAACTGCGACAAAACGCCAAAGGCCTGCGGCTGCGCTATTCGGTAGATGCCATGGTGGAGGAATACGTTCGAATTCTCGGCCAGGTCACTTGACCTGATACGTTGGAATAGATGGGCTCGACATGATCATCGAGTTTCGCTGTGAACGCGACTACGCGCGGCGGTGGATGGATCGCCAGACACTGTCGATCGACGGCCGGGACGTTCCGGTTCAAATCGCGTGGACGGCGACTGCAGAGCCGCGTCCCACAGGCCTCGACGCCCTGTTCGAGCTCGAACGCCTGGTGTTGCACAAGGGCAAACACAGCGGCGCCAACAGGCTGAACATTGTTGCGGAACGGACGCAGGCGCCCACCGGGACGGCCGACGTGATCGTCGATTTCACCGGCGGCGCGCGCAATCCGAACGGCTCGGCCCGGCTGTATCTCCGTCCGCTGTTCAATGGAGTTGCAGGCGAAAACGCCGCGCTCGCCGCCATCCTGGCCGGCGACCTGCCGGTGATCGACATCGTCAACGAAGTCGACGGCTCGGTCGTCGATCGCGGCCATCCTTCCGGCGAAATCGCCGCAGGCCTCAGCGGCGCACTCGAAACCGTCATGGCGCGAACGCTGACTATGGTGTCGGCGATCCTGTCGGGACGGCCGCGGATTGTGCCGCAACTGGCGCGTCCCGCCGGAGATGGCTCGCGGCGGGGTCCCGCCGGCTATGTCGCGCGCGGCCTTGCCGTGTCGATCGCCAAGGAGATCTATCGCCTCTGCTGCTACGCCCCGCATTGGCATATCGGGTGGCGTTTCAACGACGGCGCAGGCGTCTGGCAGACGGGCGACCTGTCTGGACCAGGCTGGAACATTCTTCCCGATCCCGGCAATCACTTCTACGCCGATCCCATTCCCGTCACGTGGCATGGCCGAACATTCGTCTTCTTCGAAGACCTCGATCACCGGGTTGGAAAGGGCATCATTTCGGCGATCGAGTTCGGTGACAATGGGCCGACCGGCGAGGTCGTGCCCGTGCTCGAGGAGCCCTGGCACCTCTCCTATCCCTTTCTGATCGAAGACGGCGGCGATTTGTGGATGATCCCGGAGAGCTCGATCCACGGCGACGTTGCCCTCTATAAATGCGTTCGCTTCCCGGACAAATGGGAGCGACACGCGACGCTGCTGTCAGGCCTTGAGCTCGCCGACGTCACGATCACGCGGCACAACGGCCTGCATTATCTGTTCGGCGCCTGGCGCGATGGCACCGGCGGTTATTCGGACTCGCTGGCGATCTATTACGCCGAGCACCTCCTGGGACCCTGGTTGCCGCACGCCAGCAATCCGGTCCTGATCGACCGTGCAAGCACGCGGCCGGCGGGGAATTTCGTGACCATCAATGACCAATTGTGGCGCCCGGTCCAGAACTGTGCCGACGGATACGGTGCGGCGCTCGCGCTGGCGGAAGTCATCGAGCTGTCGCCGACGGCCTTCAAGCAGATCGTCCGCCATTCCCTCAAGCCCGGACCGGTGTGGCCCGGCAGAAAGCTGCACACCCTGAACCGCTGTGGCCGGCTCGAGGTGATCGACGGATCGCGTGTCCAACCCAAGACCCGCGCCTTCGCGAGCAAACTTCCGTCCGCCGTTCAGTCTCCGCGCACCAGTTCATACACCGCCGGCTGAAGCCGCCGGCGCGCCGTCGCTTGCGCCGTGCCCAAGCGCGCGGGCGAGGACATGCCCGATCGTTCCGACCTGTGACGCGCTGCCACGCCAGGCCACGATCTGGTCGGGGCGTATCAAAGCAAGGTCGGCGTCATAGAGTTCGCGCAAGGATCCCGGCAGCTTGACGAGCTTCACATCCGCCCCGAGCGCGCGGACGCCGTCGGCGACCGCAGCGGGCGCCGGCGCGGCCTCGCCGAACTGGAGCAACGTCCATTCGAATCCGAATAAATCGTACAAGGACACGCCGTCCTCCAGCCACGCATGCGGTGCGCGTCCGCCAGGACAGGCGCTGGGAATGTAGACGTTCGCAGCATCAGGCGGCGGCCGGCTGCCGTCGGAGACGATGATTGGCGAACCGTCGTAACGCCCACCGAAGGTAACACCGGGGATGTTGAATTCGGCACGAGCGTGCTGCTCGAGATAGACGCCTGCCGTCCGCCGCGCTTCGTTGCCTTCGTCCGTGGCGTCCTCGATGTCAGGCGCGGGCGCGAACAGACCAAGGGAGTCCGCGAAGCGCCGGGCATAATCGGTGTTGCGGAGCGCCACCGGACGCCGCTCGACCTCGTAGCTGTCGAGCAGCGATACCGGGCTTACGCCCTTGACGACGCTTGCCAGCTTCCAGCCGAGGTTGACCGCGTCCTCGATCGCAGTGTTGTAGCCGAGCCCGCCGGTCGGCGTGAACAGATGTGCCGCGTCGCCGCCGAGGAACACCCTGCCCCGCTGCATGCCGTTCGCGACCAGCGCGTGACCTGCGGTCCAGGTCACGAACGACAGCACCTCGCATTCGATCGGCGCGCCGCAGGCGCGCTGGAACGCGGCCTTGGCCTCGTTGACCGTGATCGCACTCTCATCTTCACCCGGCCGCAGCTGGGTGTGAAACGCGAATTCGTCGCGTCCGTTCACCGAGGCCATGAAGGCCCGGCGGTCACCATTGAAGCAATTGTACATCCACGCCTTGGCGTGCGGGATGCTGGCGTAGAACTCCGGCGCGCGGAGATACACAGCCAGCATGCGGCCGCCCATGAAATCGCGCTGCGTCCCGGTCTCGCCGCCATAGACGATGCCGAGCGATTGGCGAACCGCCGAGCGGGGTCCGTCGGCGCCGACCAAGAAGTCGGCCCGGACCTGAAAGCGCCTGCCATCATCGAGACATTCGATCTCGCCGACGATGCCGTCATCGTTTTCGGTGTAACCGACGAGCCGGTGGCCATAGTTGAGCTGCATACCGGGAAGCCGCTCGGCATGGCCGCGCAGCACCGCCTCGACATATTTTTGCGAGACGCGATGCGGCAGCTCCGCTGCGCTCCAGGAGCCCGACATGCCCTTGATCAGCTCGCTCGCGCGGGACGATGACGGCAATGCAAAGCGCGCCAGCTCGTAACCGGTATAGCGGGTGAAATACGCAACGTCGGTCGGGTAGTCCGCGGGCAGGCCCTCGCGCCTGATCTCGTCGGCAAAACCCAGCCGCCGATAATGCTCCATCGAGCGCGCCTGCGTTGCGTTGGCTTGCGGATTGAATGCGGTGCCCGGCTTCTCGTCGACCAAGATCGCGGACACGCCGCGCCGGCCGAGCTCGTTGGCCAGCATCAGCCCGCATGGCCCCCCGCCCACGATGAGCACCGAGGCCGTCAGACGTGTTTCCAATAGGCTTCTCCCCACCAGCATTATCTCGCATGGTAAGGCTGCCTGACGATATCGTCAAGTTACCTGACTAATCGATATCGTCGAGCGTGTCGAACTTCGCCCCGTAGACCGTCAGCCCTTTCAGGATCGCGTCCATGGCGGATTTGCCGAGCTCGACGCGCATCTCCTGCTCGGCGATGTCGACCGCATCGCGGAACGCGTCGAGCCATTTGCGCCCGGCCGGCGTGAACATGACGATGCGGGCGCGCCGGTCGGTCGGATCGGCGATGCGATCGACCAGGCCGAGCTCGGCGCATTGATCGACCAGCTCGCCCATCGCCTGCTTGCTCATGGATGCACGGCGGGCGAGCTCGGTGAGCCGCGTCCCCTCCACGTCGAGATTGCGGGTGAGGCTGACATGGGCAATGCGCGTCTCGTCGTGTCCCCGCTCGCCCATCAATTCGAAGACGCGGCCTTCGAAGCGGCGAACCGCGTTGTTGAGCAGGCGGCCGATATTGGCATGCCGCCACGCGGTGCCGGATGTCCTGGATTTCACGAGATCTGCTTCCGATTCGACCGGTCGAGGTTGCGCGAGGCTAACACAAGAGGCAGCCCGCCCGCTCGTACAGCAGATCGGCACGTGCATCGGCTTTGGCATGACGGGCAGCGTGGTTTCAAACGCCGCCCGTCATCCCCGTTTCAATCGCTCCCGGCACGGGACCGCATCTTACTGCGAACGATCCGAGGTCCAGCCCTTATACTCGGCGACGTTGTCCCGGGTCACGAGCTTGGACGGCAGCAGCTCAACGGTCGAGGCCGGTTTCTGGCCGTTGAGGATGCCGACACCCACCTGCACGGCCCGCCGTGCCATGAAGAACGGATCCTGCGAAGCCGAGGCCTGGATCTGCGGCGACTGCGGATCTTTCAACGCGGCCTCGATATCGGGCGCGCCGTCGACCGCGGTGATGACGATGCCGCTGCGGTTTTGCTGGCGCGCCGCAAGGTCGGTGCCGATCGCCTGCGGATCGTTGATGGCGAAGATGGCGTCGATCTTGGGGAAGCGGGTCAGATAACCCTGCGCGACGGTGAGGCCGCCTTCGCGCGAGCCTTTGCCGTCCTGGTCGTTGGACAACACCTTGATGCCGGCGTTCTTCGAGAAGACGTTCTTGCAGCCGACGACGCGGTCGATCACCGCCGAGACCTGCGGCCCGTTCTCGATGATGACATCGCCCTTGCCGCCCAATTTGTCGACGATGTACTGGCAGGAGATCTCGCCGGCCTGCACGTTGTTCGTGGTCACGGTGGCATCGGCGCCTTCGGCCGCGGTGTCGACCGCGACGACGACGATGCCCGCCGCCTGCGCCTTCTTGATCGCCGGCCCGATCGCCTTGGGATCGCCCGGATTGAGCAGGATCAGGTCGACGCCGGCGGCAATGAAATTGTCGATCTGGGTGACCTGCTTGCCGAGGTCGTATTCGAAGCCGACGGTCGTGATCTTCACATTGGGATTGGTCTTCTTCGCCTCGAACTCGGCGCCCTTCGACAGCGCGACGAAGAACGGATTGCCCATCGACCCCAGCGAGACGCCGATCGACTTGAGCTCCTTGGCGAAGGACGGCGCGGTGCTTAGGGCAAGTGCCGTCGCGGCGCCGGCGAGCGTGATCGTCTTCAACATTGGCTTCCTCCCTGGTCTGTCTTCATGTCAGGCACGGCAGACCAGTAGCCGCACCGGAACCTTTCACGTTCTGGCGGAGCCCTGCAGCCGGTAGCGGTCGAGCGCGACGGCGCCGATGATCACGAGGCCTTTGATCACGTATTGCCAGATGTCGGAGACGCCGACGAGGATCAGGCCGTTCGACAGCACCGCGATGATCAGCGCGCCGACCAGCGTACCCCAGATCGAGCCGATGCCGCCGACGAATGAGGTGCCGCCGAGGATCACGGCGGTGATGGCGTCGAGCTCGTAGGACTGGCCGAGCTGCAGGCCGTTGGCGGCGTAGAGCCGCGCCGCCTGCATGGCGCCGCCGAGCCCGGCGAAAAGCCCGGAGACGCCGTAGACGAAGATCAGCACGGCCCAGACCTTGATGCCGGCTAACCGCGCCGCGCTTTCATTGCCGCCAACCGCGTAGATGTGCACGCCGAGCACGGTCCGGCGCAGCACCAGCCACGAGACGAGAATAACGAGCAGGGCGATCACCGAGAGCCATGGGATCGAGACGACGCCGGGAATGAGTGTCAGCGAGCCGTTGCCGATGAAGGCGTAGGGAATCGAGGGATTGAACACCGTGGTGTCGGCGCCGAGCAGTCGCGCCAGGCCGCGCACGGCGGTGAGCGAACCGAGCGTGACGATGAAGGGCGGCAATCGGAGCAGCGCGATCAACGCGCCGTTGACGACGCCGAAGCCAAGGCCGGTGAGCAGCGCGGCCGGCAGCCACAGCATCCCGAGCTCCGGCATCTTGGAGAGCGTCAACCCGGCCATCGCGGAAGCCGCCAGGATCGAGCCGACCGAAAGGTCGATGCCGCCGGTGAGGATGACGAAGGTCATGCCCGCGGCGAGCACGGTGTTCACCGCTGCCTGCTGCAACACAATCCCGAGATTTTGTCCGGTGAAGAAGCGGCCCTCGGACAGGAAATGGAAACCGCCGCACAGGATCAGCAGCACCGGCAGCATGCCGAGCGCGCTGATCAGCACCCTCACCCGCTGGCGCTTTGACTCTGCGGCAGCACCGTTGGTCGTCGTCGATGCCGGCTTGGCCTGCGAAGCACCATTGTCAGGCATCGAGATGCTCCATCCCCGTCGCAAGCGCCATGATGTCTTCCTGGTTCAGCGCGACCGCCGCTTCACGCCTGACCTCGCCGGCGATGTGCCCGGCTCGCATCACGACGACGCGGTCGCAGATGCCGATAATCTCCGGCAGATCGGACGAGATGACGAGGATGGCGGTGCCGGCCTTGGCGAGATTGTCGATGATCGAATAGATCTCGGACTTGGCGCCGACGTCGACGCCGCGCGTCGGCTCGTCGAGGATCAGCACCTTTGGCGCAATGGCAAGAAGCCGCGACAGCAGCAGCTTCTGCTGATTGCCGCCGGACAGGCCACCGGCGGGGACGCCGACATTGGCGGCGCGAATGCTGAGCCCTGCAAATGCTCGATCGGCGCGCTCGCGTGCCTTGTCACGATCCAGGAACCAGCCGAGCTTCGCATCGCGGCCAAGCACCGCGAGGTTGATGTTGTCCAGACACGACATGTCCAGGAACAAGCCGAGCGCCTTCCGGTCCTCGGTCAGGTAGGCGATGCCGGCCTCGAGCGCCTCACCCGGTGTACGGATCTCGACCGGACGCCCCTCCAGCTCGAGACGTCCCGACGTCTTGTGCGCCGCGCCGATGATGAGATGCGCAAGCTCGGTGCGGCCGGCGCCGATCAGGCCGGCGAGGCCCACCACCTCGCCAGCGTGCACGGTGACCGAGCAGCCCTTGACGCGCAGGCCATCGGCCATGTCGATCGCGGCGAGCACGGGATGGCCGCGTCCTGCCTCCGGATCATGGTCCTTCTTGTAGAACGATGAGACGTCGCGCCCGACCATCAGCCGCACGATGGTGTCGGCACGGATCTCGGCCTTGTCGAGCGAGCCGACCAGCCGGCCGTCGCGCAGCACGGTGACGCGGTCGCCGAGCGCGTAGACCTCGTCCATGCGATGCGAGATGTAGATGATGGCGAGCCCCTCCGCCCTGAGCTGGCGGATCAGCGCGAACAGCCGCTCGCTTTCGGCGGCCGACAAGGAGGTGGTCGGCTCGTCCATGATCAGGATCTTTGATCTCGCATGCAGCGCCCGCGCGATCTCGACCAGCTGCCGTTGTCCCATGGACAGATGCGCCACCAGCGTCGACGGCTGGAAGTCAGCGCCGAGCCGTTTCAGGATCGGACCGACGGCCTCGCGCATGGCACCGCGCGCCAGCAAGCCTGTCCGCGATATCTCCCGTCCCAGATAGATATTCTCGGCAACACTGAGATTGGGCGCGAGCGACAGCTCCTGATAGATGATGGAGATGCCCGCCGCGCGGCCGCCGAGCGGGCCTTCGATCCGTACCGGATGTCCTTCGATGCGGATCTCGCCGCCGGGATCGGGTCTGTAGGCGCCGGACAGGATCTTCATCAGCGTCGACTTGCCGGCGCCGTTCTCACCCATCAACGCATGAATTTCGCCGGCATAGACGGTGAGATCGACGGCACGCAGCGCCTTGATGCCGAAGAAGGATTTTGAGACCCCACGCATCTCGAGGATCGGATCGTTCATCGTGCCTCCCGGCGCACAATGCGTTTCCCACCCGCGTCTCAATCATTCTGTCAGCGCGGCTTGCGCATTAAACAAAAGGCCGCGGCACAGGGCAATACCGAACAGGCCGGAATGTAGCATCGAGGCGATGCTAGTGGCGCGGCCGATACAGTTCGCGCCACGCGGGAAGCCGCTCGGCATAAGCATCCGTCAGCCCAGCGTCAGGTTCGAACGTCTCGATGCGTTGCGGCCGCGTGCACACGGTTTCGATTGCCTCACCCGTGACAGCAAGTCGCCCCAATCTCGCCGCACCGAACGCGGCGCCGGTCTCACCTCCGGCGAAGCGGTGGATCGGAACGTTCAGCACGTTCGCCAACACCGAGAGCCAGAAGCCGGACCGTGAACCACCGCCAATGGCATCGGCTTCCGCAATCACAATGCCAGCATCGGCGAGTGCGTCGCGGCAATCGGCGAGCGCAAACGCAACGCCCTCGAGCACCGCCTGCACGATCATCCCGCGATCGGTGCCATGGCTCAAGCCATCGAGCATGCCGCGCACGACGGAATCGTCGTGCGGCGTCCGCTCACCCGCGAGATACGGGAGGAAGCTCACGGGCGAAGGTGCCCGCGGGCGCGATCCGAGCGGTGCCAGCAATTCAGCCTCGGTAACGCCGAACACGCGCGCGGCCCAGGCAAGGCAGGAGGCAGCCGACAGGATCGCGCCGGCTTGAATCCACATGCCGGGAATGGCGTGGCAGAACGTGTGCACGACGCGGTCGGGGTTGGCGGCTATCCTGTTGGTCGGGGCCAGCAAGGCACCCGAGGTTCCCAGCGAGATGAATGCGGTTCCCGGCTCGATCGCGCCGATGCCGACGGCGCCGGCCGGATTGTCGCCGGCGCCGCCCGCGATCACCGGCTGCCGGGTCATACCCCAGCGTTCCGCGAGCTCGCTGCGCAGCGTCGTTGCAGGCGCGCATCCCTCGACCAGACGCGGCATGTGATCGCGCGACAGTCCAGTCGCGGCGAGCGCTGCGTCCGACCAGTCGCGGCGCGCGGCGTCGAGCCACAGGGATCCCGACGCATCCGAGACGTCCTCGATGGCTTCGCCTGATAGCACCAGGCGCAGGTAGGCCTTTGGCAGCAGCACCAACTTCGTCGCTGCAAAGACTTCAGGTTCGTGCCTCGCGATCCAGAGCAGTTTTGGCGCGGTGAATCCCGGCATCGCCTTGTTGCCCGTCACTGCACGCAAGGCGGGCCAGCGCTGCTCCAGGACGCGACACTCGGCGGCGGCGCGTCCGTCGTTCCAGAGGATACAAGGCCGCAGCGGTCTCAAGCTCGCATCGAGCAGCATGGCGCCATGCATTTGTCCGGACAGCCCGATGCCCTCGACCGCCGCGAGTTCTCTTCCATGCGATACCTTCAGGGCATCGAGCGTGGCGAAGGTCGCCTCGATCCATTGCGCGGGATCCTGCTCGGAATAGCCTGATTGCGGAGAGGTGATCGTCAGCGGCCGGCTCTCGCTTGCAATCACGCGCTGGGCACCGTCGACGAGAATGGTCTTGACTGCGGAGGTGCCGAGATCGATGCCGAGATACATGGATGCTTCCGCTCACTTCGCCGCGTCGATCCAGATCCCCGGCTCCGAATGCTCGCGGATGTGGCTGACCAGGAAGTCGGAAAACACCCTGATCTTGGCGGGCAGCCGGACGCGGTTTTGATAGGCGATGTTCATGGTGAGCAGCGGCAGCTCCCAGCCCATCAGGACAGGCACGAGCCGGCCGGCCGCGATATCGCTCTGCACGATGTAAAGTGGCTGGATCAGGATGCCGAGCCCCGCGCGTGCCGCACCGCAGATGATCTGGCCATCATTGCTGTCGAGCGTCGGCGCGATCCGCACCGTCTGCGTCGTGCTGCCCTGGCTGAGCCGCAGCGAATAGGGATCGTTGGCGAGATTGTAGATCAGCATGTTGTGGCGGGCGAGATCGGCAGGGTGCTCCGGCCGGCCGTGCTTCTCCAGATATGACGGGGCCGCCGCGAGCACGCGGTGCATCTGGCCGATACGGCGGACGATGATGTTGGAGTCCGGCTCGTGCTCGCGCGTGCGGATCGCGACGTCAATGCCGGCCTCGATGAAGTCCAGGTAGCGGTTTGCGCTGATGATCTGCACGCTCAGATCAGGATAGAGCGCGCGGAAGGCGGGCAGCATCGGCGCGAGATAGATCATCGCAAAGGACAGCGAGCTCGTCACGCGCAGCATGCCCTTCGGCGACAGCGCGCGGTCGGAGACGGCATCCTCGGCTTCGGCGAGCTCGTTCAACAATGTGCCGCACCGCTGCAGGAGCTCCTGCCCTGCCTCCGTCAGCCATAGGCGGCGCGTGTTGCGCTCGATCAGCCGGACTGCGAGTCGTTCCTCCAGCGCGCTGAGGTGGCGGCTGGCGGCCGCGTTCGACATCCGCAGGATTTCGGCGGCCTTGGACAGGCTGCCGAGCTCGGCGGTTTTGGAGAAGACTTCGAGTTGGAGCAGCCGGTCCATTTTTGCGAAAATAGGAAAAGAGACTTACAAATTTTGGCCTTTATTTCCGATTTCTGCAAGGCAAAATAGCGCCAACAAAGCACAATGGCAGGCGAGGAAATCAGGAAATGTCGGGCCCGATCAGGCACATCGTGATGTGGCGGCTGCGCGGGGAAAGCCCCGAGGAGCGCTCCGCCGCCCGGGTCAAGGTCAAGACCCTGTTCGAGGGCCTCAAGGGCCGGATCGACGGTCTCACCCATATCGAAGTCGGCATGGATGTCAGCGCCGTCGACTACGCCTGCGACGTGGTGCTGTTCTCCGAATTCACCGACCAGGCCGCGCTCTCGGCCTATGCCAACCATCCGGAACATCTGCGCGTGCGCGAGGCGCTTGGCGACTTGCGGATCGGGCGCTTCCAGGTCGATTATCCCATCAAAGAGACCGGCGCATGATCGGTTCGTTCACCTTTGAAAACCTGCCCTGCCGCGTCGTGTTCGGCAGCGGAACGCTTGGCTCCGCGAAGGCCGAGGTCGAGCGGCTCGGCGGCAAGCGTGCGCTGGTGCTGACGACGCCGCAGCAGGAGGCGCAGGGCAAGAGCCTGGGGGCGGCGCTCGGCCCGCTCTATGCCGGACTGTTTTCCGGCGCCACCATGCACACGCCTGTTGAGGTTACGGAGCGTGCGCTGGCGGCGATGAAGGCGTGCGAGGCCGATTGCGTCGTCTCGCTCGGCGGCGGCTCAACCACCGGCCTCGGCAAGGCGCTGGCCTTGCGCACCGGAATCAACCAGCTCTGCATTCCCACCACCTATGCAGGCTCCGAGATGACGCCGATCGTCGGCCAGACCGAGAACGGCCTGAAAACCACGGTGCGCGATGCGGCAATCCTGCCGGAGACCGTGATCTACGATGTCGATCTCACCTTGACGCTGCCGGCGAGCCTGGCCGCGACATCGGGCATCAACGCGATCGCCCATGCCGTTGAGGCCCTCTATGCGCGGGATGCCAATCCCGTGACCTCGCTGATGGCGGAAGAAGGCATCCGCGCACTGGCCCGCGCCCTGCCTGCCATCGCGGCCAAGGGCGACGACCGCGAGGCCCGCACCGAAGCACTTTATGGTGCATGGCTATGCGGCGTCTGTCTTGGCACCGTCGGCATGGCGCTGCATCACAAGCTCTGCCACACGCTCGGTGGAACCTTCGACCTGCCGCATGCCGAGACACACACCATCGTGCTGCCGCATGCGCTCGCCTACAACGCGCCAGCCGTGCCCGACGCGATGGCACGCGTCTCGCGCGCAATCGGCGCTGCCGATGCATCGCAGGGACTTTTCGAGCTTGCGAAGCGGTTGGGTGCGAAGACGGCACTGCGCGATATCGGGATGCCCGAGGGCGGCATCGACAAGGCGGCGGATCTTGCCGTCACCAACGCCTACTGGAATCCGCGCCCGCTCGAGCGCGGCGCCATCCGCGACCTGATCGCGCGCGCCTGGGCTGGCGAGCCGCCGGCCCCAATCAAGGCGGCGGCTTGACGATGCAGCGCACCTTGATCAGATCCGCGACCGTCATCAGCATGGATGACGCGATCGGCGACCTCGGCAACGGCGACGTGCTGGTCGAGGGCAACCGCATCGTCGAGGTGCGGCCATCGATCGACGTTGCGGCCGACACCGAGGTCATCGACGGCGCAGGGCGCATCGTCATCCCCGGCCTGATCAACGCGCATATGCACACTTGGCAGACCGGCCTGCGCGGCTATGCCGCGAACTGGACGCTGCTGGAATATTTCCGCCGCATGCATGCGGGCCTTGCGACCGTGTTCCGGCCCGACGACATTTACATCGCAACCCTCGTGGGCGCGTTGAACCAGATCAATTGCGGCACCACCACGCTGGTCGACTGGTGCCACAACAATCCGACGCCTGATCATACCGACGCCGCCGTGCGCGGCCTGATCAAGAGCGGTATTCGCGCCGCCTTCTTCCATGGCTCGCCAAAACCGGAACCAAAGCCCGGCGAGCCGCATTTCTCGGAAGTGCCGCATCCGCGCCGCGAGGTCGAGCGGCTGCTGGCCGGTCCCCTCGCCGACCGCGACGGCCTCGTCACGCTCGGGCTTGCGATCCTCGGCCCGCATTATTCGACGCTCGAGGTCGCCATGCATGACTTCCGCATGGCGCGCGAGCTCAAGCTGATTGCATCGATGCATCAGGGCGGCGGTCCGGCCAAGACACCCGGCGGTTGGGAGAAGCTGATCGAAGCCGGCCTCGTCGGCACCGGCATCAACATCGTCCATGGCAACGATCTGCCCGACGATCTGCTCGATCGTCTCGTCGATCTCGGCGTCTCCTTCTCGGTGACGCCCGAGAACGAGATGATCCAGGGCCATGGCTTTCCGATCACCGGACGGTTGCTCAGGCGTGGCGTGCGACCGACCATCGGCATTGACCTCGAATCAATCCTGGCCGGCGACCTGTTCTCCGCCGCGCGCATTGCGCTCTCGATGCAGCGATCGCTCGACAATGCGGAGTCCCGCAAGACCAGCGGCACCATCCCCGCAACGACCACGATTCCCGTGCGCGAGGCGCTGCGCTGGATCACGACGGAAGGCGCCCGCATGCTCGGCCGCGAAGATCAGATCGGCTCGCTGACACCCGGGAAACTTGCCGACCTCGTCATCATCAACGCCTCCGATCTCAACCTCGTCCCGGTGCACGATGCCGTTGCGACCGTGATGATGCAGACGAGCCTCGCCAATATCGAGGCCGTCATGATCGGCGGCGCCTGGAAGAAGCGGAACGGACGACTGCTGGCTGAGGGGTTGGAGACGAAGAAAGAGCTGCTGGCGCAATCCGGCCGGCGGCTGGTGCAGGACATCGAACGACAGGGACGCGCCGCCTGAGGCGCCAACGGACAACAACAATGACAGACACCTCGAAAAACATCGCTTTCATCGGGATCGGCAAGATGGGCCTGCCGATGTCGGCGCTCGTCACCAAGGCCGGTTATGCCGTCACCGCGTTCGACCAGAGCGCGGCGCGGATCAACGAGGCACGCACGCAAGGCATTGCGATTGCCGCATCGCCGGCCGAGGCCGTGAGCGGCAAGGCGGCTGTCGTCACCTCCCTGCCCGACGACGTCGCGTTGCGCGGCGCCCTGCTCGGCACCACCGGCATTATCGCCGCCATGGCGCCGGGCGCCAGTTTGATCGAAACCAGCACTGTGAGCGTCGAGGCTTCCACTGAAGTTGCGGCCGCGGCGCAGGCCCGCGGCATTGCCTATCTTCGTTCACCGGTCTCCGGCAACGCCAGCATCGTTCATACGGGCGCGCTGACCTGCTTCGTCTCGGGGCCGAAAGACGCCTTCGAAAACGCAAAGCCGCTGTTCGCCGCCTTCACCCGCGCGCAGACCTATCTCGGGCCGGCCGAGGAAGCCCGTTACGCGAAACTCTCGGTCAATCTGATGATCGCGGTATCGGCGGCGATGATGGCGGAGAGCCTGGCGCTGGCGCGCAAGGGCGGCATCGCCTGGCAGGACATCTTGAAGGTGCTCGACGACAGCGCGGTTGCCTCGCCGATGGTGAAATACAAGACCGCACCGCTGCGCACCCGCGATTTCGAGTCGACCTTCTCCTGCAAGCAGATGGCCAAGGATCTCGACCTGATCCTGGGGGCCGGCCATGCCGTCGGCGTGCCGTTGCAGCTCGCGGCGCAAGTGCGCGAGACCTACGGCTCGCTGGTCGCGCAAGGCGACGGCGACACCGACTTCATCGCGACCGTCAAGCACCTCGAACGGCTGTCCGGGCTCGGCGAGCCCAAACTCTGATCGGCGGAAGGCACATATGCGCAATTTCAACGAGAACACGATCACCGACGCGGTGCTGGAGCGGATCAAGGACGCAACCGATCCGCGCATCAAGCAGGTCAGCGAAGCGCTGGTGCGACACCTTCATGCCTTCGTCCGCGAGATCCGTCCGACCCAGAAAGAATGGGAGTTCGGCATCGACTTCCTGACCCGCACCGGCCACATGTGCGACGACAAGCGCCAGGAGTTCATCCTGCTGTCGGACACGCTCGGCGTCTCCATGCTGGTCGATGCGATCAACCACCCGGTGCCGGAGGGCGCGACCGAGACAACGGTGCTCGGCCCGTTCTTCGTCCAGGCCGCACCGGAGAAGGACAGCGGCGCGGATATCTCCGGTCCGATGGAGGGCGATCCGATGCTGGTCACCGGCTCGGTCTCGACCGTCGACGGAAAGCCGCTCGCAGGGGCCGTCGTCGACGTCTGGCACTCCGACGATGACGGCTATTACGACGTGCAGCAGCTCGACGCTATCGGCGATCTCGCGATGCGCGCGCGCTTCCACACCGACGCCAACGGCAGATTTCATTTCTGGTCGATCAAGCCGGCCGCCTACCCCATTCCGCATGACGGGCCGGTCGGCGAGATGCTGGAGGCGCAGGGCCGTCATCCCTGGCGGCCAGCGCATGTGCATTTCATGATTTCCGCGCCCGGCTTTGAGCAGCTCGTGACACACGTGTTCGTCGCCGGCGACCAGTATCTCGATTCGGACGTGGTGTTCGGCGTCAAGGACAGCCTGATCCGTGAATTCGCGAGACATCCGGCCGGCCGTGCGCCTGATGGTCGCATGGTGGACAGCGAGTATTTCCATCTCAACTATGATTTCGGCCTGAAGCAGGCCGCGAGCAACGCAAGAGCCGCTTAAGCTAGAGCGGCGACGGACCAGCAAGAGTCCGGCAACAGGGAGCAGACGGGAGCTGAGGATGGGACCGCGGGTCAGCACGAGCATCTTGGCCGAGCGCCTCACGGGCATGATCGGCCCGCGCGCGAGCGTTGCGCGCGGCGTGCTCGATCAGCACGGGCAAAGCGAGTCGCATTATCGCAATTTGCCGCCCGACATCGTCGTCTTCCCTGAGACCACGCAGGAGGTCGCGGAGATCGTCAAGCTGTGCGCGAGCGCGGGCATGCCGATCGTTCCGTTCGGCGCCGGCACCTCGCTTGAAGGCAATGCGGCCTCCGTCGCCGGCGGCGTCTGCTTCGACTTCGCGCGCATGAACAAGGTGCTCAGCGTGCACGACAGCGACATGGATGTCGTGGTGCAGCCCGGCATCACCCGCAAGCAGCTGAATGCGGAGCTGCGCAATACCGGCCTGTTCTTCCCGATCGACCCCGGCGCCGACGCCTCGATTGGCGGCATGGCCTCCACGCGCGCCTCCGGCACCATGGCGGTTCGCTACGGCACGATGAAGGACAATGTCATGGCGCTCGAGGTGGTGCTGGCCGATGGCCGCGTGATCCGGACCGCGAAGCGTGCGCGCAAGTCGGCCGCCGGCTACGATCTGACGCGCATGTTCGTCGGCGCGGAGGGCACGCTCGGCGTGATCACCGAGATCACGCTGAAGGTGCATCCGGTGCCGCAGGCGATCTCGGCCGCGGTCTGCAGCTTCGACACACTCCATAATGCCGTCGACACCGCGATCTCCGTGATCCAGTCCGCGATCCCCGTCGCGCGCATCGAGCTGCTCGACGACGTCATGATGCGCGGCATCAATGCCTACGCCAAGCTCGGCTATCGCGAAGCGCCCACCCTGTTCTTCGAATTCCACGGCTCCGAGAGTTCGGTCGCCGAGCAGGCCGAGGCCGCCCAGGCCATCGCCGCCGACCACGGCGGTCACGGCTTTGCCTGGGCAAAGGCCGCGGAAGACCGCAGCCGGCTCTGGCACGCCCGTGACAACACGCTCTATGCCGGCCTCGGCCTCCGGCCCGGCGCGCGCGCCGTGATCACCGATGTCTGCGTGCCGATCTCGCGGCTGGCGGAATGCCTGACCGAGACGCGGCGCGACGCCGACGAGCACGGCTTTACCGCGCCGATCGTTGGCCATGTCGGCGACGGCAATTTCCACATGCTGATCCTGATTGACCCGACAAAGCCCGAGGAGGCCGAAGGCGCCAAGGCGCTGCAGGCCCACATGGTTGCCCGCGCCATCGCCATGGACGGAACCTGCACCGGCGAGCACGGGATCGGGCTTGGCAAGATCGATTACCTCACCGACGAGCTCGGCGAAGCCGTCGATGTGATGCGATCCATCAAGGCCGCGCTCGATCCGAATGGTCTGATGAACCCTGGAAAGATCTTTGCGAGCGGAGCCAAAGCATGAGCGACGCGCTCCCCATCGAAGTCACCTCGCCGACGCCGCTGCTGGAGCTGCGCGGCATCAGCAAGGAGTTCCCCGGCGTCAAGGCGCTGGATGACGTGTCCTTTGCCGTTCACCCCGGCGAGGTCCACATGCTGCTGGGCGAGAATGGTGCCGGCAAGTCGAGCCTGATGAAGGTGCTGTGCGGCGCCTACCGCGCCGATGCCGGCGAGTTCTACTACAAGGGCGAGAAGGTCGCGATCTCCTCGACCGCCGATGCGCAGAAGCTCGGCATTGCCGTGATCTTCCAGGAATTCTCGCTCGTCCCCTATCTCGATATCGCACAGAACATCTTCCTCGGCCGCGAGCCGAAAGGCCACATCCCCGGCACCATCGACCGCCGCAAGATCCTGGCTGACGCAAAGCGCGTGCTCGATACCATCGGCTTCGACATCGATCCCTCCACCATTGTCGATAAGCTCGGCGTCGCGCAGCAGCAGATGGTCGAGATCGCCAAGGCGATCAGCCAGAACGCCCGCATCCTCGTCATGGACGAGCCGACCGCTGCGCTGTCCGACCGCGAGACCGAGCTGCTGTTCGCCTTGATCGCGCGGCTGAAGGCCGACGGCGTGTCGATCGTCTACATCTCGCACCGGATGGCCGAGGTGTTCGCGCTTGGCGATCGCATCACCGTGCTGCGCGACGGCCGGCGCATCGACGGCGTCCGGCCCGCCGACGTCACGCCCGACCAACTGGTCCGCATGATGGTCGGCCGCAACGTCGACATGACCTATCCGCGCAACTTTGCCGACAAGCCCGGCGATCTGCTGCTAGAGGTCAAGGGTCTGACCGCCTCGACCGGCATCTCCGACATCAACATCGAGGTGCGCCGGGGCGAGATCGTCGGCCTGTGCGGCCTGGTCGGCTCGGGCCGCAGCGAAGTCGCGCGCGCCATCTTCGGCGCCGATCCCGTCAGCGCCGGCGAGATCATCTTCGACGGCAAGACCATCTCCGGCGAGCCTGACCTCGCCGCCCGCCGGGGCATCGCGCTGATCCCGGAGAGCCGCAAGAGCGAGGGCCTCGCGCTGCTGCGCTCGGTCAGCGACAATCTGGTGGTCTCGGCGCTGCGAAAACTGTTCCCGAGCGGGCTGTTCGACCAGCGCGGTGCGCAGCGCACGTCCGACGGCCTGATCCGGCAATTGAGGATCGCGACACCGAGTGCGCGTCAGACCGTCGGCCTGCTCTCGGGCGGCAACCAGCAGAAGGTCGTGATCGGCAAATGGCTGGCGGCCGGCTCAAAGCTCTTCATCTTCGACGAGCCGACGCGCGGCATCGACATCGGCGCCAAGTCCGAGATTTTTGCGCTGATCGACCGTCTGGTCGCGGAAGGCGCGGCGGCACTGATGATCTCGTCCGAGCAGGTCGAGATCTGCCATGTCTGCGACCGCGCCTATGTGATGCGCGAGGGGCGCATCGCCGGCCACCTGAACCGCAACGAACTGACCGAGGAAAACATCGTGCGATTGGGGATGCATCATGCGTGAGGCCGCGGTCGTTTCACAACCCAATCCGTTGCAACGCATTCCCGGCGTTGCCATCGTCCTGGTGCTCCTGATCACGCTGTTCAGCGTGATCGCGCCTGGCTTCCTGTCGGTCGCCAACCTCTCCAACGTGCTGGTGCAGTCGACCATCCTGACCATGCTCGCGCTGCCGATGACCCTAATCATCATGACCGAGGGGCTGGACTTGTCGATGGGCGCGGTGCTGACCCTGACCTCGCTCTGCGTCGCGATCGTTTCGCTGGCCACCAAATCGATGTTGCTGGGTTTCGGCGCCGGCCTGCTGGTCGGTGCGGCCTTCGGCGTCGCCAACGGCTGGCTGGTCGCCATCCTCGGCATTCCGCCCTTCGTCGCGACGCTGGGCACGCTCGGCATGGCCCAGGGCCTGTCGCTGATCGTCAGCGACGGCCAGAGCGTGGTCGGCATCCCCCACAGCGTCCGCGACATCTATTCGGCGACACTGCTCGGCATTCCCGTGCCGATCGTGATGGCGCTCGTCACCTACGCTGCGTTTCACGGCCTGCTCTATCACACCCGCTTCGGCACCTACATCTTCGCGCTCGGCGGCAACCGCGAGGCCCTGCGCTATGCCGGCCTCTCGCCGAACAAGCTGCTGATCGCGGTCTACGCGCTCGGCGGCGCCATGGCCGGCATCGCGGGCCTGTTGATGACCGCGCGGATGAATTCCGGCCACCCGACCGCCGGCCTTGGCCTCGAATTCGATGCCATCGCCGCGGTCGCCGTCGGTGGCACCTCGTTCGAGCGCGGCAATGGCTGGCTGCTCGGTACCCTGCTCGGCGTCCTCTCCGTCGGCGTGTTGCGCAACGGGCTCAACCTGATCTCGCTGCCCTCCTCCGTGCAGGTCGCAAGCGTCGGCGTGCTCGTCATCGTCGCGCTGTTCCTCGATGGTCTCAGGAGCCGGGCATGACCGACATCACCAAAGAGGCAATGATGCCGCCCCGCTCATTCGTGTCGCAGGACGCGATCCAGGTGTTCTATCGCCTGCTCGCAGCTCTCCTGATCTGCGCGGTGCTCGCCGTGCTCAGCGATTCCTTCCTCAGCCTCGGCAACATCCTCAATGTGCTGAGACAAGCGAGCCTGACCTTCTTCATCGCCTCCGGCCTGACGCTGGTGGTGCTGACCGCCGGCCTCGACCTCTCCGTCGGCGCCAATGTTGCGCTGTCGGCCTGCATCGCCGGCACTGTGATCCACAAGACCGGTTCGCCCGCGCTCGGCATCCTCACCGGGCTTGCCTGCGGCGGCATCGTTGGCCTGCTCAACGGCATCATGGTCACTGCGCTGCGCATCCCCTCCTTCATCGCCACCTATGGCATGCTGTGGGTGCTGAACGGCCTCACCTACTGGTACATGGCGGGCGAGACCCTTCACGGCTTCCCCGCGGGCTTCCGCCAGATCGGTAGCGGCTATCTGTTCGGCCTGCCCATCCCGGTCTATCTGCTGCTGGTGTTCCTCGGGATCGGGACGCTGTTTGCGCAGCGCACGATCTGGGGCCAGGAGATCTATGCGATCGGCGCCAATCCGGTCGCGGCCCGCCTCTCCGGTATCCCGGTCGCGCGCCGCCTGCTGCTGGTCTACGCGGTCTCGGGCACCATGGCGGGCCTTGCATCGATCATCTTCCTGTCGCGGCTCAATTCGGCCGAGGCCGATATCGGCGAGAGCCTGACGCTGCCCGCGATCGCGGCCGTGCTGATCGGCGGCACCTCGCTGTTCGGCGGCGTCGGCACCGTGTTCGGCACCTTCATCGGGGCGCTGATCCTGACGCTGGTGCTGAACGGCATGAACCTGCTTTCGGTCAGCGCCAACTGGCAGCCGCTGGTTACCGGCATCATCGTCATTCTCGCGGTCTGGCTCGACATGAAGACCCGCCGCCGCGCGCAGTAAGTGTTTTTCGATATCCAACAAGCAAAACGAGGGATGGAGGCAATATGAGACAGAAACTGGGCTATCTGGCGCTGCCGTTGCTGATGGCGGCCGCGTTCACCACGCAGGCGCGCGCCGACGGCGAGACCATCGCCGTCTTCACCAAGAACCAGACCAACCCGTTCTTCCAGACGGTGCGCGTCGGCGCCGACAACATGGCGAAGACGCTGAACGCCAAGACGCTGCAATACATCCCGACCAAGCCGGATTCGATCCCGGAGCAGCTGAGCCAGATCGAGGACGTCGTGGTGAAGAAGCCGAGCGCGATCGTGTTCACGCCGGTCGACTACAAGGCGATGGTGCCAGGGGTCGAGAAGATCAACGAAGCCAAGATCCCCGTCGTCAACATCACCGACCGCTCCGCGGGCGGCAAGTTCCTCTCCTTCGTCGGCGCCGACGATTACAGCCTCGGGCTCGAGACCGCGCGGTTCCTGCTCAAGACGCTCGGCGGCAAGGGCAACATCGTCATCATCGAGGGCGTCAAGGGTTCGCTGACCAATGTCGACCGCGTCCGCGGCTTCAACGACGCGCTGAAGGAGACCCCCGGTGCGAAACTCCTGGCCTCGCAGCCGGGCAACTACCAGCGGCTCCAGGCGCTCCAGGTCATGGAAAATTTAATGCAGTCGAATTCGCAGATCGACGGCGTGCTGGCGGCCAACGACGCCATGGCGGTCGGTGCGATCGAGGCGCTCGACGGCGCCAACCGCAAGGCCCAGGTGATCGGCATCAACGGCACCAAGGAGGCCATCGACGCGATCAAATCCGGCAAGCTGCTCGCCAGCGGCGACTATAACGGATTTGCGCAAGGCTGCCTCGGCACCATGATGGCGATCCGGTCCCTGCGCAATCAGCCGGTCATCGCCGAGATCGTGCTGAAGCCGACCGTCATCACCAAGGACAATTTTGGGCCTTTCGACGTGCCGCTGGAGCAGCGGACCTGCCCGACCTTCGAGGATGCCGGCAAGCTCAGCGCGAAGTAAGTCCACCCATCACGTCCGGACGGCCGCCTCTCGCGGCCGTCCCAAGAACCAAAGTCAAGAAACGGAGACCACCATGCTGTTCGCCATTCACGCCGTCGACCGCGCCGGCGCGCTGCCGACCCGGCTCGCCAACTACGATGCCCACAAGGCGTTCCTGAGCGACACCTCGCGCTTCGGCGTCAAGATCGTGATGTCGGGGCCGCTCGTCTCCGACGATGGTCAAACCATGATCGGCAGCCTGTTCCTGATCGAGGCCCCCGGCCGTGGCGACGTCGAGGCCTTCAACCGTGCCGACCCCTTTGCCGCGGCCGGCATCTGGGAAAAGGTGACGATCACGGGCTTCCTGCGCCGGCAGGGTTGAGGCCGGGCCCCATCAAAAATGCGAGAACAACCCCATGCACAGTAGAATGGGGTTGTTTTTGCTGACGAATTTCCGGCGCGAATCTCACCCTTCAGCCGCTCGTCGCCACAGTTCCGTCTTCGAGATGACAGGCCACCCACTGCTCGGTCCCAACTGCGCGAAGCACCGGCTCTTCGACCCGGCAGCGATCGAAGACGAGCGGGCAGCGGGTGTGGAAGCGGCATCCCTTCGGCGGATTGATCGGGCTCGGCACGTCACCCTTGAGGATGATGGGATTGCGCTGGGCGCCGGGCTCGGGGAGCGGCACCGCGGACAGCAGCGCTCTGGTGTAGGGATGCCTTGGCGCGGCAAAGATCTCTCGGCGCGGCGCTATCTCGACGATCTTGCCGAGATACATCACGGCCACGCGGTGGGTCATGTGCTCGACGATCGCGAGGTCGTGGCTGATGAACAGCAACGCGAGGCCGAACTCGCTCTGGAGATCCTGCAGCAAATTGACGATCTGCGCCTTGACCGAGACGTCGAGCGCCGAGACCGCCTCGTCGCACACGATCAGCTCGGGCTCGGCCGCGAGCGCGCGGGCGATGCCGATGCGCTGGCGCTGGCCGCCGGAGAACTCGTGCGGCCTGCGGTTCAGCGCCTCGCGCGGCAGGCGCACGGTGTCCATCAGAGAGGTGACGCGGACCTCGAGATCCTCGGCGGATTTGGCGAGGCCGAAATTCCGGATCGGTTCGGCCAGGATGTCGCGCACCCGCATGCGCGGATTGAGGCTGGAGAACGGGTCCTGGAACACCACCTGCACGCGCCGGCGCATCTGGCGCATCGTGCCCGGATGTGCGTCGTCGATACGCTGGCCGTCGAGGATGACCTGCCCTGCGGTGATGTCGAACAGCCGCAAAATGGCGCGCCCGACCGTCGACTTGCCGCAGCCGGACTCACCGACCAGCGACAGCGTCTCGCCGCGCGCGATCTCGAAGGAGACGCCATCGACCGCATAGACGAATTCGGACTTGCGGCCGAACAGGCCGGACTTGACCGGAAAGTGCTTCTTGAGGTCGTTGACCTGGAGCAGCGGAGGGCTCATGCCGCGACAGCTCCCTTGGCCGCATAGTGGCAGGCGGCGACGTGACGAGGGCCTTTCTCTTCGAGCCCCGGCGCATATTGACGACAGAGATCGGTCGCAAGCGCGCAGCGGCCGGCAAAGACGCAGCCGGTGATCGGCTTTCTGAGATCGGGCACCTGCCCGGGAATTTCGGCGAGCCGTCTTGCCGTGCCCGTCAGCGACGAGCCGAGCCGCGGCACCGCACCTAATAAGCCTTGCGTATAGGGATGCCGCGGCGCGCGGAACAGTTCTGCCACCAGCGCCTCCTCGACCTTGCGGCCCGCATACATCACCATGACGCGCTCAGCGATCTCCGCGACGACGCCGAGATCGTGGGTGATCAGGATGATGGCCGCGCCGACCCGTCGCTTGAGGTCCAGCATCAGCTTCAGGATCTGCGCCTGGATCGTCACGTCGAGCGCGGTGGTCGGCTCGTCGGCAATGAGAAGCTTGGGATTGCAGGCCAGCGCAATCGCGATCATGACGCGCTGGCGCATGCCGCCGGAGAGCTGGTGCGGATATTCGCGCACGCGGCGTTTCGGCTCGGGGATGCCAACCAGCGTCAGCATCTCGATCGCGTGCGCCTCGGCGGCCTGCTTGTCCAGGCCCTGATGGATCATCAAGGTCTCGCGGATCTGCCGGCCGACGGTCAGCACCGGATTGAGGCTCGTCATCGGCTCCTGAAAGATCATCGAGATGTCGTTGCCGCGGATCGCGCGCATCTCGCGATCGGAGAGTTGCAGCAGGTCTCTCCCTGCAAAGCGGATCGCGCCTGCGATCCTGCCCGGCGGCTCCGGGATCAGCCGCATCAAGGACATCGATGTCACCGACTTGCCGCAGCCGGATTCACCGACGATGGCGAGCGTCTCGCCCTCGTTGACATGGAAGGACACCCCATCCACCGCGCGGTTGATGCCGCCCGGGGTACGAAAGTGGGTCTGGAGGTTTTCGACTTCGAGCAGCGCCATCGCGATCAACCCCGGTCAGAGACGCTTGGCCATGCGCGGATCGAGCGCATCGCGGAGACCGTCGCCGAGTAGATTCACCGCAAGCACGGTGACCGAGAGGAAGGCCGCCGGAAAGAACACGATGTAGGGCTTGACCTGCCACAGCGCGCGGCCCTCGGCCATGATGTTGCCCCAGGACGGAATGGTCGGCGGCGTGCCGGCGCCGATGAAGGACAGGATCGCCTCGGTGATCATGGCGCTGGCGCAGATATAGGTCGCCTGCACCAGCATGGGCGCAAGCGTATTGGGCAGGATGTGGCGCAGGATGATCATCGGCGTGCGCGTGCCGCAGGCGATTGCGGCATCCACATAAGGCTGCTCGCGCAACGACAGCACCACGCTGCGCACGAGCCTCGAAACGCGCGGGATCTCGGCAACGGTGATGGCGAGGATGACGTTGCCGACGCTCCCCCGCGTCAGCGCCATCAGCGCGATCGCCAGCAGGATCGGCGGGATCGACATCAAGCCGTCCATGAAGCGCATCAGAATGCCGTCGGCCCAGCGGATGAAGCCGGAGACCATGCCGATGGCCAGGCCGGCCACGGATGCGAAGATAGCGACCGACAGGCCGACCGTGAGCGAGACCCGCGCACCGAACAGTACGCGTGAATAGATGTCGCGGCCGAGCACGTCGGTGCCGAACCAGAAATCGGCCGACGGCGCCCGGGTGCGCTTGGCGGGGGCGAGCGCGGTCGGGTCGACCGTCCAGAGATAGGGCGCAAAGATCGCGATCAGGACGAGCGCCAGCAGCAGCGCGCCGCCGATCGCGACCGTGGGATGGCCGCGCAAGAACCCGACGAAGCCGCGCCGGATCGTGACCGGCCGCAGGATTTCAGGCAGTTGTGGCGCAAGAACGAGCCCGGCCGGAAGCGATTGCGGATTGACGGTCGTATCGGTCAATAGCGGATCCTCGGGTCAACGAGCGTGTAAATGACGTCGATCATCAGATTGACGAGGACGTAGACGAAGCTGAACAGCAGGACGATGCCCTGGATGACGGGATAGTCGCGGCGCAGGATGGCATCGATCGTGAGCCGGCCGAGGCCGGGAATCGCGAACACGCTCTCGGTCACCACCGCGCCGCCGATCAGCAGCGCGATACCGATCCCGATCACGGTCACGATCGGCACCGCCGCGTTCTTCAGCGCGTGGATGAACAGGATGCCGCCCTGCCCCAAGCCCTTGGCCTTGGCGGTGCGAATATAGTCCTGCTGCAAGACTTCGAGCATGGCGGCGCGGGTGATGCGCGCGACCAGGGCAATGTAGACGCAGCCGAGGGCGATCGCCGGCAGGATCAGGTTCTCGAGCCAGGGCCAGAAGCCTTGGTTGAGCGGCGTATAGCCCTGCACCGGCAGCCATTCGAGCTCGAGCGCGAAGATGTAGGCGAGCATGTAGCCGACCACGAAGACGGGCAGCGAGAAACCGAACACGGCAAAGCCCATGATGACGCGGTCGATCAGGCTGCCGGCCTTCCAGGCCGCCACCACGCCGAGCGGCACCGCCACCACGATCGTGAGCAGCAGCGTGACGATCATCAGCGACAGCGTCGGTCCGAGGCGCTGCCCGATCATCGCCGAGACCGGCAAATTGGTGAAGATCGAGGTGCCGAGATCGCCGTGCAGGATACGCCAGACCCAGCTTCCGAACTGGACCAGGAAGGGGCGATCGAGACCGAGGCTCTGGCGGATGCGCTCCACATCCTCCGGGCTCGCCTGGTCGCCCGCGATCACCACGGCGGGATCGCCCGGCGCGATGTAGAGCAGGCTGAACACGAACAGCGCGACGATGGCCATGACCGGCAGGGTCGCGACGATGCGACGGAGGATGTAGGAGAGCATCTGGCCTCAACGCACGATCATGCAGACTTCGACACGCCCCAGAAGAACGGCAGCGGCCCCTTGGTGATGCCGGAGACGTTCTTGCGCCAGGCTGTGTAGGTCAGGAAGAAGCCGGTCGGCGCATAGACGACATCCTCGAGCGCGGCCTTGTTGACCCGCCCGATCGCCGCCTTCTCCTCCTCGAGATTCTTGGCGTCGAACCAGGTCGTGATCTCCTTCTCGGTATTCGGGCTATTGGGCCAGCCGAACCAGGCCTTCTCGCCATTGGCGCGGATGGCGGTGTAGGCGGCGGGCGTGATGCAGTCGGCGCCGGCATGCCAGCTGTGGAACATGTTCCAGCCACCCTGCCCGGGCGGCGTCTTCGCCGCGCGGCGCGAGCCGACCGTGCCCCAGTCCGTCGCGACGAAGTCGACATTCATGCCGAGCCGCTTCAGGAGATCCGCGGTGACGTCGCCTTGCGCCTTGGTGATCGGCTGATCCTGCGCCACGAGGCACGTCACCGGCTGGCCGGAATAACCGCTCTCGGCCAGCAGCTTCTTGGCCGCATCGAGATCGCGCTTGCCCTTCAGGATCTCGCCACCCAACTCGCTGTAGAGCGGGGTGTCCGGCGTGAAGAAGCCAGGCAGCGATTTCCACAATGCGTTGTCGTCGCCGACGATCGCGCGCATGTAGTCTTCCTGGCTCATCGCCATCAGCACCGCGCGCCGCGCCCGCACGTCGTTGAACGGCGCGAACAGATGGTTCATGCGGAACGAGCCGATATTGCCGAGGGGATCGCCGATATCGACGCTGATGTTCTTGTTCTTCTTCAGCACGGGCACGAGATCGGCGATCGGGTTCTCCCACCAGTCGACCTCGCCGTTCTGCAGGGCGGCGGCCGCGGTGGCCGGATCCGGCATCACGATCCATTCGATGCGATCGAGCTGCATCTGCTTGCCGCCTGCGAGCCACGACGGCTTCTCCTGGCGCGGCACGTAGTCGGTGAACTTCTCGAACACGGCCTTGGCGCCTGGCACCCATTCGCCCTTGGCGAACTTCATCGGCCCGGAGCCGACATACTCGGTGATCTGCTTGAACGGATCCGTCTTGGCAATGCGCTCGGGCATGACGAAGGAGCACGGCGCGTTGTTCTTGGCGAGCGCGTAGAGCATTTTCGGGAAGGGCTGCTTCAAGACCCATTTGAAGGTGCGGTCGTCGACGACGGTCAATTCCTGCTGGTTGGCGAGGATCATCAGCCCCATCGGATCGCGCGCAGCCCAGCGCGACAGGCTCGCGACGACATCCTTGCTCAGCACCGGCTCGCCGTCGTGGAACTTGAGACCGGGGCGCAGCTTGAACGTCCAGATCTTGCCGTCGTCCGAAGTCTCCTCGGACTCGACCATCTGCCGCTGCGGCTGCAGCTGCGCGTCGATGCCGTAAAGCGTGTCCCAGACCAGCGCGGCGGCATTGCGCACGACATATTGCGTGCCCCAGATCGGATCGAAATTGGCGAGATTGGCTTGCGGCACGAAGCGGAGGGTGCGGGCTGATGCGCCTTGCGCGATCGCGGGGGCCGAGAGGCCCGTCAATGCCAGACCGCCCGCGCCAGCCAGTCCCTTCAATACGGTCCTGCGATCCATGAAGTCCTCCCGTTAATGCCGTGATGCCGGCCATCGTTGGCCAAGAGCAGGTGAAACCAGAACCCGTTGGCGTGCAAATGGTATGCCACTAACCGGACCTTCGCCAGCGGGATCTCAATGTCTTTTGGGCCGGCCCAGGCCTCACAGAGCTGCCGCCAGCATCTCGCCGGTCTCGATATGCGGGATGGCCTCGACCAGCTTGCGCGTGTAGTCCGTCTTCGGATTGTCGAACAGCGCCCGGCTCTCGCCCTGCTCGACGATTCCGCCATTGCGCAGCACGATGGTGCGGTCGCAAAGCATGCGCACCACGTTGAGATCGTGGCTGACGAACAGCAGCGCGATGTCGTTCTCGCGCCTGAGGCGGTCGAGCAGTTGCAGCACAACCGCCTGCACCGAGACGTCGAGCGCGGCCGTCGGCTCGTCCAGCACCAGCAGCCGCGGCCGGCAGGCGATGGCGCGGGCGATGCCGACGCGGGCCTTCTGGCCGCCGGAGAGCTGGTGCGGAAAGCGCGGCAACAGATCCAGCGGCAGCCCGACCCGCTCCGCACATTCTTCCACCCGTTCGCGCAGCGCCTCACCCGCCCGCATGCCGCCAAGCCGCATCAGGGGGTGGGCGATACAATCGAAGGCCGTAAAGCGCGGGTTGAGGCTCTCGTTCGGATCCTGGAACACCATCTGAATGTCTTTGCGCAAGGGCGAGCGGTGAAAGTCGCGCGAGGCCACGTGGCCGATCGAATGCCCGTCGAACACGATGTCGCCTTCGCTCGGGTCGATCAGGCGGCAGATCATCCGCGACGTCGTGCTCTTGCCGGACCCGGACTCGCCGACGAGACCGACGCTCTCGCCACCGGCCATCGTCATCGAGAAGTCGGCCACCGCAGCAGAGCCCTGGTCGAAACGCTTTGCCAGTTTTCGCACCTCCAGAAGCGGCGGCGTGCCGTGCGCGAGCTCCGCTCGGGGCTTGCCGACGACAGTCGCGTAGCGCTCCCGCTCCTCTTCCGTCACGAGATCTTCGATACGGGACGTCGCGGTCGGCGATGCCGCGACCAGGCGCCTCGTATAGGCGTGCTGTGGCGCGCTGAAGAGTGTCCTGGGACTCGCCTCCTCGACGATGCGGCCACGTTCCATCACGGCAATACGGCGGCAATAGCGCGCCGCGAGCCCGAGATCGTGCGTGATCAGGATCGTGGCCATGCCGCGCGCGGCGGCGATGTCCGCCAGGAGATCCATCACCACTTTTTGCGTGGTGACGTCGAGGCCGGTGGTCGGCTCGTCCGCGATCAGCAGCGCGGGATTGCAGGAGATCGCGATCGCGATCATGACGCGCTGGCACATGCCGCCGGAGAGCTCATGCGGATAGGCGTTCATCCGCGCCTCGGGCTCACGGATCTGAACGGCGCGCAGCAGGTCCAGCGCCTCGCCCCGCGCGGCCTCTTTCGAGATGCGCTTATGGGTGAGGATTGCGTCCGCGATCTGCAGGCCGATGGCCCGGATCGGATTGAGCGCCGCCCGCGGGTTCTGGAAGATCATCGACATCGCGGCGCCCTGGAGCTGACGAAGGTCGTCGCCCCTGAGTTTTGTCACGTCCTGCCCGCGAAACAGGATCTTGCCGCCGGTAACGCGGCCGGCCGCGTCGAGCAGCCGCGTCGTGGCAAAGCCGGTCACCGACTTGCCCGAGCCACTCTCGCCGACGAGGCCGAGCATCTCGCCCTTCTCGACGGTGAGCGTCACGCCGCGCACGGCCTCGACCATGCCGCGTCGCGTCGAGAACGCGACGTGGAGGTCGTCAATGTTGAGCAGCGCCTCGCTCATGTGCGCATGCGGGGGTCGAGAATGTCCCGCATCCCGTCCCCGAGGAGATTGAAGCACAGCACGGCCATCATCAGCGCCAGCCCCGGAAATGCGACCAGCCACCACCGCCCGGTCGAGATGAAGCGCGCGCCTTCCGCTACCATGATGCCCCATTCCGGCGTCGGCGGCTTGACGCCCAGACCGATGAAGGACAGGCCCGCGGCGTTGAGAATGGCCCAGCCGAGGTTGAGCGAGATCTGCACCGCCATCGCCGGCAGGATGTTCGGCAGCAGGAAGCGCAGCACCACCGAGAAATGGCTCTCGCCGCAGGCCCGCGCCGCCTCGACCCAACCGACATTCCGGCGGACATTGACCTCGGCCCGCGCGAAGCGGATGTAGAAGGGAAGATTGATGATCGCGGTTGCGATCACGATGTTCTCGATCCGGTTGCCGAGGGCTGCGACCATGGCCATCGCCAGCACGAACAGCGGAAAGGCCATCATCACGTCGACGAAACGGCCGACCCCGCGGTCGAGCCGGCCGCCGGCATAGCCACAGAAGGAGCCGACCACCGCACCGATCGCGAAGGAGATGCCGACGGCCGAGACCGCAATGGCGAGATCAAGACGCGCGGCGATGATGAGACGGCTGAACACGTCGCGTCCGAGTTGGTCGGTGCCGGCGATGTGCGCCGCGCTCGGCGGCAGCAACGCCTCCGAGACGTTGGAGGCTACGGGATCGTAAGGCACGATCCACGGTCCGAAGATCGCAACCAGCACGAACAGGAGTACACCGGTGGCGGCAACGGCGGTGAGCGGGTTGCCGCGCAGGATCCAGACCGAATGGCGGAGGGTTGCGCTGGTCATCCGATCGAGACCCTGGGATCGGCGATGCCGTAGCAGATGTCCACGACCAGATTAACCAGCACGAACAGGCTGGCCATCAGCAGCACAAAGCCCTGCACCGGCGCATAGTCGGAGGATAGCAGCGCATCGAGCGCGTAGGAGGCAACGCCCGGCCAGGAGAACACCTTCTCCACCAGCACATTGGCGCCCAGCATGGTCGAGAACACGATGCCGGCGATGGTGATGACGGGCAGGATCGCATTGCGCAGCGCGTAGGTCACGACCACCTTGCGCCAGGACAACCCGACCGAGCGCGCGGTGCGCACGAAGTCGCTGCCGAGCGAGACCAGCATCGAGGCACGCGTGATCCGCGCCAGCGGCGCGATCACGAACAGCGCCATGCTCACCGCCGGCAGGATCAATTGCTTGCAGGCCGCCCACCATCCCTCGAAATCACCGGCGAGCAGGAAGTCGATCGAGAGAAACCCGGTGTGCTGCGGCGGCAGCGACGTGAAGACGTCGATCCGCCCTGTCGGATCGGGTGCAAGGCCGAGCAGATAGTAGAAGACGTAGATCAGCAGCAGGCCCGACACGAAGGTCGGCACGCAGACGCCGAGCGCGCAGAACAGCCGGACGCCGTGATCGACGACCGAGCCCGGCTTCAAGGCCGCGACCACGCCGAGCGGCACCGCGGCGATCAGCGCGATCAGGAGCGCGGTGAAGGTGAGCTCGAGCGAGGCCGGCAGCCGCTCGCGCAGATCCTTCAGCACCGGCTGCCCGGTCATCATGGAGCGGCCGAGATTGCCGCGGCCGATGTCGGAGAGGTAGAACACGAGCTGCTCCGGCACCGATTTGTCGAGCCCCATCTGCTTGCGGATCTGCTCGATCTCCTCCTTGCCGGCATTGGGCCCGGAGGCGAAGAACACCGCGGGGTCGCCGGGCAGGACGCGCATCAGGAGGAAAGTGAAGACCAGCACACCGAACAGCGCCGGCAGCGACGACAGCAGCCGCCTGCCCGCCCGCACCATCGTTGCGCCAAGACCGGTCCTCACCTTCTAGAGCTCCTTTGGACTGACGCTATCACTTGCGGCTGACATCGCGATAGTCGACCTGGCGGTGGAACTCGTAGGTGTAGCCCTCGATCGAGGACGCCATCACCGCATCCTGGTTCGGCTGCCACAGCATGATTTGCGGCATCAAATCGAAATGCATCGCGTTGAGCTTGCGGCCCGCTTCCTCATACTTCGCCTTATCCGGCTCGAAGCGGGCTTCCTGCGCGATCGCGGCAAGGTCCGGGTTGTTGATCGAGCTGTAGTTCCAGCGCTGATTGCCGGTGTAGAAGTTGCGGTAGAAGTAGTCCGTGGACGGCAGCCACGCGACGATGCCTTCGGTGTAAAAGGGCAGCTTCTTCTCGTTGATCTGCGTCGACATCTGCGCGTCCGGCAGCTTCTGGATGTCGACCTTGATCCCGATCTTGCCGAGCGACTCCTTGACCAGCGCCGCCATCGGCTCGGCGGTCGAGGCCTGGCCTACATTGAAGCTGAAGGTGGTCGAGAAGCCCTCGGGGAGCCCTGCGGCCTTGAGATATTCCCTGGCCTTGTCGAGGTCGATCTTGACGGGCTGCTGGAACGGATAGATGCCGTTCAGCGGCTTGCCGTCCGGCCAGCTCGCACCGAACAGCGGCGCGCCGCGGCCGAACAGAGCGGCCTTGAACATGTCGTCATAGGGCAGCGCAAAGGCGACGGCGCGGCGGACATTGACGTTATCGAAGGGCGGGATCTGGTTGTTCATCGAGACGAAGGTGATCGAATTGTATTGCGGGGTCGAGATCACCTTCAGCTTGCCCTTGGCCTCCAGCGACTGCACGTCGCTGGCCTGGAGATCGACCACGAGATCGGCATCGCCGCGCTCGACCAGATTGGCGCGGGTCGCCGGCTCCGGCACCGACTGGATGATCACGCGCTTGAAGAACGCCGGCTTATCGGGCGAACCGCGATTCCAGGCCTCGTTGCGCTTGACGATCACCTGCTCGCCCGGCTTGAACGTCTCGATCACATAGGCGCCGCTGCCGGCAGTGTGCTCCTTCAGCCAGGCGGTGGCCCAGGGATCATCCGCGGTCGCATGCTCCTTCGCCACCTTCGAATTGATGATCATGGGATAGACGGTGGCGAGGTTCGGCAGCGCGAGCTTGTCGGGCTTCGGCAACGTTACCTCGATCGTGAGAGGATCGATCACCTTGAACTGATCGGCCGACGTCAGGGAGCCCGTGAGCAGCTGCGCCTTGCCGAGGATCGGCGCGGTGACGCAGCGATCGAGCGACCATTTCACGTCCTCGGCCGTGACCGGCGAGCCGTCCTGGAATTTTGCGTCCTTGCGCAGGCGGAAGGTCAGCTTCAGACCATCGGGACTGACGTCGTAGGATTCGGCGAGCTCGCCGGTGATCTTGTCGAGATCGAACACCCATTTGCCATTGAGCTGCTTGCGGCCGAACGCCACCAGCCGGTCATAGGTGCTCATGCTCAGCGCGAACGATTCCCGCGTCGAGCCGGGGATGTTGGGATCGAGCGTGTTGACGGATGCGCCGGTGACATAGCGCAGCGTCTCCGCCCGGGTTTGCGCCTGCGAAGGCGCGGTGGCGACGAGCAACAGCGCAGCGGCGGCGAGCACGGAGGACGCCGGCCTGAAAGACACAAAACGCATTGGTTTTTCCCCGAATTTCGAACAAGAATGCCAGCAAGGCAGGTTAAGAAAGAAGCAAGTTGCGCGCCAGTCTCGCAGAGGCGCATCGTCGCGGCGGCGCATGGATAATCATCGCGCTTCTCCTATCTTTCCCGCCCTCCGCGTGACCACGGCCTGCGGCACGTCGTAGGCGCTGAGCGAGGCCCAGTGCCGCGCAACATCGGCGCGGAATAGGCCACGCGTCAGGCCGTGGACCAGCTTCGGCACGGCCGTCGTCATCGCGTTGATTGATGACCCCGACGGGCCGAAACTCATGGTCGAGGCGATGGCGAACAGATGGATGTCGGAGATCCAGGGCGTCTCGCCCGGCACGCGCTCGGTGAAGGCGTAATCGTCGGCGAGATAGGGGAAGCGGCCGAGCCGCGCGTTGCGCTCGTTGTCCGGCGGCTGATAACGGTCGGCCCAGGTCGCGATATTGCCAGAAAATCGACTGAGCTCGCCGCGCGCGGCAAAGTTCATATCGATACCGGTGCCGCAGATGACGAAGTCCGCCGCGATGGCGCCAAGCGGCGTGTGCAATTCAATACCTTTTCCGGTCGCGCACGCGGCCTCGAGCGGCGCACCCTCATGCAATGTGAAATTGGCGTGGCGCGCGCAGCGGTCGTAGGTCGCTTGCGGAAATCCTTCCCGCATTTCCAGGATGGCGCGCATGAAGCGCCAACGCCAGGCATCGTCGAGATCGCTGAGGTGGCGCAGGAAGCCGCGGAAGGTCAGCCAGCGATAGGGCTGGATCACCTGGATCTGCTCGCGCCGACAGAGCAGGTGCACCTCACTGGCGCCCGCCTCCAGCGCCGTGGCCGCATTGTCGAACGCTGATGCGCCGGCACCGATCACGGCGACGCGCTTGCCGCGAAGGTTTTCGAAATCGATCTCGTCGGCGACGGTTGCGACCGAACGTGTAGGAAGATCGCGCAGCGGCTCGGGGATCATCCAGCCGCCCATGCCCTCCTGTCCCGTCGCCAGCACGATCTTGCGCGCATGGAGCGTCTCGACTTCTCCGGATCGTTTCACGATGGCAGCCAGCAGGCCATCGGCCGCCGGCGCAATCTCCAGAAGCTCGCAGCCGTTGCGCACAGGCAGGTCTATCGTGCGTCGCAGCCAGAGCAGATAGTCCGCCCAATGCTCGCGCTCGATCAGGCCAAGCCCCTGCCAGCTCTCCTTGCCGAAGCGGGCTTCATGCCAGGACTGATATGTCAGGCTCGGGATATCGAGGTCGGGCCCCGTATAGTCCTTCGGGCTGCGCAAGGTCGGCATGCGGGCATAGGTCAGCCACGGCCCCTCCATCCCCTCCGCGGCCTTGTCGAGCAGCAGGATGTTGCTGACGCGGGAGCGCATCAGACCGAAGCCGATGGCCACGCCGGATTGGCCAGCGCCGACGATGAGCACGTCCAGAGCGGGCTTGCCGTCCGGCCCCATCTTCGGTTCGAGCCAGGCGGCGCCGGGATGCGCGATCCTGGCGAGATCGGCGCGAATGCCCGCTTCGAGCTGTGTCAGCGCATCACTCATGCCGCGAGCCAACCTCCGTCGACCACCATCACCGTGCCGGTCGTGAACGAGGATGCGTCGCTCGCCAGATGCAGCGCGGTCTGCGCGATCTCCTCAGCCACGCCGAACCGCTTCATGGCATGGCGGTTGCGGGAGGCTTCGCGCACCTCGTCGGCATTGCCATGCCGGGCAAAGCTGCGGCGAAGCATCGGCGTGTCGATCGCACCCGGCGCGATGGCGTTGACGCGGATGCCGTCGGTGGCGAAATCCACCGCTATCGTGCGGGTGAGGCTGACGATGGCGCCCTTGGCAGCGATGTAGGCACTGTTGCCCTTGCCGCCGGCGATCGCGAGTTGCGAGGCCAGCGTGATGATGGAGCCGCTGTTCTGCCGCTGCATCTGCGGCACCGCGGCCCGCGCCCACAGCCAGGTGCCACCGACATTGGTGCGGAACACGGCATCCCAATCGTCCGGATCCGTGGTCAGCACCGTGCCGCCGACGGAAAATCCGGCCGCCGTCATCAGGATGTCGAGCCGGCCGTGCCGAGAGACAACGTCGCTTACGACGGTCTCGGCGAATGCGGCATCGCCGACGTCGCCGACATGCGTCGTGGCCTCGCCCACCAAGCGCAACGTCTCTTCGAGCCCTGCGGCATCGCGATCGACCAGAGCGAGATGCGCGCCCTCCTCCGCGAACAGATTTGCGCTGGCCCGGCCGATGCCCGAGCCCGCTCCGGTGATGATGGCCGTGCGCCCCTGCAGCCGCATGTCAGATCCCATCCTTGTGCTGCATCCACCAGGCGCTCATCGCAGCGGCCGACTCCGCGCAGCCGAACCGGGCGCGCCAGCCGAACTCATCGGCCATCCGCTCGACCGACAGCGGCGCCCGATCCCCGCCGTGGAGCTTGATGACGGTTCTTTCTCCCGGCGCGGCCAGCCGGCATTGCAGCCCGGGATGCAACGCCGCAAAGGCCTCGCCCCATTGCAGCGCCGACCAGGCCGCACCGCTGGAGATGTTGTAGAGCCGGTGGCGCGGCCGCTCGGCCTCGATCAGCACCGCCACCGCTTCGGCGGCGTCGGGCGCGTAGGTCCAATCCTTGGTGCCCGGCGCGGGAAGAAGCGCCGGCTCACCGCGGGCGAACTCGGCGAGAATCTGGAACTGGAGGCTTGGCGTATCTCGCACCTTCCCGATCCGTTCCCACGGACCGAACACCGCACTCAAACGTACGCTCAGGAAATCGCCGCCCCACAGCTCGGCAAGGCGTGCCACCGATCGCTCCGAGGTAAACTTGCTGATCGCGTAAAAGGAAACTGGATCGCAGGGCGTCTCCTCGTCCAATACCGGATGGCGCTGCCCCGCAGCACCATAGGCGGAAGCGGAAGAGAGGTTGACCACGCGTCGAACGCCACGGCGGTTCGCCGCGCTCAAGATCGGTATCTGAGCCATCACGTTGATCTCGAGGATATTCGAGGTGACGGACCGTTCGAGCTGGTCCCCGGCCGTTATGGCAGCGCCAAGGACGATCGCATCGCAACCGTTCTTTATGAGCGCGTCGATCCTCTCGACGTCTGTGATCTCGCCCTGAACAATCGTAAGCCGCTCCCGGTGATCGGCAAAGGACCGCTCCGCTCCCGCTGGAAGTTGCTTACGATCATACAGCGTCACCTCGTGCCCGCGCGCGAGCAGCACCTCGGCGAGGTTGAGGCCGACAAAGCCGGTGCCGCCGAAGATGACGATTTTCATCGCGCGCGATCCACGATCACAGCAGTTTGGCCCCGAAATTCCGTTCCGGATCCATGTCGGCGACCAGCCGGCCCGTCGGCTTCGCCGCCTCGCCGCCGCTGCGCGCCAGGAATTTTCCGCTGCCGGCGCTCGCGAGGCACTTGTCGCCGTCGATGATGACCCGGCCGCGCGACAGCACCGACACCGGCCAGCCCTTCAGCTTGCGCCCCGCGAACGGCGTGTAGCCGGTAAGATCATGCATCATCTCGTCCGCAATCGTGACCTCGCGGTTCGGATCCCAGATCGCGATATCGGCATCGGCGCCGACCGCAATCGAGCCCTTGCGCGGGTGCAGATTGTAGATCTTTGCCGGCGCGGTCGAGGTCAGCTCGACGAACTTGTCCAGGCCCAGCCGCCCCTTCGAGACCATCGCGTCGAACAGCAGCGGCAGCCGCAGCTCCAGCCCCGGCAGCCCGTTCGCGACCTGCTTGAAATTGGGGTTGGATCCGGCGCGCAGCTTGCCGGTCTCGTCAAAGCGATAGGGCGCGTGATCCGACGAGATGGTCTGGAGGTCGCCGAGCGACAGCGACTGCCACAGCGCCTCCTGATCTGCATGCGTGCGCGGTGGCGGGCTGCACATCCACTTGGCGCCTTCGGCGCCGGGCTTGTCGAGATCGGCGGCGGTGAGGAACAGATATTGCGGACAAGTCTCCGCGAACACCTTCAGCCCCTGCCCGCGCGAGTCGCGGATCACCTTGGCGCCTTCGGCGGTCGAGACATGGAAGATCATGATCGGCTGGTCGATCAGCGCCGCCATGCCGATCAGCCGGGTGAAAGCTTCCGCTTCCGACACACGGGCATGACTGACGGCATGGTATTTCGGCATGGTGTAGCCGCGCGCGAGCAGTCGCTTGACCATCCAGGCGATGATGCCGTGGTTCTCGGCATGGGCGCACAGCATCGCGCCGGACTGGCGCGCCGCGAGCAGGATGTCGAGCAACGGCTCGTCGTCGACCTTGAGCCGGTCATAGGTCATGAAGATCTTGATCGAGGCGTGGCCCTGCTTCACCAGCGCCGGAATATGCTCTTCGACCGTCTCCTTGGTCGCGTCCGCAATGATCATGTGAAAGGCGTAGTCGATCACCGCGCCCTTCTTCGCCAGCGCGTGATAATCCTCCACCACCTGCGGCAATTTCATGCCGACATGCTGGGCGGCGAACGGGATCACCGTGGTGGTGCCACCGAAAGCGGCAGAGACGGTCGCGCTCTCGAACGTGTCGGCATTCATGATACCGGCGGCCGACAGCTGCTCGATATGGGCGTGGCTGTCGACGCCGCCAGGCAGCACCAACTTGCCGCGCGCATCGATCTCGCGCCTGGCCGCCGGAAGCCCGCGGCCGATGGCCGCGATGGTCTCGCCGGAGATGGCAACGTCGGCCTCGAAGACATCGGTGGTCGTGGCGACGCGTCCGCCGCGGATGATCAGGTCGTAGGTGGGTTCAGTCATGAGGCACTCCGTGATAGGCTTGGGCAAATGATCTCCGTTTCGTAGGAAGACCATCATGTCCCGGCCACGCATTCTCGTCATCAATCCGAACTCCAACCCTGCAGTCACGCAAGGGCTGGAGGAGGCCTTGAGGCCGCTCGGTTTCGAGGGCGGACCGGAACTGGTCTGCCAGTCGCTGGCAGAGGGTCCGTTCGGCATTGAGAGCCAGGCCGACGTCGACGGCGTCGCGATGCCGCTGCGACGGCTGGTGGAAAGCGACAACAGCTCTTCGGCCTTCGTCATCGCCTGCTATAGCGATCCCGGCCTTCAGGTCTGCCGCGAAGGCACGGAACGGCCGGTATTCGGCATTGCCGAGTGCGGCGTGCTGACCGCGCTCGCCCGCGCCGAAACGTTCGGCGTCATCGCCATCGCGCAGCGCTCGATCCCGCGCCACATGCGCTATCTCAGGCAGATGGGATTGACCGATCGCCTCGCCGGCGAGCGGCCGCTCAACATGAGCGTCGCGGAGACCGCCTCGGGCGACGGAACACTCGCGAAGATGATCGAAATCGGCCGTGCGCTGCGCGACCAGGACGGCGCCCGCGCCATCGTGATGGGCTGCGCCGGCATGGCGCGCCATCGCCGCCCGCTCGAAGACGCGCTGGGCATTCCCGTGATCGACCCGACACAGGCGGCCGTCACGATGGCGCTGGGCACGGTGCAGTTCTCGGCTCACTAGGCGTCCTTCAGCTCTTTGGCGTCCTGCCGCGCGCGCCATTGCGCGTGGCTCTCGCGCGTCAGCGAAAAGACATCCCGCTGGGTGGTGTAGAGATTGCCGAACATGCGGCCGATCGGCCGATAGGCGTCGAGATCGACATACATGTTGGCCTCGTCGACCAGGCCCTCACGGGCGTGAATCCTGAGCACCTCGCCAACCAGCAGTTCCCGGTCGGGCGAGAAGTTCAGCACCACATGGCGCCGGCATTCCAGCGCAAAGGGCGCTGCCGCGAGGCGCGGCACTTTCACATCGACGGAGGGAAGCGTCGCAAGCCCGGTCGCCGCGACCTCGCTGTCGCCCGAGGGGAAATCGACCGCGCAATCGTTCATCGCCACCGAGAGCGCCTCATCCACCATGTGCACGACGAACTCGCCGTCGCGATGGATGTTGCGGGTGGTATCCTTCGGGCTGTGATCCGGCTTGTGCTGAAGGCCGAGCACGATCAGCGCGGGGCTCTCGGAGAACACGTTGAAGAAGCTGAACGGGGCCGCATTGACCGCCCCGTTCTCGTCCAATGTCGTCACCAGCGCGATCGGCCGCGGCACGATTACGCCGCAGAGCAGCTTGTAGCGATCGCGCGGATCAAGCTCGCGCAAGGATATGCCATTATCCGACATCGGCGTCATTTCTCCGGCGGCGGCACCGCGCCGGTTTGGCTGGTGATCAGGCCGTAATGCTCGATCCGGCGATGCTGCGCGAAATTGAAGATCGTGGTCTTGCCAAACTTTGTGGCATCGAGATCGCAGGGATGGAGCAGGAGTTCATCGTCCTCCGTCCTGGCTTCAGTGACGATCTCGCCGTTGGGATCGACGATCAGGCTGCCGCCGAACAGCGGGTGGCCATCCTCATTGCCGGCCTTGGCGACCGCGACGACCCAGGTCGAATTCTGATAGGCGCCGGCCTGCACCGAGAGGCGGTTGTGAAACAGGCGCTTCTCGACGCCCTCCTCGCTTCGCTCCGCGTTGACGGAGGGCGTGTTGTAGCCGATCAGCACCATCTCGACGCCCTGCAGGCCCATCACGCGATATGTCTCCGGCCAGCGCCGATCGTTGCATATGGCCATGCCGATGATGCCGCCCAGCTCACGCCAGACGTTGAAGCCGAGATCGCCCGGCTCGAAATAGCGTTTCTCCAGATGCTGGTGCGAGCGCTTGGTGTCGTACTCCACATGGCCCGGCAGATGGACCTTGCGATATTTGCCGACGATCTTGCCGGACTTGTCGGTCAGGATCGCCGTGTTGAAGTGATGGCCGTCCGGTGTCAGCTCCGCATAGCCGAAGTTCATCGCCATCTGGTGCTGCGCTGCGCGCTCGAATAGCGGCTTCGTCGCCGCGTTCGGCATCTCACGCTCGAACCAGATGTCGAACTCGGCGCGGTCCTCCGCGTACCAGCGCGGAAAGAATGTCGTCAGCGCCAGTTCCGGATAGACGATCAAATCGGCGCCCTTGCTCTTGGCTTCGTCCATCAGCGCGATCATGCGCCTGACCACGGCCTCGCGGCTGTCGGCCTTCTGGATCGGACCCATCTGGGCGGCGGCAACATTGACGATACGCATCAGCGATTTCCCGGTGATCTCTTGGAGGAAGTGAAAGCTTCAACGAATTGCGGGCGCGTGCAGCATAACGCGGCACCGCCGAAGGTTTCCAGCCGGATGGGTTGGACAGTTTTTGTGGCGCGATCGGCGCTCATCGGTGCTCCTCGTCGGCGACATCGAGGCCATGATCGAGCGCGTCCAGAAGCTGGTCGGCCTCACGTTCGGACATGACGAGCGGCGGTGCCAGGAACAGCGAAACCTGCTCGCCGCTGGTTCCGATCACCGCGCCGGCTTCCAGCGCCCGCGTCGCGACGCGCGAGGCGATCGGCACTTCGGTGGTGTCGGCGTGCCAGGAGCGCCAGTCCGGTCCGTGCAGCTCCACCGTCCAGTGCAACCCTTGCCCCGCCACGCGCTGGACGCTGGGATGTTTCTGCGCGATCGCGAGCAGGCGGCGGCTGAACAGCTCTTCGAGGCTCTTCACATGCTCGAGAATCTTCTCTTCGCTGATGACCTTCAGGTAAGCGCTGACGGCGGCCATGCTGATCGGGTGGCCCCGCAAGGTGCCGTAATTCTGCCAGCTCGTGCCATTCAACCGCTCGACGATCTCTTTCGACACGACGACCGCCGCCACTGCGGCCGCACCGCCACCGAGCGACTTTCCGAGCGTCACGATATCGGGGCGACTTTCGGCGCCCTGAAACGCGAACCAGCGCCCGGCGCGGCCCGCGCCGGTGACGACCTCGTCGGCGATCCAGTATGAGCCCGCTTGTCGCGCGCAGCGCGCCACTTCGTCCTGATAGGCGCCGTCGTAATAGATGCCGCCCTGGGTGTAGTCGATGATCGTCGCCGCGGTATCCGACAGCAGACGCGTGGCGTCGGCCAGATATTCGCGCGGCGGCTTGTTGCTGGCCGGCCCACCGTAGATCGCGCCATCCGGCGCCGGCAGGATTCGCACCGGCGCCATCGGCGCCGGTAGCCTGGAGCCGCCGGAGTGCACCGCAAGGCCGCCATGCCATTGCGGCTGCACGGTCATGCTGCGCGACAGGCCCGTGATGCCGTGATAGGCACGCTCACGCGTCGCTAGCGCCGAGCGCTGCGTCAAGGCCTGGCAGAGCGACAGCGCCATGTCGTTGGCCTCGCTGCCGCTGATGCAGAAGCGCACTGCGCCAACCCAATCCTCCTCACCGCCGAACGCCGTCGCCATCAAATCGTCGGCGGCCTGCTCGCGGCCGACCCAGGTCCAGCCCTCGTTGACGACGGGCGTATCCGCCGCGCGGCGGATCGCCTCCACCATCGCGGGATGACGGTGACCGAGACCGCCGCCGGTGTTGCTGCCGTCGATGAGCTTGCGGCCGTCCGCAAGATGAAAATAGACGCCCTCGCCGCCGACCACGGCCATAGGCGCGTTGTCGCCCGCGTTCAGCCCGGTTCGCAACAATTTGCTCATCGCAATCCCTTCACTCCGCAGCTTCAGCGCCGTAGCCGCCGCCGCCGCAAGTCTCGACGGTGACGAGATCGCCGTGCTGCAGCACGAGGTTGGATTTGCCGTCGATCGCGACGTTTACGCCCTGCCTGACAAGCGAGATGCGACAGGCCTTGCCGGGTTCACCGCCCTGCATGCCGAACGGGGGAATCACCATGCGCTCGATGCAGGTGGTCAGATGCATGGACGGAGCCAGAATGCGGTAAGCGCGCACGACGCCATCGCCGCCGCGGTGGACGCCGGCGCCGCCGGATTGCCGGCGGATGGCCTGCTGCTCGAGGCGGATCGCGTAGTTCGCTTCGATCACCTCGACCGGCGTGTTCGAGGTGTTGGACAGATGCACCCGGGTCGCCGAGATGCCGGCCCGGTCGTGACGCGCGCCTTCGCCGCCGCCGTGGACCTCGTAGAGCATCTTCCAGGAACCGTCCTGCCGCGGCTGCGCAAAGAACAGGACGCCTGCGGTGGTGGCGCCGCCCGCCGACAATCGTTCGGGGATGGTGTCCTGCATGGCGCGGAAGATCGCATCGACGATGCGCATCGACGTCTCGTGGTTGCCGGCGGCGACGGAGGCCGACCAACCCGGCTCCAGGATCGAGCCCGGGCGGGTGATAATGGTCAGGGGGCGCAGCGCGCCGGCATTCTGCTGCATGTCGCGCCCGCTCATGATGCGCGCGGCATAGGCGACGGCCGAACGCGCCATGAACGGCGTCGTGTTGCAGAAATTCGAGACGCGGTCACAGCTCCCCGAAAGGTCGAAGGTCGCCTCGTCGCCGGCAATGGTAATCTTGACGTGGATACGCGCGGGCGCGTCGTTCGCGCTGCCGTCGTCGAGATGATCTTCGCCTTCGTAGATCCCGTCCGGCAAGGCGCGCAACGCCTCGCGCATCTCGATTTCGGAGAGATCGTGCAGGCGCGACTGCGTCGCGGTGAACACCGCCTTGCCGTGCTCGCGGCAGAGATCGACGATGCGCCGTTCGCCGGCTTTGGTTGCCGCGATCTGCGCGAGAAGATCACCCTCGCAGGATTCGGCGTCGCGGACGTTGGCCTTGAGCAGCTGCACGATCGGCGCGATGACGCCGGCTGCGGTCGCGATCAGCACCGGCGGGATACGCATCGCCTCCTGGAACGTGTCGATGGCTTTTGCAAAATAGCTGCCGGGCCAGGTGCCGCCGATATCCGGCCAGTGCGCGAGGCTGACCGCGAACGCCACGATCTCGCCATCGACGAAGACGGGGCGCACGACCTTGACGTCGTTGAGATGATTGCCGCCGAGCGCGCCGACATTGTAGATCAGCACGTCGCCGTCGTTCAGGCTGTCGCGCGGCACCACCTTCAGCAATTCGGGGACCGTGTAAGCCATCGCGCCAAGGTGGATGGGGATGTCGCGGCCCTGCCCGACCAGGCCGCCATGGCCGTCCGTGATCGCCGACGACAAATCGCCGGCCTCGCGCAGCAGCGGCGAGCGCGCCGACCGCGTCATCACCAGACTCATTTCCTCGGCCGCAGCGGAGAGACCGTGCCGGATGACCTCGACGACGAACGGATCGAGCTTCATGTTGCCCTCCGCGTCAGGAACAGATTGCCTGCGGCATCGGGCCTCGCCTGCCAACCCGGCGGCACCACCACGGTCGACCAGGCGTCTTCAATGATGGCTGGGCCGCGGACGGTGTCGGCCAGCGAGGCACGGTCGATGATCCCTGTCGCGATGTCGGGGTAGCCGTCGAACGAGCAAAGGCGCGTGCCTGACGACATCGCCCTCGCCGCTGTCGCCGGCCGGCTCACCACCGTTGTCGACGGCCGGCGCGCCTGCACCCGCACGGATTCGATGACGCAGGGCTCGCTCGTCGCATAGCCGAAGAGTTCGTGATGCCGCGCCAGAAAATCGCTCTTGAGCCTGATCACGTCGAGCGGCAGTGCGAGCGGGACTGGAATGGCGTCGTTCTGCGCCGCGTAACGCATCAGCGCCACCAGCTCGATTTCGATCTCCGCCTTCGCGACACCGTTGGCGATCAGCGGCGCCGACGCATCGTCAATGAGCGCCCCTATGCGCTCCGATACGCGTACGAGATCGATGCCGTCGAGACCGGCGCGCAAGGTCTGCTGCTGCAGGAAGCTGAAGTCGGCGGTGAGACAGCCCAGCGCCGAGAACGCGCTCGATGCGCTGGGCACGACGACCTGCGCAATCCCGTAGAGATCGGCGAGCCCCGCGGCATGCATGGGGCCACCACCGCCGAAGGCGAGCAGCGTACAGTCGCGCCCGTCGATGCCGCGCTCGACCGTGACGCGGCGCAGCGCGCGGGCCATCGTCGCGTTGGCGACCTTGATGATGCCGAGCGCCGTTTCGGTCAGGCTCAGCCCCAACGCCTGCGCGATCGGCTCGATGACGCGCCTGGCCGCCTGGACGTCGATGCCGATCCGGTCGCCGAGTTTGGTTTCGGGATTGAGATAGCCGAGCACGGCGTTGGCGTCGGTGATGGTTGGCTCGGTGCCGCCGCGGCCGTAGCAGGCCGGACCCGGCTCGGAGCCGGCACTCTCCGGCCCGACGGTCAGACCACCCGGGCCGTTGCGCACGATCGATCCGCCGCCCGCCCCGATGGAGTGAACCGCGAGCATCGGCTGGCGCAGCGGCTTGTCGCCGAGCATGCGGCCGTCGGTCATCTCGGCCTGGCCGTCGACGATCAGGCAAACGTCCGTCGTGGTGCCGCCCATGTCGAAGGTCAGCATGCGCGGCGTGCCGAGCTGGCGCGCGATGCTGACCGACGCCGAGACGCCGGCGGCCGGGCCCGACATTGCCATCACAAGCGGGCGACGTTTCACCGCGGAGATCGGGATCATCGCGCCGGCGGAATGAAACACCTGCAACCCCGGCCCGATCGGCAGCCGCTGCTCCAGCTCGCTCAGATATTCCACCGCAATCGGCATCGCGGCGGCGTTGAACACGGTCGCCGAGGTCCGCTCATATTCGCGTGCCTCGGGATTGACCTCGTGCGACAGCGAGACATGGGCGACGACGTCCTTGAGGCGCTCGCCGAGCATTTTTTCGTGCACCGGATTGGCATAGGCGTGAAGCAGAGCCACCGCGACGCTCTGAACGCCGGCCTCCTTCAGCCAGGCCACCAGGCGCTCGATCTCCGCTTGTTCCAGCGGCTTCAGCACGCGTCCCTCGTGATCGAGGCGCTCGGCGAGCCCGAAGCAGCGCTCAGGCGGCACGAGCGGCGGCGATTTCGGCGGAACGTCGAGACGGTAGAGATCGCGGCGGCGATAACGCGCAATCTCGAGCACATCGGCAAAGCCCTCGGTCGCAACCAGCGCCACCTTCGGCAGCCGGCCCTCGACGATAGCGTTGGTCACGCGCGTGGTGCCGTGGACGAAGCGCCTGACCTCGCTTTTGCGCAGGCCCACCGCCTCGATCGCTTCCAGCATCGCCTGAACCGGAGCGCCGGGGCGCGACGGCACCTTTGCGATCCGCGCCTCCGATGAATCGCGCCGGATCGCGATGATATCGGTGAAGGTGCCGCCGATATCGGTGCCAACCTCCCAGTGATTTTCGGAGGAGCTCATGTGCGGGGGCAGCGACGGATGAGGTCCGAACCGGACGCCGGGCTGTTACCGTCCATCGCGACATCCAATGCCCAACCGAGAGCGCTCATCATGCATCCCTTGTCTTGCCATTGTCCGCGAGTGTGCGACAGAGCGGTCAGGTCGGGATAGAGCCAGAGTTGTCGCAAACCACCGGGCCGGCGCCGCGAGCCGCAAATTCGGTTGCACGTTTTGGTGCAGCTCTGCCCGCGCGGAGAGCATGCAGATGTCGACTGCTGAACACCAGCAAAGTGCATCGCACCACGGGTTTTTCGGCGCAAACCGTCACGTCCGTTGCAGTGCAATCGCAACGTCAAAGATCATCTGTCTAATTTGCAGGCGATCGGACGCGAGGTTGGTATCCTATGAGCTATGCACGGCAGGCGGCACAGCCTTTCTTTATTGTATAGTAAGCGAGGATATCGTCTCGCAAGCAGCGCCGCGATCCGGTGGGACGAGCTCGTTAGAAACCATCGAGATTCGAACGTCCTGCGTTGAAAGTCGCGATCGCGGGCCAGATATTGCCTGAACCCGCCAGTCATGTTCGGATCGACCATCGCCTGCCATGCCCTTCTTCCGGCTCAACGACGACCATATGAACCCCGATGATCTCGGGGATTTCGATCCTGAAACCGTGCCGCGCGCCGTTGCCGCTTTCGGGGGCCAGATGGTCACCAAGGGCATGGAGCTGGCCATGCACGAGCATCGCAAGGACGAGCTCGTCCTGACCACGCGCGGCCTCGTCAGGCTGGAGGCCGGACACGGCGTCTGGATCGTCCCGCCGCGCTGTGCGGTGTGGATTCCCGGGCATGTTCCGCACAGCGTCAGCGTCGCCGGCGACGTCGAGATGCATTGCCTGTTCGTCGAACCGGAGGCGGTACCGGCGCTGCCGCGGCAATGCTGCGCGCTGACGATCTCGCCCTTGCTCGAGCGTTTGCTGGTGCATGCCACCCACATGCCGGTGATGTACGATCTCGACGGCGCCGACGGCAGGATCGCCGCGGTGTTGCTCGACCAGCTGTCGCTGGCTCCCGCCGAAGAGCTGCTCTTCCCGATGCCGGCCGATGCCAGGCTGCGCCGGATCGCCAGCGCGATGATGACTGATCCTTCCGATCGCGCGACGATCGAGGATTGGAGCCGGCGCATGGCCGTCGCCCCGCGCACCCTCACCCGCATCCTGCAACGCGAGACCGGCATGAGCTTCGGCCGCTGGCGCCAGCAGCTCCACATCCTGATCGCGCTTCAGCGCCTCGACCAGGGCGCATCGGTTCAAGCGGTGGCGCTCGATCTCGGCTATGAGGGGGCCAGCGCCTTCGTCATCATGTTCCGCAAGGCGCTGGGCAAGCCGCCGGCGCGATATCTGGCCGAACGCCGCATCGGCGCACACTGACCGGAATTCGCAATCGATTGTCCCGTTCGCGGAATGCGGTCTGAGGGACCATTTCGTATCCAGGCTCCGAAGCGCCCGGCGGGCGCATTAAGGAGCCGACCGACATGGATTCACTCAGCAAGGGCGCCGTCGCCGACGTCCTCCTTCGTCTTCACCAGGAAGCGGAGGTCGCCGACGGACAACTGATGCAAACCTTCGCGAACGAAGCGAAGAGCCGGGATGAGATCATCAGCAAGACCATCGCCGCCGAGAGCCGTGATCTGAACGAAGTCTATCGTGGACTTGCGGACAATTTCCTGAGCGTCTCTCCGCGGTTCGGACGCTTCCTCTACATGTGCGTCCGTGCCACCAAGGCACAGCGCATCGTCGAGTTCGGCTCCTCGATGGGGATTTCCGCGATCTACATGGCGGCGGGCCTGCGCGACATCGGTGGCGGCCGTCTGATCGGGACCGATCTCGAACCCGGCAAGATCGAGCGGGCGCAAGCGAACCTTGCCGCCGCGGGGCTCGCCGACCTCGTCGAGTTCAGGCACGGCGATGCGCGCCAAACGCTCAGCTCCGGCCTCGGCGGCGAGGTCGACATGGTGATGCTCGATGGCGCTTTCACTCTCTATCTTCCCATTCTCAGGCTGCTGGAGCCGCACCTGAAGCGCGGCGCGCTCATCGTCGGCGAGAACGCGCTCGAGGAAGCTTCGGGCTATATCGACTACGTGCGCGATCCCGAGAACGGCTACCTCTCACTATCGCTGCCGTTCGAGCCGGGACGTGGCAACGAATTCACGATCAAAGCCAGATGATCGGCACGGCGGTGAACCCTGTGATGGAGCCAAACTTGAACGAGCCCGCTCACGAGCCACAAACGTCCGAGCCATCGCGGGCACCGCAGGGACGGCTCACGCGGATGTTGCTGCGATGGCTGATGCGTCCTGCACACGTTGCCGGCGTCAGGACGCTCTCGCCGCATTTCCGGCTCGTCGAGCTCGAAGGCGAAGCGCTGGAGAACGTCGCCTGGACGGCCGGCGACAAGATCCAGGTCGCGATGGGCTCGGGCCTGAGCGCGCGCACCTATACGCCGATGTCGTGGGACGCCGGCAACGGCAGAACGCGGCTGCTCGCCTTTGCACATGGCGATGGCCCCGGCAGCCGCTGGGCCAGCGGCTTGCGCGCGGGCAACGCCTGCCAGTTCTTTGGTCCACGCCGCTCGTTCGACCTCGCGGACCTCGGAGCGCCCATCGTTCTGTTCGGCGATGAAACCTCGTTCGGCCTTGCGGCCGCGTTGCGCGACAGCCTACAGGCTGGCGGCGCGCTCCATCTGTTCGAGGCCGCCGATGTCGCGGAGTCGAGACTGGTGCTGGATTCCATCGGCCTCGGCCAGGCCAGATTAATCGCACGCAGTGCCGATGACACCCATCTTGCAACTGCAGAATCCGAGCTGCTGCGTCTTGCCGCAAACGGCGCACAGTTCGTCCTGACCGGCAAGGCACCCTCGATCCAGCGCGTCGGCCGCGCCCTGAAGGCCGCCGGCGTCGCATCATCGCGGATCAGAGCGAAAGCCTATTGGGCACCGGGCAAGACCGGTCTGGATTAGAGAGAGCCGATATAACCGCCGGCCCTCGGTCAGGACATGCGCGTCGGTCGGGGCCGCAGACGCCGCCAGCCAATCGCGATCCCGGTGACGGAGAACACCAGTCCCAACACACAGAGTCCGACGATGATGGTATCGCGCAGACGCGGGTGCGCCACCAGAAGGGGAAAATCGAGGGTGTGGAGCGCGCTGTAGAGCCAGCGATAGGCCCGCCGCGAGGCATCCAGCCTTTGCAGCACACTGCCGTCGGCACCGTCGATATCGAACCAGAGGTCGCCGCAGCGCGAACGGTAGACGGGCGCACCGGCAATAGCCGATTGCGCGGGGTAATCGTCGTTGCCAGCAAGAACGGACGCCGCGCCGCAGCCGGCAGCAAGGTGCGCCACGAGACTCTGGATCTCATGCACGTCCAGAAATTCCGTTGGTCCGTCGCGGGACGCGTCCCCTGCTTTGATCAAGACCTGATGGTCAAGGCTCACCCGATCGCGGCGATAGACGTTGCCGTTGAAGGCAAACCATTCGATCTCCCGGGCCGAGGGCGATATCGGCTGCCGATCGAGCCATGAGGCAGCCGCCCAATCAAGCGGCGCGTTCATCACGCCGGATTCGGCCAAGGTCAATTGTCCGCGCGAGAACAGCCGGCCGTGATCCATCGAGAGCCAGCCGCTGAGACTCCATGTCAGCACGAACATTGTTGCCGCGAGGCCAATGACGTGGTGCAACGCGTGCCAGCCACGATAGGGCGAGGACATCCGGCGCCCTCGCAGCTTCACCCGCGCGATCCCGAGCACCGCACCAAGCATTGCCGCGATCAAGGCCAGCAATGACAGCGTCCAGACGACGCGATCCCACAGGAGCCAGTTGCTTCTCAGGACCGTCGGATAAATCCAGTGCAGGACACTACCGGCCCAATTCCAGCCCCGCTCGCGCCGCGTCGTATCCAGGACGATCTCGCCGGTGGGCGAGGAGACATAGACTTCCGTCCCGGCAGCATCGCCGAAGGCCACGCGAAACAGCGGCCGATGGCGATCGAAGCCGTTCGGCACGCTCCACTGATCATAGTCCGGACGGGCAACGACCGCGGCCTGCACGGCATCGAGCCCGCGATTGCGCGCGTGCTCCCGCGCAATCGCAAGGACGGTATCGGCAATTGCGACCGACGCATCCGCTCCGTCGGAGGCGCGGACCGCGCGCACGCGCGATGATCCCGACACGATGTAGACCGCTGCATCGCTCCGCTGGATCAGCCGGACGCGCACGGCGTCCGCGACCCCGCTCACAGCGACCGCCGCCGCAACCGGGATCCTCGCCGCTTCGCGATCCACCGGCGCCAGGCCGGCAAACCGTTCCGCTTCCGTCAGCGACGGAAACGGCACGAAGTGCATCACGATCCCCGTCGCGAACCACATCGCGAACAGCAGGCAGAACGCGATCCCGAGCCAGCGATGCGCAAGGACGATCGCGCCCATCATGCGTTCATGATCCTACCATTTGAACGCGGCCGAGAGCTCGTAGGTCCTAGGCGCGCCGAGCAGGATCTGGTCGGGATAGAACGGATCGCCCCAGATCGCATAGCGCTTATCGGTGATGTTGCGGACGCGGAAGGTCAGGCGGGCCTGATCGACCGCGTTGAACACCGTCTTGGGAATGTCGACGAAGGCATAGACGTCGGCGACGGTATAGGCCTTCATCGTCACGACATTGGCATCGGTGTTGTAGCGGTCGCCGACATGGCGGCCGACGATGCCGAGCTCTACCGGCCAGGGCGTGAAGAAGCGCCAGGACGCGCCAGCATTCGCCACAATGCGCGGCACGTTCGGCGGCGTATTGCCGGAGAACGAGCCGCCGGCGAAATTGTAGTCGGCATAGCGGGCATCGACATAGGCGATGTTGCCCCACAGACGCAGCGGATCGATCGGACGAACCGAAGCGGCAAGCTCGACGCCCTTGGATTCCTGGCGCCCGGCGATGTTGAGCGCCATGCCGCCGGCCGCGGCATAGACGTTCTTGCGCACGATGTCATAGGCCGAGAACGACCACTCCGCCCGGTTGTCCCAGAACAGGTGCTTGACGCCGGTCTCATAGGTACGCGCGGTCGTCAGGTCGAGCGGCTGGGTCGGCAACAGCAGGAAGCTGGTGTTCGCGGAGACGTCGGCGCCGGTGGCGTACTGACTGAAGAAGATCAGGCCGGGCACGGCCTCCCAAGTGTAACCGATGCGGCCCGTCACCGGCGCCCAGTCTTTCGTGAACGGAAAGCCGGCTCTCACAAGCCCGGCGGAATCGGTCGAATTGCGGTCGAGCCCGATATGCTCGACGCGCAGGCCGCCGATCAGCGCGAAGGTCCGCGTCAGCTTCAGCCGGTCCTCGAACGACAGCGCCTCGTTGTTGATGCGCGCGGTCTGCTGCTGCGTCGTGAGCGAGCCGTAAAAGCCGCGGTTGGGATCGACCAGCGAGACATAATCGTTCGGGAAATTTGCCGCGCCCGGCCTGACGAAGTCGAGATAGCTCGATGACAACGTCGTGACCAGCCGATTGTCGAAACCCGCGATATCAGCGTCCCAGATCAAATCGGTGATGTTGCCGACGAGGCGCTGGCTGTGCGCGACATAGAAGCGCTCGCGATACACCTGGTTGTTGGTGGAATCGAACGCCTCGATCTCGTTGTTGAACCAGGTGCGCTCGGCGCCGTAGCCATAGGCTTGACTCTTCAGCGTCAGGTCCGGCGCCAGCTTCAGCTCGAAGCCGCCGCGCAGCCACACCTCCTGCGCGACATTGCGATTGTCGAGGACGTTGTAGTTGGTATTGAAGGTGCGGTCGTCGATCGTGACCGCGCCAAGATCAGTCCTGTTGAAGTAATTACCGGAGACGATCCTCGTCGTCGCGTGCGAGCCGCTGAAGGCGATCGGCACCAGCGGCGCGCCCCAATAGGCTTTCGAACGGTCCTCGCGATACTCGATCGCGCCCCAGATCTTGAGACTGTCGGAGATGCGGTAATTGAGCTGGCCGGACACATCGAGCATCTTGGTATTGGTGTCGTCGGCAAAGCCGTTGAGCGCGGAACGGCTGATGTCGAAGCGATAGTCGAGGCCTTGGACGTTGGTGCTGCCGCCCGAGCCGTAATGCGCGCGGAACGAATTCAGCGAATCCCAGGAGAAATCAGCTTCGTTCCGGATCGGTCCCGTGTGCGGCTGCTTGGTCACAAAATTGATCGCGCCGCCGGCGGCGCCTTCACCCGAGATCAGCGATGCCGGGCCCTTCAGGAATTCCACGGCCTCCAGATTGGCGGTGTCCATGATCCGCGAGGTCATGTTCTGCGGGCCGATCTTGATGCCGTTGTAGAGCGTGTTGATCTGGCTGTTGGTGAAGCCACGCATCGAGAAGGCGGAAGGTTCGGCCGGGTTATCGCCGGCGGTGACGCCGACCGCGCCCTGGGCCACGTCGGACACCGTGCGATAGCCCTGCTCGCGCATGGTCTCGGCGGAGATCACCTCGACGGTCGCGGGCGTCTGTCGCACCGTCAGGCCGAGCCGCGAAGCGCTTTCGGCGACGGCATTGCTGTTGAGCGGCGTCGGGGGTGCCGTAGCCGGCACGACGGGCTTCGGCATCGCTGCCGCGGCCGCCGGCCTGCGCGCTGCTTGCCGGTGCGCGCTCTGCGCCTCCCGGGCGGCAGGCTTGGCCTGCTTGCGGGATTGGGCCGGCGATACTTCGACGGGCGGCAGGGGTTCCCGGGCCTGCTGCGCCAGCGCAGCGGGCAGATCGAGTGCGGCAAGGGATGTGAGCGCAGCGGATGCGAGCAGGAATTGTCGCGGTCGTACGATACGGATGGAAGACACGGTTTTCGGACCTCGGTATGACGTCAGTGGCACGTCACAGCGAACGAGGTCTCACCTTTTGGCTCTTCAGCCGTCCGATGAAGCCGAATGTCTGTACTCCCCGACCGACATCTTCGCGTGTGACCACGGCTGACGGCAGGTCTCCTGGCTCGCGGGTCATCACCACTTCGTCGCCTTCCCGGGACCGAGGACCCAGTGGCTTCTGACGAAGGATTATCCGCTCACAGTTGCGGGGGCAGCCACGGCGTTGGGGACAATGTCCCCGCACCGTATTCCCTTTTCATCCCCTCTCGGGGAAACCGTCGCGAGCATCTAGGATTACCATCACAACAGAGTCAATGTGCCAGTTGCGGCGTTATGGCCACAACGACCAACTTCCTTGGAGATGAGCATGGAAGGCGAGACCTTCCTCTGGTTGATACGGCACGCGCCCGTCGCGGGCGTCACAGGCACCATCCATGCCGCCGACGCGCCGGCCGATCTCAGCGATCGCGTGCAACTGGACGCTGTGCGACGGCGCCTGCCACCGGATGCCGCCGGCTATGCCAGCCCGTCGCGGCGCACGATCGAGACGGCACGCGCGCTGGGGCTCGAACCGAAGCTGGTCAGTGAATTCCGCGAGCAGGATTTTGGTGACTGGACCGGCCACCGCCATGACCAACTCGAGGCGACCCGCGGTGAGGCCTATGCGCAGTTCTGGAGCGATCCGGCTGGCGGACGGCCGCCCGGCGGCGAAAGCTTTGCGGATCAGGTCGCGCGTGTCCGGCTGGGCCTGTCGCGGATCGCAGCCGGATCGGCCACGCTCGTAGTGCATTCCGGCACCATCCGCGCCGCGCTCTGCATCGCGCTGGATCTGACGCCGCAGGCCGCCTTGCGCTTCGTGGTCGATCCGCTGTCGCTGACCCGGATCGATCGCCTCGCGAGCGGCTGGCGCGTCGTCTCCGTCAATCAGCCGATCAGTTAGGTCTGTCAGGCACATTGGCCTGCGCAAACGTCGCCATGCCGTTGTGAAGGCTACAAGCGAGCCGCACCAGCGGCAGCGCGATGGCGGCGCCCGATCCCTCGCCGAGCCTGAGATCGAGGCTGATCAACGGCTGCACGTTCAGCGCGCGCAACACCAGCCGATGCCCCTGCTCCGCCGATTGATGCGACGGCAGCAGGAACGGCTGGCACGACGGATTGAGTCGCACTGCTGCGAGCGCTGCCACCGATACGATGAAGCCATCGATCAATACGGGAATACGGCGCTGCGCCGCCGCAATGATCGCACCTGAGATCGCCGCGATCTCGAGGCCGCCGACGGCACACAGGATTTTTTCGGGCGAGGCGCCGCCAACGCCGTGACGCGCGATCGCCGCGTCGATCACGCGGGCCTTATGTGCGCGGCCGGCCGCATCGACGCCGGTGCCGCTGCCCGCGATCTCTTCGGCGCTGATGCCGAGCAGGCCTGCAGCAATCGCCGCCGACGTCGTCGTGTTGCCGATCCCCATCTCGCCGAAGATCAAGAGATCGGGCTGATTGGCTTGCGCGCGCGCAACCGCGCGCTGGCCGACCTCGAAGGCATACGCCAGCTCGGCGGGTGCGAGCGCGGCTTCGACGCTGAAATCGCGCGTGCCATGGCGCGGCTTGTCGGAGATGACACCCGCCATCGCCTCTGTTGCTAGCGTGCCGGCATCGACGACGTCCAGGCTCGAGCCAAGCTCGCGCGCCAGCACCGAGATCGCGGCGCCGCCGGAGGCAAAATTCGCCATCATCGCGATGGTCACGGCTTGCGGATAGGCCGAGACGCCCTGCGCGACGATGCCGTGGTCGCCGGCGAAGACAATGATCGGCACCCGTGCGGCACGCGGCTGTTCGGTCGCCTGCAGGTCCGCAAGCTCGATTGCGAGCTGCTCCAGCCGGCCGAGTGCACCGGTCGGCTTTGTCAGTTGCGCCTGCCGTGCGATCGCGGCCTCGCGATGCACGGCGGAGACATCGGGGCAATTTCGGGTGACCCATTCGGGGAGCATGCTGCCTCGCTTACGGCCTGCGCTTGAGAATGTAGCTGTCCATGATCCAGCCATGCCGCTCGCGCGCTTCCTGCCGCGCCGCAACGATGCGCGGGCCAACCTCGGCGAGCACGCCGGACATGACGATCTGGTCGGGCATGCCGAGATAGGCGCCCCAATAGATTTGAATCCCGGCTGGATCAAGCGACTGGAATGCCGTGCCGCCGTCGAGCATTACAACAACGGTATCCACCCCTGCCGGCCAGCCGCCTTCGCGCAAACGCCGCCCCGTCGTGACCAGAAAGGGCTCGCCGATGTCGTTGAGCGGCAGCGCATGCGCCGCGCACAGCGCCTGGATCGAGGTGATGCCGGGCACGACCTCGATGTCAGGCAGGGGATTGAGCCGCCGCGCAATCCGCAGCGAGGAGTCATAGAGGGAAGGGTCGCCCCAGATCAGCAGCGCAACCTTGCCCTCGCCTTCGAGATGGTTCGCAATCGCTTTCGACCAAGTCGCGGCAACCGCATCGTGCCAATCGTCCACGCCCTTGCGGTATTCCGCCTCACCTGCGTCGCGCACGGGAAGGTCGAATTCAGCGATGGCTGTGTTATCGCCGGTGAGTACATTCGCGCAGATCGTCCGCCTGAGATCGGCGAGATCGGACTTCGCGGCACCCTTACGCGGAATCAGGACGAGGTCGGCGGCGTTGATCGCTTGAACAGCGGCGCGCGTCAGCTGGTCGGGATCGCCGCAACCGATGCCTATCAGGGAGAGCGTGAGCATCGCGAACGCGACGGGCGGCCCTGCTGGCCGCCCGTTCGCTTATCTCTCAGGCCGCGTTATGCAGGCGCGGGGTGACGAGACCGGGCGCGGTGACGCCGCGCAGCGACTTCGCCAGTGCCAGCACCGCGAGATCGGCCAGCGGCTCGATTACGATGACGAGCGCATAGGACGCCGCGAACGTCGCGATGTTGGCGAGGTTGCTCATCGCAAAGCCCGAGCCATAGAGCGCCCAGAACGCCACCCAGGCGATCACGCCGGCCTGGTAGGTCGTCGAGAGCGCCAACGCCTGCCGATACTTCAAATCGACATAGGCGGTGTTGCGCGAGATGATCCGTGTGGCGATCGCCTGGATCGCGAACAGCGGCACCAGCAGCGTCGTGACGTTCATGCCGTATTGCGGGATGTCGACCGGCTCGAAGAATACGCCCTGGAGCAGCAGGCCGAATGCGAGGCCGAAGGCCGCGGGCGCTGCGCCGAACAGCAGGAACAGTGTCGAGCCGAGAATGAAGTGCACCTCGGAGACGCCGACCGGGAAGTGCGGCAGGATCTCGAAGAAGATGAACACAAGGACTGTGGTGGCGAGCGTCCGCGCTGCGAACGACGTGATGCCCTGCTCACGCACGGTCTCCACCGCAAGCTTCAGCGCAACGCCGCCTGCGGCGATGCCGGTTGCGTAACTCAACACGAGCTTGGCGCCCGTCACGACCCCGGGTTCGATATGCATGGCTCAATTCCTTCCTGCCGTCACACCCGACGGCCTTGGCCTCAAAACGTGCAGGGCCGGTCTCCTGGCTCGCGGTTCCCCGGGATTTCCGGCCTTCCCGGACCTTGCGGCCCAGTGGCTGATCGGAGTCCCTCACCGCTTACAGTCGCGGGGGCGGCTGGGGTTTTGGGCGCCGCAACTGGGTCCGCCCACCCCCATTCCCGATTATGCTCCGGCGCTTTGCGCCGCGTCGAGCACCATGCTTCTCTTGTGTGCCCCTTTCGCTGAGCCTGCGTCAAGGGGCGAACGGCGGCCAAGGCCGTCATGACGGATAATCCCCCGCCAGCGCCCCAAACAGGATCACGGCGGCCGTCGACGCGGCGCCGCCGCGCGCAAGCTGCTCGGCAAGCTCGGCGATGGTGGTGCGGACCAGCCGTTCGTCCGGGCGGCCGAGGGATTCGGCGAACAGCGCGGGAGTATCTGCAGCGAGGCCGTGCGCGATCAACTTTGCGACAAGCGCGGGGAAGGTGCGCCGACCCATATAGACCACGGTCGTCGCCTCAGGATCGGCCAGGGCCGCCCAATTCAGATTCGGCGGCAACTCGCCGGTGACATCAGCGCCGGTGACGAATTGCACCCGGCGCGAGGTGTGGCGCCGGGTCAGGGGGATGCCGGCTTGCGCTGCGGCAACGCAGGCCGATGTGACGCCGGGAACGATCTCGTAGCCGATGCCGGCCTCACGCAGCGTCTCCAGCTCCTCCTCGAGCCGGCCGAAAATGCCGGCATCGCCCGACTTGAGCCGAACCACGCGCGCACCTGTTGCGGCGTAGTCGACCAGCAGGCGGTTGACGTGGTGCTGCTTGGTCGAGGGACGCCCTGCCCGTTTCCCCACCGCGACGAGATTGGCGCCGGGCCGGGCGAGATCAAGGATCGCGCCGGAGGCGAGATCGTCATAGAGCACGACGTCGGCCTCGCGCAGCCGCGCGGCGCCCTTGAGCGTGAGAAGCTCGGGGTCGCCGGGGCCGGCGGAGATGAAGGAGACGAATCCGCTCACCGGTCCTCCGCGATCAGATGAAAGAACGTGCCGGTGGCGTGGCCGCGCTGCGAACCGGTCTCGGCAATGACCGCGCCGGTTGCATCGTGCACGACTGCCAACGGCGTATCAGGCTGGGCAAGAATGGTCGAATAGTGGAACTCATGGCCGCGCAGGCGCGCACTGGGGCGATGTCCCGGCATCGGCGCGGCCAGCGTCGCGAGACGATAACCGAGATGCATGCGACGTTTGGCAAAGCTGGTCTCGAGGCCAAGCAGGCCTGTCATCTCATGGCGAACACCGTCCGCATCGGTCAAAGCGGTTCCCAGCACCATATAGCCTCCGCATTCGCCGTGCACCGGTCGCGTTTCGGCGAAGGCGCGCAGGCCGCTGCGAAAACGCGCATTGGCCGCGATCCTGCCGGCATGCAGCTCGGGATAACCGCCGGGCAGCCAGCACACATCGGCGCTCGCGTCGGGCGCTTCATCGGAGAGTGGCGAGAATGTCGAGATCTCCGCGCCCGCCCCGCGCCAGGCTTCCAGCATGTGCGGATAGACGAAAGAGAACGCCGCATCGCGCGCGAGCGCGATGCGCTGGCCCGGCGGCGTCACGTTCAGCCCATTCGCGGCGGGTTGTGGTGTCCAGGACGCAGCCGATCGCAGCACCGCATCGAGATCGACATGCTCGGCAACGAAGCGCGCGGCCTCGTCGATCAGCTTGCCGATCTCGGCCTGCTCCTCGGCCTGCACCAGGCCGAGATGCCGCTTCGGCAGGCTGATCTCGGCATGGCGCGGCAGCGCGCCGAACACGGCAATGCCGGCGTCGTTGAGCGCACGCCGCACGAGGTCTTCGTGGCGCGGGCTGGCAACGCGGTTGAGCACGACGCCGGCGAGCCGTACGCCGGGGCGATAATCACGAAGACCCGCGGCGATCGCCGCCGCGGTCTGCGCTTGTCCGGAAGGATCGATCACCAGCACCACCGGCCAGCCCAGCATCTCCGCAATGTCGGCGGTGGCACCGGTGCCGGAAACACCGGGCGCGGCGACGCCGTCGAACAGGCCCATCGATCCCTCGGCAAGCACGACATCGGCGTCCGCGCCGCGGCCGACGAGATGCGAGATCGCCCCGCGATCCATCGCCCAGCTATCGACGTTGACGGAAGCGCGCCCCGTGGCGGCGGCGTGGAAGGCGGGATCGATGTAATCGGGACCGCTCTTGAAGCACTGCACGTTCAAGCCGCGATGGCGCCAGGCGCGCGCGAGCGCCAGCGTCAGCGTGGTCTTGCCGACGCCGGAGGCCGGTGCGGAGATGACGAGGCCTGCCGCCATCACGAGCCCTCCGGAAAACGCGGCTCGGCGCCGACCGGCCGATAGCGGCGATCGTAATCAGCGGCGTAAAGGCGGCTCTCGTCGAAATCCGCAGCGCCGAGCGTCTTGCCGACCAGAATGATCGCGGTGCGCTCCATCTCGGTGCCGACGGCAGCATCGAGCGTAGCCAGCGTGGCGCTTATGATGCGCTGATCCGGCCAGCTCGCGCGCCAGACGATCGCGACCGGACAGTCCGCGCCGTAATGCGGCGCGAGCTCGGCGACGACCTTGTCGAGCAGATGGATCGACAGATGAATCGCGAGCACTGCACCGGTCGCGGCGAAGGCTGCCAACTTCTCGCCCTCAGGCATCGCGCTGGCACGGCCCGGCGTGCGCGTCAGCACCACGGTCTGAGCCAGGCCGGGCAAAGTCAGCTCGGCCTCGAGCGCTGCCGCAGCGGCGGAGAAGGACGGCACACCAGGCGTCACGGTGAACGGAACGCCAAGTGCGCGCAGGCGGCGGAGCTGCTCGCCCATCGCCGACCAGATCGAGAGATCGCCGGAATGCAGGCGGGCGACGTCCTTGCCCGCCGCATGCGCGGCGGCGATCTCGGCAATGATCTCGTCGAGCGACAGCGGCGCGGTATTGACGATGCGCGCGCCGGGCGGACAATGCGCCAGCACGCCCTCGGGGACCAGCGAGCCGGCATAGAGGCAGACCGGACAGGCCGCGATCAGGTCGCGGCCGCGCAACGTCAGCAGATCGGGAGCGCCCGGCCCCGCGCCGATAAAATGCACCGTCATGCGCCGTCTCCTTCCGCGATCGCGGCCGTCGCCGTGCGATCCTGCGAGACAACGCGTGTCGAGATCAGCCGAGCGCGAGGCCCGGCCGCAGCGAGCGCCGCGGCTTCGGCGATCGATCCAGTGCCGAACTTCTCCATCACGAGATTGGACTGGGTCGGCGTGGCGATACCGGCCAACATTTCGGCCGGTACAGCCTTGATCGGCACACCGCACTCACGCGCGAGCTGCTGCAGCGGCTCCGCGTCGGCCTTGTCGCTGACGGTTGCCATCGCAGTGAGGCCTTCGGGATCACCCGCCGCCAGCAGTGCTTCGCGCAGCGAAGCGAGACTGACATCTCTTCTGAAGCCAAACCCGGCCACCTTCATCGGACCGTACTCCACTGCACCACCGGCCGTGCCGCCTCCCAGGAGCGGTAGCGGCCGAGCGGCGCGGCATGCGCGATCTCCACCCGCATCAGCTCGCCGCCGTGGCGCTGGTGCAGATCGCCGAGCAACGCTTCCGTCTCCAATGTGACTGAATGTGCAACCAGCCGCGTGCCCGGCGCAATTCGCGACCAGATCTCATCGAACATCGCGCTATCGAGGCCGCCGCCGATGAAGACCGCATCCGGTGCTTCCAGGGCAGCAACAGCCTCGGGCGCCCTCCCTTTGACGACGGTGATCCGGTGCGAAAGTCCAAACGCCGCTGCATTGCTGCGGATGTTTGCGGTGCGTTCCTCGCGCGCCTCGATCGCAGTCGCTGTCCCGCCGCACAGCGCCCACTCGACCGAGATCGACCCCGAGCCGGCGCCGATATCCCACAGTCGCTCGCCCGGACGCGGCGCCAGCGCCGACAGCGCCAGCGCGCGCACCGGCCGCTTGGTGATCTGGCCGTCATGGATGAACAGATCGTCTGACAGGCCCGAGCTGCGGGGCATGCCTTGCGTGCCCCTCGCCAGCAGCGCTACCGCAACCAGATTTCCAGCGATATCATCAGCAAAGAGATCGACGCGATGCTGATCAATGTATTCCCGTGGGCCGCCAAGTGCCACGAGGGTCCACAAGAGTGAAGCGCCCCATCCGCGTTCGGTCAACCATTTCGCGAGATCGTCGACCGCCGCTGCGTCGCGTACCAGGCAGATGATGCGTGCATCTCGCGCCAGATGCGGCACGAGACGCTCGAACGGCGCGGCATGAAGCCCGATGCAGGTCACGGACTCCAAACGCCAGCCCAGCCGCGCGGCCGCAAGCGAGAAGGTCGACGGTGCCGGATGCGCGATCCACTCGTCCCCTCCGAGCTTCTCGGCAAGACCTGCGCCGGCGCCGTACCAGAATGGATCGCCGGAAGCGAGCACCGCCGTCGGCCGGCCGCGGCAGCTCAGAACGACACGGGCGTCGAACGGCACCGGCCACGGACGGCCGCGGCTGCCGACGCCGGCAAGCGCGAGATGCCGTTCACCACCGAAGACGGTTTCGGCCTCATTGAGCGCCTTTCGGCTTGCCTCCGACAGCCCGGCAAGGCCATCTTCGCCAATACCAATGATGGTCAGCCAGGGATCAGCCATGACGCGCGCCCTCATTCTGGGCGGAACTGCCGATGCGAGCTTGCTCGCCGCGGCGATCGCGCGAGCAGGCATCGAGGCCGTCTACTCCTATGGCGGTCGCACCCGCGCGCCTGCGGATCAGCCGCTGCCGACCCGCATCGGCGGCTTCGGCGGCGTTAGCGGACTGGCCGATTACATCCGCCGCGAAGGCATCACGCACGTGATCGACGCGACGCATCCGTTCGCTGCCGAGATGAGCCGCAATGCGGTCGAAGCGTGCGCGGAAACCGCCACACCGCTGATTGCGCTGGAGCGCCCGCCTTGGACGAAAGCGCCCGGCGACAACTGGATCGAAGTCACGGACGTCAGCGCCGCCGTCGCCGCGCTGCCCGAGGCGCCCGCAAAAGTGTTCCTCGCCATCGGACGCCAGCATATCGCGCCGTTTGCGAACAAGCCGCAGCATACCTATTCGCTGCGGTTCGTCGATCCGCCGGAGGCGCCCCTGCCCTTCGCCGCCGACGTGATCGTATCGCGCGGGCCGTTCACGTTCGACAGTGAGCTTGATCTGTTGCATGGGCGCGGCATCGGCTGGATCGTCGCCCGCAATTCCGGCGGCGACGGCGCGCGCGCCAAGATCGACGCGGCCCGCATGCTCGGCCTGCCCGTGATGATGATATCGCGGCCGGAGCTGCCCGAGCGGTTGCGGGTCGAGAGCGTGGCCGAGATCATGCAGTGGCTCGGTCATTCTACCCGCCTCGGCGCATAGACCCAGCGGCCGACCCGGCGGGTCTGCGAATTGCAGACGATCACCAGCGTGCGCATGTCGGCCATCTCGGGCCGGGCTTCGTTCAGCGTGACAGTTTCGATGCTCTCATCAGAATCGCTGATCGCGCGCGCAAAAATCACGAGGCGCTCGCCGCAGCCTGCGTCCTTCAGCACCGCAAGCGCGCGGCCGAATCCTTCCGGCCGGCTTGCCGAGCGCGGATTATACATCGCAATCGAAAAATCGGCCTCGGCGGCGAGCCGCAGGCGCTTCTCGATGACTGCCCACGGCTTGAGATTGTCGGAGAGATTGATCGCGCAGAAATCATGGCCGAGCGGCGCGCCCGCACGTGCGGCCGCTGCCAGCATCGCGGTGATGCCAGGCAGCACGCGAATCGAAAGATCCCGCCATTGCGGCGCCTGTTCGAGCGCCTCGAACACGGCCGAGGCCATCGCGAAGACGCCGGGATCGCCGGAGGAGACGACGACGACCTGCCCGCCTTTGGCGGCAAGCCGCAGCGCTTCGCTCGCACGCTGCAGCTCCTCGCGGTTATCCGAGGGGTGCAGCTTAAGCCCAGCACGCGGCGGCACGCGCGCGACATAGGGCGCGTAACCCAGAATGTCGGTCGCGGAAGCCAGCGCGGCCGTGACCTCGGGCGTCACCAGCGCATCGCTGCCCGGCCCGAGGCCCGCGATGGTCAATGTGCCCGTCATTCGGCAGCGTCCAGGTGCCGGCCCTTGCCGTGCACCAACACAATCGCGAAATAGGGACAGTCGGCGCCGTCGACCTCGGCGAGCCGCACCACGCGCTCGCCTGGCATGGTGCCGCGCTCGACCAGCCAGGCATCGTCGAGCCGGCCGGCAGAGCTGAGTGCACGCCGCACCTTTGCGAGATTGCGTCCCGTCTTCATGACGACGATCGCATCGGAATCGCGCATACGCCGCTCGAGCTCGTCTTCGCGAAGCGTCCCCATCAGCACGGTCGTCACGTCATCGCCGAGTGCGATCGGCTGTCCAACGCCGTTCCAGCAGCCGACCATGCCGGGAATGCCCGCGATCACCTCGATCTCGACGCGGCCCTGCAGGCGTATGTGCAGATGCATGAAGGAGCCGTAGAAATAAGGATCGCCCTCGCAAAGTACGACGACGTCGACCGCGCGCGCAAGCCGCGCCAGACGCTCCGCCCACTCGTCGTAGAAGCCGGCCAGCAGCTGCACGTACTCGGCGCTGTCGAAGGCGATCTCCGTCGTAACGGGATATTCCATGGGATATTCGGTGACATCGGTCGCCAACATGCCTTCGACGATGCGCCGCGCCTGGCCCGGCCGGCCCTTCTTGCGGAAATAGGCGACGTGCTGCGCGGCGCGCACGGTGCGATCGGCGCGCACGCTCATCAGATCAGGATCGCCGGGGCCGAGACCGCAGCAGATGATGCGTCCCATCGCTATTCGCTCCGGCTCGCCAGCGCATTCACCGCGGCAACCGTGATCGCAGAGCCGCCGAGGCGGCCCTGGACCGTCAGCGCCGGCACGGGCGGATCGGCCATCAGCGCGGCCTTGGACTCGGCCGCGCCGACAAAACCGACGGGACAGCCGATGATCGCCGCAGGCCGCGGGCAGTCGCGGTCCTCCAGCATGTTGAGCAGATGAAACAGCGCGGTCGGCGCATTGCCGATCGCAACGACCGCGCCATCGAGATGCGGCCGCCACAGCTCCAGCGCCGCGGCCGAGCGGGTGTTGTGCATGGATTGTGCGAGTGCAGGCACGGTCTCGTCGCCAAGCGTGCAGATCACAGCATTGGCTGCGGGCAACCTTGCGCGCGTAATCCCTTCCGAGACCATGCGCGCGTCGCAGAGGATCGGCGCGCCCTTCTGCAAGGCGGCGCGCGCAGCGATCGCCATGCCCGGGGTGAAGCGGATATGCGCCTCAAGACCCACCATGCCGGCGGCATGGATCATCCGCACCACGACTTGCTCCTCGTCGGGCGAAAAGCGCGCGAGATCGGCTTCGGCGCGGATGGTCGCAAAGGACTGCCGGTAGATCGCCGCGCCATCGGTCTCGTAAGTGTGCGGCATCAGTTCCCTCCCACCAGGATGGAGGGGTCGCTGACGATGTCGGCGCCGTTCAGGCCGCGCAACACCGGCTCGTCGCGGATCGAGCCGTCACGGACGAGATCGAAGCCGGCGCGGGTCGCCACCAGCGTGACGGCGGCCGTGCCGGAATGGGCACAGCCCTTGCCGCAGCCGGAGACGTGCAGCCGCGTATCGGCGGCGATGCGCGGGGCGAGCGCTGCTGCGAGCGCGCGCGTATCGGCATGGGCTTCGCGGCAGCGCGGCGCGCCACTGCAGGCGATGACGCGCAACGCGGGATCGAACGGCTCGGTGATCAGGCCCGGCGCGCTCGGCATCTCGCGCTTGCCTTCGCTCAGCACCATCCGCCAGGGCGTCATGCGCAGCGCATGTCCGCAACCGGCGAATTGATGCAGCGTCGTATGCAGCATCTGCCCGAACGCGACGCCCACCATCGCGCCTTGCGGATAGTGCCCGGGGCGCGAGGCGGCCATCACGGGCGCGGGCTCGGTCTCGCCGCGCAACGATTGAGGCAATAGCGCGCCGGAGGCGATGTGGGCCGCCATGCGCCCTCGCCCGCCCGTCGCGCCGCCGGAGACCAGGAACCAGCTTGCGAGCGCGAGCGCCGTGCTCACGGCCTCTCCGCGTGCGACGGAGCGGCCGAGCTTTGCGCCGTTGGCCCGCACCAGGAGACCGCCTGTGCGATCGCGCTCGATGCGTATGTCGGCGGAATCGCCGGCGAGCACGCGCGAGGTCCCGTCATCGATCGCGAAACCGAACTTCGTTGGAAGCGCGAGCGCGTTATCCTCGAGCGCTTCTTCGAGCTCGGCTGCTAGCGGTTGAGTCGCGTCGCCAGCGCGCCAGAACGGCGTGACGAGGATGTTGCGACGGGCTTCCGTCGCCGGATCCGGATCGAGCAGCGCCAGTCGCGCAAGGCCGTCGATCAACGGCCGATGGCCTTCTTCGCTAACGCCCCTGATCTGCAGATTGGCACGGCTCGTCACGTCGATCAGACCATTGCCGTGTTGCCCGGCGAGCTCGGCAAGTCCTGTGATTTGTGGTGCTTCGAGCCGCCCACCGAACGGACGCACGCGCACCACGAGCCCGTCGCCCGAGAGCATCGGGCGCAGCGCGCCGGGACACCAGCCCTTGACCGTGGCCGCGCTCATGAGGCCTCCCGCAGCGCCGCCGCGATCGAATTGCGGCGCGTTTGCCAAAGCGCCGCATCGTGCAGGCGCGCGAAACAGGTTTCCATCGCGGCGAGAGCGGACGGATTTTCACGCGCCATGAAGGCGCGGACGTCGTCATTGCCGAGCGTCGCATCGTAGTAGAGATCGAACAGATGCGGCGGCACGGCGCCGGCAAGATGAGCGAAAGCGGCCATATGCTCCAGCGTCGCGGTGATCTCGGCGGCGCCGCGAAAGCCATGACGCATCATGCCGGCGATCCACGCCGGGTTGGCGGCGCGCGCTCGGACGACGCGCGAGACCTCCTCGGTCAGCGTGCGCGCGTGGGGCTGCTCGGGACGAGTCGTGTCGAGGTGATAGAGCGATGGTCCTGCCGCGCCCAGATGCTCTGCAGCCGCCGCAACGCCGGCTTCATGCGCGGCATAATCGGCCGCGAGCAGCAGATCAGTTTCCGGCAAATCCTGGACATGGACAAAGCCATCAGCCGAAGCAAGGCGCTGCTCGATGCCGGCGCGATTCGGCTGCATCTCGCCGTCGGCCGAGAACGCCCAGGACGATGCCGACAACCAGGCTTCGCCCGCGGCTTCGCGTGTCTCGGGCGTGAAGGCATCGGGGATCGCCGATAGACCGACGCCGTATTGTCCGGGACGCGGCGCGAACACGCGGGAGGCGCGGTGGCGGTACGGATTCTCGTCGCCCTCGTCCTCGCGCGTCGCAAGCGCTTCGGAGGCGGCCTCGAACAATTGCGCAAGGCCTGAGAAGACGTCGCGGAACAGGCCCGACACCCGCAACGTGACATCGATGCGGGGACGGCCGAGCTCGGCCGGCGCGACGATGTCGTATCCGATGACGCGGCCGAAGGCGTGATCCCAGCGCGGCGCAAGGCCGGCCAGATGCAGCGCCATCGCAAATTCCTCGCCCGCGGTGCGCATCGTTGCCGAGCCCCAGAGATCGACCACGAGGCCCTTCGGCCAGTCGCCATGATCCTGCAGATGGCGGCGCAGCAGCTCTTCGGCAAGCTTGATGCCCTGCGCATGCGCCGACGGCGTCGGCACCGCGCGCGGATCGACGGCAAAGAGATTGCGTCCGGTCGGCAACACGTCCTGACGGCCGCGATAGGGCGAGCCCGACGGTCCCGGCGCAACGCGCTTGCCGGCAAGTGCCGAACGCAACGCGTCGCGCTCCGCATCGCCGCAGGCGCCGCGGCCGAACACATGCAGGCCGTCGCCGAACTGGCTTTCCTTGAGATCGCAGACGAAGCGATCGATCCGCGGAATGGCTTCGGCGGGCGCGGCCGAGGCATCCAAACCGAGATCGTCCTCGAGGCCCGCCACGCGCGCCTCATCACGGATCGCTGCGATCAATCGCTGACGGCGCGCGGGATCGAGACCATCGGCGGTCGAATATTCGTCGAGGAGCTGTTCGAGCCGGCGCAAGCCTTCGGGCACGGCGGATGCGGTGAGCGGCGGCGGCAGATGACCAATGGTGACGGCCCCCAAGCGCCGCTTGGCCTGCGCGGCCTCGCCGGGATCGTTGACGATGAAGGGATAGATGATTGGAAGATCGCCGATCAGGGCTTCCGGCCAGCACGCGGACGACAGCGCCACGGATTTCCCGGGCAGCCATTCCAGCGTGCCATGTGCGCCCATGTGCACGACGGCGTCACAGGCCTGCTGCCGAAGCCAGAGATAGAACGCGACATAGGCGTGGCGCGGCGTGCGGGCGAGATCGTGATAATCGGTATCGCGCGTGGTCGCATCGCCGCGTTCCGGTTGAACCGCGATGATCGATCGGCCGCATTGGATCGCGGCGAAATGAAACGCGCCGTCGCGGCAGCTCGGATCACTCTCGGGCGCGCCCCAGGCTTGCGCGAGATCATCCTGCAAGGCTTGCGGCAGGCGCGAAAGCGCCGCGCGGTAGTCGGCGACGCTCCAAGTGAGCTTCTGCTTGAGCAGCGCCTCGCCGAGCGCATGGACCGGAACAACATCGAAGCCGGCCTCGGCGAGATCCGACACCAACGCCTCGACCGAGGCCAGCGCATCGAGCCCGACCGCATGCGCGATCTGGTGCGGCCGGCCCGGATAGTTCGAGAGCACGAGCGCCAGGTGCTTCTCACCGGCCGGCGTCTCCGCAAGTCGCCGCCACGCCGCGACGCGCGCAGCGACGGCCGTCACGCGCTCCTCATCGGCGCGATGCGCCAGGTGTGAGAACTGCAGATCGGGGTCACGAATGCCGGCTGATTTGAAGCTCACCACGCCCGCGAACAAACGGCCGTCGACCTCGGGCAGCACCACATGCATCGCGAGATCGCCGGGCGACAGGCCGCGCAGCGACTCCGTCCAGTCCTCGCGCCGGGCGGTGGAGAGCGCGACCTGGAACACCGGGCACGCTGCGGCATCGAACGGCGTCGTGCCGTCGTCGCCAGCCGCGGAGAACGCCGTCGCGTTGACGATCGCCGCCGGAGGATTTTGCGCAAGATGCGCCCGCAACCAATCCGCGACGCCCGCGGCCTTCAGCGAGGTCACGAACACGCCGCAGGCTTCAAAGCCGCGCCCGCGCAGCTCTGCGATCAGGGCATCGACCGGGCCCATGTCCGCGGCGGTGAGATATGAGCGATAGAACGTTACCAGCACACGCGGCTTGCCCTCGCCGTGCGCCGGTGCCGCAATGACGCCGCGGGCGGGATCGTAGAACCCCATCTCGGGCACAGCGGTATCGCCGATAACAGGCCCGGCATAGAGTCCCGAAGCCAGTGCGAGCTGTGCGATCGCGGCTTGCGCGGCGACCGGTCCGCCGGTGTCGCAGAGCACCTTGAGCCGGCGCAGCGTCGAGACCGGCAGGGTCGAGTATGCATCGAGCCGCGGGTCGTCGCGGCCGTCGGCCGGCAGCACGGCCAGCACAATGCCACGGTCCTTGGCGAGCTGCCGGAGCACAGCCAGACCATACGGCCAGTAGGACTCACCACCAATCAGGCGAACCAGAATGCCACGCGCCTGAGACAGCGTGCGCTCGATATAGGTGTCCACTGACAGCGGATGACGCAGCTCCGCGAGATTGGCGAGCCGCAGCGTCGGCAGGCTGTGGCGGCCACGCCGCCAGCCGGCTGCGAACGCCGCGAGATCCGAATCCGAATACGAGAGCACCACGAGATCGGCCGGGTCCTGGCCGATATCCCTTGGCGTCGCGGTCTCCTCCAGACCGCGGCTCTCGCGGAAGACGACGTGCATCAGATACCTAGTCCTGCCTTGATGGCGGCCTCGTCGATATCGCCGTGCTCGCCGATCACGACGAGCTTCGACCGCCTGTGACCTGCGCCCCAGGGCTTGTCGAACTGGTGGCGCACGCGCTCGCCGACCGCCTGCAGCAGCAGCCGCATCGGCTTGCCCGCGACCGCGATGTAGCCCTTAGCGCGCAGCACGTTCTGCTCGCGCGCCAGCTTCTGGACGGATGCGACCAGCGCATCGACGTCGGCGACTTCAGGAAGGTCGACCACGACCGAGGCGAAATCATCGTGCTCGTGCTCTTCCTCGCCGTCATGATGCGAGGGACGCGCGGCGAGATCGTTCTCGGCGGCAGCGCCAAGACCGAGGATGACGCGCGCATCGATCGCACCGTCGGTCACGGGGAGCATCGGCACGCGGCGCGGCATCTCGGCGGTGATGGCAGCCTTGGCCGCTTCAAGTCCCGCCGCGCCAGCGAGGTCGGCCTTGGTCAGCAGCACGATGTCGGCGCAGGCGATCTGATCCTCGAACACTTCCGACAGCGGCGTCTCGTGATCCAGGCTCTCGTCCGCCGCGCGCTGCGCTTCGACGGCGTCAGGATCCGGCGCAAAGCGGCCAGCGGCGACAGCCTCGGCATCCGCGAGCGCGATCACGCCGTCGACGGTGATGCGCGAACGGATCTCCGGCCAGTCGAATGCCTTCAGCAGCGGCTTGGGCAGCGCCAGGCCCGAGGTCTCGATCAGGATGTGATCGGGCCGCACGGGCCGCGCCAGTAGTTTTTCCATGGTCGGAATGAAATCGTCGGCAACGGTGCAGCAGATGCAGCCATTGGCGAGCTCGACGATGTTCTCCTCCGGGCAATTGGCGTCGGCGCAGGATTTCAATATCTCGCCGTCGACGCCCTCACTGCCGAACTCGTTGACGAGCACCGCGAGCTTCTTGCCGCCGGCATTGCTGAGCAGATGCTGGATCAGCGTCGTCTTGCCCGAGCCGAGAAAACCGGTGACCACCGTCACAGGGACTTTTGCGAGCGAGTTCATTCGGCGGCCTCCGGCACGACGGCAATGGGGGGAATGCGGGCAAGCGACTGCTTGCGGAATATTTCCGGCCGGCTGCGCCAGGGCACGAGGCCGTCAGGCGCGGCCGCATAGGCCGCGGCGCCCGCGACCACATCCTGCGCATTTGCATCCGAGAGGCGGCCATAGACGTAAGACCACCGGCCGGGCGCGCTCAGCGCGACCGAGCAACCCTGGTTGCATGCCGACAGGCATTCGACGGGAACCACATTGACACCCTCGGGCACGCCCGCGTCGAGGATCGCCCCATGCAGGCGCTTGCCGGGCGTCGCCTCGCCTTCGCCAGGCGTCTCGCCGGCACGGCAGGTGATGCAGACGTGAAGTGTGACGGTCATCGCCTCTTCCAGATAACAGCGGGAGGCGATGAGGCACACGGACCGCTCTATTGGAGGCCCGTTTTCCCCGTCGCGGAACACCCCGTCCGCCGGTCCAAAACTCGTCCGCGCTGGCAGGTCTCCCGGCTTGCGGAGCAGGGTTTTCCCCTTCGATCCCCGCCTTCCCGATTCCCTGAGGGAATCAGTGGCTTCGGACATCTCTCCGGTCACGGTCGCGGGGGCGGCTGCATTTTGGACCCAAATCTTGCCGATTCGGACCCTATCGCATTCCCTCTTCGCCTGTCATAGGACAGGAACCAACGCCGGGCCACCATTTGCCGGTGGCCGCCACTTGTCAAGCCGAAGGACCGGGACCCGATGACGCCTGAACCGGATACAAAAACGGCCGAAGAAACCGACGCCCGCCACGCCACGAAAATGGCGAAGAAGAAGGCCGCCCGCGACAAGATCATGGCGACCAAGAGCGGCGAAAAGGGCCTCATCATCGTCCACACCGGGGCCGGCAAGGGCAAGTCCTCGTCGGCCTTCGGCATGATCGTCCGCTGCGTCGCGCACGGCCTTCCCTGCGCAGTCGTGCAATTCATCAAGGGCGCCTGGGATACCGGCGAGCGGCGCCTGCTCACCGGCCATTTCGGCGACCTCTGCCAGTTCCACGCCATGGGCGAAGGTTTTACGTGGGAGACGCAGGACCGCGCCCGCGACATCGCCGCCGCGCGCGCCGGCTGGGAGAAGGCCAAGGAGCTGATCCTCGATGAGAGCCTGCGTATGGTCGTGCTCGACGAGATCAACATCGCGCTGCGCTACGACTATCTCGACATCGCCGAGGTCGTCGAGTTTCTGACCACCTCGAAGCCGCCGATGACGCATGTCGTCCTCACCGGCCGCAACGCCAAGGAGGAGTTGATCGAGATCGCCGATCTCGTCACCGAGATGACGCTGGTGAAACATCCCTTCCGCTCCGGCATCAAGGCACAGGCCGGCGTCGAGTTCTGAGTTCGATGGCACGCGCGCTGATGATCCAGGGGGCCGGCTCGGACGTGGGCAAGTCGCTCATCGTCGCCGGTCTCGCGCGCGCCCTCACGCGGCGCGGCCTGCGCGTGATCCCGTTCAAGCCGCAGAACATGTCGAACAACGCCGCCGTCACCGTCGATGGCGGCGAGATCGGCCGCGCCCAGGCGCTGCAGGCGCTGGCCGCTCGCGTCGAACCGCACACCGACATGAACCCCGTGCTGCTCAAGCCCGAGACCGACATCGGCGCGCAGGTGATCGTCCAAGGAAAGCGCATCGCGACCGCGCGTGCCCGCGACTATGCCGCGATGAAGCCATCGCTGATGGGCGCGGTGCTGGAGAGCTTTGAGCGGCTGAAGGGGCGGGCCGATCTGGTGCTGGTGGAAGGTGCCGGTAGCCCGGCCGAAGTGAACCTGCGCAAGGCCGACATCGCCAATATGGGCTTTGCGCGCAAGGCGGACGTGCCGGTCGTGCTGGTCGGCGACATCGACCGCGGCGGCGTCATCGCCCAGCTGGTCGGCATCAAGACCGTGATCGACCCCGACGATGCCGCGATGATCCAGGGTTTTGTCATCAACAAGTTCCGCGGCGATCCCTCGCTGTTCGACGACGGCTACAGGCTGATCGAACAAAGAACGGCCTGGCTCGGCTTCGGCGTGCTGCCCTGGTTCGCGCGCGCCGGCGAGCTGCCGGCCGAGGACGCGCTCGGCCTCAGCGACGCGCGCAAGCCGGGCCAGTGCAAGATCGCCTGCCTGGCGCTGTCGCGGATCGCCAATTTCGACGATCTCGATCCGCTCAAGCTCGAGCCGGGCGTCGATCTCGTGATGGTACGCCCGGGCGAAGCGATCCCGGGGGACGTGCGTCTCGTCATCATCCCCGGCTCGAAATCCACCCGCGGCGATCTCGCCTTCCTGCGCGCGCAAGGCTGGGACATCGATCTGCTCGCGCATCACCGCAGGGGCGGCCATGTGCTCGGTCTCTGCGGCGGCTATCAGATGCTTGGGCGCAACGTCGCCGATCCTGACGGCATCGAAGGCACCGCAGGCGACACGCCGGGCCTCGGGCTGCTGGACGTGGACACGGTGATGAGTCCGCAGAAGACGCTGACGCGTGTCGCGGCCGTGCATGCCGACACAGACCAGCCAATCGAGGCGTACGAAATCCACATCGGCCGCACTGACGGGCCGGACCGCGCGCGCCCGTTTGCGAAGCTGAACGGCGAGCCGGAAGGCGCGATCTCGCGCGATGGCCGCGTGCAGGGCAGCTATCTGCACGGCCTGTTCACGTCGGATGATTTCCGCAAGGCCTATCTGGCCAGGCTCGACATTCCCGCAGGTGGCGAGCCCTATCAAGCCAGGGTCGAAAGCGCGCTCGATGCGCTGGCCGATCACATCGAAAAGCATCTCGACGTGGAAGGACTGCTCGCGCTAGCGCGCTAGCACCTCGGCAAGCCGCGTCCATTCGGCTTCGCTGCCCGGAAGCCCGAGGCGCAGCCATGTCGGCCTTTGTGCAAAGACGCGCGACCAGATATGGCTTCGTGCCAATCTCTCTTGCGCGGCGAGCGCGCCGGGCGTCTCGTAGAGACGGAACAGCGGCGTCCCCCCAAGCAGCATCCAGCCTTGCGCGTGCGCGATGGCATCGAGGCGAACACAGTCCCGGGCGAGTCGCGCTGACGTGGCCTCGGCCCAGGCGTCGTCACGCAACGCGCGACAGCCGATCGCGATCGCCGCTCCCGAAACCGGCCATGGACCCGACATCAACGCAAGCTTGCCTATGTCGGCGGCATTGCCGATCGCGAAGCCGAGCCGCAGGCCGGCAAGACCATAGAACTTTCCGAACGAGCGCAGGATCAGCAGTCCCGGCCGACCGGCTTCCGATGCAAGTGACAGCAGCGGAACGGCGTCGACAAAGCTCTCGTCGATGACGAGGCGGCCGACGCGCGGCAGCAGTGCGAGCAGATCCTTCGGTGCATGATGCTGACCGCCGGGATTGTTGGGATTGACGACGATGGCGAGATCCGCGCCTGCCAGCGCGTCGAGCTCGCTGGCCTCCTGGACATCCCAGCCTGCGGCCGACAGAACCCCTGCGTACTCGTTATAGGTCGGCGCGAGAATGCGCGCGCGGCCGGTCGGCACCAGTTGCGGCAGCAATTGAATGGCAGCCTGCACGCCGCCCATCGCAACGATCGGTGCGCTGGTGCGATAGGCCTGCTGCGCCGCCTGATGCAGGGCGTTGAGGTCGGATCGCGAAGGCAGTGCGTTCCAATAGCGCGGATCGATCTCGGCCACGGGGTAAGGCAGCCGGTTGATCCCTGTCGACAGGTCAATCCAGTCTTCCGCGCGCCCGCCAAAATGCTGCTGTGCCAGATCCAGATTTCCACCGTGCTCGCGCATGCCCCGTTCTTTCACGCGAAGGCCAGGATCGCAAGGGTGCCAGCGAGCAGCACCATGGCGCGGCGATAGACCGTCAGTCCCTCGCCGATGTCAGCTGCCAGCGGATCGCGCGCACCTTCATTGAGCCAGGGCTCATTCGTCGAGCTGCCGTGATAGATGCGAGGGCCGCTGAGCCGCACACCGAGCGCACCCGCCATCGCCGCTTCCGGCCAGCCGGCATTGGGCGAGCGGTGACGGCGCGCGTCCCGCGTCATGCACGCCAGCGCCTGCGATCGGTGCGGGGCCAGCAGCACGAACAGAAAGCCGGTCAGCCGCGCCGGAATGAAATTGGCGACATCGTCGATGCGCGCCGCGGCCCAACCGAAGGCCTCATGCCGCTCGCTACGATGGCCGATCATGGAGTCCAACGTGTTGATCGCCTTGTAGCCGAGGATACCCGGCAGGCCGAACAGCGCGCCCCAGAACACTGGCGCGACGATGCCGTCCGAGGCGTTTTCGGCAAGGCTTTCGATCGCCGCCCGCGCGATGCCGGCTTGATCCAGCGCTTTGGGATCGCGACCGACGATGCGCGAGACCGCCTCGCGCGCGGCGGTGATGTCACCGGCCATCAGAGGATTCGCGACGGCGGCGACGTGGTCATGTAGCGAGCGCGAAGCGACCAAGGGCCAGGCTAGGATGCCGATCAGCACGATCTGGATCCAACCCGAGGAAAGCAAGGCCTGAAGCGTCCAGCCGAGTGCGACGGAGAGCGCAATCACCAGAAGCGCGCCAGCGACACCAGCAGCGCGGCGAAATGCCGGCGGATCGGACGAGCGGTTCCAGGTGATGTCGATGGCACCGATCAGCCGACCCAGCCAGGTCACGGGATGACCGATCCGCGCGAACAGCCACGACGGCCAGCCCAGGAGGGCATCCACCGCCATCGCCACCACCATCGCGCCCGCAAAGCCCACACACGCCTCCTGTCCCGCCCCTGTTGCGCAAAGCAAGTCCCAAGCGCAAGCCCCTACCCGCCTGATTTCGGCTTTGTCTTTGGCCGCGTTTGGTGATTAGTCAGGCCCACAGGAGACCTTTATGGCCGTCATCTTGATCACCGGCGGAGCGAGATCGGGCAAGAGCAAGCGTGCGGAAACGCGCACGCGCGCTTTTCCCGGGCAGCCCGTCTATGTCGCGACGGCGGAGGCACTCGATACCGAAATGGAGGCGCGCATCGCCAAGCATCGCGCGCGCCGCGGAACCGACTGGATCGAGCGCGAAGTGCCGCTTAATCTCGTTCCCGCGCTAGTCGCAAGCGATGGCGGCGGCGCACGGCTGGTGGACTGCCTGACACTGTGGCTTTCCAACCTGATGCATGCGGAACGCGACTGGGAGCGTGAAGTGACCGAACTCGCGGCCGCCCTGCCCCGCCTGAAAAGCCCGGTCGTCCTCGTCACCAACGAGGTCGGTCTCGGCATCGTCCCCGACAACGCGCTGGCGCGCAGCTATCGCGACGCCGCCGGCATCATGAACCAGATCATCGCCGAAGCCGCCGACGAGGTCGAGTTCGTCGTCGCCGGTTTGCCCATGAAATTGAAATGATGCCGCGCGCCGAGCTCTTCAAGGACGTCGTCGCCGATCTCAGGATGGCAGCGTCGTTCGTCACGATCCTTCCCGTCGCATCGTCGAAGCCTGCAGGCGACGGCGCCGTCGCGCGCGCGACCTGGGCGCTACCCGTCGCGGGACTGCTGGTCGGCCTTGCCGGCGCTTTCGTCTACAAGGTCGCCATCCGCTTCGGACTGACACCGAACATTGCTGCCCTGCTTGCACTCGCGACGACCGCCCTCATCACCGGCGCGCTGCACGAAGACGGTCTCGCCGACACCGCCGACGGGCTCGGCGGCGGTCGCACGCGCGAGCGCAAGCTCGAGATCATGCGTGACAGCCGGATCGGGACCTACGGCGTCTGCGCGCTGATTGTGTCGTTCGGCCTGCGCTGGAGCGCACTCGCGGCCATCGCCGATCCCTTGCTGGTTGCATGTGCACTGTTGTCAGCGCATGCCGCCGCCCGCGCCGGCGTGCCGGCCTTCATGTCATTGGTACCGCCAGCGCGGCCTGACGGGCTGTCGGCGAGCGCGGGATCGCCGCCGGGCCGCAGCATTGCCATCGCCTTCGCTCTTGGAACGCTCGCGCTCGCTCTCGCGTTGGGGCCGGGCAAGGCGCTGGTCGGCCTGATCCTGCTGTCGCTCGCCGGCCTGTTGCTGGCGCGGCTTGCGGTGCGCCAGATCGGCGGGCAGACCGGCGACATCCTCGGTGCCTTCGAGCAGATCGGCGAGATCCTCATTCTGCTGGTCGCGGCATCCTTCCGGATGGGAGGCTGATCTCATGGTCGAGTTCGACGACACCTTCCGTCAGCACTTGCGCGAGCTGTTCGTATGGCGCCGCGACGTCCGCCGCTTTCGAGCTGACCCGCTGCCGGCCGGCGCCATCGATCGCCTGATCGAGACCGCTTGTCTCTCGCCCTCGGTCGGCCTGAGTCAACCCTGGCGCTTCGTCACCGTCGATGATGCTGCACGACGTCGCGCCATCATCGACGATTTCACGGCGTGCAACGCCGACGCGCTGAACTGCTATTCCGGCGAACGTGCGGCCCGCTACGCCACGCTGAAATTGTCGGGCCTCGAACAGGCCCCCGGACACCTCGCCGTGTTCGCCGACAAGGCCAGCGACATCGGCCACGGCCTCGGCCGCGCGACCATGCCGGAAACCACCGAGTATTCCGTGGTCGCTGCCATCACCGCGATGTGGCTCGCCGCACGCGCAGAGAGCATCGGCATCGGCTGGATCTCGATCCTCAATCCGGATCGTATCCACGCCGTTCTCGACGTGCCCGATACCTGGAAGTTCATCGCCTATCTCTGCATCGGCTATCCGGAAGTCGAATGCGACCAGCCCGAGCTGGAGCAGGCGAAATGGGAGCACCGGCGCGGCGCGGATGAGTTTACGTTGCGGCGTTGACCCCAAGCTCGTCATGCCCGGGCTTGTCCCGGCATCCACGTCTTCGTTTCCACGTCAAAAGAACGTGGATGGCCGGACACGCCCGGCCATGACGGAGACGCTACGACCTGCTCCTGCCAGCCATCGCCGCCACAGGCGAGGGTGGCTCCGGCTTCTGGAACATCAGCAGCGGCCGGAAGATGACGCGGCCATAGGCCTCGTAATGGTTCTGGGTCGAGACCGCCATCTTCAGCGGCGTCGCGTAATTCGCCTCGAACGTCATGAACGACGCATAAGTCCAGGAGAAGCCGACGCCGACAGAGGCCATTTCGGTGACGCCGGGGAAGGTCGAATACACCGCACCCCAGTCGGTGAAGACGTAGGTGTCGAAACCCCTCAGCCATTGCGACCAGTTGTAATGCAGTTCGGCGTTGAGATAATAGCCGCTGTCGCCGGAAGCCGCATTGGAGGGATAACCGCGTACGGTGGTGGGGCCGCCGATCGAGAAGATCTGATCGCCCGGCAGCAGCTTCTCCTGCGTGTACTGCCAGCTCGCCAGCACATTGGCGCTGAAGTTCTGGGGCCCTGCAGCGCTCGTCGCGATCAGCGAGCCGGTATAGGTGTTGAACGCGCGGTTGTTGCCGAGCACATAGTCATGCCACGCGATGTAGTTCACTGCCGGTGAGACCGTGATCGAATAGGTGTTGCCGGACTTGGTCACCGAGATTCCGGCCGTGGTCTTGTCGTAGTGGTCGTCGGTGACGGCGACCGTGGCAAAGCGGCTGACGGTCTTGCCCTCGGTCAAGGCGGCGTTGAGCAGCACCAGCCAGTCCTGGGTCACCCAGACCGGCTGGCTGAAATTGACCGCGGCCTGGCTCGAGCGGCCGGTGACGTCGAGCGCGACGAACGGCCCCTGGACGATCTTGATCTTGCCTTCGGTATAGCTGACGCCGGCGCGGCCGCCCCAGGGATTGACCGGGATGCTGTAGGCGACGTTGCCGTTGAGATTGCCGTCGGAACGGACGCCGTAGAAGGTCAGGCGGTCGTCGACGCCGAACAGGCCGTGGCGCTTGTAGAAGGCACCGCCTTCCCAGCGCCCCGTGTTCTCGGAACCCTGGTTGTCGGTGAAGAGCTGCAAGGTGTCGACCGGCGGCTCGATCACCGCGAATTGGAGGTCGGTGAGGCCGAAGCTCGTGCCGGGCTGCAGCAGCGCCTTGATCTGGACGTCGTTGGTCCGGTTGAACCAGATCACGTCGCGGTTGAGCTTTGGAACGTCGAGGACCTCGCCTTCGGGCTCCTTCACGCGATCGAGGATGTAGTCGGTGCGGGTCTGCTTGTTGCCCTCGACCGTCGTCTTCTGCAGCCGACCTTCGGTCAGCTTGACGCGGACGACACCGCCCTTGGCGTCCTGCTCGGGCAGGGTCGCGATGCCCGTGACGATGCCGCGCGCGGCATAGATCGCGTTGATGTCGGCAACGAGCTGCAACAGCGAGGCGATGTCGACGTCCTTGCCGACATATTTCTTCGCGATCTCATCCAGCTCCGCCGGCGTGATGAACTTGGACTCGTCGAACGTGACCTTGCGCAGGCGAAATTTCGGCCCGCCCGGCTTCAGGAGCTGGGACTTTTCCCGCTCGCCGCCGATCACCGCCGGCCCGGTGAGCTTGGGCGGCGCGCTCTGCTGTTCGAGCTGCCGCCGCTGCCGGTCGACGTCGTTCTGGATCACGCCGGGATTGATCGACTGGGCGCGCGCAGACGCGATGCAGCAAGCTGCAAGCCCGATCCCCAACGATGCCCCCAGAATCCGCATCCCGAATCCAATTACCATGCCTGTGCGAGACGGCCAACGGCCGGCTTCGCCGATTCAACCGCCGCATCCTTCCAGCCCGGACGTCCCGCACGCTGCCCCTTCTGGTGCAGCTTGCGCATGTCGCTGAGCCCTTCGATGTTGACGGCGGGGCCGGACCCGACGGCCTCGACCGGCCGTGGCGTCAGCAGCGCATCGAGCCGCGCCTGACCGGAGAGACCGAGCAGGTAGAACGTCCCCCCATCCTTCTTCGCGAGCCAGGTCTCGATGCTCTCTTTGCCCTCGCCGTCGACCGAGATGTTGCGCGCCATGCTGGCGCCGGTGAAGACATTGCAGCAGGTGTGGGTCGGGCCGTAATTGGTGACGGTCGCCGAGACGTCCCCGGTGTAGAACACCACATAGGCGTTGCTGATATTGGCGTTGCCGGTCTGGCTCATCGTGAACACGCCGCCCGGCTGGTAGAGCTGGAGCGTCGGCCAATTGGACGGCGCCGGCGTACGGTTGTTCAGGAGTATCTGCTGGGTCGCCGTGGTGAGCATGAGCTGGCCCGGCACGTAGCCGTTCAGGATCGAGACAGCCGGCGCATCGGTCCAGAAGGTCGCGTCCACCACCCTGAACTGGTTGACGATGATGTGGTCGGGATCGATCGAGATGTTGGCGGACTTCGCGACGCCGCCGTTATAGCCGGTGACGTTCAGGATCAGCGGGACCGCCGGGTTCGAACGAATCTGCTCGCCCTTGACGTTGATGGTATCAGCCGCGAGGTCGAGCTCCCGCACGACGCTGACCCAGTTGATCGTCAAATCACCCGACGAGGTCATCTTGACGATGTCGCCGCTGATCCGGTCGAGCGAGACCGGTCCGACCACATCGAAATGCGTGTCGCCGTGCGCGGAGATCGATCCGCCGCGGAGCGAGCCCGTGTCGGACTTGATGTTAAGATCGCCGGCATCACCGGGGATCCCCGTCGTGGTGAGTTGGCTGAAGACGACGTCGTTCACGGCATGCAGGGTCTGCGTGCCGCCGCTGATGGCGGTGCCGACGGTGATCCCTCCGGTCGTCGCGGTGACGTCGAGCGTGCCGCCGGCGTTGAGATTGTCCCAATGAACGACCGTGCCGCTGAGGACTGCGTTGCCGGTCGAGGCCGTGAGGTTATGGCCGGTGTTGGTACCCGCCGCGATCAGCCTCGCCGAGCCGTGGGCCGAGACCGAGCCGAGTGTCGGCACGCCGCCTGACATCACCGTCTGCGCGAGGATGAAACCGTTGTCCGCGGTGACGTTGATGCTGCCGGCATCACCGTTGATGCCCGTCGCCGTCAACGCGTTGAAGCTGACGTTGTCGTGGGCGCGGATGGTCTGCGTGCCGCCACTCTGCGCGGTCTGGAAGGTGATGCTGCCCTGGCTCGCCGTCGCGCCCAGCGTCGTCCCGACGTTGAGCGTGTTCCAGTTGATCGGGCCGCTATTAGCCGTCAGCAGGCCCGAGCCGGTCGTGGCGGCGAGCGTGTTGCCGGTGATGGTCGTGGCGGCGAGCAAGCTCGCCGAGCCGTGGGCCGAGACCGAGCCGAGCGTGGTCACGCCGCCCGAGGTCACGGTCTGCGCCAGGATGAAGCCGGTGTCGGCGGTGACGTTGATGTTGCCGGCATCGCTGTTGACGCCAGTCGCCGTCAACGCGTTGAAGCTGACATTGTCGCGGGCGAGAATGGTCTGCGTCCCCCCGCTCTGCGCGGTCTGGAACGTGATGCTGCCCTGCCCCGCGGTCGCGCCCAGCGTCGTGCCGACGTTGAGCGTATTCCAGTTGATCGGGCCTGTGGCCGTCAGCAGCCCCGAGCCAGTCGTGGCGGCGAGCGTGTTGCCGGTGATCGTCGTCGCCGCCAGCAGCGTCGCCGAGCCATGGGCCGAGACCGAGCCCAGCGTGGTCACACCGCCCGAGGTCACCGTCTGCGCCAGGATGAAGCCGTTGTCGGCGGTAACATTGATGTTGCCGACGTCGCCGCTATTGCCGGTGGTCGCGAGCGACTTGAACGTCACGTTCTGGGTCGCGTGGATCGTCTGCGAGCCGCTGCTGTCGGCGGTGCCGATGACGATGCTGCCATTGTTCGCCACAGCGCGGAAAGATCCGCTCGCGCCGGTCGCCGTGCCCGCCATCACCTGGTCGAGCGTCAATCCGCCAGTGCCGATGATGTCCACGCTGCCCTTCAGCGCGGATAGCAGGCTCACCTCGGTGTCGGTGAGAACCTTGACGTAGATGTCGCCGGCACTCGCGCTCGCCGACAGCCGCGCGGCACTGACGGTGAACCGGCCGGTCGCGCTGCCGATGCCGTTCGAGGCGCCCAGCGCGAGTTCGGCGCCCGCGCCGGAGGCGATGAACTTGGTCTGGCCGTCGGCATTGTCGATGATCGCGCCGAGCGAGGCGACGCCGCCGGCGGTGACGATGATCGACGGGGTGTTCGAGGCGGCCGCATAGGACAGCGACGAATTCAGCTGGCCGATCGTCGCATCGCCCGTGGTTGTCACCGAGATCAATCCGGCCGCGTTGACGGCCGAATAGGCGCCCATCGACAGGGTGGAAGCCACCAGCGTCACGCCGTCCGCGCTGCTGGTCGCAACCACCGGCGCCGCACTGGTGCCGGCCGCGAAGGTCATGCCGCGGTTGGCGAGCAGCTGCATCAGGCCGTCGCTGGTGATGCCAGTATTGATGGTGAGCGCGCCGCGCGCCGCGTTCAGCGTCAACGCACCGCCAGCCGTCAGCGCCCCATAGGGACCGCTGGTGCCGACCGCGAGATCACCGGTCACCGCGAGGATGCTGAGATCGCCGACCGCCGAGCCGGTCACCGCGCCGGAGATGTTCACCTGCAGCGGCTGGAAGGTCGAGCCGTTGAAGCCGATGCTGCCGCCGGCGCGCAGGTCGAGGTCGGTGCCGAGGATGTGGATCGCGGAGCGGTCCGTGAAGCCGGCTTCGGCGTAGATGCTGCCGGTCGCGGCGAGCTGGATCGCATTGCCGGCGGCGATGTTGCCGAGGATGAGATCGCCGGTGGTCTGCTTAACATAGATGCCCTGCGCCGACGAGACCTGGTCGAGCTGGTCGTTGCCCGGATCGGCAAACGCGATCTGAAGCGCGTTCGCGTTGGTCACGGGATTGCTTCCGGCCGCGCCGGGCGCGCCGACATTGCCGCGCTCGGCAATCAGGGTCAGGTTGGCAATATCGCCTGAAATCACGGCGCCGGCCACATTGGCGGAGATGTTGCTGACGGCGTCGAGCTTGACGTCGCCGCGGCCGGTCACCTGGATGCCGTTGGCCTGGGCGGCCGTGATCGGGCCGTAATTGGCGGTGACGCCGCCGAGCGCGAGGCTGTTCTTGCTGCCGAGATAGACATTGGTCAGCGCCTTGGCCGAGATCGCGATCGGGTTGTCGACGACGACGAGGTTCTGCTGCGACAGGCTGACTGTATAAGTGGTGACATGGGTCGTCGGGTCCGTCACCGCGCCGACGGTGAGCTGGCCGGGACCGGCCGAGGACAGCAATGCCCGCTGCTCCGTCGTCAGCGAGGAGGCATCGACACTGGTGAAAGTGAAGGTCTGAGGCGCCGCCGAATTGCCGACCGAGCCGCGCGGCGCGTAGAGCATGATCTGGTTGGCGCTGACATTGGCGACGACGTTCTCGTCGATCGGCGGCGGCGCTGCGCCGATCGAGGACGACGAGACGGTGTAGGCCAGCTGGCTCTGCGTCCACTGCGCACCCGCGGTGATGATGCCATAGACCCGCTCGGTCGATGCCAGCGTGTAGCTGTAGCTCGCATTGTACGTGTTCAGCGCGGTCTGCAGCGCGGTGTTGGTCGGCATGCGCTGGTTGGCGGTCGAGACGCCGTCGAACAGCTTCGTGAACAACGTCGTCGACAACGAGCTGCCGAACAGCGTGCCCAGCGGATCCGAAGGTGCGGTGCCGAGCAGGCTCGTCAGCGAGGTCTTGAGCTCGTCGGTGGTGATCTTGCCGAGCAGGAACTGATCCCGCAGGAACCGCGTCGTGGCCTCGGTCTTCATCTGCGTCGTCGTGACATTCGCGGGGTCGATGCCGAGCTTGGCCGCCACCTGCGCCCGCAGCACCGTCTGCCCCACCGAGGTCGGGGCGTAGGTGCTGCCGTTCGGGAAGGCGATGTTCTTGAGCTGGAAATAGTCGTTGTACGCTGACGTCACCATCGACTGATAGCTGTTGACGGCATTCGTGGCGGCGTTGCCGCTGAGCAGGTCGAGGCTGGCCCAGACGTCCTGCAGATGCTGGCTCTGCGCCTGGGTGAGACCGACTGCCGCCCGGCCGTTCAGGATGCTGGCCTGGTTGCCGTCGGAGCCGGCGGCCTCCAGGAAGACCGGGCCGCCGGTCGACTGGATCGTGCCGAGCCGCAGATCACCCTTGGACTGGATGATGTAGGTACCGGTTGCCGAGGCACTGTCGAGCACGCCGCCATCGACGGCGCCGCCCGCCTGCACCGTCCCCGTCGCCTGGATCACCAGCGGATTGATGTTGGTCAGGGTGGAGGCGTTGTTGACGACGGCGCTCGTCGCGCCGATCGCACCGGAGGTGGAGTTGATCTCGATGTTCTTGCCGATCACGACGGGTGTCGCGACGTTGTAGGCGGCGGCCGAGTTGATGTCGCCGGTCGCCGAGAGGAAGACGCTGCCCTGCGGCGTGGCGCCCGCCGAATTCACCTTCACCTGGTTGATCGACAGCGCGCCGACGGCCGAGATCGCGATGTCGCGGTCGATCGAGCTGGCGGTCAGGCTGCCGCCATAGAGCTGCACCTGGACGGGAGCCTTGGTGGTGCCGAGCGTGCCGATGCCGCCGTCACCCCGGAGCGAGACGCTCGTGCCCGAGATCACCGGGTTATTGGCATTGGCGCCGACCGTGATCGACGAGTTGACGCCGGTGGCGGCCAGCGTCGTCGTTCCCTGCTGGTTGTTGATCGACCCGTTGATGACGATGCCGGAGGTCGAATTGACCACGACGTCGCTGCTGCTGCCACCGGTGAACTTGATGTTGATCGGGTTCGACGCCTTGACCGTGTTGGTCAGCGAGAGCGTCAGGTGATCATAGATCGCCTGGTACCAGTTGTACTGGGCATCCGCGCCGCAGCACGCGTTGGAGTGGGTGTTGAGTCCAACGGGGCTCCCGTCCGGGTTCACGCCGCCCGCCCAGTGATAGCTGCCGGTGGCGGTCGTGACCTTCTGGTAGTTGGTGCTCTGCACGCCCGAAACCAGGCTGGTCGTGGTGGTCCAGTTTGCCCCGGTGGCCTGATTGGGCGTGAACTGCCAGCCGTAGTCGAACTGCGTGCTGGTGGTCGGACGATCGAGGGTCGCAGTGTCGACCCATTGATAGAGCATGTTCTCCTGCGTCGCGTATTGGATGCCTGCCGTACCGGTCCTGGCTGTAAGCATCGACGGGTCGATCGCGGCCGCGTTGACGCTATTGACCTCGTACTTTGAGACCTGTTGGTTGCTCGCCGCCTTGGGATCGTAGACCCACCACGTCGTTTTCCCTTTCAGCTGATCGACGATCTCGACCACGCTTTGGGCGGTGGCGCTGGTATTGATGGTATTGGTGACCAGCTGGAGCCCGCTGGTGTTGTTGACCGTGACCGTGCCGGCGCCGCCCTTGATCTCGATGTTTCCCTGGGTCTGGGTGCTGTCGGTCGAGGTCGAGATGATCTTGCCGTTCAGATAGACGTAGCCGCCGGCGCCCTGCGCCACGCCGTTCAAGATGAGCTGGTCGGTGAGAGCGTTGTACCCGACCCCGATCTTGGCGTCGCCGCTGGCTGACGCCGTCACGGAGCCGGAGACGTCGTAGTAGACGCCGTTCCGCGCATTGGCCTGGGCCGCAGCAAAGTCTGCGCCTCCGTTGCGGTTCTTGAGGCCGTTGCTGCCATAGATGGCATCGTACGCCGCGGCGCCGATGTTAACCGAGTAATTGCTGCTCGAGCCGGCCTGGATGGTGCCGTTGATGTTGATCACCGACGCCGAGATGATGACCGCCTGGCCGGTGATGGTCCGGGAGGCTGTCGCGGTGGCCGGCGAATTCGCGGTCTTCGGCGTGATCGCATCCGGCTGGATGTTGATCACCTGGAAGAAGCCCGAGCTGTCGCAGGCTGACGCACAGTTGAATGGCGTCTTGTACGGACCGCTATCGGTGTAAACGTTTCGGCCGTCATAAGTCGTTTTCTTCCACTGCGCGAGCACGACATTGGTCGAGTCCTGCGACTGCCCCTCGATGATCTTGAGGGTCGCGACGTCAGGCACGCTGCCGGCATCGGGAGTGCTGGTGTTCCCAGGCGTACCCCTGCCCACTGGCAGGAAGATCGACGAATAGAGCGAGGTGCCGTCGTAATACGTCATCAGCATGCGCGCGGTGAAGATCGTGCTGGCATCGGCGTTGCCGACGGGTTGATAAATGCCGTGGCTGCCGTCGGCGCAGCAGTAATAGAAGTATGGATGATCGGCTCCGGAGCCGATATGTGGAGCGGTATAGTAGTCACCGTAGGCGCCGAGATAGGTCGCCGCCGTCATCACCGCCGTCAGCGCGTCTTCCGGCCTGTTCTCGGTGCTGGCCCATTGCGAGGTGACCGCGCTGCCGCTGTCGTAGAAGCTGCCGATGCCGCCGAGGAAGGTGAAGGTGCCCTTGGGCACGACGATCTGCACGGTCGCGGCGCTGAGCGACTGCGATGCGACGACGCTGCCGAGATTGTTGATGATCTTGAGCAGACCGTTCGCGTTGCTGACCGCGCCATTGAAATAGATGTCCGGCGTGCGGGTCAGCACGTTGCCGTTCTGGTCGATGCCCTGGCCGCTGTCAGGATCGAGGCGGTTGTAGGTGGCCGAGATGTCGATGGTCGGCGAGGCGCTCGGCATCGCGGTGAAGGTCACGTTGGAGTGCGAATCCGGGTCGACATGGTCGGTCTGGCGATAGGTGATGTTGCCTCCGGTCACATCGGTGACCGTGAGGTTGCCGAGGCTCATGAAGTCGAGCCCCTTGTTCTCGATCTTGATCAACGGCGAGCTGCGCGCGATGACCGCGGGCGCGGCCGGGTTCGTGCCGCTGTTGCCGGTGAGCTTCTGCGCCAGGATCGAGACGTTGCCGGCCGACACCAGCATGTCGCCGAACGCGAAGGCGTTGCCGGGCGCGTCGGAGGTGAACGGCGCCTGCTTGATCAGCGTGTCGATCTGGCGCTGGATGTCGCCGGTCGGATCGGTGCCGGACGGCGACATGCTGGCGGGCGACGTCGGCGTCGCCGCTGCAAGCTGGGAGCGGACCTGCGCCTCGGTCAGGCCGGTCAGCGACGCCAGCTGGTTGACCACCAGCTGGTAGGGATTGAAGTTGCCGACGATGGCGTACTGGACCGTCTGGTGGTTCCAGCTCATCACCGGGCTGAAGTGGTTGACGTCGGCGACCGACTCGAGGGTCAGCGCGGAGTAAGGGCTCGTCGTGCTCAGCGTCGGCGTGCTCGCGCCGAGCTGGATCGTGATCGTCACGTCGTTGTTGATGCCCGCCACCACCAGGCCGTTGAGCGCGACATCGCCGGTTCCGCTGGTATGGCTGTGGTTGTCGCTGTTCTTGGCGCTGAAGATGTCCAGGTACGGGTTGTAGTTGCTGCCGTTGCCGACTGCCGTGACCTGCCCCTGCGTGGCGCCGAGATAGATGTCGCGCGCCCCGAGGATGCTCGAGGTGGACGCGAGTGTCAGGCTCGTGGTGTCGTCGGCATTGGCCGTGCCGCGGTACAGGGTCGAGATCGGAATGGCAGTGTTGTTGTAGACGACCGTCGTCGCCGTCGCCTGCACGCTGCTGAAGACGCTGCCGTCGCCGGCAAGGCCGGCATAGATGTTGATGTCGCGCCAGGCCACGATCTTCGCGTTGGCGCCGACGTTGACGGACTGGTTGGCGTGAACCCAGCTGTTGGTGCTGGCGCCGACGCCCGCGATCGCGCCATAGAGGCTGGCATTGGCGTTGTTCGCCGCCGCCATCTTGGCCGCCGTGCCGACATAGATCTTGCCGGCGCTGAACAGCTCACGGGCGTTGATGTTGACCGCGAGCGTGGCATTCGCCGTCATGTTGGATTCAGCACCACCGCCGGCGAAGAAGCTGGCTGTGGCGAGACTCGCGGTGTCGTTGGTGTTCAGTGTGTTGTAGGCCTCGATGTTGATCACGGCCGTCGAGGTCCTGGGATCGTCGTTGAGGCTCAGCACCGTGCCGGCGCCGATATTAGTGGTGACGTTCTGCGTCACATAGGACTCGCTGAGCGCGGCCGCCCCCGAGAACGAGCCGCCCGAGCCTGAACGCGCACCGCCGCCAGCCTGATTGACGACGTCGTTGGCGATAACGACCATGTCGCCGGCCGCCGAGTTGATGATCAGATGCGTCCCGACTTCCGCCGTGGTGGTGGAATCGACGTCATTCCTCGTCTTGCCGGCAGACACGCCGGCCGTGGAGGCCTGATAGGCGTCGCCGCTCGCGAGGTAATTCGTGGTGTGCTTGGCATCGATGCGGAAGCCGCCGAAATAGAGCGTGTCGTCGGTCGAGCCGCCATCGAACCGCGCATTGGTTACCGCGGTCGAGCCGGTGGTGGCGACCGCCGCCGCGCCGGCATAGGTGCCGCCCGCGCCGACCTTCGCGTTGGAGACATTGGTGTCCGTGCCGGTGGCCTTGATCCAGAGGACGCCCGTGTAATTGCCGTGGCTGAGGACGTCCATGTCCGCGGGCGCACCCAGAAAGGCAAAAGTGTGCGCGCTGGACGAGGTCTGCGCGACGGTAGCGCCGAGCGCGAGGAAGCCGCTCGAAAGGCCGGTTGCCTCGGCGTATTGGGCACTGTCGTTTTCAGCTTCGATGGTCACGTTGGCGTTGGGCAGCCTGATCCCCGTTCCGCCATAGGCGTTGACGGTCGCGTTCTGCGAGGCCTTGGCGTAGCTGCCCTGCGCGCCGATCAGCGAGCCGCCGCCGCCGGCGAGCGCCTTGGCCCAGGTCGTCGTCCCGCTGGTCGGAACCAGCGCCTTGGCGCTCACGTCGAGCGCGCCGCCCGAGAAGCTGACGGCGTCGCCGACATCGGCGGTCACCGTGGCCCCGACCGTCGACTGGGCGATGGCGACGCCGACGGCACCGCCGCCGACCGAAACGCCGATCGCCTCGCTCGACAGGTTGGGCGCGATCGCCGCTGCCACCAGCGTGCCGATCCCGGTCGCGGACGTCGTGATCGAGGCGCTGGCGCCGATCTCGGCCAGCACCGAGGAGTTCTCGGTGGCCTCCGCATCCGCACCTGTACCGGCGATAATGCCGCCACCGAGGGCGGTTGCCGTTGTGCTCAAGGTGCCTGCGCCGGCTGCGCCAATCAGCAATTGCGAGGTGTTGATGGTGGCGCCGTCAAGAACCCGCGCCGCGACCGAGCTGTGCCGGCTTGCCGTCGCCACCGAAGCGCCGACGGCCGCGGCACCGGCGGAGACGCCGCCCGTGAAGACCACCTGGGTCGTGGAATCCTGCGCCATGACGGCAGCACCGGTCCCGCCGGTGCCGTTAACATTGCCGCCGAGCAGCGCCGTGACGGTGTTGGTGACATTGCCGACCGCCACGGCGGCCTGGGCGCCGAAGTAGAGAGCTGCCCCGCCGGCGATCGCCTCGGTGTCGATGGTCTTGCCGCTATAGGGACCGGTGTTGGCGTCCTGGACGACCGCGGCGACGGAGATTGACGGCGCCACGACAGCCAAAGGCGTATCCGCGGCGACCAGCACGCCGGAGCCGTTGCGTCCGTAGTCACTGAGATTGGCGAGCACGGTGCTGTTGACGCTGGTGTAGCCGATGCCGGCACCAATGCCGACATTCTTGGCAAAGCCCGCGCCCAGCAGATACATCTTGGCCGCATTGGCGCTGGTCGCCCCGACATTGACCTGCGAGCCCCTGATGTTGCCGCCCGCAATCTGCGCGACCACGACGTCGCTGCCGCCGCTCAGCACATTGCTGACGTCGTAGGTCGAGCTGACATTGGCACTGTTCGGATTGCCGGCGGTGCCGCTCGCGACGGCGCCACTGCCATGCGTGGTGCTGGTGCCGCTGTTCACGGACGCGATGGTGCCGCTGCCGCCCTGATTAAGCTGGCCGGTCTGCTGGCCCTGGGTGTCGGCGTCGGCGGTGTTGGTGCCGATGATGATGACGCCGACGGTCGCGCCGATGCCAACGCTGCCGCCGATGCCGGCGGTGACCGCGTAGGACAGCACCTCCTTGGTGCTGAGCGCATTGACGTTGATCGCGCCTGACGAGTTCAGATTGCTGTTCCAGCTCTCGGCGACGGTCCGGCTCTTGAACACGATGACGTTTGCGGCTGCGCCGACGCCGACGCCTCCCCCGCTGGCGCCGACCGCGAGCGCACCCGCGATCTCCTTGATCGCCACGTCCTCGTTCGCATTGATCGTCACCGCGCCGGCTGTGCCGCCCGTCACCCCTTGCAGCGTGGTGTCATAGACGCCAGCGATGGTGGTGTTGTTGGCGACCTCGATGTTGGCCATGCCGGCGATCGCCGCTGTGCCGGTCGAGAGCGCTCCGCCGATCGCATAGGCCTGGAAACGGTTCTTGGTGGTGGCCTCGACGTCGAGCGCGCCGCTCAAATTGAGCGCGGTGGTGTGTGCGGCGCTGTTGCCTTGATAGTGGAATTCGTCGCCGACATAGGCCAGAGTCCGGTTCGAGGAGACCTGGACCAGGAACGCCGCGCCGATCGCGGCCTGGCTGCCATAGGCGCCCGAGCCGTTCGCGGAGAAAATACCGGTGTTGTTGGTGGCGTTCACCGTCAGTGACGCGGCCGTCAGCGCGCCGCCGTCGACATAGGCTTCCGTGGTCGCCTGGAAGACGTTCAGCCCGACCGAGCCGGTGTTGAAGCCGACGGCGATCGAGGAGGCATCCTGCTCGGCATTGGCCTTCACGGTGACGGCGCCGACCGTCGCGCTCGACGACTGCACGCCGCCGACCGTGGCATTGGTGATGGTGGCGAAGGTCTCGCGCGACATCGTCGTCGAAATGATCGTCGCGCCGCCGCCGCCGCTACTGCCGTAGGCGATGCCGGCACCGAACGCGCCGGAATAGGAGAAACTGGACGCGGCGACCTCGATCTGCGGCGCCAGCGTCGACGAGACCAGGCGCGTGTCAATGGCCGCGCTATCGATATAGGCCCTCGTTGCTCCGCTCATCACGTTGGTGATGGGATTGATCATGATGGCGATGCTGGAGCTCGCAGCAAGCGAGGCGACGTTAGTCACGACCGCCTGGTGCGAGCTCGCGACTACGGCAAGGCCGCGCACGGTGTCCTGGTTCTCGGAGAGGTCGGGCGTGGTGTCGGTCGGCGCGTGGGCGGTGCCGAGATCGAACGCGTGGACGAGCGTGCCGTTGTTGACCGACAGCGTATCGGACGAACTGGTTCCGAGCGCATCGACCTTGGTGTTCGCCCCGCTGATATAGGCCGCGGTGGTTCCCGTGATCTGGTTGGTCACCAGCGAACCTGCGCCGCCGGCCGCGCCCTTGCTGATCGACAAGGCGCCGGCGAACACGGCCGCCTTGTCGTTATTGCCGGCGATCACGCCGACATTGTTGGTGGCGGTGACGTCGGCGCCGTTGATACCGTTGGTGCCGGCAGCGGTGATGCTGGCGGTGACGTTCGTTCCCATCAGGTTGGTGGCGACCGAACCGGCGAGGCCGACCTGCGAGGACATGGCAACGCCGACGGCAACCGTCGAGATGCTGGAATTCGAGTTCGCACCGACGGCAACGCTGCCCGAGGCCGTCAGCTTCGAGCCGGTGACGCCGGCACTGACATTATTGGCGATGCTGCTGTAGACCAGCGCGAGGCCCGCGGCGCTGCCTTGCGTCGAGGCGCCGGCGATCGCGGCGGTTCCGGTGATGCTGGAATTGTCGGTCGCGTTGACGGAAATGTTCTTGGCCGTGACGCTCGACTGCGTCGTGCTGGACAAATTGTTTCCGATCGCCGCCGAGACGGTGTTGGCGATCGAGCTGATCGTCGTGCCGCCGACGCCCGCAAACTGTCCGGTCGCAAGACCGAAGCCAATCGTGACCGCCTGGATCTTGGAGGAATCGACCGCGCTCACGCTGACAGTGCCGTTACTGCCGGCCGTCATCAGCACGTTGGCGATAGAGGCCGAATGCGTCGTCGCGATCGTGTTGTAGACGATCGAGGCGCCGACATTGTTCTTGCCGGCCTGGATCAGGCCCGCGACGGAAACGATGCTCGCGCCCGGACCGTTGCCCGTGCCGTCGTTGAGCGCAGCCGCGCTGAAGTCGATGCAATTCTGCCCGCCCGTGCCGCCGGCGACCGTGCAGGTGTCCGTGGCGAGATGATTGTTGTTCGACTTCTTGACGAGATTGCCGAGCGCAGTGTCCAGCGCCGACACCGCGCCGCTGTCCGCCAGCACCGTCACGCGGCCGACATTGATGCTCACCGTCGAGCCGCTGTTGATATAGGCCGTCGTGGTGGGCGTGATCTCGCTGACGACGACCGCGCCGGCAAGACCGTTGGACCCCGCCCCGCCCGAAGCCGCGCCGGCCGCAATCACGCTGGCGCTGTCGGCCAGCACCAGCAGCGAGTCGTAGTTCGAGATCGAGGTGCTGCGGATATGCGCGTCGGTCGCGTTGCCGCCGGTGGGATCGCCGATCGACGCATAGGTCAGCCCGATGCCGACGCCGGCCTGGCCGCCCGAGATATAGAGCGAGCCGCCGCCGATCGCGATGTTCGTGGTCTGATAGGCGTCCACCTCGAGCGCGCGGTTGACGCCGCTCGCCTGCCCCGTGATCGTCGAGCTCTCGATATAGGCGTTGGCGCTGTCCGTGATGATGCCGACGGACGCCGACAGCGACGCCGCATTGGATTTCGATCCCGCCACGCCGATGGCGACGACGGTCTCCGAGCCGCCATTGAGCGCCTGCACCGTCACCGAACTCTGGTTGTTCAGGGTGGTGCCGTAGATGTAGGCGAGCGTCGCGTTGTTCGACATCGCCGCCGCGATCGCGCCGCCGATTGCGGCGCCCTGGGCGGATGCCCCGGCCAGATTGAGCGCCGCCGAACCGGAACCACTGTTGAGCATGGTGTCGTTCAGTGCCTGAACGATCGTGTTGGTCGTGACTGTGCCCGCCGTCGTGTACTTGTTGACCGTCGTGTTCCTGATATAGGCGCTGGTGCCGAGCGCGACGTCGCCGATCGCCGAACTGCCGGCGAGATCGATACTGAAGCCGTCAGTGCTCGATCCCGAGGTCGAGCCGATCTTGCTCGCGGCCGTCGCCACGCCGGCGGCCCCGCCGGTCGCACCTGCACCGGCGGCTCCCGCCTTGTCCGAGAAACTGGAGGCCTGCGGCTCGGAGATCGAAGCCGCGACCGCGGCGGTCGTGATGCGTCCGGAGGTGGTCGCGCTGAGCGTGAGATTGTCGACGTTGACGGCCCCGCTGCCGCCGCCATTGCCGGCGAATGGATCATCGGCGCTGAAGGGACCGGGCCGGATATCGGAATGATTGTCGCCGATATAGGCCGACGTGTCGGTGTTCGCACCGAGATAGGCGACCGCCAACCCGACTGCCGAACCGCCGCTGGTGTTCCGGCTCATTGCGCCGGCCAGCGTGATGACCGATAGGTCCTGCTGCGCCAGGATTCCGACCGTCGGAGCGTACACGCTTGCCTGGCTCGATATCGACGCATGGGTCGTGTTGTTGAGGAAACCGAGCGCGGTGATGCCGTTGAGCGCCAGTGCGCCCGCAGCCTTGCCGGACGTCGGGGCGACGGCAATGAACTGATCAGCGGTGATGGCGTTGACGGCGATATCGTCCGCCGCTCGCACTGTTGCGCCGTCCGAAATGCCGGCGATGGTCTTGGTGTTGAACTGAACGAGATTGAGCGCGCCGCCGACCGCGGAGCCGCCCGACGTGTTGCCGGACAGGAAGCCGAGCGTACCGACATTGCCTGCCGCGTCGATCGACGCCATGGTCGTCGTCGCTGCGACCTGCAGGCTGGCGTTGTAGGTGTGGACGTCGCCATTATCCATGCCCACCGACCAGCCGGTGCCGCTGCCGCAAGCCGCGGCCGCGCAGGTCGTGGTCAGGTTCGCACCGCCCGCGACCCAGGCCGTCGTGTTGTTGTTCACGACGAAATGGTTCAACGAGCCGGCGATGCCGATGGTATCGCCGGCATCCGCAGTGGCGTTGGCGTAACTGGTTAGAATGTTGCCGCCGACACCGAGATTGCCGTTCAGGTGGCTCAGCACGGCGCCCAGGCCGTCCCATTTCAGCCAGGAGTTGGTGATCGGCATCTCGGTGGTGGCATCGACAGCGACATTCGCCGCGTTGATCAGCGTTCCGCCGCCGATATAGGCGTTCGAATTATGCGTGAAATTGCCCCAGGCGACGGCCGCGCTGATCGCCGTGCTCTCACCCGACACCGGGTCCTTCGTGATCGCGCTGGACGTTGCATTGCTGCGAACGCCGCGATCGATGACGTTGCTGGCGACAGCGACGTTGCCGCCGGCATAGATGCTCGGCGCGCCGCCACTCGGATTCTGCGCGATCGCAGCGGTCGCGCTCTGGGCACTGTTGGCCAGCGACAGCGCGCCTGCGACCTTGAAATCGAAGCTTAGCGGCACCAGCGATCCCATGTGGTCCCTGATGATCGACGTCGGCGAGGTGACGGAGCGCAGTCCTCGTTCGATCGCCGCAATCAGCGCGGGCAGACCGGCGATGGACGAAGCCATCGTGGAATTGCTTGTGGTGTCGGACGTCGCTTCGACCAGAACGGAGCCGTTCATCCGGTTATTGACGTCGGTTCCGAGCGATGCGCCGAGCGTCGCGGTCGCAGACGTCGTGATGTCGCTAATGGCGAACGCCCCGCCGACGGCGCCGCTCGCGCCCGTCCCGGGCGCCGCTACCGACGTTGCGCTGGTCGAGAACGAGTTGTTGTTGATCGCGCGCACCTTCAGGGTGCTGCCGCTCGTATTCACCAGACCCGCCGCAAGATGCGCGCCCGTCTCGACGTTGGCGGTCGTCGTCACCGAGCCCTTCGAATAGGCCACCGTCGGGACGATCTGCGCGCTCGTCGATGCCGCGAGGGCGGAGACGGCAATGGTCGCATCGTTGAGCGCCTTGATCTCGAGGTTGCCGCCGGCGTTGATCGTCGCGCCCGAGGCCACATTGGTCGTGACGTTGCCGTCGATCTTGCCGACGACCACACCGGCCGCGACCGGCGTGAGGCTGCCGAGCAAGGTGCTGGCGACCGCCGGATCCGACGCGGTCTCGGTGGCATGCGCGGAAATGGTGACATCGCCGCGACCGTTGATGTCGGCATGGCTGTTGATGTTGATGGTCGCCGTGGCGCTTGCCGCGACATAGCCGCCGTTGAGCCCGAGCAGCGAGGCGGCAAGTGTCGAGCCGACAAGGGCGAAATCACCGGCCACCGAACCGTTCAGGAAACTCGATACCGCCGTCGAGGTCGCGGAGATCGAGATGATGCCGCCGGTGATCTTGCCGTCGACCGTGATCGACGTCGCGGCGGTGGCTTGGCCGGACAGCTTGATGTCGCTCGCCGTTGCCGTCAGCGTGACGTTGCCGTCGGTGTAGCTGGTCCCACCGAAATTGACCGACTGCGCCAGGATCTGCGCACCATTCTTGATATCGATGTTCGGCGCGTCGATGATGACGTTGTTGGCGTTGCCGGTGGAATGGCCGGAGCCGTCGAGGCGGCGGGCATCGATCACTGCATGTGCGGCGAGTGTGATCGAATGATCGGCTTGGATGAGGTAGTTGGCACCGGCGCTGAGCCCGGCGAGCGCGGCCGCGATGGAGCTGTTCGAAAGCGTCACGCCGGTGTCGCCCTGGGCGGCATCGCCGACGACCAGATCGATCGGATCGAACAGCAACGTGCCCGCCTTGCCGTTCTCCGCGCTGAGCTTGACCTTGATGCCCTGACCGACGTCGATGATTCCGTTCGCGCTGAAATCGACCAGGCCCGCATTGCCGGTCTTCGCGCTGGCGTTGAACCTGGCCCCGCCCGCCACAGTCAGGTTCTGGGCCGCCTTCAGGCGGATCTCGCCGGCATCGCCGGTCTTGCTGGCAATGTTCAGCCTGGCGTTCTTGCCGATATCGATGTTGTTGCCGGCCTGCACCGTGATGTTGCTCGGCGTCGAGGTCTTGCTGTGCGCGGTCAGCCGGCCGTTGACGCGAGCGTTGTTGACGGCGCCGATATGGATCGAACCGTTGCTGACGGTGATCGAGCTGGCGCTACGCAGGCCCTTGGAATTGACCGAGGCCGCGAACTTTGCGGCGTGGTCGAGATTGGCGATATCGCGCTGGGTCGCGCCGCCGACGAAGACGTTCTGCCCGGTCAGGCGCACGCCGTCCTGGGCATTGACGCGGCCGTAGATGCGGATGTTGCCGTCGGGCGAGACCGGGAACGAGCCCGCCATGAGATTGCCGACCGCCGTGCCGTTGATCGCGCCGCCGGGACCGATCAGGCTGTCGGTGAACTCGCGCGTCGGGGTCGAGACGTTGAGGCTGCCGACATTGACCACGCCGCTGCGGCCGACCACGAACCCCTTGGGGTCGGCGAAATAGACGTTACCGCCGATCGCACCGTTCATGTAGGAGTTCAGCGTGCCGTTGACGTAGACCGGCGCGTCGCGAACGATGTTGACGAGGTTTCGCGTCCCGGTCGGCAGTTGCAGGTTGACCGTATTGCCCTGCCCGACGCTGAATTGCGAGAACGAGTTGAAGGCGTTGTTGCCCGAGACCGTCGACGTCGTGACGTTGGTGACGCTGCCGGAGGTCTGAAGGCTGGTCCCGGTCCGTCCATCGGGGACGATGACGTTCGCCGTCTGCGCTTGAACGCGGACGCTGAACACCGGCAGGAAGACCATCTGCATCGCGCAGAGCAGCGACATCGAACGGAACCGCGCCAGCCGGCGCAGCGTCGTCCGCTCGTCATCGTTTCGCGCCGCAGATGGTCCGCGCATTTCAGATCCTCGTCATCGGCATTGGCGCCGATCCACAACCGGGTGGGAGAATGTCGTGCGATCCCGACATCAGAACTGGCCGGGCGGCAGCTTGAAAATGTCGGGGCTCTTGGCGTCGGCCACGTAGAACAGCAGCAGGCTGGTCGGCGTCAGCACACGCTGGTTGTTCTCCTTGTTCTCGAACGTGCCCTGGAGCAGCAGGATGACCGAGCGATCCTTGGCGTCGCTGCCGCGGAACATCACGATGCCGCCGGCGACGGGCATGTTGACGGCGATGGAGTCTGGCTTGAAGCCTTCGCCCATGAAATGGGCGCGCAGGATGTTGGCGTTGGAGAACAGCTTCTCCGGCGTGATCGCCGCGTCAGTCCCCTTCGACCAGACCGCGCCGACCTGGATCAGCGACTTCGACTTGTAGCCGAACACGTAGGAGAGCTCGGCGGTGCCGCCGTTCGGCAGCAACTCCGGAACGGACAGCAGAATGCTGTGCGTCAGCTCGGACGCGTTGTCCTGCGCCTTGATGGCGTCGGGCTTGGCGTTGAAATCCTTCGTCATCGCCGCGCGCACATCGGCCTCGTTCATGCCGAACTTGGCGGAGCGGAAACCATCGATCGCCTTGATCTTGTCGTCCGCGGCCGGTGTCTCGGCTGAATTCGCCCCGGCGGCGACGGACGTGCCGGCTGCAGCGGGAGCGCCGGCCGCGGCGGCCTTGGGTGCCGGCGCAGCCTTCTGCTTCGGTACGGCGCCCTGGGCCGCGAGCGGTCCGGCTGCAATGGAGGTGAGCAGGCCGACGACGGCCGGAATGAGATAGATTTTGCGCATCGAAACCTTCGAAAAAACTGAAACAACGCTTCAAAAATCGGCAGCTGCGAAATCACCTTCCGCGAACCGTCGTCGCAACCGAGACGGAAAATGTTGCAACGCGACAAGGCGTTACAGGGCGTCACGAAGGAGACAGCGCTCGAAACAGCGACTCTTTGGCAGCGTAGGAATACGGTATCGGGCTGCCAAACGCTGCGAATGAGCATTCATAAGCGCATTTTTTCATCAATTGTGGATGCCGGCCGTTCGCGCTAAGCATCCGCTCCGGGGCAAGCATCATGCAAAGAGTTTCATGACCGAACGGCCTTCCGCTCTCGCGGTCGATCGCCGCGGGTTCATTCGCCTTGCGGGCGCAACTGCCGCGGGATGGGTCGCGCTCGGCGCAACGTCGGATCGCGTGCGGATCGTCGCATCGTTGACCGCATTGCCGCTCGACGACGAACTGACCCGGCGGAGCCTGATCGACAGCACGACCTCCCGCCTCGGTGGCCTCGTCGCCGGCTTGAGGCAGCGCGGCTGGGTCGAAGGCGTCAACTTTCGCCTTGAGCTCCGTTCGACCTTCGGCGGACCGGACCGGCTGAAGGCCGCGATTCAGGAATTGCTGGAGCTGGAGCCGGACGTGATCCTGACGGGGTCGACGGTCGAAACCGCGGCGGTCCTTGCCGCCACCAGGACCATCCCGATCGTCTTCGCGACCGCCAACGATCCCGTCGGCAATGGCTTCGTCGAAAGCCTTGCACATCCCGGCGGCAACGTTACCGGCTTCACCAACAGCACCGCCGAGATGGGCGGCAAATGGCTGCAGCTGATCCGTGAAGCCGTGCCCGACCTCGCGCGCGTCGGTATCCTGTTCAACCCGGCGACCACCCCTCGCGGCGGGCGTTTCTTCCTCGACTCGATCGAGCAAGAGGCGGCCGGGTCCGGACTGTCCGCAATCCCCGCCCCCGTCAACACGCCGACGGACATCGACGAAGCCGTCAAGCCCTTCTCCGAGCCGCCCAAGGCGGCGTTGATTGCGCTGGTCGACAGCTTCCTGGTCGTCAACCGGAAGGCGGTCGTTGAGGCGGCCGCCAAGTATCGCGTGCCCACGGTCTATCCATTCCATTACTTCATGGACGCCGGCGGATTGATGAGCTACGGGCCGACGCTGGAAGTGCGCTCGGCCGACTATGTCGATCTCATCCTGCGCGGCACCAAGGCCGGCGACCTGCCGGTGCAATCGCCGCGGAAATACGAGCTGCTGATCAACCGCACGGTCGCCCGCACGCTGGGATTGACCATACCATTCACGCTGCTCGCGCGCGCCGACGAGATCCGCGAGTGAACGAAACGGTCGACCAGGGACATTTGCGAACGCCTCCCGGCCGGCTGTTCCGCAAATATCTCTACTCGATCGTCGCCCTCGCCTTTGCCGCGCTCGCCATCAACACCGGCTTCGACGTCTGGTTCTCCTATCGCGAGCAGAAGCAGCTTCTGGCGGCGACCCAGCGCGAGCAGGCGGCGTCCGCTGCGATTCAGATCGGCCAATTCATCGGCCAGATCGAAAACCAGATCAGATGGCTCTCGCGCCTGCCGCCGGAGCTGTCGACCAATGAAGACGAGCGCCTGAACGCCATCCGTCTCCTGCGCCTCTCTCCGGCGATCGCGGAAATCGCCGAGCTCGACTCGCACGGGCTTGAACAGATGCGCGTGTCCCGCCGTGTGGCGGACAGGATCGGCAGTAAAGCCGACCTCTCCGCCTCGCCCGCCTTTCGCGGTGCCAATGAAAGCCGAGCCTATTACGGGCCGGTCTACTTCTTCGGCGACACCGAACCCTTCATGACGCTCGCCACCCGCGGAACTGGCCGCAATCCCAATGTGATCGTCGCCGAGGTCAATCTGCGTTTCATCTGGGACCTCGTCGCCGGGATCAGGGTCGGCAACACCGGCAAGGCCTACGTGGTGGACCGCACGGGAGTCCTGATCGCGCATCCCGATTTGTGGCGGGCCCTGCAGCGCAGCGATCTCTCCGGCTATGCCGACGTCCGCGCCGCGCTCGACGGCGTGGGGCCGCCCTCCGGCGGCCTGGTCAAGGAGGACCTGTCCGGTCAGCGCGTGCTGTCGACCTATGCAACGGTCCCCTCGCTCGGCCTGCTGGTGTTCGTCGAGCTGCCGCTCAGCGAAGCCTATGCGCCGATCTACGCGTCGATTGGCCGTTCCACCTTTCTCCTCGTCGTCCTGCTGGCCGGTGCGGTGCTGGTCTCTCTCTTTCTCAGCCGGCGCATGACGGGGCCGATCCAGCTCCTGACGCAGGGCGCACGGCGGATCGGGAGCGGCGATCTCGGCCTGCGGCTCGCGATCAAGACCGGTGACGAGCTGGAAGCGCTCGGCGACCAGTTCAACCGGATGGCCGCGCATCTGCGCGATTCCTACGCGACGCTGGAGCGCAAGGTGATCGAGCGCACCTCCGAGCTGGAGAAAGCGCGCGATCAGGCCCTTGCCGAGCACGATGCCGCCGAACGCGCGCGTAGCGCGGCGGTGGCGGCCAATGAGACCAAATCGCGCTTCCTCGCCGTCGTCAGCCACGAACTGCGCACGCCGCTGAACGGCGTCATGGGCGTGCTGCAGCTGCTCGACGACGGCAAACTGGGCGAGGCGCAGCGGCGCCACCTCACGACTGCGGCCGCATCGGGTGAGACGCTGATCGCGCTGGTCGATGCCATCCTGGAATATGCGCGCCTGGAGGCCAGCGCCGAAACCCTGGAGCCGCGTAATTTCCGCCTCGACCAGCTGATCGAAACGGCCGCCGACCTGATGCGGCCCCAGGCCTTCGGCAAGGGACTGACCTTCGACCTTGCCTGCGATGCCTCGGTCAGGACCTCGGTGCACGGCGATCCTGTCAGGCTCAATCGCATCCTGCTCAATTTGATCGGCAACGCCATCAAGTTCACGCCGTCAGGCGCGGTCGCCGTCAACGCAGCGGCCGAGCGCCGTGACGGTCATGTCCTGCTGCGCGTGACCGTTCGCGACACCGGCATCGGCATCGCCCCCGACATGCATGAGCGGATTTTTGAGGATTTCGTCCAGGCGGACGACAGCATTGCGCGGCGGTTCGGCGGCACCGGCCTCGGACTTGCAATCGCGCGGCGCCTCAGCCGTTTGATGCGCGGCGAACTGACGGTGGAGAGCACGCCGGGCGCGGGCAGCACGTTCACACTCGAAGTACCGCTCGATCCGGCCGCCAGCGGCATCGCCCAAGGTGCAGTACAGCCGCCAGCGCGGCGGCTTCGCGTGCTGCTGGTCGACGACGACCCCGTCAATTGCGAGGTCGGCGAAGCCATGCTGAACCGGCTCGGTCATCATGCCACGATCGCCAGAAACGGCGCCTCGGCCACAGAGCTTGCCCGCGATCAGGCGTTCGACGTCATCCTGATGGACCTGCACATGCCCGACATGGACGGCGTGGAGGCGGCATCGCGGATCGGCAAGCTCGGCCTGCCGAGAATGCCGCGCATCATCGCCGTCACCGCCGACGTGTCCTCCAGCGCGCGCGAACGGCTCGCCGAGGCAGGCATTGTCCAACTCGTCAGCAAGCCGATCCTGATCAACGCGCTGCGCGAGGCGATCGAGGACGACCCGGAGGTGGAGCCGGCCGCGGCGCAACTCGCTGCAGGTGCGTTGATCGACCGGCATTTCCTCGACGACCAGAAAGAACTCCTGGGCGCGACCCAAATCGCGAAACTCAACCAGCTTCTCCAGCAGACGAGCGAGCAACTGATCGGCGATATCGTCAAGGCCGCGGACATTGGCGATCACGAGAAGCTCGCGCGGTCCGCCCATCAGCTCGGCAGCGCCGCGAGCGCGCTCGGCCTCGTTAGCATGTTCGAGCGCTGCCGCGAGATCGAGCTGGCGGCAGCCACGATGTCTCCACCCGAGTGCCAGAGTGCCGCGCGTGAGCTCGCTGCGCTGCGAGCAGCCTCGATGAGCGCGCTCGACGATCTGCTCGGGCCCGCCGAGCAGCGGTCGGTCAGCTAGAATTGCTCAGGTCGAGCTCTTCGCGTTTGACCCTGAGCAGACCAAGACGGCTGAAATCGCACATTGACGTCTGCGAGTCCCCGGCGTTGAATGGTGTTTTCGATGTGGCGGAGGAGCTGCGGCGTCCCGTCGCCCGACAAGCGATCGGTTAGCCGCTCCTGATCTTCGCCTTCGGGAAGTACAGTTTGGCTTCACCGACGCGCTGGGAGGTCGAGAGCCATGAGATTTCCAACTGCTCTATGGGTGTTCTCGTTGGCATTGCTCACCGCGTCGGGGGCGCGTGCGCAAATCCAGGAGGGCCCGCCAGCATGGGCCTACCCGGTCAACCCGCCCAATTTTCAACGCACGCCAGACGATGGCACGATCAGGCACGTTCCTGACAGCGCCGCCGGTTTTACGCTCACGCAAGTGCGCGATCTGTTCGCCGCGCCCGACTGGCATCCGGACGATCATCCACCAATGCCAGACATCGTGGTGAGGGGGAGAAAGCCAGAGGTGTTCGCGTGCGGCGTCTGCCACCGGACAGACGGACCGGGCGGTCCTGAGAATGCCAGCCTATTTGGCCTCTCCGCGGAATACATCATTCAGCAAACGGCGGAGTTCAAGACGGGCCTGCGCACGAACTCCGCGCCTCGCGTCGCCACCGACCTGATGATCAAGTTGTCCAAAGCGGTGACAGATCAAGAACTCGCAGAGGCGGCAGCCTACTTCGCCTCCATCAAGCCGAGATCGAATATTGTCGTCGTTGAGGCCGAGGCGGTGCCAAAAACACAGGTGAGAGACCTGTTTCTGGCTCCGCTGGACGGCGCCGAGAAAGAGCCCATCGGCCAGCGCATCATCGAGATACCGGAAAACGTTGAACACTTTGTCAGCCGGGACTCGCGCGCTCGTTTCATCGCCTACGTCCCGGTAGGCAGCATTCAGAAAGGACGGACGCTGGCAACGAACAGCGATCCGCGCGTCCAGTGCGGGACCTGTCACGGTGCTGACCTCAACGGGACTGCCACCGCGCCGGGGCTTGCGTCCCGTTCGCCCACCTACATGTTCCGGCAGCTCTATGACTTCAAATCGGGCGCGCGGAAGGGCGCCAATAGCGAACTCATGAAACCGGTTGTCGAGAATCTCAGCGTCGACGACATGATCGCGCTGGTCGCCTTTTCAGCGTCGCTCAAGCAATAACATTCTTCGGGGGCTGTGCAGAATGGGCCAGCCGGCGCGCTTGGCGCGGTCGGTTCTTCGGCAGGTCGCCCGGCCGGCAATCTGCCGCCGGCCGGGCTAACGCGCCCAACTTCCTTTGCGGCCTGTGACCATTGCGCTGTCACGAACCGGACGTTTTAACGACGAGCTTTATGTTCAGCAGGTTGACGCCTTTGAACGGGTTCGGCGCGCTTTCGATCGTTCCCGTACCCGTGGCGTTCGCATAGGCACCTGTGCCCGACAAGATTGTGTATTCGCCCGTTGATTTGCCGTCCTTGGCCGAACCGGTGTAGCGCGCGGTAATCGAGCCTTCCTCGAACGTGTACGTGCTGTAGCCGAAGAAGGGGCCCGATCCTTTGAGCAAGTCCGAAGTATTGACGAACTCTTTCACTCCGATACGGCCATCGGTGAAGACAGCGACCCCAAAGAATTTCCCAGACACAACCGTCTGTCCTTCGACGTTTGCGGCCTCTATGACCTTGAGGTCGATCGGCTTCGTGATCAGCTTGAACTCGAGCACCCGCTCACCGGCCACGGCTGTTGACGCCGCGACGGCCAATGCCACGCCAGAAAGGAAAAAGGCGAGAGACTTCCGCATAGCTTCCTCCTGCGCTTGTTGAAATCAAGTCGAGAAGTGTGAGCTACTCATCGTGCCCGGCTCTTCGCGGGGGCACGGAAGAGAGCCCTCGGAACGCCCTGACAGCGGCTGAACTCTCTCTGTCCTGAGGCGCGAAGTCGGGACGCAAATATGAGTCCGAGGCACGGGAAGAAAGTTCAACTTTCCGGTCTGGTATAATCGTATCCAGCCACTGCGCGACTCTCAGCAAAGGCACAATCATGATGGCCATTGCTGGTCGCCGGACTTCATCCAATCGTTCGCGGGAGAGCAATTCCGAGGAATCACTGTCAGCAACGTTGACAATAGGAGCACCCTTGCCGCTCACCCTTTCAAAGGCAAATGCCCTGAGTGTCCGCCGTGTAGCTCGCCTTCTTGACTCATCGCGATAGATCGCTGCGAGCCGTTGCCGGGCAGAGTCATGGCTTCCCGACCCAGCCTCAGCCCGCCTGCGCGCCGGCTTCTTCATCGCGCCCAAACCGCTCGACGAGAAAGTCGATGAACAGCCGCACCTTCACCGACAAATGCCGCGTCGGCGGATAGACCGCATAGAGCGCGAGCGGCGGCGCGAAATAGTCTTGCAGGACGGCGCGCAGCTTGCCTGTCCGCAACGCGTCAGCGGCGATGAACTCCGGCAGCAGCGCCAGCCCCCTGCCCTTGATCGCGACGTCGCGCAGCACCTCGGCATTGTTGACGCAGAGCGACCAGGCCGGCTGGATCCAGTGATCGCCATCCGCGCCGGTAAGCTTCCACTGATTGCCGGTGAGCAGGAAGCCGTATGTCAGCGAGGCGTGCTCGCGCAGATCCTGCGGGTGCTTTGGCGTGCCGTGACGTGCGAGATAATCCGGCGAAGCGCAGATCATGCGCGCCACCGGCGTGATTTTCCGCGCGATCAAGCTCGAAGATTCCAGTTCCGCGATCCGCAAGGTCACGTCAAAACCGTCCTGGACGGGATCGAGCAGATCGTCGCTGAGCACGATCTGGAGCTGAAGCTCGCCATAGCGCGCCATGAAATCGGCCAGCACCGGCCCGAGCCGCATCGTGCCGAACGACATCGGCGCGTTGACGCGGAGTAGGCCGCGCGGCGCCGACTGGGCCTGCGTCACCGCCTGGTCGGCGGCCTCGATCTCCGAGAGGATGACGAGTGCGCGCTCGAAATAGCGCTGGCCGTTCTCGGTCGGGCTGGCATGCCGCGTGGTCCGGTTCGGGAGCTGCACGCCGAGGCTCTCCTCTAAGTCGGCGACATATTTGCTGATCGCCGAACGCGACAGCCGCAACTGCCGGCCCGCTTCGGCAAAACTGCCGCTTTCGACCACTTTCACGAAGGCCCGGAGGCTGGCGACCTTATCCAAGGGCCGGCCCCGGTGATTGTTTCCAAATCATAGACATAGCCGTCATATTTGCATGGATTGTCTCCAATCCAAAGCGGAACGATATTTCCGGCCAGAGCAAGACGCTCCCCGAACACTCTGGAGGACGACAATGTCTGGACTGCACCATGTCACCGCGATTGCCGGCGACCCCATCAGGAATTTCCGCTTCTACACGCGGGATCTCGGCCTGCGCTTCGTCAAGAAGACGGTCAATTTCGATGATCCCGGCACCTATCACTTCTATTATGGCGACGAGACCGGCCGCCCCGGCACCATCCTGACCTTCTTTCCGTGGGCGGGCGTTCCGGCCGGGCGCCGCGGCGTCGGCGAGACCCATCAGACTGCCTTCCGCGTGCCGCAGCGCTCGCTCGGCTACTGGACCCAGCGTTTCACCGAGAAGGGCATCGCGTATGAGGCGCTCGAAAAGCGCTTCGGCGAATCCGTGCTGCCGTTCACCGATCCCGATGGCATGGCGCTCGCGCTGGTCGGCGTGCCGGGTGCGGAGAACGAGCCCGGCTGGAGCAATGGCGACGTGCCGGCCGAGCACGCGATCCGCGGTTTCCATGGCGTGACCTTGCTGCTCGACAGCGCGGCGAAGACGGCAGCCGTCCTCACCGACGTGTTCGGCTTCAAGGAGACCGGCCGTGAAGGCTCGGTGATCCGCTTCAAGGCGCCCGGCGATGTCGAGGGCAGCGTCGTCGACATCTACGAGGCCAAGGGCTTCCTGCGCGGGCATCAGGGCGGCGGCTCGGTGCATCACATCGCCTTCCGCGCGGCTGACGATGCCGAGCAGGGCAAGATGGCGCAAAGGCTCGTGAGCAATCACGGCCTGCATCCGACCGAGCAGAGGGATCGCAACTACTTCCGCTCGATCTACTTCCGCGAACCCGGCGGCGTGCTGTTCGAGATTGCGACCGACATCCCCGGCTTCGCCGTCGACGAACCTGTCGCGACGCTGGGGAAAGACCTCAAGCTGCCTGCTTTCCTCGAAGCACAGCGCAAGCAGATCGAGGGCGTACTGCCGAATCTGGAAGAGACCGTGTCATGACCGAGACTGAATTCATCCATCGCTTCGAGCCCGCGGCCAGCGCGGGCTCCCCTCCGCTGCTGCTGCTGCACGGCACCGGCGGCGACGAGAACGACCTGCTCGGGCTCGGCAAGATGATCTCGCCGGGGTCAGCCCTGCTCTCGCCGCGTGGCCGCGTGCTCGAGCACGGCATGCCGCGCTTCTTCCGCCGCCTCGCCGAAGGCGTGTTCGACGAGGACGACGTCCGCCGCCGCGCGAACGAGCTCGGCGACTTCGTCAACGCGGCTCGGCAGCGCTACGGCATCGCCGCGCCGGTCGCGGTCGGCTTCTCCAACGGCGCCAACATCGCAGCCGCGCTGTTGCTGCTAAAGCCGGAGGTGCTGGCCGGCGCGATCCTGCTGCGCGCGATGGTGCCGCTGTCGGATCCGCCCACGGCCGATCTTGCCGGCAAGCCGGTCCTGCTGCTGTCCGGGCAGGCTGATCCGATCGTGCCGGCCGGCAATTCGGCCAAGCTTGCGGCCCTGCTTTCGCAAGCAGGCGCAAGCGTGACCCATAGGGTCCTGCCGGCGGGCCATCAATTGTCGCAAGCCGACGTGACACTCGCCCGCGACTGGATAGGCAACGTCCACGCCAGGGCAGCATGACCTAACTAGCGGCGCATCGTTTCCAAACGGTGCGCCGCCGCCTTCACTCGAACCGCCCGTCGTGGGTCGCACCCATACGGCCTTGATCGCGCCGAAGGGATGCTCGACTGTCTCACGTCGCGTCCGCATGGCGTCTGGAGTGGAATCGAGCAGTCTCTCAACTCTCAAGAAGCGAGCGTCTCGCTACTAGCAAACGCATTGCCTATGCGGTGGGCGTCGCGCCGAGCGCTGAGTGCGATGGTACACCCCTTACGAAGTCTATGAATGCGCGCAACGGCGCCGGCACGAGACGTCTGCCAGGATAGTAGAGAAAGGGACCCGAAAAGCTTTGCCACCAGGGTTCGAGGACCGGCTCGAGCTGACCACTGGCGAGATGGGGACGAAGCCAGTCCTCGAAGAGGGTGACAATGCCGGTACCGGCGATGGCGGCGGCAACGGCGAGATCTGTCGCCGCCCCGACGCTGACCAGCAGCGGCCCTTTGGGTTCAACGCGAACCATTTCGCCCTCCCGTTCAAACTCCCACGGAGCCACCATCGCGCCGGACGAAAGACGACTGCCAAGGCAAGCGTGGTTGACAAGCTCGCGAGGATGATTGGGCCGGCCGTAGCGATCCAGGTAGTTTGGAGAGGCAGCGGTTGCAAAGCGCTGAACGCGAGGACCGATTGGAATCGCCATCATGTCCTGTTCCAGACGCTCGTCGTATCGGATGCCAGCGTCACAACCAGCGGCCAGAACGTCGATAAAGTTATTGTCCGCAATCACTTCAAGCCGGATGTCAGGATAAGCGGCGAGAAAGGGCGGCGCGATGGTGGGCAGCACGAGGCGTGCCGCACTGACCGGTACGTTCAGACGCAGCGTACCTGCTGGCCTGTTGCGGGAGCCGTTGACAACATCGACGGCAGCTTCCACCTCGGCGAATGCTGGCCCGAGCCGCTCGAGGAGACGTTGACCTACCTCAGTGGGCACCACGGTTCGCGTCGTCCGGTTCAACAATCTGACGCCGAGTTGCGCTTCCAGCCTGGTTACCGCCTCGCTGAGTCCTGACGCACTGGCTCCGCTCGACCGAGCTCCGTCCCGAAAGCCTCCGGCCCGCGCGACGGTCACAAAAGCGTTCAGTTCACCCAGATCGACTTTCACTGTTCGCTTCTCCGAACAACCCGTTCGGATTGTACCCGGTTATCGAGCGCGCGGGCAACGTCTACCTACCGACCATTGGTTCTTATGGAGATGACCTATGCCCAACACCGGCCTAACTGCCAGCTTTGACCTCGGAGACCGCCGCGTGAAGCGGCTTGGCTACGGTGCCATGCAGCTTGCTGGCCCGCACGTGTTCGGTCCGCCCAGGGATCGCACCGCCGCATTGGCTGTGCTGCGAGCGGCCATCGCGTCCGGCGTGAACCATATCGACACAGCCGACTTCTACGGCCCACATGTCACAAACCAGTTGATCCGTGAGGCGCTGCACCCCTACCCCAGGGATCTCGTCATCGACACCAAAATCGGGGCTCGGCGTGGCGCGGACGCCTCATGGAATCCGGCCTTCTCGCGCGAAGAGCTCACCCAGGCGGTCCACGACAATCTGAAAAATCTCGGGGTCGACGCACTCGATGTCGTCAACTTCCGCGTCATGATCGACCGGCATGGCCCCGCCGAAGGCTCGATCGAAGCGCCGCTGAACGTCTTGGCCGATCTCCAACGTCAGGGCCTGATAAGGCATATTGGGCTGAGCAACGTGACCGCGACGCAGGTCGCGGAAGGACGCAAGATTTGCAAGATCGTCTGCGTTCAGAACCAATACAATCTGGCCCACAGGTCTGACGACTCCTTGATCGACGACCTTGCCCGGGACGGCACTGCCTACGTGCCGTTCTTCCCGCTCGGCGGGTTCACCCCCCTGCAATCGTCCACTCTAACCGATGTCGCCGCTCGCCTCGGCGCAACGCCCATGCAGGTCGCGCTTGCTTGGCTCCTTCGTCGCTCACCTAACATCCTGCTTATCCCCGGCACTTCGTCCGTCGCGCATCTGCGCGAGAATCTCGCCGCGGCCGAACTCGATTTGCCGGATGATGCGATCGATGAGCTGAATGGCCTTGCCGGGAGCCCCGGTTGAGGCGGTTTCCGGGCGCAGCATGGTGACAGTGCTGCCTCGTGCCAAATTGGGGCCGACAGTATGAAAATGGAAACGCTCAAGGACATCGGACGTCGCCATGCCCTCAAGACCCTGGCCGGCGCCGAGGTTGGGGTATGGCGCTGCGGCGGTTGGCGCAGCCGCTGCGGCCGGTGCTTACGGTTACTACAACTCCGGCTGCGACTATGACAGCTACGGACAGTATATTTGTCCGGTGCAGTATACTTACCGGTATTTGATCAGCCAAAGTTTAGGTCGGCGGTTCGAAGCCGCCGTACTCATGCCTCGGCCAGAGCGCCGCTTCGTCAGCGGCCATCGTGAGTTTGTAAGATGGCCAAGATGCCCACCCGTGGCGGCGTCTACAATCTGAGACTGGGACCTGAGTTGCAGCTTTTGCAGCAGCCGCTTCCGCTGTTCGCCAACTTGATCAGCTCTTCCGCCGATCTGAACCGCAATGGTGCGATGAACTCGGGGAGCAACAGCCGATAATGCTCCTTCCGTCACCGCGAGACTGTTCACTTTTGGCCACAGCCGCCATCGCTGATGCAATTCGCTTATGCGCAGCAAGCGCGGGACGAACCGATCATAATTCGATAGAAACGGTCATATGACCGACCAAACTGCTGACGTCCAGGCTGCTATGCAGTATTTGACCTGGGCACTGGAAAAGATCGAAACGGTGGGCAACCAGAAAGCAGCCCACCACGCCCGTATAGCCTTAGAGGCGCTGCGCAAGGGTTCAGCTGATAAGACTGAATAATCAGCTTCGGCCTGGCACAGCAAGCCCGCTTCGGGTCAGAAGCGGTCGTCCAAGCGCCGAAGTGGTAGCGCTGCTAGGCGGCCAAGATGCAACCCGAGTCTCGCCCCGCCGCAGGCGGGGCGAGATCGTTGCTTCCAGAGCAACTCGCTCAGATGAGGAAGTCGGTCTGGTGCAGGCTCGCCGCGTGGACGCCGTCGAGCGTGATGCTGTCGCTCGCCGATAGATGAATCACGGCGTCGCCGGCGGCATTGTCGCTGATCAGGCTCGACAGCGCCGTCCAGTCCGCAAACCCGTAATCGTGCACATTGATCAGGTCGTGCTCGGTCACCGTGCTGCCGACCGCCTTGTTGCCCTGATCGAAATCGGTGATCAGGTCATTGCCGGAGCCGGTGTTGAAGACGAAGGTGTCGCTGTTTCCGCCGCCGGAAAGCTGGTCATCGCCGGTGCCGCCGTTGAGAATATCCCTGCCGCCGGTGATCGAGCCCGGCGTCGCGGGGGCATAGTTCGCGGCATCACCATAGAGGTGATCGTTGGTTGCTCCGCCGGTGAGAATATCGTTACCGCCTTGGGCATTGCCGGACATGGTCCGCGCATCGCCGAAGAGCTCCGGGTTCGTATAATGGAGGCTGTCGACGCCATCGAACTCGATTGTGAGAATATCATCTCCCCCTTGGGCATTGTCGGTCAGCGAGGTCGCCGAATCTCCGTAGCCGAATCCAGCGGTCCAGACGACGTCGGTGCCGAAGGTGAAGGTGATGTTGTCGTTGCCACCATGCGCATCGCCGCCGATGGAGCCGATGGAATCGCCGCTAGCTGTCGCAAAGCCCTGCATGGTGTTCACAGTGATGTCGAGCGTGTCATTGCCGCCCTGCGCCGTGCCGCTCATGGAACCGCCGGCATCGCCGGCGTACACATGGTCGTAGCTTCGCCAGCCCACCGCGCTCGTGATGGTGTCACTGCCGCCGTGCGAATTGCCCGACATGTCGCCGGCGACATCACCGAAAACATGCACGTCGGTGTAAAGCGAATCGGCCCCGACACTGATCGTGTCGTTGCCGCCCCTGGCGTCGTCGGTCATTGCCCGGGCGTCGCCGACCACGAGGAAGGCATTCCAGCCGTAGCTCCCGGTAACGGTCAGGGTGTCGTTGCCGCCGCGGGAGTGGCCATGCAACGTCGTGTCGTCCTCGCCGAAGATCGTGACGTCAACTTCCGGCTGGGTGACGGTGACCGTCACGGTGTCGTTGCCGCCCCAGGCATCCGTGGTGGTCGGAAAATTCGGATCGCCGTAGAGGGTTTCGATCTGACCAAACTGGTCGAGCAGGACGTCGATGGTGTCGTTCGGCAGATATTGCATGGCGTAACTCCCATTTCATTGTCGGAAGCGGGGCTCACGTCGCTGGAATTTTTGCGCGACGTGCTGTGACCACGCTTCACGGAGACGAATTTAGTTCTGGTCGATGGCGGAGGTTTGCTGGAATTCGGGACAGAGTTTGATGGCGACGGGTTCGCTGCGCCGTGCGGCGAAACTCGTCATTGCGCAGCCGCGATGGCGCTCCGCGTCGCGGGGCGACACCGCCGCTCTTGCTCTGCGCCTTCAGATGATGAAGTCGGTTGGATGCAGGTTCGCCGTGTGAACCCCGTCCAGCGTGATTGAATCATTGGCGGAAAGATGGATCACGGCATCGCCGGCGGAGTTGTCGCTGATCAGTTTCGACAGCGCCGTCCAGTCTGCAAAGCCGTAGTCCTGCACGTCGATCAGATCCTGTTCCACCGCGGTGCTGCCGACGGCCTTGTTGCCCTGACCGAAGTCGACGATCGTGTCGTTGCCCGAGCCGGTGTTGAAGACGAACAAGTCGCTGTTTCCCCCGCCCCACATCCGGTCGTCGCCAGCCCCGCCGTTCAGCGTGTCGACGCCGCCGGTGATCGAGCCTGGTGTCGCCGGTTCGTAGATTCGCGCGTCGCCATACATGAAATCGCGGCCCGCGCCGCCATTGAGGACGTCGTTGCCGCCATGGGAATTGCTCACCATGGTCGGCGCATCGCCGTACATCTGCGCGCCGGCTTCCGCATACTGGCCGTCGAGCTTGACGGTGAGCACATCGTCGCCGCCTTGGGCGAAGTCCATCAGGGTTTCAGCCGAATCCCCGAACAAGGCTCCGCTCGAGATGGGGCTGCCACCGTTCAAGGTGACGGTCAGGTTGTCGTTGCCGCCCTGCGCGAGCCCCCTCAGGGAACCGATGGCGTCTCCGCTGACAGTCGCCCCGCCGTCCGTCGTGAGCACGGCGACATCGAGTGTGTCGTTGCCGCCGTGCGAAGTGTCCATCATTGAACCGCCGGCATCGCCGGCGAACAGGTTGGCGCCGCCGCGCCACGCGATTGAGCCGGTGATGTCGTCATGGCCGCCCTGCGCATTGCCCGACATGTCGCCGGCGACATCCCCGAACGCCGAGATCGTCGTGTAGATGGTGCGGCCGGCATCCGCGACGATGGTGTCGTTGCCGCCCTTGGAATCATCGATCATCGATTGGGTATCGCCGACCACGAGGGCGGTGTCCCAGCCGCCGTCGATGTCGGCGATCAACGTGTCGTTTCCGCCCTGGGAATGACCAAGGAGCATCGTGTGGTCGTCACCGAAGATCGTGAGTTTTGCATTGAGCGCGGCGACACTGGCCGTCACGGTGTCGTTGCCGCCCACGACGTCGGTGGATGCCGGAAAGCCGGGGTCTCCATACACGGTCGCGATTTGGCCAAATTGGTCAAGCGTGACGTCGTAGGTGTCGTTCGGCAGATGCTGCATGGCGTAACTCCCATTTTCATTGTCGGAAGCGGACCTGACGCCTGCAGAGCTTTCTTTTTTGCAAGACGCGTTGTTGACCACGCTTCACCGGGAGCGAATCTACCTTTGGTAGATGGCAGAGATTTGCAGGAATTCGGGAGAGAGTTTGATCGCGCGCATGGAACCGCGGCGGCGGCGTGCGGATCGTCACCTCAGATTGCGCATCCGTGAAGGTTTGATGACCTGCCGGCAAAAGCAGCCGAGCGAACGCCGGCGAATCTGCTTGCGACTCCACCAGGCGGCATCGGCATCTTCACGGCGTGCCTTGCCCGACAGCGGCCCGAACCACGAGACCGCGATGATGGAATATTGCCGGTGTTTTGCCCGACGGGTCAATGTTCCGGCGTATCGACCATTGAACGACGCAACGCACAAGCCATTGCGACGCAACGTGCAAGCCATTGAAATGACTATGCCCGCCTACTGTGCATGGGGTTGTTTTTTAGTTTTTTGTTTGGACGCGTCAAACGAATGGCCTCTCCCCGATGGGGAGAGGCCAAGATTGACGCGATACGCTCGACTTGATGGAGCGCCCTACTCCCAGGACCATGTCGAGAAATCGTTCTCGTATTGCGGGACGTCCTTCCAGACGCCCTTCAGCTTCTTGGCTGTAATGGTGATCAGCTGCGGCTGATAGAGGTAGGCGGAGACGGCGTCGGTGGCCAGCATGCGCTGGGCGTCGCCGAGCAGTTTTGCGCGGGCGGCCTCCTCCGGCGTCGACACGATCTGCTTGTAGAGTGCGTTGAACTTCTCGTTGTTGTAGCCGAGGTAGTAATCCGGCTCGGTGATCTTCACGAGATCGAACGGTTCGACATGGCTGACGATGGTGAGGTCGAAATTGTGCGGACCGTTGCCGGCGAACACCTGCGACAGCCATTGCGCCCATTCGACGTTCTCTATCTTGGCGACGATGCCGACCTTGGCGAGCTGGGCTGCGGCGATCTCGCCGCCCTGCCGCGCATAGGACGGCGGCGGCAGCTTGAGCGACAATTCGAGCGGCGTGGTGACGCCGGCTTCACTGAGCAGCTTCTTGGCCTTCTCGGGGTCGTAGGGATTGATGCCGGTGGTGTCGACATAGCCGAGCGCCCCCGGCACATAGAAGCTACCGATCGGCGTGCCGAAGCCGTCGACGGCGCCGTCGATCATGGCCTTGCGGTCGATCGCGGCGAGGATGGCGCGGCGGACGCGGACGTCGTCCAGCGGCTTCTTGCGATGGTTGATCGCGACGATGGTCTTGGCCCTGGAGCCGCCGACCAGCACCGTGAAACGCGGATCGGCTTTGAACTGGGCCAGGGCGCGCGCCGCGGCGACGCGCGGGAACGCATCGACGTCGCCCGACAGCAGCGCCGCCACCTGCGCGGCCGGATCGGAGATGAAGCGGATCGTCACCTTCGAAAGCTTGATCGCCGAGGCGTTGCGATAATCGGCCCACTTATTCAGCGTGATCGAGGAGCCTTTGGCCCAGGCGCCGAGCTGATAGGGCCCGGTGCCGACCGGCTGCGTCACGTTGGTCGGCGCGCTCTTCGGCTCGACGATCGAGCCGCCCGCCTGGCCGAGCAAGAACGGCAGGTTCGGCTCGGAATATTTCACCGTGATCACGACCGTGTCGGCATCGGGCGCCTCGACCTTCTCGAAGGCCTGGTACAGGCTCTTGTCCTTGTTGGTGCTGGTCGGCGCGGCGTTGCGCTCGAACGAGAACTTCACCGCGGCGGAATCGAATGCCTCGCCGTTATGGAATTTGACGCCCTTGCGCAGCTTGAACGTATAGGTCTTCAGGTCCGGCGAAGCGGTCCAGCTCTCCGCCAGCAAGGGCGAAACGGAGCCGTCCTCGTTGATCTTGGTCAGGGTCTCGTAGATGTTGTAGAGCGTGACCTCGGCGATCGCGGCGGCGGCGGCGTTGGTCGGATCGAGCCCCGGCGGCTCCAGCGCCATGGCCATGACGACGCTGTCCTTCTTGCTCTGCGCCAGCACCGGCAGAGGCGCCGCGACCAGCGCGGCGGCAAATGCGACGATGGATAGTTTCCTGAACATCTCGTAACTCCCCGGCCTGCTGTCTTCGTGAGCCTACGCCAATCCTGCTCCGGACACTAACCTTCCATGGCCGCCTGCGGCAACGCCATCACGGCCTCGGCCTTGTGGCAGGCGGCAAGGTGCCCCTCGCCCACCTTGCGTAACGCAGGCAGGGCCTCGCGGCAATGCTGGTCGGCGAGCGGACAGCGCGCGACATAGGGGCATCCGGCCGCCGCCGTCGATTGCGAGGCGATCGCCTGGCCACCGCGCCGCCGCCGACCGCCGCCGGCGCGGGCCCGCGGCACCGCCTCCAGCAGCGCCCGCGTATAGGGATGGGCGCAATGCTCGAACAGGTCGTCGGGCCGGCCCTGCTCGACGATCCGGCCGAGATACATCACCGCGACCTCGTCGCAGAGATAGTCGACGACAGCGAGGTCATGGCTGATCAGGATGTAGCTCAGCCCGAACTGCTCCTGCAGATCCTGCATCAGGTTCAGCACCTGCGCCTGCACGGAGACGTCGAGCGCGGAGACCGGCTCGTCGGCGACAATCAGCTTCGGCTGGGTGATCAGCGCGCGCGCAATGGCGATGCGCTGGCGCTGGCCGCCGGAGAATTCGTGCGGATATTTCTCCATGTCGGCATCGCGCAAGCCGACCTGGCGCAGCACTGCGGCGACGCGCGCACGAAAAGTGGTGCGGTCGGCCTCTTCCAGCACAGTGAGCGGCTCGGCGACGATGCGGGCTATGGTCTGGCGCGGATCGAGCGAGCCGTAAGGATCCTGGAACACCATCTGAAAATCGCGCCGCGCGCGGCGCAGCTCATCGGGCGGGATACGGTTGAGATCGCGGCCGAGTAGCGCGACCTGCCCCGAGGTCGGCCGCTCCAGCGCCATCACCAGCCGCGCGAAGGTCGACTTGCCCGAGCCGGACTCGCCGACGACGCCGAGGCTCTTGCCGGGTGCAACCTGCACGCTGACGCCATTGAGCGCGCGCACCTGGCCCGGCGGGCGAAACAGGCTCTCCCGCGGCAGGGCGTAGCGCTGCTCGAGATCCTTCACGTCGAGAAGGGGCGCAGCGATCATGCGGACAGCGCTCCGACGTTTTCAGCCATGGAGACATCCGTCCTGATGCAACGCACGACGTGCCGGGGTCCGACGTCGACCATCGGCGGAAGCGCGGCGCGGCATTGATCGATCACGAGCGGACATCGGTCGGAGAACGTGCACCCCGCCGCCAGATCCGCAAGCTCCGGTACGGTGCCCGAAATCGTCTTCAGCCGCGTCCCCTTGCGCGCGCCGAGCTTCGGCCGGGCGCGGAACAGGCCCTGCGTATAGGGATGCCCCATGCGGCGGAACACCTCGTCGGTCGGCCCGCTCTCGACGACGGTGCCGCCATACATCACCATCATGCGCTGCACGTTCTCGGCGATGACGCCGAGATCGTGCGAGATCAGGATCATCGACATGCCGCGCTCCTCGACGAGATCAGCGATGAGGTCGAGGATCTGGCCCTGGATGGTGACGTCGAGCGCGGTGGTCGGCTCGTCCGCGATCAAGAGATCAGGCTCGCAGGCGAGCGCCATCGCGATGGTGATGCGTTGGCGCTGGCCGCCGGAAAACTGGTGCGGATAGGCGTCGACCCGCCGCGCCGGATCGGGCAGTCCGACGCGATCGAGCAAGGCGATGGCTTCTTTGCGCGCCTGCGCCGCCGAATGCTTCTTGTGCCGTCGCAGCGGCTCGGCGACCTGATGCCCGATCGTATGCATTGGATTGAGCGCGGTCATCGGCTCCTGGAAGATCATGCTGATGCGGTTGCCGCGCAGGCGGCAGTAATCGGCATCCGATAAGCCCGCGAGCTCGTTGCCGTCGAGCTTGATGCTGCCGGTGACGCGTGCGCTATCAGGCAGCAGGCCCATCAGCGACATCGCGGTGACCGACTTGCCGCAGCCGGACTCGCCGACCAGCCCGAGCGTCTCGCCGCGCTTCAGGGAGAAGCTGACGCCGCGCACGGCCTGTGCCGGCCCGCGGCTGGTGTTGAGGCGGACACCGAGATTGTCGACCTCGATCAGCGGCATGGTGGAGCGCTCGCCCATCGTCATCGCTCCCGTGCCAGTCGGGGATCGAGCAGGTCGCGCAATCCGTCACCGAGAAGATTGAGGCCCAGCACCGCGATCGCGATCGCAGCGCCCGGATAGACCGCGAGCATCGGCGACTGGAACAGCAGCGTCTGCGCATCGTTCAGCATCCGTCCCCAGGACGGCTGTGGCGGCTGCGTGCCGAGACCGAGATAGGACAAAGCGGCTTCAGCCAGGATGGCGAGCGCGAACTGGATGGTGACCTGCACGATCAGGATCGACAGAATATTCGGCAGTACATGCTCGATGGTGATGCGGAAGGCGCCCTTGCCTGCGGCGCGCGCGGCCAGCACGAATTCGCGCGCCCAGATCGCGTTGGCGGAGCCGCGCGTCAGCCGGGTCAGCGTCGGGATCTGGAAGATGCCGATCGCGACGATCGAGGTCACCATCCCCGGCCCCACCACCGCGGCGAGCATGATCGCGGACAGCACCGCCGGAAAGGCGAAGGTGAAGTCGGAGAAGCGCATGATGATCTCTTCGGTCCAGCCGCGCCGGGCCGAGGCGATCAGGCCGAGCGTGACCCCGAAGCTGAGACCGATGCTGACGGCGATGACGCCGACCATGATGGTGGCGCGGGCGCCGGCGAGCAGCAGCGAGACGATGTCGCGGCCGAAGGAATCGGTGCCGAGCCAGTGCGCCGCCGATGGCGGCCGCAGCTTCGAGGCGATGTCGATCTCGTAAGGAGACCATGGCGTCCACACCAGCGAAAGCAGCGCCGAGGCGAGCACCAGAAGGCTTAGCGAACCGCCGAGCACGAAGCTGCGATGGCGCAGCGCGCGGCCCCAGAAGGTCTTGGCCGGTACGCGGCGCGCCGCGACCGGCGCGTCAACCGGAGTGGTTAGGGGCGCGCTCACAGGTCGTGGACCTTGATGCGGGGATCGATGAAGGCATAGAGCACGTCGACCACGAAATTGACGATGACGACCATGGTCGCCAGCAGCATCACGCAATTGCGCACCACGATCAGGTCGCGGTTGGCGATCGACTGGAAGATCAGGCGGCCGAGGCCCGGCAGATAGAACACGTTCTCGATCACGATGGTGCCGGCGAGCAGATTGGCGAATTGCAGCCCCATCACCGTCATGACGGGGATCATGGCATTGCGCAGCACGTGGCTCCACAGCACCTCGCGCTTGCCGAGCCCCTTCGCGCGCGCCGTTCGAACAAAATCCTCGCGCAGCACTTCCAGCATGGCCGAGCGCGTGACGCGCGCAAGGATCGCAGCCTGCACCACCGCGAGCGAGATCGCCGGCAGCAGCAGCGACTTGACGCCGAGCCAGATGCCATCCTCCCAGCCGGAAAATCCCCCCGCCGAGAGCCATTGCAGCCGCACCGCGAACAGGAGCACCAAGAGGATCGCAAACCAGAAATTCGGCAGCGCGATGCCAACCTGCGTCAGCGACATCACGCCGACGTCGCCGAGCTTGTTGTGATTGGCGGCGGTATAGATGCCGGCCGAGAGTGCCAGCGTCACCGTGATCGTCATGGCCATGATCGCGAGCGGAATGGTCAGCACCAGCCGCTCAGCGATCAGGCTGGCGACCGGCGTGCCGTAGACATAGGAGTTGCCGAGATCGCCGACGAGGAGGCCCTTGATCCATTGCAAATAGCGAACCGCCAGCGGCTGGTCGAGCCCAAGCTTGACGGTGAGCGCGCGGACCGCATCCGGCGAGGCATCTGCGCCCATCAGCATCTGCGCGGCGTTGCCGGGAAGCGCGTCCAGCACCAGGAAAATGATCAGGGATGCGCCGACCAGGGTCGCCAGCAAGGTCAACAGACGTCGGAGGAGAAATACGCTCATGCGCGCTCGGCTTCGGGGCTCAGCTGCGGCACGATCAACATGTCCGGGCGGTTGAGGCAAGCCTTTTGCTGCATGCCCATCTCCTCAAGCCGGCCAGCGGGACAGAAGGTCGCTTGAAGCCTCGAACAGCGCGCTGACGCGCAGCAATTCCGCATCGGCGCGGAAGCGACCGACGAGCTGAAGCCCGATCGGCAGGCCGTCTCGGCCAAAGCCAGAGGGCAGGCTGACGGCGGGATGGCCGGTCATGTTGAATGGCATGGTCCAGGGGAACCAGTGCGGCCGGACACTGTCGAAATGCGCTCCGTCGATCTCGATGGAGCCGAACAAATCCTGCTTGATCGGCAGCGCGGTGCGCGTGAGCGTCGGCATCGCCAGGAAGTGTGCGCGCGCAAGCAGCGATTGCACGCGGCGGAACAGCGCGGTACGCGCGAACATCGCCTCCTGATAGTCGACGCCGCTGACCTCGGTCGCGAGCGCGAGCTGCTTGAGGAAGGCCTCGCTCAGCTCGTCCTTGTGGTCGGCTGCGAGTTTTGCAAAGCGCGTGCGCCAGACCGTGTGGTTGATGGCGCGCCAGATCGGCTCGATGTCGAAACCGTCACCGGAAAATTCCTCGAGCTCGGCGCCGAGCCCCGCCAGCCGGTCGAGGCTCGCCTTGAAGCTGGCTGCGACCTCGGCGGACACCGGACGGCCGGGCGGCGTCAGGCAGTACAGGATCCGCTGCCCGCGCAGATCGCCGCGCGGCGCGGCCGTGCCGATGAAATCGGGCACCCGGACGCCGATCGACCAGGGGTCGCAAGCATCCTCGCCTGCCATCGCCTGCATCATCAGCGCGGTGTCGGCGACGGTGCGGGTGGTCGGCGTGACGTAGGTCTGGTTGCCGAACGCATCGAGCGCCTGACTATGGGGGATGACTCCGTTGCTCTGCTTTAAGCCCACCACGCCGTTGCAGGCGGCGGGAATTCGCGTCGAGCCGCCGCCGTCGGTCGCGATCGCGAGCGGCGCGATGCCGCTGGCGACGGCGACGGCCGCGCCGCCGCTGGAGCCGCCGGAAGACCGGCACCGATCCCACGCATTGCGGGTGCGGCCGAACAAAGGTGAATCGGTCAGGCACTTGCTGCCGAATTCCGGCGTCGTGGTCTTGCCGATCAGGATCGCGCCTTCGGCGCGCAGCCGCGCCACCGCGACGGCATCCTCGTTCGGCACATTGTCCTTGTAGGGAACGGCGCCGAAGGTGGTCTTGACGCCCTTGGTGTTGACGATGTCCTTGACGGTGACGGGGATGCCGTGGAGCAGACCGAGCGGCTCGCCGGCCATCATTTTGCGCTCGGCGACGCGCGCCTGCGCCATCGCCTCGTCGCCGGAGAGCGTGATGAAGCAGTTCAACTCGGACTGGAGCGCCTCGGCGCGCGCGAGCACGGCACTGACGATCTCGACGGGCGAAATCCGCTTTTCGGCGATGAGGCCGCGCAGCTCGGTTGCGGACAGGAGACAGGGATCGCCGTTCATCGTCGTCACATCACGCTCCGAGGCGGGCCGCCGTTGGCCCAAAGCATTGACAGCGAGAATGACAGTTTTGTTAACTCGCCGTCCAATACGATTTTGATGGCCAACCCATACGTTTTCGGTATGCCAATGGATCTTCGCCGCCTCCGCTATTTCGTCGCCGTCGCCGAGACACGCAGCGTCGGCAAGGCCGCCGAGCGGCTGCGGATGGCTCAGCCTCCGCTGTCCGTCCAGATCCGCAAGCTCGAGGCCGAGATCGGTGCGCCGCTGTTCCGCCGAGGCACCCGCGGCATGGACCTGACCGAGGCAGGCCAGGCGCTGCTGGCGCGTGCGAGCGAAGCTCTGGCGCTGGCCGTCGACGGCGCCGAAGCTGCGCGCGCGGTCGCCGCCGGCAAGCGCGGGCGGCTCTCGGTCGGCTACATGTTCGTACTGGCGAATGCGATGCTGCCGCGGCTCATCCCGGAGCTGCGGCGGTCCATTCCCGGCGTCGATCTCGACTTTGCCGAGCTCAGCGCATCGACGCGCGAGGCCAGGCTGCTTGACCGCAGCGTCACGGTTGCGCTGTGCATGCCGGCCATCAACCATCCTGAGATCCAGGTGGCTCGGATCGGTGCGCAGCCATTCATGCTGGCAGTGCCGATCCGCTCGCCGCTCGCGCGTCTCGGCGCCGTGCCGATGGCGCGGTTGCAGGGCCGTCCGCTGATCGCGTTGCCGCCTCCGGAGCAAGATCCCGCCTCCTCCGCGGTCGCAGCCCTGCTGCGACGACATCAGATCGTGATGCCGATCGCGAGTCGTGTGGAGACGGTGCATTCGGCGATGAGCCTGGTTCTCGCCGGCGAAGGTCTTGCGATCGTGCCGGCCTGCGCCCAGCTCGGCGCGCCACGCGGCATCGTGTTCAGGCCGCTGCGCGATGCCGCCGATTCCATCGACATCGCGGTGTGCTGGCGGAGGGATTCCCAGAGCCCGCTGATCTCAAGGTTCATAAAATGCGCCGAGAAGGCCGTTGCGCGGATGTGAGGCGGCGCTACCAGCTCCAATTGATCTCATGGCTCCAGGGCGGATCGGCGCCCGGACGGGTGCAGGTCAGGCCGGCGCAATTGGCGGCAAAGGACAGGGCCAGGCGGAGCTCGACGGCGCTGATGTCCTTCAATGCTTGCCGGGCGAGCCTCCCCTGCTTGTGCAGGGCAAAGAGCAGCGCCGCCTGAAAACTGTCGCCCGCGCCGATCGTGTCGGCGACTTCGACCTTGGGCGCGGCGACCTCGATCTGCCCTGCCCCCGCGTGCCATGCGATCGCGCCGTTGTTGCCGCGGGTGATGACGACGAGGCCCGTGCCCTGCCCGAGCAGCATGCTCGCGCGTTGCGGATACGGCTCGTCGCCGAAGAGATAGGCGAAGTCGACGTCGGACATTTTGATGAGATCGGCGCGGCCAGCGAACTCGGCCATGCGCGCCAGATAAGCCGGCTTGTCCTTGACCAGATTGGGCCGGCAGTTCGGATCGAAGGAGATTGTCGATGACGCCCGCGCGTCCGCGATCAGGGCGCTGGTCTCCGCCGCGCCCTGGTCGTTGACGAGTGTGGTCGAGCCGACATGAACGGCGTCAACATGCGCGAACGGAATCGTCCCGCGCCGGTAGGTCCAGTTCCGAGTCGCGGTTCCGGCGTCGTAGAAGGCGTAATGCGACTCGCCCGCGACGATGCGGACGAAAGCGAGCGTGGTCTGGTGATCACTGCGGGTGGCGAGATTGAGGTCGACGTTGGAGGCCGCCGCATGATCTGCAATCATCCGCCCGAACAAATCGGTCGAGATGCCGCCGACGAATCCAGTGGGTGCGCCCAGCCGGGCCATGCCGATGGCGACGTTGAGACAGGAGCCGCCGACCGCCGGCATCACCGCCTCGCGTCCTTGCGCATTTCCCGTCGGCACGAAATCGATCAGCGCATCGCCGCAGGCAATCAGCATGTCCTTCAACCTCTCGCGATGTCGGCCATCGCCGCGCGGCTGCCGCGATCGACGTCGCGCAGGAGCTTATAGACCTCGCGCTTGCGGGCGTGAAACGCGGCCATGTCGGGCGCAGTCGGCTCGCTCTTCCGTCCCAGCGCCGACATTTTTGCCATGGTCTCGCCGATCGAGGCATAGGCGCCGCCGGCCACCGCCCCCAGCATCGCAGCCCCCAGGAGCACCGGCTCCCTGGTCTGCGGCAGCGCGACGGTGAGGTCCGTCGTATCCGCCATGATCTGCCGCACCAACGGGCTGCGGCTCGCACCGCCCCCCATGATCATGATACTGGAGCGAACGCCATGCGCGGCAAATGCCTCGATCACCTCGGCGAGCCCATAAGCGAGTCCGCACAGGCCGGCGACGAACAGCCGCTCCATCGCGGCGATGTCGGTGTCGAGATCGAGGCCCGCGATCACCGCGCGCGTATCGGGGTCGGCGTACGGCGAGCGGTTGCCGATAAATTCGGGCAGAACATGGATGTCACGGGCGAGCAGCGCGGCACGGCTGGCGCTGCCTGCGCGCGCGATGATACGGCGCTCGAGGAAGTCGATGAGGTCGAGACCCTCGCTGCGCGCCGCCGCGCTCGCCTCGGTATGGCCGGGATGCGATTTGAGGAGATGGTCGATTGCCGCGCCCGCGGCCGACTGGCCGCCCTCGTTAAGCCAGAAATCAGGAACCATGCCGGAGTAATAAGGTCCCCACACGCCGGGCACGAAGCACGGCTCTGTCGTCGTCGCCATGATGCAGGCCGACGTTCCCATGATGTAGGCAAGCCGGTCACTGACATCGCTCGCCCCGCCCGATCCGTCGCGGCCGCCGATCGCACCGATGCCGCCGGCATGCGCATCGATCAGCGACGCGCCGACCGGTATGCCCGGCGACAAGCCGAGCTCGGCAGCGGCCGTGGCGGTGAGCCCCGCGCCGAGCCGCGTGCCGGGGGCGACGATCTCGGTGCCGATGCGGGCGTATTTCTCGTTGACGAAGTCGGACAGGCCAATGCGCTTGAAGAATTGCGCGCTCCAGCCGCCGCCGTCATGGGCGAGATAGTTCCATTTGCAGGTGACGGTGCAGGTCGAGCGCTGGAGCGATCCCGTCGCGCGCCAGGTCAGATAATCCGCGAGGTCGAAGAAGTGACCGGCGGCGTCGAAGCTCGCGCGCAGATGCCGCTTCAGCCATAATAACTTCGGCATCTCCATCTCGGGCGAGATCGAGCCGCCGACATAGCGCAGCACGGCGTCCTCAGTCTCGTTGATCAGCCGCGCCTCGGCGATGGCGCGATGATCCATCCAGACGATGACATTGCGTTGCTTGTCGCCGGATGCACTGACGGTGAGCGGCTCGCCCTGCCGGCCGAGGACAACCAGCGAACACGTCGCGTCGAAACCGATGCCACCGACACTGTCGGGCGCGATGGCGGCTTCCGCCATTGCACCCCGCACCGACGTCGCGCAGGCCTCCCAGATGTCCTGGGACGATTGCTCGACGATATCGCCGGCCTCATGCCAGATCCGGATCGGATGCCGGGCGGAGGCCAAAAGCGTGCCGGCCTCGTCAAACACTCCGGCCCGCGTGCTGGTGGTCCCCACGTCGACGCCGATATACGCTCGCGGCATTGTCGCTCCCGGTCGCTTTCCGTCAGCTTTGACGGTGAACCTACCAGCAAGTATAGCCGCCATCCACCAGCACGATGCTGCCGGTCATCAGGCTCGCCGCTTCGGAGCTCAGGAACAACACGACCGAGGCGATCTCCTCGACCTGCCCCATCCGTGCCATCGGGGTTCCACCGATCCAGGCGTCATACATCTTGGCGTTGCTCTTCACGAAGGCGTTGAGCGGGGTCTCGATATAGGTCGGCGCCACCGCATTGACGCGGATGCCGCGCGCGCCCCATTCGGCGGCCAGCGATTTGGTCAAATGATGCACCCCCGCCTTGGAGGCATTGTAGAAGCACTGCTCCTGCGGCTTGTTGACGATGAAGCCGGACATCGAGCCGACATTGACGATGGCGCCGCTCCCGGCCTTGAGCATGTGCTTGCCGAATTCGCGGCAGCACCAGAAGGTGCCGTTGAGATTGACGTCGATGACGTTGAGCCAGTGCTCGTCGGTAACGGTCTCCGCCGGGGTTTCGCTGCGGGCGATGCCGGCATTGTTGACGAGGATGTCGACCTTGCCGTGGCGGGCGACGAGGTCGTTCGCGACCTCCGCCACGCGCTTGGTGTCGGTCACGTCCATGATCGCGGTCTCCACGTCAAAGCCCTTCGCCTTCAGGCTGGCCTTGGCGCTGTCGGCGACCTTGCTGTCGCGGTCGCCGATGATGACCCTGGCGCCGGCTTCGGCCAGCGCTTCCGCGCAGCCAAGGCCGATGCCCTGCCCGCCGCCAGTGATGAACGCGGTCTTGCCGTTCAGCTTGAATTTTTCCAGGTACATGGTGGTCTTCCCGTTTCTTGTTAGTTCCGAAGCGCGTTACCGCCGTCGTCGAAGCGATGGATGCGCGCGGGGTCCGGCACCAGCGACACGCGGTCGCCGGCATGCAGGCTCAGCTCGCCGATGTAACGTGCAGTCAGCATGCCGAGCGGACCGGCATCGACGTAAAGGAAGGTGTCGCTGCCAAGATGCTCGGCCACCGCGATGGTCCCCTGCCAGCCTCCGGTGCCATCGCGGTCAATCTTGAGGTGCTCCGGCCGGACGCCGATGGTGGCCGCACCACGTTGCAGGGCGAGCTCGCCGGTGACGAAATTCATCTTGGGCGAACCTATGAAGCCGGCAACGAAGAGATTGGCCGGCCGCTCGTAGAGCTCCAGCGGCGAGCCATATTGCTCGATCTTGCCGCCGTTGAGCACGACGATCTTGTCGGCCATGGTCATGGCTTCGACCTGGTCGTGTGTCACGTAGATCGCGGTGGTGCCGAGCTGCTTCTGCAGCCGCGTCACCTCGATGCGCATCTGCACGCGCAGCGCCGCATCGAGGTTGGAGAGCGGCTCGTCGAACAGGAAGGCCTTGGGCTCGCGCACGATGGCGCGGCCGATCGCGACGCGCTGGCGCTGGCCGCCGGAAAGCTCGCGCGGCTTGCGGTCGAGATAGGGCGTGAGGTTCAGCGTCGCGGCGGCCGCCTCGACCTTGCGGTTGATCTCGTCCTTGGCGAGGCCCGCCATCTTCAGGCCGAAGCCGATATTGCCGCGCACGCTCATATGCGGATAGAGGGCGTAGGACTGGAACACCATCGAGAGACCGCGCTTGGCCGGCGGCGTATCGACGACGTTCTTGCCGTCGATCAGGATCTTGCCGCCAGAGACGTCTTCGAGCCCTGCGATAAGCCGCAAGAGCGTGGTCTTGCCGCAGCCGGAGGGGCCCACGAACACCACGAAGGAGCCGTCGGCGATGTCGAGGTCGGCGCCCTTGATGATGTGCACCGGGCCGAAGGATTTCTGCACGCCCTGAAGTGTGATCTGACCCATGATCCGGCAGCCCCTCTACTTCACCGCGCCGAAGGTGAGCCCGCGCACGAGCTGCTTCTGGCTGAACCAACCGAGGACGAGAATGGGCGCGATCGCCAGCGTCGAGGCCGCCGACAGCTTTGCCCAGAACAGCCCTTCCGGGCTCGAATAGGAGGCGATGAACGTGGTGAGCGGCGCCGCGTTCGACGTCGACAGATTGAGCGTCCAGAACGCCTCGTTCCAGGCCAGGATCAAATTGAGCAGCATGGTCGAGGCCAGGCCCGGGATCGCCATCGGCGTCAAGACATAGACGAGCTCGCGGCCGATGGTGGCGCCGTCCATGCGGGCGGCTTCAAGGATGTCGCGCGGGATCTCCTTGAAATAGGTGAACAGCATCCAGATCACGATCGGCAGGTTTCCGAGGCACAGGATGAAGACGAGGCCGATGCGGGAATCGAGCAGGCCGAAGGACTTGAAGATCAGGTAGATCGGCACCAGCACGCCGACCGGCGGCATCATCTTGGTTGAGAGCATCCAGAGCAGGATGTCCTTGGTGCGCTTGGTCGGCGAGAACGCCATCGACCAGGCCGCGGGGATCGCGATCAGAAGCGCAATCAGCGTCGAGCCGCCTGCGATGATGACCGAGTTCATGGCGTGGTGGAAATAGTCGCTGCGCTCCTGCACGGTCGCATAGTTTTCGGTGGTCCAGTGGAAGAACAGGAAGGATGGCGGGATGGCGAAGGCCTCTAGCTCGGTCTTGAAGCTCGCCAGCACCATCCAGAGGATCGGGAAGAAGATCAGGAAGCCGAACAGCCAGGCCACCGCCGTCGATATCACCACCCGCCGCGTCGTCGCCATCCGTGCCATGCTTCAAGCCTCCAGATTGCGGCCGACGATGCGGACGAGGAAGAAGGCGACGACGTTGGCGATCACGACAGCAACGAGGCCGCCTGCGGAGGCGCTGCCAACGTCGAACTGGATCAGCGCCTGCGAATAGATCAGGAAGGCGATGTTGGTGGTCGACAGTCCCGGGCCACCCCCCGTGGTGACATAAATTTCCGCAAAGACCGTGAGCAGGAAGATCGTCTCGATCAGGATCACCACGGTGATGGGCCGCGCCAAGTGCGGCAGCGTGATGTAGATGAAGGTCGAGACGGCGCTGGCGCCGTCCATCTCGGCGGCTTCCTTCTGCTCCTCGTCGAGCGATTGCAGCGCGGTCAGCAGGATCAGCGTCGCGAAGGGCAGCCATTGCCACGTCACGATCAGGATGACGGCAAACAGCGGAACGTCGTTGAACCAGTCGATCGGCGTCAGATGGAACAGCGAGGCGAGCCAGGCGAACAGGCCGGACACCGGATGCATCAGCAAATTCTTCCAGACCAGCGCGCTCACCGTCGGCATCACGAAGAACGGCGCGATCACCATCAGCCGGACGAAATTGCGTCCGATCACCGGCTGGTCCATCAGCAGTGCCAGCGGAATCCCGAGCAGGATCGTCAGCGCCAGTACCGAGCCGACCAGCACCAGCGTGTTCTGGAGCGAGGCCAGGAAGGCGGGATCGGTGAGGAAGTAGCGGAAGTTCTCCAGCCCGATGAATGATTCCGAGCCGGGATCGAGCAGGCTGTAATGCAGCGTCGAGAAATAGATCGTCAGCGCCAGCGGGACGATCATCCAGATGAACAGCAGCCCGACGGCCGGCGTCAGGAGCGAGCGCGCAAGGGTCTGCGTCTGCCGGGTTGCCATCAACGCTTCTCCGCTGGCGGGAAGAAGGCGGCCATCCATGACGCTGGATGGCCGCTAGTCTGAGCTCAGGAGGAAGAGCTCGGGTTCACTTGATGTAGCCGGCGCGCTTCATCTCGCGCTCGGTTGCCGATTGCGCCGCGCTGAGCGCGGCATCGACGGTCATCGAACCCGCAAGCGCGGCGGAGAATTGCTGGCCAACCTGGGTGCCGATGCCCTGGAATTCGGGGATCGCAGCGTATTGCACGCCGACATAAGGCACCGGCTTCACCGTCGGCTTGTTCGGATCGGCCGCATCGATCGAGGCCAGCGTCAGTTTTGCGAAGGGTGCGACCTTCAGATATTCATCGTTCTTGTAAAGCGAGGTGCGCGTGCCCGGCGGCACGTTGGCCCAGCCCTCCTTCGATGCCACGAGCTTGGTGTAGTCCTTGCTCGTCGCCCAGGCGATGAACTTCTCGGCGGCTTCCATCTTCTTGGAGCCGGCGGGGATCGCAAGATTCCAGGCCCACAGCCAGTTGGCGTTCTTGCCGAGCCCGGTGTTGGGCGCGAGCGCGAAACCGACCTTGTCGGCGACCTTGGAATCCTTCGGATTGGTGACGAAGGACGCCGCCACCGTGGCGTCGATCCACATCGCGCATTTGCCGGCGTTGAACAGCGCCAGGTTCTCGTTGAAGCCGTTGGAACTCGCGCCGGGAGGGCCGGCTTCCTTCATCAGATTGACATAGGTCGTGAGCGTCGTCTTCCATTCCGGCGTGTTGAACTGCGGTTCCCACTTCTCATCGAACCAGCGCGCACCGTAGGAATTGGCCATGGCCGAGAGGAACGCCATGTTCTCGCCCCAGCCGGCCTTGCCGCGCAGGCAGATGCCGTAGGTGCCGGCGCTCTTGTCGGTGAGCTTCTTGGCGGCGTCGATCACGAAATCCCAGGCCGGCTTTTCCGGCATCTTCAGGCCGGCCTTCTCGAACAGATCGGTGCGATACATCACCATCGAGCTTTCGCCGTAGAACGGCGCGGCATAGAGCTTGCCGTCGACGGAAACCGCATCCTTGATCTTGGGCAGGAGGTCGGCGACGTCGTAATCGCCGCCGAGATTGGCGAGCGGCACCAGCCAGCCCTTCTTGGCCCAGATCGGCACCTCATAGGTGCCGATGGTGAGAACGTCGAACTGACCGCCCTTGGTGGCGATGTCGGTGGTGACGCGCTGGCGCAGCACGTTCTCCTCCAACGTCACCCATTTGACGGTGATATCGGGGTACTTCTTGGTGAATTCAGCCGTCAGCCCCTGCATGCGGATCATGTCGCCATTGTTGACGGTGGCGATCGTCAGGGTCGTTTCGGCCATCGCGGGGACGGCCAGCAACAGAACAGACGCGCCACAGACGGCGCCCAAGACATGTTTCACGGTGACCTCCCTCAAACTCGCGTTTTGAGCATATGCCCACGCGTTGGGCGTATGTTCAACGCAAGGAAGGAGGATTGTCAAGCAGGCGCAGAGCCGTTTGCGCAACTTATGAGTGCTGCGGTGCGGAAGGGGTTGCGAGCGAATGGAAGAGGTTGGCGCGGCTTGTCCACCTCTCCCGCTTGCGGGAGAGGTCGGATCGCATCGAAGATGCGATACGGGTGAGGGCTTTCACCTCTTGGGGAGTCTTCCCAGCGGAAAGACCCTCTCCCCACCCCTCTCCCGCAAGCGGGAGAGGGAGCCGAGTCCCGCAGCCGCGCCAGTTCGCCCTACCGCTCCAAAATCGCCTGCGCGGTCGTCTCGTCGGTGATCAGGCCGCTGATTAGCCGCCCATTCAATGCCGCCGCGATGGCCGGCACCTTGGCCACACCGACCGCGGCGGCAATCGTCGTGGTCTTCGCCGGCACTTCGGGCGGGATGCTGGTGAGGCGCTTGTTGGTGCCGGCCTTGAGCAGGCGGCCCTTGGAATCATAGGCCCAGCCGGTGATCTCGCCGATGGCACCCAGCCGCATCATCTCGAACAATTCGTCACGGGTGACGAAACCGTCGACATGCACCTGCGCCTTCTGGTCCATCTGGCCGATGCCGACGAGACGCAAGTCCGCCTTGGCCGCGACCGCCTTCACCTTGGCGATCGGCTCGATGCGGACCATCTTGTTGCGCTCGTCCTCGGACGACATCAGGAACGGCAGCGGCATCGGATAGTGCCGCGCACCGGTGCGGTCGGCGAGCCGGCCGACGGTGTCATAGAAGCTCGCCGAACCATCGGCGGAGATGTTGCCGACCAGTGAGACGATCTGGTGATTGGGCCGGTCGATCGGCGTGACGCGCTCGACTGCGGCGCGCACTGCACGGCCGGTGCCGAGCGCGACGATCACCGGCGTCTCCGAACGCAGCGTCGCATCGAGCAGATTGGCGCAGCGTTCGGCGATGCCGGAAGTAGCCTGCGGCGCCGCCGGATCGGCCGGCACCACCTCGCAGTGAGCGAGATCGAAACGCTCCTTCAAGCGCGCCGCAAGCTCCATGCAGGCGGCGATGGGGTGTTCGAGCCGGAAGGTGATGAGACGCTCGGCTAGGCACAACGAGACCAGCCGCTGCGCCGACGCCCGCGAGACCTGGAGCATCTTTGCGATCTCGTCCTGGGTGTGACCGGCGATGAAATACAGCCAGCCGGCGCGCGCGGCGTCGTCAAGTCGGGATTTGTCGTTCTCGGCGGCCATGCGGGCCTCACGCCTCCCAGAAATCGCTCATGCGCGCAAAGACCCGGTCGGCCCCCGCCTCGGACAATATAGCCCGGCCGTCGCGACCGCGATAATGGTTGCCGCCGACAAATCCCCAGACCGTCATGCCGGCCGCCTTGCCCGCCTGCACGCCGCTGACGCTGTCCTCGATCACCAGGGTACGCGCAGGTTGCGCGCCCATCTTCTCGGCCGCAAGGAGAAAGAGATCGGGCGCCGGCTTGCCATTCCTGACCATTTGCGCGGTATAGATCCGCTCGCCGAAATGCGCCCGCAAGTTCGTGACGTCGAGAGAGAGCGAGACGCGGTCGATGTCGCTCGACGACGCCACGCAAAACGGCATTCGCAGGTCGGACATGATGGCGGCAACGCCGGGGATCGGCCGGAGTGAGCCCGCGAACGTCGCCAGCACATGCGACTTCAGGCGCGGCAGAAAGCCATCCGGCACGATCTGCCCGAGATCACGATAATGCTGCTCGATCGCCTTGGTGCTGCGCCCGAGAAAAAGCTCGAGCGCCTGCGTCTGGGTGAGCGCAATGCCGAATTCGGCCAGCACCTCGGACAGACACTGGCAGCTCAAAAGCTCGCTGTCGACGAGTACGCCGTCGCAGTCGAAGATGATCAGGTCGGGTTTTGACCGGAAGTCGTCCATCCGGCCATTCGATCATATACCCAGCTGATGAGCAATAGTTCGAGGGGGAAGCGTCGCCGCGGGCTTCCCCTGTTAGTGCGCGACCTGCCGGTAGATCGCCGGCAGCGCCGCGGGCAGCCGCTTGATGTTGCCGACGATGGCATAGCCGCCGGGCCCGAACAGGGTCGGGAAATAGGATTGCGCGGTTGCGTCCACCGTGACGCCGAAGGCGGCGATGCCGAGCCGGCGCGCCTCTTGCACCGACTTGCGGGTGTCTTCGAGCGCGAAGCGGCCCTCGTAATGGTCGACGTCGTTCGGCTTGCCGTCGGTGAGGACGAGCAGCAGCTTCTTGCGCTGCGGCTGGCGGGCGAGCTCGGCTGCGGCGTGGCGCACCGCCGCGCCGATCCGCGTGTAATAGCCCGGCTTCAGCGCGCCGATGCGGCGCTCGACCGTCCCGCTCATCGGCTCACCAAAGGCCTTAACCGTCTCGAGCCGCACCCAGGACCGCCGACGTGAAGTGAAGGTGAGGATGCTGTGGTGATCGCCGCAGGCCGAAATCCCATGGGCGAGCGCCAGCAGCGCCTCCTTCTCGACGTCGAGCACGCGGTAGCCATCGACCCAAGCGTCCGTGGACAGCGAGACGTCGACGAGCAGCGTGACGGCGAGATCGTGCCCTTGCGGGCGCATCGCGACGTGGATGCGATCGAGACCGCTGCTGCTGCCGGCGCGGAGGTCGCAGCGCGCGCGCACCAGCGCGTCGAGGTCGAGATCGTGTCCGTCGAGCTGGGCGCGCATCAATTCTTGACGCGGCCGCAACACCTCGAAGCGGCGGCGCACCTGGCGGATGTGCCGGCGCATGGCGTCGTCAGGCGTCCAGCTCTCACCGTGCTCGGAGGCCGCACCGGCCAGCACGCGGCAATGATCGGGCAGATAGGTGCCGCTGCGGTAATCCCATTCGGGATAAGTGAGGTCCGCGTTCAATCGCGATGCATCGAGGGCCTCCGGCGGCAGGTCGAGATCGAACTTGAACCGGCTCGCCGGTTTGCCGGTGCGGCGGCTGAGCGTGATCTCCTCGAGATCGTCGGCCGCTTTCTGCGCATCCTCGTCCTCGCTGTCGTCGGCCGGACGGTCGACATTGACCATCTCGGCCATCGCGAGGATCTTCTCGAAGCGGTTGAGCACGAAGGGATCGCGGCGGTTGGCATTGTCCTCGCGCTCGCGGACGGCAAAGCGCTTGCGATTGTCCTGGGCCTCGGGCTCGGCGCCCGGGGCACATTCGTCCTCGCCTGCATGCGCGGGCGAGAGCTCACGCGTCCAGCAATCCCCCCAGAGCGGGCACGGCAGGATCGAGTGATAGCCCGGCGGCGCCTTGTCCGGCAGCGGGCCCGTTCCCATCATCGCCGGCCACAGACTACCCGCAGGCGCCTTGCCGGCGCCGAGCAAGGCCAAGACGATCTGCTCGGCTTCCTGCTCGATGCGCGGCAGGGGGCGACGAGGCCGGGCCTCGGCGGTTGCTGCCGCGAGTTGGGTGTAATCGGCGACGAGCCCAGGGAATTGCGTGAGCACCCAGACCGCGGTCTCACTTGCCCGGCGCAACACCAGAAGATCCCGCCGCAGCGGATCGGCTTCCGTGATCGTCTTGATCGGTGCAGCTGCGAACCATGCCGCAAGCCAGCGATAGAGCGCCGCGTTCAAGGCGCGGTCGGGAAAGATCGAGATCCGATCGGGCAGGAAGATCGTCGCCGCGTCACGGCCCGGCTGCTCGAGGCGCTCGTCACCGAGGCCGATGCGCTGCCGCCAGCCGAGACGGTGCCCCGATTTTCGCGCGCCCGCGCTTGCGATCTGCACCCCGGTCTCGCCGCCGAGCGCGCGGAACATCACCGCGAGCCGGCCTCGCACCTCGGTCAGTGCAACGGCGTGATCATCATGAACCGGATAGCTCGCGGTGCCGCCGACTATCCTGTGCCAAGCGCGGCCGACCGTCTCCTCCAGTTCGAGGAAGTCGAGCATGGGCGCGGCCTCACCCGATGACAGCGCGTGAGACGTCCAGCAGCGCCGCCTTCACGTCGGAATCGTCGGTGAGCGGCTCGATCATGCCGGCCAGCACGGCATCGGCAATCGGCGTGCCCGCGGCAATCAGGGTCGCGCAATAGACCACGAGCCGGGTCGAGACGCCCTCCTCCAGGTCGTGGCCCTTCAGCGCGCGCAGCCGACCAGCCAGCCCCACCAGCGGCCGCACGCGCTCCGGCGACAGTCCGCTTTCGGCGGACACGACGGCGATCTCGTGCTCGGGCGGCAGGAAGCCGAATTCGATGGCGATGAAGCGCTGGCGCGTCGATGGCTTCAGCGCCTTCAGCAGCGTCTGGTAGCCGGGATTGTAAGAGACCACGAGCATGAAGCTGTTCGGCGCCACCAGCTCCTCGCCGGTCCGCTCCAGCGGCAGGATGCGGCGATCGTCGGTCAGAGGATGCAGCACGACGGTGACGTCCTTGCGGGCCTCCACGACCTCGTCGAGATAGCAGATGCCGCCCTCGCGCACCGCGCGCGTCAGGGGACCATCGGTCCACACGGTGTCGCCGCCCCTGAGCAAATAGCGGCCGGTGAGATCGGCGGCAGTGAGGTCGTCATGACAGGCGACGGTGTGAAGCGGCAGGCCCAGCCGCGCCGCCATATGCGCGACGAAGCGGGTCTTGCCGCAGCCGGTCGGCCCCTTGAGCAAAACCGGCAGACGACGCCGCCAGGCATGTTCGAAAAGCTCGCATTCGTTTCCGGATGGAACATAGGCCGGCAGCTCGGGCGCCGAGGTTACCGTGTGAAGGGCAGCTTTCATGATGTCTCTCCGGATTTTCCAGGAAGCAGGCGGCCGCGGCGAACCGCGGCCGCCCTTTCTCGTTTACTCGGCCGGCTGCAGCGCCGCAGGAATGGTCGCCTGCCTCTCGCGGCCCGGCACCAGCACGGCCCAGACGAACATCAGCGCGGAGATCGCGACGAACACGCCGGAGCCGAGCCGGACCCAGTAGAACATCGCGAGCTGGTCCTGGACGTCCATGTAACCCTGGCCGAGCACGCGCTGCAGATGAACCTGGACCACGCCGGCGAAGGTCAGCGCGAAAGTCATGGTCATCATCGCCGTGCACATGATCCAGAAGCTCGTCATGGAGAGCCATTGGTTATAGGGCGCACGTCCCTTGATCTGCGGGATCGCATAGGCCATCACCGACAGGTTCAGCATCACATAGGCGCCGAAGAAGGCGAGATGGCCGTGCGCGGCGGTGACCTGCGTGCCGTGGGTATAGTAGTTCACCGAGGACAGCGTGTGCAGGAAGCCCCACACGCCAGCACCGAGGAACGCCATCACCGAGCAGCCAACCGACCACAACAGCGCAGCGCGATTCGGATGCTTGCGGCCGGCCTTCCAGGTCATCTGCACGGTGAAGATCACCATGGTGAAGAACGGCGCCACCTCGAGCGTGGAGAACAGCGAGCCGATCCACTGCCAGTAGCCGGGCGCGCCGATCCAGTAGAAATGGTGGCCGGTGCCGAGGATGCCCGAGAACAGGGCAAGGCCGATGATGACGTAGAGCCACTTCTCGACGACCTCACGATCGATGCCGTTGAGCTTGATCATGAGATAGGCGAGCACGGAGGCCATGATCAGCTCCCACACGCCCTCGACCCAGAGATGGACGACGTACCACCAGTACATCTTGTCGACGGCAAGGTTCGCCGGGTTGTAAAAGGCGAACAGGAAGAAGATCGCAACGCCCCACAGGCCGAACAACAGGATGTTGGTGACCGTGGTCTTGCGGCCCTTCAGCGCCGTCATCGTGACGTTGAACAGGAACATCAGGCAGACGACGACGATGCCGACCTTGATGATGAAGGGCTGTTCGAGAAACTCTCGGCCCTCGTGGTAGTGGAAGAGATAGCCGACCACGGCGACGCCGGCTGCGCCAAAGAACATCCAGAACTGGATCTTCGCCAGCAGCGGGCTGTAAAGCTCGTTCTCGGTCTCTTCCGGGAGCAGATAGTAGGTCGCGCCCATGAAACCGATCAGCGACCACACGATCAGCGCGTTGGTATGGATCATCCTGACGATGTTGAACGGCAGCAGCGTCGACAGCGTATTGGGTAGGACGTAGATGGTCCCGGCGAGCAGGCCGAACACGACCTGGGCCAGGAACAGGGTCAGCGCGCCATAGAAATACAGCATCGCGACTTTCTGGGTTTGGTACTTCATCTCGGGTTCTCTCTGTCTTGAAAGAGGAAAGCTGTGCGCCTTGCTTGTTGTTTGAGCATGATCTCTTCGGAAAACCGCTTCACACTTTTCCGATCATGCTCAGCCGGCCTTGTTCGGCGGCCAGCTCTGACGCTTGATCGTGCTGGTCCATTGCAGGAAGTCGGCGAGATCGTTGAGTTCCTGGTCGGTGAGGTTGAACTGCGGCATCTGCCGCCGGCCCTCTGCGCCCGAGGGCTGCGATTGCATCCAGGCCTTCAGCGTCTCGCGCGCGGCGGCCGGATCCTCGTTGCCGCCCCAGCGATCCCAGACGTTGCCGACCTCTGGGGCGAAATAGGCGCCCTCGCCCAGCAGCGTGTGGCAGTTGATGCAGGAGTTCTTCTCCCAGACATGCTTGCCGCGGGCGACCGACGACGTCAGCGTCTTCGCGTCGGTCGAGGTCGTCGCCATGTAGTAATGGCTGTGCGCCGTCAGCCCTATGAAAATGGCGAAGAAGAAGGCCGAACCGCCGTAGAAGACATTTCGAGCGGCCGACTTGGTCAGGCGTTCAGCCATTGCCAATCCTTTCCGTTTGATTCCTGAGAAAGATGCGATGCTGCGATTTATTGCCGATTGCCCGGGGGTACTCTTTGACGAAGCGCAAGCAGCGCGACGATGCGCAACCGCCAGTCAGATCAGAGCGACGATGGCGGATGCGAGCCAGGCGAACAGCACCACGATCACAACCCAGGCGCTGATGAGACCGCGCCAAAGCGCGGGCGCTGAGCGAAGATCGAGAAAATCGAGCACGATGCGACGGCCCTTGAGGGCAGCGAACGTCAGCAGCAAGGCATTGGCGAACAAGGGACGCAACACCAGCGGGGGGACCAGAATGGTCGCGAGCGCGAGGCCGATCAACGTGATCCAGGTGATGTCGAGACGATCCGGAATCACGGGTGCACCAGATAGATGATGGGAAACATGACGATCCAGAGCAGATCGACCATGTGCCAGAAAGCGGTTCCGGTCTCGACGCCCGACGCCCGGGCACCCCGGGAAACTACGGCCAGGATGACGATGCCGAGGCCGACATGCAGGAGATGGAAGCCGGTGAGGAGGAAGTAGAGCGTGAAGAACGGGCTGGTCTCCAGGCCGTTTCCTTGCGCGATCTCGCCTGCATATTCGGTCAGCTTGACCGCGATAAAGATGCCGCCAAGGGCCATGGCGCCGAACAGCCAACCGCGCGCGCGCCCTCTTTCGCCCGCCCGTGCAGCAGCCGTCGCCCGCGCGGCGGCCCAGCCACTGGTCACGAGCACGATGGTGTTGAGTCCCGCCAGATGCGCGTCAAGCGTGGCCTGTCCGGCGGCGAAGAGCGCCGGGTGAAGCGCGCGGGCGATGACGAAAGCCCCGAGGAACAGCCCGAAGGCGGCGAGCTCGCTGAAGATGAGCACCCAGATCATGGGATCGCCGGGAAGATCTTCCAGGATTCCCCAACCAGTGCCTTGTTGCTCGCAATCCGTCGCCGACATCTGATTTCCAAATCAAGTCGCCGAACAGATAGTCCACCGGCGCGATTCCGACTTTGTCGCCGGACAAATAGTGCAACCGGCCAGGGACACGTTTGCGCTATCGCAACGTTCCGGCCGCCCCGCCGTCATAGGGTGGACATATAGAGCGGTTCCGCAAAACAGTGAGCGATGAGATGAGCGATGCACAAATCGGGCTGCTGACCGCGACCCCCATCATCATCGTCTTCGCGATCGCCCTGCGGCGAATGGGGGTACTGTCGACCGTGGCAACCGTATCGGCGGTGATCCTCTCCGTTGCGATCGCGACGGTGCTGTTCACGACGCAATCACCGCTGCCGTAGGGTGGGCAAAGCGAAGCGTGCCCACCATAGTGCCACAAGAGAAGATGGTGGGCACGGCGCTTACGCGCCTTTGCCCACCCTAGCAGACCGTCAATGCGGCTACCGCCGCTGGTTATACACGTCGATACACACCGCCCCGAGCAGCACCAGGCCCTTGATGACCTGCTGATAGTCGATGCCGATGCCGAGGATCGACATGCCGTTGTTCATCACGCCCATGATCATGGCGCCGACCACGGCGCCGCCGACGCGCCCTACCCCGCCATAGGCCGAGGCCCCGCCGATGAAGCAGGCAGCGATGACGTCGAGCTCGAAGCCGAGGCCGGCCTTTGGCGTCGCCGTGTTGAGGCGCGCGGCGAAGACGAGGCCGGCGAGTGCGGCGAGCACGCCCATGTTGACGAAGGTGAAGAAGGTCAACCGCTCCGTCTTGATGCCTGACAGGCTCGCCGCCTTGGCGTTGCCGCCGACGGCGTAAATCTGGCGGCCGACCACGGTCCGGCGTGTCATGAAACCGTAGAGCGCGATCAGGGCGCTCATGATCACCAGCACGTTCGGCAGGCCGCGATACGTCGCGATCAGGTAGGTGAAGTAGAGCACCGCACAGGCCAGCACGATGCTCTTGCCAAGAAAAAACGCGTAAGGTTCGACTTCGATGCCGTGCGACTGCTCGCGCGCGCGGCTCTTAGCGCTGGCATAGACCAGCGCTAGCGCCAGCACGACGCCGATCAGCATCGACGTCGGATGTAGTGCGCCGGGGTCAAGCAGAACTTCAACAACATTACCATTTGCGTCGAGCCGGAGTTCCGGAATGAAGCCCGACGACAATTTTTGGAAGGTCGCCGGGAACGGCCCGAGCGACTGGCCCTGCAACACCGCGAGCGCAAGGCCCTTGAACACCAGCATGCCCGCCAGCGTCACGATGAACGACGGGATCTTGAAATAGGCCACCCAATAGCCCTGCGCCGCACCGATGGCGGCGCCGAGCAGCAGGCAGGCAATGAAGGCGAGCGTGTAGTCGACCTTGTAGGTCACCATGAGAAGCGCGGCCACGGCGCCGATGAAGCCCGCGACCGAGCCGACCGAAAGGTCGATATGGCCGGTCACGATCACCAGCAGCATGCCGAGCGCCATGATGACGATGTAGCTGTTCTGGAGCATCAGGTTCGTCAGGTTGAGCGGCTGCAGCAGCGTGCCGCCGGTCATGACCTGGAAGAACAGCATGATCGCGATCAACGACATCAGCATGCCGTAGTTGCGCAAATTGTTCTTGATGAAGCTGCCGTGCCGGCGCTCCTCGGGCAGCGATACCGTCTTGTCGGTCATGGCTGCATTCCTCCCATTTCCGCGGCCGCGGGCGCGGCGTTCCCAATGTTTCGTTCGTTGCGCATGATGGCGCGCATGATCTTTTCCTGCGTCGCCTCGGCTCCGCTGAACTCGCCGACGAAGGCGCCGTCGTTCATGACGCAGATGCGGTCGCAGATGCCGAGCAGCTCGGGCATCTCCGAGGAGATCACCACGACGCCGCGGCCGGCCTCCGCCAGCTCGTTGATGATACAGTAAATCTCGTATTTGGCACCGACGTCGATGCCCCGCGTCGGCTCGTCCAGGATCAGGACCTTGGGATCGGTCATCAGCCATTTCGACAGCACCACCTTCTGCTGGTTGCCGCCGGAGAGCTGGCCGGTCTCCTGGTAGACGTCGGAGCAGCGGATGCGCATGCGGGTGCGATAGTCGCTGGCGATCTTCAGCTCGGCGATGTCGTCGATCACGCGGCTTGGCGCGACCTGGTCGAGGCTGGCGAGCGTGATGTTCTTGCGGACGTCGTCGGCCAGGATCAGGCCGAGCTGCTTGCGATCCTCGGTGACATAGGCAAGACCGGCGTCGATCGCCGCCGCGACGCTCGGCAGCACCATGTCTCTGCCTTCGAGCCGGATGCTGCCGCTGATATTGGTGCCCCAGGAACGGCCGAACAGGCTCATGGCGAATTCAGTGCGGCCGGCGCCCATCAGGCCAGCAATGCCGACGACCTCGCCGCGCCTGACGCCGAAATTGACGTTCTTGATCACCTGCCGCTCGGGATGGATGGGGTGATAGACCGACCAGTTCGCGACGTCGAGCACGGGCTCGCCGATCTTCACGCTGCGCTCGGGGAAGCGGTGCGCCATGTCGCGATTGACCATGCTGCGGATGATGCGGTCTTCCTGAATCGGCTCGGCGCGGCAATCGATGCTGTCGACGGTGCGGCCGTCGCGGAGCACGGTGATGTGGTCGGCGACCTTGGCGACCTCGTTGAGCTTGTGCGAGATCAGGATCGAGCCGATGCCCTGCTCGCGGAACGCCATCAGGCGTTCGAGCAGCGCGGCGCTGTCAGCCTCGTTGAGGCTCGCGGTCGGCTCGTCCAGGATCAGCATCCGCACCCGCTTGGACAGCGCCTTGGCGATCTCGACCAGTTGCTGCTTGCCGACGCCGAGATCGGTGATCAGCGTGTCAGGGGGTTCCTTCAGGCCGACCTGCGCCAGCAGTTCACGCGTGCGCCGGTACACCTCGTCGCGGTCGATCACGCCCAGCTTTGAAGGCGGATGCGACAGAAAAATGTTCTCCGCGATCGACATCAGCGGGATCAGCGCCAACTCCTGGTGGATGATGATGATGCCGAGCGCCTCGGAATCGTTGATGTCGCGGAAGCGCCGCTCCTCGCCATCGAAGACGATGGTGCCCTCGTAGCTGCCTGCGGGATAGACCCCGCTCAATACCTTCATCAGGGTCGACTTGCCGGCACCGTTCTCGCCGACGAGCGCGTGGATCTGCCCGGCGTGAACCGAGAAGTTGACGTCGCGCAGCGCCTGCACACCGGCAAAGCTCTTGCTGACGTTGCGCATCTCCAGCATGGCGGTCATCGTGTCATATCCCTCGATCGCTGTCGTTCACCTCTCCCCGCTTGCGGGGAGAGGTCGGATCGCATCGCAAGATGCGATCCGGGTGAGGGGGAGTCTCCGCGAGTCCCACTGCCACCTCGCTCGCGGAGGCTCCCCCTCACCCTTCCCCTCTCCCCGCAAGCGGGAAGAGGGGAAGGAAAGAGTATTACTGGAACTGCGCCTTCTTGTAGTAGCCGCTGTCGACCAGCACCTTCTCCCAATTGTCCTTGTAAACCACGACCGGCTTGAGCAGGTAGGACGGCACGGTCTTGACGCCGTTCTCGTAGGTCTTGGTGTCGTTGACCGTGACCTGCTTGCCGGCAAGCGCGGCGTCGACCATGTCGGCGGTCACCTTGGCGAGGTCGCGGGTATCCTTGAAGATGGTCGAATATTGGTCGCCGCGCAGCATCGCCTTGATCGAGGGCACCTCGGCGTCCTGACCCGAAATGATCGGCATCGGCTGATCGGCGCTGCCGTAGCCGACGCCTTTCAGTGAGGAGATGATGCCGATCGAGATGCCGTCATAGGGCGAGAGCACGGCGTTGATCTTCTTGTTGCCGTAGTAGGCGCTGAGCAGATTGTCCATGCGGGCCTGGGCGGTGGCGCCGTCCCAGCGGAGCGTCGCGACCTTGTCCATGCCCATTTGGCCCGAGGCAACGACGAGCTTGCCGCTGTCGATATAGGGCTTCAGCACGCTCATCGCGCCGTTGTAGAAGAAGTAGGCGTTGTTGTCGTCGGGGGAGCCGCCGAACAGCTCGATGTTGAACGGGCCTTTGCCGTCCTTCAGCCCGAGCCCCTGCTCGATCGACTGCGCCTGGAGCACGCCGACCTGGAAATTGTCGAAGGTCGCGTAATAGTCGACGTTCGGCGTGCCGCGGATCAGGCGGTCATAGGCGATCACGGTGATGCCTTTCGCCTTGGCCTGCTTGAGCACGTCGGACAGCGTGGTGCCGTCGATCGCGGCGATCACCAGGGCTTTCGCGCCCTTGGTCACCATGTTCTCGACCTGCGAGAGCTGGTTCGGGATGTCATCCTCGGCATATTGCAGGTCGGTGTTGTAACCGCGCTCCTTCAGCACCCTGACCATGTTGTTGCCGTCGTCAATCCAGCGCGCCGACGATTTGGTCGGCATCGCGATGCCGACGGTCGCCTTGTCCTGGGCGGAGGCGGTGAGGCCTGTGGCCATCGTCGCAGCGCCGGCCAACGCCAGTGCGAGGAATGTCGTCTTCAGTTTCAGCATGTTTTCACTCCCTTGGGTGTCAGACTGTTTCTTGATGTCGTCGAGAACGTCGTCGTCGTGGACTGCCTCTGGTCTCCTATGCGAGCTTGACGTCGGGCTCCGCGCGACCGCGCGCGGATGGCTCCAATAGAAAAGTGCAACCGGCTTGCGGATCGGCGGCACGCGCCGCCGCGTCCATATCCTGCCACGCTGACGTGACGAGGAGGCGCGACAGATCGGGGCCGACGAAAGCGGGACAGCTTGCCTGTTTTGCCGGCACGCTCAGCGAGCGCAGACGCTCGCCTTGCGGAGAATAGACATCGATCCGGCTCGCGCCCCAGCAGGCATTCCAGATGTTTCCGTCGGCATCGCACACTGAGCCATCGAGGCCGCCGATGCCGGTGTGTCGCAGCAGCACCTCCGGCTCGCCGCGCGGCAGGCCGGTCGCGGGATTGAGCGGGACTGCGTAGAGCACGGCGCGTGCGGTGTCGGTGAAATAGCCAATGGCGCCGTCCGGCGAGAAGCAGATCGAATTGGGAATGCTGATGCCGGGAAACAGCGTCGAGATCTTCCCGCGATGGAACGCGTAGATCGCCCCCGCCTTCGGCTCGGCCTTCTTGCCCATGGTGCCGATCCAGAACGTGCCGGACTGGTGCACACGGCAATCATTGGAGCGCGTGGCAGGATTGTCCGCCTCGAGCGGACAGAACAGCGTCATCGCGCCATCGGCGAGCGTGCGGATATAGAGACCGTCCTCGGCGACGATCAGCTGGCGCTCGGCATCGATGCGCCCGAGCGCGCTCGCCATCCGGCCAAGCGCGTGGACGCGGATGCTGCCGCTGTCGAGTTGCGCCTCGAACAGCCGTCCCTCGCGAATGTCGAACCACCAGGCGGTGTCTGTGGTCACGTCATAGGTCGGGCCCTCGCCGAGATGACAGGGATCGTCCGAGAGAACTGATGTCGGCACCTGTTCCATCATGACGCCCTCACACCGAAGCGATAGACTGTGTGATGCCGATAAACTCCGCCGGGATCGAGGCGCGGGCTCGGGAAATCCGGCCGGTTCGGCGCGTCAGGCCAGATGTGCGGCTCCAGGCACATGGCATCCGATTGCCGGATCAGCTTGCCGCCCTTCCCCGAAATCGTGCCGTCGAGATAGTTGCCGGAATAGACTTGCAGGCCGGGTTGGTCGGTGAACAGCTCCATGACACGCCCCGAGCGCGGTGCCTCCAGCCGCGCCGCGAGCGCAAGCTCGCCGTCGCGCGCAAGGCAGTAGGTGTGGTCGTAGCCCCTGCCATTGCGCAATTGCTCATCGCCTTGCCGGATACGTTCTCCCACGGGTCGAGGCTCGCGGAAGTCGAACGGCGTTCCCGCCACCGCACGCGGCGGTCCAGGCAGCGGAATGGCGGTGGGGTCGATGGCGAGGAAATGCTCGGCGGCGACCGTCAGCCTGTGATCGAGAATGGGCGTGCCTGACGTCGCGCCTTCCAGATTGAAGAAGCTGTGGTTGGTGAGGTTGACGATGGTGGGACGGTCGGTCCGCGCCTCCATGCTCAACGACAATTCGGTCGGGCCGGTGACGCGATAGGTCAGGCAGACATCGAGCTGGCCGGGATAATTCTCCTCGCCATGCGGACTTGTGTAAGTGAGCGTCACCCCGGGCGCGGCGCCGTCGTCGAACTCCGCAATCTGCCAGAGCTTGCGGTCAAAACCGTCGAGGCCGCCGTGCAGCGCATTCGGGCCGTTGTTGACCGGGAGCTGTACCGTTTCACCGTCGAGCGAGAACTGTCCGTTGGCAATGCGGTTGGCGTAGCGGCCGACGGTGGCGCCCAAGAACTTTCGTTCCGCGAGATAGCCGGCGAACGCGTCATGGCCGAGCACGACGTCATCGTGACCGCCCTTCGCATCCGGCGCAATCAGCGCCTGGATCACCGCGCCGTGGGTGATGATCCGCGCCTCGAAGCCGCCCTCGCCGCGCAGCACGATGCGCTCGACTTCGCGGCCGTCGGGCAGTGTTCCGAAGATGTCTTTTGTGATTTTTGATGCGGCCATGTCTAATCCACAAACGGTTCGACCACGGTGCGCCTGCCGAGCAGGAACGCGTCGGCGACGAGGCGAAGCGGCGTCAGATCGACGTCGCTTGCGCCGGTCGCCGCGAGCTCGACGAAGCGCCGGTAGAGTCCGCGATATTCCTCATCGGGCGCCTCGGCAAGCACCTTGCCGTCGACCTCCATCCGCGCGCCACCGCTGGACAAAGTCATCCGGCCCTGGTCGGTTTCGACGACGATATCCCAGCTCTGCGGTCCGGTCTGGCGGAAATCGAACTCGGCGGTGACAGCAAGGCCATCGATGTCGGTCAGCGTCAGGTTCGCCGCAATCGGCGCCTGGCAATTGGCGGGAAACGCCAGCTCGGCCGCGGTGACGAACACAGGCTTCGGCAGGATCCTGGTCAGGATCGACAGCGCGTTGATGCCGGGGTCGAACACGCCGAGGCCGCCCGGCTCCCAGATCCAGCCTTGCCCGGGATGCCAGACGCGGACATCTTCCTTCCAGCTGATGTGCACCGACTTGATGCGACGCTCAGTGAGCCATTGCCGCGCGGGCTCGACCGCCGGCGCATGGCGTGAATGCCAGGTCGCAAACAGCGTGCGCTTTGCCTCCGCCGCCATCGCGATCAGCGGATCGAGCTCGGCGACACCGATGCCCGGCGGCTTCTCCAGCATGACATGCTTGCCGGCGGCGAGCGCCGCGGCCGCCTGCGCGCGCCTCACCTGCGGCGGCGTGCAGAGCGAGACCGCATCGATCGGCGGTCCCTTTTCCAGCAGCTCCTCGATGGTCGCGAAATGCGGCAGTCCCGGCAGCGAGGCGTTACGGCTGGCAATCGCCGCCAGCGCCGCGCCCGGCACGGCGGCGATCGCGCCGACATGCTGGTCACGCGCGATCTTGCCGAAGCCAACGATGGCGATGCGAAGTTCCGTCACGATCTCTCTCCAGATTCCACGGAGGCCGGTGCGCTCTCGATGACCGTGCCCTCATGGCGATGCATGCCGTTGTGAATGACGAAAATCATCGCCTCGGAGGCGGCCTCCGCATCGCCGACCGCAATCGCATCGACGATCTTCTGGTGCCAGAGCAGCACCGTGTCGCGGTCCTCCAATTCGACCGGCGCGCTCAGCAGGAACGAGGCGCGAAGCGCGGCCTCGATGACGTGGCCGATCGAGCGCATGAACAGGTTGCCGGAGGCGCGCGCCACGGCGACGTGAAGTGCGAGGTCGGCATCGGCAAAGCCGACCGAATCGGACGCTTCGAGCCGCATGCGCTCCATGCTGCGCCGAAGGTCGGCCAGATCCTCCTCCGACCGCTGCTTGGCCGCCAGCATGGCCGCGCGCGGCTCGACCGCGAGACGGATCTCGGCGAGGTCATTGAGGAAACGCTTGTCGATACCGGCGTCCAGATGCCAGGCCAGCACGTCGGCATCGAACATGTTCCAGGCGGCGCGTTCGCGCACGACGGTTCCGACGCGCGCCTTGGTGGTCAGCAGGCCCTTGGCGACTAGGGTCTTCACGCTCTCCCGCAGCACCGGCCGCGACACGCCGAACATCGCGATCATCTCGGCATCACCAGGCAGGCGCGTCCCTTCCGCGTAGCGGCCGGCGATGATGTCGACGCCAATCGAGCGGGCGACCTCCGCATGGTTGGAGTGAGCCCGCCGCGTCGGGATGACGACGATGCGCGATGTCATGTGGCGGCTCCTGCGCTCTTCGCCAGCGGCCGGCGCGCGAGCGCGACGAGACCCTGCTGCAAGGCAATGAAGGCGAACAGCAAGATGCCGGTCGCGATCTTGGTCCACCAGCTCGACTGCGTGCCGTCGAAATTGATGTAGGTCTGGATCAGCCCCTGGATCAGCACGCCGAGGAAAGTACCGATCACCGAGCCCTGCCCGCCCGTGAGCAGCGTGCCGCCGATCACGACGGCCGCGATGGTGTCGAGCTCGACGCCGACGGCGGAAAGCGAATAGCCGGCGCTGGTGTAGAACGAGAAGACGATGCCGGCGATGCCTGCGAGCAGGCCCGACAGCATGTAGATCTTCACCGTCATCTTGCCGACCGCAACGCCCATCAGGCTCGCTGTCGTCCGGCTGCCGCCGAGCGCATAGACATTGGCGCCGAACCGGGTGAGATGCAGCAGCAAGGCTCCGCCGATCACGATCGCGAGCATGATGATCGCAATCGCCGTCAATCGCCCGCCACCCGGCAATCGCAAGGCGAAGTCCGACACGTTGGAATAGATCGGCGCGGTGATCGGTATGGATTCGGTGGAGAGCAGGAAGCTCGCTCCGCGCGCCAGGAACATGCCGGCGAGCGTCACGATGAAGGGTGGCAAATCAAAGACATGGATCACCGCGCCCATCGCCGCACCGAAGGCCGCCGAGAGTGCGATGACGACGACGAAAGCAACCAGCGGCGGCATGCCCCAGCGCTCGATCGCGAGCGCAACGAAGACGGTGGTGAAGCCGATCACCGAGCCGACCGAGAGATCGATGCCGCCGGAGATGATGACGAAGGTCATGCCAGCCGCGACGATGCCGAGGAAAGCGTTGTCGGTGAGGAGATTGCCGACGACGCGGGTCGAGGCGATGTTGGGGAACTGCACCGCGCAGGCGGCGAAGCCCGCGACCAGCACGATCGCCGTGATGAGGGCAGGCGGCAGACCTCTCATGGTTTCGTCCTCCGCAGCCGCGCGGCGATGCCGGCAAATCCGGTCAGCTTGGGCGATTGCAACAACAGCACCGTGAGCACCACCACCGCCTTGACCAGCAGGTTGAACTCCGGCGGATAGCCGGACAAAAGGATGCCGGTGTTCATGGTCTGGATGATCAGCGCGCCGAGGACGGCCAGCACGAGGCTGAAGCGGCCGCCGAACAACGAGGTGCCGCCGATCACCACGGCCAGAATGGCATCGAGCTCGAGCCAGAGGCCGGCATTGTTCGCGTCCGCTCCCATGATGTCGGCCGCCGCGATCACACCGGCCAGCGCGGCGCAGACGCCGCACCAGACATAGACCGACAGGATCATCGCACGGGTGCCGACGCCGGCAAGCTCGCTCGCGCGCGCATTGCCGCCGGTCGCCTCGATCAGGAGCCCGAGCGCGGAGCCACGCACCACCGCGCCGGTCAGGATGAGCATGCCCAGGGCAATCACCACCGGTACCGGCAGGCCGAGCACCGAGCCATTTCCGAGCCAGACCAGATCCGGCGAGGAGAACGTCACGATGCGTCCCTCGGTGATGAGCTGGGCGATGCCGCGTCCCGCCACCATCAAAATCAACGTCGCCACGATCGGCTGCATGCCGAGCACCGCGACGAGGAAGCCGTTCCACAGGCCGCAAATCAAGCCCGCGCCGAGTGCTGCCGCCAGCACGACGGCCAGACTGTGAGTGTCGGCGAGGCTCGCTGCGATCGCGCCGCAGATCGCCATGACGGCGCCGACCGAGAGATCGATGCCACGCGTCGCGATCACCAGCACCATGCCGAGCGAGAGCAGCGCCACCGGCGTGCCGCGGTTGAGCACGTCGATCAGGCTGCCGAACAGCCGGCCGTCCTGCAGGCGCAGGTCGAAGAATTGCGGCGACACCACGCGATCGACCGCGAGGATGACGATCAGCGCCAGGATCTGGGCAAGGCCGCGGCGCGGCAGCAGCGCTGTCATGTGTGGGCCTCAAGCGCAACAGCGACGCTATCGGCGGCAATGGCGGCGAGAATGTTGCCGACGTCGATCGCCTCGCCCGCGAGCTCTTCGATATGGGCGCGGTCGCGCAGCACGACGACGCGATCCGAATAGGTCACGATCTCGTCGAGCTCGGAGGAGATCACGAGCAGCGAAAGCCCGTCGTCGCAGAGCTCGCGGATCAGGCGGATGATTTCGGCATGCGCGCCGACATCGATGCCGCGGGTCGGCTCGTCCAGCACGAGAAGCCGCGGCGAGGTCGCGAGCCAACGCGCCAGCAACACCTTTTGCTGGTTGCCGCCGGAGAGCAGGCCCACGGGGCGCTCCGGATCGGGCGGGCGGATGTCGAGCATCTTGACGTAGCGGCGCGCGAGCTCGTCCTGCTCGCGGCGCGACAGCGGCCGATGCAGGCCGCGCTTGGCCTGGAGCGCGAGCACGATGTTCTCGCGCACGGTGAGCTCGGCGACGATGCCGTCGGTCTTGCGCTCCTCCGGGCAATAGCCAAAGCCGTGGCGGACGCCGTCGCGGGGCGACTGCAGCCGCACCGGCGCACCCTCCACCCTCGCCTTCCCGCCATCGGCGCGCTCGGCGCCGAATACCAGCCGCGCCGTCTCGGTGCGGCCCGAGCCGAGCAGGCCGGCGAGACCGACGACCTCGCCATGGCGCAGCTCGAGATTGAACGGCGCGACATAGCCGGCCTTGCCGTAGTTCTCGAAACTCGCGCAGATTTCGCGCACCTTGTGCTCGCCCACTGATGCGCGCGCGCTGGTGGTCTCGGCCAATTCGCGGCCGAGCATCAGCCGGATCAGCTCGAGCCGGGGCAGCGAGGCGGTCTCGCGCTCCCCGACGAGGCGGCCGTTACGCAGCACCGTGATGCGATCGGAGATCTCATAGACCTGATCGAGGAAGTGGCTGACGAAGACGATGCCGATACCGCGCTTCGCGAGCTGCCGCATGATGCCGAACAGGATCTCGACCTCGTGGCGGTCGAGGCTCGCGGTGGGCTCGTCCAGGATCAGCACGCGCGCGGAGAGATCGACGGCGCGCGCGATCGCGGTGACGTGCTGCACAGCGACCGAATAGCTGCTGAGCGGCGCGGCCACGTCGATGTCGAGGCCAAACTCCGCAAGCAGCGCCTTGGCGCGGCGGCGCATCTCGCCCTCGCGCACGATGCCGAAGCGCATCGGCTGGCGATCGAGGAACAGGTTCTGCGCCACCGACAGGTTCGGCAGCAGGTTGACTTCCTGGTAGACGGTGGCAATGCCCGCTGCCAGCGCTGCCTTGGCCGAGCGCGGCGCGACCTCTTCACCGCCGATCCTGACGATGCCGGCATCACGCGGGAATACGCCGGTGACGACCTTGATCAGCGTGGATTTGCCGGCGCCGTTCTCGCCGAGCAGCGCATGGATCTCGCCGGCGCGCAGCGTGAAGTCGACCTCCTGCAGCGCGCGCACAGCGCCAAAGCTTTTGCTGATCCCGCGCACCTCAAGAAGGGGCAGAGCAGGATCGGGGCTGTTCTGCATGGCAAATTCACTCCCACGGGTGCCCGCCATTGAAGCGGACACCCAGCCTAGCCGTTCGTGCAGCGGTTTCGAAGGGGGCGCCGAACCACTGGAGGCGGTCCGGCGCGGAGCCCCCTCAGTAACCGAGGCCCTTCTTGCTGTCGTAGATCTTCTGCGGATCGTCGGCGGCGGTATAGAGCTTGGACTCGGTCTGGATCCATTTCGGCGGAACCGTGCCCTTGCCCTTGAAGGCTGCGACGGCATCCAGTGCCGGGCCCGCCATGTTCGGCGTCAGCTCCACCGTGGCGTTCGCTTCGCCGGCAACCATCGCCTTGAAGATATCGGGGACCGCGTCGATCGAAACGGTGAGGATGTCCTTGCCAGGCTTGAGGCCGGCTTCCTTCATCGCCTGAATCGCGCCCACCATCATGTCGTCGTTGTGGGCGTAGACTGCGCAGATGTTCTTGCCGCCGCCTTCGGCCTTGATGAAGCTTTCCATCACCTCCTTGCCCTTGGCGCGGGTGAAGTCGCCGGTCTGGCTGCGCACCACCTTCAGGTTCGCGTGCTTGGCGATGGCGGTGTCGAAGCCTTTCTTGCGGTTGGTGGCGACGCTGGCGCCGACCGTGCCCTGCAGCTCGACGATGTTGCAGGCCTTGGCGCCGACCGTCTTGGCCAGCCAGTCGCCGGCGACCTCGCCCTCATGCACGCTGTCCGAGGTTACGGCGGTGAGATAGAGTTCCTTGCCGGAGGGATCGATGTCGCGGTCGAGCAGCACGACCGGGATCTTGGCTTCCTTGGCCTCCTTCAGCACCGAGTCCCAGCCGGTCGAGACCACGGGCGCGAGAAAGATCGCATCGACGTTCTGCGCGATGAAGGAGCGGATCGCCTTGATCTGGTTCTCCTGCTTCTGCTGCGCATCGGCGATCTTGAGATTGACTTTGCGCTTGGTAGCCTCCTGCTTGGAGACCGACGTCTCGGCGGCGCGCCAGCCGGACTCCGATCCGATCTGCGAGAAGCCGATGGTGAGCTCGGCGGCATTCGCGGGCAGCGCGAGCAACAAGGCGGCCGTGGCGCTGGCCGCAAAGAGGGCTTTGAGGATCATCAGGCGAGTCTCCCAAGATGTTATCCGGGGCGCCGATTGGTAGCATGGCACCCGCAGGCCGGCCTTTGAGGCGGCGGGAGGGACTATTTCACGGAAGATGGGTTCCGACTAGTCATATTATTTGACTATTTGGAGGAAATTGCGCCGAGCAGCGGCAAGCGGCTTTAAGACACGCCAAGCGCGATTTTGTTCCACCGACGCAACGGGAGGATGAAGGAAGTTTGTGGTTGGGTCCAGCCGCGGACACCGTCATGGCCGGGCTTGTCCCGGCCATCGACGCCTCATCTCGCATGACGAAGAACGTCGATGCCCGGGACAAGCCCGGGCATGACGGCCCCATAGACGTTCGCTTGGGAGGTCAGCTGCGAGACGTGAAGCGCTAAATCAGCTTCCGCTGCGCCAGGTTCTTCATCAGCGCACCGATGCCGAAGGTCCAGGGCTCGCACTCGTCGCTGGTGCGCATGCGGTTGACGAGCTTGCCGAGTTGCGGCGCTGCGATCGTGACGATGTCATCGCGCTTGTGGGTGAACCCCTGCCCCGGCGCATCGCGATCCTTGACCGGCGCGAACATCGTGCCGAGGAACAGCACGAAGCCATCAGGATATTGATGCACCTTGCCGATGGTCTGCTCGACCAGGTCGGTCGGATCACGGCTGATCTTGCTGATCGAGGAATGGCCGTCGAGAACGAAGCCGTCCGCTCCCTTCACGTTCAGGCTGATGTCGAGCTTGCGCGCATCGTCGAGCGTAAAGCTGTCGTCGAACAGGCGCAGCAGCGGTCCGATCGCGCAGGAGGCGTTGTTGTCTTTGGCCTTCGACAGCAGCAGCGCCGAGCGTCCTTCGAAGTCGCGCAGATTCACGTCGTTGCCGAGTGCGCCGCCGACGATCTTGCCGCGGCTCGACACGAACAGCACGAGCTCCGGCTCCGGGTTGTTCCAGGTCGATTTCGGATGCAGGCCGGCATCCATGCCGGTGCCGACCGAGGACATGGTCGGCGCCTTGGTGAAGACTTCGGCATCGGGACCGATGCCAACCTCGAGATATTGGCTCCAGGCGTTCTGATCGATCAGCACCTGCTTCAGATGCATCGCCTGGTCGGAGCCCGGCTTGAGCTTTGACAAATCGTCGCCGATCAGCCGCGTCACTTCCTTGCGGATCGCTTCGGCCGAGGCCGGATTGCCCTTCGCCCGCTCCTCAATCACGCGCTCCAACATCGAGATGGCAAAAGTCACGCCGGCCGCCTTCAGCGTCTGCAGGTCCACGGGCGCAAGCAGCCACGGCTTTTGGCGATCGCGCTGGTCCGGCGCCGTGTTGGCCACGATGGCGTCGAGATCGCCGATGTGCTCGCCCTTGGTCAGGCTCAGCGCCTTGGCTGGGTTGTCCTCTTCGCAGAGCGCGCTGATGGTCGGAAATCTTGCGGTGACGTCGAACACGCCATCGCCACGGACGGCGACCACGGCCGGACCGTTCGCCTGCGGCAGCCAGACGCGGCCGGCGAGTGTGCCGCGTGTTCCGTCCTCGGGGAGAAGGTCTTTCACCGTCAATGTCGTCATGGCCGCGCCCTCACTGTTTCTCGGATCAGCCGCAGCCGATCATATTGGCGAAGAGCAATAAACGTCTGGCGGGGGAAGTCCAGAGAGCGCGCCCCTCACTTGAACCAATGCACCAGTGCGATGCTGATGCCGAGCAGCAGCATCAGCGACAGCGTCACCGCGGCCGTCACCCGCCCGCCGACATTGGCGAGCACGCGCACGTCGACGCCGAGTCCGAGGGCCGCCATCGACACCACAGTGAGAAAACTCGTGACCTTTGTCACCGGCCCAACCACCGTCCCCGGCACGATCTCGAGGGAACGCAAGGTCGCCAGCGCCAGAAAGCCGAGGATGAACCAGGGCACGAGGCGGAAGAAGCCGACGCTGGTCTTCTTGGCATCGCTCTGCCAGCGCGAGGCAACCAGCGACAGGCCGACGACGACCGGCCCGAGCATCAGCACACGCATCAGCTTCACGAGCGTGCCGATCTGCGTTGAGACGAGCCCGGCCGGGACCGTCGCGGCCAGCACCTGCGGCACCGCATAGACCGTGAGGCCGGCGAGGATGCCGTATTGCGTGGCAGACAATTGCAACAGCGGAATCAGCAGCGGCAGGCCGAGCACCATCATCACGCCAAGGATCGCGGTGAAGGAGATCGAGGATGCGATCTCGTCATTGTTGGCGCCGATAATCGGCGCCACGGCGGCGATCGCCGAATTGCCGCAGATCGAGTTGCCGCAGGCGATCAGGATCGACAGCCGCGTCGACAGGCCCAGCATCCGGCTGATGCCAAAGGACACGCAGAGTGCAATCACCACGACGGCTGCGATCGACGCCAGCAGCGCGACGCCGGAAGCCGCGATGGCGGCGAAGCTGATCGAGGCGCCCAGCAGCATGACCGCGACTTCGAGCAGCTGTTTCGCGCTGAAGGCGATGCCGGCCTGCCAGCGCGGCGCGGGTTTCCAGAAGCTGCGCAGGGCCATCCCGAGCAGGATCGCCATCACCAGCGCCTCGACATAGGGATGCTCGAACACCCCGAGCTCAGCCCTTTCGAGCAGGGCCGAGACACCGGCGACGGCGATACAGAGGAGGATGCCCGGAATCAGCGCGAAAATACGGCTCGCGGCGGTGGCCGGCTTGGCATCGACCGGGCTGGATGCTTGATTCTGCGACACAAATCTCTCCCAGGGGAGAAAGATTTATACGCAGCGCCAGCTCAATGGGGAATAAGTTTTCGACATATCAGGGCCAAGGGAAGTTCTGTCCTCAACCCGGAATAAACGGCCTCAGAAGATCAGGCTCTTGGCGAGCGAGGCCACACGGCTGAACCCGTCGTAGACGCCGGGTTCGAAGAACGCTGCACGCGCGAGCACGATTCCAGCCACGAGCGACCAGAACAGGCCAGTGCCGACCCGCAACAGGAGCTTTGACGCGCGCGACTTCGGCTGGGCATCCGTTGCGGACACCAATTGCTCGCCGAAGGGCTCAAATCCAGTGCGTTCCATAGCAGGCCAATCCATCAATTCGTGGCTGAAATGTCGTCTTTTCGACCCCAAACAGCAATGGAAGCGATTGGCTTTTTTGGTCCCCCGCGGGGAAACTCCTTCCGCCGGAATGACCCCGGACAACCGTTTTCTTCTTCGGGCCTATTCGGGCACCGCCCGCCCGGCTCAAAGGGCCAGATAGCGCCGGCGGATCGCCTCATTGGCTTTCAGCTCGTCGATTCCGGCGGCGTAGACGATCTGGCCCTTGTCGATGATCGTGGCGTGGCTCGCGAGCCCCAGGCAGAAATGCATGTTCTGCTCGGCGATCAGCACGGTCGATCCGATGCTTCGAAGCTGCCGCAACAGCTCGCCGATCCGCTGCACGATGATCGGCGCGAGCCCCTCGCTCGGCTCGTCCAGCAGCAACAGCGCCGGATTGCCCATCAGCGTGCGCGCGATGGCCAGCATCTGCTGCTCGCCGCCCGAAAGACGGCCGGCAATGCGATGGCGCAGCGGCTCCAGCAGCGGGAAGACCTCATAGATGCGCTTGATCGGCCATTCGTCCTGGCCCTCCGGCCCCCTCTTCTTTCCGATCACGAGATTGTCCTCGACGGTGTGCTCCGGAAAGATCTGGCGATCCTCCGGCACGAAGCCGAGACCGGCACTCGCGATATGGTGAGGCTTCCAGCCGGAGATCACCGTGCCACGCAGGCTCACCCTGCCGCGCCGCGGCGGCGACAGCCCCATGATCGCTTTCATGGTCGTGGACTTGCCGGCGCCGTTGCGGCCCAGCAGCGCCATGGTCTCGCCCTGCCGCACCGAGAGGCCGACGCCGAACAGGATCTGGCTGGTGCCGTAATAGACGTCGAGATCGGCGACTTCGATGACGGGGGCGCTCATGCGGTCGCTCCCGCATGCTCGGTGCCAAGATAGGCCTCGATCACGGCGCTGTTGTTGCGGATCTCGTCGGGCGTGCCGGTCGCAAGAATGCGGCCATAGCAGAGCACGACGATTTTGGGCGCGATCTTGAACACGATGTCCATGTCGTGCTCGATGAAGACGACGGTGATCTTCTGGGTCTCCCAGAGCTCGCGCACCTTGTCGATCATGCGCCAGCGCTCTTCCGGCCCCATCCCGGCGGTGGGCTCGTCCAACAGCAGCACTTTTGGTTCGAGCACCAGCGCAAGGGCAATATCGAGCAGCTTCTGATCGCCGTGCGACAGTGTCGCGGCCGTGCGATGGCGTTTGCCCGCAAGGCCGAGCAGCTCCATCACGTGCCCGGCGCGGTCGCGTGTCTCCGGCAACGGAAAGCGCTTGTGCAGCACCGCGGACGAACGCTGGTCGGCGCTGACCGCAGCCAGCATGGTCTCCTGCACCGTCAGCGATTTGAAGATGCTCGCAACCTGGAATGCGCGGCCGATGCCGTGCCGGACGATCTCCGGCGGCGAGCAGCCGGCGAGATCGACGCCGTCGAGCAGCACCTGGCCGGTGTCAGGCTTCAACGCGCCGGTGATCAAATTGAAGAACGTGCTCTTGCCGGCGCCGTTCGGACCGATCACCGCGGTAAGCGAACCGTCGGGGAAATCGAGCGAGACGTCGTTGGTTGCCTTCACGCCGCCAAAGGACTTTGCGAGGTTGCGGATCTCCAGCATCGTTAGCGGCCCTCGCCTGCGTCGCGCCGCTGCGAAAACCATTCCGCGACGAAATCCAGCAAGCCTTTGCGCAGGCCCAGCGCGAAGAACAGGATGACAACGCCGAGCACGATGCCATGATACTCGGTGAACCGCGTCACGGTGTCGTTGAGCAGCAGCAAGAGCACGGTGCCGACCATCGGCCCGAGGAAGGTTGAGACACCGCCGAGCATGTTGATGAAGATGCCTTCACCCGAGATGGTCCAATAGGCGAATTCCGGATAGGCGCCGGAAACGAACAGCGCCATCACCATGCCGCCCATTGCCGCGAACAGCGCTGCCAGCACGAACACGGTGAGCTTGGCGCGCCAGACGTCGATACCGAGAAAGCTCGCGCGCGCGGCATTGTCGCGGATCATCCGCAACGTGTAGCCGAACGGCGATTGCGCGATCTGGCGCATCCCGAGCAGTCCGAGGATCAACAGCGCGCAACTGGCGATGTAGAGATGGACGTGGTTGGCGAGATCAATGCCGAGAAAGACCGGTCGCGGAATGCCGCCGCGCAGGCCTTGGTCGCCGCCGGTGAAGGAAGCCCAGGACAGGATGGTCGAGTGGATCAGCATCTGGAAGGCGAGCGTGACGAAGGCGAAATAGATCTCCTTCAGCCGCACGCAGATCGCGCCGATAGCGGCCGCGACGAGCGCCGTGATCGCCAGCGTCGCCACGAAGGCGACCGGAATGGGCACGCCGAGCTTCTGCATGATCAGGCCGAAACTGTAGGCGCCAAGGCCGAAGAACATGCCATGGCCGAATGAGGTCAGGCCGGTGTAGCCGACCAGGAGGTTGAGCGAGGTCGCGAATAGGCCGTAAGCCGAGCAGCGGATGACGAAATCAAGCAGCGCCTTGCTGCCCGTCAACAGCGGCACGCTCGCCAGCACGGCAAAGGCGACCAGCGCGATCAGGACGTCGCGATAACGTTGCAGCACCGAGCCACCGCGCACGGGTGCCAGCCCTTGCGCACGTCCGGCCTCCAGCTCGGTCATGCCGCCTCCTTGCCGAACAGGCCGGTGGGTTTCGAGACCAGCACGATCACCATGAACAGATACATCAGGCCTTCGGTGAACAGGGGAAAGCCGAGCGAGCCGAACGAGCGGATCAGGCCGAGCAGCAGCGCGCCGATCAGGGCGCCCAGGATCGAGCCCATGCCGCCGATCACGGTGACGATGAAGGATTCGATCAGCACCGAAAATCCCATGCCGGGCGTCAGCGAGCGCACCGGTGCGGCGAGCGCACCCGCGAGCCCCGCCAGCATGCCGCCGAGCGCGAACACGCCGCCATAGATCAGGCCGGTGTTGATGCCGAGCGCGGACACCATGCCGGGATTCTGCGCGGCGGCGCGGATCACCTTGCCGATCCGGCTGCGCGACAGCCCGATGCCCAGCACAATGGCCGCGACCAGCGCGACGCCGATCAGCAGCAGATAATAAGGCGGCACCACGCCCCCGGCGATGAACAGCGGCATCACCTGGAAGGCGGAGGGCATGCCCATCGCCTTGAATTCGGGCCCCCAGATCAGGCGCACGACATCGTCGAAAATCAGCACGAAGGCGTAGCAGACGAGGAGCTGCATCAAGACGTCCGCGCCATAGACGCGGCTCATGAAGACCCGCTCGAAGATCAGGCCGAGAATGGCCGTGCCGGCCGCGCCCGCCAGCATCGCCAGCGCGAAGCTCCCCGTGAGCTGATAGGCGGTCATCGCGAAATAGGCGCCAAACATGTAGAAGGCGCCGTGGCTGAAATTGACCACCTTGAGCACGCCGAAGATCAGCGTCAGCCCAACCGCGACCAGGAACAGCAGCATGCCGATGATGAGGCCGCTGGTGGTTTGCGTCACCAGGCAGGCGGAACTGGAGAGGCAGCCGGCAAGCGCGTCGAGATCCACGAGAGCACTTTCATTATCGGGCGCCTGACACGGCGCGAAAAATCAAACGAAACGGCGAAGACGGTCGCCCGCCTCCGCCGCGCATCAGATCAGGTGTAGCCCTTGCTCTTCTTCCACTCGGCCTCCAGCTCGAAGATCGTCTTCCAGTCGCCGGCCTTGACCTCCGGCACATACGGCTCCTGCGGGATCGTGGTGCCCCAGCCGATGGCGTAGCCGACCAGCGTGTGATCGTCGCCGCGCATCGTCACGGTGCCGTCGGCGCCGAACGGGCACTTGATGGTGAGGCCCTTCAGCGCCTCCGCGATCTTCTTGCCGTCGGCCGAGTTCGCCTTCTTCGAAGCTTCGGCCATCAACATGATGGCGGTGGCGTTCTCCCACGACCAGTTGGTCGGATATTCATTGTACTTCGCCTTGTAGGCGTCGCCCCAGGCGGCGTTTTCCGGCGTGGTCGGGAACGTCTTGATGTAACGGTTGCCGGAGTGGATGCCCTTGGGCAGGTTCTTCACGACAGTGAGCGCGGTGTAGTCGGCCATGTTGACCGCGAACACCTCCATCTGGCCGAACATCGCGTAGATGTTGGCCTGATCGATATAGGAGGTGAGATCGCCGCCCCACAGGCAGGAATAAAGCGCCTGGGGTTTGGCCTGAAGGATCTTCGTCACCACCTCGGTGTAGTCGGGCTGGAACAGCTTGGGCCAGGACTCGCTGATGATCTCGACCTCGGGCGCGAAGCGCTTCAGGTACAGCGTGAACTCCGCCGTTGTGTCGCGGCCATAGGCATAATCGGGCGAGCAGGTCGCCCATTTCTTCAGACCCTTGGTCTTGGCGATCGCCGCGGCATAGCTGCCGCCGATGATGGAATCGTGCACGCCCTGTCGCGCAGTGCGGAAGGCATTGGGAATGTGCTGCTTCGGGTCCGCAGTCAGCGACGAAGTTTCCGAATTGGTGTGGATGCAGAACACGCCGAGATCGCGTGCAACCTCATGCACCGCGAAGGCGCCAGACGAGGCTTCGGCGTCGATCAGCAGTTCACAGCCATCGGTATTCACGAGCTCGCGCGCGACGCGGGCGGCTTCCTGCGGCTGGCCCTTGGAATCGCGGATCACCATCTCGATCTGCCGGCCGGCCAGGCCGCCGGCGACGTTGACCTTCTCGACCTCGAGCATCACCGCATTGCGCGAGGACGTGCCGAGTTGCGCGACGCGTCCCGACAAAATCGTCGGCATCCCGATCTTGATAGTCTTGGCCTGAGCGCGCGCCACCCAGGGCGCGGCAAATGTCATCGCACCGGCGCCCATCAGCGCCAGTGTTGAACGGCGGCTGATGCCCGGTGTGCGGGTCCTCGTCATTTTTCCCTCCCTCTGTCGGGTCGGCGTGTCCTGATCCCTGTCGGAGATCGTCTCGTCTCCGTATTCCGGAGGATTTCAGAGGGCGGGGGGTGACGTCAAGCCAAAGATGAATTACGAGTCAGAATTCATCCAGGGAGGAAGCGAGGCCGGTAACAGGCCCAAGATCCGCAAAATGATCAATCTTTCGAGCTTCATCGCCTTTCATGCCCGGCGCACGCCGGACCGGCCCGCGCTGAAATATCGCGGCGAGGAGATTTCCTACGCGGCGTTCGACGCGCGTGTCCGGACGGTGGCAGGCTGGCTCGCTGCGCGGGGCATCGGCGCCGGCGATGTCGTGGCCGTGCTGATGAAGAACAGTGCGGCTTTCCTGGAGCTCGTCTTCGCCGCCAGCCATCTCGGCGCGGTGTTCGTGCCGATCAACTTCCGCCTCTCCCGCGACGAGGTCGGCTACATCACCGGCAATGCCGGCGCGCGGCTTCTGATCGTCGACGAGGAATTGGCTGCGAATGCCGCGGGCACAGAGGTTGTCGTGCTCGACGAGGCCGCGCAGCAGAGCCTTACGCGTCTTGCTGGCGATGCGCCGCCCGCGCCCATGCATGTCCGCGCACCATCGGACCTGATGCGGCTGATGTATACCTCGGGCACGACCGACCGCCCCAAGGGCGTGATGCTGTCTTACGATAATTTCTACTGGAAGTCGGCCGACCAGACGATCGCGCTCGGGCTCAGCGCCGAGACGCGGCTGCTCGTCGTCGGCCCGCTCTATCACGTCGGCGCGCTCGACCTGCCCGGCCTCGCCGTGCTCTGGCATGGCGGTTTCATTCGCATCGAACGCAATTTCGAGCCGGAGACCGCGCTTGCAGCGATCGCCGAGGACAAGCTCAACGCCGCCTGGTTCGCACCTGTGATGACCAGCGCGATGCTCACCTGCCCGACGCGCGAGCGCTACGACGTCTCCAGCCTGCAATGGGCCATCGGCGGCGGCGAGAAAACGCCGGAGCTGCGCATCCGCGCCTTCGCCGAATATTTCCGCAACGCACGCTACATCGATGCCTATGGCCTCACCGAGACCGTCGGCGGCGACACCTTCATGGAAGCGGGCCGCGAGATCGAGAAGATCGGCTCGACCGGGCGTGCGATTGCCCATGTCGAGATCGAGATCCGCGACGAGGACGGCAAGGCCGTGCCGGCGAACGTTAACGGCGAGATCTGCCTGCGCGGACCGAAGATCACGCGCGGCTACTGGAAGGATCCGGACAAGACGGCGTCCGCCTTCTTCGGCGACTGGTTCCGCAGCGGCGACGTCGGTTATCTCGATGAGGATGGCTTCCTGTATCTGACCGACCGCAAGAAGGACATGATCATCTCCGGCGGCGAGAACATCGCCTCCTCCGAGGTCGAGCGCGTCATCTATGAATTGCCTGGGGTGCGCGAGGTCGCGGTGATCGGCCTGCGTGACGCACGCTGGGGTGAACGGCCGGTCGCGATCGTCGTGCTGACCGAGGGCGCCAGGCTCGAGCTCCCTGCTCTCACCGAGCACTGCCGCGCGCGGCTCGCGAGCTTCAAGGTGCCGAAACAGCTGATCATCCGCGACAGCCTCCCGCGCAATCCATCTGGAAAAATTCTCAAGCGCGTGCTGCGCGCCGAACTGGAGACCGTGGCATGACGCAAGGCCCCGCCACCGCAAAGATCACAAAGCTCAACCGCGTCGAGCGCAACGCCTGGACCAAGCAGAAGATCTTCGAGGCCGCCACCAAGGTCGTCGGCAAGCATGGCTATGCCGAAGCCTCCGTCGCCCGCATCACCGAACAGGCCGGCGTCGCGCAGGGCACCTTCTACAATCATTTCGAGAACCGCCAGGAGCTGCTCGACCAGCTGCTGCCCAAGATCGGCCTCGACATGGTCGAGTTCATCCGCGTACGCACCGGCACGGCGGATGCGGCGCGGCAGGAGATCGAGCGCTTCGCCGCCTTCTTCGACTTCATCCGCGAGGTGCCGGAATTTTTGCGCATCCTCAACGAGGCCGAATTCTTCGCACCCATCGGTTACCAGAAACATCTCGACAACATCTCGGTCGCCTATGTCCGCATCCTCCGCCGTGCGCGCCTTGCCGGCGCCATCGCGGATTTCAGCGACGAGGAGTTCGAGGCGATCGTCCACATGCTGATGGGTGCGCGCGGCTATCTCAGCCGCCGCTACTCCTACTCGGCCGGCGGCGTTACCGCCGTGCCTGAGCACGTCATCTCCGCCTATCGCAAACTGATGACGCGCGGCCTCTTCACCGGCTCCGAAGACCAGGACACGCCATGAACATCGAATCTCCGCACAGGCCGCTCGACCTTGCCTCGACCATCGCAGAAGGCGACATCCGCTGCCTCCTGATGGTGCTGGTGCATATGACCGGCGACGAGAAATGGCTCGCGGCGCCGTACTTGCCCAAGCGCGACATCCGCCTCATTCCCGATCCCGAGGCCGGCGTGCCCAAGGAAATCCAGGACGAGATCCGCGCCGCGGTGGTGAAGCTCTTCGCCAACGGCACGCCGAAGCCCGTCATCACCGACCCCGGCGACGAGCTGCTGCTGAAGATGATGCGCGGCTGCCTCGGCGAGAATGTCGCGCCGGAATACGCCCCGCTGATGCGCGAGGAGATGGGGTTTGTTGCGCGCGAGGCGCGTTGGACCAAGCAGCCATCGAGCGACAAGCTCGCGGAGCAGCACGTGCTGATCGTCGGTGCCGGCGTCTGCGCCATTGCGCTCGGCGTGGCGCTCGGTCATCTCGGCATTCCCTACACTATCGTCGAGAAGAACGCCGAGCTTGGCGGCACCTGGTGGATCAACCGCTATCCCGGCTGCGGCGTCGATACGCCGAACCATTCCTATTCTTATTCCTTCGGCTCCGGGAATGCATGGACCCGCTACTTCTGCCAGCGCGAGGAACTGCTCGGCTATCTTCAGAAGGTCGCCGAAGAATACGGCATCCGCGAGCACCTGCGCATCAAAACCGAGCTGACCTCGTCGCGCTGGGACGAAGGCAAAAGGCGCTGGATCTCGACGCTCAAGACCGAGAGCGGCGAAGAGACCTTCGAATCCACCGCGATGGTCTCGGCCATCGGCCAGCTCAACGATCCCTCCCGCGCACACTTCGAGGGCGAGGACAAGTTCACGGGAACGATCCTGCATTCGGCGCTGTGGTCCGATGACATCAACATCGACGGCAAGCATGTCGCCGTGATCGGCACCGGCGCGACGTCGATGCAGCTGGTGCCGTCGATCGCCGGCCGCGTCGCCTCGGTCACCGTCTATCAGCGCAGCGCGCAATGGGCGCGGCCGGTGAAGGGCTATGCCGATCCGATCAGCGAGGGTGCGCGCTGGCTGTTGGCGCATCTGCCTTTCTACGTGCAATGGTACCGCTTCAACATGTTCTGGCGCTATGGCGACGGCCTCTTGCCTTTCCTGCGCAAGGACCCGGCCTGGCCGCATCCCGAGCGTGCCGTCAACAAGGGCAACGACCGGCACCGCCAGGAGCTGACCGACTTCATCCTGTCGGAATTACAGGGCCGGCCGGACCTGATCGAGAAATGCGTGCCGACCTATCCGCCCTATGGCAAGCGCATCCTGCTCGACAACAACTGGTTCAAGACGTTGACGCGGCCGAACGTGGAGCTCGTCACCGACGCAATCGACCATTTCGACCAGCGCGGCATCGTAACCGCCGATGGCAATCACCGCCCTGCCGACGTCATCGTGGTCGCAACCGGCTTCAAGGTGACGGAAATGGCGGCGCGCCTCAACATCAGCGGCCGCAAAGGCAAGGATTTGCGCGAGGCCTGGAGCAACGACAATCCGACCGCGTTCCTCGGCCTCACCGTGCCCGATTTCCCCAACTTCTTCTGCATGCTCGGCCCCAACTCCGGCCCGGCGCATGGCGGCAGCGTCATCTTCCAGTCGGAATGCCAGAGCCGCTACATCGCCGCCTGCCTCGCCGAAATGATCGAGCACGACGTCGCTGCCATCGACGTCCGCCAGGACGTGCTCGACGACTACGTCCGTAAGGTCGATGTCGAGCACGAAGCGATGATCTGGACGCACCCGGGCATGAGCACCTACTATCGCAATTCGAGTGGTCGGGTGTTTTCGGCGATGCCGTGGCGGTTCGTGGACTATTGGCGCATGACCCATGATCCCGATCTGCGGCAGTACAGGCTGACGAAGGCGTGAACGTTGACCGCTCGGCAGAACCGGTGCACCCTCTCCCTTGTGGGAAAGGGTGAGACATCCGCGTACGCCGCGCCGCTAAGCCGCCAGCCCACTCTCCACCGGAGCAAACTCCAGCCCGAGGCTCTCCGCCACCGCCCTGTTGGTGATGCGCCCGCGATGGACGTTCAGCCCATTTCGCAAATGCGGGTTTTCCAGCACCGCGGCAAAGCCCTTGTTCGCGAGCATCAGGCCGAACGGCAGTGTCGCATTGTTCAGCGCCTGGCTCGACGTCACCGGCACCGCGCCCGGCATATTGGCAACGCAATAGTGCACGACGCCGTCCACCTCATAGGTCGGGTCGGTATGCGTGGTCGCGTGCGAAGTCTCGAAGCAGCCGCCCTGGTCGATCGCAACATCGACCAGCACGGCGCCCGGCCGCATCGACTTCAGCATCGCGCGCGTGACCAGCTTGGGGGCGCTGGCGCCCGGCACCAGCACCGCACCGATCACGACATCGGCGGTGAAGACCTCGTCCTCGACCGATTCGATGGTCGAGAAGCGGGTACGCACGCGTCCGGCAAAAAGATCGTCCAGTTGGCGCAAGCGCGGGATCGAGCGGTCGATCACGGTGACTTCGGCACCGAGGCCTGCGGCCATGCGCGCCGCCTGCGTTCCGACCACGCCGCCGCCGAGCACGACGACACGCGCCGGCTGCACGCCGGGCACGCCGCCCAGCAACAGGCCGCGGCCGCCGGCCGAGCGCTTGAGCGCGGCGCCGGCGGCCTCGATGGCGAGTCGGCCGGCGACTTCGCTCATCGGGGCGAGCAGCGGGAGGTGACCGTTCGCGTCCGTGACGGTTTCATAGGCGATCGCGGTGCAGCCGGAGGCAAGCAGGCCCTTGGCCTGCTCCGGATCCGGCGCAAGATGAAGATAAGTGAACAGGATCTGGCCGTCCCGGAGCTGGGCCCATTCGCTCTTCTGCGGCTCCTTTACCTTCACGATCATGTCGGACTTGGCAAAGATGTCGCGGGCGCTCTCGGCAATGGTGGCCCCTGCCCGCCGATACACCTCGTCGGATGCGCCGATGCCGCCGCCGGCGCCGGTCTCGACCGTGACCTGGTGCCCGGCCGCGACATATTCACGGACCGCGCCCGGGGTGAGCCCGACGCGATATTCCTGCACCTTGATCTCCTTGGGCACACCGACGCGCATCTTCCGGGCTCCTTTGCCGACGCCTTGATTCTGTTCCTCATCGTAGCGACGGGGCCGGTTTGGTTTCGTGCAAATATCCGCTAGTTTCGGCAGGCCCGCGCCGGTTTCCGGCGCCAAGCTGCCCTTTCACGCTGGAAACGAAACATTGGCCCTCGACCGGAAAGACCTCGCGATCCTCGCGGAACTCACGACCAATGCGCGTGCCAGCCACACCGAGCTTGCCAACAAGGTCGGGCTCTCCAGCACGGCGCTGGCCCGGCGGCAGAAGGCTCTGGAGGACGAGGGCTACATCCAGGCCTACCAGGCCGCACTCGATCTCGCCCAGTTCGGCCTCACCATCACCGTGTTGGTCCGCATCGCGCTGGAAAGCCAGAGCGACGACGCGTTGAAGGCGTTCGAGGCGGAGGTGGTGAAATGCCCTTCCGTCGTGCGCTGCTTCCTGATGTCGGGAACCGACGACTACATCCTGATCGTGCTTGCCCGCGACATCCAGGATTTCGAGCGCATCCACCGCACCGAGCTGTCCCGCCTGCCGCGCGTCGCGCGCGTGCAATCGAGCTTTGCCCTGCGCGAAATCGTCAACCGCGCGGTGCCGACGGTGGTATTCGGCGAAGTGAAGCGCTAGCCGGGGCCATCCCGCCTCTTGTCATCCAACTGTCATCGAATGTGCAGAGAGCTGTATCTCCTGCACATTCGGGACAGACCATGGATTATTTCAAGCGCTTCAACTTCCTGTTCGCCGCACCAATGTTCGACGCCGACGATCTCGAAGGCGTCCGCTTCAACCAGATCATCGAGGAGATCCAGCGCTCCGGCTTCGAGGTGGTCCGGGCGCGCAAGCTCGAGGATGCCGAGATGGCGGTGCAGACCGACGCCGCGATCGGCTGCATGGTGGTGGACTGGGGCAAGAAGGGCCTGGAGGGCAAGACCTCGGCGCTGATCAATTTGATGCGCCGCCGCGGCCTCGATTTCCCGATCATCCTCCTGATCCGGCGCAAGCGCTTCGAGGACCTGCCGGTCGAGGTGCTCGATTTCATCGACGGCTATGTCTTCCTGTCCGAGGAGACGCCGACCTTCATCGCCAAGAATCTGATCAGCCGGCTCAAGCAATATGCCGAGACCCTGAAGACGCCGTTCTTTGGCGCCCTGGTCGACTATGCCGAGGAAGGCAACCAGCTCTGGACCTGCCCGGGGCACAATGGCGGCGTGTTCTACAACCGCAGCCCGATCGGCCGGGTCTTCGTCGAGCATCTCGGCGAATCCGTGTTCCGCGACGACCTCGACAATTCCGTGCTCGATCTCGGCGACCTCCTCACCCATGAGGGGCCGGCGCTGAAGGCGCAAAAGGAAGCCGCCCAGATTTTTGGCGCGGAGAAGACCTATTTCGTGCTCAACGGCACCTCGACCTCGAACAAAGTCGCGCTCGGCGCCCTCGTCACCGACGGCGACCTCGTGCTGTTCGACCGCAACAACCACAAGGCCGCCCATCACGGCGCCCTGATGATCAACGGCGGCGTCCCGGTTTACGTGCCGACCATCCGCAACGCCTGGGGCCTGATCGGCCCAATGCGCTGGGACGTGCTGGACGAGAAGACCTTGCGCGAGGCGATCCGCAATCACCCGCTGGTCACGGACAAGGAGGCCTGGCGCAAGGAGCGGCCGTTCCGCGTCGCCGTCGTCGAACAGTGCACCTATGATGGGACGATCCACAGCGCCGAGATGATCCTGAAGCGCATCGGCCATCTGTGCGAGTACATCCTGTTCGACGAAGCCTGGGCCGGCTTCATGAAATTCCACCCGCTCTATGCCGGCCGTTTCGCCATGGGGCTGGCGAACCTTCCGCCGGAAGCACCGGGCATCATCGCGACGCAATCGACCCACAAGCAGCTGGCCAGCTTCTCGCAGGCCTCCCAGATCCACATCAAGGACCGCCACATCCGCGGCCAGAAGCGCCGCGTCGAGCATCGCCGCTTCAACGAAAGCTTCATGCAGCACGCCTCGACCTCGCCGTTCTACCCGCTGTTCGCCTCGCTCGACGTCGGTGCGCAGATGATGAAGGGCCGCTCGGGCGAAGTGCTGTGGGACGACACGATTCGCCTCGGCATCGAGCTGCGCAAGAAGATCCGCGCGATGCGCAGGGAGTTCGAAGAGAAGGAGCAGAACGCCGATCGGCGCTGGTTCTTCGAGCCCTTCGTTCCCGACCGCGTCGCGATTCCCGATGTCGGCCGCCCGGGCGCCGTCCACAACGTCGCCTGGGAAACCCTCTCCACCGATGAGCTCGCCACCAACGCCGCGCTGTGGCAGCTCTCGCCCGATACCAACTGGCACGGCTTCCCCGGCATGGCCGAGGGGTTTGCCATGACAGATCCGAACAAGCTGACGCTGCTCACCCCCGGCTTCGACCGCTCAGGCGCCTATGCCGAGCACGGCATCCCCGCCCCCGTCGTGGCGCAATATTTGCGCGAGAACCGCATCGTCCCCGAGAAGAACGACCTCAACTCCCTGCTCTTCCTGCTGACCCCAGGCGTCGAGGCGAGCAAGGCCGGCACGCTGATCTCCGGCCTTGTCGCCTTCAAGAAGCTCCACGATGACAATGCACTGCTGGCCGACGTCATTCCGGAGTTCTATCAGCGTCGGCAGGCGCGCTATGCCGGCGTGCGCTTACGCGATCTCTGCGGCGAGATGCACCGTTTCTTCCGCGCCGCCGACGTCAGCGCGCTTCAGGCCCGGCAGTTCATGCCCGAGCACATGCCTGAGATCGCGATGTCGCCCCGCGATGCCGCGCGCTATCTGTTCAAGAACGATGTCGACTATTTGCCGATCGAGGCCATCGCGGGCCGCATCGCGACCACGCCCTTCGTGGTCTATCCGCCGGGCATCGCCACCATCGTGCCCGGCGAGCGGCTGACGGAACGGGCCAAGCCCATGGTCGATTATCTCAAGATGTTCGAAACCTGTTTCAACACGTTTCCGGGCTTCGACGTCGAGATCCAGGGCGTCTACAAGGAGATCGATGCCCAGGGGCGCATCGGGCTCTATACTTACGTCGTTGCCGAGTAGGTGCGAATGAACGAAACAGCTGCGCGCGCGAGTGACGAACCCGTCCTGGTCAGACCGTCACGCGACAGCGATGTCGAGGCGATGCTGGCGATCTACCGCCATCACGTCCGCAACGGCGTGGCGCGCGACATCGAAGGAACCGGTGCGCCCGAGCCGGATGATCTGCGCGACCGGCGCAAGAACCTCAAGCAGACCCGCCTGCCGCATCTGGTCGCGACGTTTCGCGGCGAGGTGGTCGGCTATGCCTACGCAGTGTTGTTCCGCAAGCGCCCGGCCTATCGCTACACGGCCAAGCATTCGATCTACGTCCACCACGAGCAGCTCGGCCGCGGGGTCGGACGGCTGCTGCTGCACGAGTTGATCGATGCTTGTGCGGCGGCCGGCTTCCGCCAGATGATCGGCTATATCGACGCCGACAACGCGCCCTCGCTGGCGCTGCACGAGAAGTTCGGCTTCGCGCGCGCCGGCCTGCTTTGCGGTGTGGCCTATCGCCACGGCCGCTGGTCCGACACCGTCATGGTGCAGCGATCGCTCGGCGCGGGGACCACGGCGCCCCCACCCCTCGTGGCGCCGGGCCGGTAGACCTCAGGACGGAAAGTCGGCCGCTCTCACATGGATGCGGTCGGCATGCAGCGACCAGTGATGCAGGGCCTGGTCCTTGCAGAACCTGGCCTTCGCCCGCTCCCTGGCCTCGTTCTCGTCGGAGGCGTCGATTTCCAGCGTACCCTGGCAAATCTCGCTCTGCCGGCCGTACTCGCCGAGCACATCTTTCATGAACTTGACGACATAGGTTGACATGGGACCTCCCTGCTGCCCCGGCCGCACTCTAATCCCATTTAAGCCGGACCGGGGAAGGAGATTTTGACGCGGATCAAGGACCGGCAAGGTTCCCGCCGCCCATCCGGGCGGCAGTCCGCCCTCATGTGGTGATGTCGAGAAGCGACTCTGTCGTTTCCGCGTAAGCCTGAATGACTTTCGCATTGGCAATGAAGCTGTACTTGGCGGCCGCCAGTTGAACGAATTCGCTGGCGATATCGACATTCGGCGCTGCGACCAGCCCATCCTGGTTTGCGAAGGGAGCGCTTGGGTCGGATTGCGCGGTATAGCTCGGCGATACCGTCGACACCTTCGCGATCGTGCCGCCCGGCGTCGAGCGGCTCGATTGGTCGACCTGATCGACGCGCAATGGCACGTAAGCCGCAGGAAACGTCGGAGCAATGCCCGGACTGCCTGTAACGGCCGACGGGCTCGACCCGCCCGACCCCGGCAGCGGGCCGGTCGTTTGAACATTCGCGATGTTGCTCGCGGCCACGTTCACGCGCAAACTCGCCGCCGAAAGTCCGGATGTCGCAATCGAAAATATGCTCATGGACTTTCAACTACAGGACAAGTGATACGCGTTCACTTACCCGCTCGATAAGATGCGGCGCTTTGCCTTTCCGTCGTGGTAACCAATGATCGGAGCGCGCTGAGCCTTCGCGCCCTACGCCGGCGTCACGCCAAAAGCCTGCTTGAAGCGCTCCGCATAACGCGGCCAGACCTCGGGATTGATGATGCGCGGCGGGCGCTTGCCGTCGAGCGTGTCCAGCACCTGCTCGGCCGCGATCCGCCCCATGTTCTGCCGCGCTTCGATGGTCACTCCCGCGGTGTGCGGGCTCGCCAGCACGTTGTCGAACTGGAGCAGCGGATGCTCCGGCGGTGGCGGCTCCTTGGACCAGACGTCGAGGCCGGCACCGGCGATGCGCTTGTCGCGCAGGGCCTGGAGCAGCGCATCCTCGTCATGGATGAAGCCGCGCGCCGTGGTGATGAAATACGCATGCGGCTGCATCAGCCCGAACTCGCGCGTGCTGATCATGTTGCGGCTGCCCTTGTCGAGCGGACAGGAGATCGAAACGAAATCGGCGCGGCGCAACAGCTCGTCCAGCTCGACCTTCTCTCCGCCTCGCTCGGCCATCACCTCGGCCGACAAATATGGGTCGTAGGCCAGCACCTTCATGCCGAGCAGGCCCTTGCACAGCGCGGCGATGCGGCGGCCGACATTGCCGAGGCCGATGATCCCGACGGTCTTGTGCTCGACCTCGTTGCCGACCAGATCGTTGCGGTTGACGTCGCGCTCGCGGCGCAGACGGCGGTCGGACTGGATGATGCGCTTGGACAAGGTCAGCATCATCGCCAGCGCGTGCTCGGCAACCGAATGGGCATTGCCGCCGGACTGGTTGACGACCAGCACGCCCGCATCCGTGCAGGCCTCGACGTCGACAGGGTCGAAGCCCGCGCCATTGCTGGAGACCAGCAGCAGGTTCGGCGTCCGCCTCAGGAAGGTGGCATCGACATGGAAATGCGGGGCGAGCTCGTCCCGGGCGGCTCCGATCTGGTAAACGTGCGCCGCATTCAGGATCGGTGCGTAGACATCTTCGGGACTCCCGTTCTCGATGCGGTCGAGCCGGACGTCGGGCCGCGCCTTCAGGATGTCGACATAGATCGGATTGGCCAAATAATTGGAGTAGAAGACGCGCTTGCTGTTGACGGACATCAGGACCCTTCCGGCTCTCCAGGGAGATCCGCAAGGTCAGCGCGATGCGCGCCCGTCCGTGCCCCCTCCCGTTTTCTCGTTGTCGCCGCTTATGACATGGCGGCGCCGACCGCGGCAGGCCGTCCAGCGCAGATCACGGTGCGGCCCGGACATGTTGACAATCCCGCCTGCTCCGTCAAGTTCGACCGATCGCCGCGACGGCCAGAACCAAGAAGCATGCGCGGCCCAAGAAAATACGCCAAGGGAGAACGCAATGGCGATTGCGGAACAGCAGACGCAGGGACAGGCGTCCGGTGACCAGAGCTGGCACGGCATCGTCCTGCAAACCCTGAAGCGCAACGAGATCAGCCTCATTCCTTACGTGCCCGACCGGGTGCTGACGCCCCTGATCAAGAACCTGCACGCCGATCCTTTCTTCACCACCTTCGCCACTGCCCGCGAGGAGGAAGCCGTCGGCATCGTCTCGGGCGCCTGGATGGGTGGGCGGCGCGGCGCGGTGCTGATGCAGACCTCCGGCTTCGCCACCCTCGCCAATGTGCTCGCCTCGCTCGCGGTGCCCTACCAGATCCCGCTGATCATGTTCGTGTCCGAGCGCGGCACGCTCGGCGAGTTCAACTACGGCCAGTCGCTGGTCTGCCGCACCATGCGTCCGGTGCTGGATTCGCTGGCGCTGGAGCACCACACCATCACCCGGCTCGACGAGCTCGAATTCATCGCCGACCGTTCGATCAAGCAGGCCGTCACGACACAGGCGCCGGTGGCCCTGATCCTCAACCCGCTGCTCACCGGCGGCAAGGTTTTCGACAAGTGAGCGCCACCATGAACACTGGCAATACCAAGGTGATGAACCGGTTCGATGTGACCTCGCGCCTGATCGCAAAGCTCAAGCACGAGGAAGCCGTGATCGGCGGCATCGGCAACACCAATTTCGACCTCTGGGCCGCCGGGCATCGCCCGCAGAATTTCTACATGCTGGGCAGCATGGGACTCGCCTTCCCGATCGCGCTCGGCGTGGCGCTGGCGCAGCCCGACCGCCGCGTCTTCGCGCTCGAAGGCGATGGTTCGCTGTTGATGCAGCTCGGCGCGCTCTCGACGATCGCGACGTTGAAGCCGAAGAACCTCATCATGATCGTGATGGACAACGGCATCTATCAGATTACCGGCGCACAGCCGACACCCGCGGCCAGCGTCGCGGATATCGTTGCCATCGCAGCAGGCTCCGGCCTTGCGAATAGCGCCTGGGCTGCGGACGAGGAGGATTTCGAGCGCCTGGTCGATGCGGCGATGTCCGCCGCCGAGCCGAGCCTGATCGCGGTCCGCATCGACGACAAGCCGGGCGTCGGCACCACAAGGCGCGATCCCGTACAAATCCGGGAGCGCTTCATGCACGGGCTCGGCGTGCGCGAGCCGCTTTAAATTTTTGTCATTAACCACACAGCGATCTGATGGAGGGACTGTACCGGCCCGCTGCCAATCTGTGCTAAGCGAACCGGATGTCCATTTTGATCCGTTCCTTTGCCTGGCTGCTCGCGGCCGCCGTTACTTTCGCCACCCTCGGTCCCCCTGGCCTGCGGCCCCATTCCGACCTCGGCCAGGACGGCGAACACGCTCTCGCATTCATCCTGGTGGGGCTGGCCTTCGGCCTTGCCTATCCGCGGCGGCGCCTGTTGGGCGCGGGGGCCGCAGTCGTCCTGATTGGCGTGCTCGAACTGATGCAATTTTGGGCACCCGGACGCCACGCCCGGCTGGAGGACTTTCTGGTCGACGCGCTGACGGCCTGCCTTGGCTTTGCGCTCGCGGCGATCACCGATTGGGTTGTGACACGCTTTCTCGCAAGCCCCTCTGCAGCAAGCGAAGGCCCCGCGGAGTAGAACTCCCCAGGGCCCTTTTCTCTCCACGCCTGTGGTCGGCCTGGATCAGTCGATGATCTTGACGACGCGACGCGTGCGCGGTTCGACGATCACGCGGCGATCGTTCACGACCGCATAGCGATACTCGGTGTAGTTCGGCACGGGGCGGAGCACCACGGTCGGCGGCAACGGCTCGCCCACCACGACGCGCTCCTCGACCACGACGGAGTCACTCCGCGGGATTCCGCCCAGCACCGCATTCGGAATCTCGAGGCCGGCTCCGACGGCCGCACCAACGGTGCCGCCAACCATCGCGCCGATCGGTCCGCCGATGTCGCCACCAGCACGCGCGCCGTCCCTGGCGCCTTGTTCGGTCGTCGACTGAGCAAAGGCTGCGCTCGACGCCAGCAGCGACGCTGCAGCCAACGTAATCGCAAGACGGGTTTTCATGTTGTTTTGTCTCCAGTGATTGTCCTGCGCCTTCAACCGCGGGGCCGGAGCATTGTTCCGGTTCCCCCGTGGCGAAGAGGCTTCAAAACTGGAGAGTGTTACCGCGTAACAGTTCAGGCCGCCGCGATCTCGTGGCCTGCCATCAGTTCCAATGCCCGCACCATCGCGGAATGATCCCAGCCCTTGCCGCCATGCGCGGTGCAGGCCGAGAACAATTGCTGCGCCACCGCCGTGCTCGGCAGCGACAGGCCGAGCGTGCGCGCGCCCTCGAGCGCGAGATTGAGATCCTTCTGGTGCAGCTCGATGCGGAAACCAGGATCGAAATTGCGCTTCACCATGCGCTCGCCGTGCACTTCGAGGATGCGCGAGGAGGCAAAGCCGCCCATCAGCGCCTTGCGCACCAGCGCCGGATCGGCCCCGGCTTTGGATGCAAATAACAGCGCCTCGCTCACCGCCTCGATCGTCAGCGCGACGATGATCTGGTTGGCAACCTTCGTCGTCTGCCCGTCGCCATTGGCGCCGACGTGAGTGACGTTCTTGCCCATCTTGTCGAACACCGGCTTCATGGTGCCAAAGGCCCGCTCCGGCCCGCCAACCATGATGGTGAGACTCGCCGCCTTGGCGCCGACCTCCCCGCCCGACACCGGCGCGTCGAGATAATCCGCCCCGAGCGCCTCGATGTTCTTGGCGAACTCCTTCGTCGCCAGCGGCGAGATCGAGCTCATGTCGACGACGATCTTGCCTTTCGAGATACCGCTCGCAACACCATCCTTGCCGAACAGCACCGCTTCGACATGCGGCGTATCCGGCACCATGATGATGACGGCATCCGCGCCCTCCGCGACTTCCTTGGCCGACTTGCAGGCGATGCCGCCCGCGGAAATCAGCTCAGCCGCAACCGGCGCAACATCGTGCAGGAGAACACGATGGCCAGCGCTAAGGAGATGGCCGGCCATCGGCCGTCCCATGGTGCCAAGTCCGATGAAGCCGATGTTGGTCATGTCTCATTCCTCCAGATTTAGGCCAAGTCGATCCACAAGCTCGGTGCACCTCTCCCGCTTGCGGGGGAGGTCGGCGCGTAGCGCCGGGTGGGGGCTCTATCCGCTTGGGGTCTTTCAGCGCATCTCGATCGAATCTTTTCGCGGAGATACCCCCACCCCAGCCCTCCCCCGCAAGCGAGAGAGGGAGCGCACCGTCGCTGTGGGTGCGTTCTCAGGTCTCAAAGGTCTGCGCGGCGTGCCAGGACAGCCCTTCCAGCGTCGTGGTGCGCGGCTTGTATTCGCAGCCGATCCAGCCGCGATAGCCGATCGCGTCGAGATGGCGGAACAGGAAGGGATAGTTGATCTCGCCGGTGCCGGGCTCGTGGCGGCCCGGATTGTCGGCGAGCTGGATGTGCGCGATCTCAGGCAGATATTCCTGCATGGTGCGGGCGAGATCGCCCTCCATGATCTGCATGTGATAGATGTCGTACTGGACGAACAAATTGTTCGACCGCACCTCGGAGATCAGCTGCATCGCCTGCTCGGTGCCGTTGAGGAAGAAGCCGGGAATGTCGAGCGTGTTGATCGGCTCGACCAGCAGCTTGATGTTCTCGCGCGCCAGCGTCGAGGCCGCAAAGCGCAAATTTCCCACCAGCGTCTCGTTCAGTTCGCGCGGATCGGCATTCACAGGTGCAATACCCACGAGGCAATTGAGCTGCTCGCAATCGAGCGCCTTGGCATAGTCGATGGCGCGAAACACGCCGTCGCGGAATTCAGCGGTGCGATCGGGCAGGATCGCAATGCCGCGCTCGCCCCCTGCCCAATTTCCGGCCGGCAGATTGTGCAACACCTGAGTCAGGCCGTGGGCTTCCAGCTGCTCGCGCAGCTGCGCCTTGTCGAAATCATAGGGGAAGAGATACTCGACCCCGGAAAAGCCCGCCGCCTTCGCCGCTGCGAAGCGGTCGAGGAACGGCATCTCGTTGAAGAGCATGGTGAGGTTGGCGGCGAATTTCGGCATGATGAGGTCCTTCCCTATTCCGCCGGCTGCAGCACGCCTGGGCGCGCCCGCTCCACCTCGTCGAGCGGCAGGTCCAGCACCTCCTCGAACTCGACGATGTTGTCGATCTCCGTGCCCATCGCGATGTTGGTGACGCGTTCGAGGATGAACTCGACCACCACGGGCACGCGGTGCTTGGCCATCAATTCGCGCGCGGTCGCGAACGCGGCCTGCGCGTCCTTCGGATCGGTGACGCGGATCGCCTTGCAGCCGAGGCCTTCGGCGACCGCGACGTGGTCGACGCCGTAGACGCCGATCTCGGGCGCGTTGATGTTCTCGAAGGAGAGCTGGACGTGATAGTCCATCTCGAAGCCGCGCTGGGCCTGGCGGATCAAGCCGAGATAAGAATTGTTCACGACGACGTGGATGTAGGGCAGATTGAACTGCGCCCCGACCGCGAGCTCCTCGATCAGGAACTGGAAGTCGTAATCGCCGGAGAGCGCGACGATGTCGCGATCCGGGCACGCCGCACGCACGCCGAGCGCGGCGGGCAGTGTCCAGCCGAGCGGCCCCGCCTGCCCGGCATTGATCCAGTTGCGCGGCTTGTAGACGCCGAGGAACTGGGCGCCGGCGATCTGCGACAGGCCGATCACGGTCACGTAGCAGGTGTCGCGACCAAAGGCCTTGGTCATCTCCTCATAGACGCGCTGCGGCTTGATCGGGACGTTGTCGAAGTGGCTCTTGCGCAGCATCGTCTTCTTGCGATCGCGGCAGGCCGCGGGCCACGCCTGGCGCTCGCGCAGCCTGCCTGACCGGCGCCACTCCCTGGCGACGCTGACGAACAGCTCAAGCGCGGCCTTGGCGTCCGAGACGATGCCGAGATCCGGATTGAACACGCGCCCGATCTGGGTCGGCTCGATGTCGACATGCACGAAGGCGCGGCCCTTGGTGTAGGTCTCGACCGAGCCGGTGTGGCGGTTGGCCCAGCGGTTGCCGATGCCGAGCACGAAGTCGGATTCAAGCATGGTGGCGTTGCCGTAGCGGTGGCTGGTCTGAAGGCCGACCATGCCCGCCATCAGCACGTGATCGTCGGGGATCGCGCCCCATCCCATCAGCGTCGGCACCACAGGAACGTTGGCGATCTCGGCGAATTCGACCAGGAGGTCGGACGCATCGGCGTTGATGATGCCGCCGCCCGCGACGATCAGCGGACGCTCGGCGGCGTTGAGCATCTCCAGCGCCTTCTCGACCTGTTTTCGCGTGGCAGCGGGCTTGTAGACCGGCAGCGGCTCATAGGTCTCATCGTCGAACTCGATCTCGGCCAGCTGCACGTCGAGCGGCATGTCGATCAGCACCGGCCCGGGCCGGCCCGAGCGCATGACATGAAACGCCTGGCTGAAGACGCGTGGCACCAGCGCCGGCTCGCGCACGGTAACGGCCCATTTCGTCACGGGCTTTGCGATCGACTCGATGTCGACGGCCTGAAAATCCTCCTTGTAGAGCCGCGCCCGCGGCGCCTGCCCGGTGATGCAGAGGATCGGAATGGAATCGGCGATCGCCGAATAGAGCCCGGTGATCATGTCGGTGCCAGCCGGCCCCGAGGTTCCGATGCAGACGCCGATATTGCCGGCCTTGGCGCGCGTATAGCCCTCTGCCATGTGCGAGGCACCCTCGACATGCCGCGCCAGAATGTGGTGGATCGAGCCGCGCTTCTTCAGCGCCGAGTAAAGCGGATTGATCGCGGCCCCGGGAACTCCGAAAGCGGTGGAGATGCCTTCCTTTTCCAGAATTCGCACGGCAGCATCGATAGCTCGCATCTTCGCCATATCGGACCTCGCTCGGTTCAAGTCAGCGAGCGAGATCATCGGGTGCGCGTGATGCGATCTCAACGAGATCGATTTTATTTTCCACGATGTGGCAGCCGCGGAAAAATCTTGGGCGTCTCAAGCGGTTAGATCGAGAGTCGCGTGAAACGCGGATCACTCGAACAGCGGCGCCAGCTCCATCTGCGGCACCAGCACGAGGCCCTTGTCGGTGATGCGAATTTCCGGAATGACCGATAGCGGAATCAAATTGAAGCCCATGTAGGGGATGGTGCAGCCGGCCTCGGCCCATTCCTTCTTCAGCGCCTTGACCTCTTCGGCCACCTCCGTGACGCGCTTGTCCGAGAGAAGCCCCGCGATCGGCAGCGGGACCAGCGCCCTTACCTTGCCGTCGGCGACGACGCAGACGCCGCCCTGCAGGTCCTTGATGGCCGCGATCGCGACTTGCATATCGGGCTCGTTGGTGCCGGCGACAATGATGTTGTGGCTGTCGTGCCCCACGCTGGAGGCGACCGCGCCGCGCTTGAGGCCAAAGTCCTTCAGCAGTCCATAAGCGACGTTGCCGGACGACTTGCCGTGGCGCTCGATGACCGTGACGAAGCAGAGGCCGTAGCGCGCGAACAAAGACGGCCAGTCTTTGGCGGGTTCGATCGCGACTTTGTCATGGATCAGCGTGATGCCCGGCAGCGCCGTCTTGATCGCATTGACGGTGCAGGCCTTCGAGGGCAGATCCGGCGTTAGCTTGACCTTCTTCGGCAGCTTCACCGTCGCGTAAGCCGCCTTTGGATATTGATAGCGGTGCGACAGCGCCTGATCGAGCAGCCCGGTGATCTTGCGGTTCTCGACCACGAGCTCGCCGCCATACCAGGTGCATTGTGGCTTGAGCTGGTCGTCCATCAGCACGAGGTCGGCGCGGCGGCCGCCACCGAGGCCACCGATGTCGCCATCCATGCCGAAGCGCGTAGCGCCATGCAGCGAGCCCATCGACCAGGCCTGCTCCGGTGACATCCCGGCCTTCACGGCTTCGCGCACCACCCAGTCGAGGCCGAACATGAGCAAATCGTCGGCGTCGCGGTCGTCGGTGCACACGGCCGTGCGCTTGTGCGACGCACCGAGCTCGGTGATGGTGCGGATCGCCTGCGGCAGCGAATGCCATGGCGTCGTCGGCGGTCCGCCGCGCAGGAATACCCAAACACCGGCATCGAGCAGATCGTCGGCGATGTCGCGCTCGATCGCCTCATGGGTGTCGCTGACACCGCTCGCCGCATAGGCCGAGACGAATTCGCGGCCGTAGACGTGGCCGGATACCGGACGTCCCCGCTTCAAGGCGGCCGCGAGGATGGCGTGGCTGCGCTCGTCGCCCATCGTGACCGGGACAAAATCCATCTTCTCGCCGAGCCCCACGGCTTCGGGCCAGCGGTCGAACAGGCCGGCGATCTTGTCCGGCGTGAGATCACCGCCGGCCGTTTCCAATTCGGCCGACGTTGCCGGCACCGTGCTCGGCACCGTCAAAAAGATCGAGAGCGGCGCCTCGCGCGCGTCCTCCAGCATCGCCTCGACGCCGGCGACGTCCATGACATTGCCGATCTCGTGGCTGTCGCAGAAGATCGTGGTGGTGCCGTTGAGCAGCGCGGCCTCGGCATAGGCGCAGGCCGTCACCATCGAGGATTCGATGTGGATGTGCGGATCGACCAGGCCCGGCGCGACGATGCCGCCAGCGGCATCGTAGAGCGGCACGCTGGGCCAGACTTTCTTCGCCGCACCTGATGGCTTCACCGCCGCGATGCGCCCGCCGGTGATCCAGACCTCCCGACCGGGATGAATGCGTTCCGAATAGGTCGAGAGCACCCGCGCGCCGGTGATGACCAAATCTGGCGCGAGGCGAGCGGAAGCGACGTCGGCCAGGCGCCGGGTCATGCTGTGCAGCGGCGCGACGGTGAAACGGGTCAGCTTGGTCATGGGGACTCTCGCGATTGGACAGTCCAACGATGATCGCCCCCGCAGGCCGACGGGGGCAATTCAAATAAAGCGGCACCTTTGCTTACGCACTGGGCAAACGTGCCGCGTGGCGAGTTCCGCTAATCTTCGGTCGCTTTGAACCGGCCCAGCCCCTTCAGCACAAACGGCGCCAGCAGCGCGATCAGGGCCAGCGCCAGCAGCGTCGCCGAGATCGGGCTCTGCACCAGCGCCATGGGATCGCCGAGGCTGATCGCGAGCGCCCTGCGCAACTGGCTCTCGGCGATCGGGCCTAGGATCAGGCCGACCACGACGGGCGCGATTGGAAAATCGAACCGGCGCATCAGGAAGCCGAGCACGCCGAAGCCGGCCAGCATCGACAATTCGACCACCGACGGCTTTGCCGCGATCGTGCCCATGGTCGCGAACACGAGGATGCCGGCATAGAGCCACGGCTGCGGGATCGCGAGCAGCCGCACCCAGAGGCCGACCAGCGGCAGGTTCAGCACCAGCAGCATGCAATTAGCAATGAACAGACTGGCGATCAGGCCCCACACCAGGTCAGGCCGCTCGGCGAACAGCAGCGGTCCCGGGTTGAGGCCGTATTGCTGGAAGCCCGCCAGCATCATCGCTGCCGTCGCCGAGGTCGGCAGCCCGAGCGTCAGCAGCGGCACCAGCGTGCCGGCGGCGGAGGCGTTGTTGGCGGCTTCCGGCCCCGCGACGCCTTCGATCGCGCCCTTGCCGAACTCTTCGGGGTGTTTCGTCAGCCGCTTCTCGGTCGAATAGGACAGGAAGGTCGGGATCTCCGCCCCGCCCGCCGGCAGCGCGCCGATCGGAAAGCCGAACATCGTGCCGCGCAGCCACGGCTTCCACGACCGCTTCCAGTCCTCCCTGGTCATCCACAGCGAGCCGCGCACCGGCTCGAGCTTTTCCTCGGTGTGGTGGCGGCGCGACGCGACGTAGAGCGCCTCGCCGACCGCGAACAGGCCAACCGCCAGCGTCGTCACCTCGACGCCGTCGAGTAATTCAGGAACGCCGAACGCAAGCCGCGCCTGTCCGGTCAGCTTGTCGATGCCGACGAGGCCCAGCGTCAGGCCGATGAACAGGCTGGTCAGGCCGCGGATCGGGGAATCGCCGAAGGTCGCGGACACCGTGACGAAGGCGACGCACATCAGCGCGAAGTAATCCTCGGGGCCAAAACGCACGGCGAAATCGACCAGCCACGGCGCGAGGAAGGCCAGACCGATGGTGGCGATGGTTCCGGCGACAAAGGAGCCGATCGCGGATGTCGCAAGCGCCGGCCCGCCGCGGCCGGCCTTGGCCATCTTGTTGCCTTCGAGCGCAGTCGCCATCGAGGCGCTCTCGCCGGGCGTGTTGATCAGGATCGCGGTGGTCGAGCCGCCATACATGCCACCATAATAGATGCCGGCGAACATGATCAGCGAACCGCCGGGGTCGAGCTTATAGGTGACGGGCAGCAACAGCGCGACCGTCAGCGCGGGGCCGATGCCGGGCAGCACGCCCACGGCAGTGCCGAGGAACACACCGATCAGCGCGTAAAGCAGGTTCATCGGCTGAACGGCGACCGCCATGCCGTGGGCCAGCGCGGCAAAAGTGTCCATCACAGCAGTCGCTCCAGCGGGCCGGTCGGAAGGCTGAGCGTGAGCAGCCGGTCGAACGCGAGATAGATCAGGGTCGACATCACGAGGGCGATGATGGAATCTACCAGGATGGCGCGGCGGCCGAAGGCGGCCGACGTCGTCACGAACAGCGCCGACGTTGCCAGGATGAAGCCGCCGCCAAAGCCGATGATGGCGATCAGCAGCGCAAGGCCGATGAGGATCAGAACCACGGGCACCGGATCGGCGCTCTCGCGCGCCGGCAAATTGCCGCGCAGCGCGTCGATGAAATTGCCGATCGCGAGCAGCGCGAGGCCGCTGGCGACTACGACCGGCATCGCCTCGGGCCCCATGCCGTACATCGCGGTGGATGACAGGCCGCGGGCGTCGAAGACCAGCAACGCAGCGAGACCTGCGAGCAGTGCAGCGATGACGATGCCGGCGCGATCGACGCGCCGCGGCGGCTGGGCCGGATCGCCCGAGGTCATGACTTGACCAGGCCGACCGATTTCAGCACGTCGGTGACGCGCACGGTTTCCTTCTTCAGGAAGTCGGCGAAGGCGTCACCGCCGAGATAGGCGTCTTCCCAGCCCTTCTGCTTGAGGATTTCCTTCCAGGCGTCCGACTTCACCATCTTCTCGACCGCATCGCTCAAGGTCTTGCGCTGCTCCGGCGTGATGCCGGGAGGCGCCACCACCGAACGCCAGTTGGCGATCACGAGGTCGATGCCCTGTTCCTTGAAGGTCGGGATGTCGCTGCCGGAGATGCGCTTCTCCGAGGTCACGCCGATCGCGCGCAGCTTGCCGGACTTGATCTGCCCTTCATATTCGCTGAGGCCCGAAATGCCCGCGGTGACCTTGCCGCCGAGGATCGCAGCCAGCGACTCGCCGCCGCCGGAGAACGGGATGTAGTTGATCTTCTTGGCGTCGGCACCGACCGCGCCGGCGAACAACGCCGCCATCACGTGGTCCACGCCGCCGGCCGAGCCCCCGGCGAAAGTCACCTTGGCAATATCGGCCTTCACCGCGGCGGCCAGATCCTGCGCGGTCTTGATCGGCGAATTCGCGGGAACCACGATTACCTGGATTTCCTCGGTGAGGCGCGCGATCGGCGTCACCTGCTCGAGCGTCACCGGCGACTTGTTCATGGCGAGCGCGCCCACCATGACGAAGCCGTTGACCATCAGCTGGTTGCCGTCGCCCTTGGCGCCATTGACGAACTGGGCGATGCCAACGCTGCCGCCGGCGCCGGGAACGTTGGTGACCTGCACGCTGCGCGCGACGCCCGCGGCCACCAGCGCCTGCTGCATGGAGCGCGCGGTCTGGTCCCAGCCGCCGCCCGGGGCCGCCGGCGCCATCAGCTTGAGCTCGAGCTGCTGGGCAAGGGACGGCGTCGCTGCCGCAAGGGTCAGCGCGACGGCTGCGCCGGCAAGGCGCGCGGAAAATTGGAACATAAGGACGCTCTCCAGGCTCATGCGGACGTTTGCCGCATTGTGTCGTTTGGTCGCATATCAGCCAAAACGGCCGATGCTGTCCAGCGACAGTGCCCGGGTTCCCCAATTAGCGCGGTATCGGCATCACCCCGCCGAGCGCGACCGTCAGCTCGCCGGCGACCTCGCGCACGATTTGGCCAATCTCCGGCAGCCTGTCGTCGGTCAGGCGGCTGGTCATGCCTGAGACGGAAATCGCCGCGAGCGGCTCGGCGCAGTCGTTGTAGACCACTGCGGCAATACAGCGCAGCCCCATGCAGGCCTCTTCATCGTCGAGCGCAAAACCTTGCTTGCGGATTTTTTCGAGCTCCTTGAACAGGTCGCTCGGCCGCACGATCGATTTCTCGGTCAGCCGGGGCATGCCGTGATGGCGGATGACGGCGCCGACGTCCTCATCGGAATAGGTTGCGAGCACGGCCTTGCCGACGCCCGACGTCACCATGGGAACGCGGCCGCCGACCTGGGTCAGCGAGCGCATGATCTCGCGGCTCTCCATGCGGGTCAGCACGATGATGAACTCATCGTCGACCACGGCGAGATTGGCGGTCTCGCGGGTGAGATCACGCAGCTTGCGCAAGTAAGGAATCGCCTGCGTGGAGAAATTACGCCGCCGCGCGAAGCTCGCGCCGACCGTGAAGGCGCGCGAGCCGACGTGCCATTTGGATTCGGCGCGGTCGAACTGCACGAAGCGGCGGCTTTCCAGCGTCGCCAGCAGGCGGTGCACCGTGGAAGCCGACAGGCCGGTGCGCACCGCCAGATCGCTGAGGCGATAGCCTTCGTCGTCCTCGGCCAGCGTTTCCAGGATCGACAGCGCGCGATCGACGGACTGCACGCCGCCGTCGCGCGTGTCGTTATCGGCCTCCGATGCCGATCGAGGCTCGAGCGATTTGCGCCGGATCACGTTCTTGCTCATCGCGACCTGCATTCGTTCTTCTTCCCCTCTCCCCGCTTGCGGGGCCGAGACGAGCTCCGCTCGCTCTGAGAGGGTCAGGGTGAGGGGGAGCCTCCGCAAGGACGGCAGCAGTCAGACTCGCGGAGAGTCCCCCTCACCCGGAATTTGCTGCGCAAATTCCGGCCTCTCCGCGCGTGCGGGGAGAGGCGAACATCAACGTCTCAGAGCAGCCCTGCCCCCCGCGCCCATTTGTACTTGGCGCCGAGGACCTCGACCGGCAGCTCGGTCGAGTAGGCGTAGGCCGGAATGCCGTTCTGGTAGAGATATTCGGCGGCTTCCTCGACCTCGACGTCGCCGGCGAGCGAGGCGACGATCGGCTTCACGAAGCCTTTCGCCTCCATCTCCTTCTTCACCTCGACCATGTTGCGGGCGAACACCATCGGCGGCGTGACGATGGTGTGCCAGTAGCCGAGGATCAGCGAATGGATGCGCTCATCGGAGAGGCCGAGCTTCACCGTGTTGACGTAGGTGATCGGAGGCTCGCCGCCGGTGATATCCACAGGATTTCCGGCAGCCCCGAACGGCGGGATGAACTTGCGGAAGGCCGCATCCAGATCCGCCGGCATCGACATCAGCGACAGGCCGTTGTCGACGCAGGAGTCCGACAGCAGCACACCGGAGCCGCCCGCACCGGTGATGATCAGCACGTTCTCGCCCTTCGGCGTGGGCAGCACCGGCACGCCGCGGGCGAATTCGAGCAATTGCCGCAAGCTGCGGGCCCGGATCACGCCGGACTGCGCCAGGACGTCCTCGTAGATCTTGTCGTTACCGGCGAGCGCGCCGGTGTGCGACGAGGCCGCCTTGGCGCCGGCCGAGGTGCGGCCGGCCTTGAGCACGACGACCGGCTTCTTCTTGGAGACGCGCTTGGCGGCTTCCGCGAACGCGCGACCGTCCTTGAGGTCTTCGCAGTGCTGCGCGATCAAATTGGTGTTCGGATCCTGCTCGAAGAAGGCGAGCAGATCGTCCTCGTCGATATCGGACTTGTTGCCGAGGCCGACGATGGCCGAGACGCCCATCTTGGCCGAGCGCGAGAAGCCGATGATGGCCATGCCGATGCCGCCCGACTGCGACGACAGCGCCGCGTGGCCCTTGACGTCGTAAGCCGTGCAGAAGGTCGCGCAGAGATTAGCGGGCGTATAGTAGAAGCCGTAGATGTTCGGCCCCATCAGGCGGATGTCGTACTTCTTGCCGACCTCGACGATCTCGGCCTGCAGCTCGGGCGCACCGGCCTCCGCAAAGCCCGACGGAATCAGCACCGCGCCCGGGATTTTCTTCTCGCCGCATTCGGTGAGCGCCGCCGCGACGAACTTCGCGGGGATCGCGAACACCGCCGTGTCGATCACGCCAGGCACGTCCTTGACGCTCTTATAGGCCTTGTAGCCGAGGATCTCGGCGGCCTTGGGGTGGATCGGGTAGATGTCGCCCTTGTAGCCGCCGTTGATGAGGTTCTTCATCACGGAATTGCCGATCTTGCCGTCCTCGGCGGAGGCGCCGACCACGGCGACCGCCTTCGGCTGCATGATGCGGCTCATCGCCGCGACAATCTCTTCGGTCGGGCGCGGCTTCGGCTTCGGCACATAGGCGAAGTCGACGACGATGCGCACGTCGGCGGCGGTCGCGCCCTTCGCCGTCGCGAACACAGGATTGAGGTCGAGCTCGACGATCTCAGGGAAATCGGTGACGAGCTGCGAGACCTTGACGATGACATCGGCGAGGGCGTTGCGGTTCACCGGCTCGCCGCCGCGCACGCCCTTCAGGATCTCGTGCGCCTGGATGCCGTCGAGCATCGAGAGCGCGTCTTCCTTGGTCGCGGGCGCGAGGCGGAAGGTGATGTCCTTGAGCACCTCGACCAGCACGCCACCGAGGCCGAAGGCGACGAGCTTGCCGAACGAGCCGTCGGTGATCGAGCCGACGATGACCTCGGTGCCGCCAGCCAGCATCTGCTGCACCTGGACGCCGTCGATCTTGGCATCGGCCTTGTACTTCCTGGCGTTGCCGAGAATGGTCTCATAGGCCTTCTCGGCATCTTCGGCGGTCTTGAGGCCGACGATGACGCCGCCGGCTTCGGTCTTGTGGAGAATGTCCGGCGAGACGATCTTCATCACGACCGGGAAGCCCATCGACGAGGCCATCTTGCCGGCCTCGCCCGCCGACTTCGCCACGCCCTCCTTCGGCACCGGAATGCCATAGGCGTCGGAGACCAGCTTGCCTTCCGGGGCCGTCAGGCTGGTGCGGTTGTCCGCCTTGACCTGGTCAAGCACCTTGCGGACGGCTTCTTTGGAATTGGACATGTGGCTTCTCCCTTGACCTCAGTTCGTTCTTTTCAAAGCGCGCGCGTGGTTTTGCGGCTGCCCGTGATGCTTGCCATTCGCCGCGCTCTGTTCCATTCCGCGGAACGGAGCGGCATAAGCGCCAGACTACTCCGCCGCCGTGGATCAAAAATGGCTGGCGATGGCATTTGGTATGCCAGAAGCCAACTTGTCAAGCTGCAGCATTGCTTGGAACGCCGCAAAAAATAGCCAGCTTGACATTCTGGCATGTGGTATGCCAAAAACTTTCCCGTTAATAATCCTGTAAAAGACGACTCCCACTGGAGGAGATTCGTCGTGTCACTGCGGAAACCAACCAAGGCGTTGCCGAACATGGCCGAGGCAGATATCGCAATCGTTCGTATTGCCCCGGAGAGCAGCTTCAAGAACAAGGCGTATGACGCCTTGAAGGAAGCCATCCTCAGGATGGACATCTATTCGACGCCCGAGCCGGTGATGCTCGACGAGCGCGCGCTGTCCGAACGTCTGGGTGTCAGCCGCACCCCGATCCGCGAAGCGATCGCGATGCTCGAGCAGGACGGCTTCGTGAAGACGGTGCCGCGCCGCGGCATCATGGTGGTGCGCAGGACCAAGAGCGAGATCGTCGACATGATCCGCGCCTGGGCGGCGCTGGAGAGCATGGCCGCGCGCCTCATCACCACCACTGCGCGCAAGAAGGACATCACGGCGCTGCGCGACTACTTCAAGGACTTCGGCAAGGACCGCCTGCCCGAGGATCACGTCGAGGAATATTCGCGCGCCAATATCGCCTTCCACCAGGCGCTGATCTCGCTGTCGGAATCGCCGGTGCTGGTCGATCTCACCAACGACCTGCTGCTGCACGTGCGCGGCTATCGCCAGCTGACCATCGGACGCAAGGACCGCACCGCGACCTCGCTGCCCGAGCATCTCGGCATGATCGAAGCACTGGAGGCGCGCGACACCGAGCTCGCCGAGAAGCGCGCCCGCGACCACACTCTCGGCCTTGCCGCTTACGTCGAAGCGCACGGCCAGGAACTGTTTACTTAACCAAGCAACGTTCACCAGAAGGGCGAACAATTCGCCCCACTATCTGAGACCAGGGAGACAAGGCCCATGCTGAATACCGCGACCAAGTCCGAGGCACCGGGCACCGAGCAGGAGCTGACGGATGGCTTTCATCTCGTCATCGACGCGCTCAAGCTGAACGGCATCACCACCATCTATAATGTGCCGGGCATCCCGATCACGGATTTGGGCCGCATGGCGCAGGCCGAGGGCATTCGCATGATCTCGTTCCGCCACGAGCAGAATGCCGGTTATGCGGCGGGCATCGCCGGCTACCTCACCAAGAAGCCCGGCATCTGCCTCACCGTCTCCGCGCCCGGCTTCCTCAATGGTCTCACCGCGCTCGCCCACGCCACCACCAACTGCTATCCGATGATCCTGATCTCGGGCTCGTCCGAGCGCGAGATCGTCGACCTGCAGCAGGGCGACTACGAAGAGATGGACCAGCTCGCGATTGCGAAGCCGCTGTGCAAGGCGGCCTATCGCGTGCTGCACGCACAGGACATCGGCATCGGCCTGGCCCGCGCCATCCGCGCTGCTGTCTCGGGCCGTCCGGGCGGCGTCTATCTCGACCTGCCGGCCAAGCTGTTCGGCCAGGTGATGAACGCCGATGCCGGACGGAAGTCGCTGGTCAAGGTGATTGATGCTGCGCCCGCGCAGATCCCCTCGCCCGCTTCGGTCAAGCGTGCGCTCGACGTGCTCAAGAGCGCCAAGCGTCCGCTCATCATCCTCGGCAAGGGCGCGGCCTACGCGCAGGCCGACGAGGAGATCAAGACCTTCGTCGAGAAGAGCGGCGTGCCCTTCCTGCCGATGAGCATGGCCAAGGGCCTCCTCTCCGACACCCATCCGCAATGCGCAGGCGCTGCCCGCTCGACGGTGCTGAAAGAGTCCGATGTCGTGCTGCTGATCGGCGCGCGGCTGAACTGGCTGCTCTCGCACGGCAAGGGCAAGAACTGGGGCGAAGCGCCCAAGAAGTTCATCCAGGTCGATATCGAGCCGCGCGAGATGGACTCCAACGTCGAAATCGTCGCGCCCGTCGTCGGCGACATCGGCTCGGTCGTCTCTGCCTTCAATCAGGCGATGGGTACGGGCTGGACCGCCCCGCCCGCCGAATGGACCAAGGCGATCTCGTCCAAGCGCGAAGAGAACGTCGCCAAGATGGCGCCGAAGCTCATGAACAACAAATCGCCGATGGACTATCACGGCGCGCTCGGCGTGCTGAAGAACGTCATCAAGGAGTACCCCGAGGCGATCCTCGTCAACGAAGGCGCCAACACGCTCGATCTCGCCCGCGGCGTCATCGACATGTACCGCCCGCGCAAGCGTCTCGACGTCGGCACCTGGGGCGTGATGGGCATCGGCATGGGCCAGGCGATTGCCGCCGCGCTCGAGACCGGCCACCCCGTGCTCGCAGTGGAAGGCGACTCGGCCTTCGGCTTCTCCGGCATGGAGGTCGAGACCATCTGCCGCTACAACCTTCCGATCTGCGTCGTGATCTTCAACAACGACGGCATCTATCGCGGCACCGACGTCAACGGCGCCAACGCCGATCCGGCAACGACGGTATTCGTCAAGGGCGCGCGCTACGACAAGATGATGGAAGCCTTCGGCGGCGTCGGCGTGAATGCCACCTCGCCGGACGAGCTCAAGCGAGCCGTCAACGAAGCCATGAAGTCCGGCAAGCCGACGCTCATCAACGCGGTGATCGATCCGGCCGCGGGCTCGGAGAGCGGCCGCATCGGCAACCTCAATCCGCAGAGCGTTCTGCAGAAGAAGAAGTAAGTCCACCCCTCAACCCTTAATTCCCTGCGGTTGGCGGGGGCAGACACAGAGTACGGAGCAACACGATGACCAAAGCGCTTACGGGCGTTCGCATTCTCGACTTCACCCACGTTCAATCAGGACCGACCTGCACGCAGCTGCTCGCCTGGTTCGGTGCCGACGTGATCAAGGTGGAACGTCCGGGCGTGGGTGACATCACCCGCGGCCAGCTGCAGGACATCCCGAACGTGGACAGCCTGTATTTCACCATGCTCAACCACAACAAGCGCTCGATCACGCTCGACACCAAGAACCCCAAGGGCAAGGAAGTCCTCACCGAGCTGATCAAGAAGTGCGACGTGCTGGTGGAAAACTTCGGCCCCGGCGTGCTCGACCGCATGGGCTTCCCCTGGGAGAAGATCCAGGCCATCAACCCGAAGATGATCGTCGCCTCGATCAAGGGCTTCGGCCCCGGACCGTACGAAGACTGCAAGGTCTATGAGAACGTCGCGCAGTGCACCGGCGGCGCCGCTTCCACCACCGGCTTCCGCGACGGTCTTCCGCTCGTCACCGGCGCGCAGATCGGCGACAGCGGCACCGGCCTCCACCTCGCGCTCGGCATCGTCACCGCGCTCTACCAGCGCACCGTCACCGGCAAGGGCCAGAAGGTTACGGCTGCGATGCAGGACGGCGTGCTCAACCTCGCCCGCGTCAAGCTGCGCGACCAGCAGCGCCTCGCCCATGGCCCGCTGAAGGAATACAGCCAGTACGGCGAAGGCATTCCGTTCGGCGACGCCGTGCCGCGCGCCGGCAATGATTCCGGCGGCGGCCAGCCCGGCCGCATCGTCAAGTGCAAAGGCTGGGAGACCGATCCCAACGCCTACCTCTATTTCATCACCCAGGCGCCGGTCTGGGAGAAGATCTGCGACGTGATCGGCGAACCCGGCTGGAAGACCCATCCCGACTACGCCAAGCCGCCGGCCCGGCTGTCGCGCCTCAACGAGATTTTTGCGCGCATCGAGCAGTGGACGATGACCAAGACCAAGTTCGAGGCGATGGAAATCCTCAACAAGGACGACATCCCCTGCGGCCCGATCCTGTCGATGAAGGAGATCATCGAGGACCAGTCGCTGCGCGCCACCGGTACCTTGGTCGAAGTCGACCACCCCACCCGCGGCAAGTACATTTCGGTCGGCAACCCGATCAAGCTGTCGGATAGCCCGAGCGACGTCGAGCGCTCCCCGCTGCTCGGCGAGCACACCGACGAGATCCTGCGCTCCGTGCTCGGCTTCAGCGACCACCAGGTCGCCGACATCCACAAGTCCGGCGCGCTCGACCCGCCGCAGAAGCAGGCCGCGGAGTAAGCGGACCTATCAGTGAACGACGAAAGGCCGCCGGTTTCGGCGGCCTTTTTGTTTCGGACCGAAGGAACTGAACCACACGCCGGCCGTTACTCCTTCGACCGGCATGCTCTCAGAAGTGCGAACGTGCCGCCTCCACGGCGAGTGACCAAACCTCGCGCCAAACCGCCCAGCACTGAAGGATTGTCCACCCTCCCGTTCAGAGGGTGACTAATCCGCTCGCAAGCGGGTGGCGTCGCGTTCGGCGCTCGCGGGCCACGCCCATTGATCGAAGTGAGGTCGAAATGTTGAGAGATCAATCCTCTGATCGGGCCAGGCGTGAAGCCAACAAGGCGTTCAAGCCTGTCAAGACGCAGAAGCCCATGACTGACTATGCGAAGCACCAGCACTCCCTCAACGAGAACCGCGAGCGGCTCAAAGCAGAGCGATTGGCCCGCGAGGCAAAGTCGAAAGAGCTGCTCGAAAAAGGCTTGCCCGAATAGGAAGCGTAGGTTTGAGGCGACTACGCGAAGCCTCCTCTGGCGAAACACTTAGGAGTTGAACGAGGAACGGCTGCGGAATTGTGGCTTCCGTTGACGCGGCGTAGACATTCGGGCTGATCTTGCTGCTCAGGATGGGAGGTCACCATGTCACTACTGGGCAAGGCCGCCGTCGCGATGTGGTGGAGCGTTCGCCCCGAGCAGCGCACCGAGTTCGGCGACTGGCATTCGCATGAACACTTCCAGGAGCGGATGAGCATTCCCGGCTTCCGGCGCGGGTCGCGATGGACCAGCACGACAGACGCCGAAGGTTTCTTCGTGCTCTACGAGCTCGAACAATACGAGGTCCTCACGTCGAAGGGATATCTCGACCGGCTCAACGCGCCAACGCCGTGGTCGACCAGGATGATGCCGCATCATCTCGGCATGGTCCGCAGCCAGTGCCGGATCGTCGCGAGCTTTGGCGGAGGTGTGGCGACCTCGCTTGCCACCATCAGGCTGTCGCCGGAAGCCGGACAAGATGCGCAATTGCAGACGCGCCTCTCGGAAACGCTCAGCGCATTGGCGCTGCAGCCGGGGCTGACAGGCGCCCACCTCCTCTTCACCGACACGCCTCGCACGAGCGCGCCCACGACTGAACAACAGATCCGCGGCAAGGACGGCGCTGCCGACTGGATCGTGCTGCTCTCAGGCTACGATGCCGATGTGGTTGAGGCTGTGATCGCCAGCCCGCTTTCGCCAGGATCGCTTGGCGATCTCGGCGCACAGAACAATGCGACGATCGGCCGCTACAGGCTGGCATTCACGATGACGCCACAGGATGTCGCAGCGACCTAGCAACCCGGCCAGAAGGACCGCCGACAAAAAAAGAGATGCCATGTCGGATCGGCGCCTTCCCGGTCGTCCTCGTGACATGAATGGGCCATAGACGCCAATCTCGGGCCCATCAATCACTGAGGATAACAACCATGCCCAACACGATCCGCCTGCATCGCGTTCTCGCCACCAGCCCGCAAAAAGTCTATCGCGCTTTCCTGGAGGCCGATGCGATGGCGAAATGGCTGCCGCCGAACGGCTTCACCTGCACCGTGCATCATTTCGAGCCCAAGGTCGGCGGCACGTTCAAGATGTCGTTCCGGAATTTCACGACGGGCAACAGCCATTCGTTCGGCGGCGAATATGTCGAGCTCGTGCCCGGCGAACGCCTTCGCTACACTGACAGGTTCGACGATCCCAACCTGCCCGGCGAAATTCAGGTCACCGTGATCCTGAAGAAGGTCTCGGTTGGCACCGAGATCGACATCACGCAGGCCGGCATCCCCGACGTGATCCCGCCGGAGGCCTGCTATCTCGGCTGGCAGGAATCCCTGCGCAATCTGGCGAAGCTGGTCGAGCCCGAGATCAATCAGTAGCGACGGCCTTGACGTCGTAGGGTGGGCAAAGGCGTAACTGCGCCGTGCCCACGATCTTCCGATACGGCGACAGACGCGTGGGCACGCTTCGCTTTGCCCACCCTACGGCACTGGTCGAGCCGATGCGCCGTTCTACCCACGCCGTCATTGCGAGCGTAGCGAAGCAATCCAGAGTGTTTCCGCGGAGGGATTCTGGATTGCTTTGCTGCGCTCGCAATGACGGAGAATCGTTAAGCCCCCGCCTTCGCCTCGAGCCCGCCGCCGGCAGTCCAGCGGTCCGGGTTGGGGCTGTGCCCGATCAAGGCGAGCCCATAGGCGATCGACTCGAACTGGTCGCCCGACATCAGCCGTTCGTTGCCGAACCGCTCGGCGAACAGTTTTCGCACCGCCGGTACGAAGGACGTGCCGCCGGTCAAGAACACCTTCTCGATCTCGTGCGCGGTGATGCCGGCTTCGGCCAGCACCTTGTCGACGGTGGCCCCGAGCCGGGCGATGTCGTCGGCGATCCACGATTCGAAATTCTTCCGCGTGATGGCCGCGCCGATGTCGACGCCGCCGCCCCTGAAGCGGAAATCCACCTCGTCCTGGGCCGACAGCGCGACCTTGGCATTTGACACTGCACGGTACAGCGAAAAGCCGAGGTCGAGATCGACGATGGTGATGAAATCCTCGAGCAGCTTCGGCTTCAGCGCGGTGCGCGCAAGCTCCCTGAGCTCGCGCAGATCGCCGTTGCTCTTCATCATCGCAAGTTGATGCCAGCGCGCGAGGTTGGTGTAATGGCCGCTGGGGATCGGCAGCACCTTGTCGAACGAGCGGAAGCTGGAGCCCTTGCCGAGCCGCGGCGAGACGACGTGGTCGACGATCCGGTAGTCGAACGTGTCGCCGGCAATGCCGATGCCGGCGTGGCCGAGTGGCTCGGCGCGAAGGCTGCCGCCCGCGCGCGAGAAGCGCATCACGGAGAAATCGCTGGTGCCGCCGCCAAAATCCGCCACCAGCACGGTGGCATCGCGCTCCAGCCTTCGGGCAAAGGAGAACGCGGCGCCGACGGGCTCGTAGACGTAGCGCGCGTGGCCGGCGCCCAGGCGCTCGAACGCGGCGCGGTAGCGCTGCATCGCCAGCTCTTCATCGGGATTGCCGCCGGCGAAGCGCACCGGGCGGCCGACCGTGATGGTCGAGGTCTCGAAGCCGAACCTGTCGCCGCCATGGCGCGCCAGCGTCCGCAGGAACGCCGCCAGAATATCCTCGAACTTGAATCGCTGCCGGAACACTTGCGTGGTGTTGAAGCTGCTGCTCGCCGCAAACGTCTTGAACGATTGCAGGAAGCGGTAGACGTGGCGTCCTTCGAGGAATTGCTCGATCGCCCAGGGGCCGCCTTCGGCCTGGGCACCGGCGCCCGGCCGGTCCTCCCAGAAGCACAAAGCCGATACATAGACGCTATGGCGCTGTCCGCCGTGGTCGAAGCGGATGGCCTCGACCCGGCGGTCGTCCGCGGCAAGGGCGACGACCGTATTGCTGGTCCCAAAATCGATGCCGATCGAGACGGCGGGCGAGGCGCTCGACATGAACCACTCTGACAGATGATTGGAAGGGGGCAGACCACTAGCGACTTTGACCTGCCCTGCCAAGCCTTGCCCTGCCAAGAAAGCCCTTGCCCTGCAAAGCCCTCGGCCATTGAGGCTCGCGTCAGGTTCGCGCCGGAGGGCACCGTTTTCCGCATCAATCGTATGAATTTGCCTCTGATCGATATGCTTTCGGCGTCCGAAGATGGCGTCTAAGACGGAAAAGCCTCTTTTGGTGGGCCTTTTAAGCCCGAACCGGCCGGATTAACCCGGCATTATGCTGCAATGCGGGACTTTGTATGCTGCTATGCAAACAAACGCGTAGACAGTGGCATCTGGTATACATAGTTTCATCCCCAGACGAGACGCCAAGATCGATCGTCTCAAGAAAGGGAATTCCAATGTCCAAGACCGCTTCCGTCGCTTTCGCCCCCTCCTCCTCGCTGTTCAGCCGCTTTATGGCTGCGGTCGATCGTTTCCTGATGGCGAGCGCCGCGATCTCGAACCACAACGGCGACCTGCCGCGTTTCGGCCTGTAAGAAAGGCCTTTCTCGCGCAGCCGAAACGGCGCGCGGCCGGCAATCGCAGGCGCTACGTTTGATAATGGCCCCCTCGTCGGGGCCATTTTCTTTTGGTCCCGCTTCGCCCGCGAACACAACTGCGACGATTGGTCCGCCGATCTGGCCAGCTGTCCAATTGTGAGCCAGCTGGTATCTCGCATACCATTCGACAACCAAAAACGATTGCACGACCAAGGTGCTAAATGGGGATGCAGAGCGCGGGACAGGAACGGCCAAGGACATGGCACGTTTGCCAATCATGGCGGAGCCTTAGCCCAAAGGAGCGGATGTCGCGCCGTGTCCCCGCTCATAAACTTCTGGTTGGTGAGGCTGCAATGGGAGATCGACCGCAAAGGTGACCCCAAGCGTGTGAATCCGGATGGGCTGACGCGAGCCGGCAAAGAACGGCCGCGTTTCGACAGGGAGTGAAACGAGATGAAGTCATTCGTTCTGAATGTCGCTTTGGCGGCAATGGCGATGTCGTGCGCAGGCAGCACCGCAAGTTTTGCGGCCTGGGAGCCGGTTCGTCCGGTCGAGTTCATCGTGCCCGCGGGCACCGGTGGCGGCGCCGATCAGATGGCACGAACCATCCAGGGCATCGTCACCAAGCATAATCTCATGAAGCAGCCGCTGGTCGTCATCAACAAGGCCGGCGGTGCAGGCGGCGAAGGCTTTCTCGACGTGAAGACGTCGTCGGGCAATCCGCACAAGATCATCATCACGCTCTCGAACTTGTTCACGACGCCGCTGGCGACGGGGATTCCGTTCAACTGGAAGGATTTGACTCCGGTCGCGATGCTGGCGCTGGATGAATTCGTGCTCTGGGTGAATGCCGAAAAGCCGTACACCAGCGTCAAGGATTATGTCGACGCCGCGAAGAAGGCACCAAGCGGCTCGTTCAAGATGGGCGGCACCGGCTCGAAGCAGGAAGACCAGATCATTACGGTCGGCATCGAGAAGGCAATCGACGCGAAGTTCACCTACATCCCCTACAAGGGCGGCGGCGAGGTCGCGGTTCAGCTCGTCGGCAATCACGTCGATTCCACCGTCAACAATCCGATCGAGGCGGTCGCGCAATGGCGCGGCGGCAAGCTCCGTCCGCTCTGCGTCTTCGACGCCCAGCCGATGGCCTATGACGAGCCGATCGCCGAGGGCAAGGCCTGGAAGGATATTCCGACCTGCAAGTCGCAGGGCCTCGCGATGGAATATCTCATGCTGCGCGGCATCTTCATGTCGCCCAAGGCCACCAAGGATCAGGTCGAGTATTACGTCGAGCTGTTCAAGAAGGTTCGCGCCACGCCGGAATGGCAGGATTTCATGAAGAGCGGCGCCTTCAACACGACCTTCCTGACCGGGGCCGACTACGCCAAGTGGGTCGAGGCGGAGGAGAAGCGGCACGAGGGCTTGATGAAGGAAGCCGGTTTCCTCGCATCGAATTGAGCCACGGCATCGATGACGGCCGAGGATGCTGTCGTCCTCAGGCCGTCGGCGAATGCGACGACTGCATTTCTGCGCGGAGGTCTCATGACTGAACGATCCGGATCCGAATCTGGCCCGGCACACAAGACGATGGAAATCGGCATGGCGCTGTTGATCGGCGCCTTTGGTCTCGTCGTGATCTTCGGCAGCCTGAAGGCCGGCATCAACTGGGGCGCGGAGGGTCCGCGAGCCGGGTTCTTCCCCTTCTATGTCGGCGCCGCAATCGTCGGCGCCAGCGCCATCAACCTGTGGCACGCGCGACGCGACGACGACGGCCGCCTGTTCGCGGAATGGGGACAGCTTCGCCAGGTCATGAGCGTCGTCGTACCCACCGCGATCTATGTCGGTTCGATGCCGTTCATCGGCCTCTACATCGCCTCGATGGTCTTCATCGCCTGGTTCATGCGCTGGCTCGGCGGCTATCGCTGGCTGACGGTCATCGCGGTGGCGGTCGGCATGCCGGTGGTGACCTATCTCGTTTTCGAGCGCTGGTTCCTGGTCCCGCTTCCCAAGGGGCCGTTCGAGGAATGGCTCGGTCTGTAAGGGCCACGCATTCATTCAATTGCTGCTGCAGGACGTATCGATATGGAAGAGTTGGCCAATCTATTTCACGGCTTCGCGGTCGCCCTGCAGCCCTATAACATCATGCTGATGATCATCGGCATCACGCTCGGGGTCATCATCGGCGTGCTGCCGGGGCTCGGGGGCGCCAACGGCGTGGCGATCCTGCTTCCCCTGACCTTCAGCATGCCGCCGACATCGGCGATCATCATGCTGTCATGCATCTACTGGGGCGCCTTGTTCGGCGGCGCCATCACCTCGATCCTGTTCAACATCCCCGGCGAGCCATGGTCGGTGGCGACCACCTTCGACGGCTATCCGATGGCGCAGCAGGGCAAGCCCGGCGAAGCCCTGACCGCCGCCTTCACCTCCTCCTTCGTCGGCGCGCTGTTTGCCGTCATCATGATCACGCTGGTCGCGCCGCTGGTCGCGGGCTTTGCGCTGCGATTTGGTCCGGCGGAGAAGTTCGCGGTGTACTTCCTCGCCTTCTGCAGCTTCGTCGGCCTCAGCAAGGAGCCGCCTTTCAAGACCATCGCGGCGATGATGATGGGCTTCGCGCTCGCGGCGGTCGGCCTCGATTCGATCACCGGGCAATTGCGGCTCACCTTCGGCGTCACCGAGCTGCTCAACGGTTTCGACTTCCTGATCGCCGTGATCGGCCTGTTCGGGATCGGCGAGATTCTGCTGACCATGGAGGAAGGGCTCGCCTTCCGCGGCGGCAATGCCAGCATCAACCTTCGCGTCGTGCTTCAGACCTGGCGCGAGCTGCCCACCTACTGGATGACTTCGCTGCGCTCCTGCCTGATCGGCTGCTGGATGGGCGTCACGCCCGCCGGAGCGACGCCGGCCTCCTTCATGAGCTACGGCATCGCCAAGCGCCTGGCGCGGCGCGGCAACAATTTCGGCAAGGGCGAGATCGAAGGCGTGATCGCGCCGGAGACGGCCGCGCATGCGGCGGGCACCTCGGCGCTGCTGCCGATGCTGTCGCTCGGCGTGCCCGGCTCGCCGACGGCTGCCGTGCTGCTCGGCGGCCTCCTGATCTGGGGCCTGCAGCCGGGCCCGATGCTGTTCGTCGAGCAGAAGGAATTCGTCTGGGGCCTGATCGCCTCGATGTATCTCGGCAATCTCGCCGGCCTCATCGTCGTGCTCACCTGCGTGCCGCTCTTCGCCGCGATCCTGCGCGTGCCGTTCGGCATCATCGCCCCGCTGATCCTGGTGCTGTGCGCGATCGGCGCCTATTCGGTGCACAACAGCACCTTCGACGTGATGCTGATGCTGGTGTTCGGCGTGCTCGGCTATCTCCTGAAGAAATGCAACTACCCGCTCGCACCTCTCGTGCTCGCCATCGTGCTCGGCGACAAGGCGGAGGAAGCCTTCCGCCAATCGCTGCTGGGATCGCAGGGCTCGCTCGGGGTGTTCTTCTCCAACGGCCTCGTCAGCACCATCATGGCGCTCGGTCTGGTCGCCCTGTTCTGGTCCGCGATCCAGGAAGGCTACAGCCGGCTCCGCATGTCGATGGCGTGAGGCGCGCGCCGGCGCAATCGCGTCGGCGGCCGCCGTTGAACCCGGCCATGCGGCCGAACTTCTGGAATACAGAATTCCACGACGCAGCAGTCACGGCATAGCCGCGCACCGATGTGCGAGGGGGCCGCGCGCTCGACCGACCCAGAAGCTGAAAATTGTGGATGCGTAGGTTCCCACCAGCTGCTTGCGGCTTCGCCGCAACGGGGAAGACTTCTCACGAAATCAATGCGTTGATCGCAGGCCGAAAGCGAATTGGGCTTTACAATCGCCCGGCCATGGCGCATGTGATAAAGCCGCGATATTTCGCCGCACCCTCCAGTCCTTCGCTTGAATCTTGGCATAATGAATACCAGGATGCGGCCAGCGCACGCATAAAAATGATCGGCGCCTTCGGGAGGGTTTTTTATGACAGACATGGTGCAGTCAACAGCGGCCCCAAGCGTCGCGCGCGTCAGCGACGCCTATCGCTGGACGCAGTTGGCAGTTGGCGTCGCCGCGATGGTGATGATCGCCAATTATCAGTACGGCTGGACGTTCTTCGTCCCTGACATCCAGAAGAAGTTCGGCTGGGATCGCGCGTCGATCCAATGGGCCTTTACACTCTTCGTCCTGTTTGAGACCTGGCTGGTCCCGGTCGAAGGATGGTTCGTCGACAAATACGGTCCGCGCATCGTCGTGCTGGTTGGCGGCGTGCTCTGCGCCATCGGCTGGGCGATCAACGCCCAGGCCACCTCGCTCAACGGCTACTATCTCGGCATGATCATCGCCGGCATCGGCGCCGGCGGCGTCTACGGCACCTGCGTCGGCAACGCGCTGAAGTGGTTTCCGGACAAGCGCGGTCTTGCCGCGGGTATCACCGCCGCGGGCTTCGGTGCGGGCTCCGCGCTCACCGTCGCGCCGATCCAGGCCATGATCAAGGACAGTGGATTCCAGACCACCTTCCTCTATTTCGGCCTCGGACAGGGCATCATCATCTGCATCCTCGCCTTCTTCCTGCTCGCGCCGAAAGCAGGCCAGGTGCCGACCGTGGTGGCCAATGCCAACCTGCTGCAGACCCGGCGCAACTACCAGCCGACCGAGGTGCTGCGTCAGCCGATCTTCTGGCTGATGTACTTCATGTTCGTGATCGTCGGCGCCGGCGGCTTGATGGTGACGGCCAACCTGAAGCCCATCGCGGCCGACTGGAAGGTCGACAACGTGCCGGTCACGCTGATGGCGGTGACGATGACGGCAGTGACGTTCGCGGCCACCATCGACCGCGTGCTCAACGGCCTGACGCGTCCGTTCTTCGGCTGGATCTCCGACATGATCGGCCGCGAGAACACGATGTTCATCGCCTTCGGCATGGAAGGTTTCGGCATCTGGATGCTCTACCTCTGGGGCCACGATCCGATCTGGTTCGTGCTGCTCTCGGGCTTCGTGTTCTTCGCCTGGGGTGAGATCTACTCGCTGTTCCCCTCGACCTGCACCGACACGTTCGGCGCCAAGTTCGCGACCACCAATGCCGGCCTGCTCTACACCGCGAAGGGCACCGCCGCGCTGCTGGTCCCGATCGGCAACTACATGCAGCAGTCGTCGGGCACGTGGGACAGCGTGTTCATCATCGCGGCCGGTGCCAACATCCTGGCTTCGCTGCTGGCGATCGCGGTGCTCAAGCCCTGGCGCAAGGTCGTGGTGGCCAAATCGACCATCTGACACGCTCCATCACAGCTCTTCATCAAGCAGACGCCCGGCCTCACGGCCGGGCGTTTTCGTTTTGGCGACGTCTTGCAGCGCCGTTCCCCTCCAATGGAACCGCAGATTTGTGACAATCCGCCGCAGTTAGGGCTTGCATTCTGGAATATGGTATACCAAGCTCCGTGCCGCGCTTGCGACGATAAGCCACAACATTTGCGACACTGGGTCATCTTGCCATCCAAAGTCGCGATCAATCAGGCGCGTTGGGAGGTTTCTTGATGATTTCCAGCACGGACGGCGCCGTCACGGCCGCGCCTCTTCGCACCGGTTTCCGTTGGCTCCAGCTCGTCATGGGCATCGTCTGCATGGCGATGATCGCCAATTTGCAATATGGCTGGACGCTGTTCGTCGATCCGATCGATGCGGCCCACCACTGGGGACGCGCCGCGATCCAGCTCGCCTTCACCGTCTTCGTCGTCACCGAGACCTGGCTGGTGCCGATCGAAGCCTGGTTCGTCGACAAATACGGCCCGCGCATCGTCGTCATGTTCGGCGGCGTGATGATCGCGCTGTCCTGGATTCTCAACTCCTATGCCGACAGTCTCACTTTGCTCTACGCGGCCGCGATCATCGGCGGCATGGGCGCGGGCGCGGTGTACGGCACCTGCGTCGGCAACGCGCTGAAATGGTTTCCCGACCGCCGGGGCCTTGCCGCCGGCGCGACCGCGGCCGGCTTCGGCGCCGGCGCCGCGCTCACCATCGTGCCGATCGCAACCATGATCGCATCGAGCGGCTATCAGCACGCCTTCTTCACCTTCGGCATCGGCCAGGGCGTGATCGTGTTCGTGCTCGCCTTCTTCATCCAGCCGCCGCGGCTCTCGATCCCGCCGAAGAAGAAGCAGCTCAACCTGCCGCAGACCAAGATCGACTTCACCCCGCCGCAGGTGCTGCGCAGCCCTATTTTCTGGGTGATGTATCTCGTCTTCGTCATGGTCGCATCCGGCGGCCTGATGACAGCGGCGCAGATCGGCCCGATCGCGCACGACTTCAAGATCGCCGACACCCCGGTCACGCTGGCCGGCTTCCAGATGGCGGCACTGACCTTCGCGATCTCGCTCGACCGCATCCTCGACGGCTTCGGACGCCCCTTCTTCGGCTGGGTCTCCGACACGATCGGCCGCGAGCACACCATGTTCATCGCCTTCGGCACCGCGGCGCTGATGCTGCTGACGCTGTCGGCTTACGGCCATGTCCCGGTCGTGTTCGTGCTCGCGACCGCGGTGTATTTCGGCGTGTTCGGCGAGATCTACTCGCTGTTCCCCGCGACCTGCGGCGACACCTTCGGCTCGAAATTCGCGACCACCAACAACGGCATGCTCTACACCGCGAAGGGCACCGCCTCCCTGCTCGTCCCGCTCGCCAGCGTGATCTCGGCGACCTACGGCTGGAAGGCCGTGTTCGTGGTCGCCGTCGCCTTGAACGCGACGGCGGCGCTGACGGCGCTGTTCGTGATCAAGCCGATGCGCCGCTCCTTCATCCTCGGCAAGGAAGTCGAGAGCGCGAACATCGCAACCGGCAGCGCCAAGACCACTGCAAAGACCGAGACGGCGTAGCCGCCACTTACATTGCAGGGATCGACCAAGGGGCGCAGCGATGCGCCCCTTTTCTTTTTCGCGCACGGCAAACGTCAGTATTACTGTCGCAAGATTTTTCGGATCGCCCAAACCAGCGCTTGACGATTGGCATTATGTATACCACACTTCTCGCAACATTCACCCAGGGAGGTTGCAATGCTGGTCGGAGACATTCTGCGCAAGAAGACGCCGCGCGTTGTCACGGTGCGAATGAACGAAACGGTAGGTATCGCCGCCAAGCTGATGCGCGCCAACAACATCAGCGCTCTCGTGGTCAAGGACGTGGTCCGCTCCGAGGGTAATACCGCCGTCGGCATGTTCACCGAGCGCGACGTGGTGCGCGCCGTCGCCGAGCACGGCGCGAACGCCGTCAACGTCAAGGTCTCGCAGCTCGTCTCGGTGCAGCAGCTGGTGTCCTGCAGCTCCAGCGATACGATCGAGCAGGTCCGGCATCTGATGAACCGGCATCACATCCGCCATTTGCCTGTCATCGACGATTACAGCCTCGTCTCCGTCATCAGCATGCGCGACATCGCAGCTGCCATGGACGAGGCCATCAACGGCAAGCCGCAAGCGGCAGCCTGAAGCGACGCACTCTTCCCCTGTGACTACCGGCCGGCTCGGACGCGTTCGAGCCGGACCGGATCTTTCGTCCCAAAATTCCGGTCTCCCGCGAGGATTTCATGAAGATCTGCATCTACGGCGCCGGCGCAATCGGCGGATATCTCGGGGTTCAGCTTGCGCGCGCAGGCGCCGATGTCAGCCTCATCGCGCGCGGCGCGCACCTTGCCGCAATGCGCGAGCGCGGCCTGACGCTGCTCGCGGGCGAGGAGAAGCACACCGTGCATCCGCGCTGCACCGACGATCCCGCCGAGCTCGGCGCGCAGGACTACATCATCATCACGCTGAAGGCCCATTCCATCACCGGCGTGATCGAGAAGATGCAGCCGCTGCTCGGGCCGCACACCCGCATCGTCACCGCCGTCAACGGCATCCCCTATTGGTACTTCTACAAGCACGGCGGCCAATACGAGAATTCGACGCTGGAGAGCATCGACCCCGGCGGGCGGCAGTGGCGCGAAATCGGCGCCGAGCGCGCCATCGGCTGCATCGTCTATCCCGCCACCGAGATCGAGGCGCCCGGCGTGATCCGCCACGTCTACGGCAACAACTTCCCGCTCGGCGAGCCCTCCGGCGAGATCACCAGCGACGTGCAGCGCCTCGCGGATCTGTTCGTCGCGGCCGGGCTGAAGGCGCCGGTGCTCGACCGCATCCGCGACGAGATCTGGCTCAAGCTGTGGGGCAATGTCTGCTTCAACCCGATCAGCGCGTTGACCCATGCAACGCTCGACGTGATCTGCACCGATCCGTCTACCCGAGCGCTGTCGCGCGCGATCATGGTGGAGACACAAGCGATCGCCGAGACCTTCGGTGTCAAGTTCCGCGTCGACGTCGAGCGCCGCATCGAGGGCGCCCGCAAGGTCGGCGCGCACAAGACCTCGATGCTCCAGGATCTCGAGCGCGGCCGCCCGATGGAGATCGACCCGCTCGTCACCGTGGTGCAGGAGATGGGCCGCCTCACCGGCATCGCGACGCCCGCGCTCGATTCGGTGCTGGCGATGGTGACCCAGCGCGCCCGCATCGCCGGGCTCTATGACGGCGTTTCGACGCCGTCAGATCCCCGCGCACTGGCGGTGGCGTGATGGCGGGCGAGATGAAGCAGTGGCTGCGCTTCCGGAATAATGGCGCGACCGGTTTCGGCACGCTGACGTCATCGGGCATCAGCGTGCACGAGGGCGAGATGTTCGGCCGCAACACCGCGACCGGCAAGATCCTGGCGCTGTCGGAGGTCGAGCTGCTGGCGCCTTGCGCGCCCAGCAAGATCGTCGCGCTCTGGAATAATTTCCACGCGCTCGCCGCCAAGCTGAACCAGCCCGAACCGCCGGAGCCGCTTTATCTGCTCAAGGCCACCACCACCATCACGACGCCGGGCGCCGTGATCCGCCGTCCCTCCTATTACGACGGCAAGACCACCTATGAAGGCGAGCTCGGCATCGTCATCGGCAAGACCTGCGCGCGTGTCTCCCCCAGCGAAGCCAACAGCTTCATCTTCGGTTACACCTGCGTCAACGACATCACCGCCAACGACATCCTGACCAGCGACCCTACCTTCCCGCAATGGGCCCGCGCCAAGGGCATCGACGATTACGGCCCGTTCGGTCCCGTCATCGCAACCGGCCTCGATCCGGCCAAGCTGACCGTCCGCACCATCCTCAACGGCGCGGAGCGGCAGAACTACCCGATCTCCGACATGATCTTCTCGGCGCAGCAGCTGGTCAGCAAGATCTCCCACGACATGACCCTGCTCCCCGGCGACCTCATCGCCGTCGGCACCTCGGTCGGCGTCGGCGTGATGAAGGAGCCGGTCAACACCGTCACCGTCGCGATCGACGGCATCGGCGAGCTCACCAACGAGTTTCGGCTGTAGCCGCGAACACCGTCCCGTAGTCCGGATGAGCGCAGCGACATCCGGGACGGCTCTTCGCTTGGTCCCGCATGCGCTACGCTCGTGCGGGCTACTCACTTATTCTCGCTGCAGCGCGGCAAAATTGATCCGGCGCAAATCGCGCCAGCACGGCCGCCTTATCCTTCCCGGCAGTCAATTTCTGACGCCAGGGAGGATGCCATGACGAATGCAGGTAATGCACTTTTGTGGACAGCTCTGTACTTTGCTCTCGCGTTCGGTGCGATCTTCGCGGTCTGGTTCGCCGACAAGATGCGCTCGAACTTCCTCGGGAAATGATAGCGCGCACGGCGCCGCAGTCCGGATGAGCCAAGCGACATCCGGGACGGACGACCCGCAAAGCACCCCGGATATCGCTACGCTCTTCCGGGCTACGGCACCGCGGTCCGCACTCCGAAACATCCAGACACATCACATCTGCGCGCGTCAGAGATATGCCGCCAACATGTCGCGGGGGTGCCGCACTGTCGTCGCATTCCGCCGCCCTTCTGTGAGGCGTGTCTGGGGGGCACGGCACTGCCGTGTTTGGACCAAACCTTCTAGGGGTATCGCTGTGAAGAAGATTGTAATTGCTCTGGGTGCCACGCTTGCTCTGGTGACGGCTGCGAACGCTGCGGATCTGCCGCGCCGCCAGCCCGTGCCGGTCTATCCGGCCGAGCAGGCGCCGATCGGCAAGATGCCGATTGGCAAGAGCCCGGTTGGAAAGGCCCCGATCGGCAAGGCGCCCGGCCCGGTCGCTGCGCGTTACTGAAACGCAAGCAAGACTAGCGTAAGCGGCCGACAGTCGAGGGGCACAGCGTGACGAACAAACCTGATCGATCGGGACCCTGCATCCTTGCGGGGTTCGCCCTCGCGGCCATGATCGCGTGTACGACGCCCTCGGCCTCGGCCCACGAAGCGAACAAGCGCGTTGCTGACGCCAACGCGCTTGCCACGACCGACTCCACATCGCGGCCTCAGCCGCAAGCGGCGCGGCGCTCCGTCGCGCGTGTGGAGAAGGGTCCCTATTACGTCGACTTCCGCGCCCGCACGGCCGCGAGCTGGGGCCATGCCTTCGTCTGGTACGGCAAGACCAGCGAGAAGGCGGTCGAGGTCGCAGGCCTCACGCCCGCCGGCGACACGCTGGCTTACGTGCTCGGCCACATCACCTTCGTGCCGTCGGAGACCGGTGCGAGCTACGGCGATCTCGATCCGGAATATCTGACCGCGAGCTACCGCGTCTATCTGAACGAGGCCGACGCCAAGCGCGTGTTCGCCTACATCAAGAAACTGCAGGCGAGCTCGCCGGTCTGGAACGCCGAGACCACCAACTGCACCGGCTTCATCGGCGACATCGCCGAGTTCATGGGCCTGAAGGTCCCGTATCGCTGGCAGCGCCCGGAAAACTTCGTCAACAGCCTCAAGGACATGAACGGCGGCCGCCAGATGGTGCGGCTGTCGGCGGAGTAGCTGCCCTGTAGCGGCGGCCTCGTAGCCCGGATGGAGCGAAAGCGAAATCCGGGACCGCCTTCGCTCGTCGCACAGGCCCCGGATTGCGCTACGCTCCATCCGGGCTACGAACCCGCCGCCGTCACCTCCGGCGTCATTGCGAGGCAAGCCCTTGCGAAGCAATCCAGAGTGTTTCCGCGGAGGGATTCTGGATTGCTTCCGCCTTCGCCAAAGGCTTCGGCGGACAAGTCGCTGCGCTCGCAATGACGGTGGTTGACGCAGCGGTGCGCATAGCGCTCCGACACGTTCGGAGCGCCCTCGCCCGTCGGGCAAAACACCCGCCAATTTCTCCACTGTGCTTGTCAATCCCCGCCCGCCAAAATATTCCACTTTACCGAAATTCGGATTTGTCGTACACACAAGCCACCCTGGCCCGAGACAAGGGGCGGATCGCGATCGTCACGAACCGCGGGCCGGGGTGCGATGGACGCGACGGCGTCGGGCGCGAGCAGCATTGCAGGGCGGGAAACCGTGAGCAAAGCGCTTCGCGCATACGACCCGGCGCCGACAGCGTCTTCGCATGGCTTCGGGCGTGAGCACGCGCCAGCACTCGAAGCGACATGCGAAGACGTGCGCGGACGGTCAAGTCGTGTGGTCCTGACGCCCGGGGTCTGTGCGTCAAGTCCTGCGGTGATGTGGCGGCCAACCGGTGCGCGCATCAATCATCCGCAAGGCGACGGGGGCAATAGTGCATCGCTCCCCGGGGAGAGCACGAAGTACGCCGTAAACCATCGCGCAGGGAAGGCCGGGCGTTCGGCTCACCTGTGGTCCACCCCGTGTGCATCTTTTTCGCGCACGGACTTACGGGTGCCAGCCGGCGCCCGGCCTTCCCTGCGCCCTTGTCTTTCATGAGGGCAACGCGACGAAGCAAAGCTCGGGCGCAGATGCCGCGAGAGCGCGAAGGTGTGTCTGCGACGAGCACAAACTGCTTATTGCCGCGGGTCCAAATCTATGATCGTCCCTGAGGTGCGCGCTCAGGGGCGCATCGCGCCACCGAGCAAGCCTCGAAGGGCGACAGCCCGGCTTTCGCAGCGTGGCCGTTCATCCTTCGAGGCTTGCTGCACCTTGCTTCGCACCGTGCAGCTCGCACCTCCAGCGACAACCGCTTCGCGGTTGCGCGGGGATGACGGAACAAAATTATCCGCCCCGCGGAATCATCCCCACCGCCCGCATGATCGCCCCGCCCCCACCGCACGCCCGCGCAATAGACATTTCCCGACCCGGGCGGCATCCTTGCGCCATCAACCGACAACAGAGCCTGCGGGCCATCCCAGGGGGACACACACGTCATGTTGCAGACACGGTTCACGAAACTCGTCGGCGTCGAGCACCCGATCGTCCAGGGCGGCATGCAATGGGTCGGCCGCGCCGAGCTGGTCGCCGCCGTTGCCAATGCCGGCGCGCTCGGCTTCATCACGGCGCTGACCCAGCCGACGCCGGAGGATCTGACCAAGGAGATCGCGCGTTGCCGCGACCTCACCGACAAGCCGTTCGGCGTCAACCTCACCATCCTGCCCGCGATCAAGCCGCCGCCCTATGCCGAATACCGCGCCGCCATCATCGAGAGCGGCATCAAGGTGGTCGAGACCGCCGGCAACAAGCCGCAGGAGCATGTCGACGAGTTCAGGAAGCACGGCGTCAAGGTCGTGCACAAATGCACCAGCGTCCGCCATGCGCTCTCGGCCGAGCGCATGGGCGTGGACGCCATCTCGATCGACGGCTTCGAATGCGCCGGCCATCCCGGCGAGGATGATACGCCCGGCCTGATCCTGATCCCCGCCGCCGCCAACAGGATCAAGATCCCGATGATCGCCTCGGGTGGCTTTGCCGACGCCCGCGGCCTCGTCGCCGCGCTGGCGCTGGGCGCCGACGGCATCAACATGGGCACGCGCTTCATGGCGACCAGCGAAAGCCCGATCCACCAGCTCATCAAGGAGAGAATCGTCGCCAATGACGAGCGCGAGACCGAGCTGATCTTCCGCACCATGCGCAACACCTCGCGCGTCGCCAAGAACGAGATCTCGACCAAGGTCGTCGCGATGGAGAAGGAAGGCGCCAAGTTCGAGGACATCCGCGACCTCGTCGCCGGTGCCCGCGGCAAGATGGTCTATGCGACCGGGAATTCCGACGAAGGCATCTGGTCGGCCGGCCAGGTGCAGGGCCTGATCCAGGACATCCCGACCTGCGCCGAGCTCATCTCCCGCATCGTGCGCGAGGCGGAAGCGATCATCCGTAGCCGGCTCGAGGGCATGATCGTTCAGCCGCAACGCGAAGCCGCCGAATAATCACCGCAAGAAGCGAGAGCAATCCATGAAGGCTTACGTCTACGGCCCTGAGGGCGCTAGGATTTCCGACGTCGCTCAACCAAAGCCGAAAGGCACGCAGGTGCTGGTGCGCGTCCGCGCCTGCGGGCTCAACCGCGCCGACACCGGCATGCGCAAGGGGCACGCCCACGGCGCGGCCGGCGGCGCCGGCACCGTGCTCGGCATGGAATGGGCCGGCGAGGTCGCCGAGCTCGGGCCGGATGCCAAGGGCGTCAAGATCGGCGACCGCATCATGGGCTCGGGCGGCGCGGCATTTGCCGAGTACACACTCGCCGATCACGGCCGGCTGTTCCGCGCGCCCTCGAACATGAACTTCGAGGAAGCCGCCACCCTGCCCGTCGCGCTCGCGACCATGCACAACGCCGTCGTCACCGTCGGTGGCGTGCAGGCGGGCCAGAGCGTGCTGATCCAGGGCGCCAGCTCCGGTGTCGGCCTGATGGCGATGCAGATTGCAAAACTCAAGGGCGCAAAGCTCGTGATCGGCTCGTCGACCGACGCCACGCGCCGCGGCCGGCTGAAGGAGTACGGCGCCGACCTCGCCGTCGACAGCTCCGATCCGAAATGGGTCGACGAGGTGCTGAAGGCGACGAACGGTGAAGGCGTCGACCTCATCGTCGACCAGGTCTCGGGCAAGGTCGCGAGCCAGAACCTTGCGGCGACCAAAGTGAAGGGCCGCATCGTCAATGTCGGCCGGCTCGGCGGCACCCATGCCGATTTCAACTTCGACCTGCACGCCGCGCGCCGCATCGACTATGTCGGCGTCACCTTCCGCACCCGCACCATCGAGGAGGTCCGCGAGATCTTCGAGGAGGTCAGGAAGGACATCTGGGGCGCGGTGGAGTCGCGAAAACTGCAGCTGCCGATCGACCGGGTGTTCGCATTCGACGACATCGACCAGGCGTTCGAGCACATGGAGGCGAACAAGCATTTGGGGAAGATCGTGGTGACGGTGCCGTAGAGCGCCGACAGCGGTCCCGTAGGGTGGGCAAAGCGAAGCGTGCCCACGATCTGTATCCATCACGGACGAATGGTGGGCACGGCGCCAACGCGCCTTTGCCCACCCTACGAGGCCGGAGCAAGACCGGATCGCTCCTGCAAATCACTAGCGACAACAGCTGTGGATCGCCGCTTGATGTTCACCCCCGGGCTGCTAAATCCCCGCCATGACCTCCCAGCACAACAAAACCTCGGTCGCCGCGATCTCGATCTTCGCCAGCGGCGGCATGGCGGCGGCCAAGTTCGCGGTCGGCATCGCGATCGGCTCCCTCGCGCTGATCTCCGAGGCGCTGCACTCCTCGATCGACCTGGTCGCGACCATCATCACCTGGGCGGTGGTGCGGGTGTCGGACAAGCCGGCCGATGAGGAGCACCATTACGGCCACGGCAAGCTGGAGAGCGTCTCTGCGCTCGGCGTTACTGCCCTGCTCTACGTGCTCGCCGGCGGCATCCTGGTCGAGGCCTACAGCCGGCTGCGCGAGGGAACACCGCCGCCGACCATTTCGGCCGTGCCCTTCGTCGTGCTGGTGATCGACATCGTCGTCAATCTCTGGCGCGCCCGCGCCCTGCATCGCGCCGCGCGCGAGACCAGGAGCCAGGCGCTCGCCGCCGACGCGCTGCATTTCGCCTCCGACGTGATGGGCTCCTTCGCCGTGATCATCGGCCTGATCCTCGCCGCCCTCGGCTTCTGGTGGGGCGATGCCGCGGCGGCCGCCGCGGTCGCCGTGATGATCGCAGCTCTCGGCCTGCGCATGGCCGGCTCGACCGTGCAGACGCTGGTCGACCGCGCCCCGGAGGGCGCGCAGGAGAAGGCTACGGCCGCGATCCGAAGCGTCCCGGGCGTGATCGACGTGGAGCGGCTGCGGGTGCGCATGGTCGGGGCGACCACGTTCATCGACACCATCGTCAAGGTGCCGCGGACCTATCCGATCGACCGCGTCGAGGACATCAAGCACAACGCGCAAGCCGCCGTCGCCAAGGCGTTCGGCGACACCGACCTCTCCTTCACCGCCGTTCCCGTCGCACGCGACAACGAGACCGTGCGCGACCGCATCATGGTCATCGCGCGCAATTCGGGCCTCGCCGTCCACCACGTCACGGTGCACGATCTCGGCGCCAAGCTGATCGTCAGCATCGACCTCGAGGTCGACGCCGGGATGCAGTTAGAGGCCGCCCACGAAGTCGCCAACACGCTGGAGCGCAACATCCAGGAGGAGTTCGGCGAGGACGTCGAGGTCGACGTCCACATCGAGCCGCTGGAACCGGAACTGCCGTTCGGGGTCGATGCCGCGCCGGAACGCGTCCAGGCCATCGCCGCCGCGCTGACCGAATATGCCGCCGGCGGCGAGATCCACGACATCCATAATGTGCGCGTCCGCAACACCGACGCCGGCGAGATCGTCAATTTCCACTGCCGCGCCGCGCCGTCGATGAGCGTGATCAAGGTGCACGAGCACGTCGACGCCATCGAGCGCGCGCTGCGGCGCGCGTTCCCGAGCGTGAAGCGCGTGATCAGCCACGCCGAACCGCCGCGTGCGTGACGGAGAGCGTGCGAGGAGTCACACGTTCTCGTTTCGGACTCCTCGCGCCCGTGCGTTTGCGGACGCGCGATGCGCAAACTGCGCGTGGGATAAGAATAATTTCGCGTTAACGATTCATTGACTCTCGACACCCCGCGAAAACTGGATTCAAATCGCTGTGATTCGGAAGCGATGTGGGGCTGCCTCCGAACTTCAGTTGCAAGCAGGTTTTTAGGGGGCCGAAGGCATGTCGCGTGCAGACGCCGCGAACGCGTGCGTCCAATCCGATTCGATCAAGGGATTGGCGCAATCGATCGCGAAACCTGCCTATCATCGGCTCTTGATTGCAGAGCCGGCGCTTCGTCGCGCCGTGCCGACGCTCATCATCGCGTTCCTGATCACGATCTGCCTCGGCGCGTTCGTGCAGGTCGTCGATCAGACGCGTCAGAAGCGGCTGGTGATCCGGCACGACATCTCGGCGCTGGCCGACCTGCTCGCCGAACGCATCGACCGCCTGACCTCCGCCCGTCAGGAGCGGCTCAAGAACATCGAGAGCCTGCCGGCGCTGTTGCCGGATATGATCCCGTCCTGGGGCACGGCCTCGGGCCGCCACGTCATCGTCACCTCGGCCGGCGTCGATCGCCGTCTCCTCGCCCGCGTTCCGGTCGACAGTGACCCTTCCGGCAACGACCGCCTGCTCGATGCCATCACGACCGCACAATTGCTCGCAGCGCCGACGCGCGACGGCAACGTCTCCGACATGACGCTGCCGAGCGGCAATGCCGCGATGGCGACCTCGCGGCAGATCAAGTCGCTGCCCGGCTTCGTCACCGTGATCCAGGAGCGCAACGAGCCGATCTGGGGCTCGGACGCCGCGCTCTCGGTGACGCTGTCGGCGACCACCGGATTCGTCGTCCTGATCCTGGGCTTCGCCTTCCACTGGCAGTCCACCCGCGCCCGCGAAGGCGACCTCATCAACGACGCCGTGCGCGGCCGGATCGACACCGCGCTCAACCGCGGCCGTTGCGGCCTGTGGGACTGGGACCTGTCGCGCGGCCGGATCTTCTGGTCGCAGTCGATGTTCTCGATGCTGGGCCTCGATGGCCGCAACGAGCTCCTCACCTTCGGCGAGGTCAACGCGCTGGTGAAGTCCGACGACATCGACCTGTTCGCGATCGCCGACCAGCTCATCTCCGAGAAGATCGACCACATCGACCAGACCTTCCGGATGCAGCATGTCGACGGCCACTGGATCTGGCTCCGCGTCCGCTGCGAGAAGACGCGCGGGGCGACCGATTCCAGCGTGCACCTGATCGGGATCGCCGTCGACATCACCGAACAGAAGAGCCTCGCCGAGAGGACCGTGGAAGCCGACCTCCGTCTGCGCGACGCGATCGAGACCATCCCGGAAGCCTTCGTGCTGTGGGACGCGAGCGACCGCCTCGTGCTCTGCAACTCGCACTTCCAGCGCCTGCACAAGCTGCCCGACACCGCCGTGATCCCCGGCACCTCCTACGAGACCGTGCTCGAGGTCGGCCGCATGCCGGAGGTGCGCACCCGCCACAACGAGACCGCTGCCCAAGGCCCCGGCGCGCGCACCTTCGAGGCGCAGCTCGACGATGGCAGCTGGCTGCACATCAGCGAGCGCCGCACCAAGGACGGCGGCTACGTCTCGGTCGGCACCGACATCACCCGCATCAAGGAGCACGAGCAGAAGCTGGTCGACAACGATCTGCGCCTGCGCGCCACCGTCATCGACCTGAAGCGCTCGCAGGCGGCCCTGGAGCGCCAGGCGGTCGAGCTTGCCGACCTCGCCGAGAAGTACCAACGCGAGAAGACCCGCGCCGAGGAAGCCAACCAGACCAAGTCGAAATTCCTCGCCAATATGAGCCACGAGCTGCGCACGCCGCTCAACGCCATCATCGGCTTCTCCGAGATCATGGGCTCGGGCATGTTCGGCGAGCTCGGCAGCGAAAAGTACCAGGAATACTGCCAGGACATTCTGACCAGCGGCCACTATCTGCTCGAGGTCATCAACGACATCCTCGACATGTCCAAGATCGAGGCGGGTCGCATGAAGCTCGACATGGAAGAGCTCGACCTGTCGCGGACGCTGGCGGAATCCTTACGGGTCGTCACCGGCCGGGCTCAGGACAAGCACATTACGCTCGATGCCGACATCGCAAAATCCATCTCCGTCGTTGCCGACCGCCGCGCCACCAAGCAGATCATCGTCAACCTGCTCTCCAACGCCGTGAAATTCACGCCGGACGGCGGACGCGTCGTGGTGCGCAGCCGGCAACTCGACGACCGGATCGTGCTGATGATCGCCGACACCGGCATCGGCATCGCGCCGCATTCGCTGGCGCGGCTTGGCCGCCCGTTCGAGCAGGTGGAGAGCCAGCTCACCAAGACCTATCACGGCTCGGGCCTCGGCCTTGCGATCGCCCGCTCGCTGGCGCAGCTCCACGGCGGCTCGATGCGGCTGCGCTCCAAGATCGAGGTCGGCACCGTCGTCCGCGTGACCCTGCCGCGCGACGCGATCAAGGCGGCGTCTGGGATTTCGGCGGCGGCGTGATCCCTACAGCTGCAGCGACGGCGCGACTTCCCGCGCGACATTGACCAGCGCTGCGATCAGCGGCGTCATCGGATCGCGCTGCGGGATCACCATGCCGATGCTGTAATTGACGTCGGGATCGGTGATCGGGATCGAGCGCACCGTGTCGGACAGGCCGAGCGTCTCGGCGAGCTTGGCCGGCATCACGCTCGCCCAGCGCCCCGTCTTCACATGCGTGAACAGCACCAGCAGCGAATTCGAGGTCAGCGTCGGCGTCGCCTCCGCGCCGACCGAACGCAGCGCGCGGTCGATGATGCGGCGGTTCTGCATGTCGGGCGTCAGCAAGCATAGCGGCACCTGCCCGACCTCCTTCCAGGTTACCGTCTCGCGATCGCCAAACATTCCGTCCGGCGACGTCAGCAAACGATAGCTCTCGTTGTAGAGCGGAATGGTCCGCACCTTGCCGATCGGCTCGTTCTCGATATAGGTCAGCCCCGCATCGACCTCGAGATTTTCGAGCAATCCCAGCACCTCCGATGAGGTCGTTGAGCGGATGCTGAAACGCACCTCGGGATGCCTTGCGCGAAATGGCGTCGTCAGCGCGGCGACCATGCCGAGCACGGTCGGGATCGCCGCGATGCGGATCTCGCCGGAGAGCTGATGCTTCAGCCCGTTGATCTCGTCACGCATCGCGCGGGCATCACCCACGATCCGCCGCGCCCAGTCGAGCGCCCGCTCGCCTTCCGGGGTGAACCCCTGGAAACGGGAGCCGCGCTGCACCAGCATCACGCCGAGAATCTCCTCGAGCTGCTTGAGCCCGGTCGACATCGTCGGTTGCGTCACGCCGCAGACCTCCGCCGCGCGTCCGAAATGCCGCTCCTTCGCCAGCGCCAGCAATAGTTCAAGTTTGTCGATCAACCGGCCGTCCCCTCGAATTCCATCGTGGCATGCAAGCTAGCACGCCGGGCCTGCGCCAACACGCAAAAACCGGCAGCCGATCCAACTTCCATTACCAATTCGTATCGGTCGATTGCGGTTGCAAATCGATCCGAATTCGCAATCGCAGCACGGGACAGCTTTATTGATCTTCGAATGATTCCAACTAGTTTGCGCCCAAGGAAACGCTCTGGTTGAGAACGAAGAATGACAGCGGTTTTTGAGCCTTGGAACGAGACGCGCGGCGCCGAAATCATCGCCGAGCACGCCAACCAGGAGGGCGCGACGCTCGTCATCTTGCACGCGCTGCAGGAGGCGTTCGGCTACGTGCCGGAGGCCGCCATTCCCATGGTCGCGCAGGCGCTCAACCTGTCGCGCGCCGAAGTCCACGGCGTATTCACGTTCTATCATGATTTCCGCCACAAGCCGGCCGGCCGCCACGTGCTGAAGCTCTGCCGCGCGGAGGCTTGCCAGGCCGCGGGCGGCGATGCCTTGGCGGCGCGCGCCGAAGCAAAACTCGGCGTGTCGCTCGGCAACACGACGGCCGACGATCGTGTCACGCTGGAGCCGATCTACTGCCTCGGCCTGTGCGCCACCGCCCCGTCCGCAATGCTCGACGGCCGCCTCATCGGCAGGCTCGATCAGAAGCGCCTTGATGCGTTGATTGTGGAGGCACAGCGATGAGCTTGCGTCTGTTCGTCTCACGCGACGCCGGCGCGATCGCCGTTGGTGCTGATCAGGTTGCGCTGGCGCTTGAGCAGGCAGCAGCCGGGCGCGGAATTGCAGTCGAGATCGTCAGGACCGGCTCGCGCGGCATGTACTGGCTGGAGCCGCTGGTCGAGGTGGCGACGCCACAGGGCCGGATCGCTTTCGGCCCGGTTACTGAAGCCGATGTGCCCTCCCTGCTCGACGCGCTCGCGAGCAACACGCCACATCTGCTGCGGTTGGGGGCGACCGACGAGATTCCTTGGTTGAAGCGCCAGACCCGCCTCACCTTCGCCCGTTGCGGCGTGATCGACCCGCGTTCGCTCGACGACTACCGCGCCCATGGCGGCTACAAGGGGCTGGAGCGCGCGCTGTCACTCGGCTCGGATGCGATCCTCAACGAAGTCACGGCCTCGGGCCTGCGCGGCCGCGGTGGCGCCGGCTTCCCGACCGGCATCAAATGGAAGACGGTCACGCAGGCCAAGGCCGACCGTAAGTTCATCGTCTGCAACGCCGACGAAGGCGACAGCGGCACTTTCGCCGACCGCATGATCATGGAAGGCGATCCCTTCCTGGTGATCGAGGGCATGACCATCGCCGGCATCACCGTCGGCGCGACCAAGGGCTACATCTACATCCGCAGCGAATATCCGCATGCGGTCGAAGCGATGAACGCTGCGATCCGGGCTGCCAAGCGCGGCGGTTATCTCGGCGACAAGATCGGCGGATCCACCCACAGCTTCGACCTCGAAGTCCGGGTCGGCGCCGGTGCTTACGTCTGCGGCGAGGAAACTTCGCTGCTGGAGAGCCTCGAAGGCCGCCGCGGCATCGTGCGGGCCAAGCCGCCGCTGCCGGCGCATCACGGCCTGTTCGGCAAGCCGACCGTCATCAACAACGTGCTGTCGTTCGCGGCCGTCCCCTTCATCCTCGCCGAGGGTGCCAATGCCTATGCGGATTTCGGCATGGGCCGCTCGCGCGGCACGATGCCGATCCAGCTCGCCGGCAACATCCGCTATGGCGGGCTGTATGAAACCGCTTTCGGCGTGACGCTCGGCGAGCTCGTCGACGACATCGGTGGCGGCACGTTCACGGGCCGGCCGGTCCGCGCCGTGCAGGTCGGCGGTCCGTTAGGGGCCTATTTCCCCCGTGCCCTGTTCGACACGCCGTTCGACTACGAGGCCTTCGCAGCGCGCGATGGCCTGATCGGCCATGGCGGCATCGTCGTGTTCGACGACAGCGTCGACATGCGCAGGCAGGCGCGCTTTGCCATGGAATTCTGCGCCGTCGAATCCTGCGGCAAGTGCACGCCGTGCCGGATCGGCTCGACCCGCGGCGTCGAGACCATCGAGAAGATCATCAACGGCGAGCGCGTCCATGAAAACATCGCGCTGGTCGAGGACCTCTGCAACACCATGAAATTCGGCTCGCTCTGCGCACTCGGCGGCTTCACGCCCTACCCCGTGCTCAGCGCATTGAAGCACTTCCGGGAGGATTTCATTCCGGCGCCGACCACGCTTCAGGCCGCGGAATAGGAGAACGACAATGTCTCTGATCGAAGAAATCGACTTCGGCACGCCGGCTTCCAAATCGGAAACGATGGTAACGCTGACCATCGACGGCAATGAGGTCACGGTGCCCGAGGGCACTTCGATCATGCGGGCCGCGATGGACGCGGGCCACCAGATCCCAAAACTCTGCGCCACCGACATGGTCGACGCGTTCGGCTCCTGCCGTCTCTGCCTCGTCGAGATCGAGGGCCGCGCCGGCACGCCGGCATCCTGCACCACGCCGGTGATGCCCGGCCTCGTCGTCCATACCCAGAGCGAGCGGCTGAAGAAGCTTCGCAAGGGTGTGATGGAGCTCTACATCTCCGACCATCCGCTCGATTGCCTCACCTGCGGTGCCAATGGCGATTGCGAGTTGCAGGACATGGCCGGCGCCGTGGGCCTACGCGACGTGCGCTACGGCTATGAGGGCGAAAACCACGTCTTCGCCAAGACACCTGGCAAAAGCCACGGCTGCGACAACGACCATTGGATGCCGAAGGACGAGTCCAATCCCTATTTCACCTATGATCCCTCCAAGTGCATCGTCTGCTCGCGCTGCGTCCGCGCTTGCGAGGAGGTGCAAGGCACCTTCGCGCTGACCATCTCCGGCCGTGGCTTCGACAGCCGCGTCTCGCCGGGCATGAGCGAAAGCTTCCTCGGCTCGGAATGCGTCTCCTGCGGCGCCTGCGTGCAGGCCTGCCCGACCGCAACGCTGACCGAAAAGTCGGTGATCGAAATCGGCCAGCCCGAGCACTCCGTCGTCACCACCTGCGCCTATTGCGGCGTCGGCTGCACCTTCAAGGCCGAGATGCGCGGCGAGGAAGTCGTGCGCATGGTGCCGTACAAGGACGGCAAGGCCAATCGCGGCCATTCCTGCGTCAAGGGCCGCTTCGCCTGGGGCTACACCAACCACGGCGAACGCATCCTCAATCCGATGATCCGTGAACGGATCGAGGATCCCTGGCGCGAAGTGTCCTGGGGCGAGGCGTTCTCGTTCGCGGCCGCCAAGATGCGCGGCATCCAGAAGACATACGGCCGCGATGCCATCGGCGGCATTACCTCATCCCGCTGCACCAATGAAGAGACCTATCTGGTGCAGAAGCTGATCCGCGCCGGCTTCGGCAACAACAATGTCGACACCTGCGCCCGCGTCTGCCACTCGCCGACCGGCTATGGCCTTGCCACCACCTTCGGCACTTCCGCAGGCACGCAGGATTTCGACTCGGTCGAGGACACCGACGTCGTCCTTGTGATCGGTGCCAATCCGGCCTCCGCTCATCCGGTGTTCGCGTCCCGCCTGAAGAAGCGGCTGCGCCAGGGTGCCAAGCTGATCGTGATCGATCCGCGCCGCACCGAGATGGTGGAATCGCCGCATGTGAAGGCGCTGCACCTGCCCCTGATGCCCGGCACCAACGTCGCAGTCATGACCGCGCTGGCGCATGTCATCGTCACCGAGGGCCTCGTCAACGAAGCCTTCGTGCGCGAGCGTTGCGACTGGAGCGAGTTCGAGGAATGGGCGGCCTTTGTCGCGCAGCCCAAGAACAGCCCGGAAGCCACCGCCATCCTCACCGGCGTCAATCCGAAGGATCTGCGCGAAGCCGCCCGCACCTACGCCACCGGCGGCAACGGCGCGATCTATTACGGCCTCGGCGTCACCGAGCACAGCCAGGGCTCGACCACGGTGATCGCGATCGCGAACCTTGCGATGGTCACGGGCAATATCGGCCGTCCCGGCGTCGGCGTGAACCCGCTACGCGGCCAGAACAACGTGCAGGGCTCCTGCGACATGGGCTCGTTCCCGCACGAGCTGCCCGGCTATCGCCACATCTCCGGCGACGCAGTGCGCGATCAGTTCGAGGCGCTGTGGAACGTCAAGCTCAACCCCGAGCCCGGCCTGCGCATTCCCAACATGTTCGATGCCGCGGTCGAGGGCACCTTCATGGGGATCTACGTGCAGGGCGAGGACATTCTGCAGTCCGATCCCAACACCAAGCACGTGGTGGCTGCACTGTCCGCGATGGAATGCGTCATCGTCCACGACCTCTTCCTCAACGAGACCGCGAACTACGCCCATGTCTTCCTGCCCGGCTCGAGCTTCCTCGAGAAGGACGGCACCTTCACCAATGCTGAGCGCCGCATCCAGCGCGTGCGCAAGGTGATGACCCCGAAGAACGGCATGGCCGACTGGGAGGTCACCATCGGCCTTGCCAAGGCGATGGGTTTCGAGATGAACTACAGCCATCCTTCCGAGATCATGGACGAGATCGCGGCGCTGACGCCGACCTTCTCCGGCGTCTCCTACGCCAAGCTCGACGAGCTCGGCTCGGTGCAGTGGCCCTGCAACGAGAAGGCGCCGGAGGGCACGCCGGTGATGCATATCGACGGCTTCGTCCGCGGCAAGGGCAAGTTCGTCGTCACCGAATATGTCGCGACCGACGAGCGCACCGGCCCGCGTTATCCGCTGCTGCTCACGACCGGCCGCATCCTCAGCCAGTACAATGTCGGCGCGCAGACGAGGCGCACCGAGAACGTGGTTTGGCATGCCGAGGACCGGTTGGAGATTCATCCGCACGATGCCGAACAGCGCGGCGTGCGCGACGGCGACTGGGTGCGGCTGAAGAGCCGCGCCGGCGAGACCACGCTGCGTGCGGAGATCACCGATCGCGTGGCGCCCGGCGTCGTCTACACCACCTTCCACCATCCGGACACGCAGGCCAACGTCATCACGACCGACTATTCGGACTGGGCGACCAACTGCCCCGAATACAAGGTGACGGCGGTCGAGGTCTCGCCCTCGAACGGCCCGTCCGACTGGCAGAAGGCCTATGACGCCCAGGCGCGCCAATCCCGCCGCATCGCGCCGGCCGAGGCCGCGGAGTAACCGCATGCATGTAGCTGTCCAGGCGATCGATCGCGGAATCTGGCGCAACGGCGTCGCGTCCGAAGGAACGCGGTTCATTCCGGAGGAGACGCCGCTGGCTCTGACCTATAATGGCGGCACTTACGCCGTCATGATGGGAACGCCGCAGAACCTGGAAGATTTTGCGGTCGGCTTCAGCCTGAGCGAAGGCATCGTTAAATCGGTCGACGACATCCGCTCGCTCGAAATTGTTCGCCTCGACGACGGCATTGAGCTGCGGATGTGGCTGGCGTCGGATGACGCGGCACTCATCAGCGAGCGCCGCCGCCACGTCGCCGGTCCCACCGGCTGCGGCATCTGCGGTATCGAGTCCATTGCCGAAGCCGTGCGACCCGCTGCGGTCGTGCCGCAGGGGCAGAGCTTCACGCCGGAAGAAATCATGACGGCGATGCAGGCGATCGCGCCGCTGCAATCGATCAATCTGCAGACCCGCGCGGTTCATGCCGCCGCGTTCTGGTCCCCTGCCGGCCACATCGTCGCGCTGCGTGAGGATGTCGGCCGCCACAACGCGCTGGACAAGCTCGCAGGCGCCCTCGCGCGCAGCCGCACCGACGCAGGCGCCGGCATGGTGCTGCTGACGAGCCGTGTTTCGGTCGAGATGGTGCAGAAGACTGCGGCGATCGGCGCGCCGGTGATGATCGCGGTGTCCGCGCCCACCGCGCTCGCGGTGCGTACCGCGGAAGCCGCAGGCATCACGCTGATCGCCATTGCCCGCCAGGATGGGTTCGAGGTGTTTTCGCATGGTGACCGGATCGTCGGTCGCCATGCCACGGAGGTTGCCGATGTCGCCTGACCGCCTGATCTACATGGCCAACCAGATCGGCAAGTTCTTCGAGAGCCAGGGCCACGGCAAGGCCGTGCCGGGAATTGCCGAGCACATCAAGAAGTTCTGGGATCCCAGGATGAAGCGCGCGATCTTCGCCCATCTCGATGCCGGCGGCGCGGGGCTCGAGCCTGACGTCCGCGAGGCGCTCAGCTCGTTGAAGGCAACGTCCCTTCCAGCAGCGCCCTGAACACGCGCCTCACCTCGCTCTGCGTCTCCTTCACGCGCGCCTCCAGCGACGAGAAATCCGGCGCGTCGCCGGCCCGCGCCATCACGCGTTGCAGATCGGTGCCCGCGGTTTCCGGCTTGAAGCGGTCGCTGACGCACAGCCGCAGGATCTGCGTGAGGTCGTGATAGAGCCGTGCGGCCGCACGCAATATCTCGGTCTCCGATTGCGGGAGGACGCCGAGCCTGCATGCATTGTCGAGCACCTGCAACGTGCTGACGTCGAGGATCTCCGGCTTATCGTGCGCGTGCACGAGCTGGAGATATTGCGCGATGAAATCGATGTCGACCATGCCGCCAGCGGCATGTTTGAGATCCCAGCAATCGGCCTCGCCCTTCTCCTGGGCGATCGCGCGTCGCATGTCGGCGACGTCGTTGGCGGTGATTGCGGAATCGCGGCGGCGGGTCAGGACGCCGCCGATGACGCGTTCGATCCGCATCCGGAATTCGGGCGAAGCCGACACCACGCGCGCGCGCGTCAGCGCCATGTGCTCCCAGGTCCAGGCCTCGTTGGCCTGGTAATCCGCGAATGAGACGAGGCTCGAGGCCACGGGGCCGGCGCGCCCTGAAGGACGCAGCCGCATGTCGATCTCGTAGAGCACGCCATAATTGGTGCGCGTCGTGAATGCGCTGATCAGGCGCTGGGTCAGCCGCGCAAAATAATGCGCGCCCTGCAGCGATTTCGGCCCATCGGAGTCCGGATTGTCGCTGTCGAAATCGTAGAGCAGGATCAGGTCGAGATCGGACGAGGCCGTCATCTCGCGGCTGCCGAGCCGGCCCATCGCGATGATCGCGGTCTCCTGCCCCTTGATCCGGCCATGCTGGGCCGCGAAGCGGTCGGCAACGAGGCCATGCACGGTGTGGACGATTCCTTCGGCGACGTCGGCAAAGGCCGTGCTCGCCTGCTGCGCCGAGACGGTGCCGGAGAGAATGCGCGTGCCGATCAGGAACAGGCTCTCCTGCCCGAACAGGCGCAGCCGATCGAGGAACTCTTCGTATGAGCCGGCGTCCTGCACGGTCGCAGCCAACCGTCCCGACAATTCCTGCCTGTCCGGCATGGCGCCGAAGAAGCGCGGATCGATCAGGCCATCCATCAGCTGCGGCTGCCGCGCCAGCATCTCGCCGAGCCGCGGCGCCGCACCGAGCACCAGCGCGACCAGCGCGACGAGCTCGCGGTTCTGGCCGAGCAGGGTGATCAGCCGGCCGCCGCGCTGGAGCGCCCCAAGGAATTGATCGAACGCCACGACGGCGCGATCCGGCTCCTCGGCATGGGCAAGGCCGTCGATCAGAGCCGGCACGAACTCGACGAAGGCGCTGCGCGTCGCCTCATTGCGGAACACACGATAGTCGCCGGTGATCCAGTCGCGTACCGTCTGCGCGACCGCGGCAGGCTTCTTGAATCCGAGCGTCGCGAGGTGCTGGAGCAGGCGCGGATCCTCGGGACCCACACGGTAGTCGAGCGTCGGCAGCTTTGCCGTGCCGGTCGGATCGTCGCCTTCGAACAGTTTTTCGTAGTGCCCCTGCACGATCTTGAGCTGTCGCAGCAGCTCGCCCGCGAAGGCCTCGCGATCCGCATAACCGAAGAAGCGCGCAAAGCGCTCGACCGCGTCCTTGTCCTCAGGCAATGCGTGGGTCTGCTCGTCGGCGATCATCTGGAGACGATGCTCGACCCGGCGCAGGAATTCGTACGCAATGGTCAGCTCGTCACGCGCCGCAACGGTGATCCAATTGCTGGAGGCGAGAATGTCGAGCGCCTTGAGTGTCGGCCGCACCCGCAATTCCGGATGGCGGCCGCCGGCGATCAATTGCTGGGTCTGCGCGAAGAACTCGATCTCGCGGATGCCACCGCGGCCGACCTTGACGTTGTGCCCTTCCACCGCGACCTCGCTCTGGCCGCGATAGGTCTGCATCTGCCGCTTCATGTCGTGGACGTCGGCGAGGGCGGCGAAATCGAGATGCTTGCGCCAGACGAAGGGCGCGATCTCGGCGAGCAATGCCTCGCCCGCCCTGGCATCACCGGCGCAGGCACGCGCCTTGATCATCGCGGCGCGCTCCCAGGTGCGCCCTTCCCGCTCGTAATAATTCAGCGCGGCGTCACGGGAGATCGCGACCTGGGTCGAGGATGGATCGGGACGCAGGCGCAGGTCGACGCGGAACACATAGCCGTCATAGGTGCGCTGCTGCAGGATGCGCGCCATCCCCTGCGTGACCCGGACAAAGAACGGCTGCGGCTCGATGTCCGCTGCCAGCGTTGTCTCGTCGGGATCGAAGAACACGATGAGATCTATATCGCTGGAATAGTTCAGCTCGCCTGCCCCCATCTTGCCCATCGCGAGCACGATCAGGCCGCAGCCCTCCTCGGGCGCCTCGGGATTGGGCGGCGAGATCTTGCCACGTGCGGCTTCCTGCCGCAGCAGGTATTGGAGCGCCGCCTGCACCGAGGACACCGCGACATCGGTCAGCGCCGCCGTCACTCGCATCACCGGCCAGACCCCGCCGATGTCGCACAAGGCGGTCAGGAGCGCGGCCTCAGCCTTCATGCGGCGGAGCAGTCGCATCACCTCGGCCTCGTCAGGGGCCGCGAGCACCGCCCCCCTCGCCTCCGCGATGAGCGCCGTCAGATGCGCATCCGGATCGCATTCGAGCAACCGGATCAGGCGCAAGGCATCGGCGCGCACCAGATCGAACAGATAGGGCGAGAATTCCGCGATGCCGGCCAGGATGTTCCGGGCGAAGGGATGTGTCAGCAGCGTTTCGAGACGCGCCGATTGGGTCGGCTCGAGCTCGGACAGCCAGCTTTCAAGACGTCGTTCGTCGGTTGTGGAAGCGGCAATATGGGGAGCCTCCGCGAAGCGCGCGGCCAGCCTCTCACCATGCTTGTCCGCGTTTCCCGGCGCGGAGTGGTTCATGCCACCTTCTGTGGCACATCCGGTATTGGCGGAGCAACCCTGTCGCCGGCCCCGGCGCGCGCGGGCAGCGCCAGCGTTGCAACGAGACCGGGTTGGGCGTCGCCCAGCCTCAACTCGCCGCCGTGCAATGTCGCAACCGCAGAAGCGAGGCTGAGACCGAGGCCGGAGCCCGGCAGCGTGCGGCTCGCTTCCAGGCGAACGAATCGTTCGACGGCATGTGCGCGGTCGGCTTCGGGGATGCCGGGACCGCGATCGGTGACGCTGAGCAGCACCTTGTCGCCGTCGCGTCGGGCCTCGATGGTGATCGGCCTCGCGTCCATACTGACCACGGTTCCGCCGGCCTGCCCGACCGGCTTGCCGTATTTGATCGCATTCTCGACCAGATTGGCGAGCGCCTGGCTGATCAACTCGCGATTGGCGTGAACCGGCGTCGGCTCGGCCTTGACCTTCAAGGTCATGCCGTCGTCTTCGGCGAGTGGCTCGTAGAGCTCGTGGATGCCGTTGGCGACCTCGGCGGCGTCGAAATCATCCATGTTGCCGCGCGCCTGCCCTGACTCCGCGCGCGCGATCATCAGCAGCGCGTTGAAGGTGCGGATCAATCCGTCGGATTCCTCGATGGTCCGCTCCAGCGCCGCGCGGTAATCGGCTTCGCAGCCCGATTTCGCCAGCGCCTCCTCGGCGCGGTTGCGCAAGCGCGTCAGCGGCGTCTTGAGGTCGTGGGCGATGTTGTCGGAGACTTCCTTCAAGCCGGCCATCAGCGCCTCGATCCGCTCCAGCATGGCATTGAGATTTTCCGCGAGGCGGTCGAGCTCGTCGCCGCTGCGTCCCACCGGGAGACGCCCGCTGAGATCGCCGGTCATGATGCGCTGCGCGGTCCCGGTCATCGCGTCGATGCGCCTCAGCACGCGGCGCGCGACGAAGATGCCGCCGCCGAGACCGAGCACGACGACGATCAGGATCGACCATTGCGCCGCCTTGGCGACGATGCCGAACAGGCGACGCCGTTCGGCGAGGTCGCGGCCGATCAGAAGCCGGAAGCCGTTTTCCAGTTCGGTGACGCGCACGAGCGCGCGATGGTCGCGGTCGTCGGCGTCCTCGATCCGCCGGTAGGCCGTCTCCGACCAGCCCCGCGTCGCCATCACGCCGGGCGCCAGCGAGCCGACATTGCCGGCGATCGCCTGCCCCGTCGGCGTCGTCACGAGATAGAGGTTGGCGCCCGGGCGCAGCGCGCGGTATTCGATCGTGCGCACCAGGCGAAACATGCCGCCGCGGCCGTAGATCTCGTTGATTTCCGAGGTCTCGGCATTGACCGTCTGCGTGATTTCCTCGGTGATCAGCCGCCGCGTATTCCAGGCGAAATAGGCCAGCAGCGAAGCCGCGAACATCGCGAACAGCAGCAGATAGACCAGCGTCAGCCGGAACGCCGTGGTGCGGACGAGTTTACCGAATGCCGTCACGGATCATGTACCCGGCGCCGCGGATCGTATGCAGCAGCGGCCGCTCGAAGCCCTTGTCGATCTTGGAGCGCAGCCGCGAAATGTGCACGTCGATCACGTTGGTCTGCGGATCGAAATGATAGTCCCAGACGTTCTCGAGCAGCATGGTGCGCGTCACCACCTGGCCGGCATGCTTCATCAGATATTCGAGCAGGCGGAATTCGCGCGGCTGCAGCGTCAGCTCGTCCTTGCCGCGGGCGACGCGGTGGGAGAGCCGGTCGAGCTCGAGATCGCCGACGCGGTAGAGCGTGTCCTCGGCAGGCCCCCCGCGGCGGCGCGACAGCACCTCGACGCGGGCCAGCAGCTCGGCGAAGGAATAGGGTTTTGGTAGATAGTCGTCGCCGCCGGCGCGCAGGCCCTTGATGCGGTCGTCGACCTGTCCGAGCGCGGAGAGAATCAGCACCGGCGTCGTGTTGTCCTGGTCGCGCAGCGCACCGATCAGCGACAGGCCGTCGCGCTTGGGCAGCATGCGGTCGACCACCAGCACGTCGTAATCGCCGTTCTCAGCCATGGCGAGGCCTTCCTCGCCGTCGGCGGCGTGGTCGGCAATGTGTCCGACTTCGCGAAACGCCTTCACGAGGTAGTCGGCGGATTCGCGGTCGTCTTCAATGATGAGGAGGCGCATCGTGCGTTCGGCGGCGGTCAAGGAGGTCAACCTTCTCTAAACATGGCGCGAGCGGCAATCGCATGCAAGCCGAGGGGGAGACTCTGGCATCGAGAAAAAGGCGGGCGGTGAAGCTGGGGGGACTTCACCGCCCTAGGCCTTCCGACGGAGGGGGGCGTAATTCCACCGGAAGGTAGACAGGGGAAGCGAACGTTGCGCTGCTTCCCAGAAGAGCGCCGTCGGCGGGGGCGACTGATGCCGGCGACACCCTTCATCTCGTAGGCCTCCTGAAGCCTCAGCCCTTGGCGAGGGGTACCGCGACGAAGCGCGACTGGCCGCCGCTCTTCACGCGCATCAGGACGCTGTTCTTGTTGTCGGTCCGCGCCATGTTGATGGCATCGCGAACTTCGCCGGCGGTGGCCACGCTCTTGCCGCCGACTTCGAGAATCACGTCGCCTTCCTTGAAGCCGCGCTCGGCCGCGGCGCTCTTCGGATCGACTTCGGTGACCACGACGCCTTCCTTGCCGGCGCCGGCCACCGAATTGGCGGGGGCAACGGTCATGCCGAGCTTGGGCACGTCGGTGCCCTTGCTCGCACCCTTGCCGCTGTCATTGTCGTTATCGGCCTTGGCCTCGACCGTGTTCGGCAATTGGCCGAGCGTCATGTTCACGACCTTGTCCTGGCCCTTGTGCAGCACGTTGAGCTTCACGGTCGCACCGGGTGCCATGCCGCCGATGGTGCGGGCAAGCTCGCGGGCGTCCTTGACCGACTCGCCATTGACCGCCGTGATCACGTCGCCGGACTCGATGCCGGCCTTCGCGGCCGGACCGTTCGCTTGAGGCTCCGCCACCAGCGCGCCTTCGGCCTTCTTCATGCCGAGGCTCTCGGCGATGTCGGAGGTGACAGGCTGAATCTGCACGCCGATCCAGCCGCGGCTGACTGAGCCCTTGTCCTTGAGCTGGGCGACCACGCTCTTCACCGTGCTCGCGGGAATCGAGAACGCGATGCCGACGCTGCCGCCCGAGGGCGAGTAGATGGCGGTGTTGACGCCCATCACTTCGCCGTTGGTGTCGAAAGCGGGACCGCCGGAATTGCCCTTGTTCACGGGCGCGTCGATCTGGATGAAATCGTCGTACGGACCGTTGCCGATGTCGCGGCCGCTCGCCGAGACGATGCCCGCGGTCACGGTGCCACCGAGGCCGAACGGATTGCCGACCGCGAGCACCCAGTCGCCGATCCGCGGCTTGGCGTCGGCGAGCTTGGCGAACGGGAAGTTCGAGCTGCCCTCGACCTTGATCAAAGCGAGGTCGGTGCGCTGGTCGGTGCCGATCACCTTGGCGGTGTAGGTCTTGCCGTCATCGGTGGTGACCTCGACCTTGTCGGCGCCGTCGACCACGTGGTTGTTGGTCACGGCAAAGCCGTCAGCCGAGATGAAGAAGCCCGAGCCCTGACCCTGCACGACGCGGCCACGGCCGCCCTTCAGGCCCGGGAAACCATCCGGACCGCCGAAGCGGCGGAAGAAGCGCTCCATCGGCGAGCCCGGCTGGAACGGCGAGGAGGAATCATCGCCGTCGTCGTTGCTCGCGGTCTTCTCCTTGATGTTGACCTTCACCGAGATCACCGACGGCTTCACACGCTCGACGATGTCGGCGAAACCGACCGGGCGTTCGACCTTGCGGACCTCGTTGTTGACCTGCGCATGCGCCGGGGTCGAGAACAGGTCGGCCGGCGAGGTCGAGGGGCTGAAGCCATAGACGGCCGCGCCGAGACCGGCGACGACCGAGGCCATCAGCGCGAACTTGCGCGCGGAAAACACCGACCGGCGCGGCTGCCGGTAGGACGGAAGGTTCGAGAGGTCGGGACGGTCGGTCATGCGGAGATCTCCAGGGCCTTGAAATCCATTTGGTGCCCGATGGCGGCACCTTACGGTCCTGAAGATGGGGGCTCCCGCCTTACCGTGCGCTGGCGGCGGGGTTAAACTTTTGTAATGAAGGGCCAGGTCCGATGCGGCAGTTCAGCGCAGACCGAAAATTGTGGCCTCACAGGAACTTAACCGAGTTCCCGTGATGGCGTCGCAAGCGCGTTTTGGCGCGCTCAGCTTGCCCTGACGCTGACGATGAACTCGTCGACCTCGCGCTTCAGGGTCGCGGCCTGCTGCGACAGGTCGACCGCGGAATCCCGCGCCTCGGCGGCCATGCGGCCGGTCTGTGCGGAGGTCGAGGTGATCTGGACGATATGGTTGGAGACGTCGAGGGTTCCGTGCGCGGCGTTCTGGGCGCTGCGCGTGATCTCCTGCGTGGCGTTGCGCTGCTGGGCGGTATCGACCTCGATGCCGGACATGATGGACGAGATCTCCGACAGCGTCTTGGAAATGCCGTCGATCGCGCCGCGCGTCTCCGCGGTGATGCCCTGAATGCTGGCGACATGAGAGGTGATCTCCTCCGTCGCCTTGCTGGTCTGGTGCGCCAGATTCTTCACCTCGGAGGCGACCACCGCAAACCCCTTGCCGGCCTCCCCTGCCCGCGCCGCCTCGATGGTGGCGTTCAGCGCCAGCAGATTGGTCTGCGATGCGATCGCCTGCACGAGCTGCACGACCTCGCCGATCTTGTCGGCGGCATCCGACAGCGTGTGGATGGTGTCGCGGCTCTTCTCCGCCTGGGACGCCGCGCCCTCGGCGCGCTGGGTCGCGTCGGTGACGCGGCGGCTGATCGTGCCGATCGAGTTCGTCATTTCCTCGGCAGAACCTGCGACCGTCTGCACGCTGGCGCTGGCCTGGCTCGCCGCGCTCGCGACTGCATTGGCCTTGGTGCTGGTGTCGTTGGCGGTCCGCGACAGCGTCTCGGCGTTGCTCTTCAGATGCACGGCCGATGAGGCCACGCTGTCGACGACGCTGGCGACGAGATCGTTGAAGCGCTTGATCCGGTCGTCCAGGAATTTCGATCGCTCGGCCTGGTGCTGGGCTTCGCGCAGCTGCTGCTCGGTGAGATGGCGCCGCTCGAGCCCGTTGGTCTTGAAGACCTCCAGCGCACCGGCGAGCAAGCCGATCTCGTTGGTGCGGCCAAGCCCCGGAACCGATGTCTGGAATTTCTGGTCGGCGACCTCGCGCATGGCGTGCACGATCGCGGCCAGCGGACTGAGGATGCCGTTGCGCACGGCGAACCAGGTGGTGAAGCAGATCGCGACGGCGACGACGGCGATCACGCCGCAGGCCATCAGGAAATAGGAGAACGCAGTCTGCGCCTGCTGGTAGATCTGCATGGCGTGGTCGCGCGCGGGGCCGCTCAGCGCGGCGAAGTCCGCCGACAGGCTGGTGATCTCGTTGTTGAGATAGAGCACCGCGATGAAGCCGGTGCCGCCGCCGATGCCCAGCAGAAACAATAATGCAGCGAGGACGGCGCCGACCAGGAAGCGGATCGTCAGATTGCTGTTCGCGAACATCGGGGGACTCAAAGGCTGGAATCGAATCTTGCGACAAGCTTCCAGACAAAGGTCAACAGAGCATGAAACAAGCTGCGCCAAGCGGCCTAAGTATCATTACGTAGCCTAGGACGACTTCGCATCATCGGACATCAACGCGGCGAGCCGCGCCTGTTCGTCGGCAGTGAGCGGCGGAGCAGGTACGTCTGCACCACTGCGCGCACGACGCCGGATTTGCAGCCAAAGCGCCACGCCGCCGCCGATCAGCAGCAGCGGCCCGAGCAGCCACAGCAGCAGGGTCTGACGTTCGAAGCGTGGTTTCAGCAGCACGAACTCGCCATAGCGCGCGACCAGGAAGTCGAGCACCTGCGAGTTGCTGTCGCCGGCGCCGATGCGCTCGCGCACCAGGAGCCGCAGGTCGCGCGCCAGCGGCGCATCGGAATCATCGATCGACTGGTTCTGGCAGACCATGCAGCGCAGCTCGCGCGACAGCTCCCGCGCGCGGGCTTCCTTGGCGGGATCCGGCATGATCTCGTCGGGCTGCACGGCGTAGGCCGCCGGCAAGGCCAGCAGCATCAGCAGGACGAACGCGGCCATCATCCGGCGCATCGGATCACTCCGCCGGCTGGAGGCGCTGCTTGGCCCGCGCCGGCTTCGGCGCGCCGACCCGCAGCCGCCGGTCGGACAGCGACAGCACGCCACCGAACGCCATCAGCACCGGCCCCCACCAGATCAGCAGCACCAGCGGCTTGTGATAGATCCGCACGGCGATGGCGCCCTCGGCATTGGCCTCGCCGAGCGAAATGTAGAGCTGGCTCGCGCCGCGCGTCAGTAGCGCGGCCTCGGTGGTCGAGGAGCCGCGGGTGGTGAAGCTGCGCTTGGAGGGCGTCATGACGCTGAGCGGCTTGCCATCGAGGCCGACGTTGAACTCGGCGATCATCTCGCGGTAATTCGGGCCCTGACGCTGCAGCAATCCGTCGAGCTTCACGTCGAAGCCGGCGATGTGGGCGACGTCGTTCTGCTTCATGGTCGCGATATATTCGCTATTCCAGGTGGTTTCGCAGACGATCCCGATCAGCGCGACGCCGAGGCCGGCATGCGCGAACGCCGTGCCCCAGGCCGAGCGCGGCATGCCGCGCGCCCGGTGCAGCACCGTTGCGAACGGCAGCCGCACGAAGCCGGTCCGTTCGACGATGTCGGTGACCGCGCCGCCGATGACGAAGATGCCAAGCCCGATCGCGAGCGGCGCCAGCGTGCTGCCCCCGCTGGCCCAGCCCCAGGCGATGGCGACGGCGACGAGCCCGGCAACGCCCGCAGCTAGCAGGCGCTGCGTCACGCCGAGCAGATCGCCGCGCTTCCACGCCAGCATCGGCCCGAACGGCACGGCAAGCAGCAACAGGGTAAACAGCGGCGCGAAGGTGAGATTGTAGAAGGGCGCACCGACCGACATCTTGAAGTCGGCGAGCATTTCCATCGCGAGCGGATAGAGCGTGCCGAACAGCACGACCGCGCAGGCGACCGTGAGCAGCAAATTGTTCAGCACCAGCGCACCCTCGCGCGAGATCGGCGCGAACAGGCCGCCCTGCTTCAACGACGTGGCGCGGCCCGCGAACAGGGCCAGGCTGCCGCCGATGAACAGGCAGAGGATCAGCAGGATGAACACGCCACGGGTGGGATCGGTGGCGAAGGCGTGCACCGAGGTGATGACGCCCGAGCGCACCAGGAAGGTGCCGAGCAGTGACAGCGAGAAGGTCAGGATCGAGAGCAGGATGGTCCAGACCTTCAGCGCGTTGCGCTTCTCCATCACCAGGGCCGAATGCAGCAGCGCGGTACCGGAGAGCCACGGCATCAGCGAGGCGTTCTCGACCGGATCCCAGAACCACCAGCCGCCCCAGCCGAGCTCGTAATAGGCCCAGTACGAGCCCATGGCGATGCCGAGCGTCAGGAATATCCAGGCGACCAGCGTCCACGGACGCACCCAGCGCGCCCAGGCCGCATCGATCCGGCCCTCCATCAGCGCCGCGATTGCGAAGGAGAACGAGATCGAAAAGCCGACATAACCGAGATAGAGCATCGGCGGATGCACGGCGAGCCCGATGTCCTGGAGCACCGGATTGAGATCGCGGCCCTCGACCGGCGGGGTGGCGATGCGCAGGAACGGGTTCGATGTCACGAGGATGAAGAGGTAGAAGGCGCTGGCGACCCACGCCTGCACGGCGAGCACGTGCGCGCGCAGCGACAGCGGCAGATTGTTGCCGAACGCGGCGACCAGTCCGCCGAACAGCGCGAGGATCGACACCCACAACAGCATCGAGCCTTCATGGTTTCCCCACACGCCGGTGATCTTGTAGAGCAGCGGCTTCATCGAGTGGGAATTCTCGTAGACGTTGGCGACGGAGAAGTCCGAGTTCACGTGCAGCATCACGAGAGCGACGAACGAGGCACCGACGAACAGCAGCTGCGCCAGCGCCGTGGAGCGCGCCACATTCATCAGCGCGACATCGTTCAGGCGTGCGCCGATCAGCGGCACAATCGACTGGATCAATGCGAGCCCAAGCGCCAGCACTAGCGCGTAATGTCCGGATTCTGCGATCACCGCATTGCTCCCTGCGGGTTGCCCTGCGCGGTCGTCGCCGCGGGCTTGCCCGCGTCAGACGTCTTGCCGCTGTCAGACGGCTTGCCGCCGTAATCGTCCTTCCAGTGCCCCTGCTTCTTCAGGGCGTCGGCGACGTCCTTGGGCATGTAGGTCTCGTCGTGCTTGGCAAGCACCGTATCGGCCTTGAACACGCCATGGGCGTCGAGCGCGCCTTCAGCGACGACGCCCTGCCCCTCGCGGAACAGGTCGGGCAGGATGCCCTTGTAGGCGACCGGCAGCTTGGCATTGCCGTCGGCAACCTCGAAGGTCACCGCGAGATTGTCGCCGCGCTGGAGCGAGCCGGGCTGCACCAGTCCACCGAGGCGAAACCGCTTGCCTGGCTCGACGTGCTTCTCGGCGACCATGGTCGGCGTCGAGAAGAACACGATGGAGTCGCGAAGTGCGTTGAGCACCAGCGCGGCCGCGAGCGCGAGCACGGCGAGCGAGCCGCCGATGATGGTCATACGTCGCTGCTTGCGCGTCATGGCGTATCCGTTCTCCGCTTCGCTCGTCCCGACATCGTCATCCGCCGAGCCCGAGAGTCCTGAGGCCTTCGTTGAGCTGGCGCAGCCGCTCGGCGTCGCTGGCAACCGCCTGCCGGGCATCGGCCGATGCCCCCATGGCTTTGTCCCGCTCGCCCATCACGAGATAGGCACGCACCAGGCGCAACCATCCATCGACGTCGTCGCCGTTCTGCTTCAACCGGGTAGCCAGACGATCGACCATGCCGCGCACCATCGCGTTGCGATCGCCTTCGGCCATATCCTTGGAAGCGGCGATCGTCTCGTCCGACAGAGCCGGCATCGTCCCGCCACCGACCCGCGCCAGCGAGGATTGCACCAGGGCACGCCACGGCGCATCCGCGGGCGCTTTCACAAGCAGCGCGCGCCAGATCGTGGCTGCATCGCCCTTGCGACCATCCTGCTCGGCGGCAAGGCCCAGGAAGTAGTTCGCCTTGGGATCGTCCGCGTTCAGGGCCTGCGCACGCTCGAACTCCGCCTTGGCCTCGACGGTCACTACACCGCCGGCGGCAGCCGAGATCGCTTCGCCGAGATCGGACCGGCGCTCCGCGCTCTCGCCATTATAGGTGAGCGAGTTGCGATAGGCACGCACCGCATCGTCGAAACGGCCGAGCCGCTCCAGCACCGGCGCGAGCACATTCCAGCCGCGCCCGTCGGTCGGATTCTTCTCCAGATGCTGCTGGACCTGCACGACGAGATTCTCGAGCGACTGCGCAACGCCGGACCCGGATCCGCGCTCGCGCTGCGCCAGGGGAAAGTCCTGAAGCCGGGGCGAGCCGAGTGGCATATAAATGCCGATCGCAACGAGCGGCAGGCCCGCGAGCGCCAGCACGGCCGCCGCGCGGCGCCATTTGAGATTCGATTTCGGCGCCATGGCTGGCTCGCTGGCGGCCGCAGCGAGCAGCCTGCGGCTGATCTCGACGCGCGCAGCCTCGGCGTCCGGCGCGGGAATCAAGCCTGCGGCGAGATCACGCTCGATCTCGGCCAATTGGTCCTTGTAAACCGCGACCTCGCTGCCCTGGTCTTGCGCGCGTCCATTGCGGCCAAGCGGCCAGAGCACGGCGAAAATCGCCGCGACCGTCATCAGCGCGAACACGAACCATAGCGTCATCTGGCAAGCTTCCGGCAGCGCACGAACCGCGCCCATAGGTGGCTTTACACCACGGCCGGACGATGCGGCAATTGACAATTGTCAATTTGGCGCGACCGCGCGCGGTCTCGAAACGGTGAAAATCCAACGGCTTAGCCGATCTCGAAGTCCGTACTTTGCGCGGCGTCCTCACCGTGGCCGTTGAAGGCCCTCAGGAAGTATGTTCCCGGCTTGACTGCGTCCGGCAATCTGATGCGCAGCGCTCCGACCGGAACCGGGGATGCAACCCTCGTGATTGTCTCGGAGAGTTGCCGACCGCTTGCCTTCTCGACCAGCACCACTTTGGCACCGACCATCAGTCTCTGATACTTGGCAACAATGATGCGGTTCTCGATTTCGATGGAGCTGATAACGGGTTTCATGCGCCCACAAATAGAAGTTCCCCGGACTTGCACGGGGACCGTACGGCGCACCACCGGTACCGTCAACCACAAATTGTGATCACGAAAATATGCGCTTAGGTTAGCTCGCGCGCGACGATTTGCGCTCGCCGGTCGCTGCGTTCTCCGCGGCCCGGCTCATCAACGAGGCGTAATCATCGCCAAACAGCACCTGGCAGAAGCGAATCGCGGCCTGCACCTGCTGCTGCCGATAGGTGCGGACCTTGTGATCGGCGGCGCGCAGCGACTGCACCAGCTGCTCGGTCGAACGTTCGACATATTGCTGGAGGTCGGAATAGGTGCGCAGCGTCACCTCGTTGATCGCAAGCTCGCTCGCATAATTGCGGCAGGTCGCGACGAAATCGATCAGCGCCGCCGTTTCCTCCACCTCGGTGCTGTCGATCCGCGCACCCGGCGGAATGTCTTTCTCGGGGCGCTGGCGCAGGATGCGGCGAACGCGGCCGGGAACGCTGTCGATCTCGGATTGCAGCGCATTGGAGATGTCGGCCCGGATCGAGGTCAGTTGCTTGCCCCAGGCGGAATCGTTGCGCAGGTCGAGCTCGGTGCGCAGGCCGCGCACGCCGTCGTGCAACGCCTTGAGGTTGCCGGCAACATTGTCGAAATGGCTGCGCTTGATGTCCATGCGCAGGGTGGCGGCAACACAGGACAGGTCGTGCAGCGCAATCGTGACGGCAACGCCGTAAGGCGTCGCCGCGACGCGGATCTCGTCGTCGGACGCGGCAATCTTGATGGCGAGGCGGATGATCTGCCACGGGGCCGTCATCCGCTGCACCACGATCGACAGCGCGAAGGGCAGCATCTGCGGGGTCTGCAGTACCGGAATGTTGAGCGCCGACGTCACCGAGGCGATCTGGGGATCGCCGAAAGCGCGCAAGGTGCGCGGCAGCTTCTCGTTCAAGCCGGCGATGGCCTCCCGGACCTGAAGCACCGCTCCGATCGAATAGAGGTCCTCGATCACGTTGGGCGCGCCGACCCGGGCCAGCGCGCGCGACTTGTCGCCGCCGCCGGGACCGGTCAGCTCGAAAATGGCATCCGCAGCCACCCCCTGGAGCTTCTGCGCGAGGGCCTCGACCTGCCCCGCACTATCGGGGGGCATCCGCGCCAGCGCGGCCTCGAATTCGTTCACCTTGCCCGGTGCGCCGTCGCGGCCGAGCCATTGCCAGATCGGCTGGAGCGAGGTGCGGCGGATCTGGCCGACTCGCAGCGGGACGCCAGCCTCGATCAGGAACGGTTCCAACGCTTGGAACAGCAGCCGCGACAGATCGTCCGTGCGCGGCGGCGGGGCTTCATCGGCTTCGGACTTGCGGACGATCTTGCGCAACTGCTCGAGCACCAGGGTCGCGACAGCCGTGTCCTGGCCGCGCTCCAGCGCGCGCTCGAACTCCCGCATCAGCAGCGCCTGCGCCTGCGGCGGGAGCTGCGCGAGATATTCCCTCAGCCGCTCGATCGATGTCTGGCTCATGCGCCCGGGTAATGCACGGTAAAATGGCGGACATGGGATGGGTCCGGCGCGATCATAGGAGGCCCCCACTTAAGAAGCCGTTTAGGACGTCGGACCGAATCCCGCCAGTTTGCTGCGGCCGGGCATCGACGAGGACGAATAACCTCGTCGGAACAATGGATTACATGCCGGGAAGGACCAGTTCGGCGCGCAGGCCGCCGGTCGGCGCACCACCGAGCGAGAGGCTGCCGCCATAAAGTGCGGCGAGGTCGGTCACGATCGACAGTCCCAGACCCGAGCCCGGCTTGGATTCGTCGAGCCGCTGGCCGCGCCGGGAGACCTGCGCCCGCTCGGCTTCCGAGAGGCCACGGCCGTCGTCATCGACGATGATCCGCAGCCGCGGGCCCACCCCCGCCTGGTGCGGCGGCTCCACGAGGACCTCGATGAAGACGCGCAAGGCCGCCCATTTGCAGGCATTGTCGACGAGATTGCCGACCATCTCCTCCAGATCCTGCCTCTCGCCGCGAAATTTTGCCGACGGATCGGCCTTGGCTTCGACCACGATGCCGCGGTCACGATGGATTTTCTCCATGGTCCGCCGCAATGCCTCGATGGCCGGCGCCACTTCCGTCACGGTCGCGACCACCGAGACTCGCGCCGCGATACGCGCGCGCTCCAGGTGATGAGCGACCTGGTCGCGCATCACATCCGCCTGCTCCATCACCTTGGCCGCGAAGGGATCGGTGATGTGGGCGCCGGCCTCGTTGACGATGACCGAGAGCGGCGTCTTGATCGCGTGGGCGAGATTGCCGACATGGGTGCGCGCGCGCTCGACGATCTCCCGATTGGCATCGATCAGCGCGTTGGTCTCGCGCGCCAGCGGCGCGATCTCGACCGGAAATTCGCCCTCCAGCCGCTCCGCCCGCCCGGAACGGATGTCGGCGATCGATTCCGAGATGCGCTTGAGCGGTGCGAGGCCGAAGCGGACCTGGAACACGGTCGTCAGCAGCAGCACGATGCCGAGCGCGGTGAAGGTGCCGCCGAGATAATAGTCGAAGCTGCGCGTCTCGTCGAAGATCTCGGTGTCGTCGCCGGCGACGCTGACCAGAAACTTGCCGTCGGCGCCGAGATCGACCGGCCGTTCCACCATGCGCAGATTCTGGCCTTCGGGCCCGTCGACATAGGCCAGCCGGATGCCGGCGGCGGTGAGCTCGGCGCCCTGCTCTTCCAGCTTCGGCAGCTTCTTGTCCCAGAGCGAGCGCGAGGAGCGCACCTCCGGCTTTTCGGTGTCGGTCCGCGTGATCTGCCAGTACCAGCCGGACAGCGGCAGCTCGAACAGCGGCTCGCCCAGCGACTGGAACTGGCGGTCGGGCGGCTCGTCGGGAGTTGCGACCTCGGCGATGAGGGTGCGGAGATAGAGATTGAGCCGCCTGTCGAAGGCGCGCTCGGTGGCGTTCTTGTAGACCGACGACAGCACCACGCCGGTGATGGCCAGGATCACCACGAGCCAGGCGGTCGCCGACAGGAACAGGCGGGTCGCAAGCGAACTAGCGGCCATCGGAATGATCCCGGGAGGCGCAGGATGGCGGGGCGTCAGAGCTCATGACCGGACCAAGGCCCCTGCCGGGCTGCCCGTCAAGCCCCGGAACGCGTCAGGCGGCCGGCGGGGTCAGGAGATAGCCGAGGCCGCGGACGGTCTGGATGATGTCGACGTCGAGCTTCTTGCGGATGCGGCCGACGAACACCTCGATCGTATTGGAGTCGCGGTCGAAATCCTGATCGTAGAGGTGCTCGACCAGCTCGGTGCGCGAGACCACGCGCCCGGAATGGTGCATCAGGTAGGCCAGAAGCCGATATTCGTGCGAGGTCATCTTGACCGGATTGCCGGAGACGCTGACGCGGCCGGTCCTGGTGTCTAGCGTGACGGGACCGCAGCTCAGCTCGCTCTGGGCATGGCCGGTCGAGCGGCGCAGCAGCGCGCGGATGCGCGCCAGCACCTCCTCCAGATGGAACGGCTTTGCGACATAGTCGTCGGCGCCGGCATCGAAGCCCTGCACCTTGTCGCTCCAGCGGTCGCGTGCGGTGAGGATCAGGACCGGCATGGTGCGGCCGTTGCGGCGCCAGGCCTCCAGCACCGAGATGCCGTCCTTCTTCGGCAGGCCGATGTCGAGCACGACGGCGTCATACGGCTCGTTGTCGCCGAGATAGTGCCCCTCCTCTCCGTCGAAGGCGCGATCGACGACATAGCCGGCGTCGGTCAACGCCTTGGTGAGCTGGCGATTGAGATCGGGGTCGTCCTCAACAACGAGCAGGCGCACGCTTCTCTCCAGACATAGGCCGCATCAACACCACACCAGATGAGCAATTCCGGCGTGAACTGAATATGAACGCGGGGAACCGGGCGCGTTACTTTTTGGTCATATACGATAGGTCAGCAGCCGATGCGACTGCGCCCGCCATGCGACCGGACGAGCCGGCAACATGGCGGGCGCAACGTGCCGCGTGCCGCGGCAGGTCGGAAGGTCCGCCCTTCCCGTGTTTTCGGCCGTCAGGTCCGGAAGAACACGAACCAGATGACGGCGAGGATCAGGATCGCAAGCCCGGTCGAGATGGCGAGCAATGCGGCAACTGACGGCCCAGGTTCGCCCTGACGCGCCTCGGTTGGTGTTTCGACGATCTGACGCTGCTCTCGCGTGGTTGCCATGATGCCCTCAATCTCTGCGTGTCGCCTCCGATGACCGCGACCTCCTCGCAGCCGTGCATGCGGAGCCAACGCCCGATCCGATGTGATGTTCCGGCTTCTGCCACCCGATCGGGACAGCAACCCCACGCCCTATGGCCGGTTAACGCAGTTGCAAGATCAACGCCCGCCCTTGCTATGATTCGCTGTTGCCCGATGGTATCCTCGTAAGTCTGTCCTTGTTGCGTTTGGAGTAGCCCATGGCCCCCCGCGCCAATTGGAAGGGTTTTCTGCGTTTGTCGCTCGTGACCTGCCCGGTCGCGCTCTATCCGGCCACTTCGGATACCGAGAAGGTCTCCTTCAACCAGATCAACCGCAAGACCGGCCACCGGATCAAGTACCTCAAGGTCGACGCCGAGACCGGCGACGAGGTGACCTCTGAGGACATCGTCAAGGGCTACAAGGTCGACACCGACACCTATATCGAGGTCACCAAGGACGAGCTCGACGACATCGCGCTCGACTCGACCCACACGATCGATATCGACGAGTTCGTGCCGAAGGCCGACATCGACAACCGCTATCTGATCCGCCCCTATTATCTCGTGCCCGACGGCAAGGTCGGCCATGACGCCTATGCAGTGATCCGCGAGACCATCCGCAGCATGGACAAGGTCGCGATCGGCCGCGTGGTGCTGACCAACCGCGAGCATATCATCGCACTCGAGCCGCTCGAGAGCGGGCTGATGGGCACGCTGCTGCGCTATCCCTACGAGGTCCGCAGCGAGACCGAATATTTCGACGACATCCAAGACGTGAAGCTGACCAGGGACATGCTCGACCTCGCCAAGCACATCGTCGAGAAGAAATCCGGCGCGTTCGAGCCTGAGCTGTTCGAGGACCATTACGAGACCGCGCTGATCGATCTCATCAACAAGAAGCGCAGCGGCGCCCCGATCACCGCCAAGGCCGCGCCGAAGAGCGGCGGCAACGTCATCAACCTGATGGACGCGCTGAAGAAGAGCATCGCGAACGAGAAGGACGCCGCGCCTGCGGCGAAGGTCGCCAAGGAAGCAGCCAAATCCAAGAAGCCGAAGAAGCGCGTCGCAGGCCAGCGCGAGATGCTGCTGCCGATCGCCGGCAAAGGCGGCAAGGACGCTGCTGCGAAGACGGCGACCAGGGAAGCGACCAGGGAAACTTCGAAGAAGGCCGACAAGCCGGTGCGCGCGCCTGCTCGGGCGAAGAAGGCCGGCTAGCCGCATCCCCCCGCGATTGCGCCGTGATGCCACCCCTCGCCGATCAGGCGGCCTGACATGCCCTGGTCGACGGCGTTCGACGACCCCGTTCGCGTGAGCAACAAGCGCCAGCTGCTGACGCTTCAGGAGGCGGCCGACTACATCATGCGGCTGCCCGAGGACGTCCAGCACGAGCCGCGCTGGCAGACCGCCATCGAGACCTTGATCAATGCGGCCGAGACGGGCGGCGGCTGGGTGATGTTCGCCCGCATCGCCATGTTGCGGGCGTTGAATGCGGACGACCGGCGCGGATGAGCGCCATGGTGTCCTTGCCGGCCCGTTGACGAACAGGCTCAACAATCGGTTAAGCGGCCGCACGATCGCGGCCTGACGGGCGCTGCGCCCGCGCAGCCCGGCGGAGCCCTGCCGGTATGAATCCATTTGGACGGATCGATAGAACCTTAATTTAATGAATGCCGTCGTATGAGCAGGAACGCGTTCGCCGGGGCTTAATTCTTTTGGCGCGCATGAATACTTATTCGATCCTTTTGCAAGTCCGATAACGACGCGACCATACGTTGGATCGGATGAACGGGAGTTGGCAATGCGTTTGCTTAGGTCCTTCCTTGCCGATGAGAATGGTGCAACCGCGATCGAGTACGGCCTCATTGCCGCAGGCATCGCGCTGGCGATCATAACGGCCGTGAACACCATGGGCGGCGCCCTCCTCAACAACAAGTTTGTCGCGATCAGCACCGGGATAAAGTAGCCCGATCCACGATTTGGCCGGCCAACATCGGCGATATCGCCACGGCATTCGGCTTCCCCTGTCATTTCCAGACCGACGCGCCTGCAGCAGCGCGCCTGCGTGACGGCCCGCAACAGCCCACCCATGTCCCTCGCGCGAGCCATGATCTGGGTCAACAGCATCAGAACGGCGATGTCTAAGCATGGAGGCCGTGTTTCCTCCCTGCCGGCCTGTTCATGCATCCAGACCTTCCGCACTCCCAACTGAAGATCCGCCGCGTCCGGCTCGATACCGGCCGCGAGAACGTGGTCGTCGTCTCCAGGCAGTCGAAGGCGCTGCGCGCCGAGATCTTCCGCGGCTTCAGCCGCGTCGAGCTGCGTCAGGGCAGCAAGGTCTTGCTCGCGACGTTGCTGATCACGGACGACGATACGCTGGTGGCCCCGGACGAGATCGGACTCTCTGAACCCGCGTTGCGGCGCTTCGCGCAAGGCGCCGGCACGCTGGTCACGGTCAGGCCCGCCGCGCCGCCGGAGAGCCTGGAAGCGGTGCGCGCGAAGATCCGCGGGCGAACCCTGAGCCAGGCCGAAATCGGCGCGATCATCAACGACCTCGCGCATTATCGCTACTCGGACATGGAGATCGCCGCCTTCCTGATCGGTTCGGCAAGCTTCATCACCAGCGACGAGCTGCTCGCCCTCACCGGGGCGATGGCCCAGGCCGGCACGCAGTTGGTTTGGCCGACGCCTGTCGTCGTCGACAAGCATTGCATCGGCGGCATTCCCGGCAATCGCACCTCGATGGTCGTGGTGCCGATCGTCGCCGCCCATGGCCTGCCGATCCCGAAGACTTCGTCGCGCGCCATCACTTCGCCTGCCGGCACCGCCGACACCATGGAGGTCCTGGCGCGGGTGAATGTCGGCGTCGAGGAGATGAAGGCGATCGTCTCGGCCTGCAACGGCTGCCTGATCTGGGGCGGGCACGTGAACCTGTCGCCGGCCGACGACGTCCTGATCTCGGTCGAGCGTCCGCTGTGCCTCGATACCCGCGAGCAGATGGTCGCCTCCATCATGTCCAAGAAGATCGCGGCAGGCTCGACGCATCTGTTGATCGACATTCCGGTCGGCCCGACCGCGAAGGTCACCAATGGCGTCGAGGCGATGAGGCTGCGCAAGCTGTTCGAATTCGTCGGCGACCGTTTCGGCCGCACGGTCGAGGTGATCACGACCGACGGAAGCCAGCCGATCGGCAACGGCATCGGGCCGGTGCTCGAGGCCAATGACGTCATGGCCGTGCTCGGCAACGACAAAGACGCGCCGCGCGACCTGCGCGAGAAATCGCTCCGGCTCGCCGCCCATCTGCTGGAATACGATCCGAAGCTGCGCGGCGGCGCCGGCTATGCGAGGGCGCGCGAACTGCTCGACAGCGGCGCGGCGCTGAAGCAGATGCAGAAGATCATCGACGCCCAGGGTCCGTCGACATGCAGCAGCGAGCTCGGATCGCTCAGCTTCGACGTCAAGGCGGCGCATGACGGCACCGTGTCCGCGATCGACTGCCTGCGTCTGAACCGCCTCGCCCGCACCGCCGGCGCGCCGCTCGACAAGGGCGCCGGCATCCGCCTGTTCAAGAAGATCGGCGATCGCGTCGAGCAGGGCGAGCCACTCTATCGCGTCTACACGTTCGACCGCCCTGAGCACGATCTGGCCGCCGATGCCGCCACTGAGGAGACCGGGTTCGTCGTCAATGGTCATGAGACCCCGCAAGGCAAGTTGGCGCATTCGCCGGAGACGACGCCATGAGCATCACCGTTCGATTTTGCGGCGCCGCCCGCACCGTGACCGGTTCGAGCTATCTGTTCCAGACCGCGACCGGCCGCTTCCTGGTCGATTGCGGCCTGTTCCAGGGCCAGAAGACGCTGAAGGAGCTCAACTACGGCGCCTTTCCGTTCCGCCCCGCCGATATCGATGCCGTGCTGCTCACGCACGCCCATATCGACCATAGCGGCCTGTTGCCGAAGCTCGTGCGCGCAGGATTCGACGGACCGATCCTGGCAACGCGCGGCACGATCGACCTCTGCTCCTACATGTTGCCAGACGCCGGCAGCATCCAGGAATCGGAAGTCACGCAGCTCAACCGTCGCAATGCCTCGCGCGGGCGCAAGGAGGTTCAGCCGATCTACACGCAGGCCGACGCCATCGCATCGCTGCAATCGTTTCGCGCCGTCGACTATGAACGCTGGACCGACGTGATCCCTGGCGTCCGTGCGCGCTACTGGAACGCCGGCCATCTGCTCGGCTCGGCCTCGATCGAGCTCGAAATCGCCGAACGGGGCGCGCCACGTCCGCTGCGCGTGCTGCTGTCCGGCGATGTCGGGCCGGAGGCCAAGCTGCTGCAGCCCGATCCCGAAGCGCCGGCCGATTTCGACTACGTCATCTCGGAAGCAACCTACGGCGACCGGCTGCGCGAGGCCACCACACCTGATCTCCGCCGCAAGCACCTCGCGGCCGAGGTGCGCGATGCCGCGACGGCCGGCGGCGCGCTGTTGGTGCCTGCCTTCGCGGTCGAGCGCACCCAGGAGTTGATCGTCGACCTCGTCGACCTGATGGAGCACGGCGAGATTCCGACCGCACCGATCTTCCTCGACTCTCCGCTTGCGATCCGCGCCACCGAAGTGTTCCGCCGCCATGCCGAGAGCCTCGACCCATCCGTCGACGCTGCGCGCCTGCTCAACTCGCCGCATCTCAAATTCACCGAGACCGCGGACGAGAGCAAGGCGATCATGCGCCTGTCCGGATTCCATATCATCATCGCCGCGAGCGGCATGTGCGACGCCGGCCGCATTCGCCATCATCTGAAGCGCTGGCTGTGGAACGAGCGCGCGACCGTGCTGCTCGCCGGCTTCCAGGCCAACGGCACGCTCGGCCGCTTTCTCCAGAACGGAGCCAAGGCCGTGCGGATCCAGGGCGAGGAGATCAAGGTCGCGGCCCGCATCCGCATGATCGACGAATATTCGGGCCATGCCGACGGCGCCGGCATCGCCAGCTGGATCGCGGCGCGCCGGCCCATCGCCCGCGGGCTGTTCCTGGTCCATGGCGAGGAAGACGCGATCGCGGGCCTCGCCGAACGCGTCGCCGAGCGCATCGTTCCGGCGGCCAGGGTCTACCAGCCGATGCTCGACGATATCTACGAGCTCGCCGCTGCCGAACCGCGCGTGCTCGACGTCGATCACCGCCGACGGCTCGCACCGGAGGCCGTGACCCGTCTCGACTGGCACAACGAGATGTCGGAGCTCATGCTCGACATCAACGACAGGGTTGGGGCAGCCGCCGACGACCGCGCCCGCGGCGTCATCATCCGAAGGCTGCGCCGCGCGCTGGAGGAGAAGGCGTAGCGGGAGGCTGAATGACGTTTGACCGCAAAGCGTCGCAGACTCGTCGTTGCGGAGTGCGGAAGCGAGCGTGCGGCCATAGTGCGTCTGTCTCGTGTCCCGGACGCGCTGCAGCGTTCTTTGATGCATGGGCCCCGGCTATGCAGCGCACCACGCCGCGAAGACGCGGCGCGTTGCGCTGCGTCCGGGGCACGAGACCGATTTTTTTGCGATAGACGATAGACATGGCTGCTCATCCTCGCGGCTGGTTTCGCCCGAGCTTTGCTGTCTTCTTCCGCCCTCGTCAAAAGCAAGGGCGCAGGGAAGGCCGGGCGCCGGCTGGCACCCGAAGTCCCGCGTGTGCTCAAGAAGCGCGCACGGGGTGGACGACAGGTGTGCCGGTCGCCCGGCCTTCCCTGCGCGATGGTTTTCACGGTGTCCTTCGTGCTCTCCTCGGGGAGCGATGCACTATTGCCCCCGTCGCCTTGCGGGAATGATCGATGCGCGCCGGTTGGCGCGACATCACCGCAGGACTTGACGCACAGCCCCCGGGCGTCAGGACCACACGACTTCTCCGTCCGCGCACATCCCCATCCGCATTCCCGATTGCTGGCGTGCGCTCGCCATCGAGACTGGACAGAGACGCTGTCAGCGCCGTGTCGTATCGCGCCTGTCGCCGCTCACGGGTTTCCCCGCCCTGCAACCAACATGACGCGCCGACGCCGTCGCGGCCACCGCATCCCGGCCCGCGTCCCGTGACGATCGCGAAACGCCCCTTGTGGCGGGCGGGATGTTTCGGCTTATACGGGAAAACGGAATTTCTGTAAATACGAATATTTTGGCGCGCGGGGGTGGACCCACCGCTGGTGTGCTTTGCCCGTCGGGCAACACAACGGATGGTGGTTGGGGTGGATGAACTCTTCCGAGACCCGATCCATTCGTGTCCGGCCTTGGACAAGGTCTTATCTGCGGCCATCCTTCGAGACGCCCGCTTTAGGCGGGCTCCTCAGGATGAGGACTGAGTCTGCGGACGCAGTCTCAATGGCACCGGCGCCGGTTAGCCTCATCCTGAGGAGACCGCGAAGCGGTCGTCTCGAAGGACGAGGCGCGCGCTCAGGCCGTCCCCCCGAAAATCAAGCTGTTCTCAAGAAAAACAGGAGGCCCTCGGAAGAGCTTCGTCAAGCCGGAACCGGCATCCCGACCTACAGATGAGATCGTCTGCCGTTCGCCCCGGCAATACCGCCGCACGGCCCATTTCGATCACGCAAAGCGAGTGCATATGGCTGTCACAGCAAATTTTTCTGCCGGAATCCTCAGCGTCTTTGGCAACGGCCACAACAACACGGTCTTGTTGGGCCGCAACCCAGCCGGGACGATCGTCGTCAACCATGGCGCGGTCGCAATCAAGGGTGGCCCCGCGACGGTCGCCAACACCAAATTGATCCAGGCCTTCGGCCTCGACGGCAACGACATCATCACGATAGACGAGAGCAACGGCGCGATGCCTGCGGCGAACCTGTTCGGCGGCGCGGGCAACGATACGCTGACCGGCGGATCCGCTGGCGACATGCTGTTCGGCCAGTCCGGTCACGACACGCTGTTCGGCAAGGGCGGCAACGATTTGCTGTTCGGCGGCTCCGGCAATGACGTGCTGATCGGCGGCGACGGTAACGACCAGATGTTCGGCGAAGCGGGCAACGACCGCATGATCTGGAACCCCGGCGACGACAGCGACCTGATGGAAGGCGGCGAAGGCATCGACACCGCCGAGGTGAACGGCGGCAACGGCGGCGAGACCTTCGCCATCATGGCCAACGGGACGCGCGTGCGCTTCGACCGGGTCGATGTGGCCCCGTTCTCGCTGGACATCGGCACCACCGAGAACCTCGTGCTCAAGGCCGGCGGCGGCGACGACGTCGTCACCGCAACTGGCAATCTCGCCGCACTGATCAATCTGACGATCGACGGCGGGGCCGGCAACGACACGATCCTCGGCGGCAACGGCGCGGACCGCCTGCTGGGCGGCGATGGCAACGACTTCATCGACGGCAATCAAGGCAACGACACCGCCCTGCTCGGCGCCGGCAACGATACCTTCCAGTGGGATCCCGGCGACGGCAGCGACAAGGTCGAAGGACAGGCCGGCACCGACACCCTGTTGTTCAACGGCTCGAACATCGGTGAGGAGATCACCCTGTCCGCTGCCCATGACGGACGCACGCTGCTGACCCGCAATGTCGGCAACATCACGATGGACCTCGACGGCATCGAAACCGTCACCATCAACGCGCAGGGCGGCAGCGACAACATCGTCGTCAGCGACCTGACGAGAACCGACGTCAGGCAGGTCAATATCGATCTCGGATCAGGCGGCACCGGAGACGGGGCGGCCGATACCGTGACGCTCGAAGGCGCCCGCAGCGCCGATACCATCGAGGTGTCCGGCTCCGGCAATTCGGTTGCGATCACGGGATTGCCGGCCGCTGTCGCCATCACCAGTGCGGAAGGCGCGAACGATGCGCTTCTCATCCAAGGCCTCGGCGGCAACGACACGATCTCGGCGGCGGCATTGGTCGCAGGGATCGTGCACCTGACGATCGATGGCGGCGCCGGCAACGATACGATCCTCGGCAGCGCCGGCAACGACACGCTGATCGGCGGCGACGGCAATGATTTCATCGACGGCAACCAGGGTAACGACGTCGCCCTGCTGGGCGCCGGCAACGATATCGTCCAATGGAATCCGGGCGACGGCAGCGACACCGTCGAGGGCGGCACCGGCGTCGACGCGCTGCGGTTCTTCGGCGCCAACATTGCCGAGAACATCGCCATTGCCGCCAACGGCGATCGCGCGCTGCTGACGCGCGATGTCGCAAACATCACGATGGACCTGCACGGGGTCGAGCAGGTCGATATCCACGCGCTGGGCGGGAGCGATCATGTCACGGTCGGTGATCTGACCGGCACCGACGTGACGCGGGTGAACATCGACCTCGGCGGTTCGGCCGGAACGCCCGACGGCGCCGTCGATACCGTCGCGGTCGATGCGACCCAGGGGGCCGATACGTTCGGCGTCAGCGGCAATGCCGCCGGCGTCACGGTGTTCGGCCTGCACGCGGCCAGCCACCTGACCGCAATGGACGCAACCGATCAGCTGACGCTCAATGGCCTTGCCGGCGACGACACCATCGACGCCAGCGGGCTCGCCGCCGGCGTGCTGCAGCTGACGATCAACGGCGGCATCGGTAACGACACCATCATTGGCAGCCAGGGCGACGACCTGATCAACGGCGGCGACGGCAACGATGTCGCGCTGATGGGCGCGGGCAATGACACCTTCGTCTGGAATCCGGGCGACGACAACGACACGATCGAGGGCCAGGCCGGCAGCGACACCCTGCTGTTCAACGGCGCCAACATCGCGGAAACCATCAACATCTTCGCGAGCGGCTCCCGCGCCGAGCTGACGCGCGACGTCGGCTCAATCACGATGGACACGGGCGGCGTCGAGACGATCGCGTTCAATGCCCGCGGCGGCGCCGACAAGATCATTGTCGGCGACATGAGCGGCACCGACGTGACGCAGGTGAAGATCGACCTTGGCGGCGTCCCCGGCACTCCCGGCGGCGACGAAGCGGCCGACAACATCGTGATCAACGGCACCACCGGCGACGACGTCATCACGCTGTCGCTCAACAGCAACGGCGCGCTGGTGATCGACGGCCTGGCAAGCCAAATGGTGATCGAGAATTTCGACTTCAACGACACCATCACCATCAACGGCCTCAGCGGGGACGACGTGATCGAGGCGTCGGGCGCCGGCCCCGGCGGGCCGCATCTGGTCTTCGACGGCGGTGGCGGCGACGACGTGCTCATCGGCAGCGCCGGCAACGACACGCTGCTCGGCGGGGTCGGCGACGATGTGCTGATCGGCGGCGGCGGCCTCGACGTGCTGGATGGCGGTCCCGGCGACAATGTCGTGATTCAATCGCTGCTCGCCCAAGCAAGCTTCCATGCGGGCACGCTGATCTGAGCCGACGAGGCGCGCTTCGCCCGGCGCCGGCAGGTCTTGCCTGTCGGGCCATGCAGCCGAATACCGCCCGGATGGCGCAGCGCGCTGTCCGGGCCATGACGCTTTGACGGCAAGGCTGGTCCTGATACTCTGTCCGCGTCGTGGTTCGGCGGGCCATGCCATCGATCGTTGAACCTGAGCTGCCGAAAGGATGCGGATGAGACGCGTGACGCTCCTGGCTCTCGGCCTCATGTTTGTCGTCGCATGGCCGCACCAGAACGCGAGAAGCCAGACTTCGGTCGCCCCGCCGGTTTCGCTTGCTGCGCCCGATGCGTCGCCGCGTCCGGGTGCCACCAAGCCGGCACGCGTGACGACAAACAGGGCTCCGCCGGCGGCGTCCGGCAGAGAGACTTCGACACCCACGATAGGCCGGCCTCAAGCGATACCGAATCCGGCCGCCGACTACGACGGCTTCAGCATCGGCACCGTCGATGACAATGACGCCCCGCACCAGGCGACGCCGCCAATGAAGTCACGCGCCGCAAAGAACACCGGGTCCCACGCGGATGCGGATGGCCCCGATCAGGAAGATGGGGCGTTAAAGCGAAAGCTGATGATCTGCCAGGGCTGCAGATAGGACGTCACCGATCCTTAAGGGCGGACAGCAACTCTTTTCCCAACGGTCCGGCCGAAGCGGGGTTCTGCCCCGTGATGAGCCGGCCATCGACGACGACGTGAGGTTGCCAATTGGCGGCCGACGAGTAGTCGGCGCCCTCGGCCCTCAACGCGTCCTCGAGCTCGTAAGGCACATCATCGCGGGCGTAGTCGTATTCTTCCTTCCTCGAGAAGGACGTGAGCTTCTTGCCGCGCACGAACGGGGTGCCATCACCGAGGTTGACGCCGAGCAGCGCGCACGGCCCGTGACAAACAGCGGCGACGAGCTTGCCGGTGGTCCAGGCGCGCACGACGGCACTCTGGACCGTTGCATTGCGCTGGATGTCCACCATGGGCCCAAGACCGCCGGGCACCAGGATGGCGTCGTAGTCGGCAGCGTCCACCTCGGACAGTCTGCGACTGTGATTCAGGCGACGAAAGGCCTTGCTCGCGAGAAAATCTCTCTGGGCGGGATCTTTCTCGTCATACGCATCGTAGGGCGTCCATCCCCCGGCCGGGGATGCGAACTCGACCGCGACCCCGGCCTTGTCAAGCACTTCGAAAGGATGGGCGATCTCGGCGAAAAAGAATCCGGTCTTGCGGCTATGCGGACCGATCACGGCTGCGTTGGTGACGATGAAGAGGACATGCTGGGTCACGTTTCCTTCCTTTCGATGACGCCGTGTGGGGTCGCGCTGGTGCGACGCGGGGAACGCATCAGTTCGGACAAGGCTGCCCGGCTATCTCGGGAACAACGTCGACGCTGCGGTTGATCCCGTTCACCCTGAGCTCGATCATGTCGATATGCCCCCCTTCGCAATGTCGACGCAGCGTGCTTCGAGCATCCGTGACTGTCAAACCGAATCCCCTTTGCATCGGTGCGCGGTTTCAAATTCGCACGGCAACGATTACAGATGCCAATTCGGAAGCAAGCCGGATGCGGTGAGTTCCCTATTGCGACAGCAGCGCAGCGCATGAGTACGTCTCGTCGCGACATTCTGATCAATGGTGAGACGGCGCGGCGAATCTCAACGTCACGATGGCGCCCCGTCCTGCGCGCGCGTTCTGCATGGCTGACCTACCCGCCGGTGTGATCCACCGTGCTTTACGCCTCCTGAATTTCCTGATCCTCTCCCCGTAATCGCCGGATCAACCGGTCAAGCCTCAAGGGAGAGAGACGCCATGAAGCTCGGCACCGCCATTGCGGAAATCATGAGGCGCGAGGGAATCGAGATCCTCTGCGGCTATCCGGTCAACCATCTGATCGAGCATGCGGCCAAGGCCGAGATCCGCCCGGTGATGGTGCGGCAGGAGCGCGTCGGCATCCACATGGCGGATGCGATCTCGCGCGTGACCTCGGGGCACAGCATCGGCGCGTTCTGCATGCAGCATGGACCCGGCGCGGAGAATGCGATGGGCGGCGTCGCGCAGTGCTTTGGCGAATCCGTGCCCGTGCTGGTGCTGCCGATGGGTTATCAGCGCAGGCTTGCGCATGTCGAGCCGAACTTCAATTCCAGCGAGGCGATGAAGCCGTTTTCGAAATCGTCGGAGCCGATCATTCTGGCCGCCGAGGTCGCCAACATCTTCCGCCGCGCCTTCACCAAGCTGAAGAACGGCCGCGGCGGTCCCGTGATCGTCGAAATCCCCTCGGACATGTGGAACGAGGAGGTGCCGGAGCCGCTCGACTACAGGCCGGTGCTGCGCACCCGCTACGGCGCCGACCCCGTGCATGTGAAGGAGGCGGCAGCCCTGCTCGTCAACGCCAAGCGTGCGGTGATCTATGCCGGCCAGGGCGTGCATTACGCGCGGGCCTGGCCGCAGTTGAAGCGGCTCGCGGAGCGGCTGGCGATCCCCGTCACCACCAGCCTAGGCGGAAAATCGTCGTTCCCGGAAACGCATCCGCTCTCGCTCGGCTCCGGCGGACTTGCGGTGCCGCGCGCAGTGCCAAAATTCCTCGCCGAGGCCGACATCATCTTCGGCATCGGCTGCTCCTTCACGGAAACGAACTTCGGCATCGCGATGCCGAAGGGCAAGACCATCATCCATTCCACGCTCGATCCCAACCATCTCAACAAGGATGTAGAGGCGAAGATCGGCCTGGTCGGCGACGCCGGCCTCGTGCTCGACGCGCTGCTGGAGGAGATCGGCAAGACCGTCACTGCTGATCGCGATGCGTCAGCGGTCGCGGCCGAGATCGCGGCCTCGCACAAGGAGTGGCTGGCGAAATGGATGCCGAAGCTCACCAGCAATGACGCGCCGCTCAGCCCGTATCGCGTGCTGTGGGATCTCCAGCACACCGTCGACATCGAGAACACTGTCATCACGCATGATGCCGGCAGTCCGCGCGACCAGCTCTCGCCGTTCTGGAAATCGGTAAAACCCCTCACCTATCTCGGCTGGGGAAAGACGACGCAGCTCGGCTACGGCCTCGGCCTGGCGATGGGGGCGAAACTGGCAAAGCCCGACAAGCTCTGCATCAACGTCTGGGGCGATGCGGCGATCGGCTTCACCGGCATGGATTTCGAGACCGCGGTGCGCGAGCGCATCCCGATCATGTCGATCCTGCTCAACAATTTCTCCATGGCGATCGAATTGAAGGTGATGCCGGTCTCGACCGAAAAATATCGCTCGACCGACATTTCCGGCGACTACGCCGCAATGGCGCGCGCCTTCGGCGGCTATGGCGAGCGGGTGACGAGGCCGGAGGACATCATCCCCGCGATCAAGCGCGGCATCGAGAAGACGAAGGAAGGCATCCCGGTGCTGCTGGAGTTCATCACCAGCAAGGAGACGGAGGTGTCGCGGCCGGGCACGTGAGGCAAGCCAGACGCTGGCTCCGGCCGCAGGGAATGTGATAATCCGCCTCGGTGCCGCGCCTGTCGCGGCATCAAGCCGGATTGCAAATGACCAACCTTTCCCATGACATCGCCGATGAGCTCGCAGCCGAGAATGCGCAACTGCGCAACGCGCTGGCAACTGCGCGGGATCGCCAAAGCGCCAGCGCGGAGATCCTGCGGACCATCGCGGCCTCGCCCTCCGATGCCCGGCCGGTGTTCGAGGCGATCGCGTCGAGTTCCAAGCGTTTGCTGGACGGTTTCTCCGCCACCGTGCTCCAGTTCATCGGCGACGAGCTGCACCTCGTGGCCTACACGCCGACCAGCCCGGAGGCCGACGAAGGGCTCAAGTCGTCGTTCCCGCGCAAGATCACGGAGTTTCCGACCTTTGCGCTGGTACGCGGCGGCGAGACGATCCAGTTTCCCGACAGCGAAGCCGCCGACGTGCCGCAGCTGAACCGCGATCTGGCGCGGCTGCGCGGCTTCCGCAGCGTGCTGTTCATGCCGCTGATGAACCGGGGCACGCCGGTCGGCATGATCAGCGTCACCCGCGCCGAGCCTGGCGCGTTCGCACCCGACCTCGTGCAGCTGCTCCAGACCCTTGCCGACCAGGCCGTGATTGCGATCGAGAATGCACGGCTGTTCAACACGACGCGCGAGGCACTGGAGCGCCAGACCGCCACGGCGGACATTTTGAAGGTGATGGCGGCCTCGCCGTCGGACGAGCAGCCGGTGTTCGAGGCCATTGCGGCCAACGCCAACCGGCTGATCGGCGGCTTCTCCACGGCCGTGCTGCGCTATGTCGACGGCGCTGCGCACCTTGCCGCGTTCACGCCGACCGATCCGGCCGGCGATCACGTGCTGCAGGCCTCGTTCCCGGTGCCGTTCGCGCAGTTCCCGCCCTACCAGCTCGTGGCCAAGGGTGCAGCGGCGCAACTGCCCGACACCGAGCTCGAGCCGGCCGCGCGCGACATCGCCCGCGCCCGCGGCTATCGCAGCATGCTGTTCGCGCCGCTGATGAGCGAGGGCGAAGCGATCGGCGTCATCATCGCGACGCGCCGTGCGACCGGCGCCTTCACTGAACATCATGTGCGGCTGCTGCAGACCTTCGCCGACCAGGCGGTGATCGCCATCAAGAATGTCAGCCTGTTCAATGCGACGCGGGAGGCGCTGGAGCGTCAGACCGCGACCGCCGACATCCTCAAGGTGATCGCGGCTTCGCCTGCCGACGTCACGCCGGTGTTCCAGGCCATCTCCGACAGCGCCAAGACGCTGATCGGCGGACATTCGTCCACCGTCACCCGCGTGGTCGACGGCAAGCTGCATCTGGCCGCCTTCACCACGGATAATGCAGCCGGCAATGCCGATCTGCTCAGCTCGTTCCCCGCACCGCTGTCGTCGCCGGGCATTCACAGCCGGGTGGCTCGAAGCGGAGAATATGCCTTCCGCAGCGACATGCAGAACGAGCCTGATCTCACCGAGGCCATGAAGGAGCTGGCGCGGACGCGGGGCTATCGCAGCATCCTCGCGGTGCCGATGCTGCGCGACGGCGTCGCAATCGGCACCATCGCCGTGACGCGGCCGCAAGCCGGCCAATTCCCGGACAAGGCCATCAACCTGCTCAAGACCTTTGCCGACCAGGCCGTGATCGCGATCGAGAACACGCGCCTGTTCAACGAGGTGCAGGCGCGGACGCACGAACTCGCAGAGTCACTGGAGCAGCAGACTGCAACATCGGAGGTGCTCAGCGTCATCAGCAGATCGGCCGGGGATCTCGCGCCGGTATTCGAGGCGATGCTCAGCAAGGCAATGCAGCTCTGCGGCGCCAGTTTCGGCGTGCTCAACACCTACGACGGCACGCAGTTCCGCACAGCCGCCACTTACGGACTGCCCCCTGCTTACGATGAATACAGGCGCAAGGCGCCCCTCAACTATGGTTCGGCCACCGCGCCCGCGCGGCTTTTGAAGGGCGAACCGTTCGTCGAAATTGTCGACCTGCTGGAGTCAGACGTCTATCGCAGCGGCGAGCCGAATGGTCGGGCGCTGGTCGATCTCGGCGGCGCCCGCTGCCTGCTCGCGGTGCCGTTGCTTCAGGATGAGCGCGTGGTCGGCAACGTCATGATCTTCAGGCAGGAGAGCCGACGGTTCTCGGAGAAGCAGATCACCCTGCTGAACCAGTTCGCGGCGCAAGCCGTGATCGCCATCGAGAACGCGCGGCTACTCAGTGAATTGCGTCAGCGCACCGAGAATTTGACCGAGTCGCTGCAACAACAAACGGCGACTGCCGACGTGCTCAAGGTTATCAGCCGCTCGGCGTTCGACTTGCAGGCCGTGCTCGATACGCTGGTCGAATCGGCGGCGCGACTATGCGAAGCCGATATGGCGGCGATTACCCGCAAATCCGGCAGCTCCTATTTCCGGGCGGGCTCCTACGGCTTTCCAGCCAAATTCGTCGAATATGTAAGAGACCTTCCGGTCCGGCCGGATAGGCGCACCATCACGGGCAGGACCCTGCTCGGCGACAAGGTTGTTCATGTCACCGATGTGCTCGAGGATCCCGATTACTCCTTTGAAGGCCAGGAATTGAGCGGCAATCCGCGTAGCTTCCTGGGTGTGCCCCTACTGCGCGAAGGCAGCACCGTTGGCGCTATTGTTCTCGCACGTCGCGCGATCCGGCCGTTTAGCGAAAAGCAAATCGAACTCGTTACCAGTTTCGCCGACCAAGCCGTCATCGCGATCGAGAATGTGCGCCTCTTCGACGAAGTGCAGGACCGCACCCGGGAGCTTGCGAAGTCGCTCGACGATTTGCGCGCGGCGCAGGATCGCCTGATCCAGACCGAGAAGCTGGCTTCCCTCGGCCAGCTCACCGCCGGCATCGCGCACGAGATCAAGAACCCGCTCAACTTCGTCAACAATTTTGCCTCGCTGTCCGCCGAATTGACCGACGAGCTGAACGAGGTGCTCGCGCCCGTGACGCTCGCGGACGATATCCGCGGCGAAGTCGACGAGCTCACCGGGCTTCTCAAGGACAATCTCGGGAAAATCGTCCAGCACGGACGGCGCGCCGACTCCATCGTCAAGAACATGCTGCTGCATTCGCGCGAGGGCGGCGGCGAACATCGGTTGAGCGACGTCAACGCCGTGGTCGAGGAGAGCCTCAACCTCGCCTATCACGGCGCACGGGCCGAGAAGCCGCAGTTCGACGTGACGCTCAAACGCGAGCTCGATCCGGCGGCAGGCTCGGCCGACGTGTTCCCGCAGGAGATCACGAGGGTGCTGCTGAACCTGATCGGAAACGGATTCCATGCGGTCGCCAAGCGCAAGGCGGAGACCGAGGCGGCCGGTTACGAGCCGGTCGTGACCGCCGCCACCCGTGACCGCGGCGAGCACGTCGAGATCCGCATCCGCGACAACGGCACCGGCATCCCGGACGAGGTGAAGGAGAAGATGTTCAATCCGTTCTTCACCACCAAGCCGGCCGGTGAAGGCACCGGCCTCGGGCTGTCGATGAGCCACGACATCGTGGTGAAGCAGCATGGCGGCACGATCGACGTCGCGACCGCGCCCGGCGAGTTCACCGAATTCACGATCGTGCTGCCGCGCAAGAGCAGCTTTTCAGACAAGCCCTGAGGACAAGTTCGCCCGGGAGGCGTTTTGATGAATCTGGCGCGGTTCATTCGGCGGCAACTCCTCTCGCTATCCGGCGTCGGCCTCATGCTTGGCGCGCTGTCCTTCGCGGCTGCACTGACGCCGACGCTGATCCCCAGGAGCTATCTCACCCAAGGCGTCCTCGCCGGCGGCTGCTTTGCGATCGGCTATTTCGCCGGCGTGCTGTGGCGGCGGCTGTGGCACTATCTCGAGCTGCCTGAGCCGTCGGCGCGCGCCAGATCGATTGCGAATGCGCTGGCGGCAGCCGCCTGCCTGCTCGTCGTCATCGTCTTTCTGTGGCGAGCAGCCGAATGGCAGAACTCGATCCGCGCCGTGATGAAGATGGCGCCGGTCGAGACCGCGCATCCGCTCAAGGTCTGCATCATCGCCCTGATAACCTTCGTCGTGCTGCTGGTGCTGGGGCGGCTGTTCACGCTCCTCGCCCGCTTCCTCGCCGAGCATACGAGGCGCGTCATTCCGCGGAAGCTCGCCAACGTCATCGGCGTGCTCGCCGCGGGCCTGCTGTTCTGGTCGATCGCCAGCAATGTCCTGATCAACGCGGCGTTTCGCGCACTCGACTCCTCCTTCCGCGAACTCGACGTCCTGCTCGAGCCCGAGCGGCCGCAGCCGACTGATCCCGGTCGGACCGGAAGCCTGGCATCACTGGTGAAGTGGCAAGAGCTCGGGCGCATGGGGCGCCGCTTCATTGCCTCGGGTCCGAACGCAACCGAGATCAGCGCCGTCAGCGGAAGGCCGGCGCAGGACCCGATCCGGGTCTATGTGGGCCTCGCCGGCGGCGCCACCGCGCAGGCGCGTGCCAGGCTTGCACTCGAGGAGCTCAAGCGCCAGCACGGTTTTGATCGCAAGATCCTGATCGTCGTCACGCCGACCGGCACCGGCTGGATCGACCCTGCTGCGATGGACACCGTCGAATATCTCCACCATGGCGACGTCGCCAGCGTCGCAATGCAGTACTCCTATCTCAACAGCCCGATGTCGCTGTTGTTTCAGCCCGAATACGGCGCGGAGGCGGCGCGCGCGCTGTTCGCGGAGATCTACGGCTACTGGACGACGCTGCCGAAGGACAGGCGGCCGAAACTGTATCTGCACGGGCTCAGCCTTGGGGCCATGAATTCGGAGAAATCCGCGGAGCTGTTCGAGATGATCGGCGATCCCATCGCCGGCGCGCTATGGAGCGGGGCGCCGTTCGAGAGCCGCTTCTGGCGCTCGATCACTGCGAACCGCAATCCGGGATCGCCGGCGTGGCTGCCGGAATTCCGCGACAACCGCTTCGTGCGCTTCATGAACCAGAACGGACCGACGGTCCCCGCAGACGCGCCGTGGGGTCCGATGCGCGTCGTCTACCTGCAATATGCCAGCGACGCGATCACGTTCTTCGCTTATCGCGATGCCTACCAGGCCCCGGCCTGGATGAGCGCGCCGCGCGGGCCGGACGTGTCACCGGAGCTGCGTTGGTATCCGATCGTGACGATGCTCCAGCTCGCCCTCGACATGGCGGTTGCGACCAACACGCCGATGGGCTTTGGCCATGTCTACGCGCCCGAGCATTATGTCGATGCCTGGATCGCAGTGACCGATGTCCATGACTGGTCCGCCGGCGCGCTGGCGCAGCTCAAAGAGCAGCTTGCGGCGAAAGCGCGGAAGACGGGCGCGGGCAATGCCGACGACGATCCCGATCGCGGCGGCTAGAGCATGATCCGGAAAAGTGCGCAGCGGTTTTCCGAAGAGATCATGCTTAAACAACAACCTAAAGCGCGATGACGATTCATCCTCATCGCATCGCGCTTTAGGCGCCTACTCCGCCATCTCCACCGGCTGCGCCGTGGCGGGACCGGCCAGCGGCCGCTCCTCCATCGCGATCAGGCACAGCGCGGCGATGGTCATCAACGCCGTGGCGGCGCCGAACACGTAGCGGAAGGCGTGGCGCATGTCGTCAGCGGGGATAGCGACGGCGCCTGCGGCGTGGTGCTCGCCGGCGAGCGGCACGTCGATGCCGAGCGCGATCAGCAGGATCGCGGCGAACGCGGCGACCGTGAACGAGGACATCAGCGAGCGGAAGAAGTTCATCGCGCCGGTGATGGTGCCGACCTGCGGGCGCGCCACCGAGTTCTGCAGCGAGACGACGCACACCGGGAAGGTGGTGCCGAGCCCGAGCGCGAATGCCGCCATCAGTGTCAGCAAGCCCCACAGCGGCAGGGTGGTGAGCGTGAGGCCGAGGCCGCACAGCGCGGCCCAGGAGGTGCCGATGATCGCGACGCGCTTGTAGTGCTTGGCACGGGCCATGGTGCGGCCGGCGACGGCCGCGCCGACGGTCGAGACCGCCGCGAGCGGGATCAGCGCGAGGCCGGCCTCGCTTGCGCTCAAATGGTAGACCGACTCGTAATACAGCGGCAGCTGCACGGTGAGGCCGGTGATCGCCCCGAGCCCGCAGCCGCCGGCGGTCAGCGCGAACGGCGCCACCGATCCAGTCAGCAGCTTCAATGGCAGGAACGGCTCGTCGGCCCGCCGGGCGTGCCAGACGAAGCTGACCGCGAGCGCGACGGCGCCGCCCACCATCGCCAGCACGGTCGGCGACAGCCAGGGGTAGCGCGAACCGCCCCAGGTCAGCACCAGCATGAAGACGACGGCGGAGGCCATCAACAGCACGCCGCCAAGCCAGTCGACCTTGCGCTTGCGGTGGAACACCGGGATCTTCTTCATCTTCGGCAGCAGCATCACGATCGCCGCAGCCGCGAGCGGCAGGTTGATCCAGAAGATCATCGACCAGTGCAGATGCTCGGCGAACACGCCGCCGATGACCGGGCCCAAAATGCCGCCAACCATCCAGACGCTGGAGAAATAGGCCTGGTACTGGCCGCGCTCGCGCGGGGAGACGACGTCCGAGATCACGGTCTGCACGACCGGCATGATGCCGCCGCCGCCGAGCCCCTGAAGGCCGCGCGCCAGGATCAGCATCGGCATGTTCGGTGCGATCGCGCACAGCACCGAGCCCGCCACGAACAGGCTGAGCGAGATGATGATCATGACGCGGCGGCCGTAGATGTCGCTGAGCGTGCCGAACACCGGCGCCACCGCCGTTGAAGCGAGCAGATACGCGGTGATGACCCAGGAGAGATTGGAGACGTCCTGGAACTGGCGCCCGATGGTCGGCAGCGCGGTCGCCACGATGGTCTGGTCGAGCGCCGCCAGGAACATCGTCAGCATCAAGCTGATGACGATGGTGCGGACCTCGTCCTGCGACAGCGGCACCGGCGGCGCGATGGAGGGCGCGTCATCGACGCTGATGACTTCGCTCGGAAGCCGGGACAGCTCCTCGGCGATATCGTCAGGCAAAGTCTGGATGTCGGCAGAACTGCTCTGCCGGTCGAACTTGTTCATCTCGCTCGGACGTCGTGGGGCGGCGCAACGCCGCAAAGGATTCGTTCTATGCAGCCCAATGTAGACAGCAAAGTTTGTCCCAGGCAGACGCCGCGGCGCATGGGTGCATCCCGCCCCCGGGCCATCCCGAAGACGTGATCACCGCGCAAGACCTGACGACGGTTCAGTCCTTCGGACGTCGCTTCAGGCGGGCCCGTTTCGGCAGCAGGGCCGGCCATTGCACGATGTGGTCCTCGAGCTCCTCGTCCGGGATCTCGTCCTCGCTGCCTTCGACCCGGCCGCGCACGGAGACGCCGGCGTCATGCACGGTGTTGGGATCACCGGAGACCAGCGGATGCCACCAATAGAGATCGCGCCCCTCGGCGACGAGCTTGTAGCCGCAGCTCGGCGGCAGCCAGTTCAGGGTGCGGACATTGGCCGGGGTTAGGCGGACGCAGTCAGGAACCTTGTCGGAGCGATTCGGATAGTCCTTGCAGGCACAGCTCATCCCATCGAGCAGCTTGCAGCCGATATGGGTGAAATAGATCTGCCCGGTGTCCTCGTCCTCGAGCTTGTTCAGGCAGCAGCGCCCGCAGCCGTCGCACAGGCTTTCCCATTCGCCCGCCGACATCTCTTCCAACGTCTTGGTTTTCCAGAAGAATCCTTCCTGGCCTGAAGGTCGTTTGGGAACTGCGGTCATGCGCCTCAACAAAGGTTCGAAAGAGCTACGGCTTAAGCCATCTAGGGCGTGCGGCCGGGGTGGTGCAAGCAAGGCGCCTTTGAGGCCCGTAATGACCCGGGGTCAATTAGGCCTGTTGTTCAAAATCGCGAGCCTGACCATTGGTTTATGGGCCCCGCTCGGCTAGAAGGAACAGCAAGTCCCTCGGATGCTGGCCGGGCGCCTTGGGTTTGCCGCAACATTCCCTCAAGACGTCTCGATGCCGCCCCCGGCCGGGTGCTTGAACGCTTTCGAACCAAGCCTCAAGGGTTCTAGGTGCGCCAGATCATACCACCGCATTGGAAGCAGAAGGTCCGGAATTTCTTCCTGGACCTTGATGCGCGCATCGACTCCTCGCTGTTCTCCTCGGCCAAGGGCATCCGCGAGCTCTACGAGCGCTACTCGACCTTCATGGACCGCTTCTATGTCGGACGCTGGAAGCGCTGGGTGTTCATCGAGCCGCTGTCGGAGGCAGCAACCCTCGGCCTCGGCGGCCTGGTGGTGATGCTCACCCTCGCCATCCCCGCCTTCCGCGAGACCGCGGACGAGGACTGGCTGAAGAAATCCGATCTCGCCGTGAGCTTCCTCGACCGCTACGGCAACCCGATCGGCAGCCGCGGCATCAAGCACAACGACTCGATCCCGCTGGAAGACTTTCCGGACGTGCTGATCAAAGCGACGCTGGCGACCGAGGACCGCCGCTTCTACGAGCATTTCGGCATCGATATCGCCGGCACCGCGCGCGCACTCGTCACCAACGCGCAAGCCGGCGGCGTCCGCCAGGGCGGCTCGTCGATTACCCAGCAGCTCGCCAAGAACCTGTTCCTCAGCAACGAGCGCACCATCGAGCGCAAGGTCAACGAGGCCTTCCTCGCGGTCTGGCTGGAATGGCGCCTGACCAAAAACGAGATCCTCAAGCTCTATCTCGATCGCGCCTATATGGGCGGCGGCACCTTCGGCGTCGACGGCGCGGCGCATTTCTACTTCAACAAATCCGCGCGCGACGTGACGCTGGCCGAAGCCGCGATGCTCGCCGGCCTGTTCAAGGCCCCGACGAAATACGCACCGCACATCAACCTGCCCGCCGCCCGCGCCCGCGCCAACGTCGTGCTCGACAACCTCGTCGATGCCGGCTTCATGACCGAGGGCCAGGTGTTCGGCGCCCGCCGCAATCCGGCCTTCGCGGTCGATCGCCGCGACGAGGCCTCGCCGAACTACTATCTCGACTACGCCTTCGACGAGATGCGCAAGCTGGTCGAGACCTTCCCGAAGTCGTACACCGAGCGCGTCTTCGTGGTGCGCCTCGCCATCGACACCAACGTGCAGAAGGCCGCCGAAGACGCGGTCGAGAACCAGCTGCGCCAGTTCGGCCGCGATTATCACGCGACGCAAGCGGCGACCGTGGTGTCCGATCTCGACGGCGGCATTCGTGCCATGGTCGGTGGCCGCGACTACGGCGCCAGCCAGTTCAACCGCGCCACCGACGCCTATCGCCAACCGGGCTCCTCGTTCAAGCCCTACGTCTACACCACCGCGCTGCTGAACGGGTTCACGCCGAACTCGATCGTGGTCGACGGCCCGGTCTGCATCGGCAATTGGTGCCCTCAGAACTATGGCCATTCGTATTCCGGCTCGGTGACGCTGACGCAGGCGATCACGCGCTCGATCAACGTGGTGCCGGTGAAGCTGTCGATCGCGATCGGCCAGAAGGAGCAGCCGAAGGCGCCGAACCCGGCCAAGATCGGCCGCGCCAAGATCGTCGAGGTCGCGCGCCGCTTCGGCCTCAAGGCGCCGCTGCCCGACACGCCGTCGCTGCCGATCGGCTCGGACGAAGTCACCGTGCTCGAGCACGCGGTCGCCTACGCGACCTTCCCCAACCGCGGCAAGGCGGTGACGCCGCATTCGGTGCTCGAAGTGCGCACCGGCGCCGGCGACCTCGTCTGGCGCTGGGACCGCGACGGCCCGAAGCCGCGGCAGGCGATCCCCGCCTCCGTTGCCGCCGACATGGCCGGCATGATGAGCCACGTCGTCAGCGAAGGCACCGCGCGCCGCGCCGCGCTCGACGGCATTCCGACCGCGGGCAAGACCGGCACGACCAATGCGTATCGCGACGCCTGGTTCGTCGGCTACACTGGTAATTTCACCTGCGCGGTCTGGTACGGCAACGACGACTACTCGCCGACCAACCGCATGACCGGCGGCTCGCTGCCGGCGCAGACCTGGCACGACATCATGCTCGCGGCGCATCAGGGCGTCGAGGTCCGGGAAATCCCCGGCATCGGCATGGGCCAGAAGCTGCCGCCGCAGCACGTGAGCAACGCGCAGGCCAATGCGGCGCCGAAGGTGCTGGAGACCAAGCCGGGTCCTCCGCCGGTGCTGACCAAGCGCGGCGCCGACATTTTGGTGCGGGTCGAGAAGCTGCTGGATGACGCCGCCAAGACGGCAAAGAAATCGGCGGATGCCGACACCAAGGCGGCCAGGCCGCCCTCGGCGACGAGCGCGCTCGCCTTCCCGCAGAACTATGCGGAAGAGAATGCCAACGCCTCCGCCCCGCGCAAGAACTGATCGAAACAAGTGCGGCTGATCCTGATCACATTGACGGCCCTTCTGCTCGCGACGGTGGTGGGCCTCGGCGCAACCTGGATGACGACGACGCGCGGCACCGAGATCGGCGCGCTGACCATCGGCGCCTGGACCGCGCGGCCGCGCACCGGCACCGCCGACGTCGATCCCTATTCGCGTGCCACCATCGTGCGCAACGGCGAGCTGCCGATCGGCACCGGCGACGGCGTCGCCTTCACCGCGACCACCGACGACAAGAAGAAGGCGCTCGACGGCCGCTGCGACGTAATCGTCTCCGGCGTGACGCCGCCGGCGCGGTTCTGGACGCTGACGCTGTACGACCGCAAAGGCCACCTCGTCGCCAACTCGCTGGCCCGCTACGGCTTCACCAGCCAGGAGATCGTGCGCCAGTCCGACGGCTCGTTCGAGATCCGCATCGCTTCGCGCTCGCGCGCCGGCAACTGGCTGCCGACCGGCGGCATCGAGCGCTACGCGCTGATGCTGCGCCTCTACGACACCCCGGTCGGCGTTGCGACGCGCACCCAGCGCGATGCGCCGATGCCGACGATTTCGACGGTGGGCTGCTCATGATCCGCCTCTTGTTCACCGTCGTTGCCGGCGTGGTGCTGGGCCTCGTGGTCCACCTCGTCAGCGTGCTGGCGCTGCCGCGGATCGCGACGCAGGATGCCTATTCGCGGCTGACGCCGATGACGAAGCTCAACGGCGTCAGCCAGCTTCCCCTCGCCGATCCCAACACTTCACCGATGCCGTTCATGGACCCGGCCTTCGCGCTGGCGATCTGCCGCTACGACCTCACAAGCGGGCCGATCAAGCTGACGGTGCCGGTGAGCCAGGCCTACACCTCGGTGTCGTTCTACACCCGCAACGAGATCGCCTATTACGCCATCAACGACCGCTCGGCCGGCCGCAAGGTGATCGAGCTCGACCTGATGACGGAAGCGCAGCACAACGAGCTGCCCGAGGACGAAGAGGTCACTGCGGCCGACCGCCTGATCATCGACTCCCCCAGCACAACCGGCCTGATCGTGATGAAAGCGCTCGCCCCCGAGCCCGGCCTGATGCCGCAAGCGCAGGCGACGCTTGCAGCCGCGAGCTGCGGCCCGCAGACCGAACAGCCCGCCAAGGCCGAGGCCCCGCGCGGCCGGCGCTGAGCGCGGCTGGTTAGGTGGCCCTCAAAACAAAAAGCTGAAAAACAACCCCATGCACAGTAGCGGGGACGTTGAGATCATTGGGCTTGTGCGTGGGCTCCTAAGCGCGCCCGGCGCCCAAATGTCGGCTCAGCGTCCAACAGCGGCGCGAAAGTGGCCGCGACTGAACTTCGCTTTTGGGGCCAACAAGAAACTCGTGCATCGCAGCAAATAGGATCTCTATTCGATCACCTCATCAGCGCGAAGCAGTAATGAGGTCGGCACGCTGAGGCCGAGTGCTCTGGCAGTCTTCATGTTGATCACGAACTCGAATTTAGTCGGCTGCTCTACCGGCAGATCGGACGGTTTGGCGCCTTTAAGTATCCTATCGACGTAGCCGCCTGCACGGCGGAACAGATCGGCGATATCGGGCCCGTAGACGATCAATCCCCCATTGGCGAATTGTCGGGAGAAATGAACAGCAGGCAGATGATGTTTCGCCGCGAGCGCGACGACTCGGGGGGCCTCGACAACGGTCAGAGTATCACCAAAAACAATGATAGCATCAGCGCGCTGGGCGGCAGCCGAGGCAAAGGCCACATCAAGCTCCTCGGCCGTGATCGCCTGAACTATCGGCAGAGCCACACCCAGGTTGCGGGCCGTACTGGGTACCTCGTCGGCTAACAACAGCCTATGCATCGGGTTGCCTGGATTGGCCAGGATTGCAAACCGCGAGGCACCAGGCACCAGTTCCCGCAGGATTTCTATTCGTTTTGCGACAAAATCCCCCGGCACGTAAGTCGCAAGTCCCGTTATGTTGCCGCCGGGACGCGCTAGGCTTTGCACGAGGCCAAGTCCCACAGGGTCAGCCACAGCTACGAATACGATGGGAATGGTAGCAGTTGCCGATTTCAGGGCCTTGGTTGCCTGCGGTGCCGCGACGATGAGCACATCGGGACTGAGGGCAATCAGATCGGCAACTGAAGCGGGCAGTCGATCCGGAGGTTGGGAAAAACGATAATCGATAATCAGATTTCTTCCGTCTATCCAACCGTGGTTTCGCAGCCCATCAAACAACGCCAGTTCGGTTTGATTGAGCGTCCGCGCGCTTCCGTCACCTACAGCGAGAAAGCCAAGTCGATAGCGTCTGCTCTGCGCCCGCAAACCCCGTGACGAAACGAGTAACGCCGCAGCGGCCGCTATGAACTCCCGCCGCTTCATTCGACCCTCATCACAACTTGAGGACGACGCGGTGCAGTATATCAGTTCTCGACAGAGGTGGCACTTGGTGAGTGCAATATTGCATCGCAAAGCGGCGCGAAGATATGCCCGCAATGGGTCAAAGGCTGCCTTCGGCAGCCAGAAGACCTTGGTCGGGTCACCTCTATGAAGCGGACATCGACGCAGCTCTGGGCTGAGATCAGCAACGGCCACAAGCTGACTCGTGCACCGCAGCAACAACTCCCCTAATCGATCACCTCGTCGGCGCGGGCGAGCAGCATCGGCGGGACAGTGATGCCCAGCGCCTTCGCGGCCTTGAGATTGATGACCAATTCGAATTTGGTCGGCTGCATAACCGGCAAGTCAGCGGCCTTGGCGCCCTGAAGAATTTTGCCGGTATAAAGTCCAATCTGCCGGTACGCGTCGGCCAGGCTGATCCCGTAGCTCATCAGGCCGCCGGCCACCACAAACTCCCGGAACTCGTAGATTGCGGGAACGGCGTAGCGGGCTGCCATTGTGACGATCTGCTGGCGGTGAGCGTTGAAGAACGGATCGGCCGCGACGAGGAGAGCGTCGGTATGGTGCTCGGCCAGGATCGCGAAGGCCCTGTCGAGCTCCGGCTCGTTGTGTGCCCTTAGAACGTGAATCTCCCGCGCGAGGGTTTGCGCAGCCGTCTTTGCTTCCGTCAACTGGCTGTCGGCGCCGGGAGTGCCCGGATTGACCAGCATGGCGATGGTCGCGGCGTTTGGCACCAGTTCGTGCAGCAGGCCCAGCCGCTTGGCTTCCAAAGAGTTGGTCATCACATAAACGCCGGTGGCGTTTCCGCCGGGTCGGTTTAGGCTGACAACGAGGCCCAGCTCGACAGGATCAGTGGCTGAGGAAAACACGGTCGGAATTGTGGTGGTCGCAGCCTTCGCGGCTAGCGCCGAGGCGCCACCGCCGGTCGCAACAACCACCGCAACCTGGCGCCGGACCAGATCGGCAGCCAACGCGGGCAAACGATCATTGTGATTCTCGGCCCAGCGATATTCGATCACGAGGTTGTGGCCTTCGATAAAGCCGGCTTCCTTCAGGCCCTCGCGGAACGCGGCTACGGGGCGGGCGATCGCACCAGGCGACAAGTTGTTGAGGAATCCAATGACCGGTGTGGCCGGCTGTTGCGCGCGTGTCGAGAGCGGCGCGACGAGGATGGCCGCTCCCATTAAAGCTATAAAACACCGGCGCCCACTCATGATCGCTCTGATGGTGCATTTCCAATTTCGGCAGCGCGCGCGCTTGCCATCATAGCCGTTGAAATGGTGGATTGAAACGTTGGTGATGTCTGGTGTGGGTCACCAGTTCGAAGTGGGCATGGCCCCGCGTCCGGTCTGCCGCGGATAGCCGACACCACAATGGCCTCAGCCTTGTGCGGTTGAGGGCCACTTCCGGGACGCCCGCATTGCAACAGGATACGCTATGCGGTCCTCAGCGGCGCGGTGAGCGCCAGCGTCGCCACGGCATCCGCTATTCCCGGCGAATCTGCATAGGTAACCATGTGACCGGCATCCTCCACCAAGTGTAGCATGGAGCGGGGCAACGCCTCGTGCAGGCGGCGCGACTGGTCGGCCTCGATGAGCCGGTCACTCTTCCCATGCACGATCGTGACGGGACACCGGATACCCTGATACTGAAGCTGCAATTGCGCAGCAGCGGGAATAAGGAACGCGCTCTCCTCGGCTGCCGCCCTCAACTGCTTGGGCCGGAGAGCCAACGAGATCGGAAATTCATTCTTGAATTCCGGCGGAATGGCACGCGGCGCGAACAGCGTGCGCATCAGCTTCGGCGCGATAGCCCACGATATGATCGGCGAGATCGTGTAGCGCATAAGATCGCCCAGCAGCGGCAGTGCCGGACCTGACATGAGCCAAAAGTCCATCCGAGAGGTTGGAAAATAGTAGCCGGACACAAGCACCAGCCCGCTCACGGCATAACCGCTTCGCAGCGCCAGCGCGATTGCCACCAGCGTTCCCCAGGAGTGGCCGAGCACCACGGGATTGCGCACGCCGAGCTGATCAAGGGCCTTCGCGAACAAGGAAGCTTGCGTTGTGGGCGTCCAGATGCGCGTGCGCGGACGGTCGGTGTAGCCAAACCCTGGCCGGTCGAAGCAAACAACGCGATAGTTGCGGGCCAGGCGGTCGACCAACCCGCTGAGGACGAGATCCTGAACCATGGTGCCATTTCCGTGGAGCAGGACCACGCAAGGCGCTGCGGCATCGCCCCGTTCGATATAGTGAAGGCGCACTCCGTCGCACACGGTGAAGACGCCGATAGGCGGATTCCTTCGCTCCGCTGTCACCTGAAACGTGATGTTGCACAGGATCAGAACCACAAGTCCTGCCAAAACGATCAGCAGAACGGCTTCAGTTGTCGACATGGTGTCAACCTCCATTCCCGATCGCGGGTCCCTCGGATTGGCGGCATCGCGCCCTCTAAGGGCTGCTGATTCCGCTCCCTTCTAGCCAAAAGAACCGTGATCGCCCCGTGCGTGATCCGCGTTGCGTCCATCCTTTGCCGCAGCGGGCACGGCTTGCAGTTATCGTCCCGGCAGAGCCGTGAGCTCTCGGAGCGGCTCGATGCGCCAGAACGGATATGCCGCCAGTTCTTTCGAATGCTGCCCGAACATGTCGACCCGTCTGGTTGTAAACTCCATAATGACGGGGAAAAATTCAGTTGGTGACCTGATCGTCGCAAGTCTCAGGCCGAAATCGAAAGCAAATTGCACGTTGGCCTGAGCTATCTCAAGAAGCTTTGCTTGGTACGCCTGCATGTTTGCCGTGGCTAAGGCAAAGCCTTTCATTGGATCGCTATTAATCATTCTCCGACTGAGGTCATCTGGCAGGGCATCCACCCGAGACTCAATGACAGGAACCTCGGGTCTAGGATCGTTATGAAGCTTAAGAGGTGGTTCAATCGAGGTTGCCGCAACAGAGCGAGGTCCATTCTCTTTCGAGCTTTTAACAATGGCCTGCTTGTTCCGTTGGGCCCGCGCGGCCGTTTTCGGATTGGGGGCGCGCTTTGACGCTGGTGGCGGTTTGCGTTTGCTCATCTGACGCTCCAAAGAATATGGGGGGGGCGACCACACAGTCATTTCTGAACGGACAACAGGCTTTGTGATGTGGCGTTCCAAACCCGCGAATTGTTGGAGTTCCGCATGAACTGAGACACGCAGGTTCTGCGACGTGGGCGTTGATTTCAGGTAGCAACTCCAACCAACAAACGTCTAGCTGGCGATCTTCCAGACTATGCTCAATGGGCGTCGGCCTGAGAACAATTAGCTCTCCGCTCGTTGTGCTTTGCGGCGACTACGCAAACATTCATGCCTTGATCGCGAGGCCTCCTCGTATCGAACCTTCGGAGAGCAGCATCGGTTGCGGCCATTGATGGGCCGCATCGCTGCAGCAATTTGAATGTTCTCGTCACTAGCAGTTCGTGGTGGAGGCTTTGCGAGATCGTCCGGAGGACGTTGTTGGTTCCGGTAGCTTCGGATCGGGCGGAGGCGTCGCCCTGACCAATCGAGCATGGGCGCTCAAAGGTTCTCGATCTCTCGAAAAATCTGCTGCCCCTTTCGAGTTGAAAGCCTGAAAGGTGACTTCATCCCGCAGGCACATGGCGCGCCGCGCTGGCGGATAGAGGCGGCAAGCTGATCCGGAAGCTCGGCGACGTGCTCGAGGACAACCTGAGCGCCCTTGCAATAGGCCAAGTGGCCTAGTCATGAAGGGGAGCGAGGGTAAACTGGAAGACGGCGCCCCGCGGTGTATTCAGGGTGACCCACAATCGTCCGCCATGAGCCGCAATGATCGACCGACAGATGGCAAGCCCCATGCCTAGGCCGTTGGACTTGGTCGTGTAAAACGCGTCGAAAACACGTTCCGCATTCGTCGGCTCGAGCCCCGGGCCTGAATCCCGTACAGCGACGAGCACGCCGCCTGCAACATCCCTTTCGGTACTGATCTGCAACTCCCGCTTGCCATCCTCAAGGCTGTTCATGGCTTCCACGGCGTTGAGGATCAGATTAAGGAGCACTTGCTGCAGCTGAATGCGCTCACCTTCGATTTGCGGCAGGTCCTCAGCGAGTTGTATCTGTACCGAGATTCCATGCCTCACCGCCTCGCTCCGGACCATGGCGATGACGTCCAGAACGGCTGCGTTGACGTCGAGCCGACTTTTGGGCAACGGCGCTTTCCTGACCATAGCGCGGATCCGGTGGACGATGTCGCCGGCTCGTTGGCAATCTGTGACAATGTGATGGAGGGACTCGCGGCCCTTGTCCAGGTTTGGTGGGTCCGCGGCGAGCCAGTTCAAGGCGGCGTCGGCGTTAGTAAGCGCAGCCGAGATCGGCTGATTGATCTCATGGGCAATCGAGGCCGTCAGCTGCCCCATTGTGGCTACGCGACTGACATGAGCGAGCTCGACCTGTGTCTTCTGGCGTTCGATAATGCCTTTCTTGAAAACATTGACCGCGGCCGCCATTGCGCCGATTTCGTCACGCCGATCAATTCCAGGCACGTCGATGCTCGTGTCTCCCTTGGCAAGTGCCGCCATAGCCCCGGTCATGCCTGTGATCGGCCGCGCGATCGCGCGTGTGAGTAGTATGCCCATCAACACTGCGATCATGAGCGAGGCTGCGGCGCCCATCACGGTTGCCGTATATGCAGTAGCGTATGCCAACTTCTGTACGGCGTCACGCCTTGCCAACAGATCGCGCTCAACCTGCTCGATTTCCCTCGCCTTGGCGCGGATTGCGTCCATGGCAGCTTTTCCGGTCGCCCCCTCCAACGTGCGCGCCTGCTCCCGAGTCGTGGGATGCGCCATCAGCGCGATCTCCCGCTCAGCGGTCTCGACGCGCCAAGTCATCGCCAGCTTGTTCAATTCATCTAGACGACCTTGCTGGTCTGGGTTATCCGAAGTCTGTTCTTTTAATTTTCGGATTGCCGCGCTGAAGTCGGCGCCGCCTCTGCGGTACGGGTCCAAGAACTTCTCGTCGCCGCTGATCAAATAGCCGCGTAAACTAGTTTGTTGATCCAGCGCTGCGGCTACTGCCGCCTCTAACGTGTCCAACACGTCAGTGGTATGGACCCGCCGGTTTTTGGCCTCTTCGATCAGGCTAAGTCTGTCGTAGACTATTGCGCCGCTCACGAATATGACCGCTACCACGGCGGCAAATGCCGCCATCAATTTGTGCAAAATCAGTAAACTCGAAAACTGGGGCACCTGACCCTCAAGGCCGAAGTCCGCGACCGACCAGACAGCTAGCTCAAGATTGCTCCCAAGCGATGGCATTCGCAAGAATTGGTATGGGACGGGGACGGGGCAAAGCGGCGCAGCCTCCGGAGTGGAGCGCAGTCAGTGTGTCTCGTCGGCTGTCGCCCAGGCGCCGAAGAAAGCCGTCGCTTCTCCTGCCTTGCAGAAGGAATTCGATGGCTTCATCGAGAAGTTTCGTGCGGCGCTGCCTAGCCGGCCAGCATGAGCTTGGTCGGGTCACCTGTCGGAAGCAGGCGTCTTCGTTGCTCTGGGGGGTAACGGCAGCCACGGGCCAATTCCGGGCTCGGCATCGCGGCAAATCCTCTATTCGATTACTTCGTCAACGCGGGTCAAGGCCGAGGCTCCGCGCGGCCGGCGCTGAGCGGGGCTGTTTAGGCGTTCGCAAAACAAAAGCGCGAAAACAACCCCATGCACAGTAGCAGGGGCATCTCCCTCAGATGCCGGAACTCGCCGTTTCGGCTCTCATCGCCGCCTGATGCATATCGATGACGGCCACCGCGATGAACGTAATCGCGACGCAGAAGGCGATGACGGCGAAGAACACGGTCGCACCGTAGTTGAGTGCGAATGTGCCGACATAAGCGCTGACAATGGCCCCCGCCCGGCCGAAGCCGGCTGCCGCACCGACACCGGTCGACCGGACGTTGGTCGGATAGATGTGGGCCGCCAGCGCATAGAGAGAGCCCTGCGCGCCGAGCAGACAGAAGCCTTCGATGCACAAGAGAGCCATGAGCAACGGCTGGGTTTCGGTCGATAGCGGTATCGATGCCAGGATCATCGCGCCGATGGTTGCCGCGCCGGCAACAGTCAGGATCGCAACGCGCGTTCCATACCTGCCGATCGCCCAACCGGTGACGATGCAGCCACCGACGCCCCCGAAGTTGAACAGTGCCAGACCGAAGCTCGCCGTCTGCACGTCAAAACCCTTGCCGGTCAAGAGAGTGGGAGCCCACGCGTAGAGGACGTAGACCGGCAACAAACAGAAGAAGAACGCGATCCAGAGCGCCGTCGTCGTACGACGAAATTCGGCGGTGAATAATGCGGTGAGCGAAGCACGTTCGACACCGACGTCGCGCCGGTCGATGAAAGCTTTGGAAGCGGCAGCGGTCTCGTCCAGGATCCGAACGGATTTCGCCACCCTTTCCATGTCGGCGCCACGCGCCAATAGATATTGCGGCGATTCCGGCAGTGCAAACATCAGGATCGCGGCGACGATCACCGGCAACACGCCGCTGACCACGAAGAGCATGCGCCAACCATATTCGGGCTGCAGCTGAGCGGCGATCAGGCCGCCAATCATGCCTCCGATGGGGATGCAGACAATGCCCAGCATCACGGAAAGACTGCGATTTCGCCTAGGCGTGAATTCCGCGATCAACGCGGTCGCCGCCGGAAGGGCACCGCCAAGTCCAAGGCCCGCCAGGAAACGATACAGGCCGACCTCGCCGACACCATGAGCGACCGCAATCGCGAAGGTCGCCGCACCAAACAGGAAGACGGATGCGATGAGGGCAACCTTGCGTCCGAGCCAGTCGCCGACGACGCCCCCGATCGGCGTGCCGATCGTCATGCCCACGAAGCCCAACGCGAGGGCCGGAGCGAAATCGCCGCGCGTGACGCTCCACTCCTTGATCATCGATGGTATGGCGAAGCCGAGAATTTGATTGTCCAGACCGTCGAGGACGATGGCGAGAGCGCAGAGGAGCAGCACCTGCTTTCGCGGGGCGTTCCACGTCCCCTCCTCTGCGAGCGAACCGATGTCGATAACCCGCTGCTGCGGTGTGTCCAGGACCTGTGTCGTCACGTTCGTTCTCCCCCTTTTGTAAACGCTTTCGAATATCTCTGCTCGGGCGGCCGCAACTCGGCCCGCCCGATTCTCGCCAGGCACGTTCGTCCGCGGTTGCAGTCAGGCAGCCGTCGTCACGTCCGCCTCATTCGCCTTCGAGCGGGCGGCTTCCATTCGGGCCGCGCCCAGCGTGTTGGCGAGCAGACACGCGATGGTCATCGGCCCGACGCCACCCGGAACGGGCGTGATCGCGCCGGCGACCTCAATTGCCTCGTCGAAAGCGACATCGCCGACAAGCTTCTCGGCTCCTGAACCGGACTTGATGCGAGTGATGCCGACGTCGATGACCGTTGCGCCCGGCTTGATGAAATGACCGCGGATCAGGCCCGGGACGCCGGTTGCGACAACGAGGATGTCGGCTTCCCTGCAGCGCCGTTCCAGATCGGTGGTCCGAACGTGCGCGATGGAGACCGTGCACATCTCTTGCAACAGCAACCGCGCCATCGGCCGGCCCACGACGTTCGATGCTCCGACGACCAGTGCTCCGAAGCCGGCGATGTCGTCGTGCACCGATTTGATCAAACGCAGGATGCCGAGAGGCGTGCACGGAACCAGGGCACCTTCCATTCCGGCGGCCGTCCGCCCCACGTTCAACGGATTGAATCCATCGACATCCTTGTCGGGCCGGATAGCCGTCACGACGCGTGCGGCATCGATCTGCGAGGGCAACGGAAACTGAACCAATATCCCGCTCACCGCGGGATCGCGGTTCAACTGCTCGATCAGGTCGAGCAACAGTCGCTCCGGCGTGTCCGCAGCGAGCACGAACCGGCGTGATCGCATGCCAACGGCTTCGGTCTGCCGCACCTTGTTCGAGACATAGACGTGGCTGGCGGGGTCGTCGCCGATCAGCACGACGGCCAACTCCGGGACCGCCGCGCCGCCGGCAACCAGGGCGGCGACGCCTTTGGCCACGTCATTCCGGACCTCGGCAGCGAGCGCCCTTCCATCGATGATGCGCGCGGACATGGGCGGGTCAGACCTTGGAGAGATCAGCGCGCCGGTTGTCCTTCTTGTAGGGCGCCGGCGCCACCTTGGCGCGGATCTGCTTTTGCCGACGTCCGGGCTCGCCCCAGACCACGACGACCTCATTGCCAATCTCGGAATGATCGACGTCGATGGTGCAGAGCGACAACATTTCGCGGAAGAAGTAGCTATATCCCCGCGACGTCGTCACGCCGACGTCCTTTCCGCCACTCAGCACGCGGTCGGCGTACATGAAGCCGCGCTGGTCGCGAGGCATCTCCATGTACTGGTACGGCTCATGCTCCTTCTGAAAGAGGGAGGCGTGCACGTCGGCCACGTCGTCTCCGTTCCAGACGAGCGTGCGGATCACGCGCTTTGGATGGGCAACTTCGTCCTCGAGCGCCGCGCGTCCGATGAAGTCATGATCGAACTTGATGTTCTTGGCCCAGCCCAGCTCGACCGGGCTCCGGTACCAGTCACGGACGTCGTCCGACTGGAAGCTGCCTGCGATGTTGAAGGTCGAGGCGAACCCCGGCATCGCTGCGCGGAACTCATCCTGATACTCCTTCATGTCCTCGTCGAAGATCGCGGGCATGTAGTCGGTGACGATCGTGGGGAAGCAGGCCTCGAGATGGTTGATGAAGATCGCGCGGCCGCCGATCCGGCGCAGGCCGAATTCCTGGCCGGCAGCGACGATGGCGTCGTAGACGGCCGCCGCCTGCCCCATCGGCCCCTGAAGCTCGAAGCCGATCTCGCCGGACATGCCCTGCCGCAGCGCGAGCATCTTGCAGCCGGCAATCTCGATCTCGCCCGAATGCATGAACTTGACGTCTCGCAGCGACTGCTTCGCGACCTTTTCAAGGAGCGCGAGCGATGTCGGCCCCTGGACCTGGAAATTGAACCAGTCATCGGCTGCGGACGTCACCTTGTAGTCGCCGTGCCGGCGGATGTAGTCGACCCAGAATGTGCCGCGCCCGAACAACATGAACTCGTCTTCGGACAACCGCGTGAGGATGCCCTCGGCGATGACTTTTCCCTGCTTTGTCGTATGGACGACGTGCTTGGACTGACGGATGTCGAACTTCTGGAAGCTGTTGACGGAAGTATCCGAGAAAAGCTTCAGGGCATCGGGTCCCTTGAAGCGCCGCTCCCAGAGGAACGACCAGTCGCCGATGGCGCAGGTCTCCTTCCACGACATGCTCTCGTCGATCCAGTCGGTGTATTCGGGAAGGCCCCAACGCGAGGTGAAATAGCCTTCGGGGGTCTTGCGCATGCCCTTGGGGGTCAACATTGTCGTGCTCCGTTTCTCAATTGGAGAAGACGATCGTTCGATCGCCGTTGATGATGACGCGGTCCTCGAGGAAGAGATGGACCGCGCGCGAGAGGACGCGCCGTTCGATGTCGCGCCCCTTCCGGACCAGATCGTCCGGCGTATCGCGGTGGCTGACGCGTTCGACGTCCTGTTCGATGATCGGACCTTCGTCCAGATCGCTCGTTGCGAAGTGCGCGGTCGCTCCGATGAGCTTCACGCCGCGCGCGTGCGCCTGGTGATAGGGTTTTGCGCCCTTGAACCCCGGCAGGAAGCTGTGGTGGATGTTTATGCAACGGCCATGGAGATGGCGCGAGAGATCATCCGAGAGGATCTGCATGTAACGCGCGAGAACGACGAGATCGGCATTCGTCGTCGCGACAAGCGCCTTGATCTGCGCTTCCTGCTCCATCTTCGTTTCCTTCGTAACCGGAAGGTGATGGAAAGGGATGTCGCCGACGAGGCTCACGGCAAGGGCCGAACGCGGATGGTTGGAAACGATCCCGACGACGTCCATCTGGAGCTCGCCGAGCCTGTGGCGATAGAGGAGATCGCCCAGGCAGTGATCGAATTTGGAGACGAACAGGAGCACGCGCTTGCGTTCGGCCTGGGATCGGAGCTTCCACTCCATGCCGAACCTTCGGGCGATGATCTCAAGGCCTGCTCGCGCCTTCTGCGCGCCCTCGTCCGACAGCGTGACACCGACTCTCATGAAGAAGCGTTCGCTCATGATCTCGTCGACCTGCGCGGCCTCGATGATGTTGCCGCCGTTCTCGAACAGACAGCGCGAAACGTCGGCCACGATCCCGGGCACATCGCGGCATGACAGGGTCAGGATGTATTGAGAGCTTCCAGCAAGTTCAGGCTGCATCTGCGGACGATTCCTCGCGCCACGCGCGGTCGTGCTCCGACGCACCGACGGGGTGAGCGGATGTGGGAGAGGTTGAGAGGCGGACTGAGGAAGGGGACCGGACCAGCCTGTGCGGCCGGCGACCTACGGCTTTGATTTCACTCCCAAAGTCGCCCTGCGGGCGTTGCAGGAGACCATCGCGCATAAAGCCGTCATTGAAAATCCGGTATTATTCAATACAAGCTATCAATGTGATGGATATCAGACGGCTCGACCTGAACCTTCTTCTGCTGCTCGACGGGCTCTTCCGCACCCAGAACCTGTCGGCGCTCTCCCGTGAGCTCGGAATGAGCCAGCCAATGGCCAGCACCGGTCTGCGCAAGCTGCGGGATTTCTTTGGCGATCCGCTGTTTCTTTCGACCGGGCGCGGCATGCGGCCAACGCCCTTCGCGGAGTCAATCGCCGAAGCCGTGCGGACAGTGCTGTCCACCGTCGATCAGCAGATACTCCGCAAGCCCCGTTTCGTGCCGGAAGACAGCGACCGCGTGTTCACGGTCACAACCTCGGATATCGGCGTCCTGATTTTCATCCCGCCGATCCTCCAACGCATTCGCAGCATGGCTCCCGGAGCGAGCTTGCGGTGCCTGCCGACGTCGCACGAGGATCTGGAAGACGCGCTCGAAAGCGGCGAGATCGATCTGGCGATAGGCTATTTTCCGGACCTCGTCGGTCCGAACATCGTGACGGAGGATCTGTTCGATCATCCCTTCACCAGCATCGTCCGCAAGGATCATCCAACGATCGGTGACACCCTCTCGCTCGAACAGTTTCTCGCCGCGGACCATATCGTCGTAAACCAGCAGGGGCGCAGTCAGGAGATCTTCGAAAGGCGCGTTCGCGAGCTCAAGCTCCAACGCCGCGTCGTGCTGCACCTGCCGCATTTCATGAGCGTGCCGCAATTGATTGCGACGAGCGACATGATCTCCACCGTGCCGTTCTCGCTCGGGGCCTGGTACGCGAACGCGGGGCTGAAGCTGCTGCCCCCGCCGGTCTCGATACCTCTCATCGAGTTGAAGCAGCACTGGCACCGGCGGATGGACAACGAACCCGCCGTGCGATGGCTTCAAACGATCGTGGCCGAGGAGCTCCGGGACCGCGACCCCGCGCTGGCGATGTCGGCCGATTATGCCAAGTCGCGGGCCAAAGCCGCGGCACCCATCGCCGGGCGGTCTGCGGCAACGACGACGTCACGGCGGCGGTAAGCGCGCGTCACGAAGAGTTCACCATTTGGAGGAAACCGCGCCAGTCCGCGCGTACCGGCTACATCAGCGGGGAAAATGTAGTGAACGCGGTCTTGGCATTTAACGCTGCTGGAAAGATCAAGACCCTGAGCTGTGGTCCGCCAGCACCAACTCATGCGTCATGTCGTCTTTGACGCGGTGCCTTTCAATGAGGGGCGCCGGCGACCATTTCATCCATATTCCGGTGCCAGACGCCAGCTCGCGGCGCGGGTGGCCGGCTCGTCGACCCAGGCTTCCCGCGCGAACCATGCGTGATCGGTGCGGCAGATCGGACACCGGGTGCGGGAGAAAAACACCGCGCGGCGTCCAAAGCTCTCGCGATCGGTCTTGATGCCGGTGGGAATCGCGTGTCCGGTTTGTGGACATTTGACCATGACCATTCCCATGTTGCCCTCCCTTGCGATTTGTCTTTGTTGTGGTTTGCAGAAAAACACCGGCCGGCTGGAATGCGCCTCTCGTCGGTGCGAGGCCTGAGAGGCATCGCGCACCTTGTTGGTCGAGCATGGGGCAGTGGGGCGTGCTCGCTCAGTTGGGCGTGTTCCAACCAGCCGGATCTCCTCCTCAGACGAATCCGAATGTGAAATTGAACGCGCTTTTAGCCGCCTGGGTGGAGGACCCTGGTGAAATGCTTCCTGATCGGCTCACCCGTTTCCGTCGCGAGCTTCTGGGCAAGCGCCCACAATTCCCTGTTCTGGTCAGAGGCGGTGTCGAAAGCCTTGCGCGCTTGCGCCGCCGACAATGTATAGGCATCGGTCGCGGACTTGCTGCCGAACAGATCGACGAAGAAATCGAGCGCAGAAGCGGCATTGGCGTTTGAGATTTCGAACACCTTGAGCCCGTAGTCGGTCGTGCATCTCGCATTGCTCGAATAGGTCTCACGCAGCGCCTGCGTCATTTCTTCCGATGCGGCCTTGATCTTCTCGCAGCCTTCCCGTGCGCGGGCGAGGCCCTGCTCGGCAAGCTCGCGCCCCACGCCGGGCAACACGACCTTCGAGAAATCCAACCATGGCATCGCGAAAACGTTCGTTCCGTTCGGCGGTAGTTTCGTTTGGCTTTCAGTCACGCAACATTTCCTTTCTCAAGCGAAAGCACTCCTCGCAACGCTCGCTTGCGTCACGAGAGCTCACGCTCTGTGTTCGATCAGATTTTGGATGAGCCTTGATCTAGCCCCGACCCGCCACGACTTTGTGCTGCGAGAAGCGGGAAGTCGGTTCGGTTTGTGACTCTCGCTCAAACTTTTTTTGGGATTGTCAACACAGACGAAGGTATGTCGGGGAGTGACTGTGCATAACTGGGATATCGCAAGGGGCAGGAAGTTCCTTCCTTAGCGCAAGCCTTGCAAAGGAGCCCCGGCTGGCTGCGTCGGGATGCGCTACGTTTGCGCAAGAACGGACATCACGCGACGTGCCTGCAACGGTAGCTTGCAAGCCTCAAGCCGCCTGCCCTTCTGCTTCACCCTGCCTATCGCTCACGGGCCACTTTCGGACAAACGAAACCGGCGGAGTGTGCTGGCGGAGTTCCTGAACGGTCCTTTCAGTAGCTTGTGCTCATCATCGCGTAGATCGCGCCGATCGCGGTGAAAGGCATGGTTCGCCCAACTCTCTCACCGCAGCGTTTGCCGCGCTCCGGAAATTGGAACACCTTATGGTGTTACCCATACGCATTTTGCAATTGTGCCACATAGCGCTTGAATCTAAGTCCTGAATGATGGCGTAAGGCAAAACGCGCCTCGCGGTCGCGTGTGTTCGGAGTTTTATTTTTGAAATTGAGAGCTTCCGCAGCTGAATTGGATTTCGGAGCGCGAGGCGTACGCGGTTTCAAACAAAGTTCGAGTTTGCCGTCCTATGCCGCTCGAAATGCGGTTCGCGGTGGGCTACCGTGACGCATCCCAGCGGAATTGGTAACCGACTTCTCGCCGCCCTACCGGCGGCAGATCTCGGTCTGCTAGCACCCGAGCTGGAGATGGTCGCGCTCGATCGGGACGCGGTCATCTCGCGGGCGGGTGACCAGACCGAGCACGTCCTCTTCCCTCATAGTGGGGCCATTTCGGTGATGATCGACATGGCGAACGGGGAGACGGTCGCCAGCGCTGCGATAGGGCGCGAGGGAGCAGTAGGCACCCTTTCCGTGCTGGGGCCGTCCCCTGCGGCCCTTACCGCCATCGTTCGTGCCGCCGGCACCGCCTCGCGGATTCCCGTATCGCGATTCCACGCGGCTTTTAGCCGTAGCCCCGCGATCCGCCACGCTGTCCAGCTTCACTTCAAGGCGATGCTGATACAGCTACAAATCGGCGGAGCCTGCAATGCGCTGCATCCGGTCCAAGCCCGCATGGCACGCTGGCTGCTCCATCTTCACGACCGCGTCGACCACGACGTCCTCCCGCTCACGCAGGAGACGCTTTCGCAAATACTGGGTGTGCGACGGACGACGGTGACGCTCCTGATGCGCAATCTGCGTGCTTCCGGAGCGATCAGATCCGAACGGCGAGGCGAAATCGAGATCGACCCATCGCGGCTCGCAGAGGTGGCGTGCGAATGCCGCGACACCATGCGTCTCGAAGTCGACGATATCTTTTCTATCGATCCAGCCTGAACTCGCGTTTGGTTCTGCCGAGGCTCATTTGACCGTGACGATGACCGGTTTAGCCCGAAGAGCCGACGCCAGAGCGAGGAACGACATCCGGCGCCAGGGGCCAGAGGTCGACAAGGCGCGCGGGCTGTTGTCGTCGCAGCGCCTGATTACCGCTCCTCGGTCGGATGCACCCATTTGTAGGGCGTGATGCTTTGCGTGGCCGTCAGCTTGATCATGTGGACGGGCGGCGCGGAACGTCCCTTTCGGCACGACCGGCACTTGAGCGAGGCTTCCAGCTTCCAGATCGGCGTATCGCGGGGACGGCGGATTGCGTCGAGCGGCAGGCTCGCACGCGCCTTGCACCTGTTGCACTCGACCTCGAGCCAGCCCATGCCGCCGTTCAGGCATTGGCCGATCGTCGGCGAGGGCTGCGAGGGACCACCGTAACCTTCCATGCGGACCGACCAGGCTTCGGCTTCGGCCCGATCAGCCTCGCGAACCGCCTTCCTGGCCTCCTCGCGCGCGTGCTTGGCCGAAATTTCCGCACCCAGAATCCGGCCGCTCCAGATGACCTCGCGTGATTTGGTGCTCATGCCGTCATCAAAGCTGCGCCCGACGGCGCTGGCAAATTATCGATCGCTAGTAGGTTGGATCCGCAATTCGATACTGCGGGTCGTGGGTGTGGAAAACCGAGGCTGAAGATCCCGTGGCGAAGCCGCGGCGCCGAGGGCTTGGCGTGGCACCGAAGGCCTGGCATGGCAGCAGCTGTCAGGCGACAGTAGGACGCAACTTCAAATCGCTTGCGCCGTTGAAGCCGCGCGTCTCGCGAGTTATCGATCCACCAAACCCGCCTTCCATCGGAGGAATGCATGAGCACCATCACCGGCGGCTGTCACTGCGGCGCAATCCGTTACGAGGTCGAGGGCGAGGCGATCGTGCATGCGCTGTGCCACTGCCGCGATTGCCGGCTCCACGCCGGCGCTCCGGTGGTCGGCTGGACGATGTATGCGGAGAGCGCGCTCAAGGTGACCAAGGGCGAGCCGAAGGTGTACCGCTCCTCTGAACATGTCCGGCGGCACTTTTGCGCCAATTGCGGCACCGGCCTGTTCTACGACAATGCCAGCCTGATGCCCGGGATCATCGATATCCAGAGCGCGACCTATGACGATCCCGAGGCCGTGCCGCCGACGATGCACATCCAGGTCGCCGAGCGCCTGCGCTGGATGGAGCACGCGCACGAACTGCCGACGTTCGACCGCTTTCCGCCGCAGCCGTAAGCGGCGAGACATCATCGCCGGCTCGGCCTCGCCGTCAGCCTTTCGTGCTTGCAGTCTTGTCCAGCGCGGCGCGCAGGCCGTTCGCGAGCTTGACCGCGTCGTCATTGGCCCAGAAGTGCATGAAGAACAGTCGCGGCTGCTCGTCCAGCATATGGCTATGCAGCGCCGTGACCTCGATGCCGTGCGTGCGCAGCGCCACGATGACCGGATTCACCTCGTCGCTGGTCAGCACGAAATCGCCGGTGATGGCGGCCTTGCCTGCTCCGGTCGGCTGGAAGTTGATGGCGATCGCAACGCCCATCGCACCGACGGGGGTCAGCAGCATGCCGTCCTCCGTGATCGGGTCGCGCCGCTTGACGTTGAACTGGTAGACGCCGCCGTTGGCCTGCCCCTTGACGCCGATGACCTGATCGAGCTTTGCAGTGTCGAGGTCGATGGCAGGCGGCGGGCCCGCCGGCGCCGCGACCGTCAAGGGGGTTTTGCTTTCGGCCAGCGCATCGTGGATCGCCGAGGCCAGCTTGACGGGATCGCCGTGTCCGGCGACGTGCATGTAAAACGTCGCCGGGCTCGCACGCAGCAGATGATTATGCACGGCGGTGATCTCGATACCGCTCGCGATCATCTTCGCCATCACGGGCTTGATCTCAGTCTCGAGGAGCACGAGATCGCCCATGACCATGGCACCGCCATGCGCGGGCTTGAACGCGAGCCAGCCGCCGAGCGCCAGCGCCGGCTTGATCGTCACCCCGTCCAAAGTCACGGTGAGATCGGTGCGAGGAAAGCCGTAGCGGTGGACATCGTCCGCAACGACGGGCTTGCGGCCCAGTGTTTCATCGACCTTCTTCCAGTCGAGGTCCTGCGCATGGGCGCTCGCGATGAAGCAGGCACCGACGCCGATCAGTGCCAAAATTGTCTTTCGCATTGAACTGCTCCCTAAGCTTGGATTTCAGGCTCCTGTGCCCCGGGGTTCACTTCTGCTCCTTGATCTGGCCGGCGCTGTCGACGACGAGCCGCACGTCCTTGCCGTTCTTCACGGCTTTTGCGGTCGTGCCCTCGGCGGTCGATTTGATGTCGCTGACCTGCGTGTAGCCGGCCGCCTGGATTTTGGCGACGACCTCCTCTTGTGTCAGAGCCCGTGCGCTCGACAGCCCGCTGGCGATCGCCAGAAAGAGGATTGTGTGAAAGATGACCCTTCTCCGCATGACATTCTCCTGGCGTCTCCTGCCCCAGGTGAAGTCGTTCGGCGCGGCGCGACGAGATGATGCCAAAGCGCTTCGGCGCGGCCGCCGCGCACGAATGAAAAATCACGATTTGTCTGATGAGATCGGGAAACGATGACATGCTGCGCCCTTGCTGATCAGGACGCGATTCTTGGGCATGTCGCCTCGCGGGGAGATCGCAAATCCCCGTCGCGACGAATAGAAACCCGGGTGGCCCAGCTGTCAACCGGCGCAAGGCCGAGGCGCGTCACGAAGAGTTCACTCGGAACGGAACCGCGCCAATCGGCATCTTGAAACGACCGGACGATCTCATTAGGGTTCGTCACGTGGGGACGAAGCAGACTCCCCGTGAGACCCCGGTCCAAGCTCTGCGCAGCACGCCATTCGTGGAGCTTGCGCATGGACACCGAACGACACCCATCCCCCCGCCAAACACTCGCCATCCTCTCGCGCGGAGACGCCGCCGCCCGCCAGGATGCAACGCCGCAAAACAGCCGCTTCGTCCGCGTCTTCGAAGCCCTCGCCGCGTTCGGCATCGACGCGCGCCCCGTGATCTACGACGAGAGCTTTGCTGGTGCTGTCCGCGATCAACTGCTCGCGGCCGACGGCGTGCTGGTCTGGGTCGATCCGATCCACCAGGGCAAGACGCGCGCCGAGCTCGACATCCTGCTGCGCGACGTCGCGGCGCGAGGTCCCTGGGTGAGCGCCCATCCCGACGTGATCCTGAAGATGGGCGTCAAGGAGGTGCTTTACCGAACGCGCCACCTGGGCTGGGGGACCGACACCCATCGCTATGATACCGCCGCGGCGTTCCGCGCCGAATTTCCCTCGCGCCTTCGGGCGGACGGCCCCCGCGTGCTCAAGCAAAATCGCGGCAATGGCGGCCAAGGGGTGTGGAAGGTCGAAGCGCTTCCGAACACGACGGAGACGGTTCGCGTGCTCCATGCCCAGCGCGGCAGCCGGCCCGAGGACATCAGGTTCGAGGATCTGGTGGCGCGCTGCGCGCCGTATTTCGGCTGGGGTGGCTGCATCATCGACCAGGCGTTTCAACCTCGTCTGCCCGACGGGATGATCCGCTGCTACATGAGCGGCGCCAGGGTCGCGGGCTTTGGGCACCAATTGATCAAGGCCTTGATCCCACCGCCTCCGGAAGGCCTCGACGCGCCCGAGGCGCAGCCCGGACCGCGGATCATGCACGGCCCTGATGCCCCGCCGTTCCGGGCGCTGCGAAGGTCGATGGAGGATGAATGGACGCCGCAGATGGTGGAAACGCTCGGCATCGATGAATCGTCACTGCCAGTGATCTGGGATGCGGATTTCCTGTACGGGCCGCGCGATGCGGCGGGCGCCGACACCTACGTGCTGTGCGAGATCAACGCGAGCTCCTGCTTTGCGATCCCCGAGGAGGCGCCGGCGGCGATCGCACGAACGGTGACGCACCGCCTGCTGCGGAGCCAGGAGACACGGTCCGGCTGAGCCAAAGCCCGGGAAGCCGGACGGCGTCTCGCGATCCTATTCGGCCGCTTGCGGAGGGCGCATGCCGTTCTCCATTTCAACGGCATGTTCGTCGACGAGCGCCGGTTGCTCGCCATCAGGCAGCCCCCGCCCCTTCACCAGCCCGAAAATCGCCGGGATCACGATCAGCGTCAGCAGTGTCGAGGAGATCATCCCGCCGATCATCGGCAGCGCGATGCGCTGCATGATCTCCGATCCGGCGCCGGTGCTCCACATGATCGGCAGCAGGCCCGCCATGATGGCGACCACCGTCATCATCTTGGGCCGGACGCGCTCGACCGCGCCCACCATGATGGCGTCATGGAGATCGCGCCGAGTGAAGACCCCGCCCTCGGCCTCGCGCCTCGCCTTCATCTCGGCCAGCGCGTGATCGAGGTAGATCAGCATCACGACGCCGGTCTCGGCGGCAACGCCGGCGAGCGCGATGAAGCCGACGGCGACCGCGACGGACAGATTGAAGCCGAACCACCACATCATCCAGATGCCGCCGACCAGCGCGAACGGCAGCGACAGCATCACGATCAGCGTCTCGGTCAGCGCCCTGAAATTCAGGTACAGCAACAGGAAGATGATCGTCAGCGTCACGGGCACGACGATCTTCAGGCGCGCTGCGGCGCGCTGGAGATATTCGTACTGGCCGCTCCAGACGACATAGGTGCCGGCGGGAAACTGGATGCTCTCCGTCACCGCGCGTTGCGCGTCCGCGACGTAGCTGCCGATGTCGCGGTCGCGGATGTCGACATAGATGTAGGTCGCCAGCTGGCCGTTCTCGGTGCGGATCGAGGTCGGACCGCGCGCCGGTTCGACCTTCGCCACCTCGCCGAGCGGCACGGCGCCGCCCGCCGGCATCGGCACCAGGATATCGCCAGCGATCGCCTTGGGATTGTCGCGCAGGTCACGCGGATAGCGCATGTTGACCGTGAACCGCTGCCGGCCCTCCACCGTCGTCGTGACCGTCTGGCCGCCGAGCGCGGCCGCGATGGTGTCCTGCACGTCCTGGATCAGGATGCCGTAGCGGGCGAGCGCCTCGCGGTCCGGGACGATCTCGAGATAGTAGCCGCCGATGCCGCGCTCGGCGTAGGCAGACGAGGTCCCCGGGACGGTCTTGATCACCCGCTCGACCTGCCGCGCCAGCCGGTCGATCTCGACGAGGTCGGTGCCCATGACCTTGACGCCGACAGGCGTGCGGATGCCGGTGGAGAGCATGTCGATGCGCGCCTTGATCGGCATGGTCCAGGCGTTGGAGACACCGGGAAACTGCAGCGCCTTGTCCATCTCCGCAATCAGACTGTCGACGGTGACGCCGGAGCGCCACTGCTCCTTCGGCTTCAGATTGACCACCGTCTCGAACATTTCGGTCGGGGCCGGATCGGTCGCGGTCGCCGCCCGTCCGGCCTTGCCGTAGACGGAGGCGACTTCGGGGAACGACTTGATGATGCGATCCTGCGTCTGCATTAGTTCGGCCGCCTTTGTGACGGAGATGCCGGGCAGCGTCGTCGGCATGTAGAGCAGCGTGCCCTCGTTCAGCGCCGGCATGAACTCGGTGCCGAGCTGGCGGGCCGGCCAGATCGTGACGGCAAGGACTGCGACCGAGACCAGGATCACCAGCGTCCTGGCGCGAAGCACGCCCTTGATCACGGGCCGGTAGATCCAGATCAGGAACCGATTGATGACATTTTTGCTCTCCGGCACGATCCGGCCGCGAACGAAGATCACCATCAGCGCCGGCACAAACGTCACGGACAAGAGGGCCGCGGCCGCCATCGAGAACGTCTTGGTGAACGCCAGCGGGCTGAACAGCCGTCCCTCCTGCGATTCCAGCGTGAAGATCGGCATGAACGACACGGTGATGATCAGCAGGCTGAAGAATAGCGCGGGGCCGACCTCCGCGGCGGCATCGATCAGGACCTGCACGCGCGATTGGCCGGGCCCGGCGCGCTCGAGGTGCTTGTGGGCGTTCTCGATCATGACGATCGCGGCGTCGACCATGGCGCCGATCGCGATTGCGATGCCACCGAGACTCATGATGTTGGAGCCGAGACCGAGCAGCTTCATGGCACCGAACGCCATCAGCACGCCGACCGGCAGCATCAGGATCGCGACCAGCGCGCTACGGACGTGCAGCAGGAACACGATGCAGACCAGCGCGACGACGACGCTCTCCTCGAACAGCGTGTGCTTGAGCGTGTCGATGGCCGCGTAGATCAGGTTGGAGCGATCGTAGACCGGCACAATCTCGACCGATTTCGGCAGGCTGCTCGCGATCTCCTTGAAGCGCTTCTTGACGTTCTCGATGACGTCGAGCGCGTTGACACCGAAACGCTGCAGCACGATGCCGCTGGCGACCTCGCCCTCGCCGTTCAGCTCGGTGATGCCCCGCCGCTCGTCCGGCCCGAGCTCGACGTGGGCGACGTCGCGGAGCAGCACCGGCGTTCCGCCGGAGGTCTTCAGCACGATATTGCCGAGATCGTTGATGCTCTTGATATAGCCCTTGCCGCGGATGACGTATTCGAACTCGGCGAGCTCGACGGTGCGCCCGCCGACGTCGGCGTTGCTGGCGCGGATCGCCTCACGAATTTTCTGCATGCTGATGCCGCGGTCGCGCATCCGCTGCGGGTCGAGCACCACATTGTACTGCTTGACGAAGCCGCCGATGCTGGCGACCTCGGCGACACCTTCGGCCTTGGCCAGCGCGAATTTCAGATTCCAGTCCTGGATGGTGCGGGTATCCGCCAGGTTCAATTCCTTCGACAGGACCGCATATTGGTAGACCCAGCCGACGCCGGTGGCGTCGGGGCCGATGGTCGGGGTGACGCCGGCGGGCAGTCGCGACGAGGCGCCGTTGAGGAATTCAAGCACGCGCGAGCGCGCCCAATAGATGTCGGTGCCGTCCTCGAAGATCACGTAGACGAACGAGGCTCCGAAGAAGGAGAAGCCGCGCACGACCTTCGATTTCGGCACGGTCAGCATCGCCGTGGTCAGGGGATAGGTGACCTGGTCCTCGATCACCTGCGGCGCCTGGCCGGGATATTCGGTGTAGACGATGACCTGGGTGTCGGAGAGATCCGGGATTGCATCGAGCGGCAGGTGGATCAGCGCATAGAGGCCGGCGGCGGCCGCAAAGCCGGTGCCGAACAGCACCAGCAGCAAATTGCGCGCCGACCAGGCGATGATGCGGGCGATCATTTGTGCTCTCCCGTCGCATGGCCCGCATCGGACGGCTGAGGCGCTCCCTCCGCAAACCCCTTGAGCGCGGCCTTCAGATTGCTTTCCGCATCGATCAGGAAGGTGGCGGATGTGACCACCGCCTCGCCATCGGCAAGTCCGTCGCGGACCTCGATGTAGCCGCCGCCGCGCCGGCCGAGCTTCACCTCGCGCGGCTCGAAGCGCCCTTCGCCCTTGTCGACGAGGACGGCCTGCCGCGTGCCGGTGTCGAGCACCGAACTATCCTGGATCGCCAGCACGGGCGCGCTATCGGCCGTGTCGATCTCGGCATCGACATACATGTCCGGCAGCAGCGCCGCATCGGGATTGGCGAGCTCGATCCGGACGCGAACCGTCCTGGTGTCGCGGTTCACCTGCGGATAGACCACGGCGATCTTGCCGCTGAAGATACGGCCGGGAAAGCTGCGCGCGCGCACCGCCACGGACTGCCCTACCGCGATGTTGCCGAGATCGCGCTCGGCGACGTCGGCCAACGCCCAGACCTGCGAGATATCGGCGATCCTGAACAGCACGTCGCCGGGATTGGCGCGCATGCCGTCGATCGCGCTGCGCTCGAGCACGATGCCGTCGCGCGGCGCCGACCAATGCACGGTGAGGGGCGCAACGCGCGTCCGCTCCATCTCGGCGATGACCTGTTCGGGTACGTCGAGATTGACCAGCCGTTGCCGCGAGCCGCGGCCGTACAGCTCGACGCCGCCCACCGTCTTCGAGGTGATGGTCGCGAGATATTCCGCCGCGGCGGACGCCACCGCCGAACTGTAGATCTCCATCAGCGGCTGGCCCGCCTTCACCCGCGTGCCGGTGGTGACGTCGGCGACTTTCTGCACGAAGCTTTCGGCACGCATCGCGATGACAGAGACGCGGCGCTCGTCGAGCTGGATCGTGCCGGGCGCCCTCACCGCGACGCGGATCGCGCGCCGCCGGACGGGCTCGGACTTGACGCCGGTGCGCTGGATCTTGCCCGGCGACAGCTTCACCGTGCCATCGTCGACCTCGTCGCCTTCGTAGACGGGGACGTAGTTCATTCCCATCGGGTCCTTCTTCGGCACCGGCGAGGTGTCGGGCAGGCCCATGGGATTGCGGTAGTAGAGGATTTTTCGCGAGGAAGCCGCCTGCGGTGGTTTTGGTGCCGCCGCATTCGCCTGACCGTCCTCATAGACCGGCAGATAATCCCGGCCACGGTCGTCCTGCTTCGGACCAGCGGACCAGAGCGGCGCGCCGCTGGGATCGCGGTAGTAGAGCGGGGTCCGGTCCGCCTGGGCCGGAGCCGGGGTCGCCTCGGCATGAACGGACCAGTGGCCGTCGTTCGAGAACCAGTACGCACCCAAAACCAGGCCGCCGCCCAGCGCGAGTGTTGTCAGGAGACGCAGCGTCTTCATGGTGTGCCTTCGCGCGGCGTGCGCGCATCCATGTGAATGGGACAGAGGAGTTCGGACGCCGCGCGCGGCGTCCGCACGCTCACTTGGTCGCCGTGACGATCACCTTACCGGTGACGGTCTCGGACTCGCCCTGGACCTTGGCCGACAGCGTCACCTGGTAGCGGCCGGCCATCGGCAGGTCCGTCCGGAAGGCGTAGACGCCCGGTTCTTTCGACGGCAGCGGCGCTACCGCCGATTCCATCTCGGCCATCCCGTCCGGGGCCATGTCGACGCGGGTCTTGAAGATGACGGCGTCCGCCACCGGCTTGCCGGTCTGCTTGTTGGTCAGGCGAACCGAGAGCGTAACGTCGTCGCCCTTCTTCATTTGCGTGGTGACGGCCTCGAAGGCGTAGTCGCCGGCGCCCGCCATCGCCGCGGAGGCGGCAAGCGAAAGGGTGGCGGCGAGCGCCGCGGTGGTGAATTTGGAAAGCATTGTCCTGTCCTCATGATCTGATCTTTCGCCGCGGCGCATGGCGCGCACGCGTCAGTCGTCGTCGCGCGCAAACGTGCTGCGCGCGTTCGGCTGTTGCGAGATCAGATTCGAGGAGGTCGGAAGGGAGGACTGCTGCTGCGGACGGAGATGACCTGATCCTCAGGGAGGGCGATCGTGCTCACCGCTACGGCGAAATGCCCGAAGACGACGGGCCTGATGGCATCGAGCGCGATGGTGCCGCCGACGCAGCAGAAGCCCATCCCGCATTTGTAACCGCCGGTCTGGGACGGCGTCCCCTTCATGTCGGGGCAGCAATCGTCCATCGCCATGTCGCCGGCCGCGCTCATGTGCATGGTCGCCTGCATGTCGTCCGACGACATGGCAAGCCCGGATGCGGACGCGCCAACGGGCAGCATCGCCAGGGATATGGCGATTGCGAATGCCAGGATGGTACGAACGAGGCGCATCTTTATCGAGTTACCTTATCAAGGTCGCAGCGCAACTCTCGTAGCATATCCCAGTGCCGGTGGCGCTTGTTGATCCGGATCAAGCATTCGTGAGCAGGGGCCGGCCGGTACCGGCCCTGCCGCCGGCCCGGCTCAGATCTTCGGGATCTTCGCCCGCTCCACCACGCCGGTCCATTTGGCGATCTCGGTCCCGATCAGCTTCTTCATCTCCTCCGGCGAGCTGCCGCGGACCTCGCCGCCGACGGCCGTCTCCAGACGCTGCCTGAGCTCGGGATCCCCGAGCGCCTCCAGAGTCGCGGCATTGAGCGCGGCGATGATGGCAGGCGGCGTTCCCTTGGGCGCCAGCAGGCCGGCCCAGGTGCGCACGTCGTAGCCCTTGATGCCGGCTTCCTGCACGGTCGGAACATCAGGCAACAGCGCGGTGCGCGTCGGCGAAGTCACGGCCAAGCCACGGATCGCGCCGCTCTGGATCTGCGGGGCCAGCAGCACGGGCGTGCCGACGATGACGGGAACGTCGCCACCGAGCAGCGCGGTGACGGATTGGGAATCGCCGCGATACGGCACGTGCACGATCTCGATGCCGGCGGTTGCGTTGAGCAATTCGCCGGCAAGATGATGCGTGCTGCCGAAACCAACCGATCCGAAGCTCAGCGAACTCGGCTTTGCCTTGGCCATAGCAATGAGTTCACTCAGCGATTTTGCGGGGTAATCGTTGCGCACGGCGATGACGAGCGCGTAGTAGACCAGCGTCGAGATCATCTCGAAGCTTTCGGCCGGCTGGTAGGCGAGGCTCTTGTAGGTCGCCGCGGAAATCGCGTGCGCGCCGGTGACGAGGCCGAGCGTATAACCGTCGGGCGCCGCCTTTGCGATCGCGTCCGCCGCGATGTTGCCGCCGGCACCCGGCTTGGCCTCGACGATGATGGGCTGCCCGAGCTTCTTCGACAGCCCGTCGGCAATGATGCGCGAGAGCGTGTCGGCCGCGCCGCCGGCGGCAAAGCCATGCAGCAGGCGGATCGGGCGCGACGGATAATTGTCCGCCGATGCCGGGATGGTCGCGAGACAACCACCAAGCAGAAAAATGGCCGCAGCAAGCCGCTTCATCCGACGCATGGATGCATCCTCCCTTTGATTGTTATGTCGTTGGCCGCGCGTGCGGCGATCTTCCGTTAGAACTCAATCCGCTAGCGCGCGAACTCCGTGCATTCAGGCGATGGCGGCATGCCCCAGACGTCGCGCGGCAGCCCGACCCAGACCTTCGGCCGCTGCGGACGATCGCGATGCCAGGGACGCGGCTCGAAATAGCCGAGCTCCTCGTCCACCATCCGATCGAGGTCATGAAACAGCTCGACCAGATGACCATCGGGATTGCGGTGATAGATCGCCGTGTTGTGGCCCGGGCCGTGACGCACCGGCCCCCAGAGCACCGGGAGCTTGTGACGCGCGAGATGGTCGCAGGCCCGATGCATGTGCTCGGGACCCCGCAGCTCGAACGCGAAATGATGCAGACCGCGGTCAGGCGCGAGCGCGAAATTCAACGTGTGATGCTCGAAGCCGCTGCGCATGAACACGAAGCGATCCTCGATCCAGTCGGAGACCCGCAGCCCCATTACGTTCGCGTAGAACTCCGAAGCGGCTTTGGGATCGGGCGTACGGAGCGCGACGTGGCCGAGCTTGGCGACAGCGAGCCCGCCGATCCGATCCTGGGCGGGCGTCGGCGTCCAGCCCTGGATCAACTCGAAACGTGTGCCTTCGGGATCGCTAAACGACAGCAGCCGGGACACACCAGGCAAGGGATCGCTCCGAAGCTCGGGTCGCAAGTCCGCCTGCTTGAGCGCGGCGCCCAGCGCCTCGATCTGGACCTCCGGGGAGATCTCGAAGGCGATGCTGCTCAGCGCGGCATCGCCGGGCTCGATCACGAGCGAGAGCTGCTCGGAATCGCTGGCGAGGAAAATGCGGTTGCCATCGCGGGCCACGAGGCCAAGTCCAATCACGCCGCGATAATAGTCGAGCAGCCGCTCTGGATCGGGCGAGGTGAAGGTCGCGTGCCGCAGCCGGGTGAAACGTGCAATGGGTGCTTGTGTGCTCATCGTGCGGTTCACCCCCTCATGGAATCATGATGATCTTGCCGAGCGCGGAGCCCTGCTCGAGCAGCGTATGGGCCTTCCTGACCTCGTCGAGCTTCAGTACCGCCGAGATCGCCGGCTTGATCGCATTGCGGCTCAAGGCCTCGATCACGCTGCGCATCAGGGCACGGCGTCCGTCACGATCGTGGTCGTAGATGTGGAAGGAGAAGCAGCGTATCGCCGGACAGATGTCGAGGTGATCGCGCATCGCCGCCATCAGATTCTCTTCCGGCAATCCGGCGAAGGCGTTGTAGGACAATAGCGTGCCCCATTTGCCGAGCGCGCCGAGATAGGAGGTGAACTCGGGACCGCAGACGTGATCGAGCACGAGGCCGACGCCCTCGCCATCCGTCAGTTCGCGGGTGCGCGCCACGACATCCTCGCTTCGATAGAAGATGACATGATCGGCGCCGTTCGCCCTGGTGAATGCAGCCTTCTCTTCTGTCGAGACCGTGCCGATGACGGTCATCCCGGCAAGCTTGGCCAGCTGCACCAGCGCGGTGCCGACGCCGCCGGCCGCGCCAATCACCAGCGCGCTTGCGGGCGCGCGCGGATGGCGGCACTCGTGCAGCAGTGCGTAAGCGACCTGATAGTTCGACAGGCACACGGCCGCCTGCAGCTCGACATGATCGGGCAGCGCGTGCACGGCATCCGCGGGCGCGACCACGTAATCGGCGTAGCAGCCGCCGCGCTGGGACAAATCGCGGGCGCTGAGCAGCACCTTCTGGCCGAGGGCAAGTCCCTCGACGCCGGACCCGAGCGCAGAAATGCGCCCCGCAACATCGTTGCCGGGATTGGCCGGCAACGGCGGCATCCATTTGTAGACGCCGCGCCGGATCAGCACGTCGGGTTGACCGACCCCGAACGCCTCGGCCCGGATCTGCACCTGGCCGGCTCCGGGCACAGGCACCGGAAGCTCGACCACCTCGAGTGCATCCGGCCCACCCGGCTGACGCACCAGCACCGCCCTCATGACTTCACGTGCTCCCTAGACCATATTTTCGAAAATCATACCGTTTACGAAAATTATTGCAAGATGCTCGTTAGCGCGGCATGTTGAGGCATCGATTTCAGCGACAGATCCTCATGCCCGAGAGCGCCATCCGCCCCCGCAAGGAATTCGGCAAGACCATCGCCGCCGACATCACGCATCGGCTGCGCGAGGAGATCATTGCCTGCGCCCTTCCGCCCGGCGAGCCGCTGCGCTTCGACGTGCTGCGCGAGCGGTTCGGCGCAAGCTTCACCACGCTGCGCGAGGCGCTGACCGCGCTCGCCGCCGAAGGCCTGGTCGACGCCCAGGAGCAGCGCGGCTTTCGCGTCGCGCCGGTCAGCCGCCAGGATCTGGTGGAGGTCACCGATGCGCGGGTGCTGATCGAGGTGGAATTGATCCGCCGCTCGATCGAGCGGGGCGATGACGACTGGGAAATCGCGGTGATCTCCACCCTGCACCGCTTGAAGCGGATCGAGCAGCGCGATCCCGAGCATCCCCTGCGCGATCCCGAGTGGAAGATCGCGCATCGCCAGTTCCATCAGGCCCTCGTCTCCGCCTGCGGCTCGGCGACGCTGCTCGCCATTCGCGCCGAGCTGTTCGATCGTGCCGAACGCTACCGGCATCTCTCCGCCAATTTCAGGCCGCGCCCGCGCGATAAGGCCGGCGAGCACCAGGCCATCATGCAGGCCGCCATCTCGCGCAACGCGGATCTCGCCGTGCAGCTGATCGAAGCGCATATCCGCTCGACCTCCGACAACGTCGCCAAATACGCCGGCCATCTGCTCGACGCCGAATAGGCGACCTGCATTTTCACGTGGCGGGCTTGCGCACGGCCTCATTTTCGAAAATAATACACCCTATCGAAAATAGGAACCCTTGGGGCGAAACCATGAAGCTGCTGTCGTTCTTGGACGGAAATCGGGAAAGCTGGGGCGCCGTTGTCGAAAACCGCGTGGTGGATCTGGGCCGCGCCCTGCCTCAGTACCCGACGCTTGCGGATTTTCTCGGCAGCGATGACTACGCCAAGCGCGAAGCGATCGTCGCCGGGCACAAGCCGACGCTGGCGCTGAGCGACGTCAAATACCTGCCAGTGATTCCGCGGCCCGAGAAGATCGTCTGCGCCGTGCGCAACTATCTCGACCACCACAACGAAGCCGTGGCGTTCGGCATGAAGCGCGAGATCACGGAATTCCCGCCGATCTTCCTGCGGGTCTGGCGGTCCCAGGTTGCGCACAACGCGCCGGTGATCAGGCCGAAGGTCTCGAACAATTTCGACTGGGAGGGCGAGCTCGCCGTCGTCATCGGCAAGGGCGGCCGTCACATCAGCCAGGCCGATGCCTGGAATCACGTCGCGGGCTATTCGATCTACAATGACGTCAGCGTGCGCGACTGGCAGCGCCACGCCCAGCAGATCGCCTCCGGCAAGAACTTCGTCGGCACAGGCCCGTTCGGACCGTGGCTGGTCACGCCGGACGAGCTCGGCGATCCCACCAAGCTGAAGCTCGAGACGCGCGTCAACGGCGCGACCGTGCAGTCCTCCGACACCTCGATGCTGATCTTCTCGATCCCGCGGCTGATCGAATATTGCTCGACCATTTTCGATCTCGTCCCCGGCGACGTCATCGCGACCGGCACGCCGGCCGGCGTCGGCTTCACCCGCAAGCCGCCGATCTTCCTCAAGCCAGGTGATGTGGTCGAGGTCGAGATCGAGAACATCGGCGTGCTCAGCAATCCCGTCGTGGACGAGGCCTAGCTTCAGCATGTCGTCCTACGATATTCGCAAGACCGCGCTCGGCGTCGAGACCATCTGGCATGAGCGCGGGCCCCGGCTGGACAAGCCGCTGCTGGTCGGAACCGCCATTGCGGTGATCCGCAATCCCTTCGCCGGCCGCTATGAGCCGGACCTGATGCCGTTCCAGGCGTCCTTGCGTCAGCTCGGGCGCGAGCTTGCGAGCGCGCTGATCGCACAGCTCGGCGGCGCCGAGCGCATCGAAGCCTATGGCAAAGGCATCATCGTCGGCGAGGACGGCGAGCTCGAGCAAGGCGCCGTCTGGCATGAAGCCGGCGGCCATGGCATGCGCGAGGTACTGGGACAACCGAAGGCGATCGTGCCGGCGGCGAAGACCATCGGCGGTCCCGGCACCCGCCTGATGGTGCCGCTCGGCCACATCCATGCCGCCTATGTCCGCAGCCATTTCGGCACCGCGGAGATGACGCTGTGGGATGCGCCGCGGCGCGACGAGATCGCCTTCGGCCTCGTGATGGCGACCGGCGGCCGCCCCCACGCGCGCATCGGCGGCCTCAAGGCATCCGAGATCTCCGTGCATGACGGGCAGCGCTGAGCGCCGCCCGTCTCCGCGTCACAGGAAGCCGGTTGAGATCCACGGAATTGCCGCGACGATCAGCGTGCCGATCAGCAGGGCGACGATATAGCCGACGATCGGCCTGATACCCTCATCGGGACTGATGCGGCTGATGGCGCAGGCCGCGTAATAGCCGACGCCGAATGGCGGGGCGAACAGGCCGATGCCCATCGCGAGCACGACGACCATCGCGTAGTGCACTTCGTGCACGCCGACCTGGCGGGCGATCGGAAACAATAGCGGCCCGAACAGGACGATGGCGGGGATGCCTTCCAGCACGCTGCCCAGAATGACGAAGGCGAGGATGGTCACGCCGAGAAAGACAGGCGTTCCGCCCGGCAGAGCCGTCATGAACTTTGCAAGCGAGGCCGAGAAGCCCGATTGGGTCAGAGCCCACGCCATCCCTGTCGCAGCGCCGATGATCAGCAGGATCGCGCCTGACAGTGACGCCGTCTCCACCAACATTGGATAAAGCCGGCGCCAGGAGAACTGACGATAGATCAGAAGCCCGGTGAGAACCGAGTAGACGATGCCGATGGTCGAAACTTCGGTCGCGGTGGCGACGCCCTCGACCACCGCGGCGCGGATGACGAAGGGCAGCGCCATTGCCGGAATGGCAATGACGAAGGCGCGGCCGATCTCCCTCCCCGTCGCCCGCTTCACATGCGACAGGTCCTCGCCCCGGTATCGCCACCAGACCACGGCGCAGAGACCGACGGCGAGCACGATGCCGGGCAGCAGCCCCCCGGTGAACAGCGCCGCAATCGACACTCCCGTCACCGAGCCGATGGTGATCAGCACGAGCGACGGCGGAATGGTCTCGGTCTGGGCCCCGGTCGCCGCGAGCAGCGCGACGAGATCACCGGGCCTGGCGCCGCGCTTGGTCATCTCCGGAAACAGCACCGGCGCCACGGCGGCCATGTCGGCCGCCTTCGAGCCGGAGATGCCCGACACCAGGTACATCGCGCCGACCAGCACATAATGCAGGCCGCCGCGCACGTGGCCGAGCAGGCTGGCGAGAAAGCCGACCATGGCCCGCGCCATGCCGGTCATCTCGATCAGCAGGCCGAGGAACACGAAGAGCGGCACAGCCAGCAGGATCAGATGGCTCATGCCTTCGTCCATGCGCCCGATGATGACCACATCGGGCGTATTCGTCGTCAGCGCCAGATAGCCGACGGTAGCAAGACCGAAGGCAAAGGCGATCGGCACCGCCGCCAGCACCATGGCGCCGACGATGACCACGAAGAAGATCAGCAGGTTGAGATTGCCCAGCGGTTTCAACACCGGCGCGATGAGAACGAGCGCGGTGATGATGCCTGCGACGAGCACCGCGGCCGCGAGCAGGCTGCGCAGGCTCGAGATGCGGGCGAGCCGCAGGACCGCCGCGACCAGCATCAATCCGATGCCGACGGGTAACGCGGCAGCCCGCCAACTGTTGACGATTTCGAGCGCCGGCGTCGTGACGAACACCTCGTCGGCCGCGAACTCGTAGGCGGGATGGATCACCAACAACAGGAACGCCAGCGATGCCGCGGCGGCAACGACGTCCAGGAAGGCACGTGCGCCGGGACGGAGCATGCCAATGATGGCCGTCATCCGCATGTGCTCACCGCGCTGGAACGCGATCACCGATCCCAGCATGGCGAGCCACAGGAACAGGATGCCGGCGAGCTCATCGGCCCAGATGATCGGAGCGTGAAAGACATATCGCCCGACGATGCCGGCCGACAAAACGACGATCTCGGCGAGCACCAGGAGTGCCGCCGGGATCGCAACCACATGACCAAGCACCCTGTTGGCCGCGACGGCCCAGCGGTGCACACCGGATTGAGGCACTGCGACCGCGGCGCCCTGATCGATCCCAGGCATATGGTTGATCGCGGTCATGACAGCTTGCCCGCCGCTTTCTCGAGCTGAGCCCAGGCCTCATCGCCGAACTTGGCCTTCCAGTCGGCGTAAAAGCTGGTCTTCGCCAGGGCCTGGCGGAACGCGCCGCGGTCGACGTCGATGAACTGCATGCCCTTGGCGGTCAGATCGGCGCGCAAGGACTCGCTGAGCTTGGCAACGTCGGCACGCTCGTCCTTGGCGGAGCGATCCAGCTCGCGCGTGACGATCCCCTGCACATCCTTCGGCAGCTTTTCGAAAGCGCGCTTGTTGCCGAGGATCCAGTAATTGTCCCAGACATGCCCGGTCAGGGAGCAGGTCTTCTGCACCTCGTAGAGCCGGGCCGTTGCGATGATCGGCAGCGGATTTTCCTGACCGTCGACCACCTTGGTCTGGAGCGCGGAGTAGACCTCGTTGAAATTGATCGGCGCGGGGCCTGCCCCGAGCGCCTGGAACAACGACGTCAGATTGGGAGCGGCCGGCACGCGCAGCTTGAAATTCTTGAGATCGTCCGGCGTCCTGATCTCGCGGCCGGACGACGTGACGTGGCGGAAGCCGTTGTCCCAGGGGCTCGACACCGCCATGATCGGCGTCCGCGCGATCTGCGCGCGGATATAGGCGCCGAGCTCGCCATCCATCGCCTTCCAGACCGCGTCATAGTTCGTGAAGAGAAAGCCGAGGTTGACGATGCCTGCAGCCGGCACCAGCGTCGCAAGGATCAGCGAGGACAGGTTGAAGAACTCGACGCCGCCGTTGCGGACCTGCGTCAACAGGTCGGTATCCGACCCGAGTTGGTTGGCCGGAAACAGGTTGATCTCGAGCCGGCCGCTCGTCGCCTCGCGAATGCGGTCGGCCGCTTCCTTGGCGCGGATGTTGACGGGATGCGTCGGATCCTGCCCCGTCGCGAGCTTGTAGGTGAATTCCGCGGCCGAGGCCGGGCGGGTGAGAATGGCACATAGCGGCACCGCGGCGCCGGCCATGAGCAACTTGCGGCGGCTCAGGGTTATCGGCTTGCGCAAGGTCATCGTTTCCTCCTGTCGAGCGTGGATTGGTTGATCTAAAGGCGGCTCTTCACCGCCCGTGTTGCTGCTGGCCGGCTCTCGATGCGCCGGCATTGGACAGCAGCCGTCGTTCTTCGCAGCGGCGCTGCGAAGCATGTCGGTCGTGGATCGGGAGGGCGGGCTGCTAGCGCAGCCAATCCTTGATCTGCCGCTTCACTTCCGCAGTCGAGATGCCGTAGCGGTCGTGCAAGCTCGGCAGCGCGCCGGCGGCGAGAAACTCGTCGGGAAGTCCGATCTGGCGGAACGCGGGATGAACCCCCGAGCGCATCAGCAGCGTCGCCACGGCCTCGCCGAGCCCGCCGATCACGGTGTGGTTCTCGGCGACGACGACGAGGCGGCCGGGCTTGCCCGCTTCGCGCAGGATCGCTTCGGTGTCGAGCGGCTTGATGGTCGGAACGTGCAGGACCGCCGCACCAATGCGGTCATCCGACAAGGCCTGGGCCGCCTCCAGCGCGCGCATGGTCATGATGCCCGAGGAGATGACCAGGACGTCGCTGCCGTCACGAAGCAAGGCTGCCTTGCCGAGCTCGAACCGGTAATTGTACTCGTCGAGCACCAGCGGCACCTGGCCGCGCAGCAGGCGCATATAGACCGGCCCGCGATGCGCGGCGATCGCCGGCACGACCTGTTCGATCTCGTGCGCATCGCAGGGATCGATCACCGTCATGTTCGGCATCGCACGGAACAGGGCGAGATCCTCGGCCGCCTGGTGGCTGGGTCCATAACCCGAGGTCAGGCCGGGCAGCGCGCAGGCGATCTTCACGTTGCGGTCTTCTTCCGCAATGGTCTGGTGGATGAAGTCATAGGCCCGCCGCGAGGCGAACACCGCGTAGGTCGTTGCGAACGGCATGAAGCCTTCGGCGGCGAGCCCCGAGGCTGCGGCGAACAGCAGCTGCTCGGCCATGCCCATCTGGTAGTAACGATCGGGGAAGGCCTGCGCGAAGATATGCAGGTCGGTGTATTTGCCGAGATCGGCGGTCATCCCGACCACGTCCCCGCGGCTGCGGGCGAGCTCGACGAGCGCGTGGCCGAAGGGAGCGGGTTTGGTGCGCTGGCCCTCCGCCGCGATCGAGGCGATCATGGCCGAGGTGGTGAGGCGCGGCTTTGCCGAAGGGGTGGATCCTGCGGACTTCATGGCTGGTCTCCCGCGTTCAAGGCCGACAGCGCGAGCTGCCATTCATGCGGCTCGACGCGAATGAAATGGTTCTTCTCGCGCTGCTCCAGAAAGGGAACGCCCTTGCCCATCAAGGTGTCGGCGACGATGATGCGAGGCTTCGGCTCGGCATGCGCCGTCGCGGCATCGAAAGCCCCCACCACTGCATCGAGATCGTTGCCGTCGACGCGCTGCACGAACCAGCCGAAGGCCTCGAGCTTATCGACCAGCGGCTCGAAGCCGAGCATCTGCTTGGAGGGACCGTCGGCCTGCTGATTGTTCACGTCGACGATTGCGATGATGTTGTCGAGCTTGTGATGGGCCGCAGACATGATGGCTTCCCATTTCGAGCCCTCGTCGAGCTCGCCGTCCGAGAACAGGGTGAATATCCGCGCCGCCGAGTTCTTCCGCTTCAGCCCGAGCGCCATGCCGACGGCGATGCCGAGGCCAAGGCCGAGCGAGCCGCCGGACATCTCCATGCCCGGGGTATAGGAGGCCATGCCCGACATGGGCAGTCGGCTCTCGTCGAAGCCGTAGGTTTCGAGTTCAGCCTCGGGAATGATCCCGGCCTCGATCAGCGCCGCATAAAGTGCAATCGCATAGTGTCCGTTCGACAGCAGAAAACGGTCGCGGCCTTCCCAGACCGGATCTTCGGCGCGAAAGCGCATCGCGTGGAAATAGGCCACCGCCAGCACGTCGGCGATGTCGAGCGCCTGGGCGATATAACCCTGGCCCTGAACCTCGCCCATCAGCAAGGCGTTGCGGCGGATGTTGCGGGCCCGCTGTGCGAGCGTCGGCGCGTTTGTGAGCGTCGGTGTTGCCATGATCGTTCTCCCCTCCTCGGCTAGTGGATCAGCATGCCGCCGTTCACATCGATGACCGCGCCGGTGACATAGGCCGACAGGTCCGAGGCGAGGAAGGTGTAGATACCCGCGACGTCGGTGGCCTCGCCGAGGCGGCCGAGCGGTATGCCCTCGAGGATCTTCGTCCGCATCTCGTCGGTGAGCTTGCCTGCGGTGATATCGGTGCCGATCAGGCCCGGCGTCACGCAATTGACGCGGATACCGTCGGGCCCGAATTCGCGAGCCATTGCCTTGGCGAGTCCCAGCACGCCGGCCTTCGCCGCCGAGTAATGCGGTCCGCCGAAGATACCGCCGCCGCGCTGCGCGGAGACCGACGACATGCACGCGATCGACCCGCTCTTGCGCTTCTGCATATGCGGGATCACGGCCTGCGACAGGAACAGGATGCCCTTGAGGTTGACGTCCTGGATACGGTTCCAGTCTTCAGGCGTGATGTCGAGAAGCTTCACCGGCTGCGTCACGCCGGCATTGTTGATGAGGATGTCGATCTGACTGAACCGAGCGATGACCGCTTCAACGGCCTTGATGCAGGCCTGCTTGTCGGTGACGTCCAAGGCGAGGCCAAGATGCGGCTCGCCAGTGCCGGATTCGAGCCCGCGCGCGGCGGCTTCCGCGGCCGAACCGTCGATGTCGAGAATGGCGACCCGCGCGCCTTCGGCCGCAAAGCGGCGGGCCGTTGCAAGGCCGATGCCCCGCGGCGAGGCCGCTCCGGTGATGATGGCTGTCTTGCCGCGTAGCAGCATTGTGATCCTCCCTGAACGGCTGTTGCCGGCACCGACGGCGCCATTGTTCTTGACCCGTTGATTATGCCCCTGCGCCGTTTCCGACAAACGCGCTGTTGTCTTGCATAGGTGAATTTGGTTCACTCGTCGGATGCTGCTGTCCAGTATTCCGATATCGTCCATCCGCGCGTTCGAGGCGGCCGCACGCACCGGCTCGTTCCGGGATGCGGCGAACGAACTTCATTTGACGCCGAGCGCGGTGAGCCACGCCATCCGCAAGCTCGAAAGCGCGATGGGCACGATATTGTTCGAGCGGAGCGCCCGCGCCGTCCGTCTGACGCCGGCGGGCGAGAACCTGATGCGTCATGCCGGCGCCGCCTTCGACAATCTGCGGCGCGGGATCGAAGAGGTCGCGGGCCGCGGCCCGCAATTACTCAGGGTGCACTGCGCGCCGAGCTTTGCCGCGCAGTGGCTCGCCCCGCGCCTCGCCCGTTTCATGGCCGCAGAGCCCCAGCTCGAGGTCCGGCTCGCCGCCAGCACGGAATATGCCCGGTTCAGCAACGACGATTTCGACATCGACATCGTCTACGGGCAGCCGAGAGCCGAGGGTGTCGAGGTCATTCCGCTCGGCGAAGAGATCGTGACGCCGCTCTGCACGCCCGAGCTCGCGAAGAAGATCCGCAAGCCGAAGGACCTGCTCGATCAGGTGCTGATCCGCTCGGAAGTGAAGCAGGTGCAGTGGCACCAATGGTTCACCGCCAACGGACTCGAAGCGCCTGCCATTCACGGCATGCGCTTCGATCGCAGCTTTCTGGCGATCGCGATGGCGTCGAGCGGCCTCGGCGTGACGCTGGAGTCAACCCGGCTTGCCGAACGCGAGATCGCCACAAGGCGGTTGGTTGCCCCCCTCGCCGGACGCTCCGTCGACATCCGTTATATCGGCCATCACCTGGTGTTCCCGCGCGCGAGCCAGCAGCGGCGACCGATCCGCGTCTTCGCCGAGTGGATCACGCGGGAGGTGGCGGTCGCCGGGCCGGTCTCAGGCCGATCGAGAGTCAAGTCGACGGGCTGACTGCTCGGGCTTTGATCGCTCCGTGGATCCCGCACCGGCAGCGCTCGTAATCCGCGGGGTCGTGGCTGTTGACGATCGTCACGCGATCACCGTGATCGCGCTTCAGCGCGCGCAGCCGGGTCTGGTTAGCGATCCGCATTGCGCGGTCCATGTCGCCGCGGCGCTGGAAATAGCCGAGCATCAAGGGCATGCGCGGCGACGCGTCGAGCTGGGCATGGTGGAAGTAACTGTCGCCGGCATGCAGCAACCAGCCATCGCCTGATCGTACCGCGATGCCGCAATGGCCGAGCGTGTGGCCGGCAAGCGGGATCATCAGGATATCCGCCTCCTTGTCGCCGAGCGCGCGCACGCCCTTGAAGCCGAACCAGTCCTCGCCGGCTTCACCGTAGAATTGCCAGCGCGGACCGTGGCTCCACTGCCGCGTGACATAGCGGCCTTCCGGCGGCGCGGGCTTGCGCAGCACCGCCATGTCGTATTCGGCGCGGTGGACGTGGATCGCGGCATCGGGAAAGTCGGGCACGCCGCCGGCATGATCGCGATCGAGATGCGTCAGCAGCACGTGACGCACGTCGTTCGGTGAATAGCCGAGCGCCCTCACCTGCTCGGCTGCCGTCTCCGCGGGATCCAGCTTTGGCGCGGTCTGCCGCACCCAGCGCCGCCCCAGCCGCTCAGGCGATGCGATGTCATCGAGGCCGATCCCGGTGTCGACCAAAGCCAGCCCGTGATTCGTCTCCATCAGCAGGCAGTGGCAGACCAGGCGGGCGCGCTGGAACAAGCTGCCGCTACCGTTCACCAGGCGGCGGCCGATCGGGCACATCGTGCCGGTGTTGAGATGGTGGATCTTCATCGCGTATCCCTGCCTGTGTTCGTGAGCAGGACGCTCTTGTCATAGCTCGATCCATAGGTAAAATATCGAATATTGATATTATCTCTAGGCCAATCCTATGGATATCCGCGAGCTTCGCTACTTCGCCGCCGTCTACCGCGAGCGCAATCTGACCGCGGCGGCGCGGGCCTGCTTCGTGTCGCAGCCGTCGATCTCGACCGCGATCACCAATCTGGAGGCGGAGCTCGGCACCACGCTGTTCATTCGGCACAAGAAGGGCGTCGCGCCCACTGCCTCGGCCGAGCAGTTTCATACGCTGGCGCGCCGCATCATCGACGAGGCCGATGCCGCGCGCAGCCTGTTCAAAAAGCCTATCACGAAGACCACGGTGACGCTGGGCCTGATGCGCACGCTCGACGTGCCCCGGACCATCGCGCTCTTGAAGCCCCTGACGGCGCGTAGCGACATCGCGCTTCGCCTCGTCGGCAGCGACGAGCGCGCAGACGCGCGGATCATCGCCAAGACCATGGTGCGCGATGACGAGCATTTCGTCGCGCTGTGGAGCGAGCGCTATGTCGCGGCGTTACCGCCGTCGCACCCGCTGACGCTGAAGGACAAGCTCCGGGCCGCCGACCTTGCCGGCGTGCCACTGATCGATCGCTGCCATTGCGAGCAGAGCGCATTCTTCGGCCGCAATGCGCAGCGGCGCCAGACCGCGGCGATCGCGCAATCGGAGGATTGGGCCATCGCGCTGGTCGCCGCCGGCGTCGGCATCGCCATCGTCCCGGAAGGCGTGGCGAAGGGCAATCTTGATGTCGCGGTGCGCGAGATCGAGGTCAAGGTGAAGCGCGAGGTCGGCCTCGCCTACCGCGCCTCGGTGCCGCTGGCGGATGCGCTGAAGGAGTTTGTGGGGAAGCTGCAGAAGCAGCGGCGGCCGGATCGAACCAAGCGCCGCGGCGCGCGCAAAAAGCTCAGCCCTTCGAGATGACCGCACGTCCATAAGGCGGTTGTGCCTGGACCGGCGGGTTGGCGGTCTGGGCGGCGAGCTCGCCGATCAGGCGGTCGGCGTCGGCGGCCATGCCGTCGGGAGCGTGGATCACCAGGCGCTCTAATGCCCAGCGATAGGACGAGATCCGCTGCTCCAGGCATTGCTGCACCCACTGCACGATCAGCGAGTTCTCCTGCATGCGCGCGACCGCGTCGTCCCTCTCCCTCGGCGAGAGCGCGGAGACGCGCGCCATGCTGGCGTCGCGCTTCCGGTCGAGGTCGATGACGCGGATCGCGGACGCGAAGAACGGCTCGAAGCGGGTGATGTCGTTGCGCACGTCCTCGATCAGCTGCGCATAGCGCGAGGAATGCGAGCGGTGCGGCTCGTCGATCAGCGTGCGGCCGTACATGGTGCGGTCGAACACGATCTTCTGCCGCCAGGGCGAGGGCATCGCCTTGTAGTCGCCGAACACGCTCTTCCATGCGGGGCGTGACAGCGGCGGCTCGATCATGGGATAGGCGAGGTCGCGCAGCTGGCGCTCCTCGTCGGTGAGCTGGAATTGCGACGGCGTCAGGCCGACGCTGCCGGTGGCTTCGGCCCCTAACCAGCGATGCATGTCGTCGCTGCGCATGTCAGCGCGGGTGCGGCCGAAATCGCCGCCGCTACAGGCACCGAGCGTCGCAGCCAGCAGCGTGAGCAGGACGGCCGATAGAACAGACCGGATCTGGCGGATGGTGTCCGGCATTGCAAAAGCCTGAAATCAGCGACGGCGACGACGGCGCCCCGGCGCTGTGCCCTGCTCCGGCCCGTGATCGCCGCTGGTTTCGTCTGCCTCGCGCTCGATACGGATGACGGGAAGGATCAGGATCGTTCCCATGTCCGCGCGCGGAGCCACATCCCCCGACGAGCCCACCCGGCGACCGGCCGGAAATTCAATGATGGTCCCCATGTCAGCTCTCTTCAATTGCCGCGCGACCAGGCGCGCTCATGCAACATGCATTCATTAAGATCAGTTCATGGTTAACGGGGTGTAAACGTCGCGGTCGGACCGTAGCCGCACGGGCCGGCCGCGACGTCCCGCTGCGGCACGAGATCGCTTCAAATCGAGCGTTCGGCTTCACGCCTCGTTTTCCTTAACGAGCCTTTAAAGGAGCCTGCGATAGGCTGGCGAGCAGTATCTCTTCCAGGTCGCGTATCTCTCCATGACCAAGTCGCTGTTTCCCGGATTCGACGGGCTGATGTCCCTCTCCCGTCGCGAAGGCGTCGATGTTCGGCCGACGCTGCTGCGCGTGCTGACCGACCTCTATGTGCAGACGCGCATCCACAGCGACGACGAGCAGCGCCAGTTTACCGAGCTTGCAACGCGGCTGATCGACCAGGTCGACGATGCGACCCGCGCGGCCATCAAGGCCAAGCTCGCAATCTATCCGTCGACACCCGTCCCGGTCCTGCAGAAGCTCGGGCTGGTCGCCGCGCAGGAAGGCCGCAGGGTTCCGCTCGCCCGCGAGATCCCCACGCCCGCACCGGCCCCCTCGCCGGCCCGCACGCCGACCGACGCCGAGCTGCGCATGGCCGCCAACATGTCGATGCAGCCGACGGACGCCGCCGAGATCCACGACATGTTCTTCCGCGCCGGCGCCTCCGAGCGCGCGCTGATCCTGCACAATCTGGCGCAGACCCCGCTGAAGGCCGCGCCCCGCATTCCGACCGTGCGCGCCAAGCGCGCGATTCAGATCCTGGAGATGGCGGCGATCGCTGGCGACGTCGACAATTTCGCCCTCGAGCTCGGCGACAGCCTGATCCTGCCCTCGCGCGTCGCGGCCCAGATCGTCGACGATGCCGGCGGCGAGGCGCTCGCGGTCGCCGCGCGCGCGCTCGACATGCCGAGCCCGAACTTCCAGCGCATCCTGCTGTTCTTCAAGCCGGAGATCGGCACGTCCGTGAACGAGGTGTACCGGCTGTCGCGGCTCTACGACCGCCTCAGCGACCGCTCGGCGCTGGTGATGCTGGCAGCCTGGCGCGGCTCGACGCTGGCCGTCACCCGCGCAAAGTACCAGCCGTCACTGCACGATGGCGAACGCCAGCGCGCCCGCGCCGGCGCAAGCCAGACCCGGCCGGGCGTGCAGCCCGGCGCGATGCCGCGCCGCACCGGCACCGACGGGTCATCGGAGCGGTAGCGCAGACGGTTTAGCCCGTAGCCCGGATGGAGCGCAGCGTAATCCGGGTCTCCGTCACTCGTGGCGGAAGTCCCGGATTACGCTTCGCTCCATCCGGGCTACAAGGCTGGGTGTTGGGCTCGCAACGACGGAAGAGCAGCAGTTACGTCTTCGCCAGCTCAAGGAAATGCCGGCCCGTACGGTCCTCGGTCTCGACGATCCACGCGTCCGGATCGAAGCGGATTTCCTTGGCGAGACGCTCCTCGATCGTGTGCTCCGGCAGGGGCTGCTGCGCGACCGGCACGAAAAAGCGATCGACCGGCCGGCCGTCGTCATAGACGGTCTGCGGCGCCGGCGCGTAGAGCATCGCATGGCCGTCGAGCAACGACACCTTCACGAACACCGCGCCCGCCTCCTCGGCCCCGCGACGACGCACCGCGCCGAACACGCCCTCGGTCTGGCACCGGCGCAGGTAGGCCGCGACCCATATGTTGGATTTCAAACGCATGAGTCGAACGATAGGCCAGCGTGACGCGCGCCGCCAGTCTCAGCGTCCGATTGTCACGCCTTGCTTACACGTTGCCCGCCGTTGATCTGGCGCGCAACGAGATATGACAGCGGCATCGCAAGCGCGAATCCCACGGCGACCGCATAGGGGATGTTCCTGATCGCGTCGGCGGCGAAACTCGGCACCATCAGCACGACGATCAGGCTGACGCCCGCCAGCGTCGTGCCCAGCATGATCCAGACCAGAACCGAGACCTTGAACATGACAATCTCTCTTCTTCGTTGAAGATGAGCGATCATGTTCCCCAAAGCCGTCGGCCGTCATTGATCCCACGCAAATCGCCCGCGCGCGGGCACGGCTTGGTTTGCGGCGCGCGATGCCCGGAATTGATCGGCGTCAATGACAGCGGGATGCGCGTTATTCGACGGGATGACCGATCGCGGCGCCGAGCTCGCGCAGCAGCCGGTCGGACAGCTGGCCGGTGACCTGCATCTTGTGCTCGCGCTCGAACTTCTGGATCGCGGACTGGGTCTCGCCGCTCATCGTGCCCGTGATCTTCAAATTGCCGTAGCCATATTCGGACAGCGCGCGCTGCACGCCGGCGATACGCCGCGCGGCCGGGCTCTGCGGCACCGGAATCGGCGCGGGCGGACGCATGGCGGACGGCGGCGTCGAGGTCGTCGCCTTGACCAGATTGGTCATGGGATCACTGCCCGCGCGCGGCGTCGATGCGGTCGCCTCGACCGGCTTCTCCGGCGGTTTCTCGGTGGCTCGCTCGGCAGGTTTCGGCTCGGCGCGGAACTCCGTCGCGCGCGGCTCCAGCGGCGAGGTATCGGCGCCGACCGGGCGCGGACGCGGCATTGGGTTCGACAGCGCCACGGCGGACGGCGCGGGAAGATTGATCACGGTGCCGAACATCGGCGCCGGATGGCGGCCAGTCTGCAGGAACAGCGCATTGGCAACGATCGCGCCGATCGCGGCGACGGCGACGAGACCGGCGAGCGTGTCCTTCGGGCTGTGCAGCAGCACGCGCATCACGAGGTTGCGCTCCGTCTCGACATCGATAACCGCGGCCTTCGCGCCACGGCGGCGCGGAGCGGCTTCGTCCTTGGCAGACTTCTTAGGCACTTTTCTTCACCAGAGCGGGTTGGTCCTGAGACTGGTCGTGAGTTTGGTCCTGAAGGTCCTGGCGCAGCACCGGCGTCAGCGTCGCGACCTTGCTCTCGACCGGCTTGACTTGCGGCGGCGTGTAGACGAGCGGCAGCCTGACGGTGACGGCGGTGCCCTCTCCCAATCTGCTTTGTACCGTCAATTCGCCGAGATGCAACGCCACGAGACTCTTCACGATCGAAAGTCCGAGGCCGGTTCCCTCGTGACGGCGCTGATAGGTCTTGCCCGCCTGGAAGAACGGCGCGCCGATGCGCTTGAGATCGTCGGGCGCGATGCCGACGCCGGTGTCGCTGATGCGCAGCGTCAGCTGCGAACCCGACACCGCAGCGGTCACCGAGACCTGACCGCCGCGCTCGGTGAACTTGATGGCGTTGGCGACGAGATTGAGCACGATCTGCTTGAATGCCCTGGGATCGCCGGTCATGACAGGCAGATCCTGCGGCGCGTCGGTGATGAGGTCGATGCCGTTCTCCCGCGCCTTCAGCGCCAAGAGATTGCAGCAATGCAACAGCGAGGCGCGCGGCGCGAACGGCTCGGACGCGATCTCGAAATTGCCCGACTCCATCTTGGACATGTCCAGGATGCCGTTGACGACCGACAGCAGATGCTGGCCGGAATCGTTGATGAGCTGGGCATATTCCTGGCGCTGGGCCGAGCCCAGCATCAGGGTCTGCTCCTGCGCGATCATCTCGGAGAAGCCGATGATGGCGTTCAGCGGCGTGCGCAGCTCGTGGCTCATGGTGGCGAGGAAGCGCGTCTTGGCGGCATCGGCAGCTTCCGCGGCACTGCGCGCCTGATCCAGCGCCTGCTCGGACAGCTTGTGGTCGGTGACGTCGCGCATCACGGCGACGACTTCGGCCTCGCGCGTGACGTCGCCATGAGGATTCTGGGCGATATCCCGGTCGAGCGGGCGGCAGCGCATCTCGACCCAGAGGAAATCGACCTGACCGCGCTCCGAACCGTCCGGCTCATAGCGCAGCCGGAACTCGATGCTGCGCACGTCGCCGCGCGCGGCATCGGAGAGCGCGGTGAGATAGGCCGGGCGATCGGCGACATGGACGCGGTCGAACAGGCCATGCCCGAGCAGTTGCGCTACCGGCGTGCCGAGCATGGCTTCCGCCGCGGGCGAGATGAACTGCACCGCACCGTTGCGCCGATGCCGCGAGACGACGTCGCTCATGTTGCGGGCGAGCAGGCGATAACGCTCCTCCTCACGCGAGAGCAGCGCCACGCTGGTGCGCGCCAGCGATTCCGCGCCGAAGGCAAGGCCGGCGGCATAGAGCGTCGCCGAGACGACGCCGCACGCCATCAGCACGCCGCGTTCAGCAGGGCTGGTGTCTGCAACCGGCAGCCAGCCGAGCTGGCCGACGAGGATCAGGAGTCCTGCACAGGACAGCGCGAGCAAGAATGCGAAGGCCGCGACGCGGCGCGAGGCCGACAGCGCGGCTTCGAGGGGAACCACGACCAGCCAGACCGCGGCGAATGATTCGATGCCGCCCGTGGTGCCCGCGACCGCCATGATCAGGCCGGCGAGCGCCAGTGACGACAGCACATGGGCGCCTTCATAGCGGCCGGTGCGCGACAGGAACCAGGACAGCATGATCGGCGCGATCAGCCAGGCGAACGCGGCGACCTCGACCGCGCTCGGCGCGCCACGCATGGCGAGATAGACCGGGAATGCGGCAAAGGCGGCCAGGCTGCCGAGCAGCCGCGGCGCCATGAAGGCACGATGACGCGCCCGCATCAGCGCATCGTAACGCGCGGAGGGATGCAGCAGTGCATCGAGACAATCGCGGATGATACTCAAAACTGTCACGGGTCTCGCGCTTCGGCTCAATCGTCTTTTGGAAGACGCGCCGCAACGCCTCCTTGTCGTTGAGCCACCGTGTCAGAGCGACCTTAAACGAGTGCTAAGGCGGCTCGGTGTGCGGCCGGACGCCGGGACATCGCGGGGCTTTTTAGACGATTTGGCGACGTCTTCGGCGAGGATGGTGAACACAGGGTTTCACGCATCCCGGCATGGTTTCGAATTGGTGGATATGCGTGCCAGCGAAAGCAGGGGCGCCGGCGTCAATCGAAAATTTACGACACCGTCGATCTCGAAGAATTTTGCGTAAATTTTCCGCGAATTAAGCTCAAGGCAATCACTTGCGATTTATCGAGAGTTGCTAGGTCCGACATCCGCGGAGTTCGCCGCGGACGGGATCGAACGTACAGGTCGCTAAGATGCGCTTTCTGCTCCGCATCACATTCTGGCTCGGGCTGGTGCTGGTGCTCCTGCCCAGGGACAAGACGCCCGAATCGGACAAGCTGCCGCAGATCGGTGCTGCCGATGCGGTGCAGGCTGCGACCGCGGCCGTCTCCGACATGACCCAGTTCTGCAAGCGCCAGCCGGCGGCCTGTGAGGTCGGCGGACAGGCCGCGACCATCATCGGCCAGCGCGCCCAGGACGGGGCGCGCAAGATCTACCAGATCATCAACGACAAGAAAGAGCAGATCTCCAACGACAAGAACGAGAAGAACGACAAGAACGACAAGAAGGCGCCCGACCATACCGGCTCGATCGCGATGGCCGGCGAAGGCGATGCCGCATCGGCCGAGGCGCCGCGCGATACCCTGAGCCAGGACGACCTCGCGCTGGAATGGCGCGGCCCGGCGGCGGCGAATTAGCGCCCAAACCCTATCGATTTCATCTCCTCGCATCCTTATATTGGCCCTAACGGGAACACGGGCCAACATGACGACGATCGACGAAATCAGGGACAATTTCGAGCTTCTGGACGAGTGGGACGACCGCTACCGGTACGTCATCGAGCTCGGCCGTACCCTGGAACCGATGCCCGAGGCGGAACACTCCGCCGAGAACAAGGTCAACGGCTGCGTCAGCCAGGTCTGGCTGCAGAAGCTGGTCGACCGCGGCCATGGCGCGCCGATCCTGAAATATCGCGGCGACAGCGACGCGCATATCGTGCGCGGGCTGGTCGCGATCGTGCTCTCGCTCTATTCGGGCCGCACGCCGCAGCAGATCCTCGATACCGACGCGATCGCGGTGTTCAACGAGTTCGGCTTTCGCGATCACCTGACGCCGCAGCGCTCCAACGGCCTGCGCTCGATGGTCGAGCGCATCAAGACCGATGCGAAAGAGGCGCTGGCGGAAGCGTCGTAAGAAGCTCTCGTAGGGTGGGCGTGCCCACGATTTGCGTGTGACTGGTGAGAATTCGTGGGCACGTCGCGCAAGCGCGCGCCTTTGCCCACCCTACCAGAGCTGGCCGAGCGAGCGGCTCTACTTCCCCTTCTTCCGCTGCTGCTGTCCGAGGCCCATCTGCTTGGCCAATTGCGAGCGCGCCACCGCATAGTTCGGCGCGACCATGGGGTAGTCGGCCGGCAGGCCCCATTTCTCGCGGTATTGCTCCGGCGTCATGTTGTACTGCGTGCGCAGATGGCGCTTCAGCGACTTGAAGCGCTTGCCGTCTTCCAGGCAGACCAGATAGTCGGGCGCGATCGACTTCTTCAGCGAGACCGCCGGCTTGGCCGGCTCGAGCGGCGCGGTCTCGGTGCGACCTGACGACACCCGGACCAGGGCGCCATGCACCTGGCTGATCAGATTCGGAATCTCCGTCGCAGGCGTCGGATTGTTGCTGAGATAGGCCGACACGATGCTCGCCGTCAGCTCGATGAAATTCTTTGCCCCAGCGTCCGACATCGGCCCGCCCCTCTACTTGCGCCTCACGGGATAGACGACGCCGAACTATTCCGTGTCAACAGGACGTTCGGCTGAAACCAGACGATGACCGACACGGTGGCGACAACGGCGCTCTAGTTCTGCGCGGCAGAGCTCAGGACCGCTGGTCGAGATGGGCGCGCAGCTCGTCGATCGAGGCAAAGCGCATCATGCCCTCCGGCATCTGCGCTTCGATCGAGCCGTCGGAATAGAGCGAATAGGCCATGCCGTCGACGATTCCGGATTTGAGCACGGTGACGGGCGGCTGCTCGACAGGCGGCGGTGGGGGCGGCGGCGGCTCGGGCGCAGGCGGCGGAGCGGCCTCCGCAAAGGTCGATGGCGAGCGCGGCGGCGGCCGGCGCAAGGCAGCCGGCGGCTCCGGCGGACGCATGCGGTCCGGCTTCGGCCAGGCGTCGTCAAAGCTTGCAGGCGGAGTATCCAGGGCCTCACCGAGCTCCGCAGGGAGCTGCGGCGGCGCGTCCTCGATGGCCTTCGCCTCCGCACGCTCCCGTTCCTTGCGCGAGGTCGAGGCGAACAACAGGTTGCGCCGGCGCGGCGCTTCCGGAGCCGCGGGCGGCGTTGGAGCTTCCGGCACCGGCGGCGTCTCGACACGCGGACGCTCGCGCGCGGCGGCTTCGCTCTGCCACGGCGGCGGGCCTGCGGCGGGCGGCGGCGACGGTGGCGGCTCGATCCTTGCCTCGCCCCTTGCCGCCGCAGCGGGCGGCTCGGGCGCAGCAGCGCCAGGCACGGCAAGGCCCGGCCCGGATGCGGCGAGGCCCGGCAGCACAGGCCTGACCCGAACCTCGGACGGCGCACCGGCCAGCCGGCGCGCGAGGCCCTTCAGTTCCGTGACCACGACATAGAGGCCGGCCAGTAACAATCCGGAGCAGACGGCGATCGTGCCCGAGATTATGAGGGGGCTGCCGAGGCTGAACTCCCTGACGGAGAAGCCAAACAGGATCGAAAGGAAGCCCGCCACGACGGCGAAAATCCCCGCGATCAACAATGCCAGATTCATCGAACTCACCCCCGGTCGCCATCCACACGCGACAACCGCTCCGCCACGATACCGTCATCCGGTGTTCCACGCCAACGAGGAATTGTCGGTAGCGTTCCTAAAGGGAAGGAAATCAGGGACTTATTCACATTCCCTTCAGCTACGGCTCGCTACTGCTTAGACTGCTCTCAAGTAACCGGAATTGCTGCGTCGCATCAGGAATTTAGCCGTAATGCCCAATTACTTGGTAATGGAACTGCGCTATAGGGAGTCCGGGGTTGAGACCCGCGCGCACCAGCAGGGCCAAGAGGGGATTCCGGGGCACCGATAGCCATGACATCCATCACGACTGCGGCGATCGACACGCCTCTGCGGCGCTCGGTCGAACGGACTTGCGACGATCTCGCCATGCTGGTGCTGGCCGCGGTCGCGGTCATTGCGGGCCTGACGTTCCGCGACTACGGCCTCGGCTGGGACGACTACACCCACGCTGAATATGCCGATTTGCTGCTGCGCATGTTCGGTTCCGGCTTCAAGGACACCGCGGCGCTCTCCTTCGCCAATCTCTACATGTATGGCGGCGGCTTCGACATGGTCGCGGCCCTCCTGCACAAGATCATTCCGCTCGAGCTGTTCGAGACGCGACGACTGGTCGGCGCCATTGTCGGCGTGGTCGGACTTGCGGTGACGTGGCGGCTCGGCCGCCGCATCGGCGGACCCCTTGCCGGTCTTGCCTCGCTGCTGCTGCTCGCGCTGTGCCCGATCTTCTACGGCCACATGTTCATGAATCCGAAGGATGCGCCCTTCGCGGTGGCCATGATCATCCTGATGCTCGGCCTGGTCCGGCTCGCCGAGGAATATCCCAAGCCGTCGCCGCGCACGATCCTGATCGTCGGCCTGGGTGCCGGCCTTTCGCTGGGCTGCCGCGTTCTCGGCGGGCTTGCGCTGGTCTACGCCGTGCTCGGCTTCATCCCGCTGTTCCTGGAGGAACTGCGCAGCGAGGGCCTGCGCGAGTCGGTCCGCCGCTTCGCCCATGTCGTCTATGTGCTGCTGCCTGGCCTCGCGTTCGGCTACCTCGTGATGGGCCTGATCTGGCCGTGGTCGATCATGGAGCCCGGCAATCCCTTCGAGGCGCTGACCTACTTCTCGCACTTCTTCGAGAAGCCGTGGAAGGAGATGTTCGACGGTGCGATCGTGTCCGTGCCCGACATGCCCTGGTCCTATCTGCCGACGCTGTTCGCGCTGCAACTGCCCGAGGTGATGCTGGTGCTGATGGCCGGCGCCGTGGTCAGCACCTTCGCCATGCTGCCGCGCCGCGAGGTTCCGGCGCGGCGCAAGACCATCATGCTGATGCTGACGCTGGCCGCGACCCTGCCGCTCGCGATCGCGATGGTGAAGCGGCCGGCGCTGTACAACGGCATCCGCCATTTCGTGTTCGTGATCCCGCCGATGGCGGTGCTCGGCGGCGTCGCCTTCGCGTGGGCCATGGAGCGCCTGCGCGCCAATCACCGCACCTGGCAGCCGGTCGTGCTCGCCACGTTCTGCTTTGGCCTCGCGCTCTCGCTCGCCGAGATGATCCGGCTGCATCCCTATCAGTACACCCACTTCAACCACATCGCCGGCACCGTGCGCGGCGCCGACGACCGCTTCATGCTGGACTATTGGGGCCTCGCGCTGAAGCAGGCCTCGGATGAGCTGCGCGAGCAGATCGTCGAACGCCAGGAAGTGCCGCCGACCAATCGCAAATGGAAGGTCGCGGTCTGCGGTCCGCAGCGCCCCGCCCAGGTCGCGCTCGGGCCCGACTTCACCATCGGCTGGGATTCCAACGCGGCCGATTTCGCGATGACGCTCGGCGAGTTCTACTGCAAGGGACTCACCGCGCCCGTGATGGTCGAGATCAAGCGCGACGACGTGGTGTTCGCCCGCGTCTACGACATCCGCGGCCGCAGTATTTCCAGCCTGCTCTCGATCCCGGCGCCGTAATATTCTTCTCCCGTAGCCCGGATGAGCGAAGCGACATCCGGGATCCCTCTCAGAGCGGTCCCGCATGTCGCTCCGCTCATGCGGGCTACGCTTGACTGCCGCGCGCTTGTCGCGCCTTGCTGCTTGCCACGAGCGGTACTACGCTCCCTCCCCGCAACAACGATGTTCGGAGAGATCAGCCATGTCGCCAGCGGAAGCGCGCCTGAAGGAAGTGCCGTCTGATATGACGGAGGCCGAGTGGCAGCAACGGGTCAATCTCGCCGCCTGCTACCGCCTTGTCGCGCTGTACGGTTGGGACGATCTGGTCGACACCCACATCTCCGCGCGCGTGCCCGGCCCCGACCATCATTTTCTCATCAATCCCTATGGGCTGATGTTCGACGAGATCACGGCCTCGAGCCTCGTCAAGGTCGATTTGCACGGCAACCAGCTCTCCGAGAGCGAATACAGCATCAACCCGGCGGGCTTCACCATCCATTCGGCGATCCACGAGGTGCGCGAGGACGCGATCTGCGTGCTGCATCTCCACACGCTCGACGGCACCGCGGTGTCGAGCAGCGCTGAAGGCCTGCTGCCGCTGAACCAGACCGCCCAGCTCGTCACCCACGACCTCGCCTATCATGACTATGAAGGCATCGCGCTCGATCACGACGAGCGGCCGCGGCTGCAGAAGGATCTCGGCGACCACAACCACATGCTGCTGCGCAATCACGGCACGCTCACCGTCGGTCGCTCGGTCGCCTCCGCCTTCGAGCGCATGTACCACCTCGAGCGCGCCTGCTCGATGCAGGTGCGCACGCGCGCGCTCGGCACGCCGGTCTACCCGGTCGACGATACCGCGATCGACAAGAACACCGAGCTGCTCGCCAACCGCGACCGCGCCGAGCTGCGCGCCACCAACCTCGTGTGGCCGCCGCTGCTGCGCAAGCTCGACCGCGAGCTCCCGGGCTACCGGTCTTGAGATTTTCGGGATTTGGTGTAGGGTAGCTCCCAACTAACCTCTACGCCTTTTGGAATGAAACGCCGCCCAATTCCGGGCGGCGTTTTTATTTTGGGCCGGTGGCCGCCACGACAACAGAGCCGTAGGGTGGGCAAAGCGCAGCGTGCCCACGTTCTTTCGCAATTACTTAGAGATGGTGGGCACGGCGCTTTGCGCCTTTGCCCACCCTACGGCAGCTCGCGCTACTTCACCTCCGCTAGCGCCGCGAGAATCCTTGCCCAGGAGCGGATGCCTTTCTGGAAGCTTCTCAAATCGTACTTCTCGTTCGGTGAATGGATGTTGTCGTCGTCCAATCCGAAACCGACCAGCAGCGAGTCGAGGCCAAGCGTGCGCTTGAAGTCGGCGACGATCGGGATCGAGGCGCCGGAGCCCATCAGGACGGTCTCCTTGCCCCATTCCTCCGTCAGCGCCTTGCTGGCGGCGGCGAGCGGCTTCATGTTCCAGTCGAGCGCGACGGCGGGCGCGGCGGAATGGTCGCCGAACTCGACCTTGCAGTCGCCGGGAATGCGCGCCGTCACGTAGTCGCGGAAGGCCTTGCGTATCTTTTGCGGGTCCTGCCCTTCGACCAGGCGGAACGAGACCTTGGCTGAAGCATGCGACGGGATCACCGTCTTGGAGCCCTCGCCGATATAGCCGCCCCAGATGCCGTTGACGTCGCAGGTCGGGCGCGATGAGGCCTGCTCGATCAGGAGGCGCCCCTTCTCGCCGGCCGGGATCGACAGGCCGATCGGCTTGAGGAACATCTCCGGCGTCAGATTGAGCTTCTTCCACTGCTCCAGGATATCAGGCGGCAGATCCTTCACGCCGTCATAGAAGCCGGGAATGGTGATGCGGTTGTCGTCGTCGAACAGGCCGCCCAGAATTTTCGTCAGCACCCGGATCGGGTTCATCGCGCTGCCGCCGAACACGCCGGAATGCAGGTCGCGATTGGCGGCGGTGATCTTCAGCTCCTCATAGAGCAGGCCGCGCAGCGAGGTCGTGATCGCCGGCGTGTTGCGGTCCCACATGCCGGTGTCGCAGACCAGCACGTAGTCGGCTTTGAATTCGTCCTTGTTGGCCTCGATGAAGGGCACGAAGTTCTTCGAGCCGACCTCCTCCTCGCCTTCGATCAGAAAGGTGATGTCGACCGGCAGCGAGCCCGTCACCTTCTTCCAGGCGCGGCAGGCTTCGACGAACGTCATCACCTGGCCCTTGTCGTCCTCGGCGCCGCGCGCGACGATGATCTTGCGGCCGTCGGCATGGTCGGTGACGACGGGCTCGAACGGCGGACGGTGCCAGAGATCGAGCGGGTCGACCGGCTGCACGTCGTAATGGCCGTAAAAGATCACATGCGGCCGCCCACCGGCCCCGGTCTTGCCGACGATGGCGGGATGGCCCGCGGTCGGCCTCACTTCAGTGGCGACGCCGAGGCTCGCGATATCCTTGGCGAGATGCTCGGCCGCCGCCTTGCAATCCCCGGCGAAGGCCGGATCGGCGGAGATCGACTTGATCCGGAGCAGCGCGAACAGGCGCTCCAGGCTGTTGTCGAAATCCTTGTCGATGTGGTCGAGCACGGATTGAAGCTGCGCATTGGCCATGGTCGTTGGTCCTGACGTTCGAGTCTCAAGAGGTACCGGGTTTTAGCGCCGTCGCGGGCTCGGAGCCAGCCGCAACGGGCGGATGCCGGATGTGCCATGCAAGACTACCTGCAAGAACGGCGGTCGCGAGGAGATTGTTGCCCCAAGCCTGGAGGACAGTTGGAAACCACGGCAGCGCCAGCAGCATGAGAATTCCGGCTGCGCCGAGGGCGAGCCAGGTTCCGAGACGCACATTCGGCCGCTCGTCGAAGGCGGCGCGATGCATCAGCACCGTCATCGGGAAGAACAGCCACATGAAGTAGTATTGCCGAGCCAAAGGCGAGGCCACCGTGATCAGGCAGAACAGGATGGCGAGCTCCTCGGCATCCGAGCGCGCCGTTCGCCGCGCTTGCTGCGGCATGATCGCGACGAAGCCGAGCCCGAGCAAGGCCGACAGCACCAGCACGATCCAGTTCGCCGTCCTGTAATCGACGTCGATGATGTTCATCGTGCGCGGCGGCTTGCCGGGATCCTCCAGATTGAAGTTGATCGGACGGACCAGGCGGTGCGTGACGGCGATGAGGGACTGGTTGACCCACGACCAGTTCTGCTCGTCACGCTGGCCAAAGCCCTTTTCCGAGCTCGTTCCGACCATGCCCTGATACCAGGTCGCAAGCTCGGCCGCGTTGCGCTCGAAGCCGCGGATCGGCGCCGGCACGACATAGAGAAGGATGCCGGTGAAGGCGACCGTGCCGGCGGCCGCCGCCCATTTTCGCCGCCAGACCAGATACGGCAGGACCGCGATCGGAAACACCTTGATGGCAGCGGCGAGCGCGAACATGAAGCCCGCTAGCCAGGGACGTTGATGCCGCAAGCTCCAGAAACCGTAGAGCATCATGGCCAGCAGGACGAGGTTCGGCTGGCCGAGGTCGAACATGTCGAACACGAACGGCACGGTGACGACGGCAGGCAGCGCCTCCAGCCAGCGGCCGGGGCTGCGCCCCGAGCCGGCCATGACCTGGCAGAACGTCCCGGTGTACCACCACGCCACGGCATTCAGGATCGACAGGACGACATAGAGCGGGATCTTGCCGAACCAGCTCGGGATCGCCAGCAGGATCGCCGGCAGCGGCGGATAGATGAACTCGAAATACTCGACGGCCGTGGCGGGATAGAGTGGCTCACCCTGCAGGACCTGTTGCCCGGCCCACAACCACAGCGGGTAATCCTTGGTCTTGCCGCTGCCGAAGATCTCGGGAACGAGCACGTCGGCGGTGAGCAGGGCGCAGCAGAACAGAAACAGCAGGTCCAGCGGCGCGCGCAGCGACAGGCGTCTGGGCGCGTCAGGCTTGGCTAACGGGGCGGGCAGGGTCACGGGGTGGTCCTGTGCGGCGGCGAACAGGACGTAGCAGACCGGCGCAGGCTTGGAGAGCCCCTCACCTGAAATTGTACCGTTGGCGGCCTCGGGCAACGGCACATGAGGTGACTAGCAGAGTACTTGAGCTTTCACAGCGTCATGGCCGGGCTTGTCCCGCCTGCGCGGCCGAAGCCGCTTCGGCGCGGCGAAGGCCTGGGCGTCCACGACCTTTTGGGGCAAGCGGAATTGCCCAAAGCGGCCCGCCTACCGCCGCAGCAATCCGCCGAGCGCGCCGCGGACCAGCGTGCGGCCGATCGAGCCGCCGAGCTGGCCGCCGACAGACTTGCCGATATTGGCGGCCATCCCGCCGATCACCTGGTTGGTGACCGATCGCGTCACGTCCCGCGCAATGACCTGGCCGGTCGACAGGCGGCCGCGCTTGACGTTGGTGCCGAAGATAGTGCCGACGATCGAGCCGATCTGGCCGAGAAGGCCGCCGCCATTTCCGCCAGCCGGGCCGTCCGCTGTGGCCGCTGTGCCGGCGATGCGCTTCTGGATCATCTCGTAAGCGGACTCTTCATCGACCGCGGTGTCGTATTTGCCCTTCACCGGGCTCGCAGCCATGATCGCCTTGCGCTCGTCCGGCGTGATCGGCCCGATGCGAGCCGACGGCGGCCGGATCAGCACCCGCTCCACCATCGCCGGCGTGCCGTTGCCTTCGAGGAAGGACACCAGCGCTTCGCCCTTGCCGAGCTCCATGATCACCTTGGCGGTGTCGAGCTTCGGGTTGGGCCGGAAGGTCTGGGCCGCAGCGGCGACCGCCTTCTGGTCCCGCGGGGTGAAGGCGCGCAGCGCGTGCTGCACCCGGTTGCCGAGCTGTCCGAGCACGCGGTCGGGGACGTCGACCGGGTTTTGCGTCACGAAGTAGACGCCGACGCCCTTGGAGCGGATCAGGCGGACCACCTGCTCGATCTTGTCCATCAGCGCCTTGGGCGCATCGTTGAACAGCAGATGCGCCTCGTCGAAGAAGAACACGAGCTTTGGCTTGGGCAGATCGCCGGCCTCGGGCAGCTCCTCGAACAGCTCCGACAACATCCACAGCAGGAATGTCGCGTAAAGCCTGGGGTTCTGCAGCAGCTTGTCGGCGACCAGGATGTTGACCATGCCGCGGCCGTCGCGGTCGGTCTTCATGAAGTCCTTCAGCGTCAGCGCCGGTTCGCCGAAGAATTTGGTGCCGCCCTGGTTCTCCAGCACCAGCAGCTGGCGCTGGATGGTGCCGACGGTGGCCTTGGTGACGTTGCCGAACCCCTGCGCGGCCTTGCGGATGGCGGCGAGCGGATCCTCCCCCGCGTCCGCTCCCTTCTTCGCGCTATCGGGCACGATGGCGTCGAGCAGTGCGCGCAGATCCTTCATGTCGATGAGGGTCAGCCCGTTGTCGTCAGCGACGCGGAAGGCGACGTTGAGCACGCCTTCCTGCACGTCGTTGAGGTCGAGCATGCGCGCGAGCAGAAGCGGCCCCATTTCCGTGACGGTCGCGCGCACCGGGTGGCCCTGCTCGCCGAACACGTCCCAGAACACTGTCGAGAACTGGTCGGGCTGGAAATTCAGCCCCATTTCGGAAGCGCGCTTGAGGATGAAGTCTTTGGCCTCGCCAACCTCGGAGATGCCGGAGAGGTCGCCCTTGATGTCCGCCGCGAAGACCGGAACACCGGCGCGTGCAAATCCTTCCGCCATCACTTGCAGCGTCACGGTCTTGCCGGTTCCGGTTGCACCCGTGACGAGGCCGTGGCGATTGGCGAGCGCCAGCGTCAGCCATGCCTGCTCGTCTCCCTTGCCGACGAAGATCTTGTCGTCGGTATCGCCGAGCTTGCTGTCCTGTGCGGTCATTATTCTCTCTGATCTCTCTGCCGGGTTTCGCGTATTGAAACTCAAATGCACCAGTTCCGTAGTTTAACGCATGTTGCGCGCCGATTAAAACGGTTCAACACGGCCGAACATGCGACATAGTCGGAAACGGACGGACGACATCAGCCGAAAGTAGGAACGAGGCGTTCGCAACGCGGCAATTTTTCGCCGATTCCAACTCCGCTCTTGCATCGCTGCAACACTTTTCGCGCGTTCGAAGGTGAATCGCGACGACGCGTGCGTTCATCGCTTGAATTTCACATCACACCGGCTCAAGATCATTTTCGAAAGAAATACTCCGGAAAGCAAACCGGCTGAGGGGCGGGCCTTATGGACGAGCTGATCGGGCGGCTGGCGACAAACGCCAGCATAGATAGTGCTGTCGCTGAAAAGAGCGTCGGCATCATCCTGGGCTTCCTCCGCAACGAGGGTCCTTCCGACAGCGTGCAGGCCCTGATCGATCAGATCCCCGGAGCGGAAGCCGCGATCGAGGCATCCAGGAGCGGCGGCGGACTATCGCGGCTGATGGGCGGCGGCTTGATGGCTGTCGGCACGCGCCTGATGGGCCTCGGACTTGGCATGTCGGAGATTCAAAACGTCGCCCGTGAACTTTTCCGCTTCGGCCGAGACAAAATCGGAGCAGATCAGATGGGCAAGATCGTTGCGGGGACGCCGGGCCTCAGCCAGTTCGCCTGAAGCTTTGGCAATTCATATCGAGTATCATGACATATCCGATCTCCGAGATTGAGGGCCTGTCGGTCTTTGCCGCCAACAAGTTGAAGGCGCAGGGCATCCGCACCACCGACGGGCTGCTCGAGGCGGCCGGCACGGTGAAGGGCCGCAAGGCGCTTTCCGCCAAGACCGGCATCAGCGAGCAGCTGCTGCTGGAATGGGCCAACGTCTCCGACTACATGCGTATTCCCGGCATGGGTCGGGCCAAGGTCGGCCTGGTCCGCGCCGCCGGCGTCACCACCGTGCGCGAGCTCGCCTATCGGAATCCGGCAAGGCTCGCCCAGAGCATGCGCGACGCCAACGAAAAGAAGAAGCTGCTCCGCATCCTGCCTTCCGAGAAGTCGGTCGGCGACATCATCGCCAAGGCGAAGAAGCTGCAGCCGAAGATCACGTATTAGTTCACTTGCTCTCTCCGTCATCCTGAGGTGCGAAACACGGGACGCAAAGCGTCCCGTGGAGAGCCTCGAAGGATGCACGGCCACCGCCACATCCGCACGGAGAGAGCCGGGCCGTCGCCCTTCGAGGCTCGCCGAAGAGGCGAGCGCCTCAGGGTGACGGTCTCAGACCAGGGTTGTGCTGCCCCATCCCGTCTTGACTCCCCCTCCCCGACCGCGCAAAGCGGGCGGCATGAATGCCTCGCCCTCCCCATCCGTCCCGCCGGCCGGCTCGGCCGGGCCAGATGCGCTGCGGAAACTGCTGGAACGACCGATCCCGGCGGTGATGGGCGTGCTCAACATCACCCCGGATTCCTTTTCCGATGGCGGCGAGTTCATCGCGCCCGAGCAGGCGCTCGCACGGGCGCGGGCGATGATCGCGGATGGCGTCGACATCATCGATATTGGCGCCGAATCCACCCGGCCCTACAAGGGCGCGAAGGCCGTCACGGCGGACGACGAGCTCGCCCGGCTGAAGCCGGTGCTGGCGGGCGTGGTCGCGCTCGGCGTGCCGGTGTCGATCGATAGCATGAAGGCCGAGGTGGTGGCCTACGCGCTCGACCAGGGCGCGGCGATCGCCAACGACGTCTGGGGCCTGCAACGCGACGCCGCCATGGCGCCGCTGGTGGCCGCGAGAGGCGTTCCCGTCATCGTCATGCACAACCGCGACGACGCCGATCCCGCCATCGACGTCATCACGGACATGAAGACGTTCTTCCTGCGCTCGCTGGATATCGCCGCAAAGGCCGGCATCGCGCGCGACAAGATCGTGCTCGATCCCGGCATCGGCTTCGGCAAGACTGCGGAGCAGAGCATGACCGCGCTGGCGCGCTTGCGCGAATTCGAGATGTTCGGCCTGCCGATCCTCGTCGGTGCCTCGCGAAAACGCTTCATCGCCTCGGTGTCGCCATCGGAGCCGAAGGACCGGCTCGCCGGCTCGATCGCCGCGCACCTGATCGCCGCGCAACGCGGCGCAAAGATCATCCGGACCCATGACGTCGCCGAGACCTTGCAGGCGCTGCGGGTGGCGAACGCAATCGAGGGCAAGCAATGACCGATACGATCTTCGTCACCGGCCTGTCGATCCACGCCCGCCACGGCGTGATGGATCACGAGACCGAAGTCGGCCAGCGCTTCGTCATCGATCTCGAACTCTATACCGACCTGTCGGAGCCCTCGCGCAGCGACCGGCTCGCCGATACCGTGTCCTACGCCGACGTCGTCGCGACCACGACGGCGGCGTTCAAGAACACCAATTACAAGCTGCTGGAGCGCGCGGCCGGCGCGGTGGCCGACGCCATCCTGTCGCACTTTCCGCGCATCCGTGCCGTGAAGGTCACCGTGCACAAGCCGCACGCGCCGATCGCCGCGATCTTCGACGACGTCGGCATCATGCTGACGCGCTCACGGCATCCATAAATGGCAAGCGTGCTGATCGCGCTCGGCGGCAATGTCGGCGATGTCCGCACGACATTCAAGAAGGCGATCGCCCATATCTGCGGCATGGCGCAAGGTGCCCTGATCGCGCGGTCCTCGGACTATGCCACGCCGCCGTGGGGCGACGAGGACCAGGCGCCCTTCATCAATGCCTGCATCGAGATCGAGACCGACCTCGATCCGCACGCGCTGCTGTTCGTGCTGCAGAAGGTCGAGCAGAAATTCGGCCGCACTCGGGACAAGGAGCGGCGCTGGGGTCCGCGCACGCTCGATCTCGACATGATCGCCTATGACGATGTCAGCTTGCAGAAGCCGGACCTGACCTTGCCGCATCCGCGCCTGTTCGAGCGCGCTTTCGTGCTGGTGCCGCTGGCCGAGATTGCACCCGACCGCGTGATTTCGGGCATTCCAGTGCGTGACGGGCTCGCCAGCGTCTCGACGCAAGGCATTGAGCGGCTTCCGGATACCGGTTAACCAAAAACAACCGTTTGCAGGGGCGGCCCGCCGTGGCAATTTCGCCTGCGAATAACGATACGTTTGGGAGCCCTTGGCCGCATGACCTCCGTGACTGACGACCTGCCGCTGGCGGCCGATTTTCCCAAGACGACCGTCGAGGATTGGCGCAAGCTGGTCGACGGCGTTCTGAAGGGCGCGCCGTTCGAGAAGCTGGTCGGCAAGACCTATGACGGCCTCAAGATCGATCCGCTCTATCCGCGCGCCAAGGGTGTCGCGCCCGTCGTGGGTCGACCAGCCGCCGCACCCTGGCAAATCATCCAGCGGATCGACCATCCCGACGCGGCGCTCGCGAATGCACAGGCGTTGCAGGATCTGGAGAACGGCGCGACCGGGCTCGCGCTGGTGTTCGCCGGCGGCAGCGGCGCTCACGGGTTCGGTCTGGAACCTTCGGCCGAAGCCATCGCAAGAGTCTTGAAGGACATCCATCTCGATGCCGGCATCGGCCTCGAGCTTCAGATCGGACCGCAATCGCGGATGGCCGCGATCCATGTCGCGGAATATGTGAAGAGCAGCGGCCTCGATCCCGCCGCCTGCAACATCCGCTTCGGGCTCGATCCGCTCGCGGCGGGCGCGGTGTGGGGCCACAGTCCCTATACCTGGGAGGAGATCGCCCCTGCCGTCACCGGCGCGATCAAGGGCCTCGCCGGGCTCGGCTTCAAGGGACCGTTCGCGTCCGCCGACGGACGCGTGATCCACGATGCCGGCGGCTCCGAGGTGCAGGAGCTTGCCTTCGTGCTCGCCTGCGGCGTCGCTTATCTGCGCGCGATCGAAGGCGCCGGCATTCCGCTCGAAGCCGCGCAAGGCATGGTCTATGCGCGGCTCGCCGCGGATGCCGACCAGTTCCTGACCATGGCGAAATTCCGCGCGCTGCGGCTGTTGTGGGCGCGCATCGAGACAGCGTGCGGGCTCACGCCCAAACCGCTGTTCATCGCCGCCGACACGGCCTGGCGCATGCTGACGCAGCGCGACCCTTACGTGAACATGCTGCGCGCGACCATCGCGACATTCGCGGCGGGGCTGGCCGGCGCCAACGCGATCACCGTGCTGCCGCATACGCTGGCCCTCGGCCTGCCCGATCCGTTCGCGCGCCGCGTGGCGCGCAATACGCAGCTCATGCTGCTGGAAGAGAGCAACCTCGCCAAGGTCTCTGATCCCGCGGCCGGGGCAGGCGGCATCGAGACGCTGACCACGCAGCTTTGTGAGGCGGCCTGGACCCTATTCCAGGAGAGCGAGACAGCCGGCGGTGCGTTTGCCGCGCTTCAGCAAGGCCTGTTTCAGGGCAAGGTCGCGGCCGCGCGAAAAGCGCGTGACGCCAACATCGCAAAGCGTCGCGACGTGCTGACCGGCGCCAGCGAGTTTCCGAACCTGCACGAGAGCGAGACCGCGGTGCTGAAAGCGACGCCGGTCGAGCTGGCACCGTACGGCGAGCAGAAATACAAGTTCGATCCGCTGCCGCCGATCCGGCTGGCGGAACCGTTCGAGGCGCTGCGTGACAAATCCGACGCGGCGCTGAAGGCGCGGGGCTCCCGGCCGAAAGTGTTCCTGGCCAATCTCGGCACGGCCGCCGATTTCACGGCGCGCGCGACCTTTGCCAAGAGCTTCTTCGAAGCCGGCGGCATCGAAGCCCTCGATAGCGAGGGCTTTGCCGATGCGGCCAAGGTGGTGGCAGCGTTCAAGGCCTCGGGCGCCGAGCTTGCCTGTCTTTGTTCCAGCGACAAGGTCTATGCGGAACACGCCGAAGCTGCAGCGAAGGCCCTGCAAACGGCCGGCGGGCGACATATCTATCTGGCAGGCCGCCCGAGCGAGACCGAGGCGGCGCTGCGGGCCGCTGGCGTCACGGGTTTTGTCTTCGCCGGAGGCGATGCGCTTGCCACGCTACAAGACGCCTATCGACGGATGGAACAGAAATGACCGAACCAGGCAAACCAGTTCTCACCGGCGGCTGCCAATGCGGGGCCGTGCGCTTTGGCGTCACGACGGCGCCAACCAGGATTTCGATCTGCCACTGCCGCATGTGCCAGAAGGCAGCCGGCGCGCCGTTCGCGTCTTTTGCCGACATCAACAAGACGGACTTTGCCTGGACCAAGGGGCAGCCGTCGTTCTTCCGCTCCTCCACCATCGCCGAACGCGGCTTTTGCGCCGGTTGCGGCACGCCGCTGAGCTTCGGCCGCATCGGCGGCGACCGGATCGAGATCATGACCGGCGCGTTCGACCGTCCTGACCAGATCATTCCGACACGACAGTTCGGCACCGAATCCCGCCTCGGCTGGGTGGTGGGCATCGCCAATCTGCCGAGCCAGACCACGCAACAGAATTACGGACCGGAGAAGATGGCGACGATCGTCAGCCATCAGCATCCGGATCATGATTGAGGCAAAGATGCAGACAATCTTGCGAATGTCATGACAGGTCAGTTCAAGGACAGCATGCGCGCAACTGAAACTTCTGGAATGATGGGTCTCGGCGCGATCGCTACGGTAATGGCAGCGCTGACCGGGACGATGTTCGGCGTCATCGTGAGTTTCCCGTTCTCGCTGATCGCGGTGATCATCTTTCCGATCCTGCTGATTGCTCTCGTACTGGCGGCGGTGCTGGCTGCCCCAGTCACGCTAGGGCTGTTTCCGCTGGCCTATCCGTTCCTGAGGGGCCGGCCGATGCTGGCGCAGCTCGCGTTTCCGCTGATCGGCGCGGCCGGCGGGGCCGTCATCACTTGGCTCTGGATTGCGCTGGGCGTATTGCCCAATCAGCCGCATTCCCTTGAGCTTTATTCTGCTATCGGCATGATATCTGGACTGGTCGCCGGAGCGTTCTTCGGGCGAGGATTGCACGCATGAGCCGTATACCGAACTTCGCAGACGTCGCCTTCGAGCGTGCCGCCACCGCTGCACCGTCAGGCAGCGCCGAGCCTTGGCTGACGCCCGAGGGCATTCTGGTGAAGCCCGCTTATGACGAGGCCGATCTTGCCGGGCTCGATTTCCTCGAGACCTATCCCGGCATCGCGCCTTACCTGCGCGGGCCCTACCCGACCATGTATGTCAACCAGCCCTGGACTATCAGGCAATATGCCGGCTTCTCCACGGCGGAGGATTCCAACGCGTTCTACCGCCGCAACCTCGCGGCCGGCCAGAAAGGCCTTTCCGTCGCCTTCGATCTCGCCACCCATCGCGGGTATGACAGCGATCATCCGCGTGTCGGCGGCGACGTCGGCATGGCCGGTGTGGCCATCGATTCCATCTACGACATGCGCACGCTGTTCGCGGGGATTCCGCTCGACCAGATGAGCGTGTCCATGACCATGAACGGCGCGGTGCTGCCGATCCTCGCGCTCTACGTCGCCGCCGCCGAGGAACAGGGCGTGCCGCCGGAGAAACTCTCGGGCACCATTCAGAACGACATTCTGAAAGAGTTCATGGTGCGCAACACCTACATCTATCCGCCCGCGCCTTCGATGCGGATCATCTCGGACATCTTTGCGTACACCTCGCAAAAGATGCCGAAATACAATTCGATCTCGATCTCCGGCTATCACATGCAGGAGGCCGGCGCGACGCAGGATCTCGAGCTCGCCTATACGCTCGCCGACGGCGTCGAATATCTGCGCGCCGGCCTAGCTGCAGGTCTCGACGTCGACCGCTTCGCGCCGCGCCTGTCGTTCTTCTGGGCGATCGGCATGAACTTCTTCATGGAAGTCGCCAAGCTGCGCGCCGCGCGCCTGCTCTGGGCGAAGCTGCTCAAGCCCTTCAACCCCAAAGACCCACGCTCGCTGTCGCTGCGCACGCATAGCCAGACCTCGGGCTGGTCGCTGACCGCGCAGGACGTCTTCAACAATGTGATGCGCACGACGGTGGAGGCGATGGCGGCGACCCAGGGCCACACCCAGTCGCTGCACACCAATGCGCTCGACGAGGCCCTCGCCTTGCCGACCGACTTCTCGGCGCGCATCGCCCGCAACACCCAGCTGTTCCTGCAGCAGGAGAGCGGCACCACGCGGATCATCGATCCCTGGGGCGGCTCGTATTACGTCGAGCGTCTGACGCGCGACCTCGCGGCGAAGGCGTGGGGCCACATCCAGGAGGTCGAGGAGCTCGGCGGCATGGCGAAGGCCATCGAGGCCGGCCTGCCGAAGCTGCGCATCGAGGAGGCCTCCGCCAAGACGCAGGCGCGGATCGACGCCGGCAAGCAGGCGGTGATCGGCGTCAACAAGTACAAGCCGACCGACGAGGCGCCGATCGACATCCTCAAGGTCGACAACACCAATGTCCGCCGCCTGCAGATCGACAAGCTGACGCGGCTGAAATCCGAGCGCAACCAGAAGGACGTCGATGCCGCGCTCGCTGCGCTGACGCGCTCGGCCGGCGAAGGCAATGGCAATCTGCTCGCGCTCGCGATCGACGCGGCGCGCGCCAAGGCGACCGTCGGCGAAATCTCTGACGCAATGGAGAAAGTGTTCGGCCGGCACCGCGCCGAAATCAAATCCATCACCGGCGTCTACAAGCGGGAGGCGTCCAGCATGGGCAATCAGGTCGAGAAGGTTCAGGCGCTGATCGACGCCTTCGAGGAGGCCGAGGGCCGCCGCCCGCGCATCCTCGTCGCCAAGATCGGCCAGGACGGCCACGACCGCGGCCAGAAGGTGATCGCGTCCGCGTTTGCCGACATCGGCTTCGACGTCGACATCGGGCCGCTGTTTGCCACCGCCGATGAGGCCGCGCGGCAGGCGGTCGAGAACGACGTGCACATCCTCGGCGTCTCCTCGCTCGCCGCGGCCCACCTCACCGCGGTGCCGGAGCTGAAGGCGGCGCTCAAGAAGCAGGGCCGCGACGACATCATGATCATCGTCGGCGGCGTGGTGCCGCCGCAGGATTACGACGCGCTCTACGCGGCCGGCGCTGAAGCGATCTTCCCGCCGGGCACGGTGATCGCGGATGCGGCTGAAGAGCTGATCCGCAAGCTGAATGCGCGGCTCGGGCATAGCGAAGCGGCGGAGTAGCTTCGCCGTCTATTTCCCGACAAGAAGGAATTTGCGTGATGTTTTTCGCGCCAATGTTCATGCGCGCGCTCGGCGTCGCCACGGTTTGCAGCGCGCTGTTCGGTCCCGCCCACGCCGCCGACCCCAAGCCCGACGCCGCCGTCAAGACCAAGAGCATCGAGGCGCGCATGTTCCTCGACGACAGGATCAAGGCGGATACGGCGCTGGCGGCGGATTGCGTCGCGGAGGGCAAAAAATGGCTCGACAAGAATGCCGCCGAAGCTGCCGCCGCGCGCAAAGCCGATCCGCAGTCCTCTAGGGAAGGCGGCTGGGACTTCGAGCGCAAATACGAGATCCGCTCGGTGATCGCCGACCGCTACATCAGCGTGCTGCGCAACGACTACATGAACACCCGCGGCGCGCATCCCAACTCGGACGTGAACACGATCCTGTGGGACAAGTCCGAGGGCAAGCGCATCTCGATCCGCCCATTCTTCACCGGGACTGCCGATAACGGGGGGACGATGAAGGTGATGGTGAAGGCCGTGATCGCCTCGCTCCGCACCGAGAAAACGAAGCGCGGCACCAGCCAGACCGCGACCGACGAATGGTTCAAGGGCGTCGCGCCGAGCCTGCTCAAGATCGGCGCGGTGACGCTCGCGCCGTCAACCGAGGTCGGCAAGAGCTCCGGCCTCACCTTCCACTATCCGCCCTACGCCGTCGGCCCCTACGCCGAAGGCGAGTATGTCGCCTTCGTGCCGTGGGAGACGCTGAAGCCGTATCTCACCGCGGAAGGCGCGCGCATCTTCGGCGGCGCGCGGCCGAAGGGCGACGCCGGGGAGCCGTGAGCGGTCGCTAACTGGACCGCGCCAGCGTCCGCGCAAGTGAGTCCGTCCAATCGGGAATCCAGGATGCGAATAGCGCCTGCCAGCGAGCAGCATCGGCCGGCTCGGTATCGAGAGCCACCGACCATTCGATGAGGGTGCGATCGCCCTCGATGATCGGGCGCAGGTGCATGGTGCCTTGATAGCGTGTCGGCGCCGGCGTCTGGCTTCCGTCATCTTGCGGATACGGCAGCGCGTCGAGACCGGCATAGGTCAGGGTGTGCTGCCGATCCGAGTGATCGACCAGGCGCTGACGGATCCAGTTTCCGAGATGGCAGAAGCGCCTGATCGCGCCGACTTCATCCCCGCGCTTGTCGTCTTCGATCTCGCTCTCGCTCACGCCGTCGATGTAAGCGGGATAGTTGTTGAAATCGCGGATCAGCGACCAGACTTCGTCCAGCGGGCGGTCCAGCACGGCGCTATAATAGGCTTGGGTCATCGGTGGCTTGCCTTTGGCTTTCGTTACGCGCAGAGGTTGGCGAATTGCGCTAGCAAAACCCACCCGATTTCCGACCGCCCATCCGATGGGCATCATGGTTTCACACAACATGGCGATCTCGTTGGTAGCGCTACCTTGCGGCGGTGCTGCAAAGCCGACTAGAATGGCACATTGAGAAGAGCACCCGACGTCACGGGCGCCGCTGGGAGAGATTCAATGTCCAAGATTTCGCGCCGCACCTTTGCGGCTTCGACCGCCGCCGTTGCCGCGTCCGCCGCTTTCGGCTTCAAGCCCGCACGCGCACAAGCCTATCCGGCCCGGCCGGTCACCGTGATCGTGCCATGGGGCGCAGGCGGCGGAACCGACGCGACCGCGCGCATTGTCGCAGCGCTTCTGGAAAAGGACCTCGGCCAGCCCTTCAACGTGGTCAACCGCACCGGCGGCTCCGGCGTGGTCGGCCATAGCGCGATCGCGACCGCACAGCCCGACGGCTACACCATCGGCATGCTGACCGTCGAAATCTCGATGATGCACTGGCAGGGCCTCACCGAGCTGACGCCGAAGAGCTACACGCCGCTGGCGCTGATGAACGAGGATCCCCCGGGCATCCAGGTCTCCTCCTCCTCCCCTTACAAGACGGTCAAGGAGCTGGCCGACGCGATCAAGGCGGCGCCTCCCGGCAAGTTCAAGGCCTCCGGCACCGGCCAGGGCGGCATCTGGCATCTGGCGCTGGTCGGCTGGATGCAGGCGATGGGCCTGCCCGCCAACCAGGTCGCCTGGGTGCCGTCGAACGGCGCGGCCCCTGCGATGCAGGATCTCGCCGCCGGCGGCCTCGACCTCACCACCTGCTCGGTGCCGGAGGCGCGCGCCATCATCGAGGCCGGCAAGGCCAGGAGCCTCGCCATCATGGCGCCCGCGCGCAACCCGATCTTCAAGGACGTGCCGACGCTGAAGGAAGCGATGGGCATCGATTATGCGACCGGCGCCTGGCGCGGCATCGGCGCCCCGAAGAACCTGCCGCCGGAGATCGCAACCAAGCTCACCGCGGCGCTGAAGAAGGTCTACGAGTCCGCCGAGTTCAAGGACTTCATGAGCAATCGCGGCTTCGGCACCGTGTGGGGCGATGCCGGCCAGTTCGCAGGCTTCATGGACAAGGGCGACGCCCAGATGGGTGAAGCGATGAAAGCGGCGGGCTTGAGCAAGGCGTGACCTTTCACAGCTCTCGCGTGAGATGACTTTGGCTGACGTGGTTGGTTCGCTCACTGCATCACCTCTCCCCGCGTGCGGGGAGAGGTCGAATTCGAGCTTTGCTCGAATTCGGGTGAGGGGGACTCTCCACGCCTCCAACTCTCACCTCGCCCGCGGCGAGCCCCCCTCACCCCAACCCTTTCCCCGCAAGCGGGGAGAGGGAGCGCACCTCCTGTAGGACTCCTCCCCATGCGTCTTCCCGACTCCGTCACGGGATCGTTTCTCGTCGTCCTCGGCGCGGCTGCCGCCTATGGCGGCTACATCCTGCCGCCGGTGCCGGGTCAGCCGGTCGGCCCCAACGTGTTTCCGCTCGTGATCGGCAGCGGCCTTGCGCTGTGCGGGCTCGCGATCGTGTTCGGGATCGGCCACTCCTTCGAGGAGGAGGAAGAGCTGATCCCGCTGGAGGACGGCCAGGCGGCCGCTCCTCCGCCGCAGGGCAAGCTCTACGGCCTGCGCGCTTTGCTGCCGCCAGCGCTGCTGCTGTTTTACGTCGCCGCGGCCGACCGGCTCGGCTTCATCATCACCGCGGCGATCATGGTCTACGTGACCTCGACCGCGCTCGGTGCGAAGTGGAAGCTGGCGCTGCCGCTCGCCGCGCTGTCGCCGTTCGCCATCCACCTCATCTTCGGCAAGCTGCTCCGCGTGCCGCTGCCCGCCGGCCTGCTGCCGACGCCCTGGTAATCCCATGCTGAAGACCTTGCTTGACGCATTCGCGCTGATCTCCACCTGGGAGGTCATCATTTCGATGTTCGCGGCCTCCGTGTACGGGCTCGTGATCGGCTCGCTGCCGGGCCTGTCGGCGACGATGGCAACCGCCCTGCTCGTCCCCGTCACCTTCTACCTCTCGCCGATCGCGGCGATCGCGACCATCGTCGCGGCGTCCTCGATGGCGATCTTCTCCGGCGACATTCCCGGCGCGCTCTTGCGCATTCCCGGCACGCCCGCCTCCGCGGCTTACGCGGACGAAGCTTACGCCATGACGCGTAAGGGCCAGGCCGAGCTCGCACTCGGAGCCGGCGTCTGGTTCTCCGCCGTCGGCGGCATCGCCGGCGTGCTGTCGCTGATGATCCTGGCGCCGCCGCTTGCCGAGATCGCGCTGTCATTCTCGACCTTCGAATATTTCTGGCTGGCGCTGCTCGGCCTGATGTGCGCCACCTTGGTGGCGCGCTCCTCCCCGGTGAAGGCGATCGCCGGCATGTTCCTCGGCCTGCTGGTTTCCTGCATCGGCATCGAAAATCCCGGCGGCGTGCCGCGCTTCACCTTCGGCCTCACCGATCTGTTCGGCGGCATCGAGCCGATCCCGGCGCTGGTCGGCGTGTTTGCGGTGGCGCAGGTGATGCGCGCGATGCTGACGCCGGAACCGCCGCCGCTGCCGCGGCGAAAATTCGGAAGCATCATGGCCGGACAGTGGAGGCTGACCAAGCTGTATCACTGGCAGATGACGCGCGGGAACATCGTCGGCATCATCATCGGCGTGTTGCCGGGCGCCGGTGCCGACATGGCCGCCTGGGTCTCCTACGCGATGTCGAAGCGCTTCTCCAAGGAGCCGGAAAAATTCGGCACCGGCCATGTCGAGGGCCTGGTCGAGGCCGGCGCCAGCAACAATGCCAGCATCGCCTCGGGCTGGGTGCCCTCGCTGCTGTTCGGCATCCCCGGCGACACCATCGCCGCGATCGCGATCGGCGTGCTCTACATGAAGGGCCTCAATCCCGGCCCGACGCTGTTCACCGAGAAGGCGTCGAGCATGTACGCGATCTATCTGATGTTCATCATCGCGAACATCATGATGATCCCGCTCGGTATCGCCATGATCCGGGTTGCCGCCTACATCCTGCTGGCCCCGCGCTCCGCCATCATGCCGATCATCATGCTGTGCTGCGCCGTCGGCTCGTTCGCGATCGGCAACAACATGTTCGGCGTCGTCACCGTCGCCGCCTTCGGCGTGATCGGCTACGTCATGGAGGCGAACGGCTATCCCGTCGCTGCGATGGTGCTCGGCATCGTCATGGGCACCATGGTCGAGCAGGCCTTCGTGACCTCGCTGATCAAGTCGGACGGCAGTATCCTGCCGTTCTTCGAGCGCCCGGTCGCAGCGATCCTCGCCGCGATGGCGATCGGCGCGCTGCTGTGGCCGGTGATGGTGTGGGTCTGGCGCAAGGTAAAACAGCCGCAAGCCGCGGCAGCCACGAGCCGGTGATATCGGGCGGGCGGGCCTCGCCTGCCCCGCCTCGGCATTGTAAAGCAGGGGCATGACTGAGAAGAAGCCCTCGCTCGACATCAAGACCCTCGCCAAGGAGCTCCGCGGCGGCAGCCGCGCGGCGCTGGCGCGGGCCATCACGCTGGTGGAGAGCCGGCGCGCCGACCATCAGGCGCTGGCGCGGGAGCTGGTGCAGAGGCTTCTGCCGGAGACCGGCAAGGCGTTCCGCGTTGGCATCACGGGATCGCCCGGCGTCGGCAAGTCCACCACCATCGATGTGCTCGGGACCTATCTGATCGAGCAGGGCCACAAGGTCGCGGTGCTCGCGGTCGATCCGTCCTCGGCTCGCAGTGGCGGCTCGATCCTCGGCGACAAGACCCGGATGGCGCGGCTGTCGGCCTCGGACGATGCCTTCATCCGCCCGTCGCCGTCCTCGGGCACGCTCGGCGGCGTCGCCGCGAAAACGCGCGAGGCGATGCTGTTATGCGAGGCTGCCGGCTTCGGCGTCGTGCTGGTGGAAACCGTCGGCATAGGACAGTCCGAGACCGCGGTCTGCGACATGACCGATTTCTTCCTCGCGCTGATGCTGCCGGGCGGCGGCGACGAATTGCAGGGCATCAAGAAGGGCCTTGTCGAGCTCGCCGACATGATCGCGATCAACAAGGCCGATGGCGACAATCTCAAGCGCGCCAACATCACCGCTGCCGATTATCGCGGCGCGCTGCATATCCTCAGCCCCAGGTCCGAGCATTGGCACCCACCCGTCGTCACCTATTCGGCGCTGGCCGGCACCGGCATCACCGACCTCTGGCAGAAGGTTTTAGACCATCGCAAGGCGATGAATGCGTCCGGCGATTTCGCCGCGCGGCGGCGCGACCAGCAGGTGAAATGGATGTGGTCGATGCTGGAGCAGCGCATGCTGGCGCGGCTGCGCAGCGAGGCCTCGGTTCGCACCAAGGTCCGGAAGATCGAGACCGAGGTCGCCGAGGGCCATCTCACGCCGGCCCTCGCCGCCGAGCAGATCTTGGAGTTGCTGAAATGAGCGAAAAGCTCCGCATTCTCCTCTCCGGCTTCGGACCGTTTCCCGGTGCCCCCTATAACCCGACCCAGCCGCTGGTCGCGCGACTCGCCCAACTGCGCCGTCCGGCACTCGACGATGTCGCGATCTCCAGTCACATCTTCCCGGTCACCTATGCCGCGGTCGACCGGCAATTGCCTGACGTGCTCGCGAAGGTGAAGCCGGATGCGCTGTTGATGTTCGGCCTCGCCGCGCGCACGCCTTACCTGCGGATCGAGACCCGCGCGCGCAACGCCGTCACCATGCTCTGGCCCGATGCCGCCAACACCCGATCGAGCAAGCGGGGCATCGCCGGCCATGCCGACGCGATGAATTTCGGTCCGCACACGGCAAGGCTGCTGCGCGCTGCGCGCCTCACCGGCATCGATGCGCGCTCCTCGCGCGATGCCGGCGCCTATCTCTGCAACTACCTGAGCTGGCGCGCGATCGAGAACGTGAAGGCGGGCGGCCCGCAGCTCGCGGCGTTCATCCACATTCCCTCGCTCGCACGCAGCGGCGCGGTTCGGCGCAAGGGTGCGCCGCGGATCACGCTGGAAGAGCTGGTGGATGCGGGGGAAGCGATGCTGATGGAGATGGTGGCGTTGGCGAGGAAGGGGCGGAACACGCCGGCTTCGTAGAGTGGGCAAAGGCGCCCCTGCGCCGTGCCCACCATCTCGTTCCATCTCCCGTCAAATCGTGGGCACGCTACGCTTTGCCTACCCTACGGCACCGTCTCTGCGTAAACATTTAACCCTACCGCGAACAATCCCCGCGCCCTCGCCTGCCCTGCGCTACCTAGTCGGCGCGGATGCCCTCCCGCCTCCGCCGGAGGACGCGTCATGGACCTCAATCGCCGTCATCTCATCGGGGCTTCGACCGCAGGCATCGCGGGCGCGCTCGCCATGCCGGCCGACGCCGCGCGCGCGGCACCACTGACATCCCTGCTCGGCCGCGATGCCACACAATACGGCGTGCGGCCCGGCAGCAGCGAAGATCAAACCCGCGCGCTGCAGCGCGCGATCGACGAAGCTGCACGCGCACAGCTGCCGCTGGCGCTACCACCCGGCGTCTATCGCGCCGGGCTGTTGCGGCTGCCCAACGGCGCGCAATTGATCGGTGTGCGCGGGGCGACGAAACTCGTCTTCACCGGCGGCGCCTCGGCGATCCAGAGCGACGGTTCGGACTCCATCGGCCTCACCGGCATCACTTTCGACGGCGGCAGCATTCCGCTGCCGGCGCGGCGCGGGCTGATCCATGTCCTCGGTGGGCGCGACACGCGCATCACTGATTGCGAGATCACGAATTCAGGCGGCAGCGGCATCTGGCTCGAACAGGTGTCCGGCGACATCTCCGGCAACATCTTCACTGACATCATGGTGACGGCGGTGGTCTCGTTCGACGCCAGGGGCCTCAGCGTCTCGCGCAACACGATTCTCGGCACCAACGACAACGGCATCGAGATCCTGCGCACCGCGATCGGCGACGACGGCACGCTGGTTGCCGACAACCGCATCGAGAACATCAAGGCCGGCCCCGGCGGCTCCGGCCAGTACGGCAACGCCATCAACGCCTTTCGCGCCGGCAACGTGATCGTGCGCGGCAACCGCATCAGGAACTGCGATTACTCCGCAGTGCGTGGCAACTCCGCCTCCAACATCCACATCACAGGCAACAGCGTCAGCGACGTTCGCGAGGTCGCGCTCTATTCGGAGTTTTCGTTCGAGGCCGCGGTGATCGCCAACAACACGGTCGACGGCGCCGCGGTCGGCGTCTCCGTCTGCAATTTCAACGAAGGCGGCCGCATCGCGGTGGTCCAGGGCAACATCATCCGCAACCTCGTTCCGAAGCGCCCGATCGGCACCGCGCCGGACGACGATGCCGGCGTCGGCATCTACATCGAGGCGGATACCTCGGTGACCGGAAACGTGATCGAGAACGCACCGTCCTACGGCATCGTCGCCGGCTGGGGCAAATATCTGCGCGACGTCGCGATCACGGGCAACGTGATCCGCAAGGCCCTCGCCGGCGTCGGCGTCTCCGTCGTGTCGGGCGCCGGCATCGCGCTGGTCAACAACAACATGATCTCCGAGACCCCGCGCGGTGCCGTGGTCGGGCTGGACCATGCGCGTGCGGTGACGTCGGATCTGTCAGCCGACGGCGCGCAGCGGTTCGCGCAGGTGGTGCTCGGCGGCAATGCGGTGCGGCGCTAAAGCCGCCCGTCGCCTCTGGCCGCCAGACGCTAGAACGCGTTCCTGAGCAGCGGGTACTTGGCTTCGAGGCCGTCGAGGCTGAAGGTGAATTCGACGACGCGCTCGGGGGCTGCGACGATTTCCTCGGCCGGCGGGGTGAACTGCGGCAGGAGCGATGCCATTGCAGCTGGCGCAGCCGTCTGCGGCTTCGCGGCAGGGACCGCGAGTGGCGGTCTCACTTCAGGCGCCGCGCGCGGCGCCATTGCGGCGGGCCCGGCGAGCGGTGACCTCACGGCAGGTGCGGTCAGCGGCGCCTTCGCTGCTGGAGCCTTGAGCGGCGGTATCTCGGCAGGCGCGATAAACGACGCCATCGCAGCGGAGGCTGCGGGCGCGGCGAGCGGCGCGACCGGGGCTTTGGTGATCTCAGTGAGAACGTCCGGCTTCGGATCGAGCCTGACCGGCACGGCGGTCTCGGGGGCGATGTGGACGGCCTTTGGCTGCAGGGTCTTGGGCTGCACGATCTGCGCCTGTTGCTCGCGCGGAAACACGCGGGGCATGGTCGCCGGCGACCAGCCGAATGCCGGCGTCACGCTCGCGGCCGCCTCGGCGACGTCCCCACCGGTCGCGAGCGCGCGCCAGGTCTGGACCGCGCGCTTGGCTTCCTGGATGTTTTCGAGGAATGCGATCTCGGAGTGATAACGGCGCCAGCGGCCGGTCTCGAACATTTCGGAGAGATGTTGCAGCCGCTGCTCGGCGAGAGCGCACCAGCGCGCCGCGACGTCGCGGCCAGCAACCACAGCACGCGCAGACGCCCAATCGGACGTGCAGCTAGACTCTTGGCGATGTGTCATGAACCAGCCCGTCAGGGGAAAACACGGACGCGGAGGACGCAACGCACACGAATCAATTTAGACGCGACATGAATATTTTGTGGAAAAGTTTTGACTTGTCCAGCAACGACACGGCATTCGTCGTCAATCACCGTAGTCGTGCGGAGATTTGCTGTGTTTTCGAGTCAAGCCTCGCACAAGCATAGCGGAGGTGCGACGCGCCGGGCGAACAGCCGACTCGAACATGGCGGCGTCCCATCAACCGCAAGCTGAACGAACGCGACGCTTTGAAGAATCGGATGCCGAAAAGAAAAGACCCGTCCGGGGGGACAACCGGACGGGTCAAGCCATATGGGCGCTTGGGGTGGATGGGCGCTCGCGCCTGATATGACTGATGGGGAGGGATGACCGCTCCCACATAATTTGGTCGTGGCAGCTGGCTGAACGTTCAATGCGGGGTTCGATTTTTTGACCTTCGGCCCGCGCGCATCTTTGTCGCAGCCGCTATCGCGTCGCCGGCCTATCCGCCTGAGAAATCGTGGATTTATCGTCCGCACTCGACAACGAAGGTTGTTCGATCGCGCGGGTGCCAGGCTCATCGCGACGCTTGCCGGCATCTTCACGTTTTGTTGTACCGGAGGCAGCCGCAACCGGCGTCGCGCTGTCGGCGGGAACAGCCATGACCGCGGCAAACGCATCGGTCTGGCCGTCGCCGAAAAGCTCGTCACGCCCGGGGGAGCCGAGGTCGCGCGCGGTCTTCGCCAGCGTCATGCGCAGCGCTTCCGGCTTCAAGGTGTAATTGCGCTCGAGCAGCAACGCCGCGACGCCTGACACATAGGCGGCCGAGAACGAGGTTCCCGACGTCATCTGGTACTTGCCGTCCGGCGCCGGCAGGAAGATGTCGACCCCGGGCGCCGCGACGGCAATGTAATTGCCGCGGTTGGACGCGGTGAATAGCCTGTCCTGCTGGTCGGTCGCGCTGACGGCAATCACGTTGGGATTGGCGGCCGGATAGAGCGGCGGCGATTTTGCGCCGGCATTGCCGGCGGCGGCGATCAGCACGAGGCCGCGCGCGGCGGTCGCCGCGATGGCGCGCTCGATCACCGCGTCCTTCGGTCCGGCAAAGCTCATATTGACGATCTGCGCGCCGTGCTCGGCGGCGTAATTCAGCGACCGCAGGATGATGTAGGACGAGCTCTCGGCGCCGCCATTGCTGCCACCGAAGGCACGGATCGCGATGATGCGCGCCTGGGGCGCGCTGCCCATCAGCCGGTCATGCGCCACGATGGCGCCGGCGATGCCGGTGCCGTGGACGTGCGGCCCCTCCGCGCTGCCGAGCGCATCGAAATTGTCGGCGACGGAATTGGCGAGCTCGGGATGCCTTGTGTCGATGCCGGAGTCGATCACGGCAATCGTAACGTTGGCGCCGTGCGCCAGCGTATGCGCCTGCGGCAAGCGGAGCTTTGTCAGTGCATATTGCGCAGGATCGCCTTCGGTCGGGGGCGGCGATTTCTGGTCCTGCAGCACATAGCGGAAGTTCGGCTGGAGCGAGCGCACGCTGCCGTCGGCTGCGAATTCGCGCCGCACCGTCTCGTACGGCCGGCCATCCGTGATGCGGAACAGACCGAACGTAGCCCCGATCAGCGGGAAGCTCTCCGACGAGATCCGCGTCAAGCCGTGCCGGCGGGCCAACGCGTCGGCATCAGCGGGCGACAATGTGCCGTCGATCTCGGCCACGAATTCGTTGGCGAAGCTGCGAAGATTGGCGGCGGCCGGCGTGGCGTTGCCGCGGCCCTTGCCGGCGCTCTTCTTGGCGGATTTGCCCAAGCCACCGCCGCCGGCATTCGGCTGCGCCAGGCATTCGCCGTCGGCATCGCGATAGGGCGCGGTACAGGCCGGATACAGGTTCGGCGAGTAGCGCGCATAGGGCAGCACCGTCGTCGTCGGCCGCAGGCGCGACGTCGTGGTGTGGGGAATGGTCGCCATCGTCCGCGGGCCGCGGTCGACGGACACCGCCCTGGCCGAGATGGTCGGACCGATGCGCGGGGCGATGCTCGGAGAGATGGTCGGCGTTCGCGTGGGCACGCTGATCGTCGGCGTGCGCATGATCGCCTGCGCCTGCGCAACCTCGACGCCGAGACAGGCGGCGATCAAAAGCGCGGCGCCGACCGATGAAGCGTAGGCTCCGGCGCGCACCCTGCTCTCGGACTTGCCTGTCATCGGATCAGCGGCGCGCTTAAGGCGCCGCGACGGCGAGGTTGACGAACTTCTCGCGCTGCATCTTGCCGAGCAGCGAGGCGAGCTCGTCCTGGCTCATCGCCTTGTCGAACTGGAGGCGGAACATGCCGCCCTTGGCATCGCCGATGATCGAGGCCTGGTAGCTGTCGAGCAGCGCGGTGATGTCGGCGACGCGGGCCTCGGGCGTGAAGCGCACCAGCGCGCGCGCCGGCGGAACGGTGGTGCCGAGTTCGCGAGTGATCGGACCACTGGTCGAGAGCGAAGCGGTCTGGAAGGTCGCGGGCTGGTTCTTCATCAGCACGGCGCCGATGATTCCGGCTTGCAGCATCAGCGCGATGGCGCCGAGGCTCGCCGACCACGCCAGCGTGCGCGGCGACAGGCTCGCGAAGAAGGTCGAGATGCGCGCCGACAGCGGCAGCGAGCCGCTCGCCCGCGCCGGCTCGGCATCGATCGCGGCGAACAGCTTCTGCAGCGCGCGCGCCGACGGAGCGCCCAAGCTCTCGTTCAGATGAATGGTCTCTTCGTACTCGCCGCGGATTGCGGCATATTGCCTGGCAAGCTCGGGATCGCGCGCCAGCGCATCCTCGACCCGCCGCGCATCGCGCGCGTTCAGCGTGCCGGCCGCGTGCCACGGCAGCAGCAGTTCAATTTCACTGGGCTCTTGCTCCAGCATCTTCTTGCTCAAAGCCATCATGGCCAGCCTCGCTCAACGCCGGCTGCCTTCAGCAGTTCGGCCAGTTTCTTGCGCGCATAGAACAAGCGCGTCTTCACAGTGTTCTCCGGTATTCCGACGATTTCGGCCACCTCTTCCACGGACTTCTCGTGGTAGTAGACGAGATCGACGATTTCCCGATGGTCCGGCGAGAGGCCCGTCAGACACTCCCGCAACGCTTCACTGGTATCCTTCTTCTGCACCACCGTTTCCGGATTGTCGGACGTATCCTCGATCGCGTTGGCGGCGTCTTCGTCCAGTTCGAAATCCTTCCTGCGCCGGAGCGCAGACAGGGCCTTGAAACGGGTGATTGCCAGTAGCCAGGTAGAAACGGCGGATCGGCCCTCGAACTTGCCGGCTTGACGCCAGACGTCGAGAAATACCTCGCTGATGAGGTCTTCCGCCGCCTGCTCGTCCCGCACGAGCCTCAGCCCGAACCTGTAGACCCTGACATGGTGCCGCCCGTACAGCACCTGCATGGCGAGCCGGTCACCTTGGGCGATCCTGGCGATCAGGACCTCGTCCGAAGCCGCCTGTGTCACGCTCAAAGGCCGTCTCGCAAAGTTGGTCGGGTCGGCGCGGCGGACGGTTCGACCGGGGGCGCAAAATTGTTCAATCTACCGCAGTCGTACGGTCGCCTATGTGACCTACCCCACATACGCGTATTTTTCTTGTCCCACCCCCGGCCATCGGCCGTCTTCATCCAGATCGGTAACATAATACTGCGATACTTCCCTGCGGAATGCCTGTCCGGCACAGGCGGCCCGGCCTCGTTCGGTTCCATAGCAACCCTGCACGACATATGTCTCGCCAAGCCCGGCTTAGGCTCGATCGCATCGCAAACGGATGCCTGATCGCCGGCAAAATTTCCCCGCCAGCCTAGCACCTTGTTCCGCGCTGCACGGTTCGGATTCGGTTTCAAAGGATACCAAACCTAAAGGCTTGCCACGTAGATTTTTACGCTGACATCACCATTGGCGGGACCATGAGCACGGCCGCGACGTCCTTTCCCGAGAGGAATGCCGCTGAGGTCGCGGATCTCGTGCTCACGCCCGAGGCGGCGGCGTCCGAAGTGCTGGCGCGCCGAGCCCGGCAGCGCCGCCAGATGTATATCGGCCAGGTGGCGAGCTATTCGCTGGGTGCCTCGGTCCTGCTGCTCTACGCCTATGGCGGCACGGTCTCCATGGCCGTTCCGTCGCTATTCTGGCTCGGCGGCCTCCTGATCATCGGTACGTTCACCGTGCTGTCGGAAGCCGGCTTCGGCGACCGGTTTGAGGATCATTACCTCACCGTCTTCCAGATCTCGGCGCATATGGCGCTGCAGCTGCTGTTCTTGCTCGCAGTGCCGACGGCCGGGGTCGCTTTCCTCGCCGTGCTGTTCCTGATCTTCGCATTTGGCACGCTGCGCATGACCTCTCACCAGGCGATGGTCACCTGGGGCCTTGCGACTTGCGGGCTCGCTTTGGTCTTCCTGGGCTCGGACCTGCCGATCGGGCTGCCGGTTGCGACCCGGCTGGAGCGAACCGCCTCGATGCTCTGTTTCGTGCTGGTGATCGGCCAGTGCGCCTTCCTCGGCCTGTTCGGCGCCACGCTGCGCAAGATCCTGTACCGGCGCAGCATCGAGCTGAAGGCCGCCTATCAGCGCATCGAGGAGCTGGCCGAGCTCGACGAACTCACCGGCTCCTACAACCGCCGCTGCATCATGCGACTTCTCGACTCCGAGATCGAAAAGTCGCGGCAGGCATCGACGCCCTGCGCGATCGCGCTGATCGATCTCGACTGGTTCAAACGCATCAACGACGCCCACGGCCACCCCGTCGGCGACGAGGTGCTGCGCACCTTCGCGATCACCATGTTCGCCAACATCCGCCCGGCCGACTGCTTCGGCCGCTACGGCGGCGAGGAATTCCTCCTGCTGCTGCCGGACACAACGGGCGAGGCCGCACAGCGCACGCTCGAGCGCTTGCGCGGCATCGTCGCCGATCTCGACTGGAGCGCATTCTCCCTGAATTTGCGCGTGACCATTTCCGCGGGCGTCGTGACGCTGCGCGACGTCGATACTGCCGATACGTTTCTCGCGCGCGCCGATCGCGCGCTCTATTCCGCCAAGGCGCAAGGGCGCAACCGCATTGCAACGAGCTGACCAATCCATTTCTTCCCGCTGCGACAGAAGCCGCCGCCGGACCGAGCGCTCCAGGACAGGGCCATGAGATCCAGATCCGCAAAAACATCCGAGAATTTGCTCGAGGAACTGCAGGCTGCACTCTCGCACGGCACCGTCGCGCGCCGGGTCGAGACGCTGCGCCGCGTCACCGATCTGTTCGTGGGCAACGCGGTGGATTATTCCGACGACCACATCCGCGTGTTCGACGACGTGTTCCAGTGCCTGATCGAGCAGATCGAGACCTCGGCCAAGGCGCTGCTCGCCGACCGCCTCGCACCGATCGCGGCCGCGCCGCCGAAAATCATGCGCACGCTCGCGCTCGACGAGGTCATCGAGGTCTCCGGCCCCGTGCTGTCGAAATCGGAACGGCTCGACGAGACGACCCTGATTGAGATCGCGCGCACGCGAGGTCAGGCGCATCTCAAGGCGATCTCGCTGCGACGGGTGCTGTCGGAAGCGCTGACCGACGTGCTGGTGACGCGCGGCGACGAGGACGTGGTGCAATCGACCGTCAGCAATCCGGGCGCGCGGCTCTCCGAGGGAAGCCTCACCGATCTCGTCATCCGCGCCGAGCGCGACGACGACCTCGCCACTTGCATCGGGCTGCGGCCGGACCTGCCGCGCCATCACTATTTGAAGCTGGTCGCCAAGGCGTCCTTGAGCGTGCGCAGGAAGCTCGAGGCCGCGCATCCGGAACTCATGGACGAGGTGTCGAGCGTGGTGCAGGAAGTGGCCCAGAGGGTCCGCGCCGCCGCCATGACGAAGCAGACCGAGATGGCGCGCGCGCTGGTGAAGTCGCTGCACGAAGACGGCCGTCTCAACGAATTCCAGATCACCAGTTTCGCCGAGCAGGGCAAGTTCGACGAAACCAATGCGGGGCTCGCGGCGCTCGCGGGCGTCGCGGTCGAGACCGCCGAGACCATGATGATCGAAAGCCGCACCGAGGGCGTGATGATCCTCGCCAAGGTCGCGGGCATGTCCTGGCCAAGCGTGCGGGCCATCATCGCCATGCGCGAGAAGCTCTCCGGCGGCTCGCAGACCGACATGCTGACGCTGCGCGACGTTTACGAGGCGCTGCGCAGCTCGACCGCGCAGCAGGTGCTGCGTTTCCACCGCATGCAGCTGGGCACGACGCCGGCGGCGTGAGGCCGGCGCGCTAGTAACGCAAAACCCTCGCCCCGACCGCCGCGCCGATCGCGGTCACCAGCGCGGTCGCGAGCGTGTACCAGGTCGCGACGAACAGCGGCGAATCGTCAGTGCAGTGCGAGGCATAGAGGGTCGCGGCAAGGCCGGCCGACACCAGGCCGGCGAGCGCTCCGGCAAGCGCCGGCCGCGACGGCGCGCCATGGCGCAGGCCGAACAGCGCCCCCGCAAGCAGCGGCAGCGACATCGCCGGAATTGCGACCAGGCACACCCTTGAGTTCTTGCCCATCAAGCGCATCGTCATCGGCATGGCCGGCGCCATCATCGCCTCACTGCCGATCGCGACCGCGAGCAGTCCGACGGGAAGCAGCAGCAGCCAGCCCCAGCCGCGCAGCAGGGCTTCCGGACGCGACAGATGCAGGCTGACGATGATGGCGGGAATCGCGAGCGACAGCGTCACCGCGAATTTCATGTCGAAGAACGGGTTGTGCATCGCGCTCATCACGTCGTGACGCACGCCGAGGAACGTCGCGAAGATCAGGATCGACAAGGGCGCGGCCACCAGGAGCGCCGTGGTCAGCACGGTGCCGACGCGCGGCGCCCGATGGGCGTTGTCGGCTGCGAGCGAACGGATGAGTTGATCGGTGTCCATGACTACTGATCCCGCAGTTTGGTCGTCAGCGCCGCAAGTCCGCGATGCAGCGCGACCCGCACGGCACCCTCGCTCATCGAAAACTTCGCCGCCGTATCCTTGATCGAGGCGCTCTCGACCGCGATCGACTGCAGCACGTCGCGCTGGCGCTGCGGCAGGGTGTTGAGCTGGGCCGCGACCTCGCCCGCGGAGGCCGTTTCCTCGGGCGCCTCGCCCGGCAGGGTTTCGGCGAAATCGTCGATATTGACGAAGACGCGCCTGCCGCGCCGGCGCAGCGCGTCGATCAGCTTGTTGCGGCCGATGGCAAACAGCCAGGGCGCGAAGGGGGCTTCGCTGTCCCAAGTGTGCCGCTTCAGATGCACCGCCAACAGAATCTCCTGCACGATATCCTCGGCCTGGTCGGGAGGCTGGCCTGCCCGTGCCAGGCCTCGCCTCGCGGCAGCACGCAGCACCGGCGTGACCGCCCTCAACAGGCGATGATAGGCCGCATCATCGCCAGCCATGGCCGACCGCATCAGGCCGGTCCATTCGTCCTCACGTCCGCGCACGCGCGCCCCTCACCATGCAATTCGGCCGTCCGTTCAATTTGTTACGCGGGTCCGACGAGATCACGAATTCGTGATATGCCCCGGACACCGCGACCGATCCGGCCGTAAACGTCTGCGACGGCTCATAACACCGATCGGCCCGTCCCGCACCCGGCGGCTGGCTTCATGGGGTCCGGTCTGCCCCGGTTTTGCCCGGTGTAGCCCGAAGATTCCCATTTTCTGCCCCGCTGTCGTCACGCCCCGGGGTCTCTGTTCGTTTCCGGGACGGGCGGAATTGGGGAGATCATCACCATGATGAAAGCCAGCGGGCGCGCGGCCCTGATCGTTCTGGCCGGCCTATTGTTGCTGTTCGGAGGCCTTGCACAGGCGGCCCCAAGCTCAACCACAAGCAATTCGGACAGCGCGGGCAAGCAGGCCGACGCGGCCAAGCCGAGCAAGCACCGGCGCCATGAGTCACGCCGCACCACCACCAGCGGCAAGACAGCACAGAAATCCGACGACAAGACCGCCGCTCCGGCCCAGGCCGACGAGGCCAAGTCTGACAACAAGGCGGCCGACAACACGGCCGATAGTAGCGTCCCGGCCTCGAGCCAGATGCCGCCGGCGGTCGCCAACGCCAATGCGCAGGTCGCCACAACCGACACCCCGACTGCGGCAGCGGCCTCGGCGATGACGGACCGCGCCAACACCAATGTCCAGGCAGCGGCCGATAATACCAATGCCGCGAACGCCGAGAGCCAGGTCGTCGCGCCCGATCAGCTCAACGACATCGACCGCGCTGCGCAACAGGACAACCCGCCGGCGCAGAAGGCGGTGATTGCCGCAACCGAGGCCCAGCCCCGGCCGGCACCGGTGATGGCAAGCGCCCAGCAAAGCTCTGCCTGGGACCAGAGCTCCCTGATCGGCAAGATCTTCATCGGCGTCGGCACGCTGCTGACGCTGGCGTCCGCCGCGCGCATGTTCATGGCGTGATTGCGGGCCCGATCCTGGCCTGAGAAACCTCCCCGGAACGCGCATCTCGCTGCGTGTTCCGGCGGCCGTTAGCCCCTTGAAGCTCACCGCGCCAGCGGGCACATTGCCTGCCCAATCAAAAGCGTGGGTGGAGCATGAGCACGTTCGAACACATCATCGTCGAAAGCAAAGGCGCGGTCGGCATCATCAAGCTGAATCGGCCGAAGCTGCTCAACGCGCTTTCCTTCGGCGTCTTCCGCGAGGTCGCAGCTGCCGTCGACGATCTCGAGGCCGATGACGCCATCGGCTGCATCGTCGTGACCGGCAGCGAGAAGGCCTTTGCCGCCGGCGCCGACATCAAGGAGATGCAGCCGAAAGGCTTCATCGACATGTTCTCCGAGGATTTCGCCGCGATCGGCGGCGACCGGATCGCGCGTTGCCGCAAGCCGACGGTTGCCGCGGTTGCCGGTTATGCGCTCGGCGGCGGCTGCGAGCTCGCCATGATGTGCGATTTCATCATCGCCGCCGACACCGCAAAGTTCGGCCAGCCCGAGATCACGCTCGGCACCATTCCCGGCATCGGAGGTACCCAGCGTCTGACGCGCGCGATCGGCAAGTCCAAGGCGATGGACCTCTGCCTCACCGGCCGCATGATGGATGCGGCGGAAGCCGAGCGAAGCGGGCTCGTCAGCCGCATCGTGCCCGCTGACAAGCTGATGGACGAAGTGATGGCGGCGGCCGAGAAGATCGCCGCGATGTCGCGCCCTGCGGCTGCGATGGCCAAGGAAGCGGTGAACCGCGCCTTCGAGACCACGCTCGCCGAGGGCATGAGCGTCGAGCGCAACCTGTTCCACTCGACCTTCGCGCTGGAGGACCGCTCCGAGGGCATGGCGGCGTTCATCGAGAAGCGCAAGCCGGTGAACAAGAACCGGTAACGTCAGGGAACGGGTCAGGCTGGTGTAAGGCTCGGCCGCGTTCCCGTGAAACCCTGTGACGAAGCTGCAACAAGCACGGATTTCATGGGGGTTTCGCCCGCGGCAGTTTGCCTGCGGGACCTCGGCTGGTTAAACAGTTAAGAGGCCACCGTCGGCGGGGGCGGACAGCCGAGGTTGAGCGGGAATACATGATTGGGCGTACCGCCAGAGCTGGTCGCGAGTTGACGCGGCATCGATCGGGCGTGGGTCCTGTACTTGCGACATGGACCACGCTGGCGCTGTGTTGCGCCCTGCCCTCCGCCGCCTGGGCCGAAGCCCTGCCGGAGGCGCTCGCCAAGGCCTACCAGACCAATCCACAGCTCAATGCCGAACGTGCGCGACAACGCGCCACGGACGAGAACGTGCCGCAGGCCCTCGCCGGTTACCGGCCGCAGATCGTGGCGAGCCTCAGCGCCGGCCTGCAATCGGTGCGCAATCTGCTGCCCGACAACACGATCCAGACCGGCAATTTGAAGCCATGGGTCATCGGCGTCACCGTGACGCAGACCCTGTTCAATGGCTTCCGCACCGCCAACAACGTGCGGGCCGCCGAGCTCCAGGTGCAGTCGGGCCGGGAGGCACTGCGCAATGTCGGCCAGGGCGTGTTGCTCGACGCGGTCACCGCCTACACCAACGTGCTCGCCAACCAGTCGCTGGTCGAGGCGCAGCGTTCCAACGTCGCCTTCCTGCGCGAGACGCTCTCGGTCACCCAGCGACGCCTCAACGCCGGCGATGTCACGCCGACCGACAGCGCGCAGGCCGAAGCGCGCCTCAACCGCGGCCTTGCCGATCTCAACGCCGCCGAAGTCGCGCTTGCCGTCAGCCAGGCGACCTATGCGCAAGTGATCGGCAATGCGCCGTCGCAGCTTCGCCCCGCCGAGGCCGTCGATCGCTATCTGCCGAAGAGCCGCGAAGACGCCATGACGATGGCAATCCGCCAGCACCCGGCGGTGATGGCCGCCAGCTTCGACGTCGATGTCGCCTCCACAAACATCCGCATCGCCGAAGGCTCATTGCTGCCGAGCGCCACCATCCAGGGCAGCGCCAGCAAGAGCCGCAACAATGACCCGACGCTCGGCACCTTCGCCGAGGACCAGGCCTCGATCGTCGCCAATGTCACCGCGCCGATCTACGACGGCGGCCAGGCCGCGGCGCAGACCCGGCAGGCCAAGGAGATCACGGCGCAGAGCCGGCTCGTGCTCGATCAGGTCCGCAACCAGGCCCGCACGGCGGCAGTGAGCGCCTGGGTCGCCAATGAAGGCGCCAAGATCACCGTGTCGGCCTCGGAATCCGAAGTGAAGGCCGCGACCGTCGCGCTCCAGGGCGTGCAGCGCGAGGCCGCCGGCGGACAGCGCACCACGGTGGACGTGCTGAACTCACAGGCCGATCTGATCCAGGCCAAGGCCCGCCTGATCGGCGCCAACCGCGATCGCGTCATCGCCTCCTACACGCTGCTCAGCGCCATCGGCCATCTCGACGTCAAGACGCTGAGCCTGAACACGCCGGATTATCTGCCCGAGGTTCACTACCACCAGGTCCGCGACGCCTGGCACGGGCTGCGCACGCCGTCGGGGCAGTAGTTTCAATCTATCGGGCCGGTGCCCATGAAAAGCCGCCGCATCCATCTGACGGGCGCTTCGGGCTCCGGGGTGACGACGCTCGGCCGGGCGCTCGCCGGCCGACTTGCGCTGCCGCATCACGATAGCGACGACTATTTCTGGCTGCCGACCGCGCCGCCCTACCAGACGACGCGCCCGGCCGCGGATCGGCTACGCCTGATGCGCGAGATGTTCCTACCGCGGCACGACTGGGTCTTGAGCGGAACCGCCACCGGCTGGGGCGACGAACTTGTCGCGTATTTCGACCTCGTGGTCTTCGTGGTCACGCCCCGCGAACTACGGTTGACGCGGTTGCGCGCCCGCGAGGCCGCGCATTTCGGTGCTGATGCCGTCGCACCGGGCGGCTGGCGTCATGAGCAGACCGAAGCCTTCGTCGAATGGGCTTCGCATTACGAGGCCGGTGACCGCGAAGGTCGCAGTCTCGCCAAACATGAAGCATGGCTCGCGGGCCTGCCCTGCCCGGTCGTGCGCGTGGACGGCTCACGTCTGCTTGCGGACATCGTCGAGCAGCTATGCAACGAAGCGCAGCTTCGATTCGGCTGATGTGGTACCGTCCCGGCACACTGCCAAATAAAACAACCAGGGAGAGAAACCGTGCTCAATCGACGCAGCGTCCTGCTTGCCTCCCTCGCCGCCGGAGTAGCCATGACCAACAGAGCCCACGCCCGCGCGGCGCAGCCTGCGACGCCGGTCAATTTCGACGTCCCCGCGCATGCCTGCGACTGCCACACTCACATTCATGGCGACGTCGAGAAGTTTCCGTTCTTCGCCGGGCGCGTCTACACGCCCGAGCCGGCAAGCCCCGAAGAAATGGCTGCACTGCACAAGGCGCTGCATATCGAGCGCGTGGTGATCGTCACCCCCAGCGTCTACGGCACCGACAATTCGTCGACCTTGTTCGGCATGAAGGCACGCGGCGCCAATGCGCGCGGCGTCGCCGTGATCGACGACAAGACCACCGAGGCACAGCTCGATGCGATGCAGGCGGACGGTTTCCGCGGCATGCGCCTCAATCTCGCAACCGGCGGCGTCAACGATCCCAATGTCGGCAGGTCACGCTTCACCACCGCCATCGAGCGCATGAAGGCGCGCGGCTGGCACGTGCAGCTCTACACCACGCTTCCTATGATCTCGGCGATCAAGGACCTCGTCGAGACGGCGCCGGTACCTGTCGTGTTCGACCATTTCGGCGGGCTGGAAGCTTCGCTCGGCCTGGAGCAGCCGGGTTTCTCCGATCTCGCTGCGCTGGTGAAGTCCGGCAAGGCCTATGTGAAGATCTCCGGCGCCTATCGCTCGTCCAAGCTCGCGCCGGATTATCAGGACATGGTGCCGTTCGCGCAGGCGCTGATCGCGGCCAACCCGGATCGCGTCGTCTGGGGCACCGACTGGCCGCATCCGGATTCGAGCCGTGTCGAGGGACGCAAAGCCACCGACATCGCGCCGCTCTATCAGATCGACGACGGCCGCCTGCTCAACCAGCTTCCGGTGTGGGCACCGGATGCCGACGTGCGCAAGAAGATCCTGGTCGACAACCCGGCACGACTCTACGGATTTTGACGGTCAGCGCGCGCGGCGCGAGAAGAACGAGATCAGGACCGGCAGGGTCACGAGGATCACGACCGGCGCCAGCATCATGCCGGTGACGACGACGACCGCGAGCGGCTTCTGCACCTGCGAGCCGATGCCCTCGGACAGCGCTGCCGGCAGCAGCCCGACGCCGGCGACGACGCAGGTCATCAGCACCGGCCGGAGCTGCAACTCACCGGTGCGCACCACCGCGCTCGCGCGGTCCATGCCCTCTTCGATGAGCTGGTTGAACTGCGACAGAATGATGATGCCGTCCATCACGGCGATGCCGAACAGCGCGATGAACCCGATCGCCGCGGAGACGCTGAACGCAGTGCCGGTAATCAACAGGCCCAGCACGCCGCCGAAGATCGCCATCGGGATCACGCTCATCGCGAGCAGCGTGTCGGTCATCGAGCCGAAATTGAACCAGAGCAGCACGCCGATCAGCGCCAGCGAGATCGGCACCACGATCGACAACCGCCGGATCGCGTCCTGGAGATTGCCGAACTCGCCGACCCAGTCCATGTGCGAACCGGGCGGCAGCTGCACCTGCTCGGCAATCTTCTGCTGGGCCTCGCGGATCGCACTGCCGAGGTCGCGCTCGCGCACCGAGAACTTGATCGGCAGATAGCGCTCCTGCTGCTCGCGATAGATGTAGGCCGCGCCCGAGACGAGGCTGATGGTGGCGACCTCGCTCAGGGGAATCTGCGTGACGGTGCCGTTCGGCCCGGGTGCGCCGATGCGCAAATTCTGGATCGCCTCGGCACTGCGGCGGTATTCCGGCGCGAGGCGGACGATGATCGGGAAGTGGCGATCGGAGCCGGACTCGTAGAGATCGCCCGCCGTGTCGCCGCCGATCGCGACCTTGATGGTGGCGTTGATGTCGCCCGGCGCAAGGCCGTAGCGCGCGGCCTTGGCGCGGTCGATGTCGATCTGGACGGTCGGCTGCCCGAGCGAGGTGAACACCGCAAGATCGGTGACGCCCTGCACCGTGGCCAGCACCGACTTGATCTTGTTGGCGGTGTCGGTGAGCGCCTGAAGGTCGCTGCCGAACAGCTTGATCGAATTTTCGCCCTTCACGCCGGAGACGGCTTCGGAAACGTTGTCCTGGAGATATTGCGAGAAGTTGAACTCGACGCCGGGGAAGCGATCGTCGAGCTGCTTGAGCAGTTGCGCGGTCAGCTCTTCCTTGTCGCGGGTGCCGGGCCATTGGCTGATCGGCTTGAGCGGCGCGAAGAACTCGGCGTTGAAGAAGCCGGCTGCGTCCGTGCCGTCGTCGGGACGGCCGTGCTGCGACACGACGGACTCGACCTCGGGCCGGGCGCGGATCACCTTGCGCATCTCGTTGACGTAGCTGTTGCCTTCCTGGAGCGAGATGGTCGGCGGCAGCGTGGCGCGAATCCAGAGATTGCCCTCTTCCAGCTTCGGCAGGAATTCGAGGCCGAGCAGCCGGCTGAGCGCCACCGTCATCAGCACGAGGCCGACCGCACCGCCGAGCACGATGTTGCGGTTGGCGACCGCCCATCGCAGCAACGGCGAGTACAACCGGTGCAGGATCCGCATCACCCTGGTCTCGGTTTCCTCGACATGCGCGGGCAGGATGATCGCGGACAGCGCCGGCGTGACGGTGAAGGTCGCAAGCAGCCCGCCGGCCAGCGCATAGGCGTAGGTGCGAGCCATCGGCCCGAAGATGTTGCCCTCGACGCCGGACAGCGTGAACAGCGGCAGGAAGGCCGCGATGATGATCGCCGCGGCGAAGAAGATCGAGCGCGAGACGTCGGCGGCCGCGCTGAGGATGGCGTGGCTCTTCATGCCGAACAGCGTCTCATGGGACATATGCTCGGTCTCGGACATCGGCGTCGTCTGGGTCAGACGGCGGAAGATCGCCTCCACCATGATGACGGTGGCATCGACGATCAGACCGAAATCGATCGCGCCGACCGAGAGCAAATTGGCCGATTCCCCGCGCAGCACCAGGATGATGACGGCGAAGAACAGCGCGAACGGAATGGTGGCGCCGACGATCAGCGCGCTGCGCAGATCGCCGAGGAAGATCCACTGCAGCAGCACGATCAAGAGAATGCCGACCACCATATTGTGCAGCACGGTGTGGGTGGTGAGCTCGATCAGATCGCCGCGGTCGTAGATGCGCTCGATGCGCACGCCGGGCGGCAGGATGCTGGAATTGTTGATCTGCTGAACGAGCTGATGGACCCGCTTGATGGTCGGCGAGCTCTGCTCGCCGCGGCGCATCAGGACGATGCCCTGCACGATGTCGTCGGACTCGTCGAGTCCGGCAATGCCGAGGCGCGGCTTCTGACCGACGGTGACGGTGGCGACGTCCTTGACCAGCACCGGATTGCCGCCGGTCTGCGCCACCATGGTATTGGCGAGATCGTCGATCGAGCGGATCAGGCCGACGCCGCGCACCACGGCCGATTGCTGGCCGATATTGACGGTGTTGCCGCCGACATTGACGTTGGAATTGCCGACCGCCTGGAGCAATTGCGGCAGCGTCAGACCGTTGGCGACCAGCTTGTTGAAGTCGACCTGGAGCTCATAGGTCTTGCTCTTGCCGCCCCATCCCGTGACGTCGATGACGCCCGGCACGGCGCGGAAGCGGCGCTGCAGGATCCAGTCCTGGATGGTCTTGAGATCGAGCACGCTGTAGTTCGGCGGACCCACGAGACGGTAGCGGAAGATCTCGCCGATCGGGCTGAGCGGCGAGATCTGCGGCTGCACGTTGCCCGGCAGCGGCGCCAGCTGCGCCAGGCGGTTCAGCACCTGCTGCAACGCCTCTTCGTAAGTATAGGCGAAGGAGAATTGGATTTTGACGTCGGAGAGACCATAGAGCGAGATGGTGCGGATGGTCGTGATGTTCTTCAGGCCTGCGACCTGGGTCTCGATCGGGATCGTGATATAGCGCTCGATCTCCTCCGCCGACAGCCCCGGGCTCTGCGTCACGATGTCGACCATCGGCGGGGTCGGATCGGGATAGGCCTCGATGTTGAGCTGGTTGAAGGCGATGACGCCGCCGATCAGCACGGCGACGAACATCCCGACCATCAGGAAGCGCCGGTTGACGGCAAGGGCGACGAGACGATCCATTCAAGCTTCAGTTTGTCTGCAATTTTTTGGGTCGTCGATCAGCTGCCGGACGCCGCGCGGTCGATGAACAGGCTGCCTTTGGTGACGATCTGCTCGCCGGGTTTCAGATTGCTGGTGACCTCGACGAGGTTGCCGTTGATGAGGCCGATCTTGATCTGGCGCAGCTCGACCGACTTGTCCTCGCGCGCGACCCAGATGCGGACCTTGTCGGCTTCATAGATCAACGCCTGCTTCGGCACAGCGGGCGCGGCGCGATCGCCGGCCGAATAGATCGTGACGTTGGCGAACATCTCGGGCTTGAGCAGCCCGTCCTTGTTGTCGATGGTGGCGCGAACCTGCAGGCGGCGGGTGTTGGGGTCGATCGCGGCAGCGACGTAATTGATCTTGGCGCTCAAGGGGCGGCCCGGCAGCGCCATCACGTTGACCGTGATGTCCTGCCCGATGCAGATCGCGGCCGCATCGCTCTCACGCACGAAGGCGGTGAGCCAGACCGTGGAGAGATCGCCGACCACGAAGACCGGATCGCTGGCGCCGGAATTGACGTACTGGCCGGGGCCGATCTTGCGCTGCACGACCGTGCCGGAGATCGGCGAATAGATCGTGACTTCCCGATTGATCACGCCCTTGTCCTGGAACGCCTTGATGGTCTCGTCGGTGAAGCCGAGGATGCGCAGCTTGTTGCGCGCGGCTTCCAGCGCAGTCTCCGACGAGCGCATGTCGTTGCGCGCCTGAACCTGGGTCGCTTCGGCCTGCTGATAATCCTTCAGCGGAATGGCATGGCCCTCATAGAGGTCCTTGGCGCGCTTGAACTGGATGTCGGAGAGCTCGAGCGCCGACTTCGCCTTGTTCTGCGAGGTCATCGCCGCGATGAAATCGTTCTGGGCCTGCACGGTGTCGGCGGCCTCGATCGTGAACAGCGGTTGGCCCTGCTTCAGCATCTCACCCGGCTTGGCCAGCAGCTTGGTGACGCGGCCGGCATAGGGCGAGAACACCGGTGTCGAGCGGTCCTCGTCGACGGCGACCTTGCCTTCGGTGACATATTCGGCGCGGAAGGCCTTGGCCTTGACCGGCTCGATCGTCAGCGTCGCCCATTCCGACGGCGTCGGCGTGAAATTCTGCGCATTCCTGCGCGACTGGCTGGAGATCTCGGAGTGCTTCTTTTCTTTGGCGCCGACGTAGCGAAAGCCGTAGGCCCCAACGCCGGCAAGAGCTAGTAAAACTACGGATGTGATCACCCGTTGTTTCGTAAACACCTGCAATCGCTTGGTATTTTCAACTACCATGGAGCCCGGTCGTGTCTGCGACGATCTCGGCAGATGCCTGCCTTATCGGTTGCGCTAATAGTGCCGAATTGCAATTCCAAACAACCTAAAAAACGCTGCGCGCCTTTCGGTTTGCGTTAAAATTTCGCGACATGTCAGCTTCACGTCAGCTTCGCGACGGCCACTGTGCCGGATGACTGCCGAGCGGCATTGCCGGGCGGCTCCATTGCGCCGGCGTCTTCGACAGCATCGCCGCATGGCGCACCGCCTTCAACATGCCGAAGCCAGATGGCATGCTCTCGATGAACGCAGTATGTACGGCTTCGCCCGTAAGATCCGGGGTATGCAGGCCGCCATCGAGCCGGCGGAGATCCCAAAGCCAGCGCCCGGTCTGCGCCAGCGACACACGCAGGTGCCAGCTGCCGCCTTCGCGCGCCTGACGCGCCTTGGCCATCATCGCACCGAACGCCATCAGATAGCCGGTGGCGTGATCGAGCATCTGTGCCGGCAATTCCTTGGGACCATCGAGACCGGCAGCACGTCCCTCGGCATGATTGAATCCGGTCGTGGTCTGCACGAGGGAATCGAAGCCGCGCCGCTCGGCCCAGGGGCCGGCGTGGCCATAGGCCGACAGCGTCACATAGACGATGCCCGGATTGATCTGCGCTGCATCCTCGGGAGCGAAGCCGAGGGCGGCGAGCGCGCGCGGGCGATAGCCCTGCGAGAAGATGTCGGCGTTCCGCAACAGTTCGCGCATTTGCGCCCTGCCCGTCTCGCCCTTCAACTCGACGAACGTGGTGAGCTTGCCGCGGCCGGTGTCGATGGTGAGCCAGGGAATGGCGGGCAGCTCCGGCCCTGACACCAGCAGCACGTCCGCACCATGCGCAGCGAGCGTGCGGCCGGCGACGGGGCCTGCGACGACGCGGGAGAGATCAAGCACGCGCAGGCCTGACAGCGGACGATCGCCTTTTGGCCACGGCTTTGGCGGGGCATCGCCGATCTTCTCGATCGAGAGCAGCGGCAACCCGGCGAGCGCGCGCGCCTGCGGCAGAGCCGACCATTCGTCGTAGCTCCGCATCAGAGCGACCACGCCGCCCGCGGCGTATGCCGCAGTCTCGAAATCCTCGCCCTTCCATTGCATCAGCGCGGCCTGCACCTTGTCGCGCTCCGCCTCGCAGCCGAGCACCTTGCAGACGGCGTCGCGGTGATGCGGGAAATTGGTGTGGCAGCGAACGAAGCGGCCATCGCCGCTCCTGTAGACGCCGGCGATGGCGTCCCAGGCCGGCGGTGGCGGCTTGTCGTCGAGGCGCAGATAGCGCTCGGAGCGACATTCGGCGACGGCGTGGCGCATGTCGACGGAGACGTTTTGGGTTTCGCCGCTGCGTTGTCTCCATATCTCGGCCGCTGCAAGGCCCGCCGCAGCAATCGTGGTTTGGCCGGCAACAGCAACACGAAAGGAGGATGGAATCTGCGGCTCCTCTCCGGTCAAGCGCACACGTTCGAGCGCGGACGCATCGCCGCCGGCGGAGGTCCAGATATCCCTGAGAATGTCGGCGGGGCTTTGCATGACCCTTCTCTCCCTTTAGCTTTCAACATCCTATTAGCATATAAGGACATGCAATGGCCGCCATCGATCCTCTCACCGCAGGTGCCGTGTTCATCGCAACGGCGGCCACAGACGCGGTCTATGTGATGTTCACCTCGGCTGTAATCGCGCGCAAGCGCATGTCAGCTGCGAACTGGAGCGCGGTCTGGTACATGCTCTCCTCCTACGCCGTGATCAGCTACACCGAAAACGCGTTCTATGTCGCTTTCGCGGCGATCGGCTCCTGGGCCGGCGCCTACGCCTCGCTGACCTTCCTGCACCGCCCGCCCGGCGGCCCGCCGGTGGGCGCGTCGCCGGAGTGAGGACGTAAAGTGGTGGCATGTCCTCCAATGCTAATCCCGTCATCCTGAGGTGCGAGGCCTGCGATGCATCGCAAGTCGAGCCTCGAAGGAGGCACGGCCGAGTTGGCAGCCGGGCTGTCGCCCTTCGAGGCCTCCGCTACGCTCCGGCACCTCAGGGTGACGGTCGAACAATGGGATTTGCGGCGATGCCGCGCACGCGACTACACTCTCACGACCAACAAAAAGGAAACCCAACAATGGATCTCGGTCTCAAAGGCAAGAACGCCATCGTGCTCGGTGGCACGCGCGGCATCGGGCGGGCGATTGCGGAGACGCTCGCCGGGGAAGGCACCAATGTCGCGGTGTGCGCGCGCAATGCCGATCAGGTCGCGACCACCGTTGCCGAGCTGAAGGCGGAGGGCGTCAACGCCACCGGCGGCCCGGTCGACGTGACTGACGGCGCGGCGCTGAAATCCTGGATCGAAGGTGCCGCAAAAGAGCTCGGCGGCATCGACATGCTGTTCTCCAATGCCGGCGCGATGGCGCAGGGCCACGATGCAGCATCCTGGCAGCAGAATTTCCAGCTCGACCTGCTCGGCGCCGTGCATGCCTTCGATGCCGCGCGGCCGTTCCTCGAAACGAGCGGCGAGAGAAGCGGCGACGCCGCCTTCGTCATCATCTCCTCGATCTCGGCGGCGCAGGCGGACACGGCCAGCTCCTACGGCCCGATCAAGGCGGCGCTGATCCACATGGCCAAGGGACTGGCGCGGCAATATGCGAAGAAGAAGATTCGCGTGAATGTGGTGTCGCCCGGCACCGTCTATTTCAAGGGCGGGGTCTGGGAGATGGTCGAGAAGAACATGCCCGAGCGTTACAACGACGCGATGAAGCGCAATCCGACCGGCCGGATGGCAACGCCGCAGGAAATCGCGAGCGCCGCGGTGTTTCTGGCAAGCCCGGTGTCGGGGTTTACGACGGGGTCCAATCTCGTCGTGGACGGCGCGATCTCGAACCGGGTGAATTTTTAGAAGGGCACACTGTCATCGCCCGACTTGATCGGGCGATCCAGTATTCCAGAGACGGCGCGGCTAGAGCCGAGAAGCCGCGGCGTACTGGATACCCCGCTTTCACGGCGTATGACGGCTGAGCGTGTGGCACGCTACTTCAACAAATTCGTCATTGCGAGCGGGAAACTCGTAGGGTGGGCAAAGCGACTTGTCCGCCGTAGCTCGAAGAGCGAAGGCGGAAGCGTGCCCACGTCTTCGCGACGAGCCGCAAAAGGAGGTGGGCACGGCGCTTAGGCGCGCCTTTGCCCACCCTACGGCAGCCGTACGTGGCAGCACTCCGCGCCACCCCTCAATGAAAATCCCGCGATGGCGGCAGGATGCGGACGTTGCGGGGGTGGCGGTGTTTTTGCGCCGGCATGTCCGTGAGCGCGCGGGAGTCTTCGTTAAGCGGCTCGACCACGGTGGCACCTGCCGGCACCGGATGCTTGCGGCTCAGGGCGTCGTTGGCGAGGCCGACCAGATCGTGCGAGCGATCGATCATGCGCTGGGCGATGAGATGCGTCACCTTCTCGGGACTGCTCTGGATATAGCCTTCGACCAGGATGAGGCGCGCGCCCATCACCTCTTTCCGGTACTGCTCCATGATCTTGGGCCACACCACGACATTGGCGATGCCGGTTTCGTCCTCCAGCGTCATGAACACGACGCCGCTGGCGCTGCCCGGCCGTTGCCGCACCAGCACCACGCCGGCGCAGCGGACGCGCCGGCGCTCGTTCGCGTGGCTGACATCCTTGCAGGCGACGACGCGCTCGCGCGAAAACATCTCGCGCAAGAATTCCATCGGGTGCCCCTTCAGCGATAGCCGGATGGTCTGGTAGTCCGCGACCACCTGCTCGGAACGCGGCATCACCGGCAGCGGTTGCGCGTGCTCGTCCGGTTGCTCGCGCGCGGTTGCGGCCTCGAACAGCGGCAGCGGCACGTCGTCGGGCAGCCGCCGCACCTGCCACAGCGCCTCGCGACGGTCGAGCCCGAGCGAGCGAAACGCGTCGGCATCGGCCAGCAGGATCAGCGCACGCTTGGGCAGGCCGGTGTCGCGGGCAAAATCCTCCAGCGAGGTGAAGGGGCGGCGGTTGCGGGCGGCGATGATGCGGTCGGCCCAGTCCTCCTGAGTGACGTAGACTTTGCCTTGCCGCTTCGCCTGCTCCTTCTTGAGGACCTCCTCATCGGAATCGAGCCAATGGAAGCCGTCGATCTGGCGAAAGCCAAGGCGGACGGCACAATACCTGCCGTCAGTATTCTCCAGCGTGTTCTGCGCAAAACTATAGGACACGTCGATATCGCGCACCTCGACGCCGTTCTTGCGGGCGTCGCTGACGATCTGTGCCGGCGCATAAAAGCCCATCGGCTGCGAGTTCAGGAGGCCACAGCAGAAGGCGTCGGGGTGATGATATTTCAGCCATGACGAGATGTAGACCAGCTGGGCGAAGCTCGCGGCGTGGCTCTCCGGGAAGCCGTAGGAGCCAAAGCCCTTGATCTGGTCAAAGCAGCTTCTGGCAAAATTGGCATCGTAGCCGCGCGCGACCATATTGCCGATCAGCTTCTCCTCGTATTGGCCAATGGTGCCGACATTGCGGAAGGTCGCCATCGAGCGGCGCAGGCCGTTGGCTTCCTCGGACGTGAATTTTGCCGCCTCGATCGCGATGCGCATAGCCTGCTCCTGGAAGAGAGGCACCCCCTTCGTCTTGTGCAGCACCTTGTAGAGCTCGTCCGCGGGGCCATGCTCGGGCGATGGTGAAGGATAGGTCACTTTCTCAAGCCCGTTCCGCCGCCGCAAATACGGATGTACCATGTCGCCCTGGATCGGACCCGGGCGCACGATGGCAACTTCGATGACGAGATCGTAGAAGGTCCGCGGCTTCAGGCGCGGCAGCATGTTCATCTGGGCGCGGCTCTCGACCTGGAACACGCCGAGCGATTCCCCGTCACACAGCATGTCGTAAACCTTGGGGTCGTCCTGGGGAACGCTCGCCAGCACAAAACGCTCGCCTTTGTGGTCTGCGATCAGATCAAAACATTTCCGGATGCAGGTCAGCATGCCCAGCGCGAGCACGTCGACCTTCATCATGTTGAGCGCGTCGACGTCGTCCTTGTCCCATTCGATGAAGGTGCGGTCGTCCATCGCCGCGTTGCCGATCGGGACATAGGTGTCGAGCCGGTCCTGCGTCAGCACATAGCCGCCGACGTGCTGGGACAGGTGGCGCGGAAATTCGATCAGCTCGGTCGCAAGCTCGACAGCAAGGTTGATCATGGGATTTTGTGGATCGAGCCCGGCCTGCCTGACCTGCATGTCGTTGAGACCCTTGCCCCAGCTGCCCCAGACGGTGTCGGCGAGCGCGGCAGTGACGTCCTCGGTCAGGCCCAGCGCCTTGCCGACGTCGCGGATGGCGCTGCGCGGGCGATAGTGGATGACCGTTGCGATGATCGCGGCACGATGGCGGCCGTAGCGGCGATAGACATATTGCATCACCTCCTCGCGCCGGGAATGCTCGAAATCGACGTCGATATCGGGCGGCTCCAGCCGCTCCTTGGAGATGAAGCGCTCGAACAGCAGATCGACCTTGGTCGGATCGACCGAGGTGATGCCGAGCACGTAGCACACGGCCGAATTCGCCGCCGATCCCCGCCCCTGGCACAGAATGTTCTGGCTGCGCGCGTAGTGCACGATGTCGTGCACGGTGAGGAAATAATGTGCGTATTTCAGCTCGGCGATCAGCGCGAGCTCTTTGTTCAACGTCGCGCGCAGCTTGTCGTCGATCTTACCTCCAAAATATTTATCGACGCCCGCCCAGGTCAAATCCTCCAGATGCCCTTGCGCGGTCTTGCCCGGCGGCACCGGCTCGTCCGGATACTGGTATTTGAGCTGGTCGAGCGAGAAGTCGATCTTCCCCGCAAAACGCATGGTCTCCGCGATCGCCTCGGGGATATCGCGGAACAGCCGCGCCATCTCCCTGGGCGTCTTCAGAAACCGCTCGGCATTGGCTTCCAGCTTCCGTCCGACTGCTTCGATCGTGGTCTTTTCCCGGATGCAGGTCAGCACGTCCTGAAGCGGACGGCGGCCGGGATCGTGATAAAGCACCTCGTTGGTCGCGAGCAGCGGCACTTTTGCTTCGGCGGCGAGGTCATCGAGCCGTGCCAGGCGGCGCCGGTCGTCGCCGCGATAGATCAGGCTCGCCGCGAGCCACACGCCTTCGGCGCGGCTCGCCTTTAGTTTTGCAAGCACATCCAGCGCCTGCGCCGGCTCGAAGCGATGCGGCAACGTCAGGACCAGGAGCTGGCCTTCCGAAAATTCCAGGAGATCGGCGAAAGTGAGACGGCACTCGCCCTTCTCGATCCGCGTGATGTCGTCGCCGCGCTTGCCTTTGGTCAGGAGCTGGCACAGCCGGCCATAGGCGGCGCGGTCGCGCGGGTAGACAAAAATGTCGGGCGTGCCGTCGATGAAGACGATGCGCGCACCGATCAGCAGTTTCGGCTTGTGCAACACCTTGTCATTGTCGAGCTCATTCCAGGCCCGCACCACGCCGGCGAGCGTGTTGTGGTCGGCGATTCCGATCGCGGGAATGCCGAGCTTGCTCGCCTGATGCACATAGGCTCGCGGATCCGAGCCACCGCGCAGGAAGGAGAAGTTCGTGGTGATGCCGATTTCGGCATAGGCGGGCGTATTCATGCGAAGAGACCGTGCACATACCAGCCGGGAGAAGCAGGCTCACCGTCGCCGTCGAACACCTCCCCCTCGTAAAGTCCGTCGCGAAAAATCCAGAAGCGCAGGCCCTCGGCGTCCTCGATGCGAAAGTAATCCCGCGTCAGCTGCTTGCCGTCCTGCCGCCACCATTCCATCGCGATACGCTCGGGTCCTTCCACCCTCACCACGGCATGCAGCGCGCGGCGCCAGGTGAACTGATGCGGCGGACCATCCGGCACGGCCGCGAACGGCACCTTGATCGGCTCCGGCTTGTCGAACAGCCTCAAGGGGCGCAGCGGCGGCTCGCTTTCGGTCCGTGCCGGCCATTCGGCCTGCATGGCGGCGGCGAGATGATGCTGCGCCGGCGCGGCCATCACCGCACATTCGGGGATATGGGTATCCTCAGGCAGTTGCACGACGACGCGCTTTCCGCCGATGCGCGCGGCGATGCGGTCGATCAGCGCGGCAAGCTCGTCATTGTCGTGGACATGGGCGTCGAGATCGCGCTGCTCCTGCACCACGATCTCGGTGCGGCTCGCCGACAGCCGAACCATGTCGAAGCCGAAACCGGGATCCAGCGGATCGGCGAGCGCGTCGAGGCGCTCGCGAAACAGCCGGTCGATCACCGCGCTTCGCGTCACCGGACGTCCGGTCTCGACCATGATCGCGCGCACCACGCCGTCGGTGCGGAAGAACGCGGCTTCCAGCCGGCGCGCGCCCTTGCCCTGCTTCTCCATGGAGGCAATCAGCGTGTCCGCCAGCCGCGACAGCGTCATTGCGATCATGGTGTCGGTCGCGATCGGCTCGGCGAAACGCTTCTCCACGATGTAATCAGGCAGCGGTTTGCGCGGGTTGATCGGCGCATCGCCCTGTCCTAGCGCATGCGCGAGCAGCGTGGAGAACCGCGCCCCGAACCGCGCCGTAATCTCGCTCGGCGAGCGCGCGGCGACGTCGCCGATGGTCTTGAGGCCGGCGCGACGCAGGCCGGTGGTGATGGCCTCGCCCGCACCGAGCGCGGACACCGGAAACCGGCTGATCGCCCTCGCCTCTTCGCCATCGGCAACGATGGTGCCCGTGGCCTGCCGCGTCAGCGTGCGCGCGCAGACCGAGGTGCCGGCGATGGCCGCGCTGACGGCAAAGCCTTGTCGGCCGAGCGCACGAACCAGCGCTTGCAGCAACGCAGCCTCGCCGCCGAACAGATGCGCACAGCCGGTGATGTCGAGGAACAGCCCATGCGGCGGGTCGAGCGCGACCAGCGGCGTGAAGCGGTCGCACCAGTCGGCGATGTCGCTAAGCGTCTTCGCATCGGCCGCGACATCGGCATCGAACACTTTCAGGTCCGGGCACATCGCCCGCGCATTGGCCAGCGGCTGACCGATGTACAGGCCGAGGCGCTCGGCAGCCTCGTCCAGCGCATGGATCACCAGCGCATTGTTGTCCTTGATGACGACGATGCTCGGCTCATGATTGGTTTTACCCAGCCCGGCGCTGTTGAAGAAACGCTGGATCCGGTCGATGGGCAGGCGCGGCAGCCACAGGCTGAGAATACGTCGACGGTTCACTGAACTGGCACTCATCACAATTCCATTCCATGATCCACCGGCCGCAGGGGCCATGACGATTACGCAAGAGTTCGGCATCGAAGCGCGGCGCGCCCCATGCGTCCCACACCGATCCCGGCGGCGAATGCGCCGCGCGCAGCATCCACCGTGTCTCCGCGGTCGAAGGCAGCGGCTGCGCCGCCATCCGCAGCATCAGGCCGGTGACGCCGGAGCCTTGCGCGGCCAGCGTCAGCTTGCGGCTCGCCACGAGATCGAACTGCTTGGTCTCGCCCCAGAGCTCGAGCACGACGGCGCCGAGCGCATCGCAAGCGAGCGCATCGGCCGAGGTACGCAGCGCGCTCTCGACATCGGCGGCGCGCACCATCACCACGCGGCGCGGATCGAGGCCGAGCTCGGCGAGCCCGCTCATCGACAGCGCGCCTGCCTCTATCTCCAAGAAATCCTGCCGTACCCACAGCAACGGCCGCTGCGCCGAGACGCGCCCGGCAAGCCCCATGACGAAGCCGGTCGCGGCCGTCCCCTGCCGTCCCTCACAAAACACCTCGTGAATCGCCGCGCGCGCGAGCCCGCCCTTCAGCGCGTTGTCGGCTTCGCTATGACCGAGTGCGACGCGATCGTGCGGATGCACGACCGTCGCCGTCTCGATACGCTCGATCTGGCCGCGCAAGGTCGCAAGCGCGCTTTGACGTGCGCCGCTCATGCTCGCCGCTCCTTCAGAGGTGATTGCCGATGGCTCTCAAAAAGAGAACCAGCGGCTGGCTCATTTGTTCATGATATGTTCTAATATAAAGCTAACGGCGCATAGAGAGTCAATCGAATTGGCGCGCAAGCGGATTCATGAGCTGAATCAAAGGGATTCCAAGATGGACGTACAACGCAAGCTGGAAATCCTGGCGGACGCCGCCAAATACGACGCGTCCTGCGCCTCCAGCGGCACCGAGAAGCGGGATTCCAGCGACGGCAAGGGCATGGGTTCGACCGCGCCCGGCATGGGCATCTGCCATTCCTACGCGCCGGATGGACGCTGCATCTCGCTGCTCAAGGTGCTGCTGACCAACGCCTGCAATTACGATTGCCTCTATTGCGTCAACCGCGCCTCCTCGAACGTGCCGCGCGCCCGCTTCACCGTCGACGAATTGGTCAAGCTCACGCTCGACTTCTACCGTCGCAACTACATCGAGGGCCTGTTTCTCTCCTCCGGCATCATCCGCAGCCCCGACTACACTATGGAGCAGGTGGTGAGCGTCGCGCGAAAGCTGCGCGAGGAGCATCACTTCCGCGGCTATATCCATCTCAAGACCATTCCCGAGGCCGACGATGCGCTGATCGCGGAAGCCGGCAAATATGCCGATCGTCTCTCCATCAACATCGAGATGCCCGAGGAGACGAGCCTGCAGCAATTCGCGCCGGAGAAGGACGTGCGCGCGATCCGCCGCACCATGGGCCGGCTGCGGCTGAAGCTCGACGAGGCCGAGGAAGGCCGCAGTGCGAAGACCAGGGCCAAGCCGCAGCGCTTCGCGCCGGCGGGCCAAAGCACGCAGATGATCGTCGGCGCTGATGCTGCCTCCGACCACACCATTCTCCACACCAGCGCCAATCTCTACGGCGCCTACCGCCTGCGGCGCGTCTACTACTCCGCCTTCAGCCCGATCCCCGACGCCAGCCGCGCCTTGCCTCTGGTGCAGCCGCCGCTGCTGCGCGAGCACCGGCTCTACCAGGCCGACTGGCTGATGCGGTTCTACGGTTTCGATGTCGGCGAGATCGTCGACGACAGCGCGATGCTGCCGCTCGACATCGATCCAAAACTCGCCTGGGCGCTGCGCCATCGCGACCGCTTCCCGCTCGACGTCAACCGCGCCAGCCGCGAGGAGCTGCTGCGCGTGCCGGGCTTCGGCACCAAAACGGTCGAGCGCATCATTACGACGCGGCGCACCACCACGATCCGTCTCTCCGATCTCGCGCGGCTGCACGTGCCCAAGCACAAGGCCCTGCCATTCATCGTCCTCAGCGATCACCGCCCCTCGCCGCATCGTCTCGATGCCGCCGGGCTGATCGAGCGCTTCAAGCCGAAAGCAACACAATTGGGATTTGGCTTCTGATGCAGTACATCACCCTCGACAACGAAACCGATTTCGACGGCTGGCGCAAAGCCGCGCGCAGCCTCGTGCTTCATCATGTGCAGCCGACCGATGTCAGCTGGACCGTGCGGGGCGGCGAAGCCGAGCTGTTCGCGCCGCAAGCGCCGTCTCCGATCCTCGAGGTGAACGACGGCACCTTCAATGTCTCCGCAAAATTTGTCGAACTCGCCCAGGCTGCAATCCTGCACCGCGATATCAAGCGCTTTGCGATCCTCTATCGCCTGCTGTTTCGGCTGAAGGACAACCACGACCTCATCGAGGTCGCGACCGACCCTGACGTCGCGCAAGTCACGGCGATGGCGCGAGCGGTCCATCGCGACGAGCACAAGATGCACGCCTTCGTCCGCTTCCGCGAGGTCGGACGCGAGCGCGCAGCGCATTACGTTGCCTGGTTCGAGCCGGAGCATCACATCGTCGAGCTTGCAGCCCCATTCTTCGCAAAACGCTTTGCCGACATGCCCTGGTCGATCCTGACGCCGGGCCTCTGCGCGCATTGGGACGGCCACGCGCTCGCGTTCACGCCGGGCGTCAGCAAGAGCGAAGCGCCGGGCGAAGACCGGCTGGAGGAAACCTGGCGGCGCTATTACGCCAGCATCTTCAATCCAGCCCGGCTCAAGGTGAAGGCGATGCAGGCCGAGATGCCGAAGAAATATTGGAGGAACCTGCCCGAGGCTTCGATCATTAAGCCCTTGATCGAGGACGCCGAACGCATGACCGGCGCCATGATCGCCAATGCCGCAACCGAGCCGCACAAGCCTCAGAAGCGGCCGGAGGCTCCGATGAAACGCAAGCGAGCTGCCGACGATCTCGAAGCGCTCCGCGAGGAGGCCGCGCATTGCCGCGCCTGCCATCTCTACAAGGACGCGACCCAGACCGTGTTCGGCGAGGGCCCGAGATCCGCCAATATCATGCTGGTCGGCGAGCAGCCCGGCGACAAGGAAGATCTCGCCGGCCATCCGTTCGTCGGTCCGGCCGGCCAGATGCTCGACCGTGCGCTGGAGGAGGCCGGTGTCGATCGCAAGAAGGTCTATGTCACCAATGCGGTGAAGCACTTCAAATTCGTGCCGCGCGGAAAGATCCGCCTGCACCAGAAGCCGAATACGCCGGAGATCCGGGCCTGCCGGCAATGGTATGAGCGGGAAGTCTTGGCAATTCAGCCTGATCTGATCGTGGCGATGGGTGCCACCGCCGCGCAAAGCGTGTTCGGCAAGATCACCCCCATCGGCAAGACCCGCGGCCGGCTCATCGACCTTCCCGACGGACGCAAAGCGCTGGTGACGGTGCACCCGTCCTATCTGCTGCGGCTGCCCGATCCGGAAGCCAAGGTGCAGGAATATCAGCGTTTTGTCGACGATTTGAAGATCGCTGCCGGCTTGCAGAAGAGAGCCGCGCGGGCCGCCTAAATACTGGCAGGAAAACGGTTTTCAACCGCCGCTTGTCATCCAGCCTTCAAATCCATCGCGGACAATACCCTTACTTCAAAGTTAAGGGGCGTCCAGACATGACCGATGTAGCATTCGACCGCGCGGTAGCCGATCCCGCGCCGATCCAGCCGGCCTCGCGGCCAAATCTCGACAAGGGCTTCAATCCGCTGACGATGATCCTGTTCTTCGGTATCCTCGCCGCGGGCCTGCTGTTCGTCGCCTACAGCATCTATGTCGACGTCAACGCAACCGGCGCACGCGTGACGAGCTACCTGCCCTACATCCTGTTGTTCGTCGCGCTCCTGATCGCGCTCGGCTTCGAATTCGTCAACGGCTTCCACGACACCGCCAATGCGGTGGCGACCGTGATCTACACCCATTCGCTGCCGGCCGAAGTCGCGGTGATGTGGTCGGGCTTCTTCAACTTCCTCGGCGTGCTCATGTCCTCCGGCGCGGTCGCCTTCGGCATCGTCTCGCTGCTGCCGGTCGAGCTGATCCTGCAGGTCGGCTCCAGCGCCGGCTTCGCGATGGTGTTCGCGTTGCTGATCGCCGCGATCCTGTGGAATCTCGGCACCTGGTTCTTCGGCCTGCCCGCCTCCTCGTCGCACACGCTGATCGGCTCGATCATCGGCGTCGGCGTCGCCAACGCCGTCATGCGCGGTCGCGACGGCACCTCGGGCGTGGACTGGACCAAGGCGACCGAGATCGGCTACGCGCTGCTGCTGTCGCCGCTGTTCGGCTTCATCTGCGCTGCGACGCTGCTGCTGCTGCTCAAGTTCATCGTGCGCAACCCGGCCCTGTATGCCGCGCCCGAGGGCAACAAGGCGCCGCCGCTCTGGATCCGCGGCCTCTTGATCGCGACCTGCACCGGCGTCAGTTTCGCGCACGGCTCGAACGACGGCCAGAAGGGCATGGGCCTGATCATGCTGATCCTGATTGGCACCGTGCCGACCGCCTATGCGCTCAACCGCGCACTGCCGGAATCCCAGGTCGCCCAGTTCCAGAAGGTCTCGGATGCTGCTTCCAAGGTGATCGCGGCCAAGGGTGCCGGTCACTCGATCATCGGCGATCCCCGTCCTGCGGTGACGCAGTACATCACCTCGCACCACATCAGCGAAGGCACCTACCCCTCGCTGTCGGTGCTGGTGAAGGATGTCGGCGACCAGGTCGCGAAATACGGCTCGCTCAACAAGGTGCCGGCGGAAGTCGTCGGCAACACCCGTAACGACATGTACCTGACCTCGGAAGCGATCCGCTTCCTGATGAAGGACAAGGAAAACGACCTCAACAAGGAAGAGGTCGCGACCTTGAACGCCTACAAGGGCGGGCTCGACAGCGCCACGAAGTTCATCCCGACCTGGGTGAAGGTCGCCGTCGCCATCGCTCTCGGCCTCGGCACCATGATCGGCTGGAAGCGCATCGTCATCACGGTCGGCGAGAAGATCGGCAAGAGCCATCTGACCTACGCGCAAGGCGCCTCGGCCGAGCTGGTGGCCGCCGCTACGATCGGCGCCGCCGACGTGTTCGGCCTGCCGGTCTCCACCACCCATGTGCTGTCATCCGGCGTCGCCGGCACCATGGCCGCGAACGGTTCGGGCCTGCAAATGGCGACCATCCGCAATCTGTTGATGGCCTGGGTCCTGACGCTGCCCTGCGCGATCATGCTGTCGGCCACGCTCTACGTGATCTTCTCGCGGATCTTCTGAGCAATCACGCTCCTCAAAGACAAAGGGCCCGTGCGATGCACGGGCCCTTTTCATTTGCGCTTGAAGCTCGGCGTTACGACGCCGCCAGCGATTCCTCGACCAGCTTGACCCAGTAGGACGTGCCGAACACGATCGCCTCGTCGTTGAAATTGTAGGCGGGGTGATGCAGGCCGGCGCTGTCGCCGTTGCCGCAGAAGATGAAGGCCCCGGGGCGCGCTTCCAGCATGTAGGCGAAATCCTCGCCGCCCATCAGCGGCGGCATCTCGTGCACGTTGGCATCGCCGGCAACCTGCTTTGCAATGCGCCGCGCCACCTCGGTCTCCGCGGCGTGGTTGTTCACGACGGGATAGTTGCGCTGGTAGCGCAAGTCGATCTTCGCGCCGGTGATCTGTGCGACGCCCGCCACCACCTCATGCACGCGCTTCTCGACCAGCTTGCGCACCTCGGGCGAGAGCGTGCGGATGGTGCCCTTCAGCGTCGCGGTCTGCGGAATGACGTTGCGGGCGTTGCCGGCGTGGAATTCGCAGATCGAGATCACGGCCGATTCCAGCGGATCGACGCTGCGCGCGACGATCGACTGCAGCGCGGTGATCACCTGCGCGCCGACCAGCACGGAATCGACGCATTTGTGCGGACGCGCGGCATGACCGCCGAGGCCCTCGATCATGATATCGACCTCGTCGGTCGCCGCCATGATCGGGCCCGGCCGGATCGCGAACGAGCCGATCGGAATACCGGGGCCGTTGTGCATACCGTAGACCTGCTCGATGCCGAAGCGCTCCATCAGGCCGTCCTTGACCATGGCCGCGCCGCCGGCGCCGCCCTCCTCTGCGGGCTGGAAGATCACGACCGCATCGCCGGCGAAATTGCGGGTTTCGGCGAGGTAGCGGGCGGCCCCGAGCAGCATCGCGGTGTGGCCGTCATGGCCGCAGGCGTGCATCTTGCCGGGGGTCTTGGAGGCGTAAGGCAGGTTGGTCTGCTCCTCGACCGGCAGCGCATCCATGTCGGCGCGCAGGCCGATCGTCTTGAGCCCCTCGCCAGCCGGCTTGTTGCCCTTGATCACACCGACCACGCCGGTCTGGCCGAGCCCGGTGACGACCTCGTCGCAACCGAACTCGCGCAACCGGTCCGCGACGAATGCTGCAGTGCGATGAACATCGTACAGCAGCTCGGGATGCTCGTGGATGTCCCGGCGCCAGGCCTGAATATCGGGTTGAAGGTCGGCGACGCGGTTCACGATGGGCATGGAAGGTCTCAAGCTTTGTTGAAAATGCAGGAATGTCTACCATGCAAGCGCCAGTCCACCCAACTGCCGCGCGCCGAGGGTAACCCTGTCCTCTCGTCATGGCCGGGCTTGTCCCGGCCATCCACGTCTGACTATTAGAACAGAAAGTGCGTGGATGCCGGGACAAGCCCGGGCATGACGCCGGTTGGGTGGAAGCAGAATGCCGAGGCGGCTCGAAGGTGAATTTGATTACATTGTCGTCGGGGCCGGTACGGCGGGCTGCATCGTCGCCAACCGGCTGTCGGCCGATCCCGGCAATCGCGTCCTCGTCCTCGAAGCCGGCGGCGACGACAACTGGATCTGGTTCCACATCCCGGTCGGCTATCTCTTCGCGATCGGCAATCCGCGCTCGGACTGGATGTTCAAGACCGAGGCCGAGCCTGGCCTGAACGGCCGTTCGCTCGCCTATCCCCGCGGCAAGGTCATCGGCGGCTGCTCGGCGATCAATGCCATGATCTCGATGCGCGGCCAGGCCGCGGACTATGACCATTGGCGCCAGCTCGGCATGACCGGCTGGGGCTATGACGATGTGCTGCCGCTGTTCAAGAAGCTCGAAGACCACTTCCTCGGCGCCAGCGAGCATCACGGCGCCGGGGGCGGCTGGCGCATCGAGGCGCCGCGGCTGTCATGGGACGTCCTCGATGCCGTCGGCGATGCCGCCGAGGAGATGGGCATCAAGCGCATCCCGGATTTCAACACCGGCGACAACGAGGGCACCAGCTATTTCCACGTCAACCAGAAGCGCGGTCGGCGCTGGTCCTCAGCGCGCGGCTTCCTCAAGCCCGCCTTGAGGCGCCCCAATTTGCGGCTCGAGAAGCACGTGCTGGTCGACCGCCTGATCATCGAGCAGGGCCGCGCCGTCGGCGTGCGTTTCATCCAGAACGGCGAGATGATCGAAGCGCGAGCGAAACGCGAGGTGGTCCTGTCGGCCGGCTCGATCGGCTCGGTGCAGGTGCTGCATCGCTCCGGCATCGGCCCCGCCGACTGGCTGTCGCCCCTCGGCATCGACATTGTCATGGACAAGCCCGGCGTCGGCCGCAATCTGCAGGATCACCTGCAGCAGCGTGCGATCTACAAGGTCGAGGGCGTGCGCACGCTGAACGAGACCTATTACAATCTGTTTCGCCGCGGATTGATGGGCCTCGACTACGCCTTCCGCCGCCGCGGTCCCCTGACCATGGCGCCCTCGCAGCTCGGCATCTTCACGCGCTCCGACGCGACGCGCGCACGCGCGAACATCCAATTCCACGTGCAACCGCTGTCGCTCGACAAGTTCGGCGATCCCCTGCACCGTTTCCCCGCCATCACGGTCAGCGCCTGCAATCTCCAGCCGACCTCGCGCGGCACCGTGCGGCTGCGTTCGGCGAGCCCTGACGAGAAGCCGATCATCGCGCCGAATTATCTGTCGACCGACGACGACCGCCAGGTCGGCGCCGACGCCATCCGCACCACGCGCCGCCTGATGCAGCAGAAAGCGCTGGCACGATACCGCCCGAGCGAATATCTGCCCGGCCCCTCCGTCGGCGACGACGATGCATCGCTCGCAAAGGCTGCCGGCGATATCGGCACCACCATCTTCCATCCCGTCGGCACGGCGAAGATGGGCGCGGTGAGCGATCCCATGGCGGTGGTCGACGAACGCCTGCGATTCTACGGGCTCGAAGGCCTGCGCATTGTCGATGCTTCGATCATGCCGACCATCACCTCCGGCAACACGAATACGCCGACGGCGATGATCGCCGAGAAGGGCGCGACGATGATTTTGGAGGATGCGAAGTAGCATCCTGTCGCATGATCAATCCTAACCGCTTTTCAATCGGCCCCGCCGACGCAGCGATCGCCATGCTGCAATGGGGTGAAAGCGGCAAGCCGCCTGCTCTGCTCGTGCATGGCACCGGTTTCGTCGCCGACGTCTGGGACGAAGTCGCGCGCGAGCTAGCATCGACCTATACGGTCTATGCGCTCGACCGCCGCGGCCATGGCGCCAGCCACAAGCCCGGCGCCTATCACTTCCTGGACTATGCCGAGGATGTCTGCCGGGTGATCGATGCACTCGAGCTGCGCGACGTCTACGGCATCGGCCACAGCGCCGGCGCGACCGACCTTCTGCTGGCGGCAAAGCTCTTGCCCGGACGCTTCACACGTCTGTTCGTGATGGAGCCGACCATCATGGACCCGCGCGCGGCGCGCCCCGGAGGGTTGGGCGAGGAATCCCTGTCGCGAGTCCAGGGCACGCTGCGCCGGCGCGCCGTGTTCGACAGTGCCGAGGCCGTCTTCGAACGCTACCGCACAGCGCCGGCGTTTGCGGATTGGACCGAGATCTCGCTTCGAGCCTATGTACGCCACGGCTTCGTGCCGCTCGACGATGGCCGGGTGCGACTCTGCTGCACGCCGGAGATCGAGTGCGCAATCCTGCGTCCGATCTACGAGGCGATGGAGCAGGTCTATGTCGGCGATGCCCGCGGTAATCCGTTTGCCTCGCTCACCGAAATCGACTGCCCGGTGCGCGTCACGACCGCGGCGAAGTCCGGTCCGATCTACTGGGAGATGGCGCGACGCGCGGTGTCGCTGATTCCGCGCGTCAGCACGCTGGTGTTCGAGAACGCCGGGCATTGCGTGGCGCAAGAAGTGCCGGAGCGTGCGGCCGAGGCCGTGAGAGAGTTCGCAAAATAGTCTCGTGCCCCGACGCAGCGCAGCACGCAGTGATGCGCTGCTGAGCCGGGGCCCATCTCACCGCGTGCCGTGCCGCCTTCTTGGGTCCCGGCTCTGCAACGCATCACCAAGAGGTGCTGCGTTGCGCCCGGGACACGAGACTTCCCCTCACGAAATCGTCATCACCTCCCGCGAATAAGCCTCCCCCTCCCCCGATCACCTCCTCTGAAAGCCCAATTCCGGGCGACGTGGAGAGATGCGATGAGCGGACATGATCACGGCGGCGACGGCGTCAGCCGCCGCAAGGTGCTGGAATGCATGACCTGGGCCGGCACCGGGGTGCTCTGGACCGTCACCGGCGGTGTGCCGCGCTCACTCGGCATCATCGATTCCGCACAGGCTGCGACCGCAGCCGCGCCCGGCATGAGCTTCCTCCAGATCAGCGACAGCCATGTCGGCTTCGACAAGCCGGCCAATCCCAACGCACTCGGCACGCTGGAGGAGGCTGTGGGCAAGATCAACGCGATGCCGGCCAAACCGTCCTTCATGATCCATACCGGCGACATCACGCATCTGTCCAAGGCCGCCGAATTCGACAATGCCGAGCGCATCATCTCGCAGAGCAAGCTCGATGTGCACTACGTGCCCGGCGAGCATGACTTCCTCGACGAGGAGGTGAAGTTGTATCGCGAGCGCTATGGCCGCGGCACCAAGGGCCAGGGCTGGTATTCCTTCGATGCCGGCGGCGTGCACTTCATCGGCCTCGTCAACGTCGTCGACCTCAAGGCCGGCGGCCTCGGCAATCTCGGCGCCGAGCAACTTGCCTGGCTCCAGGACGATCTGCGCGGCAAGTCGAAATCGACGCCGATCGTGCTGTTCGCCCACATCCCGCTCTGGACCGTCTATCCGGAATGGGGCTGGGGCACCGAGGACGGCGGCCGCGCGCTGGAACAGGTGAAGGGTTTTGGCTCGGTCACCGTGCTGAACGGACACATTCACCAGGTGATGCAGAAGGTCGAGGGTAACGTCACCTTCCACACCGCGCGCTCCACCGCCTTCCCGCAGCCGGCGCCGGGAGCCGCCGCCTCGCCCGGACCGATGAAGGTCGAGGACGCCAGGCTCCGCGGCATGCTCGGCGTTGCCAGCATCAACTTCAAGCAGAACGAGCAGCGGCTCGCGATCATCGACACGCCGCTCCAGGGCTAAGGTGGAAGCTGACAATGAAGACCCTCAACCGCCGCGCCTTCGGCGTCGATCTCGGCCTCGCTCTGGCCGCGGCCATCCTGCTGCCCGCAACAAGCGCTCGTGCCGACGACATGGAGATCCATATCGACAATTTCGTCTTCCAGCCGGCCGAGCTCAAGATCAAGGCCGGCACCACCGTGACCTGGACCAACCGGGACGACATCCCCCACACCGTGGTGTCGGCCGGCAAGTTCAGGTCCAAGACCCTGGACACTGACGACAAGTTCTCTTTCACCTTCACCAACGCGGGCGATTACAAGTATTTTTGTTCGCTGCACCCGCACATGACGGGGATGATCAAGGTTGAGTAACGTCTCCAACCAAGGCATCAACGTCTTGCCCGGCCGGTGGTCCCACGCCGGCCGGGCTCCTGCGTCTCCGGCGACATCAGGCGAAGCGGCAAAGCGAGCGGCGATGCCACCGACAAATGACGATCCAGACAAGGCGCAACGCTTCCGCGAGGCGGCGCTGCCCCATCTCGACGACGTCTACACGCTCGCGCGCTATCTGCTGCGCGACGCCTCCGACGCGGAAGATGCGGTGCAGGAGTGCTATCTGCGCGCGTTGAAGCACTTCGACAGCTATCGCGGGCCGGCGATGAAGCCATGGCTGTTCGCGATCCTGCGCAATGTCTGCAACGCCGAATATGCGCGGCGCGCGCATCGGCCCAGCGCGATCGAGGACACGCCCGGCGCCAACGAGCAGACGCCGATATGGCAGGAGAGCGAGGCAAGTCCCGAGACCGAAGTGCTGCGCAGCCGCGATGCTGGCGCCATCCGCAGGCTGATCGACGCGCTCGCCGAACCGTTCAGGGAAGCCTTCGTGCTGCGCGAGATCAACAACCTTTCCTATCGTGAAATCGCAGAAGCCGTCGGCGCGCCCATCGGCACCGTGATGTCCCGCCTCGCTCGCGCCCGTACCCTGCTGCGCGCGGCCTGGACGGCGGAAGAGGAGCAAGCGAAATGACCTGCGACGAAGCAAGGATCCTGCTTCACGCGCTGCTCGACAACGAGCTCGATGCCGGCCACGCGCGCGAGGTCGAAGCCCATATCGCCAGCTGCCCGGACTGCGCGGCGGAGCTTGCCGCACAGCGCGAGATGCAGCGCGTGCTGGCCAATACCAGTCTGGGCTACAGCGCGCCCGCAAGCCTGCGCACCAGGATCGAGGCCTCGCTGCCGCAACTGCAGCGCCAGCAGCCAACCCGCCGCTCCGTGCTGCGTGGCTTTGCGATGGGCTCGGCGGTCTCCGCGCTCGCCGCAACCGGAATCGTCGCCATCGTGCTGCGCCAGGACGACCAGCAGCGCATCCTCTCGGAGGTCGTCTCCGCGCATCTGCGCTCGCTGCAGGCTGGCCACCTCACCGACGTGATCTCGACCGACCAGCACACGGTCAAGCCGTGGTTCAACGGCAAGCTCGATGTCGCCCCGCCCGTGATCGATCTTACCGCGCAGGGTTTTACCCTGGTCGGCGGCCGGCTCGACTATATCGACGCCCGCGCCATTGGCGCCGTCGTCTACAAGCGTCGCCAGCACGTCATCAATTTGTTCGTGGCGCAGACCGCGAGCACCGAGCATCGGCCGCCGAAGACCCAGACCATGCAGGGCTTCAACTGCCGCCGCTGGGGCGAGCGCGGCCTGAACTTCTGGGCCGTCAGCGACATCGGCGCCGATGAGCTCGCCGAGTTCGTCGACAAGTTCGAGACAGCCATGAAGGCGAATGTGGAGGGGTAGATCTTGCTACACCATCATTGCGAGGAGCTCGCGATAAAATTGCGAAGCAACTTTGCGCTAGCGACGAAGCCCCAGGTTGCCTCCGCAGAGACAGTCTGGATTGCTTCGCTTCGCTCGCAATGACGGTTGCCGGGATAGCTCGGCCGAATTCAGGCCGACCTTCTCACCGCGTTGTCCACCAGCGTCTTGCCGAGCGACCAGATCGCGCCGGGGACCTTATGGCTGCCGGCGATGACGTCGTCGAACGCCTTTTCGATCCAGCTGCAATCTTCCTCGGTGATGGTGAGCGGCGGCAGCAGCTTGATGGTGTGGCTGCCGTGACCGGCCACTTGCGTGAGGATCTTGTGATCCTTGAACAGCGGCACGGTGATGAGCTGGCAGAACAGGCCCTTGTTGGCTGTCTCCAGCACGTTCCAGGAGGCGCGCAGCCGCAGCGATTTCGGCGGGCCGAACTCGACGCCGATCATCAGGCCCTTGCCGCGCACTTCCTTCATCAGCTCGTAGCCGGGCACCATGCGCGTCAGCGCGAGGCGCAGCTCGGCGCCGCGCTTGGCGGCGGACTCGATCAGCTTCTCTGACTCCATCACGTCCAGCGTGGCGATGCCTGCGGCCATCGCGAGGTCGTTCTTGGAGAAGGTGGAGCCGTGCACGACGGCGCGGTCCATCTGGTTGAAGATCTTGTCGAAGATGGCCTTGCGCGTCAGCACCGCGCCGACCGGCACGTGGCCGCCAGATAGCGACTTCGACAGCAGCACCATGTCGGGCTCGACGTTCCAATGCTCGACCGCGAGGAAGCGGCCGGTGCGGCCCATGCCGGTCTGGATTTCGTCGGCGACGAACAGCGTGCCGTACTTCTTGCAGAGCGCAGCCGCGCCCGGCAGGAACTCGTCGGTGGGCATGTTGACGCCCTTGCCCTGGATCGGCTCGACCACGAACGCCGCGACCTCGCGCGAGGCCAGCGCCTTTTCCAGCGCGGCCAGATCGTTGAACGGGATCGAGGTGCAGCCCGGCAGCAGCGGCTCGAAGCCGGTGCGGAAGTTCGAATCACCCGTCAGCGACAGCGCGCCATAGGTCAGGCCATGATAGCCGTGGGCGCAGTAGACGATGCCGGGGCGGCCGGTGGCGCCGCGCGCGAACTTGATCGCGGCTTCGACGCATTCGGCGCCGGAATTGGCGAAGAACGCCTTGTCCAGATAGGGGACATATTTCAGCAGCCGCTCGGCGAGCACTCCGGCAAGCACGGAAACGTCGAACTGGACGAGGTTGGGCAGGTCGGCATCGAGCACGCTCTTGAGCGCGTCGCGCATGACCGGATGATTGCGCCCGATCGCAAACACACCAAAGCCGGACAGCAGGTCGAGATAGCGCGCGCCGTCGCGATCGTAGAGATACTGCCCCTGCCCCTTCTGGAAGCCGACATCGTAGCCGATGGTCTTGAGAACCCGAACGAACTGCTCGTTCAGATACCGATTATGCAGGGTGCTGCGCTGGGCCTGACGGTCCGCGAAAAGCTCAGACATGTCTGGATTTGGGCTGTGCATCCGTTACATACTTCGGTTGAGGGCCGTCTCGTCAACTGAAAAGGGACCGTTACTGAAAACGGTCTGTGCGGCCTTTTGCCCTTTTTCGGACCATCTTCGCAAGCACAGCTTTAGCCCATGTTGCACTGCCAAGGAACTATCATGCGTTTAGCCCTTTACACCGGACTAATACTGGTTGGCGGTTACACCTGCCTGACCCCGGCGCTCGCCGCGGATCCCACCGGCGACTGGCGGGTTGCCGACGGCGTCGCCAACATTCGCGTCGCCCAATGCAATGGCAGCATGTGGGGCGCGGTTTCCTGGGAAAAGCAGCCCGGCGGCCGTGACGAGAACAATCCGGATGCCTCGAAAAAGACCAGGCCGACGCTGGGCATGGCGACGCTGATCGACATGAAGAAGAAGCCCGGCGCCGATCAATGGGAAGGGCAGGTCTACAACGCCAAGGACGGCCAGCTCTATAGCGCGACCATCACGCCGGCCGGCGCCGACCAGCTCGAAATCAAGGGCTGCGTGATGGGCTTCCTCTGCGGCGGCGAGACCTGGACCCGGGTCGGCCCGCCGATCCCCTTGAGCACCGCCAATGCCATGGCCAAGGGCGCGCCCAAGTCCACCGGCGCGGCGCCGAAGGCTCAGGGCACGATGGGCGCGACAGCGGCGCCTGCGCCGGCGGCGGGGGTCCCGAAGAGCGCCACCGCCCCCGCCAAGCCGGGTCAGAAAGGTGCCGCCGACCCGGTCGGCGACATCTGCCTACTCCCTGAGATTGCGGGGTTTGCCCATTAGGGCCGGCTGGAACAGCAGCACGGCGGCGAGCGTCGTCACCAGCGAGAGTGCCAGCAGCTTGCCCATGCTGGACGTGCCGGGATGGCTCGACAGCCACAGGCTGCCGAATGCGGTTGCGGTCGTCAGTGCGCTGAAAAAGATCGCGCGCGTCAGGCTGGTCTGGAGCAGGTTTGTCCTGCCCGAGCGCCAGGCCACGACATAGTAGATCTTGAAGGCGACGCCGACGCCGAGCAGCAGCGGGAACGCGACGATGTTGGCGAAGTTGAGCGGCAGGCCGATCAACACGCAGATCTCGAGCGTCACCGCGCCGGCAACCAGCAGCGGCACCAGCGTCATCAGCACGTCGACGAACCGCCGCAACGTGATCCACAGCAAGAGGCCGATCACCAGCAGCGCGTAAATGCCGGCGTGGATGAACGCCCGCACCACGGTGTCGCCGGATTTCAGGATCGAGACCGGCCCGCCGATCGCGGTCGGCTCGGCAACGAGCACCGCCGCTGCAAATCTGCGCAGCGTGTCGTTGTCGTTGGGATCGCCCTTGGGCAGCGCCTCGACGCGGATGATGCCGTCCTTGCTCTTCCAGGCACTGACGAGATCGGGCGGCAGTGAGCTCAGGGTGACGGGCCCGGCCTGCATCGCGTTCCTGAGCTGGTCGAACACGATCTTCATCGGCGTGACGAACACGTCTTGCGCCTTGTTGCGCGTGGCCTCGTCGCCATTGGCGAGCTTTTCGAGCGCGTCTGCCAGACGGCGCGAGGCGATCGAGCCCGGCCCCTTCGCATCGCCCGCGGTCCGGCGCAGATTGTCGATCGAGGATTTCAGCGCCTCGACGTTTTCCTTGTCGGTCGGCGCCGCATCGATCTGATCAGGGTTGAGTGCGGGGTTCAGCACCTTGGCGCCCTGCGCGAGCAGCTTCAGCTTCGGCGGCTGATCCTCCGGCACGAAGCTGTTGAGCGACATCACCCGCAGCACCTCGGGCACCTTTTCGAGCTTCGCCTCGACCTGCTTTGCCTGCTCCTCGGACGTGGTCATCACGTTGATGGCATTGGCGCCGGTGTTGGGATCCTTGCGCAGATCGAGGAAGGTCGCGATCGATTCGGCCCTCGGGTTGCGCAGGTTCATCGGGTTGAAGTCGAACTTCATGAAATAGAGTAGCGGCAGGCCGGCGAGCGCCAGCATCAGCGTGCCGCCCACGACCAGCACGCGGTGCTTCTCCAGAAAGTGATCGAGCGGCGCCAGGAAGGCGTAACCGACCGGCTCCTTTTCGCCGGGCGGATTCAGCAGCTTCAGCATGGCCGGCAGAACGGTGATCGAGGAAAGGAACGCCACCAGCATGCCGACGCCCGCGATCTGGCCCAGCTCCGCGATGCCCTTGTAGTCGGTCGGCATGAAGCAAAGGAAGCCAGCCGCGGTCGCCATCGCCGCGAGCGACAGCGGCACCGCCGATCGCTTCGCCGCCAGCACCAGCGCGCCCGTGAGATCGTTGTGCTTGTAGCGCTCGGAGCGGTAGCGGACGCTGTACTGGATGCCGAAATCGACGCCGAGGCCGACGAAGAGCACCGCGAATGCGATCGACAGCAGGTTGAACGATCCGACCATCATCAGGCCGGCGGCGGTCGTCAGCGCGAGGCCGACGAAGAGATTGACGAACACCGCGAAGATGATCTTCGACGAGTGCAGCGCCAGCCACAGGATCAGCAGCACGACGAGGACCGTGCCGACGCCGTTGACGACGGCGCCTTCCTGGACGGTCGCATATTCCTCGTTGGCGATCGGGACCGGACCGGTCAGCCGCACCCGGGCCTGGTATTTGGTCGCAAAATCCAGATCCACTGCGGCCTTGCGGATCGCGTCGGTGGCATCCTTGCCGGGCTCCAGCGCGTTGTAGTCGAGGATCGGCTTGAACTCGATGAAGGCGCGCTTGTCCGAATCCTTCAGCGGCTCGTCACTGACGAGCTCGCGCCAGGAGAAGCTCGCATTGCCCTTGTTGAGCACGGTCTCGACCGTCTGCGCGATCAGGTTGAACGGACGCTCGGTGTTGTCGAGCTTGACCTGGCCGCGCTTGACGCCGGCGAGTCCCGTCTCCAGCGCGCCGGTCAGGCCGCGGATCGAGGGATCGCCAGCCATGATCTCGATCAGGGGCGCTGCAGATTCGAATTGGCTGGTGATCTTGCCGACCTCTTCGGTCGGCAGGAACAACAGTCCGTTCTTTTCGAAGAACTCCCCGCTGCCGAGCTGCTGCAGGGACTGGAAGTTGGTCTTGTCGTCCCTCAGCCTGGCATAGAGCGCGTCCGCCGCGGCGCTCGTCATCTCCGGGGTCCGGGCCTCGATCACAGCGAGGATCGTTTCGTTTTGATCGAACGCCTTGTCGAACTGCTGGTCACGCTTGCGCCAGTCGAGGTTCTGGGAAATCAGCGAATTGATGTCGGTGTTGATGGCGAAGTGGCGCGCAGCGTAATAGCCCGCTCCCACCGACAGCAGGAGCCCGAGAACGACGACGAGGGAGGCAAACCGGGTGCAGGCCCTGACGATGGCAACGACTACGCTTTGCAGCACTTCTTTTCTTTCTGCGGTTAACAGCTTGCCGGAAACGCCCGCTGTTTATCGGAGTTCCCGGGCGAAACCTATTGCTGTTTTGAGAGGCTCTCGCCGCCAGAAGGTTCGAGGTAAACGGCGGCAGACCGTGGCAAAATCATGCGGGGCGGTCGGTATAGCCGGGGAGTTGAGGCGGGAACGTGACGAAGGGCTGGTCACTGATGTCGCTGGCTTGCATACACCCACGTCTCTACTATAATACCGTAAAATCGGCTCGGCAGGGAACCCAGGTCCATTCGAGCTTTCCTTACCGCCGATTTTTTGACACAAAGTATTGCGCCTCCATGCGCCGGAGCCCCGACGGGGGTGGGTGGCTACCGCGTGCGCGGACCAATGGTGCGGATATTGCAACGCATTGGTCAGTATCGAGGTGCCGCCGGGACTTACGAAGCGGATTGGTGCAACTTGCGTGATGGGCGACCAATGGAAGTTTATCTGGCGCAACCGCGCGGCTTCTGCGCGGGCGTGGTGCGTGCGATCGAGATCGTGGAACGGGCGCTGGAGAAGTACGGCCCGCCCGTCTACGTGCGCCATGAGATCGTGCACAACAAATACGTCGTCGAGAGCCTGAAGAACAAAGGCGCCATCTTCGTCGAGGAGTTGTCCGAGGTACCGCCGAAGGCGGTGACGGTCTTCAGCGCTCACGGAGTCGCCCGCAGCGTCGAGGAAGAGGCCGCCGCGCGCGACCTTCCCGTGCTCAATGCCACCTGCCCGCTGGTCACGAAAGTTCACAATCAGGGGAAGCGCTACATCACCAAAGGCCGCACGCTGATCCTGATCGGCCATGCCGGCCACCCCGAGGTCGAGGGCACGATGGGCCAGGTTCCCGCCCCCGTGCTGCTTGTCCAAAGCGTTCAAGAGGTTACGGCCCTGACGCTGCCGGCGGATACGCCAGTGGCCTACATCACCCAGACCACCCTGTCGGTCGACGACACCAAGGATATCATCGCGGCCCTTCAGACCCGCTTTACAGATATTCAAGGTCCGGATATCCGGGATATCTGCTATGCGACACAGAACCGCCAATCTGCGGTAAGGGACTTGAGCAAGCTGGTCGACGTGATCTTGGTGGTGGGCGCTGCCAATAGCTCGAATTCGAACCGGCTTCGCGAAATCGGCACCGAAGCCGGCGTTGCGAGTTATTTGATTGCCGACGGCAGCGAGCTCAATCCGGAGTGGTTGAAAAATGCCAGGACCGTCGGCATCACGGCCGGCGCTTCGGCGCCCGAGGTACTCGTGGATGACGTGATCGAAGCGATGCGGCGAATCGGACCGGTCAAGGTCCAGGTGTTGCCGGGCCGCGAGGAAAACATCGAATTCCGGCTTCCGGCCCAACTGGCTGCGAGCTGACCCACCCGAATTGAAAAGCCCAGAAAGAAACTTGTAATGGCCATCCCCTTCTTCAAGGAAATGCGTATCGGCGGCTATTTGCTCAAGCAGAAATTGCTTGGCCGCAAGCGCTATCCGCTCGTGCTGATGCTGGAGCCGCTGTTTCGCTGCAACCTCGCCTGCGTCGGCTGCGGCAAGATCGATTATCCGGATGCGATCCTCAACCGCCGCATGACCGCGCAGGAGTGCTGGGACGCGGCCGACGAGTGCGGCGCGCCGATGGTCGCCATTCCCGGCGGCGAGCCGCTGATCCACAAGGAGATCGGCGAGATCGTGCGCGGCCTCGTTGAGCGCAAGAAGTTCGTCTCGCTCTGCACCAACGCGCTGCTGCTCGAGAAGAAGCTCGATCTGTTCGAGCCCTCCCCGTATCTGTTCTTCTCCGTGCATCTCGACGGCCTGAAGGACCATCACGACAAGGCGGTGTCGCAGAAGGGCGTGTTCGACCGCGCCGTCTCCGCAATCAAGGCGGCCAAGGCGCGCGGCTTCACCGTCAACGTCAACGCCACCATCTTCGACGGCCATCCGGCCGAGGAGATCGCGAAGTTCCTCGATCTCACCGTCGAGCTCGGTGTCGGCGTCTCGATGTCGCCCGGCTACGCCTATGAGCGCGCGCCGGACCAGGAGCACTTCCTCAACCGCACCAAGACCAAGAAGCTGTTCCGCGACGTCTTTGCGATGGGCAAGGGCAAGAAGTGGAATTTCATGCATTCCGGCCTGTTCCTGGACTTCCTCGCCGGTAACCAGGAATACGAGTGCACGCCCTGGGGCATGCCCGCGCGCAATATCTTCGGCTGGCAGAAGCCCTGCTATCTGCTCGGTGAAGGCTACGCCAAGACCTTCAAGGAGCTGATGGACACCACCGACTGGGAGACCTACGGCACCGGCAAGTACGAGAAGTGCGCCGACTGTATGGCCCATTGCGGCTACGAGCCGACCGCGGCGACCGCAGCCCTCAACAACCCGCTGAAGGCGATGTGGGTGTCGCTGCGCGGCATCAGGACCTCTGGTCCCATGGCGCCGGAGATCGACATGAGCAAGCAGCGCCCGGCGCAGTACATTTTCTCGGCGGAAGTGCAGAAGCGCCTGTCGGAGATCCGCAAGGACGAGGCCGAGGCCGCGCAGGCGAAGGCCGCGCAGAAGGCTTCGACCGCGGCGTAAAGCGGCAATCATATTTGCAACTGAGAAAGGCCCGATCGCGAACGCGAACGGGCCTTTGTCTTGTGCGCCGTCAGACGAGCGGCCCGTGTCCCGGACGCGCTACAGCGCTCTTGCCCGCTCTCTCCATGCCGTCATTGCGAGGAGCTCTTGCGACGAAGCAATCCAGAATCCTTCCGCGGAAGGATTCTGGATTGCTTCCGCCTTCGCCAAAGGCTTCGGCGGACAAGTCGCTGCGCTCGCAATGACGGCGTATGTGGCACCGGCTCGCTTTCACCATCAGCGCTCTTCCTCGCAGACACACCTGCGCACTCTCGCGGCTTCTTTCGCCCGAGCTTTGCTGTTCGTTCACGCCCATGAAAGCCAGAGGGCGCAGGGAAGACCGGGCGCCGGCGGCACCCGCGGTCCGCGTGCATGGAAAAACGCACACGGGGTGGACTACAGGTGTTGCCGGTCGCCCGGCCTTCCCTGCGCGGATGGTTTTAACGGTGTCCTTCGTGCTCTCCTCGGGGAGCGATGCACTGTTGCCCCCGTCGCGTTGCGGCTGGTCGATGCACGCGCCCGGTCGGGCCGCCGCATCACCGCAAGGCTTGACGCCAGCCTGCGGGCGTCAGGACCACACGACTTCTCCGTCCGCGGACGGTCTGGCCTGATCGCCGAGAGCTAGCGTGTGCTCGCCCCCGGACGACGACCAAAACCGCTGTGACCACGCCGTTCGTCCCGCGATGCTTATGACTCGCGGTTGCCCGCCCTGTCATCGCCTCTCGCGCCGGCGCTGCCGCGTCCACCGCACCCCGACCCGCATCTCGTGACGATCGCGAAGCGCCCCTCTGGGAGGGCCGGGATAAGCGCTCTATGCCATAAATCCGAAATTCGGGAAAGTGGAATATTTTTGTGGGAGGGGGTTGACGGATTACGGATGTTTTGCCCGACGGGTCGTTTTGCAGCTTGCCGCATCGCTCCCCATCGGTCGAAGACAGCGGTCGTCTCATTGTCCCCGCCTTCAATCCTACGGAAGGAGGGAAGAATGCACGATGAACGATCTCGCGTGCTTCGACCTAAAGCTGTATATTCGCGTCAGCGTCTACAGGAGGCTGACCTGCCCCACATCACCAGGATCTTCAAGTCCGGCAGCTCTCAGTTCGTCCGATTGCCGACGCAGTTTCATTTGCCGTGCGATGAGATCGAGGTGGCGCGGCACGGTGACGCCGTCATTTTACGCCCCCAGCGGGAGACCACCGGAACTTGGGCATCGCTTCAAGCTGCCGTCGCGCGCGGCTTCAGCCCTGACTTCACAACTGAGAAACAGGCGGCTAGGGCGTGGGATCCATGAGCTCTTCGCGAAACCCATCGTTGCACCTTCCGCAATCGATGGGTTTCGTTTCGCTCTACCCATCCTACGAGCCAAGAGTTTGCCGATGTTAGTAGCCAACCATGAATTTGCTGAGAGGCGCTTGCCAGCGTCGCGTTTTCGAAGCGCAGCAAGAGCATTTTTCGCAATCTTGCCGGGGCCAATTGGAGCGGTCGTTACCGCCCGATCGAATGCTTCCCCCCTTCCCGTCGTCCATGTGCAGGGAACAGGACATATCCCGATTTGCTCGGTAAGGGGACGACTAGCTCAAGCTGGTCGGGATGTCGCCGTGCGAGCAATGGCCGTCGCGCTGATCTCGTTCTCATTGCTTGCGTGCGGTGTATCGCCTTCCGTGGCTCAGGAGGACCAGAGCTTCCAACATTTCATCTGGCAGAGAGACGAATCCAACGGGATGGAAGTCGCGATGTCGACAGGCGAGCCAGCCTTCAATTTCTTTGATGTTGGCAACCTTTCGCCGAACAGTCTCTACCTCGTTCAACAGGTTCTCGGTGACATCTCGCGCGCCGCTGGAAAGAAGGTCGATCGGAGCCTGACGAGCTCTTCAATCGCGGTGTTTCATGACACGAACGTGTTTCTTCGTTTGAAGAATGACAGAGCCGCTTTCACGACTTTGGGAATCCCGGAGCATGTCATTGATGATCTCAAGGGGCGAATTACTGATGACGCAAGGTGCCTCTCAAATACTCGAACGGACGCCAAAGGCAATGTCATCTTCACGGTGATTCTTTTATCCGAGAGATTCAATGATTGCCTGGTCAGCGGGTTGAATTATTCATTTGGCATTCGTGCGTCGAACGTCAGTATTGCAACGCTCCTTAGCGTTTGCGTTCTATACGAGGGACGAAATCGCGGTCTTCGCGATCGCCAAAGTCTTTCCCGAGAAGCCCCGAAACTTCGCGATCTGTGTCTGGCCAAGGCTGAAGCGCACAGCCCGGATGGGTAGAGCCCGTAGGACGGGTCGAGCTGTTCGCGAAACCCATCACACTTGTTTCGTGATAACCTCACGCCCATGACCGGGTACCGTCGCAACCTAGTTCCGGGCGGATGCTTCTTCGTCACCGTCAATCTGGCGGAGCGGAAGCTATCGTTGCTGACGGATCATGTCGGACTGTTGCGCTCCGCGTTTCGTGAGACGCACCGGCGCCATCCCTTTACGATCGATGCCATCGTGGTGTTGCCAGATCACCTTCACACCGTGTGGACGTTGCCCGGAGGCGACGCCGATTTTGCGATGCGCTGGCAATTGATCAAGTCCGCGTTTTCGCGCCGTCTGCCGCGAAACGAGAGGATATCCCAGAGCCGTTCGACCAAAGGCGAACGGGGCATCTGGCAACGCAGATATTGGGAGCATACCATTCGCGACGAAATCGATTTCGTTCGGCACGTCGATTATGTTCATATCAATCCGGTCAAACACAGGCTCGTCGACCGGGTCCGCGACTGGGCGCCGTCCTCGTTTCATCGTCACGTGGAGCTCGGCACCTATCCAGCCGATTGGGCGGGCGATCAGTCAGATGATGGCCGCGATTATGGAGAGCGGTGATCGGAAAGTGATGGGTTTCGCAAGGGCTCAACCCATCCTACGCCCCAACGAAAAAGGCCCGGTCGCGCGACCGGGCCTTTCCTCTATTCCCAGCTTTCCGTCGCCCCTCAGGCCGCCTTCGACACCAGCTCCTCGCTCTCGATGATCTCGGTCCCGATCAGATAATCTCGGCAACCACGCAGCGACCGCAGCGCGCGGTTGAAGTCGATGCCGGTCGAGACCAGCGCATGCAGCGTTGCCGGATTGCGCACGATGCCGCGCAGCACGGCGGCGAGGTCGATCTGGCCGTTCGGCTTGATCGCGGCACGGGCGAGCGCCGGCAGCGCGCGGTGGGCGGGGTCACTGATGACGCGGACCGCGGCAAAGGGCAGCCCGGCCTCGGCGGCGTAGGCGGCGGCGATGTGGCTTTCCATGTCGACGGCCGAAGCGCCCGTCTCCGAGTGCAGCGCCGCCTTGCAGGCGCGCTTGGTGACCACTTCCTCGGCACCGGCGAGGCTGCCACGCACCACGCGGCGACGGCCCGAGGTCAGGCGGTCGATCAATTCGTCGCCGAGCGAGAGCCCTGCGGCCCAACGGGTGTCGCCGTCGAGCACCTCGGTCGCCAGCACGACGTCGCCGGAGCGCAAGCTCGGGTCGAGCCCGCCGGCCACGCCGAACGAGATCACGCCGCGAATCGTCTCCGGATCCACCACCGTCAGCAGCGCCCGCAACTGGGTCGGGCTGCTGGATGAACAAATAACCGCCATTCCGGGCCCGGCTGCGATGCGGGCCTCCTGAACCAGTCCGGTCACGATCAGTATCGGCCGCGGGTCGATGGCATTACCCGCGGTAAGATAGTCCCCCGTCCCCAAAGTCACATTCCGACCCCTACCACCCTGCTGTTGGTGTTCCGCAAGTTCCGATACCGCGCCAACGCCCACAGCGGGAAGAACTTCGGGTAACCATGATATCGCAGATAGAATACACGCGGAAAGCCTGTGGCGGTGTACCGTTGCTCGTCCCACAGTCCTTTTTTGTTCTGTGTTGCAATCAGGTACTCCACCCCGCGGGCGACGGCCGGGTGATCAACCTCGCCTGCCGTCATCAGGGCAAGCAAGGCCCATGCCGTTTGCGAGGCGGTCGAGGGGGCGGCCTCCCATCCCCGGTAGTCGAGGCGGTAGCTGACGGCGTCCTCGCCCCAGCCGCCGTCCTTGTTCTGGATCGAGGCCAGCCAATCCGCGGCCTTGCGAATCATGGGATCCCCGTGGTCGACCCCGGCCATGTTGAGGGCGCAGAGCACCGACCAGGTTCCATAGATGAAATTCATGCCCCAGCGGCCGTACCAGGAGCCCTCAGGGTGCTGGGTCTTCCGCAAATAGGCGACCCCGTCGGCCACGTGCTTGCTGGTCTTCTCGGTCTCGCCGAGCTGGGCCAGCATCGAGATGCAGCGCGCCGTGACGTCCTCGGTCGGCGGGTCGAGCAGCGCGCCATGGTCCGAGAACGGGATGTTGTTGAGATAGTATTCGAGATTGTTGACGTCGAAGGCGGCCCAGCCGCCATCGTCGCTCTGCATGCCCTCGATCCACTCCCGGCCGCGATCGATCGCGGCGTCGTAGCCGGTCGCACCGTGCTCCCGGCGCATGCGGTCCATCGACATCACCACCACGGCGGTGTCGTCGAGATCGGGGTAATGAGCGTTGTTGTATTGGAAGGCCCAGCCGCCCGGACGCACGTCGGGCCGCTTCACGGCCCAGTCGCCCTTCAGCTCGAGCTCCTGCTTCGGGATCAGCCAGTCGAGGCCCTGCTTGGCCGCCGGCACCGCCTTGTCGCCGCCAGCTTCCAGCAGCGCATGCGCCGTCAGCGTCGTGTCCCACACCGGCGAGACGCAGGGCTGGCAATAGGCTTCGTCGTCTTTGATCACGAGCAGCTTGTCGATGCCCCGGCGTGTGATCGCGCGCGGCGGGAAGTTTTCATCCTTGCCGAGCGCGTCGTACATCATGACGATGTTGGCCATGGGCGGGTAGATCGCGCCCATGCCGTCCTCGCCGTTGAGCCGCTCCTCGGTGAAGGCGAGCGCCGCATCGATGGCGCGCTTGCGCAAGGCCTTCGGGAACATCGGCTCGATCACGCGCAAGATGGCGTCGAGCGAGCGAAACAGCACGAACCAGGCCATGCTCTGGTGCGGCGCCTTCGCGGTCATGCCGATCGAGCGCGGATCCTGCAGGAATAATTCGTCGATGCCGACGCCCTTCGGATTCTTGGCGAGCGGCTTCAGCGCTGCGAGCACCATCAACGGCACCATCGTGGTGCGCGCCCAGTATGAGATCTTGTTGAGGTGGAACGGCGACCAGAATGGCAGCAGCACGATCTCGATCGGCAGCACCGGCACCGCGCGCCAGGTGACGACGCCGAACATCGCCAGCAGGAAACGGGTGAAGACGTTGCTGTGAATCGCGCCGCCGCGGGCGTGAATGGCCTCGCGCGCGCGCACCATGTGCGGGGCGTCGACGGGATCGCCGATCATCTTCAGCGCGAAATAGGCCTTCACGCTGGCGCTCATGTCGAACTCGCCGTCATGCACCAGCGGCCAGCCGCCATGGGCGCCCTGCACGCGGCGCAGATAATTGGCGATCTTGGCTTCGAGCACGGCATCGACCGGCTCTGCGAGATAGTGGCGCAACAGGACGTATTCGGCCGGAATCGTGCAGTCGGCCTCGAGCTCGAACACCCAATGGCCGTCCGCCTGCTGGAAGTCGAGGACGCCCTGTGTCGCCGATGCAATGCTCGATTCCAGGATGCCCGATTGCAAGATTCCTGGTTGCAAGGTCCCTGGTTGAAGGGCTTCGCGGCTGGTCGCGTTCACGGAATCCATCTCGCTCGATTGCTCCGATAGTCGATTGAAATTGGCCGGGACGTCTGCCCGTCAGGGCCGCCTTTCAGGATCCTTTGGCGGCGAGAACCAGATCGGCGGCGCGATCACCGGATCGAACCGATCCCTCGATGGTTGCAGGCAATCCCGTAGCAGTCCAATCCCCCGCGAGGAACAGGTTTTTCAGCGCAGTGACCGGCCCCGGACGCAGGGCATTCTGCGCCGGCGTCGCCGCAAATGTGGCACGACGCTCGCGCACGATCTGCCAGGGGGGCAATTCGCCGGATACCCCGCCGGCCTTGCAGACGTCGTTCCAGATCGCCTGCGCGAGTTCCTCGCGCGGCATGTCGACCAGCCGGTCACCGTTGCTGATGGTGACGGACAGCCGGTTCGGGAACGCGAACAGCCATTCCACGACGCCGCCGATCACGCCCAGGATCGGCGCCGAACCCGGCGGCGGTGTGATCCGGAAATGCGCGTTCACGATGGCGCGGAATTCGGTCGGGGTCTTCACGCCCGGCAGCAGGCTCGCAGCAGCGCGCGGCGGCACCGCCATCACTACGACGTCCCCCTCCCCGATCTGAACGACATCCTCGCCGCCGAAATTCAGCGCGCTGGCCTTGCCATCAGTGCCGGTGAAGGACCGCAGCTCATGGCCCAGCTGCACGGTATGGCCACGGTCCTGCAGGAACTTCACGGCCGGCTCGATCAGCACGGCGCTGAGACCATCGCGCGCGATCAGGGGACGGCAGGCCTGTCCGCCGGCAAGCAGCGTCTCGCGCACGATGGCGCCGGCAAGGCCAGCCGAGCCCTCGGGCGGATCGACGTTGAGCGCCGCGAGCAGCAGTGGCTGCACCAGACGCTGATAGAGCAGGCCTTCGCAAGGAATGGATTTGCCGACCAACGTGTCTTCCGACGCCCAGATCAGCGGCGCCAGCTTCAGATAATCGGTGAGGCCCGTGTCGGGCACGCGGCGGCCTTCGTCGAGCACCCAGGTCGGCAGACGACCATTGCCGAGATCGATCTGCCAGCGCTGCCCGGTCTTGACGTCGACGAAGGGAAACTGCGCAGTTTCAGGACCGACGAGGCCCGCCTCGGTGCCGATCGAACGCGCATAGGCGCGCGCGTGGCTATTGCCCGACAGCAGCAGATGATTGCCGTTGTCGATGGTGAGATTGGTGGCGCCGTCGAAATAGGAACGGCAACGGCCGCCGGCCTGCTGCGTCGCCTCGTGCACGGCGACCTTGAAGCCGGCATTGGCGAGCCGCACGGCGGCGGAAAGGCCGGAAATCCCGGCGCCGATGATATGTGCTGTCTTTTGCATCAGATGAAAGCGTAGCGGAGCAGGATCAGGATACGTGTGACCTTTGACACACGCACCGGCTGGCGCGGCGCGTTGAAGCCGCGCGCAATCAGGAGATCCAGAATGGAATGATAGTATTTCGACATGATCCGCGGCGCGCGCACCGTGCGGCGCTTGTTGCGGTTCATGATCTCGTCCGACTTCTCGAAATGCGCCTTCGCACGCTGCGTCAGCGGCAGGCAGACCTTCGGCAGCGCGCGCTCGGCGATGACGCGGTTCGGATCGTCGGAGGTGATGCCGGCATGCAGCAGCGCCTCCCGCGGCAGATAGAGCCGGCCAAGGCCAGCGTCTTCGTCGATGTCGCGCAGGATATTGGTGAGCTGGAGCGCGCGGCCCAGATGATAGGCGAGCTGGATGCCGTCTTCCTCGGGCAGGCCGAACACCCGCACCGACAGCCGTCCGACGGCGCTGGCGACGCGATCGCAATACAGATCCAGCGTCGCCATGTCGGGCGCGCGGATGTCCTGCGGCACGTCCATCTCCATGCCGTCGACGATGGCGAGGAAATCCTCGCGCTTGAGGCCGAAGGTCTTCACCGAGCCGACGTAGTCCTTCAGCCGCGGCGGCGGATTGCCCTGATAGAGCGCGTAGATGTCGTTGCGCCATTCCTGAAGCGCGGCGAGCCGCTCCGCGCGAGGGCCGTCGGAATCGGCGATGTCGTCGACCTGGCGGCAGAAGCTGTAGATCTGGAACATCGCTTCGCGCTGGTCATGCGGCAGGATGCGCATCGCGGCGTAGAACGAGCTGCCGGATGCGGTCGAGCCATAATTGGCGCCGGGCGAGGTCGCCTCAAGCGTCATGTGCAGTCCCCGGTCTGGAAATGGCCTTGCGTCCGATTGCGCGGCGGCCGGCCTCGCCGATCATTCCGGCAAGGCTGAAGATGAGCAGTTCGAACTTGTTCAGGTGCACCCGCTCGCGGAGGGGATCGCGCACCTTCAAGAGGCGCACGATGCGATCGGCATAGGCCTGGATCACCGCGACGTCGACGCCGAGGCGGAAATCCCGGATCTCCGCGGCCAGCGACCTGCCCTCGTCGAGCAGCGCTTCGTTGCGCGACGCAAGCGCCTGCAGGCAGGCCAGCATCGCCGGCGGCGACTGTGTCAGCCCGAGCTGCTCGACGGAAGCACCGTGTGCTGCCAGCGCATCGCGCGGCAGATAGACGCGGTTGAGCTCGCGGAAATCCTTGCCGCAATCCTGAAGGTGATTGTTGATCTGCAAGCCTGCGCAGAGCGCATCCGATGCGGCCCAGGTCGAGGTGCTCTCGCCGTGGACATCGAGCATGAAGCGGCCGACCGGCATCGCCGAGTAACGGCAATAGTGGATGACCTCGTCCCAGTTCTCGTAACGCAGCTTGGTCACGTCCATGCGGAACGCGATGAGCACGTCGAGCGCATGGCGCGGCGCCATGCCGCGCTCGGCCAGGGCACGGCGCAGGATGACGGCCTCAGCCTGGGTCTCGCCCTTGCCGAGCAGCTCCGCCTCGAGCAGGTCGAGATAAGCGAGCTTCTGGTCGGGCGGCAGGGTCGCGTGGTCGGCGATGTCGTCGGCGGTGCGGACGAAATTGTAATACGCCAGGATCAGGGCACGATGACGCGGATGAATGATCCAGGACGCGACGGGAAAATTCTCGTCGCGGTCACCCTTACCGGATCGCAATTCGCTCGCAGAGGTCATCGAGGGCTGGTTTACAATCGTTTGGACAGGAAGGGCTTGTTCGCTCGCGCGGGCTCATGCCGGCGATCCGCCGCGGCCCCCATATAAGGGAATACGGCCGCAAAACCAATCCTGTCTCTCGATGGCTGCCCCTTGCGGATCGGGCCCGAAAAGGCGGCCCAAAGGTCGCCTTTTGTAGGCCAGTGGCCGAGCTTACTGGTTGTGGGTCTTCAGGACCTGGTCGCAGGCCTGGGAGATCTTGGCCCGGTTCTCCTTGAGGCAGGCCAGGATGGTGAAATCGCCCTGGTCGATGACCGGACGGCAGAACTTCTGCACGTCGCGCGTGCAGGCCTTCTGCTCGGCGTCCGTGCCACGGCCCTGCTGGGCGAACGCCGCCGTCGAAACAGAAGCCGACAGCAGGGTGAGAGCGACGAGAAGCTTACGCATTGTATTCCTTCATTCTGACGGCAGAATCGCACCGGACTCGGACTGCACAGGGCGGACGACCGGAACGGATTGTTCTGATGGCATGTCGCCGCGGGAGGTGCGGCCTCAGAGAAGGCACAAGCACTGGCAAATGCGGCCAAATTGGCGCCACGCCCACCAAATCAGGTCTTCCCTGCGCCTTCATTGGCAGATGTAAGAGATTGATACTACGTCATAATTCGGAAGCGCTGCGTTTTACTGCATACCTGTTGCAGAGCTGCATCTGTCCGCCCCGCCTTTCCCGCCGGAAACACGCAGAAACAGGGCAAATCGACCGGTCCAGGACTGGCGAGAGGCGTCGTGAACCGCCATCTCTGGCGGCCGGGCTTTGAACCTGACACTGGCTCGGAGCACTAAACTTTCGATGTGGCGAGACGTTATCACGCGTAAGCGGGCGTCGTTCCAAAACGGGATATTTGAGATGAAATTCTTTGGGCGATCTGGACTGGCAATCAAGGCGGCCGGCATCGGAGCGGCGCTGCTCTTCTCGGTTTCGGCAGGCCACGCTCAGTCGTCCGGCCCCTTTGCCGGTTTCGACGGCGCGTGGACCGGCACCGGCACGGTGTCGCTGTCCGACGGCTCCACCGAGCGCATTCGCTGCAAGGCCGACTACAAGGTCGCCGGCAGCGGCCTCAATTTGAAGCAGGCTCTGCACTGCGCGTCCGACAGCTACAAGTTCGACCTCACCAGCGACGTGACGAGCCAGGGCGAGCGCATCTCCGGAAACTGGAGCGAGTCCAGCCGCAATATCTTCGGCAACCTCCAGGGCACCGCCGGCGGCGGCCAGATCGACGTGTTCGTCGAGGCCAACGGCTTCGCCGCCAATCTGTCGCTGCGCACCAACGGCACCAAGCAGACGGTGCAGATCAGCTCCAAGGGCGAGATCCGCGGCGTCAACATCACCATGACGAGGAGCTGATTTCGTCCGGCTTCAATGGAATCATGGCCCCCGGTTCTCGCGAGCCGGGGGCTTTTTGCTGACATGAACTTACCCGGAACGGACTTGCCGAGATGGACCCGATACGCAGGCATCTGCTCAAGGCCGCCGGGCTCTTCGTGGCCTCTCGCGCCTTCGCCAATGATCACCAGGGAGCGAACATGCAGCCTTCGTCCGTGAAGCCGCGTCACGTGCTCTGCTTCCTCGGCAAGAACGAAAGCCTGCTGCGACCGCCGAAGGCGGTGGCCGAGACGATCGCCGATTTCGGTTTCGAGATCGACCGCACCCATTCGCAAGCAAAGCCCGATCCGCACATGGCGCGGTCGTTCGGCGTGTGCTGGGACCGCGTCTTTCCGAAGGCATGGTCCGCGGCGGACGAGGCTGCCGTGGCCAACCACAAATCAGTCCTCTACGTGCTGGGCCCGCCGATGGCTCAGCAGAAGACGGCCGTCTTTTCGGCCGCCGCCTTGCAGATCGTGGACGAAATGTTCGACGCGGGCGCCGTGGCCGCAAAAGGCGAAAGCGCCGGCATTGCCCACGGCGTCGCGCGGTGGCGAAGTCTCATGGATCAGGCGCGCAAGGGCGCCATCACCAGCCAGGGCCTGAGCATGACCCTCGCCGTCGGCAAGGCCTGTCGCCTCGCCTTCGCCAAGCGCCCGCTCGCCGGCGATCGCTACTTTGAGAGCGTCGGCTATCACCTCGTCGGCCTGCCGGAGGTCCACGTCGCGAAACCACTCGGCAACGAATGGTCCGCGGTGATGCTGATGGAGGAGATCGCCAACGCCATGGCCGAGCACGGCATCGAAGCGACGCTGCGCGATCGCAAGCTCATGCTGTCGCACGAGCAGGACTACGCCGAGAGCGATTTCAAGTTCAATCCGTACGGGATCGTCCGGCTCGACGCGTGAGCGGGACAGCCGCGACGAGCAGCCCGAGCAGTCCGTAGGCACCTGCCAGGACCAGGATCAGGCCGCTGTCGCCGGCAGTGTCGACGGCAGCGCCGGTGAGCGGGCCGCCCAACATTCCGCCGATGCCGCTGGCGAGCGTGAAGGCCGCACTGCCCGCCAGCAAAGTCGGGCCACCGAAACGATCGCCCAGTTCGGCAAGCGCGACCGTGGTGACGCCGTATGCGCACGCGCCCCAGACGAACAGCAGTATGAACAGCATGAGCAGTCCCTGCTGGACGGCAATGGCGAGCAGGACAGCGCCGGCTGCGGTCGCGGCTGCAAGCCCCAAAAGCACGAGCCGCCGCGGACACCGGTCCGCAAGCCAGCCGACCGGCACTTGCAGGAACACGTTGCCACCATTGAGCAAGGCAAGGCCGATGGCCATCGCCTGCTCGGAATATCCGTTCCTCATCCCGAAGGCCGGCAGAAAGGTCAGCGTGGCATGATCGAACAGGGCAAAAGTCGCGACCGCGGCGAGCAGCACGGGCGCGCGCGGAATGAAGCTCGTGATCGGCGTGCGCTCCTTGACGGAGAAGCTGGGTAGCCGCGTCGCGAAGATGGCCGTGATCAGCGCAGCGGCGAGCAGGGCCAATATGCCGACCGCGAATGGCCACCACCCCGAGGAGCCCGTGAGCGCAAGCGCGAAGGGCCCAAGCGAGAAACCGGCGGCCAGCACGGCCGCATAGAGTCCCATGACGCGGCCGCGATAGACCGGCACGGCGATCTCGTTCAACCACGCCTTGTTGACGATGTAGAAGCCGCCGATGGCGAGACCAAGCACGAACCGCGCCGGAAACCAGATCCATAGCGTGCGAAAGACCATCATCAGGGCGAGCGCTGCGGCCGCGATCAGGGCAAGCCCGACGGCAGCCTTGTAGGCGCCCGTTCCCTGCACAAGACGCGGCACGCAAAGCGCGGAGCTCAAGAGCCCGATCGGCATCATCGCGGCATTGGTGCCGATCAGAAGGCCGCTGAATTGCTCGCTCTTGAGAACGAGAGCGAGCAGCGGCGACGACAGGCCGACCGCGACCGCGAACACGCCCACCGTTGCGGTCACGAGGGCGACCTTCGCCCAATCTGGCGCGGACGCGCCAGGTCCGGCCGTTCGAGCCAGGCTGGCAAGAGTCGGATCCGGCGCCTCGACGCTGTCGATGCCACCTCCAGACGCCGCCTCATCAGCCGGCTCAGCGCGCATGTCGCCCATCCTCAGAGCTGAGGCTGTCGTCGAAGTTTCTCAAAGTGCCATCGTTCGCACGCTTGTTTGTTGGAACGACAATATCAGCTGGAGCCGAGCTCTGGTTGAACAGGCCGGCACAGCAAAGGTTCGTTCAGCCGTGAAGAAAAGATCGGCAGTTCCGCGCGGACGCGGGTGGGCTCTCCCGGAATCGTGCGGATGCCGTGGTGTGGGCGATGACGACTAGATCGCCGGCTTGTCGGTCCCTTGCAGCTTGGCGTGCAGATTGATCAGCCACATCGCCGTCGGCCGCAGGATGAAGAGGTCGGCGACCAGGGCCATCACCATCGAGAACGCACTGAGCCAGCCGAACAGCCGCAGCGACGGCAGGTCGGAGAACACGGTGACGACGAGGCCGCAGGCCAGCACCACCGTGGTCAGGATCAGCGCCGGGCCGACCAGCACCGTCGCCCGCTCCACCGCGAGCGCGGAGCCGACACCCGGCTTGCTCTCGAGCCGGAGGCGGTTGAGGAAGTGGATGGTGGCGCTGAGGCCGAGCCCGAACGAGACGGTAAGCGCGACGACGCTGGCGAATTGCAGGCCCTCCCCCATCGCCCACAGCACCGTTCCAGACATCACCACCGGGAAGATGCCCGGGAGGATGCAGGCGAACATCACCACCCAGGAGCGGAACGCAAGGCCGATGAAGATCGCAACCAGCGCGAATTCGACGGTGAGCCCGCGGTTCAGCTTCTCGATCATGCTGGCCGAGTTGCGCGCGGCGATCGCGGCAAGGCCCGTCACCGCGACCTCGTAGCCCGGATGCTTCTTGCGGACGGCGTCGAGCTCGGCATCGAGCTTGTCGACGATCGGCAGGAGCTGGCTGGAATCCTTGTCCGGCACGCGGCCGGCGACCACCACCGCGTCCTGCTCGGCATCGATGAAGCGCCGCACCAGATGCTCGGGAATGACGCTGACATATTCCTTCAGCGTGGCGACGTCGGCGCTGCCGGCCTTTTCCGCAAGCCAGCGGCGCAGGGTCTCGACCGACCAGACATTGCCGACACCGGCCGCCTTCTCCACGGTCGCATGCACGTCCGCGATGGTCTGCAGAGTCTCCGGCGAATAGAGCGATTCACCCTTGGGGAACTGGATCAGCACATTGACCGGGTTGGCGCCGGTGAGCTTGGCATCGAGCCGGTTGCTGGCGGCGACGGCCTGACGCTTGTCCGGCACCTGGTCGGCAAGCCGGTAACGCGGCTCCAGATTGGCGTAGATGACGCCGAGGCCGCCGACGAACAGCACTGCGATCAGACTGAACAGGCCGGGCCGGCCCACCATCCGCACCGCGATCCAGTAGCAGAAATTGCGCAGCGCCTGGACGCCGGCATCTGCGCTCTGGAATTTGACCGCGAACGTCTTCTCGTTGCGCACGAGCAGCACGCCGAACACCGGCACCAGCGACAGCACCGCAACCAGCGCGATGATGGTGGCGGCGAGGCCCGCCTCGCCGAACTTGCGGATCAGGTCGGAGTTGGAGAACTGCAGCGCGATGAAGGAAATGCCGGCGGTGCCGTGCGTCAGCACGCAAGCCGGGCCCACCACCAGCACCGCGTTCTTGAACGCGGTGAACTTGTCCTGGCCCGCGATCAGCCGGTCGCGCGCGGCGAAGGTGAGCTGCATCGAGTCCGAGAAGCTGATGACCATGATGAGCGGCGTCATCACGTTCAGGAACATGTTGAGATTGAAATTGGCCCAGCCGAGCGCGCCGAGCGCCAAGAGGATCGCGATCATCGGCGGAAACGCCGCGGCGACCATGAACGAGATCTTGCGGAAGAAGATGATGGCGATGATGCAGCCGGCGAGGATGCCGAGGATGTTGTAGGTCAGCCCGTCGCGCTCGACAGCATTGCGGATCTCGAGCTGCATCACCGGCACGCCGGAGAGCTGCACGTTGAGACCGGTATCGCTGAGATCCTCCTTCATCAGCGCGCGGATGTCGCCGACGGTCTTGGTCAGCTTGCTGGACGCCACCACCTCCGGATCGAGCGACAGCACGACGAGCGCCAGCGTGCCGTCTTCCGACAACAGCTTGCCGCGGATGATCTCGTTGTTTTTGACGGTTTCGATGAACTTGTCGTAGTCGGCGCCTTCGGGAAGCTCGGCCGGGAACAGCGCCGCCGGCAGCTTGCCCGGCGCGGGCGCCTGACGTGCCGAGAACAGCGAGACCAGCCCGCGCGTGCCTTCGACCAGTTGCAGGTCGGTGATGAAGTCGCGCAGCTTCTCCAGATTGTTCCGGGCCAGCAGGTTCTTGCCCTCGACCACAACGAGGACGTCGAATTCCTCGGCCGGGAACTTCTTCGTCACCTCTTCATATTGGTGGAATTCGCGACTGTCGGAGCGAAACAGCTGCGACAGCGAATCGTCGATCTTGATCCGGTGGATGCCGAACACGGCGCCGACGATCAGGACGAGCAGGACGATGCAGGAGACGATCGGCGCCCGGACGGCGATCAGCCCGATGCGTTCCAGCCCGAAGGCGATCGAGGACGTAGGTCCCTGCTCGACCTTGTCGACATGAACCTCATTCTCGCTGTGCTTTTCGAGCATGCCTTATCCAGTTCCTAAATCGGCTCGGTCTGAGAGCTTATTGCGCCCCGCGAACGGCTTGAAAACGCCATACCAATGGGAGGCTTGCCCTTTGAAAATGCGCGGAAAATCGCCGCCCGGGGTTTAGCAGGTCAATCACCCTTCTCGCAAGCAGGCGAAGTGTGGGCAAATCGATCAAGATGCGGCGATTTCGGGGCCTGACCACAGGTCATCCCGGCGAAGATGTGCCAATTCGACGCGGCGCGCGGTCCGCGCTCTCGTCCTTCAGCGCCACGCCGGTGACCTGCCGGGCCAGCCCCTCGCGAACCAGCCAGGCGATCTTGAAGGCGGCCTCGTCGTAGCTCAACCCAGCGTGGTGGATATTGGACACGCAATTTCGCTCGGCGTCGGTGCGGCCGGGCTTCGGCGCAAAGGTCAGATAGGCGCCGAGGCTATCGGGCGCGGACAGGCCCGGCCGCTCGCCGATCAGCATCAGGGCCATGCGCGCGCCGAGAATGGCGCCGATCTCGTCGCCGAGCGCGACGCGCGCGCCTGAGGCGACGACGACATGGCCGACCGCGACGTCGTCCCCTTCCGCGAGCAGCGGCAGCAGGCGCCCCACCAGCCCCACCGCATGGGCGTGCACCGCCGCCGCGGACAGGCCGTCGCCGATCACGAGCGCAAGCCGGCACGGCGCCGAGGCCGCTCGTGCCAAGACCTCGGCCGAGCCGGGGTCGAGTCGTCGTCCCAGATCCGGCCGCCGCAGATAGTCTTTGCGGTCGACCGCCTGGCTCCTCACCTCCGTGACGGCAAGGCCCAGCGCGCCGAGATCGGCGGCCAGACGCGGCGCATCGAAGGCGGCATGCACGGCATCGCGGGCGCGGGCATGATCGAGCGTGAAATCGAGCAGCGCCTTGGTCGGCACGCTCGCGCCGCTGCGGCCGAGCGCGACGCGCGCGGGCGTGAACGCCCGCAGATCGAGGGTCGGACGGCGCGGCAGGGCCGGATCAGACATGTCGCATCATTCGGCGGGAACGGCGGCCTCGCGCAGCCGGATCGAATAGTTCGAGGCGTTCTGCCTGCCGCTGGAGGCCGCGCGCGCAAAGGTGATGAGGTGGTGCGCGATCAGGGTGCATCCGATCAGGCCTTCGATATCGCCGCGCTTGATGCGCCCCAGCGCGAACTTCCAGAACACGCGCTTGTAGTCGCCGAGCACGCCGACCTTCCAGAAGATGTTGCGCAGCATGACGAGGCCACGCCTGATGTTGGCCCAGGTCTTCATCTCGTCCGGGGTCGGCACCTTGAGGCGGTGAACATAAACGTGGTCGCATTGATACTGGAAGCGCGCGTAGACCTTCTCGGGCGCATACGCGACCGCCATGGCGTGCTTCCAGGACGCGACGACGTCATCATAGGGCAGCAGGAAGTCGACGTTGGAATCGCGGCCGTCGTCCTCGATCAGGCGCCCCTCGCGCTCGAGCCGGTCCCACAGCGGCGTCTTCGGCAGCGCCTGAAGCAGGTTGATCGTCAGAAGCGGAATCCGGGACTCCTCGACGAAGCCGAGCAGCGCCTCAGACGTATTCGGCTTGTCGGTGTCGAGCCCCATGATGATGCCGGAGACGACCTCCATGCCGTAGGAGTTGATGGTGCGCACGCCCTCCAGAATCGGGACCATCATGTTGTGGTCCTTCTGCATCGCCTTCAGCGCGTCGGGATCGGGCGTCTCGATGCCGCAGAAGATGGTGATGAAATAGGCCTCGCGCATCTTCTCGAGGATTTCGGGCCGCTTGGCGATGTTGAGCGTCGCCTCGCAGGCGAGCCGCACCACGTAGCCGGTCCGCTTCTGCCATTCGATCAGATGCGGCAGCAGGTCCATCGCCGCCTTGCGGTTGCCGATGAAATTGTCGTCGACGAAATAGACCGTGTCGGTCATGCCGCATTCGCGCAGGCGGTCGAGCTCGGCGATGATCTGCTCCGGCGACTTGAGGCGCGGGTTGCGGCCATAGAGACCGGGGATATCGCAGAACTCGCACTGATAGGGACAGCCGCTGGAATACTGGATGCTGCCGAGGAAGTATTTCTTCACGTCGGCAAGCTCGTAGGCCGGGATCGGAAACTCCGTCATCGGCACGCGGTCTTTGGTGGTCAGCACCACCTGGGCCTCGGGACGCGAGGCGTCGCGCGACAGGATCTCGATCAGCTGGTTGGTGGCATCGCCGAGCTCACCGACATGGAGATAGTCGAAGGACGGATAATAGTCGGGACAGGCGCTGACGGAGGGACCGCCGAGCGCGACCGGCAGATTGAATTCATGAGCGCGGCGGCAGATGTCGTTCATCTGCTGGCGCTGGATGTGCATGCCGCTGACGAAGACCGCTTCCGCCCACTCGAACTCTTCCCTGGTCGTGCGACGCAGGTTCTCGTCGACGAATTTGACCTGCCAATCCGGCGGCAGATAGGCCGAGATCAGCAACAACCCCTGCGGCGGCATGAAGGCACGGACACCATCGGTCAGGGGATAGGAATGCTCGAATGTCCCGAACGACGAGGTGTAGCGCGGAAACACACAGAGAATCCGCCGGGACGTTCCGTTAATTTCAGCTCGCATCTAAGCTCCCCCGCCACGACTGATGGTGCGGAAATTGCCAGCCAGACACATAGCGTAACGCTGCCGCCGGAATTTCTCAATATTGTGGCACAAGCATAATTCGGAGAGGGACCAATGGTTTCCTGAAGGCCTTAGGGAGCTTCCAGCCTCAGGCGATCAGCCGCGAGGCAAAATCGGGCAGCAGGCCTGCATCGCCGGCAAGACGGAAATCGGCGCCCGTAATCCCTGCCTGCGCCAGCCAGTCGTCGAATTCCGGCGCGCGGCGCAGACCGAAGACGTCACGGACATAGAGCGCGTCGTGAAAAGACGTCGACTGGTAGTTCAACATGACGTCGTCGGCGCCGGGCACGCCCATGATGAAGGTGACGCCGGCGGCGGCGAGCAGCGTCAGCAGATTGTCCATGTCGTCCTGGTCCGCCTCGGCATGGTTGGTGTAGCAGATGTCGATCCCGAGCGGCAGGCCGAGCAATTTGCCGCAGAAATGATCCTCCAGTCCGGCCCGGATGATTTCCTTGCCGTCGTAGAGATATTCCGGGCCGATGAAGCCGACCACGCTGTTGACCAGCAGCGGCGCAAAGGCGCGGGCGACCGCATAGGCGCGCGCCTCGCAGGTCTGCTGATCGACGCCGTGATGGGCGCCCGCCGACAGCGCCGAGCCCTGGCCGGTCTCGAAATACATCACGTTCTGCCCGACCGTGCCGCGCCCCTGCGACAACCCGGCCTGCTGCGCCTCCTTCAGAAGCGCAAGGTCAACTCCAAAACTGCGGTTGGCGGCCTCGGTGCCGGCGACCGACTGGAAGACGAGGTCGACCGGCACGCCCTGCCCGATCAGCGCCAGCGTCGTCGTGACATGGGTCAGCACGCAAGCTTGCGTCGGGATCTTCAGCCGCGTGATGATCTCGTCGAGCAGCCGCAGCAATTGCGCGATGACGGCCGGATCGTCGCTCGCGGGATTAATTCCGATGCAGGCATCCCCGGCGCCCAGCAGGATGCCGTCGAGGATTGAGGCGGTGATGCCCCTGGCATCGTCGAAGGGATGGTTGGGCTGCAGCCGCGTGCTCATCCGCCCTTTCAGGCCGATAGTGTTGCGGAAGGCGGTGGTGACCTCGCATTTCCGCGCCGCCAGAATCAGATCCTGATTGCGCATCAGCTTCGACACTGCAGCTGCCATCTCCGGCGTGATGCCGCCCGCCAGCTTGCGCAGGACATCCGGCGTCGCCGCATCCGACAGCAGCCAGTCGCGGAAGCCGCCGACCGTCAGGGACGCCACTGGCGCGAAGGCCTTCGCGTCATGGCTGTCGATGACGAGGCGGGTGACCTCGTCGGCCTCGTAGGGGATGACCGCTTCCTGCAGGAATTGGCCGAGCGGGACGTCGGCGAGCGCCATCCGCGCCGCGATCATCTGCTCGGCAGTGTCGGCGGCGATCCCGGCCAGCCGGTCGCCAGAGCGCGGCGGCGTCGCCCTGGCAAGGAGGTCGCGCAGGTCCGCGAAGGTGTGGGTCGTGGCGTCGATGGTATGGCGGTAGACCAAGGGTCGCTCCGGGGTGCGTCGGCCGGTGGCCGACCTGAGACTATCCTGAAACTCTACCTTCGGATCAAGACGCTGAAATAACTTGCCTTTCCTACGACCAAGGACGGAGGCAGCCAACGGCCGTGTTAACGCCGCATCCATTTTCGTTCTGCATAGTTTTGCATCAATTCTACACGATCCCGTTCACCGGCCGCTGCAGGCCATTCCGGGCCCCCGAAAACCATGACATCAGACGAATCTGGGAATGCCGCCAAGCTGGCCGGCCGTTTCACGCTTGCCACCAAGCTTTATGCGATCTTCGCGCTGTTCGCGTTGCTGACGGCGGCGATCGCGATGCTGTCCGATTACAACAGCCGCCGCGGCGCCGACCTGACCAGCGCGATCGAGACGGCGAACGCCGCCGCGCTGAACGTCGAGCGCGTCAACTCGCTGGTCTATGCAGTCGTGATGGAGTCGCGCGGCGTCTACATGTCGACCGAGCCCGCCGTGGTGAAGAAATACGGCGAGGGCCTGCTCAAGTTCAACGCCCAGATCCTCGATGTCGTGAAGCGCTGGGAGACCATCGTCAAAGCCGACGATGCCGAGCAGTTCGCCACCTTCAAGAAGCGCATCGAGCAGTTCGTCGAGTTCCGCAAGGAGCTGGTGCGCCGCGGCGTCGAGATCAATGCGGCCGCGGGCCGCGAATGGGGCGACAACGACGCCAACCGGACCGTGCGCTCGGCGCTGAACAAGGATCTCGAAGCGCTGTCCAAGGTCTATGCCGAGCGCGCCAAGCAGATCGCGCAGCAGACCGAGACCAATCGCGAATTGTCCTTCGTGCTGACCTGCCTCGGCGGCGTGGCGCTGGCCCTGGTCGTGATCGGCATCGTCATCATCGCCCGCTCGGTCGCCCGGCCGCTCGCCGCGATCACCGCGACCATCAAGCAGGTCGCCGACGGCACCGAGAATGTCGTGGTGCCGCACTCCGACCGCGCCGACGAGATCGGCGCGCTGGCGCGCGCGATCCAGGTCTTCCAGGAGGCCATGGGCCGCAACCGCAACCTCGCCTCGCAGGTCTCGCAGGGCTCTGCCGCGCGCGAGGAGCGCGCCCGGCACATCGAACAATCCGTCGAGGAGTTCCGCGGCGCGATCGGCGCGATCATGCGCGGCCTCAGCGACAACGCCTCGGTCATGCGCGAGACCGCGCAGACCATCACGCGCGTCACCGCGGATGCCTCTAGCCGCGCCGGCACGGCGGCCAACGCCACCGAGCAGGCCTCGCACAACGTCACGGCGGTGGCGGGCGCGGCCGAGGAGCTGTCGGCCTCGGTGGTGGAGATCGGCCGCCAGGTGCGGCAGAGCGCCGGCGCGGTCGAGCAGACCGGCCAGCGCACCGAGAAGTCGATCTCCGAGATCGAGAGCCTCGCCGCGGCCACGCAGCGCATCGACGGCGTGCTCAATCTGATTCAGGCGATCGCCGAGCAGACCAATCTGCTGGCGCTCAACGCGACCATCGAGGCCGCGCGCGCCGGCGATGCCGGCCGCGGCTTTGCCGTGGTCGCTCATGAAGTGAAGGCGCTCGCCGGCCAGACCGCCAAGGCCACCGCCGAGATCAGCGAGAACGTCGCGATGATCCAGGCCTCGACCCGCAACGCGGTCGACGCCGTGCGCGAGATCGGCGGCGCGGTGCGCGAGATCAACGAGGTCACTTCCGCAATCGCCGGCGCCATCGGTCAGCAGGACCAGGCGACGCGCGAGATCTCGTCCAACGCGCAAAGCGCCGCACAAGGCAACGAGACGCTGGTCGCCAACATCACCTCGCTGCGCGACGCCATCGGCGAGACCGATACCGCCGCATCCTCGGTGTTGACGGCGGCGGGCAGCCTGACCGAGACCGCAGAGACGCTGTCGCGCGAGGTTGAGACGTTCTTCCAGAACTTGCGCGCGGGGTCGGCGGACGGCCGCATCGCCAAGGCGGGATAACGGCGCGTCCACCGCTGCAGGGCTTTCGGTGGGGTCGCTCCGACAAAAAACTGAAAAACAACCCCATGCACAGTAGCCGGGGGCAGCTGAATCAATGGCTTAGCTGCCGGCGCGAAATTATTCTGATTTTACGAAATAGATGTGACTCGTCGGGCAAGACACCGGCATGATGCCATCATGGCGATGGCGGTCCGCTCGGGATCCTAGTCGCCCAACCCCGGGGGGCGTCCCGTTCGCCGCGCCCTCAGGCGCGCCGGACGTAACCATTGAAGCTGAGGAAAGCACCTATGGCGCCAGTTATCAGCGCTACCACGACGGTAGCGGCCCGGCCGCTGTAGACGGTCGAACCGATCGCCACCGCGACCTGCGGCAAGACGATACGCATGATGCCGCCGAGGGTCATCAGCCAGCCCATTACTGTGATGATCGAGCGCCAGTCCGCCTGCCATCTATTGTGCAGATTGATGATCGCGAGGCCCGCAAGCAACGACAGCAAGCCGGACAGATAGAACAGGATGCCCGTGTGGAGCGCCTCCACGATCATGCTTTGGTACATGCCGAGGTTGATCAGTATGCCGAGCGCGATCGCGACAAATGTTGGCCCCATCAGCCTGGCGAGAAATAGCGAGCGGTCCATGGTGCGTCTCCGCCGCGCGAGCTGCCCGTCCAAGGGACAATTCGATCATCGGGCAGGCGCGCTATGCGGCAATTCATTGTTGCCGAGTATCGGCTGGCCTGGTGCTCGGTCCAGTGGCGGATGCGGCTTTGCGAGGCCCATCGTACCAGGCGGCGACTCGTTGCTCGCCGTCCTTGTGTCGACCCGATCAAGCGTCGTGACGAACGCCGCGAGTATTGCGACGATCACCGCAGCAGCGAAAAGGACGACTGAGGTGCGGTGGCTATTCCACTCGTTACTCATGAGGGGCCTCCACAACTAACAGAAACGTAATACGACTGGGATGGTTCCCAGCGCCGCTACCGCCGGCTGCCGCCGTTATCCCGGTCCGCCCTGCCCTTGTGAGCGGACATGGACAGCCATGCTGCACTTGTCTCGCTTCGCCACGCCGAGCGTTCGCGACAGCTCACAGCATTTAACAACGCCTAACGAGCCATTGGCGAGCTTCCAGGCCATGTTGCAGGGACAGACGAAGGACTGTCCTGCCCCGCAGGCACCGATCGCCCGAAGCCAGGAGGCCATCCCATGCCGGTATCATCCAATTCGTCATCCGATTCCGGGATCATCATTGACAAAGATCGGCGCGCGCTTCTGAGCACCGCCGTGCTTGGAATTGCAGCAGCGATTTCCGCGAGCGTGTTTCCCGCGCACAAAGCATCGGCTGCCGGCGAGAGCGCAATTCGCCCCTTCCGGATCGATGTCCCCGAGGCCGATCTCGTCGAGCTTCGACGTCGTGTGCTGGCGACACGATGGCCTGACCGCGAGACGGTTTCCGATCAGTCGCAGGGGATCCCCTTGGCGAAGCTCCAGCCGCTGATGCACTATTGGGCGACGGCGTACGACTGGCGGAAGATCGAAGCCAGGATGAACGGGCTTCCGCAATTCATCACCGCTATCGACGGGATCGACATTCATTTCATTCACGTGCGCTCCAGGCACCCCAATGCGCTCCCTGTCATCATCACCCACGGCTGGCCGGGATCGGTGTTCGAGCAGCTCAAGGTGATCGATCCGCTCACGGATCCAACGGCCCATGGCGGGCGGCCTGAAGACGCGTTCGACGTGGTGATCCCCTCGATGCCCGGCTACGGATTCTCAGGCAAGCCGCTCGATACCGGCTGGGGTCCCGAACACACGGCGCGCATCTGGGCAGAACTCATGAAGCGACTTGGTTACACCCATTACGTCGCCCAGGGCGGCGACTGGGGTTCGCCCGTCTCCAGCGCGATGGCGCGGCTGGCGCCGGCAGGCCTGCTCGGCATTCACATCAATTTGCCGGCGATCGTGCCGCCCGAGATCGCCGCGATCCTCGCCGCCGGCGGGTCTGCCCCGGCGGGCCTGTCCGAGAAGGAGCGCACAGCGTTTGACGCATTCAGCGCGGCGGCCAGGATGGGCAACCGATCGTATGCGGTGGTGATGGGAACAAGGCCGCAGACGATCGGCTACGGCTTGACGGATTCTCCCGTGGGACTGGCGGCCTGGATGCTCGGTCATCCAGGCTTCTCGCATTGGAATTACGATGGCACCGACCCCGAGAAGTCCCGCGACGAGGTACTGGACGACATCACGCTCTACTGGCTGACAAACAGCGCGGTTTCATCGGCGCGACTTTACTGGGAATACAGCGGGCGCAGTCCCGCTCTCGCCGCCCCCGAGAAGACCGCGGAGATCTCGCTCCCGGTGGCCATCACCGTCTTTCCCGGCGAGAGCTATCAAGCCCCGGAGACGTGGGCCCGGCGCGCCTATCGCAACCTCACCTACTTCCATGAGGTCGACAAAGGCGGTCATTTTGCGGCCTGGGAGCAGCCCGAGCTTTTTTCCGCGGAGCTACGCGCCGCGTTCAAACCGCTTCGGCCCGCAATCTGACGCACTCGGCGGCTCGACATGTGGATCAACGCATGACGAAGCCGCCGTCCACCGAGATGGACTGGCCGGTCACATAGCTCGCAGCATCGCTGCATAGCCACAGAACCGCATTTGCGATTTCCTCGGGGCGTCCGACCCGCCCCATTGGAATGCTCTTTTCCATGGCCTTGAGCGCATCGCCTTGCCCGTCGGCCACCATCTGGTCCACCATCGGCGTCCATATCAATCCCGGGCAAATGGCATTGACGCGGATGCCACGCGTTCCATATTCGAGCGCCGCGCTCTTGGTGAACCCAAGGATACCATGCTTGGCGGCGTGATAGATCCCGCGTTCCGCACCACCGACGAGGCCGCCGAGAGACGAACAATTGACGATGGCGCCGCTGCCCTGCTTGCGCATCTGCTGCAATTCGAACTTCATGCAGCTCCATACGCCCTGCAGATTGATCCCCATGACACGTTCATAATCCTCGCGAGTGGTATCGGCTGTCTCCGCGAGCACGTTCTGGACGCCGGCGTTGTTGTAGGCGGCATCGAGCCGACCGAAAGTCTCGACCGTCCTTGAGACCATGGTTTCGACCTCGGCATCATCGGCCACATTGCAACGGATGCCGATCGCCTTGTGACCTCGAGCATTGAGTTCGTCGGCGGCAGTGCGCGCCGCATTCTCGTTCCAGTCCGCGAGTGCGACAGACGCCCCCGATTCCGCAAAAGCTTTCGCCGCCGCGAGGCCGAGACCGGAAGCTGCGCCGGTCACCAAGGCGACCTTGCCTTCGAATGAAATGTTCATGTCGATCTCCTTTTGGACTCGTCGGGCTGCCGATCGGGAGCCTGCAAAAGCCGCTCCCGACAGACATCACCCTGCTCCGCGGTCACACCGTCAGCAGCGTCTTGATCGCGCGGCGCTGGTCCATCGCCTTGTAGCCCTCGGCGACCTGATCGATCGGCAGCGTGAGATCGAACACCCTGCCCGGCTGTATGCGTCCATTGAGGACGCGGTCCATGAGATCGGGCAAGAACCGCCGCACCGGGGCAGGACCGCCCATCATGCGCCGCTGGCCGAAGAACAGGGCCTGGCCGTCGAAAGTCACACCATGGGGAACACCGACATAGCCGATACTGCCGCCGGGACGCGCGCATTCGAGGGCCTGCGACATCGCTTCCTGCGTACCGACGCATTCGAGCACCGAATCGGCGCCGACGCCCCGGGTCAGGTCCTTGACGCGCGCGATGCCTTCTGCGCCGCGTTCCATGACGATATCGGTCGCGCCGAACGCTTTGGCCAGATCCTGCCGCGTCTTGTGGCGGCTCATGGCGATGATGCGCGAGGCGCCCATCTCTTTCGCCGCAAGCACGCCCATGAGGCCGACCGCGCCGTCACCGACCACCGCGACCACGGAGCCCTGCTTCACATTCGCAGCGTCGGCCGCGTACCAGCCGGTCCCGAGCACGTCGGAGGTCGCGAGCAGATGCGGGATGAGATCGCTGCCCGGCACCTCCCTGGTCGCGACGAGCGTGCCATCCGCAAGGGGGACACGGGCGTAAGGCGCCTGCGCGCCCGACATGAACTCGCGCTTTTCGCACGACGATTGAAAGCCGAACTTGCAATGCGGGCAAGTATTGTCCGACACGCAGAACGAGCCGACGACGAACTGGCCGGGCCTGACGGTCCGCACCGCACTGCCGATCTCGACCACCACGCCGCAATATTCGTGACCCATATGCGCAGGGCCGTCATTCGGCTGCAGGCCGCGATATGGCCAGAGATCGGAGCCGCAGATGCACGTCGCCGACAGCTTGATGATGGCGTCGGTCGGGTGGACGATTTTGGGATCGTCGACGGTTTCGTAACGGACATCGCCGGGTCCGTAGAGGATTGTCGCTTTCATTGCTTTTCTCCTTCGAGTCACAAAGCCGGACTCGCCGACACACAGGCCGCGCATCGCGCCGAGGCACAAAGCTACAGCGCGAAGACCGCACTCCACGCGGCTGCGGGATGCGAAGCCCAGCCTGCGCGTTTACGACATCATCTAGGGTCCCGGGCGGCGGCCGATTAGTCGATATAATTTGCTTGCATTAATCGATACGGGCCATGAATAGTGGCGGCCATGGCAAGCCAGGATTTCAACGATTTGCTGGCTTTCGTGGCCGTCGCCCGCGAGCGCAGCTTCACGAAGGCCGCCGCGAAACTGGGCGTGGTGCAATCGACGCTCAGCCATACGATCAAGCGCCTGGAATCGCAGATGGGACTGCGGCTGCTCACGCGCACGACCCGAAGCGTCGGCCTGACCGAGGCGGGCGAGCGCCTTCAAAAATCAGTTGCGCCCCGCATCGAAGAGATCGAGCGCGATATCGCCGCGCTGATGTCGCTGCGTGACAAGCCGTCGGGCACGATCCGGATCACGCTCTCGGACCATGCGCTGGACACGGTCGTCTGGCCGAAGCTGTCGCCCGTCTTGGGAAAATACCCCGACCTCAAGGTCGAGTTCAGCCTCGACACTGCCTTCCGCAACATCGTCGAAGACGGTTTCGATGCGGGCATCCGCCTCGGCGAAAGCGTCGAGAAGGACATGATCGCGGTGCGCATCGGTCCGGACTGGCGGCTCGTCGCGGTCGCCTCGCCTGCCTATCTGAAGGAGCATCCGAAACCAAGACATCCGCAAGACCTGCTGAAGCACGTCTGCATCAAGCGGCGCGCGGCCGCCGGCGGCCATTACGTGTGGGAGTTCGCCAGGAACGGTCCCGACCTGCGGGTACGCGTCGAGGGACAACTGACCTTCAACGATTCCCGGGCGATGATCGACGCCGCCATGAAGGGTTTCGGCATCGCCTATGTCCCCGAGGACATGGTGACACGGCACGTCCGTTCCGGTGAGCTCGTCATCGTGCTCGACGACTGGTCGCCGAAATTCGACGGCTACTATATCTATTATCCGACCTCGCGGCAGAACTCGGCTGCATTCAAGGTGATCGTCGACGCACTCCGCCATCACGAAGCGCGAGGAAGACGTGGCTAGTTTGCCTCGCCGCCGCGCTTGAAAATAGCGCGAAGCCGCACATCAACGAATCAAGCGCTGGTGCTCTATCCCATCACCCCGCCGCGCTTGATCAGCTCCTTGCCGACAGCGGCCAGATGCACCTGGTCCGGGCCGTCGCCGATGCGGATGAAGCGGGCGTAGACATAGGCACGCGCCAGGAACGTATCCTGCGAGACGCCGGCGGCGCCGTGGATCTGGATGGCGCGGTCGATGACGCGGGCGGCCATGCTGGGCACCACGATCTTGGCCGCGGCGATCAGGTCGCGCGCGGCCTTGTTGCCTTCGCGGTCCATCTTGTCGGCGGCTTGCAGCGTCAGGAGCCGCGCCTGCGCGATCTCGCAGAACGAGTTTGCGATGTCCTCGCGCACCGAGCCCTGCTCGGCGAGCGGCCTGCCGAAGGCCACGCGGGAGACTGATCGCTGGCACATCAATTCGAGCGCACGCTGGGCGCAGCCGATCAGCCGCATGCAATGGTGGATGCGGCCGGGGCCGAGCCGCCCCTGCGCGATCTCGAAGCCGCGGCCCTCGCCGAGCAGGATGTTCTCCACGGGCACGCGGACGTTCTCGTAGACGATCTCGGGATGGCCGCTAGGGGCGTCGTCATAGCCATAGGTCAACATGTCGCGGACGATGCGCACGCCCGGCGTGTTCCTGGGCACCAGGATCATGGATTGCTGGCGGTGGCGGTCGGGATCGTCGGGCGCGGTCTTGCCCATCACGATCAGGATCTCGCAATCCTCGTTCATCGCGCCTGAGGCGAACCACTTCCGGCCGTTGATGACGTAATCGTCCCCGTCGCGCTTGATGGCGCACTGGATGTTGGTGGCGTCGCTGGAGGCGACCTGCGGCTCGGTCATCGAGAAGCCCGAGCGGATGCGCCCCTCCAGCAACGGCTTCAGCCAGCGCTCCTGCTGTGCAGGCGTGCCGTAGTTCGCGAGCACCTCCATGTTGCCGACATCGGGCGCCGAGCAGTTGAAGATTTCGGGCGCCCAGAGGATGCGGCCCATGATCTCCTTCACCGGAGCATAGTCGAGATTGGAGAGGCCGGGGCCGTGCTCGCCGGAGAGAAACAGGTTCCAGAGCCCCTGCTCCCGCGCCAGCCGCTTCAGGTCCTGCAGCACGGCCGGCGTCTTGTAGCGTGCGGCTTCCGGCTTCACCTGCTCGTAATAGAGCTCCTCGACCGGCTCGACATGCGTCCGCATGAACTGCCGGACGCGGTCCTGAAGCTCCAGCGAACGTGAGGAGTGTTGGAAGTCCATTTTCAATCCTCCGCTCGCCGACGCTCGCGTCGGTCCCGTAGGGTGGGCAAAGCATCCGCCGTAGCTCGAAGAGCGAAGGCGGAAGCGTGCCCACGTTCCTGTTTCCGTATTGAGCAGGTCGTGGGCACGGCGCAAGTGCGCCTTTGCCCACCCTACGATTCCGAGATCGCGGAGAGAGCCCTGCCCTCACGTCCCCTTCAAGAGTTCGCTCGCGACCACCCAGTCGTTGCCGTCGAACTGCAGCATATAGCCATCCTTGATCGGGCGGAAATCCTGCGGGGTGGTGTTCAGCGTGATGCCGGGCATCAGCAGCGACAGCGGCACGCTCTTCAGGTTCGCCGCCTGCGCCATGATGTTCTCGCGCGTCAGATTGTCCTTGCACTGCTTCAGCAGCACCACCAGCGCCTCGGCGACGGTGTAGCCGTAGAGGCCGGCGACGTTGTTGACGTCGGCATTGGGCAGGCGCTTCTTCATGAAATCGATATAGGCCGTCATCGCCGGATCGTTCTTCGGCGCTTCGACGAACGGCTTGAGCGCGCCGAGCGAGAGCACGCCTTTGCCGGCCTCGAGGCCCGCAGGGACCATCACGGTCGCCTTGTTGGCGCAGCCGCTAGCGAGGAAGCGCGTCGGCTGCCAGCCGACCTCGTGGGCCTTGCGGATCGCCTGCGCGCAGGCGCGCGGCGTCACCGAATAGATCATGAAGACGTCGGCCTTGGTGTTCGCCAGGGTCAGCACCTGGGAATCGACGGTGGGATCGGCGACCTCGAAGCTCGAGGCCATCGCGATCGCCTTGTCGGCGTCAGCGCCGAGCGCCTCCTTGACGCCGCGTAGATATTCCTTGCCGGCATCGTCGTTCTGATAGAGCACGGCGAAGCGCGCATTCGGGTTCTTGGCGCGGGCATAGGCGACGTCGATCGCAGCCTCGCTGGTGTAGTTCGGCGCCCAGGGCAGCGCCATCGACCAGGGCATGTTGGCCGGATCGTTCCACTTCGAGGCCGAGCTGATCAGAAACAGCTGCGGCACCTTGTTGCTGTTGAGATATTTTGCGATCGCCGAGCTTGGCGCCGTGCCCATGGTGGCGAAGATGAAGGCGACGCCGTCACCTTCGACCAGCCGCCGCGCCGCCTCCATCGTCTTGGGCGGCGAGAACGCGTCGTCCAGCGAGATCAAATTGAGCTTGCGGCCGGCAACCCCGCCCTTCTCGTTGACCTCGTCGAAATAGGCCGCGATGACCCTGCCCGTGATGCTGAGGGGCGAAGCCGGCCCGCTATAGGGCATGGTGTTGCCGATCTTGATCTCGGTGTCGCTGACGCCGGGACCGTAGGATTTTTGCGCGGAGACGGATGTGGACAGGCAGGCGGCAGCGAGCGCTGCGGCCAGGGCCAAGGCGGCTTTCATGGTTTCTCCCCAGTGCTCATCGTCCGCGCGAGGCGGCCGCGCGGCGTGCTGCTTTTTGCCAGCGCGTCAGATCAGCGGAGTTCCGCAAGATGGTCTTGCGTCGAGTTGCTGATGGCTTAGCCGCGCCGCTTCAGGCTGAAGCCCAGGCTGATCCAGCCTGCTCCCGCCATGATCAGATCGATGCCGAGGAACAGACCGAGGATGTAGACGCTGTTCACCGGCCAGCGTGCGACGATCAGCAGGCCAAGCAGCAGCGTGATGACGGCCGACAGCGCCACCCAGACCCACGGGCTCTCGCGCTTCATGCTGAAGGCGAGAAACAGCCTGACGGCGCCCGAGGCGATCAGCGAGGCGCCGAGAAACAACGTCAGCAGGACCGCCGCGAACAGCGGATTCTCGAATGTCAGGAAGCCCGCGATCACGTAGAGCACGCCGAGCAGGGCCCAGATCAGGAACTTGCCCCAGCTCTTCATCTGGAACGCGCCGATGATCTCGGTGACGCCCGCGACGATCATCATGGCGCCGACCACGATGACGCTCGCCACCGTCGCCATCACCATGCTGCCGAGTGCAATGAAGCCGGCGATGAGATAGACGACGCCGAGCGCGACGATCCAGCCCCATTTGGCATGCAGCGCCGCGATGCCGGAGCCGAGACTTGGGTGATGTGACGTGTCCGAAGCACTGGTCATGACGGCCACTCCTGCTTGCGTAGCCCGGGGGCACGCGCCAGAATAGCACGCACCGTGCCGGGACGACAGCCAGCAGAACACCCGTACCGGCAGTAACATTGACGCAAATCAAGATCGACTGCGGCGCATCAGCCGCGGGACCGCTCCATCTCTAGCTCGGCCTTGAGGTTGTCGAGATCGCGGTAGATCGACGCAACCGCCAGCACGCGGCCGTCCTTGCGGTACTTCAACAGGCAGTCCTTGCCTCCGATGCTGCCGTCGATCGCGATCTCGTCAAAGCTCTCGGCGTGGCCGACATAGTTGATCGGCACGTCGTAGTGTTGCGACCAGAAGAACGGCACCGCGTCGAAGCGCTCGCGCTTGCCGAGCATGTTGCGCGCCGCGGTCTGGCCCTGGCGTTCGGCAACGACCCAATGTTCGACACGGATGGTTTGCCGGGAATGCGGATCGGGCCAGCGCGCGATGTCGCCGGCCGCGAAAATGCCGGCGACACTGGTTTCGAGATATTCGCTCACGCTGACACCGCGATCCGCTGCAAGGCCGGCGTGCTCGGCCAGCGCAAGGCGCGGCTTGACGCCGATGCCGACCACGACGAGGTCGGCTTCGATGACAGCTCCGCTCTTTAGCGTGGCGCGGGTGCCGTCGAGCTTTTCGACCGTGTCCTTGAGGTGAAAGATCACGCCGTTCTCTTCATGGAGCGACCGGACGAAGTCGCCCATCTCCGAGCCGAGCACCTTCTGCATCGGCCGCTCTTCCGGCGCGACGACGTGCACCTCGATCTTGCGCGCCCGCAGGGACGCCGCGACTTCGAGGCCGATGAAACTGGCGCCGATGACCAAAGCGCGCCTGGCACTCCCCGCTGCCTTGATGATGGCGCGGCTGTCGGCGACGGAGCGCAAGGTGTGGACATGCGGCTGGTCGGCGCCCGGGATCTGCAGTTTGACCGGCTCGGCGCCGGTCGCGAGCAGCAGCCGGTCGAACGGAAGCCTGTCGCCATTGCCGAGCGTGACGTTGCGCGTCTTCGCATCTATGGCGGAGACGCCGGTGTTGAGCCTGAGATCGATGCCCGCGTCCTGATAATAGTCCTCGCCCCGCAGCGGCAGCCAATCCTCCGGTGCGCTGCCCGCGAGATAATCCTTGGAGAGGTTGGGCCGGTCGACCGGCATCGCGCCGTCATCGCTGAGCATGGTGATGGCGCCGGCAAAGCCCTCGCGCCGGAGCGTCTCGGCGGCCGCGAAGCCGGCTGCACCGCCGCCGACGATGACGAATTTCTCCGGCGTCGGCGCGTTGCGATGAGCGATCGACGGCTTCGGCGCCTCGCGCTTGCGCTGAACGATGACGTTGTCCCGATCGCGCGCGACCTCCCACACCGCCAGCGCGTTCAGCGCCGGCGGGCGGGTGGCTTCGCCGGTGCGCAAGGAGAAGCAGGCATGATGCCAGGGACAGCGGATGGTAACGCCCACCACCAGGCCCTCGGCGAGCGGCCCGTGGTAATGGCTGCAGGCCGGCTCGATCGCAAAGATCTCGCTGCCGGCCTGCACCAGCAGGACGTCTTCCTCGCCGACATGACCGAGCAGTTTGCCATCCCTGAACGCGGTCAGCGACACGCCTTTGCTCAGGTCGGGTCGGCTCGGCTTGTTGTTCTCGGTCATGGCGCCGTCTCCTTGAGCAGCCGCGGGTCAATCGTCCGAATTGGCGAGCCCCAACAGTTCCTGGCGCGTCAGCGCATTGTCGCGGAACACACCCAGCATGCGGCTGGTGACGAGATCGGTCCCGGGCTTGTGCGCGCCGCGCGTGGTCATGCAGTGATGCGTCGCCTTGATGATGACGCCGACGCCTTCAGGCTTGAGCACGTCGTTGATGGTATTGGCGATCTGCGCGGTCATCTTCTCCTGGATCTGGAGGCGCTTGGCGTAGATGTCCACCACGCGCGCAAGCTTGCTGATGCCGACGACACGGCCCTGCGGGATATAGGCGACCCAGGCGCGGCCGACGATCGGCGCCATGTGGTGCTCGCAATGGCTCTCGAAGCGAACGCCGCGCAGGACGATCATCTCGTCATAGCCTTCGATCTCCTCGAAGGTCTTTTGCAGGATTTCCGTCGGGTCCTGCGCATAGCCGGAAAAATACTCCTCAAAGGCGCGTGAGACCCGGTCCGGCGTCTCACGCAGACCATCGCGCGCGGGATCGTCGCCGGCCCAGCGGATCATGGTGCGGATCGCCTGCTCGACCTCGAGCCTGTCAGGCCGTTCGACCGGCGCCTGCGCCACCGCGACACGTTCCAGCTTGCGCACTTGTGACTTCATCGAGATCCTCCCCTGCAACGAGCCGCATACAGAAGCGGCTCCTCAGCTTGGACGGCTGCAATCGCAAAAGGTTCCCAGGATCAGGAAAAATCGGAGGGACGGCAGACAAGCCAGCCGGCCGGACGAGAAACGAGCTTTATGAGGCCGCTTTCCGGACCTCGACCACCGCCTGCGCCCATTCGGCCGGCCGCTCCTGCGGCAGATTATGACCGGCATCGGTGAAGACACGCCGCTCGAATGGACCCTCGAACTTGCTGGCGTGATGGGCGGTGCCGGGATTGACGCCGTCGCTGTCGCCGTCGATCGCAATCGTCGGGACGCGGATCGGCGGCTGGTCTGCGAGCTTCGCCTCGATCGCGGCATAAGCAGGATCGCCCGCGACCAGCGCGTAGCGGTGGCGGTAGGAGTGGATCACGACGTCGACGAAGTCAGGATTGTCGAACGACACCGCGCTCTGCTCGAACGTCGTGTCGTCGAACGCCCATTTCGGTGACCACATCGCCCAGAGCTGGCGGGCAAAGCCACGCCGGGTGCGCTCCAGCGCGCGGCGTCCGCGCTCGTTGTGAAAGAGATATTGATACCAGAGCGCGGCTTCCTCCGGCGGCGAGGCCGGCTCCATGGAACGGGCGATGTTCTGGATGTTGTAGGAATTGCCGGAAACGAGGGCGATCACGCGCTCCGGATAGAGCGCCGAGACCACGCAGGCCGCGCGCCCGCCCCAGTCGTAGCCGCCGACGACGGCGCGCTCGATACGAAGCGCGTCCATGAAGGCCAGCAGATCGGCGCCGAGCGCCGCCTGCTCGCCGGAGCGCGGCGTATCCGGGGAGCGAAACCGCGTCGGTCCGTAGCCGCGCAGCCAGGGCACCAGCACGCGCGCGCCGGCCTCGGCAATGATCGGCGCGGTCTCGGCATAGGCGTTCACGTCATAGGGAAAGCCGTGGCCCAGGATGCAGGGCCAGCCGTCAGGTGCGCCGTATTCGCGATAGGCAATGTCGAGGACGTCCGTGGTGATCGTTTTTTGTTGCATGGTTGTTCACGGCGTTGGGGATTTCGTAGCCCGGATGGAGCGCAGCGCAATCCGGGAACGCCAGCATCCGCGAATCCCGGAGTTCGCTGCGCTCCATCCGGGCTACAACAGGTCTACCGCTGCGGCCCGGACAGCGAGATGTCGCGCTCGGCGCGGAAGACGTTGCTGTAGAGATTGGCGATCCATTGCCGGCCGATCTCGGTCTTGTTGAGGTAACCGATCTCGGTCTGGATGTGCGGTGCGACGCTGTTCCAATAGAATTGTGGATAGCGGTTCACGATGTCGGCCGGTGAATCGTAGCCGAGCTGGCGATTGATGCCGACCTCCTCGAACTCGTAATAGAGCGCATTGGCCTTGCGCAGATAATTGGGATCGCCGAGCTGGCCGATGAAATCGGCGGCGCGCAGGATCGAGGCATCGACGTCATACTCATGGCCTTCCTGGGCCGGAAAGCGCGTTCCCTCGATAGCGCGGGCGATGCGTTCAGGATCGAGACCCGGAATGTGCTGCAGCCGCCGCAAGACATAGAGCTTCGAGCGGTCGACGTGATACATCATCAAGCTGGCGTCCGACGCACCGCGCGGCAACGAGATCTTGGTGTCGGCGGCATCGATGACGAAGCCGTCGATGTCATCCTCCTCAAACAGGCCGCGGACATAGCCGATATCGTGGGCGAGGCAGGCGATCAGGACATGGACGTAGTCCTCGGCCGTCAGGTGAGTATGGAGATTTCGGCCACTGAGGATCGAATGGCCCGCCAGCGTCACCAGCATCGTATGTTCGATATTGTGGTAAAGTGCATCGCTGTTACCGATGCATTCCATCGCGGTGCGGGTTGCGCTCTCGACCATGCTTGCAGCCGTCTCGCCGTACCGACGCCGCATAAACGTACCCAGCAGCTTCTCCAGGGATTCAGCCGCCAGTCTCGGCAACGTCATCATGGATGCAGCCCCGCGTGCCGGTGGTGTCCCATGTCAGCTCCCGAAGTCTCGTTCTTGTCCTCGACGCAACGACCCACCATAGCCCATCTTGGGCCGAGTGACCAAACCCCCGGGAACGCGATTACGGAAATATGTTACCGTTGTGCTATGCAAGATCGCGGTTGCGGTGAAGGCGCGGCACGCCCGCGTGGCGAGCCCGGCCGACGAGGCGCGTTTATTCCACCATCACCACGTCCACGGCGACGCCGAGTTTCTGCTTGGGTGAGCCGACGATGATGCCGTCGACCGGCGAGACGTCGGAAAAGTCGCGTCCGACCGCAAGCACGATATGGTCGTTGGCAATCAAGAGATCGTTGGTCGGGTCGAAATCGACCCAGCCAAGCTCCGCCCCGCACCACAGCGACACCCAGGCATGGGTGGCATCGGCGCCTTGCAGGCGGGCCTGCCCCGGCGGCGGAATGGTGCGCAGATAGCCGCTGACATAGGCCGCCGGCAGACCGAGCCCGCGCAGCCCTGCGATCATCACATGGGCAAAATCCTGGCAGACGCCGTGTCGCTTGTCGAAGACCTCGTTCAGCGGCGTCGAGATCACCGTCGCCTTGGGGTCGTAGCGAAACTCGGTGCGGATGCGGTGCATGAGATCGACTGCGCCCTCGAGGATGCCCGCGCCCGGCGCAAAGCTCATCCCCGCATATGCGCTGACCGGACGCAACACCGGCACCAGCGGGCTGGCGAAGACATATCCGACCGGCGAGGACGGTCCGAGGCTGGTCGCCTCGAAGGCGATGTCGCGGATGCTCTCCCAGCTCGGACTGTCGGCATCGCGCGCCGGCGGCCGGCGCGACACCGAGACACGCGAGCGCGAGTCGATCCGCAAATTGCGATGCGCCGCTTCGATCACGATGCTTTCGGTCAGCGTGCCAAAGAAGTCGCGCCGGACGTTGCGCTCGGCTGGGCGCGGGCGGATCTCGACCTTGTGCGAGATCAGCTCCTGGCCGCCACCGCTCCTCGGCTCCAGCCGCAGCGTGCAGCGGGCGAAGCTGACCGGATTCTCGTACTCGTAGGTGGTGACGTGACGGATGTCGTAGATCACGCCAGCCCCGTCAGCTTTTCCGGCCGGGCGGCATTGGGGCCGTGCGGGAAGTAGTGCTGACCGATCGCATCGGCGAGGCTGAGCAGGTCCTGCTCCAGCGCGAACAGTGTCTTGACCTCGAGCTTCTCGGCCTCCGCGGTCGCCAGCATCGCCTGCATCGCCACCGCAAGGCGCTGCGGCTTCTCGATCAGGCCGTGCTCCTTCAGGCTGGGCAGCGCGGCGATGTGCTCGTTCAGCGTCGTCACCTGGAACGCCACCGAACGCGGATTGTAGCCGTCGAGCACGGCAAGGTCGCGCACCGGCGCCAGGATCGGCGCCAGCAGATAGCGCGAGCGATAGGTGATCTGGCAATCCACCAGCGTCAGCAGGATGTCGAGATCCTCGTCGCCGGCCTCGTCATAGGCGAACTGGCGCGTGAAGCGCGTGGTGTTGATGGCGCGCTCGGTGCGGCGGCCGATGTCGAGAAAGCGCCAGCCGGCGGCGCGGTTCATGTTCTCCTGCGCCAGTCCTGCGAGGCTGGCGAGCTCCTGCAAGGTCAACTCGGCCGCGCTCAGCACGCCGTCGTCGCCCTCGACCTGATAGGCCAGGCGCTCGGCCATCTCGGTGATGACCTGCCAGGCATCGGGCGACAGCCGCTCGCGCAAGGAGGTCGCCGTGCGCTGCGCCGCGCGTACCAGCGACAGCGCCGAGCCGAAACGTTCCGCGCTCTGCAACGCTTCGGCGGTGATCCGCCCAGGCGCGGCGCGCGAAGTCTGCGAGATCGCGCCCCAGGCCACCAGCAGGCGCTGGATGCGTTCGCCCGACTGCAGCGAGGCCGCGGTGCCCTTGTTGGGCCCGCTCGGCGAGCCCAAGGCGCGCACCAGCCGCAGCGTCGCCTCGGCGCGTTCGAGATAGCGGCCGAGCCAGAACAGATTGTCGGCGGCGCGGCTCGGCAGCACGCCGGCGATGCGGCGGATGCGGACCTTGTCGGTCGCCGGCAGCAACGTCGCGGTCGAGACCTGCTTGTCGGAGACCACCCAGACGTCGGCGGCGCGCGCACCGTCGCCCATCGACACCGCGCGCGCATCCGGCTGCTCGGCGATCCGGCAGAAACCGCCGGGCATGATGGCCCAGCCGTCGGGCGTGGCGGCTGCGAACACGCGCAGCACGAACGGACGCGGCGTAATCTGGCCCTGCTCCCACACCGGCATGGTCGACAGCCGCACCACCTCCTGGCCGACATAATCCATGCCGCGCGCGGCGATGGCGTCGATCAGGCGCTGGCGGTCGCTCGCATCCAGCTCGCTCGCGAGCACCGGCCCCGCGCTGTCGAAACCGGGCACGCCGCGCCGATAGGCGCCTTCGATCGCGACCTCGTCGAGCCGCGCCAGCACCTCCTCGCGCGCGCTGCGCTGGCCGCACCACCAGGTCGCGATGTGCGGCATCTTCAGCTCTTCGCCAAGCAGGCGGCGGCTCAGCGCCGGCAGGAAGCCGAGCAGCGCCCGCGCCTCCAGCACGCCCGAGCCCGGCATGTTGGCGACGACGACGCCGTCCTTGCGCAGCACGTCGATCAGGCCGGGCACACCGAGATGCGAGGAGGCATCGAGCTCGAGCGGATCGAGCGAATTGGAATCGACCCGGCGGAGCAGCACGTCGAGCCGCTTCAGCCCGGCGACCGTGCGGATGTGGATGCGGTTGTCGCTGACGGCGAGATCGTCGCCCTCGACCAAGAGGAAGCCGAGATAGCGCGCCAGCGTCGCGTGCTCGAAATAGGTCTCGCTGAAGCTGCCGGGCGTCAGCACGCCGATCCTGGGCTCGTCGCGGTCGGCACGCGCGCGCAGGCTGTCGCGGAAGGCCTCGAAGAACGGCGCGACGCGCGGCACGTTCATCGACTTATAGAGGTCGGAGAAGGCGCGCGAGAGCACGAGGCGATTCTCCAGCGCGTAGCCCGCGCCCGACGGCGCCTGGGTGCGGTCGCCGAGCACCCACCAGCGGCCGTCGGGGCCGCGGCCGACATCAGCAGCATAGATCGACAGGTAGCGCCCGCCCGGCGGCGGCACGCCGCAGACGGGACGCAGATATTCGGGACTACCGGCGATCGCGGCCGCGGGCAGCGCGCCTTCCGCAACGAGGCGGCCCTCGCCATAGATGTCGCGCAGTACCAGCTCGAGCAGCTCGGCGCGCTGGGTGATGCCGGCGCAAAGCTGCTGCCAGTCGGCCTCGTCGATCAGGAGCGGCAGATGGCTGATCGACCACGGCCGGTCGGCGCTGTCGCCGGGCGCACGGTAGGTGACGCCGGCTTCGCGCAGATGACGGTCGGCCATGCCGAAGCGACGCTCGATCTCGTCGGGCGCGAGCGCCCCGAAGGCATCGAAGAATCGGCTCCAGACCGCGCGCGGGACGCCGTCGGGCCCCAGGAACTCGTCGGGAATCCCGGGCAGGCGGCGATAGTCGCGGACCCATTGGGCAAGGCGGCGCTGGCCTTCACGCTGGCCTTGCGCCCTACCCGCCTTGTCCTGCTCGGCTGCGCCCTCGCTCATGCGCCTCTCCCTGCCCAACCATCATACTCATTGCAGGAGCGGGGTCCGCAAGTCGAGGGTCAGCGGAAACTCATTTGTGCGTTCCTCGGGCGGTGGCTGGACCGGCCCCGGCGTATGGCCGTGGTCCTGGAAGCGCGCCAGCCGCCGCGCCTCGGCCTCGTAGGTGTTGACCGGCTTGGTGTCGTAGCTGCGGCCACCGGGATGGGCGACGTGGTAGACGCAGCCGCCGAGGGAGCGGCCATTCCAGGTGTCGATGAGATCAAAGGTCAGGGGCGCATGGACCGGGATGGTCGGGTGCAGGCCGGAGGCCGGCTGCCAGGCCTTGAAGCGGACGCCGGCCACGGCCTCGGCCGAGCGGCCGGTCGCGGTCATCGGCAGGCGGCGGCCGTTGCAGGTGACGATGTGGCGGCCCTCGACAAAACCCTCCGCCTTGACCTGAAGCCGCTCGACCGATGAATCGACATAGCGCACGGTGCCGCCGGCCGAGCCCTCCTCGCCCAGCACGTGCCAGGGCTCCAGCGCCTGGCGCAGCTCCAGCGTCACGCCGCCATGATGGACGCGGCCGAAGGCGGGGAAGCGGAATTCGAGCTGGGCCAGATACCATTCCGGCTCGAACGGATAGCCTGATTGCTTCAGCTCAGTGAGAACGTCGAGAAAATCCTCCCAGATGAAATGCGGCAGCATGAAGCGGTCGTGCAGCGCCGTGCCCCAGCGCACGAACTTGCCGGCCTGCGGCTCGCGCCAGAACTTTGCGATCAACGCGCGGATCAAGAGCTGCTGCGCCAGCGACATGCGCGGATCGGGCGGCATTTCGAGCGCGCGGAATTCCACGAGGCCGAGCCGGCCGGTCGAGCCCTCCGGGGAATAGAGCTTGTCGATGCAGATCTCGGCGCGATGGGTGTTGCCGGTGATATCGACGAGCAGATGCCGGAACAGCCGGTCGACCAACCACAGCGGCGTCTGGTAGCCCGGCGGCGGCACGTGCGAGAGCGCGATTTCGAGCTCGTAGATGCTGTCGTGGCGGGCTTCGTCGATGCGCGGCGCCTGGCTGGTCGGGCCGATGAACAGGCCGGAGAAGAAGTAGGACAGCGACGGATGCCGCTGCCAGTACAAGACCAGACTCTTGAGCAGGTCGGGCCGGCGCAGGAACGGCGAGTCCTGCGGCGAGGAGCCGCCGACAACGACGTGGTTGCCGCCGCCGGTGCCGGTGTGGCGGCCGTCGACCAGGAAGCGGTTGGCGCCGAGGCGAACTTTCCCGGCGTCCTCATAGAGGCCGGCGGTGATGTCGACCGCCTCGCGCCAGCTCTTCGCCGGCTGGATGTTGATCTCGATGACACCGGGATCCGGCGTCACCTTGATGACCTCGATGCGCGGATCGAACGGCGGCGGATAGCCCTCGACGTGGACGGGGAGCTGCATCTCCTCGGCCGTGGCTTCGAGCGCCGCGATCAGCTCGAGATAGTCTTCGATGCGCTCGACCGGCGGCATGAAGGCGCAGAGCACGCCATCGCGGATCTCGACCGACATCGCGGTGCGGACCGGGACCGACGTGTTGAGCTGCTCCGGCGCGATCCGCGGCGGCGACTGCGGGCGCGCCGCAAGCGTGAACACCGGCAGCTTGCCCCGCGGCTCCATCGGGTCCTGCTCGACGATGTACGGATATTGGTTCGGCGGGACGTGGCCGAGCGAGCCGATCGGCAAGCGCAGGCCGAGCGGGGAATCGCCGGGCATCAGGAACAGGTGATTGCGCCGGAGAGCCCAACGCTCGCTGCGCCAGCGCGGCGGCGCGTTCCAGCGCTGCACCGGCAGCACGAAGCCGCGCGGCGTGTTGAGGCCCTCGTCGAACACCCGCGCCATCCGCGCGCGCGCTTCCGGATCGGACAATTTGGAGTCGGAGGGATCGACGTTGACGGGGAGCTCGGCTTCCTTCTGGAGCCAGTAGGCGGTGTCCTCGTAAGCCGGGATGATGTAGCCGGGATCGAGCCCGAGGCGCGCCACCGTACCCTCCATGAAGGCCTCGGCATCCTTCGTCTCGGCGCGCCGCGGATTCCCGATCCTGGCGATGAGGTCGGCATTTTTCCAGATCGGCACCCCGTCCTTGCGCCAGTACAGGCCAAACGCCCAGCGCGGCAGGCTCTCGCCCGGATACCATTTGCCCTGGCCATAATGCAGCAGGCCGCCGGACGCGAAGCGCGTGCGCAGGCGGCGGATCAAATCGTCGCCCAGCGCGCGCTTGGTCGGGCCGACGGCCTCCGTATTCCACTCCGCAGCTTCGAGATCGTCGACCGAGACGAAGGTGGGCTCGCCGCCCATGGTGAGCCGCACATCCTGCGCGGCGAGATCGCCGTCGACCTGCTCGCCGAGATCGTTGAGTCGCGCCCAGGATTCGTCGGAGAACGGCTTGGTGATGCGCGGCGCCTCGCGGATGCGGCGGACGCTCATATCGAAGGCGAACTCGACCTCGGCAAAGCCGGCGCTGCCGGAAATCGGCGCAGCTGAACGATAATGCGGCGTGGCGGCGACCGGGATGTGGCCCTCGCCCGCGAGCATGCCGGAGGTCGCGTCGAAACCGATCCAGCCGGCGCCGGGCAGATAAACCTCGGCCCAGGCGTGCAGGTCGGTGAAGTCGTTCTCCACTTCCGGCGGTCCCTCGATCGGATCGATGTCGGGACGGATCTGGATGAGATAGCCGGAGACGAAACGTGCGGCGAGGCCGAGATGACGGAAGGTCTGGATCAGGAGCCAGGCCGAGTCGCGGCACGAGCCTGCGCCCGAGGCGAGCGTCTCCTCCGGCGTCTGCACGCCGGGCTCCATGCGGATGATGTAGCGGATCTTCTTCTGAAGCTCGCGATTGAGCTCAACCAGGAAGTTGACCGTGTTCGGAGCGTCCTGCGGGATCGTATCGAGATATTTCGCAAACAGGCGATCGGGCTTGATGGTCTCCAGATAAGGCGCCAGTTCGGTCTTCAGGTCGTTCGGATAGTCGAACGGAAAACTGTCGGCATAGGGTTCGACGAAGAAGTCGAACGGGTTGACCACGGTCATCTGCGCCGTGAAGTCGACCTCGATCTTCAATTCGGTCGTCTTCTCCGGGAAGACGTAGCGGGCGAGCCAGTTGCCCTGCGGATCCTGCTGCCAGTTCACGAAATGGTTGGATGGCGTGACCTTGAGCGAATAGCTCATGATCGGCGTGCGCGTATGCGGCGCCGGCCGCAGGCGGATGGTCTGCGGGCCGACATCGATCGGGCGATCGTATTTGTAGTGCGTGACGTGGTGTAATGCGACGTAGATCGACACGGGGTGCGATGCTCCAGCAGCTTTTTTGAGCAGAACACCTGAGGTGGACGCGATCAAGCACTAACAACGGGCAGCGAGTGCCTAGGTAAGGTGCGGGCTACGCGGACAGTATCGTAGGGTGGGCAAAGCGACTTGTCCGCCGTAGCTCGAAGAGCGAAGGCGGAAGCGTGCCCACGACCTGCGTTTGATTGGTGAGAATTCGTGGGCACGGCGCGCAAGTGCGCGCCTTTGCCCACCCTACGGTTCTGCCTTTGGTGATGGGTCCCGGACCGGTGCGCGCTTCAGGGCACGCCTGGGACGACAGCGGTGAGCGGCGCAGCCCTACGCCGCCGACGTCAGCCGCTGCAGGAATTGCGTCACTTCGCGCCTGAGTGTCTCGACTTCGCCGTGGACGCGTTCAGAGGCGCTGTTGACGCGGCTCGCGACGCGGCCGGTGTCGGCAGCGGCTTCGCTGATGCCTGACACGTTGGAGGACACCTGCGAGGTGCCGACTGATGCTTCCTGGACGTTGCGGGCGATCTCGCGGGTCGCGGAGCCCTGCTGCTCGATCGAGGCGGCGATGCTGGCGGTGATGCCGTCGATCTCCGCGATGGTCTGCGCGATCGCCTCGACGGCCGCGACCGAATTGGTGGTCGATTGCTGCATCTCGCCGACCTTGGCGCTGATCTCCTCGGTCGCCTTGGCGGTCTGGTTGGCGAGGCTCTTGACCTCGGAGGCCACGACGGCGAAGCCGCGGCCGGCCTCGCCTGCCCGCGCCGCCTCGATCGTGGCGTTGAGCGCCAGCAGGTTGGTCTGCTCGGCGATCTCGCTGATCAGCTTGACGACGTCGCCGATCCGCAGCGCCGCATCCGCGAGGCTACGAATCTCGCTGCCGGCACGATTGGCTTCGTCGACGGCGCGGCCGGTGCTCGTGGTCGAGCCGGCCACCTGGCGGCTGATCTCGGCGATCGAGGATGCGAGCTGTTCCGCGGCGCTCGCCACCGTCGCAACGTTGCTCGAGGCCTGATCGGACGCACTGCGCATGCCGGTGGTCTGGCGGTTCGTCGTCTCCGCCGCCGCCGCCATCTGGCCGGCATCGGATTCGAGGTCGGTCGCGGCGCTCATCAGGCTGCCCGCAACTTCGTCGAGATGCGTGCCGAACTGCTTTGCGAGGCCCGCGATCTCGACCACGCGGCGGCCGAGGCCGTCGGTGCCGGCATTGATGACGGTTGCCGAGCGGCGGAACGAGCCGGGCAATCCGCGCGCGAGGATCTTGCGGAAATACTTGCCGCGGCTGGCATAGTCCATCGATGCCGAAGCCTCGCGCACGAAGGCATCAGTGATGTCGAGCATGTCGTTGACCGACTTCTGGATGGCGCCGATCCGCCCGGCCTGCCGCTCGCTCAGGATCCGCGCTTCGAGATCGCCGCGCGTCGCCTTGCGGCAGACATCGGCGACCTCATCGACGGCCACCGCCGTGCGGTGCTGACACCAGACGGCGTAGCCGAGCAGCAGGATCGCCGCGCCGAGCGGCGCTGCGCCGACAATTCCGGTCCAGCCGAGCAACGTGACGACGAACGCGATGCTGGCGAGAAGGCACGCGACTGCGGTCGCTCCCTGCGCCTTAGAGAGAGAGCACAAATTCATCGTAACCGACACCGTTTTGCTTGAGCAGACCGACCATCATTTCGAAGCTCGCACGCATGCCGTCCTTGGCATTGGCGTGACGCGCCTCTTCCGCACAGAGCGCTTTGTAGATCGGCTTGATGCGCTCGACCGGCGCCGGATCGGGCCTGCGTCGATTGGAGTGATAGCCGATGATGTTGCCGTGATCGTCGAGCGTCGGGGTGACATGGGCGAACACCCAATAATGGCTGCCATCTCCCGCGAGATTGACGACGTAGGCGAAGATTTCCTGCTTGGCCTGGAGCGTATCCCACAGCAGCTTGAAGACGCAGCGTGGCATGTCGGGATGGCGGATCAGGCTGTGGGGCGCGCCCATCAGCTGCTTCCAGGGGTATTTCGCCATGCGGAGAAAGACGTCATTGGCGTAGGTGATGCGGCCTTTGAGATCGGTCTTCGATACAATCAGCTCCTCCTCACCGAGGAGATTTTCCACCCCAGTAGGACGTATCGCTTGCATCGGTTCGATCCTCAAAAGGCCGGCCCCACCACGCTGTGGAGCGCATCATCCGCCTGTCTAGGACAACATTGTTAATCAGGTGTAAGCCGCAGATCCCCGGCGAGAGGAGCGTGCCTCCGTATCATTACGTAGCGAACGATCGGTGCATTTCGCGCGACCACACGCGCTGCCCATCGCCCGCGCGTTACCCCCAATGACACGCAATTGCATCTATGCTGCGCGACGCGCGATTACATCGTCGCGCCGAGCACCCAGGGCGCGAACTCGGCGCCGCCAAAATCGAAGCTCTCGCTCTTGGTCGGCTGGCCGGAGGCGGTCTTCAGAATGAGCTCGAAGATGCGCTGGCCGCATTGCTCCACGCTCTCCTCGCCTTCGAGGATGGTGCCGCAATTGACGTCCATGTCCTCTTCCATGCGCTTGTACATGGGCGTGTTGGTGGCGAGCTTGATCGAGGGCGCCGGCTTGCAGCCGAACACGCTGCCCCGTCCCGTGGTGAAGCAGACGAGATTGGCACCGCCCGCGACCTGCCCGGTTGCCGCAACAGGGTCGTAGCCGGGCGTGTCCATGAAGACGAAACCCTTCTTGGTGATGGGCTCGGCGTAACGCAGTACCTCGACGAGATTGGTGGTGCCGGCCTTCGCCATCGCGCCGAGCGATTTTTCAAGAATGGTGGTGAGGCCGCCGGCCTTGTTGCCGGGGCTCGGATTGGCGTTCATCTCGGCGCCTTCGCGCTCCGTGTATTCGTCCCACCAGCGCATCAGGTCGACCAGCTTCTCGCCGACCTCGCGACTGACGGCGCGGCGCGTCAAGAGATGCTCGGCGCCGTAGGTCTCCGGCGTCTCCGACAGGATCACGGTGCCGCCGTGACGCACGATGAGATCGCTGGCCGCACCGAGCGCGGGATTGGCGGACACGCCGGAATAGCCGTCGGAGCCGCCGCATTGCAGGGCGACGGTGAGCTCGCTCGCCGGCACCGTCTCGCGCTTGACCTTGTTGGCGTCAGCCAGCGCTTCGCGCACGAAGGCGATGCCCGCCTCCACCGTCTTGCGGGTACCGCCGACCTCCTGGATGTCCATCGCGCGCAGGCGTCCCGCGAGCTTCTGCTCCTCCATCAGGCCGCCGATCTGGTTCACCTCGCAACCGAGGCCGAGCACGATGACGTGGGAGAAATTGACGTGGCGCGCATAGCCGCCGAGCGTGCGGCGGAGCAGCGCCAAGGGCTCGTTCTGCGTCATGCCGCAGCCGGTCTTGTGGGTCAGCGCGACCACACCGTCGACATTGGGGAAATCGGCCAGCGGATTGTCGCCGGTGAAGGGATTCTTCTTGAAGACGTCGGCGACGAGGCTTGCGACATGGGCACTGCAATTCACCGAGGTGAGGATGCCGATATAGTTGCGCGTGGCGACGCGGCCGTCCGGACGGCGGATGCCCTCGAAGGTCGCCGGCAGGTCGAAATTCGGCGTCGGCTTGACGTCGGCGCAATAGGCATAGTCTTTTGAGAAGTCGCCCATGCCGATATTCTGCACGTGCACGTGCTGGCCCGGCGCGATCGGAATGGTCGCAAAGCCGATGATCTGGCCGTAGCGGATGACAGGCTCGCCCACAGCGATCGGCTTGATCGCGACCTTGTGGCCGGAGGGAATGCGCTCGACCGTGGTCACGCCGTCAGCAACAACGGTGCCGGGCGGCAGGCTGGCGCGCGCGATCAGCACGCCATCATCGGGATGCAGGCGGATGACGGGGCTGATGGTCATGGCAGGTCTCCTTGAGCGAATAGTGAGTAGCGAGTGGCGAATGGAAAAAGGGGAGCAGCACTATTCGCTCCCCCCCATTCGCCATTCGCGAGGTCTTAGGCCTTTCCGCCCGAATCCTTGCGGGTGGCATTGACCTGCATCTTGGCGTAGGTCGTCATCAGGCCGACCTCGTTCGAGAGCGTCACCAGCTTGAAGCCCATGTTGATGGCGCGCGCTGCGCCTTCGGCGCCGCTGCAATGGATGCCCGGGTTGAGGCCGCGCTTGCCGCATTCCTTGATGATCTTCTCGTAGATCGCCAGGATCTCGGGCTCGCTGCGGTCGAGCTTGGGCTCGAGGCCGTAGGAGAAGCCGAGGTCGGACGGGCCGATATAGACGCCGTCGATGCCTTCGACGTCGAGGATCGCTTCCATGTTCTCGACCGCGGTCTTGGTCTCCATCATCGGCAGCAGGATGGTGTCGGCATTCGCGGTCTTCTGATACGAGCCCGCGGTGCCGTACATGCCGGCGCGGATCGGGCCGTTGGAGCGCACGCCCTGCGGCGGATATTTGGAATAGGAGACGAGGTTCCTGGCTTCCTGCGGCGTGTTGACCATCGGGCAGATCACGCCATAGGCGCCGCCGTCGAGCACCTTGCCGATGATGCCGGGCTCGTTCCAGGGCACGCGGACCATCGGGGTCACGGGGTGCTTGTCCATGGCCTGGAAGCACTGCACCATCGACAGATAGTCCTGCACGCCATGCTGCATGTCGACGGTGACGCTGTCGAAGCCGCATTGCGCGATCATCTCGGCCGAGAAGCCGGAGGGTATAGCGAGCCACGCGTTGACCACGGCCTTGCCCGACTTCCAGATTTCCTTGACCTTGTTCGCCACGTTGCCTTCCTTCTTTGTTGTTTGAACCTTCGTCACCATGACGAGCGCCGCGACAGCACGACCCGCTGTTAGCGCGAACCGGAGCGCCGCGCTACGCTCGCAATGACGCAACGCCTATGCGCTCGCGCGCTGGATACCGACTTCGCTGACACTGACCTCGCGGGCGGCGCCCACTATTGCCGCCTGGGGTGTCATCCGGCAAGGGATCGGGCCGCTCTGTCACGATTTTCCGCCCCGGATCGCCCGGAATCGGCGCCCCCGATCCCCCGCATCGGCTCGGCGTGCATGGGCAGTTTAGCCCCTGGCATCGACACGGCCAGCGTCGCCCACCTTCGAATCGACGTCAAACCATCGCCGACGACCAGGTTCCGGCCATCACGTGCTCACTCTTCGGCACTTGCCTCCTCGCTTGCGCCAAGCTCTGCAAGACTCTGTTCGAGCGCACCGAGCATCTCCTGCAATTCGGCGAGCTTGCGTGCACCGAAGCGTCGCGTGATTTCGGCATAGATCGCTTCCGACGTCGGCGCCACCGAGGCCATCAGCTTCACGCCCTCTTTCGAGATCGAGACCATGCTGCGGCGCTGGTCCGCCTTCGCCGTCTTTCGTTCGATCAGATTGCGCGCCTCGAGATCGCGCAGGATGCGCGACAGGCTCGGTCCGAGCAGGAACGCCGTGCGGGCGAGTTCCGTGACCTCGACCGTTTCGATCGCCGCCAGTGCACGCAGGATGCGCCATTGCTGCTCGGTCAAGCCGTGCTCGCGCAGCGAGGGACGAAACTGCCGCATCACCGCTTCGCGGGCTCGCAGCAGCGACATCGGCAGCGAGCGGGAGAAATCGCGCATCGGCACCTGCCGTGCGGCAGGCGCGCTTCCGTTGGCTGGATCAGCCGGTCTCTTCACCATGATGCCCTTTCAAACCGCAAAACGTTTGCAGTGCAGCAAGCCGAAATTGTGTTTGACGCATTCACTTAACATGTTAAGTATCTCCCGGCACCTCAGTTTGTATGATCACAAATGGCGCTTTCCAACGACGATATCCAAGCTTGCGCACGGCGTCTGCATCAGGCGGAGAAGACCCGCGTGCAGATCCGGCAGCTGTCGCAGGATTTCTCCGGCATCACCATCACCGATGCCTACGCGATTCAGAAGGCCTGGGTCGACGTCAAGATCGCCGAGGGGCGCATCGTCAAGGGCCACAAGATCGGCCTGACCTCGAAGGCGATGCAGGGCGCGCTCAACATCGACGAGCCCGATTCCGGCGTGCTGCTCGACGACATGTTCTTCGCCGATGGCGGGATCATTCCGACCGAGCGCTTCATTGCCACGCGGGTCGAAGCCGAGCTCGCCTTCGTCATGAGCAAGCGGCTCGCAGGGCCGGACTGCACGCTATTCGACGTGCTCAACGCCACCGACTTCGTGGTGCCGGCCCTGGAGATTCTGGATACGCGGATCGAGCGCGTCGATCCCCAGACCAAAGCGACGCGAAAGATCTTCGACACCATCGCCGACAATGCGGCGAATGCCGGCATCGTGCTCGGCGGGCGGCCGATCCGGCCTTTGGATGCAGACCTGCGCTGGATCGGCGCGCTGTGTTTCAAGAACGGCCAGATCGAGGAGACCGGCCTTGCCGCCGGCGTGCTCAATCACCCGGCGACCGCTGTGGCCTGGCTCGCCAACAAGATCGCGCCGCTCGGCCTTGCGCTGGAGCCTGGACAGGTCGTGCTTGCCGGCTCCTTCATCCGCCCGATCGAGACCCGCAAGGGCGACACAATTCAGGCCGATTATGGCGCCTACGGATCGGTCAGCTGCTACTTCGCTTAAGGCGCACAAGAATACAGGGAGTGAAACCGCGATGCCGCATTTCACGATTGAATATTCGGCCAATCTCGACGGCCGCCTCGACATCGCGGCGGTGTGCGAGATCGTGCGCAAGGCGGCGGTCGAGACTGGCATCTTCCCGCTCGGCGGCATCCGCGTCCGCGCCATCAGGTGCGAGCACTATGCGATCGCCGATGACAGGCAAGACTACGGCTTTCTCGACATGGTGCTGCGCATCGGCGAAGGCCGCGACCTTCCCACGCGCCAGAAAGCCGGCGAGCACGTCTTCCAGGCACTCTCCCGCCATCTCGATCCCGTCTTCGCTGCCAGCAAATTCGCTTTGTCGTTCGACATGCAGATCAACGACAAGGACACCAGCTGGAAGCGCAACAACATCCACGACGCCCTGAAAGTGGAAGCCGCCCATGGATAAGCCCAGTCCGAAAGCCGATGTATTCCAGGCCAACCGCGACCGCGTCGCACCGCTGCTGAAGAAGCTGCGTGCCGACGGCATCGGTCACATGATCGACGGCAAGGCCGTTGCCTCGATCTCCGGCGAGACGTTCGAGACGAAGTCACCGGTCGACGGCACGACGCTCGCGAGCGTCGCGCGCGGCACCGCCGAAGACATCGACCGCGCCGCAACGGCCGCTTCGCTTGCCTTCAAGTCCTGGCGCGACATGGGCCCGGCGATGCGGAAGAAGCTGCTGCATCGCGTGGCCGACGCGATCGAGGACAACGCCGACGACATCGCGGTGCTCGAATGCATCGACACCGGCCAGGCCTATCGCTTCATGGCCAAGGCCGCGATCCGCGCCGCCGAGAATTTCCGCTTCTTCGCCGACAAATGCGCCGAGGCGCGCGACGGCCTCAACACGCCGAGCGACGAGCACTGGAATATCTCGACGCGCGTGCCGATCGGCCCGGTCGGCGTGATCACGCCGTGGAATACGCCGTTCATGCTCTCGACCTGGAAGATCGCCCCCGCGCTTGCCGCCGGCTGCACCGTCGTGCACAAGCCGGCGGAATGGTCGCCGGTCACCGCGGACATGCTCAGCAAGCTCGTCAAACAGGCCGGCGTTCCCGACGGCGTGCTCAACACCGTCCACGGCTTTGGTGAGGAGGCCGGCAAGGCGCTGACCGAGCACCCCGCGATCAAGGCGATCGGCTTCGTCGGCGAGAGCGCGACGGGCTCGGCGATCATGGTGCAGGGCGCGCCGACGTTGAAGCGCGTGCATTTCGAGCTCGGCGGCAAGAACCCCGTGATCGTGTTCGACGATGCCGATCTCGACCGCGCGCTCGATGCCGTCGTGTTCATGATCTACTCGCTCAACGGCGAACGCTGCACGTCATCGAGCCGCCTCCTGGTTCAGGCCGGCATTGCCGACAAGTTCACGGAGAAGCTCACCGCGCGCGTGAAGGCCCTGAAGGTCGGCCATCCCCTCGATCCCGCCACCGAGATCGGGCCGCTGATCCACGAGCGGCATCTGGCAAAAGTGTGCTCCTATTTCGACGTCGCGCGCCAGGACGGCGCTGTGATCGCCGTCGGCGGCAACGCCCATGACGGCCCGGGCGGCGGACATTATGTCGAGCCTACCTTGGTCACCGGCGCACACGGCAAGATGCGCGTGGCGCAGGAGGAGGTGTTCGGACCGTTCCTCACCGTGCTGCCCTTCAAGGACGAGGCTGAAGCCGTCGAGATCGCCAACGACATCCGCTATGGCCTGACCGGCTATGTCTGGACCAACGATGTCGGCCGTGCACTGCGCGTCGCCGATGCGCTGGAGGCTGGCATGATCTGGCTCAACTCGGAGAATGTCCGCCATCTGCCGACGCCGTTCGGCGGCATGAAGGCGTCCGGCATCGGCCGCGACGGCGGCGATTACTCGTTCGATTTCTACATGGAAACCAAGCACGTCTCGCTGGCGCGAGGCACGCACAAGATTCAGAAACTGGGAATTTAACGCTTCGTCGTTCCGGAGCGCGAAGCGAATCCGGAACCTCGAGATTCTCAGGTGCGCAATTGCGCACCATAGTTCGGCTCTTCGAGCCGCCCGGAATGACGACCGAGCCGAGGGGAAACGCAAATGCCCGTACCGCAACACATCTTCGAGCCGCCGTTCAACATCATCCGCTCCAGCCACGTCGTGCTTGACGTCACCGATTTGAAGCTGAGCCGCGAGTTCTATGAGACCATTGTCGGCCTGCACGTCGAGGACGCCGACGACAAGGTCGTGTACCTGCGCGCCGCGGAGGAGCATCAGCACCACTCTTTAGTGCTGCGGAAGGCTGCAGTCCCGGCGTGCGCGCGGCTCGGTTTCAAGGTCGGCAACGATGGGGATCTCGACAAGGCCGCTGCTTTCCTTTCCGAGAACGGCCTCTCCTACGCCTTCGTCGACCAGCCGTTCCAGGGCCGGACCCTGCAGTTCACCGACCCCTTCGGCTTCCAGATCGAGCTCTATGCGTCGATGGACCGGCGGCCGCATCTGCTGCGCCGCTATGATCTCTACCGGGGCTGCCACCCGCAGCGGCTCGATCATTTCAACGTCTTCGCCGCCGAGGTGCAGGACACCGTCGAGTTCTACGCCCGGCTCGGCTTCCGCCTCACTGAATATGCCGAGGAGGATGGACCGAACGGCCGCATCGCCGCGGCCTGGATGCATCGCAAGGGCAATGTCCACGACTTCGCCATCACCAACGGCAAGGGCCCTCGCCTGCACCATTTCGCCTACTGGACGCCGACGGCGATGAACATCATCCATCTCTGCGACGTCATGGCGTCCCAAGGCTTCGTCAAGAACATCGAGCGCGGCCCCGGACGCCACGGCATCTCCAACGCATTCTTCCTCTATGTGCGCGATCCCGACGGACACCGGCTCGAGCTCTACACCAGCGACTATTTCACCGGAGATCACGACCATGAGCCGCTACGCTGGTCGCTGCGCGATCCGCGCCGCCAGACGCTGTGGGGCGCACCCGCGCCGCGTTCCTGGTTCGAGCAGGGCTCGCTGTTTAGTGGGCAAGCCGTGCGTGAGCCGAAGTTTGTGGCCGACGTGCTGGTGGCGGATTGATGAAACTCCCTCGCCTCGCCACCTATTCCGTCAAGGGTGATGTCAGCTACGGTGCCGTCCTCGAGGGCGGCATCGTCGACCTCTCCGCGCGCTACGCAAAACACTATCCGACGCTGCGCGAGGTGATCGCGGCCGGCAAGCTCGTGAGCCTTGCCGAGGAAGCCGCCGGCCGCACGCCGGATCAACCGATCGCCGATATCACCTGGCTGCCGCCAGTGCCCGCGCCGGAGAAGATCATCTGCATCGGCGTCAACTATCCCGACCGTAACGCCGAATACAAGGACGGCCAGGACGCGCCGAAATATCCGAGCATGTTCATGCGCTCGCCCCGCTCCTTCGTCGGCCACGACACGCCGCTGGTGCGCCCGCGGGCGTCCGCGCAGCTCGATTATGAGGGCGAGATCGTGCTGGTGATCGGCAAGCAAGGACGGCATATTCCGGAAAGCAGCGCGCTCGATCACATCGCGGCGCTCACGCTGTGCAACGAAGGCTCGGTGCGCGACTGGCTGCGCCACGCCAAGTTCAACGTCACCCAAGGCAAGAACTTTGATTCCAGCGGCAGCCTCGGCCCATGGCTCGTGCCCTACGTCCAGGAATCGCAGATCGCCGATGTCAGGCTCACCACGCATGTCAACGGCGAGCTCAGGCAGGACGATCGCACCAGCCGGCTGATGTTCTCCTTCCGCTATCTCATCAACTATATCTCCACCTTCGCAACGCTCGTCCCCGGCGATATCATCGTCACGGGCACGCCGACCGGCGCTGGTGCCCGGTTCGATCCGCCGCGTTACCTGAAGCCCGGCGACGTCATCGAGGTCACGGCCGAAGGCATCGGCAGCTTGCGCAACGGTGTCGTCGACGAAGCCTGAACAAGATTGGAATGATGCAATGACCACCCTCACCGGCGGCGAAGCGATCGTAAGCGGCCTGGTCGCCCATGGCGTCGACACCGTGTTCGGCCTGCCGGGCGCGCAGGTCTACGGCCTGTTCGACGCCTTCCATCAGGCCCAGCTCAAGGTGATCGGCGCGCGGCACGAGCAGGCCTGCGGCTACATGGCGTTCGGCTATGCGCGCTCCAGCGGCAAGCCCGGCGTGTTCAGCGTGGTGCCCGGCCCCGGCGTGCTCAATGCGAGCGCCGCACTGCTCACCGCGTTCGGCTGCAACGAGCCGATGCTGTGCGTCACCGGCCAGGTGCCGACGCAGTTTCTGGGCAAGGGCCGCGGCCATCTGCACGAGATGCCGGACCAGCTCGCGACCTTGCGCACCTATGTGAAATGGGCCGACCGGATCGAATATCCCGGCAATGCGCCGACTGTCGTCGCGCGCGCCTTCCAGGAGATGATGTCGGGACGGCGTGGCCCGGCCTCGGTCGAGATGCCCTGGGACGTCTTCACCCAGCGCGCGGACACCGCCGCTGCCCGGGTGCTGGAGCCGCTGCCCGCGCCGCAGCCCGATCCGGATCTGATCAAGCAGGCCGCCGCGCTGATCAAGGCGAGCAAGGCGCCGATGATCTTCGTCGGCAGCGGCGCGATCGAGGCAGGCGAGGAGATCCTCGAGCTCGCCGAGATGATCGATGCGCCCGTGGTCGCCTTCCGCAGCGGCCGCGGCATCGTCTCCAATGCGCATGAGCTGGGCCTCACCATGGCCGCGGCCTACAAGCTGTGGCCGACAACCGATGTGATGATCGCAATCGGCACCCGCGCAGAGCTGCCGGCATCCGGCTTCCGCTGGCCCTATCAGCCGAAGGGGCTGAAATCGGTTCGGATCGACATCGACCCGACCGAGACGCGCCGGGTCGTCGTCGATGCCGCCATCGTCGCCGATGCCAAGGCCGGAACGGCCGATCTCGTCGCGGCCGTGAAGAAAGCCGGCTTTACGCGGACCCGTGGCCGGCGGGAGGACATCCGCGAGGCGACCGCGGCCGCGCAAGCCGAGATCCAGCGCATCCAGCCGCAGATGGCGTATCTCAACATCCTGCGCGAGGTGCTGCCGGCGAACGCGATCGTCACCGATGAACTGTCGCAGGTCGGCTTTGCCTCCTGGTACGGCTTTCCGATCTACCAGCCGCGCACCTTCATCACGTCAGGCTATCAGGGCACGCTCGGCTCGGGCTTCCCGACCGCGCTAGGTGCCAAGGTCGCCAACCCCGACAAGCCGGTGGTGGCGATCACCGGCGACGGCGGCTTCATGTTCGGCGTGCAGGAGCTTTCCACCGCCGTGCAGTTCAACATCGGCGTGGTGACACTGGTGTTTAACAACAACGCCTATGGCAATGTCCGCCGCGACCAGCGCGAACGTTTCGACGGCCGCGTAGTGGCGTCCGACCTCGTCAATCCGGATTTCGTCAAGCTCGCGGAGTCTTTTGGCGTTGCGGCTGCGCGTGTCACGGCGCCGGATCAGTTCAAGGCCGTGCTGGAAAAGGCGCTCGCGCATAGCGGGCCGTATCTGATCTCGGTCGAGGTGACGCGCGATTCGGAGGTCAGCCCCTGGGCGTTCATTCACCCGCCGAAGCCTTAGTCGGAGCATCGTCGTTCCAGGGTTCTTCCCTTCTCCCCTTGTGGGCCTGTTGCGTAATCCGCCAGTTGTGATTCCCTAGGGCAAAGCCTTGGGGGAATGACGATGGCGGTGAAGCGGACAGGACAGCCGAGCTTTGTGGAAGCGCTGATGCCGAAGGGCGCCGGCGCCAATGCGGCGCTGGATCGGTTGGCTGGCCTGGTCAAGTGGTACCGGTTCGAGAAGCTGATCGGCCATTTGCGGGATGAAGGGAGCCCCGGTCGTCCAGGCTATCCGGTGCTTGTGCTGTTTCGCGCGGTGCTGCTGCAGTCGCTCTACGGTCTTTCGGAGCGCGAACTGGAGGAGGCGCTGGGCGACCGGTTGTCATTCAAGCGCTTCGTTGGTTT
>NZ_FOUS01000044.1 GCF_900114915.1 Bradyrhizobium sp. Rc3b
GTAAGCGGCAAGCTGCGGCCGTCAGGCGGCGTGGTTCCATGGCATAAGCGCGTCGATTTCGCTGCTCGGCCAGCCGTTGGCGATACGCTGCAGCGTTAGGCTGAGCCAGGCGAACGGATCGACGTTGTTCATTTTCGCCGTCTGCAGCAGTGTTGCGATGGTCGCCCAGGTTCGTCCGCCGCCGTCGCTGCCCGCGAAGAGGCTATTCTTTCTTGTAATTGTCTGTGGTCTGATGGCGCGCTCGACGATGTTGGAGTCGAGCTCAATGCGGCCGTCGGTGAGGAAGCGTTCGAAGAGGGGGCGGCGCGAGACGGCGTAGCGGATTGCCTCGGCCAGTTTTGATTTGCCGGAGATCCGCCGCAAGGTTTGCTGCCAGAGATCGAAGAGATCTGCGACGACCGCTGCGGAGGCTTGTTGGCGCGCGGCAACGCGTGCGTCGGGGCTTTGGCCACGCACGGTCTTCTCGACTTGCCAGAGCTTTGCCATCCGTTCGACCGTCGTCGTTGCCACTTTCGAGCTTCCTGCAACATGCAGCTCGTAGAACTTGCGCCTGCTGTGTGACCAGCAGCCGGCCAACGTGATGCCATCATTGCCGCGATCGGGTCGCGCCAACTTGTTATAGGCGGCGTATCCATCAACCTGCAGGATGCCGCGATAACCATTGAGATGCCGGGCCGCGCATTCGCCGGCGCGGCTATCTTCGAAGCGATACGCCACCATCGGCGGAACGCTGCGGCCAAAGGTTCGGTCATCTCGGGCATAGGCCCATAAGTAGGCCGTCTTCGTCGATCCGGAGCCGGGAGCGAGGGTCGGCAAGGTGGTTTCGTCGGCAAAGATCCGATCCGCCTTCTTGACCTCGCTGAAGATGTAGTCGGCCACGATCTCAAGCTCGAAGCCGAGCTTGCCCATCCATTGCGCCATCAGCTGGCGGTCAAGTTCGACTTGGTCGCGCGCGTAGATGGCTTCCTGCCGGTAGAGCGGCTGGCCATCGGCGTACTTGGAGACGGCGATCTGGGCCAGAAGGGCTTCGGTCGGAATGCCACCCTCGATGATGTGGGCTGGGGCCGGCGCCTGGATCACGCCGTCCTCGTTCTTGAAGGCATACTTGGGACGGCGCGTGACGATGACGCGGAACTTGGCGGGCTCTACATCCAGACGCTCTGACACGTCCTCGCCGATCAGCACCTTCTGCTTGCCGGCATGCTCAGCCAACGCTTCCGGCTCAATGACAATCTCGATCCGTTCCAGATGGGACGCAAAGCCCTTGCGCCGACGAGGTGCGCGTTTGCCATCCGCACGCTCGCGGCCCCTGTTGACCTGTGCCCTGATCGCAGCAATGCCGGTCTCGATCTCCTCGAAGGCAAAGGCCTGCTGTTCGTCATCGATGCTCGCAGAGCCGAGCTTCTCCGATCGTCGGCCGAACCGGGCGCGGTCAAAGGCCTTCAGGATCTGCGTCAGCCGCGCGATGCGCGCGTCGGCATCGGCGTTGCGGGCCTTGAGATCGTCGACCTCGCTCTCCAGAGCATCGACACGGGCCGCCTTCTCGGCCATGGCAAGCACCATGGCCTTCAGCATCTCTACGTCATTTGGGAGGTCAAGATCGGGCGGCGTCATTGACGCGACCAGAGCACATTTTGCTCCGGTTCTCTCGTCCTTTCAGGCGGTTGATTCACTTCGCCGCAGCGCTTTTACCCAACAATCTCCGGCGGCCTGACCGGCACAGCCCGGACCCGCTTCCAATCCATCCCATCCACCAGTGCCATCAACTGCGCGGAGGTGAGCTGCACCCGATGATGCCCGATCCGCGGCCAGCAGAACTTCGCCTTTTCAAGCCGTTTCAAATAGAGGCACACGCCGGAGCCATCCCACCATACGATCTTGATTCTGTCGGCTCTTTTGGCCCGGAACACATAAAGCGCCCCGTCGAACGGATCTGAGCCGGCATCGCGCACAAGCGCAACAAGGCCATCGATGCCCTTGCGGAAGTCGACCGGATGGCTGGCGAGGAACACCTTCACACCAGAGGGAATCATGCCGATCGGACCGCCCGGATCACCCGCTGTAAGTGGGCCTCGTCGATATCCCCGCCGGCGCGCACGACCACCTCGCCAATGTAAATCTCGATCACTGACATGCACGCCACCGCGGCTTCGCGACTCGAAGGCCGCGAGGGGTAAGTTCGTTCGGCCCGAGCATCGCGACGCCAGGCGAAGAGCTGCGACGGGTGAATGCCGATGCGATGGGCGATCCCCGACACACTCGCGCCGGGCTCCAGCGCCTCTGCCACGACTTGTGCCTTGAACTCATCCGACCAGCGTCGGCGAAGTTGTCGCGGGGCCCCCTCAAGTCGCTCGGCGACCGCTTCGATCATATGGAAGGTTCTAGTTTCAGAACTAGGTGCAGACATAGAAGCTCACATCGGCTCACAGACTCCGCAGCCGATAGCCGATCGCTCACCACTCCGCCAGATGGGATCTCTTTGCCGCTTACGCTGTCACCGAAGTCATAGAAATAATGGATCGTCTTCGCGCCGATTTCCTGAACGATATTGAAGAGCCGCCGCGTCACCTCCGGTTTCACATCCTTGAGAGGTCACCTTGATCCGGACCGAGGTCGTGTTCAGGCCCATGCCGCTAGCCTCGGATCATGTGCATGCATCCTGTAGATCGACGCTCACGCCGTCCAAGGCAGCCAGGAGATGCTGTCCATTATTGGAAACCACCTTGACAGCGCTTTCGATACGTCAGGCGCTGAGTTCAGCATTGAAGATTGAGCGGTGGACGCCATTTCTTAGTAGCGCTTTCGATAATCGCAGGGTTGATTGCCTCAAAGCAGTTTGGAAAGGCCGGCGGGGACCTGACAACGCTCTTGCCGATGTTTCTGCTGATACCCTTCGGCGGTATCCTTCTCGTCTTCGGACATGCACTGGGATACATGCGTCTCGAAATATCTGCATAATCGTCGCGATATCGGTCGGAGCAATCTTGGTGGTGGAACCGATTCTCACGCTTTCTGCTGTTTCGAGACGGGCTAACGGTAGTTCGCCGATATCGGATTGGCGCTCGGTGGGCTTGGCACGCTCACTGCGCTATTTTTATGAGCGTATTCTAAGTGCGCTTAACTGGGCAGCATCCTCGGCGAGGTCCTATACTGAAAAGGACTTGCGCAGCGTAAGTTCTGCTCACTCGAACGCGAGAAGAAGAGGTCGAGTTGACAGACGTTCCACATCGAGCCAGATCTACGCATAGTTGGATCCGAAACTCTTTGGTCGAACAATAGCATCTCCTCCCGGTTAATAAGAGCTTTGCTGCTGCCGAAAACCTGACAATCGACCCTGCGGTTCGCCATGCTCGACGGCTTTCGGTATTCGGGAATGACTTTGGCAAGGCTATTTCTGGCAGCGCACATTTCCATACTGGTCACGGCGAGGCAGCGGAATGCGGACCGGCGCTACAATCGACTATCCCGCACCTTATGGGTCATCCCCTATTGCTGCCTCAGCACCACAACAGCTTCCATGAAATTGAACTAGGACGGCGGGGTGGTGCATTCGGAGAGCATCCTTCGTCAGCCAACCGTCAGCCAGGTGGCCTATCCAGGGACGCTGCGCATTGTTGACCGTATGGGAGATGGAACATGACGGGCATTGGCCGACCTGGCGAACCGCACGTTTGGGCTGCGGGAGCCGACACCACGTCGGTATCGAGCAGTGCGCACTCGGAGCCAAAGTGTGTCCCTGCGGAAGGCGACCGAGTTTTCAACTCCGTCGTGGAGCGGATGCGCTCTGAAGATAGCATGGCGACGCTCGCGAGCCTGCCCTCAGGTTCGGGTGTGGCAGTCCCCATTTCCTCAAGCGGTGAGGGGATCAACGCAGCGAAACAAAATATGGACGGCCTGCTTGAGGAACTTGATGCTTGCCACAGTGCTGCCATGGGCGCTCAGAGCTCGTCTGAGGCGCAAGAGCTGATCGATCAGGTTGTCAAAGCTGGCGCAGCAGTTCTGGACTATTACGCGAGCCTGTCTCCAGATGTGGCGCGCAGCATTCTGTCCGAAGAGCAGGCTTGCCGAATTCGTGACCGGACTCTGGATGCGGGGAACGAATGCAACGCGCTGGCCGCACCGACCATCTACGCCTTGGAGAAGAGTAGGGAGAATGCGGGAAAGATACTCGAGCGGATGCGCCAATCCAATGCTCCGCCCGACCAGCTGATTCGAGCGGCTTCCGGTGTGGCGAAACACTATCTGGCCTGCACGGAATGGTGGGAAAAGAAGGCATTGCGCTCTGAACGGATGCAGTCCGTCTGCGCAGCCACTGCCAGCTTGCCAAGCGCAACGGCCGAAATGCGACAGGCCGAACAGGCGACACTACGGCTGCATACCGGCTGGGCACTGAATACGAGGTGCGTGCATCTGCAATCGCAAGTCCTTCTCGCGCGGGTCATGATTGAGTCGCACGCGAGCACGCTCGACCCGGCCGTCAGGCAAATCCTCTTGGGTGAGAACGGTCGGGCACGTCTACTCGGAATCTTCATGGGCGATGTTGTTCCGGCATTCCTCTCAACGGGCGACGCTGTTCTGAACAGCAAAGGACAAGCCCTCGACGCAGAGCACTGCGCCGTTCTGGAAGGGGTCATGGAGCGGCTATCGGAATTTGCGTCGGCGCTGCCCAACATGGTTGCCGAGCTAAGGAATAAGGGAGCAAGTCCCGAGCTTCCGTTGGATCTGTTGGATCAGATCGTGGAAGAAGCGTGGGTCACGGCCCATGAGGTCATGCGCCTGCTAGCAGTGCAGCCGAAGACACCAGCCATCATTGCACCGCCAACGGAGGCTGGCCTTGCGTTACCGGCCGACGCTGCCGGCAACGACCCGGCGGCCGAAGGCAGTCCAGCGCGAAGGAAAGGGAAGGGCAAGCGCAGGCAGGCCGGAGGTGCGGGGAGTTCGGCAGCCGGGCAGCCCGAGCCGCAGCTCGCTAGGCCCGACGCCGTTACGACGCCAACCACCAAGGTTATTGTGCTCTCGGATCTGGGCACGAAGAAACTCGCGAGCCCGGAGGAGGCGCATACGAGGATGTCATCCTCCGCGAGGGAACACTTGGCAATATGGCAAGCCCCGCCATCGAAGGAGACACTGACGCGCCTGCTCGCGCGATTAGACGAACTCTTGCAATTCGATCTGCGCAGTGAGCAAAGAGCCGTTTCGCGAGCGCGCCACATGAAGCCCGAAGATGCCGAGCACGTCGTGGACACCGTGGTTGAGCGGCTGCAGGGCCAATCCGCGGAGATTGAGGCCTGTGTAACCGCGCTGGACGAACCTCGCCGACGTGGCCTACTCACGCCTATCCAAGTGCCCGAAGTGCAAAAAAAAATAGTTCGCCTCAAGGCGATGTTGTCGGAGGTTAAGGGGCAGGCACGTACTGCGACGGCGCAAAAGGCTTCGATCGAGATCGATTGCATGAAGACCTATGCGTTTCCCTCGCAGAAGTACCTCGAACGGTTGCAGGCGGCCGAGGAGTTGGCTCCCTTGGAGTCACCGCGCGCGCTGAAGGGTGAGCCCGGAACGCTGTTCGAGCTCAAGCTGCAGCCTACGCCACTGCGCAATGGTGCGGTGAATCCGATGTGGGTGCACATCCATACGAAGCGGCCGGTCTATGCGTGGCAGTTAACGACATTGATTGACGCCGAATTCGCCGCTTGCCACGTGAAATCCAACGAACAGCGCGGCTACAATCGCCTCTGGCAGAACGCTCGAGCTGCAACGGGTCACGAAGACGTCGTGATCCACCGCGGCAAGCTCACGCCTGCGTTCTGCAAGTCCTTGTTAGGTTCCGCTTTTACCGGCTATCCAGGGTATCCTTTGGCCGGAACGGGGCGCGGGGCACGCAGGTGACTCGATACGAGACTAGTTAAGCGACTCGATAGAGTGCCGCTTGTGGTACGGCATTGGTCTTTCGCATCCGGACCCAGTGGCCGAATGAACCGCACTTTGGCCTCCAAGCTCCAACTCCTGAGTTAAGAAGCCGGATTGAGCTGTGTTGGAGAGGCGACCGTTCGCCATTAGCAACTCGCGGAAGACGCCCAAGGGTTCTCTGGGCCGGGCGAGGATGCGGCTGGAAGTTGTGGCCGACGGCTGAGAGGACGACATTGGCGGCGTCGCCGGCGCAGCCTTAGAGGTAGCCGCGCCCGAGGTGGCCTTCGGCCTTTATGTGCCCGATGATGGGCTCGATGGCAGAGCGACGGCGCAGCTCGCGCTTGATGACACCGAAGACCCTGCGCTTCTGGCCGGAGCTGAAGACGCGACGGGGATTCTGCGCATCGTGGCCGCGGTACCCCTTGTCGACATAGGCCCGCTCGATCGGACAGCCGGTGAGCGTCTCGGTGCGCTCGATGACGTCCCGCAGGGTGTGCCATCATACGGATTGTCGGGCATTTCGCTCGCGTGCTGCACGAACAGTCCGCCGGGAGCGCGGCGATTGTTGGTGACGACGGAGGCCTTCACGTCGAACTCGTAGGGCACGGCGGCCTTGACTTTGCCGATGCACTCCACCTCCGGAGCATGGAAGGAATAAAGCTTCCAGCCGCGCTGGCGCTGCTGCTGCGAACGAATGTGCGCGGCCCAGCCGAGTTGAAGGGCGAAGGGCTCCTCCAGTGCCGGCCGGCCCTCGAGCTTGCGGCGGATGTCGCGAATGATTGGGCCGAGCCTGCTACACAGGGTACGCAACTGTCCCTGATGCCGCCTGAACTGTTTGGCGCGAGCGTAGCGGGAAGCCATCATCGCGGCGGCCTTGGCCGCGCGAGCATAGGATTGGCAGACCTGACCCCGTGCCTTCTCGCCAGGTGATTGAGGCCCTTGATGGCCGCATGCAGGAGCTCGGCATCGGTCGGAATGGTGATGGCCTTCGACTGCACTGTGGTATCTACCGTGACCCGCTTGAGGTCCTGGCTGCGCAACGTGCCGGTCTCGTGCGCAGGGTCAAGCGGCCGAAATGGATGCTCGCTGACAAAGCCTATAGCGCCGAATTGCGTGAAGAACTCGATGAGCGCGCAACCAAGCCGGTTATTCCAAACCCCAGCAATCGCAATCAACCCTACTGCTTCTCAAAGCGTTCTAGCCTGCTCCGGGCTCCTCTGTGTTTGGCCGAGGCAAATATTTGGGCGATGTAGCCACGCGATTTCAAAAAATTCTCTGTCGCCGCACAGACTGAGGCGTTGTCGTCAACGACGAAAATCAAAGGCGTGGACAAGACGAGCCCTCCTGAAGCGGGAATAGCGGCTGCAAGCATTAGCCACCTTCGGCTAAAGATCGGCTCGACTGATGAAATTGTAAAATCATACTTGTGTTTGTTCAGGACGATTTGCGCCAATTCCCAACGTCTCAGTCATTCTGATCAAGTCGGCCAGCGACCGTGCACGCATCTTCTTCATTACGTGTCCCCGGTAGATCTTGACCGTAATCTCGGCGAGCCCAAGCTCGGCGGC